>NZ_CP084561.1 GCF_021789315.1 Arthrobacter sp. FW305-BF8
ATGACAGTAGACGAAGCCAACCACGCCAACACTGTCGGAAGTTCCTGGCGGCGCGTGGTGAATCTTCTCGAACAGGACGACCGCGTCTCGCCGCGGCAACGCGGCTTTGTCATCCTCGCCCAGGCGCAGGGCCTCATCGGTTCCACCCTTCTCGTTGCCGTGCCCAACGAACTGACCAGGGAAGTGCTCCAGACCCAGGTCAAGGACGCGCTGGATGACGCGCTCCGGAACGTGTTCTCGGACGACATCCGCTGCGCTATCGACGTGGACACCGATCTGGTGCCCATCCACGAAGAGCCGGAACCCGCCGTCGAGCTTTCCCTCGCGAACGATCCGTCCGTCGAACAGAAGCCGCAGCCCATGCTGCCGAGCACCTCGCACGAGTTTGGCCGGCTCAACCCCAAGTACGTTTTCGACACCTTCGTGATCGGTTCCTCCAACAGGTTTGCCCACGCTGCAGCCGTCGCAGTGGCGGAAGCCCCGGCGAAGGCATACAACCCACTGTTCATCTACGGCGATTCAGGCCTGGGCAAGACCCACCTGCTGCACGCCATCGGCCACTACGCCCGGCGCCTCTACAGTGGCATCCGCGTCCGGTACGTCAACTCCGAGGAATTCACCAACGACTTCATCAACTCGATCCGTGACGATGAGGGCGCCAGCTTCAAGACGACATACCGCAACGTCGACGTCCTGCTGATCGACGACATCCAGTTCCTGGCCGGCAAGGACCGGACGCTGGAGGAGTTCTTCCACACGTTCAACTCGCTGCACAACAACAACAAGCAGGTGGTCATCACCTCGGACCAGCCTCCCAAGCTGCTGGCAGGCTTCGAGGACCGGATGAAGTCCCGCTTCGAGTGGGGCTTGCTGACGGACATCCAGCCGCCCGAACTGGAAACCCGCATCGCCATCCTCCGGAAAAAGGCGCTCAGCGAAGGCCTCTCCGCCCCGGACGACGCCCTGGAATACATCGCTTCGAAGATCGCGAGCAACATCCGCGAACTCGAAGGCGCCCTCATCCGGGTGACGGCGTTCGCCAGCCTCAACCGCCAGCCGGTGGACGTGGCCCTCGCGGAAATGGTGCTCAAGGACCTCATCACCGACGACGGCGCCCAGGAAATCACGTCGGGCCAGATCCTGCAGCAGACGGCTGAGTACTTCAAGCTCAGCATGGAGGAGCTTTGCAGCAAGTCGCGGACCCGGACGCTTGTGACCGCCCGCCAGATCGCCATGTACCTGTGCCGGGAGCTGACTGACATGTCGCTGCCCAAGATCGGCCAGGAGCTCGGCGGCCGCGACCACACCACCGTGATCCACGCCGACCGCAAGATCCGTGAGCTCATGGCCGAGCGGCGTGTGATTTACAACCAGGTCACCGAGCTCACCAACCGGATCAAACAGCAGCAGCGCGACTCCTGATCCGCGGTTCTTAACCTTATTAACAGGTGCGTGTGGATAACCCTGTGGACAGTTAAGGGGACAACCGCGGTTAATGGGCTAAAACCCTTAAGGCGTCTGTGGATCACCGCACCAGGCCAAAAACGTTGTCCCCATCCACACCCTGTTTAAAACGTGCCGAACCCACAGTCCATGAACAGGGCTTAACCCCGGATCCGAGCCGTGAAACCGGGTTATCCACAGTTTCCACAGCAGTTATTAACACTACTAATCCCAAAAAATTGAAATCCCTCAAATAACAATCTCGTTCCCTGACCTCCACCGCACCGGCCAAAGCATCGGCAATTGGCCGCCGGCAGAGCCGGCATCACTGGCGGGGATGGGGAAATCCCTGTTGTTCCGGCTAAGCTGTCTGCAGCGCTCCCATCCCTGGGTTTGTTTGCGGTCGGCCATGCGCGGACCATGCAGGTTCCGGGACTTCGGGGGCACCGGTCTTGTGGGCTCCTTGCGAGTTCCCGTTCAGAAAATGGCAGCAGCAATGAAAGGCGGCACCCTTCCGTGAAGTTCAGAGTCGAACGGGACGTCCTGGCAGAAGCCGTCACATGGACAGCCCGGTCGTTGTCTCCGCGGCCGCCAGTACCCGTGCTCTCCGGCCTCCTGCTCAAGGCCGAATCCGGGACCGTCAGCCTGTCCAGCTTCGATTACGAGACCTCAGCCCGGCTTGAGATTCCTGCCGACGTCAGGGACGAAGGCACCATCCTGGTTTCCGGCCGCCTGCTCGCGGACATCTGCCGCAGCCTTCCGTCGGCGCCCGTGGACATCGAAACCGACGGCAACAAGGTCACCCTCACCTGCCGCCGAAGCAGTTTCCACCTGGCCACCATGCCTGAGGCGGAATACCCGCCCCTGCCTGCGCTGCCCACCATCACCGGTACTGTCGCCGGCGACGCCTTCGCGCAGGCCGTGTCGCAAGTGATCATCGCCGCCAGCAAAGACGACACCCTTCCCATCCTCACCGGCGTCCGCATGGAGATCGAGGATGACCTCATCACCCTCCTGGCCACGGACCGCTACCGGCTCGCCATGCGCGAAGTACCGTGGAAGCCCGTCACTCCGGGCATCTCCACCAGCGCCCTGGTCAAAGCCAAGACGCTGAACGAGGTTGCCAAGACGTTGGGCGGCAGCGGCGACATCAACCTGGCCATCACCGAGGACGACAGCCGGCTCATCGGCTTCGAAAGCGGAGGCCGCACCACCACGTCACTGCTGGTCGACGGCGACTACCCCAAGATTCGCTCGCTGTTCCCGGATTCCACGCCGATTCACGCCACCGTGCAGACCCAGGAACTAGTGGAGGCCGTCCGCCGAGTCTCACTCGTTGCCGAACGCAACACCCCGGTCCGGCTCGCGTTCACACAGGGCCAGCTCCACCTCGACGCCGGCACCGGCGAGGACGCGCAGGCCTCCGAAGAGCTTGAGGCACAGCTGTCCGGCGAAGACATCACCGTGGCCTTCAACCCGCATTACCTCGTTGAAGGCCTCAGCGTGATTGAAACCAAGTTCGTGCGCTTCTCGTTCACCACTGCGCCGAAGCCCGCCATGATCACCGCTCAGAACGACATCGACGGTGAAGACCAGGACGACTACCGCTACCTCGTGATGCCGGTGCGCCTGCCCAACTGATCCCCACCGCCCCCTCGCCTCGCAAGCTCGGCCAGGGAACCCTGGCGGCGTGGGCCCACGCAGTTGAGCTACCCACCCTCCTACTAGCGCAGAAAAGAGTTCTCACGATGCATATCGGACTGATCGGCCTTGGAAAAATGGGTTTCAACATGCGCGAACGGCTGCGCAAGGGCGGGATCGATGTCACTGGCTTCGACCGCAACCCCGAGGTCACCGATGTCGCCTCCACCGACGAGCTCATCGCCGCACTACCTGCGCCACGCCTGATCTGGGTCATGGTTCCTGCCGGTGAAATCACCGATGCTGTCGTCACGGAGCTCGGTGCGAAGCTGCAGCCCGGCGATATGGTGATCGACGGCGGCAACTCCCGCTTCACCGAGGACCAGAAGCACGCCGCGGCCCTGGCCGAAAAGGGCATCCGCTTCGCAGACTGCGGTGTCTCCGGCGGCGTCTGGGGACTGCAAAACGGCTACGGCCTCATGGCCGGCGGCGACGCCGAGGACATCGAACGTGCCCTCCCCGTCTTCGATGCGCTCCGCCCGGAAGGTGACCGCGCCGACAGCTTCGTCCATGTGGGCGGCGTCGGCGCAGGCCATTACGCGAAAATGGTGCACAACGGCATCGAGTACGGCCTGATGCAGGCCTACGCCGAAGGCTACGAACTCCTCGCCGCCAAGGAAATCGTCACGGACCTTCCCGGAACGTTCCGCGCCTGGCAGAAGGGAACCGTCGTCCGGTCCTGGCTACTCGACCTCATGGTGAAGGCCCTGGACGAGGATCCGGGTCTGGCCTCGATCGATGACTACGTCGAAGACTCCGGTGAGGGCCGCTGGACGGTGGAAGAGGCCATTGCCAATGCGGTTCCGGCTCCGGCCATTACCGCCGCGCTGTTCGCCCGCTTCGCTTCCCGCGAGGACAATTCGCCAGCCATGAAGATGGTGTCCGCACTGCGCCACCAGTTCGGCGGGCATGCCACCCGTCCAGCCAAGTAGTGTACCTAGAACACCTGTCCCTGACCGACTTCCGCAGCTACGCGCAGGTGGATCTCCGGTTTGACCCGGGCGTCACGGTCCTGGTCGGCTCCAACGGCATCGGCAAGACCAACCTGATGGAGGCCATCGGCTACCTGGCCACCTTGAGTTCGCACCGGGTCAGCGCCGACGGGCCCCTGCTGCGCTTCGGAACCGACCGTGCCCTGATCAGGGCGAAGCTGGTCCGCGGCGAACAGTCCACCATCCTGGAGCTCGAAATCAACGGCGGCCGGGCCAACCGCGGACGCATCAACCGCAGCAACCCGGTCCGTGCGCGCGACCTGCTGGGCATCTGCCACACCGTACTGTTCGCCCCGGAGGACCTGGCGCTCGTCAAGGGCGATCCGTCGAACCGGCGCCGGTTCCTGGACGAGCTCCTGGTCAGCCTGATTCCGCGGCACGCTGCCACCCGCAGCGACTATGACCGGGTACTCAAACAGCGGAACGCACTGCTGAAGTCGGCACGGGCCGGCAAGTTCACGGCTGGCCACGAAGCCACCCTCGATGTCTGGGACCAGCACATGGCACGCGCCGGGGCTGAGCTGCTGCACGCCAGGCTGGAACTCGTCGAGCGACTCCGGCCGCACCTCAACAATGCCTACGCCCAGCTCACCGATGGCTCGAAGGCCGCCGATGCGGTCTATCGCTCAACGCTGCAAAACATGATGGACGACGACGGCGAGCCGGCCAGCGCTTCGACGGCACCATCCGGGCCGGGAAACCCGGCCGAGGATCTGCGTCTGCTGTCCGTGGATGAGCTTGCCGAACGCTACGTGCAGGCCTTCGCAGCATCCCGCCGCAAGGAACGCGAACGGGGAATCTCCCTCGTGGGTCCGCACCGGGACGAGCTGGAACTCGTGCTGGGCCAGGCCCCGGCCAAGGGTTACGCGTCGCACGGTGAAACATGGTCCATGTGCCTGTCCCTCCGGTTGGCCTCCTACTACGTCATGCTCGACGACGCCCGCACCGGAGGCTCCGCACCGATCCTCATCCTCGACGACGTTTTCGCCGAACTGGATGTCCAGCGGCGGCGTAAACTGGCCGCAATAGTTGCCGGCGCCGAGCAGGTGCTGGTCACCGCCGCGGTGGACGCCGATATTCCGGACGAGCTGTCGGGCCGGCGGGTGAAGGTAATCCCGGGAGGAATCGATGAACAGGGATAAGGACGGCGGCCTGCAGCCGGGCCGCGATCCCGATGAAATCGATGCCGCCCAGGCGGCGCTGAACAGAATGCGTGAGGCAGCGGCAGCCCGCGGCGAGATCCGCCGGAAGGCGCCGCCGCGGGCCGGCGCCAGTCAAAAACCGCGATCGGGTTCCGGGGGAACGCGGGGCTTCAGCCAGTTCCACTCCACCGGACGCGATCCCTTGGGACTGGGAAAAGTCGTGGGGCGGTTGGTCGCCGAACGCGGCTGGACCTCCCCGGTGGCCGTGGGCTCGGTCATGGCTGAGTGGCCGGCGCTCGTGGGCCCGGAAATCTCTGCCCACTGCACCCCGGAGAGCTTCACCGATACCACCCTCCATGTCAGGTGTGACTCCACGGCGTGGGCGACGCAGCTCCGGCTGCTCAGCATGAGCCTGCTTGAAAAGTTCCGCTCCGAACTCGGTGACGGCGTGGTCACGAGCATCCAGGTACTGGGCCCGGCGGCACCGAGCTGGCGCAAGGGCGGGCGTACCGTCAACGGCCGCGGCCCCCGGGACACTTACGGATAAGAGCGAAACCGGAAACGGCGTGCAGGGCGCTCAAACCGCCGTCGGCCGTATAGGAGCCCAAAACGTGGTCTGCTGGAGCCTTGCAGGCGGAGTCAATGGCCAGCGAGAGGCACATCGGGCCGCGTCCGCGCCCCGCCAATGCAGGAAACAGCCGCGTTTCACGATAGAATTCCCCTAGATAACTGGGCGCGGGTGAAACGTTGACTGAGTCCGTTTTCCCGCGCTTTTTTCATGAGCGGGAGCGGTTCCGCAGGTTGACCAAGTAGCTGGCGCTACAGTGACGTGCCTTTTGGCGGCCGCCCTTGCTTCGGCGGACGGCGGAGGCCGGCCATCAACGAACATAGAGGAGTCGAAAGCGCCTGTGGCTAACGACAATGCAGACATCGAGGCAGTGGAGCCCGTGACGGAGGATGCCCCAACCGCTGGCAACCCGGCTGAGACTGCCACGCCGCGGGAATACGGCGCCAGCGACATCACGGTTCTTGAGGGCCTCGAGGCCGTACGCAAACGGCCGGGCATGTACATCGGCTCCACCGGTCTGCGCGGCCTGCACCACCTGGTGTACGAAGTGGTGGACAACTCGGTGGATGAGGCCCTCGCGGGTTACTGCACGCACATCGAGATTGTTCTGCAGGCGGACGGCGGCGTCAAAGTAACCGACGATGGCCGCGGCATCCCGGTGGACATCCATCCGACCGAGGGCAAGCCCACCGTCGAGGTGGTCATGACCATCCTGCACGCCGGCGGAAAGTTCGGCGGCGGCGGATACGCCGTTTCCGGTGGCCTGCATGGTGTGGGCATCTCCGTGGTCAACGCCCTCTCCTCCCGCGTGAACACCGAGGTCCGCCGCCAGGGCCACGTCTGGCGGATGGCCTTTGCCGACGGTGGCAAGCCCCAGGGCGCCCTGGTCCAGGGTGAGGAGACCAGCGAGACCGGAACCAGTCAAACCTTCTACCCGGATGCGAGCATTTTCGAATCCGTGGAATTCGACTTCGAAACGCTGCGCGCCCGGTTCCAGCAGATGGCTTTCCTTAACAAGGGATTGCGCATCACGCTCACCGACGAGCGCCAGGCGGCAGCCGGCACGGACGAAGCCGGCGACCTGGACCTGGACGGCGTCCTCACCGAGGGCGAGGTCCTGGCCGAGCACCGCACGGTGGTTTACCAGTACAACGACGGTCTCCTTGACTACGTCAAGCACCTCAACTCCAGCAAAAAGGTGGATGTGGTCCACGAGGACGTCATCGCCTTCGAGACCGAGGACGTGGAGCGGCACATCGCCGTCGAAATGGCCATGCAGTGGACCACCGCGTACTCCGAAAGCGTGCACACGTACGCCAACACCATCAACACGCATGAGGGTGGTACCCACGAAGAAGGGTTCCGCGCTGCCATGACGTCACTTATCAACCGCTACGCGCGCGATAAGAGCATCATCAAGGAAAAAGAAGAGAACCTCACGGGCGACGACATCCGCGAAGGCCTGACGGCCGTCATCTCCGTGAAGCTGTCCGAGCCGCAGTTCGAGGGCCAGACCAAGACCAAGCTGGGCAACTCCGAAGTCAAGGGCTTCGTCCAGCGCGTGGTCACCGATCAGCTCGGGGACTGGCTGGAACGCAACCCCGGGCCCGCGCGTGACGTGATCCGCAAGGCCATATCCGCCGCGCAGGCCCGCATGGCCGCGCGCAAGGCCCGTGACAATGCGCGCCGGAAGAGCCCGCTGGAGTCGTTCGGCATGCCGGGCAAGCTCTCCGACTGCTCCTCGAAGGATCCCTCGAAGTGCGAGGTCTACCTGGTGGAGGGCGACTCGGCAGGCGGTTCGGCCAAACGCGGGCGCAACCCCGAAACGCAGGCCATCCTTCCGCTGCGCGGCAAAATCCTGAACGTGGAGCGGGCACGCCTGGACAA
This sequence comes from Arthrobacter sp. FW305-BF8, assembly GCF_021789315.1. NCBI lineage: Bacteria > Bacillati > Actinomycetota > Actinomycetes > Micrococcales > Micrococcaceae > Arthrobacter > Arthrobacter sp. FW305-BF8. Next base: position 7,734 of record NZ_CP084561.1, read on the forward strand.
GGCGCTGGGCAACAACGAGGTCCAGTCCATGATTACCGCGTTCGGCACGGGCATCGGCGAGGACTTCGACCTGAGCAAGCTGCGGTACCACAAGATCGTGCTGATGGCTGATGCCGACGTTGACGGCCAGCACATCACCACGCTGCTGATGACCCTGCTGTTCCGCTACATGCGCCCGCTGATCGAGAACGGTTACGTCTACCTCGCGCAGCCGCCGCTGTACCGGATCAAGTGGTCCAACGCTCCGCACGACTACGTCTACAGCGACCGTGAGCGTGACGCCGTTCTGGTTTCCGGCCAGGCCGCAGGGCGCCGCATTCCCAAGGAAAACGGCATCCAGCGCTACAAGGGTCTGGGCGAGATGGACTACACCGAACTCTGGGACACCACCATGGACCCGGACCGGCGCACCCTGCTGCAGGTCACCATGGAGGACGCAGCCGCCGCAGACCAGATTTTCGCCGTGCTGATGGGTGAGGATGTCGAGTCCCGCAGAAACTTCATCCAGCAGAACGCCAAGGACGTCAGGTTCCTCGATATCTAGCGGTTTCCGCGCCTGATATTCCAGAACAGACATATACCTGAAACGGAAAACACAGACTATGAGTGACGAAACACCCGAGGTCCCGGCCGAGTCTCCGGACGACACGGAGCCGGTTCTGGAGGGCGACGTGCTGGTCGACCGCGTGGAGCAGGTCGACCTGCAGACAGAGATGCAGCGGTCCTACCTCGACTACGCGATGGCCGTCATCGTCGGCCGAGCGCTGCCGGACGTACGCGACGGGCTGAAGCCCGTCCACCGCCGCGTGCTGTACGCGATGTTCGACGGCGGGTACCGCCCGGACCGTGCGTTCAACAAGTGCGCCCGTGTGGTGGGCGAGGTCATGGGCCAGTACCACCCGCACGGCGACACGGCGATTTATGATGCCCTGGTGCGCCTGATCCAGGACTGGACCATGCGCTATCCGCTCGCGCTGGGCCAGGGAAACTTCGGCTCACCCGGCAACGACGGTGCCGCGGCTCCGCGGTACACCGAAACCAAGATGGCGCCGCTCGCCATGGAGATGGTCCGTGACATCGACGAGGAGACCGTCGACTTCCAGGACAACTACGACGGCAAGAACCAGGAACCCACCATCCTCCCGGCGCGGTTCCCCAACCTGCTGGTCAACGGGTCCTCGGGCATCGCCGTCGGCATGGCCACCAACATCCCGCCGCACAACCTCCGCGAGGTGGCGGACGGCGTTCAGTGGTACCTGGCCAACCCGACCGCCAGCCGCGAGGAGCTCCTCGAGGAACTGCTGAAGCGCATTAAGGGACCCGATTTCCCTACGGGTGCCACCATCCTGGGCCACAAGGGCATCGAGGACGCCTACCGGACCGGCCGCGGCTCCATCACCATGCGCGCTGTGGTCAACGTGGAGGAACTGCAGGGGCGGACCTGCCTCGTGGTCACCGAGTTGCCCTACCAGGCCAACCCGGACAACCTGGCCATCAAGATCGCCGAGCTGGTCAAGGACGGAAAAGTCCAGGGCATCGCCGACCTCCGCGATGAGACCTCCGGCCGCACCGGGCAGCGCCTGGTCATCGTCCTGAAGCGTGACGCCGTCGCCAAGGTGGTGCTGAACAACCTCTACAAGCACACCCAGCTGCAGGAAAACTTCGGCGCGAACATGCTGGCGATCGTGGACGGCGTGCCGCGCACTCTCAGCCTCGATGCCTTCATCAGGCACTGGGTCACCCACCAGTTGGATGTCATCGCCCGGCGCACGCGCTACCGCTTGCGCAAGGCCGAGGAAGAAGCGCACATCCTGCGTGCCCTCCTCAAGGCATTGGACATGCTGGACGAGGTCATTGCGCTGATCCGCGCCTCGAGCACTACGGAGGCAGCCCGCGATGGCCTGATGCAGCTGCTGGAAATCGACGAGATCCAGGCCCGCGCCATCCTCGACATGCAGCTCCGCCGCCTGGCTGCCCTGGAACGCCAGAAGATCCAGGACCGCCACGCCGAGCTCGAGGCAATGATCGCCGAGTACAACGCGATCCTCGCCTCGGAGGAGCGCCAGCGCTCGATCATCAGCGAGGAACTCGCCGAGATCGTGGCCAAGCACGGGGACGACCGCCGCACCCAGATCCTGATGGGCTACGACGGTGACATGTCCATGGAAGACCTCATTCCCGAAGAAGAAGTGGTGGTCACCATCACCCGCGGCGGCTACGTCAAGCGCACACGGAGCGACAACTACCGTTCGCAGCAGCGCGGCGGCAAGGGCATCAAGGGCGCCCAGCTGCGCGGCGATGATGTGGTGGAACACTTCTTCGTCACCACCACCCACCACTGGCTGCTCTTCTTCACCAACTTTGGCCGCGTATACCGGGCCAAGGCCTACGAACTGGCCGAGGGCGGCCGCGACACCAAGGGCCAGCACGTGGCAAACCTGCTGGCCTTCCAGCCGGACGAGCACATTGCCCAGGTGCTGGACCTGAAGGACTACCAGCACGCGCCGTACCTGGTGCTGGCCACCAAGCGCGGCCTGGTCAAGAAGACCCGGCTGGAGGACTACGACACCAACCGGTCCGCAGGCGTCATCGCCATCAACCTCCGGGAGGAGGACGAACTGGTCTCTGCGCAGCTGGTCTCCGAGACGGACGATCTCATGCTGGTCTCGCGGAAGGGCCAGTCGATCCGCTTCACGGCCACCGATGACGCACTCCGGCCCATGGGACGTGCCACGTCCGGCGTGACAGGCATGAAGTTCCGGGAGGACGACGAACTGCTCGCCATGAACGTGGTGGCCGAGGGCTCCTACGTTTTTGTGGTGACTGAAGGCGGCTATGCCAAGCGCACCGCCGTCGAGGAATACCGGTTGCAGGGCCGCGGCGGCCTTGGCATCAAGGTAGCCAAGCTTGCGGAGGAACGCGGCGACCTTGTGGGAGCCCTTGTGGTCCAGGAGGAAGACGAAGTCCTCGTGGTCATGGGCGGCGGCAAGGTAGTCCGCTCATCAGTGGCCGGCGTCCCCGCCAAGGGGCGCGACACGATGGGCGTCATCTTCGCGAAGCCGGACAAGAACGACCGCATCATCGAGGTGGCCCGCAACACCGAACGCGGCCTCGAAGAGGAAGTTGAAGCCAGTGCAGAGCGTGAATCCGAGGCCGACCACACCGATGAACCGAGTGCGTCAGAAATCTTGGCTATCGCTGCTGATGACGTAACGTTGGCTGAAGATGCCGGACCAGACGAGGAAGCCGCAGAGGCGCCTTCAGGACTGGCCGATGAAGCAGAAGGAACGTCCGGCGATGCTGAGGCGAACGAAGACAACACCGGAGGTAACGAGTGAGCAATTCCGACTCATATCCCAAGCCGAGCAGTAATGGTCCCGGCGGGATGCGTCAGCCGGCGTCCGCTCCCCGGGTGAATGCCCCGGTGCGTCCCCAGCAGAGCCCGGCCACGCCGTCAGGCCCTCCGGGCCAGCGTCCTGCAGGTGCGGCGCAGCGCCCGGCGCCCGCAGGACAGGGCCAGCGGCCGGCCGCGCCGGCACAGCGCCCGGCAGCCCCCGGACAGCGCCCCCAGGGCGCGCCGGGTGCACAGGGGCTGGTCAAGCCTGCTCCGAAGGCCAAGGCGCGCCGCGCACGGCTTCTGGTCAGCAAGGTTGACCCCTGGTCTGTGCTGAAGATGGCTTTCCTGCTGTCTGTCGCGCTTGGCATCGTCACGGTGGTGGCCGCCATCGTCCTGTGGACAGTGCTGGACCTGACCGGCATTTTCGACCAGGTGGACAGCCTGCTGGGAACGCTCGCCGGTTCTGAGAGCGGCGGCTTCGAACTGAAGAAGGTCGCATCGCTTGGCCAGGTGGCATCCTTCGCGACCATTATTGCCGTCGTGAACGTGGTCCTGCTGACCGCCCTGTCCATGTTGTCGGCCGTGTTGTACAACATCTCGGCGACGCTTGTCGGCGGCATCGGCGTGACCCTCACCGACGACTAAAAACCCTGCATTTCCGCGGAAAAACTCCGGTGGAATGCCTCGATTTGAGATCGGGCCGGGATGTGCTGTAGAGTCATGTCTCGGCCCGATGAGGCATCGGGGCGTATAGCTCAGGCGGTTAGAGCGCTTCGCTGATAACGAAGAGGTCCCAGGTTCAAGTCCTGGTACGCCCACGGAACCCGCACAGGTTCAAGACGAGGTTTAGGCCGGATTCCACAGGAATCAAGCCGGAACGGGGTGCATGTGAAGAAGTTGCTGGTCATTGCAGCTGCAGTCGCAGGCGCCCTCCTCTACAAGAAAAAGGTGCAGGAATCCGAAGCCCGGAAAACAGTCTGGAGCGAATCAACCGACAAGGTTGAATAGCCTGGATCCCGGTGCGGAAGCTGGTAAGCCAGGCTCCGGAACTAGGGTATGATGGACGGGTTGCTTCTTATGGGGGCATGGCGCAATTGGTAGCGCACCTGCTTTGCAAGCAGGGGGTTCGGGGTTCGAGTCCCCGTGCCTCCACCATAAGGAAGGTCCCGGTCGGAAACGGCCGGGGCCTTTTTCTTTGCCTTGGTTTCGACGGGCTCAACCAGCGGGGCCGGTTTCGACAGGCTCAACCAGCGGGCGCACTACTGTGGAAGCGTGAATCTCTTCCTTGCAGCCTTGGGTGTCCTGGGCGTGGCCTCGTCAGGACCGCTCATTGCCGCAACACTCGGTGCCACCACAGTCACGGCCCTCGCCATCGCCTTCTGGCGCAACGCCATCGCGGCAGCCGTCATGGCCACCCCTACGCTGGTCCGGGAACCGCGCCAGTTTGGCCGCATCGGGCGCTATGAGTTGCGCTGGTCGCTCGTCGCGGCGGTGGCCCTGGCCCTCCACTTCGCCTGCTTCATCACGTCCCTGCAGCTGACCTCCGTGGCCGCCGCTACCGCCCTGGTTTGCCTGCAGTCCGCCTGGATCGCCATCATTCAGCTCTTCCGCGGCGTGCGGCACCGCTGGCAGGTCCTGGTGGGCCTGGGCATTGCCTTCGGCGGCGTCGTGGCCATCACCGGTTTCGACATGGGAACCTCCCCGGACGCCTTGCTGGGCGATCTCCTGGCCATGGCCGGCGGGCTCCTCGCGGGAATCTACACGCTGGCCGGAGGCCGGGCCCGCCAGAGCATGACGACCGGAACGTACACGGCCCTCTGCTACGGCATGTGTGCTGCTCTGGTCGCGGTGCTGGCGATCTTCACCAACCAGCCCCTGTCCGGGTTCGACGCCGGCGGCTGGCTCGGGATTCTGGCCATCACCGTGTGCGCCCAGCTCGTGGGACATACGGCATTCAACCACCTGCTGGCCACCATGAGCCCTCTGCTGGTGTCCATGATCATCCTGCTGGAAATACCGGGAGCGGCCCTGCTGGCTGCCGCGTTCCTGAACGAAACGCTGCCGGCGGGCACCTACGCCGGGCTGGCGCTCATTCTCGTGGGCCTCGCCGTCGTGGTGGCCGGACAAAGGAATGCTGGCAAGGCCGGGCGGAGCAAGCCGCCGGAGGAACGCCCGCTGGCGGAGCTGGGGGCTGACTGACGACGCCCGGCCCCCGCCGGCGTTACTGACCGCCGCGGCGGATTGGCTGGCTGGCGTTGACGGTGTGGATGGCGCGCAGGAGCTTGGCGGGGAAATACACGGAGAAGAACACCACCATGGGCGCCTTGAGGGCCATCTTCTTCACGTTGTGGGCCTTGTAGGTGCGGTCGAAGCGCGTCACGTAATAGCGGTAGTCCCGGGGTGAGTCCTCGAGCCGGCGGGCCGACATCCCGGAGACCATCTGTGGCCAGTACTGGACCTTGAGGTCGTGGTCAGCGAGATGCAGGGACAGGTCGATGTCCTCGTGCATCTCGTCCTTTTCGTCCCGGCAGCATTCGCTGCGGATTGTTTCCCAGGCGGACCGGCGGAGTGCCATGTTGGATCCGAACAGGAAGTGGTACTGGTGCTTGGCCAGCTTCAGCATCAGCTGGCGCATCTTGTCATCCGCTTTGAGGCCGAAACGCCGCATCGGCATGTCGTAGTAGACGACGGGGCCGGTGGCAGCTGAGGTGGAAAGGTCCTCGAAGGCCTTCTGTACCTGCTCCACCCAGTCCGGTTCCACCACTGAATCGGCGTCGATCCGGCCCAGGATGTCCCCGGTGGCGTGGTCGAGGCCAAAGTTGCGGGTGGGAATGAGTCCTTGCTCCCGATCCTGGCGGAGGAGGATGATGGGGCTTTCCGGATACTCCTGCTGCATTTGCGTGACGATCGACGCTGTGCGGTCCTTGGACATGTTGTCCACCACGATGATCTCGTGCGCCGGAACCGACTGGTACACCGCCGCGATGAGGCACTGCCGGATGACACCTTCCTCGTTGTAGGCCGGGATAACAATGGATACGCGCGGCTCAGTGTCAGTCAAGGCATCCTCTGCGGATCTATCGGGTGACATCACCTCAAACTTAGCACCGATGCTTTCCATTCCGGCGGCACCGTGCCTGTCAGGCGGAGCGGTGCGGATACGCCCGCGCAGACGACAGGAGGGGCCCCGCGGCTGCGGAACCCCTCCTGTTAATGCCCTTGCGGGCAAGTGGCTAAGACTTCTTGTCTGCACCGTTCTCGATGTCGGATGCGATGTTCTTCACCGCGGTCTTGGCATCAGTGGCAACTTCACCGGCGTCGGAGTCAGCGTCCTCGGCAACGTGCTTCGCCTTGTCAGCAGAAGTGTCGGCTTCGTCCTCGGCGGCCAGTGCAAAGGCAGCATCGAGCGGTGTATCGGCGGCCGCGGAGGCAGAGCTGCCAGCCGGGGTAGCCGGAACCGGCGCCGGCGTCTCGGCAGCCGATCCAACACCGGTGGCTGACGCCGCGGGGGTGGTGACCTCCGAGGCTGACGGTGCAGGCGTCACGGGTGCGGGGGTCTTCCAGGGGTCCTCGACCGGCTTGGAAGCCTTCCACGCCGCAACCCCGGCTGCCACGGCAGCGGCTATTACACCGACAATCAGGAGGCCGCGCTTCTTCGGCTTCTCCGGCTCCACCACCAGCGCCTTGCCGGTCACCGCCCGGCCGGCCTCGGACGCGGCCGACTTCAGGTGCCCGCCAGCCAGATTCGCCTGTTCCTGGATGGTGTGGATGATGCCGACGTCGCCGAGTCGCTGGGCCACAGCGTCGATCCGTGCCGGCGTGCCCTCAAGGGTCCGGTGGACGGCCTCGGATGCGGTTCCGATCTGGTCGGAGAATCGGGGAAGGTATTCCACCACCACGCGGTCGCGGGCCTGGGTGATGACGGGCGTTGCCCGGTCCAGGGCCTCGTGCATGCGCGGTGTGGCACCCTCCACGACGTCGTGGATCTTGGGTGCAAGCTGTGCCAGGCCGTCCTGAATGCGGGGCGTCACGGTTGCAACTCCGCCGGCAAGGTTATGGGCCGCCACCTTGAGCCCCTCCTGGATTTTGGGGGAAGCGGTATCAATGCCTTGCTGCAGGCGGGGAACTGCCCAGTCCACTGCTGCTTCCACGCGGTCTTTTGCGTTCTCGACTGCAGAACTGACCGACAACTCCAGTTCGCGGGCAATACGATCCGATTTCTTCACAACTACCTCCCGATTAATGTGACGGTTCTGTTGTTAGCCTACGTGCACGAATAGCCGGGCTGCTATCGTTCCGGCGGATTCACGGTGGATTTCACCCAGCGCGGAACTGTCTTTTCCGCCCGCGTCCGCGTTGACCCGCCGTGAAAGAATGGCCCTATGACTGCCTCAGCAACTGCAAAAGCAACCATCCACACCAGCCTCGGCGACATCGTCGTGAACCTCTTCGGCAACCATGCGCCCAAGACTGTTAAGAACTTCGTCGGACTGGCCACCGGCGAACAGGCCTGGACCCACCCGGAGACCGGCGAGGACAAGACCGGCACGCCGCTCTACGACGGCACCATCTTCCACCGCATCATCAAGGACTTTATGATCCAGGCCGGCGACCCCCTGGGCCGCGGCACCGGCGGACCGGGCTACCGTTTCGACGACGAGATCCACCCCGAGCTGAGCTTCAGCGCACCCTACAAGCTGGCCATGGCCAACGCCGGCATCCAGATGGGCAAGGGAACCAACGGTTCACAGTTCTTCATCACCACCATCCCCACCGACTGGCTGCAGGGCAAGCACAGCATCTTCGGCGAAGTTGCCGATGAGGAATCCAAGAAGGTTGTGGACGCCATTGAAGGTGTCCGCACAGGCATGGGCGACCGCCCGGTTGAAGATGTGACCATCAACAGCATCGATATCGAGCAGCTCTAGCCCCATGAGCTACGGAACTCCGGCGGCGGAGCCGTCAGCGCAGGCACCGGTGTGCCCCCGGCACCCGGACCGGCCCTCGTATGTCAGCTGCCAGCGTTGCGGGCGGCCGGCATGCCCCGAGTGCCAGCGCGCGGCCGCCGTCGGGTTCCAATGCGTTGACTGCGTCAACGAAGCAAGGCGTACGACGCCGACAGCCCGGACCGTCTACGGCGGCGCCGTTGCCTCCGGCAAGCCTGTAGTAACGTTCGCGATCATCGCGGCGTGTGCACTCCTGTTTGTTCTGCAGTGGGTGCTTCCCGGGAATGCGGTGTTCCGGACGCTCGCTTACGCGTCGGTTTACGCAACGCCCGAGTACGGGGTGTTCCAGCCATGGCGCATGCTTACCTCCGCCTTTCTGCACTCCCAGGGCTTCCTGCTGCACATTGTCCTGAACATGTACACGCTGTGGATTTTCGGCCAGGCGCTGGAACCGCTGCTGGGACGGATCCGTTTCCTTGCTGTCTATTTGCTGTCCGCCATCGGCGGGTCGGTGGGATACCTGCTTATGACCCCAATCCTGCCCGAGGGCGGTCCCGTCGGCCTGGTTGGGGCTTCCGGTGCGATCTTTGGACTGTTTGGCGCCATGCTCGTGGTGCAGCGGCACCGCGGCGGTGAGACGAGACAGCTCTGGGTACTCATCGCCATCAACGGCGTCATCGGCTTCATGGTGCCGCAGATCGCTTGGCAGGCCCACCTCGGCGGCTTTATCACCGGCGCCCTGTGCGCAGCCGTCATTGCCTATGCCCCGCGCGGCCCGCGGCGCAACATTCTGCAGGCCGGAGGGCTTGCGCTCGTTCTGGCCCTGCTGGTCGTGGTTTCCTGGTACCGCGTGCTCGTGGTGTCCTGACAGCTTCTGAGGGCCTCCTCGTAGTGCCGCTCCCCCTAATGCCCCTGCTTTCCGAAGCGGGGGCATTTTTGTGTCCACGGGCCGCGGTTAGGACGTTCGGCGCCCGCCAGTTTTCCACAGCGGTTATCCACATTGTTAATAACTTACACAGTTGTAAGTCGCGGGCCAGCCCCCGGCATGGCGGGCGGCGGGGCCACTTCCGGCCGTTTTGCACGCTTCCGTCCACACCTGTGGATAACTTTGGTCCCCGCCCTTGTGGTTAAGTGGACAACTTTGCCCAAATCTGACCGGAGCGCGGTGCCCTGGGCATAACCAGGCATGTGGGCGCGGGTGAAGGGGATAATCAGGCGGCCTTTCAACAGGGTTATTCACATTGTTAATAACCCACGCAGGTCTCACGTAAGGGTTGGCGAGCTTCCCAACGCCCAGATTCTGGCGTTTCCGCCTCCGCTACCCACAAGTTTTCCCCACCTGTGGATAACTTGTGGGTAGCCGCCTGTTGCTAAGTGGATAACCGGCCGCTGCGCAGCGGCCCCGTGTAGTCTCTGACTCACAGGCAGCCGATGAACCCCGTCCAAGGAGCAATGACTTGACTACCCACAGCCACATCTTCCTGGACAAGCACCACCCCGCCGCGTGGCGGGCGTTGAATGGGCTCGGGCTGAAGGCCAAGGAAGCGGTACTCGAAGCCGGCCTGGACGAACATCTCATCGAACTGCTCAATGTCCGGATATCGCAGGTCAACGGCTGCGCGTATTGCCTCGACATGCACGTCGCCGATGCCGTCAAGGGCGGTGAATCCACACAGCGCCTGGCGGTCTTGCCAGCCTGGCGGGACACCGCGGTGTTTGAGGCCCACGAGCGGGCGGCGCTGGCCTTGGCCGAGAGCATCACGGTTCTCCCGGATGCCCGCACGCGCGAGCTGGAGGACGCCTACGCGCGGGAGCACCTCACCGACGAGCAATACTCGGCCGTGAGCTGGCTGGCCATCGCGATGAACGCCTTCAACCGCGTGTCCATCACCAGCCAGCATCCCGTCCGGCCTCAAAAGGGCTGAGCGCCGGGGTTTTCCACAGTCGTTTCCACAACTGTTAATAACTTGGAAAATGCAAGTTTGGCTTTCCGGGCGCGGCCAGCCGGGCATGCAGGGCCGTTTCCGGGGGCCGCAGTCGGAGAAGTTATCAACACTGTGGATATCTTTACCAACATGTGTGGACCGGTGGGGGCAGGGACTGGCTGGCCCGGAGTGTGGCGCCAGGCAGCGGTCAGGCCCAGACCCCTGATGTTCCCCTGCGGTGGCTGTCCACCAGGTGCGTGTCCACCATGCCGATGGCTTCCATCAGGGCGAACATGGTGGTTGGCCCCACGAAGGCGAAGCCCTTCTTCCGCAGCGCCTTGGAGAGGGCGATGGATTCGGGGGACGTGGTGGGCACATCGGCATAGGTGGCGGGGGCAGGGGTCGAGGTCGGCTGGAACCCCCAGACAAAGTCAACGAGGCCGCCCTCGTCCCGCAACGCTATGGTTGCCCGGGCATTGGTGATGGCGGCACGGATCTTGAGGCGGTTTCGCACGATGCCGGGGTCCTGAAGGAGGCGCTCGACGTCGGCCTCGGTAAAAGCGGCCACGGTTTCCGGATGGAAGTCGTAGAAGGCCGCACGGAAGGCGGGGCGTTTGCGCAGGATGGTGGCCCAGGACAGGCCCGCCTGGAAAGCTTCGAGGCTGATGCGCTCGTAGAGGCCCTGCTCGTCCCGGACGGGCAGGCCCCACTCGGTGTCGTAATACTCGCGCAGAAGGGGATCCGTGGAAGCCCACGGCGGACGTGCCAGGCCATCCTCGCCGATGATGATGCCTTCCGCGGTCATGGGCGTCGGTTCAGGAGCGCCAGCGGGTGGTCATCAGGAAGCCGACGATCGCGATGCCGAACCCGGCCAGGATGTTCCAGGACTCCCATGCCTGCACAGGCAGCTGGCCTTCGCTGATGTAGAAGGTGATGATCCAGAGCAGCCCGATGATCATCAGGCCGAACATGACCGGCTTGAACCAGACGGGGTTCGGCTTGTAGGCCTCGGTGGAAACGGGCTCGGCCGGGCGGGCAGTCTTCTTACGTGGCTTTGACTCGGGCACATGTCCTCCTTGGCGGCTGAAACAAGAGGAGGGACCGGGGCTTGATATCCTGCTGGAAGGGGATTACCGGCGGTCTGCACACTCTTGGTCAGGTCTGAAGTCTTACTAGCAGCCAATTCTAGCTGTAGTTCAGCCCGCGCCGGTGCCCCGCAACCGCCTTGAAGGAGATCGCGTGGTAGTGCAGGAGAAGGTGACGGCAACCGCCAAGCCGGCAACCGGCGTCGTAATCCTGCGGAAGGCCGTCCAGATCTTCGGCGAGCTGCTCATCACCGCCGGCATCGTGCTGCTCCTGTTTGTCGCGTGGCAGCTCTGGTGGACCAACGTAGAGTCCGATGCGAAGCAAACCGCCGCCGTCAAGGACTTTGCCAGGGACCTGGGTGGTCCGGTGGCGCCCGCGCCCACACCGGCTGCCACGGGCGGCGCGGCCGCCTCCGGGCCGAAGGACTATGGAGCGCCGGTGGTGGGAGAAGCCCCCGGGCACGGCGGAACCATCGGGATCATGTACATTCCCCGGTTTGGGGAGAACTACACCCGGCCCATTGTCGAGGGCACCAGCGGCGACGTCCTGGACACCCTGGGCCTCGGCCACTACGGCAACACGTCCATGCCCGGCGCCCTAGGTAACTTCGCCGTGGCAGGCCACCGGCAGACGCACGGCGCCGTGCTGGACAATATCCACACGCTGGTTCCCGGGGACAAGATTTATGTCCAGACGCGGGACGGTTACTACGTCTATGTGTTCCGCAACAACCGCATTGTTCTGCCGAGCGAAGCCGATGTCCTCCTCCCGGTGCCCAACCAGCCCGGGGTGCGTCCCACCGAAAGGCTTCTCACCATGACCAGCTGCAATCCCCGCTTCGGCTCCGAGGAACGGATCATCGCTTATTCGGTGCTGGACCGCTGGCAGCCGGCGTCGGCGGGGCCGCCCGCGGAGATCACAGCCCAGGTGGCACGCGCACGGGGGGAAGGCTAGGCATGTACGGCTGGATATTCCGTCACCTTCCGGGCCCGCTCTGGGTCCGCGTCCTCACGTCGCTGCTGCTGGCCGCCGGCGCCTTGTTCCTGATGGTGGAGTTCCTTTTCCCCTGGATGTCCCAGTTCACCCAATTCACCGACTCAACGATTGGTACGCCAAGAAACCCATGAGCACAGCAAAGATACTCGTCGTGGACAACTACGACAGCTTCGTCTACACCCTGGTGGGCTACCTCCAGGAGCTGGGCGCCGAGACAACAGTGGTCCGCAATGATGATGTGACCCTCGCCGAGGCCATCGAAATGGCAGAAACGCGCGACGGCGTGCTCATCTCGCCCGGCCCGGGCTCACCGTCCGAAGCGGGCGTCTGCATCGACCTGATCCGTTGGTGCGGGGAGAAGACGAAGCCGATGTTCGGCGTCTGCCTCGGGCACCAGGCCCTTGCGGAGGCGTACGGCGGAAGGGTGACTCATGCCCCGGAGCTCATGCACGGCAAGACCTCCCTGGTCCAGCACGACGGGGCCAGCGTGTTTGCCGGCCTGCCCTCCCCCGTGACGGCCACGCGCTACCACTCCCTGGCCGCCGTCCGGGACACGATTCCGGAGATCCTGGAGATCACGGCGGAAACCGCTAGCGGCGTCATCATGGGGCTGCAGCACCGCACCGCGCCACTGTGCGGTGTCCAGTTCCACCCCGAGTCCGTGTTAACTGAGGGCGGCTACCAGATGCTGGGCAACTGGCTCGAGTCGCTTGGCATGAAGGGTGCCGCCGGACGGGCAGCGAAGCTCAGCCCCCTCATCCAGCACTAGGATTCGGCTCGGCGGGCCCTACTTGCCCTTCGTGGGGCTCGGTGTCGGCGTCGGGGTCGGGGTCGCCGTCGCCGTGGGGGTTGGCGTCGGGGTGGGTGCCGGCGCCGGGGCCTTCGCCACCGTCACGGTGATGGCCTTGCCCTGCTCCACGAGTGAGTTGATCGGATCGCTCTGACTGGTCACCTTGCCCGGCTGGACCTGCGAGTTCTCCACCTCACTGATGACGGCAACCAGGCCGAGCTCCTTGAGCGCTGCCTCGGCCTCGACACGGGTCATGCCGCGAAGCTCCGGCATGGCCACCTTGCCTGTGGACAGCAGGATCTCAACGGTGCTCCCCACCGCCACCTGCTGGCCCGGCGCCGGCTTGGTGGTGATCACCAGGCCCGCCGGAACAGTGGCGCTGTTGGCCATGGTGGTGGACGGCGCGCCTACCAGTCCCGCCTGCCGCAGGATATCGCGGGCTGCCGCCTCCGTCCGTCCCGGCAGCGTCGCCGGGATCTTGACGGCACTGGGGCCTGACGAGATGTTCAGGACAATTTCCGAGTTCGGTTCCAGCGACGATCCCGCCGGCGGCGCAGTGCCAATGGCGGTGCCCTTGGCGATCGAGTCGTGCTGCACCCGCTTGATCTGCGGCCGCAGTTTCGCGTCGTAGAGCGCCTGCAGCGCCTCTGATTCGGAGAGCTTCTCCACCGCGGGAATCGCGACGCGCACTGGTTCGGCAGGGGGCTGGTTGAGGAAGTTGTAGAACCACAGGCCGCCGCCGGCCAGCACCAGGAGCGTGAAGATCACGAAGGTCGTGATCCAGGCCCGACGGCGGGACTTCTGTAAGTCCGAGCGCTCCCGTTCGCGGGGCAGGCCGAGCGGAAGTTCATCGTGCTCGGCCGTCTCGTAGACCGCCGCGGCCTCGGTCGGCAGCACGGAGGCATCATCGTCGCTGTCCCGGCTTCGGCGCAGGCGGCCCGTGGGAGCGTCGTCGAGGAAGCTGGCTCCGGTCATGGAAAACGCTTCGGTGGGCGGCGTGCGGTGCGGCTCAGGAATGTCATTGGGGTCCGTCGGCGCTTCGCTTGGCGACAATGCCGGAACCGGGATCCCGTTCTTAGCGGCCCTCAGCGCACGGCGGAAGGCCGCGGCGTCCTGGAAACGGTCGGCACGGTTCTTCTGCAGCGCCTTTTCCAGCACGCTGTCCAACGCTCGGGAGATCTCCGGATTGAAGTTGCTGGCTGGTTCCGGCTTCTCGCGGACATGCTGGTACGCCACGGATACCGGGCTTTCACCCACGAAGGGCGGCCGGCCAGTCAGCGTTTCGTACAGCAGGCAGCCTGCCGAATACAGGTCGCTGCGGGCATCCACCGCCTCACCGCGCGCCTGCTCCGGCGACAGGTACTGGGCGGTGCCCACCACCGCCTGGGTCTGGGTCATGGTTGCGGACGAATCGGCCACCGCGCGGGCGATGCCGAAGTCCATCACCTTGACCATGTCCGAGTTCGCGCAGTACATCACGTTCGCCGGTTTAATGTCCCGGTGCACGATTCCGGCCTTGTGGCTGTATTCCAGTGCAGACAGGACACCCAGCGTGTACTCCACCGCCTGGTCAATGGTGATGTCGCTGGCCCGGATCAGGTCCCGGAGCGTCTTGCCCGCCACGAACTCCATGACGATGTACGGAACGCGGACCTGGTCATGGGCGTCGCCCGGGACAGTGTGTTCCCCGGTGTCGTAGATGGCAACGATCGACGGATGGTTCAGGGCTGCGACGGCCTGGGCCTCACGTTTAAACCTGGCCTGGAACTGGGGGTCACGGGCCAGGTCGGGGCGGAGCAGCTTGATGGCAACGGTCCGGCCCAGCCGGGTATCCAGGCCACGGTGTACATCGGCCATGCCTCCGCGGCCGATGAGTTCGCCAAGTTCATAGCGCCCGTTGAGGACGCGCTGACTGGTCACCGGGATGTTGTCTTCCCGGTGTGACGGAGTTCGCGGCGTGGTCACGGCTTATGGTCCGCTGGGCGAGCCGCTTGGGGTCGGCGTGGATGAGGGAGTGGGGATCAGCGTTTCGGACAGGTGGTAAGTCACGACAGTGCCGGCGTCGACCTCCCGGCCGCTTTCGGGCTCGGAACGGACGAACGTTCCGGCGTCCTGGTCGGGATCGCCGGGCTCGTCGGCACCTTTTTGCCAGCGCAGCCCGGCTTTCTCGATGGCTGACTGGACTTCCGACTCGCTGCTGCCCGTGCCGATGTCCGGGACGGCGATCTTCTTCGGTCCCTTGGAATAGGTGACCTTTACGGTGTCGCCGGCCTGCAGCGGGCCGGACGGGTTGAGGTCCGTGACCGTGCCGGGAGCGGCGGGGTTGAAGACTTCATCGCCGTTGACTTTGAGCCCGAGCGCGATCAGTTCGGTGCGGACCTCGCTGTACTGCCTGCCGAGGTACGCGTCCGGAATGACGTTGATGGCCTCGGGAGTGGACTGCGTCGGCGTCGGTGTGGGCGTCGGCGTCGGGGTCGCCGATGTCCGGGTAGGCGTCGGCGTGGAACTGGTGGTCACGCTGCGGCTGGGTGTGCTCGACGTGGTGGCGGCAGGACTCTGGCCCGGGGACAGGAAGCCGGCCTGGCTCAGGAGGATACCGGCGACGGCGAACAGCACCAGCAGGATCAGGGCGATCAGCGGCCACGTCCAGGGGCTGCGCTTCCGCCGCTCGGGCTCATCGGCGGGTTCGCCGTCGTAGGGTGCCGCGTACTGGTCCTCTTCCTGGTCCCAACTGCGCTCGGCGGCCAGGGCATCGGCACGCGACAGCGTGCTGCCCGCCCGCGTGGGGGCGGCATCCGAGGGGTTTCCGGCGGCCGCAGCAGCGGCTCCGCCGGCGGCAGCACCAGCAGC
Organism: Arthrobacter sp. FW305-BF8; assembly: GCF_021789315.1. Lineage (NCBI taxonomy): Bacteria > Bacillati > Actinomycetota > Actinomycetes > Micrococcales > Micrococcaceae > Arthrobacter > Arthrobacter sp. FW305-BF8. The sequence continues at coordinate 23,664 of NZ_CP084561.1, forward strand.
TGCCGCGCCCAGCACGGGCAGCGCCGAGGTGGCCGCCGTCGGGCTTTTCTCCGAACCGATGACGCCGGTTGGTGCCGTGGCGATATTAACCGGGGCTGTCATGGCGCCGGTGCCCCCTTCGAACAGGAGCATGCCGGGGACGGCGGCGTGGGCTGCCGAGATGTCACCGTTGCGGATGGCCTCCGCTGCCTCGGCCAGTTTGATCGCGTTGGCCGGACGGTTCTTCGGGTCCTTGGCCAGCATGGACATCAGGAGCGCCCGGACCGGCCTGGGCAGCGACTCCGGCAGGGGCGGCGGCGCGTCGTTGACCTGGGCCAGGGCGATGGCGATCTGGGATTCGCCGGAGAACGGCCGGTGCCCGGTGAGGCACTCGTAACCGATGACGCCGAGGGAGTAGATGTCCGAGGCGCCGGTGGCGGTCTGGCCCGTGGCCTGTTCGGGGGCGAGGTACTGGGCGGTGCCCATGACCTGGCCGGTCTGGGTCAGCGGCACCTGGTCCGCCAGGCGCGCGATGCCGAAGTCGGTGACCTTGACCCGTCCGTCCGGGGTGATGAGCAGGTTTCCGGGCTTGATGTCACGGTGCACCAGGCCCTGGGCGTGGGCCACGGACAGGGCCCGCGCCGTCTGGGCCATGATGGACAGCGTACGGTCCGGTGAGAGCACCTGCTCGTGCTCGATGATGCTGCTCAGCGGCTGGCCGGGGACCAGCTCCATCACGAGGTAGGCGGACCCTTCCTCCTCGCCGTAGTCGAAGACATTGGCGATGCCCACGTGGTTGAGCAGCGCGGTGTGGCGGGCTTCAGCGCGGAACCGCTGGAGGAAGCCGGGGTCGCCCGTGTACTCCTCTTTGAGCACCTTGATGGCCACGATCCGGCCCAGGATCAGGTCCTTGGCCTTCCAGACTTCACCCATGCCGCCGATCGCAATACGCGTGGTCAACTGGAATCTGCCGCCGAGGGTGATTCCCGATGTAGGCCTCACTTATTCAACACCGCCTCAAAAATTCTCTTTGCGTTCGGACTGGTTAGCTGTGCTCCGGCGGTGATGTCCACGCCTTGCATGACGACCGTGACGGACACTTGCGGATCGTTAGCCGGGGCGAACCCCGTAAACCAAGAGTTGTTCAGGCCGTCCCCGAGCTCGGCGGTGCCGGTCTTGCCGGCGACCTCGACGCCTGGCACGGCGGCACCGGAGCCGATGCCCTCGCTGACCACGCTGGTCATCCACTCGGTGATCTGTCCCGCGATCTCCGGCGTCGTCGAGGTCCGCAAAGCCACCGGCTTCGGTTCGTCGATTACGCGGAGGTCCGGGGAACGTACGGCCTTGATCAGGTTCGGCGCCATCTGCACTCCGCTGTTGGCAATGGCCGAGGTCATCAGCGCGATCTGGAGCGGGGTCGCACGGACGTCGCGCTGGCCGATGGCGGACTGCGCCAGTCCGGCGTCGTCGAGGTCCGAGGGGAAGACACTGGGGGCGTAGTCCAGTTTGAGCTGGTCGCCGAGGTCTGAATTAAAGCCGAACTTGCTGGCCTGCTGGGCTATCGCGTTCTCTCCCAGATCGCGGGCAATACTCGCGAAGGGCGTGTTGCAGGACTGCTGCAGCGCGAACGCGAAGCTCGCCGTGTTCCGGGTGTAGCAGTTGCCGCCGGCGTAGTTGGGCAGCTGGTATTGGATGCCCGGGAAGCTCATCTGGGCCGGGTTGGGCAGCACGCTGTCGGCGTTGTACTTGCCGGAGCTCAGGGCTGCCGCCGTGTCCACCAGCTTGAAAACCGAGCCCGGTGCCAGCAGGGCGCCCGTGGGGCCGCTGACGGAGGGGTTCAGATTGACGCCCGGGACCTTGATGGCCGCGTTGTATGCAGCCTGCTCCTTGGCGACGTCCTGGGTGGCGATGAGGTTGGGATCGTAGGAGGGCTTGCTGACCATGGCCAGGATGTTGCCCGTCTTGGGATCGGTCACGACGATCGACCCCCGCTGGCCTTCCGGGATGAGGTCGTAGGCCAGCTTCTGGATCTTGGGGTCGATGGTCAGCTCGACGGATGCGCCCTTGGGCTGGTTGCCCAAAAAGAGCTGTCCGATCCGGTCGAAGAACAGCTGGTCCGAGCTTCCGGCCAGCTGGGCATCCATGGCACTTTCGAGGCCCGTGACCCCGTAGCTCCGGGAAAAGTATCCGGTCAGCCCCGCATATAGCTCGGGCTGGTTGTACCGGCGCTGGAACTTGCAGGATTCATTGCCCGGGACGGATTCGGCGATGGCGGAGCCACCCACGAGGATCGCTCCCCGGTCATTGCAGTAGTTCTGCAGTATGGCTCGCCTGTTCCACGGATTGGCCTTGAGCTCGTCCGCGCCCACCACCTGGACGTAGCTGATCGCACCGAAAATCAGGGCGAACATGGCGATCGCGGCGATCCATGAATGTCGAATGGCCTGGTTCACAGGTGTTTCACCGCCTCGGTGGGAGCGTCTGGGAGAGTCTGGGTGCTGTTCCGGTCCTGCCGGCTTCCTGCGGCCGTCACCGGTGCCGGCTTCTGCGCCTCGGGCGTGCGGCCGGGCTGCATCGGTGAGGTGTCCACCGGGCCGCGGGCCGTGTGGGAGATCATCAGCAGCAGGCCAACGATGATCCAGTTGGCCAGCAGCGAGGAGCCACCAGCGGCCAGGAACGGCGTGGTGAGGCCGGTCAGCGGAATCAGCCGCGTCACGCCGCCGATCACCACGAAGCACTGCAGCGCCACCGCGAAGGACAGACCGCATGCGAGGAGCTTGCCGAAGGCGTCGCGGGTGCCGAGGGCCGCACGGAAACCGCGGGTGAAAAGCAGCAGGTACATCATCACGATGGCGAAGAGGCCAATCAGGCCCAGTTCCTCGCCGAAGGAGGCGATAATCATGTCGCTGTTGGCGAACGGCACTAGGTTGGGCCGGCCCTGTCCGAGGCCGGTGCCCACTAGTCCGCCGCTGGCCATGCCGAACAGGCCTTCCACGATCTGGCCGCTGCCGCCGGGGGAACGGCCGAAGACTTCCTCGGTGAAGGCATTGAGCCAGCTGTCGATGCGGAGGCCAACGTGCGAGAAGACCTTGGATGCCACGAAGCCGCCGCCGAGGATCAGGGTGAGGCCGATCACCACCCAGCTGATGCGGCTGGTGGCCACGTAGATCATCACGATGAACAGGCCGAAGAACAGCACGGACGATCCGAGGTCCCGCTGGAAGATCAGCACGCCGATGCTTACGAGCCAGGCCGTGATCATCGGTCCCATGTCCTTGAACCGGGGGAACTGCATTGGCCCGATCTTGCGGCCGGCCAGCATGATGAGGTCCCGGTTCGAGGAAAGATATCCGGCAAAGAATATGGCGAGGGTGATCTTGGCGACCTCACCGGGCTGGAACGTCATCGGACCGAGGCGAATCCAGACCCGGGCCCCGAGGATCTCGCCGGCGGAGATGCCGGGGACCAGCGGAAGTATCAGGAGCAGCGCGCTGACGGCAAGGGAGATGTAGGTGAAGCGGCGCAGGACACGGTGGTCCTTGAGGAACCAGATCACGGCGATGGCAACGGCCATGGCGATGACGGTCCAGCGCAGCTGGTTGTTGCCGGTGTCGTCGCCCGGAGCGTCGAGGCGGTGGATCATGGCCAGGCCGAGGCCGTTGAGGGCAACCACCAGCGGAAGTATTACCGGATCGGCATACTTAGCCCGGAACCGGAGGACCACATGGAACACCAGGGACGCGACGGCGAGCAGGCTGGACTGGAACCAGAAGTCCGTGTCCAGTGCGGTCTGTTCGTCAATGCTGATCAGTGCGTTGGCGCCGATGCTGACCGACAGGGCGAGTACGAGCAACAGCAGTTCCACGTTGCGCCGGGGTTTGGGCATGGTGTCGGCGTGGCTCATTGGCCCCCCTCACAGGTTGCGGTTGGGGTGGGTGCGGCCGAGGCTCCGGTTGTTGCCGATGCCGTCGGCTTGGCGGTTGTGGTCGCCTTCGGGGACGTGGTGGCCGGCTTTGGAGTGGCGGAGCCCTTGGCCGTGGCTGAAGCCGTAGCCTTCGCCGAGGCCGAGGCGGAGGCCGTGGGAGACGCAGTCAGGCACTCATCCGAGGGTGCGGTGCTTCCCGTGCGTTCAAGGTTCTTGACGATCCGCTGGGCATCGTACAAATCCCGTGCGGGAACCGTCTGGCGCACCCTTTGCTGCGAGAACTGGGGCAGTGAATCCATCCGGATGTCCGTCACCGCTTCAAGGGTGGAGAGCTGGATGGGGCCGAGGCGCTGGGATACGCCGTTGAAGATGGCCACCCGCTGGTCGAATTCACCGATGTAGTAGCGCGTCTGGGTCCAGGCGTAACCGAGCCAGAGCCCGACGGCGAGGACCAGGAGTGCGGCGCCCGCAATTCCCAGGGTGAGCCAGCGGCGCGGGCGCCTGACGGGCGTGAACTCCTCGGCCTCATCGCGGGCATGGTCTGACTTGTGTGTCAGGACAGTTGCCGCGCGGCGCGCGACGGTCCGGCCGGCAATGGTGGGGATGGAACCGGTCTCGGCAGCAGCGACGGCTGCGCCGACGAGGATGTGGGGCCGGGAAGCCAGTTCCTCGCGCAGTACCTCCGCGGACAGGTGCTCGCCCAGATGCGGATCGGTGCTGGTGGCGGGTTCGTTCGACGACGGTTTGCCGGCATCCTCGCTTGCCGCGTCGGGCCCGGATGTCGCGTCAGGCCCGGATGTCCGGTCCGCCTCGGAATTGCCGGCCGCCGGAACTGCGGCCGGCGGGGAGGAAGGATCCGTGGATCCACGCGTCGATTCTGTTGGCCCGGTATCGAGTGGCCCGGAGACTGGGGCGGAGGGTGGCTCAGCAGCCTTCGTCCCGGTAATAGCTTCCGGTTGCTCGGCGTTAGGGACGATGTCGACGGCGGCCGTGCTGACGTCGTCGGGCGTTTCCTCCACGATTTCCACCATGACAACCGTGACGTTGTCCGGGGCGCCCGCCTCGAGGGTGAGGTCAACGAGCGTCTCCACGCATTCGCTGAGATTCGGCGTTTCCCGCACCGTGCGCTCCACGACGTGGCCTGCGACGTAATTCAAACCGTCGGAGCAGAGCAGCCAGCGCTCTCCGGGCTGCACCTCGATGGTGGCCAGGTCCAGTTCGGGGCTCGCATCGACGTCACCGAGGACTCGCATCAGGACGTTCTTGTGCGGATGGGTTTCCGCTTCTTCGGGGCGCAGCCGGCCCTCGTCGATGAGGCGCTGGACGAACGTGTGGTCAATGCTGATCTGCTCGAACTCGCCGTCGCGCAGGCGGTAGGCACGGGAGTCGCCGATGTGGGCGAAATGGAGCTTGCCCTCGGCCAGCAGCAGGGCAGTCACGGTGGTGCCCATGCCCGCCAGCTTGGGATTGATGTGGACGAGTTCCGATAGCAGCGAGTTGGCGGTCTGGATCTCGTCGGCCAGCACCGTGCCGGCGTCGTCATCGTAGTCGTCGGTGTCCAGGTGGATCATGTCCAGGACGGTGGCGGCGGAAGCAACATCGCCGCCGGCGTGGCCGCCCATGCCGTCCGCCACGACGGCGAGATGCCGTCCCACATAGGCGGAATCGTCATTCTTCGCGCGGATGCGGCCGACGTCAGAACGCGCCGCATAGCGCAGGATGAGGGGCCGAGGCGAGGCTGGCACCTCGCCCGCGGGCATGTCCGGAGCGGCCATGGCTACGGCCTCAATTCAATGACCGTCTTGCCGATTCTCACGGGTACACCAAGGTCCACGGGCAGGGCCCTGGTGAGCTGCTGTTCGGCCAGATAGGTGCCGTTGGTGGAGCCGAGGTCCTCGATGAACCAGCGGCTTCCCTGCGGAAAGAGACGGGCGTGCCTGCCGGAAGCGTAGTCATCCTCGAGTACCAGTGTGGCTTCCTGCGCCCGTCCCAGCAGGATGGGGCTCGCAGCCAGCGGGACCGTACGGCCCTTGAGCGGGCCTTCGGTGACGAGCAGCTGGCGGGCCTGTTGCTTTGCCGGCGCGGGCGCCGGTTCTGCCAGTTCCGGATTCTTCCGCACCTGCCGGGCCGTGGGAGCGCCGGTGGCCGCCTTGCGGCCAATCATGAGGTCGCGCCGCATGGCGGAGACGATGCTGAAGATGAGAACCCAGAGAAGAAGCAGGAACCCGAAGCGCAGGGCTGTGATGGTCAGTTCGCTCATGGGCGGCCGCCATTGTTGGCGGGCAGGAGGCGGAAGATGATTTTGGTCCGTCCCATCGTGATGGTGGAGCCGTCGGTGAGTTCCATGCTGCCGGCCACTTTGTGTCCGTTGACATAGCTGCCGTTGGTGGAGCCCAGGTCGACGGCGGTGGTGGTGCCGCCGTGGGTCTGGATTTCCAGGTGCCGGCGGGAGACTCCGGTGTCGTCCACCAGGATGTCAGCCTCTGATGAACGGCCCAGGACGACTGAGGGCGCATTGAGTGAATACCGCTGTCCGTCGATATCTAGGACAGGCTGGAGGCGGACTGGCTGGCGGCTTGGCGCTGCCGGCACGTTAGCCCGCGGAGCAGCCGGAGCTGCCGGCGCTGAACCGGAGGACTTCTCGGTTTTGGAGGTGATCTCGAAGTCGCCGGCCCGGTGGGATTCGTCCCGGCGGAAAGAAATTCGGACCGGTCCCTGGAGGATGTAGCCCTGGCTGCGGACATGGTTGATCACGACGTCGCAGAGTTCCTCGGCCAGCGGAGTTCCCCATTCCTGGGCGCGCTGAAAGTCCTCGTCACTCAGGAGCACGTCGAAGATGTTGGGCACCAGGGTGCGTCCGGCGGCGATGGTGATGGCCTTGTGGTCCACTTCGCGGCGGAGCCGGCTCGCGATTTCCACGGGCTCAACCTGGGCTTTGGAGCCGGTGGAGAAGACGCCGCGGACGGCCTTTTCAATGCCGCGTTCGACCTTGTCCAGCAAACCCATGGTCCTCTCCTTTCCTTGCTGCTGAGGGACAGCACGTCCCGTGGAACTCATTCTGGCGATGCGGTCACAACGAAACTCATAACAAAACGCCTGCCCGCCGGAAGCGGGCCCTTATGTATCCGATACTACTTGCCACGTCTGCGAAAGACCTTAATCCACAACGCGCCGGGAACCCGATTCGTTCACGTTTCCCCGGCGGGTGTGGGAGCGATCACAGGCCGGAACCCTGCCTCCGTGGTGGCATCGAGGGCCCTCGCCGCCGCGGCCCTGACGGGGAAAAACAGGCCGCAAGGCGGCTGTAATGCCCCGATTAGGAATTTGCGGGGAATGTCCGTTATGCTTGATCTCGCTGCTTTCACGAGGTGCAAAACCGGATTCCGGTTGGCCGAAGTGAAAGAAGTTGCGCGCGAGTGGCGGAACGGCAGACGCGCTGGCTTCAGGTGCCAGTGTCCGAAAGGGCGTGGGGGTTCAAATCCCCCCTCGCGCACGCATTGTGGTGAGTCGGGACATCCTTCACGGATGAGTCGAGTCATCGGTAACACCCCGGTCTTAGGACCGGGGTGTTTTTCTTTGTCTGGATTGGTAATCCCGGTCGGGGTCGATGGTGAGTTCCCGGATGATCTCTCCGGTGGCGGTGGCGGTGTCGCTGATGATGACGTCGGTGTCGTGGATGAGCATCAGGATGTGTTTCCCGGCGTGGGCGCGGCCGATGCCGATGTGGTGCAGGCGTCCTGCGTGGCGGAGGGTTAGTTTCCCGAACCGGTCCACGCGGTCGATGCGCTGGCGCCAGTGGTCCCCTTGCCTCGCTCCTACGGGTTCTGCTTTGGGGGTGGCGGTGTAGGCGGTGGCCGGCGTGCGTCGGTCCAGGGCGCGGTGCGGGCGTTCATGGTTGTAGATGTGCCGGAATTTGCCGAGCTGTTCGTTGAGGTCCTCGAGGGTGTGGGCGCGCGGCTGTCCGTCAAGCCATTTCTTCAGCGTCTGGTGGAACCGTTCGATTTTGCCCTGGGTCTGCGGGTGGCTTGGGGAGCCGTTCTTCTGCGTGATGCCCAGCGTGTGGAGTTGGTGTTCAAAAGCGTTCCGGCCTCCTTTGCCGCCGGCGAGCCGGGTCGTGTAGACCATGCCGTTGTCTGTCAGGGTCGAGGCCGGAAGGCCGTATTCGGCGGCAGCTGTGAGGAACGTGGTCACCACGGCGATGACGGTGACGGGCCGGTAGGCGGTGCATGCGAGCAGGTAGCGGGAATGGTCATCGAGGAAGTTCAAGATCTCTGTGTCGGTCCCGTCGGCCAGGGGCCAGTGGGTGAAGTCGGACTGCCAGGTCTCGTTGGGCTGGTGCGCTTCGAAACGGTGCAGGGAGGTCCTCGGGCGTTTCTTTGGCTCGGGAGTGATCAGGTGGGCCGCGTGGAGGATCCGGCGGATCGTGGACGTTGAGGGCGCGGGGAGGTTTTCGCGTTCGAGGTGCCAGGCGATCGTGACTGGACCGGCGTCGAGTCCGGCTGTCTGCAGTTCCTGGCGCAGGGCCAGGATACGTGCTGTGACTACGTCGTCAGTGCGGCGGGGATTGCTGAGAGGCCGTTTTGATCGGGGTTCGACGGCCGCGATGCCTCCTGTTGCTTCACGCCGCAGGAGCTCGTGCACCCAGCGGCGGCTGACACCATATCGGCGGGCTGCGTCAGCGACGCTCAGCCCTTGGTTCCGGACGGCGAGGACGATGACTTTTTGCTTCGACATGAATCATGCTCAGCCTGTACCGGGTATGAACTATGTCCCGACTCACCGGCGAAGCGTCAGCTGGGAACAATGTCCCGACTCATGTGAGAACTATGTCGTGAAACTACACACCCCCTCGCGCACGCATCAGGACCCCGGGAAATCAATGATTTCCCGGGGTCCTTTCTTGTTTTCCCGCCTGTGCGGGTCAGCAGGCCCCTTAGCCGGCCGCCAGCGCGGCGTTGACGAGCTTGGCGAGTTCCGGGGCAGCGCTTTCGGTCACGGCGCCGGCGGCTCCCGTTTTCACGACTGTGGCCGCCAATGTGCCTCTAACACCTGTAACCGTAAGGACGGCCTGCTTCCGGCCATTGGGGAGGGTCTGGGTTTGCAGTGCGCTTACGGACTTGTCCGCGTCCACCGGAACCTCGACCGGCTTCATCGCACTCGTGATTTTCTGCCCCTTCAGTTCGACCGTATAGGTTGAGCAGTCCCGGACTGCTGCATCGCTCTTGTCGAACTGGGTTGTCATGACGGTGGGATCCTTAACCGCGAAAACTGTCACGATCGTGGCAGTCTTGGCTTCCGCCGCCAGGCTTGCTCCCGCTGCGTAGGTGCTCCCTTCGGGAACCTGGGTGTTGTTGTCCGCCAGCACCCCGCACGCCTTGGGCGTGATGACGGCGTTCTTGAGCAGTTCCCGGGCGACGACAAGCCCCTGGTCCAGCTGGGCGGCGGGAACCACTGTCAGCGCCCGTCCCTGCGCGTCTTTCAGTCCTGTGACGATAGCCGCGAGGTCCTCGTTGGTGTAGGCCTTCGCCGCTGACGTCGGTGCGGCGGACGCGGAGGAGGGTTCCGCCGTCGTACTTGCCTGCGGTGAAACGCTGGAGGGTGCGGCGTCAGTTGCTGCAGACGCGGAACTCGAGGGAGCTGCCGTGGTGGACGGCGCCGGCCCTCCGCATCCTGCGAGGAAGAGTGCCGCCGCGGCGGTGAGGGAGATTGGTGCGATGCTTCGGTGCATGAGTGGATCCCCGTTCCCTGTGCCGGCTGTCCCGCGGGTTCTCGCGGGACTATCCCGGTAAGCGCACCAGCCGGGGCCGGAGCGCAGGGAGCAGCGTTCGGCTTTCGCCCGGCCGCGTGCGATTGCTCCGAGCGTACGACTCTTGTCCCTGCAATGCCAGAGCGCCGGCGGCACAACCGCTGCCCTCGCAGGAAAAACGCCCCGGGGCGGGTGCCGGAATTCCGATCACCCGCCCCGGGGCGCTGAACACTGACTCGTAAAGAGAAGACTGCTACTTCGCCGCTGACGGCTCCAGCCGTGTTGCGCCGGGCGCCGATGCTTTCTCCGTTGCGTCGGAGGCCGGCTTCCGCTCCTTGAGGAAGTAGACCAGGATGGCGGCCACCGTCGATGCCGCCGCCAGGGCGAACAGGCCGGGCACCACGCTTCCGGTCTGCTCCTTGATGATGCCGAATCCGAACGGTGCCACAAAACCGCCGAGGTTGCCCAGGGAGTTGATGATGGCGATGGCGGGGGCGAGGACCAGGGGGTGCAGGGTCGACTGCGGGATGGTCCAGAACAGCGGTGATGCGCTCTTGAAGCCCAGGGCTGCGACGGCCAGGAACACCAGGGCAAGGACCGGGGAGGCGACGGCTGCTGCGAGGGTGCCGACGGCAGCCACGAGGAGCGCGGCGACCAGCAGCGGGCGCTTGGACTTCGCCTTGTCCTGCCACTTGGCTGCGAAGTACATGGCGAACACGGCGCATACCCAGGGGATGGAGGAGAGGAAGCCGACGCTCAGGTCTGTGGTGCCGGGGATCTGCTTGACGATGGTCGGGAGCCAGAACGTGTTCGCGTAGATGGAAAGCTGCACGGAGAAGTAGATCCCGCACAGCAGGAGGATCTGCGGGTTAAGGAGCATCTTCCAGCGGTTGACCTTGCCGTCCTGCTTGCCGTTGGCCGTCGTGTGCTGGGCGTCCTCCTGGGCGATGGTTGCTGTCAGGGCCGACTTTTCGCCGGCAGTGAGCCACTTGGCATCCTGGACCTTTGCATCCAGGAAGAAGAATACGGTGATGCCAACGACGACGGAGAGCACTCCTTCGAAGCCGAACAGCCACTGCCAGCCGCGCAGGCCCAGGACGTCGTGCAGGCTCAGGAGCAGGCCGGCGATGGGGCCCGACAGGGCGGCTGCCACCGAGGATCCGGCGATGAAGATGGCGGTCGCCTTGCCGCGCTGGCCGGCGGGGACCCAGCGGGCGAAGTAGAAGATGACGGCCGGGAAGAAGCCTGCTTCCGCGGCACCGAGCAGGAACCGCAGTACGTAGAACATTGTCTCGTTCTGGACGAACGCCATCAGGAAGGACACGATGCCCCAGCTGACCATGATCCGGGTCAGCCAGACCTTGGCGCCGTACTTCTCCATCATGACGTTGCTCGGGAGCTCGAAGATGGCGTAGGCGATGAAGAACAGCCCGGCGCCGAAGCCGTAGGCCGCGGCGCCGATGCCGACGTCAGCCTGCAGATGGTCCTGGGCGTAGCCGATGTTGGACCTGTTCAGCTGGTTGCATACGAGCATGACCAGCATGATGGGCAGCACGCGCCGGAAAAACTTCTTCATGGCCGAAGCCAGATCCGTGACAGCGGTGTCTACAGACTGCATGTGGGGAATCCTCTTTGATAGAGCAGCAAGATCACGCTGTGGGGACTACGGGGCAGGCCGTTGTGGTCCTCGCCACAGCACCTATTAACTGTAAGCAGTAGGTTTCATGCCCGTCCAACACACATATTGCATGGCGCGATACCCGCAGGGAACTACTATCCGCTAGCGCGGCCCGACGTCGGCCTTAACCGCCGTGACAGGGCAGCCGGCCTCGAGGATCACCCGCTGGGCCGTGCTGCCGAGGAAGAGCTTTCCCACCGGGGAGCGGCGGCGGACCCCTATCACAATCAGCTCGATGTCCTCCTCGTACGAGGCGTCGATCATCAGGTCCGCTGCATCCGAGCCCTCGTTGTGCCGGAGTGAGGCATCCACGCCGACGGCTGCCGCGGCCGCGATGGCGTCCCTGATGTCTGATTCCGATTCGGCGGAGGCTTCGCCGGGCTGGGGCCCCATGATCTGAAGTCGGGTCTTGCGCAATGCCGCCTCTCCGAGGGCGGCGCTGAGTGCCGCCCGGCGTTCCTGCGTGGCAACGTAGCCCACCGCGACGCTCATGCCTGCACCGCCGTCAGCACAGAGCCAGTGGTCACATAGGAACGCAGGTTGGCGAGGGTGAGTTCGGCCATGTCGGCCCTGGTCTCGTGGGTGCCGCTTCCCAGGTGGGGCAGGAGGACCACATTGTCGAGGCCGAGGAGGTCTTCCGGAACCTTCGGCTCCTCCACAAAAACGTCCAGTCCCGCACCGGCCAGGCGCCCGGCCAGAAGGGCAGCCACGAGGGCTTCCTCGTCCACAACGGAGCCCCTGGCGATGTTGATCAGATACCCGTCCGGGCCCAGGGACGCAATGACGTCGGCATCAACCAGGCCAGCCGAGCCGGGACCGCCGGCGGCGGCGACGATCAGCACATCGCAGCCGGCCGCCAGCTCCACAGGGGAGGCGGCATACCGGTATGCGACGTCGGCCACCGGATTGCGGCTGTGGTAGCTGATGTCGCAGTCGAAGCCTTCAAGCCTGCGCGCAATGACCCGTCCGATCCGGCCGAGCCCGAGGATGCCGACCCTCCGGCCACTGGCCTTGGTGGCCAGCGGAAAATTGCCCTGGCTGAGCCAGGCACCGCGACGGACATAGCGGTCGGCGGCGCTGGTTTTGCGCAGCACGTCCAGGTAAAGGGCGACGGCGGTATCCGCCACACAGTCGTTGAGGACGTCGGGGGTGTTGCTGACGGTAATGCCGCGTTCGGCGGCCTGCGCAACGTCCGTGGTGTCATAGCCGACGCCGAAATTGATGACGGCGCGCAGGTTGGGAAGCGCGCGCATCAGTTCGGTTCCGACGCCGAACTTTCCTGACGTCACGGCGATCTCGAAGGACGGGCCGTGCTCCTGCAGGAAGGCCTCCCGCTCCGGGCCGGCATCGGGAAGCCGGACGGCGCTGTAATCCTTCCGGATGGATTCTTGGACGGTTGGCATGAGGGGTCCGACCTGCAGGACGGCGATGTTCTTCATAGCTGCACCCTAAGATTCCGATCTATACGGGTCCAACATGTAAATGGCATGGATCGATGCCGTGAGTGTATTGATTCACCGCCTACCGCGAAACCACGCGGATTTCGGGAGGACGTGGCGGCCGTCACACGCCTCCGGCCTAGCCCTGGCCCGCCTCCCTGCGCTGCCAATGCCCCGCAATATCCTTGTGGACCCCCTGGACCTCAATTAGCTTGAGTCCAGCGCGGCCCAAGCACCTGATTCCGTTCCACTACGGGACCAGCCGCTGCCGCAATCACCCGATCCGGAGGAAAAACAATGACGTCTTCTTCAAAGCTCCCCTTCCCCGCCGCCTTGCTGAAGTGGCCGGCCCTTGCCTCCGTCGCTGTGCTTGGCCTGAGCGGCTGTTCAGTTGCCAATTCCGACGCCGGAGCCTCCTCCTCGAACGCCGTGCGCGTGGTCCTGGGCCAGGAACCGCCCACCCTGGAAGCCTGCGAGTCGAACCTGACCTCCACCGGTGTGGTGGTTCGCTCGAACGTCACCGAGCCGCTGATCGAGCGGAACCCGCAGACCGGCGAACTCGAGCCGAAGCTCGCCACTGAGTGGAAGGCCACGGGCGACAAGGAATGGACGCTGAAGCTGCGTGAAGGAGTGAAGTTCCAGGACGGCACGCCGTTCAACGCCGAAGCAGCTGCCTTCACCATCAACAGGGCCGTCAACTCGAAGCTCGGCTGCAACGTGGAGGGCTACGTCTTCGGCGACGCGGACCTCAAAGTGAAGGCCGTGGATGCCACCACGCTGACCGTCACGACGCCCGAAGCCGATCCCATCCTGCCGCTGCGCCTGTCGTTCCTCGAGGTGGTGCCGACGTCCACGAGCACCACGGAGAAGGTGCGTGAGCCCATCGGCACGGGCCCCTACAAGATCGAGCAGTGGGATGCGGGCCAGAAAATCACGCTCTCCACCTGGGACGGCTACTGGGGGGACAAGCCCGCATACGCCAAGGCCGAGTACCAGTGGCGTTCCGAAAGCTCTGTGCGAGCCGCCATGATCACCAGCGGCGAGGCCGACGTCGCCATGGGTCTTAGCCCGGACGACAACATCGGTGACCTCGGCGTTGACTACCCGAACAACGAGACGGTTGCCCTGCGGCTGGACGCCAACGTGGCACCGCTCAATGACATCCGCGTCCGCCAGGCCATCAACTACGCCATCGACAAAGAGGGAATCGTCAATTCGCTCTACCAGGGCAAGCACAAGGTGGCCGCCCAGCTGGTTCCCCAGGGCATCGTGGGCCACAACGATGCGCTGAAGGGCTGGCCGTTCGACCTGGACAAGGCCAAGTCCCTCGTTGCCGAGGCCAAGGCCGCCGGCGTGGACACGTCCAAGCAGATCTCGCTGGTGGTCCGCAGCGCCCAGTTCCCGAAGATCACCGAACTGGGCCAGGTTTTGCAGGAACAGCTCAGCCAGGCCGGCCTCAACGTCAAGCTCAAGATGCTCGAGACAAGCCAGCACCTGACCTACCAGGTCCGCCCCTTCGCCAAGGATGACGGAGCAGTGGCGCTGATGACCCAGCACGGCAACCAGGCGGGCGACGCTGCCTTCACCGTGGACCAGTACATGCTGTCCACCGGAGCCCAGAGCTACTTCGGCACCCCCGAGTTTGACGCCATGATCAAGAAGGCCGATGCCGCGTCCGGCGACGAGCGGAAGAAGGACTTCGAGGAGGTCTTCGCCTACCAGAACGACAAGGTTGTGCAGTTCGCCCACATCTCGCACCAGACCGGCATCATCGGCAAGGCCAAGTCCGTGAACTACACGCCCAACTCCTCCAGCGGCGATGAGCTGCGCGTCTCGGAAATGACCCCGGCAAGCTAGCCCCGGTTTCCGGGAGAGAAGGACAGCCATGCTGAACTACTTGAGAAAGCGGATTGTCTCCAGCGCACTGCCGCTGGTGGTGGTGATCGTCGGGGTGTTCGCCCTGGCCAGGATGACGGGCAACCCCGCCAGCCTGTACCTGCCGCTGAACGCCACCCAGCAGATGCGCGACGATTTCACGGCACGCAACGGCCTGGACCAGCCGCTGCTGGTTCAGATGGCCGACTACTTCGGCGGCGTGCTCCGTCTTGATTTCGGGCAGTCCCTGCGCACCGGGCAGGACGCGGCCGCCATGGCGCTGCGTGCCTTCCCGGCCACCCTGCAGCTGGCCGCCACCACCATGGTGCTGGCGGTGCTGCTGGCACTCGTGGTGGGCTGCTGGGCCGCGCTGAAGCCGAACGGCGTTGCGGACCGGATCTCAAGTTTCATCTCCATGGCTGCCGCTTCGATCCCGGATTTCTGGCTGGCAATCGTGGGCATCTGGGTATTCGCCATCACCCTGGGCTGGCTGCCGACGTCGGGTGTGTCGGGAGCCAGCGCCTGGGTGCTGCCAATCGCCACGCTGCTCCTGCGGCCGTTCGGTGTGCTGGTCCAGATTGTCCGCGGCTCTATGGTGTCGGCTCTCTCGGAGCCGTACATCAAGCTCGCCCGCAGCCGTGGCGCAGGTGAGTTCAGGGTGGTCACGCGCCACGCCCTGCGCAATGCAGCCGCCCCCGCGCTGACAGTGGCCGGCGACCTGACCGTGGGACTGGTCAACGGGGCCGTCGTGGTGGAGACCATCTTCGGCTGGCCCGGGATCGGAAAGCTCATGATCGACTCGATCCTGCAGCGGGACTTTGCCGTCCTGCAGGCAGCAGTGCTGCTGACCGCCGTCGCGATCTTCACCCTGAACATCCTCATCGACATGGGTTACGCGTTGCTGGACGCGCGCGTGCGTCCCGTCACGGTCAAAGCCCGCGTCCGGCCCGTCGCGGCTAAGGCTTAGGAGTAGCCATGAAAAGTTCACTGACTGAGAGTGCGACGCCGGAGCAGCTGCCGGAGGGAGCCCAACTCCCGGAGGGCGGCAACAAAGCGGCCAAGGAAGGTAAGCAGGACGGCAACCTGAGCCTGTTCCGCCTCCTGCTCAAGGACCGCTTCGCCACCGTCTCGGCGCTGGTGCTGGTGTTCATTGGCCTGACGGCGCTCCTGGGCCCCGCCCTGATGGGAGACCTGGCCACCAAGCAGAACCTGCTGTTCGCCAACAAGGCGCCGTTCACGCTCGCGCACGGCTGGGAGTACTTCCTGGGCAGCGATTCCCTGGGCCGGAGCATGCTGGCCCGGCTGGTGGTTGCCAGCCGGACCACCCTCTCCGTCGCCTTGCCCGCGGTGGCGGTGGCGCTGGTCATCGGTTCCCTGTGGGGCGTCTGGGCCGGCTACCACCGCGGCTGGCGGGAAAACGTGTCCATGCGCATCGCCGACGTCATCATGAGCTTCCCGTCCCTGCTGCTCGCCGTCGTCGTCCTTTACGTCTTTAGCCCGAGCGCCGCGAACATCGTCCTGATCCTCGCCCTGACCCGGATCCCGATCTACCTGCGCACCGCCCGCGCCGAGTCCGCGGAGCTCCAGAGCCGGACGTTCGTGGACGCTGCCCGGACGTTCGGGGCCAAGCCCAGCGCGATCATCGTCCGGCACGTCATCCCCGTGGTGCTGCCGACGCTGCTCACGCTGGCCACCCTCGAATTCTGCTACGTGATGCTCGCTGAGTCCTCGCTGAGCTTCCTGGGCATCGGCACCCAACCGCCGGACGTCAGCTGGGGCCTCATGGTTTCCCAGGGCCGGCAGTACCTGCAGACCGCCTGGTGGCTGTCCATCTTCCCCGGCGTCGCGATCGTGGTCACCACCATCGCCGCCAACGTCCTCGCCGCCTGGCTGCGGATCGCCACCGACCCGGCCCAGCGCTGGCGCCTGGCGCTTCCCCGCAAGCGGCTGATCGCCCGCATTCCAGTGAAGGAGACCCAGCCGTGAAAGCAGCTGCCGAACAAGTTCCGGTGAAACGCTCCCGCGCCGCAGAAACGGCCAACGGCGCGGCCGCCGCCGAGGCCGCCGCAGAAGCGAAGGCGCACGACGTCGTCCTGCAGGTCCGCGACCTCGTCGTGGACATCCGCACCCACCGCGGCACCGTCCGTGCCGTCAACAGCGTGGGATTCGAAGCCCGCGCCGGGGAAACCCTGGCGCTGCTCGGGGAATCCGGCTGCGGGAAGTCCATGACCGCGAAGGCCCTGGCCGGCATCATGGACCCCGTCTGCGACCTGGCCGGCGGCGAGATTGTCCTCAACGGGACCGACCTCGCCGCCCTCAGCCCCAAGGAACGGCTCAAGTTTGCCGGCCCGGGCCTGGGCATTGTCTTTCAGGATGCCCTGACCGCTTTGAACCCTGTATATACAGTAGGAACCCAGCTTGGCGAGGCCTTCCGGATCCACCGCGGCCTGAATGCCAAGCAGGCGCGTGTTGAAGCTATCGACCTCATGAAGCGCGTGGGCATCCCCGAACCGGAATCACGGGTCAATTCCTACCCGCACCAGTTCTCCGGCGGCATGCGCCAGCGCATCCTCATCGCGATGGCCGTGGCTCTCAATCCGCGCCTTCTGATCGCCGATGAACCCACTACGGCACTGGATGTCACGGTGCAGGCACAGATCATGCAGCTGCTGCGCACCCTTCGTGAAGAGGGCCAAATGGCCGTCATCCTCATCACCCATGACCTGGCAGTGGTGGCGGAGGAAGCGGACTCCGTGGCGGTGATGTACGCCGGCAACGTGGTGGAGGGCGGACCTGTCTCTGAAGTGTTCGCAGATCCCCGCCACCCCTACACCAAGGGGCTGCTGGAATCGGTGCCCGTCCACCTGGAGCGCGGCGCGCAGCTGAAGTCCATCCCGGGCAGCCCGCCCGAGCTCCACGACATCCCGGCCGGCTGCGTCTACCAGTCGCGCTGCCCGCTGGTACAGGACATCTGCCGGGCCGAGCGTCCCGCCCTCCGGCCTATTGACAGCTCACCTGCCCGTACCGCCGCCTGCCACTTCAGCGAGGAGATCAACAATGCCTGAGCCGCTTTTGGCCATTGACGGCCTGACCAAGACGTTCCACGTGGCCAAGAGTGCCAGCGGCAACACCAGGCTCAAGGCCCTGGACGGCATCAGCCTGACAGTTGGGCGGGGAGAGACCCTCGGGCTAGTGGGCGAATCCGGCTGTGGCAAGTCCACGTTGGCGCGGACCCTGATGATGCTGGAAACACCGGACGAGGGAACCGTCACCTTTGAGGGAACCAACCCGTTCGGGCTGCGCGGCAAGGAGCTGCTGAGCTGGCGGCGCCGGGTGCAGATGGTATTCCAGGATCCCTTTGCCTCCCTGAACGCCCGCATGAACGCCGGGGACATCATCGCCGAACCGTGGGCCACGCACCGCAGCCTGTACCCGACATCCAGGGAACGCGACGCCCGCGTCCGCGAACTGCTGCACATGGTGGGGCTGCGTCCCTCCGATGCCCGCAAGTCGCCGCAGGAGTTCTCCGGCGGACAGCGCCAGCGCATTGGCATCGCCCGCGCCTTGGCACTGAACCCCGACGTCTTCATCCTCGATGAGCCCGTGTCCGCCTTGGACCTTTCCGTCCAGGCGCAGGTCCTGAACCTGCTCAACGAGCTTCAGCAGGAACTCGGTGTTTCCTACATCTTCATCTCGCACGACCTGACCGTGGTCCGGCACGTGGCGGACCGGGTGGCCGTGATGTATCTGGGGCGGATCATCGAAACCGGGGCCACCGAAGAGGTCTTCGACCACCCCCGGCACCCCTACACAGCGGCCCTGATGTCAGCGTCGCCGAAGCTGGATGTCAGCGGAACACAGCGGGACAGGATCGTTCTCCGCGGCGAGCTGCCCTCGCCGCTGGATCCGCCGTCGGGCTGCCGCTTCCGGACCCGGTGCTGGAAGGCGCAGGACATCTGTGCCGAGGTATCGCCGGAGCCGCAGGTGCTGGCGGCACCGGACGGCACACGGCATGTTGCAGAGTGCCATTTCCCGCTCGATTCCATCAAGGGGCTGAGCGGCGCAGTGGCTACCGCCTTGTGACCGCTGCCGAATACGCCCTCATCGCCGGGGTGATCTTCCTGGCCGCCTGCCTGCAGGCATCCAGCGGCTTCGGCATGGGCATGCTGGCAGCGCCGGTGATCGCAATCGTGGATCCGGCGCTGCTGCCTGCCACGCTCATCCTCCTGGCCCTGCTGGTCACGGTGCTGGTGACCGTACGGGAGCGGCAGCACCTGGATCTGCGGGGCACCGGGTGGGCCTTGGTGGGCCGGATTCCCGGAAGCTTCCTCGGCGCGTGGCTGGTGGCGGTACTCTCCCGCGAAGGGCTGGCCTGGGCGGTGGTGGCAGTGGTGCTGACCGGGCTGGTGCTGGCGGGCCGGGGCTGGGCGCCCCGGCCGGTCCGGGCCAACCTGATCGCCGCGGGTGCGGCCTCGGGCATCATGGGCACTGCCACGTCCATCGGCGGCCCACCCATGGCGCTTGTATGGCAGGGACACGAGGGTCCCCGGATGCGCGGCACCATGAGCGCGTTCTTCATGGTGGGATCGACAATTTCGATGGCGATGCTTTGGATGGCCGGCGCGGTCACGGCGGAGATGCTGACCCTGGCACTGTGGATGGTCCCGGCAGTTGTGGGCGGCTATGCCGCATCGCGGTTCGTTAATCGCTTCCTTAACCCGGCGCGCCTGAAGGCGCTGGCGATCGGCGCGTCGGCGCTGGGAAGCGTGTTGCTCATCGTGCAGCTTGTCCTTTAACTACCGGCCAACTACCGGCCTGCCGGCGCCGGACGGGCCACGAGGTTTACCAGGTCCTCGCCGCGGGCAAGCCGGCCGATATTGGCGGCAATGTCGCCCGCCCGGCGTTCAAACGTGATGCGCGCATGCCCGGAATGGTGCGGTGTGAGCACAGTGTTCTCCAGCTCCGCGAAGGGCAGCTCCGCCGGTGGGACCACGCCGTCCGAGGGCAACCCCCACCAGACGTCGATGCCCGCCCCGGCGATGCGCCCTTCCTTCAGCGCACCGTACAGTGCGGACTGGTCCACCACGGGACCGCGTGCCACATTGATCAGCAGGCCCGTGGCCTTCATGGCGGACAGTTCAGGGCCCCCGATCATCCCCCTGGTATCGGCGTCCAGCGGCACCGTGACCACCACGACGTCGGACGCGGCCAAGAGTTCATGGAGCTGCCCGTTCCCGCCCACCCAGTCGGGCCGGACGCCGTCGGGAAGGGGAGCGGCCGGGTTCCGCCGGACGGCCCGGACCTTCATGCCCAGTAGCCCGGCAACGCGGGCCACCTCGGCACCGATGGAACCCAGACCCACCAAGCCCAGCGTCAGGTCGGCGAGCACGGGATGGAACGGCACTTCGGCGTCGGTGGCAATGGTCCGCCACTCTCCCCGGCGGAGTGCGCGCTCCGCAGCGGCAACGTTGCGCGACAGCATCAGGGTGACCATGAGGACATGCTCTGCGATGGGCCGCGCGTGGTGGAAGGTGTTGGCCACCAGGGCACGGGCTGCCAGTTGCGGGAAGGAGATCTTGTCGTAGCCGGCGCCAGTGACGTGGACCAGGCGCACCTTTGAGGCCGTCTCGGCCTCCGCGGGGCTGAGGGAGGAACAGACGACGACGTCGGCCCCCGCCAGTGCGTCCAGCTTGCGTTCCGGGGTCCAAGCCGCCGCCATGTCCCAGCGGTGCGCGCCGCCGTCGTAAATTAATTGGTCAGCAAAGCGGCTGATGATGGGGTCGGTGACCACAATCCTCAGGGATTCAACGGCCGGCGCGCCGGCCTCTTCCATTACCAACGCGGGCTTTGGAGCTTGTAGGAGGGGTGGAGCCGCTGCATGTAACCGGTGTCGTCCCGGCTCCTCAGTCCGCAGTCCAGGTACTGGCGGTGCAGGCGTTCCAGGGCGTCACGGTCGATTTCCACGCCGAGGCCCGGACAGGTGGGGACCTGCACGGCGCCGTCCGTGAACGTGAACACGCCGCCGGCAATGACGTCCTCGGACGGGTCTTTCCACGGCCAGTGCGTGTCGCACGCGTAGTCGAGGTTGGGGGTGGCCGCCGCGAGGTGGACCATGGCGGCAAGGCTGATGCCCAGGTGGGAGTTGGAGTGCATGGAAAGCCCCAGGCCGAACGTCTCGGTGATGCCGGCGAGGAACTGGCTCCGGCGCAGTCCGCCCCAGAAGTGGTGGTCCGAGAGGATAACGTCCACGGCGCCGGCGGCCACGGCGGGTGCGACGTCGGCAAAGCTGACCACGCACATGTTTGTTGCCAGCGGCATGCCCACCTCGCGGCGGACGGCGGCCATGCCCTCGATGCCCGGCGTGGGGTCCTCGAGGTACTCCAACACCCCGTCCAGTTCCTTGCCCACGCGGATGGAGGTCTCCACGGTCCAGGCGCCGTTGGGGTCGATGCGGAGCGGCATGTCCGGGAACTCGGCGCGGAGGGCCTGGATGGCCGCAATCTCTTCCTCAGGCGGGAAGACGCCGGCCTTCAGCTTCAGCGCGGTGAAGCCGTAGCTGTCCACCATGGTCCTGGCCTGCCGGACGATGCCCTCAGGGTCCAGGGCGGCGCCCCACGTGTCGTCCGCCTGGCCCGGGTGGCCCGCCCACTTGTAGAACAGGTAGCCGCTGAACTGCACCGACTCGCGGACGGCGCCGCCAAGGAGGTCGCTGACGGGCCGGCCCAGCAGCTTGCCCTGGATGTCCAGGGCGGCGACGTCGAACGGAGACAGCACGCGGTCCGCTGTGCTCGACCCCGTGACCATGCCGCTCATGCCGTGGCCGCCCTGGATGGTGTCCTGCTGAAGCGCCTGGGCGATCCTGTTGCGCAGCACGTTGATGTTGAACACGTCCGTGCCGGGCAGGGCGGCGGCTGCGAGCTGGAGCCGGGCGAGGTGGCCGGCGTCGCCATAGGTCTCGCCGAAGCCCGACACGCCGGCGTCCGTCTGGACTTCCACGATGGCCCGCAGGGCGAACGGCTCGTGAACGCCCACGGTGTTGAGGAGGGGCGGGTCCTTGAACGCCACTGGCGTGATGGAGACGCCGGTGATTTTGGCCTGGTTGAGGTTAGCGTCGTTAACGTTCTGGGTGGGTTCGAGTGCCTGGTTCACTGCGCTGTGCTCCTTGGATTTTTTGGCCCGAAGGGGTTGATAAAACCTGCTTTGTTCACGACCATAAGGGGAGCCATCAATTCAAGTCCAAGCTAATTTCTGCACTCGACAATTCAGTAAGGGTATGGATGTTTTCGCTACCTCAGTTAGAAGCATTTGTGGCCGTTGCTGAAGAACTGCACTTCGGTGCTGCAGCGGAGAGGCTGAACATGACGCAGCCGCCGCTGAGCCGCCAGATCCAGATGCTAGAGAAGAAGCTAGGCGCGCAGCTTTTCAGCCGGACCAGCCGGAAGGTGGAGCTCACGGCCGCCGGCGCCACGCTGTTGCCGAGGGCACGGCAGATCCTGGATATGTGCATCAAGACGGATCTGGACGTTCGGCGGGTATCGTCGGGCCAATCCGGCACCATCACGGTCGGCTACACCGCAATAGCCGGGCACAGCGCACTGCCGCTGATGCTGCGCCGTGCAGCGGAGAACATGCCGAGGGTGTCCTTTGTGCTCCGGGAGCTGGTGTCAACGGACCAGATGGACGGGCTCGTGAAGGGGAACGTGGACATCGGCCTGCTGCGCCCCATCGTCGCCCGGCCCGGGGTGGTGTCCCGGCCGCTGATGCAGGACCGTTTGGTGGTTGCCTTGCCGGAGGGCAGTTCGCTGCTGGGCAACATGGCGGGACGCAACGGCGAGCCCCTGCCGCTGGGATACCTGGACAGGCTGCCGCTGCTCATGTACTCCACGAAGGAGGCCCGCTACTTCCACGACCTGGTGCTGCGGCTGTTCGCCAGTGCAGGAGCGCACGCCAACATCACGCAGTACGCCAGCCAGGTTCCGGCACTCCTTGCCTTCGTCCAGGCGGGGTTGGGAGTGACCCTTGTTCCGGCGTCGGCCATGGCTTTTGCGCCGGCAGGGGTGGAATTTCACGAGATCGACGGGCGGCACGGCATCCAGGAACTGAACCGCGTTGAGCTGGAGCTCGCGTGGAACGAAGAGACCGCAAACCCGGCGGTTCTGCGGCTGCTTGATCTGATCGAGGCGCCTGAATCTGTTGGAACAGCCCGGCCCGGCGGGGTGTGATCCGGGAGCGAAGCTATTCGCGTCCGGCCCGGAGGCGGCGCCGCGAATTGGCTAGGTGGTTCCTCATGGCAGCGGACGCAGCGGCTCCGTCGGAGTCTGTAATGGCGGCGAAGATGGATCCGTGCTCGTGGACCACCTGTTCGAAATGGTCCCGGGCGTAATGCTCCACGCCGGTCATCAGGCGGGTGCGCGGCATGGCGATCATCGTCTGGCCGAGGGAGGCAATGCAGTCCGTGTAGAAGGGGTTTCGGGAGGCTGCGGCGACGGCCTTGTGGAACTCGAAGTCAGCCTTCATGGCGTGTGAAGGGTGCTCGACGCTGTCCGTGAATTCTGCCAGTGCCTGCCGGATGGCGTTCAGCTGCCGCTCTGTCCGGTTTCCGGCCGCAAGCGCTGCCGCTTCGGTTTCCACACCCATCCGGAATTCGAGTAGGTGCAGCCGGTCCTCGGCGGTGACCACAGCCCTGGTGGGCTGGCCCGACGTCGGACTTCCGGTGGGCGGGGTCAGCGCAAAGCTGCCCCGCCCACGTTCGGTTTCCACCAGACCCTCGGCCTGGAGCCGGGTGAGCGCGGACCGCACCACGGTGCGGCTGACGCCGAACTCGCCGATGAGGGTGTTTTCGCTCGGAAGCTTTTCGCCGGGCTGGATGACGCCGTCGACGATGCGGGTGCGAAGGTCGGCGGCGAGGTCCGCGGTCAGGTTCCGGCTCATGAATTCAAGGTTACGCGCCGAATTCCGCGGTTTCGGTGGTCCACGCGCGGGCCTGGTCGCTGAGGCTGACGCCGAGGCCCGGGCGGTCCGGAACGATCATGCGGCCGTCCTTGGTTTCGAGGCGCTCGTTGAACAGCGGGTCCAGCCAGTCGAAGTGCTCCACCCACGGCTCGCGCGGGTAGGCGGCCGCTAGGTGCAGGTGGATTTCCATCGCGAAGTGGGGGGCGAGGCCCAGGCCCCGTTCGTCGGCGAGGGCTGCCAGGCGGAGGAACTGGGTGATGCCGCCGACGCGGGGGGCGTCGGGCTGGATGATGTCGCAGCCGTTGGCGGCGATGAGGCCCTTGTGCTCGGCGACGGAGGCGAGCATTTCACCGGTGGCGATGGGGGTGTCCAGCACCTGGGCGAGGTGGGCGTGGCCCTCGAAGTCGTAGGCGTCCAGCGGCTCTTCGATCCAGATGAGGTTGAATTCCTCGAGCTGGCGGCCCATGCGCAGGGCCGTGGCGCGGTCCCACTGCTGGTTGGCGTCGACCATCAGCGGCACGTCCCAGCCGATGTGCTCGCGGATGCCTGCCACGCGGCGCAGGTCTTCCTTGGTGTCCGGGAGGCCCACCTTGATCTTGATGCCGCCAATGCCTTCTTCGACCGACTGCGTGGCGCGTGCTTTGACCTCGTCGAGGGTGGCGTTGAGGAAGCCGCCGGAGGTGTTGTAGGTCTGGACGGAGTCGCGGTAGGAGCCCAGGAGCTTGGCGAGGGGGAGCCCAGCGCGCTTGGCCTTGAGGTCGTAGAGGGCGATGTCGATGGCGGCGAGGGCCTGGGTGGCGACGCCGGAGCGGCCCACGGAGGCGCCGGCCCAGAGGAGTTTGGTGTAGAGCTTGCCGATGTCGTTGGGGTCCTCGCCGATGATGCCTTCGGCGACTTCCTTGGCGTGGGCGTACTGGGCGGGGCCGCCGGCGCGCTTGGAGTAGCTGAAGCCGAGGCCGGTGTGGCCCTGTTCCGTGGTGATCTCTGCGAAGAGGAAGACCACTTCGGTCATGGGCTTCTGGCGGCCGGTGAACACCTTCGCGTCGCTGATCGGGACGGCCAGCGGAAGGCGGGCGGTGGAAAGCTTGACGTGCCGGATGAGGTCGACGGTGCTCATGGATTCTCCTTGGGAAGTAGGGGCAACATCGCCCGTGTACCTAGGATACAAGGCCTGCACTTGTGATACAAGTAGCTGCCGGCTTCGTGCCAGTAACCGCGCATAGGATGATTGCCGGAATGGCGATGTCGGAGTTGACCGAGTCGGCTCCCTGAGCGGTATCGGCGTTGCAAACCCTGCGCTTCAACAATCGCCCAGCGAGCGACGAGAATCGGCGACCGGGTTTTGCCGGGTGATGAGTGCCGACGAGCCCCTGAAATAAGGGAATGTTCCCGGCGCAACCTGTTCTACAGGCGCCGATTCCGCCTGGCGTGGGCCAATTGTGCAACGGCCTGTTGCACGATCTGGTGGTCGCGCCTGCTGATGCACGAACTAGAGACCAGGGGCAATTGTCTTGGTGCCGGCAGCAGCGGTTGAGCACGAATGGTCCCTGAACACGACCATGAAGAAGACCCTGAAGGGGTGCTGGGCAGCTCCCGGAGACTTTGTCCAACGGCTTGTTGGACGAGATTTCGAACTGGCACCAGCAAATTGTGAAGGACTCCTGAAATTACGAATTCCTCAGTCTCTCCGGCGAGGTCGCCCAACGCGACCTCAGCAACGCCTCAGGACAAGGAAACGCTCCCTTGACGCTCAGTCCCGGTTGCGCCTTCGTCGGACGGCCCTGCATTTTCTATGTCGACGGCCACGGCTTCTATGTGGACTGGCCGGATCACAACCTAGACTAAAGGACCAGTCGCCCGCACGGATGATATCGCCCTAAACCGTCGAGAACAGCTCGCGCCCAGGCTTACATATGCGCTGTTATCGGCGTTTGGCTGGCTCAATTGAGTTTGGAGCAGCTTGATCGGTAGTGGCCCGGTGTCCGGCAGTGTCCGCACCTTCTTGGCGCCCGCTGAGCGTCGGGGACAGGTGTTACTCGGTCGGCGGCGGACTCCGAACTGGGCGGCACGTCTAACGTGATTCGCAGGTCATCAAAATACGTCGGTGCTCCAAGGACCGATGCAGTCCGATTGAGGTCCGTCAGCTCTGCTGACGTGAGGATCTGGTCCGATAGCGCGGTTCCCTCATCATCTCTAGGAATCGTTCATTGAGTCCCCGCACCTGAGTTGCTCCCATTCCGCCATGGCCGGCAATCCGCGCAAGTGCTTTTGCTTCCTCACCCACGATTTTGCCGTCCTCTAGCGCGGAAGCGAGTGCATCGAGGTAGGCATTAGCAGCAGCGTCACTGACGTCGCTTGTGCTGATCGGCAGGCGGGACATCAAGGATGACATCCATCCGTCGGTTCCTTTTCGCAGGGTAGCCGCCTGGGTCATCGGTCTGACGGCTCCGAGCTGATGAGATGTGCTCAGGCCGGAGGTAGGAGCGTGACCGAATTCCACTTCTGTGCCGTAGCGTTCCAGCATCATCGGCAACAGTGCCGATGTTGCCCTCACATCACCCAGGGCGGCGTGCGCGTCGACCAAAGGCACGCCAACGTGCTGAGCGAGAGTGGCTAGTTTGTGGTTTGGTGTATCGAACGTTTGCTGTCCTAACCACAGGGTGCAGAGCGCCGGGAAAAGCGGTGCTGAGACTCCTGCCCGCTGGAGTTCCGAGGTCAGAAAACGTTCCTCAAATACGGCGTTATGGGCCACTACGACGGTACCTTCCAGTCGCGCAAGGATGTCACCGATGACTTCAGGAAAAAACGGGGCGTTCCGTACGGCGTCGTTGCTGATGCCATGAATGAAGAGTGCCCCTGTATCCCTGCCTTCGGGATTGAGCAGGGTTGAGTACTCATCCTCAATGCGGCCATGCCTGTCGACGCGTGCGACCGCTATCTCAATGACGCGATCACCCTGGGCAGGGGAAAAGCCCGTCGTTTCAACATCGACCACCGCAAATGGCCCGTCATGGACATAACCCTGTCCGGTTGAGGGTCCACCGTAGCTGAATAGCTCCCCTGTTCTTCCGGGTTCAGCGAAGCGCATGGGCGCATCCGGGCGTTGCCGATCCGCCTCGGCGCGTGGATGCGTACGAATCGGAGCACGGGCGCCGGTGCCGTGCCTTGGCTGAGACGACGTCGGGATCTGGTTCCGTTTTTTGGCCCTTTTGGATCGGCGGATGCACCAGATTATTGCGGCGGCGATGAGTAGAAATATCAAAATCCCCATGGGTGAATCCTCTGGTGGAGCGAGGCCTTAGTTCGCGCGAGCAGAGGCGATGATGCCGTCTGAGAACTTCTTATCACGCTGAAAGGTTTTGACAGGATGATGAGGCGTTGATGAAGTCAAAGGTCTGCCTGTCGGAGTGGGCGGGTTCTCTTTAGAGAGCTGAGAGGGCGGCGTGGATCGCGTTGAAATACCGAAGGCCGGTGTCAGAGCCTCGAATTCGCCGTCACCAATCCACCTTCGAAACGGTTGTGGGTGATCAGGATGGCGGATTGGGTGCTCATTCTGCGGTGGCATCTTGCCCAGAGAGAATCGGGAGACCGATCGCCGCCTACAGGCAGTAACCAGCCAACCAAATCAGCTCCTCCATTCGGCCACGGGCTGCACTTCTAGGTAAGTAACGCCTCGTCCACTCGGCGAATGTGCAGAAGACGATAACTGCTGGAAACGTCGGTGGTCATGGTTGAGTACTCCATAGTCTTCAAGAGCTCCGCAGCGTAAAAATGTTCGTCTCCCGTTGGAAGCCCCGATATCTGTGCCTTGGCCTCTGGTGCCATCTGTCCCGAATACCTTTGCCCAGCCACATTGTCGAACAGCTCGAAAATCCCAGTTCGCAAATTGACACCAACCAGCGTCACCCTCTTGAGGGCCAGCTTTTCGCTGTCAGGATTCCGATCGTCAATAATCGCCAAAGCGTGACGTACCGATTCGAGGCGGATTTTTACCGTTCTTAATTCCCCGGACTGGTTTGCTAGAAACACGCCGGCCCCGGTCTCGTCGTCTGAAAGCACTGTCAGCAAGCTGCGGAACTTACTCCTGGCCCGCACTCCGTAACCGTTAAGCAGCTCAGTTAAGTCATGCTGAGAGTCAGCGGCCGCTAGTAGATCCAGCAGTCTCTCAGTTGATCGGTTGACAAGATCACCGACCAGAGTTGGGCCTGATTTCGGTGCCAAAACCAAGACAAATGAAGCCGCCTCGGCCCCCGCAAATACCAACTCAGACTCTTGGAGAATTTCCTCAGGTATCACCCCGCGAGCTGTGGGACGGCCCCGTTCTTCTTGCGCAAGGGAATCTACAGCATCCTGAAAAGAACCTGCCAAGCGGGATAGTGAGCGCAGGGAATACTCAGTTCTCCGCGCGTTGGGGGGATCGACCTCCAACGCAATGCGCGTCCTAAACTCGCCGCGAGAGTCGGCACTGAACCGGTCCGGGTCGAATGCAGGGAGAGTCTCCGTTGCAATATCCAACTTCGCGTCCTCGAACGGAAGCCAATCATTATCAATCAGGTCGGCCTCGATAGTGGCCAAACTATTCCGTGGAGTTTCTGCACCATATTGGGCTGTTACCTGGTAGACAAACCCATCTTCGGCTTGGGTATAGGCCTCCCGAAGAGGGACATGTCCGCTACGAATCAGTTTCATCCGGGCACTGGATACAGAAACATAGAGATAGGTTTCTGTCTGCTCATCTTCGTCTTCGTCCACGCAGTTGGCCAAGAACAAGTGTCCCGCCTTGTTCTTGGCTGTGAAGAGGCGAGGTCCATCATGCTCGAAGAAGATCTCGGAAATGACAAGCCGACCGAGCGCGGTGTCTGTAGCGGGTACGAGAGTCATGGTTTTTCCGCTACACAAATCGCTTCTGGCACGTGCGTCAGGGGATCGGGCCACCAATCATGATGCGAGGCCCCAATAGAACTAGGACTTGAGTCAACCCAACCACATGTCAAATCAATAGAAGATATAGACTTTTTCCGAGCCCAAGGGTTACTCTTTTGCGCATTCACGAGATCTTGCAACTCAATGAATACGGAATGCCCATAGCATTCCCGCTTTTCATTCGCTCCCGAAGCCGAACATGTACCCATCTTCTTGTTAATTGGAAGTATCCAGTCACTGGCCGAAGGTGAGGCACCTATTTTGAGTGACCCTGCTGTCAAGCGATATGCCGTTCCCGCTGCCGGTTTTGCAGTTTCAGGGTGAAATGGAGGAGGGAATGCCGGACTTGGCACGCTGGGAACGGAGCTCATTCTCGTGACTTTACCAACGAGTGACCCGAAACATTGGTTCCGCCGCAGGCGAAGGCCGATTAAGAAGCGGTGTCCGGGCGTGGCCACCTTGGCTGACCGACTTCCGGTGACAAGTATGGCAGCTACCCGGCCGGCAACCCTAGGACTGCGGCCCCTGAGAGCGGTAGCCACTGCTCGAACAGCGGATGGCGGAGCAGCGCGAAGGTCAGCAACTCCGATCGAGGTCTCAAGGAGCTGAACGCTGCATGCTCGAGGTCAACGAACTTGACCATGCCACCAGGTGCGGGAGTGGGAACATCTGTGAATTCACGCCCGCCAATGTAGCGCTGGAGACCTTCAGCCGGGCAGTTTCTCGGGCCAGGTATACGAGTATTGGGAGGCTGGTCTTCACGCAAACTGCTGGACATAGGGGCAGGCTCTGAGTGTCGCTCTGGAGGACCGAATGCGCGACTGGAGTGTCCGGTTGAGATCTTAGACCTTCGCCAGGGTGCGTCAACAAGAACGAAAACGGACTTTACTCTGACGCCTTTTAGGCGGTCGTCTGACGTCAGGTTGGGGTGTAGTTCAACCTATTAGGCAATTGCAGTGAGACATCTCCTCACGACTTTCAGGGACGCGAGCTTTCATCTGGAATCAAGCCCGAAGCCTTTCACTGCTGTCGGGCGACGATGCGGCTACTCGGTGGCGGAGATTTCCAAGATTCTGAGGGCGATGCGTAAGGCAAATTTGGTGTCAGGGTTTTCGAGCGGTGCATCCAGTAGTTCCTCGATTTTTTCTATTCTCTTAACCACCGTGTTTCGATGGACTGCAAGGGCGCGCGACGTTTCCGCGAGGTTAGATTCGCTTTGAAGGTAGGTGTTCAGCGTTTTCCTCAGATAGTCGGCGTCTGGTTCGGACAGTCGTTTTAGAAACTTCGTGGCTTGGCGAACCAGTGCGGGATCGTGGAGCGTAGTGCGGATCAATTGGGTGGCGGCAGATTCCTGGGCGTCCACAATCTGCCGACGTCCTTTGCTAGAGCTTGCTCGTCGAGCGAAGTCTTCAGCCTCGGCAATGCTTCTCGCAAATCCTTCAGGTCCAAGGCGTGGCCTGGCGACGCCAAAAACGATTCCTGTTTCTGGCGGTGGTCGTAGGGAATCCAGAGCGGCGACGAAATCCCTGTAGTCTCCCCGGGTTGGTTGGTCCTGCCGTGTTTCCCAGATAAGCCAATGATCAATGTATTCGGACGAGTCCACTGTGTAGTCATACCGGCTCAAAGCGGCTGGAAGCATTCGTCCGATGTCGTGGGCAAGGGATTTCCGTGGGGCACGAACACTTACGAGAGTGTGCCATCCGTTTAAGTTCCAGCCGACGCTGAGAGCTTGAGAGATCACGTGGTCCGGAATTGCTCCGCCAGCGACAGCTAGCTGCGAGACGATCGCCGATCTTGCGGATTGAAACTGCTCGCTCGCGAAGCGTTGACGGCTGAGCCACCTGAGCAACGAGAGGGCCCCTAGTTCCATAAGCTCTTGTGCCGCCTCCAGCTCAAAGGGCGGGGCGTCAGGCTGAAATTCCGCGAGTATCCAAAGCGCTGGATCGTCGTCTTCCACCAGCGGGGGCAACGGAACCGATATGAGGTTTGGGGCTTGGCTGGTGTCAAACAAGGGCGTCGCCCCGACGTTGCCGAATGCGAGCGGCCGTTCCACGGCGCCCGCAAGTGGCAGGCCGAGCGAATTGATCACTGCTATCCGCGCGTTGACATACTTTCTGAGTTCAGAAGCGACTCGTTCGGGGCTTGGCTCCATCTGGTGGACGGCATGGGTGAAGGCCGTCATATTAATGGACCGTGCCCAGAGATCCGAGCCTAAGAACCTGCTGAGGGATGCGGCAACGGCCACAGTCGCTTGGGGCTGGTGGAGCGCAACCACGTTCATTTTCAGTTTTCGCGCAAGTTCCAGGGTAGAAAGGCCGAACTCCGAAACTGATTGGAAGTCCTGTGGCGTGGTTGGTATCAGGATCACTACGCCCACGCCCTTTCGCTTCAGCTGTGGAAGCAGAATTTCCAGGGCATAGGAGGGAATCCAAGAGGATATCCAGATGCCTTCGAGATTGCTGACCTGCGCTTCGTCTGGTGGATCAAGATAGGCAGTGGTGGCGGCGCCGCTGGCGCTGATCTCGTTAATGCAGATAAACGTGAAGTTCGAAACGGGGTGTTCGACGATCACGGAGCTGTTCAGCAGCATCGGACACCGCAGCAGTTCCCGAAGTGCCAGCCGGGCTCTCACAGTGAGTCTCCAAGGGAAGGGATTGAGTACCCGTAGCCGGAGATGTCGACCAAGGCCTGCGCAGCAGAGTTGCTCCATTCGCCCGGAGCCTCAAAGACAACGACGTCTACCCCGTACCCGGGCAGGATGCGCTCGCTAAGGAGGGGAATACCGGTATGGCTGTCCAGGAGGCAGATAATCTGGGGGGCCTTGGCAAGCAGCCGGCCTTCGTCTACGAGCAGCAGGAATTCGTTCTGCGCCTCGATTCGAAGGTATCTTCCTGCGGCCCGAACGATCATCGTTCCTTTGGCCTGTCCCCCGGCACCGGAATCACGAGGGGCGGCTTCCCAGCGAACGTCCACAACACTCCCGCGGCCCACAAAGCGACATCCCGCAGTGCGGGAACAAAAATGGGATATCGCATCACTCACGGACTGCGTTTGTTTCCTGGACTGTTGGAACTGGCGTCCAAGCTCCAAAGCTCGTCGAAGCGTCTGGCCTATGCCGCCTTCCCTCGCCTGTCGCCCATCCATGGGGTACCCCGCGAACGCCACCCAGCCACCAAACAATCCCATGAGAACACGCAGGGCGCGCTCGGATTCTTCGGCACTCGATCCTGAAATTTCGACGCATCTCCCCGAAGTGTCTACGAGGGCACAAGGAGTCATCGAGACACTATGCGCGTTGAAGGTTGTCTGGTGCAGTCCCGAGAGTCCTCGCCCCATGCCATCCATATCGACCAGCGGGACACCCAAGGCCGCGGCCACCAGGATCGGTGCATAGGCATTGATCCCGGCCATCTCGAAGGCACAGACAAGTGCTCGCCGGCCTGGAAATTTCTGGGCGACCGCTTCAAAAGCACGCACGTAAGGCCCCGGTCCGCTGGGCTTTTCGCTGAAGGCCAACGGCGACCCCGCCAGGCCAACGGCCACAACGACATCGCCGGAAAGGATTTTACTTGGCCGAAATACGGTCACGCCGCCACAATGATCCAACAGATCCCGAGCCAACAGAGACATGGCATGTGTGTCACCGGCCCCTCCCGAGCCCTGCATTCTGGCGCCAAACTCCAACGCTTCCAGGTCCGTAGCCGTCAGGAGCCAAGACATGGCTGCCTCCTTCGCCTGCGTCTGTGGGGAACGAATGTGTTAAGTATGCACATCCTGAGTGCATTTAGTAGTCGAAGCAACCATTGATAACGACCGCCACGGGCCGTAACTTCTATTCATTCCCTCCTACCCCTCATCTCTTCCGGGTAGGTACCTCATAGCCAAGGAGTCCCGATGGCAACAACTACTGATAAGAAACACGCGGGGGAGGAGGACTACGCCCTGGAGCGTGTGCCTGACCACGCCCGCTACAGCTGGTGGTCGGTGGCAGTTCAAAGGTTCGGCCAGATGTCAGCGCTTTCTCAGTTCCTTCTGGGTGCAGCCTTGGGATTTGGAATGGACTTTCCCACCGCCTTGCTCGCCATCTTCCTTGGATCAGTGATCTTGGAGGTGGTTGCCATCATGACGGGAATCCTCGGACAAAAAGAGGCCTCTCGACATCGGTTCTCGCCAGATGGACCGGCTTTGGACGCCATGGATCCAGCATCATCGCCCTGTTCATCTCCCTTAGCCTGGTCGGATGGTTCGGTGTCCAAAGCGGAGTGGCCGCTGAAGGGCTTGCCAAGCTGGCGCCCGCTATTCCCGCATGGGCGTGGTCCCTTGCAGTCGGCTGCGCAGTGACCGCGATAGTCATTTACGGCTTCAAGAGCATGGCTTGGACCGCGTACATTACGATCCCCGCGTTCCTCCTGCTCGCCGGTTGGTCCATTGTCTCTGAGCTGCAAAAGCACAACCTCGGCGATCTGGTCAACCAGCCGGCCCCGGGACCGGTCCTGGGCCTGGCCGCCGGGACAACACTGGTGGCAGGCGGATTCATTGTCGGCATGGTAATCACCCCCGATATGACGCGCTTCAACCGCAAACCCTCCGATGTCGTCAAGCAGACGCTCGTCGGTGTCACCCTCGGGGAATTCATGGTGGCCATCGCCGGCGTTCTCCTCGCCCATGCACTCAAAACCAACGACATCATCGCGATTGTCACTTCCAGCAGCGGGTTCGTCGGCACAATCATCATCGTTGCCGGCACGATCAAGATGAACGACTGGAACTTGTACTCGGCATCCTTGGGCATCGTGAACTTCGTCGAGACAGTATTCAAGAAGCGAGTGAGCCGAACGAGGGTCACGATCTTTATCGGGATCCTCGGCAGCGCACTCGCCGCTGCCGGAATACTGAACTACTTTGTTGGTTTCCTGATCCTGCTCGGAGTCACGTTTCCCCCCATCGCCGGCATCATGGTCGCCGAATATTACATCGTGAAGAAATGGCGAAGCGTCCTATCCGCATCTGCCCCCGGCCTGCCGGCAACAGAGCCAACGTGGGTCGTTGGGACCCTGGTGGTCTGGGCCGCCTCGGTGCTGATCGGAACGTTCCTGCCCTGGGGGGTAGGGTCCCTGAATTCGCTTGGTGCTTCCCTCATTCTTTACGTCATCGCGGGCAAACTCGGCCTGATCAGAGGCACATCCGAAGAGGCGCTTTCACGCCGACCGATTACTGAAACACGCGAACTGCAGGAGGACTACAAGTGAAGATAGGCATCGATGTCGGCGGGACCAACACGGACGCGGTACTCATTGACGGAAGCGAGGTCCTCGCAGGTGTAAAAAGTCCGACAATGAGTGACGTCGGACAGGGGATCACCGGGTCCCTCCGCCGACTACAGAGCGCGTACTCCTTTGATCCTGCCGACGTAGACGCCGTCATGATCGGAACCACCCATTTCATCAATGCACTCGTCGAAGCCGAACGGTTGGCACCGACGGCGGCAATCCGGCTCGGACTTCCTGCAACGGGCGGATTGCCGCCGTTCGTGGGCTGGCCGGCACGGATTACCGAAGCGCTGCACGCCTTGCCCTATATGTGCCACGGCGGTCATGAGTTCGACGGACGGGAAATATCGCCGATCAATCACGACGAGATACGCAGGGCAGCCCAGGACGCCGTAACAAAGGGTGCACGCAGTTTCGCAATCTCGTCCGTGTTTTCCCCAGTCAACTCCGAGTTCGAACAAATGGCAGCGGAAATCATCAACGCCGAGTTTCCGGAACTTCCGGTCAGCCTTTCCAACGAAATCGGCAGGGTGGGGCTCCTCGAGAGGGAAAACGCAACAATCATCAACGCCGCCCTTCGTGAGCTTTCGGCAGATGTGTGTTCTTCACTCGATCAATCCCTGTTGGCTCTAAACATCCACGCACCGCTGTTCTTGAGCCAGAACGACGGCACATTAATGGACGTCGATTTCGCCCGAAAATACCCAGTGGCTACCTTTGCCTCAGGACCGACCAACTCAATGCGCGGCGCCGCCTACCTCTCGGGCCTCAAAGACTGCATAGTTGTCGACGTTGGCGGAACAACGACGGACGTCGGAGTTCTCCAGTCCGGCTTTCCCCGCGAAGCGGCAACAGAAATCGAGGTGGCGGGAATCCGAACCAACTTCCGTATGCCTGATGTGTTGTCCGTCGGCCTCGGTGGCGGCAGCCGCATCAGGTTCGACAGCGGTGTGACAGTCGGGCCGGACAGCGTGGGCTACAGAGTCACGGAGGATGCGCTCGTTTTCGGAGGCAAAACTCTGACAGCGACCGACATCATGGTCGCCGCGGGTGATGCGGAGATCGGTGACCCCGGCCGTGTCAGCCATCTGGATCCTTCAATGGTGAAGGCCGCCAAAGACGAAATCCACCGAAGGATCGCGGAGACGGTTGACCGGATGCGCACGAGTTCCGACCTCGTCCCGGTGGTCGCAGTCGGCGGCGGTGCGTTCCTGGTACCAGAACAGATGGCCTGTGCCAGTGACGTTGCCCGTCCGGGGCACTCCGGAGTGGCGAATGCCATCGGCGCCGCAATTGCCCAAGTCGGTGGCGAAGTCGACCGTATCTTTGCTATCCCGGCAGGAAAGCGCGAAGAAGTGCTCGATCAGGCCAGGGGGGAAGCAATCAGCAAAGCAATAGCTGCCGGAGCCAAAGCCAGCACTGTCCAAATCGTGGAGATCGATGAGCTGCCTCTGGCGTATCTGCCCGGAAACGCGTCCCGGGTACGCGTCAAAGCGGTCGGCGACCTGCCGGCGTCGAAGTAGCCACACACGAAACGCTGACTGCAAGAAGTAGAAGGAAGAACAACATGAGTTTCTATCTGTCACTAGACGACGTCCCTGACTTGGCGCGGGGCGCGGCAATACTGGGTACAGGCGGCGGCGGAGATCCGCTCATCGGCCGGCTCCTCGTCGAGGAATGCCTCAAGAACGGAAAGAAGATCGAAATCCTCGATCCGACCGAACTTGATGACGATGACTTTGTCATTTCCACGGCCATGATGGGCGCTCCGACTGTCGTAGTCGAGAAAGTCCCCGCCGGCACTGAGGCAGTCCTGTCGCTCCGTGCCTTGGAGAAACACCTCGGAAAAACAGCCGATGCGACAATCCCCATGGAGTGCGGTGGACTGAATTCCATGATTCCCCTGGTCGTCGCCGCCGAAGCAGGTATCCCGGTGGTGGACGGTGACGGAATGGGGCGAGCCTTCCCGGAGCTTCAAATGGAAACGTTCGGAGTCTATGGAGTGTCCGGATCACCGCTCGCTGTTTCGGACGAAAACGGGCACACGTGCATCGTCGATACCGGCCAGGACAACCAGAGGATGGAGACTTTCGCCCGCGCGGTCACCATCAAGATGGGGGGCGCCGCATACATCGCCGAGTATCCAATGAGCGGAGCAGACGTCAAGCGTACTGCGATCCGCAACACCGTCACGCTGGCCCTCAATATCGGTCGGACTTTGCGTAAGGCCAAGGACAAACATCTTGATCCGCTGGCAGAACTCAGTGCCTTCCTGAAGGACACAATATACGGTCATGGAACCGTGCTCATGCGGGGAAAAGTCGTTGACGTTGAGAGGTTCGTCAGGGACGGGTTCACTCAAGGGTTTGCCGCTGTGGAGTCATTTGATGGTGGCGACGAGATGCGGATCCAGTTCCGGAATGAGAACGTCATTGCACACAAGAATGGTGCGGTGGTCGCCATTGTTCCGGATCTTATTACGATAGTTGATGTTGACCTGGGCACACCCATCACTTCCGAGGCCCTGCGGTTCGGACAGCGGGTGGCCGTCTATGGAATCTCGACCCCTGCGATCATGCGGACCCCGGAAGCGCTGCAAGTCTTTGGCCCCCAGGCTTTCGGACTCCATGAGCCATGGGTTGCCCTAGAGCAATTGAGCGCCGCCCGATGACATCCTTTCGGACTCGTTCCGCGCTGGCCGACACCCTGGTATTTGACGGCCATAACGACTTGCCTTGGGCTTTGCGGCAGAAATTCGATTCCCGCGTCGAGGAGATCGACTTATCGCAGCACCAGCCCCGCCTGCACACAGACATTCCGCGGCTCCGGGAAGGCCGGGTCGGTGCGCAATTCTGGTCGGTCTTCGTCCCGTCCAACATGCCGCCGGCCGACGCCGTCGTGGCGACCCTCGAACAGATCGACTGCGTACACCGGATCATCTCCAAGAATCCCGAGACATTCAGCCTGGTGGACTCTGCCGCCGGCGTAAGAACCGCCGTCGCAGAGGGAAAAATTGCCTCGCTGATGGGCATAGAAGGAGGGCATTCCATCGACGCGTCGCTTGGCGTGCTTCGGATGATGAGACGTCTCGGCGTCCGCTACATGACTCTCACACATAACGACAACACGCCATGGGCGCGCTCGGCGACCGGCGAACAGGTCGACCATGGGCTCACCGACTTCGGCAGACGCGTGGTCGGCGAAATGAACCGTCTTGGTCTCATAGTTGATCTGTCTCACGTGGCCGAGCAGACGATGCATGACGCGCTGAACACGAGCGCTGCTCCTGTAATTTTCTCCCATTCATCTTGCCGCAGCGTCACCGACCACGCCAGAAACGTGCCGGATGGCGTGCTTGAGAGATTGCCTGGAAACAACGGCGTGCTCATGCTGACCTTCGTTCCCGCCTTCATCTCAGAGGCCTGCGCGGACTACGAACGACGTTCTGATGAAGTCCGGCAGAGACTCGGCCTTCGGACAGGGTTCCATGCAGGGCAGGTGGAAGAGGACACTGCGGCGGCCGCAGAATTCACCCGGTGGACGTCGCAGAACCAGGCTCCGCAGGCCGCCATCTCTGACATCGTCCGCCACATGGAACACGCACGGGAAGTAGTAGGACCCCGGCATGTCGGCATTGGAGGGGATTTCGATGGCATCCAACAACTGCCCCGCGGAATTTCCGGGGTGTCCGGCTACCCGACGGTCATTGAAGCGTTAGCCGAACGGGGCTGGTCGCCTGCTGATCTGCGCAGCCTCGCTTTCGGCAACGTCCTCCGGGTGCTGGAAGATACTGAGACGGCCGCGAACCAAGATCTGATCGCCATCCCTCAAGCGCTCCACGGCGCGCCCGTTCTGGCTGGAGGACCCGACTAGAACGACATTCGACAGCAAAAATACCCAATCGAAGAAGGGCAACACATGTTTGGTTATGCCTTGCGGGATCTGGAACTCACGCACGAGGAGACTGCCCGAATGCACGAGTTGTACCGCCATCTGCACGCTAACCCGGAACTGTCCACGCAGGAACATCGGACCGCAAGGCTCATTACCGAGCATCTCACTGCCACCGGAGCGGAGACCTTTAGCTGCGGCGGGACGGGCGTCGTGGGCGTACTCCGCAACGGCGAGGGGCCAGTCGTGGGTTTCCGGGCCGACATCGACGGTCTGCCGATCAAGGAGGAAACAGGACTTGATTACGCCAGCCAGGCCACCGGTGCCCTGGCTGACGGGACTCAGGTTCCGGTGATGCACGGCTGCGGCCATGACACGCACATCACCGCAGCGCTGACTGCGGCGGCCTTGCTCGCGGGTGCCACCGACGCCTGGACAGGGACAGTCGTCTTCCTCTTCCAGCCGGGGGAGGAGACGGCCGCCGGAGCGCAGGCGATGGTCGACGATGGTCTGTGGAACAGGGCTCCGAAACCCGAGATAATCTATGGCCAGCACGTCGTGCCGAGTCTGGCGGGCACAGTAAGCATCAGCCGCGGTACCGCTATGGCCATGGCCGCTTCCTGGAAGGTCACTGTCCACGGGCGTCAGGCGCATGGTTCCCAGCCCCAAGAAGCGATCGACCCGATCGTGCTCGGGGCCCACATGTTGGTCCGGCTGCAGACCATCGTTTCGCGTGAGCTGGACCCCGTGCAGTCCGCGGTCGTGACAATCGGAACCTTCCACGGGGGCCTGAAGGAAAACATCATTCCCGCGATGGCCGAGTTCACCATAAACGTACGGTCCTTCGACCAGAAAGTGCACGATGCCGTGCTGACATCAATCCGCCGCATCATCCGCGCAGAGGCAGAAGCCTCCTCCGCGCCGCCCCCTGAAATTGAGGAGCTGTATTCTTTTCCGCTGTGCTACAACGATCCCACGGCGACAGATCAACTTATC
Organism: Arthrobacter sp. FW305-BF8; assembly: GCF_021789315.1. Classification (NCBI taxonomy): domain Bacteria; kingdom Bacillati; phylum Actinomycetota; class Actinomycetes; order Micrococcales; family Micrococcaceae; genus Arthrobacter; species Arthrobacter sp. FW305-BF8. Next base: position 62,338 of record NZ_CP084561.1, read on the forward strand.
CAGGAGTTTCGGGCCACGATCGGAGAGGAAGAGGTCCGCGAGGTTCCGCCGATGATGGCCAGTGAAGACTTCGGGACCCTTGCAACAGCTATCTCTGCCCCCTCGGTTTACTGGACCTTCGGAGGCTATACCGCCGAGACGCTCAGGGCTGACGGGCACATCGCCGGCAACCACTCGCCACATTTCGCCCCCGCCCTGGAACCCACCCTGAGCACTGGCGTCCGGGCTGCTGTGACGGCGATCCTGTCCAAAGGTGGTCGCTGAAAGCCCCGTGCCTGTTGATAAGCAGGACCAGGGCCGGCGGTGCAGTTCCCGGCCGGTTCGCGGCCGCGACCGCTGCTTGGTCGGTGAAGGCCGTAGCCGCTGCACCAAAGCAAATTCGCGCCACATGCGATTTGTGCCGACCTCCGCAATCCCGACAGCCTGACTGGCTCGGACAAGCTCCCTTTGGTGCGGCTGTCCCGTCCACAGCTGGGGTCAATTCGGGTTATCCACCGCTGAAGTTGGGGGAGCCGTTGGGATAGCTCCCTAGCAACAGTAGCGATGGATAACCACCCAAGGATTGTCCTCAGGTGTGGGCGGTAGGGGCTAGCTTCTCCGCGGCTTGCAGATCCAGACTGGCGCCTTTCAGACCCAGCCATGCACCATCTGTCAGGTTGGGGTGTAGGTAGGTGGACAGGCGTATCCCGCTAGGCAGTCCACTGGTCGTGGTCGGTACACCGCAGTTCGAACTGTGGGCTAGACGCTGTGTTCCGCCATCGGCAGTAGTTCATCCATGAAGACTTCTCGGTTTTCTGCGGCTGAGCGGCCCACACCCAAGGTCGCGGCAAGTGTCATCAGACCATCCCGAGCTCCAATCAAGGGTTCGGCACCGGTTCTGATGATGTCAATGAAGTGCTGAAGCTGAGCGGCGTATGCGTGAGATTCTGCTATTTCATGCTTTTCGACAATCAGGGGGTCGTGCCAGTCTCCGCCGTCAGCGTGCTTATAGAGCTTCATGCTTGGGATGGCCAGCGAGCCTTCGGTGCCTCCGATGTGGTAGGCATCCGCAGGAGTATGGGGGAAATACGCGCCCTGTCCTGAGTTCAGGTCCCAGCACCATGGTGAGGCAACGGAGTCGCTCAGCAACAGAGTTCCGAGCGACCCGTTAGTGAACTTCAGGATCACGGCGGCGCTGTCTTCAACTGCAAATTTTCGGACATTGTTGGACGTCACCGCGTGGACGCTATGGATGTCTCCGATGAGATACCGCAACGTGTCAATGTCGTGAATGAGATTGATAAGTATGGGCCCGCCTCCAGGCTGCTGGCGCCATAGGTTATCGAAATACTGATTTTCCTTTTTGATCTGGCACATGCCGTTGACGGTGACAATCTGTCCGAGTTGTCCCCCTGAAATCAGCTGCTTGGCCCGGACAATGTCCGGGCTGTGGCGTCGCTGGTGACCGATGAGGACGGGAACGTCGGCCGCGCCAGCCGCCTCGATAATAGCCAGGGCCGCCTCTTCAGTGTCAGCGACGGGCTTTTCTATCAGCGTAGGTATGCCCGTGCGTATGCACGCTATGCCCGCCTCCCGGTGCATGCTGTTCGGGAGAGCGACAATGGCTCCGTCTAGGCTGACATGACTCAACAGGTCCTCGTAATCAGAGAAGTAGGGCACATCGAGTTCAGCCGCCAGCTGTTGGGCTGATGGTGCAGGATCTGCTATGCCAGCGAGTTCTGCTTCTTGGTTGGCCTTGAGGAATCGTGCGTGCTCGCGGCCGATGAGCCCGGCTCCCATGAGGGCAATTTTGACGGGTTTCATGTAGGTGCTCCGTTTTGATTGTGGATGTCACTTGGGTTGCGAATGCGACCTCGCCGTGGTCTTTCGTCCTGTTCAGGGACCTAGGGTTTCAGTCCTTTTGCTCATCAAGGTCTGATCGTCTGGGAAGAGTGCGGCGGGGTCGACCAGTCCAGGCCGCCCGGCGGACGAACATGCCGGAGTGGGCGGTAAGTGAGCATTTCGCCCACCTCTGATGGTGCGGCCAGGAGAATCTCATGTACTGCGCTGAGGTGAAGGTGCTAGGGCGTTGCAGGTTGCGAGGGGAAGCGCCTGGCTATGCGGTGTTCCGGCCGCCGCTGAGGTCCAGGGTCTGGCCGGTCATGTAACTGGATTCCTCGGAGAGGAGCCATGCGGCCAGGGACGCGAACTCTTCGGGTTTGCCTATCCGGCCCATGGGGACCCGGGCGAGGAGTTCCTTGTTTCTTTCCGGGCTGAGGGCGTTGATAAGTGGGGTCTCGAACATTGACGGCGCCACAGCGTTTACGGTCACGCCGTAGGGGGCCACTTCCTTGGCCGCTGTCTTGACGAGGGAGATCAGCGCCGCCTTCGACGCAGAGTAAGCTGCCTGATGCGGATTTCCTTCTCGCCCGGCAATGGAGGACAGTACTGCGATCCTTCCATGTCCCTGCTCGCGCAACACCGGAAGGAGGAGAGCCAGTCCATGGAAGCAACCGTTGAGGTTGACGTCGAAGGTCAGGTCCCAGCCCTCGACCGACATGTCGTCGACGGGCGATTCGGGACCTTGGATGCCGTGGCAGAACAGTGCTCCATCGAGCCTGCCGTGTTCCTCCAAGAGGTCAGCGAGCACCTGTTTCCATGCCTGCCGATCCCGTACATCGAGTTGCCTCATAAGGGGATCGTTCGCGGCCGGCGGCTGGGCGTCGGTGGCTACGACGATGGCTCCCTCCGCGGTCAGCCGTGACCGCGCTGCTGACCCCAGGCCGCCTGCAGCGCCGGTCAGGAGTATGACTTTGTGTTTGAAACGGTCGGGCCAGATGGTGTTCGGTGACAAGTCGGGCAAGATTGCTCCTAAATTGGCTGCTGGTAAGTGAGTAGTGGCGTCGGCCAGTTGCACTCCCGCAGCAGTTGACTGGCTGACAGAAAAGCCTCATGGACGACCCAGGGCAGTGGAAGCGCGTCGATGGCGTCCGAGAATGGTTCGACAGTGATGGGCGGGACGCCGGCAGGTCGTCCCTTGCACAGGGTGTGAAGCAGTCCGTGCAGGTCAAGATTTCCGTGCCCCGGGAAGGTCCGAAGGTGACGACTTTCGAAGCGGGTGTCCGTCCGGGCATCCGTAAGGTCTGACAGTTGGAGGACGGAAACCCGTTCCAGAACTTCAAGCGTGAGGTCAGTGAAGGAGGCTCCCGACCTGAAGAAATGTATTGCGTCCAGAACCATCGTGGCCTGTTCGCATCCGGGACCTGCGAGCAGATCCATTGTCGATTCGATGTCCGGGAGTTTGCTGTATGGCATGAACTCGACTGCCACGGTCGTCTCCGGCAGGAGGCGGCAGAGGTCGCGTAGTTCCTGTTGTATGACGGCTGGTTCCCCGTCGAAGGCGGCTACGTGTACCCGGTTTGGTTTGAGAATTGCAACCAGTTCGACGAGGGCGTCGTTCATGCGGCTCTGAAAGCTCGTGCCGCCCAGCCTGATGAGCTCGAGTTCGGACAGCTCCAGGTTTCTGGAGTCGAGCAGTCTGCGGATATCGGTCGGTTCCAGTCCTGCTTCCAGAGCGGCAAGGCATTCGCCGATGCTTATCCCGATGCCTGTGTAGCCGACGTTGTGCGCGTATTCAATTGATTGCCGAAGGTCTCGTTGCCGAAGGGCCATGGCGCCCAGGGTTAGATTTGCTGCCACTTTCCGCCTTCTTGCCTATTCGTTCTCTTTGGCATGGAAGTCCATCTTGAATGTCTCGGGGGTCGCCCTGATCATCAGCAGCGTCACCAGGTAGGCCGCAAGAAGGAGGCCGACGATGCTCCAGGTGCTTCCGGTGCTCTGGAGCAGAAGTGCTGCCACGAAGGGCGTCGGGGCGCCCCCAACCAAGTTGGTCAACGTGTACGAGGCCGCGTGTCCTGAATAGCGCACGTGTGTCGGGAACGGCTCCGCGAAGAGTGCTGCGAGGACGCCGAATGCGAAGTACTGGAAACCCAGCAGCAGGATGCTGCCCAACAGCATGAGCCCAAACACCTTGGTGTTGAGAAGCGGGAAGTACGCCACCGCGCCGATCATGCACATGGTCGCACCGGTGTAAAGGATCGGTTTCCTTCCGAACCGGTCTGACATGTAGCCGCCGAACGGGATCGCGAACACTCCAACAACGTTGGTGATCAGCACTAGGGAGAAGCCCACATCGGAGGTCATGCCCAGGACGCGCTTGATGTAATCCAGCGAGTAGGTTGTCACCACGTAGGAGCACGCCACGTTCGCTGCCCACAAGAATGTCAGTCGGAGAATGTGCTTGGGGTACTGCCTGAATACGGTGAAGAGCGGGGTCTTGACGACCTGGTTGTCTTCCCTGGCCTGCTTGAAGACCGGTGTCTCGTCGATCGTCCGGCGGATGATGTAGCCGAGAATGGCCATGATGAAGCCAATGAAGAACGGGATCCGCCACGCCCAGTCAATGAAGGCCTGCTCGCCGACCAGGCCCTGGAGGCTGATCAGTGTGAGCGCTACGAACACCTGGCCCAGGGGTGAGCCCATGTTGACGAGTCCCCCATAGAGGCCCCGTCTTCCGGAGGGGGCGTATTCCAGGGCCATGATCTGCGCGGCGCTGGATTCACCGCCGAGCGCAAAACCTTGTACTACACGGAAGAAGACAAGCAGGACTGTCGCGAACAGGCCCCAAGTGCTGTAGCCGGGCAGGAGGCCGATGGCGAGGGATGCGACGCCCATTGCAATGATGGCTGCAACCATTGTCCGCTGCCGGCCGATCTTGTCGCCCAGATTGGAGAAGAACGCTGCACCAAGGGGTCGGGCCGCCAGGCCGATGCCGAATGCCGCAAAGCTGGCAAGGATACCGGCGACCGGGTCGAGGGAGGGAAAGAAAAGCTTCGGGAAAACGATGGCAGACACGCTGCCGTAGAGGGCGAAATCAAACCATTCGAGGGCCGTGCCGGCAGAAGCGCCGATGAGAACCTTCCGGATTTGTTTCTGGCTGGTTGTTGCGGCTTCATTGCCGGTGGTGGTGGTCATTTGGATTTGCCTCCCATTGGGCAGGGGTAACGGACGGGGATGGCGCGATGCGGGCCGAGGGCATTCAGGCCGGGAGGCTTCTCAGTTCTCCTTGTCACGGATGAGCTCGACAAGGTGCTCAAGCGCGACCCCATATCCGTTGGACTTGAGCCCGGCGATGTAAATCGAGGCCAGGTCGGCGTACATATCGGGGTGGGCCTGCTTCTCGTACTGGAAGATCGCAGACATGTGCACTATCGCGATGGGAAGCTCGGCATCCTTCAGCGAGTCGTACAGGGACCGACCATATGGAGTGAGGCCGGCCGGGTTAATGAGGATGCCGTCAATCTCGTCCTGGACTTCATGCAGCCAGTCGATGAGACCGCCTTCGTGATTCGACTGGGTCTGAACGACCTCGACGCCGAGTTTGTCGGCCAGCACCTCCAGTTCCGCCGTGATGTCGGCGAGCGTCTTCCGGCCATACTTGTCCGGACGGCGCTTCCCCAACCGATTGAGGTTAGGGCCTTGCAATACTGCTATTTTCACAACTTCTCCATCGAAGATACGATCTAAAGAATCATGGGTACGTACCCAATGGGTACGTACCCATATTGTAGTGAGGGCCGCCACTCGTCAAGGGGAGGCCAGCTTTTCGGAAAACATGACGCGTTGGATGAACACGTCTGCGTCAGGTTGGGGTCGTTCTTTCCGGACCCCTGGACCCGCAGGATTGCCTTGCCCTCGCCTCCAAGACGCCACCGGCAGCGGAGAGCAGGCGGGCTGTCTTATGCGCTGAGGTGCTGCCTAAGTGATGACGGTGCCGGCGGCGCTGATGTGCCTCGGACGATGAGTTCCACCGGAAAGACTCTTCGTCCTGGCCGTTGTTCACGCCGCCCCTCCAGGTGGTCGACTAGCATGGCTACGGCCTCCCGCGCCATGTCATCTAGCGGTTGATGCACGGTGGAAAGATTGATCATCTTCCACGACGCGGGCTCGAGGTCGTCAAAGCCCACCACTGACAGCCTGTCCGGAACTTCGACGTCCAGCTCGGCGGCCGCGTCCAGGGCGCCTATGGCCAGCATGTCACTGCCGCAGAAAATGGCAGTGGGAGGGTTAGGCGCCGCGAGGAGCTTGCGGGTCAGGGCGGAGCCGGTGTCGTGGTCAAGGAACCCACGTTCCACCATGTCCTCGGGCAGGGAGAGCCCGTGTCCTTCCAGCGCCGCCCTGAAGAACTCTTCCCGTTGCCGGCCGCTGGTCGTCGACCAGGAGCCGGTGATGAGTCCGATTCGCGTGTGGCCCAAGCCGACCAGGTGATCAGCCACCTGCTGGCAACCCGATTTATCGTCAGGAAGGAGCACCTCGGCCTCAACACTGGGGTCGTCCCGGTTGAACAGGACGATGGGAAGGCTTCGTTCTTTGAACCTCTTGACTGTCGGGGAACCCTCAGTGGCTGAGGCGAAGATGGCACCGTCGACGGGAAGCTCCTGGAGGGTGGCGCCGGCGAGCGAGTCCGGGGCCTCCAGGCTTTCTCGAATCATCACCATCTGGTAATTGCGGGCCGCGAGCTCCCGGTGCATGAGATGGATGATCTGGGTGTAGAAGAGGTTTGCTGTATCGGCCACCACCAGACCCACCGTCCGCGTTCGACGGGTGACCAGGCTCCGGGCGCTGATGTTCACCACGTAGCCGAGCTCAGCCGCTGCAGCAAGAACCTTTTCACGCGTCGCCGGGCGGACGGCGGGGTCGTCGTTCAGAACGCGGGAGACGGTGGATTGCGAGACTCCCGCAAATTCTGCAACATCGACACTGGTAACCATTGTTTTTTCAATATAGCGTTTCCTGGCACGTCAAGAGCCGGCAGCCTCGTCCATCGAGCCAGCCGATCTTCAACAGACCGGGCTGTCCTGGGGCGGGAACCTCGGAGTGGGAACTGCACGTCTGAGGTCGACCGGCAAAAGTTTGGGCTATGCCACAGAGACTTTAGGTATGACCAGTCCTGCGAGGCCGGGAGCCACCGCTCTCTGTGTCCGTGCCGCTTCGTGGGCGGCTTCGACGGCGGCCAAAGATCGTCCGGCGTCGGCCACGCTGACGATTGGCTCGGCTTCTTCGCGGACGACTGCGCAGAAATGGGCCAGTTGGTTCTGGAGGGCGCCGCCCCCGGGCCTTTCCAGGAACTCAGTGGTCAGGGGCGTATGCCAGTCTCGTTGACTGGGGTAGGACCACAGCTTCAACTGCGGCACGGATAGTGATCCCTTGGTGCCGGCGATCAGGAGACTTGGTTCGTCCGGCTGCTGGGCGAACTGCGGGTCGTCGCCGGAGTTCTGGTCCCAGCCCCACGGTGCGGCTGCGGTGTCCGAGCCGGTCAGGGTGCCGATCGTGCCGCGCTCGAACTGGAAGAGCAACCCCGCGGTATCTTCGACTTCGAAGCCACGGATGCGGTTGCTCATGACTGCCTGGACACTGGATATCTCGCCGATGAGGTACCGCATGATGTCCAGATCGTGCACCAAGTTAATCAGCATCACTCCTGCACCCGGACCACGTCGCCAGGAGTCGAAGTATGACTCTGGTTTAGTGGTGAGCCACAAGCCGTTAACGGCGACGATGTCGCCGATTGCGCCGCTCTGGATTGCCTTCTTTGCCGCCGCGATCAGGGGGTGATGCCGGCGGTGGTGGCCCACCAGCACCGGCACTCCCGTGCTCTCGACTGTGCCGGCGAGACGGGCCACTTCGGTAAGGTTCACGCCGACGGGTTTCTCGAGGAGGCAGGGAATGCCAGCTTCGATGGCGAAGGATGCGGTTTCGACATGTGTGTCGTTCGGTGTCGCAATGATCACCGCGTCGACCTTGGCCCCAGCGATCAGGGCTTCGTAGTTGTCGAACTGTTCAGCGCCATAAGCGCTGGACAGTTCTGAGTTGATCGGATCGGCGACAGCGGTGAGTTCGGTATCGGGGTTAGCCGCGATGAATTGGGCGTGGCTGCGGCCCATGCGGCCTGCCCCGATCAGCCCGATGCGCAGTGGCGTTTTTGTCATGGTTATGTCCTGTTTTGGGTCTCGCATCCGAGTGCGGATGTTTTTAGTTCGCTTCGGCAATCTTGTAATAGATGGCTTCCAGGGCAAGGGAGTAGCCGCGCCACCCGGCTCCGGTGATGTATGTGGTGGCCGTTGAGGCGAAGATATCTGTGCGTTCCTTCCCGTCCATGGCATGCCATTGGGAGATATGCACGATGGCGAACGGCTGGAAGGTGTCCCGGACGGCATCGAGGAGCGAGTAGGAATAGGCGCTAAATCCTGCCGGATTGATGACGATCCCGCTGGTCTGTTCCTGCATCGCGTGGATCCACTCGATGAGTTCGGTTTCGCTGTTTGACTGGAAGTGCAGGACTTCGACACCGAGCCTCGCGGCCGTTTTATCAATGTCGCTCTGAATGTCCTGAAGGGTGGTGGTTCCATACTTCTCTGGTCGACGGACCCCGAGCCTGTTGAGGTTCGGGCCGTGGATTACTGCGATTTTCATGCTGACCTTCCGGTTTTGGTTGAGGCGCCGAGTTTCTCCGGCCGTCCAGTGCCGCCCAGTTCCCGCAACGGGGTACGGTACGTTTCCCGCATCCCCAGGGTTGCCAAGGCGGCGACGACGCAGCAGGTGAGGGTAAGGGCGGCGGCCGGAACCCAGCCATCGGGGGAAGCCGGCGAAATCCCGGCCGCCAGGGAGGGCATGAAGCCGGCGATAGCGAAACCGATCTGAGTGCCGATGGCTGTGCCGGAGAGGCGGACCTGTGTGGAGAACTGTTCGCCGTAGAGTGCTGGAAATACCCCGTTTTGGGCGTGGTAGACGATGCCGGACATCAGGATGCCGAACAGGAAGATCAGGGGTACTTGGCCACTGCTGACGGAGGCGAGATAGGGGAACATCAGAATGCCGCTGCCCAGGACGCCGAAGATGTAGACCTTTTTCCGCCCGATGCGGTCGGCAAGGGCAGCCCACGCCGTGATGGAAACCAAAGCCACCGCCGCGGCGGTCACGGACAGCCAGAGCATGGCGGATTTGTCGACGCCGACGGTGTTCGTGGCGAAAGACAGGGCGAACACGCCAAACACCGTGCTGACCGTCGAGACGAGTGAGCTGAGGGCGACCTTGAGCACATCTGCCCAGTTATGGCGGAAGAGTTCGGCCAGCGGCAGCTTGGCGACCGTGTTCTGCTCTTTTTCTTCGGTGAAGGCCGGGGTCTCATCAAGAGTACGGCGGATGAGGTAGCCGACGATCATGACGACGAGTCCAAGGTAGAAGGGGATACGCCATCCCCAAGAGAGGAGCTGGTCCTGTGGCAGGGAGCTGATGGGGATCCACACGGCACTGGCCAGAATGAGCCCGGCCTGGGTACCGCTGAGCGTGAAGCTGGTGAAAAACGACCGGCGGTGCTCGGGGGCGTGCTCAAGTGTCAGCGAATTCGCGCCGGCTTGTTCACCTGAGGCAGAGAAACCCTGCAGCAGGCGCAGGGCAACGAGAAGGATCGGGGCCCAAACACCGATCTGGCCGTAGGTGGGCAGGCATCCGACGAGGAACGTCGCCGCGCCCATGAGGGTCAGCGTGAAGATCAAGATTGTCTTGCGACCGTACTTGTCACCGATGTGACCCATGAAGAACGCACCGATCGGGCGGGCAACGTAGCCGACGCCGAACGTCGCCAATGCAAGCAGCGTTCCGGTCGCTGGATCCGCGGCTGTAAAGAAGATCTTGTTGAAGACCAGTGCGGCTGCAGTGCCGTAAATAAAGAAGTCGTAGTACTCCAGTGCGCTGCCGACAAAACTTGCCACGGCGGCGCGGCGCGGCCGGGCAGTAACATGGCCTGCCCCAGGCTCTGCGGACGTAGTCGTCACGTCATTCCTCCTTGAATGGTTGGACTTAGAACTGGGTTTTTCCCGTCGCATCGTGCGACACGAGTCACACTAGAGTAAGTGGAAGGCAATTCCAAACTGGAACGCTATTCCAGAAGTTTGCTAGGCTAATAGGTACCCGTACTCGGCGCGGGCATGGCCATGAAGGGACGCCCATGAAAACCGCAATAGATTCGTTCTGCTTTCACCGGTACTTCGGAGAGGTTTATCCGGAATTGGAGAGCTTTCCTGACCGCACGTGGTCCATTGACATGTTCGTTGACTTTGCCCGCGACCTCGGCGTGCAGGGAATTTCCATTGAGCACTTCATGGTGCCGGACCTATCCGCGAAGTCACTCGATACACTCCGCCTGTCGGTTGAGGAAGCAAATCTCGAACTGGTCTGGGCCTGGGGCCATCCCAACGGGCTCTCATCCGGCCAGGATCCCGAGGCGCTGCACGATCTTGAACGGCACATCGACGTCGCGGCAGCCCTTGGCTCCTCGGTCATGCGTATCTGCGCGGGCGGGCGTCGAACCCGGATTGAGGACTGGGCGGAGCATCGCCGACTCCTTGTTCCCCTGTTGGGCGCAGCAGCCGAACGGGCAGCAGCGCGAAACGTGACTCTCGCCCTGGAGAACCACGCGGATCTCTACGGTGAGGAAATCCTCGACCTCCTGCAGGCCGTCGATAACCCGTACCTGGGCATATGCCTGGACACCGGGAACAATCTCCGGATGCTCGAAGACGTCATGCCCGTCATCGAGGCCCTCGCCCCACACGCCAAGGCCGTTCATTTAAAGGACATCGCTGCCTACCGCGGAGATCCCAGGCATTTTGGATTCTGGCCAAGCGTTCCGCTCGGAGAAGGCCTGATCGACGTACCCCGAGCCTTGCGTGCCCTGCAGGGAGTTGGCTACGACGGCCTGCTCGCAGTCGAGATAGACTTCCTCAAACCCGGAAACGGAGACGAGACTGCGGCAGTCACGCAGAGCATCGACAGCCTGAAACTGTTCCTGGACCAACTCTAGGATGGCCACCAGCGACCCATGGAGGAAGACATGGACCCGTTCATGAACCGATCAGACCAAGGATACAAATGAGTTCTGCTCTCCTGCGGGGTTTGAAAATACTGGAACTGCTCGCCACCGAACCGGAAGGTCTGGCTCTGGGCGACATTGCGACCCGACTCCAGCTTCCCAACAGCGCAACCCACAGACTCGTCACAGAGCTCGTCGAGACCGGCTACGTCAGGCGAAGCACCAACGGCAGCGACTACGCCCTCAGCCTGAAGCAAATCTCACAGTCGCTGACATACCTGTCCAAAATTGACCTGGTGGACCAGGCGAAACCATCCATAGACCGTCTCGCCCGGCTTTCCAGAGGACTTGTCCGCCTTGCCATAGTCGACGACGGGCGCCTGATGTGGGTTCTGAAGTCCCAAGGTGCCACATCGAACATCAAATACGACCCGCCAATGCATCATGATGTCCGGCTCGCATGCGCATCCAGCGGATACGCCTGGCTCTCCCAACTCAGCGACGAAAAAGCCCTGGAAATCGTCCTTCGGCAGGGCATCCCAACTGAAGGCTTCGGACCCAACGCGCCCCGTACTGTCGAACAAGTCCTGGCACACATCCACCAGGCGCGCTCGGACGGCTACGCCACCGCCGTCGAGACGTACGAGGAAGGCATCCGCTCGCTGGCAATGCCCATAGTAAACGCTGACATTGGCCAGGTTACCGGCGTCGTCACCATCGCCGGTCTTCTTATGCATATGACGGACGAGCATGTAGAAAAGCTCATCCCGGCGTTGCGCGAAGAAACCGAGATCCTCAGCCACGCACGGCTTGACTACGTCCCATACCTGCTGCCAACCCAGCGGCCAAAACAGCTGGCATAGACACCTCCTCGCCGCGGAGCAGACTGCATGGAACTGCAACGGACCCTTGCAACAGCTATCTCTGCCCCTCGGTTTACTGGACCTTCGGAGGCTATACCGCCGAGACGCTCAGGGCTGACGGGCACATCGCCGGCAACCACTCGCCACATTTCGCCCCGCTTTGGAACCCACCCTGAGTACTGGCGTCCGGGCTGCGATGACGGCGATCCTGTCCAAAGGTGGTCGCTGAAAGCCCCGTGCCTGTTGATAAGCAGGACCAGGGCCGGCGGTGCAGTTCCCGGCCGGTTCGCGGCCGCGACCGCTGCTTGGTCGGTGAAGGCCGTAGCCGCTGCACCAAAGCAAATTCGCGCCACATGCGATTTGTGCCGGCCTCCGCAATCCCGTCAACCTGACTGGCTCGGACAAGCTCCCTTTGGTGCGGCTGTCCCGTCCACAGCTGGGGTCAATTCGGGTTATCCACCGCTGAAGTTGGGGGAGCCGTTGGGATAGCTCCCTAGCAACAGTAGCGATGGATAACCACCCAAGGATTGTCCTCAGGTGTGGGCGGTAGGGGCTAGCTTCTCCGCGGCTTGCAGATCCAGGCCGGCGCCTTTCAGACCCAGCCATGCACCATCTGTCAGGTTGGGGTGTAGGGGACGGAGGTTGAACATGTAAAGGCGTTTCCGTTGATCGCGGGCGGGTACTTTCCGCCTGTGGTCGACCAGGACGACGAGCGTCTCCGAGCCAGGACCGTTGATTGCGTGGAAGTCTGAGGCCAGCGGCCAGCCCTGATGTCGCCTGGCTCTGGCCCCCGGTCAAGGGGTCGATGTCTGTGGAACAACCGTTGTCTCAGAAGATCGGCAGGACTGCGCCGGTACAGGCGCGGTACGGGGACAGACCTGGCAACGACTTATCCATGCTTCTTCCCGCGGTCTTCGGGACCATCATCTGCCTGTTTATGGACTTGAGACCCGTCGCCGTCGTATACGAGGACTCTTCCTCTCCCTTCGTCCAGTTGGACCCAGAAAATATTGGCTTCGTCGTTGATCACGTCGATATATCCGGTTCTGCAACAGTCGCCAGTACGCCGGACTGAAACTCTGTCGCCTGTGTTCAAATAAACCCAGTCGCCGCTGCCGATGTGTGGAGAGGATTGGTTGGGTGGCACTCAGGGCTCCGGATAGGTGGGATGGTCGGGTGATCGGAGTCTTGCGGTCTTTCAGTGACCCCTCGAGGCGCCTGATATAGCTGCTGTCATCAGCGTGCGTGGGCCCGCAGCAGAGTAGTTCAGTGCCGCCGCACTGGCGGCACTGAACTACTGTCGGGAATTATCCATCACGGTTGGAACAACAGAGGCCTGGACCCATGAGGGTAGTTGTCCTCCGTCCTGCCGATGCTTCTTGTGCCACTAAGGTTTCTCCAGCCGGGCTGCCCGAAGCCGGCCTCTCAGCCAAGGCGTCTACTAGCCCTTTACGCCCGACTGGGTAAGGCTTTCTATGATCCACTTCTGCGCTATGACGTAGACGATCAGGGCTGGCAGGATGGCGAGAGCCGTGGCTGCCATGATGATGTTTACCTGGCCGGTGCTAAACGGGCCGCGCATAAGGACGAGGGCCAGGGGCAGGGTGGCCGAACCTTGGCTGCTGAGGAAGATAGAAGGCAGGAAGTACGCGTTCCAACTGGCGAGGAAGGTGATAACGCCTAGGGAGCTCAGTCCGTTCTTGACCAGAGGGAGCGCGACCAGCCGGTAGGTTTGCCAAGGCCCGGCGCCATCGATTTTGGCAGCTTCAATGAGCTCCTTGGGGATGGTGAGGAAGAACTGCCGCATCAGGAAGACGCCGAAGGCTCCTGTCACGTAGGGAAGGATCAGGCTCCAAGGTGAGTTGATAAGCCCTAGGTTTCTCATGATGAGAAACAGCGGAATCACCGTGACCTGGATGGGCACCATCATGGAGGCCAGCAGCATGACGAAGAGGCCGTTCTGACCAGGGAATTTCAGCCTGGCGAAGGCATAGCCTGCCAGCGGTGCTGTGATGAGGAGCCCGAGAGTTGTGACGATTGCGATGAGTGAGCTGTTGAGCATGTTGGTCAGCAGGGGCAAGGGCCCGTTGACCGCTTGGGCGTAGTTGTCCCACCTGAACTCAAGGGGTATCCAGCTTGGGGGTAGGTCATAGGCGTTTTCCGGCGACTTTAATGACGTGACAAACATCCAGAGGAACGGGGCGATCATGCCGATCCCGCCCAAAACCAGTACAGCCATGGCGAGGATGCGGCCCACGGGGATTGCGCGCGCAGTATCCCGTCGGGGCGCGGCTGGGACTTGCGGCTTTGTGGCGGTCACGAGTGTCCTACTCATAGTGAACCCACCTCTTTCGGAGTCGGAATTGAACAGCGTTACCAGGAGGATGATCACGAACAACGTCACGGAGATCGCGGAGGCGTACCCGATTTGGAAGTCACTGAAGGCGCGCTCGGCGATATACATGACGATGCTTCGGGTGGCGTCCCCCGGACCGCCGCCGGTCAGGACGATAATCGACTCGTAGATCTGGAACGCGCCGATGACGGTGATGGTGATATTGAAGAAGATCGCTTGGCTGATCATAGGGACGGTTACCTTGCGGAAGATTGTTATCGGCCCCGCACCGTCGATCTTTGCGGCTTCCTCGAGCTCGCGCGGCACTTCCTGCAGGGCGGCCGTGTAGATGAGCATCGCAAACCCGATGTTCCGCCAGACATCAACGATGATCACGCTCCACCGTGCCTGAGCGTCATCCGTGAGCCAGCTCAGGGGCTGTCCTCCGAGTGCCTGGATGTAGTAGTTAACAATGCCTGTGTCGCGCTGGAAGAGTGCCTGCCAGATGAGTGCGACGTAGACCAGGGAGACGAGGGACGGGAAGAAATACACCGACCGGAAAATGACGGTCATGGACCGTGGCATTCGCTGGTTGACGAGAACAGCGAATATCACTGCGAGTACGTTGATGAAGACCACTGCCGCGATCACGTAAATGATGGTGTTGAAGTACACCGTCCCTAGACGGGCATCGGAGAAGAGTCGTGCATAGTTCTGAAAGCCGACGAATCTCGGAGGGGATATCACGTCGTACTTGGTGAAGCTGAAGTACAAGACGGCAGCGAGTGGCCCGAGCACAAATATTGCAAATCCCAATACGGACGGTGCCACGAACCAATAGCCGGTGATGGCTTCCCTGCGGCTCGATGGGCTTCCCTTCCGGACGGTGGTCGCGGTCCGGAAGGGAAGCCGGGAGCTCTCGGTGGAGAGAAGGTCAGCCATTACCGACCGTTGCCTCTACCTCGGAATTTGCCTTCTCCAGCTCAGCTGCAGCGTCTCCGCCGGCCAGGATGCTGGCAATTGCCCTTTGGAAGGCGGGCTCAAGCGAGGTGAAGAATGTTGGCGCGGCGACAGGCTTGGCATACTTGATCGTGTCGTACAGGTACTTGGCGTTGCGATGACGGCCGAGGAACACTTTGGAAGTTGCCGCTGTGTGCGTGGTGGGATTCGACGTGCCGAGAGTCGCCCACGACTTCTGAACATCCTGGCTTGCAAGTTCCTTGAGGAGTTCCCATGCGAGGTCCCGGTTCTTGGTGTTTTTGTAGATCGAGAATCCTGCTGCTCCGAAAACAGTCGCCTTTTCGGATTTCTTGGGCATGGGGACAATGCCAAACTTCAAATCAGGGGAGCCCTTGATCAGGGTCGAGGAGAGATTTGCCGGCGCTGCCACCATGGCGACTTTTCCGGCGGTGAAAAGGTCGTTGGCCTCCGTCCCGGCCGGTTCCGGTGCTACGCCGTGTTCCTTAACCAGGCTTTGCAGGAACTTCATTGACTCGATGGTTTTCGGCGAGTTCAGTGTCGGCTTGGCCAGATCGTCGGAGGCGAGGGACGCCCCGTTGGAGTAGAGCCACGGGATGTAGGCAAAGGTGTAGTTTTGGAGGCCGAAGCCGTACTTCTTTTCGCCGCCTTGGCCGCTTGTCAGTTTCTTGGACGCGGCAAGGAACTCGTCCCATGTCCAGTCATCACTGGGCCGTTTGATGCCGGCCTTGGCGAACATGTCTTCGTTGTAGTACATGACCATGGCGTTCCAGTTATTGGGCACCAGGTAGGTGTCTTCACCCTTGGTGAAGCCTTTCAGCAGGTTCGGATCGATGTCGGCCATAAGGGCTTTTACGGATTCATCCTGCTTCACGTAATTCGTGAGCGGGAGGAAGAGATCCTTGCTGAGGCCGAACTCGACGCCCTCGGTGGCGATGTTGATGATGTCAGGTGCGTCGCCGGAGGCCACGGATGTCAGGATCTTGTTGATGTAGTCACTCCAGTTCACGACCTGGGTGAAGTTGTTGGTGACCTTGACGTTGGGGTACTTCTTGTTGAAGCGTTTAATGGCCGCGTCGTAGACGGCCTCGTCACCGGGATTTCCCCAGTTCGAGATGGTCAGATTTGCCTGAACGTTCGATTCCGGGGCCTTGTAATCCCCCGTCGGGCCCTCGCTTGTCCCGCCGGCGTCTCCGCCGGCGCAACCGGCCAAGAACAGGGAGGATGCGGCTGCCAGCGCCGCCATTCGAAGTATTGCAGTTTTCTTTATTCCCACATCGTGCTCCTTTGCATCGTGCATTGTCCGCGGTCAACGCGGATCAGTCACGTCATTGTCCGGGGATGGTGCTGGTTGTTCTGGGCATGCCTCGTGTTCCCGGCGAACTGCAGGCGAGGTGGCTCCAGACGTACATTCAGCCCGGCTGAGCCTGCTAAATGCATTTAGCGTCGGGAATGAGTGAAACAGCTCACGTCTCCGGTTGTCAATAGATTTCACTCGGCATCTCCATGTTCCGAATCAGTGCAGCGCGCGCGGAAGCGCTGCGGACCTTCTCCCCAGCCGGAGGCTGCCGTGAGGGGCCAAGGGAAGGCTGGGGCAGACGGGTTGGGGGTGACGATCCGGCCCTGGTGCCAGGGGGTGCCTGTCTGACGTGCAGGGTGGGGAATGGGGTTTGCGGCCGATTATGCGTTTTTCGGCAAGCCTCTTGACCGCGGTTCGGGGAGCTGCTTATAGTCAGCTAAATCCATTTAGCAAGGCGATGGATCGAGCACCGCGAGCGAGAAGGCGCTCCAGGGCGCACGTGATCTGAAGCCATTAATGCCTGTTCTCCAGAGGTCACGGACCTGCGCCTTTTCCGTTTCACCCCCCACTTACCACTTGCCCTGAGGAGGGTTCATTGAGTGTTTTGGAAGTTGCCCAACTGTCGATCAAGGACGGTTCAGAGGCCGCATTTGAGTCCGCGTTTTCGGAGGCGAAGCTCCTTATTGAAGCTGCTCCCGGCCACATTGAGTCCTCGCTGACCAGCTCGGCTTCGGCAGACGAATATGTGTTGCTCGTCTGGTGGCGGACTCTCGAGGATCATGTCGAGAAATTCGTAGGATCCCCGGAGTTTTCGAAGTTCCAGGGCCTCATCGGTGAGTACCTCGCGGGAGAGCCGGCCGTAAAGCATTTTCAAGAACTGTGAAAGGAACAACGACGTGAGCACTATTGCGATCATGGGCACAGGACTCATGGCAAGCGCCCTCGGTAAGGGCTGGACCAAGGCGGGACACCAGGTCCAGATCGGGTCCCGCTCCCCTGAAGCGGTTCAGAGCGCAGACCTGGGCTATGAGCCAGCGGTGGTAGGCGATTACCGCACCGCACTGGCGGGCAGCGACACGGTCGTCCTGGCCATTCCCTTCACAGCTGTCGTCCCCTTTGTTGAGGAACACCAGGAAGCCCTGGCAGGAAAGACCATCATCGACATTTCCAACCCCTTCGACGCACTGCCGGGCAATGAACTGGCCGGCGCGGAGTACACGGCGAAGGCGCTGGGAACCACCGACGGTCTCGTTGCAGCCTTCAAAGACAACTTCGCGGCAACCGTCAATGCACCCGGCGCAGCGGACGGTAACCGCCCGGATGTGAAAATCGCTGGCGACGATGACGAAGCCAAAGCTGTAGTTGCAGCACTCGCGGCGGATTTGAACCATCGAGTGCTCGATTGCGGGCCGCTCCACAATGCACGGCTCATCGACAGCATGGTCTCACTCATGCTGATCCTGGACCGCACGTACACCGGTTTCACGATGAAGACCGGGTGGCGTTTCACCGGTCTGACCGAGAACTGACCTCTAGCAGACACGAGATAAAGCATGAATAGTTCCAACAGCGCAAACACCGTAGAGTCCGTCGTCCTGCCGTGGGGCGTTGCGAAGTGGCTGATCACGGCAGACCAAGGGGCACAGATGTCTCTTGGCGAGGTGATCGTCCTCCCGGGCCAGTCGCACGAGTGGCACAATCACGAGGACAGCGACGAAGTGGTCTATGTCATTTCCGGACACGGCGCTTTCACTGTAGGCGAAGGTAACCGGATTCCCATCGGCCCGGGAGACGCGATCCATATTCCCGTCGGCGTCTTCCATGACTCCCATAACACTGGCTGGGCACCTCTGCATCTGCTGGTGATGTACAGCCCCGGCGGGCCCGAAGGCACGACTCCGGAAAACGCCCACGAGCTGGTACCTGCAGGAGCACCCCTGACCATGCGCACATCAGTGGAAGAAGCATGACGGCGGCCCAGGCCCGCGGCGCTGAATCAGCAGGAATCATGATGCGCCGAAGCATCGATGTCCACGCACACATCGGCAAGACCGTGGCGAACAACATCGGCCAGACGGTGGAACAGATGATCCGAAGCATGGACGCTGCCGGCGTAACAGAATCCTTGTTGTCCCCGGCAGCAGCGGACCGTCAGGCCGAAGGCATCGTTAACACGCGGCGCATGAACGACATTGTCGCCGAGGCGGTCAGGGATCACCCGGAACGTTTCCCTGCCGGGCTCGGCCTGGTTGAACCCAGGCACGAGGAACTGGCCGTCACGGAGCTCCTCCGATTGCTCGATGACCTGGGTTTGGCCGGCATCTCTGTCCATCCAATGCTGGAAGGCTACTACCTGGACGTCCCCCTGCGGGTGGATCCACTATTTGAGGTCCTGGACGACCGGCGGGCCCTGTGCCTCATGCATTGCTCTCCCGATCCCGGCTCGGGGGAGTCACCACGGGCCGTGCGCGTGGCTGCCAGCAAGTTCCCGAACGTAACGATCTTTCTCGGCCATGCGTTCCTCACCCCGCAGCAGCAGGCGGAGGCGGTCGAAATAGTCAAGGATCTGCCCAACGTATTTTTCGACGTGGCCTACCAGTCGGACCCGCGGATGACCGAGTCCCTTGTCTCGGCGGTGGGCAGCGAACGCGTCGTTTTCGGGAGCGACGCACCTTTCTACGACCTTGGCAAGGTACTGCAGTCCGTCCTTAACGCCAACATCACGGACACGGAAAAAGACAACATCCTCTTCCGCAACGTCCAAAAAGTCCTCGACGCGCGTGCACAGCTGCACCGCGGGTCGCTGATCAAGTAAGAGAGACAACCATGTCAGAAAAAAACCCAGTCCGGCTCGGCGTGATCGGAGCCGGCTACATTGCCGGCGTCCACGGCGTCGCAGCAGCAGGCATCCAAGACGAACTGCAGATCGTAGCGGCCGCCGATGAAAACCTTCAGGCCGCCGAAGCGATAGTTGCCAAGTACGGGTGGGGCAAGGCCTACGGCAACGTTGCAGCGATGCTCGCTTCCGAACAGCTGGACGGCGTCATTATCGCCACCTGGCCCAGCACGCACCTGGAACTGATCCGCCAGTGCGTTGCAGCAGGTATCCGGTATGTCCTCTGCGAAAAGCCCTTCGTCCTCACCGGGGCCGAAGCACTCGAAGTATGGACCCTGGCCAAAGAAACCGGTGCCATCATCACCGAAGCCTTCATGTACCGCCACCACCCTGCCATCACACGGATTGACCGGCTACTGGCCGCCGGCGAGCTGGGCAAGCTTGACCACGTGCGCGCCAGCTTCACCTACGTGAACCTGGCATCCGAACTGGGCATCGATCCGAACGACCCGAACCGTCCGTGGCGGTTCCGCGCGGACCAGGGCGGCGGCGCGCTCTACGACATCGGCGCATATGCCATCAATGCCTGCACACACGTAGCAGGTGCCGTGCCGACACGCGTCGCCGCCTTCGGCCGCGCGAAGAACGTTTTCGGCACCAGCGACAAGATCATTGGCCTCATCGATTACGCAAACGACACCGTCGGAATGATCGAGGCCAGCGAAATTTCCGATTCCACCCAGGAACTGCAGATTTCAGGGGACAAGGGGACGCTTTATCTGCCCTTCACCTGGACGATCTATGACGAGACAGAAATCTCAATCCGCCGGGCCATCCCGACCAGCCATAGGGACCCAGAACGGATCTTCAGGACCCTGGAGGACCGGTATGCCATTGCTAAGTCAAACGCCTTCCAGGATCAGTTGCTCAACGTTGCCGACGTCGTCCGAAATGATGCGAAGCCGCGCGTAGGCCTGGCTGAGACCGTCATCAACACGGTCACGATGGAAGCGCTGGCCCGCAGCCTGAACGAGCGGGAAGAAATTGACGTAGTGGTCCCCGACGATGTGACTGAGGCCTTCCTGAAGGCCAAAGCCGGGCAGCCGGGCATCTGACGATGGGGGATAAGGAAGTGTTGCCCTTCTGGCTGGGCACTTCTTGGAAGATGAACAAGACCCTGGGCGAGTCAGCGCGATACGCGGCACATCTCAGGGAGTACGTGAGCAGTTCCGCCAAGAACGGAAGGGAATACTTCCTTATCCCACCGCACACCGCCCTAGCGACAGTGGCCGCCGAGCTGAACGGCAGCAACATCCACGTCGGTGCCCAAAACATTCACCACGAAGACAACGGAGCACACACCGGCGACATATCTGCAGAAATGGTCGCAGACGCCGGTGCTGTGATCATCGAAATCGGCCACCAGGAACGCCGCCGGGATCACCAAGAAACCGACGCCCTCATCAACAAAAAAGTACTGCGCTCCCTCGCCTGGTGTCTGCGGCCCCTGGTGTGCATCGGCGACACAGCGGAGGACCGCCACTACGGAACTCACCTGGAGGCCGTGCGCCGCCAGGTAAAAATCGCACTCAACGGCCTGACCGCAGATGACCTGGAAAGCGTGCTCCTGGCCTACGAGCCCGCGTGGTCGATAGGGATCAATGGAATTCCTGCCACACCGGAGCAGATAGCCGAAATGCACTCCACCGTGCAGGCGACGCTGATCGAACTCTACGGCCCTGCACCCGGGCTGTGTGTTCCCGTGCTGTACGGCGGAAGCGTCACCGCCGACAACGCAGCCAACCTCGCCCTGGTGCCTGGCGTCCACGGTCTTTTCGTTGGCCGGGCAGCACTTCACGTCGAAAACTTCATCAGCATCAGCGACGCACTCAACACCACAACCGCTTCTCAGAGATAGGCAGATAAACAATATGGCCGCCATGACAAGACAGCAGATCCGCGACAGGTTTACCGCCAAGGTCGCCCAGCGCAGCCCTCTCATCCTCGGTGGTGCCGGAATCGGGCTGGTCGCCAAAGCAGCCGACCGGGCAGGGATTGACGCCCTGATGGCCTATAACACCGGACCGTTCAGGATGGACGGGCACGGCTCCCTTTCCGGATACCTCGCATACGGCGACTCAAACGGCATGACGCTGCAGCTCGCCCAGCACATCCTTCCCGTGGTGAAGACAGCCCCCGTCATTGCGGGAATCGGCGCCGCAGACCCCTACCGCAACACGGATCAACTCATCACCGCCCTCATGGACGCCGGATACTCCGGCATCACGAACGTCCCGACCGCCGGCATCTACGACGGGACCTTCCGGCAGCACATTGACGCCACGGGTCTTGGCTACTCCAAGGAAATCGAGCTGATCGCCGAATGTGACCGCCGCGATATCTTCACGGTTGCGTACGCCTTCACGCCGGAGGAGGCCGCCGCCATGGCGACCGCAGGCGCAGATGTCATTGGCGCTCATGTGGGTCTGACCATGGGCGGGTTCATCGGCGCCAGTGACGTACCGGACCTGATGGAGGCCAGCGAACGTGTCGCTGCGATGACCGCAGCAGCCAAGGCGGCCCGCCCGGATGTATGGGTGGTGGCACACGGCGGGCCCTTCGATGAACCCGAGAACGTTCAGGCTGTTTACGACCGAGTCGACGTCGACGGGTTCCTGGGAGCATCGAGCATTGAGCGTTTGCCGGTAGAAAAGGCCATCACGGAGACAGTTGAGGCTTTTCGGTCCCTGAAGCTTCGAGAGCGGTAAACGGTGCCAACGGCCGTACTTATAGGCACGCTCGACACCAAGGGCCGCGAATACGCTTTCGTGCAAGAACGGCTCCATGAGGCGGGAATCGACGTAGTCGTCATTGATGTCAGCGTCTTGGGAACAAGCTCGGGCATTACGCCCGACGTCACCGCCGAGGAGGTCTGCGAAGCCGGGGGCGCCAGACTGGAGGACTTGAGGCTCGGCCGGGAGGGCACGGACGCGCGGGCTGTTGCCATCGAGACTATGACCCGCGGGGCCGCCTGCCTGCTGCGCAAGCTCGCCGACGAAGGACGCTGTGACGGGGTGCTCGGTCTTGGGGGCTCGGGCGGCAGTGCTCTGATCAGCGGTGCCATGCGGGCGCTTCCCTTGGGAGTACCCAAAATTCTCGTTTCGACAATGGCTTCGGGCGATGTCGGCGCTTACGTCGGGTCGAGCGATCTTTGCATCATGCACTCGGTCACCGACATTGCGGGCCTGAACCGTATCTCGAAACCCATACTGGCCAACGCTGCCGGCGCCCTTGCTGGAATGCTCACTTCTCGTAAGCGCCCGGTCCTGGCCGCACCCGAAAAACCGGCCGTTGGTGTGACGATGCTCGGTGTTACCACACCAGGGGTCCTACGCGTCATTGAGCGCCTTGATGCCGCCGGTTTCGAGCCGATCGTTTTCCATGCAGTGGGCTCCGGCGGAAAAGCACTCGAAAATCTCCTGGAACAGGGGGTCATTACTGGAGTCGTTGATTACACGGTGAAGGAACTGACAGACGAGACATACGGAGGGATTTTCCGCGCCGGCCCGGACCGCCTTCGAACAGCAGGACGAAAAGGATTCCCCCAGGTTGTCGTACCCGGCGCCGTGGAGGTGCTGAACTTCGGAGCCCTTGCGACGGTACCTCAGGAGTATAGAGATGGAAGCCGGCCGCTCCTCCAACACAACGCGGAGGTTACGGCCGTGCGAATCAATGCCGGGGAACTGATGGATGTTGCAGGAATACTGGCGGAGCACCTCAACCAGGCCACAGGCCCTGCGTGCGTGGTCATTCCGGCTAAGGGCTTCGACAGCTACGCCGTGGAGGGAGGCCCCTTCGAAGACCCCGCTGCGGACGCGTCCTTCGTCCTCGAACTCGAGAGACGGCTTCGTCCCGGCATCGAAGTCGTTACCGCTGCCACGCACGCGAACGATCCGGTTTTCGCCGATCTGGTAGCAGATGCTTTCATACGCATCGCACGGCCGGTGTCATCGGCTGCAACCGCTCCTGCGGTGAGAAAGGAAGAGCAATGGATAAACAAACTGGCTGGCGAATAATCGTCGGAGCAGATGAGGCCGGGCTTCAGTACAAAGACAGGATCCTCAAGGACCTGCAAAGCGATCCACGAGTGGCTTCCGTCTCTGACCTCAGTATCCACGACGGCCCAGGAACCCCTTACCCCCAGGTAGGGATAAAAGCCGCGACCGCCATCCTGGAAGGACGGGCAGACAGGGCAGTGCTTATTTGCGGAACGGGCATCGGCATGGCCATCAGCGCCAACAAGGTTCGGGGCGTACGTGCGACCACGGTCGCGGACAGCTTCAGCTGCGAAAGATCCGTCCTGTCCAACGACTGCCAGGTAATCGCACTGGGCCAGCGCGTCATAGGACTGGAACTTGCCCGCCGGCTCGTATCGGAATGGCTTGATTACAAGTTTGACAGCTCCAGCCCCTCCCGACAGAAAGTCGCCCTTATCGAGGACTTCGAAGCATGTGGCGGACCAGCAAATCAGTAGCACAACTGCGGGCCATCCGGCAGTTCATCGTCGGTGAGACGGCGGGCCGCACCAGGAGAGCCGCGCCCACCGGCAGAACAACGACGACGGGGCGCGCGGAGTAGAGACCGCCTAGCAATATGGTCCCCGCCGCTGCCCGTGGGTGCGGAGCCGGCGTTGCTAGTTCATTCAGCGGCCGCCAAAGTAAGTGCCGCCGGACCCGGCTCTCCGACGCGACCAGCAGCACGACACGGCGAAACGAAACCCTGCAGTGATGGCGAGAGGATGCGGTTCGCGGCGCCTCGGCCCGGGAAGGAGTGGCCCACGGCCGAGGCGCCGCATCTTAAGCTTCCTTTCCACAGGCATGGGCGCGCTAACTGTGGTAAATGGGTTTAGCTTACACTGGTGTTAGCCGGGCGTTGGGTACGAGGTGTAACGTCACCGCTGCATCTACAGGATAAATTCGACGCCGCACAGGAGATTGTGAAATGAAGGTACGCCGGCGGCCCAGCATCCGGGACATCGCGGACGCGGCGGGCGTTTCACCCGCGACCGTGTCACTCGCGCTGAACAACGTTCGCGGTGCGAGGATCGCTGACGCGACCCGTCTCAAGGTGGAGAAAATCGCTGCGGAGCTAGGTTACGCCCCCAACGGGCTGGCTCAGGCATTGCGTACGAACCGCTCCCACACTCTGGCTCTTATCAGCGAGGAAATCGCTACAGTTCCATATGCCGGCCGTCTCATCCGTGGCGCCCAGGAAGCAGCTTCCAAACACGGTTGGATAATGCTGATCATGAGTACGGGGGGAGCAAAGGACGTAGAAGAGAGAGAAATCGAGGCAGTCTGGCGGCACCAGGTGGACGGCGTAATCTACGCCGATACAGCACACCGCTTTCTCGAGATACCTGAGGCTTTGAATGGAAAGCCCGTATTCCTAGCGAACGCAGAGGCCACACAGGGTGACTTCTGGTCCGTGTTTCCTGACGAGATCCAGGGCGGGTATATAGCAACCCGTGAACTTATCGATGCAGGTCACAGGGGGATCGGATTCGTCAGCACAGCAATGGACATACCGGCGCGCTCCGGCAGGCTCCAAGGGTACCGAACGGCGCTGGAGGAGTCCGGCATTCGTTTTGACCCAAACCTGGTCATCGAAGAGGCGTCCTCGTTCGCGGAGGACGGCTACCGGGGGACTCTCAGCCTCTTCTCGAGAAAGAAAAGGCCAACGGCCATCTTCTGCTTCAATGACCGCATGGCTATGGGAGCTTACCGCGCCGCCGCGGAACTGGGCCTACTGATTCCGAGGGACTTATCCGTAGTGGGCTTCGATAATCAGGAAATTGTAGCTGAGGCCCTGTCGCCGCAGCTGACTACGGTGGCCCTTCCCTACTACGAGATGGGGGCAATGGCAGTGGAAGCAGCGATCGCGGAACTTCAGGACGGCCCCACGGGCAAGAACCCCGGAGCTATCCCAAACACTCTCATCAAACGTGATTCCGTGGCGTTGGTCCGATAAGCATGCATTCCCGTGCCCCCGTCATCGAGGATCCTGACGGTCGGCACGGGTGCCCGTATCCGCCATCCCCGGGTGCAGGTCCTAAATCCCTCAGACCCGGGCAAGAAACCACCATCGACGAACTCGCCCCACTCGCAGAGGACGTCAAGCTCAGCGACGAGGACGCACCCTGGCTGTTGTCCATGGCTAAGCCTGGACGACATCTCACAACGCATTCTTCGGACTGCTGCAGGACCCGTCCGCGCCACCAAGGGGAGCGGAGGGAAGCTTTGCTCACCATGCCAGCTGCACGGGTCGTAGTTCCCGCGGCCAGGTTTGCCGGGTGGTCACCCGCGCAATTCATCCATGTGCCCTTATGTGCGGACTCCCCAGTGCGCTTGCCCTGACTGCCCACGATGGCTAAAAGGCACAGCTGCACTGGCAGGCTTACAAGAGGGGACCGCTCCGGATCCGGTCCCCTCTTGCGGACCGGATACTAAGGAGTCGGGCGGATGGCGGTATCCGGGCTGTAGGACGCGACCGTGGACTCGGCCCCGCTGTCGAGCACCTTGGATCGCGTGGCCGACGCGTCGATGACGACGTGCTGGGAAGCCTCCGCAGCCTTCTTTTGGCGTTGACTTCACCTCCTGAAACAACCCACTAACGGCACGCACACGACTGTCCGCCCCGCCCCCTCTGGATACGGCCGTTCGCCTTCCCAACATTTGAAGCACCGGCAGGCAGGGCCGGAGCGAAGGGTCAAAGCGTTGACAGTGACCCTGAGCACGTCTTACACTCGATGCCAAGTCGTTTTACCAAAACGATTTGTCAAGCTTTCGAAATTGATTCCCACGACTCCTCACAGAAAGTGAGTAGACAGAGATGTCCACTCGTACATTCACCAGCAGGCTCGCCCTCGGCGGCATCTGCACCGCCGTCGCACTGGCCGCTTCCGCGTGCGGTGCAGGGGGCCCCGCCAACACGTCGGGTGGCGCTGGCCCCAGCACCGTCAATGTTCTCGTCGAGGCCGGTGGCCACGCCGAACTGACAGGCGTCGCCGAACAGTGCAAGAAAGAAACAGGCGTCAGCGCCAATTTCGTCGAGCTGCCTTACGACGGCATGTTTAACAGGCTCTCCAGCGAGTTCTCCTCCGGCAACGTCTCCTTCGACGTGGCCGCCCTGGACTCCGTCTGGCTGCCCAGCTTCAAGAATGCCGTTCAGCCGATCGACGAGATCTTCACCGACGAGGCGAAGAAAGACATCTTCCCGGCCCTGGTCAAGGAAGCAAACGTGGACGGGCACTTCATCGGCCTGCCCGCCTGGACCAACGCCGAGATCATCCTGTACCGCAAAGACCTGTTTGAGGATGCCAAGAACAAGGCGGACTTCAAGGCCAAGTACGGCTACGACCTGGCCGCCCCCACCACGTGGAAGCAGTACCAGGACATCTCCGCGTTCTTCACCAGGGACGGCATGTACGGCACCGACGTCAAGGGCGGTGTGGAAACCGAATGGCTGGCCCACGTCCTGCAGGCCGGCTCGCCCATGGTTCTGGACGCCAACAACAACGTGGTAATCGACAATGCCGCGCACAAGGAAGCACTCGACTTCTATGTCGGCCTTGCCAAGGCTGCTCCCTCCGGCGCCGCACAGGTGGACTGGGCCGCCGCACAAAACCTGTTCAACCAGGGCAAGACCGCGATGACCCGCTTCTGGGCCCACGCTTACCGGCAGATCCCCAAGGACTCACCGGTGGCCGGCAAGGTCGGCACGGCTCCCATGATCGCCGGACCCGCCGGGGTCGGGGCCGTTCCCGGACCCTGGTACCTCAGCGTGCCCAAGGCCACCAAGAACACCGAAGCGGCCAAGAAGTTCGTCAAGTGCGCCTACGACTACAACGACAAGGGCATCGAATCCAGCCTGGGCCTGGCGTCCCGTATCTCCGCCTTCGAGAAGTACCAGGACAAGGCAGGCTACGAGAGCTTCAAACCGTTGATCGAAACCCTCACGGGCAAGGCGACCGCCACCCGCCCGGCCACCGAGAAGTGGCAGCAGATCGTGGACACGGTGCTGGTGCCCATGCTGCAGAAGGCCGTCGCCGGCGGTGACACCGCCACCCTCCTCGCCGACGCCAAAAAGCAGATCGAGGATCTCCTCAAGTAAGACCCCCGCGGCCGGCACCTGACTGACCGGTGCCGGCCGCGGCCCCAACCAGCGGAAGAGAAAACCGTGCGCATCTCCGATCGCCGCTTCGCCTTGTTCCTGATGACCCCGGCGGCGCTGTTCCTAGCCGTCTTCGTGGCCTTCCCGCTGTTCCGCCTGGTGGCGGACAGCTTCTTCAAAATCTCGCCCATCGCCGGCGGATCCCGGGACTTCGTGGGCCTGGACAACTACTTTCGGGCCTTCGCCTCCGAAGCGTTCACCGGTGCCGGATGGCGGACCCTGGCCTACACCCTGGTGGTGGTCACCCTCGAATTCGCCCTCGGGCTGGGCATGGCGCTGCTGTTCACCATGCTGGGCCGCAGTTCCCAAATCTGGCGGACTGTCTTTATGTATCCGCTGATGATCGCCCCGATCGTGGCAGGCCTGCTGTGGAAGTTCCTGATGATCGATAACTTCGGCCTCATCGGAACCCTCCTGCACCAGGCCGGCATCCTGTCCAACCCCAACCAGATCGGCTGGCTGTCCGACCCCGGCATCGTGCTCTACTCGGTGGCCATCCCGGACATCTGGCTCACCACCTCCTTCATGTGCCTGATCCTCTTCGCCGGACTGCAGAACATCCCCGGCGACCTGATCGAAGCAGCACGCCTTGACGGCGCCCGGGCACCGGCCCTGCTGTTCAGGATCATCCTGCCCCTGCTCCGCCCGGTCATCGCCGTCGCCCTGGTCGTCCGCGGAATCGACGCAGCCCGGGCCTTCGACACCATCCTCATCCAAACCAACGGCGGCCCCCAGTCCGCCTCCGAAACCATGAGCCTGCTCATCTACCGCACCATGATCCGCTTCGGCGATCCCGGACTGGCAAGCGCCATGGGCACCATCTACCTGCTGGGAATGCTCGCCGTCGCATTCGTCGCGGTGGCCACCATCTGGCGGCCAGGAAAGGACAACTGATGCGCGTCGCCGAAACAAGTAAGCACGACGGCGGGACCCCGGCCACGGCGGCCACTGCACCATCCGTTCCGGCAGCCGTGATCCCTGCCCGGAAGCGCCGCGGTGCGAACCGGGAAGGCCTGGAAGCCGGCCGCCGCAGCACCCGGACCCTGCTGTGGACCCTCCTCGCAGCGGCGATGGTGCTTTACGGTTTCCCGTTCCTCTACCTGCTCTTCACGTCCTTCAAAACCCCGATCGATACCATCGCGGTACCGCCGACGATCCTCCCCAGGGAATGGACGCTGGAGAACTACGCCAACGCGCTGGGCCGCAACGGAGTCCTCGCCTCCTTCATCAACAGCATCCAGACGGCCATCATCAGCACCGTGCTGTCGCTGCTGTTGGCGGTTCCCGCCGCCTACGGGATCACCAGGTACAAGACGCTTAGCGGCAGGATCTTCATCATGGCCGCCCTGGTCACCCGCATGGTGCCTCCGGTGGCAATCGGCATTCCGCTGGCGTCCATGATGGCAGCCGTGGGCCTCGCCGACACCCCCATCGCGCTGTCCATCGCCCACACCACCATCTCGCTGCCGCTCTCGATCTGGCTGATGTCCAGCTTCTTCGAAGCCGTTCCCAATGACCTGGAGGAGGCGGCCACCGTGGACGGCTGCAGCAGGCTCGGCGCGCTGTGGCGGGTAGTGATCCCGGTGGTCTCGGGCGGCATCGCCGTCACCGCGATCTTCGCCTTCCTGGCCTCCTGGAACGAGTTCCTCTTCGCACTCCTGATGACAGCAATCCGCTCCCAGACCACCCCCGTGGTGATCGCAAACTTCCAGACCCAGTTCGGCCTGGACTGGGGATCCATGACGGCGCTGGCCGCCGTCTACTCCATCCCGGTCATCCTCCTCACCCTTCTCTTGCAGCGCAAGATCGTCGCCGGCATGACACTCGGCGCCGTCAAGGGCTAGCGCCGTCAAGGGCTGGCACAGCCAACGAGTAGCCTACTGATAGCCCCCGAGGGGCATCACCAACCATTAGGACGTGGAAGACAGATGAGCAATAAGAACATCGGCATCAAGGACGTGGCCGTCGCCGCCGGCGTGTCCGTGACCACTGTCTCCCACGTCCTCAACGAGGTCTCCTACGCGCGGGTCAGGCCTGAAACCAGGGACAAAGTCAGGACCGCTGCCGAGCAACTGGGCTACGGGCCCAACCGCCTGGCCCAGGCCCTTCGTACCCAAAGGACCGGCATGCTGGGGTTTGTCAGCGAGGAGATCGCCACCACGCCCCACGCCGGCCGGATCATCCTCGGCGCTGACGAGGCCGCCAAAGCCCGAGGGTACAACCTCATGATCATCAACACCTCCGGCTCGGCCAGCCTGGAGTCCCGTCAGGCCGATGTTCAGGCCCTCCTGGACCGGCGGGTCGACGGCATCCTCTACGCCACCATGTACCACCGCGACGTGGAACTGCCGGCCAACCTCGGCAGCGTGCCCTCCGTCCTGGTCGACTCGGTGGCCAGTGGCGGAAGCATCACATCCGTGATCCCGGACGAAGAAGGTGGCGCACGCGCCGCCGTGAGCGCGCTCCTCGAAGCGGGCCACACCCGGTTGGGGTTCATCAACAACACCCATGATGTCCCCGCAACCCGACAGCGGCTCCAGGCCTTCCGGGCCACGCTGACCGAAGCAGGGCTCAACGGCGACGCGGCACCTGTCGAGTCCGAGGTTTCGGAGGTGCAGGGCGGCTACGAAGCGGCCCTACGGATCCTGGGACGCAAGGACCGCCCCACCGGCCTCTTCTGCTACAACGACCGGATGGCGATGGGCGCCTACCGTGCCGCTGCCGAACTGGGACTGGCCATCCCCGCGGACCTTTCCGTGGTGGGCTTCGATGACCAGGAACTGATCGCCGCCAACCTCCACCCGGGCCTCACCACCGTGGCCCTGCCGCATTACGAGATGGGCGCCTGGGCCACCGAGCACCTGATCGACGCCGTCGAGGGGAAAACCGACCTTTCCCTGATGGCACTTCACCCGACCATTCTGGGTTGCCCCCTCGTGCGCCGCGATTCCATTGCCGCTCCGCCGCAATAACACCCAGACCCTTCAACTCCCAAGAGGAATGTCAGATATGTCCAGTCGCCTTGATGCCGCACGCCCGGAAACAGCCCCGGCAGAAACCTCCAGGTTCCGGCCTGCCATCCATTTCACGGCAAAGGACACCTGGCTGAACGACCCCAACGGCCTGGTCTTCCATAACGGCCTGTACCACCTCTTCTTCCAGAACAACCCGTACGGCAACGTCTGGGGCAACATGTCCTGGGGCCACGCCACCTCCCGCGATTTGCTGCACTGGACCGAACACCCCGTTGCCATTGCCTGCGACGAAACAGAGGACATCTTCTCCGGGAGCGTCGTCGTCGACCACGGCAACACGTCCGGCTTCGGCGCACCGGACTCACCCGCACTGGTGGCAATCTACACCAGTGCCTACAAAGCCGCCTCCGAACACCACGGCACGCAAGCCCAATCCCTGGCCTACAGCGCAGACGCAGGAATGACGTGGCAGAAATACGCAGGAAACCCCGTCCTCACCAGAAACTCAGCGCACTTCCGCGATCCCAAAGTCTTCCGCTACCAAGGGGACCAGGGTGCCTACTGGGTCATGGTCGCCGTCGAAGCGCAACACCAAAAAGTTGTTCTCTACCGTTCCGAAGACCTCAAATCCTGGGACTTCCTGAGTGACTTCGGCCCGGCCAACGCCGACGCAGGCGAATGGGAGTGCCCCGATCTGTTTCCCCTGGCCGTAGACGGGGACCCGGACAATGTTAAATGGGTGCTGATCGTCAACATCAACCCTGGTGCAGTGGCAGGAGGCTCCGGCGGCCAGTACTTCGTAGGGCATTTCGACGGCGCCCGGTTCGTTGCGGATGCCTGCTCGGTCGCGGTGCCGGGCGGGGTCAGCGCCTTGGGTGATTCCGCGGCGGCCGCGGAGGCGCTGCAGCAGTGCCTGTGGCTGGACTGGGGACGCGACTGCTACGCCTCGGTGTCTTTCAGCAACGTCCCGGACGGCCGTCGCATCATCATGGGCTGGATGAACAACTGGGACTACGCCAACCAACTGCCCACCACCCCCTGGCGGTCCTCGATGACCCTCGCCCGCGAAGTGCGCCTCACCGCGGTTACCGGCTCCACCCGGCTGATCCAGCAACCAGTCCTGGCCGGCCCCGGGGGAGAAGACCTGGATGCGGTCCGAAGCCCGGTGCATTCAGGTTCCTTTGAACTGCAGGACTCCGCCTTCCGGCTGCCGGAAGCCGTACCCGGCAGGGCCCAGATAATCGCGGCGGAGATCCTGCCCGCGGGTGCTGAACGGGTGACCTTCCATCTGTTCGGAAATGATGACGGAAGCGCCGGAACCGTACTGAGCTACAACGCGGCCACCGCCGAACTCATCCTGGACCGCCAGCGCTCAGGTGACATCAGTTTTCACGGAAAGTTCGCCTCCGTGGAGTCAGCCCCGCTGGTCCTGGAGGACGGGGCGCTGAAGCTGCAGATCATCATCGACCATTGCTCGATCGAGGTATTCGCGCAGGACGGCAAGGTGGTCCTGACGGACCTTGTTTTCCCTGAACAGGGAAGCGTTGCGAACCACCTGGCGGTTACCGGCGGTCCCTCAACCATCCAGACCCTCACTGTCACCGCGCTCAGCTAACACGTCCCCAACGCATACATAGGAAAGGGTCCCAAAAATGCCAACTGTTGAGCACTCCGATGAGCAGCGAACACCGCGCTTTGACGTGGTTGTTGTGGGTGAAGCACTCGTGGACATCGTTGTCTCTCCCCGTGGCACAGTGCAGCACCCCGGTGGATCACCGGCCAATGTCGCCTACGGGCTCGGACGGCTCGGAGTTGCCACCGGCTTACTGACCTCCCTCGGCGAGGACCAGCATGCTGCTTCCATCGAAAAGCACCTCCACAGCGCTGGAGTTCGTCTCCTGCCGGGCTCCCAGGTCCCAGGCGGAACCGCCACAGCGACAGCGATCCTGGCCTCCGATGGTTCAGCACAGTATGACTTCGACATTCGCTGGGATCTCCCGCGCATACCGCCCGCAACGCTGCCCAAAATCCTGCACACCGGCTCCATCGCAACTTTCCTGGCACCCGGAGCGGCAGTGGTCAGGGAACTGATTGAGCAGTCACATCAACGTTGCGTTGTCACCTACGATCCCAACATCCGCCCTGCACTGCTCGGCAGCCACTTTGAGGCACAAACCATCTTCGAGGAACTCGTCCCTTTCACAGAGGTAGTCAAACTCAGCGACGAGGACGCACGATGGCTCTACCCACGGCTTACCTTGGAAGACATTGCAGAACGTATCCTCGGACTCGGGCCTGCACTTGTCGCCGTCACCAGGGGAGCAGAGGGGGCCCTCCTCGCAACCCGGGACGCACGGATAACCGTTCCCTCGGTCACGTCCGCGGTGGTGGACACCATCGGGGCCGGCGACTCGTACATGTCCGCCCTCATCTACGGACTCCTCATGCGCGGAGCAGACGGGCTGGCACCATCGGTGCTGGAGTCACTGGGCCGCATGGCAGCCAAAGCAGCTGCCATTACCGTCCGCCGGGCAGGCGCCCAGCCGCCAACGCTGGAAGAACTGCAAAGGCACCTCCCGGAGCATCAACCGGTGGCCCCGTAGATTCCCAGGCTGGCCCTTCAACATCAAGGAAGAAACAATGACGAACAACAACTGCTACGACGTAACCACGTGGCCGGTCGGCAATCCGGCCAAGGACGTCGGTGAAGTCATCAACAGCATCATCACCGACATCAAGAACCGGCAGTCCGCTACCGACGTGGACAACGGCGGCAGGCCCGGCGCCGTAATCTACATTCCGCCGGGGGACTACCACCTCCGCACCCAGGTGCTGATCGACGTCAGCTTCCTTCGGATCGAAGGCTCGGGACACGGCTTTACGTCATCGAGCATCCGGTTCAACGTTCCCGAAGACGAATGGCCGGACCTGCACGAGCTGTGGCCCGGCGGAAGCCGCATCATCGTCGACCTTCCCTCTGCAGAGGAAGGCGGCGACAAATCCGACGGGGCCGCCTTTTACGTTAAGCGCAGCGGCAGCCCCCGCATCAGCTCAGTGGAGTTCTCCAACTTCTGCATCGACGGGCTGCACTTCACTGCCGACGGCTCCGACATGCACCCGGAGAACACTTACGTCAACGGCAAAACTGGCATCTACGTGGCCAGCGCCAACGACTCGTTCCGCGTCACCGACATGGGGTTTGTCTACCTGGAGAACGCCCTCACCATCCACAACGCGGACGCGCTGTCCATCCACCACAACTTCCTCGCCGAATGCGGCAGCTGCATTGAACTGCGGGGTTGGGGACAGGCATCAAAAGTCACCGATAACTTGGTAGGAGCAGGACCTAAAGGCCACTCCATCTACGCCGAAAATCACGGAGGTCTCCTGGTCACCGCGAACAACGTCTTTCCCCGCGGTGCGAGCAGCGTACGGTTCAACGGCGTCACGCGTTCCAGCGTCACAAACAACCGCCTGCACTCGTTCTACCCCGGGATGGTGATGCTGGAGGAGAACAGTTCGGAAAACCTCGTAGCCACGAACCACTTTCTGCGTGACCATGAGCCGTGGACGCCCTTCCTGGGAGTCGACAACGGACTGGACGACCTCACCGGGCTTCTCAGCATCAGCGGCAGCAGCAATTCTGTCATCGGCAACCACTTCTCCGAGGTCATCGACTCCCAGACCGTCCGGCCGGAGGGCGCCAAGCCCGCCATCATCCGGCTGAAGGCAGGGACCGGGAACTTCGTCTCCAACAACCACATAGTGGCGATGGACGTTGATTCCAAGTCAAGCGACTCCTGCTTCGAGGCCCAGGTGGACGCCTTGCTGGCAACCGACACTGCCAGCGGACTCGCCGTGACGGCCGTAATAGTGGATCCCGAATCAGCCCGGAACACCATCCTTGATTCCGGAACTGACGACCAAGTTATCGCCGACAGGGCTGTCAACGCATTCAGGGCCACCCCCATGATCGGCTCTTAATCTGTCGGAATCTGATCCAACACACCAATTCAGGCTGGTGAGGCTCCGACGAATTACCGTGCAAGTCCAAAGCGCTGTCGACGGCACGGCCTCACCCTAGTGATGACCCTCCCTTTGACCCGTCCATCAGTTGTCAGCGCACCGTTCGCGACTACGCACTGCAGGTCCCGCAAATTCCGGTGGGACCTGCAGTTGTTAATTAGGCCGGCTGCACACGCCTAAGCGTGAGCTGAAGTCAGCAAGAAGGCATTCCCCCAACCCACGTTGAGGGCCGGCCTGCAGCGGACGCTAGTGGTTTCATTGTGCGGCTGTGCCGCGGAACACCACCTTAGAAGATGTGCCCGCCTTGGCGCCGCCGCCAGCCCGGGCCACTTTCACGGCCATGGAGTCACCCAACTGCCGGGGCGCAAATTGTCACAGGCCGTGGGGCGGTCTTCGTGTTGAAGCGGAAGCCCCAGGGCTCGACTGGCAATTGGCGGTACTAGGCAAACCGCTTGGCTGGACAACTCATGGGCATCCCCGCTGCTGACTGCTAACGGAGGTTCTGTCGCCCTCCGCATTTGCACCATTCCGCCTATGGCTGCCGGGCCGGTCGGAGGCGAGGGCTTTACGAACGTTTGGCCTGGAGGGCGGCGGAACTTCCCCTGACCCTCGGAGGATCAGTTCACAGGGGATGGTGTATGTTCGCGGCTCCTGCGAGTCTCCGCTGATACGTGCCAGAATCCGTTCTGCGGCTGACCGGCCGATGTGCTCGGGGTACTGGGCGACCACAGTTATACCTGGGTTCATCATGTCCGAGAGGGTGAAGTCGCCGAATCCGACCAAGGCCACAGTCCGGTTCAGCCCCAGCTCCTGTAACGCTCGCATTACTCCAAAGGTCACCAGGATTTGTGCAGAGAAGATGGCCGTCGGCGGTTCAGCGCCCGTGAATAGTTCTCTCGCCGCCGTCCGCGCCGATTCCTCGGTGCGCAGTCCTTCCAAGAATTGCACGGTGTCGGTCGAAATACCTGCGCGGTCCAACTCATTAATGAAACCGCGGCGCCGCTCCCGGGCGGTCTGAATGTCTGTGCGGCCTCCTAGGTAGGCGAGTTTGGTGTGGCCCTGGGAAATCAGGTGCACGGTGGCTTTGGCCGCGCCAGCGGCATTGTCACTGACCACTGCATCAGCACCGATGCCTACCGGTTCTCTGTCGATGAAGACCATCGGAAGGTCCTTGGAATGTTCCGGCAGGTACCCCTGGCTGTTGGCGACCGGAGTCAGAACCAGTCCATCGACGCGCCTCCGGAGAAATGCTTTGACCAGCTCCTCTTCACGTGTGGCGTTATCGTCCAAGCTTGCGGAGAGGACCGCTATGTCGTGGCTCGCCAGGACATCACTGAGGGCCCGATGGATTTGACCGTGAAATGGGTTGGCGACGCTGGGAAGCAGTAGCCCGACAGACCGTGTTTGTCGGCCGGCCCGGCGTAGGCTTTGTGCCGTCAGGTCCAGCTGGTAGTTCAGCAGTTTTGCCGCCTCTAACACTCTCTGGCGGGTGCCTTCGGAAACACCGGGCTCGTCATTGACGACGCGGGAAACTGTTTTGATGCCTACTCCGGCTAAAGCAGCCACATCACGCATCCTCGGCCTCGCTACTCGCACCACATCCGAAGACGCGCTGAAGCCGTTCTCTACGATGTCATTTGTCTCGGCCATAGTTCTGCCCTCTGGTTCACCTCAATTCATATGCTTGTCGGGGCGCAGAATGCGTCCTTGTCTTGCTCCCGAGTCCATGGGCGAATGGGCCTCTGGCCAGACCAGGAGACGGCCAGAGGTCCGATTGAATAGTCGTGGTTGCCTAGCCGAACAGGTTCGGGAGTTCCTGGAGCAGGTCCGTCAACCCGGGCGTCCGGGGCCGGGAATCACAGCACGAGGCTCCAGAGCGATGGGCGGCGGCATCTGTGGCCGGGGCGCTGAGTTCCAGCGGCCCATCGGCCAGCTTTTAGGCCTGGTGAACTGTGGGTGCGGTCTCCAGTTGGTCGGCTACGTGCTGCCAGCCGTCGCTGAACATGCCGTATGCGGTTTTGATCTGGACGCCGACGGGAAGTTCGGGGCATTCGTTTTCGCCGTTGGTTCCCCAGTTGACCCAGCCGGATTGGCGGCGCTGGACGATCTGGAAGGCGCCGGAGGGTTCGGAGGTCCACCAGACCATGGTTCTGTCGAGTTCTGAATGGAATTCGGCCGTTTTGGAGGCCGGCCCGGGGAAGATGGTTTCGTGCGGCACTGCCGAGAGGTCGACGGGGGCATCGGTTATCGTCCAGTGCCGCTCGGGCAGGTCAGCGAGCACGTGCGAGGTTGCCCTGACCCGGGCGAGGCGTGTGCGGATTTCCTCTTCGTCCAAAGCGCCTTCCCAGCTGCAGAACAGGCGCCAGTACAGATCCCAGTGCGCGGCTTCGATGTCTCCGGTGAGTTGGCGGCGGAATTCCTGGAACTTTGCAGTGCTGGACGTTGAGTTCGCGATGGTTTCTTCGACCATTTGTGCGAGTTCAGCGGCGTAGGGGTCCCCGTCGCGGTACCGTGTGCCGCCATATGCTTCGAAGCGGTCGAAGACCACGTCGCCCTGGCCAGCCTCAAATTCGTCGCCGACGGTGATCTTGTTAGTTATTGAGCGGCCGTTGATGACTGTCTGGAAGTCATCTACCCGGTAGCTGCGGGTGAAATAGGGGGTGCCGTGGGTGAATTGCCAGTCGATGGAAAATGTCTTGCCTTTGAGCTCCTCGAGCAGGCCGTCGGGGATGGTCCCGTTCATCCGGTAGTGGTGCAGGACAGGGCCATGTTCAAGGGTTTCGATCTCGACGATGGTGTGTTCGGGCGGGTTGATAAGGCCGTTTTCGGGGGTGAAGAAGGGACCGTAGAAGCCGCCGATGGCGTTGTTGCCCGAGGGGAGCAGGTCGATGCCTTCTTTGAGTGTTGCGAAGTGACGCAGCCCCCATTTTGAGGAGCCGGTGCCCTGAGCGGTGCCCACGCACATTTCGAGGTCGAAGTACCCTGTGTCCAGGCGGACGAAGGCGTCAGTTTCGAGGGGTTCGCGTTCGCTAATCCCGTCAACGCGCCGGGCGATCGGTGCGCCGAGAGTGAGCTCCAGGTTTCCCTCGAAGGTCACGACGGTGATGAAGGTGGTTTTACCTGGTTCGGGTTGGGCGTTCAGGCGTTGGCAGATAAGCGTCTCTCCGGCGCTGGTGGTTGCGGTCCAGAGGTTTTCCGTGAATTCTCCCTCGACGGTGAAGGTTACGGGTTCGTTGATCCGGCGGCCGGGAAGGCTGTCCGTGATGGCGATGGTGGGCAATGCCACGGGTTTGTCCTCTCAAGTAAATGGGCGTGGGGCTGCAATTCGGCCACTTCTGGGTAGTGGCCGGGTTGCGTTGCGCGGCAGGCAGCACGTGGCTGCCGGTTATGTCGGACGGGCTCTTATGCCGGTGCCTGGGCCGCGATGGCCCTCGACCATGGCAGGCGAAGTGTGCGTTGTTTCAGGCTGTCGATGGCCACTGCGAGGATGATGACGAGTCCCTTGATCAGCAGTTGGGTGAAGAACTGGACATTCATCAGGATCAGTCCGGTGCTGAGGACACCGAGAATGATGGAGCCGATCAGGGTGCCGTAGATCCGTCCGCGTCCGCCGACAAGACTCGTGCCGCCCAGGACAACTGCGGCGATCGCGTCGAGTTCGTAGCCGGTGCCGGCTGTTGGCTGGGCGGAGACGACTCGGGCGGAGAAGATGACACCGGCGAGCCCTGCGCAGACGCCGGCGATGATGTAAACGGAAGTGATGACGCGCTTGACGTTGATGCCTGCCAACCGTGCGGCTTCGGCGTTGCCTCCCACTGCGTAGACGTGCCGGCCATAGCGGGTGCGCTCAAGGATGAACCACGCCGCTACGTAGACGATGATCATGATCACCACGGGCACCGGGATGCCCGCCAAGTACCCGTTGCCGATGTCTCGGAAACTGAGCGTGTTGGAGACAATGGGTTGCCCGTCGGTCATGGTGTAGGCCAGGCCGCGAAGGAAGGTCATGGTGCCAAGGGTGACGATGAAGGCGGCCAGTGCCAGGTAGGCGCTGAGCATACCGTTGATCCAACCCGCGACAGCGCCGGTAGCAACTCCCACCAGGATCGCGACGGGCGCGGGGAGTCCGGCAATGCCTGTCATGACCGATGCGACACCGGAGACGGCCAGAATGGAACCGACCGAAAGGTCGATTCCGGCAGCGAGAATGACGAATGTCATTCCGGCCGCCAGGATCGCGTTGATCGAGATCGACCGCGCAATGTTGAGGAGGTTGTTGACGCTCGCGAAATTCGGGGCGATGACGACCATTAGCGCAACGAGCGCGATCAGGACCACGAGTATGCCGACGCGGTCCCACCAATAGGCAAAGTCAAAGCTGCGGGCGGTGGCAGGTGCGTCCTCTGGCCGGACGTCGGCGCCCTGCGGGTTGTTCAGAGCCTGGTTAGTCATGGAATTCTCCGTTTGTTTGTGCTGCTGTTCCGGTCGCGTGGGACATGACGTCCTCTTCGCTGGCGGTGCGTGAGTTGAGTTCCTGGACGATCCGTCCGGAGCGCATCACGAGGAGCCGGTCGCTGATACCGATCGCTTCGGGCAGGTCCGAGGAGATGACCAGGATGGCCTTACCGGCCTTGGCGAGGTCATTGATGACCTCATAGATTTCGCTTTTCGCGCCGATGTCCACGCCCCTCGTGGGTTCATCCAGGATCAACACGTCGGATTCGCGCATCAGCCACCGGGCCAGCACGGCCTTTTGCTGGTTGCCGCCCGAAAGCGCGCTGACCGGCAGGCGCAGGGCGTTCTGCCGCAGGTGCAGGCGTTCCATCTGCTTTTTCACGGCGCTCCGGATCCTGGCCCGCTGGAGCACGCCGGCGGTCACGTGGCCGCCCAGGGAACTGACAGCGATGTTGTCCTCGACAGTGTGGGAGACGAACAAAGCCTGGTCTTTGCGGTCCTCGGGGACCATGGCGATTCCGTGTGCGATCGCCTGGGCCGGGCTGGAGGCCAGTGCCGCTTTGCCTCGAACGGTGACGGTGCCGGCACGGGGCCGGTCGGCGCCAAAGATCATCCGGGCCGTTTCCGTGCGGCCGGCCCCGATCAGCCCGGACAGGGCGACGACCTCGCCCGACCGTACTTGGAAGCTGACCGGCCCGATGCCGGCTCCGTCGGTGAGTTCCTTGACTTCGAGCAGGACCTCTCCTGGGCTGTGCCGGTCGTGATGGTAGAGGTCCTCGAGGTTGCGGCCCACCATCATCCGTACGACGTCCGGAGGGCTGATCTCGGTCTTTCCCCGGGTCCCTACGTATGTTCCGTCACGGAAGACGGTCACACGGTCCGCAAGCTCCCAGACCTCTTCCATGCGGTGGGAGATGTATACGAGCCCGACGCCTGCGTCGCGCAGTTCGTTGATGATCTGGAAGAGGTGGAGGGTTTCGCTGCGTGAGAGGGCCGCTGTTGGTTCATCCAGGACCAGGATCCTGGCGTTCTCGCTGACGGCCCGGGCAATCTCAACCATCTGTTGCATGCCGACACTGAGCTGGCCCAGTTCCGTGCGGGGATCGATCCGTGCCCCGACCCGGGCGAGTTTCTCACGGGCCTGGGTGATCATGGCGCGGCGGTCCAAGGCCCCGAACTTGGTCGAAGGCTCTCGTCCGAGGGCCAGGTTCTCGGCCACTGTCATCGCCGGCACCGTGTTCAGCTCCTGATGGATGATGGCGATGCCGTGGGCGACGGCCTCATGCGGGGAGCGGATGTCGATTTCGGTGCCGTTCATCAGGATCCGTCCGGAATCGCGGGTCACGTTTCCCGCCAGGATCTTCATCAGCGTGGATTTTCCGGCTCCGTTCTCGCCCATCAAAGCATGTACTTCACCGGCACGCAGTTCGAAGTGGACGTTATTGAGGGCGAGCGTGGCGCCGAAGCGCTTTGTGATGCCTTCCAGCTGCAGCAGCGGCTGGCGGGAAGTTGTTGTAGTCATGGCGGCCTATTCTCAGTCCGGTTGTGTGGGGCCGCTGCGGGAGCCGAGCGGCCCCACACGGCAGCGGGAGCCTTACCAGCCCTTGTACTGGCTGACGTTCTCGCGGGTCACGAGCTCGCTGGGGATCAGGACGGTGCTCTCCGCCGGGGGCTTGTTGTCGATGATGTTCTGCGCGATTTCGACGGCCTTGCGGACCATTTCGGCAGGATTCTGGGTTGCGGTGCCAATGAACGGTGAGCCGGGCTGCTTCAGTTCCGCCACCGCTTCTGGGCTGCCGTCCACACCGGTGACTTTCACGGTCCCCGCCTTGTGTGCCTGCTGGACCGCCAGAACCGCACCGAGGGCGGACGGGTCGTTCATGCCGAAGATCCCCTGAACGTCAGGGGTAGCCGTGAGCATATCCGTGGTCACGGCGAGGCCGGAAGCCCGGTCGTTCTTGGACGCCTGCTGCCCGACAACCTTGATGTTAGGGAACTTCTTCACGACGTTCTTGCAGCCGGTGATGCGGTCACGGATCGTCTGAAGCGGGGTTCCGTCCACCAGGAGGACACTGCCCTTTCCTCCCATCTGCTCAAACAGGTACTGGCAAGATTTTTCACCGGCCTGGACGGCGTTGGTCATCACCACGGCGTCCGCGCTCTTGGCCGGGGTGTCCACGGCGATGACAATGATGCCTGCCTGCTTGGCTCGCTCAATCGCGGGCTGGATGCCGTTTTCGTCCACGGCGCTGATGACAATCAGGTTCACGCCCTGCTGGATGAACGTGTCGATCTGGGTGTTCTGATTCGCCAGGTCAAGCTGGGCGTCCTGGGTGTTGGTGGTGGCTCCGATCTTCGCGGCGGCCTCCTTCGCTCCCTTGTCCATAGCGGAAAAGAACGGGTTGGACATGTCCTGGACCATGAGGCCGATCTTTTCGATCTTTGTCGGCTTGTTGGTGCTTGCCTGGCTGTCACCGGAACTGCAGGAGGTCAGGCTGAGTGCGGCGAGTGTTGCGGCGGCAGTGAAGACTGCAGACTTCTTGACGAGCTGATTCATTTTCGGATCTCCTTTGAACCGGAACCGGCGAGCCCTTGGGGGCCGGCCAGGTCCGTGAAAAACGCGGTCGATGGAATTGGTAGTGGTGCTGCACCGGCCCGCTTCGATGCGGCGGCCGGGCTGTCGGGTCAGTTCCTTAGGCGTGCCGGACCCCTGAGGGTCGTCTCGGCCGGAACCAAACCTTGCCGGTACCCTGTCCGAGTACCAAGGCAAGGGGCTTATGTGGGGGCGGGTACGACCCCGGTGGGTAATCAGACCCAGCACAGTGGAAAACATGGCGGGCCTTCCGCGGAGCCACGTGTCGCCCAGGTCAGTTGCTCTTGGTCATGAGGAGCGGTAGCTCAGCATCCGCATGACTGACGCACGATTAAGTCCGCGTTCACCTCCCGGCGGTCCTCGGGACGGTAGTCAGGCACGGGTGACTCGCCCCGCCGTTCGGCCTCCAGCTGTCCGTCCAGGATTCGGGTCAGCGTCTGTGCGGCCATAACGCCGATCGATTCGCTGTCCTCATCCACCACTGTCAGCGGGGGATCCAGTAAGGGCGCCCAGGCAAACTCGTCAAACGCTATGAGAGCCACCTGGGTGGGGACAGCAACTCCGCGTTGTCGAAGCACGGTGAGGACGCCGTGGAGCAGCGGGTTGTTTCCAGCGATGACCGCCCTCGGCAGAGCCTGGCCGGGTGTATCCAGATAGGCGGACAGCGTCCGGCACGCCGAGTCGGCGTCGTTCTCCGTCTCCAGCACCTGCAGCACAGCCCCATGCTTGTCCGCCGCCTCGCGGAGCCCCCGCTCCCGCTCGGCCCGCGTGGACCAGCGGCCCGGATAGGCCAGGAAGAGCCAATCCGTATACCCGTGCTGGGCCAAATGGGCCCCCGCCTTCATGCTCGCCGCAAAATTGTCTGTGAGGATACTGGGGACTTGTGCCGCGTCCTTCGGCGGCGCCGAGTCCACGAAAACCACGGGGATGTCCCAGCTTTCCAGGAGCCTTACGTTCTCCAGGCTCAGCGTCAGGGTAGTGATAATGCCGGCCGTCCGTGACTGGATCAGATCCTGAACAATGGCATCTTCCACCTCGGGCGTGTACACACCTTCTGCCGCGATGTCGGCCACAACCGCATTTCGGTTGGATCCGCGCAGAACACGCTGAATGCCCTTCATCAAG
Source organism: Arthrobacter sp. FW305-BF8 (assembly GCF_021789315.1). NCBI lineage: Bacteria > Bacillati > Actinomycetota > Actinomycetes > Micrococcales > Micrococcaceae > Arthrobacter > Arthrobacter sp. FW305-BF8. Next base: position 104,965 of record NZ_CP084561.1, read on the forward strand.
TCCAGATAGTAGTAGTTCGACGTGCTCGCGGTGATGACCGCGATCGAACTGCGCGATTTCTTGCGGAGCTCCTGCGCAGCACGATTCGGGACGTAACCCAGCTCCCGGGCAGCCTTCAGCACCACCTTCCGGCTCGCATCGGAGACATCCGCGCCGTTACTCAGGGCGCGCGAAACCGTATAGGAAGAAAGGCCTGTGGCTTCGCTCAAGTCCCGCAGCGTTGGCTTCTTCGCCATCTCGCAACTGCTTTCTAATCGTTTAGGGAAAGGCTTCGCGAAGTTCCCATCGCGTTACCTAAAGGATTAGGTAAACCATAGATGTGATAACCCGCACACGTCAAGAGCCAATCGCAGCAAACGTTTTGGCCCGTAAAGAGAGGCCGCTAGGGCTCTCCACGTCGAATCGCCCGTTACGCGCTGCCTCTGGGCAGGGGAGAGGCCCCCGACGTCCTTGGAGCCCGGCGGGCAGCGAGTGAAATAATGGTGCGCGCTGTCAGCTGGCTGCCGGGATCGGGGCCAGGTAGGAGTCAGCCCTCCGATGCAGCTTTTGACTCCACCTTCCTGGACATCCCACCGTGAACCGGGATGTCCGCTGAGCGGTTCGACTTCTGGAGTCTGGGAGAAAACGCCGGGGAATGAAGGCAGGAACAGCTCCTTTTGCAGGCGCAGAACCGGCCATTTAGACGGCCAATAGTTGTGTTCCGTCAGGCTGGCGGTTCAGCTTTCGGCCGGCAGGCTAGTGGTTCCGGCCAGACGGGCCTGACGCAGGTACTGGTACACGGGTTCCCTGCTGATGCCGTAATCGATGGCGAGAACTGATTTAGGAATCCCACTGGCCGCCCGCTGAACCAGCTCTGCCGCACGCTCCGCAGTAAGCGTTTTTTCCGCCCTTGATAAGCGCCGCGCTGCTTGGCCAACGCGATACCTTCCCGTTGCCGCTCCTTGATCAGAGCCCGTTCGAATTCGGCGAAGGCGCCCATGACGGGCAGCATGAGGTTGGCCATGGGGGAGTCCTCCCCGGTGAAAACCAGGCTCTCCTTGACGAACTCCACCCGCACCCCTTTGCGCGTTAGGCGTTGGACCAGGGCGCGAAGGTCATCCAGGTTCCTGGCCAGCCGGTCCATACTGTGCACCACGACTGTATCCCCGTCGCGGCGAAGCCCAGCAGTTCGGCCAGTTGTGGCCTGGCCGTGTCCCTGCCGGACGCCTTGTCCGTGAATACCCGGTCCAGGCTCAAGCCGTCGAGCTGACGTTTCTCGTTCTGGTCCAGTGTGCTGACCCGTACGTACCCGATTCGTTGAGCAGCCACCGTTGCCTCCAAAAACCTCGTACATGTGGGATTGAGTTCTAGGACCTTCCCAGACGAAGGCCAAGAGGTGCGGGTTTTGCATCAGGTTGGGGTGTGCTTCAAGTCGGCAGGCCAAAAATGCTTTGGGGTGGCATTGCTTTTCTTCGCGTGACCGCGGCGGCGCGGCCATCTCAAGGGAAGGCTAATCTGCCGGGTGATGCCGTCGAGGGCTTGTAGCTGGCTTGCATGGACGTGACTCTGGTCGCACAACTTCAAACTGATTCGTGCACAAATTGTTTGCCTAAGAACTGTTTGGTACATTGTTTCAGTTCCGCCCGGAGTGGCGCCCCCAATCCACCCCGGGCGGAGCGTACGTGCGGCGGGCGGCGGCTTACATCGCCACCATCAATTCCGCGTTCCCCCAAGTGACAAGTCGCGAACGACAGTCCTTGTGGAGTGGCTGACACCTCCGGTCTAACCGATCGGTGGGAGGAAGGGCATGCCGTTGGCAGAACGAGAAGAATTCCCTGGGCTTCCTGCGAGTTCTCAGGGTAAGACTGAAGCCGCCCTCGATGCCGGTGAAACCTTTCATGGGTGCGATGCGTGGATTGCAGGACCGGACACTGTTCCAGCCGGAAGTCGCATCCGCCTCCAAAGCTACGGGCGACCCGCGCTTGACGGCGTCCTAGACGAATGGATGCCCGACGGGTCCGCTTTTTGGATCTGGTTGGATGCTGGAGCGGGGCGGCGTCTTATCCATGAGGGCGACGGCGTCCAGGTGGTTACGGAGTCCCTGCCTCACATTTAGGGTCCTTGATAGCCGCGATCCAGCTAGCTGATGCTACCCATCGCGCCCCAAGGTCTCGCGGTCAGCGGTCGGGCCTCACTGCGCGTGATGCAGTAGGCCGGCCTCCCAGCCGGGGTGGCTCAACGTGATTCCGTCCTCCAGCGCAGGGGACCACCGCGGGGCCGCTGATCAAGGACTCCCGGCTGCGGAAGATCCTTCACCGGTTCCACCGAGGTTGGCCGGCGCTTGCTGTCCGACGCCTCCGAGACGGTCCTGCGGACCTCCATGGAACTGGGTGGCAACGCCACATTCGTGGTCTTCGAGGACGCCGACGTCGATGCCGCCGTTTCGCCGGCGCCATGCTCCATGTGCTTCAAGTGAGGCCTGATGGATCCTCATGCAAGCGTGATATAAGAAGGATGGGTGAGCTGTGTATCGTTCCGAAGCGGCAAGATTGCATGCGCTGCTAGCGGTGCTTGGCAAATTGGTCTCGTTGGAAGATTGCGTAGAGCCACCACAGTGAGGGAATCACCAAAATCCCGGCGACCACGACTGCGATTGAGTTGGCTACCAGGACGTTTTCGGTGGCTGCGGCCTCGGCCAGCGCCAGGCCTGGAAGGACATAGGGATACTGTCCGATGCCCCAGCTCCACAGGAGCGCTGTAACGGCAAGGGCAGCGGAGACTCGGACGGTGAGGAAGCGGCGCCGCCACATCAGGGCCAGCGAGGCCGCCCCAGCTGCAATTGACAATGCGGCCGGGGGCGCGGCGGGCATGGACAGAAGCTGACGGAACAGCCCGGGCGCGTCCATCGCGAGCACCAGCAGCTCGACGCCGGCCACCAGGCCTGTGGCCACCCCGGAGCCCAGAGCCTTGCGTCGGAATGCTTCGGCCAAGGCCGGATCACCCTCCCTGCGCGCATCGTGGGTCAGGTACACGGCGGCAAGGTAGGCCGTTGTGGTCACGGCGAGCAGTCCACTGGTCAGCGACGTTGGATTGACCCAGCTTGTGATCGGGTCACCTGCCGCTATCCCTGGCGGGACGCGCCCGGAGGCAAGAGAGCCTCCCACGGTCCCGAGGAAGAAGGGCGTAAGTACGGACGACAGGGCGAATGCCCCTCCGAACAGCCGTTGCTGCCACAGCTGCTGGCTCACCTTTCTGAACGCGAAGGCGGAGCCTCTCGCGATAATGCCCACCGCAACGAGGGTCAGTGGGATGTAGAGGGTCGAGGAAACCGCTGCGAATGCCGGGGGGACCACAGTCCAGGTAAGAATGATGACGAAGATCAGCCAGACGTGGTTGGCTTCCCAGATGGGTCCGATCGAGTGCTCAATCAGGTTCCGCTGCGATCTTCCCTTCTCGGCCCGGCCGGCGATGAGATCCCAGAAGCCCCCGCCAAAGTCAGCGCCTCCGAACAATGCATACGCCGTGAGACAGACCCACATTGCTGCCATCAGCAGCTCGGCAAGCGGCACCGCAGACCTCCTAAATGATTTTGTACCCGGTTACGTCCGACTCCTGAGGGGCCAGGGGGACGGGCTTGTCTTTGGCCAGCCGCCGCAGCACATAGACGGTGGCAACGGTGAGGAAGAGGTAGACGACCGACACGAGAATGAACCCGTAGAACAGGCCTGGTGCGGGGTTGACGGCGTCCGACGTTCTTAGGACTCCGAAGACGATCCAGGGCTGCCGGCCGACTTCAGTGACCACCCAGCCTGCTTCCAGACAGACCACCGCGATCAGTCCCGAGACCGAGGCGGCCCGCAGGAACCATTTGGTTCGCGGCAACTCCCTTCGGCGTTTCCAGGCGACCGCCATCCAGAGCGACAGCGCCAGCAGGGCAAAGCCTCCTCCGACCATCGCCTGGAAGGCGAGATGCACGACGTTTACCGGGGGCCGTGCGTCTTCCGGGACTTCATTCAATCCCATGACCTCCGCGTTGGGGTCGAAGTGCGCCAGGAGGGACAGGCCGCCGGGAATTTCGATGGCGTACTGCATGTCCCCATCAATGGCGACGCCGCCGATGTGCAGCGGGGCTGAGCGTTGGGTTTCGAAGATTCCCTCCATGGCGGCGAGTTTCACTGGCTGGTAGTCCGCGACGAAGTGGGCTGCCCAGTCGCCTACCCCAATCTGGATGGGCGTGATGGCGGCAGCGATGGTGAAGGGCAGCACGAAACCGAGCCGGTGGTATCTGTCGCGCCGCCCGCGCAGCATGGCGAAAGCGTAGACCGAGGCCATTCCAAAACCGGCCACCATGAATGCGGCGAGGATCATGTGGACGGTCTGAGGCGGGGTGGCAGGGCTGAACATAGCCGCCACCGGGTCCACCGAGATGATTCGGCCGTTCTCCTCATCGAATCCCGTCGGCTGCTGCATCCAGGCGTTCGCGGTGACCACAAAGAAGGCGCTGGCAACCCCGGCCAAAATCACGGGAATGCCTGTCAGCATGTGAACCCGCGCAGGCAGCCGGTCCCAGGCATAGAGGTAGATGCCAAGGAAGATGGCTTCGATGAAGAAGGCAATGCCCTCCAACGTGAAAGGCAGGCCGATCACCTCGCCATACACTCCCATCAGGCCCGGCCACAGCAAGCCCATCTCGAACGAGAGAATGGTCCCCGACACAGCCCCGACAGCGAACAAGACGCCCATCACCCGCGCCCAGCGCCGGGCCAGCAACCGGTAATTCAGGTCGCCCGTCTTATGGCCGCGCCACTCCGCCAACAATGTGATGGCCGGCATGCCGACGCCGAAACACGCCACAATAATGTGCCAGCCCAGCGAAAGGGCCATCTGCAGACGGGCAGCCATAAGATCGACCGGCTGGACCTGGAAAACAGCATCGACGAGCACGAGCCACTCCTTACCGCCACGCAGAGGTCAGGAAAAAACGATAACGCCAGTAGCCCCGTACCCCCTACAGAACGGAATCATGCAGGACAATGGCGCCTTCTCAGTTCTCCGCGCGCCGAAGGCTCGGACGAGCCCGGCTCAGAGGAAGCACTGACCGCTCCTTCAAGCCACGATCTGAGAGATCACCAGAAGGTTGTGGCGGAGGTCCGGTTTCCTCATGGCACTGCTGACGGCAACGCCGCAGCATATTACCCCCATTGTGATTCCCCCGGTGCAGGATGTCGCCGCTGCTCGGCGTACCGTCCTGCTTCCATTGTCAATGGCGCCTTTCATGAAGCTTGGCCGTCTGGTGCCACGAACATTGCATGGTCTGTATGGATGTCAGCAGGGACCCGCTACCGCTTAACGTCTTCGGGCAGCCCGGCGACGACCCGCCCAGGCCGTTCATGTTGTATGCGGGGAAGGATAAGCACGGTGAAGGCGCCTCGTTCCGGCGGGCGGAACGACCCAATCCGCCCGCCGGAAAATGTGCGTTCTAGTTCCGGCTGGCGCTGAATCTGCGGCCTTGATCGAAGAGTGATCCGACGAGTACAAGGAGCCCGGCGATCACGAGGACTATTCCGACTCCGGCCGTGGAATGCGTGGGAGAGGCTACCACCATCGACAGTGCACCCAAGGGGGCAAGACCGCCCGCGACCGCGGTGCCGATCTCGCGACTGGTGCCAACTCCTGTGCTGCGGGACTCAGTGGGGAACTGGCGGCTTAGGAACGCCCCTTGGGCAGAAAACATCATGGGCGCAAGGACTCCCGTGCCGATTCCGATGGCAACGTATGCTGCCCAGGCTTGCCCGGTTTGCAGAAGGGTGAGGAAGGGGAACGCGAAGGCAGCGGCTAGAACGCCGCCGCTGAGGATGATCGTCCTGCTGCTGAAACGGTCGCACAGGTGGCCGAAGATGGGCACTGTGATGATTGCTATGATGCCGGCTACGAGGATCGCGGAGGAATTCACGCTCGAGTTGATCTTTTGAAATTCGCCGAGGTAGGCAACGGAGAAAGTCTTGAAAATGTAGCTGAGTGCGTTGTATCCGATCGCGACAATGAAGACCACGAGCAACCCTCGCCATTGGTGGCGGAAGACGGATCGCAGCTTTGCCCTGGGCTTTTCGGCAGCAGCTTTTTCGTACTCTGGGGACTCCGGCATTGCCTTTCGAACCCACAGTCCGATCATGACCAGAACCAGGCTGGCGACGAAGGGAATACGCCACCCGCCGTTGATGAGGAACTGGTCGCCGTTGAGGCTTAGGACGAAGATTGTCAGGGAGGACAGGACGAGGCCGAGGTTGAGGCCCAAGGCCGGCCAGGCGCCCTGGGAACCGCGTTTCCCGTCTCGAGCGTGTTCGTAGGATACGACTGCTGCTCCCGCATATTCGGCCCCTGCGCCCATTCCCTGGAAGATCCGTAGGATTACGAGCATCGCCGGAGCCCAGTATCCGATCTGCTCGTAAGTGGGCAGGAAACCAATGAACGCTGTGGTGATTCCCATGAGGCAGAAGGTGATGACCAGCGTTTTCTTGCGGCCGAGACGGTCCCCCATCTGTCCGAAGACGATACCTCCGATTGGTCGTGCAATGAAGCCGATGGCGAAGGTGGCGAACGCCTGCAGGGTGGCGGTCTGGCTGTCCCCGGCGGGGAAGAATACTTTGCCGAAGACAAGAGAGGCCATGGTTGCGTAGAGGTAGAAGTCGTACCATTCGACGGTAGTTCCGACGATAGTGGCAGTCGCAACCCGTCGGAGGCGGGTTTTCTCCTCGAGGGGGGTTTCGTTTAGTAGTTGTGTGTTCACAGGGCTTTCCTGTTTCTCTGATGCGAGGCGCAGCCGCTTCGCGGGGTTAACGGGATGGGTGCTTAGAGTTGCTTCGGCGCTGAAGGGAGTGAGTTCGCGGTAATGGCGGCTTCGACAATGTGTTCGGCGATGGCCAAGGAAGAGGTGGCTCCGGGGGAGGGCGCATTGCGGATGTGCGTGACCCTGCCAAGTTGCTGAATGACGAAGTCGTCCACCAGTGACCCGTCACTTCTGAGGGCCTGGGCTCGAATGCCCCTGGTGGCGCGCGAGGCGTCCGCGTCCTTCAAGGAGGGCACGTATTGCTGGGCCTGCTGGAGGAAAATTTTCTTCGAGATGACGGATCGGATTTCCCTGGCTGCTGTGGGAAGGTTTTGCGACGCGAATTTCCAGAATCCCGGGTAGGCGAGGACTTCGGCGGTGTCCCGCGGGTGGAGGCCCAACCCGTGGTAGATCTCGCGTGAGAGCGACAGGAAGGCGTTGGGACCGACCATCATCTCTCCGTCAATGCGCTTGGTTAAGTGCACTCCCAAGAAGGGATACTTCGGGTCCGGGACAGGATAGATGAGGCCCTTTACATGGTCTCGATAGTCTGGTTCCAGTACGAAGTACTGGCCGAAGAATGGTACGACTCGCGGGTCATTCTCGCCGCCGGACTTCTTGGAGAGCCTGTCTGACTGCAGCCCAGCGCAAACGACAACGAGGTCGAAGATTTGGGTTGCGCTGTCTGTCCTGACGATCACGCCTGAAGGCCCATCGGTGATCTGCTTGACTTCGGTGTTGAGGGAGAGGGTGCCGCCGGCGGCGAGCACGTCATCGATGAGGGCGCCGGTGACTTTCGCGTAGTCTACGATGGCCGTTCCTGGGGAATGCAGCGCCGCGCGTCCGGTGGCGTTCGGTTCAACTTCTTTAATTTCCGCGGCATCCAGCATTTTCACCCCTGGAACCCCGTTGGCGAGGGCGCGCTCGTAAATTTTCTGCAGCCGATCTTCTTCCACTTGATTCAGAGCGACGACTATTTTTCCGCACTCGTCATACGGAAGGCCCCGCTCGATGCAGAAGTCCTTGAGGAGTGATACACCTCGACGGCACAGTCGCGCCTTCAAGCCCCCCGGCTCGTAGTAGAGGCCGGCGTGGACCACCCCTGAGTTATGCCCGGTCTGGTGGGCGGCGACATGAGGCTCTTTTTCGAAGATGGTCACCGACGAGCCAGGGAAACGCAGGGTGAGCTCACGCGCCACCGCCGCTCCGATGATCCCGGCACCCACGACGGCGAAGGACTGTTCTTTTTGCATTTGTTCCTACCTCAACAATCAAAATGAGATGACATACTCGTCATGTGGAAAACGTTCGCCGCGCCGGCAACTTGGCCGAGCAAGCAACCCAGCTGCTTCGTCAGGCGATCCTGGCTGGAGACCTGCAGCCGGGAGAGCTGTACACCGCCGGTCAACTGGGGGAGCAGATTGGCGGTATCTCCAGAACTCCAGTGCGTGAAGCTTTGCTCGAACTGTCCCGATTGGGACTGGTTGAGATCGAGAAAAACCGCGGCGTCCGAGTCATCACCGCCAGCGTTGAAAGCCTTCTTCAAGGTTTCGAAGTTCGCCTGATGCTCGAAGTTCCGCTAGCCCGGCGGGCGACGGCGCTGCAAGATGAAACGACAACGACGGCTGTGAAGACTGTTTTTGAGCACTTTAGGCATGTCGCCGAAAGCGGCGATTCTGAGGCCACCTTGCGAGCTGACCGGGATTTTCACCGGAGCTTGTTGCAGGGCAGCGGCAACACGAAGGCTGTCATCCTGCTTCAGGACCAGCGCAACCTTGTGCTGATGAGCGGCGTTGGAACAGTTCCTACTTCGCGCAGTGCTATGGAATGTTTCGAGGATCATCTCGACATCTTTGACGCATTCATGACCGGAGACGTTCAGGGCGTCGGTCAGGCATTGAACAGGCACATAGTGAACACAGCCCAGATGCTGATTGCACAAGAGACACGGTCGCGGCCTGAATTCGGCACGGTAGACGCCGCTAAGCGGCTTGCCTGGTTGATGCACTAGCCTTCTCCCTGCTATTGGCAAACACTACGTTGTGTCGTGATGCAATCAAGAGTTTTACATGTGTTGCATGCAACATGCAACCACTGGACGTTTCGCTTTTAGGACCTACCTGTTCCCATCCCAAACATGAGGACGTTTCACAATGGGTAGCCGCGTGATGCTTCGCAGGTTCCCGAGCCTGGTGGCTGCGGCTCCGCCGACCGCGCCAGTGCCCACCGGGGCACCGACTGTGGCAGGGTTGATCCACTGATGTCTCAGTACTCTTGCGCCGCATCAGTACTCCGACGCTAGGGTGGACGACGTACAACACCTCCTCGGTAACCCTGGCACCTGCCCTTGCGCCCCTGCTCGCGTGGTGCACCGCTGGCGTCATCGCTCTGGCATGGGTGTGGCGGATCTGCTGGCGGCAGGACCCCGCAGGGACTGAACGGGTTGCCGTGAGGAGTCCGTCTCCCATGTGACCGACAACGCGATCATCACCGCCTGTATCGCGAGCATCGCCGCCGTGGTCGTTGCATTGGTGCAGTCCAGCAGCCAGGGCGGAGACCCCGGCAGGAGGTGCGGAGGTCCCAAAAACGGGGGTGAGGAAGGCGTGCTCGACGGACCGTTCCCGGGGCCATCTCTCCGGTTGGCGTTCGGGGAAGTCCCAGTGCGCACCCGTCTCGATGCCGGGTTGCTCGCGGGGGTAGGAGGGGCGGTCCGACACGATCACCTACCTTTACTTTGCTTACCGCCGGCCCGGTCTCGACGACTTCGCCTAGGTTCTCATGCCCAAAGGAGCGTCCGGGTTCAAAGCTGGTGCGGCCCTCATACATGTGCAAATCCGAGCCACAAATATTAGGCGAGGTGATCCGCACCAGCACGTCGGCAGGGTGCTCGATTTTGGCGTCCGGTACGTCCTCAACGCTGATGTCGTTCAGTCCTTTGTAAACTACTGCCTTCACTTTTCCGCTCTCTTCCTGTGTCCACCCTGCGGGCCGCGGAAGTATGTCGTCCAGGGCGCACGTCACCCGGGTACGCGTACATGAGCCGCAAGGGAGTGGGATACGTATAGGACCTCTGAGTCCACCCCAAAGGGGCGGGAGGCCCGAGGATTTAAGGCGGCTGGCCTCCCCGGAAACCGGGCAGACCAGCCCCCTTTGCGAAATAGGTACCTAAGGAGACTCGATACTTAGCACCCTTAGTAAGGATGTCGAGGGGTAGTCGACGGTGCGTGCCAATGGCCAGGCCGAGTACGCCCGCATTCGCTGGGCTTCGAATACGCTGACCCCTCTTCCCGACAACCGAAGGACGGATGTCCGCGCCTTCCACGCCGGATTCACCTTCCTGTGCTTTGATCAGGTTCATGGATGAAAGCTTCGACGACTACATCGACGACGCCGAGAACATGGCTGCCCGCCACGCAGCACAGTGGCAGAACCTGTGCGAGGGAGAGCAGGTCCAGGTGCGCGAGGGTGGAAGGCTGCCAGAACAAGGGATAGTCGACGCACTGATGCCCGACGGCGGCATTGTCTGGATCCGGCTCAACGGCCAGGCCGAGCGCAGGATGTACCTGGCCGGTGACCCGGTCGAACTCTTGACCACCGCCGGCACACCACCGGCGTTTTAGCAGCACCCGACGTCCCTGCAACTCCTCGCCATGGCTTGCATGGCGCCTGCAGCCCTCTTCCGAACCGCGGCCTTCGGCCAGAACCGGGCCAAGTCCGCATGGCGCAGGCTGAGCGCGCTGCAGACCCGTATGGTCTTCGACCGGAAGGCTCGGCCCGTTAAATTGTCCTCGTCGCTCGGCCCGTCATTCACATCTTGCGGCCAGGCTTCGACATGGCGCCTCGTGGGTGACCACACGGGGCCGCCGCCCTGAGTTATGTCGGGCCGGCGTCATCGGCGCCGTGGCGGCGCTGACCCCCGTGGACCACCGCGATACCTAGTCCGGCCAGTCCATCTTGTTCAGGGTCAGTCTCAGTCGTTCGGGTCGTCTGCAAGGGCTTCGCGGGTGGACCGGTCACATTTCTGGGCCACCTGTTCGCGGCGGATGCGCTTCGGGGCGCCGACGAGATCGGAGGGTACAGGCGGGTCCTTCTCATCGTCTGATGCCATGAGGCTTATCCTAGGGCGATGTCCGGCGCCCGTGCACTCGACGCCCTGAAGGCGCATGCCGCGACCATCAACGCCGCCGGTAACTGAATCGTCCCGCCCCAGAATTCACTGCCGCTGCAACTTCATCACGGACGCTCCTGGCACAGCAAGACACCCCTTACCCAGCCTCCCGCCACCGGGTCGGCCCCCAGCACCAAGAGTGAAACACCCTCGCCGGCAAAAACGCCCTACCTCCACCCGTTCCCGGCCCATCACCGGAATGTGGCGAGGGATGAAGGCCTCGAAGGGTTCAAGGACCGCGAGGCTGCTGACTATGTGACCAGGGCCGCTTCTACGGCCACGATCTGCGCATCCTGCGGCGTCTCCCTGACCGCTGAATGTCTACTGTCGCTGGTGGTGGACGTCGTTCACCACATCGCTCCGGACGGGACCGAGTACCGCACCTACAGTCCCTACATCAGCCACCGTCAGTGCCGCGAACCAGCCCTAACGGTAACCAGCAGCCCGGATCCGGTTCAGCTTCGAAGCCTCGGGGCCCAGTTCAATGTTCTGCGCCGGACCGAGGCCGGAAAGACGCTCGTCCCCGTACTGGCCTACACGATTGACCCGGTCGTGCTCTTCCGCGAGCCCGGCGGGGAACCCGTGTCCGCCCACATAGTCTCCTTGCTTAGCGCCGGGTTCCGGCTCTCCCCTCACCGATGATCTCCAGGGCGTTGTGGACGAAGCCCGGCCCGTGCCCGAAGGCGCCGAATGCCTGATGAGACGGGACGGCACCGTCTCCTTGGAGATACAGGGCGACAGCTTCCATCTGCGGCAGCTCGACGTCCACGACCCGTCCCACGCGGCATGGCTCCAGGCCGCAGGAAAGTGTGACGTGCTGGTCATCAGCGGCGACAACCTGGAGATTACAGAAACAAGCTCAGACGTAACGGCAGCCGCGAAAATCGGCACCCTCGCCGCCGGGTGGGTGCCGACCCGTGCCCCCAACTAATTACTGGCCGTATCCGCTGTCAGCACGAGCATGCTCGATGATCCGCTGTCTCTCGCGAACGTTCTGAATCAGCTGGATCTTTTAGGTGGGCGGCCGTTAGTTCTCGAGGAGGGAAATGTCGCGGACGGCGCCCTTGTCAGCGGACAGGGCCATGGCGGCGTACGCCCGCAACGCGGCGGACACTTGGCGGTCCCGGTCCTTGGGCTTGTAGCCGCCGTTGATCAGCAGTTTCTCGCGGCGTTCGGCGAGGAGCTCGTCGGAGACCTCCAGTTGCATGGAGCGCTGGCTGATGTTGATGCTGATGATGTCGCCGTCTTCCACCAGGGCGATGGTGCCGCCGGAGGCCGCCTCCGGTGAGATGTGCCCGATCGAGAGGCCGGAGGTGCCGCCGGAGAAGCGGCCGTCGGTGATGAGGGCGCACTTCTTGCCCAGCCCGCGGCCCTTGAGGAACGACGTTGGGTAGAGCATTTCCTGCATGCCCGGACCGCCCTTGGGGCCTTCGTAGCGGATGACCACCACGTCGCCTTCCTTGATGGTCTTGTTCAGGATCTTCTCCACGGCCTCGTCCTGGGACTCGCACACAACGGCCGGGCCCGAGAACGTCCAGATGGACTCGTCCACGCCGGCGGTCTTCACCACAGCGCCGTCGACGGCGACGTTGCCACGCAGTACGGCCAGGCCGCCTTCCTTTGAGTAGGCGTGCTCGACGGAGCGGATGCAACCGCCCTCGGCGTCGGTGTCCAGGGAGGTCCACTCGTTCGACTGGGAGAACGCGGTGGAGGAACGGACTCCGCCGGGAGCTGCGTGCCACAGGGCCTTCGCTTCCTCGGTGGCCTTGCCGCCGCGAACATCCCAGTCATCCAGCCAGCCGTCCAGGTCACCGGAGTGCACGGAGTGGACGTCCTTGTGCAGGAGGCCGCCGCGGTTCAGTTCGCCCAGCAGGGCGGGGATGCCGCCAGCTCGGTGCACGTCCTCCATGTAATACGTCTTGTCCTTGGCGACGTTCGGGGCCACCTTGGCCAGGCACGGCACCTGGCGGGACTTGGCATCCATCTCGGCCAGTCCGTAGTCCACGCCCGCCTCCTGGGCAGCGGCCAGCAGGTGGAGGATGGTGTTCGTGGAACCGCCCATGGAGATGTCCAGGGCCATGGCGTTGTCGAAGGCCTTGGCGGTGGCGATGGAGCGCGGCAGCACGGAGTCGTCGTCGCCTTCGTAATAGCGCTTCACCAGCTCGACGACGGTGGAACCGGCCTTCTCGTACAGCGCCTTGCGCGCGGTGTGGGTGGCCAGCACGGAGCCGTTGCCGGGCAGGGACAGGCCGATGGCCTCGGTGAGGCAGTTCATGGAGTTGGCGGTGAACATACCGGAGCAGGAACCGCAGGTGGGGCAGGCGTTCTCTTCGATGAGGTTGATGTCGGCATCGGAGATGGACTCGTCCACGGCATCGGCAATCGCGTTCACCAGGTCCAGGGAGCGCACTGAACCGTCGGTCAGGGTCACTCGTCCGGCCTCCATCGGGCCGCCGGAGACGAACACGGCGGGGATGTTAAGGCGCAGCGCGGCCATGAGCATGCCGGGGGTGATCTTGTCGCAGTTGGAGATGCACACCAGGGCGTCGGCGCAGTGGGCGTTGACCATGTACTCCACTGAATCGGCGATCAGGTCGCGGGACGGCAGCGAGTAGAGCATGCCGGAGTGGCCCATGGCGATGCCGTCGTCGACGGCGATGGTGTTGAACTCCCGCGGTACGGCGCCGGCGGCGAGGATCGCGTCGGAGACGATCCGGCCCACAGGGGCGAGGTGGGTGTGGCCGGGCACGAATTCGGTGAAGGAGTTGGCCAGGGCGATGATCGGCTTGCCGATGTCCGTGTTGGCGACGCCGGAGGCGCGCAGCAGTGCGCGGGCGCCGGCCATGTTGCGGCCGTGGGTGACAGTGCGTGAACGAAGAGGAGGCATGAATACCATCATGCTGGGCTCCGATGCCCGGTGGAAGATGCTCTTGATACTAGTACTGAGAGTAATAGAGTAATAGTATTTCCAGGTGCAGGATTCCGGCCGTCGCAAAGAACTGGGTCTTTTCCTTCGGGCGCGCAGGGACCAAGCCGTCCGCGCCGACTACGGCTTGCCGCCGATTGCCCGGAAACGCGAGCGGGGGCTGCGCCGCGAGGAGGTCGCGTTCCTGTCTGGCGTCAGTGTCACCTGGTACACGTGGCTTGAGCAGGGGAGGGACATCAGCCCGTCCCGGCAGGTGCTGGAGGCTGTCAGCCGTGCCCTGCATCTTTCGGATACCGGGCTGGGTTATGTCCTGTCGCTTGGCGGGTACGCCACAGCATCGCCAGCCAGTTCCGAGGCCGCCACGGCGCCGGCCCATATCCAGCGCCTGCTGGACGCTTTGGATCCCAATCCTTCCTTCGCCCTGTTCCCGGACTGGGGCGTGGCGGGCTGGAACAAGGCCTACGCGGCGCTGTATCCGAACATCGCGTCGGTGGCCTCGGCGGACCGCAATCTTCTGTGGCTGGTGTTCACCGACCCCTACGTCCGGGACCTGCTGCCCGACTGGGACGTCACAAGCAAGCGCTTCCTGGCGGAGTTCCGCGCCGAGACCGGGCAACGCCTCGGTGACCCCGACATCCAGCACCAGGTCGAGCGGCTGAAGGAGGCCAGCCCGGAATTTAGGGAAGGCTGGGACCGGTACGACATCCTGGGCTTCGAATCACGTGAGCGGCTGTTCCACCACCCTGCCGTGGGGGTCCTGCAGCTGGAACACCACCAGCTTTCGCCCTCGGACCGGCCCGACCTGCACCTCGTTGTTTACACCCCGGCTCCGGGGAGCGACGCCGCCGCCCAAATGCACTCAATCATGGCCGATGCTCCGGGGGCTTTCTGACGGCGGCTGCGCGGCATAGGCAAAGGGGAGGTCAGTGGCATTAAAGGGTGTCGACTCCATGCATCCCGGCTTCGCCGGGTGGGAGGTCGAGGAGCGTCTTGTAGCCGTCTATGCGGTGGTACATGCAGGTCCCCCTTTCGCCAGGACCCAGATCTGCTCGCCGTCGCGGGTGGCAGCGTCGACGGCTCCCTCCACCGGTGCAGATTCCTGGTCCGGCCGGATGAGGACGACGCTGCGCCCTCAACGAGTTCCCCCCCAGTCGGCGACGACCGGGCCGCGGTACCCCTGGAAGGTCTGCCGGGGGAGTGACGTCTATGCTGCGTCAGCGGGATGGCGGTCAGGGAGCTTTCAAAATCGGCGAACGCTGCCATGACGGAGAGCATGACGTTGGCCATGGGGAGTCCTCCCCGGTGAAGACCAGGTTCTCTTTGATGAACTCCACTCGCACGCCCTTGCGGGTCAGAGTCTGGACAAGGGCACGCAGGTCATCGAGGTTGTGGGCGAGCCGGTCCATGCTGTACACCACGATGGTGTCCCCGTCGCGGGCGAACCGCAGCAGCTCCGCCAGTTCCGGTCTGGACGTGTCTCGGCCCGAAGCTTTGTCTGCGAAGACCCGGTCCAGAACCTGGCCGTCGAGCTGGCGCTTCTCATTCCGGTCCAGCGTGCTGACACGCACGTACCCCATTCGCTGTCCAGCCACCGGTGCCTCCAAGACATCAGCCTGTCGGATTGAGTTCTAGGCCCTCTACAGAAACACGTTAAGAGACCAGAAACATCAACGTCAGGTTGGGGTGCACTCAGCCTGGCGACGGTGAAACTGCGGTCTCACAAGCTGAGGGTTGGGCTGCAGGTGTCAGCCTCGGTGTAGAAGGCACCGAGAATCGGGCGGTTTGGGCGATGGGCCCTGTCGCTGGCGTCAACCATGGATGGCAGCTACACGACCCGTAAGTACATGTTGGGGGGCGTGGTGGCCATACGATCAGCATCCCGAAGTCCTGCGCTATCGGCGCCGCCCATGACAGGTGGCGCCGACCGGGCGCGCTGCGGGGCCGGCCGATGATAGCCCGGGGATAATGGAGTGGTGTCCACGACCCCTGCCCCCTCAGAAGCCCGAAACTCCAACGGGCGCGGCGAGCGGCTGGCCTCCCGGTCAAAGGCTCCCCGGATGTCCGACGTTGCCCGGTCCGCCGGGGTCTCCCAGCAGACGGTGAAGATTGCCGCGCGAGGATCTAGGTTGCAGGGCTTCTTGCCAACCAGCAGAATTGTCCCTGCTCTCCGGCCGCTTTTGACTTGGGCTGATATTGGACAAAAAAGGGCCTCAAAGCTGTCCGGTTCTTTCAGGCTTCGTCGACGGCGAACGGATTCATCATGGCCGCTAGCGCGGATGTGCGGGGTTTTTTCCCTTGGGACGTCCTAGAGGCGTGGTACTGGGCAATCAACCATTTCTGACCGTCCCTGCGGAGCACGAGAGATAGCTGCACCTGCGCCGTTCTGGCGTCTGGGTAGGTGAAGCGGAGGGCGGCGAATCCGCAGACTAGATCTTGAGCCAGCTGGCGGGCTTGGATAATTTGGAAGGTTGCCTTGATACCGGGGGGGCAGGGCAGCGAAGCAGTCGAAAATTTCTTTTCGTCCGGTGAGCAGAGTTGGGCTGAGTCCCTGGAAGAGCGCATCGCGTGAAAAGAGCCTGACCATGTCTTCGGGCCTATGCTGGTCAAAGGCCCGTTTCCAGGCCGTTAGTGCCTCTGCCAGGATACCCTCATTAGGCGTGGCTGCCGGGTTGTTGATTTTCACCTTCGAGGTCTCCGTCCACTTTTGGGCTGGATTTTGCTTTCACACGGAGTGAGTGAGGTGCCGTGTTTATCGGGAGACCGGTTCTGTGGAGTCCAGGAGGTCCAGCTCGTTACGTCGGGGCATGCCTTCCCAGTCTCCGGGCACCAGACAAGCGAATGCGCCAGTCCGGACGGCGGTCAGAAGGCGCTGGGGAACGTCCCGGCCGTTGAGTAGCTCGGCGATGTATCCGGCGACGAAAGCGTCTCCTGCCCCTACTGTGTCAACGGCCCGGATGGGGACTGCACGTTGAGCGTGCGATTGGCCGTGGACGACTGCGACGCAACCGTCCGCGCCGAGTTTTATGACCGCCTGAGATGCTCCCATTTCGTTAATTCGTCGAGCGAGTTCCCAAGGGTCTTGTGCATCGCCTACTGCGATGGCTGCTTCAGCGTCCCCGGCAAACACAACGTCCGCTCTGGGTATTATTCGACGGTACTGGTCGCCCGCTTCTTCCTTGGACCAGAGCGCCGAACGGTAGTTCAAGTCAAAGGAGACCAGAGTGCCGGCGGCTTGGGCACAGTCGAGGGCGTAGCTGACCGCATCGGCGGCGCTTTCGGACAGCGCCGGGGTGATGCCGGTTATGTGCAGCAGTTTGGCTTGGGCGATCTGCTCGGCTGGCACGTCTTCGCGGCATAGGCGGGATCCGGCGCTGCCTTTCCGGTAGTACCATACCTTTACCGCCTCAGTGGTCCTACGTTCCTTAAGCATGAGCCCGGTGGGAGCTGTGTGGTCACGGGAGGCGTATGTGTCGATGGCCTCCGCCGCGAGTTCACGCAACACCATTTCTCCCAAGCTGTCGGCGCCGACTCTGCCTGCCCATGTCACGGAAGTGCCAAGCCTGCGCAGCGCTATCGCAAAGTTGCTCTCTGCACCGCCCATACCCAGGCTTAGTGAAGCGACGTGGGCAAGGGGCCCGGGGGACCCGGCCTTCATCAGCGCCATGGTTTCGCCCATGGTCACGACGTCGGTGACATTGTAGGGGGGGACAGCCGGGCTACCCGCCTCGGAATTCACAGTGATCACCGGATTGTGCCTTTACGGTCCTCGGTCGCCGCAGATACCAGTTCGGTCACGCGTCGTGCCCTTTCTGTGAGTTGGGCAAGGCTGCCGCCTTGGAAGGCGTCACCCAGCAGCGGGCCGCCGAGGCTGACGGCGAGAGCGCCGGCCGAAATCCACCGGGGTGCGTCCTCGATGGTGATTCCGCCACTCGGGATGAGCTGCATCTGGGGGAACGGGCCGTGGAGTTGGCCGATGTAATCCGGCCCGACAGTGGAAGCGGGGAAGACTTTGACGGCTACCGCGCCGGCGCTCCATCCAGCGTGCAGTTCGGTCGGGGTCAGGCCGCCGGGGACTATCGGTATTTCACGCGCCACAGCAGTATTGACGATGTCAAGGTTGGTAGACGGCGTGACCAGGAACTGGGCCCCGACGTCGAGGGCGCATTCCGCCTGTCCTGTCGTGGTAACCGTGCCGATGCCGATTTCCGCAGTGTCTCCGAAAACTGCCCTGATCTCCGCCAGATGATCGAATACGCCCTCGGTTGTGAGCGTGAGCTCGATGAACCGGACGCCGCCGGCGACCAGGCTTTCGATCACTGGCAGATATTTGCTCGCGTGTGTTGTGCGCAGCACCGCTATCACTTGACCCGTGAGCGGAAGCGTCGGGTGTGGGGGAGAAGATGCGACCATATCGCGTTATCCGTTCGTCCATGATGAGTTGGGCTCAGCGGAAAAATCCTGAAGGATTTGGCGTTTATCCTGCCGCGACCAACTATGGAGCGGCGGCGCTAGAGCCCTAGTTAGGTTGACTGGCTACCGGTTTTGCCAGGTTTTTGGCGATGTCCCTTTCGACGTCGCGAATATGGGCCACGGCGGCATCTCGCGCCTCCCGCACGCGGCCGTCGATAATGGCGTCAACAATTTTGCCGTGTCCTGCATGGGAGTCTTCGCGCCGTCCCGGCAGGGAAATCACCCGCAGTGAATACTTGAGCAGCATCGGCTCCAGGCTGCCGTAAATGGTTGCAAGCAGCTCGTTCTTCGAAGCCTTCGCGATTGTTTGGTGGAGCTTGATGTCCAGCTGCACGAATTCCTCGTCCGAGAGGTCGGGATTTGAGCACGTTTCCATGATGCTCTCCAGCGCGGCGGTGGTGGCGGGCGTGATTCTTTGCGCGGCCCAGCCGGCCGCGTCGCGCTCGATCATGCGCCGTACTTCGAACAGCTCAGGCACTGTGAAATCTTCGAACACGAGCAGGTCGGACTGGCCTTGGGCAGCGACGGTATTGCTGACCACGAAGACGCCCACGCCATGACTGCTGCTCACCAGGCCGCTTGCCTCGATACCGCGGATTGCTTCGCGCATCGAACTGCGGCTTACCCCAAATTCGTCTGCGAGGACGCGCTCGGCCGGTAGCTTTTCTCCCACGGCATAGGCACCGTTGGTGATCAGTTGCGTGAGCTGGGCAGCGACGGAGTCGGACACTCTAAGCCGCGCCACACGCTCGATCCTGCTTGTAGATTCGGTCATGATCCCTCTTTCGCCAACCCGAAAACGCTCGGTACATTCCTATGATACTGGTCCGGTGGCCTGAACACCTGCCCATTCGGAAAGAGAGGACCGGCGTGGCTGTGGGAAAAGTACAGCTTCACCCGACGAACCGTGGGAAGGGGCTTCACACCGAATCCCGATGGAGTGCGGGCTCAGTATGTTTTCTTCGGGGCCATGATGCCGTTGATGTAAGAGGCATAAGTTTCGACGTTGTCCTTGGTCACCAGATGCGTCGTGATGTTGGAGATCTTGGGGACATAGTTGTTCAGGACCACGGACTGGAAGGCAGTGTCGATCATTCTGATTGCGTTATCGACGGAATTCACGTCCACTGTGGCCGTCAGTTTGCCGTTCCGGATCGCGTCCATGCCCGAGAGCAGGCCATCCGCACCCACAATTACGATGCCTTGGGACCCGTCCCACTGTTTCAGTCCAGCAGCATCGACGGCCTGTGAGGCGCCGAGGGCCATGTCTTCGTTTTCTCCATAGATGGCATTGATGTCCGGGTGTCGCGTGAGGAGGTCTTGGGCGGCGCTGAGTCCCTTGTCGCGCAAGTAGCCGCCGTCCGCCGTTCCCACGACCTCGATGCCAGGGTTTTCGGCCAGGGCCTGGTTGAAGCCGATCAGCCGCGCCTTGGTCCAGTCGGAGCCCGAGGGACCCATGATCTGCACGATTTTGCCCTTGCCTTTAAGGGTATCCGCGATGAATTTTCCGGCCACATAGCCGGACTGTGCGCGGTTGTCGTAGCCAATATTGGAGACGGTGTTGATCTGATCCACTGGATAGAGCTCGACTGGCTGGTTGAACTGGAAGATCTTGGTGCCGGCGTTCATGGCGTTCTTATAGACGCCCTGCATGGTGGCGAAGTTGGCGCCCGTGCAGATGAAGACGACGTCGAACTTGCGGCTTGTCCAGGTCTGGACGGTGCTGATCTGTTGTTCAACGGCGTTGAAGTTGCCGGTGGGGGATGACTTTTCCCATTTCCATTTCACCCCGTAGAGGTCTTCCAGTTGCGCCATTCGCGTGAAGGCGGCGTTTTCCATCTGCGTGTAGTACTCGGACAGGACCGGAGGGGTGAATCCGACCTGGACGGTGCGCCCGTTGACGAGTTTTTTGAGGGCGTCGGTGAATTCGGCGCTGCCTTCGGCGCCGCTGCCTCCAGTGCCTCCAGCGGCGGCGGTCGACCCGCCAGGAGGAGTTGTGCAGGCAGTGAGAAGACCTAGCGTCCCCATCAGGGCGCCTGCCCCGAGAATGTTGCGCCGGGTGGCCCCTGACGTCCCATTCTCGTTTCGGGTCGGGGTTGTATCCATTGTATTTCTCCTTTGAAAGTCAGGCAGGGGTGCGGTGCGGTTGTTTGACGGGGGAGCGGGATCACTAGCAGCCGGTAGCGCTAGCGGGTCCCAGGCTTCGGGCAATAGTGGATTAGCTCAAGGCCTGTGTGGGCATCGCTGAGGGTGCCGATTCTTGCTGTTGCTGCGGGGATTGTTCGATTTCCGCGCTGTTCTGACGCTGCTGGAAGTAGGCGGTAATGCGGTCGAGAAGTACGGCAAGCAGCAGGATGATTCCAGTGACGACCTGCTGCCATTCGGACTTGACGCCAGCAATGTTCATGGCGTTTGCGATCAGGGTAATGGTCAGGGCGCCGAGAATCGCGCCCACCATCCGGCCGCGGCCTCCGGTAAGGGCGGCGCCACCGATGATTGCGGCCGTGATGGCCAGGATTTCATAGCCCGTCCCGAGAGTCGGGGCCACGTTGGTGGCCCGGCCGGCGAGTATGACTCCGGCGAGTCCGGCACACCCACCGCTTACGACATAGGCGAATGTTTTCACCTTCGAGACTGAAATACCCGAGAGTCGGGCCGCGTCCGGGCTGCCTCCGATGGCGTACAGGTAGCGTCCGATGACCGATTTGCGCAACATGAAGGAGACGAGGATGCACAGGATGACCGCAACGATGATCGGAACACTGATGATGCCGCCGAGCTTGACCTGGCCACCGACGATCCTGTACTCCGGGGTCATGTAGCGGGTGAAGGGCGTTCCCTTGGTCCAGAGGAACAGCACGCCCCGTGCTACACCCAGCATGGCGAGCGTGGCAACAAAATCGGGCAGCCCTAGCTTCGTGATCATCAGTGAATTCAGCAGGCCGCAAACGAGACCGCAGCCAATGCCCGCTAACAATGCGAGTGGAAAAATGAGCCCTTGGTTGATCAGGAAGGCCGCTACACCGGCCGAGAGGCCCATGACCGAACCAACGGAAAGGTCGATTCCACGCGCGATGAGCACGATCGTCATGCCGAGAGCGAGAAGCAGCACGAAGACCGCCTGGTTTGCTATGTTTTCCCAGTTGCCGAAACTGAGGAATGACGGTGCAACGAATGTCATCGCGATGATGAACAGGATGAGCAGGGCCACCAGGCCGGATCCGGGCTTCGCGAGGAGCGTTTCGATCCGGTTGCCGAGGGTGGGTGCGTTCAGGGGAGAAGACATGTCTGGCCTCACTGGGCGTTCTGGGTTGCGGCCGCTGCCGGGGACACCGGGCGCAGCGTGGACTGCAGCCATTTTTGGGCGCCGCGGTCGAAGGCTACCGCGGCCACGATGGCCGCGCCGGTCACGATCGAGAACCAGAGCGGGTCGACCCCGATCAGTTGCAGGCCGCGGCTGAGGATGGATAGGAAGAAGGCCCCGAGGGCAGCGCGCCAGATGCTTCCGCGGCCACCGGCGAGGGCTACTCCGCCCACTACGCACCCGGCGATCGCTGTCAGCTCATAACCGCCCCCGAGTCCGGGCTGGACAGAGTTGAGGTGGGATGCCAGGAGCACTCCACCGATGCCGGCAATGATTCCGGAGATGGTGAAGACCGAGAACTTGGTCCTGCGCACGCTGACGGCGGCCAGGTACGCTGCGTTCGGGTTGATGCCTACGGCGTAGATCGTCCGTCCGAAGGGTGTTTTTGTGAGCGCGACCTCCAGGATGAGCAGGATAACCGCTGTGATTAGCACCCCTGTCGGGATCCCCGCGATTTTTTCTCCCGCGAGGGCGAGGAAGGAACTGTCCGCGGTTCCGGTGAGCTGCGTATGGGACGTGAAGACCTGCAGCACACCAGCCCCGATGCTCAGTGTCGCCAGCGTGACGATAAAGTCGCTGACGCCCAGCCCTGCCACGAATGCCCCGTTTACGAGCCCGAAGATCAGCCCGGTGGCAACACCGGCAAGTACAGCGAGGACGGTGGGCGCACCGTTCATGGTGGCGAAGAGAGTTGCGGCCGCGCTCAGGCCGATGTTGGAGCCGATGGACAGGTCGATTCCGCCGCTGATCAGGACGAAGGTCAGGCCGGCGGCCAGCAGCACTGCGGAAACGGATTCGACGAAGGTGTTGTAAATATTGTCGGGGCTAAGGAAATACGGCGATGCGAGGGCAAAGTAAACGCACATGATCAGGAAGACGATCGAAACGGCGACGCCGTCAATCGCCAGTACTCGTGATGAACGCTGGAAGATGCTCATACTGCTACCGCTCCTCGGGTTGCCAGAGAGATAATTCGTTCGCCGAGTTCGCTGGTTTCGGAGGCTGTTTCGTCACGGCCGGTGCTCTCAAGTTCGCCCACTATGGTTCCTTCCCGCATCACGGCGATTCGGTCGGATACGCGGATCAGTTCGGGCAGTTCGGAGCTGATTACGATTGCCGCGCCTCCCTGGTCAACGAAGTCGTAGATCAGCCGGTAGACCTCGGCTTTGGCGCCGACATCGATGCCTTGGGTGGGCTCATCGAAAATAATCAGATCGGGTTCGGTGAAGAGGCAGCGCGCGATGACGACCTTCTGCTGGTTCCCCCCACTGAGATTGCGGATTTTTTCCTGTACGGAGGCCGTCTTTACGCCCAGGTCACTGACGTATCTTTTCGCGGTTGCCGTCTCCCGGCCGCCGCGGAGGAACAAGCCCGCAGCGGCTGTCCTGTTCAGGTCCGAGATTGTGATGTTCCGCTTGATTGAGAAGTCGCCGAGAATAGCGTGGGTTTTCCGCTCTTCAGGCACGTAGGTGATGCCTCTCTGGCGGGCGTCACGAGGATTGCGGATGACCAGGGGGCGGGAATGCAGGAAGATGGTTCCTGAGTCCGGGCGGTCGGCGCCCAGGATGACCATGGCAGTTTCGGTCCGGCCCGCACCGGCGATTCCGGCCAGTCCGAGGATCTCTCCCCGTCGGACGGAGAGGCTGACGTCATGAAGAAGGGGGTGACGGGTGATTGAATCCAGCCGCAGGACCTCGTCGCGGGCGCCGGTGAAGCCGTGGACCCTTCCTTCCTCGACGATCTCTTCCCGTGCTGCCAGGTTGGATCGCCCGACCATGAGCCGGACGAGCGATTCGGCAGTCTGTCCGGCAGGGTCCACGGTTGCCACGAGCTGGCCATCGCGGAGCACTGTGATGGTGTCGGCCAGTCCGAAGAGCTCATCGAGACGGTGTGTGACCCAGAGCAGGGAGATTCCCCTCTGGCGTAGCTGGCGCATGTAGCTGAACAATGTGAGGCGTTCGTGATCGGCCAAGCCGGATGTTGGTTCGTCCAGGATCAGGACCTGCGTCCGGAAGGCCAATGCTTTGATGATCTGCACGACGTGCTGCTTAAGGGCTCCGAGGGCTTCAACCGGGACCTTAATGTCGTGGTCGGTGAGACCGAACTCATGCGCGAGTTCAAGTACACGGGAGCGCATTTCTTTTTCGTCGAGAACCCCGGCGACCCGGTTTCTGCCAGTGATAAGTTCACGGCCGAGGAAAATGTTCTCCACGGCGGTGAGATTCGGGGCAAGTGACTGTTCCTGGTGGACTGTTGAAATGCCGAGGTCCTGGGCATCCCGGGGGCTCCCGATGGTGACTTCGGAGCCGGCAACCCGGACTGTTCCGGCCGTAGGGGACACCGTTCCGGAAAGGATGTTAATCAGCGTCGACTTTCCGGCGCCGTTCTCGCCAAGTAGCCCGTGGATTTCGCCGGGGCGCAGATCGATGTCGACGTTGGCCAGGGCCACGACGCCGGGGTAGACCTTCCCGACTCCGCGTACGGACACAATGGGATGATCGGCAGTTCCGGCCGCGCCGCTTAGGGAGTTTTCGTTGTTGTTCATTCCAACCTCATCGTCGAAATTGTTTCCGTGTGGTGGTATCCCGGTAACCCGGTGGTCTGATGACTTAGCGTGAACCTGAGGCGCAAGGTAGCCGGGAACGCCGGTTGTCGAGAATTGGAAAGCAGTTAGGAGAAGCTGCCGAGGGTACGTCCCGCCTAGTAGCCGGCGGGACGTACCAGTGAATCAAAGAGCGCTTAGACGGCGTCGATGAGTTCGAGGAATTCTTTGCTCGTGCGGACGTCGCCGTGGTTGGCCTGAATGTTCCTCAGCGCCTCCCAGTGCTGGCCATAGCCCAGCGGATCGTCCTGCCCCGAGGGGATGGCAGCACAGGTGTCAGCGAGAGTTATGATCTTGAAGTCCTGGTTCGCTCCGTCGATGGCGGTGGCAATCTGGCAGTTGCCCGTGGAGAGGCCGGCAATCACCAGCGTGTCGGCGCCCGCACGGCGCATGTACTCTGTCAGCGGCGTGCCGTAAAACGATGAGAAACGGTGCTTGCGGATCACCGGTTCGTCATCCAGCGGCTTGAGTTCGTCGACGAGCTCATCACCGCCATTGCCCCAGGAACCCGGGAAGCTGCCGAGCTGGCCTTCGAGGCCCCATTTGACGTCGGCGTAGCCAGCGTCCTTACCATCCCCGCGGAGACCCCAGAGTGACCACACGACAGGGATGCCCTTCGCACGGCAGGCTTCAAGCACGTTCTTGACCGGCTCGATGGTGTCCTTGCCCTCCGGCGCGCCTCCGACACTGGGAATGTACATCGCGCCGCCGGGCTCCGCACACGCCTTCTGCATGTCGAGTACAAGCAACATCGTCTTTTTGGGATCGATGGTCGGAGCAAGGTAGCGCGAACGGTCGATGACCTTGTCGATGTTTTCGTAGGTGTAGTCCAGTGAAGACATTTGTTCTCCTTGTTACAGGGCGGCAGCATTGCCGGCACCCAGGGTTTTCCGCGGTCGCGGCCTTCAAGCCTTACCGGACCTTGTTCCTGCCGCATGTGAGCTGGATGGCAGGTGATCCGGTGGTCTGAACACTACGAGACGCAAAATCCGCTGTCAATACTTTTCCATGTTTTCTACAAGGGGGCGCTGGATCGCCGGGCACATCCGGCCCGTGGAGGATCTTGTGACGCAAGTCCTCTTCATCACGCGGCCAGGGCAGGGGATTGACGCGGGCGTCTTTCTAGGGAAAGCTGTCTGGTCAGACCACCCGATCATCAAGCCACCGGCACCGCTGGCTGCAATGCGGAAGTACACGGGCTGGCGCCGGAGGTAAAAGGAAGGCAAATGAAAAAATTTTTGAATGAACCATCAGCTGCGGTGGATGACTACGTGACGGGACTTGTGGGAGCGCACCGGGAGATTCTGGAGTGGGACTGCACGAACCGGGTACTTCAACGCCGGGAGGACCCCCCTTTTCCGAAGGTCGGCCTCGTGGGGGGCGGCGGTTCAGGCTGCGAACCCACACATACGGGTTTCGTCGGTTACGGGATGCTTGACGCCGCCGCACCTGGGCAGATCTTCACGTCACCCGTCCCAAACCAAATCGTGGCCGCTACCCGCCGCGCAAATGCGGGAAGAGGAGTGCTCCACATCATCAAAAACTTTACGGGTGAGGTGATGAATTTCGGGATGGCTCAGGAGATCCTGTACTTCGAAGACATCCAGGTGGCCCAGGTTGTCGTCAATGATGATGTCTCGATCCCGGACGACGGGGAAACGGCTGGACGACGGGGGCTCGGGGCCACGGTCCTTGTTGAAAAGATTGCTGGCGCTGCCGCGGAGGAGGGCAGGGAACTGTCAGAGGTGCTGGCCGTTGCCCAGAAAGTGATCGGCCGCTCAGGAACGTTCGCGGTTGGACTCTCCTCGTGCACTCCTCCTGCACGCGGAAAACCGGTGTACGAACTTGCCGAAACGGACATGGATCTGGGTATCGGCATTAGCGGTGAACCGGGACGTGAACGGGTCCCGATGGCCAACGCCCGGGAGATTGCGCGTCTGATGGTCAACGAGGTCCTGTCCGACCTCATGCCGAAGGACGGGGGTGACCTTCTCATGCTGGTCAACGGGATGGGAGCCACGCCGCATCACGAGCTTTATCTTCTCGCGGGAGAACTGGCTGCGGCGGCAGAGGCGCGCGGCGCCTGCGTCACACGTCAATTGGTGGGAAATTTCGTGACTTCCCTCGATCAGGCGGGCGCCGCAGTAACCTTCCTTGAACTCGACCAGGAGCTAAAAGACCTATGGGATGCTCCGGTCCAAACAGCCGCATTGCGGTGGGGACGATGAAAATGACGACGGACACCAACCTGACAAGAATCGACCTGGAGCGGTGGATCCTGGATTTCGCAGACCAGATCATCCAACAGCACCTCATCCTCAGCGATCTGGACGCCGCCAGCGGTGACGCAGATCACGGCTCGAACATGGAGCGCGGAATGTCCGCACTGCTCAAATCCGTGCCTGATTGGGACGGAGCCGCGACTCCAGGGGAGTTCCTCAAGGATGTCGGCATGCATATCGTTTCCTCTGTCGGAGGGTCCAGTGGTGCGCTCTACGGAACCATCTTCCTTCGGATGGCAAGAGCGGTGGGCGGCGCGCCGACTATCAGTCCGGGACTGCTGTCAGATGCCTTTGAAGCGGCCGCCCAAGGCGTCAGTGAGAGAGGCAAAGTAAAACAGGGGGACAAGACCATGTTCGACGCCCTGGCGCCGTCCGTCCAAACACTGAAGGCGAAGTTGAAGGAAGAGAAGTCCTTGTCAGAGGCCCTGACGTCGGCGGCGACTGCCGCTGAAGCCGGCCGTGACGCGACTTCCGACATGGTCGCCCGCAAGGGCAAATCCAGCTACGCGCGGGAAAACTCCAGAGGGTTCATTGATCCCGGGGCCGTGTCCGTTGCCATGCTGATCCGCTCGGCGGCCCGAACACTGGCCTGAACCAAGGGCAGGCGTTCAGGCCGCCGCCGTCCGGCCCCGTCGGTATACGCGAGGGCCAGCCCGGTCGTGCCGTTCATTCCTTCAGCTCAGCGCTACCGAGGTGCCAAAACCTTGACACCGATGAGCAAATGCGGCAGAGTTCAGACCACCTGATAACCGGATGATTGGTGCGGGAAGGTCCATCAAGGCCAGCAACTCCCGCCCAGTCCACTTGGGGTACCACCTGAGGACCCTTGATCCCGATATCTGCACACAACGAGAAAGTGAGTCACCCATGAGTTTGCATGGAACCAAGATTGCCCTGTTGATCGAGGATGAGTACCAGATCCTGGAGGGCTGGTACCCGCTGCTCCGCCTGCAGGAGGCCGGAGCGGACGTTCGCGTGATCGGCAGCGGCACGAAGAACAGTTATGACAGCAAGGAGCACTACCCGATGGAGGTCGACGCGGCTGCGGCCGATGTCAGCGCCTCCGACTTCGACGCCGTTGTCGTCCCCGGTGGCTTCGCCCCGGACAACATGCGCCTTCACCCCGAAATGATCGGCCTCGTCCGGGACATGAACGAGGCAGGCAAACTCGTCACCGCCATCTGCCACGGCGGATGGGTCCTGGTCTCCGCCGGCGTGCTCAAGGGCAAGAACGCCACGGGCTACCTGCCGATCAAGGACGACGTCGAAAACGCGGGCGGCACCTGGGTCGATGAATCTGTTGTGGTGGACGGGAACGTCATCACCTCCAGGACCCCGGTCGATCTTCCCGACTTCACGCGCGCGATCATCGCTTACCTCGAAGGCCGCCCGACCGAAACCGGCGCGTCCGCCTGATAGGGGACGCCGCCAACCGCAGGCAAAAGCAACAGTATGTGTCGACCCGCGGATTGTGCGGACGGGCCGCGCTCCCGGGAAGTGGGCGGAACGCGGTCCAACCGTGCAGCACCAGTTCCTGCAGCCGAGAACTGAAAAAGACAGAAAGTGTGCACGGCACGTGGTGCCGTCATCGAACTTAGGAGAATGTCAGTGGCTACAACGAAGAAGCCAGAACCCGTTGACGTCATCGTCGTCGGGCTCGGAGCCAACGGCGGAACAACAGCCAAGGTGCTCAGTGAAGCTGGCCTGAAGGTGGTCGGTTTCGATCGAGGACCGTGGCTGCGCAACAACGAGCACTACTCTGGCGACGAGCTTAAATTCGTAAACCGTGACTACATGTGGCCCGACCCGGGCCTCTTTCCCCGCACAGTGCGGTATTCCGAGACCGAAGAGGCCAAGCGTTTCGCATTCTCCCCGACGCCACAGATGGTTGGTGGCGGCACGAATCACTGGGCAGGCTGGGTGCCGAGACCCCGTGAGTCCGACTTCATGCTGCGTTCCCTGCACGGCGAGCTCGAAGGCGCCAGCCTGGCCGACTGGCCGTTCCGCTACGAACACCTGGAGCCGTATCTGACGAAGGTTGAATGGGCCTTCGGCGTGTCAGGCATCGCCGGCGCAGACAAATATGAGCCGCACCGCAGCAAGGGTTACCCGAGCCCGCCGCTGCGACCGACCCGTTACGGCAAGCGCTTCTACGACGCGTGCAACAAAATGGGCATCAATGCCTTCCCCCTTCCGCATGCGATGGTCACAAACGATCACAACGGCCGAAACCCTTTCAATAAGACGAGCTTCTGGAACCAGTACGGTGATCCGTCCGGCGCCCGCTCGAACATCCTCACTACCTTCATTCCCGACGCGCTGGCCACGGGAAACTTTGAGGTTCGGGCGGAGAGCTTCGTCCGGGAAGTCAAGATGGGCAAGGACGGCAAGGCAACGGGTGTTGTCTACATCGATCCCGATGGCGACGAAATCGAGCAGGATGCCAAGGTCGTCATTCTCGCCCTGGGCGCGATCGAGTCTGCCCGTCTGCTCCTGATTTCCCGGAGCTCCCAATTCCCGGATGGCTTGGCCAACAGCTCCGGATTGGTGGGAAAGAACGCCACGTTCCATGAGTACTTGTTCGCGGTCGGACTGTTCGACAACGAAATCGATGAGCCGCTAAATGGTTTCGCCGGAAACTACATTTCCGGAGGCTCGCTGGAGTTCTACGAAACGGACACCAACCGCGGCCATATCGGAGGCAGCATCATTTCCGCGTCGCAGACTGCCCACCCGATCAACTGGGTCTTCCCGGGCCGCCCCAGCTGGGGCGAGGCGCTGAAGGACGCTGACCGGAACTACTTCAGTTACGCCATGAAGATCGGAATGATCCTGCACGACATGCCGGTCGAGTCGAACCGGGTGGATCTGGACCCGACCGTTAAAGACGCTTGGGGACTACCTGTGGCTCGCATCACACACAGCCCGCATGCCAATGACATCGCCATGGGCAAATGGCAGGTCGACAAGAACGCGGAGATTCTGGAGGCGGCAGGAGCGCGCAAAACTGTTCCCGTGTACCTGGACAAGATGACGGGCAATACCTGCCACCAGCACGGCACAGCCCGGATGGGCTTCGACCCGGCCAAGAGCGTCCTCAATGAATGGGGCCAGGCACACGACGTCGAAAACCTCTTCGTGCTCGACGGCTCGGGCTTCCCGACGGCCACCGGTGTGAACCCGACGCTGACCATGATGGCCAACGCATGGCGCTGTTCCGACTACATCGCCAATACCTATTCAAAGGGCCGCGTCGAGCGTCTCGCCGAGAAAACACTGATCTAGAAAGGAGCTGCAGTCATGACTCTCAAAGCGGACTGGGAAATCGTCGGGGCCCCCGTCGATCCGGACTCCACGGAACGACTGTTCTTCACGGAACACGAATGGAACACCATCGAAGCCGCCACGGCGCGCATCATGCCCACGGACCACGATCCCGGTGCCAAAGAAGCACGCGTCGTGGTCTTCATCGACAGGTACATTTCGGGAATCGGCTACGTTTACGCTGCCGCGGACGGCTCCGGATTCCTGAAGATGGCTGGCAAAGCAGCCGACGCCTGGCGCGCCCGACAGTTCAAGATGCAGGAACTCTACCGCCAGGGCATCAAAGAGCTGGATGCGCTGTCCGAGCGTTTGTTCGGCGGGAATTTCGTGGACCTCATCGATGACCAGCAGGACCAGGTCTTCGTGGAGCTCTCCGGGGCGCCCAAACCCACCAGGGTCACCCACGGAACGAAGGAGCCGGTAACCACCTTCCTGCAAGGCGTCTTCGACGAGGACCTCTCCTTCTTCGATACCTTGTGCCTGCACACCAGGCAGGGGTTCTACTGTGATCCGGTGTACGGCGGCAACAAGGATCAGATGGGGTGGAAAACCATCGGATTCCCTGGTCCGAAATCGCTCAAGGACACCATGGACGGGACTTACGACACCACGGAGTACTTCTATGACGGCGACTATGACTGGTACGACCTGATCCCGCACCTACGGCAGTCCGCTCCCCGCGATCACTAACCCTAAACACCGACGGCGGCCCGGTATTTCCCGAAGTGCCGGGCCGCCGTCGGCAGAATCCGCGACACCCGCGAAAGGACCTAAGAGCATGAAAATAACAGAGGTAAAGGCTTTCCCCGTCGGGGTGCCGCTGGATGAGCCGCTTCGCTGGGGCGCGATGGAAGTGAACGTCAAAGGCGGCATCATCGTTCGAGTAAAAACCGACGAAGGTATCGAAGGGATCGGTGAAGCCGGATTCTCGGCCGAATACTTCCCCACCGTGGGTCCCATCATCAACCACCAGCTGGGTCCCATGCTCATCGGGCGTGATCCACTGGACGTTGCGTCCATCTGGCAGGACATGCTCAATGCGACACACATGTGGGGCCGCCGGGGGATCGAGACCTACGCGCTGAGTGGCATCGACATCGCCCTGTGGGATCTTCTCGGCAAGGCAAGCAACCAGCCTGTCTACCGCCTCCTGGGAGCCTCCAAGTCGAAGGTGAAAGCCTACTACGCGCCGTCCCTAAAGCCGACGGAGCAAATAGTTGAAGAGTCTATAGCCGCCGTTGAGCAGGGTTTCTTCGCCATGAAGCTGCGTAATGGTCCGAGTCTGAGCAAGGGTGTGGACATGGTCGCCCGCGTCCGCGATGCGGTCGGGCCCGACGTTGACATTATGGTCGATGCGAACATGGCCTTTGACCGCCGGGAGGCGCTCACCCTTGCCACCGAACTCGAGCAATTGGGCGTGTTGTGGCTGGAAGAACCCATTCTTTCCCGCAGCCTCACCCAGTACATCGACGATCATTCGTGGCTCTCTGACCGGGTGTCGCTCAAACTCGCCGGCGGCGAATCGCTGCTTACCCGCTACGAGTACCTCGACCTTCTGCGCAAGCGGACCTTTGATGTCCTTCAGCCGGACTGCACCAGCGTGGGCGGAATCTCCGAATGCAAGCGGGTCGCCGATATGGCCAGCTCCTGGAACCTGTGGTGCGTCCCCCACATTGCCTGCAGCTCGGGAACCGGGGTGGCTCTGGCCGCAGGGCTTCATATGATTCTAAGCTGCGAAAATGCGCCAATGATCGAATTCGACGCCTACGGGGGTCCCGGTTGGGACGGGCTGCTGGAACAGCCCCTCACAGCAACCGGGGGATACGTTGAAGCACGTGAGGTTCCCGGGCTGGGCATCGACTTCGCAGATGGCGCCCTGGAAAAATACACGCTGACCGACGCACGGTTCGCCTCGGCTGCGTGAACGACACAAGCGGTGACGCTGGTGTCGCGCTTCCGGATGATGCGCGACACCAGGACCTCTTGACCGCACCGGAATGAAACCCCCGTTTGGAGATTCCTGATCATGAAAAGCAGGCACGTCGACATTGCCATCGATGCCGGAGCGGATCTTGCCGAGGGGCCGTGGTGGGACGAGCAGCGGCAGGAACTGCTGTGGGTTGACATCTTTGCCGGCAGGATTCACCTGCTCGATCCCGCATCGGGTCTGGACCGCAGCATCGACGTTGGCCAACCGGTTGGCATGGTCGCCCGGCGCCAGTCAGGGGGACTGGTGTGCGCAGTACGCGACGGAATCGGTTTCATCCACCCCGATGGGAACGCCTTCGAGCTCGCCGTCCCCATAGAGTCCGACATTGCCGGTAATCGGATGAATGATGGCGCGTGTGATCCTGCAGGGCGTCTCTGGGCCGGGACCATGGCCGCGGACCTTTCACCATCGGCCGGGAGCCTCTACCGGATCAGCAGCACACTCCACGTGACACCGGTACGCCCGAATGTTTCTATTTCAAACGGCCTGGACTGGTCCCCCGACGGCCGCACCTTCTACTTCACCGATTCGTCAACCAGAAGGCTGGATGCCTACGATTTTGATGTCGAAACCGGCCAGATCAGCAACGGCCGCGTTCTGGTGGATCTGCCCCATCCTATCGCCACGCCGGACGGAATGGCGGTCGACGCCGAGGGAACCATTTGGGTGGCCATGTGGGACGGGGGTTGTGTCCAGCGCTTCAGCCCCGAAGGCGTCTTACTGGAAACACTCGGCTTGCCCGTTAGCAGGCCGACCAGTGTCGCGTTCGGCGGCCCCGCTCTCAATCAGTTATTCATCACCTCCGCCCGCAACGGCCTGACGCCCCGGCAGCTACAGGACCAGCCCCATGCAGGTGCAATCTTCGTCCTGGAGCCGGGCGTCACGGGAAGATCCCCGTACTCTTTCCGCGGCTAGATCGTGTCTCCTAAAGCTGTCCGCCAGATGCTAATTGCCCGGAGAACGGCTCCTACGCGGTAGGTGAGTGCGAGTTTGTCGTAGCGGGTTGCCAATGCCCGCCACTGCTTGAAGGTGTTGAAACTCCGTTCAACGACGTTTCGGCCTTTGTAGTCCTCTTTGTCGAAGGCCGGAGGTCTGCCGCCGGTGGAGCCGCGTCGTTTTCGAGGCCGATCTGGTCGGATGGTTGCGGGATTAAAGCCGTGATGCCGCGGTCGCGGAGGTGCGCCCGGATTGCCCGGGATGAGTAGGCCTTGTCACCGCGGACACGGTCCGGGCGGGTTCTTGGCCTGCCCGGACCAGTGCGGTTGATCTTCAATTGGTCCATCAGGTGGGTGAACATCGGCGCGTCTCCGCCCTGCCCGGGGGCGATCAGCAGCACCAATGGCCTGCCTTTACCGTCGACCAGGGCGTGAATCTTGGTACTCAACCCGCCGCGCGAACGGCCAGTCGCATGATCGTCTGGTTCTTCAAACAGATTCATGTAATTCGACCGGGCCCCTGTGGCGCGGGGAAGGTTAGTGCCGTGCTGGTGGGCGCGGTTCACCGTCAAGTCCACTGAAATCGACCAATCCACTTCATGCCGGGCGTCAGCTTCCGTGAGCAGCCCGGCCGGGATTTTGTCCCCGGTGCCGTCGCCGCTGTAGCGGCGGTGCCGCTTCCAGATGGTCTGCCACGGACCGAACTCGGCCGGCACGTCACGCCAAGCGATCCCGCATCGGTACCGGTAGATGATGCCTTCCACCACGCGCCGGTCGTCCCGGAAGGAACGGGGGACCGCGGCGGCCAGCTGAAGTCAGCAGCAACGGCTGAATGCGGGCCCACTGACCATCAGTCAGAACAGAAGTACGAGACACTCATCCAGCATCCCGAACAACTGACCCAGACTTTAGGAGACACGCCCTAGCTAGGCTCGCACCACACCGGGAGCCAGTGCCGGTTGCCGCAGAGCCACCCGGCGAAGGGCACGTCCAGTAAAGAGCCCTAGGAAACGACACCATGAAAATCGTCATCGCCGACCCTAGCCTCATCGTCCACCGCCCCGCCTTTGAACTGGGGGTTGCTCCGGGAACGGTCATCTCTTGGCACAGATCCTGGGATGATTCCGGCGTACTGTCCGCGCTCAGGGACGCCGATGTCTTCGTCGGACCGCGCCTGACCAAGGCAATGGGAGCAGGGGCCAACAGACTCCAGCTGATTCATACCGCCGGCGCCGGCTTCGACGGCATCGAGCCGGAGGCCCTCAACACCGGAGCTGTGTGCGCGAACACCTTCCACCATGACGGATCGATCGCCGAATACGTGGCCACTGTCCTCGTCGCACTCCGGCGCGACCTCATGCGCCAGGACGCAGCCTTGCGGAAAGGCAAGTGGCACTCGAGCGTCTATTGCCGAGGCCTGCGTCAGCCCAAAACGCTCCGGGGTGCGGTTGTGACATTCCTCGGCTTCGGTCACATCGGGGCCGCCTCATGGAAGCTCCTGCAGTCCTTCGGCGCCGAAGGCCTCGCCGTCACCCGGACGGGATCAGTCGACGCGAAAGCACACGGGCTCCGGTGGGCCGGATCCGACGAGGATTTGCTCAGGGCCCTGATTGAATCTGACGTTCTCGTGATCAGTACCCCTCTGCGCCGGAGACCGCTGGGATCATCGGGGCAGCCCAGCTGGACGCATTGGGACCCGAAGGCCTTTTGGTCAATGTGGCGCGCGGTCCCGTTGTGCAGGAGGAAGCGCTTTATTCCGCGTTGAAACATCACGGCATTGCCGGAGCGGCCATTGATGTCTGGTATCGGTATCCCGAACCCGGTGGCATCGGAAAATCAAGCACCCTGCCCTTCGAATCCTTGGACCATGTCATCATGACGCTGCACTCTTCGGCGGTCACCGAAGAGACCTTCAGAGGACGATCCAAGGAAATCATTGAGAATATCAACCGGCTCGCCGCCGGCCAGCCAGTGCGGAATGTCGTGATGACGGGCCCGCCCCGTTCCGCTGCGGAACCGGCATCATGAAATCTTGAAGATGCCGCGAACCAGGCGGGTCCGGACACCGGTGAAGGAGCTTCCTTCCCGCCGCGGTTCCCTGAGCACTACCGTTGGCGCTCACCGGATTAAATCGCCGCGTGGTTGCTGAAACTGAATAGAGGGATTACCTGCAGGCGTGATTGCATGGCCGGTGACCTGCAGCGCCCGCCTTGCCCCGTCCGTCGAAACCTCGTCGGCCGGTAACCCAATCCTTCTGGACCTGCAGCAGCTCGTCCTTTAGGACGAGCAAGCAGCTTTACCCTGGGGCAAGGCAGGACTGATGTCTTTGGGACGGACACGGGTGGGCGGTCCCGGACCTGTTGTGGTCCGGGACCGCCCAGGGTCGCCGTGCTGGCGGGATTCGTGCCTTGTTCAGCCGCCGGTTCTGACGTTGTCCAAACCGGCGTGTTCATGTGTGGCGTGTTCATGTGTGGCGTGTTCGGTTTCGGTCGGGCGGCCTTCGAGGTAAGCGATGATCGAGCGCGTGAAGTCGGGAAGATCGACCGGGGTCCTGGAGGTGATGACGTTCCCGTCCACCACAACAGATTCATCGACCCAGGTGCCGCCCGCGTTTTCGACGTCGTCCTTGATCGGCAGGTAGCCCGTGGCGTTCTTGCCCTTGAGCACGCCGGCGGAGACCAGGACCCATCCGCCGTGGCAGATGGCGGTGACGAGTTTGCCTGCCTCGTTCATGTCCCGGACGAGGCCGATCATTTCGGGGTGAAGGCGCATGTTGTCCGGGGCGAAGCCACCGGGGACGACAACGGCGTCGAAGTCGGAGGCGCTGACATCGGCCGCAGCCGCGTCGACCTCCATCGGGTAGTGCTCCTTGCTGTCATAACTGTTCTTCGTGCCGCTGCCGATGACGCGAACGTCCGCTCCGGCCTCCTGCAGGCGGAGCAGCGGGTACCAGCCCTCCAGGATCTGGTACTCATCCTCGATCAACAGGGCAATCTTGGTTCCATGCAAACTCATGGGTGACTCACTTTCTCGTTGTGCTCTTTGTGGTGGTAATCCCGGCGGGATGCCGGACGGCGTCTGGCGAATCTTCGGGGCTGCCGGCCCCACGGGCTTGCTGCTCCTGCCCTGAACCCACGCGGTCGTCAGGCGTGTGGAGCTTACGGTCATGGCTGTGGAATGCGGAATCGCACGCCTTCCCAGAAGAACGTCAAGAGGCGCTGGCTCGGTGTCAGGTTGGGATGTGCCACAACTCGCGTATGCGTCTTGCAAGGCGCGAGTTGCTGGTCGCACGAATGCAAACGGCAGGGATATTGCAGGCGGGCCGAACTCGGTTGCAAGACGAATCTCCGGGCCCAAACGCAGGGTCCCGGAGCTTGTCATTCTGCATTTCCCGTTTGCGATGTCAACGACGCCGTCGGGGCGGCCCTGCTATGGGTTCTTGTGGAGTTGGTGAGCGACTCGGTCTGGGTGCTGCTGTCACGGGGTTCCAGTCCGATGGCTTTGTAGCATTCGTCGATTAGCTCCATCGTCCGGACGGAGTCTGCGCTGTCTGTGGGCATGGGGATTCCGTGCCGGATGAGGGCGGCGAAAGCGTCCAGCTGGTAGGTGTAGGAGGATCTTGTGCCCAGGTGCTCGATCCGTTGGCCACGATTCGTTTTCACCTTAAGGCTGTCGTCGGTATGAGGGAGGATGAAATTTGCCACTGTGGCTTGTCCCTTGCTACCAATGACGCGGTAGGTCATTTCGGCTCGGGTTCCATTCATGTTGCATTGTGCCGTCGCGGTGACTCCCGAGGGATAGACCAAGTCGGCGTCAACCCATTCGTCGACTCCGGGCAGGCCAGAGCGTTCGGCTCCCCGGGCGTTGATGAGAGTGGGATTGCCCCCTGCCAGGGGGGCCATGGCGCGGATGGCGTGGAGGCTGTAGCAGCCCAGGTCCATCAGTGCTCCCCCCGCCAGCGGCAGTGACCACCTTGGGTCTTCCGGTGGTGGAGGTGGAATCATCACCATGGTTTCCACGCGTCGAAGCTCGCCGAGTTCCCCCGAGGCGACGAGTTCGTGCAGCCGCTTCGTGACAGGGTGGTAGAGATAGTGGAAGCCGTCCACGACCTTGACGCCCGCACGTTCGCCTGCGGGGCGCACATTCCTGGCTTCTGTCGCGTTTGCGGCGAACGGTTTCTCGGACAGGACGTGTTTTCCTGCCGCGATGGCCGCCAGGTTCCAAGGGGCGTGCAGCGAGTTGGCCAGGGGGTTGTAGACCGCTTCGATCTCCGGGTCATTAACAAGATCTTCGTAGGAGCCGAGCACCCGTTCCACGCCATGCTGGCCGGCGAAGGCCTGTGCCCGGTCCCGGTCGCGGGCTGCGACAGCGACCAGCCGTGCACCCGTCAGCCTTGCAGGTTCAACGATGGATGTTGGGCTGATGCGGGATGCTCCCAGGATGCCGATGCGCAGCGGTGCTTCTTCTTCGTCCATCTGTCTGGTCCTTTCCGGCTTCTGTCGATTTCTCCATACCGTCTTGATCACGGCGCCGCACGCCCAGCGCCTGGCTATTGCTTGAAGGCTGCGTCGAAGCTGGTTTGGGAGGAGGGGAAGTCGAACTTCTTCAGCGCCGCGAGGGCTTCGGGGGCGCCGTGGAGGCGGTCCATGCCGGCGTCTTCCCACTCAATGGAGATGGGGCCGGTGTAGCCGATCGCGGTGAGGGCCCGGAAGGAGGATTCCCAGGGGACGTCGCCGCGTCCTGCGGAGACGAAGTCCCAGCCGCGGCGCGGGTCGCCCCAGGGCAGGTGCGAGCCCATCACGGTGTTCCGGCCGGTGGGGCGGAGCTTGGTGTCCTTGCAGTCCACGTGGTAGATCCGGTCCTTGAAGTCCCAGATGAAGGAGACAGGGTCGATGCCCTGCCACATGAAGTGCGAGGGGTCCCAGTTCAGGCCGAACGCTTCGCGGTGCCCGATCGCTTCGAGGGTGCGGACGGTGGTCCAGTAGTCGTAGGCGATCTCGGAGGGGTGGACCTCGTGGGCGAAGCGGACGCCGCATTCGTCGAAGACGTCCAGGATGGGGTTCCAGCGGTCGGCGAAGTCCTGGTAGCCGGCGTCGATGACCTTTTCGGGGACGGGCGGGAACATGGCCACGTATTGCCAGATGGAGGAGCCGGTGAAGCCGACCACGGTGTCCACCCCGAGGGCCTTGGCGAGGCGGGCGGTGTGTTTCATTTCCTCGGCGGCGCGCTGCCGGACGCCTTCGGGGTCGCCGTCGGCCCAGACCTTGGACCCGACGATCGCTTCGTGGCGGAAGTCGATCGGGTCATCGCATACGGCCTGGCCCTTGAGGTGGTTGGAGATCGCCCAGACCTTCAAGTTGTACTTCTCCAGGATGGCGAGTTTGGATTCGACGTAGCCGGGTTCGTCCCACCGCCAGGCGTCCAGGTGGTCGCCGGAGACGGCGATTTCCAGGCCGTCGTAGCCCCAGCCGGACGCGAGCTTGGCGACTTCCTCGAAGGGCAGGTCGGCCCACTGGCCGGTGAACAGGGTGTACGGGCGGGGCACGTCAGGCTCCTTCGGTCGGTGTGGCGGCTGCGGCGTCGGTGGGCTGGACGAGTTGGATGGACGCGCTTTTCGCGGCAGCTGACTCTTCGACGGCGGCGAGGACGCGCTGGACGGCGAGGCCTTCCTCGAACGACGGCGACGGCGCGTCACCGGTGCTGATCGCGGTGAGGAAGTCGCGGATCTGGTGGGTGAACGTGTGTTCCCACCCGATGATGTGGCCCTGCGGCCACCAGGAATCCAGGTAGGGGTGGTCGGGTTCGGTGACCAGGATCCGGCGGAATCCCTGCTCGCGCACCGGGGCGGTGGCGTCCAGGAAACCGAGCTCGTTCAGGTTCTCCAGGTCGAAGAGGATGGTGCCCTTGTCCCCGTAGATCTCGAGTTTCAGGGAGTTCTTCTGCCCGGTGGCCACGCGGGAGACCTCCACCGAGGCGATGGCCCCGGAGGCAAGGGACAGCGTGGCCCAGGCGGCGTCGTCGACCGTTACCTCCTCCAGCCCGGACGGGCCGGGCCGGCGGGTTGTGAAGGTGTGCAGCCGGCCGGAGACCTCGGTGACGGAGTCTCCGAGGAGGAACATGACCTGGTCGATCGCGTGCGAGGCGATGTCCCCGAGAGCTCCGGAACCCGCTGTTTCCTTGTTCAGCCGCCAGGACATGGGTGATGCAGGATCGCTGAGCCAGTCCTGCAGGTAGGCCGCGCGGACCTGCCGGACGGAGCCGAGGCGGCCCGCTGCGATCAGTTCCCGGGCCAATGCCAGGGCGGGCACCCGGCGGTAGTTGAATCCGACCATGGACTGGACCCCACGTGCTCGGGACGCCCGTGCCGCCTCAGTCATGGCCTCGGCCTCGGCCAGGGTGTTGGCCAGCGGCTTCTCCACAAGCACGTGCTTCCCGGCTTCGAGGGCGGCGACGGCGATCTCGGCGTGCATCCAGCCCGGGGCGCAGATGTCCACGATATCGATGTCGTCCCGCTCCAGGACCGAACGCCAGTCCGTCGCGGACTCGGACCAGCCGTACTTGGCCGCGGCGGCGGCGACCTGCCCGGCGTCCCGGCCGACGAGCACTTTCTGCTCGAAGGCCAGGACATCGAAGAAGCTGGCGACGTTCCGCCACGCGTTCGAGTGGGCCTTGCCCATGAAGGCGTAGCCGATCATGGCGACGCCGAGGGTTTTGGGCGGGGTGCTTTGATGGGACATTTTTTCGTTCTTTCTCATGCGACTTCGCGCGGGCAGGGCGTGCAGAGCGCCAAAGGGGACCTGGCCTGAGGCTATGGACGGATTACTTGACCGCTCCGAACGTCAGTCCGGCGACCATCTGCCGCCGCAGAATGATCATTAGGACCAGGATGGGTGCAACGATGAGCGTCGCGGCCGCGGTGATGTCCCCCCAGTCGGTGCCGTACATGCCGGTGAATTGCTGAAGACCCACTGGAGCGGTTTTGGCTCCGCTTCGCGTCAGGGACAGGGCGAACAGGAATTCATTCCAGGACAGGACGATGGTCAGTACCGCTGCTGTTGCTACCGATGGCACCAGCAGGGGCCAGATGATCCGTCGAAGGATATTCCAGGTCGAGGCGCCGTCCACCATGGCTGCCTCCTGGATCTCGTAGGGCAGCTGCAAAATCGAGCTGCGGAGAATCCAGACAACGATGGGCAGATTGAAGGCGGCGTAAGGGACTATCAGCACCGGGTAGGTGTCCATCAGTCCAAGCTTGCCCGCGAAGACGAAGATCGGGATGACGGCAACGATGGGCGGAAACATGTAGGTGGAAAGGATCCAGGAGGACAGGCCCTTCCGTGCGCGGAAGTCCCTCATGGTCAGGGCGTATGCTGCCGGCACTCCGACCGCGATGGCCAGGACTGTGGCGCCCAAGCTGACGATGGCGCTGTTCAGGAGGAGCTGTCCGAAGGTTTCGGATTTACCGCCGCCCGCTGAGAGGACCGATGCATAGTTTTCAAGCGTCGGCTGGAACAGCCAGGCCGGCGGTATCTGGTTTGCCAGGCCGGCAGGCTTGATGGAGGTGACGAGCATGAACACCAGCGGGATGAGTCCGATGAGGAGCCATGCCCACAGGAAGGTGCGGCCGACAATGGTCCGGGCTATTGCGCCGCGGCCGATGGTTGTTGAAGGGGTTGACATTACATTTCCTCAGGATCGGACCGGCGGCCAATGACGCGCAGCATCAGGGGTACGAGCAGGGACAGGATGATCAGGAAGATCACACCGAGGGCACATGCGAGTCCCACGTTGAAGCTTTGCAGGCCGACACGGAATATGCCGAGATTGATGATTTCGGTGGAGCTGCCGGGGCCTCCGCCGGTGAGGATCTTGAACGAGTCGAAGGTCTTGAAGGCCTGGATGGTGCGAAGAACTGCGGCGATGGCGATGAACGGGATCATCGCAGGCAAGGTGATATGGCGGAACATTTGCCAGGGCGAGGCGCCGTCGACCAAGGCGGCTTCCCGCGGTTCACCAGGAAGTGACTGGAGCCCTGCCATCAGAATGAGGGCGATGAAGGGGGTCCACTGCCATATGTCCAGGATCAGCAGGACGATCCATGCCGAGGTGGGGTCCCCGAGCAGGTCGACGCCCTTGGGGAAGCCGAGCTGGCCCAAGTAGTAGCCGACCCAGCCGTAGTTGGGGTTCAGTAGCTGCTTGAAGACCATGGCTGCCACGGCAGGTGTGACTGCGAATGGCAGCAGCATGAGGGCCGCTCCAACCTTGTTGGCAGTGGTCTGGGCGGCGAGCGGGAGTGCCAGCGCGAACCCAAGGAGCATTTCCAGGATGACGGCCCCTGCCACAAAGGCCAAGGTGATGAGGAATGCGTGGCGGACGGAGGCGTTGGAGACTGCTTCGATGAAGTTGTTGAACCCGACGAACCGCCCCACCCCGCCGAGGATTTTGTCGTTCCGGAATGCTGAATAGAAGATGAATGCCGCAGGTGCGACCGTCATCAGCAGCAGGACGATCATTGACGGGGCCATGTAGGCCCAGGGGAGTGAGCGCTTCTTCCAGGCCAAAGGCTTCCTGCCGGGCGGAACGGTCGGTGTTTGACCGCCCGCGCGACGGGAATCCTCGACCTGCAGCCCGGCTTTGGGCAGGGCAGCGGTGGATCTCATGATTGATGCTCCTTGGACAGGGTTGGGTGCAGGATCAGTAGCCAGCGGATTTCAGGAGTGTTGAAACCTTGTCAGCTGCTCCCTGGAGGGCCTGCTGTGGGGAGGCGGATCCTGTTGCTGCGTTGTTTACGGCCACGGCTATTTCGTGGCTGACTTCGGTGTAGTTGGTGAGGCGGGCGCGGCCGACGCCTACCTCCAGGGACTGCCCCAGCGTTTCGTAGAAACCGGCGAGGGGGTTGTCTTTCTTGATCGAGGTGTACACGGAGCTGCGGCTTGGGTGCAGGGACTTTTCTGTCATGGCTGTCTGCTGCTCTGCCGCGGTCAGCCAGCTGATTGCCTGGTAGGCCCATTCCTTGTTCTTGGAATTCTTGTTGACACTCAGCATCCAGGTGCCGAAGTGGGGGCCTGCGGCATCGGCCTTGGGAACGGGGGCGTACCCGATGGAGCCCTTGACGTTGTCCGCGAGCTTCAGGTCGTGGTAATTGATGGTCATGGCGGTCAGTCCGTTGTCAAAGGATTCAGCTGTGGTTCCCCAGTCGGCGGACGTGCTGCCTGGCGGTACGTGCCCGCTTTGGGCGAGCTTGGCGTAGTAGCTGAGTGCTTTGGCTCCCTCGGGGGTGTTGAAGGCCAGGCTCAGATCCTCGTTGACGAGGTGTCCGTTCCCGCCGAATGAAGCCAGAAGTGTTTTGAAGTCATCGGTTGCCCAGTCCCCCACGCCGGCCATGACAGTGGTTCCGTACAGTTTCTTGTCCGGCTGGGTGAAGAACTCGGCTGCCTGCGCGTATTCGTCCCAGGTCTGGGGAACCTTCAGGTCTTTGCCGTATTTGGCCTTGAAGTTTGCCTTCTGCTGGGGATCGTTGAAGAGGTCGCTGCGGTATGCCATTACTGCCACGTTGGACTGGATCGGCAGCCCGTAAATATCGAAGCCTGCATTCTTGATGGCGTCCGGGGCGGGCTTCTCTGTCTCGTTCGGGTAGCGCTTGATCGGGGACTCGGCGTTGTAGACGGCCGTGTCGTAAAAGACTTTCGGGATGAAGTCCCCGACGTTTGCGTCGCCGATGGTGTTGAGGTCCTTGTTTTGAATGTAGGGGGTGAGCGGCTCGAGGTTCTGCACGAGAGCCGGCGCCCAGGGTGTGTCGACAACGACGATGTCGTAGTAGCTGCTGCTGGACGCGAATTCCGAGAAGACCTTC
Source organism: Arthrobacter sp. FW305-BF8 (assembly GCF_021789315.1). Taxonomy (NCBI): domain Bacteria; kingdom Bacillati; phylum Actinomycetota; class Actinomycetes; order Micrococcales; family Micrococcaceae; genus Arthrobacter; species Arthrobacter sp. FW305-BF8. The sequence goes on from NZ_CP084561.1 coordinate 147,684, forward strand.
TGCTGAAGGGCGTCGTAGGGCTGGTTGTCGATCTTCAGATCAATCCCGAGCTTCTCCTTGAACTGCGGGACCAGCGACGCCACAGCGGCACTGTTGGCTTCATCCGTGGTGTAAAGCATTCTGAGTTCGGCCGGCTTCGCGGCGCTGGCGCTTGGATTGGGCGATTCAGCGGAGCACCCGGTTGCGACCAAAGCTGTCGCCACGGCGGCTCCAAGTCCAGCGATCAGGCGGGACTTTGCTACTCGACTCTGAGTTTTGAACATTTGCCTGTCTTTCGTTGATCGGCTACCGAATGACGATTTTCTCGTCAGGGTGCGGAACGGGTAACGCGCCCTTGGCTACCTTGCAGAGATGCGAAGGCGGTGGGGAGGCTCACAAAAAGACTAGGGACACTTTTGCCATACGTCAAGCAAAAGTTGCATGTGGACTTCGCAGTAGTTGCACGTACGCATATAAGCCCACGCCGTCTCCCACTCTCCACGGTGGCCCTTCTGCGGCACCAGCCCGGCCGCGGCCCACTTTTCGACCGACTGACTATTGTCAGTTATTGAACAGACTTTTGTATGTGTATTGACATAGCCTATGTGTCCGGTGTCATAATCAGGGCATGGAAGTAGAGCGGGGATGCGGAGTCGGCAGCTCGGCCTGACCTGCCGCCGGCCCTCCGGTGCCGCTTGTTCCGGTCTGGCTGTCCCAGCTCGCAGTTGAGCGCGGACAGCAAAGTCGAGAACGGACGACCGGGCTTCCCTTGAACGGACAGAGGTGCCGCACAGGCAGCACTGATGCCGTGAACGAACCAATTTTGTACGGCGTAACCAGGCAAGAGTAGAAAGAGGCTCGAAGTGCGTGCAGTAATTCTCCCCGGCGACAAGAAGGTCGTCGTCGCCGATCGTGAACGTCCGGAGCCGAAACCCCACGAGGTCCTGGTGCAAACCAAGGCTTCCGCTATCTGTCGCAGCGATATGAGCCTGTACTACGGCAACCCAATCGTCGGCGGTGAGGCCGCAGAAACGGGTGACGTGGTCCCGGGCCATGAAGCGGCAGGAGTCGTCGTGGCGGTAGGCGACGCCGTCACCGGCGTGGCAGTAGGCGACCGTGTCGCGGCTCATCTTGCCGTTGGTTGCGGCCACTGCGAGTACTGCGGCGCGGGCTACACAATGCTGTGTCCCGACTGGAAATGTTTCGGCTTCGACTTCCCCGGCGGCGACGCCGAGTTCTTCACCATTGCGGCCCGAAATGCGCTCCCGCTGCCCGACCATTTCAGCTTCAAGGCAGGTGCGGTGTTGACCGACATGATCGGCAGCCAGTACCACGTCCAGAAGAAAATGGGTGTGAGCGGCAACAAGACAGTCGCCGTCATCGGTCTGGGTCCGATGGGCTCGGCAGCCGTCCTCGTCGCCAAGGGCTTCGGGGCGCGGGTTATTGCAGTTGACATCCTGGATGAACGGCTCGAACAAGCCCGGGTCCTTGGCGCGGACGACATCGTAAACAGCAGGGACACTGATGCCGCGGAAGCAATCCGGGAACTGACACACGGACGAGGCGTCGAAGTCGCCATCGACTGTTCGGGCAACCCTGCCGGCCAGAACACAGCCCTCGATGCCGCAGCAAAGCTCGGCTGCGTCGCCTTCGTCGGAGAATCCCGGGCCACGGAAATCAACCCGAGCGACCAGATCCTCCGCAAGCTGCTGACCGTCGTCGGCGGCTGGTATTTCCCGCTGGGCGAGTGGCCCGAAATCCTGCGTTTCATCGCGGACAACAAGGTGGATGTCGAAGCCATCATTAGCCACGAATACTCCCTGGAAGACGCCGAACAGGCGTTTGCTGCCTTCGATCGGCGCGAGACCGAGAAAGCCGTCTTCACCTGGAGCTGAAAGCGCCAGCACAAAGCCTCACATCGAGAAAGGACTAACAGCAATGTTCCGCTACACCGCAGAAATTCTCCCCTATCACGACATGCCGCTCGAGGATGCAGTCAGGGACCTGGCTGAGGTCGGGTTTACCGAAGTCAACCTATGGTCATCCGCATCACCGCTGGCCCACCACGTAAACCCGGGAGATGATCCGGGCAAAATCCGTGAGGTCCTCGACAAGTACGGCATGAAGGCGTGCGGACTTACCGTGTACGGCAAGAACCAGGACGAAATCCTGGAGCGCGTCCAGTTCGCGGCGGACCTGGGCATCGACACGGTCGTCTTCGATTGTGAGGCCAACTATTCGGACTTCGTAGGATCGTTCCTGCCGCCTATCGTGGAAGCCGGTGCCAAGGCGGGGGTCCGCATCGCCGTGGAAAACCACCTCACGGTCCCTTTTTCCGCCGACTTTGAAGCCGGGGGCAACGAAGACAAACGCTGGGACGAAGGCGTGGACACCTTTGCCCAAATCAGGCGTCTTGTACGGGACATCGACGATCCCTATCTCGGGGTCTGCCTAGCCCCGCCCCACATGTGGGTCATGCAGGAAACGATCAGCGAAGTCATTGCTTTCCTGACCGAGCGTAAAAGGCTGTACTACTACTACATCTGGGACGTCGACCGGGCATACCGCCACGGCGTGGACGGCTTGAACTTCGGACCCGGCGAGAAACAACTTCCCTCGCCCCAGGGAACATTGGACCACCGTTTCCTCCTATCGGAACTCAAGCGAGCGGGGTACGAGGGTGCCGCCAGCCTGAAATGCCACGGAACTCACGGGTGGAGCATGGAGAAGATCGGACGGGAGATCCGCAGATCCGATGCTTACATCCGCGACGCGTACGAGGCGCTGAAAAAGTAACAGGTACTTGAGGGTTGCGATGAGCAGTGAGCCGTTTTGATCTAATGGAGGACGTACACATGCGACATCCGGATGATTGCAGAACCAACCATGCAAGCCCGCTCGATGAGGCGGCGCTCTTTATCAGTAAGGGTATTTGATGACCGTGGTCCAGACGTTGCCTGCTGCAGACAGCCAGTCCAGGACGAAGAAAGCGGCACCGGGTTTCGGCGCCAGCGAGCTCTTTCAGATACTGAGGGACGGTCGCCCGCGCACACGCTCCGAGCTCGCGGCAGCAACCGGGTTTGCACGGTCCACCATCACGGCCCGCGTTGAGGAGTTACTGCACACTGGTTTCATTGCCCCTGTTGGTGATGCCGCTTCCACCGGGGGCAGACCACCCGCTCGTGTGGCGTTCAATCCGTCGGCGCGGGTGGTTGCTGCCGGTGATATCGGTGCCACGCACGCGACCGTGGCAATCATGGATCTCGCCGGGACCACCCTGGCGAAAGCAAGAGAACAAATACAGATTGCGGACGGTCCGGAATCTGTACTTGACTGGCTGACCGAAGCCGTCAGCAGCCTTCTGTCAAAGCTTCAGCGCGCCCCCGAAGACCTGATCGCAGTGGGAATTGGCTTGCCAGGGCCAGTCGAACACTCGACGGGGAAACCATCCCAGCCGCCCATCATGCCCGGCTGGGACGGCTTCGACGTGCCCCACTACGTTCAGCGCACCTTTGACGTCGCCGTTCTCGTGGACAACGACGTCAACATCATGGCGCTGGGCGAACGGGCGGCATGCTGGCCACAAACGGACAACATGCTATTCCTGAAAGTAGCCACAGGCATCGGATCAGGAATTATCAGCAGCGGGCAGTTGCAGCGCGGAGAAAAAGGCACCGCCGGCGACGTGGGGCACATCGCCGTCAACAGGGCCGCCGGGATTGCATGCCGCTGCGGCAACATCGGGTGCCTCGAGGCCATCGCCGGCCGCCCCGCCGTGGCCCGTGCCCTACGCGCTGCCGGCGTCGATGTTCCCAACGACTCGGACGTCATGGCACTGGTCCGCCAAGGCAACATACTCGCCAGCCAGATCATGCGCCAGGCCGGGAGGGACATCGGCGAAGTCCTCAACATGTGCGTGAGCCTACTAAACCCCGCCGTCATAGTGATCGGAGGTTCCATGGCTGAAGCCGGAGAACAACTCATTGCAGGGATCAGGGAAGTTGTTTATGCCCGCTCAACACCCTTGGCCACCCAGGACCTATCCATCGTGCAAGCCCGAACCGGAGCCGATGCTGGCATCACCGGCGCAGCCATCATGGCAGTGGACCACGTCCTAGCCCCGGAGAACCTCCAGATGCTCGCCGCCAGTCAATGACACACCTGCACCCTGACGGACCTAGCAAGGCTCCAGGAGGTCCTCGCCAGGCTGAACGCCATTGCTCGTCGTGGACATCTAACGGCCGTCGGGCTCCGGGACTTGCCGGAGGCACCCGCCAAGAAATGACAGACGCGTCTCGCAAGGACCGAGGATCACCAGTCCGACAAAAGTCATTCGCCGCCTTCATAGGCGGCGCGAGTGGCCCTGACATATGGACCCCAATTCACCCTTAGTCACGTCATTCTCCCTGGTACATCCCAAGGATCTGGAGCCCAGTATGTATCCGTCACCGTGAACTCGAACTCCGACCTCCCGAAGCCATAGGGTTGGCCAATAATCACCATGATGGGTTCAGGGCATCGTGCGGGGGAGTGCCGGGCAATTGCTTGCAGCGTCTCCAGGTCGCGTGCGCCGGGAGTTGGGAACGCACCGGGGTGGGTGTGCCAGTCGCCCAAATACGCTAAACGCCGGCCCGAGTCAGCGTAGAGCCGGGCTATCTGGTGCGACTGCCAGTCCGCATCCGGATTGAAGGACGCTTTATTGTGGGAGGCTCCGGGGCCCGGGCCAACTTCGTTGGTGACGCAGGTGTGTCCAGGGGAAACGCCAACCGGGCAGAATGCCGCCCGTCTCCAATGGGGCGCCTGCTGCAGCTTCTTCCCTGAGTGTTGCGGCCGGGCAGCATGGAGGGAAACTTCGTTGAGGTTGTATGCCGGACCGGCAAAAGTGGGCTCGGCGCAGCCTATGGGCTGGTTCAGGGGCCCAGCGCTGGCTGGCGGTTGAAGTTGTGGGTTACCCGATCGTGCCCACTCGAAACAAGAGAAGCACCATGAAGCGGATGCGGGCACGTGAACGGCCGCTCCGCCCAGCGCAACGTCAGGGCCCAAACGTCAATATAGGGATTAACTTGAGTGGCGAGAGCCGCTGCGGCACCCCGATCCGCTTACTACCTGCCGTTATTCGGAATGCCGTCAACATCGAATGCGGCAACTATCCGCCTCAAGATACCCATGGCGAATCTTCTGACGCCTGGGGCTATGCGAACCCTGATGGATGCCCAGGCTGCGAGGTGGGCCGGATGACCGACGATGTGACTTTGACTGACCAGGCGCTGCTTCCCCTCGACGTCACCCAGTGGCTTCGGATACACGCATGGACCCGGACAGCCGTACTTGGCAACATCGCCCAACGTCGGCAGACAGACACCTCCGGCGTTTTGGTTCCGATGGCAGTTGGGCCGCCGGATTTCACGTTGCGGTCTGAGATGCTGAATGGTTTGGCCAGCAGTTTCAACACTGACCCTGCCGGCGTACTGCTCGCGGTCGCCAAGTCTGGGTCGGACAATGCGGAGTTCCGGGCTTCGGGGCACATTGATGACTCGATCCCCCTGGGTGATGCGTCGACACTCATCGACTCCGTACGTCGATCAATACAGGCCTCCGCTAATTCGGCGCTCCAGCCCCGAAGTTATTACGGCCACAGCTTGCCGGATGCACCCGTGGATATGTGGTGGGCCGGTATCCTCATCCCATTGGCTAGAAAAACTGGTGTTGCGCATTTCCCCCTGCCACCGCCACTTTTGGCCTCAGGGCCTCATTCGGGCAAAGCTTCGGCCACGGGTGAGCTGAGGCGAAATTCCTCGGCTGCCGGCAATTCAGTGAATTCGACGAGTTCGACATGGTGTTCCTTGAGTACTTCCAGGACTTCGTGCGGGGTGACGCGGAAGAATTCGCGGCGAAGGTTGACCTTGGTGACGCGCTGCTCAGCGAACGTCCCGTGCAGCATGGCTTCGGTGGCGACGGCGTCATCGGAGTAGAAGAGAGCGTGTACGTCAAAGCGGAATGGCACGGAGGCGTCGCCGAGCTCGTTGACGCGGTCCATGGGTTCCAGACGCCGGGTCATGCCGATCTTGACCATGTGCTCTCCGAAGGCACCGATGTTGGAGATAACGTACACGTAGCCGGCACGGATGTTCGCCGCGCGCCGTTCGACGTCCGCAGAGCGAGTTCGTCTTCAGCAATTTTCGCCCGCATGCGTTCGGCGCCTTCGAGGTCGCCGTTGGCGATGAGCGCGTCAAGAGTGGCCTGGTGCATGGCGCGTTCCTTGGCGAGCTTCTGTCGGGCAGCGGCCAGCTCGGCTTCGGCCTTCTTCTGCTCGCGCAGGTCTTCGCGGCGGGCTCGCTCCATTTCTTTCTCGGCTGCCACGGCCTGGAGGTGTTCGGCGGCGAGAACCATTTCCTGGATGCGCAGGTGATGGTACTGCTCATCGATGCGTAGATTGATCATGGTGCCTTGGCGTTCGATCTGCGCTTTCGCCTTGGTGAGGCGGGAGGTCGCGGTGGCCAAATTGCCCGCTTTGACGGTTTTCACACAGTTTCGGCTTCGGCGTTGTAGGCGCGCAGCATAAGGGTGGACATCTGGTTCACAGACTTCTCGCCCTGCTTTGCGGAGTTGTTGAACGTGAAGTTGGAGGTGGCATGGATGGCCTGCTTAGCGCGGGCCATTTCCTTGTACTGTGCACGTAGCGCATCCAGCCTCGCGGCCAAGTGTGCTGAGTGCTCGGCGGGATGTTCGAAGTCGAAGACACCGACCTCCTGCAACGCCGCGGAAGCGCGGGAACTTACCAGCTGGCCTTCTGCTTGGGCGAGTTCGGCGCGCAGGGAATGGAGCTGTCCCTGCAGGCGCTGGCTTTCGGACGCCCATTCCTGGCGCTCGTTCTCTGCGATGTGGCGCAGCTTGTCCCGGCTGGCCTCTATCTGGTCGAACTCGAGCAGTCCGCGTTCGTCGAGGATCCTCTGCGGCCGCTCCGCGTCGGCCAGGGCCGTCTCGGCGGTCTTCTTCGCACCAAAAAACCCGACCTTGCGGACTGCTCCGCTGCGGCCCCTCTCCACATTCTGGGTCTGCTGCAAGTGCTGCTGCGGCTGAGCTGACACCTGGGGAGCGTGCGGCGGCTGGGCCGGCTGCAGCGGCACAGGCTGAGGCTGGATCGGCTGGATGTGAGCCGTCCATTGAATGCCGTCCCAGTAGCGGACAAGAGCAGGGTCTTGTGGGTCGTTGTACCAGCCAGCGGGAACGCTCACGAAGGGACCTATCGTCGTCGAAACAGCATCTGCGGGTTCATCGCGCAGCCGTGCGGATCAACGTGCGTAGTTCCCCCGAGATGATCTTGCCCCATGCCCGGTGGAAAGCTGAAGACGCCGCAAACTGTTTCTTGCTCACCGGCTCCAGCCGCTTGTACCCCTCTCTTGCAGCGCGTAAAGAAAGAGGCGGCCAATGCGGCCGACCATCGGCGATGTCCTCCGCCCACAAGCCCCGATTGTCTTCCTGCAACGTGCACACCGTGTCCACGCACCGCTGATCATGCAGGACCACCATGTCCGCTCGCGACGACCATACGGTCACGGGCGAGTGCTGCTCCGAAGGGGATGCCGGGCGCCAACCCAGCAGCCGTAGCACATGGAAATACGGCGCTCTGTTACGGGCCCCGGCCGTAGTCTGTTTACATGCCTCGTTTTGCGCTTGATATCGACTCCGTCCCCCGCCCCGTCCGTTCGCAGGAGCTTCTCGATGCGGTGAACCAGCGGGTCGTCATTGCCGACGGCGCGATGGGCACCATGCTGCAGGACCGGGAACTGTCGCTCGAGACAGATTTCCAGGGGCTGGAGGGCTGTAACGAGATCCTCAATGACACGCGCCCGGATGTCATCGGGGACATCCACGACGCGTACTTCGCGGTGGGAATCGACGCCGTCGAGACCAACACCTTCGGCGCAAACTGGTCCAACCTCTCCGACTACGGTATCGACGACCGCATCGAAGAGCTCGCCCGGAAGGGTGCAAAGATCGCCCGCGAGCGAGCCGAAGCGGCAGAAAAAACGGACGGACGCATGCGGTGGGTCCTGGGCTCGATGGGTCCGGGCACGAAGCTCCCCAGCCTTGGGCACACCAGCTATGACTACCTCAAGCAGACGTTCGCGCTGCAGGCCGAAGGCCTCATCGACGGCGGAGCGGACGCCTTCCTCATCGAGACGAGCCAGGACCTCCTGCAGACCAAGGCTGCGGTCAACGGCTGCAAGCAGGCCATCGTGGCCCGCGGCATCCGCCTCCCGATTTTCGTCGAGGTGACCGTCGAGACCACCGGAACCATGCTGATGGGGTCCGAAATCGGCGCGGCGCTCACCGCGCTCGAACCGCTCGGCGTCGACGCCATCGGCCTGAACTGCGCCACCGGACCCGACGAGATGAGCGAGCACCTGCGCCACCTGTCCAAGCAGTCCTCCGTGGCCATCGCCTGCATGCCCAACGCAGGCCTGCCCGTGCTTACCGCGGACGGCGCGCACTACCCACTGTCGCCTTCCGAACTCGCCACCTCGCACGAGCAGTTCGTACGGGAGTTCGGTCTGGGACTGGTGGGCGGATGTTGCGGTACGACGCCGGAACACATGGCCGCCGTCGTCGAACGTCTTGCGCCCTTCCGCAGCAATGAGAACGACGGCGGGACCAGCCCCGCCACCGGGAGCAAAACAGCCGGCCGCGTTCCCACCGAACGGGAGGCCGGCATCGCCTCCCTCTACCAGCACGTGAATTTCGACCAGGAGTCCTCCTACCTCGCCATCGGTGAGCGCACCAACGCCAACGGTTCGAAGGCGTTCCGCCAGGCGATGCTCGAGGAGCGCTGGGATGACTGCGTTGACATTGCCCGCGAGCAGATCCGCGTTGGCGCGCACCTGCTTGACGTGTGCATCGACTACGTGGGGCGCGACGGCGTGGCCGACATCAAGGAGGTCGTCTCACGTTTCGCTTCGGCCTCCACGCTCCCACTGGTGATCGACTCCACCGAACCGCCCGTGCTGCAGGCCGGGCTCGAACACATCGGCGGGCGCCCGGTCATCAACTCCGTCAACTATGAGGACGGCGACGGCCCGGACAGCCGCTTCGCACGCATCATGCCGCTCGTGAAGGAACACGGCACCGCCGTAATCGCCCTGACCATCGACGAGCACGGCCAGGCACGCACCACCGAGGGCAAGGTGGCGATCGCCTCGCGCCTCATCGACGCCCTGGTGGGTGAGTGGGGGATGCGCGTCGAAGACATCATCGTCGACGCCCTGACCTTCCCCATCGCCACCGGCCAGGAAGAGACCCGCCGGGACGGCATCGAAACCATCGAGGCCATCCGCCAGATCACCACGAAGTACCCCGGCATCCACACCACCCTCGGCGTCTCGAATGTGTCCTTCGGCCTGAACCCGGCAGCGCGAATCGTCCTGAACTCGGTGTTCCTGCACGAAGCCGTGGAGGCGGGCCTGTCCAGCGGCATCATCGACGCCGCCAAGATCGTGCCGCTGGCCTCCCTGCCGGAGGAACAGCGCAAGGTGGCACTGGACCTCGTCTGGGACCGCCGCGAATACGACGCCGACGGCAATGTCACGTACGACCCCCTGGCCAGCATGCTGGACATGTTCGCCGGCGTCGACACTGCGGCGCTGCGCGACCAGCGCGCAGCGGAACTTGCCGCGCTGCCCACCGGCGAACGCCTCCAGCGGCGCATTATCGACGGCGAGGGCAAGGGCCTCGAAGAGGACCTAGACCTTGCCCGCAGCGAAGGCATGAGCCCGCTCGGCATCATCAACGACCAGCTGCTCGAGGGCATGAAAGTGGTGGGCGAACGCTTCGGGGCCGGCGAGATGCAGCTGCCGTTCGTGTTGCAGTCCGCCGAAGTGATGAAAAATGCGGTGGCGCTGCTCGAGCCGCACATGGAGAAATCGGATGCCTCCGGCAAGGGCACCATGGTGATCGCCACCGTGCGCGGTGACGTGCACGACATCGGCAAGAACCTGGTGGACATCATCCTCACCAACAACGGCTACAAGGTGATCAACCTTGGCATCAAGCAGCCAATAGCCGACATCATCGCTGCGGCCGAGGAGCACAATGCCGACGTCATCGGCATGTCCGGGCTGCTGGTGAAGTCCACGGTGGTGATGAAAGAGAACCTGGCCGAGCTGCAGTCCCGTGGCCTTGGGAAGAAGTGGCCGGTGATCCTCGGTGGAGCTGCCCTGACCCGTGCCTACGTCGAGCAGGACCTGGCGGGGCAGTTCGACGGCGAGGTGCGCTACGCAAAGGATGCCTTCGAAGGCCTTTCGCTGATGGAGCCGCTGGTGCGCGTTGCCCGGGGCGAGGCCCCGGACGCCGTCGGCCTCCCCGCTCTGAAAAAGCGGATCCATAAAGGAGGCCCGAAGTTCAAGGTGACCGAGCCGGAGGCAATGCCCGGCCGTTCCGACGTCGCCTCCGACAACACCGTGCCTTCGCCGCCGTTCTGGGGCACCCGCATCGTGCGGGGTGTGGCCCTCCACGACTTCGCGGCGTTCCTCGATGAGCGCGCCACCTTCATGGGACAGTGGGGGCTCAAGCCCGGCCGCGGCGAGGACGGCGCCTCCTACGAGGAGCTGGTGGAACGCGAGGGCCGGCCGCGCCTGCGGTACTGGATGGACCGCATCCTCGGCGAGGGAATGCTAGACGCGTCGGTCGCCTACGGCTATTTCCCGGTGTTTTCCGAGGGCGAGCAGGTGGTGGTGCTGCACCACGGCACGGATCCCGACGGCGTACTCGGCACCCCGGGACTCCTCGCCCCAGACGGCGGGTCAGGCGGTCCGATCGGCACCGAGCGGCTGCGGTTCGACTTCCCGCGCCAGCGCCGCGACCGGCACCTGTGCCTCGCCGACTTCGTGCGCTCGCGCGAATCGGGGCGGATCGACGTGCTGCCGGTGCAGCTGGTCACCGCCGGCGGCAATGTCGATGAGGTGACCGCGAAGCTCTTCGCCGGCGATCACTACCGCGATTACTACGAGCTCAACGGTCTGGTCATGCAGCTCACCGAGGCGCTGGCGGAGTTCTGGCATGCGCGCATCCGCTCCGAGCTGGGCTTCGCGGCCGAGGAGCCGAAGGACAAGGCCGGCCTGTTCAAGCTCGACTACCGCGGCGCGCGCTTCTCGCTCGGATACCCCGCGTGCCCTGACATGGAGGACCGCCGCAAGGTGGTGGAACTGCTGCACCCCGAGCGGATGGGCGTGGTCCTGAGCGACGAGCTGATGCTGCACCCCGAGCAGTCCACCGACGCGTTCGTGTTCCACCACCCGGAGGCGAAGTACTTCAAGGTGTGAGCTGGCGCCGGTCCTTGTCCTGCACAGATTGAGCCCGGGCGGGTAGCCCGCCCGGGCCAGCACCCGCGCTGGAGACCGGCTTCACCCGCCGGAACGCGGCGAGAATTGCCCGCCCCACCACCGCGATACCGATGATCGTGGTGACGGCACGCAGGGTGTCCCATCCCGCCGTCGAGGTCAAAAGCGAATAGAGCAGGAAGCTGCTGAGGTTGGTGGCCAGCGGCGCGCCGGGCACGTAGGAGATGCCCGTGCCGGCGCCGACGGCGAAGGGCCAGAACCACAGATTGGTCAGGAGGCCGAACACGTAGGACGCCAGAACGCCATAGCCGCAAAGCATCCACAGTTCAGCCCGTCCCCGAACCCGGCGGGGGAGCAGACCTGCCCCGGCGCCCACCCACGCACAGGCGAAAATCTGGAATGGCGACCATGGGCCGATGCCGCTCCACAAGGCGCTTGAGACGGCGATGGTGGCGGCACCGAGGAGCATGCCGAAACGCGCGCCGAAGGCCCGGCCGGCCAGGATCAGCAGGATAAAGACTGCCTCCACACCCCCGACGCCGGTGCTGGCCACCCGCACCGCCGACCCGACGGCTGCCAGGACGCCGAGCAATGCCACCGTGTGTGCGGAGCGGACCGAGCCGTCGAGGGACAGCACGATGGCAACGACGGCAACGGGGGCAATGGCCAGCGCCGCGTAGGGGACGGCCGCGGCGGCATCCTCCGGGAGTGCCGCAGCGAGCAATGGCCAGCAGAACGCTGCGAGGGCCAGGAGGTTTGCCGCGGCGAGAACAGTGAGCTCGACGCCCCGCGGCATCCGGATGCCACGGGCTTTTTTGCCAGCTGGAGTTTCTGGCAGCGGCTCCACGAATCGCGGTGCTGCGATGCGTTCTGCTGTTTGAATTCGTTGCGCTGCGGCGCGTTGCGCTGTCTCGTCACTGGCCGGGCCGGATTCTGCCGCGGTTGCGGGGGCGAAGCCGTCACGCATCGGGAGGATCCGGGCGCCGAGGCCGTGTGCAAAATCGAGGTCGTGGGTGGCGATCAGGACCGCCGCGCCCTCGTCCGCTGCGGCCCGCAGCGCCGCCGAGACTGCTGTGCGCGCAGCCGCATCGAGTCCGCGGGTGGGCTCATCGATCAGGAGTACCTGGGGACTGTCCATGCTCTGCAGTGCGATGGCAAGGATCCTGCGTTCGCCTGCGGAGAGGTCCCGCGGATGCTCGTGGCCGATGGGCATCGTGGCGTCTCCGCGCAACCGGGCAAGGTGCGAATCCGCAGACCTTGGGGGAAGGCGGTCACTGCCAGAGCGTCGCCAGGCGCGCGTCAGGCGACGCTCTGCCGCGCGGAGCTCTGCTGCGACGGTGTCCCTTGTGAAGAGGTCGTCCGAAGCGTCCGGCACCAGGGCGACCCGGCCGCCGTCGCCCGTGCCGCCGTCGCCCGTGCCGCCGTCGACCGTTCCTTCAGTCAGTGTGCCTTCACCGAGGGCGAGTGCCACAAGGAGGGACGACTTCCCGGCACCGTTGGGCCCCACCAGGGCGACCACTTCACCGCGGTGCAGGGTCAGGGACGCGCTGCGCACGAGCGGCCTGCCCTCGCGGTGCACGGCGAGGTCGCTCGCTGCCAGCACAGGCGCGGGTTCCGCCCGCTTTTCCGGCGGCTGTGGCGGCGTTGGACGGCCGGCGGCCGGGGGCAAAGGTGCGGGAGCAACGCCCGGCACCAGGGCGCCGTCGTCGATGTTCCACCATGAGTCGGCAACGGGTACGAGCGGGTCCGCCCGGTGCTCCGCGACGATAACGCAGACACCCTCGTCGTGTGCAAGGGTGTTGAGCACCGCGATGACGCGTGCGCGTGCTGCGGTGTCGAGGTCGGCCAGGGGCTCGTCAACCAGGAGGAGGGCCGGATGCTCCACCACCGCGGCGGCGATGGCTACGAGCGCTGCCTCCCCAGCCGAGAGGGTGCTGACATTCCGGTCCAGCAGCGCCGACACCCCGATGCGCTCCGCGACCTCCAGCACCGGGACCTTGGCGGTGCTGGATGCCACGCCGCGCAGCTCAAGTGCGAGGGCGATTTCGTCCCGGACCCGGGTGGTGGCGAATGCGGCGCGCGGATTCTGCAGTACGGCGCCGATGAGGCGCGCGGTATCGCGCGGCGGTGCGGTGGCACGGTCCGTTCCGGCGACGCATACCGTCCCGGAAATTTCCCCACCGTCAACGTGGGAGAGGAGGCCCGCGATGCCCCGCAGGATGGTGGACTTGCCGGAGCCCGTCGGCCCGGTAATCACCGTGATCGAACCGCTCGACGGCGCAAAATCGGCGACGTGCACCTGCGCGTCACCGATACGGAATTGTGCACCCCGGACGAGAACCGGCGCTTCGATGCCACTGAGGGGGTGGTGTGCTGCCCGGCTCCCGAAGCCGCGCAGCTCCAGGGCCGCGGCAACCCGGCTTGCATGCTCGAGGGTGCGCTCGAGTACGGGAACCAGGGCGCGGGGCCCGAAGCGTTCGCCCCGCAACCGAAATGCCAGGCGCACGGACTTCACGGCGTCGGAGAGCGCCGGGAGCGCCGCCCAGGCCACCACAAGCATCCGGGCTAGGCCCTGCATGGGGCCGCCTCGGGCCAGGTGCACGAAGCCGCGGGCCACGTCCACCCAGGCGTTGAGCACGCCGAAACCCAGGATCATCCCGGCAATCGGCAGGGCGGACAGGACCGCCTCCCACAGGCCAGGTGCTGTGACCGGACCGAGGAGGACCACATGGGCGTACGGGGCAGGCAGCGGCACCGGGGGTATGTTGAGCAGAACCGGGCCATCGGTGCCCGCCCCGTTGAAAAGGATGCGGTAGATGACCCGCGCCGCGATGAAGACGGCAGCGAGAGCCGCCGCTGCGCGTAACGGCGCGGGTCGAAAGGTCACGCCGCGGGTGCGGCCGGTGCGCCGTCGACCGTGTAGAGCAGTTCCAGGCTCTGTCCCGGGCTCACCTTCAGGGTGGCCAGGCCTTCCTGCGCATATGCCCAGGCGCCGGAGGCAGGCTTAACCCAGAGCGACCAGTAGGCAAAGGCGGCCGGCACCTTCTTGCATTCTTCCCGGTACGTGCCGCCCTTGTGGGTGATGTCGAAGTCTGCGGCGGGCACACCGTTTACACGGCACACCAGTTCCTTGGGATATTGGTCAGTGCCCTCAGTCTTCACCTTGGCCTCGTCGAGGACCTTGGACGCGAGAGTCGGCGCGTCCACAGGCACGCAAACGGACGTATCGGCGGCGGCCTGCTTCAGGGCGCCCGAATCGACGATGACCTTCACACCGGCGCAGGGCCCGGCGGCGGCGCTGGATGAAGCCGCTGCCGTGGAAGCCGGTGCAGAGGTGGAGGGCTGGGTGGCGGCCGGCGTGGAGCAGGCGGCGAGCGTAAAGAGGAGACCTGCGGCGGCGAGGGAGCTCGCGGCGGCGGTGCGGATCTTAGTCAAAGTCACCAGTCAAGGGTAGGGCGTTGCCTGTCCGGATCAGGATGCCGTCGTGTTGTGTGACGTTGGATGCGGGCAAATAAGAATCCGCCAGGAGCTACCCGGCGGCCCACGCAACAACCAGCAGCGCCCCCACACACAGGATGGTGGTGCAGAGAATCACGTCGCGGGCCACGGTCATGCCCCGCCCGTAGGGGGAGGCGAAGAGGAACACGTTCTGCGCGGTGGGCAGCGTCCCCATGATCACGCTGGCGAGCAAGTGCTGCCCCTCCAGGCCAAAGACAAAACGCCCCAGCAGCCACACGATCAAAGGCATGCCGGCGATCTTCAGGAACGTGGCCACGAGGGTCTCGGTCCGGCCGTCATCCTTCTGCAGCGGCGCCCTCCCGGCAAGAGACAGGCCAAAGGCGAGAAGAACCATGGGAACGGCCCCGCCGGCCAGCATGTCGATGGGTTTCTGCAGCAGGTCGGGTTCCTGCCAGCCTGTCAGTGCCACCACGACGCCGAGCGCCGAGGCGATGATCATGGGGTTGGACAGCGGCTGGAGAAGCACCTTCTTCCACGAAATCCGTGCCCCGCCGAAGATTCCCAGCAGCATGAGGTAGAACGGTGCCAGAACCAGGAGCTGCACCAGCAGCACCGGCGCCACGTGCTGGGCGGTGCCGACGGCGTACAGCGAGACCGGAATGCCGATGTTGTTGGCGTTCGCGTAGCTGCTGGCCATCGCGCCGACGGCGGTTTCCGCGGCCGGGCGCCGGAAGAACAGGAAGCTGAGCAGCCAGTAAAGAAGCCCCACTGCCGCTGCCGAAAGCAGCGCCAGCGGGGCGTCGGTGCCGAGGGCCGCCCGGATGTCCGAGCCGGCAACCACGGTGTAAAGCAGGGCGGGGTTGGTGATGTAGAAGGCGGTGCGGGTCAGTGCGCCCTGGACTTCCGGCCCCAGAATGCGGAACCTGGCAGCGAGGTAACCGATGGCGATGACTGCCGAAACGATGAGTATTCCGGAGACAACGCCGCCCACTCTTGACCCTTCTGTTTATGTGCACTCCGCACGGCCGCCCCCTGTTGCGTGGGGGCGGCCGTGCGGAAGTCTAGTAACTTACCTGACCAGGCAGGGCCGCTTCGGGTCGAAGGACCAGCCGTCGATGTAGTACTGCATGCCGATGCTGTCGTCGCGGGCATCCAGTCCGTGCTTCAGGTACAGCTGGTGCGCCTTGTCCAGCGCCTCGCGGTCCAGTTCGATGCCGAGTCCCGGCGCGGCCGGAACCTCGATGGCACCGCCCTTGATCTGCAGCGGGTTCTTGGTGAGGCCCTGCCCGTCCTGCCAGATCCAGTGGGTGTCCAGCGCGGTGATCTCGCCGGGGGCGGCCGCGCCCGTGTGCGTGAACATGGCCAGCGAGATATCGAAGTGGTTGTTCGAGTGCGAACCCCAGGTCAGGCCGAACTCGTTGCACAGCTGCGCCACGCGGACAGAACCATGCATGGTCCAGAAGTGCGGGTCGGCCAGCGGGATGTCCACGGCGTTGCTGCGGATGGCGTGCGCCATTTCGCGCCAGTCCGTGGCGATCATGTTGGTGGCCGTTTTCAGACCGGTGGCACGGCGGAACTCGGCCATGACCTCGCGCCCGGAGAAGCGGCCTTCGGCGCCGCAGGGGTCTTCGGCGTAGGCCACGACGCCCTGCATCCGCTTGCCCAGCCGGATGGCTTCCTCGAGCAGCCAGCCGCCGTTCGGGTCCAGCGTGACACGCGCATCGGGGAAGCGCTTGGCCAGTGCGGTGACCACGTCCACTTCGTCGTCGCCGGACAGCACGCCGCCCTTGAGCTTGAAGTCGCTGAAGCCGTAGCGCTCCTGCGCGGCTTCCGCCAGCGCCACCACGGCCTCTGGGGTCATTGCCTCCTGGCGGCGCAGTTCCTCCCAGCAGTCCGACGGCGCCTCCTCCACGAGGTACGGCAGCTCCGTCCGCTTGTGGTCACCCACGAAGAACAGGTAGCCCAGCATCGGCACGGACGTGCGCTGCTGGCCGTCGCCGAGCAGTTCGGCCACCGGGACGCCCAGGAACTGGCCGTGCAGGTCCAGCAGTGCGGACTCGACGGCGGTGACGGCGTGGACGGTGGTGCGCAGGTCGAAGGTCTGCAGGCCGCGGCCGCCGGCGTCGCGGTCCGCGAACGCCGCGGCGATCTCGCGCAGCAGCGAGCGGTAGCGGGCCACCGGCCTGCCGGCGATCAGCGCGCCGGCTTCCTCGATGGTGGTGCGGATCTTTTCGCCGCCCGGGACCTCGCCCAGGCCAGTCCGGCCGTCGGAGTCGGTCACTATGACCACGTTCCGGGTGAAGAACGGCCCGTGCGCGCCGCTGAGGTTCATCAGCATGCTGTCGTAGCCCGCAACCGGGACTACCTCCACGCGGACGATTGTCGGCTGGGCGGTCATGCGTTCACCTCTGCTTTCTCTGCAACGGGAACAACTTCGCCGTCGATCCGGCGGTTCAGCTGCCAGGGGTTGGCGTCCTGGAGCGGTGCGGGCAGCAGTTCCTGGGGCAGGTTCTGGTAGGCGACCGGCCGGAGGAACCGGTTTATGGCCAGCGTACCCACGGAGGTGGTGCGGGTGTCAGAGGTGGCGGGGAAGGGTCCGCCGTGGACCATGGCGTGGCCGACTTCGACGCCGGTGGGCCAGCCGTTCACGATGATGCGTCCCACCTTCTGTTCCAGCGCCGGGATCAGTTGTGCCGCCGTCGGGTAGTCCTCTTCGGTGAGCTGCAGGGAAGCGGTGAGCTGCCCCTCGATCCGGTTGGTGGCTTCCACGAGTTCCTCGGCGGAGGAGTAGCGGATCACCAGGGACGCCGCGCCGAAGATTTCCGCGTGCAGCACCTCGTTGCTGATGAAGTCGCGGATTTCCGTGCCGTAGATGGCCGGCGCCGGGGCGTTCTCGGTGGGGCCGGGGGTGCCGGTCCCGACGACGGTCACGTTCTCGGCGGCGCCAAGCGCCTCGGCCCCGGAGGTCCAGGAGCCGGCGATGCCTGCGGTCAGCATGGTCTGTCCGGCGCAGGCGGAAACAGCGCGGCCGACGGCGGCAGCGAGTTTGTCGCCTGCCTCACCGGCGGGGGCGAACAGCAGGCCGGGGGAGGTGCAGAGCTGGCCGGAGCTGCCGGTCACGGCGGTGACGTACTGCTGTGCCAGGGCGTCTACGTCACCCTTGAGGGCGCCGGGGAAGACGAAGACCGGGTTGAGCGAGGACATCTCCGCGTACACGGGGATGGGTTCCGGGCGGGCGGCGGCGGTGCGCATCAGGGCGATGCCGGCGCTCTGGGAACCGGTGAAGCCCACGGCCTTGATGGCCGGGTCCGCCACGAGGGCCTGGCCGATGCTGCTGCCCGGGCCGTAGATGAGGGAAAAAACGCCCGGGTGCAGTCCGAGGTCAGCAACGGCCTTGGCGATGGCCTGGCCTACGAGTTCGCTGGTGCCGGGGTGGGCGTTGTGCGCCTTGAAAACGACGGGGCAGCCGGCGGCGAGGGCAGAGGCGGTGTCCCCGCCCGCCGTCGAGAAGGCCAGCGGGAAGTTGCTGGCGCCGAAGACGGCGACAGGACCGAGCGGGATCTGGCGCTGGCGGATGTCGGCGCGCGGCAGCGGCGTGCGGTCCGGGATGGCCGGGTCGATGCGGACGCCGCGGAAGTCGCCCTGGCGGACCACGTTGGCGAAGAGCCGCAGCTGGCCGGTGGTGCGGGCGCGTTCACCCTGCAGCCGGGCTGCCGGCAGGCCCGTCTCCTGGCCCGCGCGGACAATCAGGTCGTCGCCAATGGCTTCGATGTTGTCCGCAATGGCGTCCAGGAACGCAGCGTGGGTTTCGGGGTCAAGCGTGCTGAATGACGCGAAGGCCTCGGCGGCCGCGGCAGTGGCGGCCTTGAGCTGCTCCTCGCTGAGCAGGGTGTAGGCGGGCTCGAGCTGTTCATTGCTGGCCGGGTTGAAGGCGAAGGTGGTCTTGCCATCGCCTGCAACGGTTTGTCCGGCGATCAGGGAGTGTCCGGTAAGGGTCACAGTTTGTTCCTCCTGGGTAAAGGTGGGAGCCGAAAGGTTAGGAGACCTTGGCGATGAGTGCCTTGAGATCGGCCAGGTCCTGCGGTGCGAGGTTCTGCAGCGGGGGACGGACGCCGCCGGCGGAACGGCCGATGGCGTCAAGGCCGCCCTTGACGATGGACACGGAGTAGCCCTTCACGCGGTCACGGATGTCCAGGTACGGAATGACGAAGTCATTGAGCTTCTGGTTGACGGCTACACGGTCGTTGTTGCGGACGTCCTGGTAGAAGTCGAGCGCGAACTGCGGCACGAAGTTGTACATGGCGCTGGAGTAGGTGCTCATGCCCAACTGCAGGAGCGGCAGCGCGAAGGTCTCTGCGGTGGGGAGGCCGCCCAGGTAGAACAGGCGGTCGCCGAGCTTGGCGTAGACGCGGGCGTCGTGCTCGAGGTCGCCCACGCCGTCCTTGAAGCCGATGAGGTTCTCGTGGCGGTCGGCCAGCGTGGCCACCGTGGTGTCCTTGTAGATGGCGTTGGCGCGGTTGTAGATGATGACGCCGAGGGAGGTGGCGCGGCAGACGGCGCTGACATGCTCGATCAGGCCGCCCTGGTCGGCTTCGGTCAGGTACGGCGGCAGGAGCAGGATACCCTCGGCGCCGGCGGCCTCGGCGGCCTTGGCGTTTTCGATGGCCTGGGCGGTGGAACCGCCGGCGGAGGCCAGGACGGGGACGGTGCTGCCGACTTCCTCGACGGCGGCACGGACCACGCGGGCGGACTCGGCCGGAGTGAGCGAGAAGCCTTCACCCGTGCCGCCGGCGGCGAAGAGACCGGCAACGGGGTAGCTGGCCTGCCATGCCAGGTGCTTGCGGTAGTTTTCCTCGTCGAACTGCAGCTCTGCATCGAAGGAGGTCACGGGGAAGGACAGCAGCCCGTCCTTGAGGGTGTTGGCGAGTTCCTGGGGTGAAAGTTTAGCCACGGGATTGTCCTTGGAGTCTGTGCCGCAGGCGGCGGGGTCTGTGGTGGTGGTTCCTTTTCAGACTAGGGAGGCCCGTCCATGCCTGTCCAAGTGCATTTTTGTATCTATTGATACCCCAGGCGCATGGAGGCCGTTGAAGCTGAAGGCGCTCAGTTGGCGGCGAACTCCAAGTCCCGCAACAGCCGCACCAGGGCAGGGTTCTTTGCGTCCCGGTTCCAGATGGCGTGAAGCTCCACGGGCTCTTCCTCGCCGCTGGCCAGCCGCAGGAACGACACCCCCCGGATACCCAGCCCTGTTGCCGAGTGCGGCACGAAGGCCACCCCGCGCTTGGCGGCCACGAGCGAGACCATGGTGAGGATCTGGCTGACGGTGTGCACCACGTTTTCATGCCGGATGGAGTGCAGGCGGACCACAAGGTCATAGAAGTACCTCGCCTCCGTCGGGGAATGCATGATGAGCGGCTCGTCTTTGAGGTCCTCGTTCTCGATGTCCCGCTTGAGGCCTGCGAGGGGGTGCGACGCGGGAACCGCCAGCACCATCGATTCGCGGTACAGCAGATGGGAGTCGAAAATCTCGGTGTCGAACGGCGGCCGTGCCAGGCCGAGATCCAGTTCGCCGGTGAGCAGGCCCTGGATCTGCTCGCCCGTGACCAGCTCCTGAAGGTCGATGTCCACGTCGGGCACGATCGCACCGATCTCTTCCAGCAGTGGGCCCAGAATGCTGAAGCCGCTCGCGGCCGTGAAGCCGATGCGGAGATGGCCCTGCCGGCCGGAGGCGATCCGGCGTGCGGTCACGGGCGCCCTGCTGGCCAGCGCCATGAGTCTGCGGGCCTCGTCAAGGAAAGCGCGTCCGGCTGCCGTCAGCTCGACCCGCCGGTTGTCCCGTTCGAGCAGCTCGGCCCCCACGGTCTTCTCCAGTTTCTGGATCTGGCGGCTGAGCGGCGGCTGGGTCATGTTGAGGCGCTCGGCGGCCCGGCCGAAGTGCAGTTCCTCGGCGACCGCGATGAAGCCGGTCAGCTGGTCGAAGGTAAACATGATGCCCTCCCGGTATTACTTGATGCATATTTGGGCTTAGACATGCATCATAACGCCTCCCTACACTCGACCTAGCGAACCGGCAGTGACCCGGTTCACACAGACCTACGGGCTGAGGCAGCCCGCAGTGCAAACGAGGAGTTTCAATGATGCACTTCCCCACCCGCCGCGCCGTTCTCGGAGCGGCGTCGGCTATCACCCTGCTGGCCATGACCGCGTGCGGCAACGTTTCCGGCGGCAGCGCCGATTCATCGAAGTACCCCAACGGCCCGGTCACCCTGACCGTGGGCCAGGCACCCGGCGGCAGCACCGACCTCATCGCACGCGCCGTCTCCGAAGGTGCGGCAAAGACCCTCGGCGCCCCGATGCCCGTGGTGAACAAGCCCGGCGCCAACGGCGCACTCGCCAGCAAGGAGGTGGCGGGCAAGCCGGCCGACGGCCAGAACCTGCTGCTGCTCACCGCTTCCCTGATCACGATCACCCCGCTGGCCGTGACCGCGGACGAGGCTGTCAACATCGATGACTTCGACATCATCTCGGGCCTGTCCCAGGACGACTACGTGCTGGTTGCCAGCGAAAAGTCCGGTTTCAAGTCCATCAAGGACGTGACCTCGGCCGGCCGCAACATCACGTACGGCACCACCGGCGTCGGCACGGGCAGCCAGCTCGCCCAGACCGTTCTCTTCAAGCAGGCCGACGTGAAGGGCACCGACGTGCCGTTCGACAGTGGAAAGCCCGCCCTGACTGCAGTCCTGGGCAACCAGGTGGAACTGGCAACCATCCAGCTCGGCGAGGCCATGCCGCAGATTGAGGCCGGCAAGGTGTCCCCGCTGCTCGTCTTCTCCGAGGAGCGCAACTCCTTCCTGCCGGACACGCCCACCGCCAAGGAATCCGGCTACGACGTTCCGGTTGCGCAGTACCGCGCCGTCGCCGCCCCCAAGGGTACGCCGAAGGAAGTCAAGGACAAGCTCGTTGCCGCCATCCAGGAGACCCTGAAGTCGGATTCCTACAAGGAGTTCAACAAGAAGAACATGCTGACTCCGAAGGAAATCTCGGGTGAAGAAGTTGTCACCCAGTGGAAGGACTACGCAGCCAAGTACAAGGCGCTGGTGGAGAAGTACGACATCAGCCTCGCCGGGAACAAGTGATTCCAGTGCAGGCAGCATCACCGGTATCCGGCGGAGGGAACAGCTCCAACGCTGTTTCCTCCGCCGGGAACGGCACCAATGACCTTCCCGGCACCGAGTTGGATGACCTGACTCCAGAGCAGCTGGCAGCCCAGTGGGAGGAAGAAAAGCCTCCGGCCGCCGGTGCCCTGGCAAATGTCGGATCTTCGCTGGTGGTCATCGGCGTGGGCATCGGCGCCGTGGTCCTGTCCGTGGCCATGGGCTTGGGTACACCGTCCGCCCCGCAGCCCGGCCTGTGGCCGTTCATGATCAGCTGCGTGATGGTGGTCCTGGGCCTGTTCCAGCTGATCGTGGGCCGGCACAACCGGGACGCGGAGAAGTTCACCCGCATGTCCGCGGCCCCGCTGACCGGGCTGGTCACACTTGCCGCCATGGTGGCCCTCATGCCAATCGCCGGCTTCGAGCTGCCGGCCCTGGTGCTGTGCATCATCTGGATGCGCTTCCTCGGCGGCGAAACCTGGCGCTCCACGCTCCTGGTCAGCGCCGTCGTCGTGGCAGCTTTCTACGGCATCTTCGTGATGGCGCTCAACACTTCCATCCCCCACCTCTTCTAGGAGACCACCGTGGATTTCCTGAATCCCGTGATCAACGGATTTGCAGTCGTCCTGGAGCCAATGAACCTCCTGTACTGCCTGATCGGCGTCGTCATCGGCATGCTGATCGGTGTATTGCCCGGTCTGGGGCCCGCGGCAACCATCGCCATCCTGCTTCCGCTCACCTACAACGTTGAGCCCGTCACCGCCATCATCATGCTGGCCGGCATCTTCTACGGTGCCCAGTACGGCGGCACCATCACTTCTGTGCTCCTGCGCCTGCCCGGCGAGGCATCCTCGGTGGTCACCGTCTTCGACGGTTACCAGATGGCCAAGCAGGGACGGGCCGGCACGGCACTGGGCCTGGCATCCATCGGTTCGTTCATCGGCGGCACCGCGGCCATCATCGGCCTGACGTTCCTGGCCCCGATCGTGGCGAGCTTCGCCCTGGACTTCGGCCCCGCCGAGTACACGGCCCTGGCGCTGCTCGGCATCCTGCTGGTGGCCACGATCAGCAGCGGCTCCAAGACCAAGGCACTCATCGCGGCCGCGCTCGGCCTGCTGCTGGCGACCGTTGGCCGGGACATCTTCACCGGCGAAAACCGGTTCACCTTCGGAAGCCTCGAGCTGGCCGACGGCATCGACTTCGTCCCGATCGCCATGGGCATCTTCGGCCTCGGCGAGATCCTGTACAACCTTGAGGAGCGGCACCGCGCCGCGAAGGCGCCCTCCGCCGTCGCGAACGTCTGGCCCTCCCGGGGTGACCTCAAGCAGGCATCCGGCGCAATCGGCCGCGGTTCGGTCCTCGGCTTCTTCCTGGGCATCCTGCCCGGCGGCGGTGCCACGATCGCCTCGATGGCCTCCTATGCCATGGAAAAGAAGCGGGCCAAGCAGCCCGAGCGCTTCGGCAAGGGTGCGCCGGAAGGCGTGGCCGGGCCGGAAACCGCCAACAACGCCGCGGCGACGTCCTCCTTCATCCCGCTGCTCACCCTCGGCATTCCGGCCAACGCCACCATGGCACTGATGTTCGGCGCGCTCCTGATCCAGGGCGTCACTCCTGGCCCGCAGCTCGTGGAACAGGACCCGGGACTGTTCTGGGGCGTGGTGAACTCCATGTACATCGGCAACATCCTGCTGCTGATCATGAGCCTGCCGCTGGTGGGGATCTTCGTGAAGATCCTCCGCGTGCGCGCCGCCATCCTGGCGCCCATTACGGCGCTGATCACCCTGCTGGGCGCGTACACGATCAACAACAGCATGTTCGACGTCACGCTCGTGGTGGTCTTCGGCATCGTGGGCTACTTGATGAAGAAATTCGGCTTCGAGCCCGGCCCGCTGGTGCTGGCCTTCGTGCTCGGCTCCCTGCTCGAAAGCTCGCTGCGGCGCGCCCTGCTGGTGTTCGGCGGTGACCCGCTGGGCTTCTTCGGCCGGCCCATCTCCGCCACGCTCCTCATCGTGTTCGTCCTCGTGGCTGCGCTCCCGGGCATCCGCTCCGCGCTGGCCAAGCGCAAGGCCACCGTCCCCGCGGGAACCGCCGCCACAGAAATCAAGGAGAAGGTATGAGCATCATCGTTGGATTCGTCCCCACGCCGGCGGGGGAAGCTGCCCTCGCGGCCGGCATCGCGGAGGCCCGCCTCCGCAACCAGGACCTGGTGATCGTCAACTCCGCCCGTGAAGGCGCCCTGGTGGACAAGTCAGTTGCGCCGGACGAGGTCCTGGCCAAGGCCTCCAGGCAGGCAGCGGACGCAGGGGTCACGGCCCGGGTGATCCAGCCGCCCTACCAGCATGACCTCGCGGATGAGTTCCTCGACGTCGCCCGGGAGGAAAACGCCTCCCTGATTGTCATCGGGCTGCGGCACCGCACGCAGGTGGGCAAGTTCATCCTGGGCAGCCACGCCCAGCGCATCCTCATGCAGGCTGACCGTCCCGTTTTGGCCGTGAAGGCCGACGGCGGCCAGTTTTAGTACCCGAAGCACCGCTTGGTAAGAGGCGGGCCGGGACCCGTAGGGGATCCGGCCCGCCTCAGCCGTATCCCGCACTCTTCAAAAGGACCGACCCATGACCACTCTGATCGCATCCACTCCCCGCCAGCACCGCTCGCGGCAGCGGACCATCCCCGCAGGCGAGCCCGCCCGCCCCAACCCGCTCGAGCCCGTGCCCAACTGGTGCAAGCTTTCGCGCCGGGACGAGGTGACCGTGTGCCGCGACCGGCGGAAGGTGGCCACGGGCCGCGTTGACATGGTGGCGCTGGACGGCAGCGTCTTCTGGATCATCCAGGAGGACGGAAAGGGCCGCGCCATGATCCACCAGAAGGACGGGCTGACGGTCTTCCGGAAAGCCGGCAAGGCCCGCCGTCCCCGGCACTACGGAAACTAGCTCGCCCCGCCGTGACGTCGGACTCTTAAACTCCTTCAGCGGAATACCAGCCGCCGAAGGGGCCTTGTTTTAAGCGGGCTCCGACGATCGGCTGCCCCGCGAAAGGACATCTTTGCCTGCCTTTATCCCGTTCACCATGTGCGCCACCGTCCGCGACGGCCACAGCCGCTCCTTCGGCACCGACTTGGAACGCCTCACGTCCACCCACCGCGGCTGGGCGCCGCTGGACATGGTCAAGTCCACCAACACCAAGGCTCTCCTCCGCGGTGCGATCCCGCAGAGCGCTCATACGGCCACCGACGCGAGTCTTGCCCGCTACCTCCAGACCCGCCTTGCCGCCGACACCGACATCCATTTGGACCTCACTGTGAGCATCGAACGGTAAGGACTTTCGCCAGCCCCGGACCTTTGGGTCCGGGGCTTTCCTGTGCAGCGACACGAACGTTCCGGCAGGCATAAGCTAATACCAGAAGGTCGCTTCCAGCACCGGGGAGCTTATCGTGGACACTGAAACCGCCGCCGTGACCGGTCATGACGTCACCACCATCACCTGCGTGTGCGGCAACACCGTCAGCAGGGACGGACTGATCCAGGCCAACTCACAAGGCGTGCCCGTTTACGCCGGCGCGAACGCCTCCATCCCCGCGGAGCTCGCGCAATGGCCCGCCGATGAGGATCTTTACACACTCTGTCCCTCATGCGGCCGCGTGTACCGTGACACGACAATCGAAGAGACAGGGACCGCGCCCGTTGCTTTCCGGGTGGACGTCACCGTTAGTCCGATCGCAGAGGCAATCCGAGCGCACTGGAACCTCAGCACATAAGAACCGCGCCCGTAAAACAATCGTGATTCCCGCCGTCGTCGGCATAGGGTGGGCGAAGCGGACAAGCGTGAATACTCTCCAGACGCCGGGGTACGGAAGGACTTGAAGAACACCCCCGGGGGGAGGTGCCACGCAGGAACCACCGATAAAGGAGAACTCTGTGCGGGAAGCAAGCTTCAACAACAGCGTTTCAGCAGCGGACGAATTCACCGACGAGCCCGATGGCTTCGGGCAGGACGGTGCGGCGGTCCCGGCTGGCGAAGAGGCTGCGGCCGGCGACGCAGTCTCGGCTGACTCAGCAGCCGAAGCGCCTGAAGTGACCGAAGCGGCCGACATCACCTACGACGAGCAGTTCTATCCCGCCCGTCCCAAGGCGCTGCGGCCGATCGCCCGCCGCCGCCAGTTCTTTGCCGACCGCCCATCGCTGGAATTCGACGGGCGCAACGCGGCCTACGTTGAGTGGCTGCGGAATCAGGCCATGCTGGGGGATGCGAACGTCATGGCGCGGCAGCTCTCCGGCCAGGCCAGCATGTGGCAGAACTCGTATGCCCATCCGAACCCGCGGGCTGCCGTGGAACGCGCCCCCGTCTGGTTTACGGCCTACCCGCTGTCCTTCATCACGCGCCCGGGCCAGTCCTTCCTCTCCGCTCTGGGTGATCCTGAGCTGTGGGACGCCTTCCGCGAGATCGGCATCAGGGGTCTGCACACCGGCCCCGTCAAGCTCGCCGGCGGCATCAGCGGCTGGTCGCAGACGCCGAGCGTGGACGGGCACTTTGACCGCATCAGCATGGCAATCGACCCGGTGTTCGGCACCGAGGACGAATTCCGCAAGATGTGCGAGGTCGCGGCCGACCACGAAGGCACCGTGATCGATGACATCGTCCCCGGTCACACGGGCAAGGGGGCCGACTTCCGCCTGGCCGAAATGAACTTCCGGGACTACCCCGGCATCTACCACATGATCGACATTCCGGAAGAGGACTGGCACCTGCTGCCGGACGTTCCCGAAGGCGAAGACTCGGTCAACATCAGCCCCGATGCGGAGCAGGCACTGCAGGAGGCCGGATACATCATCGGCCGGCTGCAGCGCGTGATCTTCTACGAACCCGGGGTCAAGGAGACCAACTGGAGCGCCACCCGGGCGATCGTGGACACGGCAGGGAAAACCCGGCGCTGGGTCTACCTCCACTACTTCAAGGCCGGCCAGCCGTCCATCAACTGGCTGGACCCGACCTTTGCGGGCATGCGCCTGGTGGTCGGCGACGCCCTGCACTCGCTGCTCGACCTGGGCACTGGTGCGCTGCGGCTGGACGCGAACGGGTTCCTGGGCGTGGAGAAGAGCGCAGAGGAGCAGCCTGGATGGTCCGAGGGGCACCCGCTGTCCGAAGCGGCAAACCAGCTGATCGGGTCCATGATCCGCAAGGTGGGCGGGTTCTCCTTCCAGGAACTGAACCTGACCATCGACGACATCAAGGCCACCTCGGAGGCGGGTCCCGACCTTTCCTACGACTTCGTCACCAGGCCGGCCTACCACTACGCGCTGGTGACTGCCGATACGGAATTCCTGCGCCTGACCCTGCGGCTGGCCATGGAAATCGGCGTGGACCAGGCATCACTGGTCCATGCCCTCCAGAACCATGACGAACTGACCTACGAGCTGGTCCACTTCGCCGCCGGCCACAGGGACGACGTGTTCGAACTCAACGGCCAGGAGCTCACCGGCGCCGAACTGGCAGAGCACGTTCAGCAGACCCTCCGCGAACGGCTGACGGGCCCGGACGCGCCCTACAACGCGTTGTTCACCACCAACGGCATCGCCTGCACCACGGCCAGCGTCATCATGGCCGCCCTGGGCATCCAGGACCCGGAGAACCTCACCGACGAACAGCGGGCCCAGATCCTGGACGTCCATATCCTGCTGTCCATGTACAACGCCCTGCAGCCCGGTGTCTTTGCCCTGTCCGGGTGGGACCTCACCGGCATCGTCACCCTTGACCGCCAGAAAGTGCGGGAGCTTACCGCGCAGGGAGACACCCGCTGGATCAACCGCGGCGCACACGACATCATGGGCACCAGCCCCGACGCGGAGGCCTCCTCCGCCGGCATGCCCCGTGCCCGCAGCCTCTACGGACCGTTGCCCGACCAGCTCAAGGACCCGGCGTCCTTCGCCCGGCGGCTGCAGAAAATCCTCGCCGTCCGGGAACAGAGCGGCATTGCCACCAGCACCCTGCTGGACGTGCCGGAAGTTTCCCAGCGCGGCCTGCTGGTCATGGTTAACCGGCTGGGGGACGGGAACCTGCAGGCGACCGTGCTCAACTTCTCCGGCCAGGACATTGCGGGCAGCATCCAGTCGAGCCACCTGGTTCCCGGCAGCAGCGTCCACGACCTCTTCAGCGGCGAGGCCGTGGGGCAGGTCGACGACCTGCACAGCTTCTTCCTGGAGCTGGGCGCCTATCAGGGCACGGCACTGGTCCTGAAGGAAGGCGAGAAGGACGACGACGCCGAGTGAGCCGGCTCTGAGTCCGGCACCGCGCCTACCGAGCCCCGGCGGACCAGCGTGGCGTTGAACTCGGGCGCCGGGGCCAGAGGCGGGCGGCCCTCGATCTGCCTGATCAGGGCGCTCGCCGCCGCGGCCCCCATGTCGTAGACCGGCTGCGCCACCACCGTCAGTGGTGGCGTGGTCAGGCGGGTCCAGGCGAAGTCGTCGTACATGAGGAACGACACGTCATCCGGGATTCGAAGTCCCATCTCCTGGACGGCTTCCACCACGCTGAGGGCAATCAGGCCGTCTGAAGCCACGACGGCGGTGGCCGGGTCTGTGCCGAGCAGCACCTCGCGCGTGAGGTTCCGGATGGAGCCGGCATCGCCGGCGTTGAGCCGGACGAGGTCCCCCGGGAACTCGCGCCCCGCGTCAACAAAGGCCCGCCGCATCCCCGCCAGGCGGTCCGAGATTTGCGATGAATCCAGCCGCGTTCCCTCGGCGTACTCAGCGTCGGTGCGCAGCGTCGAAATGAAGGCGATCCTTCGGTGCCCGGCATCCAGAAGGTAGCGCGTTGATTCGTAGGAGATGGCGGCCATGTCGACGGCGACCGTCTCCAGCGCGAGGCCATCAGCAGAGCGGTCCAGGAGCACCAGCGGGCGGCCTGCTTCGTGGACCCGCCGCAGGTGCTGCGTCTCCACGGACGAGGCCGGCGCGACGATCAGGCCGTCCACCCTCTTGTCGAGCAGCACGCGGACAGCGTCCACTTCCGCCGCGGTGTTCTCGTCCGTGTTGATCAGGATGACGTTGTACCCGCTCTTCTTCGCGGTGTCCGTGATCCCCCTGGTGGCCAGGCCGAAATGCGGGTTTTCGATGTCGCCCACCACCACGCCGATGGTGTGCGATTTCCCGGTATTCATGCTGCGTGCCAGCTCGTTTGGCCGGTACTCCAGCTCTTCCGCGGCGGCAAGAACCCGCTCGCGGACGTCATCGCTGACGGCACCGTAGTTGCCCAGCGCACGGGCGGCCTGGGCTTTGGAGACCTGGGCAGCTTTTGCGACGTCGGCAACTGTTACGTCCCGCCGTCTTGCTCCGTCACTGCTCATGTTCACCTTTCAGAGGGGCTGTTGACGTAGCGTGTGAGTTCCGCTACATTTCTAGCAATCGATGTGAGTCCGGTCTCAATCGTAGGGACTGAGACCGGACTCAGCAAGACCTTCATCGACCAAATCCTTCGGCGGCCCCTGACAGCACCGCTTTCCCTCCCACGATTGGACACCGCTGTGATCAAACTGAACTTCCGCCCGGCAGCAGTGGCTGCGGCAGCCCTGGCGGCCATCCTGGTCCTCTCGGGCTGCGGCGGATCGTCCTCCGCCACCTCGAGCCCCGCCGAGAACCCGTACGGACTGATTGAACCGGGCACCATCCGGGTGGCCAGCCTGGGCGATTCGAAGCCGTATACCTTCACCGACGCGCAGGGTAACTTCACCGGCTTCGACGTCGAACTGTTCAAGGACGTGGCCCACCGCGCCGGCGTAGACAATGTGGTCTTCACCGGCCAGGACTTCTCCGGGCTGCTTTCCGCCGTAGCCAACGGCCAGTTCGACGTTGGCGTGGCTGCCATCGGCATCACGGACAAGCGCAAGGAAACCGTCGACTTCTCCAACGGCTACCTCGCCGGCTACCTGACGGTCATCACCACCAAGGCCTCCGGCATCAAGGACGAGGATGGCCTCAACGGCAAGCGCCTCGGCGTGGTGCAGGGAACGCTGCAGGAAGCCTACGCGGTCAAGAACTTCACCTCCGCCAACCTGGTGCGCTTCCCGGACAACAACACTGCCATCTCCGCCGTCAACAGCGGCTCCGTTGACGCGCACTTCCTCGACTACGAGGCCGCCAAGGCCTACCAGGAGCAGTACGGCCTGGTCAGTGCAGCTGACATCCCCTCCTTCGACGCCCCCGCAGGCTTCGCCATCGCCAAGGACAAGCCCGCCTTCAAGGAAGCGCTGAACAAGGGCCTGGCCGCAGCCATGGAAGACGGCACGTGGAAGAAGCTCTACCAGAAGTGGTTCCCGGGCTCGCCGATGCCGGAGCAGTACCTGCCCAAGGCCGAACAGACCGCCACCCCTGCCCCGACCGCAAGCAAGTAAGCCCGGATCGATTCACCACGATCCATGCCGGGCGGGCTGCACTCCATCACCCGCCCGGCACCCGAACAAAACAACTAACGTCTGAGAGCACTCAATGGACTGGCTCAACATCATCGGCCGTACCTTCTTCGACTTTGAAGCAATGCTCGAGGTGCTGCCCCAACTCCTCGGGGTTGGCCTCCTGAACACCCTGATCATCTCCGTCGCCGCCACCATCCTTGGCGTGGTGCTCGGCATGGTGGTGGCCGTCATGGGCATCTCGCGGTCCCGCTGGCTGCGCATTCCGGCCCGGATCTACACCGACCTCTTCCGCGGCCTGCCGGCCATCCTCACCATCTTGCTGATCGGCCAAGGCTTCGCCCGGTTCAGCCAGTCGGTGTTCGGGCCCTCGCCCTACCCGCTGGGAATCATCGCGCTGAGCCTGATCGCCAGCGCCTACATCGGCGAAATCTTCCGCGCCGGCATCCTCAGCGTGGACAAGGGCCAGGGCGAGGCCTGCCGGGCCCTGGGCATGAGCTATGCCAAGTCCATGGCCCTCGTGGTGGTCCCGCAGGGCGTCCGCCGGGTCCTGCCGGCCCTGGTGAACCAGTTCATCGCCATCGTCAAGGACTCCTCCCTGGTCTACTTCCTGGGCCTGCTGGTCAGCGAACGCGAGCTCTTCCGGGTGGGCCAGGACGCCGCGGTGCTCTCCGGCAACCTCTCGCCCCTGGTCATGGCCGGCATCTTCTACCTGGTGATCACGGTGCCCCTGACCCACCTGGTCAACTACTTCGACAACAGGTTCCGCACCGGCCGCCGACGGCCCACTCTGCCCACGTCCGGCCTGAAGGAAGTCACCGAACTCGACGCGGCCTCGCCGCTGATCACCGGGAGCAACACATGAACCTCGCAAGCAACACCGCCAGCACCAACAAGACGGTCGCGGGAAGCCAAACCTTCCACGGCTCCAGCCTGGAGCTTAAGAACCTGACCATGGCCTATGGGGACATTGAGGTCCTCCGGAACGTCAGCCTCTCGGTCGCCCCGGGCACCACCACCTGCATCATCGGGCCCTCGGGCTCCGGCAAGTCCACGCTGCTGCGCGGCGTCAACCGGCTGCATGAGCCCAAGAGCGGGGACGTGCTGCTGGCCGGCGAAAGCGCCCTGCAGGTCAAGCCGGACATCCTGCGCGCCCGGATCGGGATGGTCTTCCAGCACTTCAACCTCTTCCCGGACCACACGGCACTCGAAAACGTGGCGCTGGCCCTCTGGAGCGTCAAGGGAATGTCCAAGGCAGAAGCCAGGGAACGCGCCAGCCGCGGCCTGGCCGAAGTAGGCCTGGCCGAGCGCGCCGACCACCGGCCCCGCGACCTCTCCGGCGGCCAGCAGCAGCGCGTGGCCATCGCCCGGGCGCTGGCCATGGAACCGGAAGTGATGCTGTTCGATGAAGCCACCAGCGCCCTGGACCCCGAACTGGTCAAGGGCGTCCTGAACCTGATGGCAGGGCTCGGCCGCCGCGGCATGACCATGCTGGTGGTCACGCACGAGATGGGCTTCGCCCGAAAGGTCGCGGACCAGGTGGTGTTCATGGACGAGGGCGAGGTCGTGGAGGCCGGGACCCCGGCCGAGCTCTTCGACAACCCGCGCAGTGAACGCCTGCAGCGCTTCCTCTCCGAGGTGCTGTGATGGCGAACGGTACAGCGGCACCCATCCGGACCGCCGTCGTCGGCTTCGGAATCTCCGGCAAGGTCTTCCACGCACCGCTGGTCGCGGCGGACCCGCACTACTCACTGGACGTGATCGTAACGGCGGACCCTGCCCGGGCCGCCGAGGCGGCCACGCTCTACCCGCAGGCCCGCATCGTTCCCACGCCGGAGGCGATGTTCGCCCGGGCCGGGGAGCTGGACCTGGTCATCCTGGGCACCCCGCCGCACACGCACTTCGACCTCGCGGCCACCGCCATCGCCCACGGCCTCCACGTGGTGGTAGACAAGCCCTTCGTACCCACCTCAGCCCTGGGGACGCAGCTGATCGGCCTGGCATCCGAGGCCGGGGTGCAGCTCACCGTGTTCCAAAACCGCCGGTGGGACGCCGACTTCCTGACCCTGCAGAAACTGCTCCGGCAGCAGGCCCTCGGTGAGGTGCGCACCTTCGAATCCCGCTTTGAATGGTGGCGGCCGGAGGGCTTCGGGAACTGGCGCGACACCGTTTCCCTTGCCCAGGGCGGCGGAATCCTGCACGACCTCGGTGCGCACCTGATTGACCAGGCCGTCCAGCTGTTCGGCCCGGTGGAACAGAGCTACGGGGAGACGGCCAACCGGGGGTCCGATCCCGGCGCCGCCGACACGGAAGCGTTCGTCTCCCTGCTGCACGAGTCCGGCGTCCGCACCAGGCTGTGGATGAACGGCATGGCAGCCCAGGTGGGCCCGCGCTTCCACGTCCTCGGCTCGGAATCCGGCTACACCAAGTGGGGTTTGGACGGCCAGGAACCCGCCCTCGCGGCCGGCATGATGCCGTCGGATCAGGCCTACGGCGTTGACCCGCAGGAGTCCTGGGGGCTCCTTGGCGTGGATGGTGCCACCAGTCCCGTTCCTGCGGAGCGGGGCGCCTACCCCGAGTTTTACGTCCAGCTCGCCGCCGCCCTGCGCGGGGAGGGGCCGCTGCCCGTTGACCCTTCTGAACCGCTACAGGTCCTCAAAATCATCGAAGGCATCCACGCCGTCGTCTAGGGGCCTGGCCTGACCCTCACCGCCTGAACATTCCGGACGCGGCGGAGTCCAAAGCCGCGTCCCCATCAACCATGCCCAAACTCCTCAGAAAGGGAGAACCATGTCCTCCACCGACACCAAGCACGTCGCCATCATCGGCGGCGGCATCCTGGGCGTCTCCACTGCCGTCCACCTGCTCCGCGAAGGAGCCTCCGTCACGCTGCTGACCGAGAAGGGGCTGGCGAGCGAAGCCACCGGCCGTTCGCTCTCCTGGCTCAACTCCGCTGGCGAACGGTCCGCCCCGTACCACCAGCTCCGCCTCGCCGGCGTGGACCGGTACCGCACCCTGTTCGCTGCCGACCCCAGCCGGGAGTGGCTGCAGTTCGGCGGCGGGCTGATGTGGAACGCCGAAGGCCAGCGGGAGGCCACAGAGGCCCGCCATGCCTACGAGAAGTCCATCGGCTACGACTCCAAGCTCCTGGCCCCGAAGGACATTGCCGCCTTCACGCCGGGCATTGATGCGGCCGCCGTTCCGGAAAATGCCATCTTCAACCCGGGTGAGGGCTGGGTCAGCCTGCCGGACCTGGTGGAGTTCCTGATGGAGGAGTTCCACGAGCGCGGTGGCCGGCTGGTGCTGAACGCCGGAAAGTCCTCCGTGGTGGTCGACGGCGGCCGGGCCGTGGGCGTCGAGACGGAAGCGGGAGAGACGTACGACGCCGACGCGGTACTGGTGGCGTGCGGGGCGGCGACGCCCGCCGTCGTCGCGCCCCTGGGTGTGGACATCCCCAACGGTTCGCCGGTATCCATGCTGGTGCTGACCAAGCCGGTCGAACATGACGTGCGGGCCGCGCTGAACACCCCGCGGGCCGCCGTGCGCCCCAACCCGGGCAGCACCCTTGCCTTGGACCACGACTGGTACGAGGAGCACATCACGGAGCACGCGGACGGTTCGTTCAGCATCCCCGACGATGTGGTGCAGGAACTCGCGGACGAAGCCTCCAAGCTCATTGCCGGCAACCCCGAGCTCAAGCCAGCGAGCTGGAAGATCGGCTACAAGCCCATTCCGGGTGACGGCGAGCCGGTGCTGGGCGAGCTCGGCCAGGTCCCCGGCTGCTTCGTGGCATTCACCCACTCCGGTGCGACGCTGGGGCTCGTTGTCGGCGAACTCCTCGCCGGTGAGATCCTGACCGGGGCAAGGCACCCCATGCTGTCCACGTTCCGTCCGGCGCGTTTCTCCTGACCCCGGTTCTCCCGGGATAGGGAAGCGGAAGCCCCGCACCGTCTGCGAAAGACGGTGCGGGGCTTCTTTGGCGGATCCTCCGGGTGTCTGGGGTCCCGGAGTGCTTCCCTAAAGCTACCGGCCGGTAACCAGAAGTCAAGAGGCGGTCACAATCACGAGGCGCCTATCGGATGAACCGTGCCGGTGCCGTACGATACGAGTCACATGCGGTCACTGCTGGGCGCATCTGATGCTGGGGGGCGGATGAAGACAGGCGTGATCCGTAGATCGCTTCAGTCCGGTGGGCGGGCCGGACCTCGGCCCTGGCTGCTGTGGCTCATGTGGGCGTTTCTGGGCCTGTACCTGGCGGGTCTGATGGCGCACGGCGAGGGGTTCAATCCCCTGGTGGACCTCGGGTTGGGCATGCCCGCTTCGTGGGCGCCGGCTGCAGTGGCCTGGCTTGCGGCCTACCGCGCCAAAGAGCGCCGCGCGCTCGCCCTGGTGGCGATGGCGTTGACTGCCTTTGCTGCGGGGAGCACTTTCTACGTCTCCTCGCTGTCGGGGGCCAGTTCGCTGCCCTTCCCGTCGCCGGCGGATGTGGGCTACCTGCTGTTTTATCCGCTGGTCCTTGGTGGCTTGTTCGTCTATCTGCTCCCGCTGCGCCAGCGGCTGGCCTGGTCGGTGCTGCTGGACGCCGTCGTCGGCTCACTCGGTGCCGCCTCCGTCCTGGTTGTCCTGCTCAGCCCGCTGCTGTCGGCCGCCGGCGGATTCCCCTCGTTCGCCACGTCCGTTGCGGTCGCCTACCCTCTCATGGATCTTGTGGTTCTGGCCGTGACCGCGGGCATGGCTGCGGTGCCGGGCCTTGCCACCGGCCGTAGCGGGGTGATCCTGATGCTGGGACTTATGGTGTTCGCTGCGGCCGATGTTGCCTATGCCTTCAGGCTCGAAAACAACACTTACGTCCTGGGAACACCCCTGGATGCAGGATGGACAGCAGGTCTGTGCCTCATTGCAACCTGGGCGGACGGGTTCGCCCGGCAGGAGGAAAAAGCCCAGGGTGCCAGTGAAGGTTCGTGGACGCCGGCCGTTCCGATGGTTGCCACCGCCGCCGGGCTCGGTGTCCTGATCGTGGGCACCGGGGTCCCGGTGCCGGAACTCGCCGTCGGGCTCGCCGCGGCCACCCTGGTGTCAGCGGGCATCAGGACCCAGCTGGCCTTCCGCCAGTTGGTCACCCTCGCCGAGGTGCGCCGGCAGTCCAGGACGGACGAACTGACGGGGCTGCCGAACCGGCGGGCGCTGTATACCGACGCCCCTGCCGTGCTCGAGGCGCGGCAGGGTGCACCGTGCGCCTTCCTCCTGCTGGATGCAGACAGATTCAAGGAAATCAATGACAGCCTTGGCCACGACGTGGGGGACCGGCTGCTGATCCAGGTCAGCGAACGCCTTCGCCGGTGCCTTGGCCCCGATGATCTGATAGCCCGGCTGGGCGGGGACGAATTCGGCATCCTGCTCCTTGATGCCGGCGAGCACGAAGCCCTGCAGCTTGCCGACCGGCTCCGGGCAGCCCTGAGCGAGCCCCTTACCCTGAGGGGCATTGCCCTTCAGGTCGGTGTCAGCATCGGCATCGCCCTGTTCCCGGAGCAGGGGGAGGACCTGAAGACGCTGCTGCGCAAGGCGGACACGGCCATGTACCGGGCCAAAGCCTCGCGCAGCGGCAGGCACGTGTACGCCAGCGAGGACCACAGTCCCGGGGAAGAGCGGCTGAGGATGCTCCAGGAGCTTCGCGCCGCGCTCATCGAGGACCAGCTCGTGCTGCATTACCAGCCCAAGGTGGACGCGCTCAGCGGCGAAGCGAAGGGCGTGGAGGCCTTGGTCCGCTGGAACCATCCCCGGCACGGACTGCTGGCCCCCGGTTCGTTCCTCCTGCTGGCAGAGGAGGGCGGGCTCATGAACGCCCTGAATGACCGCGTGCTCACCCTGGCCCTGGATCAGGCAGCCGTCTGGCATTCGCAGGGCAGGTCAATGACCGTGGCTGCAAACCTCTCGGCCAGCTCACTCATTGACGCAGAACTGCCGGACCGGATTGCCGCCATGATCAAGGAGCGTGGCCTCGAGGAGTCGGCGCTGATGGTCGAGATCACCGAGGATTTCATGATGCCGGACCGTGTCCGCGCCAGGGATATCCTGTCCGCGCTGCAGTCCCGCGGCATACGGGTGGCCATTGACGACTTCGGCACGGGCTACAGTTCACTGGCCTACCTCCGGGACCTCCCCATCAACGAGCTGAAGCTTGACCGCTCCTTCATCGTTTCGATGACAGAGGACCCTCGGGCTGCTGCCCTGGTGGCCTCCACGATCAACCTCGCACACAGCCTCGGCCTGACTGTGGTCGCCGAAGGAGTGGAGGACGGGGGTGCACTGGACCAGCTGGGCAGCTACGGCTGCGACCAGGCGCAGGGGTTCCATATCCTCCGCCCCGTACCTGCAGCCGAGCTGGATGACTGGTTCGCCGTGTCCGCGCTGTAGCCGGCGTGTTGTCAGGCCAGGATTTTCTTGTGGAAGAACACGAGGTAGTCGCCCGTGGCGTCCTCGAACCCGAAATCCCTCCAGTACGCCCGCAGGGCCGATTTAGCCTCGTCATACGCCGGCGAGTCCTCCGGTGGGGATCCTTCCCCGTCGGTCGGCGCGGCGTGGACCACCACCAGGTTTACGGACCGGCCCACCGTTTCAACGATGGCGTTGAGCACGGAGTAGCCTGTCCTGCCGCCGCGGTACTCCGGGAAGATCTCGAGCGAGGAGACGATCATCAGGTCCCCGCCGTCCTGCAGGTACTCCCTGATCAGGTCCGGACGGTCCATGGTGAGCATCTCAACGGCCTTGGCCATCTCCCTGTCGGCCGCGCCGGTGGTGAGGAAGAGTTTGATCATGCCGGCTTTGGGAACAACCTGGACGACGGCGCTCCCCAGTTGCCGCTCCCCGTCGCCGCCGGGGATGGGACTTGGACAGCTCACCGCCACTTCCCAGCGCAACGGATAGTCCGAGGGATCATGCTCCAGTCCGGGCGTTCCGCGGTACCGGAGCTTGTACTCAAAGAACAGCGATTCCGGGTCGAACACGGTCATGGCGCCGTCCTTGAGCTCGCAACGTTGCGTATTAGGGAATTTTAGTCCCCTCGGACGATGCGGGAAATGGCATCAGCTCCGAAGGCCGCCCAGCCCGCTGATCAGTGCCTCAAGGCCAAGACTGAAGGCGACGTCGGCCGGCCGTTCGTGCCCCTGCTCGGCCAGGCTCCGGACGGCACCGGTGAAGCTGGGTGTCGCCTCCGCCATGGTTCCGGGATCGAAGATGTCCGCCGGTGCCGTGACGTCGTAAGCCGAGCCGAAGATGAAGGACTCCAGCGCGACGATCGAGGAGACGATCCGCTCCTCCGGAAAACCGGCGTCGCGGAAGCCGGCGCTGACCGTTTCATACATGGCCAGGGTCTGCGGCGCGTCGGTCACGGGCAGTACGGCGATGACCGGAATCAGCGGGGTGTGCTGGGAGAACACGTCGCGGTAGCTCCAGGCCCACGTCCGGACGGCATCCTCCCACGGGCCGGCATCGAACGCCGAGACATCCACGAGGGAGGCGAGATGGTCCTCCAGCAGCAGGAGCACGTCCCGCTTGGATTTCACATGGTTATACAGGGCCGACGGCGCGACGTTCAGTGAGCGGGCCAGTGCGGCCATGGTCAGGCCGTCGTAGCCCTTTTTCTCGATCAGCCGCAGCGCGGCTTCGGTGATGCCGGCCTTGTCCAGCACGCCGCCCACGGGGCGCCCGGCGCGGCGCCGGCTGCCCTGGCCATTTGTTGCTGAGCCAGCTGATGCTGAACCGGCTGTTGCTACGGCTGGTGATGCCGGCATGGCTGACCTTTCTCCGGGTGAACGTCCTTCGCATTATTCCATCAGGCTCTTCCGCTCCCTCCCCAAAGGCTCTATAGTTCTTTATAAATGAATGGCATTCATTTAGTGGTTCGCATCACTCGCGGCCACCGAGAAAGGACATCATGCTGAATCTTGACCGCGACGTAGTGATCGTCGGCGCCGGCCCCTCCGGCCTCACCGCCGCACGCGAACTGAAAAGAGCTGGACTGACCGTCGCCGTGCTGGAAGCCCGCGACCGCGTGGGCGGCCGGACGTGGACCGACACCGTGGACGGAGCCATGCTGGAAATCGGCGGCCAGTGGGTATCGCCGGACCAGACCGCCCTGCTGGCCCTGCTGGAGGAGCTCGGCCTGAAAACGTACTCCCGTTACCGTGAAGGCGAGTCCGTCTACGTCGGGGCGGACGGCACCCCGGTCCGCTACACCGGCGACATGTTCCCGGTCAGCGCCAGCACGGCTGCCGAGATGGACAAGCTCATCGCACTGCTCGATGAACTGGCGGCCGAGGTCGGCGCCACCGAACCGTGGGCGCACCCCAAGGCGCGGGAGCTGGACACCATCTCCTTCCACCACTGGCTGCGCCAGAACTCCCCGGACGAGGAAGCCTGCAACAACATCGGTCTCTTCATTGCCGGCGGCATGCTCACCAAGCCGGCGCACGCGTTCTCCGCCCTGCAGGCCGTCCTGATGGCCGCCTCCGCGGGCTCCTTCACCCACCTGACGGATGAGGACTTCATCCTGGACAAGCGGGTGATCGGCGGGATGCAGCAGGTCTCGCTGCTGCAGGCAGCGGAACTTGGGGCCGACGTCGTCCTTAATAGCCCGGTGCGCACCATCAACTGGAAGGCTGACGGTGAAAACGGTCATCGCGTCACGGCCGTTTCCGACCAGGCCACGGTGAACGCCCGCTTCGTGATCATGGCGGTGCCGCCCAACCTGTACTCGCGGGTTTCCTTCAACCCGCCGCTGCCGCGCCGCCAGCACCAGATGCACCAGCACCAGTCGCTGGGCCTGGTCATCAAGGTGCACGCCGTCTACAGCACGCCCTTCTGGCGCGAGGACGGGCTCTCCGGCACGGGGTTCGGCGCCGGCTCGCTGGTCCAGGAGGTCTACGACAACACCAACCACGGCGACACCCGCGGAACGCTCGTGGGCTTCATCTCCGACGAAAAGGCCGACGCCGTCTTCGAGCTGAGTGCCGAGGACCGCAAGAAGGCCATCCTGGAGTCGATCGCCGGCTTCCTGGGGGACAAGGCCCTCGAGCCCGAGGTGTACTACGAATCCGACTGGGGCTCCGAGGAATGGACGCGCGGCGCCTACGCTGCGAGCTACGACCTCGGCGGGCTGCACCGCTACGGCAAGGACCAGCACGCAGCCGTCGGCCCCATCTACTGGTGCTCCTCCGACCTCGCCGCCGAAGGCTACCAGCACGTGGACGGGGCGGTCCGCATGGGCCAGTCCACGGCCGCCCGCATCGCCGCAGCTGCCGCGTCCACCGAAGCACAGGCTGCACCTGAACTGAGCGGTGCACCTAAACTGGCGAACGCAACGGCCGCCGTCGGCTAACAGCGCAGCCGCGCATTTCCCATTCAACGATGAATGACAAGAGGCAATCCCATGAGTACAAAAGCCGCCGTCACCCCGGACGCGCACAAAAGCCTGAGTGAAAAGGGCCTCAAGGCCGGGTCCGTCGGGCTGATCGGGGCCGTGGTGATCGGGGTGTCCTGCATCGCTCCGGCGTACACGCTCACCGCGGCCCTCGGCCCCACCGTGTCCGAGGTGGGCGTGCACCTGCCGGCGGTCTTCCTCGTGGGCTTCATCCCCATGCTGCTGGTGGCGCTCGGTTACCGGGAGCTGAACAACGCAATGCCCGACGCCGGGACCTCCTTCACGTGGGCAACGCGCGCCTTTGGCCCGTGGATCGGCTGGATGGGCGGGTGGGGGCTGATCGCCGCCACCATCATCGTGCTGTCGAACCTGGCGGCGGTTGCCGTCGACTTCTTCTACCTGATGCTCGCGCAGCTGCTCGGCAACCCCGGGATCGCTGAGCTGTCAAAGAATCTGCCACTGAACATCGCCACCACCCTGGTGTTCATCGCGGCGGCGTGCTGGATCTCCTACCGCGGCATGGAAACCACCAAGGGCGTCCAGTACGTCCTGGTGGGGTTCCAGCTCCTGGTGCTGGGGTGGTTCGCAGTCTCCGCGTTCGTGCACGTGGCCAACGGGACCGCCTTCGACGCCACGGCCATCTCGCCGGACTGGTTCAATCCCTTCGCCGTGGACTCCTTCTCAGCCTTCGCGGCCGGGGTGTCACTGTCGATCTTCATCTACTGGGGCTGGGACGTGACCCTGACCATGAACGAGGAGACGCGGAACCCGGAGAAGACCCCCGGGCGGGCGGCGACGGTGACCGTGGTGGTCATCGTGGCCATCTACATGACGGCCGCACTGGCCACGCTGTCCTTCGCGGGCGTGGGGGAGGCCGGCCTGGGCACCGGCAATCCGGACAACCAGTCCAGCATCTTTGCGGTCCTCTCCGGGCCTGTCATGGGGCCGTTCGCAATCCTGATGTCGCTGGCCATCCTGAGCAGCTCGGCGGCGTCGCTGCAGTCCACCTTCGTCTCCCCGGCCCGGACGCTGCTGGCCATGGGTCACTACAAGGCACTGCCCGGGAAGTTCGGCAAGGTCAGCCCCACCTTCAAGTCACCGAGCTACGCCACGATTGCGGCGGCTGCTGCCGCAGCGGCGTTCTACGTCATCACCCGGACCACGTCGGAGAATGCGCTGTGGGACACCATCACCGCGCTGGGCATGATGATCTGCTTCTACTACGGGATTACGGCGCTCGCGTGTGTCTGGTTCTTCCGGGCCGTGGCGTTCAGCAGCCCCCGGGGATTCCTCTTCAAGTTCCTGGCTCCGCTGCTGGGCGGCGTGATCCTGCTGGTGATGTTCGTGAAGACGGCGTACGACTCCATGGATCCGGAGTACGGTTCCGGTTCATCCGTGGGCGGCGTGGGCATGGTGTTCATCCTGGGCATGGGCGTCATCCTGCTCGGCGTGGTCGCCATGCTGGTGATGGCCCGGATCCGGCCCGGGTTCTTCAAGGGCGAGGTGCTGGCGCGGGGGCTCTGATCACCGGGTACTGTGACTGGAAACTAAGCACGCTTACCAATAGGGTGGCGGGTAGGGCAATGACCCGGTCCAACTGAACGTACTGAGAACGTACTCGAGCAGAACGAGGTGACAGCATGACGGGCACAGAAAGCATCAGCAAGGTCACGGACATCATCAACGATTCCCACATTGGAATGTTCACCACCATCAATGAAGAAGGCGCCCTGGTCAGCCGGCCGCTGGCCGTCCAGGACGTGAAGGACGACGGCGACATGTGGTTCTTCACGGGCGAGGGAACCTCCCAGGTGGCCCACGTGACTGCCGACCCCAGGGTCAACGTGTCCTTCGGCAAGCGGACCGAGTGGGTCTCGGTCGCCGGCACCGCCGAAGTGGTGCGGGACAGGGCCAAGATCCGCGAACTGTGGAACCCGTCCGTCGAGGCCTGGTTCCCGGACGGGCCGGACACCCCCGAGGTTGTCCTGCTGCGCCTGGACTCCGACTCAGCGGAGTACTGGACCAGCCCCGGCGGCACCGCGGCGACTGTGCTGCAGTGGGTCAAGTCGAAGGTCACCCACAGCCGCATGAGCGTCGGCGAAAGCGGCACTGTGGAGCTGTAATTCCGCGCTGCAGACACCAACGCGGGGTCACTTAGCGCCGCATCTGGACCTCAGAATGGACGATATGTGACCCCGCGTTGCTGTTTCTTTAGGCTGCTGTTACTTCAGCCTCCTTGACCTTGAGGGGTTCGATCTTGCCCATGATGAACAGGTAGTTGGCGGCGCCGACCAATGACACCGCGCCGATTACCGCGAGCGGCGCGACGAACGATCCCGTCTGGTCCACCAGCACGCCGATCAGGATCGGAGTGAAGATGCCGGCCAGGTTGGAGGCGAAATTCTGCAGGACGCTGATGGAACCCACGTGCCGGGAGCTGGGTGCAACATCCGCCGGCAGCGACCAGGTGCCGGTGGCGGCAACGGTCAGGCTGGAGTAGGCCACGGACAGCAGGGCGAGGGCCATCCTCGGCGCCCTCACCAACCGGGTCGGCGCGGCAGAGGAACTCCCGGAGCAGACCTTCGGACCCCCGGCAGCTGTTCGGCTACCTCGAGGAGCAGCGGCAGTCGGCAGCTCACTTTTACCTCGGAAGTCAGATACAGGAGTAGTCGTAGTCGAAGCCGCCGGAGACGTACTGGGTTAGCGAGACTGAGCCGCCGCCCGTCAGCGCGGCATTGGAGCAGTTGCGGACGGCAGCGTTTAGGGTCCGTGCCCCGGCCAGCCAGCTGGGGAGCGTGAACAGCGGGCTGGTAGCCGGGACGGTGCCGGCGATCTGTGACCACTGGGTGGCGGTGGAGTAGATGCCTGTCCTCGCGTTGATGCTGCCGAAGTAGGCGACCATTCCCTCCAGATCAGCCTGGTTCGCCACCTTGTCACCCGACCAGGAGTTCCCGGTTTCCACATCCAGCCACCACGTGTAGCCGGACGGGTTGCTGATGCCGCGGATGTTCGCGTCGTCGTAGGCCTTGGCCCAGCCGTACATATAGGAGCAGGCTGGACCGACGTCGTTCGCTTTGCAGTCGCCGTAGGGGTTGAAGACCTTGGTTCCGGCGTAGGTGTTGCTGGTGGGCCACCAGCTGCCGGCCAGCCCAGGGTTGGCGGTGTTGACGTACAGCTGCACCTTGGGCTGTCCTGCGGTGCCGGACGACGACCCCGCCCATGTCAGCTGCGTGGCCAGGCACGGGTTCGTGGTGTTTGCGAGGCCGTTGTTGACTCCCACGATGCCGAAAGCCGGTCCCTTCGGCAGGGCCTTGCCGCACTGGGGCCACGACACATCATTGCCTACGCCCGCGTTGGCTGCCTCGGCCGGGACGGCCTGAAGCATCAGCAGAACGGTGGCGGCCAACGCCGGAAGCCACCGGAGTTTTAACAGAGCAGATCGAGTAGCGGACATCATCGGCCTTCCTCGCGCGGTGACAGAACGAAGAAACAAGCATCCGTTCCACGGGCTGCCGGGGTCAAGAG
The DNA here is from genome assembly GCF_021789315.1 of Arthrobacter sp. FW305-BF8. NCBI lineage: Bacteria > Bacillati > Actinomycetota > Actinomycetes > Micrococcales > Micrococcaceae > Arthrobacter > Arthrobacter sp. FW305-BF8. Next base: position 190,953 of record NZ_CP084561.1, read on the forward strand.
GCCGCCGGTCGAACTGCCTTTCAGTGGCCGCCCTTTCGGTGTAGTCGGCGGCGTCGTAATGCAAGCGCAGGGCAGCAATCTTGCCGTCGCTGATGCTGAAGAATTCGGCGAACCGCACTGTCCCGCCGGGCATCCGGGCATCGTAAAGAATCGCCGATCCGTGTAATCCGTGGACTTCCTGGAGCACTCCGGGCGCGTCGTCGCTAAGCGCAGTCACTGCTGCTCATTTGACGCCTGCCAAGAGACAGGCAGCTCCTTGACTCCGTAAATGATGGTGCTGTCCATCCGTTCGAGGCGGGCTCCCGGGGCGAGGGCCAGTCCGGGGAGCCGGTCCAGAATGCCCTGCAGCGCGATCTTGGCTTCGAGCCTGGCCAGCGGGGCGCCGAGGCAGAAATGGATGCCGTGGCCGAAGGCGAGATGCCGGTTCGGTGTCCGGTCTATGTCGAACTGTTCGGGACGTTGGAATTGGTGCTCATCACGGTTGGCTGAGCCTATCCAGGCAACCAGCGGGGCGCCGGCCGGGACCTGGACGGCGCCTACCGTGGTGTCAGCAGCTGTCACCCGGTACATCGACTGGACGGGAGAGCGGTAGCGCAGCACTTCTTCTATGGCCTGGGTGAGCAGGGACGGCTCGGCCCGGAGCCGTTCCATCGCTCCGGGCTGTTCGGTGAAACTGAGGACCGCGTTGCCGATGAGGTTGGTGGTGGTTTCATTGCCGGCCACGAGCAGGAGGCTGCAGAAGCCGAGCAGTTCGGCCACGCTCAGCTTCTGCCCTTCGATCTCTGCCACCAGAAGGTTGCTGATCAGATCAGTTCCGGGCTGGCGTCTGCGGCGTTCGATGAGGGCCAGGAAGTACTCGGTCATTTCCCGGTTGGTGGAACTGTGGTCGGCAGTCTGCGCACCGGTCTGCGTCTGGCTGACGATCACATCGGACCAGTGCTTAAAGCGGTCGCGGTCCTCGGCGGGGATGCCCATGAGCTCGGCGATCACAATCACCGGCAGCGGGTAGGCCAGCTCGTCGATGAGGTCTGCCGAACCCCGGGAAGCAATCCCGTCCAGCAGGTCGTCCGTTAGCGCCGAGATGCGCGGCGCAAGGGCGTCCACTGCTTTCGGGGTGAACGCCTGGGTCACGAGAGAGCGCAGCTGCCGGTGCCGCGGGGGATCGGCGGTGATCAGGCTCGCCGCGAACAGCTGGCCCGTCTCGGATGGATCGTCGCCTCCCATCCTCGAAGAGAACGTCCCGTGTTCGGACAGAACCCGCTGGACGTCGTCGTACCTGAAGACATGCCAGCTTCCGGATTGCTCGTCGTGGAAGACGGGAGCGGCTTCCCGCATCTTTTCGTACTGCGGGAAGGGATCCAGCGAAGGCCCATCACTGTTCACGAAGTCCATGGCAGAGTTTATGCCGGGAATGCGCCCGCCGTCAGCAGCTGGGCAGGACTCAGCCAAACAGCCAGGCCGCCCCCAGAAGCAGGGGGATTGCCAAAGCCGAGGTAATGACGGCCGTGGATTGCGCAAGGTTCTGGCCTACGCCGTACCGGACCGCGTAAAGGACCACGTTCTGCCCGGTGGGAAGGATGGCGCAGGCCGTGACAACGAAGGTGCTGAAGGTGTCGAGGTGGAACACAAACACGGCCAGCAGCCACGCGAGAGCCGGTTGGACGGCTGACTTGAGAATGACGGCGAACAGGGTGGGGACGCGGTCCACCGAGTCTTGGCGCGGTGACAGGCCGTGGAGCGACATGCCGAAGATGATCAGCATCAGCGGAACCGTCAGCTGGGCCACCAGCTTCAGGGGATCCAGCACCAGGTCCGGAAGCTCAATCCCGGCTGCGCTGACGATGACGCCGAGGATGGCTGCCACGGTAACAGGGTTGCGCAGGGGAGTGGACAGGATGCTCCACACAGACGTCTTTTTCCCGTCAGGATCGGTCAGATCCAGGATGGTCAGCGCCACCGGCGTCACAAGCGCCAGTTGGAACAACATGATCGGCGTGACGAACGTGGCACTGCCGAGAATGTACAGGGACAGCGGAACGCCGAGGTTCGTGGAATTGACGATTCCCCTGGCCAGCGCGCCGACGGTGGTGCGCCGGACGCCCCACCTGCCGATTGCCCCGCTGAGCGCGAACAGCGCCATGCAGCAAAGTGCTGTGACGACGGAGATGAGGCCTGTCTGGCTGAGGACTTCGGAGATGTGCCGCGAAGCGATCGTGGAGAACATCAGGCTCGGCAGCCCGACCATGAAGGTCAGGGTGGACAGCACCTTCGTCCCGTGCGGCCCAAGGGCGTTTGTCCTGGCCAAGATGTAACCAACGAGCAGGACCATGCCCACCACAAAGAATCCCTTTAAGACTCCATCCAAGCCGCTGTCCTCAATTCGTTCCGCTCGCGAGCCGAACGAGGTTGGACCCGCCCGCTGACACGTCGTCTAAGACTATATTTTTTCGTGATGCCGCCGGACGGGTGGCATGGCCGGGCAACATGCGGACGACGGGCCCCTTGAAGGAACCCGTCGCCCATGTACTGCGGCCCGGCCGGAGCCGGTTCTTGCTAGACCTCGATACGGCTACAGCCCGAGGCCCCCTAGCTTGTCCCCCAACCCGCCGGGAAGCTTGCCGAGCAGGTCCGCAGGATTGATGCCGAGCTTGGAGAGAAGCCCGGCGTGCTGGTCGGTGTCCACCTGGTCCGGCAGCTCATTTTCAGCCTGTGCGGCCTTGTCATTGTCGCCTTGCGACCTCAGGAATTCGAGGATTTGGGACTTGTCGATCTGCATGGGATTCTCCTTTTGCGATTTCCGGAACTGCTAAGGATGCTTACTACCATTCCGGAAAAAGGCCCCTCGAACAAGTGCAGGCAAGAACCCGCGGCCGAAGAAGCGGGACTAAGCCTGCCTGTTACCGACGGCGGTAGCCAGCGATGCCAGGCCCTTTTCGAAGTCGCGGCCTACCATCTTGTCCATGTTCATGAACAGCGCAAAGACCTTGCCGATGCCCTTGTGCTCCCCGACCATGGTCCAGGTGACGCGGGTTCCTCCACCCTCCGGAACGAATGTAAAGGCAGTGGGGTTGACTGCGGCGAACGGCTTAGTGAACTCGAGCCGGAGTCGAACGACGTCAGCTTCCTTCGACTCGACGATCTCCATGGTGCCGGCGCCGGCCTTGCGGTTACCGCTCCAGGCATACTTCGCGCCGACGCCGGCTTCCGCACCGGAGTACGTCCTCTTCATGTCCGGGTCCACGGACTCCCAGGGCGACCACTTGGGCCACTCGCGGAAGCTGTTGACCAGCGGAAACACGTCCTTGGCCGGGGCGGGGATGACAGTGCTGCGCGTGACTGAGTACGTTGACATGGGCCCATCCTACGGCCGCAGGCCCGCCGGGACCCCCGCTGCGCTTTCGGCGCGCTCGAGCGCCCGGCCGAGACGGTCCACGGCATGCGGATATCCGGAATCCCAGGCGGTTTTCAGCGTCTCGGCCTCCCGCAGGGCCTTCACGAAAGCAGCCGTCTCAGGCCGTGCCACGTCCGTAAGGTCCGGATAGCTGATGGTGAGTGCGGGGTCCAGTTCGTACCGCGCCCAGCGTCCCAGGATCTCTTCATGCACGACGGCGGCCGCCCGGCAGAGCGGGCCGTCCATCCGCCGGCGCCGCCGGGTTTCGTACCAGGAAAGCACCGCAGGGCTGCCGCGGTAGGCGGCAACGCCGCTCAGCACCGCCACGGCCACCATGGCCAGGCCTGCGGGCGGCGAGGTCACCGCAGGGATGAGCAGGGCCGGGGCAATCACCGCGGCGCCACCGAAAAGGTCCCAGAACAGCAAATCTGGACTGTCGCCGTCGGGCGTCTCTAAATGGTGCCGCACGACAAAAACCGTGCAGGCGACGGCGGCCGCCAGTACTGCGCTCCAGAGGACCAGTTGCAGCAGCCCCAAGGGGGCGGCTTCGGAAACTGCGGGCACCACTGCACCTCCCAAGGACGGGCGCTGCCCGGCATTTCGGGCCGCACTTAAATTGCATCCTGTACTGAAGCCCTGGTCAATGGGCTGGTTTGCAGCCGCAGCCGCGGCGTAGCGTAGGCGCCATGCGACTCAAAATGTGCAGCATCCATGTCCAGGACCCCGCCGCGGCGCACTCGTTCTACACGGAGACCCTCGGCTTCGAAACGCTCATGGCCATGCCCGAACATAACCTGTTCATCGTGAAGGACCCAGGGGAGGCCGGCACCGTGGGCCTGCTGCTGGAGCCCAGCGACAATCCCATCGCTGCGGCCTACAGCAAGGGGCTGCGAGAGGCCGGGCTCCCTGCCATAGTCTTCGGCACCCCGGATGTGCGGGCTGAGTATGAACGGCTGACCGCTGCCGGCGTCCGGTTCCAGGGTGAGCCTGCCGAGGACCCCTTCGGGATCACCGCAGTGTTCGACGACGGCTGCGGCAACTACATCCAGCTGCACCAGGACTGATACTGCATGGACGCCGCTGACGCCCTCAACGAGATTGCCTTCTGGCTCGAGCGCTCCGCCGCGCCGACGTTCAAGGTCCAGGCCTTCCGGAAGGCCGCCGGCGTCATCAGCGGGCTGACGCCGGCCGAGGTGGCGGAGCGCACCCGCGACGGGCGTCTCAAGCGGACGAAGGGGATCGGGGACACCACCTTCAACGTCATCCGGCAGGCTGTGGACGGCGATGTGCCTGACTACCTGGAAAAGCTGCGGCAGGGCGGCGCCACGCCACTCGCTGCCGGAGGAGATGGGCTCCGCGCGCAGCTGCGCGGCGACCTGCACAGCCATAGTGACTGGTCCGACGGCGGTTCCCCTCCTGAGCTGATGGCGGCCGCCGCCCGTCACCTGGGCCGCGAATACCTGGCCCTGACGGACCACTCGCCGAACCTCAAGATCGCGAACGGGCTGACTGCCGAGCGGCTCGCCGAGCAGCTGGACGTGGTGGCCGGGCTGAACGCCGACGCCGGCTTCCGGCTGCTGTCCGGCATCGAGGTGGACATCCTGGAAAACGGCGAACTGGACCAGACGCCGGAGATGCTGGACCGGCTGGACGTGGTGGTGGCCAGTGTGCACTCCAAGCTCCGCTCGGACCGGCGCACCATGACGGACCGGATGCTCGGCGGAATCCGCGATCCACACACCAACGTGCTAGGCCACTGCACCGGCCGCCTGCTGCAGGGGTCCCGCGGGACCCGTCCCGAGTCCGAGTTCGATGCCGAGCGGGTCTTCGCGGCCTGCGCGGAAGCCAATGTCGCCGTCGAGATTAACTCCAGGCCGGAACGGCAGGACCCGCCGGACAACCTGATGCAGCTGGCACTCGAGGCCGGCTGCCTTTTCAGCATCGACAGCGACGCCCACGCGCCGGGGCAGCTCGACTTCCTGCAGTACGGCGCCGAGCGGGCCGAATCCAACGGGGTTCCGGCTGAACGCATTATCACCACGTGGCCGCTGGACCGGCTGCTGGAGTGGCTGAACAGCAGGAACTAGCGGCAGCCAATAGAAGGGCGCCTTCGCTCAAGAATTTAGTAAGCATAATGACTATCTGTGCACGGAGTGGTAAACCTTAATTGTTCCGCCGAGGAACCCCGGCGGGTCCGTCTCTTCCTGCGAGGTGCACCATGAGCGCTGCGAATCCCGCGAACCATCTCGACGAACTTGGCCGGCGGACCCTTCGAAAAGTGCGCGGCCGGCTCATGCCACTCATTGTGCTGCTCTACTTCGTGGCGTACCTGGACCGGAACAACGTCGGTTTCGCCAAGCTGACCATGAGCGAGGACATCGGCCTCAGTGCCGCAGCCTACGGCCTCGGGGCCGGCATGTTCTTCATCGGCTACGCGCTGCTGGAAATCCCCAGCAACGCCGGCATGTACAGGTTCGGCGCGCGGAAGTGGATCGCGCGCATCCTGATCTCCTGGGGCATATTCGCCACGGCCATGGCGCTGGTGAACGGGGAGACCACCTTCTACATCATCCGCTTCCTGCTCGGAGCGGCCGAGGCCGGCTTCTTCCCGGCCATCCTCTTCTACCTGACGCTGTGGTTCCCCGCCGCCCAACGTGTGCTGGTGCTGGGCATCTTCATCCTCGCCCAGCCAGTCTCCAACGCGCTCGGCGCCCCGGTGTCCGGCCTTCTGCTGCAGATGGAAGGCATCGCAGGCCTGCACGGCTGGCAGTGGCTGTACATCATCGAAGGCATCCCGGCCATCCTCCTCGGGCTGCTCACCCCTGTGCTGATGACGGACAAGCCAAGCCACGCCCAGTGGCTCGCCGCGGATGAACGGGAATGGCTCACCCGGACCATGGACGAGGAACTGGCCCACAAGCAAAAGGGCCAGCCGCACCACTTCCTCGCCGGCCTGAAGGACTCCCGGACCATCGCCTACTCGGCGCTGTACTTCGGCCTGGTCTGCGGCATTTACGGCCTCGGCCTGTGGATGCCCACCATCGTCGCCGCGCTGGGCAAGTTCAACACCACGGAGGTGGGCTTCATCGTCGCCATCCCGTACACGATAGCCGCGGTGTTCGTTTACTACTGGGGCAGGCGGTCCGACCGCACCGGCAACCGCGTGCTGCACGCCAGCATCAGCATGGTGATGGCCGCCGTCGGCCTGGTGGCTGCCGGCAGCCTGGTGCAGGTCAACGCTATCCTGGCCCTGATCGCCCTGACCCTCGCGGCCATGGGCATTTACTCGGCCATCGCCCCGTTCCTGGCCATGCCGTCCACCGCGCTGGTGGGAGCGGCGGCCGCGGCCGGGCTCGCTATGGTGAATTCACTCGGCAACCTGGGCGGCTTCGTGGCGCCGTACATCGTGGGCGTGCTCAATGATGCCACTGGCGACAACCGCTCCGGCCTGCTCTTCCTGGCCGCCTGCCTCGCCGTCACCGCCGTCGCCACCTTCCTGTACGCCCGCAAACGTCCCGAAGGGCACGTGAAGCCGGGCACCCACGCCGCTGTCGGTGAAGAAGCAGTCGCCGCCGACGAATTCGACGACACCAAGTACTGACGCTGCAGCAAACGACGAGGGGATCACGGACATGACGCACCACGACACGTTCCCGGCCGAACGCACCGCGGTGCTGACCGGGGCCGCCTCCGCACGCGGCATTGGCCGCGCAACGGCGGAAATGCTCGCCAGCCAGGGCTGGTCCGTGGCCATCCTCGATATCGACGGCGACGCTGCCCGGCGCGCTGCGGAGGACATCTCCTCGGTGTACGGGGTGGCGGCCAGGGGAGCGGGCGCCGACGTCTCCGACCAAGCGGCCGTGAACGCCGCCATCGACGAGGTGGAGGCCAACCTGCCGCCCATCGTGGGACTGGCCAATCTCGCTGGCATCAGCTCGCCCACGGAATTCATGGACGAGACGCTCGAAGCCTGGGAGCGGGTGTTCCGGATCAACATGACCGGCACGTTCCTGGTCACGCAGCGCGTGCTCCGAGGCATGATCGAACGCAGGCTCGGCCGCGTGGTCAGCGTGTCCTCCATCTCCGCGCAGCGCGGCGGCGGCACCTACTCGAAGGTGGCGTACAGCTCGTCCAAGGCAGCCATCATCGGCTTCACCCGGGCACTCGCGCGGGAGATGGGCCAGCACAACATCACCGTCAACTGCATCGCCCCCGGCCCCGTGGACACCGACATCATGGGCGGCACCCTGACCGATGAACGCAAGGCGGACATGTCGAGGGACATCCTCGTGGGCAGGGTGGGCACGGTCCGGGACATCGCCGCCCTCATGGCGTTCCTGATGGGGGAGGACGCCGGCTACATCACCGCCGCGACGTACGACATCAACGGCGGCCTGCAGATTTCCTGACTGTCAGCGGTAGTGCTCAGGCTGCTGCTGGGCTGGGCGACATCTCCGCTGCCTGGCGCAGCGCCTCGATCATGCTGCGGACGTCCACGATGCCCTTGCCCGCGATGTCGAAGGCGGTGCCGTGGTCCACTGACGTGCGGATGACAGGCAGGCCCACCGTGATGTTGACGCCAGCCTCGATGCCGAGGACCTTGATGGGTCCGTGGCCCTGGTCGTGGTACATCGCCACGATGAGGTCATAGTCGCCGCGGCCGGCCAGGAAGAACGCCGTGTCCGCCGGCAGCGGGCCGCGGGCGTCGATGCCGTCAGCCTGGAGCTTCTCGATGGCCGGGGTGATCTTCTCCGCCTCCTCGCCGTAGCCGAAGAGGCCGTTTTCGCCGGCGTGCGGGTTGATGGCGCAGACGCCGATCTTCGGGGTGGCGATGCCGGCGCGCTGCATGGCGCCGTGGCCGCGACGCACGGTCCGCTCCACCAGGCCGGGCTCGATCTTGTTGATGGCGTCGATGAGGCCGATGTGCGTGGTGACGTGGATGACCTTGACCTTGGGCGTGGACAGCATCATCGAGACTTCCTCGACGCCCATGAAGTGCGCGAGCAGTTCGGTGTGGCCCGGGTAGATGTGTCCAGCCTTGTGCAGCGCAGCCTTGTTCAGGGGTGCCGTGCAGATGCCCTGGACCTGGCCGCCCATGCCCAGCTCGCAGGCAATCCGGATGTAGTGGTATGCGGCGTTGCCGGCCTCGGCGGATACCTGGCCCCATGGCAGGTCGGCCGAAAGCAGCTTCGGGTCGATCACGTTGATCCGGCCGGCGTCGAAGACCGCGTCGCCCACCGTCTCCACCTCGACGATGTTCGCTTCCACGCCCAGCGCCTTGGCACCCAGCTGCAGCCGGTGGACGTCGCCGATGACCACCGGGCGGCAGTCGCGGTAGGCGTTCTGGTCGAGAAGGGCACCGACGGTCACCTCGGGGCCGACGCCGGAGCCGTCGCCCATGGTCACGGCGATGAAGGGCCGGGCGTCCTGGTCGGTTGCGTTCACTGCAGATGTCATTGGAGCTCCAGGTGTGTGGAAGGGGTGGGAAATGCTGTTGGAAGACCGAAGGTCTTTGATGGCGGAGTAGAGCTGGACGAGGGCGTCGCTGTCGCCGAAGCTGCCGGGCTTGGTGCCCACCAGCCGCCCGTCGTCTGAGAGGCTGACCACGGCGCCGTGCTGTACGGACGCCAGCGGGGTCAGCGAACGGATGCCGAGGGCGTCGAGCACCTCGCGGGCCGTTTCGCCGCCGGTGAGGATCAGGTCCGAGGCTGACGCGGGACCTGCTGCTTGGGGACCAGTTGCCGCGCCGGCAGCGAGTCTGGCCAAGTTCCGCACGATCGTGCCGGACTCGTCGGGATTGACGACGGCGGCGCCGACAGTCAGCGCTGCCGGCCCGCCTGCCGCCAGAAGCTGCTGCGCTTCCCTGAGCCGTGAGTGGAAATCCTGAGGATGCTGCAGCTCGTCGGGAGCGATCCGGAGGGCGGTGAAGCCGCCGGCTTCCAGGTTCCGCAGCTGCGCCGCGGCCTTCGCCGAGGCGGAGCCGACGGCGGCCAGCACCGTCCGCGGTCCGTCCGCGGCCGTTATTCCGCGTGACCCCCGCTTTTGCGCGTTCCGCGCAGAGCTGCTGTCCAGCTTCTCCGCCAGCAGCAGGGCCATGCCGCCGGTTCCCGCCAGCACGATGCGACGTCCGCCGGCCCTGAAGTCCAGGTCCAGCAGCGCGTCCGCGACAGCCTCCAGATCGGCCGGAGTCTCACCGTCGACGATCACGGTGGCGGGAGCGCCACGGGAAAGGACATCGGACAGGAAGCCGGGCAGGCCGCCGGACCGCACCGTGGACAGTCCCGCAAGCTGCACCGCAGGGCCAGGGCCCAGCAGCTGCGCGATTTCCGCGGGCGGGGCGGCTGATTCTGCCCGCCACAGGTCCGTGCCGTCCAGCCGGACGCCGTCGGCAAAGGGTCGGCCCCCCACGACTGTCCGGTTCAGCTGGGGGAGTGCGCCAGCCACCACAGCGTGGTGGCCAAGGGCCGAAAGTGCTGTGAGTTCCGGGCCGACATTGCCCCGCCACAGGGAATCGATTTTCTTGAACAGGATGGCTGCGCCGTCTGCAGCAGCGCTGCTGAATACGGCAGCCGACGCCGCGGCTGCGACGTCCGGGGCCACGGCCCGCGAGTGCGTGTCGACCACCAAAACGTCCGGGGCGTATTCGGTGCCCCCATCCGCGGGGGACAGGAGGAGGCGCGTGTCGAGCCCCTGGGCTGCAAAGCACTGCCCCACTTCTGCTGCGCCGGAAAAGTCATCGGCCTGGATGAGTACTGCAGCCACGTCGTCCTCCCTTCTTCTGGTTGTCGGTAGCACCATGATGGCATGACTGCGCGAATTGCGCTAGAGCTGTTGCGCATTCTGCGCAGAGGTGGCAGAGTGATGCATGTAACACGGCGCAGGCCATCCGGCCCCCAGCCGTCCCATTCAACCGAGAGGTCAACGATGACCGTTCTTCCTCAAGGAAGTGAGATCTCACGGCGCCGCCTCCTGCAGTTCGGCGCAGCCGCCGGATTTCTCCTGGGCACAGGCTCCATGGCCGGGTGTGCCGGCCCAACGGGCCTGCCGGGACCCAGCACGCTGACGCTGGCCCTTAACAGGTCCCTCGTCAGCCTGGACAACAAGCTCAACCAGTTCGACGCCGCCGTCACCGTCCAGCGCGCCGTGCGGCAGGGACTGACGGCCATCGGCCCCGAAACCAAGCCGGTCCTGGTCCTCGCGGACCGCTTTGAGATGACCTCGCCCACCGCCTGGACCGTGCGGCTCCGCGAGGGCGTCCGCTACTCGGACGGCACCCCGGTGGCCATCGAGGACATCGCCACTGCACTGAAGATGTACCAGCAGGTGCAGGGATCCTTCGTCGCCGGGTTCTTCCCCGAGTTCCCCACGGTGGTTCCGGTGGATGACCGGACGTTCCGGATGGAGTCCAAGAACCCCATCCCCATCCTCGATTCCCTCATGAGCATGATCCTGATCAGCCCGGCAGCCAAGAACAAGCCGGAGGAGCTGCAGGAAGGCGTGGGCACCGGCCCTTATGTGGTTACCAAGTTCAACCGGGGCGCCGGCACCTACAGCCTCAAGCGAAACGAGAACTACTGGGGCCCCGCCCCCAAGGTGGACAACGTCGAGGTCCGCTTCCTGCCCGAGGAATCCAGCCGCGTCATTGCGCTGCGGAGCGGCGAGGTGGACGTTATTGACTCCATCACGCCCGACTCGCGCGAGCAGCTGGCCGGACTTCCCGGCGTCGTCCTTGCGGAGGCGTCAAGCCTCCGGCTGAACCAGATTTTCTACAACTTCCGCAAGCCCTCCAGCCACCCGCTGTCCGATGTCCGTGTCCGTGAGGCACTCAGCTGGGCGGTGGACGGCGAGGCCCTGGTCAAGGACGTCCTGGTCGATTCGGTCAGCGAGGCCGAAGGTGTGGTTCCGTCCAGCCTCACCGGCTTCTCCAAGACCGGCAACTACACCTACGATCCGGAGAAGGCCAAGGCCACGCTGAAGAGCCTCGGCGTCACGGACCTGAACCTGAAGATCATCTGGGAAACCGGCGAGTTCGCCTCCGACACCTCCGTGATGGAAGCCCTCGTGGAGATGTTCGGCAACATCGGGGTGAAGACCCAGCTGCAGCAGTTCGAGCCCGGCGGCAACATCCTGGCCTGGCGCCAGGGCAAGCAGGGTGACTGGGACCTGCTGGGCAACGGCTTCAGCAGCCCCACGGGCTTGGCCATCACCATGATGCAGGGCATGTACGCCGGAACCGCGGAAAAGGAAAAGACCCGCGACACCTACCAGGGCTACGTGGTCCCGGACGTTCAGGCCAAGATCCAGGCCGCATCCTCCGAGGTGGACCCGGTGCGCCGCGAGCAGCTGCTCGCCACTGCGCAGAAGGCCATTTGGGACACCTGGCCCTGCGCCTGGGCATTCGTTCCCAAGTCCGTGCTGGCCCACCAGAAGCGCGTGGCAGATCTGTCGCTGGCTCCCACCAACTCCTACCCCCTTGTTGACGTCCGGTTGGAGGCCTGAGTCATGACCAAGTACATCCTCAAACGGCTGGGCCAAGGCCTGCTGACCGTGTTCCTGACGGTTTCCACGGTCTTCATCCTGATCCGCCTGGCCCCCGGTGATCCGGCCGTGTCCTACGCCGGACCGCTGGCCACCACCGAACAGCTGGCCAAGGTCCGCGAACAGTTCGGCTTGGACCGTCCCGTGCTGGAGCAGTACTGGATCTTCCTGCAGCAGCTGTTCACCGGCAACCTCGGCACCTCCTACTCCTTCCAGGCGCCGGCCATGCAGGTGGTGGCGGAGCGGATGCCGTACACGCTGACGCTGGCCACCGCGGCAATCCTCCTGACCGCCGTGATCGCCATTCCGCTGGGCGTGTGGATGGCCCGCCGCCCGGACACCAACCGGGAACTCGGCGTCAACGTCCTCACCATCGCCGGGCAGTCCATGCCGGACTTCTGGACCGGCATCATGCTCCTCACCGGGTTCGCCGTCCTGATCCCGCTGTTCCCGGCCTCCGGCTTCGCCACCTGGGGCGGGCTGGTCCTGCCCACCGTCACTATCGCCATCCTGCAGATCGCGCTGATTTCCCGGATGGTGCGGCGGGAGATGACGTCCAACTTCGCCGCCCCTTACCTGACCGTGGCGCGGTCAAGGGGAGTGGGCAGTCCGGCGCTGACCTGGCGCTATGCCATGGGCAACTCCGCCATCCCGGTCTTCACCGCCCTGGGCACCCGCTTCGCCGCCATGCTCAACGGCGTGGTGGTGGTGGAAGTGGTGTTCGCCTGGCCCGGCGTCGGCTCCCTCATTGTCCGCGCCCTCGAAACCCGCGACTACCCCCTCATCCAGGCGACCGTCCTGCTGACGTCGCTGCTGGCCGTGGCCGTCCAGCTCGTCATCGACCTCGCCTACCCGCTTCTTGATCCCCGCGTTCGTCTTGGAAAGGCGGCAGCAGCATGAGCCTCAGCGACACCGCAACGCCGGCGGCCTCCGCCGCACAACCGCCCCGGACACCCTCGGCCAGCGCCGTCACCAAGGAGCTCATCGCGAAGGCCGGCGCCACCCGCCGCCGCAACGCGGCCAAGTGGAAGCTGCGCATCGGCGCCGTCTGCACGCTGATCGTGATCATTCCCATCCTGCTGGCCCAGGTGCTGCCGCTGCCGGACGCCAACCACCAGGACCTGTCCGCCCGCCGCCTCGCCCCGCTGGTGGACGGCCACCTGTTCGGCACCGACCAGCTGGGCCGCGACCTGCTGTCCCGCGTCCTGCACGGCGGCCAGGTCTCCCTGACCATCGGCATCCTGGCCGTGGTGGTCTCCGGCGCGATCGGCATCATCCTCGGTGCCGCCGCCGGTTACTTCGGCGGCTGGGTGGACACGGTGGTCTCGCGTGTTCTCGAGGCCCAGATGTCCCTGCCGCTCCTCATGATGCTGCTGTTGGTGGTGGCCCTCTTCGGCCCGTCCATCCCGGTGATCACCTTCGTCATTGCGATTGCGCAATGGCCGGAAGTGGCCAGGCTGACCAGATCCATGGTGCTCGTGGAACGTGAAAAACCGTACGTCTCTGCGGCGCGGATCCTCGGGCTGCACCGCATCCAGATCCTCATCCAGCACATCATCCCGAACGTCATCAAGCAGGCGACCCTCGTGGTGCTGCTGCTCCTGGCCCAGGCCGTCCTGCTCGAGAGCGCCCTCAGCTTCCTAGGCGCCGGCCCCCAGCGTCCGTTCGCCACCTGGGGACGCATCATCTCCGACGGCCAGGACTACATCACCACCTCCTGGTGGATGGTCACCCTGCCCGGCCTGGTGATCGTGCTGATGGTGGTGGGCGTGAACCTGCTGGGCGACGGCCTCCGCGACCGTCCCCGCCGCAAGAAGAAGGGTGCCTGACATGACCGCACAAGCTACGAGCCACACCGCCGAGCCGGCCCTGCTTGAGGTCCGCGACTTCCAGGTGGAGCTGATCACCGACGCCGGCATCATCCGGGCCGTTGATTCAGTGAACTTCAGCATCCACCGCGGCGAAACGGTCACCATCATCGGTGAGTCCGGTTCGGGCAAATCGACGACGGCGATGGGCATCCTGCGCCTGCTCCCGGACGATCTGGCGGTGCTTTCCGGCACCGTGCTCATCGACGGCGTGGACGTGGTGGCCGTACCCAAGGCCATCGACAAGGTCCGCGGCCGGACAGTCGCGCTCATCCCGCAGGACCCCATGACGGCGCTGAGCCCCGTGCACTCAATCGGCAGCCAGCTCTCCGAGGCCATCCGGATTGCCGGCGCCGCCTCCAAGGAGAAGGACGCCGTCCGCGCCCGCGCCATCCGGTTGCTGGAACAGGTCCACATTCCGACGCCGGAGGTGCAGCTGAAGAAGTACCCGCACCAGCTCTCCGGCGGCATGCTCCAGCGCGTGCTGATAGCGATCGCGCTGGCCAGTGAGCCGCAGCTCTTGGTGGCAGACGAGCCCACCTCTGCCCTGGACGTCACGGTGCAGGCCGGCATCCTGGACCTGCTGCTGGAACTCCAGGAGCAGCGCGGCATCGGCATTCTGATGATCACGCACGACCTCGGCGTGGCCCGGCTGATCTCGGACCGCATCCACGTGATGAAGGACGGTTCCTTCGTGGAGTCCGGGGATGTCCAGCAGGTCGTGGAGCAGCCGGCCACGGAATACACCCGCAACCTGCTGGCCGCCGTGCCGGTCCTGGGGCCCTGGGACGAAACCCCTGGCAACACCTCCCAATCCGCATTCAAGACCTCCGCATCCAAGACCTCTGCGGCCGGCGACGCCGCCCTGACCAGCACCGGAGTCCAGAATGACTAAGCCGTTCCTCTCCGTCGAGAACCTCGTGGTGGACTACCACGTTCCCGGCGGCACGTTCCGCGCCGTGGATGACGTGTCCTTTTCCGTGGACAAGGGCAAGACGATCGCCGTCGTCGGTGAATCCGGCTGCGGAAAGTCCACGATCGCCAAGGCGCTGATGCGCCTGGTGACGCCGGCCAGCGGCCGGATCGAACTGGACGGCACGGACCTGGCCGCCCTCAGCGAAGCCAAGCTGCGGCCGCTGCGTTCCAAGTTCCAGATGGTCTTCCAGGACCCGTACGGCTCGCTGGACCCGCACCTCACCGCCCAGGAGATCGTGGCCGAACCGCTGAAGCTGCAGGGCGTCCGGTCCAAGGCCGAGCGGCACAAGGAAGCTGCGAAGCTGATCGACCAGGTTGGCCTGCCGGCCAGGTCCCTGGACCGCCACCCTGCCGAGTTCTCCGGCGGCCAGCGGCAGCGCATCGGCATTGCCCGGGCGCTCGCCTCCAAGCCGGAGCTGCTGGTCTGCGACGAAGCCACTAGTGCGCTGGACGTGTCCGTCCAGGCCCAGGTGCTGCGGCTGCTGAAGTCCATCCAGGACGAAACCGGCATCACCTACGTGTTCATCTCGCACAACCTTGGCGTGGTGCAGGAGATCAGCGATAGCGTCATGGTCATGCAGCGCGGCAAGCTCGTGGAGTCCGGCAGCACTGCATCCGTGCTGACCGCGCCCAAGGAGGACTACACCCGCAAGCTCCGCCGTGCGGCGCTGGACCCGTCCACCATGCGCGGCCTCAAGCCGCGGCACGTGGTCCGGTCGCTGGCCCTGAAAGGCTGACGCCGCTCCACTGATCCGGCCGTTACCCGCCCCGAACCCAACCACATTGCAACCGCACAGACACTGCAACCACGGAGAATCAACGCATGAGCAAGCAGCCAGAAGGCAACCCGGTGGAAGGACTGAAGCTTCCCATCTCGCGGCTGGTCCTGGGCACCATGACGTTCGGCGACACCGCCGATGAGGCCACCGCCGGAAGCATGGTGGAGGAGTCGCTCGACGCCGGCATCACCACCATCGACACCGCCAACGCGTACGTCGGCGGCGTGACCGAGGAAATGCTCGGCCGCCTCCTCAAGGGGCGCCGCGATGAGGTCATCCTCGCCTCCAAGGCCGGCATGCCGCACCCGGACCACGGCCAGCACTCGCCGCTGTCCCCCCAAGGGCTGCGCAACAGCGTCGAGGGCAGCCTCCGACGGCTCGGTGTGGACAGCATCGACCTGTTCTATCTCCACCAGCCGGACCGTGCCACGCCGCTGCAGGACACCCTGCGCACCGTGGCGGAACTGGTGGAAGAAGGGAAGATCGGGGCGCTGGGCGTCTCCAACTTCGCGGCCTGGCAGATCGCCGACGTCATCCACGTTGCCCGCGAGGTGGGCGCACCCCGGCCCGTTGTCGCCCAGCAGCTCTACAATCTGGTGGCCCGGCGGGTGGAGGAGGAATACCTCGAATTCGCCGCCACCCACAACGTGCACACCATGGTCTACAACCCGCTCGGCGGCGGCCTGCTCACCGGCAAGCACAGCTTCGAGGCCAAGCCCTCGGAGGGCCGCTTCGGTGATTCCAAGCTGGCTGCCATGTACTCCCAGCGCTACTGGGACAAGCAGCTGTTCGTCTACGTCACAGCCCTTGGTGCCATCGCCGACGCGGCAGGCATCACTCTGGCCGAGCTGTCACTGCGTTGGCTCGCCTACCGGAAGGGCGTCGGCTCCATGCTGCTGGGCGGCTCCAAAGTGGAGCAGCTCCGCGCCAACATCGCCGCCGTGGCCAAGGGGCCGCTGCCCGAGGACGTCATCAGCTCCTGCGACGCCATCGGCTCCGGACTCCGCGGACCCATGCCGGCATATAACCGCTGACGTATATACAACTGCTCGCCGTCACACCCACGAACTGAAGGTAGAAGATACAGATGACATCGGACCTGGCCATTGAATTCGCCCGCAAGATCCGCGCCCGTGAGCAGGCCGTCGGCTACTGGGCCGTACTGGACGCGCCTGTGGCAACGGAACGCATCGGCCGGCTCGGGTATGACTACGTTGCGCTGGACGCCCAGCACGGGCTGCTCGGATACTCGGGCGTGCTGAACGGCCTCATGGCCATCGATGCCGGGCACACCGCCGTCGGCATGGTGCGCGTGGAGGCCAACGACTTCACCGCGATCGGCAAGGCCCTCGACGCCGGCGCCGTCGGAGTGATCGTCCCCCTCATCAATAACGCTGCGGACGCCGCGGCCGCGGTCGCCGCAGCGAAGTACCCGCCAATGGGCGGCCGCTCCTACGGGCCGATGCGCTCGGCGCTGCGCATCGGCCCGGTCCCGGCTGACTCCAACGCCGCCACCCTGGTCTTCGCCATGATCGAGACGCCCGAGGGGCTGGCCAACGTGAAGGAGATCTGCGCGACGCCCGGCCTGGACGGCATCTACGTGGGCCCCTCGGACCTGGCCATCGCCGTCGGCGGTGCTTTCCCGGGCGACCCCGCCATCGAGGCCGAGTTCAACGCCGCCCTGGAAACCGTCGCTGAAGCGGCCGCCTCGGCAGGCATCGCCGCCGGCATCCACACCGCGGCCGGGGAGATCGCCGCCCAGCGGCTGCGGCAGGGCTACACGTTCACCACCGTCGCGTCGGACCTGACACACCTGGAGCTGGCGGCAAAGGCGCACCTGGCGGCCGCCAAGTCGGAGGGCTGAGGCATGCAGACCACCAACACTGAGTACAGCACCATCACGCCCGACGGCGCCGTGAAGCGCGCTGACGGCGCAGACTTCGCGTATCTTCCGGCGCCCACCGTGCAGAGCCACGCCGCCAACCTCCTGACCCTGCCGGACGGCCGCCTCGGCTGCATCTGGTTCGGCGGCACGCAGGAGGGCGTGCCGGACATCTCCATCTGGTTCTCCACTCTGGAGCCGGGCAGCAGCCAGTGGTCACCGGCTCAGCAGCTCTCCGATGACTCCACCCGCTCGGAGCAGAACCCCATCCTGTTCACCGCCCCCGGCCCGGCTGGCCAGGACGGCGTTCTCTGGCTCCTGTACACCGCGCAAAAGGCGGGCAACCAGGACACAGCGGAGGTCCGCCGTCGTACTTCCACGGACAGCGGCCGCACCTGGGGGCCGGTGGAAACGGTGTTTCCGGCCAACGAAACGGGCGGCGTGTTCGTCCGCCAGCTGCCGGTGCTGCTGCCGTCCGGCCGCCTGATCATCCCGATCTTCCGCTGCATCACTACGCCGGGGGAGAAGTGGGTGGGCAACAGCGACGACAGTGCCGTGATGATTTCCGACGACGGCGGAGCCACCTGGCGCGAGCACATCCTGCCCGGGAGCCTGGGCTGCGTCCACATGAACATCCAGCCTGTGGCCGACGGTTCGCTGCTGGCGCTGTTCCGCAGCCGCTGGGCCGACTCGATCTACGAATCCCGCTCCACCGACGACGGCACCACCTGGAGCGAGCCCGTCCCCACCGAACTGCCCAACAACAACTCCTCCATCCAGTTCGCGGCGCTCGCCGACGGCCGCCTGGCGCTGGTCTACAACCACAGCCGCGCGGAGGAAAACACCGAGCGGCGCCTGTCGCTCTATGACGAAATCGACGACGACGGCCTGGCCGCCGAACAGGGCCAGCTGGCGGAACCGGCTCAGGTCCCGGGCGCCGGAACGGACGACGGCGAACGGCGCGCCTTCTGGGGGACGCCGCGCTCGCCCATGACGCTGGCCATCTCCGAGGACTCGGGCCGGACCTGGCCCATCCGGCGGAACCTCGACGTGGGGGACGGCTACTGCCTCTCCAACAATTCCCGGGACGGACTGAACCGGGAGTATTCTTACCCGTCCGTCCACCAGGGCCCGGACGGTGCGCTGAACATCGCCTACACCTACTTCCGGCAGGCCATCAAGTACGTCCGTGTGGACCCGCAGTGGGCGTACCAGGGCAGCAGCACTCCCGGAGGGGACGACGAAGCTGGCCACACTGGAGGGGGCGGCGCTCAGTGACCCGCACCCGCCACGCGATTGTCACTGGCTGCAGCTCCGGCATCGGCAAGGCGATCGCCGAACGCCTGCTGGCCGACGGCTGGGCCGTCACCGGGCTGAGCCGGAGCGAGACTTCCCTCGGACACCGGTTCCGGTGGCTGCACGCGGACCTGTCCGATCCGTCGTCGCTGGCGGAAACGGCCTCGGGGATCGACCCGGCGGACGCGCTGGTGCACGCCGCCGGATACCAGCGCACCGCGCTGCTGGGTGAGCTGGACCCGGAGGCGCTCGCCGGCATGTTCGCCGTCCACGTCGGGGCCGCCAGTGCGTTGGCCAACGAGGTGGTCCCGCGAATGTCCGACGGCGGCCGGGTGCTGCTGATCGGCAGCCGGACCTCCACAGGCGCGGCGGGCAAGAGCCAGTACGCGGCCACCAAAGCGGCGCTGATGGGCATGGGCCGGACGTGGGCGCAGGAGCTTGCCCCACGCGGCATCACGGTGAACGTGCTCTCGCCGGGGCCCACGGACACGCCCATGCTTGCCGACCCCGGCCGGGCGGCCACCCCGCCGAAGCTCCCGGCGCTCGGCCAGCTGGTGGATCCCGAGGACGTTGCGGCGCTCGCCGGCTTCCTGCTGGGGCCGCACGGAAAGTCCATCACCGGTCAGAACTACGTGATCTGCGGCGGCGCCTCGCTGTGAGGCGGCGATCCCGTTGAGCCTGTCGAAACCACGGGCCCTACGATGGTGAGAGCAAAGGAGAGCCACAGATGACCACCGCCAAAGCCAGGCGCGAAGAGATCTACCACCTTGCCGTCACCACGGGGCTGGCGTCTGTGGAGGAACTGTCACGTCATTTCCGGGTCACCGCCTCCACCATCCGGCGGGACCTTGCCCAGCTGAATGAGCAGGGGAAGCTGGCACGGACCTATGGCGGGGCGGTGGCGCTGGGCGCCCACCCCGAACCGTCCTTGCGGCAGCGGACCGGTGAGGCGTACGAGCAGAAGCACGCCATCGCAGCCTGGGCGGCTGCTGAGGTGAAGGACGGCGAGAACGTACTGCTCGACGGCGGCTCCACGGTCGGTGCCTTGGCGCACTCCCTGCGCGGCCGGGAGAACCTGTCCGTCACGACGCCGGGAATCAACACCTTGCAGGAGCTCGCCGACTCGCCGGGGATTCAGGTGGACTGCCTCGGCGGCCGGCTCCGGGGCGTGAGCCAGACGTTCGTGGGTCCCCTCGCCGAGGCGGCCTTGGAGCGGATGAGCTTTGACCGGGTGTTCCTCGGTGCGGATGCCGTCACCGCCAACGACGGGCTCTGCGAGGCGGACCACGCGCAGACCCGGCTCAAGGAACTCATGGCCCGGCGCGGCGAGGCTGTCTATGTCCTGGCCGACTCCGGCAAGCTGGGGAAGCGCCCGTTCCACGCCTGGGCCAAGCTTGCCCTGCCGTGGACCCTCGTGACGGACTCCGGCGCTGATCCGGGCCAGGTGGCGCTGTTCACGGAGGCCGGCGTGCAGGTTCAGCTGGTCCAGGTCCAGGCCGGAGAGCAGGCATCGGCCTGAGGGAACACCGGCACGCCTGCATTTGTTATTAACAGTGACCCAAAATGAGCACTGCACATACCGCCTTGATAGTCCCGCCCCGACTCGGCGAACCCCTCCGGGTTGTACCCGTGGAAGGGCCGGACACCCTGAAAGACCTGCTCGGAGGCGACTTCGAGTCCGTCGCCCGTGGCGACTGGCACCTTTATCTCAACGCCGAGGGAACTTCGGCCAACCTGCCGGTGAACCTCCGCGCCGGTCAACTGATGCACGACTGCGGCCTTGACCTGGCAGGCGCCGCCCGCGGTCCGGCGGTCATCGTCGGCCGTGACGCCAAGGGCAAGGACACCAGCATCCCGGAACACCTCCTGCGCCTCGCAGCGGAACTCTTCGGAACGCCGCAGGCAGCCTGAGGGAGCGGGCAGTCCGATTTTCCGCTTCCCCGGAACAACCGGGCCCTCTAACGTTTAGCATGGGGGAATGACTGAAGCGAACGAAGATTCGGCCGTCCTGCAACTGCAGGACATCCTGATCGGGGCCGAAAGCGTTGACGGCTTCCTCGACGGGCTGGCCGCATTTGCCGCATCGACGCTCACCGGTCTGGCAGGTACCGGCATTGAATGTGCCGTGACACTGAAGCGGCACCGGCACACGGCCACAGTTGCCGGCAGCAGCCCCCGGGCAGTAGAGCTGGACCAGATCGAGCAGCGCGTCGGCGACGGTCCTTGCATCCGTGCACTCTTCACGATGGCCCCCGAACTGCTGAACGACGTCAATACTGACGAACGGTGGCCGGAATATCAGAAGCAGCTTGCTCACCAAGGTGTGTACTCCACGGTGGGCGTTCCCCTGGACATCGGGGAAGGTGCCAGTGCGGCACTGAACTTTTTTGGCCCCGCCCCGGGCCTTTTTACGGCCGAGCTCTTCGACAGGGCGGTGGGATTCGGTGAGCTGGCCAGCCGCACGCTGCACCTGTCAGTCCGGATCGGGGCTGCCCAGGCCAAGGCGCAGAACCTTGAGGCTGCCATGCAGAGCCGGACCGCGATCGACGTCGCCTGCGGCGTCATCATGGCGCAGAACAGATGCTCCCAAAAGGAAGCCATGGACATTCTGGCAAAAGTCTCGAGCAACCGGAACCAGAAGCTGCGCGACGTCGCCGTGGAACTGCTGGGCAGGCTTCCGGGATCAGGTGTGGAGACGCATTTCGACTAGCCTTCGGACAGCCGCATCGAGGCTACTTGGCCCCCTTGCCGATCATGGACGCCGGGGGCTTGGGAAACGGTTTGGCTGGATACATCTTGGCGACCTTGAGCATGTAGTTGGCCCATTGCGGCCCGGCGATCATGTAGCCGTCAATGCGGTCGTAGTGTTTGCCGTTGATGGTGAGGTTCCTGCCCGGCCGCTTCTGGCCGTTCAGGGCGTCACCGAAGAAGGATGCGGTGGCCATGCCGCTGGTGTAGCCCAGTACCCAGGTGGCGCCGTTGCTGTTGTTGGTGCCGGTCTTGGCCGCCACAGGGACCTTGCTCTGGACCTTCGGGTTGATGTAGACACCTGAACCCTTCTTGAGCACGTCCTGAAGGACCGAGTTCACGCCGCGGGCAATCTGCGGCTCGACGGCGGCCCGGCATGCCGGCTTCTGGCTGGACAGCGCCCGACCGGCGAAGTCGGTGACGCGCTGGATGGCAATCGGCGCGCAGTAGCGGCCGTCGGCGGCGAAGGTGGCGAAGGCGGTGGCCATGCTGAGCGGTGACACGGCGGTGCCGCCGAGAATATTGCCCAGCTGGTGCATGTTGATCTCGGAGCCATCCAGCCCGCTTCGCAGGCCCACTGCCGCAACCATTTTGTCGATGCCGCAGATGTCCAGCTGTGCCACCTCGGCAAACGTAGCCGTGTTGATGGAGTTGTACAGCCCGTAGTTCGCTGGCATTCTGCGGTAGTAGCCCTCCGACGCGTTCTGCAGGTCGTCGGCAGCTTCGAGGCCGGCGCTGCGCTGCTTGCTGCTGTAGCCGCCCACTACCTTGGCGCACGAGTCCCGCCAGCCGAATCCCAGTGGGTACTCCCGACGTGAGGCGTCCACCTCTTCGGTGATCTTCCGTCCTTGGTGCAGCCACTCGGCGAACGTGAACGGCTTCATGGTGGATCCTGGCTGGAACCCTCCCGCACCGTTAAGGTCATTGCCGTTGGCATCCTTGGCGTCCACGTTGAAGTTCAGCTGTGTATCGAACTTGCCGGGCTCCGGGAGGAACACCGTGTTCTGCGCCATCGCCAGGATTTTTCCGGTGCCGGGCTGGACCGTCAGCAGGGAAGCTCCCCACTTGGCCGGGTTGGCGCCGGCGGTGGTGTTCACCTGTGACTGGGCCGCCGCCTGCAGCCGGCTGTCCAGCGTGGTGGTGATGGTCAGCCCGCCCCTGAACAGCTTCTGCTCCCGGGCTTCCGTGTCCGGTCCGTAGGCCCGGTTGTTGAGAATCAGGTGGGATACGTAATCGCAGAAATAAGGGGCAATGGCGGCTGCGGCGCAGCCTTGCTTCGAGCTACGAATTTTCAGGCCGACACCGGTGGCAGCGGCATCGTCATGCTGCTTCTTGGTGATCTTTTCTTGCGCCAGCATGGCGTCCAGGACCAGGTTGCGCCGCTTGAGCGAGTTCTCCGGGTTGCTCACGGGGTCATAGAGGCTGGGGCTGTTGACGAGTCCTGCCAGCATTGCAGCCTGGGGGAGGCTGAGCTTGCTGGCCGGAACGCTGTAGAAATGCTGCGCGGCCGCCTCGATGCCGTAGGCGCTGCGGTTGAAAAACACGATGTTGAGGTAACCCTCGAGGATCTGGTCCTTGGTGAATTTCTTCTCCAACTCAATGGCGAGCTTCATTTCCCGGACCTTGTCGCCGACGGTCTTCTCGCCGCTGAGAACCACCTCATCCTCGCGGCCGGAGGTGATCTTGGCTTCATTGGCCACGTTCGTGACGTACTGCTGGGTCAGGGTGGATGCGCCTTGCCGGTCCCCGCCGGCGACGTTGCTCACCAGCGCCCGCAGAACGCCCACGGGGTCGACGCCGCTGTGTTCGTAGAAGCGGCTGTCCTCTATCGCGACCACGGCGTCCTTGACGTAGGGCGACATCTCCTTGAGCGGGACCCGCACCCGGTTTTCCTCGTAAAACGAGGCGATCAGTTTGCCGTCGGACGTCAGGATCCTGGTGGTTTGCGCCGGCGGACGCACCGCAAGCTCAGAGGGGAGGCCGTTGTAGAAGTTCATCGAGCTGCTGACGGCGGCGCCGGCAGCAGCAAGTTGGGGAACGAAGTAGGCGGCAACGAGGGCGCCACAAATGCAGCTGAGGACCACGAACCCGAGCATCCTTGCCAGGGTCGTGTGAGATCTCGATGTCAGGCTTTTGCGTACCATCACTCCGGTTCACACCCCAAAAAAGCGTGTCTCCAGAATACGCGTCAGGTGACGGCCGATCCAGACCGTGGGCCCGGTTGGAAACGATTTGGCCGGCCTGCGTTGGGCGGGCCGGCCGGCGTCGTGCTTGGAGTCTTTGGGGCGTTCTCGGCGTTAGGGGTTTTGGACGTGGTCCTTGGCGTCCGTGGCGGTGGCTTTGACGTCTGAGGCGGCGGTTTGGCCTTCGTCCTTGACGTGCTGGGCGGCGTCGGTGGCGGTGGACTTGACGTTTTCCAAGGCTTCCTGGGCGGGTTCTTTCCAGCCCTGGGCCATGTCCTTGGCGGCCTCGGTGACCTGGCTGGTCAGGGGTTCGGCCGCGGTCTTGAGGGCGTCGGCGGCTTCGCGTTCCTTCTCGCTTGGCGGGATGAGGGAGGAGACGAGCAGCCCGGCGCCGAAGGCGATCAGGCCGGCGGCGAGGGGGTTGCCCTGGGTTTTGGCGGCGACTTTCTGGGGTGCGTCGGCGATCGCTTCGCCGGCGCCGTGGAGGGCGTTCCCGGCGGCGTCGGTGGCCTGGTGGACCCCGCCGCTGGTGTTGTGGGCGGCGTGGTGGAGGCTGCCGGAGGTGTTGTGGGTGGCGTGTTCTGCGGTGCCCATGACTTTGTCCTTTACTCCGAAGACGGCGTCCTTCACCTTGTTGGTTTGGCGGTGGACGATGTTGGAGGGGGTGACTTTGTCGGCGACGGCGTCCACGTTGGTGCCGAGGCGGGCGCGGGTTGCTTCGATGTCGGCGCGGATGGCGTCCGGGTTCTCACTCATCGGTGGTCTCCGTTCGGTTTGAGGGTGGGCGGGATTTCCTTGGCTGTCTCCATGGTCTGGGGCATGCCCTTGATGTGTTTGAGTTCCTTGCGTCCGACGCTGGCGAGGATCGTGGCGATGATGCCCCAGAGCACGGCGACGACGACGGCGGACCAGCCCAGGCCCATGAGTTCGCCGAGGGCGTACCAGAGGGCGATGGAGAGGAACAGGAGCACGAAGTGCCCGGCGACGCCGGCGCCGGCGAGCATGCCGCCGCCCTTGCCGGCGCGGGTGCCGGACTGTTTCAGTTCGGCTTTGGCGAGTTCGATTTCCTGCCGCATCAGGGTGGACAGGTCGCGGGTGACATCGCCCAGGAGGTCACCAAGGGAGGTGGTATCGGCCTTCGCGTGCGCAGCCGTCTGCGGGGTATCGGGTATCTGGCTGCTCACAGGGGATGACCCCCACCCTGAACGTACGGATCGTCAATGTCCCGCAGCGATCCCGCCGAGGAGCCGGTTGGAAGCGACTGCGTGGAAGCGGGTCCCGTGCCCGAGATGCTCGGCTCGCCGAAGGCGGGTTCGCCGAGGCTGGCCTCGTCATAGAAGGGCTCGCCTGCGCCGGTCGTGACGGTGTTCTCCGTTGTGGCGAGCCGGGCCGGTTGCGGCGAAGCGGTGCCGGTGGCGGTGCGCGTGTCCGGGGCGCCTGCCTGCAGGCTGCGGCCCAGGCGTCCGGCGAGCAGGCCCGCGCCAGCCGCGACGAGCAGGAAGGTGCCGGGGCGCTGGCGGGCAAAGGACTTCACCTCGTCCAGCAGTGAGCCCGGATCCCGGTTATCCAGCCAGGAAGCCACTGATTCGGAGCGGTCCGCGGCCTGCCGGATCAGGTCCGCGGCTACGCCCTGCTGGTTCGGTGCGTCGGCCATGGTGCGCAGCTGCGAGGAGATGGTGCGGATGCCTTCGGCGGCCTTCGTCTGCTGGGTGCCGGCCTGGTTGGCCAGGTCCGACTTCGCCTGGTGCAGCAGGTCCTTGGCGCTGTTCTTCGCCTCGTACGCGACGTTCTTCGCCTCGGTCTTGGCCGTCTCGGCAACGTTCTGGGCGGCAACTTTAGTCTCGCCGGCGACGCTCGCGGCCTCTTCCTTCGCCACGTCCTTCTTCGAGGAGCCATCGTCCTGATAGCCGGCGGTGCCCGTGTAATCACCCGTGTAGTCGGCGGTGTCCAGGCCGGGAGCGGACACCCCGGTGCCGTATGCGTTCTCGGTCATCGTTGCTCTCTTTCCTTGAGGATGAAGAACCAGCGGTGCTGGATCGGCAGCAGTCCTGGCTACCCAGAAATAGTAAGCACACTTGCTAATTAATCCGCAAGCCCAAAGGTCGGTTCCACGAAAATTGATAAGTATGCTTGCTAAAACCTTGCTAAGCATGCTTATTGTATTCGGGTGCAGCGTCCTGCAGGGAGGCGTTGCGAACCCGAAACATCTGAAATCCAAGGAGACGCATGCTCACCACGGAAAACATCGATGACCTGCTGCAGCGCAACGGAAGCGTTCTTTCTGCAGACGGGGACAAGATCGGGTCAGTAGGCCAGGTCTACGCCGACGACGCCGATGGCCAGCCGACCTGGGTGACGGTCAAGACCGGCCTGTTCGGAACCTCCGAATCCTTTGTCCCGCTGCAAGGCGCCCGCCTTGAAGGCAGCGACGTTGTGGTTCCCTACACCAAGGACCAGGTCAAGGACGCGCCCAGGGTGGATACGGACGGGCACCTCGAGCCGGCGGAAGAGGACCGGCTCTTCGGCCACTACGGCCTCGACGGACACCAGAACTACGCGGAAACGGGAACCCGCGGAGACGCAGGCTACGCCGGTACGGGCAATGCCACCTTTAGCGACACCCGGTCCGGCACGGCTGATGTCACCGGGACGGTTGGACGTGACACGTCCGGGCCCACCACGGATGACGCGATGACCCGCTCCGAGGAGCGCCTGAACGTCGGCACGGAAACGCAGGCCGCCGGGCGTGCCAGGCTTCGTAAATACGTGACCACGGAGAACGTCACCAAGACCGTTCCGGTCCAGCGCGAAGAGGTCCGGATCGAGCGGGAACCCATCACGGAGGCGAACCGGGGTGCGGCCCTGTCCGGGCCCGATATCAGCGAGGAGGAACACGAGGTGACCCTCCATGAGGAACGCCCCGTCATCGAGAAGGAAACCGTCCCGGTCGAGCGGGTCCGTCTCGACAAGGAAACGGTGACGGACGAGGTGACCGTCGACGAGGAAGTCCGTAAGGAACGCATCGAAACCGACCGCATCGACGACGTGCGGCGATAGCAGATAGCAGATAGCAGATAGCAGGCAGCAGGAAACCGTGAAAGCCAGGGCCGGATGCCGGCCCTGGCTTTCACGCTGCATCCCCCTTACGGCAGGTCAATGTTTGTCAGTTCCGACCGTTTGCCGCTTGGCTCCTCGACCAGGACCAGCGAGCTCACCTCGGGGCAGTAGTACTTGTGCTCCCGCGAGTTGAACTCCAGCGGCGTCCAGTCGTCCACCTTCACGCAGTCCTTGTAGGTGCCCATTTTCGTCGTGACGGTCTGGCCTGTGGCGATCGTATCCCGCATGTCTTCCGCATGCCCCAGGTAGTACTCCTGCCGGTAGGTGTCGCCCACGCGCTGTTCGGCCTTCATCCAGATGCCGGCCTTCGCCCCATCCTGCCCGTGGAGAAAGCTGCCGGAATGATCCTGCAGTTTGCCGTCCTTGTAGTTATCCACGTCCTCGCCGAAGTACCAGACATCGCCGTTCTTGTGCTGTGCCAGGTAGTCCTTGGTCGCTTCGACGAGCTGCCCGTTCTTGAATTCCCGGTCCAGGTAGATGATCGTTTCGACGCCCTCAATGACCCGCTTCTCCGGCAGGATCTCAATTTCGATCCTGTCCCCGCCAGTCCCGTAGGTCATTTTCTTGCCGACCGGAAGGGCGAAGTACTTGTTGGTGATTTTCGTCGTGAAGTCCGCCGGGGTGATCTGCGGATTGTAGTCGGCAGCCCTGCTTCTCAAATTATTGAAGTAAAAAAATGCCGCCCCGCCAGCAACCAGCAGCAGGACGATGATCCCCAGAATGATGGTTCGTGGCTTCATTTCCGGCCCCACTCCTCATTGAGTAGAAACTCTTTGCCGGTCCGGAGCGCCTTTGCTTGCCGGGCCCATAGCAAAAAGGTAGCCCTGTCGGGCCCCCGGGGGACAGGGACAGCCGCGATTTCCTAGCTGCGGGCGGCCTCCGCCACCCGTGCGCCGTTGAAGTATTCGAGCTGCCAGCCGTCCACGGCGTGATGGTGGGCAAGGTTGAGCACGGCGTTGTCGATGCTTGCGAGGGTGCTCCCGACGGCGCGGCTCAGGGTCAGGCGGAGAAGCGTTCCGTGGGCCACGACCAAAACGCGGCGTCCGCGGAACTCCTCGGCCAGGGCCTCCAGGGCGGCAAGGCCCCTGGAGCCCGCTTCGTCGTCGCTTTCCGCCCCGCGGAAGCCGCCGGGGATGCGCAGTGCCTCCAGTTCCGGGCCTGCCTGAAGGCCCTCCGCGGGCCCGAAGCTGCGCTCGGCGAGCTCCGGCACACGCCGGGCCACCGTGAGTCCGAGGCCGGCAGCGATCAGGTCTGCAGTTTCCGCCGCACGGCTCAATGGCGAGGACACCACGGTGTCCCACGCCTGCCCGGACAAAAAGGCGACGGCGTTGCGCGCCTGGCCGCGGCCGACGTCGTTCAGCGGAATATCGCTGGATCCCTGCAGCCGGCGCTGCGCATTCCAGTCTGTCTGGCCATGGCGGATGAGGGCGAACGTCGTGATGGTCATGCCTTCCATTGTGCCCGAGAGCCTCAGGACCTTTCTTCTCCGAGACGTACTCGCGAAGAGGGGCTCTCACCGCGCCACCCGACCATGGTCCAATAGGAGGGTTAGACCGGCTGCCCGAGTCCGACCGCGGCCTCGGCCATATGGAAGGAAGCTCATGACCGATCGCCAGGACCATCCTCCGGTTCCCACGCCCGGAAGTGCCCAGGGTCTGGACCGCAAAGTTGAAGGTGGCTGTCCGGTTGCCCCTGACAGCGCGACTTCGCACGGCAGCGAGAGCGAGAACCCGGCGATCGACTCGCCGCAGCCGAAGGCGCACCGGCCCCGCACGAACGCGGACTGGTGGCCGAACCAACTTGATCTCTCGGTGCTCCACGCGAACCACCCGGCAGGCAGCCCGCTCGCTCCCGGCTTCAGTTACCGGGAGGAGTTCCAGAAACTCGACGTCGAGGCCCTGAAGCAGGACATCATTGAGGTTCTGACCACTTCGCAGGACTGGTGGCCGGCGGATTTCGGCCACTACGGCGGCCTGATGATCAGGCTGAGCTGGCACGCTGCCGGCACCTACCGCGTCCACGATGGCCGCGGCGGTGCGGGGGAGGGCAGCCAGCGCTTCGCCCCGCTGAACAGCTGGCCGGATAACGCGAACCTGGACAAGGCCCGGCGGCTGCTGTGGCCGGTGAAGCAGAAGTACGGCCAGAAGGTCTCGTGGGCCGACCTGCTGGTCCTCGCGGGCAACGTCGCCCTGGAGTCAATGGGCTTCAAGACCTTCGGTTTCGCCTTCGGCCGTGAGGACGTGTGGGAGCCCGAGCAGATCTTCTGGGGACCCGAGGACACCTGGCTGGGCGATGAGCGCTACATCGGCGAGGGCAGCATGGCGGAGGATGTCGGCTCCACCGAGATGGGCCTGATCTACGTCAACCCCGAGGGTCCGATGGGCAACCCGGATCCCAAGCTCGCTGCAGAATTCATCCGCGAGACCTTCAAGCGGATGGCGATGAACGACGAGGAGACCTTCGCACTGATCGCCGGCGGGCATACGTTCGGCAAGACCCACGGCGCCGGCGATGCCGACGCGCACGTGGGCCCCGAGCCCGAGGCCGCGAACCTGGAGGAACAGGGTCTGGGCTGGATCAGCACGCACGGCAGCGGCAGGGGAGGCGACACAATCACTTCCGGGCTCGAGGTCACCTGGACCGACCGGCCGACGGAGTGGAGCAACCGCTTCCTGGAGATCCTGTTCGAGTACGAGTGGGAGCTGACCAAGAGCCCGGCGGGCGCCAACCAGTGGGTGGCCAAGGACGCCCCGCAGATCATCCCGGACGCGCACAATCCGGAGAAGAAGCACCGGCCGACCATGCTGACGACGGACCTGTCACTGCGCTTCGATCCGGCCTACGAGAAAATCGGGCGCCGTTTCCTGGAAAACCCGGACGAGTTCGCGGTGGCCTTCGCCAAGGCCTGGTACAAACTGCTGCACCGCGACATGGGGCCGGTCGGCCCGCACCTGCTCGGACCCTGGGTCCCGGAACCGCAGCTCTGGCAGGACCCGATCCCGACGGCGGACCACGAGCTGATCGGCGAAGAGGACATCGCGGCCCTCAAGGCCCAGCTCCTGGACTCGGGCCTCTCCGTCTCCCAGCTCGTCACGACGGCGTGGGCCGCGGCCTCCATCTTCCGCAAGACTGACAAGCGCGGCGGCGCCAACGGCGCCCGCATCCGCCTGGAGCCCCAGCGCGGCTGGGAGGTGAACCAGCCCGGAGAGCTGGAGGCGGCGCTGCAGGCGATCGAGGGGGTGCAGCAGCAGTTCAACAGTGGCCAGAACGGTGGCAGGAAGGTTTCGTTGGCGGACCTGATCGTCCTCGGCGGCTGCGCGGCCGTGGAGAAAGCCTCGAGCGACGCGGGCTTCAACGTTTCTGTGCCGTTCCGGCCCGGCCGGGCCGACGCCTCCCAGGACCAGACCGACGTCGAGTCCTTCCAGTACCTGCAGCCGCGGGCGGACGGGTTCCGCAACTACGTTCGCCCCGGCGAGAAGCTTCCACCCGAAACCCTCCTGCTTGATAAGGCTTACCTGCTGGATCTCTCCGCACCGGAGATGGCCGTGCTCATCGGTGGCATGCGGGCCCTCGGCGGCAACGTGGGCGGCTCCGCGCATGGTGTGCTCACCGACCGGCCCCAAGTCCTGACGAACGACTTCTTCGTCAACCTGCTCGCACCGGGCACCCGTTGGAAGGCTTCGGAGGCGGAGGAGAACGTCTACGAGATCAGCGATGTGGCCACAGGGGAGCTGAAGTGGACCGCCACGCCGGTCGACCTGGTCTTCGGCTCCAACTCCCAGCTCCGGGCGCTGGCCGAGGTTTACGCGAGCGATGACGCCAGGGAGAAATTCGTCAACGACTTCGCCGCGGCATGGGTGAAGGTCATGGAGCTCGACCGCTTCGACCTGCGCTGACCCAGTCACCAGGGGCCGGCTGCATCTGACCGCCGTCGTTCTTTAAGGGAGGAACTAAGGGAAGTGCGACTCCGGCCGGTCACCTTTTGCGGTGACCGGCCGGCGTCGGTGGTTCTAAAGTAAAACTATTCCGGCAGGCGCTTCGGCCGGTGGTCGGCAATCAGCCCGCTGGCCATGTGCCGGGCGCGGCCGGCCGCCCCTCTGTCACCCTCGGCGGCGGCAATGATCGAGCCCTTCATGAGGATGTGCCAGGAGAGGGCGAACGCCTCGGAGTCCTCCAGGCTAGCTTCATCGGCGAGGAGCCGCACCTGTTGCCGGATCCGGCCCAGGTACTCGATGCTCGCCTGCCCCAAGGGATGCGTTGCCCCCATTTCCAGGAGCACCTTGACGAAGGAACACGCTTCGAAGTCATCGTCCTGGAACCACTGATGGTAGACGTCGAAGATGGCCAGCAACTGGTCCTCAGGGTTATCGGCCCTGCTTCGGGCTTCCGGGACCACGGATCCGAGCATCCACAGCTCGTCGCGGCGCTTCAAAAAAGCCAGCGCCACGTCGTCCTTCGACGGGAAATGCCGGTAAAACGTCGCCTTGGCGACGCCCGATACACGGATCAGCTCATCGACGCCCACATCACGGATTCCCCGGTGGGAAAACAAGTCGTAAGCGGTGACCACAATACGGGTACGGACATCGTCAGGATTCTCAAGATTGTCTGCGACTGTCCTCATGCCAGGAAATTCTACCTTTCCGGTGCCACATTCGGCCGGGGGAGGGCCGATCGCCGTCGAACTTTGGAGTTTTGTCCACGTATCGCGACCTGCGGGCCGTTTAGCGCCCATTATCTGCGCAAAAACTCCGAAGGCGAGCCCCGCCTAGGCCGTTGCCTCGTCTTCCAGGTTGGGATCAGCTTCCACGTTGGGGTCAACAGGCGTGTGATCCGTCTGGGCTGATTCGATGAGCTGCGTCATGGCCACGTGGATGTCTTCGGCCTGGGCGCGGGTGAGGCCGAGCTTGGCGAGCATGGTGCCGGGCACACCCAACGCCTTGTCGCGGAGAGCGGTTCCTTCGGGGGTCAGGCCCACCGCGAGGGAGCGTTCATCTCCGGGAACGCGCCGGCGGGTGACATATCCCAGGGCTTCGAGCCGCTTGAGCAGCGGCGACAGGGTGGCCGGGACCAGGAGAAGGGCGTCGCTGATTTCCTTGACGGAACGCGGGCTCTTCTCCCACAGCGCGAGCATCACCAGGTACTGCGGGTGGGTCAGGTTCAGCTCCTGCAGCACAGGCCGGTAGGCGCCGACGACGGTGCGCGAGGCGACAGCCAGCGCGAAGCAGAGCTGCCGCTCGAGCAGGAGGTCTTCGTCGCTCCCTGAAGGGGAAGTCATGAAGCCATGATATCGAAGTGCCTACGGGAACATGGCGAGGAACAGGAACGCGGCGAACAGGACCAGGTGGATGGCGCCCTGCAGCCGCGTGGCGCGGCCGGGCACAACCGTCAGTGTTCCCACGATGACAGTCAGCAGGAAGAGGACTATCTGCGTACCGCCTAGCCCAAGCGTCAGCGGTCCCGGCAGCCAGATGCTGGCGATGGCGATCGCGGGAATCGTCAGGCCGATGCTGGCTATCGCCGAGCCGTATGCCAGATTAAGGCTGATCTGGATCCTGTTCCGCGAGGCGGCCCGGGAGGCTGCGAGGCCCTCCGGCAGCAGGACCAGGAGGGCGATGATCACGCCCACGAAGGACTCCGGGATCCCGGCACGGCTGACGCCCGCTTCGATCACCGGGGACACAGTTTTGGCCAGCCCGACGACGGCGACCAGCGCCGCGCACAGCAACGCCAGGCTGGTGTAGGTGGCCCGGTTGGTGGGTGCGGGGCCGTGCAGGTCGTCGTCGCCGTCCCCGGGGGACAGGACGGGAAGGAAAAAATGGCGGTGGCGGACGGTTTGGGTCAACACAAACACGCCGTAGAGCGACAGCGAGGCCACGGCGGCGAAGCCCAGCTGCAGGGGTGAAAACTCGGGTCCGGGCCGCGACGACGTGAAGGTCGGCAGGACCAGCGTCAGGGTAGCCAGCGTGGTGACCACGGCCAGGGCGGCACCCGCTCCCTCCGGGTTGAACCGCGGGATGCCGTATCTGCGGGCGCCCACCAGCAGGGCAATGCCCACGATGCCGTTGGCCGTGATCATGACGGCGGCGAAGACGGTGTCCCGTGCCAGGGAATGGCTTCCCTCGCCGCCGGACGCGATCAGCGTGACTATGAGGGCCACCTCGATGACGGTGACGGCGACCGCGAGGACAAGCGAACCGAAGGGCTCGCCGACGCGCTCAGCCACCACTTCGGCGTGATGCACCGCCGACAGGACGGCGCCCATCAGGACCACCGCGATGGCGGTGGCCAATACCGGGCCGGGAGAAACTCCCCAAGTCACGGCCAGCACGATCAGGCCGACGACGGGAACGACGGCGGTCCAGGATGATCGGAGCCGGGCCAGCACAGCGCTATCTTCTCAGTGCTGGCCCTTCAGAGCTAGCCCTCTGGTACTAGCCTTCACACTCCGAGCAGTACTTCTTGCCGTCCTTTTCCCGCGCGAGCTGGCTGCGGTGGTGGACCAGGAAGCAGGACATACAGGTGAACTCGTCCTCCTGCACCGGAACAACCTGGATCAGCAGCTCTTCGTGCGACAGGTCGGCGCCGGGAAGGTCGATGCCTTCGGCGGTGTCGGCCTCTTCGACATCAAGCAAGGCAGTCTGCGATCCGCCCTGCCGGGACTGGATAGCCTCCAGGGATTCGTTGGCCGGCTGGTCCTCTTGGGCCACCCGAGGGGCGTCGTAGTCAGTTGCCATGGTTTTTACTCCTTCGGCTGAGCGCCGGACGACGCTCTTTCGCAGGACTCAACGAGTGGGCGCCGCCAGGTATTCCCGGTAACCGGGGACGGGTCAAGGTCCCCAAAGTTTAGAGGATAATTTCGCGGGTCATGCCGAATGGAACCTGCTCGGAAAGCGTGGCGGTGTAGCTTCCGGGCCTGTTGCGCGTGACGATGATGCCGTGCGTTCCGGTGAGCATGGCCGCTTCCTGGAGATCCTTGACGGCTGCATCGAGCCTTTCATCGAGGATCTGGCGGTGGTCTACGTGGATGTCGATGGTCGTGGTGGTGCTGGGCATGGATGTCCTTTGAGGTGTAAAAATGTTTGGGCTGTTCAGAGTTTTGGGCCGCGAGCGAATCGGCGGCAAGGAGCGCTCCGGGATCGCTGCGAACGCAGCGTCTATCGGACGACGCCTGTACGGGCGGCCTGTAGGCCGCTGGTGCACCGCCCCCACGGGCTCTGATGGAAGCCTGTCCACGCGCATGGTCTCGCGTGCATCATGTTCGGTGCTCTGCGAAAAATTAGACCTTGACGTCAAAAGTCTGTCAAGCCTCTGGACCCTAGCCCCCAGGACCCTAGCCCCCTTCCCGCACTGCCTCTGCGATCCTCCGTGCTGCCTGCACAACGACGGCGCCGTGGTCCTGGCCCGGCGAGCCGGTGACCCGGGCCAGGGGCATGGCGAGGCAGACGGCCGCGATGATTCCTTCCTCTGTCTGCACGGGTGCGCTGATGGACCCGAGGCCGGGCGTACGGGAGCCGACCGATTCGATCCAGCCCGCCGAAGCCAGCTCCGCCAGCACTTCGTCGTCGGCGGCGAGGAGCCGGCCGCTGGAGCCGGCGGGCAGGGGGAGCCGCGAACCCGGCGGCAGGGTGGCGCGCAGTTCGTGCCGGCTGTCCGCGCTGAGGAGGCATACCCTTTCGTCACCACGCCGGACCCAGAGTTGTGCGCTTTCGCCGGTGCTGTCGCGGAGTTCGTGGAGCACGGGCAGGGCGGCGTTCTCCAGGGCCGAACGGACGAACCGCTGGCCCAGGCGGAAGGTGCCGCTTTCAGTCCTGCGGAGGAAGCCGTAATCCACCATCTGCAGGGCCAGCCGGTGTGCGGTGGACAGGGACAGGCCGGTCCGCCGGGACAGCTCACTGGCTGACACGGCGGACCGGCCCACCGCGTCGAGGATCGCGGCGGCACGCTCCAGCGTGCGGTTGCTTCCGTTCTGTTCAGTAGGCGGCATGTGGCCAGCTTATGACGCCGGCTCAGCCCTTGGCGGCCAGCGACTCCGCCATGAACTCGGCAACCACCTTCTGTGATAT
Source organism: Arthrobacter sp. FW305-BF8 (assembly GCF_021789315.1). Classification (NCBI taxonomy): domain Bacteria; kingdom Bacillati; phylum Actinomycetota; class Actinomycetes; order Micrococcales; family Micrococcaceae; genus Arthrobacter; species Arthrobacter sp. FW305-BF8. The sequence goes on from NZ_CP084561.1 coordinate 225,796, forward strand.
CGCCACGTCCAGAACGAACACGCCGTCGTCGTGGGTGGCCAGCCAGCCCTCAAGCTGCCCCAAATCGGCAAGGGTGTGGGCCTTGATTCCGTCAGCACCCAGGGCGCGTCCGACGGCGGCAAAGTCCACCTCGTCGATCAGCATCGCCTGGCTGTGCAGCCCCTTTGCGGCGTACTGGTGCAGCTCCGCGCCGTACGCCGAGTCATTGAGCACGACGACGACACCCTTGCGGGTGGCCCGGAGGAACGTCTCGAAGTCGGACAGCCCCATCAGGCCGCCGCCGTCGCCGCTGACCAGGACGGTGGTGCGTTCGGGCCGGGCAACGGAGACGCCGGCGGCGGAGCCGAAGCCGAGCCCGATGGACTGGAAGGCGGTCCCCACCAGGACCATCGCGTACGGGTCCGGGACGGAGAGGTACATCGGCGCCCAGCCGATGAAGTGCCCGCCGTCCATGACCACGGATCGTTCGGCCGGCAGGATCCGGTCCAGGGCAGCGACGACGGCGCGTGGGTTGAGTCGGCCGTCCGCCCCGAACTCGACAGGGTCCTCCACCGGGCTGGACGAACGGAAATCCGGTCCCGACACTTCGGGGACAGAATCCCGCCACGTCGGCGATGCCGCGGCCGGCACCCTTTCCAGCAGTCCCTCGGCGAACGGCAGGATGTCCGCGCGGACGTATTCGGCGCCGGCGTTCTGCCCGGCGTCGGGTTCGTTGTCGAGGCGGATGATCCTGGCGTCTGCCGGGAACAGTGTTCCGTACCGGGTCTGGAAAGTGTTGAGGCTTGCCCCGACCACCAGGACGAGGTCCGCCTGGCGTGCGACGTCGAGGCGGTGGCTGCGGGTGAAGCCGCCCGCGATGCCGAGGTCCCACTCACTGCGGAAGGCGTTGGCGGCCATCACGGAGGTCATGAAGAGGGCGCCGAGCCGGTCGCCCACTTCCCGCAGCGGGGCTGTTGCACCGGCCAGAAGTACGCCGCGCCCGGCCAGGATGAGCGGCCGCTGCGCCGAGGCGAGCTGTTCCGCCACCCGGTCCAGATCGTCAGCTGCCGCCGGCCACGCGGGTTTGGCCGGAAGGGGTTCAAGCGGCGCCGGGGCCTGCAGGGGAGCCGTGGCGAGGTCGTAGGGAATGGCGAGCACCACCGGCTGGACTGTCTGCAAAGCGAGGTCGAATGCTCGGTGGGTCATTGCGGCGGCGTTGTCCGGGCGGGCCACCAGTGTGGTGACGCCGGCGGCTTCGGCCGCCTTGGCCTGGTCGATGTCGAACAGCCGGCGGCCGCTGGCCGGGGCATCTCCGACGACGAACACCAGCGGAATGCGGGCCAGCCGCGCTTCGGCAAGGGTTGTGAAGGCATTGGTGAAGCCGGCGCCGTAGGTGGTGGAGGCCGCCGCCACGCCGCCGGTGGCGCGGTGGTAGGCATCGGCCATGGCAACGGTCGCGGCCTCGTGGCGGGCCGACGTGAAGGGGAAGCCGCGGCGTGTGAGCCGGCTGATGAGGTGGGCGTTGCCGTTGCCCATCAGCCCGAACAGGTGTCCCGCGCGTTCCGCCAGGACATCGGCGACGGCCGCCGAGACGTGGCCCTCATCAGGAAGTCCGGGCGCCGAGGCGCTTTGCCGTGAGGTGGCTGAGGTGGTGGTCATTGGCTGTCCTTGCGTTCGTGGGGTGGGAACTGGTCAGGCCGGCTGCGCCGCGGTAGTGGCGTCCCGGTGCCTCAGCGTAAGTGCGGCGTACGTTGCAGCGTTCTGCCGGCAATGCTCGATCTCCTCCGGGGTGAGGGCCCGGCGCACCTTGGCCGGTACGCCCGCCATGAGCGAGCCTGGCGGCACCTCGGTGCCCTCGAGGACCAGCGCGTTGGCTGCCACCAGGGAGCCGGCGCCTATGATGGCGCCGTTCAGGACCGTGGCATTCATGCCGATGAGTGCCCCGTCGCCCACCGTGCAGCCATGGAGCACCGCGCCGTGCCCCACGCTGACGTGGTTGCCCACGCGTGCAGGGTAGCCGGGGTCGGCGTGGACGACGGCGGTGTCCTGGAGGTTGCTGCCCTCGCCGAGGCTGATGTCCTCCATGTCCGCCCGGATGACGGCGCCGTAGAAGATTCCCGTTCCGGCGCCGATGGTGGCAGATCCGACGACCGTGGCGGTGGGCGCCACCCACGCGTCGCCAGAGATCTGTGGGGAGCGGCCGCCGACGGCCAGGATGTTGTCAGTCACGATGGACCTTTCTTAGGTGAGGAAGGGGACGATCAGCGACGTCACGAAGAGCACCAGCGCGCCGCCCAGGCGGTTGGTGAGGGCCGCAAACGGCATCAGGTGCATGCGGTTCGCCGCGCTCAGGACGGAGACATCGCCGCTGCCGCCGGTGTCCGCCATGACCAGCCCGGGCGTGATGGAGGCCTCGACGAAGTTGAACTTCACGAGCCAGCCGAGAACGCCGGAGGTCAGGGTCGCGATGACGACGGTGCAGATGGTCAGGAGGATAAAGAGGGGGTTGCTAAGCGAGGCGAGGACATCGGTGATGTCGATGTAGGTCAGGCTGACGCCCACCAGGAGGGCCGGGACCAGCACGGCGCCGATCAGGTCACCCCAGTCGGCTGTGGAGTCCTCTACATCCTGGGGGAGCAGCCCGAAGATCTTGACGGCGGCGGCAGCAATGATGGCCCAGGCGTAGGGGTGCAGGCCGGGGAGGAATGCGGCCATCAGGTTGCCGAAGACGAAGAGGCTGCCGGCGATGAGAAGGCCCTTGCCGAGGGCGACGAACGAGGAGGCGTCGCGCTTGGGCGGCAGGGTGAGCTCGTCGGAGCGGCCCTTGATCCGCATGAGCTGCCCGTGGCCGTTGAAGCCGACAAAGAGTTGCTTCTTGCGCTTGCCCAGCCCGTTGTAGATGCCGGCGATGAGGATGCACACAACGTTGGCCATGACGACGGCGGACATCAGGTCACCCATGAAGGTGGCAGAGTCGCCGCCGGTGGCCGAGGCGTACATCTCGGACATGGGCAGGGCCCCGACACCCAGCCCGCCGGCCATGATGGGCGCGGCGACAAAGAGTATGCCTTCGATAAAGCCGAAGCCTGTGAGGGCCGCGATGAGCCCGACCAGGACGAAGGTGGCGATCAGGCAGCCCACGACGGGTACCGCGAAGCGCGGGCCGGCCTTCAGCAGGAGGGCGCGGGGCATGCCGAGGATGGACCCGGCGATGATGCCGACGACGAAGAAGTCCAGGAAGCCGTGTCCGTCGATGAAGTTCTGCACCACGGTGACGAGGTTCCCGGGCATCAGGCCGAGGACAGCCAGCGTGGCCGGAGCGAAGGTACAGAGGATGGTCGGCAACCCGAAGTCGCGGACCACCGGGAACAGGTTGCCGATCCAGATGAAGAGCCCGCCGAGCAGGATGGTGGTGGCAAAGCCAGCCACCATCGTGTCCGGAAGGTTGCCCGTGATTGCCGCTGCCAGGACCAGCCCGGCGAGGACGAGGTAGAGCGGGGCCGGAATGCTGGCGATCCTGAGCCGCACACGATCCTGGCTCTTCTCGCGCATTGGCCGGTCCGTAGGTTCGATGGTGAGGTCCGTGGTACGTGAATTTGTAGACATCATTGTCCCCAAAACGTTTGGTGGGTAGACCGCCGCGGCGGCCTGTGGACGGGGGTTGAAGCAGTAAAGGGTTTAGCGGGCGGGATCGAGAACGCCGGCCGCCGGGGAATGGGCGAGGACGTCGCGGGCGAGCCGCACAGCCCCGGCGAGGCGGTCCTCGTCGATGCCGGTCTGGTGTCCGGCGTCGTGGAGGTGCCGGACAAGCTCCTCCGTGGCGATGTTGCCGTGTGCGCCGGGGGCGAACGGGCAACCGCCGTAGCCGCCGAGGGCGGCATCGAAACGCACAACGCCGGTCTCCACTGCGGCGCTCGCGGTGGCCAGCGCCTGGCTGTGAGCGTTGTGCAGGTGCAGGTAGTACGTGAGGTCCGGTTCGGCGTCGCTGACGTGGTGCAGGCTGGCCATCACCTGTTCGGTGGGCGTGGTGCCCAGCGTGTCCGCGAGCCCGACGTCGGTGATGCCCATGTCCTTGAAAGTGCGCACCACGCGCAGCAGGTAGGCCGGGTCGATTGCGCCCTCGAACGGGCAGGTGAAGGCGGTGGAGATGCCGGCGAAGAACCGGATTTCCGGGAACCCGGCCACGGCCGCGCCGAGGCTGGCCAGGGCGTCCTCGATGGCCTGGCCGGCGTTGGCGTTGCTGTGCGCCTGACTTGCGGAGGTGACCACCTGAATGTCGGTGGCTCCCGCCTCGACGGCCCGCTGGATGCCGCGGCCGTTGAGCGCCAGGCTGGTGTACGTGACCCCCGGAACTGCCGGCAGCGACGCGACTACCTCGGCGGCGTCGGCCATCTGCGGCACCCGCTTCGGGTTCACGAAGGAGGCAACCTCGATGCGCCGCAGTCCGGCGTCGACCAGTGCCCCGGCGATCTCCAGTTTGTGGGCCGTCGAAACGATGACAGGCTCGTCCTGGAGTCCGTCCCGCAGGAACACATCAGTGATTTCGACCTTCATGTTCAGCGCGCCTCCTGCAGTCCGAGGCCGGCGATCTCGTCTGCATTCATGCCGGCGAGCTCCTGCAGGACCTCGGCCGTGTGCTCGCCGAGTTCGGGGCCGACCCATTTGACCCGGCCCTCGTGGCCCGGGATCTTCGGCACGACGCCGGGGAACCGGATCAGTTCGGGCTCGTCCTCGATGACCACCTCGTGGGTCTGGATCATGTCGCGGGCCAGGTAGTGACGGTCGACGGCGATGCTGGGGGCGTCGTAGACGGGACCGGCCGGCACGCCGGCGTCATCCAGCTTGTCGAGGACTGCGGTGAGGGGCATGCTGCCGGTCCAGGCAGAGATGGCGCCGTTGAGCTCTTCCTCCCGGGCGCCGCGCGCCTCCGTGGTGAGCAGGGTGGAGTCCTCGGCGAGGTCGTCGCGGCCGATGGCCCGCATGAGCCGGACGAAGACGGAGTTGGAGTTGCCGCCGATGACCACCTCGAGTTCGTCCTGGCAGAGATAGGAGCCGGTAGGTACGACGCCGGGCAGCGCGCCGCCGGTGCGCTGCCGGATCATGCCGTAGGCGTCATAGTCCGGGACCAGCGATTCGAGCAGGCTGAAGACCCCTTCATAGAGGGCGACGTCGACAACCTGGGAAGTTCCCGCCTCCAGTCCGCGGGCTTTCTGGAGCATGAGCATCAGGGCCCCGATGACGCCGTAGAGCCCGGCGACGGTGTCGCCCATGCTGGCCGCCGCACGGCCGGCCGGGCGGTCCGGCTCACCCGTGATGTAGCGCAGGCCGGCAAACGACTCAGCGGAGCTGCCGAATCCGGCGCGGTTTTTGTACGGTCCGGTCTGGCCGTAGCCGGAGATCCGGACCATGACCACCTCCGGGTTGAGTTCCTGCAGCACGTCCGGGCCGAGGCCCCACTTCTCGAGGGTGCCGGGGCGGAAGTTCTCGATGACCACGTCGCACTGGGCGGCAATCTTCTTGACAGCCTCGCGGCCCGCCTCGGAACGGAGGTCCAGGGCCACCGACTTCTTGTTGCGGCCAATAGTGCGGAACAGCATGGAGGTGGTGCCGCGGGTCTTGCGCCAGTCGCGCAGTTCGTCGCCGCCCTGGGGCTTTTCGATCTTGATGACCTCCGCGCCGAAGTCACCGAAGAGGCGGGCGGCGAACGGCGCGGCGATAAAGCTGCCCAGTTCGAGCACGCGGATGCCGCGGAGGGGGAGGGCGTTGCCCTCGATGTGTAGTTCGTCAGTCATGTCATTCCTGCCTGCGCTCCTGGCGCAAAGTTTCACGAGTACCGGATTTCCCATTCTGTGGGAGGGGATTGTCATTAGGCGGAGAAACCATAGCAGTAGGGTGTGACCTGCGCAACAGGCTCGTGGCACTTCTGTGTCCCAGGTGTACAAACCACGGGCGGCCGCCGGGTTAGGCTGGTCCGTGCTTCGTCTGAAACGCCTCGCGGTTCTCAGCCTTTTCGCGTTCTGCGCTATAACCGCGGGCGCGTTCTGGCTCTTGGGCATGGCCGATGCAGGCGTGCCCGGCGCGGGAGTGCACGCGGCCCAGCCGGCTCCGCCGCAGGCGGCGGGGAAGTTCGTGCCGCTGGCCGGTGGCAGTACGCATGCCGTGAACATCACCAGGACTGTCGAACCGGGCTGGCTGGCCCGGACCGCGGTGCAAACCGGAATTCCTGCCCGGGCCCTTCGGGCGTACGTTGCCGCGGCCGGCATGGCCAATGCCGATGCGCCGGCATGCGGGATCGGCTGGAACACGGTAGCCGCCGTCGGGTTTGTTGAATCCGCGCACGGCGCCCTCGGCGGAGGCCACCTCACGGCTTCGGGAGACGTAAGCGGTCCGATCGTCGGCCCCGGCCTCAACGGGGACGGCTTCGCCGCCATTGCCGACACCGATGGCGGCGCGCTCGACGGCGACGCCCTCTGGGACCGCGCCGTGGGACCCATGCAGTTCATTCCCTCCACGTGGAAGCTGGCAGGAACGGACGCGAACGGAGACGGGGTGGCCGATCCGCACAACATCGACGACGCCGCCCTCAGTGCTGCCCGCTACCTGTGTGCCGGCGGCCGGGACCTCGCCTCGGACCAGGGCTGGACCGAGGCCATCTGGTCCTACAACCAGTCCGAGGCCTACCTGAAGCAAGTGGGCGAGCAGGCTGTTGGGTATGCGGAGCAGGCGGGTCCTACCAAGTAGGCCCGGCGCGCCTAACGGTGCATCAGCAGGGGGCCTCAGGCGCCCCGCCGGCTCACCATCTCATTGATCCAGATCGGGGCGAAAGGCGAGGTGCAGTTCGGCGGGGTGGGGTAATCCTTCAGGACTTCCAGCCGTTCACCGATGTCAATGGCCCGGGCCCGGTGGTCTGCGTGCTCGATGCCGATCTGCGCCAGGGTATGGTTCATCGCCCACTGCAATCGATCAGGGGCGTCTTTCATCTCCGCCTCGATGGTGTCCAGTAGCGCTGGCAGGTCCAGGCCCTCGGGCTTCTTCGCGACCCGCTCGGTGGTCAGTGCCCAGCCGGCGCTCGCGACCACCGGGTCCGGGTCGTCAGTCCAGGCGGCCCGCAGCTCTTCGGCGTGCGGGCTCTTCTTCACCACGTAGTTCACCAGCCAGTCATGCACCTTGGGTGCGCGTGCCTGACGCAGCATGGCATCCAGTTCCTGCTGCTCGAAGGCCTTCGGCCGGCAGAGCAGCAGTGACAGCAACCGCGCGGCGGTGTCATCCGTGGCCCACAGTTCACGGGCCAGCTCGTGTTGCGTCTTCAGCCGCTTCGCGACCGCGCGCAACGCGGACAGGTTCACACCGTGGTCGTCGCCGCGCCTCTGGTTCGCCTCGCGCATCTTTGGATCCTCGAGTTCGGCCAGTTCGGCCAGTTCGGCCATCACGGCGTCTTTTGCTGCCTCGGCCATCACTACCCCTGCTCGCTGCCTGCTTTTGCTCGTATTGTAGGACGGCGGCGGGCGAGGGCTGGAATCACGCGGCCCAGCGGCGTAGCGTCATTGAACGAGGGCCGGCCGTCGCATCCGAGCGGTTCCATGCGCGGGCAGCCCTTCGATGTGGCGTTCAGGTCAATTCTGAAGGAGCCCGGATGGCTGGATGGAATGCGGACACTGCTGCAGGGTCGCCGGGGCCGGGCTCGGTCACTCTTGTGGAGGGCTCATCATTTTGCATCTCTGCGGCTAACGGCGATATCCGCACCGAGTACCCCCACGGCGTTTTTGTCGAGGACACCCGAATACTGTCCTGCTGGCGGGTACTCATTAATGGCGCCCCACTGGAGCCGCTCGGGGCGAAGACGAAGGAACCCTACCGTGCCGTGTTTGTCGGCCGTGTCCCCCGGCCCGACGGACACGCGGACAGCCCGCTGATCGTCGAACGCCTCCGTGAGGTAGGCGCCGGCATCCTGGAGCGGATCACCGTCCAAAGCTACTCGGCAGCCATTGCCGAGTGCGTCCTTACCCTCCGGGTCGAGGCGGACTTCGCGGACCTCTTCGAGGTGAAAGAGGCACGCATCCAGCGCCGCTGGAAAGAGTCCCGCAAAGCGCAGGGCGACTCGTTAACCATCCGCGCCGCCTGGGAGCACGTCCGGAAAGGCGTAGTGGTAACGGCCGAGGGTGCCGACATCGCCCAGGAGGGGCTGGCCTACCACTTCGCGATCCCGCCGCACGCACAGTGGAGCACCACCATCAGCGTCGTCCCTACCGACGGCGGAAGCGACTACGCCGCACGCTTCGTCCGGCCCAATGAAGGCGAAATATCGCCCCGCGACAGGCGCCGCCAGGAGTGGGTGGCCAAGATTCCCGTGCTGAAGATGGGGAACCCTTCCATCGAACGAACCCTCCGGCGAAGCTACGACGACCTGGGTGCGCTGCGCATTGAGGACCCCGACCACCCGGACCGCATCGTCGTCGCCGCTGGCGCCCCATGGTTCATGGCCCTGTTTGGCCGGGACTCGCTCTGGGCGTCCCTCATGGCTCTCCCCGTTGACCCGTCGCTGGCTTTCGGTACCATTCAGACTCTCGCCGATCGTCAGGGGCGAATTGTGGATGAAATGAGCGAGGAGGAACCGGGGAAGATCCTCCATGAGGTCAGGCTCGATGTCTCCAGCGGACTGGCCCTGGGCGGAAAGCAGGCCTACTTCGGCAGCGTCGACGCCACCCCGCTGTTCGTGGCCCTGTTCGGCGAAATCAGCCGCTGGGGATTCGCCGCAGAGACCATCTCCGACCTGCTGCCCCACGTCGACCGGGCGCTGGACTGGATCCGCCATTACGGGGACAAGGACGGCGACGGCTTCGTCGAGTATGAGCGCCTCAACGACCGCGGACTCATCAACCAAGGCTGGAAGGACTCTTGGGACGGCATCAACTTCGCCGACGGCAGGATGGCTGAGCCGCCAATCGCCCTGTGCGAGGTGCAGGCCTACGTCTACAGCGCGTACATGGCCCGCTCCTGGATAGCCCGCGACGCCGGCGACATGAAGCTAGCGGGCGAGTACCGGGATCTCGGGGCGCAGTTAAAGAAGCAGTTCAACGAACAGTTTTGGTTGCCCGACCGCGGCTACTACGCCATCGCCCTCGACGGGCACAAGCAACCGGTCGACGCATGCGCATCCAACATGGGCCAATGCCTGTTGTTCGGCATCGTCGACGCGGATAAAGCTCCTTTGGTGGCCGAACGGCTGATGTCCCCGGAAATGTTCAGCGGCTGGGGCGTAAGAACCCTGGCCAGCGACATGGGCGCCTACAACCCCGCCAGCTACCACAACGGATCCGTGTGGCCCCACGACAATGCGATCATCGCGGCCGGCCTCCTCCGCTACGGCCTCGTCGAGCAGGCCCAGCGCATCTCTACGGCTCTTTTTGAGGCAGCAGAGTACTCCGAGGGCCGGTTGCCCGAGTTGTTCTGCGGATTCAGCCGGGAGCAATTCGACGAACCTATCCCCTATCCCACTGCTTGCTCACCACAGGCCTGGGCCGCAACCACACCCATTCAGCTCGTGAAGAGTCTCATGGGCTATTACGCCGACGTAGCCCGCGGCGGCCTGTGGCTGGATCCCGTGCTCCCTAAATCCTACGGCGACCTGCATATCACCAACGCCCCAATGGCAGACGCCAAAATAACCATAGACATCTTCGGTTCCGTTGCGAGCGTTCAGGGACTGCCCGAGGGCATGCTGTTCCACCACGGAATCCGGCCATGGGCTGCCGACCTGGCGCAATAATTCAGGGATTAGTGCCGCCGCTTTTCGTCAGAGCAGCAGGAACACACCGGCTGCCACCAGCCACAATGACCATGCGATGTAGGTCGCCGGCGTCAGCGCCGCGGCCAGCTTCCAGCCGCCGGGTTCGAACGAGCCCACGAATTCCAGTGAGCACACCGCCAGCACCGCGCCGACAATGATGCCCACGATCCCGAGCCAGGCCGGAACGGCAATGCTTTGGATCATGGCCACGCCGGCCAGGATGCTCCACGCGCCGCTGAGCAGGTAGCCCAGGTGCTCGCCGACGGCCACGCCCAGATAGCGGTTGAAGGACTGGAAGACGACGTCGACAGCTTCTTTGCGGGCTGCGGTGGCGTCAGGTTCCGTGGCCGTGCGGGCAAGGTAGGGCACCAGGAACGGCCAGCGGATGAGCCCCAGGAATTGCACGACGGCGGCCAGCACGCCCACCGCGGAACCCAGCGCCAGCAGCGTCGTATCCGCGCCGGCCAGTGCACCGGACAGCAGGACCGCGGCCGGCGCCAGCAGCACTGCCGTCAGTGCAAACGACCACCAGAGCAGCACCAGACCTGGCCCGCCGTCGCGGAAGCGGAGCAGGACTTCCTGTGTGGGCCTGCGGAGGATGTCCGGATAATCGAACTTTGCGGCCAGGGCGGCGAATGCTGCATTGAAGGCCACCGGAAGGACAATCAGCATGATGCCGGCCGCGACGGTGGCGTTCACCGCTGGGTCCCGGCGGCGGAAGGTCCGTCACTCAATCGTCCGACGGCGGCGCTCACCGCCGGGGTAACCAGCCGGCCGCGTCCGGGGCCGAGAAGCCGGCGGAGGGCAAGACCGGTGATGAGAGTGACCGCCAACGCGCCACTGGAGCCGAACGCGGCGTAACCCCGGTCGGCGTCGACGATGACATGGGAGGTTACAGTCCAGCCGAGCATCCATGAGGCGCCTACGGTCACCGTCCACAGAACGGCGACTCGCCATCCGCGGCGGAACGCAATGCCCTGGCCCAAACCCACAGCAGCTCCGGCGATGAGGCCGGTCACGGCCAGGGCGCCTACCGTCGTGGCAGATCCCGTGACGGCGGCAGCGAGGGCGCCACCGACGCCCATGCCGATGGTGCTCACGACTATCCAGTGCCAGCTGACCGCGGGCCGCAGGGCCAGCCACTGGGCAGTGCCGATGAGGGTGCCGGCAACAGCACCCGCCAGTGCCGCGGTGGGCGGGCTGGTGGCCGAACCTACAAGCTGGAACGCCAGCCAGCCGCCTACAGGAAAACCAAGGAATGAGGGTAACCAGCGAAACCACGACATCGGAATCTCCTAGGGCGAAGCGGACTGTGTACGTTGTACGTTACGCATAGTGTACACTGTACGCAATAGCCCGATAGAAAGCTGGAGCCGTGCCTTCAAGTTCTACATCCCGCAGCCGGCGGGCCCGCAACTCGCTCACGGTCGAGGAGATCCTGGATGTGGCCGAGCGGGTTGCGGCAGGCGGGATCGAGACGCTGACCATCCGTGCAGTTGCCACAGAGCTCGAGTCCTCGCCCATGGCGCTGTACCGCTACTTCAGCACGAAGGACGAGCTGGTGGACGCACTGCTGAACCGGGTGCTGGGGCGTATGGAGCCGCCGTCGGACAGCGCCAGCTGGATCGAGGACCTGGGCGGGTTCGCGCGGAACCACCGGGACATGCTCAGCCGCCACCGGTGGGCAGTGACTGCTCTCTTCGCACATCCGGTGCCGGGACCCAACACCCTCCCGATCGGGGAGTGGGCGCTGCGGATCCTGGCGCGCGGCGGGATCACCGGCGACGCGGCCGTAGCGACCTTCAGCGGCATCCTTGGCCTGAACTACGGCTGGGCGTCGTTCGTCGTGGCGCGGGCCGGCGGTGCGGGGGAGTCGCTTGCCGAGGATCTCGCAGATCCAGGCGTGGCACAGGCGTTCCCCCTCACCGCCTCCGTGGCCGGGCCGATGAGCCGCTACGGCAGCGCGGAGCACTACGAGCTGGTGCTCGGCCAGCTGCTCGCCGGGATCCCGGTAGGCGCCCGCTAAGAAACACCCGATATAGTGGAATGCACTATGGACGACCCTCCTTCACATATGCCCTGGCCCCTCACCCACTTGACCGGCACACCGGTTAGCACGGGAGAGGGGCGCCTCCAATGAATGAATGGATCATGATCGGGATCGGCCTGATCCTGACAGTGGGCACCGGATTCTTCGTTGCATCCGAGTTCGCCCTGGTCAATCTTGACCGCAACGACCTGGAATCGCGCCAGGCCCGGGGCGAGAAACGCCTTGCCCCCACCATCAACGCCCTGAAGATCACCTCGACGCACCTTTCCGGTGCGCAGCTGGGCATCACCCTCACCACCCTCCTAACCGGGTACACCTTTGAACCTGCCATCAGCAAGCTGCTAAGCGGTCCACTGACGGCGGCCGGGTTCCCGGAAGGCCTTGTGCCCGGGGTGGGCGCCGTCGTCGCGATTTTCATCGCCACCATCTTCTCGATGGTGATCGGCGAGCTGGTTCCCAAGAACTTCGCGCTGGCGCTCCCCCTGGCCACCGCGAAGGTGGTGGTTCCGTTCCAGGCCCTGTTCACTGCGGTGTTCAAGCCCGTCATCCTCCTGTTCAACAACACGGCGAACGCAATCATCAGGTCCTTCGGGATCGAGCCAAAAGAGGAACTGTCAGGGGCCCGCAGCGCCGAGGAACTGAGTTCGCTGGTCCGCCGTTCCGCGCTGGAAGGCGTCCTCGACCTGGACCACGCCGCCCTGCTTCACCGGACGCTGCGCTTCTCCGAACACAGCGCCGCCGACGTTCTGACCCCGCGCGTGCGGATGACGGCCGTCAACACTGATGACACGGCCGAGCAGATCATCGCGCTGGCCAGCTCCACCGGCTATTCGAGGTTCCCTGTCATCGGCCGGGACCGCGACGACGTGCTCGGCGTGCTCCACGTTAAGCAGGCCTTCGCCGTCGCCCTTGAGGAACGCGCGAACGTGCTCGCCGCCGACCTGATGATCGAACCGCTTATGGTCCCCGAATCCATGGGCGTCGATTCCCTCCTGGTGCTGCTCCGCAAGCAGGGCCTCCAGGTGGCCATCGTCTCCGACGAGCACGGCGGAACGGCCGGCATCGTCACCCTTGAGGACCTGGTGGAGGAGATCGTCGGCGAACTGGAGGATGAGCACGACCGCGCCCGCGTAGGCGTGGTTCGGACCGGACGGTCCATCACCTTCGATGCCTCGCTGCGTCCGGATGAGCTCCTGGACCGGACAGGCATCGCCGTCCCCGACGGCGAGGACTACGACACCGTGGCCGGTTTCGTCGCGGACCGGCTGGACCGCATCCCGGAGCTCGGCGACGAGGTGGCTGTCGACGGCGGCACGCTCCGTGTGGAGCGGGTGGCCGGCACCCACGTGGGGCGCCTGAAATTCACGCCGGAGGAATCGGCAGAGCCGCCCAGAAGCGCACATGACAAGATCATCGACAGCCTCACACAGGAGCTGACCCATGAGTGAGTACCTTCCGGGCATCATCTGGCTCGCCGTCCTGCTGGTGGTCAACGGCTTTTTTGTCGGCGCAGAGTTCGCCGTCATCTCCGCCCGCCGGTCACAGATCGAGCCGAAGGCGGAGGCGGGAAGCAAGGCCGCGAAAACCACCCTGTGGGCGATGGAGCATGCCACGCTCATGCTGGCCACCAGCCAGTTGGGCATCACCGTCTGCTCGCTAGTGATCCTGAACGTCTCCGAGCCGGCGATCCACCACCTGCTGGAAATCCCGCTGGGCCTGACGTCCCTCTCCGGGGAGGCGATCGGAATCATCGCCTTCGCGGCGGCGCTGCTGCTGGTGACCTTCCTGCACGTGGTCCTCGGCGAGATGGTCCCCAAGAACATCTCGTTCTCGGTCCCGACCCGCGCGGCGCTGATCCTTGCCCCGCCGCTGGTGATGGTGGCGCGCATCTTCAAGCCGGTCATCTGGAGCCTGAACGGCATTGCCAACTCGATCCTCCGCCTGTTCCGGGTGCAGCCCAAGGATGAGGCCACCAGCGCCTACACCTTGGACGAGGTGGCAAACATCGTGGAGCAATCCACCAGGGAAGGCGTCCTGACCGACAACACCGGCGCCCTCACCGCGGCCTTCGAGTTCACCGAAAAGACCGTGGCCGACGTCGAGGTCCCCATCGCCGAGATGGTGCTCCTGCCGGCGTCTGCGACGCCGGCAGACATCCAGCGGGCTGTGGCCGAGCACGGCTATTCCCGGTACATCCTGACCGACGACGACGGTGACCCCTCCGGTTACCTGCACCTGAAGGACGTCATGGACCTCACCACAGCGGAGAAATTCACCCGGCCCGTGCCGGAGAAACGCATCCGCCGGCTGGCCTCGACGTTCCGCGGCAGCGAGCTTGAGGACGCCCTTGCGACGATGCGCCGGACCGGCGCCCACGTTGCCAGGGTCTTCGACGCGCGGGGCAACACCACCGGAGTGCTGTTCCTCGAGGACATCATCGAGGAACTGGTGGGCGAGGTGCAGGACGCCACCAGCAGCTCCTAGAGCACGGAAACAAGCGAACCCGGAACACAACGAAGTCCGGTGGCTGGCGGCTGATGCCGCCGGCCACCGGACTTCGGTGCTTCAGGACTTACTTGTTGGATATCGTGACGGGGCCCGCCGTACCGCCTGCGTTCGACTCAACCCATACCGAACCCGGGTTGGTTGTGCCGGCCGCTGCGTTGCGCAGCCGCAGGGAGAAGATGCCGCCCGTTGCCGGAGCCGCAGCCGCCGTGACGGCTGCCTGGCCGAGGACCGGGCCGGTGGCGCTGCCTGTGCGGACGGTGACGGTGCTGCCGACTACGGAGCCGGTACCCGAGAGCTTGAAGTCACCGCTCTTCCACTGGCCGGTGATGGTCACCCGGTCTGCAACCGGCACAACCTGGACCTCGTCCGTCCGGACGGTCGCGCCGGACGTGACCGTCAGGCGGAAGACCAGCGGTGCGTTGGTCATCGGAGTTTTGAAGACCGGGAGGCTGAACGTCGGCTTGAGCGTGGTGTCGCCGGTCAGCGTCACCTTGTTGGGATCGGTTGCCCCACTCAGGACCTGCACCCACTTGTACGTGGCGCCGGTGGCGGTGGACCCGGTGCCGTCGAGGGTTACCGGGGTGGCCGTGGTGCGGCGGACAACGTTCTGGTCGGGTCCGGCAATGGCAACGACAGCGCCCTGGGCCGTGGCGGCTGCCGTCTTTGCTGATTCAGGGCCCATGCCGTTGGTGTTGGAAGCCCGCACAGTGAACTGGTAGGCGGTGTCGCCGTTGAGCCCACCGTAGACGAGGCTCGTGACGTCACCGGTGGTCGTCTTGGGTGCACCGAATGGTGTGCCGTCTGTGGTGTAGGCCTGGACGGAGTAGCCGGTGATGCTCAGGCCAGCAGCGCCGGGGTTCGGGGCGGTCCAGGACAGGCTTGCCGTGCCCTGGCCTACGACCGGGGCGCTGGCGAACGTCGGGGCTGACGGTACCGGGTCATTGGTCACCGTAAAGAGGACCTCGCTGGTGGTGGAAACGTTGCCGGAAGGGTCGAACGCCGCGAACTTCAGAGTGGAGGTGGAGGCGATGTTCATAGGTCCGGTATAGTGGATCACGTTGGTCCCAAGTACGCCGCCTGAGAGGACCGGCTCGGAACCGTCGACGGTGTAGTAGATATCGCTGCCCGTCTCACTGGCGGTGAGCGTCACCCGCTGTGCCACCGGGGAGGTGCCGCCGCTGGGGGTGGCGGAGACGGTTGGAGCTGTGGTGTCCGTGACCGGGATGGCATGGGCGGCGGGGAAAGTCTCACCGACGCTGCTGATGCCCACGACGTAAACGTCGTATTCCTCGGTGGCGGAAAGACCGGTGATCGTGGTGCTGCTGGCCGCCTGGCCGGAGATGCGCTTGCCGATCTCAACCTGCTCGCCGTTGGTCATGGTCTTGCCGACTGCGACGGCGCGGTAACCGGTGATGGCGGGGGTGCCGGGGATTGCTGTAGCCGGCTTCCAGTTCAGCTTCAGCCCGCCGGCGACCTTGGCGGCGGTGATGTCAGACGGTGCCGGTGGGCCGGACTGCAGCGGACCGTTGGGGCAGCCACCCATGCCGGGGCCGCCGGGCTCACCGTACTCGGCGATGGTCAGGCCCTGCCGGTTGGCGTCGGCATCCTCTGACTGCCAGGCCATGGCACGCTCGCCGAGGCCGGCATCGGCCGCCATCTTTGCTGTCGCCGGATCGAGGAACTCGTAAACGGCCGTGAATTCATTTCCCACGACCTCGAGGCTGGACGAGTAACCGCCCTTAGGGGCCGGAGTCATCACGCCGGGGACAGCGCGGATGTCACGGCGCGCGACGTCGGTGTCCTTCAGCGCCGGCTCAATGATCCGCTGTTCCATCTGCGCCGCGTTGACGCTGCTTCCGATGTGTCCCTTGACCGTGAGGGTGCTGCCAGTGAGCACGGAGTTCCCGGTCACATAGACGTCCTGCACCGTTGTTTCGTCGGCCGGTGCGGCGGCTGCTTTGTCGAACTTAATGGAGACGACGTCGCCGGGGCGGATATCGGGAGTGACATTCAGGCCGGTGCCGGCACCCCAGCAGACGCCGCCGGGGTGGTTGACCTCGAAGGCGACGCCGCCGCCGTCGACCAGGGACCGGGCGGAGCCGATGACCTCGTCTGCCCGCTTGACCTCGAGAGTGGCCATATCGCCGGCGTGTCCCTCGTAGCCCTCAACGGAGACGAAGTCGCGGTCGGGGAAGACAACGATGTTGTCCGGGAAAGCAGGTACGGCCGCATTGGCGGCGGGAATGGCAAGCATGGAGGTTGAGCAGAGAACGGCCGAGACGGTGGCGAAGACTCCGGCCCTGCGGGCACCGGGAAGGCGAGAAGTGTGCGCTCCCGGCTCGCTTTGTGCTGATTTCATGATGACCTCATCGATCCGAGGTGCGCGACCTTCACGCACAATCACAGAATCAGTAAGGCCCCTTGGGGAAACGCTGTGCGTTTTGGCTTGTATGGACGGCCTGCGGCACCGATTTGGGGAACACCTTTTGGGCCCCCACATGGAGGGGGCCGTGACGGGGAAGAAGGTGATCTGCCCATGTCAGGGCGGGCATTCCCCGCCGTCAGTCATGAGCGGGACGCGCACCCCCGCGGAGGGGTGGACACCCCCACCTGCCCCCACAGCAGGGGGTTCACAATTCCGGCTTTCCCCAAGGGGAAGGCCGGAAATCAGCCCTGGCGGGCCTTCTTTGCTGCCTTCTTGGCAGCCTCGTCCTTGACCCGCTGCGCCTCGGTGCGGACGGCGGCCTGCGTGGCGCGCTCGGCGACCAGCCACGCGGGGGGAGCCTGCAGCAGCGCGGTGATTTCCGCCGTCGTCAGCGCGTCTTCGACCCCGCCGCGGGCAAGGCCGCTGATGGAGATGTTCAGCTTCTGGGCGACCACCGGGCGGGGGTGCGGGCCGTTGCGGCGCAGTTCGGCCAGCCACTCCGGCGGGTTGGACTGCAGCTCGGCGAACTCTGCGCGCGTGATGGTTGAATCCTGGAACTCCTGGGGCGTCGCAGGCAGGTAGATGCCAAGCTTCTTGGCAACGGTGGCCGGCTTCATGGACTGGGAGTTAGCGGAGGTCATGTATTAAGGGTATCCGGCTGCGCCGCCTCCCCTGACCAAGGATGCCTGCAGTCAAGGATGTCCGTAGTCACGGATGTCGGCAGTACTGTGAAGGTGTGCCCGCTGAAGATGAACCCACCCTGGACCCGGCTCCGCCGGAGTCCCCGCGAGAGCTCCGCTTTGCCTACGTCCCCGGCGTGACGCCAGGGAAGTGGATCCGCCGCTGGGAGGAACGGATGCCGGACGTTCCGCTGCACTCGTTCATGTCCGACGGCGGCACACAGCTTTCCGTGCTGCGGGACGGTTCGGCGGACCTGAGCTTTGTCCGCCTGCCGGTGGAGCGCGAAGGGTTGAACGTTATCCCCCTTTATGAGGAGCTGCCCGTGGTGGTGGCGCCCAAGGGACACGAAATCACCGTGTTTGAGGACGTGGCGCTGGAGGACCTCGCCGAGGAAAACTTCCTCGACGCCGATGAACTGGGCGGGCCGGAAATGGCCCTGCAAGTGGTGGCGTCCGGCGCGGGCCTGCTGATACTTCCCATGTCCGTCGCGCGTCATTTCAATACCAAGGACACTGTGGCCCGCCGCCTCACGGGGGCGCCGGCCACAGAGATTGCACTCGCCTGGCCCAGCGACGCCACGGACGAGGTCATCGAGGAGTTCATCGGCATTGTCCGCGGCCGCACCGCGCAAAGCTCGCGGCAGCCGTCCGCCCGGCAGGAGAAACCGAAGAAGGCACCCAAGCCGGATCTTCGCGGCAGCGGTACCGGGGCCGGCGCCAGGAAGCCGAAAGTGGCCCAGCGTTACGCACCCAATCCGGACAAGGGCCGCGGCAAGGGCTCGCGGAAGAAGGGCAAGCGGTAACTGCTGCTGCCAAGCCGGCGGTATTGCAAAACTGTGTTGCGCAGGTTCACAGTGAAGCAATGAGCACCACGTCCCATGAAGTGTTCGACGCAACCCCCGAAGGTGACGCACCGGAACTGAAACGGGTCCTCGGGCCAAAGCTCCTGCTCCTCTTCATCGTGGGCGACATCCTCGGCGCGGGCGTGTATGCGGTCACCGGGACCATGGCCGGCACGGTAGGCGGCATTGTCTGGCTGCCGTTCCTGCTGGCTTTCGTCGTCGCGACGCTGACCGCCTTCTCCTATCTGGAGCTGGTCACGCAATACCCTCAGGCGGCAGGTGCAGCGCTGTATACGCACAAGGCATACGGCATCCACTTCGTCACTTTCCTGGTGGCGTTCGCCGTCGTTTGTTCCGGGATCACCAGCGCCTCGACCTCCGCCAACGTGCTCGCGCAGAACTTCTTCGGCGGCCTGGAGATCAACGGCTGGATGGGCGACCCCGGACAGGGAGTGATCACCGCGGTGGCGCTTGGCTTCATGCTGCTGCTGGCGCTGATCAACCTGCGCGGCGTGGGGGAGAGCGTGAAATTCAACGTGGTGCTCACCCTCGTGGAGATGATCGCCCTGTGCATCGTGATCGGCGTCGGCTTCTACGTGATGGCCCAGGGTGGTGGACACATCGAAGAGATCACAGTGTTCACCGACGGCCAGGATAAGGGCCTCTTCCTCGCCGTCACGGCGGCCACCTCGATCGCGTTCTTTGCGATGGTGGGCTTCGAGGACTCCGTGAACATGGTCGAGGAGACCCACCACCCAGAGCGCATCTTCCCGCGGACCATGCTGACCGGGCTGGGCATCGCCGTGATCCTCTACATGCTGGTTGCCGTCTCCGTGGTCAGCGTGCTCTCACCCACGGAACTCGCAGGGATCAGGGAGGCCGAGGGTGCGGCGCTCCTCGAAGTGGTGCACAAGGGCTCGCCGGACTTCCCGATCGACAAAATCTTCCCTTTCCTCGCGGTCTTCGCCGTCGCGAACACTGCGCTGATCAACATGCTGATGGCCAGCCGCCTCATTTACGGCATGGCCCGGCAGGACGTGTTGCCGCGGCCGCTGGGCAAGGTGCTGCCGAGCCGGCGCACGCCGTGGGCCGGCATCGCGTTCTCGACCGTCCTCGCGCTGGGGCTGATCTGGTACGTGACCAGCGATCCGGAGAGCAACATCGTCGCGAACCTGTCCGGTACGACCGCATTCCTGCTGCTGTGCGTGTTCACCGTGGTGAACGTGGCCTGCATTGTCCTCCGCGGTAAGCGGGACCACACCCGGGAGGTGTTCTTCACCTCGCCCGGACCGCTGCCGGTTGTCGCTGCCCTGCTGTGCGCGTTCCTGGCTGGTCCATGGGTGGGCAGGGATGCGGTCCAGTACCAGATCGCCGGCGGCCTGATGGGGATCGGCGTGGTGCTGTGGCTGGTCACCTGGCTGATCAACAGGAGAACCA
The DNA here is from genome assembly GCF_021789315.1 of Arthrobacter sp. FW305-BF8. NCBI lineage: Bacteria > Bacillati > Actinomycetota > Actinomycetes > Micrococcales > Micrococcaceae > Arthrobacter > Arthrobacter sp. FW305-BF8. The sequence goes on from NZ_CP084561.1 coordinate 245,504, forward strand.
ACCGCACGGCGGGGTCGGCCGCTGACGAGGTCTCATGACGTCAAGCGGGACCTGCAACGACTGATCCCTGATCCGGGCCGGTGCCCGGTCGCTTGCAGTCACGAAGGTGGGCCATCAGGGCCCGTTCCGGGCTTCCGGGATTCTCGCCAAGATGCCGCAGCAGCGCCATCCGGACGTCCATGTCCGTACCCTCGTCACTGAGGACGTGGCTGATCACACCCATGATCTGGCGCCTAAAACCTTCCTCCTGCACAGGACCACGCTCCTTTAGTTCTGGTGGCAGTCTGCCGCCGGGCCGTTGGGAATAACCGGGGACCGGCCGGATCTGCGGCGCCTGCGGCGGCCATACTGAGGGGGTTCCGCGGCCCTCCCACCTATTCAGGTGGGACGGAACCCCGCAGACGCTGATTCCCAAGGTTTTCTGGAGTCCCGCGGCGCACCATGACTGTGTTTCCACACATGGCCAGCGCCAACGCTGTCGCTGAGGCCATCACAACCAGCTGGGAGGACGTCATGGCAGCACACGGAGGGACGTGTTGAAACTAAGCCTGTTGGGCGGCGCCGTCGCCGCCACAGCATCAACCGCAGGGCCGGCCATCGCGGGTGTCCCGGGCAGTGTGCCCGGCCGCCGGGGTGCAGACGACAATGAGACCACGGTTGTCACGCCAAGCAGGCTCGCCCCGGCGAACATGCCGGTCCCCTTCACCACCGTCTTCCGGCGGCCGCCGGAACTGCTTCCCTACGCCACGGGCCGGGACGGCGACGGCACGCCGTTTGCGAAATACGCCCTGAACCAAAAACTGGGCAAGGCCCAGATAGCGCGGGGGCTCAGCACCACCCTGGCGGGGTACAACGGCGTTTTCCCGGGCCCCACCCTCCGGGTGCAGCAGGGCACCCGGACCGAGCTGCGGATCAGCAACCGTCTGCCCGCGACGGGCCTGCTCTACCCGAACACCTTCAACACAGTTACCCACCTGCACGGCTCGGCATCGCTGCCCCAGTACGACGGGTACGCGAACGACCGCACCGCGCCGGGCAGGGTGAAGAACTACCACTATCCAAACTGGCAGGCGGCGCGGACGCTCTGGTACCACGACCACAACCACATGCTGACGGCGCAGGGTGTGTACTCGGGTCTCGCCTCCACGTACGCCATTACCAGCGCGGGTGAGCGGGCGCAGTTGCCGCAGGGCGAGTTCGACGTGCCCATCTTGGTTTCCGACGTGATGCTCAACGCCGACGGTTCCCTCGGCTATAACGACAACGGCCATGCCGGGCTGTGGGGCGACATCATCATGGTCAACGGGGTGCCGTGGCCCACCATGAAGGTCAAGCCACGGATATACCGGTTCCGGTTCCTGGTCGGCTCGATCACCCGCTCCTACCGCTTTGCCCTCTCCAATGGCGACCCGTTCCACGTGGTGGGCACCGACGCCGGGATGACCCCGAAGGTGCAGGCGGTGTCCTCCTGGCGGCAGGGAACGGCCGAACGTTATGAGGTGCTGATCGACTTCCGGAAGTACAAGCCGGGCCAGTCCGTGGAGCTGCGGAACCTGAGCAACAAGAACAACGTGAACTTCGCCAATACCGGCAAGGTCATGAAGTTCCAGGTGGTGGCGGATTCTGCCCCCCAGCCCGGATCCCGCTCCATCTCCTCCATCCCCACGACGCTGGACCCCGGCCCGCACCCCACCAGGGCCACCGGCGGGTTGGACACCATGGCCCTGACCCCGGACATGGCCGTCGCCAAGAGGATCCTCCGGGTTCAGCGGGAGGGCGGGGAATGGACCATCAACGGTGAAACCTGGGACGACGTGGAAAAATCCAACTTCACCCGGTGCTTCGGCAACCCGCAGCGCAACCAGGTGGAGCAGTGGACCATCGTCAACGAGTCCGGCGGCTGGTTCCATCCGGTCCACATCCACTTGATCGACGGCAAGATCATCGGCCGCAACACCAACGGCGGCAAGCCGTTCGCCTGGGAAGGCGGTCCGAAGGACGTCTTCTATGCTGGCGAGAACGAGTCGGTCACGGTCCTCATGCAGTTCGATACCGGCAAGCACGTGGGCGGCCGGTATATGGTCCACTGCCACAACCTCGTCCACGAGGACCACGACATGATGGTCCAGTTCTCCGTGGGTGACCTGCGGAACAACGACCCCATCAACGCTGACAAGCCCGTGCTGGAAACCCGGCCCGAGGGGTACTACGCGTCGAAGTACAAGCTGGCCTACCCGGCGGGGACGTGACATGAGACGGTCGCTACTGATCGCACCGGCGGTGCTGCTGGCCTTCTCCCTGGCCGGCTGCACCGGCGGCGGCCAGGCCAGTCCGGCAGCCAACCCGGCACCCGCCCCGCCCGCAAGCACTCCCGCCCCGCCCGCAAGCAGTCCCGCCGACGCTGCGGACCGGGTCCTCGCACAGGCCGAGGAAGGGCAGGACCTGGGCAACGGCCGGCCCACCGTCAACTACGACGGCCTCATGGTCCGGCGCAGGGTGGTGATCGCTGTGCACACCGCACTGGACGCCGACGTCGCCGGTATCCGCAAGCGGCTGGACTCCGCCGCCGCGGCACGGGGCACCGCCCTGTCCGCAGTCTCGCCCGATGTCCTCGAACCCGCCGTGCTGCAGCAGATGGTCCCCGAAGTCATTGTGGCCCTGCCGTCAACTGCCACTCCCGACGACGGACGCACCATCGTGCGGGCAGTCACCGAGGAGGACACCGGCAAGCTCGGCGTGAAGAACTTCTATGTCCTGCCCGTCCTGGTGCATGACCTGCGCTTCAACGTTGCCACGGCGGACCCCAGCTCAGTGTCGGCCGCGGTGGACCGGGAGGGCATCGTCTCCGACGCGCTCGGGAACTACAGCACTCAGGTGCGGGGCGGACAGCTCAGCATCAGCTACACGGGCCCCCTGCTCGGCGACGAAACTGTCGATAGTGTCCGCGAGGGCATCAGCCGCCCGGCGCACATTCCCGCCGCCAACGTAAGCGTCGGGCCCAGGTCCGCGTCCGGAACAGGCGTGGACATGGCCGCTGAACCGCCGTGGGACCCGGAGCAGCTCGAAGGCCAGGCAATACACCCGCATACGGAGTGATGCACCACTTCCAAACCGGAAACGTCGCGGAGCGCAACGACAGGAGGAGGCAGTGAGAAGCATGTCCGGCCCCACCATCCGGGACGTTGCCGAACGGGCCGGGGTCTCACTGACGACGGTGTCCTACGTGCTGTCCGGCAGGAGCGGAGGCACCACGCGGATCAGCAGGCCCACGCAGGAGCGCGTCATGGCCGCCGTCGACGATCTTGGCTATGTGCCCAATCAGGCAGCGCGGGGCATGCGCCGCGGCCGGACGGATCTGGTGGCCATCGCCATTGAGGACCTGGAATGGCCGCCGGACCGCGCCCTCGCCGCGGCCGCCGCCGCGATACTTCCGCGGCACGGCTACCAGCCGGTCATCCTGCTCGGCCAGTCGTGGCGGCAATTCATGCTGGCCGGCGGTGCGGACGGCGTCATCGTGGGCGTCCTGCCCGTCTCCGAGGAAGAGGACCTGACCATCGCCGAACTGGCCAGGCGCGGCATCGCGCAGGTGGTCATCTCAGAATCGGTGAAGGCCGAACAGGCGGTCGCGCTGCTCATCGACCGGATCGCCGGGTACGCCCAGGCGGCCGGGCAGACAGCCCCGTGGAAGAGACTCAGCGGGCATGCCCTGTTTGGCTACGGTGCACTGCTGCTGAACGAGGTGTTGTCCGCCGCCGGCATTTTTGCCGAGCAGATCCCCGTCCTCTAGGAGCCGGGTGATCCAGAACCGGGTGCATGCAGCCGCGTAACAATCGGTCCTTGCCACTGACCGCCTGCCGTGCAAGGTACGGACGGGGCCGGTACGTCACGGTCCGTAGCCGGGCGCAACATTGGCCGCAGCGGCCGTCCGTTCCTGCCGTCATGCGTCATCCGATGTCACCGTAAGACGCACGCCGTTACGCACTGTTTCCCTACGCGTCCCCACGCGTCCCGGAGCCGCCACGCGCGGCCCCGGGCGGCGGGTTACGCCCCGTTTCCCCTCGTGACCGTGCCCTTCAGGGCGATGGTCTATCTCTGCTCTCATGGTGGACAACAAACGCCTTGAAGGACCTGCTGAAGGGAAGCACACCATGACCTCCGGAACCGGGCCGATACCGAAAATCAGCCTTCAAAACATCACCAAGAAGTTCACGGTGCGGCCCAGCAAGGACAACCCGGAAGGGGCCGTCCTGACCGCCCTGGACGGAATCTCCCTTGACGTCTCCGCAGGCGAATTCATCACACTGGTGGGACCCAGCGGTTCCGGCAAGACCACCCTCCTGGACCTCCTGGCCGGCCTCACCAAGCCAGACACCGGCCAAGTGCTGGTGGACGGACGGGAAGTGGCAGGCCCGGGCCGGGACCGCGCCGTCGTTTTCCAGCAGTATGCGCTGTTCCCCTGGCGCACGGCCGCTGCCAACGTGTCCTTTGGACTGGAAGGCGTGGGCAGCGACGGGAAGCGCTACAGCCGCAAGGAACGGGCCGAGAAGGCCCGCGAATACCTTGAGCTCGTGGGCCTCGGCGGATTTGAAGACCGTTACCCCCACGAGCTGTCCGGCGGCATGAAGCAGCGCGTGGCCATCGCCCGGAGCCTGGCCTACGAGCCGGATATCCTGCTGATGGATGAACCGTTCGCGGCATTGGATGCCCAAACGCGCGAGCAACTCCAGGCCGAACTGCTCCGGATCTGGGCCACCACGGGCAAGACCATCATCTTCATCACGCACGGCATCGACGAAGCCGTGTACCTGGGCCAGCGGGTGGCCGTGCTCAGCTCCCGGCCGGGACGGCTGAAGGAAATCGTGGACATCGACCTCGGAGACCGCTCCGGCGACGAGGACGTCCGCTCCAACCCTGCCTTCGTGGAACACCGGCACAAGGTTTGGTCGCTGCTGCATGAGGAGGTACGCCGTGCCCAGGAGGCCGGCCACGCGAAGATCCAGCCTGACGGAACGGCGCCGGACGAGACCAGGACCATCACCACCGGAAAGGCAGCCTGATGAGCGCGCCAACACTGACCAAGGAAACTGAAACGCAGACCGGTCCGGCGGCGGCGGCCGGGAAGGCAACGACGCAGCGAAATCCGGCGCTGAGTCCGGGGCCCGGCAAAACCCCCGCGGCCACGCTGCGCCGGTACGCCCTGCAGGGCGGCAAGGCGGTGTGGGGTGCGGGTGCGATCATCCTGTTCCTGCTGCTCTGGGAACTGGGACCCACCTACCTTGCTCCGGCATCGACGAGGGTTTTCCTTCCGCCCCTTCACGAAGTGCTCGAGGCGCTGGGCACACTCATCGGAAACGGCCAGCTGCAAAACCACCTCGCAGCCAGCCTGAGCCGGTCGGCCAGCGGCTTCGGCATCGCAGTCGTCACCGCCGTGGCCCTCGGGCTGCTCGTGGCCTGGTACGGCGCCCTCGACCGCTTCCTCAACCCGCTGCTGGAAGTTTTCAGGAACACGGCCGCCCTGGCCCTGCTCCCCGTGTTCACGCTGCTGCTCGGTATCGGGGAGACCTCGAAGATCAGCATCGTGGCCTACGCGGCATTCTTCCCGGTGCTGCTGAACACCATCGCCGGCGTCCGGACCGTTGACCCGCTGCTGATCCGCGCCGCCCGCTCACTGGGGCTGTCCAACTTCCAGCTGTTCCAGAAAGTGATCCTTCCGTCTGCCGTGCCCACCATCTTCACGGGCATCCGGATGGCCGGCACATCCTCCATCCTCGTCCTGATCGCCGCCGAGATGGTAGGTGCCAAGGCCGGCCTCGGCTACCTGATCGTCAATTCCCAGATGAGCTTCCTCATCCCGGACATGTACGCGGGCATCCTGACCGTGTCCCTGCTCGGCCTGCTGGTCAACTACCTGCTGGTCGGCGTCGAACGCCATTTCTCTCGGTGGCGGACCGCCGTCGGATCCCGGACCCCCTGAACCGTCCGCCCTCCCAACCCAAGGAACCAGATCATGCCTGAACGCACCACTGCCAAAGCCGGCGGCGCACGCCAGCTCCACCTGAATGCCTTCCTGATGAGCACCGGACACCATGAGGCGTCGTGGCGGCTGCCCGAAAGCGACAGTTTTGCCGGAACCCAGGTGGCACATTTCCAGCAGCTCGCCCGAACGGCGGAGCGCGGCACCTTCGACTCGATCTTCTTCGCCGACTCGCCCGTGCTGCACGGCGACGTGCGCCAGCGCCCCTACGGGACCCTCGAGCCGACTGTCCTGCTCAGTGCCATCGCCGCCGTGACCAAGCGGATCGGGCTGATCGGCACCGCCTCCACCACTTACAACGATCCCTACAACCTGGCGCGCAGGTTCGCCTCGCTGGACCACATCAGCGGCGGCCGGGCCGGCTGGAACGTGGTGACAACGGCCGGCGAGGCCGCAGCGCGGAACTTCTCGCTGGAGGATCAGCCCGCACACTGGCGCCGTTACGAGCGCGCCGCAGAGTTCCTGGACGCCGCCAGGAAGCTCTGGGACAGCTGGGAAGACGACGCCGCGGTGGGGGACAAGGTGGCCGGGATCTGGGGTGACAGCTCACGCGTCCATGCCGTCAACCACACCGGCCGCTACTTCCGGATCCAGGGTCCCCTGGACGTGCCGCGATCACCCCAGGGCCATCCGGTGATCGTGCAGGCAGGCTCTTCCGAAGACGGCAAGGACTTCGCCGCCCGCTACGCCGAGGCCGTGTTCACCGCGCAGCAGACACTGGCCGAGGCGCAGCGCTTCTATGCCGACCTGAAGCGGAAGACCGCCGCCGTGGGCCGCAACCCGGAACACATCAAGATTCTGCCGGGCATTGTTCCGGTCATCGGCTCCACCGAGCACGAGGCGCGGCGGCTGGAGAAGCAGCTCGATGAGCTCATCCATCCTGAGCATGCACGGAAGCAGTTGGCCGGAGTCCTCCGGGTTTCACCCGAATCCCTGCCGCTTGATGCGCAACTGCCCGAGGACCTCCCGTCGGAGGATGCCATTGAGGGGGCCAAGAGCCGGTACACCTTGATCGTGGAGCTCGCCCGGCGCGAGCGGCTCACTGTCCGGCAGCTCATCGGCAGGCTCGGCGGCGGCCGCGGGCACCGCACCTTCTCCGGGACGCCCGAGCAGGTGGCGGATGCCATTCAGGAGTGGTTCGTGAAGGGCGCGGCGGACGGCTTCAACATCATGCCGCCGGTGCTGCCCTCGGGCCTGGACGCCTTCGTGGACCACGTCATCCCGATCCTGCGGGCCCGCGGGCTGTTCCGCCAGCAGTACACGGGGCACACGCTGCGCGAGCACTACGGGCTGCCGCGGCCCGCGAGCGGATTTGCCCCTGCTGACTCCGCTGAACCGGCCGCCAGGGAACTCGCGGTTAACACCGCGGTTTAGGCTTCCTGCTTCTCCTGGAGAGGCTTCTGTTCCTGCAGGGGCTTCCGGGCCAGCCAGGCGGCGACAATTGCGCCCGAGATGTTGTGCCAGAGCGAGAAAACTGCTGAGGGCAGGGCCGCCAGCGGGGTGAAGTGGGCGGTGGCGAGCGTTGCCGCCAGGCCCGAGTTCTGCATGCCGACCTCGAACGCGAGGGCCCTGCGTGCCTTGTCGTCGAGGCGGCCGAGCTTGCCGGCCAGGTAGCCGAGGCCAAGGCCGAATCCGTTGTGCAGCACCACAGCCAGGAACACGATGCCGCCGGCCGCCAGGATCTTGCTGGCGCTTCCCGCCACCACTACCGCCACGATGAGGGAAATAACGACGGCGGATGCCCAGGGGAGCGCCGGCAGCGCCTTCGCGACGAGCTTCTTGAGGAACAGCCGGGCCAGCAGGCCCGCGATCACCGGCAGCAGCACGGTCTTGACGATGTCCAGCACCATGCCGCCGGCGTCGATGGTGAGGAAGGAACCGGCCAGGAACAGCACCAGGACGGGGGTGACCACCGGGGCGATGAGCGTGGATACGCTGGCGACGGCGACGGACAGGGCCACATCGCCCTTGGCCAGGAAGGCCATCACGTTGGAGGCCGTGCCGGAGGGCGCGCAGCCCACTAGGATCAGGCCAACTGCCAGTGAGGGCTCCAGGTGGAGGAGGGTGGCGATCGCCCAGCCGGCCCCGGGCATGATCACGTAGTGGGCCACGATGCCCAGCACCACGGCCCACGGCCTGCGGGCAACCGCGGTGAAGTCTGGTGGCGTCAGCGTCAGGCCCATGCAGAACATGATGATTCCCAGCAGGTACGGGACCGCCGGGCCAAGGGGCTTGAAGGCGCCGGGAAGCAGGAACCCGGCGATGCCGGCTGCGAGCACCAGAAGGGGAAAGACGGTCACCGCGACGCGCGCAATTTTCGCTTCCGCAGCGAGGGCCGGGTTCAGGGGGGCAGCGCCGGCCTCCGTGGCCGAGGGAGCGGTTTTGGGGTCTTTTGTTGCCTCAAGCATTCAATAATGCTGGCACCGGACCGCCGTGACGGCCAATTCATGACTGATGTCAGACAAATGTGTCGTACTGGCAAAATTCTCTGCCGCACAGCGCGACCCCGGGCGCTCCCGGTGCGATACTGGATTGCACTGGATCGGATTCAAGGGGACGGAATGATCCTAGACACGGCAACACTGCGGATTGCCTTCGCGGCGATGGCCCTGGTTCTGGCGCTGCTGTTCTACTTTTCCACCTTCCGCAGCACCCGCTCGCCCTACAGTGCCTGGTGGTGCGCGGCCCTGCTCCTGTTCCTTTCCGGCTCGGCGGCCTTCCTCCTGAACGGCACGGCGCAGCAGGTCTGGGCCAATCCGCTGGGCGACTTCCTGCTGGTGTCCGGCGCGGCAGGGGTCTGGGCCGGCGCGCGTTCCCTCCGGAACCTGAAGCACAACATCTGGCTGTCCGTCGCGCTGCCGGTCATCACCGCCGCCGCCGCCGCGGTCGACAATCCGGGATCCAATACGTGGGCCGGTGGTGCTGTCTTCCTCGCGTCCATGGCTGTGCTGATTGGCTTGGCCTCGCATGAACTGTGGCGGCTGGAACCGGGGTACTCCCGGGTCAGGATCCCCATGGCCATCGCGGCAGGCGGAGTGGCATTCTTCTATTTTTGCCGCCTGGTGGTGTTCCTCATCGAAGGGCCAAGCGGTCCCGTCTTTGCAACCTACTTCGGGTCCGCGGTGACCACGATGGTCACGATGGTGCTGCTGGTGGTGGTTTCCTTCAGCATGGCGGGGCTGAGCACCGAGCAGCAGACCCGGGCGCTGCGCACGGTCGCCACCCAGGACGGGCTGACGGGCCTCCTGAACCGCGGTGCCTTCGTGGAGGCGGCGGCCGAGGAGCTGGAACGCAGCAAGGCTGCAAACAGCGGCGGGTCGCTGATCCTGGCAGACCTCGATCACTTCAAGTCAGTCAACGACACCTTCGGCCACGCGGCGGGCGACCTTGCACTGCGGGCCTTTGCCCAGGCGTGCAGCGCATCGGTCCGGTCTACGGACCTTGCCGGGCGGTACGGCGGCGAGGAGTTCATCCTCCTGCTTCCTGGCGCAGGCCCCAAGAGCGCTGAAATCATTGCGAGGGAAATCAGCAGGAGGCTGGCAGAGCAGCACATCCCCGAACTGCTGCGGATGCCGACCGTCAGTTACGGCATTTCCACCTACAACGCGGCAACCGCCGACCTCGACGAGGTCATCGCGGCTGCCGACGTCGCTCTCTATGAAGCCAAGTCACAGGGGCGGAACCGCACGGTCAGGGGCTGAGCCGGCACCGGATCCGGAATGCATGGGGGACAATCCGGACCCGGCGATCCTGACTCGCAGCCGGAGCCTGCGGTCTTTCATCAGGCATAGACAGTGTGTTCCCTACTCCTTGTAGAAAGGTGGGAGCACCTTGGGGGGTGGCCGTGTTCCGCCGCCCCCAAGGCAGCGGAACACGGCGGTTTCTCAGCTCTGCTAGCCCGCGCGCACGAACGTGACGGGACCGGTGGCCGTGAGCCAGGACAGCGGGTGGGCCATGGTGGCGTTGATACCGTTCATGCCGCCGCTGATGACCTTGCCGCCGCCCGCGTAGATGGCCACGTGGCCGGACTGCACAATCATGTCGCCGGGCTGCGGGGTGGAGACGACCCGGCCGTGGCTCAGGAACTGCATCGGCGCGAGGTCACCCACACGGATGCCGGCGGCGCCGAGGGCCTTCTCTACCATGGCGGTGCAGTCCTGCGTGATGCCGATCTGCGCGTAAGCGGAGGCCAGCATGGTGGCGTTGACGCCTGCGGCGGCCTTGACGGGGGCCTTGGCCGCGGGAGCCGCAGCCTGGACGGTGACCTTCGGTGCGGGCGCAGGTGCGGCCGGCGCGGTTGCAACCTTGGCTGGCGCAGCGGCCGGGGCTGCCGTGACGGGGGCGACAGGCGCCGCAGCCTTCTTCACAACCGGCTTTTCGACGACGGGCGCTGCCACTACCGGAGCGGGAGCCGACTTAACCGCGGGGCGCTCAAAAGCAATCTTGACGCTGGAGGCGGCGGTGAGGGGAGCCTGGAACTGTCCAGCCGTCGCGGGGGCGGCGGCGGGAGCCTTGGCCTGCTGGGCCGGAGCGTTGGCCGCGTTGGCTGCGACGCTGCCGGTGAAGGCCAGGCCGGATGCTGCAAGGATGACCGCAGCACGGCGGCCAGAAATAAAGCGGAACGACATGAAGAAGCCTCTCCCGATGCCTGCGAGGTGAGCTGTCGGATTCGGATGGGAGGCACCCGGCCGCGGTCCTGAGCGTGGTCAGGAACTGTGCGGCTTCACCCCAAGGCCCACTTCAAGCGGGCCGAAAAGTGGTTTCCCCGTCTCTGCCGGACATGGGTATTCGAATGGTTCCTCGGGCTGCGGCAGAGTTAGGCAATCAGCGCGGGAGTGCCTCGTCGGTGAAGGAGGCACGTTTTCCACCGTACGGGAGGCTTTTCCGAATGTCACATTAAGGTAACGGGGCCGTGTCGCTTCCCGCCATGCTGATCCGCGTCAAGTAAAGGGAATGGGCGCCATGAAGTGATAATGCTCACTCTGCGGCGTTAAGCTTCCCCGCCAGACGTTCCCGCATCTGGATGCTGGCTGAATTGAGGCCGATGAGTTCCACCTCCCGGCCATGCCTGCGGTACTTCTCCGTGACCGCGTCCAGCACGGCGATAGTGGAGGCATCCCAAAGGTGTGAGGCGTGCAGATCGATGACCACTTTGTCGATGTCAGGTTCGGCGTCGCGGGCGTAGTTGAACTGCGTGTAAAGGTCGTTGGAGGAGGCGAAGAACAGTTCGCCGTCCACCGTGTAGGTGGCTGCAGTCCGGCCGTTGAGCTCCACTTCTGTCCGCTCCACGGTGGCGAAATGGGCCACCCGGCGGGCGAACATCGCCATCGCCGCTAGCACCCCGACGCCGACGCCGATCGCCAGGTTGTGAGTGACCACCACCGTGCCCACCGTGATGAGCATGACGGCGGTTTCCGACTTGGGCATCCGCTTCAGGGTGGCGGGCGCAACCGAGTGCCATTCGAAAGTGATGGCGGAGATGAAGATCATCACGGCTACGAGGGCGGCCATGGGGATGAGGCCCACGATGTCGCCCAAGGTGACTACCAGCACCAGCAGGAAGACACCGGCGAGGAACGTGGACACCCGGCTCCGTGCGCCGGAGCCCTTGACATTGATCATGGTCTGCCCGATCACGGCGCAGCCGCCCATGCCGCCCAGGAACCCGGTGATGATATTGGCCACGCCCTGGCCCCAGGATTCGCGGGTCTTGTTGGAGTGCGTGTCGGTGATATCGTCCACCAGCTTGGAAGTCAGCAGGGATTCCAGCAGCCCTACGAGCGCCATGGACAGCGAGAACGGGGCGATGGTCTGGAAGGTTTCCCACGTCAGAGGCACCTGGGGGATGAACAGCGTGGGCAGGCTTTCCGGGAGCCGGCCCTTGTCCTGGACAGTGGGGACGTCGATGCCGGCGAGCACGGCGAGGACCGTCAGGAGGACGATGGCCACCAAAGGTGACGGCACCGCCGTCGTAATCCGGCGGAAGCCAATCACGATCAGCAGGCCCGCGGCGACCAGCGGATACACCGCCCAGGGAACCCCGATCAGTTCCGGCAGTTGGGCCATGAACACGAGGATGGCCAGCGCGTTCACGAAGCCCACCATCACCGAGCGAGGGATGAAGCGCATGAGCCGGGTGACGCCCAGGACGGCGAGCAGGATCTGGAAGATCCCGGCGAGGATCACCGCGGCGATCAGGTGGTCCAGCCCATGGCTGCGCATCAGCGGCGCGATTACCAGCGCGACGGCGCCTGTCGCGGCCGAGATCATGGCGGGCCGGCCGCCAACGAAGGAGATGGTCACCGCCATGGTGAAGGAGGCGAACAGTCCGATCCGGGGGTCCACTCCGGCGATCACGGAAAATGCGATGGCTTCCGGAATGAGGGCGAGGGCCACCACCAGTCCGGCGAGGGCCTCGGTCTTGAGGCGCCGCGGGGAACGGAGCGTGGCCCGGACGGACTGGAGCTGTTCGGGCTTCATGAAAACTCTATTTCTTCGTCTGGCGATAGCGCTCGATCTGCTTCAGCCGCCGCAGGAGGCTGTCGCGCCGCGGGTGGGGGACGGCGTCGGGCGCCTCGGCGGTGAGGTCGATGTGTTTGGTGCCGTACTGCCACAGCAGGAGGTCATCCAGCAGGCGGTCCGGGCCGGGGGAGTAGCGGTGGTCCAGGGCCCTGCGGACCTCGGTGATCCGGTTGGCGCTGAGCAGCCCGGCAAGCTGGACGGTCTGCTTGAGTCCGTGGGCCGCCAAGAGTTCGGCTGCCCATCCCCAGTCGTCATCCACTTTACGGTCAACGTGCGGGAGCAGGGTACGCCACACGTCGCGGATGCGGTTGGGGGTGAGCTGCGCCGCGCCCTCTCCGTCCAGGTCCCAGTAGCTGCGGACCTCCTCGTAGCGTTCGTGCAGGTCGGCGAAGGCCGTCTCCACCGTCTCCAGCATGGCGGCGGTGGCGGTGAACTGGCGGTCGAAGTGCGGCGTCCACGCCCGCGGGTCCTCGGCCTTGAACCGGATGTCGTGCTCGATCTCGCTCCAAGCATGCGCGAACACCGTGCGGATCTGGCATTCGAAGAAGTAGCTGCCGTTCGGCGGGACGTCGGCGTTGAAGCCCTGCTGGTAGTTCTTCACGACATCGTTCTGGATGGTGCGCAGGATCAGGTGCCGGCTGGAGTAGCCGTAGGTTCCGGACTCGATCGAGCCGATGTCCTTTTCCCTGTCGCCGCGGCAGTCGAAGAGGTGCCGCTGGCGCTTTATCAGGTTGGCCACCAGTGCGTTCTCCGCCGGCAGCTTGGTGATGACGCGCACGCCCACCATGTCGTTGAGGGTGCGGAATGGGTCCGGGAACTTCAGCAGCCGCTGCCCGCCCTCTTCCAGCGGTTCCTCGGTCCGGGAGATCTTTTCCCGGAAGGAGTCCACCGACTTGGTCCGGCCGGTCACGAACAGCGGTGTGACCTCGGTGTCCTTGAGCATGGTCCGCAGTATCTGCAGGACTTCCCGGGTGACAAGCTTCAGGGCAGGCCGGACGCGCTCGTAGAGCTCCACGTTTTCCTGCACGGAGTCGCGCTGAGTGACGTCCAGGCGATCCCAGTTGCTTGCCATGGATCCAAACTATCAAGGCGATGCGACAGCAGCCGGGTGACACCCTCGCCACTGCAGCCCCTTCTGCCCCACGGGAGCGGCGTCCATGTAGGCTCGGGGCATGGCTGTTGTGCGCCGCTGTGCCCTGCAACCCCGGACCCCGGGCGCGCGGGAGGCGGCAAGGAGGGGCCGGCGCCCCGTTCGGAGGATCCTAGGAGGATGCAGTGAAGCGGCAGAAGTACCACTACGGTGACCACCCCAGCCAGTGGGGCGAGCTCTTCCTGCCGGAAACACCCGCCTCGCGCAACGGCAAGCAGCCATCCACGCGAGGCATCGTTGTGGTGATCCACGGCGGCTACTGGCGCTCACAGTACGGCGCTGAACTGGGCGAACCGCTGGCGAAAGACCTCGCGGCGCACGGCCTCGTGGCCTGGAACCTGGAGTACCGCCGGGCCGGCAACGGCGGCGGGTGGCCGCGGACGTTCGAGGATGTCCTCGCCGGGATCGACAAGCTCCGTGAGGTGGCCGGTGAGCACGACCTCGACCTGAACCGCGTGGTGGCGCTGGGGCACTCCGCCGGCGGGCACCTGGCCGTCTGGGCGGCGGGCCGGGACCGGCTTGCGGGACTCGGCGCGGCCGACGCCGACCGGCAGGTCGACCGGAACCTCAACGGTGAGGCCGTCCACCTGGCTGGCGTGGTCAGCCAGTCCGGGCTGCTCAACCTCGCGCAGGCGGAGTGGCTCGACCTCAGCAACGGCGCCGTCAGCAACTTACTGGGCGGCTCCGCCGAAAGGTACCCCAAGCGCCACAAGTACGCGGACCCGATGAGCGCCGTGCCGCTCTCCATCCCGGTGTACGCGGTCCACGGGCTTGACGATGACACCGTGCCAGTGAGCCAGTCCGAGGCCTACGCCACCGCCGCCCGCGCAGCCGGGGCGCCGGTCCAGGTGGTTAAGGTCCCGGGCGACCACTTCTCGCTCATCGACCCGAAGGCGCCGTCCTACCGCAAGTGCCGCGAGCTGGTGCAGGAGCTGCTGCAGCTGTAGGCGCTCCGGCGTTAGCGGGGGAACTCCTCCGACGCCCGTTCGTTGCATTGACGTGGGCGCAGGGGGTGCATGCGCTCCGGCGGTAAGTATGCTTATCATCTACCGCAAAAGCCCGCAGGCGTCACAACGGAGGAATATTGCACATGGCCCGCAACGCGCCACGCCTTTCTCGCGTGGTCCAGTGCCCCGCGATGCGGACGCCGGTTGCTAGTGGCACCGGCATGGGGGACTCTTGTAGTTGGGGGACAGTCAACATATTTCGATCATGGGTTTCACTAGGAGATACACATGGGTGAGCCCGGCAGGAAGCGGACAGCATGATCCGGCTCCGCAAATTGGCGCGCGCGGCGTCTGTTCTGACCACACCCCTTGCGCCGGAGGACATCCTCGCGCTCTTTGACCCGGTGTTTTCTGCCCGGCAGCTGCGCGGGGTGGTCACCAAAGTTATCCCCGAAACGCCGGATTCGGCCACCATTTATTTCCGGCCCGGCCGCGGCTGGAAGGCCCATAAAGCCGGCCAGTGGGCACGGATCGGCGTGGAGCTCGACGGCGTCCGGCACTGGCGGTCCTATTCGCTCAGCGCTCCGGCAGGGGAGGATCCCGCCATCACCGTGAGCGACATGGGTGCCGTGTCCGGCGTTCTTGTCCGCAACACCCGGCCCGGGGACGTCCTGTTCCTGGCGCCGCCGCAGGGCGACTTCGTCCTCCCCGAACATCCGCGGCCTCTCCTGATGCTCACCGCCGGCAGTGGGATCACCCCCGTGATGTCCATGGTCCGCACGCTGGTGCCGCACCGCCCCGACGCCGATGTGGTGCTGATCCATTCCGCCCGCAGGCCGGAGGACAGCATTTTCCGTGAGGAACTTTCCGAGCTCGCGGACCAGTTCCCCAACTTCCGTGTCACTCACTGGTTTACCGGCGAGCGTGGCCGGATGGACTTCGGCTCGGCCGACGGACTGGACAGCCTGTGCCCGGACTGGCGTCGCCGCGCTGCCTACGCCTGCGGCCCGGAAGGGTTCCTCGATGATGCAGAAGCCCTGTGGGCCGCCGAAGCGGCCGCCCATCCCAAGGACTCCAAGTCAGCCCGCGCAGAAGGGGCCACGGGCCCCTTCGCGGCGGACCCGGTAAACCTCATCATCGAACGCTTCAACACGAGCCTGCTGGCGGGCGTTGGGCACGACGGCGGCCTGGTCACCTTTGAGGCCTCCGACCGCGAGGTTGAGGCCGACGGCGATACCCCCCTCCTTGACGTCGGCGAAGACGCCGGGGTCCTCATGCCCAGCGGCTGCCGCATGGGCATCTGCCACAGCTGCCTGCTGCCCCTGCGTGCAGGGCAGGTCCGGGACCTGCGCACCGGCGAAGTCCACGGTGATCCGGGCCAACTAATCCAGACGTGCGTTTCGGCAGCCGCCGGGCCCGTTAACCTCGACATCTGAGGAGCATCACAAGCATGACTGCAATATCCGATCGCACAGCCGCGACTACAAAGTCCACCGCCGGCGTCTCCACGGACAAGCCGGTTGCCAAGCCGCGGCCGGGGGCACTGGCCGCCTCCGGCCGGCCCACCGTGCGCCCGCCCGCCGCCGCACACCTGTCCGACG
This sequence comes from Arthrobacter sp. FW305-BF8, assembly GCF_021789315.1. NCBI lineage: Bacteria > Bacillati > Actinomycetota > Actinomycetes > Micrococcales > Micrococcaceae > Arthrobacter > Arthrobacter sp. FW305-BF8. The sequence continues at coordinate 261,758 of NZ_CP084561.1, forward strand.
AGCAGGTGGCAGAGCTCGGCCGCGAGCTGGATGCCATCAAGGATGAGATCCTTGCCAAGCGCGGAGCCTCCGACGCCGCTTACATCCGGCGGGTGATCAAGATCCAGCGCGGGCTGGAGATCGCGGGACGCGCCACGCTGCTGGTGAGCCGGAACAAGGCCGCCTGGGTCACGGGAACCAGCCTGCTCAGCCTCGCCAAGATCCTGGAAAACATGGAGATCGGCCACAACATCCTGCACGGCCAGTGGGACTGGATGCGCGATCCGGACATCCACTCCACCACGTGGGAATGGGACTTCGTGACCCCGGCGCGTTCGTGGCAGCACACCCACAACGACCTGCACCACCGCTGGACCAACGTGGTGGGCAAGGACAATGACGTCGGATACAACCTGCTGCGCATGGACGAGGACCAGCCGTGGACCCCGCGCAACCTGGGCAATCCGCTGTACAACGCGATCCTGGCCCCGATCTTCGAATGGGGCATCGCGGTCTACGACCTCGAGCTCGTCGAATACAAGGAGGGCAAGAAGTCCAAGGAGGCCATGGTCCGTGACCTCAAAGCGCTCGGCGTCAAGGCCCTGAAGCAGTTCACCAAGGACTATGCCGCCACCCCGGCCGTCGCCATGCTCACCGGCTCGGGCAAGCAGGCGCTCATGGGAACGCTCACCGCCAACGCGGTCCGCAACGTGTGGGCCCACGCCGTGATCTTCTGCGGACACTTCCCCGAAGGGACGGACACCTTCACCGAGGAAATGGTCGAAGGCGAAACCCGCGGCGACTGGTACGTCCGCCAGATGATCGGCTCGGCCAACATCTCCGGCTCCAAGTTCATGCACATCATGACCGGGAACCTGTCCCACCAGATCGAACACCACCTGTTCCCGGACCTGCCGTCCAACCGGTACGGGGAAGTGGCGCCGAAGGTGCAGGAAATCTGCCAGCGCTACGGCCTCCCGTACACCACCGGGCCCCTGCTGAAGCAGGTGGGATCTTCCTGGGCGAAGGTCTTCAAGCTCGCGCTGCCGGGAAAGAAGGCATAGCTTCCGGGCAACCTTCTTTGGAAGGACCCGGGCGCCGGGCGGCGTTCTCTGGCAGAGTATGACCATGCTCACTGTTATCGGCGAGGGCCTCGTTGACGTGGTCCAGCGCAGCTCCGGAATCGAAGCCCATGTGGGCGGCAGCCCGCTCAACGTCGCCGTCGGGCTCGCCCGCCTCGGGCACCCGGTGCAGTTCGTCGGCCGGTACGGCCGGGACGCCTACGGTGAGTCGGTTGCCGCCCACCTGCGGGCGAGTTCCGTCATGCTCCCGCAGGCCCCGGACGGGCTGCCCACCAGCGTGGCCACCGCGCTGGTGGACGACGACGGCGCCGCCACCTACACGTTCGACCTCGCCTGGGAGCTCCCCGGCCTGGCGGAACGGCTGCCGTTCATGCTGCAGGGGACCACGCTGCTGCACACCGGCTCCATCGCCACCATGCTGGCGCCCGGCGCCGCGGAGGTGCTGGCCGCCGTCGAACATGCCCATCCGGCGGCGACCATCAGTTTCGACCCCAACTGCCGCCCCAGCATCATCACGGACGCCGAATATGCCCGCCGGCAGGCGGAAAAGTTCGTGACCCTCTCGGACATCGTCAAGGCCTCCGACGAGGACCTCGCCTGGCTCTACCCCGGGGTGGACCCGCTGGAGTCCGCGCGGCGCTGGCTGCAGCTTGGCGGCGCTGAGGGGCCGGCCATGGTGGTGGTGACGCGCGGTGCTGCCGGGCCGTGGGGTATCGCCGCCGCGGGCGAGGCCGAGTTCGCGGCGCCCCGCGTGGAGGTGGCGGACACCGTTGGCGCAGGGGATTCCTTCATGGCCGCGCTGCTTTCCGGCGTGGTGGACCGCGGCCTGGCTGGCGCCCAGAACCGGGCGGACCTGCGGGCCCTCCCGGCCGCGGGGCTCACCGCCCTGCTGGCCCACGCCTCCCGCGCGGCAGCGGTGACTGTGTCCCGTGCAGGCGCCAATCCGCCCACCCGGGCGGAGCTCAACCACATCGAATCCGCAGCAGAGGAAGCCGAAGTTCCCACCATCTGAGGAGCAGCCATGACATCGCCGGGCCCGTTTTCCAACCTGCCGGACGTCCCCGCGTTCGGACTCACCAGCCGCTCCTTCGAGGACGGCGGAATCCTGCCGCCGCCGCAGCGCAGCGGCAGGATGCATGCGGGCGGCGCCGACGAATCCCCACAGCTGAGCTGGAGCGGGGCGCCCGATGGGACCAGGAGCTACGCCGTGACCGTGTTTGACCCGGACGCGCCGGGCGCGGGCGGGTTCTGGCACTGGGCGGTCCTCAATATCCCGGCGAATGTTACGTCGCTGGCGGAGGGGGCCGGGGCCGAGGGCGGCCCGCAGCTCCCGCCCGGCGCGGTGCAACTGAAGAACGACGGCGGCTTCCGCGGCTACCTGGGGGCGGCCCCGCCGCCGGGGCACGGCCCGCACCGCTACATCGTGACGGTCTACGCGCTGGATGTCGAGGAGCTGCCGGGAGGGGCGGGGGCGAAGCCTGCCGGGCTGGGCTCCGAGTTCACCCGGCACGTGCTGGGCACGGCCACACTGACCGGCGTCTTCCAGCGGTAAGGCTGCCAGTGCCCCTGCCGGCCAAATAGAGCTATTGACAGGACAAACTCCTGCTTCTATTCTCGATTACTGGAGCGCTCCAAGTGCGCTCGGTCACACTGCTCTTCCCCGGCCGGGAAGATTCGGGGGTGTGGCTTCCCTGATCATCTGGACGCGATCGAAGGAGATCACCAGTGAAGAAGTTTTTTTGGCGCCGCGCAGCGGTGGCCGCGGTTGCAATCCCGATGCTGGCTTTGACGGCATGCTCCAGCCAGGGCGGGCGGGCGCCGGAAGCCAACAGCGGGGGCGGCGGGGGCCAGGCTGCCTCGACTCCGCGCATGAAGATTGCGCTGATCACGCACGCTCCGGCGGGCGACACCTTCTGGGACACCGTGCGGAAGGGGGCCGAGGAAGCTGCGGCAAAGGACAACGTGGAGCTCCTCTACACGAACGATCCCGAGGCAGGCCGGCAGGCGCAGCTGATCCAGCAGGCCGTGGACCAGAAGGTGGACGGGATCGCCGTCACCCTGGCCACGCCCGGTGCGCTGAAAGATTCGCTCAAGAAGGCCTCTGACGCCGGCATCCCCATCGTGAGCCTGAACGCCGGTGAGGAAGTCTCCAAGGAGCTCGGGGCCTTCACGCACTTCGGCTCCAACGAGCAACTGGCCGGGCAGGCGGTGGGTGAGAAGCTGGCGGCGGAGAACTTCAAGCACCCTGTCTGTGTGATCCAGGCCCAGGGGCACGTGGGGCTGGAAGCGCGCTGCGCCGGCGTGAAGTCCAAGGTCCCGGGAACCGAGATCCTGTACGTGAACGGCGCCGACATGACGTCCGTGGAATCAACGGCAACGGCCAAGCTGCAGGCGGCCAAGGACGCCGACGTCATCATCGGCCTGGGGGCACCCGTCACGCTCACCCTGCTGAAGTCCGTCGCCACTGCGGGCAGCTCGGCGAAGGTTGCCTCCTTCGACCTGAACAAGGAACTCGCCCAGAAGATCGCGGACGGCACCGTGCTGTTCACGGTGGACCAGCAGCCGTGGCTCCAAGGCTACGGTTCCGTGGACGCCCTGTGGCAGGTCAAGCGGGGCGGCTTCAAGCTCGGCGGCGGGCAGCCCGTGCTCACCGGGCCCACCATCGTCGACAAGTCCAACGCGGCGGACGTGGTGAAGTTCTCGGACCAAGGCATCCGATAGGCCCCGCAGGTTACGCCTGCCGACGCCCCAGGTTCACTCGTCGGCGACGAGGCGCCACGGGGGTGCTGCGAGGTCCGCCACTGGCACGGAAACTGACCCGGGGCCGCTGCGGGGGCCTTCGAAGCGTGTGCCGGGGGCGAACCGGGCGCTGTTGGACGCCACCACCTTGCCGGATTCCGTGATCAAGGCAACGTGTTCGTCCCGGCGCCCGAGGTTCAGCAGGAAGGTGCGCTCGATGGACTCCATTGAGAGGTCTGCTCCCGCCACCGCCACGGGCCGCTGTTCGTGCAGCACCGGGCGTGAAGCGGTGACGATTTTCATGTCCGCGCCGCCGAAATCAATATAGGGGCCGATGAGCTCGGGCCTGCCGGACGCCAGGGGCCGCTCGTACCAGGTCATTTCCGTGTAGTCGTAGTAGTTGATGGACGCGGGGTTGAGATTGTGGGGGATGAACACCAGTTTCCCCCCGACGAGGCTCCACCACTGGTGCCACGCGTCGGCGTCGGTGAACAGCCCCGAGGTGACGGACACCCCGGCGCTGTCCACGAGGCCCGCCTGCTTGAGGACAATGTCCTCGACGACGGGCCTGAGGGACTCGAGCTTGGTCCTCGATGTCCCCGGCGACGCAAGAATGTCCGTGGTGGCATCGGCCAGGACTGCCAGGTCGGCGAACACGCTCGCGAGGCTCTGGCCCAGGGCCTGGGCCGTCGACTGCAGGATCTCATTGATGGGGTTCACCGCTGGTCCGCCAGGTCCGAGGTGAGGATGGCCAGGCGCTGGTTGATGATGAAGGCACCTTCCCGTTCGAAGTGTGAGATGGCGATGTTCTCTGCTTTGCCGGGGTCCTCCTCGGCGATGGCGTCGAGGAGTGCCTCGTGCTCCGCGACGGCGGTGGTGTGCCCGTCCAGCCACGCCTGGCCCCACGTCAGCGGGGACAGCTCGGCGTGGATCTGGATCAGCAGGGCGGTAAGGCGGCGGGACTGCGCCGCGACGCCCAGTCCGATGTGGAGCCGGGCATCAGCCTGCCGCAGCATGTGCGGCTCCGAGCTGGACGCGAACCGCTGGGCAAGTTTGCGGAGGCGCCGCACGTCCTGCTCATCGGAGCGCCTGGATGCCAGCCGTGCCGCTGAGCCGGCTGTGGCGGCCGCCAGGTCAATGAGGTCCCGCAGGTCGTCGCTCTTGTGCCGGCGCAGTTGCTGGGCGATCTCCGCCTCCCGGACCGGGAGCACGCCTGCGACGTAGCTTCCGCCGCCGCGCCCCCGGCGGGTGCCGAGGAGTCCCTTGCTCCGCAGCACCGCGAGGGACTGGCGGAGGGTGAGCGGCGATACGCCCAGGTGCTCGGCCATGACCGATTCCGGCGGAAGCCGCTCGCCCGGGTTGAGCAGTCCCATCCCGATGGCGCTCTCAAGCTGAAGCGTCACCTGCTCGGCGCGGCCGGAGATGACCTGCCCCTGGGGCCGGACCTGGGCAGCCATTTCCAGGGCGCGGAGGGACACGGAACCGCCGTCGTCCCGCACTTCATTCGGCATATGCCCGGCCCGCTCCTCGTCGCGCGAATTCAACAGATAACAATAAGTTTTAGACTATCGACTTCTGGCCGCAGCCTCGACCGTCCTCCGCCGGCCGGGAAAGACGAAGGCGTGCCGCCCAGTCGAGATCTCAGAGAGAACTCGCGCTGGGCGGCACGCCCATGTTGTGCCCCGGTTAGTGGAAGACCTGCGAGGCAGCCAAGGCTGCGTCCGCATCCTTCAGGACCGTAGCGGCGACCTCGAGCCCTTCGATGCGGCCCAGTTCGACGTCTTCATGTTCGATATTGACGAGCATGTTCGGGTCCACCTCGTGGAGGGCGCGCAGGAACTCGGTCCAGTAGGCGGTGTCGTGGCCCTTGCCGAGGGCGACGAAGTCCCAGGCGGCGGGCTTGGGCCATTCGTTGGCCCACTCGTCGCCGCCGAGGTTGGTCCGGTTTTCCTCGGGGGAGAGCCGGCGGAAGCGGTTGTCGAGGACACCGTAGATGGCGGCGGTGTCCTTGTTGACGCGCACGTCCTTGGCGGCTGCGTGGAAGACCAGTGGGCCGAGTTCGCGGACCACGGCCACCGGATCCATCTGCTGCCAGAACAGGTGGGAGGCGTCGAGCTCGACGCCTACGTGGGTGGCGCCGGTCAGTTCGACCAGCTTGTACACGTCGGCGGGGTTGAAGACGAGGTTCTGCGGGTGCAGTTCCAGGGCCACCTTGACGTCGAGGTCGGCGGCGAGCCGGTCGGTCTCCTTCCAGAACTTGGCGGCGACGCCCCACTGGTAGTCGAGGACGTCCAGCGCCGCGGAGTTCCAGGCGTTGACGATCCAGTTCGGCACGGTGGCGCCGGGTTCCCCGCCGGGGAGGCCGGACATGGTGACCACGCGGTTCTGTCCGAGGCGGTGGGCCAGGCGGATGGAGCGGCGGATGTCCTCGGCGTGCTTGTCGCCGATGGCGCGGTTGGGGTGCAGCGGGTTGCCGTTGCAGTTCAGCCCCGCGATGGAGACGCCGGTGCCCTCGAAGATCGCCAGGTAGTCATCGCGCGCGGCGTCGCTTTCGAGGATGTCGTCGAAGGTGGGAACGTGCACCGCCGGCAGGAATCCGCCGGAGTTGATTTCGATGCCGGTCAGGCCCAGGCCGGCGACGACCTTCAGGGCCTCGGGCAGCGGGCGGTCGTGCAGGATCGCGTTGTAGACGCCGAGCTTCATAGCGTGATCATCTTTCCGTTGTTCAGGGCTGATTCGGTGACGGCGGCGAGCAGTTCCATGTTGCGGACGCCTTCGTCAAAGGTGGCGCAGCGCGGCAGGGATTCCGCTTCGCTGAGGCCGGCGACCTCTTCGAGGAACGCACGCGACTGGTAGGCGAACGCGTCGTTCTGGCCGAAGCCGACCTCGGGGGCGTCCATGGCAAGGCCGCCGGCGATGTAGGGGTGGCCCGGGCCGAGGATGACCTGGCGGTAGCCGCTTTCGTGGCCGGAGCCGTCGTTGAGGAAGAGCTGGATCTCACCGGGGCGGCGCTGGTCGAACTTCGCGGAGCCGTTCTCGCAGAAGACCTCGAAGTTGAGGCTGTTCGCGTGGCCGGCTGCCACGCGGGAGACCTCGAAGCTGCCGGCGCCGTTTTCGAACTCGGCGGAAAAGGCTGCGTAGTCGTCGTTCTCCACGGCCTCATAGGTGTCGCTGACGGCGGCGTGGTCGTGTCCGATGACGGCGCCCAGCGGCAGGGGCCGCTTGTCGATGGCCGTGCTGAGGCGGCCGCCGCTAATGGATTTGATGTCGCCGCAGAGGAACTCCGAAACGTACGCCAGGTGGCTTCCGACGTCGGCCAGCGCGCCGGAGCCGGGGCCGCCCTTGTAGCGCCAGCTCATCGGCGCCTCCGGGCTGAAACCGTAGTCGGTCCAGTAGCGGCCGCTGAAGTGCAGCACCCGGCCCAGGGTCCCGTTCCGGATGAGGTCGCGGATGTAGGCGATGCCCGGGGTACGGCGGAACGTGAAGCCGATGCGCGCGATCGAGGATGCGCTGCGGGCGGCGTCGGCCATGGCCCGGGCGTCCTCCAGGGTGTCGCTCAGCGGTTTCTCGCACAATACGTGCTTGCCGGCGGCAAGGAGGCCCTCAACGACTTCCCGGTGCAGCGAGTTGGCGATGACAACGCTGACGACGTCGATGTCCTCGGCCTCGGCGATTGCCTGCCATGAGGTGTCGTTGCGCTCGTAGCCGAAGCGCCGTGCTGCAAGGGAACCGAACTCCGGGTTAATGTCGCCGATGGAAACGAGCCGGATCGGCGGCAAGACGGGGTTGTACAGGGCGGATGCGGTGCGGAAGGCGGCGGCGTGGGCCTTGCCGGCCATGCCCGCCCCGATGACGGCTACGCCGAGATCTTTGGGCATTGGTTTTCTCCTTTGAAACGGGCTTTGCGGGACTCGGCCGCTGTAACGTGGGACGCAAAATGGAGCGCTCCATAAACACGATAGGGGCGGAACTTTGTCCTGTCAATATCCCTAAAAGGTCAGCGCATGGGCGACAATTGCAGAGTGACCCAGGAGACCGGAAAACGCCCGAACATTTACGACGTTGCCTCCGCGGCCGGGGTATCGAAATCCCTGGTCTCGCTGGTCCTGCGCGGCGCCCCGGGCGTATCCGCCGCCCGCCGGGCCGCCGTCGAGGAGGCCATCGAAAGGCTGAACTACCGCCCGAGCCGGGCGGCAGCGACCCTGGCCGGCAATCGGTCCCGGACCATCGGCGTCGTTCTGGACGACTACCGGAACCTCTGGTTCGTCAGCCTGCTGGGCGGGCTGCACGACGAGCTTGCCCCGCTCGGCTTCCGGGTGGCCGTCGCCGACCCGTCGTTCAACGCCCGCCTGGACCGGACGCCGGTGGACGGACTCATGTCCTTGCGGGTGGACGGCATAGTGATCGCGACCGAGCCCACGGAGGAGATGTTCGCCGCCGTCGACGTTCCTGCGGTGGTGGCGGGTAACCGGGACGTCGTGGTCCCGGGGGCGGATATCATCGCCAACGACGACGAAGCCGGCGGCCGCCTGGCCACCGAGCACCTGATCGGGCTCGGGCACCGGGAAATCGGCCATGTGACCGGCGGGGGCGGCGCCGCCCGGCTGCGGGCGCAGGGGTTTGAGGCCGCGATGCGCAGTCACGGGCTTCGGCCACACACAGCGCAGGGCCTCGGGCAGACGATGGAGCCGGACGGCTACGAGGGTGCGCTGAGGCTCCTGGACCAGAACCCCGCGATCACGGCGATTTTTGCGGCCAACGATGTGATGGCAATGGGTGTGGCGGCCGCGGCGCGGGACCGGGGGCGGCGGATTCCGGAGGATCTTTCCCTGATCGGCTATGACAATTCGCCGCTCGCATCGGCGAATCTGCTGCGCCTGACCACCATCGACGGCCGCAACGGCGAGGTGGGCGCCGGGGCCGCAAAGGCCCTGCTGGGCCGCATGAACGATCCGGAACTCCCGGTCCAAACGAATCTGGTGGACCCCGAGTTGGTGGTCAGACGTTCGACGGCGGCCCCCGCCTGACCTGCGCAGGCAAGGGGCCGCCGTCGTTTTCTTCAGGCCTGAGCCTTCAGGTCAGAGTGCGCCCTGCGCGCTGGTGCCGGCGGGGATTGCGGTCAGTCGCGTGACCTCCACCGGTTCCGCCAGGAGTCCCTCAAGGGAGGCGTTCAGGCGCTTGACGGGCTCGCCGGCGCCGTGTGCATCGAGGAGCTCGGCGCTTTCCCACTTTTCGATCATGACAATCTGGCCGTTCGGGGCTTCGTGGATGGCGTACAGTTCGCAGCCCGGCTCCTCGTGGACCTCCGCGATGGCGGGGGACAGGGCGGCCACGACGTCGTCGAAGGCGCCTTCCTTGGGTGTGAACATGGCGGTGACAACTACGGTCATGGGTTTTCCTTTTCCTTATCTGGTTGCGGACTTGCTGGCGACGAGGCGGGCCGGTGCAACGCAGCTGCTGCGCGGCACAAAATCCGCCTTGACTTCGATGGTCCTGGCACCCGCGGGGAGCCGGCCCTGCATCCGGCCGAGGACGAGTTCGAGGGAATGCACCGCCAGCATGCCGATCGGCTGCCGGATCACGCTGAGCGGAGGGCTTGTCAGTTCGGTCCACGGGTTGTCGTCAAAAACGATAACCGAGAGGTCGTCGGGTATCCGCACGCCCATCTGGACGAGGCGCCGGACTGAGCTCTGCACCTGGGCGGTATTGGCGACGATCAGCCCGGTGGGGGCGTCCGGGGATGCCAGGAGGGACCCGACGGCGTCGCCCCCGCCGTCTCCGCGGAAGGGGACGTCCCGGACCAGCATGGGGTCGGGGCTTATTGAGGCGCTTTCGAGGGCGGCCCGATAACCGCCGATCCGGGAACGCCCGGTGGACGTGCTGGCGGGGCCGGTGATGAGGGCGATCCGCTCGTGGCCCAGGGCGATGAGGTGATCGGTTGCGCGCCGGGCCGAGTCGGAGTTTTCGATGCTGACGACGTCGACGTCGCTGAGTTCGGCGATGGCGCGGTCCACGAAGACCACGTTTACCCCGAGGTCCCGCAGGCGCTCCCATTTCTCGATGTTTCCGCCGGTTGGCGTGGCGATGACGCCGCCCACCGAACGGTCCAGGAGCGTGTCCAGGGATTCCGCCTCAAGGTGCGGGTCCTCCTGCGTGGTCATGACCACCACCTGTACACCGTGGCTGCGGGCCTCCCATACAACGCGGTCCGCCAGTTGGGCGAAGAACGGGTTGGCGAGGTCCGTGACCACCAGGCCGACGGTGAGGGCATGGCCCGCGCTGAGTTCGCGCGCCGCGGCGCGGGGACGGTACCCGAGTTCACTGATGACACTCAGGACTTGTTCGCGCTTGGCCGGGGCGACCGGGCCGGAGTCCGGGTTCAGCACCCGCGACACCACGGACACGGAGACCCCCGCCGCTGCCGCCACATCGCGGATAGTGGGCGCCTTCTTCAATGCTCCTCCTTGCAACCGGTGGTCTTCACCGACATCTGTTGACACAGCCTAACACTGACTGGTACAAAAGTGGAACCGGTTCCACTCGGTAGCCCAAATCACAGCAGCAACGACGAAGAGCTGCTCCACCGCCCCCACGGTGGAGGTCGTCTCTCTTTGTCAGACATCAATCAGAGAGATCCCCATGAACCTTCACAAGCTTCTTAGCGACCGCGAGAACCAGGGCCGTCCCATTCGAGTGGGCCTCATCGGGGCCGGACGGTACGGCACCATGTACCTGGCCCAGGCAAACAACATCCCGGGCATCCACGTAGTGGCTATCGCTGACATCAATGTGAAGCGGGCTGAGGGCGCTTTCGAGCTGGTCGGCTGGCCACAGAACCAGATCGCTCCGGACATCGCCACCGCGCTGGAGAACCGCTCCACCACCATCGTGGCAAACGCCGATGAGCTGTTCGACGTCGACATCGACGTCATCGTTGAAGCCACGGGCAACCCGATCGTCGGCGTAAAGCACGCGCTGCGGGCGATCGAAACCAAGAAGCACATCATCATGGTCACGGTCGAGGCCGACGCCCTCGCCGGTCCAGCCCTCGCCAAGCGCGCGGAAGAGGCCGGCGTCGTCTATTCCATGGCGTACGGCGACCAGCCCGCCCTCATCATGGAACTGGTGGACTGGGCGCGGACCAGCGGCTTCGACGTCGTATGTGCCGGCAAGGGCGCCAAGTACCTCGAGCACTACCACGAGATGAACCCGGACAACGTCTGGGAAAACTGGGAGTTCTCCAAGGAGCTCACCGACTCCGGCCAGCTCAACCCGTACATGCACACCTCCTTCCGTGACGGCACCAAGGCATCCATCGAGATGGCAGCCGTCGCCAACGGCGCCGGCCTCACGCCGTCGGACAACGGGCTGAGCTTCACCCCGGGCGACGTGGAAGAGATCGCCACCATCTGCCGCCCGGCCGACGTCGGGGGTGCCTTGGCGCACGAGGGAAGCGTGGACGTCATGTCCAGCGTCAACCGCGACGGCAGCTGGATCAGCCACAACACCCAGGAAGGCGTCTTCGTGGTGGTCAAGGCCACCAACGGCTACGTCTCCGGCTGCTTCAACGAATACCCGTGGCACCCGGACCCCACCGGCCAGTACGCCGCCCTGTACCGCCCGTACCACTACGTGGGCCTCGAGCTGAACATGTCCATCGCCAACGCAGCCCTCCGCGGCATTGCCACCGGCTCGCCGATCGGCTTCTTCGGTGACGTCGTCGCCACCGCCAAGAAGGACCTGAAGGCCGGCGAATTCCTCGACGGCGAGGGCGGCTTCACGGTCTGGGGCAAGCTTGTCTCTGCCAAGCACTCGGTCGAAATCGGCGCCCTGCCGGTAGCCCTGGCGCACCACGTCGAGCTCCGTGCCGACGTCGCCAAGGGTGCCACCGTCCGCTGGGAAGACGTCATCATGGACGACTCGCTCGCCCAGGCACTCGAGCTGCGCCGCGAAACCGAGGCGCTTGTTACCGAAGCCGCGCTGACCTCCTAATTCATCCAGCAACCCACAAGACTCCTTCCAATGAAGAAAGGCATCACATGAAATCGAAGACCCGCGCCCTCACCGGAGTGCTGGCATGCACCCTCGCCGCTTCCGTCCTCGCCGGCTGCGCCTCCGGTGCGCCCGGCGGCGGCTCGCCGGTGGCCAAGATCCAGCTGTCCATCCCGGATCCACTGACCTCCTCGGTGGGTGTCTCTGCCCAGCACTTCGCAGACCAGGTGAAGAAGACCTCCAACGGTTCGGTGGTTGTCACGGTGGTGCCGAACGGTACGAGTTTCAGCGGTGACCAGAACGCCGCTGTTACGAGGCTGCAGGGCGGGTCGCTGGACGCGCTGATCCTGTCGACGTCGGTGTACGCGTCGGTGGTGCCGGAAATGAACGCGATCAGCATTCCCTACCTCTTCGATGACACGAAGGAAGAAGCTGCGTTCCTGGCGGGCAAGCCGGGCGACGTACTGAAGGAAAAGCTCAAGGAAAAGAACACCGTTGCCCTGTCCTTCCTCACCCGGACCGGCCGCCAGATCACCAACTCCGAACGCCCCATCGAGCAGCCCTCGGACCTGAAGGGCCTGAAGATCCGCGTGCCTGGCAACCCGCTGTGGACGGACTTCTTCGGCAAGCTGGGCGCCAGCCCCACCACCATGGCGTTCTCCGAGGTCTTCACCGGCCTGCAGACCGGCACGATCGACGGCCAAGAAAACCCGATCGAGGTGCCGTGGACCAACAAGTTCTCCGAGGTCCAGAAGTACGTCTCGCTGACGCACCACATCAACGACGCCTGGGTCCTGGCCCTGTCCTCCAAGAAGTGGGACTCGCTGAACGAGGACCAGAAGAAGATCCTGACGGACGCCTCGGCTGAGACCGCCACCTTCAAGACCGGTTACGACGAGGAGCAGTCCAAAAAGCAGCTCGACGAGCTCACCGCCAAGGGCATGAAGGCCAACGAGCCCACCGCCGCGGGAATCGAGCAGTTCAAGGCCGTCTCCAAGAGCCTCTACCCGGACTTCTCGAAGCTGATCGGCAAGGAATTCTTCGACCAGGCGATCGCCGCAGCCAAGTAACCCCCTTCGAGGGCCGGAGCGCCCTCCGGCGCCCCGGCCCTCGAACACCATCCCCTAAACAACATCCCCGCACTCAGCATCCCGCTCTCAACGATGACAGTCTGGAAAAACATGGAACATACACTCGCCCCCAAGGAACTCGAAGAGGTCCTTCCGTCTGATGCGGAAGAGATCCTTCACCACGGGCACGTCGCGCCGCGCTGGAGCGGAGCGGTCTGGCTGGACAAGGCCCTGAAATGGACCGTAGGCGCGGCGATCCTCGCCGAGCTCGTCGTGATCCTGCTGAACATCGCGGTCAGGGTCGCCACGGGTGACTCTGTGCTCTGGACCCAGGAAGTGTCTGAAATTGCGCTGCTGACCATCGCCTTCATCGGTGGCGCGATCGCCTATCCCAAGGGTGCGCACATGGCCGTCCAGGCCCTGATCATGCGGCTTCCGGCACACTGGAAGCCGTACCTGGCGGCCCTCGTCGACTGCCTCGTCTTCGTCATGAGTGCGGGCGCCTTTGCGCTCTTCGTTCCCACCCTGGTCCAGCAGCTCGAGGAAAAGACCCCGATCCTCCAGCTGCCGGTGTTCTGGGTTTCGCTGCCCTTCTCCATCGGCATGGTGCTCATTGCCTGGTTCGCCGTCCTGAAGCTCTGGCGCCAGCCGCGCCGCGCCGTCCTGGTGGCAGCGGGCATCACCGCCGCCCTGGCCGCCGTCGTTATCCTGTCCCAGCCGCTGTTCTACTACGCGTCGCCCAACCTCCTCCTCGGCGTGGTTCTGGTTGCACTGTTCGCACTGCTGTTCCTTGGCCTGCCCATCGCATTCGTCCTCGCACTGGCGTCCGGCATCTACCTCTACCTGGGCGGGATCTCTGAAGTCAGCGCCATCCCGATCGGCATGGCGTCGGGGGCCAAGGGCTTCGTGCTGCTGGCCATTCCGTTCTTCATCCTCGCGGGAACCGTCATGAACTCCGCCGGCCTGACCCTGCCGCTCGCCAAGCTGGTGGATGCGCTCATCGGGCACCTGCGGGGCGGCCTGCTGCAGGTTGTTGTCGTGACCATGTACATCTTCTCCGGCATTTCCGGCTCCAAGGTTGCGGACGTCGCCGCCGTGGGCACCACCATGCGCGGCATGCTTGAGGAACGGAAGTACCCGCGCGGCGAGGTGGTGGCGGTGCTGTCCGCCTCGGCCATCATGGGTGAGACCATCCCGCCGAGCATCGTCCTGCTCATCATGGGCTCCATCACCACGATCTCCACCACCACGCTGTTCCTCGCCGGCTTCGTTCCGGCCGCCTTCCTGGCCCTCGTGGTCATGGCGCTCGTCTTCCTCCGCGCAAAGAAGCAAGGCGGCGTCGCCAGCCCGAAGGCCACCTGGCGTGCGCGCGGCTCGGCCACGTTCTTCGCCATCCCTACGCTGCTGCTTCCGGTCGGCATGGTGGTGGGCATCCTCAGCGGCTTCGCCACCCCCACTGAGGTGTCCTCCGTCGCCGTCGCCTACGCTTTCGTGCTCGCCGCCGCCTACCGCCGCGGCAGCAAGCGGCTGCTGGGCGATACCCTCCGGGAAACCACGACGACGGCGGGCATGGTTTTGTTCATCATCGCGGCAGCCTCACCGCTCGCCCAGACCCTTGCCCTGGCCGGGGTATCCCAGCAGATCCATGACCTCATGTCCGGCCTGGGCGACTCACCGCTGCTCTTCATGCTGTTCACCATCGTGCTGCTGATCATCATGGGCCAGCTGCTCGAAGGCCTGCCCGCCGTCCTGATCTTCGCGCCGCTGCTCCTGCCCATCGCCACCGAATTCGGCGTCAACCCGGTGCAGTACGCCATGGTGCTGATCATCTCCATGGGCATCGGTTCATTCGCTCCGCCGGCCGGTGTCGGCTTCTACGTCGCCTGCGCAACCGGCCTCGAGACCGTGGAAAAGAGCCTCAAGCACTTCTGGCCGTACCTCATCGCGGTGTTCATCGGGCTGCTGGTGCTTGCCGCCGTTCCGTGGTTCAGCACCTTCCTGCCCGCCATGGCCGGCCTGATCCCCTTCTAACGACGTGAGCACAGTGACACACAAAGCAGTGACAGACACCGAAAATCAGGCGACGCCCGAAGTTCCACCGTCCGTCGCCCTGCTGGGCACCGGCCCGATGGGCGCCCCGATCGCCCGCAACATCCTGGCCGCCGGCGTTCCCCTGACGCTCTGGAACCGCACCGCGGAAAAGGCCAGGGCCATCGGCGGGGGACAGGTGGCCGGCACCCCGGCGGAGGCTGCGGCCGGCGTCGTCCTGACCGTCCTGCCGGACTTGCCGCAGGTCGCCGACCTACTGCCTGGTCCGGACGGGCTGCTGACCGGGTGGAAGGCGGCCGGCATCGAGGACCCTGTCCTGGTCATACACGGGACAGTGTCCCCGGTGGCCGTGGCCCGGTTCGCCGAGGACTGCCGGAGCCGGTACGGGGTGACGGTGGTGGACGCGCCGCTCAGCGGCGGCACCATCGGAGCCGAGGAGGGCCGGCTGAGCACCATGGCCGGAGGACCGCGCGACACCGTGCGGCGCCTCCTGCCGCTCTTCGAGCTCTACAGTTCCACGGTGGTCTGGTTTGGTGAGGCCGGTGCGGGGTCCACGGTCAAGGCCTGCAACCAGATCGTCGTGTCCGCCACCGTTACGGCGCTGGCCGAGGCAATGGCCGTGGCGACCGCCACCGGGCTGGATCTTGGAAAGGTGCAGTCCATCCTGGCCGGCGGCCTGGCGAATTCTGAAGTCCTCCGGCAGAAGGGGCAGCGCTGGATCGACGGGGACTTCGAGGGCGGCGGGTCTGCGAAAAACCAGCTGAAGGACCTGAACTTCATCGCCGAGATCGCCAAGGACAGCGGGCTGAAGCTTCCTCTCTCCGCCAGCGTCCGCAACGCCTTCGAGCTTATGGTGGACGCAGGCGACGGCGACCTGGACCACACCGGGATCTACCGGACTGTCCTGGGGCAGGCAGGATAGGCCAGTCAGGATAACGGCAGGTGAGCGGCGTCTCAGGAATCGGTAAGGCGCCGGGCGTGCTCGGTCTCGGAAGGGTCGAGCATGCCGGGGCCGCCGCCCAGTAACGCCCAATGGCTGGTACGCCCATCCGGGCCGGTAAGGCTTCCCCGGCGTAGGGCGCCGTCAATGCGGCTGCGGACCAGGGCCTCATTCGCCGGTTCGGTGGCGAAGATGATCCGCAGCGTGACGATGTCACCGTTTTGCTCAGGCCGGGTATGGTGCGGCGCAAGCGGGCAGGGCGGCGGGTGGTCCCAGCTTCCGCACAGCTCGAGGGTAACCGCCGCGCTGAGGGCGGCAGTATCGGGCGCTGGCATGCCGTCCTGGGCCGCGTCCATGGTGACCGTGGCCAGATGCACGTATGCCGATCTCAGCGGCGTCATGCCCCGAGGTGCTCGAGCAGCGCGTCGAGGATTGGCAGCTGGCCCTTGACGAGCTTCACTCGTGCTTCGGATTCACTGATCCACTCGGCACGATCGATCTCGGGGAAGTGCTGGACCGTTCCTGAGCCCTTGGGCCACTCCAGCGGAAATGTGTTGCTCAGGATTTTCTCGGGCTTGAAGGCGGACTCGGCCGTGAATGCCGTGATGAGCTTGCCCGAGGGCTGCCGGAAGGTGCCGAGCAGCACGTACTCCGCGGCGGGCGCCGGGACCCCCATTTCCTCGGCGAACTCGCGCTGTGCCGCCGCCAGTGGATCCTCCCCTTCGGGGTACTCGCCCTTGGGAATCGACCAGGCGCGCTCATCCTTGCGCTCCCAGAAGGGGCCGCCCATGTGGGCGATCCACACTTCCACTTCCGCCCCGCTGTTCTGCCGGTACAGCAGAAGGCCTGCACTCCTGACCGCCATGTTGCCCTCCTGCCCCAAGGCTACCCCCGGGCGCCGGCAAAGAGCGTCGCCCTCTAGGGCCGGCTCCTGCAGGCCTGGCTCGGCAGGCATACGCCGACGGCGGCTAAAGAACGCTCCTTGTCCCGTTCCCTTCGCAGGGGGACACTGGAGAAAACGATGAGAAAGGAGTCTGCCGTGCGCAAGAGAACAGCGTGGATCATCGGAGCAGCGGTCGCTGCGGCGGCGTTGGGGGGCGCGTCGGTGGCTGCGGCTTCCGTGAATCCCTTCGATGATGACACAACGGGCAACGGCGGCACCCAGCAGCCGCTGAACCAGACCGACCGCGACAAAGCCGTCGACGCCGCAATGGCCAAAGTCGGCCCCGGACAGGTCACCGAGGTCGAACGGGGCGACGACGCCGGTTCCTCCTACGAGGTAGAAATCCGCAAGAGCGACGGGTCCGAGGTGGAAGTTAACATCGGTCCCAACTTCCAGGTTCTGAGCCAGAGCCTGGACGACTAGCGACCAGCGCCGCTCAACCAGCAGCAGGGCTCAGCCAGCGAGCCATTCGCCTGCCTTCATCACGGCGGCCACCTCAAGATCCGCCGTGAGAACCACCAGGTCCGCCTTCCGGCCGGCCTCAATGCGTCCGACGTCGGACAGCCCCAGCATGTCCGCCGGATTCTGGCTGGCCGCGCGGACGGCATCGGCGAGCGGGATGCCAGCGTCGTGGACAGCGTGCCGCACCGCCGCATCCAGCGTGAGGATGCTGCCGGCGATGGTGCCGTCGCTGACCAGGCGCGCCTCGCCGTCGGACACCTGGACGTCCAGCCCTCCCAGCCGGTACCTGCCGTCCTGCGCGCAGGCCGCCGCCATGGCGTCGGTGACGAGGACGGCCCGCGCCGGGCTGGCGGCAATGAAGCGGACCAGCGACGGGTGGAGGTGCACGCCGTCGGCTATCACCTCGGCAAACACCGTGGGGTCCTCCAGCAGCGCCAGTGCGGGGCCGGGCTCCCGGTGGTGCAGCGGCCGCATTGCGTTGAACACGTGCGTCCCGGCGGTGGCCCCGGCCGCAATCGCCTGGCGCGCCAGGTCGTAGCCGGCACCCGTGTGGCCGATGGCCGCGACGGCGCCGTAGCCGGTGATCTGCCGTACGGCGGCCAGGCCGCCTTCCAGTTCCGGCGCGATGGTGACCATTCGGACGGTGCCCCGCCCGGCCAGCATCAGCCGGTCGATGGCCGCCGGTTCCGGGGCGAGCAGAAGATCCTCAGCGTGGGCGCCCCGGTGGTCGGGGCTGAGCCAGGGGCCCTCCAAATGGATCCCGGCCAGAACGCCCTCCTCCACCAGGGGGGCCAGTACGGCCACCGCCTTCTCAAGCTGGGTGAGCGGGGCCGTGACCAGGCTGGCCATCAGGGTGGTGGTGCCGTGGGAGCGGTGCACCCCGGCAATGCGGACCGCGGCGGCAGCGGGGTCGGCGTCGTTGAAGCTGGAGCCGCCGCCACCGTGGATGTGGGCGTCCACGAAGCCCGGGGCGAGGGTGGCATCCGGAAAATCGGCGTCGGGCTCCCGCGGCGGCAGCCCGGGACCGGCCGCGGTGATCCGGCCGCCGTCGGTCTCCACCCAGCCGGGCTCCAGCACGGCGCTGGTTTTAGCGTCACCCGTTTTAGTGTCACTGGGCAGGATGACCCGGGAAGCAGAAATGAGCGTCGGACTCACCAGGTTTCCGTGATCTTGCGCAGGCCTCGGGGAGCGTCCGGGTCCAGGTGGCGGGCTGACGCCATCGCATGCGCCAGCCGCTGCAGGGGCATGATCTCCAGGATCGGCGAGAGCTGCTCGTGGACTGCCGGCAACGGCACCACGTGGTTCAGCGGACGGGCCGCTCCTGCGTCGCCCACGAGGCAGACATCCGCGCCCCGTTCGGCCAGCCGGTCCAGCACGGGGTGCAGGGCGCGGCCGCCGGCGCCGGGGGAAGCGACGGCGATGACCGGCCGGTCGGCGTCGATCATGGCAAAGGGGCCATGCAGCAGGTCCGCGCCGGAGAAGGCGTGGGCGGCCAGGTAGGACGTTTCCATCAGTTTCAGTGCCGCCTCCCGTGCGGTGGGGTAGGAGAAGCCGCGTCCCGTGGTGACAATGTGGTTCACGAAGCGGTAGCGGTCTGCAACCTCCAGTATCTCCGGCCGGGCCAGCACATCCGCGCCGAGACGCGGCAGGTCCGCCGCTTCCGCGCCGTTTCCTCCGGCCCACGCGTCAACCAGCAGCCACAGCGCCAGCAGTTGCGACGTGTAGCTCTTGGTTGCGGCCACGGCGCCCTCCGGCCCGGCAAGGATGTCCAGGTGGTGCCGGGCGGCAGCCGCCAGCGGTGAGGACGGCGCATTTGTGACGGCCACGGTGAGGGCACCGCCCCGGGCGGCAGCGGCGGTGGAGTCCACCAGGTCCGGGGAGCCGCCGGACTGGCTGACCGCCAGCCACAGCACCCCGTCCATCCGCGGTTCCGCGCCGTACACCGTGAGGCTCGACGGCGATGCCAGCCCGGCCGGCAGCCCCAGCACCGTCTCGATGAGGTACTTCGCGTACAGGGCCGCGTGGTCGCTGGTGCCGCGCGCGGCCAGGAGCACGTACTTGATGTCTGCGTCCCGGAGGGTGGCGGCCAGCCGGGTGATGGCGGGGCGCCCGTGCTCAAGCTGCCGGGCGAGCGCCTCCGGCTGTTCCAGGATTTCGGCGGCCATCAGGGAACCGGGACGGGGTGAGATGGCGGTGGTTTCGGTGCGCTGGGCGGTCATGGGTCTCCTTGGGGATCAATGGGTTAGGGGTTATGGGGAAAGTGAAAGGGGTCAGGCGCGGATCGGGCTGGCAGGCCGGCTTGGTGCGTCGGCAAGCTGGCTGGCCAACTCCACGGCGCCCCAGGCGGGGGAGCGGTCGAGTACGCGGACGTGGGTGAGGCCGTTGTCTGCCAGCAGCTCGCGCACCCGGGTGGCCAACGACGGCTGGTTGACCAGCATCCCGCCGGCCAGCAGCACCGGGGCATTTTCCGGCATGGTGCCCAGCCTCCGGTTCACGGTCAGGGCCAAGCGGGCGAGATGCCGGGCGGCGTCGTCGGCGATGGCGGCGCTCGCGGGGTCCGTGGCGGCGAGGCCGAACACGGTCCCGGCCAACCCGGCCCAGTACCGGCGCTCCGGCCGGCTGTAGAACAGATCCAGGAGCCCAGCGGGTTCCGCGGCTCCGGTCTGAGCCAGAAGCTGGGACGTCAAGGGCCCGGCGGGCAGGCCGGCGTCGGATTCCTGCAGGGCGTTGCGGACCGCGCTGCGGGCCACGGCGTAGCCGCTGCCTTCGTCGCCGAGCAGGTAACCCCAGCCTCCGGCCCGGGCTTCCCGGCCGTCGGCGGCCTTTGCCCACGCGGCGGAGCCGGTGCCGGAGATCAGGACGGTGCCCGAGGTCAGGCCACCGGCGGCGAGGATGATGCGGGTGTCGTGGTCCACCCGGATCCGGGCTCCCGGGAAGCGCCGGGAGAGGAGGCCGGTCAGCCGTTCCCGGGCGGCGGGCGTGTCCGCTCCAGCGGCCCCGGCAAACACGGTGTGTACTCCGTGGTTCACAGGGTCACCGATGCCGAGCCGGGCGGCGAGGTCGTCCAGCGCTGCGGCGGCTTCCTCTTCCCCGACGGAGGCGATGTTCGCACTGCCCACCGTGCACTCGGCGACGCTCTGAACGAGCGGTGCGCCGCCGCCGTCGTCCGTTGGTACGGTGCCTGCCGCAACAGCGTCCGCCAGAATGGCGTGCGTCTTGGAGCCGCCGATATCCAAACCAAGGACACGGTCCAAACCAAGGACACGGTCCGGGCCGAGGACGCGCCGCATCACTTGGCCGCCGGCGTGCTGCTGCTGTCATTGTTGCCGGTGGCTTCCGGCCAGCGGGCACCGTTTTCCCAGTAGTGGCGGATTTCCTCGAGGTTCCGGCCCTTGGTTTCGGGGGCCAGGCGGTGGACGAAGACGAAGCCCGCGATGGCCAGGGCACCGAACACCGCGAACGTGCCGGCACCGCCGAGCCGCTGCAGCATGGTCAGGAAGAACGCCGCGACGATCACGTTGGCCACGAGGTCCGAGGTCAGCATGGCGCTGGCGCCCAGGGAACGCAGCCGGGCGGGGAACGACTCACCTGCGTAGACCCACACCAGCGCGCCGAAGCCGAACGTGAAGCCCACGGTGAACAGCAGAACCCCGAGGAAGCCGACCACGGTCAGTATTCCGCCGAAGTCGCGTCCTGCCATAAAGACGCCCACCAGGATGGCGTTGGCCACGATCATCATGCCGATGCCGCCGAGCAGGATGGGGCGCCGGCCCACCCGGTCCACCAGGGACAGCGAGACGAACACCGCCACCAGGGAAGCGGCCTGCACCAGCGCGGGCAGCAGCAGGAGGGCGGCGTTGCCCGTGAAGCCCATGGCCTCGAAGATCCGGGGGCTGTAATAGACCACGGCGTTGATGCCGGTGATCTGGATGAAGAAGCCGAGGCCGACGACGAACACTGTCGCCTTCAGGTACGGCGAGCGGAGCATCTCGCGCAGGCCGCCGCCGCGCTCTTCGCTGATGGCCTGGCGCATGTCCGCCAGTTCGGCGTCGACGTCGGCATCCGGCTCGATCGAGCTGAGGGTGCGGCGGGCCTCTTCGGTGCGTCCGCGCATCATGTACCAGCGGGCGGTGTCGGGGAGGCGGAAGGTGACGGCGAGGACCGCGAGGGCCGGGACGGCGGCGAGGCCCAGCATCAGCCGCCAGTTTTCGGTGGCGGACAGGACGTAGGCGGCCAGGTACCCGATGATGATGCCGATCACAGTGGCCACCTGGTAGGCGACGAGGAGGGCGCCGCGCACTTTCGGCGGCGCTGACTCCGCCACGAAGACGGGGACCACCACCACGGATATGCCGATGGTCAGGCCCAGGAGCAGGCGGGCCACGAGCAGCATGGGCACATCAGCGGCAAGGGCGCTGAGCACGGCGAACGCCGCATAGGCCCCGGCCACGCCCACCATGCAGGCCTTGCGGCCCACCTTGTTGGCGAGCCAGCCGCCCAGGACGGCACCCAGGACCTCACCGACGACGACGGCGGTGGTCACCAGCTCCTGTTGGCTGGTGGAGAGCTGGAACTCCTTGGTGATGAACAGCAGGGCGCCGGCGATATTCGACAGATCGTAGCCGTAGATTATGCCGATGGTGGCGGCGGTGCCGCCGACCAGGAGGCCGAGGCGCGGTGTCTGGCGCAGGTCTTGCAGGAACGACATCTTTGGGTCCTTGGAAGTGGGTTGGGGGAGTTGGCGGTCCGGAACGGATGCTAACCGGAATTGGTGTAAACCAATTTCCACTATTTTGGCCTAGACCAATTTTCGTGTCAATAGGTACCATCAGATTCATGGAATCCTCCGCGGCCGCTGCCCTGCCCAAGTACTACGTACTCAAGGAGCAGATCCTCACCCTCATCGAGGACGCGGCGCCCGGAACGCTGATCCCCACCGAACGCGCGCTCGCCGAGCAGTACGGGACTTCCCGCACCACCGTCCGGCAGGCCATCGGCGAGCTGGTGGCAGAGGGCCGCCTGGACCGGACGCAGGGGCGGGGGACGTACGTGGCACCGCCGAAGGTGACGCACGTCCGCCAGCTCACGTCCTTTTCCGACGACGCCGCGAGCCAGGGCCTCACGGCTGCGGCCCGGATCGTGGACGTGAGCGTACTCCCGGCCGACCCGGCCACGGCACGGCGCCTGGCGGTGGAGCCGGGAACGGACATTCACCGGGTGGAGCGCATCAGGCTGGTTGACGGCGAGCCGCTGGCGCATGAGGTTGCGTTCCTTGCGGGGCCGCTGCCGGATCTGGCGCGGACAGTGGCGGAGCGCGGCTCCTTGTACGCCGCCCTCCGCGAGGACTACGGAATCCGGATCGCCGAGGTGGAGGACACCGTGGAGACGAAGCTGGCCGGACCGGCCGATGTGCAGCTCCTCGACGTCGAAATGGGCGCCCCCATGCTGTTGGTCCACCGGCTCGGCTTCACCCCGGACGGGCAGCCCGTGGAGTGGACCGAGTCGGTGTTCCGGGGGGACAGGTTCCGCTTCGTGGCGCGGATGCACGTCTAACGGGGGCGGGTCTCCTGCGCTCGGCGCTTCCCTTTATTACGCCCCACTGCGGAAAGTGAAGCACTGTTGCCTTGCACGACGGCGGGTGTCGCCAGGCGTTGTGAAGCAAGTTACCCGGTGGTTGTGTAAGTCCATAATCAGCGACGGGGCGGCGCAACGCCCTCCCTGGATCGAGGGGGACATGATCACAGCTTTGGTTCACAGGATCAGGACGCAGTGCAGCGCGGAACTGAGCACTTTCCGCAGCCAGATGCACGCACTGGCGCGGCAGGACATCGGTTCCGGCCTGGACGCGGCAGCCACCACCATGGCCCGGCGGGCGTGCCTTGCCACCCCGGGAGTTTCCGTGGACATCGTCGGCTTCACCTGCCCGCGGTCCTCCGGCGGCGCACCTTCGGTGCGGGTTGCCGTGTCCCTTAGCGTGCAGCCCGGCCGGGTGGCCTCCGCCGTCCACTGGGAGGAGGCCCATGCCTGGGCAGGGGCGGTGGCCAGCGGGGAATGGGCTGCCGCCGAGTACGTCGGAAGCCAGGAGAGCCCGGCCGGGATGGTCTTTCACTACGCCCTGAAAAATGCGGAGGACCCTGACGCCGTGCCCGAGTATTCGGCGGTGCCGGAGTACTCGGCACCTGAGTATTCGGCGGACTATTCCACGGCGCTGTAACTAGGACCGACGCTGCCGCGGGCTCGCGCTGTCTAGGGCTACGACTTA
Organism: Arthrobacter sp. FW305-BF8; assembly: GCF_021789315.1. NCBI lineage: Bacteria > Bacillati > Actinomycetota > Actinomycetes > Micrococcales > Micrococcaceae > Arthrobacter > Arthrobacter sp. FW305-BF8. The sequence continues at coordinate 285,276 of NZ_CP084561.1, forward strand.
AAACCAAGAGGATCCGGCGGGAATGTTCCCGCCGGATCCTCTTGGTCTGTCTTGCCGGGTTACTCCTTGCCCAGCCCTGAGGCAGAGGTCTTGTCGCCGGTGACCTCGTTCAGTTTGGTCAGGTCGAAGATGCCGTTGATGTCGGCCTGCTTGGTGGTGCCTGCGTCCACACCGTCCTGCAGCAGCTTCTTGAACGCTCCGGCCAGCGGGTCCACCGTGAACACGATGTTCTTCAGGGAGCGGTCGATGACCTCCTGAGGGAGTGCCTTGCCGGCAGCTTCCTTCAGGGCGGCGTTCACTTCCGTGGCCTTTTCCGCGGCCGGGGTGTCGTTGAGCCACTTCACGGCCTCGACGTGGCCCTTGAGCAGGGCCTCGACCGTCTGCGGGTGCTCGGCGGCGAACTTCTTGTTCACGATGAGGATGGTGGTGGGGAACTCGCCGGGCTTTCCGGTCAGCGACCCGTCCCACAGGTCCTTCTCGTCCACCAGGACCTTCGCCCCGGCCTGGAGCACCAGACGGGAGGCCCACGGCTCGGGCAGCCACGCGCCGTCGAGCTTGCCGTTCTGGAACAGTTTCAGCGTCTGGGCGTTCTCGGTCGGGTTGATGGTAACGTCCCCGCCGCCGTCGGTGTTGGTCTTGTAACCCTGCTTGCCGAGCCAGGCGCGGAGCGCCACATCCTGGGTGCCGCCGAGCTGCGGGGAGGCCAGGGTCTTGCCTTTGAGGTCAGCGGCGGTCGTGATCTCCGGCTTGACCACCAGCTGGGCGCCGCCGGAGGCTGCCCCGGCGATGATGTTGATGGATTCACCCTTGCTCTTGACGAACGAGTTGATGGCCGGGTTCGGGCCGATGTAGGTGGCGTCGATCGCGCCGGCGTTCAGCGCCTCGATGGCGGCCGGGCCGGCGTTGAATACCTGCGTGGTCAACTTGGTGCCGCCGAGCTCCTTCCCGATGAAGCCCTTCTGGACGCCCACCAGCGCGGTGGCGTGGGTGATGTTCCCGAAGTACCCCAGTTTCAGTTCGGTAGCAGGGCTGGTGGCTGCGGCCGCGGTGGCGGAACCCGGGGCGGAGCTGTTGGCCGCCGTAGTGGCGACGGCGACGCCTGCGCCGAGCACCGCAAGGATGCCGGCGGCGATACCGATCTTGAGCCCGCTGGGGCGCTTCCGGCCGGCGGGCTGGCCCGCGGCGATCCGGGTGGAGCCCGGGTTTTCGTTAGACGAAGACATGACGTTTTCCTTTTGGATGATGGAGCGGAGGGGATGGCGCTGCGCGTTGGATTGAGATTACGGAGGCGCCTCCGGCGGCCACAATGGCTACCGACGCAGGCGTTCACCCGGCGTCGTAATCGTTCATGCTGGGCGTCTTAGAGCTTCATCAGGAGTCGCGGAACGTCAAAAACCGGGGGCTTACAGCTCGTCCGGGGCGGACTTCAGGGTTTCCAGGACGGCGGGCAAAAGGTGCCGCTGCCGGCCCCAGACCGGGTCGAGGAGCTCGACGTACCAGGAATCGGACAGCAGGAGGGCGAGGGTTTCGTTGCTCTCGCGAGCCCAGTCCTGGATCTGCTCCGATTCGACCGGACTTTCGCTGCTTCCCAAAACAGTGACCACTTCGCCGTCGTGCAGCGTGACCGGCACGGAGGCCTGGCTGACCTCCCCCGGGGCGTGGACGATGGCAATGAGTTCCGTCTCGGCGGACAGCCGCAGCAGGAGGGCCGCCGACTCCGCGGAGCAGAAACCGGTGACGTACTCGCGCTGGGCATGGCCCGCCTCGGGGCCGAGGCCAGGCTGGGATTCCTTCGTGAACAGTCCGTTGCGGTTGAGCTCAGCCAGCCGGCCGGCGATGGGCAGGGTCTCGTCATCGAAGCGCGGGGCCAGGGTTCCGGGCTGGTATTCGCTGGTGCCCTCCAGCCACCGTGCGGTCAGCTCCCCGGCGGCGGCCAGGGTGCCCGCCTGCCGCCATACTTCGCGGTCTGCCAGGAGCCTGCCGTAGCCGTCACGTTCGGTGGTGAATTGATCGCTCATACTCGATGCTAGGCGCGGAACTGGGCTGTTGGGCAGGGCGAATGACGCCTTCGAACGCCGTGTGAATCGCGGTTACGCCGTGTATCTTCCGGTTTCCCCGCGCTTTGACCGCCGCTTTTTTGCTGCCGGATAGTTGCTGCCACAACCTTCGCATCAACTCCTTCCATCGCTACTTTCCAAGGGGCAACCATGGTCCGTCAGTCTCTCAAGTCCCACACTCCAAAGTCCCGTGCGGGCGCACTCAAGCCGGCGGTGGGCCTGGCCCTCGCCGCGACCAGCCTGCTGGCGCTTTCCGCCTGCTCCGATCCCGGGGCCGCGGCGTCCGCGGACGCGCCGGCCACCACCAACACCGCCACGTCATCAGCCAAGACCTTCAACCTCACGCCCGAACAGGACCGGTTTCCCGTCACCGTGGACCAGACGGCTGCGGCGCTGGTTCCCGAGTCGATCAAGAAGGACGGAAAGCTGACCGTGGCGGTCAGCCCGTTCGCGCCGCCGCTGGCCGTTTACGCCACCGACAACAAGACGCCGGTGGGCAACGAGGTGGACATCGCCGTCGCACTGGCCCAGACGCTGGGGCTGGAAGCCGAGATCGTTCCCACCGCCTGGGCGGACTGGCCCCTCGGCGTCGAATCGGGCAAGTACGAGGCTGTCCTCTCCAACGTCACCGTGACGGAGGAGCGCAAGCTCAAGTTCGATTTCGCCAGCTACCGGGACGACAAGCTCGGCTTCTACGCCAAGAGCGGCAGCGACATCACCAAGGTCGAATCCGCCCCGGACGTGGCCGGCAAGCGCGTCATTGTCGGCTCGGGCACCAACCAGGAGTCGATCCTGCTGCGCTGGGACGAGGAGAACAAGGCCAAGGGGCTGAAGCCGGTCGAGTTCCAGTACTACGACGACGACTCCGCCTCGAACCTCGCGCTGCAGTCCGGCCGTGCGGACCTGACGTTCGGGCCCAACGCCACGGCCGCCTACAAGGCCGCCACAGACGAGAAGACCAAATTGGTGGGCCTCGTGGACGGCGGCTGGCCGCTGAAGGCGAGCATCGCCGCCACCACCAAGAAGGGCAACGGCTTCGCCGCCGCCGCGGAGGCCGGCCTGAACCACCTGATTGAGGACGGCACCTACGGCAAGATCCTGGACCGCTGGGGCCTGTCGGCGGAGGCCGTGGCCAAGTCGGAACTGAACCCGGCGGGCCTGCCCAAGAGCTAAACCCCGGAATCGATTGCTCCGTAACTGCCCTTATCAGGCCCGAAAACGGCGGTTGCGGAGCAGCCGATGGGGTTTTAGGCGCCCGGAACCACCTTGAGTGCGGAGTTCCACTGGAACTCCGGCAACTGGTTGTTGGCCGAGAGCAGGATGTGGAGGAATCCGGCCTGCTCCAACTGCCGGGCGCGTCGCTGGGGCCCGACGACGATCGGCCGGAGGCCGCCTGCCGAGGCGAAGTCCGCGACGGCCCGCACGGCGTCCTCGTCGTCGCCCGCGATGAGGACGTCGAGCTGCTGGCCTGCGACGTCGCCGGCGACAAGCGTCCCGGCGAAGGTGGTGTTGAAGGCCTTCACCACTTTGGCCCCGGTGGATTTCTGGAGCTCTTCCGCCCCTGAACTGCCGTCGGGGACACTGAGGCCTTCGTAGGTGGACGTGTCCACCGGATTGGTGATGTCCACGTACACCTTGCCGTCCAGTGCACTGCCGTACCTGGCGACGACGTCCTTGGCCGGATCGAAGTAGACGGCGGGGATCACAATGGCACCACTAAGGTCGTCGCCCACCACGCCTGCGGTCACCTGGCCCCCAAGCTCGGCCGCGAGGGCCTCGGCCTTGGCCTTGTCCCCGTGCGCCAGCAGCTGGACGCTCTTGCCGCCCGCGATGGCGCGGGTGGCCAGTCCCCGGGCCATGTTGCCGGTTCCGATGATGGTGACGTCAGCCATTGTGTTCTTCCTTCCAGGGGGTCAATCCAGGGGTTAGGAAATCCATGTCTAGGTGGGCGACGTTACTTCAATCTCCAACAAAATCAATAGGCCGGGCAGCCGCCTCGGCGAGGCCGGTGCTGCCGCGGACGATCAAGTCGCATGGAAAATTCACCCTCCGCGGCGGCTCCCCCGGCGCATGGATGCGCTCCAGCAGCATCCGGGCTCCCACGCGTGCCATTTCGCGGCTGGGCTGGCGCACGGTGGTGAGGCTGAACGAATCCCAAGCCGCCATGTCGACGTCGTCGTACCCGATGACCCAACAGTCCTGCGCCGGAATCCGGTTGGCCTGCAGCGCGTCGAGGGCGCCGAAGGCCATCAGATCGTTGGCGCAAAAGACGGCCTGGGGCCTGTCGGCGCGGGCAAGCAGGCGGTTCATGACCTGCGCGCTGACGTCGTGGGAGAACCCTCCGTGGAAGCGGAAGTGTTCCGGAACGCCGTGGCCCCGCTCGGCCATCCTGTCCAGGAAGCCCTTGGCGCGCTCACGTGACGTGCTGGCGTTTTCGGCACCGCCGATGAAGGCCACCCGGGTCCTGCTGTTATCCAGGAGGTAGTCGGCGACGGCGGCACCGCCCTCGGTGTTGCTGCTGGTGACCTGGTCGCAGTGCAGGCCCTCCACCACGCGGTTGATCAGAACGATCGGGCTCTTCTTCTCAATGGCTGCCTGCAGCTCGACGGAATCTTCTGTTGCCGTCGTAAAGATGACGCCGTCGACTGCGTGTTCCCGGATGGCTTTGAGCGCATCGTGGTGACTGCCGCCGCCCGCGTTCCAGATCACGACACGGAAGCCTGCGGTGTCCAGCTCCCGGCTGAGTTCGTCGAGAACCTCCGGGTAGAACGGGTTGGTCAGGTCAGCGACCACCACGCCGATGGTGTTGGTCCGTCTTGTTTTCATGGCCTGCGCGCCGGCGTGGGGCACATAGCCCAGCGTTTCCATGGCCGCCTGGACACGGGCGCGGGTGGCAGGAGACAGCTTCGCGGGGGAGGACATCACCCGGGACACCGTGGCCTGCGATACGCCCGCCAGCTCTGCCACGTCGCGGCTTGTGACCATCGGGGCAATCTCCTTGCTATCTGCCGCGCCTGGCGCCGGCGTGTTGCGGATGCTTTGGTTTGTTGTTTCAGACTAGCCAATGTCCCAAGCCTGCACCGCCGGTCCCTGCGGAATGCAGGCCACCGGCGGCACAGTGGAAGAGGTGGCTACCGGCCCGTCGTGGGATCGTGCTCGGCACTCAGGCCTCGACGTAGCCGGACGCGGGGCGCCGTCTCCGGAGACCAAAGCGCACCGGCGATGGTGATGACGGACGTCACGATCATGTAGAGCGCGACCAGCCAGTACCGGTCGAAGTCCGGGCCGACCAGTGCGGTGGCGATCAGTGGTGCGAAGCCACCGGCGAAGACGGCGGCCACCTGAGGGCCAACCGATGCTCCCGAGTAGCGGAGCTTAGGCTCGAAGAGTTCGGTGAAGTAGGCGGGTTCCACGGAGTAGCAGAGGTCGCGGCCCACGTTGCAGGTCAGGATGAGCACGAGCAAAAGCATCAGGAAGTCACCGGTCTGCACGGCCCAGAAAAAGGGGAACGCCATCAGGAGCATGGTGGTTGCTCCCGCGAGGACCGTGTAGCGGCGCCCCCAACGGTCCGAAACCCAGCCCCAGAACGGGATGGAGAAGATGCCCAGGCCTGCCATGATCATGGTTGCCAGCAGGATGCTGTTCTTTTCCAGCAGTACTGCGGGACCGTACGCGAGCAGGAAGGTGGTGTAGATGTAGTAGTTCGCATTCTCGGCGAACCGCATCATGATGACTTTGAGGATGGTCAGCGGGCGGGTCTTGATGACCTTAACCACCGGCATCTTTTCGATCTCACCCTTGCGCTTGATCTCCTCGAACGCCGGGGATTCATCCACCTTGCTGCGGATGTAGAAGGAGAGCACCACCAGGAGGATGGAGACGAGGAACGGGATGCGCCATCCCCATGCCACAAAAGCCTCGGGCGAGATCAGGTAGCCCATGACGTAGAAGGCTCCGTTGGCCAGCAGCGTTCCCGCTGGTACGCCGATCTGCGGCCAGGAGCCGAAGAAACCGCGTCGCTTGGCCGGGGCAAATTCGGTTGCCATCAGGGCGGCCCCGCCCCACTCGCCGCCGACCCCGATGCCCTGCACGATGCGCAGGAGGACCAGCAGGATCGGTGCCGCGATGCCGATTGTGGCAAAGTTTGGTAGGCAGCCGATGAGGAACGTGCCGCCGCCCATCAGGCCCAGCGTGGCCATGAGCATTTTCTTCCGGCCCAGGCGGTCGCCGAAGTGGGCAAAGATGACGCCGCCGATGGGGCGCGCTGCGAAGCCGATGGCATACGTGCTGAAGGAGAGCAGAATCCCAACAAACGGACTGGCCTGCGGGAAGAACTGGCTGTTCAGGATGATCGCGGCGGCAACGCCGTACACGTAGAAGTCGTACCACTCGATGCAGCTGCCCAGCACTGAGGAAACCAGAGCTTTGCGGCGCATCTTCGGATCGATTGCCGGCGGTGCCGGTGTTGTCACGGGGGCGCTCATGTAGAGACTCCTTTGTCTTCGTCCGGACAGTGAGCCCAGCCACACCGGCTGGCTCGTGAATAGCAGTGTATACGTATGCAAAAAGCGGAAACAACCCCTTGTGCCAAAAAATGTATACGTATACACTCGATCAACATACAGGCCGGATGGCTTGGCCCAGGGCGCTACATATGTCGCCCATCAATGACGATGGAAGGTAATCCTGATGACGGTTACAAATGAAATCAGCTCGGCCGTGAAGTCCGCGATGCTGAAGGAGCCGGCCCGCAACAGCGTGGCCCGGGGGAGCACCCCGGAGGTCCGCGCCACTGTGGAAGCCGTCATTGCAGACATCCGGGAGCGCGGAGACGCAGCCGTCCGCGAGTACTCTGCCAAGTTCGACAAGCACGCCCCCGAGTCCTTCCTGCTCACTCAGGAGCAGCTCGAGGAGATCATGGCACGCGTCCCTGAGCAGACCATTGAGGACATCAAGTTCGTCCAGGAACAGGTCCGCGTCATGGCGCAGAAGCAGCGTGAGTCCCTTACCGACTTCGAAATCGAAACCATGCCCGGCGTGCTCCTCGGGCAGAAGAATGTGCCGGTCCAGGCTGCCGGAGCCTACATTCCCGGCGGGAAGTACCCTCTGCTGGCCAGCGCCCACATGACCATCATTACTGCCAAAGTTGCCGGCGTTGAGCGCGTCGCAGCGTGCACCCCGCTGATCCAGGGCGAAGTCCCGGATGCCACGGTGGCCGCGATGTACCTGGCCGGCGCCGATGAGATCTACCTGCTCGGCGGCATCCAGGCGGTAGCAGCGCTGGCCGTCGGCACCGAGACCATCAAGCCGGTGAACATGCTGGCCGGCCCCGGCAACGCCTTCGTCGCCGAAGCCAAGCGCCAGCTCTTCGGCGAGGTCGGCATCGACCTCTTCGCCGGGCCCACCGAAGTCCTGGTCGTGGCCGATGAGCACGCTGACCCGTTCATTGTCGCCGTCGACCTTCTGTCCCAGGCTGAGCACGGACCCGATTCCCCGGCCGTCCTCATCACGACCAGTGAGGAACTGGGCCGCAAGGTCATCGAGCACATCGACACGATCCTCGTGGACATGCCTACCCGCGACTACGCCGAGGCCGCGTGGCGCGACTGGGGCGCGATCCACGTCGTTGACTCCCTCGACGACGCCTACGTCCTGGCCGACGAGTACGCCTACGAGCACGTGCAGATCCTCACCCAGAACCCCCGCGAGGCCCTGGAGAAGATGCACGACTACGGCGCGCTGTTCCTCGGGGAGGGAACCTGCGTCTCCTACGGCGACAAGGTCATTGGAACCAACCACGTCCTGCCCACCCGTGGTGCTGCCCGCTACACCGGCGGACTCTGGGTAGGCAAGTACCTGCGCACCGTCACCTACCAGGAAGTGACCAACACCGAATCCAGCGCCTTCTTCGGTGAGCTCTGCGGACGCGCAGCAAGGGTGGAGCGGTTTGAGGGCCACGCACGGTCCGGAGACGTGCGCGCAGCGAAGTACCGCGGCACGTCATTGCCCTGGTCGGACCACACTTTCGACAGCTAAGGACCACGCGTGCCGAACTTCCGCCTCGACGGCAAGAAAGTACTGGTCACCGGGGCGGGCCGGGGACTCGGCAAGGCCATCGCTGATGACCTTGCCGAGTCCGGCGCCACCGTCTACGGGACCAGCCGCGACGCCGCAACGGCCCAGCAGATCAGTGAACGGTACGGGACGCCGGCCCTGGCCGTGGACCTGAGCAGCTCCGGCAACATCAGCGGGTTCGCCGAATCACTCCAGCGGGCCAGCGGCGGGATTGACCTGCTCGTCAACAATGCGGGCGTCAACGTGCCCAAGCCTGCCCTGGAGCTCACGGAGGACGACTGGGACACGGTCTTCGACACCAACCTCAAGGGCACCTTCTTCCTGACCACGGCCCTGGCACGGCACTGGGTGGCCGCCGGTACCCCTGGTGCCATCGTCAACATCGCCTCCCAGGCGGGGATCGTTGCCATTGAGGAACGGGCGGCCTACGGCACCAGCAAGGCAGGAATGATCCACCTCACCAAGATCCTGGCCCTGGAATGGGCTGCCGCGGGGATCCGGGTTAACGCCGTTGCCCCAACCTTCGTACGGACGGAACTGACGGCGTCGACCCTCAGCAGGCCCGACTGGGCAGCAGAACTGCTGTCCCGCATCCCGATCGGCCGCTTCGGCGAACCCGAGGACGTCGCCGGGGCCGTGGCGTTCCTGCTCAGCGACGCGGCATCGCTCATCACCGGCCACACTCTCGCCGTCGACGGCGGCTACACCATCCGCTGAACGGTCCATCCGACTGAAGCGGCCCATTCCTAGGAGCAGCAACGTGAACATCACGCAGACCATCTCGAAGACCGCCGTGGTCGGCGCCGGCTACATGGGCGGCGGCATAGCCCAGGTGCTGGCGCTGCACGGTTACCGGGTGACGCTCGGTGATGTCGACGGCGAAATCGCCGAACGTGCCCGCGTCCGCCTCGTGGACCAGGCCAGGGCTTTCGAGGCCCAGGGGCTGCTGCCTGCCGGCGCAGCGGACAAGGTCGGGGACAACCTCACGGCTGCCGCCAGCATCGAGGATGCTGTTGGAACGTCGGACTATATCGCCGAGGCGGTCCCGGAGGACCCAGTGATCAAGGCGGATATCCTCCGCCGCATTTCTGCAGCCGCCCCGGCGGATGCAGTCATCGGTACGAACACTTCCGCAATTCCGATCGGGGAGCTGGCCGCATCCGTCACCAGCCCGGAGCGGTTCCTCGGCGTCCACTGGATGAACCCGGCACCCTTCATCCCCGGCGTCGAACTCATCCCGGGGCCGGGAACCTTGCCTTCCGTCGTGGACCTTGCCGAGGAGCTCATCAGGACCCTTGGCAAGACGCCCGCGAGGGTTGCCGACACGCCGGGGTTCGTCGCCAACAGGCTACAGTTTGCGCTGTACAAGGAGGCGGCCCGGATCGTTGAAGAGGGCGTCGCAAACCCCTCCCAGATCGACGACGTCGTCAGCAACACCTTCGGGTTCCGCCTTGCGCTGTTCGGCCCGTTCGCCATCGGGGACATGGCTGGCCTGGATGTCTATGAGTCGTCGTTCCGGACCCTGGAAAAGGCCTACGGTGAACGGTTCGCCCCGCCCGCCGCGCTGACGGCCACGGTGGAGGAGGGCAACCTGGGCCTGAAATCCGGCCATGGGTTCCTGGACGTGGACCCGGCCGGCAGGGAAAGCCTTGTTGCCTACCGGGACAGTGCCTATGCGCGGCTCTCGCAGCTGCGCGCCGAGCTGGGCCGGGCCCCGGGCCTGTAGGCCGCTAACCCAGCCCCCGGCTCCCTTACGGCAGCCGGCTCGGCCGCAGCACGCTCGGAGCGCCCGCCTGTTCGGGCTCAAGTGGCACCGGGCTGACCAGCACCGCGGGTCCCCGGTGCAGCACGCCGTCGGACAGCGCGCGGCAGCGCATGCCCCCGCGCCCGCGCATGGCGGCGTGCGCGCCCGGCGCGAGCATCCGGTCCATCCACGCGCAGGGGTGGGCGGGCCGCCCGCCCTTGAATCGCACCACGTCGCCCCGGGATTCAAGCGCGAAGTCCTGGCCCAGGAGCGGGGCAAGGTGGGCACCCCTGAGGATCACGTTGCGCCGGGTCAGCAGCGGGTCGAAGGGGCCGGCGTCCAGTTCCACAGCCATGGCCTCAAGGGCCTCGACCGCGAACAGGGTGACGGCGGCGTCCATGTGGGCCGCCTTGCCGAAGAACCGGTCCCCAACGATGCCCTTGCCCGCCACGATCTCAACCTGGCCGGCATCCGCCGTCGGCACGTCAGCCGCGCCGTCGCGTGCGCGGCCGAAGTAGGCGTGCGCCGGTGAAACCAGCAGGTGCAGGACGTCCACGTCGTACCGGTAGGTTGCCGTCATGCAATAACGCTATACCCCAGTCAGGGCTGCGGTCGGGACAGAGGTCAGGCAGTCCGAGCGAGCAGGGAGCTGGCTTCCTGGCGGGTGGTTCCGGAGTCCTGGATGCCGTCGGCGATGTGGGCGAGTTCGGCGGGGATGTCCCGGCCCTTTTTGCGCATGGCGGTGGCCCAGAGCCGGCCGGCACGGTAGGAGGAGCGGACCAGGGGCCCGGACATGACGCCAAGGAAGCCGATCTCCTCGGCTTCGTGCTGGCGGTCCACGAATTCCTGGGGCTTGACCCAGCGGTCCACGGGGAGGTGGCGTTCGGAGGGGCGCAGGTACTGGGTGATGGTGATCAGGTCGCAGCCTGCCTGGTGCAGGTCGCGGAGCGCCTCGGAGATTTCTTCGCGGGTTTCGCCCATGCCCAGGATCAGGTTGGACTTGGTGACCATGCCCAGGTTCCGGCCCTGGGTGATGACGTCCAGGGAGCGTTCGTAGCGGAACGCGGGCCGGATCCGCTTGAAGATCCGCGGCACGGTCTCGACGTTGTGCGCGAACACCTCGGGCTTGGAGTCGCAGATCGCGGCGATGTGTTCGGGTTTGCCGGAGAAGTCCGGGATGAGCAGTTCGACGCCGGTGCCGGGGTTCAGTTCGTGGATCTTGCGGACGGTTTCGGCGTAGAGCCAGACGCCTTCGTCCTCGAGGTCGTCACGGGCCACGCCGGTGACGGTCGCGTAGCGCAGCTGCATCGACTGGACGGAGCGGGCCACCTTGGTGGGTTCGAACCGGTCCACGGGGGAGGGTTTGCCGGTGTCGATCTGGCAGAAGTCGCAGCGGCGGGTGCATTCGGAGCCGCCGATCAGGAAGGTGGCTTCCTTGTCTTCCCAGCATTCGAAGATGTTGGGGCAGCCGGCCTCTTCGCAGACGGTGTGCAGGCCTTCCTTCTTGACCAGGTTCTTGAGCTGGACGAATTCCGGGCCCATCTGGACCTTGGCCTTGATCCAGTCCGGTTTGCGTTCCACCGGGGTGGCCGCATTGCGCTGCTCGATCCGCAGCATTTTCCGGCCTTCTGGTGCCAGTGTCATTGTTCTCTTTCCCTAGTACTAAATCTGCAGGTGTGCTGAATCAGCAGGCCACGACGTTGACGGCGAGCCCGCCCATGGCCGTTTCCTTGTATTTGGAGCTCATGTCCTTGCCGGTCTCGCGCATGGTCACGATGACCTCGTCCAGCGAGACCCGGTGCGAGCCGTCGCCCCACAGCGCCATCTTGGCCGCGTTGATCGCCTTCGCGGCGGCGATCGCGTTCCGTTCGATGCAGGGCACCTGGACCAGCCCGCCAATGGGATCACAGGTCAGGCCCAGGTTGTGTTCCATCGCGATTTCGGCGGCGTTCTCCACCTGCGCCGGGGTGCCTCCCATGACTTCGGCCAGGCCAGCGGCGGCCATTGACGACGCCGATCCCACCTCGCCCTGGCAGCCCACCTCGGCGCCGGAGATGGAGGCCTGTTCCTTGTACAGCACCCCGACGGCACCGGCGGTTAGCAGGAACTTCACCACGACGTCGTCGCGGTCTTCCTGGCTGGCCTTGTCCATACCCGGAGCGAAGTGCAGCGCGTAGTACAGGACGGCCGGGATGATCCCGGCGGCGCCGTTCGTCGGTGCGGTCACCACGCGCCCGCCTGACGCGTTCTCCTCGTTAACCGCCAGCGCGATGAGGTTCACCCACTCCTGCCAGTACTTGGGGTCCCGGTAGTCCCCTCCGTGGTCACGGCCTTCCTTCAGCAGGCGTTCATGCCAGTCGGGAGCACGACGGCGGACCTTCAGTCCGCCGGGCAGCAGCCCCTCGCGCTTCAGGCTGACCTCGACGCAACCCTCCATCACGGAGTAGATGTGGAGCAGTCCCTCGCGAATTTCGTATTCGGTGCGGCTGTCTTCCTCATTGACCCGCATCACGTCGCTGATGCTCAATGACGTGTTTTGGCAGTGCTTGAGCAGCTCTGCCGCTGTGCGGAACGGCAGCGGCAGTTCCTTCTTGGACTCGTCCAGTTCCTGCTGCGCCGCATCCTCCTCGCCCTCGCGGACAATGAACCCGCCGCCCACGGAGAAGAACGTGGCCTTCCGGAGCTCGGAGCCGGCCGCATCAAAAACCGTAAATGTCATGCCGTTGGTGTGCCGCGGCAGCACGGTCAGTGGCCGCAGCACCATGTCTGCGACCCCGTACGGCAGCGGAACCGACCCGGCCAGCTGCAACGTCCCGGTCTCCGCGATCGAGCCCAGCCGTTCCTCGACCTCATCGGGAAGGATCAGCTCGGGGTGGAAGCCCTCCAGGCCCAGCAGGACCGCCGTCATGGTTCCGTGCCCGTGCCCCGTCGCCGCGAGCGAGCCATACAGGTCCACGCGCAGGGACGCCACCCGCTCGAGTACGCCGGAGGATGTCAGCTCCTCCGCAAACACCGCCGCAGCCCGCATGGGTCCAACGGTGTGCGACGACGAAGGGCCGATGCCGATCGAGAAGAGGTCAAAGACGCCAACAGCCATGGTCGGTTCCTAACTGGAGAGTTGTGGTCGGTTCGGGCTGGGGAGGGTTTGAGGTACGTGGGGGTGGAGTTTTTGTCCAGATAATGGGCTCAAAAGGGCCTCGAACTCGCGGTATCTGTACAGAAACTCCACGCCCCGCGAAGGGAGGGAGGAGCGAGCTAGAGTTCGCCGCCGTTTGCTGTTGCGTATTCTTCGGCCGACAACAGCGGGCCCTCTTCCGTGACTGCCACCTTGAACAGCCAACCGGCGCCGTAGGGGTCGCTGTTGATCAGGGCCGGATCCGTGACGACGCCGTCGTTGATCTCGGTCACTTCACCCGTGACCGGGGCGTAGAGGTCGGAGACCGACTTGGTGGATTCCACCTCGCCGCAGGTTTCGCCGGCCCTGACCGTGGAGCCGACCTCGGGCAGGTCCACGTAGACGATGTCGCCCAGGGCGTCGGCCGCGACAGCGGAGATCCCGATCCCCACAGGTCCGGCCCCGTCGGCAGCAACCCACTCGTGCTCGGCGGAGTACTTCAGTTCAGAAACAACTTTGCTCATGTGATTTTCCTTTGAGATCGAGGTGCTGGTTACTTGGAGCGCTGGTAGAAGGGCAGGGCGACCACTTCGAACCGCTCGGCCTTGCCCCGCAGGTCTACGTCCAGGACCGTGCCAACTTCGGAATAATCGACGTCGACATACGCCATCGCCACCGGGTAGCCGAGGGTGGGGGAGGGCTGGCCGGAGGTGATCTCGCCCACCAGCGTGCCGTCCTTGAGGACCGGGTAGTGGCCGCGGGCAGCGCGCCGGCCCAGGCCCTTGAGGCCCACGAGCCTTTGTCCAATGGTGGAACCGACGCCGGCTGCCTTGATCGCGGCCAGTGCTTCCCTGCCCACGAAGTCGCTTTCCTTCGCCAGCGACACCACCGGGCCCAGCCCCGCGGCGTAGGCATTGACGCGGCGCGAGAGCTCATTGCCGTAGAGCGGCATGCCGGCTTCCAGGCGCAGCGAGTCCCGGCAGGCCAGGCCCGCCGGGATCAGCCCGTGCGCGGCGCCCGCGTGCAGAAGCGCCTCCCACAACCCGGCAGCATCGTCGTTGGGCACGTAGATTTCGAAACCGTCTTCACCGGTGTAGCCGGTGCGGGCGAGCAGGAGGTCCTGACTGTTGACTTCGACTTCAACGGCCGCGTAGTACTTCAGCTCGGTCACCAGGGAGTGCTGTTCGGCCGGGACCAGCTGGAGCAGGATGGCTTCCGCGTTGGGCCCCTGCACGGCGATCAGCGACGTCTCGGCGGAGGCGTCCTCGACGGCGGCGTCGAACTTCGCTGCGCGCTCGGCGAGGGCGGCGGCCACCACCTTGGCGTTGCCGGCGTTGGGGACCACCAGGTACTTGGCTGTTCCGTCCGCAGCCGCGGGAAGGCGGTAGGTGATCAGATCGTCGATGATGCCGCCGTCGGCGTCACAGATCAGTGAGTACTTGGCCTTGCCGACGGCGATGGCGGACAGTTTGCCGGCCAGGGCGTAGTCCAGGAAGGCGCCGGCGTCCGGGCCCGTCACCCAGACTTCCCCCATGTGGGAGAGGTCGAACAGGCCTGCCGCGTTGCGCACGGCGTGGTGTTCGGCAAGCTCGGAGGTGTACTTGAGCGGCATCTGCCAGCCACCGAAATCGGTGAACGAGGCGCCGGCCTTTTTGTGCTGGTCGTAGAGGGCGGTGTAGTTCTCGGTCATTGGTCAGTTTTCCAATCCGGTGATTGAGCTTGTCGAAATCTCGAAGTCTTCGATCGGCGGGCAGGAGCAAACCAGGTTCCGGTCGCCTGCGGCGCCGTCGATGCGGCCCACCGGCGGGAAGTACTTGTCCTGCCTGAGTGACGGAACGGGGAAGGCGGCCTGCTCGCGGGGGTAGGAACGGTCCCACTGGGAACTGACGACGGCGGCTGCCGTGTGGGGTGCGTTGCGCAGCGGGGAGTTCTCCACGGTGAAGTCGCCGTTGGCGACCTGCTCGATCTCGGCGTGAATGGTGATCATCGCGTCGATGAACCGGTCGATCTCGGCCAGGTCCTCGGACTCGGTGGGCTCCACCATCAGGGTGCCGGCCACAGGGAACGCCAGCGTGGGGGCGTGGAAACCGAAGTCGATCAGGCGCTTGGCCACGTCCTCGGCGGTGACGCCGGTTTTCGCCGTGAGGCCGCGCAGGTCCAGGATGCACTCGTGCGCCACCAAGCCGCTGTCTCCCGTGTAAAGGACCGGGAAGAAATCGTTCAGCCGGGAAGCGACGTAGTTCGCGGCGAGCAGCGCGGACTTGGTGGCTTCGGTCAGGCCGTCGCCGCCCATGAGCTTTACGTAGGCCCAGGAGATGGGCAGCACGCCCGCGGAGCCGAAGCGCGAAGCGGAAATGGCGACGCCTGTTGATCCGACAGCGCCCGCTACACCACCTTCGAACGAAGCGTTGTTCGCATCGCCGGGCATGAAGGGAGCGAGGTGCGCCTTGGCCGCAACGGGGCCGACGCCGGGACCGCCACCGCCGTGCGGGATGCAGAAGGTCTTGTGCAGGTTCAGGTGCGAGACGTCGCCGCCGAACTTGCCCGGCTGCGCGAGCCCGACCAGGGCGTTGAGGTTGGCGCCGTCGATGTAGACCTGGCCGCCGGCCGCGTGGATGGCGTCGCAGACCTCGCGGACGTCGGCGTCGTAGACCCCGTGCGTGGACGGGTAGGTGATCATGATGCAGGACAGGGCGTCCTTGTGCGCCTCGATCTTGGCGTACAGGTCGGTGTGGTCGATGGTGCCGTCGGCGGCGGTGGCCACGACGACCACCTTCATGCCGGCCAGCACCGCGGAGGCCGCGTTGGTGCCGTGCGCCGAAGCCGGGATCAGGCAGATGTTGCGCTGGTCATCACCGCGGGACAGGTGGTAGCCGCGGATCGCCAGCAGCCCGGCGAGCTCGCCCTGCGAGCCGGCGTTCGGCTGGATGGACACCTGGTCGTACCCGGTGATCTCGGCGAGGTCCGCTTCCAGACCATCGATCAGTTCGCGCCAGCCCTCGGTCTGGGAATCCGGGGCGAACGGGTGGATCGATGCGAACTCCGGCCAGGAAATGGCTTCCATCTCTGCCGTGGCATTCAGCTTCATGGTGCAGGAGCCCAGCGGGATCATGGTGCGGTCCAGCGCCAGGTCGCGGTCGGAGAGCTTGCGGATGTAGCGCAGCAGCTGGGTTTCGGAGCGGTGCGTGTTGAACACCGGGTGCTCCAGGTAACCGGAGGTGCGCAGTACGGCTTCGGGGAGTTCAAATCCCGCTGCGTCCCCTACGGGACCGGCGCCGAAGGCGACGGCCACGGCGGACAGCACCTCCGCCGTCGTCGTCTCATCAATGGAGACGCCAACGGTGTCCGCATCGATGAGGCGCAGGTTGATCCCCCGGGCCTCCGCGGCGGTGATGACCTTGTGGGCTTTGCCGGGCACCCGCACAGTGAGGGTGTCGAAGAAGGAGTCGCTGACCAGTTCACGGCCCGCCGTCTTGAGCGCGGTGGCGAGGACGCGGGCGTTGTTGTGGACGGTCTCGGCGATTGCCTTCAGGCCGTCGGGGCCATGGTAAACGGCGTAGAAGGAAGACACGATGGCCAGCAGCGCCTGGGCGGTGCAGATATTGGACGTCGCCTTCTCCCGGCGGATGTGCTGCTCGCGGGTCTGGAGGGCCAGCCGGTAGGCGGGCGCGCCAGCGTTGTCCTTGGAGACGCCGACGATGCGGCCCGGGAGCGTGCGCTCCATGCCGGCCCGCACCGCCATGTAGGCGGCATGCGGGCCGCCGAAGAACAGCGGAACCCCGAGGCGCTGGGCGGTTCCGACGGCGATGTCGGCGCCCTGCTCGCCCGGAGGCGTGATCAGGGTCAGAGCCAGCAGGTCGGCGGCCACCGTGACCAAGGCGCCGCGTTCCTTGGCGGCGGCGATGACCCCGGTGTGGTCGAAGACGCGGCCCGAAACGCCGGGCTGCTGGAGGACGACGCCGTTGATGTCGCCGTCGGGAAGTCCCTTGGACAGGTCGGCGACCTCCACTTCGAAGCCGAGGGCTTCGGCGCGGCCCAGCACGATCGCGATGGTCTGGGGGAGGCAGTCGGAGTCCAGGACCGTCTTGCCGTCCTTGGCCTGCTTGTTCTTGTTGGCCCGGCGCATGAGCAGCACAGCCTCGGCCACCGCCGTCGCTTCATCCAGCAGCGACGCGTTGGCGACCGGCAGCGCGGTCAGGTCCTGGACCATGGTCTGGAAGTTCAGCAGCGCCTCCAGCCGGCCCTGCGAGATCTCCGGCTGGTACGGGGTGTACGCGGTGTACCAGGCCGGGGCTTCAAGGATGTTGCGGCGGATCACCGGCGGGGTGACGGTGTCGTAGTAACCCTGGCCGATCATCTGCACGGCGGTCTTGTTCTTGGCGGCCAGGCGGCGAAGCTCCGCCAGGACCTCAACTTCGCTCAGGGCGGCGGTGAGCAGCAGGGGGTTCTCCTGGCGGATGGACGCCGGAACGGCGGTATCCACAAGGCCGTCGACAGTGTCATAGCCGACAGTCTTGAGCATGGTGTCGATATCGGCCTTGCGCCGGGCGCCGATATGCCGGTCAGCGAAGGTTGATGGAAGAGATTGAATCGTCATGAGGAACTCCAGGTCTGGCCGGCCACGGGTGGCACGGCATGGATTGGGTTCCTCCCCGCTCTGTATTGGACCTGAGAGATTCCGCGGACATGATTCTCCGCTTGCACCGTCGGTGAGCCCGGTTACCCGAACTGCTTTCCAGAGTTGCCTAGCCGCGGCGGTACGGGGGCCTGAGAGATTCCTGGGGAGGATTTGCTCCTACGGCGCCTGCCCGGTGAATGACTGGGAGGACTCTCCCGCCACGGTTCGAAAGGCTATGAAGATGTGGGGTGATTCGGCTCACAGGTTACGGGACAATTCCGCCCAGACCAAATCGGAGGTCCCCGTTTGACATTTCTTCGTGACGGAGACCACACTGATCCGGTGGCCAGCGGGGCTGCACTGACCGGCCCGGGCCGGCAAGACGGCCGCCGCCGGCACACATACATTTTTTCAAATAACTGAAAATGCTTACGATCTGCGGCGGGAGAGCCCTGCCGGTACGTTCAGCAGGCGCCGTAGGAGCAAACCCTCCCCAGGAAACTCTCAGGCCCACGTACCGCCGCGGCGAGGCAACTCTGGAAAGCAGGCAGGCACGTCCTGTCTCACCGACGGTGCAAGCGGAAGACCATGTCCGCGGAATCTCTCAGGTCCAAGACAGAGTGGGGAGGAACCGAATCAGTGTGGCTATTTGCCACTTGAACGATGGAGTTCCTTATGACGATTCATCCCCCTGCCTCCCCAGCCGGTTCCTCAGCCGGTGAGGCTCCCCGCCTGGAGCGGCAGCTGAGCAACCGGCACATCCAGCTGATCGCCATCGGCGGTGCCATTGGCACGGGCCTGTTTATGGGCTCCGGCAAAACCATTTCCGCGGCCGGCCCGTCCGTGATCTTCGTGTACATGATCATCGGTTTCATGCTCTTTTTCGTCATGCGGGCCATGGGCGAGCTGCTGCTGAGCAACCTGAACTACAAGTCCTTCAGCGATTTCGCCGCCGACCTGCTGGGGCCGTGGGCGGGGTTCTTCACCGGATGGACCTACTGGTTCTGCTGGGTGATCACAGGAATTGCGGACGTCATCGCCATTGCCGGGTACTCCCGCGAGCTCTGGCCGGGATTGCCCCTCTGGATCCCGGGCCTGGCCACCGTGGCCATCCTGTTGCTGCTGAATCTCACCACAGTCAAGGCATTCGGTGAAACCGAATTCTGGTTCGCCCTCATCAAAATCATCGCCATCGCCGCCCTGATCATCGTGGGCATGTTCATGATCTTCAGTGGTTTCCAGAGCGACGCCGGACAGGCAAGCTTCACCAACCTGTGGAGCCATGGGGGCTTCTTCCCCAATGAATTCATGGGTTTTGTGGCCGGCTTCCAGATCGCTGTGTTCGCTTTTGTGGGCATCGAACTGGTGGGCACCACGGCCGCAGAGGCCAAGAACCCGGAGAAGAACCTTCCCAAGGCCATCAACTCCATCCCGATCCGTGTACTGCTCTTCTACGTGGGTGCCCTCATCATCCTGATGTCCGTCACGCCCTGGACCCAGTTCGCCGCCGGCCACAGCCCGTTCATTGCGATGTTCTCGCTGGCCGGACTCGGGGCCGCCGCCACGGTGGTCAACCTCGTGGTGCTGACCTCGGCGATGTCCTCGGCCAACTCCGGAATCTACTCCACCTCCCGCATGGTCTACGGCTTGGCCCAGGAAGGCGACGCGCCCGCCGCGTTCGGCAGCCTGTCCCGCCGCAAGGTACCCAACAACGCCCTGTTCCTGTCCTGCGTGCTTCTGCTCTCCGGCGTAGTGCTCATGTACGCCGGCCAGGACGTCGGCAAGGCGTTCGACATGGTCACCACCGTTTCGGCCGTCTGCTTCGTTTTCGTCTGGTCGATCATCCTCGCCAGCTACATCGCCTTCCGGCGCCGCCGCCCGCACCTGCACACGGCCTCAAAGTTCAAGATGCCGGGAGGCATCCCCATGGTGTGGGTGGTCTTCGCGTTCTTCGCCTTCGTGCTGTGGACTCTGACCACCCAGCCCGACACCCTGACCGCACTGCTGGTCACCCCTGTCTGGTTCGTCCTGCTCGGTGCGGCCTGGCTGGTTCTGCGCCGCCGGCCCGCGCACCTGGCCCGCTACGCAGCCTTCCAGGATGAACTCCAGGCTGAGGAGACCGCCGCCCGCGAGCATGCGAGCCGGCGTCTCGAGGAGAAGGAAAGCGTCAAGTGATGATCAGGACAGAGGAAAGGCCGACGGCGGCGGGCCGGGCCCGCGGGCCCCAGGATCCCGCTGCCGGCGGGGAGTTCGTGCTCACCTTCCACTGCCCGGACTCGCTGGGAATCGTCCAGTCGGTCGCGGATTTCCTGCTCAGGCAGGAGTGCTACATCGTTGACCTCAAGCAGTTCGGCGACCGCACCGCCGGGCACTTCTTCATGAGGGTCCACTTCGCCTCGACGAGTGACGCGACAGGTGACACGGCAGGTGACACCGCCGCCGTCGAACAGCCCGCCGTCGAACAGCTCCGAGACAGCTTCGCACCGCTCGCAGGCCAATGGAGCATGGACTGGCGTCTGGAGCGCCACGACCGCAAGCAGCGGATCCTGGTGATGGTGTCCAAATACGATCACTGCCTCAACGACCTGCTGGTCCGGGCCCGCAACGGCGAGCTGCCGGTGGAGATAGCGGCGGTAGTGTCCAACCACCCTGACCTGGAAGGGCTCGCAGCCTGGCACGGGCTCCCGTTCCACCACATCCCCGTGACGCCGGAGACCAAAGCCGAAGCGGAGGCCAGGCTGCTTGGACTGGTGGATGACTATGAGGTTGAGCTGGTGGTCCTGGCCCGCTACATGCAGGTTCTCAGCGACTCGGCCACCGCCCGGCTCGCCGGCAGGGCCATCAACATCCACCACTCCTTCCTGCCCAGCTTCAAGGGTGCCAAACCGTACCACCAGGCGCATGAGCGCGGAGTGAAGACTGTCGGCGCCACGGCCCATTACGTGAATTCAGAGCTTGATGAGGGACCGATCATTGCGCAGCAGGTGATTGAGGTCGACCACACCTACACTCCCGCGGACCTGGTGTCCGTGGGCAAGGACGCGGAGTGCAAGGCCCTGACGAATGCTGTTCGCTGGCACGCCGAAGGAAGAATCATCCTGTCCGGGAACCGCACGGTCATCCTCCGCTGACAAGCCCATCCAACCAGACCTGGAGTTGCTCATGACGAACCAATTGCCGGTGCGCCTGGAGATCATTCCCACCGACGGCATTGTTGCCGAAGTACAGACGCACGTTTCAGCCGGATCAACGCTGACGGTAACCTGCCTCCCGCACCACGGGGTCAAGGCCACCGTGGGGGCCTCGGTCCAGCTTGGCCAGCTGGGCTACAAGGTGATTCCCCACCTGGCCGCCCGGAGCATCGATGGCCGGGCGCAGCTGGCCGGAATGCTCCGTGACTGCGAGGCTGCGGGGATTACGGAGGTTTTCGCGATCGGAGGTGACGCTCCGGAGCCCGCCGGTCCCTACGGCAACAGCAGCCGGCTCATGGAGGACATTGCCGACCTGACCGGCGGGTCCATGGCCATCGGTGTCGCCGGATATCCCGAAGGCCATCCGAAACACAACGAGCTGCAGATGCTCGATGCACTGCTGGAGAAGCAGCATCTGGCCTCGAACGTGGTGACCCAGATGTGCTTTTCGGCGCCCAGGATCGGCTGGTACACGGAAATGCTGCGGCGCGAAGGCCTCGATCTCCCGATCTGGGCTGGGGTGGCCGGGGCCGTCCCGCGGGCCAAGCTGATCGCGCTCGCCACCAAGATCGGGGTCGGCCCGTCGCTGAAGTTCCTGAACCGGAAGGGCCCCCTCGCCCGCAGGCTCCTGAACGCCGGCAGCTATTCATCAGGGTCTCTGGTGTCCGAACTGGCCACGATGGATCCTGCACTTGCGGGCATCCACCTCTATACATTCAACAACGTCGAAACCCAGCCGGCAATGACCTGGAACCTTCCCGCGGGCGCCAAAGCCTCCTAGCCAAAGTCCGCAACCACAGCGCGAACGTACACTTGTGGCCCCTTTTCCGCCGGGAATTGGGGCCACAACTGTACGTTCGTGCTTTTTTCCTGGCCGCAACATCTTGCATTGTGGGCTGAACCCATAATGCGGGGCGTCGAGTCCGCCGTCGTCATCGAAGGCACCCCAGGTCAAACACACAGAACACGCCTACCTCGGCTTCTGACCCCGCAAACTCCCATCCGGCGCTCCGTAGGTGCCGTTTGGAGGGTGAAAAGGGCGCCTACGGAGCAATCGGCGGGGTTAATTACAGGAGCAGCTCGCGGACGGTCAGCTGGAGCCTGATCGTGTCGGCAGCCTCGTCTGACCCGCGGCTGCCCCACCCCGAGTCTTCCGCCTCGCGGTCTGCTGAGCCGTCGTCGCGTGCCACGCGCCTAGACCTCAAGTCCGACGGCGGTGTTCCCGACGGCGGCTTCTTGCCGGACCGGCGTCGCCAGGCCCAGGTTCTCCCGGAGCGTGGGGCCGGCGTACTCCGTGGGGTATACGCCGCGTTCCTGAAGTTCCGGGACGAGGTGGTTGACGATGTCGTCCAGGCCGGTGGGGATCAGCCACGGCGAGATGTTGAAGCCGTCCACCGCTCCGGTGCGGGCATACTCCGCCAGGCGGTCCGCCACCTCCGTGTAGGAACCGGTGAAGCTGGAGTCCCCGCGGCTGGTCCGGGCTGAGACGAACTGCCGGATGCTGAGGCCCTTGTCTTTGGCTTCGGCGCGCCACTGATCCGCCAACTGCTTCGCCTTGGCGCCGTGGAAGCCGCTGCCGCGGGTCTCGGAGGTCTCCTCCACCACGGGGTCGATGTCCGGCAGCGGCCCGTCCGGATCGAAGCCCTGGAGCTCGCGGCCCCAAAACTGTTCGAGATAGGCGATGGCCTGCTCGGGCCCGATCTGCAGGCTCCGCACCCAGTTCTTCTTCTCGCGGGCTTCCTGCGGGGTGGCCGCGAGAATGAACTCGCTGGCGGGCATGATCTTGAGGTCGTTCGCGCCGCGCCCGGCCTTGACCGTGCGCTCGACGATGTCGCGGCGGAAGTCGAGGGCGTCGTCGAGCTTAGGGTGGGCGGAGAAGATGACGTCGGCCTGCCGGGCAGCGAAGTCGCGTCCCTCCGGCGAGTCGCCGGCCTGGAACAGCACCGGCCGGTACTGGGCACTGCGCGGCAGCCGGGGCACGTAGTCCACCGTGTAGTGCTTGCCCTCGTGGCGCACGGGCCGGGCCGAACCGGGCGCGGCCCAGGCGGAGGCGCCGGGGCTCGAAGCGATGGCGCCGTCCTCCCAGGAATCCCAGATCCGCTTGGCCGTATTGACGAACGCTTCGGCGTGGACGTACCGGTCGGCGTGGTCCAGGTAGCCGCCGCGGCGGAAGTTCGCCCCGGTCCAGGCATTGTCCGTGGTGACCACGTTCCAGGCAGCACGGCCGCCGGAGAGCAGGTCCAGGCTGGACAGCCGGTGTGCCAGGTCGGCGGGGTCGTTGTACGTGGTGTTCTGGGTGGCCACCAGGCCGATGCGGCTGGTCACGGAGGCCAGCGCGGCCAGCATGGTTTGCGCGTCCGGCCGGCCGGCCACGTCCAGTGCATGCGGGCGGCCGAGGTGCTCGCGGAGCCGCAGCCCCTCGCCGAGGAAGAACGCGGCGAACAGGCCCCGCTCTGCGGTCTGCGCGATGCGGCGGAAGGACTCGAAGTCCGTCTGCGATCCGGACTCCGGCGATTTCCAGACGGTACCCGAATTCACGCCCTGGAAGAAGATGCCGAGCTGCAGCTGGCCGGAGGGCACGAAGCCGTTGCCGATGTGTGTGTCTGTCATGAGTCTCTCCCTAGCTATCGGCCGCGGACGATGCGCGTGCAGTTACTGATTCCGTGGCGGTGGCAGCGGTGTACCGGCTGGCCGGACGCTGCAGGCCCAGCAGGTGCCGGAAGCTGGAACCCGTCTGCTGCGGGGCGAGCACGCCCCGGCGCCGGAGGGCGGGAAGCACCAGCTGGGCCAGCTCCTCCAGGTCCACGTCCAGGACCGCCGGGTGGAGGCGAACGCCGTCGGCAGTCTCCAAAATGGAGGCCAGTAGCCCGGTGAGCTCCGCAGCGGTGCCGACGAAACGGGCACGGCTGCTCTGCCAGGGAGTGTGCGCATCCAGCTCGGCGAGGCGCCCGGCGGCGCTTTGCCCGCGGGCGTCGAGGACGACGTCGAGCTCGGCGATGATGGCCGCCGCGGGAGCGGCGGCGCGGGCCTCGGCGATCTCACCGGCCAGCAGCTCGGGCGTGGGTGCGGAGACGAGCACGGCGTCGGCCGCCCCTGCGGACAGCTGGTCAGCGCCCAGCAGGCCGGCTGGCGCGAGGACCGGCAGCTGGCCCTGCAGCGGCCGGGGAATGATGGACGGGCCCTTCACCGAGTAGCCGGCACCGCCGGACTCGACCGTGCTCTCGAAATCGACGTAATGCAGCTTGTCGACGTCGATGTATCGCCCGGTGGCGACGTCCCGGATCACGGCGTCGTCCTCCCAGGAATCCCAGAGCCGGCGGCTGACCTCGATCGAATCGGCCGCCTCCCGGGCCAGGCCGTCAGCAGAAACAAAGGAACGTCCGACGGCGGCGGCATCGGACGTCCGGTCCGAGGCGGCCACCAGCCAGCCGGCACGGCCGCCGGATACGTAGTCCAGGCTGGCCAGCTGCGTGGAGATGTGGAACGGCTCGGTGTAGACGGTGTCCACCTCGGGGACGAGCACGATGGAGCCTGTAACAGGCCCGGCAAAGGCGGCACGCTGCAGGGCGTTCAGCCGGCCAGGGATGTCCCGGCCGCCGGGATCGGAAGACGCGGGCGTCAGCGGTCCGTCCGCGAACGTGGCCACGTGGAACCCGGCCGATTCCGCGGCCAGCACCGTGGCACGGACGCGCGTTCCGTCGAGCAGTTCGGCGGGAGTGTGCCGCGCCTTGCGCCAGGCGGCGGGGTGCGCTCCGTCGCCGTCCAGTTCGAGGGCGAGGAAACCTTGGGCTGCAGTGCTCACTGTTCAGCCTGCCTTTCGTGGGGGTTCTGTTCGCCCGCTTCGATGGCCACAGTCAGGCGGTTTTCGGCCGGCGGCAGCGGGCAGGTGGCGAGGTCGGTGTAGGCGCACGGCAGGTTCACCGCGCGGTTGAAATCCAGGTTTACGCGGCCGTCGGCGTCCGGTGGGCCCACCGTGAGCGAGCGGTTCGCTGCGTAGGTGGTCTTGCCGGACGTTGCGTCCGTGAACAGCACAGACAACGTGCCCGGTGCGTGGCCGTTGAAGGCCGTGAGCGTGAGGTCCTCGCCTTCCAGCGTGAACCGGATCTCGCCGGGTGCCTCGTACACGTGCACGATGCCCTCGACGGCGGCCCCGACGGTCGTCGGCCGGGGCGACTCGAAGGCCACGTATTCGCCGTCGACGGCGTAGCGCGGGTCCGGGGCGTAGGCCGGCGTGCCGCGGTACTCGTTGAGCAGAGGGTTCTCCGGGTGCCGGGGCCGGACGATGTATTCACCGCCGCGCTTGGCGAGTTCGACGACGGCGGGACCCGCGGTGAGGTTGATGCCCTCCCGCTCGGCGATCGGATCGAAGACGACGGCCGTACCTCCGTCCTTAACTGAGTTGTCGTTCAGCTCCCGGCCGTCCCGCAGCAGGCTTTCACCGGCCTCCAAAACCACCGTGACGGCGTCATCCTGCACGCTCCAGAGGCCCGGAACGCCGTCGAGCCGGGAGGGTTCGGCACCCAGCCAGTGGAGGTGGGTGACGGCGAGGAAGCCGTGCGGATCGGCGCGGCGGCGCTCATGCGCGGCGTGCCACTGCTCCCACTCGGCCGCGAAGGCGGTGGTGGTTTCAACCTGGGACTTCACTTGGATGCCCCCGTCTCTGTTGTTCCCGTCTGCGTGGAAGCAAAGTTGGCCTCAGTCACCGTCTTGGATTCCGGCAGGGCTTCTTCGGACAATCCCCAGCGGTCCAGCACCTTGGCGTAGGAGCCGTCCTTGATGGCGGAGTTCAGCGCCTCGGTGATCACCGGCGCCAGCCCATTGCCCTTGAGCGAGGTGGCGGCCACCAGGGTCTCGGACGGCCAGCCGGCGTTGACCTTGCCGACGATCTTCAGGTCGTCCCGGGTGTTCTCCCGGTACACCGTGGAGGGGTACGGCGCGATGTTGAGATCGGTCCGGCCGGAGGACAATGCAAGGATGGTGTCGGCGTCGGACGAGTAGTACTGGAGCACAGCCGGATCCTTGCCCTCGGCTTCGAGCTCCTTGTTCCAGGCCAGCAGGATCTTCTCCTGGTTGGTGCCGGAGCCCACGGAGACCTTCAGCCCGGAGATGTCGTCGGCACCCTGGATGTTGTAGGACGAGGACTTCTTCGCCTCGAAGCCCATGTACGCCGCCCGGTAGCTGGCGAAGTCGAACAGCTTCACCCGGTCCTTGTTGATGCCCACGTTGGAGAACACGGCCTCGAAGTCGCCGGACTGGGTCTTCAGGGGCCAGTTCTCCCAGGATGTGACCTGGATGTCCAGCTCCAGGCCCAGCTTGTCCGCCACGAGCTGGGCGATGTCCAGCTCGGAGCCGATGGGCGTCTTGTCGTCCGTGGCGTGGAAGGACAGCGGGATGGAGCCGGCGGTGGTGGCCACCGTGAGCTTGCCGTCCTTGCCGATGAGCGCGGGCACCTTGGCTGCCAGTTCGGCGTCCTTTTCGGCGCGGATCCGCTGCTGGTCGGGGGAGGTGTTGTAGACGACGCCGTTGCGGGCCGCCGTCGTCGCCGCACCTGATGCGGCACCTGCTGGACCGCCCGAGGCTGCGGCGCCGGGGTCGGAGCAGGCGGACAGGGCCGCGGTGCTGAGCAGCGTGCCGAGAAGCACGACGGCGGGCAGCGCGCCGCTGGGGCGCTGGCTGGAGAAGAGTGCCATGGGGGGTCCTTAGATGTTGAAGGCGGGTTCGATCACCTTGGAGAAGAAACTCCGGGTGCGTTCTTCGCGCGGGTTCGTGAAAATGTCTTGGGGATTGCCCTGTTCGACGATCTGGCCCTGGTCCATGAACACCACGGTGTCCGCCACGTCGCGGGCAAAACCCATCTCATGGGTGACGATGATCAGGGTGGTGCCGGACTTGGCCAGCTCGCGGATCACGTCCAGCACCTCGTTGACCAGTTCGGGGTCGAGGGCGGAGGTGGGCTCGTCGAAGAGCAGGATCTTGGGGTCGAGGGCCAGCGCCCGGGCGATGGCGACGCGCTGCTGCTGGCCGCCGGACAGCTGGCGGGGATAGGCGCCGGCGCGGTCCCGCAGGCCCACCCGGTCCAGGAGTTCCAGGCCGCGCTCGCGGGCCTCCGCCTGGGACCGTCCCTGCGCGACGACGGGTGCCTCAGTCACGTTCTCCAGCGCCGTCAGGTGCGGGAACAGGTTGAAGTTCTGGAATACCATGCCGATTTCGGTGCGCTGTTTCAGGATGTCCCGTTCCGGCAGCTCGTGCAGCTTGTTGCCCTTGACCCGGTAGCCCACCAGCTGGCCGTCGATGGCGATGAACCCGGCATCCACCTTTTCCAGGTGGTTGATGGTCCGCAGCAGTGTGGACTTTCCGGATCCGGACGGGCCGACGATGACGGCCACGCCGCCGGGCTCCACCGTCAGGGAGATGCCCTTCAGGACCTCGGTGGTGCCAAATGACTTCCGGACCTTCGTGATTTCCACCAGTCCGCGGGTGGAGGCGGGGGCTTCAAGAGTTGTGCTCATCGGAATCATTTCCTTCCGGTGGTGCTGGCGGGTCCGGTGGTGCCGGCCGGTGCATGGGTGGCGAAGAACTTCCGGGCCTTCTGCAGCGGTGTGAGGGGCAGGGTGCGCACGGCTCCCTTGGAGTAGTGGCGTTCGATGTAGTACTGGAACACGCTGAGCACGGAGGTGATCACCACGTACCAGAGCGTGGCCACGAGCAGCAGCGGCAGGACCTGCTGGGTGCGGTTGTAAATCACCTGGACCGTGTAGAAGAGCTCCGAGTAGGCCAGGACGTAGACGATCGAGGTGCCCTTGACCAGGCCGATGATCTCGTTGAAGGCCGTGGGCAGGATGGCGCGCATGGCCTGGGGCAGCACGATCCGGGTGGACCTGCGCCAGGCGGGAATACCCAGGGCGGCTGCTGCCTCGAGCTGGCCCTGGTCCACGGACAGGATGCCGCCGCGGATGATCTCGGCCGAGTAGGCGGCCTGGTTCAGTGTCAGGCCGAGCACGGCGGCAGCAAACTGGCTGATCAGGGTGGTGGTCTGCGCCTCGAAGAAGCGGATGTCCGTGAACGGAATGCCTAAGCTGATCTTCTCGTAGAGGTAACCCAGGTTGTACCAGAGGAGCATCTGGACCAGCAGCGGCGTGGAGCGGAAGATCCACGAAAACGTCCAGGACACGGAGACCAGCAGCGGTGAAGCGGAAAGCCGCATGAGGGCGAGGATGAAGCCCAGGATGAAGCCGAGGACTCCGGAGATGGCCGTGAGCTTGAGGGTTTCCACCAGGCCGTTCACCACGGACTTGGCGGTGAACCACTGGGCCACCACGCCCCACTCCCAGCGCGGGTTCGTGGCCAGGGACCACGCCACCGCCGCTACTCCGAGCGCCACCAGTACGGTGCCCACCCAGCGCCACGGGCGGCGTGCAGGAACCAGGCGGTAGTCGGCGTAGTCGACGGCGGCACGAAGGTCCGCGGGGGCGGCCGGCACTGCCGGGGCTTGGGTCTCCCCGGTTTGGGTCTCGGGGGCCGGTTTCTCAGTGGGGGGTTGGGCCGTCCTGGTTGCTGCTGAACTCATGCGCCATCTCGCTTCTTCCGGCTGGTGCTTCGGGGGTAGTTGGCTGCAAATCTAGGCGCGCCCGGAAGGTCCGGCAAAGCGGTCCGTTGCAATCGTTCACGTGGCTTAGCGTGGCGTCATGAGTCGAATTCTTGCGTGGATTTACGCGCCGTTACGCGGGGTGAACGGCCGTGACAGGGCCCTCGACCGGCGGTTTGTCCAGACCCTAGATTGAGGGCCGAACCCGTTTTCAAGGGGCCCTTTCTCACCAGGAGTTTCCGATGCCAGCGCAGCACCCATCCGTGGTTTTCATTGGCGGTGGCCCGCGCACGGCCGGCATCCTCGAGCGGCTCGCGGCCAACCGGCGCGGGCTTGCGGACGACGCAGCGCAAATTCACCCCATGCAGATCCACGTCGTGGAGCCGCATGAACCCGGTTCCGGCAGGATCTGGCGCTATGACCAGGAGCCTGGCCTCATGATGAATTCCCAGGCGGCGGACGTCACCATGTTCACCGACTCCTCGGTGGTCTGCGACGGGCCGGCCATCGACGGGCCGGGGCTCGCTGCCTGGGCCGCCGGGATCCTGGACGGTTCCATCACCGACGCGCCGGCCATGCCGCCGCACCTGCAGGAACAGCTGCGCTCCCTGAAGGGCGATTCCTTTGCCACCCGCCAGATGCAAAGCAAGTACCTCGAGTGGTTCTTCCGCCGCGCCGTCCGCGCCCTCGGCAGCGACGCCCGGGTCACCGTCCACCGCGACACCGCTGTCAGCATCGATCCGCTGGGCGAACTGCGTGACGGCGGACCCGGCGAACAGCAGCCCGGCGACGGCGGGTACAGCGTGAGGCTGGCCAGCGGCGGCACGCTGCACGCCGACGTCGTGGTTACCGCGCTGGGGCACACGGACGCGGAACCGGATGCCCGCTCCGCCGGCTGGTCCGCGTTCGCGGCCAGGCACGGCGGGTTCCATGCGGCACCCAGCTACACCACCGACGTCGACTATTCCCCGATCGCCCCCGGCGAGGACGTCATTGTCTCCGGCATGGGCCTGGCCTTCGTGGACCTGCTGGTGCTTCTCACCGAAGGCCGCGGCGGCCGTTTCGAGGAGACGGCCGACGGCGGGCTGCGCTACCTTCCGTCCGGAGCCGAGCCAAGGCTGTGGGCAGGGTCGCGGCGTGGCGTGCCGTTCCACTCCAAGATCTCCGTGGCTCTGCGCGGAGAGCCGGCGGCGGCGCCGAGATTCTTCACCGCCGACGCCGTGGGCGCGCTCCTGGCGGAGCACGCCGAACTGGACTTCCGCACCCACCTCTGGCCCCTGATAGCGAAGGACGCCGGCTACGGGTATTACCGCGAGCTGTTCACCGGCAGCCCGGAGCGCGTTGCGCTGGGCTGGGACGAATTTGCCGGGCGCTTTGCCGCCCTTGACTGGTACAGCAGCGCGCGCCAGGAACTCGTCGCCGCAGCCGTGCCGGACGCGGAGCTGCACCTGGACCTCGAACGGCTGGACAAGCCGTTCAGCGGACGGTTCTTTGCCGGCCACGATGACGTCCAGGCGGCCTTGGCCGGCTACATCGAACGTGACCTCGAGCTGCGCACCGGACCGGATCACCCGGAAACGCTGGCGCTGTTCATGGCCCTGTTGAAGGTGTACATGGAGCTGGGCAGGATCGTCCCGCCCGAACGGCTGAACGCGCGCTCGCAGGAGGACGTCCACGGCTGGTGGCACGGGTTCTTCAGCTTTGTGGATTCGGGTCCGCCGCCCCGTCGCCTGCGCGAAATGCTGGCCGTACACCGTGCCGGACTGCTGCAGTTCCTGGGACCGGGCCTTGCTGTTGCCGCCGACGACGCCACCGGCGAGTTCGTGGCGACGTCGGGGCAGTCGCCGGTGACCGTCCGGGCGAAGGCCTTCATCGAGGCGCGGCTCCCCGGTCCCGCCGTGGCCCGTTCCGCCAACCCGCTGCTCCGCTCGCTGCATGGCACGGGCCTGGGCGCTGAGCAGCACCTGCTCACGTCCGACGGCGGCCACTCCACCGGCCGGCTCCTGGTCACCTCGGGCCACCGGATTGTGGGTCGCACCGGCGAAACCCGCAGCCGCCTGTTCGGAATCGGGCCCGGCACCTCCGGCTGGGGTGCGGGCGCGTTTGCCCGGCCTGGCACCAACGCGGCGCCGTTCCGGGAGAACGACGCCCTCGCGCGAAGGATCCTCACTGCAGTGTCACGCTCTCCGCTCACCGTCCTCGAGCTGCCCATGCACGATCCCCGCGTCCGGCCGCTCCTGGATGAGCTCGCCGTCGAGTACGACACCCGCTACGGCGACCTGTTCGGCCGGGGCGCGGCCGCGGAGGAACTGAACAGATACCCGGCCGCGGAATTCGAGGCGCCGGACGGCGCGTTGCTGATCATTCAGGAGAACGGCGAGTCCGTGGCGGGCGGCGCCTTCCGCCGGTACGACGCCGAAACCGCCGAATTTAAGCGGATCTGGACTCACTCGGCGCACCGGCGGCGGGGACTGGCCCGGCGGGTCCTGACAGAACTGGAGAGGCTGGCCGCGGAGCGCGGGTACCGCGGCGTCTTCCTGACCACGGGCC
The DNA here is from genome assembly GCF_021789315.1 of Arthrobacter sp. FW305-BF8. Lineage (NCBI taxonomy): Bacteria > Bacillati > Actinomycetota > Actinomycetes > Micrococcales > Micrococcaceae > Arthrobacter > Arthrobacter sp. FW305-BF8. The sequence continues at coordinate 316,211 of NZ_CP084561.1, forward strand.
CGCGCCAGCCGGAGGCCAAGTACCTGTACCTGAACACCGGGTACGCCGCGCAGTTCGACCTCGCCGCCGACCCCGAGACCGTAGGGCCGCTGGCGTTCACAAAGGATCTGGCCGTCGTCCCTGCAGAGGACCCGGCTCAGGACGGGCGTGCGGCGCCCAGGTTCACGGGGTCTTCGTCTGTCAGGTAGGCGAATTCCGCGTGGGCCGCGAGGTCGATGCCGCGGAGCTCGTCCTCTTCGTGGATGCGCAGCCCCATGGCCATGTCCACCACCTTGGCAATCACCCAGGTCATGCCGAAGGAGTAGGTCAGCACGGCAACGGTCGCGACTGACTGAATGCCCAGCTGCTGCAGGCCGCCGCCGTACAACAGGCCGCTGATGCCGTTGGGCGCGCTGCTGGTGGCGAAGATGCCGATGAGGAGCGTGCCGATGATGCCGCCCACGAGGTGCACGCCCACCACGTCCAGTGAGTCGTCGAAGCCGAGGCGGAACTTCCATTCGATCGCCAGCGAGCAGACAGCGCCGGCGATCGCGCCGATGGCCACGGCGCCCAGCGGACTGACAGCGCCGCAGGCAGGAGTGATGGCCACAAGCGCGGCGATCAGGCCTGAGGCGGCGCCCATGCTGGTGGTGGCCCCGTGCCTGATCCGTTCAGCGAGTGCCCAGGCGAGCAGCCCCGCCGCGGCGGCCACCGCGGTGTTGAGGAACACCACGGACGCAGCGTGCCCGGCGGCCAGCGCAGAGCCTGCGTTGAAGCCGAACCAGCCGATCCAGAGCAGGCCCGCGCCCACCAGCACCAGGGGCCGGCTGTGCGGCTTGGAGTGTTCCATCTTGGGCCAGCCGGAGCTGCGGCCCAGGACCAGGGCCAGGGCGAGGGCGGCGGCGCCGGCGTTCATGTGCACTGCTGTTCCGCCGGCGTAGTCGATGGCCTTGATGCCATTGGCGATCCAGCCACCGGTCACCGAGCCGTCGGCGGAGTTGAACGCGAAGACCCAGTGCGCGATGGGAAAGTAGACCAGCGTGGCCCAGACGCCGGCAAACATCATCCACGCGCCGAACTTCATGCGCCCGGCGGCGGCACCGGCAACCAGGGCGGTGGTGACGCAGGCGAAGAACAGCTGGAAGGACGTGAACAGCGCTGCCGGCAGGGCGGCATCGGGATTATCCTTCAGCATCGACTCGAGGCCTGCGTACTCCGTAACGTCCCCGATCAGGCCCAGGCCGTTCACGGAATTGCCAAAGGCCATCGAGTATCCAAACAGTGCCCACAGCACGGCAACCAGGCTGGCTCCGCCGAAGCACATCATCATCATGTTCAGGATCCGGCGGGACCCCACCATGCCCCCATAGAAGAGGGCCAGGGCGGGAATCATCATGCACACCAGTGCGGAACTTGCGAGGATCCAGGCAACATCTCCAGCGTTCATTTCGAACTCCACTCAAAAAATCGGTGGGTGGCATTTTGCTGAGACCCGGACGAATGCCGTTAGTCCCCACAACATAGGACTCCGGAAACCGCGGTAGGTTTCGGGCATGTAAATTGCTTGTTACCACTGTTGGCGGGTCACCGCTTTTGCTCGTTAAAACGACGGCGGCCGGCCCCCGTCAGGGCCCGCCGCCGTCGCGTCTGTGTTGGATCACGTTGTGCAGAAAAGCGCTCCTAATGCGTGACGCTGTGGGTGCTGTTCCCTGAGGTATCCACATCGCCCAGCCAGCCGGGCACGGCGCCTGCCACGCCCAAGGATCCAATGGCGATCACCCCCACCACCGCCAGCGCACGGAGGTGGGCGGACGCGGTCGTCTGCCTCTCCGGCCCGCCGGTTTCGCTGCGCCTGGCGCGGAGCAGGACGACGGCGATCGCCAGGGTGCCCAGCTCGAGGAGGCAGGCGGCCACGTCGGCGAGGCCAACAGGCTCGGGCACATTGGGGTTGGGACCGAAGGGTAGCCCCGACGCGCGGGACCACGCCCACAAGACCAGCGGCACCACGGAGGCAACCACGACGGCACCGAGGACATTCACACCGGGCCGTCGCAGCAGCAGGACGCCGCCGGCCACCTCTGCCAGCGCCAGGGCAAGGAAGAAGACGCTGGCCACCACCCAGTGATTGAAGTGGTCCGGTATGGCCGCGAGATGGATGGCGGCGCAACCGAGCAGTGCCACCGCCGCCATCGTCTGCCTGAGGTCCGTGGCGTCTGTCCCGCCGAGGGTCCGGCCGCCTCTCCAAGCGGGGCGCAGGACATCCTTCCGCCGCCCCTTCTGCCTCCGGCTGACGTCCAGTCGCCCGCCCCGGATCGCCACAGTCCACCCGGTCACCACGAGGTTGGTGAGCAGGAGCAGGCCGACGCCATAGCCAAAGGCGGCCAGCTGCAGCCCCAGGGATGCCTGATCCAGCTGTTCCACGGACTGGACGGAGGACGCGTGGTGGAGGGAGCCCATGAGGTCGTGCTGCAGGGCGTAGTCCCAGGCTTCACTGGCGGCCAGTATGACGGTCCCGGCCACTGTGCCGGCGGCGGCAACCAGCAGGGCGGTTGTCAGGAAGGCCTTCTTGCCGGCAAGTACCGGCCCGAACCACCGCAGCGCCAGCGTCACGGCGGCGAGGACCGCCAGGACAAAGGCCGGCAGCAGTACAGTTGATTCCCGAAGCCAGCTCGCAAAGGGCTCCTGGGTGCGCTCGATGGCCCCCACGGCGCCCCGGAGCGACACCATCCAGAACCCGTCGGCGTAGGCCATCATCGCCGCCAGCGGGATGACCGTCAGCCACGGTACCGCGGGGCGGGCCGGCGCCGAAGCGCCGGTCCCGCTGCTGCTCCAGTGGGCGGTGCCCGCGGGGGCCGCTGTCATGGCGTGATCTCCCAGCCAAACATCATGGCGTGGTCCTCGTGTGCCAGGTTGTGGCAGTGCGCCACGTACGGTCCCACAAAGTCCCTGAAGCCGCGGTAGATGATCACCGACTCGCCGGGATCCAGGGCCACCAAGTCCTCACGCGACACATCGTCCGGATGGCCCTTGTCGCCGCCGCGGGTCACGTCCCTGTTGTTCCGCATGACGGTCCGGTGTTCCTCCATGTGCAGGTGGAACGGATGGACCCAGCCGCCGCCGCCGTTGCGGATCTCCCAGAGGTTGAAGCTGCCCTTCTTCTGCTGCGCAAGCGGTGAGCGGCCGGCACGGTTCTTCAGGCTCGTCGCCACGGTGTTCGGGGTGAAGGGCTTGCCGTTGATGAGCCACTCGGTTTCGCCGCCGCCCGAGCCGCGTTCCACCTCGAATATCAGGCGGTTGTCCAGCATGGTCTGCCAGTTGCTCGGCAGCGGCGGAAGATCGCGCATCTTCGTGGGGATCTTGCTGTCATCGGGAGCGTCGTCGCCGATCACGATCTTCAGTACGGGCACCTTGTAATTCGGGTCAGGCGAGAACCGGGAGGAGTTGCTCCACATCCGGCCGTTGGGCATCTTCATGACGTTCGTCAGGTAGATGACGTCGCCCTTGGTGGTGGGCGTACCGTCCTGGTACCGGCTGAAGTCCACCACCACTTCACGCCGCTTGGCCGGCCACAGCTCGAAGGAATCGCGCTTGATCGGGAACGGCAGCAGGCCGCCGTCGGACGCGATCTGGGTGAACTGCATGCACTGCTGGGCGTCCGGGATCCTGTACTGGCCCTCCAGTTCGTCGCCCTTGTAGCCGAGGGATACAGCTGTCTTGGGGCCCTTGGTGGAACTCATGAGCTTGAACTCGTAGATGCGGGCGATGGATGCGTCGAGGAAGCGGAAGCGGTACTTGCGCCGCTTCACCTCCAGCACCGGATTGGCGGTTCCGTTCACAGTGAAGATGTCGCCCACGAAGCCGTGGTTGGGGAAGTGCTTGTAGAACGTCTTGCCCCACCATTCGGGGTGCTTGGCCGGGTTCTTGGCGTCCGGGAACTCCTTCTGTACGTCGTGGATGTCCTTGTGCATGGTGACGCCGTCGTCCAGCCTGCAGTCGTAGAAGGCCAGCGGAATGTCGTAGTCGACGTCGAAGGATCCGTCCGAGTTGTCCTTGCGGACGCCGGGGAGCCGCAAACCCTTGGTCTCATCGCCCATGTCCATGCTGCCCTTCGGGTCATAGATGGGGTAGAGGCCCACCATGCCCTTGTAGACATTGGACCCCGTGTGGTCCATCCGGTGGTCGTGGAACCAAAAGAAGCTCTGCTTCTCGCGGTCGTCATTGCCGGCCGGCCAGTTCAGGTACAGGTTGTCGCAAAATGTCCCCGGCAGGTAGCCCTCATACTTGGGCCCGGAGACCATTGAGTAGTGCGGATTGCCGTCGCTCTCGGGCGCAGTGTGGCCGTTGTGCAGGTGGGTCAGGAAGGACCAGTCGGGCGAACCGAAGTCCTGGCGGTCCAGCCCCTTTTCGTTCTTATCCAACTGGTTCTCGAACCGGACCAGCACAGGCTTGCCATACTCTGCGTTGATCATCGGCCCGGGAAAGGTCCCGTTGAAGCTGTAGATGGTGCTGTATGGCAGCTTCCTGATTGTGCCGGCCGGGTAGGTCTTGCCCTTGTCGTCGAACGAGATTGTGGGCCGTCCGTTGGCGTCGATGGGCAGCACATCCGACTTGGTGAATGCATGCTCGCCCAGTTTTACATCGATCTTGTACACGAGAGGGTCGGGGGATCCGATCTGATTCGGCCAGATCTGATGCCGCTCATTCTTGAACGAGCTCTGCTGGCCCTGGCCGGGGCCGGGCGGTTCGTCCCATTCGGTGTAGCCCTTGGTGGAGCTATCACCCACGGCCGGCGTGGGAGCCAAGGCCTTGGGAATGGTCAGCTCCTCGTCGAACGGCTTCAGAATCAGCGGGCTGGTGGGGAACGATTCCACATAGAACAGCAGGTCCCCGAGGGCAGTGGACGAGGCCGCGAACGCGCCGTCAGGCGAAAGGAGCCCTTTCTGCGCAAGCAGGGGGCCCGCCCAGCCCTGCGCGGCCACGAGGGCCGCCCCGGCACCTCCGGCCGCACCCAGCCGCAAGATATTGCGGCGGGACACTTCGTTTGTGGTTTTTGCGGATTCTTCTGACATGGGTATGCGCCTCCTTCGGGGCAAAAAAGAATGGCCTGGTGGGCCCCGGTATTAGAGCTGTCTCAGGGTCCTGTCCCGGCGGTTTCTTCACCGGGTAGTCCTGGCCTTGCGGAAGCCGGTTGCGCCTGTCGTTGCCCCGCGCAACTACTGTGCGGGCCGGGGCTTGGGAAAACATTGGACGAATGCGGTGCATACCCCCTCAATGAGACGGGTATAAGGGGGTGGTCGTTCCAAGGCCGCGGCCAAGTGAAGAAAGAGCACGGGCCGGAAAAGCGGGGTTGCTGGTTAAACGTTGAATCAGAAGCCCGGGCTAGAAGAGCGGGGCGAGCCCGTTCCACCCGGCGCCGATGCGCACCCGGGAGGCGAACTGGAAAGTGCCGAGCCCGGGGTAGAGCCACAGGACGCCGGCGGCGTCGCGCGCCAGCAGGTCCGGGTTGCGGTCGCCGTTGAAGTCGCCGGGACTTACGACGGCGGTCATGACGTTCCAGCCGGAACCCACCCGGACGCGGGGGAGCCAACCGCCCGTACCCGTGCCGCGGTACAGCCACAGGACGCCGGTGGCGCGCTCGCGGGCCAAGACGTCGACGCTGCCGTCGCCGTTCATGTCGCCCGGGCCCACCAGGGCGTTGAAGATGTTCCAGCCGGAGCCCACGCGGGTCCGCGGCAGGAAGCCGCCCGTGCCGTTGCCGCGGTACAGCCAGAGAAAACCGGTGGCAGACTCTCGGGCAAGGATGTCCACACGCTGGTCACCGCTGAAATCACCCGGCCCGATGATGGCGCTGATGGCGTTCCAGCCGGCGCCGATCCTGGTCCGGGGAAGGAATCCGCCGGTGCCGTTGCCGCGGTACAGCCAGAGGATGCCGGTGGCATCCTCCCGGGCGAGGACGTCCAGCGCGCCGTCGCCGTTAAGGTCGCCGGGAGTCTCAAGGGCGCTGTAGCCCCGCCAGCCGTTACTGATCCGCACGCCGGGGAGCGGACTGCCGCGGCCGTTCCCCCGATACAGCCGCAGTTCAGCCGTCGCCGTGACCCGGGCCAGAATGTCCGTGTTCCAGTCCCCGTTGAAGTCGGCCGTCGAGCGGGACAGGGTGGACGCCGGAACCGGCAGGGGAGTGAAAGCGTAGGGGTCGCAGGTCAGGTCGTAGTCCCGGGTGTCGTCGTACCACTGGGAAAGGTACACGCGGCCGCCGGAGAAGCTTGGGGTGCGGCAAAGATTCAGGGCTTCGGCGGGGAAATCCAGCCGTCCGGCGGTGGCCCACACCGGAACGCCGGAGAGCCGCCAGGAACCGGTGATGCTGGCCCAGCCCGAAGCGAACGAGTACAGGCCATAGGAATAGCCGGAATCCCGCAGCCCGCGCATGAGGCCCTCGATGATGTACCGGTTTTCGCGCTGCTGCGCCGCGCTCGCCGTGGGCCAAGGCTGGGCCGGGCGTGGTTCGACGTCGATCCACACCACGCGCGGCGCAAACGGAACCCGCGCCAGGCTGGCAACCGCAAACCGTGCTTCGGCGTAGCCGACGTTGGAAAGCTGCCCCGCCCGGGTGGCTGCCGACCACGGTCCCGAGGACCGGTGGGCGGTGAGCTGGGCGGCCGTGGGGAAGGCGGCCATGGTGTAGGCCTGGGCCGGTTTCCGGTTGCTGGACGCCCAGGCAACCTGGCTGGCCAGGCACGGGTTCTCCGTGAAGGGCAGTCCCTTCGTCAGCCCGATCACCACGAACTGGGACGCCGCCGGCGGGAGGGGCAGGCCAAAGCCGCCCATCGACGTCGGGCACTGGGGCCAGGAGATGTCATGGCCCTTGAGTGAAACTGCGCGTGCAGGAGCGGCGCCGGGCAGGTACCCAAGGAGGAAGGCGAGCAGGAGCAGGAGGCCCGTCAGCATGTGCCGTGCGGAAGATCCGGCCCCAGAATGATGAACTTTTCCGTTCATCGCCAGCGCTCCTTTGCTCCCATCAGTTTACGTCCCGCCGCGTCTATTCGTGCTTCCGGCTTGGGTCGCGCACAATTACCCCATGGCAAAAACCAGTGCCCGGATGCCCCGGCTTGAGGATGTGGCTGAGCGTGCGGGAGTCTCGCACCAGACCGTGTCGCGGGTGATCAACAACCACCCCAACGTCAGCAAGGCCACGCGTGAGCGCGTCGAGGCGGCCATTGCCGAGCTGGGTTACCGGCGCAACACCGCGGCGCGGAGCCTGGTGACCCGGAAGTCGCAGACCATAGGAGTGCTGGGCAGCGAGCTTTCCCAGTACGGTCCGGCCAACACCTTGCTGGGCGTTGAGCATGCCGCGCGCGATGCCGGCTACTTCGTCAGCATCGCGGCCCTGCGGGCAGTGAGCCGCGAGGCCATCTTCGATGCCATCCGGCACTTCCTGGATCAGTCGGTGGACGGCATTGTGGTGATCGTGCCGCATTCCGAGACGCTCCTTGCCCTCGAGGAACTGAAACCCGGGGTGCCCGTGGTGGCCGTGGGATCGCTGGGCAGCGAGTCGGTGAGCGGCGCCATGGTGGACCAGAAGCGGGGAGCCGAGCTCGCCGTCGGGCATTTGATTGAGCAGGGCCACCGCCGGATCGGCCACATTGCCGGCCCGCAGGACTGGATCGACGCCGTGGCGCGCGCCGAGGGCTGGAGCGCGGCCCTGCGCGCGGCCGGCCTGGATGACAATCTTGTGGTCGAGGGCGACTGGAGCGCCGGCAGCGGCTATGAGATCGGGCGGAAGCTGGCTGCGGAACGGACCGCAACGGCGCTGTTCGTGGGCAATGACCAGATGTCCCTGGGCTTGCTCCGCGCCTTCAGCGAAGCGGGCGTCCGCGTGCCGGAGGACGTCTCGGTGGTGGGCTTTGACGACCAGCCGGAGTCGGGCTATTTCACGCCACCCCTTACCACCGTGCGGCAGGACTTCGAGGAGCTCGGCCGGCGCTGCATGGATCTGATGCTGAGCGCCATCGAGAACGGGGACACGGTGAGCACCACGGTGGTGGAGCCAGAACTCGTGGTCCGCGGGAGTACCGCCGCCCCTGCCTGAGGGCACCGGTCCCGAGTCAGTGATCGAGGGCACTTGACGCAGCAAGTTGTTAGCGCTCACAATAGTTTCAGCCCGGAAAGCAAACGGGCCTTTATCTGGAGGATTCATGGACGTCACAGCAGACGGCAGCGAAAACTATGTCATCGGGGTGGACTACGGCACCCTGTCCGGCCGGGCCGTGGTTGTGCGGGTCCGGGACGGCAAGGAACTCGGCAGCGGCGTGTTCGACTACCCGCACGCGGTAGTCACCGAAGCGCTCCCCGCGGATGTCGCTGGTGCTGCTGATGGAACAGCCGCCAGGCTCCCCGGTGAATGGGCCCTGCAGGTACCCAACGACTACCGGGACGTGCTGCGGCACGCTGTTCCCGCCGCGATTGCGGACGCCGGAATCGACCCGGCCGCCGTCGTTGGAATTGCCACGGACTTCACCGCCTGCACCATGGTTCCCGTCAAAGCCGACGGCACCCCGCTCAACGAACTGCCCGGCTACGCCAACCGGCCGCACGCCTACGTCAAGCTCTGGCGCCACCACGCCGCGCAGGGCCAGGCCGACAGGATCAACGCCCTGGCCGCCGAGCTGGGCGAGTCCTGGCTGCCGCGCTATGGCGGGCTGATTTCGTCCGAGTGGGAGTTTGCCAAAGGACTGCAGCTGCTGGAGGAGGACCCCGAGGCTTACGCCGAGATGGACCATTGGGTGGAGGCTGCCGACTGGATCGTCTGGCAGCTCTGCGGCAACTACGTCCGCAACGCCTGCACCGCCGGCTACAAGGGCATCTACCAGGACGGGCACTACCCGTCTGAGGAGTTCCTCGCCGCCCTGAACCCGCAGTTCAAGGACTTCGTGAGCGCCAAGCTGGACCACACCATCGGCCGCCTGGGCGACGCCGCGGGTTACCTGACCGCCGAGGCCGCCGCCTGGACCGGACTGCCGGAGGGCATCGCCGTCGCCGTGGGCAACGTGGATGCGCACGTCACCGCCCCGGCAGCGAAGGCTGTGGAGCCGGGCCAGCTCGTGGCCATCATGGGCACCTCCACCTGCCACGTCATGAACGGCGCGGAGCTCCATGAGGTGCCGGGAATGTGCGGCGTGGTGGACGGCGGCATCGTCGACGGGCTCTGGGGCTACGAGGCCGGACAGTCCGGCGTGGGCGACATTTTCGGCTGGTTCACCAAGTACGGTGTCCCGCCCGAATACCATCAGGCCGCGGCCGACGCCGGGCAGGGCATCCACGAATACCTGACGGACCTGGCGTCCGGGCAGGCGATCGGCCAGCACGGCCTGATCTCCCTCGACTGGCACTCGGGCAACCGCTCCGTGCTGGTGGACCACGAGCTTTCCGGCGTGGTTGTGGGTCAGACCCTCGCCACCCGGCCCGAGGACATCTACCGGGCGCTGCTCGAGGCCACCGCCTTCGGCACCCGCACCATCGTGGAGGCTTTCCGGGATTCCGGCGTTCCGGTGAAGGAATTCATCGTGGCCGGCGGCCTGCTGAAGAACAAGCTCCTGATGCAGATCTACTCCGACGTGACCGGCCTCCAGCTCTCCACCATCGGTTCCACCCAGGGCCCGGCCCTGGGTTCGGCCATCCACGCGGCCGTTGCCGCAGGGAAGTACGCCGATGTCCGGGCCGCGTCCGAGGCGATGGGTGCCGCACCGGGCGCCGTCTACACTCCGATCCCGGAGAACGTCGCGGCGTACGACGAACTGTTCCGCGAGTACCGGACCCTGCACGACTACTTCGGCCGGGGAACCAACGAGGTCATGCACCGGCTCAAGGCCATCCAGCGCAACGCTGCGCACCTAAACACACAGTCCCTGCAAACTGAGTCCCTGACCACTGAGGAGATTTCGGCGTGAGCGCACTGCTGGAAACCATTGCCCGTATCCGCCGTGAGGTCTGCGAACTGCACGCCGAGCTGACCCGGTATGGCCTTGTGGTCTGGACGGCAGGGAATGTCTCCGGCCGGATCCCCGGCTACGACCTCATGGTCATCAAGCCCTCCGGCGTCTCCTACGACGACCTGGCCCCGGAACTCATGGTGGTCACCGACCTCTACGGCATCCCGGTCAGCAGCCTGAGCGCAGACGCCGACGGCGTTCCGGCCCAGTGGGACAACCCGGACCTCACGCCGTCGTCCGATACCGCCGCGCACGCCTACGTCTACCGGAACATGCCCGACGTCGGCGGCGTGGTCCACACCCACTCGACCTACGCCACGGCTTGGGCAGCGCGCGGTGAGGAGATCCCGTGCGTGCTCACGATGATGGGCGATGAATTCGGCGGCCCCATCCCGGTGGGCCCGTTCGCGCTCATCGGCGACGATTCGATCGGCCGCGGCATTGTGGAAACACTGCGCGGATCCAACTCCCCGGCGGTGCTCATGCAGAACCACGGCCCGTTCACCATCGGCAAGGACGCCCGCTCGGCAGTCAAGGCCGCCGTCATGTGCGAGGAAGTGGCCCGCACGGTCCACGTTTCCCGGCAGCTCGGTGAACCGCTGGCCATCGACCCGGCCCAGATCGAGTCGCTCTACGACCGCTACCAGAACGTTTACGGCCGCTAGTTCCGGCCCCACCGCGGCCCCCACACCGCGGCCTCACACCCAAGATTTTCAAAGGAGACACCAATGCCCAGCGCCCACAACACCTCTCTCGAGCACTACGAGGTCTGGTTCCTCACCGGCAGCCAGCACCTCTACGGCGAGGATGTTCTGAAGCAGGTGGCGGCCCAGTCCCAGGAGATCGCCGCCGCCCTGAACGAGTCCTCGGACGTCCCGGTCAAGCTCGTCTGGAAGCCCGTGCTGACGGACTCGGACGCCATCCGCCGGACCGCGCTGGAAGCCAACTCGGACGATTCCGTGATCGGCGTGACGGCCTGGATGCACACGTTCTCCCCGGCCAAGATGTGGATCCAGGGCCTCGACCTGCTCCGCAAGCCGCTGCTGCACCTGCACACCCAGGCCAACGTGGAACTGCCGTGGGCGGACATCGACTTCGACTTCATGAACCTGAACCAGGCCGCGCACGGCGACCGCGAGTTCGGCTACATCCAGTCCCGGCTGGGGGTACCGCGCAAGACCGTGGTGGGCCACGTGTCCAACCCGGAGGTCGCCCGCCAGGTGGGCGTCTGGCAGCGCGCCTCCGCCGGCTGGGCCGCCGTCCGGAACCTGAGGCTGACCCGCTTCGGGGACAACATGCGCAACGTCGCCGTCACCGAAGGCGACAAGACCGAGGCGGAGCTGCGCTTCGGCGTCTCGGTCAACACCTGGTCCGTCAACGAGCTCGCCGACGCCGTGCACGCCGCCGCGGAGTCCGACGTCGACACTTTGGTTGCCGAGTACGAGCGGCTTTACGACGTAGCGCCGGAGCTCCGCTCCGACGGAGCGCGCCATGAGTCCCTCCGCTACAGCGCCCGCATCGAGCTCGGACTGCGCAGCTTCCTCGAAGCCAACGGCTCCGCCGCCTTCACCACATCCTTCGAGGACCTCGGCGAACTGCGGCAGCTGCCGGGCATGGCCGTCCAGCGGCTCATGGCCGACGGCTACGGCTTCGGTGCCGAGGGCGACTGGAAGACCGCCATCCTGATCCGCGCCGCCAAGGTCATGGGCGCCGGGCTGCCTGGTGGCGCCTCGCTGATGGAGGACTACACCTACCACCTGGTGCCCGGCCAGGAGAAGATCCTGGGCGCCCACATGCTGGAGGTCTGCCCCTCGCTGACGGCCTCCAAGCCGCGCGTCGAAATCCACCCGCTGGGCATCGGCGGCAAGGAAGACCCGGTCCGCATGGTCTTCGACACTGACGCCGGCCCCGGTGTCGTCGTCGCCCTGTCCGACATGCGCGACCGGTTCCGCCTGGTCGCCAACGCCGTCGACGTCGTCGACCTCGACGAGCCGCTGCCCAACCTGCCCGTAGCGCGGGCCCTCTGGGAACCGAAGCCCGACTTCGCCACCTCCGCCGCAGCCTGGCTGACGGCCGGGGCCGCGCACCACACCGTCCTTTCCACCCAGGTGGGCGTGGACGTGTTCGAGGACTTCGCCGAGATCGCGCAGACCGAGCTGCTCACCATCGACGAAGGCACCACCCTCAAGCAGTTCAAGAAGGAACTGGCCTGGAACGCCGCCTACTACAGGCTGGCCGGCAGGCTGTGACCGAGCCCGGGGTGGCGGCCGAGTTCAAGATCCGGGCGGGCGAGTACACCGCCGTTGTCACGGCGCAGGCCGGTGCGCTGCGGGAGCTGCGCCACCGGGGACGGGACCTCATCGTTCCGTTCCCGGAGGGCGGGCCCATTCCCGACTACAGGGGCATCGTCGCTGCGCCCTGGCCGAACCGGATCGCCGACGGCAGGTACACGTTCGACGGCGCCGAGTACGAGGTTCCGGTCAACGAAACCGACCGCGGCTGCGCCCTGCACGGGCTGGCGTTCCCCCTCGACTGGGACCTGGAGTCGCAGAACGAGTCGTCGGTGACGCTGTCCTGCACGCCACAGCCGACGGCGGGATACCCGCACGAGGTGCGCCTCGTCGTCGAGTACCGGCTGGCGGAGGACGGCCTGCACAGCCGGGTCACGGCGTCGAACCTTGGCGGTACCGTGGCACCGTACGGCGTCTGCCCGCACCCCTACCTGGTGGCTGGACCCGCGCCGCTCGATGAGTGGACCCTTCAGATCCCCGCCGGGCGGTTCCTCGAGGTCACCCCGGACCGGCTGCTGCCCAAGGAAACGCGCACCGTGGAGGGCCATGAGTTCGACTTCCGCACGCCGCGCGCCATCGGCACCACAGAGATCGACCACGCGTTCACCGACATAGCGTTCGATGGCGGTGCGTCCGACGGCGGTACGCCCGACGCCGGCGGGCAGGCCCGCGTGCTGGTCCGGGACCCGGGCGGGACCGGCGTCGGAATGGCCTGGGACCGCACCTGCCGGTGGCTCCAGATCCACACCGCCGACAAGCAGCCGCCGGCCCCCAACCGGCTGGGCCTTGCCGTGGAACCCATGACCTGCCCTCCTGATGCCTTCAACAGTGGCGTGGACCTGATCCGGCTGGAGCCGGGCGCCGCGCACGAGGCATCCTGGAGCATCTTCGCCACGTGAGCGCTCAGGCAACGCCACGTCCTCCCGTCATGGAGGACGTGGCACGCCTCGCGGGCGTGTCCCACCAGACCGTGTCGCGGGTGCTCAACACCCATCCGAATGTCAGTGCCCAGACCCGCAGGCGTGTGGAACGTGCCATCGCCGAGCTGGGATACCGCCGCAACACCGCAGCGCGCAGCCTGGTCACCCGGCGTTCACAGGCCATCGGGGTCCTGGGCGCCGGCACGGCCCACTACGGCCCGGCAAACACACTGCTGGGTGTCCAGCAGGCAGCCCGGAACGAGGGCTATTCCGTCAGCATGGCCAGCCTCAGCGAGGTGACCACCGCCGGCATCCACGATGCCCTCGAACACTTCCTGCTGCAGTCCGTGGACGGGATCGTTGTGATCGTCCCGCACGAGACGATGCTGAAATCGCTGCACACCATTGCACTGTCCGTCCCGCTGGTGGCCGTGGGGTTCGGGGCGGATGAGCACCTGACGGTCGCGGCCGTGAACCAGCGCGTTGGTGCGGCCCTTGCCGTGCAGCACCTGGTCAACCTTGGCCATACCGCGATCGCGCACGTTTCCGGGCCGCAGGACTGGATTGACGCCGCGGCCCGGACAGAAGGCTGGCGGCGCACGCTGGAGCAGGCCGGCCTGCCGGAGGGCGTGCTGATCCACGGGGACTGGAGCGCCGAAAGCGGCTACCGCGCCGGACAGGAACTGGCAGCGGCAGGCAACGTCACCGCCGTGTTCGCGGCGAACGACCAGATGGCCCTGGGTGCGCTGCGCGCGTTCAGCGAGGCAGGCCTGCGCGTGCCGGAAGACATCAGCGTGGTGGGGTTCGACGACCAACCTGAGGCCGCCTACTTTGTCCCGCCGCTGACCACAGTGAACCAGGGCTTCAAGGAGCTCGGCGCGCGCTGCATCCGGATGCTGCTGTCCGACATGGCCCATGGCCCCTCGGCAGCGGCTTCGGTCCTCAACCCCAAGCTCGTGGTGCGGGGCTCCACGGCGCCGCCGGCAGGCTGACACCCTTACTGTGGATGCCATGGGTTTAGAAATTATTGTCATCGGCGGCAGCGGCCACATCGGCACCTTCCTCGTCCCGCGGCTGGTGCGGGCTGGCCACGAGGTCATCAACATCAGCCGCGGGACCTCCAGGATCTATGCCGACGCACCGGAATGGCAGCAGGTGCGCCACGTCATTGCCGACCGGCAACAGGAAGACCGGGACGGCACTTTCGGTGACCGGATAGCGGGACTGCAGGCCGACGTCGTCGTCGATCTGGTCTGCTTCACGCTCGAGTCTGCGACCGCGCTGGTCAGCCGCCTCCGCGGCGAGATCGGGCATTTGGTGCACTGCGGCTCCATCTGGCGCTACGGCAAGAGCCTCAAGCTGCCCATCGCCGAAGGTTCCGATTCGGCCGCCGCACCGTTTAACGAGTACGGCATCCAGAAGGACCGGATCGCGCGGATGCTGAAGGAAGAGACGGCCGACGGCGGTCTGGTCACCACATCCCTGCACCCCGGCCACATCGTCGGTCCCGGCTGGCACCCCACCGGTCCGCTCGGGAACCTCGACCCGGCCGTCTGGCACACGCTTTCGGCTGGTGAGATCCTGCAGGTCCCCGGCAGCGGGGCCGAGATGATGCACCACGTGCACGCCGACGACGTCGCCCAGGCGTTCGAGAAGGCCATCGGGCACCGGAACGCGGCCGCCGGGGAGGACTTCAACATCGTCGCGCCCACCGCGCTCAGCGTCCGCGGCTATGCCGAGACCGCCGCCGCCTGGTTTGGGCAGACGGCGAGGCTGGAAACAGTCACCTGGGACGAGTTCCGCCGGTCCACCACAGCAGACTATGCCGAGTCCAGCTGGGGCCACCTCCACCGCAGCCATTGCTTCACCATCGAGAAGGCCAGGTCCCTCCTCGGCTACGCGCCGCGGTACGAGCCCGAACAGGCCGTACTCGAATCCGTGAACTGGCTCATCGAGCACGGCCAGCTCCGCGTCTCCCGTCCGCTGGGCACCCTGGCGGGCTGAACCGCCGTCGACCTTCCCTGCTTTTAAACGCCTTTTAAACGCCGAGTCCCTCCCGCGGTGATACCGGGGAGGGACTCGGTGTATTTGCTAACGCGTCAGTGGATGACTTCGCGCGTCATGCCGAACGGGACCTGCTCGGAAAGTGCGGCCGTATAGTTTCCGGGCCGGTGACGCGTGACCAGGATGCCGTGCGTGCCAGTGAGCATCGCCAGGTCCTGGAGGTCCTTCACGGCTGCTTCGAGGTGCTCGTCCAGGGCGTGCCGGCTCGTGACGCGGATGTCGATGGAATCGAGGGAGGCGGTCATGGCGTGTCCTTTCTGCTGGCGGGAGGCTGGTTGGTTAGGTGTTCTCAGGCGAACGGCTGCCGGCCGCCACCGGCGCGGCCGGTTCGGCCGGTGCCGCGGTTGCTGCCGGTGCCTTGGTTTCGGTGGCGGGCGGCGTGGTCCTGAGCTTGAAGCGCTTGGCGATGGACGATCCGCCGCCGGCGCGGTTCTTGTTGAAGATGTCGAAGCCGACGGCGAGCAGCAGCACCAGGCCCTTGATGAGCTGCTGGTAGTCGGTGCCGAGGCCGAGTATGGACATGCCGTTGTTCAGGACGCCCATGATGAGGCCGCCGATCATGGCCCCGGCCACGGTTCCGATGCCGCCCTGAACCGCCGCGCCGCCGATGAAGGCGGCCGCGATGGAGTCCAGTTCGAAGCCCGTGCCGCCGGCGGGCTGCGCCGAGTTCAGGCGGGCCGTGAAGATCAGGCCGGCCAGGGCGGCGAGGACGCCCATGTTCACGAAAAGCCGGAAGGTCACAGCCTTGGTCTTGATGCCGGAGAGCTCGGCCGCGTGCAGGTTTCCGCCGATGGCGTAGGTGTGGCGGCCGAAGATGCTGTTGTTCATCAGTGCCGAGTAGGCGATGACCAGGCCGGCGAGGACCAGCAGCACGATCGGGGTGCCCCGGTAGCTGGCGAGGAGGAACGTGATGATGAGCATCAGCACGGCGATGAACGCGGTCTTGGTGGCGAACCAGGCCATGGGTTCGTTTTCCAGGTTGAACTTGCGGCGGACGCGGCGTTCCTTGATGGACTGGAACAGGAGGGCAGCGGTGCCGCCGACGCCGAGGATCACGGTGAGCCATTCGAGCACCGAGGTGCCGCCGGAGATGTCCGGGAGGAAGCCGCCGCCGAGGGCGCGGAGTTCATCCGGGAAAGGGGTGATCTGCTGGTTCTTCAGGGTGATCAGGGTCAGGCCGCGGAAGATCAGCATGCCGGCCAGGGTGACGATGAACGCGGGAATGCCGACGTAGGCGATCCAGTACCCCTGCCAGGCACCCACGAGGGCGCCGACGAGGAGGCACGCCGGGATCGCTGCCCACCAGGCCCAGCCCCAGTGGACGATCATGACGCCGGCGACGGCGCCGATGAACCCGGCGATGGAGCCGACGGAGAGGTCGATGTGCCCGGCGATGATGACCATGACCATGCCGATGGCCAGGATGAGGATGTAGCTGTTCTGGACGACGAGGTTGCTGACGTTCTGCGGCTGGAGCAGGATCCCGTCGGTGAGGACTTGGAACAGCAGGACGATCAGGATCAGGGCGACGAAGATGCCGACCTGGCGGAGGCGGCTTGCCAGGAAGCCGAGGGATTCTCGTAGGGCGGACATGTCCGTTATTCCTTCTCTTTTGTCATGTAGTGCATGAGGGTTTCCTGGGAGGCCTCGGCGATGGGGACTTCGCCCGTGACGTGGCCCGCGGACAGGGTGTAGATCCTGTCGCAGATGCCCAGGAGCTCGGGGAGTTCGGAGGAGATCACAATGACGGCCTTGCCCTGGGCGGCGAGCTCGGCGATGATCGTGTAGATCTCGAACTTGGCGCCGACGTCGATGCCCCGGGTGGGCTCGTCCAGGATCAGCACGTCGGGGTCGGAGAACATCCATTTGCTCAAGACCACTTTTTGCTGGTTGCCGCCGGAGAGCTTGCCGGTGATGGCCGCGACGGACGGGGCCTTGATGTTCATGCTCTTCCGGTAGCTGTTTGCCACCGTGGTTTCCTGGTTGCCGTCCACCCAGCCGCGTTTGGAAAGCTTTGCCAGGGCCGCCATGGAGATGTTGCGCTTGATGTCCTCAATGAGGTTCAGGCCGTAGTGCTTGCGGTCCTCGGTGGCGTAGGCGATGCCGTGGCGGATGGCCTCGGGGACGGTGGAGGTGTTGATTTCCTTGCCGTGTTTGAACACTTTTCCGGAGACGGCCCGGCCGTACGTCCGGCCGAAGACGCTCATGGCCAGTTCGGTGCGGCCGGCGCCCATGAGGCCGGCGAGTCCCACCACTTCGCCCTTGCGGACGTTGAGGCTGGCGTTGTGGACCACGGTGCGGGTGTGGTCCTGCGGGTGCTGGACCGTCCAGTCTTCGATGCGCAGGACTTCCTCGCCGATCTGCGGTTCGCGTTCGGGGTAGAGGCTGTCCAGGTCGCGGCCCACCATGCCGCGGATGATGCGCTCCTGGGTGATCTCGCCCTGGTCCACGCGCAGGGTCTCGATGGACTTGCCGTCGCGGATGATGGTGACGGCGTCCGCTACCTTGCGGATCTCGTTGAGTTTGTGGCTGATGATGATGCTGGTGACGCCCTGGCCCTTCAGGTGCAGGATCAGGTCCAGCAGGTGGTCGGAGTCCTCGTCGTTCAGGGCTGCGGTGGGCTCGTCCAGGATCAGCAGCTTCACCTCCTTGGACAGCGCCTTGGCGATTTCGACTAGCTGCTGCTTGCCCACGCTGATGTGCTGGATGGGCGTGACCGGATTTTCGCTCAGGCCCACCCGGGCCAGCAGCTTGGCTGCTTCCAGGTTGGTCTTGCGCCAGTCGACCCAGCCGCGGGAGGCCAGTTCGTTGCCCAGGAAGATGTTTTCCGCGATGGACAGGTACGGGCTCAGTGCCAGCTCCTGGTGGATGATCACGATGCCGCGCTTCTCGCTGTCGCTGATGGACGCGAAGTCGCACGGTTCGTTCTCGAAGAGGATGTCGCCCTCGAAGGTGTTGTGGGCGTAGACGCCGGAGAGCACCTTCATCAGGGTGGACTTGCCTGCCCCGTTTTCGCCGCAGATCGCGTGGACCTCGCCGCGGTTCACGTCCAGGGTGACGTCCTGGAGGGCCTTGACGCCGGGGAAGGTCTTCGTGATCCCGCGCATCTGAAGAATGGGTACGTTCATTGGTTATTTCCCGCTGATCTGTTCGATGAGCTGATCTGTTTCGGTGGGTCGATCTGTTGGGGGTGCGGGGGCGCCTGCGGCTGCAGGCGCCCCCGCCGTGCTGCTATTTGGTGCGATGCTGCTACTTGATGTCAGCGTCGGTGTAGTAACCGGAGTCGATCAGTTCCTGCTTGTAGTTGTCCTTGGTGACAATGACGGACTTCAGCAGGTACGCCGGGACAACCTTGACCTTGTTGTTGTAGGTCTTAGTGTCGTTGACCTCGGGCTCCTGGCCCTTCAGGACGGCGTCCACCATCTTCACGGCCTGCTCGCCGAGCTTGCGGGTGTCCTTGAAGATCGTGGAGTACTGCTCGCCGGCGACGATGGACTTCACCGAGCCCTTTTCCGCGTCCTGGCCGGTCACTACCGGCAGGGCGCCCTTGGAGTAGCCGCCGGTGCTGGTCAGGGCGGAGATGATGCCGATGGAGAGGCCGTCGTAAGGTGACAGCACGCCGTCGAGCTTCTTGCCGGAGCCGTAAGCGGCGGTGAGGATGTCTTCCATCCGCTTCTGGGCGGTTGCGGCCTGCCAGCGCAGGATGGCCGCCTGCTCGAACTTGGTCTGGCCGCTGGGAACCTTGAGGGTGCCGGCATCCAGGTACGGCTTCAGGGTGTCCATGGCGCCGGTCCAGAAGAAGTTGGCGTTGTTGTCGTCCGGGCTGCCCGCGAACAGTTCCACGTTGAACGGGCCCTTGCCGTCGACCTTCTTGCCGGAGGCATCCACCAGGCCAAGGCCGGTCAGCAGGGACGTTGCCTGCTGGACGCCCACCTCATAGTTGTCAAAGGTGGTGTAGTAATCAACGTTCGGAGTGCCGTTGATGAGCCGGTCGTAGGCGATGACCTTGACGTTCTGTTCCTTGGCCTTCGCCAGGACATCTGTCAGCGTGGTGCCGTCGATGGCCGCGACGATCAGGGACTTCGCACCCTTGGTCAGCATGTTCTCAATCTGGGATACCTGGGTGGGAATGTCGTCATTGGCGTACTGGAGGTCCGTCTTGTAGCCGAGCTTGGCCAGGGAGTCCGAGACGTTCTTGCCGTCAGCGATCCACCGCTCCGACGTCTGCGTCGGCATGGAGATTCCCACCAGGGCGCCGGCAGCGTCGGCGCTGCTGGTTCCGGTGGTGGCGCCGGGGCGGCTGCCGCAGCCGGTGGCCCCCACCGTCACAGCCAGGACGACGGCGACGGCGCCCAGCAGTTTCTTGATTCTCACGTTATTCTCCTTCCGTGGCCTGGTTAAGCCACGAATCGGTGCTTGAGCGGAAAGCGTATGTACTTTCCGCCGTCGCCGGCCACTCGTGTCCGGCGTACCGAGGCCGTTCCGCAGGACCGGCACCGGAGGGCTGTCATTCCGGAGCGGAGACCCCGGCTGCTCCAACATTTCTGTTAGCGCTAACAATCTTGGACAATATTATCCGTGGTGGCGCTGTGAAGCAAGACACAAATTGGTGACGACGGCGGCTCCCGCCCGGCCCGGTTCCGTCGCCTCTTGAGGGCGGAGAAGGTGAGTAGGTAGACTGGTCTACCTACTCATCTTAGTGTTGGAGGTATTTCCGTGGCTGCATCTGAAGTCCGGCCGGCAATGAAGCGGCGGCCTGCCCGCGCGTCGCTCCTCGAGGCTGCGGCGCGGCTCTTCTATGCCGACGGGGTTTCCGCAACGGGCATCGACTCCATTACGGCTGCGGCCGGTGTGGCCAAGAAAAGCCTTTACAACAACTTCACTTCCAAGGCGGATTTGGTGGCGGCCTACCTCGCTGCCCGCCATGAGGAATGGCTAACTCTCTACCGGGGGCGGGTTGCGGCGGCGGCCACTCCCCGGGAACGGGTTCTGGCAGTGTTCGACGCCTACATTGACCACGCGAACTTCGCCTACGAACACGGCTTCAGGGGCTGCGGGCTGCTGAATGCCGCCGCGGAACTGCCCGCGGGGGCTCCGGGGCGGCAGGCCGTGCGGCAGCACAAGGAAGAAGTCGAGGGCCTCCTGCGCAAGCACGTCGCGGAGCTGCTGCGTGGGCAGGATAAGACGGCTGCCAGAGTGGCCCGGCACCTGGCCTTCCTGCTGGAGGGTTCCATGGCCAGGGCGGGCCTTGAAGGCGAAGACGGCTGCCTGCAGGAGGCCCGGATGATCGCTGCCCAGATGTTGGAGCAGCTGTGAGGGCGCTGCTTGGCCGTATGAACGGGCCCCTTCTCGGTGCCATTTTCGTTGTGGGTGCGTCGGCGCTTTGGGGCACGACGGGAACGGCTGCCACGTTCGCGCCGTCCGTGAGTCCGCTCGCCATCGGTGCGGTGGCGATGGGCATGGGCGGGCTGCTCCAGGCACTCTGCGCGGTGCAGCCGATAGCGTCCCATTGGGTCAACCTCCGCGGCCGGTGGCTGCTCGTCGTACTGGGGGCGGCCGCCGTCGCGGTTTACCCTCTCGCCTTTTACAGTTCCATGCGCCTAGCTGGCGTGGCGCTCGGAACGGTAGTCTCGATCGGCTCGGCTCCGCTGGCGTCGGCGGTTATCGAGCGGTTGGCGGAGAAGAAGGTGCTGACCCGCCGCTGGATGCTCGGCGCGCTGATCGGGGTGGCAGGCGCCGGGCTCCTGAGTTTAGCCGGTGACAGTGCGGAACGTCCCGGCGCCCTTGCCGGCACCTGGGCGGTGCCCACTGGTGTCGGTCTGGGGCTGGTGGCGGGCGTGACCTACGCGCTGTATTCGTGGGCCGCCCACCGCCTGATCAGCGGGGGAGTGCCGTCCCGGGCCGCCATGGGTGCGGTGTTCGGGCTGGGCGGACTGCTGCTGATGCCCGTGCTCGCCATGACAGGCCGGCCGATCCTTGAGTCGTGGACCAATTTCGCGGTGGGGGCCTACATGGCGCTTGTGCCGATGTTCGCAGGCTACGTCCTGTTCGGATGGGGGCTGGCCCGCGTCCGCGCCAGCACCGCAACGGGCCTTTCCCTCATGGAGACCGTCGTCGCCGCCGTGCTGGCGGTCGTGGTCGTGGGGGAGCGTTTGCCGGCGCTGGGGTGGGTCGGCGTCGTTATGGTGCTGGGAAGTCTGTTCGTCCTGACGCCCCGGGCGACCGCCAGCGCGCTCCCCTAACCGCTTCTGTCAGGCGGTCAGGGGATTATCTTCTCGGCGCGGTAACGGTCGAAAAGCCGCTGGAAGGAGTCTTCCGTGCGTCTGTAGCCGGTAAAGCCGGCCAGGCGGCTCTTGCTCATGTCTGCGAGAACCTCCATTTGGCGTCCCAGATCGGCGTCCGTGTGCCACCACGATGCCACCCGTGACAAGTCGGCCTCGGCGAGACCGTGAGTGGCGGCGATTTTGCCCCATTCCTGGTTCATGCCGTGCATCTGTTCCTCAAGCGGCCGCGGCGAACCCTCGTAGCCTTCGGCTTTCACACCAAAGTAAGCAGCCAGCTTCGGCCACATCCAGCGCCACCTGAAGACGTCCCCGTTGACCACGTTGTAGGCCTGATTGCCCGCGTTTTCTGTGGTGGCGGCCCAGATCATGTGCTCGGCAAGGAGTTCACCGTCGGTCATGTCCGTGAGGCCGTTCCATTGCGTCTCGGATCCGGGGAAGACGAAGGGCTTGCCGAGCTCCTTGCATAAGGTTGCCTGTGCCGCCAATGTCAGGCCCATGTTCATTGCGTTACCCACGGCATGACCGATCACAGTGTGCGAACGGTGCACGGACCAACGGAAACCCTGACGTTCCGCTGCCGCCCACAGCTCGTCCTCCTGCGCGTAATAGAAGTTCGGTGCCGGCAACCGGGGCTCTTCCTCGCGGAAGGGGGTGTCCGGAATGGGGCCGGCCCCGTATGACTCGAACGGGCCCAGGTAGTGCTTTAGGCCGGTCATCAGTGCCACGTGTTCGACGGGGGCATCGTTCAAAGCATCGAGCAGGTTGCGAAGCATCGCCGCGTTGACGGCGATGTTTTCTTGCTCGGTGTCCTGCCTCGCCCACGCGGTGAAAAACACGTGCGTGGGATTCTCATTGCGAAGTGCCAGGGCGAGGCTGTCCGCTGACAACAGATCCGCTGCGATGTGCCTGGCGGGCGAACCGGTTACCGGATTCCTGGACAGCGAAAGAACTGTCCAGCCACCATTCCGATTCAGTTGCTCAACAATGGCCGAGCCAGCGATGCCGCTGGCGCCTACAACCAGCGCCGTCCTCGGGTGATTGACGGTGGGGGTGGTCATCGGTACCTGACTTTCTTGCTCATGCCCGCCAGTGTAGCCTTCGGGGCACGGCCGTCGCGGGGTCAGTTCCCTTACCTGTTTCAACCCGTCCTATTTGAATCCCGATAATGGGGATTCCGGTGACCCGAGGATCAGGACGCCATGGTGGTCTGGAGTGCACTCGGCAGCCGAATACAGAGCGCGAGGTGGGAACCGACCTGGAGGGCTTTCTGCAGGCGCGGAAGGTGGAGTTCGATGTCTCGTGCGACGGCACTTGCGGCGGCCCAGTCGCCCAGCGCCAAGGCCAGCTCAAGTTCACTGCACAGCTGGTTCATTCGTAGCGCACCGACCAGCCACGATTTCGTCTTCAAGTTCAGTGAAGCATCCAGTGCCAGATCCCTGTCCCGGGCACGAACGGTGCACACGATCTGTTCAACGAACCCGGGGAGAAGGGCCATGTAATCAGCGGTAAATGACTCTGCCGCCGCCAGTGAAGCTTGCCCCACGAGTTTCTGGAGGTGTTGTACTTCCAGCGTCAGCCTAACTCCCTCGTTCAGTTGTTTCCCCCTGCGCACTACGCAACTCCTTCCCCGCCCACATCGGGTGTGCATCCCGGTCCAGGTGCCAGAAGCCGTATCATTTCGGCGGCTGTCAGCCTGATGTCCTGCACCCTTGCAGGCTATGGCCAGTGTGCTTGGCCGGCATCAATGATGGCGCAGCCAACGCGCAGTATGAGATCAAGAAATTGCAAGCCTTACGGCCGGGTGCATCTTGTCCGGTGTAGTTTAGTCGGACTGCCTGCACAGTGCTGCCCAGGCTTGAAAACCGCCGATAAGGTCGGTCGCGCGCGTCAGCCCCAGCCGCTGCAGGGTGTGTGCTGCGAGGCTGGAGCTGTAGCCCTCATTGCAGACGACTACGATCCGCCGTGCGGGGTCGTCAGCGATCGGGAGGCGGTGGGGGCTGGAAGGGTCGAGCCGCCACTCGAGCACGTTTCGGTCAATGACGAGGGCACCGGGCAGCTCACCGTCGCGGTCTCGCTGATCGGCCGGCCGTGTGTCAACAACAAGGGCGCCCGCTGCCATCTCCCGCTCAAGATCCGAAGCGTGAACACGCTCGAGCCCGATGCGGCTCTCAAGCAGCAACTGGTTGATCGTAAGAGTCCCGGGGGAGTGGCTCGGATCTAAACTGCGTTGGCGGGCCGCGTCGCCGTCGTCGGAGATAGGACCCTGCTTCACCGTTTTCCTCGCTTTTTCTGCCGGTCTATCGGTCGTTCCACCATGAAGCGAAATGATGAGCTACTTTGGGCGTCAATTTCAAGGGTATGGAGGGAGTCAGGTCAAGTGGAGATGCGATCGAGCCTCCAGGTTCAAGATTGAAACGGCGACGCTGGTGATGAATTTGCGGTCGGGTCGCGGCGGCGCGAGGACGAGATCGTCCTTGGATGGGAAGTGACGGTGGAACGTCGACTTGGCAACCCCTGATGACTGGATCAATTCGTTGACGCCGACATCCCGTAGACCCCCGGGAGGGTGACTGTGGCATCAGTCAGTGTTGGTGCCTTCATGACACAGCCGACGGCAGGCGCCCGTCCCTAGGGCATGATTTTGTATACGTCGATAACAGTTTCCTCAGGCATGGAGGTAAAACCACCCTCGATTCCCTGCTGGAAACGAGGAAGAAGCGTATTGTCCCGGAACTGTTCCCAGCTCGCCTTGGAATCGTGGACAGCCATAATCGTCCAGCCGCCCGTCGAAGGACCGGCGGCATGAAAGATCTGCCCGGCGGGCAAGCGCCCTTCCCCCGGATGAACAGCGGCAATAGAGGCTTCGTACTGCTCCTTAGTGCCCTCTGCAAAGAAATGCACAATCCCGTATGCGGTGGCGTTCATAGCTGCTCCTCTGGATGATATGAATGGCAGGTGCAACCATGCTGGACCCTTCCTGACTCCGCGGCAATGGGCACCAGATCATCCACTGGGGGTGGACCCGGTCTGCGGAGTCCATCCGAGGGCGGGACCCAATTTGCCGGCGATGTCGGTAAGGATCTGGACGTAATCCTCGTGGTCGAAGCTGAAGGGCAGTGCGAAGGCCACCTCGTCGACTTCCCGGAATCCTGCGTGGGCGTACAGCTGCTGGGCGATGTCATCGCTGGTGCCGATGAGATCCGGGGCGAACAGCATGCCCTTTGGCCCCTGCAGCGCCCGTGTGCGGGGAGTCCGCTCATCGACGTACCGCTGGTACTTTTCCCGCTGACCAGTCGATGCTGAATCGGTCGGGATCACCACCAAGCCCTGGGAGACCCGGGCCGGCGCATGCCCGTGGGCTGACGCGGCGGCTTCCCGGAAGGCCCGAATCTGCGATTGCTGAGCGCGGGCAAAGTCCGGTTCCTGATCCGTGCCGGGAAAGAGCACACTGCTGGAGAGCAGATTGAAGCCGTTTGCCCCGGCCCAGACGGCCGACTTCATGCTGCCCGCCCCATACCAAAGGCGGTCCCGCAGCCCGGGAGAGTGCGGCTCGACGCGGTTGGAGAATTCCTCGACCACGCCTTGCTTGCCGGAAAAGTCCCGCACCGGTTCCCCTGCGATCAGGCGGGCAAGCCGATCCACGCGGCCGTAGCCAAAGTCCTCCAGCTCTGAGGAATCCGGGTACAGCTCGTGCTTGACTGTGTCGTAGTGCATTGGTTCCCCCACGCTCAGCCCCGGATTGATGCGTCCCCCGGCGAGCAGGTCCACGGTGGCCAGGTCTTCGGCCAGGCGCAAGGGGTTTTCCCAGGCCAGCGGGGTTACCGCGGTTCCCAGCTCGATCCGGGAGGTGCGCTGGCTGGCGGCGGCCATCATCGCAATGGGGGAGGAGATGCCGAACTGCAGATGGCGGTGCCGCAGCCAGGCGCTGTCGAATCCAAGCCGCTCACCAAGTTCGATGATGTCTAAAGTGGATTGGTGGCCCGCGGCGGGAGCCGCCGGATCGAACAGGCCAATAGTCAGGAATCCAAGCTTTTGTAAGGGACGTGAGGTGTCGGGCATGGGCTTCCTTCGGGATCGGAGTACGGCTAATCCTCAGAATATGCGCCCGACCTGGCGGTTCTGCCAGCGGACACAAGAATGCAGGGCCGGCGGATTAACCGCCGGCCCTGCATTCACCGCAACCTGCATCAGGCAATTACCACATCACCAGCGAGTCACACTTACCAAAGCGCCCCGGAGCCGGAGCGTGCCGGAGTCTCTAGGAGCGCAACCTTAGGAGCGCAGGAAGAACGTGGCCGCAGTCCGCTCGTCCTTCCCCACCTTCGCCAAAACGAGGCCCCCGTTCCGAAGCGCCAGATAGGAACCCGGCACGTCGACCGACTCGAACGAGGCGCCGGCAGCATCGGAGAGGCCGCCCCGCTGCAGGAAGGCCGACGACGACCCCTCCCGGGAAGAAGCGGCGGTGACGGTGACGCCCTCGTGCGCCAGGAATGCACTCTCGGCCGACGAGGTGCGGGAGCTCGGTTACGTTTCCCCGGAGCAGCGCGTTGCCCTCGATCTGCAGGACCTGTCGCTGTGGGACACCTCTGCGGTAACCGCCAACCTGAAGCTGCCTCTGACCGGGCCGAACGGCTCGGCCTATGCCTGGTCCTCCTCGGATCCGGCCACCGTGTCCACCCAGGGAGCCGTGACCTGCCCGGGCCACGGAACGCGGGCTCCGCGCCACGGCACGGTCCTGCCCGTCACCAAGGCGGAGCTGGATAGGCTGCACGCGCAGCTGTGATGAAGTTCTGGATTACTGAGCCAGGGGGCTTCGCCGGTACCGGCGCAGCCCCTTGGCCTATTTCTATTTCTTGCCGTACTTCTTGTGGACAGCCTGCTTGCTGACGCCGAGGGCATTCGCAATCGCCTCCCAGGACAGACCCGCCAGGCGTGCCCGCCGGACCAGGGCTGCTTCCGCCCGTCCGATTTCGCGATGCAGCTCAGCAACGGCCTGCAGGCCATTCACCGGGTTGTCGCCGTCCATGGATCCCACCAATGTTCTCAACCGGTCCACCTCCATGGCGTCAACCTTAGTTGACGAATCTCGTCGCGTCAATGAAGGTTGACGTCAATCCCGGGCCTACAATCCTTTGTAGTGATTTTCGCCCGCCCGCAAACATCGGAGTTTCTATGATCCGGAAAGCCCTCGCCGGCGATGCTGCTGCCCTGGCTGACCTGGCGGCGGCCACTTTCCCGCTCGCTTGCCCGCCGGGATCCTCGCCGGAGGACATTCGGCTCCACCTCGAGCGGACGCTCAGCGAGGGCAACTTCGCCGAGTACCTCGCCGACAGCAAGATCGCCATCCTGGTGATCGACCAAGCCGGCCGGCTTGACGGGTACACCCTGCTGGTCGACCGGCAGTCAATGGACCCTGACGTGCTCGGCACCTTGGGTGGACAGCGCTCGGTCGAGCTGAGCAAGTGCTATGTGCATCCGGACCACCACGGACGGGGCGCTGCCTCCACGCTCATGCAGGCCTCTTTGGACCGGGCCGCGGAGCAAGGGGCAGCAAGTGTCTGGCTCGGGGTCAACAGCCAGAACGCCAAGGCCATCCGGTTCTACGAAAAGTCAGGCTTCACCAAAGTCGGGACGAAGTCATTCACCCTGGGGGACTCCGTGGAGAGCGACTTCATCCTGGAGTGCCACCTTCCGCGGAAGGGCTGACGACGGCGCTCCCGTGAGGCGCGCGCCTCCTCGGGAAGGAGGCGAGTAGCTGCTGCCGCAAAGTCAGCCGGCTGCTCCGGACCACCACGATCACTGCGAGCAATCCTGTCAGCAGCACGACGGCGCCGCCGGCCGCCACTGACCAGCGGGGGCCGAAGGTGCTGCCGAGCCAGCCCATGAGCGGGGCCCCCAAGGCGGTCCCGCCCTGCAGGGTTGCCAGATAGAGGGCAAGCACTCGTCCCCGGAACTGCGGCTCCACTGAGAGCTGGATGCTCGTATTGCAGCTGTTCAGGAAGGTAATCGAGGCGAGGCCCACCGGGACCAGGACCGCGGCGTACAGCCAGAACGACGGCGAGACGCTGCCGATCAGGGTAAAAAGGCCCAGCCCCAGCGCTCCGCCAAGCAGGAAACGCAGCCGGGGCCGGGACCTGCGTGCTGCGAGCAGTGCTCCGGCCAGTGTCCCGACAGCCATGATGGAGCCCAGGAGTCCGAATTCCCCGGGCCCCATCCCGAATTCCGCCGTGGCCATCAGGGCATTGGTAATGGGGAAGTTCATGCCGAAGGCCCCCAGGATGCCCACCAGGACGAGGATCAGCACCAGGTCCGGACGGCGGCGGACGTAGCCCAGTCCTTCGGCAACCTGGTGTTTGCTGCGGACGGCCGGCGCGGCCGGGACCAGCTCCGCTGCGCGGATCCGGGCCAGCGAGATCAGGACCGCAGCGAAGCTGGCAGCGTTGAGCAGGAAAACGGGGCCGGTGCCCACCCAGGCAATGAGCACTCCCGCGATTGCGGGTCCTGTAAGCCGGGCGGTGTTGAAGGAGGCGGAGTTGAGGGACACTGCATTGGCGATATGGTCCTGTCCCACGAGTTCGGAGACGAAGGACTGGCGTGCCGGCCCGTCAACGGCGCTGGCCAGCCCAAGGCAGAGGGCGGCTGCGTAGACATGCCACAGTTGCGCTGCGCCGGTCACCACCAGGAGCCCGACGGCCAGCCCGCACAGCCCCATTGCCGACTGTGTCCACAGCAGGATTAAGCGTTTGCGGTGCCGGTCCGCGAGCACTCCTGCGTAGGGGCCAAGCAGCAGCATGGGAAGGAACTGCAGGGCCGTGGTGATGCCGACGGCGGTGCCGGAGTGGTTCGTGAGAACGGTCAGGACCAGCCAGTCCTGTGCGACCCTCTGCATCCAGGTGCCGATGTTGGAAATGAGGGCCCCGCCGGCCCACAGCCGGTAGTTGCGGTTCTGCAGTGCCCGGAAGGTGGTGCTCATCGGCCGCTCATCTCCTGCATGATCTGCGCGGCGCGGCTCAGTGTCAGCCGGTCCTCAGGGCTCAGTCCAGCCACCCGCCGGGCCAGCCAGGCCGTCCGCTGTTCCCGCGCCTCTTCCAGGACGTCCACACCGGCAGGGGTGATACCTACCTGAATTTGGCGGCCATCCTCCGGGTGCGATGACCGGGACACGAACCCCTGCTCCGCGAGGGCGTTCACGATGCGGGTCATCGAAGGCGCCTGTACGTGCTCCCGTGCCGCCAGCTCCCGGGGCGTGCGCGGGCCGTCGCTGTGGAGCTGGGCCAGCACCGTGTACTGGCCAGGCGTGATGATGTCTCCGGTCGCTTCGACCCGGAGCCGGCGGGAGGTACGCATCACGGCGGTCCGCAGGTCGATCGCCAGGATGTCCGGCCTGATGGATTGTGGGGTTTCTCGGTGTGCCGCTTCGGTCGCAGGCATTGCGGAAGCGCGCCTCCTTTTCGTGGCCAAGTCGGTTAGCAAGTTACTCAGCAGTTTAGTTAGCTAAGCTAATTAGCTTCTCTAACCATCATCCTCCGGGTGTTCCTGTGAGGCAACCGCTAGCTATGCGAATGTGAGCTATTTCGCCTTCGGTGCGGCCGTGCTTGCCCGGATCACAAGTTCAGTGGGCACCAGGGTGACGCCGGGTTCGGTGGTGTTGGTGCGGATCTGCTGCAGGACGTTGTCCACGCACCGGTTGCCGACGTCGGCGAAGTTCTGGTGGACCGTGGTCAGCGGGGGAGCGTACGAGGAGGCTTCGGGGACGTCGTCGAAC
The DNA here is from genome assembly GCF_021789315.1 of Arthrobacter sp. FW305-BF8. Lineage (NCBI taxonomy): Bacteria > Bacillati > Actinomycetota > Actinomycetes > Micrococcales > Micrococcaceae > Arthrobacter > Arthrobacter sp. FW305-BF8. The sequence goes on from NZ_CP084561.1 coordinate 345,500, forward strand.
CCGACCAGGCTGATGTCCTCGGGAACTGATTTTCCCTTTTCCCGGAAGGCCCGCAGGAGGCCCAGGGCCATGTGGTCGTTCGCCGCGAACACCGCCGTGCAGGCGGGTTCGCCGGCGAGCCGGAGCCCTGCCGCATAGCCGGAGTCCGCTGACCAGTCACCGCGGAGCACTGGCGGCACTGTTTTGCCGGCGGCGGTGAGGGCGCTGCGCCAGGCGGCGGTGCGCCGTTCGGCGGCGAAGGATTCTTCGGGGCCGGCGACGTGCCAGACCGTCTCGTGGCCCAGATCCAAAAGATGCCGGACTGCTTTCTGGGCACCGTCGGCCTGGTCGGTGTCCACCACGCTGTACTGCTCGCCGGCGTCGGAGTCGACGACGACCACCTTCACTCCCGGGGGCAGCGTAACCGTCGCTGCATCCAGGAGGTGGACCTCCATGATGGCGATCACCGCGTCGACGGCAAGTTCGCCCATGCGGGAGAACGCACCCTGGATCCCGGCCTGGGTGGGGGCGGTCACCGGGATCAGCGTGATGGCGAAGTCCTGCCGGGCGGCGTGCAGTGCGATGGCCTCAAGGGTGCGCATGTTCCCCAGCGAAGACAGCGAGAACGTGATCACCCCGATGGTCCGGAAACTCCCGCGCTTGAGCGCCCGCGCCGCGCTGTTGGGCCGGTATCCCAGTTCGTTCATCGCCGCAATGACCTGGCGCCGCGTGCTTTCGATGACGTCCGGGCTCCCGTTGGACACCCGGGAGACCGTTTGGGAGGAGACGCCGGCGAGCTTCGCGACGTCGGCCATGGACACCTGCGGCTTGCGCCGCAGCGCGCCACCTGCCGCGCCCTGTGCGGCGGACAGATTGTGGACCGGGGGTTGACCGGGTTCGTGCTCCATGTCACCATCGTACCAATCATGTTTGCGCAAACACTAACAAAAGCTCACATCGATGTTTGCGCAAACAGAACACTTCCCGTCACCCGCCAAGTGACGCAGCCCTACAGAGGACCCTTCATGACAATGACGTCCCCGCAAGTCGCAGCGCGAGCCGGAGAGGCTACGCCGGCTGGCCGGACAACCCGCCGCGCCAACCGCCGATCCTGGGCCGGCTGGTGGTTCATCTGCCCGTTCATGGCCGTGTTCGCCCTGGTTTTCCTGGCCCCGATCGCCTACTCCATCTACCTGAGCGTTTTCCGCAACCAGCTCATTGGCGGTAAGGCGTTCGTGGGCCTGGACAACTACGCCCGGGCCCTGGGCGACGCGCAGTTCTGGTCCGCGCTGGGGCGGGTTTCGCTGTTCCTGGCAGTCCAGGTTCCGGTCATGCTGTTCATCGCCCTCGTTGTGGCCCTCGCCCTGGACAGCGGCCGGCTTTACGGAAGGTCGTTCTTCAGGATCTCGATTTTCCTTCCCTACGCCGTGCCGGCGGTCGTCGCCACGCTCATGTGGGGCTTCATGTACGGCACCCGCTTCGGCCTGGTGGGAAACATCAACCAGGCCTTCGGCCTCAACCTGCCCAGCCCGCTCTCCTCGGAACTGGTGCTGGCCTCCATCGGAAACATCGTCACCTGGGAATTCATCGGCTACAACATGCTGATCTTCTACTCCGCCCTGACTGTCATCCCCAAGTCGCTCTATGAGGCCGCCGAGATCGACGGCGCCGGCCAGCTGAGGGTCATCACCGCCATCAAGCTGCCGGCCATCCGGGGCGCCATCGTGGTGGCCAGCATCTTCTCCGTGATCGGCAGCTTCCAGCTCTTCAACGAGCCCAGCATCCTCAAGAGCCTCTCACCCAACACCATCTCGACCTACTTCACACCCAACCTGTACGCCTTCTCCCTGTCGTTCTCCGGGCAGCAGTACAACTACTCCGCCACGGTGGCGATCATCATGGGGCTGATCACCATGGCCATTGCCTATGCCGTCCAGGTCCGCGGCATGCGAAAGGAGCGCTGACCATGAGCGTTCAGACAACCGCCCGTCCCGGCAGCGCCGGCGCAGCATCCCCGGCAAGACTGCGCACCACGCGTATGCGGTCCCCCCGGACAGGACGGCGTTCGCGCCGGAGCGTGGCTCTGACTCTCCTGATGGGCCTTGTCCTGCTCTACAGCCTGGCCCCGCTGTTCTGGCTGCTGGTCAACGCCACCAAAACCCAGGACGGCCTCCTCAACTCCTTCGGCCTGTGGTTCGACGCCGATTTTGCCCTCTGGGACAACATCGCCCGGACCGCAACGTACGACGGCGGGATCTTCCTTCGTTGGTTCGCCAACACGGTCCTCTACGTCGTGCTCGGCGCCGGCGGCGCCACGTTTCTGGCCGTCCTCGGCGGCTACGCACTGGCGAAGTTCGACTTCCCGGGCCGGAAGGCCGTGTTCGCCGTCGTGATCGGCGCGGTGGCCATCCCCGGCACGGCCCTCGCCGTCCCCACGTTCCTCATGTTCAGCCAGATGGGACTCACCAACACTCCGTGGGCCGTGATCATCCCCTCGCTCATCTCGCCCTTCGGCCTGTACCTCATGTGGACCTTTGCCTCCGAGGCCATCCCCACCGAGATCATGGAGTCCGCCCGGATCGACGGCGCCAGCGAGGCACGCACGTTCTTCCAAGTCTGCCTGCCGCTGCTGACTCCGGGCATCGTCACCGTGCTGCTCTTCACCATGGTGGCCACCTGGAACAACTACTTCCTGCCGCTGATCATGCTGAAGAACCCGGACTGGTACCCCCTCACCCTGGGCCTGAATGCCTGGAACGCGCAGGCCGCCACCGCTGGCGGGGAAGCCATCTTCAACCTCGTCATCACCGGCTCCCTGCTCACCATCCTGCCGCTGATCGCAGCGTTCCTGCTGCTCCAGCGCTACTGGCAGTCCGGCCTTTCCGCCGGAAGCGTCAAAGAATAACGCCCCGTCCACCCTCATCAACAACGCAGTTAGAAGGAAGACCATGATCAAGACCCTGACCCGCCGCGGCCTGCTGCAGAGCTCCGCCGTCGCCGCCGCGCTCGCTCTGGGGCTCACCGCCTGCGGAGGCGGCGGCAACGCGGCGCCGCAGCAAACGGTCAACAGCGACGCCGTCGAGCAAGCCCTCCAGAAGGGCGGCAAGCTGACGGTGTGGGCCTGGGACCAGTCGCTGAAGAAGGTCGCCGAAGGCTTCGAAGCCAAGTATCCCAACGTGGACGTCAACCTCGTCAACGCGGGCACCGGCAACGACCAGTACACCGCCCTGCAGAACGCCATCTCCGCCGGCTCCGGCGTGCCCGACGTCGCGCAGATCGAATACTACGCACTTCCGCAGTTTGCCCTCAGCAAATCGCTGGCAGACCTTGGTCAGTTCGGCGCCGCCGACCTCGACGGCACCTTCACGGCCGGCCCGTGGTCCTCGGTGCAGGCACAGGGCGGCGTCTACGGCCTTCCCATGGATTCCGGCCCCATGGCCCTGTTCTACAACAAGGAACTGTTCGACAAGCACGGCATCGCAGTCCCCACCACGTGGGATGAATTCCTCGAGGCCGGACGCGCGCTGAAGAAGGCGGACCCCAAGGCCTACATCGCCAACGACACCGGGGACGCCGGGTTCACCACCAGCATGATCTGGCAGGCCGGCGGCAAGCCCTACCAGGTGGACGGCACCAACGTCGGCGTCAACTTCTCCGATGAAGGGTCCACCAAGTTCGCCGAGACCTGGCAAAAGCTCATCGACGAGGACCTGCTGGCCCCCATCAGCTCCTGGAGCGACGAGTGGTACAAGGGCCTGGGCAACGGAACCATCGCAACCCTGTCCACGGGCGCCTGGATGCCGGGGAACCTCGTCTCCGGCGTCGCCGACGGGGCCGGCAAATGGCGGGTCGCCCCTCTGCCGCAGTGGGAGAAGGGTGCCACCAGCAGCTCCGAAAACGGCGGCAGCTCCCTGGCCATCCCCGCCGCCGGCAGCCAGGCCGCGCTCGCGTACGGCTTCCTGAAGTACTCCAACGTGGAGGAAGGCGTCCAAACCAGGATCGACGGCGGGGCGTTCCCCGCCACCTCAAAGGACCTCGCGTCCGAGAAGTTCCAGAACACCCAGTTCAAGTACTTCGGCGGCCAGAAAGCCAACCAGATCTTCGCCGAATCAGCGAAGAACGTTCCCGCCGGCTGGTCCTACCTGCCCTTCCAGGTCTACGCGAACAGCATCTTCAACGACACCGCCGGCCAGGCCTACGTCTCCGGCACCAAGCTCAAGGACGGCCTGACCGCATGGCAGAAAGCCTCGGTCAAGTACGGCACCGAGCAGGGCTTCACGGTCAAGGAATAACAGCCTCAGGTAAACCGCCCCACCCCGGCGGACGCGCCAGCCCGGCGCGTCCGCCGCCATCCCAGCCCACAGCCACCAAGCACACAGCCACCAAGCACACGGCCATCCCAGCTTCGCTGCCGCCCAAATGCGCCTACCCAGCCGCGCCCAAAATAGGAGATCCATGTCCCTCGCCACCAACCACCGCTGGCTGCGCTGGCCGTCCCCGGACACCAAGCGGCTGGCCTTCGGAGCCGACTACAACCCCGAGCAGTGGCCCCGCGCGGTCTGGGCCGAGGACGTCCGCCTCATGCAGGAGGCCGGAGTCAACATCGTCTCCCTCGCCATCTTCTCCTGGGCCCGGCTCCAGCCCACGCGGGATACCTGGGACTTTTCCTGGCTCGACGACATCATCGACCTGCTCCACGCCAACGGCATCGCGGTGGACCTCGCCACGGCCACCGCCTCCCCGCCGCCCTGGCTCGCCGCCGAGCACCCGGAAATCCTGCCGGTCACCCACAACGGCGCAACCCTCTGGCCGGGCGGCCGGCAGCACTGGCGGCCCACATCCCCGGTCTTCCGCGAGCACGCGTTGACCCTCGTGCGCACCATGGCGGAGCGGTACAAGGCCCACCCCGCCGTCTGCGCCTGGCACGTTTCCAACGAACTCGGCTGCCACAACATCTATGACTATTCCGACGACGCCGCGGCCGCCTTCCGCCTCTGGCTGCAGAACCGCTACGGCACCCTTGAGGAGATGAACACTGCCTGGGGGACCGACTTCTGGTCCCAGCGCTACGCGGACTGGAACCACATCTTCCCGCCGCGGCAGGCAGCGTCCTATCCGAACCCCACGCAGCAGCTGGACTTCAAGCGCTTCTCCTCGGACTCACTGCAGGACTACCTCCGCGCCGAACGCGACATCCTCAACAGCATCACCCCGGACATCCCCGTCACCACCAATTTCATGGTGATGGGGGAGACAAAGGGAATGGACTATGCAGCCTGGGCCGCCGACGTCGACTTCGTCTCGAATGACCACTATGTGGTCCTGGGCCCGCAGGACCACGACGAGCTGTCCTTCTCCGCGAACCTGACCGGCAACATCGCCGGCGGCAGCCCCTGGTTTCTCATGGAGCACTCCACCAGCGCCGTCAACTGGCAGCCCGTGAACACGCCCAAGAAGCCCGGGGCCCTCGCCCGGGACTCGCTCACCCACGTGGCCCACGGGGCAGATGCGGTCTGTTTCTTCCAGTGGCGGCAGTCGCGCGCCGGGGCGGAAAAGTACCACTCAGCGATGGTGTCGCACGCCGGCAGTGACAGCAGGCTCTTCCGCGACGTCAGCGCCCTGGGGCGAACCCTTGGCGAACTCTCGGCGATCACGGGCAGCCGACGAGAGCCGGCAAAGGCTGCGATCCTTTTCGACTGGGACTCTTGGTGGGCCAGCGAGCTGGACTCCCATCCGACCGACCGGCTCCGCTACCGGCAGGAGGCCCTCGACTGGTACTCCGCGTTCCTGGTCAGCGGCATCCGCGCCGATGTCCTCCCGGCGGCGGCCTCCCTCGAGGGGTACCAGCTGGTCATCGCGCCGGTCCTGCACGTGGTGCCGGCGGAGCTGCGTTCGCGGCTGACGGCTTTCGTCGAAGCAGGCGGGCACCTCGTGACCACCTACTTCTCGGGCATCGTGGACCAGAACGACCACGTGTGGCTGGGCGGATACCCCGGCGCACTCAGCGACCTGCTGGGGATCCGGGTCGAAGAGTTCGGGCCGCTGGCTCCGGGGGAGGAGGCCACACTCGACGACGGGTCAACCGGAACGCTGTGGGCCGACTCGGTGGCCACCACGTCGGGCGACACGAAGGTCCTGCGCCGGTTCACGTCCGGCGACCATGCCGGCGAACCGGCCGTGACCCGGCGCACCGTGGGCAACGGATCCGCGGGCTACGTGGCGACGCGCCTCGGACCCGACGGCCTGGTCCCGGTCCTGCGGGAATTCGCGCATCTGGCCGGCGTCGAGTCTGAACTGCCCGCGGAACTCCGTGGCGCCGTCGAACTCACCGTCCGCACGGCGGAGGACGGGCGCTTCCTTTTCCTGATCAACCGCACGGACCAGGCCGTCGACATCTCGGCGGTCCCCGGAACCCCGCTCACGCGCGAACGTACTGCCGAACGCACCGCCAAGCTTGCCGCCCGCGGCGTGACCGTTCTACACAACCCCCGCTAAACCAAAGCCCCAAATAGAGCAGCAGTCCCCAGAGATCAGCAGCATCACCGCACCGAAGGGAATTCAATGACGAACAGATCCAGACGGCCCTGGGCCGTGACCGCCGCCGGCGTTACCGCGGCGGTCTTCTCCGCAGGGCTCGTGGCCGGCCCCGCGCTCGCCGCACCGGCACCGGCCAAGGCAGCCGATGAAACCGTGCCGGCGGGCGCCGTGACGGTACGGCCGGACCCGTCCTACCAGGGCGAGGCCTTCGAAGGCTGGGGCACCAGCCTGGTTTGGTTCGCCAACGCCACCGGTGACTATCCGGACGAAGTCCGCAACAAGCTCGCGGACATGGTTTTTGGCGACGACGGGCTGAACCTCAACATCGCGCGGTACAACGTCGGTGGCGGCAACGCCCCCGACGTGAAGGACTACCTCCGTGCCGGCGGCGCCGTCGAGGGCTGGTGGAAGGCGCCCGCCGGCACCACGCGGGAGGACAAGGACTGGTGGGATCCGGCGAACCCGGAGCACTGGAACCTCGACAGCGACCAGACGCAGCGCTGGTGGGTGGACCGGATCAAGAACGACGTCACGCACTGGGAGGCCTTCAGCAACTCCCCGCCGTGGTTCCAGACGGTCAGCGGCTACGTTTCGGGCGGCTTCAACTCCTCGCAGGACCAGCTGCGGACCGAAAGCGTTGACGATTTCTCGTCCTATCTGGTGGGCGTCGTCAAGCAGCTTGAAAAGGCCCACGGCATCAAGATCGACACGATCGATCCCATGAACGAACCGAACACGCCGTACTGGGGAACCAGCCTCAACGCGTCCGGACAGCCCGTCGGCGGCCGGCAGGAAGGCGCCCACATGGGCCCCGAACTGCAGCAGAAGGTGGTCCAGTCGCTGGCCAAGGCCCTGGCCAGCGCGGACACCGGCGCCGCCATCAGCGCCATGGACGAGACCAACCCCTCGACGTTCGCCAACAACTGGAACAGTTACTCCGCCGAAGCCAAGGAGAACGTCGCGCAGCTCAACGTCCACACCTACGGGACCGGGCAGCGGACGTCCGTCCGGGACATCGCCAAGGGCGAGGACAAGCCGCTCTGGATGAGCGAGACCGGCGGCTCGTGGATGGACGGGCAGAACTTCACGAGCATGCAGCCCGGCCTTGGCCTGGCCCAGCACATGGTCAATGACCTCCGCGAGCTGGAGCCCGAGGCCTGGGTGTTCTGGCAGCCCGTTGAGGACTACAACAACATGAAGCCGGGCGGCGAAAGCGCCATTGGCTCCAACTGGGGCGAGATCCAGTTGCCGTTCGACTGTGCCGCCGGGGACACCCTCGAAAGCTGCCCGATCTACACGAACACCAAATACAACACCGCGCGGAACTTCACACACTTCATCAAGCCCGGGGACCGTCTGGTTACCGTGAACGACCTGAACAGCGCAGCCGCGGTCTCGGACTCCGGCGCCACCGTGGTGCACGTGAACGACAGCAAGCAGCAGCGACCCGTGGCCCTGGACCTCTCCGGATTCGGAGCCGTCCAGGGAAACGCCACCGTGACGCCGGTGACCAGCGACGCGTCCGGCGCGCTGGTGGAGGGCGAGCCGGTCGCCGTCGGAAAGGACCGCACGGCGGTCCTCACGGTGCCCGCCGAGTCCGTCACGACATTCCTGGTCAACGGTGTGCACGGCGTGGCGAAGGACGCCGCCCTCGCGCAGGCGGACCACGTCTACAGCCTCAAGGGTGTGGAAAGCGGCAAGTCCCTTACCCAGGGAACCGGCAGCGCCGCCGTCATCCGTTCCGGCGCCGGCGCGGACCAGCTGTGGAACATCCGCCGCCTCAGCGGCGAAAACAGCAGCCGTGCCCGCTACGCCATTGAAACGGCCGACGGCGGGCGGCAGCTCGCCGTCGTCGACGGAACGCCCCAGCTGGTGCCGGCGGAGGCAACGCCGGCTGAGCCCTCGCAGTGGACCATGTCCACCACCGGCGACGGCACGTACACGTTCGTCAACGCGGCAACCGGCCGGCTCCTCGAGGTGGGCGGTCATGCCACCGCCGACGGGTCGCCGGTGACGCTGTGGACCGCCAACTCCGGTGAGAACCAGCGCTGGCGGGTCATCGATGAAACTGTCCAGGGATTCCAGAACGTCACAGCTTTCACGGTACCCGGGACCACGCCGCAGCTGCCCGCCACGGTGGTCCCCGTGTACCGCGGAGGCGCCCGCGGCGAACTGCCGGTGACCTGGACGATGCCGCCGGAGACCCGGTGGAGCAAGCCCGGAACCGTCGACGTGCGCGGAACAGCGACGGACGTCCTGGGGGCGGCCCATCCGGTGACAGCCAAGGTCACCGTCGACACGCTCGTCTCGACGCTTCCGGCGAGGGCCAAGACCTACGTTGGCGGAACGCCCTCGCTGCCCGCCACCGTGACCGCGCTGACTGCCGGCGGCAGCAAGGTGGAGCGGCCGGTAATCTGGGACGCGGCTCCCGCGTTCACCGAGACCGGCGTGGCCAGTGTGGCAGGCACAGCCGACGCCGCCGACGGACGGACGCTGCCGGCCACCGTTCGCGTCCAGGTCACGGCGGGAACGGCGGACAACGTGGCCGACGACGGCGGTGCCACGTTCAGCGCCTCCTTCACCGAGCCGGGGTACGGCACGGCCGGACTGGGCAACGGCAACCTGACGGACAAGGCCTGGTCCAACTGGAAGTCGGGCACCAAGAACACCACCGACACCCTGTCCGTCTCCCTGGCCCAGCAGAAGACGGTGACCGGCGTGAAGGTCCACTTCTACCGCGACGGATCAACTGACAGCTACGCGCAGAGCCTGCAGGTTCAGACCCAGGCCGCCGACGGCACGTGGAAGAACGCCGGTGCTGCGGTGCCGGTGCCCGGTGGCAGCCCCGCCCCGGTGGTCACGGTTCCGGTGGCCAACGTGGACACCAAGGGCGTGCGCGTGGTGCTCACTGCCCGCACGAACACCCACATGACGGTGAGCGAGGTCCAGGTTCTCGCCTCGGCTCCGGGCCAGTCCTCCGACGCCGCCGCAGCCGGGATTTCCGTCAACGGCCAGCCGCTGGCCGGCTTCGACCCGGACGTCACCGCCTACCGGGCTGAGGCTCAGGGAGGGCGGCAGGAGGTCACGGCCACCGCAGCTGACCCGTACGCGACGGTCACCGTGCAGCCGGCTGACAAGCAGACGGGAACCGCCGTGGTCACCGTCAAGAGCGAAGACGGAAGCCAGACCCGGACCTACGAGGTGGTGTTCGGCCGGTAGTAGCCTGGCGTTCCTATAAGTCAGGTGGGTGCAGGGCACCGGGTGCGTCCCAACAGGGGCACCCGGTGCCTTCTGCTTTTAAGCAGGCTTAGCCGTAACGCCGGCCCGTGCCGTGAACAGGCCTATGCCGTGAACAGGTTTATGCCGTGAGGGCCGCCCCGAAGCCGGTGGGGTCCGCCAGGAACCGGGCGAATCCCAGTTCCGCCGCGCCGATCATCATCAGGTTGGAGCCGAGCGCCGCGGGGTGCACCCTGGCCTGGGCGGCCGGGCCATCCAGAGCCTGGGACAGCAGCAGGTCATCGAGCGTGGACGGCTCGAGGGCGTAGAGCACCCCCAGGAAGCCGTCGAGGATGATCACCTCCGGGTTGAAGGTGTTGACGGCGTTCCGGAGTGCGATGGCCAGGAAGCCCAGCTGCCGGGAGATCTCTTCGGCGACAGCAGGGCTGCCTGACGCGCGGAGGGCCTGCTCCAACTGGGAGGCGTCGCCGCCGGTGAGGCCCAGCAAATCAAAGAGCCGGCCCTGGGACACTTCGGTTTCCAGGCAGCCAATGGCTCCGCAGTGGCACTGTTTGCCGGAGGTGCGGACGAAGGTGTGGCCCAGTTCCCCCGCGTAGCCGGATGCCCCGCGGAGCAGCATGCCGTTGGAAATGATTCCCCCGCCGACGCCGCTGGCCCCGCCGTTGAGGTACACGAGGTTGTTCCGCCCTGCGCCGGCCCCGAAAATCAGCTCCGCCTCGGCGGCGAGCGAGGCGTCGTTGGCGGCCTGGCAAGCGTAGCCGGTGGCCTCGCCCAGCATCCGGGCCACAGGCTCGTCCCGCCAACCCAGGTGCGGCGCGTGGCGCACCGTCCCGTCGTCGGGGTTCACCAGGCCCGGCACCGCCACACCGATGCCGGTGATCCGGTAGGAGTGCTCCAGCTCCGTGCGCATCCCCTCGATCACGGCAGCGGCTATATTGACCGCCTCCCGTGCACTGGGAATCCGTTCGGTGGCGAACCGGATCTTCTTCTGGACGATGCCCCCGAGGTTGACCAGGCCAATGGTGACCGCGTCGATCTCCGGGTAGACCGCGAGCGCCGCAATCGAGGGGCTCGGACGCACCTCGGGGCTCGGCCGGCCCACCTGGGCTTCGCCGGTGGGGGCGGTTTCATAGACGAGGCCGAGCGCAACCAGCTGTCCGATCAGGGTTCCGACCGTTGACCTGTTCAGCCCGGTCGTCTTCGTCAGCTGCGCACGGCTGAGGACACGGTGATGGTGGACCAGGGACGTAATCAGCGCCAGGTTGTTCCGCCGGGAGGGGTCCAACTCGCTGGGCCGGGTGGTCGGGGCGGCCCGTTGGCGAGGGGAAGACATCATCGGAACAATATCAGCTGCCGAAAACCTTGGTGTCGAGGAAATCGTTGCGGAACTTCCCCTCCGGATCCAGGCGGTCCGCGAGGGCCTTGTAATCTGCGAAGCGGGGGTAAAGCGGCGCGAGGCGGGAGGCGTCGCCGTCGAACAGCTTGCCCCAGTGGGGCCGGGCGCCGAAGGGCGCCAGCTCCGCCTCGATCACGGGGAGCACGGCCTCGACGGCGGGCTGGTCCTGCCGCCAGGTGAGGTGCAGGCCAACGCTGTCAGTGCCGTAGTTCGGGCTCAGCCACAGGCTGTCCGCAGCCATGGTGCGGATCTCCGAGACCAGCAGCAGCGGAGTCACCAGATGGGACAGCCGGCGCATAGCCTGGATGGCGTCCACGGCGTGCTCGCGGGGGACGAGGTACTCGCTCTGCAGCTCGTCGCCCTTGCTCGGGGTGAATTCCATCCGGAAGTGGGCCAGCCTGTCCGACCATGGACCGGGCACGCCGAGTTGCTGCGTGCAGGTGGTTCCGGGCACGCCGGCGATGGGATGCCTCGGTTCTTTGGCCGGGCTGCCGCCGAAGAAGCCGGCGCGTTCGGCTATGGCCTCGGCCGGTACTGGCCGGGACTTCAGCCAGGCCTGGCCGATACGGTCCCCGCTCCAGTCGGTGAACAGGCTGACGCTGTACGCGGAGGAGGTGACGCCGTCGAAATTCTCCAGAACCTGGTCCCAGCCAAGGTCCTCGAACACCGTCTGCGAGACCGGAAACGTCGGTTCGATGTCCAGGGTCAGGCTGCTCACGACGCCCAGGGCGCCGAGGTTCACCACCATGCCGTCAAAGTCGGGTTCCCCGCGGCGCACGGTGAGGACCCCGCCGTCGGCGGTCACCAGTTCAAGGCCGGCGACGGCGGTGGCAAGGTTGCCGTTTCGGTCACCTGATCCGTGGGTGGCGGTGGCGACGGCCCCGGCCACCGAGATGTGGGGGAGGGACGCCAGGTTGTGCAGCGCGTAGCCCTGCCGCTGCAGCTCGGCGGCAAGGGTCCCATAGCGTGTGCCGCCGCTCACGGTCACCGTCATCGCGGCGGGGTCCACCTCGATGGCCGGCGCGAGGCGCTCGAGCGAGACCAGGGTGCCGGCGGTGTCGGCGATGCGGTTGAAGGAGTGCCGCGAACCGAGGGAGCGAAGCTTGGTCGCGCCGGCCACCAGGTCCTGAAGTTCCGCCACTGTGGTTGGCTCGAGCACCTCGGCGGCGGCGTACCTGAGGTTGCCCGCCCAGTTGTGCCCCGCGGTGTGCAGCTCAGTTCCTGCTTCGCTGACCATTGCCTGCCCTTCGTTTGGTGTTGCGGAGAACATAACATCAAGGGCTGCCTGACGATAGATGTTTCCGCAGATTGAGACTGCACATTTAGTTCTGGAAGAACTGTTGACAGGCTGCGAAAAACAAATATGTTTGTTTGTGGAACATATTCAGGATCTACGCTTTCCTTCTTTAGGGGCAGGTCCCTCCAAACCAAACGGGAGCACTCAATGGCGATTCAGCCCACGCGCGACGACAAGTTTTCCTTCGGCCTGTGGACCGTCGGCTGGGAGGCCCAGGACCAGTTCGGTTCTGCTACCCGCCCGCCGCTGGACACAGTGGAGGCCATCAACCGGCTCAGCGATCTGGGCGCCTACGGCATCACCTTCCACGACAACGACCTGTTCCCGTTCGGCTGCTCCGCGGCTGACCGCCAGCGGGAGATCGACCGGCTGACCGGCGCGCTGAAGGCCACCGGCATGGTGGTTCCCATGATCACCACCAACCTGTTCAGCCACCCGGTCTTCAAGGACGGCGGTTTCACCAGCAACGATCGCGGCGTGCGCCGCTTCGCCCTCCGCAAGGTCCTGGAGAACATCGACCTGGCAGCTGAGCTCGGCGCCGAGACCTTCGTGATGTGGGGCGGGCGTGAAGGCAGCGAGTACGACGCCGCAAAGGACATCCGCGGTGCCCTCGAGCGCTACCGCGAGGCCGTGAACCTGCTGGGCGACTACGTGACGGACAAGGGCTACAACATCCGCTTCGCGATCGAGCCCAAACCCAACGAACCGCGCGGCGACATCCTGCTGCCCACCCTGGGCCACGCCCTGGCGTTCATCGAGACCCTCGAGCGGCCGGAGCTTGTGGGCATCAACCCCGAAACCGGCCACGAGCAGATGGCCGGGCTGAACTTCACCCACGGCATCGCGCAGGCGCTGTACCAGGGGAAGCTCTTCCACATCGACCTCAACGGCCAGCGCAGCATCAAGTTCGACCAGGACCTGGTGTTCGGCCACGGCGACCTGCAGAACGCCTTCTCCCTGGTTGACCTGCTGGAAAACGGAGGCCCGCAGGGCGGGCCTGCCTACAACGGCCCGCGCCACTTCGACTACAAGCCCAGCCGGACCGAGGACATCAACGGCGTCTGGGATTCCGCGGCGGCCAACATGCAGACGTACCTGCTGCTCAAGGAGCGCGCCAAGGCCTTCCGTTCCGACCCCGAGGTGCAGGCTGCCCTGGAGGCGTCGCGGGTTTCCGAGATCAACGTCCCCACCCTGAACCCGGGCGAAGGCTACGAGCAGCTCCTCGCCGACCGCTCGTCCTACGAGGATTTCGACGCCGACGCCTACTTCGGCGGCAAGGGCTTCGGTTTCGTGAAGCTCCAGCAGCTTTTCATCGAGCACCTGCTCGGCGCCCGCTGATCCCATGACTGTTTTTCCCGTGAACCTCGTCGCCGGGGTGGACTCATCGACCCAAAGCTGCAAGGTGGTGGTGCTGGACGCGGATACCGGCGCGCTCGTCCGGGAGGGCCGCGCCGGCCATCCGGACGGCACGGAGGTCCACCCGGACCACTGGTGGCGGGCGTTGTCCGAAGCGTTCGACGACGCCGGGGGACTTGCCGGGGTCAGCGCGCTTTCCGTGGGGGGCCAGCAGCACGGCATGGTGCTGCTGGGCCGGGACGGCAACGTGCTGCGGCCGGCGCTGCTCTGGAACGACACCCGCTCGGCAGAGTCAGCCACGGCCCTTACCGAAGAAGTGGGCGCCGAGGACTACGCGAAGCGGACGGGCTTGGTACCGGTGGCCTCCTTCACCGTCACCAAGATCCGGTGGGTGCGCGATAACGAGCCGGACATTGCCGGCCGGGTGGCCGCCGTCGTGCTTCCGCATGACTGGCTGACCTGGCGTCTGCGGGGCTACGGCCCCGCGGACGCCAGCCCGCTCGGGCCCGATCTGGAGCAGCTCACCACGGACCGCTCCGATGTTAGCGGCACGGGTTACTGGAACCCCGCCACCGGTGAATACGACCTCGAGCTGTTCCGGCTCGCATTCGGCCGGGATGCGATCGAGGCCGGTCGCGGGGTTGGCGCCGCTGGCGGTGCCGTGATCCTGCCGCGGGTCCTGGAGCCGGGCGCTTCGCCCGGCGCCGTCCACGCCGACATTGCCGGGCAGCCGATTTTGCTTGGCGCCGGTGCCGGGGACAATGCCGCAGCGGCACTGGGCCTGGACGCCCGGGCGGGTGACGTCGTCGTATCCGTGGGCACCAGCGGGACGGTGTTCGCCGTCTCCGATGAGCCCATCGGTGACCCCAGCGGGACGGTGGCGGGCTTTGCCGACGCGAGCGGCCTGTTCCTGCCCATTGCCGTGACCCTCAACGCAGCGCGGGTGCTGACATCTATCGCCGGGTTGCTGGGTGTGGACTTCGACGAGCTGTCCCGGCTGGCCCTTGAGGCTGAACCGGGGGCCGGTGGAGTGGTGCTGGTCCCGTACTTCGAGGGGGAAAGGACACCCAACCTGCCGCACGCCACGGCCAGCTTCTCCGGGCTGACCATCGCCTCGACCACGCGCAGCAACATTGCGCGGGCCGCCGTCGAAGGGATGCTGTGCGGGCTGGCCGGAGGTCTGGACGCCCTTCGAGCTCTGGGTCATCCTGCCGAGCGCCTCCTGCTGATCGGCGGCGCAGTGCAGAACCCTGCGGTCCAGCGGATCGCCGCCCAGGTGTTCGACCTGCCCGTACTGGTTCCCAGTCCCGGCGAGTACGTGGCCCGCGGAGCTGCCGTGCAGGCGGCGTGGGCGCTGACAGGGGAGCGGCCGGACTGGAATCTAGCGCTGGACGGCAACCCTAAGCCCGACTTCCGCCCTGCCATCCTTGAGCAGTACAAGGTGGAGCAGCACAAGGTGGCAAGCGCCGGCTGAGCCTTCCTCTGTTGGTTGAGCTTGTCGAAACCTCTTCCTGCCAGCCCAACTAAGTAGCACTTCAGGGCGTTCTCAGGCCTGGGAACGCCCCGTGCTGCTACCCAGTTTCCGTTCTCGGGCGGATCCAAGAAATGTTTTTGGATCCGCCTCAATCTGGCGCCGGACCGGCACTTCAATGTCGTACCCCCTTGGCAGACTGTGTTTATGTATGTTGTTGGGGAATCAAAGCTGGCTTTCGCAGCGGTGTCGCGCGGCGGCGTCCTGCAGGCTGCCGCGTTTCCTGACGCTGATTTTCACTTCGCTGCGTTGCCCGATAATCGGTTTGCGGACGACGGGTTGCCGTATGACGATGATCCCGACGCCGTGTATCCGGCAGTGCTTCCGGAAGACCCGTTTCCCGAGGCCCTGTTTGCCGACCGTCCTTTCGACGACCTCTTTGACGACGGCGTTCTCTCGAGCGCTGCTGCACCCTGGGGCTGGTTTCTCCCGGCGGCTGACCTCACCGCCGACAACGCCGGCCTGATCGACCAAGTCCGAGCGTACGAGAACGTCAAAAGCTGGGCGGCCGGGCAACAGGCACGGCTTTCGGTGACCTTCGAGGCCCGGCTCCGCCAGGAATCCACCGGCCGGGCGCCACTGGCCGCCGAGGACCTGGGTAAAGATCGCGGCAAAGACCCGGGCCTGGGCGCGGCCGAGCAGATCGCGCTGGCCCGGGGTGAGTCCCCGAACCGCGGAGGCCGGCTGCTCGGGATGTCCAAAGCTCTGGTCGTCGAAATGCCGCACACCCTAGGCGCGCTGGACACCGGGCAGCTGAACGAAGAGCGCGCCATGTATTTCGTGAAGGAGACGGCCTGCCTGACTGTGGAAGACCGGACCGCGGTCGATGAGGAACTCGCGGCCGACACCGGAACCTTCACCGGGGTCGGGACCCGCGCCGTCATCGCCGCTGTAAAAGCCGCCGCCACCCGCAGGGACCCGCGATCGGTCACCCAACGCGCGAGCCACGCCGCCTCCGAGCGGTCCGTCAGCCTGCGCCCGGCCCCCGACTGCATGACCTATTTCACCGTGCTGCTTCCCGCCAACCAGGGAGTCGCCGTGTACACGGCCCTCACCCGGAACGCCGAAACCCTCAAAGCCGCCGGAGACCCGCGCACGCTGAACCAGATCAAAGCCGACACCCTCGTCCACTGGACCACCGGCACCCCCGGCGGAATCAGCGGGATAGAGCTCAACCTCGTCATGACCGACCGCACCCTACTGCAGGGCGACAGCGAACCAGCACGCCTGACCGGCTACGGCACCGTCCCCGCCGCCTGGGGCAGGGACCTGGTGACTAGCGAACAGGCCAAGGGAGCTGAGGAGCTGAAGGTTTGGCTCCGCCGACTCTACACCGCCCCAGAGACCGGTGACCTCGTCGCCATGGACTCGCGCAGGCGGCTCTTCCCCGCACCGCTGCGCCGCTTCATCCAAATCCGCGACGACACCTGCCGCACACCCTACTGCGACGCCCCCATCCGCCACCACGACCACATCATCCCTTGGCACAACGACGGCCGAACCAGTCTGGACAACGGCGCGGGTCTCTGTGAAGCCTGCAACCACACCAAAGAACTTCCCGGCTGGGCGGCACAGCCCAGGCCAGGGCCGCGACATACCTTCGAAATCACCACGCCCACCGGCCACACCTACCGCTCCACCGCACCGCCGCTACCGGGAGCAATCGGAACTCCCTCCAGCCTGCGCGAAAACGGCCAGCGGAGTGGCCACGGCCCGCGTCACGACGAATAAGGCGGCGGCGGAAATACCGCCGCCGCCGAATCGGGCGCAACCAGCTTCCAGCCCTACGAGCTGGCCTCCGCGACCTGGGCTGCCAGGGTAGTCAGTTCCACGGCCTCAGGACGTGCCGCTGTGCTGTGAATCTTCACAGCGGCGCCGCTCTTGGCCGAGGCGAGCACGGACTCCATCACCTCGAGGGCGTGGTAGGCAAGCAGTCCACCGGCGCGCGGCTCGGACCCCGGTGGAGTGCCGGCAAGGTCCGCGATCCCGAACCCCCTGCCGGAATCTACGTAGCCGGCCGAAACGGGTAGCGTCTGCCAGTCCTCGGCGCCCAGCGCGAACAACTGCACGTCGCCGTCGAAGTGGTTGGGGTCCGGCACGGCAAGTGAGCCGAGCTCACCGTGGATCTCGATATTGGGGCTCTTGGTTTTGACGGCGTCGAAGCTCATCACCAGCGTGGACAGTGCTCCCGAGGCGTGAACCAGCACGCCGGTGACGTGGGTGTCGGTGGTCACGGGAACGGTTTCGCCCTCACGGGGACCTGAGCCGATGGTGCGTTCTGAGCGCGTATGGCTGGCGGCGCCCATCACTGAGACGACGGGTCCCAGCAGGGTGACCAGGGCCGAAACGTAGTACGGGCCCATGTCCAGGAGCGGGCCGCCGCCGGGCTGGTAGTAGAAGTCGGGGTTGGGGTGCCAGCGTTCGTGGCCCGGAGTGACCATAGTGGCGGTGGCGGAGATGGGACGGCCGATCAGGCCGTCGTCGATTGCCTTGCGGGCTGTCTGGATTCCGGTACCCAGCACTGTGTCCGGAGCACATCCGACCAGGACGCCGGCCGCCTCGGCGGCCTCAAGCACTTCCCGTGCCTCCGCGGTTGTCGCTGCCAGCGGCTTTTCGCCGTAGACGCTCTTTCCGGCGGCGATGGCTTTGAGGGCGACGTCGGCATGGGCAGCGGGGATGGTCAGGTTCAGCACGAGTTCGACGTCGTCTGCCGCCAGGAGCTCCTCGACTGTGAGGGCGCGGACGCCCTCGTAGTCGTCGGCGACCGCCTGCGCGCGTGCAGGGTCGAGGTCTGCGACGGCCACGAGGCTGATGAGGTCCTGAAGGCGGCGGAAGCTGGCCAGGTACTGCTCAACAATTTTGCCGCAGCCGATGATTCCTACTCGTGTGTGCTCTCCTGCGTCTAGCGAGTTGCCCACAGCATGCCCCTTTCGATGATTGTGCGGACGTTGGTGTCCTGGAGAATTTCCACGCGGTGCCCGGGCGTGGCGACGAAGATACGCCCCTTGCCCCACTGGCGGGTCCAGATGGCAGGCGAGGTGACTTCACGGTTCCACGGGTCCCATTCGCGTACCTTTTGGGTGGTGGTGGCCAGGACGTCGATGTAGTCGTCGGCCAGGACCCAGTATTGTTCGGTGACGAGGTCGAAGTCGCCGATGCCTTCGGTGATGGGGTGTTGTTCCGCTGCGGGCAGCATGTTCACCGTGTAGGGAACATAGTTGTCCGCCTGCTCACCCTTGCGCTCGTCCGGGTGCTTGCCCGGGTGGCAGGCGAACTGTCCGCCGATCAGGTGCAGGTAGTCAGAGGTGTTGCGGTAGGAGTCCGCGATCCCGCCGTGCCAGCCGGCCAGGCCGGTACCGTTCTCGACGGCGGTCCGCAGGCCCTCGAACTCGTCTTTTTCAATGGTGGACATGGTCATGCACTGGACGATCAGGTCCACGCCGGCCATGTATTGGGCATCGGCATAGATTTTGGGTGATTCCTCCACCCGCACCTCGTAGCCTTGCTCTTTCAGGTATGGGATGAACAGCTCGGTGGCCTCAATGGGCTGGTGTCCGTCCCAGCCTCCGCGCACCACCAGGGCGGTCTTGTTCTCGCTTGTCATGGTTTCCTTGCAGTCTCGTCGGGTGAAGCGTTGGATTCTCTGATACAGCTCAGCGGGTGCTGAAGGCCGCGTCGAAGGCAGCGGCGGGCGGGCTGATGGCAGCAAGGTCTTTCACCATGGCCAGAGCCTGGGGTGCGCCCACCAGCCGGTCCATGCCGGCGTCTTCCCATTCGATGCTGGTGGGGCCGTCATAGCCGATCGCGTTCAGCGTGCGGAAGATCGGTTCCCATTTGACGTCGCCGTGTCCTGCGGTGACGAAGTCCCAGCCGCGGCGCGGGTCCGCCCAGGGCAGGTGCGAGCCGAGCCGGCCGTTGCGGCCGTTGAGCTGGCGGACCGACTCCTTCACATGCACGTGGAAGATCTTGTCGGCGAAGTCCTGCAGGAACATCACCGGGTCCAGGTCCTGCCAGATGAAGTGGGAAGGGTCGAAGTTCAGGCCGAAGTTTTCCCGGTGGCCGATGGCCTCCAGGGTGCGCTTGGCGGTCCAGTAGTCGTAGGCGATTTCGGAGGGATGAACCTCGAGAGCGAACCGGACCCCGACTTCGTCGAAGACGTCCATGATCGGATTCCAGCGCTCGGCGAAGTCCCTGTAGCCGCGTTCGATCATGGCATCCGAGGCGGGTGGGAACATGGCCACGCATTTCCAGATCGACGAACCGGTGAAGCCGGTGACGGTCTTGACGCCCAGCCTGGCGGCTGCCCGTGCTGTTGTCTTCATCGCGTCGGCAGCCCGGGCGCGGACGCCGTCGGGATCACCGTCGCCCCAGACCGTCGGGGAGAGGATGTCCCGGTGCCGTTCGTCGATGGGATCGTCGCACACCGCCTGGCCGGTGAGGTGGTTGGCGATGGCGTGGACTTTGAGGCTGTGTTTGTCGAGGATGTCGAGTTTGCCCTGCAGGTAGGCATCGTCCTCGACGGCGCGCTCCGGGTCCAGGTGGTCGCCCCAGCAGGCGATTTCCAGGCCGTCGAAGCCCCACTCGCCCGCGAGCCGGGCCACCTCTTCGAAGGGCAGGTCGGCCCACTGGCCGGTAAACAGGGTGATGGGACGGGTCATGGCTGCACCTTCTGCCAGCGGCTGTCGTCAGTGGCGCTGGCTTCCACGGCGGCCAGTACCTTTTGCACCTGCAATGCCTCGGCGAACGACGGTGATGGCTGGCGGCCCTCGCTGATCGCGTTGACGAAGTCCACCACCTGATGGGTGAAGACGTGCTCGTAGCCGAGGCCGTGGCCGACGGGCCACCAGTTACCGGTGTAGGGGTGTTCCGGTTCGGTGACCTGGATCCGGCGGAAGCCGGCGTCGGGCTCTTGGGCGGCGTCGTAGAAGGACAGGGAGTTCATGTCCTCGAAGTCGAACGCCAGCGACCCCTTGGTGCCGTTGAGTTCAAGACGCATGGCGTTCTTCCTGCCCAGGGCGAAGCGGGTGGCTTCGAACACTCCAATAGGCCCGTCATCGGAAGCGCCGCCGTCGGAAACGCCGCCGTCGGAAGCGCCGCCCTCGAAGCGGGCGCTGAAGATTGCCGCGTCATCAACAGTGACGGGACCCAGCTCCACGTCCTCGCCGGTGGCGCCGTGCCCGCCGAGGCCCACGAAGTCCCCGCCCACGGGGCGTTCCTTGACGAAGGTCTCGAGCAGGGCGGAGACCCCGGTGATCCGGCGGCCGGTGATCCACTGGGCCGCATCGATGCTGTGGGCGCCGATGTCCCCGAGTGAGCCGGATCCGGACTTTTCCTTGTCCAGCCGCCAGGTGAGCGGGGCATTGGCGTCGCTGAGCCAGTCCTGGAGGTACTGGGCGCGGACATGGCGGATCTGTCCCAGCCGCCCGGCGTCGACCATGCGCTTGGCGAGGGCCAGCGCAGGGGTGCGGCGGTAGCTGAAGCCGCACATCGAATACACCCCGCGGGCTGCTGCCGAGTCCGCGGCCTCGGTCATCAATTCGGCCTCCTCCACGGAGTTGGCGAGCGGCTTCTCGCACAGCACGTGTTTGCCCGCTTCCAGCGCCGCGATTGCGATCTCTGCGTGGGTGTTGCCGGGGGTGCAGATGTCGATCAGGTCGATGTCGTCCCGCTCGATCAGCCTGCGCCAGTCGGTTTCGACGCCGTCCCAGCCGTATTTGCCGGCAGCGGCCCGGACGCCCTCGGCGTTCCGGCCGGCCACCGCGGACAGCTCCGGCTGAAGCGGCAGGTCGAAGAAGCGCGGGGCCGTCCGCCAGGCGTGGGAGTGCGCGGCGCCCATGAAGGCGTAACCCACCATCCCGACGCGTAGGGGCTTACGGTCACTCATTGGTTTGTTCCTTTCATTCTTCGGCTCAGTTGCGGAGCTGCTCACTTGCTGAACCCGGCGGTCAGGCCGCTGAGCAGCTGGCGGCGGGCCATCACGTAGAGCACCAGCAGCGGCAGCGTGGCGAGGACCACGGAGGCCAGCACTGCGGGGATGTTGGCGGTGAACTCGTCCTGGAACGTCCACAGGGAGAGCGGCAGCACGCGGGTGGAAGGGCTCTGGGTCAGGATGAGCGGGAACAAGAAGCCGTTCCAGACGTGCAGGGCGTTGTAGATGCCCACCGTCACCACCGCGGGGCGCATCAGCGGCAGCGCAAGGCGCCACATCATGGTCCAGTCGCTGCATCCGTCCAGCCGCATGGATTCGAACAGTTCATTGGGAACATCCCGCATGAAGTTGGACAGGATCAGTACCGAGATGGGGATGGCGAAGGCGATCGAGGGCAGGATCAGCGCCAGGAGGGTGTCGTACATGTGGGCACGGGTGATCATCCAGTAGATCGGGATGATCGTGGCGTGCAGCGGGATGGCCAGGCCCAGCAGGAACAGCTTGCTGGTGGAGGTGATGAACCAGCCGCTGCCGCGCACGATTGCATACGCGGCCATGAAGGAGACCAGCAGGGCGGGAATCACACTGCCGGCAGTGACGATCAGGCTGTTGGCGAAGTACTTCGCGAAATCCTTTTCCAGGACAAGCTTGTAGTTGTCCAGCGTCGGCTCCGTGGGCGGCATCATCGGGTTGGTTGTGAAGAACCCGGCCTGGTCCTTCAGGCTGGTGATGATGACGTAGTAGACGGGCAGGATGATCACTGCGAGCCAGATCCACCCGCCGAGTGACCCGATGAGATTGGGACGCCGGCCGGGGCCCTTGCCGCCGCGCGGTGCGGGCTGCCGCCTCGTGGCCGGGGCCACGGGAGGAACTGCGAGCTCAGTGGTTGAGGCCATGTCAGGCTCCTTCGAGTTGGCTTGCGCTGCGGTTGCGTCCGCCGAGCCGCTGCAGGAAGAGGGCCAGGACCAGGCCGATGACGACCAGGATGACGCCCAGCGCGCTGGCCGCGCCCATGTCGTTGGCTTTGAAGCCGGTGAGGTACATGTGTAGCGGAAGCAGGCGGGTCGAATAGCCGGGACCGCCGGCTGTCAGGACGAAGACCAAGTCGAAGTAGGCAAGGGATCCCACGACCATCAGTGTGGAGGAGGTGATCATGGTGTACTTCAGCTGCGGCAGGGTGACGTGGAAGAACTGCTTGACCCGGCCTGCCCCGTCGATCTGTGCCGCCTCATACAGCGAGGCGGGGATCTGGCGGACACCGCCTTGATAGATAAGGGTGTGGAAGGGAACGAACTGCCAGGCGATCACGAACACCACCACGAACAGCACCAGGTCCGAATTGCCGAGCCAGTCCTGGGCGAGGGCGGGGATGCCCAGCCCCGGCCCCATCCCGAAGTTGGGGTCCAGGAGGGCCTTGAACGCGATCGCGACAGCAGCAGACGAGAGCAGCAGCGGCAGGAAGTACAGCACGGCGAGCGCGGCCCGGTACTTTTGCGCGCCCGAAGTGAAGACGCCCAGCAGCAGGCTGATGGGCGCCTGGACAATGAACGAGAAGACGATGATCTTGGCGGTGACCAGCATCGCGTTGCCGGTCACCGGATCGGTGAGGACGGAGGCCCAGCTGCCGACGCCATCCAATCTGATTTCACCCAGGCCGTCCCAGCTGGTGAAGCTGAGGAACAGAACCCCGGCCAGCGGGATTACGGCGAAGACCAGAAAGAAAACCAGTGCCGGCGCGACGAGCCACCCCGACGGACCCTTGCTCAGGCTTCGCCTGCTCTGGGTCCGCCGGGAGGTGCTTGTAATCGAAGCCACGGTTACTTCTCCACCGTCGCGTTCATGGTGTCCACAAACTGCTGGGGGGTGATCTTCTTCAGGAAGATCTGGTCCAGGTTCGAGAGCATGGCGTCTCCCTGGGCGGGGCTAAGGGCCTGGTCCCAGGACATGGTGAACGTCGGCGCGTCCTTGGCCAGGCCATAGGCGAAGGTCAGGAAGTCCTTGTCCGGGGATGCCTCCAGCTTGGACTCGATGCCCTTGACCACCGGCACGGCACCGGAGTCGATCAGGTCCTGCGTGTTCTTTTCGGTGAACATGCCGTCCTTGATGTAGTTCAGTGCCGCTTCCTTCTGGGCGTCGGTGGCCTTGGCGGACACTGACCAGAAGTTGGAGGGGTTGCCGACGACGTTGCCCGGGTCACCCTTGCCGCCGGAGACGGTGGGGAACGAGGTGAAGCCGAGCTTGCCGCTGCTCACAAAGTTACCGGCGTCCTTCTTCATGCCCTGGTAGATCCAGCCGCCCTGCAGGATCATGGCAGCCTTGCCCGTGTACAGGAGGGCCTGGTCGGCGCTGCTGTCGGCGGCGATGGAGGAGAAGCCGTTGATGAACCCTCCGGCATCGACCAGTTCCTGGATCTTGGTCAGTGCCTCCGTGACGGCCGGGTCAGACCAGGCGTTGGGCTTGTTTGCGGCGATGTCTGCGAAGACTTCAGGACCGCCAATGCGCTCAACCAGGTATTCGAGCCACATCAGGTTCGGCCACTTCGACTGGCCGGCCAGGGAAAACGGTGCAATACCCGCGGCCTTGAACTTGGGCACCAGTGCCATCAGCTCGTCCCAGGTCTTGGGCGGCTGTGCGCCCACCTTCTCGAAGACTTCTTTGTTGTAGTACAGCACCACGGGCTGGGCGTTGTTGTTGGGGACGGCGTACGCCTTGCCGTTGATCTCACCGTTCTTCAGCACGGCCGGAAGGTAACGGTCCTTCACCTGCGGATTCTTCTCGAGGAACCCACTCAGGTCCTCAACCTGCCCCGAATCGACATAGGACTTGAGCACACCGCCGCCCCAGCCGTATATGAAGGTGGGGCCCTGTCCGGCACCAATGGCAGTGCGGACCTTGGTCTTGTAAGCATCGTTGGCAAAGAACTCGACCTTGATGCTCTGGTCACTGTGCGCGCTGTTCCAGGCATCGACAGAGTTCTGCAGGGATGCCTGGTTCCCGCCGGTGAGCCCCCACATTGACGCAGAGTCGGCGCTCACGGAGCCGCCGGCCGGGCCGCTCGAGCCGCAGGCGGCGAGGGAAAGGGCCAGCGCACCGGCTGTGAGAGCTGTACCTGCAGTACGCAGTTTCAGAAATTTCATTAGTCTTCCGTTCATCCTTCGGGGGCGTCCTTGGCTCCCAGGCTTGAAACCCCATCTCCGCTGCGAGACGGGAACGAATTGCGGTGCGGCTCTCGAAACTTTTCGATAACCGTTCGATACGATGTAAAGGTACTAGTGATCGCCATCACGGTCAAGAGCCTGCATAAAGCCGCGTATTGCCGGAAATTACCGTCGATAGTTGACGTGAGGGCGGCGGTAGGCAAGACTTCTAATCGCGAAACATTTCGAAAGGCGGTTGGTTGTGTCCCTCTCGACACCCCCGAAGAAAATGACCCTGGCAGCCATTGCCAGACTGACGGGAGTCTCCACGCCTACCGTCTCCAAGGTGGTGAATGGCCGCGAAGACGTAGCGGAAGAGACCCGCGCAAAAGTGCTCGCCGCGCTGGTGGACGCCGGCTACCAGTCCCCTATGCAGCGCCGGGTCGCCTCCCCCGAGCCCTCAATCGTCGAAGTCTCCTTTGATGCCTTCACGCCGGCCTACTCCACAGCCGTCCTCAACGGGATCCTGGAATACGCGGCATCCGTGGGCGTGGAGGTCCTCATGAGCACCTCCAGCAGCGGGGCAGTTCCCGGTTTGAGCCCGGAAAAGCGGGCCGAACGGATGGTTGCCCACGGCAGGATAGGGCTGATCCTCGTGACTTCTGATTTCAGCGAGGCCCAGCTGACAGCCCTCAGGCGGCGGAACATTCCGGTAGCCGTGGTGGACCCTCTCAATCCTCCGCCGCCGGACGTTGTTAGTGTCGGCGCCACCAACTGGGCAGGCGGCAAGGCCGCCGCGGAGCACCTGCTCAAACTCGGGCACCGGGACATTGCCTATCTCGGCGGGCATGAGACGGCCGAGTGCAACCAGGCCCGGCTGCACGGCTACATGTCCGCCCTGGCCTCCGGCGGTGTGCAGGTGAATCCGGAATACATCATTCACGGAAAGTTCCGGACCCATCACGGCATAGAGGGACTCAGGCGACTGATTGCCCTGCCAAAACGGCCGACGGCGATCTTTGCCGGCAGCGACAGTGTTGCCGTTGGCGTGCTGCGGGAAGCCCGCCATCACGGCATCCGCATCCCCGAAGACCTCAGCCTGGTGGGCTTCGACGGGACAACGCTGGCGGAGGATGCCGTTCCGTCCCTGACCTCGGTTTCCCAGCCGCTGCACGAAATGGGAAGGGCGGCCCTGCGGGCTGTCCTGAGCCAGGCGCGGGGAGAAGAGCTTGACTCCCACCGTGTGGAGCTTGCCACCCAGTTGGTGGTCAGGGAATCCACCGCGCCGCCGCGAGAAGATGAACCGCGGAAAAATGTGCCTCGTAAAGATGGGATTATCTCGAGCTAGCCTCGGTCCGGCCACTTCCTGCGGGTTAGGCTGTGACCAGTGCCCTTCAAGCAGCCGGAGGCCTTACTTCATGCTGCTCCGGGGGGAAAAGGCTGATGAGTCATTTACGGGAACCGGACGTGCGGCCGGAGCTACGGCCAGGCGGCGGCACCGGCGCTGAACTGGCTGACAGGGTGGATGCTTTTTTTGGCCGCCTTGGGGAGCGGGGCCGCGTCATTGTCCGGCAGTTGCCTCTTTCGGTGACTGTGGTGCTGGTGGTTGCAGCCGCCAAGGTCTTCCACCCTGAAACGCTGGCCGATCCACGCTTCCAGCTCGCCTTGCTGGCGCACACCGCCCTTTTTGTCCTCAGCGTTGCGGTGCCCTGGGGCAGGCTCCCTAGGGGAGCCTACGCCGTCATTCCCGCGCTGGACTGTGTCGCCGTCGGTTTCACGCGGGAGGCCGGCGGTCCCAACTTCAACGTTTTGAGCCTCCTGCTGGTCTTTCCCGTGATCTGGCTGTCCGTGGACCGCAACCGGGCCGGCGTGGTCCTCGCCGTGGCAGGTGCCACGCTCAGCACTGTGCTGCCCGCGGCGGCGTTCGGAGCGGCGCCCACCCAGGGCTCTATGATCCGGACCATTTTCTTGCCCCTTGTCATGGCGGCCATCGCCGTCACCGCCCACGTGGTGGCGGGTGCCCTCTACCGCCAGCGCCAGACGCTGGTGAGGAAGGACGAGGCGCTCGCCGACACCGTCGCCGAGAGCATGCAGCGGCAGCGGCTCCTGGACGCCGTACTCTCCACCGTCAATGTTGGCGTGTGGGTGGTGGACCAGAACGGACAGGACGTCCTGACCAACAAAGCCCTTCGGACCGACGCGGCGCTGTCCGGGCTGGCACCGTCAGCCAACCGGCCGCGGCTGTTCCAGGCTGATCGCGCCACTGCGCTGCCGCCGGAACGCTTCCCGACGGCGCGCGCGGCCGCCGGCGAGACGTTCACCGACGAGCTGTGCTGGGCAGGTGAGGGTGAGGATATGCGCGCGTACTCCGTCACAGCCCGCACCATGGTTTCCACGAACGGAACCCACGCCGGCGCGGTGATCACCTTCGCCGAAGTCACGGCACTGATCCGCGCCCTGTCGGCCAAGGACAACTTCGTGGCCACCGTCTCCCATGAGCTCCGTACCCCGCTAACGTCCATCCTCGGCTACCTCGAACTGGTCCTCGACGAGCCCGGCCACGAGGACATCGAGGAGGAACTGCGGATCGTGCAGCGCAACGCCAACCATCTGCTCGGCCTTGTGAACGATCTGATTGCCGTAGCCTCGGAGCGGGTGGAACTGGCCCTGCAGGAGGCCGACGTGGCCAGCCTGCTGGCTGGCGTGGTGGCCTCCTCGCATGCGAAGGCCACAGTCAGCGGTGTGGAACTGGTCCTCGACCTCGAGGAGCCCCTGAACGCCCGCGTCGATCCCGGCCGGATCAGCCAGGTTTTCGGCAACCTGGTGTCCAATGCGATCAAGTTCTCGCCGGACGGGGGAAGGGTCACGGCCCGCGCCCACCGGGCCAACAGCCATGTTGTCTGTTCGATCACAGACACCGGCATTGGCATGGACGGCCAGGAGCAGGAGCAGGCGTTCACCAAGTTCTTCCGGTCCGCCCGCTCGCGTGAAACGGCCATCCCCGGCGCAGGCCTGGGACTGCCGATCAGCAAGACCATCGTCGAGGGCCACGGCGGCTCGATCAGCCTTAGCAGTGTGCCGGGCAAAGGAACCACGGTGACGGTGAGCCTCCCCGTCTCCTGAGCATACGGACGGCCCACGTAAACTGGCAGCATGCGGTTGGTAGCGAGTGATATAGACGGAACGATCCTTGGGCACGACGGAAAAATCAGTGACCGCACCATCCGGGCCTTCCACGCCTGCCGGAAAGCCGGCGTCGAACTTGTCTTTGTCACCGGCCGCCCGCCGCGCTGGCTGCACCCGCTCGAGGAGCAGCTGGGCCACACAGGCACCGTGATCTGTTCCAACGGCGCCGTGGTGTGGGACCTCGAGGCGGACAAGGTTGTCTCGGCGCAGACCATGGCCATTGACGACATCTTCGAAATCCGGCGGATCATCAAGAAGGTGCGCCCCACCGCCCTCTTCGCCGCCGAAACCCTCACCGGCTTCCACCTCGAACCCGGCTTCATCGAAAACGGCTCAAGCGAGCTGCTCTCCGAGTTCACCCCAGCCCCGCTGGCCTCGACGCTCACCGCGGAAGACGCCGTCGTCAAGTTCCTGGCCATCGTCCGCGAAGGCACCGCCGACGACTTCCTCGCAGAGGTGGGCCCCGCCGTCGGAAACCTGGCCTCGGTGACGCACTCGGCGCCCACCGTCGCCATGCTGGAGCTCGCGGTGCCGGGGATCAACAAGGCCGTCACCCTCGCCGACTATGCCGCCTCGCTGGGCATTGATGCCGCGGACGTCGTGGCGTTCGGCGACATGCCGAACGACATTGAGATGCTCCGCTGGGCCGGCCACGGCTACGCCATGGCCAGCGGACACCCGGAAGCGATCCGGGCCGCCGGCCAGCAGGCGCCACATTTTGACGACGACGGCGTGGCCCAGATTCTCGAGGAAAAGCTCGCCGCGCTGGGCCTCCAGCTGCCGTAAGGCTGCAGTCGCCCGCCTGCCACCGAACTCGCGGCTGGCGGTCAACTGGCGTTCATGTCAGCACCATAGGGTGTGGCCTGTTGGGTGAGTGACCGATAGGGGACATCGTGGCCAGGAAAAAGACCAAAAATACAGTCGAGGTTCCGCTGCGTCCCGTGGAGCCGGCCCCGCACTGGTCGGCCCTGCGTGAGGGGGACCGGGTCAGCGTGTTGCTTGCGCCGGGATTCGAAACCGGCGGCCGCGTCTCGGCCGTCACGCCGGACCGCACCGTGGTGTGGGTGGATCTCGACGGCGGCCGCGGCCGCACCCTGCTCCACTGCAGCGACGGCGTGGAGATCCTGCCCGCCTGAGGCTGGTCTAAGCTTCGGGGATGACGGGAACCTTGCCTTACTTTTCCGCCCCCGGCCCCGAACCAGGGGCGGGCCAGCCGGTGGCCATGGCCCACAGGGGATTCTCCCTGGCCGGTCTGGAGAATTCGCTGGCAGCATTCCGGGCCGCCGTCGAGCTTGGCTATTCCCACCTGGAGACGGACGTTCACACCACGTCCGACGGCGAGCTGCTCCTCTTCCACGACCGCACTCTGGACCGGGTCACGGACGGCCACGGCAGGATCCATGACCTCATGGCGGACGACTTGCGGCGGGTGCGGATTGGCGGGACGGAACCCGTGCCAACGTTCGACGAACTTGTGGCGGCGTTTCCGGACGCGCGTTTCAACCTGGACGTCAAGGACTGGCACTCCGTCCCCAGCGTCGTGGCCGCAATCGAGCGCCACCAGGTCCACGAGCGCGTGCTGATCGCCAGCTTCTCCGACCGCCGGCGCCGCGCGGTCCTGCAGCAGCTCAGCCGCAGGACCGCATCATCGGCTGGGACCTTTGCGAATGCCCTCTTCCTGGTGCTGGGGCCACTGCTGTCCGTTCGCGCGCTGGCCGCCGCGGTGCGGGCGGTGCTGCGCCGGGCGCTGCGCGACGTTGACGCCCTGCAGGTGCCGGTCCGCTACCGGGCCGTGCCCGTCGTCACGGCGGGATTTGTCCGCCGGGCGCATGAGCTGGGGCTGTACGTGCACGTCTGGACCATCAATGACCCCGCCGAGATGAGCCGGCTGCTGGACCTCGGCGTGGACGGCATCGTCTCCGACCGCGCCGACCTGCTGAAGGAAGTCCTGCAGGGGCGCGGGCAGTGGCGCTAGCCCTGTTCCTCCGGGTCCGGTTCGGGCAGCCCGGCCGGGCCGGGTACGCTGCGCGCTGCCTCTCCGGCGTCCGTGGTGCCGGCCGCGCCGATGCCGCCGGACGTCGCGGTTCCGGCTGACTCCTCCGTTCCGGACCCGCCGGAGGCGCCTGCCGTGCCCTGGCCCCCGCTCGCCTCGGTGCCCGGGCCCTGCGGCGTGTAGGTCGTGTGCACACCTGACCGCGGGCCGGCGTCGCCATCCCTGGCGTTGGAGCCTTCGCTGATGGAGGAGTGCACCTGGATGTCCTCGTCGGACGCTCCGGGCTCGGGCGCGTGGGCGTCGTCCGTGGGATCGGACGTCTGCCCCAGGTCCTCCATCGCGTTTTCCGCTGCTTTGCCAATGCTGTCGCCGATTCCCATCAGTTTGCTCCTTCGAAACGTTCCGGCCGGGCCGGACTGTGCGGCATCTGACTGTTCCAGAATTATCAGCATGCTTACAATTAGTCCAGTGTTGCCGGGGCCCCGGCAGCCTGAGCCCGTTACTAAGTCCGTCGCCACGCCGGCGCACCTGTTCCAAGGAGGACCGCAGGACCATGAGCACCTACCATCCCGAAAATGACCCGGCCAATCCGGACCGCGACGCCGCCAAGACAGGTGAAGCCGGAACAGGCGAAGCCGGAACCGGTGACGCCGCCCGTGGGGACTCGGCCGCCACGCCCAACCCCGACCCGTTGAACGGCAACGTCACGGGCCTGGAGCCTGGCGGGGGAGTGCCGCCCGGCGAGACGCCTCCCGCAGAAGACCAGATGAGCGGGGACCAGGGGCACGACGAATAGCGGAACAACTATCAAAAGGAGTGTGCGATGGCTGACCGGCTGGTTGCCGACGTAATGGTGGAGCGCCTCAAAGCCTGGGGCGTAAACAGGGTCTTCGGCTACAGCGGGGACGGCATTAACGGTTTCATGGGCGCGCTGCGCCGTAGTACGCAGGGCGGCGCCGGAACCGACAGCGGCGACAGCGCCGACGGCGGCGGCAGGGAAACCGGCGTCGAATTCGTTCAGGCGCGGCACGAGGAAACGGCGGCATTCATGGCCGTCGGGCACGCGAAGTACACAGGCCAAGTGGGCGTGGTGACGTCCACCCAGGGGCCGGGCGCCGTGCACCTCCTCAACGGGCTCTATGACGCCAAGCTGGATGGTGTCCCCGTGGTGGCCATCATCGGCCAGCAGAGCCGCAGCGTGCTGGGGTCGGCCTACATGCAGGAAATCGACCTTCTCACACTTTTTAAGGACGTGGCGGCGCAGTTCGCGCAGATGGTCAGCACCCCGGAGCAGCTTCCCATGGTGCTGGACCGCGCCTTCCGCACCGCCCTCGAAACCCGCACCCCATGCGTTGTGATTGTCCCGCACGACATCCAAAAGGCCCCGGCCCCCGAGCTCGACCAGGAGCACGGCATCATCGTCACCGCGCCCGAATGGCAGCCCGCGCGGGTGCTGCCCCACGATGACGACCTGGCCAGGGCTGCCGAGGTGCTGGGAGCCGGCAGTAAGGTGGCGTTCCTGGTGGGCCAGGGCGCCAAGACCGCCCAGGCCGAGGTGGTGGCCCTGGCGCAGCAGCTGGACGCCGGCATCACCACCAGCCTCCTAGGCAAGCCGTACATGGATGAGACGCTGCCATTTGCGGCGGGCACCATGGGGCATCTCGGGTCCACCGCCAGCGCTCACCTGATGGGGAACTGCGACACCCTCCTGATCGTCGGCTCCAACGATCCCTGGACCGAGTTCTATCCGAAACCCGGGGCCGCCCGGGCCGTCCAGGTGGACATCGACGGGCGGAAGGTCGGCAACCGGTACCCCGTGGAAGTTGGTCTCGTTGGCGACGCTGCCGAAACCCTTGCCAGGCTGGCGGAGCTGCTGAAGGGCGCCGGCGGGCAACCGGATGGGAACCCGCAAGCTCAGGCCCGCAAGCAGTGGCGGACGGAAGTGGAGGAGGAGGTCCGCAGCTGGCGCGACCTTTCCGAGGAGCGTTCCCGCGTCCCGGCCAGCCCCGTCAACCCTGAACTCGTGGTCCGCGAGCTCAGCGGCAGGCTGCCGCACAACGCCCAGGTGAGTGTCGACGTCGGGAGCTGCGTCTACTGGTACGCGCGCCAGCTGATCCTGCCGGCGGGAGTCCCGGCGCACCTTTCGGGGACGCTGGCCAGTATGGGCTGCTCGGTCCCGTATGGGATCGCGGCCAAGCTGGCCCGGCCGGACAGACCCGTCGTGGCCCTGGCCGGCGACGGTGCCATGCAGATGGCAGGCATCGCCGAGCTGGTCACCGTCGCGCACCGGTGGCGGCAGTGGTCCGACCCCCGCTTTGTGGTGTGCGTGTTCAACAACAGGGATCTGGCCGAGGTCACGTGGGAGCAGCGCGAGACCGAATCCGAGCCGCGGTTCCCGGACAGCCAGGAAATCCCCGACTTTCCCTACGCCGGTTATGCGGAGCTGCTGGGGCTGACCGGCATCCGCGTTGACTCCCCGGAGCAGCTCGCCGATGCCTGGGACCGGGCGCTCGGCGCGGAACGTCCGGTGTTGATCGAGGTCCTGACCGACCCGGACGTGCCCCTCCTGCCGCCGTTCCCGGCGGGCGCCGAAAAGCTGGACGGCATGCGCTCCGCGCTCTCCGAGGAAGGCGAAGCCGGGAAGG
Source organism: Arthrobacter sp. FW305-BF8 (assembly GCF_021789315.1). Classification (NCBI taxonomy): domain Bacteria; kingdom Bacillati; phylum Actinomycetota; class Actinomycetes; order Micrococcales; family Micrococcaceae; genus Arthrobacter; species Arthrobacter sp. FW305-BF8. Next base: position 377,723 of record NZ_CP084561.1, read on the forward strand.
GTGCGGCGGCGCTGCTGGACACCTACGCGGGCCAGGAGGAGTCGCGCAGCTGACCGCCCGGACTGTGTGACTTCCATTACGCGTCCGGCAAGCGTATTCCCGGTTGGAAATGGCAGGATAGGGGCATGCGTATCCTCATTGCCCCGGACAAGTTCAAGGGATCACTCACCGCCGTCGAAGCCGCCGCCGCCATCGCCGAGGGCGCACTCCGCGTCTACCCGGACGCTGTGACCACCCAGTTCCCGGTGGCCGACGGCGGCGAGGGAACCCTGGAAGCCGCCGTCGCCGCCGGCTATGAGGAGCGGATCAACGCCGTCGTCGGTCCCATTCTGGCACCGATCGGCGCCGCCTGGGCCCTCCGAAAGGACCGGTCCGGAGCCACCACCGCAGTGATTGAAACGGCGCAGGCTTCCGGCCTGGCCCACATGGAGCCGACGCCGGAGAACTCGCTGCGCGCGCACAGCTACGGCTGCGGGCAACTCATCGCCGCCGCGCTCGACGCCGGCGCCACCGAAATCGTACTGGGCGTCGGCGGCTCGGCCATGACCGACGGCGGCAGCGGCGCCCTGCGCGCGCTGGGCCTCAAGCCGCTCGACGCCGCCGGGAACGTGGTGCCGCTGGGCGGCGGGTCCCTGGCTGACGCCGTTTCCCTGGATGTCTCCGGGCTGGATCCGCGGTTGTCCGCCGTCACGTTCCGGATCGCCGTCGACGTCCAGAGCCCGCTCTACGGCACCACCGGTGCCGCGCACGTCTTCGGCCGCCAGAAGGGCGCAGACGACGACGCCATTGAGAAGCTCGACGCCGGCCTGCGCAACTGGGCATCCCTCGTCCGGGAGGCGACGGGCCGGGACGTGAACGTTCCGGGCGCCGGTGCGGCCGGCGGCTTCCCGGCGTCGTTCCTTGCCTTCACCCAGGCCACGCTGGAAGGCGGCTTCGCCTTGGTGGCCGCGCTCACGGGACTGGCCGAACGGCTGGCCGACGCCGACCTGGTAATCACCGGCGAGGGTTCCATGGACTCGCAGTCGCTCACGGGGAAGGCGCCGATCGCGCTCGCGGAGGCCGCCCGGGACCGCGGCATTCCGGTGGTGGCCGTGGCGGGACGGATCACGGTCACGCCGGAGGAACTGGCCGAACATGGCGTGGTGGCTGCGGCGCAACTGCTGGACGTCGCGCCCAGCCCGCAAGATGCCATGTCCGACGCCGGCAAATACCTCGCGTGGGCCACCCGGCAGGTGCTGGAAGGGGCCTAGCCGCCCTCTTTGGCGGCCCTCCGGTGCAGGTGCACGGGAACGTAGGCCAGGAGGATGGCCAGCACAGCGAGAAGCACGCCGCCGGCGATAAGGCCCACCGTGCGGCCTGCCGTAACGTCGAACACCAGCGCAGCCGTTCCCACGCTGAGGGTGGCCACCCCGCCCAGGGCGATCTTGGTGATGTTGTCGGCGCTGGCCACGAGGGTTGCTTTGAGCCGTTTCCGGAACAGCCGACGGTGGACGCTGACCGGCAGGAGGATAAACGCGGTGGTCAGCGCGGCAAGGGCCACGTTCACAAGATAGAGCGTGACCTGGAAGTCATCGAGAGACTCAAAGCGCTGCTGGAACGGCAGGGTCAGCAGGAAGCCGGCAAGGATCTGGACGCCCGTCTGGAGGACTCGCAGCTCCTGGATCAGTTCCATCCAGTTCCGGTCCAGCTGCTCCTCGCGCGTCTCATTTCTGCCGCTGCCAGCCGGGGCGTCCGGATCGGTCATGAGCCCTCCTCTGTCTGGCCCGCAGCGGGCGTGCTTGCTCCAACCTAGGCTCAAGTGCGTCCCTATTTCAACAAACACTAAGTTTGCTGACTAGTTTTGCGTCGGGCGGTGGACTTGCTCCTCAAACCTGCGTTAGGTTCGAACAACCCGCAGCCGACAACGTGAGCAGGTGGAAGATGACCGACCCAGCCAAGCAGTCCGACCAGCCCGGTGACCCCCGGGGAACGTACCACTCAGGGCCCTTTCCGGAGCAGGAGCAGAAGCAGCCGGGCCTGACCGCACCTATGGATCCGCAGCCGGACCATGGCGAGCTGAGTTACGAGGGAAGCGGGGCGCTGGAGGGCAAGGCGGCGCTCATCACGGGCGGCGACTCCGGAATCGGCAAGGCGGTGGCCATCGCCTTCGCACGCGAGGGGGCCGACGTCGCCATTTCCTATCTTCCCGAGGAGGAGGACGACGCGCAGGACACCGCCGAATGGATCCGCAAGACCGGGCGGCGGGCACTGCTCCTCGCCGGTGACGGCAGGAACGAGGACTTCAGCACGTCGATCGTCGAGGACGCCGTTGCCGAGTTTGGCCGGCTCGACGTGCTGGTGCTGAACGCCGCGTACCAGAAGAACCGCGACAGCCTTGAGTCCCTGCCCACCGAGGAGTTCGACCGCGTCTTCAAGACCAACCTGTACTCGCTGCTCTGGACAGCCCGCGCGGCGGTGCCGCACCTGGAGGCCGGCGCCTCGATCATCACCACGGCCTCCATCCAGGCATTCAATCCGTCTCCGGGGCTCATTGACTACGCCATGACCAAAGCGGCCCAGGTGGCCTTCACCAAGGCCCTCGCCCAGGAACTGGGACCCAAGGGAATCCGCGTCAACGCCGTGGCGCCCGGGCCCATCTGGACCCCGCTGATCCCAGCCACCGAATGGCCGGACAAGCTGCCCAAGTTCGGCCAGGACACCCCGCTGCAGCGCGCCGGACAGCCCGCCGAGCTCGCCCCCGCCTACGTTCTGCTGGCGTCCGACGCCGGTTCTTACATGTCCGGGGCGGTGGTTCCCGTCACCGGTGGCAAGGGCCTTTGAGTTTCCAGTAATTCCCAGCCAAGCAATTCCCCACCAAGCAGGAGGAACAGATGAGCCAGGACAACCAGCACGCAGCCCCTGAAGAGGAAGCGGGAGGCTACGGAACGCCCACCGCGGAGCAGGAAGCCGGCGGCCAGCAGTTTGCCCAGCCCCGCGAGGAGGAAGACTTCGACGCCGCGGGCCTGAACCAGAACAGCCCCGAGGGAGAGACCTTCCAGACCGGCACGCCGAACCTCAGCCACTTCGCCGAGGAGGACCAGGACAGCTCGGGCGAACCCGGGGCCGGGCGTTTCGGCGGAACCGACGACCAGCTCCACGCCGAGGGTGAAAGCAACGTGGCTGGCTTTGACCCGGTCCCCGGTGAGTCGCCGCTGCCGCGCGATCCGGACGCCTCGCCCGGGGCCGGCGCCGAGGACGGGGACACGGCCGTGCCATCGGCGGACGCCGAGATCGACGAGGGCAACGCCGACGACTCCGGTGCCGGGCAGTTCTCCTCGGAGCCCGGGCAGGAGGCTGCGGGCATCCCGGACGGCAGCGGAAACGACCTGCCGAAGGAACAGTCACCCAACGACGACGACGAAACGTTCGACGCCGGGTAAGTACGTCGCAGACTGTTTTCGGAGGCAGTCAGGGAAGCGTTTACCGCTTCTTGGGCTGCCTCTTTGCTGCGGCGTTGATGGCTGCCTTGGCGGCTGGTGGCAGGCCCTGCTGCTCGGTCTCGGGCTCGGCAGCGGTGCCGCGTGCCTTCGCGATGGCCTTCATGCCGTGGTAGATCACCAGAGCCGCGGCGGATCCGAGCGCGATGCCCGTGAACTTCAGGTCACCCACGGCCCAGGTGTAGTCCGCGATGCCGATGATGAGGGAAACTGCGGCCGTGGTCAGGTTGACCGGGTTCGAAAAGTTCACCTTGTTCTGGACCCAGATCTTCACGCCGAGGATGCCGATCATGCCGTACAGCATGGTGGCGGCGCCGCCCAGTACGCCGGGCGGGACAGTGGCGATCAGTTCGCCGAACTTCGGCGAAAAGCTCAGCAGGATGGCGAAGATGCCGGCTACCCAGTAGGCGGCGGTGGAGTAGACCTTCGTGGCCGCCATGACGCCGATGTTTTCCGCGTACGTGGTGGTGCCCGAACCGCCGCCGAAGCCGGCCAGCACCGTGGCGGCGCCGTCTGCCATCAGGGCCCGGCCGGAGACGCCGTCCAGGTTCTGGCCGGTCATGGCGGACACCGACTTCACATGGCCGATGTTCTCTGCCACCAGCACCAGGACCACCGGCACGAACAGGCCCAGCACGCCGATGTGGAACTCGGGCGTCTGGAAGTGCGGGAGTCCTACCCAGGCGGCGGCGTCCATTTTGTCGTAGCTCACCTCGCCGCGGAGCATGGCCACCAGGTAGCCCACCAGCACGCCCACCAGGATGCTGAGGCGGCCGATGATCCCGCGGAACAAGACGCTCACCACGATAATGGTGGCCAGCGTAATCAGCGCGGTCACGGGGGCGGCGTCGAAGTTGTTCTTGGCGGCAGGGGCCAGGTTTAGCCCGATCAGGGCCACGATGGCGCCGGTGACAATCGGCGGCATCAGCCTGTTGATCCAGCCTGCGCCGAACTTCTGCACGATCGCGCCGATCACGGCGAGGCCGGCGCCGGCCAGCACCACGCCGCCCAGCGCCCCGGGCACTCCGAACTGCTGCTGGGACGCCGTGATGGGCGCGATGAACGCAAAGCTCGAGCCAAGGTAGCTGGGAACGCGGCCCTGGGTGATCACGAGGAACAGGAGTGTGCCGATGCCGGAGAAGAAGAGCGTGGTGGCCGGCGGCATTCCGGTGATGATGGGCACCAGGAAGGTGGCGCCGAACATGGCCACAACGTGCTGCATGCCCACGCCGATGGTGATGGGCCACGCGAGCCGTTCGCCGGGAGCCACCACCTCGCCCGGACGTACGGCTTTGCCATTGCCGTGCAGCTTCCATTTGATTCCGAGCATGCTCATTGGCGGGGCCTTTCGGAGGGGAGTTTGCCCGCTCGCCGGGCTGGATCTTCAGGAGCAAGAATACCCCGACGGACGCGGGCATGAGAGGGCTTCCGGCCAACAGCCGCTGCGGCACTGTGCAGCCAGCAAAGGGACGCCGCGGTGTGCGGAACGTCACGCCGCTGATTTGCCCGTTCCGGGAAGAGCGCGCCTCCGAAGTCGGTTGAACCCAACGAAAGCAACCAGGACTGCCCGACGCCGCCCGCCAGGGATGTCGGCCTAGTGAAAGGGGCGCGAATGACAATCGCCCACGAAGAAGCAGTGATCGATTCCGCCGCCGTGGATGCAATCTTTGCCGAAGCCCGCACCGCCAACGCATTCACCGGCGAGGTTAGCGAGCAACAGGCCCGCGCCATCTACGAACTGACCAAGTTCGGCCCCACGGCCTTCAACTCCCAGCCGCTGCGCGTCACCTACGTGCGCTCGGAGGAAGCCCGCGCGAAGCTCGTGGCCACGCTGTCCTCCGGGAACCGGGCCAAGACGGCCTCCGCACCACTGGTGGCGATCCTCAGCTACGACACCGCCTGGCAGGAGCAGTGGGACAACTTCCTCCCCGGCTACAACGCCCCCAAGGCCATGTACGACGCCGCACCGGACCTGGCCACCGCCACGGGCAACAACAACGCCCACCTGCAGGCCGGTTACTTCATCCTGGCCGTCCGCTCGCTGGGCTTCGCCGCCGGCCCGATGACCGGCGCTGACTTCTCCGCGATCGACGCGGAGTTCTTCCCGGCAGGCGACCAGAAGAGCTTCCTGGTGGTGAACATTGGCCAGCCCGGCCCCGAGGCCTGGGGTGAAGCGAAGCCCAAGTTCGCCTACGAGGACGTGGTCCGCACGGTCTAAGGGCCGGGTTGCGGACAGCCTCCGGACACGGAATGCCTCCGGCAATATGGGGGACATTCCGGAGGCATTCTGGACAGTATTTCTGCAGTTTAAAACTGCAAGGCATGCATCCGGGCCACTTCCAATGGTAGTCCTGTTTGGACTTCTTGAGCATAGGAAAGCGCCGGATGGCCAACAGCCATCCGGCGCTTTCTTGTCCCTGGGAACCCGGTAAATTCCTAGGAAATGACTCCGTCCACCAGCGCCTTGGCCTCGGCCTGGACCTGCTTGAGGTGGTCGGCGCCCTTGAAGGACTCGGCGTAGATCTTGTAGACGTCCTCGGTGCCGGAGGGGCGGGCCGCGAACCACGCGTTCTCGGTGACCACCTTCAGTCCGCCGATGGACGCGCCGTTGCCCGGCGCCTCGGTCAGTTTTGCCGTGATGGCCTCGCCTGCCAGTTCCGTCGCTGTGACGTCCGACGGCGACAGCTTGCCCAGCGCCGCCTTCTGGTCCCGCGTCGCGGCGGCGTCGATCCGTGCATACACCGGGGCGCCGAACTGGTCCGTGAGGCCCTTGTAGAGCTGCGACGGCGACTTTCCGGTGACGGCGGTGATCTCCGAGGCCAGCAGCGCCAGCAGGATGCCGTCCTTGTCCGTGGTCCAGACGCTGCCGTCGCGCTTGTTGAAGGAAGCGCCGGCGGACTCCTCGCCGCCGAATGCACCTTCACCGGAAAGCAGGCCGGGGACAAACCACTTGAAGCCCACGGGCACCTCCACGAGCTTGCGGCCCAGGCCGCCCGCCACGCGGTCGATGATCGAGGAGGACACGAGGGTCTTGCCCACAACGGAGTTCGGGTTCCAGCCACTGCGGTTGCGGTACAGGTAGTCGATGGCCACCGCGAGGTAGTGGTTGGGGTTCATCAGTCCGCCGTCAGGGGTAACGATGCCGTGCCGGTCGGCGTCGGCGTCATTCCCGGTGGCGACGTCGTAGGCGGCGGTCCCGTCCGCACCAACAGACATCCGGTTGATGAGGGATGCCATGGCCGACGGCGAAGAGCAGTCCATCCGGATCTTCTCGTCCCAGTCCAGGGTCATGAAGGCCCACTGCGGGTCCACCGTGGGGTTGACCACCGTGAGGTTCAGCTGGTGGCGTTCGCCGATCTCACCCCAGTAATCCACGGACGCGCCGCCCATGGGGTCGGCCCCGATCCGGACGCCTGCGTCGCGGATGGCGTCCAGGTTCAGGACGGACGGCAGATCGTCCACATAGCTGCTGAGGAAATCGAACTTCCCGGTGGTTTCGGCCTCGAGGGCCTGGGCCAGCGGAATCCGCTTCACGCCGCGGAGCCCGTTCTCCAGCAGTTCGTTGGCGCGGTTGGCGATCCAGCCCGTCGCGTCGGTGTCGGCGGGGCCGCCGTGCGGCGGGTTGTACTTGAAGCCGCCGTCGGCCGGCGGGTTGTGGCTGGGGGTGACAACAATGCCGTCAGCCTGCGGTGCTCCCGCGGGGGCGTTGTTGTTGTACGTGAGGATGGCGTGGCTCAGGGCCGGGGTGGGGGTGTAGCCGTGCCGCGCGTCGATGAGGACGTTCACGCCGTTTGCGGCCAGCACCTCAAGGGCGGAGTTCTGGGCCGGTTCGCTCAGCGCGTGGGTGTCTTTGGCCAGGAACAGCGGGCCAGTGATGCCCTGTCCGGCGCGGTACTCCACGATCGCCTGGGTGATCGCCACGATGTGCGCCTCGTTGAAGGACGCTTTCAGGCTTGATCCGCGGTGCCCGGAGGTTCCGAAGGCCACGCGCTGGCCGGGATCCCCCAGGTCAGGCTTGACGTCGTAGTACGCGTCGAGCAGTGCGGTCAGGTCGACAAGGTCTTGGGGTTGGGCAACTGTGCCCGCTCGGCTAGCCATGGCACCAGCATGCCAGACGACGGCGAAGGGCAACACGGAGTGTCCGGAATCCGGCCCCTGTGACGCAGAATGTCGCAAATTTTCCGGACTACTTGCATTTATCCGGAACAAAAAACTGAGTAGTGCCGGAAAAGTACTTATATACCCGCCCCTGTGGGGCTGTTACGTTCAAACGGCAGGAACACCCGGTGTGATGAACGACGCCGGGCGTCCGGACCAGCGGAAACGTCCCGGCTGCCTGTGGCTGAATTTCAGCCGTGCCATCCGCGGGAGGGTAATTCCGCCCGCCGGGGCCGGAAATTTTGCCGGCTTTTGGGCCGGGAAAATTTACGGCCGGGTGTCCGGTGGAATTGGGCCGGTCATTGGGAAGACGAGCGAGCAATGCAGAGGTGAACAATGGGGGCTGGAGATGCAGCATTCGAACGGACGAGGCTTGCCTCCGAACGGATTGCGCGGCTGAAGCGCGACCTCGCCCCCGGCGGCGGGGGCCCGGCTGAGGGCACGGGCTTCGGCCCCGCCCGCCAGGCTGGAGCAAGCAAAGCCGGAGTGGTCCCTGTTGGTTCCGGCCCTGTTGGTTCCGGCCCTGTTAGCGCGGGCGCCATGGGTGCGGAGCAAAGCAGCCATCTGGTGGCCGAAAGGCTTGCCGAACTGGGGCCTTACGGCTGGTTCGTGCTGCACGATGTCCATTGGCCAGGCCGCCCGTTGGCGCGGCTGGAGCAGGTGCTGGTGGGACCCGGCGGTGTGGTGGTGGTCAGCGCCAAGAGCTGGTCCGGCCACGTCGACGTCGTGGACGGCGCACTCCGCCAGAACGGTCATGACCGGTTCCCCGCGGTGGAGACGGCGCTGGCGCAGGCAGCCGCGGTGGCCGCGGACCTGCCTCCGCCGTGGCGGAGGCTGGTCCGCTCCCTGATCTGCCTGACAGCCCAGCCGGAGCTGCAGGGCACCACCGGTGCAGGCATCGAGGTGCGGGGGATCGACTGCATGACGGCCGCCATAACCGGCCTGCCGGATGTGCTGGATGCACCTTCGGCCCTGTTGCTCTACGCACAACTCGGGCAACTCCTCACCCGTCCTCAGGTGCCGGAAGCCGGCACCGTCCGAAACCCTGCGTACCGCCCAGCCACGGGCAGCGGCGCAGGCCGTACGGGCACCCAGGGAGCGGATGACGCGAACACGTCCAGGGCAGCGCTCCGGCGTCCGGCCCACAAGCGTCCGGCTCCACCGCGCTACCGGTATGGCCGGGATCGCCGGCCGGGTACCGTGCTGCGGGTGGTGGGACGCTCGCTCGTCGCGGGTCTCGTTTCAGCGGCACTGCTGGCGCCGCCCCTGTGGCTGTTGTGGGAGCTGCTCCCCAAGTAGGGCCACCCAGCGCCCGGATCAGATCCCCGGCGTAAACCGCCGGGGACGGCGGTAATGTTCTGTTGAGGACAGAATGAGGGGATTTCCATGACAGAGCAGCGTCCCGGAACCGGCGACGAGCCGAAACCGGACACCCACCAGCAACCGCAGTACGGTCAACAACAGGGTTCGGACATTCCGGCCCCGCCGTTGTACGATCCGCCGCTGTATACCCCGCCAGGCCAGCAGTTCGGCGGCCAGCAGTTCGGCGGGCAGCACGGCGACGCTGGCGCCGGCGGTGCCTACGGACAGCCGGCGAGCCCCTACAGTCAGCAGTACGGCCAGCAGTACGGGCAACAATATGGCCAGCAATACAATCAGCAGTACTCCAGCCCGTACGGCCAGCCGTCGTACTACGGTGCAGCGCCCCAGCCGAAGGGCCTCAGCATTGCCAGCCTGTGCTGCGGCATCGCCGTCTACCTGGGCTTCGGGGTGTTCATCCTGCCGCAGCTGGCCGCCGTTATCCTGGGCCACATGGCGCTGGGACGGGAACCCTCAGGCCGCGGCTTCGCCATTGCGGGCCTGGTGATGGGGTATCTCGGCCTCGCCCTGACGGTCCTCGCGATTGTGGGGCTGGCCATCCTGGCGAGCGTCGCGAGCACGTCCAGCACGATCTGAAGCCCAGCACTATGTGACGTCCAGGACTACCTGAAGCCCAGGTCCGTCAGCGCTGCCGTCAGGCTGGCCTCGTTGTCCTCGAGCCACTGCCGGCGTCGGCTGATCACTTCGCCAACTCCGCCGCGCCACATGCGTGCCCAGCCTCCTCCGAGGTTCCGGGCGTTATGCTCCATGCGTTCGAGCGAGAGCGCCGCGGCCTCCGCTCCGAACTGCGGAAGCCGCCGTCGTTCTTCCAGTGTCCAGCCGTAGGCGTCAGCGAAAATCCTGAGCCGCCGGAAGGGATCCGCCGTTTCCCAGCCGGCCCAGGCATCAGCCGGATCCCGCAACGGAACCCAGTGCATGGCAGTGTTGAAGGAATCCTTAAGTGCGGTGCTCGGTCCTGCGAGGTCGAAGTCGATGAGTCCTGTGGCGAGGCCCCCGCGGACCACAACGTTCTGGGGGGTCACATCGAGGTGGCAGACCAGCCTGCCCGGATCCTGCCGGACCGGCCGCGGCGGGAATGGATGCCTGGCCGGGGTATATCCCGCGGACGCCGCGTGCAGCCGGCGCAGCAGGCGGGTCACGGAGCGCAACAGATCCTCGGACTGCGCCCACTGTTCAGGCACGGCGCCGGCACATGTGCCCGGAAGGAATGTGAGCACATCACGGCCCGCGCTGTCCCGGCCGAGGAATCTGGGGGAGCCCTCGAAGCCGGCGTCCTCCAGCCAGTCCAGGTAGTCCGCCACGGCGTGGCTTTGCAGCTGGTGCGGGCGGCGCACCGTCCCGCCAACCCGCACCACGCCATTGGTGACGTCGCCTGCCGGCAGGAGTTCGACGTCGGTCTCCTCGCCTGGAGCAGGGATGTAGATGCGGTTCTCGACAGGGAGGCGCGTTCTGGGATCCACCCGGCAAGCGTACGCCTGGGCGATGGAAGCCCGGGGATGCGCTCAGAACCCTAGCTGGGCTGCCACCTGCAGGAGCAGCGCCTCCGAGCCGGGCCGGCCGATCAGCTGGATGCCCATCGGCAGCCCTGTTCGCGGGCCGCCTCCGGTCCAGTGCACGGGGACACTGATGGCCGGAAGGCCGCATACATTGACCATGGACGACCATGGCGCGAACTCGCACTGCCTGCGGTAGTCGCCGTCGGCGTCGCCCGCCCATTCCGACGCCGGCCACCGGCCGTCCCCGTGGCCCGTCCCGGTGAACCAGCCCACCGGGCGCGGCGTCTGGGCCAGTGCAGGCGTCAGGATCAGGTCCCAGGCTGAGTACTGCGCCAAGGTGTCGCGCTCGAATTGCCGCAGGAACGCCAGGCATTCGTTGAGCTTGGCGGCGCTACGCTGCTGCGCGCGCCGCCGGAAGGTGCGCGTCAGCGGCGTCAGCAGGACCTCGCGGTGCGGCGCGATCCGGGCCGCACCCACTCCTGCCGTCCAGGCGGTGGTGAACGCGTCGGGGTAACGGTTGTCGTACCGGATCTCAGCCTCGACGACGTCGTGCCCGGCGCCGGTGAGCAGCCGGACGCCGGCGTCCAGCGCGTCCAGTGCCTCCGGATCCGGGGTGAACGGAAAAATCCCGGCCCATGGGCTGTCCAGGCTGACTCCGATCCGCAGCGGAGCAGGCGCGCGGCCTACAACGTCCAGGTAGCTCGCGTCGTCCGGCCTGCCCGGGCCGTTGGATGCCAGCACATCCAGCAGCAGTGCGGCGTCGGCCGCAGAGCGTGCCAGCGGCCCGGCCACCACGAGGCCGGCAGGGTCGCCGCTGCTTTCGCCCGCCGGGACCACGCCCCGGCCGGGTTTCAGGCCCAGCAGGCCGCATGCCGCCGCGGGGATCCGGATCGATCCGCCGCCGTCTGTACCGGGGGCGAACGGCACCAGTCCCGCCGCCACGGCAGCGGCGCTGCCGCCGGAGGAACCGCCCGAGCTCCTGCTCAGGGCAAAGGGATTGCGCGACGGCGGTGCAATGCGGTTTTCGCTGTAGGCCGTCAGCCCGAATTCTGGTACCTGCGTCTTGCCGACGGAGATGGCACCTGCGCCCCTGAGGGCTGCGGCGAGGGCGCCGTCGACCGGTGCCGGACGGCGGTCCAGCGCTGCGCTGCCGTGGGTGGTGACCACGCCGGCAACATCGGTGAGGTCCTTGAAGGCGACCGGCATCCCGTGAAGCGCCGGGAGCGGCTGGTCCGGGTGCCGCCGGGCGAACAGATCGGCGGCAGCGGCCTCGGCCATCGCCCTCGGCCCGGTGACGGTGATGAAGGCCCCCAGCCTCGGGTTCGATTCCTCGATCCGCGCCAGGAAATGCGCCGTGACTTCGCGGGCGGAGAGCTCTCCGGAACGCAGTGCTGCGCTCAGCTGCACCGCCGGCAGGCGGTGGATGTCAGCGAGGCGGTGTGGGGCGGACACTGTGCTCCTTTGCGGCGGCTCGCGGGCTTCGGACCAGCGTAACCTGTGCCGGCCGAGGGGTACGGGGTGCTGTGCTGGCGATACGCTGGAGTCAAGAGCTTGAGGCCAAGGAGAGGACTCCCATGAGCGACTTCGATACCGTCACCGTGAAGGACGTCCCCGCGGACGCCACCATCCTGGACGTGCGGGAGGACTACGAATGGGCAGCCGGGCACGCCGAGGGCGCCCTGCACATCCCCCTGGACCAGCTACCCGGCAAGCTGGACGACCTCGACCCGGACGAGGACTTGTACGTCATCTGCCGGACCGGCGGGCGTTCCTTCCGGGCAGCCCAGTGGCTGGTGGGCCAGGGGTATACGGCGGTCAACGTCGCCGGCGGGATGGACCAGTGGCTGGAATCCGGCAAGCCGCTGGTGTCCGACAACGGCCTTAAGCCCGTGGTTCTGTAGACCGGCCCGCCGTCACCTGCGCAACGCCCGTCCATACCCGCAAAGGAATACCCATGCCCGCCCGCCGCACCTATACCTTCCTCGGACCTGAGGGCACTTTTACGGAGGCGGCGCTCCTGCAGGTTCCGGATGCGGCCGAAGCCGTGCGCATCCCCTCCTCCAACGTGAACGCGGCGCTGGACCGGGTGCGGGACGGATCGGCCGATGCTGCGATGGTGCCCATCGAGAACTCGGTGGAGGGCGGCGTCACGGCCACCTTGGACGCCATTGCCTCCGGACAGGAACTGCGGATCATCCGTGAGGCCCTCGTGCCTATCAGTTTTGTGCTGGTGGCGAGGCCCGGCGTCGAACTTTCCCGGATCCGCCGGATCTCCACGCACGGGCACGCGTGGGCGCAGTGCCGGCTGTGGGTGGACCAGCATATTCCCGGCGCAGAATACGTCCCGGGTTCCTCAACAGCCGCTGCTGCGATGGGCCTGCTGGAGGAGAACGCGCACTACGACGCCGCGATCTGCGCGCCCATAGTGGCCGCTGAGCAACCAAGCCTGCAGGTGCTGGCCGAGAACATCGGCGACAATCCGGGCGCGGTGACCCGGTTCATCCTGGTGAGCCGTCCGGGCGTCCTGCCGGCGCGGACCGGCGCGGACAAGACAACGGTCGTGGTGCCCCTTCCCGAGGACCGGCCGGGCGCGCTGATGGAAATCCTGGACCAGTTCGCCACCCGCGGGGTTAACCTGAGCCGCATCGAATCCCGGCCCACCGGGCAGTACCTGGGGCACTACTTCTTCAGCATCGACGCCGATGGGCACGTCGGCGATGCCCGGTTGGCGGACGCCCTCGCCGGCCTGCACCGCATCAGCCCCGCCACGCGGTTCCTCGGTTCCTACGGCCGTGCCGATGCGCAGGCGCCCGTAGTGCCCGAGCACACGTCCGATGACGCATTCCGGGCTGCGCATGCGTGGGTCAAGGGGATACTCGGCGGCGAATCCCCGGGCTCAGAATTGCCGGTGGAAGCTTCGCCGTCAGCGTAGATAAATGCCCTTCGGGGCACTTCCCTGCAAATGTTGCTGTGCGTATGCTTGCATGATCAACAAAGGGATGGCCCCAGCGAAAGGAGCGGGTCATGTCGGACAAGAATGACAATGACGGCCAGGGAATGATCGTCAACCCGAAGCCCACAGGTGATAACCAGGACTGGGACGGGGATGAGGCCGACCGTGCGGACCGCCTGCGCTTCGAAGAGGAGCAGGCCATGATCCGCGAACAGTCCGAGGCCCGGGCAGCCGCTAAGGCCGCTGCCGAGTCCGCCAAGCACGCCGGCACCGCGCAGTCAGCCTAGGGGCAGGCAGCCTAGGCGCGCGTTCCCAGGCGCGCGGTTTCTTCCCTCACCCGGACCAGCAGCGACCTCGGCTCCACCTGAACCGTCACCTTCGTGGCGTCCCCCGACGTGTCGCCGTCGAGCTGGGTGGGCATGGGCTCCGGGCACCTGATGACCACCTTGCCGGAACGGTACATGCTCATGACGGGCAGATGCCGCTTGTGCTTGAACAGGATCTTGGCGTACATCGCCAGCCAGCCCACGGCGCTCCGGGGGCTCATGACCACCACGTCCAGCATCCCGTCGTCGATCATGGCCTGCGGGATGAAGTCGATGCCGCCCGGCACCAGGCCGCAATTGGCAAAAAGGACGCTGCGGATCTTCCTCGACTGGTCAGGCTGGTCATCCAGCGAGATGGCGACCTTCTTCCTGCGCCCGGGAAGATGGCGCACGCCTGCTTCTGTGTAGGCAAGCCAGCCGACGGCGCGCTTGAGGCCATCATTCGTGTCGCCCACAACCTCTGCGTCCATGCCGATTCCGGCCATGACGAGGAACGAGTGGCTTGAGGAGTGGCCGGTGAGCGAGTTCTCGATCTCCATCCGCGCCGTGTCGATGAACCGCTGGTGGCCGAAGAGCGCCGTCTGGATATTGCCGTACAGGTCGTAGACGTTCAGGTCCACGTTGCGGGCCAGCAGGTTGCCGGTGCCGAGGGGGATCAGGCCCATGGCCACCCCGGTATGCGCAAGGGCCTCAGCCGCCACGCGCACTGTACCGTCGCCGCCGCCCACCAGAACGACGTCGGCCCCGTACTCCAGGGCCGCCCGGACCTGCGAGTGGCCCGGGTCCTCTACAGTCGTTTCGAAGAACCGCGGCTCCTCCCAGCCGGCAGTCAGGCAGGCGCGCTGGATGGTGGCGCGGGCTTCATCTGCCTTGGCTTTGATGGGGTTGAGGATGACGGCGACGCGCTGGCGTTCCAGGCCGTGTTCGTGGGCCGCCTCCCGCACCGCGCTGCGGATGTGCAGCGCCTTCAGCCTGCGCACGCCCCACCAGCTGGAGACGGCGAAGGCCAGCGCTGCAGCGATCAGGACGTAAAGAAGCAGGTCGCTCATGGTGCTCCAACACTATCCCGCCCGGAGTGTCCTGCGGATTCGATACCCTTGTCTGGTGATCGACGTAAAAGACCTCAGCGAAAACCCGGACAAGTTCCGCGCCAGCCAGCGCGCCCGCGGTGCGGACGAGACCCTGGTGGACGCGATCATCGACGCAGACGCCGCGCGCCGCACAGCACTGATCAGCTTTGAGAACCTCCGCGCCGAACAGAACGTGTTCGGCAAGAAAGTGGCGCAGGCCAAGGGCGAGGAAAAGCAGGCGCTGCTCGCCGAGGTCCGCGAACTTGCGGGAGCGGTGAAGGCTGCCTCGGCTGAAGCGGACGCAGCGCAGGCCAAGCAGGAAGAGCTGCTGCGCACCATCCCCAACCTCATTGAAGACGGCGTGCCGGCAGGTGGCGAGGACGACTACGTTGTGGTCAAGACCGTGGGCACGCCGCGCGAATTCCCCGATTTCGAGCCCCGCGACCACCTCGAAATCGGCGAGCTGATCGGCGCGATCGACATGGAGCGCGGCGCGAAGGTCTCCGGGGCACGCTTCTACTTCCTCCGCGGGGTGGGCGCCCGGCTCGAAATGGCCTTGCTGCAGATGGCCATGGAACAGGCCATCGAGGCCGGCTTCATCCCTATGATCACCCCCACGCTCGTCCGGCCCGAGACCATGCAGGGCACCGGGTTCGACGTAAAGCACGACGCCGAGATCTACCGTCTCGCCGAGGACGACCTTTACCTGGTGGGTACCTCGGAGGTGCCCCTCGCCGGGTACCACGCGGACGAGATCCTGGACCTCTCCGCCGGCCCCATCCGCTTCGCCGGCCAAAGCTCCTGCTACCGCCGCGAGGCCGGTTCGCACGGCAAGGACACCCGCGGGATCATCCGCGTCCATCAGTTCAACAAGGTGGAGATGTTCATCTACACCACGGCGGAAGAGGCCGCGGCTGAACATGAGCGCCTGCTGGCCTGGGAAGAGCAGATGCTGGCCAAGTGCGAGCTGCCCTACCGTGTTATCGACACCGCCGCCGGCGACCTCGGCATGTCCGCAGCCCGCAAGTTCGACTGCGAAGCCTGGGTCCCGACCCAGGGCGCGTACCGCGAGCTGACGTCCACGTCCAACTGCACCACTTTCCAGGCGCGCCGCCTGAACATCCGTGAGCGCGTGTTCGCCGAGGACGGCAGCCCCAAGGGCACCCGTGCCGTGGCCACGCTCAACGGCACGCTGGCAACCACGCGCTGGATCGTCGCACTCCTGGAACACCACCAGAACGCCGACGGCTCGGTCAACGTGCCGGCGGCCCTGCAGAAGTACCTCGGCGACCTCGAGGTGCTCCCCGTTCTTTAGGCACAAGCTTGGCTGCGGGTAAATACTCACACCGGGGACAACCTGTGGGTATTTACCCGCTGTTCACGCGCTGCTGTGCGCTGCGTCCTAGCTGGTGTCAGGGGCGTCTGCTCTACTAGGAAGCATGACTACATTGACTGAATTCTCAGCCGCTGGCACCGAAGACCGGCCAGAAGCACAACAGAAACTCATGATCGCCCTGGACGTGGACGGCACCCTCGTGGACCACGACGGCCACATGTCCGCCCCGGTCCGCGACGCCGCACAGGCTGTGGTGGCGGCCGGGCACGAGGTCATGATCGCCACCGGGCGGTCGCTCAACGCCACGCTTCCGATCATCGAACAGATCGGCCTGGACCGCGGTTACGCCGTCTGCTGCAACGGCGGCGTGACGCTGCGCCTGGATCCAGGGTTGCCCAACGGCTACGACATCATCCACAAGGCCACCTTTGATCCCGGCCCGGCGCTCCGCGCCCTCCGCAAGCGCCTGCCGGCGGCGAAATACGCGCTGGAGGACGAGGACGGGAACTTCCTCTCCACCGAGCGCTTCCAGGACGCGAGCTTCGGCGTTGAGGCCATCGGCGTCGACTTCCAGACCATGCTCGAGGCCACGGCCGTCCGCGTCGTCGTCTTCAGCGCGGAGAACACGCCGGAGGAGTTCAACGAAGCCATCGAACACATCGGTCTCGCCGGCGTGACCTATTCGGTCGGCTGGACCGCGTGGCTGGATATCGCCGCGGCCGGCGTCACCAAGGCCAGTGCACTGGAGAACCTCCGCAGCCGCCTCGGCGTCGATCCCGCCGCCACGGTTGCCATCGGCGATGGCCGCAACGACATCGAAATGCTCACCTGGGCGGGCCGCGGCGTGGCCATGGGACAGGCTCCGGAAGAAGTGGTGGCCGCCGCGGACGAGGTCACCAAGTCGGTATACGACGACGGCGCCGCCCACGTGCTGCGGGGCCTTTTGTAAGGACCGGCCCTAGTTGTAACAGGCGGCTCTAGCGCACGTCGAGGATCATCGAGAGGAGCCTGGCCGCTGCCGGCCGGGCCGCGTGCTCCTCGTTCCACTGCGACCTCGCCACAGCCTTGCTGACAGCCTGGGAGGTAATGCCGAGCTCGGCGGCCACGGTCTTCTGCTGGCCGCGCACCCCCGGGGTCATCAGGTCCAGCACGCGCCACTCTGCCTCGCTCCTGTCCCGGACTATGTGGCCAAGGAGGCGGAGCACCGACTCGGATTCGGCCGCGACGTCCGTCAGGGGACCCTCCACGGCCACTGGGATGCGCTCTTTGCTGTTGCGGAGGCGGTCCACGGCGCGGCGGGCGTAGATGAGGCCGTGCCCGCTGGCGTCCTTGATCTGGTTCGGCAGCGGCTCATTCACCGGGCCCACGCCGATCCCCACATACCAGGTCCCGCAGCGGAGTGCGATCAGGGCGGCATCCACCGCCTGGTGCGGGCAATCCACGATGCCCTGCACCTCGTCCTCAACGGACCGGTCAAAGTCCAGTCGCGCCGGGATATGCCGTAGGTCCTTAAGGAGATGCGGGACCCGGTCGCCGTCGCGCCGGCTGTCTGTTTGATTGATAGTCAGCGTGAACATGGTGGACATCAGACTACCCGGTGGCCACGTCGAGGCAAGCCGGGAGCTGACGGCACGTTACGGATCTCACGCGCTGTTAAAGGACGACGGCGGCAGGTGCGGTTCGTTGAGAACCGCACCAGCCGCCGTCGTGAACTCCGAAAGGGGAGCGGTGGGGACTAGTGTGCTGCGGGCACGTAGCGCTTGATGGAAGCCTCAAGTTCGGCTTCGGCAGCAGCGCGGTCGGCCCAGCCTTCGGCCTTGACCCACTTGCCGGGCTCCAGGTCCTTGTAGCGGGTGAAGAAGTGCTCGATTTCCTTGATCAGGAATTCATTGACGTCGCTGACTTCCTGGATGTGGTCGAAGCGCGGGTCGGCCGGAACGCAGAGGACCTTGGCGTCCCCGCCGCCGTCGTCGGTCATGTTGAAGACGCCGATCGGACGGGCCTCAACGATGACGCCCGGGTGCAGATCGAAGTCCTGCAGGAGCACCAGTGCGTCCAGCGGGTCGCCGTCTTCGCCGAGGGTGTTCTCGAAGAAGCCGTAGTGGGTGGGGTACTGCATGGAAGTGAAGAGGACACGGTCCAGGCGGACTCGGCCGGTCTCGTGGTCGACTTCGTACTTGACGCGCGATCCCTTGGGGATCTCGATGGTCACGTCATGCTTCATGGAATGCTCCTCGACGATTGCTTGGTGTTCGCGGCACCCGCGATGATCAACCAAAAATGGGCTGTCGGTGCCGCCGACTACTATTGAGGATATAGCGAGAGGCCCAGGTTTCAGGAACTAATGGGGTAATTTCAGGACTTTGAGGACCAGCAGCATGAGCGGCACCAGGGGCACGGCGAGCGGCCGCGGCAGGCCTTCAACAGGCAAACTTTCCAAACTGGTCCGGAGCTGGCCCACCCTCCTGATCACCGTGCTCCTTCTGGCGCTGGCCATTCCCGCCGGGCTGCTCATTGCGCCGGCGCTGACCGGTCCGGCCCGGTCCATGGCCCAGCCTGTCCAGACCCCCGCTTGGCAGCTGGTCCCGGAACGCCTGTCCGTGCCGCAGGGGATCGATCCGCTCAGCAGCGCCGCGCCGGTGCCGGTTCCCGCAGATGTTGCTGCCCGGCTGGACCCCGTCCTCAAGACCGACGGCGGCGGCTCCTTCACGGCCGTAGTCCAGGACGCCGCCACCGGCAAGATCCTCTATGACCGGGAAGGCGCCGCCAACAGGATCCCGGCCTCCAACATGAAGCTCCTCACCGCCGTGGCCGCTTTGCGGGGGATCGGCCCCGAGGAACGGTTCAGCACAAAGGTGGTCGCCGAACCGGTTGCAGGGGCAACGTCGGCTGCTGCCGCCACGAGGTCCGTGGTGCTGGTGGGCGGCGGCGACGTCCTGCTCGGGGCCGGCGAATCCGCCGCGGACAAAGTCCTGGGCCATGCCGGGCTCGGCACGCTGGCCAAACTGACTGTGGACTCGCTGCGGAAGGGCGGCTTCAAGGGGCAGGTTCAGGTGCTTGTGGATGATTCCCTCTTCACCGGGCCGGCACTGAACCCGGCCTGGAGCGCGGATGACGTTGCTGCCGGTGAGACGGCCCCGCTGTTTCCGCTCGCCCTGAATTCGGCACGATTTGATCCGGCAGACACCACGGCACCCCGGCCCCAGGACTCCGCCATCGCCGCGGGGGAGGCGTTCGCCGCCGGCCTCAAAGCGGCCGGTGCGGCCGCGGGCCTCACGGTGGCACCCGCCGTCGTACGTGTTGACGGAAAGCCGACGGCGGAGGCCAAAGTCCTCGCCGAAGTGCAGTCCGCGACGGTCAACCAGCAGGTGGACCTCATGCTCCAGACCTCAGATAACTACCTCGCCGAAACCCTTGGCCGCATGACCGCGCTTGCGGGTGGCCAGCCTGCGACGAACGAGTCGGCCAAGGCCGCCGTGCTGGCCCAGCTCTCCGGCCTGGGCATTCCCACGGAGGGGATGGTCGCCGCGGATGTTTCCGGCCTGGCCCTCGCCAACCAGGTATCCGCCCGCCAGTTCTCGGAAGTGGTGCGCGCCATCACCAACGGCAAGGACACCCGGCTCAGGGCAGCGCTGGCGGGGTTTCCGGTGGCGGGGCTGACGGGGACGCTCGGCGACAGATATATCGACGAGTCCACGGCCGAGGGCGCCGGCCTGGTCCGGGCCAAAACGGGAACCCTGAACACGGTGATCGCGCTGAGCGGGTACGTGGTGGACGCCGACGGCAGGCTCCTGGTGTTCTCCTTCATCGGCAACGGCCTGACGCCGGGAGCCAAGGGCAACAAACCGGCACTGGACGCGGCGGCCACGGCACTGGCAGGCTGCGGCTGCAGCTAGGGCTGGCACCTGCTTCCGGGCAGCGCCGTGCCGGTTCGCCGGTCAGCGAACTTAAGGCGCGCTGACGGGCGCATATGTTCTGATGGAGCGTATGGAGTCCACTGCAAGCCAGTCATCCGCCCCGGCCCAGGCCCTCATTAACTGGGACCTTGCCGCGTCCGCCGCAGCACGGCTGGCTCCGCCGGGTCCGTCGCTGACTGCCGCCGAGATCGGGGACGCCGTCTCCCAGCTGCGCGAGTTGGCGGATGCCTCCGTCCGGCACGTTCACCAGATCACCGGGCTGGAGGCTGCGCGCGACCTCCGTGACTCATCAGTCCTGGTGGTGGACCGTGCCTCCTGGGCGAAGGCCAACACCCAGAGCTTCGCGGTGATGCTGAAGCCCGCCATCGAAAAGATGCTGGAGAGCCGCCGCGGTACCATCAGCCCCGGAGCCACCACCGTCAGCGGCGCCATCACCGGCAGCCAACTCGGCGCTGTGCTGGCATTCCTCTCCAGCAAGGTCCTGGGCCAGTACGATCCCTTCGCCGCCCTCGCCGAAGGATCACAGGCGCCGCCGGGAGGCCGCCTGCTGCTCGTCGCGCCCAACATCATCGCCGTCGAGCGCGAGCTCAATGTGGATCCCACGGACTTCCGGCTCTGGGTGTGCCTGCACGAGCAGACCCACCGGGTGCAGTTCGCCGCGGCACCATGGCTCCGGCACCACATGCTGAACGAGATCGACAACCTCAGCGGGCACCTGCTGGGCAACGTCGACTCCCTGATGGAACGCGCTACAGCAGCAGCACGCTCGCTCAAGGACCGCGCCGGCTCGGGTTCCACTCCGGGCCGGGGCGCCATTCTCGATCTCCTGCAGGACCCCGAGGAAAAGGCCTCGCTGTCCCACCTCACGGCCGTCATGAGCCTGCTCGAAGGCCACGCCAACGTGGTGATGGACGCCGTGGACGCCAGCATCGTCCCGTCAGTGAAGACCATCCGGCAGCGGTTCAACGCCCGCGGCAAGGACAGGGGCGTCGTCGAGAAGTTCATCCGCAGCCTGCTCGGGCTTGACGCCAAGATGAAGCAGTACAGCGACGGCGCCAAGTTCGTCAGGGCTGTGGTGGACGTGGCCGGGATGGACGGCTTCAACCGTGTTTGGGAAGCTCCGGCGAACCTCCCCACCGAGGAGGAGATCCACAACGCCCGGATCTGGCTCGACAGGATGGGTTTCTAGGTTTCCGTGCAGCACCTTCCCAACACTGCAGGCGCCCCCGTCCCCTGCGGACCTGCTCCCAGCGGACCGATCCCCTGCGGACCTGCTCCCAGCGGACCTGCTCCCAGCGGACCGATCCCCAGCGGACGGCGGCGGCCAGGCCGGCTGGCTCCGGTTCTCGGCACGGCACGGAAAATGCTGCAGACTGCCCTGGCTGAAGCGGGTTACCCGGAACGGGTCCTGGTGGCGTGCAGCGGGGGCCCCGACTCCCTGGCCCTGGCCGCTGTGGCCGCCTACTTCGCCCGGCGCGGCCATGTGGATGGCCGGCCGGTGGCCGTGGGCGCGGTGGTGGTGGACCACCAGCTGCAGGCCGGTTCCTCCGACGTTGCCGCGAGAACCGCTGAGACCCTGCGGGAGCTCGGCCTGGACCCGGTGCAGATCCGCACGGTCGACGTCGCTTCCACCGGTTTCGGACCGGAAGCCGCAGCCCGCGATGCCCGCCACGCCGCACTCGACGCGGCGGCGGGGGAATGGGGAGCCGGCGCCATCCTGCTGGGGCACACCCTCGACGACCAGGCGGAGCAGGTGCTGCTGGGCTTGGCCCGGGGCTCGGGCACACGGTCCCTGGCCGGCATGCGGCCTGTCCGGGGGAAGCTGCTCCGGCCGTTCCTGGGCCTGCGCAGGGCAGACACCCTGGAAATTTGCCGCGCAGAGGAACTGGACGCCTGGCTTGACCCCAGCAATGCCGATCCCGCCTTCGCCCGCTCGCGGACCAGGGTGGAGGTCATGCCGGTGCTGGAGGAAAAACTCGGCCCGGGGGTGGCAGAATCCCTGGCCCGCACGGCTGCCATCCTGCAGCTGGATGCCGACTATCTGGAGGACGTGGCCAACAGCACTTACGCCTCGCTCGTTGAGCACGATGGCCCGGACGCCAGCCTCCCGGAGGCTGCCCTGACTGAACTGGCCCCGGCCATCAGGTTCCGGGTGATCGCGAAGGCCGCTGCCGGCGTCGGCGGCCAGCAGCCCAGCTATCAGCGCCTTTTGGCGGCGGAAGCACTGCTGCGGCGGAAGGGCTCGGCAGGTCCGGTGGAACTGCCCGGCGGGGTCAGCGTGTACCGTCTCTCGCTGGCCGAGCTGCAGGACCGCGAGCGTGCCCAGGGGCAGGGCGGGGCGGACGGCGTTCCCCGCGAGGCCGCCCGCTGTGGGAAGCTTGTATTCCGGCTTCATTAACCGTCCCGCAAATAGTCGCACCCGCATCTACACAGGAGCAATTGGTGGATTCATCCGACGTCCAGGCAGACCTCAAGCACGTTCTCTACACCAAGGAACAGATCCAGCAGCGCATCACCGAGCTCGCGGCGCAGATCGACAAGGACTACGAAGGCCGTGAAATCCTCATCGTGGGCGTGCTCAAGGGCGCGGTCATGGTCATGGCGGACCTTGCACGAGCACTGCACAGCCACATCTCCATGGACTGGATGGCCGTCTCCTCCTACGGTTCCGGCACGCAGTCCTCTGGCGTGGTGCGCATCCTCAAGGACCTGGACACGGACCTGATGGGCAAGGACGTGCTCATTGTTGAGGACATCATCGACTCCGGCCTTACGCTGTCCTGGCTGAAGACCAACCTCGAATCCCGCGGCACCGCGTCGGTGGAAATCTGCACCGCCTTCCGCAAGCCGACCGCCGCCAAGGTGGAGATCGACGTCAAGTACGTCGGCTACGACATCCCCAACGAGTTCGTGGTGGGCTACGGCCTGGACTACGCCGAAAAGTACCGCAACCTGGACTTCGTGGGCACCCTGGCCCCGCACGTCTACGAGTAAAACGCCTGCCGCACAACGCGGCTCCGCATTTTGCACCGCTTTCGCTGACCGCGCCGCCGTTGAGCCCTGAAACCACGGGCTCGACGGCGGCGCGAGCCGCTTAAAGAGGTGCAGAAACGTGGGTCCGCGGGCCCGGATTAACTCCCACCGGGAGCCTGGCCCGGCGATCCCGCGGGACTGGTTTCCGGGCAGTCCTGAAAGCGGTGCAGAAATGTGGCGGCACAGCCAGGTGGGGGCGCATCCCCGCCCCCACCAGCCACTACGCCCTGAGGGAACTTTTGTATTACACCGTGCGTGAATTACTCCTGACGGTGTATAGCTAGAAGCGACGCAGCACCACACGCGCGCAGTCCTCGCGCCGTGCAGCACTACCAGGAGGGACGGGGCCAGCCCCCGAACAGATGAAAGCTAAGAGTTTCTTCAAGGGCCCGGGCATTTGGATCATTGTGGTGGTCGGCATGCTCCTGCTGGCCTTTGCAACGTTGGCTCCGGGCGGCTCGACGCGCATCGACACGCAGCCGGGCCTCGAGCTCCTCGCCCAGAGCGGCAAGGTGGAACAGGCCAAGATCTTCGACGGCGAAAACCGCGTCGACCTGGTACTGAAAGACAACCTCGTCATCGACGGCCAGGACAAGGGCAAGAACGTCCAGTTCTTCTTCGTCAATGACCGCGGCCCGGACGTCGTCAAGGCCGTGACTGCTGCCAACCCCTCCAAGGGCTACACGGACCAGCCGGTGGAGAGCAACTGGCTCTCGGGACTCTTCTCGCTGCTGGTGCCGGTGCTGCTGCTCGGCGTCCTGTTCTGGTTCCTGCTGTCCCGCATGCAGGGCGGCGGCTCCAAGGTCATGCAGTTCGGCAAGTCCAAGGCCAAGATGGTCAGCAAGGACATGCCGCAGGTGACCTTCGCTGACGTCGCCGGTGCAGACGAAGCCGTCGAGGAACTGCAGGAAATTAAGGAGTTCCTGCAGGAGCCAGCCAAGTTCCAGGCTGTCGGCGCCAAGATCCCCAAGGGCGTGCTGCTCTACGGCCCTCCGGGCACCGGCAAGACCCTGCTGGCCCGCGCCGTCGCAGGCGAGGCCGGCGTCCCGTTCTTCTCCATCTCGGGCTCGGACTTCGTGGAAATGTTCGTCGGTGTTGGTGCGTCCCGCGTCCGCGACCTCTTCGAGCAGGCCAAGTCCAACTCGCCCGCCATCATCTTCGTCGACGAAATCGACGCCGTCGGCCGCCACCGCGGTGCCGGCGTGGGTGGCGGCAACGACGAACGCGAGCAGACCCTCAACCAGCTTCTCGTTGAGATGGACGGCTTCGATGTCAAGACCAATGTCATCCTGATCGCGGCCACCAACCGGCCCGACGTGCTGGACCCGGCTCTGCTGCGTCCTGGCCGCTTCGACCGCCAGGTCTCCGTGGAAGCCCCGGACCTGATCGGGCGCGACCAGATCCTGCAGGTCCACGCCAAGGGCAAGCCCATGGCCTCCACCGTGGACCTGAAGGCCGTGGCCAAAAAGACCCCCGGCTACACGGGTGCAGACCTGGCCAACGTGCTCAACGAAGCTGCGCTGCTGACCGCCCGCTCCAACGCCAACCTGATTGACGACCGCGCACTGGACGAAGCGATCGACCGCGTCATGGCCGGCCCGCAGAAGCGCAGCCGCGTCATGAAGGAGCACGAGCGTAAGATCACCGCGTACCACGAAGGCGGCCACGCCCTGGTGGCCGCGGCGCTGCGCAACTCTGCGCCGGTCACCAAGATCACCATTCTGCCCCGCGGCCGTGCCCTGGGCTACACCATGGTGGTCCCGGAAAACGACAAGTACTCCGTCACCCGCAACGAGCTCCTGGACCAGATGGCGTACGCCATGGGCGGCCGCGTGGCCGAGGAAATCGTCTTCCATGATCCGTCCACGGGCGCCTCGAATGACATCGAAAAGGCCACCTCCACGGCCCGCCAGATGGTCACGCAGTACGGCATGAGCGAACGGGTGGGTGCCGTGCGCCTGGGCCAGGGCGGCGGCGAGCCGTTCCTGGGCCGCGACGCGAGCCACGAGCGCAATTACTCCGACCAGATCGCCTACATCGTGGATGAGGAGGTCCGCCGCCTGATCGACCAGGCCCATGACGAGGCCTACGCCATCCTCACCGAGAACCGGGACGTCCTGGACCGGCTGGCCCTGGAACTCCTGGAACGGGAAACCCTGAACCAGGCCGAAATCGCCGACGTCTTCCGCGACATCCGCAAGCGCGACTTCCGCGAGGTCTGGCTGTCCAAGGAAACCCGTCCGGTGCAGACTGCCGGTCCTGTGGAGTCCCGGCAGGAACGTGCCGAACGCGAGGCCCAGGAAGAAGCCAAGGAAGCCCGCCTCGAGGAACCGCTGGACGCGATTCCGCCGCACCCCCAGGGAGTTCCGGAGGATGCCTCCTTCCAGAGCGGAGTAACGGAAGCGGGACCAGACGGCCACCGCGGCTAAGCTCTTTGGTGTGACTCACTTCGACGACGACGACCTCACCGCCACCGCCGACCATTCGGCGGCGGGCGGATCGGGCCACCACCCCAAGGTGGACAAGCCCCGGATAGAAGCAGCCGTGCGGGAAATCCTGCTGGCCATAGGCGAGGACCCGGACCGCGGCGGGCTGCAGGACACGCCCAAGCGCGTGGCCAAGGCTTATGCCGAGGTGTTTGCCGGCCTGCATCAGGACCCGGGCAGCGTGCTCGGCACCACGTTCGACCTCGACCACGAGGAACTCGTGCTGGTGAAGGACATCCCGTTCTACTCCACCTGCGAGCACCACCTGGTTCCGTTCCACGGCGTCGCGCATGTGGGGTACATCCCCTCGCACGACGGCAGGGTTACGGGCCTGAGCAAGCTGGCACGCTTGGTGGACATTTACGCCCGCCGCCCGCAGGTGCAGGAGCGCCTCACCACCCAGATCGTCGAAGCGCTGGTCACATTCCTCAAGCCGCGCGGAGCCATTGTGGTGGTGGAATGCGAACACATGTGCATGTCCATGCGCGGCATCCGCAAGCCCGGAGCCAAAACCGTCACAAGCGCGGTTCGCGGGCAACTTCATGACCCGGCCACCCGTGCCGAAGCCATGAGCCTCATACTCGGAAGGTAAAAAACAGACTATGGATTCCCTAGCTGCAGCACCTGGAACCGGACCCGCAACTTCACCCCTGCCCATCCTGCGCAAACCGCGGCCGGCAGCGAAGTTCGACGACCTGCCCACCGACCGCACGCTCGTCATGGGCATCCTCAACGTCACCCCGGACTCGTTCAGCGACGGCGGCAAGCACGCGACGGCGGACACCGCCATCGCCGCGGGCCTCCGGATGTTCTACGCGGGAGCCGACATCATCGACGTCGGCGGGGAATCCACCCGCCCCGGCGCGGAGGAAGTCAGCCCCGAGGAGGAGCAGCGGCGGGTGGTGCCTGTCATCGCAGCCCTCGTGAAGGCCGGCGCCCTGGTCAGCATCGACACCACCCACGTCTCCACTGCCGAGGCCGCGCTGAATGCCGGAGCGGCGATCATCAACGACATCTCCGGCCTCAGCATCGAACCCGGCATGGCCGAGCTCGTGGCGAAGACCAAGGTGCCGTATGTCCTGACCCACCGCCGTGGGGACGCCAAGACCATGACGTCCCTGACGGAGTACGACGACGTCGCGGACGACGTCGTCTCCGAACTGAACGGCGTCCGCGACAAGCTGTACGCGGCCGGCGTCCTGCCCGAGCAGATCATCGTGGACCCGGGCATCGGGTTCTCGAAAACTGACGTGCAGAACTGGGAACTGCTGCGGAACCTGGACCGGCTCGATGCCATGGGCCACAAGGTGCTGGTGGGTGCGTCCCGCAAGCGCTTCCTGGGTACCCTGCTGACGGTCGCCGGCAAGGCGGCTCTCCCGGAAGAGCGCGACGCCGCCACGGCCGCCATCACTGCCATCAGCGCCGCCCGTGGCGCGTGGGCCGTGCGCGTGCACGACGTCGGATCCAGCCTTGACGCTGTGAAGGTCGCCGCCCGCATGTCCTCCCCGGACCACGGCAGCTGAGCAGGAAGGCCGAGCAGAACCGCCATGGACAGGATCTCGCTGACCGGTGTCACCGCCACCGGCTACCACGGGGTGTTTGATTTTGAGCGCCGCGAAGGCCAGCCGTTCGTTGTGGACGCCGTACTGCATCTGGATTTCAGCCAGGCTGCGGCGTCGGACGACGTGCGCGATACCGCCCACTACGGCGAGGTGGCCGGACGGATCACCGACTGGATCACCGGCGAGCCCCTGAACCTGATAGAAGGACTGGCGGTGCGGATGGCCGAGGGCCTGCTCAAGGAGTTCAAAATCCAGGCCGTGGAGATCACGGTGCACAAGCCGAAGGCGCCCATCGAGGTGCCCTTCGGTGACGTCGCCGTCAGCGTCTTCCGGGAGCGGCCATGAACCCGGCACCCGCACTGCATGAGAAGCCGGTCCATGAGAAGCCGATCCATGAGAAGCCGGTGCACGGGAAGGCGCCAGCCAAAACCGCCTACACACGCGCGGTGCTGGCGCTGGGCAGCAACCTCGGGGCGCGGAACGAGACGCTGTCCGAGGCCGTGGCGGACCTTGTGGACCGCCCGGAGGTGCGGCTCCTGGCCGTCTCGCCCATAGTGCAGACCAAGGCCGTCGGCGGCCCCGCCGGGCAGCCGGACTTCCTCAACATGGTGATTTCGGTAGAAACCTCGCTGGAACCGCTCGCACTGCTCCGGCACTGCCAGTCAGTGGAGAACAAGCACCACCGTGTCCGTGAGGTCCACTGGGGTCCGCGCACGCTCGACGTCGACGTGATCGTCTACGGGGACGTCGAAAGTTCCGATCCTGTGCTGACCCTGCCTCACCCGTTCGCCGCTGTGCGGGCCTTCGTGCTTTATCCCTGGTCCCAGATGGACCCCTCAGCCACCCTGAACGGGCAGCCGGTGGGGGAGTTGGCGGCCAGGGCCGCCGATTTCCCGGACCTGAAGCCGTTCGACGGCTTCGGGGACTTCGACGGCGTGCCGGACGTCGGGGCGGTGGAGCAGCCGTGAAACCCGTGAGCCCGCTGCTGCTCGCCGTCGTGGGCCTGGCCCTTGCAGTCGCCGGCTGGTCCGCTGCCGTCCTGACCGTCCGCTACGGCATGGCCACACCGGTCCTGCCGGCCACGGCGCTGGTCACCATGGGCGTGATCGTGGCACTGACCCTGGTGCTGGGCATCCGCGTGCTCCGCTGGCGGAACGGCAAAAAGAAGAAAATGCTGAACCCCATCCTGGCGGCGTGGACGCTGGTCCTCGCCCAGGCCTGTGCCTACACCGGCGCGATGCTGCTGGGCTGGCACGCCGGGATCTTCCTGGACCAGCTGCGGTTCTGGAGCATCCGCAGCGGGCTGGACGTCACTTGGCTCGCCCTCGGCATGGCCGGCGGCGGGTTGGTCATGATCGTGGTGGGGCTCGTCGTCGAACGCTTCTGCAAAATCCCGCCGGAGGACGGCGAGACGGACGCCGCAGAGGGCCTGCCGGGCCAAGGCAGGGGCAAGGCCAAGGGGGAAGGCGAGTATGCCTACCGCGGCGATTGATCCCCCCGGGATCACCTGGCTGCGCGTGTCCCCGAAATACGTCACCGTCCGGCTTGTGGAGTGGGCCCTCGGCAACCTGGTGATGGTGGCCGTGCTGAGCCTGCCGCTGGTGTTTGTCCGGCTCGGCTGGTGGCGGTGGCCGCCGCTCTGGCTGGCCATTGGCCTTCCGGCTTTCATGCTGCTGCTGGCGCTGTGGCGGCTGGTCCTGATCCCGCGGCAGGTGCGGGCCATCGGCTACGCCGAGCGCGAGGACGACCTCCTCATCCGCGGCGGCATCTTCTTCCAGCGCGTCATGGTGGTGCCGTACGGCCGGATGCAGTACGTGGACATCAGTGCCGGGCCGGTGGAACGCGGGCTGGGCCTGTGCACCCTGAAGCTGCATACGGCATCCGCCGGAACCAACGCCGGCATCCCCGGACTTCCTGCCGCGGAAGGCGCCCGGCTCAGGGAACAGCTCTCGGCACGCGGCGAAGCCAGGCTGGCCGGGCTGTGAGCGCCGGCGGCCTCGCTTCCGGAAAGCCCGACGGCGAGTGGCTGCGCGTGCACCCGGCGACCCCCTTTGTTCGCGGCTGGGTTGCGCTGGCCGCCATCGGCTACTTCTTCGGGCGTGACAGCTTTGAACGGATGCTGCAGGGCCAGCCGCTGATCGATGACCGCCTCGCGGGGCGCGCCCCGTGGCTCCTGGGCGCCGGGGCACTGATGCTGGTGCTGGCGGTCCTGAGCTTCATCCTGTCCTGGTATTTCACCCGGTACCAGGTGGCGGAGGGCTACGTCCGGGTCAACACCGGCTTCCTGTTCAAGCAGCAGCGGCAGGCGAGGCTGGACCGGGTGCAGGCCATCGACATCGTCCAGCCGCTGCTCGCCAGGATCTTCGGCCTCGCGGAACTGAAGTTCGAAGTTGCCGACGCCGGCGAATCGGCCGTCCGCCTGGCCTACCTGCGCATCGGCGACGCCCGCCAGCTGCGCGCCACCATCCTCGCCCGTGCCTCGGGCGTCCGGCTGGATCCCGCGCAGCCCGAGGCAGCCGCTCCCGAGGCGCCGGAGCAGCAGGTCCTGCAGGTCCCGCCGTCGCGCCTGTTTGGCTCGCTCCTGCTCAGCGAGCAGACAGTATTCATTGTCCTGGGTGCCGCGGCGTCCGTGGTGCTGTCCGCGCTCACCGAGAACAGGGCTTTCTTCCTGTACCTGATTCCGGCGGCGCTGGGTTTCGTGGCCGCATACTGGAGCTCGTTCAACAAGGGCTACAACTTCACGGCGGCCATTTCCCCGGACGGCATCCGGCTCCGGTACGGGCTGCTCGACACGCAGGCGCAGACACTGCCGCCGGGCCGGATCCAGGCGCTGAAGGTGGCGCAGCCGCCCCTGTGGCGCCTCTTCGGCTGGTACCGGATGCAGGTCAACGCCGCCGGTTACGGGGCGGGGGCGAACAACGGCGAAGGGGGCTCGCGCACCACGCTGCTGCCGGTCGGAAAGATGGATGACGTCCTGACCATGATGGCGCTCGTGCTGCCGGACCCCGGAACGGCTGATCCGCTGCGCGTTTTCCACCAGGGCGTGAACGGTCTGGATTCCGACGGCGGTTTTGTCACCACGCCGCGCCGGGCGCGGCTGCTGGCACCGCTGGGCTGGCGGCGCAACGCCTTCGCCGCCACGGACACCGCGCTGCTCATGCGGTCGGGCCGCTGGTGGCGGCAGCTTGTGGTGGTTCCGCACCAGCGCACGCAGTCGATCGCGCTGCAGCAGGGACCCCTGGCGCGCCGGTTCGGGCTGGCCGACCTCGTGCTGCACACCACTGCCGGGCCTGTCGCCCCACGCGTGATCCAGGCGGACCTCCGGGAGGCGCAGGCGCTCTTCGACGCGCAGGCGGC
The DNA here is from genome assembly GCF_021789315.1 of Arthrobacter sp. FW305-BF8. Taxonomy (NCBI): domain Bacteria; kingdom Bacillati; phylum Actinomycetota; class Actinomycetes; order Micrococcales; family Micrococcaceae; genus Arthrobacter; species Arthrobacter sp. FW305-BF8. Next base: position 408,273 of record NZ_CP084561.1, read on the forward strand.
CCGCGCCCGGGCGGCCCGGCGGCGGCAGACGAGCGAACAGTGGCTGGCCCAGCTCGATCAGCGACCAACTCCAGCACCACAAGAGGAAGGCCAGCAACGTGGCTAAGCCAGGACGCCTCGGCGTCGGAATCATCGGTGCCGGCAAAGTGGGCGCTGTCCTCGGTGCGGCGCTCCGCGCGGCCGAGCACGCCGTCGTCGGGGTTTCCGCCGTGTCCGACGCGAGCCGGGAACGGGCCGAAACCCTGCTGCCCGGCGTTCCCGTCCTGGAGATCCAGGACATCGTGGAACGCTCCGAACTGGTGCTCCTGGCCGTTCCGGATGATGCCCTCGGCGGCCTGGTGGAGGGGCTCGCCAAGCTCGGCGCGTGGCAGCCCGGGCAACTCGTGGCGCACACCTCGGGCCGGTTCGGCGTCGGCGTGCTGCATCCGGTCCGGGCGGCCGGTGCAGTGCCGCTGGCGCTGCACCCGGCCATGACCTTCACCGGCATGAGCCTCGACCTGACCCGGCTGCTGGACTGCACGTTCGGCGTCACGGCGGACGCCGCCATGCTTCCCATCGCCCAGGCGCTCGTCGTCGAGATGGGGGCCGAACCCGTGGTCATCGCCGAGGGTGACCGCACCATCTACCACGCGGCCCTGGCCCACGGTTCGAACCACCTGGTCACGCTCGTGGCGCAGGCGTCGCAACTGCTGGCCGAGGTGGGCGTGGAGGCTCCGGACCGCATGCTCGGGCCGCTGCTGCGGGCCACCCTGGAGAACGCCCTCGCCTCCGGCGAGTCCGCACTGACGGGCCCGGTGGCGCGGGGGGACGCCGGCACGGTGGAGGCGCACGCCCGCGCGCTGCGGGAGCATGACGGCGGGACCGGCGGCGACGTCCTCGCCGCGTACCTGGCCATGGCCCAGGCCACCGCCAGGCGCGCGGAACGGCGGGGCCTGCTGAAGCCGGATCAGGCGGAGAAAATTCGCATCGCGCTTGAGAGCACAGACGACGACGGCCAGGATGACGGCCGTGCATGAAACCGGCCACGGGGCCAAAGGAGGACACTGACATGCCAATCCGACTCGTAACGACGGCGGACTCCCTCCGTGGGGAAAGCCGGCTGCTGCTGACGCAAAAGAACGGCACGTCCCTGGGCCTTGTGCCCACCATGGGCGCCCTGCATGCGGGCCACGGGCGGCTGGCCCGAACCGCCGCCGAACAGAATGACGTTGTGGTGGCCTCCATCTTTGTGAACCCGCTGCAGTTCGGCGAGGCGCAGGACCTGGACCGCTATCCGCGGACCCTCGAGGCGGACATGGCGCTGCTCGAGGAGCAGGGCGTGGATCTGGTCTTCGCTCCGTCGGTCGAGGAGATGTACCCCGACGGGCCGCCGATGGTCAGAATCACTGCCGGCCCGCTCGGGGAGAAATGGGAGGGCGCATCCCGGCCTGGCCACTTCGACGGCGCGCTCACCGTGGTGGCCAAGCTGCTGCACCTGGGCATCCCCGGCACCGGCCTGCCCGGCGGCCGCGCCTTCGTTGCCGCCTCGGGCGGCGGCCTGCCGGCGTACTGCGCCTACTTCGGGCAGAAGGACGCCCAGCAGCTGGCGCTGGTCCGCCGCATGGTGGCCGACCTGGACTTCCCCGTGGAGATCGTTGCCGTGCCAACCGCCCGCGACTCCGACGGGCTGGCGCTGTCCAGCCGGAACCGCTTCCTTTCCGGCGAGGAGCGTGAGGCGGCGCTGGTGCTGTCCCGTGCGTTGCGCCTTATTGAGGAGCGGGCGAACGCGAACGAGCCGCTTGATGTCGGTTCGGCCCGGGCCCTGATCGAGTCCCAGCCCCTGGTCCGGCTGGACTACTTCGACGTCGTCGATCCCGCCACGCTGGAGCCGCTCGCCGAGAACTGTCACGAGACACCCTTCCGCGGTGAAGGGCTGGCACTGGTTGCCGCGAAGGTTGGCGCCGTGCGGCTGATCGACAACGTGCCGCTCAGCTCCTGACGGGGCGGAGTGGCCGGCGCTCAGCTCCCGGGTGACGTGAATCTCGTTGACTAAATCCCGTGTACGGGAATGGGTCCCGCCACTACACTGTTGGAGTCTGCAGCGGCGCTGACCGCCAGCCACCAATTCCAACACCCTGAGGGTCTCGCCATGTCTACCAAAGTCACGTCCAATTCGAACGGCGAACCTGCCCAGGAGCCGGCGGCTCCCGTTGCATCCCCGGCCGCAGCACCGGCGCCGGCCGCAGCACCGCCCTCGGGCAAGATGTCGCGCGAGTCCGTGACGGTGATCGCCACGCTGCTGGTGGCCACCTTCGTGGTGATCCTCAACGAAACCATCATGAATGTAGCCCTGCAGCGGCTCATGGTGGACCTGCGCGTGGATGCCCCCACCGTCCAGTGGCTCTCCACAGGGTTCATGCTGACCATGGCGGTGGTGATTCCGACCACCGGGTTCATCCTCCAGCGGCTGTCCACGCGGTCCGTCTTCCTCCTGGCGATGGGCCTGTTCGCCGGCGGCACAGCCCTCGCCGCTGCGGCGCCCGGCTACGAAATCCTCCTGCTCGCACGGATCATCCAGGCCGGCGGTACCGCCATCATGCTTCCGCTGCTGATGACCACCATCCTCACGCTGGTGCCGCTGGCCCGCCGCGGCGCCGTGATGGGCAACGTCAGCATCGCCATCTCCGTTGCACCAGCCATGGGACCCACCGTCTCCGGATTCATCCTGCAGCACTTCTCCTGGCGCTTCATGTTCATCTTCGTCCTGCCCATCGCGCTGGCTGCGCTGGCCATTGGCGCAAAGTTCCTGACCAACATCGGCGAGACCGAAAAGTCCAAACTCGACTTCTTCTCCGTGGTGCTGACCGTCCCCGCCTTCGGCGGCCTCGTCTACGGCCTCAGCCAGATCGGAGGCGGCCACGGGGGCAGCAGCGGCCCGAGCCCGCTTGCCGTAGTGGCTCTGGTCGCCGGCGTCGCCGGCCTTGCCGCGTTCACGTTCCGCCAACTCCGGCTGCAGAAGTCCGAGGCCCCGCTGCTGGACCTGCGGGCCTTCAACTTCAGGATGTTCACAGTCTCCGTGCTGCTGATGGTGGTGTCCATGGTGGCCCTGTTCGGCGCCGTGATCCTGCTGCCGCTGTACCTGCAGGAAATCCGCGGCCTGCAGGCCCTCGAGACCGGCCTGGCCCTGCTGCCCGGTGGCCTGGCCATGGGCCTGCTCGGCCCGGTGATCGGCCGCCTGTTCGACAAGGTGGGGCCGCTGCCGCTCACGGTCACCGGATCCTCGCTGATGGTCCTGACACTGTGGCAGTTCTCGATGCTCGACGCCGGCACTCCGGTCTGGTGGATCGTCACCCTGCACGTCGGGCTCAGCTTCGGGCTGGCGCTGCTCTTCACCCCCGCGTTCACCACCGGCCTGAACCCGCTGCCGCCGCACCTGTACTCGCATGGCTCGGCCATCATGAGTACCCTGCAGCAGGTGGCCGGCGCGGCGGGCACGGCGCTGCTCGTGTCCATCTTCGCCTTCGTTTCGGCGGCCTCCGGCCTCGTTGCGGGCATGAACGCAGCGTTCCTGACGGCGACCGTCATCGCCGTGGCCGCCGTCGTCCTCTCCACCATGATGCGGAAGACAGCAGGCGCCGAAGGCACACCCGCGGCCCACTAGGACCCACCTTAAAAGCAACGCGGGGTCACTTCGCGCCCAATCCGGAGGGTTAATTGGGCGCGATGTGACCCCGCGTTGCTTTGTTAACCGGCGAAGAAGTCGCTGAGCTCGGTGATGAGCCGGTCCGGGGCGCGGTTGACGCCGTCGTGCCCGAAGCCCGGCAGGATGGTGTAGCTGGAGCCGGAGAGGACGTCGTGGATCTGGCCGCAGGCCACGCCGAAGTAGGCCGGGCTTTTCTCGCCCACGATGATGAGCGTCTCCAGCGGCAGCGCCAGGAACGGCTCGGCCGGCATGTCGGCCGAGATGATCGCCTTGATCTCCCGCACGCCGGTGCGCATCATTTCCCGTTGCTGCTTGCCCACTGAGGTCCCCGCCGTGAGCTTGTTGGCGAGGGTCATCATGGACAGCGGCATGCGGGAGGAGAAGACGCTTTCGGCCTCCAGCCCGCGGAGCAGGACGGCGAGGGCGCGGTCATCGTCTCCGGCCGCTGTTGCCCGCTCGTATTCCGTGGTCCAGTCCGCCTTGACGCTGTGGTTGACGGAGACCGCGGGGTCGTACACGGCGAGCCGTTCCACCGGGAGTGTCCGGGCCGCGTGCAGGGCCACGGCCCCGCCGAAGCTGTGGCCAAAGACGTCGGTGCTGGACGTGTGCTTCATGACGGCGTCGAGGTCGCGGATGTCGACGTCCAGGGTGTAGTCGCCGGCCTGTTCGGAGGAGGCGCCCCGGCCGCGGCGGTTGAACGTGTGCACCGGCCGGCCCAGGGACGCGCTGAGCTTTTGCGCAAAGCGGGTGTAGTCCGCCGCCGTCACCATGGAAGAGATTACGACGACGACGCCGGAACCGGCCGTGGCCAGCTCCTCGCCAGTGCTGAACAGCTCAAGCTTGCCGCCGTCAGGTGTGCTGATGATCTCGCGAGTCATGCTCCGAGCCTATCGGAGGCCGGCGTGTGCCGACAGCCGGCCATAGCCGAGCGCCGGCGGCTACCCGCGCCGGCGCTTCTTGCTCTGGGAAGTGATGGTCCCGTCGGTGCCGTTCAGGAAGCGGGCGATCCGAATGGCCAGGCGTTTGCCCGGCCGGATCGGCCCCTCGTGCAGCTGGCCCGGAACCACCGCGAAGTCGATCGCCGGCACGGCCGACGCCAGTTGCCGGCCGGTGTCGGCGAAGTATCCCGGGCTCCAGCCGCCGCTGAGCATGAGCGTTGGGGTGGCCAGTTCCGTGAAATCCGTGAGCTCCGCGTCGGCGTCCAGCACGGCCCGCATTTCCTTGACGGCCGTGGGCAGCAGCTCGCGCATTTCCGCGCCCACATTGGTCCGGGCCGACATGATGCTGAGCATCCGCAGCGCGCCGAGGGGCAGGTACGACAACGGGCCGGCCGTGGCCAGCCCCTGCACCAGGTGCGCCCAGGCATGGTTGAGCTGGCCGTCCGTCACGGCCTGCTCCAGTTCCGGCCGCCAGCGGTGGTGCAGGTTGCCGGAGAGGGACACCGCGGCGTCGTACGTGACCAGCCTGCGCAGCGGCAAGTCACGTGCCGCCTGGAGAGCCACGAAGCCGCCGAAGCTGTGCGCCACCACATCTTCGGAGCCCGTTGCCTTCATCACGGCGGCCAGGTCCCCGATCTCGGTCTTGACGGAATAGTCGTCCGGCTGCGGTGCGGAACCGGCGCGGCCGCGGCGGTTGTAGCAGTGCACCGGCCGGCTCAGCAGGAGGCTCAGGTTGCGGGCGAACGGCCGATACAGTGCGTCGGTCACCAGTGTTCCGTGAATAAGGACGACGCCGGGCGCCGTGACCGGGGCCGGGTCACCTTCCGCGGAGGTGCTGCCGGCGGTGCTGCCACCAGAATTACTTCCTTCGGCACCGGTGAGTGCTGCGGGCCTGAAGGAATGCACCTCAAGGCGGCTGCCGTCGTCGTCCGTCTCAACTGTCCAGGTCTCCACAGCCCGAGTCTATGCCCCACCCCCTTTGGAGTTTTTGTCCAGATATCGCGCCCAAACGGCCCCGGAAGTCCGAATATCTGGACAAAAACTCCAAGGCGGGAAGTCCCGAACTCCCAGGCGGGAAGTCCCGGTAAACTTGATGACTGTGACTTCCCAAAACACCCCCGCCCCCAAGAACGCCCCAGAACCGCTCGACGCCAGTGAACAGATGCGCATCCGCATGGAGAAGCGCGCCAAGCTGATCGAACGCGGGCAGGAGGCGTACCCGGTGGGTGTTGAGCGCACGCACTCTCTCAGCGAAATCCGCGAAAAGTACGCACACCTGCAGGCCGACGAAACCACCGGCGACGTCGTCGGCGTCACCGGCCGCGTGGTGTTTGTCCGGAACACCGGCAAGCTCTGCTTCGCCACGCTGCAGGAAGGCGGCACTGACGGCAAGGGCACCCGGCTGCAGGCCATGCTCAGCCTCGCGAACGTGGGCGAGGAGGCCCTCGCCGACTGGAAGGCCCTGGTTGACCTGGGCGACCACGTTTTCATCAGGGGCGAAGTCATCTCTTCGCGCCGCGGTGAACTCTCCGTCATGGCTGAGTCCTGGTCCATGGCCTCCAAGGCGCTCCGCCCGCTGCCGGTGCTGCACGCCGAACTCAACGAGGAAACCCGCGTCCGCCAGCGCTACGTGGACCTGATGGTCCGCGACGAGGCCCGCGAGATGGTGTACACCCGTGCCGCCATCACCCGCTCCATCCGCGAGACCCTGTTCCGCCACACCTACGTCGAGGTGGAAACGCCCATCCTGCAGCTGGTCCACGGCGGCGCCCTCGCCCGGCCGTTCGAGACGCACATGAACGCGTTCGACCAGAAGATGACGCTGCGCATCGCCACCGAGCTGTACCTCAAGCGCGCCGTCGTGGGCGGCATCGACCGCGTCTATGACATGGGCCGGGTGTTCCGGAACGAGGGCGTGGATTCAACCCACAGCCCGGAGTTCACCACGCTTGAGTGCTACGAGGCCTGGGCAGACCAGTTCGTCATGGCCGAGCGCATCAAGGAGATCATCCTGGACGCCGCGGACGCCGTGGGTGCGGGCCGCGTGCTCCAGACCGAAGCCGGGGAGATTAACCTCGACGGTGACTGGGCCTGGGTGGCCGTGTACCCGGGGCTTTCCGAAGCAGTGGGCCAGGAGATCACCCCGGACACCACGCTTGAGGAGCTGCGCGCCGTTGCCGGGAAGCACGATGTCAAGGTCGATCCCAAGTGGGACGCCGAGAAGCTGGCCGTGGAACTCTTCGGCGAAATCGTGGAACCCACCCTGCTGAACCCCACGTTTGTGTACGACTACCCGCCCTCCGCCCAGCCGCTGGCCCGCCCGCACCGGGGAGACGGCCGCCTGATCGAGGCCTGGGACCTGATCATCGGCGGCATGGAACGCGGCACCGCGTTCTCCGAGCTCATTGACCCGGTCATCCAGCGCGAACGCCTCACCGAGCAGTCCAGGCACGCCGCTGCCGGCGACGTCGAGGCCATGCAGCTGGATGAGGACTTCCTCCGCGCCCTGGAATACGGTGCGCCGCCGATGGGCGGCATCGGGCTGGGCATCGACCGCCTGGTCATGCTGTTTACCGGCGCCGGCATCCGCGAAACAATTCTCTTCCCGCTCCTTAAGCCTGAAGGCCACTGATGATGGACTATGTCGCAGTGCTGCTGCCCTCGCTGGTGGTCGGCCTGATCTTCTGGTTCGCCATGAAGTCGATCTTTAACGCGGACAAGGCCGAACGGCAGGCCGAAGCCCGCGCACAGGCTGAGGCTGACGCGCAGGCGGCTGCCGGAGATGATTCTCCCGAGCCGACCACTGAATCAGACAAATAACAGGCGACTTTTAATACCGCCGGTTATCCCCAAGGAACCATTGCATGTTTTGACGCGTTCCCTTATTGGGGGAGATACTTCAGGTGGATACATCCTGCTTATCTGATTACACGTCCTTTCCAAAAGAGAGATTTTTGATGGCACAGAAAGTCAATATCGTCCTTGTGGACGATCTGGATGGGGGATCTGCGGACGAAACCGTTCGCTTCGGCCTGGATGGCGTCGGTTATGAAATTGACCTGTCCTCAGCCAATGCTTCAGAACTGCGGTCATCACTGGAACGCTTTGTTTCAGCGGGCCGGAAAACGTCCGGCGGCCGGCCTGCCCGTGCCAAGGCAACGGGCGGACGCAACCAGGACTCAGCCCAGATACGCCAGTGGGCGCGGGACCACGGTTACACCGTAAACGCGCGCGGCCGTATTCAGGCAGAAATCCAGGAAGCCTACCAAAAGGCCAATTCCTAGCCCGGTGACCTGACAACCAGTTAGTGCACAAAACGTTCTGAGCATATGTGCGGCGCCCCCGGTTGACGGGGGCGCTGCGCTTTAACCGGCCGTTGCCAGTCGCATAAATCAGAACCACTGTTATTCAGAACCGCCAGCCGAACGGGGAATCCGGTCCGCCGGGCAGCGGCATCCGACAATGCCCCCCGGCCGAAAATCCTGCCCCGCGGCAATCCGGTGCTTTTACATCACCGGCGTGCAAGCTAATCCGGGCCCAGGGAACATTCCGCGGCGGTGATTTCGGACACCCTGCATAGTGAAACGGTAAATGGCGCACTGGCGGCACCCGGATGCTATTTGCGTGCTCTCCGGCATTGCGCCGCAAGTCCGGCACGGCAGCTGCGTGGACCTGCGCAAGGCCCCCGGTTTCCCCTGTGGCGAACAAGCTCCCCAAGTCAGGCTTCGCCCACGTAGCATCAAAGTACGTCGTAGCTAGGAGTGTGGCGAAATGTTTGAGCGATTTACGGACCGTGCCCGTCGCGTAGTTGTGCTTGCCCAAGAAGAGGCACGCATGCTGAACCACAATTACATTGGTACCGAACACATCCTCTTGGGTCTGATCCATGAGGGTGAGGGCGTTGCCGCCAAAGCTCTTGAGTCCTTGAGCATTTCGCTCGACGGCGTCCGCGAGCAGGTGCAGGAGATCATCGGCCAGGGCCAGCAGGCTCCCTCGGGCCATATCCCCTTCACGCCGCGTGCAAAGAAGGTGCTGGAGCTCTCGCTGCGCGAAGCCCTGCAGCTTGGCCACAACTACATCGGCACGGAGCACATCCTGCTGGGACTCATCCGCGAGGGTGAGGGCGTGGCAGCCCAGGTGCTGGTGAAGCTCGGTGCCGACCTGAACCGGGTCCGCCAGCAGGTCATCCAGCTGCTCTCCGGCTACCAGGGCAAAGAGACCACGGGCGCCGGCGTCGGCCAGAGCCAAGCAGAGGGTACTCCCGCCGGCTCTGTTGTGCTGGACCAGTTCGGCCGGAACCTGACGCAGGCTGCCCGCGAGAACAAGCTGGACCCTGTAATCGGACGCGAGCAGGAAATGGAACGCGTCATGCAGGTCCTGTCCCGCCGCACCAAGAACAACCCTGTGCTGATCGGCGAGCCCGGCGTCGGTAAGACCGCCGTCGTCGAGGGCCTGGCCCAGGCGATCGTGCGCGGCGACGTGCCGGAGACCATCAAGGACAAGCAGCTCTACACGCTGGACCTTGGCTCCCTCGTGGCCGGCTCCCGCTACCGTGGTGACTTCGAAGAGCGCCTGAAGAAGGTCCTCAAGGAGATCCGCACCCGCGGCGACATCATCCTCTTCATCGACGAGATCCACACCCTCGTGGGTGCCGGTGCCGCCGAAGGCGCCATCGACGCGGCCTCGATCCTGAAGCCGATGCTGGCCCGCGGCGAGCTGCAGACCATCGGTGCCACCACGTTGGACGAGTACCGCAAGCACATCGAGAAGGACGCCGCCCTCGAGCGCCGCTTCCAGCCCATCCAGGTCAAGGAGCCGTCGGTTGCGCACGCAATCGAGATCCTCAAGGGCCTGCGGGACCGCTACGAGGCGCACCACCGCGTCACCATCACCGACGGCGCCCTCGCCTCGGCCGCGAACCTGTCCGAACGCTACATCTCGGACCGGTTCCTCCCGGACAAGGCGATCGACCTCATCGACGAAGCCGGAGCCCGGCTCCGCATCCGCCGCATGACCGCTCCGCCGGAGCTCAAGGAGATGGACGAGCGCATCTCCGAGCTGAAGATGGAGAAGGAGTCCGCAATTGACGCGCAGGACTTCGAAGGTGCTGCCGCGCTGCGCGACAAGGAGCAGAAGCTCATCACCGAGCGCTCCGAGAAGGAACGCCACTGGAAGACCGGCGGCATGGACGACATCTCGGAAGTGGACGAGGACCTGATCGCCGAAGTCCTCGCGAATTCCACGGGCATTCCGGTCTTCAAGCTGACCGAGGAAGAATCCTCGCGCCTGCTGAAGATGGAAGACGAGCTGCACAAGCGCGTCGTCGGCCAGGACGAGGCCATCAAGGCGCTGTCCCAGGCAATCCGCCGCACGCGTGCAGGCCTGAAGGACCCGAAGCGTCCGGGCGGTTCGTTTATCTTCGCCGGCCCCACCGGCGTCGGCAAGACCGAACTCGCCAAGGCCCTCGCGGAGTTCCTGTTCGGTGAAGAGGACGCCCTCATCACGCTGGACATGTCCGAGTACTCCGAGAAGCACACGGTGTCGCGCCTCTTCGGTGCCCCTCCGGGCTACGTCGGCTACGAAGAGGGCGGGCAGCTGACCGAGAAGGTCCGCCGCCGTCCGTTCTCCGTGGTGCTGTTCGACGAAGTTGAAAAGGCGCACGCGGACCTCTTCAACTCGCTGCTGCAGATCCTGGAAGACGGCCGCCTGACCGACTCCCAGGGCCGCGTGGTGGACTTCAAGAACACCGTGATCATCATGACCACCAACCTCGGAACCCGGGACATCTCCAAGAGCGTCGCCACCGGCTTCCAGTCCGGCACGGACACCCAGACCGGCTACAATCGGATGCGCGCCCGGGTCACGGAGGAGCTCAAGCAGCACTTCCGCCCCGAGTTCCTCAACCGTGTTGACGACGTCGTGGTGTTCCCGCAGCTGACGCAGGACGAGATCATCGAGATCGTGGACATGTTCGTGACGCGCCTGGAGAAGCGCCTCAAGGACAAGGACATGGGCATCGAGCTGACCAAGACAGCCAAGGTACTCCTGGCCACCCGCGGCTACGATCCCGCCATGGGTGCCCGGCCGCTGCGCCGCACCATCCAGCGCGAGATCGAGGACCAGCTCTCGGAGAAGATCCTCTTCGGCGAGCTGCACCCCGGCGACATCGTGGTGGTGGATGTGGACGGCGAAGGCGACGACGCGAAGTTCACCTTCGCGGGCAACGCCAAGCCGCGCATCCCGGAAATCGCCCCGAGCGCCTAGCACGAGGCGCCCGGCACCCAGCCGCACTCCAGCGCCAAAAGGCCCCGCCAGCCCCCGAAAGGGAGCCGGCGGGGCCTTTTGCTTGCGCTCCCGCCGGTAGAGGTTGTGCTGAAAGTACTGGTTCACCGATAGTGAACCCTCCTGTGATCCAGAGCACCGGCGGTGTTGAATCGGCACATGTCAACTGAAGATGCAGCGATCCTGCGTGAGCAACCGGCGACCCCTTTCCACGACCTCGACCACTACCTGGCGATCCCGCGCGTCAGTGGCCTGGCCCTCAGCCCTGACGGCCAGCGGCTGGTAACGACGGTCGCCACGCTGAACAGCAAGGGCACCGAATACGGCACGGCGCTGTGGGAGCTGGATCCGGCGGGCGGGAAGCAGGCCCGCCGGATCACCCGCAGCGCCAAGGGCGAAGCCGGCGCCGCGTTCGCGGCCAACGGCGACGTCTACTTCACGTCCGCCAGGCCCGATCCGGACCGCGAGGCCGACGGCGATCCCGTCAAGGCGCTCTGGGTGCTCCCCGCAGGTGGCGGCGAGGCCCGCGTGGTGTTGTCGCGGGCTGGCGGCGTGGACAAGGTCATTGCGGCCAGGGACGCCAACGCTGCCTTCGTCACCGCGTCCGTTCTTGCCGGCTCCGGCGACGAGGAGGCCGACGCCGAGCGCCGCAAGAGCCGCAAGGACAACAAGGTGGCGGCCATCCTGCACAGCGAGTATCCGGTGCGGTACTGGGACGCGGACCTGGGCCCTGCCCAGCCGCGGCTCTTCTCGGTGGAGCCGGGGCCCGAGCCGGAATCCGGCAAGCCCGCCACCGTGGACAGCGCGGCGCCGCTCACCCTTCGCAACCTCACCCCGGAAGCGGGTTCCCGCCTCCGGGAGGCCGTCTCGGTGGCCAGCCCGGACGGAAAGACCATCTACACGAGCCTGGTGAAGCCGCTGCCGAAGGCGGACCTGCGCTCGGTCCTCGTGGCCATCGACGTCGCCACAGGCACGCAGCGGGTCCTCCTCGACGAGGAGGGCATGAACTACTTCCCCGGCCCGGTCAGCCCCGACGGCGGCCTGCTCGCCGTCGTCAGTGAAAGCGACACAACGCCGCAGCAGGCGCCGCAGGTCAGGCTGCATCTCCTCGATGTCTCCGGGGAAGCCGGTCCGGAGGACCTGCAGCCCCTGGCACACGAATGGGACCGCTGGCCCCACCCCGAAGCGTGGCTGCCGGACGGCTCTGCCCTCCTGGTCACGGCAGACGACGACGGCGCGTCGCCGGTTTTCAGTGTTTCCGTTGCGGCAGGTGCCGCCCGGGGGAGTGTCACCCGGGTGACACCGGACGCAGCGGCCTACACCGACGTCGTCGTTTCACCCGACGGCCGCAGCGCCTATGCGCTGCGGAGCTCGTACGAGTTCCCCGCCGAGCCCGTCCGGATCGACCTCGCCAGCGGGAACGTCACGCGGTTGCCGTCCCCGGCGGAACGGCCGCAAACCGAGGGGTCGCTGGAGCGGGTGGAGGCGACAGCGGCTGACGGCACCCGCGTGCCCGCCTACCTGGCACTGCCGGCCGGCGCCTCCGCCGAGAGCCCCGCGCCCCTGCTGCTGTGGATCCACGGCGGACCGCTGGGATCCTGGAATGCCTGGACCTGGCGGTGGAACCCGTGGCTGCTCACCGCCCGCGGGTACGCTGTCCTGCTGCCGGACCCCGCCCTGTCCACGGGCTACGGCCAGGACTACATCCAGCGGGGCTGGGGCGGCTGGGGCAAGGCGCCGTTTACGGATCTTATGGCCATCACGGACGCTGTGGTGCAGCGGCCGGACATCGATGAAAGCCGCACTGCCGCGATGGGTGGCTCCTTTGGCGGCTACATGGCCAACTGGGTGGCCGGGCAGACGGACCGCTTCAGGGCGATCGTCACCCATGCCAGCCTGTGGGCGCTGGACCAGTTCGGGCCCACCACCGACGCGTCGCAGTACTGGCTCAAGGAGATGACGGCGGAGATGGCGCTGGAGAACTCCCCGCACCTGCATGTCGAGAAGATCCGGACGCCCATGCTGGTCATCCACGGTGACAAGGACTACCGGGTGCCCATTGGGGAGGGCCTGCGGCTCTGGTACGAGCTGTTATCCAAGTCCCAGCTCGCGTCCGACGAGAACGGGCAGACCAGCCACCGGTTCCTCTTCTACCCCGACGAGAACCACTGGATCCTGCAGCCGCAGCACGCCAAGATCTGGTACGGCGTGGTTGAACACTTCCTGGCCAGGAACGTCCTGGGCAAGGACATCGAGCTGCCCGCGGATCTGGGCCTCTGACCTCCCGCCGGAGGTGGCCGGGGCCGCCGCCGTAAGATGGGGCTGTGACTGACTCCTTCACCGTTCGCCCTGCCCGGACCAGCGATGTGGCTGCCATCAAGAAACTGGTGGCGCCGCTGGCGGAAGAGCGAATACTGATGGCCAAGGAGACGGTGGCCTATTACGAGAGCCTGCAGGAGTTCCTGATAGCCGAGTCGGCGGACGGCGAGGTCATCGGCTGCGGAGCCCTGCACGTCATGTGGGAGGACCTCGCGGAAGTCCGCACCCTTGCCGCCTCAGATGCCTGGCGGGGCAGGGGAGTGGGGCACGTCCTCGTCGAGAGTCTCCTGAAGCAGGCCGCCGCGCTGGGCGTTTCGCGGGTGTTCTGCCTGACCTTCGAGGTCGATTTTTTCAAGCGGCACGGTTTCGAGGTCATGGCGGACCAGTCGGCCGTGGACCCGCAGGTGTACTCCGAGCTGTTGCGCTCGCACGACGAAGGTGTGGCGGAGTTCCTGGACCTTGCGCGCGTGAAGCCCAACACGCTGGGCAACACGCGGATGATCAAGGCTCTCTAGAGCCTGCCCGGATCTCCGCGGGGCCGCGCTCAGCGCGGCTTTGCCGCCCCGTAACAGTCCTTTCGTTTTATACATTTGCTGGATAAACTCTTGGGAGCCGGAAGGGACAGCATTGGGGGCTGTCCCTTCCGCCGTTTCCGAACTACCGCGCAGCAGGTGCCGGTAGTAGGGTCAAAGCACATCCTGACCGATGCCAATAAAAGGACCGAGAGCCCAGGAGCCGGCCGTGAAAAAGCTCATCAATGACCCGCGCGCTGTTGTGGATGAATCCGTGGAGGGATTCGGCCTAGCCCATGCAGACCTAGTGACAGTCAGTGCCGATCCGAAGTACGTCACCCGCAAGGACGCCCCCGTTGCCGGCAAGGTCGGCCTGGTGTCCGGCGGCGGCAGCGGACATGAACCGCTCCACGCCGGATTTGTGGGGCGTGGCATGCTCGACGCCGCTGTTCCCGGCGCCGTCTTCACCTCACCGACCCCCGACCAGATCATTCCGGCCACGCTCGCCGTGAACTCCGGTGCAGGGGTGGTCCACATCGTGAAGAACTACACCGGCGACGTTCTGAACTTCGAAACGGCGGCCGAGATGGCCCAGGCCGAGGGCGTGGAAGTCCGCACCGTGCTCGTCAACGACGACGTTGCGGTGGAGGATTCGCTGTACACGGCCGGCCGCAGGGGCGTGGGCGGCACGGTCCTGGTGGAGAAGATCGCCGGGGCCGCGGCCGAGCGCGGTGACGACCTCGACGCGGTGGCGGCCATCGGTGACCGTGTGAACCAGAACGTGCGGACCATGGGCGTCGCGCTCTCGGCCTGCACGGTGCCCCATGCCGGCACCCCGAGCTTCGACCTCGAGGACAACGAGATCGAAATCGGCATCGGCATCCACGGTGAGCCGGGCCGGCACAAGATCGCCATGGAAAGCGCCGATGGCATCACCAGCCGCCTGCTGGAACCGATCCTCAGCGACCTCGGAACGGCGCCGGGGGAGAAGGTGCTCCTGTTCGTCAACGGCATGGGTGGGACGCCGCTGAGTGAGCTGTACATCGTCTACCGCCGGGCCGCGCAGATCCTGGCGGAGCGGGGCCTCACGGTGGAGCGTTCCCTGGTGGGGAATTACATCACGTCCCTCGAGATGCAGGGCTGTTCCGTCTCGGTGCTGCGGCTCGACGGCGAAATGACAGCCCTTTGGGATGCGCCCGTGCACACGCCGGCTCTCCGGTGGGGCGTGTAGCGGTGGGGCTAGACGTGACCTGGGCCGTCAAATGGCTGACGCTGTCGGCGCAGGCAATGGCGGAGCACAGGGTGGAACTCATCGAGCTGGACAGGGCCATCGGCGACTCTGACCACGGCGAAAACATGGACCGCGGCTTCCAGGCGGTGCTCGACAAGCTCGCCGAGAGTCCTCCCGAAACCCCCGGCGCCGCGCTCAAGCTGACGGCCATGGCGTTGATGTCGAAGGTCGGCGGGGCTGCCGGCCCGCTCTACGGCACGGCATTCCTGCGGGCCGCAACCACGCTGGGCGATGCCGCGTACATCGACGCGGCAGCGCTCGCCGCCGCGCTCACCGCGGCGCGGGACGGCATCGTGGCCAGGGGGAAGGCCGAGGCGGGCGACAAGACGATGGTTGATGCCTGGACCCCTGCCGTTGACGCAGCCGCAGCGGCAGCGGCCGACGGCGACACGCTGGCGGTCCTGATCGCCGCGGCGGAGGCTGCCGAGGCCGGCGCCGTGGCCACTGATCCGCTGGTGGCGCGCAAGGGCAGGGCCAGCTACCTCGGGGAGCGAAGTGCCGGCCACCGGGACCCCGGGGCCGCTTCAAGTGCCCTCATCCTTCGCGCCGCTGCGGGAGCCGCCGCATGACGGTGCGGATCGTGGTGGTTTCGCACAGTGACAAGATTGCCGACGGCGCCGTGGAGCTCGCGGCCCAGATGGCGCCGGACGTGATGATGGTGCCGGCCGGTGGAACGTCGGACGGCCGGATCGGCACCAGCATGGAAAAGGTAATGGCGGCGCTGGAAACCGCTGCCGGGGGCGATGGTGTGGTGGTGCTGACCGATCTGGGCTCGGCCGTGATGACCGCGGAATCGGCCATGGAATTCGCCGAGGGCAGCGGCACCGTGCTCCTCGCCGACGCCCCGATCATCGAGGGCCTCGTGGCGGCAGCGGTGGCGGCCCAGGGAGGAGCCAGCGTTCATGCTGTCCGGCGTGCAGCCGAGGCCACCCATGGCTATCCCGCGCCGCGGCCCAAGGCAGAGAATTACCCGGCCGCCGCCACCGCCGGTAAGCAGCCCGGTAAGCAGCCCGCCGCCCATGGCCCGGCCTCGGATGAACCGGAAGCCCTGGCCCCGGATGCCAGCGGGGACTTCGAGCTCGTCAACCTCGCAGGCATGCATGCCCGGCCCGCCGCCAAGATAGCCGGCGGCCTGTCTGCGTTGGATGCGGACGTGACCGTGAACGGAGTGGACGGCGCCTCCATGACCGGCCTGATGACGCTGGGTGCCGGCAAGGGATCGGTGCTACACGTGGAAGCGTACGGACCCGACGCCGAGCGCGCGGTGGCGTATGTGGCGGGGCTGGTACGGGACGGATTCGGGGAACCCTGAGAGGGTTCCGGCAGTCTGGGTTCAGGCAGGCTACCTGTCCTGCCTGAGGCCCGCCGCATCCAGCACCACGGAAGCCGAGACAAACCGTCCGCACTGCTCGCCGAACGGGTAGCTGGCCCTGGGGGCGAAGGTCAGCGTGCGCACGGGCAGCGGCTTGCCGCTGGCGGACCGCCCACTGGCCGTGACGTTGATCGGGGACTCGCCCAGCCTGTCCAGATTCAGCATTCCCCGTCGCGTGCCGTCCGGCTTGGCGGTTGCCGCGCACACGGCATCGGGTTTGGAAGCATCGGCGCAGCCCAAGTCAACAGGTACTGAGCCTGCCACGAGCTCGAGCGTGTCGTCTTTGCACTTGCCATCCTGGCAGGCTTTCACATGAAGCGTCTTCACTTCGGGGGCGTAGCCTGCGGCCACCGTGACCGCGACCCCGGACACCTGGCCGACAGCCGGGCACGCCGTTTCGAAGGCATGGCACCCCGAGAGGAGTGCCGTCGTCGTGATTGTGGCCAAAAGTACCCCTGTCTTGCCCATACTTCAGGGTAGATCCGGCGTGCCGAAGGGGACCCGGCGGGGCCAAAACTGGTGCCCTCATCGTTACCCGGTCCGTGCCGTGGGTGCCTAATTGAGACCAAAACCGTGCGGCAGGTGCCAGTCCGGGCGAAGCAGTCAGGCCGGCAGCCGGTACCCGCCATGGTGCAGTTCGGCCAGGCCATCCGCCAGGAGGCCGGCCAGCGCCCGTTCCAGCTGCTCCGGCGCGCAGTTCAACCGGTGCAGGGCGGCCAGCGGCACGCCGATGCCGGCGGCTTCGAACCCGAGGTCGGCGGGTGCCTGCTGGAACATCTCCGCGGGCACCGGCGCGTCCGCCAGCCGAAGGACGGCCATCACACCGCCGCGGACCTGCCGGTCTGTGCCGTGCCATGTTTGGCCCTTGGGGGTGTACGACGGCGGCGGCTCGCCGGCGGCGAGCCAGGCGCACCGGTCGCGGACGGGGCACGCGGCGCACTTGGGTGCCCGGGCCGTGCACACCAGCGCCCCCAGCTCCATGACTGAAGCGTTCCAGCGGACGGAACTGCCGGCGTCGGTCGGCAGCAGCTCCGCGGCAAGCCGCATTTCCGCGGCCGTCAGGGCCGGGGCTGGCAGTGCGGAGCCGGAAAAGAGCCGCGCGTGGACTCTGCGGATGTTGGTGTCGACCACCGTCTCGCGGCGCCCAAAGGCGAAAGCGGCGACGGCGGCCGCCGTATAGCTGCCCACACCTGGCAGTCCGAGCAACTCGGCGTAGTCCTGCGGGACCCTGCCGCCGTGGTCTCCTTCGATGGCGACTGCGGCAGCGTGCAGCCTCAGCGCGCGCCGCGGATAGCCCAGCCGGCCCCAGGCACGGACGGCCTCACCGGCGGGTTCCAGTGCCAGCGCTGCGGGCTCCGGCCACCGGCGCAGCCACTCTTCCCAGACCGGCAGCACACGGACCACGGGGGTCTGCTGCAGCATGATCTCGCTGACCAGCACGCCCCAGGGGGAGCAGCCGGGCGAGCGCCACGGCAAGTCCCGGGCTTCGGCGTCGAACCAGTCCTCCAGTGAGGAGTGGACGTCCGTCAGGTCGGGGTAATCGGCTGTGGTTTTGATGCCAATACTCTAGTTGAAAACCCCGACGGCGGTTTCCGGCCAGGGATCGTCAGCTGGCCTCCTTCTGCGCGGGAGGCAGTCCTTCCTGCCGTGCGGGCAGCCGCCGCACATGGCCGTGCAAAGTTTCGCCGCCGCGGCCGTTGGGCGCCGGAACAGCAAGGGCCACCACGAAGCTGGCGCTGTCCGGATCCACTGAGCGGATGGTCAGGCTGCGCGTTCCCTCCGGTATCGAGGGCGCAAAGAACTGCAGCTGGCGGGTGCCGACGGTGGCCACCTCATCCAGCTTGTACTCTGTGCCGAAGTGGTCATGGATAACGATTTCGGGGGTTTGCGGCTCGTCGTCATTGACTGAGGCGAGATGCAGGTTCACCAGGATCCCGGTGTCCCAGATCTCAACCGCAAGCACCGTGAACGCTGTCCCCTGGCTCTGATGTTTGCCAAACGTCAGCGGCAGAAGAACGCGTTCGAGGTGACCGCCAGACACGTGATCTACCATCAGTGGTCCTCTCCAACTCGGCCCGGTAAGTGGTATCCGGGATTCAATTTTAGTAAGTGTGCTGACAGTTGTCACCCGAATTTGAGTCACGAATTGGACATGGTGGGGCGATGGCGGCGTGGTGGTGCAGCAGAAAGCCGGCCGTTCCTTAGCCTAGAAGGATGGGCAGGCAAGACACTCCGAACTCCGGCGCGGGCCGGAACCGGTCACCGCAACCGGCGGCACAGAAAACGGCTTCCGGGAAAACGGGGCCCCGTGGGGGCCGTAAGCCGGGCCCCGCCGTGTACCGCCGTCGTCGGCTTTTTGCCGGAGTGGCGCTGCTGCTGGTCCTGGGCCTGATCGCCGGCGGTGTCGCAACGGTAACCAGCCTCCTCGGCGGCGCCCAGCAGGTGTCAGCGCAGGACTCCTCGCAGGGTTCCTCAACGCCGGGCAGCACCGCGCAGCCGGGGGCAACGCCTTCGGCCAGCCCTTCTGCAACCCCCTCCGCCTCGCCCGCGTGCGAACAGAAGCTCGTGACGGTCAAGGCGGCCACCAACAAGACGTCCTACGCCGCAGACGAGAAGCCGGTGCTGAGCCTCACGGTCACCAACGGCGGAAAGCTTCCCTGCAAGGTGAACATCGGGACGTCGCAGATGGACTTCCTGGTCACCAGCGGCTCGGACCGCGTCTTCTCCTCCGCCGACTGCCAGGCCGCCAGCACTGACCTGGTCAAGACCATTGCGCCCGGCAAGAGTGAAACGGCGAACTTCCCGTGGCCGCGCAACCGTTCCGTGCAGGGCTGCGAGGCGGTGCCGGACGGCGCGGTTGCCGGCAGCGGGTACTACGTGTTCATCGCGAAGCTTGGCGCCAAGGTCAGCCCGCCGACGGCCTTCCAGCTCAGCTGACGGGGTTAGAGGAAGCGGTCCAGCAGGCTGGCTTCAGCCATCCGGCTGAGGCCCTCGCGCACCGTGCGGGCACGCTGGTCGCCGATCCCGTCCACGGTCATCAGGTCGTCAATGGTCGCAGCCATGAGGTACTGCAGCCCGCCGAAGTGGTCCACGAGCCTGTCCGCGACGGCCTTCGGCACGGCCTTGAGCCCGGACAGGAGCCGGTAGCCCCGCGGCTGCACCACGGCGTCGAGGGTGTCCACACCGCCGGCGAAGCCGATGATTCCGGCGATTTTGCTGAGGTCGATCAGTTCGGTGGGGCCGAGGTTGAGGAGTGCGCTGACGGCGCCGTCGATGTCCTCCGGGGATGCGTTCGGCCCGGCGTAGTCGCGGATGATGATGTCGCTGCCCGGGCCGCGGCCCACCGTGAGCTCGTCCAGTTGGAGGGAGAGCAGCCTGCCGTCCTCGCCGAGCTCCAGCACATATTGCGAGATTTCCTCGGAGATCCGGCGCACCATCTCCTGGCGCTGCAGGGTCACGGCCACATCGCGGACGGTCACCATGGCCTCAATCTCCAGGGCGGAGAGCGAGCTGGTCACCTGGTCCAGCCGCGAACGGTAGCGCTCCAGTGTGGCCAGGGCCTGGTTGGCGCGGGCCAGGACCTTTTCGGAGCCCTCGAGCACATGCCGCAGCCCGTTGACGTACAGGGCGATGATCTGCATGGACTGGCTTACCGATATGACCGGGACGCCTGTCTGGATGGCCACGCGTTCCGCGGTCCGGTGCCGGGTGCCCGATTCCTGCGTTTCGATGCTCGAGTCCGGGACGAGCTGGACTGCCGCCCGCAGGATGTTGCTGGCATCCTTGTCGCAAACAATGGCGCCGTCCATCTTGGCCAGTTCGCGGAGCCTCGTTGGTGAGAAGTCGATGCCGATGTCGAAGCCGCCGGAACAGATCGAGTCGATGGTCCGGTCCGAGCCCAGCACGATCAGCGCACCGGTGCGTCCGCGGAGAATGCGTTCCAGGCCGTCCCGCAGCGGGGTCCCCGGGGCCACCCTCCCCAAAGTCGCCTTGAGCGATTCTTCAGGGCTGCGAGCCATAAATATTCCCTTCAAAGGTGCAGGCGGGCCTGCAGGTTTGCCGGTTTTCGGTAGTCCGCCGGCAGGATCAAAAGTACTCGGTTTCCCGCATGCACCATCCTAGAGGTAGATTACCCCAGCAACCGCACGGGCAAGCCTTAAAGTGCCCCGTCGGGGTCCTGTGGAAAAGGCATCCGGAGTGCGTCCGACGGCGGCTGGCTCGGAGGCACTTTTGGCCCGCCTTCGGTGCGGATTCCGCCCCTGAGATAAACTTGAAGCCTTGGCTGGCAGGTTCCGCCGCCACCTTTTCCAATCAGGATCCCCCGCGGATCGCAGTGAAAGTAGCACCGTGTCCCAAGAAGTGCAGAGCCCCGCCCGAGTGCACGAGATCCACAAGCAGGCCTCCCGCCGCCGCACGTTCGCCGTCATCTCCCACCCGGACGCCGGCAAGTCCACGCTTACCGAGGCCCTCGCCCTGCACGCCAAGGTGATCGGCACCGCGGGCGCTTCCAGCGGCAAGGCCAACCGCAAGGAGACGGTCTCGGACTGGATGCAGATGGAGAAGGACCGCGGCATTTCCATCAGCTCGGCCGCCCTGCAGTTCTCCTACCGGGACACGGTGATCAACCTGCTGGACACCCCCGGCCACGCCGACTTCTCCGAGGACACCTACCGTGTGCTCGCCGCCGTCGACTGCGCCGTGATGCTCGTGGACGCGGCCAAGGGCCTTGAGACGCAGACCATGAAGCTGTTCGAGGTCTGCAAGCAGCGGAACCTTCCCATCATCACGGTCATCAACAAGTGGGACCGCCCGGGCCTGGATGCCCTGGCCCTCATGGACGAGATCACGGAGCGCACCGGGCTGCAACCGATGCCCCTGACCTGGGCCGTGGGCATCTCCGGCGATTTCCGCGGCGTCTGGGACCTGCGCAACGACAGGTTCGCGCGTTTCCAGCGGAACAACGCCGGCGCCAGCATCGCCCTCACCGAGTACTTCACTCCCGAAGAGGCCGCCGAAAGCCAGGGCGGCAACTGGACGGATGCTGTCGACGAGGCCGGCCTGGTCATCGAGTCCAACCTCGCCTTCGACGTCGAGAGCTTCCACGCGGGCAAGGCCACCCCCATCCTGTTCAGCTCCGCGGCGCTGAACTTCGGCGTCAAGGAACTTTTGGACGCCCTGGTGGACTTCGCCCCGCCGGCCGCGCCCCGGCCGGACATCGAGGGCACCCCGCGTGCCGTCGAGTCGCCGTTTTCCGGATTCGTGTTCAAGGTCCAGGCAGGCATGAACAAAGCCCACCGCGACCACGTTGCTTTTATCCGCGTCTGCTCCGGCGTGTTCGAGCGCGGCATGGTGGTCACCCAAACCCGCACCGGAAAGTCTTTCGCCACGAAGTACGCGCAGCAGGTTTTCGGCCGCGAACGCGAGGTCATTGACGAGGCCTACCCGGGCGACGTCGTGGGTCTGGTCAACGCGTCTTCGCTGCGGGTGGGGGACAGCCTGTTCCTTGAGGAAGCCGTGGAGTTCCCGGCCATTCCGCTGTTCGCTCCCGAGCACTTCCAGGTTGCCCGCTCCAAGGACCCCAGCCGCTTCAAGCAGTTCCGCCGCGGGATCGAGCAGCTTGAGCACGAGGGCGTCATCCAGGTGCTGCGCTCCGACGTCCGCGGTGACCAGGCGCCCGTGCTTGCCGCCGTCGGGCCCATGCAGTTCGAGGTGGTGGAGGACCGCATGGCGCACGACTTCAGCGCGCCGATGCGGCTGGAGCGCCTTCCGTACTCCATGGCCAGGATTTCGACGGCGGATGCCATGCCGGCGCTGGCCAACGTGCCGGGCGCCGAGGTGCTGCTGCGGTCCGACGGCGAATACCTGGCCCTCTTCAATGACGTCTGGGCCCTGCGCCGCATCGAGAAGAACCATCCGGACCTCACGCTGGTGCCTATCGGGACGCACAACCCCGCAAAGTAACTGCGCCAACGCGGGGCTCCGGCTCCCGAACGGTCTCCCAACCAACGAAGCAAGGTATCGCCGTGCCCACAAACCAGTCGTCTGCCGCAGCACCCGTTACAGGATCAACCAGTGCTTCAGGATCAACCAGTGTCGTCGTGACGGGCATGGGGTCCATGAACCCGCTCGGGGCCACCGTGGCCGAGACCTGGGAGGCCATGCTGGCCGGGCGCTCGGGTGTCACGGCGCTGGAGGACAGCTGGGCTGAAGCGCTACCGGTGCGCATTGCCGGCCGGGTCACCGCGGATTTGGGCGCGTTCCTCAGCACCCGCGAGTTGAAGCGGATGGATCGTTGCGGGCAGCTGGCGCTCGTTGCCTCCCGCGAAGCCTGGGAGCAGTCGGGTAAGCCGGACGTCGAGCCGGAGCGGTTGGCCGTCGTGATCGGCTCGGCCTACGGCGGCATGGACACCGTGCTCGCACAGGTCAGGGAACTGGACAATGGCGGTCCCCGCAAGGTTTCGCCACACACCCTGACCCGGCTCATGGTGAACGGACCATCCGCCTGGGTTTCCATCGACCTCGGCGCCAAGGGCGGGGCACGCACTCCGGTCAGCGCGTGTGCGTCCGGGGCCGAGGCGATTGCCCAGGGTGCCGACATGATCAGGTCCGGGGCCGTCGACGTCGTAATTGCCGGGGGCGTTGATGCCTCCGTCAATGACCTGATCATCAGCGGTTTCTCGCAGATCCGGGCGCTCTCCACCCGCAACGACGATCCGGAGCGGGCTTCACGGCCGTTCGACCGGGACCGCGACGGGTTCGTGCTGTCCGAAGGGGCGGGGATCGTGGTGCTGGAGAGCGAGGAACACGCGCGTGCCCGGGGCGCGAAAGTGCTGGGCGGCATAGCGGGGGCAGCCGTGACCTCGGACGCGAACGACATCGTGGCAGCCGACCCGGACATGCAGGTGCGGGTCATGGAGAAGGCCCTTGCCTCCGCCGGCCTCCGTGGGACGGACATCGGATTCGTGCACGCGCACGCCACCTCCACCCCCGTGGGCGACCGACTGGAGGCGCAGGCCATCAAGACCATTGCCGGCGACCAGGTCCCGGTGACCTCCACAAAGTCGCTCACCGGGCACCTGCTCGGCGGAGCGGGAGCCCTTGCCACCATCGCCACGCTGCAGGCTCTCCGGACCGGCGACCTGCCCGGCACATACAACGTGGCTGCCCTTGACCCCGAGGTGGACCTCAACGTGATCACCGGTACCGTCAGCGGCAGCACCGCGACGGCGGGACTCGTCAATGCCTTCGGGTTCGGCGGGCACAGCGCGGCCCTCGTGGTCACCCGCGCCTAACCGGGGAATGCCAAGAGCCCGGCCGCAGTCGCGCGGCCGGGCTCTTGGCATTTCTCACAGGGATCAGTTCTGCCGCGGCTTCCGGGTCCGCACCAGGGCCGCCGTCCCGGCGGCCAGGCCGAGCAGGCCTGCTCCGAGGCCGACGATGCCGAACGTGTTGTCGGGTGCGGCCGCGGCCGGGGTGGTGGACGCTGCCGCCGCCGTGTCCGCGGTTGCTGTGTCTGCAGTTGCCGTGTCTGCGGCGGGGGCCGCCGCGGCAGCCGGTGCCGCATGCGAGTGTTCGTCCGCGGCCGCGGTGGTGACGAAGGAGGGGACCGGGTGCTCGGGCTCGGGCTGGCCGGCAGTCTCGGGCTGGTTCCACTTCACCACCGTTCCGTCGGAGTAGGTCTGTGCCGCGGGCAAGGCCACAGTGGTCCCGGCTTCCGGGAGCCGGCCCACCGAGATGGAGAACGTCTGGTACTCATTCGGGCCGAGCTGGTGCGCTGCATCGGCTGTCCAGGTGACCGTGGCGGCTGCCTTGGTGATCTTGGCGCCTTCCACCGTGACGGGTGCGGGCAGGGCCGCTTCCGTGATCTTCGCCGTCCAGCCGTCCATGGGCTTGACCGAGACCGAGGTGAACGGCGTCGCTGTGGGCAGCGTGACGGTGACCTTGGTGGTCTTGGCGGCAGCTGACTCGCTGGGAACCCGGAAGGTCAGCTGCGAGAAGCCGCCGGCCGAGGTAGAGGCGGGGTCCACGCGGACGTGGGCGGATGCTGAGCCCACCCCCAGGACCATGAGGCCGGCCGCCGCCGTGACGACTGTGACGGTTTTCAGGGCAGAAGTTTTCAGGGCAGAAGTTTTCAGTGCAGACGAGTGCGCAGCTCGGTTTGCTGAGGTGGTCATGACAGGGCCTTTCGCGGGTGCTGCCGCGCTCGTGCCGAGGGGCAGCAGGGTGAGGGATGGTCAGGCGGCGTCCCGGCACCCCGCGCAGGCTCGTTGGCCATACGCAGGAAGGTTAAATGGTGCGCGGGAGGGCGGCCAGGGGCGGACCGCGAAGGGTGTCGTGCCGCAGGTTGCGGCGGTCGGCAGCGACGAAGACCGTTGGCCAGGCCGCAGGACGGTGCCTGGCGGGTGTGAACCCGAAGGGCCGGGGGAGCCGCACCAGCGGACGGAGCCACGCCAGGAGCTGCCACAGTGCGGCCTCGCCCCGCCGCAACAGCCAGGCGGTGGCCAGCATGGCGAGGAGGTGGCCTGCCAGCATGGCGGGCGAAGTGGCACCGTTACCCATGGCCATGGTTTCCGCGGCCGCCGTGCAGTTCAGGCCCCCATGCCCGTAGTGCGTCAAACCGCCCGCCGGCGGCGTCAGGCCGCTGGATAACTGGGAAAACGGCAGCTGTGGCAGGCAGGAAGCCCCGGGTGAGAAAGCTGCGAAGGCCGTATGCAATGCCAGCTGGCCTGCGCCGAGCAGCGCGAAAAGGACAGCAAACGACAGCTGCCGCCGCGCGAGCCAGGCGGCCGGGGCCAACAGGACTGCTGCCGTCATGGCAACTGTCCCGATATCCGGAAGCTGCCCGCCACCCAGCACGTGGCCTGCGGCGGCAAGAGAGACCGCCACGGCGGTGACCAGGGCTGCGCGGAAGTGGCGCAGGGGACCTCGGAGTTCCATCGGTGCCTCCCTCCACCAGGCCCGGAGCTGCTGTGACACCCCGACCGTAGACACGGAAGAGTGGGAAAACCTTGGGCCTTGCGCCGGTTAGTTACAAGTTTGGGCGGCCCGGAATGGTGGTTCGGATGATCGGACAAGGCAGCGGCACGGGCGTCCCAGTAGAATTGCTGGGACGCCCGCTGTGCCCGTCCATCTTCCGGAAAGGACCGCTGATGATGCCCTGTGCCTCGTTCCGGCTTTTCCGCACCGGGCTGATCGGTTCGCTCATTATCGGGTTTGCCGCCGGCGGGCACCTTGCGGGCGGCGGCCAGCTTCCCTCAGCGGCCATCCTGGCGGCGCTGTTCGCCGTGACACTCGTTCCCGTCGCCGCACTGACGCGGTTCCGCCTCTCCGCCCCTGCCTTGATGTCATTGCTGGGCGCCGGCCAATTGTGGCTGCACTGGGCTCTCGAGGCGCTGGGCGGTGCGGGTTCGGCCGCACCGGGGTCCGCGGCGCTGATGCCGGGCCATGCCGGCCACGCGGGTGCCTTGCAGCCGGGTGCCATGAGCCCGGACGCGCTGGCCGCCGCAGGGTCGGCAGCCGCCGGAAGCGTCCATCCTGCGGCACCAGACGGCCTCATGTTCGCTGCGCACGCCGTGGCCACCCTGTGCACCGCCGTCCTGCTGGCCCGCGGTGAACGCGTGCTCTCAGCGCTGGCTTCCTGGCTGCAGCCGCTTATCCGGCGACCCGAACCGGCAGTTATCCTTCCCTCCCGCGTCCCCGCGCCTTTTCCAACTCCGGTCATCCTCCCGCGCATTCGCGCCGGCGTGCGCCTGCCCACCCGGCGCGGGCCGCCGGTGCCGTTGGCCGCCTAGGCGGGTTCCTTGCAGAACGGGATGGTCCTTTAGGGACGGTTCCGCTCCAGCCAGGGTCCGACGGCGGCATGCAGCTACCTGCCCGTGTCGCCTTGGTGGCGCATGGGCCCTGACTGATTTTTCTGTGAAAGGCATTACCCTCATGAACACCTCCATCCGCCGTACCCTCAAGACCGCAGCCGCCGCCTCCCTCACGGCCGGGCTCCTCGCCGCCGGTGCCACCGCGGCCTCGGCGCACGTCACGGTTGACCCCTCCGCAACCGCCGAGGGCGGCTTCACCAAACTGACCTTCAGTGTTCCGAACGAATCCGAGACAGCCAAGACCAACCGGCTGGAGGTCAAGCTGCCCACGGACACCCCGCTGACCTCGGTCTCGGTGAAGCCGATGGACGGCTGGAAGGCGCAGGTGGTCACGTCCACCCTGCCCAAGCCGGTGGAAATTGCGGGCGCAACGGTCACCAAGGCCGCGACCAGCGTGATCTGGACCGCCGATGCGGCCCATCAGATCGGGCAGAAGGAATTCCAGACCTTCACTCTGTCCGTCGGCCGGCTCCCGGCAGCCGGCACCACCCTGATGCTGCCCGCGGCCCAGGGCTACACTGACGGCACCACGGTGAACTGGGCCGACGCGGCCGAGGCCGAGCATGACCACGCGTCCGCAAACTCCTCCGCCGCAGCTTCTGCTCCGGCCGCTGAAAAGGAGCACCACCCCGCGCCCTCGTTCGTCGTCACCGCGGCGGAGGCCGCCGATGGTTCCGCATCGGCCACGCCGGCATCGGAAACGCAGGCAGCAGGTTCCAACGGCGGCCAGGCCGCGGGCTGGATCGGGCTGGTAGCGGGTCTTCTTGGCCTCGCCGCAGGCGCCACGGCCCTGGTCCGCACCCGGGCGGTCAAGAAGTAGGCCAAGGGCTGTAACAGCAGCGGCCCGCGCCGTCTCCTGGAGCTGCCAGGGACGGCGCGGGCCGCTTGCGCGCAACTGCGAATTGCGCTGAACTGCGAATTGCCCTGAACGCCGAATTGCGCTGAACGGCGAACAGATGCGCCGGTTGGCTAGCGCTCAGGGCTTGGTGATGAGCAGTTCCAGCACCTCGGTCAGGTGGCCCACTTCCTTCACGTTGAAGCCCGCCGGGACCGGGCCGGGACCGGTGGGGCTGGAGGGGACCACGGCGTGCGTGAATCCCAGCCGATGGGCCTCGTGGATCCGCTGGTTGATGCCCGGGACCGGGCGCACCTCGCCGGCCAGGCCCACCTCGCCGAACGCGATCAGGCGCTGGGGCAGGGGTTTCTTGTGCTTCGCGGACGCCACTGCCAGCGCCACCGCCAAGTCGGTGGCCGGCTCGCTGAGCTTCACGCCGCCCACCGTGGCCACGTAGGAGTCGTCCTTCTGCAGCTGACACCCGGCGCGCTGCTGCAGTACTGCCAGGAGCATGGCCACCCGGGAACTGTCCAGGCCGCTGGTTGCCCGTCGCGGCTGTGAGTTCTGGGTCTCGGCCAGCAGGGACTGCACCTCGGCAAGCAGCGGCCTGCGGCCCTCCATGGTGACGGTGATGCAGGTGCCGGATACCGGGTCCTTGGTGCGGGTGACGAACAGCCCGCTTGGATCGGCGAGGCCCAGGATGCCGTCTTCGGTGAGGTCGAAGCAGCCCACGTCGTCGGTGGGCCCGTAGCGGTTCTTGACCGCCCGGAGCAGGCGGAGGCGGGAGTGGCGCTCGCCCTCGAACTGGCACACGACGTCCACCAGGTGCTCCAGCAGGCGGGGCCCGGCGATGGAGCCATCTTTGGTCACATGTCCCACCAGCAGCGTGGTCATATTCCGGCGTTTGGCCGCCGAAATGATGGAGGCAGCCACCTCGCGGACCTGGGAGACACCGCCGGAGCTGCCCTCCACGTCCGCGCTGCTGAGCGTCTGCACGGAGTCCACCACCAGCAGCTTCGGTTCCACCTTCTCCACCTGGCCGAGCGCCTGGCCAAGATCGGTCTCCGCTGAGAGGTAGAGGGTGTCCGCGATCGCGCTGATCCGCTCCGCCCTCAGCTTCACCTGGGCCGCGGACTCCTCGCCCGTCACATACAGGACGCTCTGCCCGGTGCGGGCGAACTTGGCAGCCACGTCCAGGAGCAGCGTGGACTTTCCGACGCCGGGCTCGCCCGCGAGCAGGATGACGGCGCCGGGAACCACGCCGCCGCCGAGCACGCGGTCCAGTTCGTCCACGCCGGTGGGCAGGTAGGCGGCCGTGGTGGCGTCAATATCGGCAATGGGGCGGGCGGGCTCCAGAACTGTAGTGGCCGCCGTCGTACGCGCCACCGCGGCGCCGGTTTCCTCGACGGTGCCCCACGCCTGGCACTCACCGCACCGGCCCACCCACTTGACCGTGGTCCAGCCGCATTCCGCGCACTTATAGCCCGGCGCCTTGGAAACCCGGAAAGTCTTTGTAGCCATTGCTCCACAGTATCCGTCGGGTCTGACAATATTTGGCCAGCGGGTTTCGGCAAGCTCAACCAGCGGACTTTTACAGCGGGGGCAGGAGGTCGCGCGCCTCGCGGGAATCGATGCCGGTGGCTTCCAGCAGGTCCACCATGAGTGGCCGGAACAGCATCACCACGGTCTCGCCCTCGAGCTTCTGCACCTTCAGCATTCTCGGATGCAACCGCCCGGCGATCTCGCCCAGGTCCTGCCGCGCGCTGCGCAGGTGGGCATGGCGGGCACCCTCCTGCACCTCAGCTAGGCCGAGCGAGAGCTCATCCACGGCCGCCCCTGTCTCCAGCAACACCTCGGCGATTTTCTCCGTGGCTTCGTCGGACAGCGCGGCGTGGTTGATGGAACTGGTGAGCCGGCGTGCAAAAACACGGCTGTTGCGCAGGGCAAGGTCGATGTACTCGAGCGACTGCTCCAGCCGGTCCAGTTCATCCCGGTGGCGCCGGTAGGCGGGCGCCAGCGTGGCCACTTCGCCGGATGCCCGGAGCGAGTGCCGCATGGCATCCACCAGCGGCTGGCTGTTCCGGCCCCGAACCAGGGCATGCCAGGCCCGGGTGGAATCGCTCTCAACCAGGGCTGCAGCGCATTCCCGCAGCACTTCGGCCAGTTCATGGAGCAGCTTCTGGACGTCCTTGCGCGGTTCCCGGCGGGGATCTTTGGGCGCCAGGACGGTGACCAGCAGCGCGACCACGCCGCCCACCACGGCGTCGATGCTGCGGGTGAAGGGCCCGCCGGCAGGCGCCGGCAGCAGCACAACCAGCAGCGACTGCAGTGCCAGCTGGGTGGTGAAGATGTTGCCGCTGTCCAGGAAGCGGGCCAGCAGGATGGACACCAAAAGCACGACGGCGGCCTGCCAGATCCCGGCCCCGAGCCAGTGGAGCAGCATGTCGCCAACAGCAATGCCGATGGTGCAGCCCAGGCCCACCTCCATCACCCTCCGCATGCGCAGGTCGCGAGAGAACCCGAGGGCAATCAGGGCGGATGTGGCGGCGAACAGCGGGCCGGCATGGCCCAGGACGAACTCGGCGAATGCGTAGGCTCCGACGGCACCGAAGGTCATCTGGATCGCGGGGACCAGCGAATTCCGGCTCCGGACCATCCCTGTCCTGATCCGGCCGCGAAGGAAGCGTCTGCTGGCGGAGAGTCCGGTCTGGGGCATGGCTTCAGTCTATGGCGGGAGCTGGTACGGACCGGGAACCAACGGACCGGTTACAAGCCGCTGGGCGCTCCGCCACCGGAACCACAAAGGGAAGGGCCGCCGTCGCGGTTGGCGACGGCGGCCCGTGGGTTCCGGTGGTGCTGGTTAGCCGTTGATGACTAGCCGTTGATGACTTGGGGGACGCCGAGGTGTTTGAGGCCTTCGACGCCGAATTCGAGGCCGTAGCCGGACTGTTTGGCGCCGCCGAAGGGGACGCGGGGGTCCACCGCGCCGTGCTTGTTGATCCAGACGGTGCCGGCTTCAATGCGGGCGGCGACTTCGCGGGCGGCGGTGAGGTTGGGGGACCAGACGGAGGCGCCGAGGCCGACGTCGAGGGCGTTGGCGTACTCGATGGCCTGGTCGATGGTGCTGTAGCGGATGATGGGCAGGGCGGGGCCGAACTGTTCTTCGGCGACGAGGGGGTTGTTGTTGTCGATGTCGGCGATGAGGGTGGTGGGGTAGAAGTAGCCGGGCTGGCCGGGGTCGGGGTTGCCGCCGAGCAGGACCCGGGCGCCGGATGCTTTCGCGGCGTCGACGAGGTTGGCGACGATGTCGTACTGGGCTTTGTTCTGCAGGGGGCCGAGGACGTTGTTTTCGTCCAGGCCGTTCCCCATGGGCATGTTGTTGGCGACGGTGGTGAGTTCTTCGCAGACGGCGTCGTAGATGTCGTCGTGGACGTAGAGGCGTTTCAGGGCGGCGCAGGTCTGGCCGGTGTTGATGAACGCGCCCCAGAAGAGGCCTTCGGCGATGGTTTTGGGGTCGGCGTCCGGCAGCACGATGCCGGCGTCGTTGCCGCCGAGTTCCAGGGTGAGCCGCTTGACCGTGTCCGCGGAGGACCTGATGATCGCCTTCCCTGTAGTGGTGGAACCGGTGAACATCAGCTTCCCGACCGCGGGGTGTTCGGCCAGGCGGGCGCCGACTTCGCGGCCACCGGAAACTACTGACAGCAAGCCTTCGGGCAGCTCCTCGTTGATAACCTTCACCAGCGCCAGGACACCCAGCGGTGTGTACTCGGAGGGTTTGACCACGGCGGCGTTGCCCATCCACAGGGCGGGGGCGATCTGCCAGATGGTGATCATCATGGGCCAGTTCCAGGGGCCGATGGCGCCCACGACGCCGATGGGCCGGTAGTGCAGCTCGGCGTAGGTTTCGCCGTCGTCGACGATCACTTCCGGGTCCAGCGGGGTGCCGGCAGCAGCCCGCAGCCAGGCGGCGCAGGCGCCGACTTCGAAGCGGGCGTTCGGCCCGTTCAGGGGCTTGCCTTGCTCGCGGGAGAGCAGCTGGGCGAGTTCCTCGGCGGAGCGTTCGACGGCGTCGGCCGCCTTGAACAGGGCGGCGGAGCGGGCGTCGTGGCCGAGTGCAGCCCACGCGGGCTGGGCGGCGACGGCCGCGGTGACGGCGGTTTCGAGGTCCGCAACGGTGTGGACCGGCGCCTCGCCGACGACGCCGCCGGTGGCAGGGTCGAAAATGGTCCGGGTCTCGCCGGAGCCGGGGGTGATGGACGCGAGGAGGGCATCGTAGGTTTCCAAGAGGTACTCCACTTCGAGTAGGACAGTGCGCTCAGCCGGTCGGCGAGGCGGGCATGCCTAAGTGTTGTCCGTCCGCAGGGCCGCTGGCTTGTCTTTGGGTGCAGGACCCTTGACTTGGGGCGAACTGCGCACGTCACTGCTCCCCCAGTACCCCCCCAGGGATGAGAGTTCTTGTCCAGATATCGTGGGTTGCTGGGCCTTTTGCGGTCGATATCTGGACAAAAACTCTCTGCTTGCAGGTGCAGGGTTAGACGCCGGCGGACGCCTTGGCGGCGTCGGCTGAATCCGCCCGGCGCCGGTCGAAGATGGTGGCGCCGACCTCCTGCTCGGCCTGGTTGTTGATGCCCAGATCGATGCCTTTGCGTTCCCGGATCACCAGGACCGCGGCCGTTGAAACGAGGGCCACGATCAGCAGGTAAACAGACACCGAGGCCGTTGTTCCGGTGGCCTGGACCAGGGCAGTGGCAATCATCGGAGCAAAGGCGCCGCCGATGATGGCGCCGAGAGCGTAGGAGATCGCGACGCCGGAGAACCTGATGGAGGCGGGGAACAGTTCGCTGTAGAGGGCTGCCTGCGGGCCGTAGGTCAAACCGAGCCCGACGGTGAACAGGGCAAGGCCAAGGAACAGCGCCCAGATGTTCCCGGTGTTCACCAGCCAGAACAGCGGGAACACCGTGAGGATCAGGCAGGCATAGCCGATGAGGTACGTCTTCTTGCGGCCGATGCTGTCCGCCAGGTAGCCGGAGATCAGCGTGAACAAGAACCACAGGGCAGCGGAGCCGGTCACTGCGAGGAGCACCTCAGTGCGGTCCATGGCCAGTCCGGCGGGATTGGCGGCATAGCTGAGGATGTATCCGCCCGTGGTCATGTGGCCCGCGGCGTTGTTGCCCGCGAAGACCAGCGCCGCGATGATGACCAGCAGCCAGTGCTTCTTGAAGAGTTCGACGATCGGAACGCGGGTCTGCTGCTTCTTCTGTGCGATCTCCTCGAAAACCGGGCTTTCCTCCACGCTGCGGCGGACCATGAAGCCGACGACGATCAGGACGAAGCTGAGCAGGAACGGGATGCGCCAGCCCCACTGCACAAAGGCCGCGCCGGGGGAGACCACGCCGGACATCAGGGCCAGGACGCCGGAGGCCAGCAGCATGCCCAGGGGAACGCCCAGTTGGGGGAAGGCACCGAACAGGCCCCGCTTGCCGCGGGGTGCATGCTCGACCGCCATCAGGACCGCGCCGCCCCACTCGCCGCCGGCCGAAATGCCCTGCAGGATGCGCAGGAGCAGCAGCAGGACGGGCGCCACAATGCCGGCCGTCTCGAAGGTCGGCAGCACGCCGATGAGCGTGGTGGCTGCCCCCATCATGATCAGCGTGATGACCAGCATGGCGCGGCGGCACAGCCGGTCCCCGAAGTGTCCGGCCAGGAAGGCACCCAGTGGACGGAACAGGAAGCTGAGTCCCACCGAGGCAAAGGAAATCAGGATGCCAATGTCGTCGCCGGCGGGTTCGAAGAACAGTTTCGCGAAGACCAGGCCCGCGGCGTTGGCGTAGATGAAGAAGTCGTACCACTCGACGGTGGTACCGATGATGGTGGCAAACGCTACTCGGCGGTTATCCCTTGCCGAGGTGCGCTGCGCGTGCTGGACAGTACTCAATGTTTTTCCTTGCTGTGTGGGCACGTCGTTGTGTCAGTTGGCGTAGGGGTCGGCGATGCCGATGTATTGGGTGGTGGTGTATTCGGCGATGCCTTCGGAGCCGCCTTCGCGGCCGAGGCCGGATTGTTTGACGCCGCCGAAGGGTGCCGCGGCGTTGGAGATGACGCCGGCGTTGAAGCCGACCATGCCGAATTCGATCTGTTCGGCCACGCGCAGGAGGCGGTTGAAGTCGCGGCTGTAGAGGTAGGAGGCGAGGCCGTATTCGCTGGCGTTGGCCAGGCGGATGGCGTCTTCTTCGGTGCTGAAGGTGGTGACGGGGGCGACGGGGCCGAAGATTTCCTGGCGGAGGATTTCGGCGTCGTTGGGGACGTTGGCGAGGACGGTGGGCTGGTAGAAGTACCCGGGTCCGCTCACAGGGTCGCCGCCGGTGATGGCGGTGGCTCCGGCGTCGACGGCGGCGCTCACCAGGGCGTGGACGTCGTCGCGGGCGCCGGCATCGATGAGCGGTCCAACCTGCGTGTTGGGTTCGGTGCCGCGGCCGGTGGTCAGGGCGCCCATGGCGGCGGCGAACTTGGCGGTGAACTCGGGCGCGACTGATTCGTGGACGAGGAACCGGTTGGCGGCGGTGCAGGCTTCGCCCATGTTCCGCATTTTGGCTGCCATGGCCCCTTCGACGGCCTTGTCCAGGTCGGCGTCCTCGAACACGATGAAGGGTGCGTTCCCGCCTAGTTCCATGGAGGTGCGCAGGACGTTCTGGGCGGCGTCGGCCATCAGGCGCTTGCCCACCGGGGTGGACCCGGTGAAGGAGACCTTCCGCAGCCGCGGGTCGGCGAGCAGTGGCTCGGAGATCCCGGAGGCGGAGGAGGAGGCGACGACGTTGAGGACGCCGCCGGGCAGGCCGGCGTCGAGCATGGTCTGGGCGAAGTATTGGGCGGTGAGCGGGGTGAGTTTGGCGGGTTTGAGGACCATGGTGCAGCCGGCGGCGATGGCGGGGGCGACCTTGCGGGTGGCCATGGCGAGGGGGAAGTTCCAGGGGGTGATGAGCAGGCACGGGCCGACGGGTTTGTGCTGGACGAGGATCTTGTTCTTGCCCTCGGGGGTGGTGAGGTAGCGGCCGTAGTCGCGGACGGTTTCCTCGGAGAACCAGCGGAGGAACTCGGCGCCGTAGGTGACTTCTCCGCGCGCTTCGGCCAGCGGTTTGCCCATTTCCAGGGTCATCAGGAGGGCGAAGTCCTCGGCCCGTTCGGTGACCAGGTCGAAGGCGCGGCGCAGGATCTCGGCCCGTACCCGGGGTGCGGTGCGGGCCCAGGAGGCCTGGGCGGCGTCGGCCGCGTCGAGTGCGGCGAGGGCGTCTTCGCTGGTGGCCGAGGCGAGGGTGGCGAGTACCTCCCCGGTGGCGGGGTCGTGGACGTCGAACGTGCCGCCGTCGGACGCGTCCCGCCACTGCCCGCCAATGAGAAGGCCGGTGGGCACGGACGCGAGGAGCTGAGCCTCACGTTCGGGGGAGATGGCAGGGGAGAGTACGGGCGAAGCGGTCATGGAAAGTCTCCTCAGTGAGAGCTGGCCCAACTGACTCGCAGTTGTTGTCGTTTTGGGGCGTCAAAACGACAACAAGTGCGAGTCAGTTGGGTGGGTCAGTAGCTGGTGGGGGTGTCGGCGTCGGCTGCCTGGATGTACTCGGCGGCGAGTGCTTCGGAGCCGCGGGCCAGGAGGGCGACGTCGGCGCCCACCAGGATGAAGGCGGCGCCGGCGTCGAGGTAGGCGCGGGCGGTGGCAGGGGCGAAGGCGTTGACACCGGCGGCCTTGCCGGCCGCCTTGGCGGCGGCGAGGCAGTGTTCGACGGCGGCGCGCACCTCGGGGTGCTCCTGCTGGCCGAGCAGGCCCATGGAGGCGGCGAGGTCGGAGGGGCCGACGAAGATGGCGTCCACGCCGTCGATCTTCAGGATGTCCTCCACCGCCTCAACCGCCGCGGTGGATTCGATCTGCACGGTGACGCTGACGGTCTCCGACGCCCGGGCGAGGTAGTCCGGGACCCGGTTCCAGCGGGCCGCGCGGGCCAGCGCGGAGCCGACCCCGCGGACCCCGTGGGGCGGGTAGCGGGTAGCGGCCACCGCGGCCTCCGCCTCGGCCACCGAGTTGACCATCGGGACCAGCAGGTTCTGCACGCCCAGGTCCAGGTACTGCTTGATCAGCACCGTGTCGTTCACCGGCGGCCGGACCAGGGTGTGGACCGGGTAGCCGTGGATCGCCTGGAGCTGGGCCAGGATGGATTCGAGCCCGTTCGGGCTGTGTTCGGCGTCCACCAGCAGCCAGTCCAGGCCGGATCCGGCGCAGAGCTCGGCGATGAGCGGGCTGCCGGAGCAGACCCACATTCCGGCGAGCGGCCTGCCCGCCTTACCGTTTTGATTGTGGAGGGCGTGGCGGAACGTCACAGCGTCTTCTACTCGAAGCGGCATGTGACAGTCCCCAGGGGTCCGTAGTCGGCATGGACGGTGTCGCCCTTGTAGACCCAGAGCGGGCGGGTGAAGGAGCCGGCGAGGATGATGTCGCCGGCCTTCATCGAGTCCCCGTGGGCGGCGATCTTGTTGGCCAGCCAGTGCACGCCGTTGGCCGGGTGGTCGAGGACGCCGGCGGCCACGCCGGTTTCCTCCACGGTCTGGTTCTTGTAGAGGATCGCCGAAACCCAGCGGAGGTCGACGGCGTCCGGCTTCACCGGGCGGCCGCCCACCACCATGGCGCCCATGGCGGCGTTGTCGGAGATGGTGTCCACGATGGTCCGGCCCTCCATCTCGATCCTGGAGTCCAGGATTTCGAGGGCCGGAACCACGTAGTCGGTGGCGTTCAGGACGTCGAAGATGGTGCAGCCGGGACCCTTGAGCCCGTCCTTCAGAACGAACGCCAACTCCACCTCCACCCGCGGATGGGTGTACCGGTCCCACTCCACCGAACAGCCGGTTTCCAGCACCATGTCGTCAAAGATGGCGCCATAGTCCGGTTCGGTGATGCCGGTGGCGGACTGCATGGCCTTGGACGTGAGGCCGATCTTGCGCCCCACCAGGGTCCGTCCGGCGTCCTCGTTGCGGCGCCGCCACAGCTGCTGCACCGCGTAGGAATCCTCCACCGTCATGTCCGGGTAGCGGGCAGTCAGGCGGGGCACAGGGGTGCGGGTCCGGCCGGCTTCCAGCAGCTCGTCCGCAATGGCCTCGATCGTCTTCGCGTCCAGCATCGGTTAGACCTGGGCTCCCAGCTTGAAGCCTTCCACTGCGGCGGAGGTTTCGTCCTTGCGCGTGTAGGAGAACCCGTCGGCGCCCACGGTGACGGCCATTTCGGAGGCGTCGGTGCGTTCGATGACGGGCTGCGGATTGCCGTCCAGGTCCAGGACCAGGGAAGCCTCGGTGTACCAGGACGGGACGACGGGGTTGCCCCACCAGTCGCGGCGCTGGTTGTCGTGGACGTCCCAGGTGACGGTGGGGTTGTCCGGGTCGCCGGTGTAGTAGTCCTGGGTGTAGATCTCGATGCGGTGGCCGTCCGGGTCCAGGATGTAGAGGTAGAACGCGTTGGAGACGCCGTGCCGGCCGGGGCCGCGTTCGATCCGGTCGCTGATGCGAAGGGCGCCCATCTTGTCGCAGATCTGGATGATGTTGTGCTTCTCGTGCGTGGCGAAGGCGACGTGGTGCATGCGCGGGCCGTTGCCGCCGGTGAGGGCGGTGTCGTGGACGGTCTGCTTGCGGTGCATCCACGCGGCGTACGTGACGCCATCGGAGTCCTTGATGTCCTCCGAGACGCGGAAGCCGAGGTCCTCCAGGTAGGCCCGGCCGCGGGGAACGTCCGGGGTGACCTGGTTGAAATGGTCCAGGCGCACCAGTTCACCGGCGGAGTAGAGATCGTAGCGCTGGGTGAGGCGCTCCACGTGCTCGGTCTCGTAGAAGAACTCGTAGGGGAAGCCCAGCGGGTCCTCGACGCGGACGGAGTCGCCGATGCCCTTGGTGAAGCCTTCCTTGCGGCGCTCGGTGCGGCAGCCGAGTTCCTTGTAGTAGGCCTCGGCGGCGTCCACTTCAGCGGGGGACTTCACCCGGTAGGCGAAGGCTGCGACGGCGGCGATGGGTCCCTGGCGGAGCACCAGGTTGTGGTGGATGAACTCCTCCAGGGAACGGA
Source organism: Arthrobacter sp. FW305-BF8 (assembly GCF_021789315.1). Classification (NCBI taxonomy): domain Bacteria; kingdom Bacillati; phylum Actinomycetota; class Actinomycetes; order Micrococcales; family Micrococcaceae; genus Arthrobacter; species Arthrobacter sp. FW305-BF8. Next base: position 445,466 of record NZ_CP084561.1, read on the forward strand.
GGTAGATGGTGTTCTCGTCCTCCTCGGTGACGTGCAGGCCGAGGACGCCGACGTAGAACTCGCGGGACTTGGCGAGGTCCGTGACCACGATTTCCATGTAGGCGCAGCGGACGATGTCCGGTGCCGGGACGGTGGGGGTGGGAACGAAGTTGGTCATGATGTTCTCTCTTCTTTGAAAGGGGGTTCGGGAGAAGTACGACGGCGGCCGGCTGGCTTTGCTGCTTAGGCGCCGAATTTGGGGGTGTGAACGGAGCCGAGCGTGATGTGAACGGCCTGCTGGTCGGTGTAGAAGTCGATGGAGCGGTAGCCGCCCTCGTGGCCCAGGCCGGAGGCCTTGACGCCGCCGAACGGCGTGCGGAGGTCGCGGACGTTGTGGCTGTTCAGCCACACCATGCCGGCTTCGACGTTCTGTGAGAAGTTGTGGGCGCGGGTCAGGTTCTGGGTCCAGATGTAGGCCGCCAGGCCGTACTTGGTGTTGTTCGCGAGGGCGAGGGCCTCGTCGTCGTTCTCAAACGGGGTAATGGCGACGACGGGCCCGAAGATTTCCTCCTGGAAGATCCGGGCGTCGGGGGAGACGTCGGCGAAGACGGTGGGGGCGATGTAGTTGCCCTCCGGCAGGCCTTCGGGCCGGCCGCCGCCTGCCAGCAGCCGCCCTTCGGACTTGCCGATCTCCACGTAGGAGGCCACCTTCTCGTAATGCTCCGGGTGCACCAGGGCACCCACCTGGGTCTTGGGGTCGTGGGGGTCGCCGACCACGATGTTCTTGGCGCGGGCGGCGTACTTCTCGCAGAACTCGTCGTAGATGGCGCGTTCCACGAGGATGCGGGAGCCGGCGGTGCAGCGCTCGCCGTTGAGCGAGAAGACACCGAACAGGGCGGAGTCGATCGCGGCGTCCAGGTCGGCGTCGGCGAACACGACGCAGGGGGACTTGCCGCCGAGCTCCATGGAGAGGCCCTTGAGGTTGGCGGCGGCGTTGCGGAAGATCGTCTGGCCGGTGGTGGTCTCGCCGGTGAAGGAGATCAGCGGGACGTCCGGGTGCTTGACCAGGGCGTCCCCGGCTTCCTCGCCGAGGCCGTTGACCAGGTTGAAGACGCCGTCCGGCAGGCCGGCTTCCTTGAAGATGGTGGCCCAGAGCGAGGCGGACAGCGGGGTGAATTCGGCCGGCTTGAGGACCACGGTGTTGCCGGTGGCCAGGGCCGGGGCGAGCTTCCAGGACTCCAGCATGAACGGGGTGTTCCAAGGAGTGATGAGTCCGGCGACGCCGATCGGCTTCCGGTTCACGTAGTTGATCTGTGAACCGGGGACCTTCATGGCGTCGTCGAACTGGGCCACGATCAGGTCCGCGAAGAAGCGGAAGTTCTCCGCCGCACGCAGCGCCTGGCCCTTGGCCTGGGTGATGGGCAGACCCGTGTCGAAGGTTTCCAGCTCGGCGAGGCGGCTTTCCTGGGCTTCGACGGCGTCGGCGATCCGGTTCAGGACCTTGGCGCGTTCACGGGGCTTCATCTTGGGCCACGGGCCGCTGGTGAACGCCTCGCGGGCTGCGGCGACGGCGAGGTCGATGTCTTCCTTCTGGCCTGCCGCGGCGGTGGCGTAGTTCTGGTTGGAGACCGGGTCCAGGACGTCGAAGGTCTTGCCGCCCACGGAATCAACGAACTTGCCGTTGATGAAGTGCTGGATGTGGGTGGGCAGGTTCTCGGGAACGTAGTGCGTGGTGGTTTCCGGAGCAGTGAACGTCATTGTTGTTTTTCCTTACTGTCTAGAGCAACGCGGGGTCAGTTACGGCCCAATGCGAGCACGTTATTGGGCGCTAAGTGACCCCGCGTTGGTTTGGGAGAGGTACGCGTCCAGGGTGGCGCTGCGGTGGAGCCGCGCTGCTTTTTCGATGGTGTCGGCGTCGGCACCGGTTTCAATGAGCCGGAGCAGGGCCTCGTGTTCGTCCACGGACAGGTGGGCTCGGCCCGGAACAAATCGGAACGTTGAGGACCGCAGTGATGCCAGCCGGTTCCAGCCGCGGTGGACCAGGTCCAGGATGTGCGGGTTGGGGCAGTGTTCGAACAGGACGCTGTGGAAGTCCTGGTTGAGCTGCGTGAAGCGGACGGGGTCGAAGTGCTGCAGGCACTCGCGCATCTCGGCGTTCACGGCGCGCGCCCGGGCAATGTCCGCTTCGCCCACCAGCGGCGCGGACAGGGCGGTGGCCGCACCCTCCACAATGCTCAGGGTCTGCATCGTGTAGAGGTACTCGGTGGGGTCGATGCCCGCCACGGTGGCCCCTACGTTGCGTTCGAACTTCACCAGGCCTTCGGCTTCGAGCCGGCGGATCGCTTCCCGGACCGGGACCACGCTAAAGCCGAGGTCCTTGGCGATGGCAGCCAGGACCAGCCGGTAACCGGGTGTGTAGGTGCCTTCCACGATCCGCGCCTTGATGGCCTGGTAGGCCTGCTCGGACTTGCTGCCGGCAGTGACCTCAGAGATGCCCTCGGCAGCGGTGGCGGTGGCCGTTTCAGTCATTGGCTTTGCCTGCTTCCCATTCTTCGTACTTGGCACGCCATGCAGCGTTGAGCGGATAGAGCCCGTCCACGCTGTGGCCCTGCTCTACCATTTCGGCGATGAAGACCTCTTCGCGTTCCTGGGCGATCGAGTCGTCGGCGACTTCCTCGGCAATGGCCGGCGGAATCACCAGGATGCCGTCCGAGTCCGCCACGATGATGTCCCCGGGCTGCACTGTGGTGCCGCCGCAGGCAATGGTGATGTCCATGTCCCACGGGATGTGGCGGCGGCCCAGCACAGCGGGGTGCGGGTTGGAGTAGTAGGTGGGCAGCTCCATGGCGGCCACGGCGGAGAAGTCGCGGACCCCGCCGTCGGTGATGATGGCGGCAGCGCCGCGGACCTGGGCGCGCAGGGCGAGGATGTCACCGATGGTCCCGGTGCCCTTCTCCCCGCGGGCCTCCATGACCAGGATCTCGCCCTCGTTCACTGAATCGATGGCGCGCTTCTGGGCATTAAAACCGCCGCCGTGCGTCTTGAAGAGGTCTTCGCGGTTGGGCACGTAGCGCAGGGTCCGGGCCAGGCCCACCACCTTGCGGTCCGGGCGGGTGGCGGTCAGCCCGTCGATGCTGACGTTGTTAAGGCCGCGCTTCCGCAGCTGGGAGGACAGCGTAGCGGTGCAGACGCTTTCCAGCTTGGCCTTGACCTCCGGGCTCAGAGCAGAGCCGACGGCGGGCAGACCTGCCGCCTCCCGCGAGCCGTACGCCTCTTCGCGCTGCAGGTCATCGGCCTTGGGTTGGGCACCAAAGTCCGCGAACGCCGTCGTACCTTCCGTGACTGTGGTGGTGAGGCGGCCGGTGCTCAGCGCACCGTCAGTGGTGCCCACTTCGACCTCCAGCACGTCGCCGGGTACCGCGACGGAGGCGCCGGCGGGCGTGCCCGTGAGAATGATGTCCCCCTCCTCGAGGGTGAGGAGCTGGGACAGGTCCGCCACGAGCCGGGCGAACGGGAAGAGCAGGTCCTCGGTTGTGTCGTCCTGAACGAGTTCGGCGTTGTGCCAGGTGCGGATGCGCAGTTTGGCGGGGTCGACGGCGTCTGCCGGGATCAGTGCCGGGCCCACCGGGGTGAAGCCGTCGCCGCCCTTGGACCGGAGGTTGGAGCCCTTGTCCGCATAGCGGAGGTCGTACACGCCGAGGTCGTTGCTGGCCGTGACCGCGGCGACGTGGCTCCAGGCGTCTTCGACGCCGACGCGGCGGGCTGCCTTGCCGATGATGATGGCGATCTCGCCCTCGTAGCCGAGGAGCTCGCAGCCGGACGGGCGTTCGACGGCGGTTCCGGTCAGGGACAGCGAGGACGACGGCTTCAGGAAGTACGAGGGCTGCGCCGGAGTGCGGCCGCGCTGGGCTGCGCGGCTGGGGTAGTTGATGTGCACCGCGATCACCTTGCGTGCTGCTGCCAGGGTGTCGTCGTTGACCTGCTCCAAAGCGTTCTCCTCATCAGGTACGAAATCGTATACGAAACATACTGGACCGTGAGGACCGCTTCGTCAACCCCCGTTTTCGGGAGAGGGAAAGCTGCTTGTAACCCGGGTCGGATGTGACGTACAGTACTGAAGCATAACCACAGTTTCTATTATCGAACCATCTGTTCCAATATAGAACACGCAATCGGCGCAAGCCAGCCACACAGTGAAGTGAGGAAAGCCCGTGCAGTTCCACCACCACGGTTACGTTTCCGGTGACCCGCGTATCCAGCCGGCCGCCGGCGTCGGCATCAACCGCCCCGAAGAGCTGCCCGACGAGGTCGACGTACTCATCGTGGGCTCCGGCCCTGCGGGCATGCTCGCAGCGGCCCAGCTCTCCCAGTTCCCGGACATCACCACGCGCATCGTGGAGCGCCGCGGCGGACGCCTGGCGATCGGCCAGGCCGACGGCATCCAGGCCCGCAGCGTCGAGACCTTCCAGGCCTTCGGCTTCGCCGAGGAGATCACTGCAGAGGCCTACCGGATCACCGAGATGGCGTTCTGGAAGCCGAGCCCCGAGAACCCGCAGCACATCGTCCGTGCCGCCCGCGCGGTCGACGACGAAATGGGCATCAGCGAATTTCCGCACCTCATCGTCAACCAGGCCCGCGTGCTGGACTACTTCGCCCGGGTCATGGCCTATTCACCGGCCCGGATGACCCCCGACTACGGCTACGAGTTCAGCAGCCTCCACGTCGCGGATGCGGGGGAGTACCCCGTCACGGTGACCCTGCTCCACACCGCCGGCGAGCTGGCGGGCCAGGAGCGCGTTGTGCGGGCCAAGTATGTGGTCGGTGCTGACGGTGCCCGCAGCAAGGTCCGTGAATCGATCGGCTGCACGCTTGCCGGTGACCAGGCCAATCACGCCTGGGGCGTCATGGATGTCCTCGCGTCCACCGATTTCCCGGACATCCGCACCAAGTGCGCCATCCAGTCCCACGACGGCGGCAGCATCCTGCTGATCCCGCGAGAGGGCGGCCACCTCTTCCGCATGTACGTCGACCTCGGCGTCGTGCCGGAGAACGATAACGGCGCCATCCGCAAGACCACCATTGAACAGATCATCGCCCACGCGAACCAGATCCTGCAGCCCTACACCCTCGACGTCCGCAACGTCGCCTGGCACAGCGTGTACGAGGTGGGCCACCGCCTCACCGACAGATTCGACGACGTCCTGCCCGCCGAGCGGGATACCCGCACGCCGCGGGTGTTCATTACCGGCGACGCCTGCCACACGCACAGCGCGAAGGCTGGCCAGGGCATGAACGTGTCCATGCAGGACGGCTTCAACATCGGCTGGAAGCTCGGCCACGTGCTCGAGGGCCGCAGTCCGGAGTCGCTGCTCGCCACGTACTCCGCGGAGCGCCAGGTGGTCGCGAAGAACCTCATCGACTTCGACAAGGAATGGTCCACCCTCATGGCCAAGAAGCCCGAGGAGTTCGAGGACCCCTCGGAGCTCGAGGACTTCTACGTTCGCACCGCGGAATTCCCGGCGGGCTTCATGACCGAATACGCGCCGTCAATGATCGTGGCAGAGGCCAAGCACCAGGAACTTGCAACCGGCTTCACGGTGGGCAAGCGCTTCAAATCCGCGCCCGTGCAGCGCGTCTGCGACACCAACCCGCTGCAGCTAGGCCACCAGGCAAAGGCAGACGGCCGCTGGCGGATCTACGTGTTCGCCGACCCCGCCGAGGCTGGCGCGCCGTCGCCGACCACCGACCTCGCGCAGTGGCTGGAGAACTCACCGGAGTCCCCGCTCGCGGCTACGCCGGAAGGCGCCGACGCCGACGCCTGGTTCGACGTGAAGGTCATCTACCAGCAGGACCACAGGGGCATCGACATCAACGCCGTCCCGTCCGTGTTCAAGCCGGAGGTCGGGCCGTTCAGGCTCACCTACCTCGAGAAGGTCTACGGCACCGACCCGAACGCCGACATCTTCGAGCTGCGCGGCCTTGACCGCGGCGGCGTCGTGGTGGTGGTGCGTCCGGACCAGTACGTGGCGAACGTCCTGCCGCTGACCGCGACGGCGGAGCTCGGGGCCTTCTTTGCGCCGCTGCTGCCGGCCCGCCAGCCCGAGCCGCCTAAGTCGGAGCCGCTGCAGTCCGCCGGCTCGGGGCTCGTCGCCCACCTGGTGTAAGGCCAGCATGCCTTTCGCTCCTGGAGTCCGGATCCTCGCAACGGGGGATCCGGACTCTTTGGTTTTCTGCCGGTCACGACCAGTGCGCTGAGGCACAACAACTGATCGCTGCCAGACAAGCCCTATCCGACCGGGACTGCCAAGCTGGATTCAGCGGTGCGAGGCCATTGCCGGCACCCCTCCAACGCTCATGACCGTTAAGAAGGATCCAATGAGTATTTCAAATTCCGAGTCCCGGACTGCAGAAGCAAATCCACACAAGGAACAGTCCACCGCCCTCCGCGCGGGCAGCATCGGCGTCCTGGGTATTCTCTTTTTCGTTCTCTCAGCCCAGGCTCCGCTGACCGGCATCGTCGGCGCTGCACCCCTGGCGGCTGCACTCGGCAATGGCGCCGGGGCACCGGGTGCCTACCTCGTGGTGGGCATCGTCATTGTCATCTTCGCCGTCGGGTTCGTCGCCATGAGCCGGAAGGTGCAGGCCAGCGGCGCCTTTTACGCCTACATCACCGCCGCCTTCGGCAGAAAGACCGGCACAGGCGCGGCCTGGCTGGCACTCCTGGCGTACAGCACGGTGCAGGCCGCAATGTACGGCCTCTATGGTGCGGCCTTCTCCGGCCTGCTGGGTTCTGCCGGCCTGACCGTTCCCTGGTGGCTTCTGGCCGTTGCCACCATGGCAGGCGTGCAGGTTCTCGGGTCGATGAACATCGAACTCGGCGCCCGCGTCCTGGCTGTCCTCGTGGGCCTGGAGGTGGCGATTCTGCTGCTGTTCGGTCTCACCGTCCTGCTGAGGGGCGGAGGCCCCGAAGGCCTCAACATGGCAGCCTCATTTTCCCCGGAAGCGATCGCAAGCGGCGCCCCCGGAGTGGCCATCATGTTCGCCGTGGCGTCCATGTTCGGCTTCGAGTCGACGGCCATCTACTCCGCCGAGGCCAAGGATCCCCACCGCACGGTGGCCCGGGCAACCTACCTCTCCGTGGGCATCATCGCCGTGTTTTTCGGCTTCATCACCTGGATGCTGGTGAGCTTCTACGGGCCCTCGCACGTCATCGACGCCGCCGGAGCTGCCCTGGAGTCGGGGGACGCAACCTCGTTCGTCATTGGCCCGCTGGTTGAGCTGTTCGGCCCCTGGGCCGGCGTGACCGCCGGCATCCTCCTGGTGACATCCCTGCTGGCAGGCATCATCGCCTTCCACAACGGCATCAACCGCTACCTCCACTCGCTGGCCCTTCGTGGTTCCCTGCCCGCCGTCCTGGCACGGACCAACAGGCACCGCGCCCCTGCAAACGCCGCCTGGGTCCAGACGAGTGTCGCCGTGCTGCTCGTGGCACCGTTCGCGGTGCTGGGAATGGACCCGGTCCTGACGCTCTTCTCGTGGTTCAGCGGGCTGGCTGTTGCGGCGCTGCTGGTGCTGTACATGCTCTGCTCCCTGGCCGTTGTTGCATTCTTCCGGCCCGAACGGGTGCCGGGGCAACTCTGGCAGACCCTCATCGCACCGGCGCTCGCGTCGCTGCTGCTGGCATGGGTCCTCTACCTGGTGGTCAGCAACTTCACTTCCCTCATCGGCGGCAGCGCCGAAACCGCCCTCGGGCTGCTGGTTGCCGTCCCCGTGATGTTCGTGGCCGGGTTGCTGGCGGAAATCGTAGTGGAGAAGCGGGCAGGGACCTTAGAGTCGGAGCTCGCCGGGTAGCGGGCGTTCGACGGCGGCAGCACCCGTTCCGCTGCGGCGGCCTCGCCTCGCGAGGCCGCCCGCCAGCAGCAGAAGGGCGGCAAGGCCGGCCCCTGCGGCGGCGGCCGCCGCTATGCCGGCCGGCCACTGCCCGCTAATCCCCAGGAACGCCGGCACCGTTGCCGAGGCCTGGCTGGTGAGCACAAGGGACCAGCCGATCAGGGGTGCCATCCGCTCGAAGCCCAACGCCATGTGAAGAAAGAACAGCAGCCACAAGTAGGTCCAGCAGAGCCACAGGACGGCAAGCAGGGGATCCTCCCCGGACCACGCCGCCGCGAGCAGGATGCCGCAGGCGGCCACCATCCCGCAGAACCAGCCGAGCCCTTTGGATCCGAGCCCCAGCAGGAAGTCCAGGCCCACGTAGACATACGTCAGCCCGAACAGGAACATCCCGGCGGCCCCCAGCAGGGACTGCGTCCCGCCTCCCTCGGTGACGGTCAGATGAGCAACACCCAGTATGAGCTGCGCGTTCCCGATGACCAGACTGAAGACGGCAGCGTCCCGGCGGGGGATCTGGTTCAAGGCGGCCAGCCCGTTCAGCAACAGTGCAGCTCCGGAGAGGAGCAGGCAAACATACGCCATCAGTAGCCCTTTCCGGCCCGCGGCGCTCTGGATTGAGTTCTCATTTTATGGAATTTTTCTGTCACAATACGGAGAATAAGCGATTTCGGTGCCGCCGCCTATCAAGCGGCGGTCTTAATCGGTAAGGTTGAAAGGTCAACCATAGGCGGCTGGAAATATCCTTTTGGCCGTTGCTCGCGGATTTAAGGACAGATTCATGGATGCACGGCTGGAAGCCGTCAGGGATACGGTACTGGCGCGGAACCCCGGTGAGTCTGAGTTCCACCAGGCGGTGGTCGAGGTGTTCGAAAGCCTTGGCCCGGTCCACGACCGCCACCCCGAGTTCCTGGAAGCCGCTATCCTGGAACGGCTCTGCGAGCCCGAACGGCAGATCATCTTCCGGGTGCCGTGGACCGACGATTCAGGCCGCGTGCAGATCAACCGCGGCTTCCGCGTGGAGTTCAATTCAGCGCTCGGCCCCTACAAGGGCGGGCTCCGGTTCCACCCCTCCGTTTACCTCGGGATCGTGAAATTCCTCGGCTTCGAGCAGATTTTCAAGAACGCGCTGACCGGCATGCCCATCGGCGGCGGCAAGGGCGGTTCCGACTTCGACCCCCGCGGCCGCAGTGACGCCGAAGTCATGCGCTTCTGCCAGTCGTTCATGACGGAGCTCTACCGCCACATCGGCGAGTACACTGATGTCCCGGCCGGCGACATCGGTGTGGGCGGCCGCGAAATCGGCTACCTCTTTGGCCAGTACAAACGCATCACCAACCGCTACGAATCGGGCGTGCTGACCGGCAAGGGCATCTCCTGGGGAGGTTCCCTGGTCCGGCCCGAAGCCACCGGCTTCGGCACGGTGATCTTTACCGAGGAGATGCTCAAGACCCGGGGCTCATCCTTCGATGGGCAGCGCGTGGTGGTTTCCGGCTCCGGCAACGTGGCCATCAATGCCATCGCCAAGGCCCAGGCGCTCGGCGCCAGCGTTGTGGCCTGTTCCGATTCCTCCGGGTACGTCGTGGACGAGGCGGGGATCGACGTCGGGCTGCTTCGCCAGGTCAAGGAAGTGGAACGCGGACGCCTCAAGGACTACGTTCTGCGCCGTTCCGGCGTTTCCTATGTGGAGGCCGGCTCCGTCTGGGACGTCGATGCGACTGTCGCCCTGCCGTGCGCCACGCAGAACGAGCTCGACGGCGGTGCTGCCGCCCGGCTGGTCCGCAACGGACTGCTCGCCGTCGGTGAAGGCGCCAACATGCCGTGCACCCCGGACGCCGTAGCAGTCTTCCAGGAGGCGGGCGTGCTGTTCGGGCCCGGCAAGGCCGCCAACGCAGGCGGCGTGGCCACCTCGGCGCTGGAGATGCAGCAGAACGCGAGCCGCGATTCCTGGTCCTTCGAGCACACGGAACAGCGCCTGACGGACATCATGGTGGGAATCCACCACCGCTGCGCCTCCACCGCGGACGAGTACGGTGACCCCGGCAACTACGTGCTGGGCGCGAACATTGGCGGCTTCGTCAAAGTGGCGGACGCGATGCTCGCCCAGGGTCTGATTTAGGCGCCGCGGCGCCAGTCGCTGGGGGATTCGCCGAAAGCCTCGCGGAATGTCCTGCTGAAGTGGGCTGCGTCCAGGAAGCCCCACCGCGCTGCCACGGCTCCCACTGAGGTGCCCGAGTGCAGCGGGTCCCTGAGGTCCCGGCGGACCCGATCCAGCCGGCGGCTGCGGATCCAGCTGGCAACAGTGCTGCCGGACTCGTGGAAGACGTTGTGCAGGTGGCGGGTCGAAATGAAATGTGCTGCGGCAATGCTGGCCGGCGAAAGCTGCGGGTCGGCGAGGTTCTGCTCAATGTATTCGCGGACCGACGTCGCCAGCATTGCCTGGGGCTTCATGCTGTCGGCAGCCAGATCCAGTTCCGAATGGAGCATGGTGGTCACAAGGTCCAGGGTGTTGGCAGCGAGCCGGGAACCGCTCGGCCCGCCGAGTGCCTCCAAATTGCCGGCAAGCTGCGTGATGAACGGCCCCACAATGCCCGCCAGGCTGGACTCGCCGGCCAGCCGGACGGCTGACAGCTGCCCCACACAGTCCGGCGGCAGCGACAGGGAGTCGTGCGGGAACATGACCACCACCACGCGGGCCTGCTCTTCGAACGCCAGGGTGTACGGGCGGTTGGTGTCATAGATGGCGAGGTCGCCGGGGCGGAGCACGGCCTCGCGGTTGTCCTGGATGAGGAGGCCGGTGCCCTCCAGCTGAAGGTTGAGCTTGAAATAACGCTGGTCGGACTGGGCCAGAAGCGCGGGTGTGCGGTGGACGCTGTGGCCCGAAGCCGACACCTCCACGATGCACGTGCGGTCCAACACCCTGGAGCGCATGCGGCCGCGGAACCGATCGGGCCGGGCCGTTTCGGCGGCCAGCGGCACGAAGGACTGGGCCACGAGGTGCCTCCAGTGGTCAAAGGAGGTGGCCACGCTGGAGGTGAGGGTCTGGTCCGCGGGGCGGGCCGTGGTTGCTGGCATGAACATTCCTGACGCCGGTTCGCTGTCTGTTAGCGGGTCCCCAACACTGTGTCCTGGAACACAGTCATTTCAGGTTAACGGCGAAATCCCGCCCTGTCATCTTTTTTCAACACATGGCGAATAAAGATTTTGTGAAGAAGGGCGGTCGGCCCTTACCTGTTCTTGCCCCGGGCTGCCACGGCCCAGCGGTCCACGAGTCCGCCGCCGCGCACCACTGCGACATCATCCACCAGGTTCATCGCGAGGCATACGTGGTTGGGGATGACGCGCAACCTGTCGCCGATGGCCGGCAGGGTTCCGCGCTGAGGCCAGTCGACGGTTGCGTGGTGCTCCGACAGTGCGGTGATCCGGGCGTCCGGATAGCCCATCAGCCGTCCGAAGCCGCTTGCCCACGCGGGCCGGTCACTGCCGAGAACCTTGCTGCCGGCGTCAATGATGAAACGTGCCGGTCCGTCCGCGGGGGTTGCGTGGTGGCTGACCACCGTGGCCGCCACTGTCAGCGCGATGTCCTCGGCGGCGCACCGCCCCAGCTCCAGCTGCTGGGCGTCGCCAAAGACGTACACGCCAGGGCGCACCTCGGTGGCAGCCGAATTCCCGGTCAGCATCGCCGTCGGGGTGGAGCCGCCGCTGCGGCAGGTGACGTCGAATCCCGCCGCCGCCAGAACCTCGGACGCCCGGTTCAGGGCGTGCTCCTCCTGCCTGGCCGCCTCGACCGGCATGCCCGGTGCGTAGCTGTGTCCCGGGAAGGTGAACACGCCGGCGACCTTCAGCCCGGCGCGCGCTGCTGCCTCGGCGACCGGTGCGACGGATTCCGGGCGGACGCCGCTCCGGTGGTGGCCGCTGTCGACTTCCACCAGGGCGCTGATGCTCCCCGCGGCACTGCCCAGGCCGGATCCCAGGGCCGTTGCTCCCTCCACGGAGTCGATGCCAACGGTGATCTGCGCAGTTTGTGACAGGCGCCGAAGCCGCTCGGACTTCTGCGGCGAAAGCCAGAGGGGGTAGGCGATGAAGAGGTTGTCGACTCCGGCAATGGCAAACACTTCGGCTTCGCCGATGGTGGCCACTGTCAGTCCGGAGGCTCCCGCTGCGATCTGGCGGGCGGCGATTTCGGGAATCTTGTGGGTTTTGGCATGCGGGCGCAGATTCAGGCCCCGCGCCCGGACGGCTGATGCCATCCGCTCAATGTTCCGGTCGAGAATGTCGACGTCGATCAAGATTTCCGGGGTATCGATTTCGTGCGGGATGGTCACTGCCGGCGTCTCCTGGTTGTTCTCGCTCAATGCTGGCCCGTCAGCAGGGCAAGGAATCCCTCGAGCTGCCCGTCCAGGCCGAGCTCCGTCTCGCCCTCCGGAAGCAGCGCGGCCGCGATCTGGGCGCCCAGCAGCATGTTGAGCAGCTGCCCGGCCAGGCTGTCGTCGTCGACGGCGGTACTCACGTCGCCGCTGTCCCGGGCCTCCCCGAGATAGCGCCGGATGGCATCCCGCCACTGCTGCATCGATTCCCGGTGGATCTGCGCCTTGCCGGGGTCGTTGATGGCCTTCTGCCAGAAGGGGATGACGATCCGGGCTTCGTTGATCCGTTCCTCATCGAGCGGGAGCACTTCGACGCAGAAGGCCCGCAGGGCCGCCAGTCCCGAAAGTCCCGCGGTGACTTCGGCGATGCGTTCGTTGGTCCGGTTGAAGACGTGGCCGAAGGCGAAGGTCAGCAGCGTGTCCTTGGTGGGAAAGTACGGTTTCAGGGCCCCGTTGGCGAAGCCCGCCTCCGTGGCGATTTCCCGCATCGTGGCGCTCTCAATGCCCATCCGGGCGATGATCCGCCAAGTCGCATCCACCAGTTCCAGGCGGCGCTCATCGTGGTCAACAATCTTTGGCACGCGGCCACTCCCAGTAAATATTTTTCGCCCAGACTCTTGTGAGCCATCTTACGTTCGCTTATTCTCTACAACTATAGAAAAATAAACATCCGACCCGCCAGGGTCATGGACAAAGGCCGCTATGACGCTCTCCACCACAGAAACAGCCAGCCCGTTCCGCCTTGCCTCAGCCGCGGAGATCAGCGAGGTGCAGGGCATTCTCCGCTCGGGGGGTCTCCTTGGTCCGGAGAAGCGCATCGCCTACCTGGGCCTCCTTGACCCTGCCCGGGGAACCGGCCCTGACCGGGGAACCGGCCCTGCCCGGGGAACCGGAACAGAGTCGGACCGCCGTTTCCGGGCCTTCATCCACGACGTTTCGGGCGGCCGGCCCCAGGACGTCACCGTCTCGGTCACCAGCGGCACGGTTATCTCCGTCGTCGAACTCGACACTGCTGCCACCGGCGAACTGCCGGTCCTCGAAGAGGAGTTCGAGGTGGTGGAGCAGCTGCTGGCCACCGACGGGCGGTGGCTGAAAGCCCTTGCCGCACGGAACCCGGACGTCAGCAAGGTGCGCGTCGCACCGCTGTCCGCCGGCGTCTTCGAATACGCGGAGGAGAAGGGCCGCCGGATCCTGCGCGGGCTCGCCTTCGTGCAGGAGTTTCCGGAGGACAGCGCCTGGGCCCACCCGGTTGACGGGCTCGTGGCCTACGTGGACGTGGTCAGCAAGGAAGTCACCCAGGTGATCGACACGGGCGTGTTCCCCATCCCGGCAGAGCACGGCAACTACACCGATCCCGAGCTCACGGGCCCGCTCCGCACCACCCAGAAGCCCATCAGCATCACCCAGCCCGAAGGCCCCAGCTTCACGGTGACCGGCGGCAACCACATCGAGTGGGAGAAATGGAGCCTGGATGTTGGATTCGACGTCCGCGAGGGCGTGGTGCTGCACAACATCGGCTTCCGGGACGGGGACCGGCTACGGCCCATCATCAACCGCGCGTCGATCGCCGAGATGGTGGTCCCGTACGGTGACCCGTCCCCGATCAGGTCCTGGCAGAACTACTTCGATACGGGGGAGTACCTCGTGGGCCAGTTCGCCAACTCCCTCGAACTCGGCTGCGACTGCCTCGGCGACATCACCTACCTGAGCCCCGTCATCAGCGATGCCTTCGGCAACCCCCGCGAGATCCGCAACGGCATCTGCATGCACGAGGAGGACTGGGGCATCCTGGCCAAGCACAGCGACCTCTGGTCCGGCATCAACTACACCCGGCGGAACCGCCGCATGGTGATCTCCTTCTTCACCACCATCGGCAACTACGACTACGGCTTCTACTGGTACCTCTACCTCGACGGCACTATCGAATTCGAAGCCAAGGCCACCGGCATCGTCTTCACGTCCGCATTCCCGGAAGGCGGCTCGGACAACATCTCCCAGCTCGCACCGGGGCTCGGGGCCCCGTTCCACCAGCACATCTTCAGCGCCCGCCTCGACATGGCCATCGACGGCTTCACGAACCGGGTGGAGGAAGAGGACGTGGTCCGGCAGGCCATGGGCCCGGGCAACGAGCGCGGCAACGCCTTCTCCCGGAAGCGCACCCTGCTGACCCGCGAGTCCGAGGCTGTCCGCGAAGCTGACGCCCGCACCGGGCGTAGCTGGATCATCTCCAACCCCGAATCGCGGAACCGCCTGGGCGAGCCGGTGGGCTACAAGCTGCACTCCTCCAACCAGCCCACGCTGATGGCGGACCCAGAATCCTCCATTTCCCGGCGGGCCGCCTTTGCCACCAAGGACCTGTGGGTCACCCGCTACGCCGAGGACGAGCGCTACCCGACCGGAGACTTCGTCAACCAGCACGCCGGCGGCGCGGGCCTGCCCGCCTACATCGCCCAGGACCGCGACATCGACGGCCAGGACATCGTGGTGTGGCACACCTTCGGCCTGACCCACTTCCCGCGGGTGGAGGACTGGCCCATCATGCCGGTGGACACCGTCGGCTTCAAGCTCCGCCCCGAAGGCTTCTTCGACCGCAGCCCGGTCCTGGACGTCCCGGCCAACGCCAGCCAGTCCGGCCCTCACTGCCACGGCTAGGTTCCCCGCCGTGACCGCTGTGCAGCTCCACTCCCGCACGGTCTCTGCGGTGACCGCCGCGTCCTGCGTGGTCCACCTGTGGCTTGTGGCCGGAAACCACCACGGCCCGTGGTTAAACATCATGATGCTCGCGATGGTCGGGGTCTGCCTGCCGTGCGCTGGGCACCTGTGGCGCGGCAGCCGGGAGCGTGCCCTGCGTCAGGTGATGGGCTGCGCCCTGGCAATGACGGCATTACATGCGGTCCTGCTGCTGGGGGCGCAAGCCTTCGCCGGGGGCGGTGCGCCCGGCCACACACATTCCGGAGCAGCGGCGACGGCGCCTGGCACGGGCTTGTTTGGATCGGACGCTGAAGGCCTGCTGGCCGTCGTCGTCCTGGAAATTACGACGGCGTTCCTCGCCGCGACGCTGCTCGCCCGCCTTCGTTCGGTCGCAAATCCCAAGTGAGTAGCAGCACAGGGCGTTCCCAGCGCTGGGAACGCCCTGTGCTGCTACTGAGTTGGGGGCGGAGGCTTACGGCGCCAGCCGGCGGAACTCCGAGCCGAAATGCACCAGCGGATCCGGAACCTCGGACGGTGCGGCCCCACTACCCATCGCCACCACCTCGCCCACAACAAGCAGGTGGGTGGCGGCAGGATGGACAGAAACGGTGCGCAGCTCAAAATAGGCCAGGCAGCCGTCAATGATCGCCGATCCCGTGGCCGGCCCGCGCCGGAAAGGCACCTGCGCGAGCAGTCCGTGCAGCGGCGTCCCCGGACTCGCCAGCCACGTCGCCGTGCCCTGGTGCTTGCCGGACAGCACGCTGAGTGCCCACGTCCCCGCTTCCTCCACCGCTTCACCAATGCGGGATTCCGCGAACAGGCTGACCAGCATGGTGGGCGGGTCGTAGGACACCGAGAGGAAGCCGCTGACCGTCGCGGCGTAGTCCCTGTTCCGCAGCCGGGTGGAAACCACGGCGACGCCGGCGGTGAGGTCCGAACTCAGCCTGCGGTACAGGTCCACGTCGGAATCCGACGGCGGCCCCTCGCCCAATTGCCGCGCGTCCAGCGGCCCCGAAGTTTCCATGACGCCAATCGTGCCACGTGGGGCCACTGTTATCCCTGTTGACCATGTGGCGGATCCACTACGGCTGTGGCGGAGCTAACGCAATGGCAACCCAGCATCTGTAAGCCAATGGCCCGCCGTCGTTAACCCTGCGTTCACCTCCGACCCCAAAACTTGTTACCTGCGGCCCATAACTTCATTGAAGGTACAAAAAGTACGAATCTCCCGTACGGACGTCTCCGGTCCGCACCGCATCAGAAACCCTGGAAGGGGTACACCCAGTGAAGGCACTCCGCTTCGGCCGCCACGCGGCAATCGCTGTCATCGCCGCTGGCGCACTCGCGCTCACCGCCTGTGGTTCAGACAACGCCACGAACACCGCCCCGGCAGGCAGTTCCTCCGCCGCCGGCACCAAGGTCACCGGCACCCTGACCGGCATCGGCTCCTCCGCGCAGGGCGCGGCCATGGACGTGTGGAAGACCAACTTCGCCTCCGCGAACCAGGGCGCCACCGTGCAGTACTCCCCGGACGGCTCCGGCGCCGGGCGCAAGGCCATCGTCGACGGTTCGGCTCAGTTCGCCGGTTCCGACGCCTACCTGAAGGACGAGGAACTGGCTGCGGCCAAGAAGGTGTGCGGTCCCGCGGGTGCCATCGAGATCCCCGTCTACATCTCGCCGATCGCCATTGCCTTCAACCTGCCGGACATCACAGAGCTGAAGCTGGACGCCCCCACCGCGGCCAAGATCTTCCGTGGCGAGATTGCCAAGTGGAACGACCCCGCCATTGTGGCCCTGAACCCGGACGCCAAGCTCCCGGACCTCGCCGTCACCCCGGTGAGCCGCTCTGACGACTCCGGCACCACCAAGAACTTCACCGAGTACCTCTCCGCCGCGGCTCCCGATGTCTGGAAGGACAAGGCCGACGGCATCTGGCCTGCATCCCTCAAGGGCGAGAACGCCAAGGGCACGTCCGGCGTCGTCAAGACCGTCACCGACACCCCGGGCGCCGTGGCCTACGCCGACGACTCCGCCGTTGGCGGCAAGCTGGGCATCGCCCAGATCAAGGTCGGTTCCGAGTTCGTCAAGATCTCCCCGGAAGCTGCTTCCAAGGCAGTCGACGCCGGCAAGCCCGTTGAAGGCCGCGCCGACACCAGCGGCGCCATCAAGCTCGACCGCACCACCACCGAGGCCGGTGCCTACCCGGTGGTCCTGGTTTCCTACCACATCGTCTGCTCCACCTACGACAAGCAGGAAACCGTGGACCTGGTCAAGGCTTTCGAGACCTACGTAGTGTCCGAAGAGGGCCAGAAGGCTGCCGCCGAGTCCGCCAAGTCGGCTCCGATCTCCGCCACGCTGGCCGAGAAGGCTGTCAAGGCCATCGAAACCATCAAGGTCAAGTCTTAACGACTCGCCTGTTAGCCGAGGTTCCCCGCCCAGCCGCCAGGCAGGGCGGGGAACTTAGCCGTGTAAAGCGCGGTTTCAGCACGATCCACATTTCTGCACCACCAACACCGAAGGGCCGGGTATGACCACCACCTCCCTGACCAGTTCCCGAGGCGCCGGCCGCGCCGGGGACAAAGTCTTCTCCGGAGCGGCCCTGGCGGCAGGCTGCCTGATCCTTGCCGTTCTTTTCGGCGTGGCGCTCTTCCTTGTCATCCAGGCGATTCCCGCCTTCACCGCCCCCGCCGCGGACATCCAAGGCGGGGAAGGCTTCTTCGCCTACATCTGGCCAATCGTCGTCGGCACCCTCATTGCTGCCATCATCGCCCTGGCCATCGCCACGCCGGTGTCCATCGGAGTTGCCCTCTTCATCTCTCACTTCGCCCCTCGCGGCCTCGCGTCCGGCCTCGGCTACGTCATTGACCTGCTCGCCGCGATCCCCTCCGTGGTTTACGGTGCCTGGGGCGCGGCCTTCCTGGCCCCCCAGATTTCGCCCGCGTACGGCTGGCTCGCCACCAACATGGGCTGGCTGCCCATCTTCCAGGGACCTGCCTCCGCCACCGGCAAAACCATCCTGACAGCCGGCATCGTGCTGTCCGTCATGGTCATCCCCATCATCACGTCGCTGTCCCGCGAGATCTTCCTGCAGACCCCCAAGCTTCACGAGGAAGCGGCCCTCGCACTGGGCGCCACGCGCTGGGAAATGATCAAGATGTCGGTGCTGCCCTTCGCGCGACCGGGCATCATCAGTGCCGTCATGCTGGGCCTCGGCCGCGCCCTGGGCGAAACCATGGCAGTGGCGCTCGTGCTGTCCTCCGGCGCACTCACCGCCAGCCTGATCCAGTCCGGCAACCAGACCATCGCCGCCGAGATCGCCCTGAACTTCCCCGAGGCCAGCGGCCTCAAGGTGAGCACCCTGATCGCCGCGGGCCTGGTTCTGTTCGTGATCACCCTCGCCGTCAACATGCTCGCCCGGTGGATCATCAGCCGGCACAAAGAATTCTCGGGAGCCAATTAAATGACCTCCACCCTGACCCCGGTCCGCAAGCGGTCAGCCCTGACCAAGGGCCAACTGCCCAAGTACGCCCCTTACGTGGTCCTGGGCGTCGCGTTGGTCCTCGGAGCGGCCATCCTCGCCCTGATCGGCTTCAATGCCTTCGGCTGGGGAGTGGTCTCCGCCATCCTGTTCGCCGCAGGACTCGTCGCCTGGAGCGCCGCGGTTGAGGGGTCGCGCAAGGCCAAGGACAAGCTAGCCACCTGCCTCGTGGTGGGCGCATTCCTGATCGCCCTGCTGCCGCTGATCTCCGTCATTTGGACCGTCATGGTCAACGGCATCCCGGGCCTGCTCAACCCCGGCTTCCTGGGGACGTCGATGAACGGCGTCACCGGCGTGTACGACAACAGGGCGGCTGAAGGCACCGGGCCCGTTATCGGCGGCATCTACCACGCCCTCATCGGCACCCTGCAGATCACCCTGCTGGCCACCGTCATCTCCGTTCCGGTGGGCCTCCTGACGGCGATTTACCTCGTCGAGTACGGCAACGACCGGCCGCTGGCCCGCGCCATCACGTTCTTCGTGGACGTCATGACAGGCATCCCGTCCATCGTCGCCGGCCTCTTCGCTGCCGCGTTCTTCTTCGCGGTGGTGGGTCCCGGCACCAAGACCGGCGCCGTCGCCGCCGTCGCGCTGTCCGTGCTGATGATCCCGGTGGTGGTCCGCTCCAGCGAGGAAATGCTGAAGATCGTGCCCAACGAGCTCCGCGAGGCGGCCTACGCCCTGGGCGTCCGCAAGTGGCGGACCATCCTCAAGGTGGTCATTCCGACGGCGATCTCCGGCATTGCGTCCGGCGTCACCCTGGCGATCGCCCGGGTCATCGGCGAGACCGCGCCCATCCTGGTGACCGCAGGGTTTGCGACGAGCATCAACAACAACGTGTTCGGCGGGTGGATGGCGTCCCTGCCCACGTTCATCTACACGCAGATCCTGAACCCCACCTCCCCGTCCAACCCCGATCCGTCGTCGCAACGGGCATGGGGTGCGGCCCTGGTCCTCATCATCCTGGTGATGCTGCTCAACCTCGGCGCCCGCCTCATTGCCCGGGTCTTCGCCCCGAAGACAGGCCGCCGCTAGTACGGACCGGCTATACCGGACCGGCCATACCGGACCGTATTTCGGCTCGAGAAGCCGAGATCTAGACTTCATTTCATACCAGCAAGTTAAAGGAACATCATGTCCAAGCGCATCGACGTCAAAGACCTGAACGTGTACTACGGCAATTTCCTGGCCGTGGAAGACGTCAGCATCAACATCGAGGCCAAGTCCGTCACGGCTTTCATCGGTCCCTCGGGCTGCGGCAAGTCCACCTTCCTGCGCACGCTCAACCGCATGCACGAGGTGCTGCCCGGCGCACGCGTCGAAGGTGAGGTCCTGCTCGACGGCGACAACCTGTACGGACCCGGCGTGGACCCGGTGACCGTGCGCTCCCAGATTGGCATGGTGTTCCAGCGGCCCAACCCGTTCCCCACCATGTCCATCCGGGACAACGTCCTGGCCGGCGTGAAACTGAACAACCAGAAGATCTCCAAGGGCGAGGCCGATGCCCTGGTGGAGCGCTCTCTCCTCGGCGCCAACCTCTGGAACGAGGTAAAGGACCGCCTGGACAAGCCGGGCTCGGGACTGTCAGGCGGCCAGCAGCAGCGCCTCTGCATCGCCCGCGCCATTGCCGTGGAGCCGCAGGTGATCCTCATGGATGAGCCGTGTTCCGCCCTGGACCCGATCTCCACCCTGGCCGTTGAGGACCTCATCAACGAGCTCAAGGACCAGTACACCGTGGTGATCGTGACCCACAACATGCAGCAGGCGGCCCGCGTCTCGGACAAGACGGCGTTCTTCAACATCGCCGGCACCGGCAAGCCGGGCAAGCTCATCGAGTTCGCCGAGACCAGCACCATCTTCAACAACCCGAGCCAGAAGGCCACCGAGGACTACGTCTCCGGCCGCTTCGGATAGTCCCCACCGACCGGTTCTCTACACCAACGCGGGGTCACTTATCGCCCTATTCGGACCTCCGAATGGGCGCTAAGTGTCCCCACCCGCTCCCTAGCCTCGCAAGCTCAGCCAGGGAACCCTGCGGGCGTGGGCCCCCCGCGTTGCTGTTTCAGACGCCGATCAGTGGGGAGAGCGCCAGCTCCAGGACGAAGGCGCCCGCGGCGGTGGCTGCCGGCGTCAGGACCCACAGCGACAGGATCCGGGTGACCAGCTTGCGGTGGCTGGTGGCGAACTGCTGGTTTTCCCCCGCGCCGAGCACGGCGGACGTGACCGTGTGGGTAGTGGAAACCGGCCAGTGGAGCCCGATGGCGCCAATAAACAGCAGGAGCGCGCTGAAGCCCTGGGCCACCACGCCGCGCAGCGGATCGATGCGCGTGAGCCGGTAGCCAATGGTGTGCGAGATGCGCCAGCCGCCGAACAGCGTGCCCACCGTGATCATCACTGCGGAGAGCAGGGCCACCCACATCGGAAGCGAGCCGCCGTCGGAATAGCCGGCCGCCAGCAGTGCCAGGATGAGCACTGCGCTGACCCGCTGGCCGTCCTGCAGGCCGTGGCCAAAGGCCACGGCGCCGGCGGCGATCGACTGCGCAGCCCGGAAACGCTTGTTGACCACGCTCGGCTGGGTGTAGCGCGCGGCCCAGGTCACGGGAAAGACCAGCAGGTAGGCGGCGATGAAGGCTACAACCGGCGAGAGGGCCAAGGGGAGGATCACTTGGAAGAGGAGTGACTGGTCCACCCCGCCCACGGAGTTGCCGCCCACCACCGCGCTGGCGGTTCCGGCACCCGCAAGTCCGCCCACCAGGGCATGCGTGGAGGAGGACGGAACGCCACGCCACCACAGGAAAATACCCCAGGCACACGCACTGGCGAGGCCGGCGGCGATGATGGTCAGGCCGCTGTTCCCGGGAGGAAGGGCCACCCAGTTCTGGCTAATCGCCACGGCCAGTCCGGCGCTGAGCAAGGCGCCTATGAGGTTGAAAAGGGCGGCCAGCAGGACGGCGATGGTGGGGGTCAGGGCACGCGTCCGCACGGCCAGGGCAACGGACGTGGACACATCCCGGAAGCCGTTGATGAAGGCAAATGCCGCGCTGAGGAGAACCACCAGGACGAAGATGAACAGCGTCACCTCAGGATTCCTTGACGATGATGCTGCCCACCTGAGTGGCGATCCGGCGCATGTCCTTGGTGACGTCGACCAGCTGGTTGGCGATGTCCCGGTTGCGGGCATACTGAGCTGATTTCATTTCCTTGAGCATGTCCGCGACCCAGACACGGTGCGTGCGTTCGGCCCGCTTGGCCAGACGAAGGACCTCGATCCAGTAGTCCTCAAGGTCGTCCAGATTGTTCAGGCGGCGCATTGCGTCAGCCGTCAGCTCGGCCTGGCGGCTGATGATTTCAAGCTGGTCGGCCGCGCGTTTCGGCAGCCGGTCCAGGTTGTAGAGCGCCACCAGCTCGGCGGCGGCGTCCAGCTTTTCAATGGCTTCGTTCAGGCTTTGCGAGAGGGCATACATGTCCTCGCGGGGGAGCGGATTCACAAAGCTGGTGCGCATGTGCGTCAGGAGGGCGAAGTGCAGCTCGGCCGACTTTGCCTCGTGGTTGTGCATGTCCTCCACCAGCCGGTGGTGCTCGGTGGCCGGCGCGCCGAGGATTTCCGCCATGGTGGCGCTGGCGAAAACTATCTGCCGGGCCAGCTGCGAAAGTAGGTTCAGGCCTGCGGGCTCCTGGGGAAAAAGGCGCAGCTTCATCAGTACCGGTCTCCGGAGGATCGTCAGGGCGGGACGCCGCGGGAGTTTTTGACTTGACGTCCGAGCCGCAGCTAGTCAGTACTTTACCGGCACCTGCGTTGGGGCATAAAAATGGTGCCGAACCGGATACGCCTCTCGGCGGTAGGCCGCTCTAGGCGGCTAAATGTTGAAGCCCGGGGGTTTCGCGGTTCGGCACCTATTTCAGTGTTCTACTTTGGCTGGGCCAAGTCAACATTGACAGATTGGGCCTGATGGGTCAGTCAAGCTCGCCCAGCCGCCAGGCGTTGGCGGCGTGTTCCAGGTCCTCTGCGGTCTTCACGAGCAGGTGCGAGTTGCGCGTCAGCTTGCGCGCGTGGCTCTCGTTGGAATGCTCCGCGCCGTCCGCCAGCGTGGCCTGGCCGAGTGCCACCACGCGGCAGAAAGCGGCAGAGCGCTCCAGCGCAACATCGAACTCTCCGTCGAAGGCCCCGGACAGGATCGCGTCCGCCATTGTCTTCATTTCATCGGCGCCCGGCGGTTCGGCCGCGCCGGCCACCACATGGGAGACCTGGGCGGTGTCCTTGCCGGCCTTGAAATAGACGGAGATGCGCTCGGGATCCTGCACAGTTGCCGCACGAAGTGCGTACAGCCGCCACAGTGCGCCGGGCAGCGAGCGAGCCGGGCTTTCCGCCCACATCTCCGCTATTGCCTCAAGGCCCTGCTCATCGGCCAGCTTCACGAGCCGTTTGGTGATGACGGGATCATCGCTGTCCCGCCCGTGGCGCACAAGGGCCTGGGCGGCCAGGTGCGCAGCTTCTGAGACGCGCGCCGGATCGGCACCGCCTGCAAAAGGTTCGAAATCAATGGGCGCAAAAGGCTTCGGTTTGTGGTGCCGCTCCGCCCCGCCCGGGCCGCTGGTTCCTGCGTTCTGGCTCATGGTCCCACGCTACTCCTGCAGGGAACCGGAATCGAGCGTCCCTTCCAGTGCCTGCATTTCCCGGAAGCGGCATCCATCGGGCACCTGAAGCCCTTGCTGGCGGCCGTCAAAGACACGTTCGACGGCGTCGGCGGGGCGCCGTGCTGAAGTCGCCACCGTCTGGGGTACAGTATTAAACGTTCAGAAATGGACTGGAACTGTTTCGCGTTTGCAGGCTTTTGTGGCCCGCATTCCAGCAGGCAGTTTGGGCCTTTAGCTCAGTTGGTAGAGCATCGGACTTTTAATCCGTGGGTCGTGGGTTCGATCCCCACAGGGCCCACTCTTTTAGCGAAGAGTGGAAAGTCCCCGGCTTCCTGGCAACAGGAAGCCGGGGATTTTTTATGTGCGGGATTATCGGAAACGGATCAATAGGAAACGGCGGCTAGCTTGCTGCCGGCAGGGCGTCCTCCGTGGCCACAATGCCTTGATGCTCCCGTGCCGGGCAGCCCAGCGTGCCCGTTTTCACTTCCGGGAAGGCGCCCTTTGCTGCGGCCTGCGCTTCCGCCCCTGCCGTCAGGTCGAGCCCGAACAGCGTTTCGAGGGCAGCCATGTACTCGTCCTGCCTGCCGGCTGCCGCCAGTTCGCGCCCCCGCGAGGTTGGCACATGCAGGAGCTGCCGCACTACCCGCCGGAGGGCGAATTCGACCGCTTCCGCCGTGGCCGTGCAGCCGTGCTGGTTCTTCACCCGCGCCACTTCATCAGCCAGTACCGACTGCATGTGTCCACGCAGCGCTACGATCGCGGGATCCAGAAGCCGCGCCTGCCGGTCCTCCTCAAACCTCATGGCGGCCTGCCGGACAAGCTCACCGGCCTGGTGGACGACGTCGGTTTGTTCACGCGGCGAGGCCAGCCGCACATGCTCCAGCGTGATGAGGTCTAGCCCGGGCAGTTCGCCTACTTTCGGCTCAAAGTCCCGGCTCAGGGCGAGATCGACGACGACGAGCGGGGCGGGAACGCCCTGCCGGAAGCTCCGAAAGTCCTCCGGGCTGAGCCTGGGGCCGCGGCCGCTGCAGCCGATCACCACATCCGCTCCACGGACGGCAGCGGGCAGATCCTCGGGGGCCAGGCCGGTGGCGCCCCGGGCTGACGCGAAGGCCTCGGCCCGTCCGGACCAGGAAAACACGGAGACCGCAGAACACGCCCTTGCCGCCAGGAGCGCAAGGGTAGAGCCGGCGTAGGCCCCGGTGCCGATGACCACCACGGACAGTCCGGAAAGGCCCTGGCGTTCGAGCTTGGATTGGGTGAGGTCCAGTGCAACGGACACCATGGAGCGGCCTGCCTCACCCAGGGCCGTCAGCGAGCCAACTTCGCGGGCGGCGCGGGAGGCCGCCTGGAAGAGCCGGACCAGGGCGCCGCTGGCCGCTCCGTCCTCCTGTGCGGAGGCCAGGGAGCGGCGCAGTTGGCCGGCGATTTCGCGTTCGCCCACTACTGCCGAATCGAGGCCGGCGCCCACCGAGAAGAGATGCTCGGTCATGGCGGTGCCGGTCAGGCAGTCAAGGGACCGCTCGAGTTCCACGGGCGAAATGCCTGAACATGTGCTGATGACACCCAACACGCGCTTCCTGGTGATGTCCGGATCCGCGGCCGGAGCGACGTCGCAATAGACTTCGAACCGGTTGCACGTGGCGAGCACCACTGCTCCCGCAACGCCGTCCACGTCCGCAATAGCGCCGGAAGTAATACGGACGGGTCCCGAACCGAGCCGGGCCAGGAACTCCAGGCCGGATCCCCGGCCTTCCTCGCCGCCAACCGGTCCGGGACCCCCGTCTCCGTACCGGGGCAATGAACCCCGGTACGGTGTGCGGGCATGACGGGAAACCACAAGACCAAACTGCCGTTCTGTCGGGGGTAATCCTTCTATGGACCCCCCTGCACCCTGCAACAATTCGGCCCCCTTCTGCCGCAACGTTCCCCACCCTGTCCTGCCGCGGACGCTTGGTTGCCGCCCCGGGTGGTGGCCGCCGCTTAACGCCTAAGAGGCCACCGTTTGCCGGACCGGTCCCGCCAGTGGCCGCCGCTTAGAGGACACTGCCAGTTTGTCGCTGGGGCCAGGCGCCGTTGCCTGGCCCCAGAGCCAAGAGACCTTGCAGAAAGGATGGGGTACCCACCTTGGAAAATTCTTGGCGGGCGGGGCGCCCTGCATTCTGCAACGATGTAGCAAAGAGGAATGTAGCTGAGAGATATACCCGGGGGAAAAGTGTGCCGTGAAAGGGGCTTTGCATGGCCGTGACAATGAACGAGGTTGCCCGCGCGGCCGGAGTTTCCCTGAAAACTGTGTCGAACGTGCTCAACAACTATGAGTTCATCAGGCCAGCCACACGGCAGAAAGTGCTGGACGCCATCGCCGAGCTCGGGTACGAGGCTAACCTGACCGCGCGGAGCCTAAGGTCCGGAAAGTCCCGCATGCTGGGCCTGGTGGTGTCCGACCTTTCCGTGCCCTATTACGCGGAGCTCGCTTCCCGGCTGATGACGGTGGCAGCAGCCCGGGATTACCGCGTGCTGGTGGAGCAGTCGGCGGCGGCTCGGGCCAACGAGCTGAGTGCCCTGCAGGGATCCCTCAGCCAGCTGACGGACGGGCTCCTGTTCACTCCGTTGGTGCTCGACGCGGACGCTGTGGCCGCGGCCCGGCGCGGCACCAAGCCCCTCGTGATGCTGGGCGAACACATCGACGACCCCCGGTTCGACCAAGTCACCATGAAGAACGTGGGAGCGGCAAGGGCCATGACTGCACACCTGCTGGCGGGGGGCCGGCGTCGTATTGCGGTGATAGGTGCTTCCCCTGGGGACCGTGCCGGTTCGCCCGGCCTTCGGCTGGCCGGATACCGGGAGGCGCTGGCCGAGGCTGGAGTCGACTTTGACCCGGCCCTGATTGTGCCTGCCGAGTGGCGCCGTGACGGGGGCGCATCCGCGGTGGCCAGGCTGCTCGAAGGCGGCCAGCCGTTCGACGCCGTCTTTGGACTCAACGACGCCCTGGCCCTGGGTGCGATGCACGAACTGCTGCTCCGCGGCGTGAGGGTGCCCGAGGACGCCGCCGTGGCCGGGTTCGACGACATCGATGAGGCGCGGTTCTCGTCCCCGTCGCTGACCACTGTTGCTCCCGGCATGAACGAGATCGCTGAGCGGTCCGTGCAGCTGCTGATCGACCGGATCGAGGGGACCGAGAAGGCCGCCGGGGGCGTGCACGCGGAAGCGGAATTCGAATTGCGAATCCGGGCCTCGGCCCCCCTAGAGCCGCGGTAGGGTTTCGCATTCCGGGTTTCACAGGCTCCGCGAACGGGTACGTCACCGTCACCGGCACAGTGAAGGGAAGGTGCACCATGATTGCTCTGCTCGTTATTGACATGCAGAACGCGTACTTCGAAGCGCCGGAACTGGCAGCCCAGCAGGAGCGGCTGGTCACCTCATGCAACAGGCTGCTGGAGGGCTTCACCTCCAGCGGACACAAGGCGCTGCTGGTTGGCACCGAACACGAGCGGGACAAGTCAACGTGGACGCTGAGCATGCTCGACGACGACCAGGGCTTCATTTTCCGCGGCAGCGAGCAGGCAGAGGCTGTGCCAGGCCTGGCCACAGACGGCCTGCCCCAGCTGAGCAAAACGCGGGACAGCGCCTTTGTTGGCACCAACCTGCTGTCCCGGCTGCGGAACTGGGGCGCCGACGAAGTGGTGCTGGCCGGGGTCTCCACGCACAACTGCATCGCCCAGACCGGAGCGGACGCTTTCGCCCACAACATCCGGGTTACGTACGCGGAGGACGCCATGGCGTCGGAGGACAGCCAGGACGCCAAGGACATGCTGCGCATCCTGTCCACCACGTATCGCCAGCCGGTCCGGTCGAGCGACGAGATCCTTGCCCGGCTCAGCGGCACCGCTAAGAGCCGGACCTGACTCTGCCGAAACGTGGTGGAAACGTAGGGGGCCTACTCTGGGTCCCACGCAGACCCGCCGGCCGTCGAAGGGATCCTCATGCATCTGCTGCCCCGTGAGCAGGAAAAGCTCATGATCGTGGTCGCCGCCGACCTCGCCCGCAGGCGCCAGGGGCGCGGGCTCAAACTGAATTACCCGGAGGCCGTGGCCATCATCAGCTACGAGCTGATCGAGGGTGCCCGGGACGGCCGCACCGTGGCCGAGCTCATGAGCTACGGCACCACGCTGCTCAGCCGCGACGACGTCATGGAGGGCGTGCCGGAGATGATCCACGATGTCCAGATCGAGGCCACTTTTCCTGATGGCACGAAGCTCGTCACAGTCCACAACCCCATCCGATAGGGGTGCGCCATGATTCCCGGAGAGTACGTCCTGCGTCCTGAACCGCTGGTGGTTAACGCGGGCCGCGAGGCGGTCGACGTCGTTGTCCTCAACACCGGTGACCGGCCCGTGCAGGTGGGCTCGCACTACCACTTCGCGGAGGCGAACCCGGCGCTGGAATTCGACCGCGACGCCGCCTACGGGCGGCGCCTGGACATTCCTGCCGGCACCGCAGCGCGGTTCGAACCGGGCGACGGGAAGACTGTCCGGCTGATCAGGCTGGCCGGAAGCCGGGAGGTCTACGGCCTGAGCAACGCGGTGAACGGCAGCCTCGGCGACGGCGCTGGCCATGCCGGCATTGACCGGGACGGGGGAGACCGATGAGTTTCGAGTTGTCCCGCAGGCAGTACGCGGACCTTTACGGCCCGACGACGGGAGATGCCATCCGTCTCGCCGACACCGATCTGTTCCTGGAGATCGAGAAGGACCTCACGAACTATGGCGAGGAAGTGGTCTTCGGCGGCGGCAAGGTCATTCGGGATGGCATGGGCCAGAACGGCCAGTCCACCCGGGACGGAGGCATTGACGGTGGCGTGCCGGATACCGTCATCACCAACGTCGTGGTGCTGGATTACACGGGCATCTACAAGGCGGACGTGGCCCTGAAGGACGGCCACATCTTCCGCATCGGCAAGGCCGGAAACCCGCAGATTGCCGACGGCGTGGACATCATCATCGGCGCCAGTACGGAGATCATCGCGGGGGAACGCAAGATCCTCACCGCCGGGGGAGTGGACTCGCACATCCACTTTATTTCGGCGGACCAGGTGGCCACCGCCCTATGCAGCGGCGTGACCACCATGGTGGGCGGCGGCACCGGACCCGCCGAAGGCACCAAGGCCACCACCGTCACCCCGGGAAAATGGCACATCCACCGCATGCTGCAGGCAGCCGAGGGTTTTCCGGTCAACATCGGGCTCCTGGGCAAGGGGCACGCCTCCGCCGTCGAACCGTTGGCCGAGCAGATCCGCGCGGGCGCGGTGGGCCTGAAAGTCCACGAGGACTGGGGTTCCACCACGTCATCGATCGACACCTCACTAAAGGTTGCGGATGAGTATGACGTCCAGGTGGCCATCCACACGGACACGCTGAACGAATGCGGCTTCGTGGAGGACACCATCCGGGCCATCGACGGGCGCGTCATCCACACGTTCCACACCGAAGGCGCCGGAGGCGGGCACGCGCCGGACATCATCAAGATCGCCGGCCTGCCGAACGTGCTTCCCGCCTCCACGAATCCCACGCTGCCCTACACTCGGAACACCATCGAAGAGCACTTGGACATGCTCATGGTGTGCCACCACCTCAATCCGGACATCCCGGAGGATGTGGCCTTCGCAGATTCCCGCATCCGCGCCGAGACCATCGCGGCGGAGGACGTCCTGCAGGACCTCGGGGTCTTCGCCATCACGTCGTCGGACTCCCAGGCCATGGGGCGCGTGGGCGAGGTGATCACCCGTACCTGGCAGGTGGCGGACAAGATGAAGAAGCAGCGCGGCGTCCTGAAGGACCCCGACGGCGGGACGCACGGCTCCGCTGCGGGTTCGGGTGCGGAGAGCGACAACTTCCGGCTGAAGCGCTACGTGGCGAAGTACACCATCAACCCGGCCATCGCCCAGGGCATGGCTGGTTCCATCGGCTCCGTTGAGGAGGGCAAGTTCGCCGACCTGGTGCTCTGGGATCCGGCGTTCTTCGGTGTGAAGCCCGAACTGGTCATCAAGGGAGGCCAAATTGCCTATGCCCTGATGGGCGACGCCAACGCCTCCATCCCCACACCCCAGCCGCGCACCATGCGGCCCATGTTCGCTGCCCACGGGAAGGCCCTGCAGGAGTCGTCCATCACCTTTCTGTCCCAGGCGGCCATCGACGCCGGCGTGCCGGAGGATCTGGGCCTGGAGAAGGTCATCCGGCCCGTCACCGGCATCCGGACCCTGACCAAGGCCGACCTCAAATACAACGACGCCACGCCTGACATCCAGGTGGACCCGGAAACGTACGCGGTGACCGTGGACGGGGAAGAGGTCACCTGCGAGCCATCGGACGTATTGCCCATGGCGCAGCGCTACTTCCTCTTTTAGGAGTTCAGATGATCATCGAGAAAGTCCTCGGCAACCTGCACGACCAGCCTGCCGAATCCTACTCCGGCCTGCACCGGGAGAAGGTGGTGCTGCCGAGTGCCCAACTGGTCAAACGGATCCAGCGCGTCACCACCGACCACGGCAAGGAGATCGGCATCAGGCTTCCTGCCGGATCGGCTGACCTCCGCGATGGCGACGTGCTGCACGTGGCTGAGACGAACATGATCGTGGTCTCCGTGCTGCCCACCGACGTCCTGGTGATCGCACCACGGAGCATCCACGAGATGGGCATAGTGGCGCATTCCCTCGGCAACCGGCACCTGCAGGCACAGTTTTTCGACGCATCGTCCGAGTACGGCGCCGAAGTCATGGTGTGCGCCTACGACCACACCGTCGAGGACTACCTCAAACACGTAGGAGCGCCCTACGACCGCCAGGAACGCGTCATGCCAGTGCCTTTCCGCCATGCCGAACACTCGCACTGACACCTATCAGCTGGCGCTTCGGCAGCTGACTGATTCCTCGCTTCCTACTGGGGCGTTTGCTCACTCGTTGGGGTTTGAGACCTATATCGAGCGGGGGGCCGTTCGGGATGAGGAGTCCTTTGGGGTGTGGCTGGCTGCTTTTCTGGGGCAGCAGCTGACTTATTCGGATGCCTTGGCTATCCGGTTTTTGTACGAAGGTGTTCCCGTCCTTGAGCTGGATGAGTTGCTTACTGCGCAGCTTTTGCCTCGGCAGGTGCGGGAGGCGAGCGTCAAGATGGGCGGGCGGTTGATTGAGATCGGTGCGGGGGTTTTCCCCTCTCTTGAACTGTCGGAGTACCGGGCGCTGGTGAGCGGGGGCCGGGCCGCCGGCCATCAGCCGCTGGCGTTCGCCGTCGTCGCCCGTTCACTGGGGGTTCCGCAGGCGGAGGCGACCGCCGCCTACCTTTTCGCCGCCGTCACATCGCTGACGCAGAACGCCGTCCGGGCCATCCCGCTCGGGCAGAACGCCGGCCAGCGGGTGCTGCGGAAAGCGCACGACGGCGTTGCTTCCGCGGTCGAGCGGGCCGCCCGCCTGACGCCGGACGACTTCGGGGCGGTCAGCCCCGGACTGGAGATATCGCAGATGAGGCATGAGCGCCAGCGTGCCCGCATGTTCATGAGCTAACTGTGCTTTTGATTTAGAACTGTGCTTTTTGACTTAGGAGGACAACATGACTGAGCCCATCAAGATCGGCATCGGCGGCCCCGTCGGCGCCGGAAAGACCCAGCTTGTGGAACGGCTCACGCGCCACATGAGCGCGGAAATCTCCATGGCCGCCATCACCAATGACATCTACACTATCGAGGACGCCAAGATCCTGGCAGCCAACGGCATCCTGCCCGAGGACCGCATCATCGGCGTCGAAACCGGTGGCTGCCCGCACACCGCCATCCGTGAGGACACATCCATGAACACGGCCGCCATCGAGGAACTCAAGCAGCGGCACCCAGACCTGCAGGTGATCTTTGTGGAGTCCGGCGGCGACAACCTGTCCGCCACCTTCAGCCCCGAACTGGTGGACTTCTCGATCTACATCATCGATGTGGCGCAGGGCGAGAAGATCCCCCGCAAAGCCGGCCAGGGCATGATCAAGTCCGACCTCTTCATCATCAACAAGACAGACCTCGCCCCGCACGTCGGCGCCGACCTCGCCGTCATGGAACGCGACTCCAAGGAATTCCGCGGTGCCAAGCCGTTCTGCTTCACGAACCTCAAGACGGACGAAGGCCTCGAGCACGTCATCGAATGGATCCGCCGCGATGTCCTGATGCTCGACTTAACGCAATGAGCACGACGACGGCAGTGCCACCGGCGGCTTCACCGGATGTAAGGGGCCGTGCCCGTCCCCAGGCGCTCCCAACCCTCGCAAGCTCGGGTTGGGGCCCTCGCGCCAGTGGGCCCCCCGCGCGGCCCGCCACGCCGCGGCCCTTAACATCCGGCTCCGCCGCCTCTGCGGTCAGGTCGCCTCGCGGTGTGCTTGAGCTGGTCATCAGCGAACGCGGAGGGCGTTCCATTGCGTCCCGGCAATTTCATGAAGGTGCGCTTCGCGTACTGCGACCTCATTATTTGGATGACTCGGGGCAGGTTTGCTATGTCGTCGTCAATCCTGGCGGGGCATATTTGGGGGCCGACCTTTACGTCCTGGACGTGGAGGTGGGGGACGGGGCCGACCTGCTGCTCACCACTCAGTCCGCGACGAAGATCTACCGGACCCCGGAATCGTTTGCCGAGCAGCGGATGACCGTCCGGCTCGGGGAAGGGTCACGGCTGGAGCTGGCGCCGGACCAGGTCATCGCCTACCGGGACGCCAGCTACCGGCAGAACACCCACATCACGGTGCGGCCGACGTCGAGCCTGGTGATGGCCGAGGTGATCACGCCCGGCTGGTCACCCGACGGGGCCTCATTCCGGTACGAGGAGTTGCGGCTCCGCAACGAGATCCACGTGCAGACGGACGGCGGCACCCGGCTGCTCGCCCTGGACAACCTGCTGATCCGCCCGCCCCTCGACGACATCACCGGCACGGGCTTCATGGAGGGCTACAGCCACCTGGGTTCGCTGGTGGTGGCGGACGCGCGGGTGGACCAGGCGCTCGCCGATGAGCTGCACCAGCTCGCGGAAAAG
Source organism: Arthrobacter sp. FW305-BF8 (assembly GCF_021789315.1). NCBI lineage: Bacteria > Bacillati > Actinomycetota > Actinomycetes > Micrococcales > Micrococcaceae > Arthrobacter > Arthrobacter sp. FW305-BF8. The sequence continues at coordinate 477,615 of NZ_CP084561.1, forward strand.
TTCGACGCCTACACAGGAATCTCGCTCAGTGCCACAATGGACGGCATCACGGCACTGGTGCTCCGGTCCCTGTCGAACAGCACCGAAAAACTCAATACGCTACTGGGTGGCTGCAGTGGCCTTCTCCGTCAACGCTGGTACGGCCAGGCGCCCCTGAACCTGAGGAAGTACTAATGACTACCTTGACCCAGTTCGCCGCCATGTACCGCGAGCGGGAGCAGTTACCGCTCCGGACACGCCTGCTGGCCACCTTTTCCGCGGTGGGCATCCTGCACCTTGCCGCCGTCGTTCTTCTGGTCGCCGGTACCGCGGCGTCGGGGCAGCCGCTGGCGTTCGGGCTGGTGCTTACGGCGTACCTGGCGGGCATCAAGCACAGTTACGACTGGGACCACATCGCCGCGATCGACAACTCCACCCGGAAGTTCGTGGCGCAGCGGCAGGATCCCACCAGTGTGGGATTCGCCTTCAGCCTGGGGCACAGTTCGGTGGTGATCCTGGCCGGCGCCCTGGTGGTCTCCGGGGTATCGCTGGTGGGCAGGTTCATGACCGAGGGCAGCACCGGAAACTTGGTCCTGGGGCTGATCGGCAGCGGGGTTTCCGGCCTCTTCCTGCTGGCCATGGGGCTCTTCAACGGGTCGGCGTTTCTCGGTGCGGCCCGGCACTACCGCAGGGTCCGCGGCGGCGGCACGGTGCTGCCGGAGGATCTCGAAGCCAAGGGCTTTGTGGCCCGCCTTCTGGCCCGGCCGCTGTCAAAGGTGCGGCGGCCCAGGAACGTGTACGTGATCGGCTTCCTGTTCGGGCTCGGTTTTGATACCGCCACCACCATTGGGCTCCTGGTCATGACGACGGCGGCCTCCTTGGCGGGCGTTTCGCCGGTCGCGCTGCTGGCTCTGCCACTCGCGTTCACCGCCGCCATGACGCTGTGCGACACCACGAACGGCGTTGCCATGATGCGGATGTACAAGTCGGCCATCCACGACCCCCTGCGCAAACTTGGTTTCAACGCGGTTATCACGGGGCTCTCGGCCCTCTCCGCGCTGTTCGTTGCCGTGATAACCCTTGGCGGTTTCCTCAACGCGGCGTTCGGGCTGAAGGACCCGCTCACCGCCTGGCTGGGCGCCATCGATCTGGGCGATGCCGGACTGCTGCTGGTTGCTGCATTCCTGGCGCTGTGGGGTGCGGCGTCGTTGCGTGGGCGCCGGCGGGCTGTTTCCCAAGCCCGCGCCTAGCCGCGCAAGCTCCGCGGCCAGGCGTACGCCCCAGCTGTCATAGCCGCGATCTCTCAGGCGATCGCGGCGGCCGGCACATCCTCAGGCGCCGCCGCGTCCTCCGGCAGGTCCGCGAGGAGTTCGGCCGCCGTGGGCGGGTTGGCTCCCGGGCGGCGCACGGTGATCGCGGCGGCCTTCGAGGCAGTGCGTCCCACGGTTTCCAACACGGCCGGTGCCAGGCCGTCCGCTCCGCGCGCAAGCAGCCCGTAGATCAGCGCCGCCATGTACGAATCCCCGGCGCCGATGGTGTCCGCCACTGCGGACCGGACGGCCGGTACCACCAGCTGCAGCTCCGGGGTGGCCAGCAGTGACCCCTCGGAACCGCGGGTGACCACCGCGAGCCCCGCACCCAGCTCGAGGATCCGCGCCGCGGCGTCCTCCAGCCGCAGGCCGGGATAGAGCCAGCGGGCATCCTCGTCGCTCAGCTTGACCACGTCGGTGAGCGGTACCAGCTCCTCGAAGATGCTCCGGGCCTCGGCATGGCTGCCGAGGAGTGCCGGGCGGATGTTGGGATCGTAGGTGACCACGCATTCGCGGTGCGACTGCTCCAGGAGGGTCCTGACAGCTGCTGCGCCCGGAGCCAGGAAGGTCGCGATGGAGCCGGTGTGGAGCACCTTGGGAAGGGATGCCGGTGCCACCGGCGGCAGTTCCCAGCGGATGTCGAAGTCGTAGGTGGCGGAACCGTCGGCGGCCAGCGTCGCCGTGGCCGTCGCCGTCCTGCCCGGTGTCCTCGAACCGGGCAGGAGCGCGACGCCGGCACGCTGCAGGTGCGCCTCGATGGCCCGCCCGCGGTCGTCGTCGCCGATCGAGGTGAGGAGCGCGGTCCGGATGCCGAGCCGGCCCAGCCCGTAGGCGACGTTCGCCGGCGATCCGCCGGGGTGCTCGACGGTTCCGTGTGCGGACGCGACGACGTCCACCAGGGCTTCACCGATGACGATGACTTCCGGGCTTGCCGCGCTGGATCCGCAGCTGGCAGGTCCTGTGTTCACGGTGCCGGGGGTGCCGGTGCCTGCGTTCGGGGTGCCGGGGGTGGAGGTTGGATTCACGGTGGGGCCTTTCATGGAGCCGTCCGCGGGCCGGTTTCGGCCCGCGGACGGATGTGGGGAGTGCTGTGTTGCTGGTGGTGCTGGTTCTGGGAGGCGTGCCCGGTCAGGCCGTGGCGGCACCGGTCATGATCGCCACAGCATCGGTCATGCTGTGCGACTGCGGCGTGATGGTGGCCGCGCACTTTCCGAGCCGCTGGATGTGGATCCGGTCCGCCACGTCAAACACATGCGGCATGTTGTGGCTGATCAGGATCACCGGCAGCCCCCGGTCCCGGAGGTCGCGGACCAGTTGCAGGACCTGGTTCGATTCCCGGACGCCGAGTGCGGCCGTCGGCTCATCGAGGACGACCACCTTGGAGCCGAATGCCGCGGCGCGGGCCACAGCCACCGCCTGGCGCTGGCCGCCGGACAGGTTCTCCACCGGCACTGTCACGTCCTGGAGTGTCGAGATGCCCAGCCGGGTCAGCTCTTCCTTGGCCTTGCGGCGCATTCCCTTGGTGTCCAAGACGCGGAAGAGTTTGCCCAGCGGGCCGGCAAGCCGTTCTTCACGGCCCAGGAACAGGTTGGAAGCAACGTCCAGCGCGGGTGAGACCGCAAGGTTCTGGTAGACGGTTTCGATGCCGTGGGCGCGGGCGTCCTGCGGCCGCTTGAAGTGCACGGTCTGCCCGGACACCTTCAGCTCGCCGGAGTCCGGCACCTCGGCGCCGGTGAGGCACTTGATCAGGGTGGACTTGCCTGCGCCGTTGTCGCCGATGACGGCGAGGACTTCACCCGGGTAGAGGTCCAGGCCGACGCCATCGAGGCCCACTACGCGTCCGAAGGTCTTGACGAGGTTCCTGGCCTGCAGGATCGGCTGCCGCACCGCCGTGCCGGACGGCTGCATTTCAGTGGCGGTCATGATTTCACCTTTCGGATCCACTGGTCGATGGACACAGCGAGGATGATGAGGACGCCCACGGCGAGGGTCTGGTACAGCACGTCGAGTCCCGCCAGGGACAGGCCGTTGCGGAACACGCCCACGATCAGCGCACCGAGGAGGGAACCCCAGACGGAGCCGCGGCCGCCGAAGAGGCTGGTTCCGCCAATCACGACGGCGGTGATGGAGTCGAGGTTGAGGTCCACGCCGGCGTTGGGGCTGGCTGCGTTGGTGCGGCCGATCTGGAGCCAGGCACCCATGGCTAGGACAGCCCCGGCGGCCAGGTAGACGCTCATGAGGACGCGGTTAACGGGAATGCCGGCTAGGCGGGCGGCTTCCTTGTCATCCCCGACGGCGTAGACGTGCCGGCCCCAGGCTGTCTTGCCCAGGATGAACGCCACGGCGCCGTAGAGCAGGAGCATCATGATCACGCCGGTGGAGATGCGCACGGGGCCCAGCGGGAAGGTGCTTCCGGTCCAGGTGAGCAGGCCCGGCATGCTGGAGCCGCGGACGGTGGAACCGCCGGAGTACAGCAGCGTGACGGCGATGAAGATGTTCAGGGTTCCGAGCGTGACGATGAACGGCGGGAGTTTGAACCTGGTGACGAGGAAGCCGTTGAGGGCGCCTGCCCCAAGGCCCACCACGAGGCCGGCCAGCAACGCCAGCGGGCCGGGAATGCCGCTGCTCACGGCCAGCTGCGCCACCACCATGGACGAGAGGATCATGACAGCGCCGACGGAGAGGTCGATGCCCGCGGTGAGGATGATGAGTGTCTGCGCGATCGCCAGGGTTCCCACCACGGAGACCTGCTGGGTGATCAGCGAGAGGTTTTCGAACCGCAGGAACCGGTCGTTGAGGAGCCCGAAGACCACCACCGCCACGAGCAGCACAATCGCCGGGCTGAGCGCCGGGTACCGGTGCAGGATGTTGCGGATGCGGCTGAGCGGTGTCTGGCGGTCGAGGAATTCCCCGGCCAGGTCGGCGTGCCCGGTGGCGGGCGGGCCGGCTGTCTGTTGCTGGGCCATGTTTGCTCCTGTCATGTCCGGTTACTTGCCCCAGCAGATCTGGGAGGCGTCCGACGTCGTGATGCTCTTGACGCCGTCGGCGGCCTTGTCCGTGACGAGTTCCACGCCGGTGTTGAAGAAGTCCAGGCCCTCGGAGTTGGACGGCTTCTGGCCGGTCTTGGCGAGGTCGACGATCGCCTTGACTCCGAGCTCGGCCATCTTCACCGGGTACTGCTGGGCGGTGGCGCCGATGATGCCGGACTTGACGTTGTCAACGCCGGTGCAGCCGCCGTCCACCGATACCACCAGGACGTCCTTCTCCTTGCCGGCGGACTTCAGGGCTTCGAAGGCACCGGCCGCGGCGGGCTCGTTGATGGTGTAGACAACGTTGATGTTCGGGTTCTTGGCGAGCAGGGTCTCCATGGCCGTGCGTCCGCCGTCCTCGGCGCCCTGCGAAGCCTGGCTGCCGACGATTTCGTAGTCGCCGCCCTTGCCGCCCGTGTACTTGCCGGTCTTGGCTTCGTCGCCGTTCTTCTTCTTGTCCGCGGTGTCGATGCCGAGACCGGTGAGGAAGCCCTGGTCGCGGTTGTAGTCCACCGAGACCACCTTGTCGTCGAACAGGTCCACGAGGGCAATGGTGGCCTTCTTGCCGTTCAGCTGGGCGGCCGTCCACTTGCCGATCAGCTCACCGGCCGCGAAGTTGTCCGTGGCGAACGTGATGTCCGCGGCGTCTGCGGGGTCCGGCGGGGTGTCGAGCGCGATGACGAACAGCCCCGCGTCCTTGGCCTTCTTCAGCGCGTCGACCACTGACGGGCCGTTGGGGGTGATCAGGATTCCCTTGTCGCCCTTGGAGATGGCATTTTCGATGGCCTGGATCTGGGTGTCCTCATCGCCGTCGGCTTTGCCGGCCGCGAGCTTCAGGTCGACGCCGTCGGCCTCGGCAGCTTTCTTGGCTCCGTCCTGCATGGAAACGAAGAACGGGTTGGACGTGGTCTTCACGATCAGGGAGACGCCGACCTTTTCGGACGAGGAGCCGCCGGTGGTGGAGGTGGCGGTGGAACTTCCGCCGCAGGCGGTGAGGCTGAGCGTGCCGAGGGTCAGGACTGCGCCGATGGCGAGCAGGCGGTGGGTGACTGTCCGCGGGGCTTTGGAACTCAACATTGAATCTCCTGGGTTTCAGGGCATCTGGTGTGCCTGACAACGATGTCAGGCATCATGTAATCAGCGTCACAGGGTAGAGTCAAGGCAAATGCAAAGATGAAGGACGGATTAATGACAACGATGTCTAATCGTTACCAGGCCGAGGGGGCCAAGAGCCGGCCCACCATGCGCCATGTGGCGGCGCTGGCCGGCGTGGGGATCAAGACGGTGTCGCGCGTCATGAACGACGAGCCCGGCGTCTCGGAAGCCACACGGCAGCGTGTGCTTGGTGCCTCACAGCAGCTGAACTACCAGCTGGACATGGCGGCGGGAAGCCTTAGGCGCGCCGGCCGGCAGACACTCTCGGTTGGGCTCCTGCTGCCGAGTGTTGCCAACCCGTTCAGCAGCGAGATCCACCGCGCCATGGAGGATGCCCTGGCTGCCCGCGGAATCGCGGTCTTCGCAGCCAGCCTGGACGACGACGCCGAGCGCGAGAAGGCCCTGGTGACTGCCTTCCTCGGCAGGCGCGTGGACGGACTGGTGCTCACTCCCATCGCCAAGAGCCAGGCATACGTCATTCCCGAACATTCCCGCGACCTGCCCATCGTGTTCATTGACCGCGAGCCCGTGGGCATCGAAGCGGACGCGGTGGTGACGGACAACGCCGTCGGCGCCGCAAAGGCGGCGGCACACCTGATTTCGCACGGCCACACCCGGATCGCGTACATGGGCGACCGCACCGACATCCAGACGGCCCGGGAACGGCGCCGCGGGTTTACCGAGGAACTTGGCCGGGCGGGCATAGCGACCTCCACGGTTCCGGTCCGCGAGGGGCTCCATGATGAGGAGTCGGCGCGTCTGGCCACCCTGGAGCTGCTCCGGGCTGAAGAGCCGCCCACAGCTATTTTTTCCAGCCAAAACCTGGTGACCTTCGGCGTCATGCGGGCCCTGAAGGAGCTGGGCCTGAACAAGCGCGTCGCCCTCGTGGGCTTCGACGACTTCACCCTGGCGGACATGATGGAACCGGGTGTGACCGTCATCGCGCAGCACCCGGACCGGATTGGAAAACTGGCCGCCGAGCGCCTGCTGGCCCGGATCGACGGCGACCACGGCGCGGCGCAGACCTACGTTGTCCCCTCCGAGCTCATCACCCGCGGCTCCGGCGAGCTCCGCCCGCCTGAATAATCCCCCAACTACCGACCCCTCACAACCCACCCCGACAGGAGAACCATGACCAAGACGCTTTACGCCGAATTCACCGTTAAGCCCGGCAGTGAGGCCCGCGTTGCCGAAATGATGCGTGAACTCACCGAGCAGGTGCGCAGCGAGCCCGGCAACCAGCTGTTCCTGCCGTACACCCGGGAAAATAATCCCCGCGAGTACTTCGTGTTCGAGGTGTACCGGGACGCGGAGGCCTTCCAGGAACACATCACGGCGGACTACGGTGCCGTGTTCAACGGCGAGCTCGCGGAGCACATTGAGGAGGAAGGCTCGGTGCTGACCTGGCTGCAGCCGGTCCACTAGGCCAGATCCAGCGCCGCATTCAGCACGAAAGAAGGCCGGTGGCCGCAGCATCTGCGGCCACCGGCCTTTCCCTCCGTCTGCCTTGTCCCGACGCCCGCCCTTACTTCCTGTTCTTGGCCGGCACCTGCGCGGCCTGGAACATGGACTGGCTGAGCGGCCTGACCGTCAGCGACTTCAGCCGGGCGGTACCACCTTCGGCGAAGAGCGCCACCTGGTTGGCGCCCTGCTCCGGGAAGACCTGGTCCGTGATGGTCCGCAGGCCGTTCTGCGCGAACACCTCCACCGAGGACCTGTCGACGTAGATGCGCAAAGTCACGTTGCCGCTGGCATCCACGGCCACGGGTGCGGAGTCAACCGAGGCGAAGAGCGGGTGGAAGTCAGTCATGCCGGAGTTGCTCCGGTCGACGTACACCTCGCCCGAGGCCTTGTCGTAGCCGATGACTGTCGACTTGCTGCCGTTCCCCAGTACGGTGATTCCGGCCTTGGTTGCTGAACCGGGGGCGAAAGTCACGTCGATCCGCTGCGCGTCGCCCGCGGCCGTGGACGGCAGAACGTGGGTGCCGGCCGGAATGTTCCGCACCCGCTTTTCGGCGTAGCTTTCCTTCCCGGCGAGGCCATCCACCTGCTGGGCGGCCTTTTGCGTCAGCCGAGGACCGCTGGCCGTCTGCGTCAGGGCCACTTCGCGCGGCAGGGACATTGCGCCGCGCCAGGGAGAAGTAGGAATGTTGTTGGCGTAGTCCCAGTTGTTCATCCAGCCGAGCATGATCCGCTTGTTCTGCGGCATGTTGCTGAAGGATACGGACGCGTAGTAGTCCCGGCCGTAATCCAGCCAGTCGTACGTCTGCACCCGGGGGGTCGCCGGACGCGGTGAGGCGACGAACTCGTCCGCCAGGATGTGGCCCCAGCCAAAGCGGTTGTTGTCCACCACGCGGATGCTGGCCTGCTGCCCCTTGAACTCGGAGACGTTCCACGACGCCCAGTCCAGGACCTCGCTGTTGGCCCCGGTGGCCGTCCTGACCACCTTGCCGTCCACCACGAGATTGACGGTGGTCTCATCGGAACGCGGCACGGCGGCCTGGTCGGTCAGCATGACGTGGTCCAGAGTGAGGTGACCCCAGCCGCCGGTGGCCTGGTCCACGACCCGCAGCTGTGCCTGCTGCCCCGCGAACTCGGACACGTCCCAGCCCTTCCAGTTCAGGGCGCCCGCGTCGTCCCCGGCGAGGCTGCGTACAACGTTTCCGTTCACCAGCAGCTGGACTTCCAGCGTCTGCCCGGAGCCCGCTGTGCGGTGTCCGCCGCCCACCAGCATGCTCATGAAGTTCCGGTTCACCGTGAACGACGGCGACGTCAGGCTTCCCTGCCTGTCGTCGCCCGGCGCTCCTCCCGTATCGAACGTGTTAATCCGCTTGGCGCCGATATAGAAGTCGCCGCCGGAGGTTGCGGGCTGGAACACCGGTGCCAGATCCCCGGTTCCTGTCCACCCGGCGTCGGCCATGCTGGAGCCGTCGGGTACCTCAAAGCCGTTGAACAGCAGGTCCCCGGCCGGAGGGGTGTTGTCCAGCTTGTCCGAAACCCGCGGATGCTGTCCGCCGCCCACCAGGAAGTTGAGGTAATCGCTGGCCACGGTGAACTGCGGCGAGTTCATCGAGCCCACCGGCCAGTCGCCGTCGTTGAAGGAATTGATCAGGCCGGCGCCGGCAAAGCCGGTGACGCCGTTCTGGCCGGGGAGGGTGCCGGCCGCGGGTGCCCCGGCGAAGGGCCCGTCCTTCGGGTTGCCGGGTTCGTTGTTTACCGTCCAGCCGCTGTATGTGCCGTCGTTGAAGCCTGCCAGGGGAGTGCCCGCGGGCAGGGCGTCGCTGGCCTTCGTGGTTTCTGATGTGAAGGTGGTGCCGTCAAAGTCGCCCACGAAATACTGCCCGGCCGAGCCTCCCGCCACGCCTCCTGGGTTGATGTTGACCACCATCACCCATTTGGCGTTCGCGGGGTCGCCGTCGACCGCAAGCGGGAACAGGTCGGGGCATTCCCAGAGCCCGCCCGTGGCATTCGCCGGGCCGAACTCGCTGAGCTGCGTCCAGTCCTTGAGGTTGCCGGACTTGTACAGCACCACCTTGTGCTCGGTGGCCTCGACGGCGGCCATCACCCAGTAGCCGCCCCCGCCGGGGGAGTCGTACCAGAACACCTTCGGGTCGCGGAAGTTTGCCGAGTTGCGGTTGAGCACCGGGTTGCCGCTGTACTTGGTCCAGGTTTTGCCCTCGTCCAGGCTGTACGCGAGGGATTGGGCCTGCAGTCCCTTATAGGGCGAGGCGTCCTTGTAGGCACTGGTGAAGATGGCCACCAGCGGAGGGTTCTCTGGCGTGCCGAGGCCGGAGCTGTTGTTCTTGTCCACCACCACGCTGCCGGAGAAGATGTCCTGCTGGTCGTCAGTGGCGATGGCCAGCGGCTGCTCCTTCCAGTGCACCAGGTCTGTTGAGGTGGCATGGCCCCAGGACATGTTGCCCCACTGATTGCCGGACGGATTGTGCTGGTAGTAGAGGTGGTAGACGCCCTTGTAGAACACCATTCCGTTGGGATCGTTCATCCAGTTCTGCTGTGGCGTGTAATGGTAGGCCGGCCGGAACTGCTCGTCGCCGGAGGTCCCGGCAGCCGTCGCTGTTCCGGTTCCGGCCAGAACCGAGGCCAGGCTGAGACCTGCCACGGTCAGCGCAGTGCATAGCTGGAGCCTGCTGAATTTTCTCTGGTGCATAGTGCTGGTATCGCCCTTCATCGCGCGTGCCTTCTGCCCTCCCCCAAACCGGCGGGCAGGTAGACAACGTTGTCAGTGACTGGAACGCTAGGGGATGTCCACAAGACAAGTCAACGGATTCGACGGCAGTGCCTGGATCCTGTGTTTTGACCCTGCGGCCTCCGTGAACTGCCGCTTGGATCCCGCCTGTCAGCCCCGGGTTGAGGTGCGTTGACCATGCGGGGTTGGCGGTACTTCGCTGTGGGAGGAGGTTGAGACACCGTTGTCAGCGTCTAACGAGCCCTGAGCGTGGCGGGCGCCGAGCGCAGCAGTCGGCCGTCGGAGTTCCCCCGGGCACCGTTGCTAGGCTGGGATCATGAAACGCACCTTCCTCGCCATGTCCATGCTTCCTGTTGTTGTCCTGCTGGCGGGCTGCGCCCAGGCCGAGGAGGCAGCCCAGAACGCGGCGAGCTCGGCGGTCTCCCAGGTTGCCAATGCCGCGGCCGAGCAGGTGAAGGGCCAGATCTGCAACTTGATCGAAGACGGCCTAGTCAGCGCCTCGGACAAGGCAGCACTCGGGGGCCTCGTGGCCGGCGCCGAGACCGCTGGCGTCCCCGCCGAAATCACCGGGTCCCTGAAAGCGATCGCGCAGGCCGGTGACCAGGTCCCCAGCGATTCTGTCCGCGAACTTCAGAAGGCGTGCACTGCCGCTTGAGGCCTGGCCCCCACGACACCCACCAGGCTCTCTGCCCGGGACAGCCAACGTAGCCTGCAATAATCGGAACCAGCAGTTGCGGGGGTTGCTGAAAACGGCCGGCCGCGACGGGCAGCAGCGTTAGTTTCGGGCCGATTACAGCAGACGAGGCGGATATATGAAGGCTCCCAGCCAGCAGCACGCGACTTCCCCTGAAGCCTCCCCTGAGCCCTCTCCCTCCGAAACGCCGGCGGGCAGCGGAGCGCCGGTAACCAACACCGCGGTCAATCCCGAGCTGCTGCGATGGCTGGCGGAGGCGTACGGCGTTGGCACGTCCTACCAGGGGTGGGACGGGGAGCCGCATGACGTAGCGGCCGGCACCCTGATCCGCGTCCTGGCCGCGCTGGGCGTCGACGCCCATACGGACCAGCTGATCGAGCACGAACTGGCCGAGGCAGAATTGGCGCCGTGGCGCCGGATGCTGCCGCCCGCCGTCGTGATCCAGGATGGGACTCCGGGGCAGGTGAGCGTCCATGTTCCGCACGGTGCGCCAGTCCGGATGTGGGCCGTCACGGAGGACGGGCGAGAGCTGGAGGCCGTCCAGGAGGACGTCTGGGTGGAACCCCGCGAGGTCGACGGCACCCTGACCGGCCGGGCCACATTCGCTGTGCCCCAAAACACCGGCCTGGGATGGCATACCCTGCGCGCCGAGGCAGCCGGAGTGGTTGCGGAGGCCACACTGGTGGTGACTCCAGCCAGGCTGTCCACAGCGGCCGACCTTGAGCAGCGCCGGGGCTGGGGACTGGCGACGCAGCTTTACTCCGTCCGTTCCAAGCGGTCCTGGGGCGTGGGCGATTTTGCCGATCTGGCCGAGCTCGCGGCGGTGGCCGGAGCGCGCGGGGCCGACTACGTGCTGGTCAATCCGCTACATGCGGCCGATCCCGTGCCGCCCCTGGAGCCGTCCCCGTATTCGCCGTCGACCCGCCGGTTCTTCAACCCGCTCTACCTGCGGATCGAGGCCATTCCGGAGCTGGCGTACCTGAAGCCGAAGAAGCAGTCCCTGGTCCACAGCCTCATGAAGCAGGCGCGGAAGCTGAACAAGGACGCCATCAGGCTTGACCGGGACAAGGTCTACTCCGCCAAGCTGGCCGCGCTGGAGCTGATCTTTGCTGTCCGCCGTTCGCCGTCGCGGCAGCTCGCGTTTGAGGACTACTGCCGCCGGGCCGGCGCCGGCCTGGATGACTTTGCCCTCTGGTGCGCGATCCGTGAGGATCTCGACGCCGATGACCCGTTTTGGGCCGACCCAACGGCTGCGCTCGGCTCGCCTTTGGCGGAGAAGCTCAGGGGCGAGCTGGCGGAACGGATTGAGTTCCACCGCTGGCTGCAGTGGCTCTGCGATGAGCAGCTCGAATCCGCCCAGCATGCGGCGCGCAACGCCGGCATGCGCCTGGGCGTGGTGAACGACCTTGCCGTCGGCGTGGACCTTCAGAGTTCCGATGCCTGGACGCTGCAGGGCGTCCTCGCACCCGGCGTCAGCGTCGGAGCGCCGCCGGACATGTACAACCAGCTGGGCCAGGACTGGCACCAGCCGCCATGGCACCCCACCCGACTTGCCGAGGCCGGCTACAAGCCGTTCCGGGAGATGCTCGCAACGGTGCTGCGGCATTCGGGCGGCATCCGGGTGGACCACATCCTCGGCTTCTTCCGGCTCTGGTGGGTGCCGGAAGGGAACTCGCCGGCGGACGGCGCCTACGTCCGGTTCGACCACGATGCCATGATCGGCATCCTCGCCCTGGAAGCGCACCGTGCCGGCGCCGTGGTGATCGGTGAGGACCTTGGCACCTTCGAGCCGTGGGTCCGCGATTACCTCGCAGCGCGGGGCATCCTAGGCACCTCGATCCTGTGGTTTGAGAACGACGGCGACGCCCCGCTGCCGCCCGAACGGTACCGGCTGCAGGCCCTCTCCAGCGTGAACACGCACGACCTGCCGCCTACCGCCGGCTACCTCGCCGGCGACCACGTGACGCTGCGCAACGCTCTGGGGCTGCTGGAACGTTCTGCCGAGGACGAGCGCCTGGAGCACAATGCCAAGCTGGAAAAAATGATGGACCTGCTCCGGCAGCGCGGCCTCCTTTCGGCCGGCGACGCCGGCTCGGAACAGGAACGGATCGAGGCGCTGCACCGACTGCTCGCGCAGACCCCGTCCGTCCTTCTTGGGGTGGCCCTCGTGGACGCGGTCGGCGAACGGAGGGTCCAGAACCAGCCCGGAACCACCTCGGCCCAGTACCCCAACTGGCAGGTGCCACTTGCCAACTCCGACGGCGACTCCGTGCTGATCGACAGCCTTGAGGGTGACGACCGGTTCAACTCCCTGCTCGCGGCGGTCGAGAAGGCCATGCGCGCCTGAGCCTGAGCCGCCCTGCAGGGTGTGAACCTGGGCCTGAGCCCGGGGCTACTGCCTGGCTGGCAGTAGCCCCGGGCGGTGGGCAAGCTAGCTGGCCGTGATGACGTGGGTGGTATGGCTGTACCGGAAGGTGACCGGGCCGCCGTCGTGATTCAGCACGATATTGGAACCGTTCGGCGCGCCGTCCTGGCCGTAGTTTTCATCCCAGGAGCCGTTGATGGCTGCCTTGAATTCATACTGCCCGGCCGGAAGCTCTGCCGTGAGTTTCCACTGGCGGTCCGCCGCATCAAAGGTCATGAACGCCGCCTGACACGCCGGCTGCCAGTCATCCGCGCAGCCCATCTCGCTGTTCAGGCTTCCCGCCACCGTGACCGAGTCGGGCTGTGGTGCGGCGCCCACCACCACCGTCCGGACATTGCTCACCACATTTGATCCGTCCAGCCTTGCCCGGTACTTCACGTCGGTGCCGTCGTCGAGGCCCAGGGCGCCCAGGTCGTCCGCCACCGTGTAGGCGGGCGACGAATCATCGGCTGAGCCGATGGCTGTCCACGCCCCGCCCGCGACGCTGCGCTCAAACCGCACCACGTGGCTGGCCTTCTCCGGGTCCGCCGTGGCAACCACTTCCACGTTCCCCTGGACGGTGCTGCCCTCGGCCGGCTGCTGGATGGTCAGCGCCGGGTCCGGTACCACGGCGGACCGGGAGGCGCTGACAGACGTGCGGCCGGCGTTGTTCAGGACGACGGCCCGGTACTCCACGGCAGTGCCGGCGTTCAGTCCCGAAACGTCGTGGAAGACCCGGTAGGGTGCGGTGTCGTCGGTGCCCACACGCCCCCATTTGCCGCCCGGCGTCCGGGCCTCAAAGGTGACCTCGTAGAACGAGCTGCCGTCGACGTCGGCCGCCACCTGGATGCGGCCGTTATCCCCGGCGGATGTGGCCGTAGCCGCAGCCGAAACGGGAGCTTGCAGCTCGACGGCCGGTGCCGCCTTCTCGCGGGGGATCCGGCCCGAGGACCGGTAGACGACGGCGGACAGTGGCGGCACCGTGACGGTCAGCTTGCCGTCGGCTGAGGTCTTGGAGTTTTCGGCGGCGTCGCCATAGATGAGGTTGTAATTGCGCTTGGCGATGTAGGTGGGAACTGCGGCGGTCTGCGGTTCCTCGCTGTTGTTCAGCACCACCACGTACTCACGCTGGTCCTTGGCGCCGGTGCGCGAGAACGCGTAGATGCCGGGCCCGTCCGACGCGTAGCGGTGCTGGTGGGCGCCGTTGCGCAGGGCGGGGTGCTCCCTGGTCAGCTGCGCGAGTTCGCGGATCTTGGCGTAGAGGGGATGCCCGGTGTTGAAGTTGTCCGTGGCGTGGGTGGCGTCCGTGCCGAGGAGATCGTCGTCGAGATAGTCGGGTACCTTGCTGGCGAACAGGGTCTGGCGGGCGTCCTGGTCCCCGCCGGGCCCCGTGAAGCCCTGCTCGTCGCCGTAGTAGACCACGGGGTTTCCGCGGGAAAAGTACATGAGCTCGTGGGCGAGTTCGTCGCGGGCCACGCGTTCGGCGTCGTCCGCGTCCGGGTTGTCGGTGCTGATGAAGCTGCCGATCCGGCCCATGTCGTGGTTCCCCAGGAACGTCGGCAGCTGGTAGACGTTGGAATCCGCGTCCGTGTACCAGTCGTCGGCGGCGAAGAAGGTTTCCAGCGCTTTGGCGTTCTGGCTTTTCGAGGCGAAATTGCGCGCGGCGTCCTGGAACGGGAAGTCGAGGACCGCCTGCATCCTGTTGCGGGTGGTGAACTGGCTCGTGAAGCTCTTGGAAGTGTCGAAGACTTCGCCGAACATGAAGAACTCGTCCTTGCCGTGCTCCTTGGCGTAGGCGAGAACGTCCGGCCCGAACTGCTGCCAGAATTCGTCATTGACGTGCTTCATCGTGTCGATGCGGAACCCGTCCACGCCGAAGTCCCGGAGCCACGTCTCGTAGATGTCCGTCATGCCGGCCACGACCGTCGGGTGTTCGGTGAACAGGTCGTCCAGGCCGAAGAAGTCGCCGTAGAAGGAGTTTTCGCCTGCGAAGGTGGTGTCGCCGCGGTTGTGGTAGAGCGTTGGGTCGTTGAGCCAGTCCGGGACCTTGAGGTTCTGTTCCGCCGGGTCAAGCACCGGTGTATACGGGAAAGAGGTCCCGGCGTCGAGCTTCGGGAAGTCCGCGCGGCCGGCGAAATCCCGGTCATCGAAAGCGTTGCCCGCGGCGGTGCGGTACGGCTCCTTGTCCTTGGAGACGTAGCCGGTGCGGGCACCCTCCTTGTAGCCGATGACGTCGGCGGTGTGGTTGGTGATGATGTCGAAGTACACCTTCATCCCTCGCGAGTGGGCCTCGTCGATCAGCGCTTTCAGTTCGGCGTTCGTGCCCAGGTGCGGATCGATCTGGGTGAAGTCCGTGACCCAGTAGCCGTGGTAACCGGCGGAACTGTCCTCGGGCTGGACCGCCTTGTTCTTGAAGCTCGGGGTCAGCCAGATCGCCGTGGTCCCGAGCCCCTGGATGTAGTCGATCTTGTCCAGGAGGCCGTTCAGGTCTCCGCCGTTGTAGAAGCCCTTGCGGGTGGGGTCGAAGCCGGAGACCATCGGGTCCGGTCCGAGGCCGCCCTGGTCGTTGCCGGCGTCGCCGTTGCTGAATCTGTCCGCCATGACGAAGTAGAAGTTCTCGCCGGTGACGGGAGTTCGCAGCGAATGGCCCCCTGTTCCCGATTTAGTGTCCGACGGCGGGTCCGGGCTTTTGTTGGCGGCCGCGGCTTGGGCGGATGCTTGCGTTCGCAAGTCTGCTGCGGTTGGCAAAGCGGCCGTGGTTGGTGTGGCCTGCGCGGGTACGGCCGACGCAGCCAGCAGGAGGAGTGCGCTCGCTGCCGCCAGAGTTGTTCGGGCGGACTTGGTGGGAACGCTGGCGCGGCGCGTGGACGTCAGGCGCAGGGAATTCAGGCGAGGAACGGTGAGCATGTTGGACCTTCCGCGAAGCAACGCTGCTTGTCCAGGCGGGGATGCCCGGAATCCGTTGAATGCCGACGCGTCCAAGACAAGCGCATTCACCGCCATAGCCTGTGATGCGGCCGTATTGGCAATGACTAATCTTGTATTGGCTTTGTCGATTGCCGTT
This sequence comes from Arthrobacter sp. FW305-BF8, assembly GCF_021789315.1. Classification (NCBI taxonomy): domain Bacteria; kingdom Bacillati; phylum Actinomycetota; class Actinomycetes; order Micrococcales; family Micrococcaceae; genus Arthrobacter; species Arthrobacter sp. FW305-BF8. The sequence continues at coordinate 493,457 of NZ_CP084561.1, forward strand.
TAGCTTGCCACAATCAGGGCCGTGGGGGAACCCGCCACGAGGCGGTCGATGGGGCCCTGCGGAAGGCCGGTCTGGGGGTCCAGTCGGAAGGTGGTGATGTCGTGGGAGCGCTCGTGGGCTACATGCAGCCATTCGCCGTGGACCAGGTGGTGGCGGGGCCAGTCGCCGCCGCTGGCGAAGTCGCGGACCGGGCTAGGCAGACTGCCCTCGGCCGACGGAGTCACTTCCAGCACGCTGATCCGGTTGGATCCTCGTACGCCGACATAAGCGAAGCGCCCGTCCGCCGACAAGGCAATTTCGGCGGCAGAGTCCCCGTCCTTCGCGCCGTCGGAGGTGGCGGCACCCTGGCTGACCAGTTCGAATTTCCCTGATGATGAGGCCGCCCGGGCCGCAAAGACCTCGATGGAATACTCGGAAACCACGAACACCGTTCCATCGGAGTGCTGCACCAGGTGGCGGGGACCGCTGTCCTTCGGAAGCACCACCTCGTGGTCCAGCGCTAGGCCCGTAGCGGGGACGTGGGTCCACACGCGGAGGAGGTCGTGGCCGAGGTCGGTGGTCATGATGCGGCCGTCAGCGAGTACCAGGCTCGCGTGGGCCCGGCTGGGGCGGTTGTCCAGGTGCGGATCGCTGGATGGTGCCGCCGGAAGGCGGCTGGTGATGCCGCCGTCGTCCGCCAGTTCGTACAGCAACACCTGGCCGTCACCCCAGCAGGCAACGATCAGGAACTTGCCCTGTGGATCGACAGTGACGTGGCAGGCGGCTTCGCCTGCCGCCCAGGGCTCGCCGACGGCTTCGAGGCCGAACTCTCCCCGCCGCCGGTACGCCTGAACGGTTTTGGTGTTCTCGCCGACGGCGTAAAGCATCGGGAGTTGCCGGTGCACAGCGACGAACGACGGCGAGTCAGCCTTTGCGGCCGTACCGCGCCAGGTTAGCGTCCCGTCGGGGTTGGCCGATACGGCCCCGATCCCTGCACCGTGGCCGGCGCTGTCCGCGGTGTAGGAGCCGGTCCAGATGAGTGTGTGGGCTTCGCTGTGGGTCATCATCCCATCCTGCCAATAATTGCCGGATTGGGTGTCGGATAACATGGAATTTTCAAAGCCAGTTTCAGAACTGGGAACGTTTGAGATTACCGGAGGTGAGAACAATTCACGCAATTCCAGCCTGGGTTCTTTCTACCGGCCGCCGTACGGACCGCCAAGGCTAGTCGGACATATGCACGGAGCGCCCATCATTCAACCGAAGGACGCATCCATGCCTGTTCGATCATTGCTCTCGCGTTCCACGGTCATCGGCAGGCTGCGCGCCGCCGGCTGTGTTTTCGCCGAAGACGAAGCGGACCTCCTCCTTTCCGCAGGCCTTGCCCCCAATGAGCTGACCAACGCCGTGCAGCGGCGGGTCGAGGGGTTTCCTCTTGAGCATATTCTCGGCTGGGCAGAGTTTTGCGGCCTGCGGATCAGGGTGGGGGCCGGAGTATTTGTGCCGCGACGCCGGACGGAACTGCTGGTCCGCGAGGCAGCTGCACTCCTGAGCGCCGCGGGGGCAGGGCCCGCGGAGAGATTGCCCTCGAGCAAGCCAGTTGTTGTTGACCTGTGCTGTGGCTCCGGAGCCGTAGGCACCGCGTTGGCGGTGCTGGCGCCCGTCATCGAGCTACATGCTTCCGACGTCGACCCTGCTGCCGTGCGTTGTGCCCGCCTCAACGTCCTGCCCGTGGGCGGCGCAGTCCATGAGGGCGATCTCTACTCGGCACTGCCGGCCCACCGTCGAGGCAACGTTGACCTTCTGGCGGTCAATGCGCCGTACGTGCCCACGGCGTCCATCAGCAGCATGCCTCACGAGGCCCGAGTTCACGAGCCCCGGGTGTCGCTCGACGGCGGGCCCGACGGCCTCGACATCCAGCGCCGGGTGATTGCGGGAGCGGGTGCCTGGCTCAGGCAAGGTGGGCACCTCCTTATCGAAACGAGCCGGCTGCAGGCTCCGCATACAGCCACGGCCATGGTCAGTGCAGGCTTGAGCCCTCGGATCGCCACGTCAGCCGAACTGGACGCCACAGCAGTGATCGGGAAGCTGCTCTAAGTCTGGAACCTGCTGTCACTCTTGCGCGGGCTGACTCTCGTGAAGCTGCCGTCACTTCATGTTTTGTGGTGGTGGTTTTGTCGGGGTTGTTGGCGGGGGTCGATGTGTGGTGGCGGGATGAACCATGGGATTCCGTTTTTGACGTGGATTTTCCACAGTTCTTTGTGGATGAGGTGGTGGTGGTGGGTGCAGAGGAGGACGCCGTTGTCGGTGCTGGTGGTTCCGCCTTGTGACCAGTAGGTGATGTGGTGGGCTTCGCACCAGGATGCGGGGATGGTGCAGTTGGGGAAGGCGCAGCCTTGGTCTCGGGCGTTGAGGGCTTTGCGGATGTGGGGCGGGAAGACCCGGGTGGCGCGGCCGATGTCGAGGATGCGTCCTTGGGAGCCGAGGAGGACGGGGATGATGTCGGCGTCGCAGGCGATTTTTCGGATGGTGGAGGCGGTGACGGGGCCGGTGTAGGTGAAGGTCCCGCTGCCGGTGGGTGTGTTGGCGGGCCCGGTGCCCGGCTGCGCGCGGAAGAGGAGTGTGCCGGCCCAGTTGATGCCGGGCAAGCTGGTGACGGGCCGGCTGCCTGTCAGGGGTTCGGGTTCGAAGGCCTGCCGAGTGCCTGGTGGGAGCTCGGCTTCGCTGGCTGGCTGCGTGTCTGGACCGGCTGGCTGTTCGGTGCTCCGACCGCTGTCTGTTGTCGCGGTGTCCGGGCGGGTTTGCCCGTTGGTGCGGTGGTTTTTGTTGTAGCGCGGGCCGTGGGCGGCGGTGGTTTTGATGCTGTTGAGGAGGTCTTGGTAGCCGATGGTGACCATGACTTGGGGGCGGAGTCCTCCGGTGGTGGGCAGGGTGCCGGCGGCGAGGGCTGCCTTGGTCGCGCCGACGAGGCCGTCGAGGCGTTGTTGGGCGGGGGTGCGGCGGTCCAGGTCCGGTTCCGGGGCGGGGGCGTTGAAGGCCGTGTCGAGGTCGATAGCGGCGCTGTCAGTGTTGGTGGCGTCGCTGTTGGTGGTGTCGGGGGTGGTGGTGCGGGGGTTGGTGGCGGTGTTCATGACGGTGGTGAGGACTTCGTATTGGTCGGTGGTGGCTCGGATTTCGAGGTGGTGCAGGCCGCCGCGTTTGTGGTGGATGAAGACGCCTTGGCGGTGCCGGAGGTTTTCTTCGGATGGTTCGGTGCCGTCCTGGTCGAGGGCGTCGATGCAGCGGTGGGCGATGCGGGTGAGGAAGTCGTGGTCGTTTTCGATCGCGGTTTGGTGAGGGTGTGTTCCATGTGGGCGATCGCGTCGGGGTCGGGGATGTGGCGGACTTTGTCCAGGGCGGTGGTGATGATGGTTGCGGCGCGGGAGGAGATGGTTCCGGCGGTGAGGGCGGCGGCGGTTTCTTCGCAGGCGGGCGGCATGGGCCGGCCGGCGAGTCCGGTGCGGGGGAGTGTGGCGTCGGCGAGGGCGAGGCGGCGGCGTGCTTCGGAGGAGCTGATCCGTAGCCGGGTGCGGAGGAACTCGGCGGTGTTCCGGGATCCGTCATCGGCCGGGGACCAGGTGGTCGCCGCGCGGACTGGAACCGACTGGGCCGTCATGGCAGCCGAAGCCGGGGTCTTGGCGGGGACGTCGACGGCGGCAGTTGTGGTGCTCCAAGAGGTAGCGGCGGTGGTGGATGCGGAGGTGGCGACGGAAGCGCCGGAGGGCTGAGCGCCGGGCGCCGTGGCAGGTTCAGGTTCGGGTTTGCCCCAGCCGGTGGTCCAGCCGGCCGCGCGGCTGGCGGTCTCTGCAGCGTTGATCGCCTCCGTGCGCGTCAGTTCCACAGCCGCGGCAGCCTGGAGCTGAAGGTACTCGACGCGGCGGGAGAGTTCCTCGGTGAGCTCCGCGAAATCGGCCGCGTCCTGGAAGCTCGCCGCGGCGAGTTCCGCCGGCGCCGCGGTGATTGCGGTGTCCAGCGCCGCTAGGGACGCCTTCAAATCAGCAGTTGCTGGGCGCAACGCAGGCACGGCGGCTGTGAAGCTGGCGGCAGCACCGCCGTCGGCCGTGTCCTCAGTAGAGGCGTCAGAAAGGAAACCGGCGGAGGGAACGCTGCGGAACCCGGGGCCGCGGATCAGAGCGGCGGCGCTGAAGCCGGAGACGTCAGTCCCGGCTGCGGTATCCGCTCGATCTTCCCCAATGGCTTCCATAGGAAAACTATCTCAACAGGGTCTGACATTTTTGGATGTGACCGGGGACGCTGCAGGCCACGAAGCGGGCGGCAGCACCGCCGTCGGACGATGATGTGTCCGCAACGGCGGTGCCGGACCCGGCAGAAGCCGGTCGCCCGAAAGCGGGCACGCAAGGCGGCCGGGCAGCAGCCAGGCCGGGCACTGCTGCCCGGCCTGGCATACCGTCCACGCCTTCCCCGATGGCTTCCATAGGAAGACACTGTCAGAGGGCTCTGACATTTTTAGTTCTTACCCACACCGCCCAGGGTGCAGGCTCAAGCGGGCAAACCTGAAGCTACCGCTTGTCCGGATTGCCATTCGTGGCAGCCCCGGCGGGAGTCACTCCGCCCCTGTCGGACCAGTCCTAACTCTTGCTGTCGTTTAGTGCCGGATCGGATTCAGCATCGGAGGTTCCGAGGTTGACGGTCTCCGGATGCGTGCTGTGGGCGGGCACGTGCCCGCTGTCTCCGGATGTGCCCGCTGCAGACGCAGTGCCGGCAGAAGCGGTGCCAGCGTCACCCGGCTTCGGTGCATCACGATGCATGGCCGAGCCGAGCACGGTTCCTGCCCGGCGCGCGGCTTCCGCCAGTTGGTCGCCAACTTCAGGAGCCTTTTCCTTGACGGCTTCGGTTGCTGCCGTGACCTTGTCCTGGACCGGCTTGCTGTCCCAGATGCCTGCGGCGCGCGCTTTGAGCTTGTCGTACGCTGCCCGGCCGGACCTGGATCCGAGTACGTAGCCTGCAGCGATTCCGGCGCCGAAGAGAAGTTTGGATTTCATGATGATCTCCTACTCTTGAGGGGGATCTGTACGATTTGGTTCGGCCCGGCAGGGCCTGGGGTAGGAAACCGGCCCCGGGAGTTTTCCCGGAGCCGGTTCCGGCACTGCCCTGTCTAGCGGGCCGTGCGCTTGGTGATCATGCCGTAAACGAGCAGCACGATAAGTGCGCCTCCGATCGCCAGCAGCCAGGTGGACAGCGAGAAGAACTCGTTGATACCGACATTAAAGAGCGCGCTGCCGATGAAGCCGCCGAGAATTGCGCCAACCACACCGAGCAGAAGCGTGATGAAAATGCCGCCGCCCTGCCGGCCGGGGAGGATGGCTTTAGCAATGGCTCCAGCAATGAGGCCAAGAATCAGAAATGCGAAAAAACCCATCTTTTATCGTTCCTTCTTCATCTAGAGGAGTTACCCGGATTGCCGGGTACGCTTCGTCCTTCTGCTCAATACTAATCATGCTTACTATTTTTTTGCCAGTCGCTATCTGGTGAGGGGCTAGGGGCAGCGCGCTCCGGGTGCCGGGGGCTAGTGGCCTTGGACGTCGGAATTTACCCCTGCCTCGGGGCCTTCATCGAGGGTGCTGATGGCAGTCAGGTCCTCCTCATCCAGGGCGAAGTCGAAGACGTCAATGTTCTCTTTCATCCGCTGGGGATCGGAGGACTTGGGGATGGCCACCAACCCCTGCTGGACGTGCCAGCGCAACACCACCTGGCTCGCCGTTTTGCCATGCTTGCCGGCGATTCGTGTCAGGACTGGCGCGGACAGCAGCCCCGACCCGGCACCTAGCGGGCTGTACGATTCTGTGGCGATCCCGTGCCGCTCGTTGTACGCGCAGTCCGCGGAGCGGTTTATGGAGGGGTTGAGTTGGATCTGGTTGACGGCCGGCACCACGTCGGTTTCCCACATGAGCTTTTCAAGATGAGCGGGCTTGAAGTTTGATACGCCGATCGACCGGACTTTCCCTTCGCCCTGCAGCCGCTCAAAGGTCTTCCAGGTGGAGATGAAATCGCCGCGGCGGGGGAGCGGCCAGTGGATCAGCAGTAAGTCCACATAGTCCAGGTTGAGCCGCCTGAGCGAGCCTTCGAGGCCTGCCACAGCCAGATCCCCACCCTGGAATTCGCCGTCCAGCTTGGTGGTGATGAAAAACTCCGTCCGGTCCAGGCCGCTCTCGCGGATCCCGGATCCGACGCCGGTCTCATTCCCGTACCGGACGGCTGTATCGATATGCCGGTACCCGGCTTCCGCAGCCCGTACGACGGCGTCACTCACCTCCCGGTCGTTCAGTGGCCAGGTGCCAAGGCCGATCTGAGGTATCCGGTTGCCGTCATTCAGCGTGATGACTGGTGCTTGTGCCATGCGGAAGAGTCTTTCCTATCGGCGGCAGTTTGCCCAGACCCCGTTTGCTGCCTCGAGTGTCCTAGTCTTGCTATCTTCCGAGGTCAGCCCTCGAATGCTCGTGGACCTCCTGTTGTTACGATGAGCGCAAGGAGGCATATGCAGGTCTTGCTCGCTAGGCGTGCTCTGGTGGACGTAGCCGTTGCCATGGCTGCTTTCCTTGTGTCCGGCAGCTGGATCCTGACCGCGGCAGGTGCTGAAGTGACGTACTTCCTTGCCGCCATGAGTGCCGGACTGGCGGTGGTGGGAAATGCCGCGGCCTCTGTCCTCAGCCGCAAGCCCCTGCTGACGACGGCCGCGGATCGCGTTACCCTGACTCGCGCTGTGTTGATTTCGTGTTGCGCGGCAATAGCGGTTCCAGCGTTGTTGGGCGGAAGCGGGCCCGGCGTGGCGGTGGTGGTGCTGGGTGCGGCGGCTTTCCTTCTTGATGCGGTGGACGGGGCCGTTGCGCGGCGATTTGCCTGTGAGAGCCCGGCGGGAGGCCGGCTGGACGTCCAGACTGACGCGGCGCTGGTCCTCGTACTGTCGTGCGCGGCAGTACCCATCGTCGGTCCCTGGGTCCTGGCCGTCGGACTCATGTGGTACGCCTTCGTGGCAGCGGGGTGGTTCCGGCCTGAACTGAAACGAACTCTGCCCGTTAAGAGGCTGCGCAAGGTAATAGGTGCCTACCAGCCCTGCGCCTTGCTGCTGGCACTCACGCCGGGGTTGCCAGGTGGAATCACCGCTGCTGCCGTTGTCCTGGCGCTTGTGGCGCTGCTGGCTTCGTTTGGCCGGGACGTCGTCGAGCTCGAGCAAGGCTATCGGAAGTGGACCGGCCGGCACTCCAGCACCGAACTGGTGAACTGATGGTCTCGGCTGAACTGACTCTTCCGCCACTTCTCGCAGGGCTTCGTGCTCTGGACTAACCGAGGTCCCGCTGGTAATCCTTGGAGTGGCCCGGCAGGAGGAAATCCTGGCCCTTCCAGCAGCTAAGGATCCAGACCATGAGCGAGACGCACGCAGATCCGGAGCAGAACCCGACTGACCAGAACGAAGACCAGGACCAGAACGAGGACCAGGACCAGAACGAGAGCGGTTCACCCCAAGGCTTCCCCTTTGACCCCAACCAGGACCCGCCCCAGGAGGAACCCGAAGTTCCCCACCAGGACAACCCGGGGCCACCCACCGGCCCGGACGGCGAGCCTGACGAGCCGGCGCTGGAGGATCCCCAGCGGCCGCCCGCCCGGTAAGAACCCGGTAAGAAGCTGTCGGTTGTCCTAGAAGGGCCGCCGGACCCAGTCGATGAGTTTGTCGCTCATGTCCATGAACCCGTCGTCCACCACCTGCAGCTCCGGCCAGGAGTCGTGCCACTGCACCACTTCCCGCGCACCAAAGGAAAATGGGATGGTTGCCGAGAACTGTGGAACCAGGGCCTTGATCTTGGAATTGTCGAACACCACCGAGTGCGACCGGTCGCCCAGCAGCCAGGGACCGCGGACCGGATCGATGGCCGCGATAGTTTCCGATGGCACATGGACCAGTTCCGGCCCGGCAACCCCGGCCGCCTGCGCGAACTGGCGGTAGATCGCGTCCCACGTGAGGAACTCGTCCGAGGTGATGGTGTAGCTTTCACCCACCGCTTGATAGCGGCCCATGAGCCCCACGAAAGCCTTGGCGAAATCACTGCTGTGCGTAACAGTCCACAGCGAAGCCCCGTCGCCATGCACAACAACTGGCAGGCCCGCCCGCATCCGGTGGATGTCCGTCCAGCCTCCCAGCAGCACGATCTTGGTCCGGTCGTAAGTATGAGACGGCCGCACCACCGTGACCGGAAAGTCCTCCTCGCGGTACGCCTGCAGCAGGACATCCTCGCAGGCAATTTTGTCCCGTGAATACTGCCAGTAGGGATTCCGCAGGGGGGTCGATTCCAGGATGGGGAGCCGGGCCGGCGGCTTTTGGTACGCCGAGGCTGAGCTGATGAACACGAACTGTCCGGTGCGGCCGCGGAACTGCTCCACAGCGGCGACGGCGTGCTCTGGAGTGAAGGAGATGAAGTCCGCGACGGCGTCGAACTCGCGTCCGCCCAGAACGTTCCGGACTGCTGCGGGATCGCGGACGTCTGCCCGCAGGATCTCCGTGCCGGCGGGCGTAGGACGGTCCACCGATCTTCCCCTATTAAGCACGGTGACCCGGTGGCCAAGCTCCGCCGCACGCGCCACCGCCGCAGCGCTGATCGCGCCGGTTCCACCGATGAACAGCAGCTTCAGCCGTGAGCCGTCCGGAAACTGCGGCTGCGGGGGCGCAGCATTGGCCGGGCCGCTCACCAGGCGTAGTCCTCCGGGGCGGTGCGATGTCCCGGGAAGATGGCATCGAGGCGCTTGAGCGCATCCTCATTCAGCGGGACGTCCAGGGCCCGGATGGCTGCATCCAGCTGTTCCTGCGTGCGCGGACCGACGATCGGGGCGGTGACAGCCGGCTGGTGAAGCAGCCACGCGAGGGCGACGTCTCCGGGCTCATGGCCCAGTTCCTCGGCGAAGTCCTCATATTCCCGGATCTGGTCGTGGTGCTTCTTGAGTGTTTCCGCCGCCCGCCCCTCAAGGCGCCGGACGCCGTCGCGCTCCTTTTTCAGTACCCCGCCCAGGAGCCCGCCGTGCAGCGGCGACCACGGGATGATGCCCAGGCCGTACTGCTGGGCGGCGGGGATGACCTCCAGCTCTACGTTCCGGGTCAGCAGGTTGTAGATGGACTGCTCGCTTATGAGGCCCGTGTAGTTCCGGCGGGTGGCGGCTTCCTGCGCCTGCGCTATGTGCCAGCCGGCGAAGTTGCTGCTGCCCGAGTAGAGGATTTTGCCCTGCTGGACGGCCACTTCGATGGCTTGCCAGATCTCATCCCACGGCGTGTTCCGGTCCACGTGATGGAACTGGTAGATGTCGATGTAATCAGTCTGGAGCCGCTTGAGGCTGGCATCGAGTGCCCGCCGGATGTTCAGGGCGGAAAGCTTGGACTCGTTGGGGCGGTCCGTCATACTGCCATAAAGCTTGGTGGCGAGCACGGTGCGCTCGCGGCGCTCGCCGCCCTTGGCGAACCAGCGGCCGATGATTTCCTCGGTCCAGCCGCGGTGCTCGGTTCCGCCATAGACGTTGGCGGTGTCAAAGAAATTGATGCCCGCCCCGTGGGCGGAATCCATGATCGAGTGCGCGGCGGATTCGTCGGTCTGCGGGCCGAAGTTCATGGTGCCCAGGCAAAGCCGGGAAACCTTCAGGCCCGAACGGCCCAGATGCGTGTACTGCATGGATGGTTGTCCTTCGCTTATAGCTGGGAAAAAGCGGCGACGGCGGGATCCGCGCCGATGCGCGACCCGGCCTCCAGCGCGTTGATTGACTCCGCTTCCGCGGCGGTCAGTTGGATCGCCGCTGCCGCCAAATTCTCCCGCATACGGGAGGAGTCGGCGGACTTGGGGATGACGATGTTACCGGCGGCCAGGTGCCACGCGAGGACAATCTGCGCTGGGGTGGCCCCGCGGTCCTCGGCAAGGCCGGTGACGGCAGCCGCGTCCAGGTCCGCGCCCTGCCCCAGCGGGCTATAGGCTTCCACCGCGATTCCGTGGGACCGGCTCTTGGCAGCGAGCGGGGCCTGCTGGAATGTGGGGTGCAGTTCGAACTGGTTAACGGCCGGAACCACCCCGGCGCCTGCCAGGACCGTGTCCAGGTGCTCCTCCAGGAAATTCGAAACGCCGATGGCGCGTGCCTCGCCGGTGGCGTAAATCTTTTCCAGTTCCTTCCACGCCTCGGCATAGAGACCCTGCGACGGCACCGGCCAGTGGATCAGGTAGAGGTCAATGAAGTCCAGCCCGAGGGCCTTCCTGCTGTTCTGGAACGCCTCCTGTGCGTTGCCCTGCTCGCCGTTGCGCAACTTGGTGGTGATGAAGAGTTCCTCGCGGGGTATCCCGGAGGCGGCAATGGCTGCGCCCACTCCCGCCTCATTCCGGTACGCCGCTGCGGTGTCGATGTGGCGATATCCGGCTTCGAGGGCATCCTCGACAATGCGCTGGGTCTCCTCGGGCGGCACCTGGAACACGCCGAATCCCAGCTGGGGGATGGAGACACCGTTGTTGAGGGTGAGGTGCGGGATCTCCAAGCCTTGCGGCGCGGGACCCTGCCCGGAGGCGTGGATGGCGGATTCCGGGGTCTGGGACATGTGAATTCTCCTTGCATCAGGGGCTGGCTCCATACGAGCCTATGCATCCCGAGCTCACGAGTCAGCAGCTGTGGCTGTCCCTGTTTTTCCTAGGATTGCCAGTCCTACCTTCGTTGTAGAAACTGCGCCCTAGGGACGGGCAGAATGGAATTCATGGGTCAGAGCGCCGAGTTCGGCAAATTCCTCAAAGCAATGCGGTCCCGGCTGAAACCGGAAGAAGCCGGCATCACGGACGGCGCCGGTGCCAGGCGGGTCCCGGGGCTGCGGCGGGAGGAAATCGCCCGCCTGGCAGGTGTCAGCACGGACTACTACACCCGGCTGGAACAGGGCCGTAATATCCACCCGTCGCGGGCGGTGCTGGATTCGGTGGCGCGCGCACTCAGGCTCGACGCCGGAGAGCAGGCCCACATGATGAACCTCATGGAACACTGCGCAGAATCGGCGCGGGCCCCGCTTCCGGTCCAGGCGGTCCGGCCCGCACTGCACCAGCTGCTGGAGGCAGTGGGTGACGTGCCTGCGCTGGTCCTGGGACGCCGCACGGACGTCCTGGCGGGTAACCGCATGGCCTTCCTGCTGTTCGCGGACTTCCCCGAGCTGCCGCCCGGGAAGCGGAACCTGACGCGCTGGCTCATCCTCGATTTGCGGGCCCGTGAGCTCTTCCGGGACTGGAAAAGCGTGGCGGCGGAGGCTGCCGGGGCGCTGCGGGTGGACGTGGGGCGGCATCCCAACGATGCGCAGGCCAACCAGCTGGTGGGGGAGCTTGCCGTGCACAGTGAGCATTTCCGTCAATGGTGGGCGGGCCACCGGGTGGGCACCCGCTCGTCAGGCGTCGTGCGGCTCCATCACCCCGCCGTGGGCGACCTGGAACTGAACTTTGAAAATCTTGTCCTTCCGGACGACGCCGACCAGATGCTACGGGTCTATTCGGCCCGGCCCGGCTCCCCGTCCGCGGATGCACTCACGCTGCTGGGCAGCCTCGGCGCGGGCACTGCCGCTGGCAGCGGGGCTGGAAGTACGACGACGGAGGGAAAGGCCGCTTCCGGCCCGCCGGACACGGCGGCCAAGGCGGAAGTGAGGCGGAACTCGAACGGCCCCTGACGGCTGCCTGGGCGGCCGGTGCTGCCCGCCGCTGCCGGCAACCCGGCTCGTGGCCGCTTCCTGTGCTGTTGCCCAGCCCGAGGGGCTGATTCTATTCACTCGCACATTGGGCCGGTGTGGTCCGTTTCATAGCCTTGGAGGAGGAACTCCTACCAGCCCTCAGACCCCAAGGATGACATTCAACGATGAAACGCATCGCACTGCTTCGGGAACGCCAGACACCTTCCGCTTCGACCGGAACCCACTGCCCGGCGTCGGGAATGTGGGCCCCTGCCGACGCGCCGGACGAGGCGCATGCTTTCTTTGAAGGGCAGGTATTTCCCGCGTTCCAGGGGATTCCGACAGTGTGGCGCCGGCGAGCAACCGGCCAGGATTAGGCAAGTGATGCGGCGCCGGCTGAACCTCAGCCGGCGCCGCATTACTGGTTCGCTACGCCCGGTGAAACCGGGTATTGCTATGTCAGTCCCGCTCCAGGCGGAACCCGAGCTTGAGGGTGACCTGCCAGTCCGCCACTTGGCCGTTCTCGAGGTGGCCGCGGACCTCCTTGACTTCGAACCAGTCCAGGTTGCGCAGCGTCTTTGCGGCGTCGGAAATGCCGTTGCGGACGGCCGCATCGATGCCTTCAGTCGAGGTTCCGACAATTTCAGAAATGCTGTAGGTGTTATTAGACAACTTCGCTCCTCGTGATCGCCATCGATACCCGGCTGCGGGCCGTTCCTGCAGAGTATCGGACGCGGCGCCCGGGGACTAGGTTTCCAGCACGTAGCTTCTGAGGTCGCTGAGGGTCTGCTGCATGTGGGCGTCCATGGCATCGCGTGCCTGCTGTGGATCGCGGGCAGCCAGAGCCTCGTAGATGCTCTGGTGGTGCCCGATCGCATGCTCCTGGATATCCGGCACCTTCGAGGTTTCGGTCCGTCCCTTTTCGAGAACGCGGTGCAGCGGTTCAAAGAGGACGGCCACAAAGACGTTTTCAGACGCCTGCAGTATCTGGTCATGGAAAGCCAGGTCGGCGGCAACAAAGCTCGCCACATCATTGTTCTGGTGGGCCTTCCGCATGTCCGCCACGCAGTCCCGAAGGCCTTCAAGCTCCGCTTCGGTAATGCGCTGTGCAGCGAGCTCGCAGGCACCCGTTTCCAGCATCCGGCGCAACTCGATCAGCTGAATGGCGGCGGCCGGGCCGTTCTGCCCCTCGGAGGTGGCCCGCAGCACTGCCTCGAGAGACGACCAGCGGTTCAGGGGGTTCACGAACGTGCCGCGGCCCCGTTCCACGCTAAGGATGCGCTGCGCCTCGAGGGTCTTCATCGCCTCCCGCACTGTCATCCGGCTGACGTCGTGCCGTGCGCTGAGTTCCAGTTCTCCTGGCACGCTGCTGCCCGGCGGAAACTCGCCGGAGATGATGCGGTCAAGGAGTTCGTCGGCGACGACGCCCACCAATGATTTGCGTGCCATTTCTTCCGTTCAGCGTCTATGGCCTTTTAGCCGGGGTACCTGCAAAGTGTACTTGCGCACGGGCTGTGCGTTATGCCACACTAGCACCAAACACCAGATGTCTGACATCTGACAAATGATCCCCAAGACAGTCTCAACACAACGGAGTGCACAGTGCCCCTCGAATCAGACGTTCTGGCCGCCTTTCCCGCCGAGCTCCAGATCCCTGCCAGCCAGGTGGCCGACGCTGTCGCGGCGACGGCTGCCACGTCCCCGCGCGTCCTCGTGGTGCTCGACGACGATCCCACCGGCACGCAGTCGGTGGCGGATCTTCCTGTGCTCACCCGCTGGGAAGTCGAGGACTTCCAGTGGGCTCTGCATCAGGGTAAGCCAGCCGTCTACGTGCTGACGAACACCCGCAGCCTTGACCCGGCAGAAGCGGCTGAGCGCAATGAAGAAGTGGTGCGCAACGCCCTCGCTGCTGCCCGCAACGGCGAAGGCGAGGTAAAGCTCGGCTTCGTGAGCCGCAGCGACTCGACCCTCCGCGGACACTTCCCCCTGGAACCGGACGTCATTGCTGCGACGGTGGCAGCCGAAAGCGGCGACTCAACGGACGGCGTCGTGATGGTTCCGGCATTTCCCGACGCCGGCCGCGTCACCATAGGCGGTGTGCACTACACGCGCGGGCCGGAGGCCGGCCAGCTGACGCCTGTTGCGGAGACCGAATTCGCGAAGGACGCCACCTTCGGCTTCGCCAATTCCGAGATGGCCCGGTACGTGGAAGAGAAGTCGCAGGGGCGGTTCGCCGCAGACTCCGTGATCGTGCTGGACCTGAACATCATCCGCGCCGGTTCCGCCACCGGGCAGGCTGAGGTGTCGGCCAAGGCAATCGCTGACGCGATCGAGCCGGCCACGCAGTCCACGCCCATCGTGGTGGACATTGTCACGGAAAACGACATGCGCGCCCTGGCCCTAGGTCTGGAGGAGGCCGAGCGCCGCGGCAAGAAGCTGCTGTACCGGGTTGGCCCGCCGTTCATGCGGGCCCGGATCGGCCAGGACATCAGGCCTGAACTCAGCGGCGAGGAAGCGTACGCGGGCAACACCCCATCCGAAGCCGGCGGCCTGATCGTCGTCGGCTCCCACGTGGGCGTGACCACCCGGCAGCTCAAGGTGCTCACGGACCGGCACGGCAGTGCGCGCATTGTGGAGATCGACGTCGAAAGGCTCCTCGGTGAGGAGGCAGCCGCGTACCTCGACCAGACGGTGGACACTGTCGTTGAGGCGCTGCGCGGCGGCGACGTCATTGTCCACACGAGCCGCCTGCTGATCAAGACCGACGACCCGGCTGAAAGCCTGCGGATCGCGCGCACCGTCTCCGCCGCCGTCGTCGCCGTGGTGAACCGGACGCTGAAAACCTTCCCGCCGCGGTTTGTCATCGCCAAGGGCGGCATCACGTCTTCGGATGTGGCGGCGCACGGTCTGGAGATCCGGCATGCGATCGTCCGCGGGCCCATGCTGCCTGGCATCGTGAGCCTGTGGGAGCCGGTTGACGGCCCGGCCAAGGGGATCCCGTACATCGTTTTTGCCGGCAACGTCGGTGACGACGAGTCGCTCGCCCAGGTCACCAGCAAGCTCAGCAACACGTTCTAGCATCCGTTGGTCGAGCTTGCCGAGACCGCGATTTCGACGAGCTCAATCACCGATCCCACACCTCGCACATAACGGAGAACACCATGACCTCGAATTACACAGTCACCGTCCTCGGACTGGGCGCCATGGGACTGCCCATGGCTACCCGTCTCGCCAGCCAGCTGACCGTCCACGGCTTCGACATCGCCGAACCGCGCCTGCGCCTCGCCGAGGAATCCGGCGTTAAGACCTTCGCTTCCGCCCGGGACGCAGCCCAGGACACCGACGCCCTGCTGCTCGCCGTGCGCAACAGTGAACAGCTCGACGACGTCCTGTTCGGCGGGAACGGCGTGGCCTCGGTGCTGAAGCCGGGTGCCGTCGTCATCCTGACCAGCACCGTGGGCACGGAGGCCATCCCGTCCACCGTCGCCCGCCTGGCAGAGTTCGGCGTCGGGCTCGTGGATGCGCCTCTCTCCGGCGGCCCCAAGCGTGCCGGCGAAGGCGACCTGCTGATCGTCGTCGGAGCCGAGCCCGCTGCCCTGGAAGGGGCACGTCCAGTCCTGGAACTGCTCGCCTCCACGCTGACCGTCGTCGGCGACAAGCCCGGTGACGGGCAGGCGCTGAAGACCGTCAACCAGCTGCTGTGCGGCATCCACATCGCTGCCGCCGCCGAGGCCATGGCGCTGGCCGACGCCCTGGGCCTGGACCAGGCGAAGACCCTGGCCGCCCTCGAGGCCGGTGCCGCGGGCTCCTTCATGCTGTCCAACCGCGGACCCCGCATCCTGGAGGCCTACACGGAGGAAGGCGCCGAGGTACTCAGCCGCCTGGACATCTTCGTCAAGGACATGGGCATCGTGGGCAAGGCCACGCGCAGTGCTGGCCTGGCGACCCCCGTTGCCGCCGCCGCCGAGCAGCTGTACCTGCTGGGCCAGGCGCACGGGCTCGCCGCCGCCGACGACTCCGCCGTCATCAAGGTGGTTGCCCCCACCAAGCGCACCGCCGGGGAAGGCTGATGCGGGCGCAGCTCGATGAGCTGGTGGTATCCGCCCTCAAGCGGGGGTCGGCCGTGCCGGCTTTCACCTGCTACGACTTCAACACGGCCCTTGCCGTGGTGAGCGCTGCGGAGGAAGCGAAACGCGGCGTCATCCTGCTGGTGGCGCCCAAGACCGCCGCCACAGCCAACGGGCTGAGGCTCATCTCTGCGCTCCGGGGCCTGGCGGACGCCGCGTCCGTGCCGGTTTCCTTGCAGCTCGACCACGCCTCAGACATCGGCGTCATCACCGCCGCCGTCACAGCCGGGGCGGACTCCGTCCTGGCAGACGGCTCGGCACTGCCATACGAAGACAACATCGCCTTGGTGAATGCAGTGCGCTCCGCACTCGAGGCCCAGGGTCACGCAGGCGTGGTCCTGGAGGCTGAACTGGGCGGCCTGGCCGGCGACGAGGACAAGGCCTTCGGCGCGGAGGGCGACGGGGCGGGCAACGAGGTTGCCGGGCTCACCGACTCCGCCCAGGTGGAGGACTTTGTGGCTCGGACGGGTGCGCAGCTGCTCGCCGTGGCCGTGGGCAACGTCCACGGAAAGTACAAGGGCGAGCCCCGGCTGCGCTGGGATGTCCTGCAGGACATCGCCGTGCGCACGCACATCCCGCTGGTGCTCCACGGCGCGTCCGGCATTCCGGGGGACGAACTGGCCAAGGCCCCGGCCATGAACGTGGGCAAGGTCAACTTCAACACCGAACTCCGCACCGGCGTCCTCGCCACGCTCGAGGAACAGCTTCCCGTGCACCGGGCCGACGGCGAAAACCTGCAGGGGCTGCTGGCCCGGTGGAACGCCGCCGCGAAGGACTTCAGCGCCGGAACGCTGGCGGTCCTCAGCCGCTGACGGGAGTTTTCGTCCACGTATCGCGACTTCGGGGGCCTTTAGCGGCCGATATGTGGACAAAAACTCCAGACCTCACATGAGGGCCAAGTTGGCGCACAATGGAAACTACAACGACGTAAGCGAGTTCCAGTGGTGGGGCGCCATGAAGAATTCCACGGAGCCTGCGGCGGGGACGGACATTGCCGAGCCCGCCCGGGACCTGGCCATCGATTTCGCGCGCTTAGTCTGCCTCGCCCTGGTGGTGGTGGGGCACTGCATGATGACCAGCCCGGTGCTGCACCCCGACGGCACCGTCACCACGGAAAACACCCTGGCCGAGCAGGACTGGTTCGAGCCGGTCATCTGGGTCTTCATGGTGATGCCGCTGTTCTTCGTGGCAGGAGGCATCACCGGGGCGCAATCCTGGCGGCGCATGCAGGCGCGCGGCGGCAGCGGCTTTGAGTTCGTCCAGTCCCGGCTGCTACGCCTGGTCCGTCCGGCGGCAGCACTGCTGGCGGTCATGTTCGTCGGCCTGTGGGGCGCGCTGCTGTCCGGCGTGGATCCGCAGGTGGTGCAGCTGCTGGCCAGCGGGGCCGGCATGCCGCTGTGGTTCCTCGCGGCCTACCTGGCGGCCCAGCTGAATATTCCGCTCCTGGTGGGACTGCACCGGCGTGCCCGGTGGCTGACTCTGCTGGGCCTGGTGGCGCTCGTGGTGACGGTTGACTGCTTCCGTGGGGCTTTCCCGACGCTCGCGTACATCAACATGGTGTTCGTGTGGTGCGCGGTGCAGCAACTCGGGTTCTTTGTGGCGGACGGCTGGCTGGACCGGTGCAGCAGGTCGGAGCTGGCAGGGCTGGTCGCCGCGAGCAACGTGCTGATGCTCATTTTGGTGGTGCTGGGCCTGTACCGGGACAACATGCTGGTGAACCTGAATCCGCCCAACCTCAGCCTGTTCCTGCTGGGCATCTCGCAGGCGGCGGTGCTGCAGCTTTCCCGGCCGCAGCTGTTCGCCCTCGCCGGCGTGCGCTGGATCCGCACCGTGATGGCCGTCGTTGGCCGGCATGCCATGACGGTCTACCTTTGGCACCTGCCGCTGCTGGCTGCCATGACCGGGCTGCTCCTGCTGACCGACTTTCCTAAGCCCGCCTCGGGCAGCGCGGAATGGTGGTGGTCACGCCCGCTCGTCTTCCTCGGAGTGGTCATCCTCCTGCTGCCGGCGGTTCTCCTGTTCGGTCGGCTTGAGGAACGGCCGACGCCGGCCATGCACTCACGGGGCCGGGCGCCGGGGGCTGTGGTGACCGCCGTCGTCGTCGTTTTTGTCCCGGTGGCTGACGCCGCCGTTAATGGCCTGACGTTGGGGCTCCTGGGCGGCGGTGCCGCCTGCTTCCTTCTGGCCGTGCTGTTGCTGGGGCGCGTTCCCGCACGCGGAATTCGACCATTGCCAGCACAGCCATTAAGTGCCAATGTCGAACCATGACCGAGAACACGACAGCCGCCGAGGACCAGTTCACCCCGGACGTCACCACCTTCCGGAACGATGCGCTCCACCGCTACGAACTGCACGTGGGCGGGAAGCTGGCGGTGGAAGTCAGGTTCGAAGACAAGCCTGGGCACGTGGACTTCATCCACACCCAGACGTCCGAGCAGTTCCAGGGCCATGGCCTGGCCAAGGTGCTGATCCACTTTGCCCTAGACGATGTTGTGGCGGCGGGCAAGAGGATCATCCCGCACTGCCCGTTTACGGCCCGTTACCTGCGCAAGCACGAGGTGTACACGCAGTGCATCGACTGGCCTGAGGCGGCCGCGCCCAAGCTTTTGGGTACCTGAAGCGTCCCCGCGCCGTAGGATCCCCACGGGCCGTTAACCGCGGTACTTGTGACTGCCGGGACATTTCCGTACGATCGGGCAGGGCTATGCAGTTGGCCTTCAGACTCTCTATTTTGGGGACTTCCTTGAACCACAACTGCGCGGGCCGGGGCGATGACTGACGCGGCGATGAACGAAGAAACTATTCCTGAAGACATAGCCGCCGGTCCCATGGCGGACGAAGAACTGTGCCGTCTTCTGGACGGATGCCTGAACGACGCCGTGGACCCCGGTGCAACGCTCGCCTCGATTCCGGATGCCGGGTTGGCCCGGCTGGCGGACGGGCTGTACCGGCACTTGGACACTCCCAGCCCTGCTTTTGGTGCGCGCTTCTGGTATCTCCAGGTCACCGACGAGCTCCGGCTGCGCCACCTTGGCTCGTCCCACCCGGCCGCCATTGTTCCGGGCACCATTGCTGCGGCCACCCCCGTGGCGAGCGAGGTCCCCGCCGGGTAGGCGCGGGAGCCCACGTGTCCGTTCGCGCTGGGTGCTTTCGCGCTGGGTGGGGATTACGACGGCGGGGGTTACCTTGCGCCGTTGCGTTGCCAATGCGTCCGCTGCCATTGCGCCGCGTGCCAGAAAAGCAGGCCAAGGGCCCCGACGAGCCCGGCGAAAAGGATCTGCGGCGCGAACGTGATCCACATGTAGCTGACGGGCATGACCTGCGGCTCGGTGCCTGAATTCAGTGATTCCTGCGCGAGCGTGAAGACCCCGAACGGCGACACCAGCAGGATCGCCACGAGAACCCACAACCCCGCGATGAACGGGTTCACGGCCAGTCGGCTCCGCTGCCCGATGTCCGACGCCTCGTAGGGTACGAAACCCGCTGGCCCGGAAGCGGTCGGGCCGGCGCCTTGATCCCCAGCGCCCGGTTGTCCCGGCCCGAGGCCCGGCTGCCCAAATTCTTGCCTGCCCTGGCCCGCCGCTGAAGGGCCGAGGCGGCCGTCACCGGAAGGCGTCAAGCGCCCGTATCCGGTGGGGTTTCCCTGTGGATCGACTTCCCGAAAATTTATCGGATCATGCTCACTGCCGGACATGCCCCCCTGCTTCCTGCTGCGGTCTACGCCTCGTGCCAGAAACTCTACTCCGCCCGTCCTGCCCTGTCCCCGGTGGCGACCGCCCCGGCGGCCCGCGCTCTCCCGGCTGGGCATTATGTGCCGTTCGGCCGCGTCGGGAAAGTCAATGACCCTTGATAACGAAGAAGAACCCCCGGATTGGGGTGGCCCGCAGAAATTACATCACGGAAGTTTGACTAAAAGGCTTACCTAAGTAAGGCTGTCCTTGCTTGGTGCCCATTGCTGGTACCTGGTGCTTATCCCACCGATAGAAGGATGACTATGACGCTGCTGCCCGACGTGGAAGAGCCACGCGCGGACTTCGATGCCGGAACCGGAGTTGAGGCTCGAAACCCCTACGCCCAAGACGCGGGCCCGGCTGCTTCCAGCCTGGACTTCGGGTCCGGTGTGGAACTCGCCCTCGCCGCCAGCAACCAGCTGTTCAATGCCCGGAATGCGCCGCGCTACGTGGCCCAGGTGCTACAGGGCGTCAACGCCGTGGCCACCAAACTCGAGCGGACCTCGCAGCCGTTCACCGGCGTCGGCCCGGCCGAGATGAAGCGCCGCGTGGACGCCGTAGACCTGGAGTAGCCGCTGCCGGATACCGCGGCTGCCCTCGAGGAGCTGCAGCACACCTACCTGCGCGACGCCGTGTACTTCCATGATGCGAAGTACGCCGCGCACCTGAACTGCCCGGTGGTCATTCCCGCCCTGGTGGGGGAGGCAGTGCTCTCGGCGGTGAACTCGTCGATGGACACGTGGGACCAAAGCGCCGGCGCCACCATGATCGAGCGCCGCCTCATCGACTGGTCGGCAGAGCGGCTCGGGCTGGGAAACGAGGCCGACGGCGTGTTCACGTCCGGCGGCAGCCAGTCCAACCTGCAGGCGCTGCTCATCGCCCGCAACCATGCGGTGGCCCGGCTGCGGCAGGACCCGGCCAACGAGGGGCTGCGTCTCCCGCTGCTGCTCGAGAAGCTGCGGATCTTCACGTCAGTGGACAGCCACTTCAGCATCCAGAAGTCGGCCTCCATGCTGGGACTGGGGTTCGACGCCGTCGTATCCGTCGCCTGCACGGCGGACCACCGGATGGATCCGGCTACTTTGGCCAGCGCGCTGGCCACGGCCCACGACGACGGCCTGGTTCCCATGGCGGTTGTGGGTACGGCCGGGACCACCGACTTCGGCGCCGTGGATCCGCTGACTGACCTCGCCGCCCTGGCCGGAGCCTACGGCGCATGGTTCCACGTTGACGCCGCGTACGGCGGCGGGCTCATGGTCTCCAACCGCCACCGCCATCTCCTGGACGGCATCCGGCTGGCGGACTCCGTCACGGTGGACTTCCACAAGACCTTCTTCCAGCCGGTCAGTTCCAGCGCACTGCTGGTCCGCGAGGGTGCAATGCTGCGCCACGTCACCTACTACGCCGACTACCTCAACCCGGAAACCGCTGCCCGCGCCGAGATCCCCAACCAGGTGGACAAGAGCATCCAGACCACGCGCCGGTTCGACGCCCTCAAGCTGTGGCTGACGCTCCGGATCATGGGTGCCGCCGCCGTGGGCGCACTGCTCGACGAAGCCATCGACCTGGCTTCCCGGGTGGGCTCGGTACTCGCGGCAGACAATGACTTCGAGTTGGCGGCCGAACCACAGCTGAGCACGCTGGTCTTTCGGTACCGTCCGGTCCTGGCAGACGGCACACGGCTTTCGGAGGACGCGGCCGATGAGCTGAATCCGGCTATCCGCTCCGCAGTGTTCGCGTCCGGCCAGGCTGTCGTGGCGGGCACGAAGGTGGCAGGACGGCACTACCTGAAGTTCACGCTCCTCAACGCCGAGGCGACTCTCGAGGACATCGGCGAGATCATCGGCCTGCTTCGAAGCTCCGGCGAAAGCCTGCTCGCAGCCGGTCTCCCGGGTGCCGGCTCCGAGGCAAAGACCGAGGCCCCCGCATGAGCACGCCGTCATTCAGCACCCCTGCATCCAGCACCTCAAACAAAGACCGCGTTTACGACTTCGCCGGGATCGGCGTCGGGCCCTTCAACCTTGGGCTCGCGGCCCTGAGTGAACCCATTGAAGGCCTCGACGGCGTGTTCCTCGAGCGCCGCGAATCCTTCGACTGGCATCCCGGCATGATGCTGGAGCCGGCCCACCTGCAGGTACCGTTCATGGCGGACCTCGTGACGCTGGCGGATCCGACGTCACCATACTCATTCCTGAACTTCCTCAAGCAGACCGGGCGCCTCTACCGCTTCTACATCCGTGAAAACTTCTACCCCCTGCGGGCGGAGTACAACCAGTACTGCCAGTGGGTTGCCGGGCAGCTGCCTTCGGTCCGGTTTGGCACGCACGTCACCGAGGTGACGTACGACGGCGGCGTGTACACGCTTTCGGTGGACGGCCCGGCCGGGCCGGAGGTGATTCGTGCGCGCCGGCTGGTGCTCGGTACAGGAACATCACCCTACATCCCGGACGCGTGCCGCGAGATCCTGGGGTCCGGGGGAACGGTTCTCCACAACGCGGACTACCTGGCACGCAAGAGCGAACTCCAGCAGCGGCGCAGCATCACCATCGTGGGCAGCGGGCAGAGCGCGGCGGAGATCTACTACGAACTGCTGCAGGACATCGACGTGCACGGGTACCAGCTCAACTGGGTCACGCGCTCGGGCAGGTTCTTTCCGCTGGAATACACCAAGCTCACGCTGGAGATGACCTCGCCGGAGTACGTTGACTACTTCCACGGGCTCCCGCAGGAGCGGCGCGACTCGCTCATCAAGAACCAGAAGAACCTCTACAAGGGCATCAACTCCGAGCTCATCGATTCGATCTACGACCTCCTGTACACCAAGAGCCTCTCGGGCATGGTGGATACCCGGCTGCTCACGCATTCGACCGTGACAGGTGCCGGCTGGAATGCCTCCGCCGGCTCCCACTCCCTGGAGCTGGCCCACGGGGAGCAGGGCACGGACTACTCGCTGGAGACGGAGGCGGTGGTCCTGGCCACCGGATACGCGTACCGTGAGCCGGCGTTCCTGGCCGGCGTGCAGGAGCGCATTGCCCGGGACGGCGCAGGAAGGTTCGCCGTGCAGCGCAACTACAGCACCGGCGTCGAACCCGGCGAAATCTTCGTGCAGAACGCGGAACTCCACACCCACGGTTTCGTCACACCGGACCTCGGCATGGCCGCCTACCGCAACTCGTGCATCCTCGGGGAAATCCTGGGCCGCGAGGTCTATCCGGTGGAGCGCAGCATCGCTTTCCAGGAGTTCGGCGCACCCGCTGCAGTATCTACGAACATCGAGGTGCCCGCTTGAGCTTCACGTTCCGCTGCGTCGACGCGGCTGCCGACGCCCCACTCATCCACAGCTGGGTCACCCGCCGGTACGCCTCCTTCTGGGGGATGCTGAACGCGACAGTCGAGGACGTCGTGGAGGAGTATTCCAAAATCCAGTCCAGCGGACATCACCACGCACTGCTGGGGATCGACGACGGCGTCCCCGCCTTCCTGATGGAGGAGTACCTGCCGGAGTCATCGCCGCTCTCGGACGTCTACACCGTCCAGCCCGGCGACATCGGCATGCACCTGCTGGTGGCTCCGCCGCAGGGGACGCCGCGCAACGGGTTCACTGCCGGCGTCATGGAGACCGTCCTGGACCGGCTCTTCCAAAAGCCCGGCGTGGAGCGCGTGGTGGTGGAGCCCGACGCCCGCAACACCAAGATCCACGTCCTCAACGCGCGGCTGGGCTTCGAGCCCGCCGGCGAGGTGACCCTTCCGGACAAGCAGGCCCTCCTGAGCTTCTGCACGCGCGAGTCGTTCCACTCCGCCCGTTCTTCTACCCCCGAACGCCAGCCAACCCAGGGAGCATCACTGTGACCACCCTTGAATTCGAATCTGCCCTGACCGCAGGCAACGCGGCAGCCCACCTCACACCCGAACGCTGGGCTGCTGCCAACAGGCACCTGGTCCGCAAGGCGCTCTCCGAGTTCTCACATGAGCGGATCCTGGTTCCGGAGCCGGTGGGTGACAATGAGAGCAACTGTGCCGGCGGGTACCGGGTCCGGAGCGATGACAGCACCGCTGAATACCGCTTCTCGGCCCGGGTCCTGCAGCTGGACCACTGGTCCATCGACGCTTCCTCCATCACCTGCAGCCGCAACGGCGAGGACGCCCCGCTGGACGCGCTGCGCTTCATCACCGAGTTCTCCGGCACCCTCGGCATCCGCCAGGAGATGCTCCCGGTCTACCTTGAGGAGATCAGCAGCACGCTCTCCAGCCATGCGTTCAAGCAATGGGTGGGCCAACCGTCGTCGGCCGAACTGGCGGCCGGCGTGACCCGCGGCGCGGATGCAGCCACGGACTTCCAGGCGATTGAACGCAGCATGACCGAGGGGCATCCGTGCTTTGTGGCCAACAACGGCCGGTTGGGCTTCGGAATCGGTGACTACTGTGCCTTCGCCCCCGAGGCCGGAGCCCCGGTGCAGCTGGAGTGGATCGCGGTGCACCGCGGCAAAGCGGTCTTCACCTCCAGTGCAGGCCTGAGTTACACCGCCCATCTTGAAGCCGAACTGGGGACGGGCGCTTTGGTGTTCTTCGACGCCGAGCTCGGCGCCCTGGGCCTCGACCCGGCCGAGTACTTCCTGATGCCGGTGCATCCGTGGCAGTGGGAGAACAAGCTGACGGTCACATTCGCGGCCGAGATCGCGCAACGGCGCATCGTCCACCTCGGGATCGGGGCCGACAGCTATCAGGCGCAGCAGTCCATCCGCACGTTTTTCAACACCGCGGCGCCGGAGAAGACGTACGTGAAGACAGCCATGTCGGTCCTCAACATGGGGTTCATGCGCGGGCTGTCGCCGCAGTACATGAAGGCCACGCCGGCGATCAATGACTGGCTCCAGGACCTGATCGCCGGTGACGGGGCGCTCCAGGGCCGGGGGCTCGCCATGATCCGCGAAGTGGCGGCCATTGGTTATCACAACGGCTATTACGAGGCAGCCGCTGCGAAGGGATCGCCCTACCGCAAGATGCTGTCCGCGCTGTGGCGGGAGAGCCCGCTGCCGCTGCTCAAGGACGGGCAGCAGCTGGCCACCATGGCCTCGCTCCTGCACGTTGACGCCGCCGGCAAACCCATGGTGTCCGCGCTGATCGAGCAGTCGGGGCTGGAGCCTGCCGCGTGGCTGCGGCAGTACTTCGAGGCGTACCTCGTGCCGCTGGTGCACTGCCTGTACCGCTACGAGCTCGCGTTCATGCCCCACGGCGAAAACGTGATCCTGGTCCTTGAGAACGGCGTGCCGGTCCGCGCCGTCATGAAGGACATCGCCGAGGAGATTGTGGTGATGGGGGACAGGCTTGACCTGCCCGAAGCGGTGTCCCGGATCAAGGTGGACATTCCTGACGGGGACAAGGTCTTGTCCATCTTCACCGATGTGTTCGACTGTATCTTCCGTTTCCTTGCGGCCCTTCTGGAGGAAGACGGCGTGCTCAGCGGCGAGGAGTTCTGGCGCACGGCGGCGGCGGCGGTTCGCGACTACCAGGGTGAGCACCCGGAACTGGCGGATCAGTTTGTCCGCCATGATCTGTTCGCCCCGGACTTCGAGCTGTCCTGCCTGAACCGGCTGCAGCTGCGCAACAACCAGCAGATGCTCGATCTTGCCGACCCGTCCGGTGGCCTGCAGAAGGCGGGAAGGCTCGCGAATCCGCTGGCCAACTTCGCCTGAACTCGGCCGCCCGGCGGGGCTGATCTCAGCGGCGCCGCGGGGCTGTTTTCAGCGTGCCGCGGGCTTAGGCTGTTGCCATGACGCCCAACACCGCCAGACCCACCGCCCTCGTCACCGGCGCCACCGCGGGACTGGGTGCAGAATTCGCCCGCCAGCTTGGCGAACAGGGGAACAACCTCGTGCTCGTGGCCCGCGACACGGCACGGCTGCAGGCCACCGCGGAGGAGCTGCAGCGGCGGTACGGAACAACGGCTGAGGTGCTGACCGCGGACCTGACCGACGACGGCGGCGTGGCCGCCGTCGTCGGGCGCCTTTCCGACCCCGCACGGCCGGTAGACGTACTGGTGAACAACGCCGGAATCGGGCTGCTGCACAACTTCGACGAGAACTCGATCGAGGACGAGAAGAAGCACCTGAAGCTGCACGTGGAGACGTCCATGGAACTCTGCCACGCCGCCCTTCAGGGCATGCTGGCGCGCGGTTCCGGCCGCATCATCAACGTGGCCAGCGTGGCGGCCTTCCTGCCCCGCGGCTCCTACTCGGCGGCGAAGGCGTGGCTGCTCAGCTTCAGCCGCTGGGCGAACCTCGCCTACTCGCCCCGCGGCGTGAAGGTGACCGCCGTCTGCCCCGGCTTTGTCCACACCGAGTTCCACGACCGGATGGGCATGGACAAGTCCGTGGCCCCGGGCTGGACCTGGTTGCGGCCAGGCCGTGTGGTGCGCGAAGCACTGGCGGACAATGAGCGCGGGAAGGCTGTTTCCATCCCGACCAAGCGCTACAAGGTGCTGGCCGCCGTCGTCCGCGTGGTGCCGGACAGGTTTACGGCCGGACCGCCGCGCCGGCCGCAGGAGCCTGGCGCCGGTTCCGCCGCGAGCGGATAAGCACCACCACCAGAATTCCGGTGCCGGCCCCCACCACGGTTTCAACGGCGCGTTCGACAATGAGCACCTGCGGGTCCGCCGGCGCCGCGAGGTGGGTCATCAGCAGGATGACCGGAGTGAACCAGACCATCGCCAGCCCGTAGTGCCGGGTCATGAAGAGTTCGGTGCCGAACTGGAATACGATCACCAGCAGTGCCAGCACCGCGGCCTCCGCTCCCGGGAAAAAGTGCAGCGGGGCCCAGGGGCCCGGCAGAAGTACGACGGCGACCAGCACCAGCCCGAGGAACGTCCCCATGATTCTGTGGATGCCGCGGTGGACACTGCTGGGCAGGTCCGCGCCGGCGAGTGGTACCGCGGCGGCGGCCATCGCCCAGTGCGGGTGGCCGCTTCCGGTCAGGACGCCAACGGTGCCTGCGGCCCCGACGGCCAGCACGTAGCGGGCCGCGTGGATTGCGGCGTGGCGCCGGAAGGTTCCGTGGAGGCGGACTGCGGGACGGACCGCGCCGGGATGCCAGGCCCTGCCGCGGACCCAGCCGCCGAATCCCACGAGCAGGGAGAAAGCGGCGGAACCGGCAGCAATGAGCAGCGCAACATACCAGGGCACGGCGGTGGGAACGGATGCGCAGGCGCCCAGGGCGAGGATCCCGAAGAAGGGGCCGTTGGGCCGCAGCCGCACTTTGTCGGAATAGACAGACCCCGCGCCGGCCAGCAGGGCTTCGATGCCCACGAGCCACCAGGAGTGCAGGCCGTTGACCGACAGGACCACGCCAACGGTCACGCCGGACAGCAGAACCAGTGCCGCCTGCAGCTGATGTGTGAGCCGGAGCTGGTGCGGCTCGGAGCGGCCGTACATGCCGGTGAGCGCGCCGAACACGGCATAGATGGTGAGCTCGGGCCGGCCAAGGAGCAGCAGGACGAGGGAGGGGACGGCCACGCTGATGGCCACCCGCCACGCCGAGAGATAGTCATTGTTGGCGGGGCCAAAGCTGTGCAGCTGCCGCAGGTGGCGCACTAAAGACTGCACCGGCAGGACCCCCTTCATCCTTCGAAATTAGCACTCCAGCAAAGATCTCACCGCGCGCTGCGTCACAAAGTGAGGCAGGCAACAGAGCTGCCTCGACTGGGCAAAATTTGGCAGCACGGCAGCACGGCAGCGCGGGCGGCGCGGGCGGCGCGAAGGCCCGCCGGGCGTGCCCCGTGGAAGGGGCATACCGGGGACGGGCCTTCAGTCGCGCCAGCCTTTAGCCGCAGCAGGCTGTGCCAGCAGGTTTCGCCAGCATCAGGAGCGGGCGGGCACCTTTTTCAGTTCGTCGTCAACGTTCAGTTCGTCGTCGAGATCCTTATCCAGTGCACTTTCCTTTTCCAGGGCACTGTTCAGTTCATCAACGGTCTCGAACGGCAGTTCGTCGAGGTTGATCAGCGGGTTCTCGTCCTGGGTGGCCACCAGTTCACGGGCCTCGGCCTGGGTGTCCACGCTGGGCATGGAGCCGGGCAGCGGGCGCTGGGCGGATTCCTTGAGGAAGTAGATGGCCACGGCACCAACAGCCGAGGTGGCCATCAGGTAGTAGGCAGGCATCATGTCGTTGCCGGTGGCGTTGATGAGGGCATCCACAATGAACGGCGTGGTGCCGCCGAAGATCGCCACGGCGAAGTTGTAGGCAATGCCCATGGCACCGTAGCGGCTGGCCGTGGGGAACTGCGCCGGCAGCGCCGAGGCGAGGTTCGCAACGTAGAAGGTCACGGGGAACGCGATCAGCGACAGGCCGGCGAGCGTGGACCAGATGCTGCCGATGCCGATCAGGGCGAAGGCCGGGGCAGCCAGGACCACGGTGCTGACGGCGCCGATCCAGAGCACAGGACGGCGGCCGATGCGGTCGGAAAGCTTGCCCGTCAGCGGAATGCAAAGGCTCATGACCACGAGTACCGGGATCGTGAGCAGCGTGCCGTGGACAGGGTCATAGCCCTTGGACTCGGTGAGGTACGTAGGCATGTAGGACGTCAGCGCGTAGCCGGCCGTGTTTGCCGCAGCCACGAGGATCATGGCAATGATGATCGAGCGCCAGTAGGCCTTGACGATGCCCACAGGACCCTTTGCCGCAGCCTCATCACCGGCCGCCGCGTCCTTTGCGAGCTCCTCCTGGGCGTCCAGGGTGGCCTGGAACTGCGGGGACTCCTCAATCTTGCTTCGGAAGTACACGGCGATCAGGCCCAGGGGACCGGCGATCAGGAACGGCAGGCGCCAGCCCCAGTCTTCCATGGCGGCCTGGCCCAGCGTCAGCTGCAGCACGGACACCAGCGCGGCGCCCAGGGCGAAGCCGAGGTAGCTGCCCATGTCCAGGAAGCTGGCGAAGAAGCCGCGCCGCTTGTCCGGCGAGTACTCGCTCACAAAGGTGGTGGCACCGGCGTATTCGCCCCCGGTGGAGAAGCCCTGCACGAGTTTGAGGACCACCAGGAGGGCGGCTGCCCACATGCCGATCTGCGCGTAACCGGGCAGCAGGCCGACGGCGAAGGTGCTCGCCGCCATCAGCATCAGCGTGGCCGCGAGGACCTTCTGGCGGCCGATCTTGTCGCCGAGCCAGCCGAAGACGACGCCACCCAGTGGGCGGGCAATGAAGGTGGCAGCGAACGTGCCCAGGAGGAACAGCGTCTGCACGCTCTTGTCGGCTTCCGGCAGGAACACCGGACCCATGGTGGTGATGAGGTAGCCGAAGACGCCGACGTCGTACCACTCCATAGTGTTGCCCACGATGGTGCCGCCGAGGGCCTTCTTGAGCATGGGCTGGTCTACGACGTTCACGTCGGATACCTTGAGCCGGCGCCGCGCGAGCAGCTTTGGTTTCTTCGCACTCTGGGGTGCGGCCTGGTCAGTTCCGCTGGCGTTCCTGGCGCCTGCTGAAGAGTCGGTCGTGCTTCGGTCTGTGGGCATTTGGGCAACTCCTGTGGAGGTCATTTGCTTGCGACTTATAGCTGCCCCGCTCCGGGCAGGCCTTCAATTTTACGTGATTTCCATGGATTTCGAGACTTCGGTGCCGTATGATCACCCCGTTTTGGGGTCCAACCGGGCTGAAATCAGATTTATTTTGGCCGATCTGGGCCCGCTATGCTGCGGATTTTCCGCGACCCGGGCGATCGTTATCAAAAGTTTTTCTGGAACGGGGCTCTTCGGGCCGGATTCCGCTCCTAATCCGGCCTTCCAGGCGCCTCGATTCTGGCCGCTGGCGGGGTGTACACGGCGGCGGAGGGGCGGGGATTGAACCGAACAGCGGCGCTACTCGTCTGATTGGTTAGGTCCAGGTTCAGGGCCCGGGACGGTGGACCGGGAGGCCGGGACTGAGCGTTCATAACTTCCATACGGTTTATATGACTTCCAGACAGGGTGTTCGCCATGGACTACGAGATCAGCGGTTTGCCGATGCATGTATTGCTCGTTCACGCCACGGTGGTCTTCGTTCCGTTGGCGGCCCTTTGCACGCTGCTCAGCCTTCTCTGGCCCGCCGCCCGACGGCGTTTGGGGATCGTCACGCCGCTGGTCGCCCTGTTGGCGCTTGTCCTGGTGCCGCTCACGGCGGCGGCCGGAGCCTGGCTGCTGGACAGGGTGGATTCCACCCCACGGATCAGTGACCACATGCAGCTTGCCGGGATGCTCCTGCCGTGGGTGGTAGGTGTGTTCCTTGTGGCCCTCGCCCAGTGGCTGTGGTTCCGCTACGGCGCCACACAGGCAGAGGGGATGAGCCGGCGCATGGGCGCCACCGGATCCCGCATCGCGGGGATTGTCGCCGTCGTTGTCGCCGTGGTGCTCTGCGGCGGTGCGGTAGCCGCCGTGGCGATCATCGGGGAATCAGGGTCCAGGGCGGTTTGGGAAGGATCCTTCCGGACCGGGGCCGAGGACTAAGAAAGATCTCTTCCCGGGCGGAATGTTTCTGCCTAAGGTGGACCCATGGGAACACTGATCTTTGAGTAATGGACGCGCCATGGCGGCCGCAGTTCGCTGTTGACCAGTACACTGTTGGCCGCCTTGCCCGGCATTCACCGCCGCAACCAACTCCGCCTGTTCTGTTCTGCCTTCGCAATGCCTCTTCGCTGAAGCAGGGCTTACTAGCTGTCCGGTAGGCGGATTCACGGATCCAATATGGGGAACACTTCATTTCATCGCGGAAAGGAAGAACAAATGGCCGACTCCTACAACGGAAGCAGCATCAAGCCGGATGTCGCTGCGCATCTGGCGGAATCGATGGAAAGGCCCGCGCTGCCCACTCCCGAGACCCTGGCCGTGACCGCGGCCATGGGCGGGGCAATGCAGTGGCCGGATGGCAACGGCAAACGGCGCCACCCCAAGGAACACGGCGCAAGCCCCGGACGCGCGGGACAGGGCGCCGCTGTGACGGCAATCCACCGGACCGGCCGCCCGCAGATGCCTCACTCGTCCTGACCAACTGACAATACGAAACAGCCTGGCGACACACTTTATTCGGGTGACGCCAGGCTGTTTCATTCCAGCACCACTTCCGCCGGTTCCTTGTCCAGCCGCCAGCCGCGCCATACCGGGTGGCGAAGCTTGCCGCTCCCGGTCCACTCACCGAAGGTCACCTCACCCACCAGGGCGGGGTTCACCCAGCGCGCGTCCGCCGCGTCCGCCGACGGAACATCATCGAATGGCGACGTCTTCTGCGCCAGCCCCTCCATCTTTTTCCGCAGCTCCTCCAGTTCACGCATGCTGAAGCCACTTCCCACGCGGCCCACATACCGCAGCGTCTTGCCCTCAGGAATGCCCACCAGCAGGGACCCCACAGTGTTGGACCGGTCGCCCTTGCCCGGACGCCAGCCGCCCACCACCACTTCCTGCGTCTGTTCGATCTTGAGCTTGATCCACGTGTGGGTTCGTTGCCCGCTCACATAGCGGCTGTCCGCGCGCTTGGCCATCACGCCTTCCAAGCCCAGCTCGCGGGCGCTTTCCAGGATGTGCTCCACCTTCTCGTCGAGGGTCTCCGACAGTTCCACCGGGCACCTGCCAGGTTCGAAGAAGGCGGCGAGACGATCCCGGCGCTTCCTCAGGGGCAGCCTTCGCAGGTCATCGCCGTCGTCGGCCAGGAGGTCGAAGAGCATCATCCGCACCGGGATGGTGGTGCGCGCCCGTTTCACGTCGCCCGGCCTGGTCAGCTTCATTCTTCCCTGCAGGAGCCCGAAGTCGGGCCGACCGGAAGGCCCGACGGCGAAGATCTCGCCGTCCGCGATGAAGTCCTGCGGGGGCCAGCAGCTCCTGTCCGTGAATTCGGGATAGCTGGCCGACATGTCGTTGCCGTTCCGGCTCAGGAGCCTGATTCGATCGCCGTCCGCCACCACGAGCGCACGGATTCCGTCCCACTTCAGTTCGAAGAGCCACTCGCTGCCGTGCAGGTCAGCCGGGGTGCCGGCCGAGGCGAGCATGGGGACCGGATCCTCCTGGAGGGTGTCATCTCGGGGAGCTGCCCGCCTCGAAGCGGCCGTGCGGGCGGGGCTCGCTGGTTCTCTGGCGGCAGGCGGTTCCTTGGGGCTCACCGCCGCTTTGGTGCCGACTGGCTTTTTCCGTTTTCCCGGACCCCGGTCCATCAGATGGATGAGCCATTGTGACTCCTCGCCGTGGCCCTTCCCGGTATGGATCAGGGCGAACGTCCTGGTGCCGCCAAGCCCGCCGCCCTCGCGGCCCGTGAGTGTGGCAATGACTTCTTTGCCGTTGACCCATTTTTCGAGCTCGTATACACCTTTGTCCCAGATGCTGACGCTGCCCGCCCCGTACTCGCCCTTGGGGATGTCGCCCTCAAAATCGGCGTAGTCCATGGGGTGGTCTTCGGTCTGTACCGCCAGGTGGTTCTTGTCCCCTGATTCCGGCACGCCCTTCGGAAGTGCCCAGGAGACAAGTACGCCCTCGTGTTCCAACCGGAAGTCGTAGTGGAGCCGGCTGGCATGGTGTTCCTGGATGACGAAGATCTCCTTGCCCGCCTGCGCCGCAACGCCGTTGGCCTTTGCCGCGTGGTGCTCTTCCGCGGTGAACGGCTCCGGTGTCTTGCCCTGGTCGCGCAGAAAGCGGTACTTGTTCAGCCGGGCATCCGCATGCCCGCCGCCGTTCGCCTCTGCTGTTTTCGGAGGTGCGGGGGCGGCGTGGCTGGTGTCCGCGTGGCCGGCGGCGCCTGGGTGCCCGGAGGCCGAACTGACCGGGGCGAAGGGATCCTTGCCGGCCGCCACCCGGCGCATGACCTCCTGATAGTCCAGGTGTTTCAGCGACGGCGAACTCAACTCCCGCCAGGTCCGCGGAGCCGCCACAGTGGGGTGCAGGCGGCCGCGGAGCGAATACGGAACGATGGTGGTCTTCGCTGCGTTGTTCTGGCTCCAGTCCACCAGGACCTTTCCCGTCCTGAGGGTCTTCTTCATGTCGCTGACCGCCAGGTCCGGATGGTCGGCCTCCAGGGCACGGGCCAGTTCACGGGCGAAGGCGGAGACCTCATCGGAGGTTTGTGTACCGTCCAGGACGGCGTACAGATGGATCCCCTTGCTGCCGCTGGTGACCGGAAGGGGATCAAGCCCCACGTCCTGCAGGATGGTCCGCGCCAGCTTGGCCACCTCCACGCATTCGGGCAGTCCCGCCCCTTCCCCGGGATCGAGGTCCAGGACCAGCCGGTCGGGAGGCAGGGCGCTGCCGTGGGAGTCCACCGTCCACTGCGGCACGTGGATCTCCAGCGAGGCGATCTGCGCCAGCCAGGTGAGGGTGGCCGGATCGTTGACCAGCGGATAGTAGTTGGTGTTGGTCTTGTGCGTGATGGCGGCGCGGGGCACCCAGCCCGGGGCCGAGTCGTCCAGGTTCTTCTGGAAAAACATCTCGCCGGGCTGGGTTTCGGTTCCCACCCCGTGCACCCACCTCTTGCGGGTTGCCGGTCGGTTCCTGGCAGCCGGGATCAGCACCGGGGCCACAGCGGCGTAATAGGCGATCACGTCCGCCTTGGTGGTGCCGGTGGCGGGATACATCACCTTGTCCAGGTTGGTGAGGGTCAGTTCTCGGCCGCCGACCCGCACGCGTTCCTTACCTCCGGCCATGGGGCTTCACCTCCGGCCCTGTGTGCTGTTGACTAGTCCCATGAGAGCCATCTGGAAAGGCGCCATCGCGTTCGGGCTGGTCAACGTCCCGGTGAAGGTCTACAGCGCCACCGAGGACCATGACATCAGCCTCCATCAGGTGCACAACGCCGATGGCGGCCGGATCCGCTACCAGCGCCGCTGTGAGGTCTGCAGCGAGGTGGTTGACTACTCCGACATCGAGAAGGCTTACGAGGACGACGGCCGGACAGTGATCCTCACCAAGGAGGAGCTCAAGGCCATTCCCGCAGAGAACAGCCACGAGATCGAAGTGGTGCAGTTCGTGCCCTCGGACCAGCTTGACCCGATCATGTTCGAGAAGAGCTATTACCTGGAGCCGGACTCCAAGTCGCCCAAGGCCTACATGCTGCTGCGCAGGGCACTGGAGGATACGGAGCGCGTGGCCGTGGTGCAGTTCGCACTGCGGGACAAGACCCGGCTGGGTGCCTTGCGGATTCGCGACGACGTCCTGATGCTCCAGGCCCTGCTGTGGGCCGACGAAGTCCGCGAGGCAGCGTTCCCCGCCCTGGACGCATCCATCCGCATCTCGGCGCAGGAACGTGAGATGTCCGCCGCGCTGGTGGAGTCCATGGCCTCGGACTTCGAACCCGAGCAGTTCACCGACGACTACCAGGCACAGCTTCGTCAGCTCATCGAGGCGAAGCTGGAAAAGGGCGACGCGCTGGACACGGAAGAGACGTTCGGTGCCGAGGCCGAGGGTGGCAACGGCGAAGTGATCGACCTGATGGAAGCCCTGAAGCGCAGCCTCGACAAGAAGCGCGGGGGAGGGGCGGCCGCGCAAGAGTCGAGTGAGGACGAGTCGGCTGACGACGAGCCGGCCAAACCGGCCAAGCGCAGCAGCCGGAGCAGCGCCGCCAAAAAGGACACTGAGGATTCCGACGCCGAAACAGCCAAGAGCGCTCCTGCCAGGAAGGCTGCTGCAACCGCCCGGAACAAGACCGCCGGCGCTGCCAAGACGAGTGCTGCTTCCAAAACCGGCAGCGCGTCCAAGACCGGTACGGCGTCGAAGACAAGCACTGCGTCGAAGACCGGCACTGCGTCCAAGACGGGCACTGCGTCGAAGACCGGTACCGCTGCCAAGTCCACCGCCAAGACCGTGCGGAAGGGCGCCTGAAGCGGCGGGTGCCCCGCCGCGCGGCTGCACGTGCACCCGCTTAGGAATTCCTGAGCGCGGAGATGAGTTCGCTCTTTTTCTTGCCTGAATACCCTTTCAGGCCGACTTCCTTGGCTTTGGCCTTGAGCTTATCCACGGTCCAGTCCTCATAGTCGCCGGACTTGCCGCCCTTCCGGCCCACTTCGGAGCGTCCCTTATTGGCTGCCGCGTTGGAGACGCGCGCCGCCTTCTGTTTCGATGCACCCTCGTCGCGGAGCTCTTCGTAGAGCTTGGGATCTTTCAGGCTGGGATTCTTCTTCTCTGGCATGGCTACCTCCCACTGTCCACTTCGCCCCGGGCCACAGCGGCACGCCAGGCGCCCGTCTCGATCCCCCGGGTTTCGATGAACTCCTTGAACCGCGCCAGGTCGGAGGACACCTGCTGTTCATCAACGTGGGCGGCGGCCCCGGCCCTCTCCAGCAGGCTCTCCGGCTCCCATTCGAGTTCCACGTTCACCCGGCAGAGGTTCTCGTCCAGGCTCTCGAAGGTGACCCGGCCGGCGTTGCGGGGCTTGTCCTTGCTGACCCAGGCGATGCACCGGTCCGGCGTCTGTTCCAGGATCTGCGCATCGTATTCGCGCTTGACGCCCGCCACGCTGGTGCGGAAATGGAGCGAGGTTTCGTCGATCTGCTCGACGGACTCGACCCCCTTCATGAAGCGCGGGAACGATTCGAACTGTGTCCACTGGTTGTAGGCGGTGCTGACTGGTACCTCGACGTCCACGCTTTCCTGCAAGGTTTCCACTCTGTCATCCTCCCTCAGCCCGGCAGTTCCGCCGGTCTTTCAATGGCTGGCCACAGTTCCAAGCTAGTAGGGCGCAGAATCAAAAACAAGAAATTACTAAGGTTGCTTAGTTAGTCGGAATAGCCCGCTGATCAGGCCCGATGTCCCCCCCCCGGTCGCTCACAGGAGCAAAATCCATTCGGAAACGGCTACGGCCGGCCTCCGCCGGCCGTCCCCTGAGGGGACTGCGGCGGAAACCGGCCGTAAAGCGCGCGGTGCCTATTCGGCGTCGTGGTCCGTTTCCAGGATCTGGACCAGGCGCTCGAGGGCTGCGTCGGCGCCGTCACCCTCGGCCCGGAGCACCACAACATCGCCGTGCGATGCGCCAAGGCTCATGAGGGAAAGGATGCTGGCGGCGTCCATGGCCTCGTCGGCGGGCTCCCCTTCGCGGGCGATGGTGATGTCGAGGTCAAACTCGCCCGCGGCCTCGGCGAAGATCGCGGCGGGGCGGGCGTGCAGGCCTACGCGGCTGGCGACGGTTGCGTTACGTTCGGACATTTCTGCTCCTTGCAATTGCAGTGCGGGTTGGAATGCTGAAGGACAGCGGGGGTCAGACAGTTACAGGGACGGACTCCACCGTATCAACGGCCTTGCGGGCAGCCCAGCGTTTGAGGGCGACCACGATGACCGCCGTGATTACTGTTCCGGCCAGGATGGACACGATGAACATCAGCACGTTGCCGATGGCGAAGAACACGAAGATGCCGCCGTGGGGTGCCTGGGACGTGACGCCGAAGGCCATGGCGAGAGCACCGGTGACTGCGCCGCCCACCATGCTGGCGGGGATGACGCGGAGGGGGTCTGCCGCTGCGAACGGAATGGCACCCTCAGAGATGAAGGAGGCACCCAGCAGCCAGGCCGCCTTGCCGTTTTCGCGCTCGGCCAGGCTGAAGACCTTCTTGTCCAGGACGGTGGCAAGGGCCATGGCCAGCGGCGGCACCATGCCGGCGGCCATCACGGTGGCCATGATCTGCCAGGGGGCCTGGTTGGTGGCGCTGCCGGCGCTCAGGCCGGCAACCGCGAAGGCATAGGCCACTTTGTTAACCGGGCCGCCGAGGTCAAAGCACATCATGAGGCCGAGGATGATTCCGAGGACAACGGCGGAGGCGCCGGTCATGCCTGAGAGCCAGGCGTTAAGTCCGGCGGTGAGGCCAGCGATCGGGCCGCCCAGCACCATGAACATGAGGCCGGAAGCGACAATGGACGCAAGAAGGGGAATGATGACGACGGGCATCAGGCCACGGAGCCAGCGCGGCACTGCCCATGTTCCGATCAGGTGGGCGATGTAGCCGGCGAGGAGGCCGCCGACGATGCCGCCGAGGAAGCCCGCACCCATGAATCCGGCCACGGCACCGGAAACGAAGCCCGGCGCGATGCCCGGGCGGTCAGCTATCGCGTAGGCGATGTAACCCGCCAGTGCCGGTACCAGGAAGCCCATGGACAGGGCTCCGATCTTGAACATCACGGCGCCCAGGTAGATGGCGAGGCCGCCTTCGGGAAGGTTGCCGAAGTTGTTCTCAACAACAACCTTGTCGGCGACTCCGGTGATGTCGTACCCGCCGAGCAGGAAGCCCAGCGCGATCAGCAGGCCGCCGCCGGCCACGAACGGGATCATGTAGCTGACGCCGGTGAGCAGTGCCCTCTTCAGCTTCTGGCCGATGTGCTCGCCCTTTTCGGCGGCTTCCTTTTCGGCCTGCTCCTCGGCGCCAAAGTGCGGAACGCGGCGGGCGTGCGGGTTGTCCGCAGCGTCCAGTGCTTCCTGGACCATCTTGGCGGGCTCGTCGATGCCGCGCTTGACCGGTGCGTTGATGACCGGCTTGCCGGCGAAGCGCTCCTTGCCACGAACGTCCACGTCGACGGCGAAGATCACGGCGTCAGCAGCGGCGATGACTGCGGGGTCCAGCGGCTTGGCACCCGAGGAGCCCTGCGTTTCGACCTGCAGGTCCACGCCCGCTTCCTTGGCTGCTGCCACGAGGGAGTCAGCGGCCATGTAGGTGTGCGCGATGCCGGTGGGGCAGGCGGTTACGGCGACGAGGCGCCGCGGTCCGCCGGATACGCCGCCGCCGGCAGCAGCGCCGGCCGCCGTGGAGGTGGAAGCCGTAGCAGTTGCCGTTTCCGGTGCGGCAGCGGCAGCAGGCTTATCCGCCAGTGCATTGTCCACGAGCTCCACGATTTCTTCCCGGGAGGTGGCTGCGCGCAGCGAACCGGTGAAGTCCTTCTTGATGAGCGAGCGGGCGAGCTTGGACAGCAGCTTCAGGTGCTCCTGGTCAGCGCCGGCCGGTGCAGCGATGAAGAAGATGAGGTCGGCGGGGCCGTCCTTGGCGCCGAAGTCGACGGGCTGGGACAGCCGTGCCATGGCAAGGGTGGGTTCGGTCACGGCGGCCGAGCGGCAGTGCGGGATGGCGATGCCGCCGGGCACGCCGGTGGCCGTCTTCTGCTCGCGGGCGAAGGCATCGGTGAAGAGGCCTTCAACTTCGCTCGCACGTCCGTTGGCGGCAACACGGCCGGCCAGGTGCCGGATCACGTCCTCGGGCGAATTGCCCAGGTTCTGGTCAAGCTCGACCAGGTCCGCGGTGATGAGCTGAGTCACTGTCAATCCTTCCGGAGGGCCGTGATGGTTACGGCGTCGGGGGTTGTTTGGTGGACTGCCGGAACGGTGGAGCCCGGCAGGGAA
Organism: Arthrobacter sp. FW305-BF8; assembly: GCF_021789315.1. Taxonomy (NCBI): domain Bacteria; kingdom Bacillati; phylum Actinomycetota; class Actinomycetes; order Micrococcales; family Micrococcaceae; genus Arthrobacter; species Arthrobacter sp. FW305-BF8. The sequence continues at coordinate 531,313 of NZ_CP084561.1, forward strand.
GCGGCGGCGGCGCCATGCGCCACAGCCTGGCGGAGGCAGTCAGCCGGGGCGGCGCCCTGGCTGGCGGCCAGCAGGTAGCCGGCCAGCGACGAGTCACCCGCGCCGACCGTACTGACTGCGGTGACCGGCGGGTGCGTGGCCAGCCACGCGCCGTCGGCCGTCACGAGGACAGCGCCCTTTGAACCGAGCGTTGCCAACACGGCCCCCACACCGGAACGCACGACGGCGGCAGCTGCCGCGGCGGCAGCGTACGGATCCGCTTCGAGTTCCTCAGCCGTGCTTGCCGAGGAAAAACCTGCTGCTGCGGCCAGTTCCGCCAGCTCCTCGGCATTGGGTTTGAGCAGGTCCGGTTTTCCGGAAACTGTTGCTGTTGCCGGTGCGTCGCCGGCGACGGCCGCTGCCAGGGGAGCACCGGAGGAGTCCACAGCAATCTTCGGAACGCCCGCCCCGGCGTCGGCATTGCGCAGCCGCCGGGTGACTGTGGCGTAGAAATCAGCGGGAACCCCGGGCGGAAGCGAACCCGCCAGGACCACCCAGCTGGCTCCGCGCGAACGTTCCAGGAGCAGGCTGATCAGCGCCTCCTGGGCGTCCTCACCGAGGACCGGGCCGGGCTCGTTGATCTTGGTGGTCACACCGCCGGGCTCGGTCAGGGCCACGTTGGTGCGCAGCGCTTCGTGGATGGCGAGCGACGCGAAAGGCACGCCTTCTTCCCGCAGGCCAGCGAGCACGGGATCGGATTCCGCGCCGGGCAGTACCGCCAGAGTCTCGAGGCCGGAGGTCACGAGGGCGCGGGACACATTGACTCCCTTGCCGCCGGACTCCTGGCGGACGGAGACTGCGCGCTGGACTTCGCCCCGCTCGAGCGGGCCGGGCAGCGCCACCGTCCGGTCCAGGCTGGGGTTGGCTGTGAGGGTGACAATCATGCGACTACCACCTCCACGCCGGCCTCGGCGAGGGCCGCTGCTAGTTCGGAGCCGGGCTTGCGGTCAGTGATCACGGTATCCAGATCTTTCAACGAGGCGAACTGGACGAGCGTTTCCGCGTCCAGCTTGGACGAATCGGCCAGGACCACGATGCGGCGTGCCGAATGGACGAAAGCAGCCTTGACTGCGGCTTCTTCGGAATCTGGAGTGCTGAGGCCGAAGCTGGCGTGGATGCCGTTGGTCCCCACGAAAGCGATGTCCGGCCGCAGCTTGCCGGCCGCTTCCACCGTGCCTTGGCCTACCGCAGCCTGCGTGAGACCGCGGACCCGGCCGCCCAAAAGCTGGAGGGCGATGCCGGGGGTGCTGGCAAGCTTGGCGGCGATGGGAACGGCGTGGGTGATGACCAGGAGCTCCTGGGCGGGATCGGCCGGCTTGGCCGGACTTGCCGCGCCGCGGCGGGCGAGGAGGTCAGCGAGGACTTCGGTGGTGGAACCGGCGTCCAGGAGGATGCTGCTCGAGGGCCCCTTTGGGAGGAAGTCGAGCGCGGCCTCGGCGATGCGCAGCTTCTGCGCCTGCCGCTGGATGGTTCGCTCGAGGATGCTCTCCTCCGTGGTGCTGAAGCGGTCTGCGGAGACGGCGCCACCGTGGACTCGGCGCACCGTGCCGGCCGATTCCAGGGCAGCCAGGTCCCGGCGGACGGTTTCGGTGGTGATGCGGAAGCGCTCCGCGAGGTCGGTCACGCTGGCGCGGCCGCTGGCAGCAACAAGCCCGGCGATCTGCTGCTGGCGCTCCTCGGCAAACACATACCCTCCAGTGCGTACTGACTGCCCTGCATTTCCCGCAGCGCGTCTTTCCTGCATCCGTTGATTGCTTGGATCTGATCCGTGACCGCTGTCACAGATCTGCAAGTACTTGACTTTATCTTCGTTCATGTTGGTTTGTCAACGAAAACCACAGAAAACCAAAAGCGCCGGACCCGACCCGAAGGTCCGGTCCGGCGCTGCCTGGTGCGTCCACTGCTGTCCGTTCGTTTCCGCGCGGCGCTACAGGCCGTTGTCGCGGCTTTCGTTCCTGGTGATTCTCTCGCCCGTGTTGGGGTCCACCACTGAGCGTGTCTCACTGACGCGGCGGCTCCTGCCGGGGGAAGCAATGACCAGCGAGGCGATGAGGCCGATGACGCCGACGGCCATCAGGATGTAGCCGATCAGTGTCAGATCCACATTGGGGATAAGGCCCGGCGTGATGGCCCAGGCGAGGATGGCGCCGAGGGCAATAAGGAAGATGGAGGAACCGATTCTCATGACTTGCTCCTTGCGTTCGCGGACTCCTCGCAACCTTGGTTCGTGCGGTTGGCGGGCCTCATTTGCTAAGCATGCTGTCAAGCGTCAGGCTACATCCCGGTAAGTCCGGTTTCAATCAATCCGCAGGTCAGCGGCGGGCGGGCTTTCCGGGGGACTCGGTAGGCTGATCGGATGGAGACGGTTGTATGGTCGAAGCCGGAAGAGGAGCGTGCCGGCACCCCGCTGCTGGTAATGATGCACGGCTACGGCACCGACGAATCCCGGATGGTCAATCTCTTCGACTATCTGCCCAGGGAATTCACCTGCGCCGCGCTGCGGGCGCCCATGCCGATCGCGAACGGCTACGGCTGGTTCCTGCTGGACTATTTCCTGACCAACGATTTTGCCGACGTCATCGCGGCCGCCAATTCCGTGTTCTCCTGGATCGACTCAGCCAGGCGACACCACACTAGTGTGAGCCTGCTGGGCTATTCCCAGGGGATGGCCATGGCGAGCACGCTCCTGCGCCTGCGGCCACGGGATTTTCCGGCGGTGGTGGGACTTTCCGGGTTCGTCCTGGACAACGACCTGCTGGCGCTCAGCGAGTCTTTTGATGAGCGGCCCCCATTCTTCTGGGGGAGGGATAAGGCGGACCTCGTGATCAACGGGGACGCAACGGCCTTCACGGAGGAATGGCTGAACACGCACACCCGGCTCACGGCACGCACTTATCCCGGCATGGGCCACGCCATGTCTAAAGCGGAGATGGTGGATGTCAGTGCGTTCCTGCGGCATTACGTCCTGGGTTGAGTCTGGGCTCCGGCTAGGGAGGCTCCCCACGGAATCAGCAGCGGAAATAAAAACAGTTGCAGGTTAAATCTGTAAGCGCTTACACTCTTCTTCGGCCGGGACCCGGCCATCAGTCGTCCGCCCGGCGGTGGGCGGCTGGCAGTGCACGACCAAAGAGTGTTCGAAAGGGCAGGACCGCGCCATGCATCCTTGCGCCACCCATCCCGCGGGGACGTTCCGCTGGCTTGCCCTGAACCGCCTCCGCCCTCATCATGGACGTAGGCAAAAAATCGTGCGCCCGCGCGTGGAAGCGTTCTGCCTGGCCCGCAACACGGCGGTGCAAGTGGCGGAACCGCGCGAATTCACGCGCCGGACATAACCGGCGGTACTTAAGCAGACCGGCCGCGAAAGGCAGCGGGACGTCGCCGTTTGCGGCCAGGGCAACGCAGCCCGGTCCGCGCGAAACGCCGGCCTGTCCTTCAAACTGCAGAATCACCCGAAAACGGAACCTTCCGGGCCGGCGGCGCCCTGAATAAAAGGGTTCCGAGCGCTGGTCCTGCAGGCACACCCCTTCTGGTCACTGGCGACCACGTTCCTGGTAACCCCCAACATATTGCTGTCCCACCCCCGAAAGGACACGGAACTAAGCATGACCGAAACCCTGAATACCAGCGCTGGCAGCCGGCCGAACAGCTGGACCGGTGCCGCCGCCATCCTCTTCGACCTGGACGGCGTGCTTACGCCCACGGCCGTGGTCCACGAGCGCGCCTGGCAGGAGCTGTTCGACGGGTACCTCGAAACCGTTCCCGAAAAGGACGGGTACCGGGAGAGCGACTACTTCGACCACATTGACGGCAAGCCAAGGTTCGACGGCGTCCGGGACTTTCTGACGTCCCGCGGCATCACCCTGCCCGAGGGCCCTGCCGATGACGATCCGGAGAACATCACGGTCCAGGGCCTCGGCAACCGGAAGAACAAAATCTTCAACGACATAGTCAGCGCCGGGGTGGAGCCCTACGCGGGGTCGGTGCGTTTCCTGGAAGCCGCACTCGACCACGGACTGAAGGTCGCCGTCGTCTCCTCCTCAAGGAACGCCCCTTCGGTGCTGCGTTCGGCAGGACTGGCGGACCGGTTCCGGGTGGTCGTGGACGGCGTCGTGGCTGCTGAGGAAGGGCTGCCCGGCAAGCCGGACCCCGCAACCTACGAGTACGCCGCCCGGCTCCTGGGGCTGCCCAGTGAGCAGTGCGTCGTCGTCGAGGACGCCGTGTCCGGCGTGCAGGCGGGCAGTGCCGGCAGTTTCCATTCGGTCATCGGCGTGGACCGTGGTGCCGGGCGGCAGACGCTGCTCGACGCCGGCGCCAGCCTTGTGGTCAGCGACCTCGAGGAACTTCTCTAGTCCCGCAGCCCCAGGGCCGCAACCGGGGTACCGCCCGCCCCGACAGAACTTCCAGCACCGTTTTCGACCGTCTAAGGAACGCCTCTCATGGCACTCATCAACGCTGACCGCGTCCGCTTCCCCAATGATCCCTGGAAGCTCGTGGAAACGAGCCACGCACCCGGCGACGCCGGGACGCTCGAAACGCTTTTTGCGCTCGGCAACGGCCACCTCGGTGTCCGGGGTGCCCACTGGGCCCCGTCGGATGCCGCGCTGCCCGGCAGCTTCATCAACGGGTTCCACGAGATCTGGGACATCAAGCACGCCGAGAATGCCTTTGGTTTCGCGCGTACGGGCCAGCGCATCCTCTACATTCCGGATGCCAACAACTTCACCGTGGTCATCGACGGCGAAATGCTCAGCCTTTCCGAATCCACCGTCGTGGACTACCGCAGGTCCGTGGACTTCGCCACCGGCATCTACGAGTGCGCCATCGTGTGGCAGTGCCGTTCCGGCGCCACGGTTACCACCGTGGAGCGCCGGGCCGTGGGCTTCGAAGCGCGCGGCAGCCTGGGCATCTCCCTGGACGTTTCGGCCGACCGGGCAGTATCAGCGGACGTCACCTCGTCCGTCATCAACCGGCAGGATCAACCCGTGGAGGACCACTCCACCCATGACCCGCGCCGCGCGGGCCGGCACGCAGGCCGGGTCCTGCTGCCCCTCAGGATGGAGGGCGGGGACGGTTCGCTTCGCCTGTCGTGGGAGGCCGCGGAGTCAAAGCAGCGCGTGGGGATCGCCGTGGACCACTGGACGTCCGCCGGCCACCAGCCGTTCGACACCCTTGTGGACCAGGATGACAGCAGCGTCCGTTATGTGCTGGCGATTGCCGCCGAGGAGCCGTTCCGGCTCGAAAAGAGCGTCAGCTACGCCGTGGCCCGAGGTGCCCGGACGGGCCTGCCCGGCGCGGCCGACGCGGAAGCGGGGGAGGACCCGGCGGACGCGGCTGAAGCAGGGCTGAAGCCGGTCGGCGACGTCTTCGCCGAGAGCGAGGCGCACTACCGCAGCTACTGGGCCGACGCCGACATCCAGGTGGGCGGGCAGCCGGAACTCCAGCAGGCCATCCGCTGGAACCTCTTCCAGCTTGCGCAGGCCACCGCAAGGGCCGGCGTCGCCGGCATACCGGCCAAGGGGGTCACCGGCTCCGGCTACGACGGGCACTACTTCTGGGACCAGGAGGTTTACCTCCTGCCGTACCTGACGTACTCGAACCCCGACGGCGCGCGCCAGGTTCTGGAGTTCCGCCACGAGATGCTCCCGGACGCCAAGATCCGCGCCAAGGAGCTAAGCGTGGACGGCGCGCTTTTCCCCTGGCGCACCATTAACGGCCTGGAAGCGAGCGCGTACTACGCTGCCGGCACCGCGCAGTTCCACATCGCCGCAGCCGTTGCTTTCGCCACCAACAGGTACGTCTGGGCCAGCGGTGATTCCGAGTTCCGTGCCGGGATGGGCGCTGACCTGCTGATTGAAACCGCCCGCATGTGGGTATCGCTGGGCTTCTTCGGCAAGGACGGCGCGTTCCACATCCACGGCGTGACGGGGCCGGACGAGTACACCGCGGTGGTGAACGACAACCTCTACACGAACGTCATGGCCCGGTTTAACCTGCGGGCCGCCGCGGCGCTGGACCACCCGGCAGTGGACGACGCCGAACGGGAGCTGTGGGAGGCGGCTGCGGAGCGGATCCAGCTGCCCTTCGATGAGCACTTCCAGGTGTACTCGCAGGACAACGACTTCATGACCCTTGAGCCGTGGGACTGGACGACGCCGCGCTCCAAGTACCCGCTGCTGCTGAACTTCCATCCGCTGGTGATCTACCGCCACCAGGTGCTGAAGCAGGCGGACACGGTGCTGGCCATGTTCCTGCAGTGGCAGGAGTTCACCGCCGAGGAAAAGCGCCGGGCCTTCGATTTCTACGATCCCATCACCACGGGGGACTCCACGCTCTCGGCGTGCGTCCAGGGAATCATGGCCGCCGAGGTGGGTTACCGCAAGGCCGCTCTGGAACACTTCACGAATGCCGCGTTCATCGACCTGGACAATACGCACGGGAACACGATTGATGGTGTCCACATCGCGTCCACCGGCGGAGTGTGGAGCTCGCTGGTGTGCGGCTTCGCAGGGCTCCGTGACCAGGGGCCCGTGCCGTTCTTTGATCCGCGGCTGCCCGAGGAATGGGACACCCTGCGCTTCCGGCTGAGGCTGCAGGGCCGCCCGCTCCTGGTGGAACTCGATCAGGACGCCATCACTCTGACGGTCCTCGAGGGCGAAGCGCTGGACGTCGACGTGCGCGGGGTCCGGTTCGTGGTGGCTTCCCAGCCAATGCGCGTTCCCCTGGATCCTGTGCACGTCCCCGAGCCCTCGGTATTCCCGAGCGGGCCGCCGACCGCGAGCCTCCCGGTGGTGCGCGCACGGGAGTGACGCCGGGCCTGTGACGCGGGGCCTGTAACGCGCGAGCTAGGTGGTGGCCTCGGCTCCGGTGGGCAGGGGGCCCAGGCGGTTGAGCGGATGGGCGATTTCGTCCGCTGACATCCGGGCCACCAGCAGGGCCGCCACCGCCATGACCGGGCATACCCCGCCGGCCACCAGGAAGATGAGCCAGATCGGGAGCACGGCGGCGGCGGGGCCGGCCAGCGCCATGGACACCGGCATCAGCGCCAGGGACACAAAGAAGTCCAGGCTGGAAACCCGCCCCAGCAGGTGCGGGGGGACGCGGCGCTGCAGCAGGGTTCCCCAGATGACCATGCCCACGCTTCCGGTGGCCCCGAAAATAAAGACCGCCAGGGCGAGCAGCCAGAAGTTATCCATGAGCCCCACCGCGGCCAGTGGCAGCGTGCCCGCTCCCCAGCACACCATCATGACGGTCAGGTAGCGCCGCGGGAGCCGGACGGACGCCGTGACCAGGGAGGCTGCGGCGCTGCCCACTCCCATGACCGCCAGCAGGAATCCGAACATCCGGCTGTCGCCGCCCAACTGGTCCCGGATCACGAAGGGCAGGAGCACTTCAATGGGCCCGATCAGGAAAAGCACCGAAATGCAGGCCCAGAGCAGGGTCCAGAGGAGCCACGGCGTCCGGACCGTGTAGCTGACGCCCTCGCGGAGGTCGGAGAAGAAGGAGGTCTTGGCTGGTGCCTTCGCGGCGCCGTCCTCCGGCGCCTCCCTGTCCGCATGCTCCGAACCGTTCCCGGGCGCCTGCAGGGCGTGCTGGCCGAGGAAGTTCAGGATGACGAACGCCAACAGGTGGCACACGGCCACGCCGGTCACGGCGTGCGACGGCGACAGTGCGGCCACGACGACGCCTGCCGCAGCAGGACCCGCCGCCTGCTGAAGCGTGGGACGCAGGGTCCCTTCCATGCCGTTGGCCGCCAGCAGGTCCTCCGGCGGCAGGATCCGCGGCAGAATCGCGGAGTAGGCCGGGAAGAAAAACGCGGCCCCCACGCCAAGGATGAAGGCACCGGCCACCAGATGCCAGAGCTGAAGCCAGCCTGCCATCGCCAGCCCGCTGACGGTGGCGATTACGGCAAGATTGGTTCCCTCGACGGCGATGATCAGCAGCCGCTGCGGAACACGGTCCGCCGCGATGCCGCCGGCAAGAACGAACGCCACGAGCCCCACGCTGCCTGCGGCGGCCACGAGGGACAGTTGAAGCGGACCGCCGCCGATGTGGATGACCTGGTAGACCATGGCCACGGCCCACATGCCCGAACCGAAGATGGATACGGCCAGGGCGCCGATCAGCACACGGTATTCGCGGTGGGAAAAGGGTCGAAGCGCGCGGGGGAGGGGCACACCGCAAACTTAGGCCGAGCCTCTGCCAGGTGGAACGTACCCGGCGGGATAGGCTCGAGCCATGGGGAACACACCGGCCAGGCCGGGGCGGCGCAATGTGGCGCTCATCGGCGCAAACTTTGGCCTTGCCCTGCATCCGGTGGACCGGAACGGCGTCCATATTGCAGGCGAGCCCGCCAGTTGCTTTGCTTCGTTCTGGGTGGCTGACTGGTCCCGGTGGGGAACCGGGACAGTCCTCATGGTGGCCACGCTCCAGGGTTGGCGAAGCTACGGCTCCAACGAATTCTTCGCCTCGTCCCTCGCCACCGAACTGACGCGCTTCTTTCCGGAAGCCGCGCGATTTCCGCTCGCCGGGGTCAGCCACACCCAGGACGAGTTCGACGTCGAACTGGACCTCGAACGCGGGTTCCGGGCGACCGGGCGGCAGGCCGCCCTCGAAATCTCCGGAGTGCTGGACCGGCGCCAGTTCTCCGCGCCCGACTTCCAACTGGGGCCCTCCAGCGCCTCGATGAGCAACATCTACCATCCGTGCAGCACGGGAAAACTCTCCGAGTTCGGCGTCGAATGGCCCGGCGCCCCCACTGTCTACCCCGGCCCGCGCGGGCCCTCCTCCTCCGCGTACATGGCGGTGGCTGAGTCCTGGGCTATGTGACCGGCCGGTTCAGCGACGTGGGGTGATCAGCATGCTTGGTATGTTGGTGTGTGGCCTAGTGTTAAGGCTAGACGGCGGTATCCGCTGCCGGTTGTTCCGAGGTAGAGGTGATGATGGCCACGCGACGTAACCCCGCGATGAGAATCGCGCAGGAAACAGCCCACAACGCCGTGTTCGACGCTCACGGCAATCCCAAGCCCGGCGTTCATAACGTGCTGCTGCGGGCCGTGGAGATCCAACGCCCGCTGGTGGTCGCGTATATCCGCCGGCTCCAGCGCCGCAATCCGAGGGCATCGGCCGCCCAACTCGCGGACATCCTTGAACGTGACTATCTCCGGGCCGTGACCGGCGGGGGAGCGCTGGTGGGGGCCACCGCCGTCGTTCCCGGAGTCGGCACTGTGGCGTCTCTGGGCCTCTCCGCCGCCGCCACGGTTGGCTTCCTCGAGGCGACAGCCCTCTACGCCACCTCGCTGGCCGAACTTCACGGGATCCGGATGGCCGACCCGGAGAAGGCCAGCACCCTGGTGATGGCCGTGATGCTCGGCGAGGAGGGAACCGCTCTGCTTGGTTCGCTCAGCGGCCAGGCCATGGGCCGGGGCAAGGGTGCCAGCCAGGCCTGGGGAAACGTGTTGGCGGGCCGGATGTCGCAGTCCGGAGCCGGTTTTATCCGCGAGCGTATCCAGAAGGCCTTCCTGCGGAACCTGCTCAGGAGGCAGGGAACCGCCCTGTTCGGACGTGCGCTGCCGTTCGGCATCGGGGCGGTGGTCGGCGGTGCCGGTAACCTCATGATGGGCCGCACCGTCGTCGCTAACGCAAAAGAGGCCTTCGGGCCGATGCCGGACACGGTGCCGGGGGAGCTCAAGCCTGCGGAAACGGCGGGCCCCTCCCTGGAATCCGGTAAAACGGAACCTGGGACAACGGAAGGTGGTACCGGTGGATCTGAACGCTGACCTTGGGGAGTCCTTCGGCTCCTGGACCATGGGTGATGACGCGGCCATGTTCGAGCTCATCACAAGTGCCAACGTAGCTTGCGGCTTCCATGCCGGGGACCCTGTGACGATGCTGGACAGTTGCCGCGCCGCCTATGAACTGGACGTCACGGTCGGCGCCCACGTAGGCTACCGGGACCTCGCCGGTTTTGGACGCCGCTCCCTGGACATGTCCTTCGACGAGCTGTTCGGCGACGTCCTGTACCAGCTCGGTGCGCTGGACGGGGTTGCGCACGCGGTGGGCGCCACGGTGGACTACGTCAAGCCGCACGGCGCCCTTTACAACCGGGCGTTCCACGACGCCGAGCAGGCTGCCGCGCTGGTGGCAGCCATTCAGGCCTACGATCCCGGCCTGCCCATACTGGGGCTTCCGGGGTCCGAGCTGCTGAAGCAGGCCCAGGACGCGGGGCATCCTGTTTTCCGGGAGGCGTTTGTGGACCGCGCCTACCTGCCGGACGGCACACTGGTGCCGCGCTCGCAGGAAGGTGCCGTGCTGCACGACGTCGGCCCGATCGTTGAGCGGGCAGTTCGCCTGGCGCTCAAGGGCGAGGTGGTGGCGGTGGACGGGACAGTGGTCCGGGTCGACCCCGATTCACTGTGCATCCATGGCGACACCCCCGGCGCCGTCGAAATGGCTGCCGCCGTCCGGGCAGGTCTTCAGGAAAACGGGGTCGAACTGGCGCCGTTCGCCTAAGGGCACGCCCGTGAACTAGCGCCCTTCCCGGCGTGCTTCAATCAGCCGCTCGAGGAGCCGTGCTGTTACCGGCGGATCCAAGGCCGGTGGCACAACGCTGCGTAGGGTGGGCACCAGCCCCGCCGGCTTGGCGGGGGTGAAGAGCCAGGCGTTGAAGAAGCTCCCCAGGTCCTGGCCGGATAGCTCCTGTGCCAGGCCAATAAAGTCTGCGCTGGAGACATTGCCGCCGGTATGGGCATGCGTCCACTCGCGGAGGATGCCGAAAAACACGTCATCGCCCACGAGGACACGCAATGCCTGAAGGGTCATCGCGCCGCGGACGTACACCGGGGGCGCGAACAATGCCGCGGTGCCGGGATCGCCGATCTTCACGGCCCAGAACGGTGCGTCGGCGGGGATCGTTGCCGCGTAGAAGTCAAACAGCTGCTGCGGGGTTTCCCGGCCCTCGTGTTCACTCCACAGCCACTCGGTGTAGCTCGCAAATCCCTCATTCAGCCAGATGTCCCGCCAGCCCTTGACCGCCATGTCATCGCCCACCCACTGGTGCGCCAGTTCATGGACTACCACTGAGTCACCTCCCTGCCGGTCCTTGAAGAAGTTCTTGGAGTAGATGGGCCGGGTCTGGTTCTCCAACGCGAAGCCAAGGTTATTCAGGTCATCCACAACTCCGCCGGACGCGTTAAAGGGATACCGGCCGAAGTATCCCGACAGGAAGTCGATGATCTCGGGCTGCCTCTTGAAGGACGCCTCGACACGCTCCCCCAGCGGCGGAGGACCGTCCGCGCCAGCTGTCCACCGGACCGTGTTGGGCGGACTTCCCGCGGGCGGCGCCGCAGCAGCCCACCCATCCAGTGTGTTGCCGTCATCCTCGAAGGATGTGCTGCCCTCCCCGGTCGAAACTGTGATGTCGTCGACGAACACGCCGTCGAACGGCACCACGTTGTCGCTCATGTAGGTGATGGCTACGTCCACGCTCTTCCCGGCGAAGCGGCCCAAATCGAACACCCACGGTTCCCAGCCTGGACTAGGCCCGGAAGCGGCCCACCACTGTCCTGTACTGCCGGATGATGTGCACGTCCCGTCACCCTTGTCGGTCAGATAGTGTTTCAGGAACGGGTGGAGCGCCAACCGGCTGGGACACGCAATTCCCGGGCTGTCCGTGGTGTGTCCGTTGCTGTCCCGCAGCGTGGTCCAGCTTGCGGCGCCAGTCAGCCGTGCTTCCACGAAGGCGAAGTCGAACTGCGGTTCTATATCCCGTTGCAGCCCGAACGAGAGCGTGGCGCCAGACTGCGGCACGTTGATGGTTCTGGTAAGGCGCGTGTAGGAGTTCAGGCTGCTGTGGGACCAGGCGAAGTTTCGACCCGTTTTGGCCATAACCACCGGCTGGAAGAGGTCGGGATCTATGGCATCAACATAGCTGATCCGGTCTTGCCGGTACCGGTTCAGCTGGAACTTGCCGACGCTCGCGGTGGCCAGGTAGGTGGCCATCGGTTCTGCAGCATGCCAGGTCCACGCCGTTTTGCCATCCTCGGACTCCTCGTCGCGCAGCACACCGTTGGCAACCACTTCCAGCCCGTCCGGAACAGTGATTTTGAAGGTAAAGGACGCTTTGTCCAGGGGATGGTCATTGGCGGGGAACCAGGTGGCCGCCACGTGTGGCTGCCCGATCACCAGGGAGCCGTCGTCGGTCCGGAGGAATCCAGAAACCCCGAACTGGTCAGTGATCGGTTTCGGCATGCCGTCGTAGTGCACCACCGCCTCGAACTCCCGGCCGTCCCTGATTCCCTTCCGGGGTGTCACCGTGAGCTCCGCGCCGCTGCGGCTGAAGGCGGCGCTCCGGTGGTTGACTTGGATTCCGCGGACAGTTAGCCCCTCCAGGTCCAGGTTGAACGACGAAAGGTCCTGGGTGGCACGGGCGCGTATGGTGGCAGAGCCTGCGAGGAGCCCGCTGGCAGGGTCGTAGCTGAGCTCCAGCAGGTAGTGCTCGACGTCGTAGCCGCCGTTGCCGTCCCGCGGATAGTACGGATCGGCCAAGCCGGGCGAACCCGGTTCAAAACCCGTGTCGCCGGTTTCTGCAACGACCGACGTCGCGCCGCCAGTTGCCGCGCCGGAAGGCGCAGGCAGGGCAAGTTGCGACGGGAGGAGGACGGTGAGGGCGAGGGCCCAGGGAAAAAGGGCGGAGCGGAAACGACGGGCGGTTAACAGGCTCATGGCGCCTCATCCGGATATCCCCAACAATCGCCGCGATGCCGGATCCGTGGGCTTCATCAGGTGGGCCGAACGGATGGGACGGGCAGGAGACCCGGCGGCGCGATTGACACCAAACGTGCCCCGGCGGGATAGGCCCTGTCAAGAGCCTTTTGGTGCACCGGAGGGTGTGTGTTGGGCACGGCCCGTCAGCCGAACGCCAGGTGGGCCACCGTGAAGATGGCGAGCCCTGCGAGCGAGCCCACCACTGTGCCGTTGATCCGGATGAACTGCAGGTCCTTGCCCACCTGGAGTTCGATCTTCTGCGACGTTTCCTCGGCGTCCCAGCGCGCCACCGTATCCGTGATCATCCCGGCAATGTCTGACCGATAGGTGCGGACCAAATAGCCGGCCGCATCGCCGATCCAGGCGTTGACCTTGCCTGCCAGCTCGTCGTCGTTGACCAGGCGGGTGCCGAAATCGCGGACGGCCGCCTTGAACTTCACCGTCAGTTCGCTGTCCGGATCGTCGACGGCGGAAAGCAGCGCGCCCTTGATGGTCGCCCAGGTCCGGGACGCCAGTTCCCGGACCTCCGGGTCGCCGAGCACCTGCGCCTTGATGCCCTCTGCCCGGGCGATCATGGCGGGGTCGTGCTGCAGATCCTGGGCCAGGTCCGTCAGGTACTTGTCGATGGACAGCCGGACCTGGTGCTGCTGGTCATCCTGGACCGCACGGGTGAATTTCAGCAGTTCGATGTAGACCTTGTCGCCCACCAGGCCGTCCACGAAGCTGGGCACCCACTGCGGGGAGCGCTCCGTGACGAGCCGGCTGACCATCTGGTGGTTGGCAGCCACCCAGTCCGCTGCCCGGTCCACGAGGAGATCCACCAGCTTGTGGTGGTGCCCGTCGGCGAAGATCCGTTCGGCCATGCGTCCCACCGGCGGTCCCCACGGCGGAGCCACGAGGTGCTTGCGGACCATGCCCTCGATGACGGCCTGGACGTCGTCGTCGTTCAACACTTTGAACGTGCCGCGGATGACGGCGGCACCTTCCTTGGCCACGCGCTCTGCGCCGCCCGGCCCTGACAGCCAGCTGCCAACCTTGCCGGAGATGTTGATGCTGGCCAGCTTGTCCTGGACCACCTGTTCGGAGAGGAAGTTGGTCTCCACGAACTCGCCCAGGGACGCGCCGATCTGGTCCTTGCGGCGCGGAATGATCGCGGTATGCGGGATTTTCAGCCCCATGGGATAGCGGAACAGGGCCGTCACTGCGAACCAGTCGGCCAGGGCGCCCACCATGCCGCCTTCCGCCGCGGCCCGGACGTACTGCAACCACGGGTACTGCTTTTGCAGCGCGAACGCGACGACGAACACCACGGCCATGGCAATGAGGAGGCACAACGCCACCAGTTTCATCTTCCGGAGGGCTGCCGCCTTTTCGGCGTCGCCCGCTGTGAGCTGCCGTACGGCGGCGGAGCGCGCCGGAGCGCGCCCGTCCTCTCCCGGACGATCACGGGTGGCCTCGCCCGGGGGAGACGCCAGCTGGGTGGTTGGCTCAGAGTTCACCTGCATGTGCCAAGCCTAGCCCCGCTTTGGCGGCCGCGGTCGGCTAACGTGTGACCATGACAGCCGACGAGTCAGCCCCAACCCGTCCCCTGGTCTACGCCCACCGGGGTTCCAGCGCGGATTTCGCGGAGCACACCAGGGCGGCGTATCTCCGGGCGCTCGCCGACGGCGCGGACGGTGTGGAGTGCGACGTGCACCTCACCCGCGACCAGCACGTTGTCCTGCTGCATGATTCCAACCTGGACCGGACCTCGGACGGCACCGGTCCTGTGGCCGAACGGACCGTGGACCAGCTGCGGCTGCTCGATTTTTCGGCCTGGAAGGGCGTGCGGATCCCCGAGGCCTACGGGCCGAGGTCGGAACAGTTCCTCACCCTGCCGGACCTGCTGGACCTGCTCCGGGCTGCCGGGCGGGACGTCGGGCTGGCCATCGAGCTGAAGCATCCCAGCCCCTACCAGCTGAAGCTGGAGGACAGGGTGCTGCAGGTGCTGCGGGCAGAGGGGTGGGACGCCGCGACATCCAGGCTGGGCAACATCCGGGTGACCTTCATGAGCTTCAGCCCCGACTCAGTCAGGCACCTGCGCAAGGCAGTCCCGGCGGAGTTTATCTGCCAGCTCGTGGACGACGTGAACGTCACCGAGATCCGCGAGGAACTGGGCCTGGGGCCTTTCACGGGCAGTGCCGTGGCCAACGTGATGAAGGCCGCGCAGCTGGAGGGGGAACGGATCCTTGACGGCGGCGAAGCGGGCATGGCCGGGCCGGGCATCGACTACGTGCGCCGGCATCCGGACACCGTGCGGCGCTGGCGGGATGCCGGCCGCCGCTTCCGGGTCTGGACGGTGGACGCCGAGGCTGACGTGGCGCTGTGCCGGGGGATGGGCATCCAGGAGATCACCACCAACCGGCCGGCGCAGGTGCTGGCCCAGCTCCAGCAGCCAGCCCTGGCAGCAAGCTCCGGCGCGACTCAATCACAGCCACCGCTGTGATTGAGTGGTGGCATGCCCATCACCTGGCCCCCGAAACTCCTGCGTTCTCCTGCGGTCCGTGTTGGCCTGTCCATCAGCATCGCGACCGGCCTGTACGGGGTGTCCTTCGGTGCGCTCTCCGTGACCTCGGGCCTGGACTTCTGGCAGACCATGGCACTGAGTTTCCTGCTTTTTAGCGGCGGCTCCCAGTTTGCGTTCATCGGGGTGGTCGCCGGCGGCGGCTCGGGGCTGGCGGCCATGGGAGCGGCCACCCTGCTGGGAATGCGCAACGGCATCTACGGCATGCAGCTCAACGTGCTGCTCCAGCCGCGGGGGTGGCGCCGGTATGCGGCCGCCCAGTTGACCATCGACGAGTCCACGGCCACAAGCACGGGGCAGACTGATCCTGCTGAGCAGCAAAGAGGCTTTTGGTCGGCGGGCATCGGGATCTTCGTACTTTGGAACCTTTTCACCGCGGTGGGTGCCCTGGCCGGAAGCGCGCTGGGAGATCCGAAGCAGTGGGGGCTCGACGGCGCAGCTGTCGCAGCGTTCCTCGGCCTGCTGTGGCCGCGGCTGAAGGGCAGGGAACCGGTGGCGATCGCCGTCGTCTGCGCCTTGGCAACCGTGCTGGCCGTACCCTTCGTCCCCGCGGGCGTCCCGATCCTGATTGCCGCAGTGGTGGCCGCCCTTATCGGCTGGCTCAGCCACGGCCGCAAGGACGAAGGGCTTGAACCGGACATCGACCCCTACGCGGAGTGGCATCCCAGCCATCACCCGCGCGACCGGCATGACGACGGGCATTCCAAAGGCGACGGGACGAACCCCGGAGGTGCCAAATGAGTCTGTGGGTGTGGCTGCTGCTGGCCTGTCTCTTCGCCTATGCATGGAAGCTGGTGGGCTACCTTCTGCCGGCCAGCCTGCTGCAGAACCCGAGAATGTCCCGGATCGCAGGGACCATGACCATCGGGCTGCTGGCGTCCCTGACGATTGTCAACACCCTGGCTACCGGGCAGGCCCTGGTGCTCGATGCCCGCCTGGGCGCCCTGGCAGCCGCCGCTGCGGCCCTGTTCCTGCGGGCGCCCTTCCTGGTTGTTGTGCTGGCGGGGGCCGGAGCCGCCGCATTGCTCCGGCTGGCCGGCTGGAACTGAAACAGCGAGTAACTCCCTGCAGGCAGCGGCAGCAGTTCTGAGTGATGTGCGTCACAACCGTTGTATGCTCTAAAGGTAGAGGGGTTGTGAAAATGAAGGCCGTCAGCAGACTGTCCCGCACCCGTGCCACGGACGCGCCGTTCGAAATGAAAGCGCCGGTGGACGTCGTCCTCGAGCACCTGCGGCAGGTGGGGCCCGCCGTGGCCTGCCTGCGGAACGAATCCTCGCGGCTGGCCGGCTGGGGCGAGGAGCTTGCCCGCCGCCTGGTTTCCGGGAACCGTCTGGTCACGGCGGGAAGTGCCGGTTCGGCGGCCGAAGTGCAGCAATTCACCGCGGAACTGCTGGGGCGCCACGCCGGCGACCGCCAGCCGTTTTCCGTCATTGCCCTGCGGCCAGGTGCGGCAGCAGCAGGCGCTGCGCCCGTCAGTGCCGTGGAGATTGCACAGGGGCACGCGGAAGAGGTTGCCAGCCAGGTGCGGGCCCACATCCGTTCCGACGACGTTCTCCTGGCGGTCTCGGCCAGTGGGCACCGGCATGCACTGCTGGAGGCGACAGCGGCGGCGCGGGCCGCCGGAGCCACGGTTTGGGCTGTCACGGGCGCGGCCCCGAACCCGCTGGCCCAGGCCGCCGATGAAGCAATTTGCATCAACGCTCCCAAACCCCAGGTGCGGGAAGCGCAGCTGATTGCGCTGCAGGCGATGAGCGAATGCCTGGCCGCCGCCCTGCACGCGTTGTCCGTCCGGCCTGAATCCCGCCGGTGACCCCGAAGTCCGGGTGAGCCCGGGGCAGCGCCTTTAGCAGGGGCGGGCTCAGGTAACGGGTTTGGGCTTAGGCAACACCGCGGGCGTCAGGGGAAGCAGGCACGGACCGCCTGGCGAGCTCTTCGGTGGCGAGGTCATACCAGTCCTGTGCGCCATACACGGGAGTCGGCGTATCGAGGTTGCGGTAGAGCGCGTCCACGAGAATGCCGAGTTCGTCCGTGGTGGCAGCCAACAGAGTTGTTTCAGGATCCGTCGAGTGGTTCATGAAGTGTGCGAGCTGCGAGCGGT
The DNA here is from genome assembly GCF_021789315.1 of Arthrobacter sp. FW305-BF8. Classification (NCBI taxonomy): domain Bacteria; kingdom Bacillati; phylum Actinomycetota; class Actinomycetes; order Micrococcales; family Micrococcaceae; genus Arthrobacter; species Arthrobacter sp. FW305-BF8. The sequence goes on from NZ_CP084561.1 coordinate 548,775, forward strand.
TCATGGTGAAACTGCCGGCCCGAGTTGACCACATGCAAGGAATGACATGGTGTGCTCCGTATATGAAGATGCCCGAGGCTGACTTCCTAACCCACCGGTGTGCATAGCTTACTGTGCTGGCCCGGTGTACGGAACATGACCGTTCTTCTTCCAGCGAAGATCCTCCGCGCCTGCTCGAACCTGCCAGCTACTCGAACTGCTCGAATTGCGACGCCGCGAGCGGCACCTGCGGAGGCAGCGACCTTGTGGGACGTTCCGCGCGGATGGCGTCCTCGACGAGGGCAGCCGGCCGGCGCCAGGCGTCGGAGCCGGGTTCCATGGTGTCGACGACTCCGATCAGCATTGCCAGGAGCCGCACCATGTCCGTCAGTGAGATGTCCACCCTCAGGGTGCCCTGGTCCTGGCCGCGGCCAAGGAGGACCCCAACGGACTCAATCAGGCTGCCGGTAATGCCGGTGAGCAAATCCCGCCGCCCGGCCACGGCGCCCAGCAGGTTGGCGTTGTCACTGGCAGCGGTCATCACGGCGTCGATGACCCGGAACAGGCCCTCGGCCGCATCAGTGCCCGCAAGGGCGACGTCGATAACCGGGTCCACGTTGAGCCTCAGCTGGCGGTTGAGGGCCGCCAAAACCAACTGCTCCTTGTCCGAGAAATTCCGGAACAGCGTCGCCGGACCCACTCCCGCTGTGGCAGCAATGGTCTGCAGCGGAACATCGGGGCCGTACTGCCGGAAACACTCGCGGGCGGCATTTATGATCTTGTCCACATTGCGTGCAGCGTCAGCACGAAGGGGCTTGCGCTCTACTGCGAGGTTCATGGAATCAAGGTTAGCAACGCAGTGTCAGCCTGACTCCGTTACCCGTTGGTAGCGCCGAATATGACGCAGCACACGATGCGGGCGGCAGATTCCGCCGTGACAGACTGGACGCATGTTGCTTGCATTTTCAGTCGCCCCTTCCGGAATTCCTGCTGATCCCGCCTACGCCGCTGCGGGTGCCGGCGACGCCTCCGTGCACGACGCCGTGGCTGCCGCCGTCAAGATTGTCAGGGAATCCGGGCTGCCGAATAAGACGGACTCCATGTTCACCACTGTCGAGGGTGAATGGGACGAGGTGTTCGACGTGGTCAGGCGCGCCACCGAGGCCGTGGGGAAATTCGGCAGCAGGGTGTCCCTGGTGATCAAGGCCGACATCCGGCCCGGTTACTCCGGCGAGCTCACCGCGAAGGTGGAGCGCCTGGAGGGCGCCCTGGTCCAGGGCGACTGACGGCCAGGACGATTGGCCGCGGCAGCCTAGCCCGGCCTGGCGCTTGCTGGAAGACTGTGCCCATGTTTGAGCACAAGCCGCGGCCCGAGTGGACGGCCGTAGAAGAGTACCTGTCAGACGTCGTCGTCCACCCCGACGATGCCGTCCAGCGCGCCGTCAGGTCCGCCGAGGAGGCCGGGATGCCGCCGATCGAGGTGACACCTAACGCCGGAAAGCTGCTAAAGCTGCTGGTGACGGCGTCCGGTGCCCGCAGGGTGCTGGAGATCGGCACGCTGGCCGGCTTCAGCACCATCTGGATGGCCCAGGGCATGCCCGACGACGGCCGGCTGGTGACGTGCGAATACCTCCCGAAACACGCCGAAGTGGCCCGCACCAACGTGGACGCGGCCGGGGTGGGCCACAAGGTGGACATCCGGATAGGCGCGGCGCTGGACACGCTCGCGGCCCTCGAAGCTGAAGGAGACGATCCGTTCGACTTCGTCTTCATCGATGCGGACAAGGAGAATAACCCCCAGTACCTGGAGTGGGCAGTGCGGCTGGGCAGGTCCGGAACCAGCATCGTGATGGACAACGTCGTGTGGGAGGGCGTGGCGCTGGATCCGTCCCTGGACGAAGTCAATGCCCCCGGAATCATCGGCGCGCTGAAGATGATGGGGGAGGACAGCCGGCTGGACGCCACTGTCATCCAGACCGTGGGGTCAAAGGGCTGGGACGGCTTCGCGCTGGCTGTGGTGCGTTAGGGCGTACACAAATAGGCACCGCCCTCGCACTGGATGTACGAGGGCGGTGCCTGTTTTTGGTGGCGGTGCTTCAGCGGTTAGCTGAGTGCGGTCATGGTGTTCCAGCCACCGCCGACCCTGACCCGGTTCGGGAACGCGCCGGCGCCGTTACCCATGTAGGACCAGAGAACTCCGCTGGTGTCGCGGGCGACGAGGTCGTCGCGTCCGTCTCCGTTGAGGTCAGCGGCGCCGCTGATCGCGTTCATGGCGTTCCAGCCTGCACCGGCGCTGACCCGCGTCGGGAATGCGCCAGCAGCGTTGCCCAGGTAGGACCACAGAGTCCCCCCGGAGTCCCGGGCAACCAGATCAGCTTTGCCGTCACGGTTGAGGTCGCCGGCGGCGCTGATGGCCCGGCCGTTCCAACCCGCGCCGGCGCTGATACGGGTCGGGAATGCGCCAGCATTGTTGCCGGCGTAGCTCCAGAGGACGCCGCCGGCGTCGACTGCCAGCAGGTCATTCCGCCCGTCGCCGGTGAGGTCAGCGGCGGCGCTGATGTTCTTCATGGAGTTCCAGCCTGCTCCGGCCCGAATCCGCGTCGGGAAAGTGCCGGAGCCGCTTCCGCGGTAGGTCCAGAGGACTCCGCTGGAGTCGCGGGCCACCAGGTCGGCACGCCCGTCGCCGGTGAGGTCTCCGGTGGCGCTGATGGAGTTCATGGAGTTCCAGCCTCCCCCGACCCTGGTGCGGGTCGGGAAGGTACCCGAGCCGCTGCCCAGGTAGGTCCAGAGGACGCCGCTGGAATCCCGGGTAACGAGATCGGCCCGGCCGTCGCCGTTGAAGTCCTGCGGGACGCTTGTGACACCGGTGCCCGTACCGATGCGCACGTTACGGCTGGTAAATGCCACGTTGCCGGCGGCGTCGCTGGCGCGGACGCCGAAGGTGTAGAACCCGTTGACCTGTGCGTCCCAGGTCTTCGGGGAGGCACAGGTGTTGTCCCAGGCCTGGTTGGTGGGCTGCAGCCGGCACTCGAAGCTGGCGCCTGTTTCTCCCGAGAAGCTCAGCGACGGCGTGTTGTCCAGGCTGGGCGTGGACGGGAAGGGTGCCGTTACCGCAACGGCCGGAGCCGTGGTGTCCACCGTGAAGTTGAGCGTTCCGGAATTCAGTCCGCCGGCAACAGCCTGCACAGTGTGGGGGCCCTGGGCCAGCGGGGCCAGCTTCACGGAGTAGGTGGAACCGGTGAGCGTGGTAGCCAGCGGGGCGCCATTGTCCACGATCAGCTGAACGGGGCCCGCGGTGCCGGCGGGAAGGCTGCCGGTAATCGTAGGCGCGGTTACGTTAGTGATGTTGTCGGAGTTGGAGCGGCCGCTGTCGCTGGCTGCCGCCAGGTCCGGTGTATTGGGACCTCCGACGGAGTCGGTTGCGATGAGGCCCTGGACGGTGAAGTTGCTCTGGGTGATGGTGTTGATGCCCGGCCCGCCCGCGTTGGGGCCGGTGACCGTTACGGAGTTGATACCCGAGGGGGCTCCGGTGACTGGCCGCGCGGTGTTGATGTCGCCAAGTGTTCCTGCCGGGGCGCCAACCTGCGTGAGGAACGTTGCCGTGGTCCCCCTGTCAAAGTCGCCGAGGAAGGCTGCGCCGACGCCCGCCCAGTCGCAAGCAACTGTGTCATTGGGTGCGCAAGCGCCGGCGTCGGTCGTCTCGTTGATGCTGCCGTCAACGTCAGCGGTGAACGTCGCAACGCCATAGGGGTGGGTGATGGTGTACTGCGCGTTGGGCTGCAGGCCATCAAAACGGAACCGCAGGCGGGCAAAACCCATCTGCTCGCCAGGCACCACGGGGCCGTTGACATGTGCCGCTTCCAAGGCCGCCTCGTAGCTGCCGATCGTTCCGACATCCGCGGACGCGGAAAACCAAAAAGCTTCCTCGGGGAAGTTGCCCGGGTAGGACGCCGGGGAATTGGGATCCGGAGGTTCGGAGAGGCAGCCCTTGCCGGCCTCGTAGCAGAGCTGCAGCCGGACTGTGCCGTCCGAATACCACGTCGGGAAGCCATTCGCGGCGTCAACCGGGCCCATCCCGGCGGTTTCCGCGTTCGCCGGCATAGCGCCGAGGGGTGACAGGGCGGCGGCGAGCAGGGCGCCGGCAACAGCAGGGGCCATGCGGCTGAGAGTGGTGGTGGGCTTGCGGTGCGCTGCCCCGGAGCGGTTGGCTCCATCAGGCATTTTGGGCCGTACAGATTGCGAGAACATTGAGACTCCTTGTGGACACTCGATTTGTGGCCCCCAGTACCTTCAAGGCCAGGTCGGAAAGTCGATTCCCAACCACGACAACAGTGGACGCCGCACCTTGGATAAAAGTCGGATAAAGCCGGTGGGATGCCGGGGGTCTGCGCGAGCCAAAGCTCGCATGCAGCCCTGGGTGCGGCCCTCATGGAGCGGACTACCGCTGGAGCAACCGAATTAGACCATCGATTTGAGGGGGCCCAATTGGGGGTGCCCCCTTAGAACCCCCACCCTTCCCAGTTCGGTCCGGTTTTTTCCAACCACGCCGGGACATCCTCGAAGCATCCCAACCGGTCTCGAACCCAATCGGAAGGAGGCCCGGTTATGACCGTGTCCAGACGAGATGTCCTGCTGCTGGGCGGCCTCGGTGCCGTCGGAGCGGGTGTGCTTTCACTCCCGCGGGGCGAGGTGGAGGCCAAGTCCGCCAGCCGGCTGAGCAGCGCGGAGATGCCCAAGCCGTTCCAGTCGGCTTTCGTGAAACCTCCGGAGCTGGCGCCGGACCGGACGGGGGTGGACCCCGCGGACGGCAAACCTGTCAACTACTACACGGTGACCGAGATGGCCGCTATGGCGTCCATCCTGCCGCGGCTCAAGACTCCGATCCTGGGCTACAACGGGATTTTCCCCGGCCCCACGATCAGCCTGGACCAAGGCACCAAGGCAGTGGTGCGGGTCCGGAACAAGCTTCCCGCAACCCACCCGAACGATGGCCACGTGCTCGCCACGTCCGTGCACCTGCACGGGTCAGCCTCGCTGCCACAGTTCGACGGGTACGCCAGCGACGTCACGCATCCCGGATTCTTCAAGGACTACCACTACCCGAACTTCCAGCCCGCCCGCACGCTCTGGTACCACGACCACGGGGTGCACTTCACGGCGCAGAACGCGTACTCCGGCCTGGCGGGGCAGTACCACATGCACGACCCGATGGAGCGGCAGCTGCTCCCGCAGGGCGACTTCGACGTGCCGCTCATCATTTCCGACGCGATGTTCGCGGCAAACGGCGCCTTGGGGTATGACGACAACACCCACTCAGGCCTGTGGGGGGACGTCATCCTGGTCAACGGCAAGCCGTGGCCGGTCATGAAGGTCCAGAAGCGCATCTACCGGTTCCGGGTGCTGAACTGCAGCATTTCCCGCTCAGTACGGCTGACGCTGAGCACCGGCGATCCCCTGATTATCGTGGGCACCGACGGCGGCCTGGTCCCCACGCCGCAGCGAGTGGCCAATTACCGCCATGCCGGGGCAGAGCGTTACGAGGTGCTCATCGATTTCCGCAAGTACAAGACCGGCCAGCGGGTCGAGCTGCGCAACCTGTCCAACCCGAACAACGTTGACTACGACTTCACGAACAAGGTGATGGCCTTCGACGTCACTGATGACGCGGTCAACACCAGCGACCCGACCTGGAACACCGTACCCGCGCAGCTGGCACCCGCCAACGAGATCATGGCGATGACCGAGAAGCAGGCCACCAAGGTCCGGAAGTTCCGGGTCAAGCGGAACGACGTCACCAACATGTGGACCATCGACGACGGCAACTGGCAGGACGTCATAGCCAGCGGCTACAAGAAGGTCGCTGCGGACGTCGACCTAGACGCCGTCGAGGTGTGGGAGTTCGAAAACAGGTCCGGCGGCTGGTTCCACCCGATTCACATTCACTTGGTGGATTTCAAGATCCTCAGCCGCAATGGCCGGGCACCGTTTCCACAGGAGCTCGGACCCAAGGACGTTGTCTATGTGGGTGAGGGCGAGACGGTCCGCCTGCTGATGAAGTTCGGTCCGCACCAGGGCCGCTACATGGTGCACTGCCACAACCTGCCTCATGAGGACCACGACATGATGGTGCAGTTCCGGGTGGGCCTGAAGGAAGATGACAACGATCCCAACGATCCCATGACAGCGGCGCTGCCCCAATGGGACGGCTAGCGGCGCACAGGGCCAGCCCGAAGTCCGGGGCGGCCCCCGAAAGGGTAGCCGTCACCGAGAGGCCTGCCGGATCCCCCCGGCAGGGCTTTCGGGGGAGGACAATCACGACGGCGGTGCTGCTCGCCGCTGTCCTTCTGGCCTCGCGCCTGTGGCTGGTGGAGCCCGTGACGGTCAGCTCGGAAAGCATGGAGCCGGCACTGCCCAAGGGCAGCACGGTGCTGATGTTCAAACCCGGGCCCGCGCTCGGTGCGCCCAAGGCCGGAGACCTGGTGGTGTTCACGAGTCCGGAGGACGGGAGCCCTGCTGTCAAACGGGCCATTGCCTTGGGGGGCCAGACCGTTGCCATCGAGGACTCTGTGCTGGTGGTGGACGGGGTTCCGCAGGCCGAGCCGGGCATCGACCACAGCCGCATCGATGGCACCTACTTTGGTCCGGTCACGGTGCCGGCCGGGCACGTCTTTGTCCTGGGTGACAACCGTGCGGGCTCCATCGATTCACGGGCCTACGGAAGCGTGCCGTTGGAAGCGCTACAGGCAACGGTTCTCTGGCCCGCCGGCCGCTAGGCACATGCACGCGCCGCGAAGACCCCTGCCCGAAAGGTAAGTATGCTGGGAATCATCCTGGCCAGCTGCCCAGCCGGCCAGGCCCGGACATGCATCGGTGACGGCAGCGGAGGAAGACATGAAAGCATCCGAGACTCTGGCCAGCAATCTTCAGAAGGTCCTCACTGACCTGATCGAGCTGCACGTTCAGGGCAAGCAGGCGCACTGGAACCTGGTGGGCACCAACTTCCGTGATCTGCATCTGCAGCTAGATGAAATTGTTGACAGCGCCCGGCTGCTTGCCGATCAGACGGCCGAACGCATGCGTTCGCTGCATGCACTTCCGGACGGCCGGAGCGCCACCGTTTCCTCGGGCACTAGGCTGGAGCAGTTTCCTGCCGGCCTGACCGTCACCAAAGACACCGCCAAGCTCATTACCGCGAGGCTGGAACAAACGGTGAAGACCATCCGCGATGTCCACGATGACGTGAATGAAGAAGATCCCACGAGCGCGGACCTCCTGCACGTGGCCATCACCCGGCTTGAGCAACTGGCCTGGATGGTGAACGCGGAAGTGATGCCGGCTTCTGCGTCGGTGACTGCACCGGCACAGGATTAGCAGCGCCATGACCCGGTGCACTCAGCCGGCAGCGGACGCTGCATGAACGCACAGCACCGCCAGTGGCAGCCTGTCCGATTCAGCCCGGCGCCGTCCCGGGAGATGGCCGCCGAAGCTGCGCCGGAAGCCCAACCTGCGCCTGGAGCGGGACGTCTACCGGAAGGCGAACCTGTACTGGATGTTGAGCGATTGCTGGACAGGGTCGCCTCGGCTGTGGGGGATGTCCCTGCCCTGCTGGCCATCGCCCAGCAGGCCGGCCGTTCCGCGCCGAAGCCCGGTGACGGGCGGACAGCCCGGCTCTGGGAACTGCTGGCTTCCGTGGCCGCGGTGGACGTGGCCGCCGCGCGGGTTCTGGAGCCGCACCTGGACGCCGGTGCCATCCTGTCCCAGGCGGGAGCGCCGGGATCCTTCACCGGATCGTGGGGTGTCTACGCAGCCGAGGCCCCTGGTACCCGGCTGACGGCCGCGCCGGCATCGGTCGCGGCTGACGGGCGGCCCCCCGCCGGGGCTGAACCAGCCGGGACAGAATCCCACGAGCCAGAACAAAGCGGGACATCCGGCAGCGTGCAGCTGACCGGCTCCAAGCCTTGGTGCTCGCTGGCCCAGTTTGTGGACCACGCGGTGGTGACCGCGCACACCGTCACCGGCGGCCGGGCGGCCTTCGCCGTTGATCTCAGGGCCGCCGGCGTTACGTGCGATGTGCCGGAATGGACAAGCCGCGGACTGCGCGAAATCCCCAGCGGAACTGTCCACTTTGACGGGGTGCCGGCCGTGCCGCTCGGCGGTGACGGCTGGTACTTCCAGCGCCCCGGCTTTGCGTGGGGCGGCATGGGCGTTGCAGCGTGCTGGCTGGGCGGCGCCGTGGCGCTCGGCCGGCACTTCGAGGCCGCGCTCCAGCGGGGAGCCAGGTCCCAGCGCGAGGCCGACCAGGTGGCACTCGCCGCCCTGGGTGAAGTGGACCGGATCCTGACCTCAACCGTCCAGTACCTCGCCCGGGCAGCAGAGGCCGTGGACGCCGCCGAGGCCACCGGTGCCGCCCAGACAGACCCGGATTCCGCCACGGAAGCGGCTGGCGCCGGCACTGCTGGCGGGTGGAGCGAGGCGCTCCGTGTCCGGGGAACGGTTGCCGCCGCCGTCGAACGGGTCCAGCTCCTGGTGAGCCAGAACCTGGGGCCAGGCCCCCTGGCCTTGGATGAACGGTACGGCAAATGCATGGCGGACCTGTCCCTCTACGTGCGGCAGCACCACGCAACGCGTGACGACGCCCAGCTGGGCGTGCTCACCCTCAAGGGGGAGCACGGTTGGTGACGTTCTAGCAGCTGACGAGACGCTTGTGCCGGAAGCGGTTCGCGAGGTTGGGAAATCACGGGCCGCTCCCGGCACAGGACGGGATGTTGTTGAGTTTGTGCGGCTAGCTGTTGCCGCGGCCGCCGCTGGAGGTGGCTCCGCCGTGGCCGTTCCGGCGGTCGCCGTCCGGGCCGTGCTGGCCGCTGTTGTCCTTGCCGTTGCCCTGCTCGCTGTACTTCTCGCGCAGTTCGCGTCCCAAGCGGATGTCTTCCTCTTCCTTCTCCTGGAGCTTGTCGCTTTTCTTCGTATCGCGGGGAGGGAGCTGGAGCGTGTCCTCAGCCTCAATGCCGGCCTGCAGCTGCCGGCCGCGCTCCATCTCGGCGTCGAACTCGGCGCCAAAAAGCAGGGACATGTTGAGGATCCAGAGCCACAGCAGCATGACGATCACGCCGCCGATGGCGCCGTACGTCTTGTTGTAGTTGCTGAAGTTACCCACGTAGAAGCCAAAACCCACCGAGGCCAGCACGAAGATCACCAGGGCGATGAGGGAGCCAAGGCTCATCCAGCGGAACTTTGGCTGGCGGACGTTCGGAGTGAAGTAATAGAGGATGGCGATGACGACGATCACGAGCGCGACGATGACGGGCCACTTCGCGATGTTCCACACGGTCAGGAACACTCCGCCCAGCCCCAGGACATTGCCGATGGCCTCAGCCACCGGGCCGCTGATGACCAGCATTGCAGCGAGCAGCGCAACGATGATCAGAGAGACCACCGTGACGCCGAGCATGGTGCCGCGAAGCTTTACGAATCCGCGGCCCTCATCTATTTCATAAATCCGGTTCATCGCCCGGCCGAACGCGGTCACATACCCGGACGCGGACCAGATGGCTGTCGCGAGACCGATAACCAGGGTGAAGCCGGCCGCCGGTGAGGTGGTCAGCTCCTGGATAGGCTCGCGGATCATCTCCACCGCCTGCCCGGGCGCGACGCCCTGGACGATTTCCAGGAGTGCCGACGTCGTCTTTTCCGCCTGTCCAAAGATGCCCAGCAGCGAAACGAGGGCGAGCAGGGCGGGGAAGAGCGAGAAGATGGCGTAGTAGGTAAGTCCGGCCGCGAGGTCGGGGCACTGGTCCGCAGTAAATTCACGCAGGGTCTTGCGGGCAATGTACTTCCACGATGGCTTGTCCACATCGGTGGGGCTGTCCGGCTTTCGCGTGTCATCCGGGGCAGGTGCGCTTCCCGCCTTTGCTGTGCTGGTTTCCGGGGCTTCTTTCGTAGCCATTGGGGATCCTTTCGTTCGCAGGCGGGGCCATGCTCCGCAAGTCACGGAACGTTCCCTGCCCGCTGTCAGGCGTTGGGGCTCGTGGGTCGTGCAACAGCTCGCATAGTGCGTCAGTCGCTACTGTCCGGGGGCTCTAGGTGGGTTGCGGCGGTCCAGGGTTAGCGGGTCGCTGCCCAGCGGATCATCGGCCGGTTGCTTTCCGTTCAGCGGATCGTCCGCCATTCGGGTGTTCGACTGCGGAGTCTCGGCCAGCTGGCCAGAGGCGAGCGGATTGGCATCTTGGCCTGGGCCACCGCTGCGTGGGCCGCCGCCAGCCAGCTCGGGATCTGTGCTTTCCTCATCATCGGGTGGTCGGGCCCCCGCGGCCTGCGGCCATTGGTTCTCGGTCATAGTTGGTACCTCTCCCGCATCTCGGGTTGCTGAGTACAACCGGCAATCACTCGCCATAAAATAGTAAGCATGATTACTATTAGATAGTAAGTACCCTGATGGCCGCTAGTTCAACCGGCCGCCCGTTCCGGCAGTGTTTGGTCGGGGCAGGTGGGCGGGCCCCTGCCGGATAGCTACGTACTGGAAAAAGAGAGAGGTGGATCCACAGTGGACCCGAGTGCCTGGATTTGGATCGTCGTTGTAATTGTCGTCATCGCACTCGTTGTGGTGCTTCTGATGTCCAGCCGCAAACGCAGGGAGGCGTTCCGGCAAAAGCGCGATGAGCAGAATCGCCAGCACGCAGCCGAGATCCGCAGGAAAGCGGAGAACGCCGACCTTGAGGCGCGGGAAAACGAGGCTCGGGCCATGCATGCCAAGGCTGACGCCGAGAAAGCGCAGGTTGAGGCGGCCCGGCTTCGCCAGGAGGCCGAGCAAAAGCAGTCGGCCGCCCAGGACCTCCGGACGGATGCCGAGAAGCACCAGTACAAGGCGAACGCGCTTGACCCGGACGTGGACGAGGATGGCAACCGGCGCGACGATGCACGGACGCATGCCGGAACTGATGATGATCGGGCCGCCGATGCGCGGAACGCCGATGCGCGGAACGCCGATGCGCGGAACGCTGGCGGGCGGGCCGCTGACGCCGGAGCCGACGGGCGCGACCCGGATGCCGGTGCCACGACGGACGCTGCCCGGCGGAACACGCCGCGCGAGTGAGTCGCCGTCAGCCGTTGACGCCCGCCGTCACCAGCGTCCGGAACCAATGCCCGGAAGCTAGCGACGGCGGGTGAGGCCGAGGAGGCTACGCCGCGGTTTGAGCGGCGGAGACGCCGGCACGCCGGCACCTTTGCCCATGCCGTCAATCACCTCTTGGATGGCCTCCAGCGACGGCGTTTGCGGCTCCCAGCCGAGCTCGTTCCGGATCCGCTGGGTGTCCATGATCGGCGCACCCGCCGCCATCTCCACCCACCCCGAGTCCGTCTGCTGAAGTCGGAGCCGCCAGGTGGCGCCAACGAAGGCGTGCAGCGCGCTGACCGGGACGGGGAGGATCCTCTTGGCGGAAAAGAGCCTGGCCAGGTTTTGTGGCGTGACCACCGGCTCGGCCGCCACATTGAACGCCCCGCTGGCCCTGCGCTCGAGCACGCGCCAGTACGCGTCCGCTACGTCGTCGGCATGCACCGCCTGGAAGACCAGTTCGTCGGGAATTGGCAATAAGGGCAATGCCGGCCGGCGCGGGACGAACCTCGGGTGGACCCACCCCAGGAAGTACCTGCCGATTTCGCTTCCGGCCTCCGCCTGGAAAATGAGTCCGGGGCGCAGCCTGGCCACGGCAACGGAGGGATTGTCCGCCGCGAACCTATCCAGCAGTTTTTCCTGCTCTGCCTTGTGCCGGCTGTAATGTGAGCCCTCCATGCCTCCCGCGGGCCAGGATTCGTCCACGCGGTGGTCCTTGGGTGACTTGCTGTAGGCGCCCACCGAGGAGGCGCAAACCACGTGCCCCACCCCTGCTTCCCGGGCAGCCGCCAGCACGTTCGCCGTGCCGGTGACATTGGTGCAGTGCAGTTGCGGGAGATCCCGGTTTGGTTGGATCTGCCAGGCCAGATGCACCACAGCGTCTGCTCCGGCAAAGGCCTTGGCCAGCTTCTGCACCGCACCGTCACCGCCCACGTCCAGGGTGTGCCACTCCACGCCCGCGTAAGGTGACCGTAAAGTGTCCGGTGTGCGGCGGCTGATGCCCACCAGTTCCAGGCCGCCGGGGTGTTCCTGCCGGGCATTCTGAAGCCTGCGCAGGAGTGCTGTCCCGGCATTGCCGCTGGCACCCGTAATCACGATACGCATGAAATCCGCTCCGTCCATTGCCGTGGAATGTGACGGCCAGGCCGTCTGGTAACGGTGCCGTGGCCTTGGTGCTTCTTTTGAGCCTAGCGCCTCGGACCATTGTGTAATAAGCACGCTTATGATTTCCTTCTTCTAAGTCTTGCCGCAGGCTTTCTCGAGCTCCCGATCGAAGGAACCCACGACAATGCCAGAAACTCCACCTTGTTTTTCCCCGCCCGGCCCGCCCCATGCAGCACCCCAACCTGCGACCCAGGCGGGGCGCCTGCATGATGCCTTCCAGAACCAGCTGGTGCTCAATTACCTGGACCTGGCGGAGTCGCTCGCCTCCCGGTTCGCCACCCGCGGACGTGAGCGCTCAGACCTGGTCCAGGTGGCCTACTTGGGCCTCGTCAAGGCTGCCCGGGGCTTCGATGCCGAGAAAGGCGAAAGTTTCCCCGCCTACGCGGCGCCCACCATCAGCGGTGAACTCAAGCGCTTCTTGCGCGACCGGTGCTGGACGGTGCGGCCGCCGCGGCATGTCCAGGACGTGCGGACGCAGGTACTGCACACCACACCGGACCTGGCCCAGTCGCTGGGGCGGACACCGTCCGCACAAGAACTCGCCAGCGAACTGGGCGTCAGCCCCGCCGACGTTCGGGAAGCCCAGGCAGCAGGCAGCAGCATGCATCCGGACTCGCTGGACAGTCCCGATCCGTGGGGTGGACCAACGATGGGCGAGGGGCTTGTCTCGGCGGACCAGCCGATCGAACACCTCGAGGAACTCGTATGCCTCAATGAGGCCATCCAGGAGCTGGACCCTGACGACCGGGAGATGCTGTACCGGAGGTACTTCCGGGAGGAGACCCAGACGGAACTGGGCAAACGGTTCGGTATCTCCCAGATGCAGGTGTCCCGGCGCCTGTCCCGCATCCTGGTCTGGCTTCAGCGCCGGTTGCTCGACGAGGAGGACCGGGGCTCGGGCACGGACGGTGGCGGAACCGGCACCGGCAGGACCGGCAGCTACAGAACCAGCGCAGGTCAGGCGAGCGGAAGCTGCCCGACAGCGGCCAGGACGTCCTCCACCGAAACCGCAAGGAGGGCCGGGTCAGGGGTGGCCGCGAAGGTGTCGCCTCGGCGCGCCTGAGCGTCAGTCAGCACAACGTGGGGCCCAGGGGGTGGGCCCCACACCTCGGCCGGTGCCGGACCGAAAAGCACCACCGAAGGCCGGGCATACGCAGAGGCCAAGTGCGCCGCACCCGTGTCCGCGGAGACCACCAGCCGAGCCTCCGTGATGGCAGCCATGAATTCGGCCAGCCGCAGCTTTCCCGCCAGGACCTGGTCCTCCGGCAGCCCGGCGAGCCGCGCAACGTCCAGTGCCCGTGGCCGTTCCGCTGAGCTGCCGGTGAATATCACCTGGTGACCATCCTCTGAGAGGGCACGGGCCACTTCTGCAAAGCGGTCCTCCGGCCACAGCCGGCTGCCATAGGCGGCCCCCACGTGTAGCACCGTGGCGCCCGGGCAGGGGCTGGGAACGGCAGGCGGGAGGAGACGGTAATCGTCCGGCCGGGCTTCGATGCCGTGCCACTGGAGCAGCCTGGTCCAGCGTTCGCGCTCGTGGATGTCGTCGACCCACCACGGGCCGGGCCGTGCCGGCGTCCGGTGGCCTACGACGGTCCTGGGCCGGATCGCGGCCAGCCGTTCCTCGCTTTCGGGTCCACTGCCATGCAGATTGACCGCAACGTCCACTAGGCCGGCTTCAATGGGAATCGGAACATCCAGGCCGTGGGTGGGAAGCAGTTCGTAGCCGCCTACCAGCTCCAGGGCGTCCTCCAGCCAGCCCTGCGCGGCGTACAGCAGGCGGTGGTTCGGATAGGCGCGGCGCAGGGCTCGCAGTGCCGGCACAGCAACCAGCAGGTCCCCGAGCTTCAGGGCCCGCAGGACCAGCAGGACAGGTTGATCGTGCTTGCCGTTTGATGCTTCCACAGCCGTATCCCTCCTCTCTTCAGCCGCCCTGCTCGGACGTCTGTCGAGGAGTCTAGCCGAGAAGAAGTAGGCGGTCTGTTGTTTAGGTTTCCGCTGGTCGGGGAACGAGGTGGGTATGGCAAGTAACGCTTCTACGCTCAAGGCTGTGCTGTTCGACCGCGACGGAACGCTTGTGGTTGACGTGCCCTACAACGGAGATCCGCAGCTGGTCAAGCCTTTTCCGCATGCACGGAAAGTCCTCGACGAAGTGCGCAGCCGGGGACTCGCCACCGGCGTGCTGAGCAACCAGTCGGGCATTGCCCGCGGCCTCCTGACGGCGCAGGAGGTTGATAGCGTGAACGCACGGGTTGAGGACCTGTTGGGCCCCTTTGACGTCTGGGAGGTCTGCCCGCACGGGAGCGGGGACGCGTGTCTGTGCCGGAAACCGGCGCCGGGCATGGTCCGCAGCGCCTGCCGGCGTCTTGGCATCGATCCCTCGGAGGCGGCCTTCATAGGTGACATCGGCAGCGACGTGGAGGCGGCCGCGGCCGCCGGCGCACGCGGTGTCCTTGTTCCTACCCCGCAGACCCGGGCTGAGGAAGTCGCAGCGGCCCCCGAGGTTGCCGCTGACCTCGAACAGGCCGTCGCGCTGCTGTTCGGGGAGCCGCTGTTTCGGGGACCTGCGCCTCTGGGGCCGCTGCTGAAAGGGCCCGCATGAGCAGGGTCCTCGTGGCCCGGCTGGACAGCGTCGGTGACGTCCTCCTGGCGGGCCCGGCAGTCCGGGCAGTGGCGAACGGACGCCGGGCCGACGGCGGCAGCCCCAACGACGTCGTCGTGCTTTGCGGACCGCAAGGCCAGTCGGCAGCGTCACTGCTGCCCAATGTCGCCGACGTGTATTCCTGGGATTCCCCGTGGATCAGCAACCCCGCCCCGGCGGTCACAGGACCTCATCTTGACTCGCTGGTGGGCTATGTCCGGAATTCCCGCATCACCGAGGCGGTCATCCTCACCTCCTTCCACCAGTCGCCGCTTCCGCTGGCGCTCCTGCTGCGGCTGGCCGGTGTGGAGCGCATCACGGGCGCGTCCACTGATTACCCGGGCTCCCTTCTCGACGTCAGGCTGAGACCCGGCGAGGACTTTCCCGAGGACCAGCCAGAGTCCGTGCGGGCGCTCGGGATCGCCCGCGCGGCGGGCTTCCAGCTCAAGACGGGTGACGACGGAAAACTCATGGTCAAGGACCCTCCCGGCGTCCGGCACCTGGTAGGCGAGGGCCCGTACGTGGTGGTCCACCCGGGGGCAACGGTCCCGGCCCGGGCCTGGCCGCCGCTGCACCATGCGGCGGCCGTGGAGCTGTTGGAGGGCGCCGGCCACCGGGTGGTGGTGACCGGCGGCCCGGGGGAAACAGCCCTGACCGCTACCGTGGCCGGCCCCTCCGCCATCGATCTCGGCGGCCGGACGGATCTTTCTACGCTGTCCGGGGTCCTGGCCAACGCCGACGTCGTGGTCACCGGAAACACCGGTCCCGCCCACCTGGCGGCCGCCGTCGGAACCCCGGTGGTGAGCCTGTTTTCCCCGGTCGTACCGGCCGTCCGCTGGGCGCCGTACGGCGTTCCGCTGGAACTGCTGGGAGACCAGAACGCGCCGTGCCGGCTCAGCCGTGCACGAGATTGTCCGGTACCGGGCCATCCCTGCCTCAGCTCTGTTCCGCCGGAGCAGGTGGTGGACGCGGTCGAACGCCTGCTGAGCGGGGTCTCGTCGCTCAGCACACGGAGAAAGGTCCGGAAACAATGAGAATCTTGCTCTGGCACGTGCACGGGTCGTGGACGGACGCCTTTGTCCGCGGCCGGCACGAGTACCTGCTGCCTGTCCTGCCCGGCGGCGGTCCCTGGGGGCTGGGCCGGGCCGGCCGGCCCTGGCCCGCTTCTGCGCGGGAGGTCGCGCTCGCGGAGCTGGACGCCGGCAGCATCGACGCCGTCGTGCTTCAACGTCCGGAGGAAGCCGCTGAGGTGACGCGCATCCTGGGCCGCCGGGCCGGCGTCGACCTTCCCGCCGTGTACGTGGAACACAACACCCCCAAAGGTGATGTTCCCTTCACGGTCCATCCCCTCGGGGATCAGAACGGCATTCCGATCGTTCACGTGACCCATTTCAACGAACTGTTCTGGGACAGCGGCCGGGCACCGACCAAGGTCATTGAGCATGGCATCGCGGACCCCGGCTACCTTTACACGGGCGAGGTCCCGGAGCTGGGCGTGGTGGTCAACGAACCGGTACGCCGCGGCCGCGTGACGGGCACGGACCTGCTGCCACGCTTCGCCACGGCAGCCCCGCTCCAGGTCTTCGGCATGGGCGGCGACGGGCTGGCGGAGGCCACGGGAATCCCTTCCGGGCAGCTCACCGTCCGGGGTGACCTGAAAACCGCGGAGCTGCACCGTGAACTGGCGCGCTGCCGGGCATACCTGCACCCGCTGCGCTGGACTTCCCTTGGGCTCGCGCTGCTGGAGGCGATGCATCTTGGCATGCCGGTTCTGGCGCTGGCCACCACCGAGGCGGCACGGGCCGTCCCGCCTGAGGCAGGCGGCATTTCCACTGAGGTAGAGGAGCTGAGCCGGATTGCCCGGCAGCTGGTCAATGATCCGGAGGAGGCCCGACGCCGGGGCAAAGTTGCCCGGGAGGCGGCGCTGGAGCGCTATGGGCTGGAACGCTTTCTGGCTGACTGGGACGAGCTGCTGGCGGAGCTGGTGCCGGCCGGCGGCGGAGGGAAAGTGCAGGGGGAGGAGCGGCAGCATGGGTCTTTGGAGGGGGCACCCTCCGGCGATGCAGCTTTGAAGGGCTCCGGACCGGATGCCCCCACCGCGGCGCGAGAAGGGAACATCCATTGAAGATCTCAATGATTTCGGAACACGCCAGTCCTTTGGCAGCGCTTGGCGGCGTGGATGCCGGCGGCCAGAACGTTCATGTGGCGGCCCTTTCGTCGGCACTGGCCCGTCGGGGCCATCGGGTAACGGTCTACACGAGGCGTGACTCGCCGGATTTGCCCGCGAGGGTGCGGGTGCATCCCCGGCTCGAGGTGGTACACGTGGACGCAGGGCCGGCCGAACATGTGCCCAAGGACGAGCTGCTGCCCTTCATGGGCGCCCTGGCGGATGGCGTGGTCCAGGACTGGGGCGACTCACCGCCGCACGTGGTGCACGGCCACTTCTGGATGTCCGGCGTCGCCGCGCTGGACGCCGCACGCCGCGAGCCTGGCGGATTCCGGGTTCCCGTGGTCCAGACCTTCCACGCACTGGGCACGGTTAAGCGGCGCCACCAGGGCGCCGCGGACACCAGCCCGGCCGAGAGGCGTTTCCTTGAACCGTCCGTGGGCCGGTCGGCTGACCGCATCGTGGCCACGTGTTCTGACGAGGTCTTCGAACTGCGGGCAATGGGAATTGATACCCGCAGGGTTTCCATCGCCCCCTGCGGGGTGGATCTGGACCTCTTCTCCAGTGACGGGCTGGCCGACGCTCCGGCCCGTTCGCATCGGATCCTTTCCGTGGGGCGGCTTGTTCCGCGCAAGGGCGTTGATCTGGTGATCCGTGCGCTGCCGTACCTGCTCAAGGAAGGGTTCGACGACGTCGAGCTGCTGATCGTGGGCGGCGGGGAGGACGCGGGCGGGCAGGATCCGGAGGCGCGCAGGCTGCTGGACCTTGCCCGGGACCTCGGCGTGGCGGACCATGTTGAGCTCCGGGGGCAGGTGGCCCGGGAGGCCATGCCCGGTATCTTCCGGAGTGCGGACGCTGTGGTCTGCACTCCTTGGTACGAGCCCTTCGGCATTGTTCCCCTTGAGGCCATGGCCTGCGGTGTTCCGGTAGTCGCCGCTGCGGTGGGAGGCCTGACAGACAGTGTGGTGGACCGCGGAACCGGCCTGCATGTACCGCCGAAGGATCCCGAAGCCATCGCAGAGGCCGTCGGCACCCTGCTGGCCAACCCCGAACTGAGGGCCAAGCTCGGACGGGCCGGCGAGCGGCGCGCGAAGGCCCGCTACTCCTGGAGCAGGGTCGCTGCCGAAACCGAAAAGGCCTACCAGCTGGCCATCGCAGGCACTGCGGACGCGGGCCGGCTGGAACCAATGGAAGGAGCGGCTCTGTGACTGCGGAATCCCTGCGGGAGGCCGAACTTCCGGCCATGAACCAGGTTGGCATCTCTCCGGACCTTCCCCCCTCCCAGGACCAGTTCTCCTCCCAGGAGACGGGCAGGCAGAACGCCGGAGCGGGCTCGCGGGAGGCGGTGCGGACCCATCTGGAAAACGTCCTGCCTGCCCTGCGGTCCCTGGAACGCCAGGCCGACCGGCTGGCCGAATGGGGCGTGGAGCTGGCCCAGCGTTTGCTCAGCGGGCAGAAGCTGCTTGCTGCCGGGAACGGCGGGTCCGCTGCCGAAGCGCAGCACTTGACCGCGGAGCTCGTGGGCCGGTTTGATGGCGAACGGATGCCTTTTTCCGCGATCTCCCTGCACGCGGAAAGTTCGGCCGTCACGGCGATTGCCAACGACTACGGCTACGAGGAACTCTTCGCCCGGCAAGTCCGCGCCCACGGCAGGTCGGGGGACATTCTCGTGCTGCTGTCCACGAGCGGCCAGAGCCCCAACCTGCTCCGTGCAGCCGAGGCGGCGGCCAGACTGAACGTGACCACGTGGGCCCTGACCGGGCCGGCGCCCAATCCCTTGGCGTCCTGCTGCGATGAGGCTGTGGCCATCGATGCCATCTCCGCCAATGCTCAGGAAGGGCACCTGATCGCCCTCCATGCCATTTGCCGGGCCTTTGAAGCCGAGGTGGCCCGCAAAGGCCAGGTCAATGCCGGTCTGGAGGCTGATCGCGCATGAGGATCACTGTGGTGGGCGACGTTTTGCTGGACGTGGACCTTTCGGGTGAGGCAACACGGTTGTGCCCCGACGCGCCGGTGCCGGTGGTGGACGTCTCCGAGGTCCGGCGCCGGGCCGGCGGCGCCGGGCTCGTGGCCCGCATGCTGGCCCAGGACGGCCACCCTGTCACGTTGGTGACGGTGCTTTCCGACGACGACGCCTCCCTGGCACTGGAGGGCGCGCTCGCCGGCGTACGGGTTGTCTCCGGGCCCTCCGGCGCCAGAACCCCTGTTAAGACCCGGATCCGCGCGGGTCGCCAGCCGGTGGTGCGGGTGGATGAGGGATGCGGGCGGCCGGAAGTGCCGGAGGCCACCGCGGGTATGCTCAGGGCGCTGGACCAGGCCGAGGTCATCATCGTGGCCGACTACGGCAGGGGCCTTGCCGCAAACCCGGAGATCCGCGAGCTGCTCGAGGCCCGCGCCGCCGACATCCCGATCGTATGGGATCCGCACCCGTCCGGCGCCGTCCCGGTGCGCGGCGTGGCCGTGGTGACGCCGAATCTTTCCGAGGCGGCCAAGGCTGCGGAATCCGGCACGGGAACGTATGCGGCGATTGCCGCCGTCGGCAGCGCCCTCGGCAAAACACTGCTGGACCGCTGGCAAAGCCAGGCGGTCCTCGTGACCATGGGGGAGCAAGGTGGACTGCTGTCCCGGAACGACACAGCACCCGTGACCATACCGGCCCCTCCCACCGAGGTCACGGATCCCTGCGGCGCCGGCGACCGGCTCGCGGCCAGCCTTGCCGTGCACCTGGCCGAGGGACGCAGCCTCGGCGACGCCGCGGAACTCGCGATCAATGAAGCGGCTGCCTTCCTCGGCGCCGGCGGAGTAGCCTCCCTGCCCGACCGCCACCGGCCGGTCTGGCACCACAGCCCCGAGGAAGACGCCCTGGACCTTGCCCGGCGGGTGCGCGCCAACGGAGGAACGGTCGTGGCCACGGGAGGCTGCTTCGACCTGCTGCATGCCGGCCATGCCCGCACGCTGGCGGCTGCGAGGGACCTTGGTGACTGCCTGATCGTGTGCCTGAACTCTGACGAGTCGGTGCGCCGGATCAAGGGTGAGCAGCGGCCGATTGTGAGCCAGCAGGACCGGGCGGAGCTTTTGCTGGCACTTGAGTGCGTGGACGCTGTCCTGGTTTTCGGGGAGGACACCCCGGAGGCATGCTTGGAGACACTGCGGCCGGACGTCTGGGTGAAGGGCGGCGATTACCGCGCATCGGAGCTGCCCGAGGCAGGCCTGGTCGCGGGCTGGGGCGGGCGCTGTGTGACGGTGCCGTTCCACCAGGCCCGGTCCACGTCAGTCCTCGCGGATGCACTGGCGAAGGTCAGTTGAACTGTGTCACCTGAACTGCAACACGATCTTGTTAAGACCCAACCGAAAGGAACACCATGACTGAATCGACTTTCCGGCCCGGCCGGGTCCTGGTAACCGGCGGCGCCTCCGGTCTGGGGGCCGCCGTCGTTGATGCCGTGCTGAAAGCCGGGGGAACACCGGTGGTGCTGGACCGGGACATCCGGAACGTTGCGGCTGCGAAGGCTTTCGAGGTGGACGTCTCAGACCGCGTTGCCGTGACTGAAGCTGTCCGGCAGGCAGCCGAGACACTGGACGGGCTGGATGCCGTCGTCACCGCGGCGGGCATCGACCGGTGCGGCAAGCTGGAGGACGTGGCGGCGGAGGAATGGGAACGCGTCATCGGCGTCAACCTGATGGGCACAGTGTCCGTTGTGCGGGCGGCGCTTCCGTATCTGAAGGAGTCCCGGGGGCGGGTGGTCACCATTGCGTCCACGCTGGGCAAGCGGGCATTGCCGGAGGCCACCGCCTATTGCGCCTCAAAATTTGGGGTAGTGGGCTTCAGCCATTCGCTGGCGGCTGAGACGGGCGGTCAGATCGGCGTGACCACCATGATTCCCGGCGGCATGAAGACCCGCTTCTTTGATGACCGGGCAGAGCAGTACAAGCCGCAGGACGACTCACGCCTGAACGACCCCGGCAACGTGGCCCAGGCGATTCTGTTCGCACTGTCCCAGCCCGCCGGCTGCGAGGTCCGGGAAATGCTTATCTGCCACGAAGAAGAGGGCTCGTGGCCGTGAGCTGGAGCACGTCCTCGTAGACCTCGGCGGGTTCGACGGCCTTCACGGTGGACTCGTCATGAGGACACCGTGGGGCCGTCCATCCGACCTGCGTAATATCCACGCCGCACACCTCGCAGCGCGTGGCCCAGCCCAGGCGGATCCGGTGCAGGCTGCGCCCCAGCGGTGCGGCATTGATGGCGTTGCCCGTCCAGTAGATGCCCACAGTGGGTGTGCCCAGGGCCTGGGCCAGGTGGCGGGGTCCGCTGTCGTTGGCCAGCACGACGTCGCTGCCCGCGAGCAGTGCCGCGAGCTCGCCCAGGCTGAGCTTGCCGGCGAGTGACTCTACGGCCGGTCGGGCAGCGTCGGACCGGTCTGTGGGGGCATCTTCGACGGCGAGTTCCACCACCGTTTCGGCCAGTTCCTTTTCACTGCTGTCGCCGACCACAAGAACCCGGAAGCCGTCGTCGGCGGCCTTCCGCGCCACCGCGGCGAAGCGTTCGGCGGGCCAGCGCCGTCGCGGATCCGTCGCGCCCGGATGGATCACGAGTGTCGGGTGGTCTCCGGGCCCGCCGTTCCCCAAGGGCAGGTCCTGCTCGAGTTGCTGGCCAAATTCCGGCAGCGCCTGGAGTCTGGCTTCGAGCTCGCGGGGAGGGGCACCGGCAAATCCTGCCACCTCGAGGGCCCGGAGCGGTTCGTGCTGGTAATACAGGTACGGCACGGTACGCTCCAGCGGCTCCGCATCCGGGGTCCTGGTGCCCACGGTGTGCCGGGCTCCGAGCCGGAGCAGGAAGGGATTTGAGTAGCGCCCGCCGCCGTGCAGCTGGACGGCGAGGTCGAAGTTCCTGGCGCGCATTTCGGTGAAGAACTTTTCCAGTTCGTCGTCGTCCTCCGGCCCTGGACGGACACCTTCGGAAAAAGGCAGGATCACGGTCTCATCCGCCGGTCCCATGGTCTGGGACAGCAGCTCAGCATGAATTGGCGTGCCCAGCAGGGTGACGCTGGCGTCCGGATAAGCGGCCTTTAGGGCAGCCACCGCGGGAAGGGCAAACATCAGGTCACCCAGCCCGCCGCCACGGAGAACGGCGATGCGGGAGACACCGCTGAAGGCTTCCAAAACCGGGCCGATTCCTTGGCCCGTGATGCGCGCTCCGCCGAAGTCGGCGTTGATGAGTTCCATGGTGTCAGCCCTCTCGGCTCCGTCGTTGAGGTCGGGATGCATTCAGGTCAGGATGGGTTATGTGGAGCCACCCTACGGTGCATCGGCACCGTATTGCCAGCTCGGGATACCCTGCCCGCCACCGCGCCGGGACCCGGCCCGCCATCTCTGGAAACTCCTGCCGCAGCCGGGTGTAAACCTTTCGACGCCGGGGTACGGTCACCTCAGAGAGGGCAGGAATCGACGCCCGGCAGGCACAGGCCAACCCAGTGAGGAGCCACATGCAATCGACCATCACCAGCAAGCTGGCCAATGCGGAAGACATGCTCATCATCCTCAACCCGCGAACAGGGGAAACCGTCGGCAGCCTTTCCGTCGCCGGCGCAGATGACGTGGCGGGAGCCGTGGCAGCTGCCCGCGCGGCCCAGCCCGGCTGGGCTGCCACGCCGCCAGGGGAGCGGGGAAAGCTGTTGCGCGAGGCTGCCAGGGCCTTGGAGGCCGCCGGCGCCGAGCTTGCGGAACTGAATGCCCAGGAGACCGGCCGTCCGGTGGAGGAGGCCCTTGCCGGCATTGCCGCCGGTGTTTCCACACTGGAGCAGTACGCGGAACTAGGTCCGGTCCACCGGGGCCACAGCCTTCGCGGCAACGTGCTGGCGGCGGATTACACCGTCGCCGAGCCGCGCGGCGTGGCCGTCTTGCTGACGCCGTGGAACGACCCCGTGGCCGTGGCCTGCGGACTCATTGGCGCCGCCCTGGTTACCGGGAACACCGCCATTCACAAGCCGAGCGAGCGCTGCCCCCACCTGGGAAAGCTGCTGGGGGAGGCGCTGGCGCCGGTCTTTCCGCCCAACGTGCTGGTCACGCTGACCGGAGGGGCCGACGTCGGGACCCTCCTCACGCAGCAGCCGGACGTTGATATGTTCGCCCACGTCGGGTCCAGCGCGACCGGAGACCGGATTGCACGGGCGGCGGTACTGACGGGTGCCTATGTCATCAGGGAAAACGGCGGGAACGATCCGCTGCTGGTGGACGCGGACGTGGATCCCGGCTGGGCCGCGGAGCAGGCAGCGATCGGGGCCTTCAGCAACAGCGGGCAGATCTGCACGTCGGTGGAGCGGATCTACGTCCACGCGTCCATCGCCGAACCGTTCTGCCAGGCTCTCGTGGAGCAGGCCAGGGACCACAACCGGGAGAACCGGCTGGCGCCGCTCGTAGACACGAGGATGCGGGACGCCGTGCATGGGCACGTGACCGAGGCACTGCAGCTGGGCGCGCGGGCAATGGAGGGCGGCACTGTCCCGGACGGGCCTGGTGCGTTCTACCCGGCCACGGTCCTCGTGGATTGCATAGAGGCCATGGACGCCATGTCCGAGGAGACGTTCGGCCCCGTGGCGCCGGTGCGCGTGGTGAAAAGCTTCGAGGAAGGGCTCACGCTCGCCGCGGCCGGCCGGTACGGCCTTGCCGCCACCGTCCTGACGGGCAGCATCGCCCACGCCCAGCAGGCGGTCGCCGCGCTGCCGGTGGGGACTGTCAAGGTCAACGAGGTGTTCGGTGGCGCACCCGGCGGGGCCGCCCAGCCCCGGGGCGAAAGCGGGCACGGGTTTGGCTACGGACCCGAACTCCTGGACGAATTCAGCCGGGTCAAGGTGGTGCACATCGCTGCGCCGCCTGCGCCGGCAGCTCGTGACGTCAATGGGGCAGCGTCATGACCGCCGAACCGGTGCTTTCGGAGCAGCGCGGCCTTGCGGCGTGGCTTCCCCGGAGGCTGGCCCAGGAACATCCTGCCGTCACTGTGGTGGGCGACTTCATGCTCGACGGCTGGTGGAGCGGCACGATCGACAGGATGTGCCGCGAGGCCCCGGCTCCCGTGGTGGACATCGCCCGGCGTGACTTTGCCCCCGGCGGTGCCGCCAACACCGCTATGAACCTGGCCGCACTCGGCGCCCGCGTCAGCGTAGCCGGAATCATCGGAGCGGACGACGCCGGCGCGGAACTTCGGCGCCAACTGGTCGCCGCGGGGGTGGACACCACGCTGCTCACCGAACACCCGGACATGGCCACCCCTACCAAAATCCGGATCAGCAGCGGCGGGCAGGTCCTCTTGCGCTTCGACGACACCGCGGCAACCGTCCCGCCCGACGCCTTGGCGACGTTCGAGGCCGCGGTTCCTGCCGCCGTCGGACGCCAGAACGCGGTGGTGATCTGCGACTACGGAACGGGCGTCCTCGCAGAACCGGTCCGCGCCCGGCTCATAGAGTCCCTGGCCGGGCGCGGGCAGGGAACGCTTGTGGTGGTGGACGCGCACGATCCGCGCCCGTGGGCCGGACTGGAGCCGGACCTGGCCACGCCCAACGCGCAGGAGGCCGCCCGGATGCTTGACCTCCGGCTGGGCAGCGGGCCCGAGCGCGCGGCCGTGGTGACCGAGCACGCCGGCGAGCTGCTGCAGGCGACGGGAGCACGCGCCGTCGTGGTCACGCTGGACCGGGACGGGACGGTCCTCATTCCAGCCGCCGGAAATCAGCACCGGACGTGGGCACGGCCTGCCACCGAGAAGCAGGCCTCCGGTGCAGGCGACACGTTCGTGGCTGCCTTGACCCTGGCGCGTGCGGCGTCACTGCCGCTGTCGGCCAGCCTGGACCTGGCGCAGGCCGCTGCGGATGTGGTGGTCCACCATCCCGGGACGTCGGTGTGCGGCACGGACGAGCTGGGCCGCTACCTGGAAAGCTTCGGGGACGCCGCCCTGACCGCTGACGAACTGGAGCGGCACATCCGTGCCCACCGCAACGACGGCCAGCGCGTGGTGCTGACCAACGGGTGTTTCGACGTCTTGCACCGCGGACATACCCGTTACCTGAACCAGGCCAAGCAGCTCGGCGACGTCCTGGTGGTGGCTCTCAACAGTGACGACTCCGTCCGGAAGCTCAAGGGGCCGGGCCGTCCCATCAACAGCGTGGCGGACCGGGCGGCCGTGATCGCCGCCCTGAGCTGCGTGGACTACGTGACCGTCTTCGACACCGCAACGCCCATTCCCCTGATCGAACAGCTGCGCCCGGAAATCTACGCCAAAGGCGGGGATTACACGCCGGAGATGCTGGCCGAAACCGAAGCCGTGGAGGCGTACGGCGGCACGGTCACCATCCTCGACTACGTGGCTGAGCGTTCCACCACGGCGATGGTCCAGCGCATCCGCAACGGCGAGGGCGCCCCTGTCCCGGAGGGGTAAACTGCCGGCGTGGCCTGCCGCCGCCCGCCGGAGGGCAAGCTCTGGCCGGCAGGCCCCTTCACCCCGGTCAACTAGGCTTGAAGCATGACGGAAGCGGCGGGGAACTGATGGGACGGCGCACCAAGTCAGGCGGGAAGCCGGGTTCCCACGCAGGCAGCAAAACAGGCGGCAGAAGAGGCACAGCAGCGGCCTCCGACGTGCTGGAAGTCGCCAAAGGAGCACGTTCAGACGGCCCCGTTGCGGGCGTCTACTACATCGACACTGGCGACTGCGAGCTCATCGCCGACCAGGACAACTCCACGGGCTGGCTCCTGCGCATCAACGGCGTGATGAGTTCCCACATTGACCTTGCCGATCCGCTGTTCCTCGACTTCGAGTACATGCGCTGGATGTCCGCCCTCATCGAATCCCGCTGGCAGCCTGAGACCAAGCCGAGGCTGCGGGGTCTGCACCTGGGCGGCGGAGCGTGCTCGCTGGCCCGCTACTTCCACGCGGCCTACCCGGACGCCCGCCAGGTGGTGGTGGAGCTGGACGGAAAACTCGCCGAGTATGTCCGCGGCTGGTTCGACCTTCCCAAGGCCCCGCTGTTGCGGCTTCGCGTCGGCGAGGCCCGTGCCGTGACCGAGACCCTCACCCCGGACACCCGCGACTTCATCATCCGGGACGTCTTCGCCGGCGCGGTGACCCCGGTTGCGCTGACCACGGCCGAGTTCAACGAACATGTCCGCCGGGTGCTCGCCCCCGGCGGAATTTACGTGGTCAATTCTGGCGACGGTCCGGACCTGAAGAATGCCCGGGAGGACGCGGCCACCATCGCGGCCGTCTTCGAACACACCATCATCATCGCGGACCCGGCCATGCTGAAGGGGCGCCGCTACGGGAACATGGTGATGGCCGGCAGCGACCAGCCGTTCGACGACGATCCGCAGCTCGCGCGGCGCCTCCTGGGCGGGGCGGTGCCGGCGCATATCTGGGACGACGAGAAGGTTCGGGCCTTCGCCGCCGGAGCCCAGGTGCGCCACGATCCTGCGCCACCGTCGACTGCTGAGTAACTGCCCTTCTGCGCGCTCGAAACGGCACCTACCCAGCAGCGGCTGAACCGCCGCGTCCCTGCCCCAGTAGCCACTCCCGGTGCGCGGTCGTTTGTTCGCGCAGCGCCGTCACCACGGCAGCGACCGCAGGCCGGCGCATCGACTCCGGACGCAGGACCATCCAGTAGGGCAGCCGTTCGGCGATGTCCCGGGGCAGCAGGCGCACCAGGTCCTCGTGCCTGTCGGCCATGAAACAGGGGAGGAACCCCACCCCGGCTCCTGCCCGGGTGGCCTCGACGTGCACAAACACGTTGGTGGAGCTGACGCCGTCGCGCATTGCCGGCACCAGGCGCCGCGGTGCATCAAGATCGTCCACCTGCAGCATGGAGTCCACGAAGTACACGAGCGGATGGGCGGTCAGGGCCTCCACCGACTCCGGCGTTCCGTTGGCCTCGATGTACGAGCGGGACGCGTACATTCCGAGCTCGTACTCGCCGAGCCGGAACGCTTCGGCCCGGTGCACCTGCGGCTCGCCGACCACCACCTCGATGTCCAGTCCCGAGCGTTGCTGGAGCGCCCGGCGGGTGACGGTGACGATCTCCACGCTGAGCCCCGGGTGGTCCCTCCTCACCCGGGCAACCGCGGGAGCGGCGATATATGCGCTGAAGCCGTCGGTCGCCGTCATGCGTACGACGCCGGTAACCGGGTCAGGCGCGCGGCCTGACGGTCCCAGCGCACGCACCGCCGTTTCCACCTGCTCAGCAACCAGCACGGCCTGGGCTCCGAGTGCTGTCAGCTCCCAGCCCCCTGAGGCCCGGGCGAGAACACGGCCGCCCAGGGCCTTCTCCAGCGCGGCGATCCGGCGTGAAACGGTGGTGTGGTTCAGGCCCAGGACCTGGGCCGCCGTCGTGAATTTTGCCGAGCGGGAGACGGCGAGCAGCACCAGCAGGTCGTCGGGGTTGGCATCCATATCTGCAATTTTGCACGAATCCAGTGCCTGATTAGTCATTGAACCGCGTTCCGTCTGCAGGAATACTCGGGTGAATCGGAAGTGCTGCACGAGTTGTAAGTGAACGGCGTGCGGCACGTGTCAACGTGGACACTTGGAGGAGCAGACTGTGGACGCACAAGGTCCGGACGTGGAAAAAAACCTGAACGGCCGCAAGGCCCTGGTCACCGGCGGGGCCAGCGGGATCGGCGCGGCGTGCGTACGGGAACTGGCCGCCAGGGGAGCCAAGGTGGTGGTGGCCGACGTCGACGAAGCCGGCGCCGCGGCCCTCGCCGATGAGGTGGGCGGCACATCCTGGGCTGTCGACCTCCTGGACGTCGAGGCGCTTGCCGCACTGAGCCTGGACTGCGACATCCTGGTGAACAACGCCGGCATCCAGCGCATCAGCCCCATCGAGGACTTCGATCCCGTGGCGTTCCGGCGGATCCTGGCACTCATGCTCGAAGCGCCCTTCCTGCTGATCCGGGCCGCGTTGCCGCACATGTACGCCAATGGCTTTGGGCGCGTCATCAACCTGTCGTCAGTGCACGGTCTCCGGGCCTCCCCGTTCAAGAGCGCCTACGTCTCGGCGAAGCACGGGCTTGAGGGGCTGAGCAAGGTAACGGCACTTGAAGGCGGGGAGCACGGGGTCACGTCCAACTGCATCAACCCCGGGTATGTGCGCACCCCGCTGGTGGAGAAGCAGATCGCGGACCAGGCGCGTGTCCACGGGATTCCGGAGTCGGAGGTCCTGGCGAAGGTGATGCTCACCGAATCCGCTGTGAAACGGCTGGTGGAACCCGAAGAGGTGGCGTCCCTGGTCGCATGGCTGTCCTCCGACGCCGCCGGAATGGTCACCGGGGCCAGCTACACGATGGACGGGGGTTGGTCCGCCCGCTAATCCCCTAGCTCTTGGTCCCCGTCAGGGCGAGGGTTCCGCCGAGCCCGATCATCATCACCCCGCCGGTTGTCGTGACGGCTGCCACCCGGCGGGGCGAGCGGGCGAACCATTGCCGTGCAGTTCCCGCGGCCAGCGCCCAAGCGCTGTCCGAAACCAGCGCGATGGCCAGGAACGTGGCACCAAGCAGGGCGAGCTGGACGGGAATGGCACCGGCAGAATGGTCCACGAACTGGGGGAGGACCGCCACGAAGAACACCACGGACTTCGGATTCGTGGCCCCCACAATGAAGCCTTCGCGCAGAATCCGCCGGGTGGTCGCCGGCCTGGACGGATCAGGGCCTGAAGGGCCGCCACGGCGGTGGAGCACCGCCTGGATTCCCAGATAGATGAGGTAGGCCGCGCCGGCAAACTTCACCACGGTGAACAGCAGTAACGACTCAGCCAGCACCACGCCGAGCCCCAACGCCACGGCTGCGATCTGCACCAGTTCCCCGGCCGCGTTGCCGAGGACACTCAGCAGTCCGCCCCGCCGCCCTAATGCCAGCGACCGTCCGATGACGAACAGGACGCTTGGGCCCGGCACGGCGATGAGCAACGCGGAGACCAAGGCAAAGGCGAGGAGATTCTGCAGCGGCAGCATGCCTGATGGTAACGCCGGCGGTTGATGGCCAACCAGCACCCATGTGCTCCCAGGCGTTGGCAACAGCCCGACGGCCCCTCAACTTCGCGCGCTCAGCTTCGTGCGCCCGGGGGATCATCCGGGCCCGGGTTGCCTGAGGCCCGGATGTACTCCTCCACGGCCGACTCCGGCACACGGTAGGACTTGCCGAACCGGTCCGCTGCAAGCGTTCCGGCCCGGACCATCCGGTAGACGGTCATTTTGGAAAGGCGCAAGGCAGCGGCCACCTCGGCAATGGTGAGATAGGCAGTTGGCAGGTTGGCGATGGACATGGAATCGGCTCCTGTTGCTCGTCGGCTGGACTGGCGGGGATGACCCGCTAGTCCGGCCGCCTCAGTTGCCGGTGATCGTAGAAGTACACCCGGTCTGAGGAGCGGATCCCGATCGACCGGCCGTTCTTGACCACCACGGTGCCTTCCCGCCGGCCGTTGAACGGATCGTCGCCCAGCAGAACGTCGCCGATCCTGTATGGAACAGCGGCCGTGCGCGCCCGTTGCAGCGTCTGGGCCAGGAAGCCGGACAACCGCCCGGACTGAACATTTTCTGCCGGCGCCCCGGCCTGGATTTCCAACATGAGGACCACTCCTTCGCAGTGTGACCAATCGTCGAGTCACTGGTGGCGCGGAGCCGGTACATCATGCGGGGTCTCTACCCCCGGCCGGCTGGCACCGTGTAGTCCACTTTAGGGAGCAATCACATGCGTCACACGGGTAACATCTACCTCATTTATCACACCGTGCACTCGGGTAACAGGCGCCAAGTACCTGTCTTTTTCCATTTTTACTACTTGTTTTCGCGTAATCCAGCCTTGAGCGCCATTTTCGCAGAAATCCTACTCAGTTTTGGCGACCACGGGCAGCGGGGAGGTCTCGTCCTCAAGGTGGGCCCGGCGTCGTCCGATGCCCCTGACCCAAAGCCCGTAGGCGGCCACCAGCAGTCCCAACCACACGGCCCCCACGTACAGCGCCACGCGAGTGTCCTCAAAGAAGCCCAGCACTGCGATGACCAGGACCATGAAGCCGATGGTGAGAACGGACGCAGTCGGCCACCATAGGGAGGGGAAGTCCGACGCCGGCAGGCCCTTCCGGGCGATTTCGCGTTTCATGGCCACGTGGGAGGCGAGAATCATCACCCACACCCAGACGGTGGCGAACGTGGCGATGGAGGCGATGAGTAGGAAGACATCTTCAGGGATGACTGCGTTCAGCACCACTCCCACCAGGAGGATTCCGGTCATCATCACCACGGTCATCCACGGCACGCCATGCCGCGACACCCGTCCGAAGCTCTGCGGAGCGTGGCCCTGCTTGGCCAGGCCGAAGAGAATCCGCCCGGCGCCGAAGATGTCGCTGTTGATGGCGGACAGTGCGGCGGTTATCACCACGGCGTTGAGGATGTGGGGGGCGGCAGGAATACCCAGCCCGCTGAAGATCTGGACGAAGGGACTGCCGTTGCTGCCGATCTCGTTCCAGGGGAAGAGGCTCATCAGCACTCCAAGGGTCAGCACATAGAACAGCAGGACGCGGACCGGTACCGTGTTGACGGCCTTCGGGATCACCTTCTTGGGGTCGGCTGCCTCGCCGGCCGTGATGCCGATCGTTTCGATGCCGCCGAAGGCGAACATGACGACGGCGAACGAGGCCAGGAGCCCCTCGAAGCCGTTCGGGAACAGGCCGCCGTGCTCCACGAGGTTTCCCAGGCCCGGGGCGGCCGAGGCGTCGCCGATCTGGAATCCGAACGCGAGGATGGCCGCTCCGCCAGCGATCATGGCGATAATTGCTGCAACCTTGACCAGCGTGAACCAGAATTCGAGTTCACCGAACACCTTTACGCTCAGCAGGTTCAGCGCAGCGAGAAGGAAGATGATGGCCAGGATCCAGACCCACCGCTCCACGGACGGGAACCAGAAACCCATGTAGATGCTGAAGGCGGTGACGTCGGCGATGGCCACGATCGCCATTTCAAAGACGTAGGTCCAGCCGGTCACGAATCCGGCCAGCGGGCCAAGGTAGCGGCTGGCGTACTGCCCGAAGGATCCCGAGACCGGGTGCCGCACGGCCATTTCCCCCAGGGCGCGCATCACCATGAACACGGCGGCACCGCCGATCATGTAGGCGAACAGCACGGCGGGGCCGGCTTTTTGGATGGCTGAGGCCGAACCGTAGAACAGGCCGGTGCCGATGGCGGAGCCCAGCGCCATGAAGCGGATGTGGCGGACGTTGAGCCCGCGGTTCAGAACGGTTCCGGCGGCGGTTCCGGCGGCGGTGCGTACCGTTCCCGTCCCGTTTTCGGCCGCCAATTCATCTCTTGTTTGGGCTTGTTGCATGCCAATACCTTCTCGTCATTGGGAGGGGGATCGCTATCCAGCAGACCACGTATACGGGAGTTGTGATGAGGCTCACGGGGTCTTGGTGTCTTCCATTTCAGACTGTGTGGGTTGCAGCGTGTGCGCTCAGCGGTGGTGGCGCAGGCGCGAACTGGCAGGTAATGCCCTCAAATCCCAGTACCGAGGGCATTACCTGACAGTTCGCGCTTCTGTTTTCCCGACGCTTCTGTTTTCCCGGCGCTTCAGCGGTAGCCGCTGGCATCCGCCGGCAGCCCGGCCTCCTGGATCTCCTCCAGATAGCGCCAGCAGTCTGGCCGGGAGCCGTCGACGTCGGTAAAGCCGTACTCCTGCGCAAGCCCGCCGGAGGAGAAGGAGCCGCCGGTCCGGCTGTGCACGTCAGGGTCGGCGGCGAGGGCGGCGACCGCCCGGCCCACAAAGCGCGGGCTTTCGGAGATGGCGGCGAAATGCGGATTCGTGGCGGCCGCCTCGCGCCAGTTGGCTTCGGTCACGCCGTAGTGTTCGAGCATCATTTCCGAGCGCATCCAGCCCGGCGTCAGCGCCACGGCCGTGCAACCGAACGCCTTCAGCTCCTCGGCTTGGCTGAAGGCGAGCCGCAGGACGGCGGATTTGGCGAGATCGTAAAACGCGGAGAGCCGGTAATGCGCTGCGTTGTACTCTCGAGTTCCGTCCGTCATCTCCACCACCAGTCCTCCCGGGCGGCGGATGAGGAGCGGCAGCGCGAAGTGGCTGGTGATCAGGTGCGTGTCGACGGCGCCGTGCAGCATCCGCAAACCGCCGTCAACATCGTGTTCCCACAGGGGCGTGTTCCACTGGATGAGGTTCTCACCGCCCCAAATGTCGTTCACCAGGATGTCCAGCCGGCCGTCTTCGTGGTCGATGTGCCGGACCAGCGCGTCCACCTCCGAAGCATTGAGATGGTCGACGGCCACTGCGATGCCAGTTCCGCCTGCCGCACTGACCATGGCGGCGGTTTCTTCAATGGTTTCGGGGCGACGATAGTCGGAGGTCTGGGCTTTCGAGGTGCGCCCGGTGCAGTAGACCACCGCCCCGGCCTCACCCAGGGCCACGGCGGTACCGCGACCTGCCCCTCGCGTGGCCCCGGCGACCAGAGCTACCTTGCCCTTGAGTGGAGATTCCATGGACCAACGCTAGCTCCGTGCGCGGGAAAGCGGGATGATGGGCGGGCGCCTGGGATGTCCGGTATTCCAGACAGGGGTGCTGCTGAAGGGCGACTTCAGCCATGGGCGAGGCCCAAACTTTAAGTACGGGATACCGGACACCTTTCCGGGACACCTGAAGACAGATAGACAGCTCAACGGCGAGGCCCGGAGGACACATGGCAGGCACGATGACCGCAGCAGCGGCAAAACGGCCGGAATCAGCAGTCAAGGCGAAAGTTCCAGCCGCCGAAAATACCTTGCGGATCCTCAAACTGTTGGGTTCCAAGCGGGGGCCGATGGCGGCGTCGAACATTGCCACGGCATTGGGCCTGCCGCGCTCCAGCGTGTACCACCTCCTTGGCGTCATGGAGGCGAACGGCTTTGTCCTGCACCTGCACGAGGAGCAGCGGTACGGCCTTGGCATCAGCGCCTTCGAGCTCAGTTCCGCGTACTCCCGGCAGGAACCGCTGTCCCGGCTTGGGCGACCCATGCTGGCTTCACTCGTTGATGTCCTTGGCGAGAGTGCGCACCTGGCCGTCCTGCACGGCCGGGACGTGCTCTACATCGTGGAGGAGCGGGCCAAGAACCGGCCGTCCCTCGTGACCGACGTCGGCGTCCGGCTGCCGAGCCACCTCACCGCCAGCGGCCGGGCCATCCTGGCCGCGCTGCCGAAGTCGCAGGTCCGCGCGCTGTATCCCAACGCGGCCGCCTTCACCGCCCGGCACGAGGTCGAGGGTGCCATTATGAAGTACTCCGCGTTGTCGTCGCACCTTGACCGGGTGCGGCAGCGTGGCTACGCCACGGAACACGGCGAGGTGACACCGGGCTTTGGCTCCATCGCCGCCGCTGTCACGGATCACCTTGGATGGCCGACGGCGGCGGTCGCCGTCACGTTCCTCGAGGACAAGCTGCCGGAGGACCAGTGGCCGGTGCTCGCCGCCCGCGTACAGAAGGTCGCCGATGAACTCTCGGTGCGCATCCACGGCCGCCCGGCGAAGTAGCAGCCCAACTAGGTCGCAGCACAGGGCGTTCTCAGCGCCGGGAACGTCCTCAGCTGCTACCTAGTTGGGTCTGGAATACCGGACAGCAGCCGCCGGAAACCCCTGTTTGGCCCGCCATGAAGGGGCTTTAGTTGATACAGAAGCACTTTCGCTCGAACCACGATTTGCCTGACAACACAGCATTCCGCAACACGCAACAGCGATACACACATCCCCGCGATACGAAGGAGCCACCATGGCACCCGCCGATTTCACCACCGGTGCCCGCCCGGTCAAAGCAGCCCGAGGCACCGAGCTCACCGCCAAGTCCTGGCAGACCGAAGCACCCCTGCGCATGCTCATGAACAACCTCGACCCTGAGGTCGCCGAACGCCCGGATGACCTGGTGGTCTACGGCGGTACCGGCCGGGCCGTGCGCTCCTGGGCCGCATTCGATGCCATCACCCGCACCCTGGAAACGATGGACAAGGACGAGACCCTGCTGGTCCAGTCCGGCAAGCCGGTGGGCGTCTTCCGCACCAATGAATGGGCGCCGCGTGTGCTGTTGGCCAACTCCAACCTCGTCGGCGACTGGGCTACGTGGCCCGAGTTCCGCCGGCTCGAGGCCGAGGGCCTGATGATGTACGGGCAGATGACGGCCGGTTCCTGGATCTACATCGGCACGCAGGGCATCCTGCAGGGGACGTTCGAAACCTTCGCAGCCATCGCGCGCAAGCTCACTGGAGACAGCAATGGCACGCTCGCCGGCACCCTGACACTGACCGGCGGCTGCGGCGGCATGGGCGGCGCCCAGCCCCTCGCCGTCACCCTGAACGAGGGCGCCTGCCTGATTGTCGACGTCGACGAGACCCGCCTCCGCCGCCGCGCCGGCAAGCGCTACCTGGACGAGGTGGAAACCGACCTCGACGCCGCCATCGCCAAGGTCCTGAAGGCCAAGGAAGAGCGCCGCGGCTGGTCCGTGGGCTATGTCGGCAACGCCGCCGAGGTGTTCCCCGAACTCCTTCGCCGGCACAAGGCCGGCGAGCTGACCATCGACATCGTCACCGACCAGACCTCCGCCCACGACCCCCTGAGCTATCTGCCGGAAGGCATCTCCGTGGACGAATGGCACCGCGAAGCAGAAGCTGACCCGGAGGGCTTCACCAAGAAGGCCCAGGCATCGATGGCCAAGCACGTCCAGGCCATGGTCGAATTCCAGGACGCCGGCGCCGAGGTGTTCGACTACGGAAACTCCATCCGCGACGAGGCCCGCAAGGGCGGCTACAGCCGGGCATTCGAATTCCCCGGTTTCGTTCCGGCCTACATCCGCCCGCTGTTCTGCGAGGGCCTGGGCCCGTTCCGCTGGGTCGCCCTCTCCGGGGATCCCGAGGACATCGCCGTCACCGACAAAGCCATCAAGGAGCTCTTCCCGGAGAATCAGCACCTGCACCGCTGGATCGACGCCGCCGCCGAGCGCGTGGAGTTCGAAGGCCTGCCGGCCCGCATTTGCTGGCTGGGCTACGGCGAACGCGCCAAGGCCGGGCTGTTGTTCAACCAGCTGGTCAAGGAAGGCAAGGTCAAGGCGCCCATCGTGATCGGCCGCGACCACCTGGACTCCGGCTCCGTCGCCTCCCCGTACCGGGAAACGGAAGCCATGGCCGACGGCTCCGACCCCATCGCCGACTGGCCCATGCTCAACGCCCTGCTCAACACCGCCTCCGGCGCCACCTGGGTCTCCCTCCATCACGGCGGAGGAGTCGGCATCGGCCGCTCCATCCACGCCGGCCAGGTCTCGGTCGCCGACGGCACCGATCTCGCAGCGCAGAAGCTCGAGCGGCTCCTCACCAACGATCCCGGCATGGGCGTGATCAGGCATGTCGACGCCGGCTATGACCGCGCCGTCGACGTCGCCAAGGAACGCGGCGTCCGGATCCCGATGAACGAATCCACCCCAAGTAGCTCGCATTAGACGTCGTTTTGGCTGCTCAAAACGACAACAACTGCCAGTCAGTTGGGAAGAAGGAAGAAGAAATGACAACTATCACCACCCACGAACCGCTCACCGTTACCCTCGGTGCCAGCGGTGCCACGCCCGAGGACCTCGTCGCCGTCGCACGCCATGACGCCAAGGTGACCATCTCCCAGAACGCCCTGGAAACCGTCGCCAAGGTCCGCGCACACATCGACGAACTGGCCCACAGCGACGTGCCCGCGTACGGCATCTCCACGGGCTTCGGCGCGCTGGCCAACCGCCACATCCCCGGCGAGCTGCGGACCCAGCTGCAGAAGTCGCTGATCCGCAGCCACGCCGCCGGCATGGGCCCCGCGGTGGAACGCGAAGTAGTCCGCGGCATCATGTTCCTGCGCGCCAAGACCCTCGCCTCGGGCCGTACCGGTGTCCGGCCGGTGGTCCTGCAGACCATGGTGGACGTGCTCAACGCCGGCATCACCCCGGTGGTCCGGGAGTTCGGTTCGCTGGGCTGCTCCGGCGACCTGGCACCGCTGTCCCACTGCGCCCTGGTCCTCATGGGTGAAGGCGAAGCGACAGGACCCGACGGCGAACTGTACGGCGGCGCCGGCCAACCCACGGTTGCTGAACTGCTCGCCGCGCACGGCATCGAACCGGTGACGCTTGCCGAGAAGGAAGGTCTGGCGCTGGTCAACGGCACCGAGGGCATGCTGGGCATGCTCCTGATGGCCATAGCGGACCTGCGGCAGTTGCTGACGGCGGCGGACATCACCGCCGCGCTCAGCGTCGAGGCGCTGCTCGGCACGGACCAGGTGTTCCTGCCCGAGCTGCACGCCGCCCTCCGCCCGCACCCCGGCCAGGCCGCCTCCGCGGACAATATGCTCCGGGTTCTGTCTGACTCGGCCATCGTGGCCTCGCACCGGGTGGGCGATTCACGTGTCCAGGACGCATACTCGCTGCGCTGTGCACCCCAGGTTGCGGGCGCCGTCCGGGACACGGTCGACCACGCTGAGCTGGTGGCTTCCCGTGAACTCGCGGCCGCCATCGACAACCCCGTGGTCCTGCCTGACGGCCGGGTCAGCTCCAACGGCAACTTCCACGGCGCACCGGTGGCGTACGTGCTCGATTACCTGGCCATCGCCGTGGCGGACCTCAGCTCCATCGCCGAACGGCGCACGGACCGCATGCTTGACCCGGCCCGTTCGCACGGCCTGCCGGCGTTCCTGGCAGCGGATCCGGGCGTGGACTCGGGCCTCATGATCGCCCAGTACACCCAGGCGGGCCTGGTCTCGGACAACAAGCGGCTCGCGGTGCCCGCCTCCGTCGACTCCATCCCGAGCTCCGCCATGCAGGAGGACCACGTGTCCATGGGCTGGCACGCCGCCCGCAAGCTCCGGAAGGCCGTGGAGAACCTCCGCCGCGTTCTCGCGATCGAACTCGTGACGTCGGCACGGGCCATAGATATGCGCACGCAGCTCTCCGATGGCCAGCTGACCCCGGGTCCTGCGGGGGCGGCTGTCCTCGAAGCGCTGCGGACCGTCGTGGGCGGTCCGGGCACGGACAGGTTCCTCTCACCGGAGCTCGAGGCCGCCGACCAGCTGGTCGGCTCTGGTGCGGTGCGGGCGGCAGCCGAATCCGCCGTCGGAAATCTCGCCTGACGGTGAACAAAGTGCACCGCCGGCAAACATTTTGCCGGCGGTGCCGAAATACTCCGCAACGGGCCGCACACAGCCCGGCGGGTGTAGTAGAAC
The DNA here is from genome assembly GCF_021789315.1 of Arthrobacter sp. FW305-BF8. Lineage (NCBI taxonomy): Bacteria > Bacillati > Actinomycetota > Actinomycetes > Micrococcales > Micrococcaceae > Arthrobacter > Arthrobacter sp. FW305-BF8. Next base: position 586,061 of record NZ_CP084561.1, read on the forward strand.
TAAAGGTGTAGTAAAAGTCACATCAAAGAGGCTGTGGCGGAAGAGAACATCCACAAAGGGGTAGAAGTTCAAATGAAAGCACGCGGGGCAGTCCTGTCCAGACGCATGGCACACGCAGCTACGGTCACCAACTGGGGATCGCTGCACGTGGGCGAGCGGGTCGAGATCATCAAGCATGCCCATGTCATTGCGGCAGGCGAGGTGGAGGAAGTCTCACGGAGCGGAAACGTGTTGTGGCTGATCTGCGGTGGAGCGCCTGAGTCGCAGCTCTTTATGAGGTCCGACGGCGTGCAGGTGCGCCGGATGTAATCCGGCAGAAGCGGCGCGGCAGGCCGCGCTCCGGAAAAACAAAAAGCCCCCGACCTTGGCTCATTCGGCCCTTCGGCCAGAATGAGTTCAGGATCGGGGGCTTTTTCGCGCGCTAGGCCGCGATGTCCTCGTGTGTTTCACCGAAGGGAACAGACTCGTCGAGGGCCACCGTGTAGCGGCCTGGCTCGAGGCGCGTGACCTTGATGCCGCAGGTGCCTTCCTGGGCGGCCGTTTCGATCAGCGTCTCCACGGCGCTTTCCAGGCCGTCGTGGACCTGGGCGGCACTCGTGAATGCCAGGTGGATGGACCGGGCATCCGCAGAGGGAGACGCGCTCGTAGGAGCGGTTGGGCGCTCCAGGGTTGCTGTGCTCAATGTACTGACTTTCTTTGGTTCTTGCCGGGGGGCAGTAGACCATTCTACCGGGAGTCAGGGCAAAGGTAAGATGACTGTCATTTGACAGCCATGTTGACGATAGTTGTCTTATCAACCATTCTGTCGTCCCGGGCCGGTAAAAGCCACACCGAGCAGCGCCCGGAGACCCCCTCCCTCGTGCTGCGCGCTAATGTTGGTCAGGTCTGAGAGGCCGACGGCGCAGGAGGCGACCGTGTTTGAAGGTGCCAGCATCATGTTCGCCGCGGCGGGCGTAGCCGTCTTTGTTGCCGCCATCCTGCCCAAGGCGCTGCGCGATGCTCCGATCTCCATGCCAATGGTCTTCCTGGGCGCCGGCGCGGCCGCCTTCGGCCTGCTTCCCAACCTTCCGGACCCGAACCCCGTCCAGCACCCCGAGCTGACGCTGCATCTGACCGAGATCTGCGTGATCATCTCGCTGATGGGAGCCGGGCTAGCGCTTGACCGTTCGGTGGGGCGGCGGAACTGGGCAACCACCTGGCGGATGCTCGGCATTGCCATGCCCCTATGCATGCTGGGCCTGACGCTCCTCGGACTCTGGCTGCTGGGCCTGGGACTTGCCGCCGCGCTCCTCGTGGCCGCCGCACTGGCACCCACCGATCCGGTCCTGGCCTCCGAGGTGCAGGTGGGCGAACCGGCCGACGAGGAGGAGGGCACCGACCAGGAGGACGAGGTCAGGTTCGCCTTGACCTCCGAGGCGGGACTGAATGACGGGCTGGCCTTTCCCTTTGTGTACCTGGCCATTGCCATGAGCCTTGTGGGGACGGCGCCGTCGGCCTGGTTTCCGGAGTGGTTCGGCGTGGACGTCCTGTGGCGCATCGGAATGGGCGTGCTGCTGGGCTACGGCACGGGCAAGGCGCTGGCACGGCTTTTCTTCTCCGCCCGGCATGACAGCATCCGACTGTCCAACCACTCCGAGGGCTTCGTCGCGCTGGCCGCCACCTTCCTGGCCTACGGTGTCACCGAAATGATCGAGGGCTACGGCTTCATCGCGGTGTTCGTGTGTGCAGTGACCATCAGGGCGGCGGAGCGCACCCACGGTTACCACCGCATTCTTCACTCCTACGTGGAACAGCTGGAGCGGCTGCTGACAGTGGTCATCCTGGTTCTCCTGGGCGGAGCGATCGCGCGGGGCCTGCTGGCCGACGTCGGCTGGGCTGAGGTGGGCGTTGCGCTGGCCTTCCTGGTCCTGGTGCGTCCGTTATCCGGCTGGCTGGCACTGGCCCGCGGCAAGACCGGTCCCCGGGAACGGATCGCCATTTCCTTCTTTGGCATCCGGGGCATCGGGTCCCTGTACTACCTTGCCTACGCGCTGGGCCAGGGCGCCTTCGGGGACCGGGCGGAGTATCTGTGGAGCATCGTCGGACTCGTCGTGGCCATGTCTGTGGTGCTGCACGGCGCCACCACGGCGCCGGTCATGAAACGCCTGGACCGGCTTCGTGCACGCAGGGCCGCCGAGGAATTCGGCGACGAGGGAAAGGCGCCGCACACGCCGGTCTGACGCCGGGGAACGAATGACGGTCCCGGGCCGTGAATATTCTGTATTCACTCCGGTGGTGTGGTGAGCTTGGATCATGGCAGGCAAAAGGTTGATATCCCGTATGGCTCTCGGCCTGGCAAAGTTGCTGGGGTTCGTGCTTGTCAGCTGCCTCTGCGGGGTCCTCGCAGCCAGCTTCCTGGTGCCCGGGGCCGCCCTCGCCGGCACCTCGGTCAGCAGGTCCATTTCCTACTTCAACAGCCTCCCCACCGAGCTCGCGGTGCCCGCCCCGTCGCAGACCACCCGCATGCTGACGGCGGACGGCAAACTCATCGCCACGTTCTATTCCGAGAACCGCGTCCGCGTGCCCCTGAAGCAGATGTCCCCGTTCATCCGGAAGGCCGCCGTCGCCATCGAGGACAGCCGCTTTTATGAACACAGCGGCGTCGACACACAAGGCATCCTGCGCGCACTGACCAGCAACCTGACCCGCGGCGACCGGCAGGGCGCCTCCACCCTCACCCAGCAGTACGTCACCAACATTGTGAACGAGTCCCTGATCTCCGAAGGCCGTGAGGACCAGGTGGTCCTCAGCGGGCAGAAGACCATGGGGGACAAGCTGCGCGAGATGCGGCTCGCGATGGCACTGGAAAAGAAGTTCACCAAGGACCAGATCCTCGAGGGCTACCTCAACATCGTCTTCTTCAACCGCAGCGCCTACGGCATTGAGGCGGCGTCCCAGTATTTCTTCAGCGTCCCGGCCAGCAAGCTGACCCTGCCCCAGTCCGCGCTGCTCGCGGGCCTGGTCAACAGCCCCAGCTTCTACGATCCCGTCACCAACCCCAGGAACTCGCTGCAACGCCGCAACCAGGTCCTCAGCGAAATGCTCAAGCAGAAAATGATCACCAAGAAGGAGCATGACGCCGCTGTGGCCTCCGGCGTCGGCCTGAAGGTGAAGCCCTCGCGGCAGGGCTGCGCCGCTGCCACCATGGCGCCGTACTTCTGTGATTACGTGACCCGGCTCTTCCTCAACAACCCGGCCTACGGCGCGGACACCGAGGCGCGCGAAAAGCGGCTCTTCCGCGGCGGGCTGACCATCACCACCACCCTGGACAGCCGGCTGCAGGCGAAGGCCCAGGCGCAGGTGAACGCCACAGCCGGCGCCAATCCGGACAGGTGGGGCGCCTCGCTGGTCACGGTCCAGCCGGGCACCGGCCGGGTCCTGGCGATGGCGCAGAACACGGTGTACCTGCCCGGGCCCGGAAAGTTCGACACCCAGCTGAACTTCAACGTGGACGCCAAGGACGCGAACGGCAACGATCTCAACGGCGCCGGCGGGTTCCAGCCGGGCTCCACCATGAAGCCCTTCACCTTCGCCGAGTGGTTGCACCAGGGCAAGACCATGACCACCGTGGTGGACGCTTCGAAGCGCGAGTACCCTCTGGGCTTCCGCTGGCGGTCCTCCTGCGGCAAGGTGGCGGGCGGCTACAGCACGAAGCAGCGCAGGGCAGGACTCGAAACGGCTGACGACCTGCAGAATGCGTCCGAGGGCTACTACCGCAAGATGCCGGCCGACTACGGGCTCTACAACTCGATCAACACGGCCACTTTCGCAGAGGCCGCGCAGCTGGACTTCTGCGGGATCCAGAACATGGTCAACGCCGTCGGGCTCCGCAGCGGCCTGGACGGGACACCGGTGAACATGCACCAGCTGGGCAACCTCCTGGGCGGCACCGGGGTGGCGCCCCTGACCATGGCCAACGCCTTTGCCACCTTCGCCGCCGACGGCCGGTACTGCGTGCCGGTGGCCCTGGCCGGGGTGGCGGACATGGCGGGCAAGAAGCTGCCCGCGGAGGCCCAGGAATGCAGCGACACCGTGGACAAGAACGTGGTCCGCGGCGTAAACAAGGCGCTCCAGGACATGCTCAACAAGGGCTCCGGCATTTACATCAACCCCAAGGTGCAAAAGAGTGTGCCGGTGGCGGCCAAAACGGGTACCAACAACAGCAACAGTGCCACCTGGGTGCTGGGCTACACCACCGGCCTGGCCACGGCCTCGTTCTTCGGGGACGCCCTGGAGGGCCAGCAGCGGCCGGGCAGGAACCTCACTGTCAACGGCAAGCACTACGACCGCATTGACGGCTATATGATCGCGGGCCCGCAGTGGGCGAACTACATGCTCCAGGTGGCGCGGCTCTATCCGGCGGCCGCCTTCCCCAAGCCGCCGGGGTCGATCGTCAGCAAGCCCGCGGCCAAGCCCAAGGCGCCCGCCCGGCCAGCCCCGAAGCCCAAGCCCAAGCCTTAGCTCGACCAAGGATTAGCTGGCCCAAGGATGAGCCGGGCGGACCAGCAGCTGCTTAGCCCAGCAGGATGCTGACCAGCCGCGCGGCCACCCGGGCCGTCCGGTTGTCGATGTCGAAGGCCGGATTCAGCTCGGCGACGTCCGCGTGCAGCAGCTTGCCGCTGGCCACCACTTGGCGGCAGACGGCACTGATCACCGGCAGCGGAACCCCATATGCGGCCGGGGCGCTGACTCCTGGAGCCACCGCCGCCGGCAGCACGTCAAGGTCGATGGTCAGGTACAGCACGTCGATTCCGCTGAGGAAATCCGCCACAAAGGCCTCCGCCGCCCCGGCAGTGCAGTCCTCATCCAGCAGGTACCGCACGCCCAGCTCCTCGGCGGTGCTGAACAGCGCCCGTGTGTTGTTGGGTACGGAAATTCCGACGACGGCGTAGTTCAGTTCGCGTCCTGCGGCCGCTTCGGCGCGGGCCATCTGGAGGAACGGCGTCCCCGAACTCGGGGTGGCCTCATCCCTGAGGTCGAAGTGGGCATCGAGGTTGAGCACGCCTAGCCGCTGGCCATCGCGGACCGCCCGGGACCCTGCCACGCCGAGGTAGCTCGCGTACGCGGTTTCGTGGCCGCCGCCCAGCAGCAAGGTGAGGTGGCCGCCGTTGAGCAGTGCGGACACCGCGAGGCCGGCGCGGGCCTGGCCGGCCTCCAGCTCGCCGTCGCGGACCACCACGTCGCCGGCGTCGGCGGCGGCGCGCTGCGAGTGGTAGGCCAGGGGGCCCAGCGCACTGCGGATGGCCGCGGGGGCGGCCGCGGCTCCGGTCCTGCCCTTGTTCCGGCGCACGCCCTCATCGCTGCAGAAGCCGAGGATCACGGCAGGGCGTCCGGCGGTGACGGGAGCGTGCGGGACCGCAGTGCTGCCGGCTGCCGGCGCTACCGCCTGCCACCACCGGCGGTGGGCTTCACCGTCGCCGTCGTAGCGGCCTGTCCAGGGGCGGGGTGCAGCGTCAACCGAGAGCGCGGGAAAGTCCATGCTCCAAGCTCACCGTACGGACACAGCGAAAGCCAGCAGCGCCGCCGTCGTGATGTCTGAAATACCGGAACCCGCTTAAGCGCGAGATGGCACCTGGCGGCAGTGTCCCTGGGGAACACTGCCGCCAAATGCCATCTCGGGGCGGAGAAGCGGAGGCTGCTACATGCCGAGTGCCTGTTCGATCGGGCCGATGGCGAAGAACAGGACGAAGGCTGCCGCGACGGCCCACATCAGCGGGTGCACTTCGCGGGCGCGGCCCTGGAAGGTGCGGATGAGGACGTAGGAGATGAAGCCGGCGCCCAGGCCATTGGCGATCGAATAGGTGAACGGCATCAGCGTGAACGTGAGGAAGGCGGGCAGGGCGATGCCCCAGTCCTGCCAGTGGATCTTGCCGATCTGGGCCACCATCATGAAGCCGACCACCACCAGAGCGGGGGCCACAGCCTCGAACGGCACAAGGTTGATCAGCGGGGTGAAGAACATGGCCACGAGGAACAGCAGGCCGGTCACGATCGAGGCCAGACCGGTCCGCGCGCCCTCGCCGATGCCCGCGCCGGACTCGACGTAGATCTGGTTGGAGGACACGGAGGCGCCGCCGCCGACGATGGCGCCCAGGGCGTCCACCTGCAGCACGCGGTCAACGTTGGGGATGTTGCCGTCCTTGTCCACCGTTCCGGCCTCGTTGGCCAGGCCCACCATGGTGCCCATCGCGTCAAAGAAGATGCTGAGCAGGATCACGAAGGCGAGCAGCGCGGCGGCCACCACGCCCAGATGGCCGAAAGCGCCAATGGGGTTGGCCTTGCCGATCAGCGAGAGATCGGGAGCAGCCCACTCGGTGAACTTGGGGGCAACCAGGGACCAGCCCTGCGGGTTGAAGTTCTTGCCGTCGAAGCTGGGGCCGATGTGCAGCGTGAACTCAAGGATGACGGCCAGGATGGTGGAGGCGACGATGCCGATCAGGATGGCACCCTTGACGTTGCGCACCAGCAGGGCGATGGTCAGGATCAGGCCGAAGACGAACACCAGGGTTGGCCACCCCAGGAGCTTGCCGTCAAAGCCCAGGCCCACCGGCACGGTGGTCCCGGCCGCGTCCGGAACGCGCCGGACGAAGCCGGCGTTGACCAGGCCAATGAGGGCGATGAACAGGCCGATGCCCACCACGATCGCGGTCTTGAGCCCGTCCGGAACGGCCCGGAACACGGCGGTCCGGAATCCGGTCAGGACCAGGATCATCATGGTGACGCCGGAAAGGACCACGAGCCCCATCATGTCCGGCCAGGTCAGTCCCGGGTTGGTGGCCACCGTCACGGCCACGAATGCGTTGACGCCCAGGCCGGTGGCCATGGCAAACGGGTGCTTGGCCCACGCGCCCATGAGGATGGTCAGGACGCCGGCGACAAAGGCGGTGACCGCAGCGACCGCCTGGAAACCGAGCGTGGCGCCGGAGGAGTCCGCAACGGACAGGATCAGGGGGTTCAGCACCACGATGTAGCTCATGGCGAAGAAGGTGGCAAAACCGCCCCGGATTTCGCGGGAGAAGTTGGACCCCCGTTCGGATATCTTGAAGTACCGGTCCAGTGCAGAGCCCTGCTTGAGCATTAGTCCTCCGGTGAGAGTGTGGGGGTTACTTGAATCCTAGTAGGTTGCCGGGTGCCGTCCCAGCAAATTCGCCTAGTCTGTAAGGAAGTCAACACTAGGAGTAGTCTGCCCATGCGTTTCACCCGCCAGTTGCTGTCCGCCCTCCTTGGCGCGCTCGCGCTCGTCGCACTGCTCCTCACCGCGGGTCCCGCTTCCGCGCACGACGCCGCCGAATCCAGCAGCCCGGCCGACGGCAGCACCGTGGCGACGGCGCCCGCGAAGGTCTCGATAACCTTCAACAACACCCCGCTGGGGCTCGGTTCACAGGTCAAGGTGACGGATGCCGCCGGAACCGATTGGGCCGACGGCAAGGTGGAGATCGTGGACAACGTCGCCTCGCAGAAGCTGCGGGAAGGTGCCCCTGCCGGGAAGTATTCGGTCGTCTGGCGGGTGGTGAGCTCTGACTCCCACCCGATCGAGGGGACGTTCTCCTTCACGGCCACGGCGGCGGCGGCGGGGGCAGCGGCGGCGCCGGTTCCTACTGTCGGCACGCCGCAGCCGGGGGCAACGCAGGCCACGGGGACCGCGCCGGATTCCTCCGAACCCTTCCCGTGGAGCATCGTGGTGTTCGCAGCCGTGGCCCTCGGCCTGCTCATCACCCTGGGTGTGCTGGCCCGCCGGCGCCTAGGCGTGAGTGACGAGCCTGACGGCGACGGGAACTAACCGCTTTAGACGGCCGCCGCTTTCGAGGCCGCGGTTTTAGGCAGCCGCGGCCTCTTCAGAGCGCCGTGACTTCAAAGTGCCCCGACTTCAAAGTGCCCCGGCGGGCAGCGCCGGGAAACTCCCGGTCAGCACCGACGGCACGCTGTCCGGGTAGACCTTCGCCGAGATGGCCTGGCCCACCACCTTGGCCTGGCGCAGGACCTCCCTCGGTGTGGGCGTGATGAGCTCGCCGACGCCCACCAGGTAAATGCCGATGGCACGCATGGTTGCGACGAGGTTGGCGCCAATGGAGATGCCGAGGTCCGTGAGCATGCGCCGCAGCTGGCTGTGGGCACAGCGGGTGAGCACGATGTGGTCGGCCAGCAGCACACCGTCCGGGGTGTGTACGGCCCAGCGGTGAAGCGAGGCCTCCGCCCCCGGGCCCATCTTGTCGAGCAACACGGCAGACGTGTCGCTGCGGATGTCCAGCTGGTGGCTCGACGCGTAGTTGCGCAGGTGCCGGAGGATTTCGTTCCGCTCCTGGAGCGACGCTGCCTCGGCGTCGTCGCACCGCTGCGGCGCGGATTTCTGGAAGGACTGGCCGCCCCTCGGGGATTCGAGCCTGCTGACGATGATTGAATCAACGCCCCGGCGCCGGAGTTCCGTGGCGATTGCCAAACCGGGAAGTCCGGTGCCGATGACCACAGTGGTGGTCCGTTCTGCGCCGCTGAGACCAGGCATGCGTGACACTACAACTTCCTCCTCGAGAATTTCGAAGCGCAGGCATCATCGCCGTGCACCGTCCACTGCCCCAGCAAGCAGACACAAGCCATCCCCGGATGTGCGGTGGAGCACAATCCGGACCGATAGTGCCTCGACATTACAGAATTTTTTGGTCGCTGGATACCCCACCCGAAACATTGGTTTGCGGGGCTTTGCACCGCGTTACCGGCGCGCCCCGGGCGGCGCCGGAAGAGCACGCGGGAGCGGTGCCGGAAGAGCGCCCGGAACAGGCAGGAAACTGCCTTCGGAAAGGCCCGAAAAGCCGCGGAGGGACCGCTTGCTAAGAGATCGCGGACCGAGAATAGTTGGACTTAGGTGCAGGCTGTACGTAACCGGGAACCGGACGGCCTGCCGGTGCTGGCTAGGCAGGCTGCTTCTGGCAGAATAGCCGCATCATCAGGCAGTATCGCGAGGAGGCGGACCACATGGACGCACACGAATTGCATCCCGACCCGGCACGGGATGGCGGTGCACGGCACGCCAGACCCCAGGGAATCGTGGTGGGCGTCGATGGTTCGGACCACGGACAGTGTGCCCTCGTTTGGGCCGCCCGTGAAGCCGAACGCCGCCGCAGTCCGCTTCATATTGTCACCGCCTACTCGGTGCCCATTTTCGCCGCCTCCGGACTCGACGGCGGCTATGCCACAGTGGACGACTCGGTGATCCGCGAGGGCGCGGAGGCCATCCTGCAGCACGCAGTGGACAAGGTGGCCGGCTACAACCTCAGCGTCAGCGCCTCGGTCGAGAACGGGGACGCTTCGGGCGTACTGCTCGACCTGTCCGAGACCGCCGAACTGCTGGTCTTCGGCACCCGCGGGCGGGGTGGCTTTGTTGGGCGGCTCCTTGGCTCCGTGAGCAGCGCGCTCCCCGCCCACGCCAAGTGCCCCACTGTGACGGTTCCGCTGATCTGCTCCGACCGCTTGGGCGAGACCACCCAGGACAAGCACATCCGCGCGGAACAGGCCAAGGCCGGCCACGGCCCCGTGGAAAAAGCTGTCGTGGTGGGAGTGGACGGGTCCGAGCAGGCCCGCGTCGCCGTCCTGGAAGCAGCGGAGGAGGCCGAACGGCTGGGTGCGCCGCTGCGAGTAATCTGCGCCGTGCCGCAGTACAGCGGCTCCCTTGCCTGGGTTCCGGCCCCACTGGACCGGGAAGCGCTGTTCGCCGACATCCAGGTCCAGCTGAAGGCCGGGGTGGCCTGGCTGCAGAGCCATTTCCCGCGGCTGGCCATTGAGACCCGGCTGCTGGATGGATCGCCCGTGGATGTGCTGGTGGAGGCCAGCCGGCATGTTGAGCTGATCGTCGTGGGCACCCGCGGCCGCGGCGGCTTCACCGGCATGCTTTTGGGGTCGACGTCGGACGGCGTCCTCCACCATGCCAAGAGCCCCGTGATGGTGGTGCCGGACCGGGAGGACCCGCGGCTCGCAGACCGCGCCAGCTTCGGACCCATGCTCGGCGCCTCGTAGCGCATGAACGGCCTGGTGCTCGGCCTCGGGGACCTCAGCGCCTCCATGCTGCCGGAGGTTGGCGGCAAGGCTGCCAACCTCGGCGAGCTGATTGCGGCCGGACTCCCGGTCCCGGCCGGGTTCTGCCTCACCACCAGGGCCTACATCCAGGCCGTGGAGCCACTGGGCCTCGCAGACGTGCACCACGCCCTCCAGGACACCCCTGCCGATGATCTCGAAGCGCTAGCCAGCCTGGCTGCCAGGGCCCGCAGTCAGATCATTTCGGCAGAATTGCCGACGGCGATCGCTGGGGAGGTGCTAACGGCATACCGGGCGCTGGACGGCGTTCCGGTCGCGGTGAGGTCCTCGGCCACGGCCGAGGACCTTCCCTTCGCCAGCTTTGCCGGCCAGCAGGACACATACCTGAACGTCATAGACGCTGTGGCGCTGCTGGATACCGTCCGGAAGTGTTGGGCCTCACTGTGGACTGACCGGGCGGTGGCATACCGCGCCAGCCGGAACATTGATCCCGCAACGGTGGCCCTCGCCGTCGTCGTCCAACGGATGGTGGACGCCGAGGCGGCGGGCGTGATGTTCACGGCGAACCCGGTCACGGGCAGGCGCCGCGAGGCTGTGATCGACGCCAGCCCCGGGCTTGGCGAGGCAGTGGTGTCGGGCGCCGTCAATCCGGACCATTTCGTGGTGGACACCGCATCCGGTGCCGTCCTGCAGCGCCGGCTGGGGGACAAACGGACGGCTGTCCGGCCGCTGCCCGCGGGGGGTACCGAATCCGTCGAGCAGACGGCAGCCGGCCCGGGCGCGGAAAACCAGCCGTGCCTGACGGATGCACAGATCCGGGAACTCACGGCGCTGGGGAGCAAGGCGGAGGCCCACTACGGCGCCCCGCAGGACACCGAGTGGGCGCTCGACGTCGACGGCAAGTTTTGGCTGACCCAGTCGCGGCCCATCACCACGCTTTACCCGCTGCCCGAGAAGGCCACCCGCCCGGAGAAAGAGCAGGAACGGCCCGGCCCGGGGGAGGACCTGCGCGTCTACCTTTGCTTCAGCCTCGCCCAAGGCCTTACCCGGCCGCTGACCCCGATGGGACTTGCCGCCCTCCGGCGGATCGGCTCATCAGTTGCTGCCGCAGCGGGCTTCGACGTTCCGGATCCCCGCAGCGGTCCGCCGCCGTACGTCGAAGCCGGACAGCGCATCTTTTTCGACCTGACCGCAGCCGCCCGGAGCACCGTGGGCCGCCGGATCATTCCCAGGGTCTTTGACGTCATGGAGGCACGCTCCGCGAAAGTCCTGCGCAGCGTGTTCGACGACCCCCGCCTTTCCATCACCCGACGTACACCCTGGGACCTCCTCAAGCACGTGCTCCCCATAGCTGCCCGGGCCCGCGTGCCGGAAGCAGCGATCCGGGCGCTTGTCCGTCCCGAGGCGGCACTCAAACGCCTGAACCGCTTCACCACGGAGTTCAACGCGACGCTGGAACTGCCCCAGGGCGCTTCCCCGCGCGCGCGGCTTGACCATGTCGAGGGGATCCTGTCGCGGCTTTTCCCGAATCTTCCGGCCGTGCTCCCGCTGGCCGGCCTGGGCTTCGCCATGCTCGGCCTCGCCGGGAAACTTCTTGGTGCAGGCAAACTCTTTGGTGCCGGCGAGGGCGGCGCCCGCGAGGCTGGTGCCGCAGGAAGCAGAACCACGGACCTGCAGCCTGTACTCCGCGGCCTGCCCAACAATGTGACCACCGAGATGGACCTCGAGCTGTGGCGCGTCGCCATAAAGATCAAGTCCGACGCAGAATCGCTGGCCGTGCTCACCGGGAACCCGCCGGCCGTGCTGGCGCAGCTCTTCGCCGCAGGCGCATTGCCCGCCGCTGCCCAGACCGCACTGGCGGAATTCCTCGCGCGGTACGGCCACCGGGCTGTCGCCGAGATCGACGTCGGCATGCCCCGCTGGCGGGACGATCCCACCCATATTCTTGGCGTCCTGGCCAACTACCTGCGGCTGGAGGACCCGGAACGTGCCCCCGACCGCCAGTTCAGCAAGGCTGCAGCCGAAGCGGAGGCACAGATCGAACGGCTGGTGGCCGAGGCCAGGACCCGGGGACGGCTCCGTGGTGTGGCCGTCAGGGCGGCGTTGCGGCGGGCACGGCTCTTCGCCGGGTTGCGCGAACTTCCCAAGTTCCAGATCGTCCTGGCGCTGGCGGAAGTCCGGAAGCAGCTCGCAGAAGTTGGCACAGTCTTGGCGGCACAGGAACGGCTTGCCCGGGCAGAGGACATCTTCTTCCTGGATTTCGCCGAAGCGCACCAGGCGCTGGAGGGTGCCGACATGCAGGATCTCGTGGCACAGCGGCAGGGGGCCTATTACCTGGAACTGGAGCGGCGCCATATCCCGCGGATGCTGCTCTCGGACGGAACGGAACCGGAAACGCTGCTTACCGCCGTCGGGACCGCGGCCGGGGCACTGTCCGGGAGCCCGGCGTCGGCGGGGACGGTGACGGCGCCCGCACGTGTCATCCTCGACCCCGTGGGCGCCCACCTGGAACCGGGCGAAATCCTTGTGGCGCCGTCCACCGATCCTGGCTGGACCCCGCTGTTCCTCACGGCAGGCGGCCTGGTGATGGAGATGGGCGGCCCCAACTCCCACGGTGCCGTGGTGGCCCGGGAGTACGGCATCCCCGCCGTGGTGGGCGTCGCTGACGCCACCTCGCTGCTCCGGACTGGCCAGGAAGTGACGGTCGACGGCGGCGCCGGCACCGTGGTGCCGCTGGCCTAGCGTGGGTCCCGTGCCGGCTTCCCGCGCCGGATGTGCCGGACCACGAGCCAGGCCACGAAGAGGGCCAGGGCGGCGTAGACGGCGTAGTTGAGGTAGCGGGAGTACTGCTCCACCATCGAGTACTGCCGGCCCAGCAGTACGCCCAAGCCGATCAGCGCGCCGTTCCAGATGCCGCTGCCGGCAATGGTGAAAATGCTGAAGGTGCCCAGGTGCATCCTCTCGGCGCCCGCCGGCAGCGAAATAAGGCTCCGCACGCCGGGCAGCAGCCGGCCGAAGAAAATCGCCGACCTGCCGTGGCGGCGGAACCAGACGTCCGCGCGCTCGAAGTCCTCCCGGTCCACCAGCGGCAGCTTGGACAGCCAGCGGATCGAACGCTCCAGCCCCACCTTCGCGCCCAGAAAATACAGCGCAAGAGCGCCCAGATATGCCCCCAGCGTGCTGGTCACGAAGACCAGGGCCAGGTTGAGGGACCCTTGCCGGGTCAGGAACCCGGCGAGCGGAAGAATCACTTCGCTGGGAATCGGCGGAAACACCGTCTCGAGGAAGGTAAAGAGTCCCACACCCCATTCCCCGAGCGAATCGATCGCTTGGGCGGCGAAACCCACGATGCCTGTCAGTTCGTCGGCCGGACTGGATGTGGCGCCGGGAATGCGCATTGGTGAAGGCTCCTGGAAACTGGAAAACGGAAGGCCCACCCAGTCTGGCCCACTGGACGCGGCAGGGAAAGCGGACAGCCCGGCCGGGGGCTGCCACAGGGGAGGCCGAGGCGTACCCTGAGGGTATGAGCTGCGACGTCGGAGCGGAGTTGACATGACTGCCACCTGGCTGCGGTGGACACCCGCCGTGGCCGTACCTGCTGTGATAGCTGCCGGAGTCCTGGCGGGGTCCTTGCCCGCGAGCGCCCGGGACCCGCTGCCAGAGAAGACACCTGCCCAGGTGCTGGCGATGATCGGACAACACCAGGCCAAATCCTTCTCGGGCACGGTGGAGCAGTCCTCCGAACTCGGCCTGCCGGATGTCCCCCAGGTTGGGCCCGGTTCGGGTGCCGGGACGGGTTCGCTCGCGGAACTGCTGACCGGCCCACACAGCGCCCGCGTTTACGTTGACGGCCCAACCAAGGCCCGCATCCAGGTCATGGACCGGATGGCCGAACGCGACGCCGTCCGGCAGGGCAATGAGCTGTGGCTGTACAACTCCAAGGACAACACGGCCACGCACGTCACGCTTCCCGCCGGTGCGACGAAGGAATCCCGCAGCCATGACATGCCGGCAGGTGTGGCAACCCCGGAGGAACTGGCCGCGAAGATGCTTGAAAAGCTGGACGGCACCGACGTGGCGGTGGCCGAAGACACAGAGGTGGCAGGCAGGGCGGCGTACAACCTGGTTCTTACGCCGCGCTCGGACGTCACCCTGGTGGGTTCCGTGGCTGTGGCCGTGGACGGTGAGAACGGTCTGCCGCTGAGCGTGGAGGTACGGGCCCGCGGCCAACAGGAGCCTGCGTTCCGGACCGCTTTCTCCAGCCTGACGCTTGGCGCTCCCGATGCGGCCCTGTTTAACTTCGCGCCGCCGCCGGGTGCCTCGGTGAAGGAACTGGCGGTGCCGGCAAAGCCCAGCGGAACGAAGGGGCAAGCCGACAAGAACCGGGCCCACAAGGATCTGGCTGGCAAGGACGCGGCCGACAGGAGCACAGACAATAAGAACCTGCGCGGGCACGCCCCCACCGTCACCGGCTCCGGCTGGGAACGGATCGTCGGCATTCCAGCCCCCTCCGCTTCCGCGCCATCCCAGTCCCGCGAGTCCGGGAAGCAATCAGCCGACCGGCTGCTCAATGATCCGCTGCTTCGCCAGGCGACCGTGACCGTCCCAGGTGGGCGGGCCATCTCCACATCTCTGGTTAATGTCCTGCTGACCGACGACGGCCGGACGTTCGTTGGTTCCATGCCCCTGGAGCGGCTCCAGGCCGCCGCAGCCGCGAGGTGACAGCCGCTGGCCGCGCGCTTGCGCTAGAGACACACGGGCTGAGCAAGCGGTTCGGCCACCAGCTGGCGGTCAACAGCATCGACCTCGCCGTGCCCCGGGGCTCTGTTTTCGGCTTCCTCGGGCCCAACGGATCAGGCAAGACCACCACTATCCGCATGATGCTCGGCCTCGCCGCGCCGACCGCGGGCGAGGTCAGGGTCCTGGGGATGGACATGCCGCGGCAGCTTGATGAGGTCCTGCCAAGGGTCGGTGCGCTGGTGGAGGGGCCGGCTTTCTACCCTTTCCTCTCGGGTGCGGCAAATCTGCACCGCTTTGATGCAGCGGACCGCCACGCCGCGCCGTCCACCCGCCGCGCGCGGGTGGCGGAAGCACTGGAACGCGTGGGGCTTTCCCATGCCGCCCGGAAGAAGGTACGGGCCTACTCGCTCGGCATGAAGCAGCGGCTGGGAATCGCCAACGCGCTGCTGGCAAGGCGCGAATTGCTGGTGCTGGACGAACCGACCAATGGGCTGGATCCGCAGGGGACGCGCGAGGTGCGGAACTTGGTCCGGTCCCTCGCCGCAGACGGCGCCACGGTGTTCGTCTCCAGCCACCTGCTGGCCGAAGTGGAGCAGATCTGCACCCACGCGGCCATCATGAGTGCCGGAAGGCTGGTGGCCCAGGGGCCCCTGGCCGAACTCCGCGAGTCGGGCACCGCGCAGCTCCGCCTCGTGACGCCCGACGCCGGTACGGCCTCGGGCGTTTTGGTGCGGTTCGGTCTGTCTCCGGTTGCGAGTCATCCAGACGGAGCGGATGCCGTCATCACTTCCAGCTTGCCTATCGGGGTCGGGTTTGACCGGACAGCAGGGCTCTCCGGTGGCGCAGGGCCTGACGGCACTGCGGGGCAACCCGCCGCCAACGGAGGCGTGGCACCGGAGGCAATAGTTGCTGCCCTCGTGGCAGACGGCGTACGGGTGCGCGGGTTCACGGTGGAGCGTGGCAGCCTGGAGGACCGCTTTGTGGCTTTGACGGGGGAGGGCTTCGATGTCGCACAGTGATTGGCCGCCGGTGCAGGAACCGGCGGTGCAGCGGCTCGCCGTGCGAGACAGCCCGGCGCCGGGTACCAGGCGCCGGCCGTCCAGCGGTTCGCTGCTCGCCTCGGAACTGAAGCAGCTGTTCCGCCGCCGCAGGACCCAGGCCATGCTCCTGGCGCTGGCCGCCATCCCGGTGGTGATCGCCGTCGTCGTGCGCGTTTCCTCAACCGTTCCCCCGGGGAGGGGGCCGGCGTTCCTGGACCGGATCAGCCAGAACGGCCTGTTTGTGGCCGTCACCGCGATGCTGGTGTCCGTTCCGCTGTTCCTCCCGCTGACCATTGGTGTGGTCGCGGGGGACACCATTGCCGGGGAAGCCGGACTGGGCACGCTGCGGTACCTGCTGGTGGCGCCTGCCGGCAGGGTGCGCCTGCTGCTGGTCAAGTATGCCGGGGCTGCAGTGTTCTGTATTTCCGCTCCGCTCGCAGTGGCGCTCGCCGGCGCCGGCATCGGGTGGGTGCTCTTCCCGGTGGGACCGGTGGCGCTGCTCTCGGGTGACCTTGTGGAACCGGACCAGGCCCTGGTGAGGATGCTGCTGATCGCCGCCTATCAGGCCGTGTCGCTGCTCGGTTTATCGGCCGTCGGGCTGTTTCTGTCCACGCTGACCGACGTGCCTGTCGGCGCCATGGCCGCCACGATAGTCCTGTCCGTCGTCTCCCAGGTGCTCGATCAGTTGCCTCAGCTGGAGTGGCTGCACCCGTGGCTGTTCACGCACCACTGGTTCGGCTTCGCAGACCTGCTCCGCCATCCCGTCGGCTGGGATTCGTTCGGCGACAATGCGCTGTTGCAGGCGGGCTACATCGCAGTGTTCGGTGCGCTCGCGTACGGCAGGTTCGTGAGCAAGGACGTGCTGTCCTAGGGGTTCCCTGAGCCGGGGTTTCCGCTTTCGGGGTCCTCGTAGCGGGGTCTGCGGCTAGTACCGCGCAGCGACCGGATGGAGCTGCATGCCGGCCATCATGCCCAGATCTGTCACGGTGATGCCCGCGGACGGGTTCAGTGCCTGGACTACCCTGCCGCCGCCGAGGTAGATCGCCACATGGTAGAAACCCGGCGCCGCTCCCCAAACCAGCAGGTCACCGGGCTGCGCCTGGGACAGGGGCACGTGAACGGGGGCCTGGGCGAACTGCTCCGCAGCCGTGCGCGGAAGTTGCTTCCCGATGGCCGCGAACGCGTTTTGGACCAGGCCCGAACAGTCGAAGCCGAACGCGCCAGTGCCGCCATATTGATAGAAGTACGGCGACCCCACCTTGCCCATCGCCACGGAAATGGCCGCCTGGTTGGAGCCGGCTGGAGACGGGGCAGGCCGAACCGGCGCCGGCTGAACCGGCGCAGGCGCGGGAGCCGGGGCGGGTGCTGGCCGTGCTGGTGCGGGAGCCGGACGGGCCGGAGCAGGTGCCGGGCGGGCCGGAGCAGCAGGCGCGGGAGCCGCCGGAGTTGCCCGTGAAGGAGTGGTCTGGGCCGGTGTCCGGGCCGGTGCGGAAGCAGACTGCTCCGCCGAGGCAGCACTTGCGCTGCCTGCCGCCGCAGCGTTCATCGCCGGTGCCTGTTCTGCGTCCGCAGCATTCGCTGCCGCTGCCTTATCTGTGGCCGCCTGGGCCGCTGCGGCACGTTCAGCTGCCGCAGTTACCGCGGCGAGACGCGCCTGCTGTCGCTGGCGTTCCAGGCCGTCCACGCGGGCGGACTCAAGCGCCGTTGTGGTGTTCCGCAGCGAGGCAAGCTGCCCTACAAGGACGGTCCGCTGCGCCTTCGCGTCCGCCACTTCCTTCACCTGGGCCGCATTAGCCTGATCGGCCTGGGCCTTGAGCGTCTCGGCAGTTTTCGCGGCGTCGTCTGCAGCGCGGCGTGCGTCGGCGGCAGCAGCGGTGAGGGATTCGGCGGCTGTGGCGGTGGTTTCTGCTGCGGCGAAGGCCCTGCTCCGGCCCGCGGTGAGGGCCTGCAGTGTTGCGGCCTTGGCGAGGACGTCGCCCGTGCCCGCGACCAGGCCGCTCAGTTCCGGATTGAGGCCACCGTTCCGGTACAGGTCCCCGGCCAGCTGCCCCACGGCCTTGCGGCTCTTGGACTGTTCCTTGTCCGCGGCGGCAGCCCTGGCCGTGGCCGCCGCGGCCGCCTCCGACCTCGTGTCCAGTTCGACGAGGGCATTGCTGTAGGCGTTGTTGGCTTCGAGCGTGCGTGCGAACGTGGCTTCCTGGGCCGCCGCGGCCTCGCCCAGGATGCCCTCAATGTCGGCGACCTTTGCCGCCGTCGCACTTTCACTTGACTTGGCGGCAGCGATTTCCGCGGGGGAGGGGATTTCTGGCGATGCCGGTGCCGTCAGGGCTGTTGCCCCGAAGACCGATGTTGGCGGGCTCACCGCGACCCCCCGGTGAGCGTTCGCAGGTGCCGCGAGGGTTCCAAAGAGGACGACGGCGGTGCACAGGGCGGCCGCTGTGCGGCCGGGGCCAGTCAAACTCATTCATAACCTCGCAAGTCAGGGCGGGGCGAACGAGTCGGGAGGCAGCACGCAAGTGCTCCTCTGAAGATGCCCAGCCCTTTGAGGTTAGGGCTCTGGTTACCACACTGGCAACAGTGGTCACATCAATAACATAAACAACACGAGTGTCATTTGGGCGGAGATGAAGCGGGCGTGTCGCGTCGACCGTCAGCCGGGGCCAACGGAACAGAACTGTGAATCGCCGTCAGGCGTGCTGAGGCGATTCGTGCTCGTAGTGGCTGGCCGGTTCCAGTTGGAAGGTGCAGTGCTCGGTATCGAAATGCGACCCCAGACAGGTCGTCAGTGTGTCCAGGACCTGGTCCGCGCCCTTCGCGCTCAGCACCTCGTCCTCCACCACCACGTGGGCGGAAAACACCGGCACGCCGGATGTGATGGTCCAGATGTGGATGTCGTGGACGGCAACCACGCCCGCCACCGAGAGGATGTGTTCGCGGATCATGCTGACTTCCACGCCCTTCGGAGTGGCCTCCAGCAGGACATCCACCACCTCGCGGAGCAAGTGCCAGGCCCTCGGCAGGATCATCAGCGCGATGATCACGGAGGCGATGGTGTCCGCCGCGAGATAGCCGGTGAACTTGATGACCAGAGCCGCGGCGATCACGGCGAACGAGCCGAGGAGATCGCCCAGCACCTCCAGGTAGGCGCCGCGGACGTTCAGGCTTTCCTGCTGGGCCTTGCGCAGGATCAGCAGCGAGACGAGGTTGGCGGCCGCACCGAGGATGGCGGCGTACAGCATGATGTCGGTATGCACCTCGGGTGCGGAGCCAATGCGGCGGATGGCTTCGGTGAAGATGACAGCCGCTACCACCACCAGGATCAGGGCGTTGGCGAGGGCAGCCAGGACTTCCGCGCGCTGGTAACCGTAGGTCCGTAGATCGCTGGCCGGCAGTGCGGCGATCCATGCAGCCATCAGGGCGATGAAGACGCCGGCTGAGTCAGAGAGCATGTGGCCCGCATCGGCCAGCAGGGCCAGGGAGCCGGAGAGCAGGGAGCCGACCAGTTGGATGAGCATCACGGAGAGGGTGATGGCCAGAACCGCAATCAGCCTGCCGCGGTGCCTACCCGTTGCCGTGAGGCCGTGGGTGTGGTTGTGGTCGTGTCCCATGCCTACAAGGCTAGTCCCACCCGAGTTCGTGAAGCCGCTGGTCGTCGATTCCGAAGTGGTGCGCAATCTCATGGATCACCGTCACCGCCACCTCCTCCACCACATCCTCGCGGGACGAGCAGATGTCCAGGATGGGCTGGCGGTAGATGGTAATGCGGTCCGGAAGCGATCCGGCATCCCACCAGGAATCACGCTCGGTCAGTGGAACGCCCTCGTACAGCCCCAGCAGAACCGTGTCCGGGTCCTCACCGGGCTGCGGGACGTAATCGTCGTCTATGAACACCGCTACGTTGTCCATGGCCTGTGCCACTTCGGCCGGAAGCTGGTCCAGGGCGTCGCTGACAGCCGCTTCGAAGTCGGCCTCCGACATGTCGAAACCGGGGGAGTCGCCGGCTCCGTCCGGCACGATCGGGAGGCCGGGCGGCAGGTTAGCTGGCATACCCAAACTTTAGCGGGATCTCCGCCGCGTCAGTCCCACACCGAGGAGGCAGATGGCGCCGCCGACGAGTCCCCAGACCGTCGGGATTTCGCTGAGCACCAGCCACGAGATCAGCACCGTCGTGCCCGGCACCAGATACGTGGTGGCAGCCAGCTTGCCGGCATCGATCAGCGATAGTGCGTAGGCCCACGTGGTGAAGGCGATGGCGGTGGGGAAGATGCCCAGGTAGACCAGGCCAAGGGTGGCCGGCAGCGGGGCCGCCTGCAGTTCCTGACCCAGCTGGCCGGCGAACGGCAGGCAGCAGACCAGGCCCACCATGATGCCGAACCAGGTTGCCTGGCCCGCCGGAAACTTCCGCAGCACGGGCTTCTGGATGATGACGCTGACCGCGGCGAGTGCAGCAGCGAGGAGGCAAAGCAGCACGCCTGCCACGTCCGCCGTCGAACGTGTCCCCGATCCCAGCGCGATGACTGCGACGCCGCCGAACGCCACCAGGCTGCCGATGATCAGCCAGCGCGGGAAGCCCTCCTTGAGGATGATGCCTGCCATTACAGCCACCAGGATCGGGTTCACGTTGATGAGCAGCGCGCTGGTTCCGGCGTCGAGCGAATGCTCCGCGGCGTTGAGCGCCACGTTGTAGCCGGCGAACCACATGACGCCGTAGGCGAGGATCGGCCACCACTCGCGTCCCCGCGGCAGCGCCCGCAGTTTGGGAAGCACCACCGCGCCGAGCACGACGGCGGCAATCGCCAGCCGCCCCAGGGTCAGCGCTCCCGGGGAGAAGCTTGGGCCAACGGCGCGGATGCCAACGAAGGCGGAGGCCCAGAGCACCACGGTCACCACGACGGCGGCGACCCCCAGCGCGTTCATGGAGGGTGCGGGTTTCCGGGGGGAGAGGTCATCGGGGGAGTGGGGCTGGAGGGGGCTGGTGCCGGCGGTGGATGCCATGATGCCAATCTAGCGCCGTTCCCCGCACGGTGGCTGGCGGAAATCGGCCATGTCTAGCCAAGAAACTGCCACGTGCCGGCCCCTGTTTTGCTTGCCGTTTGCCTGTCCATCGGGCCGATTTTGGAAATTCCGGGGAGAGGCTCTATAGTTTTACAGGTCCAGTTCGGAGGAACACGAAAGGACAAGAACGAAAGGCTTCGGCCCTTTATTTTTGCCCTTGTTCAACCAAATTGAGTCCAGGCCCCCATCGTCTAGCGGCCTAGGACACCGCCCTTTCACGGCGGCGGCACGGGTTCGAATCCCGTTGGGGGTACGCAAGGAAGTGGTCAAAGCAGGCAAAAAAGTCTGGTAGGCTGGAGTCCTTGAAAAAACGCGGTAGCGATACTGCGGAAAGCAAGAAATAGCAAGGCCCTGTAGCGCAGTTGGTTAGCGCGCCGCCCTGTCACGGCGGAGGTCGCGGGTTCAAGTCCCGTCAGGGTCGCTTTGTTTGCCGGAAGAGATTCCGGCATTCATGGTGACACGTCACCTAGGCTCTGTAGCTCAGTTGGTAGAGCGTTCGACTGAAAATCGAAAGGTCACCGGATCGACGCCGGTCGGAGCCACCAGCTAGAACCCCGCTGTTCCATAAGGAACAGCGGGGTTTTTCGTTCCGCGGGTTTCCCTGTCTTGGGCAACCCTTCCTCACTTCCTGCGGCCTTTCTGGCAACGCGTCCTCAGGTCCTGCGGTCTTTCTGGCAACGCGTCCTCAGGTCCTGCAACCTTTCAGGGAACGCGTCCTCACCTCCTGCGGTCTTTCTGGCAACGCGTCCTCAGGTCCTGCGGTCTTTCAGGGAACGCGTCCTCACCTCCTGCGGCTTTTCTGGCAACGCTTCCTCAGCTTGCCCGCTGTAGGTGGGGAAGCGTGCCCCTGGGTGTGCCACTGCGCCCACCGACTGCCCCGCGCCCGGCGTTGGGCGAGCGGCAGGGAAGCCGGCCTATCAGTCCGTCACCGTCGAGGATCCAGGCCTGGCTCCCCGGTGAATGAGCCGCCGTGGCACTTTGGCAGCTCCGGCGTCGTAAATCACGACCCGACCGGCGAGTTGCGCGTCGAAGTGCCCCGTTTTGGCGGGGCCCGCTCCCTGCTGGCGGTGTGAGCAACACCATTGATGACGTGATTATGAAGATATGTTTGATTCCCGTCCTTAAGTGGGGCACGCGCGCGCAAAACGAGATGTAAGCGCTTGCGCAGTAGGAGGCCAGACTTATGGCGACATCCGAAAACCGGGTTGAACTCGGCTGACAACGTTGTCTAGCGTTGAGTGTGGGCCGCGAAATGTATGACATTTCCGATCGCCCACCGGGGTCCCACCCAAACCTCGCTTCTCCCTCGACACAACGGCGTCCTCGATGACGCATGCCGTGTCACCGGGGGACTCCGGAGTGCGGGGACAAGGGCAGCTGCCCGTCTTCGACGAACGTATCTCCGCGAGAAGAGCAAAACATGCACAAGCACCCCAACACCCCCCGGATGCTGCGGTGGCGCCCCGCCGCCGCAGCTCTGGTGGCAACTGTCGCCGCCACGGCGTTCCTCGCCGTGCCCTCGGCACAGGCAAACGAGCCGTCGGATCCGCCGGCGAGCACCCAGATGCCGGCGCCGGCTCCGGGCTTCCCCCTGCCGACGCCCCACACCCAGACGGCGCACGACCCGGCGTCGGACTTCACCTCAAAGTGGACCCGTGCGGATGCCAAGCAGATCATGGCGCAGAGCGATTCCAAGGTTAAGCCCGGCCAGAACTCCATGAGCCCCGACGTCACCATGCCGGAGATCCCCGAGGACTTCCCCGCCATGAATGACGACGTGTGGGTCTGGGACACCTGGTCGCTGACCGATGAGAACGCGAACCAGATCAGCTACAAGGGTTACGACGTGATCTTCTCGCTGGTCGCGGACCGGCACGCGGGCTACGGCTTCGACCAGCGCCACTGGAACGCCCGGATCGGCTACTTCTTCCGCAAGACCAACGCCGACCCCGCCAAGGACAAGTGGAACTACGGCGGACACCTGTTCCTGGACAACACTTCCATCGGCAACACCGAATGGTCCGGCTCCACGCGCCTGATGCAGGGCAACCACGTGAACGTCTTCTACACGGCCACCACGTTCTACGACGTCAAGGAGCGCAATGCCGGCGGCGGCGGCATCGCCCCGGACGCCGCCATCGCCAAGGCACTCGGCAACATCCACGCGGACAAGAACGGCGTGACCTTCGACGGCTTCCAGCACACCAAGCTGCTCGAACCGGACGGAAAGCTGTACCAGAACAAGGCGCAGAACCCGGGGTTCGCGTTCCGCGACCCGTACACCTTCGCTGACCCGGCGCACCCCGGCAAGACCTTTATGGTGTTCGAAGGCAACACCGGTGGCAAGCGCGGCGACTACCGCTGCGAGAACGCGGACCTGGGCTACGCCAAGGGTGACCCCAACGCCGAGAACCTCGCCGAGGTCAACAGCAAGGGTGCCTACTACCAGACCGCCAACGTTGGCCTCGCCGTGGCAGATAACAAGGATCTGACCAAGTGGCACTTCCTGCCTCCGATCCTCTCCGCCAACTGCGTCAACGACCAGACCGAGCGTCCGCAGATCTTCATCCAGAATGAAGGCGGCAAGAACAAGTACTACCTGTTCACCATCAGCCACCAGTTCACCTACGCTGCAGGCATGCGCGGACCCGACGGCGTCTACGGCTTCGTGGGCAACGGCGTCCGCTCCGACTACCAGCCGATGAACAACAGCGGCCTGGCCCTCGGCTCCCCGACAGACCTGAACCTGCCGTCCGAGTCCCCGGAAGCACCGACGCCGAACCAGAACGGCCGCCAGTTCCAGGCCTACTCGCACTACGTGCAGCCGGGCGGCCTGGTCCAGTCCTTCATCGACAACGTGAACGGCGTCCGCGGCGGCTCCCTGTCGCCCACCGTGAAGCTCAACTTCCGCGACGGCGTGTCCAAGGTTGACCGCAGCTTCGGCAAGAACGGCCTCGGCCCGTTCGGTTACCTGCCCACCAACGTCCACGTTGGCGGCAACGGCCTCTACAAGTAAGCCGATCCTGTTGCAGTAATCGGGGGGCGCCCGGACCTGGTGAGTATTTCCGGGTCCGGGCGCCTTTTGCTGCACCTCAGTCCCTATATACAGAGCCGTTTTGCGGCACGACTGCAAGGTGCACCCGCCCTGTCAACTTGGAAAGACGCGCGCCGGCCGGGCTAGACTCGCACGCCGGGGGACGGGGCAGGCCTCTTGCGGCTGCCCAGCCAGGCCGCCGAAAGGCGGCAAAACCACTCCAGGAATGGAAACCGTGAAACAACTTGCCCGCCCGCTGTACGCCGTCGCTCTTCTCGCCGTAACGGCACTTACCGCCTGCTCCGGGCCTGCCTCCGGCAGTGCGCCGTCGGCGCCTGAAACGTCCACGACGGCGGCCGGCAGCGCCGCTCCGACCGCGTCCGCAAGTGCCGCTTCCGGTCAGTACGGCGGTTACGCCTCCGCAGCCGAGGCCTGTGACGCCATCTCCACGCAAGCCACGGGGGCATCCCTGCTGCCGCTTTCCGCCGCCCAGGGCAAGACCGCGGAACTGGAGCAGAAGAAAGCGGAGCTCGCGGAGACGGCGCAGCGGGTGCCTGAGGCGCTGAAGGCCGACTTTGCGCGGTTCAACGAGGTGGCTCTGGCGGGGCTCTCGGACCAGAGCGTGTATTCCAAGGGCGAGTTCGAGGCCGCCGTGGCCCCCGTGACCGGGTGGCTGTCTGCGAACTGCCACTGAGCCTCAAGGGGATTGCGCTGCGCCGGGGCCCGCGGGGAACGCGGTGCGCGCGGCCCCTGACGTTGTCCGGCCCAGGGGATAGGGTTGTGTTCAACAGAAGGGGAGTGCTGATGGAATACCAGAATCCACAAACCGCCGCCGTTCGCGTGGACCCTGCCCTGACACAGGCTGGAGCCGGGGGGCGGACGGTGATCTCCGAGACCGCCGTGGCCAAAGTCGCCGGGATCGCGGCCCGGGCCGTGCCCGGCGTGTACTCCCTGGGGACGGGCTCCTCTCGGGCACTCGGTGCCATCAGGGACGCGGTGGGCAGCTCCGATCATGCCGCGGGGGTGCACGCCGAGGTCGGCGAAACCCAGGTGGCAGTAGACATCACCCTGGTGGCGGTCTATGGCGTTCCGCTGCACGCACTGGCCAACCAGGTACGGGCAAGTGTTTATGCGGCCGTCGAGAAACTGGTGGGCCTGCAGGTCATCGAGGTGAACGTCGAGATCAACGACGTCTACATTGCACCGCCCGTGAAACCGACGGGCGCTTCCGCCGTCGCTGAGAGGGAGGCGGTCCTGTGAGCCCCACTGTCGTTGGAATCGCAGTCGGCGCCTTCGTGGCGTTCATGTCACTACAGTTCGGCCTCTGGGGCTTCCTGATTTCCCTGCTGTTCATGGGAATCGGCGCGCTCCTGGGCCGCGCCGCAGAAGGGAAACTGGACCTCCGTAGCGTCATCGATGCCATCAGCGGCCGGCGCTCTTCCTCATGAACGGTGCATCCTCATGAGCCGGGCAACGGATACGGTACAGGCAGCCGGAGCAGCCACGCCCGGCGGGCAGTACAGCGGACATAACAGGATCAGCACCCAGGCGCTCACCAGCCTGGCCAAGGCTGCCGCTGCCGAGGCCCTGGGCATTCATGCCCATGACGTTCGCGCGGACTGGTCGGACGACGGCGGCCTGCTGGCTTTGTCACTCGTCGCCCCCATCCGGATCCCCAGCCTGAGTGCTGTCCTCCGCGACCCGGGCCGTGTCGCGGCGCTGGGCGGCTCCATCTGGGACAGGACCGTGCACGCCAAAACAGACATATTGACCAAGGTCACCGAACTGAGCGGCGCGAGCCTGAGCAGGGTGGACATCCGCATCAGCGGTGCCCACGTCACGGAAGAGGGCAGGGTCCGGTGAGTTCGGTCGTCGAACAGCAGCATGAGGCCGGCGGGGACCCGGCGCAGGGCAGCTCCGGTGCGGCGCACGCCGCCGCCATCGACATGCGCCGCGTCCTGCACCGCGAGACCCACGCCTCACGGGCCGTGGCAGCAGTCATCGCCGGTTCCCTGGTCATCGTGCTCTGCCTTTACGCTCTCCTGGAATCCGCGGTGCGCGCCATCGGCCAGCCGCCCTGGCTCATCGATCCGCAAACGGCAGCGGAACGGATCGTGGCGCTCCCGTCAGGTCTGCCGCCGCTGCTGCTGGGAGCTGCCGGCGCCGTGACAGCTGCCGCAGGTCTCTTCTTTTTCTTGAGCGCGGTCCTGCCCGGGCGCCGGGCCAGGCACCTTCTGTATGACCCGCGGATTGCCGTAGTGGTTGATGATGAAGTCATCGCGGCCGCCCTTGCCCGAAGTGCGCGTCTGGCGGCCAATGTCACTCAGGAACAGGTCATGGTAGTGGTTTCCCAGCGCCAGGTGGTGGTCAATGTCCGCCCCACCTCCGGCGTTCCGACGAGCGAGAATGCCATCCTGCAAGCGGTGGAAAACGAACTGGCGGCGATGGGACCGTCTCCCATGCCCCAGGTGACCGTTAACCTGTCGACCTCCGGAGTGGTGGGCGCATGAACGGGACACCCAGGCTTCTCAACCGGATCCTTCTCGGCATTCTTGGCTTCAAGCTGCTGGTGATCGGCGTGCTGCTCGTACTCCTGGCGGCTGTCCCTGCCGTCGCGGTGTGGTGGCACTCCTGGTCCAGAAGCGTGTCGGACAACGTCACTGCGGCCTTCGAGGGCACGCAGTTTCCCGGCCGGCAGGGGAGCTGGCTGTGGGTGGTCCTGGCCCTCGCAGTGGTGCTGCTGATCGGCCTCATGGTTGCCTGGATCGCTCAGCAGGGCAAAGGCCGCACCGACCTCTTGCTCGCGGCGGAGGATCCGGGCGGCGTGCCGGGCGACATCAGGATCGGCGGGGGAGTGGCCGAGCAGGCGCTGAAGAACGCCCTTGCCGACCGCCCCGACCTCGCCGGTGCCACGGTCTCGATCTACGACGTCAAAGGCCAGCCGGCGCTGAAGCTCCGGTTGCACCCACGGCCGGGTGTGCCACCGCAGGCCGTCGCGGCCGAAGCGGCGGACCTGGTTGACGCGCTGAGCGCCGTGCTGGGCCAGCGGACACCGGTCCTGGTGCACATCGCGGCCGGTGCGCGGACCCGCTTCAGCCGCGCCGAGCGGGTCCGCTAGCTCCGTCATCCAGGACTCTGGCTAGCCGGAACCGGTTAGCCAGAAACCGTCGGGCCTCTTATCCGGCCACCAGGTAGGCCGCGCTGTTGGGCGCAACCACGGCTTCTTCAGCGCCTGATTCTGCAGCGCTCGACAGCGCCACCCGGTATCCGTCGGGGACCGGCGTGGAATCCGCCCCGGTGTTGGCGACCACCAGGACATCACGGTTGTGAAACGCCAGGACGCCCAGGCCGGGGTTGTGGTTGTCCGCCCAGCAGAAGGTGCCGGACCCCAGGCCGTGGTTGCGGCGTGCGGTGAGCGCGGCGCGGTACAGCTCCAGTGTGGAGCCTTTGACGCCGTCCTGCCGGTCCGCGGCCAGATCTTCGAAGGATTCGGGCTGGGGCAGCCAGGGCGCGGCCGGGTCCTGCGCAGTGGACGCCTCCGCGAAGCCATACCCGGGCGCTGCGGATTTCCATGGCAGCGGCACCCGGCAGCCGTCGCGCCCGCGCTCAATGCCGTTGGTCCGGAAGAACGTCGGATCCTGCCGGGCTTCGGCGGGCAGCGTGGTGTGCTCCGGGAGGCCAAGCTCCTCGCCCTGGTAGATGTACGCGGAGCCGGGCAGGGCCAAGGACACCAGCGAGGCGGCCCGGGCACGGGCCAGGCCAAGGGCTGCATCGGGCTGCTCGTCCTCGGCGGCAATCCCCTTCGGGAAGGTGGTGGGATCCTGCAAACCGAAGCGGCTCGGATGGCGCACCGTGTCATGGTTGCTCAGGACCCAGGTGGATGGTGCCCCCACGGAGGCGGCAGCTACGAGGGAATCCTCGATGGCCACGGCCATCCGCCGGGCGTCCCAGCCTGCCAGCAGGAAATCGAAGTTGAAGGCCTGCTGCATCTCGTCCGGCCGGATGTACCGCGCGAGCCGTTCCGCCGGTTCAACCCACGCCTCGGCCACCAGCATGCGGTCGCCGTCGTAGCCCGCCAGGACCCGGTTCCAGTCCCGGTAAATCTCATGGACGCCGTCCTGGTCAAAGAACGGCGATGGCGGATACAGCGGCGACACCGGTTCGTGTTCCGCGCCCTCGGCGGTTTCCCCGACGGTGCTGTCCCAATCGGGGGCGTGCGCTGTGTGCGGCTCAACTTCCTCTCCGTGGGCGCCCGGGGGATCCGTCACATGGGCGGCGTCGGCGGAGCCTTCCACCATGGCGGCCACACCTTCCCAGTCCGGAAGCCCGGCCTCCTTCACCATCCCGTGGGCCACATCCACCCGGAAGCCGTCCACGCCCCTGTCCAACCAGAAGCGGAGCACAGAACGCATCTCCTCCCAGACCTCGGGGTTTTCCCAGTTAAGGTCCGGCTGCTTCGTGTCGAAAAGGTGCAGGTACCAGTCCCCGGGGGAGCCGTCGGCGTTCGTGGTCCGCGTCCAGGCCGGTCCGCCGAAGATGGATTTCCAGTTGTTCGGCGCGAGGTTGCCGTCGCCGGAGCCTGCAGTCTCGTCCTTCCCCGGCCGGAACATGTAACGCTCCCTGGCGGCGGAGCCGGGTTCCGCCGCGAGGGCCTCCTGGAACCACACGTGTTCATCGGATGTGTGGTTCGGGACCAGGTCGACGATCACCTTCAGCCCGCGGGCGTGGGCGTCCTCCAGCATGGCGTCGAAGTCGGCCAGCGTACCGAAGGCCGGGTCCACCTGCCGGTAATCGGCGACATCGTAGCCGCCATCCGCCTGCGGCGACCGGTAGAACGGCGAAAGCCAGACGGCGTCGACCCCGAGCTGCTGCAGGTAGGGCAGGCGTGCCGTGACACCGGGCAGGTCACCCATGCCGTCACCGTTCCCATCGGAAAAGGAACGCGGATAGATCTGGTAGACAGCTGCATGGGCCCACCACGCGGTCGTCTCGGAAGCTGGCGTGCTGATCGGGCGGTGACTCATGGTTGCCTCTCCGGTAACAATTAGGTGTAAACGCTTGCATATCTTCGGGCAACGTTACTAGTGTGACAGTCACCACATCAACCGCACGAATGATTTCCATGTCACTCAGCGAGGAGTCTCCAGCCAATGAAAACCCCTAAGTTCTTACTCCCGGTCGCCACTGCCGGCGTGCTCGCACTGACCCTGTCCGCCTGTGGCGGCGGCGGGGGCGGCACCACGGGCGGAGGTGGCGGTGCCGGGGGCGGTGACGCCGCCAACAACCTCGACGGCCGCGGCCCCATCACCTACGTTCAGGGCAAGGACAACAGCAACGTCGTCCGCCCGCTGATCGAGAAGTGGAACGCCGCCCACCCGAACGAGAAGGTGACCTTCAAGGAGCAGACGGACCAGGCTGACCAGCAGCACGATGACATCGTGCAGCACTTCCAGGCCAAGGATGCCAGCTACGACGTCGTGGACGTTGACGTCGTCTGGACCGCGGAGTTCGCGGCCAAGGGATGGCTTCAGCCGCTGAAGGACAAGATGGCCTTCGATACCAGCGCCATGCTGAAGCCGACCGTCGACAGCGCCACCTACAAGGGAACGCTGTACGCAGCCCCGCAGACCTCCGACGGCGCCCTGCTGTACTACCGCAAGGACCTGGTCCCCACCGCGCCGAAAACGTGGGATGAAATGATGGGCATGTGCTCCATCGCCAAGGAGAACAAGATCGGCTGCTACGGCGGCCAGTTCAGCAAGTACGAGGGCCTGACCGTCAACGCGTCGGAGGCCATCAACTCCGCCGGCGGTTCCGTCCTGGACGCGGACGGCAAGCCCAGCCTGAACACCGACCAGGCCAAGGCTGGCCTGGAGAACCTGGCCAAGGCCTACGCTGACGGCAACATCCCGAAGGAAGGCATCACCTTCCAGGAGGAGCAGAGCCGCCAGGCCTTCCAGGACGGAAAGCTCCTCTTCCTGCGCAACTGGCCCTACGTCTACAACCTGGCCACCACCGAAGGATCATCCAAGGTGAAGGACAAGCTGGGCATCGCACCGATCCCGGGCAAGGACGGCCCCGGCGCCTCCTCGCTGGGCGGCCACAGCCTGGCTGTCAGCGTCTACTCCAAGAACAAGGCAACTGCCCTGGACTTCCTGAAGTTCATGACGTCCGAAGAGACCGAGAAGTTCTACGCCACGCAGGGTTCGCTGGCTCCCGTGCTGGGCAGCCTTTACACTGACGCCACCCTGGTGAAGAAGCTGCCGTACCTGCCCGTCCTGAAGACCTCCATCGAGAACGCCGTGCCGCGCCCGGTCACCCCGTTCTACCCGGCAGTGACCAAGGCGATCCAGGAGAACGCGTACTCAGCCATCAAGGGTGAAAAGCCCGTGGACACTGCACTGTCTGACATGCAGAAGTCCATCGAATCCGCCGGTGCAGGATCGTAGTTCTGCCATGGCAACCGAAGTAGGCCCGACGCCGGTCAAGGCACCGGCGTCGGGCGGCACCCCGGTCCACCACGGCCCCAAGGGCGTGGGTGAGGACAACAAGATTCTCAGTCAGGGCAAGTGGGCCACATGGCTCCTGGCCCCCACCATCATCGCCCTTGCCGTGGTGATCGTTTACCCGATCATCAGCGCAATCGTGATGTCCTTCCAAAAGGATGCCGGCCTTGATCCGGCCACCGGCCTCTTCACCGCAGGTGGGCCGGCCGGCGTTCAGAACTACGTCAACTGGATTGCCCAGCAGTGCTCCGCCCCGGCCGGCGGAACCGTTGCTTGCCCGCCCGGCACGCTCGGTTCGCAGTTCTGGTCTGCCACGGCCACAACCTTCTTCTTCACCGTGGTAACCGTGGCCTTCGAGACCGTCCTGGGTTTCTGGATGGCAATGATCATGGCCCGCACCTTCAAAGGCCGGAGCATGGTCCGCGCTGCCGTGCTGGTGCCGTGGGCCATTCCCACCGCCGTCACTGCAAAGCTCTGGTTTTTCATCTTCGCCTTCGAAGGCATTGCCAACAAGCTGTTCAACACCTCGATCCTTTGGACCGGCAGCGAATGGCCGGCGAAGTGGGCAGTGGTCATCGCAGATGTCTGGAAGACCACACCCTTCATGGCGTTGCTGATCCTCGCCGGACTCCAGATGATCCCGGCCGAGGTTTATGAGGCCGCCAAGGTCGACGGTGCCACCGCCTGGCAGCGCTTCCGGCTGATTACGCTGCCACTGGTGAAGCCCGCCCTCATGGTGGCCATCCTGTTCCGCACCCTGGACGCGCTGCGCATGTTCGACCTCCCGTACATCCTGACGGGCGGTGCGAACAACACCACTACCCTGTCCATCCTGGTGATCAACCAGATTAGACAAGGGTTCAATGCCGCCGCGGCGTTGTCGACCATCACCTTCATCATCATCTTTCTTGTCGCGTTCATCTTTGTCCGGTTCTTGGGGGCAAACGTTGTTGAACAGAGCGGCGCCACCGGTAAGGGGAAGAAATGACCGCCGCGACATCCTCCGCAGCATCCCTGCGCGCGGAGCAGGACCGAGGCCGCCGAAAGGCTCAGAACAAGGAACGGTGGGCGCAGGGCAGGACCTACATCAGCGCCGCCGTCATCCTGATCTGGTGCCTGGCACCGGCGTACTGGATGGTGGTGACGGCATTCCGCGAGGTGGGCTTCACCTACGACACCTCGATCCTGCCCACCCACGTCACGCTGGACAACTTCAGGACTGCGTTCGACACCTCCTTCGGGAACCGGTTCGGCCAGGCCCTGCTGAACAGCATCTTCATCGGCGTCGTCGTCACGCTGATATCCCTGATCATCGGTGTTTTCGCGGCGTATGCACTGGCCCGGCTGAACTTCCGGGGCAAGTTCCTGGTGCTCGGCTTCATCCTGGGGGCCTCCATGTTCCCCGGCGTTGCCCTGATCACCCCGCTGTTCCAGCTGTTCACCAACATCGGCTGGATGGGCACCTACCAGGCGCTGATCATCCCGAACATTTCGTTCGTGCTGCCGCTGACCGTCTACACCATGACCTCCTTCTTCCGGGAGATGCCATGGGAGCTGGAGGAGTCGGCCCGGGTGGACGGCTGCACGCAGGGGCAGGCCTTCCGGAAGGTGATCATGCCCCTCGCCGCACCGGCCATCTTCACCACGGCGATCCTGGCCTTCATCTCCTCGTGGAATGAATTCCTCATCGCCAGCCAGCTCTCCAGCGACGCGACCCAGCCGGTGACCGTGGCAATCGCCAACTTTGCCGGGGCCCAGCCAAACCAGATCCCGTACACGGCCATCATGGCCGCCGGCACCATCGTCACCATTCCGCTGGTCATCCTGGTGCTGGTGTTCCAGCGCAAGATCGTGGCCGGCCTGACGGCGGGCGCTGTCAAGTGACGCACGGAGCAGCACCACAGAACCGGAAGCCGGAAGCGGCCGCGCACAAGCGCGTCCGCTCCGGCGAGGACTTCGACATCATCATCGGATTCCTTGGCTTCTGGGCCGTGGTGCTGCTCGTCGTCACCGTCTGGATGGAGGTGACGGCACAGCCCGCCGTCTTCTGGGCGCTGGGGCTGCTGGCCACACTGCTGGCACTGTACGGCATGGTCAGGCTCCGCAGGCGCCTTCCCGCCCGCACGGCCACGCGCCGGAAGTAGAACCTGCGGGACTAAAATGGATTCTTGCCGCCGGGAGAACGGCGTGGCGGAAATCTGCATGAGGACTTAGAGAGGACATCGTGGCGCGCACTACTGAAAGGGCACAGCGCGGTGGCCACTCAGGAGTCAGTATCGAGGACGTGGCCGCGGCCGCGGGAGTTTCCACGGCGACCGTGTCACGCGCCGTACGGGGACTGCCCCGGGTTTCGCCGGCCACCCGGGAAAAAATCCTGGAGGTGGCGGCGGCGCTGGGCTACGTCGCCTCATCCTCCGCGTCCGGCCTCGCCACGGGACGCACCAAAACGATTGGCGTGCTGGCCCCGTTTGTGAGCCGGTGGTTTTTCTCCAAGGCCATCGAGGGCGCGGACCGCGAACTCCATGCCCGGCAGTACAACCTTTCACTCTTCAACCTGGGCGGCCACGGCAGCCACCGCGAGCGGCTCTTCAGCAAGACCATGGTCTACAAGCAGATCGACGCCCTCCTGGTTTTGTGTATGGCGCTGACCCGGGACGAGCTGGAGCACCTGCAGAAGATCGACATCCCGCTGGTGGTGGTGGGCGGCCACGTGGAGGAATGTGCCTACATCGGCATCGACGACTACGCGGCAGCCTCCACCGCCGTCAAGCACCTGATCGAACTCGGCCACCGGGACATCGCGCTGCTGCATGGGGACGATGAAACCGACCTCAACTTCGATGTTCCCCGGGTCCGCATCCTGGCCTTCCAGGACGTCATGACAGCTGCCGGCCTGGAAGTCCGTCCCGAGTGGGACGAGTGGGGCGACTTCACCGTCCGCAGCGGCCAGGAGGCATTCCGGCGGCTCTGGGCCCAGCCAGGCGAGAAACCCACCGCCATCTTCTGTGCCTCAGATGAAATGGCCATGGGTGTCATTTTCGAAGCGAACCGCGTCGGCGTCCGGGTGCCCGAGGACCTGTCCGTGATCGGCATAGACGACCACGATTTCTCCGACGCGATCGGCCTCACCACTGTGGGGCAGCGGCCCGACGAGCAAGCCGAGCTTGGCACCAAGATGCTGCTCGACGAACTCCTGGGGATCCCCGGTTCGGTGCGGTCCTCCGTCGCGCCGCACCGTCTGATCGTCAGACGCACGACGGCGCCGCCCAGGTCCGCCTAGGAGCGCAGCTCACGCCCTTGAAAGAGCAGGGTGCCGGGCGGGGAAGCGTGCGGGTTACGAGGCCCGGGCCAGTTGGCGAATCGGGATCCAGCGGGAAGCCAGCCGGCGGTAAGCGGCGGCCGCGCCCGTCATGTCACCCTCCGCGAGGCACTCGATCCCCAGCCGCACGTCCATGGGGGAGTCATCGGGGTAGACCTTGTCCGCCACTGCGCCGTAGTCCAGTTCCACCATGGAGTCCGCGTGGAAGAGCTCCAGCCATTCGGTGAGCTGCGTGAGGTCGTCCAGCATGTCAAGGTCAGGAGCGGCGAGCGCCAGGTTCGCCACTGCGTAGCGCACCCTGTCGAGAGCATCCGAGATGGGCGCCCACACGCGCACGGTGAGGATCCTGCCGCCGGCCTCCACGACGTCCTGCGGGTCGGACTCGAGGAACAGCGAGAACCAGCTGAAGGGGATGCCCCAGGTGGAGGCCCGGGTGTGCACCCTGGTGATGCCGTCGCGCGCGTTGACCAGATCGATGCGTTCCTGGTGCCGGTCCCGCTGCTCCTCGGGAATCAGCAGTTCGGCCAGGGGCCCGTGGATGCCCTCGATCAGGGCATTTGCCGCCAACCCGGCCCGAAGCACCAGCTGGCTGGGGCAGTAAAGCAGCGCGACGCCGTCGGCTGTTTCCTCCTCGGCGCTGTCCGTGCCGGGATCCTCCACGGGGATCCCCGGGGCGCGGGTGACGCGCACCAGGTCGGTCCGGCCGGTGGGGAATGGATCGCCGCCCGGGCGGGTGATCCGCCCCAGGGAAGCCAGTAGCTCCGCGTTTTCGACGGCGGCGCGGGACACCGCCCGCTCACCGGCTGACTTGATGGCGGCCTGCTGATCCTCGGGAAACGCGTCCAGCGGTTCATAGACGCGCAGCGTGGAGGAAAACGGGAGCCCGGCCTGGCCCCGGTAGAGGTTGCCCGTCATGAATGCCTGCCTGTCATCAGCCGTCAGCCTCCATCAGTCGGTCAGTTCCACAATCACCGGTGCGTGGTCGGACGCGCCCTTTCCCTTGCGTTCCTCGCGGTCGATTGACGCGCCGGAAACGCGCGAGGCGAGGGCCGGCGAGGCGAGCACGAAGTCGATCCGCATGCCCTCCTTCTTGGGGAAACGCAGCTGGGTGTAGTCCCAATACGTATAAACGCCCGGGCCCGGGGTGTGGGGGCGCACGACGTCGGAGTAGCCCACCGACTCGAAGGCGTGGAACGCGGCCCGCTCCGGTTCGCTGACGTGGGTGTAGCCCTGGGTGAGGAACAGGTCGATGTCCCAGACGTCGTCGTCCGTGGGGGCGATGTTCCAGTCGCCCATCAGCGCGACCTGCTTGGACGGGTCCTCAGAGATCCATCCGGCCGCGTGGTTCTTCAGGGAATCAAGCCACTTGAGCTTGTAGGGCATGTGCTCGTCGTCGAGGGAGCGGCCGTTGGGGACGTAGAGGCTCCACACCCGGACTCCGCCGCAGGTAGCGGCCATGGCGCGTGCTTCCTGGACGGGATCCTTGCCCGCCTTGCCGAAATGCGGCTGGTCGGTGAAGCCGCGTTCGACGTCGTCCAGGCCCACCCGCGATGCGATGGCCACACCGTTCCACTGGTTGACGCCATAGTGTGCCACCTCGTAGCCCATGCGCTCGAAGAGCTCCCACGGAAAGTTGTCGTCCTTGCACTTGGTTTCCTGGATGGCCAGGACGTCACAGTCGGAGCGCTGCAGCCACGCCTCCACACGGTCGGCACGGGCACGCAGCGAGTTCACATTCCAGGTAGCTATCTTCACAGTCCTAACTTACCGAACTTGGACGCGGATGGGACTCCCGGCGGATGACGGCACGCTTCCACCCGAACCGTACCCGAACCGCGTTCGAACCGCGTCCGTGCTGCTGGCAACCTCACCTGCCGGACTCTGGAATTTAGTAGGAAGTCCGAGTAGATTCAGCACCAAAGATGACCGGGGTCATGCAAAGGAGCATCCATGGTTCGCGAACTTTCCCACTACATTGGCGGCCGGCGGGTAGACGGCACGTCCGGCCGGTACGGCGACGTTTTTGATCCCTGTACCGGCGAGGTCCAGGCGAAGGTGCCGCTGGCGGGCGCGGAAGAAGTCCGGAACGCCGTCGCGAACGCCGAGAAAGCCCAGCCGGAGTGGGGCGCCATGAATGCCCAGCGGCGCGGCCGCATCCTGCTCAAATTCGTGGACCTCGTGAACGAGCATATGGACGAGCTCGCCGCCCTCCTGTCCTCGGAACACGGGAAGACCCTGGCCGATGCCCGCGGCGATATCCAGCGCGGCATCGAGGTGGTGGAGTTCGCCGCCGGCGCCCCGCACCTGCTCAAGGGCGAATTCTCCGACGACGCCGGCGCGGGCATCGACGTGCACTCCATGCGCCAGCCGCTGGGCGTGGTTGCCGGCATCACGCCCTTCAACTTCCCCGCGATGATCCCGCTGTGGAAATCCGGGCCGGCGCTCGCGGCAGGCAACGCGTTCATCCTCAAGCCGTCCGAACGCGATCCGTCAGTGCCGCTGCGCCTGGCTGAGCTCTACTCCGAGGCGGGGGTGCCGGACGGCGTTTTCAACGTGGTCAACGGCGACAAGGAAGCCGTGGACGCGCTGCTCGAGGACGAGCGCGTGCAGGCCATCGGCTTCGTCGGCTCCACCCCGATCGCCCAGTACATCTATGCCACGGCGGCGGCCCACGGCAAGCGGGCGCAGTGCTTCGGCGGCGCCAAGAACCACATGGTGATCATGCCGGACGCGGACCTGGACATGGCCGCCGATGCCCTGATCGGCGCCGGCTACGGGTCGGCCGGTGAACGCTGCATGGCAGTGTCCGTTGCCGTTCCGGTGGGAGAGGAGACCGCGAACAGCCTGGTGGCACGGCTGCAGGAGCGGATCAAGTCCCTCAAGGTGGGGCACAGCCTGGCCAAGGACTCAGACTTCGGGCCGGTGGTGACGCCCGCGGCCAAGGAGCGGATCGAGGGCTACATCAAGTCCGGCGCGGAGGAGGGCGCCTCGCTCCTGGTCGATGGCCGAGGCCTGGCCGTGGACGGCTACGACGGCGGATTCTGGGTGGGGCCCACGCTGTTCGACAACGTCACCAAGGACATGAAGATCTACCGTGAGGAGATCTTCGGCCCGGTGCTCAGCGTCCTCCGCGCGTCCGACTACGACGAGGCGCTGCGGCTCTGCAGCGAGAACGAGTTCGGGAACGGCGTGGCCATCTTCACCCGCGACGGCGACGCCGCCCGGGACTTCGCCAGCCGGGTGCAGGTGGGCATGGTGGGCATCAACGTCCCCATCCCGGTGCCCATTGCCTACTACACCTTCGGCGGCTGGAAGGCGTCCGGGTTCGGTGACCTCAACCAGCACGGGGCCGACGCCTTCCGCTTCTACACCAAGACCAAGACCGTGACCTCGCGCTGGCCCTCCGGTATCCGGCAGGGCGCCAGCTTCATCATGCCGGAAGGAAGCTGATGACTGAACCTGAACAACAGGTGCTGTTCGAACAACGGGGCAAGCTGGGGGTGGTCACGCTCAACCGGCCCAAAGCGGTCAATGCGCTTACGGCCGGCATGGTCACCGCCGCGCTGGAGCAACTCACTGCCTGGGCAGGTGACGATAGCGTTGCCACCGTGCTGGTCCAGGGCGCCGGCGACCGCGGTTTGTGCGCGGGCGGGGACATCGTGGCCATCTACCGTGACATCCTCGCCGGCGGCGACGAAACGGCCGGCTTCTGGGCGGACGAATACCGGCTGAACTCACTGATCGAACGGTTCCCCAAGCCGTACGTCGCCTTCATGGACGGACTGGTGCTGGGCGGCGGCGTGGGCATCTCCGCGCACGGCTCCCTGCGCATCGTCACCGAGCGCACGCGGACCGGGATGCCGGAGACCACCATCGGGTTCGTGCCCGACGTCGGCGGGACCCTCCTGCTATCACGCTCACCGGGGGAGGCGGGTACCCATGCCGCCCTCACCGGCGCCCACCTGAGCGGTACGGATGCGCTGTTCCTGGGGCTCGCCGATTACTTTGTCCCGTCCGGCAGCCTCGCGGACCTCGCGGTGGCGCTGGAAGACGAAAATGCGGAGGCCGCCGTCGTACGCTTTGCCGAAAAGCCGCCCGCCTCGGCGCTGGAGGCGCAGCGGGACTGGATCGACTCCTGCTATTCAGTGGACGACGCCGAGGAAATCGTCCGGCGGCTGCGTGCGGCGGGCGGGGAAGCAGCGGCCGCCGCGGACACCATCGAGGCGAAGTCGCCCACGGCCGTCAAGGTGACCCTGGCCTCGCTCCGCCGGTCGCGCGGGCTGACGCTCGACCAGGCGCTCGCCGAGGAATACCGCGTGGGACTTCGCTGCCTCGCCGGACCGGACTTCCGGGAGGGGATCCGGGCGCAGGTGGTGGACAAGGATCGCAACCCGCAGTGGCAGCCGGCAACGCTGCCGGAGGTGCACGCGGAGGACGTCGAGCGGTACTTCGCGCCGTTGGGGGACCGGGAACTGGTTCTGTGGGAAAGGGAGTCGGACCATGCCTGAAGAAGCAACCGTGCCTGAAGCAGCAAGCCGGCCTGGTACAGCAAAACCGCGCGTCGCCTTCCTCGGATTGGGTCACATGGGCGGACCCATGGCGGTCAACCTGGTCAAGGCAGGCTATGACATCATCGGCTTCGACGTGGTGCCCGCCGCGCTGGATGCTGCGCGCGGGCACGGCATCCCCGTCGCCGCCAGTGCCGCGGAAACCATCCCCGGAGCCGAGATCGTGCTCACGATGTTTCCGAGCGGGCAGCATGTGCTGGACGCTTACCGGGGCAACGACCGGGAGCCGGGCCTGCTGGCGGCCGCTGCGCCGAACACCATGTTCCTGGACTGCTCCACCATCAATGTTGACGAGGCACGGGAAGCCGCCCGGCTGGCCCTCGACGCCGGACACCGCTCCGTGGACGCACCCGTTTCCGGCGGCGTGGTGGGGGCGGAGGCCGGCACCCTGACGTTCATGGTGGGTGCGCTGCCGGAGGACTTCGAGACAGTGCGGCCGTTGTTCGACGTCATGGGCAAACGCGCGGTGCTGTGCGGAGAGCACGGCGCCGGCCAGGCCGCGAAGGTCTGCAACAACCTCATCCTGGGCGTCTCCATGATCGCGGTCAGCGAGGCGTTCGTCCTCGGGGAAAAGCTGGGGCTGACGCACCAGGCTTTGTTTGATGTTGCGTCCGCGGCATCGGGCCAGTGCTGGGCCCTCACCACCAACTGCCCGGTCCCGGGACCGGTGCCCACCAGTCCCGCCAACCGCGACTACCAGCCCGGGTTCGCCGGAGCATTGATGGCCAAGGACCTCCGGTTGGCGCTGAACGCCCTCCAGTCCACCGGCGTCGCCGCCCGGATGGGCCCCCTGGCCTCCGAGATTTACGACGCCTTCGCCGCTGAAGGCGGTGCCGGCCGGGATTTCTCCGGCATCATCACCGATATCCGGGACAAGTCTGGACAGTAGGCTTAGTTTCAGGACGGATCAAGTTTCAGGACGAACCAACCACGTGAGGGGCATGGATGACGCACGAGTACGGGAACATTCTGGTGGAGCGCCGCGGGCGCGTCGGACTCGTCACCCTGAACCGGCCCGAGGCGCTGAACGCCCTGGACAGGACCACGCTGGAAGAACTCGTGGCGGCGGTTTCGGCCATGGACGCGGATCCCGGCGTTGGCGCCGTCGTGATTACCGGCTCGGGGAAGGCCTTCGCCGCCGGCGCCGACATCAAAGAGATGGCGGACAAGGGCTACCTGGAGATGTACGACGCCGACTGGTTCCGCGGGTGGGAGGATCTCACCAGGCTGCGCATTCCGCTGATCGCGGCCGTGTCCGGCTTCGCGCTGGGCGGCGGCTGCGAGCTGGCCATGATGTGTGACTTCATCATCGCCGGCGACAACGCCAAGTTCGGCCAGCCCGAGATCAACCTCGGAGTGGTGCCGGGCATGGGCGGGTCCCAGCGGCTCACCCGCGCCGTGGGCAAGGCCAAGGCGATGGACATGATCCTCACCGGCCGGTTCATCGACGCGGCCGAGGCGGAGCGCTCAGGCCTGGTGGCACGGGTGGTGCCTGCCGCGGACACCGTGGAGGAGGCGCTGAAGGCCGCGGAGGTCATCGCGTCCAAGTCGAAGCCGGCCGCCATGCTGGCCAAGGAAGCCGTTAACGCGGCCTTCGAGACGGGTCTGGCGCAGGGCGTGCTGTTTGAACGGCGGCTGTTCCATTCGCTCTTCGCCTCGGAGGACCAGAAGGAAGGCATGGCCGCATTCGCGGAGAAGCGCCAGCCGGAGTTCAGGCACCGGTGAGCACCCGGCTGACCGGGGAGCGCACCGTGAAGGGGACTTCCCTGCGCGTTGTCCCGGCGGCCATGGTTTCGCTGGCCGGCTTTGTCCTGTTCGCGCTGGAGCAGAGCCTGTTGGGGTATGCCCTGCTCGCTGCAGCGCTCGTGCTCGCGGCCTTGGTGGACCGGCTGCTGTTCCGCGACCTCGCGCTGATCGCGGCCGGAGTGGCCATCATCAGTGCCGTGCCCATCACCACCGACGTCAGCACCTCCCATATGTTCGTCATGGGCTCGGCCATGATCGCGGCCGTGGGGATCCCCTATGCTGTATCGCGCTTCGTGACCAAAGAGCATGCGGTGGTCTTTCCGGTGCGGACCGGGCAGAAATGGACACGTGCGGAGAAGTGGTACCTTCCCGCCGTCGTGGTGATCGGCTACGCCTTGCTGCCCGTGTACATGATCCGGACCGGGGTCTACTCGAACTGGCCCGCCGTGCATGATCCGGAGGGCATCGCGCGGCTCTTCGTCGGCACCAACGCCCTGGGCATCTGGGATGAGCTGTTCTTCATCTGCACCTGCTTCGCCCTGCTGCGCCGCCACCTGCCCGACTGGCAGGCCAACCTGCTGCAGGCCGTCCTGTTCACGTCGTTCCTGTGGGAGCTGGGGTTCAAGGCCTGGGCGCCGTTCTTCATCTACCCCTTCGCCCTGCTGCAGGCCCGCATCTTCACGGTGACCAAGTCGCTTTCGTACATCGTGAGCGTGCACCTGCTCTTCGACTTCGTGCTGTTCCTGGTGCTGCTCCACGCGCACAACCGGGCGTGGATCGACATCTTCCTGTACTGACTCCCGAGTCCATTCCACCCGCTGCCGCGAATACAGCCGCCAACTCCACAGCGGAATCCTGAAATGGCCGCCGGGATTTAACCCGCAGTTCATCGCGATGCCCTAGCCTTGCACTTCAGGCAAAAGTGTTTTTCAGGCAAACGTGCGAAAAGGGGAACGATCGTGGCCGACATCGCTGCTGTACTGGGACGGCTCACCGCGGCCGAGCTTGATGAAATCCACGCCACGGGCCCGCAGGGGCACCTGAGCCGCAAAATCGTTGAGGCGCTGGACAGGGCTGCCGGCGGTCCGGGCGGCGGCCGCGGCTACTACGTGCCGGCCGGAAGTGTCAGCGGAACGGGCAGCCCGCACGTCGTGTTGAGGAGCGACGTCGCGGCCTGGCTTTTCGGGCATGCCGCGCCGGCCGCCGTCGCCGACCCCGCCTAGCCTGCGGTTTGTGCTGCCGGCGTAAGAGCGGATGCTGGCGCGGCGCCCGGGTCCGCGTTGGAACCGTTGCCATCCGTTCCG
This sequence comes from Arthrobacter sp. FW305-BF8, assembly GCF_021789315.1. Taxonomy (NCBI): domain Bacteria; kingdom Bacillati; phylum Actinomycetota; class Actinomycetes; order Micrococcales; family Micrococcaceae; genus Arthrobacter; species Arthrobacter sp. FW305-BF8. The sequence goes on from NZ_CP084561.1 coordinate 627,435, forward strand.
CCGTTAGGTTGCCGCAGGACGCCAACGTCCAGGATGGTGCCCAACAGGCCACGGGCCGCTTCGAGGACCTCGCGTACTTCGGGTGACGTCAGTTCGTAGAACAGGCGGCCGTCCTTCCGGGACGGAACGATCAGCCGCTGGCGCCGCAGAATGCCGAGGTGCTGTGAGAGATTGGAAGCCTCAAGCCCGGTGCAGTCCCGCAAGTTGCTCACGGTCTCGGGGCCGTTGACCAGCATCTCCAGTACCCGGATGCGTGCCGGGTGGCCCATGGACTTGAACAGGTCAGCCTTTACCCCGGTGTGGATCACGCCGTCGGGCATGTCGCCCATTCTGGATTCCTTCCACTGCTTCTTGCCACGTGCTTCTTGGCCGGGTGTTGCCGGCCCGCCAACCTCGGTGCCCCCATAGGCGTATAGACCCCAGTATAGAGACAGAACGGTCTGTCCCCGACGAGCGGGGAGAACTTTTGCTGGCGGACCGGGAACGAGCGCTGTTGCGGCCGCGGACCGCCCCTTGCCAAGAGCGCGGATCTAGTTCACAATTTCATAAATTCCTCAATTGCCGCCCGGGTCATCCGCGGAAGCGGTAAGGAGAAAAAACTTCAGCTGCATCTGGCGACGACGGCGTCCCGGACGCCGTGTTCCCGTATGCAGGAGGGCTAAATGGCTGGCATGTTCGAACTCTTCATTGACGCAGGGGATTCCTTCAGGTTCCAGCTCACCGCCCCGGACGGCACCGTGTTGGCCGTATCCCGCCCTTTTCCCAGCAAGGCTGCCGCGGTCGAAGGCATCGCTGCCGTTCCGCCCCGCTCCATGCGTATGCCCCTCCCGTGCCAAAGGATGGCCGGCTAGGGCGGCAGGGAACCGCGATGAGCCTTCCAAAAACCGTCCGGGCGTACTCGAGTGCTCTCGGGCCGGCAGATTGCGTTGCCGGCACGTTCCACTACGACGCCATTTCGGAGCGGCTTGAATGGTCCGATGAGCTGTACACGCTCCACGGTTACCGGCGCGGCGAAATCGTGCCCACCGTGGAGCTCCTCTACGCCCACAAGCATCCGGACGACAGGGACCGCTGCCATGACATCTTCATGGCAGCCTGCGAAGCGGGCGGATTTTTCTGCAGCTACCACCGCATCCTTGATGCCCGCATGCGGGAACATCGTGTCCTCACTGCCGGCGAGGCGCTCACGGAGGACGGCAGGCTCATTGCTGTTGAGGGGTTCATCGTGGACCTGACAAGCACCCTGCAGTGGGAAACGGAAAGGGCGGCACGGGAAGCGGTTGAAGGTGCCCTTGGCACGCGAAGCACCATAGAACAGGCGAAGGGCATCCTGATGGGCATCCTGCGGATTGGTTCCCAGGCCGCCTTCGACCTGCTGGCCACGTACAGCCAGGACACCAACATCAAGGTGGCCAGCACGGCTGCTGACCTGGTACGGTTGGCCAACTCCCCGCAGCAGGCGGCATTGCTTGACACGTTCGTCCAGGAGCTCCAGCGGGGCACGGACGGCCGGGCAGTCCGTGATGCCGGACAGTCGGTGAAGCCGGTCAGTCCGTAAAGTGTCAGTCCGTAAAGTCTCCGGCGCCCCGGCGGAAATCGCCCAGGATCCGGATGAGCTGGTTCACGTCCTTGTCGCCGAAACCGGACTGGCCGAATACCTCGGCGTTGAGCACCGCCGTCGCTCTTTTTGCCAGCGTGCGGCCCTCGGGCGTGAGCTCGATCAGCGTGGTGCGCCCGTCCGTGGGATGCGGTGAGCGGACCACCAGTCCCGCCGTCTGGAGGCGGTCGACGGCGTTGGTCACCGAGGTGGGGTGGACCTGCAGCAGGGCGCTCGCCTTGTTCATGGGCAGGGCGCCGCTCCTGGCGAAGCTGAGCAGCGCCAGCAGTTCGTAGCGGGCGAAGGTCAGCCCGAACGGCTTCAGGGCCCCCTCGATGCGGGCCAGCAGGATCTGCTGGGTGCGCATGATTGCCGTGATGGCAGCCATCGGTGCAGCCACGTCACTCCAGCCATGGTTCTCCCAGTTGCGCTGGGCATCGGCAATCGGGTCACGGGGCAGCGGAGGGCTCACGGCTCAGCCCTGGCTTTTCAGGCCCGGGAAATCCGTCTCGGAGTATTCCGTGCCCAGGCCCAGCGGTACCCCGGTCACCCCAGGTTGGACGCCGTCCGCGTGGCGGAGCTCCTCGCTGTGCCTCAGCTCTACCCGGCGGATTTTTCCCGAAATGGTTTTCGGCAGTTCGGCGAACTCAAGCCTGCGGATGCGCTTGAACGGCGCCAGGTGGTCGCGGCAGTAGCGCAGGATTTCCTCGGCGAGTTCGGGGCCCGGTTCGTGGCCGGCAGCGAGCACCACAAATGCCTTGGGGACGGACAGCTTCAGCGGGTCGGGGGAGGGGACGACGGCGGCCTCCGCCACGGCCGGGTGCTCAATCAGTACGCTCTCCAGCTCGAACGGGGAGAGCCGGTAGTCGGAGGACTTGAAGACGTCGTCATCCCGGCCCACGTATGTGATGACGCCGTGCTCGTCCCGGCTCGCCATGTCGCCCGTGTGGTAGTAGCCGCCGCGGAAGGCCTCGGCCGTCTTCTCCGGGTCACCGTAGTACGACTTCATCAGCCCGGCCGGGCGGGGATCCAGGCGCAGGCACAGCTCGCCGTCGTCCGCTTCCTCTCCCGTCACCGGATCGACGAGGACCACGTCGTACCCCGGCAGTGGCTGGCCCATGGCGCCGATCTTGACGGGCTGGGCGGGGGTGTTGGCCACCTGCACCGTGGTCTCGGTCTGGCCGAAGCCGTCGCGGATGGTCTGGCCCCAGGCGCGCTGGACCTGGCCGATGACCTCCGCGTTGAGCGGCTCGCCGGCGGAAACAACCTTGGTGGGCGGATTCCTGAGAAGGCTCAGGTCGGCCTGGATGAGCATCCGCCAGACGGTGGGCGGAGCGCAGAAGCTGGTGACCTTCTCCCGGTCCATCTGCTCCATCAGGGCCCTGGCATCGAAGCGTTCGTAGTTGTAGACGAACACGCAGGCCTCGGCAATCCACGGGGCGAACAGGTTGGACCAGGCGTGTTTTGCCCAGCCCGGAGAGGCCACGTTGAGGTGCACGTCGCCCGGCTCCAGACCGATCCAGTACATCGTGGACAGGTGGCCCACCGGGTAGGACGTGTGCGTGTGCTCCACGAGCTTGGCCTTGGAGGTGGTGCCCGAGGTGAAGTAGAGGAGGAGGGTTTCGTCCGCCAGGGTGGGGGCGTCGGGGGTGAAATCAGCGGGGGACTCTGCCGAATCCGCGTACTGTAGCGACTCCGCGGCGCCGCTCGTGCCGGCGTCGGGGATTTCGATCAGCCGGTAGCGGCCGGGCACCTCGGCAAACTTGCCGAGGTTTGAACTGCCGACGGCGGCCCACCCCGCTTCCCCGCGCTCCACCCGGTCCTTCAGGTCAGCTGGACCCATGAGGGTGGTGGTGGGGATCAGCACGATGCCAAGCTTGATGCCGGCCAGCACGAGTTCCCACAGTTCCACCTGGTTGCCCAGCATGATGATCATGCGGTCGCCGCGCTTCACGCCCTGGCTGCGGAGCCAGTTGGCCACCTGGTTGGAGCGGGCCGACAGTTCGGCGAAGCTGCGCCGGGTGGCCGAGCCGTCCTGTTCCACGATCACCAGCGCCGGGTTGGCAGCGCTGGCAGGATCGGCGGCGATGGGGTCAAACCAGTCGAGGGCGAAGTTGAACTCCTTGGGCTTCGGCCATTCGAAGCTGGCCCTCGCCTGACGGTAGTCCTGGCGCAAAGCGAGCAGCTGGTCGCGTGCGGCACGGAAGTCGTCGGTGACTGTCATGGGGCACCTTTCGCCTGGGGATTCACGTCCTAGTGATCCACATCACTGTGCAATATACTAGGACATCCAACGGTTTGGAAGAGCGAAGGGACCTATGCCCGTGCAGCCACAAGGACGTGACAACGGACAGCCCGCAGAGGTTACAACGGGGAAAGCCGCGGCGGGGGAAACGGGGACGATGGCGCCGCCGTTCGCCGATGCGGATCTTATGTATGTTGCCGACCTGCTTCCGCCAAGCGAGCGGACCCGCTATCTCGAAATCCGGGACTTCCTGCAGTCCAGGGTCCGGGCCCAGTCCATCGAATACTGGAACCGGGAAGAGTTCCCCTTCGGGCTGCTCGCGGAGCTGGGCAAGCATGGACTTGGCGGGCTGCAGACGGACGGAACATCCACGCTCTTCAAAGGCCTCATGTACGTTGAGGTGGCCCGCGCCGACGTCTCCCTGTCGGCACTGGTGGGCATCCACAACGAACTGATCGTCGGCATGATCGACGCCCTGGGGTCGGAGGAGCAGAAGCAGCGGTGGCTGCCGGGACTGACTGCCTTCACACAGTTGGGGGCCTTCGCGCTGACCGAGCCGGAGCACGGTTCGGACATCGCCGGCGGGCTGTCCACCACGGCCCGGCTGGAGGACGGCGAGTGGGTCATCGACGGGGCCAAGCGGTGGATAGGCGCCGGAACCATCGCTGACTTTGCGCTGGTGTGGGCCCGGGACGCCGCCGACCAGCAGATCAAGGGCTTCATTGTCGAGACGGACTGCCCCGGTTACACGGCGACCAAAATCAGCAACAAAATCGGGCTGCGGATCATGCAGAACGCCGACATCCGGCTGGACGGCGTCCGGATTCCGGAGGCCAACCTGCTCCCGGGGGCCACGGATTTCACCAAGGCAAACGAGCTGCTGAGGGATTCCCGCGCCTGGGTGGGCTGGCAGGCAGCGGGGATTCAGCTCGCAGCCTTTGACGTCGCGCGTTCCTATTCGCTGCAGCGCCGCCAGTTTGGTAAGGAGCTGGCACGCTTCCAGCTCATCCAGCAGCAGCTCGCCGAGATCCTGGGCAACGCCTCGGCCTCACTGGCACTGATGGCACAGTTGGCCCGGGTCCAGGAGGAAGGCAGGCTGGAAATGGCCCAGGCGGCAATGGCCAAGGCCACCACCACCCGGCTGGCCCGCGCCTCCGTGGCCCTGGGCCGGTCGCTGCTGGGCGGCAACGGCATCAGCAGCGACTTCGAGATGGGGAAACTCTTTGGTGACGCCGAGATCCTCTACACCTACGAGGGCAGCTACGAGATCAATTCCCTGATTGTGGCCCGGGCCGTGACAGGAAAATCGGCCTTCGTCTAGGCCGATCTACCCGGACAGCGCGGCGGCTTTCCGCGCTGCGGCCTCCAGTTGCTCCACGTAGGCGGACTGCTCGGCGGCGCCCCGCTGTGGAAGGTTAGGGTCGCCGGGGCCCTGCCCGGCGGAGCCGTCGATGAGTTCGCGGATGATGTCGGCGTGTCCGAGGTGCTGCGCCGTCTCGGCACACATGTGCACCAGCATCTGGTGCAGGGTCACGTTCCTGCGTTCTTCCCGCCACCAGGGCACCACGCCGGGGGCGTCCAGTGGCAGCGCCTCGATGGTGGCATCGGTGTGCGCCGCCGAAAAGTGGTGCAGCTCGACGATCTCGGCACGCGTCTGCTCCGGGGTGGCCCACATGTCCGCATCCGGTTCGGCACCGTCGGCGAACCAGGGCAGCACCCGGCCACTGGGCCGGCCGAAGACCTCGCCGAAATAATCCAGTTCCACGCTGGCCACGTGTTTGACCAGGCCCAGGAGATTGGTGCCGGTGGGCGTCATCGGCCGGCGGACGTCATACTCGCCCAGGCCGCCGAGCTTGGCGAGGAGCTGGGCGCGACGTGTCCGGAGGTAATGGTGGAGGGTGGCTTTTTCGTCCATGGGCGGCACTCTACCGGGCTGAAAACCAAAAAACTCCCCTGTGCGTGCGAGGCACGGACAGGGGAGTCATTGGAAAGCCGTTACAGCGGGCGAATGTTCTCTGCCTGCGGACCCTTGGGGCCCTGGGTCACCTCGAACTCGACCTTCTGGTTTTCATCCAGGGAGCGGTAGCCGCTGCTGGCAATTGCTGAATAGTGTGCGAATACATCTGCTGATCCATCATCCGGAGCGATGAAGCCGAAGCCCTTTTCGGCGTTGAACCATTTAACTGTGCCTGTTGCCATTGCTACTTCCTTTGTAACCCTTTTTCTGGTCCTGCTCCGACAGCAGGCAGACGCGGAAATTGTTCTCCGCTGTCTCCAACCTATGGGCCATCCGCCGGGCGTGCAATAGTTGCCGTCATCAGGAGTCCCACCTGTAACGGGAGATTCTGTCCACAAACGCCATTCGGAGGGGCTGTTTCCTGCTCTAGGGCGTGCTGCCCGGCTCCTGGCCGGTGTCCTCCCACTGCACGTCGAGATTGCGGAAAACCGGGGGTCCGTCACACAGAGCCGCCATCTGGGCGGCGAAGTCTGACGTCTCAGGCCGGTTGGAATTCTCCATCGCCGACTCGTAGGAGTCGAACTCCACGATGGTGAAGTATGTCCCGGGACGGTCGCGGTCCGCCGTGGCGGTGATGCGGCGAAACGTCGGTGTGGTGGTTCCCTCGGTTCTCGACGGGCGGCCCAGCGCTTCGACCTCCTCAATGCGTGAGGTCTGGAATTCAATGATCTGCACAAACCCGGCCATGACGGCTCCTTGACGGCGGTGGTGACTGATGCCGCTCACGGTAGACCCGGCGCCGGGCCCGCGCAACCGTTATGCGGCTGCTAGCGCATCCCCTCGCGGCGGATGGCGGTGGCGATGGCCGCGGCCCTCGTTTCCACCCCCAGCTTGGCGTAGATGTGGGCGAGATGGGTCTTGACGGTGGCCTCGGAAATGAACAGCCGCTGCCCCAGCTCCCTGTTGCTGAGTCCTTCGGTGAGAAGGCTCAGCAGTTCGGCTTCCCGCGGTGTCAGCACCTCGTCAGGGTTGCGCAGCTGCTGGAAGAGGCGGGAGGCCACCGGCGGGCTCATGACGCTTTTGCCCTGGACGGCGCCCCGGACCGCGGCGAAGATTTCCTCGGGCGCGGCGTCCTTCAAAAGGTAGCCCATGGCCCCGGCATCAACTGCCCGGACAATGTCGGCGTCGGAATCATAGGTGGTGAAGACGAGCACGGCCTGCCTGCGGTTGCGTTCGCGGACCTTCCGGATCGCCTCGATCCCGTCCATGCCCGGGCCCATGGCCAGGTCCATCATCACGACGTCGGGGGCGTGCCCTTCCACAGCCGTCAGGGCTTCCTCGCCCGAGGAGGCTTCCGCCACCACCTCGATGTCCGGCTGCGTCCCCAGCAGGGCCTTCAATCCGCTGCGGACCACGAGGTGGTCGTCGACCAGGAGCACGGTGATGGCGCTCATTCTTCCCCCTTTGCCGGCAGCTGCGCCGCCACAACAGTTCCCTCGCCCGGGGCGCTTTCCACCGAGAAGGCGCCGCCCAGCTGCTCCACCCGCTGCCGCATGGCGCGCAGTCCGTATCCACCGGCGTCCGACGGCGGTGCTACCGCCGCCGGATCGAAGCCCGCGCCGTCGTCGTAGATGTCCAGCGTGACCGCATCCGGCAGGAAGCCGAGGGTGATGGTGGTGGTATCCGCGGACGCGTGCAGCTTGATGTTCGAGGTGGCGCTCTGCACCACCCTGAGGAGGGCATGGCGGACCTCGCCTGCCACCTGCCGGGGTTCGCCGGTGACCAGCAGCGTGGCGTCCGGTACGTACTGCGAGGCGGCCTGGAGCAGGGCGTCCGGCAGCGGCGAGGAGTCGAGGCCGGGGGAGGCGAGTTCGTGGACCAGGCTGCGGGTGTCGGAGAGGTTCCGGCGCAGCAATTCGCTGGCCTGCCGAAGATCCTGCCGGGACGCCGGCTCCGGCCAGGCACGGTTAGCGGCTTCGAGCAGGAGCAGGCTGCTGGCGAGGCCCTGGGTCACGGTGTCGTGGATCTCCCGGGAGACGCGCTCACGCTCCGCGATGGTGCCTGCCCGGCGCTCGCTGGCCACTAGCTGACCCTGGGCGAGAGACACTTCACGGTGCAGGCGCCGCTGCTCGGCGGCGTCGTGCTCAATGCGGTCGTAGATCAGCGTCAGCAGGACGCCGACGGCGAGCGGTCCCAGGAGCATGGCCAGATCGGTGCCGTCGCTGAGCCGGAACAGTCCCGCCGCGGTGGCCGCCGCCGTCGCCCCCGCCGCCGCGTAGGCGACCGCCCCTGTGAAGGCGATGCGGCACAGGAAGAACAGCGCAAACGAGCACCAGGCGAAGCTGGGTGCGGAGATCACCAGGACGGCCCAGACGGCGACCAGGACGAACATCCACACCGCCCAGGGGCGCCGGCGCTGGGCGAGCACGGCGATGACGGCGTACAGGGCGCAGGCGGCGGCCGCCAGCGCGAGGACAAGCAGGTTGTCCTGGGCGCTGTGCCGCATCACGTAGCGCACCACCGAAGCCACGATGAGCACGGCGAAGCCGAGGTGGACCGCGGCGTCGATCCGTCCAAGCCGGCTGCCCGGAACATGGCCGGTCCGTGCGGGAAGTAGTTCCGGTGCAGTGGGGGCGGTGAAGGGCATGGGCGGGTCCGGTTCCGGTGGGAGGCGTGCTAGGAACCATGCTATTGCGCGCATCGTTGCTGGTCTCTCAGCCTTTTGGCTGATACCGCCATCCGGAAGTACGAGCCGGTCCCAACTGATGGCCTGATGCGCCCGTGGTGGCACAGGTTCACCATGGAGATGCAGCCGTTTTGCTGCGCCCGCCAACATGGGCTGCGCCCCGCTTATTGAAGGAGAACCACCGTGAAGAAGTCCCAGAAGATTTTTGCCGCCGCCGCGGCCGGAGCGCTCGTCATCACCGCCGGTGCCGCCCTCACCAATTCGGGGTCCGGGCCTTCCCCCGCAGCGGCTTCGGTCCAGCCCGCGGCGGCTGTGCCCGCCGCGGATGTCCAGCCGGGTGCGGACAACGTCGTCGCCCAGAACCGGATCACCGTTGGCGCCTCGGCGAAGGCAGCGGGCGCTGCGCTCGCCAAGTGCCAGGCCGACAAGCTGCCGTTCGTCACGGTGGCCCTCGTGGACCGGTTCGGCACCGTCCAGGCCCTCCTGCGTGGCGACAATGCCGCCGAGCACACCATCGAGTCGGCCAAGCGCAAGGCGTACACGGCCGCAGCACTCGGCAGCCCCACCAGCGAACTTGCCAAGCGCATCTCCGGCAACGGGCCGAGCATCGCGGACCTTCCCGGCACACTGTTCCTCCGCGGCGGTGTCCCGCTGAAGGTGAACGGCGTCTCCGTGGCGGGCATTGGCGTCGGTGGCGCCCCCGACGGCAAGCTGGACGAAGCCTGCGCCGAGGCTGGCGCCGCCGTGATTGCCGCCAAGTAGGTTGCGGCCTGTGGTTAAAGACAGGAACGACGGCGGCCGGCCAGCCAGCGCTTTTTCGCTCGCCGGCCTGGCGGTGCTCGTGGCGTCCCTGCTGGCAGGTTGCTCCGGCGCCCCGTCGGCCGGGGACCCGGCCCCAGCCAGCTCAGGCCCGGTCGCGTCAGCCCAGGGAAGCCGGACGACGTCGGGCGGTTCCGGTGCGAGCGGCACTGCGCGGCCGCCGTCGTCCCCTCCCGCCGCTGCACCTCCTGCCCTGTCCCCGGCTGAGCAGCAGAAGCTGGACCAGCGGCTGGTCCTGGCCGCGAAAGCCAACGACGCGGCGCTCGTGGCGCAGCTGATCCGGGAAGGCGGGAACGTGAACGCCAAGGACTCGATCCAGGATTCGGCCTTCCTGTACGCGGGCGCCGAGGGCTTCAATGAGATTCTGCGGCTGACCCTGGCCCACGGTGCGGACGTCAGGAGCACCAACCGTTTCGGCGGCACCGCCCTGATTCCGGCCAGCGAGCATGGGCATGTGGAGACAGTACGGATTCTCATCGCCGCCGGTGTCGCCGTCAATCACGTCAACAATCTTGGCTGGACCGCGATGCAGGAAGCCATTCTCCTGAACAACGGGGGTACGAGGCAGCAGGACGTGGTGCGGCAGCTGCTGGACGCCGGGGCAGACCCCAACATCCGCGACCCGCAGGGCAGGACGGCCTTGGAGAACGCTGAGCGGCTGGGGTTCGTCGAGATCGCCCGGCTTATCCGGTCGCGGAGCTGAGCGTCAAAGTGGGGCGGCCGGGCTGGCCCGCTTTTGGACCGCCGGCCGCCACTGTTCACGCCTCCGCGGCGAGGTTGCCCGTCAAAGCTGGGCCGGTTCGGCGAGGTCCAGGGCAACAGTAAACTCGGCGCCGGTCTTCTCCCGGATTTCGTCCACGGTGACGCCGGGGGCGAGGCGGGTGAGGGTGAGCCGGCGGCCGCCGTCGTCCTTTTTGGGGAGGTCGAAGACGGCGAGGTCGCTGATGATGCGGTCCACGACACTCACACCGGTCAGGGGGAGGGTGCAGTCGGTGACGATCTTGGGGCTGCCGTCTTTGGCGTTGTGCTCGGTGAGGACCACGACGCGCGGCGTGCCGGCGACGAGGTCCATCGCGCCGCCCATGCCTTTGACCATTTTGCCGGGGATGGTCCAGTTGGCGAGGTCGCCGTCACCGGAGACCTGCATGGCGCCGAGGATGGCGACTTTGACGTGGCCGCCGCGGATCATGCCGAAGGAGGTGGCGGAGTCGAAGATGCTGCCGCCGGGCAGGACGGTCACGGTCTGTTTGCCGGCGTTGATGAGGTCGGCGTCCTCCTCGCCCTCATAGGGGAACGGGCCCATGCCGAGCAGCCCGTTTTCACTTTGCAGGACCACGCGGACGCCGTCGGGCAGGTTGTTGGCTACCAGCGTGGGGATGCCGATGCCGAGGTTGACGTAGTCGCCGTCGTTCAGTTCTTCTGCCGCGATCGCGGCCATCCCATTCCGGGTCCAGGCCACGGGAGTCTCCTTGTTAGTTGTTGACGAGTTCGGGGCTGATCCGGTCCGCGCGGGGGCGGACGGTGCGCTGTTCGATGTCCTTGACCCTGTTGCCGGCCCGGACCAGGTGCTGGACATAGACGCCGGGCGTGACGACGTGGCTCGGATCCAGCGCGCCGGGTTCGACGATGACCTCCGCCTCGGCGACGGTCACGGCGCCGGCGGTGGCGACCACCGGGTTGAAGTTCCGGGCGGTGTGGCGGTAGATCAGGTTGCCGTCCGTGTCGGCGGTGTGGGCATGGACCAGTGCGACGTCGGCCCTGATGGCGCGCTCCCGGACGTACGTTTCGCCGTCGAACACCTCGTGCGGTTTGCCCTCGGCCACCAGGGTGCCCACCCCGGTTTTGGTGTAGAAGGCAGGGATGCCGGCACCGCCGGCGCGCAACCGCTCGGCCAGGGTGCCCTGCGGGGTGAACTCCACTTCGAGGACGCCGGCGAGGTACTGCTCGGCGAACAGCTTGTTCTCGCCGACGTAGGACGCAATGACCTTACGGACCTGGCCGGCCTCGATCAGGATGCCCAGGCCTTTGCCGTCGACCCCCATGTTGTTCGACACCACGGTAAGGTCCTTCACGCCCGAATCGCGCACGGCCTCGATCAGGTCGGAGGGGATGCCGCTCAGGCCGAAGCCACCCACGGCAAGGGTGATCCCGTCCTGCAGGACATTGTGCAGGGCCTGGGCGGCTCCGGATTTCAGTTTCGACATCGCATCTCCTCGATGAGCTGGTTACAGTCCACTTTATGGACGCTGGTTCTGACTCTGGAGCGTAGACGGGTCTAAACAACAGTGTCAAGGCTCTACGGCCCGGGGTTACTCGCGCTTTTACGCTGTGGACGCTAGGCTGGGGAGTGTCCACAATATGGATCATCAGGGAGAAGTCGTGAATCAGACACCGGTGCAAGGCGCGCAGGTCGTCAGCCGCATCGCGGGGCTCCTGCGAATCGTGGGACGCAAGCCGGAAGGGAGCCCGCTCGCGGAGCTTGTGCGTGACTCGGGGCTGACGCGTCCTACCGTGCACCGCCTGCTCACGTCACTCGCGGCCGAGGGCCTCCTCGACCACGATCACCTGAGCGGGAACTGGGTGCTCGGCCCCGAGGCCCTGCTGATGGGCTCGGTTGCTGCCGCGCGTTTCCCGCTGGAGGACCTCGCGAGGCCCAGTCTGCGCCGGCTTGCGGAGGAGACCGGCGAGAGCGCTTTCTTCTCGATTCGCCGGGGCTCTGAAACCGTGTGCCTGCTGAGGGAAGAAGGCAGCTTCCCTGTCCGCTCCTTCGTGCTTCACGAGGGCGTCCGGTTTCCGCTGGGTGTGGCATCCGCAGGAACGGCGATCATGGCGTTCCTGCCCGAGACGGAACAGGAGCAGATCCTGTCCGACTGGGCTGCTCACGCCAGCAAATACGCCGACGGGCACCCGGAAGACTTGGTCCGGAAGGGCCTGCAGCAGACCCGCCGCCGGGGCTACTCGGTGAACCCCGGCTTGGTGCTCGAAGGCAGCTGGGGGATGGGCGCAGCGGTCTTCGACCAGGCTGGGCGTCCGTCCTGGGCGCTGTCCCTGACCGGCATCGAACCCCGGTTCCGTGAAGACCGGCGCGAACAGCTGGGACGGCTCCTGCTGGAGGAGGCCCACCGGCTCACCGTTCGGCTCGGCGCGGGTGGGCAGCGTAGGCGGCAGAACTAGCTGCCGCACCTGGCGCTGCGCAGCATCGCCGGACGGGACTGCTGGAACTGTTGTGGTGCCTGCTGCCCGTGCCTACCCTTGCAGAGGGATCCCCTGCAGCGCCGTCCGCAGACGAGCCCACCTTCTGCGGACAGCGCTGTCCGCAGAAAAGCCGGACAGCACCGAAGGAGCCAGGGCCATGAGCACACGGGTCTACTTTGAGGAATACGGCGGTCCGCAGGTCCTGAAGGTGGGGACGGAGCAGCTGCCCGAGCCGGGCGACGGCCTGGTCCGGGTGGAATTCCGGGCGGTCAGCGTCAACCCCGTAGACTGGAAACTCGTGGCCGGCTACCTGAAAAAGTGGACGCCTTTGGGCTTTCCGGCGGTGCCCGGCTGCGAAGCGGCCGGCGTCGTGACCGCCGTCGGGACCGCTTTTGAGGGGTTTGCGGTGGGTGACGAGGTCATTTGGAACGGACTCGTGGGCGGCTACCGGACAGCGGCCGTGGTGCCGGCCGACCAGCTGACCCCCCTGCCGGCGGGCGTGGACTTCGAACAGGCAGCGTGCATTCCGGTGGCAGGCGGCACGGCGTATTCGGCCCTGAAGCAGCTCGCGGTGGGAGCCGGGGACACGGTGCTTGTCCACGGAGCCGCTGGCGGGGTTGGCTCGGCCGCGGTCCAGATCGCGCAGGCCTTCGGGGCACGCGTGATCGGCACGGCGTCAGAGGCCAACCAGGAGTACCTCAGCGAACTGGGCGCCGAACCCGTGACGTACGGCCGCGGCCTGGCCGAACGGGTGCGTTCCCTGGCCGACGACGCCGGAACAGTCACCGCTGTCCTGGACACCGTGGGGAGCGAGGATTCGCTGGCAGCAACGGCCGAGCTGCTCCAGGGCGCCGGCCGGGCGGTGACCACAGTTCCGGGCGAGCAGTCATCGGCGGCCGGCCTGGTGGCCGTACAACAGCTGGAAGGCCGGGTGGCGGAAGCGGGGACGCTCGCCGCGGAGGGCCAGATTACCTTCACGATCGCGCACCGGATGCCACTGATCGAGGCCGCCGATGCGCTGGAAATCAGCCGCGGCGGCCACGGCCGCGGGAAGATCCTGCTGCTGCCCTAGGCGCGTCAGGAGGCCCGCGGCTAGAGACCTGCCCTGGCCTCTTCCGGACCCGCGTGCTTCCACCAGGTGTCGAAGATGCTGACGGGAACTGTGCGCTTGTGCCGGGTCCGCAGGTACTTCTCCTCGATCAGCTCCGCTGCGCTGTCGCCGACGTCGCGGCCCTCGAGGTAGTCGTCGATCTGGTCGTAGCTCAGGCCCAGTTCGTCCTCGTCGGTGCGGCCAGGCCTGTCGTCCAGGAGGTCGGCCGTGGGCACCTTCTTCCACACCCGCTCCGGGGCGCCGAGGTGTTCCAGCAGGGTCCGGTTCTGCCGCTTGTTCAGGCCGAACAGCGGCAGGATGTCGGCCCCGCCGTCGCCGTACTTGGTAAAGAATCCGGTGACGGATTCAGCGCCGTGGTCGGTGCCGATGACGAGGTAGTTGTGCTCTCCGGCCAGGGCGTACTGGGCGATCATGCGCGTGCGGGCCTTGGTGTTGCCCTTGTGGAAGTCGGAGATCCCGTTGCCGACGGTCTTTTCGAACTCGTCCTCGAAGCCGTCCACGGCGGCGGAAATGTTGAACGTCCATTCCTTCGAGGCCTTGATGAAGTCCAGGGCGGCCTGCGCGTCATCCTCGTCGTGCTGCACGCCGTAGGGGAGGCGGACCGCCACAAATTCCGCGTCCACGCCTTCTGACTGCAGCTCGTCGACCGCGAGCTGTGCGAGCCGCCCGGCGAGCGACGAGTCAAGGCCGCCGGAGATGCCCAGGACGAAGCCCTTGGTGCCGGTGGCCTTGAGGTACTCCTTCAGGAAAGTGACGCGTTTGCGCACCTCCTCTGCGGGATCGATCTGGGGCTGGACGCCCATTTCTTCGATGATCTTGGCTTGGAGTGTGCGCATGTGACACAGCCTAGTCAGCGGCGTCAGTACCGCTCAACTGTTTCCGCCGAGTTCGCGCCAGAGGACGGCCCCCTCCGGCTACCGACCGGCCGGTGCCGGGCCCGTGGAGCCCCGGACCGTCAGGTGCGTGGGCATGACAGAGCGGCTCCGTGCGACGCCGCCGGCGAGCGGGTTCAGCTGGGCCAGCAGCATGGAGACAGCGACGCGGCCCGCCTGCTCGATGGGGGAGGCCATGGTGGACAGCGGCGGGTTGCAGAAGTCGGCGCCGAAGATGTCGTCACAGCCCACGATGCTCATGTCCTCGGGCACCCTGATGCCGCGTTCGCGCAGCCGCTGGAGCATCCCGATAGCAATGAGGTCGTTGAAGACGATGCACGCCGTCACTCCGCTGTGCACCGCGGCGTCGGCGGCGGCGGCTCCGGACTGCGTCTTCGGGGCGAAGGGTCCCAGCCTGCGGACCTCCACGCCGCGCTCCTCGGCCGCCCCGGACAGCGTGTCCCACCGCCGGGTGCTGGACTGGGAGGTTGCCGGGCCGGCGATATAGGCGACGCTGCTGTGGCCGAGCGAGATGAGGTGGTCCAGCGCCTGGGTGGTGGCCGACGGCGTGTCGATGATGACGGCGGGAACGCCGGCAACGTCGCGGTTGATGGTGACCATCGGCATCTTCGCGGCGGCGGCCAGCAGCGCTTCGTCGGTGAGCCGGGATGCTGCCACCACCACTCCGTCCGCGCTCTTGCGCAGCTGCTCGACGGCGCTGGCCTCCACCTCATCGGATTCCTCCGTGTCCACCAGCAGCTGCGTGTATCCGGCCGCCTTGAGCTGCAGCTGGGTGCCCCTGATGAGGTCGAAGTAGAAGGGGTTGGTGATGTCCGGCACCAGGACCCCGACGGCGCCGGTCCGGCCGGAGCTCAACGCTTTGGCCTGGCTGTTGGGAACATATCGGAGCTGGGCGGCCGCCGCTTCGATCCGCTGGCGGGTGCGGATATTGACGCGGTCCGGGGTGGACAGCGCGCGGGAAACGGTGGAGGCCGCCACGCCGCAGAGCGCGGCAATATCGTGGATGGTGGCCGGCCGGTCCACTGCAGCTGGTTGCGTCGCAGCCACGGCGCTCCTCTCTGAACCTACGAGCCACTTGCTTTGCGGCTCTCTCCGTCCGCCCGGGCCCTTGCGGCACGGGTCGAAATGGCGGGTCTGTGACTGGCGGCACAGGTCCGTTGAACAAGAATGCCACAGGTTGTCAAAGTTTGGCAATCGGTTGTCGTGGGCGTGCCACTGGCCCTAGACTGGCTCCGACACTGTTGTGAACTGCGTCACCGCGCTCAGGCCGGGGGCGGACCGGGAACGGACTGCCCCAGGAACGGACTGCCGCGCGGCGGCCGCCAAAACCAGGAGACCCCGCGTGAGCAAAACCCCAACCACCGTCTGGCCGCTATCGGGATTCGGCGACGAGATCGACCCGGACCCGGCGGTGCAGGCCGCCGTATTGCTTGCCCTGGGGGCCAGCCACATCGAGGTCCGCAGCGCCTGGGGCACCAACGTCTCCGAACTGGCCCCCGCGCAGGTTGCCCGGCTCAAGGAAATCCTGGACAGCAAGGGCCTCAAGGTCTCGGCGGTCGCCAGCCCCATCGGCAAGGTGGATGTCAGCCTCCCGGTGGAACACGAGCTGGAGCGGCTGAAGCAGATCATCTCCGTGGCCCGGGGCCTGGACGCCCGGTATATCCGGATCTTTTCCTTCTACCGGGCGGAGGGGCAAAGCCTTGAGGGCATCCGGGAGGATGTCCTGGCCCGCATGGGTGCCCTTGCGGCGCTCGCCGAGCAGTCCGGCGTCGTACTTCTGCATGAGAACGAAAAGGGGATCTACGGGGATACACCGGAACGCGTGCTGGACATCATGCAGTCAGTGGATTCGCCGGCCCTGCGCATCGCCTGGGACAACGCCAACTTCGTCCAGGTGGGCGTCAAGCCCTACACCGACGGCTACGCCATGCTGCGCCCCTACCTGGAGTACTTCCAGGTCAAGGACGCGCTCTCGACCACCGGCGAAGTGGTGCCTGCCGGCGAGGGCGACGGCGAACTCGATGCCACCATCGCCGCCCTTAAGGCGGACGGATTCACCGGCTTTGCCTCGCTGGAACCGCACCTGGCCAGCGCCCACGAGCTGGGCGGATTCTCCGGCCCGGTGGCTTTCGGAACCGCTGCCCGCGCCTTCGCCGCGCTCGCCGCGAAAAACGGAATAGAACTGTCGTGAGTACGACGGCGGCCGTCATCGGCTGTGGCGATGTCTCCTCTGTGCACTTCGAGGCGATAGCAAAACTCGACGGCGCCACCCTGGTGGGCGTCTGCGATCCGGACCCGCAGCGGCTGGCTTCCGCGATGGCCGCCTACGGCGTCCCGGGCTTTGCGGACCACCAGAGCCTCATCGAAGCTGTCCGCCCGGACGTGGTGCACATCTGCACCCCGCATGACCGGCACGCCTCGGTTGCGGCGGACTGCCTCGAGCGCGGCGTGCACGTCATCGTCGAGAAGCCGCTGGCCCATACGCTCGCGGAGGGACGGCGGCTGGTCGAAGTCGCCGCTGCCGGCAGGGCGAAGATCGCGGTGTGTTTCCAGAACCGGTACAACGCGACGTCGCAGGCCATGCATTCGCTGCTGTCCGCAGGCGGCCTGGGGCGCGTGCTGGGGGCTTCGGCCACGGTGATGTGGCAGCGCACCGCGGAGTATTACCGCGACCGGCCATGGCGGGGTAGCTGGGCAGGCGGCGGGGGAGGCCTGATGATGAACCAGGCCATCCACACCGTGGACCTGCTCCAGTGGCTGGTGGGTGACGTGACGGCCGTCAGCGGCAACGCGTCCACCCGCTTCCTGGGCGGAACCATCGAGGTGGAGGACACTGCGGAGTTCGTGGCGGAACACGCCAACGGTGCGCGGAGCGCGTTCTATGCCACGCTGGCCCATGCCACCAACGCCCCGGTCACCCTGGATGTGGTCACGGAGGAGGCTGTGCTGACCCTGCGCGGCGATCTCACCATCACTTACGCGGACGGGCGCGTGGAGGTCGTTCCGGAGCGCCGCAGTGAGTCCGGCGGCCGGTCCTATTGGGGCGTCTCGCACGAGCTGCTGATCGGCGATTTCTACGCCCGGCTCGGCGACGCTGATCCCTTCTGGATCAGTCCCGCGGAGGCCGAAAAGTCCCTGCGCATTGTTAAGGACGTGTACCGCCAGAGCTATTCGGAGTCCGCTGCAAGGGTCTCCTAATGCTCCGCATTGGCAACCGGCTGCACTACTACTCTGCCGTTCTACTGGGCTGTGCTGAGCCTTCTTCAAGAAACATGGCAACACTTTTTTGACAATCGGTTGCCAAGCGGTGCAACAGTGCGTACTCTGAATTCCAGACGGCCAGCGTGTGGCCCACGCCACACCGGCCTCATCAAAAAGCCCACGTTTCTACAGACTCCCTTCTAATTCCTTTCAAGGAGCCAACAATGAAGTTAGGTCCCAAGGCGGCAGCAACCGCCATCATACTGAGCGCCTCGCTAGCACTCACCGCATGTGGCGGCGGCGCCGGCTCGGGCTCAAACGCCGGCGGTGGAAGCGCCGGAACAGCGCTGACGCTGGGCACCCTCCGGGACATCACCTCCTGGGATCCCGCACAGGCCCACGTCGGCCATGGGCTGCAGCCGTACCAGGCCGCGTATGACACCCTGATCCTGCGCGAACCGGACGGGAAATTGAGCCCCATGCTGGCTACCGACTGGAAGTACAACAGCACCAACACCAAGCTCACCGTGGACCTCCGGACCGACGTCACCTTCAGCGACGGCGCCAAGTTCGACGCCGAGGCCGCGAAGGCCAACCTGGACCACTTCAAGAAGGCCAACGGCCCCCAGATGGCCCAGCTCGCCTCCGTGAAGGACGTGAGCGTGGTGGACGCGGACACCATCGACATCAACCTCAGCGCCGCGGAGCCGGCCCTGGAATACTTCCTGAGCCAGGCCGCCGGCCTGATGGGAAGCCCCGAGGCCCTGGGCACCGAGGCCATCAAGACCCTGCCGGTCGGCTCTGGCCCGTACGTGATGGACAAGGCTGCCTCCGTGAAGGACTCCCAGACGGTCTTCACTGCGCGCAAGGACTACTGGAACAAGGACCTGCAGAAGTTCCAGAAGCTCACCCTCAAAATCCTGACCGATCCCACAGCCCGCACCAACGCCCTGGTTTCCGGCCAGATCGACGCCACGCTCCTGGACCCGAAAAACGGCAAGCAGGCCGAAGGCACCAAGATGAAGCTCGAAACCAACCAGGTCGACTGGTCCGGTTTGCTCCTCCTGGACCGGGACGGTGCCAAGAACCCGGCGCTGGCCAACGTCAAGGTTCGCCAGGCCATCAACTACGCGTTCGACCGCAAGACCATCCTTGAACAGGTGATGCTCGGCCAGGGAACCCCGACCTCGCAGCCGTTTGGCAAGGACAGCGGCGCATGGATGGAGGAGCTGGAAAACTACTATAGCTACGACCCCGCCAAGGCCAAGCTGCTGCTGAAGGAATCCGGCTTCGAGAACAACGTGACTCTGGACGTCCCCACCCTTCCGGGGGCTGAAACCCTGATTTCGGTTCTGCAGCAGCAACTCGCAGACGTCGGCATCACCCTGAAGCCCGGTGCAGCGATCACCAATACCTTCACCTCGGACGTTGCCGCCCGGAAGTACAACGCACTGTTCTTCAACCTCTTCCAGGGCGAGCCCACTGTGGCGATTGACCAGATCGTCTCCACCAAGGCCCTGTACAACCCGTTCAAGAACACGACGCCGGAGCTCGAGAAAAAGATCCAGGCTGTCCGGACCGGGGGCGAGGATGCAGGCAAGCTGGCACAGGAAGTCAACAAATATGTGGTGGAACAGGCATGGTTCGCGCCGCTGTTCCGGGTGAACCAGATGTACTACCACAACGCCAAGGTGAACGTCACGCCGCAGGTCCAGCAGGCCGTTCCGTCCATCTACAACTACTCGCCGGCCAAGTAGGACCCCATGATCAGGTTCATTGCGAAAAGACTGGGCAGCGGTCTGGTGGTGCTGTTCGTAGTCTCGGCGCTCACCTTCACTCTGCTGTACACATCCAGCGGCAGCATTGCGCGGAACATCCTGGGCGACCAGGCCACCCCTGAACAGGTTGCCCTGAAAGAACAGGAACTGGGGCTGGACCAGCCCCTCCTGACGCGCTACTTCGCCTGGCTGGGCGATGCCCTGGGCGGGAACCTTGGAGTCTCCTGGTTCACGTCGGAACCGGTGGCCAACTCGTTGGCCACCCGGATCCCGGTGACCATGACCATGGTTTTTGCCGCAATGATCCTGATCGCCATCTGCGCAGCGCTGATCGGCGTTGCCGCAGCCGTCAAGCGCGGCTGGGTGGACAGGCTGGTCCAGGTGGGCGCGATCGTTGGCGACTCCATCCCGGGGTACGTGATCGGCGTCTTCCTCGTGACCCTCCTGGCCATCCAGCTGGGCTTCTTTCCCGCCACCAGCACCATCTCTCCGGAGGTGGGTCCCGAGGCGTGGGTCTACTCGATGACCCTTCCGGTCATCGCCCTTCTGATCAACGGCGTGACCGGCGGTGCGCAGCAGATCCGCAGCGCCGTCATCAAGCAGCTGGAACGCGACTACGTCCGCACGCTGCGCAGCCGCGGCGTCGGAGAGCGCGAGATCCTGTTCAAGCACGTGCTGCGGAGCGCCGCTCCGGCCGGCCTGACCGTGCTCAGCCTGCAGCTCATCGGCATGCTGGGCGGTGTGGTGATCATCGAGCAGATCTTCGCCCTCCCGGGCATGGGTCCGCTCGCGGTCACCGCCACGGGCCAGACGGACCTGCCCGTGGTCATGGGGGTGGTGATGTACACCGTGGTGGTGGTCATCGTCGTGAACCTCCTGGTGGACATCCTCAATGGTTGGCTCAACCCGAAAGTGCGTGTGTCATGAGTGATTCCGTAGAAACAGCGGCTGTTGCCGCGCCCGCCCCGGCGGGGCCGCATCAAACCGGGCAGAGCGGAACGGTGGTCCGTTCCACCGTGATGCGCCGGCTCCTCAGGAACCCCCTCGGCATCGCATCCCTGGTGATCCTGGCGGGTATAGCGTCGCTGGCCATCCTCGCCCCCGTCCTGGCACCTTTCGACGAGAACTTTGCCAACATCACCAAGACCTTGGCGGCGCCCGACGGGGTGAACATCCTGGGCACGGACAGCGCCGGCCGTGACAACTGGAGCAGGCTGCTCTTCGGAGCCCAGCTGACCCTCCTTTCGGCGCTGCTGTGTGCCGGTGTTGCCATTGCCATCGGCCTCCCGGCCGGCCTGATCGCCGGCTACTACTCAGGCAGGTTCGAGGCCGTCTCCAACTGGGTTGTCAGCATCCTCATGAGCCTCCCGGGCTTGATTGTGCTGCTCACCATCCGTGCCGCGTTCGGTCCTTCGGTGTGGATCTCCATGATCGCGTTCGGCATCCTCATCAGCCCGTCCTACTTCCGGCTAACCCGCGCCGCGGTCCAGTCAGTGCGGAACGAGCTCTACGTCGACGCCGCCCGTGTATCCGGACTCTCGGACCTGAGCATCATTGCCCGCCACATCTTCTCCGTGGTCCGCGCCCCCATCATCATCCAGACGGCGGCCATCGCCGGCGTAGCCATCGCCATCCAGTCCGGACTCGAGTTCCTCGGTCTCGGCGACCCGACCAAGGCAACCTGGGGCGTCATGCTGTCCGAAGGCTTCAAGAACGTCTACCTGACCCCGACACTGCTCTTCTGGCCGGCGTTTGCCATGGCATTGACCATCGGCGGACTCGTCCTGCTGGGCAACGCCATCCGGGACGCGCTCGAGGACGGTGAGAAGATCAAGCACCGCAGGAAGCGGACACCGGCTCCGGGTGCTTCTGCGGCAGGCACGACGGCGGCACCCGCCAAGGCGGGCCAGTCGCGTAAGTCCGTGGCCGCCGTCGAGCTTGGAACCGAGCACCACCTCGTGAAGGTGACCAACCTCGGCGTCGGCTATCCGCAGGCCGACGGTACTGTCAAGAAGGTGGTGGACGACGTCTCCTTCCACGTGGACCGCGGCGAAATCCTCGGCATCGTGGGGGAGTCGGGATCCGGGAAGTCCCAGACCGCGTTCTCCATCCTGGGCCTGCTCCCGGACAACGCCCGTATTGTGGCCGGATCCATCCAGTTCGACGGCAAGTTCACGGTGGCGCCGGGCGAGGACCGGGTCAGCCAGGACCGGCTGTCCAAGCTGCGGGGCAAGCGGATCTCCTACATTCCGCAGGAGCCGATGAGCAACCTGGACCCGGCGTTCACCATCGGCTACCAGCTGGTCACCCCCATGGTGCGGGTCCTTGGAATCTCGAAGGAGGAAGCCCGCAAGCGCGCGCTGAAGCAGCTGGCCGACGTCGGCATCGTGAATCCGGAGCGGACCTTCGGCGCCTACCCGCACGAGGTGTCCGGCGGCATGGCCCAGCGTGTCCTGATCGCCGGCGCCATCAGCTGCGAACCTGACCTGGTGATCGCCGACGAACCCACCACGGCCCTGGACGTCACGGTGCAGGCCGACGTGCTGGACCTCCTGCGCGAGCTGCAGCAGCGGCTGAACATCGGCGTCATCCTGGTGACCCACAACTTCGGCGTGGTGGCGGACCTCTGCGACCGGGTGGCCGTCATGCAGAATGGCCGGCTGGTGGAGGAGGGATCCGTCCGCGACATCCTCCGGAATCCGAAGGAGCGGTACACGCAGACCCTGCTGGCGTCCATGCTCGAGGGCAAAACCCCCATGTCCATGCTTGTATCCAGCCAGAAGGAACCGGTGGCATGAATACTGTGGAACTCAAGGAAAGCGCACCGCTGCTGACGGTGGACAACCTGGTGGTCGAGTACCCCAGCAAGAAATTGCGGGCCCGGCCGTTCCGGGCGCTGACGGACATCAACATCTCCATCGGCCAGGGCGAGACCCTTGGCCTGGTGGGCGAATCAGGCTCCGGCAAGACCACCCTGGGCCGGGCCGTCCTTGGCCTCGCGCCCGTGACCGGCGGCAGGATCGTCTTCGAGGGCAAGGACATCAGCCAGGCCACGCGCAAGCAGCGCCGGATCCTGAGCCGTGACCTGCAGGTGGTGTTCCAGGACCCGTACACCTCCCTGAACCCGGCCCTGGAAATCGGCGACATCCTCGCCGAGCCCCTCGGCGTGCAGGGCATGGAGCAGAAGGCGGCCAGGACGCGCGTCAGGGAACTGCTGGACCAGGTTGGCCTGCCCTCGGACGCCATCCACCGCCTGCCGCGGGAGTTCAGCGGCGGCCAGCGCCAGCGCGTCGCGATCGCCCGGGCCCTGGCGCTCTCACCCAAGCTGATCGTCTGCGACGAACCCGTCAGTGCCCTGGACCTCTCCACCCAGGCACGCGTCCTGGACCTGTTCCTGCAGATCCAGAAGGACACCGGCGTGTCCTACCTGTTCGTCTCCCATGACCTCGACGTGGTGCGGCACATCAGCCACCGCGTTGCCGTGATGTACCACGGCGAGATCGTCGAACAGGGGCCTGCCGAGGTGGTCACCCGCGATCCCGAGCACCCCTACACCCAGCGGCTCCTACTGGCATCCCCGGTGCCCGACCCGGACCGGCAGGAACAGCGCCGGGCGGACCGGCACCGCCTGCTGGAGATCCAGCGGCAGCAGAACGAACAGGCCGGCGTCCCTGCCTAGGGGACCGACCGCCACCAACGAAAGGACCACCATGGCCACCATTGGCGTACAAGCGATGATGCTGAAGGACAGCTTCAGCGAACTCGGGGCGTTCGAAACGCTCCGCAAGGTCAGCGCGATCGGCTACAACGCCGTCGAAATTTCCCAGATCCCGATGACGGCGGACAACGTGGCGGAACTGGACCGCTCCCGCAGCGAACTCGGGATGGATATCGCGGCGCTGTCCGTCATGCTGGAGAAACCCCAGGGCCGGCCGGGCGATTCGCTCCGTGAAGACTTCGGCAAGATCGTGGACGACGCCAAGACGCTGGACTCCAACCTGCTGCGGATCGGCATGCTGCCGTTCCCCGCGATGAAGTCCCTCGACGCCGTCGTCGACTTCGCACGGGAAGCCAACGACTACGCCGAACGCCTGCAGGAGCACGGCATCAGCCTTTACTACCACAACCACCACATCGAGTTTGCGAAGTTCGACGGCCAGTACATGCTGGACATCATTGCGGAGAATTCGCCGGCGATGGGCATGGAAATTGACGTCCACTGGGTGCAGCGTGGCGGCCTGGACCCGGTCCGGACCCTGGAAAAGTACGCCGGACGCACCGCCATGGTGCACCTGAAGGACTACCGGATCGGGCAGCTGCCGGAGTCCGCCTTCGGGCTGCTGGAATCCGGTGACATCGCAGGCTTCATGGCCGAGTTCAAGGACGTGGTGCAGTTCGCCGAAGTGGGCGAGGGAAACCTGGACTTCCCCGCCATCGTCCCCGCCGCGCGGGCTGCCGGCGCAAAGTACCTTCTGGTGGAGCAGGACCAGCTGTACGGCCGCACCGTCTGGGACGCGCTGCAGACCTCCTACGACAACCTCGTGGCCATGGGCCACGCCGACCTTTTCTAAACAACGGAGTATCAGCACATGAGTAAGAAAGTACGCCTTGGCATCATCGGCCTGGGCCAGCAGGGCGGCGCGTACGCCAAGTTCATCACGGAGGGACTGGTCCCGAACATGGTGATCGGCGCCATCTGCGACACCGACCCAGCCAAGAAGGAACTAGCGGCTTCCCAGTACGCTGACGTGCCCTTCCATGACGACTACATCGCCATGCTGGAAAGCGGCGACGTGGACGCCGTGGTCACCTGCGTCCCGCATTTCCTGCACCCGGAAATGGGCATCGAAACGCTCAAACGCAACATCCACGCGCTCGTGGAAAAGCCCGCGGGCGTGTACACCAAGCAGGTCAGGGAGCTCAACGAGTTTGCCGCCGGCAAGCCCGAGCTGTCCTTCGCCATCATGTTCAACCAGCGCAACAACCCGCTGTACCAGAAGCTCAAGGAGATCGTCGATAACGGCGAGATCGGCGCTATCCGCCGCACCAACTGGATCATCACCAACTGGTGGCGGCCGCAGGGTTATTACAACTCCAGCGAATGGCGCGCCACGTGGGGCGGGGAAGGCGGCGGCGTCCTGGTGAACCAGGCCCCGCACCAGCTGGACCTGTGGCAATGGATCTGCGGCGTGCCCAAGTCGGTGTACGCAAAGGTGGCCTACGGCTTCCGCCGCGATATCGCCGTTGAGGACGAGGTCACCGCGGTGGTGGACTACGGCGACGGGGCCACCGGCGTCTTTGTCACGGCCACGCACGACCTCACCGGAACTGACCGCTTCGAAATCCTGGGTGACCAGGGCAAGATCGTCGTCGAAGGCTCCAAGACCGCCACGGTGACCCGCCTGGTCAGGCCGGAACGTGAACTCAGCGACGGCATGGACATGGACGATGTCCGCAAACTCTTCATGGGCCAGCTGAATCCCGAGGAGTATTACACTACCGAGGTCCTCGAGTTCGAGTCCGCCTGGGGTGCGCAGCATTCCGGCGTGCTGCAGAACTTCGCGGCCAACATCCTGGACGGCACGCCGCTGCTGGCGCCGGGCTCGGACGGCATCAACGGGGTCCGCCTGGCCAACGCCATCCACCTCTCCAGCTGGACCGGCACGGAGGTGGGCCTGGACTTTGACGAGGACGAGTTCCTGGCGGAGCTGAACAAGCGCATCGCGGGCGAAGGCAAGTTCCCCGAGCGCTCGTAATCTCCGACCCCGCCCAACTCAGTGGCAGCACAGGGCGTTCCCGGCGCTGGGAATGCCCTGTGCTGCCACCTGGATGGGCCGGTTCCTCGTTAGGATGGGGCAGTGACCGAACCCAAGACGCCGGATGCCCCCGCCACCAAGGCTCCGGCCAGGAAGCACGCCAGGGACGGCAAGTCCAACGCCACCATCTACGACATCGCCAAACTGGCCGGCGTCAATCCGTCCACGGTCTCGCGGGCGCTCAGCAAACCCGGCCGGGTCAGCGCCAGGACGCAGAAGCTCATCGAGGATGCCGCGGCCGAACTGAACTACCAGGTCAACCCCTTCGCCCGCGCCCTGCCGACGGGCCGCACCAACACCTTCGGGCTCATCGTCGCGGACATCACCAACCCGACGTTCTTCGACATCATTCGCGGCGCCGAAACCACCGCCACCCTCCGCGACTACACCCTCGTGCTGGCGGAGTCCGCCGAGTCGGCCGTCACCGAGCTCACCGCGGCCCGGCGGATGATGACCACCGCGGACGGGCTCATCCTCGCCAGCCCCCGCATGGACGATGACGACATCCGCGCGCTCGCCCGCGACAAGCCTGTGGTGGTGATCAACCGCGATGTCCATGGCGTGCCCTGCGTGGTCCCCGACGTCAACAAGGGCATCAGCGAGGCCGTCCGCAGCCTGGCCGCCAACGGCCACAAAAAGGTCGCGTTCGTGGCCGGCCCGCAGCAGTCCTGGATGTCCGCCCGCCGCTGGGAAGGCGTCCAGGCGGCCTGCGAATGGTCCCGACTCGAGGCCGTGCGCCTGGAATCCGGTAAACCAACGGTCGACGGCGGCAGGCAGGTGGCGCGCGACGTGCGGGACAGCGGTGCCACCGCCGTGCTGACCTACAACGACCTCCTGGCCATCGGCCTCATGCAGGAACTCCAGGCCGCCGGCCTGGTGGTGCCGGACCAGATCAGCATCGTGGGCTTCGATGACATCTTCGGTGCCGACTTCACCACCCCGCCGCTCACAACCGTGCGCTCCCCCCTGGGGGAGTGCGGATCGGGAGCCACCACACTCCTGCTGGACCTGCTGCACGGCGACGGCGAACCTGCCGCAACTCTGCGCGTGGAGACGGAGCTCGTGCTGCGCGGCTCGAGCGGAAGGCTTCTTCCAGCACGCTAACCGCAACCGAATTGGCAATCTTTGGCAACCGGTTGACAAGAACTGGATGAAGGCCGACCATTGAGCTATGTCACACTCGATTGCCGCCAACCCAGACAGGCTCCTGCCCGCGGACCCGGGAACGCGCAGCATTGCGCGCGACCTCCTGCAGCGCGTCCAGGACCTCCCCATCATTTCCCCGCACGGGCACGTTGACGCCGCAGTCATCGAGCAGAACACGCCCTTCCCCGACCCGGCGGCGCTGCTGGTCAGCCCCGACCACTACGTCACCCGCCTCATCCACGCCAGCGGCGTGCCGTTTGACCGCCTGCGCCAACCGGACTCCTCGGCTGCAGGTTCCCCGAATGCGGACTCGACCGCCCCGGACTCCCGGGCCATCTGGCGCGAATTCTGCCGGGCCTGGCCGCTGTTCGAGGGGACCGCCTCCGGCTACTGGCTCCGCACCCAGTTCAGCGGCGTATTCGGCCTGGACCGGGAGATCAGTGCCGAGACCGCCGACGCCAGCTACGACGCGATCTCCGCCAAGCTCATGGAACCAGGCTTCCGACCGCGCCAGCTCTTCAAGGACTTCAACATCGAAGTGCTCGCAACCACGGATGATCCGCTGGACAGCCTCGCCAGCCACAAGGCCATCGCCGCAGACCCCACATTCCACGGCCGAGTCCTGCCCACCTTCCGCCCCGACGCCTACCTGAACATCGCGCATCCCGCGTGGTCCGCGAACGTTGACCGCCTCATCGCGGCAGCGGGCGATGGCGGCACCGGCTATGCCGGGTACATCACCGCCTTGGAAAACCGACGTCGTTATTTCGTGGAGCACGGTGCGGTGTCTGCCGACCACGGCGTGCGCACCCCTGCCACGCTGAAGCTTGACGACCGCGACGCCGCGCGGTTGTTTGACCGCGCCCGCTCCGGTGCGGCCACGGCGCAGGACCGTGACGCGTTCGAAGCGCACATGATGTACCAGATGGCGCGGATGTCAGTGGCGGACGGCCTGGTGATGACCATCCATCCGGGTTCGTACCGGAACCACCACGAGCCGACGTTCGAAAAGTACGGACCCGACACCGGCCACGACATTCCGTTCGCGGTCAACTACACCGAGGCCATCCGCCCGCTGCTGCAGGACTTCGGCACGGCCAAGGATTTCCACCTGGTGCTCTTCACCCTTGACGAGACGGTTTTCTCGCGCGAACTCGCGCCGCTGGCCGGCTTCTACCCGTCCGTCTACCTTGGCGCCCCGTGGTGGTTCCTTGACGCCCCGGACGCCATGCTCCGCTTCCGCTCTGCCGTTACCGAGACCGCCGGCTTCTCCCGTTCCTCGGGCTTCATCGACGATACGCGCGCCTTCTGCTCCATCCCCGCCCGCCACGATGCCTCCCGCCGCATTGAGGCCTCCTTCCTCGCCCGGCTGGTGGCCGAGCACCGCGTCAGTGAGGAGCGGGCCCACGAACTCATCGTGGACATCGTGGACGGATCGCCGCGAAGGGTCTTCAAGCTGTGAGCGTCGGACTGCGGCCCGAAAAGGCGGCTGCCGTGGACCGGCCGAGGCTCGACCGCACCCTGCAGCCGGGCACCATGGCCCCCATCCGCATCGTCCATCTGGGGCTCGGCGCCTTCCACCGCTCGCACCAGGCCTGGTATACCCACCGGGCCAGCGACGCCGCCGACTGGGGCATTGCTGCCTTCACCGGCCGGCGCCCCGATGCTGCCCTGGCCCTGGCAGAACAGGACGGGCTGTTCACGCTGGTGGAACGGTCCGACGGCGGCGACTCCTTCGACGTGGTCGGCAGCATCGTGGAGGCCGTGGACGGGGCCGATGTGGAGCGGCTGGCGGAGCTGGTCGCGGCCCCGCAGACCGGCGTCGTCACCCTTACTGTCACCGAAGCCGCCTACCGGCTCGGCGCCGACGGTCAGCTCGACCGCAGCGCTCCCGACGTCGTGGCCGACCTTGCGCTGCTGTCTTCCGGAAGCGGAAACGCGGCGACGCCGCTGGGCCGGCTGGTCTTTGCCCTCGCCGCGCGCCGGGCTGCCGATGCGGGTCCGCTCGCCGTCGTCTGCTGCGACAACCTCTCCAGTAACGGCACCGTGGCGCGGAACGCCGTGGTGGGCGTCGCCGGCGCATGGGACCCTCAGCTCGCTGTGTGGATTGAGGGCAACGTCAGCTTCGTCAGCACCTCGGTGGACCGGATCACGCCGCGCACCACCCATGCGGACCTCGAAGCCGTCGAAGCGTCCTGCGGCTACCGCGACACGTCTCCGGTGGTGGCCGAGCCTTTCGCCAACTGGGTGCTCAGCGGTGACTTTCCTGCGGGCCGGCCCCGGTGGGAAGACGCCGGTGCGGTGTTTGTCGGCGACATCGAGCCGTACGAGAACCGCAAGTTGTGGCTCCTGAACGGGGCCCACTCGCTGCTGGCGTACGCCGGCCAGCTGCGTGGCCACACCACCGTGGCGGAAGCGTTGGCCGACCCGTTGTGCAGGAAGGCCGTGGAAGCGTTCTGGGATGAGTCGGCAAGCAGCCTGCATGGACCTGGCGGGAGTGCTGAGGACCTGCAGATTCCGGCCTACCGCGAGGCCCTCCTGGTGCGCTTCGGCAATGCGCGCATCGCCCACCACCTGGCGCAGATAGCGATGGACGGCAGCACCAAGCTGCGGATGCGGGCCGTGCCGGTGCTGCGGGCCGAGCGTGCCGCAGGCAGGTCCGGGGCTGCCGCCGCGCTCATGATTGCTGCCTGGATGGACTTCACCGCGCGGGCGGGGACGGTCCAGGACCCCCTGGCGGACCAAATCGCCGCGGTGAACCGGCTGGGTGGCCCGGAGGGGAGCGGCCTCGAGCGTGTCCGCGCGCTGTTGGCCCTGGTGGACCCGGCCCTGGCCGGCGACGCCGACGTTGTAGGCCTGATAGAAGACCTACGGGGAAGCTTCGGGGAGCCCGCTGCGTCCCCGTAGCGCCCCGCGCATATGCGGCACTGCCCGGCTCCTGGACCATAGGGAGCCGGGCAGTGTTGTGTGGAGGCCGTGCTCTTTGTGGGGAGTGCCGTTCCCGCGCAGGCCGACTTCCGCTCCAGTCCCCGTTTTGTAAAAGTTTCAAGGAATTTTTGGCAACCGCTTGCCATTTGATTGCCAGGTGACTAGCATTACAACAAGAACCCCACACCCGGCTCAGTCCGCAAAGACGCGATAGGACCCACCAGATGCTTAAGCCCCAGGCAAACGAAACCCGAGAGCTGATCAACCTCGACGGCCTCTACCGCTTTAAGGTGGACTTTGACCGGGCCGGGCACCGGCAGGAGTGGTTCAGGTCTCCGCTGGCCACGGACCTCGAAATGGGAGTTCCCGCCAGCTACAACGACGTCTTCCCGGACAAGGCCATCCGCGACCACGTGGGCTACGTCTGGTACCAGCGTGAAGTGCGCGTGCCGCGCGGCTGGGCAGGGGAGCGGATCCACATCCGCCTGGACTCCGCCACCCATGAGGGCATGGTCTGGGTCGACGACGTCCTGGTGGCCGAGCACACCGGAGGCTACATGCCGTTCAGCGCGGACATCACCGAGCACGTCGCGGCCGGGCAGGCGTTCCGGCTCACCGTCGCCGTGAACAACGAACTGACCCAGGCCACCATCCCGCCGGGCACCATCACCGTCACCGAGGACGGCCGCCGGCAGCAGAGCTACCTCCACGACTTCTACAACTATGCCGGCCTGCACCGCAGCGTCTGGCTGTTCAGCACACCTGCCGTCTCCGTTGAGGACATCACCGTGGTGACCGGCTTCGAAGGCACCACCGGCTCGGTGGATTACCGCATCGCCACGGCGGGAGGTGCCGGCAACGAAGACGTGAGGGTCACTCTCAGGGACGCCGCCGGCGCCACGGTGGCCACCGCGGAAGGTGCCGCGGGCACCCTGGCGATTGACGGCGTCGTACTTTGGCAGCCCGGCGCCGCCTACCTCTACAGCCTGGCGGCGGAAATTTACGACGGCGGCCGGCTGGCTGACACGTACACCCTGCCCGTCGGGGTCCGCACCGTTGAGGTCAGCGGCAAGGAATTCCTGATCAACGGCGAGCCGTTCTACTTCACCGGCTTCGGCATGCACGAGGACCACGTGACGGTGGGCAAGGGCCACAGCAACGCCCAGATGGTCAACGACTTCCAGCTCCTGGACTGGGTGGGCGCCAACTCGTTCCGCACCTCGCACTACCCCTACGCCGAAGAGGTCATGGAGTTCGCCGACCGGCACGGCATCGTGGTGATCGACGAAACCGCCGCCGTGGGACTGCACCTCGGCTTCGGCGCCGTATTCGGCGGCATCGCCAAACCCACGTACGTCGACGGCGGTGTGGACGCCAATACCGCGGCCAACCACCGCCAGGCCATCACCGAGCTCGTCGCCCGGGACAAGAACCACCCGTCCGTGGTGATCTGGTCCATCGCCAACGAACCCAATGGCTCCGAGGAAGGCGCCCGCGAGTACTTCCAGCCGCTGGCCGACCTGACCCGCGAGCTGGACCCCACCCGTCCGGTGGGCTACGTCAACGTCATGTTCGATACCCCCGAGAAGGAAGTGCTGGCCGACCTCTTCGACGTCCTCATGCTCAACCGCTACTACGGCTGGTACGTCCACAACGGCGACCTCGAAACCGCCGAGCAGGTCCTCGAGAAGGAACTCCGGGAATGGGAAGCCAAGTACGGCAAGCCCATGATCATGACCGAGTACGGCCCGGACACCATGCCCGGCTTCCACTCCATCTACGAACAGCCATGGAGCGAGGAGTACCAGGCCGCGTTCCTCGCCATGTACCACCGCGTCTTTGACCGGGTGGATGCCATGGTGGGGGAGCAGGTGTGGAACTTCGCGGACTTCCAGACCTACAACGGCATCATGCGCGTGGACGGCAACAAGAAGGGTGTGTTCACCCGGGACCGCCGGCCCAAGCCTGCTGCCTTCGCCCTGCGCCAGCGTTGGACGGCGCTCGCCGGCAGCAAGAACGTCACCGGCAAGACCCTCACCAACCCCTAACGCTTTTCACATTTTGCGCCGCCCTTAGGCCGGCTCGGGTAAAGGAGCCCACTCATGAAGAAGCTGAACAAGCTCAGCATCATCGGCTACGGCGCCGGCGATGCCGCGAACAACCTCGCTTTCACCACCGCCACCATGTTCCTGCTGGTGTACTACACGGACGTCGCCGGTATCTCGGCGGCAGCGGCTGGCACCCTGCTCCTGGCGGTGCGCATCTTCGACGCCTTCGCCGACGTTTTTGCCGGCCGGATCGTGGACCGTACGTACAGCAAGCGGTTCGGCAAGTTCCGGCCCTTCATCATGTTCGGCTCCATCCCGCTCCTGCTGCTCAGCGTGGCCACTTTCTCGGTGCCGCAGCTCGGTGAGTCGGGCAGCCTGCTTTACGCCTACGTCACCTACGCCGCCCTCGGCCTGGCCTACAGCCTGGTCAACATCCCGTACGGGTCGCTGGCCGGCGCCATGACACAGGACCCGGGGGACCGGGCCAAGCTCGGCTCGGCCCGCATGATCGGCGCACTGCTGGTTGGTTCTTCCCTGGGGATCTTCGTGGCACCGCTGATCAAGCCCGGCGCCACCAATCTGCAGGCAACGTTCACCGCCCTCACACTGGTGTTTGTGGTGATCGGCGCCGGCCTCTACTTCTTCACCGCCCTGACCGCCAAGGAACGGGTGCACCGCGCCGTTCCCAACGTCACCTTCAAGCAGAGCATGGACACGCTCAAAGGCAACAAGCCGCTCCTGATGCTGTGCTTGAGCTCCTTCTTCTTCCTCACCGGCTATCTCGCCCTGACGTCGGTGCAGCTGTACTACCTGCGCGACGTCC
Organism: Arthrobacter sp. FW305-BF8; assembly: GCF_021789315.1. Taxonomy (NCBI): domain Bacteria; kingdom Bacillati; phylum Actinomycetota; class Actinomycetes; order Micrococcales; family Micrococcaceae; genus Arthrobacter; species Arthrobacter sp. FW305-BF8. Next base: position 659,678 of record NZ_CP084561.1, read on the forward strand.
TGGGCAGGCTGGACCTGTACCCGGTCCTCTCCATCACCCAGCTGGTTCTCACCTTCGTGCTGTCGGCCTTCATGCCCAGGCTGGTGCGGACCGTCGGCAAGAAGCGCGTCTACATCGTCTCGTCACTGATTTCTGCTGCGGGCGGCGCGATCGTCTTCTTCACCCCGGCCACCCAGGTGTGGATCGGCTTCTCCGGCCTGGTGATCAGCGTGACGGGCGTCCTCGCCGTGAGCATCGTGGTCTGGGCCCTTGAGGCCGACACCGTTGAATACGGCGAATGGAAGACCGGCGTACGCACGGAAGGCATCACCTACGCGCTCTTCTCCTTCACCCGCAAGACCGGCCAGGCGGTGGGCGGAGCGCTGGCCGCCTATGCGCTGGCCCTCGGCGGCTACAAGTCCGGCGCCGCCCAGACGGCCGAGGCCGTGTTCGGAATCCAGGTGGCCGCCGGGGCGCTGCCGGCCGTCATGACCTTGCTGGCCGTGCTGGTCATGGCCAAGTACAAGCTCACGGACACCATGCACGCCCAGATCCTGGCGGACATCACGGCCCGCCGTGAAAGCGGCGATGCCCCCAAAACGGCCGGTGCCGCCGTCGGGCCCGTCACCACGACCACCAACTGAGCACCGTCCGCCATCTGGGCAGTACCTACCAACCGAGCATCCACCAGCCGACCCCTGACCCAGTCCATCCGAAAGGACCTGTTGTGAAAATCATTGCCGCGGAAGTCTTCGTGACCAGCCCATCCCGTAACTTTGTAACGTTGCGGATCACCACGGAGGACGGCGTGACCGGTATCGGTGACGCCACGCTGAACGGGCGTGAGCTTGCGGTGGCGGCGTACCTGAAGGAGCACGTGGCGCAGCTGCTGATCGGGAAGGATCCGCACCGGATTGAGGACACGTGGCAGTTCCTATACCGGTCTTCGTACTGGCGGCGCGGGCCGGTGACGATGGCGGCGATCGCTGCGGTGGACATGGCGTTGTGGGATATCAAGGGCAAGCTGGCGGGCATGCCGGTGTACCAGCTGCTGGGCGGGGCGTCCCGGAACGGGCTGCGCGCCTACGGCCACGCCTCGGGTTCGGATATCCCGTCCCTGTTCGATTCGGTCCGGGAGCACCTGGAACTGGGGTACAGGTCGGTGCGAATCCAGACCGCGGTGCCCGGGATCAAGGCCGTGTACGGGGTGGCGGCGCAGGCGCAGGCCTCCGGCGAACGCTACGACTATGAACCGGCCGGCCGGGGTGCGTTCCCGGTGGAGGAGGACTGGGACACCCGGGCCTACCTGCGCCACCTGCCCACGGTGTTCGAGGCGGTCCGGAACGAGTTCGGCCCGGAACTGCCGCTGCTGCACGACGGGCACCACCGGATGACGCCGATCCAGGCCGCGAAGCTGGGCAAGGCGCTGGAGCCGTATGACCTGTTCTGGCTGGAGGACTGCACTCCGGCGGAGAACCAGGAGGCGCTGCGCCTGGTCCGCTCCCACACCACCACGCCGCTGGCGATCGGTGAGATCTTCAACACCGTGTACGACTACCAGAGCATCATCAAGGAACAGCTGATCGACTACGTCCGGGCAGCGTCCACCCACTTCGGCGGGATCTCGCCGTTGAAGAAGGTCATGGACTTCGCCGCGCAGTACCAGATCAAGTCCGGTTTCCACGGCCCCACGGACATTTCCCCGGTCGGGTTCGCCGCGCAGCTGCACGTGGGCCTGGCGATCCACAACTACGGCATCCAGGAATACATGCAGCACTCCGCGGCGACCAATGAGGTCTTCGAGCAGTCCATGACCTTCACCGACGGCTACCTGCACCCGGGCGACAAGCCCGGCATCGGCGTCGAATTCAACGCCGAAGCCGCGGCCGCCTACCCGTACCAGCAGGCCTACCTGCCCTACAACCGCCTCGTCGACGGAACGGTCCACGACTGGTGAGCGGGCCCGGTTCCAGCGGACATGTCCCGGCCGCCGGCCTTCACGTGATCGTCATGGGCGTGTCCGGCTGCGGCAAGACCACTATCGGCGACCTCCTGGCCCGCGAACTGGGGGCCCCGTTCCTCGACGGCGACTCGCTGCACCCGGTGGAGAACGTCACCAAGATGGCCGCAGGCACGCCGCTGACCGACGAGGACCGCTGGCCATGGCTGGCGATCGTGGGCCGCAAACTGGCGGCCGCCGGTCCGGACGGACTGGTCCTCGCCTGCTCGGCGCTGCGGCGCAGTTACCGGGATGCGATCCGGGAACAGGCGCCGGATACGGTGTTCCTGCACCTGCACGGCAGCAAAGAGGTCCTGACCGCCCGGACTGAGGGACGGACCGGCCACTTCATGCCGCCCGCCCTCCTCGCCTCGCAGCTGGCCACCCTCGAACCCTTGCAGGTTGATGAGGCAGGCGTGGTGGTGGACATCGCCGCGCCGGTGGACGCCGTCGTCGAACACGCGATGGCCGGCCTCGAGCACCTGGGCTGCCGCGCGGCGAGCTAGCGACGCTCCTGCGTCCACTGCGCGAACTGGCAGCTGATGACCCCAAATCCGCGGTTTGAGGTCATTAGCTGCCAGTTCGCGTCCGGCGGGGCCACAAGGATCCGTTCGCGCTCTGTGCTCCCGTGCACCGGGAGGCGTACCGTATGGCTCATGGAGAGTACAGGGTGCGCGGTGGTGGGCGGCGGGCCGGCCGGCATGATGCTGGCCCTCTTGCTGGCACGGGCCGGCGTCGAGGTCACCGTCCTCGAAAAGCACGGCGATTTCCTCCGGGACTTCCGCGGCGACACCGTCCATGCCTCCACCATCCGGCTCATCGACGAACTCGGCCTCGGCGCCGAGTTCCGCGAACTGCCGCAAAGCCGGCTGCGCAATGTCGCCTTCCCCGTGCCTGGCGGCGGCCTGGTCACGCTGGGCAATTTCGCCGCGCTCCGGCCACCGTACAACTACATTGCCATGATGCCGCAGTGGGACTTCCTGAACTTCCTCGCCAGGGCTGCCGAGCAGGAGCCGACGTTCACGCTCCTGATGGAGCACACGGCAACGTCCCTGATGTCCGACGGCGGACGGGTCACTGGTGTCCGCTACCTCACCAAGGACGGCGCCGAAGGCGCACTCCGCGCGGACCTTGTGGCGGCCACGGACGGCCGGCATTCGGTGCTGCGGCAGGCGGCCGGCCTGACGTCGAAGGAATACCCGGTGCCGTTCGACACCTGGTGGTTCAAGCTGCCGAGGGCCGAGTCCGAACAGGGGGAGGTGGCCGGGATCGTTCCGGCCTTCGGTGACCGCGCCGGCGTTATCGCCCTGTTCCGGGACACCTATTACCAGATGGGCTACTTCGCCCAGAAAGGCTCCGGCGACCGCATCAAGAGCGAGGGAGTGGAACGGTTCCGGGAACGCATCGCCGCCTTGCGCCCTGACCTCGCCGACAGGGTCGATGCCATCAGTTCCCTGGACGACCTTCACTGGCTTGATGTCCGGCTGGACCGCCTGCGGCGCTGGTACGTCGACGGGCTGCTGTGCATCGGTGACGCCGCGCATGCGATGTCCCCGGCCGGCGGGGTGGGGATCAACCTAGCCATCCAGGACGCCGTGGCCGCGGCAACCCGGCTCGCCCCCGCGTTGCTGCGGGGCAAAGTCACCGTGAAGGATCTGGCCGCGGTGCAGCGGCGGCGGCAGCTGCCCACCATGATCATCCAGTCTGTCCAGCGCTTCATGCACCGCGGCGTCTTCGTTCCGCTCTTTACCGGCAAGAGGTCGGGAGCGCCGCCGGTGATGATGTACCTCGCCCAGCACGTGCCCGTCCTGATGCGGCTGCTGCCCCGGATGATCGCGATCGGACCCCTGCCCGAGCACGCGCCCGCCTTTGCCCGGCGGGTGGACGCGGGGCCCGGCAAGGCATCCGGCACCGACTAAACTGGAGCCCATGACTTCCACCCCGGACTCGCTTTCCAACACCGCTGCCCGTGCCCGACTTCTGGAACTGATCAAGGAGCTCGCGGTTGTCCGCGGCAAGGTCATCCTGTCCAGCGGTGCCGAGGCCGACTACTACATCGACCTGCGCCGCATCACCCTGCACCACGAGGCCTCCAAGCTCGTTGGCCAGGTCATGCTGTCCCTCATCGACGACGCCGGCATCGGCTTTGAGTGCGCCGGCGGCCTCACGATGGGGGCAGACCCGGTGGGCACCGCCGTCATGCACGCCGCCACCGACGCCGGCCGGGCGGTCGACGCCTTCGTGGTCCGCAAGGCGCAGAAGTCCTACGGTATGGGCCGCCAGGTGGAAGGTCCCTCCGTCGACGGCCGCAAGGTCCTGGTGCTCGAGGACACGTCCACCACCGGCGGCTCGGCCCTGACCGCCGTCGAGGGCGTCCGGAACGCCGGCGGCAACGTCGTCGCCGTCGCCGTCATCGTCGACCGCGACACCGGCGCCAAGGAAAAGATCGAAGCCGAAGCCGGTGTGCCGTACCTGTACGCCTTCAGCAAGGACGAACTCGGCCTGAGCTGATCCTCGCCCAGGCTGCTTTGGCAGCCAGAGGGGACGCCCGGAGCGGACCGACTGGAGCGGGCCGTTTGAAGCGGACGACGGCGGGACCTCCCGCCGTCGTCCGCTCGGCTTTTGGCCCCAAGCTTTTGGGCTCCACGGCCCCCCCGCTTGTGCTGCCCCGCCCGGCTGTGCCTAGGGTAGTTCAGTGCCATACGAAGGGGCCGCGGGCCAGACCGGCCAGCAGAAGCCGCCGGGCGCAGACGCTGCCCGGCTTCTCCGGCGCGCCGCCAACCTCAAACGCTTCTCCCGCCGGACCTTCCTCACTGGAGCCGGCGCCTCCACTGTCCTCGCAGCCGACATGCTGTTCACGAAGCGCGTGCAGGAGGAGCGGCAGGTCCATAAAATACTCGTGGTCGAGGACGACTTCGCGCAGAGTTACTTTCCGAATGCCAGCTGGATCCTGTTCCCCGGCTACAAGACAAGCTGGGAAGAGGCCCAGTGGATCCTCAATTCGCTGCGCGGGAGCCTCCGGCTGCGCGGCCAGCTCGCGGCGGCCGGGTATTCGAACCTCGGACTGGACATCGACCAGCTGGTCATCGCGGTGATTGAGCACGTCCGGGCACACAACCTCACTACCCTGTACTTCTACGGTCACAGCTTTGGCGGGATGGTGGCTACGCAGGTGGCAGCCCGGCTGCTGGAGCTGCATGGCGTCAAGGTTGAGCTGATCGTGCTCGACTGCAGCCCCTACAGCAAGTTCGACGTCCTGGACCAGAGCTGGTTCGACGGCGTGGTGTTCCTCTACGAAAGCGGGTTCCGGATCCCCTCCGTGCTGCGCGGCGGCTACGAGCTGGGGGAGCGGGTGGCCCACAAGGACGAGCGCTCATGGCGGCAGATCCTCGACCAGACGCTGGAGCAGCTGTCCCCGATCGCACCCTCCAGCGTCCTGGTGCAGACGGAATCCGCCTACATCTACCACTTCGATGCCACGCGCTTTGCGGGCCAGATCGGCGATACCCGCATGGCTTACATCGGAAATCCCCGGGACCAGACCGTCAACTACCGGACGGCCCGTGATTCCTGGGCCCACACGTTCGCCGCCAACATGGTCACGGCCGACCGGCAGACCACGGGCGCACTGCCGGCACACGCCAGCCCGGGCTGGAACCCGTTCGTGTACCGGCCCATCCTCGAGGACCTGGAGAACGAAATCTTCCCGCTGCCCGGAGGCGGCGGAAAGATGACACCGTTCTAGATCTGGTTCTTGAGGTCCGCCACGGAGTTCAGCACCTGGTTGGGCCGGAACGGGTAGGAGGCGATTTCGTCGCGCTGCGTGATGCCGCTGAGCACCAGGACGGTGTGCAGCCCGGCCTCCATGCCCGCGATGATGTCGGTGTCCATGCGGTCGCCGATCATCGCGGTGGTCTCCGAATGTGCATCGATCTGGTTCATGGCCGAGCGGAACATCATGGGGTTCGGTTTGCCCACAATGTACGGCTCCCGTCCGGTCGCCTTGGTGATCAGGGCGGCGATGGCGCCCGTGGCGGGCATCGGACCGTCCTTGGAGGGGCCGGTGGCGTCCGGGTTGGTGGCGATGAAACGCGCCCCGGCGAGGATCAGCCGGATCGCCATGGTGATCGCCTCGAAGGAGTACGTGCGGGTTTCGCCGAGGACCACAAAGTCGGGGTTCTGGTCGGTGAGGATGAAGCCGGCCTCGTGGAGCGCCGTCGTCAGTCCTGCCTCGCCGATGGTGTACGCGCGGTTCCCGGAATCCGAGCCCTGCACCTGGTCCTTCAGGAACTGGGCCGTGGCCAGGGCCGACGTCCAGATGTTCTCCTCAGGGATTTCCAGGCCGGAGGCCCGCAGGCGGGCGGCGAGGTCGCGCGGCGTGAAGATGGAGTTGTTGGTCAGGACGAGGAAGCGCTTTGAGGTGTCCACCCAGCGCTGGACCAGCTCCGCGGCCCCGGGAACGGCCTGGTTCTCATGCACCAGGACGCCGTCCATGTCGGTGAGCCAGCATTCAATGTCCTGGCCGCTGCGGTACACGGCCGCCGATGTCTTTACCTTGTCCGCTTCTGCCATGTCATTCCTTCACCGAGATGTTTGCATTCGGAGCCCAGTCTAGTGTTGAGGGGTGACGCAAACGCCCGGGACACCCGAACCCCAACCAGAACCATCCCAGCCAGGACCGAACGGGACGCCGGAGCCAAAGCCGGAGGTCGGCGTCGGGCCCTGGGAAGGTGAATGGCCGGAAGGCGACCACTGGGATCCGGACCTCCTGACGGATGGCGACCGGCGCAACGTCGTGGACAAGTACCGGTACTGGAAGCACGAGGCGATCGTCGCGGACCTGGATGCCAAACGGCACGACTTCCACATAGCCATCGAAAACTGGCAGCACGACCTCAACATCGGAACCGTGGTGCGCACCGCCAACGCATTCCTCGCCAAGGAGGTCCACATCATCGGACGACGGCGGTGGAACAGGCGCGGGGCGATGGTCACCGACCGCTACCAGCACGTCCGCCACCACCCCACCGTGGAGGACTTCGTGGCCTGGGCGCAGGGGGAGGGCCTGGCCATCATCGGGATCGACATCTTCCCCGATTCCGTCCCGCTGGAGACCTACGAGCTGCCGCAGAAGTGCGTGCTGGTCTTCGGGCAGGAGGGGCCGGGGCTGACGCCCGAAGTGCATGAGGCTGCAGAGGCCACGCTGTCGATCGAGCAGTTCGGGTCCACCCGGTCCATCAACGCAGGCTCGGCCGCGGCGATCGCCATGCACGCCTGGGTGCGCCGGCACGTGTTCGGCCAGCACGTCTAGTTTTCTGTCGAGGTGACACTTCACGGCAATGTTTGCGCCCGACACTGCCGTGAAGTGCCATTTCGAAGCGGGTACGGCAGCTGTCCCTGTGGATAACCCCGGTGGCCGCTGACTGAGCAGCAACAATTGAGCATGCGCAAGGCACCGCTCCCCGAGCACCTGAGGAAGGGCTCCTTCTCCCTCCGCGCCGCAGATAAGGCCGGAGTTAGTAGGACCCGCACCGAGGCGAACGACTTGGTCACGGTTTCGCGGGGAATCCGGATGCACCTAGGCTCGGAGGCGTCCGGGGCGGATGCGCTGCGCGCCTACACCGAGCTTGATGACGCCTCCGTGCTTGCCGTAGCCTCGGCCGCCAGGATGCTGCAGGTCTGCTTGCCCGTCTGGCTGGAGCAGGACTGGCGTATCCACGTAGCCCGCCGGCGCGGATTCAGCATGCCGCGCAGGGTGAACGTGGTGGGTCACCTGCTCACGCTACTCCCCGGTGAGGTCATTGAGTACGACGGCGTCCGGCTCACCTCCCCTGCCCGGACGTGGCTGGACCTGGCCTCGGTCCTGGCCGCCGATGAGCTCGTCATTGCCGGCGACTCGCTTGTGTGCTCGCACGGACCGGACTTTCCTCGGCCACGGGAGCCAATGTGCACTGTCGAGGACCTTCGGGCTGCCATCGCCCGGCACCCCGGGATGCGCGGCATACGTACCGCCAGATCCGCGGTGGAACTGGTCCGTGTGGGTTCGGATTCCCAGCCTGAAACAAGGATGCGCCTGCACCTGATCAGGAGCGGCTTGCCCGAACCCGTTCTGAACTATGTGGTGACTGGGGTTTCTGGAAGGCCGGTGCTTTGGCCGGACGCCGCTTACCCGGCGCAGCGAGTAGCGGTCCAGTACGAGGGCTCGCACCACAATGCGGCCGACCAGTACCTGCGGGATATCCGGCGGGCGGACATTGCGGCAGAGCATGGCTGGCTTGAGGTCCGGGTGTCGAAGTTCGACCTCGCCGGTGACCGTCCCGCCGTCGTCGGCAAGGTCCGGGCGGCGCTGCAGAGCCGGGGCTGGCGCGCGAGATGACACTTCGCGGCAGTGTTGGCGCCGAAGACTGCCGTTAAGTGCCATCTCACAAACAGCCGCAAGTGTTACCCGGCCGGGTGACCCAAACCACGGCGCGTGCAAAGAAATGGCTAGGATGGTTCCTAGCCGACGAGGTTCACTCCAGGGTCAACAAAACCCGCAGACGAAATTCGATTTAGGAGTCAGCATGCCCATTGCAACCCCAGATATCTATGCCGACATGATCGACCGCGCCAAGAAGGGCGGCTTCGCGTTCCCGGCCGTCAACGTCACGTCTTCCCAGACCCTGAACGCGGCCCTGCGCGGTTTCGCCGAGGCCGAGTCTGACGGCATCGTCCAGGTCTCCACCGGTGGTGCTGCATACTGGTCCGGCGCCTCCACCAAGGACATGGTTGCCGGTTCGCTGGGCTTCGCCGCGTTCGCCCGCGAGGTGGCCAAGAACTACAACGTGAACATCGCGCTGCACACGGATCACTGCCCCAAGGACAAGCTGGACGGTTTCGTCCTGCCGCTGCTGGCCGCTTCCGAGGCCGAGGTCAAGGCCGGCCGGAACCCGCTGTTCAACTCGCACATGTGGGACGGCTCCGCCGAGACCCTGGACGAGAACCTGCGCATTGCCCGCGAACTGCTCGAGCGTACCGCGGCCGCAAAGATGATCCTCGAGGTTGAAATCGGCACCGTCGGCGGCGAGGAAGACGGCGTCGAGCACGAGATCAACGAGAAGCTCTACACCACGGTGGACGACGCCCTCGCCACCATCGAGGCTCTCGGCGCCGGCGAGAACGGCCGCTACATCACCGCCCTGACCTTCGGCAACGTGCACGGCGTGTACAAGCCGGGCGGAGTGAAGCTGCGCCCGGAGATCCTGAAGGACATCCAGGCCCAGGTCGGTGCCCGGATCGGCAAGGAGAACCCGTTCGACCTGGTCTTCCACGGCGGTTCCGGCTCCTCTGACCAGGAAATCGCGGACGCCGTGTCCTACGGCACCATCAAGATGAACATCGACACGGACACCCAGTACGCGTACACCCGTCCGGTGGCTGACCACATGTTCCGCAACTACGACGGCGTCCTGAAGGTCGACGGCGAAGTGGGCAACAAGAAGACCTACGACCCCCGCGTCTGGGGCGCTTCCGCTGAGGCCGGCCTCGCCGCACGCGTTGTCGAGGCAACCCAGCAGCTGGGCTCCGCGGGCAAGACCTTCTAGTCATGTCCGACGAGTTCCGCAAGAACCTTATGGGTCCCGAGCCCACGCTCCTGCCCGCTGAGACCGAGGTGTACCAGCACCTCGCGCTCGGCGCCGAGGCGCTGGACCTCGTGGAAAAGCACCCCACGTCGTCGCTGTTGTGGGCCGTGCTGGCCGAGGAGGCGTGGTCGGAAGGCCGCACCATCGATTCCTACGCCTACGCACGGGTCGGCTACCACCGCGGCCTGGACTCGCTCCGCCGCAACGGCTGGCGGGGCGTGGGTCCCATCCCGTGGGAGCACGAGCCCAACCGCGGCTTCCTGCGGGCGCTTTACTCGCTGGGCCGCGCCTCCGCCGCCATCAACGAGGCGGAGGAACCTCAGCGCATCGAGAAGTTCCTCAACGACTCTGACCCCGCGGCCAAGGCTGCCATCGAGGGCAAGTAGTACAACCAAGTTAAATACGACGGCGGGCGGTCACCTTCCTTGGAAAAGGTGACCGCCCGCCGTCGTTGGTTGAGCTTGCCGAAACCTAGATCGCGGGGTTGTTAGCTGGCCCTCTGCAGGCCGGTGCGGGCCATGGCGTCGGCGTAGGCAACGTGCATCTCGTCGAGGTACTGCTTCTGCCGCTCGGGGCTTCCGGCGAAGGAGCGGCCGCTGAGCGAACGGACCTTGTAGGTCTTGAGCCCCCGGCGCCAGAGCAGCGGAACCTCGGTCTTGAGCAGCAGGCCTGCGAGGCGGTTGGCCTCGGTGCCGTGGGCCACGATGACCGAGGCGCGGGGGACCAGTGCCAGGAATTTCAGGAGCGGCTTGAGGCCGGCCTGAATCTGGTCGGGGGTGAACTTGCCGTTGGGCTCATCCGGCGTGTGCCACGGGTGGACGTTCCACGGCATGATGTACTCCGGCCGCAGGCCCAGCTTCCACTGGAGGCCCAGCATGCGGGTGGCAGCATCGTCGTCGCCCGGCATGATGAAGCCGGTGGGCGATGCCGTGCCGATGTTGGAGAAGAGGCTGATGATGCGGCATTCGTCGACGTCGTGCGCGGGGTCGACGTACGGCACCTGGGTGCCCGGCTTGGCGCTCTGCAACGTATCGCAGAGCTCATTGACAGCGGCAACGTTGGGCTCGTAGCGGCGCCTTAGAAGCTGTTCATGGAAGGATTCGGTAGCCAGAGCGGTCATATGGTGCTGTGTCTCCTGCAGGTGGGTCGCGCCGCCGCGCCGCAGTCCGGCACGCCGCAGGCATGCCGAGTGCGGCGTGGTGAAAAATGAGGTGTGGACCGGTACCTGACCGGTCCTTCCCAGTTTAGCAAGGCGTCCGAACCGCAATGTCCCGCCCCCGCGCGCCGCCATGGCGGACTCGCGCGGGGAAAGGCCTGCAGGGCGGTGAAATGAGGGCTAAATCACTTCCAGAGCCGCTTGGTGGCGAGGCGTGCGCCTTCTCCCAGCGCCTCCAGTTTCGCGACCGCGATCTGCGGGTGCACCCGGCCGCCGAGGCCGCAGTCGGTGGAGGCGATCACGCTCTCGCGTCCCACGAGCCTCGCGAAGCGTTCGATCCGGTCCGCCACCAGTTCCGGATGCTCCACGACGTTGGTCGCGTGCGAGACAACGCCGGGAATGATGACCTTGCCCTCGGGAAGCTTGGTGTCTTCCCACACGCGCCATTCGTGCTCGTGCCGGACATTGGCTGCCTCGAACGAGTAGCCGCCTGCATTGATCTGCAGGACGGAGCTGATGATGTCGGCAAACGGGATGTCCGTGGTGTGGGGGCCGTGCCAGGATCCCCAGCAGACATGCAGCCGGATCTGGTCCTGGGGCAGGTCGCGAAGTGCCCAGTTGGTGGCCTCGACCCGGAGCTGGATGAATTTGAGGTAGTCCTCGAGGCTGGGCTCCGGGTTGATCTGGTCCCAGCTCTCCGCCAGCGACGGGTCATCGAGCTGCACGGTCAGCCCGGCGTCGACGATTGCCTTGTATTCCTCGCGCATGGCGTCGGCGCAGGCGTAGACCAGTTCCTCTTCGGTCTTGTAGTAGTCGTTGGCAACCCGTGCGCAGGAGCCGGGCGAAAGCGACGCGACGAAACCCTCGGTGAGGCCGGCTGCCTGCATGCCGGTCTTGAGGTTGGTGACGTCAGAGGCCACGAGGTCCTGCCCGGTGTAGGTCAGCGGACCGGCGATCTTGGGTTGTGCCAGGCTCTTCCGGTGGGCGAGGATCCCGGAGGATGGGTCGCTGTAGGCGTCGTTGAACTTCTGCCTGTCCCGGCGGTCGGGGAAGGAGGTCAGGACGATGTTGCCAGGTGTGGAACGGTGCACCTCGGCATCGGCCCAGCGGTCCACGTTGGTGGGCTCGAGGCCGCCGAGGCGGGCGAACGAGTAGTTCCACCAGGCACCGTAGTCGACGCTGCTGGACATCGCGTGCCCGTATTCGCCGTCGTTGGGGATGTCGATGCCCAGGTCCTTTTGGCGCCGGACGATGTCCACCACCGAGGTTTCCAGGAGGTCCAGGAACTCCGGCGTGATTCCGTCCGCTTCCTTGGCGGCGTTGGCGGCGATGAGTTCCGGGGTGCGGGGCAGGGATCCGGCGTGTGTGACGCGGATGTGGTCGGTGTTCAGTGACATGGTTGGGTCTCCTCGGCCGCTCGCGATGGTTCACTCTCACTCAAGTCTCCGGACGGAGACAGTGGCAAATCGCAGGTGGAATGTGTCGCCGGAATCTGCTGCACGGACGAAACACCAAAAGCCATACTTTTGCCCCGCATCCGCTAAACTTGGGTGGTAAGAGCCCCGGAACTCTTGCGTCCCCTCCCCGGCCAGCGCCGCGGGTTCGGACGACGAATTCGGGGCATTCTCATGAACGGCGCCGACCTCCGGTTGAAGCACCTCGGTGATCCAGCCGGGCTAGGCCCGAACGAATGGGGGAGGATCCCATGCCAGCAATCGTGATCGTCGGAGCCCAGTGGGGCGACGAAGGAAAAGGTAAGGCCACCGACCTGCTTGGCGGCCGCGTCGACTACGTAGTGAAGCCGAACGGCGGCAACAACGCCGGGCACACCGTCGTCGTAGGCGGTGAGAAGTATGAGCTCAAGCTCCTTCCGGCCGGCATCCTCAGCCCCAACGCCGTCCCCATCATCGGCAACGGCTGCGTCGTCAACCTCGAGGCACTTTTCCAGGAGATCGAAGGCCTCGAAGCGCGCGGGGCGGACACCTCCAAGCTGCGTGTCTCCGCCAACGCCCACCTCGTGGCCCCGTACCACCAGGTGCTGGACAAGGTCACCGAACGCTTCCTCGGCAGCCGCGCCATCGGCACCACCGGCCGCGGCATCGGGCCCACCTACATGGACAAGGTTGCCCGCCTCGGCATCCGGGTCCAGGACGTCTTCGACGAGTCCATCCTGCGCCAGAAGGTGGAAGGCTCACTGCGCCAGAAGAACGAACTCCTGGTCAAGGTCTATAACCGCCGCAGCATCGAGGTGGAGGAAGTGGTCAGCTACTTCCTCTCCTTCGCGGACCGGCTGCGCCCCCTGGTCATCGACAGCACCCTCGTGCTGAACACTGCCCTGGACGAGGGCAAGGTGGTGCTCATGGAGGGTGGCCAGGCCACGTTCCTCGACGTCGACCACGGCACCTACCCGTTTGTCACCTCCTCGAACCCCACCGCCGGCGGCGCCTCGGTGGGTTCGGGCATCGGTCCCACCCGCATCTCGCGGTCCATCGGCATCATCAAGGCGTACACCACCCGCGTCGGTGCCGGGCCGTTCCCCACCGAGCTGTTCGACGAGATGGGCGTGTACCTGCAGAAGACCGGCGGCGAATTCGGCGTCAACACCGGCCGGCCGCGGCGCTGCGGCTGGTACGACGCCGTCCTGGCCCGCCACGCCTCCCGCGTGAACGGCTTCACGGACTACTTCGTCACCAAGCTTGACGTCCTCACCGGCATCGAACAGATCCCGGTGTGCGTGGCCTACGACGTCGACGGCGTCCGGCACGACGAGATGCCCATGACCCAGACGGAATTCCACCACGCCAAGCCCATCTTCGAATACTTCGAAGGCTGGACCGAGGACATCACCGGCGCCCGCACGCTGGCTGACCTGCCCGAGAACGCCCGCAACTACGTGCTGGCCCTCGAGAAGCTGTCCGGCACTCGGTTCTCCGCGATCGGCGTCGGACCGGACCGCGACCAGACCATCGTGGTCAACGACCTGATCAACGACTGACGCCGGAAGCGTCCGGCAACAACAGCTCAAGCAAGCAGTTCCCGACGGCGGCGGGTCACCTTACGGTGGCCCGCCGCCGTCGTGCTTTCCGGGAAGAAAAACATCCCGTCTGAAAAAAGTTTCCGGAACCGCGTAACCTGCCGGCCCGCGGCTGCGATTACGTATATGTAAGCGCCGGGCAGGAGGTTGTCCCCCATCGGCCTCCGGCCCGGCCTTCAATCAACCAAAGGATTTTTTTCTGATGAAGAGTGTTAGCAAGACCACCAAGATTGCTGTTGCAGCCGCCATCGTCGCTGTTGGAGGTTTCTCCGGCATCGGACTGGCCAATGCTGCGCAGGTTTCCAGCTCGCAGCACGCAGAGGTGACCCCCGCTACGCCCGCCGCCCCGGCCGTTCCCGCCACCCCCGAGGTTCCGGCAGTGCCCGCCGTCCCGGCCGCGCCGGCTACTCCGACGGTTCCTGCCGCCCCGGCCGCCAAGGCCAAGGCTGCCGGCGAAGCCGCGGACGCAGCCGACGCCGCAGTGGAAGCTGACAAGGACAACGCCAACGCCAACGTCTCCGCCGGTGACAAGGCTGCAGGCGCCGACGTGACCGCGGCAATCCCCGCTACTCCCGCTGTCCCCGGTGGCGCCGGCGTTCCGGCCACCCCGGCCCTTCCCGCCACCCCGGCCGTTCCGAACGTTGCGGACCACGTGGCCAAGCCGGCCGCACCGTCCGTCGCTGCAGACGCTGACGTCAAGGCTGACGCTGCTGCCGACCTGCCCGCCGGCAAGTAGTCCACAGCACGCGAAACAGGGCGTTCCCCGAATAGGGGCGTGAGGTGTGCGGCGGCTAGGCTTACTACCGCCGCACACCTGCAGTAAAGGGAAGGACCGCTCCTTGGCAGCTCAGCTGACCGACGACGAATTGTCAGCAGCCCTGTCTGGCGACCCTTCCGGCTTCAGCGCTGTCTACAGCATCATTTCGCCCGCAGTCCTCGGTTATTTCCGGGCCCGCGGGGTGGACGACGCCGAGGCCCTCACGCAGGACGTCTTCGTGGATGTCCTGCCCAAGCTCAGCAATGTCAGGGGCGGCCACTCCGGGCTGCGGACCTTCATTTTCTCCGTGGCGCACGCCCGGCTCGTGGACTACCACCGCCGGTCCGCGAGAACGCCGCAGCTCACCGAATTCGACCCGTTCCTGGATGAGCGCCGGTCGAGTTCCGCCGAGGACGAGGTGCTCGGTTCGCTGGGCGGAATCACTTCTTCACTTGCCATGCTCAATGACGACCAGCGGGAAGTGCTGGTCCTGCGGATCGTCGCGGACCTTTCGGTGGAACAGGTGGCGGGCATCATGGACAAGACCCCGGGGGCCATCAAACAGCTCCAGCGCCGAGGGCTCATCGCCCTGCGCGAACTCGTCAAGGAAAAGGACCACGCAGCATCATGAGTGTCACGCCGGCAGGCCGCGAAGAGGGAGAGATCCAGGCGATCCTCCTGGATTCCGGGCTCGAAGACGACGCCGATCTCCGCAGGTCCCTCGAAGAACTGCGCGGGCTCGCCCAGGACGCCGCACCCCGACCGCGGGCCGATCTCGCCGCCCTGCTCGCCCACGGTGCATCCGCTGCAGGCGTACCCGCGTCGGTAGTGCCCGCCCAGGAACCGGCCATGCGACGCGCCGCCTCCAACGTGGCGAGCCTTGAACTGCACCGCCGCAACCGGCAGCGGCGCATGGGCTTTGTGGTGGGCGCCGCAGTGGTCGGTGCCATGGGACTCGGAGCCGGCGCTGTCGCCGCATCCAGCGAGGACTTCCGCAACAGCGTGGGCCACACCGTGGTCCGAATCTTCCAGCCGACCAGCGAGACAACCGCGCCGACGCCGGTGCCCACGTCGCCCGCCGGCATCCCGGCGGCTCCGGCGCCGACTGTTGCTGCACCCAAGCCATCGGTTACCGGAACGGCTGCTTCGCCGTCGGCACCCGCGACGCCCGCCCAGACGGATCAGGCTCCCGCGAAGGATTCATCGAACTCCTCGGCGTCAAAGGGTCCTTCCGGCGAGGCCGCAAAGAGCAAGATGCCGACGCCGGGCCGGCCCAGCCAGCTGCCCACGGTCCCCGGAACCGGCGTGGCTCCCCAGGTTCCGGCGAAGCCGCTGCCGGCAGTGCCCACGCTGCCGGGCGGCATGCCGACCGTTCCGGCCAAGCCGGTCCCCGGCACGCCCTAACGCGGAGCAACCCCCACGGGAAAAAGTTTTGGAATCCGCGTAACCCTTTCGGGTTCCCTGTCGATTACCAAAGTGAGAGTGCCGGGCTGGAACTTGTCCCCCATCAAATTCCAGCCCGGCATTTTTTCTAGGCCAGGACCTGGCGCTTCGAGGAGATCACTCCCGTATCGAACCCGGCAAGGTGAAGCCCGCCATGGAAACGTGCGTGCTCGATCTTGACGCAGCGGTCCATCACCACGCTCAGTCCCGCGGCCTCGGCATCCAGCGCCACGCCCTCGTGCCACGATCCGAGCTGCAACCACAGGGTCTTGGCGCCGGCAGCGACGGCCTCGTCCAGCACGCCGGGCAGGTCATCGTGCTTGCGGAACACGTCCACGATGTCCGGGCTCTCCGGCAGGTCCGCGAGTGAGGCGTAGGTGGGCTGGCCGAGGATCTCCTTGACCACAGGGTTCACGAAGTACACCTTGTACCGCGTCGAGGATTGCAGATAGGTGGCCACGAAATAGCTCGCCCGGGACGGCTTGTCCGAGGCGCCCACAATGGCAATCGACTTCGCCTCCCGCAGCAGGTTCAGACGCTCCGGCGCGGAGGGACCGGCCCAGGTTCTGTCAGTGGTGCTCATGCCCGTGCTCCAATCGTGCAGGAATCAGCAGGTTCTTCGAGGACGACGGCGTCATCCGCCGTCGCGCTCTGCGCTTCGGTAAGCGCCTGGTCCAGGTCCCAGAGGATGTCGTCGATGTCCTCCAGGCCAACCGAGATGCGGACCAGGTCTTCCGGAACGCCGGCGGATTCCAGCTGCTCATCGCTGAGCTGCTGGTGGGTTGTCGAGCCCGGGTGGATCACCAGGGTGCGGGCGTCGCCCACGTTGGCCAGGTGCGAGGCCAGCTGCAGGGACTCGATGAACTTCTGGCCGGCTGCCCGGCCGCCCTTCACGCCGAAGGAGAACACGGAACCCGGCCCCTGCGGCAGGTACTTCCGGGCCCGCTCGAAGTGCGGATGGGAGGGCAGTCCCGAGAAGTTCACGTAGGCCACGCGTTCGTCGGCTTCGAGCCACTCGGCCACAGCCTGGGCGTTCTTCAGGTGCTCGTCCAGGCGCTGGGGGAGGGTTTCGACGCCCTGCAGCAGCTGGAATGCGGACTGCGGGGAGAGGGCTGGCCCGATGTCGCGCAGCTGTTCGCAGCGCAGCTTGGTGAGGAACCCGTATTCGCCGAAGTTGCCCCACCAGGACACGTTGCCGTACGAGGCCACAGGTTCGGTCATGGTGGGGAACTTGCCGTTGCCCCAGTTGAACCGGCCGCTCTCCACGATGACGCCGCCCAGGGTGGTGCCGTGGCCGCCGAGGAACTTCGTGGCGGAGTGGATCACGATGTCCGCGCCGTGCTCAATCGGCCGCACGAGGTACGGCGTGCTCAAGGTGGCGTCGACGACGAGGGGGATGCCGGCGTCGTGCGCCACCTTTGCCAGGGCCGCCAGGTCCTGGACCTCGGACGACGGGTTGGCCACCACCTCGACGAAGATGGCCTTGGTGTTCTCCCGGACGGCCGCTGCGTAGTCGGCGGGGTCGGTGCCGGGGACGAACGTGGTGTCCACGCCGAAACGGCGCAGGGTCACGTCGAGCTGGGTGACCGTGCCGCCGTAGAGCTGGGATGCCGCGACGATGTGGTCACCGGCCTGGGTGAGGGCGGCGAAGGTGATGAACTCCGCGGCCATGCCCGACGACGTCGCAACAGCGCCGATGCCACCCTCCAGCGAGGCGATGCGCTCCTCGAACGCGGCCACCGTCGGGTTGCCGATGCGGGAGTAGATGTTGCCGTACTTCTGCAGCGCGAAAAGGTTGGCGGCATCCTGGGTGTCCTTGAATACGAAGGACGTGGTCTGGTAAATCGGAACGGCACGGGCGCCGTGCTCGGCGTCGGGAGTGCCGCCGGCATGCAGGGCGCGGGTGCGGAATCCGAATTTGCGGTCAGCCACTAGACAGTCACCAGCCCGGTGGTTGAGCCCGCCGAAGCCACCGGCGTCTGGGACAGGTCCAGCTCGGCGCCATGCTTGCGGGCCAGGTCGGCCTCAAGTTCCCGGACGATGGGCAGGATGTCCTGGCCGAAGGCGGCGACCTCCTCCTGGAAGTGCAGGTAGCAGGTCAGGAATAGGTTCACGCCGATCTTCTTGTACTCGACGATGCGCTCGGCGATCTGCTCGGGGGTGCCGATCAGCTGCGTTTTGAAGCCGTCGTTGTACTGGATCAGGTCCTCGAACTTGGAGTCAGCCCACATGCCCTTGCCGTCCTTGGTGGACGCGCCGGCTTCCTGCACAGCGTCCCGGAAGCCCTGGACGGCCGGCTTGTGCGCCTTCTCCACGATCTCGCGGAGGGTGTCGCGGGCTTCCTTCTCGGAGTCACGCGCAATGACGAAGCCGTTGAGGCCAAACCTTGGGGCGGCCAGTTGCCCTTCCGTGCCGCGCTTGGTCTCGCCCGAAGCAGCGACGACGCCGGCGATGTTTTCCTTGAAGCCTTCAAGGTCCTTGCCGTTGGAGAAGTACCAGTCGGCGACGCGGCCTGCGGTGGCCTGGGCCGCCGTGGAGTTTCCGCCGAAGAAGATCTCCGGGTGGGCGCGGCCCGGAACGTCCACGGGGGCAGGGTTCAGGGTGAAGTCCGTGATGTTGTAGTACTTGCCGGCCTGGCTGTACTCCTTCTCGGTCCACAGCCCGCGCAGCACCCTGATGAATTCCTCGGTGCGGACGTAGCGTTCGTCATGCTCCAGCCATTCGAGGCCAAAGTTGGTGAACTCGTTCTTCAGCCAGCCGGAAACGATGTTGACGGCCGCTCGGCCGTTCGAAATGTGGTCGGCGGTGATGATGTACTTGGCCAGCACGCCGGGGTGCCACATACCCGGGTGGACGGCGGCGATCACCTTGAGGCGTTCGGTGGCGGCGAGCAGGGCGAGGCTGAAGGACGTCGCCTCGTGCTGCTTGTCCGCCCCGTAGGATGCGGCGTAGCGGGTCTGGGTCAGGGCGTATTCGAAACCGGATTCCTCCGCGATGCGGGCCAGCTTCTTGTTGTAGTCGAAGTCCCAGCTGGTGCGCTGCTCAATGGTGGAGACCACCAGGCCGCCGGAGACGTTCGGCACCCAGTAAGCGAACTTCAGCGGTTCGGAAAGACGGGCTACGTTGCTGATGTCATTCATGAATTGTTCCTTTACTTCTGCCCGGAGTTGGGGTTTCCGGGGACGGCGGCAGCGCGGCTGTGTAGCGCTTTCTGGATACCGGCAATGGCCGGTTCGTTCTGGAGTGAGGTGGTGTCGCCCAGCGCGGTTCCCTCGAAAAGCTGGGTCAGCAGACGGCGCATGATTTTGCCGCTGCGGGTCTTGGGTACGTCGGGGACAACGACGATGTCGCGTGGCTTGGCGATCGGGCCGATCTCCTTGGCAACGTGGTTGCGGAGGGTTTCGCTGGTTGAGCTCGCCGAAACCCCGTTCTTCAAGACAACAAACGCGACGACGGCGTGCCCCGTCTTGGGATCGGCCACCGGACAGACACCCGCTTCCACCACATCCGGGTGGGTGACGAGGGCGGACTCAATCTCGATCGTGGAGAGCAGGTGGCCTGAGACGTTGAGCGTATCGTCCACCCGCCCCAGGATCCAGATGTCGCCGTCGTCGTCGTACTTGGCGCCGTCGCCCGCAAGGAACCAGCCCTGCTCCGCATACTGGCTCCAGTAGGAGTCGAAGTAGCGGCGCGGGTTGCCCCAGACTGTCCGGGCGATTGCCGGGCCGGGCTGGTCCACGACGATGAAGCCCTGTACCCCCGGTGCGGTGCGGTTCCCGGCCTCGTCCACCACCCGGGTGCTGACGCCGGGCAGCGGCCGGGCGGCGCAGCCGGGCTTGAACTCGGTGTCCGTCGGCGCGGGGGACATGATGGTGGCGCCGGTTTCGGACTGCCACCAGGTGTCCACCACGGGGGCGGACCCCGCACCCAGGTTGTCGCGGAGCCAGCGCCACGCCTCCGGGTTCACGGCCTCTCCCACGGTGCCCAGCAAACGGATGGAGGAGAAGTCGTAGCTGTCCGGGACGCCGTCCGGGAACCAGCCCATGAGTGAGCGGACCAGGGTGGGGGCCGTGTAGTACTGCGTGACGCCGTAGCGTTCGATGATCTCGAAGTGCCGGCCCGGGTGCGGGGTGTTGGGCGTGCCCTCGAAGATCACCTGCGTGACGCCGTTGGAGAGCGGACCGTAGATCTCGTAGGTGTGCGCGGTGACCCAGGCGAGGTCGGCGGTGCACCAGTGCACATCCTGGTCCCGGAGCGCGGGATCCGGGTTGCTGAACAGGTGCTCGAAGCTCCAGGAGGCCTGGGTCAGGTAGCCACCGGATGTGTGAACCAATCCCTTGGGCTTACCCGTGGTGCCGGAGGTGTACATGATGAACAGGGGAGTCTCGGCGTCGAACGCCTCCGGTTCGTGCACGTCGGAGGCGGGTTCGACGACGTCGTGCCACCAGACGTCGCGGCCTGCGGTCATGGGGACGGTTGCGAGATCTTCGGGGGCGGTGGTGCGGTTGATGACCAGGATGCGCTCGATCGCGTTGTCTCCCGCGACGGCGGCGTCTGCGTTGTCCTTGACGGGCACCGCGACGCCGCGACGGAACTGGCCGTCGGTGGTCACCAGCAGCTTGGCTCCGGTGTCCTCGACGCGGAACCGGAGTGCCTCGGCGGAAAATCCGCCGAACACCAGGGAGTGGATGGCGCCGATCCGGGCCACGGCGAGGGTGATGATGACCGTTTCCGGAATCACGGGCAGGTAGATGACCACGCGGTCGCCCTTGGTGATGCCGAGGGAGAGCAGCGCGTTGGCTGCCTTGGACACTTCACGCTGCAGTTCGGCGTAGGTGATGGCGCGGCGGTCGCCCGGTTCGCCCTCGAAGAACAGCGCCATCTTGTCCCCGCGGCCGGCGGCGACGTGGCGGTCCACACAGTTGTACGCGACGTTCAGCCTGCCGCCGTCGAACCACTTGATCTCTGGTCCACGGCCGGCTTCGACGTCGGCGGGCCGCCAGCTGTGCGCTGTGTGCCAAGGCTTCCGGGCGCCAGGGTCCTGGGTGCCAGGTTCCTGCCCGCCGGGGCCCTCGGCCCAGTCCAGCCGGAGGGCTTGTTCCTCCCAGAAGGCAACATTGCCGGGGTTGACAATGGAAGTGGTGCCGCTGTGACGCGCCGGCCCGTCGGTGGGGACGCCGTGCACTGCGCCGTCCGTTGGCTCAGTCGAGGACCATCCCGAAGAGCCGCTGAAGGAGCCGGGCGCATCACGCAGCCCTGCTTCGTTCGCCGTCGCGTCCGAAGTGGTTTGTGGGGTTGCCTCGGACGGAATCCGGGCAAGGGTGGGCAGGGCAGAAGAATTATGTGGGGTCATTGCAGCACTCCATCGGTCCTGGCAGTAGCACCCCTGGTCCTTCGCCGGAACGGAAGAACAGTGACGTGGGAATGGTCGTCTCACGTCACCGGGGTTGCTGCGGCTTCATCGATCCAGGTCTCTCGGCCGCTCGGGATGGTCACTACCTACTAGAGCCGAGTTGCAGGATTTCTCAAAATTGGTGTCTTTGAAGCTGTAATATTCGTTCATCACAGCCGCGGCCGTGGCCCGTCATCCACATATTCGGAAAAGGCCGCCAAATTGCCGCAGGAGTAGAGTTGAGGCATGGCTCACGAAAACGATCCGGCGGTTGTCGACCGACTCATGCGAACGAAGGGTACCTGGGCCATCGTTGGCCTGACCCGGAATGAGTGGCGCTCGGCGTACGACGTCTCGCTGTTTGTCCGTGACCGCATGAGCATGGAGATTATCCCGGTTAACCTGCCGGGCGACGACGTGCACGGGGAGAAGGGCTACAGTTCCCTCTCCGAGATTCCGGCGGAAAAGCACCCGATCGACGTCGTGGACTGTTTCGTCAATTCACAGAAGGTGGGCCCCGTCATCGACGAGGCCATCGCCGTCGGCGCCAAGGCAGTGTGGCTGCAGCTCGGCGTGTTCGACGACGCCGCCGTGGAGCGCGCGAAGGCCGCCGGGCTGGACGTCGTCGTGAATTCATGCCCTGCCCGCGAAGGGTGGCGCGTGGGCATCTAGCCTGTGCGGAGGCTCCGGGTCAGGACCTCATCAGCCCGGGGTAGTGACGCTCGGTCACATCCGGGTGGGCACGCATCCGGCCCTTGAGCATGTTCAGGCCGAACGAGGCGAGCATCGGGTTGGCGGGGTCGTCTGAGATGCCGCGCGCCTGGGCCTTGAGTTCCGCCGGGAGGGGCACCGGATCGATCACCGCGTCAAGGCGGGGCGACCAGAAAAACGGGACCGAGTAACGGTCCACACCGGGCGGCGGAGCTTTGACCCGGTGAATGGTGGCGGCCAAATACCCCTCGGTGGCCACTTCGAGCATTTCGCCCAGGTTCACCACCAGCGCTTCGGGGATTGGTTTCACCGGTGCCCATGTGCTGGCGCCCGGAGGCAGTACTTCGAGGCCGCCCACGTCATCCTGGAGTAGGAGGGTCACAAATCCGTAGTCCGCATGGGAGCCCACGCCCTGGTCTCCGGCCGCTTCCACTACGCCGCCGACGTAGTGGACCAGCTTGCCCATCCAGGCGGGGGTATCCCCGAACGGCTCGTCGAAATAGTTCTCCGGCTGCTTGAGGGACACGGCGATGGCCCGCATGAGCTCCGCCCCCACCTTGGACATGAGCTCGGCCCAGGCCATCGCCGCCTGCTTCAGTTCCGGCATGGACTCTGGCCACAGGTTGTGGCCCTGCAGGAGCCAGTACGGCTGCTCGGGCGGATAGTCCTCCACGGGCTCCCGGTCTGGTGAGTAGTCGATCTGCTCGCGTGCATCCGCCCTTCCCTGCGTGACCTCCGTGCCCATCCTGGTGTAGCCACGGAAATGCCGGGACAGCCGGTTGTCCAGCTTCATGCGTTCCTCGAGGGGCAGGTCGAAAAAGCCCCTGATCGTCGCCAGCAGCTCCTTGGCTTGGCCGGGTGCACCGCCGTAGCCGATGACCTGGAAGAAACCGACGCGGTGCGTGGCATTGCGGAGCTCCTCGATGAACTCCGGATTGAATGTACCGTCGCCCCGGCGGGAGGAGCCGAGATCCAGTACAGGTATGGTCTCCCGGGCAGCTGCCATATTCGCAGACTAGCACCGCCCGGAAAGGGTTTGTAGGCTCGCAGCATGGATCAAGCCGCGCTGAGAAAGATCTGCCTGTCGTTTCCGGGCGCCTTCGAGGACTTCCCGTTCGGGCCCGAAACGTCGGTATTCAAGGTCAGGTCGGCCGTGTCCGGCGGGGCGCGCCAGGAGGCCAAGATGTTCGCCGCGTCCACCATGGATCCTGATGACTGGTCGGTCAGCCTCAAGTGCGAGCCTGCCCTGGCAGAACAGCTCCGGGCCGTTCATCCCGAGATCACCGGGGCGTGGCACATGAACAAGACGCACTGGAATGGCGTCCGGCTGGACGGTGGACTGCCGGACGACATGGTCCGGGACATGGTGGAGGACTCCTACGATCTTGTGGTCGCGTCCTTGAGCCGGAAGCAGCGGGAACAGTTGGGCTGGGCCGGCCAGGTGCGCGATGGCTGAAAAGCGGCTGGCACGGGGTGCCCTCAATTACGCCGAGATCGGCGCCACCGAGCGCGGCGGGCACCCGGCAGGCTACCGCCGGGTGGCGTCCCGCAACTATCTCGGCGAGGGGACGGACGTCTACCACCGGGTGGCCCGGGGGATACTGGCCTGGGAACTGCAGCGGCGGTCCGGGCTGCGCGTCCGGACCGAGTCCGACGTCGTCGTTCCCGGCGCGCGCGTGGTGAACGGATTCGGCGTCGGGCCCTTCCGCCTCAATGCCCCCTGCGAGGTGGTGTGGGTGCACCGTCCCGTGCCGGGCGGCGGACCGCAGTCGGCCGGTTTCGGCTATGGCTCCCTGCCTGGCCACCCGGTGCGCGGCGAGGAGTCGTTTGAGGCCGAGATTGACGCCCAAGGCAGGGTGTACCTCAGCATCACTGCGTTCAGCCGGCCGTCCAACTGGTTCTACGCTGCCGGCGGCGCGCTGGCCCGCCGTGCGCAGCGCCTCATGACTTCCCGCTACATTGAAGGTGCACGGCAACTCGCCGCAGGTGAAAGCTGATCAGGAGAGGTACATGCTGGACCAAAAGAGCCTTGACCTTTTGTGGAACTTCGAGGATCCGAAGCTGTCCGAGCAGCGTTTTCGGGACGCGCTGGCCGACCCGCGGTACGACGCCGACGAACGGGCCGAACTCTCCACGCAGCTGGGGCGGGCCATCGGGCTCCAGGGTCGCTTCGAAGAGGCCGACGCCCTGCTCGACTCAATTGATGGGGACGAGCCGACGGTTGGTGTCCGCGTCCTGCTGGAGCGCGGGAGGGTCCTGAACTCGAGCGGGCACGCGGCCATGGCGGTGCCGCTGTTCGAGCAGGCGGCCGAGCTCGGCGACCACCTTGGCGAGGAATTCCTGGCCGTGGACGCACTGCACATGCTGGCCATCGCCGACTCCGCCCACGCGGAGCTCTGGACCCGCAGCGCCCTGGAGTACGCCTCGACGGTCCACGACGAGCGGACCAAGCGCTGGATGGTGGCCCTGCACAACAACCTGGGCTGGACCCTGCACGGAGCGGGCCGGCTCACCGAGGCCCTCGTGGAGTTCCAGCTCGCCGAGCAGTGGGCCGAACGCGTCGGAACCCCGGCCCAGCAGAAGTATGCCCGCGAGGCCATCGAGGAGTGCGAGCAGGCACTCTCCTCCGGACAGAACGCACAAACCCAAGGAAAGGCATAAATCCCGTGATATTCATCGTCGTCAAGTTCAAGGTCAAGCCAGACTGGTCCGACAAATGGCTCGGCCTCGTGGCTGACTTCACCGAGGCCACCCGCCAGGAGCCCGGCAACCTGTGGTTCGACTGGTCCCGCAGTGTGGACGACCCCAACGAGTTCGTCCTGGTCGAAGCGTTCAAGGACGATGCCGCCGGGGACCATGTCAACAGCGCCCATTTCAAGAAGGCCATGGCGGACATGCCGCAGGCCCTCGCGGAGACCCCGCGCATCATCAGCCGTCAGTTCGACGGCGACGGCTGGGACGCGATGGGCGAACTCACGATCTGAGCACTCGATAGCATTGTGTGCATGTGGATCGGCTGGATCGAGTTCGACATCCTCCTCGGCGACGTGCACAGCCTCAAGGAGAAGAGGTCTGTTGTTCGGCCGCTGCTGGCCGAGGTCAAACGGCGCTATGACGTCTCCGTGGCCGAGGTGGGGGACCACGACCAGTACCGCCGCACGAGGATCGGCGCCGGTCTGGTCGCCGCAGACCGCGCGCACCTCGTGGAGGTGCTCACCGCGGTCGAACGCTTCGTGGCCTACCGTCCGGAACTGGAGCTGCTAAGCGCCCGGCAGCGGGAGATCCACAGCGAGGATTAAAGCAACGCGGGGTCACTTCGCGCCCAATCCGGGGGGATTATTGGGCGGGAAGTGACCCCGCGTCGGTAGTTACTGGCCTCTAGCCGAAGTACTTCGGCAGGGTGGCCTCGTGGGCTTCGCGGAGCGAGTCCAGCGAGAGGGTGTCCACGCCGTTGATCTCCAACTGTCCGCTGGCTGCGTCCACCACGCCGATGCGCAGGTGCTCGAAGCCGCGGGCGGTGCACATGTCCTTGAAGCGGACTTCCTCGGAGCGCGGAACGCTCACGACGGCGCGGCCCTGGGTCTCGGAGAACAGCGCGGTGAAGAGGTCCACGCCGTCGCGGTCCAGGACATCCTGCAGCGCGATCCGGGCGCCCACACCGTAGCGCAGCGACGCTTCCACCAGGGCCGCGGCAAGGCCGCCCTCGGAGAGGTCGTGGGCCGAGTCCACCATGCCGTCGCGGGACGCGTTGATCAGGATCTCGCCCAGCGCCCGCTCGGCCTCGAGGTCAACCTTGGGCGGCAGACCGCCGAGGTGGCCGCGCAGGTTAGACCATTCGGAGCCGTCCAGCTCTGCCGCCGTGGTGCCCAGCAGGTAGATGGCTGCGCCGTCTTCCCGCCAGCCCGACGGCGTGCGGCGGGCAACGTCGTCGAGCTTGCCCAGCACTGCCACCACCGGGGAGGGGTGGATCGGCGTGGTGCCAGTCTGGTTGTACAGCGAGACGTTGCCGCCGGTGACGGGGATGCCCAGCACCATGCAGGCGTCGGAGAGGCCGCGGATGGCTTCGGCCAGCTGCCACATGACGTCCGGGTCCTCGGGGGAACCGAAGTTCAGGCAGTCGCTGACGGCCATCGGCACGGCGCCGGAGGTGGCTACGTTGCGGTAGGCCTCGGCCAGTGCCAGCTGGGCGCCGTGGTACGGGTCAAGGTAGGTGTAGCGGCCGTTGGCGTCGGTGGCCAGGGCAACGCCCAGGCCGGATTCCTCGTCCACGCGGACCACGCCGGCGTCGTCCGGGAACGCCAAGGCGGTGTTGCCGCCGACGTACCGGTCGTACTGGTTGGTGATCCAAGACTTGTCGCACATGTTCGGCGAAGCGACGAGCTCCGTGACGGCCGCGGCCAGTTCCGCCGGGGCGGAGGGGCGGCCGGCGTCCTGGGCGGACCCGGTGAAGGAGTCGGCCTGGAGGGCGTCCTGCCACTCGGGGCGGGCGAACGGGCGGTCGTAGACCGGACCGTCGTGGGCCACGGTGCGCGGGTCGACGTCGACAATGACTTCGCCTTCCCACGTGATGATCAGGCGGCCGCTGTCGGTCACCTCACCCAGCCAGGCGTACTCCACGGCCCACTTGTCCATGACAGCTTCGAAGGCCTCGACGTTCTCGGGCGTCACCACGGCCATCATGCGTTCCTGCGACTCGGACATCAGGATCTCGCCCGGGGTCAGTGTGGGGTCGCGCAGCAGGACAGAGGTCAGTTCGACGTTCATGCCGCCGTCGCCGTTGGAGGCGAGCTCGGACGTGGCGCAGGAAATGCCCGCGGCGCCGAGGTCCTGGATGCCCTCAACCAGCGAACCCTTGAACAGTTCAAGGCAGCACTCGATCAGGACCTTTTCGGCGAACGGGTCGCCCACCTGGACCGCAGGCCGCTTGGACGGCTTGGTGTCGTCGAAGGACTCGGAGGCGAGCACCGAGGCGCCGCCGATGCCGTCGCCGCCGGTGCGTGCACCGAACAGGACCACCTTGTTGCCCTTGCCGGAGGCGTTGGCCAGGCGGATGTCCTCGTGGCGCATGACGCCCACGGCTAAGGCGTTGACCAGCGGGTTGCCCTGGTACACGGAGTCGAAGACCATCTCGCCGCCGATGTTCGGCAGACCGAGGGAGTTGCCGTAGCCGCCGATGCCGGCGACCGCGCCGTGCATGACGCGGGCGGTGTCCGGGTGGTCGATGGCGCCAAAGCGGAGCGGATCCATCACGGCAACCGGGCGGGCGCCCATCGAGATGATGTCGCGGACGATGCCGCCGATGCCGGTGGCGGCACCCTGGTACGGCTCAACGAACGACGGCGAGTTGTGCGACTCGATCTTGAACGTCACGGCCCAGCCGTCGCCCAGGTTGGTGACGCCGGCGTTCTCGCCGATGCCCACCAGCATGTCCTTCTTCATCTCGTCGGTCACCTTGTCGCCGAACTGGCGCAGGTGGTTCTTCGAGGACTTGTAGGAGCAGTGCTCGCTCCACATCACGGAGTACATGGCGAGTTCCGCGCCGGTGGGGCGGCGGCCCAGGACCTTGACGATCTCATCGAACTCGTTCTGCTTCAGGCCGAGTTCGGCCCACGGCAGTTCGGTGTCCGGCGTCTTGGCCGCGTGCTCGACGGTGTCGATGTTGAACTTCTTGGTCTCGGTGATCGAGCTGGGGTCCACACTGGCAGGGTTCCCTGGCCGAGCGTGCGAGGTTAGGGTGCCCGTGGGGCGTGAGATCTCGGTCATTAGTTCGCTCCCACAATCTTGTTCAGTACCGAGGTGAAGAGACCGAGGCCTTCGGTGTCGGACCCGCCGATACCGTCCAGCGACTCGGGGCCGAAGCCCACCTCCACGGCGTGCTCCGGGTGCGGCATGAGCCCCACCACGTTGCCGGCGGCGTTGGAGATGCCGGCAATGTCACGGCGCGAGCCGTTCGGGTTGAAGCCCACGTAGCGGAACACCACGCGGCCCTCCGCCTCGAGGGCGTCGAGGGTCTTTTCGTCCGCGATGTACTGGCCGTCCTGGTTCTTCAGCGGCACCGTGATTTCCTGGCCCGTGGCGTAGTCCCCGGTCCAGTAGGTGCTGTTGTTTTCAACCCGCAGCACCTGGTCGCGGCAGATGAACTTCAGGTGGTCGTTCTTGATCATGGAGCCGGGCAGCAGGTGCGACTCGGTCAGCAGCTGGAAGCCGTTGCAGATGCCGAGCACCGGCAGTTTGGCGTCGGAGTTGGCGGCGTCGATGATCTTGGACATCAGCGGGGCGAAGCGCGCGATGGCGCCGGCGCGCAGGTAGTCGCCGTAGGAGAATCCGCCCGGCAGGATGACGGCGTCAACGTCGCCCAGTTCGGAGTCTCCGTGCCAGAGCTCCACAGGCGTGCCGCCCGCGAGCCGGACCGCACGGGAAGCGTCCCGGTCATCCAGGGTTCCGGGGAAAGTGACGACGCCGATTTTCGCGCCTGCCAAGCGCGGCTCGGCGGCGACGGCGATTGCCTCGCCGATCAGGGGAAGTTCAGTCATCTCAGGCCTCGACGACCTCGACGTTCACGACGTCCTCGATCACCGGGTTGGACAGCAGGGTTTCGGCGGCATCGCGGGCCTGGGCCAGGATGTCCTCGGTCACCTCGCCGTCAACGGTCAGTTCGAAACGCTTGCCCTGGCGTACAGAGCTAAAGCTGGTGAAACCCAGGCGGGGGAGTGCTCCCACGATGGCCTTCCCCTGGGGGTCCAGAATCTCGGGCTTGGGCATGACGTCGACAACGATCCGGGGCATCCGGTAACTCCTGTGCGTGTGCATTGGGTAAGGGCGCAGCGGAGTGGTGCCGTCTCACGCCATTCCTGAAATTGCCTGCCCGGTTCAAATGGCAGGGCATTCAAATGGCATGGTGTGGACGGGCGCTCCGCGAGCTTGCATGCCTATTCTACCGGCCGCAGCGCACCACTTTCGTATCCGGTGCGGCGGACGCCACTGAGCGGGAAGAACGACGCCGGCTCTGGCCCGCCGGGGGCACGCTCAGTAGGATTGCGGAATGGCTGAGAATTCGAAATCCGTCCTGTTGCCTGTGATGGCCGTCGCCGTGTTCGCCGGCCTCGGAAGGATGGTGTTCCAGAAGATCAAAGCCGACCGCGCGGCCCGCCAGAACAATGCCGGCCAGGACCGGGTTGGGCGCCGTGCTGGCCGAGGCGCTGCCGGCGGTGAC
This sequence comes from Arthrobacter sp. FW305-BF8, assembly GCF_021789315.1. Taxonomy (NCBI): domain Bacteria; kingdom Bacillati; phylum Actinomycetota; class Actinomycetes; order Micrococcales; family Micrococcaceae; genus Arthrobacter; species Arthrobacter sp. FW305-BF8. The sequence goes on from NZ_CP084561.1 coordinate 688,984, forward strand.
CGGGTGGCCGGTCCGGTCGACGAGAAGACGCGCCAGTGGATCAGTGAGGTGGTCCGCACGCCCCGGCAGTAGCTCCCGCCAGGCGGCAGCACAGACTTCAACTCGCAGCGGCGGGTGCCCTTTTCGGGCGCCCGCCGCGGCTTTTTGATGCGAGCGTCAAGGGCAGTGACAAAAAAGTAAATTGGTGGATTGTGGCCTATGTCATATACGGCTCTCAGTAGGTACTGTGGGGATCGGTCGACGATTGCTGGGATCGACAGGACCTGTCATCTTCACGTGTCGTTGCCGCCTGCGCCCGGCAATGTAGCCGGGGCTGTTCCTTAGGAAAGGTTCCAACCACTCGTGAAATCAGCAGGAAAAAGCTTATTCCGAAGCCGGGGGGCCGGGAAAGCAGTGGCACTGGCTGTCGGCTTGCCTTTGCTTCTTTCGTCGGTCGGCGCGCTGCCGGCAACCGCGGCGCCGTCGCAGGTTGCGGCGACGGCCGCACAGCAAAAGAACGTTGACCCCAACGACTACTCGGCCGGCCGCTACATTGTGGTCCTGACCGAGAAGCCCGCCGCCACCTACGAGGGCGGCACTCCGGGCCTGCAGGCCACAAAGCCGCGGTCCGGCCATAAACTCGACGCCGACCGGGCAGAGGTACGCAAGTACCAGGCCCACTTGGAGGCGAAACAGGCCGCGCTGGCTCAGAAGGAAAACGTGCAGATCCGCCGCAAATACACGGCGGCACTCAATGGTTTCACCGCCAGGCTTACCGCCGACCAGGCCGTGAACCTTGCCAAGAACCCTGAGGTCCTCGCGGTGGCACCCGATACCCAGCAGGCCCCGGACTACTCCACCACGGACTTCCTCAAACTCAGCGGAGCCTATGGCACGTGGAACAGGCAGTTCGGCGGAAAGGCCGGCGCCGGCAAGGGTGTTGTGGTGGGCGTCATCGACTCCGGCTACACGCCGGGCAGCCAGTTCTTCGCCGGCACTGAGGTTGCACAGCTCAAGGGCAACCCGCAGGTAGGCGTTCCCTACCGCACTGCCGGCGGCAACATCGCGATGCTGAAAGCAGACGGCAGCACCTTCGAGGGCGAGTGCCAAACGGGCGAAGAGTTCAACGGTACGGCCTGCAACTCCAAGGTCCTCAGTGCCAGGTACTTCTCCGACGCCTTCGAGGATTCCGTGCCCAAGCAGGACCGGGCGCCGGAGGAATTGATTTCGCCGGTGGACGTGGGAAGCCACGGAACCCACACGGCAAGCACCGCGGCCGGCAATGCCGACGTGGAAACCTTCGTCGACGGCCGCAGCTTCGGCCTGACCGGCGGCATCGCACCGGCCGCCAAGCTTGCCACCTACAAGATCTGCTGGGAGGACAACGATCCCAACACGGGCGGCTGCTACACCTCGGCCGCTGTCGACGCCATCAACCAGGCCGTACTCGACGGCGTGGATGTCCTCAACTACTCGATCTCGGGCACCACGTCCACCACGACGGACCCGGTGTCCATGGCGTTCCTGTCCGCAGCCTCCGCTGGCATCTTCGTGGCCACCTCCGCGGGCAACTCCGGCCCCGAAGCCAGCACCGTGAACCACGGCGAGCCGTGGGTCACCACCGTTGCGGCCAGCAGCTTCTCCCAGGAGCTGCAGGGCACCGTGGAGTTCTCCGACGGCAGCAAGTTCCGCGGCGCCAGCATCATGAACCGTGAAGTTTCCGGCGCGGGCGTTGTGCTCGCCGCCAGTGCAGCATCCGGACAGGCCGCCGACCCTGCACTGTGTGCCCCAGGCTCCCTCGACCCGGCCAAGATCGCCGGCAAGGTGGTGGTCTGTGACCGGGGCGTCTACGACCGGGTGGCCAAGAGCGCCGAAGTTGCGCGGGGTGGCGGGGTGGGCATGATCCTCGTGAACCTGGCCGCGTCATCGCTCGACGCCGACAAGCACTCCGTCCCTACCGTGCACGTGAATCCGCCTGCCACGGAAACCATCAAGGCCAAGGTGACGGCGAACCCGGCCATCACGGTCTCGCTGGTCAACAAGGACACCACGGGACTGCCCGCAGAGGCGCAGCCGCAGATCGCCGGTTTCTCCTCCCGCGGACCGCTCCTCGCTACCGACTCTGACCTGCTGAAGCCCGACGTGGCCGCACCCGGCGTCGCCGTCCTGGCCGGTGTTTCTCCGATCGGTGCCGCCGGCGACGACTTCGGCTTCATGTCTGGCACGTCCATGGCGTCGCCCCACGTGGCCGGCTTCGGTGCCCTCATCCTGGGCAAGAATCCCACCTGGTCCCCGGCCGCCGTGAAGTCGGCCATGATGACCACCGCCAGCGACGTCAAGCTCGCAGACGGCAGCAAGAACACGGACGTCCTCGCCACCGGCGCGGGACAGGTCGACCCCGCCCGCGTCCTGGATCCGGGCCTCGTGTACGACGCCACCACCGACGATTACCTGCGGTTCATCCAGGGAACCGGCATGGACCTTGGCATGCCCGGGCTTGGCAGCACGCGGTCCCGCGACATGAACGTCCCGTCCTTCTCGCTCGGAAACCTGGCCGGCAGGATCGAGGTCACCCGGACGGTGACCGCCCTGACACCGGGTGTGTACAGCGCGAAGGCCAGCGTGCCCGGAGTGAAGGTCACGGTGACGCCGTCGGTCCTGTCCTTCAGCGCGGCGGGCGAGAAGCGCACGTTCAAGGTGGCCTTTGAAAACCAGAGCGCCAAGCTGGGCGAGTTCGCCGCGGGTTCCCTCACGTGGCAGGGTGCCAACAAGACCGTGACCTCACCCATTGCGGTGCGGCCGCAGTCGGTGGTTGCGCCCAAGAACATTGCGTTCACCTCCCAAGGGGCCAACGGTTCCGGGAACATCGGCATCGTCTCGGGGTCGAACTCGCGCACGAACGTGACACTCGACGGCCTGTCGAAGGCGGACTCCTCGGCCATCGAGCTCGTACCCGGTCCCTTCCGGTACGAGGCCGACGCCTCGAACTTCGTCAAGACGGTGGAAGTTCCGGCCGGCGTGCCCCTGGCCAAGCTGTCCGTGATTTCCGCGGATGAGAACGCCGACTTCGACATGGTGGTGGTCACGCCGGACGGGCAGGCAATTGTGGTCGCCACGGCCTCGGCGAGCGAGTCTGTTTCGATTCCGAACCCTGCTGCCGGTACCTACCAGATGTTCGTGAATCTCTACGACAGTCCCAACCAGCAGGCCACCAAGGCCTCGGTGGATGCTGCGGTCCTCGGGGCGAATGAGGGCAACGCCACCGTGACTCCTGATCCGGTCCGCCTTGCGAACGGGCTCAGCGGGAAGCTCGCCCTCACCTGGAAAAACCTGGCGCCCGGCTCCTACATCGGGCGGATCACCTTCGACGGGGCCAGCGCCCCGACGTTCGTGAGCGTCGTGGTGGCGGAGGGCGGCGCCGTCGCGGTTGCACCGGCTTCGGAAGATCCGAAGAAAAAGAAGGAACGGGGTAAGGTCCAGAACCAGGACCTGACGCGGTCACCGGATAACTCCATCTAGGAAGGTCCCGGAACGCGGCTCCCGAAGGGGCCACACAGCGAAGGCCGGCGGGCATAGCGCAAATTGCCAAAGTCCCGCCGGCCTTCGCCGTGCCATCCCTCTGTTCGAGCACCTGGGGGCAGCGCAGATCTCGCCGGGCTCAGATGGCGCCCGTGGACCCTGCCACCCCGCCCAGCAGCGGGGACAGCGCCCGCCAGCGGGCAATTTCACAACCGTCCGTCATGGAGAACCGCGAGTTCACCGTGCGGCCGTTGAAAATGCCGGTGACCACGGCCACCTGGGGGCCGCCGTACTGCTGGGTGCACAGCCTGGGCGGGCCCGGTTCGGGGAAAAAGATCCGTTCGCCGAAGCGTGCGACGGCGGCAATCGCCGCCGCTGGATCCGGCAGGGTTGATTCCACCAGTAGGCCGGAACGGCTGACCAGGACAAAGATGTGTTCGGGGCCGCCCGGGGCGTGGGTGAGGGCGACGGTCAGTTCAAGGTCTGCGTCCGGAGGCAGGGCCACGTCCGGGCCTGCGCCCGGGAACGGAGGTGTGCCACTCATCGTTCGGTCTCCGTTCCGAGGCTGCCGAAGAGCGGCGCGAGGGCGGCCATGAGCCTGCCGCGCAGCTCCTGGGCTTCCGCCGAGAAGGCTCGCTGCTGCTCCACGTAGGCAGCCTTGCCGTCGGGGGTCTCAATCGGAATGGCGGGGTAACCCCAGTCCGTGAGGTCGTAGGGGGAGGCCTGCATGTCCATGGCCCGCACCCGCCAGGACAGCTCGAAGCAGTCCATGACGAGTTCGCTGGGCAGGGCAGGGGAGAGCTTGTACGCCCACTTGTAAAGGTCCATGTTGGCGTGCAGGCAGCCGGGCTGCTCCATGGTCCGCTGGTTCTCCCGGCTGGGGGAAAGCTCGTTCAGGGGCACGGCGTCGGGTGTGTAGAACCGGAACGCGTCGAAGTGCGAGCAGCGGATCCTGTTGTCCTCGACCACCTTGTCCGTGCCCGCACCGCCGAGCCGCAGCTTAAGGTACTCGTGGCGCAGCTCGAACTTCTCCTGCCGGTAGACCATGGCCCACTCGTGCAGGCCGAAGCAGCCGAACTGCGCCGGCCGCGCGGCCGTTCCGGCCAGAATGATCCGGGCAAACAGGACGGCCTCGCGCCGTTCGGCCAGGAACGACTGACGGTCGAACACCACCGCGGTACTGCCGGGCGGGAGGCCCGCGCTGGCCAGCTCACCGCCGTCGAGCGCTTTGTAGAATTTCCAGTCCTTGCGGGCAGCCGCCTCCGTTCCGGAGAGGACGGCACCATCGCCGGGATGCCAGCGCAGCAGCTGGCCGGGCTTTTGCGTGTAGTACGTGAAGAGGAAGTCCTCCACGGGATGCTTCCGCCCCGCGGAGCGGCGGGCAAGGTAGGGATCGGCGTAACGGCGCACCCGGCGCACGTGAGCGGCTTCCCGTCCCCGCCAGTCAGCAGATGAGAGGACCTGGGCGGCGGGGATCGTCAATGCAGTACCTGCCACGGTGCTAGAGAGCCCCGCCTGCAGCACCGAGGATGTCCTTGGCGGCGTTCCAGGCTCCGATCTGGCAGCCGTCCCGCAGGGCGAAGGAGGCCTCCACAGGAGTGCCATTGACTTCGCCCGTCACGGTGGCCACCTGCGGCCCGCCATACTGCTGCGTGCAGGAGATGCCCTTGGACGGCGCCGCGGGGTTCACGATGGCTGCGTTGTCCTTCAGCGACGCGCAGGCTGCTGCGGCGGTGGGGTGCTGGCTTTCGGCCATTGGCGCGCCGCCCTTGCAGACCAGCGTGTAATTGGCGGCCTTTCCGTCCTTCGACGCTTTGACCGTGATGGACAGTTCGGCATCGCCGGCGCCCGGTCCGGACGGCAGGGGAGAAGCGGCAGGGGGTGCGGGCGCCGGGACGGTCGTTTCGGCGTCGGGCGGTGTGGAGCCTGGCGCCGGGGTACCGGGAGTGCCGGTGCCGGGGGTTTCTGTGCCCGGTGTCTCGGTGCCCGGTGAAGAAGTCCCGGGCGATGGCGTCCCCGGCGAGCCGGTGGTGGTCCCGGGGGTGGCCGAAGGCTGGCCGGTTCCGGTGTTCGGGGTGCAGGCTGCGAGACCGCCCGTCGCTGCGAGGGCGAGCAGCACAGAAATCAGTTGCTTGCGCATGCCGGGTCTCCTCAAGTTTTTCCCATTCTACCGTCGGGGCCCCGGGCCGTCCGGTACAGCCGGATAACGGTACCCGGCAATTGCTAACGGAAGGGTATCGATTCTTGGGGGCGTCCGCGGTATCTTTCTGACATCAACGGGTGCGCGGCATAACCAAATAGTGATGACGCCCATGGGGGGGCAGAGCGTCCAGTTCGTGGGACCAAAGGTCTACAGGTCCTGAACCAAGGAAGGCATCCCCATGATCCCTCAGCAATCCACTGCCCGCCCCGGACACGGCAGTAGGCTGCCGGCCATCTTCGCCGTAGCCCTTGCCATGGTCATCGGCCAGGGCCTCGCCGGACCGACGGCGGCGGCTCCAGTAGCTGCATCGGCGCAGCCGGCTGCTCTCCAGCCAATCGCCGCCCAGCCGGCGGCGTCGCCGCTCGACGACGGCCACTACATCGTGATGCTCAAGGACAAGCCGCTGGCCACCTACTCCGGTGGCGTCCCGGGCATCCCGGGCACGGCGGTGCCGAAGGGCAAGAAGCTGAACCCCTCCGGCCCCAACTCCCGCAAATACGATACTCATCTCAGGGCCAAGCAGCAGCGGGCGGCGGCATCCAAGGGCGTGACCATCAACAGGAGCTACACCCTGGCCCTCAACGGGTTCAGCGCTGTACTTTCCGCGGCGCAGGCCAAGGCGCTCGCCGGTGACAGCAGCGTGCTGGCCGTGGTCCCGGACGGCATGCGCAAGCCGGACTACTCGAGCACCGACTTCCTTGGACTTCCCGGCGGCAACGGCGTGTGGGACCAGCAGTTCGGCGGCACGGGTGAGGCGGGCAAGGGCGTCGTCGTGGGCGTGGTGGACACCGGCTACACGCCCGACAACCCGTTCTTCGCGGGGGACACCGTTGATCCGCTGTCCGGCACCCCGGACGTCGGCGTGCCGTACCGCCTCCAGGGCAACGTGATCGCAATGCGGAAGGCCAACGGCGGAACTTTCGTGGGTAACTGCGTGGCCGGCGACGGTTTCGACGGCACGGAATGCAACAGCAAGGTCATCGGCGCCAGGTTCTACGACAAGGCCTACAAGGCGGCGGTCCCCCCGGAATTCCGGTCCCCGAGTGAGAAGTTCTCGCCGCTGGACGTTAACGGCCACGGATCCCACACGGGCAGCACCGCAGCCGGCAACAGTGACGTCACCCAGACGGTAGGCGGCCGGGACTTTGGCAAGAGCTCAGGCGTTGCGCCGGCGGCCAAGATTGCCGTTTACAAGGTCTGCTGGGAAGGCTCCATTCCTGAGGCTACCGGGTGCGTTGAGTCGGACATTCTTAACGCCATCCAGGATGCCGTCCTCGACGGCGTGGACGTGTTGAACTTCTCCATCTCGGGAAACAACAACTCCACTGTCGACGCCGTTTCGCTCGCGTTCCTGAACGCCGCGGCCGCAGGGATCTTTGTGGCCGCCTCCGCCGGCAATTCCGGTCCGGTGGTCTCGACCGTCAACCACGCCGGACCCTGGATCACCAGCGTGGCCGCCTCGACCTTCGACAACACGCTGCGCGGAACCGCGGAACTGTCGGACGGCAGCAAGTTCGCCGGCGCAAGTGTCATGGGCAGCGAGGTTGACTCCAAGCCGATCGTGCTGGCCGTGGACGTGAAAGCGGCCGCAGCGCTGGCTACAGATGCGGCGCTGTGCGCGCCGAACTCCCTGGACCCGGCCAAGGTTGCGAACAAGATTGTGGTCTGCGACCGCGGCGTTGTGGCACGCGTTGACAAGAGCGCCGAGGTCAAGCGCGCCGGCGGTGTGGGCATGGTCCTGGTCAACCTGACGCCGGGCTCCCTCGACGCCGATCTGCACAGTGTCCCCACGGTCCACACAGGCGACCCGAAGATCAAGGACCTGGTGGCGGCAACTCCGGGCATGACGGCAAACCTCAAGGCGACCGACACCACCGGAGCCGAGCCCCCGGCGGTGCCGCAGATTGCCGAATTCTCCTCGCGCGGACCCACCCTGGCATCCAACGGAGACCTGCTCAAGCCTGACGTTGCGGCTCCTGGCGTGGCAGTGCTTGCCGCTGTTTCGCCCATAGGATTCAAGGGCGAGAATTTCGGCTTCCTGTCCGGCACGTCGATGGCATCGCCGCACATCGCCGGCTCGGGAGCCCTGCTGCTCGGCAAGAACCCGCAGTGGTCCCCGGCCGCCGTGAAGTCAGCCATCATGACTACGGCCTACGACCTGGTCAACGCGGCCGGCGCCAAAGTGCATAACGTCTTTGCCCAGGGCGCCGGCCATGTTGATCCCGCCCGGTTCGACTCCCCGGGACTCGTTTACGACGCCGGCATCAGTGACTGGATGGGCTTCCTCCAGGGACAGGGAATCGACCTTGGCGTCGCCCCCATCGCGGCCAAGGACGTCAACCTTCCCTCGGTGGCACTGGGAGCCATGTCCGGCAGCCAGACAGTCACCCGGCGGGTCACGGCGGTCACGGCGGGAACCTACCAGGCAGCGATCACCCTTCCGGGCATTACGGCCACTGTCAGTCCGGCAGAAGTGACGCTGGCGGAGGGTGAAAGTGCCACGGTCACCATCACGTTCACTACCGCTGGGGCGCCGCTGAACGCGTACTCCACCGGATCCCTGACCTGGACGTCAGGCGACAACACTGTCCGTTCACCGGTGGCGGTGCGCCCGGTGCCGTAGTGCAGTTGGTCCAAGGAGCGCAGTTGGTCCAGGACGGACGACGCCGGGACTCACCGCTGGTGGTGAGTCCCGGCGTCGTGCGTGGACCGGTTGAAAAGCAAAAGGAAGTCAGCCATGGGCGGAGCCTGTGGCGGCAATCAGGTCCATCATGGAGCTATGCAGGCTCTCCACCTGGTCCCGGCTGAGGCCCAGCTTGGCCATCATGGTCCCGGGAACTGCCGTGGCCTGCTGGCGGAGGGCCGCCCCTTGCGGAGTCAGGTCCACCGCCAGGGCCCGCTCGTTCCCCTCCACGCGCCTGCGCGTGATGAGGCCGGCCGCTTCCAGGCGCCGGAGAAGAGGGGAGATGGTCGCGGGCTCGTGCAGGAGGGCCTGGCTGATATCGCGGACGGTGCGCGGGCTGGCCTCCCAAAGGCACAGCATGACCAAGTACTGGGGATGGGTGAGCCCCAGCCTGTCCAGCACGGGCTTGTAGGCGCCGACGACGCTGCGCGAGGCGACGGTCAGGGCGAAGCACAGTTGCCGTTCCAGAAGGAGGTCGTCCTGCTCGGAAGCGGGCATTGCGGCTGGTCCGGCCGTGCCGGCGGCCGGGGATTTCGGGCGGGTGGTGATGAGCATCCCTTTCAATCGTTAGTGCACTAATCATTAGTGTATCCTTGATTGTGGCAGTAGTCGTGGAATGGAGTGGACACCGTGGCAAAAGAGAACGGCGCGCAGCGGTTCATGCGGGCAACCGGCAAGCTCAGGGCGGTTTTTGGCCCCGCCAACAGGAGTTCGCTGGTGCACGACATGACCGAGGAGAACCGCAAGCTGCTCGCGCAGCGCGAGGCCGAGACGCAGCAGTGGGAGACCGTCCGCCGCCCGGACGGCAGCACCTACGTTGTGCCCCGCAACCCCGACGACAAGTCCCTGCGTTAGCCGCCAAGGGCCGGGCCCGGCGGCCGGGCCCGGTGCCAGCGGCCAGGCTGTACCGGCCGGGGTTCTTTTTGGGGGTCCCGGCGTAAAATAAGGGCACTGGCAGTCGAAGGGCAGACGCTCTCCGCCTTCAAGCAGGGAAGGGGGTGGGACTTGTGGCACACGTGCTCAGTGGCTTTATGAACCTGACAGACAGGCTCCGGTTCGTATTCGGCCCTGCCGCCGTCGGCGACTCAGCCACGCCGGTGGTTCACCTGCATGACGATTATGAGCATGCTTCCGAAAACGATCTGGCCCAGTTCGAAGTCGAGACCGACTCGGAAGGGCACCACTATGCTGTCCGCAAGGGCGACCTGGATAAGTGACAACGCCTTCAACGAAGTAAAGAAGCCCCGGTGCGCGTGAGCGCACCGGGGCTTCTGTCTGCACTGACTCGCAGTGCCTGACCGGGACCCTTAGCGGCCGGTGCCTCCGTAGACGGTGGCAACGGCTTCGCTGTCCAGGTCGAATGCCTTGTGGATGGCGCGGACCGCGTCATCGAGCAGGTCTGCATGGGTCACCACGGAAATGCGGATTTCCGAGGTGGAGATCATGTTGATGTTGATGCCCGCTGCGGAGAGGGCCTTGAAGAACGTGGCGGAAACGCCAGGGTGGGAGCGCATGCCGGCGCCGATCAGCGACAGCTTGCCGATCTGCTCGTTGTACTCGATGCTTTCAAACCCAATTTCAGCCTGCGCTGCACGGAGGGCGGCAAGGGCGTCGGCGCCCTCGACGATGGGCAGCGTGAAGGAGATGTCCGTCCTGCCGGTGCCGTGCGTGGAGACGTTCTGGACGATCATGTCGATGTTCGAGTGCGCGTCCGCGATGACCTGGAAGATCGCGGCTGCCTTGCCGGGGATGTCCGGAACACCTACAACGGTGACCTTTGCTTCCGAGCGGTCGTGTGCAACACCGGAGATGATTGGCTGCTCCAAGGCAACTCCCTCTTGAGTCGTGATCTTGTCATCGGCGCCGGGCAGGACCCAGGTGCCTTCGTTCTGGCTGAATGAGGAACGGACATGCAGTGGCACGCCGAACCGCCGGGCGTATTCGACGCACCGGAGGTGGAGGATCTTGGCCCCGGACGCGGCAAGTTCCAGCATCTCTTCGCTGGAGATGCGGTCGATCTTCTGGGCTGACGGCACCACTCGGGGGTCCGCCGTGTAGATGCCGTCAACGTCGGTGTAGATCTCGCAGACGTCAGCCTCGAGGGCGGCGGCAAGGGCCACCGCCGTCGTGTCCGAACCGCCGCGGCCGAGGGTGGTGATCTCGTTCGTGGAGCGGCTCATGCCCTGGAACCCGGCCACGATGGCAATGTGGCCCTTGTCCAGGGCCGTGCGGATGCGGTGCGGATCGACGTCAATGATCCGGGCCTTGCCGTGGATCCCGTCCGTGATCATGCCGGCCTGGGAACCCGTAAAGGACTGCGCGGAGGCGCCGAACTTGTTGATGGCCATGGCCAGCAGGGCCATGGAGATGCGCTCACCGGCGGAGAGGAGCATATCCATCTCGCGGGCCGGGGCTGAGTCGGTGACCTGGCCGGCAAGGTCAAGGAGTTCGTCGGTGGTGTCACCCATCGCGGAGACGACGACGACGACTTCGTTGCCGGCCTTCTGGGCGTCGACCACGCGCCTGGCCACGCGCTTGATGCCGTCAGCGTCAGCCACCGACGAGCCGCCGAACTTCTGCACAATGAGCTGCGTGGTGGCAGCAGCATCTGCGGGCAGCTCCTGCCGCCGCGGTTCGGTTTTCACATCGGTACTGGGCATACTCATGCGTGCACCCTCACTGGATCAAATTGGAGTTCTGGAGGCCAAGCGTCCTTATGGCACGGCGGCATACCCAGTTTATCGCCGTGGCCCGCCCGCTGTGGAATTGTGACCGTTGCGGTCAGCTGAGGGCGTTCCGGCGGCCCTCGAAGGCCCTGCCCAAGGTGACTTCGTCGGCGTACTCGAGGTCGCCGCCTACTGGCAGCCCGGAAGCGAGCCGCGTTACTGCGATGCCGATGGACTGCAGCATGCGCGCCAGGTAGGTGGCCGTGGCCTCGCCCTCCAGGTTCGGGTCAGTGGCGATGATGATCTCCTGGACGGCGCCATCGCTGAGCCGGTTGAGGAGTTCGCGGATCCGGAGCTGCTCCGGGCCGACGCCGGCGATTGGGTTAATGGCACCGCCGAGCACGTGGTAGCGGCCCCGGAATGAGCGGGTGCGCTCCACGGCCAGCACATCCTTGGACTCCTCCACGACGCAGATGACGGAGGGGTCGCGCCGCGGGTCGCGGCAAATGTTGCACAGTTCCTGCTCGGTCACGTTGCCGCAGGCGGCGCAAAACTTGACCCGTTCCTTGACGGTGGTGATGGCCTCCACCAGCCGCTTCATGTCCTGGGGGTCTGCCTCCAGGATGTGGAACGCCAGGCGCTGCGCCGACTTCGGTCCCACGCCGGGAAGACGTCCGAGCTCGTCGATCAGCTCCTGAACTGCACCCTCGTACACTTTTTCCTCGATTGCTTGGTTGAAAGATGGCCGGCGCCGCCAGACGGGGCACCGGTACGTCACGGGGCGAGCTGCCCGGCCCTTGGGTTCCCGCTCCGGGCTGGAGCTACTTCAGGGCCGGGTTCCGCGGCCTAGTACCGGGGCGCCAGGGGGCTGCCGTCCAGTGACCGTTCTTCGATGAGCTTTCCGCCCAGAATACGCTCGACAGCGGCACGGCCAAAGACGCCCGACTCCTCGATGGTTTCGTCATCCGCGCTGGGGATGTCCTGCACGTATGGTGCCGGTTCCTCGGTGCTCCGCGCGGGCGCCTTGGCCCGCCCAGCCTCGGCCTCCGGGCTGTTGGAGAGCCTCTGGTAGAGGCTCAGTTTGCCCCTTGCGGGAGTCTCGGTGGCAGGCTCCGCCGCCGGTGCAGCGGTGCGGGCAGCGGCAACTGAAGGGCCGGCCAGTACCGCCGGTCCGGCTTGAACCGCGGGCCCTGCCTGCACCGTTGGTCCTGCCGGAACTGCTGGGCCGGAGGCGAATACGGGCACGCGGACCGGGGCGGCCTCGGTGGCAGCGGTGACGGCGGGGGCGCGGACGCCCTGGTTCGGGGTGGGTGCTCCGTACTCGTGGCCGGCAGCCGCCGCGGCGGATGCCATGGCGTAGGCAGGCTCGAACTCCGGGGCACCGCGCTCGGCTGTTCCCGGGGTGCTCTCAGTAGCGGCGATTTCAGCTGGGCCACTCACAGCCGGGCCACTCACACCTGGCCCACTCACTCCCGGGCCGCTTTCAACTGAGGTGCCCCCACCTGGGGTGCTGGACAGCTGGCTTCCCCCGGCGTCCCCGCCGGCGCGCGGCAGCTGGGCGGCTGCCGGCGGGTACACCGGTGCAGCGGAGCCGCTCGACTCCTCGTCGTAGTCCATGTCAACCGCGGCCGGGTTCTTGCCCACGTTGCTTTCGGAACCGAGAGCCCATACGCCAGGTGTCTGCTCCACAGCACGGGACCACGGATCAGCCGAGGTGTCTGGAGCAGGCTGATGCTCCGCCTGCGCCGGGGGTGTCGTTTTTGCACGGATTTGCGCAGCCGGGGGTGCGGACTCGGCAGGCTGGTTTACCGCCGGTGTCTTTATCTCCGGCGCCGACGATGGCGCGGGGCTGCCCTGCCACTGGCGCGATGGCTCCCAGTCCATGGGAGGCTCTTCATCCAGCGGAGGTGCGTCTTCGTCGAGTGGAGGACCCCAGTCGTCATCCGGATAGGAGTAGTCGCCGGCCTGCTGCTGAGGTCCGCGTGCCGCCTCTTGCTGCGCGGCAACGGACGGCGCGCCGGACGCCTGGGCGGGCACAGGCTGCGGGGCCGGCTGCTGGGGGACTGCGGACGGTTCATTGCGCGATGCTCCCGCCGCGCTGCCGCTGCCGGCAGGGGCGGCGGGCGCCGATGGTGCAGGTGTGCTGGATGCACCAGTAGCGCTTCCCACGCCAGCGGGTGCGGCGGTGTCCGACCGGGATGCGGTGATGGTGGGTCCTGACCACTGCGGCGCGGACACCGCAGGGGCCTCCGGCGAAGACGCAGGGGCCTGCGGCGAAGACGCAGGTGCGTGCCCTGCCGCGGGTACGGTGGACGAGCCCGTCGACGCCGGAGCCGGGCCAGTTGCCGCAGGGCGGGCAGGGGCGGGCTCCGGGTCTCTGGCGCCACCTGGGGCAGGGGCCAGGCCCCAATCAGCGTCGGTGGTGGTAGCCGGAACGTCCCGGCTAGTAGGCGCTTTTGGGTTTGGCTCAGAGCTCGCTGAACTGCCGGCGCCTGCCACCGCGGTGATCTGGCAGTCGATGCCGATCGTCTTGTGGATGGCCTGGCGCAGATTCTCGGAGTGGTCCGCCCGGCCGAATGCACCGGCCAGCCCGGAGGTAGTGAAGACGAGCGTCAGGACCTGGCCGTCGAATTGGCCAACTTGGGCGTTGGGCTCCACGAGTGCCCAGGTGCTCCGCTTAACTTTTGTCAGCGTCTGCAGGACCTCGGGCCAGGCGCGGCGGAGTACCTCGACGTCGGCATGCGCCCCGGCGGAAGCTGCCCCGGCGGCGGCTGTGCTGGCAGAGCCTGCGCTGGCAGAAGCTGCCTTGGACGGGGGCTGGGTGTGGGATTGCGGCGCGGGAGCGGCCGGGGCCGCCGGTGCGGCAACATGCTCTGGGCCTCGGGCCTGTTGGGGCGGGGCCTCGTGGCGTTGGGCCTCTTCCGGCCTCGGGGCGGATTCCGGGGTCTGTACGGGCGCGGGACGCTGGGCGACGAAGTCCCGTCCCTGGCCGTCGTGCGCGTCCGGGGCGGGGCGGTGGCGCGCGGCGGCGTCATCCATAGGCCAGTCGCCAGTGGTGATCCGTGGTGCGGCCAGGGCTTCCCGTTCGGGCGCGCCCTGTGCCGAGGATCCTTCGCGTCCGGGTGCGTCCTGCGCCGCGGGTGGGGCCTGGATGCTGGGTGGGCCCACCTGCGACGCGCTGGACACGGGAGCTGCCTCGGCCGGAGCGGCAGGAACTGACGCCGAAGCTGCCGGAGCATGGGAGGCCGAATCGTTCTGGACAGGAGCGGCAGGCGGAACAGACGCGGAGGGCGCAACCGGAGCAGCCGCAACCGGAGCAGCAGGAGCCGGCGTGGCTGCCCCCGGAGCCGGCGCGACCGCAACTGCAACCGGAGCACCGGCGTCGGATCCGGCGTAGTTCAGGCGGCGCTCCACACGGTCGATCCTCGCGGCGATACCGCGTTCGGTCTGCTCGGAACTGGGCAGCAGGATGCGGGCGCAGAGCAGTTCCAGGTGTAGGCGCGGCGACGTGGCACCCGTCATCTCCGTCAGCGCGGTGTTGGTGACATCGGCGGCGCGAGACAGCTCAGCCGCACCGAGATTGTGTGCCTGGCTCTGCATCCGGGCGATCTGGTCGGCCGGCATGCCGCGGAGGATGGCCTGGGCGCTTTCCGGCATGGCCTGCACGATGATGAGGTCGCGGAAGCGCTCCAGGAGGTCCTCCACGAAGCGGCGGGGATCGTGGCCCGTCTGAATGACGCGGTCCACAGCGCGGAAGACCGTGGCGGCGTCGGAAGCGGCGATTGCTTCGACAACGTCGTCCAGAAGCGAGGCGTGCGTGTAGCCGAGAAGTGCCACGGCGAGCTCGTAATCGAGGCCGTTAGGTCCGGCGCCTGCCATGAGCTGGTCCAGCACGGACAGCGAGTCCCGGACGGACCCCGCTCCGGCGCGGATCACCAGCGACAGCACTCCGGGGGCCACCGGGACGTTTTCCTGGTGGCAGAGCTGCTCGAGGTATGCCATAAGCGGTTCAGGCGGCACCAGCCGGAACGGGTAGTGGTGCGTGCGCGAGCGGATGGTCCCGATGACCTTGTCCGGCTCGGTGGTGGCGAAGATGAACTTGATGTGTTCCGGCGGCTCTTCGACGATCTTCAGCAGGGCGTTGAAGCCCGCCGAGGTGACCATGTGCGCCTCGTCAATGATGAAGATCTTGTAGCGGTCCCGCACCGGCGCGTAGGTGGCTCGTTCGCGAAGGTCGCGGGCGTCGTCCACGCCGCCGTGGCTGGCAGCGTCAATCTCGATGACATCGAGGGAGCCGGCTCCGCCGCGGGCAAGTTCGACGCAGCTGGGGCAGACGCCGCACGGGGTGTCCGTGGGGCCCTTCGCACAGTTGAGGCAGCGGGCCAGGATGCGCGCAGATGTGGTCTTGCCGCAGCCACGCGGGCCGGAGAAAAGGTAGGCGTGGTTCACGCGGTTCTTGCGCAGCGCCGTCATCAGCGGGTCCGTGACGTGTTCCTGCCCGATAACGTCCGCGAACGAGTCCGGGCGGTACCTGCGGTAAAGGGCAGTTGTAACAGTCACAGGGAAAACCTACCTATAGGGACTGACATTAAATAAGAGACCCCTCATGCACCCGCCAGAGCCCATCTACCCTTGCTACCTTCCGGTCCTGGGGGAGTTCAACAGGATGACGCCACATGAGGGGCCGTCAGATACTTTACCCGAACTTTGGGCGTGGCCCGAATCGGCACCGCTTGGGCAGTGGCGCGCACCGCCGTCGTCTTATCGGTGTCCGTTCACTGGCCAGCTCATGAACGCCGGCTCTTCGTAGGGGTGGGCCCGGCGCAGTCCCTGCACGACGGCGTCGAGCACGTCCTCCTCTACGATGCACTCGACCCGGATCTCGGAGACTTCCTCTGGCCTGCCCGGGATGCCGATGTAGGGTCGCGCTCCGGGCAGGGGGGTAAAACGTCCAGTACCCGGCGCCGTGAAGGAGCAGTGCGAGTAGTGGCCCAGCCGGCCGGCGCCGGCGTCCCCGATGGCGGTGAGTACCGCCTCGACGTGGGAATAGGGAACGTAAATCACGAGTGCGTGCAGCTGGGACATGCGACCATTTTCGGCCGATTGGGAGATGCCGGAAAGTTCAGGTATCCTAGTATCTGCTTTTGGTTCAAGAGCAGCTGGAGAATTCGCCTAGCGGCCTATGGCGCACGCCTGGAACGCGTGTTGGGTTAACGCCCTCGGGGGTTCAAATCCCCCATTCTCCGCCATTGGGAAACCCGGTTCTGACATCGTCAGGACCGGGTTTTCTGCTTCCTGCCCCCGGTTGCTGGAGGGAGTTGCGTCACGCCCAGCCGCCGGAGCCGCTCGCGGGCGGCCAGTTGGCTGGGACTGGCCGGACCCAGTGCGAGGCGTACGACGGCGAGAGTCGCCCGGGCGGCCGACCTCACCGGCAGCGGCAGGGGACCAAGCCGGGCAGTCCGCAGTCCGAGCAGCCGGCGGTAGTCGGGGTCCAGGCTCAGGACGGCGGCCGCGAACAGCACCCGGTAACCCGGTTTCAGCAGGGGGTGCAGAGGCGGGTTTCTGATGAACGCGACTGTCTCGGAGACCCGTTCATCACAGCGGAGAGTGCCTTCGGCAGACCATTCCGCGAGCTCCCGGACGAGGGCGGCCTTGCTCTCCGGCGGGGACTCCACTCCCATCAGCCTGCCCGCCTGCGCCCATTCACGCACGTAGGCATCCGGGCCGCCCGGAATGGGGCCGGCCCACAGCTCATGAGTGCGGAGAAACGAGTCCGTGAACGTGATGTGCACCCAGCGGAGCAGCTCAGGATCGTTGGCGGAGTACTTCTGGACGCCGCCGTCGCCGTCGACATACTTGCCGTTAACGGATTCGTGCAGCCGGACCACCCTCGCGGTTGCCGCCCGGGCCTCAGCCGTTGACCCGTACGTGAGGGCGTGGATCCACGCAGTGGTCCGGGCCAGCCGGCCCAACGTATCCTCACGGAAATTTGAATGATCGTGCACTCCGGCGAGGACTGCGGGGTGAAGTGTCTGCATCAACAGGGACCGGATGCCGCCGACGATGGTCGGCACGCCGCCATGGACGGTCCAGACGGCAGAACCGGGGAGGAAATACCCGGGGTCGTCGCCCTGGGCAAATTTCCGGGACCAGTCCGGCTGCGCATCCGGGCTGCCGGTGAGCGTGCGTTTCAGTTCCGCCTGCCATTCCCTCAGGAAAGTCCGCATATTTCATTCTCGCGCGCCGAGGCGGGCCGGTTAAGTGGAGGAGCCGCCTCATTTTCTGTCTGTGCCCCGGGCACGCACGATGAGCCAGACATCCAAGTACCCCGCGGCCAGTACCAAGGCAGCACCCGTTAAAAGCCTATGGATCCATACCGGCTGATCCCCCAGTTTTAGGGGTTTCGCGGCTCTTGAGCCTGTGGCCACAATGGAGGACACGCTCGTCGAGATACGCGCTTGGCGGGTACTGATCCAGGAGAATTCTGTGGCAAATCATGGGGGACGCAAGCACGCACCGAGGGTGATCGGCCCGGGCCGGATCGCCTTGCGGAGCCTGTCCGCCGCGGTGGTTGTCGGCTTCTCCGTCTTTGCCTTCGGATTCCAGGGACCGGCCACGACCATCCAGCAGCCCGTGGGTGCTGCCGTTCCCCTTGCGCCTCCCTCGGGAGTCGTCGGGCCGGAGCTCCTCGATCCCGACACCGCACCGCCCGGGTACCCGGTCAGCGGGTCGGGCATCGCTGCCCCCGCGAAGGCCGCCACCGGACACACCGTGTCCAACTCCAAAGCCAAGGCAACCAAGACAGGCGCCGCCAAATCTCCGGGCGTGGCCTCCGCAGCGCTGAAGCGGCCCGCAGCCGGCTTCCTCATGGCGCCCTTGGAACACCTCACGCCAACGTCCCCGTTCGGCCTGCGGCACAGCCCGATCACCGGTGAAGCGGGCGAATTCCACTGGGGCCAGGACTATGCGGCCGCCTGCGGCACCCGTGTCTACGCTGCCGACGCCGGCGTGGTCCGGGCCGCCGGCTGGCACCCCTGGGGCGGGGGCAACAGGGTGGAAATTGACCACGGCAACGGCCTGATCACCACATACAACCACCTGCAGGGCATCGCCGTCGAAAAGGGCGACGAGGTCCGGGTCGGCGAGATCATCGCGGAGGTGGGCACCACCGGATCCTCCACCGGCTGCCACCTGCACTTCGAGGTCATCAAGGACGGACAGCACGAGGATCCCCTGGAATGGACCCTGCTGCCCATCCGGCAGACCGACCAGCTGACACCCGCTGTGTTCACCAGCTTCGCAGGCGGAGCTGCCAGCACGTACGGGTGGGCGATCCCCAACATCCCGGGCAACAGCGGGCCGGGCAACACCGACGACGGACTGACGCCGGTCACCGCGGCCGCGCTCGCCAACCCGCCCGCCCGCCCGGCATCAGCGGCGCGGCCCACCCTGGTCTCCAGCGCGTCATCGTCCGGTTCGCCGACTTCCGGTTCGTCGGCCTCCAGCCCGGCAACAGATCCGACAGTTACGGCAAGTCCCAAGCCGCCGGCGCCGAAGCCTCCGGCGACGACCAAGCCTAAGCCGACGCCCACTCCCACGCCGACGCCTACGCCCGCCCCGGCGCCTGCTCCTGCGACGCCGACCCCTACTCCGACGACGCCGACTCCGACACCCACGACGCCAACCACGCCACCTGTTGACCCTGCCCCGGTGGAACCTGCTCCGGTTGATCCGACTCCCACGGAGCCTGCGGTCCCTGCAGACCCTGCTCCGCCCGCCGAACCGGTGGTACCTTCCGCGCCGATCACGAGTTCCGAACCTGCCCCAACGGAAGTTGCCCCCGTCGAGCCGGCTCCTGTACCGGATCCGGTCCCCGCGCCGCCAGCCCCCGTTCCCACATCGGAACCGGCACCCGCGACGTCGCCAAGTGCCGTGCCAACTGGGGATGTTGCCGTGGCCACGGCGAAGGCCACAGCAGAAGCTGTTCCGACGGCGGAGCCCCCGGCGGCGCCGTAGACAGCGAGGGGCAGCCGCAGTCGGGCTGTTCGCTCTCGAGGTGAAACCAGTTGGTCAGGAGGGTCAGGGAATGCAACGAAGGCCAAGGCCGTTGTCATTAGTAACAGCCATGCACCCGGCGAGAGAGCACGATGTGACTTCCCTCCAAACGATTCCGCCGACACCCGACGGAACCCGCCAGGGTATCGGATGCCCTTCGGGCGATGCGGTGCCGGCGGATGCGTCCGCCGACTGCGGCTGTACGGGCTGTACCGGATCTGCTGGGCCGTTGGCGCGCCCAGCGGGGGCGCACGCCGTCGTCGTTCTTTTAGAGGCCCCCAAGCACGGTAAGCCGGGCACGTTCCGGAAGAGTATTCCGCCCGGAACGCCTAGGGGAGGTTTCCCATTTTTCTCTGCAGCAAAACTGCCGGGCGCCTAGCCCAGTCTCCGCCAGATACCGGCGGAATGCGGCAAATCGAAGAATGCGCGGCATATCAATGAAGCGGTCATCCTGTGATGGCCGTGCAAGGAAACGAAAGCGAGGAAGGTAGCCCGAAAGCGGCGGCGGTGTTGTAATTTTTCAACATGCCAACTCCCGTTTCCCCCTAGTTTGCTTTTTATCTGGTTGGATGGAAGGTACTGAGAGGGACACAGGAGGCGCCCCGCTTCCTAACTACCGCGAAGGCAGCAATGGAGCTCATCGAGGCCGAGCATCCCCGGCCACGCCATTTTCTACTCCACCTGAGTGACACCCACCTGTTGGGAGGTCCGGACCCCCTATACGGCGCAGTTGACAGCGAAGCCCGCCTGATCCAGCTCTTCGACGAGGTTCAGGCATCCGGCGCGCGCCCGGAAGCTGTGATTTTCACCGGCGACCTGGCGGACAAAGGCGACCCCGAGGCCTACGCCAAGCTCCGCGCGGTCGTGGAGCCTGCCTGCCGGGATCTCGGTGCCCAGGTCATCTGGGCCATGGGCAACCACGACAACCGCGCCAACTTCCGCGCCGGCCTGTTCAACCAGCACGGCAACGACGATCCCGTCGACCACAGCTATTACGTCAACGGGCTGCGGGTCATCACCATGGACACGTCCGTGCCCGGGTACCACCACGGCGAACTCAGTGACAACCAGCTGGACTGGCTCGCCGGGCAGCTGGAGACCCCCGCGCCGGACGGCACAATCCTGGCCCTGCACCATCCGCCGGTTCCGTCGGTGCTGGACCTGTCCGTGCTCGTAGAGCTGCGCGACCAGGCGTCCCTGGCAGCCGTGGTCCGGAACTCCGATGTGCGCAGCATCCTTGCCGGCCACCTGCACTACTCCACGACGGCGAGCTTCGCCGGCATCCCGGTCTCCGTGGCCTCAGCCACGTGCTACACCCAGGACCTGAATGTTCCGGTGGGCGGCACCCGCGGCCGCGACGGCGGCCAGGCCTTCAACCTGGTGCACGTTTATGAGCACACGGTGGTGCATTCTGTGGTGCCGCTGGGCGCCACTCCCACTGTGGGCGAATATGTCAGCCCCGAGGAGACGGACCGCCGCCTTGCGGCAGCCGGAATCCGCATCCCCGAAGGGGCCAAACGTCCCGTGCTCACCCGGAAGTAGCCAACCCGGCCGGAGCGCTCTCCACTGACGAAACCCCCGCCCGATCTGAACTGGTCAGATCCGGCGGGGGTTTCCTGCGGTGCAGCTCTTGCTTTCGCAGTGCTACTTTTCCCAGGGCGCCTTGATGGGGTAGTACCTCTCCAGGAACTCCGTGACAAGGTCCGCACGTTCGTCGGCCGGCACCTCCGGAAAACTGCCGTCATTGAGGCAGAAGAAGTCCATGTTGCGCTTGGTCAGCAGCTTGGGCAGGTAATTCAGTCCCGACCGGAGCGTGGTGTCCACGTACCGCACCTTGGCCGCCGTCTGGGTCACGGCCCGGCCGGTCAGCAGCGCGTAGTAGTGGTAGAAGGAATTCGTCACGGAGATATTGTCCGCGGCCCGGAAGGTGCTGGCGGCGGTGTTCGCGAACTCCGCCGGGAACTCCTGCTCCATCTGGGCCACGAGGCTCCGACGCATCGGCGCTGCCGAGTGCTCCAGGTGGCGGGTGGTGATCCGGCCGAAGCGGTTCCAGAGCAGCTTCCGGTTGACCCGGGCCGCATTCTCGAAGCCGCTGCGTTCGGCGTCGTTTTCGCCGAGGCCGATGCGGGTCTCAGCCTCGATGAACTTGGTGATCCCGCCCGGAGTGAAGAACATGTCAGGGCCCACCGGCCGCCCGAAGAACATGTCGTCGTTGGAGTAGAGGAAATGCTCGGAGAGGCCCTCGATGTGGTGCAGCTGGCACTCCACGGCCTGCGAGTTGTGGGTGGGCAGCACCGACGGGTCAGCGAAGAACTCCTCGCTCCGGACGATGGTCACGGACGGGTGGTCGTTCAGCCATTCCGGCGCGGGGGAGTCCGTGGCGATGAAAATGCGGCGGACCCACGGTGCAAACATGTACACCGACCGGAGCGCGTATTTGAGCTCATTGATCTGCCGGTAGCGTGCCTCGTGGTCGTCGCCCTCGCCCAAGACGGCGCCCGCCATCCGGGCCCGCCGGGCGGCGATGTATTCCGGCGAGGTGCCGTCCACCCAGGAGAAGACCATGTCGATGTCGAAGCTGATGTCGCTCGCGTGGTCAGCGAACATGTTCTCGATGGTGGGCCAGGTGTGGCCGTAGCGCTCAACCGTTCCGCGGACGGCTTCGTGGGCCATCATGGTGCGCCGGGTGAGCGAGTTCTCGATCGGCAGGATCACTTCGTTGCCCAGGAAGCTCCAGAGTTCTACCTGGACGCCGGCGGATGCACCGAATTCGAAGCCGCCCTCGGGCTCCACCCGCGGGCGGTACAGCCGGAAGATGCGAGCCTGGCGGTTGACGGAGAGCTCGCCGTCGGCGACAAGGACTGACGTTTTCTTCTTCGCATCCACGGTCATGGAGTAGAACGGTTCGTGCCGGCACGCCTCAACGAGCGCGGACCGCAGCTTCTTCCGGTCCTTCCAGTCAAGGGCGACCACAGGACGGTCGTTGTTGCCACGGACCAGCAGGTAATCCAGCCCGGCCCCGTCCAGCACATTCCGAAGGAAGAGCAGGTCCTCCACCATGGCCTGGTATGGCGTCCGGGTGTCGTTGATCAGCGCATACCGGCCTGATCGGCGGACGACGTCGGGGCGGTGTTTGAGGCGCGCCACAGCCGCCGGCGACGTTGCTTCCGCGAGTGCGGGTACGTCGTCCTCGGCTGCCTGACCGCCGTAATAGATGTCGTCCTGAACCGTTACGTCCGTGATGGCGTTTCTCCCATGCTGCTAGGGGTGGTGAAGTCTTACTTGCATGATAGTCCTGCCGGGAAACATGCCGGGCAGGCGGCCGGGGCCTGCCCCCGGGCCCTGGCCCGGTGTGCTGGGCCGCGGCAGCGGGCCTAGCCGAGGAGCGCCTGCCGCCAGCTGGACAGGAACGCGGCCCCGGCGTCGTCGTGGATGACCGTTTCCTGCAGGCCCAGGTCGGCGGCCGTGAGGACGTCGTACGGCTTGGCCGGGACGCCGTCCGCAGGCCTGACGTCGACGTGCTTCACGGCGTGGTCGTTGTGGTGCAGCCAGTCGGCCATGGCGTAGTCCGTGCGGGAATCGCCGACCGTCCGCCATGCCTGCGGCGTAATGCCCTGGGCTGCCAGCAGCTCCACGGCGCGGCTCGCGCCGAGGTCCTTGCCCAGCCGCACCGATTCAATGTCCGTGGAGATGATGGTGGGGTCCACCCGGTAGTCGATCTCGTCGTCGGAGTTGGGTGCATGGTGGTCCAGCCGCACGACTCCCAGGCCGTGGCGTTCCATCAGCTCCATCGCCTCGGCATCAAACAGCTTCTGCTCGGCGAGGTATTCGCTGCTGGGCACCTCAATGTGCTGCTCCACCGACACCATGGCGCGCTTGGTTTCGTCGAAGAACATGTGGGCCGAGTAGTCCTCAGCCACCATGCGCCGGACATCGTCGCCGTAGGCTGCCGGCACGGCGAGCTCGTGGTCCACGTGGATGGGTCCGGGGCCGGCCGAGGTGTAGCTGAACCACACAGCGCCTTTTTCGCAGATGGCGTGGATCAGCGTTCCGCCCGGCATTCCGGCAGCGATCATGGGCTCCATGACCTGCTCGCGGATGAAGGCGTCCGAGCGGCCGGTGTTGAAGATGACCGGCACTCCGGCGTTCGCGAGAGCGACCAAATCGGCAATGATTTCCGGTTTCACATCCCTGGTCACCGGGCTGGCAACCGGGCCGTCAACGTCCAGGAGCAGGGCCACGGCGGGTGTCGACGGCGTGTGGGCGCCGAATCCCGGGGCGGCATTCGCGGTAGGTGCAGTCATGGCTCCATTCTGTCAGCCGACACCGGCCGATCCGCCCGGACCGGGGCAGGCGGACAGCATGTGACAGATAGTTACTGTTTGGCCACAACCTCCGGCGGCGCGCTGGTCCCACATTCCCTTGAACCGGCCAGTTGCTTAAGCTTGCAGGGTGATATTCAAAGCTGTGGGCGAGGGACGCCCTTACCCCGACCATGGTTTCAGTACCCCCAAAGACTGGGCGGCTCTTCCGCCCCGTCCCGTGCGGCTGGATGAACTTGTGACCACCAAGCGGACCCTGGATCTTGAAGCGCTCCTTGCCGAGGACTCGACTTTCTTTGGGGACCTGTTTCCCCACGTGGTGCAGTACCAGGGCACCCTCTACCTGGAGGACGGCCTGCACCGGGCGGTAAGGACTGCACTCCACCAGCGCACCGCCATACATGCAAGGGTGCTTGTGATCGATGGCTAGAAAACCCAAAGACGTGACCGTCCTCCACGGTCACCGCGTGATTAGTGGCCCAGAGCTCAGGGCCACGTTCGTCGAGGACGACGAGAACGCGGAGAACCCCGGCCGCCTTCGCCGCCGGATCCTGCACGGTGTGGTGCTCGTGCTGCTGCTTGGCCTTATTGTCGCGGGGATCATGGGGGCAATGGGGGTGATGAGCGGGCAGATCAAGTTTCCGTCCGCTATCCAGGCCCAGGAGAACTCCTCCGTCTGCCCGGCAACAACGTTCGACTACACACCGCCCGCGAAGGTGAAGGTGAACGTCCTCAACGCCACGAGCCGCAACGGCCTGGCCAAGGCGGCAGCCAATGAGTTCAAGGCGAGGAAGTTTGTTCTCGGCAATGTGGCCAACACGGAAACCGGCTACCGCGGCGTGGCGGCCATCGTCTCAGGTGCTGCCGGACAGGCGGCGGCCTTTACCGTGCAGCGGAATCTGCCGGGCTCGGACTACTTCCAGGACGGCCGCAAGGACGCCACCGTGGACGTGATCCTGACTGGCGACTACCGCGGCCTGGTCAAACCGCAGCTTGTTGACCAGACGCCGGGCCAGCTCAGCTGCCCGCGGGAAAGCCGTCGCGTCGCCGACGATTCGCAGTGGCCAGTCATGCCGACCCAGGGCGCCAAGCCCTGAGCCTTCAGCCGCCTGAACCTTTGCCGGCTGTTCCTTAGCCGGCCGCAGCGGTGGGCGGCTGCAGGCGCAAGGGGCGGCCGCCGTCGTCGAACCTGGCCCCGGCGCCCAACTGGATGAAGCGGACGGTCCGGGAAATCCTTTCCTCCAGGTCCCCGGAGGCGTCGCCGCCCCGGGCGGCGCTGGAGGAGAGCGTGCCGTGGATCAGCTGCGCCTGCTGGAGGGGATCGGCCACCGGGAAGTAGCCCTGGTCCATGCCGTCGCGAAGAATGTCCTGCAGCATGTCACTGAGCCCGCCCACGTGGTCGGCCAGCTTGGCGAACGACGCCGGCGAGAGGACGGCGCCCATGGCCGGACCCGGCGGCAGATGCCGGCGGCTGAGATCCTCCACCTGGGCCCGCACGTACAGGGCCAGCCGGTCCACCGGATTGTCCAGCCGGGCGAGCGACTCCCGCAGCCCGGTCATGAACCGTTCCGTTTCCACGAGTGCGTAGGCAATCAGGAGCTCTTCGATGTCGGCGTAGTAGTTGTAGACAGCCGTGCGGCCGATCCCTGCGTGCCGGGCGACGTCGGTCATGGTGAGCCCGGGCAGCCCGTGCGAGAAGAGGAGCTCACCGAAGGCGTTCAGGATGCGGCGCTGGGTCTCGGCGCGCTGCGCGGCGTTGCTGGGGGCCGAAATCCGGGGCATAGGGACACTTTACCGCCATCTGTCACCAAACCGTTCCGAGTTTTTGTCCAGCTAATGGCCGCTAAATACCCTTCAGGGGACGATATCTGTACAAAAACTCCGCTGTCCGGAGCTCCCGCGGGCCCGGGGAGCTCAGACCGGGCAGCCGTCCGGGCCGCAAGCCTCTGCGTTAGCCGACTCGGACCCTTCGTGGTTGGCGCCGGCGTTGTCGCCGACCATCACCAGCGGGTGCGACTCCTGCCAGGCCTGCTCGAGGGCCATGGTGAAGCTCGCCGCGGGCTGGGCTCCGGACAGTCCGTACTTGCGGTCGATCACGAAGAACGGCACGCCGCTGATGCCCAGGGCGCGGGCTTCGGCGAAGTCGCGGCGGACGTCGTCGGCGTACTTGTCGGTGCTGAACAGCTCGGCCACTTCGCCGGCGTCGAGCCCAAGGTCCGCGCCCACCGACGCGAGATAGTCGGGGCTGCCGATGTCCTTGCCGTGCTCGAAGTGGTCGCTGAGCAGCCGCTCCTTGGCCACGTCCTGCTTGCCGTTCGCGGCGGCCAGGTGGATGAGCCGGTGGGCCGTGAAGCTGTTGGCAACGACGACGGCGTCGAACCGGTAGTTGAGTCCCTCGCCTTTGGCCTGGGCTGCCACATGGTCGAACATCTGCGTGACCTGGTCCGGGGCCATGCCCTTGCGCTTGCTGAGGTAGTCCAGCTCCGTGCCGTCATAGTGCTCGGGCACGCCGGGGTCCAGCTGGTAGCTGCGCCACTGCACCTCCACCTGGTCGCGGTGCGGGAACTCGGCGAGGGCGGCCTCGAACCGGCGCTTGCCGATGTAGCACCAGGGGCAGGCAATGTCTGACCAGATCTCAATCTTCATGCCTGCGACAACCGGCATGCCTCGCCGTGCATTCCTGCAGGGACAGTTGCTTTGGTCACGCTGGCTGCCGCTCGTGGTCGGGGAGTCCGGCGTCGCGCAGGCCTTGTTTGACGGCGGGCCCGGCCATATTGTTTGGACTAACTCCCGGCGGTCAGGCCGTACCTTCGTGGGAGGCAAAAGTGCGCATTGGACTCATATCGGCACCGTGGATCCCGGTGCCGCCGCCCGGTTACGGGGGCAGCGAGCGGGTGGTGGACAGCCTTGCACGCGGGTTCGCCGCAGCCGGGCATGAGGTGCTGCTTGCCGCCCCTTCCGACAGCACCTGCCCGGTTCCCCTGGCCCCGCGGATGCGCCCCTCGGAACCGGCGGACTTGGGACTCGCGTTGTCCGAGCTGAGCCACATCATCAGGGCCTACGACGGCATGACAGGCATGGACATCATCCACGACCACACGATGAGCGGACCGCTGTACGCCGGCCGTCCGGCCGGAGTCCCGGTGGTCACCACCATCCATATCCGCCTGGCACCGCAGGCTGTGGACCTATACACCGCGATCGGAAAGACCACCGGCATTATTGCCATCTCCCGTGACCAGGTGAGCCGCTCGCCGGAGGTCACCGTGACGAAGGTGATCCACCATGGCATGGACGTGGCGTCCGTTCCGGTGGGCCAGGGGGACGGCGGCTATCTGTGTTTCATCGGACGGCTGTCCCCGGACAAGGGCATCCTCGAAGCAATCCAGACCGCACGAGCGGCGGGAATCCCCCTGCGCATCAGCGCCCGGATCCAGGGAGCCGAGGAGCAGGGCTATTTCGACGACGTGGTCAGGCCGGCACTGGGCCCCGATATGGAGTTCATGGGGCCGCTGTCCGACGCCGAGAAATACGAACTGGTCGGTGGTGCGCTCGCGTTCCTCAACCCGATCCAGTGGCCTGAGCCGTTCGGCCTCGTGATGATTGAGGCGCTCGCCACCGGAACCCCCGTGGTCGGGACCCCTGCCGGTGCTGCTCCGGAAATCGTGGAGCACGGCGTCACGGGTTATCTGGGCAGCACCGGCCAGCTTGCTGGGTTCGCCGCCGAGGCCGCGGGGCTCAGCAGGGAAGCCTGCCGCGCCGCCGTCGAGCAGCGCTTCAGCTCCGCCCGCATGGTGGCCGACCATCTGGCGCTCTACGAACAGATCCTCGGCGGAAACATTCCGGAACAGACGGCGCGGCCTAACAGGTAGGCCGCGCGTGCCTGAGGCGGAGTTTCTGTGCAGATACTGGCCTCAAAAGGCTGTTGAGAGCACGATATCTGCACAAAAACTCCAACGCAGTGGGGTCAGGCCTTGCTGCTGAAGGCGGCGTCGAAGCTGGTCTGCGACGCCGGGAAGTCGAACTTCTTCAGCGCCGCGAGGGCTTCGGGGGCGCCGTGGAGGCGGTCCATGCCGGCGTCTTCCCACTCAATGGAGATGGGGCCGGTGTAGCCGATCGCGGTGAGGGCCCGGAAGGAGGATTCCCAGGGGACGTCGCCGCGTCCTGCGGAGACGAAGTCCCAGCCGCGGCGGGGGTCGCCCCAAGGCAGGTGCGAGCCCATCACGGTGTTCCGGCCGGTGGGGCGGAGCTTGGTGTCCTTGCAGTCGACGTGATAGATCCGGTCCTTGAAGTCCCAGATGAAGGAGACGGGGTCGATGCCCTGCCACATGAAGTGCGAGGGGTCCCAGTTCAGGCCGAACGCTTCGCGGTGCCCGATCGCTTCGAGGGTGCGGACGGTGGTCCAGTAGTCGTAGGCGATCTCGGAGGGGTGGACCTCGTGGGCGAAGCGGACGCCGCATTCGTCGAAGACGTCCAGGATGGGGTTCCAGCGGTCGGCGAAGTCCTGGTAGCCGGCGTCGATGACCTTTTCGGGGACGGGCGGGAACATGGCCACGTATTGCCAGATGGAGGAGCCGGTGAAGCCGACGACGGTGTCCACGCCGAGGGCCTTGGCGAGGCGGGCGGTGTGTTTCATTTCCTCGGCGGCGCGCTGCCGGACGCCTTCGGGGTCACCGTCGCCCCAGACCTTGGACCCGACGATCGCTTCGTGCCGGAAGTCGATCGGGTCATCGCACACGGCCTGGCCCTTGAGGTGGTTGGAGATCGCCCAGACCTGCAAGTTGTACTTCTCCAGGACGGCGAGTTTGGATTCGACGTAGCCGGGTTCGTCCCAGCGCCAGGCGTCCAGGTGGTCGCCGGAGACCGCGATTTCCAGGCCGTCGTAGCCCCAGCCGGACGCGAGCTTGGCGACTTCCTCGAAGGGCAGGTCGGCCCACTGGCCGGTGAACAGGGTGTACGGGCGGGGCATGGTCAGGCTCCTTCAGTGGCGGGGACGGTGACTGGTGCGGTGAGCTGGATGATGGAGGATTTGGACTTGGCGGATTCTTCGACGGCGGCCAGCACCCGTTGCACGGCAAGGCCCTCTTCGAACGACGGCGAGGGCGCCTCGCCGGTGCTGATGGCAGTGAGGAAGTCGCGGATCTGGTGCGTGAACGTGTGTTCCCACCCGATGATGTGGCCCTGCGGCCACCACGCTTCAAGGTAGGGGTGTTCGGGTTCATTGACTAGAATCCGCCGGAATCCCTGCTCGCGGGCCGGGACGGTGGCGTCCAGGAAACCGAGTTCGTTCAGGTTCTCCAGGTCGAAGAGCAGGGAGCCCTTGTCTCCGTAGATCTCCAGTTTGAGCGAGTTTTTCTGGCCGGTGGCCATGCGGGAGACCTCCACCGAGGCGATGGTCCCGGAGTCCAGGGTCAGCGTCGCCCAGGCGGCGTCGTCGACCGTCACGTCCTCCAGCCCGCCTGCGGGACCACTAGTGCCGGGGCGGCTGCCTACGAAGGTGTGCAGCCGGCCCGTGACTTCGGTGACGGTTCCGCCAAGGAGGGACAGAACCTGATCGATGGCGTGCGAGGCGATGTCTCCCAGCGCTCCGGACCCGGCGGTTTCCTTGCGCAGCCGCCACGACATGGGCGATTCGGGGTCGGAAAGCCAGTCCTGCAAATATGCCGCACGGACGTGCCGCACGGTCCCGAGCCGGCCCTCGGCGATCAGCTCCTTCGCCAGGGCCAAGGCGGGCACGCGGCGGTAGTTGAACCCGATCATGGACTGCAGGCCGCGTGCCCGGGCCGCCGAGGCCGCTGCGGTCATCGCCTCGGCCTCGGCGACGGTGTTGGCCAGCGGCTTTTCGACCAGGACGTGCTTGCCCGCTTCGAGGGCGGCGACAGCGATTTCGGCGTGCATCCACCCCGGGGCGCAGATGTCCACGATGTGAATATCGTCCCGAGCGATCACGGACCGCCAGTCGGTGGCGGACTCGGCCCAGCCATACTTTGCTGCCGCGGCGGCCACCTGGCCGGCGTCCCGGCCCACGAGCACTTTCTGCTCGAAGGCCGGGACATCGAAGTAGGACGCGACGTTCCGCCAGGCGTTTGAGTGGGCCTTGCCCATAAACGCGTAGCCGATCATCGCCACACCCAGTGTCCTGGTGTCCAGGTCGGCGCCGTCCTTGCTGTCTGCGGAGTTCATGGTGTGTTTCCTAGAGCGTGGATGCGGTGGGGTCCCAGTCCTCGGGGAGGGCCGGGGACTCGGACGCGGAGCTTTCGACGTCAACGAACGTGCCGGATTCCATGGATTCGGTGATCGAGACCATGGTGTCCAGGACGTGGTACGCGAGGTAGCCGGTTGCGCGGTGCGGGACGCCGGCCCGGAGGGAGCGGGCCATGTCCAGCACACCCATGCCGCGGCCGTTGGACGGACCGGTGGCGGGGATGACCGTCCAGTCCTCATCGCCCGCGCGCCAGAGCCGCACGTCGCCGTCGAAATAGTTGGGGTCGGGGAGCGAGATGGTGGCCTCGGTGCCGGTGATCTCCACGAAGCCCATCCGCTGCCGGGGTGACTCGAAGGAAAAGACGCTGTGCGAGGACTGGCCACCCTCGAACTGGGCCATGGCAGAGACATGGGTGGGGACTTCCACCGTGAACTCTTCGCCGAGCTTGGGGCCGGAACCGATGACGCGGACTTCCTTGGCCTTGGACCCGACGGCCGCCACCTTGCGGACCGACCCGAAGGTCTGGACCAGGGCCGTGAGGTAGTACGGGCCCATGTCGAACAGTGGTCCGGCTCCGTACTGGAAGAGGAATGCCGGGTTCGGATGCCAGGACTCGGGCCCGGGGGTCTGGAACGTGGTCATGGCGGTGAGTGGCGTCCCGATGTCGCCGCGTTCGATCAGCCTGCGCGCGGTCTGAAGCCCCGCACCGAGGAACGTGTCCGGGGCCGTGCCGAGGCGGATTCCGGCGGCGTCGGCCGTCTTCAGAAGCCCGAGGCCCGATTCGCGGTCCAGCGAGAACGGCTTCTCGGTCCAGACGTGCTTTCCAGCGTTGACGGCGGCGGTGGCCACCTCGACGTGTGCGGCCGGAATGGTCAGGTTGACGATGATCTCGACGTCGGGATAGTTGAGTGCGGCGTCAACGCCGCCCCACTCGGGGACGCCGTACTCCTTGGCCCGTGCCTGGGCCGCGTCTTCGAACAGGTCCGCGATGACGTGCACCTTCAAATCGGGGAAGGCCGTCAGGTTGTCCAGGTATTGCTTGCTGATGTTGCCGGCGCCGATGACGCCGACGCCCACCGGCCCCCGGCGGGAAGACGGCGTGAACGCGCCGCTCATGCCTGGGCCCCTTCGGTGGACTTCGCGGAGGCGGGATTCAGGAAGGCCAGGGACTGGGTGATGCCGTCAAAGATGTCGCCGGAGTAGTCGTCGAACTCCACCACGCCCACTTCCAGGGACTTGGCTGCCCCGATGACATCCCACACCGGGATCTTGCCCTGCCCGGCCGGCTGCTGCGCCTTAGTATCGGTGTTGAGCGGGCCGTCCTTGATGTGGATGAACTTCACCCGGTGACCGAGTTTGGTCAGGATGTCCACCGGGTCCTGGCCGCCGACGGCCACCCAGTAGGTGTCCACCTCCAGGGCCAGTTCGGGGTCCAGCAGCCCTTCGAAGTACTCCAGGGCGGTCTGCCCCTCGATGGTGGAATCGAGCTCCCAGGCGTGGTTGTGGTAGCCGACGCGGATGCCGTACTCGGCGCCCTTCCTGGCGGCGGCGTTGAGCTTGGCGGCGGTGGACTGGATGTCCTCGGCCTTCTGCCAGTGCTCGGCCGTGATGTAGGGCTCGATGACCGTGCCGATCCCCAACTCCCTTGCAGCGGCGAAGATCTCGTCCTGGTTCTGGCTAAGCAGCGGCGCATGGCCGGACGGAGCCGTAAGGCCGTTCTCCTTCAGTGCGGCGCCGAGCTCCTTGGCGGTGGACACGAAGTTGTAAGGCTCAACCTGCGTGAAGCCGATTTCAGCGACCTTTCGGATGGTGCCCGGAAGATCCTCCTGGATGGCGTTGCGGAGGGTGTACAGCTGGAGCGAATACGACATTTGGTTTCCTCACCTCGTTGCTGACCGTCCGGGCATCCACCTTTGGCGCCCCTGCGGAGTAGGCCTTTTTTGAAGCTACGGTTACTTTTGCCGCAAGTCAATCAAAAGTTTCGAAAAGTTCGGGCATAAGTCCCTGACTTTGTGCTATTCCTTTAACCATGCAGACATCCCCCGCCGTGGAGCGGTCCTTCGGGGACACCGGGCTTTTTGCCCGCGCAGGCGACCTCTTCCAGTTGCTTCGCGACGGAAAGGCAAGGACGCGTTCTGAGCTCATTGCGGTCACGGGCCTGGCCCGCACCACGCTGGCGGCAAGGATCGACGCGCTGGCCGCGCTGGGTTACATAGGTCCGGCCGGTGAGGCAGCATCTTCGGGGGGCCGGCCGCCGTCGCGGTTTATTTTCAATGCCAGCAGGAAGGTGGTGCTCGCAGCAGACGTCGGTGCTTCCCATGCCTCGGTTGCCGTCACGGATCTGGACGGAGCCATTCTGGCCCGCAATTCAGGTCCACTGGACATTTCCAACGGTCCCGAGGACGTCCTTGCATGGGTACTGCGGAACTGCAGATCACTGCTGGAGAGCATCGGGCGGGCGGAGCGGGACGTCGCGGGCGTGGGACTGGGGCTGCCGGGGCCGGTGGAGCACCATACTGGCAAGCCCGTCAAGCCGCCCATCATGCCCGGATGGGACGGGTTCGACGTGGCCGGTTACATCCGCGGCGAGCTCGGATGCGAGGTCCTTGTGGATAACGACGTGAACATCATGGCCGTCGGCGAGCGTCACGCCTTCTGGCAGGACCACCAAAACCTGCTATTCGTTAAGGCCGCCACCGGCATCGGGGCGGGGATCATCAGCAGCGGCCAGCTCCAGCGGGGCGCGGAGGGTGCCTCTGGCGACCTGGGGCATATCCGCGTCCCCAGCGGCGAGGACGTCCTGTGCCGGTGCGGCAACCACGGCTGCCTTGAGGCGCTGGCCTCGGGACCTGCGCTGGCGGCAAAACTGCGTGCGCACGGGATCGACGCCGCCTCGGGTACCGCGGTGGTGGACCTTGCAGCGCTGGGGGACGTTCAGGCCATTCGCATGCTCCGCCAGGCGGGAAGGGACATGGGGGAGGTGTTGGCCATGTGCGTGAACCTCCTGAACCCGTCAGTGATTGTGGTTGGCGGCAGCCTCTCCCGGGCGGGCGACCAGCTCCTGGCCGGTATCCGCGAGACCGTGTACCGCCGGTCGCAGCCGCTCGCCACATCGAAGCTGCGCATCGAGCAATCCAAGGCGCCCGTGGATGCCGCCATCTGGGGTGCGAGCCGGATGGTCATTGACCACGTACTTTCGCCGGAGGCAGTCGAATCAGCCATCCGGGACGCCGCCCTCCAAAATGCCTAGCGTTTCAAGACAACGAGAAACAGAGGAACCATTTCGTGAGTGATCATCAGCCATCAGCCCGGCCGGCCACGCCCCTGAGAGTCGGCGTCGTCGGCATCGGCTGGGCCGGCCAGCAGCACATCGATGCCTACAAGAAGATCGACGGTGTGGAACTCGTCGCGGTCGCCGCGATGGAAGAGGACCTGCTGAGGAAGATCAAGGACGAGCACAGCGTCCCCCACACCTTTGCCCGCTGGGAGGACCTGATCGAACTCGACGGGCTCGACGCCGTCAGCGTGGCAGTACCGACCTTCCTGCACGCCCCGATTGCCATCGCCGCCCTGGAACGCGGGCTGCACGTCCTGAGCGAGAAGCCCCTCGCGCGCAACGGTGAGGAAGGGCTCCAGATGGTGGAGGCCGCACGGAAGGCCGGCCGCGTCCTGGACGTGGCCTTCAACCACCGCCGCCGAGGCGACATCCAGAAGCTGAAAGGCATCATCGACGACGGCGAACTCGGCCGGCCGTACTACGCCAAGGCTTCGTGGCTGCGCCGGCAGGGCATCCCGATGCTGGGCAGCTGGTTCACCAACCCCGCGCTGGCCGGCGGCGGCCCGCTGGCCGACATCGGCGTCCATGTCCTGGATTATGCCCTGCACCTGCTGGGCGAACCGCGGGTTCTCTCCGTCTCGGCGTCGACGCATTCCGAGCTGGGACCCCGCGGACTGGGCGGCAATGCCCGCTATACCGCCATGAAGTCCTCCCACAAGTTTGAGGTGGAGGACTTCGCCTCGGCGTTCATCCGGCTTGAAGGCGGCGGCACGCTGATTCTCGAAGTCGGCTGGGCCGCATACCGGGACGAGGAGGACCTGATGGACTTCACCGTTTACGGCACCGACGGCGGAGCGGAACTCCGCGCCGTCGGGGCATCCAACGTCCCCGTTGCGGATGTCCGGATCTTCAAGGAACAGGACGGCGAGAACGCCGACTACGTGGTGGTGGCGGAGCCGGGCCGCGCGCACCAGGCCGTGGTGGAGGACTTTGTGGACGCCGTCCGCGGCGGCGAGACCGTGTGGGGAGCCCACGACGGCTCACTCGCCCTGACCCGTGCCCTTGTCCTCGATGCCTGCTACCGGTCCGCCCTCGAACAGCGCGAAGTGAGGCTCTGACATGACCGAAAAACTCAACATCCTGGTCTGGAACGAAGGCGTCCACGAGGCGAACAACCAGCCGGAAACCATGGCCGAGATGTACCCCAACGGCATGCACGGCGCCATCGCGGACGGGCTCAGGGGCTTTTACCCGGATTCCGGCATCACCACCGCCACGCTCGCCGACCCGGAGCACGGGCTCTCCGAGGAGACTCTCGCCGCCACGGACGTGCTCCTGTGGTGGGGACACGTTGCCCACGGCGACGTCAGCGACGAGGTGGTGGAGCGGGTGCAGCGGCACGTCCTGGGCGGCATGGGGCTGATCGTGCTCCACTCGGGGCACTTCGCGAAGATCTTCACCAGGCTGCTCGGCACCACGTGCTCGCTGAAGTGGCGGAACGAGGGCG
Source organism: Arthrobacter sp. FW305-BF8 (assembly GCF_021789315.1). Taxonomy (NCBI): domain Bacteria; kingdom Bacillati; phylum Actinomycetota; class Actinomycetes; order Micrococcales; family Micrococcaceae; genus Arthrobacter; species Arthrobacter sp. FW305-BF8. The sequence continues at coordinate 723,400 of NZ_CP084561.1, forward strand.
AACGGGAGCTCGTGTGGACCGTGAAGCCGTCGCATCCGATTGCCGCCGGCGTGGAAAGCCCCATCGTGATCCCGAAGCAGGAGATGTACGGCGAACTCTTCGACATTCCCGAGCCGGACGACCTCATCTTCATCAGCTCGTTCGAAGGCGGCGAGGTGTTCCGCTCGGGCGTGACGTTCACGCGCGGGAAGGGCCGGATCTTCTACTTCAGCCCGGGGGACCAGGAGTACCCCGTGTACCACCAGCCGCAGATCCGGCAGGTGATCGCCAACGGCGTGGGCTGGGTGGCGCAGCCGGGCCGGTTCCGCGAAGCGCCGGGCGTCAGCAACGCTCCGCGGAACTGGTTCCTGAACACCGCCTGAGCGCGAGCGGGCACCTGTGGCCCCTGTCGAGCCGTGCTTTTGAGCCGATAGGGTCGCCGCGTGATAGCAATGAGGGTGATGAAACCCTTTGCCCGCTTCCAGCACCCTGACCTCCGCGCCCCATGAGGGACACCATCGGGACGAAGGTTCCCCGCAGCTGGATCCTGCTCGCGTGCATCGGCCTCATCGCGCTCAATATGCGGGGCCCTTTCGTGGCGGTGGCACCGGTGCTGGGGCCGATGCAGCAGGAGCTGGGGTTCTCGCCTGTTGAGCTGGGCCTGCTGACCGGCATCCCCGTGCTCTGCTTCTCGCTAGCGGCGCCCCTTGCTTCATTCGCAGGCCGCCGGCTTGGTGCCGAGCTGGCCATCACCCTCACGCTTGCGGGCGTCCTGGCCGGAGTGGCGGTCCGTTCGGCCGGCGGCGGAGCGATGGTGATGGCGGGTACGGTCATCCTGGGCTTGGCCATCACCGTGGGGAACATTGCGGTACCGCTGATCATTCGGCGGGATTTCTCGCCGCGGCGCCAGGGGACCGCCATGGGCATCTATACGGCTGCCCTGAACATCGGCTCGTTTACCACTTCCGTGGTTACGGCGCCCTTGGCCGAACTGGCCGGCTGGCGGGCCGCCATCGCTGGCTCTGCGGCCTTCGCCATCGCGGCCGTCAGCGTCTGGATTTTCGCGACAGGCCGCGGGGCCTTCCACCCTGCGGCCGACGACGGTACGGGCGGCCCGCCGCCAGCCGGCCGACCGGCATCGCGGTGGATAACGGTGGGACTGACTGTCGGTTTCGCCGGGCAGGCCATCTCCTACTACGGTGTGACCGCCTGGCTGCCCACGCTGCTTGCGGACGAACTCGGCATGACACCGGCCGCCGCAGGAGCAGGCTCCTCCCTGTTCCAGATCATGGCCATCGCGGGCGGCCTGGGAGTGCCGCTTGCGGCCCGGTTCATGAGTACGACGGCGGTTGCGGTCACCTTGGGTGCCATGTGGCTGACCGTTCCGCTGGGGCTGCTGTTCGTTCCCCAGCTGTGGTGGCTGTGGTCCTCGCTCGGGGGAGTGGCACAGGGCGGGGGCATCACCCTCATCTTCATCGCCATCATCAAGCTCGCCCGCGACCAGGCGTCCGCAGGCCGGATGTCGGCGATCGTCCAGGGCGTGGGCTACGGCGTCGCCGCCGCTGCGCCCACTGTTGTTGGCTACGTTCACGACGCCACACGGACCTGGTCCACCCCGCTGCTGGTGATCCTTGGTTCTGTGCTTGCGTTCGTCATTTCAACCACGCTGTCCGTACGGAAGGTGCCCCGCCAGCGCTAAGGCGGGGTCCCGCCGTCGTACTTTCCCTCAACCTCCAAGCGCGAACTGGCAGCTAACGCCCTCAAAACTTGGTTTTGGGGTCATTAGCTGCCGGTTCGCTCCGTGGGTGCTTCCGCTGCCGGGCCGCCTCCCCGGCCTTCGGGGGTGCCTGTTGCGAAGGGCATGGCGGCCCGGCGGGCGGAAATCTGTGCCCTGTTGTGCCGGTGGGGACTACGCGGCGACGAGCTCGTCCTCAATGGCCTCGGCCGTGTCGTCGATGCCCTCGCGCGCCTCGTGCAGGTACCGGGCATAGGCGGGAACCGTGAGAAAGCTGGGGAACTTTTCGCTCAGCGTGACCTCCTCGAAGATGTCGCGGGCATCGGTAAAGCGGTCGCCGTCGAAGCGCTCCAGCCGGGCGAACTCCTCGTCCAGCATCTCCTCCACCCATTCCCGGCTGATGATCTCGCCGTGGTCCGTGATGGCGCGGGAGTAAATCCACTGCCACAGCTGCGAGCGGGAGATCTCCGCGGTGGCGGCGTCCTCCATCAGGTTGTGGATGGCGACCGCACCGTTTCCGCGCAACCAGGACTCGATGTAGCGGATGCCTACCTCGATGTTGTTCCGGATGCCCTGCTCGGTGATGGTGCCCTGCGTCGCAGCCACGTTGATCAGGGCACGGTCGTCCGGGGTGACGTCTTCGCGCAGGCGGTCCAACTGGTTCGGACGGCCGCCGAGAACCCCGTCGAACACCTCGCGGCACACGGGAACCAGGTCGGGGTGCGCCACCCAAGAGCCGTCGAAGCCGTCGGCTGCCTCACGGGTCTTGTCCGCGCGGACCTTCTCGAAGGCGTTGGCGTTGGCGGCCTCATCCTTGCGGTTGGGAACGGCGGCGGCCATGCCCCCAATAGCCATGGCGCCGCGCTTGTGGCACGCGCGCACCAGCTGTTCGGTGTAGGCCCGCATGAACGGGGCGGTCATGGTCACCTGGCCGCGGTCCGGCAGGACGAAGCGCGGGCCGCGGGTGCGGAAGTTCTTGATCAGGGAGAAGATGTAGTCCCAGCGGCCGGCATTCAGCCCCGCGGCGTGGTCCCGCAGCTCGTACAGGATCTCCTCCATTTCGAACGCGGCGGTGATGGTTTCGATCAGCACCGTGGCGCGGATGGTGCCCTGCGGAATGCCGAGCAGGTCCTGGGCGATGATGAAGATATCGTTCCAGAGCCGGGCCTCGAGGTGGTTTTCGATCTTGGGCAGGTAGAAGTACGGGCCCTTGCCCTGGGCCAGGAGGCGGCGGGCGTTGTGGAAGAAGAACAGGCCGAAGTCCACGATGCCGCCGGCGATGGGTTCGCCGTTGATGAGCATGTGCTTTTCGGGCAGGTGCCAGCCGCGGGGCCGTACCACGATGGTGGGCAGGTCCTCGGCGGCCCTGAGCTTGTATTCCTTGCCCTCCGGCGACGTGAAGTCGATCCGGCGCTCCAGCGCGTCCGTGAGGTTCAGCTGGCCCTGGATGACGTTCCGCCACGACGGCGTGGAGGCGTCCTCCATGTCCGCCAGCCAGACCTTGGCACCGGAATTCAGGGCATTGATGGTCATCTTCTTGTCCACCGGGCCGGTGATCTCCACGCGCCGGTCCTCCAGACCGGGTGCCGGGGGAGCCACGCGCCAGTGCGGATCGTTCCGGACGGACTCGGTTTCCCGCAGGAAACGCGGATCCTGGCCCCGGGCGATGTCGTCACGCCGTGCCCGCCGGGCCCGGAGCAATTCCTCGCGCCGCCCGGCCGTGGCCCTGTGCAGCTTTGCAATGAAGGTCAGAGCGTCCGGCGTCAGCACCTCGCCCTGCCGGCAAATGGGCTGCGCCGTCAAAGTGATGCCGTTGATAGTGAAGTTGTCGGTGAAGCTGTTCATTTCTGTCTCCTTAAAGACGAATGGGAAGTTCGACGGCGGGACGAACCAAAGGTGAGCTGCTCACCAGGCCGAAGGTGCCGGATTGCGGCAGCCTGCGTAAAAGGGGCCCTGTGCCCGGGTCCGACCTCGCTCAGGGAGGTCGGACCCGGGCATGGGGAATAGCAGGCAGAGCAATGCCGGACCGAAGGCCGAAGGCGACGGCCGCCGTCGGGAAGTGATTAGTGGAACTGGCCCTCTTCGGTCGATCCGACCAAGGCGAGGGTGGATGCGTTCGGGTTGAGCGCAGTGGAGATGTCGTCGAAGTAGCCGGTGCCGACTTCGCGCTGGTGCTTGGTTGCGGTGTAGCCGCGGGACTCGGAGGCGAATTCCTTTTCCTGGAGTTCGACGTAGGCGCTCATGCCTTCGCGGGCGTAGCCGTGGGCGAGGTCGAACATCGAGTAGTTCAGGGCGTGGAATCCGGCCAGGGTGATGAACTGGAAGGTGAAGCCCATGGCGCCGAGTTCGCGCTGGAACTTGGCGATGGTGGCGTCGTCCAGGTGCTTGCGCCAGTTGAACGACGGCGAGCAGTTGTAGGAGAGCATCTGGTCCGGGAAGTCGGTCTTGACGGCTTCGGCGAACTTGCGGGCCAGCTCCAGGTCCGGGGTGCCGGTTTCCATCCAGATGAGGTCGGAGTACGGGGCGTAGGCCTTGGCGCGGGCGATGCAGGGTTCGATGCCGTTGCGGACCTTGTAGAAGCCCTCCGGCGTGCGGACGGGCTGTCCCCCTTCGCGGAGGATGAATTCCTGGTCGCGCTCGTCGACGTCGGAGGTGATCAGGGTGGCTGCCTCGGCGTCGGTGCGGGCGATGACAACGGACGGGGTGCCGGCGACGTCCGCGGCCAAGCGGGCGGCGTTCAGGGTCCGGACGTGCTGCTGGGTGGGGATCAGGACCTTGCCGCCGAGGTGGCCGCACTTCTTTTCCGAGGCGAGCTGGTCTTCCCAGTGAACGCCCGCGGCGCCGGCCTGGATCATGGACTTCATCAGCTCGTAGGCGTTGAGCGGGCCGCCGAAGCCGGCCTCGGCGTCGGCGACGATCGGGACCAGCCAGTCCTCGACGGTCTGGATGCCTTCGGAGAATTCGATCTGGTCTGCGCGGAGGAGGGCGTTGTTGATGCGCCGGACCACCGTGGGGACAGAGTTGGCCGGGTACAGGGACTGGTCCGGGTAGGTGTGGCCGGAGTTGTTGGCGTCAGCGGCGACCTGCCAGCCGGAAAGGTAGATGGCGCGCAGGCCTGCCTTGACCTGCTGCACGGCCTGGTTTCCGGTCAGGGCGCCCAGGGCGTTGGTGTACTTGCCTTCCTTGTGCTCCTCGGTGAGCTGCTTCCACAGTTTCTCCGAGCCGCGCTTTGCCAAGGTGTGCTCTTCGGAGACCCGGCCGCGGAGGCGGACGACATCCGTTGCCTTGTAGTCACGGGTCACACCTTCCCAGCGCGGGTTGGCAGCCCACTCGAGCTCCAGTGCGGCGGCCTGCTGTTCGGGCGTCTGCTGGGTGGGCTCAAATGCTGCAGTCATCTTTGTCTCCTTGTTAGCTCCCGGGCCATTCCGGGGTTCTTGGTTCCGGCCCGACCTTCGCTGCGCCTTTGCAGCTCCGGCCGGCTTTTCCGGTGGTGTTTCTTTCCGTGACACCTACTTTTCTGCACTTTCCAACACCTTTCTAGGGGAGAATGCTGGAAAGAAATGCACTTCTTCACGTATTCTTCAGAAATGTCGCCTTCAAGCTGGAACAGGGAAGTTTCACAGCCGTCGTCACCACAGCCCACGGCTGAAGTGGACGTTATCTCGCTCGGCCGCCGCGTCCGCCACCTGCGCAAGCAGGCGGGGCTGACGCTGGATGATCTGAGCGTGGCCGTCGGCACCGCACCCAGCCAGTTGAGCCTCATTGAGAATGGCAAGCGGGAACCCAAACTCGGCCTGCTGCAGCACCTGGCAACGGCGCTCAATGTCAGCATCGACCAGTTGCTCGGAGCCGAACCGCCCAGCCGCCGCGCAGGCCTGGAAATCGAGCTCGAACGCTACCAGCGGGGCCCGCTCTACGAGTCGCTGAACCTGCCCAAAATCCGCATCAGTTCGCGGTTGCCGATGGATGTCCTGGAGGCGCAGGTCGGCTTGCTGCACGAGCTCGAACGCAAGATGAACGAGCAGGTGGCGACGCCCGAGGAGGCCCGCCGCGCGAACGGCGAGCTGCGTGCAATGATGCGCGAGCGCGGCAACTATTTCCCGGAGTACGAGGCGGAGGCGCAGAAGGTCCTCAAGGGGGTCGGCTATACCACTGGTCCGCTCAGCCAGCACGTCATTGCCGACATCGCCGAGAACCTCGGTTTCAGCCTTCACCACGTGGGCGACCTGCCGCATTCCACGCGTTCGGTGACTGATTTGAAGAACCGCAAAATTTATCTGACGCAGAGCCAGCGGCAGGACCACGACCCCCGCTCTGTGCTGCTCCAGGCCCTGGGCCACTACGTCCTGGGCCATGAAACGCCCCGCAACTACGGCGATTTCCTCGCGCAGCGGGTGGCCACGAACTATTTCGCCGCAGCCCTCCTGCTGCCGGAGCAGGCCACCGTGGAATTTCTGCAAAAAGCCAAGGCGGCGAAGGAAATCGCGGTCGAGGACATCCGGGACGCCTTCGCCGTGTCCTACGAGACAGCAGCTCACCGTTTCACCAACCTGGCCACCAAGCACCTGGGCATCACCACGCATTTCCAGAAGACGCACCAGAGCGGGATCATCTACAAGGCCTACGAGAACGACGGCGTGAACTTCCCGCAGGACCATACGGGAGCGATCGAGGGGCAGCCGTCCTGCAAGGCCTGGACCTCCCGTGCCGTGTTCGATGTGCCGGACAAGTTCAGTGCCTACAGCCAGTACACGGACACGACGTCGGGCACGTACTGGTGCACCGCCCGCACGGACCGGTCGGCGAGCGGGCAGTTCTCGCTGAGCATCGGGGTCCCGTACCAGCACGTGAAGTGGTTCCGTGGACGGGAAACCACTGCCCGTGCAACGTCCAACTGCCCCGACCCCACCTGCTGCAAACGGCCGCCGGCCGCGCTGACATCGGAGTGGGCGGGCAATGCCTGGCCGTCCGCCCGGGCGCACTCCCACCTGCTCGCGGCGATGCCCCCGGGTGCCTTCCCCGGCGTGGACGAGACCGAGGTATACACGTTCCTTCAGGCTCACTCGGGGAGCTAGGCCCGGCGCTCTCGCCAAGTCATTGGCTTTCCCGGTGCGCTCATGCACTCTTGCGGGCGGACTGACGGCTGCTTCCGGTCGCGGGCGCGGTCACCCTGCCGGGGAAAAATCCTCGTTCAGAATCCCGTGATAAAGCACGTCATGCAATACCTGGTGACATTCCTCGGTGCCGGACCAGCGGCCCGTGTGCCTCAGAAAGTGCATGTATTCAAACAGGACGGCACAGAAAAAGGATGCATAATCGGGATCGCGCTCTTCGAGTAGCTCCACATGTTCAGCGATAAGTCCCGGATCCATTGAGGTCACCGCAGCCCCGCCCGAGAGCTCGGCGTAAAGCGGAAAGAACGCTTGCAGTTGGGCGAGGACGAAAAGAAGGTCTGGCAATACCCCGTGCTCCCGGTGCCAATCCACGAAAGCAAACAGGGAACCCAACTCCTGGTCACGTTGGGTCGAGGCAATGGAAACTGGTCTGGGGGCGGGGTTTCCGGCAGGGTGCCCGCTGCGTGGCTTCCGTTTTTTCTGCCGACGGCGGCGGGATTTGTTGGCCAAGATCGATCCTCACTGTAGTTACTGGAGAGGCTGAATGCCTTTCCAACAACGCTATGAGCGCGGACCCCAGGGCCTCAATGGCGGGCCGGCTGTATGTGGATAAACGGGCCGGTGGCCACCCCCAAACGGCGCCCGCCCGCCGTCGTCGTTTTTACAAGCCTGAGATCCGCGCGAAGGTGGGCGGACTATATTGGCCCTTGTCAGCCCACCAACCTGATTGCGGGAGCGTGCACCCATGGCCAAGGAACTTGCCACCCAGCTCATCGAACAACTGCAGGCTGCCGGCGTCCAGCGGATCTACGGAATCGTCGGTGACAGCCTCAACCCAATCGTGGACGCCGTCCGCCAGACCGGCGGCTCGCAGCAGGGCGGCATTGACTGGATCCATGTCCGGCACGAGGAAGCCGCAGCCTTCGCCGCCGCGGCCGAAGCCCAGCTGACAGGAAAGCTGGCCGTGTGTGCCGGCTCATGCGGCCCCGGCAACCTGCACCTGATCAACGGCCTGTACGACGCAAACCGCTCCGGCGCGCCCGTTCTGGCCATCGCCTCGCACATCCCCCGCAAGCAGATCGGCAGCGGTTTCTTCCAGGAAACCCACCCGGACCGGATCTTCAACGAATGCTCCGTCTATTCGGAGCTCATCAGCACGGCTGAGCAGGCGCCGCGGGTGATGCACAGCGCCATCCAGCACGCCGTCGCGTTGGGCGGTGTCGCCGTCGTCACCCTTCCGGGCGACATCGCCGGACTGGAGGCCACGGGCGAAACCCCGCTGCCCGCAAACTTCCGGCCCGCAACCCTGACTCCGGCGCCCGAAAGCGTCCGGGAGCTCGCCGACGCCATCAACGCGGCCGGCAAGGTTGCCATCTTCGCCGGTGTGGGCACGCAGGGAGCCCATGACGAGGTGATCGCGCTCGCGGAACTGATAAGTGCGCCGATCGGGCACACCCTGCGGGGCAAGGACTTTCTGCAGTACGACAACCCGTACGACATCGGCATGACCGGGCTGCTGGGCTATGGCGCCGCGGCGGAGGGGATCGAGGACGCGGACCTGCTGATCCTGCTGGGCACGGACTTCCCGTACGACCAGTTCCTGCCAGGAACCCGCACCGCGCAGATAGACCGTGCCGCCCAGAGGCTGGGCCGGCGGACCGACGTCGACATCGCCGTCCACGGCGACGTCCTGCCAACCCTCAACGCGCTGATGCCCCTGCTCGCACCGAAGAGGAGCCGCCGCTTCCTTAACCAGATGCTCAAGAAACACGACCGGCTTATGAACAAGGCCGTGGGCGCCTACACACGCAAGGTGGAAAAGAAGCAGCCGATCCACCCGGAGTACGCCGCCTCCCTGCTGGATCAGGTTGCGGCGGCAGACGCCGTTTTCACCGCCGACACCGGCATGTGCAACGTCTGGACCGCCCGCTATATCAACCCGCTCGGCACGCGCCGGCTGATCGGATCATACCTGCACGGCTCGATGGCCAACGCGCTGCCGCACGCGATCGGCGCGCAGGTGGCCTACCCCGGGCGCCAGGTCATTTCGGTGTCGGGCGACGGCGGGCTGTCCATGCTGCTCGGCGAGCTCATCACCGTTGCCGCCCACCGGCTGCCGGTCAACGTGGTGGTCTTCAATAACTCCACCCTGGGCATGGTCAAGCTCGAAATGCTGGTGGACGGCCTGCCCGACTTCGGCGTGGACGTGCCCGACGCCGACTACGCCGCCGTGGCCCGCGCCCTCGGCTTCCACGTGGTGCGCGTCACGGATCCAGCCCGGATTGAGGACGCCTACCGTGAGGCCTTCGCCCATCCGGGGCCGTCGCTGGTAGAGCTCATCACGGATCCGAAGGCACTGTCGATCCCGCCGAAAATCACCGGCTCGCAGGTCCTCGGGTTCGCCACCGCCATGTCCAAGGTGGTCCTGAACCGTGGCGCCGGCGAGGCCGTGAGCATGGCGCGCAGCAACCTCCGGAACATTCCGCGGCGGTAGTAGAAGGTACTTACGGCGGTTATCGTCTTTGGCGCTCGGCGGCGAGAAGCGCCGCCGTCCTTTCGATGAGCCCGTAGGGGATGGGCTTGCCGAGGGGGAACTTGAGCGTGCCCTTGGCGGACCGGAAGGGCGCGATCTCAGCCTGGAACGCGTTGTCACCGGACGGTAACGGGTAGACCGAAATATGGTGCGCCCAGCCTGCGAAGTACACGACATACTTGCCGCCCAGGGTGACCGTGGGGATGCCGTAGCTGATCATTTCGCCGGAACCCGGCACGGCAGCGCGGCATCTGCGCCGGACCTCCTGGAGGACATCCTGCACGTCGGCGGGAAACTGCGCGATGTAATCGTCGACGCTGTCGAAATGCTGGGCCATGCCGTGCTCCTTCACCATCGATCCTTCGCGCTCCGCCGGGATGCCTTGAGGATACGCCAGCGCCGGAATGAGAGCGCGTTGCCGAAAACGTTGCGGAAACTGAGAGTGCGTCGGCCGGGTGAGACCAAAGCGAGGGCAAACCGTGACCGGGAAGGCATCGTTACTGTCGGACCCCGCTGGTTGACTGATCACATACGGTGTTCTGCGGATGAGCCGAGGACTGCAATGAACAGGATTCGAATGGCCAGGATGATGGCGGCCACGGCCGCAGTGGCGCTTGCAACGGCGTGTTCTGCGCCGGTGCCGGAAATGCTAACGGCCGACGGCGTGGAGCGGGTTTCGGTGGACGGCGCGGCTTACGCCGCCGAACTCCGTGCTTTCCGGGACGCCGCCCTGGGGCTCGGCCAGGCACTGCTCGCAGACGGCGGCGACGGTTCAAGCGGGAACGTGGTGTCCTCGCCCGGAAGCCTGCTGGTTGCGCTCGCTATGCTCCGAGCCGGCGCATCCGGGGAAACAGCCGCCGAGCTGGACAGTGTTGTGGGGTTCCCTGTGGAGAAGCGCGATGAGGCGATGAACGCCCTGCTCGTGTCCCTGGCGACGTTCGACGGCGACCCCGGCGCCGTGGACGAGGACAACCCGCCGCGGCAGCCTGTCATGCATGCCGCAAACGGATTGTTCGTGGACAAGGACGTGCCAACCGGCGAGAGATTCCTCAGCACGCTGGCCGGGCACTACGGGACCGGCGTGTATCCGGTGGACTTCAGCAATGAGGGCGCCACCAGGCCCGCGATCGATGCCTGGGTGGACAGGAACACGGGCGGACGGATCAAGCAAGCGCCGGCGAAGTACGATCCCCGGATCACCTTCAGCCTGCTCAACGCCCTGTACTTCGCGGCGGCCTGGCAGGCCCCGTTTGACCCCGGCTCCACATCGGACTTGCCCTTCACCACGGGCGGCGGAGAGGAAATCGACGTCCCCGCGATGCACAACCTGCTGGAGATGAAGTACGCGGAAGGCATTGGCTGGCGGGCCGTGGACCTGCCGTATGCCGAGGGATTCGTGATGCGTCTGGTCCTGCCGCAAGCCATCGGCTCCGACGCCTCATTCGGAGCGCCCCAATTCATGGAGATCGCGGATGCCATGGACGCCGCGCCTCTGCAGACGGTGCAGATCCAGCTGCCCCGCTGGGACCACAAATGCAGCTTCGACCTACGCCAGGTCCTGGAAGCCGCCGGACTGCCGAAAACCTTGACCACCACTGAGGACTTCAACGCAGTCCAGCCGGGGATGACCATCACGCAAGCTGCGCAGGCCGCCAACGTCACGGTGGCCGAGAAGGGAACCGTGGCCGCCGCGGTCACCCAGATCAACGGCATGGTCACCGGCGCGCCACCCCAGCCCGAGCGCACCATCCATTTCGACCGGCCGTTCCACTACCAGATCGTGCACGTTGAAACCGGGCTGCCACTGTTCATGGGAACAGTGGCCGACCCCCGCTCCTGACCAGGGTTAGCGCGGGCCGCCCTGCCAGAGGGCTTCGAACGGTGCACCCGAGGCCACACGGTTGCGGATGCCGGCGGTCACGAACTCCTTGGCCGTGCGCGCTGCCTCCAGCGGCGATGCGCCCTTGGCCAGCTCGGCCGTCACTGCCGCTGCGAGCGAGCAGCCGGCGCCGGAGACGGCCACCTCGCCCACCTTCGGAGCGGTGAGGACCTCGAGGGTTTCGCCGTCGTAGAAGACGTCGACGGCGTCGGGCCCGGACAGTCGCACGCCGCCCTTGGCCAGCACCGCGGCTCCGCTCAGCTCGTGGATCCGGATGGCCGCAGCCTTGAGGGAGTCGACGTCGGTAATCTCCAGGCCGGACAGCGATTCCGCCTCGAAATGGTTGGGCGTGACGAACGTGGCGAGCGGCAGGATCTGCGCCTTGAGTGCCTGGTCCGTGTCCAGCGCGTGGCCCGGTTCCTGGCCCTTGCAGATCAGCACCGGGTCCAGGACAACATTGCTGAACACACCGGCAGCCAGCGCGGAGGCCACGGTCGAAATGGTGGCCGGGCTGCCCAGCATGCCGATCTTCACCGTATCCAGCACGGAAGGTGCGCCGGAAGCGGCACCGTAGGCCGCCGTCGTCGCCTCCAGTTGGTGCGCGATGACTTCCTGGTCCACGGGCACGAAGCGGTGGTTCCACTCATTCTTCGGGTCGAACGAGACGATGCACGTGAGGTTGGCGATGCCGAAGACGCCCAGTTCCTGGAAGGTCTTCAGGTCGGCCTGGGCTCCGGCGCCGCCCGTCGCCTCCGAACCGGCGATGGTCAGGACGACGGCAGGAGCGGCGGCGGTGCCCGAAACGTCGTCGGACGCCAGGGCAGAAGAGTCGAACGCGGTAGAAGTCATGCCCCCATCCTGCCACCGGCCACCCAAGGCCCGCATTGTGCTCATGAACAGTATGACCAAAACGGGCGGTGGGCCCTGTCACAGGCCATAGGGTGGCGGGCGGCGTTGCTTTCTTTCCGCGCCGAATCCAGGAAGGTTCACTGATGAGCACCCAACTGTCAGAAGCAGCACAAACCCGCCGGGCGGTCGGCAACATCCTCAAAGGCTCCGCCGGCAACCTCGTGGAGTGGTACGACCTCTACGTCTACACCGTCTTCGCGGCGTACTTCCAGGCACACTTCTTCAATTCCAAGGACGAGCTCCAGGCCGGCCTCGAAGCGATGGCCGTTTTCTCGACGTCGTTCCTCATGCGCCCCATCGGCAGTTGGTTCTTCGGACGGTACGCTGACCGCAACGGGCGCAAGGCGGCCCTGACCCTCAGCGTGACCCTGATGTCCGCGGGGTCCTTCGCAATCGCGATCCTTCCGACGAAGGATGTCATCGGGATCTGGGCCCTGGTCCTGCTGATCCTCATCCGTGTGCTGCAGGGCTTCTCCGTGGGCGGCGAATACGGCACCAGCGCCACGTACATGTCCGAGGCCGCCACGTCCAAGCGACGCGGCTTCTTCTCCAGCTTCCAGTACGTGACCTTGGTCGGCGGCCAGATGCTGGCCCTGCTGGTTCTGGTGATCCTGCAGAACTCCCTGGGCGACGGCCTGCTGAAGGAATGGGGCTGGCGCATCCCGTTCGCCATCGGCGGCGTTGCGGCGCTGGTGGTCCTGTGGCTCCGGCGTTCCATGGAGGAGACGGTTTCGGCGGAGCAGGTCCAGGCGGCCAAGGCTCCTGCCGCACCCGGACAGGCCCAGCCGGGCACCCTGCGGCTGCTGTTCACCGAGCACTGGAAGCCGCTGCTGATCTGCATCGGCGTGACCCTGGGCGGCACCGTGGCCTTCTACACCTACACCAACTTCATCCTGAAGTTCATGAACGATACGTCCGGCATCGCCAAGACCGACACGTCCGTGATTAACTTCTGGGCGCTGTTCATCTTCATGCTGCTCCAGCCCGTGTACGGCATCATTTCCGACAAGGTGGGCCGCAAGCCGCTGCTCCTCTGGTTCGGCATCACCGGAGTACTCTTCACCTGGCCGTTGCTCTCCACCTTGGCCGGCACCAAGGATCCCTTCACCGCGTTCCTGCTGATGATGGGCGGCCTGGTGATCGTGGGCGGCTACACCTCCATCAACGCCCTCGTGAAGGCCGAGCTCTTCCCGGCATCCATCCGCGCGCTCGGCGTCGGGCTGGGCTACGCCATCGCCAACTCTCTCTTCGGCGGCACCGTCCCGCTGATCGGCGCGGCGCTGCAGAAATCGGACCAGGTGGATCTGTTCTTCACCTACGTCACCGTTGCGATTGGTGTGTCCCTGCTGGTCTACATCTTCGCGCTGAAGAACAAGAAGACCACGCACCTGGACCGCGAACAGGGCCACGCCTGGTCCGGCACGTCTGCGGGCGCGGTGCGCAAGGATGACGACGAGGAATTCGTCAACGCCTGACTTCCGGTAGCACTCAACACAACAACGCACGACGGCGGGTGGCCGGCTACGGGACTTCGGTTCCGGAAGCCGGCCGCCCGCCGTCGGCGTTCCCGGGGTTTCCCGTACGTGAATGCGGCCCTCCGGGTCCGGCCCTCACGGTGCTGACGTTGGTGGGAGAATGGAGGGCGGTTTCGGCGGCCACCCGGCGGGACCCGGCCAGTGCTAATACAGCCGGCTGCCAAACCCCTTCGTCGGGACGCAGGCAGCCGAGCGAACCACTACGAATGGAACTCCGATGACCACCGCCCAGTCCTCCGTGCCGAAAGCAGCGCCGAAATTCGCCTCGGTCGGCTCCCCCTACTTCGGGATCATGCTCGCCGTCATGGCCGTGGTGCTCATCCTGTCCAACATCGGTGCCTCCAAGGGCGTGGCATTCGGCCCAATCGTCACGGACGGCGGCTTTTTCCTGTTCCCGCTGGCGTACATCCTCGGCGACGTCATCAGTGAGGTCTACGGCTTCAAGGTGGCCCGGAAAGCCATTGTCACCACGTTCGCCCTGTCCGTCTTCGCCTCGCTTTGCTACTGGGTGATCATTGCGCTGCCGGGTTTCGACGACGATTTCGGCGTCGCCAAGCAGGCCGCCCTCGAAGGTGCCATCGGCCCGGTTCCGCAGATCGTGCTGGCCTCGCTCCTGGCGTTCTTCGCCGGGCAGACCATCAACTCGTGGATCCTGGTCCGGATGAAGGCGCGCACCGGGGAGAAGTCCCTGTGGGCGCGCATCATGAGCTCGTCGGTGGCAGGCGAATTCGTGGACACGCTGATCTTCTGCAGCATCGCTGCCTCGGTGATCGGCATCAGTGACTTCGGCATGTTTGTGAACTACGTGCTGGTGGGCTTCCTCTACAAGACCCTCGTGGAGTTCCTCTTCGTTCCCGTGACCACCCTCGCCATCGGCTGGGTCAAGAAGCGCGAACCGAGCTACGGGTAGTCCTGCAGCGCCGTTTCGACGGTTCCGTGCCCACTCGACAACCCGCAACGTCTAGCCCGCAGGGAACCGTCGAAACGGGCCCAGCTGCGGACCCTCCGAACCTTGGGCCAGCGCACGCAGCAGCCGGAACTTGAACTCCTGTTCCCGGAACAAGTCCTTCCATTCGACCCGGACGAAAATCCATCCCTGTTCCATGAGCGCCTTTTCTCGACGGCGCTCCTGAAACACGACCTCGCCTGTGGGCCGGTAGTCGAAGTACTTTGTCTTGCCGTCGAATTCCAGTGCCACCCTTTGAGCGGGCCATGCAAAGTCCAGACGGTGTTCGCCCAGCGGTGTCCGCACCACGTATTGCAGCTCGGGAGCGGGGATCCTAAGTCTGTGGATGAGTTCCCGAGTCAGGCTCTCACCGGCAGATTCGGAGCGGGGATCCACCAACTCCAATGCCCGGCGCAGTGCCACCACTCCATTGCGGCCTACCAATGCGGTGCAGTAGTCCCGCAGCAGGTGTAGGTCGGCACCCTGGCGGGCGGCGTGGTCCACCAGAATCACGGACTGCCGTACGTTGAACATCAGGCAGCAGTCCACAACGGTGCGCTCCAGTGACGTGCAGGGCAGGTCATCCACGAAGGTCACCTCACGGCTGCTCAGGCGCCGGGTATGGGCCACCACGCCGTGCCCGTGTGAGACTCCTGACGGGTTACCAGCCTGAGTCAGATGGACCGCATGGTCGACTCCCCACAGGTGGAGGCGCTGCAGGCTGGCGCCAGAGGTGTGGCTGTAGACGAAGCCGCCTGCCGACGTCGTGCGGGTTCCGTGTGCGTGGGCATGGATCAGCTGCCGCCGGCGGGCACCGGCGCTGAGTCCCGTCCACCAGCCGCCGCGCGCATAGCAGCCACGGCGCACGCGGACCAAGGTCCCGTCCCGAACGAGTTGCGCAATGGCCCGGGAGTTCAGCCCGCACTGCAGGAGTTGGTCGGTGCGCCAGAGGTCTTCAGCGACGGGCAGCCCGGGAACGGAGTATCTCATGCGTCCACCATGGCGGCTCCGGAAGGGGAGGCCCAGCGGTCTTCGTGGCTATGTGGAAACCGCCCGGTTCGACGGTTCCGTGCGCGCTCGACGTTCCGCGACGTCTACTGCGCAGGGAACCGTCGAAACGGCGGCCGACGACCGCCCCTAGGAGTAGTAGCGCCCCAGGGACTCGGCCTTGAACTCGAAGAAGTCCCCGGACTCGATGGCGAGCCGCGCGTCGTCCACCATCTTCACCACGAAGCGCTCGTTGTGGATCGAGATGAGCGTGGCGGAAAGCATCTCCTTGGCCTTAAACAGGTGGTGGATGTAGGCGCGCGAATAGTTCAGGCACGCGTAGCAGTCGCAGCCCTCCTGCAGCGGGCCAAAGTCGCGTTTGTACTTGGCGCCGGAGAGATTGAACCGGCCGTCGGGGGTGTAGAACGCGGAGTTGCGGGCGACTCGGGTGGGGGAGACGCAGTCGAAGGTGTCGGCGCCGTTCTCGATGGCCGTGAAGATGTCGTCCGGCTCGGAGATGCCCAGCAGGTGCCGTGGCTTGTTCTCCGGCAGTTCCTCGTTGCACCAGCGCACGATGGTGCCCAGGTTCTCCTTCTCGAGGGCGCCGCCGATCCCGTAGCCGTCGAAGGCCATGGCACCGAGGTCGCGGCAGGCCTTGCGGCGCAGGTCCTCGTACTGGGCGCCCTGGATCACGCCGAAGAGGGCCTGGTAGGGCTTCCCCGCCCGGGAAGCAGTGAGCCGGAAGTGCTCCTCGATGCACCGCAAAGCCCAGCGCCGGGTGCGCTCCAGCGATTCCTCCTGGTATCCCCGGGAGTTCTGCAGCGTGGTGAGCTCGTCGAACGCGAACATGATGTCTGCGCCGATCTGATGCTGGACCTGCATGGAGATCTCGGGCGAGAAGCGGTGGCGGTCCCCGTTGAGGTGGCTCTTGAACCACACGCCGTCCTCGTCCACATGGGCCAGCCGCTCTTTGCCCGGCGCCACAGCGTCGTCAGGGAGGGCGGTATCTGCCACCGGCACTGTCTTCATGTCGATAACCTTCTTGAACCCCGACCCGAGGCTCATCACCTGGAAACCACCCGAATCGGTGAAGGTGGGCCCCGGCCAGTTCATGAAGGCGCCCAGGCCGCCGGCTTCGTCCAGGACCTCGGGGCCGGGCTGCAGGTACAGGTGGTAGGCGTTGGCCAGCAGGGCCTGGGCGCCGAGTTCGGCCATGGATTCGGGAAGCACGGACTTCACCGTGGCTTTGGTGCCGACGGCGATGAAGGCCGGCGTCTGGATCTCGCCGTGGGGGGTGGTGATGGTGCCGGTCCGGCCCAGGAACCCGCCGCCGTTGGCGCTCTCCTGCTCGGGAGTGGGGCTGCATGTTTCCGTGAGCCGTTTGCCCACTCGGAAGGAAAACTCGGACTGCGCGGCGGCCGAGGCCGGGGCAGAAGGGGAAGACGGTTCAGGATTGGCTGGCACGGTTTCAAGTGTGCCAGCTAACAGTCGCGGACCCTTACTGGAGGGGTTCTGATGTGGGGTAGTTCTCAGAGCGCCAGTCGTCCCACAGTGAACGGATCGTTTCCATGCTGTTCGCGCCGAGATCGTACAGCGAGAGGATCACCATGGAACCGCCGTCGGGCCGGGCGTCCGGGACCACGGGCTGGTCCGCCACGATCAGCAGGCCGTCGCCGTGCTCCGCGTAACTTTGCACGGTGAGCCCGACTTGGTGGTTCGTCCTGTACCAGACCCTGCCCGAGACCTCCTCGCCGGTGCCCAGGGTGAGCGAATATTCTTCGCCGGGGGCGGGGACATCGTTGAGCCCCAGCTTCTCGATGGCGGAACCGCCGGTGCCGGGGACGGAGAAGTAGCAGGTCCGCCGTGTGCTATGCGGATGCCGCTCCAGGGCGAACCTCAGCTGCTGCAGGAAAGTGAGCCAGCCCTGGGTGATGTCCTCGTCCCAAGCCGCCCATTCGGAGTTGTGGTCCATCGCGGCGCGCGTGACGCTGACCTCTGTACCGGTGGGCACCGGCTTCAGCGTAAAGATGTCTCCGCCGTTGACCGTCAATGTGGTGTGGTCAGGTCCTTCAACAACGTTGCTGCTGAAGTAGATCTGATTGATTTCCGCCGCCAGTTCGTCGGTTTCCCAGCCATGCCATTGCGCGACTTTCGACGGTTCACGCAGCATGGTCCAAACCTGTGGAGCGTCCGAATTGATCACGACGCTGAGTTTGTTCGTCATGGCCTGAATCTACAACTTAGGGCGCAACCCGGGCTAGAGGAATTTCCAGCGGAAACAGGCCGACGTACCGCAGCGCCGCTTAGCCGCGAACGGACTCCAGTTCGTTCGCGATCCGCCGCTCCAGTTCTGATCCGCTGATGGTCTGCGATCCGCCGTGGGCGCGCAGGAACAGCAGCGATTCCAGACGCAGCAGGCGCCACTCGCGCTCCGCCTCATGGTTGGAGTTGTCGATGGAGCGGAAGATTTCTTTGTCGTACAGGTTCGGCTCGTTGAGTGAGCGCTGGCGCACCCTGGCCTGCATCCGCGCCTTGAACGGATCCGTCTCCTGGTTGTCCGGAGCCCGGAGCAGCTTCTCATATACGGCGGCCCGGTCTTTGTGCCCTGTCTGGCGGCACACGTAGCTGGACAGGGCGAGCGACGCCTCCACCGACCCCCAGCGCCCCGGGTTGCCGTCGAAGGGCAGCACGTTCAGCAGGTCGGCGACCGCCAGTGCTGCCTCGGCGTCCTTGAGCATGACGAACAGCTCATGCGCGAGGTCGCTCAGGTCCTTCAGGCAGCTGCCCGACTTGGTGTTGATGCCCTTGACCAGCTTGTCGGCCAGCAGCTGCACCCCGACGGAGTCCGGATGGGCCTCCGCCACGGCTTCCACCACGGATTCAGGGGTTCCGGAGGGCTCCGGGATGAGGGCAAGATCGTCGGCGCTGGGGCCGATCACCACCGGGGTGGTGGCCGGCAGGGGAGGCACGACGACGGCGGCAGGCGCCGTCCGCGCAGGCTCCACAGGTGCCTGGTTTCCCACTGCGGAGTTCCCCACGACGGATAGGGGAGTGCCGGCGTCGGACGCCTGGGCGTCCGGCGCTTGGGCGGCACCGTCCGCCGTTCCGGCACCGTCTGCGGTGGCAGTACCTTCGGCGACGGCTGCGGTCTTCACAGCGTCATTGCCGGCGTCTGCCGGGGCGGGGAAGTCGGCGACCGCGGGTTCCGGGATCCGCACCGACGAGCCGGCAGCGATGCGCAGCGTGCCGCCGCCGGTGAGGGTAGCAAGGATGATCGCGGGACTGCCGAAATCATCGGATTCGACTTCCACGGAGTGGATTTCCGCGGACCGCTCGCCATCCGGCAGGAGCAGGTGGTCGCCCGCCCGCAGAGAGCCCGCCTGCTGTTCACGGAAGGTCTTGGCAGCTGCAGGGTGGTTCATCGGGAGTCCTTAAGTTCTCTTGCGGTCCGCCCAACAGTCTACAAAGGAGAGGGTGCGAAGTCGGGGAGGCGCGGGCGCCCGGGCGTCAGCTGCCGACGCCGGCGTAGGCCAGGGCCTGCTTCACCAGGGCGCCGCGGCCGCCGGTGAACTCGAGCTGCACGCCGTCGCTGAGCACTTCCTGGGGTGTCATCCAGGTCAGCTCCAGCGCGTCCTGGCGGGGGTCGCATTCCCCGGTCACGGGGATGATGTAGGCCAGCGATACGGCGTGCTGGCGGTCGTCGGTGAAGCCAGTGTGGGACGGTGCGGGGAAGTATTCTGCCACGGTGAAAGGCACCGGGCTAATGGGAAGCTGGGGGAATGCCAGCGGGCCGAGGTCCTTTTCCATGTGGCGCAGCAGGGCGGCGCGGATGGTCTCGCGGTAGAGCACCCGCCCGGAGACGAGCGATCGGACCATGGTGCCGTCCTCGTCCGCCTGCAGGAGCGTGCCCACCTCATTCACGAACCCGAGTGGATCCAGCCGGACCGGCACCGCCTCCACGTAGACCATCGGAAGCCTGCCTCGGGCTTCGAAGAGATCTTCGTCCGAGAGCCAGCCGGGGTTGGGGTCAGGGGTGCGCACGTTCATGAGTCATTTTTACCCCATCGCCACAGGTCCGGCCGCCGAGGCGTGAGATTTCACCGCTTAGGGGCGGGCAAAGCGGCGAGATATCACTCCTCGATTTGCAGCCGTACGACGGGCGCCGCGGGTAGGGGACCGGGGGCTACGACGGGCGCCGGGCGGAGATCCAGAGCGGTGCCCGCTGGGCTGCCGCATCGTCGTTGTCCGGGTGGGGCACATGCAGGGTGCGTCCGAAGGCCTCCTCGGTCAGCGTGACGTCGTGTCCCGCGGCAGTGAGCCGGTCCTGCAGGGCGCTCAGGTCGCCGGTGTACTCGAACCCCAGTCCTGCGTGTGCCGCGCCGGTACCGGGCCGGGCCATCAGGACACCGCCGTTCTTGGCCGTGAAGTCGGCGGTTTCATCGTCGTCCGGGACCGGCCGGAAACGCGCGCCGATGTCCCGCAGCGCCTGGGCGGCGGCGGTCACATCCTTGCTGAACCAGACCTCCACCACGGCCAGCGCCGGATCCGCATCAGCGCAGAGGGCCCCGTGGGCGGCTTTGTCGGCGAAAAAGCTGAAACCGTCCGCGCCCGTGATCCGGCAGGAATCACCGTGGTCCGCGCGGACGAGTTCCGCGGAGGAAGTATCCGATTCCGCGCCGGACTGGTTGGTGCGCCGGGCAAACTCCTCAAGGTCGCCGACCTCCACGCCGAAATGCGTGACGCCGTCCTCCTCCGCGCCCGGCTCGGCCTGATGCAGCGCCAGACGGCCCGCCCCGGCATCGTACTCCCGCCAGGAGCCCTCGTCGGTGGACTTGATCATCCCCAGGTCGGTGAGGAGCCGCTCCCAGGGTTCGACCCGGGACGTGAAGTGGATGGGGCGGACACGCAGCATGCTCTCTCCTCGAACTCGAAACACCAGGATCTTCGAAAACGGCGCCGACATGGCCATGATGCCACGTCTTGAATCGCGTGGCACCGGGTTGAATCCGGAGGCGCCGGGTTGAATCCAGGGGCAGTGAAGGCAGAATAGGCGCATGGCTGTGGAACTCGAGGAACTGCTGGTGCCCGACGCCGCCGCGTGGCGGACGTGGCTGGAATCCCACCACGGCGACAGCCCCGGCGTCTGGCTGGTCCTGCACAAGAAGGGCGGCAACGTCACCGAACTCGACTACGACGCCGCCCTGGACGAGGCGCTGTGCTTCGGCTGGATCGACGGCCAGGTCAAGAAGCGCGACGGCGACAGCTACCTCCAGCGCATGACCCGGCGGGGTGCCAAGAGCCCCTGGTCGGCGCGGAACGTGGGCCACGTGGCCCGCCTTGAGGCGGAAGGGAAGATGACAGATCCGGGCCGTGCCGCCGTCGACGCCGCCAAGGCGGACGGCCGCTGGGAGGCCGCTTATTCCGGACAGGCGACGGCGGAGGTCCCGGCGGATCTGGCCGCTGCCATCGCCGCCGTGCCCGGAGCGCAGGCCATGTTCGATGTGCTGACCTCGGTGAACCGGTACGCGCTGATCTACCGCACCAATTCGGTCAAGCAGGCCTCCACCCGGGAGCGTAAAATCGCCGGATTTGTCGAGATGCTGGCCCGCGGCGAGACGCCGTATCCGCAGAAGAAACGTCCGGTCCAGAACCCCGCGCGGTGAGCCTGTCGAAACATGGTCGGCTTGAGCTCGACAAGCTCGATCAGCAGGGCGCCCGCGCTAAAATTGGTGCCAACTCCCAACACGAACGGCGAACATGCAGCGGTATTCCCTACGCACGCTGAGCCCACGCGGACGCTGGATAGCGGCGGCAGTGGCCCTGGCTCTGGTGCTGGCCGCGGCTGCGGTGATCGGCCTGGCGGGGCGTTCGGGCGACGGCGGAACGCAGGGCGGCGCCGGGCCCCAACGCAGCGGGACCCAGCCAGCCCAAAGCGACGCCCCGAAGTCGTTCAGCAGGCCGGAGGGCGCCTCGCAGTTCCGGCCTTCCTACCACCTCACCCCCGCCAAGGAGTGGATGAACGATCCGCAGCGTCCGTTCCTGCTGGACGGGGTGTGGCACTACTACTACCTCTACAACGCGGACCACCCCGAGGGGAACGGCACCGAATGGTTCCACGTCACCAGCACCGACCTGGTGCACTGGAAGGACGAAGGCGTCGCCATCGAGAAGTTCAAGAACGGGCTCGGGGACATTGAGACCGGCAGCGCCGTGGTAGACCAGGACAACACCGCCGGCTTCGGCAAGGGGGCCGTCGTCGCCGTCGTGACCCAGCAGGACAAAGGCGTGCAGCGGCAGTCCCTGTTCTACTCCACGGACAAGGGCTACACGTTCAAGGCCGCGGACGGGAACCCGGTCATGGAGAACCCCGGCGCCCAGCACTGGCGCGACCCCAAAATCATCCGTGACGAGGCCCGCGGACAGTGGGTCATGGCGTTGGCCGAGGGGGAGAAGATCGGCCTCTACACCTCACAGGAGCTCAAGGACTGGCGCTACGTGTCCGGCTTCGAACGGAAGGGCCTCGGGATCCTCGAATGCCCCGACCTCTTCCAGTTGGACCTCGACGGCGACCCCGCCAAACGCACCTGGGTCCTGGCCGCCAGCGCGAACGGCACCGCGGAAGGCCGGACCACCGGCGTGGCCTACTGGACCGGGACCTTTGACGGCACCCGGTTCACACCGTCCAATGACAAACACCAGTGGCTCGACGCCGGCGCCGACTTCTATGCCGCCGTCACCTGGGACGATCCCCGGCTCCCGGAAAACGAACGGATGGCGTCCCGCCACGCGATCGGCTGGATGAACAACTGGACGTATGCCCGGCAGTTGCCCACTACCGACTGGCAGGGCGGCGCCGACTCGATCGTGCGGGACATCCGGCTGAAGACCGTGCAGGGCCGGCCTACGCTGGTCTCCACCCCCACTCCCGCCCTGTCCGCGCTGGACGGCGAAGCCAAGACGGCAGGCAGCCAGGCGCTCACCCCGGGGGGCGCCGGCGAGCTTCCCGCGCCCGCCGGCGGCGCCTACCGGCTGGACGTGACCCTCGAACGTGCACCGGGCGACGACGGCACGGAAGCCCTGCTGAAACTGGGCAGCGGCGGCGCGGACTACGCCACGGTGGGCTACAACTTCGAGGAAAGCACGGCGTGGGTGAGCCGGGCGGCGGTGGTACCCGGCGCGGAGGCCCTGGGCCCGCTCTTTACCGAGCGGAGGAGCGCCCAGAGCCCGCCCCGCAGTGGCAGCGTGAACCTGACCGTCTTCGTGGACTACTCCTCAGTGGAGGTCTTCGTGAACGGCGGCGAGCAGACCCTGACGTCGGTGGTGCTGCCGCGGTCCGGGCAGCCGGCGGTCAGCGCCGCCAGCCCCGGCGGGAAGCTGACGCTGAAGTCGTTCAGGTACACCCCGCTGGCCACGGTGCTGGCGGCCCGCTAGACACGCCGGGACGGACGAATTCAGGCGCGGCGGCGGGCCAGACCGGACGGTGCGCCAGACCGGACGGTGCGCCAGGTGGCGCCGGTCCAGACTAAGCCCAACGTCAGGCGGACTCGAGCGGGAACGCCACGGCTTCGCCCACCACGCGCAGGCAGAGTTCGGTGCCGGGCTGGGCGATGGACGCGTTCCAGTGCCGGATGGTGATCACCTCACCGCCGCCGGGATAGCGGTGGTCGGGCATGGCGCCGGCCAGCTTGGGCGGCACGGCGAGCTTGAGCCGCACGGTGGTCTCGGGGCCGAAGTAGTCGGTATCCACCACCACGCCGCGGATGGGCCCGTCCTCGGCAATGCGAATCTGCTCCGGACGCAGCATGAGCTGGACGCGGCCCTGCGCCGGCGGTCGGCGGACGGGGATCCCGCCCAGCGAGCAGGTGGCCAGTGAGCCCTCCATCCACGCATCGAGGATCACGGCGTCGCCCAGGAATTCGGCCGTGGCGCGGTCCGCCGGCCGGGTGTACACCACGAACGGGTTGCCGATCTGAGCCAGCTTGCCGCCCCGCATGACCGCCACCTGGTCCGCGAAGGACAGCGCCTCGGCCTGGTCGTGGGTGACCAGGATGGTGGTCACCCCGGCCTCGTTGAGAACCTTGGCCACCGCCCGCCGGGTGGCCACCCGGAGTCCGGCGTCCAGGGCGGAGAACGGCTCGTCCAGCAGCATGAGCTCGGGTTCCCGGGCCAGCGCCCGCGCCAGGGCGACGCGCTGCTGCTGCCCGCCGGAGAGCTGGTGCGGGCGGCGCTTGGCCATGGCCGTGTCCAGAGACACCATCTCGAGGAGTTCGTTGACCCGCGTGTTAACCGCGCGCCGGCCGCCGTCGAGCTTTGCCGCACTGAGCCCGAACGCGATGTTCTGCCCCACGGTCAGGTGCGGGAACAGGGCGCCGTCCTGGGCCACGTAGCCGACGTGGCGCTTGTGCGCCGGCTTCCACACGCCGTCGCCCGCCACCGGGGAACCGTTCAGCGAGATGCTGCCGGTGCCCGGGTGTTCAAAGCCGGCGATCAGCCGGAGCAGGGTGGTCTTGCCCGAACCCGAGGGGCCCACGATCGCGGTGGTTCCGCCCTTGGCGACGGACAGGTTCACGCCCTTGAGGACGGCCTGCGAGCCGAAGTTCTTGGTGACGGCCTCGATCTCCAGGTGGCTGTTGGTGCTTGGCGCCACGGACCGTGAGATCCGCGGTTCCGGAAGCCTGGACGGGGATTGTTCGGTCACTGTCCCGCTACTTTCTTGGACTGCTGGAAGAGCAAATAGGTCATGGGCGCCGAAATCACGATCATGAGCAGGGCGTACGGCGCGGCGCCGGCGTAGTCGATTTCGCTGCTCTTGCTCCAGAACTCGGTGGCCAGGGTCCGGGTCCCGTTGGGGGAGAGCAGCAGCGTGGCGGTCAGCTCGTTCGCGATGCCGAGGAAGACGAGCGCCGCCCCGCCGGCCGCAGCGGGGGCGGTGAGCCGGAGCGTCACGCGGATGAAGGACAGCAGCGGAGGCGTGCCCAGGGCCTGGGCCGCCTCATCCAGCTCCTTGGGTGCCTGGGCCAGGCCGGCGCGGATGTTGACCAGCGCGCGCGGCAGGAACAGGAGGATGTAGGCGGCCACCAGGACGCCGGCCGTCTGGTAGACGCCGGGGACCAGCCGGATGCTGACGGTGACGAAGGCCAGGGCCACCACGATGCCCGGCATGGAGCTGGTGACGTAGTTGGACAGTTCGAGGGCCTTGCTGAACCAGCTGGCATGCCGGACGGCCAGGTACGCCATGGGGAAGGCGACAACGGTGGTGGCCGCGGCCCCGGCCAGCCCGTACAGCAGGGTCTGCCACAGCGCCGGAACGAATTCGTCAGCCGCCCAGATGTCAGCACCGCCGGCAATGATCCAGCGCAGCACGAACAGCAGCGGCAGCCCGAAGGCAAGCAGGGTCAGGCCGAGCAGGGCCAGCTGGGCCGGTACCTGGTAGGTGTGCAGGGGCAGGCGCAGGGCCTTGGCCTGCGCGCCGGAGCCCACGCGGGCGTACCGGGCGGTGCCGCGGCTGCGCACCTCCACCAGCAGCAGGAGGAGGCAAAAGAACACGAGCACGCTGGCCAGCATGGTGCCTGCGGCGCCGTTGAACGTGGACTGGTACTGCACCATGATGGCCGTGGTGAACGTGTCGAAGCGGATCATCGCGAATGCGCCGTACTCGGCCAGCAGGTGGAGCGCCACCAGCAGCCCGCCGCCAGTCATCGCGATTCGGAGCTGCGGCAGGACCACACGGAAAAACGCCCGCCAGGCCCCCAGGCCGAGGGACGCAGCCGACTGCTCCACGGCGGGATCCAGCCGGCTCAGCGTCGCAGCGGCGGGAATGTAGACCAGCGGGAAGTAGGAGAGCGTGGCGATGAGCACGCCGGAAAACAGCCCGTGCAGGGACGGCACAGCGGAAACCCACGCATAGCTGTTGACGAAGGCAGGGATGGCCAGCGGCGCCGCGAGCAGCACGGCCCACACCTTCTGGCCCCGCAGCGTGGTGCGTTCCACGAGCCACGCACCGCCCACGCCCAGGATGAGGCAGAGCGGCACGGTGAGCACAATCAGGATCACGGTGTTGAGCAGCAGTTCGCCGACGCGCGGGCGAACGATCAGTTCAAGGGCGGTGTCCCAGCCCGTGGCCACGGTCATTACCGCGACGTAGCCGAGGGGGACGAGTGCGAACAGGGCGATCAGCACCGCCATGACGCCTACCGCGGAAACGCCGAAAGGCGGGCGGGGGCGCTTGCCCCGGCCCGCCGTCGTCGTGCTTCCGGATGTCTCCGGCGCCGATACTTGCGTGGTCACAGAATTAGAGCAGTCCTGCCTTGGTCATCAGCTCCGTGACCTTCTCGGAGTTCAGCTTGGCGGGGTCCACGGTGGGAGCCTGAAGTTCCTTGATGGGAACCAGCTTCTCGCTGGCGGGGACGCCCGAGGCGATGGCGTATTCGAAGGACGTGCCCTTCTGCAGGACTTCCTGGCCCTTCTTGCCAGTGATGAACTTCAGGAAGGCCTGGGCGTTCTCGGCGTTCTTCGAGGACTTCAGCACGCCGCCTCCGGAGACGGACAGGAACGCGCCCGGGTCCTGGTTCTTGAAGTAGTACGGCGTGACGTTCTTGGAATTCTCGCCGGTCTTCGCCTGGTCGCCGTAGTAGTAGTAGTGGTAGATCAGCGCGGCATCAACCTCGCCGGCGTTCACTGCCTTCATGGCGGTGCTGTTGCCCTTGTAGGCGGTGAAGTTTTCCTTCATGCCCTTCAGCCAAGCCTCGGCAGCGGCCTCGCCCTTGAGCTCAACGAGGGCGGAGACAATGGCCTGGAAGTCGGCGCCGCTCGGGGAGGCTGCCCACTTGCCCTTCCACTCCGGCTTGGCCAGGTCCAGCATGGACTTCGGCAGCTTGTCCTCGGAGATCTTCTTCTTGTCATAAACCAGGACGGTGGAGCGGGCGGCAATGCCGGTCCACTTGTTGGTGCTGGGGCGGAACTCCGCCGGAACCTGGGCAACCGTGTCCTTGGCAACGTCGGCGAACAGGCCGGCGTTCTCCACCTGCGCCATTGCGGGGGAGTTCTCGGTGAGGAAGACGTCCGCCGGCGAGGCTGCGCCTTCCTGGACGATCTGGTTGGACATCTCGGTGTCGTCACCCTGGCGGAGCGTCACCTTGATGCCGGTTTCCGCGGTGAAAGCGTCCGCCCATTCCTTGGTGAGGCTTTCGTGCTGGGCGTTGTAGACCGTGATCTCGCCCTTTGAGGCGTCAGCCGAGGACGTGGCGGCGGGGGAGGTGCTGGAGCCGCAGGCCGAGAGGCCAAGGGCTGCGGTGGCGGCGATCGCGATGCCGGCCAGCGCGTTAATGCGGATCTTCATCGGGGTGCTTCTTTCTGCAAAAGTCTCGTGGGCCAGGCCCGCCGTGAGCTGGGGAAGTTAGGTGAAGCTCACTCGAAAAACTGTAGGTTAGCCAAACCTAAGCACCAAGCGACAAAGGCCTTAAGTGATGAGGATCACATCAATTACGACACTGTTGAGTGTCCTAATTGGCACCTAACCCGGAGTCCGCTGTTGCTGACGCCGCTGCCACTGACGCCGCCGCCTCCAGGGCCATCCAGGCCTGTAGCTGGGTGGAAAGTTCGACGGCGGCGCCCGGCGGATATGTGTCGCCCGCCGGCCGTCGGGGGGGTTCGAAGGAGAACACCGGTTCACCGGCCCGGCCGTGCCGGGCCAGCCGTTCGCCTGCAGCGATCGGCCGGCGGCCGGCCCAGAGCGCCATGGCAGTGTCGGTGACCATCCCTGCTGCGGTGGTCCGGACGTCCTGCGGCAGCCGCCGATCGTTGGCGGCCAGCGCCAGGTAGCGGGTGAGGATGCCGGTGAACAGTCCGCCATCGCCGGTGCCGTCGCACCGGAGGACCAGGCTTGGCGCGGGACTGCCGGTGGCGTTGCCGGTGGTGCCTGGCAGGGTCAGGTGCGCGGCCACGGCGAACACCACGGTGGAAGCGCGTTCCAGATGGGCGGCGCCGCCGAGTTCCAGCAGGGCGCCGAGGACGGGCCCCTGGTTGTAGGTGTAGATCGCCTCCTCCAGCGTGGTCTCCCCGGTGCTGCGAATTCGGATGCCGTCCAGGTAGAGCCCGCGCGTGGGGTCGAACAGCCGCGCGTCCAGCCAGTCGAGCAGCGCCTGCGCCTTGGCGGTGTTGCCCGTGCGGGCATAGTAGAGCGCCACCGGTGCCGTGGCCGGGGTGTTCTTGAAGTCCCGCTTGGTGCTCCAGAACGTGCCGCCGCCCAGGTCGTCGGTGGAGGCCGAGTCGAACTGCAGCGTCAGGCTCTTGCGGATCTTTTCCTGCCGCCGGGTGCTGGGCCGGCGGCTCTCCTCGGCGAGCCGCTCCAGGCGGAGTGTGGACAGGGCCAGCCAGGCCATGTCGTCGTAGTAATGGTTGACGAACGTCAGGAAATTCCGCAGCCGGATGCCGGTGACCAGCCGCGAGGCGAGCTGGCCGGCGCTGGGCCGGGTGCCGCCGTCGAACTTTTCCGGCGGCCGCCCTGCCCTCCCGAGTTCGCGAAAACCCGCGTCCACGAGGCAGTCCAGGTAATGCGCCTGCCACCAGTAGTGCCACGGGCGGCGGAGGTTTTCGATGCGGCCGGAGGGGCGGACGGTGGCTGCGATGTGCGTCCCAGGCAGGAAGAACAGCCGCTGGCCGAACAGATGGGTCACCGACCGTGCGGCCTCGTCGGCCCGCTCTGCCCAGGCCATTGCGGGAGCGGGGGTGGCATTCGGGGTGGCGTCGGCATCTGGCTGGATCATTCGGCCAGCCTAGCGAACCGCCCTCCTGGCAATCCGCCAGTGTGGCAATCGGCCAGTGCGGCAAGCTGGGGGGACGAACCGGGCGGCGCGGGGTTGGTGGTGCGGGGTGCATACGGCGCCCATTTCAGTTAACATTCACTAACTAACGTTCGCGGCCGGGATCCGGACCCGCATCGACCGGTTCCGCATCAAGGAGGATGTATGGAAATCGAGGGTTCCGTCGCGCTCATCACGGGCGGTGCATCCGGCCTGGGCGCCGCCACGGCCCGGCGGCTGTTCGACGCCGGCGCCTC
Source organism: Arthrobacter sp. FW305-BF8 (assembly GCF_021789315.1). Classification (NCBI taxonomy): domain Bacteria; kingdom Bacillati; phylum Actinomycetota; class Actinomycetes; order Micrococcales; family Micrococcaceae; genus Arthrobacter; species Arthrobacter sp. FW305-BF8. Next base: position 752,074 of record NZ_CP084561.1, read on the forward strand.
TGTGGTTCTCGCCGACCTCGGCACCTCGGCCGGCGCCGCATACGCCGACGAGCTGAATGCTGCCGGCCCGCAGAACCCTGCAGGCACCGTTTCAGGCCGCGAGGTGGCAGCCCCCAAAGCGGTTTTCGTTCCGGCGGATGTGACCAGCGAGGACCAGGTGCAGGCCGCTGTGGACGCCGCCGTCGGGCTGGGGCCACTGCGGATCGTGGTGAACTGCGCCGGCATCGCCACGCCGGGCAAGGTCCTGGGGCGCGACGGCGTGCTGCCGCTGGAGACCTTCCACCGTGTCATCCAGATCAACCTGGTGGGGACCTTCAACGTGGTTCGGCTGGCCGCCGCTGCGATGGCCGCCACCGAGCCTGCTGTCACCGAGCTCGGCGGAGAGGAACGCGGCGTGATCATCAACACCGCCTCGGTGGCCGCGTTCGACGGGCAGATCGGCCAGCCTGCCTACGCTGCATCCAAGGGCGGAGTGGCCGCCATGACCCTGCCCCTGGCCCGCGAACTCGCCCGGTCCCTCATCCGCGTGGTGACCATTGCGCCCGGAATTTTCGAGACCCCGATGATGGCCGGACTGCCGCAGGAGGCGCAGGAGTCACTGGGCCGGCAGGTGCCGCACCCGTCCCGGCTGGGGCGGCCCGCCGAGTATGCAAACCTCGCCGCGCACATCGTAGAGAACGCCATGCTCAACGGCGAAACAATCCGCCTCGACGGCGCCATCCGGATGGGCCCGAAGTGACCGGAACTGGACTTCCCTCCACCGAAGTGACCGGAACCAAACCGGGCGGGGCCACCCGGGCGATATCCGCCGTCGACACCCTGCCCACCGCCGACTTTTTCGGCTACGAGTCCCTGCTCAGCGCCTCCGAACAGCGCAAGCTGGGCGAACTGCGGGAGTTCCTGGCCGCGGAGATCGCGCCGTTCGCGGGGGACTGGTGGAACAAGGCCGAATTTCCGGCGCACATCCTGCCCAAGCTGGCCGCCCTGGAGCTGAGCACCCCCGCCCAGCGCGGCTACAGCCACCTGTTCGCCGGGCTGGTGATCGCAGAGATGACGCGCGTGGACACGTCGATCGCCACGTTTTTCCTGGTCCACCACGACCTCTTCGTCGAGTCGCTCTACCGGTTTGGCTCCGAGGACCAGCGGAACCGGTACCTCAACGACGCCTCGAACCTGAGGACCACGGGCGCGTTTGCCCTGACCGAACCGGACCACGGCTCGGACGTCGCCGGCGGCATGGAGACGCGGGCGCGCCGGGTATCGGGCCGTACCGGCGAGGCCGACGGCGGCGGGGACTGTTGGGTGCTCAACGGCGCCAAGCGGTGGATCGGCAACGGGACGTTCTGCGACTACATGCTGGTGTGGGCGCGGGACGAGGCTGACGGCGCGGTCCGTGGCTTCATCGTGGACGCCAGCCTGCCCGGAGTGGGCCGCAGCCGGATTGAGAACAAAATCGCGCTGCGCACCGTGCAGAACGCCGACATCGTTTTCGATAACGTGCGGGTTGCCGAGGCGGACCGATTTGCGGGCATCAGCAGTTTCGACGACACCAACGAACTGCTCCGCGGATCACGCATTATGGTCGCGTGGCAGGCCGTGGGGCAGCAGCTGGCGGCGTTCGACGTCGCCCGGCAATACGCCGTCGAACGCCAGCAGTTCGGCCGGCCGCTGGCGAGGTTCCAGCTCATCCAGCAGCAGCTGGTGTCCATGCTGGGCAATGCCGTGGCGAGCATGGGCATGATGGCCCGGATCGCGCAGCTGCAGGAGGCCGGGCAGCTGCATGAGAGCGGGCAGCTGCAGGAGCAGGGCGTCGGCATGGCGCAGGTGGCGCTGGCCAAGTCGTACACGTCGGCGAGGATGCGCGAAACAGTGGCAATGGGAAGGTCCATTTTGGGCGGTAACGGCATCGTCACGGACTACCGGATGGCCAAGATCTTCGCCGACGCCGAGGCCATCTACACCTACGAGGGCTCGTACGAGGTCAACACGCTGATCGTGGGCCGTGCAGTCACAGGGGTCTCCGCGATCGTCTAGGTGGCTTCATTCCCCGGCCCGGCTCCTGCGCGAACTGGCAGCTGATGACCTCAAATCTCCGTTTTGAGGGCATTACGTGCCAGTTCGCGCTGGACGGGCGAGTTGAAGGTTCGCGCTAAAGGGGAGCCTCAGGAGGCGGGCTGCTTCTCCCCGGCCTCGATGCGGGCGTCCAGGCTGTTGTTTTTCACCGGCATGGGGCACGTTCCGTAGGGCGTGAAGGCGCTGGGGTAGTTGATGGCGCGGTTGAAGTCCAAAACTACGGAGCCGTCCGGCCGCGGGCGCGCCGTGGACACCTTGCGCCATTCGTCAGTCGTGTCGCCGTTCGTCTCGTCGTGGAACGTGACTGTCAGGGCGCCGAGCTTCTCCTCCTCCGCGTGGAGCCGGTACTCGTGGTCCTTGCCCGGCAGCCGGAACACCAGTTCGCCGACGGTGCGGTGCACCCCGTCCACCAGCGGATTGGCCGTGGAAATGGGCACGTCCACAGGTTCCGGGTAGGCCTCGAACCTGGCCTCAACTGCAAGGTCGGGCCGGTAATCGAAGGTGGGCACGCCGTCGAACTCGGTGAACACCGGCGACGCGGAGTCCCGGGTGCGGACCGCATACCTGTCCGCACGCTTCGCCAGCTCCACCACAACCTGCCGGCCGTCCGCGCCGCCGAACTGCACCCACATGAGCGAGTCCTCATTGGCGAGCCGCGCAGTGACTGTCCCGTCCACCGGATTCCCGGTCTCCACGAGCGTCAGCCCGTCGGACGCCGCGGCGGTGAGCGTCGCCGTCGTGCCGTCCGCTGACCACAGCCCGGGGACGAGGTCGACGGCGGCGGGCTGGCTTTCCAGCCACTGGAACGACGTGAGCGTGAGCCAGCCGTGTTCGGCAGCGAGTGCGCTGTTGCGGCCTTTGCGGAAGCGGAGCCAGCGCTCCAGCTGGGCGTCTGCTGCGGTGCTCATGTGTCCTCCAACGGTGTATGCCAATCTGGCCAGCTTAGGGGTCAACCCCGGGCGGCGGCAGGCGTAGCCTTGGGGTATGGCCTTGGACATTGTTCTGACGGTGCTGGTTTGCGTTGCCATCGTGGCGGCGCTGACCCTCGCGGGGATGGCCGTACAGAAGCGCGGCGTCGATCCGAAAGGCGCTGCGGGAACGCTGGGAAGCGCCCTGGCGGGGTTCGATCCGGCCACCGGCACCCCGACGCATTCGGAGGCGCTGGCGGCGCGGGAGGAACAGAAACTAAAGCGGCATGAAGCGCCCAGCGCCGGTCCCGGACCGCAGGCGAACGGTCCGTATTCGGCCCGGATCCGGTTGCCCGCGGCCCCTCTACAGGCACCGGCCGTTCCAGTTCAAGGTCCTGACAGCATCTGAGACATATTCCCGGGCTCCGGCCGGCTGCGGGTAACATCCCATAGGAACAGTAACCGGGCTCACAGTATCCAGCGCAGTGTACGAGCCAAAGTCGAACACTCGAAAGATAGTTTCCATGGCTGACACTGCAATGAATTCAGAAACAGATCTCGCCGCCGAACTCCGCGCCGACGTGCGCCGGGTCTCCACCCTGCTGGGCGAATCCCTGGTCCGCCAGCACGGCCCCGAGCTCCTCGACCTGGTGGAGCAGGTGCGCCTGCTGACCAAGGAATCCAAGGAGGCCGCCCGGGGCGGGGCGGAGGCCACCGGCCCGTGGAGCGCGCACGACGTCGTTGCCCAGGTCCGTGAGCTGCTCGCCTCCCTGCCGCTCGAGCAGGCGACCGACCTGGTCCGCGCCTTCGCCTTCTACTTCCACCTCGCCAACGCTGCCGAACAGGTCCACCGCGTCCGCGGGCTGCGCACCCGGCAGGAGAAGGACGGCTGGCTGGCCAAGGCCATCGAGGACATTGCGCGGCAGGCCGGTCCGGCGGTGCTGCAGGAAGTGGTCAACGAGCTGGATGTGCGCCCGATCTTCACCGCGCACCCCACGGAGGCGTCCCGCCGCTCCGTGCTGGACAAGATCCGCAAGCTCTCGGACGTGCTGGCCCAGCCCACCGAGGAGGGCACCAGCGCCCGGCGCCGGCAGGACCGGCAGCTGTCGGAGATGATCGACCAGATGTGGCAGACGGACGAACTGCGCCAGGTCCGGCCCACGCCGGTGGACGAGGCCCGCAACGCCATCTACTACCTCGAGAGCATCCTGACGGATGCGCTGCCGGAGATGCTGACGGATTTCTCGGAACTCCTCGGCGAGCACGGCGTCGCGTTGCCGGCCCAGAACGCCCCGATCCGGTTCGGCTCCTGGATCGGCGGTGACCGTGACGGCAACCCCAACGTCACGGCCGCCGTCACGCACGAGATTTTGCAGCTGCAGAACCAGCATGCGGTCCGGATCAGCATTGCCATGATCGACGAGCTCATCTCCGTCCTGTCCAACTCCACGGCCCTCGCCGGCGCCGACCAGGCGCTCCTCAATTCGATCGACGCCGATCTCGCGAAGCTGCCCGGCCTGGACCGCCGCATCCTGGAACTCAATGCCCAGGAGCCCTACCGGCTGAAACTGACCTGCATCAAGGCCAAGCTCATCAACACCGGCAAGCGTGTGTCCGCGGGCTCCAAGCACCAGCCCGGGCGTGACTACACCTCCACCGAGGAGCTCATCGCCGAACTCGAACTGCTGGAACTGTCCCTGCGCAACCACTCGGCGTCCCTTGCCGCGGACGGCGCGCTGGCACGTGTCCGCCGCGCCATCGCCTCCTTCGGCCTCCACCTGGCCACCCTCGACATCCGCGAGCACGCCGACCACCACCACGACGCGGTCGGCCAGCTCATGGACCGCCTCGGCGGTCCCGGCATCCGGTACGCCGAACTGACCCGGGACGAGCGCCTCGAGGTCCTCAGCGCAGAGCTCGCGTCCCGCCGTCCGCTGTCCGGCCACCCGATCAAGCTCGACGGCGCCGCTGACGGCACGTACGACGTCTTCCGTGAGATCCGCCGCGCCCTGCGCACGTACGGCCCGGACGTCATCGAGACCTACATCATCTCCATGACCCGCGGCGCCGACGACGTTCTGGCCGCTGCCGTCCTGGCACGCGAGGCCGGCCTGGTCAGCATCTTCGGCGACGCCCCGTACGCCAAGATTGGCTTCGCACCGCTGCTGGAGACCGTCGAGGAGTTGCGTGCCTCTGCGGAGATCGTTGACCAGCTGCTGTCCGACCCGTCCTACCGCGAGCTGGTCCGGCTGCGCGGGGATGTCCAGGAAGTCATGCTCGGCTACTCGGACTCCAACAAGGAATCCGGCGTGATGACCAGCCAGTGGGAAATCCACAAGACCCAGCGGAAGCTGCGCGACATCGCCTCCAAGCACGGCGTCCGCGTGCGCCTGTTCCACGGCCGCGGTGGATCCGTGGGCCGCGGCGGCGGACCCACTTACGACGCCATCATGGCGCAGCCGAACGGCGTCCTCGAAGGTGAAATTAAGTTCACCGAACAGGGCGAGGTCATCTCGGACAAGTACTCCCTGCCGGAACTTGCCCGGGAAAACCTTGAGCTGTCCCTCGCCGCCGTACTCCAGGGCTCTGCGCTGCACCGCACGCCGCGCACCTCGGACGACCAGCGCGAGCGGTTCGGGCACGTCATGGAGACCATCTCCGACGCCGCGTTCGCCCGCTACCGCAGCCTCATCGATCACCCGGACCTGCCGGCCTACTTCCTGGCCTCGACGCCGGTGGAGCAGCTCGGTTCCCTGAACATCGGCTCCCGCCCGTCCAAGCGCCCGGATTCCGGTGCCGGGCTTGGTGGCCTGCGTGCCATCCCGTGGGTGTTCGGCTGGACCCAGTCCCGGCAGATCGTGCCGGGCTGGTTCGGCGTCGGCTCCGGGCTGAAGGCGGCACGGGAAGCGGGGAACTCCGCCCAGCTCGTCGAGATGATGCACGGCTGGCACTTCTTCCGCTCCGTGCTGTCCAACGTGGAAATGACCCTCGCCAAGACGGACATGGAGATCGCCGGATACTACGTGGACACCCTGGTCCCGGCGGAACTGCACCATCTTTTCCGCGCCATCCGCGAAGAGTACGAACTCACCGTCTCCGAGATCCAGAACCTTACCGGAGAGAACCTGCTGCTGGACGCCCAGCCCACGCTCAAGCGGTCCCTGGAAATCCGTGACCAGTACCTCGACCCGATCAGCTACCTGCAGGTGGAACTGCTCCGCCGCGTGCGGGCGGAAGGTGCCAGCATTTCCGCAGGGGAGATCGATGAGCGCCTGCAGCGGGCCATGCTCATCACCGTCAACGGTGTGGCAGCCGGCCTCCGCAACACCGGGTAGCCCCTACCGCCGCGGACGCTTCCTCACCTTTCGTCGGTTCCTTCCTAACGCGTCCTCGCCCGATGCGGGAGGGTTTGGCCTGAAGCGACGGGAACTGAGGAAGCGTTGCTGGAATTGTTGCGAAAGGTGAGGACGCGTCAGGGGCCGTAGTGCACCACGATGGTCCGGCAGGGCGTCGTGCTGGGGACGCCGTCGCCGTCGTCGGAGTACGCGACGGTGCTCACGCGCACGCCGTAGAGGGCGGACAGCTCGGCGTCGGTCAGGAGTTCCGCAGCGTGTCCGGTCCGGACGCCCGAGCGGCCCAGCAGGACCACCCGGTCGGCAAGGTGCAGGGCGTGGTCGGGATGGTGAGTGCTGAGGAGCAGTGCCATGCCGTCGGCCATCAGTTCGCGCAGCAGCGTCAGGACGCGTGCCTGGTTCTTCAGGTCCAGGCCGGTGGCGGGCTCGTCCAGCACCAGGATGGGCGAGCCGGCGGCGATCGCCCGGGCGATGAGGATGAGCTGCTGCTCGCCCCCGCTGAGGGTGGGGAAACGCCGGTCCCGCAGCCCGGCCGCGCCCACCCGCTCCATCGCCTCCAGGGCTGCGTTGTGGTCGGATGGCCCGGGTGTCCGGAACACGCCAACGTGCCGCGCCCGCCCCATCAGGACCATGTCCAGCGCCCGGTAGGCGAAGGCGCTGCCGTGGGCCTGCGGGACGTAGCCGGCGCTCTCACTCCGCCGGACCGTTCCCTCCTGCGGGTCCAGCAACCCGGCGGCACAGCGCACCAGCGTGGTCTTGCCGCTGCCGTTGGGACCCAGCACGGCGGTGGCGGTCCCCGGCGGCACGCGGAAGCTGACGCCGCGGAACACCCAGTCCCGGGGCGAGTAGCCGAAGCCCACGGCGTCGAGTTCAAGCACTGTCCCAGACCTTCTCGCGGTTCCGGCGCAGGAGCAGGAAGAACACGGGCGCGCCGATCAGGGCCGTGAGGACGCCGAGCGGGATCTCCCCGGCGGTGGCCGTGCGGGCGATGGTGTCCACCAGAACGATGTAGGCGCCGCCAAGCAGGAAAGAGACGGGCAGGAGGACACGGTGGTCCGGCCCCACCCACATGCGGGCCAAGTGCGGGATCACCAGGCCCACCCAGCTGACGGCCCCGCTGACTGCCACCGCGCCGGCCACGATGAGCGCCACCGCCACGAGCACCACCCAGCGGAGCGGGCGCGGGCGCACGCCCAGGGCGGCCGCGTCCTCGTCGCCGAGGGACAGCACGTTGATCCGCCAGCGCAGGGCCACGAGGACCGCGGCCCCGCCAAGGACGGGGATCAGGGCCACCGCTACTTTGGCAAAGGTTGCCGTGGATACGCTGCCCAGGAGCCAGAAGACGATAGCGGGCAGCGTGGTGTTGGGGTCCGCAATGTAGGTCACCAGGGCCACCAGGGCTGAAAAGAAGGACCCGGTGACCACGCCGCCGAGCACGATCATGAGCATCGGCGTCCCGGCGCGGCCCGAGGTGATCAGGAACAGGGTCCCGAGTGCCAGCAGCCCGCACACGAAGGAGCCGCCCACCAGGAGGAGCGGACCCAGCCCGAGCAGCAGCGCCAGGGCTCCGCCGAAGGATGCGCCGGCAGACACACCGATGATCTCGGGGCTGACGAGGGGATTGCGGAAAATGGCCTGCAGCGCTGCGCCGCCAATCGCCAGGCCGCCGCCCACCAGCAAGGCGAGCAGGATCCGCGGCAGCCGGACCAGCAGCACAACGTTCTGTTCGGTGCCGCTGGCCTGAACCGGGACCGGGGCGAGCTGTGCGGCCAGGATCTGGACCACGTGGTCCAGCGGCACGCTGTAGCGACCCACCGCCAGCGCCAGCACCGCCACGGCGATAAGGAAGCAGGCACTGAGGGCAACGGGAACGACGACGGCGGGTTCCCGCCGTCGTTCTCCCGCCTCCCGTTTCCCAAGCCTGTGTTCCAGTGCCTGCCGCTCTTCAGCGCCGCCCGGGCCGGCAGCCGGGCCCGCCCGTGGCAGTGCCGGCTGCGCCGGTGGCAGTGCCGGGCGCAGCCGCCTGCCCAGCCGCGGGGAGCCCGCCTCATCAAGCATTGAACTGCCGGTAGTTGGCGGACTGCCCGTTCTCTGCGGTCCGGAGAATCTTGTCCAGCTCATCGCCGGTGAGTTCGTGGTTGTACAGGAACCTGAAGTATTCGGAGGCCTTGCTCCGCACGGCAGACCTCTGCTGCGGGAAGGCGATGTCGCCCAGCCAGTGCCACATCAGCGCCGACTCCTGCCCGGGCGGATCCCAGCGGTAGCCGCCCAGCGGTACCTTGTACACGCGCTTCGAGCGGACCGCGGCCACGTTCTGCCACACCGGGTCCGAGTAGATGTCCTGCGCCATGGCGGCGTCGAAGTTACCCAGCAGGATGACCTCGGGGTCCCAGCGCAGGACCTGCTCGATGTCCACGCCCAGCATGCCGGAACCGGTCAGCGGGTCCTTGCCGGTGGCCGGGTTGGAGCCGCCCACCAGCTTGATGTAGAAGTCGTTGTAGCTGTTGGCACCGGCCACCTTGAGCCCGCCGGTGAAGCGGTTGAAGTACAGGATGCTCGGGCCCTTGGACGCGCGCCCGGCGGCGAGGGACTTGACCTCGGCAAGCTCCCGGTCGCTCCGGGTCTTGAGCTCGGCGGCACGCTCGGGCTTGCCGAGCATCGCGGCGAACATGGCAACCCAGGCGTCCACATCCTCCTGCGTGCCGGAGTTCTTCAGCCCCAGAACCTGAAGCCCCGCCTTCTCCAGGGGCTCGATGAGCTGCGCGTCCGACCACTGGACCACCACGTCCGGGTTGAGGGCCCGGATACTTTCAACGTTGGCGGTGAAGTCCTGGGTGGCGATGTCGTGCGGTAGGTCCAGTGCGCCGGGAAACATGGAGCCCATGATGCCGTCGCGCATGGCCGTCCAGGAGGCGTTGTGCATGGCCGCGAGATGGTCGGCGCTGCGGTCGACGGCGACCAGCAGGGACGCCGACGGCATCGGGATGGTCACCACCCGGGCCACCGGCCAGTCAAAGGACAGGGTCTTGCCGCGCTGGTCCGTGAGGCTGATGCTGTTGGTGCTGTCGGGAGGGGACGACGGCGGGGCGGTGCCGGATGCGCCGCATCCGGCCAGCAGGGCGGCGGAGCCGCCTGCAACAAACACCTGTAGGGCGGCGCGGCGGTTTAGGTCTGCAGCTGTCATCGTTGACTCCCTGCGCGTGGGTCTTCACAGCATCCGCTTCAAGGGCAGGGCTGTCAACGCTTTCTCCTGCGTTCGAGGACGGGCCGGTCCAGCTGCCCGGACCTGCCGGCCCGCGCCGTTCCCTTGTCCGCGCCTCGTTCCCTTGTCGGCGTCAGGGCCCGGTGCTACTTTCAGAGGACCCTTGCAGAAGGTGGCCACGGGATGGTTATCGATGGTGCCCAGTTGTTCGTCCGCTATGCCTATCCGCCCAATTCACGTGGCAGCTGCGGCCCGCCGGACAGCGACGCCCTGCTGCACTACGGGCAGTCCGGCGTCACGGACCAGGGGCTCCGCGAACTTGCCAAGGGCTTTGCCGGCGCCTGGCCCTACCTCGAACTGATCGCCGGATCGCATGGCATCGCCGATCCGCTGGACGCCCGCGTGGTGGAGGCCTACTGGGTGGGCAACAGCCTCCTGGATACCGTCGGCATCACCAACCTCGGCAATTCCATGGAGGACAGGTTCCGGGCGCGCACCGGGCGGCAGTTCCCGCATCTGGTGGAAGGGGTGCTGGCGGGCGGGGTCCCACACCACAGTTTCCACGTGTTCGAGATCTACCCGTGGCTGGGCCTGCTCCGCGACGAACGCCGGCACGCCACCGCGCTGAACGTGCTGGACAGGTGCAGGATCCGCTGGGGGCAGGTGCTCGCGATCTCCGGGGACGACGCCGTCGTGCGGTCCCGGCCCCTGGTGTGGGACGGGACAGCCCTGGACATCGGCGAGCCCGTGGTGGAATCAGCCAAGTTCGCCGTGAACGGGACCGGCTTCGTGGCCGGGCTGGCCGTGGGCGACGTCGTCTCACTGCACTGGGACTGGGTGTGCGACCGACTCTCCACCCACCAGCTGCAGCAGCTCAAGCACTTTACGGCGCGGCACCTCCGGATTGCCAACAGCGGCGTCGCACACCGCGGCGCAGCCATAGCGCTCGAACACTAGCGCTCGAACATCAGCGCCGGGCAGCAGCGCCCGGCCACAAACGCTGCGACCAGCGACGGCGGCCGGTTACGGTGACTGCGGCGCCGGACCGTCGGGATGCTCGGGGGTCTTGACGGCCGTCGCATCACGGGCGGACGACTCGCCGGCTGGCCGGCCGGCAGGCGAATCATCGGTTCCCGTGTGCTCGCGTCCCGGTTCGGTGCCCTCCTCCTTGATGACGTCCTCGCCCCGGCGGGTGGTGCTGACACCGACGTCAACCGGAGCCGGTGCCGCGTCTTCAGGGGTTTCGTCCGCTCCGGGCTGGGCGGGTTCCTTCAGCGGCGGTTCGCTGCCGAAGGCCCGGGCTGTCCCTGGTGCGGTGCCCTCTGCGGCGCCCGACGCGGTGCCCTGTTCTTCGCCCTTCCCGGCGACCGTTTCCTCGTCGGCGGGGTCAGGCTGGTTCGTGGGTGACATGCTGCTCTCCTTGTGGTGGTTGTGCGGGCTGGGATCCGGGACCGGTGTCCGCAGGGCGGCCCATCAGCTCCAGTCCTTCCATGGCCTGTTCTGCGCCCGCGGCGTCTACGCGTTCCAGCGCGAAGCCCATGTGGATCAGGACCCAGGTGCCGGGTTCCAGGGGCCCCTCATCCAGCAGCCCGATGTTGATCTTCCGGTGCACTCCGGCCACATCGACGAGTGCCAGTTGGCCGCCGTACCCCTCGAGGAGTTCAACGACCCTGCCGGGTATTCCGAGGCACATGTACGGACACCGCCTTACTTTGAAGTGGAAAACCGGCCTGGAGTGGAAGAGGCCCGGCCGAGCAGGGACTCGACGGCGGCGGCGGCCTTGGGCACCGCATCGGCCACCGCCGGCGAAAGGCCGATGCCTTCGGACAGGTCTGCGGGGACACAGCCCACCACGTACGTCACCGGCAGGCTGCCGCCCATGGACCGAAGCCGGCCCAGCACGGCCGCCGGGTCCATGCCGTGGGGATCGAGCATGGCCCTGCTGTCCAGGTCCGCCGCGCTGACCCGTAGCACGCGGATGCTGCCGGGAGCCCAGCTACCGTCCGCAGGCACCGTGTCCACGAGGACCAGGGTGCCGACGCCGGCCAAAAGATCGTAGGCCAGGTGCATGCCGCGGATGCCGTAGTCCACCACGCGGACGCCGGTAGCCAGCGGCTGCGGATGGTCGGCGAGGTGACGTGCCACCTCGGGGCCGAAGCCGTCGTCGTGCAGGAACATGTTCCCGACGCCGGCCACGAGGACGCCGCCGGCGGTCACATCCGCCGCACTTTCATGTACCGCCGGATGTCCGGAACTGCGCGGATTCCGACGTAGATGCCCCAGAGTGCCATCGCTGCAAGCACCGAAACCGTGGCCATTCCTATTGCCTTCATTACGGGTTTTCCTTTCCCTCCAGCGGCTCCAGTTCGTCAGGGGCGTAGTAGAAGGACCGGCCGTAGCCCTCGTGAAGATCGGCCGCCGGATCCTGCTCGAGGACGAGCCCGACGTGGGTGCTGCCGTCGACGTCGAAATGCACGCTGGTGACCCGCCCGGTCTGCCCGCCGAAGAACAGGTCCTGGGCGTCGGCGCGCCGGTTCGGGTGCACGCGCACCCGGCTGCCGCGGGCCACCGCGACGCCGTTGATCACGACGGCGTCCTGGTCCGGCCGGACACGGGCCTCCGCCTCCGGATTCCACCACGGAACGTCCTGGCTGGCCGTGCTCCACGATTCCGCCGGGGCATAGTCACCGGGATCCGCGGCGAACGCGCGCGGGTTCCGCAGGGCGCCGTGCAGCTGCTGCAGGTCCTCCGGCGACATCGCCTCACAGCGGTCGATGACGGCGGCGGCCCGCGAGTCCGTCGCCCGCGCCTCGGCCTTTTCCTCGTCGGTCAGCGTCAGTACCCGCAGCGTGAGGATCTCGTCGATCTCGGTGGAGTCATACAGCGCCACCGAACTTTCCGGGGCGACCGCGGGATGATCGTAAAGAATGATGGGCGAGATCAGCAGCACGTCGGTCTGGCCTTCGGGGCCGGCCAGCACGGGCCAGCAGCGGTGCTGGGAACACAGCCCGGCTGCAGGCTGTGCCCACCCGGGCGGGTCCAGCAGCGAGACGAAATCCCCGTCCCGCACGCCGAGCAGCACGTGGGCGCCGATGAAGGAGGCCGCGGCCGCGTCCTGCCGGTTCCCGGCCGGCAGGGGACCGGCCGGCAGCGGATGAGCCGTGTTGGCCGCGGTGATGCTGAGCCGCAGCAGCCCGCCGGAATCTTCGGCGGCATGCAGCCGCAGTTCTCCGCGGAGAGCACGACGGCGGCGCACCAGCCGGCCGGCCGGCCTCCCGGCGTCGTCCTTGAGTTCCTCGACGTCGAGTCCCTCGGGTACCTCCACCGGCAGGACCTGTCCGGCCCGGAGCTGGGCCACGGAGAACGGCCCGAACCCCACTTCCTGTTCTACGGCCTCGTCCCAGCTCAGCCAGTTCGCACCGCCCACGGTGAGGCTGTCCACGGGAGTGAACCCGCCGCCATCGTCCGCTTTTTCTGCCGTGCGCGTCTGCAGCTGCAGGAAGCGGAAATGGATTTCAAGCCCGGCCTCGGCGCCGGGGGCAAGCAGGCAGTCGGCGGACATGGACGGTTCCTCCCCGCTGCCGTCCTCCGCGGCGCCGGGCGGACCCAGGATCCCGAACTGCCAGCGGACCTGGTTCTTCTGGGCGGAGGCCCGGTAGGGGTAGAGCAGGTAGCCCTCGTAGAGGACGGCGTCCGCGACGGCCCGGGCAAGGGCCAGACTGGTGTTCATGGCCGTTCCCCGGAAACATCCGCGGTGGCCTGCGCGAGGAGTTTCTCCACCGCCGATTCCCACGACGTGAGGCCCTCGGCGGACTTGTACCGGGCGAGTGCTGCCAGGACGTCGCGGTCCAGGCGGATCCATCCGGCGTTCGGGAAGTACTGGTCCATGAGGCTGCGCCAAGCGGCGACGGGCAGTTTGTAGGACGCCTCGAGGTCCCACGGCACCTGTTCCACCGTGAACCCGGTCTGCCCTTTGGTGAACACGGTGCCGGAGAACAGCAGCTCCAGCGGTATCTCGCCGTCGCGCAGCGCATGCAGGTATTTGGCGGCGGCCACGTCGAAATCAAACGTGCAGGGCAGCGGGAGGTCCGCCTCGGTGCTGCCCGTGAAACCCTGCACCATGGTGCTGCACTGCATCCAGATGAACGACTTGAGCGTGCTGGGCCAGCGTCCGCGGTCTCCGAATAGGTCCAGCAGGCCCGTCTCCTCCTCGGGCGCGTACCCGCGGCGCTGGGGCAGGATCCGGACCTGGCAGCGCAGCGCCACGGCGTGCACCACGGCCCCGGTGCCTTCCGTCAGCTGCAGCCTGGCCGTCAGCTGCGGGGCGGCGGCGTAGGGTTCGGGCCGGATCTCCATCACGGCGAAGGAAAGCTCGGTCACCGGAAGCCTCCCGTGCCGGCGGAATCTGCCGGCGCCGGAACGCTGCGGCGGTTGATCCGGTCGAAGAAGGAGGCGAGCTCATCGCGTGCCTCCTGGCCGCCGTCGAACCCCCGCCAGAGGCGGCGCAGCCGGCCCACAAGCTCGTAGCAGGCGTCCACCGGAACGAGGTGGCAGTCCGCGGCGGCCCTGCCCGGGCCCGGGCCGCGGATCAGCAGCGCCTCCGTGTCCGGCGCCGCGAGGCCGAGGGCCGGGTTGCGGGCCAGCACGCTGTCCCAGGCGGCAAGCGGCAGTTCCGATTCGGTGGCCCCGGCCGGGCCCGGGTAGAACGCCACCGTGCGCCCGAGCTTGGAACTGCGGAAGAAAAACGCCAGGCCCACCGGAATTTCCAGTTCGTCCCACTGCCCAGGGCCGAGATCGAAGCCGGGGAAGGAGAAGTATCTGTCCGGCACCGAGCGGTAGCGCAGATGGGCGGTCGCATCGGTGAAGAGGAGGTAGCAGGGCCGGCAGGTGCACATCATGGCGTGGCTCCCCAAGTCCACCACGTGCTGGTGTGCCTCGGAAATCGGTTCGCCGCACATTTCGCAGCATTCCCCGGCGGCAGGAGCGGGCCGGTTCGCGGAAATCCGCCGCAGCAAGGCCACCGGCAAGGTGCCGTTGGCCTGGCCGGTTCCCGGGCCGCGCCCTGTACCTCCTCCGTTCTCCATGTTCATCTCAGCGGTCCTGTCCGCCGGCTGCCTGCAGTTCCGGGGCAATGCCGGGCGCCGGCGTCGCGATGGGCACGGACACGCCGGCTGCAGGTGCCGGTCCACGTGCCGCCTGAACGGACACCGCCGCAGACACCGGGGCCGGCTCCGCCGGGGCCGGCTCCGCCGGGGCCGGCTCCGCCGGTTCCGGTCCAGGCGCCGCCGGGACGGGTTCCAGCCCGGCCGGTGTCACCAGCGGGATTGCCTGCACCGGCGTCACGGCTGCCGGGGCTGCCGGTACCGGGGCAACCGCCAACGGCGCGGACTGCACGGACACCGTCGGGACCGCCACGGACATCACTCCGTTCCGGACCAGCAGCGGAAGCGGCTCCAGGTGCAGGTCCTTGTCCTCGAGGCAGGTGCCCGCCCGCCGCACGTCAAAGTGGCCGCGGCAGGTAGGGCAGGTGAGCAGGCCGCCGCCAACCGGTGCCGCGAGGGCGCGCTGCAGCACGGCGCCGGCCATGGAACCGGTGCAGCGCGGGCAGTAGTCGCGGTAGGCGTAGATGTCCTGGCCTGTCCGGCAGGCCAGCACCGCGTAGCCGCCGACCAGGAAGCCTGCCACCTCGCCGGGTTCGAGCCCGGCGATCTCCGGAACCGGTTCCCACGTGCCGCCGGACATGTCGTGCCAGGATTCGGCGGGCGTGCCGCCCGCCGGATTGTTCACCCGGACCAGCAACGAATCCACCGGAATCAGCGCCGGGGCGCCCGGCTGCTTTTCCGCTTCGACGACGTCGATGGCGGTCACCTCGGGGGCGGCGTTCTGGATGGCCTCCTCAACGGCGTACTTGAGCGTGACGGACGATGACGGGCACCCTTGGCAGGTGCCGAGCAGCTTGAGCCGCACCACGCCGTCGGGACTGATGCCTTCGAGCTCCACGTCGCCGCCGTGGGAGCCGAGGTAGGGCCGCACACTGTCCAGCGCCGCGGCCACCCGCGCCTCCAGCGAATGGGGGTGCAGCCCGTGGATCACCAGGAGGCCGGCCACCAGGCTGTCAGCGGTCAGCGCTTCCAGAGTGACGTCGTCGAGCTTTCCATGGGCCTGCAGGATCTCCATGATCCGCTGCAGTCCCGCGCCGTAAAGGTCTGTCACCTGCCGGACCAGGTCCTCGGCACGGCCGCGGGCCACCGCCCCGCCGGCGCCGAGGGCGTCAAGGAGTGTGCCTATTTGGTCGCCGCTCTGCAGCGCCGGCCGGTCCCCGCCGAGCATGGCCTACTCGCCGGTCAGGGTCTGGGTGGGGGAGTGGAGCATGTCCAGCGTCTGCCCGTTGCCCAGGTACATGTGGACACCGCAGGGCAGGCAGGGATCGAAGCTGCGGACGGTCCGCATGATGTCGATGCCCTTGAAGTGCTCGCGGTCGTTCTCCTCGAAGATCGGCTGCCCCTGGACCGCGTCCTCATAGGGGCCGGCCACACCGTTGGAGTCGGTGGGGCTGGCATTCCATGGAGTGGGCGGGTAGGGGTGGTAGTTGGCGATCTTGCCGTCGCGGATCACCATGTGGTGGGACAGGACTCCGCGGACCGCCTCGGTGAAGCCGCAGCCGATGCCTTCATCCGGGACCTCGAAGGTTTCCCACGTCTTGGTGCGTCCGGCCCGGATCTCCTCGAGGGCCTTTTCCGCGAAGTGCAGCGCCGCAGCCGCGGCGTAGGCCTGGAAGTAGGTGCGGGCGCGGTTGCGTTCGAGCGTGTTGCTCCACTGCGGGATGTTCCACTCGAACGTGACGGGCCCCTTCAGAGCGGTCTTGGGCAGGTTGATCTGGACGCTCCTGCCGGTGGCCTTGAGGTAGCCGATGTCCACGAGTCCGGCGAGCGCCGTGGCCCAAAGCCGTGCGAGTGGGCCGCCGCCGGTGTCCAGGGCGAGGTTGTCCTGGCCGTCGAACCAGCGCGGGGACATGACCCAGCTGTACTTGTCCGAGAGGTCGCGCTTCTGCGGCCGCGGGTTGGTGTGCTGGTTCCACGGATGCCTGCGGTCCACCGGGTTGCCCAGCGGATCGTGGGTAACGAACATTTCCTGGTCTTCCCAGTCCTCGTAGTACGAAGAGCCGAGCATGATTCGCAGGCCCAGGTTGATGCGCACCAGGTCGGTGGTGACCAGTTTGCCATCCACCACCACGCCCGGGGTGACGAACATCTTCCGGCCCCACTCGGTCATGTCCTTGTATTCGAAGTTGCAGTAGTCCGGGTCCTGCAGCGACCCCCAGCAGCCCAGCAGCGTCCGCCGCAGCCCCACCTGCTCATAGCCCGGCAGTGCCTCGTAGAAGAAATCGAACAGGTCGTCGTGCATCGGGACGACCTTCTTCATGAACTCCACGTAGCGCATGAGCCGCGTGAGGTAGTCCGTCATCAGCTGGATGGTGGCCACCGTCCCCACGCCGCCCGGATAAAGCGTGGAGGGGTGCACATGGCGGCCCTCCATGAGGCAGAACATCTCGCGGGTGGCGCGGCTGACCTGCAGGGCCTCCCGGTAGAACTCGCCGGTGAAGGGGTTCAGCGAGCGCATGATGTCGGCGATGGTCCGGTAACCGTGGTCCGCCTCATGCGGTGCCCGGGTGTTTTCGGCCTTGGCGAGGACGCCGGGGTTCGTTTCGGAGACCATCTTTTCGCAGTAGTCCACGCCAACGAGGTTTTCCTGGAAGATGTTGTGGTCGAACATGTACTCGGCGGCTTCGCCCAGGTTGACGATCCATTCGCCCAGGCTCGGGGGCTTGACGCCGTAAGCCATGTTTTGCGTATAGCAGGAGCAGGTGGCATGGTTGTCGCCGCAGATCCCGCAGATGCGGCTGGTGATGAAGTGGGCGTCCCTTGGGTCCTTGCCTTTCATGAAGAGGGAGTAGCCGCGGAAGATCGAGGAAGTGCTCTTGCATTCCACGACCTGGTTGTTCTCGAAATCGATCTTTGTGTAGATGCCGAGGCTGCCGACGATCCTGGTGATGGGATCCCAGTTCATTTCCACCAGGTTGCTGTTGCCCGCTCCGCTTCCGGAACCCATGGGAATTGTTGACGTCATTGTCTTCTTCGCCTGTCTGGAATGGGGTGGTTACCAGGTGCGCCGGGCCCCGGTGAGGAGCTCGGGTCCGGGCCGGCGCCACTTGGGCTCCTGGTCCAGGGTGTGCGTCGTGATGCCCCTGAGCGTCCGGATGGCGGAGCCGTAGGGCCGGATGGTGCTGGTGGAAAGCTTGCCGCCGGGAGGCTCATCCATGAAGGGCATGAACTTGTCCGGGAAGCCCGGCATGGTGCAGCCGATGCAGATGCCGCCGACGTTGGGGCAACCGCCGATGCCGTTCATCCACCCGCGCTTAGGCACGTTGCACTTCACCACGGGGCCCCAGCAGCCGAGCTTGACGATGCACTTGGGGGAGCCGTACTCGGTGGCGAAGTCGCCCTGCTCGTAGTAGCCGGCCCGGTCGCAGCCCTCGTGGACCGTCTTGCCGAACAGCCAGGTGGGTCGCAGTGCCTCATCCAGCGGAATCATCGGTGCCTGGCCGGTGGCCTGATAGAGCAGGTACGTCATGGTTTCGGAGAGGTTGTCAGGCTGGATCGGGCATCCGGGCACGCACACGATGGGGATGCCGGCCTTGGACTTCCAGTCGTAGCCGAGGTAGTCCGGCACACCCATGGCGCCGGTTGGGTTGCCGGCCATGGCGTGGATGCCGCCGTAGGTTGCGCAGGTTCCGGCGGCAATGATCGCGGTGGCCTTGGGTGCCAGGCGGTCCAGCCACTCACTGGTGGTGATGGGCTGGCCGGTCTCGAGGTCGTTGCCGAACCCGCACCAGTAGCCGCCGGGGTCATGGAGCTTCTCGTTGGGAATGGATCCCTCGACCACCAGCACGAACGGTTCAAGTTCGCCCCGGTCCGCCTTGCGGAACCATTCCAGGAAGTCGTCGGCCCCTTCCTGCGGGCCGCATTCAAAGTCGATCAGTGGCCAGTGCATGGCGATCTTCGGCAGGCCGGGCAGCGCCCCGAGGGCGATTTCCTCGACGCTCGGCTGGGTGGCCGCGGTCAGGGCCACCGAGTCGCCGTCACAACTGAGCCCTGCGTTGATCCACAGCACGTGGATAAGGGCTTCTTCGGCCTTGAGGGAAGTTTCCGTAGGCATCGTTGCCTCTTTCAGTGCCCCTGCTGGGGTTCAGTGTGCTTGTGTCAGGGTGCCGGTCAGGGGTTCTGACGCGGCTGTCCCGGAGGTTGGCGCCGCCGCTTGGGGGGTGGCGCCGTCGAGCCAGCCGTACCAGGCGGCGAGGCCTTCGCCGGTGGCGGCGGACAGCGTGAGGAATTCGGCCCGCGGATTGATCTGCCGGATCCGGTGCAGGCATCGGTCGACGTCGAACTCGACGTAGGGGAGCAGGTCCGACTTGTTGACGATCACGAGGTCGGCTGCCATGAACATGTGCGGGTATTTCTGGGGTTTGTCATCACCTTCCGTTACCGAGACGATCACCACCTTGGCCGTTTCGCCGAGGTCAAACAGCGCGGGGCAGACGAGGTTGCCCACATTTTCAATGAAGACCGTGGAGCCCGGCTCTGGCGACAGCGCGTCGAGGCCGTGCCGCAGCATGTCGGCGTCGAGATGGCAGCCGGCTCCCGTGTTGATCTGGATGACCGGGCGCCCGGTGGCGCGGATGCGGTCAGCGTCGAGGGACGTCTCCTGGTCCCCTTCGATGACTCGCGCGTCCAGGCGCCTGCCCAGTTCGGTCAGCGTGCGGACCAGGAGGGTGGTCTTGCCGGCACCCGGTGAACTCATGACGTTGAAAGCCCGCACCCCCCGGCCGGCAAGCCAGCCGCGGTTCGTGGCGGCCAGCAGGTTGTTCTTGGCCAGCAGATTCTGCTCGAGCACGATGGTTTCTGGGCCCGCCGCCGCATGGTGGTGCCCGTCCGTGTGCCCTTGGGGGGAGTGGTCGTGGGTGTACGTGCGCCCGTGCTCATCGGTGTGGCTGTGCGGGTGCCCCTGCCCGGGTGTGTGCAGTTCGCCTGCGAGGTTTGAAATGCGGGTGCCGGCCTCGTCGCCGCAACCGCATGTTGTACACATGCCCTATGCCACCTCCACGGACATCAGCATCAGCTCGCGGCCGCTGAGGACTTCGACGTCCGCGCTTCCGCAAGGGCAAAGCAGAATGAGATCGCTCAGGGTGAATTCGTCCTGGCAGCTGCGGCACCGTCCGCGGCCCCGCGGTTCGTCGATCTGCAGCCGCGCGCCAGCCAGCGGGGTGCCGGCCGCTGCCACGTCAAAACAAAAACGCACGGCATCAGCCAGTACGCCGGAAAGGGGACCGATCCTAAGGTTGACCGCAGTGACCGTCCGTTCACCTGTGCGGTCCAGAACGGCGTCGACAAGGCCCTGCGTGATGGAGAGTTCGTGCATGATCGCGCCCCTTTTTGCCAAGATAGGCTCGCGCCAGAGAAAACGCAACCGTCCGGATTTCCGCCCGCCGTTCGCCGGTTCGAACGGACAGCTACGGCCCTGCCGGAGCCGGATTTTGGGGCCACAGGTGTCCGTTCGCGCTGTGTCCTTCCCACCCTTCGCTAGGGTTGGAGGATGCCGTCCTTTCAGACCAGACTCAAGATCACCGGGCTGAAGCCGGGCAACCCTCCCGAAGCCGTAATGGACACCGCCGTGGAGGCGCTGGGGTCGCGGCATCATGTGGAGTCGCACCAGCTGGAACTGGCCGGGGGCGTGCCGCAGCTTAACCTGCGCTTCCTCGTGGAGCCCACCGAATACAACGGTGAGAACAGCGCGGCGCGGGAATCGGCAGCAGTGATGCGCGACGCCGTCGAACGCGTTGCGCTGACAGGCTCGCTTTCGGTACTCCGCCGCAGCCGCGGCCGCTGGGCGCCCGTCTAACGCTTACGTGTTGAAAGCTTAGGCGCCCGGGGCCTGGGTGCCCGGCTCGGGGGCACCGCCCGGCTCGTCCACGGGGGAGCGGTCGCCCTGCCGGCGCGTGACGATCAGACCCACGACGGCGCCAATCACCAGGCCAACGGCCACACCGATCAGCGAACTCGCCCAAAAGGGCAGCCCCGTTGCGGAGCCCGTGAAGAAGCCGAGGCCCACGAGCCACGTCGCCCACAGCACCGCTCCCAGCCCGGCGCACAGGCTGAAGCCCCGGGTGGAGACGTCGGCGATGCCTGCGGCGGCCGATGTCGCGAGCCGCCCTCCCGGGATAAACCGAGCCCCGATGATGGTGCCGTAAGCGGAGGACCGGCCCGCCTTGGCGATGGCCTCGTGGATGCCGCGGTGGATCTTCCGGCCCCACGTCCAACGGTCCAGGATGTGGCTCAGCCGGCGCTTGAACAGCTGGAACACCACAACGTCGCCCAGCCACGACGCGGAGGCGGACAGGAAGCCCACCAGGAACAGGTTTGCCCGTCCCTCGGCAGACAGGGCACCGCCCGTGATCAGGACCATCTCGGACGGGATGGGCGGAAAAATGGCATCGCCCAGGACGGCCGGAATGATCCAGAAGTAGATCGCCGTGCTCCACGTGTCCGGATTGCCGAAGTCCATTTGCACAACGTACCCCACACGGAGCGGGAACGCGCGGGGCGGACAGTTGGCGGAACTCCTACACCCGACGGAACTCCTATGCGTGGCGGAACACCTATGCGTGGCGGAGCCCTACGCCCTGGACGGTTCGCAATGCCACACTGGCTCCATGCGGATAGAGATCGTTGAGGGTGACATCACCGGACGGCCGGTGGACGCTGTGGTAAATGCCGCCAACTCTTCGCTGCTGGGCGGCGGGGGCGTGGACGGGGCGATCCATCGGGCCGCCGGGCCGGAACTGCTGGCGGCCTGCCGCGAGCTGCGGGCAACGACCCTCCAGGACGGTCTGCCGGTGGGCGCTGCCGTGGCCACCCCGGGGTTCGGGCTGCCGGCCCGCTGGGTCATCCACACCGTCGGGCCCAACCGCCACGCCGGGCAGACCAACCCCGCGCTGCTCGCGTCCTGTTTTACCGAGAGCCTGCGGGTTGCCGAGGGCCTGGGTGTCCGGTCGCTGGCCTTTCCCGCGGTAGGCGCGGGGGTCTACGGCTGGGACGCCCGCCAGGTGGCGCGGGTGGCATTCGACGCCGTCCGATCGTACGCCGCACGCTACGAAGAAGGCGGAGAGCAGGGCGTGGAGTTGGTGGAGTTCGTGCTTTTTGGCCCGGAAACCGTGGCGGACTTTCGGTATGTCCTTGAACGTGCTCCCTAGCGGATTAGGTTCGGCTGGGACGTCGGCCTGGCTAGCGGACTTCGCTGAGTTGGAGGCGGCTGCGGTACTCGACGGGTTCCTTAGTGATGGGGTCCACGAACCGGATGCCACGTGCCAGCAGCTGGAGCGGCTTGGTGTAGTCGTCGGGCGCCTTGTCCAGCAGTTCGGGGTAGAACGAATCGTGCAGGATGCCCAGCCCCAGAGAAGCCATGTGCACGCGTAGCTGGTGGGTTTTCCCGGAGTGCGGTTCGAGCCGGTAGAGGCCGCGGCGTCTTGCCCCGGCTGTCGGATGGCCAGCGCCATCAGCGCCGTCGAACGTCCGCAGCAGGTCAATTCGGGTCTCCGCGTTCGGCTCGCCGTCGATGACCTCCGCCAGAAGGTAGCTGCGGGACTTCGTCATGCGGTTGCGGACCACCACCGGGAAGTCGACGGCGGGATGTCCGGCAGCCGGTTCAGCCGCGGACACGCACTCGTACTCCTTCTGGACCTGGCGCTTCTCGAAGAGAACCTGGTACTTACCCCGTGTCTCAGGGTTGGTGGAGAGCAGGAGGATGCCTGCCGTCATGCGGTCCAGGCGGTGCATCGGGATCAGGTCCGGGAGGTCCAGCTGGTTGCGGAGGCGGACCAGCGCCGATTCCTGGATGTACGTGCCGCCGGGGGTGGTGGGCAGGAAGTGCGGTTTGTCCACCACCAGGATGTGCTCGTCCTGGTGCAGGATGTTCAGCTCCACAGGCAGCCGGGTTTCCGGCGGGAGCGTGCGGTAGTACCAGATGAAGGTGTGGTCCTCGAGCCGGGTGCCGCGGTGCAGGGGGATGCCGCCCTCGCCCACGATCTCGCCGGCGTCGAACCGGTCCTCGATGCCTTGGGGGTCGATGTGCCCCCAGCGGTGCATCATGTAGTCCATTGCGGTGTCCCACGGGCCCTCGTCCGGGAGGCGCAGACGCGTCGCGTTCACGCCGTCGCGCACGGGAAGGGGGGATTGCATCACCGGTCCATTCTACTTTGCGCGCGGTTCCTGCTCATTGCAGCCCCGTTTCGACGGTTCCCCGCGCACACGACGACCCCCGCCGTCGAACCTGCAGGGAACCGTCGAAACGGCGACGGACGAGAAAAAAGTTCTTGACAAATAAATTTGTCGGTCACGATACTTGAACCATGCTGGACATCGAAGTGATCGAGGACCCGGCGGCGGCGGAGGCTTCGCTGGACCCCATCCGGACCCGCATCCTGCAGGAGCTGGCCGAGCCCGGCTCGGCCACGCAGCTCGCCGCGAAGGTTGGGCTGCCGCGGCAAAAGGTGAACTACCACCTCAAGGCACTCGAGCGGCACGGCCTCGTGGAGCTGGTGGAGGAGCGCCGCAAGGGCAACGTCACCGAGCGCGTACTGCGGGCAACCGCAGCCTCCTACCTCATCTCCCCGGTGGCGCTGCAGTCGGTGGCGCCGGACCCGCGCCGTTTCGCGGACCGGTTCTCGGCCTTCTTGCTGCTGGCGCTCGCCGGCCGCATGGTCCAGGAAATGGGGAAGCTCATTGCCGGTGCTGCCGCCGCGCGGCAGACACTGGCCACGTTCGCTATCGACGGCGAAGTCACCTTCCGCAGCGCGGCCGACCGGGCTGCGTTCGCCGAGGATCTGGGCGTGGCGGTCACCCGGCTCGTGGACAAGTACCACCACGCCGGCGCCGGCGGACGGAAGCACAGGCTCGTCGTCGCGCTTCACCCGGCACTCAAGCCGGAAACACAGGACTCAACCAAAATCATTCCAGCTAAGGGGCAGGACAATGACTGACGACCGGAAATTCGAAATTGTTTTTGACACCGAGCTGCCCGGCACCCCGGAGCGGGTCTGGGAAGCCGTCACCAAGGGCACGCCGGGCTGGATGTTCCCGACTGACCAGTGGCCGGACGTGAAGACCGTGGAGGAGTATCCGCACCACCTGGTGTCGCGCATGGACGGTGCGGACGGCTGGTTCAACCAGCTCGAGCATGTACTGGAGCCGGTCGACGGCGGCCGGGCCAGGCTCCACTACGTCCACAGCGGCATCTTCGCGGACGACTGGGACCAGCAGTACGACGGCGCCAGAAAGCACACGGAGTTCTACCTCCACACCCTGGGCCAGTACCTGAAGCACTTCGACGGCCAGCCCGTGGTTTTCACGGATGTCCAGGCGCCCGCCGCTTCGCAGACGCCTGACGGCTTTGCGCAGCTCAAGAAGGCGCTCGGCGTGGACAGTGCGTCGCAGGGCGACAGTTTTGATGTGGAGGTCGACGGCGTTGGGCGGCTCACCGGGCAGGTGGACTTTTCCAACGCGAACTTCCTAGGCCTCCGGACCGGGGACGCCCTCTACCGCTTCTTCGGCCGCAATGCGTTCGGCGCACCGGTGGGCATGACCGTGCACGACTTCAGCGACAGCGGCGATTCCGCAGCGACTGCCGAAGCCTGGGGCGGGTTCCTCGGGAAGGTCTACGCGTAGGCCGTTAGCCGCCCGAGGTTAGGCGATGGCGGCGGCGGGGGAGTCCCGGAGTGAGCGCCTCAGCTGCGGGGCGGCCTCGAGCCTGTCCTGGGCCGCACGCAGCGCGAGGACTGCCGTCTCCAGCTGCTCCGGCGGCAGCGTGAACGGAATGCGAAGGAAGTTCTCGAACACCCCGCCCACGCCGAAGCGCGGACCGGCAGCGAGGCGGATGCCGAGTTCCGGGGCGATGACGGTCAGGGCCGTGCTGCTGGGCGACGGCAGCCGGCACCAGACGGCCAGGCCGCCGTCGGGCCTCTCCGCCTCCCACCGCGGCAGGTGGACCTTGAGCAGGTCCAGCAGAGCGGAGCGGTTGTCCCGGAGTGCGGACAGTCGGGCCGGCAGCGGAGCGGCCAGGTTGCGCACCAGATGGGCCGCCGCAAGCTGCTCCACCACCGGGCCGCCCAGATCCATCGTGGTCCGGACGGCCGCGAACCGCTGTATCAGGCTCTCCGATGCGCGGATCCAGCCTGTGCGCATGCCAGCCCAATGCGATTTGCTCAGCGATCCTATCGACACCACGGACGAACTGAAGGAAGCGAGCGGCGCCGTTGTACCGCCGTCGAGATTCAGCTCACGGAGCGTCTCGTCCACCACCAGGACGGTGCCTGAGGCCGCGGCGGCGCGGACCAGCCGCCGGCGCTGTCCGTCGGGCATCAGCCGGCCGGTGGGGTTGTGGAAATCCGGGACCGTGTAGAACATGCGGGGCCGCTGCAGCGTCAGGGCGGACTCGACCGAGTCCAGGTCCCAGCCCCGCTCAGAGGCGGGCGGAAGGGGCACGGGCACGATGCGGCAGCCCGTGGCACGGATGGCGTCGAGCGCGTTCGGGTAGGTCGGCTGCTCCACGAGGACCTTGTCCTGCTTGCCGACCAGCGCTCGCAGCACGATGTTCAGCGCATGCTGCGCCCCGGACGTGACCAGGATCTGCCCGGCCGTGGTGGGCACGCCGGCGTCGGCATAGTGGCCGGCAATCGCCTCCCGAAGCGCCGGCACGCCCAAGGCGTCGTAGCCGAAGCCGGGCAGCAGGGCAGGCAGTTCCGTGAGGGCGGCAGCGAAGGCCTGGTGGACCGCCTCGCCGCTGGCCGGGAGCGATGCGTACGCGAGGTCGATGACGCCGTCGGGAACGGCCAGGCCCGGCGCCCCCGACAGGCCCGCGCGGGAGTCCCGCTGCTGCCCTGCCCTGTAGACCGTCGGCGGCAGGCAGGTGCGCCCGCGCGTGCCCTGGCCGCTGCTCAGGAACCCCTGGTCACGCAGGCTCGCGTACGCTGCCGTTACCGTGGTGCGGCTGACGGAAAGGGTGGCGGACAATGTCCGTTCGCTGGGCAGCGCGGTGCCCAGCGGGATGCGGCCGTCCAGGACCAAAAGACGCACGACGTCGGCCAGTTCACGGTACGCGGGTGCGTTGCCGCGGTGCCACTGGCCCAGGAGACGGGCGAGGGCGGTGGGTGTGAGTGATCCGGACATGAGGCCAGTATTTCAAACTGGCCATGGAAAACAAGGCCAGTTGTGCCTCAGGATGGTTCAATGATGATCCGCAGACTTGTACAGCTCTTCACCGGCCTCGCCATGTACGGCATTTCGCTGGCCCTGTTCATCCGGGCCGGGCTCGGACTGGACCCCTGGGACGTGTTCCACCAGGGCGTTGCCGGCAAAACGGGCCTGAGCATCGGCGTGGTGGTCATCATCGTCAGCTTCCTGGTGCTGCTGCTGTGGATCCCGCTGCGGCAGCGGCCGGGCTTCGGCACGCTCTGCAACGCCGTCCTCGTGGGGGTCTTCGCCGATGTTGGGCTCGCCCTGATCCCGGCGTTCTCCCACCTCGGCGGCCAGATCGCGATGCTTGGTGGTGCGGTGGTGCTCAACGGCATCGCCTCCGCGTGCTACATCGGAGCCCGCTTCGGCCCCGGCGCCCGGGACGGGCTCATGACGGGCCTGGCCAAACGCACCGGCTGGTCCGTGCGTTGGTCCCGGACGCTGATCGAGGTGGTGGTGCTCGCCGCGGGCTGGCTTCTCGGCGGCTCGGTGGGAGTGGGCACTGTGGTTTACGCGCTGGCGATCGGCCCGCTGGTGCAGCTCCTGCTGCCGTACTTCCTGGTTCCGGCCCGGGAACCGGCCGACCGCGGCAAACCCATCAAGGCAAAGTCCGGGGACCGCGAAGATCAGCCGGAGGAACCGGTCGCTGCTTCCTGACGCGCGTCGGGGCCGCCCAATAACGGCTGGCACTTGGGGCAGAAGTAGATGTCACGTTCTTCCGTGACGGCAGTGGTCGCGCTGCCGGGACTGCCCGCCACCCCAGTTCCTGAACCACTTCTGCCCGGCACGCTCTTCCCCAGCACGGCGTGGCGGATGGGCGTCCGGCAGCGCAGACACGGCTGGTGCTCACGCCGGTACACCCAGTAGCCGGGCCGGCCGGCGGCACGGCCCACCGGAGTTCCGCGGGCGTTGAGTACGGTGGTCCGGCGGCCCGGCCCGAGGTTGGCCTCGAGCAGCTGCTTGGCGTCGGCAAACATCGCGGGCCAGTCCTTCACCGCGGCCGCCGGTGATGCCGGGTGGATGCCGGCCAGGAAGCACACCTCGCAGCGGTAGATGTTCCCGATGCCCGCGAGGTTGCTCTGGTCAAGCAGCGCCACCCCCACCGGCACGTCGGGCCTGGCCGCCACACGGCGCTCGGCCTCGGCCGGGTCCCAGTCCGGGCCCAGCAGGTCCGGGCCGAGGAAACCCACGGCCTTGTCTTCTTCGCCGGTCTTGATCACCTCAAGCAGGCCCAGGGAAAATCCGACGGCGTCGGCTGCGGCCGTGCGCAGCACGCACCGGGCCGTGAATCCCGGCTTCCGCCACCTGCCCCCGGGCGGGTAGACCTGCCAGCTGCCCTCCATCTTCAGGTGCGAGTGGATGGTCAGCCGCTCCTCGGCCGGTCCCACCAGCCGCATCAGCAGGTGTTTGCCGCGGGGGATAACCTCCTCCATGGTCCAGCCGGCCAGGTTCAGCGTGGCGAAGCGGGGCACCCGGAAGTCGGACGCGAGAAGCTTCTGGCCGGCGAGGGCAGCGTGCAGCTGGTCGGCGGCGCGCCAGACGGAGTCGCCTTCAGGCACGGATCCTCAGTCCCTTCGGTGTGGAATAGGCCCCGGCGGCCGTCAGCGCCGATGCCGCAGGGGTGTCGAGGATACCGTGGCCGTTGACCTTTTCCATGACAAGCTTGTCCACGGCACCGCGTTTCACCACGTCCACGAGGGCGCCGGCGGCGGCTGCGAGGACCGATTCGTCCTCCGTGAACACCAGCAGCGTCTTGCCTCCGCGTTCGACGTACAGCACCAGCGCGCCGTCGACCAGTACGACGAGCGCACCGGCTTTCCGCCCGGGGCGGTGCCCGCTGCCGGCTTCAACGTTGCCGGCAGGCCACGACAGGGCCGCGCCGTAGGGGTTGGCCGGATCTGTTGCCGCCAGGGCCAGTGCCACGGGTTCCGGCTTGGCCAGCTGGGCGTCCTCGGTGTACGAACGCAGCCGGTCGACGGTAGCGGGCACGGCGAATTGGGCGGCCCCCAAATGTTCGATGAAGTACCCCCGCCTGCACCGTCCGGCCTCCTCCAGCCGGGCCAGCACCTTGTACATGAGCCCGAAGCCGCCCAGGATATTCTCGGCCATGACGGATCCACGGGTGACCACGCCGTACCTGTCCAGCAGCAGCTCGGCGGTGGCGCGGGCGTGGACCGTGGGGTCGAGCTCGGGCGTCGGAAGCGCCGACCAGCGCCCGGCCGCGAGCGGCGGGGTGGGGACCGCGCCGCCGGCCGAGCCGTAGCGTCCGCCGGACAGCCCCGGGGAGCCGAGCAGCCCGGTCCCGTGCGACCGTCCAAGCCGGCTGAGGCGGGGCGCCCTGGCCCGCGGTGCGCGCGCAACCTGCCGGTGGGCCGTGTGGCCGCCGGCGATCAGGGACCGGACCGGGGCGAACGTGTCCCCGGTGACCCGGCCGGCCCAGGCGAGATCCCAGATCGCGGACACGACGTCCTGGTCGCCCAGCACAGCATCCATGCCGCCGGCAATGTCCGTGAGCTGCCGGAAAAAGTAGCCGCCTCCGTTGGCCTGCAGGTGGTCCAGCAGCCGCCGCTGGGCGTCGCCCGGTTCAAACTCCAGGGCAGGGTTCAGCGTGAGTTCCACCGAATCCGCGAGGTGCAGGCTGATCCAGCCGTCGTTGCCCGGAAGCGAGCCGGCACCTGACCAGAGGACCTCCCCGGCGGCCATGAGTTCGTCCAGCATGGCGGGCTGGTAGTTGGATACGCGGCTGGCGAGCACCAGCGGTTCCCAGGCGGAGGCCGGTATGGGCACGCCGGAGAGCTGATCCACCGCGGTGATGATGCCGTCGAGTCCGCGCAGCGCCGGCTGCCCCCGTCCCGTGCCCGGGGTGCGGACGTGCTGCCAGGCCGGCAGGAACCGGCCGTAGGCAGTGATGTCCACTGGCTCCACCTCGGCCCGCAGCGCGGCCAGCGAGCGGCGGCGGAGCTTGCGGAGGACCTCCGCGTCACACCATTCGCTGCCGGCCAGGGCCACGGCGGCAGAGGCAACGGCCGACGCCGCCGCCGCTTCCGCCACCGCGTCAAGGCCGGCGTCGGTATCAGAAGCGGCGGCTGCCGGGCGTTCACTGGCGGGGGCATCGGCGTGCGGCCGGAACTCGCCTTCCACCACGCGGCCGTCGGCGGCCAACCGTTTCAGGGCAGTTCCGACGACGGCGGCACCAAGTCCCAGCCTGGCCGCAGCTTCGGTGGCGGTGAACGGACCGTGGGTGCGGGCATAGCGCGAGACGAGGTCGCCCAGGGGGTCCGCCACCGGCTCGATAAAGGCAAGGGGAACACCCATGGGCAGCGGGACACCGATGGCGTCGCGAAGCCGGGCCGCGTCTTCCACCGCGGCGAAGCGTTCGACGCCGGCGACAGTCACCTTGATGGCCCGGTTGGCCCGTTGGAGGGCCGCGAGGTGGGCGGCGGCTTCGGCAATCGTGGTTTCGGCGGGCCTGGTTTCGGCGGGCTCAACCAGCGGGGCTTCGGTTTCGGCGGGCCTGGTTTCGGCGGGCTCAACCAGCGGGGCTTCGGTTTGGGCCCCCGCGTCCGGCGGGGTGAGCCGCGCTGCAACTTCCTCGGGGTTCAGGGGGCCCAGCAGGCGGAGCAGATCGGCCACGCCCTCCACGCCGCGGACTTTGCGGTCGGGGGCAAGACGCTGCAGCTCGCGTTCGGTCTGGTCGATGACCCTGGCGTCCAGGAGCTCGCGCAATTCCACGCGCCCCAGGAGTTCGTTGAGCAGCGTGGAGTCGAGCGCCAGTGCGGCCGCCCGCCGTTCGGCGAGCGGGGAATCGCCCTCGTAGAGGAACTGTGCCACGTAGCCGAACAGCAGGGACTTGGCGAACGGGGACGGCTGCTGGGTGGTGGTCTGGACGATCCGGAGCTCGCGCCGTTCAACCGAGGCGGCGATATCCTTCAGCGCCGGCAGGTCGTACACATCCTGCAGGCATTCGCGGACGGTTTCCAGCACGATCGGGAACGACGGGTATTTCCGGGCGACGTCCAGCAGCTGGGCGGACCGCTGGCGCTGCTGCCACAGCGGCTGCCGCTTCCCGGGTGTCTGCCGGGGCAGCAGCAGGGCACGCGCGGCACACTCGCGGAACCGGGAGGCGAACAGGGCACTGCCGCCCACCTCGGCGGTGACAATCTGTTCCAGCTCCTCGGGGTCAAACAGGAACAGCTCGGCCCCCGGAGGCTCGTCCTCCATCATGGGCACGCGGAGCACGATGCCGTCGTCGGCGGCCATGGCCGACCCGTCCAGGCCGTACCGCTGGTGCAGCCGCTGGCCCACGGCCAGGGCCCACGGGGCATGGACCGGCATGCCAAACGGGCTGTGCAGGATGACCCGCCAGTCGCCGAGTTCGTCGTGGAAGCGTTCCACCACGAGCGTCGTGTCGCTCGGGACCACCTCCGTGGCCAGCTTCTGTTCGGACAGGTACTGCAGGAGGTTGTTCGCGGCGAAGTCGTCAAGGCCGCTGGCCTTGCAGCGGTCGGTAGCAGGGCCGACGTCGGACGCTGACAGTTCGCGGACGAACGCGCCAAGGGCGCGGCCCAGGTCCACCGGGCGTCCCAGCGAGTCGCCCTTCCAGAAGGGCAGCTTGCCGGGCTGGCCGAAGGCCGGCGAGACGAGCACGCGGTCGTGCGTGATGTCCTCGATCTTCCAGCTGGTGGCACCCAGCGCAAAGATGTCACCCACGCGGGATTCGTAGACCATTTCCTCGTCGAGCTCGCCGACCCGCCGGCCTCCCTTGGCCGGAGCCGTGCCCGAACCCTTGCCGTCACCGGCGCCGGCGGGGGAGGCCGATCCCTCCGTCTCCGTGCCGATGATGTAGACGCCGAACAGCCCGCGGTCCGGTATGGTGCCGCCGGAGGTGACGGCCAGCCGCTGGGCTCCCGGCCTGCCCTCGATGGTCCCGGCGTTGCGGTCCCAGACGATCCGGGGCCGGAGCTCGGCGAATTCGTCCGAGGGGTAACGCCCGGCCAGCAGGTCCAGCGTGGCCTCGAAGGCGGACCGGGGGAGGGTGGCGAACGGCGCCGAGCGGCGGACGGTGGAGAACCATTCCTCCACGTCGATGCTGCCCAGCGCGGTGGCGGCGACGGTCTGCTGGGCCAGGATGTCGAGGGGATTCGCTGGCACGCTCAGCCGCTCGATCTTGCCGTCCAGCATGCGTTCAACGGTGATGGCCGTATGCACGAGGTCGGCCCGGTGCTTGGGGAAGAGGTAGCCCTGGGAGATTTCGCCCACTTGGTGCCCGGCGCGGCCCACGCGCTGCAGCCCGCTGGCCACCGAGGGCGGGGACTCGACCTGCACCACGAGGTCCACGGCACCCATGTCGATGCCGAGCTCCAGTGAAGACGTGGCCACGACGCAGCGCAGCCGGCCTGATTTGAGGTCGTCCTCGATCAGGGCACGCTGGTCCTTGGACACTGAGCCGTGGTGGGCCCGGGCCAGCAGCGGCTCTGCCCCGACTGTGCTTCCTGCCTGCGCCATCATATGGGCAGGCGTGGCGGTCGACGCCGGCACGCCTCCGGGTGCGGACGGGGCGGGATCCTCCCAGCCTCCGCCCACTGTCAGGAGTTGGCGTTCAGCGTGGATTTCGTTGAGCCGCGCGGTCAGGCGTTCCGCCAGCCGACGTGAGTTGGCGAAGACGATGGTGGACTGGTTGGCCAGCACCAGGTCCACGATCTTTTCCTCCACATGGGGCCAGATCGAGGCCTGCGGCTGCAGCCCGGAGGCCGGCCCGGAATCGAAGGCTCCCGCGGCCCCCTGCAGATCGGACATGTCCTCCACGGGGACGGACACCGTGAGGTCCCAGTTCTTCCGCGAGGGCGGGGCCACGATCTCCACCGGGGCGGAACCGGCCAGGAACTGGGCCACCAGTTCCCGCGGTTCGACCGTGGCGGACAGCCCGATCCGCTGCGCCGGCGCGGGGAGCAGGGCGTCCAGCCGCTCCAACGACACGGCAAGATGCGCCCCGCGCTTGGTGCCGGCCACGGCGTGGACCTCGTCCACGATGACGGTGTCCACCTCGCTGAGTGTTTCCCGGGCCTTGGACGTGAGCATCAGGAAGAGGGACTCGGGGGTGGTGATCAGAATGTCCGGCGGGGTGCTGAGCAGGGCGCGGCGGTCCGAGGCGGGGGTGTCGCCGGACCGGACCCCGACGGTGATCAGGGGAGCCGGCAGGTCCAGCCGCTTGGCGGTCTGCGTGATGCCGATCAGCGGGGCGCGGAGGTTGCGTTCGACGTCGACGCCAAGCGCCTTGAGCGGGGAGATATACAGTACGCGGGTTTTCCGCTTGGGCTTCCGTGCCCTGGACTGCTTGGTCTTGGCGCCGGCTGGCGGTTCTTCGAGTCCCGGCAGCACCGCAGCATCAGGCACGGCAGCATCAGGCACGGCAGCATCAGGCACGGCAGCGTCGGGTGCAGCCGGCCCGGACACCAGGAGCCGGTCCAGGGCCCAGAGGAATGCGGCCAAGGTTTTACCTGAGCCGGTGGGCGCAACAACAAGGGCGTGCGAACCGGACGAAATCGCGTTCCAAGCCCCCTGCTGGGCGGGGGTGGGCTCGGAAAACGCGCCGAGGAACCACTCCCTGGTGGGCCGGCTGAACTGGCCCATCGAGTCCCCGGCGGCTGTGCCGGCGGCTGTGCCGGCGGGCTCCTGCGACTGCATGCCTCCATCATGCCTCACGGCACCGACACCAACAGAAGCATCAGGGATGCCCTACCCGGCCGGAGGAAGGTCGCGGGTGGCCGGCCCCTCCAGGACCTGGCCGTCGCTGCTGAACCGGGAGCCGTGCAGCGGGCAGTCCCAGGACTTTTCGTTGTCGTTCCAGTGCAGGATTCCGCCCAGGTGCGTGCAGACCGCGGACAGGCTGCACGTCGTTCCGTTGACGGTGGACGTTGCCACGGGCTTCCGTTCGCGCATCGCCACGGTGCCGGTGCCCTCTTCGGGCACGGTGCCGTTCGAGGGAGGCAGCTTTTGCAGCCTGCCCCAGTCCTTGGCCAGTGTGGCGGCCACCCCCGCGTTGAGGGTCACGGCCGAGGCCGCGCCCGGAGGTGATGTGACCCGGCGGTGGATGGTGTTGGCCCATGGCAGTTGGCCTCCGAGGATGTCCGCGGCGATGCCCAGGGACGCGGCCACCGCGTTGGTCATGCCCCACTTGTTGTAGCCGGTGCCGAAGAAGATGCGCCCGCGGCCGCGGGGGAGCTTGCCGAAGAACGGCATGAGGTTGGTGGCCTGGTAATCCTGCGCGGACCACGTGTGGGTGACAGTGGCACCGGGGAAGTGCTGCTGTGCCCATGACAGGACGTTCTCCAGGTGTTCCTTCTCCGAGCCGGCCTTTCCGACGGGGTGCCCGTTGCCGCCCACCAGCAGAAGATTCTTGCCGTCCGCCGGGTAGTCCCTGATGGAGCGCACGGGCTGTTCCACGGAGATGTACATGCCCTCCGGCGGCGTCGCGTTTCCTGCGAGCTCCAGGGCTGCGGCATAGGAGCGGTTCGGTTTGAGCTTGGCGAAATACAGGCCGCGGTTCAGGATGGGGGTGCCCGTGGCCAGCACCACCGAGTCGGCCTGGACCGATCCGCGGTCAGCATGGACGGTTGACGGCCCCGTGCCGGTGACGTTCCGCACCCGCACACCGGTGACGATCCTGCCGCCGTGGCCCCGGACGTCTTCTGCCAGCGCGGTGAGCACATCCATGGGGTTGATCTGGGCCTGCCCGCGGAGGAGTACGGCTCCCCGGATAGGGAACGGCAGGCCCGCATCCCGGACGTAGTCCACCTCCAGGTCGGCGGCGAGGGCCGCTGTGAGCTCCGCCCGGACTGCTTCCGTGCCCTGCTGGGTGGCGGCGTACGTGTATGCGTCGCGCACCTGGAACGGCACGCCGCGCTGCTCCAGGTACCGCAGCAGCCATGCCTGCCCCTCCCGGTTGCCGGCCACGTAGGCGTCCACCAGTTTCTGGGGGTACTGCTGCCGGAGGGATGAGAGCACGGTGCCCTGCAGCAGCGTGACCTTGGCCGTGGTGTTGCCGGTGGCCACGGCGCCCAGGCCGCGCGCTTCCAGGACAAGCACGTTCTGTCCCGAGCGGGCCAGTAAAAGGGCCGTGGTCAGGCCGGTCAGGCCGGCGCCCACCACCACGGTGTCATAGGACTCGCCGGGTGTGAACGGGTCGCCGGTGAAAGTGTCCGTGCGGTCCAACCAGAGTGACGTCACGTGTCTCAACCTGCCTTTGGCCTGCGTCTTTGTCGCGGGGCGTTCCCGGAACAGGTCCGGCGCTAGCAGCGGGGACCCCGACGTAATCGTAAGTGTACTTACGAAGTTGGGGCCGGAACAGGCTTGGACCAGGACAGGTTGCTTGGGGCAAACTTTGCCTTAGCGTGCCTGGAATGCACCGATGGTCAGGAGCTCGATGGAGGCGTTACTGCAGGCATCCGAGGGCCGGGCCACGAACAATGATGCCGTGTCCTCCGGCGGGTAGATGCGGAATCCGGCGGCAGGGGTCTTGGTGCAGTCCGGGTAATTCCCCGCCTGCGTGTAGCGGAGCACCGCGGTGCCTGCTTTCCCGGGGGCGAGTAGAACGTCCCCGACAGCGGCGGAGGTGTCGCGTTGGGCCGGGGCCCCGATCGGCTGCCCGTTCGGTCCGGTGGTCAGGGACACGCCCGCGAACCCTTTCAGGTGGCATGAAGCGTTGCCGGTGTTGGTGAGGATCAGCTCCATGTAGACGCTGCCGGCGGCACCCCCGCCCGTGGCATCCGTGGTGGCTTTCAGTCCTGAGGCCTTGCACAGCTGGGCGCCGGCGGCGGTGGACTGCGGTGCCTCTGGACTCGAAGAAGTTGCAGTTGGCGAAGCAGGCTGCGATTGGGAGGCCGAAGAAGAGGACGACGGCGGTGCGGACGTTTCGGGGGCTGCCTGCGTGCTAGGGGTGGTTGAGCCGGTTGCCGGTTCCGTGGTGCCCTGGGGGGCGGGCTGGCTTGGTCCGCAGGCGGTGAGCAGCAGCGCCAGTGCGGCAGCCGCCGTCGTGCATATCAGTCCGTTGGTGATTCGCTGAGGCCTCATGGCTCTAACCTTGCGGGCGTTCCTGCCGGAGTCAACGAAGGCGCGGCGGGGACTCTGATTTGATGCCCGGATTGTGACATCTTCGGAACAGGCTTCGTTTATTCGGTCCAGGTGGGCTCCCGCCGATGCTGATGCAACGATAAAGCCGCTCGGTAGCGCAAAATAACCTGATTCCGCGGCCGAGGTTGCGTTGATCTGCAGTTTTCGGTGTGCCAAAATGATCTTGGTCTCGCTTGTCTTTTTCCCTTGCAGGAATCCACCCCCGCAAGGAATGCCGACAAGGAAACACCGCTCGCAGTCTGGCCCCGGTCCATCATCACTCCCGTGCCAGAAGTGTCCCCGGCAACGGGGGTTGCGCAGGGTTGCGGGGAGACAGCTCGGCACTCGTCCGCGGCAACGCCGCTACGGACGTTCCTGAAGAGGCGCATCAGTCATTGGTTTCCGGCAAGGCCGCCGAAGCCAATAACGATGGGGGCTGAGGTTATGACCGGTTGGCTTGTCCGCTGGAGTCTTAAGTTTCGATTGATTGTTTTAGCCGCTGCTGCCGGCATTCTGGGGTTCGGCTTAACAACCCTGCCGTCAATGCCAGTGGATTATCTTCCAGAATTCTCTCCGCCACATGTGGAGATCCAAACCGAGGCGCTGGGCCTGTCCGCCGTGGAGGTCGAACAGCTCATTACCTCGCCTATGGAGGCCGACCTGCTGAACGGGGTGGCCTGGCTCGACGAAATTCGTTCGAAGTCAGTCCCGGGCCTCTCTTCGATTGAGATGGTTTTTGAGCCTGGCACCGATATCCTCCGTGCCCGGCAGCTCGTTGCAGAGCGGCTGACGCAGGCCTTCGCTCTGCCCAACGTGTCAGCTCCGCCGGTGCTGATGCAGCCGCTCTCCTCGACGAGCCGCGTCATGATGGTGCAGATGTCCTCCCAGGATGTGTCGCCAATCGACATGTCCGTTCTGGCCCGCTGGGATATCAAGCCAGCGCTCATGGGTGTCCCGGGCGTGGCGAACGTCTCCATCTACGGCCAGCGCGAACAGCAGCTGCAGGTGCAGGTGGACCCGAAGCAGCTCAGCGCGAAGAACGTTACCCTCAGCCAGGTGGTTGAAACCGCCGGCAATGCGGTGTGGGTGTCCCCGCTGAGCTTCCTGGAAGCATCAACTCCTGGCACAGGCGGCTTCCTCGAGTCCGCCAACCAGCGCATCGGCATCCAGCACGTGCTTCCGATCCGGACACCGGCAGACCTCGGCAAGGTCAGCGTTGAAGGCGCATCGGACAAGACGCTAACTCTGTCCGACGTGACCACCCTGAGCGAAGACCACCAGCCCCTGATCGGCGACGCTGTAACCGGCAAGACACCCGGCCTGCTGCTGGTCATCGAAAAGTTCCCCGACACGAGTGTGGCGGACGTGACGCAGGGCGTTGAAGCGGTGCTGGACGGCCTGCGCCCGGGCCTGTCCGGCATCACCGTCGACTCCACCGTATTCCGCCCGGCGTCCTTCGTTGAGTCCGCTGTTGGCAGCCTGGGTCTGGCCCTGCTGGTCAGCCTCCTGGTGGTTACGGCGCTGATCGGCATCGCATTCAGGTCCTGGCGGTACGCCCTGCTGGCTTTCGTTGCCATTTCCGTGGCGGCCATGGCTGCGGCGTTGGTGCTGCAGTTCCAGGGCGCGGTCCTGAACGTTATGGCGTTCGCGGGCCTGGTCCTTGCCCTCCTCGTCGTCATCGGCGATGTCATCACCGACTTGCACAGCTTCCGGCGGGAATCGGCAAGTGATCGGGTGTCCCGCGAAGCCCTGCTGGCCCACGGGCTGCAGCGGTCCCGCGTGCCTGTCCTGTTCGCCGGACTTACCGCTCTGCTTGCCCTCGCGCCGGCACTGTTTGTCCCGGGTGTGGAGGGTGCGTTCCTGAAGCCCCTGGTGCTGTCCTACCTGTTGGCTACAGCTGTGGCGATGCTCGTTGCCCTGACGGTGACGCCGGCATTGGCGAGCCTGCTGCTACGGGGTCACAGGCGGCCACGGCGCAGCCTCTCGGTGGTCCGCAAGGCCCTGCTCGGTTACGAGCGCACGGCGCGGGCCTTTACGGGAGCGGTGGCCACAGTGTTCGCACTTGCGGCGGCTGCACTGGCCATCGCCGCACTGGCCATCGTTCCGGCTGCTACGAAGGATCTTCCTGTTGTGGCCGCTGTTCCAGACCGCACCCTCCTCGTCGAATGGGAGGCGGCGGCGAGTACAGGGGCCGACGTGATGAACAGGGTGATGACCAACGCGAGCGAAGAGCTGAGCGGAATCCGCGGAGTTTCCTCCGTGGGCGGTCACGTTGGACGGGCCATCACCTCAGATACCTCCTCTGACGTCAATGCCGGCGAGCTCTGGGTGACCATGGAGGACGACGCCGACGTCAGCAGCGTGCCCTCCGACGTGCGCGAGATTGTTGAGGGCTACCCGGGCCTGACGGCGAAGGTGACCACCTACCCGGAGCAGCAGGTTGCTGCTGCCAGCGAAATCGACAACCGCCAGTTCAGGGTGCGCGTTTTCGGTGTGGACCTGGACATCCTCCGCCAGAAAGCGGACGAAATCCGCGGGATCCTGTCGCGTACGGACGGCGTGGTTGACCCGCAGGTGGATGCCACGGTAGACCAGCCTGTTGCCGAAATCGAGGTGGATCTCGCCAAGGCGCAGAAGCAGGGCATCAAGCCCGGCGACGTCCGGCGGGCGGCTGCCACCGTCCTGCAGGGCATCGAGGTGGGGTACCTGTTCGAGCAGCAAAAGGTGTTCCAGGTAATCGTCAAGGGTACGGAATCCACCCGGAGCAGCCTGACAAGCGTTGCCGACATGATGGTTGACAAGCCTGAAGGCGGGCAGGTCCGGCTGGGTGACGTGGCCAGAGTCACGCTCCGCCCGAACCAGACCGTGATCCATCATGACGACACCTCCAGGCGCGTCGACGTCGTGGCCAACATCCAGGGCCGCAGCCTCGGCGACGTCACGCAGGATATCCAGGCGGCCATCAAGGGCATGCAGTTCCCCGTGGAGTACCACGCTGAGATCCCGCCGCAGTACGCCGAAAAGCAGGCCGCCGGCGCGTTCATCGGGTGGCTCGCCCTGGCGGCGGCAGCCGGCATCCTGGTCCTGCTGCTGACAGTCCTCGGCAACTGGCGCCTCGCAGGGCTCGTCTTCCTGCTGCTTCCGGTGGCACTGTCCGGCGGAATCCTCGCCGCCGACCTGAGCGGCGGTTTCGGGTCCGTGTACGTGCTGGTGGCCCTGGCGGCGGTGCTCGCCCTGGCAATCAGGGACGTGGTCATGCTGATGGGAACGTATCAGTCACTGCAGTCCCGTGCCCCGTCGGATTCTCCGGCGCATCTCATGCGGCAGGCGGCCGGGGAGCGGCTGCTGCCAACTGTTCTGACCACCGTGATCACCGGACTGGCGCTGGTGCCGCTGGTGGTGCTCGGCGGACCGGTTGGCGGAGCCATGCTTCTTCCGCTGGCGCTGGTTGTGTGGGGCGGGCTTATCACCACGGCCCTGCTGACCCTATTTATTCTGCCGATCCTCTTCCTCCGTGTTGGTCCACGCACCAACACGGACTGGGGGAGCTCATTGGTGATTAGCAACGGACCGGTTCTGGCAGAGAGGTCGGAATTGTCATGAAAAGCAATAGTGATCTTGGCGGCTGGCGTTCTGTTCTGGTGCTGGTTTGCGCAGCATCGATCGGCCTCTCCGGATGTGCCACAGTGAAAACCGCCGCGGCGCCCGCGGGGCAGGCAGCGTCCACCATGGAGAAGGCCGGCCCGGACCTGAACAAACTGACGCTGACAGACAAGGCAGTGGAAAGGCTGGGAGTGACCACGGTCAAGGTGACCAAAGGTGAAGGCAGTCCGCTGCAGGTGCCCTACGGCGCACTGGTCTATGACGCCAACGGGAAGACCTGGGTCTACACCAATCCCGGGCCGCGGACCTACATCCGGGCCGCGGTGACGGTGGAGAAGATCGCTGACAACAAGGTGCAGCTCCAGTCCGGTCCCCCCGTGGGAACCGATGTTGTCACCGTTGGTGCCGCGGAACTTTTCGGCGCCGAATTCGGCACAAAGGGTCACTGACATGCGCCGGATTGTCGGGTTCAGCCTGAAATTCCGCGCCTTGGTGGTGGCCATCGCGGTGGCAATGATGGCGTTCGGCGGCGTCCAGCTCAGCACGGCCTCTGTGGACGTCTTTCCCGAATTTGCGCCGCCGAAGGTGGAGATTCAGACCATCTGCATCGGCCTGACCGCTGCCGAGGTGGAGCAGTTGGTTTCCGTTCCCCTCGAAGACGCCCTCAACGGCGTTGAGAGCCTGGATGAGATCCGCTCCAAGTCCGTGGAGCAGTTGTCCTCGATCGTGCTGATTTTCGCCCCGGGAGCGGACCTGCTTAAGGCCCGCCAGCTGGTCTCGGAGCGGATCGCCAACGTCATTCCGTCGCTGCCCACCTGGGCGGCGCCGCCGGTGATCCTGCAGCCGCTGTCGTCCACCAGCCGGGTCATGAAGATCGGACTGACTTCGGACCAGCGCTCGCTCATGGAAATGTCCATGATCACGTACTGGAAGATCCGCGCCCACCTGCTGCGGGTCCCGGGCGTGGCCAATGTGGCCATCTGGGGTGAGCGGCTGCAGATGCTGCAGGTGCAAGCGATTCCGGACAAGCTGAAGGCCCATGACGTCAGCCTGAACCAGGTCATGGAAGTTACCGCCAACGCCCTCGACGCCGGCCTGCTGCAGTATTCGCCGGGTTCCGTCATTGGTACCGGCGGCCACATCGAGACGCCCAACCAGCGGGTCGGAATCCAGCACGTGCTGCCAATCACCACTCCGAAGGACCTCGCCGAGATCACCATCGAGGAGAGGAACGGGAAGCCGCTCCGCCTGGGTGATGTGGCCAACGTCGTGGAAGACCACCAGCCGCTCATTGGCGACGCCGTGATCAACCAGGGCCAAGGGCTGATGCTCATCGTCGAGAAACTTCCCTGGGGCAACACCCTGGAAGTCACCCGGGGCGTTGAGGCCGCCCTGCAGCAGATGGAGCCGGGACTCAGCGGCATCACCGTTGATACGGAGATCTTCCGGCCCGCAACGTTCATCGAGGAGTCCCTCAACAACCTCAGCCGCGCGCTGATGCTGGGCTGCATCCTCGTGGTGCTGGTGCTGGGCGCGTTCCTCTTCCAGTGGCGCACCGCGCTGATCAGCCTGATCGCCATCCCGCTGTCACTCGTGACGGCGGCATCCGTCCTCTACCTCACAGGAGCATCGGTTAACACCATGGTCCTGGCGGGGCTGGTGATTGCCGTCGGGGTGGTGGTGGATGATGCGATCATCGACATCGAGAACATCATCCGAAGACTCCGGCAGCACCGGGCGGAGGGCGGGACACGGTCCACCGCCTCGGTGGTCCTGGAGGCCTCACTGGAGGTCCGCGGGCCCATCGTCTACGCCACGCTGATCATCATCGCTGCAGCGGTGCCGATCTTCTTCCTGCAGGGACTGACCGGGGCCTTCTTCAGGCCGCTGGCCATCTCCTACACCCTGGCGGTGCTGGCGTCGATGCTCGTGGCGCTGACCGTCACACCGGCGCTGGCACTGATCTTCATGCGGAAAGTTCCGCTGAAGGAGCAGGAACCGCCCTTGGTGAGGGTGCTCAAACGCGGCTACCGGGCGGTCCTGAGCCGGATGGTAAGGCGGCCCGTGGCGGGGTACGCGACCTTCGGTGCCATGGCCGCCATTGGTGCCATCACGGCGCCGCTGCTGGGGCAGTCGCTGCTGCCTGACTTCAAGGAGCGCGACTTCCTGATGCACTGGCTGACCCAGCCGGGCACGTCGGTGTCGGAGGAGTACCGCGTCAGCCAGAAGGCCTGCGAGGAACTGCTGACAATCCCGGGGGTCCGGAACTGCGGCTCGCATATCGGGCAGGCCTTCAACGCGGACGAGGTCGTGGGGGTCTACTTCGGCGAGAACTGGATCAGCATCGATCCCGCGGTTGACTATGACAAGACGCTGAAGTCGATCCATGAAGTGGTGGACGGCTATCCCGGTATTGTGCGCGACGTCCAGACCTACCTGAAGGAGAGAATCCGTGAGGTTCTCACCGGAGCCAGTAACGCCGTCGTCGTCCGGCTTTACGGAGACGACCTGGCGCTCCTGCGCTCCAAGGCGGCGGAGATCCATTCCATCTTTGACGCCACCGAAGGAGCCGTTGACGTCCAGACGGCGCTGCAGAAGGACATCCCGCAGGTCAACATCGAGGTGGATCTGGCCAAGGCCCAGAGCTACGGGCTGAAGCCAGGCGACGTCCGCCGGGCCGCAGCCTGGCTGGTTGCCGGCGAGGAAGTCGGCGACGTGTACCGGGGCGGTAAGGCCTACGACGTCC
Organism: Arthrobacter sp. FW305-BF8; assembly: GCF_021789315.1. Taxonomy (NCBI): domain Bacteria; kingdom Bacillati; phylum Actinomycetota; class Actinomycetes; order Micrococcales; family Micrococcaceae; genus Arthrobacter; species Arthrobacter sp. FW305-BF8. The sequence goes on from NZ_CP084561.1 coordinate 793,410, forward strand.
AGGTCTGGAGCCCGCCGGAGGTCCGTTCTGATATCACCAGCATCAGGAACCTCCCGATTGACACACCGAGCGGGCAGAAGATCCTGCTGTCCGATGTGGCAAGCGTCCAGGTCAAGCCGACTCCGAACGTCATCCAGCGCGATGCGCACTCACGGCGCATCGACATCCAGGCCAACGTGAAGGAAGGCACGCTGGGCACTGTGGTTGCGGCCATGGAGGAAGGGCTTAAGAAGTTGGAGCTGCCCCCGGGCTTCCGCACGCAGATCCTGGGCGAGTTCCAGGAACGCCAGGCGGCCACTAACACGCTGCTGACGCTCGCCATCGGGGCGCTGGCCGTGATCTACCTGCTCCTGCAGGTGGCCTTCGGAAGCTGGCGGCTGGCGACGCTGGTGATCCTCACCCTGCCGATCGCCCTGGTGGGCGGCGTGTTCGCCGCCTTCATGGGGGGAGGGGTGCTGTCGCTCGGGTCCATTGTGGGCTTCCTGACGGTCATGGGCATCGCGGCCAGGAACGGCATCCTGCTCATCAACCATTGCCAGCACCTGGAGAAGTATGAGGGTGAAAAGTTCGGTCCGGAACTGGTGCTGCGGGGCGCCGGCGAGCGCCTCTCGCCGATCCTGATGACCACCCTGGCCACGGGGCTTGCCCTGGTGCCGCTGGTGGTCCTGGGGAACATCCCCGGCCACGAGATTGAACATCCCATGGCCCTGGTGATCCTCGGCGGGCTGGTGACGTCCACGCTGCTCAACCTGTTCGTGGTCCCGTCGCTGTACCTGAGGTTCGCCAAGCCGAAGGCCGAGCGGTACCAGGCACCCCCGGAGCCCGCCCTGGCTAACGCCTAGCCACGAACCCGCCGGTCCATCCGCCGCCCACGCCCCGCCACCCGCGGGAACGTGGGCGGCGGTGGTGCGGGGACGGAGTGCGTGCCGGTTCCCGCCCGCCGGCGCCGCAATTCCAACGCCAGGCTTTCCTGCCCGCGTGCCATCGCCCACCGGTGGTTGGCGGAGAACCCGGGTTTCAGCAACCAGCTGAGCCGCCGCAGCAGCGGCTTGGTGGCGCTGACCCGCCACTCATACGTGATCAGGACTTCCGGGCCGTCCTGCTCGAACGTCCAGCGCCCGGTCCCGTCCAGGTCGCCCGTTGCGCGGATTGCGAAGCCCTTACTCGTGATGGGTTCTGTGACGGTCAGGGTCCAGCGAAGGGTATAGGGGAGCCAGCCCTTGGTGTGCAGCCTGGCCATCCGCCCCACGCCGTTCGCTTTGCCCGCATGGATGGGGTCCACACTGAGGTACACAGACGGCCACCACCGGGCCAGCCCGGCGGGGTCGCCCAGAACCGCTGCGACCTCCTCAGCCGTCCCGGCCACCCGCCACTCCGTGACGAAGGCGTAGTCCATGCTCCTGGTGCCTTTGGCGTGCATGTCTGCCTCCTGCCAGCGGAAAGACCTGGACACCATTCAAGCGCGTGTGGTCCTTCCGCCATAGACTGCTGGCGTAAGTCACCACGCCCAAATAGAGGAGTAGCGATGAACTACAGCGGAAGCCAGTATGAGAAGGCCGTGACGGCCGGGGAGCTTGACCGCAGCCACATCGGCCAGACGGTGAGCTTTCAGCCGAACGATTTCACCGTGGTGTTCGGCAAGATCGCCGGAATCGCCCGCACCGACGCCCAGGTGTATCTGACCCTGGACGGCGTCGGCGGCGGCACGCACCTGAAGGATGAGTACGACCTGCCCGTGGCGCACCAGGTGTACGTGCAGCTGGATCCGCTGAGCAGCGCCGGGAAGACCATCTCGGACGCGGAGCGGGTCATCAAGGAGAAGCTGGACGAGATCAGGAAGAACCTCCTGGACCGGGAACAGAAATCCGGAACGGAGTAACAGGCCCGGGATAACCGCACCGCTTCTGGCCTACACAGCGAAGAACCCCGCTGCACGAGTGCGGCGGGGTTCTTCTAGGCAACCGCTCCGTGTATGGGGGAACACGGAACGTTCCCGACAAAACTAATGGACAGCCTGCTTAGGTTCCAAATCGTCGCCACTTTTTTCCAACCCGGCGGCGGTAATATCCTGCTACCGTCGCCGTAACGGGTCTCCTGGATCTACGGCTTCGGTAGGCGGCCCGCTCTACGAACCGGGGAATGAGCGGGCCGCCGCCCCTGCGCACTCGGGTTGTGTAACCATCAGTCCATGGCTGAAACCGCAGATTTTCCCGTCGCCGTTCGCGCGACGGCCTTCATCAGACCCTCACGGTGGCTGCACCGCCCGGTGCGCCTGGTCCGCTATGACGCCTACTGGGCGGATGGCCGCCTGGACTTCGGCGTGAATCTTTCGAGGATGATGTACCGGGGCTACCCTGCCGATTTCGCCACGGTCGACGAGAGCGTCCACGCCCAATGCCCTGAAGTAGGAACCGGCCGATGGGTGGACGAAGCCGGCCGCGTCGTTGACGGACCCACGGAGACTGATCCGAACCCGCCAGCCGACCTCAGAGGAACGCCGCGGAAATACGGCGTTTCCAGATACCAGCCGAACCCGAAGGCGAACCGCGCATGGCGTCTCGGCTTTGGAGTAGTCGGTCTTGGCTTTGGCCTCTACCTCGTGACCGGGCCGATCAGTGATGGGTTCGGCGGTTTCGTGGGAGCGCTGTGCTCCATCTTCGGTCTGCCATCACTCGTGGGCTTGGTTCCCAAGAAATACCGATGGTGGTGAATTGTTCTTTTACGGCGACAGGCTGAACCAATGACGTGGGGATGCCCAATCCAGGGCAGAGAGCCAGAGGCCAGCACATTCGACCTCCGCGCCGACGAATCTAGCTGACGCGGCGATAGCGGATGTGGGTGGCCAGCGGTGAGTGAAGCACCTCGGCGGGTTCGAAGCCGAAGGATTCAACCCCGTCGAAGATGCGCTCGCCCGAACCGAGCAGGACCGGTGCGATGTCGAGGGTGAGCTCGTCGATCACACCGGCGATCAGTGCCTGTCGGACGGTCGAGGCCCCACCGGCGATGTCCACGCCTTTGTCCCCGGCGGCCTGGCACGCCGCCGAGTAAGCAGCGTCGAAGCCGTCGGTGACGAAGTGAAAGGTGGTCCCGCCGTCCATCTGGATCGGGTCATGCCTGTGGTGGGTCATCACGAACACCGGCGCGTGGTACGGCGGTTCGGCTCCCCACCACCCGGTCCATTCCTCATCCCAGTCCCCGCGAATCGGGCCGAACATGTTCCGGCCCATCACATACGCGCCCCGCGGGCGCATGAGCCACTCGTTCGCGGCCTTGTCGGCATCATTGGCTCGCGGGTCGCCGATATGCCAGCCGTGCAGCTCCCGCCCCCGTTTGCCCAAGGGGTCCTCGCGGCTCTGGTCCGGCCCGGCGACGAAGCCGTCAAGCGAGATCGACATGTGGCAGGTGGTGTCCGGCATCGCGAACCTCCTGAGTGATTGCGACTGGCATGCGGTCGTGAGGCGATTCTCGGGATCCTAGCACGTGACAGCGTCCTCGCCGAGCCTAGATGAAGGCCTAAAACCGGTGTGCACGGGCAAAGCAAAGGCCCCTGCTTCCCTTGTGCTCAAGGGATGCAGGGGCCTTGCTTATTGGCGGTGACGGTGGGATTTGAACCCACGTTGGCTTTTACACCAAACAACATTTCGAGTGTTGCACCTTCGGCCGCTCGGACACGTCACCAACCTCAATAGGGTACCGGAGCAAGGCCCGCATCCCCAAAACGGCATGTCTTTGCACCGCGGTTCGGGCTACACGAGCGGCCACGCCGGGACGCGTCTTCCCGGAAATCGGGACCGGGCACTAGATTCATAAGCAAGATGACTACTTTCCAGCAGCAGACCGAAGCAACCGCATATTGGACCGTAGGCCCCGGCCAGGGTGAACTCCGCACCGAGGAGCTGCCCGTCCCCGGCCCTGAGGAGGCACTGCTGCGCTCGCTGTACTCCGGCATCAGCAAGGGCACCGAACTCGTGGTCCACCAGGCCGCCGTTCCGCCCTGCGTCGCCGAGGAAATGCGTGCCCCCCACCAGGAGGGCTCCTTCCCGTCGCCGGTGAAATTCGGCTACCTGTCCGTGGGGGTGGTGGAGCAGGGCCCTGCGGACTGGGTGGGGCAAACCGTGTTCTGCCTCCACCCGCACCAGGACCGCTACGTGGTTCCGGTGTCCTCGCTCACCCGCGTTCCCGACGCAGTTCCTCCCCGCCGCGCGGTCCTCACCGGGACGGTGGAAACGGCGGTGAACGCCCTTTGGGAGGCAGGGCCACGGCTGGGCGACCGCGTCGCCGTGATCGGCGCCGGGCTGGTGGGCGGCATGGTGGCCTCGCTGCTGCGCACGTTTCCCCTCGCGCGGCTCCAGCTCGTGGACCTCGACCCCTCCCGCAAGGACCTCGCCGACGCGCTGGGCGTGGACTTCGCCCTTCCGGATGATGCCCTGGCGGACTGCGACATTGTGTTCCACTGCTCCGCTTCCGAAGGCGGGCTGGAACGCAGCCTGAAGCTGGTGGGGGACGAGGGCGACATCATCGAAATGTCCTGGTACGCCGACCGGAAAATCACGCTCCCGCTCGGCGAGGACTTCCACGCCCGCAGGCTGTCCATCCGGGCCAGCCAGGTGGGCGCCGTGGCTCGGGCCCGCCGGCACCGCCGCACCAACGCCGACAGGCTGGAGCTGGCTGTGTCCCTGCTGGTGGACCCGGTGTTCGATGCCTTCCTTACCGGCACCTCGGACTTCACCGGGCTGCCCGGCGTAGTCCAGGACCTGGCCGAGGGCCGGCTCGAAGCGCTGTGCCACGTCATTGCATACCCGACCACTGAAGCGCCCGGCGCCGAAGACCCAGTCCGTAAGACCGCCACCACAGAAAGCGCGAGGTAACCATTGTTCAGCCTGACCGTACGCCGCCACTTCATGATCGCCCACAGCCTTCCCCGGGAGGCGTTCGGGCCTGCCCAGGGCCTGCACGGGGCGACCTTCGTCGCGGAGGTGACCTTCCGCCGTCGTGCCCTCAACGACGACGCCATCGTCCTGGACATCGGCGCGGCCGGCACCATGATCGAGGAGGTGCTGGCCGGGCTCAACTACCGCAACCTGGACGATCACCCGGACTTCGTCGGCAAACTGAGCACCACTGAGGCACTGGCACAGTACATTGCCGAGGCCGTCGCGGCGCGTCTGCGGAAGGACACGGACGGCCGGGAACTCGCAGGCCTGGACGTCACCCTGCGGGAAAACCCCGACGCCTGGGCGAGCTACGCCCTCGAGCTCGGGGGGAGCTGACCCGGCCATGCCGTCCCCGCCGCAAGCCATCCGGCTCCTGGTTCCCGGGAACATCCGCCACAACTCCGGCGGCAACGTCTATAACGCGGCGCTGGCGCAGGGCCTCGAGCAGCTGGGAGCCAAGGTGACCATCCAGCCGGTCGGCGGCGACTGGCCGGTGGGCAGCAAGGAAGAACGACGGCGGCTGGCCGGCTTGCTCATGGCTGGAACCGGTGAGGGGGCACGGGCAGGCGCCCCGGCGGGGGTGCCTGCCAACACCGTCACGATGGTTGACGGCCTGGTGGCCTCCGGCGCCCCCGAAGCGATGGAGGCTGCCGCCGCCGCCGGCCACGCGCCGTGGGTCCTGCTGCACATGCCCCTGGACGAGCACCCGGACCTGGAAGCCCGGGCACTCCGGGCGGCTGCCGGCGTGATCTGCACCAGTGGCTCCGCCGCCGCCGAAATTACCCGGCGGCATGGACTGGTGGGCGTCCGCGCGGCGCTGCCCGGAACAGGGCGCGCCCGGGTGGCGCGCGGATCCGAGCCGCCGCGGCTGCTGGCCGTGGCGGCACTGCTGCCCAACAAGGACCAGCTGACCCTCCTCGGCGCGCTGGCGCGGCTGCAGGATCTGGAGTGGACGGCTGCCCTCGTCGGTTCTGCCACGGCGGACCCCGACTACGCCCGCCAGGTCACGGCGGCAGTAGACCGCTACGGCCTCGGCGGCCGGGTGGAGCTTGCGGGCGAACTGACCGGCGAGACGCTGGAGCAGCAGTGGGACGCCGCCGACCTGAGCCTGCTGGTCTCCAAGGTGGAGGCCTTCGGCATGGCGGTCACCGAGTCCGTCGCCCGCGGGGTGCCGGTCATCGTCCGGGCCGGCACCGGGGCCGTCGAGGCGCTGGGGCTGGGTGCGGAAACTGCCCCAGGGTACCCGGACGGTGCTGGACCCGCGCTGCCCGGCGCCGCCGTCGAACTGGGCAGTGACGGTGATCCTGCCGAGGCGGACCCCGGGCCGCTGGCGGCCCTGGTGCGCAGCTGGCTCACAGACCCCGGGCTGCGCGCCGAATGGCGCCGGCGGGCCCTCGCCGGCAGGGAACTCCTGCCGGGCTGGGACGCCACTGCGCGCCAGGTGCTCGGCTACGTGGCGCCGAAAGCATCGCCGGGCCGCCATTCCTCGCAACCGCCTGCTGATGGAGAATGAGGCATGACCAGCCACGTCCCGTCCGCCGCCACCCTGCCAGCCGTTGAAGCCCTCACCCCGGAGTTGCTCCGCGCCTGGGCCTGGCACCGGCAGGGGCTGGACGGCACACTCGAAGGCCGCACGCCGCAGGAGGTGCTCGCCGCGGCGGGATGGGCGAGGTCCGTGGGCGGTGCCAACCCATACCTGACCCTCTTCGCCCGCGCCGGAATCCGGCGTGAGCAGGTGGACACGGACGTCCGCGAGCTCAGGATCCACGAACTGCCCACCGCCCGCGGCTGCACCTACGTGCTGGGCCGGGAGGACTTCGACTGGGCACTGAGCCTGGGCAAAAGCGCTGAGGAGGCCTTCCGGGTGCTGGCGCGGCTCGGCGTCGACCGCGGCGAAATCACGCTGCTGGAGGAACAGATCGTGCATGTCCTCGGCGAAGCCGGCGGTCCCCTGGACCCCAGGCAGCTCAAGGAGGAGCTGGGGGAGTCGGTGCGGAGCCTGGGCGAGGAAGGCAAGAAAAAGGGCGCCGCCACCACGCTGCCCACGGCGCTGGGGCTGCTGCAGGCAGACGGCCGGATCCGCCGCGTTCCGGTCAACGGCCGCCTGGACCAGCAGCGCTATGCCTACACGCTGTGGGGCCTGCCGCCCAGCCGGCTCGGCCCCGAAGGCGCCCGGGAGGAACTGATCCGCCGCTACCTCGGCTGGACTGGCGGCGCCACCATTAAGCAGTCCCAGTGGTTCTCCGGCTTCACCCTCACCGACAGCAAGGCGGCGCTTGCCGCCGTCGGGGCCGTGGAGGTGCCCACCGCCGCCGGCGACGTGCTCTGGATGCTGCCGGCCGACGTCGAACGCCTCGCGGACTTCAGCCCGCCTGACGGGGAACAGATCCAGCTGCTGGCCGGCACCGATTCGCTGGTGCTGCACCGGCGGAACGCGGCGGACCTGTTTGCGGACGAGGACCGGGGCCGGAAGCTGCTGAACGCCACCCTGGCGCTGCAGGCGGACCTCCCGGACCACCCCATCTTTGACCGCGGCAGGATCATCGGGCTCTGGCAGTACGATCCCGGCAGGGAAAGGATCGCGGCCTGGCTCTTTGCCGGCCGGACGCCCGCTGTGGAGCAGCGCATCGCCGAGGTTGAGGCGTGGATCCGGGAGGACCTGGGCGACTTCCGCTCCTTCAGCCTGGATTCGCCTGCGTCCCGGCAGGAGCGGATTGACGCGCTGGACGCCGCCAGTTAGCCAACCTGTTAACTGGCGGTGCGGTGCTTAACTGGCGGTGCGGTGCGTCGCGAAAAACTCGCGCAGCAGCATGCCGCATTCCTCCTCCTGCACGCCGGCGTAAACCTCCACCCAGTGGTTCAGTCGGCGCTCGCGCAGAATGTCGAACACCGAGCCCGCCGCCCCGGCCTTCTCATCCCAGGCCCCGAACACCACGCGGTGGATCCGGGCCAGGACGATCGCGCCGGCACACATGGCGCACGGTTCCAGGGTCACCACCAGTGTGCAGTCCTCCAGCCGCCAGCCGTCGCCGCTGCCGCCGTCGAGAGCCGCACGTTCCCGCAGCCGCGCTGCGGCCTTCCGGATGGCCACCACCTCGGCGTGCGCAGTGGGGTCCCCGAGTGCCTCGCGCTCGTTGCGCCCGGTCCCCAGCACCGTTCCGTCCGGACCGATCACGACGGCGCCGATGGGCACATCCTCCGTAGCCAGGGCCCGCCGGGCTTCTTCGAGGGCAAGGCCCATCCATTCCAGGTGTTGCAGATCTGCCGGGGCCATGGGTCAATGATAGTTTCGAAGGATACTTAGCATCGGACAACGCAAGCGCCGGGAGTAACCATGAAGTCCCTGACTGAGAGGTACGGCAGGTGGCTCGGGCCTTACGCAGCCCTGTGGATCACCCTGGTCGTCGGCGGCTTCCTGGTGGTGGTCCTGACCCTCCTCAGCGCTGAGGTGTACAACAGCGTCGTGGACCAGGACGGCGTCTCGGGTCTGGACAAACCCGCCCTCCAGCTGGCCAAGGAGTACAGGAGCCCCGGGCTCGACTCGGCCGTTACGGCCTTCACGAACATCGGCGGCGGCATCGGCATGCCCATCCTGGCAAGCATCCTCGTGGCCTGGCTGATCTATGTCAGCCGCAGCTGGCGGCCGCTCATCCTGGTGGGCGGTGCGGCTGCAGTCTCCGTCACCGCCACCAGCGTGGGCAAGACCCTGCTGGGCCGCACCCGTCCCGACCATCTCGACGCCGTTCCGCCGTTCGAGTTCTCGCCGTCGTTTCCGAGCGGGCACACGCTGAACACCACCGTAGTGATCAGCATCGTGGTGTACCTGGTGTGCCTGCAGTTCCGGAAGACCTCGGCACGGACGTGGGTGATCATCGCGGGAGCGGCGTTCATCATCGCCATGGGACTGAGCCGGGTGTTCCTCGGCCACCACTGGCTGACGGATGTGATGGCCGCCTGGCTGATCGGGGCGGCCTGGGTTGCCGTGGTCATCCTGGCCCACCGGCTGTTCCATGTAATCCGCCGGCGGGAGCATGCGGGCCCCGCCCCCACATTCGAGCACCCGGCCCACCTCAAGGACAGCAAAGCCGAGCGGGCCGAGCGCCTCCAGGGGACCCCCGATGCCGGGGAAGCAGCCGGAAACCGGGGCGGGGAGCCAGGCCCCGGGTGATAGTTTTGACCCATGCGCACACTCCTCGTGGACCATCCGCTGGTCGCCCACAAGCTCACCGTCCTGCGGGATAAGAACACCCCCTCGCCGGTCTTCCGCCAGCTCACGGAGGAGCTGGTCACGCTCCTCGCCTACGAGGCAACACGCGACGTCCGCACCCAGCCGGTCACCATCGAAACCCCGGTCGCCACCACGGTTGGCACGGCGTTCACCAAGCCCACTCCGCTGGTGGTTCCCATCCTGCGCGCCGGGCTGGGCATGCTCGAGGGCATGACCAAGCTCGTCCCCACCGCCGAAGTGGGATTCCTGGGCATGGCCCGCGACGAGGAAACCCTGGACATCATCACCTACGCGGAGCGGCTGCCGGATGACCTTTCCGGCCGCCAGATCTTCGTCCTCGACCCCATGCTCGCCACCGGCGGCACCCTGCGCGAGGCCATCAAGTTCCTGTTCAAGCGCGGCGCCGCCGACGTCACCTGCATCTGCCTGCTCGCCGCTCCCGAAGGCCTCGCAAAGCTGGAGGAGGAACTCAAGGACGCCAACGTCACCATCGTCCTCGCCTCCATCGACGAGAAGCTGAACGAGAAGGCCTACATCGTGCCGGGCCTGGGCGACGCCGGCGACCGGCTCTACGGCATCGCCGGGTAAACCCGCCCGCGTGAACCGGCCGGCCCCGAACCCCAGTCCACCGCCGGAGGTCTTCCGGAGCGCAGGGCGCCCCGGCTAGCCTGTGCACCATGGACTGGAAACTTGAACTCGTCTTCGTACCCGTGTCCGATGTCGACCGCGCCAAGGACTTCTACGTACACAAGGTCGGCTTCAACGCGGATTATGACGAACGGCCCATGGACGGGCTCCGCTTCGTCCAGCTGACCCCACCCGGTTCGGGCTGCTCCATTGCCATCGGGGAGGGGCTGAACGATGCTCCTCCGGGCACGGCGCCCAGCCTTCAGCTGGTGGTCAGCGACATCAATGAAGCGCACAGCCAGCTCAAGGCCAACGGCGTGGACGTCAGCGACGTGGACGTCCAGGACTGGGGGCACTTCGTTTACTTCGCCGACCCGGACGGCAACAAATGGGCGGTGCAGTACCTTCCGAACCGGCCGAACGGCTGAGCTTCGAAGGGCGCGTCATCGCACCGGATGAGGCAGGATGGAAGCCATGAGCCTTCCTGCCGAGTCCGCCACCACCACGCTGTCAGCCCGCGCCGTCCTGTTCGACATGGACGGCACCCTGGTAGATTCCACGGCCATCGTGGAGCGGGTGTGGACCGAGTTCGCCGGACGCTACGGCCTTGATATTGCGGAAATCCTCCGCACGTCCCACGGAGTCCAGGCGCTGGATACTGTCCGCCGCTTCGCTCCGGAGGGGTCCGACGTCCATGCCCTGGCGGCCGAGCTGGGACGCATGGAACTGACCGAGACAGCCGGCATCGTCGCCGTGCCGGGTGCGCTGCAGCTGCTCGAGTCCCTGCCGGCCGACGCCGTGGCCCTGGTGACGTCTGCGTCGCGCGACCTCGCCACCGTCCGGATGGCGGCGGCAGGGGTGGAGATGCCGGCAGCGGTTGTCACGTCCGAGGACGTGTCCCGCGGCAAACCGCACCCCGAAGGCTACCTGCTCGGCGCGTCCCTGCTCGGGGCAGACCCCACGGAGGCGGTGGTGTTCGAGGACGCTCCCGCTGGCATCGCGGCGGGAGTCGCCGCCGGTATCCGGACCGTCGCGGTGGGCCCGAACACCGGCGTCCTTCCCGACGGCGTGCTGCACATCCCGGACTACAGCGCCGTTTCCGCCTCGGTGGAAACCGGCCAGGACGGGCGCCCGGCGATCTCCCTGCGGCTGTAGCCTTCGCTTGTCAGGACAGATCATAGACCGTGGCACCGCAGATGTTTCGGGCTGGAAGTTCATGATTGCCTAGTCGGTCAGCTTGTAGACAGTGGAGTTGCCCACGGTCTGGGCCTCAAAGTTGGCGGCAACCCAAGTGGCCACCTCGGAGCTTCCGCCGCGTCCGCCGCCTCCGCCCATTCCGCCGCCGGAGATGAAGTAGCCAATCTCGCCGTTGGCCACCATCTCCTGGAACTGCACAAGCGTGGGGTAGGGGTCGCCGCCGTTCCAGCCGCCCAGGGCAATCACGCTGGTGCCCGTGGCGAGTTCCAGGCTGGCCGCCTGGCTGGCGCCGGAAACAATTCCGGACCATTTGGCGGTGCTGGCCTTGAGCAGCGCGGTGAGTTCGGAGTTCGCCGTGCCGGAACCGTCTGCCAGCCCCGAGCCGTCTGCCAGGCCCGAGCCGGAGCCACCCGGTCCGGCAAAGCCGGCGCGTCCGCCCTGCCCGCCCGGTGCGCCCATCGCAGAGGCGGTGGGACCCGACGTCGGAATTGATCCGGAATGGGGCTGCGCCGTCGTGGCGAAGGTCCACGCAGTACTGCCGAGCCCGCCGGCCAGCAGCGAAACCGCCACGACGGTAGCCGTTGCCGCCTTGCGGAACCGGGCGGGAACAGCCCGGAGCGAATCGAGCCGGAGCAGCAGTGCGACAGCGGCCAGCACGCCGAGGATCACCACGGCCACCCTGATCCAGGGCAGCCAGGTGGCGTCGCGTCCCAGCAGCACCGCGGACCAGACCGACGACGCCAGGACCGTGCCGGCCAGCGTGATCCGTGCCGGCACGTAAGCGCGGCCGCGCCACAGTTCCACGGAGCCGATGCCCACCAGTGTGGCGATCGCCGGGGCCAGCGCAACGGCGTAGTACGGGTGGACAGTTCCGCTCATGAAGCTCAGGATGCCGGCGGTGACCAGCAGCCAGCCGCCCCAGAGGACCAGGGCCGCGCGGGTACGGGATGTGCGTGCTTCACGGCGGGTGAACCACAGGCCCGCAACCAGCAGGATCAGGGCCGAGGGAAGCAGCCAGGACACCTCGCCGCCGAAGCTGGCCCCGAACATCCGGGCGATCCCGGCGGCACCGCCGAAACCGACATTCCCGCCCATGCCGCCGCCACCGCCGACGGGCATGCCGCCACCGCCGCCTTCGACGCCGGTGATGCGGCCCAGGCCGTTGTAGCCGAAGGTCAGTTCCAGGAAGCTGTTGGCTTCGGATCCGGCCATGTAGGGCCTGCCCGTGACCGGCGTCAGCTGGAACAGGGAGATGTAGCTGCCGGCCACCAGCAGGATGCCGCTTGCAGCGGCGAGGAGGTGCAGGAATCGCTTGCCGAGGTTCGTCGGGGCGGCCCAGAGGTAGGCCAGTGCGAGGCCGGGAACGATCAGGAAGCCCTGGAGCATCTTGGTCAGGAACGCCAGGCCGATCACGGCGCCGGCTGCGGCCAGCCACTTCCAGCCTGCCTTTTCAATGGCACGGGTGGTCAGGTAGGCGGCCAGCACCAGGCACAAGGTGAGCATCGCGTCAGGGTTGTTGAACCGGAACATCAGCGCTGCCACCGGAGTCAGCGCCAGCACGCCGCCGGCGAGCAGTCCCGTCGCGGGTCCGGAGATGCGCTTGACCGTCAGGTAAAGGAGCCCGACGGCCGCCACCCCCATGAGTGCCTGCGGCACCAGCATGCTCAGGGGCGAAAAACCAAAGACCCGGCCTACGAGGGCGGGAATCCACAGGGCCGCCGGGGGCTTGTCCACGGTGATCGCATTGCCGGCGTCGAGGGAGCCGAACAGCAGCGCTGTCCAGTCTTTGGTACCAGCCTGGATGGCTGCGGCATAGAAGGAGTTGGCGTATCCCGTGGCTTCGAGGTTCCACAGGTAGAGCACGGCGGTGAATGCCAGCAGCGCTGCCGCGGAGGGCCGGATCCAGCGCGGCTGGTTTCCTACGAGCAGCCGGGATGCCCTGCCGGTCCGGCGGGTTCGTTCCGGGTTGGAACCTGTGCTGGCACGGGGCGGCGCGGGGTCCGCCGTGCTTGCCGATGGATCTGTTGTCGGGTCGATCGTCTGATCTGTCGTCCGATCTGGGGGAGTGACGGTGGTGCTCATGAGTGCGTCATTTCTGTGGTCGGGGCGGATGACTGCGGGAGGGATGGCTCGGAGGCGGCAGGATCTGCTGGAGCGTTGGTGGAAGATGCGGCGAAATCTGCGGGAGCGTTGGTGGGGGCGGGCCGCCGTCGGAAGACCCACCGCCGGAACAGCAGGAACTTCACGGCGGTGGCGGCGAGGTTCGCGGCGGTGACGGTCACCAGCTCAACCCAGCGGTCCGGCGTCGTGCCTCCTGGAAGCGCGCCGCTGTGGACCAGGGCAAGCGCCCCGGCGGTGAGGGCGAGCCCGATCCCAAAAACGAGCAACCCTTCAAAGTGGTGGCGGGCAACATCACTGTTGCCGGCGATGCCGAACGTGAAGCGCCGGTTTGCGGCGGTGTTGGCCACGGCCGTGGTGAGCAAGGCCAGCAGATTGGCCAGCTGCGGGTCCATCAGGTTGCGGCAGAGGTAGAAGAGGACCAGGTAGGCCAGAGTGGAGGCCACGCCGATGGTGCCGAACCGGACCAGCTGGCCGAACAGGCTGCCGCCCGGGCTCTGTTCCTGACCGCGTGAAGCGGCGGGGAGGGGGCCGCGGGCCAGGGCCGCCCGGAGTTCGGTGACGGGGATGCGGCCGGTCACCATGTCCTTGCTGAGCCGGGCCATGCCGCGGACATCCGCGAGCGCAGTCTGGACGATGTCCACGCTGGAGCTGGGGTCGTCGGTCCAGTCCACCGGCACCTCGTGGACCCTGAGGCCGCACCGTTCGGCGAGGACCAGGAGTTCAGTGTCGAAAAACCAGGCGGTGTCCACGGTATGCGGCAGGATCTGCTGGGCGATGTCGGCCCGGATGGCCTTGAAGCCGCACTGCGCATCGCTGAAGTGGGCGCCCATCAGGGACTGCAGCATGAAGTTGTAGCTGCGGGAGATGAATTCACGCTTCTGCCCGCGGACCACCCGGGAGTTGCGGGCCAGCCGCGTGCCGATGGCCAGGTCCGAGTGGCCAGAGAGCAGCGGGGCCAGCAGTGGGCCGAGCGCAGCCAGGTCGGTGGAGAGGTCCACGTCCATGTAAGCCAGAACGGGCGAGGGCGAAGCCAACCAGACTTTCCGCAGGGCGTTGCCGCGGCCCTTTTCCTCAAGGTGCACCACGGTCACCTCCCGGAGTTCCCGGGCCACCCGTTCGGCCGCCTTGAGCGTTCCGTCGGTGCTGGCGTTGTCCGCGACGGTGATGCGGAACGAGTGCGGGAACGTGCCACGCAGGTAGGCGTGGAGCCGGCGCAGGCACTCCTCCAGGTCGCGTTCCTCGTTGTAGACCGGGATGGTCACGTCCAGAACCGGTACCGCGGTGGCGGTGTCGATGGGCGACCGCCGGCTGTGCCCGCCGAGGGAATGCGCGGGCTCGTGCCCCGCGGTGCGGGCATGAGGGTGCGCGGTGCGCAGCGGAGAGTGCGGCGGGGTTCCGGAGGCCTGGTCTGTGATGGTCATGCCTCAACAGTGGCCGCTAGGGTTATGAGGGTTTTAGGGCCGAGCTGTGCGGGGGCTGTGGACGTGACATCGGCGCTCGCCGGCTGCCAGCATCGGCTGTGGTTGCCGCGTTCGCTGCACCGCGCTGCATTTGTGCACCACTTTGCCTGCGGCAGGAAGAGGGGGGACGCAGAAGGGCCCCGAATCCTTGCGGATCCGGGGCCCTTCGCACTCAGGCGTTCAGCCTAAAGCGGTGCAAAAGTGCTCGTCATCGGCTGGCTTGGCCGGGGAACTCTCAGTACCAGTTGTGGGCGAGGTGCCAGTTCAGCGCACCGCACGGGGAGCCGTAGCGCTCCTGGATGTAGTCCAGGCCCCAGTTGATCTGGGTGCGGTAGTTGGTGCGGTAGTCCGCCCCGGCGGTCGCCATCTTCTCGGCGGGCAGGGACTGGACGATGCCGTAGGCGCCGCTGCTCGCGTTGGTGGCCGTCGTGCGCCATTCCGATTCCTTGGTCCAGAGCCGTTTCAGGCACTGCATCTGGTCTGCGGCCCAGCCGTATGACCCCAGCTTGGTGGCCGCGTAGGCCTGTGCGCCGGCCGGATCATTCAGGGCAACAGGCGCAGCGGCCTTCGCCTTGGCAACGGCGGCAGCCTTCGCGGCGGCAGCCTTGGCAGCGGCCGCCTGGGCAGCGTTGGCCTTGGCAACCGCGGCGGCGTTGGCAGCGGCGGCGGTCTTGGCAGCCGCTGCGTTGGCGGCGGCAGTCTTTGCGGCGGCCGCCTTGGCAGCGGCAGCCTTCGCAGTGGCGGCCTTGGCGGCGGCAGCCTGGGACGAGGACTGCGGAGCGATGGACGCCGCGGACGGGGCAGGAAGCGCGGAGATTAGCGTCTTGTCGAAGTTCAGGGTCTGCCCGGCGTCGGCGGTGGCCGCTGCCGTTGGGGCGGCGGAAGGCGCAGCCTGGTCGGCCGCCTGGCCTGCGGCGCCGACGCCAACGAGCACGGCTGCGGCAGTGGTAAGGACGGCTGCCCGGCGCCCGAAGGACGGAAGGCTTCCGGTCAGGCGGCCCCAAGCCGTCGCAGGCCGAACCGGCTCTGCACGGTGACGGGAAATATTGCGGTCGGACTGCTGGGAGGCGCGATCAGGGCGCGCCTGTGCCTTGAATTCAGACATGGTTGATTGCCTCTCAACACCTGCGGAGTTAGCTGTCGGGTTCGGATGAGGTCATCCGGCCGCACGGAAAATTCACGTGTCGGCTTCACCCCAAGGGCTGATGCGGAAAGCCCGGGACTCTGGTTCCCCCGCCTCTGCCTGAACTAGCGGAATCCGGGAAGCGGCAGAGCTGGGCGTCAATCCGGAGATGCGGCTCTAGTGGCGGCCGCACTCTATCGACCGTACAGGAGGCTTCTGATTAAGTCACATTTAGGTAACGGACATCACGACGACGGCGCGGCGCCTTGCATGGGCAGCCGGACGGCAAATTCCGTCCGGCCAGGCCGGGATGTGACCTCCACTGTCCCGCCGTGTGCCTCCACGATGGACTGCACGATGGACAGGCCAAGGCCGCTGGTTCCCTCGGCCGACAGAACCCCGGCTTCCCCCCGCGATTCGGGGGTGCGGAGGGTTGTTTGGGCGCTAGCGGCACCGGCAATGGAACCCGTCGCCGTTGCGGATGCAGGTGCCGGGGGCGCCTGCGCCGGGGTCACACGTGACGCGTCTGCGCGGGCAAAGCGAGCGAAGACCTTGTCCACGAATTCAGGCGGGATGCCGGCGCCGTCGTCCGTGACCGTAATCACAGCGCTGCCGTCAGCCGACCGCATCACGCCGGTGGTCACCGTGGTGCCGGGCGGCGTGTGCTTGCGGGCATTCGAGAGCAGGTTGACCAGCACCTGGTGCAGCTGCGATGCATCGCCCCGAACGGACACAGGTTCTTCGGGAAGGTCGAGGTGCCACGCCCGGTCCGGTGCCATGACCTTTTCGTCGCTGACGGTCTCGATCACGAGCTGTGTGAGGTCCACGTCGCTGAGCTTGAGCGGCTGCCCGTCGTCGAGCCGCGCCAGCAGCAGAAGATCCTCCACCAGGGCGGTCATGCGTTCTGACTGGCTCTGCACGCGTGCCAGGGACCGCTGGCCGTCCGGAGTGAATTTTTCGGTCATGCGCATCAGCTCGGTGTAGCCGCGGATGGCCGTGAGCGGCGTCCGGAGCTCATGGGAGGCGTCTGCCACGAATTGCCGCACCTTCATTTCGCTTTCCTGCCGCGCCTCCAAAGCATTGGACACGTTGTCCAGCATCTGGTTCAGGGCGTGGCCCACGCTGCCCACTTCAGTTCCGGGATGGGCGTTCGACGGCGGGACGCGGACAGCGAGTGCCACCTCACCGGCGTCCAGCGGCAGGCGCGAGACCTGGGTGGCCACCTCGGAGAGCTGCTCCAGCGGTTTCATGGTGCGGCGGATGAGGACCGTCCCGGCCAGGCCGATCAGCACGAGGCCGCCCAGCGAGACGATGGTAATCGTCCACACGAGGGACGTCAGGGTGTTCTGCTTTTCCGCGAGGGGGAGCCCGGTGACGATGACGTCCCCGTACGGCGCCTGCGCGGCGACCAGGCGGTAGGTGCCTGAGGACAGTGTGCGCTCGACGGGCACGCCGTTGCGGCGGAGCTCCAGGAGGACCTGGTTGTCTGAAGGTGACAGCGAGGCGCGGGTGGAGTCGGCGGCTATGAGACCGGCACTGATGACGGCGCCGTTCTCGATTCGCGCCGTGACCGTGCCGACCCTCTGGCCGCGGGCATCCAATGGATCGGGCCTGGTCCCTTGATTGCCGAGCGGCGGACGGCCGAAGTCGCTGGAGCGGTGGGCCGCATCCGAGAGCTGCTTGTCCAATTGCTGGGTCAGATAGGAGTCCATCGAGGCGTAGCTGAACAGGCCGATCGCGCCGCAGATGGCCACGAGGAGAGCCATCGCGACGAGGACCAGGCGTGTGCGGAGGTGCCAGGTGTCCGCCTTTAGCCAGCGTCGGCGCTGAGTGCGCGCGGCTCCGGAAAGTTTTGCCACGGCCTACTCTGCCGGTTTGATGACGTAGCCCGCGCCGCGGACCGTGTGGATCATGGGCGGGTGCACGGCATCCACCTTCTTGCGCAGGTAGGAGATGTACAGTTCGACGATGTTGGCCTGGCCGCCAAAATCGTAGTTCCATACCCGGTCCAGGATCTGGGCCTTGCTGACCACGCGCTTGGGGTTCTCCATGAGGTAGCGCAGCAGCTCGAACTGGGTGGCTGTCAGCTGCAGCTCGTCGCCGGCGCGGGTGACTTCGCGCGTGTCGAGGTTCAGGACGAGGTCGCCCACCACCAGCTCGGCGGAGTCCATGGCGGCGACGCCGGAGCGCTGGACCAGCCGGTGCAGGCGCAGCAGGACTTCCTCCATGCTGAACGGCTTGGTTACATAGTCGTCGCCGCCCGCGGCGAGGCCCACGATCCGGTCCTGTACCGCGTCCTTGGCGGTGAGGAACAGCGCCGGGACCTCCGGCGCGAAGGCGCGGATCCTGCCCAGGAGCTCAACGCCGTCGAATCCGGGAAGCATCACATCAAGCACCAGCACATCCGGGCGGAACTCCTTGGCGAGCTTCACGGCCTCGGGGCCGTCGGCAGCGATGGCCACCGACCAGCCGGCCATGCGCAGGCCCATGCTCATTAGTTCTGAGAGGCTCGGCTCGTCGTCGACCACGAGCGCACGGATGGGGGATCCGTCAGGGTGGGTCAGCTGGGGAAGGTTGTTGGTCATGGAGTGCGAAGTGGCCATGTGACAACTCTCCGTTCTGGTGTTTAGCCGCCGCTTTGGCAATCCTGTGCGCCAGCTGTGAATCCCAGCGTAGCGAGCTGAAAGGCGCCGCGTACGGATTTTTCAGGTCACAGGCATGGCTCTTGCGCCGCACAGGCCAAACACAGGAAGGCTTTCCAGTCTGGAACGGACACTTCCGCAACCCCTAAGGAGATCGCAATGAGCGGACAGCAGCCTGTACCTGTTCCAGAAACCACACCCCTGCCTCCGGCGCCGCAGCCGGATGGGTACCCATACCGGCCAGGCTGGGGAGGGCCGCCGTCGGCAGGAAAAGTGGGAGGTTGGGCGGCCGGCGGCAAGCACTGGACCATGAAGCGCGGGCTGGTCGTGGCCGGTGCGGCCACGGTTCTGGCCGCTGGCGCAGGAGGCGCCGCTTACGGTTTGGGCAGCAACGCTGCCGCTGCCAGTGGAACGGCCGCAGGGGCCCAGGGCGGGTTGGCGCAAGGTGGAACGCAGGGCGGTTTGAGCCAGGGCGGCACGCAGGGAGGGGTGCCGCAGGATGGCGGGTCTTTGGGCGGTCCGGGCATGCAGGCGCCGGGAGGCGGAACGGTGCCGGGCCAGGGAGACGACTTCGCGCCCAACGGCCTGGGCGGCATGGGCAGCGGCGTTTCGGCGGCCGTCCATTCGGAGTACGTCGTCGAGGAGAACGGGGCGTACGTCACCAAGGTGGCGCAGCTCGGCAGCGTTTCCACCGTAGCCTCCGGTTCGGTCACGGTGAAGAGCGCCGACGGGTTCACCCGCACGTACACGCTCAGCGACGACACGGTGGTGAGCAACATGCTGCAGCGGCGCCAGGAGTCGGCAACCGGCGACCTGACAGTGGCCGACATCGTTGCCGGAGCCGCTGTGCGGATTGTGGCCGGCAAAGACGGCTCGGCGTTTCCGGCGGAGAGCGTGCAACTGAGCGGCACCACAGAGTCTGGCGGGAGCACACTGTCTGGCGGGAGCACCGGATCAGGCGGAGCCACGCAGCTAGGAGGAACCAGCGGCACCGGCCAGTCCAGCTGATGCAAGGACGACGGCGCGGCGCCCCGGGCGAACCGGGCGCTGCCGCCGTCGGTATGAGGAACTTGACTACAGCCCCAACCGCACCCGGAGGAAAAATTTTCCTCCGGAGCGCGTCATAGCTGGACAACCGGCTAACGGCGGCTGCGGGTTTTCGGTAACTGAAATGTCATTGAATATTCAGCGACTTCGACTGCAAAAATCGAAGAAGATTCTGTAGACCTGGCTTTCCGACCGTCCGGTCAAGAAAATAAATCGAAAAATCGGTCAACGGCAAAACTGTGAGTTATCACACAATCAGGCGGTTCGTCTCAGCATCCGGACACTTCCGTCCATTGTTACTTGCAAGTTTTCATTGTTACGTTGCACACTTTCAAATGTGAACAAGAACTCAACAGCACCTGCAGCCGCAGAACATTGGCCCAGCACACCAGCTGCTGCCGACATGCGCTGTTGTCGAATGCACGCCTAACTTTCACCACCCCACGAAGTTTTTAGGCATTCGCCCCCAGCCCAGCGTAGGGCGCCCCTCCCCAGAACCATTGCGGGGACCCAAGCATTCGAGCCGCGATGACGGCCATTCACATTGAGGTAAGCAAACATGTCAGTTGCATCCGGATACGTCCACATCTCAGTCCGTAACGCCAACAAGGCAGGCCAGCCATCTGGCCTGCGGCAGGGATTCGGCGCCCGCCCCGCCTTCGCCCCGGGTGGCCAGGCAAACAGTGTTCCCGCCGCTCCGGGTTACGCACCCCAGGGCTATAATCCGAACTCCTACGGCCAGTTGCGCGCCGTCCAGGCAGACGAAGCCGCGCCAATCACCGCGCCCACGCCGCTTGTGGCCCCGGCCGCCGCCGCACCGGTCCGCGCCGTACCCAATGAAAACGTTGCCCGCGGGTTCGTCCTGTACATGGGCATTGACGAGGAAACCGCGGCTGCCGCCGGCACCTCGATCGCCAAGCTTGCCCAGGAGATCCGGGCCTATGCCCAGTCGCTGGTTACCGGAGCCGAGAGCTACGCGGCCGTCGCTGTGGCGCCGTCCAGCGCCCCCGGTTCGGCGCTCGACGTCGTCCGTTCCACCTTCGGCGACCCCACCGTCAACGCCCGGCAGCGCACCGAGACCGCCCGCGTGCAGCCGGCCCAGGATCCCCGCCCGTCGGGTGTCCTGATCGACCTCGCCCGCCGCGAAGTGCACCTCGACGGTGAGTCCCTGAACCTGACGTTCAAGGAATTCGAACTGCTCAACTACCTCGTGGAGAACGGCACCCGCACCGTGGGCCGCGACGAACTGCTCGAGGGCCTGTGGCGGAACGCCGAAGAGGTGCCGAACGAGCGCACCATCGACGTCCACATCCGCCGCCTGCGCTCCAAGCTCGGCCGCCTTGCCAACACGGTGCGTACCGTCCGTGGCCAGGGCTACCGCTTCTACGAGCACCCGGAGGTCGTTGTCTGGGCCGCTCCGGAGTACTCGATCTAGTACCTCCGCCCACCGGCCTCCGCGGCTAGTAGGGTGAGTCCATGAGTGCTCACCACAAGAAGCGGCTGGTCCTTATGCGCCACGCCAAAGCCGACTGGCCGGGCGGGGTGGCGGACCACGAGCGTCCCCTGGAGGAGCGTGGCCACCGCGAGGCCCCCCTCGCGGGCAAATGGCTGCTCAAGCACAACATCGTCCCGGATTTCATCCTGTGCTCCAGCGCTCTGCGAACTCGGCAGACGTGCACGTGGGTGTGCAGCGAACTCGGTGAGAAGGCTCCGACGCCGAAACTTGAGGACGGCCTCTACGGCGCCTCCGCACTGCGCATGCTTGCGGTCATCAACCACGTGCCGGACACGGTGACCACTCTGATGGTGATCTCCCACATGCCCGGCGTGCAGGATCTGGCCATGCACCTCGCCTCGCGGGATTCCAACCACGATGCCTACATGGATGCCGCAACGCGGTTTCCCACGAGCGGGCTGACCGTGCTGGAGACCGAGAAGCCCTGGGCGGAGCTTGATGGCCAGGATGCCAAGATCACGCACTTCAAGGTCCCGCGCGCACACTAGCCTCACGCCCCGGCGCCCGGAACGGGCTTGGATGTGCCGGTCCGGCCCCATGGTTGCCGCTGAATTATCGGCCGGGCGTCCGTCCGCCGGACCGCTGGGCGGGCGTTCTCTGGCCCGGCGTTCGCTGGGCAGGTTTCCGCGGGGCTGCCTGCTGGACAGGTTGAACAGATTTTTGCTGAACCGGTCGCTGCGCGGGCTGCCGGGCACCCGCCGGAAGCCTCGCCGCAGGACGGGCCGGTGCTCCGGCAGCCCGGGCAGAACCCACACCCCGGGCGGGACCCGCACCCCGGGGCCTGGCTGGACCGGTGGGTCGCGTGGGTTCTTTCCGCTGGGGCCGCCTCCGGGGCGGCCAGACCGCCGCGCAGAACAGCACCAGCAGCGTCAGGCATCCCGAGGCTGCCGCCAGATAGAAATAGATGTCCGAATCCCGGGTGGTTACCGCCCGGCCCAGAGCGGCAGCATCCTGGTTGAAGGCGAGTCCCCACGTGCGCATGAAGGCGATGCTGCACCCGATGAACAGGCTGGTTCCCACCCCGCCCGCCAGGAGGGCAAGGTAACGGTGGCGGGCAAAGGCTTCCGCCACGGACGCCACGTACCCCACGGCCACCGCGCCGAGGAATGCAACCAGCGCCGCCTCTTCGAGCGTGATGGACGTCAGCACCAGCAGGCCTGCCGCTGCGGCAAACGCACCGATCGCTGTCTTTCCGCTGTTACCCATGTGACGCATGGGACTAATCATCCCTGAGGATCGGGCCCCTTCAGCACGTAGCCGCGCATGATTGTCATGATGGCTGCAACGCTTTGGTCACGGCTCCGTTCGGGGTTGTATGTCTGGCGGTCCAGCCCCACCACAAAGCAGGCGCCAAACACGGCCGCTTCCAGGCTTCCCCGGGAAATGGTGGCGTCCACCGGGTACTGCGCAGCAACGTTTTCGATTGCCGTGCCGATCACGCGCAGGAGCCTGGTCCGGAGCTCGGCGAAAGTGTCCTGCCATTCGCTCGGAGTGCGCCACTGTTCGCCCACCCACAGCCTCGCGAAGGACGGATACTCGGCCATGAAATCCATGGCCTGGCCGATCATCGCCTCCATGCCGGCCAGGGGGTCCGCCGTTCCGCCGTTGACGCTGAGCAGCCTGGCCTCGAGGATGTCGACGCCGTGCCGCAGGAGCTGGGCGATCAGGTCGGACTTGCTGCCGAAGTTGTAGTAGACGGTCCCCTTGGACACCCCGGCCGCAGCGGCGATCTCATCCACCGTCACACCTGCTGCGCCGCGTTCCCCAATCAGGTCCATGGATGCCTCGAACAGCTTCTGCTTCGTGGCGTTGGTCCGGCCGGGGCGGAGCTTCCTCGGTGCAGCGGGTTCCTGGTCCGCCTCCAGCGTGCTCATACAGCGATCTCCGGTTTCAGGGTCTTAAGGGTCCACAACTTGTTCTTTCTGACGGCCAGTGTCGAAAGTGCCATCCCCAGCAAAGTGTAGCCAAACAGCCCCGCCACCGTGGCCGGGATCAGGGACAGGTCCGCCCCGTAGACCAGGTGCCGCATGCCATCCACCACGTAACCCATGGGCAGGACCCGGTGGACGGCGTGCAGTGGTTCCGGTGTTGTCTGCCACGGGAAAGTGCCACCGGAGGAGACCAGCTGCAGCACGAGCAGGATCAGCACCACCAGCTTTCCCGGCGAACCGAGCAGCGCCACCACGCCCTGGATGATGGCGCTGAACGCCATGGCGGCGGCAAGCAGGAAGAGCCACATCAGCCACGGATGGGCAGGATGCAGCCCAAGGCCGACGTTCACGACGACGGTGAGCAGGCTCGCCTGCACGGCGGACACCGCCAGGAACGGTAGCCAGCCCCCGACGGCGATCTTCCAGGCCGGCGCGTTGGAAGCCAGGGCGCGCTGGGTGATGGGCCGCATGGCCTGGACCAGCATGAAGATGCCGATCCACAGGGCCAGGGTCATGAAGAAGGGAGCCAGGCCAGCACCATAGGAGCCGGCCTTTGCCTGCGAGACGTTGCTGACCGCAACGGGATCGGACATCACGGCCGAGAGGCTGCTCTTCTGCGAGTCATCGGGGTGGGGGACCTTGCCGGCTCCCCGGGACAAACCGTCAGCCAATTTCCCGGCACCGGCCGCGGCGGTGCCCGCTCCGCTTTCCAGTTGCGCCGCACCGTCGTCGAGCTTCCGGGCGCCCGCCGAGAGGGCGGCGGAACCGTCCACGGCCATCTGCTCTCCGGTTGCCAGCGTTGCGGCCCCGGCTGCCAGCCGCTCTGCCCCGTCAGACGCCGTCGAGATGCCGCCGGTCAGCGCTGGGGCGGCGGCGGCCAGGCGCGCCGCGCCGGCACTGACCGCAGCTGATCCCTCGGAAAGCTGCTGGATCTGCGCGGCGTCTGCCTGGATCTTCGCTTTGGCGTCGCTGACCGGGCCGGAGGCAGCTGCGGAATCAACTTCCGCGAGCACCTTTTCTGCCTGTTCCTGGGTCAGGACGCCGGCGGCCACCAGCTTGCTGCTGGACTCCTGCAGCCGGCCGCGGAGGTCATTTTCTGCTGCCCCGAGCTGCCCGACGGCGTCCTGCACCTTGCTGTTGAGCGCTGCGTTTCCTGCCGCAACTTGCGCGGCACCGTCAGCGAGGCGCTGCGCGTCCGCCGGAAGCCCGGCCGTCTTGTCGCGCAGCTCCGCCAGCCCTCCGCTCAGCTGTCCGGCACCGGCCGAGAGTTCGTTGGCCCCGTCACGCAGCCTGACCTGGCCGTTGTAAAGGTCGGCGGCCCCGGTTTCCAGCTTCCCGGTTCCCTCATGCAGAGTCACGGTGCCCTTGTGCACCCGGGTGGCGCCGTCGGCCAGTTGGGTGGCGCCGTCGGCCGCCTTCACCATCTGAGTGTGGATGGTGCCGAACCCTGTGAGGAGCTGGTTGGCTGTCTCCGCGCCGACTTCCTTGGCCACCGACGCATGGACGGCAGTGGTCAGCTTGTCCACGATGGTGCTCAGCAGGTAATTGTTGGCGTCGTTGGTGGTGACGTTGAGCATGGCCTGGGCCGCCGAATCGAAGCTGCCGGGCGAGGCCAGGTTGGCGGAGAAGTCCTTCGGGATCCTGAGGGCGAAGGCGTACTTTCCGTCGCTGACGCCTTGGTCCGCCTCTGCCGCGGACGGGACCGTCTGCCAGTTGAACACGTGCCCGTCGAGGAGGCTGTCCGCCACCTTCCGCCCGGCCTCCAGCCGGGTTCCACTGCCGGTGGCCGCCCCGGTGTCCTCAACCACGAGCGCGGCGTCGATCCGGTCGAGGTTGCCGTACGGATTCCAGTTGGCGTAGAGGTACACCGCGCCGTAGAGCAGCGGCACCAGGGCCAGGGCCAAGATGGTCAGCTTGGGCAGCAGCCCGCCGGTCATGCGCTTGAGTTCGGAGCGCGCCAGCCGCAAGACAGTCACTTGACCGCCCCACCGCTCACGCTGGAGGCGCCGGTCACGCTGGAGTTTTTGTCCACATATTCGGACTTCGGGGGCGTTTTGGGGCCATTATCTGGACAAAAACTCCCTGCGGAAGGATTGGTGGCGGCGTTGCCGATTTCCGCAGTCGGACCGGTCCAGCCGTCCGGGAGGGACATGACGGTTGCGACGACTGCGAGGGGCCGGCCGCCGTCGTACGCCAACTCCGTAAGACGCGGCAGCCAGTGGGCAGAATCGGAACCGTGCCGGTCAGGGGAGTCCACCACCAGGAGGTCCGTCCCGGGGTTGGCGAGGGCCAGCGCCGTGAGGAGCTCGGTGTGGCGCGCCGGCGGCAGCTGCTCCGTCCACAGGCCGGCGACGTCCTCGAAGCGGTTGACCTTCAGCCACGGCTTGCTGAGCAGGGCGCCGCGGTAGCGCCGGGGGATCAGGGCCAGATCCTCCGTCACCAGGTCCGCGACGCTCAGGTGCTGTTCGGGTTCGTTGACGCCGGGGGAGTCCACCAGTGCGCTGGCGCGGCGCAGCGGCCGGACCCCTGCCGAGCCGTCCCAACTGGCGGTGCCGCCGTCGGGCTTCATCCTGCCGCTGAGCACCAGGGCGAGGGCCGTGCGCCGGTCCTGGCGGTCACCGGCAACCAGCAGCAGTTCGCCGCGGGCCACCTGCAGGGACGTCGGCGGCAGGAGGTCGAGCCGCCGGCCTTTGACGGTGAGCTGTCGTGCGCAGAGCAAAGCGAGCCTTTCGCAGAAGTTGTCTGCTTCAAGCCTAACTGAACTGACTAGTCAGTTCAAATAGGAATCAGAGGCCGTACTTTTCCAGCAGCCGCAGCCAGACCTCGCTGATGGTGGGGTAGGCGGGAACCGCGTGCCAGAGTCGGTCCAGCGGAACTTCGCCGACGACGGCGATGGTCGCCGCGTGCAAGAGTTCGGCAACGTCGGGCCCCGCGAACGTTGCGCCGAGGAGCACCTTGCGGTCCTCGTCCACCACCAGCTGCGCCCAGCCCTTGTAGTTCCGGGCGTGCAGGGAGGAGCCGGCGACTTCGATGGGCAACTCCACCGATGATGCGTTGTAGCCGTCCTTGCGGGCCTGCTCCAGCGACCTGCCGACGTTGGCCAGCTCAGGGTCGGTGAACACCACGTTGGGAATGGCATGTTCGTCGGCTGTCTGCGCGTACCGGCTCCACGGCCCAGGCTCCCCGCGCAGCTCGCCCTTGGCCCTGGCGGCAATGGCTGCGCCGGTGGCCCGGGCCTCGTACTTGCCCTGGTGGGTCAGCAGCACCTTGCCTGCTGCATCGCCCACCGCGTACAGCCAGGGAGCATCGTCATTGCCCGATGCTTCCGCTACGAGGCCGGTCGAATCGGTGCTGACGGTCAGCGGCTTGCCGTCGGCGGCGGTCAGCCCCACACTGTCCAGCCCCAGCCCTTCAAGCGCGGGCCGCCGGCCGGTCGACACCAGCAGCCTGTCCACCGAAACGGTGTCGCCGCCGTCGAGCGTGAGCGTCAGGGAACCGTCCGAGTTCCTGCGGACGCTGCGGGTCTTGGTGTCGAGCCGGAGCTCCACGCCGTCGGCCCGCAGGCCGGCGGCCACCAGTTCCGCGGCCTCATTGGGAAAATTGCGCAGCAGCCCGCTGCGCGCCACCAGCGTGACCGTGGACCCGAGGCGGGCAAACGCCTGGGCAAGCTCGGTTCCGGCGACGCCCCCGCCCAACACGCCAAGCCGTCCGGGGACTTCCTTTGCCGAAGTTGCCTCCCGCGTGCCCCAGTACTCAACGTCGGACAGCCCGTCGACGGGCGGCCGGTTGGGCGTGGAGCCGTTGGCAAGCACGACGGCGTGACGCGCCGTGAGTGCGTAATCGTCGCCGTCCAGCCCGGCTACCCCCACTGTCCGCTCGCCGGTGATGCGTGCCCGGCCGCGGATCAGCTCGATGCCTGCGCCCTCCACCCATTCCACCTGGCTGGCATCCTGCCAGTGGGACGTGAAGGAGTCGCGCCGCTTGAGGACCGCGGCCGCGTCAAGGGTTCGTGTCACGGCCTCGCTGGCGCCTGGAACTGACTGGGCCCCGTGCAGTGCGGTGCCCGGGCGCAGCAGTGCCTTGGACGGCATGCACGCCCAGTAGGAGCATTCGCCACCCACCAGCTCGGCTTCCACCAGGACCGCCGTGAGGCCGCCCTGCACCACCCGGTCCGCGGCATTTTCCCCTGCCGCGCCTGCGCCGATCACAATGACATCGAATTCCCGTTCAACAAGACGTGGCATGGCAAAAGCCTACGCCCAGGCCTGCCGCGGACTTCGGCACGCGCTGCCGTAACAATGAACCCCGCCGTTCTGGGGACATGGGACATCCGCTACGGTGAGGAAAAGTACGGACAGTGCAAAGGAGCCTTCCATGCAGCCCTCCAACGTGGTTCCGCCGGCCCGCTTCGGTGCCCAGGCCCGCCTGCGCGCCCTGCAGTCGGACATTATGGAGCTGATCCTCGACCGTGGACTGGAGCCCGGCGACGCCCTTCCCACCGAAAACGAGCTGTGCCTCGCCCTCGGCGTGGGCCGGAACACCCTGCGGGAGTCACTGAAGGTCCTGCAGGCGCTGGGGGTCATCGAGATCCGGCACGGCTTCGGCATGTTCGTTGCACCCAGCAATTTCGAATCCCTCGCCGACGGTCTGATTTTCCGCGGGCGGCTCTCGCTGCGCCACCATGGCCTGGAAGCGCGGCAGCTCGTGGACGTCCGGCACGCGCTGGAGGCGGGGCTCATTGGAAGTGCAATGGATGAGATGACGGCCGAACAGCTGGCCGCCATCGAGGAGTCCGTGATCCGGATGGAGGAGAGCGCGGAAGCGGGGGATGCCTTTGTGGAAGCCGATGCCGAGTTCCACCGCAGGCTCTTTGAACCCCTTAACAATGAACTCCTGCTGAACCTGCTCGGCGTCTTCTGGAAGGTTTACCGCAAGATCTATGCCGAAGTCGGACCCGGAGTGCAGGATCTGCCGGCACTGGCTGCAGTGCACCGGAACATCTATTCGGCAGTGGCTGCCGGGGACAGGGCCCGGGCAGCCCGCGAGCTGACGCACCACTTCGAGGGGTTCCGCCAGCGGATACGTGAGGCGGTTGCCGAATAGGAAGCCCGGTTGCGGACTAACCCATGCTTAAAGCAGAAGGTCCGCACCGGTTTCCCGGTGCGGACCTTCTCTTTGTGCGCCCAAAGGGATTCGAACCCCTGACCTTCTGTTCCGTAGACAGACGCTCTATCCAGCTGAGCTATGGGCGCATCTCCGGTTCCCGGCGAGTTTTTCGCTCGCCCCGAACCTCGAATAACTTTACGCGAGGACGGCCGCAGTTCCAAATCGAGAACCGTGTAATTTACACGACTAGACCGGTCTATGTGACCTTCGTCACTAATTTCGACTTTTCTAAATCGAAATTCCCTGAATTTCCGCGGAAGTTGAGTCGCGGCGGGCAGGACATCCGATGTCTGACCGCTAATTGGTCCAGATCATCAGAAATAGCATTTAGCACACACCACTGAACCCGAGGAAGGGAACTGCAATGGCCCACTTGGCGCGACTGCCGCTGCTTGAGAAAGCACCCACCACCCATGCCGGTCTGCTGGCATGGGTTGAAGAGGTCGCTGGGCTCACCCAGCCTGACCGGATTCACTGGGTCGACGGATCCGAGGAAGAAAACACCCGCCTCACCGGCGAACTCGTCGCGGCCGGCACCCTGAAGCGGCTGAACCAGGACCTGTTCCCCAACTCCTTCGCTGCCTTCTCGGACCCCGCTGACGTGGCCCGCGTCGAAGAGCAGACGTTCATCTGCTCGGAAAAGGAGCACGACGCAGGCTTCACCAACAACTGGATGGCCCCGGCAGAGATGAAGGAGAAGTTGCGCGGGCTGTTCTCCGGCTCCATGCGCGGCCGCACCATGTACGTCATCCCGTTCGTCATGGGCCACCTCGACGCCGAGGACCCCAAGTTCGGCGTCGAGATCACCGACTCCGCCTACGTTGTCGCCTCCATGCGCATCATGGCCCGCATCGGCACGGACGTCCTGAACCGGATCACCGAAACCAACGCCTTCTTCGTTCCGGCCCTGCACTCCCTGGGTGCTCCGCTGGAGGCCGGCCAGGCAGACGTCCCGTGGCCCTGCAACCCTGACAAGTGGATTGTGCACTTCCCCGAAGAGCGCTCCATCTGGTCCTTCGGCTCCGGCTACGGCGGAAACGCGCTGCTCGGCAAGAAGTGCTACGCCCTGCGCATCGCTTCGGTCATGGCCCACGACGAGGGCTGGCTCGCCGAGCACATGCTCATCCTCAAGCTCACCTCGCCGGAACAGAAGACCTACTACGTCTCGGCTGCCTTCCCGTCCGCCTGCGGCAAGACGAACCTTGCTCTCCTGGACCCCACCATCAAGGGCTGGAAGGTCGAGACCCTGGGTGACGACATCACCTGGATGCGGTTCGGCAAGGAAGGCGAGCTCCGGGCCGTTAACCCCGAGGCCGGCCTCTTTGGTGTGGCTCCCGGCACCGGCTGGGGCACAAACCCCAACGCCATGCGCGCCATCGCCAAGGGCAACAGCATCTTCACCAACGTTGCGCTGACCGACGACGGCGGCGTCTGGTGGGAGGGCATGACCGAGGAAACCCCGGCGCACCTTACCGACTGGCAGGGCAACTCCTGGACGCCCGAGTCCGGCAAGCCGGCAGCCCACCCGAACTCGCGCTTCTGCACCCCGATCGACCAGATCGACATGCTGGCCGAGGAGTACCACAGCCCCAACGGTGTGGAACTGTCCGCCATCCTGTTCGGCGGCCGCCGCAAGACCACCATCCCGCTGGTCACCGAGGCCCGCGACTGGACCAACGGCATCTTCATGGGCTCCACCCTGTCGTCCGAAACCACCGCTGCTGCGGCCGGTGCCGTGGGCGTGGTCCGCCGTGACCCCATGGCCATGCTCCCGTTCATCGGCTACGACGCCGGCGACTACCTGAACCACTGGGTCAACCTGTCCGCCAAGGCCAACCCGGAGCGCCTGCCCAAGATCTTCCTGGTCAACTGGTTCCGCCGCACGGCAGACGGTGGCTTCGCCTGGCCCGGCTTCGGGGACAACGCCCGCGTCCTGAAGTGGGCCATCGAGCGGCTCGAAGGCAAGGCCGACGCCGTGGAGACCCCCATCGGCTTCGTCCCGACCGGCGACGCTATCGACCTCGACGGACTCGACATGACCCCCGCCCAGGTGGAGGACGCCGTCCGCGTCGACGCCGACGAATGGAAGACCGAGCTCGCCTCGATCGAGGAGTGGTTCGCCAACTTCGGCGATTCGCTGCCCGCCGCGCTCCAGCAGGAGCTGGAAGGCCTGAAGGCCCGCCTGGCCTAGACCAGTACGACGGCGGCCCCGCACCTTTTTCTTCAAAGGTGCGGGGCCGCCGTCGTCCGTTCTGGAGTTTTTGTCCAGGTATTGGGCGCTACACGCACCTAAAGTCGTCAAGTGGACAAAAACTCCCCGGCCGGAGGGGCTAGGCGGCCAGCCAGATGTCCGGGCCGAAGACCTCGTAGTGGATCCGTGTTGCGGGAATGCCTGCCTCGATGGCCTCGTTGCGGATGTTCTTCATGAACGGCAGCGGGCCGCACAGGTACAGGGAGGCGTTGGCGGGCAGGTCCACCTCGCGCAGGGACATGAAGCCGGACTTCGTGCCCGCCTGCGGTTCCTCCAGCCAGAGCTGGAGGTCGGCGCCGCCGAGCCGCTCGACGTCGTGCGTCATTTGGGAGCGCAGTGCCCAGCTGTCCAGGGTGCTCTCGGCGTGCAGGACCAGCACCTGGCGGTCGGAGCCGGTTTCGGCGAGGGAACGCAGGATCGAGGCGGTGGGCGTGCAGCCAATACCGGCGGAGGCGAGAACCACAGGGCCATCACCGTCCTTCAGGGTGATTTCGCCGTAAGGGTTGGAGATTTCGATGACGTCCCCGACCTCCACGCTGTTGTGGAGCACGGGGGAGACCTCCCCGCCGTCGTCGATCTTGGTGGTGAAGCTGCGGCTGGTGCCGGCATCGCCGGAGAGCGAGTACTGGCGGACCTGGCGGAGACCGTCGGGCAGGGTGACTTTGACGCTGATGTACTGGCCCGGAAGCGCGGCGGTGACCGCTGTGTCATCCGCAGGTGCCAGGGTGAATGTCATCGATCCCGTGCCGGCGGGGGTCTTTTCGACGACGGTCCAGGGCATCCACATCTTCGTGTTCGCCTGGGCCGCGTAGAGGCCCTTCTCCAGCTTGATCAGGGCATCGGCCATGAGCCAATACACCTCGGTCCAGGCTTCGGCGATTTCCGGGGTGATGACCTCGGCCAGGTCCTCGGCGATGGCTGCGAACAGGTGCTCATAGACCACCTGGTACTGCGGCTCGGTGATGCCCAAGGAGGCGTGGCGGTGCGCGATGCGGGACAGCACGGTTTCCGGCACGGTATCCGGGTTGTTGACGAGGTGGGTCGCGAACGCGGCGATGCTTCCGGCCAGGGCCTGCTGCTGGTTGCCGTTGCGCTGGTTGGAGCGGCTGAACAGCCCGTCCAGGAGTTCCGGGTGCGCGGCGAACAGGCGGCTATAGAACTTGGGGGTGATTTCGCCGATTCGCGAGCCCACCAGCGGCAGTGTGGCCTCAATAACGGGACGGGACTTGTCCGAGAGCATCGATACTCCTGAGCTAGTGGTCCGGGGTCTTTGGCCGGACCGGAAACTGTAGATATTGGTATTTGAAATACGAGTTTCTACATGTCTATTTCTACACCCCGTAGAAGTGATTTTCCAAAACGAAGCAGGGAACGCCAGCGAGGCGGGGGCGGGGGGCCTGAAGCGGTGGGGC
Organism: Arthrobacter sp. FW305-BF8; assembly: GCF_021789315.1. NCBI lineage: Bacteria > Bacillati > Actinomycetota > Actinomycetes > Micrococcales > Micrococcaceae > Arthrobacter > Arthrobacter sp. FW305-BF8. The sequence goes on from NZ_CP084561.1 coordinate 825,065, forward strand.
GGCTAGGCGCCGGGGCGCAGTCCGATGGCCTCGAAGACGGGTGTCATCTGCCGTGAGGTGGGCAGTTCGGCCACCACGACGTCGTCGAGCTCGCGGTAAAAGGCCTCGCGGGCGCGGGCCATGGCGCCGCGGAGACGGCATTCGTTGATGAGCGGGCAGCTGCCGGCCGGGCCAATGCACTCGGCGGCGTCCTCGCGGGTGTCCAGCTGCCGCAGGACCTGGCCCACGGTGACGCGGCGGCCGGCCGCGCTGAGTCGCGAGCCTCCGTTCCGGCCACGCTCCACGTCAATGAGCCCGAGCATGCGCAGCTTCGCCACGGCCTTGCTGACGTGGTTGTAAGGGGTTCCGACGGCGTCCGCGACGTTCTGGGTGGTGAGCAGGCCGCCCTCGGGCGCTGCAGCGAGCACCATGAGGGCGCGCAGGCTGACGTCCGCGAAGGCGTTGATTTTCATGCTTCTAGCCTAAATGACCTGGGCAAATCGACGTTCCGACCGGCGCCTAGCGGGTGGCTGTGCGCACCCGGTGACCGGCGGAATTCGCCGTTGCGCCCGGTCTAGTCCGCCCAAATGACAGGCTCGTTGGAGTCGGCGGCAAGGTCGCCGAACTCCCACTCGCTGCCCTCGGTGGGGGAGTACGGCAGGACGGCCGCGAACACCGCGCCGTCCCGGTGCTCGGTGGCCACGTGGATGGCGTCCGAGTCCTCCTCGACCAGGGTGATGTCGCAGACGATGGCGGCGGCGCGGAATTCGTCCCGGTGCTGGCGCAAAAGTTCCGTGATGTCGCGGATCATCGCGTCGGCGTCGAACTCGCTGTCCCCGTCGGCATCCGGATCTTCCGGTGAAACGGCGACGAGGCGGACGTCGCCGTCGTTCTCCACCACGAGGGCGAACGGCAGGAACCCGCCGCTGCGCTCAAGCTGCTCCTGGGCCGCCGCCATTCCGGTGCCCAGAAGGTTTTCCAGATCCGTGGCCGTGGCCTCCGGCACGGATGCGCGCCACGATGGCTGGGCCGGGGTCGGGTCGGGTGATGCCACGAGGACCCCTAGCTGCGGACCAGGGCCAGCACGCGGTCGCGCACCCGCTCCATCGTGGCCCGGTCCGTGGCTTCGGCGTTCAGCCGCAGGTACGGTTCGGTGTTGGAGGGGCGCAGGTTGAACCAGAAGCTGCCGTCTGCGGCGGTGAAGGTGCTGCCGTCCAGGTGGTCCACGGCCACGTCCTCGGCCTCGAAATCTACCCGGACACGCTCCACGGCGCCGGCCTTGTCCTCGATTTCCGAGTTGATTTCCCCGGAGGACACGTAGGGTTCGTACTCGCGGCCGAGCTCCGACAGCGGGCCGTCCTGTTCGCCGAGGGCGGCCAGCACGTGCATGGCGGCAAGCATGCCGGTGTCCGCGTTCCAGAAGTCACGGAAGTAGAAGTGGGCGGAGTGCTCCCCGCCGAAGATGGCGCCTTCCTCTGCCATGACGGCCTTGATGAAGGAGTGGCCCACCCGGGTGCGAACCGCCCGGCCGCCGTCTTCGGTGACGAGTTCCGGCACCGCGCGGGAGGTCAGGAGGTTGTGGATGATGGTGGGATTGGTCTCGCCCTGCGCCTTGGCGCGGGCGATTTCGCGGCGGGCCACCATGCCGGTGATGGCCGACGGCGAGACCGGCTCACCCTTTTCGTCGATGACGAAGCAGCGGTCGGCGTCGCCGTCGAACGCCAGGCCGATGTCCGCGCCGTGTTCGACGACGGCGGCCTGCAGGTCGCGCAGGTTTTCCGGCTCCAGGGGGTTGGCCGGGTGGTTCGGGAAGGAGCCGTCCAGTTCGAAGTAGAGCGGAACAATGTCGAAGGGCAGCTTCGGCAGCAGAGTGTCCCCCAGGACGGCGGGCGTAGTGAGTCCGGCCATGCCGTTGCCGGCGTCCACCACCACCTTGAGGGGGCGCGAGCCGGAGAGGTCAACCAGCGTGCGCAGGTACTCGGCGTAGTCCTTCAGCACGTCCCGGACACCGATCTGGCCCTGCGTTTCGGCAGCGGGGATGGAACCGGTGTTCAGGTACTGCTCGGCGAGTGCCTGGATCTCCTTGAGGCCGGTTTCGGAGGAGATGGGGACGGCGCCCGCCTTGGCCATCTTGATGCCGTTGTATGCGGCGGGGTTGTGGCTAGCGGTGAACGTGGCGCCTGCGGCGTTCAGGGCTCCGCACGCGTAGTACAGCTCGTCCGTGGAGATCAGGTCCAGCAGCTGGACGTTGGCTCCGCGGGTGGCGGCGCCGCTGGCGAACGCCTTGCTGAACTCGGGGGAGGAGGGGCGCATGTCACCGCCGACCAGGACCGTCTGTCCCTCAAGGCCAAGCACGTCAACGAACGCTGCGCCTACGGCTTCGACGATTTCAGCGGTGATGGATTCGCCCACGATGCCGCGGACGTCATACGCCTTGAACGAGGCCGAAAGGTCAAAAGTACGGGTCTGGTCGCTAGTCACGGCACTTATCTTACGGGCACGCGCGCGGCGGCCCGTGAAGTGGATGTCACAGAAGCGCGGGCCGGCTGTTGTCCACATGGCGGGTGCGCTGGGTTTGGCGTGTCAGAGGCGGCTGGGATACTGAATCAATGGCAAATAACCAGCACGCTCCTGTCCTTGCTTCTGCCCCCGGCCCCTCCGGTACCGGCGCCGGACGGGACCAGGAAGCGGTCACTGGGACCCGGGGCCAGGCCCTGTCCGTGCTGCGCGAGCTGGTCGGCCGGCCGGATGCCGACTTCCACGACGGCCAGTTCGAGGCCATCGAGGCGCTGGTTGACGGCGGCCGCCGGACGCTCGTGGTGCAGCGGACGGGATGGGGAAAGTCCGCCGTTTACTTCGTGGCGTCCCTGCTGCTCCGGCGGCGCGGGGCGGGGCCCACCCTGATCGTCTCGCCGCTGCTGGCCCTGATGCGGGACCAGGTGGCTGCCGCCGCGCGGGCAGGTGTCCGGGCCGTGGCCATCAACTCCGCCAACCAGCTGGAGTGGGATACGGTGCGGGAGCAGCTTGCTGCCGACCAGGTGGATGTCCTGCTGGTGTCCCCCGAGCGGCTCACCAACCCTTCGTTCCGCGAAAACCAGCTGCCCGAACTCATCCGGCGCACGGGGCTGCTGGTTATTGACGAGGCCCACTGCATCTCAGACTGGGGCCACGACTTCCGGCCTGACTATCGTCGCATTGCCGACCTCATCGCCGAGCTGCCGGACACCGTGCCCGTACTGGCCACCACAGCCACCGCCAACTCCAGGGTGGTCCACGACATCGAGGAACAGCTGGGCGACGGCGTGCTGACCATCCGTGGCGCACTGGGCAGGGAGTCGCTGCGGCTCGGGGTCCTGGCCCTGCCCGACTCGCGCGAGCGTCTGGGCTGGCTGCTGACGCACCTGGCCGATCTGCAGGGCAGCGGGATCATTTACACCCTGACGGTTTCCGCCGCCGAGGACACCGCCAGGCTGCTCGCGGAGGCAGGCCACGAGGTGCTGGCCTATACAGGCCGCACCGACCCTGCAGACCGGGAGAGGGCGGAGCAGCTCCTCAAAGACAACCAGGTCAAGGCACTGGTGGCCACCTCCGCGCTGGGGATGGGCTTCGACAAGCCGGACCTCGGTTTCGTGGTGCACCTCGGCGCACCGTCGTCCCCGGTCGCCTACTACCAGCAGGTGGGCAGGGCAGGCCGTGGCGCCGCCAATGCAGACGTCCTGCTCCTGCCAGGGTCCGAGGACCGCGAAATCTGGCAGTACTTTGCCACCGCCTCCATGCCCTCCGAGGAGAAGGCCACGGCTGTGCTGACCGCGCTGGCGGAGGCGGGCTCGGCCGTGTCCACCGTGGCTCTGGAAGCCAGGGTGGACCTGCGCCGCACGCCGCTGGAACTCCTGCTGAAGGTCCTCGCCGTGGACGGTGCCGTGGAACGGGTGGGCGGCGGCTGGCGCTCCACCGGAATGCCCTGGATGTACGACGCCGAGCGGTACCGCCGCATCGCGGAGGCCCGGGTGGACGAGCAGGACTCCATGGTCATCTACCAGGACACCGCCGGCTGCCGGATGGAGTACATCACCTCCGTCCTGGATGACGAGACCGCTGCCGCCTGCGGCCGCTGCGACAACTGCGCAGGGAGGTGGTTCCCCTCGGAGGTGGCGTCCACCGCCACGGAGGCTGCCGGGCAGACCCTCAGCCGTGCGGGCATCGTGCTCGAGTCCCGGCTCCAGTGGCCCAGCGGAATGGACCGCCTCGGGGTTCCGGTGAAGGGGAAGATCAAACCTGACGAGAACGTCGCGGACGGCCGGGTCCTTGCCAGGCTGACGGACCTCGGCTGGGGCGGGGCGCTGCGGGAACTTTTCGCGGCCGGGGCTCCGGACCGCGCCGTCGATCCCGGCATGCTGCAGGCCTGTGTCCAGGTGCTCCGCGAATGGGGCACCGGTGATTCCCGGATCCCGGGCTGGAGCGGCGCAGGCAGGCCCGCGGCGATCGTCAGCATCCCCTCGCGCAGCAGGCCCGAACTCGTGGATTCCCTGGCCCGTGGCATCTCCCAGATTGGCCGCATCCCGTACATCGGCCAGCTGCAGCTCGAGCACGGCGGGCCCACCGGCGGACGCGGCGGCAACAGCGCCTACCGGCTGGCCGGTGTGTGGGACCGCCTCGTGGTGGGGGAGTCGCTGGCGGCAGAGCTCGCTGGCCTCGGCGGCGGCAGCGTGATGCTCGTCGACGACCTCGTGGACAGCCGGTGGACCGTCACCGTCGCGGGACGCGCACTCAGGCGGGCCGGTGCGGGCGCGGTGCTTCCGCTGGCACTGGCCCAGGCCGGCTGACCTCGGCCCCCGCGTGCCGGTGCAGCATAAGGCTGTCGGCGGTGCTGAGGAGCATCAGCACCGCAATCGACAGGAACGCGCCACGGTATGCGGCCACGCCGCTGCCGTCCGGTCCGGCTGACAAGATGGCGCCAAGCCCGGACGAGACCAGGGAGTCCGGCTCGAAGAGGCGCAGCAGCAGGGCGCCTACCGCGATGCCGGCCCCCGTGGCCAGCTGCACAAGCGTCGCCGAGACAGCATTGGCCGACGTCAGCTGCCCCGGCACGATGTCTGCGTACTGGACAGATGCGTACGCGGAGAAGCCGATGGACCGGAACGCCCCGCTAAACACCAGGAGCGCGAACACCAGTGGTTCCGGTGTGGCCGGGGTCAGCAGCGCGCAAAGGGCGAAGGTGGCAGCCGACGCCAGGGAAGCGAACACCAGAACCGGCTTGAACCCGAAGCGCCTGATGAGCGGCGTCGTGGCGGGTTTGATGCCGATGTTCCCGATGAACACGGCGGCCACCATGATGCCCGCGTGCAGGGGGCTCCATCCGAATCCGTTCTGGAACATCAGCGGCAAGAGGAACGGCACGGCACTGATGGTCAGCCGGTAGATGAAGCCGCCCGAGTTGGTGGCCCGGAAGGTGCGGGTGGCGAACACCGTCAGATCAAACAACGGGTGGGCCGCGCGTCGCATCCAGAAGACCGCCGCTGCCAGCGCGAGAACCCCGGCCAGAATGCTGGGCCAGGTCCAAAAGCCGCCGGGGTGGCCGCTGGCCAGTTCAAGGCCCGCCACCAGCGCGCCCACGCCGGCCGTGGTGAGGGCAAGCCCAAGCCAGTCCAGCCGGCGGGTCCGGTCGCCGGCAACGGCGGGAACCAGGCGCAGGGCGGCGAGGAAGGCCGCGGCGCCGAGCGGCAGGTTGATCAGGAAGATCCAGTGCCAGGACAGGTAGGTGGTCAGGGCGCCGCCCACGAGTGGTGCGAGGACCGGCGCCAGCAGCCCCGGCCAGACGAGGTAGGCGGTGGCGCGCAGCAGATCAGATTTCGGCGTTCCGCGAAGCACCAGCAGCGTACCCACCGGCACCATCATCGCCCCGCCCAGGCCCTGCAGGACGCGGCTGACGGTCAGCATCGTAAGGTCCTGGCTGGCGGCGCACAGCAGCGACGCCAGGGTAAAGACAGCGATGGCCAGGCAAAAAATCCGCCGGGCCCCGAGGCGCTCCGCCAACCAGCCGCTCAGCGGGATGCCCATGGCCACCGTCATCAGGTAGGCGGTCATGGTGATGTTCACGCTGGCCGACGGCACCCCGAAGTCCCCGGCGATGCTTGGGATGGCGGTGGTCAGGACCGTCCCGTCGAGGAACTCCATGAAGAACGTGGCCGCCACCAGCAGGGCCAGCCTGGGGCTCCAGGCCTCGCTGGCAGAAAGCTTGTTCATGCAATCATCCTGACACCGGCATGCGGTTTTGTGCCTTGCTGGTCCGGCACTCGGACGGCCGCGGCCGCAGGTCTGGCGGCCACGCGGCAGGGAAGGGGCCCGGAAACGCAAACGGCCCCGGTCCAAGGACCGGGGCCAAACGCGGAGACGGGGGTGTGTAGTTTCACGACATAGTTCTCACATGAGTCGGGACATTGTTCCCAGCTGACGCTTCGCCGGTGAGTCGGGACATAGTTCATACCCGGTACAGGCTGAGCATGATTCATGTCGAAGCAAAAAGTCATCGTCCTCGCCGTCCGGAACCAAGGGCTGAGCGTCGCTGACGCAGCCCGCCGATATGGTGTCAGCCGCCGCTGGGTGCACGAGCTCCTGCGGCGTGAAGCAACAGGAGGCATCGCGGCCGTCGAACCCCGATCAAAACGGCCTCTCAGCAATCCCCGCCGCACTGACGACGTAGTCACAGCACGTATCCTGGCCCTGCGCCAGGAACTGCAGACAGCCGGACTCGACGCCGGTCCAGTCACGATCGCCTGGCACCTCGAACGCGAAAACCTCCCCGCGCCCTCAACGTCCACGATCCGCCGGATCCTCCACGCGGCCCACCTGATCACTCCCGAGCCAAAGAAACGCCCGAGGACCTCCCTGCACCGTTTCGAAGCGCACCAGCCCAACGAGACCTGGCAGTCCGACTTCACCCACTGGCCCCTGGCCGACGGGACCGACACAGAGATCTTGAACTTCCTCGATGACCATTCCCGCTACCTGCTCGCATGCACCGCCTACCGGCCCGTCACCGTCATCGCCGTGGTGACCACGTTCCTCACAGCTGCCGCCGAATACGGCCTTCCGGCCTCGACCCTGACAGACAACGGCATGGTCTACACGACCCGGCTCGCCGGCGGCAAAGGAGGCCGGAACGCTTTTGAACACCAACTCCACACGCTGGGCATCACGCAGAAGAACGGCTCCCCAAGCCACCCGCAGACCCAGGGCAAAATCGAACGGTTCCACCAGACGCTGAAGAAATGGCTTGACGGACAGCCGCGCGCCCACACCCTCGAGGACCTCAACGAACAGCTCGGCAAATTCCGGCACATCTACAACCATGAACGCCCGCACCGCGCCCTGGACCGACGCACGCCGGCCACCGCCTACACCGCCACCCCCAAAGCAGAACCCGTAGGAGCGAGGCAAGGGGACCACTGGCGCCAGCGCATCGACCGCGTGGACCGGTTCGGGAAACTAACCCTCCGCCACGCAGGACGCCTGCACCACATCGGCATCGGCCGCGCCCACGCCGGGAAACACATCCTGATGCTCATCCACGACACCGACGTCATCATCAGCGACACCGCCACCGCCACCGGAGAGATCATCCGGGAACTCACCATCGACCCCGACCGGGATTACCAATCCAGACAAAGAAAAACACCCCGGTCCTAAGACCGGGGTGTTACCGATGACTCGACTCATCCGTGAAGGATGTCCCGACTCACCACAAACGCGGAGACGGGGGGATTTGAACCCCCGGTGGAGTTGTGCCCCACACTTCATTAGCAGTGAAGCCCATTCGGCCGCTCTGGCACGTCTCCAATTGCTATTCCTAGCCCACCAAGGATACGCAGAACCGGCCATCCAGTGCAAAACGGCCGGGGTGGCCCGCCGAAAACGCGCCCGCCCCGGCAAACCACCGGAGTTTTTGTCCAGATAATGCGGGCTGAAGGGCCCCTAACTCGCGATATCTGGACAAAAAATCCAGAAGGTTGGGCGGGAAACTTCAGGTGGGTTGCTGCAAAGTCCCGAAGGAGCCGCGGTCAGGCGGTGCCTTCTGCCAGCGCCTTCCACAGGAAGTGCTGGCTGCGGCCCTGGAGCGCGGCAGCCTGCCGGTTGTCCGAAGCGCCGGCATGCCCGCCCTCCAGCGCTTCGTGGAACCAGACGTTGGGGATGCCCATGGCCAGCATGCGCGCGGCCATCTTCCTGGCCTGCACCGGACCCACCCTGTCGTCGGATGTTGCGGTCCAGATGAAGGTTTCCGGGTACTCCACACCGTCCTTCAGCTGGTGGTACGGGGAGAAGGTCCTGATGAATTCCCAGTGCTCGGGCAGGTCGGGGTCGCCGTACTCGGCAATCCATGAGTGACCCGCCGACAGCTTGGTGTACCGGCGCATGTCCAGCAGCGGCACCCCGCAGGACACTGCGCCGAACAGTTCGGGATACCGTGTCAGCATGTTGCCCACGAGCAGGCCGCCGTTGGAGCCGCCGACGCAGCCGAGACGCTCGCGGCTGGTGACGCCCCGGGAGACCAGGTCCCTGGCTACCGCCGCAAAGTCCTCGTAGGCGCGGTGCCGGTTTTCCTGCAGTGCCGCCCGGTGCCAGGAGGGGCCGTATTCCCCGCCGCCGCGGATGTTGGCCACAACGTACACACCGCCCCGGCTGTGCCCCTCCGCAAGGCCGTCACCCGGAACTGCTGCCGTGCGCCGCTCCAGCCACGCCCGGCCGATGGTGCCGCTGTACGCCGGCGTACGTGAGACCTCGAAGCCGCCGTAGCCGGAGAGCTGGGTGGGGTTCTGCCCGTCCAGGACCAGGCCGCGGGCCGCCACCTGGAAGTACGGTACCTTCGTGCCGTCCGCGGAGACGGCGAAGTGCTGCTCTACCTCGTAGTCGGCTTCGTTGAAGAACGACGGCGACGCCTTCACCTCCGCATGGCTGCTCACCACAACTGCCGCTGGCGTTTCGCCGGAAGTCCTGCCGGGAGCCCCGCCGGCGGCGCTGGTGGGTGTGCCGCGGGTCAGGGTGCCGCGGGTCAGGGTGCTGGGCGTCGTGAAGCCGGTGGCCACGAGCCAGAAGTCGTCCCCGCACCCTGCTCCGTCGGATCCGCCGTCAGCCTCGTCCTCGTCATCCACGGCGAAGGCGTTGACATCGTGCAGCGGCGGGCAGGCGTCGAGCTGCGAGGACCGCCACGAGTCGGCAGGATCGAGAACACGGATTTCCGAGGATACGTCCTTCAGCAGGTTCAGCAGCAGGAAGTTCCGGGTCCAGCTCCAGGACTGCAGGGACGTGTGCGCGTCCGGGGCGAAGAGAACCGTCAGCTCGCGCTCGCCGGCGAGGTACGCCTGGAAATCGGCGGCGATCAGGGAACCGGCCGGGTAGGTGGTGCCGTTCACCGTCCAGTCACGCTGCGGCCTGAACAGCAGCCACTCCCGGTGCACGCCCGTGTTCACGTCGGTGGGCACGTCCACCTGCACCCAGCCACCGTCCTGCAGCACCGAAGTGCGGCGGTTGAAGAAGTCGATCCAGTCCACCGCGAACGTCCGCTCAAAGCCGGGTGTGGAGTCGTGGGCCACGATCGCCATCATGTGGTCCTCGGGGATCTCGAAGATGCGCGGCGCATCGCTCAGGGACTGGCCCCGGCGCAAGCGCACGGCGGTGCGGGCGTACGAGGACGCCGTGCGGGGGAGATCCTCTGCGGTGCTGGCGACCAGCAGCGTGTCCGCATCGAGCCACGAGACGTTCCCCTTCGCCGTCGGGACATCAAAACCGCCGGCGGCGGGATCAACGAAGGCGCGGGTCTCGACGTCGAACTCACGGTAGCGGTTGGCGTCGCCGCCGTCGGGGGAGAGCGCCACCAGGGCACGCCGGTAGGGCTGCCCCGGTTCCGGCCGGAGCAGGTTTGCGCCATGGAAGACCCACTCCACGCCGTCGGCAGCCGCCAAGGCATCCACGTCGAGGAGGACGTCCCACTCCGGCGCGTCGCTGCAGTAGCTGTCCCAGCTGGTCCGGCGCCATAGGCCCTTGGGGTTCTGCCGGTCCTTCCAGAAGTTGTAGTACCACTCGCCGTGCTTGCTCACCATGGCGATCTTGTCCGTCGAATCCAGCACCTCGAGGATCTCGCCCTCGAGCCGGGCGTAGTCGGCATCCTCGAGCAGGTCCTCCGTGCGGGCATTCTGCTCGCGCACCCAGGCCAGCTGTTCCTCGCCGTAGATGTCCTCCAGCCAGATGTTCTCGTCGGTGGGCGCGGGGGCGGTCCCGGTGGGAGCGGCGCCGGACGCGGGGGCAGAATCAGCTGCAGTGGTGGTCATGCGCCCATCCAAACAACATCCCCGCTCAGCTAGCAAGTCACATGCCGATACTCTGGAAGGCGTGGTTATTTCGCAGAGCATCCGGACCGCGCTCATCGGCGCCGGTCCGAGGGGTACCAGCGTGCTGGAGCGGCTGCTCGCCAACTGGTCCGCCGGCCGCCCTGCCGGCGCCCGCCTGCACATCGACGTCATCGATCCGTTTCCGGCCGGCCCGGGGCACGTCTGGCAGCCCGGCCAGTCCCGCCTTTACCTGATGAACACGCAGTCCTTTTACCCCACGCTGGTCCCCGAGGACACGGGGCTGGCCGCGCCCGTGGCCGGCACCACCTTCGACCGCTGGCGGACAGCCCAGCAGCGCAGCCCCCTGCCGGAGCTCACCGACGACGAGCGGGCGGAACTCGCCGTCTTGGGATCCGGCGACTTCCCCAGCCGCGCCATCTACGGCCGCTACCTGCGGTCCACGGTCGAGGAGTTGCTCGCCGCGCTGCCCGACGGCGTCACCATCGAGATGCACCAGGCGACGGCTACCGCTGTGCGCCGGCAGCCGGACGGAAGGTTCGAGGTCGACCTGGACGCCGTTGAAACGAACGACGGCGGACTGGACGGGGGCGCGACGCTGACCGTCGATTCGGTGGTGCTTGCGCTGGGCCACCTCCCGTCCCGCCTCAGCCCCGAACAGCGCGAGCTGCAGTCGGCCGCCGGGCAGTTTGGCCTGCGCTACCTCCCGCCGGCGGTTCCGGCCGACATCGACTGGAGCGTGGTTCCGGCCCAGGAGCCGGTGCTGGTCCGCGGGATGGGCCTGAACTTCTTCGACGTGATGGGCCAGCTCACGGAGGGGCGGGGCGGGAAGTTCGTGGAGGCAGGGGACGCCCTCGAGTACCTGCCCTCGGGCCAGGAGCCGATCATCTTCGCCGCGTCCCGCCGCGGCACGCCGTACCGGACCAAGGCCACCCTCTCGGGCTACTACCCGGCGTCGGTCACGCTCCGCTACTTCACCGGGAAAGCGCTGCAGAGGTTCGCCGCCGCCGGAATTGTTCCGGCATTCGACCACGACCTCTGGCCGCTGCTGCACCGGGACGCGCTCTGGGCCTACTACACAACCCTCGTGCGCTCGCAGCCGGACGCCGTGCAGGACCACGACGCGTTCCTCAAGGAGCTGGACGAGGCCCTGCACCCGCATGCCCACAGCACCGGCCGGTGGGAAGAGGACTTCAACGCCGTCATCGGCCGCCATGTCCATCCGGGCAGCAGGCTGGACCTGCGCGGCCTGGCCGCCCCGCTGTCCGGGCGGAGCTTTGCTTCGCGTGCCGAGCTGGACGCCGCGGTGGTCGAGTACCTCGACGACGATGCCCGGCGCTCAGCGCTCGGCGAGGATGATCCTGTCAAGATGGCCATCGGCGCGCTGCACCACGGACGCGCCGTGCTGAAATCGGTGGTGGCCGACGGCGGCATCACCGATGAGTCGTGGGTCGCCGGCCTGCGGGGCTGGTTTGAGTCGCTGGTGGAAGGGCTGGCCAGCGGTCCTCCGGCGCTGCGCGCCGAGCAGTTGGCGGCTCTGGCGCGCGCCGGAATTGTTAGCTTCGTGGGCCCGGACCCCAAGTTCGGCGTGGCCCGCGGGAAGCGCGCCTTCACCGCTGCCTCGCCGTGGGTGCGAGGTGGTGCCGCCGAAGCACACACGCTGGTGGAGGCACTGGCGCCGGCCAACCGCGTGGCACTCAACGAGTCCCCGCTGCTGGAACAGCTCCTTGCCGACGGGCTGGTCCGGCCGCGAACCATGATGACGGTGGAGGGAATCCCGGTGCAGTCCTCCGGGCTCGACGTCCGCCCGCACCCGTACCGGCCGGTTGCCGCGAACGGCGAGGTTACGGACCGGATGTACGTGCTGGGGCTGCAGCTCTCGGCCACGCAGTGGGGAACCGCCATTGCTGCCGAAGCGGCGCAGCAGGCCGGTCCTGTGTACCCCAGCGGGCAGCGCACGCTCCGCGACGCCGATGAGATCGCCCGTGCCATCCTCGGCCTGGCCCCACACGCTTCCTCAGCTCCTGCCGTTTGACCCCACACGCTTCCTCACCTCCTGCCGCTTGAGCGCGGATGCTTCCTCACCTCCTGCCGTTTGACCCCACACGCTTCCTCAGTGACCGGCGGAGCACCACCCCGGGCGAGCACAAAGAATGCCGGCTGGCAGCTTCCTTCGAAACTGCCAGCCGGCATCCCTTCAACGAACGTGGCTACAGGGCGCCCTGTCCGCCCGTTTCGGCGTCGCCCGCGTTCCCCTGGCCGGTGTCGGCCACGAGCTTGAACCGCGCCCCGGTGGGGTCTGTCAGCGTGGCCAGCCGGCCGTGGGGCGTGTCATCCGGTCCGTCAAGAACTGTCGCACCCAAGCTGACGGCCTTGTCGATCGAAGCGTCAGCGTCCGCCACCGCGAAATAGACGACCCAGTTGGAGGGGACTTCGGCGGGAAGGTCGGCCGACGCGTCATATATCCCTGCTTTTGCCTCCCGGCCGGCGCCCAGGGTTGTGTACCGGAACTCCGGGGTGTCGCTCATGACGTCGGTGTCCCAGCCGAACACGTCCTGATAGAACTTCACCGCGGCGGAGTAGTCCTTGGTGTGAAGCTCGTGCCAGGCCGGGGCGCCCGGCTCGCCAACAAGCTCGTAACCGCGCATCTCCCGCGGCTGCCACACACCTATCGTGGCACCGGAGGCGTCACCAAAGAACGCCATGTGGCCCTGTTCCGGGACGTCCATGGGTTCCATGAACACCTGGCCACCGTTTGCGGCAACCGCCGCGGCTGTGGCGGCGGCGTCGTCGGACCACAGGTAGGTGGACCACATGTCCGGCATGCCCTCCTGGCCCTCCTGCTTCTGCATGATGCCGGCGACGGTCTTGCCGTCCTTCTGGGCTGTGATGTAGCCGCCGTACTTTTCCTGGTCTCCGGTCTGGAAGTCCCAGCCGAACAGTTCGCCATAGAACTGTTTCGCCTGGTTCGCGTCGGTGGTCATGAGGTCGACCCAGCAGGGGGCGCCGGGCGTGGGTTCGGACGTAGGCATGGTCTGCTCCTGGTGTGGTCAGCGAGATGTTCCCGCAGGTCATGGAGGTGCTACGGACAGAACCGAGACTATGCCGGGGGTATCACAGTTTCAATGGGGGTCAGGCGGGGTGCGCTCAGCGCTGGTCCGAGTATGACGTGCCCGGCTCCTGGTCGTCGTCGGCCTCTACCCACTCGGTGAAGTCCTTCAGGGACATGCACCAGTAGTAATCGGAGTAGTGCAGGCTCTGTTTTTCAGCCTTGCCCATGACCTCGACCCCCACATGCAACGGTGGATGCGGAATCCCCTCCCGCGGTCGCGGGATAGAGCGGTGCTGTTACAAGTGAACGCCTTCCGGCGGGGGGCGCGCACCAGTGGCGCGTACTCGAATTCTGCCGGGCAGGTACTCGGACTACCTGTTTTCCTGGCCCCCGTCCGCACCCCTACTTGCTGGTGGAAAGAACCACTACTTGCCCACGCAAAAGGCCGGCCAAACCAACCTCTCGATTGGCCCGGCCGGCCTTCAAAATGGCCGTCATCGCGTGCTTCTTGCACGGTGCCGGCCCCTGCGCGGAAGGTAAGAGATTCGAACTCTTGGTACGGGGTTACCGCACACTGGTTTTCAAGACCAGCTCCTTCGGCCGCTCGGACAACCTTCCCTAACTAGTAGTGTTTCATAGGCAGTTGGCTGCAACAAAAACCGCCGCGTGGCAGTTGTCGCCGCCGCACAGTATTTTTGGGGCAGGAATCAGCTAGAAATCGGGAGTTCGCCATGAAAGCCGTCTTTATCTCGGAGCCCGGCGGGCCGGAAGTGCTGGAAGTCCGCGAGGTGCCGGCTCCCCAGCCGGGCCACGGTGAGGTGCTGATCGATGTTGTGGCGGCCGGCCTGAACCGCGCCGACGTCCAGCAGCGGAGGGGCTACTACCCGCCCCCGCCGGGTGCTTCGGAGATCCCCGGGCTGGAGGTGTCAGGCAGGATTGCGGGCTTCGGACCCGGCGTCACCAAGCCGTTTTCCGTCGGGGACAAGGTAGTGGCGCTGCTGTCCGGCGGGGGCTACGCGCAGCAGGTCGCGGTGCCCTCGGAACAGGTGCTGAGGGTTCCCGACGGTGTGGACCTGGTTACCGCTGCCGCCCTGCCTGAGGTTGCCGCCACCGTCTACTCAAACCTGGTGATGACCGCACAGCTGCAGCCGGGTGAGACGGTCCTGATCCATGGCGCCACGGGGGGGATTGGCACCATGGCCATCCAGCTGGCCAAGGCCCTGGGAGCCACGGTGGCCGCCACCGCGGGAACCGACGAAAAAGTCAGCACCGCAAAGGCGTTCCTTGGCGCCGACATCGCCATCAACTATGCGGAGGAAGACTTCGCCGAGAGCCTGCGTTCCCAAAACGGGGGCAAGGGCGCCGACGTGATCCTGGACGTCGTGGGCGCCAAGTATCTGCAGAAGAACATTGACGCCCTGGCCGATTACGGCCGACTCGTCGTCATTGGGCTGCAGGGAGGTGCCAAGGGGGAACTGGACCTGGGGCAGCTGCTGCGTAAGCGCGCGGCCATCGTGGCCACGGCGCTGCGTCCCCGTCCGACAGCCGAGAAAGGGGTCATCATGACGGCCGTCAGGGACTCCGTGTGGCCCCTCGTCTCTGACGGGCGGATCCACCCGCTGGTGGCAAAGACCTTCCCGCTGGACCAGGCCAGTGCGGCGCACAAATACTTCGACTCGGGCGAGCACGTGGGCAAGGTCCTGCTGGTCATGTAGCGGCAATTCCGGCGCGGTAGATACTCAGTATTGCCATGCTGAAGAACAAAGGCTAGGCTCGGGGAATACGCAGTATGCACGCGTCTTGGGGGCGCGTGCATACTGCCGACTTCCAGCCAAGGAGCCAGATGTCCATCCGCCATAGCCTCCTCGCCCTCTTGCAAGACCAGCCGCGTTACGGCTACCAGCTCAGGGTCGAATTCGAAGACCGCACGGGCTCCACCTGGCCACTGAACATCGGGCAGGTCTACACCACCCTCGACCGGCTGGAACGTGACGGCCTCGTCAGCAACGACGGCGGCGACGGCGAGGGCCACGTCGTGTACAGCATCACCGAAGCCGGCAAGGCGGAGGTCCAGGGCTGGTTTGCGACACCGGTGGAACGCAGCAACCCGCCGCGGAACGAGCTCGCCATCAAGCTGGCACTGGCCGTCACCCTGCCCGGGGTGGACGTCGCGGCGATCATCCAGTCCCAGCGAACCGCTTCCATGCGTGCCCTGCAGGACTATACGAAGTCGCGGCGGGACACCGCGGCCAACCAGCGGGCGGCGGACACGGCCTGGCTGCTGGTGCTGGATTCACTGATCTTCCAGACCGAGGCCGAGATCCGCTGGCTGGATCTGTGCGAGGCCCGGATGCTGCAGCTCGCGCAGGCCTCCGGGTCGCGCAGCCACGCACGCAAACCGTCCAACGGGCGCACTGTGGAAGAGGCTGCCCCGCTCACAGCGGACAACCGCCGGTGAGCGTGCAGGGACCGCAACAGGTCCTCGAACTCGCGAAGGTCAGCAGGACGTTCGGGCAGGGGGCCACGGCCGTTGCCGCGCTCCGGGATGTAGACCTCACCGTCAATGCCGGGGAATTCGTTGCGGTGATGGGGCCGTCCGGCTCCGGAAAATCATCCCTGCTGGCGCTGGCCGGCGGACTGGACCGGCCGACGTCGGGCGGTGTCTTTGTGGAGTCAACACCCCTGGCGGGGCTGGGACTGAACGCGCTGGCGCGGCTCCGGCGCCGTGCGGTGGGCTATGTCTTCCAGGACTTCAACCTGGTCCCGACGCTGTCGGCGGCGGAAAATGTTGCCCTGCCGCTCGAGCTCGACGGCGTGCCGGCCAGGAAAGCGCACCGGCAGGCAGTGGACGCCCTGCGGCAGGTGGGGATCCCGGAGCTGGCGCACCGGTTCATGGATGAAATGTCCGGCGGGCAGCAGCAGCGCGTGGCCATCGCCCGCGCCATCGTGGGAAACCGCCGGCTGATCCTTGCGGACGAACCCACCGGCGCCCTTGACTCCACCACGGGCCACGGGGTGATGGAGGTGCTCCGGTCCCGGGCTGATGCCGGCGCCGCCGTCATGCTGGTCACGCACGAGGCGCGCCATGCCGCGTGGGCGGACCGCGTGGTGTTTATCCGTGACGGCCGGATTGTGGATGAGGCAACGGCCATGCGCGATCCCGCAGTTCTCCTGGCACCGGCCGGCTGAGATGGCCCTGGACGTAGCGCCCGCGCCCCATGGCCGCTGGCACAGTTTTCGTCTTGCCCTCCGGATGGCACGCCGGGACATCAGCAGGCACCGCGACCGCTCCCTGCTGATCATCCTGCTGATCCTGCTGCCGGTGGCCGGCATGACCGGCGCCGCGGCCCTGGCGCAAAGCATGCAGGAAACACCGGCGGAACGGGTGCAGTACCAGCTGGGCAGTACGCAGGCACGGTTCCGCGGCATGCCCGCTTCCAACGCCGAGACCGTGCAGGATCCTGTGTTTGAGACAGCAACCATGACGCGGAATTTCACTGTCGATCCGGACTTCGAACCGCGGAATCCGCGGGACGCGGTCCCCGCCGGCTACGAAGTCCTGACCGAAACGCAGCTGACGCTCACGGTCAGGGCCGGCGCGTCCGACGCCGGTGCGTCCGACGCCGCCGGGTACGACGTCCCCGTGATGGCCAAGGCCGTCGACGTACTGAATCCCGCCTTCACCGGAAAATACACGCTTCTGGAGGGGCGGCCCGCCGCTGCCCCTGACGAAATCCTCGCCTCGCCCGGAGCGCTGAAGCGCTTCGGCATCCGCCTCGGAGACAGGCTGACGACGGCGGACGGCACCTTCGCCGTCGTCGGCACCTTACGGGATGCTACCTCCTCGGACGGCAACCCCATCCTGTTCCTCAAACCGGGCCAGGCAGCCATGGATGGCCCGCCCGCCCGGGGCAACCCGCTCGGCGAAACGATGTACTACCTCGTCGGTTCAAACCCCGTGACGTGGGACCAGATCCGTGACCTGAACAGGTCCGGCATCGCCGTGCTTTCCCGTGCCGTAGCACTTGACCCGCCGGTCCCGTCAGGCGCTGCCGGAGGCCCCGGGACCATGCCCGCCGCTGGCTACGTTGCCGCTGTGCTGATCGCGGCACTTGCCCTGCTCGAAGTGGGACTCCTGGCCGGGGCGGCGTTTGCGGTGGGCGCTAAGCGCCAGGTCCGCGAACTAGCCCTGCTCGCCGCAAGCGGAGCGGAAGCACCTACGGTCCGGGCGGTGGTAACCGCCGCCGGGCTGTGGCTTGGGTCCATCGCAGTGGTTGCGGGTGCCGTGCTGGGGGCAGGCGGGGCTGCCGTGGCGGTGGCGGTTGCCAGGCACTTGGGCTCTGTCCGCTTTCCCGGCTTCCATCTGGACATCCTGCCCACTGTGGCGGCCATGGCCATGGGCCTGCTGGCGTGTTTCCTGGCCGCGGTGGTTCCTGCCCGTCAGGTTGCGCGGCAGGCGGTGCTCGGCGCCTTGAAGTCCGGCCGCGCACCGGCAGTCTCTGGGCCGTGGCCGGCGCGGGCGGGGGGCCTCCTGCTGGTTCTGGCCATCAGCTGCCTCGCGGCGGGGCAAACCCTGGGCCTGACCGGTGACCTGGACGTCGTCGCTGCGCGGACCCCGCTGGTCGCGGCGCTGGTCACCGGCGGCGCAGTCCTGGCGGTGACCGCCCTTGTCCTGCTCACCGGGACGTTCGTGAAAGTCCTGACTGCAGGCACCGCCTGGATGCCGCTCCCGCTGCGCATGGCCGCCCGTGACTCGGCCAGGAACCGAAGCCGTACGGTGCCTGCCGTGGCGGCAATCCTCGCCGCCGCGACGCTGGCCAGTGCCGTGATGGTCCTTTCCGCGAGCCAGATGGAGGAGGCGAAGCGCACCCACATGTGGGGCGCGCAGGAAAACCAGGTTTCGCTGCCGCTGGAAACCGCGCCGGTCCAGGCCCAGGGAACGGCCTCCGGCAGGACTATCGACCCGGCTGCAGTGGCTGCGGCACTGCGGCGGGAACTCAGTACCGTGCAGTGGACGCAGGTCCTCAGGGGTCCGGTGACGAGCAAATGCCACGTGCGGGCGTCAGCCGATGGATCCCTTCCTGCCACTGGTGACGCTGTGGACTGCCGGCAATATAAGCTCGCCGTGCCGGCCGGCCACGAATGCCCTGTCTCGCCGCAGGGCCGGGTCCTCGACGGGAGCGACTGGCGGTGCGGCGGATCGATGTTCCCCGTCGGCGTCAGCAGCCAGCTTCCACCTCTGGTAGTCGGCGGCGTCGATGAGCTGCGGGCGCTCCTCGGCCGGGAACCCAGCCCTGCGGCGGTGCACGCACTCAGGAGCGGCGGAATGGTGGTCAGCAACCCTGTCTTCGAAAAGGACGGGAAGGCCACGCTCCAGTCCTACGACGTTCGCGAGCCGGTTGCGGGTCCCGGTTCCGCCGTTGGCTACAAGCCCCTGAGCAACACAGGGCTGCCGGCGGCCGTGGACGCTCCGGACGTTCCGATACCGTTCTACGGCGTGATCACCCCGGACACCGCCGTCAGGCTAGGCATCCAATTCGACAACTCCGTGCTGCTGGCCCAGCTGTCCGCATACCCGGAGGCCGCCGAACAGGACCGGGCATGGGCGGCACTGGCGAATGTCTACCGGATCCAAGCCATGGGCTTCTACGTTGAGCCCGGGGCGGACCGTACCGGATCCGAACTGCTGTGGCTGATCGTCGGCATCAGTGCCTTCATTACCCTTAGCGCAGCCGGCATCACCACGGGCTTGGCGCTCGCGGATGCCCGGGCGGACCACATGACGCTGGCTGGCGTCGGGGCGCCGCCGCGGCTGCGGAAAGCCCTGGCAGGCGCCCAGTCGCTCATGACCGCGTCCCTCGGAACCTCGCTGGGAGTGGCGGCCGGGATGGTGCCCGCAGTCCTGCTCATCGGGGGCACCCGGATGTTCGCAGAGTCGGTGGTGCCGTGGATGCCCTTGCTGGCCCTGCTCGTTGCCGTGCCGCTGACCGGA
The DNA here is from genome assembly GCF_021789315.1 of Arthrobacter sp. FW305-BF8. Taxonomy (NCBI): domain Bacteria; kingdom Bacillati; phylum Actinomycetota; class Actinomycetes; order Micrococcales; family Micrococcaceae; genus Arthrobacter; species Arthrobacter sp. FW305-BF8. The sequence continues at coordinate 844,428 of NZ_CP084561.1, forward strand.
AGTGCACTGGCCTGGGTCTTCGCGCGTGCCCGCCTGCCGGTGTCCCGGCGAAGCGCCGGCACCTGAAAGCCGCTCCTGCCAGCGGCGCTGGACCCTGGCAGCCGCACCGGACCCCTGAAGTGGACGACTGGAGCGGACGACGGCGGTAAGCCGGGGCCGTCCGCTCGCCGCGGCGCTGCGACCGCTCGGCGATTCCTCCGGCAGCGCTCCGCAAATGGCCTCGGTTGCAGCCCTACCCGTTGGTAGGGTGCCGGTGGCACACTCCGTGCCAACTGGGAATCTCAAGGAGGAGACATGGGCACCATGCCTGAGGATGTGACCCGAACGGCGGACGGGGAACTCAATCCCGCGGCCACCGGGTCGCTGCCGCCGACGTCGGTGGAGGACGCGGTCCGCGACGCCGAGGAGCGCAGATGGACCCCTGCGAAGATCGCCACGTGGGTAGCCATCGCGCTCCTGGGCGGCGTGGCCTGGTTCATGCTGGCCGTCGTCAGGGGCGAAACGGTCAACGCCATCTGGTTCGTGTTCGCCTCGGTGTGCACGTACCTGATCGGCTACCGCTTTTATTCGAAGGTCATCGAGCGCTATCTGCTCAAGCCGGACGACCGCCGCGCCACGCCGGCAGAGTACAAGGCTGACGGCAAGGACTACGTCCGCACGGACCGCAATGTCCTCTTCGGGCACCACTTCGCCGCCATCGCCGGAGCCGGCCCGCTCGTGGGGCCCGTCATCGCGGCCCAGATGGGTTACCTCCCGGGCACTATCTGGATCATTCTCGGCGTCGTCCTCGCAGGCGCCGTGCAGGACTACCTGGTGATGTTCTTCTCCATGCGCCGCGGCGGCCGTTCCCTCGGCCAGATGGCGCGTGAGGAGTTGGGCGTCATCGGCGGCACCGCCGCCCTCGTGGCCACGCTGCTGATCATGGTGATCATCGTCGCGATCCTGGCGCTCGTCGTCGTCAATGCTTTGGGGGAGAGCCCCTGGGGCGTCTTCTCGGTGGGCATGACCATCCCAATCGCGCTCTTCATGGGCGTGTACCTGAGGTATCTGCGTCCGGGCAAGGTCATGGAGGTTTCCATCATCGGCTTCGTGCTGCTCATGGCCGCCATCATCGGCGGCGGCGGCGTGGCCGGCACCGAGTGGGGCGCGGCGTTCTTCCACCTGGACAAGGTCACCATCGCGTGGGGCCTCATCATCTACGGCTTCATCGCGGCCATTCTGCCGGTGTGGCTCCTGCTCGCACCGCGGGACTACCTCTCGACCTTCATGAAGATCGGCGTGATCGCGATGCTCGCCGTGGCCATTATCGTGGTGCGACCCGAAATTACTGTTCCCGCCTTCAGCGAGTTCGCGGGCCGCGAGAACGGGCCGGTCTTCTCCGGCGCCCTGTTCCCGTTCCTGTTCGTCACCATCGCGTGCGGCGCGCTGTCCGGCTTCCACGCCCTGATTTCCTCCGGCACCACGCCAAAGCTCATCGAGAAGGAACGTCAGACCCGGTTCATCGGCTATGGCGGCATGCTGATGGAGTCCTTCGTCGCCATCATGGCGCTGGTCGCGGCCATCTCGATCGACCGCGGGATCTACTTCGCCATGAACGCCCCCGCGGCGCTGACCGGCGGAACGGTGGAGACGGCGGCCCAGTGGGTCAACAGCCTTGGCCTGGCCGGCGTCAACATCACCCCTGACGTCCTGGCCCAGACTGCGTCCAACGTGGGCGAGGAAAGCATCGTCTCGCGCTCAGGCGGCGCGCCAACGCTCGCCGTGGGCCTGGCCCACATCATGCAGCAGTTCATCGGCGGCACCGGCATGATGGCCTTCTGGTACCACTTCGCCATCATGTTCGAGGCCCTGTTCATCCTCACCGCAGTCGACGCCGGAACGCGCGTTGCGCGGTTCATGCTGCAGGATTCGATCGGGAACTTTGCCTCGAAGTTCAAGGAGGCGTCCTGGCGTCCCGGCGCGTGGCTCTGCACGGCCATCATGGTGGGCGCCTGGGGCGCCGTGCTGCTGATGGGCGTCACCGACCCGCTGGGCGGCATCAACACCCTCTTCCCGCTGTTCGGCATCGCCAACCAGCTGCTGGCTGCGATCGCCCTGGCGGTGTGCATGGCCATCGCGGCGAAGCGCGGCTCGTTCAGGTACCTGTGGATCGTCGCCGTGCCGCTGGCCTTCACCGCGGTCGTCACCATCACGGCAAGCATCCACAAGATCTTCTCTTCCGTCCCGGCCGTGGGGTACTTCGCCAACAACGCCGCGTTCAGCAAGGCGCTGGCCGACGGGAAGACCTCGTTCGGCACGGCCAAGACGACGGCGGCCATGGAGGCCGTGGTCCGCAACACCATGATCCAGGGCTGGCTGTCCGTCATCTTCGTGGTCCTGAGCATCATCGTTATCATCACCGCGGTGCTTGCCACGGTGAAGGCCTTCCGGAACACCGCGGCCGGCGTCCCCAACGTCAACAACGAGGACCGGCCACATCCCTCACGCGTCTACGCGCCCGCCGGGCTGATCCCCACGCCCGCCGAACGCGAGCTCATGGCCGAATGGAACAAGCTGCCCGCCGACATGCGTGTTGAGCGGGCGGGGCACCACTGATGAGTGCTGCACCCGGACCGGCCGGCCTGCTTCATCCGGTGGCGGGAGCCTTCCGCGGCTTCGCACGGTACGTGCAGGGTGTCATGGGCGCCGACGCGTACCGGAAGTACCTGGAGCACCACGCGGCGGCCGGCCACGGCACGCCGCCCCTGGACGAACGGGCGTTCTGGCGGGACCGGACTGACCGCCAGGACACCAACCCGCAGGGAAGGTGCTGCTGACCATGCCAGTTCCGCCGGCCCGATTCGCTGTTCGCAGGATCGGGCCGGCGGATGCCGGCGAGATGGGGGCCTGGATGAGGGGCCGTGGAGTGGCGGAAGGGTGGGTTCCGGCCAACACCTACGCCGTCGGCTTCTACCGCAAATGCGGTTTCGCTACGGACGAAGGCGAAATCCTGGTCAAGGAGCTTCATTGACTGGACTCCGCGTTCCGGGCCCGTGAGAGTATGAACGCATGAGCGATCCCGAAGACACTCAACCCACCCGGACTGCAGAGGACGAGGAACCGGTGGAGGGCACCACCCTGGATGATGAGGGCACCCCCCTGGATGTGGGGGCCGCTGGGCGCCCCGCCGAGGCGGAAAAGCCGAAGGCCGCCAACCTGCAGGACCTCGTGGATGAGCCCGCGAAGGTGATGCGGATCGGGACCATGATCCGGCAGCTGCTGGAAGAAGTGAAGTCTGCGCCTTTGGACGACGCCGCTCGGGGCCGCCTGGCGGAGATCCACGAGCGCTCCATCAAGGAGCTTGAGGACGGTCTGGCACCGGAACTGGTGCAGGAGCTGGAACGGATCAGCCTGCCATTCCCGGACGACGCCACTCCCTCTGACGCCGAGCTGCGGATCGCCCAGGCCCAGCTGGTGGGCTGGCTGGAAGGCCTGTTCCACGGGATCCAGACGGCGATAGCCGCCCAGCACGCCGCACGGGAACACACCCTGGCCCAGATGCAGCTAAAGCAGCTGCCGCCAGGCACAGTCATCGCGCCCGGTGTGATCATCGGTGAGAACGGTGAGCCGCAGCGTGCCAAGGCGCCCCAGCCCGGTTCAGATCCGCTGCACCCGGGCCGGAAGGAAGACCCCGACCACGGCCCCGGCCAGTATTTGTAGGCCTCTTTGGGATTTTTCACGGCCGCCCGGCAAGGGCGGAAAGACGACGCCGAACTTGGCAAGGGCCTGTGGCGCCGTGCCCATGACCGGTTCCACCGTGGCCTCGACCGCTACCACCAGGTGCTCGAGGGTGTGGAGGACGAGCAGCTCTATGGAGAGCTGGTGGAGATTGGCAATCGGCTGGCGGGCCTCTCCAGCCGCGTCCGGGAGATTTGCGTTGAGGCGCAGCGGCGGTCGCCCAGCGACGGGCTGGATATTCCGCATGCACTGTCCGGTGTTCACCGCTCGCTCTCCAAGGCGGGCAACTCGCTCGCGGCCACCGCCGAGGCGGCGGCGATGCTGCGGCTTGCCGTGGGACCCGTGCCGGTTGGCGCGGCCTCCGTATGGCGCCGGGCGGAGACTGTTTTTGAGCAGGTGGCCGACGCCGAGCGGCTCCTGTTGGAGTCCTGACAGAGTCCTGGGAGAGTCCGGACGGCGGTACCCGCCGGCCGTCGAAATATTCCCGATGACGGGCCGTTACGCGGCTAGCTTAGCTTCGTTATATTCCGTGTCCTCCCGGTTTGTTTGTTGGCAGGATGGACAAATGACTTCTTCACCAACACTGACATTCAATGACGGCAACACCATTCCGCAGCTTGGCTACGGGGTTTGGCAGGTTGAAGACGACGTAGCCGAGAAGGTTGTCTTCCAGGCGTTCCAGGCCGGGTTCCGCCACATCGACACCGCCAAGATCTACGGCAACGAGTCCGGCGTCGGCCGGGCGATCGCCAGCTCCGGGCTGTCGCCGGAGGAAATCTTCATCACCACCAAGCTGTGGAACGCCGACCAGGGGTACGAATCAACGCTTGCCGCGTTCGAGGAGTCCCTGGAGCGGCTGGGCCTTGAAACACTGGATCTGTACCTGATCCACTGGCTCCAGCCCAAGCAGGACAAGTACGTGGACACCTGGAAGGCGCTGATCGAACTCCAGAAGCGCGGCAAGGTCAAGTCCATCGGGGTGTCCAACTTCACCGTCGAAGGTCTGCAGCGGATCATCGACGAGACGGGCGTGGTTCCGGCCATCAACCAGGTGGAACTGCACCCGTATTTCAGCCAGTCGGAACTGCGGGAGTTCAACGCCTCCCAGGGCATCCTGACCCAGGCCTGGTCGCCGCTGGGCCAGGGTGGCGAACTCCTGGAGGACCCGGTCATTGCGGGCATCGCACAGAAGCACAACGCCACCCCGGCGCAGGTGGTCATCGCATGGCACCTCGCGGTCGGAAACGTCGTCATCCCCAAGTCCGTCACCGAATCCAGGATCCGTGAGAACTTCGACGCGCTGAACGTCACGCTGGACGCCGAGGACGTTGCAGCCATCAACGGGCTGGACCGCACCGCGGAAGGAAGCGGCAGGATCGGTCCGGACCCGGCCGTCTCTGACTTCGCCTAATTCCTAGGCTGCCCACGGACAGGCCCCGCCACGTTCGCTTACGCGGGCGGGGCGGGGCCTGTCCGCGTTGATCGGCCTCGGCTGTTCAGGCCTGGCTGGTCAGGCCTGGCTGGTCAGGCTTAAGCGCGGTCAGGCGGCGAGCTGTTCCTGGTGGACGGCAACGGCGTCGACGACGGCCCAGCTGTCCTCGCCGGTGATGCTGCGGCTCGCGAAAAGCTCTGCCGCCTTCACGGTGTCGAAGACCTCGGTGCGGATCCGGCCGCAGTCGGCGTCGAAGTAAGTTACGTGGAACTCCTGATTATTTTCCATGGCTCCATCGTGCAACCGGGGTCTGACATTTTTGGCAGTTCAGTCCGGCGTGTTGCGGAGACGGAGCACACGTTCCTTGGCCAGCACGGCCGACCGCTCGCTTTTCTCCGCTGCCCGAGCGTACTGCTTCGCCTCGGCGGCAGCGGTATCGCGCTGCTTGCGCGCGGCATCGAGTGAGAGTTCCAGGGCCCGGAGCCGCTGCCGCGCCTCGTTGACGTCCGCTGTGAGCTGGACAAAGGCTGCCGCGGCGTCCTCCTGGGCCTGGGCGCGTCGTGCGGCCTCGCCGGCGGCATCGGCGGCAGCCTCCTCCGCTTCCGCCAGTGCCGCCTGCGCCTTCTCCAGCAGGGACGGCGGAACAGGGCGGGGAGCGCTGCGGACGGCCCGCAGCCGCGGCTTTTGCTGCTCTTCAGCGTCGGTCTTGTCCGCGGCCTTCGGCGGCTGTGTTCGTGCGCGCCTGCCTGCCGGAGCCGCTGTGGCGGAGGGTTCCTCCGGACGGCTTTTCGGCCCCCCACCGATCGGGCGCCGTGCTCCACCGGGCCGCTGCGGCGGGAGCGGCCGAGGCGGCAGCTTGCCAAGGGCGGACGGAACCGCCACGGCGTCGGTGACATCAACCTGGTCAACGCCGTCGGCGGACAGCCCGCGGAGCAGCAGCCCGCTTTCGACGGCGGCGGCAGCCGCCAGGTCCGCGGTGGCGGCCCGCAGCGTTTCTTCCACTTCGGTGGCCACGGGACCGCTGATCTTCCGCCCTTGTTCCTCAGCGGCGAGCCGTGCCTCACCCACAGCGGTGCCGAGGAGCTTCCGGCGTTCCTTGGCGAGTTCCCTCAGTGCTGCGGCGTCGAGGGAAGCCTGTGCCTCCTGCATGGCCTGTCCGAGGACCCTGAGCTGCTGAACGGCCTCGGGGCGATGGTGCGCCAGCATGTTGACGGTCCAAGCGGCCACGGATGGTTTCGGCAAGGTCCGGATCGCCTGGGCAAGGGGCTTGTCGGATGTGGCGGCTTCCTTGGAAGCCGCAGTGCGGGCCGCAATGAAGTCGTCGAAGGGAAGCGCGTACAGGGCCTGGGCGGCGCGCTGCAGTTCCTCCTCCATGACAGCATCATATGTTTTGGCACGCAGGTTTCAGCATGCCGCATGTGGGCAGAGTTCCGGCCGGACCACCTCGGCCGGGCGCGGTCCGCTCTAGTGGGCGGCCAATCTGCCGCCGTGGCCGCTCTGCCATCTGTCCAGCAGGCGGTGATACAACCTGAGGGCAGCTCTGTAGAGGCCAACCGCCAGTGCATTGATGAGTAGAAGGAGGACTTGCACGGCGCCGACCCCGAGCAGAAGCAGGCCGAAAACAGCGAGCGCCGGCAGGAACATAAGAAAAACGGCTATAGCGACGCCGATATAGCCGAGGGCATAGCTGACGATTGTCGCCTGGTCCACTGGAATCCCACCACAGCCAGCTCAGTAATTCCGGATGCTGCGTTCCCCTCTGCAGCTAGGGTGATGTGGTCCCCGGCTGCTACTGCAGCCGGGGACCACTTAGCGGGAATAGGATCCGCACGCTGATGATGCTGCACCTGCACACTTTGCGCTGTGGCGTTCTCTATTAGCTCGCCGCCCAATTAGCAGCTTTTGCGTGTACCGGTATCCCGTCCCGGTCTATGAGGCGTTGACTTGCTGCCGGGGACCCCCTCCTTGACCTCAGTTTCCGATGGTGGCTGATACCGATTTTTATAGCACCGCTCCAACGGGCCTGACAAGAGAATTTTCGGGGCACGGGCAACGGATGCTTGCCAGCTACTAAGCATGCTGATTAACTCTTTATAGCTGGTGCCACACCCGCGGTACCTGTCTGGTGGAAAGGAAAGTGCGTCATGGGAATTCTTGGATTTCTCCTGCTCGGTCTGATTGCGGGGGCCATTGCAAAAGCCATTCTTCCCGGGAGGCAGGGCGGCGGTTGGATAGTCACCCTCGTCTTGGGCGTTGTCGGGGCTATCCTCGGCGGCTGGATCGGTTCGCTGATCTTCGGCGGTGGCCTGGGTGACTTCTTCGACCTCAGGACTTGGCTGTTGTCCATCCTCGGGGCCGTCATTGTGTTGCTGATCTACGGCGCCGTCACTCGCAGAAGCCGGGTCTGACCTGATTTCATAGCACCACGATCTGCAAGTGGGGTCGGCCCAAGCGAGGGCCGGCCCCACTGGTGCAATGGTCCCCTCGCCAAGCGGGGACCATGGAAGCGGCGATACCGCTCGAGCGAGAAGTATCGGCCGAAAGAACAGTCGGCGGAAAGGGCTCGCGGCCGGACGGGAGGTGGGCATGACGTACGCTTCGGAGGATTGGACGATGCGCCGTCAGGTCATGGACGTCATTATCGATGTTCTTTCGGCTGTTGCCACAGGCCCTGAGGTTCGCGTCAGCCTGTTGCGCCACCTGGAAGAGAACCCTGGCAATCCGGAAAAGGCCCTGCTGGCTCACCTGTCGGACCGGAACATCCCCGACGACGTTGCGTAGCGGCTTCCTGTCGCGCCTAACTTTCGCTGGGAAATTGGGGAGGCTAGCGCCGCGCCCGGAGTGCGCCGCGTAGCGCTAAGCCGACAGCACACACGAGCGGTACCAGGCACGCGGTCAGCGACAGGGGATTTGGACGGAAATTTAGCCTGCCGCCGTCATCGTGCGCGTAAACCCCCAGCGGGAAGACGAACCCGCCTCCTCCGCCGCCGGAGCCCGCTGCGTCAGGATCGCCGCCTTCCGTGCCGCCGCCAAAGCCGAAGGAGACCAGCGCGACGGGAACGAGTTCTTTCCCGTCGAGCCGGATAGGCTCCCCATAAGCTTTGGACACACCCACGTTCTTGAAGGTTTCAGTGAGGGACTTCATCGCATCTGCCATGGCATCAGGACCAGAATTCGGCGGCCTCGGCGGTGTCTTCGGGGAATTCATAAGCCTCGCTGACTTTCCCGTCCTTGAGCGCGAAGACGATGACGGTCCGTTGGTCGATGGCCGCCCCGTTGCGTTGTGCGTGCACCCTCTGGAAGCCAACGGTGTGATTTTCTCCGCCGATCAGATCGTCCAGCTCAACTCTGATGGTGCCGTCGGACCGCGTGAACAGTTCGCCGAAGTAGGCGAGGACGGCGTCCAGGCCCTGCTTGTCACCGGACAGCCCGCCGCTGCCTCCCAGATGCCAGACGGCGTCCTCCGCGAACAGGCTTCGAAGAGTTTCCATGTCACCTGCACCGAACGCTTCGTAGCCCCGTCGCACCACACCGGCATCTTCCTGGGTTCCCATTTCGCCACCTCACTGTCGTCGTTGTCGGATCCCAGCGAGGAAAGGTTAAGCCCCCGCGAGGACCGTGTCGATGATCAGTTTTCTTGCTGGGGTCGAAGGCGCTGTTGAGGGCAGCCGGCTGGCACGAGGGGCAATTGACTTCGGCCTCATCAAGCCATAACTTATCGACTGTCGTTATTAATGAGTTTCGATAACTGGGGGATTGAATGAAAGTTACCAAGGGTGCCGTTCCCGCTTCAGGCCGGAAAATGATCGTGTCCAGAACAGATGCGCTTCTTCTGATGATTGCCTCGTCAGCGGCAGCAGTCACGACGACGGCGCTTACGGTGTGGGGCATCGTCGATTCCGCTGCAGGTCCGGTGACACTCACGCTGCCTGTGGCTACGACCCGCCAAGCGGCATCCGGACTGTCACTTGGGGCTACCGGACACTACACGGCACTCGATGCGACCATCCCGGTGCTTCCTTCCGGCCCGGCCTACCAGCTGGGGTGGGCCGGGGCCCTGAACCAGCTCGGCATTCTTGCCGTTCTGGCGCTGATCTTCCTGCTGGCCTACCGGCTCCGGAGTGAAATTCTTTTCACACGTGGTTCTGCGTTGCTCGTTGGCGCCGGGGGAATTGTCCTGGCACTTTCCGGGACGGTGGGGCAGATCCTCGATTCCATCGCGCGGAGCCGGTTGGCGGACCTGATCGGAGCGCACGGGCGCGCGCCGGGGGAGTATTACCTCTTCTCTGTGGACTTCAACGTCGGTCCTCTGGTGCTGGGCATCGCCTTGCTTCTTGTCGCCGGGGTCTTCGAGTTTGGCCGAAGGCTGCAGAAGGACACCGAGGGTCTGGTCTGATGCCGGCGGACGAAACCACAGGAATCCATTGCCGGCTTGACGAGCTGCTGGCAGACCGCGGGATGACCCTGACCGAACTGAGCAAGCGGGTCGGCGTCAGCTTGGTGAACCTGTCGGTGCTGAAAAACGACAGGGCAAAGGCGATCAGGTTCTCCACCCTGACGGCCATCTGCGGCGCCCTGGAGTGCCAGGTCGGGGACCTCCTGGTCACCGCGGGCAGCACAGCCGGCAGTCCCTGATCCCGATCACCTGCGGGGGTCTGGACACCAGAAGGTGCCGGACCTACGGTTCAGGTGGCGGTTGCAGTGAAGGACGACGACGGCTGCCGAGGGCCCGAAATCGGGTCACCCGTTATGACAGGAGGAAGCAGATGGAAACTGTTGAAGAGACCGTTGATGTCGCAGTTCCGGTCCGTACGGCCTACAACCAGTGGACGCAGTTCGAATCATTTCCGCAGTTCATGTCCGGCGTGGAATCCGTAACCCAGCTGAGTAACACCACCAATCATTGGGTCACGAAGGTCGGCGGTGTGAAGCGGGAATTTGATACGGAGATAGTTGATCAGGAGCCGGATGACCGGATCGCCTGGCGCAGCACCGACGGCAAGTCCCATGCCGGCATCATCAGGTTCACGCCCCTGGATGCCAATCACACCAAGGTGAAGGTCCACTTCGAATGGGCGCCGGAAACCGTCACGGAGAAAGCGGGCGCGGCCCTGAAGATTGACGAAATGCAGGTCAAGGCCGACATGCGGAAATTCAAGGACTTCATCGAGTCACGCGGCGCGGAAACCGGCGGCTGGCGCGGAGAGGTCGAAGACAGCGGCCCCACCGGGCAGTTCTAGAAAAACCCGGGGCCGTGGGCCTGTTGGATGAACAACAGGTCCTCGGCCCGTGCCCTGCCGCGCACGGGTCCCCTCCGCGGAAGTCGCCTGCGCACGGGTCCCGGGCGCACGCCCGCCGCCGGCTGACTGTTCTGGCGGCGGTTGCCATGGCGACGGCGGTCCCCGCGCTGGCCGCCTGCACGGTGCCGGAGCCACAGGAGTCTGCTGGACCGCTGCCGATAACGGTGGAGGTCAACCAGTCACGCGACCAGTACGGCAAACAGGCCATCCAGCTCCTGCTCACCAACGTATCCGGCAGGCCCCTGACAGTAGCCGCGGCGCAACTGGCGTCGCCGCTGTTTCAGCGGGACATCCTGTGGGAGCCGGCGGGCGGAAGCCTCGAGCTGCCTCCCGGCCAGCCCAAGACCCTTCCCGCCCGGCTGCCGGCCCCGGTCTGCGGCCGGGACCGATCAACCGCGCAGCAATCAACCATTCAGCAGCCGGTCGCCACCATCAGGTATTCGGAGCCCGGGCGGCCCGGTCTGCGGCAGGTGGCGCCGGGCGCTCGCGACCCCTTCCGGGTCCTGGAACGGAACAACAGGGAGCTGTGCCTGGCGGCGGAGGCGGCCGCCGTGGCGGACATCGTCCTGGACCGCAGGCTTGAGGTTGCGCCGGACTCCCGCACCGCCGTCGTCCGGCTGGTCATCACCCCGAAAAAAGCGGTAGGCGCTGGCACGGACATAAGGTCGGTGACCATTGCCAGCATCGATGGGACCACCCTGATTGCCGAGCCGGCGGACGAGCCGTGGCCGCGGAACATCCGCATCGCGCAGGGCGCCCCACGCTCTGAACTGCGCCTGCGGATCCGTCCTGCCCGATGCGATCCGCATGCCATCGCCGAGGACAAAGTGGGCACGCTGCTGCCCCTGCATGTGACTGTGGGAGGCCGCGAGGGGCAGCTGAAGATCGCCGCCGGCACGGCACTGCGTGGGCAGATCTACGAGTTTGTGACGGCGGCGTGCGGCCCCACCTAGTCGTCGAGCTTGCCCGCGTTGCTGCCGCTGTCATGTGCTGCCTTACGGGTGGGCCCCCTCCGCCGCGGTTCTGGGGCCAGACGACGGAGGGGACGTGTGTGGGTTATTTTTTTTGCCCGTGAAGTGGCGCCTGCGGGCTTCGTATGGCCGGTCTTCCGTGCCGGTAACGAACACTCTGCCTTCGCTGACTCAAGGTCTCCCCGGATGCCCATCAATACTGGCTCAAGAAACTTGGCCCAGGCTGGCTTTGCCGGGTTGGCTCATGGTCGGCGTAGGGTTGGGAATGTTCAAGCAGATCAGCGCCCAGCTGGAGCAGCGCTCCTACCTGGCGCTGATGGGCTGACTATGTCGAAAGGTCCGGCGGCCGACGTTAATGCCCGGCCTTCACGCCGCCGATCAACGTTCGAAAGGACATCATTGTTCATCCCCGCCCGCTGCACCGCCCTGGCACTGACGGCCGCAGCAACCATCCTCACCGGCTGCGCCGCGACTCCTGAAAGGGACCTGATCCCGGTACCACCGACCCGGACCGAAGCAGCGGCCGGCCTCAAAGGTGCCGCAGCCCGCTGCGGCCTCGACGGCACCGAGGGCGTACAACTGGATGCCGCGGGAACGTCCCTCACCATCGACACCAAAGGTCCGGATGAGGCCTCCGGAGCCTCGACCGCCGACGTCAAGTGCGTGCTTGACGCTTTGGAAGTCCCGAGCGGAATCCAGTCCAAGATGACACTCACCACTTCCACGGCTGAATCCCGGGAAGCCGCCTGGGAGGGCCGTAACTACTCCTGGAGCTACGACCCCAGCTCGTGGTTCCGGCTCACCGTCACCCAGGGCTGATAGGCCGGAGTGATGGACGCGCATCGGCCAGCGCAGACCTGCACGCGAAGGGCGGCCACCGGTCCATCGACGTCCGCGAAACAAGACCTGAAGGGGCGGGAAGACTGACCATGGTCTATGACCGGGAGCGTGAGCGGCGCGATGATGCCGTGTACGCCGAACATAAGAAGGCCGTCGCAGCGGGCCAGAAGCGGCATCTCCGCAGGACCAGCGTGGGCGAGTTGCACAGTTACCCCGATGACGAGATCGGGTTCACGCCCGGCCGCGGCCAGGCGCAGGTCAGCACCTGGTGGGGCATGGCGATCCTGACAGCTTTCTCGGGCATCATGTTCATCGGGGGTTGCTGGTTGCTCCTGCGCCCGCTGTGGGATGGCCAGGGGCCCTCCTGGGGCGCCCTGTGGGTCATCGGTCTTGCGGGGTTCTTCTGCTGGTACGGGTATACCCTCTCCCGCGACGAGTACCGGGCCACCCGGCTCCGCAAGAAGCGCGGGTCTCCCAAGCCGGGAACCGGGAACGTCGATATTGACCTTCTGGAGTTGGGGCAGAAGTGACCACTCGGACCGCCACCACATATCGCTTGCCTGGCCTGACCATCACAAAGTCACTGGGGAACCATGAAACGCTTGGCCGCAATGTTTCAAGGTTCGAAAGCCGCCCGCCTGAACATGTCCTGGGGCAGTTGACCAGGGAAAGCTTTGGGCTGGAGCACGGCACGAGCCAGGCCCCGCTGTAAGAATCAGCGACGGCACAATGGCCTCGGACATCGAATGGCCCACCGGAACGGTTAGCGCCCGGACCGACCGGCTGCGGCTGAACGGAAGGGCACCCGGCCCAACTTCCGCGAGGTCACGTACTTCCTCACAGCCGACAGTAGTGCCGAACTCTTCGCACTGATCCGCGATGGGGTGGACCGCTACGGCATCGACACAGACTCGGCCGAGGGCTGGATCGAATCCATATCCAGGAAACCCGAGGACAAAAGCAACTTCGCAGTAAGTCCTGGCACGTCCACCGGGCTCTTGGTCACCTATGACCTCCGCTACGACGGATCGAAGGACGTCCAGGTCATCATCGTGCACGTCAACCCGGCCTGACCCGGGTGCCAGGTGGTGCATCGGCTGCCGGGTGTGGTTCCCCCGACCCGGCAAGCCGCACACAGCAGATAGTCTGGGCCTTTTCGGAAAGCGGCCGGACGGATCGGCTGAAACGGATGCGTCCGCCCAAGGGCGCTGAAGATGTGCCCCAGGCGGATGGCGCCTTCGGGCGAAACCAGCAAAAAACCCCGTACCGCCGCCGAACCAGCGACAATACGGGGTTCTTCCCGAGCTTCCTATCAGAATCGAACTGATGACCTTTTCATTACGAGTGAAACGCTCTACCGACTGAGCTAAGGAAGCACCGCACCAATCAACCGGGAAACCGGCCGGTTCATGCAAGAGTCAACTGTAATAGAGTCCCCGTGTCCGGGTCAAAATGAGCGGCCCGCAGGCTGCGATTGACGTTGGCAGGACGTTCATTCCTCCGTTGTATCCGGTTCAGGCCACCAACAGCAGCGGCGGGAATGCTGGATCCGACAGTGTGTCGCAGCATGCCTGCGCACCAGCGGCAAAGGAGCTCAACCATGACACTCAACAGCACGATTTCAACGGGCAGCACAGGACGCACTGCCCTCTCGGCCGATGCAGATGCGGATGCGGAGGCGGCAGAGCATGGACTGCCGGTCCGGCTCGCGGTGCTGGCCATGGTGGGGACAACCGTGTACGACGGCGGCCTCATGGACCGCGCGATGTCCCGCACGCTGGTGGAACAGGGAGTCGCGGCCGGCTCGGCGCGCTTCGAAGGCATGCTGCGCTACGCTCGGGAGCGTTCCGGCATCTCCCGGATGACGGTTTTCGCCGAACTGTTTGACGATCCCCAGGCGGCGGCCAGCGCCAACAAGAGGTTCGAGCTGAACTGCGACGAACTCATCGCCGACGGCGGAGTCCGGGCCGTGCCGGGGGCCGAGGACGCCATCGGCTGGCTCCGGGACGCCGGCATCAAGGTCTGCCTGGCTACCGGCTTCGGGCGCCACACGCAGAACATGGTGCTCGAATCGCTGGGTTGGATGGGCCTGGCGGACCTCAGCCTGTGCCCGGCGGACGCCGGCAGGGGCAGGCCGTTCCCGGACATGGTGCTGACAGCGGTCCTGGCCCTCGACATCGACGACGTCCGGAAGGTGGCCGTGGTGGGGGACTCCGCCTCGGACATCCATTCCGGCCTGCGCGCCGGGGCTTCCGTGGCTGCCGGGGTGCTGACCGGGTCGCACTCCGAGGCGGCGCTTCGCGGCGCCGGTGCCACCGACGTCGTGCCCTCGATCAAGGATTTCCCGGCACTACTGGAGCGGCGCGCTGCCCGGCTTTGAGGCTCGGGTCAGCAGACGGTGTTGTCCGCCGGCTCCTTGCCTTCCACGAGGTACTTGTCCACAGCGCTGGTGATGCAGGTGTTGGACCGGCCGTAGGCGGTGTGGCCCTCACCCTTGAAGGTCAGCAGAGACGCGTTGCCCAGCTGCTTCCGCAGTTCGCTCGCCCACTCCACCGGCGTGGCCGGGTCGCCGGTGGTACCGACGACGACGATCGGCGCTGAGCCGCTGTACTTGACGGCGGCGGGGGTCCGGACGTTCTTGTACGGCCAGTCCGCGCAGTTCGCCCCGCCGTAGGCGAAGAAGTAGCCCAGCGTGGGGGAGGCTTCACGAAGCCGCTGCTCCTCGGCGCGCATGACCGCGGGATCGCTGCTCGTGGGGTAGTCCAGGCAGTTGATGGCGCTGAAGGCCAGAGCCGTGTTGGACGTGTATTTGCCGTTGGGGGACCGGTTCGCGCCCAGGTCGGCCAGGCGAAGCATGGGGCTGACGTCGCCCTTCATGGCCGCGTCCAGTGCCTGCGTCAGAGCCGGCCAGCTTTCGTTGGCGTACAGCGGAACGACGATGCCGCTGACGAAGGTATTGCCGGCCACCAGCCGGCTGTCCTTGGCCGTACGCGGAGTCTGGATCACGGAGTTGATGAGGTCGCGGATCTGCTGGAGGCCGTCGTCGGCCGTTCCGGTCAGGGGGCACCCCTCCTCCCCGAGGCAATGTTCCACGTAGGCACGCAGCGCCTTCTCGAAGGCCCGGGCCTGGCCCAGAGTCAGCTCCTCAGCGCTGAGGGACGGATCGATGGCGCCATCAAGGACCATGCGCCCCACATTGTCCGGGAAGAGCGACGCGTAGGTGGAGCCCAGGAAAGTGCCGTACGAAAAACCCATGTAGTTGAGTTTGGAGTCGTTGAGCACGGCGCGCAGGACGTCCAGGTCCTTGGCCGCGCTGACCGTGTCAATGTGGCCCAGCACCGCGCCCGTTTGCTCGGCGCACTTGGCGGCGATGGCCTTGTTATCGGCGCGGAGAACTGCCAGCCCGGCGTCGGTTTCCGGCGTGTAGACCTTTGCCCTCGCCTCGTCCCGTTCCTTGTCGGTGAGGCAGGTGACGGGTGCGGAGCGCTTGACGCCGCGGGGATCGAAACCGATGAGGTCGTAGTTCGCGCGCACCGCCTCGGAGAAGTTGCTGTTGCCGGCGTCCCTGACGAAGTCATAGCCGGATGCGCCCGGTCCGCCGGGGTTGACCAGCAGGCTGCCCTGCTTCTTGTTCCCGGTGCTGGCGATCTTCACGGCAGCGAGTTCAATCGTGTCGCCGTCCGGTTTCGCGTAGTCCACCGGCACCTTGACCTTGGCGCACTGCAGCTTGTCCTCGCAGGGCTTCCA
The DNA here is from genome assembly GCF_021789315.1 of Arthrobacter sp. FW305-BF8. Classification (NCBI taxonomy): domain Bacteria; kingdom Bacillati; phylum Actinomycetota; class Actinomycetes; order Micrococcales; family Micrococcaceae; genus Arthrobacter; species Arthrobacter sp. FW305-BF8. The sequence goes on from NZ_CP084561.1 coordinate 860,435, forward strand.
GACAATCGTCTGGGAGTAGAAGTCCTTCAGCCCTTCGGGCGCGGCCGCCGCTATTGCGGGGTCGGCCTGCCCGGTGGAGCCGCCCTGGGAGGACTCGTCCTTGGAGAGGCCAAGGGCACTGCATGATGCCAGCAGCAGGGCCAGCGCCATGGTGCCGGCGGCCCGCATCCCGCCCGCAAGGATCCGGGGTCGCGAGGACAGGGGCGGTGCAGACATCATGCGGTGTTCTCCTTGTAGGCGGCGTCAGCTTGGTCAGTCAGAGGGCGGGCGGTGCGTGGCTTAGATCAGGCTCGCGGCCATTGACTCCACGGCCAACAGGGGTGCGACGTTGGTAGTGGTGATGCGCTTGCGTGCGTTGTTGATGGCGTCCATCCGGGCGAGTGTCACCTCGGGCCCGGACCGTTGGGCAAACTCCTCCAGCTCGCTCCTGAGTTCAACGTTCACGAGTTCGACGGCGTTCCCCAGCTGGATGACCAGAACGTCCCGGTAGAACGAGAGAAGGTCCGTCAGCGTCCGGTCGAGTGAATCGGTGATGGAACGCTTTGCCCGCCTCTTTTGATCGTCTTCGAGCTGCTTCACCTGGCTGCGCATGGCAGGCGGCAGGGTCCCGGTCTCGGGGGCGCCCAGCGTAGCCAGCAGGGCGGCCTTCTCAGCGGCGTCGCGCTCCTCATTGGAGCTGGTGGCCTCCTCGGTGGCGATCTTCACGAGTTTATCAGCCATCATCACGGCGGCCGTAATGCCGCGCAGGCCCAGCGGGAACCGGACGGTCTCCAGGCGCCGTTCCCGGGCCTCGCTATCCCGGGCCAAACGCCGGGCGATGCCCACATGGCTCTGGGCGGCCCGCGCCGCCCGCTCAGCGAGGGCCGGGTCCACACCGTCGCGCTTCACCAGCAGGGCCGCCACGTCTGCCGCGGGCGGAAGCCGCAGCGCCACTGCCCGGCACCTCGAACGGATGGTCACCAGGACGTCCGCGGGGGAGGGCGCGCACAGCATCCAGATGGTGCGGGGGGTGGGCTCCTCGATGGCCTTGAGCAGCACGTTGGTGGTGCGCTCGGCCATGCGGTCGGCGTCCTCCACCACGATGATCCGCCAGCGGGCCGAGGACGGCCGGTTGCCCGCGGTGGCCACGAGTTCGCGGGCCTCGTCGATGGTGATGGTCACCTTCTCGGTGCGCACAAAGGAGACGTCGGCATGGGTTTCACCCAGGATGGTCAGGCACGCCGGGCAGGTGCCGCAGCCGCGCATGGTGACGTCGTCCTGGTCGCAGTTCAGTGCCGCGGCGAAGGCCTTGGCGGCATTGGAACGGCCGGAACCCGGAGGTCCGGTGAACAGCCAGGCGTGCGTTAGCCCCTCACCCATGGCGGCCTGCCGCAGCTGTGCGACGACGGCTGGCTGGCCCTGCAGGTCGTCCCAGACGGTCATGGCCGTCCCTGCCGCTCAGCGCCGGTCCGGGCGAGGAGCTGCTCGACGCGGGCCAGGATCCGTCCCGCGATGTCCTCGACGGGCCGCCCTGCCTCCAGCACCAGGTAGCTATCCGGCCTGGCCGCGGCGAGGTCCAGGAACGCCTGACGGATCCGGGCGTGGAACTCGTCGGCTTCCGATTCCAGCCGGTCCTCGGCAGCATCCCCGGCGGTGCGGCGGCTGCGGCCCTCGGCCGGGTGGACGTCCAGGAGCACCGTCAGGTCCGGCTGCAGCCCGGACGTGGCCCACTCATTGACGCTCCGCACGGCATCCGTGCCGAGCGCGCGGCCGGCGCCCTGGTATGCCACCGAGGAGTCGATGTAGCGGTCCGTGAGCACCACCTCGCCGCGGGCCAGGGCCGGCCTGATGATCTGGCTGGCGTGCGCGGCCCGGGAGGCGGCGAAGATCAGGGCTTCGGTGTGGGCGTCGATGTGGCCGTGGCCGTGGTCCAGCACCAGGGAACGGAGCTTCTCGCCGATGGGCGTCCCGCCGGGTTCCCGGGTGCGCAGGACGGTGAGGCCGCGCGATTCCAGTGAGCCGGCCAGCCGGGCCGCCTGGGTTGACTTGCCGGCACCGTCACCGCCCTCGAAGGCGATGAAAAGTCCGGAGCTCTGCGTATTCACCTATCCAGCCTACCGATCCACCGACGAAAAATGCCCGGCGCCCGCTTCCGCATCCGGCCGGAAGCAGCCGCTTTCGCAGCGGGCAGGCACCCAACGTACCCTTTGACCATGAGTCTTTCCGATCAGCATGCCGCATCCCTGTCTGCCGAAACGGTGGTCGTGGCCGCCGGCCGTCCGCCCCGTGAACACGATGCGCCCGTCAACCCGCCCATCGTGCTCTCCTCCACCTATTTCGGCACCGGCGCGCTCGACGACGGCGACCGGGGCTACGGCCGCTACTCCAACCCCACGTGGGACCCCTTTGAAGAGGCCCTCGGCCAGCTCGAAGGCGCCTCGCTGCCGGGCCTGCTGTACTCCTCGGGCCTGGCCGCGGTCAGTTCGGCACTCTCGCTGATCCCCAACGGGGGCGTCCTGGTGATGCCGTCCCACAGCTATTCCGGTTCGCTGGTCATGGCCGCCGAACTGGCCGAAAAAGGCCTTCTCGAGCTCCGCACCGTGGACATCGCGGACACCGAAGCGGTCCGGGCCCAGATAGCACCGCAGGGCGGCAAGCCGGCAGACATGCTGTGGCTCGAAAGCCCCACCAACCCGATGCTCGGCATCGCGGACATCCGTGCCCTGACCCAGGCCGCCCACGAGGCCGGCGCCGTCGTCGTCACGGACAACACCTTCTCCACCCCTCTGGAGCAGCAGCCGCTCAGCCTGGGGTCCGACGTCGTGCTGCACTCGGTGACCAAGTACCTGGCCGGCCACTCCGACGTGGTGCTGGGCGCCCTGGTGACCTCGGACGCGGACCTGCGCGAAACACTTCTTCACCACCGCATCATCCACGGCGGAATCGCCGGTCCCTTCGAAGCATGGCTGGCGCTGCGCGGCCTGCGGACGCTGGCCCTGCGCATTGAGCGTTCCCAGGCATCGGCGGCGGTGCTGGCCGAACGTCTCAGCGCACACCCGGCCTTGGAAAATGTGCGCTACCCGGGCCTGGTGTCGGATCCTGGCCACGATCTGGCCAAGTCCCAGATGACAGGCTTTGGCTCCATCCTCTGCGTCCAGGTGGCCGCCGCCGGCGGACTCAGCGCTTCCGAAACCGCGGACAAGCTGGTGCGTGCCCTGAACCTGTGGCTGCCGGCCACCTCCCTTGGCGGCGTTGAGTCGCTCATAGAGCGGCGGCGGCGGCACGCCGCGGAACCGGCCAGCGTCCCCGAGAACCTGGTGCGCCTGAGCGTCGGCATCGAAAACGTCGAGGACCTCTGGGCCGATTTGAAGCAGGCGCTCGACGCCCTGGACCGATAGGCTGGGCTGGTGGACGGACGACTACTGATTTTCTACGTTGAGAGCACGGTCTACTACATCCTGGGGCTGATAGCACTGGCCCTCGAGGTGTGGGCCTTCTTTGACTGCGTCCGCCACCGGCCAAACGCCTTTGAAGCTGTTGGCAAGCGCACCAAAACGTTCTGGCTGGCATTGACCGGCGGCAGCCTGGCCGTCGGCGCACTGTCTGTGCTCGGCGGCGGATCTGGCGGTCTCCTCGGCCCGCTTGGCCTGTTTGGCCTCGGAGCCGTGGTTGCGGCCTCCGTCTACCTGGCTGACGTCCGCCCGGCCGTAAAGGACGCCGGCCGTGGCGGCAGCCGGAACATGGGCCCTTACGGCCCCTGGTGACCCCAATTTTCGCCCGCGGCGTCAGCCCGGCGCCACAGCTTCCCAGCCCACGGTAAGTTCCCCCAGCCGCCAGCGCGAGGGGCCATCCTGCACCGGCCACCCGCCGTCGAGCAGCGCCCGACACATGGCCGTCCACCGTTGCCTGTTTCCAAAGGGCGCCAAGGGCGCCGCCTCGAGCCAGGCCCGGTCCATCGCCTGCAGCAGCGTGTGGATGCGTTCGCCGGGGACATTGCGGTGGATGAGCGCCTTGGGCAAGCGTTCCGCGATCTCGGACGGCAGCCCGAAACTCCCGAACCGCACTGACATTGTGAGACTCAGCGGACGCTCAACATCAAGGGCAATCCAGGCGGAGCGGCGGCCTATCTCGTCGCACGTCCCGTCGATGAACAGGCCATCCGGAGCCAGCCGGCCCTGCACCAGTTCCCAGATGCCGCGGACATCCGCTTCCTCGTACTGCCGCAGGACGTTGAACGCGCGCACGAACACCGGATTCCCGGGCACCGGAAGCTCGAATCCGCCGTTGTGGAAACTCAGGCCGGGGCGCTCCAGGGCCTTGGCTGCGCGCACCCGCTCCGGTTCAATCTCGATCCCGCAGACCCGCACGTCCGGCCGTACCGCCCGGAGCCGTTCAAAGAGTTCGACGGCGGTGGCCGGCGAAGCGCCGTAGCCGAGGTCCACCACGAGCGGGTCGGCTGCCCTCCGAAGCCGCCAGGCCTGCGGCCCGGCCAGCCACCTGTCCAGCCGGCGCATGCGGTTCGGGTTGGTGGTGCCGCGGGTCACGTTGCCCACCGGCCTGCCGCGGCTGTTCCGGTTGGTCACCACGCGCTCTGCTTTCTGCACCACGGCACCAGCTTAACGGGGAGGCCTGCCTACGGGTTGCGGGCAATCCTGCCGCGTGATGTAACTCTCGGCACCCGTGGGCCGCGCTCGGCTAGGATGAAAATCATGACTTACAAGCTGATTCTGCTGCGCCACGGCCACAGCGAATGGAACGCCAAGAACCTGTTCACCGGCTGGGTGGATGTAGACCTGAACGACCAGGGCCGCGAGGAAGCAGCACGCGGTGGGGAACTGCTGGTTGAGAACAACATTCTCCCGGACATCCTCTACACCTCGCTCCTGAAGCGGGCCATCAACACGGCCAACATCTCCCTGGACAAGGCCGACCGTGGCTGGATCCCCGTCAAGCGCGACTGGCGCCTCAACGAGCGCCACTACGGTGCCCTGCAGGGCAAGGACAAGGCCCAGACGCTGGCCGAATTCGGCGAGGACCAGTTCATGCTGTGGCGCCGTTCCTACGACACCCCGCCGCCCGTACTGGACGACAGCAGCGAGTTCTCCCAGTCCCGCGATCCCCGCTACGCGGACCTCGGCGACGAAATGCCGCGCACCGAGTGCCTCAAGGACGTCCTCATCCGCCTGCTCCCGTACTGGGAATCGGACATCAAGGAAGACCTGAAGGCCGGCAAGACCGTCCTGGTCACCGCCCACGGCAACTCCCTGCGCGCCCTGGTCAAGCACCTGGACGGCATCAGCGACGACGCCATCGCCAGCGTGAACATCCCCACCGGTATTCCGCTGGTCTACGACCTGGACGAGAACTTCCAGCCGATCACCCCGGGCGGCACCTACCTCGACCCCGAGGCAGCCGAGCAGGCCATCCTCGCGGTCGCGAACCAGGGCAAGAAGTAAACTTCGCAGGTTGAGCCTGGCGAAACCACAACGGACGACGCCGGCCGGTCACCTCAGGTGACCAGCCGGCGTCGTCCGTTTTATTTACTGCAGTTTTTGGGTTAGCCGTGCTCGATGCTGTTCGGGTGCCAGGCGCCCGTCACGAGGTAGGTGACCTTCTGCGCCACGGATACGCCGTGATCCGCGAACCGCTCGAAGTAGCGGCTGGCCAGTGCAACGTCCACGGTGGTGGCCGGGGATTCCTGCCAGTCGGGGCGGGCGATCGCCTTGAAGACACTGAGGTGGAGATCGTTCACCGCTGAGTTGGCCTTGAGGATGTCGCGGGCCACCTCGAGGTCGCGGGTTTCCAGCAACTGGGTGAGCTTGTTCGCGATCTCGATGTCCTGCTCGGCAAAGCTCTTGAACGTTCCGGTCAGGGACTCCGGGATCACCATGGAGGGGAAGCGCAGCCGGGCCAGTTGGGCAATGTGGCGGGCAAGATCGCCCATCCGCTCCAGGGATGCGCTCATCCGGAGCGACCCGACGATCATGCGCAGGTCGCTGGCCACGGGGCCCTGCAGGGCCAGGATGTCGATGGCGCGCTCGTCGAGGCTGTTCTGCAGGAAGTCGATCCTGGCGTCCGCGGCGATGACGTCCTGCGCCAGATCGACGTCGGCACTCTCGAACGACGTCGTTGCCTTGCCGATCGCTTCACTGACCAGCTTTGAAATCTCGATGAGGTCCTCGCCCACATGGGCCAGCTCCTCCTGAAAAACCTTGCGCACGTAGGCGTCCTTTCCTTGGAAACTCCGCCCCGCCGCGGCGGTCAGAATTTCGTGTCACCGTTCCGGCAGTCCAACCGCACACTCTTCCAGTGTTCGGTGAACTGTTACACACCTCAAGATGAACGTTAGCTGAATCCCCACCGCGTGGGCCGTTTATCGGATGTCCGGGGTTCCCGGAAGCATAAGCTGGAGGCGTGGATCCAATGCTGTTAGGTGTCATCGCCGGCCTGCTGGGCCTGTCGTTCGGCGTCTTTGGCGTGCTCGCCTTCCGGGCCAGCGAGAAGCAGCGAGAACTCGTGGACATTGAGTACGACGAACCGGCGCTGCCCCAGGGGTCCGCGGAAGTCCTCGCCGTCGTCGGGCAGGCGTTCGTGGTGGTGGACGCGATCGACGGCGTCGTCCGGGCCAGCCCCGCGGCCTACGCCTACGGCCTGGTGCGCGGCCACACGGTGGTGCACCGCGAGCTGCTGGACATGACGGCGAACGTCCGGCGGGACGGCGTGATCCTGGAGCGGCAGCTTGAACTGCCCCGTGGACCGCTCGGCCAGGGAACCATCATCGTGCAGGTGCGGGCAGCAATGCTTGGTGAGGAATATATTGTCTTGCTGGCCGATGACCGCACCGAGATCACCCGGACCGAGGAGATCCGCAACGACTTCGTGGCCAACGTGTCGCACGAACTGAAGACGCCGGTGGGTGCCATCTCGCTGCTGGCTGAAGCGCTGGAATCGTCGGCGGACGACGAGGACGCCGTCCGCCGCTTCGCCAAACGCATGCACAAGGAGTCGGCCCGCCTCGCCGCGCTGGTGCAGGACATCATCGAGCTGTCACGGCTGCAGGGCGCGAACGTGGCGCAGCAGGGGCACCCCGTGGACATCAACGACGTCATCTCCGAAGCCGTCGACCGGTCGCAGCTGCCCGCCGAGAGCAAGAACATCCAGATCGTTATTGGCGGCCGCGCGGAGGCGAAGGTCTACGGCGACCGGGACCTGCTGGTCACGGCGCTGCGCAACCTCATTGACAACGCCATCCGGTATTCGCCGGAGAACACCCGCGTAGGCATCGGAGTTCGGTCCAGGGAAGGACTGGTTTCTGTCTCCGTCACGGACCAGGGCGAGGGCCTGTCACCCGAGGACCAGGAACGCGTGTTCGAGCGTTTCTACCGGGTGGATGCGGCCCGGTCCCGCCACACCGGCGGAACCGGCCTGGGCCTGAGCATTGTCAAGCACGTTGTTTCCAACCACGGCGGGGAAGTCACGCTCTGGTCCCAGCCCGGCCAGGGCTCCACCTTCACCCTCCGGCTGCCGGAGATGGAAGGGCAGGAAGACTCGTCCGCGCCGGAACCGCGCGCCCGTACTGCCCAGCAAGCCAACACCCCGGCCCCCGGCTCACCGCAGGGCCAGCCCGACCGGCCGCCACAGGCCACCGAACCACACGACGCCGCCGGCGTCCACGAACGAGGAGCTAACGCTTGAGCAGGATTCTTATTGTCGAGGATGAGGAGTCGTTCAGCGATCCCCTGTCCTATCTACTGGGCAAGGAAGGATTCGAGGTGGAGGTCGTGGACAACGGCCTCGATGCCATCACGGAATTCGACCGCAACGGGGCAGACCTCGTGCTGCTCGACCTGCAGCTGCCGGGACAGTCCGGCACGGAGGTCTGCCGGCAGCTGCGCCAGCGCTCCACCGTCCCGGTCATCATGTTGACCGCCAAAGACACCGAGATCGACAAGGTGGTAGGGCTGGAGCTGGGCGCGGACGACTACGTCACCAAGCCCTACTCCTCCCGCGAGCTGGTGGCCCGCGTCCGCGCGGTGCTGCGGCGCCAGGGCGAGCCGGAGGAACTCATCGCCTCCACCGTGCACGCCGGTCCGGTGCGGATGGACATCGAGCGGCACGTGGTGAGTGTCGGCGGCGAGCAGGTGTCGCTGCCGCTGAAGGAGTTCGAACTGCTGGAGATGCTCCTGCGCAACTCCGGCCGCGTGCTGACGCGGGGCCAGCTGATCGACAGGGTCTGGGGCTCCGACTACGTGGGCGACACGAAAACGCTTGATGTCCACGTGAAGCGCCTGCGCAGCAAGATCGAGCCTGACCCGTCCCTGCCGCGGTATCTGGTCACCGTGCGCGGGCTCGGCTACAAGTTCGAGCCGTAGGAATTGGTGCCGGCCCCGGCGAAGGTGCCCGGGTTAGGTGCCGGGGCACGATTCCGGCGCGGGGCCGGCACCACAAAGCACCGATAATACGAAGAAAGGAGGGGTTCCCGGCCGGGAACCCCTCCTTTGTTCGTATTGCTGCCCTAGTATGCGGCCGTCAGCGGCCAGCGCTGCTAGTGGCTTTCTGTGGGCGCGGCCGAGGCAGTGTCGCTCGGCGCTGCAGTCTCGCCCGGCGCTGCAGTCTGGCCAGGCGTTGCGGTTCCGCCCGGCGCCGCAGTCTGGCTAGGCGTTGCAGACCCGCCCGGCGTGGCAGTTCCGCTGGGCGTGCCGCCCGGAAGGTAGGCGGCGTATTCCTTCAGCGTGCCGTCCACCACCGGAATCTTCACGGTCTTGTTGACGTTGGTGCCATCCTCGGTGACCTGGACGTCCACGAGGGATCCGGGCTTGCCGCCGGTGGTGCTGAGGATGGCTTCGTCCGCGGATTCGTTCAGCAGGGTGTAGGCGTTCTGCTTGACGGAAACTTCAGTCTGCGCACCTTCGGCTCCCTTGAGGGTGACCTTGACGTCCTTCGAAGAGGAGTTGTAGACGGCACCGATGACGCGGCCCGGCTGGTTCTCGCCCGCGGAAACGATCAGCATGTTGCGCAGCTGCACCGGTCCGACCTCGGCGCGGGTTCCGTCGGAGGCGGCGTACTGGTGAGAGGTCTGCTGGGCGTTGACGTAGCCGCAGCCCGTCAGGGCCAGCAGGCCGACGCTCAGGGCGGCTGCCGCCATTGCCATTTTGCCGCTCTGGCCCCGGTTCATCGCAGTGAAACGCACGTCACGCACTCCTTGAAAAGTCTTGAAACAGTTTTCAGGCCTAGCCTATCGGCAAAGAGGGCCAAACACGGATTCGGCCCCTCCACATGACCGGCCCCTCCGACGCGACTCAAGGCACCCTTGGGACCGTCGAGGGGACCCGCAACTACCCGCGCGTAACGCTTGTGGGCCCGCATACGATGCACTATTGTTCGCATCCGTCAAGGGGTCTGAGCGGCTGATTTCGGCTATTTTCCGCGGATTGACGGGGTTCCGGGGCCGTATCCATGCCAGTCATATGCCTTAATCGTGATAAACTGGTCTGCGGGAAAGGGGAAAGTCCACATGGTTTTTGAGGTCGGCGAGACAGTAGTTTACCCTCACCACGGTGCAGCAAAAATTGAAGAAATCAAGATGCGCACTGTCAAGGGCGAAGAGAAGATGTATCTCAAGCTCAAGGTGGCTCAGGGTGATCTGACCATTGAAGTTCCAGCAGAGAACGTTGACCTTGTTGGGGTTCGCGACGTAGTGGGCAAAGACGGTTTGGAGCACGTGTTTGACGTGCTCCGTGCCGAGTTCACTGAGGAGCCCACCAACTGGTCGCGTCGTTACAAGGCAAATCTGGAGAAGCTTGCTTCCGGTGACGTCATCAAGGTTGCAGAGGTCGTCCGAGACCTGTGGCGCCGGGATCACGATCGGGGCCTTTCCGCAGGCGAGAAGCGAATGCTGGCCAAGGCCCGGCAGATTCTGATCTCAGAATTGGCCCTGGCTGAAAAGACCGACGAAGAGAAGGCTGCAAGCGTTCTCGACGAGGTCTTGGCTTCCTAAAAAGAATTGAACCCCGGTGGCAAAGTGCCGCCGGGGTTTCTTCTTGCCCAAAAACACCCATCCAGGTAGCAGCTGAGGGCGTTCCCAGCGGTGAGAAGGCCCTCAGCTGCGACTCAGTTCTCATCCGGCGGTTCATGGAGGGGAGTGCGGCTGGGACGTAGGCTAGAGCGCATGAACACTGCACCCAAGCGCCCCGTGACCGCCGTGATCCTCGTCGCCGCCGGTTCCGGGCAGAGGCTGGGGTATGGCATGCCGAAGGCCGCCGTGCCCTTGGGCGGTGAACCGATCCTGATGCACGCGCTCCGCGGGATCGTCGCGGCAGGCATTGCCAGCCAGGTCTGCATCGCGCTGCCGGCCGGTGATGAGGAACTCCGCCGGCTCTGCGAAGACTTCCGGGTGGAGCTGGTCGACGGCGGCCCGCTCCTCACAATGGTCGACGGCGGGGCGTCCCGGGCGGATTCCGTCCGTTCCGCTCTGGCCGCCGTCGAGGACGGCACCGAAGCGGTGCTGGTCCATGACGCCGCCCGCGCCCTGGCGCCGGAGCAGGTTTTCCACCGGGTGGCCCAGGCACTGGCTGCCGGCGCCGATGCGGTAATTCCGGTGATTCCGGTGGTGGATACGGTCAAGACGGTCGCCGCCACCGAGGGGCCGGCCACGGACATTGCACCTGAACTCGTCACCGGCACCGCCCCCCGCGAGGAGCTGCGGGCAGTCCAGACCCCGCAGGGCTTCAAGACATCCGTGCTGCGGCAGGCACACGAAGCGGCCTCGGGCTTCGATGACCACCAGGCCGCCGCGGTGACCGACGACGCCATGCTGGTGGAGCTTCTCGGCGTGCCGGTGCACGCCGTCCGGGGAGCCAGCCAGTCCCTGAAAATCACCACACCGCTGGACCTCATCATCGCCGAGGGCCTGCTCGAGGGACCCCTCGGCGCCCGCTGGGTGGAGGGCTGACCAAGCACATGACGGAAGGCACCATGACCCACAACGCTTCGCGGACCCCGGTACTCCTGCCCCGGACAGGCATCGGCATCGACGTGCACGCCTTTGCCCCGGACAGCGACCCGCAGCCGCTCTGGCTGGGCGGGCTTTTCTGGGAGGGGGAGCGGGGCCTCGCCGGCCATTCCGACGGCGATCCCGTGGCGCACGCCGCCGCCGATGCACTGTTCTCCGCCTGCGGGATCGGCGATCTGGGCACTCACTTCGGCACAGACCGGCCCGAATTCGCAGGGGCCTCCGGAGTCACGCTCCTGGCCGAAGCAGCCCGGATCGTTAGGGCAGCAGGATTCGAGATCGGCAATATTGCGGTGCAGTTCGTGGGCAACCGGCCCAAGTTCGGCCCGCGCCGGGAAGAGTCCCAGCGCGTCCTCACCGAGGCGGCAGGCGCCCCGGTCAGCGTTACCGCCACCACCAGTGACGGCCTCGGCTTCACCGGCCGCGGCGAAGGCATTTCCGCTGTGGCGACGGCCCTGGTCTACCCCGCGGCGTAGCGGTCCCGCGGTAACCGGCCCGCAGGGCGGCTGTCCGCACCTGCAGCCAAATCACCTACGCTGGAATAAGCACCAGTACCGCAATCCCAGGAGACCCGCCGTGAAAAAGCTGCTTCCCGCCGTCGTGATCGCAGGGATGCTTCTGGCCGGCTGTGCCGGCAGCCCCCGCATGAGCGTGGAGGAGAGCTGCAAGTTCCTACAGGGCGACACTTTCAAGCCCACGGGCAACCAGCAGCAGCAAGCCGACCAGATCGCCAAGCACTACCAGGAAGTCGCCGACAAGGTGGCCCAGAACGTCGCCGACCCCATCCAGAAGATGGCCGACATCATGAAGCAGGTGGCCGGCACTTCCCTGGGAAACAAGAGTTCGGAGCAGACGGCTGAACTCGCCAGGCAGAACAACCGGATCGGCGAGGTCTGCAAGTAAGCGGGGACAAAGGCATCGGCTAATCTGGAGCGGTGACCCTGCGCTTTTACGACACTGCATCCGCCGAAGTCCGCGACTTCGTTCCCCTGGTACCGGGCAAGGTAAGCCTTTATTACTGCGGCGCCACGGTGCAGGGCATGCCGCATGTGGGGCACATCCGCTCCGCCATCGCCTTCGACCAGCTCACCCGCTGGCTTGAATACCGCGGCTTCCGCGTCACAGTGGTCCGGAACGTCACCGACATCGACGACAAGATCCTTGCCAAGTCCGAGGCCTCCTTCCATCCTGACTTCGAGCAGGAGCCCGGCGCTGTGCCGGAGGAAGAATGGTGGGCGCTGGCCTACCGCTACGAGCAGGAGTTCCTCAAGGCCTACGACACCCTCGGCGTGTCGCGGCCGACGTACGAGCCGCGGGCAACTGGCCACATCCCGGAGATGCATGCACTGATCCAGCAGCTGATCGACCGCGGTCACGCGTACCCCGCCCTCGATGGCTCCGGGGACGTCTACTTCGACGTGCGCTCCTGGAACAAGTACGGCGCGCTGACGCGGCAGAGGATCGATGACATGCAGGGTGCCGCGGACGCGGACCCGCGCGGCAAGAAGGACCCCCGCGACTTTGCCCTCTGGAAGGGCTACAAGGAGGGGGAGCCGACGACGGCGAGCTGGGTTTCGCCGTGGGGCACGGGCCGTCCGGGCTGGCACCTGGAATGCTCGGCGATGGTCACTAAATATCTCGGCACCGAATTCGACATCCACGGCGGCGGCCTCGACCTGCGCTTCCCGCACCACGAAAACGAGATGGCCCAGTCCCAGGCGGCCGGCCACGGCTTTGCCAACTTCTGGATGCACAACGGCATGGTCACGTACCAGGGCGAGAAGATGTCGAAGTCGGTCGGCAACACCGTCAGTCCGGCCGAGATGCTGGAGCTCGCGCCGCCGCGCGTGGTCCGTTACTACTTGGGCCAGGCACAGTACCGCTCGGTGCTGGATTACCAGCCGACGTCGCTGCAGGAGGCCGCGGCCGCCGTCGAACGCATTGACGGGTTCATCAGCCGCGCCGTCCGCGCGCTGTCCTCGGACGGCGCCCTGCTGTTTGGCAGCCACGGAACCGTTCCGGAGGCGTTCGCCGCTGCCATGGACGACGACCTCAACGTCCCGCAGGCCCTCGCGGTTCTGCACGACACGGTCCGCGCCGGAAACTCAGCCCTCACCGATGGCGACCTGGCGGCGACGCGGCAGGCCCTGGCCAGCGTGACCGACATGCTCAGGGTCCTGGGCATCAGCGAAGCCGCGCAGCCCGCCGTCGACGACCAGGCCACCAGTGCGCTCGGGACGCTCATTGAAGCGCAGCTCGCCGCCCGCGCCGAAGCCCGTTCCAAGAAGGACTGGGCCGCCTCCGACGCCATCCGGGACACCTTGGCCGCAGCCGGGGTCCTGGTCGAAGACAACGCCGACGGCGCCACCTGGAGCCTGCAGCGCGGCTAGCCTCCGGGGCTGAGCGCCCGCCGGTCAACGATTTGAGGGCAGTCAGTAGACTGGAGTCCAGACTTACTCAATACAACCAAGGGTGGAATTCATGGCCAACAAAGGTCGCCCGGGCGCAGTCCGCAAGCTCAAGAAGGGCCCCACCACCGGAACCGGTGGCCACGGCCGCAAGGCCCTCGAAGGCAAGGGGCCAACCCCCAAGGCCGAGGACCGCCCCTACCACAAGGCACACAAGAACAAGCAGCTCGCGGAACGCTCCGCAGCAAAGCGACCTGCTGGTGCCGGTGGTGCCCGCAGTGCCGGTGCCAGGTCGGGCCCGAAGGGGCGTGCTACCGAAGAGGTCGTCACCGGCCGCAACTCCGTCGTCGAGGCCCTGCGCGCCGGCATCCCGGCCAAGGCGCTGCACGTGGCCATCCGCATCGAGATGGACGACCGCGTCAAGGAGTCGTTGAAGATCGCCGCCGAACGGGGCATCCCGCTGCTGGAGACCGGCAAGCCCGAGCTGGACCGGATGACCGACGACGCCGTGCACCAGGGGCTCGTCCTGCAGATCCCGCCGTACGAGTACCAGGATGCCTACGACCTGGCCGAAGAGACGGTTGAAGGCTGGAAGAAGGGGCACATCGCGAACGCACCCCTCTTCGTCGCCCTGGACGGCATCACAGACCCCCGCAACCTTGGCGCGATCATCCGCTCGGTCTCGGCGTTCAGCGGCCACGGTGTCATCGTCCCTGAGCGCCGCTCTGTAGGCGTCACCGCCGCCGCGTGGAAGACCAGCGCCGGCGCGGCTGTCCGCGTTCCCGTGGCCCGCGCCTCCAACCTGAACAACGCCATCAAGCAGTTCAAGGACATGGGAGTCTTCGTGCTGGGGCTCGACGGCGACGGCGACGTCTCGCTGCCGGACCTCACCGTTGCCACCGAGCCCGTCTGCATCGTGGTCGGCTCCGAGGGCAAGGGCCTTAGCCGCCTCGTCAGGGAGAACTGCGACCAGATCGTTTCCATCCCGATCGACTCCGCGATGGAATCCCTGAACGCCTCCATGGCCGTCGGCATCTCCCTCTACGAAGTCTCCCGCCAGCGCTCCGCCAAGTAACCCCGGCCAAACGCTCCCTCAGCTTCCGCAAGGAAACGGCCAACGCGTCCTCAGCTTGCGCAGCGAATTGACTAACGCTCTATCAGTTCCTGCGGGAGAACGACGAACGCGTCCTCAGCTTTCGCAGGGAAACGGGAAACCCTCCCGCACTAGGTGCTGGAGGGTTTCCTCATTTCCTGCAGGATCTGATCGAGCGTTCCGTTTTGAGCGGCAGGAGCTGCGAGAGCGTTTTTTAGAACTCGCGGCGGTTGGCCAGGACCGGGAGCTTGGCGCGGGCTTCCTTGACCAGATCGGGGTCCAAGTCGGCGAAGATCAGGCCAGGGGCGCCGTCGAGCTCTTCGAGGACCTGCCCGAAAGGCGAGACGACTGCGCTGTGCCCGACGCCAGTAGGCGCCGCGCCCCGGGGTTCGACGCCCTGGGTGGCGGGATCGCCCTGGCCGCAGGCGAGGACGTAGGTGGTGGTGTCCACGGCGCGTGCACGGGCGAGGAGCTGCCACTGGTCGACCTTGCCGGGGCCGGAACCCCAGGACGCGCAGACGATGTTGGCCACGGCTCCGCGGTCAGCGTTGGCCGTGAAGAGGGCCGGGAAACGGATGTCGTAGCAGGTGGCCAAGCCAAAGGTGAGGCCGCCGACGTCGAACGTTACGGGGCCGGTCCCGGCGTCCACGGTGTCCGATTCCAGGAACCCGAAGGCGTCGAAGAGGTGCACCTTGTCGTAGCTGGCGTCGACGCCCGGCCCGGCCACCAGCAGCGTATTGCGCACTTTCGTCTGGCCTTCGGACGGCGATGAACCTGGGGTGAACATGCCGGCAACGATTACTATCCCCAGGTCGTCAGCGATCGAGCGGACGCGGCTGGCCCAGGGGCCGTCCAGGGGCTCGGCGATGTCCAGCAGGGAATTGCCGAAGGCCCGCATCGTGGCCTCGGGGAAAACGACGATTTCGGCGCCGCCGTCCTTGGCGCGGCGGGCATATTCCTCGACCACGGTGAGGTTACCGGCCACATCCCTGCCGGTGATGATTTGAGCCAATGCAATCTTCACGAAAACCTCCACGTCGGTGCGTCATTACAGCCTTAAGCGTGCCGCCACGTCCCCAAGCATGCGTAACATGCCGGAATAGATCAGCTATTTCGATGTGACAGCTAAGCTTTAATTGATGGTAATGCCCCTCTTAGACACAACCTCGATGGTGGACGACCCCCAGGCCTTTCCCCTCGGGGTCAGCGAACCGCGCCAAGTTCCCGGCGCGGACGGGGTATCAGGCGGGCGCGCCCGCGTTGCGGTTTATGCGCCCGGCATCACCAAGCTGGAGGTGGCTTACCAGGCGCCCGGCCAAAGCTGGCGCCTTCAGACCCTCTCCGGCCTTCCGAACGGCGTCCACCAAGGTGTGGTGGACGGATTCCCCGTTGGCTCGCGGTACGGCTTCCGCGCCGTCCCCCAAGGCGAAGAGCTCCTGCCGCTTGCGGTTCCCACGGTTGATTTTGACGACGACGGCAGCCGGCAGCCGCTGTTGCTGGACCCCTACGGCCGGGCCGTCGACGAACGCGACGGATTCCTGACCAGCGTCAGGATGTCTTCCGGCTTCGACTGGGCCGCTGACGAGAAGCCGAATACACCGTGGCGCAACACCATCATCTACGAGGCACACGTCCGCGGACAGAGCATGCTCCATCCGGACATCCCGGAGGCCCTGCGGGGTACGTACGCCGGAATGGCCCACCCCGCCATGATCGAGCACCTCACCGGTCTCGGCATCACAGCCCTGCAGCTGCTGCCGGTGCATTTCCACCTGGACGAGCCTCACCTCCAGAACCTCGGCCTCACCAACTACTGGGGTTACAACACGGCAGCGTTTTTTGCACCGTCCCCCGGGTACGCCACCAAATCGGCCCAGGAGGCCGGGCCGCAGGCCGTCCAGGACGAGTTCAAGGGAATGGTCAAGCTGCTGCATGCGGCCGGCATCGAGGTCATCCTTGACGTCGTCTACAACCACACAGCCGAAGGCGGGCCGGACGGCCACACCCTGAGCTTCCGGGGCCTCGGCGAGCAGAAGTACTACCGCACGGACGGCAACGGAAAATACGTTGACACCACAGGCTGCGGCAACAGCCTGAACTTCGGCGAACCCCGCGTGATCCAGATGGTGCTGGACTCCCTGCGGTACTGGGTGGACGAGTTCCACATCGACGGCTTCCGCTTCGACCTGGCCGTCACGCTCTGCAGGAACGGAGCCAACGAGTTCGATCCCCACCACCCCTTCCTTGTAGCCGTCGCCGCGGATCCGGTGCTCTCCCGCGTTAAACTGATCGCCGAACCGTGGGACGTGGGCTACGGCGGCTGGCAGACCGGCCGGTTCCCCATCGGCTGGGCGGACTGGAACGACCACTACCGCGACGCCGTCCGCTCCTTCTGGGTGGCGGACCGTGCGGCCCTCGACAACGGAGGCCGGGGTGCGTCCGTGGCCCGGCTGGCTGATGCCCTGTCCGGCTCGGCGAGCCTGTTCGAACCGTCGGGCCGTTCGCGGCTGGCCTCGCTGAACTACATCACCTCCCACGACGGCTTCACCATGACCGACCTCGTGTCCTACGACCGCAAGCACAACGAGGCGAACGGTGAACAGAACCGGGACGGGCATGGCGACAACCGAAGCTACAACCACGGCTTCGAAGGACGCACGGAGGACGAGGGCATCCTGGCGCGCCGCGACCAGAGCAAGCGCAACCTTATGGCCTCGCTCATGATCTCCCTCGGCGTTCCCATGATCACGGCGGGCGACGAGCTCGGCCGCACCCAGCAGGGCAACAACAACGCGTACTGCCAGGACAATCCCCTCACATGGGTCGACTGGACCAGCACGCCGGAGTCCCATGCCATGTTGCGGAGCACCAAGCGCGTCATCCGGCTCCGCCGGGAGTTCCTGACCTCGCAGCCGCCCGACTACCCCGTCCGCGACGCCCGCTCGTACCTCTACTGGTACGACCAGGGCGGGCAGCCCATGACCATGGAGCGGTGGAACGATTCCGGGAACCGCGTGGTTCAGCTGCTGCTCGGCTCGGACGACGGGCACGTGGCCGGGCTCATCGTGGTCAACGGCGGTCCCGAGGACATCGAGGTGACCCTTCCGCAGGTGACCAATGACGACGGCACCGGCAGGCGGGTCTTCGATCTGCGCCTCACCACGTCCGAGCTGCACGACCGGCGCCAGGGCACACTGGTCACTTCCGGCGAGCCTGACGAGGTGCAGGCCTACACCATCAACATCTACCGGACATAACTTAGAGGGAATGGGCATGCGCAGGCGTTGGACTGTCGGAACGCTGCTGCTGGGGCTTGCCGTGGCTGCCCTCGCGGTCTTCAACCTTTTCATCGCGCCGGGCGGCACGCCGCCCGCTGGGGTCCAGTCAAGTGGGGTCCAGCCCAGTGGGGTCCAGGGAACGACGACGTCGGCACCCACTTTTGCGACGTCGGCACCCGCCGCAGCGCCGCCGTCGTCGGCCGGCAAGGTCTCCGGCGTCCCGAACGTGTCCGGGCTCCCCGCCATCCGGGAATCCCAGCTGCCGGCGGAAGGACGGCGGACGCTGACGCTGATCCGGCAGGGCGGACCCTACCCGTACACCCGCGACGGCGTAACGTTCGGAAACTTTGAACGCATCCTGCCGCGCAAGGCCGGCGGGTACTACAAGGAGTACACGGTGCCAACGCCCGGCGAGTCGGACCGGGGCGCCCGCAGGATCGTGGCAGGACAGGCCGGCGACAAGTACTACACGGGGGACCACTACGAATCGTTCAAGTTCATAGCAGAAGGCAAATAGCACCATGAAGATCTATTCCGGGGACACCTGGACCCTCGAGGAGCTCCGGGAGCAGGTGGCTGACGCCGGCCGCCGGAGCCTGCTGGTCCCTGCTGCCGACTCCAGGAAGTCCGTGCTCGCAGCGTTCGGCGAGGCCCTGGACTTCCCGGAGCACTTCGGCGTGAACCTCGATGCGCTCAACGACTCACTGCATGACTTCGCCGACGCCATTTCCGACGACGGCGCGAAGCCCCTGACGGTGATCTGGCAGGTGCCCGCAGCCTTCCGAGGCGACCGCTCCTTCGGCGTCATCTGTGAGATCCTTCAGGACGCCGAGAGCTACGCCGGCAAGGACCTCGCGGTCATAGCAGTGCTGATTTAGCGGGACGGCGGGGAGGAACGAGCTAGCACGCGGAGGACGGCGGAGTTGCGGCGCAACCCGGCTGGCTACGCGTTGACGATCAGCCCCAGCTCGGCCTTGGAAGCGAGGGCGTCGTGCGTGGGGAGGACCCGTACGGTGTAGCCGAAGGATCCGGAGCGGTCGATGACGATAGACCCAGCGAAGAGGTAGCGGCCGTTGCCGAGCTCCTCCTTGGCCTCCAGTTCCACCATGGTCACGTTGGCCAGTTCATCGCTTTCGGCTGCCTGCCCGTACGCCACCTCCACGGCAACATCCTTCGGGGACAGGTTGTGCAGTCCCACGTAGGCGTGGACCTGGAGGGTGTCACCGATCTGCGGGTCCTCGGACACGCCGAGCGAGTCGACGTGCTCCACGTGCAGCTGGGGCCAGGCCGCGCGGACCTTGGCGACCCATGCCGCTAGCGCCTTGGCCTGCGCGTAGGAGCCTGCCACCGCCTCGCGTCCCGCAACCGCCGCGGGCCGGTACAGGACGTTGACGTAGTCCTGCAGCATCCGCTCGGCCGAGACCGCCGGGCCGAGGTGGGCCAGCGTGTGTTTGATCATAGAGACCCAGTGCGTGGGGATCTTCTCGTGGCCGGACTCGGACGGCCCTGCGGCACCGGCCGCCTCGGAGACGGTGTTGCCGTAGAACCGCGGCGCCACCTGCGTCTCGAGCAGCTCGTACAGCGCCGCGGCCTCGATGTCGTCACGCTCATCGGCGGACGCGCCGTTGTTGGCGGTGGGGATCGCCCAGCCGTTTTCGCCGTCGTACATCTCGTCCCACCAGCCGTCCAGGACGGACAGGTTCAGGGACCCGTTGATGGCGGCCTTCATGCCGGAGGTGCCGCAGGCTTCGAGCGGCCGCAGCGGGTTGTTCAGCCAGACGTCGCAGCCCGGGAACAGCGTGCGGGCCATGGCGATGTCGTAGTTCGGCAGGAAGACGATGCGGTGCCGGACGGCGGGATCGTCCGTGAAGCGGACCAGGTCCTGGATCATCTTCTTGCCGGCGTCGTCCGCGGGGTGGGACTTGCCGGCGATGACCAGCTGGATGGGGTGTTCCTTGTGCAGCAGCAGCGCCTTCAAACGCTCCGGGTCCCGCAGCATGAGGGTCAGCCTCTTGTACGTGGGCACGCGCCGGGCGAATCCGATGGTCAGGACGTCCGGGTCCAGCACCGAGTCGGTCCACGCCAGCTCGGCGTCGGCAGCGCCGCGCTTCTTCCACGCCGCCCGCAGCCGGCGCCGCACATCCTCCACGAGGGACACGCGCATCTCGCGCCGGAGCGCCCAGACCTCGGCGTCGGAGACGTTGTACGCGAGGTCCCAGCGGCCCATCACCTCAGCTTCGGGTCCGAACCGCTCCCGGGCGAGTTTCGCGATGCGGGGATCAACCCAGGTTGGCACGTGCACGCCGTTGGTCACGGAGGTGATGGGCACCTCCGAGTGGTCAAATCCAGGCCACAGCGCGGAGAACATGCCACGCGAAACTTCGCCGTGGAGCTTGGCAACACCGTTGGCGCGCTGTGCGAGGCGCAGGCCCATCACGGCCATGTTGAATACGAAGGGGTTGCCCTCGCTGAAGTTTTCCCGGCCCAGATCGAGGATCCGCGACGTGGGAACGTCCGGCGCAAGCCCGGCTTCGAAGAAATGCTGGATCTGTGCGGCTTCGAAGCGGTCGATGCCGGCCGGAACCGGTGTGTGCGTTGTAAACACCGTGGACGAGCGCCCGGCGGCGAGGGCCTCGTCGAAGGTGAGGGCCTGCTCGCCGGCCATCAGCTCCTGGATCCGTTCGATGCCGAGGAAACCGGCGTGGCCCTCATTCGTGTGGAACACCTCGGGCGCGGGCGTGCCGGTGAGCTTCTGGTAGGCGCGCAGCGCCTTGACCCCGCCCATGCCGAGCAGCAGTTCCTGCTGCAGCCGGTGGTCCCCGCCGCCGCCGTACAGGCGGTCGGTGATGCCGCGGGCGGCGTCATCGTTTCCGGGAACGTTGGAATCCAGCAGCAGGAGAGGGACGCGTCCGACGTCGGCACGCCAGATGTGTGCCAGAAGGCACCGTCCGTTGGGCAAAGGCAGTGAGATCTCCAGCGGCTTGCCGTTCCCGTCCGGGGCGGGCTCCCGCAGCAGCGTCAGGGGCAGGCCGTCGGGATCAATGACCGGGTAGGTCTCCTGCTGCCAGGCGTCCCGGGAGAGTGACTGCTTGAAGTAGCCGGCCTGGTAGAGCAGACCGACGCCGATCAGCGGCACGCCGAGGTCGGAGGCGGCCTTGAGGTGGTCGCCAGCGAGGATGCCGAGGCCGCCGGAATACTGCGGCAGGACTTCGGTGATGCCGAATTCGGGGGAGAAGTAGGCGATTGAGGCGGGGGCGTCGCTGCCCAGGCCCTGGTACCAGCGGGGTTCCGTCAGGTACCGGTCCAGGTCCGCTGCTGCCGCTTGGACGCGGGCCACCACGTCCTGGTCGATCGCGAGCCGGTGCATCTCCTCACGGCCCACCAGGCCCAGGAAGCTGACCGGGTCGTTCCCGCACTGGGCCCAGACGCGCGGGTTCAAGCTTTCGAACAGCTCCCGGGTGGGCCGGTGCCAGGACCAGCGGAGGTTGGTCGCCAACCGGGCCAGTGGCCGGATCGGCTCGGGAAGAACGGTACGGACGGTAAATCTGCGGATTGCCTTCACCTGCGCCACACTAACCGACTGGGTGAACGGCAGGAACCGCTTTTGATTACTTTCCGGTAAATGACGAATCGCTTCATTAATTAAGTTCGCAGGCTTAGCAATTCGCCCCATTTCTCGCTAACGTCGAGCCTGTGACGACTAACACGCGAACCAGTGCCCCAGCAA
Source organism: Arthrobacter sp. FW305-BF8 (assembly GCF_021789315.1). Lineage (NCBI taxonomy): Bacteria > Bacillati > Actinomycetota > Actinomycetes > Micrococcales > Micrococcaceae > Arthrobacter > Arthrobacter sp. FW305-BF8. Next base: position 881,931 of record NZ_CP084561.1, read on the forward strand.
AGCAAACGCCGAAAGTTTCGATCACGGAAGGCCTGCGGTTTGGCCGTTTCCCTATCACGGACGTTCAGCCTGTTGTCGAAGGGGGGAAGTTCCCGGCCAAGGCGCTGCCCGGTGAAGGAATCGTGGTCAGCGCCAGGTCCTTCCGCGAAGGCCACGACCAATTGGGCGTCAGCGCGGTCCTCCTGGATCCCCAGGGCAACGAGCGCCAGCGGGTCCGGCTCCAGCCGCCGTCCGGGGACCGCGGCAAGGGAACCGACCTTTGGGAAGGCCTGCTCACCCCGGAATCCACCGGGAACTGGTCGTTCGTCATCGAGGCCTGGCACGACCGCTACGGCACGTGGCACCACAATGCCGAGGTCAAGGTGGACGCGGGCATCGACGTCGAGCTGATGCTTGCGGAGGGCGCCGCCCTGCTGTCCGAGGCGGCCGAGGAACCCGCCCGCAACGATGCGGACCGGCAGACGCTGCGCTCGGCAGCCACCCTCCTTTCGGACACTTCCCTTTCCGCTGAGGACCGCCTGGCCGCAGGTTTCAGCCGGGACGTCGCCGGCGTAGTGGAGCGCGAGCCGATCCGCGAGCTTGTCACCGTCTCCGAGCAGTTCCCCCTGCTCGTTGAGCGGGACCGCGCCGGCCGCGGATCCTGGTACGAATTCTTCCCGCGCTCCGAGGGCGCCGTGCGCAACCACGACACGGGCGAGTGGACGTCGGGCAACTTCCGGACCGCCGCCAACCGGCTGGACGCCGTGGCCGGCATGGGCTTCGACGTCATCTACATGCCGCCGATCCACCCGATCGGCGTGCAGCACCGCAAGGGCCCCAACAACACGCTGATCGCCGGCCCGAACGATCCCGGATCGCCCTGGGCCATTGGCGCCAAGGAAGGCGGGCACGACGCCATCCACCCCGACCTCGGAACCTTTGAGGACTTCGACGCCTTCGTGGCGCGGGCCAAGGAGCTCAACCTGGAAGTGGCGCTGGACCTGGCACTCCAGGCCGCCCCGGACCACCCCTGGGTCACCGAGCACCCGGAATGGTTCACTACCCGCGTGGACGGCAGCATCGCCTATGCCGAGAATCCGCCGAAGAAGTACCAGGACATCTTCCCGCTCAACTTCGACAACGACCCCGAGGGCCTCTCCAAGGAAATCCTGCGGATCGTCGAGCTGTGGGTCAGCCACGGCGTGAAGATCTTCCGGGTGGACAACCCGCACACCAAGCCGGTGTGGTTCTGGGAGTGGCTCATCGGCAAGGTGAACAAGAAGGACGCCGACGTCGTCTTCCTGGCCGAGGCCTTCACCCGTCCCGCCATGATGCACGCGCTGGGCAGGGCCGGCTTCCAGCAGTCCTACACCTACTTCACGTGGCGCAACACGAAGAAGGAACTGGAGGAGTACTTCCACCACGTGAGCCGCGAGTCGGCTGCCTTCTTCCGGCCCAACTTCTTCGTCAACACCCCGGACATCCTTACCGAGTACCTGCAGTACGGCGGACCGGCGGCGTTCAAGATCCGTGCTGCCCTGGCAGCAACCGCGAGCCCGCTGTGGGGCGTGTACGCCGGCTACGAACTGTACGAGCACGTGGCCCGGCCCGGTGCCGAGGAGTACATCGACAACGAGAAGTTCGAGTACAAGGCCCGCGACTGGGAAGCTGCCTCCGCCTCCGGCCGGACCCTCGCGCCGTACCTGACCAGGCTCAACGAAATCCGCAAGGCCCACCCCGCGCTGGGCGACCTGCAGAACCTCACCGTGCACCAGTGCACGGACGACGCCACGGTGGTCTACTCCAAGCACAAAACCCTCCCGGACGGCACGAGGGACACCATCATTGTGGTGGCCAACGTGGACCCGCACAGTGCGAGGGAAGGCATGGTCTCGCTGGATCTGTCCGCGCTGGGGCTCGACCCGGCAGACCTCACCCCGAACGGCGGATTCTGGGTGGATGACCTCATCTCCGGTGAGTCTTGGGAATGGGGCGAGTACAACTACGTGCGGCTGGATGCACATGTTGAACCTGCACACATCCTGAGCATCCGGAGGTAGCCGCCCGTGAGTTTCAGTCCGCAGGGCTCCACCCAACACTTCACCCCCAAGAGCACATTTGAGCTCAATGCACCGGGTTTGCAGCATGATCCGCTGTGGTACCGGAAAGCGGTGTTCTATGAAGTGCTGGTCCGGGGCTTTGCGGACGCCAACGGCGACGGTTCCGGTGACTTCCACGGGCTGATCGAGAAGCTGGACTACCTGCAGTGGCTGGGCGTGGACTGCCTGTGGCTGCCACCGTTCTTCCAGTCACCCCTGCGGGACGGCGGGTATGACATCTCGGACTACAACTCCGTCCTGGACGAGTTCGGCACCATCAGCGACTTCAAGCGGCTGGTTGCCGAGGCGCATGCACGAGGCGTCCGGGTCATCATCGATCTCCCGCTGAACCACACCTCGGACCAGCACCCCTGGTTCCAGGAGTCCAGGAAGGACCCCGAAGGTCCCTTCGGCGACTTCTACGTGTGGAGCGACACGGACGAGAAATACCAGGACGCGCGCATCATCTTCGTGGACACGGAGGAATCCAACTGGACCTTCGACCCCATCCGGCGGCAGTTCTTCTGGCACCGGTTCTTCAGCCACCAGCCCGACCTGAACTTCGAGAACCCGAAGGTCATCGACGCCGTGTTCGACGTCGTGCGGTTCTGGCTGGACCAGGGGATCGACGGGTTCCGGGCGGACGCCATCCCGTACCTGTTCGAAGAGGAGGGGACGAACTGCGAAAACCTGCCGGCCACGCACGAGTTCCTGCGCAAGCTGCGGAAGATGGTGGACGAGAGCTACCCCGGCCGGGTCATCATCGCCGAGGCCAACCAGCCGCCCAACGAGGTTGTGGAGTACTTCGGAACCGAGGAGGAACCGGAATGCCACATGGCCTTCCATTTCCCGATCATGCCGCGGCTCTACTACGCGCTGCGTGACCAGAAGGCCGCCCCCATCATCGAGACGATGCACGACACCCCGGCCATCCCGGAAGGTGCGCAGTGGGGAACATTCCTGCGCAACCACGACGAACTGACGCTGGAAATGGTCACCGCCGATGAGCGGGCAGCCATGCTCGGCTGGTACGCGCCGGATCCGCGCATGCGGGCCAACATCGGCATCCGGCGCAGGCTGGCGCCGCTGCTGGACAACTCCAGGGCGGAAATCGAGCTCATCAACGCCCTGTTGCTGTCCCTGCCGGGCAGCCCGTTCCTGTACTACGGGGACGAGATCGGGATGGGCGACAACATCTGGCTCGAGGACCGTGACGCCGTCCGCACCCCCATGCAGTGGAACCCCGACCGCAACGCCGGGTTCTCCAACGCCGATCCCGGCAAGCTGTACCTCCCCGTGATCCAGTCGCTGGTCTACAACTACGCCATGGCGAACGTGGAGGCCGAGGCCGCCCATTCCGGATCGCTGCTGCGATGGACCCGGCAGATCCTCAGCGTCCGGAAGAACCACCCGGCGTTCGGGCTCGGGGCGTTCAAGCATGTGGAGGCCGACCACGAGGTGGTGCTGGCCTACCTCCGCGAACTGCCCGAGGGCAACGCAGCGGGAGAGCCGGCCGAATCCATCCTGTGCGTCTTCAACCTTTCCCAGCACCCGGTGTCCTCCACCCTGAGGCTTCCGGACTTTTCCGGCCGGGGCCTGCGGGACGTCTTCGGAGGCCAGCCGTTCCCCGGCATCAGCGACGACGGCCAGCTGACGCTGACGCTGGGCAGCCATGACTTCTTCTGGCTGCGCGTGCGGGCCACTGCTTCCAACCCCGCTTCACCCTTTACGCAAGCGATGCCGATACTGTCGATTGAGGGATGAGATGATCCAAACAACACTGACACCCACACTCGAACACCTGCTCCGCGACTGGCTTCCGGCCCAGAGGTGGTTCCCCGTGAAGTCCCCGGACTTCACCCTGGCGCCGGTGGGCGGCCTGGTCCTGGACGACCCCACCGGCCAGGCCGGCCTGGAGGTGTTCCTCGCCTCCGTCGAGTCCAAAACGTCCGACGGCGTCTCCCGCACCGACGTCGTCCAGATCCCGCTCAGCTACCGCAGCCAGCCGCTGCCGGGCGCCGAACGGGCCCTGATCGGCGAAAGCGACGACCCCGAGCTGGGGCACCGCTGGGTCTACGACGCCGTCCACGACCCCGCCTTCATTGCCGCATGGCTGGATCTGATCCGGACGGAGGAAGCCGCCGGCACCGCCAGCGGCCACCTTTCCGGGGGCGGCCAGCCGCTGCCGCAGGCTTCCGGGACGGTCCGTGTCCTGTCCGGCGAACAGTCCAACACCTCGGTGATAGTGGACGACGGCGACTCCGCCGCCATCGTGAAGTTCTTCCGCGTGCTTTCGGCCGGGCGGAACCCGGAGGTGGAGGTCGGCGCCGCACTGTCCGCGGCCCGCACCCCGGAGGTCCCCGCCACGCTGGGCTGGGTCACCGGCGAATGGTACCCGCAGGGCCTACTTCGCCAGGATGAGACCGCTTCGGGCGGCCCTGCCCAGGGCGAACTCGCAGTGGCCCACGAATTCCTGGCCGGCGGCCGGGACGCGTGGCGCCTCGCCGTTGACGCGGCGGCCGGGGGAGTGGACTTTACGGCCGAGGCGTATGCCCTTGGCCATGCAACCGCCACTGTCCACCGCCGGCTGGCCGAAACACTGGGTGTTTCGGCCGAAACGGTTCCGGGCGGGGAAATAGCCCCCGGAGTAGCCCAGCGCGTGCGTCAGATGTGGGCGGAGGCGGGACCCGCCGTCGGGCCTTACGAAGAAGGGCTGGAAAGCCTGCTCAGCCGGCTGGAAGGAACCCCCGCGGGAGCGCTTCAGCGCATCCACGGCGATTTGCACCTGGGCCAGATCCTCCAGGTTCCCGGCGGCGAAGGCGGCCATGACCGGTGGGCCATCCTCGACTTCGAAGGGGAGCCGCTCCGGCCAATCTCCGAGCGTAACTTCCCCGACGCCCCGCTCCGGGACGTGACGGGCATGCTGCGCTCCTTCGACTACGCGGCGGGCGCCGCCGAACGGGAACAGCCGGGCGTCCGTGTCCCGGACTCCTGGGTGGACGACTGCACCGAGGCCTTCCTGGCAGGCTACGCGGAAGTAACTCCCGGAACGGTGGACCGCAATTCGCCGCTCTTTGTGGCATTGTGGCTGGACAAGGCGCTCTACGAAGTCGTGTACGAGTTGCGCAACCGGCCGGGCTGGCTGGCCATTCCGGTGAATGCGGCCAGGCGGCTCCTCAGCACTAAAAGCTCCGGCGAACCGGCCGGAGCAGCAGCGGAAGGTAATAACATGACAGGCTCTGCACACACCGACAGCCCCCACGCACCGTTGCACGTGGACGCGCACACGCTCTCACGCGTCGCGGCCGGTGAACACCACGCCCCGCACTCGGTGCTTGGTGCCCATTTGGACGACTACGGTCACGTGACCATCCGCACCGTCAAGCACCTCGCGGAGGCGGTCAACGTGGTGACCCAGGCCGGAACAGTGCCCATGACCCACGAGGCCGAGGGCGTCTGGGTGGCGGTGCTCGAGCCGCTGCAGCACGGCCACGTGCCGGACTACCGCCTTGAAGTGACGTACGAGGGCGCCCAGCCGGTGACCACGGACGATCCGTACCGCTACCTTCCCACCGTGGGCGAAGTGGACCTGCACCTGATCGGCGAAGGACGCCACGAAAAGCTCTGGACCGTGCTGGGCGCGCACGTGCAGCACTACAAGTCCTCGATGGGCGACATCAACGGCGTGTCCTTTGCCGTGTGGGCCCCCAACGCCGAAGCGGTCCGGGTCAAGGGCGATTTCAACGCCTGGGACGGGCGGGAAAACTCGCTGCGCTCCCTCGGCTCCTCGGGCGTCTGGGAACTGTTCATCCCGGGTGTCCCGGCCGGCGCCTGCTACAAGTACGAAATCAAAACCAAGGGCGGCTACTGGGTAGAGAAGGCCGACCCGCTGGCCTTCGGCACCGAGGTTCCGCCGCTCACGGCGTCGAGGGTTGTCGAGTCCCACTACCGGTTCCAGGACGCGGATTGGATGAAGGAACGGGCCGCCCGGGATCCGCACAACTCGCCCATGAGCGTCTACGAGGTCCACCTCGGATCCTGGCGCCTGGGCCTGAACTACCGTGAGCTGGCCAAGGAACTCGTCGAGTACGTCAAGTGGCTTGGCTTCAGCCATGTGGAGTTCATGCCCGTGGCGGAGCACCCCTTCGGCGGCTCCTGGGGCTACCAGGTCACCTCCTACTACGCGCCCACGTCGCGTTTCGGTCATCCTGATGAGTTCCGGTTCCTCGTGGACTCGCTCCACCAGGCAGGCATTGGCGTGATCCTGGACTGGGTGCCGGCGCACTTCCCGAAGGACAACTGGGCCCTGGCGCAGTTTGACGGGCAGCCGCTCTACGAACACGCTGACCCGAACCTTGGCGAGCACCCGGACTGGGGCACCCTCATCTTCGACTTCGGCCGTACCGAGGTCCGGAACTTCCTCGTGGCCAACGCGCTGTACTGGCTCGAGGAGTTCCACATTGACGGCCTGCGCGTGGACGCGGTCGCGTCCATGCTGTACCTGGACTACTCGCGGGAAGACGGCCAGTGGCAGCCCAACCGGTTCGGCGGCCGCGAAAACCTGGAGGCCATCTCGTTCCTCCAGGAGACCAATGCCACGGTGTACAAGACCCACCCCGGCGCCGTGATGATCGCGGAGGAATCCACTGCCTTCCCGGGCGTCACCGCGCCCACCAGCCAGGGGGGCCTCGGCTTCGGCCTCAAGTGGAACATGGGCTGGATGCACGACTCACTCAAGTACACCTCTGAAGATCCGGTCAACCGGAAGTGGCACCACGGGACGGTCACGTTCTCCCTGGTATACGCCTTCACCGAGAACTTCCTGCTGCCCATCAGCCACGATGAGGTAGTCCACGGCAAGGGGTCCATGCTCCGCAAGATGCCGGGCGACCGCTGGCAGCAGCTGGCCAACCTCCGCGCCTTCCTCGGCTACCAGTGGGCACACCCGGGCAAGCAGCTGATCTTCATGGGCACGGAATTCGGCCAGGAAGCCGAGTGGTCCGAACAGCACGGCCTTGACTGGTGGCTCGCCGACATCCCGGCCCATAAGGGCATTCAGCTGCTGCTCAAGGAGCTGAACGAGCTCTACAGGTCCACGCCGGCACTGTACTCCCGGGACAACGAGCCCGGCGGGTTCCAGTGGATCAACGGGGCTGACGCCGACCGCAACGTCCTGACCTTCGTCCGGTGGGACACCGAGGGCAACCCGCTGGTGTGTGCCGTCAACTTCTCCGGCGGCCCGCACAAGGAGTTCGCCCTGGGCGTGCCCTCGACCGGAGCTTGGACCGAGGTCCTGAACACAGACTCCGAGGACTACGGCGGATCGGGTGTCCTCAACGGCGGAACGCTGACCGCTGAGGACGAGGGCATCGACGGCCAGCCGGCGACTCTAACGGTTACGTTGCCGCCGCTGGGCGCCGCGTACTTCAAGCCGGCTGAGTCCAGCGTGATCACCACGGCGGCCGCGGCCAAGGCCAAAGTTACCGACGCTGACTCCGTCTTTGCCGGGCCCACGGCAGCTGAAATTCGGGCTGCTGAGACTCGGTCTGCTGAACCGAACAGTGCTGCGCCGAAGGGTGCTGCACCGAAGGGCGGCACGGGAAAGGCGGCTCTGCCCGGCGGGCCCCGCGCCTGAGTCGCGCCGTACCGCCAGGAACGCCCCGGTAAGTCCTGGCGGACCGCCGGTCTAAGACCCGGCGGCGGCCGGCCACCCGGGTAGTTGTTTCCCAGTGGTTGTTTCTCTGGGAGGAGGGTCCGGAATCCCGCGGGATTCCGGGCCCTCCTCCGCGTTGCCCCGGTGCAGTTGGCATTCCGCCAAGGTAGTGGTAGAGTTTATTTCCGCGCCGCTCCCCGGAGCGAGTCGGCAAGGTGATCCGGAAGCCAACAGGCTGGGCCGGATGGAAACCGCCGATTTGACTCGGATGAAGCGAGCGGGTAAGTTTGAAAAGTTGCTCCGGAGCGATCCTGAACGTTGGTTTGGGTGGTGCCGGGTGTGTCTGTTGTTTGAGAACTCAATAGTGTGCCAAGTTTGTTGATACCGATTTTTTATGAATTGGTTGATTGTGCCGGACTGCCCACCCCCGTGGTGTGGTCTGGTGTTTTTAGCTGGTTTCAAATTTTGTGCAGCCTGGTTTCCGCGTTATTTCCGTGGTTCCTGGTTGTGTCTGTTTTACTTCAACGGAGAGTTTGATCCTGGCTCAGGATGAACGCTGGCGGCGTGCTTAACACATGCAAGTCGAACGATGATCCGGTGCTTGCACCGGGGATTAGTGGCGAACGGGTGAGTAACACGTGAGTAACCTGCCCTTGACTCTGGGATAAGCCTGGGAAACTGGGTCTAATACCGGATATGACTCCTCATCGCATGGTGGGGGGTGGAAAGCTTTTGCGGTTTTGGATGGACTCGCGGCCTATCAGCTTGTTGGTGAGGTAATGGCTCACCAAGGCGACGACGGGTAGCCGGCCTGAGAGGGTGACCGGCCACACTGGGACTGAGACACGGCCCAGACTCCTACGGGAGGCAGCAGTGGGGAATATTGCACAATGGGCGAAAGCCTGATGCAGCGACGCCGCGTGAGGGATGACGGCCTTCGGGTTGTAAACCTCTTTCAGTAGGGAAGAAGCGAAAGTGACGGTACCTGCAGAAGAAGCGCCGGCTAACTACGTGCCAGCAGCCGCGGTAATACGTAGGGCGCAAGCGTTATCCGGAATTATTGGGCGTAAAGAGCTCGTAGGCGGTTTGTCGCGTCTGCCGTGAAAGTCCGGGGCTCAACTCCGGATCTGCGGTGGGTACGGGCAGACTAGAGTGATGTAGGGGAGACTGGAATTCCTGGTGTAGCGGTGAAATGCGCAGATATCAGGAGGAACACCGATGGCGAAGGCAGGTCTCTGGGCATTAACTGACGCTGAGGAGCGAAAGCATGGGGAGCGAACAGGATTAGATACCCTGGTAGTCCATGCCGTAAACGTTGGGCACTAGGTGTGGGGGACATTCCACGTTTTCCGCGCCGTAGCTAACGCATTAAGTGCCCCGCCTGGGGAGTACGGCCGCAAGGCTAAAACTCAAAGGAATTGACGGGGGCCCGCACAAGCGGCGGAGCATGCGGATTAATTCGATGCAACGCGAAGAACCTTACCAAGGCTTGACATGGACCGGATCGCCGCAGAAATGTGGTTTCTCCTTTGGGGCCGGTTCACAGGTGGTGCATGGTTGTCGTCAGCTCGTGTCGTGAGATGTTGGGTTAAGTCCCGCAACGAGCGCAACCCTCGTTCCATGTTGCCAGCACGTAGTGGTGGGGACTCATGGGAGACTGCCGGGGTCAACTCGGAGGAAGGTGGGGACGACGTCAAATCATCATGCCCCTTATGTCTTGGGCTTCACGCATGCTACAATGGCCGGTACAAAGGGTTGCGATACTGTGAGGTGGAGCTAATCCCAAAAAGCCGGTCTCAGTTCGGATTGGGGTCTGCAACTCGACCCCATGAAGTCGGAGTCGCTAGTAATCGCAGATCAGCAACGCTGCGGTGAATACGTTCCCGGGCCTTGTACACACCGCCCGTCAAGTCACGAAAGTTGGTAACACCCGAAGCCGGTGGCCTAACCCCTTGTGGGAGGGAGCCGTCGAAGGTGGGACTGGCGATTGGGACTAAGTCGTAACAAGGTAGCCGTACCGGAAGGTGCGGCTGGATCACCTCCTTTCTAAGGAGCACCTACAGGCCCACGGCCGCGTGTATGCGGGGTGTGTGTGGTTTGTCAGGAGTAAAGGCCCGCTGCGCAGGCGATCGTTCTGCGGCGGGTGCTCATGGGTGGAATATCAACAAATAGCGGCCGCGTGGTTTTGTCCTGTGTCTAGTACGGACGGGTTCCCTTTCGGGGGTGGCTGTCCTGGAACGGTGCGGGGCGGGGTTCATGCGGTTTAGTGTTTGGCACACTGTTGGGTCCTGAGGCAACAGGACCGGGGAGGGTGCGGCTTTTGGCCGTGGCTTTGTCCGGGTTGTTTGTTTCTGGTTTCCTGGCTGCACCGATCACACGGTTGCTGCGTCTGTTGGCGCGGGTGTGTGTGGGGTGTGTGGTACGGGGTTGTTGTTTGAGAACTACATAGTGGACGCGAGCATCTTTTATAAGAAGCAATTTCCAAGAATATGAACCTGGATCTGGCTGCGCGTGATGATGGCACCCTTACGGGGTGTGGTTGTTGGGTGTGGTTGGTTTTCATGGTTCTCTCGTAAATTACTCCTTGATCTTTTGTGGTCAAGTTTTTAAGAGCACACGGTGGATGCCTTGGCATTAGGAGCCGAAGAAGGACGTAGGAATCTGCGATAAGCCTGGGGGAGTCGATAACCGGACTGTGATCCCAGGGTGTCCGAATGGGGAAACCCCGCCAGACGCGCGAGTGATCTGGTGACCCGCATCTGAACACATAGGGTGCGTGGAGGGAACGCGGGGAAGTGAAACATCTCAGTACCCGCAGGAAGAGAAAACAACAGTGATTCCGTTAGTAGTGGCGAGCGAACGCGGATCAGGCTAAACCGACCCATGTGTGATAGCCGGCGGGCGTTGCATGGGCGGGGTTGTGGGACTTGTTGTCCTGGTTCTGCCGGACCGGGGAGGTGTGAGTGCTGGTATAGGTGAACGGTCTTGAAAGGCCGGCCGTAGAGGGTGTGAGCCCCGTAACCGTAATGCTGAGCGCCGCCTTTGATGAGTATCCCAAGTAGCACGGGGCCCGAGAAATCCCGTGTGAATCTGTCAGGACCACCTGATAAGCCTAAATACTCCCTAATGACCGATAGCGGACCAGTACCGTGAGGGAAAGGTGAAAAGTACCCCGGGAGGGGAGTGAAACAGTACCTGAAACCGTGTGCTTACAATCCGTCGGAGCAGCCTTGTAGCTGTGACGGCGTGCCTTTTGAAGAATGAGCCTGCGAGTTAGTGTTACGTCGCGAGGTTAACCCGTGTGGGGAAGCCGTAGCGAAAGCGAGTCTGAACAGGGCGTTGCAGTGGCGTGATCTAGACCCGAAGCGAAGTGATCTACCCATGGCCAGGTTGAAGCGACGGTAAGACGTCGTGGAGGACCGAACCCACTTCAGTTGAAAATGGAGGGGATGAGCTGTGGGTAGGGGTGAAAGGCCAATCAAACTTCGTGATAGCTGGTTCTCCCCGAAATGCATTTAGGTGCAGCGTTGCGTGTTTCTTACCGGAGGTAGAGCTACTGGATGGCTAATGGGCCCTACAAGGTTACTGACGTCAGCCAAACTCCGAATGCCGGTAAGTGAGAGCGCAGCAGTGAGACTGTGGGGGATAAGCTTCATAGTCGAGAGGGAAACAGCCCAGACCACCAACTAAGGCCCCTAAGCGTGTGCTAAGTGGGAAAGGATGTGGAGTTGCGAAGACAACCAGGAGGTTGGCTTAGAAGCAGCCATCCTTAAAAGAGTGCGTAATAGCTCACTGGTCAAGTGATTCCGCGCCGACAATGTAGCGGGGCTCAAGTACACCGCCGAAGTTGTGGCATTCACATATTTTCCAAGCCTTCGTGGTTCAGGAGTGTGGATGGGTAGGGGAGCGTCGTGTGGGCGGTGAAGTCGCGGTGTAAACCAGCGGTGGAGCCTACACGAGTGAGAATGCAGGCATGAGTAGCGAAAGACGGGTGAGAAACCCGTCCGCCGGATGATCAAGGGTTCCAGGGTCAAGCTAATCTGCCCTGGGTAAGTCGGGACCTAAGGCGAGGCCGACAGGCGTAGTCGATGGACAACGGGTTGATATTCCCGTACCGGCGAAAAACCGCCCATGTTGAACAGGGGATACTAACCGCCCGAGACCTGCCCGACACCCCTTGTGGGTGAAGGGTTTTGGTGGAGCGCGGGACCTGATCCTGGGAGGCAAGCGTATTAACAGGTGTGACGCAGGAAGGTAGCCGAGCCGGGCGATGGTTGTCCCGGTCCAAGGATGTAGGGCGAACGGTAGGCAAATCCGCTGTTCATGTGCCTGAGATCTGACGGGACTCCCGTAAAGGGGGGATTCGGTGATCCTATGCTGCCTAGAAAAGCATCGGCGCGAGGTTTTAGCCGCCCGTACCCCAAACCGACACAGGTGATCAGGTAGAGAATACTAAGGCGATCGAGAGAATTATGGTTAAGGAACTCGGCAAAATGCCCCCGTAACTTCGGGAGAAGGGGGGCCCCAACCTTGAACGGTACTAGCGACCGGGAGGGGATCGGGGCCGCAGAGACCAGGGGGAAGCGACTGTTTACTAAAAACACAGGTCCGTGCGAAGTCGCAAGACGATGTATACGGACTGACTCCTGCCCGGTGCTGGAAGGTTAAGAGGACCGGTTAGCCGCAAGGCGAAGCTGAGAATTTAAGCCCCAGTAAACGGCGGTGGTAACTATAACCATCCTAAGGTAGCGAAATTCCTTGTCGGGTAAGTTCCGACCTGCACGAATGGAGTAACGACTTCCCCGCTGTCTCAACCATAAACTCGGCGAAATTGCAGTACGAGTAAAGATGCTCGTTACGCGCAGCAGGACGGAAAGACCCCGAGACCTTTACTATAGTTTGGTATTGGTGTTCGGAGTGGCTTGTGTAGGATAGGTGGGAGACGTTGAAGCCCGGACGCCAGTTCGGGTGGAGTCATCGTTGAAATACCACTCTGGTCACTTTGGACATCTAACTTCGGCCCGTAATCCGGGTCAGGGACAGTGCCTGATGGGTAGTTTAACTGGGGCGGTTGCCTCCTAAAAAGTAACGGAGGCGCCCAAAGGTTCCCTCAGCCTGGTTGGCAATCAGGTGTCGAGTGTAAGTGCACAAGGGAGCTTGACTGTGAGAGAGACATCTCGAGCAGGGACGAAAGTCGGGACTAGTGATCCGGCGGTACATTGTGGAATGGCCGTCGCTCAACGGATAAAAGGTACCTCGGGGATAACAGGCTGATCTTGCCCAAGAGTCCATATCGACGGCATGGTTTGGCACCTCGATGTCGGCTCGTCGCATCCTGGGGCTGGAGTAGGTCCCAAGGGTTGGGCTGTTCGCCCATTAAAGCGGTACGCGAGCTGGGTTTAGAACGTCGTGAGACAGTTCGGTCCCTATCCGCTGCGCGCGCAGGAAATTTGAGAAGGGCTGTCCTTAGTACGAGAGGACCGGGACGGACGAACCTCTGGTGTGTCAGTTGTACTGCCAAGTGCACCGCTGATTAGCTACGTTCGGATGGGATAACCGCTGAAAGCATCTAAGCGGGAAGCTCGCTTCGAGATGAGATTTCCATACACCTTGTGTGTGAGAGGCCCCCAGCCAGACCACTGGGTTGATAGGCCGGATGTGGAAGCGAGGACTAACGACTCGTGAAGCTGACCGGTACTAATAGGCCGATAACTTACACCACACACCACCCCCGCAAACGGATTCAAAAGCGTTTGCACCCATGGGGGCGGTACAAAGAAACAAGACTGCTTGCGTCCACTATGTGGTTCCCAACCAACAAACCCGCCACCGGGCTTTGGTTCAGGAACCAACCAATAACTGAATACAACACCACAGTTGTAACACCACAAGATTTCCCACCCCCAGGAACACCGGGGGACGGGACACAGGGTTACGGCGGTCATAGCGTGGGGGAAACGCCCGGTCCCATTCCGAACCCGGAAGCTAAGACCCACAGCGCCGATGGTACTGCACCCGGGAGGGTGTGGGAGAGTAGGTCACCGCCGGACACTATTTACGGCTCAGGCCCCGACAACGAAACGTCGGGGCCTGAGCCTTTTAACCCACATGTAATCCAACCCGGGGCCACCCACAAACCCGGGCCCTGGTTTCGACAGGCCCACCCGACGCCCCTCCCCAAACCCTCCCTCACCTCCTGCAGGGTTTTCCCGGACGCGGCTTCACCTCCTGCAGGGTTTTCACCGACGCGTCCTCACCTCCTGCAGGGTTTTCGCCGACGCGGCCTCACCTCCCGCCGCTTTTCCCGGACGCTCGAGCATCAGGGATAATCGTCACCATGACCTTTGCTTCCCTCGCTGCCTTCGCTGGACTGTGCCTCATTCTGTCCCTTACGCCCGGTCCCGACACGTTCTTGGTGCTGCGTATCGCGTTAAACCGGCCCAGCGCAGGGATTGCGGCCGCGGCGGGTTCGGCAGTTGCCGCTATCGCGTGGGCGGCCCTCGTCGGCTTGGGACTCGCAGCGATCCTGGCGCAGTCCGCCGAGGTGTTCCGCTGGCTCAAGATCGCGGGGGGCCTCTATCTGCTTTACCTCGGCATTTCCTCGTTCCTGAAGACGCGGAAGGCTGCTAGGGACGGCATGGAGAGCGGTAAAGAAGGAGGCGCGCTCCGGTACAGCAACCTGGCCGGCCTCGGCGCGGGGGCGCTGTCCACTCTGCTCAACCCCAAAGTTGGCCTCTTCTACCTGGCCGTCGTCCCGCAGTTCATCCCTCAGGGCGGCGACACCATGGGCACCGCGATGATCCTGGGCTCAGTGGAGGCGGTCATCGCATTCGCCTACCTGGCCGTCGTCGCGCTTATCGCTTACAAAGCGATGGGCTGGTTGCGACGCCCAAAGGTGAGCACCGGCGTCGAACGCGTCAGCAGCGGCATCATCGCCGCGTTGGGCGCCGGTGTTATCGCGTCCGGCGCGAGCAGCTAGCCCCGCTACAGTAACGCGGTCCTCGAGCAGTCCGGCTTAGGCGACAGGATGTGAGGAAGGGTCCACGGCAGGTTCTAGGTGTCGTTGCAACACCTGAGTGATTGGTGGTGTTGTGGGACGTTTTGGTCGGCCTGAGGTGTTGCGTGAGGTTGTGCGGGTGTTCTGGGAGGCGAGGTCTTCCGGGTTGTCCGATGAGGTGGCCGCGGAGGTTGCCGGGCTTTCCGCTACGGCGGCGCGAGGGATCGTCCGTCAGCATGGTGGGGTGGATCCTTCGATTGCGCCCCCGTGTGGGCGGTACCTGTCCTTTGATGAGCGTGAGTTGATCGCTGTGTGGCGCGCGGAAGGGTGCAGTGCGCGCGAGATCGGCCGTCGTCTGGGCCGGAGCCCGTCCACCATTAGCCGGGAGCTGGCCCGGAACGTCCGCAACGGGGGCCACCGCCCCTACCTGGCGTCCGCGGCCCAGAACCGGGCCCAGAAGCTGGCACGGCGGCCCAAGGCCCGGAAGCTGGCATCCAACGAGGCCCTGGCGCTCTACGTTGCCGGGATGCTGACGGCCCGTGAGCGGTTGTCTCCGGAGCAGATCAGTGTCCGGCTGCGGATCGATTTCCCTGATGATGAGAGCATGCGCATCAGCCCGGAGACGATCTATCAGTGCATTTACATCCAGGGCCGCGGAGGGCTGAGAGCCGAGCTCTCCGCGGCCCTGCGGACCGGGCGTGCGGTGCGCCAACCAAACCGGCGGGCCGGGATGCGGAAGCCACGGGTCCCGAAGGAGCTGCTGATCAGTGAGCGCCCGGCGGAGGCCGATGATCGGGCCGTTCCCGGACACTGGGAGGGCGACCTGGTCATCGGCACCCCCGGCACCGGGGCGATCGGAACGCTAGTGGAACGCAGCAGCCGCTTCGTGATGCTCCTGCACCTGCCCAACGGCCACACCGGCGAGCAGGTTCTGGCCGCCATCCAGGAAACCCTGCCCATGCTGCCCGCCCACTTGCGCCGGTCCCTGACCTGGGACCAGGGCGCGGAGATGGTCGGAATCCATGACCGCGTCAAGGTCGCCACCGGAGCGGATGTGTACTTTTGCGACCCTCACTCGCCCTGGCAGCGCGGCACGAACGAGAACACCAACGGGCTCTTGCGCCAGTACTTCCCCAAAGGGATGGACCTGACCACCGTCACGCGTGAGGACCTCGACTACGCCGCCGCCGGGCTCAACGGCCGCCTACGCAAAACACTCGGCTGGAAAACCCCCGCACAAGCCCTCGAGCAAATTCTGGAAGAATCAGCAGCTTAGGACGCGTGTTGCAACGACCGCTGGAATCCGCCCACGTTGAAGCGACGGGATGTGAGGAAGCGTCGGGGGAGGGCCGGTAGAGTTGGTAGCCATGGAAAATCTCTTCAGCCACGCCGCCGGCAACGAAGCGCCCGAGCCCGTAGATAACCTGGACCCGGTCATCTGCACCGTGGTGGTCCCCGGGCCTGTGTCCCGCGCCTTTATGGGGTTCACCGACCACACTCATCTCTGGTGGCCGATGGAGACCAACAGTGTGTATGGTCCGGGCTCGTACGTGGAGTTCGAGGAGAACCTGATTCTCGAAAGCTCCGATGACGGCCGGGGCGCCACCTGGGGAACCATTGACGATTGGCAGCCTCCGCTGTCCTTCCACGCATCCTGGTATCCCGGCAGTACCGCGCTGTGGTCAACCGAGCTGCGCGTCGTGTTCCGCGGCGTTGAGGAAGGCGCCGAGGTGCGCGTAGTCCATGACGGTTGGGAAGGGGCCGAGGATCCGGCCGGCACCCGTGCCGTTTGGGAGAAGGACTGGCCGGAAGTTTTGAACCGCTTCGCAAGGTTCATGGGCAGCGCTGCACAGTAGCGGCAACCTACGCCGGGGGCACTGCCGTGCTCCGGCGAACCACAAACCGCGTCGGGTATTCGGTGTCTAGGACGGCCCGGTCCGTTCCGCCGTCGAACCCTTCCAGCAGCAAGCGCACAGCCAAGGCTCCCTGGCCGCGCGGATCCTGATCGATCGTGGTCAGGCCGAATAGTTCCCCCAGTTCGTGCCCGTCCATGCCGAGCACCGACAGGTCCTCCGGCACCCTGAGCCCAAAATCCCTGGCCGCCAGTATGGTCCCGATCGCCATCTCATCTGAGGCTGCAAAGACGGCGGTGGGCCGTTCCGAGGTTCCCCCCAGCAGGTCCCGTGCCACGGCGTAGGCACCCTCGACGGTGAAGTCAGCCCGGACTACCCACGACGGCCGCACGGGAAGTCCTGCAGCCGTCATCGCCTTCTCATAGCCTGCACGCCGGGTGCGCGGGATCTTGAAGTCCTGCTCGTACACCGAATCGCCCGTAATGTGTGCGATCCGGCTGTGGCCGAGCCGGATCAGGTGGTTGACGGCAGTTTCCGCCAGGCCGTGGTCGTCTATTCGGACGGTGGAGGCTCCCGGCAACGCTCCGCCGATGACCACGAGGGGCCGCTGGATGGCCAGCATCTGGCCGATCTCGTCCTCCGTCAGCGCCAGTGCCACCGCGATGACCGCATCCACGCGTTTCCGCAGCAGGAAGTCCTGGAGAATGCTCCGGCGCCGGACGGTCCCCTCCGTGATGTTGTAGAGCGTCAGGTCATAGCCGGCGTCGAGGAGAGCTGCTGAGACGCCCTCCACCACCGAGGCGAAGTACCAGCGGCGGACGGTGGGGACCACAAGGCCGATATTCCGGGTGCGGCCGGAGGCGAGGCTGGATGCCTGGTAGGAGGGCACGAAGCCGAGCTCGGCCGCAGCTGCCCGGGCACGCTCGCGGCTCGCCGGCGACACGTGCCCCCTGCCGCTCAAGGCTCGGGAAACGGTGGCTATGGAAAGCCCGGCCCGTTCCGCAACGTCCTTGATGCCGGCCATGTCTCAGCCCTTCATGCCCTCTGCAGAGATCCGCAGCCAGACGGCTTCCCCCGGGCCCAGGCCAAACCGCTGATCTTCGTCGCCAGGGCCCAAGTGCGACGAGCTGCGGAGCACAACCTCGCCGGCGGGCAGTTCCAGGGGATCTGGACCGATGTTCATGACCACCAGAATGTCCCCGTTGAGGAATGCCAGGGACGACGCGGTGCACCATTCCTCCGCCCAGGCGAGCGAACCCCGCCCAAGGTCCAGTTCCCGCCGGACATTGAGCATGCGCCGGTACAGGTTCAAGTGCGACGACGGGTCCCCGGCTTGGGCGTCCCGCGCCAGTTTCGCGAAGCTCTCCGGCTGCGGGAGCCAGGGCGCGTCGCCATCGCCGAAGCCGCTGTGGCGTTCGGATGCCTTCCACGGCAGCGGGACCCGGCATCCATCGCGTCCCAGCCGGGCGCCGCCGGTGCGCGCAAATGTTGGGTCCTGCCGCTGGCGGTCCGGGATGTCGATGCCGTCGGGCAGGCCAAGCTCTTCGCCCTGGTACAGGTAGGCGCCGCCGGGGAGGCCCAGCATGAACAGCGACGCCGCCGCGGCCCGGGTCCGGCCCAGCTCCTCGTCCGGCTGGGGGTCCTTGGGGCCGATGCCGTCGCCGTCCCGCGGCCCAGACCAGTCGTACCCGAAGCGGGTGGCGTGCCGGACGACGTCGTGATTGGACAGCACCCAGGTGCTGGGGGCACCGACGGCATCCAGGGACGTCAGGGACTCGGTAACGATGTGGCGCAGGCGGGGGAGGTCCAGCCCTGCGTGGAGGTAGGGGAAGTTGAAGGCCTGGTGCATTTCGTCGGGCCGTACCCAGTGGGCCAGCCGCGGCAGGGGGTCCACGTTGGCTTCCGCGCAGAGAATGCGGTCGGGACCATACTCCTCGAGAATCCTGCGCCACGCACGGTAGATGTCGTGCAGTGCCGGCTGGCCGAACATCGGCGCCTCGTGTCCGGGGAACCCGTCGGAGCTGCTGCCGTCCGCGCGCCCGCCCCAGGCGGGAAGGCCCGGGGCCTTGACCAGGGCGTGCGCGACGTCCACGCGGAACCCGGAGACGCCCCGGTCCAGCCAGAAGCGCAGGATGCGCTCGAACTCGTCATGCACGGCCTGGTTGTCCCAGTTGAAGTCCGGCTGCGATGAATCGAAGAGGTGCAGGTACCACTGGCCGGGCGTGCCGTCAGGTTCGGTGATGCGGGTCCAGGCGGAGCCGCCGAAGTGCGATTCCCAGTTATTGGGTGGTTCGTTTTCCTCGGTGCCCCGGCCGTCCCGGAAGATGAACATGTCCCGTTCGGGGCTGCCCGGGCCGGCGGCCAGTGCGGCTTGGAAATCGCGGTGCTGGTTTGAGCAGTGGTTAGGAACCAAGTCCACGATGACGCGCAGGCCCAGGCGGTTCGCCTCAGCCACCATGCCGTCGAAGTCGCCGAGCGTGCCGAAGATCGGGTCGACGTCGCAGTAGTCGCTGACGTCGTATCCGGCGTCGCGCTGCGGCGAGCGGTAGAAGGGTGAGAGCCAGACGGCGTCCACGTTGAGCTCGGCAAGCTGCGGCATCTCGGCGGTGATCCCCGCGAGGTCACCGATGCCGTCGCCGTTCATGTCCCGGAAGGAGCGTGGGTACACCTGGTAAATGACGGCTGATCGCCACCAGCCGTGGGCGTTGTCCGGGGCGTGGATGGGCGTCAGGGCGCCGGCCAGAGGCGACGCCGAGTGCAGAAACGAGTCAACAGACATTGGCCAATCCTAAGGGTGGGAGGGCCTTTAATGAAAGCGCTTACACCACTCGAACGATTGACAATTGAGTCACAGCACGCGGCAACGTGGTCACGTCAAGAGACTGAATTGGAAACGCTTCCAGCTGTTGGTGCGACAGCACAGGCTTCGATCGAGCCAAGGGGCGAGGGGTGTGGTCCACGTGACATCTAGACTGGAGCAAAGTGATTGGACGGGAGACCCATGGGCAGCATCGCCGACGAACTGACATCAATCCTGGGGCCGCAGAAGGTCCTCCGGGACGGCGCCGCACTCGCGGTTTACGCGGTGGACCAGGCCCCCGTGCTGGACTACCGGCTGCCCGCCGCCGTGGTTCTGGCGGAGTCCGTCGACGACGTCCAGGCCACCGTCAAGGCTTGTGCTGCCCGGAATGTGCCGCTGGTGGCCCGCGGTGCCGGGACCGGAGTCTCGGGCGGCGCCCATGCCAGCGAGGGGTGCGTTGTCCTTGGCCTGGAACGGATGAACCGCGTTCTGGAGCTCAACGCGGACGACGAGACCGCCGTCGTCGAACCCGGCGTCATCAACGCCGACCTGAACGACGCCGCCGCGGCACACGGGCTTATGTTCGCTCCGGACCCCGCGAGTTTCAGGATTTCCACCATCGGCGGGAACGTGGCCACCAACGCCGGCGGCCTGCGGTGTGCCAAATACGGCGTGACCCGGGATTCGGTGCTGGCCCTGGACGTGGTCCTCGCGGACGGCTCGCTGCTGCACACCGGGCACCAGACCTTCAAGGGCGTGGCTGGCTACGACCTGACCGGGCTGTTCGTGGGATCGGAGGGCACGCTGGGAATCGTGGTGGGTGCGACCGTCCGGCTCAAGTACCTGCCCCGGGAGGTACACACCATCGCCGCGTTTTACCCCGACTTCCGGCAGGCGGCGGCCGGCGTGCTCGCTGTCGGCAAGGCCCGCGTGCAGCCGGCCATCATGGAACTGCTCGACGGCGGATCGCTGGCCCAGCTGGACGAGCTGCACGGCTCCGATCTCGCGGCCCGGGGAGCTTCGCTGCTCCTGGTCCAGACGGACGGCTTCGGGGCGGCGGCTGAGGCCGACGTCGTGCGTGAAGTGCTGGCGGCCGGCGGCGCGGTGGTGACCACCGAGGCCAGCGCCGAGGCGGAACAGCTGGTGGAACTGCGGCGCAACAGCAGGGGCGTCGAGGTGGATGACGAGTACCGCGTGGGTGAGGACGTTGCCGTGCCGCGTTCCCGGCTGGTGGACTACGTGGCGGCGCTTGAGGCGCTCGCCGAGGCCCACGATGTCAGGCTGAAGGTGGTGGCCCACGCGGGGGACGGGAACCTGCACCCCACGTTCTGGATTGACCGCGTGAACGACGAGGTGGACGCCGGCGCCATGCTTCGCCTGAACACGGCACTCGACGCGTCCATTGTTGCGGCCCTGGAAATGGGCGGGACTATCACCGGCGAGCACGGCGTGGGGCAGTACAAGCTGCGCTGGCTGGGCCTCGAGCAGCCGGAGCCGCTCCGTGAGCTGCAGCGCCGTATCAAGAACCTCTTCGATCCCGCCGGCATCCTGAACCCGGGCAAGGCGATCTAACGGAGGGCGGCCAAGGCCCCCGGCAGACCTAGACCAGTTCCAGGCCGTCGGCCACAACCCTGCCGCGGTGGATCACGGTGCGGTCGGTGCCCCGGTCCATGACCGCGGAGGCCACCGTTTCGCCGTCGAGCAGCAGCAGCTCGGCCGGATCGCCAGCCTCAAGGCCTGGGCGGTGCGCCGTGCCATTGAGCCGAGTTGCCGAGGGATCCAGGACGCTGGCGCCGCCGACCGTGGCGATGGCAAGGCAGTGCCCGATCAGTTCGTCCCGGCGGAAGCCGTGCGTGAAGGCCAGCTGCCAGGTGCGGTCCAGCATGTCCGTGTTTCCGTACGGGGACCAGTAGTCGCGCTGGCCGTCCTCGCCAAGGCCCACCCGGACACCCGCCTCCGCCAGCAACGGGAGGGGGAGCTGGCCGGATGCTGCCGGTGCAACCGAGGCCATGGAGATGTCCAGTTCGGCGAACTCATCGATCAGCCGGCGGGTGGTGGCCTCGGAGACGCTGCCCAGCTGGTAGGCGTGGGAGATGGTCACCTTGCCCTGCATGCCCAGCGCGCGGGTGCGTTCAAGCACCAGGTCAGTGCTGAAAACACCCAGTTCGCCGGGCTCGTGCAGGTGGATGTCGATGGGGACCTGGTACTTCTCGGCCAACCCGAAAACGATGTCGAGGTGCCGGGCGGGGTCGCGGTCCAGACTGCAGGGATCGATGCCGCCCATGACGTTTGCGCCGGCCTTCAGCGCCTCTTCCATCAGCGGGACGGTGCCCTCCTCCCGCAGAAGGCCGGCCTGCGGGAAGGCGATGATTTCGACGTCGGCCCGGTCCCTGAACTGGTCCCTGGCGGCGGCGACGGCGTCGAAACGCTCCAGCCGGCAGTCCACATCGACCTGGGCGTAGGAACGGACCCGGGTGGTGCCCCGCGCGATCATTCGGCCGAGGGTGTTGTTGACGCGCTCCTGCAGCGGGACTTCGGCGTTGCGCCAGTTCAGCCGGTCGTTCATCATCATGGTCCACACGCCCGGCCCGCCCGTGTGTTCGCGGAACGGCAGCCCGATCCGGGTGGAGTCCAGATGGACGTGGACGTCGGAGAAGGACGGCACCAGCAGCCGGCCGCGGCCTTCGACGACGGTAGCCGCCGCCGGTTTCGCCGGGCGGTGCGGTTCGACGGCCGAGATCCTGCCGTCTGCAATGAGGACATCGCTCAACGGCTGTCCCCACGGCCGGACGGCGCGGATCAGGGTGGTCAACGCAGCACCTCAGTCGTCGGCGTCGGGATAGTCGTCCTCGGTCTCATCGGCGCCGTACCGGGATTCCTCCGTTTCCACGGCGAGGATCTTCAGCAGCTCCGTGTCCGGGTTCAGCATGATGGCGGCCTCGTCGCGGCGGTGGCGCAGGATGGAGTCGATGTAGGACTGGACGGCCTCGGCCAGCGGGATGTGCCGTTCCTGCTTTTCGGACATGTACCAGCGGTGCTCCAGCACCTCGTGCACGGCTTCGGCGGGTTCGAGCTTTCCGGAGAGGTCGCGGGGGATGGACCGGACGATCGGCTCGAAGATCTGGCTGACCCACAGGTGGGCGCTGTATTCCTCATCCATCTCCGGATTGTTGTCCGCCCGGAAGGTGTCCATGTCGTTCAGCAGGCGGCGGGCCTGGTTCTCCTGGGCGTCGAGTCCGGTCAGGCGCAGCAGGCGGCGCATGTGGTGGCCGGCGTCGACCACCTTCGGCTGCAGCTGGATGGTGGAGCCGTTCTGGGTGGTCTTGATCGCGTACTCTTCGACATCGAAGCCGAGCTCGTTGAGCCGGCGGATGCGGGCGCCGACGCGCCAGCGCTCGCCCAGTTCGAAGGATTCCTTGGCCGTCAGCTCGGTCCAGAGGCGACGGTAGCTTTCCATGATGAGTTCACTGGTGGCCACCGGGTCCACCTTCTCCTCGATCAGGCCGCCGTCGAGGAGGTCCATGAGTTCGCCGGCGATGTTGACGCGGGCGATCTCCAGGTCGTACTCGCGCTGGCCGGTGGAGAGGTCCGGGTACAGTTCGCCGGTTTCGGCGTCCACCAGGTAGGCGGCGAAGGCTCCTGCGTCCCGGCGGAACAGGGTGTTGGAGAGCGAGACGTCGCCCCAGTAGAAGCCAATGAGGTGCAGCCGGACCATGAGCAGCGCCTGGGCGTCGATGAGCCGGGTGAGCGTGTCCTTGCGCAGCATCTGCGAGAAGAGCGCGCGGTACGGCATGGAGAACTTGAGGTGCCGGGTCACGAGGACCGGGTTCAGGGGACGGCCGTCGGGGGTAGTGCGGCCGGTGATGACGGCGACGGGTTCCACGCAGGGTACGTCGAGGCGCGCGAGCTTGCGGAGCATGTGGTACTCGTGGCGGGCCACGTGCTCGGACGTTTCCTTGATGGCGATGACTGAGCCGCCGAGGTGGGCGAACCGCACGATGTGCCGCGAGATACCGCGGGGGAGCGCGGCGAGGTTTTCCGCCGGCCAGTCCTCGAGCGCTATGTGCCACGGCAGGTCCAGGAGCTCGGGGTCGGCGGCGGCCGCCGTGATGTTGAGGTTGCTGGCGACCGAGGCTGCCTTGTCGTCGTTGGCGCTGGCCGCTTCGAACCGCGGCAGTTTGCCGATCTGCCCGTAGTCGGTGGGTTCATCGTGCCACTGCGCGTTGTGTTCCTCGGTCATGGCTCAATTCTTCCGTATTTTGCAGGGGGTGCCTAAAAGGGGACAGCGGTTAAAGCCCGACGGCGGCCCTCCGGTTTAGGGGAGGACCGCCGTCGTTTGCGCTGGGCCCACGCCGGCAGGGTTCCCTGGCCGAAGCGGAGCGAGGTTAGGGTGCCGGTGGGGAGGACTGTTAGTCGCCCAGGCGCTCGCCGGTCTTGGTGTCGAACAGGTGCACGTGGCCGGACTGCGGACGGACCCAGAGGGACTCGCCCTTCATCGGCGGGCGGCGGCCGTCGACGCGGGCCACGATGTCGTGGGTCTTGCCGTCCAGCGTGGTGTGGCCGTAGACGTAGGCGTCGGCACCGAGTTCTTCGACGACGTCGACCTCTACCTGGATGCCTTCGCCCTGTGCTGCGGTCTCGAGGTCCTCGGGCCGGCTGCCCAGGGTAACCGTCTGGCCGTGAGCCTCTTCAAGGACGTTGCGCGGCACGGGGTAGACGGTGCCGCCGAACTGGACGCCGCCGTCTACCACGGGAAGTTCCAGCAGGTTCATGGCGGGGGAGCCGATGAAGCCTGCTACGAAGACGTTCTTGGGGCGGTCGTACAGGTTGCGCGGGGTGTCCACCTGCATCAGCAGGCCGTCCTTGAGCACCGCAACGCGGTCGCCCATGGTCATGGCCTCGACCTGGTCGTGGGTCACGTAAACGGTGGTGACGCCCAGGCGACGGGTGAGGGAAGCGATCTGGGTGCGCGTCTGGACGCGGAGCTTGGCGTCCAGGTTGGAGAGCGGCTCGTCCATGAGGAAGACCTGCGGGTTACGCACAATGGCGCGGCCCATGGCGACACGCTGGCGCTGACCGCCGGAGAGTGCCTTCGGCTTGCGGTCGAGGTACTGCTCAAGGTCCAGGAGCTTGGCGGCTTCACGGACGCGCTCGGCGCGCTCTTCCTTGCTGACACCGGCGATCTTGAGGGCGAAGCCCATGTTGTCCGCCACGGTCATGTGCGGGTACAGCGCGTAGTTCTGGAAAACCATCGCGATGTCGCGGTCCTTCGGCGGAACGTCGGTGACGTCGCGGTCGCCAATGAGAATCCGGCCGGCGTTGACGTCCTCGAGGCCTGCGAGCATGCGCAGGGAGGTGGACTTACCGCAACCGGAGGGTCCAACGAGGACCAGGAATTCGCCGTCGGCGATTTCGATGTTGAGCTTGTCAACAGCGGGCTTTTCGGTGCCCGGGTACAGACGCGTAGCGTTGTCAAAAGTAACTGTTGCCACAGTTATCAATCCCTTCACCGGCAGGTACGTGCCGGACGATCCGTAGTGAATGGTTCATGTAATTCAGTTATGCCCTACATGGTGACTCCCCGGCCCAGGCCGAGGAGCATCGAGTGACGCCGCACGGTTCTGTGCGCCACATCACAAAGAAGAGTATGTCAGATTTATCGTGAATCGGACAAAATGTTACGGACGTCACAGATGGGATGCGTCACAGGACTCCTGCACGCTACGCGGGAGCGACGGCTTTGCGGCGTTCCCGCAGCAGCGCTTCGAGGAGCTCGGCGATGTGCACCGGCGCCTCCACCCGGAACTGCGCCTGGGTGAAGTCGAGGCCCACCTTCACGCCGACGTCGTGCTGCCCGAGGCGGGCCAGGGCATCCTCGTCGGTGGTGTCGTCGCCAGCGAAGAGCACGCCCGTGGCGCCGGTGGCCTGGCGCAGGAAGTCAACGCCCTCACCCTTGGACGCGTGCACCACGGATGTCTCAAGGACGCGCTTGCCGTTCTTGAGGTAGACGCCCGTCCGGTCCTGGAGCGCGGCGCGGGCCGCTGCCACGGCGTCCTCCCCGACGTCGTCCGCGGCCAGCCGGGTGTGCAGCACAACGCCGGCCGGCTTTTCCTCCAGGACGGTCCCGGGGGCCAGTTGCACGATTTCGGTCAGGATGCCCCGGACTTCGTCCAGGAGCGACAGTTGCTCCGGGTCGAGGGTCAGCGGCACCGACCCCGGACCCAGCCACGCCTCGGCGCCGTGGCTGCCGATCAGCAGGGTCTCCTCCGGCGGGGAGGCGACCGCGCGCAGACTGTCCAGTGCCCTCCCGGAGATGAGTGCCGTCGTCGTACGCGGTAAAGCGGTTAATTCGGCGAAGGCGGCAGCCGAGCGGGGAAGCGGACGCGCGTCCCCGGCGTGGTCCACGATGGGGGAGATGGTGCCGTCGAAGTCCATGGCGACCAGCAGGTGGTCCGTGCCGGCGATGCGCCGCACCGCCTCCAGCAGTTCGGGGGACAGTGCCAGCCGGGTGCGGCCGGCCTCGCCGGTGTGATCAGCCTCAGGAGTCATCGCGGACCACCTTCTCGTTGAGGGCCTTCAGGAAGTCGGCGGACCAGTGGTCGACGTCGTGGTCGAGGATCTGCTTGCGCATGGAGCGCATGCGGCGGGCCGCTTCCTTGGGGGGCATGTTGACGGCCCGCATTACGGCGTCCTTGAGGCCGTCGATATCGTGCGGGTTCATCAGCAGTGCCTGCTTTAGCTGGTCCGCGGCGCCGGCGAATTCGCTGAGCACCAGGGCGCCGTCGTTGCTGGTGCGTGCCGTGACGTACTCCTTGGCCACGAGGTTCATGCCGTCGCGCAGTGCCGTGACCAGCATGACGTCCGCCGCCAGGTAGAGCGCCACCATCTCCTCCACCGGGTAGCTGTGGTGCAGGTAGCGGACGGCCGTGTTTTCGATGGTGTCGTAGGTGCCGTTGATGTGGCCCACGGTACCCTCGACCTCTTCGCGCAGGAGCCGGTACTGCTCCACGCGCTCCCGGCTGGGGCTGGCAACCTGGATCAGCGTCGCGTCGCCCACGTTGAGCTTGCCCTCGTTCAGGAGCTCCTCGTAGGCCTTGAGCCGGTGGCCGATGCCCTTCGTGTAGTCCAGCCGGTCCACGCCCAGCAGGATGGTCTTCGGGTTGCCGAGGTCCTGCCGGATCTGGCGGGAGCGTTCAATGATCTCGGGCTTCTGCGCCAGTTCGGTGATGTGCTGGACGTCGATGGAAATGGGGAAGGCCTGGGCGCGGGCGATATGGGTGTGCGCGCCGTCGGCGTCTTTCACGTGGACCTGCTGCTGCTTGACGCTGGCGCCCAGGAAGCGGCGGGCTGACCGCATGAAGTTGCCGGCGTCGCTGCTGCGCTGGAAGCCCACCAGGTCGGCTCCCAACAGGCCGTCGATGATGGCCTGGCGCCAGGGGAGCTGCGCGAAGATCTCCGGCGGAGGGAACGGGATGTGGTTGAAGAATCCGATCCTCAGGTCCGGCCGCGCTTGGCGCAGCATCCGCGGCACCAGCTGGAGCTGGTAGTCCTGCACCCATACAGTTGCGCCCTCATCGGCGGTACGGACGACGGCGTCGGCGAACCTTTTGTTCACCGTGCGGTAGGCGTCCCACCAGGTTCTGTGGAACTCCGGCGGCGCGATGACATCGTGGTACAGGGGCCACAGCGTCGCGTTGGAAAAGCCTTCGTAATACAGCTCAACGTCATCGCTGCTGAGCTGGACCGGGACAAGGTCCATGCCCCCGTGGCTGAACGGCTCGACTGTCTCGTCCGCGGCACCGTGCCAGCCCACCCAGGCTCCGTCCGTCCTGGTCATCATCGGAGCAAGGGCGGTGACCAGGCCGCCGGGAGAGCGCCGCCAGCCGGAGCCGTCATCTCCCGGCTCGCCGGGGGCGCAGCGGTCCACCGGCAGGCGGTTGGAGACCACCATGAAGTCGTACTTGGTGGCATCCTTCGGACCGTCCTTGGCGGGGTCCGAGCTGCTGCCGGGCACGGCCGCGCTTTCCGTTTTTGTGTCGGATATGTCGCTTACAGCTCCGTGCATTGGGGCTCCCTGAGGTTGCTTGTGGCTCTCATTAACCCTATCGGGCCGGAATCTTCCGGGCCATTCGTCCGTTGGTCAGGCTGAACGAAATACTTGAAAGCGCAAGCTCCGGGTTCTCCCCTAAACTGGGGGAGTTGGCCCCGGGTGGTCCGCATCTGTCCGTACGACACGAGGAACTAATGAGCCCCGCAAACGAACCCCGCCAGTCCAAAGCACAACGCACGGCTGACGCCCGCGAGAAAGCCCGCGAAATCCGCGAGGCGCAGCTTAAGAAGGACAAGCGGAACAAACTGCTCATTGGCTGGGGCATCGTGGTCGCCGTCGTGGCCATCCTTGCCGTCGTCGCGCTTGTGGTGACCAGCAGCCTCAAGAACAACGCCCCGGTGGCGGACCAGGGCCCCACCCCGGCCAACGGAAACGTCCATGGCGGTGTCACGCTGCTCAAGGGCACCGAAGTGGCTAAGTCGGACGCCGCGACCGTGAACGTGGCAGACATTCCGTCGCCTGCGGCCTCGGCACCCGCCACCGTTACGGCGCCGGGTGCGGAGGCCGAAAAGGGCAAGCCCGTGAAGGTTGTCCTCTACATCGACTTCATTTGCCCCGTCTGCAAGAACTTCGAAGCGACGTACAACGAGACCCTGACGAAGCTCCGCGACGAAGGCAAGATCACCGTGGAGTACCGGGCCCTGGGCTTCCTGGACACCCGCTCCACCACCAACTACTCCTCCCGTGCAGCCAACGCCGCCGCCTGCGTGGTGAACGAATCCCCGGAGAAGTACTCGGCATTTGTGGACACACTGTTCGCCAACCAGCCGGCCGAAGGCGGCGCCGGGCTCTCCGACGACGAACTGAAGAAGCTGGCCACGGACGTCGGCGCCAAGAGCATCGACTCCTGCGTCGAGAACAAGACGTACCGTCCGTGGGTCAAGTACACCACGCAGGAGGCCGCGGCCATTGGCGTGAGCGGTACACCGACGGTCCTCGTGGACGGCAAGCAGTGGGGCAAGGGCGACAGTGCCCAGACTGAATTCCCCGCTTTCGTCGAGGCGGCCATTAAGGCCAAGGCCTAGAGGTTCTTCATAGGCAGTGGCCCGGCGTTCGGATTTTCCGGACGCCGGGCCACTGTTCTGTTTAACTGGGTGTCTGTTGTTGCCGGGCGTCCGTTTTTACGGGCGGGCGGTCCTTGGGCTAACCTTATCTAGCGCCGTCTCGGCGCCTGCCCTTACGGGTGCGCCTCCTTAGCTCAGTTGGCCAGAGCACCGCTCTTGTAAAGCGGGGGTCGTCGGTTCGAATCCGACAGGGGGCTCTTGGAGGGTCCTGACCTGCGGTTTTACTACTTCAGGCCGGGCCCTTTTTGACTTTTCGGGAGCGAACTCACCCTTTACTCACCCTAATCAAAATCTGACTTGGGCGCCGGCTTCTCACGTGCGAGCGCTTTGAATCCGGGGTTGGCTGCATCGAAGGCGCTTAACACCGCCCTCGTATCGATCGCCTCCTTGTACTCCTCGACGTAGTGCTTGCGTGTCATCGACACCTTGGAGTGCCCGGCTTGGTACGCCGCCGTTTCGGCGCCCATGGTTCGAGCAATGAGGGTGGCATTGGCCTTTCGGAACGTTTTCAGCGTCACCCATGAGTACCCAATGGCATCTGCCGCTTTACGCCACGTCTTGCCCACATTGTTGGGGTCGCAGACCGTACCAGTGGACGAGGGAAAAACCAGGTCCAAGGGGTTCGAAGTATCACTGCTGTCTTGCCTTGCGCGTCGGTCGCGAAGAGCCGTCACGAGGTTTGGCGGGATGGTCACGTAGCGGATTCCATGCTCGGACTTTGGGTGATCCTGAATAGTCACTCCGCCCGTTGACGTGCGGATGACAGTGGCGTGGACGTGGGCGGTCGGCGGGTCAGCGTCCAGGTCGATGTCTGTCCACATCAAAGCGAATAGCTCACCTGCCCGGAGACCGGTATTGACAAGGAAATCCGCGATTTCGTGAAGCTCTTGGGTCCTGCTGCGTCCAAGTGCCGGTTCCCTCTCCCAAGCAAGGAGTTTTGTTCTCATGTCCGTAAACTGCTCAGGATCCAAAGCTTGGGGCTTGGCGGCCCGGCTCTTCGGAATGGAAAGACCGAGAACGGGATTGATGCTCACAGCGTCGTGGCGAAGTGCGATTTTGAACATCCAAGACAAGACGGCCGCACACGTGCGAGCGGTTGCGGGGCCAACCGCCTCAACAACATTGCGGATGAAGTGGTCAACAACTCCGGACGTGGTCTCTCCGACGCGAACGGAGCCGATTTGGGGTGAGATGTACTTCGTCACGGTGTGGGCGTATTTGTCTTTGGTCCGGGAGGCCTTGTCAGAGCTTTCTAGTTCGGCCAGGAAGACGTCGGCCAGGCTGCTGATCTTGGTTGAAGAGGTAACCAACGCACTGCGTGGAGTTTGCCGGCTCTGAAGCTTTATCTGGAGATTTCGCCTCGCTGCCGCGGCGGAGGGACCCCAAGCTTCGACCTTGCGGGTCTTGCCGTCAAGATCCCGGTATTTTGCGCGCGCGCGCCAGCTCTTGTCGGTTGCCTTGGCAGTGTGAATGACGCCCCAAGTTCCTAGCGGCAGGGGATTCCTGCTCATCGCCCAGTGCTGACGGCTACTGCTCAGCGTGTAAGGCGAGCCAGGCGACGAAGTCGGTGCGATTGATTCGAAGATGCCGGCCAATCCGGTATGCCCGCGGCCCAACATGCTTGGCGCGCCACTGGTAGAAGGTCTGCTCAGGAATCTGCAGTTGCGCACAGATCTCCTTTGGAGTCAGCCAAGTTTCATCCGGGCTTTCACTGCTGCGGCTGCGTTCTGGAAGTGAGGTCATCAGGGTCTCCGTCGTACTTGCCGGCATGAGGGCCAGCTCGGTTC
Source organism: Arthrobacter sp. FW305-BF8 (assembly GCF_021789315.1). NCBI lineage: Bacteria > Bacillati > Actinomycetota > Actinomycetes > Micrococcales > Micrococcaceae > Arthrobacter > Arthrobacter sp. FW305-BF8. The sequence continues at coordinate 912,273 of NZ_CP084561.1, forward strand.
CTAGTTCATGGATGAGGAATCGACCGGCGACATGACGGTGCCGATGAGGCTTTCTGCGAGGGCTTCAGCCTGCCGCTGAACGCACTCTGCGGAGGTATCGAATTGAATGGACGAGCGGTGAACCAGACCTGCGCGTCCGAGGAGCGTGAGCTGCCGGCGAATCGTGGATGGCGACGCGCGGAGTCCAGTCCCGATTTGACCGCAAGTTGATGGGCCGTTCCGCAGGAGGAAACGGATGATTTGGCTTCGCGTTCGGTTCATCAGGATGTTTGACATGGAGAGACCACAACCCAAGAATATGCGGAAACTGCTGCTGTAGACGGGTCTACAGCAGCAGAGTACTCCCGTCCCGATCATGTTGGAAGGGATGCGGCGTGGAAATGATCTTCAACAGAATGGGACAGCCAAGTAACTGCACACCCACTGACGTGCGAGGAGACTTTCATGCAGGACCATCCCCAGATCAAGGCCTTCGCGGAGGCGGCAACGACACTCGGTGCTGAGCGCTACTGGCACTACGACTCCAGGGAAGAGCAAGCAGCACTCCTGCGTGCTCTGAGGGACGTCCTGATGGAGGTTTGCTTCCATTTGGATTTCCACGCCGTGTTGCCACAGGCCGTCTTAAAGATTTGCCAAGAGTTGGCTGCACCGGGAGTGCGGGATGCACCTGGCCGGCCATCGGTTGGACTCGTATTGATGTCATACCTGGATGCGCGCATAGAGCAGCTGATTGCCGACTCGGACGACTACAGGAATACTGGGGCGCAGGGGAGTCGAAGGCTCTGACGGGCTCTGCCGCTCCCCGCGCTACTGACCAAGGGGTGGACGATGCGGGGTGCCGAGTCTGGGCGCGGTGACGCATTGTCCCAGCAGGCGCAGCTTGCCCGCCGGCTGAATCTGCTGCTCGATGCAGCGGTTGCTGAGCGGGGCAAGCCCGTGACGTTTAGGGAAGTCCAGGCTGAACTCGCGGAGAGGGGCATCAAGTTGTCCCGGGCGCGGTGGTTCTATATGAAAGAGGGAACCGGCCGGTTGGTCAGCGACCCGGTGCTGCTCGCGGGACTGTGCAGCATTTTCAAGGTCGACCCCTCCTACTTGATCGGCGACGACACTGAGCTGCCTGAGCGCATCGATTCGCAGCTTGAATTCGTCAAGTCTCTCCGGGCGGCCCGTGTAAAGTCCTTCGCCGCTCGAACTCTGGGGGACGTTTCACCAGAGACGTTGAGGGCTATCTCTGAATACCTGAATAAGGACATTGGGCGGCATCCCGAAGTCGAGCATGCCGCTGCTAGTCCTCCAGAAGATACTCAAGATGGGCAGCCAGAAGTTCCCTGATCCGCGCGGGGTTGGTTGAATATCGGGGTGACCTGCCGTGCCGCCTACCGGGTTCTACGTCGACTACAACGGCGCCAGCATCCTCAAGCGCAAGCAGGTGCTTCGCGACGCTTGGCTCACCAGCGCTGACCGCCGCCACGATATCCCCTCTGGTTGCCGGGCCATGCGCTGAAAGATAGCGCAGGATCTCATTCCGGGCTCTGTTGCCGAACGTGGCCACAGCAGCCTCGACTTCGGCAGACCATGCGTCGTCGTGAGGCTGGGTAATCCTGGGCATAAGACCATTCTTATCGAACCCAGAAAGAAAAGTAAGACTCGCACTCTTGACGATACTTTAGTTATCTTTGACAATAGTTTCCGTAGTCTCTTTGTAGTCGTGGTTGGCCTCGATCATTTGCCACCACACCGGAGGCGCCGGACTCGCTGGGCGCCGGAACTTATTGGATCGTCTACTCAAAGCGGTGAAGGCCATGCGAGTCGAAACCAAGGCTGATCAAGCCCAACAAGATCAAACAATCAAGACTGTCGTTGATATCTCCTTGCGCAGGGCTCCAGAAGCCGCTGCAGTTTCGGTCCCGGTGGATCAGATTATGGTCGCCGTTGAAAGCGTGCGTGGATATGTCGTTTCGCACCTGTCTCGCATAGGCCGTGCCTCCGACGCGGACGACGTACTGCAAGACATTAGAGTCGCCGTGTGGGATGGACTAACGCGGGGCCGTTATCGCGAGCTTCCCGGCGTTCCCTTCGGCGCCTGGGTCCAAGGAGTCTGCGCAAATATCTGTGCCGCGCACATCCGCAGGGAACTGAGCCATCAAACGTTCCCCCTACTCATGGAGCCGGAGGGCGGAGACGTCTCGGCGTCTGTCGATGCTACGACGTTGCTTGGTATGGGCCGGGCCGGGGGCCGAAGTGCTGAGAATGTCATCGATCAGGACTGGGCCCGGACGATCATTGAACTGACGCGTTCGAGTGTGCCCGGGGGAGTTTGGGAACTTGCCATGGGAAGTCTCACCGGGCCTCGCCAGTACGGTCCACCGTCGCCACAAGACCGCCGCCGGTGGCATGCGGTGACCGTCGTGCGCCAAACGGCGAGGACTGTTGAAAAAGCCCTAGAGGTTGAACCGGTGGCCGTCTGCAACATCAGCGACCTGTGCGAGGAGGCAGCGGACTGCCTGCCCACAGCAGTACTTCGCCGAACTGCCGCCGTTATTGTCCGGCCGGGAGTGCGGGGTCCAGAGCGAACCAGGGCGTTGGCGGCGCTGGCCGCGGAGCTTGGCGTGACTGAGCGATATGTGGCCGTACAGATTGGTTTCGCGCGGCGTTTGTATCAAACGGCGTGGAGGATCATCCGTGCCGGGATGCAACCTGTTCGTTGATCATGTCTGAGGCTCGTCATCTTGCAATGAATGGATGAGGAGGCTGAAATGTGGTTACTGCAGAGAAATTCGCGCCGTGGTCAAAGCAGGCGTAGGTGGTGGTTTGCAGGCATCGTCCTAGTGGCTGCCGCCATGGTCATGTTCGCTCTCATGCGACCTGTGGAGGTGCCTGCAGCCGAGTCGGCTCAGCCGCGGCCGGTGGAGACGATACCCCAGGCCTCCGCGAGCCCCTCGAATGGGTCGCAGGGAGAGATACCGACGACGGCTCCCGCTGTTACCGGTCACGATATTTTGGAAGCACCTCGAACTGTCGACTATCGAAAGCTCGCTGCTGCGGCCGCGAAGGCGATTTATACGTGGGACACGCGGACGACGTCGTACTCTGAGGTTTACTCCAGGCTTCGCAACTGGTGGAACGTGCTGCCGGACGGATCCAATCCCCTTACGGTATTTGTGCAGGAGTTCGAAGCGACTGGCATCAACGCTGGAAGCTATGCCTCCTTGGCTGGGCAGCAGGCCCATCGTAGTGCCGTGGTGCAGTCTCTTCGTTGCGACATCGAGCTGGCCAAGGTGCGAGAGCGACCGGCGCCCTGGGCGGGACTGCACGTGTGCACCGTTTCCCTACGGGTCCTGGACCAGACGAGCTCCTCCCGCAACATGTACACAGCGCCAGTCAGCGTCATGATGAACTGTCCTCCGGCTGATACAGCTCCCGCTGATCACTGCGTTGTGGTCGGCTTCTACGCTGCTGCGGTCAGGATCGTCTACTGATGCCGGCACCGGCCACGCTTGCGGCCCTGGCCAAGCGCCGCATGGTTCTACGGGCATCGGTGTCGGCAGCCGTAGTCCTGGTCATGGTGGGAGCATTTGCGTTTTCCGCGTGCGTGGTGGTGCTCGCCATTAACCCTGTGAGTGCCGGGTCCATTTGCCGTCTAGAAGGCCTGATCACCGAAGATGCCAACCCTGTGAACGTCGTCCCTGACAGTCAGGCTCCAGCGGGTCTGTCCGCTCGGCAAGCTGCCGTTGCACGAGGGTACATATCCGTCGGAAAACAGTTGCGAGTGCCTCGAGATGGTCAGATCATTGCGATCATGATGGCACTGCAGGAATCAAGTCTTAGAGTCATGGCGAACTCTAACGTTCCTGCATCGCTTCGCTTCCCGCATGACGGCGTCGGCAGCGACCACGATTCCCTTGGCACCGCCCAACAGCGTCCGGCGGCCGGCTGGGGGACTATCGAGCAGCTCATGGATCCCACATACAACGTGCGGGCGTTCTATGGCGGCCCGACCGGACCCAATCACGGTAGCCCTCCCGGGTTGCTGGACATCCCGGGCTGGCAATTTATGAGCAAAGGCCAGGCCGCGCAGGCCGTCCAAGTTTCGGCATTTCCCGAACTGTATGCCCGGTGGGAGCGCGAGGCTTCTGCCATCGCCGATGCACTCGACGGCGCCGTGGCCGCGGGACGTTGCTTAGACTCGTCAAGAGTCTCGAAGCCGGTGCTCCAGCCGGCAAATCTTAGCCAACTTCGAAAAGACATCCTGCGGTTTACCAAGGAAGGCCTCGGGGGCAAATACGTTTGGGGCGGGGCGGCGTTCAAAGCATGGGACTGCTCGGGCTATGTCCAATGGATCTACCGGCAGGCAGGAATCAATCTGCCGCGCGTGGAGCAGTGGAGGGTGGGTGTACGGACACTTACTCCGAAGCCGGGAGACCTAGTGGTTCAAAACGCTCAGGGACCGAACAACTGGGGGCACGTGGGCATCTACGCAGGCAACGGCATGGTGTACAGCGCACTCAATCCCGCTGTGGGCACACTTTTGCATCCAATAGGGTGGAACACGGATACTGCGTACTTTGATCTGCTGACGTGAAATGGGTAGCAGGACGTGTTATGCCGTCCGCTGCAACTGCCTGAATCGAGCGGCATTTCCTACGCCCGCGCCCATGCCTGAAACTTTGCCCTCCTGCTCACGCGGCCAATGACCCCTCAAAACCCTCATTCTGTCCATGAGTAGTTTCTTCATACTCCGAGCATTCCACTCCACTGGTCAAGCAACAAATAAAGCAATCGGGCCTGAAACGCTTTTGTGTCCAGACTGAATTGTTTTTGTGGATATGCATTTTTAGTTCCAGCGCACTCAATCTGCTGATGCCGCTCGGATATTCACTAGCCTCTAGGCCGGCAATGATCATTGGTGCGCGGCCTGGTACTTCTCGACGATGTCCGCCTGGATGCGCCCCCGAGTATTAACCTGAAGCCCGTTGTCAATCGCCCACAAACGCACAGTCTTAGCATCAATTACGGATGCGGGGGTCCTGCGCGCAATAGGCCGTCCGCGCCCACCAGAAGTCTTACGGGCTGCGTCGGCAAAACGGCTGAAAGCCTGGCGGAGTTCAGTGGCGTGCGCTTCATTGAGGTCGATCTCATATTCAGTGCCGTCGACGGCGAATCGAACTGTCTCGGTGGCTTCGGAGCCGTCGAGGTCATCTTCCAGAATTACTACAGTCTTCCTCATGACATAAGCCTACTTCTCGGAAGATCGAATACCCTAACTGTTGATTGCTGCGAATACCTCGATGCTTACCGACGACTGCGCGGAACCGGTGATTGCGGCGGCTAGGGCTGAGCGGTCCTTCCGTGGTATTCGAAGGGATATCGCCGGGGACAATCATTCCGTTTATTGCGAGGACAAATTCTGTTACATGCGTCCAGGCGGGAACGCTGCCTTGTCGCCGTAGATTGTGGATGAGCATGTAAAGGAATGCGCCTGCGATGCCATGTCCAAGATAAGGAAAGCGAGCACCTGGCTCCCTCTCTTTCATCGTCTAAAGCCCGCTGCTGCCCTTCCACTCTTCCGGCGACACTCTCTTGATGCTTGACGAGTGCGCCAACCCAAGTGGTACTTGCCCGAAGGATCTAGCCATTCGACCAGGCCGTAGGTGTGGGTCCAAGCCACGGCCTTCCCATAGATGCCACTCACGTACACGAGGGGGCGACCGTACTTCGGGAAGTCTCTGACGGAAGCTGGGTCATCAATCGGCCGGCTCTTGTCGGCGTCCATACGAGCCATCATTCGCTCAATGTCGTCCGGGGAACCATGCTTGATCACCCGACAATTATAGAACATATGTTCGAATCTAATTCTCGAACACGACGGAGCAGGACGGCTACATAAGAGCCGTCCTGCTGCAGGGCTGGCCCACTACCTTCGGCACCTCGACAGAGCCAAGGACAAGTTGGGCAGGATTGCGACCAGTCATGTCGCCCCGCCTCACCGCTTCCATGAAGTCGTGAGCCAATCTGCTCATCCCCCTTGGAATCGACAGACGGAGCACGCAATGTTTCTCGCAGCGGTGGATCCTGGCATCACCCCAAACGCTAATTTTCCCTTCCTTGAATCGCTAAAACAGATCGGCGGCGGCATCCTCGTCGGAGCCTTCGTTATCATCGCCATCGTGGCGATCATCGGAGCCGCGATGCTCCTGGCCGGCAAGCTGAGCCAGTCCTCGCGATTGGCCTCAGGCGGCGGAATGATCTTGCTCTGGACCGGACCGGTGGCTGCCATTCTGGGCGGCATCAACGGCTACATCCTCTGGTCCCAGACTGCGTTCCCGCTCGGATTTTAGGTCCGCTTGGTCATGCCGGTTGAGTGCGATCTGAACGGATGGTGGCCGCCTGGCTGCGGTCTCGTCTCGCAGGCCAACGACGGCGTCCAGAGTTCCATCACGGCGTTCTTCGCCGAGATTCTCGAGAACGTCGCTTCTTGGATCTGGTCCTTCATCACAGGTGCGTTTGGCGCCTCTGACATTGATGACTCCCAGTGGGATTCCGTCAAGGGTCTGACGAATTGGTGGGTGGTTGTCATGATGACCCCGCTCGTCATTGCCATGATCCTTCAGCTGTTGTCCGGACTGATCAGCCAACAGCCCCGCCGTCTGGTGAGGGCCTTGGTTGGCGGCGCCGCTGCGGTTCCCATGGTGGCCGGCGCTGTTTACCTGGTCCGGGAGCTCACGAAAGTCGGGGATTCGGCCGCAACGGCGCTTTTGGACTCCTTAGCGACGGACCCCTACGTCTTGTTCATGCGGCTCTTCGGCTTCGAGAAAGCGCCGGCCGACTTGGGCAGAGAGTGGAACGTTGTCTCTTTGGCCCCCGGGACAAGCGGGGGTGCAGGGGGTGCCGTCGTCGTCACCGCCATGGCAGTTATCGTTGTCTGGATCCTGGCGTTCATCCTGATGTGTTCGATGATCTTTCGGTCCTTCGCCCTCATCCTACTCGCGGCCGTCGCCCCCGTGGCTCTCATGCTGATGCCCTGGGAGAAGACGCAATCGTGGGCCAGGCGGTGGGGCGAGGTTGTGGTGGCGTTGCTCATCGCCAAGCCGCTCGCCGCGACGGTGCTTGCTGTGGCCATCAAGCTTTTCGCCGAGTCCAAGTCATTCGCCGGACTCGCAGCAGGCGTCGTGGGAATGGCGCTGGCCTGCGGCGCACCGCTGATGGCTTTGCGCCTCGTCAGCTTCGCTGGTGGCGAGCTGGCGGCTGCTGCACAAACCGCCGGCGGCGGGCACGTTCTTTCCCGGAGCTCTGGTTTTGCTGCCAGGCAGATCAGCCGACAGACAGGCGGCCGCTTCACCCTGGCTGCATTGGCTAGCCGCTCGGCCATAAACCGCCCAATCCAGTCGAGCCGGCAACAATTTCCTACTCGGGCGCTGCCGCCAAGAGTGCCGCTGCCGGACCAACTGACGGGCACCACGCCATCCCACATTTCCGAGCGGAACACCGCGGCTCTAATGCTCGACGGCGGTACCCCGGTACACGATGCATCGTTTCCGCGGGCTCGAAGCGGTGTGAGCGAACCTGACAGGAGTTCAGGCTCACCAGGGAAAGGAACCCCTGCAAGTGCCACGGCAGGGCCTCCGCAACACAGGGCATCGACGGCACCTGGCGCCCCCGCAGCCTCCCAGTCAGCGACTACGCCGCCTTCTCCCGTCCGACCTCAAACCACCGTCAAGCCTCCGATTGACAGTGATTCCCATGTCTGAAAACTCACGAACCCTTGAGCCCGTCAAATTCCCACGTTACGAGCGACGCGGCTTGTTCATGGGCCTGAAATGGTACCAACTGCTCCTGCTCGCGGCCGGTGTTCTCGTGGGCAGTGTGGCTTCGGCAGTACGCGGACCCGTGGGCATCTTTACCTCCGGGCCGTTGTGGCTGGTTCTGATACTTCTCGGATTACTGCAGTACTCCAGGATTCCCTACCCCGTGTGGATCAGCCACGCCGCGCTCTTCTTCTACAGGTTGGCCGTCAAACAGACCCGCTTCCTACTGCGGCCGGAGCGGCCCGTCCTTGCTGGGCGGCTGGCGCTTCCTGGCGGGTTAGGAAATCTAGAGCTGCGACGCACTTCCCGCGGTGAGTCGTTCATCGTGGACTCCCGCGGCAGGGAGGCGATAGCCGTCCTGCGCTGCAGCACCAAGTCATTCGCACTCATGGACGTCGACGATAAAGCCTGGGCCGTGCAGGCATGGTCCAGGGTACAGGCAGGGCTGGCGCAGAGAGGCTGCGTAGCGAGAATCGCGGTGCAGGACTACACAGTCCCATACCCCTCGACGGCGCTGCGCGACTTTTATGAACACGCCGTCCATTGGCAATCCGGCAAAGCCGACGAACTCTCTTGGGGTGAGCGCTCTTACGAGGATCTGATCGCTGCGGCTGGATCCGCGATGAGTCATGAGCTGTTGCTAACTCTTGTTGTGGACACCGCCAAGGCCCGACGTCGGATACGGGAGGCAGGCGGGGGAGTTCTCGGCGTCGAACGGGTACTGCGGCTGGAGGTAGAGGCTATGACCACAGCCTTGGGAACACACAGCGTCAGCGTCGAAGAGTGGCTGCCGGATGCAGGCCTTCTCAACATCGTTCGTGCTGCCTTTGATCCAGCATCCGCATCACCCACGGACAGGCAACCCGCTGATGCTCCAACGCAATCGGAGCGTCAGAACGAGGCGGCGCCGACGGCTTGCAGCGTTCTTGCCGCACCCATGGCGGTCGAGGAGCATTGGACGTTTGTGAGGACGGACACTGGCTTCCACCAAACGTTCTGGATAGCTGAATGGCCGCGACAGAAAGTCTTTCCGGGCTTTCTTCATCCGCTCATCTATGTGGGTGAATTCCGGCATACGGTGACAGAGGTGATCCGGGCTGTACCGACAACTGAAGCGCTGCGCGACATTCGGTCTGCCCAGGAAGCCCATGAAACCCGGAGACGGATCAACACGCGCTTCGATCGGCCCCTTACCCGCGAGCAGAGGGCAGAGGAAGAAGAAGTCGCGCAGCGGGAGGAAGAGATCGTCGCGGGCCACGGCGATGTGCGGCCCGCTGCATACGTAACCATCACGGGAGCGACAATTGAAGATCTCGCACGGTACAGGCAAGAACTGGAGTCGGCCGCCGCGGGCGCCTTCGTTGAATTGCGGCTGCTGGCTGGGCAGCAATGGGCAGCGTTCGTGGCCGGGGCACTGCCGTTCGGGCGGGGGCTACGATGAAGCGCTCAACCCCAGCCGTTCAGTACGTGCCATACGGCACGAAGCGCCGGGAGCAGAAGCAACGACGGTCGCGGGATGCCAACGCAAGCCAAGTCTCCGGATCCCTGATTCAGAACCTGCGAGAGAAGCTCGACGCCCGGCTGGACAGCAAGGAGCGCGGCGGCGACTGGGGGAGCCGAGAGCCAAACTCTCTTCGCGGTCCTCACCGGCTGCGCCCCGCACCACACCGCGCCTCCACCATGACTTTCGCAGCCGCGTACCCGTTCATCACTGAATCGGGACTCGGTCACGAGGGGACCTACATAGGCACGGACGTCTTTGGCTCGGGCGCGTTCTCCTACGATCCCTGGATTCTCTACGACAAAGGGGTCATCAGTGGCCCATCGATCGTCGTTATAGGCACCGTCGGGACCGGGAAGTCCATGTGCGGTAAGTCTTTGGTGGCGAGGTCAATAACGCTTGGACGGAAGGCCGCCGTTGCTTCCGATCCCAAGGGCGAATGGGTTGCAGTCGCCAATGCGGTTGGCGGCAAGGTCATTTCTGTGGGCCCAGGCCGGCCAGCCCGCGTTAACCCCCTTGATGCCGGTCCGCGGTCCAGCGCCCTGAGTGAGGCACAGTGGCAGGCAGTGGTTCGTCAACGCCGTCGTTACCTTCTGGTGGCGCTGGTTTCGCTGATGCGGCAGGGTATGCCACTGCGCCCTGTGGAGCATACCGCCTTGGACATGGCGCTGACCGAGACGGTCGCAGAGAACTCGAATCCCACGTTGCCGATGGTGCTCGATCACCTCCTGAACCCGTCCAAGGAAACGATCGGGCTGGTTGGCAAGGACGGCGGACTTGCGGTCAGCCACTCTCTGCGGCGGACTGTGTCCGGCGACTTGGAAGGGATGTTTGATGCTCCCTCCACCGTTGCCTTCGACGCCGACGCCCCCATGATGGTCATGGACACCTCCGCACTCATCGGTGCCTCCGAACAAGCGCTGGCGCTCGCTGCCGCGTGCGGAGCTACCTGGTTGGAGGCAGCCGTCACCAATCCCGACGGCGGCAAACGGCTCGTGGTCTACGACGAAGGCTGGCGCATGCTGGCCGACCCGTACATGCTCGCCAAAATGAGCGAACAGTGGCGGCTGGCCCGCACTTACGGGATCGCGAACCTGCTCATCATGCACAAAGTGGCTGACTTGAACGAAATCGGCGACAGCACCAGCGGCCATCGACAAAAAGCCCTCGGCCTGCTCACCGAAGCCGATACCAGGATCATCTACCGGCAGAAGCACGACGCCATGCGCCTGACCAAGGAAGCGCTCGGTCTGTCGGAAGCCGAATGCGAGCACGTAGAAAACCTCCCCAAGGGCGTTGGACTCTGGAAAGTTGGAAACCGGTCCTTCATCGTGGCCAACCGCGTGACGACCGATGAGCTGGAAGTCTTCGGCACCGACGCCCGGATGATCTGAGGCAACCCCATGACTTCCCGTCGAGGTACCGAAAACCCCTTGGTCACTGCCGGCCTCATAGCGGCTGCCGGCTATATTTCCCTGTGCTTTCTGGTTCAGGCAGTTGCAAATCTCCTGCTGACTTGGCGCTGCGGCAGCAGTAAACCGTCGCCATTCAACCCCGCAGCCGCCGTCGGGCTATTTGTCGGCCGGATCGATTGGATTATCCGTGAGCCGAAGCAATGCGACGTCGGGACCGGCGCCATCTGGTGGATCGTTGGGCCAGTGCTTCTCACCTTGGCCGCGCTCGCCGTTGGGTCCGTTGTGCTGTGGCGGAGGTGGAAGCAATCAGGCGCGTGGCTACGCCTGGACATCCTGAACCGCGAAGGAATCGCCCGGCGTGCGGAAATTCAACACGACTTCGGAAGCCGGGCTGTTCGAAGACGGGGAAAGATAACAAGGCCAGGATTAGCCAAGCCTCGGATTCAGGACGTGGCATGGACGCTGGGCCGTTCCCGCGGTGTCACGATCCATGTCTCCACGGAAGAATCAATGGTCATCCAGGGTGCTCCTCGCTCAGGCAAGGGCCTCTACGTGATTATCAATGCGATCCTCGATGCGCCCGGCGCTGTGGTGACGACCTCCACACGCGCGGACAATCTGGCCGTCACCATGAAAGCCCGATCTACCGCCGGCCGGCCGGTTACCGTGTTCGACCCACAAGGCATGTCCGGCCTACCGTCAACCCTCCGTTGGTCACCTGTCCGCGGATGCGAAAACCCGGACATCGCCACCCGCCGCGCCCTCGTCATCACTGCGGACACAGAGATGAAAGGCGAGAATGCCGCGTGGCAGAAGCGCTCGCTGATCATCCTGCAGTGCCTTCTCCACGCCGCCGCTTTGTCCGGGGAAGGGGTCCGCGCCTTTCGCCGCTGGTCGTCCAGCCCTGTCTTGGCACGGGAGGCGCTCGAAATTCTCAGCCGTAAGGAAGCAGCCCTTGGCTGGCAGGCCGACCTGATGGGCATTCTCGAGGATGACCCGAGGAACACCTCCAACTCGTGGATTGGTGTCTCGGCTGCAGTTGCGCCCCTGTCGTCGCCTAAAGTGCTTGCCGCCCTGCATCCCCAGGACGAGTCTGAGGAATTCGAACCCAAGAGGTTCATTCGGGACTGCGGCACCCTCTATCTGATCGGCACCCGAGCGGGTGCTGCAGCGGCAGGGCCGTACCTCTCGGCCTTGATTGACGACATCGACAACGCTGCCCGGGAGATGGCCTTTGTGGCCCCGGGAGGCAGGCTGGACCCGCCGTTGTCGCTCATCTTGGACGAGATCGCAAACCTGGCTCCGTGGCCGGGCCTGCCCATTGTTCTCTCTGATGGGGGCGGCATTGGGATCTCCACTCTTGTTGTCCTGCAGTCCCTTTCCCAGGCGCGCACCGGCTGGTCCGTCGATGAGGCAGCCACCATCTGGGATTCAGCCATTATCAAGGTGATTTTCGGCGGCGGCTCCGATGAACGTGACTTGCGCTCTCTCGCTGGACTGCTGGGAGACCGAAGCGTCACCCTCAACACCCGGTCATGGTCCTCACAAGGCCGTCAGGACGGCGAACAAATTCGAGAAAGCCCAGTTCTACCGCTCCATGAGATCCGTCGCCTTCCAGCGGGCACCGCGCTCATGCTCGGGCGACGAAGCCGCCCGATCCTCTTGGATCTGCGCGAATGGCACAAGCGCAAAGACGCTGCCGAACTTGGCCGCTCCAAGCGGGAAGTCGAACAGGCCTTGGCAGATGGTCATGTTTTGCGACAGCAAGCAACAGGTGAGGTGAGCGATGATCAATAGCGACGACGTCGAACGCTTTGAGATCCCGTCAGTTGGAGCTGAAGACGACGAGCTGACCGCGGAGCTCTTCCGCTCTGCGTTCCGGCCACCGGGCCGGACAGCCGGTGTAACGTATCGCTGGCGTGAGCTGACCGCTGAGCAAGCCCGAAGCGCGTGGACCGCTCTGGCGGTATGGGTCCGATGGCTCGTAGCCACCTATCAGCTGCCGACCTCCGTGGTTCCGGATTGCTGGTGGCGTCACTCCGAGATCGTTGCCGAACTCTATGCCCTGCAACGAGCGGAACTTGCCTCATACGGCAGCGACGATCCTGGGTTCGGACCCCTGGCTTTTCACGAAAGGCTGCCCCACGCCGTCGAACGTCTGCGGACCCATACCAGGACTGCCGGTTGTGTCGGACTGCAGGCACACAAGGACCCAACCCCGAGAACGCTCCCGACGGACACGCCGGAGTTCACCGAGTGGCAGGCCGCCTCACACCAGTTCGAGCACGAATTCTAAAGTCATGCTGCTGGCGCAGCTGAGGACATGAATTGATATCCGCAAAGAGGTTCCGGCGGATTCCTAAGAAGCAAGGAAGGCGGCTGTCGTGGCCCCTAAACCTGAAGAAGCATGGAGCGCTATGCCGGCGGATGCGCCGCCAAGCGCGAATGAATCCGGTACGCGCATGACACCAGAAGAGCGCATCTCCACATTGACCGATGGTCTCCACAAGATCCTGGAGAAGGCTGTGGAGTCCCCGTCGCACTGGCAGGTCCTGCTCGACGCCTCATCAACGCTATGGCGATACTCGGGCGGCAATGTTGCCCTGCTCATGATGCAGATGGCCCAACGCGGCACTGAGGAACCCACTCTCGTGGCCGGGTACAAAGAATGGGCCCGCCACGGCCGTACGGTGTCACGGGGTGAACACGCACTCTGGGTAATCGCTCCCCGCACGGCCCGAGTCCAACAGGTGACGCTTCCCGACGGCGGCCGGCATCGCATCCCTGTGGGCGGGCAGTTGCCACACGGCGCCGTCGACGACGGAAAAAAGACCGTAATCACTGGTTGGCGCGGTCAAGCAGTCTTCGATGTCTCCCAGACAGAGGGGACTCCACTGTTGGTACCGCGCGGCGGTACCAACTCCGTGGTCGGCGCCGCCGAATTATGGGGCTCTCTTGAAGCTGTGGCGAGAAGCCACGGGTTCAATGTCGACGTCACGGATGCACAGTATGGCCTGACCAGTGGCTTTACGGATTTCGCTGACCGCCGGGTCCAGGTTGGTGCGTGGCTCAGCCGTGAAGAGCGGACAGCGGTCCTGGCGCACGAGCTTGGGCATGTGCTGCTTCACGGGCCGGATGACGAGCTGGGACGGCTCTATGGGAGCAGCGCAGACCATCGTGGACTGGCTGAGGTGGAGGCCGAATCCGTGGCCTATACGGTGCTTCGAGCTCACGGCATTGATCGTGGACCTCAGTCCGCGACGTACCTGGCCGGCTGGGCTGACGCCGTCCTCGATGCGGAGAACGATGCGCTGCTCCAGGATGCCGGCAGCAAGCTACCAAGGTCCCGTGTAGACATCGCGAAGTCGGTACTTGGCCGCGTCACCGCTGCCAGCAAGGGAATTCTCGAAATCACGCACCCGCCGGGATACGGCGGAAAGATCACGGCCGTCGAGGCGGACCCACGGCTGGATCCGACAGCGAGGTACGTCGGGATGAGGCAGCCAGCGTCGACCGACGGCCCGGTAATGGCTGGCCCCTGACATCGAGTGCGTTTATCTCTCCGGCGGGAGAGTCCCGCTGGTTCCTGAAAGGAGAAGTAAATGGGCACCAAGATCCCGATCAATATCGCGGGCAACTTAGTTGCCGACCCCGAGCTCACCGTTGGTGAAAGCGGGGTAACCCACGCCAAGCTGAGGGTCGCTGTCAATCAGCGAATCCAGGGGGCGGACGGCACCTGGCAGGACGGAGAACCTGTCTTCCACAACGTCTCGGCGTTTCGAGCGCTGGCAGAGAACGTAGCGACTTCACTGAAGAAAGGCGATCCGGTCACTGTCGCGGGTGAGCTGGAGTTCCGCTCCTACGAGAAGGATGGAGAACGTCGCGAAGCCCGCCGCATCGTCGCCGATACCATCGGACCGGACCTGCGGTTCGGCACGGCGGCTTACCAGCGTATGTCGCATGCCTCAGCTGCGGTCTCGCCTCCGGAAGTACAAGCGAGCACCGAAGCGCCCGCGGTTGAACCTGCGGCGCCAGCGTACAACGTCTCACTCAAGGGTCCTGTGTTCTTGCCCCCTTTAGGAGCAAAGCCGGGAAATGAGATCAGCTTCTAGGCGCTGCCGGTGAATCGGCCCCTGGCAATTGCGGCCTGAAAGGATGAGTCGGAAGGCAAACTCGGCTGCCTTCCGACGCATCATTTAACAGGCGTGACAAGCGAGTCCTCACGAAGTTTCCAGACCTCCCGCGGCAGAAGTGATTCAGACGCGGACTGATCGCGCCACGTCAAGAAAGAGCTTCGAAGCCGGAAGGGGCAGCCCTTCTGGGGGTTCTTGGAGCTTTCCGACAGCCGGACAAGCTGATCACGGCGCCAGCCTCGCGGCTCAGAAGGCCACACTGGCCGCAGAGGCCGGACGGCGCGGATGGGACTTCGAGGTCGTCGCCGACGAAGGCCTGAGCGCCAAGAACCTGAATCGTGCCGGCTTGCAGTCCGCCCTTGAACGACTCGACAGGGGACAGGCCGATTTCCTCCTTGCCATCCGTTTGGACCGCATCTCCCGTTCCGTCGCCGACTTCGCCGGCCTCCTCGACCGTGGGACCAAACGCAGATGGGGTCTAGTTTTACTGTCGCCCAACATCGACACCTCCGATCCCGCGGAGAGGTTCACCAGCAACGTGTTGGCCAGCGCTGCGCAGTACGAACGGGAGCTAATCGGAGCCCGAACGCGTGAAGGCATGGCCCAGCGTAAGGCGGAGGGCCAGAAGATGGGCAGGCCCCGAACCATGGACTCGACCGTGGTGGCACGAATTGTCGGGGAGAAGAAGAGTGGACGCAGTCTGCTGGCCATCGCCGACGCGCTTACAGCAGAGGGAGTGCCCACTGCTCGCGGCGGCAGGCGCTGGTACGCGTCCACTGTGAAAGCGGTTCTCCAGGGGGGGGGCTGAGGACTCCAAATGACCGGGACGGCTCCCTGAGCGGGGTGGGCGAGTTCAGGCCGCGTCGTCGGAAGGGCGTTAGTGGTTGAATTGACCGGTCTTGAACGGTTGAGCAGGGAGCTTGAAGTATGGTATCCAGAGATTCCTTCCTATCTGGGGTTCGCGCTTGGTGGTCGAAGCCCCATCAGGCGAACACTGTTACAGCTATTTCGACGGTTTTAGTCGCTGGACTAACATTTGCTTCAGGTTACGTGGGGGCCCAGGTTGGCGCGGACACGGCCCTGCAGGTCTCGCGTAACGAGACTGAGGCAGAGAATCTGAGGAGATCCCAGGAGAAGCGCCAGACGGTCTATCAGGGGTACCTGGACGCCGCCAACGAGTTCTCAGGGGCAACCCACGGTCTTTCCAGGGTCTACAACGACTCAGTGAAGAAGCTGGCTGACGGCACGATCAAGGCCAACCAAAATATGCCGCATCTGGTCGATGCTCAGAACAGGTTCAACACGGCCCGCTCTGCCTACCAGGACGCCATCAACGATGTATATATCTTCGGGAGCGATGAAGCTTGGAAGGCGCACAAGGAGCTGGCGGCGTTACTACCAGATTCTCTGCACTCCACCGAAGTCTCCTTTCCACCGCCAGCGGTCCCAGATTCAGAGGCTTTTATCGGCGCCTACCGGGGCTTCAATGAAGTCGTCTGCGTGGAGGTGGCTCCAGTTCCTAGAAGCGGATGTGACCGGCATTGAGAGCGGCGATCCGCTGGTTTTGTCATTGCGATCATCCGCTCAACATATGATCTAAGGGCTGGCTGCAGGCCGGCCTCGCGCGATTTTTCTTTGTCTGGGGGAGCTTCCTTGGTTACTTCTTTTGATTCACTGCTCGACTCCTACCGCACTCTCGCTGATTCCGAGCGGATGAAGGGCAGTTACTTCGAGCAGCTGATCGAGCAGTACCTGGAGCGTGACGGTGTCCAAGCCCCCCAATACAACAACGTCTGGTTGTGGCGTGACTGGCCGGGCCGGAACGGGAAGCCGGACACCGGAATCGACCTGGTTGCCGAGCGCGCTGACGGCGGAATCACGGCGATCCAATGCAAGTTCTACGGCGAGACCCACACCATGCAGAAGCATGACATCGACTCGTTCATCTCCGCCTCGGGCAAGGAGCCGTTTACTCACCGGCTCATCGTTTCCACCACATCGAAATGGACTCAGAACGCCGAGGAAATGCTGGACAGCCAGCACATCCCGGTTCAGCGGATCGGTTTGTCTGACTTCAGGCATTCAAATATCGATTGGTCCACCTACGAGCTGACGGACCCGTCCAAGGCGCCAAAGCTGCACGAGAAAAAGCAGCTTCGCCCGCATCAGCACGAGGCCGTGACGGCCACTATTAAGGGCTTCATCGACAACAACCGCGGCAAGCTAATCATGGCCTGCGGCACGGGCAAGACCTTCACGGCGCTTAAGGTCGCCGAGCGTTTCGCCGAGATGGAAGGCCACGCCCGCATCCTCTTCCTGGTCCCGTCCCTTGCCCTCATGTCCCAGTCATTAAAGGAATGGTCGGACGAGACCGAGCAGCCGATGCATGCCTACGCGGTCTGCTCGGACGTGAAGGTGGGACGGCAGAAGAACTCGGACCTGACCGACGTCGCAATACACGACCTCCAAATCCCGGCCACCACAGACGGCAAAACGCTCGTAGAGGCGATGGGCAAGAAAGGACTCGACGAGGGCATGACCGTCGTTTTCTCTACCTACCAGTCCATCGATGCCGTAGCCCAGGCGCAGCAAGCCGGGCTCCCAGACTTCGACCTCATAATTTGCGATGAGGCCCACCGCACCACCGGTGCGACCCTCGCTGGCACCGAAGAATCGCACTTCGTAAAAGTTCACCGCAACGATGTCATTGCCGGCGGCAAGCGCCTCTACATGACGGCTACCCCAAGGCTGTTCAATGACGAGACCAAGAACGCCGCGGCGGAGAGGGACGCGATCCTGTGCTCCATGGATGACGAGACCATGTACGGTCCAGTCTTCTACCGGATCGGCTTCGGTGAAGCCGTCACCAAGAAACTCCTAGCAGACTATAAAGTCCTGGTCCTCGGCGTCGAGGAAACCCAGGTCGTTTCCTCTTTCCAGGACCAACTAGCGGACTCCAACATGGAACTGAACATCGACGATGTTGCCAAACTGATCGGCTGCTGGAA
The DNA here is from genome assembly GCF_021789315.1 of Arthrobacter sp. FW305-BF8. Classification (NCBI taxonomy): domain Bacteria; kingdom Bacillati; phylum Actinomycetota; class Actinomycetes; order Micrococcales; family Micrococcaceae; genus Arthrobacter; species Arthrobacter sp. FW305-BF8. Next base: position 930,135 of record NZ_CP084561.1, read on the forward strand.
CGGGCTGGCTAAGCGCCGCTCCGGCTCCCACGAAGCTTCCTTCGGCAACGACCTCGCTCCGATGAAACGCGCTGTCGCCTTCAACCGCGACATCAAGTCCTCCAAGCTGGTCGAAGCCGAGTTCGAAGACCTCGTCCGCGTCCATCTCACCAACTTGGACAACGACGACCGTACCGACGATCTAAAAGTTCAGGTGAAGCACATCGACGGCGGCTTCAACGCCGTCGCCCGTGCCGACCGCCTGGACTGGCTCAAGGAAGACATCGACCACGACGGTGGCGAGCCCACCTGCCGAATCCTCACCAACGCCCGTTGCCTCACCGAGGGGGTGGACGTCCCGTCCTTGGATGCTGTCTTGTTCTTGAACCCCAGGAACTCCATGGTGGACGTGATCCAGGCCGTCGGTCGGGTCATGCGCATCGCCAAGGGCAAGCAGTTCGGCTACATCGTGCTGCCCATCGCCATACCAGAGGGCATGTCCACATCCGAAGCACTTAAGGACAACACGCGCTACAAAGTCGTCTGGCAAGTTCTGCAGGCCCTCCGCGCGCACGACGAGCGCATGGACGCTGCCATCAACCAGATCGAGCTGAACCACAACGCGCCGGAGTCTATTGTGATCGACACTGTGAATCTAGCACCCAAGAAGAAGCCGCTCCTCGACCCGCGACCGTCGCCCGCAGACGAACCCGACGATGATCCTGAATACATCCAGCCCACTCTGCAGTTCCCTGCGGCTGACTGGAAGGACGCCGTCTACGCAAAGATCGTGGACAAGTGCGGCAACCGCATGTACTGGGCTGACTGGTCCAAAGACATCGCGGACATCGCCAGCAAACACATTGCACTGATCAACAACCTCCTCGCCCAAGCAGATACAGACCACCGGGCAGCGTTCGACGACTTCATCCACGGACTGCAGGAGAACCTGAATCCGGACATCGACGAAGCCCAAGCAGTGGAGATGCTCGCCCAGCATCTGGTTACCAAGCCGGTGTTCGACGCCATGTTCACAGACTCGAACTTCACAGAGCACAACCCGGTGTCTCTCGCAATGCAGAACATCCTCAATCAGTTGGACGACCATTCCGCATTCGAGAAGGAACGCGCCGGACTAGAAAAGTTCTATGACTCGGTTCGCGCCAGGGTGAAGTCGATCGACAACGCCGCTGCGAAGCAGAAAATCATTCTTGAGCTGTACGACAACTTCTTCCGCAATGCCTTCCCGCGGGTCGCGGACCGCCTCGGCATCGTGTTCACCCCGGTACCGGTGGTGGACTATATCCTCCGGTCAGCCGACGCTGCCCTGCGGCTGGAATTTGGTAAGTCCTTGTCCGACGAGGGAGTCTCGATCCTTGAGCCGTTCGTCGGCACCGGTACATTTGTAACCCGACTGATCCAGTCAGGGCTGATCAAGCCCGAGGACCTGCACCGGAAGTATACGCAGGAGTTGTTCGCCAACGAGATCGTTCTGCTCAGCTACTACATTGCCGCCATCAACATCGAGACAGTGTTCGCAGAGGAATCCAGGAAGGCCGGCCTCGATCATGGCTACATCCCTTTCGACGGTATCGCGCTCACTGACACCTTCCAGCTCAATGAATCCGACGGCCAGGTCGAATCGAGTGAATTCTTCCCGGAGAACTCTGAGCGCGTGAAGAGGCAGAAAAATGCCGATATCAAGGTCATCGTCATGAACCCGCCCTACTCGGCAGGGCAGACCAGCGCTAACGACAACAACCAGAACCAGAGCTACCCCGTCCTAGATGCGTCAATTGCCAGCAGCTATGCGAGGCTCTCCACGGGCACCAATAAGAACAGCCTCTACGATTCTTACATCCGCGGCATCCGATGGGCGTCTAACAGGATCAAGGACGATGGAGTTATCGCCTTCGTATCCAACGGCAGCTTCATTGACGGCAACACGGCGGACGGCATCCGAAAGACCTTTGCCACAGAATTCAGCCGCATCTTTGTGTACAACCTTCGAGGAAACGCGCGAACGTCAGGCGAGCAACGTCGCAAGGAAGCGGGCAACGTGTTCAAGGAAGGATCGCGCACGCAGGTTGCCATAGCCATTTTGATCAAGAACTCAGCACGTTCGGGGCCCGCCGACATCCAGTATCGGGATATCGGGGACTACCTAACACGAGAAGAAAAACTGGACATCCTCGACGGCGAGCAGTCTCTTGAAGGAACAAATTGGGAAGCGGTCACATCGAACGACGCTGGCGACTGGGTCAACCATCGCGACGAACGCTACGACTCCTTCCAGCCCATGGGTGACAAGGTAACCAAGGGGATGCCAAACACCACTGGCATATTTGAGAACTATTCCCGCGGGCTCGAAACAGGTAGGGACGCTTGGGTCTACAATTTTTCAGCGAGCCAACTGGAATCTAACCTGCGGAAGACGATCAGCGCCTACAACGCTTCCGTCAGCAGTGGCGCCAGGAACCTCGACCCTTCTGAAATCAGTTGGACGTCGACTTTGGCTGCGTCGTTCGCTCGCGGGGCCCAGTTGGCCTTCGACAGGAGTGCCATTGTCAAAGGCGTCTATCGTCCGTTCTGCCATCAGTTCAGCTACTTCAACGGGGACCTGATTCACCGTACGGCGCAGCTGCCTAAGTTCTTTCCCACGCCGGAGCACGCTAACATCGCCATCGCATTCCCTGGGCCCGGTTCGAACCTAGGACCGGCGGTCGCTCCTTTGATGGTCGACCAACTAATGGACAAGACAGCTCAAGCTGTACAGCTATTCAGCCTATATTCCTATGAGCCCGTTTCGGATGAATCACAGGGCGACTTGTTTGCAGAGGTGGAGGGCACCGCAGTTGGCGGATACCGGCGGAAGGACAACATCACCGACGGTACCCTGTCCACGTACCGCGGATACTACGAAGACCCGAAGATTGGCAAGGAAGACATCTTCTACTACGTCTACGGTTTGCTCCACAGCCCCACGTACAAGGAGCAGTACAAGGCCGACCTGATGAAGATGCTGCCGCGTATCCCAAGGGTCAAAGACTTCTGGGGCTTCAGCAAGGCTGGCCGTTTGCTCGCCGACCTGCACCTCAAGTACGAAACCATTGAGCCCTTTGCCCTGGATGAAATCGTTCAAGGCGAACCGTCCGACGACTTGTATGACTTCTACCGCGTCAACAAATTATCGTTCGGTGCCCGCAAGGACCGCTCACGGATCATCTACAACCCGCGAATCACGCTCTCCGGCATTCCGGATGAGGCCTTTGGCTACCAGGTCAACGGCAAATCGCCATTGGAGTGGATCATCGATCGGTACCAGGTGACGACGCACAAGGATGCGCAGATCGTCAACGATCCGAATGAGTACTGCCGAGAGGTCGGCGACCCCCGCTACATCCTCGATTTGATCAAGAGGGTGGTGACTGTGTCTTTGAAGACTCAAGAGATAGTGGCCAGTCTGCCGCACCTGGAGATATTGGACTGAGGCCCCACGACCCCCACAATGACCCAATAGCTGGTGGGTGAAGCATGACAGTGATACTTTGGGTGTGGTCACGACTTCTTGCCCTGTTTTCAGAAGCGTTGAGGTCTTGCCGGAAGAGCCCCGCTATTGCCTTCACACGCACGCGGGGCTCTTTGCTGATGCCGGCCGTGCCGGACTCCAGTCTCGTTTGCTGTTGCGTTCAGGCTAATGCAGTTGCACAGGAGGCGCGTTGCGATCCCCAACCGCGCGCGTGGCCACCGATTTCGATGGGATATATTCATTACACGTCTCCGACTGTCTTGTCGTAGAGAGTGCATTTGGTTGAGAGAACGGGGTGGCACGGATGGCTAACCTTCAACGTATACAAAAGAAGGCGACGGAAGACGCCATGAGGGTGCTGAACGAATACTGGGTAGACGAGAACGGTGAAGTTCCCCTCCCCGTGGATGCGACGGCGCTCGCTGAGAAGCTTGGAGCGGAGGTCTTCGCTGCCGACCTCAACGACGACTTGGCCGGCTTCATCTACAAGGCTCCAGGGCAAGCGGCCCAGATAACGGTCAATCAGAATCACCACCTTCACCGCCGGCGGTTTACCTGCGCTCATGAGCTCGGACATTTCATTGAACGCCGAGGCACCCCTGAGATCGGCTACATCGACAATCGGGACACGCTCTCCGCACATGGCACCAACCCGCACGAGGTTTACGCCAATACGTTCGCCGCAGCCCTGCTCATGCCTGAAGACGAGCTGGAGTACTACGCCCAGGATCATGACCTTTATTCGCTGGCCAGGCTTTTCCGCGTTTCAACAGAATCTATGGAGTATCGTTTGAGGACCCTGAGGATCAAGGTTGCAGTCTGAGGCAACAGCAGTAGCCGGATCGGCAGAAGACGAGCAAGAGGTTCCCGCTGGCGGCGCTGACATAGACGCCGCACGACGCCTGGCTGAAAAAACGCCTAAGACTCCCGTTGATCACGACGATCCCGAGGGCTCCCGGCCAGCGCCGAGCTACGGCTCCCACTTGCCAGGCGTTGGTGCACTGGGAATGATCCAGCACCTGACGCCGTTCCTCTTTTTCTACCGGATTTACGCGAACGCGCTATATCCGCGGTATCGGACGCCTGAAGCACGGATGGTTCAGTTCAAGAAGGATCACAAGGCCATATTCTGGATTCACTGGGGCCTGGACTTTCTGTTGCAGCTCGTCCTGGTGGCGGCTGTTGTGCTCGGGGTTTCCCTTATCGCGTTCAACGGCATCGTTCACACGTTCAAGCTCGGCTGAGGGCACTGGCCCTGGTCGGGTGCGGTGGCACCTGTCCGGCGACACGTAGTTGATGCAGGAGGCCCTTTGGACAACTCTCCAAAAGATGCTTCCACTTCGGCCCTCTAGTGGTCATCCCTTTATGTAGTTAATTTGTGTACATAAATTGCGGCCGTATTAGTCGGATATCGGCAGAGCAGGACTGCCGGTATGTGGATAACGGACGAGAGAGTGGGTCCAGTGATTAGGCTTCCACACCTCGGGGAACCGTGGACGCCACCGCCGTCGTGAACCAGGTGCCACTGCTCGCCGTCACGCGCACTGGATCCGCACCCGAGACAGGACTGACCTGGTCGGAACACCGATGGGCTGGGCCGGACAGACAGCATCGCAGCCAGCGCCGGTCGTGAGGTCTTGACCAGTACGTCGATGCCACCGTCGCCGATGGACGGAGTGATTCGTTCCGCTTCCGGATACTCTGCGCTGATGAACATGGCAACCACAGCCTCAATGTCTTCGCCGCTATATCGCGTCCACTCAACTCGTGATATGTAGATTCCTTTTCTCGATCGTTCCTAGCTGCTCCAAATATTGGCCTCGGTGGCGCCGCCCCCGGCTCCCGCACTATTCCGGCCAGGGCGCCGGCTCGTAGTCCTCGTCCACGTAGTCGATCTCTGTCGGGAGACCCGCCGCACTGACTTCCAACTCATCTGTGAGCTCGAGATTGCAAACGCTGCACTCAAAATGCGTGACACCCATCCGGCTGTAGTAGGTGACGCCCCCGTCGTAATGATCCGCGTCGACCCCGTACTCGAGGATCACCCCAATGGCCTTTCCGGTGTATCCGCAGGCCGGGCAGTCTTGATCTTCGTCGTGCTCGACGCTCGTGTGCGAACGCCCAGACATCGATTTCAGGATCGTCTCCGTAGAGAATGCAGGAAGGCTTTGCTGAAGTTCCTTCAGGCGCAGTTTCGCAGCGGCGATCTTGGCCTGAACAATCTCATCCCACTGCGTTGCTTCAGCTTGGGCGATGCCACGGGCCAGTTCATCCAGTTCTGGACCCCACCATCGGTCGGACGGGTGATCGTAGTGCTCCCGGACGAACTCAGCGAAGCGAACCATGGGACGCATCGCGGACCGCAGGGTGTTCTGGTCCACGACTCCCATGTGGGCTGAGCCATTGCGCAGCCAGAAGACTGCTTTGTCGGTGGCGAGCCAGGGTGGGGACATCTTGAGCTGCTTCAGTCGATCGATGCACTTGCCGGCGTCTATGGATTTCACGGTGACGGCATCGGGCCGGCCGAATCCGGGAGCCTTCGCCCCGGAGAACTTTAGGATCGATCCGACGTCGAGGGGTTCGGACAACAGCAGCGTGGGCGAGACGGAAGCGAGCAGCGATTTGGCGAGAAGCTCCACCGCTGACCCGACGCTGAAGGCTGCGTCCAGCATCTCGAACTGATCCGTTGACGTGTACAGCTTCAGCGCGCGCCGGGCGTGCCGCTGGCCAACTTGGTGGAGGTGTGCCGCCAGGTCGTCGTGGCTCCGAAAGCTGTCGCCGAATGGCCACCCGGCATGCTCGGACCCTTCTCCATAACCACGGCTGGGAGTTTTCATTCGTCCAGCCTAAGTGCTGCCGGTTCGGCTCCGGTCCCCGCTCCTAACGCCACTCCGGCACCTGTCTCATGTCCTCGGCCCAGAGCCGGTACCGCCTCCGCTCCCCGGGCCATGGCGTCGCATCATCACCGTCGATGTGCGAATCCATCATGCCCGGCACGCGCACGCCTTCCGCGCGCAGCGCCTGCTCCAAGCACTGCCTGACCTCGATGAGCCAAACCCGGATCCGCGTGAGCGGGATGCCGGAGAGCCACACCTCATCGTTGTCCGGGAAGGGCAGTTCGAACACCGCCCATAGGTCTTCCTCTGCCAGCCTCCGAAACCGCGCCAGATCCTCAGGCCCAGCCATGGCGGCGAGCTTCTCCTGAATCTCGAAGAACTTCCTGGCATGCTCAGTCTCCATGATGTTTTTCGCCGACCTCCCGTACTCGTCCCAGTGCTCGGAAATGTTCCGGAGGTCTTTCAACACTGACTCCTCCTCCATAGCAGTCTTCGGCCTCTCAGGGAGCCTGTCCTGCGAACGGAACACGTTGTTGATCGCCGAAAGCAGGAACGTCCGCTCAATCCTCTGCTGCATGTGCATCCCCACAGTCGGGACGAGCACCGGCGGATTCGGGCCGTGGCGCATCTCGGGCCTAAGCGCAGCCAGCGACCTATGGCCCGCCTCCGTCCGCGCAATCGTGTTGAAAGCTGAGACGCGGCGGAACCGTGCGCACTGCATCTCTGCCGCCTCAACCCACATGAGCCCCAAAGACCAGACCTCGACCTCGGACCGCGGAGCGCGCTCCTGCTTCTCCTTTGCCATACGACCCATGCTCGCACCCGGATGGAACGCCCGCAGCCACACTACCGAACCGCCATGTCCGTCGCCCCGGCCAGAAGCGATGAACGGCGTCATCGCTACCACCCATAGTCTCGCTGGTAGTTTTCTGCAACTTCACCAACTACACAGTCTCCGAAACCTAGTCCGCGGCAAACAACCACTATGGGGCGAACCAATCCGACCCCTGTGCAGATGCCCGAAAGCCCATTTAAGGCCGTCTTCCTGGCCAATCAGAAATAGAAACGATGCGTGTTGGTGGTGCCGATCGTCTTCGGAGTGCTGCCTATGACAGTGGTGTACGCCGTGTTGCGCAAATAGCGGTGCTGAGCCTGAATTTTTGACGACGCTGCTCCGGCACCGCCGGCAGTGGCCATGCCCGACAACAAAAAACTCGCAGAAAGGGAAAGCAGATGACATTCATGGCCAGACGGGCACTCGCGCTTGTCGCCGCAGTGGCGGCACTTGCCGGCCAATCCCTGGCTTCGACCCGCGCTCTGGAAGATCGCGACCTGTGTGGTTCATCATGAGCGGCGATGTGCCCGAAAGACCCCTCCGCTTAGGAATGGGTCTTGGTTAGTGCGTTTCGGTGGGGCCTTTTGCCGCCCCTCGCTTCCGCGCGCCTCATCGTTCAGCCGGCCAATCAGCTGAAGGCGACGGTCAAGCTTCTTGTCGAAGTTGTCGTGCCCCAAATCCGCCTGCATAAGCTGATGGAACGTGGCTGCTTCAAGCTGTGTTCTCCCTTCCGCTAGAGCGGGATTCAACCCGTGTAGCTCCGTGGACATGTCCGATACGCCTGTAGTGACCCACGATGTGCAACGAGAAAAAACTCAGCCTTCAGCTTCAGTACCACAGCAAATGCGGCGTTGAAGGCTTGCTGACCGCCGCGGGAGCCCATGCAAGGCAATCTGAAGCAGGTAAATAGTACGTTGTGGGCCACGGCGCACCCGGCCTGACTTGAGCAGGGTCCGGTGAAATAAGTAGCACGGAGCCGGGCCAGATTGGTTCGTGCAGGGCCTCGAGCCAAGCGCTCTGCACGTGGTCAAAGCGGTTCCACCTGATGGTGATCCAAGAGCCCGTGGGTTCAAGGGCATCAACGCTCAGAATGGTGACCTCTGCCGTCGTGCCGTGTACGCGCTTCGCCTCATCGAAGTTCTTCCACTGTTCCCTTGCCACCGCCGTCCAAGTACGCAGCCGACGTACCCGGGACAGCCAGATTGCACCAACAGTGGTCGTGGCGAGAAGGAATGCAAGAGCCGCCATCACGGAGAGCCACTGCGACGGCCAAGTTGCTGCAACAGATGCTAGAAGAGAAATGGCGCAGACCATCATGACCACACTGACGACGATCAATGCAGGTGTCGCAAGCTTCGGCTTCAGGACTGGGTTCGCATCCACTTCGCGCCCAGTTTAGAGCTGCCAGCCGACATTGATAAGGCTTTCCGCTTGAGTAACCCGTTCTCCAATCCCAACCTGACGCTGAGGCTGCACGGCTGGCGGGCGAGCCACTGGACCAATGACGTGGTCAATGCCCGCACGCTGCTCCCGTTGCTCCCACTCGTACGCAGCGGGAACCGGTCCCAGGGGAAGTGGAGAATCGTCGACGCCCCACCTGTCCCTGTAGATCGCGACGCGGCGTACGACGTCGTGTGATTCCTCTGGTTGCACATCGGACCCCAGACTCTCGACAAGGTTCCGTTTCCATTCGGTGTCACACGTCAGGGCGGCCCTGACGACGTGATGCATCCTGTTTCGTATCCGCTCCTGGACCTGGTTGACCATATGCGTCAGGTCAGGACGTGCGGAGTGCAGTGGGGCTAATGGATCGTCCTCAATGCTGGGCATCTCGGACAGGAAGTGCCGGAGTCGGGAATGAACGACGGCTGCCATGTCTTTGGCCGATCCGCTGGTTCCCAAAGCGGCGATCACCACGCGCTGGGCGCTTGGACGGCTGACTTGAGCAGAACGGCGCCAGGCAGCGACAGTTGCGCCCCAGGATGGAGACTGCTGCAGCTCAGCCGCTGATCCAGGGGAGTGCTGCGCGAGGAACGTCGCCAAGTCCTCGGCGGCTGCGATTTGCGCGAGATAGTCGTACTCAGCACTGAGACGCTGCAAGCTGTCCGCTTTCGACCTCTCCGCATCGCGGACTTCGTGGGCCGTTCGTTCGGCGCCCTCGGCAGCAAGGACTTCGCCAAGGATCTGTTGCCAGGTGGCTTGCAGGGCGGGATCCAAGGGCTCGTCGTCCAAAGGATCGCTCTCGCTGACATACGCATGGTTCCCCGTGCGCCCACGGGTCATGCTTACATATAACAGCTCGCGCGTGAGACGCCCCTGCGTAACCACGGTGTGTCCGGTGTCCACTGTCAGCCCCTGTGAACGGTGGGCAGTTGTCGCGTATCCCAGCTCAACTGCGCTTTCAACATAGGCGCGGGTCAAGGAAACGGTTGCACCGGTATCCCGGCGAACGGCGGTGAGGGACCCGTCGCGCTTTACTGCGCGGACGACGTCGAGCATGGTTCCGTTCCGGATGAAGTCTCCGTTACTGTCCACGATGGTGCGGTCATTTTGGCGAGCGATGACTGCGTCACCGCGGCCTGCATGAGATCCGTCGCTGATGGGTACCGCGTGTTCTGCGTCTACGTCACCTTGGATAACCCGGTCGGCCTGAGCGCGCTGATTGAGCATGCTCACCGTGTCATTCTCGGCTGCAATGAGAATGGAGGACTTGCCCGCCTTAATGTCGGCCTGCCAACTGAGATAGGCGTGATCGACCATGTCCAGGTACGAGCCGTGTCGCAGGCGTCCGTGACGGTTGTATTCGGCAACTGCGGAGAAATCACCCGAGCGGAGCATCAAGGATGCCCCTTGCTCCCAGGCTTGTTCGAACCGCCAAATAGTGCTCAGCCGGGACGTCTTGCCTTGACGGTCTAGCCAGCCAAGGATGCCGCCGGCGTCGATGGCGTCCAATTGTCCCGGGTCGCCCACGAGAAGAACCTTCGCCCCGGCGTCCCGAGCCTGCTGGGCAAGGGCAGCCAGTTGAAGGGTGGACACCATGGAGGCCTCGTCGACGACGACCAGCTGGTTCTGCTGAAAACGCCACCTGTCCTGTTCGGCAGCGAGCCATGCCGCCTTCTGTGCCAGCCGGACGGCGTTGGGGTGCTGGTCGCCGGAGTGACTGATAAGGCGTTGCTCCGCGTCGAAGAACTGGCCCGCGCGGTTGGCCGCTCCCTGGCCGGCGGACTCGTAGAGCCATTTGGCGACATTCTCAGTTGTCAGCGCTAGCTCTCGCCCCAGAACCTCGGCGCTCGCAGCTGCCGGCGCCAAACCAACCACGGTGCCGGTGCCGAATGCTGCTTCCCAAGCTGCCTTGACCGCACCGAGTGTGGTGGTCTTGCCGGTACCGGCGGGACCGACGATGGCGTCGAGTCGGTTGCCGCTGAGCAAAACGGTGGCCGCAGCCGCCCGCTGATCCATGTGCAATTCAAGACGCCCGTGGTGCTTGTAGCTGGCGAGCAATTCCATGGTGACGTCCGCGCTCACGGCCGGGCCGCCGTCGTCGTTCCTTGCGTCCATAACGGCATCCTCAGCGGCCAGAGTTCCTGCATCCGTGAACAGGCGGGAGCCCTGGAAATCGAAGACCGAATGTCCCGCGAAATGAGTATCAGAATGCGCATTGACCGGGATTGTGTAACGACGCTCGTTGAGCGCCACGGACTGGTTTTCCGCGGCCGTAGCTACGGCATCGATCATGGCGTTACGGTCCTCCGCTGTCTTGCAGCGAATTTCCGCGCAGACACGTTCGGCTTCCGCGAGGAGGTTCCACCGGTTCCAGGTGGCGCGTTTCCTGGCCACACGCTCCCGTGCCAGTGACCCGACGGCGTCGACCCAGGACGGTGCGAAGTCGCAGGAGCGGAATGGGGTTCTGTGAGAGCGCCGAACGGTTGCGGCGAGAACATGGTTTGGGCTGAAGCCTTTGTCGATTGCCCGTTTCTGCCACTGCATTGAAAGTTCGTGGAGCGGCACGACCGCTTCCGATTTGGCCGTACGGGTTGAAAGGGTGGCCTGCTGTCGGAGCTTGATGATGGTCGTCGCGGATGGGGGAGTGCCGTGGCCGGCAGCCCATTCGGCAACGAGCCGGTCGGTTTCGAGATCTATGAGGCGGGAGCGGTTGGAAAATTCGCGAATTAGGGCATCGTCGACGCCAAAGAGTTGCTGGCTGGGATTGTGCGTGTTCGCGGCCGGCTTGCGGAAGTCGGTGTCGGTGCCGAGGTTGCCGTGCAGGGCGTCGAAGAGGAGGCCGTTGTAGTGCTCGCTGGCCGCGACTGCAGCCTTATAGAGGGTCCGCGAGTCTAGCGTCACCCAAGCACCGTCGGTGATGCGCTGGACACGGTTGGCGATGACCGTGTGAGTGTGCAGCTGAGGATCACCGGCGCGCGATTCCCAGTGGTCGAAGGCGGCGGCGATCACCCCGCGGGTGCCAATGTGGGCAACGCCATTGCGCCCCGCCCTTGTGTGGATGACGGACTCTTCAAGCCATTGCAGGGTGGCGTTGACAGCTTGGTGGTGGGTCTCGAGGATTTGGGTCTGGATGCTCCGTGGGCTGAGAGCCCAGAGGACGGAAACGGATTTGGGGACACTAAACGTCAGGTCGAAGCCGACGACGGCGTGACGCGCTTCGGTTCGTCCTCCGCTCTTCTGGACTAGCGTCGGCTGGCCGTGTGGACGGCCTAGGGGAGTCCCGGTGTCCGGATGAGCGGCATGGTCGAAGACGGCTTTGGCGTCCGTTTCGGTAACGACGTCCCCGGCAGACCGGCCTATTCCTTGTATGCCGGAACCTATCCAGCGGCCAGGCGGCGTTCCCGATTTCATGTAGTAGTTAGTGGCATCCACGGGATCGACCTTTAGGTCGTCCATCATAGTGGTTTTGAACAGGTACTTCAGGCCCGACTGTGCCGAAAGACGGGCGATGGACATGGTCATGGCTGTTGTCCTCGGCGGGCAGAGCTGCTCCATCCTCTGCGGCGGAACAACTCCTTGGTGCTGAGCTCTAGTTCGACGCCGGCCGCCCGACTGAGTGCCAGTAGCCTGCCGGCTAGGTGAACCAAGTCCTGGGCATCAGATTTCTGAATGGCTTGGAGCCGGTCTAGCTCTAGGAGAAGGTTCTGGGCGGTGGCTCGTTGCTCCCCGGCCTCGGCTTCGAGGCGGTCGATGTCAACGGCTTGAAGCCGGAGCTGAGCGTGAAGCGAATCCACGACTCTGCTGCTGGGGCCTTTGGCGCGAGTCAGTCCGGCGGTTGTTCTGTCATGACGCCTAGGCGGGGCTGGTTCGGAGCCGTTTCGTGATGCCACGGAGCGTATCGGTGTTGACCCCAAGAGGCGCTGCCGACGTCGACGATCGCGCTGTCTGTTGGCGCAGCGAGTAGAGCAGAAGCGTTGAGAAGAGCGGCTCGGTTCAAAGCCCTCCCGACATTCGGCACAAATTCTTTTGCCCACGTTGATTCATCAGCCAGGGTCCATCTTGCGACATGATCGCCGTGAGTCTTGCACACGGCGACTGCCTTGGATGCCAGAGGTGTGAGGCGGCAGTGGTCGCAAGTAGAGCCGACGCTGGGAGCCAGCGCAGCACTCGACCGGAGCCAGGCTGGTGGGGCCGTTGGCGCGGCCATTGGAGAGCTGCTCGCTGCGCCCTCGGGACTAGATGGCAACGCTCCAATGTGAAAGAAGCAAGGAGCCACTTGCTTGTCTGCCGGTGACCCAGCTAGCTGCTCATGTGGGCGTTCGTTAGGCTTTCTCGGACGGCCGTCATTCACCCGAGACCGTGGCGAGCCTGGCCGATCAAGTCAGGAGGCTGCCGCGTTTGGACCCGGTTATGAGCCCCTTAGTTCGGGCCACCCCTGCCATCTCCTCCGCCATCCGGTCCGAGATCCCGCACTCATGGTGCCGGCTGTCGCCGGCAGCGTACTGCCGGCGCTTAAACTGCAATCGTCGCCGCCTGCCCGCCGCTTAAAGTTGCGTCCGACATTTGCCTGATGCTGAGGTCCATGACCACCCATGCCTATGACCGTTCGTCCATCATCCCGCAAGCAAGTCCTCGATCAAGAATTGCGGTAGGTACTTCCGCGTTTCCTACGGCGTCGTCAGCGTCGAGTGACTCCTCTTACTGTCTGACGATGGCTCCACCAACGTGGCTGTGACTTTGCGGTTGAGCTTGTAGGTCTTTACATCTTTCGGGTCCAACGTCAGCACAGGCGGGATCGGGTCGATGCCAAACCATCCGAGGGTATTGGGGCCCGGGGACGCGGATGCTGTTCCACGAGCATCGGGAGCATCCTCCACGCTTTCTGCATCTAGGAACAGGACGAAGGTATCCTCGCCGTTTTGAGCGCTTCTGAGTTTTATACCGTCGATCGGTGTCTTCGGCACCCATCTGAAGAACTCTGTGATCACTTGCGTGGGCACGTACGTCAGGTTCGGGTTATCGTCGGGGCCCATCGGGGCGGTGACGTTGGCAGCGAACTTGCGGAAGAACTGAAGCACTCCGAATTGATCGAGGGCGTCTGGGGCGAATAGCGATGGCATGTTCAAGTCCCTGGTCAGGTCCAGGACTCTGAGATCTTTTTGGCTCTTGAAGGCACCGATACGCGCGTAGTTCCTAGTTCCATGGGTAGCGATTTCTTCGATGGCCGTCTCCGGCGTTGCGGAGCCGTAGAACATCGGAATTCCCTCAGGGCTCATTCGGTTCACGGCGGCCAGTTTCGCTGGAGCTGGGCCGAGGTCAGCAGCGGACACAAGTGTGCTTCGGTCATCGCTGACTAACCGCCCTCTATAAAAGAGAGTACCGGCCGGCACGATGGAAACGAGGCCCAACTCCTCTTTTTCGACGTAGGGCAGAAGGCCTTGCAGGAAGCTTTCGCTTCTCTGCCCGGGGGCAGCAAATTCCGAGGATACATCGCTGGAGGGAAATATGAAGCGCGATCGTGTTCGTACATCTTCTTCAAATTGGTCCCAGCCCCAGTAGGCGGCATCCAGAGAGGAGGGATGCCTATTCTCCGTCCAGTCCTGCTCCAGGACAGCCTCCTCCAGCACTCCCACGAAAGAGTCAAAGACCTGATCGTCGATTGCTTTTTCGCAGACCTCATACAGGATCTCGGCCGGGTCGGAGATTCCGGCTCCCTGCCATCCGTCGTCCCAAGGAACGCCTGCCTTCTCAGCTGGCTCATACACCGACGTGAATACAGCCATGACGTGCCGCTGAAGTTCTGTGAGGGGGACAAGATCGACGATTGCCAAGCCGGCGGAGCAGAGCACGCACAGGGCAGCTCCGTCATCTTCGACCGCGGCTGACAGCTTTTCTTTGAGGTGGTTATCAGTAATGTGGGCACGGCACACCGCGCCGTCTAATGTGGCGTAACCACGTTCGGTGTCCGCCAGCCAACTCTCAGATGCTCCACTCATGAGGATGAGTGTTGCACGTCAGGTACCTTGCTCTAGATTTGGGTTGCAATTTTTACGGCATAACTAGTGGGAGCTCATGCTACTCAACGGGCCGTACGGAATTGCCGGATGGATAGGTGGGCTTTCAGCCTCGTCTGTTGCTCTGCCGCTGCAAACGTGCCAGTTTCTGTTGGAGCACTCGGATGCGCAACTCATTTAGAAGTCGTTCCGGTACGGCCACCAAAAGGCCGACGACGGCGTACCGTGCGCTTATGAAGTGGTTTATTTCCTTGAGTATGGGGGTGCCAGTATCCGGTCGGAGCAGGAGCCTCTGTAGCTGCCACGACCGCCTGAAGTTCATTCGCACCGGTTCCACGAATGGGGAGAGCCTGAGCTTTTCGGCGTAGCCTCGCACGTCAGTTTCTGCATTCCTAGCCTGAATGTGAAGTTGATAAGGAATGTGGAAGTCTGTGCTCTTGAGCTCGCCATGATGCCAGGCCAAAAGATGTTCACCGGTGTCGGTGAGCATGGCGTCTAGGGCGGCGCGGGTACCGGGCCCTGAAGCGGGGTTCTTGGCTACCTGCATCCGGCGGGTGATCACGGCTACGGCCATCTCGTGCATCCACCAGGCAAGGTATCGGTTTTTTCTCGTGAGGCTCAACTCCAATACTTGCCTGTTCGTCAGTTCGTGGTAGTTGTAATCAGGTTCGGTTGACGGCGATCCGAAAGCATCCACCCACTTCGACAGCGTGCGGAACCAGTCCTCAATCACTTGGCGCTGCCGCTCCTTGCGGGCGGCGTTGCGGGTCAGCACCTGACCTAGCCAAAAAATAAACACAGAGACCACTGCGGCTATCGCCGCTGATAAAGGAAAGTCTGTTCCGGCGGCTGGCGCCTGCTCGGCCGCTGTTACCAAAGGGAGCATCACGTCCCCGATTTAACCATGGGGAGCGACACAAAAGTCTCGATTATGACCCGCGCGACCCCGTATCTTATTTACGGCCGACGGGGATAGGGGACCGCAAGTAGCTGGAGTATGTCATTGAACTCAGGCGGTCGATACGTACGCGATGCCGGTCATGAGTCGGAGCTGGACGAGGACATTTCACGCTTCCAGCCCAGGATCCCGATACGCCGTTCCCTTGTTCATATTCCAGCCGGCGACCATTCCCGAGCCGATCATTATGTCGCTGACCCGGGCCAAGTGGTAGGCGGGGTCGGCGTCGAGAGCAAGTTGCAGGAACTGGTGCGCCTTGCTGCCACGGCCTTCCCACCAGTTGATGAAGGCTACTGCCGTGAGGATCGGGGCGGAGTGCTTAGTGCTGCTGTGCGTGTAAGCATGGAGCAGCAGCTGCTGCGCCCATTCGACTCTAGACCACTCCGGCTTGTCGTGGGTTTGAGCGAGGAGGATCCGGTCCATGCGTTCCTCAATTCCTGGGATGTCGGCCATCAGCCTGTCTCGGATCACGGGGAATTGGAGATCCGCAATCAGGTTCACGATTTCCTCCCGGTCCGGGTAGCTGTTCGAGTCAAGCATTTCCGTCCAGCGCGCTCTGGCCTGCTCGAGCGCTTCCCCTACTTTCAGGCCTCCGAGTGCCTTTACACGGTCACGGACAGCATCCGTGGTTTCGGTCTCCTTGGTTGACGCTGGCAGGATGATCCGATTTGTCGGTTCGATGGTGCTGCCGCGGTAGACGAATTCCGCGTTGATTTGGCTGGACTGTGTTGCGGCCAACGGGAGAGACCGACCGTCCTCAGGGCTTCCATCGTATTGGGAGACTCTTTCGTCCCCTACCAAGAGTCCATCACGGATGGACATCCCGCGTTCGGCGAGGGCGCCAGTCAACGCGGCGATGGTTGCCGCATGGGGCTTGACCGGACCGGCGTGCTCTTCTTGGGATGTGTACACGGCAAAGAGCACACTTTCCGCATTGGTGTCGTGGGCCAGGTAACCCGCGACCGTCTGCGCGTAGCTGATTTCAGTACCTGGCTTCGGCAGATCAACGCGGAGTGTCGCGCCAACGTGCTTATCCGACAAGGTGATGCAGACCAGGCTTTCGCGAGGCCAAAATCCCAGAGTGTGGCCGACGAAACTGAGAACGTCGGCAGGAGTGCGGATGGTGAGCTCTTCCATTTCTTCTCCTTCATCGCCCGGCGGACCGCGGATGCGCCCGTCAGATTTTGGCGTCGTTCTGATAGGAGCCATCGCTGGGCATTAGGATCCGGAGTGCAACTTGGTTGACTGGGAACTAACAAAGAGTCCGCGAGTCATAAGCGACGGAGGAGTGCCCTGGTTGCCCGAAGGACCTGCCCAGCGATGAACGCGATCAGAATGACAAACAGCAAAGTTGCTTTTGCTCATTCATGGGCAGTTCTTGGCACCGCGGCATGACCCGAGCGACCGTTGATTATTTGGGCGAGGCTATTGGGTAAGCCCTGCGCCGGAACGCCTTTCCAATGCCAGTTCGGCGCGTTCGACGACGGATCGGTCGTGCACGTCCAGACGCGCGGAAGTTTCGGGGCTGGCCATTTCACAGTCGCGGATCTCGACGAGACGCCGATGCAACTGGGTTTCAGCGTGCCGGCAGAAGAATAGGAGGCGGCTGGCGCGTCGGTCCTCCAATATCAACTCATATTGGCGCGAGGCTACACGGTTCCATATGGGTCGAATCTCCAAGAGCAGAAGTCTGACGCGCAGTCCGAAAGCGCCATTCTTGAGGTGGCCCGCCAGCCGGGGGAGAAGAAGCCCGAGGCTGACCAGAAGAACGGCGCACGTTTCGCCGACCCAATAGAAGCTGGTCAGAACAGCAGCGGTCGGGCTGGCAGTGCCCTCCACCTTAATGACCGCTCCATAGAGCAGCCGGTCGAGTAGGACCAGAGCGAACAAGATGCAGCCGATGGCGATGAGAGTGAACGCCGATCGAAACGCAGGCGCATGCATATGTGGAACGTTGCTTCTGCATACCCGGGCTATGTCGAGGCAGACCCACATGATGAAGGCCGAGCCGGTCCAGAGGAAAAGAACCATTCCGGGCTGATCACCGTATGTCAGTGGCAGGTTGGGGTCGGTCGCATCTACGTGGCTGGTGAGAAAACCTGCAGTTACTGCTGTGCAAGCGGCGACCGTAACCCATCGGCCGAAGGTGAGTTGCCGCCGTCGTACTTCTATATCCGTGACCGCAGCGAGCAGGATCGCAGTTCGGAACTGCCAAAACCCGAGGAGGAGAGACAAGAGGGTGGCCAGCCCGACCCGATTCTGGCCACCGAGCAGCGGATCGATGCCGTGGTAGA
Source organism: Arthrobacter sp. FW305-BF8 (assembly GCF_021789315.1). NCBI lineage: Bacteria > Bacillati > Actinomycetota > Actinomycetes > Micrococcales > Micrococcaceae > Arthrobacter > Arthrobacter sp. FW305-BF8. The sequence goes on from NZ_CP084561.1 coordinate 948,024, forward strand.
TGGCGGGGACATAAAGTGTGCAGGCAATCGCGGCCAGGATGGTCGCTCGGAACACGCTGCCGCGGTCACGATCGAACGCGATGGGCAGCCGAAGAAGAGTCAGTACCCAAAGGCCGGCTGCAGGGACGAGTTCCATCAGCCGAAAACTCGGCGAAAGGCCAGAGGCTCGGGCAGGCTGCCGACGGCGCTGTTGATGATGCGCGTTGCGAGCTGGTCGGCGAGGGCCTCGGCTGTGACTTCGGAATCGTCGGTATAGCTGCTGCGGCCGAGGGCGCGGAGTACGTCGACACCGAGGTCTGGCAGGAAAGCGGTGACCAACTCTTCACTCGATACCTCGAGATCGTGGCGAAGGATCATGTGGCTGAACTCGTGAAGGATGATCTGTTGCCGGTGCCAGCTGGATTTCGCTGGCGCGTGCAGGACTATGTCGCGGTCGGCACAGATGAGCCAGACACCGCACAACTCTGATCCGGACAAGCCGGGGAGTTCGTCGACAGTTATGGGCCTGCCTCGTTGCATTTCCAGCTTGTCCTGAATGAAACGAAGCGTCGCATCACCAGGCAAGCCGAAACTGTGCTCGGCCCGTCGGGCTATTTTCCGGGCTTCACGGTAGTTCATTGTTTCGTGCCGCGGGGGAGTGGGGGACATTGATCGGGCCGATCTGGCCCAGGGAGTACCCGTTTGGGTACAAAGACGAGACGGCCTTGCCGGGCGTGAAATGAGGCTTCTGTTCCAGTGGCCGACGGCGGCGGGTAGCGTTGCGAATCGCAAGCCCGCCTTTGAGGGTGGTACGGGAGAGCCAGGTGGCGCGAGGGAGGCCGAGCGCTGATACAAGTCGGCCGTCGTCGAGCATCACGCTGATGATCTGTCCGGCGAAAGCGCGCAGAGGGCGCGGGAGCCGGCTTTGGAAGACCTGGATGGTGGCGTCCATCAAGTGCTGGCCTTCAATCGACGGAGCGACATGCGCTGCTTCGTAGCGGTCGAAGAATTGTTCGGCGTCGGCATAGGTCTCCGGCATCCCGTCGATATTCATCCGGGACCCAAGCTCAGTGAAGAAGCGCGAGGCGGCGGCGAGTTCCGCCGGTGTTGGCTGGCGCCAGGCATGTCGCCGGCTCCATCGGATCGGAACTACCAGGAGCGTGAGGAGGACGTAGAGGAAATCGTCCTTGCTGCCGGGGACGTTGCGGTGCACGCGATTGAGCAACGCGATCATGTCACGGCCACGGTCACTGTCCAGGCCATTAGCGATCAGTTCGTAGATGACGATCGCGGTGTCGTAGGAGCGTTTCATCGGGCGCTGCTGGATTTCGCCGTTCGCGTGGAGAGTGGAGGCTATGCTCGGGATGGCGAAATTGCGGTAGTACGAGAGGAAGAAGCCCAGCTCCATGTCTGCCGCAAGGTCGAAGAGAACCATACTGCGGAAGGTGGCTTCCCAGTCATCCGGGGAGGCGGATAACTGTCGGCGGAGGCTGGCGGCGAGGCTCGTATGGATGCTCAACGTGCCCCCCATTCCCCCTGGCTGAAAGAGTGTGCTCGAAGGTGGGGGTGCGGCGGCTCCCCAGCTCGGCTGACCTGATTCCATGTTAGGACTGTTGTATTCGCGTGGCTAGTCGTATGTAGACGGGTCTACTTGGCGCTTGTGGGTGTCTGTTTCGCCAGCGCTTCGATCAGGCCTTTTTCGCCCTGACGCATCATCAGGGCATGTGCGGCAGTGAACGCAGGGGCTGCGATCGGCGTCAGGAAATTCATCCAGTGTTGCGTTGGCCGGACCCGCCATTCGATGTCCATGCGCGTTGCTTCGCCCTCTTTCTCAGGGATGAGGGTTACCCGCCCGATGCCCTGCAGGTGGCCGCCGGCGTCGAAGTCGATTTCCCGCGGCGCCACGACCTCTGTTGGGTGGATGCTGATGGTGAGGGTGTAACCCAAAGACGCCTTGAAGTTGAGGTAGGCGGTGGTTGCCTTGAGGATGTCCTCCTGTGAGCTGCTCTTGGCCTTTGTCCGGGTAAGTGGTGCAGCGAAGCTGCAGTGCGGCCACCATTGGGGCCAACTCATGTCGATGTCTGCGATTATCGTCCACACTTCCTCCGGTGGGGCGGGGAGGTGCCAGGTGGAACTGAGGTCGAAGAGCCGCGAGGTCATGTAGTTATTCTGGCACTCGGGCGCATTTGGGGAGCGTCCTTGCAGTGCAGCCGCGCGGATTTAGAAGGCCTAGGGTTGCTTGCTCGGACGGCTCGGTTTCGTGGGTGGCGGCGGTCATGCTGTGTCCTTCTGCATTCCGAGTCGACTTGAGGCTAGTTGTGGTCCGGGGGAGGATGTGCAGTTCGCGCCGCAGTAGTTTTGCGACCGGGCTGCGGGGCAGTTCTTCGCTCCGTTGAATCTGGCGGGGCAGCTTAAACCTGGCCAGATGAGGACGGAGGTATTCCTGGCTCTCTTTGACTTCCACGTCGGACTCGGACACGACCACGGCGTGATGACTTCACCCCACAGGGGATCGGGCCGGCCGACGACGGCGGCGTCCAGGATTCCGGGGTAGCTGGCGATCAGGTGTTCGATTTCTGCGGGATCGACGTTCTCTCCGCCGGTAATGATGATTTCCTTTGAGCGGCCGGTGATGCCGCGATCACCGTCGGCATCGATCAGGCCCCTGTCGCCGGTAATAAGCCAACCATCGACGAAGGCTGCGTCAGCTGTTTTGGCGCCCGGCAGTAAGACGATGCGGTGTGGGGTCCCCGGACGAGGATTTCGCCGGTTTCCCCTGGCGGGAGCTCAGTTCCGTCAGCGGAGACAACGCGGACATCCGTCAGCAGGGCCGGCGTTCCGGATGATTCTGCTTTGCCAGTGGCGTCGGTCCGTCGCCTGAAGCTGATGGAGGCTCCGGCTTCGGTCATTCCGTAGGAGGCCATGACGGGGACGTTCCGTTCTGATCAGAGGCCTACGAGTCCTGGCGGCATGGGTGCACGCTGCCCGGGATCCGGCGAAGACTGGAGGTATCCGCTTCGGCGAAGCCCGGAGTTTGAGCCATCAGCGTGAGCATGGAGGGGACGGCGAATAAGGTGGTGAACCCGTATTTGCGGATCTGTTCCAGGCAGCCAGCCGTGTCGAACTTACTCGCAACGGCGGTCCAAGCCTGTGGCGCGGTCTGGGGTGTGGTGGGGCGCTGGGTGGTGGTTCTTCAGCGCCCTGTCGGCCCGGCTCACAATTTACGGCCGGGGCCTTACCTGCCGGCCGCGTAGGTTTCACTGATCATCGGCCTATTCCCTGGAGCGGGTAGAGAAGAGGTCCATGCTGTGCGTCGGTCCATGCCTCGTATGTCTGCGATTTCTCATAGAGCCTCCTCTCCCCGCCGGCGGGATGGACCCAGAGAATGTTGCCGTCTTCTGTTACTGCGTCGACGAGTCCACAGCATATAGCTCTGCCGCCAAGTCGGATCACCACCTCCAGGCCGGGCAACGCAGTCCAATCCTCAATGAGACGCTGGTTCATTGTCCCGACTTCCGAGATTCTGGTCATTTTTCCTCCTATCTTTAGGATTGCCTCCTTGGGATTGCCCGACAGATCTTCGGCCGGCCAAGCGATGGATCTGCCCGCGATATTCGCTCTGAGCGGTGGCCGAAACCCGACAGGCTGACCCAGCGCCGCTGGGTCAGAGCGCACGCAGGATGTCGTCAACACGCTCACGCGCGTCGCCGAACAGCATATGCGCGTTCTCGCTGAAGAAGAGCGGGTTTTGCACTCCGGCGTAGCCGGACGCGAGCGAGCGCTTGAACACGACAATGTTCTGCGCCTCCCACACGCGCAGCACGGGCATCCCGGCGATGGGACTGCTGGGGTCGTCCGCTGCAGATGGGTTGACGGTGTCGTTTGCGCCGATGACAAGCACGACGTCGGTGCTGGTGAAATCGTCGTTTATCTCGTCCATCTCGAGCACGATGTCGTATGGCACCCTGGCCTCCGCCAGGAGCACGTTCATATGCCCGGGAAGGCGCCCGGCTACGGGGTGGATGCCGAAGCGCACCTCGACCCCTCGCTCGCGTAGCGTGTGCACGAGCTCGGCTACCGGGTGCTGTGCCTGGGCGACGGCCATGCCGTAGCCAGGAGTGATGACGACACTGGACGCGTTCCCGAGCATGTCGGCCACCGACTGGGCGTCCACCTCGCGATGTTCGCCCTGCTGCTCCTCTTCGCCCCTAGGCGCCTCGATGCCGAAACCTCCCGCAATCACGGAAAGAAAGGAGCGGTTCATCGCCTTGCACATTACGTAGGATAAGTATGCGCCTGAGGAGCCGACGAGCGCGCCGGTGACGATCAGCAGGTCATTGTTCAGCAGGAAGCCTGCGGCGGCGGCGGCCCAGCCGGAGTAGCTGTTCAACATTGAGACCACGACGGGCATGTCACCGCCGCCGATGGAGGCAACCAGATGCCAGCCAAGCGCGAGGGCAAGCGCCGTCACCGCAACGAGCAGCCACAGCTGCGGTGTGATCACGTACCAGACCGTGAGGCCGACGAAGGTGACGAGCGCGCCGACGTTGAGGGCGTTCTTGCCCCGCAGTACGAGTGGCTTCGAAGGCATCCGCCCGGATAGCTTGAGGAATGCCACGATCGATCCGGTAAAGGTCACCGCGCCGATGAAGACGCCGATGAAGATCTCAGCGTGGTGGATGTCGCGCAGAACCCCGTCCAGGCCGGGGTCGTGTAGCTGACCGTTCCATCCGACGAGCACGGCGGCGACGCCGACGAAGCTGTGCAGCAGCGCGATAAGCTCCGGCATGCCTGTCATTTCGACAACGTGGGCGCGCCAGAGGCCGATTACCGCGCCTATCAGCATTGCGACGACGAGCAGGATCACTCCGAGTGCCGCGCCGGGCTGGTTCCACGCGCTCTGCACCGTGAGCCAGGCGGCCGAGGCGAGGGCGATCACCATGCCAACGATGCCGTAGACGACGCCGGCCTTGGCGGTCTCGTGTTTGCTGAGTCCGGCGAGGCTCAGGATGAATAGCAGGGCGGCGACAATGTAGGCGGCGCCGGCGAGGTCGGTCATGCGTTCTCTCCCTTCGAGAACATGGAGAGCATGCGTCGCGTGACCGCGAAGCCGCCGAAGATGTTGATGCTCGCCAGCAGTACTGCGACCGCCCCGAGAACCTGGACGAGGGGATCCCCGGTCGCCAGCTGCAGCAGCGCGCCGACGACGATAATGCCCGAGATCCCGTTGGTGACGCTCATGAGGGGTGTGTGTAGAGCGTGCGCGACCTTCCCGATGACATAGAAGCCGATCACGATGGACAACATGAACACAGTCAGGTGCTGGGGAAGTGGCGCCGGCGCGACCGCCAGCAGCGCAAATAGAGCGGCGACGCCGATCGCAGTGAGGGCTAGGCGCCCGCCCTTGCCGAGGCTGCGCCTCGGCTTTGCGGGCTCGGCTGCGGGCGTTTCAGTCTTCTGTGGCACAGCGGACACTTCGACTGGAGGCGGCGGCCAGGTGATCTGCCCCTCGTGCGCGACAGTAATGGAGCGCTGCACCACGTCGTCGAAATCGAGGCACAGCAGGCCGTCTTTGGCGGGTGTAAGCAGAGTGAGCAGGTTCAGCAGGTTCGTGCCGTAGAGCTGTGAGGACTGTGCGGGCAGGCGGCCCGGGAGGTCGGTGTAGCCGAGGATGACCACGCCGTTGCCGGTGACGATGCGCTTGCCCGCAACGGAGCCTTCGACGTTACCGCCCTGAGCCGCGGCCATGTCCACGATGACGCTGCCCGGCTTCATCAAGGCGACGTCGGAGGCGGTGATCAGACGGGGCGCGGGCCGGCCAGGGATGAGCGCGGTGGTGATGATGATGTCGACCTCCGCGGCCTGCTCGGTGTAGATCTCGGCTGCGCGCCGTCCGTACTCCTCGCTCGTGGTCTTGGCGTACCCGTCCGAGGAGTCCATCCGCTCCTCGACTTCGACCGCGAGGTACTGCCCGCCGACAGAGCTCACCTGGTCGGCAACCTCCGGACGGGGATCAGTCGCCCGGACGATCGCGCCGAGTCTCGACGCCGCCCCGATTGCGGCCAGGCCTGCGACACCGGCGCCAGCGACGAGCACCTTCGCCGGCGGCACCTTGCCCGCAGCGGTGACCTGGCCGGTGAAGAAACGACCGAACTCGTATGCCGACTCCACGACGGCGCGGTAGCCTGCGATGTTCGCCATCGAACTGAGCACGTCCATCGACTGCGCCCGAGAGATGCGGGGCACAGCGTCCATTGACAGTGCCGTGACGCCGCGCTGCGCGAGCGAGGAGAGTAACTCGGGACGCAGCGCCGGGCTTAGCAGGCCCACGATCGTCGTCCCGGCCGGGAGCAGTTCGATCTCCTCGGCCGTCGGGGCGTTGACCTTCAGTACGATCCCGGCGGCCAAGGCCTCGCCCCTCGACGAGATCCTCGCGCCGACCTGCTCATAGGAGGCGTCGGGGAAGGAAGCCAGCGCTCCGGCACCCTCCTCCACGAGGACCTCGTAGCCGAGAGCACGCAACTTTCCTACGATGGCCGGGGGGGCGGCGACGCGCGACTCCCCCGGCTCCTCGCGGACGATACCGATACGGGTCACAGCAAGACTCCTTTCAATTCTGGATAGTTACTGCATGCGAGCGGGTTCCTGCGTCCGGAGCGCGTCCGGCGACGGTCGCGACCCGGCTCGCGAAGATTTATAGAGGTGCCGTCGAGAATCTCCGGCCAGCGCGGCCTGCGGAATGGGTGTTACGCACGCCAGATCAAGGCAGAATACTCACTGCGAAGATCGCCTGCAGGGAGTGGCTAAACGCACAGTAGCGCGCGCGACGATCCCCCGTGCGGGCCGAGCTCCGGCGTCATGGACTCTGGGTGACGGGCGGAGTTGTGGCTTGTGCGAAGTCGTCGGATGCAATGAAGTCCGCGCGCGTGGGGAACTTACGCAGCGGCCGGCTTCCGTCCCACGTGGCGGCCAAGTTCTCGATCGCCTTCATGTAGGTCTGGCGGAACGGTGTCATCGGCACGACTGCCACGACCACACCCACGAAACCGGGGCTCTCAAAATAGCTAGCATTCTTTGTTCCGTCGGGCAGGTGGATGGAGCTGATCTCGACGAAACCGGCCGCTTCGAGCGCCGCGCACGATCGTTCGTAGTCATCGGGCCAGAATTCCAGGTGCTGCACGCCCTCCCGGCCCGTTTGGAGGAACTCCAGATAGGGCGAAGGTGCATCGTTGCGCTGGGAGATCAACTCGAACTGTGTTTCCCCCGCATAGGTGAGCGCCAGCGACATGTCGACGGGCGAGTCGCGACCCCGGTGTACGAAGGGGCGGCCCTCGAGCGCGTCCTCGATCATGATCCACGGTCCGACGCCCAGCTGCTCAGACCAGAAGAGCGCGGCACTCTCGATGTCTTTCACGACCATGCTGACCTGAATGCGTCGGCCGAGAATGTCCGGGAACGGAGCGCCGTCACGGTTTACGATCATGGAAGCCTGCCTTTTTGACATTAATTGCGGTTGTTTTGACGATGCGGCCCTGACGCGACGTTCGGTACAGGAGGCCTAGGCGGCTCTAGCACGAAGCGGCCATCGTCGCCCTGTTGTTCAACATATCGTACCGTCGTTCATAATCACAAGCCGCAATCATATTTCCTCTCAGGCATCTGGTGCGCCCTCGGTGGCAGCGTCGCGGTGAACGCAAATCATCGCATCAACGGAGGCGAGTCCCGCGGAGCCGTGACGCGACGTGGCATGCTGTGGCCCTCCGGAGTGTTCCCGCGCGGCTGATTAGGAAGGGGACCTCCGCCTTGCGTCGCTACCCGCTCATTGGGTGGGTCCGCGGAGCGGCAGCTCGCACCAATGGCGGCCGGTCCTCGACGAAGGGCTGGCTCTTTGGCAGCACCTGTGCAATCTCGCTTCGGTCCGCGGCGTGGGATTCGCCGGGGTGCGTCCAGCCCTAGGGCTCGCATTCGGGTCCGTCTTCGAATATGCCTCCACTGCGGAGGCGCCGTCCGAGCGGGCTTGGCTCTCGATAAATTACTTGACGGCAATGGCGGGGCTGGGTAAATTGGCGTTTGTAATTACGAATGCTTGTACAATATTCGGAACACCTGGTGCTGGCGAAGCGTACTTCAGACACGGTCGGCCAGTTGCAAGGGTGGGTTCCGCTACTACACGATCAAAGGAGAACCGTGAGCTCATTGACTGCTGACGTCGGCCAGTTTCTGGCGAATGTGAAATACGAGGACCTGCCTCCGGAGGTTCTGCCCATGGTCCGCGATGCCTTCACCGACACGGTGGCGGTCGTGATGGTCGGTCTCGATCAGCCGGTCGCAGAAATAGTTCGTAGGACCCTCGTTGAGCCGTCAGGGATCGCGGAGGCCCGTGCATGTCTGTCGGATCGGCGCGTGTCCGCGCCGGACGCGGCACTGCTGGCTGGCGCGATTGCGCATTCCCTGGACTATGACGATCAATCCATGTCGGGCCACCCGAGTGCGGTTCTAGTTCCCGCGATCCTTGCTGAAGCAGAGGTCCTCGGTTCCACCGGTAAGGACATGACGACCGCTTACGTCGCTGGCTATGAGGTGTGGTGTGAGCTGTGGCGGCGCGACCGCAACTATCACGCGAAAGGCTGGCATCCCACGTCGGTGTTCGGTGTCATGGCCGTAGCTGCGGCCGGCGCTGTGTTGCGTCGGCTTTCTGCTGAACAGGCGGCTACCGCCGTCGCCATCGCCGGAAGCCATGCCGGGGGACTCTTCTCCAACTTCGGGTCAATGATGAAGGGCTATCACGCGGGAATGGCGGCCCGGTTCGGCCTGGAAGCGGCGCGCCTGGCAGCCGCCGGGATGACGGCCGGACCGGACGCGATCGAGAATGTGCAGGGCTTCCTGATGGCGTTCTCAACTGATCGGACGCCCGATCTAATCTCTGAGTCGAAGCTGGGCAAAGAGTGGTACCTGCCCAAGCACAAGCTCCTGATCAAGCTGCATCCCACCTGCTACTTCCTTCACCGGTCCTTCAACGGGACCGTGCAGATGCTGGCCGAACGCCGGATTAACCCGGAAGATGTCGAGTCTGTCGAGGTCCGCATGGGAAGGGGACAGGTGACCTGTCTCGTCTACGAGAGGCCGCAGACCCGGTGGGAAGCGGAATTCAGCGGCCAGTACGGAATAGCGGCAGCCGTGATTCTGGGAAAGATGGGAGTACCTGAGCTGGCCGACGAGGTGGTCCAACGGCCCGACCTGCAGGCTTTCTATCCAAAGGTGAAACTCATCCCGGTCGATGAAGTCGACGAGCGGGATCCGGTTTTTTCGCCCACAGAGTCCGTCAAGATGACCCTCCGCAGCGGCGAGGTGATCGAGAGCGGTCCAATTGCCAGCGTTCCTGGCCACGCAGACGACCCGCTGACCGCGGAGCAACTCTGGGGGAAATTCCGCGAGTGCACTGAAAAGACGCATTCGGACGAAGAGGCCCGGGAGCTCTTTGATGCACTGCAGCGGATTGATTCGCTGCCGTCGGCGGATGCCCTGCCAACGCGTGTAGGACTCTTCGAGAGCCGACTTGTAGGCAATGTCCAGTGACCAGCCCCGTTGGGGTCGGCTAAAGAACTGATTGAGGAAAAATTTCATGGGACAAATCACTGTCGCACAGGCAATCGCTCGCCTGTTGGAACAAATGGAGACCGAGGTGGTCTTCGGTCTGAACGGTCACGGCAACTGGGCGTTGCTTGACGCCCTGGTGCATGAGACCAATATCCGCAGCGTCGCAGTGCGCAGCGAGGACCACGCCATCGAGCTGGCTGACGGCTATTGGCGCCGCAAGCGGAAGCCGCCGCTGCCGATCGTGACCACCAGCGTCGGACCAGGGAACATGAACACGGTCCCGCCGATCGCCACTGCATACTACGAGTCGATCGGCATGCTGATCCTAGCCGGCGTGGGGGCGACGCACTGGTTCGACCGAGGGGGTATTGAGGAGTTTTACCGCGACAGCCCCGAGGACTGGGCCGGCGTTATGCGGCCGATCAGCAAGAAGTCACTGATGGCGACACGCCCGGACACAGTGATCGACATGTTCCTGAAGGCTTATCAGACCGCTCACTCCGGACGCCCGGGCCCGGTCGTCATGGCCATTCCCTTCGACATCCAGAACACGCTCATCCCGGATGACCTTCCGGATCCGCGACCCTACATGGTCTGCCACCGCCCCTCGGCAGACCCCCAGGGCGTCGCCAGGGCCGTGGAGCTGCTCAAGTCCGCAGAACGGCCCTCCATTGTCGTGGGAAGCGGAATTGCAAACTCCGGAGCATACGACGCGTTGTTCGAATTCGCGGAAGCCACTGGTATCCCGGTAGCGATGACTCCGACCGGCAAGGCCGCCTTCCCCGAAGACCACAGGCTCTCCCTCGGTTGCATTGGCCGCGCCGGCACAGGCCAAGGAAACTACGGTGCTCGACACAGCGACGTCGTGGTCGGAATTGGCACGCACTTTACGGACATCGACACCGGCGGCTGGACACTGTTCGATATTCCGACCAACACCAAACTCATCCACATCGATATCGACACCAGCGAACTTGGACGTGCTTACCCGACTGAAGTCGCCATCACCTCGGATGCCCGCCTGGCTCTGGAAGCGTTGACTGCCCGTGCCCGTGAAGCCGGGGTCACCGAACAGACCGAGTGGACCGCGCTGCTGGATTCCAAGCGCAACGAATGGCTGGCCGAAACCGAGCATATGCGCACTTCGGACATCGCCCCGCTGCATTACGCCAGGGTCACTTGGGATACATCTTCGGTGGTTGCCGAAAATTGTCCTGACGCTTCCATTCACTTTGACACCGGTAACCTGCTTAGCTTCGGCCCGTCGTTCATGCCGGCGTCTTCCCGCAATGTCGTCCACTCCGGGTTCATGCACAGGATGGGCTGGAGCGCGGCGTCGGTGCTGGGCGCCAGCATCGCAAGCAACAACGGGCCCGCCATCGCACTTCTCGGCGACGGCGCGTTCCTGATGCGCGCCACCGTCGTCCCCACTGCCGTCGAACTCAACCTTCCCATCGTCTGGGTCGTCATGGACAACCGGTCCTTCCAGATCGAGCGCGAAACGATGCTCAAGGTCTATGGCCGGGAGTCGATGTGTGACTACCGCAAGGTGGGCGAGGAAGAACTCTGGGGACCTGATTACGCTGCGATGGCCGAGGCAATGGGCGCCGAGGCGATCAGGGTCAACAAGGCGGAGGACTACAAGCCCGCGCTCGAAAAGGCCCTCGCCTCGGGCCGTCCGACCCTCATCAGCGTAGACACCGAGCTCTCGACACCCCAGTGGCGGGCGATCTGGTACCCGTACCCGGCAAACTTCAACGAGACCTGGAAGCCAGGCCCCGTAGAAACCGCTAATACAGGAGAGTAAATCGTGGCTGAACTGCGCCTCAATGATCCGACTCTTCTCCGGCAACTTTGCCTGGTCGGAGGAGAATGGGTCACATCCGACTCCGGCGAAAGCGTCGCGGTCCTTAACCCGGCTACGGGCGAGGAACTCGGCTCGGTGCCATTCTTTAGGGCCGAGGAAACACGTCGTGCTGTCGAAGCGGCCGAGAAGGCCCTGCCGGCGTGGCGGGGACTTCTGGCCAAGGAACGCGGCCGGCTCCTTCGTCGCTGGTTCGATCTGGTTATCGAAAACCGCGAGGACCTTGCACGCATTCTGACTGCAGAGCAGGGCAAACCTTACAAGGAGGCACTTTCCGAGGTTGTAAATGGGGCGCAGTTCATCGAATGGTTCGCTGAAGAGGCCCGGAGGGCTTACGGAGAGACCATTCCGGCGCCGGCGCAGGACCGCCGCGTCGTCGTCATCAAGCAGCCGATTGGGGTTTGTGCCGCCATCACCCCCTGGAACTTCCCAAACACAATCGTGACCCGCAAAGCAGCCGCGGCTCTTGCGGCCGGGTGCACGATGATCGTCCGCCCGGCCACGGAGACTCCCTACTCGGCACTAGTCCTGGCGGAGCTCGCAAGCCGGGCGGGAATTCCAGAAGGTGTTCTCAACGTCATCACGGGTCACTCCAAGGACATGGGGCTGGAGCTGACGACGAATCCGGTCGTCCGGAAGCTGTCTTTTACAGGGTCCACCGGGGTGGGACGGATTCTCATGGGTCAGAGTTCGGGCACGATCAAAAAGCTCGCACTCGAGCTGGGAGGGAATGCGCCGTTCATCGTCTTCGAGGATGCCGACATCGAACAGGCGGTCGAGGGCGCTCTGGCTTCGAAGTTCCGTAACTCCGGTCAGGCCTGTGTGGGAACGAACCGTTTCTATGTCCATGACGCCGTGTACGAAGAGTTTTCGACGCGTTTGGCGGATCGGGTCAGTTCGCTGGTCGTGGGGGACGGGACTGACCCGGAAGTGACGATGGGGCCACTGATCGGCACGGACGCGGTCGAAAAGGTCGAATCCCACATTGCCGATGCTGTCGAGAAGGGTGCACGGGTTATCGCGGGTGGTAAGAGGCACCCGCTGGGCCGTTCCTTCTTTGAGCCCACCGTGATGGTGGATGTCAGCCATGATGCCAAGGTATCCCGCGAGGAAACGTTTGGACCGCTGGCCTCGATCTTCCGCTTCACGGACGAAGGCGAGGTTCTCACTGCGGCCAATGACACGGAGTTGGGCCTCGCGGCCTACGTTTACACCCGCGACATCGGCAGGGTCTGGCGTTTGGCCGAAGCAATTGAGACCGGCATGGTCGGTATCAACGTAGGGCTGATGGCGAACGAAGCAGTCCCGTTCGGAGGTATCAAAGAATCCGGATTCGGGCGGGAAGGGTCGCACTACGGACTCGAAGACTACCTGGAAGTTAAGTACATCTGCATGGGCGGGCTCTGACATGATCCGGATTAGGAGGACGAAATGCGCGAAGCCGTAATTGTTGAGGCGGTTCGCACGCCGATCGGGCGGCGGAAAGGGTTGTTGGCGCATGTGCATCCGGTGGACCTTTCTGCTCACGTTTTGAACAGTCTGCTGGAACGCACAGGCTTAGACCCTGAGACGGTCGATGATGTGGTGTGGGGCTGTGTGACGCAGTTGGGCGATCAGTCGGGAAACGTGGGGAGGTTCGCACTTCTGGCCGCCGGTTGGCCCGAATCCATTCCCGGTGTCACGATCAATCGCGCTTGCGGATCCAGCCATCAGGCGATCGAATTTGCAGCGATGGGAGTCATGTCGGGCCGGTATGATCTGGCGATCGCGGGTGGTGTCGAGACGATGACACGTGTGCCACTGGGCGCCACCCGTGCGGTTGGGGAACCTTACGGGCCGGCCATGAACGCCCGCTATCACCACGCCGGTTTCGAGCAGGGGGTCGGAGCGGAGATGATGGCTGATCGCTGGCATCTGAGTCGGGAACACCTGGACGAATTCTCCCTGGCGTCCCACACCAAGGCCGCCGCGGCCACTGATTCCGGGGCTTTCGAAAAGCAGCTCGTCCCGGTCCCCGCGGCACCGGAACTGCGAACTGACGAAGGCATCCGGCGTAACTCCTCGCTCGAGGCCTTGGCCGGCCTAAACCCTGCCTTCCGTGAAGACGGCGTGGTGACGGCGGGCAACGCTTCACAAATCTCCGATGGAGCGGCCGGGGTAATTATCACTACCCCGGAACGGGCTGCCGAGCTGGGACTTACCCCGATCGTACGGATCCACAGTGGGGTAGTCGCCGGCGACGATCCGACACTTGTGCTCTCCGCTCCGATCCCAGCGACCGCAAAGCTCCTCGCTAGGAGCGGGGTCCGCTTGGACGAAATCGGCGCCTACGAGGTCAACGAAGCATTTGCGGCCGTGCCCTTGGCCTGGTTGGCAGAAACCGGGGCCGACCCGGACAAGCTAAATCCTCTCGGGGGTGCAATTGCCGTTGGGCACCCGCTTGGCGCGTCAGGTGCGATCCTCATGACCCGGCTCGTCCACCATATGCGTGACAACGGTATCCGCTACGGACTCCAAACCATCTGCGAGGCCGGCGGTACCGCCAACGCCACCCTTGTCGAACTTGCAAGCTGAATCCTGGAAGGAACAATCCTTTGCAACTTGAGGGAACATCAACCCTGATTACCGGCGGCGCATCCGGTCTCGGTTTTGCGACAGCCTCACGGCTCGTAGGCAAAGGCGCGAGCGTAGTGCTGCTGGACTTGCCGGACTCGCCCGGCACAGAAGCAGCCGAAAAGCTGGGGGAGAGGGCCACATTCGTTGGCGCCGACATCCTCGACGAGAATCAGGTATCAGCGGCGTTGGATGTCGCAGAGCAAAATGGTTCCCTACGAGGGGTCGTGCATTGTGCGGGCCGTGGCGGTGATCGGCTGCGCATCGTGGACAAAGAGGGCAACCCCGGCGACTTCGACAGCTTCCAGAACGTCGTCAGGATCAACCTTTTCGGTACTTACAACATCCTTCGCCTGGCTGCCGCACGAATGGCCGCCAATGAGGTAGTCGACGGCGACCGGGGTGCGATCGTGCTGACCGCGTCCGTCGCGGCATTTGATGGGCAGATCGGGCAGGCATCGTACACTTCGTCCAAAGCCGCTGTTCACGGGCTCACCTTGGTTGCGGCCCGTGATTTGGCCAGCCGGGGGATCCGGGTCAACACCATCGCTCCTGGGACATTTGACACTCCCATGTTGGCCAAACTTCGCAGCGACATCCGTGAAGGACTTGCCGCCGCCGTCCCGCACCCGTCGCGCTTAGGGAATCCCGAGGACTATGCCCACCTCGCCGTCTCACTCCTTGAGAACAAATACATCAACGGAGAGACGGTCCGACTCGATGGCGCCATCAGGATGCCCCCGCGATGACGCACCCTTATCGACATATTGACAACCCTCACCACCTGAAAAGGACGAAAACGCATGGACTTTGAACTCAGCACAGAGCAGAAGGACTTTCGCGATTCGGTTCACGCCTTCGCGCAACGCGAACTCGCGTCCGGCGCGGTGGAGCGCGCCCACAGCAGCGACTACCCATGGGATGTTGCGAAGAAGATGGCTGATAACGGCCTGATCGGCATCACCGTCGATGAGGAAGACGGCGGCGGCGGCGGATCTCTGATGGACGCTGTCATCGCCATCGAGCAGATCGCCGCGGTGTGCCCCCGCAGTGCCGACGTTGTCCAGGCAGGCAACTTTGGTGCGCTCCGCGTACTCGCGAACTTTGCGACCCCCGGGCAGAAAGAGCGCTTTCTGGCACCGCTGCTCGACGGCACGGGCTTGATCTGCGTCGCGATGACTGAACCAGATGCCGGCTCGGCGGTGACCGAACTTACGACGACGGCCACTCCCGATGGCGCCGGGTTCAGGATCAACGGGACAAAGATCTTCACCACTCACGGACTGCACTCGTCCCTGTTTCTCGTCTACGTCAGGTTCGGCCCCGGTGCTGACGGCATCGGGTCGGTCCTCATCGAGCGGGACACAGAGGGCTTGAGCTTCGGTGCTGCGGCGAGCTTCATGGGCGGTGAAGACTGGAACCCCCTCTACTTCGACAACGTTTACGTTCCCGCCGAAAACGTGCTCTTGGGTGAAGGAGGCTTCAAGCAGCAGATCAGCGGCTTCAATGTTGAGCGGATCGGCAACAGCGCCCGGGCTCTTGCCCTCGGTCGCTACTCCTACGAGCTTGCCCGAGAACACGCACTGGTACGGAATCAGTTCGGTCGTCCGCTGTGCGAGTTCCAGGGCCTGCAGTGGAAATTCTCCGACATGAAGATCAAGCTGGACGCTGCCCAGCTCCTGCTGTACCGCGCCGCGATCAACGCGGACACCGGTTTCCCGTCGGCGGAGGAGACAGCCATCGCTAAAGTCATGTGCAACCGCACCGGCTTCGAGGTCGCCAACGAGTCGTTGCAGGTACTGGGCGGCATGGGGTATAGCGACGAAATGCTCGTCGAATACTGCCTGCGCCGTACCCGCGGCTGGATGATCGCAGGTGGCACGATCGAGATGCTGCTGAACCGTATCGCCGAATCCGTGTTCGGCCGACGATTCTCCCAGAGGCGCTGATGAGCAGGCAATTGCAGGGAAGCCTGGAAGGAACAGGATTGAACGAGCAGGACCGGCGGGTTTTCGAGGGGCTGTTCTCGCCGCGGGTGATCGCGCTCGTCGGTGCCTCAAGCGACGAGAAGAAACACACGTCCCGGCCTCAGCGGTCCCTACGACGCCACGGCTATGACGGCAAGATCGTGCCGATCAACCCAAAGCGAGACGAGATCTTTGGTGACCGTGCCTACCCGAGCCTCCTCGACGTACCCGAAACCGTCGACCATGCATTCATCATGGTTCCGGCAGCGGCAGTAACTGAGTCAATCGAGCAATGCATCGAGCGGCAGATCCCAGTCGCCACGATCTACGCCGATGGCTTCGCTGAAGCGGGGCCTGAGGGTCTGCGGAGGCAGGAGGAACTTGTGGCCCGCGCACGCGAGGGCGGCGTCCGCATTCTCGGTCCAAACTGCAGCGGAGTTCTCAGCACCCGACCTTCGAGCGCCCTTTCGGTGAACGCGGCCATCGAGCAGCTGGAAATCCGGCCCGGCCCTCTCGCCGTGATATCCCAGTCCGGGAGCATGACAGGCGGGCTGCTCTCTCGGGGGCTTGGCCGCGGAGTCGGGTTCTCTAAAGTCGTCTCCATTGGGAACGAGAGCGACCTTACCGTGGGCGAGCTTACTGACTGGCTGGTGGATGATCCCGAGACCGAGACGATTCTGCTTTTCCTCGAAACCATCCGGGACGCTCCGCGGCTGGCGTCAGCTGCACGCCGAGCCGTTGAGGCGGGCAAGCAGGTTATCGCATACAAGCTCGGCCGTTCGGACGTCGGACGCCGCCTGGCCGCATCCCATACGGGGGCGATGGCAGGATCCGCGGAAGTGGGGGACGCGTTTTTCCGGGCCCACGGGATCCTGCGTGTGGACAACCTCGAGACGATGTTCGAATTGCCCTCGTTGTTGGCGGGCAAGCGCCCTGCCAAGCAGCACCGAGTCGCCGTGATGTCGACGACAGGCGGAGGCGCGGCAACCGTTGTCGACCGGCTTGGCTCCATGGACGTCGAAGTGGTGACTCCAAGCACGGCTGTCGTTGACATCTTGGCCGAGAAGGGGATTGACATTCCACGTGGACCACTCACCGACCTGACGCATGCGGGGACGCGCGCAGACGTGTATGGTGCGGTTCTGGATGAGCTCGTGGCGTCCGATCACTGTGACCTGGTCCTCGCCATTGCGGGAAGCTCGGCGCAATTCCAGCCGCAGATTTCCGTCGGTCCGCTGCTCCGAGCAAGCCATGGGAAAGCCCTGGCGGCGTTCTTCGCCCCGCATGCTCCTGAAGCCCTCGAGCAGCTCAGTGGAACACACGTTGCGGGGTTTCGCACGCCGGAATCATGCGCGGATGCCATCAGGGCCTGGAGTCAATGGCGGCAACCTGCAGAGGCACCAAGCCCGAATTCGGCCGCTCTTGCCATGGTCGCGGACACGATCTCCGGTTTGAACGGTCGACGTCCCAATGAGCGCGATTCCGCTGCGATCTTCGCTGCTCTGGATATCCCCACGGCTGCCTCCGTCGTCGTGCGCGAAACTGACGACGCCCCGATATCGGCAATGGAAATTGAGTTTCCGGTTGTAGCGAAAATCCTTTCTGCCGATATTCCGCACAAAACTGACGCGGGCGGCGTCGTCCTGGGCATTCGCGACGCCGCAGAGCTTGCGGAAGCAGTCAAGAGCATTCGCGAGAATGTAGCCAAGCGGCACCCCGAAGCGAAGATCGACGGAGTGCTTGTCCAGAAGATGGAGTCCGGGCTGGCAGAAGTCATCCTCGGCTTCAGGTGCGATCCTGAAGTCGGTCCCGTGGTCGTCCTGGGAGTAGGCGGGGTCCTGGCGGAAATTTACAAGGACATCGCCGTTCGCGTTGCCCCGGTCGGGCTCGACGAGGCCCGCTCGATGATTGACGAGGTCAAAGGACTCGCTGTGGTGCGCGGTTACCGGGGACTTCCGCTCGGCGACACTGAGGCCCTTGCCCAAGCCGTCGTCGCTATCTCGCAGCTAGCCAACGACCGGGAAGCACTGATTTCCGAAGCCGAGATCAACCCCTTGCTTGTCCTACCCGAGGGAGCGGGCGTTGTCGCCGTTGACGGGCTCGTTATCGGCTCGCCAGAACAATGACGACTCAGGTTTTTCTAACAATGACTCACTTAAGGACGTGAATCGATGACAAATGCCCAGACCGAGGACGTCGTGGAAGACCTCACGAGCGACAGCCTGATCGTCTCCTGGGCTGCGCCCGGCGTTGCGCAGCTGACGATTAACCGGCCCGAGCGCCGCAATGCCCTCAACATTGAAGTCAAGGAACTCGTGGCCCGGGCAGTAGAGGAGCTAGGCGCCAACGCGTCCGTGCGTGTCATCGTCATAACCGGCGCGTCTGGTGCTTTCGTCGCCGGCACAGACGTTGCCGAAATGGAGCACCTAACCCCAGTCGAACACACGCTGCGGGTTACTGACCGGATGTTCTCCACACTCCGGGCGTGCCCCAAACCGCTCATCGCCGCCGTCGAAGGATTTGCGCTGGGGGGCGGGTGCGAGCTGGCGCTGTGCTGCGACATCATCATTGCCTCCGAACGCGCGAGGTTCGGGCAGCCGGAGATCCTGCTCGGTGTGATACCGGGGGCAGGCGGAACTCAGCGGTTATTGCGGGCCGTGGGCCGGTACCAAGCCATGCGCCTGCTCCTGACTGGCAAGCACGTATTCGCAGAAGAGGCCCATGCGATGGGTCTTGTTTCCGAAGTCGCACCCGAAGGCAAGGCGCTCGAACAAGCTGCAGAGATGGCATCGCTCATCGCAACGATGCCTGCGCTTGCGGTATCGGCAATCAAGGAAGTCGTCCGAGCGGGGGCAGATGTCCCTCTCGACACCGCGCTCCTTCTCGAGCGCAAGGCTTTCCAGATCCTGTTCGACTCCCAGGACCAGAAAGAAGGCATGCGCGCGTTTCTAGAGAAGCGCCCGCCTGAATACCACGGCCGCTAAGTACGAGGTTCGCCGAACCCACAGGAAGCTGCGGAACCAGTCGGAGTTCAATCGTCCTTGCAGGGACGGTTCGGCCATGGATTTTGGTGGACACCATGCACACCCGGAAGGCTTACAGCATCAAAGCCAGTGCTTAGAGCAGCACCAGCACCGATCTGTACCGGCGGGGAGGGGGGAAGAATGACGAAGCTGAAACAGAAAGAGAAAAGTGGAGGTTCAGTGACATATCCCAATGAGTCGACTACGACCGTCGCCGACTTCGCATCCCTGGCAGATGTCATATCAGGAGTCGCCGACCTTGACGCCTTCCGCCAAGCGGCATGGACTTCGTGGGGGGTGGCGTCCAATTACTGGCGCGCTCCAATGGAAAGCCGCCACCTTCCGGCCCGCATGAAGGAACTCGTGCTCCTTGCGATGCACGCCTCGGTTACGAGCCTGAATGCCGAGGCTGTTGAACGCCACATCAAACGTGCACGAGCAGCCGGTGCCACCGCGGGCGAAATCATCGACGTGCTTATCACAATAGTCGCCGTTGCGAATCATGCGCTCTACTTCTCCATACCCGTTCTTCAAGACGAGCTCGGAAAGCGCGGCGACCAAGCAGAGAGGCTGGCCGAGCTCGACCCAACTCTTGAAGCGGCAAAGCGGGCGTTTATCAAATCACGCGGCTTCTGGAATGCCGACCGCGAAGCGATCGCCCGGCTGATGCCGGAGTACTACGACGCTTTAGACGCAGTCTCCACCGAATCGTGGGACAACGGCCCGCTCAGCACCAAGGAACGGGCGTTTATCTGCATCGGCATCGACTGCACCGTTACTCACAAATACGAGCCAGGACTCCGTCGCCACATCCGGAATGCGCTTGACTTGGGAGCGACTGGCGACGAGATTCTCGAAATTTTCCAGCTCTCAGGTCTTCTCGGGCTTGAAAGCTACATCCTTGGGGCAAAGATCCTATCTGGCCGGTAACTGCGGGAGGCAGCATCGGGCCGATCTGCACGCCCGTAAGAGCACGACGTCCACACGAACGGCTTAGCATCACGAAGGAGTAAGCATGACCGACATTAAGAAGGGTCTCGCGGGAGTCACGGTGGACTACACCGCCGTGAGCAAAGTCAACCCCGAGACCAATTCCCTGCTGTACCGCGGGTATCCGGTTCAAGAGCTCGCCGCGACGCAGCCATTCGAGGCGGTCGCCTACCTGCTGTGGAATGGGGAGCTCCCTACGGACGAGCAGCTGGGCACTCTCCGCGCAGAGGAGCGACTCTACCGTGACCTCGCCCCGGACGTCCGGGCAGCCATCGAGCTCGTACCGCTCGACGCCCACCCGATGGACGAGGTACGAACCGCCGTGAGTCTGCTCGGCTCCCGGGATCTCGCCGGCTCCGGGTCCGTGCTCGACGCCAGCGGCAGCCGTGGGGAGAATCTGGCCCGCAGCATCCGCCTATTCGCCGCGCTCCCTGCGATTGTGGCATACGGTCAGCGCCGCCGTCGAGGGCAGGAGCCGGTGGAGCCCAGAGACGATCTCGACTACGCCGCGAACTTCTTATGGATGACGTTCGGCGAGGAGGCGGACGACGTTGTCATCGACGCGTTCAACCGCTCAATGATCCTGTATGCAGAGCATTCCTTCAACGCTTCGACGTTTACCGCTCGCGTCGTGACCAGCACGCTTAGCGACTTGTACTCGGCGGTCGTCGGCGCGATCGGCGCCCTCAAGGGGCCGTTACACGGCGGTGCGAATGAGGCCGTGCTACACATCTTCAACGAGATCGGGGACGCGTCTAACGCCGGCCCTTGGCTCGACCAGGCACTCGCCTCTAAGCGCAAGATCATGGGCTTCGGTCATCGGGTTTATAAGCGCGGCGACTCGCGCGTGCCCACGATGAAGGCCGCGCTCGACAGGCTCGTCGAACATTACCACCGCCCGGACGTCGCTGCCCTTTACAACGCCGTTGAAACGGAGTTCGTTAGCCGCAAGGGCATCTACCCCAATCTCGACTTTCCATCGGGGCCTGCGTACAACCTCATTGGATTCGACACACTCACCTTCACGCCGGTCTTTATTGCATCACGAGTGACAGGCTGGACCGCTCACATACTGGAGCAGGCGGAGTCCAATGCGCTCATTCGCCCGCTGTCGGAGTACAACGGTCCCGCTGAGCGCCACGTCGAACGCTATGTTCCAGACGCCGCGGCCGCCGCGGCTGAAGCGGCCGTTACGCAGCGCGCGGAGGAGTCTGCGGAATAACATGCCTGACGATTCGCTCAGCCGTGCTACATAAGCAGCCTGTCAGTTCATGGACCACTCTCTGGGCTCCTTACCCCAGAGATTGCGCATAATAAAACATCGGGACTTCCAAGCGCCTCATTGGCCGCCTATGAATCAGGCGGACGAAAAGCGCGCCGACGTGGGTTGGAAATCGGCTGGCCCCTTCCAGCGGTGAGGTGTGGCTCGATTAGCCGGATCATCAAACTAATCGCAACGACACCTCACCGCCGGTTCAGCGAACACTCTGCTGCCACGCCGAACCTGGGTCACCGACTTGAAGGAGC
Source organism: Arthrobacter sp. FW305-BF8 (assembly GCF_021789315.1). Classification (NCBI taxonomy): domain Bacteria; kingdom Bacillati; phylum Actinomycetota; class Actinomycetes; order Micrococcales; family Micrococcaceae; genus Arthrobacter; species Arthrobacter sp. FW305-BF8. Next base: position 969,584 of record NZ_CP084561.1, read on the forward strand.
AAAAGGATCGATCTTCACCTGCAACCCGATAGGCAACGCGCCGTCAGGCGACGTGTAGAGATCTGATATGTAGGCAAGATTGTCAATAGTGCGTGGGGAAGCGGTCCCGGCCGGGTTGGCTGGGGCCGCTTCCTTTGATGAGGGCCGGGGGGCTGGTTTGTCCTCGTTCTCATCTTTTGTGGGGGCCGGCATGTCCTGCTTGGAAGGGGTCCAGCGTGTCGTTGGCGACGGCGCGGTCACTCTGATATGCGCGGGTTGGTTACCGCAGGACGATGTGTTCGGCTGGAGGTTACCGCTTGTCTAGAGTCGAGCGTGGCCGGTGGTTGGCTGCTCATAGATCTTCCGCGGGTTTACTCCATGCGCTGCAAAGATCACTTCCTTCGGAGGGAGCGTGTCGGTCACGTGTCATCCAGCCGGGATCGTGTGGTTCTGGCCGGTAGCAGGGGGCATGGTCGCCAGTGACCAGCACCATCCTGCGAGTTCTCTGGCGATTGCAACGTTTGCAATCACGGGGCGTTTCCGGTGTTCGAGATAGACGACCCATCGTTCATGAAGGCGGCGGTTTCCGGCGTCTCCGCGGGATTGGGCCGCGGTGGAGGCCTGTGCCCATCGTTGTCGCATGAGGCTGGAGGGGTGTGGGTAGGGTTGACGGTGGTGCCAGGCGGCTTCGACCAGCAGCCTGCGGGCGTGGCCGTTGCCTGTTTTGGTGATGGGACCTTGCGACCGTGACTGGCCGGAGGAATGCTCGGAGGGGACCAGACCAAGGTAGGCGCCGATGGTGCGGCCCGTAAAGCGGTCCCAATCGCCGATTTCCACGGCCAGGCCGAACGCTGTCAGCGTGGAGATCCCGCGCAGGCACTCCAGGTTCCTGACGATCGGGGTGTACCGGCTGTGATAGGCCAGTTCAGTGATCGCGTGGTCGAGGCGGTCCCGCCGGTCCAGGACCGCTGTCATCGCGTCCAGCGATGAATCATAGGCCAGCTGCAGCGGTGCGGAATCGAACTTCTGCCGCTCCAGCCAGGCCCCGTGCTGCAGGGTCCAGGTTTTGCCACCGGTGTAGATGATGCCTTGGCGCAGGAGCAGTTTGGAGATACGGTGACGGGCGCTCATCAGGTCACCGCGGGCATCCTCCCGCGCACGGACCAAGTCCCGGGCGGCTTCCTGCTCCACCGTGGGAATGAGAACAGCGGTGACCTCTCCCAGACGCAGCAGGCGGGCCAGATGCAGGGCGTCGTTAGTATCGGTCTTGACCCGGTCGCCGGAGGGCCGCTGCAGCTTCGACGGGGCCGCGACGACACACTCAACACCGGCAGCCAGCAGAAAGCGGGCCAGGTCAAAGCCGGTGGGGCCGGCCTCGTAGACGGATTTCACGGGTCCGGGCAGTGACTGGATCCAGGCCAGGATTTCACCGAAGTCCGGCGTGAGCCGGCGCCTGAATACTTCCCCTGTTTCCCCGTCGATTGCACACGCGACGACAGAGCGGGCGTGCACGTCCAAACCGATGCTTGTTCTCTCAAACATGACAGGACCCTTTGGAGCTCACGGCGGCTCCCCCCTTCGCCACCGACCGATGGTGGATAAACCCAGTGTGGCCCAGACAGGCGCTGCCCCGCAGACCATCCTGCCCTGCCCGATAAAGGCCATCAGCGCCGGGCAAGAGGGGCGGGGTGCCGCCTCCGCCATCTGCCGCGGCCACGCCACTGCTGGCCGGCGCCCCGACACGGGCCCGGCGACAATGGCCAGCCGTTGGCAGGGCAGAAACCATGACCACAAAAAGCGCGGCCATAGCCACGCGAACCTTGTATCCTCGGTCTTAGCCGGAACCTCCACACCTTCAAATGTGGCTCTACCGCGCACCTACGGTCCGCACGGCAACCCACGAATCAATTTGAATCGGGGGGTTCCGGCCCGAGGCCTGGGCTGAGCCCCTTCATATTGTCTAGGACGAGGGAACATTGGTCCGAGGGGGACGGTAGAGGCGGTAACGCGGGACGGTTCGATCCTCTGCTCTCGGCCCCGGATCCCTGCTTGCGGCAGCCGTTTGCGCGAATTAGGGGAGTCGGGCGGATCTTCATCACAGGGAGGCCGGGACGTAAGCACTGTTGAATGGCTCGAGCCCACCCTTGAGATCCATCGGTGCGAGTCCCAGTTGCGTGTTCGTCGCCTTCCCACCCGTCCATCGCATTCTGGCAAAGAGTATTTCCGGAAAGAATAAAGCTCCGAGCTACATCCTGCCGGTGACCTCGTCGAGCCCACGCAATGCGGCGATGCCCAAGAATAGCTAGTCGACAGTACGGCCGAAGCCTCCCACAGCGCTGGCAAGACGCTGCTCGTACCGCAGATGCTCCAAGCTGAGGCCGCTCAACCCTTTACGACGTGGAGTACATACTCGACATAGTTCTCGTCCGGGTGGTTCATGGCCCTGATGCACAGGCCGCCCCTGGTCCAAATACGGGAGAACATTCCGCAGGTCGGTCGCCAGTTGCCTCATGCCATGGCTCCCCAGCCGTGGCTGTCTGGGGGCAAGGTGTCCTTGCCGGCGACCAGCAGTGCCTGATAAGCAGTGAGTTGACCGTCTGTTGCCTTTGCACCTTGGCATCCGAGACGGTGGGTATTCAAGGCCTCAAGCACGTCCGCGTAGTCTGTCGGCACGTTAATTTCTGGAAGACGTCGTTCTACGACCTAACTATCAAAGAATGTGCCACAGTCCGCGGCCACGTCTGAGCCACTCCGTGACACACTTCGCTGACATGGGTGGCCACGGTCCACCCGAACGGTCTGCAGACGCCCCAGGAATAATGTCAAGAGGCGGCTGGGGACGAGGGGGACGCCGCCGTCTGACGAACGCTCTTGGCGATCTGGTCCATGTTTTCTTCCATGCGGGACTTGGGCCCGACGAGGGCTATGGCGAGTGTTGCGGGCGCCGTCCCGTTCACGATTGGGCTGGCGATGCTGATGTGATCGGCGATCGACTCCCCGATGTTGAAGCCGGTGTTCGTCTCGCGCACCTTCGACAGTTCATCGAGTATCTGCTCCCGGCCTACAGGAAGCGTCTTGTTTCGGCGAAGGTAGGTTTCGAGACGTTCGGGCGACATGGCTGCCAGGAAGCACTTGCCGCTGCTCCTGGGCCAGAGCGGCAATCTCTCATTCAGGGTCGGAGAAGCCCGGATAATGCTTGGCGACTCCACAGTGTCGATATAGACGACCGAGTCCCCGACAAGGGTCGCCAGCATCGAGGTTTCACCCCATGTTTGAGTCAATTCCTCGAGTGCATGGTGGTAGACGGCGGGAAGGGCGCTCGGGCCGGCGGCCAGGAGCGTCGAAACCGCGGGGCCCACGACGTACCGGCCCTTATCCTCACGAAAGTAGCCCGTTGCAACCAGTCCCTTTGCCAGGCCATGCACCGAGGACTTGGGCGCCCCGATCATCGAAGCCAGCTCACCGAGCTTATGCCCTGCCTGTCACTCGCCAGAGCGAGCTCGAGTAGCGAAATTACCCGAGTAACGGTCTCTTGCTCGGCAGTTGCAAATGCGCCGCCACCACCAGTCTTTTGAATACCACGGGCTCCTATCGTATGCCCGACCGCGGGATCAAGCGTCTCCCTCTAGCTCGTCGAGCCACTCGAGGGCGCGGGCGACCTGGTAGATCCCGGACGTTGCTCCGAGCGTGACGACCACGGCATGCCGCAGCGAATCGATGTCGGCTCCCGTTTCCAGTACGCGAGCAGAGTGAGTCTTGAAAGAATCCTCGAAGCCAGCGATCCCGAGCGCTGAAATGACGATGAGCTCGCAAGTCATCGTGTCGAGGGGGCCGCTTTCTAGAAGCGCTGTCCGGAGCGCTTTGAAGCTATCGTCGGCCGCGACTGACTCACCTCGCAGGTACTCTGAAGGCCGCCGGCTTAGCGACCTCTTCACCACACCCATTTCCCCTCCATCGCAAATTCGGCTCGATTGATGTCCACGATTACAGGCTGGGTGCCGGAATCATGGGTCGGGCGGAGCGTGCGGCATGTGTCGCGCGCTCATGGGCTGAAAGATGCGCCCGGGATCGGGAAGGTATCTCGACGCTGACGGGGATATCTGCCGGCAGCATCCGCATCAGATCCGCCAGTGGCAGATCGCCTTCGCCTGGATACAGACGGTTTTGCCGTGCTTCCTCGATGAGGTCCGCGGGCGCGGTCTGTGGAGCATCGCACAGCTGCACGCAGGCCAGCAGCGCCGGGTCGACCGCTGCTACGGCATCGACCGTCCCACCGGACCGAAAGAGATGAAGGGCATCAATAGTGATGGCCAGGTTGGGTGAGCCGGTCGCGGTCACGATCCGCACCGCGTCTTGCAGGGTGCTGATGCCCCGAAAAGCCATGAACTCCAGCATTACCCCCATGCCGTGCCGTTCGGCGGTCTCGCAGAGCTCAGCAAGACGACCCACGAGGCCGGGCTCATCCTCCGTTCGATAGTCCTGCCGCGACTCGGAGGTCGCGGCAAGCCAGCGGGCTCCGAGTCCGCCCGCGAATTCGAGCGCCGCGTCGATGGGGACCAGGTCCATGCGAGGCGAGACCCGCACCACTTCGATGTCCAGGACCTCAAGCTGGGTGTCCTCAAGACGATGCTTGATGTCCCGCTGAAGGCTCTTATCCGCCATGACGTCAACGTCTGACGGCAGAGAGGGAAAGAGCCGAAGACCCACACTGTCGAATCCGGCCTTATGTGCGGCATCGATCTGCTCGAGCGGCGAACACGGCAGAACGGTCATGGGCGAGAGGGAGAGCTTATGCATGCGTAGTACCGAGCTCTAGGGGCTTCACAGCCGCCTCTGGCGGCTCGGGAAGCTCGGGCAACCCGGCGAAGATGCGGTTCCTGTTGATCGTGCGGTAGACGCCGGCCTCCATGCCGTGGCGGGCACGGTACCCGAACGCCTCGGCCGCCTTGCTGGAATCGGTTTTCATCTCGAAGAGCAGCGTCGCTCCGGGCGCCAGCTTGAGATCGGCGTCTTCGACTTCAATCTGCGCCTCCGGAAGAAGTTTGCGCACGAAGTCGACCGCTTCGCGGATTGGACGGTAATCACCGTCGATCAGATAGCTCGCAGCCCCGTCCGGCTCCTGGAACTCAAGTGCGGCGAGCATTCCGGCAATAAGATCCTCCACGTACAGGAGGCCGATGCTGCGGTGCCCGAACGGAACCTTGCTGGGGCCCAGCCCGAGGGCGGGCTTGTACAGCAGCTCAGCGAGCCAGGAACTGCCTCCTCCCCGACTCAGCTTGACATGCTCGCCGAAGCCATAGACCCGCATCGGACGAACGCCGGTGATGTTCAGGCCGTACTTCTCCGCGTACGACCGGGCCATCTTCTCGCCCATGAGCTTGGCGGCACCGTAACCGAAGTGCGGGTCGAAGACGCTGTCGTCGTTAACGACCCCAGAAGGGCCAACGGACCGCGAACCGAACACGCTGCTGCTGCTCGCCCACACGACCTTGTCCATGCTGAGCCGGGCCGCCGTCTCGAACACATTCGCCGTGCCCATGACGTTCACTTGGGCCCCGAGCCACGGCTGCGCCTCAGTGGCAGTCGGCAGCAGGGAAGCGAAATGCATGATCGCCCTAACCCCATGCTGCTCGGCGGCGCGCGTCATGTCATCGAGGTTTCCGACGTCACCGACGACGACCTTAACCCTGTCGCGCACCCCGCCCCCGATCAGGTAGTCCACGTACTCGAGTTCGGGCAGCTCGCCGTTGGGATCCCCCGTACCGCCCAGGTATCCGTAGATCACCACGTCCTGGCCGGCCTCCAGCAGATCACGAACCGCATATCCGCCAACAAAACCCACCCCGGTCACCATTACCGCCACATCAAACTCCTCTGTTCTCCGTCGACATTGACGGTCGCATTCAACGCGTTCATAAATAGGGATACATCAATGATATGCCGAACAAGCATCCGTCAACCAGCCCGCTCATTTGGCATTATTGCCATACGTTGCCGGGGCTCAGTCGTCGAACAGGAACACGCCCTTGCCGGCATCCTGCTGGTCGAACCATTCGTAAGCTTCGACCACTTGGTCCAAGCGCCATCGATGGCTGTAGAGGCCGTCGATGTCCAGGTTCTTAGACACGATAAACTCCGCACACTGACGCTGCGCCATGATGGACATTGAGATTGACGGCAGCACACTGATCTGCAGCCGGTGAGCGCCCAGAACCGGGAATCTCACCTCGCCGCCCAGGCCTATTAGGGCGATCTTTCCCCACGGTGCCAGCACGCCGAGGCCGTCGGCGATGGCGGGCGAGGCACCGGAAGTCTCGAGGACCAGCGGTACTCCTGAGCCGCCGGTTAGGTCGCGAACAGCCGTCGGCACATCGCACTCCGTCGGATTGAGCGTTGCTTCGGCGCCCACCCGCGCTGCATGCTCAAGTCGTGACGGCATCGGGTCGATTGCGATCACCCTGGCGCCACGCGCCGCGGCGAGCAGGGTCGCCGACAGCCCCACGGGACCTTGACCGAACACCGCGATCGTGGCTCCGCCAATATCACCCAATCGCTGGAGCCCGCCCCATGCCGTACCGGTCCCGCACCCCACCGCAGCCCCAGTCTCGAAGGACAGCGCGTCGTCAAGCGGGATGATCGTGTCGGCCGGAGCCCGCATTAGCCGTGCATGGGCTCCATGCTCATGAGTGCCGAACACTCGCATGGAGACCCGGCACATCTGCGGCCAACCGGAGCGGCACAGATCGCACATGGTGCATCCGCGGTAGTGGTGCACCATGACACGATCCCCCACCGCCGCCACAGCTGGATTGACGCCGACCCCTACGGCCTGGACTACACCCGCCGGCTCGTGGCCGGCGATACACGATCCCATGGTGTTCTCGGTCCCGGGTCGGTCACGATAGAAGTGCAGGTCACTGCCACACATTCCCGACGCGCGGATCGCTACGATGACTTCACCAGGTCCTGGTTCGGGATCCGGGAACTCGTGAAGCTCGACTGTACGGTTACCCATGAATACTGCACCTAGCACTGCTTCTCCTCTATCAACGTTTAGCTACGGGGTGGCTCCCTGGCGCGGGTGGGCAGCGACGGGAAGGTTCTCTAGACCCTGTCCTCGATGCCACCTCATTCGAAGAACTGCGACGTCGACGCCAGCGCCGACCTGAGAGTTTGGGACCGCGTCACGACGAGCGTGTCGCGCCGATCATGATGACGGCGGCCACCGCAGGAACGTCGCCGCGGTTCTGCCACGCGTGCTTGGTGCCGCGCATTACCCATGTGTCCCCAGGACGCAGCAGCGTCTCGCCGGTCTCCGAAATGGCCCATAGCTCACCGGAAATGATGGTTCCGATATCGACAGTGTCCGTCGCGTGCAGGCCGGGGATGTCGCTGTCCACAAGTGAGTCCCCGATGCCGCCGGCCGCGAGTGCATCGCGGTACCCGGCCTCGTAGTCCCACTCGCTATCGGGGGCGTAGGTAGTAACCATGAACTTGTACCCCCCGGACGGAGGCATGTTGGCGGCCTTCTCTGTGAGGGTGTTTTCGGCAAGAACGTCGGAGGGGACCGACGTTTGCTCCCACAAGTGGTTCAGCGTCCACGCTTCGGTCACGAGGCGGGTCTCGGTGTAGCCATCGCTCGCGATGGTTGACCGGTTCTGGTCGTCGAGCCCGAAGACTACACGCCGAGCCCGGGCATCTTTGGCTTTATCCGACATCATCGTCTCCTTGGTAATTTTAGGGGTGGCTGCGCAGGTCGATGCGATCGTATCGCCGCACAACGTACCCAGGGAGCGCCTACCTCAACTAACTTCCGGGAGTGGCGACGCAAGAAGTATTGTGTATCAACACCCTACGGGTCCGCTGGGTGCACTCACCTTGGAGCCGCTCCCATTCTTATATGCGTACGTTGGTACGATATACAGAAGATGGGAGTGCGTCAAGCAACTCAGTCTTCTCGATTGATGCTCGGCAGCCCCCCTCACGGACAAAGGATTTGGTCGCTTCCTGTCGTGGCCGACGACCACTGCTACGTGTGCTGAGAGACCCTGCATCCAAGGTGTCTAAGGAGACACTGCTGACAACCAACGGCAAACATCGACGCAGCGGCGACGAGCTGATGCTAGAGAGCCCCGGTGTTGCTGGCTGGGCACTTCACCTTAGATTTGACCACAGGGAAACTCGCCACGTCGCGGAGCCGGCATACGGCACACCGTCTGATAGTCTCCGTCGCTGCAATAGAAGTGCGTAAGTTCTACAGGTCCTCTTTGCGGCCAATTCTCCCCCCGCAGTGCCGCAAGAATCCCAACGCCGCATGAGGCATGATCCAGAAGGATGAACGACTCCTGTGCCAACGTCGGCGTGTTCGTGATACTGCTCGACAGGAGCACGCCCTGGGAACTCCTAGGAGCGTTCCCTTTCCACACTTAAGACTGACGCTGCCGATCGCGACGGCGTCGACTGCACCGAATCTAGAACGAAACGGGCGAAGTGGCGATCCCCCGAGCACATAGCCCAAACCTGCGCTGAGCATGTTCCGAACCTTTGCGGGAGAGCATGCGGACCCGAACCTCGATCTGCCCCGATTCCACGGACGGAGCTCGAAACCCACTTCGAGCAGACTGTCGGTCCTCAGCTTCTTGCACCGCCGGCTCACATCGCGGGCGCACCTGGGATCGCTGTTCGCCCGGGCCGGCAAGAACCTCCCGGCCAGCCCACTTACCCTCGTAATCGGCCTCCAGAAGTGGCCGCGTGGCCGAGCCTTCCGCCGCTACAGGGTGTCCGTGCCCTCCCGATATACGGACGCTGATGCGGCCGAGGTCTCTTCGGTCCGCGTGGATATCGCCGCACGGCACTTGGACAAGGGCCCGGGCCTGCGGGTGCTGAGCCTGCGCACCTGCTCAGCGAACGCATCGGCTGCAAAGGCTCGCCAGGCATCGCTATCGGAAAACGTTATGAGTATGATCCACGGTTTGTGGGACGGCTCGACGGCGCCCCAACACAAGACTTACCGGCTCTGAATCTGGGAATGCCGCAACCATAATCGGGGCTTTTTTTAGATCAGGTTATGAGAGCGGGTGATGTGGACCATGTGATTACTGACACCTTCTTGCGCGTGAGTCAAACCGGCGCTATGGTCGTAATTCCGGACAAGCGTTCGAACCCGCGAATGGAACGGCTCAAAAGCTACCACCCCCGCACCCGTGTCAGTAGAGGATAATAAAGATGCACAACGAAGTGCTGGTACCAGGCGGCGTTGATCGCGCCCCGTCGTCACAGAATCACGCTAGATCATCACCGAGGCGTACCGACTTAAAGTATCGGGTGCCGTCAAAGTACCTTGCGAGCTGGATTGCGCTGGCCGCCGTATTGATCATCGCGATCGTCGTGCAGCCCGCGACGTTTGACCGTTTCTCCGTCTTGCTCATCACGGCGCTGGCCGGATGCCTACTGCTCGCCAGCCTTGGCCAGAACCTTGTCGTGATGGTTGGAGCCATCGACCTTTCCGTGCCTGCATTGATAACCCTCGCCGCGGCCTTGAGCGCACACCTTGTGGGTGAGGTCGGAAGCCTCGAAGCCTTCCTCATTATCGTCGTGGCGAGCGCAGGGATCAGTGCAATCAGTGGTGCGCTGATCGCATACCTTCGGCTCAACGCTCTCATCGTGACATTCGCCATGAACGCAGTCGTCGCCTCCGGGCTGATCCTCTGGCTGGGTCAGAGTTACTCCAGTGCTGGACAAGCCGACAAGTGGCTGGTGGACATCGCGAGCGGCAGCTGGCTAAACGTCAGCTCCGTGTTCTGGTTGGCACTCGCGGTCGCCGGGGCAGTGGCATTCCTGCTCTCGCACACACGCCTCGGCCGTCGCGTGGCCGCAATCGGAGACAACAGGCAAGCCGCCCACATCCTGGGCGTGCGTACCGGACTGGGCATCACTACGACGTTTGCTTGCGCTGGCATTTGCTATGCGCTCGCGGGGATGGCCCTTGCGGGGGTCGTCAAGATCCCGAATGCCACAATCGGCGCCCAGTACCAGCTGACGACGATCACAGTTGTTGCTATCGCCGGAACGTCATTCGCAGGCGGCGGGTCTTCGATCGCAGCTCTCAGCGGCGCGGCCCTGCTCCTTCCCACCCTCACGCAGATACTTGCACTGCAGAACCTGAGCCCCGGTGCCCTGTACATCGTGCAGAGCGTGTTACTGGTCGGCGCGGTCTCTCTGAACATCTGGTCGCAGCTTGGCCGCAACGGCTGGCACCGCCTCCGTTCTCGATTCTCTTCCCCTGTGACGAGCCCATGAGAGGCGTCCTCCCCGCGCCCAGTTCCCCCCCGCCATCACCCGATCGGAACCAGAGTCGGTTCGCCGGTCCAATAATGAAGGGTCACATCATGAACATTTCCTCCCCACGACGTTTCCACCGGTGGAGCGCGCTCGCAGGAGCGGTGGCGCTCGCAATCCTCCTCCCCGGGTGCGCGAGCTCTACGACTACCGGTTCGGGTAGTGCTACCTCCGCTAGCTATCCGACAGCTAGCCCTGATGCAGTCAAGACCGCGATGCTACGGGCGATGAACCCCGACTTGGGCAACGAAAAGCTGGCCCCCGAGATCAGCACGGTCTTCCACTCGGCGGCGACACCGCTCACAGCGGACCAGGAGAAAATTTGGAACGAGTGCATCGGTCAAGCCATTTGCCAAACCGGACGTGGCGACAAAACGGTGGCAGTCATCGATGACGTGGCGAACCCCGTGCTCAGCCTCGCGTACGGTGAGCTCTTGGCCCAGGCGATCCAGTCCGGACAGGTAAGCAAGATCATCCATTCAAAGGCGAATGGCGACGTAAACCAGTACCTTACTGCCTTCCGTCAGGCAATCGCACAAAACGTAAGCATGATCTTCAGCGAAATGAATACGTTCGGCAAGCAGCTTGGACCCGTATTGAACGAGGCCAAAGCAGCGGGCATACCGGTAGTTAACGGAACGACCATTCTGCCCGAAGACATCGCAAAGAATCTCGGCGTCGAGATTTACGGCTCGCCCTGCGACATGTGGACCAAGGCGGCACCAATACTGACGAAGCACTTGGCCGACAAGGGCATCACCAGTCCAACGTATGCGGAGTTCAGCGGCCCTGCTGGCAACTCCTACGCTGCGTCATGGCAGCCGTGTGCGGAGCGAGAACTTGATGCTCTCGGCTGGACCAAGGTCTACACGGGTTACGACGTCTGGACTCCACAGGGGCAATCACAGGCCGTGGCCGCACTCCTTGCCTCGGGCAAAAAGCCTAACGCCGTCGTGCTCGACATCTCCCCCGTGCAGTTCCTCCAGGGTTATATCGATAGCGGGAGCCAGCTTCCGCTGATAGCCGTCTCCGGCTCAGTCGATATCAACGCGCTGAAGGACGTCCGCGCGGCACAACAAAAAGGAGCGAACCCTGATGTCTGGTCGATGTCCAGTCAGCTCGTCCTCTTCCGCCTTGCGCTAGTTGCCGGACTGGAGGTGACGGGCGGAGGTTCTGCGTCGTCGAGCCGAATGATGTATCCGCTCAGCATGGTCCCTTTTACTGACACCCTTAAGACGGCGAATCTGAATGTCAATGGCAATGCAGCCGCCGGCTCTCTTTTGACGCCCGACCAGCAGAACGAAGCAATCAAGCATTGATCGACGCCAGCAGCCACTAACAAGAAACGACATCGACACATGAACAGCGATCTCGCAACGACATACAACAGGTCGGGGGCGCCGACGACAAACACAACGTCCAAGGAGCGCAGCGACGCGAACACTCTCGAATTATCTCATGTTACTAAGCGCTTCCCTGGCGTAACAGCGCTCGACGCTGTGAGCTTCAATTGCCGTCCAGGTGAGGTGCACGCGCTGGTCGGAGAGAACGGATCGGGAAAGTCCACCCTGATCAAGGTAGCCGCCGGCGTCGTGAAGCCTGATGACGGCGAAGTGAGGGTGGGTAACGTCCCGCTGCGGTCGGCGGATCCACGTGAGGCGAGAAGACTCGGGTTGAGCACCGCGTACCAAGACACCTCGTTGGTCAACGAACTCACCGTTGCGCAGAATCTGCAACTTTCTTTCCAGGGGGTGCGCAAGTCTCCTCCCAAGGATGTCAGCAGCCTGCTCAGCGAGTACGAGTTGCCGTTCGGCCCTGGCGATCATGTCCGCTCGCTCGGGCCGGGCGCCCGGCAGATGCTGGAAGTGGTCCGGTCCCTATGTCACGAGCCGCGCGCTCTCATCCTCGATGAGCCCACAGCCGCCTTGGACATGCAATCGGCCGGGCAACTGCAAGAGTGGATCCGACGAGCCAGGGACAAGGGCATAGCGATCGTATATGTCAGTCATCGACTGGAAGAGATCCGCCAGCTCGCCGATCGCCTCACCGTGATTCGGGACGGTGTTATGCGCGGGACGTACAGTCACGGCAACTGGAGCGTTGACGAGATCGTCGAACTCATGGTCGGCGCGAAGGTCGAGCTCGAGTTCCCACGCCGCCCTCCCGTGCCGGAAAACGCGGACACTCGACTCGAGTTGACGGATCTCGTCGGCCCCGGAATCGGCCCGCTATCTCTGCGCGTCCGTAGTGGCGAGGTGATCGGTATCGCCGGTGCCGAGGGAAACGGGCAGCGCCAACTTCTCCGCGCTCTCGGTGGCAGCGTGCAAGCGAGCTCGGGCACGACCACGATCGACGGCACCACCCGGCAACTGACCAGCCCCACCACGGCTCTCAGCTCCGGCATAATGCTCCAGAGCGGCGACCGCGCAGCAGAATCAATGTTTCCCAGCCTCCCAGTGTTCGACAACGCGACGTTCCAGCTGGGAAGACAAGCGGGTCCGAGTGGCCTTGCAGTTCGATCAAAACTGCTCTCGTCATTCCGAGCGGCCGCCGCGCGGCTCGGGATCGTCGCCTCGTCACCATACCAACCGATCGGCGCACTATCCGGTGGCAACCAGCAGAAGGTTGTGCTTTCGCGGGCCTTGCTCCGAAAGCCCCGTGTGCTCGTACTTGACGAACCGACCCAGGGTGTGGACGCGAAGGCGCGCCTAGACATTTACTCCACGATCTCTGAAGCGGCGTCGGAGGGAGTCGGCGTACTGATAAACTCTTCCGACTCCGGCGAACTCGCTGGCTTGTGCGACCGTGTTTACGTGATGTCCGATGGACGGATCATCGACGAGGTGCGTTCAGAATTCACCGAAACTGACATCGTTAGACGGTTCGTGACGACGACGGGGAAGAGGGCGAACGAGGAACGCGTAACGCAAACCAAGAGCCGGAGCCGCGGCCGACTTCTCGCGGGCGCCCAGGTCCCGACAGCCGCGCTCCTAGCGATCATCCTCGCCCTCGCCATATACGTGCAGAGCCAGACTGCGTCCTTTCTGTCACCAGGCAGCATTGGCATCATGACGTTCAGCGCCATGCCGCTTCTCTTCGCCGTGCTCGGACAACAGTTCGCCCTCATTTCCGGGGGCTTCGATATCTCAATCGGGGCCTCAATGACCCTCGCTGTCGTTACGGCTTCCTACATGTTCAGCGTTTTCAGCTTCGACTCACTGTTGCTAACGCTGGCCATATCGCTCGGGCTCGCGCTCGCCGTCGGGTCATTCAACGCTGTACTGACTCTCGCGTTGAAGATCAATCCTCTCGTTGCCACGATAGGTACGACCGGCATCCTTACAGGGGCCGCGGTGCTCCTGCGTCCTGCTCCTGCTGGACAAATCGCGCCCGAGTTCGGAATGGCGTTGCGGCAGATGCTGGGCTTTGTCCCGTACTGCTTCGTAGCGGTTGTCATCCTCGCCGTGCTACTCGACGTGTGGTTGCTGCGAAGCGGCTCGGGACTGTCCATGCGCGCGGTCGGGCTTGACCCCGAGGCCAGCCGTCGCATTGGACTAACTACGACGTGGTTGAAGGCCGCCGCGTACGCTGCGACCGCCCTCGGAGCAGTTATCGGCGGACTCTTTCTGTCGGCTCAAGTGGGGATCGGTAGCAATGACGTAGGTCTCGGGTTCGCTCTGCCGGCCTTCGCTGCCTGCTTCTTGGGCGGAGCTACACTCACTGGTGGGCGGGGCACATTTAGCGGTGCCTCCCTCGGCGTGCTCCTGCTCACGATGATCAGCAGCGCGGCACTTCTTCTCGGCTACCCATACGCCGTGAGCCAAATCATTTACGGCGCGGTGCTTCTGATCGCTGTCGCCAGTTTCGCACTGATAGGCAGGCGACCAAGGTCCCGCCGCCACTGATTGGCGAAAGTTATCTATTCCGGAAGGACGAATGTGAAGGCTTGGCAGTACGAACGGGACGGAGCGCCGCTTGCGCTTAATGAGGTACCCGAGCCTGTGGCAGGTCCGGGCGAGGTGCTCATCGACGTTAAGGCTTCGGGCATCTGCCACAGCGACATCGGCTACCTGGACGGGACGATCAGCAACCTGCTTCCCGGCGGCCCGGTGACCCTCGGCCATGAAATCGCAGGGATTGTTAGTGATCGCGGTGAAGGAGTAACGACGACTGCGGTCGGGGACCGCGTGGCTATCAAGGCCGACTTGCTCGGCCCCGGCTGCGGTAGGGACGGTGGATTCGCGCCAAAAGTGGCCGTGCAGGCTGAGTTTCTCGTACCGATTCCGGAGGGAGTTTCGTGGGACCAAGCGGCCGTGTCTACAGACGGCGGGATGACGTCGTTCCATGCGGTCACGGTCCGGGGTCAGGTCACTACCGGAGATCGTGTAGGAATCATCGGCTTCGGCGGGCTCGGTTCCCTCGGGCTTCAAATAGCCCTCGGCCTCGGAGCCGAAGTGTTCGTAGCGGATACCAAAGAGTCGCTCTTCCCGCAGATCACGGAGGCTGGCGCGTCAGGTGTTGCTAACACGATAGGTGACTTCACTGATGTCGGCCTTGATGTTGTCATCGACTTCGCCGGGTACGGAACGACCACTGCAGAGGCGATCACCGCAGTGCGGCACGGCGGCCGTGTCGTCCAAGTTGGGTTGGGAGTCAGCCGAGCGACTATTGACGTCAACGACCTGACCCTCCGCGAGATTGAGTTGGTGGGTTCCCTGGGCGGGACTGTCGAGGACAATGAACAGGTCCTCGACATGATGGCACGCGGGGCGCTTGCCTCGCGGACCACTCTCATAGAGTTTGATGGTGTAGCCGAGGCTATCGAGAGATTGCGTCGTGGAGAGAACTCCGGCCGGTTCGTGATGCTCAACCACTGAGACGTACCCCGTACGACAGGCGCTGCATGCCATCGGCGGCATCGCGATCGGCCTTCGTGCGGTGGACCGTCTCCCGAGGGGGAAGCGTTTCTGAAGTCCTGAAGTAGGCCCTCGAAGGCGGACTGCGGATGACCACGTCTTTCCTTGCGTGCGCCCGGTCGGCCCTTGAGGTGAACACGACGACTGTGGAGAGCATGTCAACCCCGGAGCGTTACCGATGGGTACTAGTTCGTGCGTGGTGAGGAAGTCGGAGTATGGAAAACACCCATGTAAGCACCGTTTCCCATCGCGGCGTGAGCCGGCCAGTTGGTATTTCCCCTCCCCCCAATTTTTTCTGGCTGCTGGCAACGCTGCTTTGCTGTAACCGACGGAGCCCGTCCGTACATAAGGACAAGCAGGGATGAATTCCCGAAAGGATACAAGCGACGAAGGAGGACCGCAGAAAATCACTCCGGTACGGGCGATCGCCAGCTTGTCCGGCATGACGGCCGCCCTCGTTGGCGGACATTACTTGGCCCGTGTGTTGTGCAAGACGGCGAGGGCTCCTTGCGCAGGCGACTGCCGGCGTCGTCGACGACCTCTTTGACGGCCGGCGCAATGCTGAGCTGGACCTGGTCTGCGGGTCGACGGCCTCGACGGTGGTGGTTCCCGCGCGAAGCGGTCGGCTGACTGGAAGACGTCGAGGTCTCCGCCGGTGGCACCGAGAAATTCGGCGGGGAGGACAGGTCCGAATCCGGGCGTGCTTCCCAGCAGCTGGGTGTGCTGGTGTTCCGTGACTTTTTCGCGGATCAGCGCATCGAGTTCGGCCAGTTCCTCGCTCAGGTGAAGGATTTCCACGGCGAGTGCGGCGACCATTCCCTCCACCACGTGCTGGGCGAGAACAATTGTGTTGGGCCTTCGCGGCCTCGGCGGCCGCGGAGCGGGCACCTTACTTCTTCAGCCAGGCGTGGATCCTGTCTTCGCCGGCGCCGCGGATCCCGTCTCGAGTCCGGTGTTTAGTCAGCAGGGACAGAGCGGCCTTGAATCGGTTCTAATCGAGGGCCCGTTCCAGCGCGGGGAAGTATTCCGAGCAGCTGAGCCTGCAGCCGGTTGATCGCCCGAACCCGGTCTGCAGTTTTTTCGGCGTGCCGGGCGGTGAGAATCCGCGGCCCCGTGCTGATCTTGTCCCCTAAACCCAAGAGGTTGCAGGTCGCATCCGGACCTGGTCGGCGATGACAGCGGCGTCCTTGGCATCCGTCATGCCTCACCCCGGTAGAGCGGGGCGGCGTGATGCGCGGTCCGGCCGGGGAGATAGAGGATGCTTTGGCCATGGCCCACGAGCAAGGCGATTAGCAGCGCTGGACCGCCGTGACTTAGCAGTTAAGCGCGCCGCCGTGGCCTTATCCGGCGATGTCGCGTCGCTCAATCAGCGGTCGGGTCATTGCGGTGATGCGGGGCGGCCAATCCTTTGAAGCCGTCACACAAATGCTCCGGCACAGCAACGGAAGCCATACCCGCATCCCCTGGGTAGCCCGACCCTGCAATGGCCGGGGAAATTCGCCCGATAAGAACTCAAGGACAGCAGTCAAAAGGAAGTGGCGATGGCCTGCCTGCTTTTGCCGGAAATCTTTAAGGGCCGGTCTCATCAGCGGACGCCCTTCCCTTGATGCGAGGCGGCGAGCACCAAATCCGTGTTGTATCCCGATCCCATCGGACAAAACAACAGCAAGTCCAAATCAGGAGACGGATAACCAGTCCAGGTCCAGTCGGTCCATGGTTGGCGGGGTTCGGGTTGCCGTGGTCCGCATGCCGGGGACGCGCGGAATCACTGCAACCCCTTGCGAAGGAACATACCACTCGTTATGCTGTACGAAATGAGGAATCTTCGTTCATCTTCGTGAACCGTAGGAGCGATTTACGAGGATGGCTGTACGTGAAGACTCGACATTACGGGCGGCAGCCCCCGATCGCTCTGAACGACGGCTAGAGGCAAGCTCACATCGCGCATGACGCTCGTCTCGTTTGACGAGGTCGCCTATGGGGAGAATGTCGTACGTGTCGTGATGGTCAATAGTGCCTGACCACGCCGGCTCCGCTCCAGTTGCTCGGGAACGCTCATGCGCGGCGCCGCATGCGGCCGTTCTTCTGCTCGATTCATGAATAGAGGACCATTATGGGAAAAAATGCAGTAGTCATCGGCGGCACGTCTGGAATCGGGCTGCGTACCGTTGAACGTCTCCTCGACGCCGGATGGTCGGTGTGGGTCGCAGGCACGAGAGAGTCCCTCCCGGATGCGCTGCGCAGCGCGGAGGCAGCAGGACGCGTGCGCTACGGACAGTGCGACGTTCGCAGCGCTGAGGATATCCAGCGATTCTTCCTACGGGTAAAGGAGGGTGCGCCGTCGATCGATGCGCTCGTATACTCGGCCGGCGTCAATATTCCGGGGGAGCTGGACACCTATCCTGTAGAGGACGCGGACCTCACGATCGACGTCAACCTGAGGGGTCCCTGGCTGTCCATACGCGAGGCCGTTCCCTTCTTGCGCGCGGGAGCGCGTCCCGATGATCCTGCTCGTGTTGTCGTCATCGGCTCCATTGGCGGGATGAGGCCCAAGATCTCAGGCGGGATCTACGGCGCAACGAAAGCGGCGGCCCACATCGTGGCACAGGTGTTCGCCGTAGAGCTCGGATCATCAGGGATCACGGTCAACGTGGTGGCTCCGGGATCGACTGACACACCCATGATCGCCGCAGCCACTGCCGGCGGAACCGAGACCGGATACAAGGCATCCGGAGTCTCGCCGCTCGGCAGGATCGGTCGGCCTGACGACGTGGCGGATGCCGTCATGTTTCTTCTAGGAGACGGCGCGAAATTCATCAACGGCGCCGTCCTGCCTGTCGACGGCGGAACCCGGGCGGCTTATGTCAACCGCTGAGACCCGCCCATTCAATCAAATGAACCAGAGTTCCCCAGTGTGGGCGACAAGTACAGAGGCAGGGATTATGTGGCGGGACAGCTTTGACAAATTTTTCATTGACGGTCATTGGGTCACCCCGGACGGCACCGACTATGTCGACGTGATCTCACCGACAACCGAGGAGACAATCGCCCGCGTTTCACTCGGGTCCGAGGCCGACGTTAACCGCGCGGTGGAGGCAGCGCGCCGAGCCTTCGATGCCGGTCCATGGTCACGGACTACGGTCGACGAGCGGATGTCTCTCCTGAGGCGCGTGGCTGAGGGGCTGGCAGCCAACCAGGAAAAGATCGCGCAGCTGATCACCGAGGAGATGGGGTGCCCCATCTCCCAGTCTCCGCTGATCCAGGTGGCGAACGCGCGCGGGATGCTGGAGGCATTCCTCGATGTTGCTGAGGACTATGACTTCCAGTCGTCAAGGTCCTGGGGTGGTCGACGCGCCATGGTGGTCCGCGAACCCGTGGGAGTCGTGGCCGCGGTGATCCCGTGGAACGTGCCGCTGTGCATCGCCGTCCAGAAGCTGGCGCCTGCCCTGCTGGCCGGATGCACCTTCGTCTTGAAGCCCGCACCCGAGGCGCCCCTGAGCTCTTTCTGGCTGGCCGAGCTCCTGGAGGAGGTTGGACTCCCCCCTGGGGTGTTCAACATCGTGCCGGCGCAGAGGGAGATAAGCGAGTACCTGATCGCACATCCGGGCGTAGACAAGGTCGCCTTCACGGGTTCGACGGCTGCCGGCCGCCGGATTGCAGAGCTGTGCGGCAACGATCTGCGGCGCGTTACACTCGAGCTGGGTGGGAAGTCGGCCGCAGTAATCCTTGACGACGCGGATCTCCCCGCGGCCGTCGAGAGTCTTCGGATGGGCTCCCTAAGGAACAGCGGGCAGATCTGCAGCCTCAAAACCCGCATCATCGTTCCTCGAGAGCGAGAGGAAGAGGTGCTGGACCAGTTTGTCAAGCTCGTGAACTCCATGCCCGTTGGCGATCCTCGCAACCCGGCGACGCAAATTGGTCCGATGGTCACGCAGAGGCAACGTGAGCGGGTTGAGTCCTACATCCGACTCGGCCGTGAGGAGGGTGCAGTGCTCGTCACGGGTGGCGGTCGGCCTGAGGGACATGACCGAGGGTGGTTCGTCGAACCGACCATCTTCACCAGGGTGCAGTCGTCGATGCGCATCGCCCAGGAGGAAATCTTTGGTCCAGTCCTGTCCGTCCTGACGTACGACAATGAGGAGGAGGCGATCCGACTGGCGAACGACTCGTTGTACGGCCTAAACGGTGCGGTCTTCACCTCCGATCTTGACCGGGCTGTGAGGGTTGCACGCCGTATCCGCACGGGCACGGTCGAAGTCAATGGTAATGGTGCGGGATGGCTGGCGCCGGCCGGGGGGTTCAAGTTCAGTGGGATCGGCCGTGAGAACGGCCGGGAGGGCCTCGACGCCTACACGGAGATCAAGTCCATAGGGCTTCCCCTGTAGTGCTGGTCGTGGCTGGTTCGCCCTTGGGAAGGGATTTGTTGACCGGTCGTTTCCATTCGGCATAAGGCTGGGCCTGCCTCGGCTAACAGCGCGGTATCGCTGATCTCCTCGTCTGCTCAAAAAACCCGAGGAGGCCGGCTTCGGACAATTCCTGGAGGGAACACACTGGCTCAACGCGCGCGTAGTTGAAAGTCGAGACTGACGTATCTGCGCCATATATTCGCGGTGAATACGATGCTCCAATCCTACGAGAGTGCGCAGAATCCCCGATAGGTCCTGCCGGACCTATCGACATGGAATGGCCATGCCCTCATTGCCGACACCTACTGGTATTTGAGCTGCAACCCGGCCCGAAGGCCAGCACAACGGCTGTGCCGTGGTGACGGTCTTGCGGAACGCCGCGCTCGTGTCGATCGCGACGACCTCGATCCGGGCCCGTCACGCCGCGAAACGCTGTGCCAGCCACTCTTCCACCGAGCCGGCGTTTAGTCCGTCGACGACGCAGAAAATCTGGCCTGACTGGGTGTTGACGAAGGTCGTCATCCATGGCTCGACCCGCCGCCATCGCCCAGGGTGCTCGTGGGATAACGGCACCGACCGGTACAGGTGCTCGTTGATCCCGCGTCGACGTTTGGCCAGCAGCGCCGCGGTTGTGCTGACCCCGCCCACGCCGATGACCGCATCCAGCACCGCCTTCCCCAAGCAGGTCAGGCGCCCCGCCCGGTCTCCTGGAAATCTGCCAGGGACCAAATGCCCATCGTTGCCATGCACGAGCCGACCTCCAAGACGGCTAAGCCGAAGCGCGCCCAAGCCCCGGCGACGCCAGGCCACTGAGGAACGACGGAAGCCGAAGTATCAGGACGTTGCGGGCTTGTTCTTAGGATAAATTGACCCAACCCACGGGATCGCCATATCGTACAAGTGTATCGAATGCTGAACGTCGGTCCCCCGCAGCTTTTCCACGTGGGGGTCAAAGTGAGTCCGGGAAGGGTTGCACTACGGGCCTGAGGACTACTTCGAGTCAGTTTTGTATACATGGGCAAGATCGAAAGGGCCAGCGGGGTCGGCAGCGTCTGCCGCGACGTGAAAGCCAAAGGGGCCACTATCAAGGGAGATAAGGTTCGATGAACGAAAGCAGTGAGACCACTATCGAAACTAGATCAGCGACTGGCACTGAACCAAAAGCCAGCACAGACCTGGTCAGGAAAGTCACAATCGCCGCGTCAATCGGCACATTCATCGAGGCCTTCGATCTGGTCGCGTATGGCACCCTGGCCGCAGTCTTGTCGCAAGTGTTCTTTCCCGGCTCTGATGGCACGGCGAGCCTCTTGGCCACCTTCGCGACGTTCGCGCTGGCATTCGTCGCCCGGCCTCTCGGTGGGCTGTTCTGGGGACCGATTGGCGATCGAATCGGCCGCAAACGGACCTTAGTCATAAATATCGTCATCATGACCGGGGCTACAGCACTTATCGGAATCATCCCCAGCCACGCCACAATCGGTCTTTGGGCGCCCGGCCTGCTCATCCTTCTTCGATTCTTTCAGGGGATTTCGGCCGCCGGCGAGATACCAGGTGCCGCGATCTTTGTGGGTGAGTACTCGCCCAAACACCGGCGCGCCCGCCAGACGAGCGCCCTCAACTCTGTTATAGCCGCGGCAGAGCTTACGGCACTTCTGGTCGCCACACTCCTGCTGTCAACGCTCTCGGCGAGCGAAATGCTGAGCTGGGGGTGGCGAATTCCGTTCCTGGTAGCTGCGCCAATCGGTGCTGTGGGGCTTTACATCCGATACCGGCTCGAGGAGACGCCCGTCTTTGAGCAGGTTCAGGAAAATGGCCTCAAAACCCCTCACCCCCTCAAGGCTGTCGTCGGCACCCGTCGTGGGTGGAAGTTGATTGGGCGCGCTACTCTCTTCAATCTGCCGGTCCTCGTTCCCGGATACTTGCTTCTGACCTTTATGCCTTCGTACCTCACCGGCTCCGCCGGACTCTCCAAGGGAACCTCCGTGCTGTTGAGCTCAATTGCTGCGATCGTCATGATCATCATGGTCGTGATGGGCGGTCGGTTGTCTGACCGTATCGGGCGGCGACAGCTGCTGCTTGCAGTCGCGATTGCCGAGTTTGCAACGGCCTACCCCGCGTTTGCATTGATTCAAGCGGGTGGCTATGTCCTTCCGGCAATCGGCCTGGTCTTGATGGCCGCGCCCTTCGGACTTGCGCGAGGAGGCCAGCTGGCCGCGGTTGTAGAAACGTTCCCGACAGAGATCCGTTTTACCGGGTTCGCGCTTTCGCTCGGGTTGGCTGTCGCGCTGATCGGCGGACCTACTCCATTCATTGCGACGTGGCTCGTCAGCGTTACCGGGAGCTATTTTGCGCCGGCATGGTTTCTGATGGCAGTCGTGACACCTTCAATGATCGGTGCCTTCTTTCTCCGTGAGCCTCGCGGGCGATGTGGTGTCTCCCTGGAGCCGTAACGAGGAGAGTCTGTAGGTCGTCGACGGGCTCTCCCAGCGGCACGAAGGTCAGCTGGGGAACTTGCTCTCGGCCCTGCACGCGCCCACGGACTGAACGTATCGATGCAGGTCAGACGTCCGCGATGAGGATCCATTTGAGCACGACGTTGGGTCGGCGACCCGCGCGATCTTGTGGTCGCGCCACTCGCGACGTACCTCGTTGCAGAGGCCGGCATGTCGCGCGGCGGCCGCCCGACCAACAGTGGGGCTCAGAAAACCCGCCTGCGGTGATTGCGGCTGCGGTATTGCGCTGACCGGACATGACTACGGTCACGGTTGGGCGGCGGCCAGGAGTGTGAGGATTGCCCCGCCGTATCCGCACGGGCACAGTCGAGGTGAAGTGTAATGGCGCCCGATGGCTGGCGCCAACCGGCGCGCTTAAGTCTAGTCGAATACCTCGATGACATGATGCGCGCCGCCGAGCAGCATGGGGTTAGGGCGATCATGCATTTCGCTTCCCTGCTGCCGACTGCCACTGAGGCGCAGCCGTGGCTCGGGGCCCAAGTGAACGTCATGGGCACGGCGAATGTGTTCGAGACGGCGGCCCGGCTCAGCATGGACAAGGTCGTGTGGGCGAGCAGCAGCAGCGTGTTCGGTTCGCGGTCCGTTGGCCCTTCTGGGGTCGTTAACGACGACAGCGTCTTCGACCCGCACTTCGGTTACGGTGCCGCCAAGCTCATGGGCGAGAAGATGGCCCGGTCGTACGCGGAGAAGTACGGCCTGAACATCACCGGCGTTCGTCCGATGCGGGTCTATGGCTTCGGCGAGCATGTCAAGCTGAGTCGGGGAGGAGGCAGTTCCTGGCTCGCTGAGCTGCTGTACAAGCCCGCCCTCGGGCTGGGCCCCAGCAAGGTTCCGTTCGGGCACCGCAGCATCGGCCTCCTGTACGTGGAGGATCTTATTGCCGGAATGCTCGCCGCACTTGAGTTCCAGGAGCCGGACGGGGCTGCGAGCTATCTGATCGACGGTGATTACCGTCCAATCCGCGAAGCGGTCGACTTCGTGCGCAAACTTCTTCCGGAGGCGCAGATTGAAGTCGAGGACGCCGATCTCAACGCATGCATAAGCTCTCCCTTTCGCCCATGACCGTTCTGCGTGTTCGCCGGTCGAGCAGATCGATGCCGCACATAGGGCCGAATTCGACAGCCGCGCGCTTCGTCCGACCGATTTCGGCGCGCGCGCTGTAATCTAGGACATCAATTGAGCCGAATTTGGGATGGAGGGGAAATGGGTGTGGTGAAGAGGTCGCTAAGCCGGCGGCCTTCAGAGTACCTGCGAGGTGAGTCAGTCGCGGCCGACGATAGCTTCAAAGCGCTCCGGACAGCGCTTCTAGAAAGCGGCCCCCTCGACACGATGACTTGCGAGCTCATCGTCATTTCAGCGCTCGGGATCGCTGGCTTCGAGGATTCTTTCAAGACTCACTCTGCTCGCGTACTGGAAACGGGAGCCGACATCGATTCGCTGCGGCATGCCGTGGTCGTCACGCTCGGAGCAACGTCCGGGATCTACCAGGTCGCCCGCGCCCTCGAGTGGCTCGACGAGCTAGAGTCGGAGGCGGAGAGTTGATCGACACGTCGGTTTCGTCTACAGGTGGTTGATGCGAATGGACGACGAACCAGGGTTCGATGACAACATATGGTCGACTGGCTTGTAGTGTTCGTCGGGTAACGAATGATACCGATCTTTTTAAGGAGTTTGCTGGTGCCAGAGATTGGTGGTGGCGGTGGATCGCCGGCGGCGGAGCACCGAACCGTTGCTCGAGTAATGTCGCTACTTGAACTGGTTTTGACCAGTACCCCCCAAGGGCTGAGCCTCGCTCAGCTGGCTTCGATGATTGGCGCGCCCAAGTCCTCGGTGCATGGCCTGGCAAAGGGACTGGTTGCAACGGGCTACTTTCGTGAGGATAAGGGCCGGTACGTCGTGGGCCCCGCGGTTTCGACGCTCCTGGCCGCCGGCCCGAGCGCCCTTCCCGCCGTCTACCACCATGCACTCGAGGAATTGACTCAAACATGGGGTGAAACCTCCATGCTGGCGACCCTTGTCGGGGACTCGGTCGTCTATATCGACACTGTGGAGTCGCCAAGCATTATCCGGGCTTCTCCGACCCTGAATGAGAGATTGCCGCTCTGGCCCAGGAGCAGCGGCAAGTGCTTCCTGGCAGCCATGTCGCCCGAACGTCTCGAAACCTACCTTCGCCGAAACAAGACGCTTCCTGTAGGCCGGGAGCAGATACTCGATGAACTGTCGAAGGTGCGCGAGACGAACACCGGCTTCAACATCGGGGAGTCGATCGCCGATCACATCAGCATCGCCAGCCCAATCGTGAACGGGACGGCGCCCGCAACACTCGCCATAGCCCTCGTCGGCCCCAAGTCCCGCATGGAGGAAAACATGGACCAGATCGCCAAGAGCGTTCGTCAGACGGCGGCGTCCCTCTCGTCCCCAGCCCACGGCTGATCCCCTCCGAGATACTCCGTCGACGGGGCCCGGCACGGTCCTATAGGAACTGTTTGCAGACTCTTCCCGGGAAACAGCTCTATTGTCTCAACAGGCTTCCTGACCAGGCCCGGCACGTCTGGCATGCTCTGGACCTTCCAGCACATCGCCGCCACCTCGGCGGCTCGCTCGTGACCAACAGAGTTCCGGCTGGTCATGGTCGATGATTTTGCCTTGATAGCATCAGCCAGTGGGGGCCGGGCACTGCCCAAGTAATGCGCGGAGCGTTTTTCCAACAGCTCAAGGGTCATCCTGGCTGCGTCCCATCCCAAATTGGGACAGACTGTCACATGCATGGCGGCGCATAGCCGCTTAATCTCCCGTTCTTGGTTAACTTCTATCCTTCCCTGCTCAACTCGGGCCTTGCCGTGAAATGCAAAGGCCGCGCCAACTGTTGCAGGCTGAACCCGGATTCAAGGTCATCCGCCGGATTCGGCCGATTGCAAAAACGTCGCGGCCAGGTCACTCATCATTCTTATTCCGTGCGGTGCCCTCTCTCGGCGAGGTAGTGGCCGATCTTGTGAAAGCGCCCATAGACGGCCAACTCGCTACCGGTGCGGCCCATGGGCTTTGGCCGGTTATAGCCACGTGAGGTGCCGGCAGGGCCAGCCAAAACGTGCTCAAGGTGTGTCCTGCACCTGAATGAAGCGCTGCCCGCCGGCGCCGTCGTACGGTGGTTCCAGAGGACGCCCTATCTAAGCGCGGGACGGGTCTAGGTCCCTTCTCCCGCTCGTGAGGCGGCTTGGAGAAGCGAGTGTCATCCCTGCCGTGCGCCACAGCCGCGTGCGCGCGCCCTTGGCCCGCCGGCACCGGAGCCATATGATCCGCGGACCAAGCCACCGGCCCTTGTCCTCTGACCCTGAAGGGCCTGCCCACTGGCGGGCCAGCAGAACGATCACTTCGTGGCCGCCCGCGCGCAGTCGCGATGGCCACGCGGGCAAACGCCTGACCGCTCGTGGGCGATTCTTGGTGGCCGGTGACATAGGTACAAGTCGATCTTGGCGTCTAGGCAGTGTCATGGGCGGAGATATGGCAGGCCCTATGGCAAAAAGAAGTGGGGACTGCTGGACGACCTTTTGACCCTTCGAGTACTATACATATTTAGGAACACCGCATCGGCATGTTGAATGTTGCTCTAGTACCCGAGAGGCATAGCGAATGAAGATAGTGGTCCTTGTCAAAGAGGTGCCGGACACCTATGGGGATCCTCGGCTCTCCCTAGAGACGGGTCTCACCGAACGCAACCCAGATGAGGCTGTCTTCGATGAGATCGGAGAACGGGCGCTCGAGGTTGCCCTAACGTACTGCGACCGGAACCCAGATACTGGGGTCGTGGCGTTGTCGATGGGCCCCGCGACCTCGGGGCGTACCTTGCGTAAGTGTCTCGCGACTGGTGCGACTTCGGCAGTGCATGTCGTCGACGACGCGCTCGTGGGCGCCGACCTGGGCTTGACGGCACAAGTACTCGCCGCAGCGCTGAAACGTGAGGGATTCGACCTCGTTCTCGCGGGCGAGGCCTCGACGGACGGTTCGGCCGGTATGATCCCCGCAATGCTAGCTGAGCTGTTGGACGTGCCAAATGCGACGGCGCTCAGCTCGGTGGAGATTGACGGCGATCGCGTATCCGGTGATCGAGCTTCAGACGGGGGAAGGATGCGCGTGTCCGCGCAACTTCCCGCGATCGTGTCCGTCACTGAGGCGCTGCCAGCCGCGCGAGTCTCGACGCTAAAAGGCATCAGATCGGCGAAGAAGAAGCCGCTGGAGATACTGTCGCTGGCCGACCTTGGGGTGGACGCGGACGACCCCGGTGCGTCACGATCCATTCTGATCGCTGTGGCGCAGCGAAAGGCTCGAGAGGCGGGCGTAAAGATTGTCGACGAGGGCGACGGCGGCGAGCGGATCGCCGAGTTCCTCGTACAGAAAGGCCTAGCATGAAAGAGCAGTTCATGACCGACTACGCCGTTGATTCAATCCTGGTCCCTCTTGAGGTCACGCGCGCCGGGCAGCTGGCCTCGAGTAGCGCTGGCCTGCTCGGAGCCGCCGCTCAGATCGGTACCGCGGTCGCCCTGATCATGGCCGCGCCCGGCCGTGGCGACAAAGTGGCAGAAGCGGCCGCAGAGTTGGGCGCGGAACGGGTACTCCTCCACGAATCCGACGCCGCCACGACCTCATTGGTGGTAGCGGCAGTGGATGCGGTGCAAGCTGCCGCTGCGCTTGTTCAGCCCGACGCCGTCCTGCTGTCGCATTCGGTGGACGGTCGCGAGGTGGCGGCCAGGTTCGCGGCACGCACTCGGTCTGCACTCGCCGTCGACGCCGTCGGCGTGGATCGTGACGCGGAGGGCGTCATTGCGCTGCACTCCGTGTACGGTGGCGCCTTCAATGCGACGTCGGCAGCCACGCATGGCGCGCCTGTCATCACAGTCCGCCAGGGCGCCGTTCAAGCGCGGGCCCAGGTGCGACCGCCGGTTGTGGAGAAACTCGACGTGGCGGCATCGGGTTACGCCGCAGCGACGGTCGAGGCCTTCGACGAAGCGGCGGTCCTTGAATCGTCACGGCCGGAGTTGCGCGGCGCGGCGAAAGTCGTCTCGGGCGGACGCGGTCTGGGTTCGGCCGAAAATTTCGCCCTCGTCGAGCAGCTTGCCGACGTCTTAGGTGCTGCGGTGGCCGCGTCACGCGCAGCGGTAGACGGCGGATATGTGCCGCAGTCGCTCCAGGTGGGACAGACGGGGCATCAGGTCTCTCCGCAGCTGTATGTCGCGGTGGGGATCTCCGGGGCGATCCAGCATCGCGCCGGGATGCAGACGTCCAAAACCATCGTCGCCATCAACAAGGATTCCGATGCGCCCATCTTCGACGTCGCCGACTTTGGCGTCGTTGGCGATCTCTTCACGATCGTGCCTCAGCTCATCAAGGCCCTCGACGTGCGGAAGGGGTAGCGGATGGCGACATACGGGAAGATCCTGCGTCGTGGCTTGCCCCGCACACTGGGAGGACCGCCATGGCCCCCAGCCGACGGGGCGTCGATCCTTGACGAAGCTCCTGCAGTTGAATCGATCCGCGTCGCCGACCCGATCGCCGTCCCCGAGGCGGCGTCTGCGGCACCCGCACCTGCCGAGGGTGCAGCGGCGGCGGCCGGCACCGCCACGGGCGTCGCTCCTCGCATGCGTCGTGGCCTGCCGAGAGTCCCGGGCGGTGAGCCATG
This sequence comes from Arthrobacter sp. FW305-BF8, assembly GCF_021789315.1. Classification (NCBI taxonomy): domain Bacteria; kingdom Bacillati; phylum Actinomycetota; class Actinomycetes; order Micrococcales; family Micrococcaceae; genus Arthrobacter; species Arthrobacter sp. FW305-BF8. The sequence continues at coordinate 997,410 of NZ_CP084561.1, forward strand.
GCCGCGCGACCGCGCCGCTTCCGTTCCGGCAGCTCAAACCTCGTCCCCAGCAGCTGCGGCTGGCACCGCGGCAGGTACGGACACGGCCGCCGCCGCCTCCGTCGCCGAACGGGACGCGGCCTCATTCGATGCCATGCGGGTCGAAGCTAACCCCATCCGTAGAGGTCTGCCGCGCGTGCCGGGTGGTGCGGCATGGCCGCCCGGCCGCATGATGAACCGCACAATTCTCAACCCTGACGTGACGCCCAGCGGACCCGGCGCGGCCGAGACAACCGCTCCCGCCGCACTCGCCGACCCCGTTCGCGTCACGGCGCCAACTATCCAGAGGGCGCCGCAGCTCGCCTCAGCCCCGCAGATGCGTCCCACTGACCCAGATCCTGTGCCCGGACCGAGAAAGTACGGCCGCTTCACTGCCGGTCAGTGGATCGGCGCAGTCATCATTACTGGCGCCGGTCTGCTTTGTGCCGTAGCGGTGGCCGTCTTCCTGGCGCGGTGGTTCCTGTCGCTCGAGTTCATGCGCGACTTCCTGGTCACTTACCCAGGGGAGTACGCCCTGCCCGAGGACGCTCCTGTGGGATTCCCCGGGTGGCTGGCCTGGCAGCATTTTCTTAACGTGTTTCTGATGGTACTGATCATCCGCACAGGCATCATTATCCGCAGGGAGAAGCGTCCGACCGCGTACTGGACCCCGAAGTGGTCGAAAGACAGCAAGGAGGGCAAGGTCAGCCTGACGACATGGTTCCACCAGGCACTCGACGTCCTGTGGCTGCTCAACGGTGCTGTCTTCATTTTGCTGCTGTTCGTCACCGGTCAGTGGACACGGATCGTGCCAACGAGCTGGGCGGTCTTCCCCAACGCTCTGTCCGCGGCCCTGCAGTACATGTCGCTGCACTGGCCGACCGAGGACGGCTGGACCAACTACAACTCGCTGCAACAGTTGGCGTACTTCACGACAGTCTTCCTCGCCGCACCCCTCGCGGCGGCGACGGGCATTCGCATGAGCGCCATCTGGCCCAAGCGGGCGACAACGCTCAGCAAGATCTACTCGATCAAGGCGGCACGGGCGATTCACTTCCCAGTCATGATCTATTTCGTCGTGTTCATCATCCTGCACATCGCCCTCGTGCTCGCCACGGGCGCGTTGCGCAACCTCAACCACATTTACGGCGGGCAGGACGCCCTCAACTGGACTGGATTCTGGATTTTCTTCGCCTCGCTTGTCGTCATCGTTGCAGGCTGGATCGCTGCACGCCCGCTCTTGATCGCCCCCATCGCATCACTCATGGGAAAGGTCGGCCGGTGAGGTCTAGGGGAAACTTGTGAGCGTGTCCGACAGAGCGCTGAAGAACCATGGCCAGTGCTAACCGCCCCCAGACTCCACAGACAGTTTTGGAGGCTCAGGCAGGGAACGTTAAGGGCTACAGAGGGCGATGAACGACCGGAGGAAATGATCAGATTCATTGGCATCGGCCTTGAACTCATCGGTAGAGATCGGTCGGGGCAGACCTGGGCACAATCCTTGTCCCAGAACAGCCCTCCGTGGAACCGCACCGGAGGATCCAATCAGCTCCCCCTTCCCGGCCACCAGATCTCCGGTCATCCGTGACGGGGCCATCGGGGCCCTGATCAACCGCGGGTACTTGCCGGTCCCGACACGCACCTCCGGGAACCAGAGGTCCCACTGCGCCTGGTCGCCTGGCACGTAACTGATCCGATTGGCAGGATCAGCCGGGGCATACTCCAGACGGATCATGGCGGCGTTCTCACTAAATTGTGCCGGTGACCCCAACCAGCCCACCCGCTCGACCAACACCGTCGCCGGCATCTTCGGGTTTTCCTGCAGCACGCGCACGGATCAACGACTCTACCGCCTTTCCGGAGTGCTGTGGCGCAAGGACGTATGTTGGTGCACCGTCAGCGCTGACAGCCTTCACGACCGTGTTCCGGGAAATACGGGCCGCGCCGCTATCGGCCTCATCGATTCACCCTCGGCAAGATGCAGCCGCCGAATCAGCGCCCCAATCCTCCACTGTGATCACCCACCAAATCGGTCAGAACGCGTGACGCAGTGTTCAACCGGGCAGATTTCAGTCGTTGCAACGTAACCTGTCCGTGGTGGAGCAGGTCTAGTGAGGTCCTCGGGAGGGCGCTCCCCGCCCAGGATTCCACGTGGTCGTCCGTTGAGTTCTTAGGCTACGCGCTCAGGGGTACCGGCGACGAGGAACACGGCCGGAGGCCTGACCGACCGACTCCTCAAGCGAAGTACGGCGTGAACGCCGTGAACTTCTTCTCCCTCATCGTCCCTGCCCCCGTGGCACCGGTCCGGCGTTTGTTTCGCGGCGGGGGCCGGGCTGGTGCACGTCAGGAACCGCTTGTAAGTACCCATGTTCAAGCGCACTGGCATGCGCCTAAGCGGCCGCGAGCCTTGCTGCCGCGCAGGCCGCTCCGGTCACAGCGGGTCGCTCGGCGGCGTGGACTCCTGCAGCCCGTTACCCCGGGAGGCCCGTCAGCTGCGCCGCAACTGGGCGGTCAGCGCGGTGATGGCCGCACCCTTCTCGGCGGTGAGCCTGTCCGCATCGGCGACGAGTTCGGCCGATCTCCCCGGTGGAGGAGATCTTCCGACTGTCCCCTCGGTCCTCATATAGCCCGCCGCATCCGCACGGGCTCGGTCGAAGTGAACGGTGATGGTGCGGGATGGCTGGCGCCGACGGGTTGAAGTTCAGTGGGATCGGCCGTGAGAACGGCCCGAGGGCCTCAACGCCTACACGGAGCTCAAGGCCATAGGCCTACCGTGCGACACCGGCCGGTGATTTGAGCAGCCCGGAACGATTGGTTGACGCCTCGCGGTGTTCGGAATATCATTCAGATGTTCCTAATATTGAACGATGCGCGGAATCTATCTGCTTGGTCGACGGAGAACAGAGGAGTTTGATGTGGCGGTAATGGTGACCGGGGTGGGTTTTGTTGGCGGATATGCGGTTCGTGATCTGCTGGAGGCCGGCCAGGACGTGGTGATCTACGGATACCTGGGCGGTACGGGGGATCCCAACGGCGAGCTGCCCGAACTCGAGTACGTGGACTACCTGATCGGGGGCGGGGTGCGCGACAGGGTTAAGGTCGTCGTCGGTGACGTCGGAAACCTCGATGACATGACGCGCGCCGCCGAGCAGCATGGGGTTAGGGCGATCATGCATTTCGCTTCCCTGCTGCCGACTGCCACTGAGGCGCAGCCGTGGCTCGGGGCCCAAGTGAACGTCATGGGCACGGCGAATGTGTTCGAGACGGCGGCCCGGCTCAGCATGGACAAGGTCGTGTGGGCGAGCAGCAGCAGCGTGTTCGGTTCGCGGTCCGTTGGCCCTTCTGGGGTCGTTAACGACGACAGCGTCTTCGACCCGCACTTCGGTTACGGTGCCGCCAAGCTCATGGGCGAGAAGATGGCCCGGTCGTACGCGGAGAAGTACGGCCTGAACATCACCGGCGTTCGTCCGATGCGGGTCTATGGCTTCGGCGAGCATGTCAAGCTGAGTCGGGGAGGAGGCAGTTCCTGGCTCGCTGAGCTGCTGTACAAGCCCGCCCTCGGGCTGGGCCCCAGCAAGGTTCCGTTCGGGCACCGCAGCATCGGCCTCCTGTACGTGGAGGATCTTATTGCCGGAATGCTCGCCGCACTTGAGTTCCAGGAGCCGGACGGGGCTGCGAGCTATCTGATCGACGGTGATTACCGTCCAATCCGCGAAGCGGTCGACTTCGTGCGCAAACTTCTTCCGGAGGCGCAGATTGAAGTCGAAGACGCCGATCTCAAGCTGGCGCCCGGAGCGACGCTGCTCTTCGAGATGAAAACCGATTCCAGCAAGGCGGCCGAGGCGTTCGGGTACCGTGCCCGCCACGGCATGGAGGCCGGCGTCTACCGCACGATCAACAGGAACCGCATCTTCGCCGGGTTGCCCGAGCTTCCCGAGCCGCCAGAGGCGGCTGTGAAGCCCCTAGAGCTCGGTACTACGCATGCATAAGCTCTCCCTCTCGCCCATGACCGTTCTGCCGTGTTCGCCGCTCGAGCAGATCGATGCCGCACATAAGGCCGGATTCGACAGTGTGGGTCTTCGGCTCTTTCCCTCTCTGCCGTCAGACGTTGACGTCATGGCGGATAAGAGCCTTCAGCGGGACATCAAGCATCGTCTTGAGGACACCCAGCTTGAGGTCCTGGACATCGAAGTGGTGCGGGTCTCGCCTCGCATGGACCTGGTCCCCATCGACGCGGCGCTCGAATTCGCGGGCGGACTCGGAGCCCGCTGGCTTGCCGCGACCTCCGAGTCGCGGCAGGACTATCGAACGGAGGATGAGCCCGGCCTCGTGGGTCGTCTTGCTGAGCTCTGCGAGACCGCCGAACGGCACGGCATGGGGGTAATGCTGGAGTTCATGGCTTTTCGGGGCATCAGCACCCTGCAAGACGCGGTGCGGATCGTGACCGCGACCGGCTCACCCAACCTGGCCATCACTATTGATGCCCTTCATCTCTTTCGGTCCGGTGGGACGGTCGATGCCGTAGCAGCGGTCGACCCGGCGCTGCTGGCCTGCGTGCAGCTGTGCGATGCTCCACAGACCGCGCCCGCGGACCTCATCGAGGAAGCACGGCAAAACCGTCTGTATCCAGGCGAAGGCGATCTGCCACTGGCGGATCTGATGCGGATGCTGCCGGCAGATATCCCCGTCAGCGTCGAGATACCTTCCCGATCCCGGGCGCATCTTTCAGCCCATGAGCGCGCGACACATGCCGCACGCTCCGCCCGACCCATGATTCCGGCACCCAGCCTGTAATCGTGGACATCAATCATTCTAAGGAGGCTGCTGGTGCGGAATATTGGTGGTGGTGCACTCCCGGCCGCGGAGCACCGAACCGTTGCTCGGGTGATGTCGCTCCTCGAACTGGTTCTGGCCAGCAACTCGCAAGGGCTGACCCTCGGTGAGCTGGCTTCGATGATCGGGGCGCCCAAGTCCTCGGTGCATGGCCTGGCAAAGGGACTGGTTGCAACGGGCTACTTTCGTGAGGATAGGGGCCGGTACTTCGTGGGCTCCGCGGTTTCGATGCTCCTGGCCGCCGGCCCGAGCGCCCTTCCCGCCGTCTACCACCATGCACTGGAGGAATTGACTCAAACATGGGGTGAAACCTCCATGCTGGCGACCCTTGTCGGGGACTCGGTCGTCTATATTGACAGCGTGGAGTCGCGAACCTTCATCCGCGCTTCTCCGACCCTGAATGAGAGATTGCCGCTCTGGCCCAGGAGCAGCGGCAAGTGCTTCCTGGCAGCCATGTCGCCCGAACGTCTCGAAACCTACCTTCGTCGAAACAAGACGCTTCCCGTAGCCCGGGAGCAGGTACTCGATGAACTGTCGAAGGTGCGCGAGACGAACACCGGCTTCAACATCGGGGAGTCGATCGCCGATCACATCAGCATCGCCAGCCCAATCGTGAACGGGACGGCGCCCGCAACACTCGCCATAGCCCTCGTCGGGCCCAAGTCCCGCATGGAAGAAAACATGGACCAGATCGCCAAGAGCGTTCGTCAGACGGCGGCGTCCCTCTCGTCCCCAGCCCACGTCTGAGACGCTCCCGACATACTTCGTCGGGATCCAAACGCAGGGGACGGCGCTGTCGACCTTCCAGTCCAACAGCACCGCAGAATCGCCACTGCATGGTAAACCGGTCACGCGAAATAATTGCTCGGCCAACCGTTTCAAAGGAGAGACGATGAGTTCAGCTGTACCGATGGATCCGCGGCAGGGCGCCCAGCCAGACCTGAGACCAGTGGCCGCCAACTACCCGCAACCCAACGACAACTCAAACTTCGCCGGATTCCCGAACGGCCAAGTCACGGCAACTCCATGGCTCGGCTGGTGGGAGGCTGAACCGACCGAAGGTTTATGAACGCAGCCTGCCCCATAGAAACGGCCCGATTACAGAGTGGGGCAGGCTGCTGCCTGGCGGCGGACTTTCCTGACGGGCACGATTATGAAGTCCGGCAGCCCAACAAAAATGCCGTGATGTAGCGTTCGTGCCGGCCCAGTGAACGGTCAGTGGCCGCCGGCGGCGCCGTCGTGCTCCTAACGGGGCAGTGGTCGTGGCCGTCCCGAGCAGCCCGCTGACATTGTGGCAGCAAATTCTCGCCTACCAGGATGAGGATCAGCACGAGATCCGGACGCCGACGGACACAACCCAGACCCTCGGCAACCAGGTGCTTGCTGCGGACGGCTGGCGCGGCCGGGATCAGCTCCGATGCGCGGATCCGGGCGGCCAGCGAGACCATGACGGCGCGAAGCTGGCGGCGTTGAGTAGGAAAACGGGGTCGGTGCCCACCGGGGCAATGAGCACGCCTGCGATCGCCGGTCCTGTGAGCCTGGCGGTGTTGAAGGATGCGGAGTTAAGGGACCCGCATTGGCGATATGGTCCTGTCCCACGAGTTCGGAGACGAAGAACTGGCGTGCCGGCCCGTTAATGGCGCTGGCCAGCCCAAGACAGAAGGCGGCTTTGTACACCGGCCACAGTTGCGCCGCTCCGGTCACCACCAGGAGCCCGACGGACCAGTCCGCACAGGCCCATTGCCGTCTGCGTCCAAAGCAGGATCACGCGTTTTCGGCGCCGGTCCGCGAGGACCCCTGCGTAGGGGCCAAGCAGAAGCATGGGAAGAAACTGCAGGGCGTGGTGATGGCGACGGTGGTGCCGTGTAAGCGGCAACTTTAACTGACTGGAGACGGAAATTCTGATTGACCGTGCGGCAGTGGTTTTCGCGTCGAGGCGCTGTCGATCAAAGCTGGCACATTCCGGGCGCGAGCCCGAATCTCTAGGTGTCTGCGGTTTGCAGGTCACTCATTGTGTTGTTCCTATGTTGTTTCAAACTTGCCGTCGGTGCTGAATGGTTGAATCCGATACCGGACGCGTTGTCGTAAGAAATCGAGGATGCCCCATGGGCGGCCCGTTCCCTCCGGCTGGTGTGGGTTATGAGTGAGTAGCACCTTGGTCGCGCGCCGCTCGTCCAGGGCTTTGTAGCACTCGGGTGCCTGTTACCGGGATAGGGAGGTCGAACAACTTGCCGGGGTTGAATGTTGCAGTCCCAAGCGAGCTGGAGCGGCTCGGGCAGGAAGCGGCGCACGGGGCGGCCGGGACCGTCCTCGAGGTGTACCCGGGTGAAGAACAAGAGCATTTTTAGCTCGACTTCGTGGCCGACGTCGACGTAGCCGAAGCGCCCGGTTCCTCTACCGGGGGAGTAAATTGAGGCTGACTCCGTCATGGTTCCGGTCATACGTCTCCTTTGAGAAGAAGCGAGCTTGTCAAAAAAATTGTGGCCTCATGCCCACTCAACGCGAGTGGCCGCCCACAACCGCGGACCCGATCGCTAGTTCACTGAAGGCCGAAGCAAAATTAGGCTTCCCTTGTCTTCCCGTCAGAAAATGAACAGACGTCCATGCTAAAAGAGCGCCCTAGGTGTTAGGGCACGGCACTCGTCAAGGCCTCTCATTGAATCAACCAGCTCGACGAGGAGACCGGCTCAATGAGGAGAAGTGGAAACGACGAACTGTCGGCATGGCGGCCTCACCGTTCCTTCCCGTATTTCCCAATCCCACTCGCCTCCCAAGGCACGTCGCCAATCTGGTTGCAGATGAAGGTCCATCCTTTGCTCTTCAATGCAGGGATTCGATTAGCTGCTCAGCTCTGTCGCGTCACCCGGCGAGCCTGCCGTGAGGCGCCGTAAGCGTTGCGATTGATTGATGATCCGGGTGATCATCCGACGCCTCACCGATGGATCTTGGGCAGTCAAACTGCCGGTTGCAGGGAAGCTGCTCGTGCCCGTTATTTTCGCTGAGCGGGCGGATCAGCGAGTTGGATGCTGGCTGCTCCACGATGTGTGCAGTCCAGCCGGTGATGCGGCTGGCCACGAAGATGGGGTGTAAAAGCCGGGGTGCCGAAGCCCATGAGGTGGTAGGTGGGTCCGGAGGGGTAGTCGAGGTTGGGCCTGCCTCGTCCGGGGCCTGCTCGAGGCCGGCGTACAGGCTTAGGAGTTCGGCTCGGCGTTAGTGGGTGATCATCTTGTCCAGGGCTGCCTTCAGGGTGGTAACCCCGGAGTCGCCGTGCTTGTAGACGCGGTGGCCGAAACCCATGACCTTCCTCTTCCGTGCCAGGGCGTCTTCCGCCAAGTCCTGGCTCTGCCGCGGCTTCTTCCAGGGCTCTTCGCTGCGGATGCCGATTTCGTCGAAGATATGCATGACGGTTTCGTTGGCTCCGCAGAGCAGAGGGCCTTCGGGGGCTCCGATGGCAGACGAGTGGAGGTCGGAGAGGGGCGAGGTGACCATCCGGCCGGTGAAAGTTGAGGCGTTAGGGGAGTGCTCGGCGTAGAGGATCATCGAAACGTTGAAGGCATCCACCACTTCGTCCACGGGGTCTTCGTCCAAGGCCATCCATAGGAGGTTGGCCGAGTAGCCGAGGTCCGGGGGTCCCACGACGCCCAGGCCGCGCCGGGGGCGCTGGTCGTAGGCCACGACGGCCGACATAGCCGACCACAGGGCCGATTGCTTTCTTCAGGTTGGCGTCGGGCGAGGAATCCTCTGCCAATTCGTGCCGGGCTCCCAGCACCGAGGCCGCCGTGCGGCAGACGTCCATCGGATGGGCGTCCACGGGCAGGGCGCCGATGATGGCCTTGAGTGCAGGGTCGAGCAGCCGGCCTGCCCTTTCGCGGGCGATGAACTCGGCAAGTTGGTCCTGCGTCGGCAGTTCGCCGTTCCAGAGCAGGTAGGGACCTCCTCGAAGCTACATTTGGCAGCCAGCTCCTGGGACCGGAAACCCACCGTATAGCAGTGAACTTGTTTCTGCGTTGACCGTTGAACCGCCAGTGTAGTCCGCTACGGCGCCTGCGAGGCCTTTTTGTTCTGTGTCAGCCACGCCGAATTCCTTCGTTGCAGCTGGTATTAGTGCATATCGGAGATCTGAAAGTTGAAGATGCCGGAATCGAACTTGTTGTAGGCCTCGTAGTCAACGAGGTCATAGAGGCGGGCCCGGGTGAGCATTTCAGGCACACGTACCTGCTGGGTTCCCAGGCTCTTGAGCGTGTCCAAAACGCGCTCAGCGGCCCCCATGGCACTACGGAGTAGGGTGACGGGATAAATCACCATGTTCACGCCGACTGCCTGGAGTTGTTCTACAGTGAAGAGGTCGCTCTTGCCGAACTCGGTCATGTTGGCCAGGATCGGTACGTCCACGGCGTCCCGAATGGCACGGAACTCGTGCAGGTCACGCAGGGCCTCAGGGAAGATCGCGTCGGCTCCGGCATCGACCAGTGCCCTCGCGCGGTCTTTTACGGCTTGGAGTCCGTCCACTGCGCGGATGTCGGTGCGCGCCATGATGAGGAAGTTCGGGTCGCGCCGTGCATCCGCTGCGGCGCGGATCCGTTTGGTGGCGGTGTCCAGGTCCACGACGTTCTTGCCGTCGAGGTGGCCGCAGCGCTTGGGGTTGAACTGGTCCTCGATGTGGCAGCCGGCGAGCCCGGCGTTTTCCAGTTCCTGTACGCTGCGGGCCACGTTCATGGGTTCGCCGAAGCCGGTGTCGGCGTCGACGATGCAGGGCAGGTCGGTCATGCGGGCGATCTGCCCTGCCCGGGTGGCCACCTCGGTGAGCGTGGTCAGGCCGATGTCCGGCAGGCCAAGGTCGTTGGCCAGGACGGCGCCGGAGATGTACACCCCGGCGAAGCCCTTCTCCTCGATCAGCCGGGCGGAGAGCGGGTTGAACGCTCCGGGGAACTGCTGGATGGTTCCGGAGGCGAGGATTTTCCGCAGGTAAATGCGCTTCTGTTCGGCGGTGATTTTTGAGTACAGCATTTAGAACAGCCCCTTCGGTGCTGCCGAGAGGTCGATGACGCCGGGGGCGGCGGTGATATTGAGCTGGTCCAGCTCGCCTGCCGCGAGTTCCGGGAGGCGTTCGACGGCGGCAAGGAACCTTTCGATTTCATCGTCCGTCACCAGCCCGGCAGCCAGCGTGCGGAACTTGTTGACGTACTGCTCGCGGGTGAACGGGCGGGCGCCGAGGGGGTGGGCGTCGGCCACGGCGATCTCGTCGCGGATGACGGTGCCGTCGGTGAGGGTGATTTCCACGGAGCCGCCGAAGGCCTTCTCGGAGATGTCCAGCGAGTGGTACCGGCGGGTCCACTCCGGGTCCTCCACCGTGGACACCTTCTGCCACAGCTCCACCGTGTCCGGCTGGGTGGCACGTTCGGGGGAGTAGGAATCGACGTGGTGCCAGGCCCCGTCCTGCAAGGCGACGGTGAAGATGTACGGGATGGAGTGGTCCAGGGTCTCACGGGATGCTGTGGGGCTGTACTTCTGGGGATCGTTGGCGCCGGAGCCGATCACGTAGTGGGTATGGTGACTCGTCTTGATCAGGACAGACTTCACGTTCGCCGGATCGGTGGCCTCGGGGTGCTCCCTGTTCAGCTTGCGGGCGAGGTCGATCCACGCCTGCGCCTGGTACTCCGCCGAGTGTTCCTTGGTGTAGGTGTCCATGATGGCGCGCTTGGCCTCACCGGGCGTGGGCAGCGGGACCTCGTAGGAGGCGTCCGGGCCATCGAGCAGCCAAGCGATGACGCCGTCCTCACCTTCGTAAATCGGCACCGGGGAGGTCTGTCCGCGCGTGGACCTGTCCACCGCCTCCACGGCCATTTTCCCGGCGAAGGCCGGTGCGTGCGCCTTCCACGTGGAGATCTCGCCCTTGCGCGACTGCCGGGTGGCCGTCGTGGTGTGCAGGGCCTGGCCCACAGACTGGAAGATCGTTTCCACGTCCAGCCCCAGCAGCGTGCCGATGCCGGCCGCCGCGGCGGGACCCAGGTGGGCCACGTGGTCGATCTTGTGCTTGTGCAGGCAGATCGCCTTCACCAGATTCACCTGGATCTCATAACCTGTGGCGATGCCCCGGATCAGATCCCTGCCGCTGGAGCCCACATGCTGGGCAACAGCGAGGATCGGCGGAATGTTGTCCCCCGGGTGCGAGTAGTCCGCGGCCAGGAAGGTGTCGTGATAATCCAGCTCACGCACCGCCACACCGTTGGCCCACGCCGCCCACTCCGGGGAGACCCGCTCCCCGATGCCGAAGACCTTGGACCCTTTACCGCCGCTGGACGGGCCATGAGTGAGGGCCTGTGCGCGGGCCGCGACGATCGGGGCGCGGTTCAGCGAGGCGATGGCCACGGAGGCGTTGTCAATGATCCGGTTGATCACCATGTCCGTGACGTCGTCGGTGACCTCGACCGGGTCCGCTGCCACAACGGCGATCTTGTGGGCGAGCTGGTCCTCGCGGGCGAGGTTTTCCTCGCTCTTGTATACGCGGACGTGGTGTTCCTTAACCATGGGGCTCCTTCTTAATGTGGCGTGTGGGTGGCTTTGAGGTGGGAAAGAGTGAGGTGCAGGTGGACGGTGGTGGCCGCCTCGGCAAGCCTTGAATTGCCTTCGGCGATTGCGGCATGTTCTGCTGCGGCCGCCGTGAGCCGGGCCTGGTGGTCGTCGGCCAGCCTGCGGACCCGGACTAGATGGACGCGCAGGCTCCTCATGGCCTACGCCACGTAGGAGTCGGAGATGGCCGCGTCGATGCCTCATCTAAGCGTCTGACCAGCGCGTAGTAGTCGTGCCGGGCAGTGTCGTCGTCGAGCAGTTCGGGGCGCCGCCAACAGCTTTGCATGGAGGTCGGCGAAGAAGCCACGTTCACCTCGCTCGGCGGCCAGTGCGGCAGCCTTTACTTCCAGCGGTTCACGCAGCTCAAACAGCTCCTCGACACTGTCCAGCGAGATGTCGGTGACGAAGACGCCCAGGCCGCCTGCCGCCGTCGTCAGCCCTTCCGCCGTCAGCGGCTCAGGGGCTCCTGAACCGGCGTGCGGGACACGCCGAGGCGTTCGGATGGTTCGACTTCAGCAGGGACAGTTCCCGGGCGCAGGCGCCACTCATCAGCTTCTATAGTTGCGTGGAGCGTCGTTGAAGATCATGGTCTTTGTTTCAAGAAACGGCAGCAGGCCTTCGACCCCACCCTCGCGGCCGATGCCGGACTGCTTAAAGCCACCGAATGCGATACCAAAATCTGTTCGGAATGCATTGTGGCCCACTGTGCCCGAGCGAAGCTGGCCTGCGACCTCTCGTGCACGGTCCACATCGGGCGTGAACACGGAGGCGTTGAGACCATAGATGGTGTCATTTGCGATGTCGATGGCTGTGCGGTCATCCGGGGCAGGGATGACGCTCACGACGGGTCCGAAGATCTCCTCCTGCGCGATCCTCATGGAATTGTCCACACCGGCGAAGACGGTTGGCTCCACGTACCAGCCTGCGTTCAGGTAGCTCGGCCGTCCCCCACCCGTCGCGACCGTGGCACCCTCCTGCCGCCCAGCCGATATGTAGGACTCGACCCTGTCGCGTTGGTGCTCGGCCGCGAGCGGGCCCATTTCAGTGGTGGGGTCAAATGGATCACCCACACGGATCTTCGAGTAGGCGTCGGCCAACGCCTCGACCAGAGCGTCGTGGCGCCCTCGGCTGACGATCACCCGGGTCAATGACGAACACACCTGTCCGGTGTTGAAGCATCCTCCGGCGGCGAGGGTGGCCGCCGTAGCCTCGACGTCTGCGTCGTCGAGCACGACCGCCGCTGACTTGCCGCCGAGTTCCAGGGTGACTCGGGCCACCCGCTCGCCAGCGAGCGAGGCGATGCGACGTCCCGCCGCAGTGGACCCCGTGAATGTGATCTTGTCGACCCGTGGGTCCCGCACAAGAAGCTCGGAGACCTCACGGTCGGCCGGGACAATGTTAACCACGCCCGCGGGCAGCCCGATCTCCAGAAGGATCTGCCCGAAAATGTGGGCCTCACCGGGAGCCTCGGGAGAGGGCTTCAAGATGACGGTGCAGCCAGCCAAGAGCGCTGGAGCGACCTTGTATGTGATCTGTGCCAGCGGTCCATTCCAAGCCGTGATGGCGCCGACCACACCGACCGGCTCCCGGACCAGCAGTCCAAAGTTCCCCCCGGCCGTCGGAGTCGCCGGCCTCTCGAAGTCGAATGTGTCGGCGAGCCCGGCGTAATAGTCGAAGGTGTCGGCGTAGGCCGGCGTCAGCGCCGAAGCCTCGGCGTACAGCACTCCGGACTCACGCGGCCACATTTGGCTGAAGTCGTCTGCCCTCGCCCTGATACCGTTCGCGATGGCCCTAAGGTATTCCGCCCGCTGCGCATGGCTGAGGCGTGGCCAGGGCCCCTTGTCGAAGGCCTCACGGGCAGCCGAAATCGCACGTGACATATCGCCTGCATTCGCGACGGCAACCCGCATCAGTTCCTGTTCGGTTCCGGAGTCAATAACCGGAAACCGCTCACGGGAAGAAGGGGTGACCCATTGGCCTCCAATGAGAAACTTGTCAACCGAGGTCAACCGCTGGATGGTAGAGGGGATCGAACTGGCGACGTTCATGCGCGTCATCCTTCCGAAGATCTGATAGCGCTGGTGGACCTTGCTGCCGGTCTAGCGCAGAACGAGTGTGTGGAGTGCGTGGGAGGCTCGCGGCCGAACATTCTCGAGTCGTCGCGGCAGCCGGAGACGGGTGGCGTTCATCCCAAAGCGTCCTCGGCGGTCGGTGGTGGGTTCGAAACCAGAGCTGAGCCAAGCTTGTCAAAGCTCGCCATTGTCCGGGACATCCGGGTCCTCCGTTTTTATTTACGCACGGTGAGACGATATGTCGAAGGAATTCGTTGTGTCAAGATTCACATGGGCCTGCGATGCCACGCCTTAGCTCATTTCTGCCGTTAACCTCGCGCGCCCGACCCCCTCGGCGGAGCCCGGCGGGACCGTAACTCCGATCAGGCCGCAGGGCCTAACGAACTCTTTGCGCGAAATGGGGAAGTGCCTGTCGCGCCGAAACGGGCCTGCGCCAGCAAGCGTTCTCGGAAGCCTTTCCCAGTGGGCGTCAGCTGCTGACACACCAGGAGAAAAGCACGCTTCGTTCCTTCCTTCTTTCCTTGGGTGTCACCTTCCGCGCGTTGTTAATGTTCGTGGGAGAAGGCCCTGGAGGGCCGGACGTGCAGGATGAATGTGAGTCTTGACACAACAAGCTCCTTCGACATATCGTATGACCGTGCGTAAATAAAAACGTTCGAGTCGGATGTCCTGACTAAGAGTGAGCCTAGCAAGGGTGCTTTTCGAAGCGGCAGGGGCCCGAGCCTACGGCGCGAGTGACAGTCCCGGAGTGAAACCCGCTGGGCTGGGGCGGGCAGGGGATGAACCCTGTACGACCCGCCAGTCAGTTCAAGAATTAAAGTGCGGCCTTTAGTTAGGCCGTGCTGTCAGGTAAAGGGCGGCGTTTCGCACGCGTGCTTTAAGACAGCAACGTCTAGGTGAGCAAAGAAGCTCAAGAATGACAGAGGTGGAATCAGATGAATCGACTGAAGACGCTGCGGCGGATAGCTCTGCTGGCCAGTGGAGCGGTCTTATCCGTCACAGCCATTACTGGCTGCGGGAACAACGCCAGCGGCACGAATGACGGTGAGAAGGTCGTGGGGTACTCCCAGGTCTCACTTAGCGAACCCTTCCAGGTGACGCTGAGCAATCTCTTCCTTCAGAACGCAAAGGACATTGGGCTAAAGACCGTAGAGAACAACGCGAACCAGGACTCCCAAAAACAGTTCTCCGGCATCCAATCCATGATCCAAGCAGGAGCGAAGGGGCTGGTGATCAACGCCGTCGATGCGAAGTCAGTTGTTCCTGCAATCGGCTACGCGAACGGTCGGAACATCCCGGTCGTGGCAATCGACAGTGCTCCAGCCGGTGGCGACGTCTACATGGTCATCCAAGCCGACAACACCGATATGGCTGCCAAGGCCTGCAAGGCGTTGGGTGAAGGCATTGGGGGCCAAGGCGAGGTTCTGATGATCAACGGTAGCCTAAAGAACTCGAGCGGCATCCAGAGGCAGCAAGGTTTCCTAAACTGTATGAAGCAGAGCTTCCCCAACGTGACGCTGTATGACGAGGTGGCCAACTGGGACCCGGCCAAGGCCGCAAGCATTGCGCAGACGGTCCTGACCGCCCACCCCAAGATAAAAGCGATCTACTTAGCGACTGACACGCTCTACCTGACGCCGGTGTGGTCGGTGTTGGAGCGGCTGGGTATGGCCCATCCGGCGGGCGAGTCCGGGCACATTTTCATGGCCAGTATCGACGGGTCTCCGACTGGTCTAGCCGGCATTAGGGCCGGTCATCTCGACGTCTCTATATCCCAGCCACTGGACCGTTACGCCGAGTTTGGCGCGAAGTACATTCAGGCTGCGCTTGACGGACAGAAGCAGGAGCCCGGCGAGACTGATCACGGGCCGGTCAAAGAGGTCGATGGACTGCTCGTGAACTTCATTCCGAGCGACATCGTGACCAAGGACAACGTCGAGGAGTCCACGCTCTGGGGCAACCTCGCCGCGAAGAAGTGATCCGAACCGATGAGGCTACCTGAGACGCCCTCGGTGTGGTGAACGGAAAGGAAAGCATGCGTCTATCTGAGAATGTCGATGCCCCGGCACTCGTTGCCCGCGGCATCACGGTCCGCTTCGGACCCACCCTTGCCCTGGACCGGGCCGCTCTGACGGTTCGACAGGGGGAAGTGCACGGGCTGATGGGTCGCAATGGAGCCGGGAAGTCGACGCTGGTCGCCGTCATCAGCGGTCTCCTCCACCCTCAAGACGGCGAGGTGCAGTTCGATGGGTCGCCAGCGCCCAAGCCAGGTCATGTTGCTTCCTGGCGCCGTCATATCGGCACGGTGTACCAGAAGCCGATGATCGCGGATGAGCTGTCAGTATTGGAAAACTTGTTCCTCGGGGCGCCGGTCGTAAAGAGCGCCGGCATCGTCGACTGGCGGGCGATGCGTGAACAAGCAGCAGTCGCTCTTGAGGAATGGGGTGTCGATTTCGACCTCGACATCCCTGCCGGACGGCTGACAATCGGACAACGGCAGCTACTTGAGATCTTGCGGATCATGATGCTCGGCCCCAAGGTAATCGTTCTTGACGAGCCGACGGCCAAGGTCGGACGCGCGGAGGCCGAGCTGCTAATAGAGCATATTCACCGGTTGCGTACACGGGGTATCTCGTTTGTTTACGTTTCGCATCACCTCGATGAAGTCCTTGAGGTTTGCGACAACATTACCGTGGTGCGCAACGGTGTGAACGTCTGGACGCGTCCGGCCGCCGATACTACTGTGGCGGACCTGTCTGCAGCGATGAGCGGCGAGGAAGTTTCGCGCGCCGGCATCATCGGGCGACGTACGCTCCACCACGATCCCATGCGCGGATCCGACGAAGTCGCCCTGTCCGTGCAGAAACTGACGACCGACAGCCTGCAGGAGGTGAGCTTCGAGCTCCGTGCTGGCGAGTGCGTGGGTCTGGCAGGTTTACGGGGCAGCGGCAACCAGGAGGTCGGTAGGGTGCTTGCCGGGCTCGTTCCCGCGGTGTCGGGGCAGATCCAGGTCGCGGGGCAGCGAGCCCGGCCTTCAAAGGTTCGGACAATGCTGAAGGCAGGTGTGGGGTATGTGTCGGGGGATCGCCACTTCGACGGCTTCGTTCCAGGCATGAGCATTGCCGATAACCTAACGATGGCAGTCCTGCCCAATCTGAGCCGTTATGGACTGGTTGACGGTGCCCGGAGCGACGCCATGGTCGCTGATCTCTCGGACCGACTGGGCATCGTCGCATCCTCGCCGGCCCAAGCCGTCTCGAGTTTAAGCGGCGGCAACCAGCAGAAGGTAACGCTTGGACGGGCAGTAGCTTCCAATCCAAAGGTTCTCGTGCTGGATAACCCCACCGCCGGTGTCGACGTCGCCTCTCGCGAGTCGTTATTTGGTGCCGTCGCGCAGGCATGTGCCAGGGGCGCCGCAGCGCTGGTCATCTCTGACGACGAAGAAGAGTTAAAGCGTTGCAGCCGGATTCTGGTCATGGTTAAGGGTCGATTGACCAATGAGCTCGCTGGCGGTTATGGAGACTCCGCCATCGTGGCCGCAATGAGCGAAGGGAAATGATCGTGGAGAATGTAATGACCAAAAAACGGGACTCGAGTAAGGTTCAGGCGGAACCGCGGCCGAAGCGGGGATTGCGTGTGCAGCTACCCGCGAACCTGCTGCTCTTTCCTGCGATCCTGGTGACGTTCGTTCTAGGGGCCCTGGTGAGCCCGACCTTCCTCACCCCGGCCAATATCGTGCAGAACATTGGTAGCAGCTCGGCCCCGTTGGCGCTCCTGTCACTCGGAGTGATGCTGATCATGCTCACCGCCAATTTCGACCTGTCATTGCAATCGACGATCGGGTTCGCACCCATGGTTGCTGCGCTCCTCATGACACCGGTGAGCTTCGGAGGCACCGGTCTGGAGCTGAATCCGTACCTGGGCCTCGTATTGGCCCTAGTTATCGGGGCGGCTATCAGCGCCTTCAACGGTTTCCTGGTGGTCAAGATCGGACTGAACGGCTTCATGGTCACCTTGGCAATGCTCATTGTCGTCAGCGGTCTGACACTGGGATTCAGCAACGGCCAAACCTTGTCTCCTCTGCCAAAGCCCTTCACCTACCTAGGCAATGAGCAGTGGGCCGGGATTCCCGTCTCGGTCTGGCTGGTCGGGTTCCTCGCGCTCATCCTCGGCGGCTTCCTTCGCTTCCACCGGGCTGGTAGGGCGATATACGCGATTGGCGGAAATCTCAACGCGGCACGGGCTTCAGGTATTCGCGTTGACGCCATTCGTTTGGGCGTCTACGTCGTGGGTGGTGCGCTAGCCGCACTCGCCGGGGTCGTGACCTCAGGCATCACCAGCGCGGTAACGGCCAGCCAGGGCAACAACACAATCTTCAGCGCGTTCGCAGCGGTCGTTATCGGCGGCGTGAGCCTGAACGGTGGAAAGGGGACTGTCCTCGGGGTTCTCATGGGCGTCCTACTCTTGGGCAGCATCACGAACGTGCTGACCCTTGCACAAGTTTCGTCCTTCTGGATCGACGCCTGCTACGGCGTGGTCATTCTTCTAGCACTACTGGTGGGAAGAATCGGCGGCAAAGAGAACGCATAAACCTGCGCACTTTTGCTCCAACGACCGAAATTCAAGCGACAGGTCGTAGGAGCGTAACGAATGGTTCGACTTGCAGGACGGCGGCAAGGACGTCTTCCGTTCGGCGAGTGAGAGCGGGCGAGGTTTGTCCTAACGCCGGCTTGGACGGAAACACAACAAAAAACGTGACATATCGAGCTCGGCTCCGGAGACATCCGACGAAACAGTGCACAAGTCAATCGCACCGTGGGCTAGGACGCTTCGGCCAGTGGCGATATGTCGTTGCCGAGGAAGGCGAATGCACATGACAATACATGCAATCTCACATGCGAAGAAGCACGATTGGAAAGGGGTTTAAGTGATGGGCCGAGTTGAAGGTAAGGTCGCGTTCATTACCGGTGCAGCGCGAGGGCAGGGTCGCTCACATGCGATCCGGCTCGCCGAGGAGGGCGCCGACATCATCGCGATCGATGCGTGCGAGGACCAGCCGAACCTGCCCTATCCGGGAGCGACGGAGGCGGATCTGGAGCAGACGGTCAAGGCTGTGGACGCACTCGGTCGCCGCATCGTCGCAAGGAAGGCGGACGTACGTGACTTCGGAAGGCTCAAAGCGGCGGTTGACGAGGGGGTGGCTGAACTCGGTAGGCTCGACATCGTGGTTGGCAATGCCGGCATCGGGGCGCTGCCCAAGCGGGCAGAGGAGTTCACCGAGGATGTCTGGAACGACATGCTCGATGTCAACCTCACCGGCGTTTGGCGCACCGTCAGGGCGGCCCTACCGCACATCCGGGCCGGCGAGCGGGGTGGGTCCATCATCCTGACCAGTTCCATTGGTGGCCTCAAGGCGTTTCCCAACATGGGCCACTACGTAGCTGCGAAGCACGGTGTGGTCGGCATCGCCCGCACCTTCGCCCGGGAGCTTGCCTCCGAGTGGATCCGCGTGAACACTGTCCACCCGACAGCGGTGCCTACCGACCTCCTCCACAACGAGACGTTCTACAAGCTTTTCCGACCCGACCTGGAGAACCCAACCAGCGAGGACATGATTCCGGCCGCGCAGGCGGACAACGAGATGCCGATCCCGTGGGTCGAGCCAGAGGATATCTCCAATGCAGTGCTGTGGCTCGCATCTGACGAGGCCCGGTACGTCACCGGTGTCGCGCTGCCCATCGATGCCGGATGCATGCTCAAGTAACGGATCGAGGCGGTTTACGGCATTGGCTACGACACACAATGAGGTGGCAATGGGCACCGCGACGGAGATAGAGATTCTCGACCCAGAGCTCGAGATCATCGACCCGCACCACCATCTCTGGCCTCCCACGGGGGCCGTGGTGTCCATGGCAGCTGGGCCTGGACAGCAGACGGAGAAGGGCGCGCAACTGCCCGACTGCCCACCGTACTCTTACGCCGATCTCCGTCGCGATGCGACCTCCGGGCACCGTGTTGTCGGGTCGGTGTACGTCGAGTGCTCGTCGTTCTATCGCGATGACGGCCCAGACCATCTCAGGCCCGTCGGGGAGAGTGAGACAATCGCGGCGATGGAACTCCGCGATGGGTTGTGTCAGGGCATCGTTGGATTCGCGGACCTGATGATGGGGACATCCGTGAAGGAGGTGCTGGAGGCGCATCTGGAGGAGGCGGGTCCGCGGTTCAAAGGGATTAGGCACTCGGTTGCTTGGGACCCGGATCCGGGTGTCTACGCGACCTATCGTCGGCCGCCGGGGGGATTACTCCTTGATTCGCGCTTTCGAGCCGGCGCCGCCGAGCTCACGCGACGAGGTCTCAGCTTCGACACTTGGCTAAATTTCCACCAATTGCCCGAGCTCACAGATTTTGCGTCAGCAAATCCCGACCTCACGATCGTGCTGGACCACCTTGGTGGACCGGCGACGACCGGACGGCATGTCGGGCACCGGGACGAGGTACGCCGCGAGTGGCGCGAGCACATGATCGCGGCAAGTCAGCGGCCCAACGTCTTCCTTAAGCTGGGTGCAATCGGGATGCGCGCCTTCTCAGGACCGGAGCTGTTCGCCGGGAATCCGGTGACAGCAGAGCGGATCGAGGACTATTGGGGGTCCGACGTGCGCTTCTGCATCGATACCTTTGGCCCAGAGCGGTGCATGTTCGAGAGCAACTTCCCGGTCGACCGCGCACTCTGTGACTACGTCACTCTCTGGAATGCTTTCAAGCTGATTGCATCCTCTTACTCGCTCTCAGAGAAGGAATGGCTCTTCGCGAGGGCGGCGCGGGCCGCGTACCGCCTTTAACCAGTGCCTGAACCCCATTCACAGGTTGTCCGCAGCAGAAGTGGGAGCTGCTGTAGGAGGAAAACAGGTGCCTGGGCCGAGGGGCAAAGACACTTTTGCCGGAGATTTTCCGGCCTGCTTCATGATTGGCTGGCTGCCCGGGATGAGGGGCGGCTCCGGCCGCACTGACTCTTTCCGGACGTAAAGAGCGAAGCGGATGGACGAATGCCCATGAGAGGGATGAGTTCAAAAAGTCTCAGGACTGAGAACGAGCGGCTCAAGGAAAAGCTGGAGAAACCGGAGGCCTTGGTCGAGATCCTGGGAAAAGCTGTCGCGCTTCCGGACGCGGCCAGGAGTGCGACAGCTACAGATCCCCCACAGACGAGTGCCGGTGACGGTCGAAAAGTGAGCCACTGTGACGGCGGCGAATTTCAGTGGTCGTTGCAGGGGTTTATGAATCTATCGGTGGTGGAGCAACTCTAGCGAGGTGTTCGGCGGTGGGGGGCCCCAGGTCTGTGCCCTTCGGAAAGTACTGCCGCAGCCGCCCACTGATGCTCTCATTCGATCCGCGCTGCCACGGCTAGGCAGGATCGCAGAAGTACACGGGAGTGAGAGTGCGCTGCGTGAAGCCCTGGAAGCAGGCCATGTCGGTGCCCTGGTCCCAGGCGAGGGAACGGTGCAGATGTGCCGCTAGAATGCTCATCGTTTCTGCTAGCCGGTCGCGCAGGTTCTCACTCCGCGGGTGCCTGCCAGGTGCACGAGGATGATGTACTGCGGGGTCCGTTCGACCAACGTGGCAAGGGCCGAGCAGTTGGCCTTTCCAGCTATTAGATCACCTTCGTTACGTTCTAAGGGTGGGTGATTTTAGGGCTGGAGTAGGGTCCTGATCACTTCCCTTAGGGCAGCGGGTATGGCTGAGATCGCCCTGCCGGCGGGACGGTTCATTGGGAATGGCCGCCCACTGCTCTTTTAAACAGCTCGACCGCTCATTGAGACTCGCGCGAATGGATCGTTTGATGAGGACGTGCCGGGCATGGCTGTCAGCCAAGGGGAACACCGCGAACAACCAGGCGACTGGGCAAACGATGGCAACGATATGGGCAGCGATCGACTCAGGAAAGCGTGCTCACGACTGCGTAGTGCTGGAACCGACCGCGTGCTGCACTCGAAGCGGGTCGAGAACGACGAAATAGCACTGCTGGAACTCATTGCTGCGGTACTGGGCCTGGCTGCTGGCGGTGAGGTGGTGTGGGCTACGGATCTGAACTCCGGCGGCGCAGCTTGCTGATCGCGCTGCTAGTCGGCCACGGACAGCAGCTGCTCGATATTCCGGAACGGAGGATGCATCACGCTGCAGCAACCTACCGCGGTGACGGCAAGACCGGCACCAAAGACGCAAGAATCATCGCGGATCAGGCACGGATGCGCAGCGATCGGCAGCCCATGCGGTCCGCCGATCAGATCAGAACCGATCTGCGCCTGCTCACCGCCCGCCGCACCGTTCTGGTCACGGTCGACGGGCTCCGCTCAATCTCCTGGCAATGGCCCGTACGCTGCGCCGGGCATGCAACAGATCCAGGATCGTGATCCGTTCCGACTCGGAGAGAAACCGGGCGGAGATCACTGAGGGCCGCTGCCGCGAATTTGGTGCGTACTTCTTGACGTCTCCGGACTTTAACATGGCCGCGTGGCCGTGCCGCCAGCGAGTGCCGGAACTGCGACTGACCCCCACGATCCGGCAGGCTTCAGACGTGCCCATTCCCTGTTTCATCAGCTGATCATGAGTGAGCACGGGCAGCGTTCTTCGGAGGGGCCCCTCTGCGTTCTTTTCATACGTCCCAATTGCAACTCCCAATCACTCAGGTGTTGCAACGAGCGCTGGACGCGAGCCCACGAAATGGCTGACTTTTCGACCATCGCTGGTAGAAGAGCCGGAGTCTGACGGTCCTCAGTGGCTTACGAAACGCGGCGACGGGACGTCCGACTCGGCGTAATTGCAACCCTGCCGGCGGTCCGTTACGGGGGTCCGGCGGTACTGCCGGTTGCTCGGGCACTCGCATGAGTGGCCGCGACCGGAGAGACCAATTGTTCGTGGGCCAAGGCCAGAATGATGGCTGCTGAGGCGGCGCGATATCCTTAGTCCGGTCCAGACCTTGAACTACCCTGCAACCCCGAGGGATTCGAAGCGTTCTGGGAACTCCAGCGGGTGAAATGGTCGTTCTTCTACGACCACAACAACCACCACCTGCACCGGGTCTGAAGTGGGGTTCACGCCGGCATCCGTACACGACGGCACCGCTACTCTGATACAGGACAGCCCACCGGACCCACTACCGCCGCCACCCTAGCGCGTTCGCAAGCCACCAACAATCGACAGGCCGCCTCAGGAAGCGCGGATTTTACAGCAATCCAATCCAAGAACTGTGACAATCAGCTTGATAAATTGTCGTTGACTACCTTGGTGGGCATATAGGCCACAGGCGTCTGGTCGCGGACAGTCCTGCGTCGCAGCCGCAAGGTTCCGTCCTCGTCCCGGAACTCGTCATGGTAGCGGCCGACGGCCGCGACGACCCAGCCCGAGGGCTCGTGGACGAGGAAGAGGAAGTCGCTCACCGCGTGCAGGTGGTCGTCTTGAGCATCGACTATTGTGTTCGCGACTACGTGGCGCTGCGGCCGGGCAGGCGCGATGGTCTCCAGGACCTGACGGATTTTGTCGTGGCCGACGTAGGTGCCGGACGGGATCTCCCAGACCGCGTCGGCGGTGAACATCGCAACATAGTCCTCGGTGCGCCCGTCATCGGCGGCGTGCGCGATCGATGCCAGCCGATTGCGGACCGAGGCATCTGCCGTGATGTGTGACATGGCGGCTCCTAACCAGGACGAGGAACCGGGAGCCAATGGCTGCTCGACGATGAGCGCCGCTCCCGTATTCCGAATGTTTCCCAGCCTAAGCATGCGACATGCGAAATGCAAGTTCGTAGTTATGGACGCGTTGAGCAAACAGCCCGCCTCTGACCTAGGACACCGACACGATCAGCCTGAGCGAAAGATGCCTCGGAAGCCACTCCCAATCGTGGGGCACCGGTATGACCATCATTGATTCGTACCACGGGAGGACGCCCGAACAGTGAGGAGAGGTGCTCTAGCGATGTGAGTCCAGTTGGAAGAACAGGTCCACGACGTTTCGCTGAAACCGAATGTAGCCGACTTCATTGACGGTCATCCGACCGTTGCGTCGTAATCGGACCAGGCCCCGAGGCAACCTGCCACTTTGGTGGGCGCTTTGGAGCCGGGCGAACAAATCGATAGCGGTGGCTAACAGGACCCTGTGACCAGGGTTGGGTCGCCCATAGTCCTAGACCAGTCAAGTGGTGTTTTTGGCCGGTGCCCGGAGGCCCGTGCGGGATGATGGTGGACGCTTCAGTTGGGAACGCGCCGGTGGCCAGGTGCAGGATAGGGCCGCGTTTGAGGCCGCGTTGGTGATCGAGGTTGAAGTCCCGTAGCGACTTGCGGGGGGGTGTCCCTATGCTTTTCGTCAAGCGGCCTGGGCGGGTTTTTCCTCGTAGAGGGTTCCGTGTCTGAGCATTGAGTAGATGACGTCGCAGCGGCGCCGGGCCAGGCAGATGCCGGCGGCGTTGTGTTTCTTTCCCTGTGCTCGTTTCTTTTGGTAGTAGGCCTTGGAAGCGGGGTGGTGGCAGCTGGCGATCCAGGCGGATCTGAAGAGGGCGTTCTTGAGTTGTTTGTTTCCTGATCGTGCGGGGAATTCGCCGCGTATCGAGGTTCCGGAGCGGCGTGTGACCGGGGCGATGCCGGCGTAGGCCGCGAGGTGCCCGGGAGAGGTGAACGTGCCGGCGTCGCCGATGGTCAGGAGTATCGTCGCTGCGGTCTTGATGCCGACTCCCGGCATGGACATCAAGACCTGGGAAAGAGGGAAGTCATCTAAGAGCTTTTCGACTTCTTCGGCCACGATGGCTCGCTGGTGTTTGAGTTCCTTGATCTGGGCGGCGACGCGGGGGATGACCAGCTCTACGGCTTCGGTGCAGATCACGGTGACCGTCTGCTCGCTCAGAGCCATGAAGATCGCGTCGACCAAGTTCACCGGATCCTTCCGGCTGTGGTTCCTGGTCCAGCGCAGCACGTTGGACCGCCCGGCAGCCCGCAGGCCGGTCGGCCCCGAGTACTTGATGAACAGCTCCAGGACCAGGGACCGGGTCAGCACAGTTCCCGGGAAGACCCGCTCCAGGGCGGGGAAAATCTGCAGCAGCAGGGACCGCAGCCGGTTGATCGCCCTGGTGCATTCATGGGTCAGGTCCGCGTCGAATCCGGAGAGCACCTTCAGCGCCGCGAGCACCTCGCTGTCCCGGTCAACGGCGCGCAGCGTGTGCGGCATCGCCCGTGCCGTCTCGGCGATGATGAACGCATCCCGCGCGTCCGTCTTGGACTTTCCCGGGTACAGGTCAGCGGCTTTGCGCATCGCCAGGCCCGGCAGGTAGGCAACGGTGCAGCCGCAGTCCCGGGCCACCGCTATCGGCAGTGCGCCGATAGTGTTGGGCTGGTCCACGATCACCAGCACCCGGCCGTGCTGCTGCAGGCCGGTGAAAAGCTCGCGCAGCCGCGCCTCGTCCTGCGGCAACGGCTTGTCGAAGACCCGTTCGCCGGCCGCGTTCAACGCGGCGGCGTGATGCTCGGACTTGCCGACATCAAGCCCGCAGTAGACCTCGTATCCTTCGTCCATCCGGCGCTCCTTTGCACCACTCATGGCCGCAGTCACGACACCCGATGCTGGCACCCACGTTACAAAGAGACCTGGCCCCGCGGAAGGAGCCGGCCGTGTCCCTATCAGCAGTCAACGCGTGTCTCCGAACCTGGCGACAACACCCCCCGGATCATCAATGACAGGGCAAGAAAGTCATACCAGGTCCAGCGACCAAATCCCCGGCCTTCGGGGACGGAATAAATGTAACGGGGGGGAACTCTGCTGCCTGGTCTCTGCGACGGAGGCTTCCCTGGCGGCGACTTCCCTGGGCGGGAAAGCGGTGAGGTCTTTCCTGGCAATTTGGGACTATCTGAACAGCCTTCACCCATAGTGGCCACCTTGAATGGTCACTCCGGGGGTGGTCGCCAGTTTTACGGATGAAGAAGCCTCCCATCGCCGAGGGGACTACTACCGTCATCATGAGCCATGCGGGCGAGTAAACATTTCCGTGGCGCGGACGAGCCACTGTGGGATGTAGGGGGAGGTGGCCCGGCGATCACGGATACGATGAGTTCCATCGCCAGTGCGAAGCCCGTATACCGGATTCGGGTTGGGAAGGACTCCAGGACTGGGGCCAACTGAGTACCGCCTTCCCATCCCGTGCACGATCGCAGTGAGGACGAGGCCGAGTATGGGAAGAAGGTAGCTAGCCGCCCACCTGGATCAGGGCGAAGGCTTGATACGCTGGCACGAGGGTTCTACCGCGCAGGCGAACAGCATCGGACGCCGCATGAAGCCACACGTCTACAAAGTGAGCTGAGTTGCGCAAAGAGCACGCGAATTGTCGGCAAGCTGGCCGCTCCCTCGGCGACTCTTAAACGCCTGTGAGTCTTGATCGTGGCTGGTCCGGGACTGGCTGGCAGGATGGCTACTAGCCGCCCCGCCCCCGAAGATGTGGCTCATACAATCATTGACGTTTTTGAGTGTCTTGCTGTGGACTTGTCCATCTTTTGGGGTGGCGGCCGGTACCGTCCGGTCCACCTCGGTAGCTTGATCAGAAGATTGTCCACCCCGTGGCGGGGCGTGACCCATCACAGTGCTGTTCCGATGTGACTCCTACCCGGGCTGGTACCGGCCGTTGACGGCCCGTTGAACCATGTCCATCACTCTTGGAAAGGTGTCATGACCGCCATGTCCATCGTCGCTCATTCCCACCCATTTGTCGTGGGTGTCGATACGCACGCCCGCAACCATGTCTACGCGATCCTCGCAGCCACCACCGGTGCCCTATTGGACAGCCGGGCATTCCCTACCAATGCGGCCGGAATCAACCGGGCCATCAACTGGATAGCCCGCCGCACCGGCGCGGATGCTGACACCCTCTGGGTCATCGAAGGTGCCGCGACTTACGGGGCGATCCTGGCCGGCACAGTGGCCGCACATGGTTATCCTGTCGCCGAGGCGCCACGCATGGATGCCAAGAACCGCCGTGGCGTGGGTAAAACCGATGCCCTGGACGCCCACCGGATCGCGGCCGCAACGCTGCCGCTGCCCGTCGAGAAGCTGCGCCGTCCCCGGCTCAATGACGGGATCCGCCAAGCAGTGCGGATCTTGACCACCGCCCGCGGGGCCATGAGCGCCGACCGCACACGGTCGGTCAACGCGCTCAACGCCCTGGTACGCAGCAACAACCTGGGCGTCGATGCCCGCAAGTCCCTTACCGCCTCCCAGATTTCGGACATCTCTCGGTGGCGGCCCCGCGAGGAAGAACTGTCCCTGTCCGTCGCCCGGACCGAGGCCATTCGCTTGGCTAAACACATCCTCGAACTGGACGAGCAGCTCATGGCCAATGAGAAACAGCTGGACGAGCTGGTCAAGGTCAGCGAGGCCGCGCCCCTGCTGGAAGAGAAAGGGTTCGGGGCGATCAGCGCCGCGAAGTGTCTCACCGCATGGTCACACGAAGGCAGGGTTCGTAACGAGGCGGCTTTCGCCTCACTGGCCGGGGTGAACCCCATACCGGCCTCTTCCGGGAACACCGTCCGGCATCGGCTAAACCGGGGTGGCGATAGGGCGCTGAACAGCGCACTGCACATGGTCGCGGTGACCAGGATGACCTATGACGCCCAAACGCGTGAGTACGTGGAAAAGCGACGCGCTGAAGGTCGTACGGACAAGGAAATCCGCCGCTGCATCAAGCGCTACATGGCCCGCCGCATCTATCGGACGCTCAATGCCTCATCTGCAACAAAGAACGCGGCTTGACAGACATAGAAGAGTCGATAAGTGGGCTTTCGTCAAGGGGGCGTCCATGGCGGGGGAGATGTCGCGGCCACTTCCGGACCCGGCAGCCGCGCCTTCTGACCACCCACGAACAGGATGGGTGTTTCTCATCCCTCAACCGGGAAAGTGGAACCAGCCCAGTAGAAAAAACAGCAAATCGGGCAACCGAACATGGCGAGCACCCTAGCGTTCCCCTTGCCCTTTCACCCTGATACGTGCCGGACGCGTCGGACCGTCCTGCATCCCGCTGCCGATGATGCCTCC
The DNA here is from genome assembly GCF_021789315.1 of Arthrobacter sp. FW305-BF8. Lineage (NCBI taxonomy): Bacteria > Bacillati > Actinomycetota > Actinomycetes > Micrococcales > Micrococcaceae > Arthrobacter > Arthrobacter sp. FW305-BF8. Next base: position 1,024,961 of record NZ_CP084561.1, read on the forward strand.
GCCGTACAGAGTCCTCCCCCTCACCGTCCCCGCGTTCTGCAGTCAGTTACTGAAGGTATGAACGCAAGGCATCCATTTCCATCTGAAGGATGACGGTCAGGTCACTGCCTGGTTCTAGGAGCCATTGCTCATAAGATGAGACTGCCAGGGCAAGGCTCACGTGCCCGGCCAAGCGTGGGACAAGCGCATCGGAACTCGTGCCGAGCCGGTCCGCCACATAGTCCTCGATGACACCCCTCCAGGCCTCGTAGCGAAGAGCCGAGTGGGCCTGCAGCGTTGGCGTGCCCAAGATCAGCCTCATCCTAATGCGGTGCTGAGGCAGAGACTGCTCGTCGAAGCGATTAAAGGCCACCACGCAACGGTGCACTGCCTCTGCTATCGGGACCTCGGAAGGGACGCTGGCCAACTGCGCGGCAAAGTCACGAAGGCTTTGATCGAACTGGCCCCATGGAATGTCGTTCTTGGACGGGAAATACCGGAATAGTGTGCGGCGCCCCACTCCGACCGCTTTAGCAATCTGCTCCATTGTGGTCTCGTCAAAGCCCTGCTCCTCAAACAACTTGAAGGCAGCCCGCTCGATGGACGCATGGTCCGTTACGGCCTTACGGCCGGGAGAGCGGTTCGTGAATACGGTCATCGTGAGAACAATTTAGCAGTCTCTTCACCCACCTCTATCTTTTTGGCGCTGAGTGCCATTATTCTGATTCGTACATCTCCGGGAACTACCTGGAGACATTTCACCGAGGAGAAATGATGGAATTCGTGAACCCGAACCTTGACCGTGCCCAGACCGAAGAAGTGGAACTTGTGGTCGAAGACCTTGTCGAGGATGTGTCCATCGACGGCATGTGTGGCGTCTACTGAAGTCCAGAGGACCGACCGTGGAAACAACCAGCACAGAGCACATGCTCGGCGAGGCTTGGGCGGTGTCGCCGGCCGTCGCCCTTAGGCCAGAGCCGTTCGGTGCGATGGCCTATCACTTCGGAAACCGCAAGCTGACCTTCCTCAAGAAACCCGAACTGGTCAAAGTAGTTCAATCGCTGGAAGAGAGCGCAACGGTACGTGACGCACTGGTTCAGGCCGGCGTTCCCGAACGGCAATGGGGGACCTATCTCACGGCCCTGCGCAGTCTGGCAGCAACCGACATGATCCGCGTACGCGAAGGGAATTAGCAATGATTGACAGCATCAGCACTCCGCTGGCACGCCCTTCCGGCGGGTCCTTGGTGGACCAGTTCGAATTCGGGCTGGACGCCCCCATCTGCCTCACCTGGGAACTTACGTATGCCTGCAATCTGGCCTGTGTGCACTGCCTGTCCTCGTCGGGTAGAAGGGACCCTCGGGAGCTGACCACGCAGCAGTGCGAGGCCGTGATCGATGAGCTGCAACGGATGCAGGTCTTCTACGTGAACATCGGTGGTGGCGAACCGACAGTGCGGCCGGACTTTTGGCATCTGCTTCAGTACGCCGTCGATCATCAGGTCGGCGTGAAATTTTCCACCAACGGCATCCGCATCGACCAGGAGAAAGCCGCTTTCCTGGCCTCCACTCCCTATGTGGACGTACAGATATCGCTCGATGGCGCCACCGCCGAAGTTAACGACTACGTGCGAGGCCCGGGATCCTACGACACGGCAATCCGTGCCCTGAAGAACCTCAAGGAGGCTGGGTTCGAGGACGCCAAGGTCTCGGTCGTGGTTACCCGGCAAAACGTCGGACAGCTAGATGAATTCAAACGAATCGCGGATGAACACGGTGCGACGCTGCGCCTGACCCGTCTCCGCCCCTCCGGCCGGGGCGCGGACGTTTGGGACGAGCTCCATCCGCTGCCCGAGCAGCAACGGACCATCTACGATTGGCTGATTGCCAATGGTGAAAATGTCCTCACCGGCGATTCCTTCTTCCATTTGGCTCCATTCGGCGAGAGCCTGCCTGGCCTTAACCTTTGCGGCGCCGGACGAGTCGTGTGCCTCATTGACCCGGTAGGTGATGTCTACGCTTGCCCCTTCGCTATCCACGAGACCTTCCTTGCCGGAAACGTACTAGATGAGGGGGGATTCAAGCATGTCTGGCGCCATTCCTCACTATTCAGCGAGCTCCGCTCACCGCAGACCTCTGGGGCTTGCACCAAGTGTGCCTTCTTCGACAGCTGTCGGGGCGGATGCATGGCCGCTAAGTTCTTCACGGGGCTGCCGCTGGATGGTCCGGACCCGGAATGTGTCCAGGGCTACGGCGAACAGGCGCTGGCCGGGGACCGCAGCAGGCCGCAGCCCAGCCAGGACCATTCGCGCTCGTCGCTGCCGAAACGAGTACAGCCCGTCATGGTCCAGCTCAGCCTCACCAGACCCGACGTCTCGGCGCCGCCGGTATCCGCCTGCGCCGCCAGCCCGCTGGCAGGCTTTCAGCCCTAGCCACACGAAAAGAATTTTGAAAGGCAACCATGTTTAAGAATCCCTGGGCGCAGAACCCGTGGTTCGAATCCGTCGCCGAGGCGCAGCGCCGGGCAAAGAAGCGCCTGCCGGCATCTGTCTACAGCGCCCTGGTAGCAGGATCAGAACGCGGCACCACCCTCGATGACAACACCACCGCTTTTAGCGAATTGGGTTTCGCCCCGCACGTCGTTGGTCAACCAGAGCACCGTGATCTGGCGACAACGGTCATGGGCCAGCACATCTCTCTCCCGGTCATGATCTCTCCCACGGGCGTTCAGGCCGTGCACCCGCACGGCGAGGTGGCCGTTGCGCGGGCAGCAGCCGCGCGGGGCACCATTGTCGGTCTGAGCTCCTTTGCGTCCAAGCCAATCGAAGAGGTCACGGCCGCCAACGACAAAACGTTGTACCAGATGTACTGGACGGGCACCCGTGAGCAGATGATCAGCCGCATGGACCGTGCCCGTGCCGCCGGGGCCAAGGGACTCATCGTCACCACCGACTGGTCGTTCTCCATGGGGAGGGACTGGGGCAGCCCGGAAATACCCGAAAAGGTCAACCTCAAAGCCGCGATCAGGCTTGCGCCCGAGGTAGCTCTCAAACCCCGGTGGCTGGCTTCCTTCGCCCGGGAACTGCCTGACCTGACCGCCCCGAACCTCGCGTCGGTGGGGGAGAAAGGACCAACCTTTTTTGGTGCCTACTACGAATGGATGAAAACTCCCCCGCCCACTTGGGATGATATCGAATGGATGGTCACCGAATGGGGTGGCCCTGTCATGCTCAAGGGTATCTGCCGGGTTGATGATGCGATTCGAGCGGTCGACGCCGGCGTCACTGCAATCTCCGTGTCCAACCACGGAGGCAACAATCTTGACGGCACTCCGGCGCCTATCCGGGTCCTGCCATCCATCGCTGCGGCCGTGGGTGACCAGGTGGAGATCGTTCTCGATGGAGGCATCCGGCGCGGCAGCGACGTGGTCAAGGCCCTCGCCCTCGGTGCTCGGGCGGTTATGATCGGACGTGCATACCTTTGGGGGCTGTCCGCGAACGGCCAGGCCGGCGTGGAGAACGTCCTGGACATCCTGCGGGGAGGGATCGACTCCGCCCTACTTGGACTTTGTGTGCCCTCCGTACAGGATCTCCGGGCGGAGCACCTGGTTATTCCTCCGGGCTTTGTCCGGGAGTTGGGCGTGCCGATTACAGTCCACTCATGAATGTCAGCCAGCACGAGCTATCCGACCTGGCCTGGCCCGACGTCTCTCACAAACCCGTCGTCCTTGTCCCTGTTGGCTCCACGGAACAGCACGGTCCACACCTTCCACTGGATACCGACACCGTCGTGGCAACCGCCGTCGCAAACGCAGTCGCAGATGCCCTTGCCCGGAGAAGGCCGGAACAGGTACTCGTAGCTCCCGCCGTGAACTACGGCTCCAGCGGCGAGCATCAGTCGTTCGCCGGCACCGCGTCCATTGGCTCTGTTGCGCTCCGGTTCCTGATCGTTGAACTTGTCCGTTCCCTATCCACCTGGGCCGGCCGTATCGTCCTCATCAACGCCCACGGCGGAAATATCGCCGCGCTCTCGGCGGCCATCCGCCAACTGCGGACAGAGCGGCACGACGTTGCATGGCTGCCGTGCATTGCAGACGGCGGCGATCTTCACGCCGGCTGGGCAGAGACGTCGTTAATGCTTCACCTCCGGCCCAACGCTGTCCGTCTGGACAGGTCCGTGGCAGGGGATACCCGGGCACTCGCTGACATCCTCCCTGCCCTGAAGGCAGGGGGGGTCGGGGCCGTCTCGTCCTCCGGGGTGCTGGGGGACCCTGCAGATGCAAGCAGCGCGGACGGCCGGCGATTGCTGGAACTCATGGTGCAGGACGCCCTGCACCGCATCGCCGTCAGCAGCGTGGAGGACAACGGCATGCTCGCTGTCGAAAGCCAATACAAAATTCCGGCTCTGCGCAAGGCAGATAAGCAACTCGGCGCTGGCTGCATACCGAACGCTCTCAGGTGCCGAGTATGACAAAGAAAGGAAGGCCGATGTCCATCGCCATCGCCGACCAATCCAGAGAAGGGTCTCTGTGGCAGTATCGAGCTGGCGACATGGTCGAAACCCACCGATATGAACAGTTCTACCGGCGCGGTCGTGTGGATGATGCGATACCGGACGGAAGTGGCCTATGGATTTCCGCGCAGGGTCCCATAGCTAGAGAGCTCATCTGGCGCGATGAGGGCTTCTCGGTCCGGATGATGCACGCGCACACCACCGAAACCAGCCAAGGGCGGCCTGAAGAGGGGGAGGAATATCCAATTGGGTCTCCGGGCGGATATCCCCGTGATCTGAAGTGAATCCTCCCCAGTCGCGGCTCCCCAACGGTTTCACCGTCCGCCTGAACCGCCGGACGAGATTCGCCGGGGCCGGCAGGGAACTGATTGGTGGATCACCGACACGTGTTCTTTACCTCTCCGAAGCGGCCAGCAAGATGATTGAGGGCCGAACAGCCGTGGTAACCAGCACCGGCACCGGGTTGTTGGTTGACCGCCTTCTCCAGGCTGCCATGGCAGATCCCGTCCTAGAATCGCTGACAGAAGTCGATACGGACTCTGTCACTGTAGTGGTGCCGGTGTTTGGGCGCCCGCATGCCCTGGCCAGGCTGCTGAAGAGCATCGGCCAGGCATACAGGGTCATTGTCGTTGACGATTGTTCCCCCGACCCCGCGGCCATCAGCGCAGTCGTCCACGAGCATGCCGCGGAACTGGTGTGCCTGCCCAGGAATGCGGGTCCTGCGCAGGCCCGCAATGAGGGCCTCCGTCGCGTAACCACCCCATACGTGGCCTTTGCCGATTCCGACGTTGTCGTCGCCCCCAACACCATTTCGCTCCTCCTCAAACACTTCAATGATCAACGTGTTGCACTGGTCGGTCCACGTATATACGGACTGGACAACGGCATTGGCATGAACTGGATCGAACGGTATGAGGAGGCCAGGTCCTCGCTGGATCTGGGCAAACACCCCGCCCCGGTCCGTCCGCGATCGCCCGTATCCTGGCTTCCGGGGGCCTTCCTGGTGGGGCGCGTGGACGCGCTGGGCGACGGATTTCGCGATGGCAGCAGAGTGGGGGAAGACGTCGATCTCGTGTGGCGCCTGGCGCAGGAGGGCTGGAGGGTTAGATTCGAGCCCGAAGCCCGTGTTTGGCACGAGCATCGGCAATCTTTGGGGGAGTGGCTGTCCCGTAAGGCCTTCTACGGAACGTCGGCCCATCCCCTCTCCCTCCAGCACCCAGAAGCGGTTGCCCCAGCCGTCTTCGCGCCTTGGTCGGCCGCGGTCATGGCCGTTCTGCTGTGCCAGCGTTCCTGGTCCCTTCCGGTCGCCGGCGTAATATGTGCCGGTGCCGCATGGCGCATATCCAGGAAGCTCAGCAGGAGCTCACGTCCCAACCGGATTGCCATCAGTCTCACACTGCGGGCAGTGATGGGCTCCCTCACCCAGGTAATGGCTCTGCTTGTACGTCACTGGTGGCCAGTTGCCGTTGGCGGAAGCCTGGTCTCCGGCCGCTTGAGGCGGGCCCTCGTCCTGTCCTGCGTAGCCGACGCGGCCTGGGAGTATTGCCGCACCAGACCGCAACTGGATCCCCTGCGCTTCGCCCTGGCCCGCCGCATTGATGACCTTGCTTACGGCACCGGTGTCTGGTTGGGCGCCGTCAAGGGCCGGTCTGCCCGGTGTCTGCTGCCGGACATTCGGAGGAATCCCAATTAGAACGTACTCCGCAGGGATCCTGCCCAATGATTCGCTCGAGTAAGGAACCATGAAAGCCCAGTATGACGTTCTCATCGTCGGAGCCGGCGCCGCGGGTGCACCCCTGGCTTCGCGGTTGAGCGAGGACCCACAGCGTTCCGTGCTGCTGCTCGAAGCCGGCCCTACCCCTAACAACTCTAAGGAATACCCGCCGGAACTGCTCAACGCCGGCACTGTACAGGGCGCCGCGCCCGGACACCCCAACAACTGGTCATTCAGCGGTTACCTGACCGCCGACCGGCCATACTCCATAGCGCGCGGCCGCATCCTCGGCGGCTCCACAGCGATCAGCGGAACGTACTTTATCCGGGCGCCAAAGCAAGACTTCGACCAGTGGTCGTCGGCAGGAAACGACGAGTGGTCTTGGAACAGGGTGCTGCCGCTCTACAAGCGACTTGAAAACGACCTGCAGTTCGGCCACACCACCAACCACGGCCATCACGGCCCCGTCCCCGTTTCCCGGCTTCGGCAAAGCCACCCGGCCACAACCGCCTTCGCCCGCGCCGTCAAAGAACTGGGCTTCCCCGAGGAGGCGGACAAGAACAACGGAGGTCCCCCTGGATATGGACCGATGCCAACAAACAGCATCGGCGGCCAGCGGATAGACACCGGCAGCGCATACATCAATCCGGTAAGGGGCCGACCGAACCTCACTGTGCAGGGAAACTCTTATGTACGGAGGGTGCTGTTTAATGGCAGGCGCGCTATAGGCGTCGAAGTCCTCCACGCCGGAGTCCTGACAACGATCGAAGCAGACGAAGTTGTACTTTCCGCCGGTGCGGTCAAAACGCCCCACATTCTGCTCCTGTCCGGCCTCGGACCGGCGGCAGAGCTGAAACGGTTTGGAATCCCAGTTATCAACGATCTGGCAGGCGTGGGCAGAGACTTCAGCGACCACCCGAACCTGGCAATCACCTGGCGCCCCCGGATCCCCCTGATCGACTATTCATCGACGCAAGCCATGGCCGACGTCCTCAATTTCACCGCCACTGGTTCATCATGGGTAGGAGATCTGGAAATCATCCAGCTTCTGAAGCCCATGAGTTACATGCTGACCGGTGTAGCGACGTCAGCAGGTGGGCGCCCACCAACCGGCGCGGCCAAGGCCTCAGTGGGACTGTCCCCGCATCACAGCAGTCACGGAGTGCACCATGAAGGGGAACTGGCCTTTCTCGTGTCATTGCAGGCCGAAACCTCCCGCGGGCACCTGTCCCTGGCATCAGCTGATCCCGAAGTCCAACCGCAAATCCACTTCAACTACTTGTCGACCGAGAGCGACCGGAGCCGGATGCGTGAGGCCGTACGGACCAGCACCCGCCTGCTGCAGTCCAACGCGTACAGTGCGATATTCCAGGAGTTCACCCAACTCGATGAAAACGCCCTGCAAAGCGACGAATTACTCGATGCTTGGGTCCGCGCCCATCTGGGGACGGCCCTGCATCTTTGCGGCACGGCCAAATTCGGTTCCCCGGAGGACCCCGCCACTGTGGTGGACCCATACGGCAGAGTTCATGGAGTAAAAGGGCTGCGCATCGCAGACACCTCAATTTTACCCACGGCCCCCAGACGCGGGCCGGCCGCCACTGCCGTCCTGATAGGGGAGCGAATCGCAGACTTCATGCGACGTCAATTGTGAACCTCTGACGATGCCACCCACCCCGGCCTAGCCCATGGCCGCTGCCCCTGGCTAGGAGCGCTATTGGTGCGGCTAACGCTGGGGGGTTCTCTCACGGCCTCCCAGAGCCTGCATCGGCAAATGTCTAATAGAAGTATCAATCTTTCGAAACAAATGGTGCACGCTCGTCGCGCGCAGCAGCAAAGCTAGGAGACTCAAATGCGTGGAGTTGTCATGTACACAGCCGGGGACGTCCGGGTGGAGGAACGTGAGGATCCGAAGATCATCGACCCGACCGATGCGGTCATCCGGCTGACAGCCACCTGCATCTGCGGATCGGACCTGTGGCCCTACCGCGGCATTGAGCCCGCTGACCACCAGGTAATGGGGCACGAATACGTCGGTGTTGTCGAAGAGATCGGCGCCCAAGTGAAGAACGTGAAAGTGGGCGACTTCGTCGTCGGATCCTTCGTCATCTCGGACAACACCTGCGAGATCTGCCAGTCCGGCTTCCAGTCCAAGTGCGTTCATGCCGAGTTCGTCGCGCAGATCGGCACCCAGGCAGAGAAGGCCCGGATCCCTTACGCCGACGGAACCCTGGTGGCCACACCCGGCCAGCCCGACCCGGACCTGATTCCGTCGCTGCTGGCCACCTCCGATGTGCTGGGCACCGGCTGGTTCGCCGCCGTCGCCGCCCAGGCCGGACCCGGCAAGACGGTCGCCGTCGTCGGTGATGGCGCGGTGGGCCTCATGGCGATCCTGGCCGCCAAGGAACTCGGCGCGGAGCGGATCATTGCCATGAGCCGGCACAAGGACCGGCAGGAGCTCGCCAGGTTCTATGGCGCGACGGACATCGTCGAAGAGCGCGGCGAGGAAGGGATCGCGAAGATCAAGGAGCTGACCGGCGGGCTCGGTGCGCACTCGGTGATCGAGGCGGTCGGAACGCAGGAAGCGTTTATGCAGGCCATCGGCGCTACCCGCGGCGGCGGCCACCTCGGCTATGTCGGTGTGAACTACGACGTCCATGTCCCGGGCATCGAACTGTTCTTCGCGGGCATCCACACCCTCGGCGGCCCCGCACCGGTGCGCCGCTTTCTGCCGGACCTGATCCAGATGGTCTGGGACCGGAAGATCAATCCCGGCAAGGTCTTCGACCTCACGCTCCCGCTCGACCGTGCCCCCGAAGGATACAAGGCGATGGACGAGCGCACCGCCACCAAGGTCCTCCTCACCCTCTAAACCAACAGGGCGGGGCCACTGCACCCCCTCCCTTCCTACTTAGGCATAGCGTGAAGACATGAGTAAGAAAGACGACATCCGGAAGTTCCTCGTCTCCCGACGCGCGAACGTAACGCTCGCGCAGGCGGGGCTGCCGGACTTCGGGGACGAACGGCGCGTGCCCGGGCTCCGGCGCGAAGAGGCCGCTCAGCTCGCCGGCGTCAGCGTCGACTACTACACCCGGCTGGAGCGCGGCAACATCCACGGCGCGTCCGAAAGCGTGCTCAACGCGATCGCCCGGGCACTGCACCTGACCGACGTCGAACGCGAACACCTGCTGGACCTCGCCCGCATCACCCCACCTATAACGAACGCCATGGAAAGAACGACGGCGGCCGTCACCGTCCGCCCTTCGGTCCAGCGGGTGCTAGACAATTTGGCCGTGCCTGCCATCGTCTACAACGCCCGCCAGGACCTCATCGCTTCCAACGTTTTGGGGCGGGCGCTGTTCTCGCCGCACTTCGATACCGACCGGCCCAACATGGCTCGCTTCATCTTCCTCGACTCCCGCGCGAAGGACTACTACGCCGACTGGCCGCTCGCGTGCAGCCTGACGGCCGCGATGCTTCGCTACGAGGTGGGCCGGGATCCGCTCAATGCCGAGATCACGGAAATTATCGGCGAACTCGCCACCCGCAGTCCTCAGTTCCGGAAGGACTGGGCCGACCAGGACGTCCACGAGCACCGTACCGGCCGGAAAGTCTACGGCCACCCGGAGGTCGGCGACCTCGATCTCACCTACGACGTGTTCGAGATGCCGGGCGAACCGGGACTGTTCATCGGCACGTACACCGCGGACGAGGGCTCCGAATCAGCGGACAAGATCATCCTGCTCGCCAGCTGGGCAGCGACTCAAGAGTTCGACGCGAACCGATATCAGCCCGACGCCTAGACACAACCGTGAGGTCTGGAATAGCGGGGACCTCCATGACCCGCTGTGCCACCGGGCTGTAGGAATTCACCAGGCGGCCGCACCAAGGCTGGCGAAAGGGCGGCACAGCGAAGGTGCGTTTCGGCACCCGAGCCTTCACTGGAATTGTCATCGTTCCCAAAATGACTATCTTGCAGACGGCAGAAAGGTAACCTCCATGCATGTATTGATCATCGGCGCCGCCGGTGGCATCGGCGTCCGCCTAGCCAAGGCCCTGACACAGAACGGCGACACCTCCACGGGCATCTTCCGGAATCCTGACCATCATGACCGGGTGGAGGCCGCCGGTGCGACCCCGCTCATCGGCGACCTGATTCACGATTCTGTGGATGAGCTAGCTTCCAAGATGACCGGGCACGACGCAGTGGTGTTCTCCGCTGGAGCGCACGGCACCGGTCAGGACCAGACGACACTCATCGACGGCAAGGGCTTGGAGAAGGCGGCCCGGGCCGCCGCGCAGGCCGGCGCCCTCCGCTTCGTGCTGATCTCGGCTTATCCGGAGGCGGCGGCGAACCCCGCCGGGATCAGCGAGGGTTATGCCCACTATCTGCGGACGAAGAAAGGCGCCGAGGTGTATCTGACGGGCACCGACCTGGACTGGATCGTAGTTCGCCCCGGCCACCTCCTCGACGAGCCCGGCGACGGGCTCGTCTCGGCTGGCCCCGCCCTGATGGAGCAAGATGTGCGCCGCGACAACGTGGCAGCTTTCATCATTGCGGCACTGCACAATCCCGATCTGAGCCGCTCGATCGTCGAACTCACCGACGGCACGACGCCAGTAGCCGACGCTGTCGCAGCGGTGGCCGCGTCGGTCGGGCCCCGTCGATAGCCCAAGGACCACACCATCACCGCAGGCCACCACCGCCGTCCTAGATGGACTGCGGGTGGACAAACGGGCTCGGGTCGTGCAGGGAAGTGCACAACCCGAGCCAGTTCTCAATATCTGGAACTCTCGACCTATCCCCGGCTGTTGCGCAGTGCTTCGTTGGGAACGATGTCGTGCGGGCCGAGCCGGTCTGAAGCGGACTTGGCGTGGTGCCAGTAAGGGTAGATCAGCGGTGGTGCGGATACCTTATCCAGGCGGTCGCACTCCTCTTCGGTGAGTGTAACGTCGGCGGCGGCGAGGTTGTCCAAGAGCTGCTGTTCAGTCTTGGCACCCACAACCAGCGACGACATCCCCGGCCGGCGCAGCAGCCAGGCCAGCGAGACCTGAGCGGCCGAGATCCCGCGTGAGTCTCCGATCGAGACAAGCTCGTCCACAATGTCGTACAGCGCGCCCTCGTCACGCACCGGTGGCTCATTCCATTCGGCGAGCTTACGGGATCCTTCCGGTGCCGGTTGCCCACGCCGGTACTTACCCGAGAGCAGACCACCAGCCAGTGGGCTCCAGACCAGCACGCCGACGCCGGCGTCCTCGGCGATCGGAAGCAGTTCGTACTCGGCCTCGCGTGCCTGCAGCGTGTAGTGAATTTGCTGCGAGACGAATGGCTGATACCCCTTCCGCTCGGACACCCCGAGGGCTTTCATCAGCTGCCAACCGGCATAGTTCGAACTGCCGATGTACCTTACTTTGCCGGAGCGCACGAGCGAATCCAGTGCTTCGAGTGTCTCCTCAAGAGGAACCTGTCCATCCCACTCGTGCACTTGGTACAGGTCGATGTGGTCGGTGCCCAGGCGTCGCAGGCTGGCCTCGCATTGGGCGATGATGTGATGCCGCGACAGCCCGCCGTCGTTGGGACCGTCAGCCATACCCATGCGCACCTTCGTGGCGACGAGCGTCCGGTCGCGGCGACCTTTTAGCGCCTTGCCCAGCATCTCCTCAGACGCGCCGTAAGAGTACACGTTTGCGGTATCGACTAGGTTCACCCCGTGATCGAACGCGACATCCAGCAGCCTTTTCGCTTCATCCAGGCCGGTGCTGCCGGCGTAGGCGAAAAAGCCCTTGCCGCCAAACATCATCGCTCCGAGGGTGATGGTGGAGACCTTCAGCCCTGAACGTCCCAAGTAGCGGTATTCCATAATGATTTTCCTTTCTCTTGCAGTAACTATTCGTTTTCCGGCATGCCCGGAGGTTGGAGCCGGAGCGTCCCGGTGAGTACATGTGGCCGTCCATCGCGGATACCGAGTACCGGTTCGAGCCGCACGTTCGCCTCCGTGACGTCGATCCGCCCCGCGGAACTAAGATTCTCGTAACGGACGGCGCCAGCCACCTCGGCAAGGACCGTCACATCGGCCCGCGCGCCGGGCAGCAAGGTGCCGTACTCGGGGTACCTCCCAATAGCTTTCGCGGCCTGACTGGTGACCCCGGCGATGACGGACTCTAGCGGCACCCCGGCGGCCAGCGCCTTCGACATGGTCACCGTGAGGCCGAACACCGGGCCGTCTGTAGACTGCTCGGTTAGATCTGTGGAGATGGTGTCGGGCAGCAGCCCGCGCGCACCGGCGCGGCGAAGCACGTCGAAGCTCAGCCCGCTATGACCACACCCGATATCTAAGATGACACCGCGTTGCTGGGCGGCCACCGCGCTCTGGAAATTGTCCTCAGTGTCGAAGATCGTGCCCTGGCCGGCCCCGTGGAAGGCATGAGTAACGATGTCGCCAGGACGCAACGCTTCCAGCACTTCAGTCAGAGGCAGGATCGGAGCGACCACGTGGATCATCACTCGCGTGCCCGTGCGCTTAGTGATATCCAGCGCAGCCCGAAAGGCCGCTCGCGCCAATGCCACGTCACCGGCGAAAACCCCATGTGAGAGGCGGATCTTGATGCCGAGCAGCACGTCAGGCCGGGCGGTCAGGACCTGTTCGAGTGAATCAAGGTCAATGTACTGCCGGTCGCGCAGTTCGCCGAGGCCGTAGTGGATGATCCCAACCGAGGACAGATTCACGAACGCCAGCGCCCGACCCAAAGATGGGTCGATCACAGAATCGAGCAATCCACTGACCGTGTATGCGCCAGCGGAGCCACCGTCAACGACCAGACTCACTCCGTCACGGAGACTGTGTTCTGCGTAGTCCAACCCAATCGGGGAACCACCCCGGTATATGTGGGTATGGATGTCGATCAGGCCCGGCGTAACCAGATGCCCTGCCGCCTCGACGACGTGGGTTCCGTTCGGTACCGAGGCGCCGGACGGAATGATCCGGTCAATCTTGCCGTCCGCGATGACCACATCGCACACCTCGTCGATGCCGGCCCCAGGATCGATCACCCGCCCGCCGCGGATGACCAGAGACATCAGCTTCCCTCTAACCGGAGCCGGAGGATGTTGCGGTCTCCTGTCGGCTGACTTGGTACGTTCGAGCACCGCCGGTTCCTTTCACTGAGTCAGGCGGTGCAGGATCGCTGCACCGCCTGACCTCCGTCTTTGGTTACTTTAGGCCCCTCTGCCCGGTTGGGCGAGGAGGTTCGAGTGGTTACCCGATGCGGAAGTCGACGGCGCCCGCCTGGGCCGCCGTCGCCAGCAGGCGTTCCTGAGCTGCTTTGTGCTCGGATGAGTAGCCTTCGGCGGGGGATGCTGCCTCCGGCCGGCCTACGTAACCGAGGCGGAACCGGCCCAGGCCCATTTTGAGCAGCTTGGGCAGAACGTAGCTCCATGCACCCATGTTCTCGGGTTCTTCCTGAAGCCAGACGATCTCTTCCAATTCACCCGCGGCGGCCACTTCTCGCATGACCTCCTCGTGAGGGAACGGGTACAGCTGTTCGATGCGGAGCAGGCGAACGCCTTCGCCCAGACGCTCCTTGGCCTCCACGCCCACCTTGCCGGAGCACAGCACAAGCCGGCGGGTCTCCTCACTGGGCGCCCCCGTAGCCAGGACCGGGTGGAAGGTGCCCGCAGTGAAATCCTCCACGCCGGACTTGGCTGACTCCGCCCTCAGCAACGACTTAGGCGTAAAGATGATGTGCGGGCGGGGTTCATCCATCGCGGCGGCGTTGACCAGTGCGTGGAAGTACTGGGCCGCAGTAGTGGGAATCAGGATGCGGGCGTTGTCGCGGGCAGCCAACTGGAGGAAGCGCTCCAGCCGTGCCGAGGAGTGCTCGGGCCCGGCACCTTCCCAGCCGTGGGGGAGCAGCGCCACGAAGCGGCTTTCGCGGCCCCATTTGTCGCGCCCGGCCATGATGAACTGATCGAAGATGACTTGAGCCACGTTTACGAAGTCACCGAACTGCGCCTCCCACAGCTGGAGGGAACCGGTATTCGTCCGGCCGTAGCCGTACTCGAAGCCGACGGTGGCCACTTCGGTCAGGGGGGTGTTCGCCACAAGGAAGGGCGCGCCGCCAAACGTCAACCGCTCGGCCTTGTCTCCGGTTTGCACATCGTGGACCACGATGTGCCTGTGGCTGAACGTACCGCGCTCCACATCTTCACCCGTAAGCCGCAAGGGGACTCCGGCCTGGTTGATGAGCTTAAGGGCAAGCAGCTCCGCCTGGCCCCAGTCAACCACGAAGTTCTGGTCACGCAGGGAGCGCTTCTTGTCGAACTGTCTCATCAGCTTCGGGTGGATGACGACGTCATCGCGGGACTGCTCAGAAACCTCGAGGACCTCGGAGACCCACGATGCGGTGATGGATCCCAGCTTGTCCTGGACATCGGGGCGAGACACGAATTCCTGCGTGACCACAGAATCGAGATCAAAGACCCTGGCTTTGTCCAAGGCTCCAACCAGATGTTTTTTGGCAGTGGCCCGAGTGTCAGCGACGTAGGTGTCCGTCACCAGCCCGGCCGCCGTCAGGGTGGACGCATAGATCTCGTGCACAGGTGGGTGCTCGTCGATGTCGCTGTAGTAGACGGGCTGGGTGTAGCGGGGCTCGTCAGTTTCGTTGTGGCCATGGCGCCGGTAGCCCTGGACGTGGATCACGATGTCCGTGCCAAACCGCTCGCGGTACTCAAAGGCGATCGTGGCCGCCATGAGATTGGCGTCAACATCGTCCGCGTCGGTGTGGATGACGGGTACGTCGAAGCCTCGAATGACATCGGAGGGCCAGGTCGTTGACCGGAGTTGGAAGGGAGTGGCCGTGAAGCCCAGCCGGTTGTCCTGGACGATGTGGATCGTTCCGCCCACGTTGTACGGTTCGAGCCGCTGCAGGTTGAAGGTCTCGTATACCACGCCTTGACCTGTGAAAGCGGCGTCTCCGTGCAGCAGGACGGGGAGCACTTTACGGCGCGCCTCATGCGGGGTGAGGCCCTGCGCCACGAGATGGTCCTGCTTGGCCCTTGCGGCGCCGAGGGCCACTGGGGACACAAATTCGAGGTGGCTGGGGTTCTGCTCCAGCATGACGCCCAGGGACGAACCGTCTGTGTCGGTGAACGTGCCGCTACCGCCCAGATGCTGCCGGACGTCCCCGGAACGCGCGAGCGGTGTCGAATGCGCGGTGGGCAGGAACTCGGCCAGGATCCGTTCCATAGGCCAGTTGAGGATGTGGGCCATGATGCTGAGCCGGCCGCGGTGAGCCATGCCCAGCACAGTTTCTGTGTAGCCCTTGCCGGCGGCCTGTCCGGCCATTTCGGCCAACGCCAGCACCGAGGACTCAAGGCCTTGAACGGACAGTGTTTTCTGCCCGAGGAACTGGGTCTGCAAGTACGTTTCGAAGACGTCGATCTCGGTTGCAAGCCGCAGCGCCTGCAGGCGGCGGCCCGAGGCGGGCTGTGGAGTTCCGTGCCTGATCAGGTCGGCGAGCCAGCTGCGGGCTTCCGGATCGGACAGGTGGGCGAACTCGACTTCGACGCCGTCGGGCAGCCAGGACCCTTCGACACGGGCCCGTACGGGCTCCAGCCGGGCGAGGGCTGCACTGGCTGTGCCGTTGAACTCGGCCAACCGTACGGCGCCGGACTGCGATGACGCCGGGAGGTCAAGCAGGGGGTCAGGCTCATTCTGGAGTATTTCCTGTTCCAGCTGCGCAAGAAACTCCTCCGACCGCAGGAATTTTTCTACGGCTCCTAAGAAGCTGCCGGAGTCTGCTCCCTGAATGGCACGGTGGTCATAGGTTGAAGACAACGTCAAAACGGGGTCTACGGGATGGGTGGCGGCCAGCTTTTCGAGTCCCGCGGGGACGCCGATGGCCCCAGCGGCAACGATGATGCCCGGACCGGCGGGAAGCAGGGGCACACCTGTTGTGGAGCCAAAACGGCCCGTGCTGGTGAGGATGAGGGACGCCCCGCGCAGCTTGGCAACGGCGATAGTGCCTGTCCTGCACTCCTGCGAGAGCTGGCCAAGACGCTCAACCAGTTCCGGGAAGGTGAGATTGGCTGCGTCTTGGATGACCGGCACCATGATGGAGTGCCCAGCCGAAGTTTCGACGTCGACCGCAACTCCGAGGTTGACGCTGCCCTCCTCCACAAGCACGAGATCCGAACCGTCATTTTCTATGCGGCGACGCACCGCAGCAACCTGATGCTGTGCGGCCCGGGCCATAGCGGTCGCGAGCACCGCTGCGATAGGAACGTTGAACCCCTGGTCGCGGAGCCTTTCGCGCCACTCCATGAGACCGGAGACCTCGAACGTCCTCATGGTCGACGCGGTTGGGACGCTGAGACTGGCCTCCATATTGCGGGCCAGGGCAGCGCCCCTGCCCCGTAGAACCCTGCGGGAGTCGGCCTCCGGCGTGGATCCGGACTGTGGCGGGGTGGAGCCGGAAGTACTGGTGTTTTGAAGCATCTCTTTATCTTTCGCGCGGTGCTCGTGTCAGTGCCTTGGGGAGTGTGGCGTGAAGAAGGGGCCAGCTAGGCATCGAAGATGATGTATTCCATACTCTCTGTTATGGATCGGCCTCACCAATACCCATTTGTGATAGGTCCATATCTCGCTGCTATCCCGTAAATTCAGGGGTGCAATTTTTTCGCCGCACCAGATGCCCGCATGCGCGGTAGCGCTGGCGACGGGTGCCTTGTGACCCAGGCCGTGACGACAACGGCAGCGACCGGGGTGCCAACGCAACAACCAGGGACATAGCGGCACGACGCCAGGCGAGGTCTGTCCCCCCGGGCTGGAGGCCAGCGTCATTGCGCGTCAATACCTACCGTTCGTTTCATCCGTTGGCGCCGTTCGGCGGGATGAAACCGAGCGGATTCGGTAAAGAGAATGGTTTTGATTCCGTGGCTATGTATGCGCGGCAGAAGGCTGTTGTTGGGATCTCTCGACAGAATGCGTCCTGCCTTACAGCGACTAAATAGCCAGTGGGGCTAGGCCGCTCCTGTATCCACAGGCACCCACGCTCTCGGCCTGGGGGTAGGGAGGGCGGGGGCGCCTTCTGGTGTCCCGCGGCCATTGGGGGATTGCGGCAGGACTACGGAATCATGCGCTTGTGCGCTTGTGCGAGTCAAACGAAGCACGCCACACATGCGTTGTCGCGGCCCGGAAGACCATGAAGACGTCGCGGCAACTTTACCGCTGGACGCAAAGTGGCTGCCGCGCTTGCGTGCCTGCCACTGGCGCAAATCCGACGCACACTCGGCCGGCAGCCGGTGAACAAGCTGAGGCAAACCGCCCCCATTCGCTCGAGAGGACAGGGGCGGTTTTCGTGTGGTGGCGTCGGCCGGGCCCCAACTTACGGTGGCCCCGGGCCACTCCGCGACGGGTGAACTTGGCGTCAAGTTCGCCTTTGGTCAGCTGCTCGCGGATTTAGCGCACATTGTCATCGGCAAGCGTCACAGGCAACGCCTCGAGGAACTCTCGGGACGGCTGACGTGTCCCGGCGGGTGGTGACTTCAACGGATCCTGGGCTGGCCGGAACGGAATTGTTTTCAGGAAGCGGCCGGCTTGGCCGCCGCCTGTCGCGCGATTCGGGAGGTCGCAAGGGCCAAGATGGAGGCCAGCAGCAGCACCGCCCCACTCGCCGCGAAGGTGCCGCGGTAGCCGATGGAGTCGAACAGGAGGCCGCCCAGGGTGGAACCGACGGCGATGCACGTCTGGACCACGGCTACCATCAGACCGCCGCCCTGTTCGGCATTGCGGGGCATGGCCTTGGCGATCCAGCTCCACCAGCCGACAGGTGCTGAAGTCCCCAGCAGTCCCCACAGGCCCAGGAGTACTACGACGGCGGCGACTCCCGCCCCGAAGGGGATGAGGGCCCCCGCGATGAGCGCCAAGAGGGCAGGAATGGTGATCAGTGTCCGGTACAGGGACGGTCCGAGGAAGCGGCCGATCAGGACGGTGCCGGCGAAACCGCTCACTCCGAGTACGAGGAGAACGAGCGAAATCCCGGGCACGTCGATCTGGGTCACGGTTTCCAGGAACGGGCGGATATAGGTGAACAGGATGAACTGGCCCATGAAGAAGGCGCCGCAGGCCGCCATGCCCCAGGCGATGGACCGGTTCTTAAATGCCGAGAAGATCGTGAAGATATCGCGGACCGCCGTCGAACGCCGGGGAACCTTCAGGGAAGGCAGGCTGATCCATTGCCAGACCAGGACGATCATGGCCACCGGCACCAGGCAGAAGAAGGCGCCTCGCCATCCCATGATGGCGCCCAGATAGCTGCCCAGGGGTGCTGCCAGCACGGTGGCGAGGGCGTTGCCGCCGTTGAAGATCGCGAGGGCGCGCGATAGCCGGGTGGCCGGCACCAGCCGCATGGCGGTGGCTGCCGACATGGACCAGAAGCCGCCTATGACCACGCCGATGAGTGCCCGGCCGATCATGAATAGCAGATAGCCCGGTGAGAGGGCGACCAGGGCGCCGGAGACGGCCATCAGTGCCGTCAGGCCCAGGAGGAGCGTCTTGCGGTTCATGCTGCCGGCCAGTGCGGAGATCGACAGGCTCGTCAGTACGGCGAACACGCCGGAGATCGCAATGCCTTGCCCGACCATCCCTTCGGAGACCTGGAGATCGGCGGCCATGGGCGTGAGCAGGCTGACAGGCATGAACTCGGAAGCGACCAGCGCGAAGGCGCCAAACGACATGGCGAAGACGCCTCCCCAGTGCCCGCGGTGGCCGCTGGATGGTCCCTGTGTCTCGCGTCCACGGACGACGGAAGTGTCAGGCATGAAGTTCCCTCCCGTTGCGGTACTTCTCGATCATCCATCCGATCATGAGCCGGCTCCCGGAGGGAGACCCGCTTAAGAGGGGTACCAGTAGGGCCTCCCTTGGCGGCGCCGGGGTGGTCGTTACCGCCATCATTGTCATGGCGGCCTTACTCGGCCACGATTCCAATGCGAAAACCCCGGACCAGACGGGTGGCACATGGGGTCCCGGCGTCCGGTGCCGCGAGATCACGCTGCTGCCCTCCAGCAGCCCGTCCATTACTGCTCCGTTTCTGCCCGGTGCAGGATGCGTTTGGCCCGCTCGGTTACCGGGCGGTCGATCATCTGTCCGTCCACCTGCGCGGCACCCCCTTCGGCGCCGATCACGGAACGCGCCCACTGAACTTCTGATTTCGTCGGCGCGAACGCTCCGCGCACGGCGGCCACTTGGGCCGGATGGATGCACAGCTTCCCGCCGAAGCCGAAGTTTCGGGCGAGCATGGCGGAATCGGCGACCTTGCCGCTGTCAGCGATCTCGGTGGATGGCGAGTCCAGCGGGGCCGCGATGCCAGCGACCCGGGAGGCCAGGACCAGCTGCGCCCGGGCATGGTCCAGGAACCGGTCTCCGCCGTCGGCATTGATGTCCAGCGCGAAGTCGATGGCGCCGAAGGCCAGACGCGTCACCCCAGGCACCCTCGCGAGTTCCACCGCATTCACCACACCGGCGGCCGATTCGATCAGCGGAACCAAGGCCAAGCGCTGGGGCACTTGAGCGCGCAGCCGCCCCACGGCGCCGGCGTCTTCGGCCTTCGGCACCATGATGCCGAGTAGGCCGGCCCCAGGCGCCTCGGCGGCGGTGAGCAGCGCGGTGATCTCGCCGTCGTAGTGGTCCGAACCCATCGGGTTCACACGCACCAAGGCGCTCACACGCCCGCCGACTTCACCTGGGGCGAGTGCGGCGAGCACAGCGGCCAGCGCGCCGGCCTTGGCGTCGGGTGCCACGGCGTCTTCCAGATCAATTATCACGACGCCGGCGCCCGCGGCGGCCGCCTTCGCGAATCGCTCCGGACGGTCACCTGGAACGAACAGTGCCGTGACCGCCGCCGCTACCGCGTCCGTGCTGTCCAAGTTGGTGTCGGTTGTGATGTTGCCAGTCGGCCCCCTCATTGGGCGTCTCCGATTTGAGGCAGGCTGGACTCGTCGGGGCGAGCAGACTCAACACCGGGCAGATGGCCCTGCCTGTACACCATGAAGGTGCGGCGGTAGCTGATGATGATCTTGCCGTCCTGGTTAAAGCCTTCGGTGGCCACGGTCACCAGGCCGAGGTTCGGGCGGGACTTCGATTCCCGGGTGGCGAGGACCTTGGAGCGCGAATAGATCGTGTCGCCTTCATACACGGGGTTGGGCATGCGGACCTCGTCCCAGCCCATGTTGGCGAAGACGTTCATGGACAGATCGATGGTCGATTGGCCTGTGACCAGCGCGAGCGTGAAGGTGGAGTTGACCAGCGGCAGGCTGAACTCAGTGGCTTTGGCGAAATTTCGGTCCACGTGCGTTTTGGCCACGTTCTGCGTCATTAGCGTGAAGGACTGGTTGTCCGCCTCGGTGACGGTCTTCCCGAACGGGTGGTAGTAGATGTCACCGGGCGAGAAGTCTTCAAACAAGCGGCCTGTCCAGCCGCTTACTACACGGCCTTCCCCGGCTGGCGTCTGGGTTGCATGTTCGGTCATCGCTGCTCTCCTTGGTTTCGCTATATATGCTGCCCGCTTTTGCCGGCAAAGCAGAAAATATATTGGGACTCCCGTCAGTTTGGCCGGAAAATCGCCTGAATGTCAAGGATTTCTGGAGTGCCAGCCACATTCCGCGTCCCTTGTCAGATCTCAATATATTGCGTATCGTCGTGTTCCGGAGGTGACGGAAGGTCGCCAGCCACGATTAGAAGGAGCACCGATGCACACCCTCACCACCGGACTGGACCAGCTGCGCGAGCAGACCCGCCTTCTGTGCGCCAGCTTCCCGGACGAGTACTGGCGAGAGACGGACCTCAACCGCCGCTACCCGCAGGAGTTCGTGGACACCCTCACTGAGGCCGGCTTGCTCTCGGCGCTGATTCCCGTCGAGTACGGCGGCCTGGGCGTGGGGCTGACCGAGGCCAGCGTTATCATGGAGGAAATCAACAAATCTGGCGGCCACTCGGCGGCGTGCCACGCGCAGATGTACACCATGGGCGCCCTGCTCCGGCACGGCAACGCGGCCCAGAAGCAGGCGTACCTGCCCAAGATCGCTGCCGGCGCGCTAAGGCTGCAGGCCTTCTCCATTACCGAGGACAAGGCGGGCTCGGACACCACCAGCATTGAAACCGCGGCCGTACGCGACGGCGACGATTTCATCATCACCGGCCACAAGAGCTGGACCAGCCGGATCGAGGAATCCGACCTTCTCTTCGTCCTGGCCCGCACCTCCGAGAAGCCGGAAGGTAAGGGCACCGATAAGACCCATGGCCTGACGCTGTTCCTGGTGGATCTGCGCCAGGTCCGCGCAGAGCAGCCGGACACCCTCGAAGTTGTCAAGGTCCGTACGATGTTCAATTACGCCACCAACCAGATCTTCTACCGCGGCATGCGCGTCCCGGCGTCGGCCGTGATCGGCGAGGTGGGCAAGGGCTTCCGCTACGTCATCGACGGCTGGAACGCCGAACGCATCCTACTGGCTTCCGAAGCTATCGGGGACGGCTACTGGTTCACCCAGCGGGGCGTGGAGTATGCCAACAGCCGCGAGGTGTTCGGCCGGAAGATTGGCAGGAACCAGGGTGTGCAGTTCCCTATCACCGATGCATACATGAAGGTCCGTGCCGCGGACATGATGCGCTACGAAGCGGCACGGCTCTTCGACGCCGGCGAGGCGTGTGGCGCGGAGGCCAACATGGCTAAGCACCTGGCATCGGAGGCGAGCTGGGCGGCGGCGAATGCATGCCTTGACACCCACGGCGGCTACGGGTTCGTGGACGAGTACGACGTGGAACGGAAGTTCCGCGAGACACGCATGTTCCAAGTGGCGCCGGTCAACAACAACATGATCAAGAGCTTCGTTGCCACCAAGGTACTGGGGTTGCCCCGCTCTTACTAAGGCGTAGGCCCAGCCCTCCAACATCCTCTTGTGCGAGGCGCCCAATCGCTTACGGCGCCTCACCGCGCTGAATGGCCCGGTACAGCTTTCCAGATTCGACTACATCCATTAAGGAGCAAAACGATGGACCTTCAGCTGCAACCAAATTGGCAACGCACTCTCGGACAGCGTGTAGAGATTTGGAGAGACGGGAAATTTGTCCGGGAGGGAACAGTCGAGGCTGTCATGCCGGACAACTCTTTTCTTTGGATTTCAGCGGAGGTCAACTCTTCGAGGCAGATGATCTCTCACCATGACGGATACCGGGTTTTCACGCATTTCCTGCCCCCGCGTACGTCCCGGAACGACCACTAGAAAGTTTCGGGACAGACCTGCAAGGCGCCACCGTCATACAGGATGCGGAGTGGTGGCTTGGCTGCTACACAGGAGTACTTGGAGTTCACGATGAATCGAACAATCTTCAAGTCCAAAATAAGTCGGGCTACTGTCACGCACGCGGACATGCATTACGTTGCACCGTCGATCTGGACCTGCTCGATGCCGCTGACATCCTTCCGGGGGAGCTGGTGAGCATCGTGGATGTGACTAATGGCGCGCGTCTGGAGACATACACCATTGCCGGCGAGCGTGGCTCGGGCCTCATCGGCATCAACGGCGCGGCAGCACAACTGGGTGTATGAAAACGACATCGTCATTCTGATGGCGTATTCCCAGATGACGGCCGGAGAAATGAGGGTTCATGAACCACGGGTGGTCCATGTCGACGAAGACAACCGGGTTATCGAATCGGGCCATGATCACGTCAAGGACCCCGTACCGGGACTTTTACGCCCGCTGCCCGCCCTGAACAACGCCGCCATCTAATCCGGACCGTAGGTTCTAGTAACCGACCAGGATGCCGTTCCCCGGACGGATTCCGCTGGCTGCCCTCGCACATTTGCGACATCAGTCCTGCACAGCAGGTCAGCCGTGGCTGATGCCGTATGTTAGGTCGGGAAAATGATCAGAAAAGAGTGCGCAGACCATGACCAGCCGCAGTCAACGCAGCAACGCACGCCCGCAACTAAGCGAGAGAGCGACCGCCCATATCCGGGGGCTCATTATGTCCGGTGAACTGAGGCCAGGCACACTAGTTCGTCCCGAGACCATTGGCGAGGAGCTGGGCATCTCTACTACACCGGCACGCGAGGCCCTGCAAGCTTTGCGTGTCGAGGGGTTTCTCCAACTGGTGCCGCGGCGCGGATTCGTCGTGGGTCCGCTCACGGGCGAAGACATCCGGGACCTTTTCCAGGTCCAGGCCCTCATCGGCGGGGAGCTAGCCGCCCGCGCAGCCGCCAAGGCGACCGAGCGGGACGTGGCCGAGCTCGAGGCACTGCACCACGAGCTGATTGCGGCTGCCGCCCGGAACGACCATGAACGGCTGGAAGAGAAGAACCATGCCTTTCACCGCGAGATCAACCTGCTCGCCGATTCTCGCAAAATTATCTGGTTGCTGGGCCTGGTTACCCGGTACGTCCCGAGGCAGTTCTACTCATCCATCCCGGGCTGGCCGCGGGCCACCATGGACGACCACGCCGAACTGCTCAAGGGCATAAAGGCCAAAGACCCGGCGGCAACGCGGGTGGCGATGCACCAGCACATCGTCCATTCCGGTGAACTGCTGGCCGCCCACTTCGATGCGCGCGTCGCGGCAGCCGAAGCGGCGGACAACGAGCCGACGTATACCGCGCAGACGAACGCCGGCGGAGGGCTGGCTTCGGCCTAAACTCCGCCATGACCGACAAGGGGGATAGCCGGTTTCAGTGTCATTATCTTTCCCTTTCCGGTTGGAACCAGCGCCACCACGGGTCCCATGCGGCCACCGGGGCATTGAGGGTTCCAAGCGGCGGAAGAGGACTGGTGCCCCGAGGTAGCCTTCAAACTTGCAGCTGGGGTGTGGCCTGGTAAGCCACGAACTTCCAGGAACCCTCTTCGTTCACCCACACGGCGAGGGCACTGTTCTTCATTGTTGTGGGAGTCCCGTTGACGGTCAGGTCTGCGTTCATTCGGACAACGACCAGGGCTGTATTGCCAATGATTGTGATTTTTTCGCTCTCGTGGTCAATTCGGTGGTATCGGACAGCGCCTGTGCGCAGCTTGTCCGTATAGGCTTTCAAGGAATCCGTGTTGCCCCCTGAATGCGTGTATACGAGCTCTGGGTGGCATAGTCCTTCGAAGGTGTCCACATCGCCAGCGAGGACCGCGCTATACCGCTGGTCTTCGAGCCTCTGAACGACGGCCTTTGCATTGCTGCTTGAGTTAGCCATGAATTTTTTCCTTCATGAGTGTGGTGAGGAAAGTCCGTGGGCAGTTCCAGGGGAGCTACCTTCCTGTTAGGACTCGCGGTCGTTGTGAACTATTCGCGTCTGTGACAGAACGCTGTCGAAGCGGGTGGGTGTGCAAATGGACCTCGTCACAGTAGTGCACGGTTGTCCTGTCCATTGTGGGGGGCCGGAGCGCAAACGTTGCACCCCGCCTGAAGCACTTAGCCTCGGAGGCGCTCCTTCACGGCCGGCTTTCGACCGTGAAGGGCGCCCCTAGTCGAGAGCCGTTGGGCCGCAGCGTAGGGCGCGGCTCCGTTCTCTCGGGTATGCAAAGAGCTCCTGATGGGGAGCCGTTGCCTGATAATCAGAATGGAAGCGGGACCAATCCGAATATGATCGCTGCGATAAGCATGATGAAGCTCACGAAACAACCCCATCGCAAGTAGAAGCGTATATGGTCACCAATCTTGACCCCAGTCAGGGCAATGAGCACCCAGAATGATCCGGAGAATATGTGCAGAGGTGCCCCGACAGTGGAGTTGCCGATTAGAGAGGCCATTGCGACAGACTCAGTAGAGAGGCCCAGGTGCTGAGCGGTCTCCGCCAAGATTGGAAGCACGGCCAAGTAGTAGGAATTCACATCGATAAGCAAGGTCAGCGGAGTTGCCAGTAGCCCGACGATTATTGGCAGCCATGGTCCCCACGAATCAGGTACTGATGATGCCAGGGTGGTTGCCATCTCCTGCATCATTCCCGAACCCCTGAGAATACCAAGGAAAATCCCAGCGCTAAAGAGAATTGCCGCGACCATGAGCGGCTCCCTCGCGCGCATCTGGATAACTTCCAGCTGCATTTTGGCGCTTGGGTAATTTATCATCAGCATGATAATAGTTCCGAGCATGAAGACCATCGGGGCAGGAATTACATCGGCAATCAATACTCCGATCACGACCACGATCAGCGCGCAATTCAACCACACCAACCGGGGCCGTGTTAAATCTTCTTCGCCTTCCGTCTGCATCTGTGCTGAAGGCCGAGGAAGTATCGGATCGAGTGTGACCGTAGTGGCGGTGCTAGCACTCGGGGGTGACCCAGTGCCTGCAGCCCCAGACCCAGTGCCCGCAGCCGCAAGCGCGTCCGTGCCCTGCGTAGCGCCAAAGATCTGCCTGCCACCAGATGTAAGAACGGCAGATTCAGCAGCGCCTGCCAGACGCCTCGTCTCGCGCTTACCTAAGACGTAGCCAACCGCCCAGACCGCAGCCAGGCCAGCAGCCTGCACGGGCAGCAGCGGAATCCACAGGTCGTTTACTCCAACATTCAACGATGCTGCAGCCCGTGCCAGTGGCCCTCCCCACGGCACCATGTTCTGCACGCCGAAAGACAGACCCACAAGTGTTGCGAGCACCAGAGGGTTCATGCCTAGCCCTCGGTACAGAGGAAGCATCGCCGAGATAACAATCAGATAGGTTGCAGTGCCGTCACCGTCGAAAGCAATCAACTGAGATAGCAAGACAGTCGCAAGAGCGACTTTCAGGGGGCTTCTGCCGGCGATCCTCAGTATCCGTTCCACAAATGGGTCGAAAGCGCCAGCCTGCAACATGATGGTGAAGAACAGGATTCCGAATACCTGAAGAGCCGCGGTGTTTGCAATGTTTTGCACTCCCTCGGTCGCAAATTTTCCGATGTCCGCCATGCTGAAACCAGCAACGAGTGCGATCACCAAGGGAATGACTGTAAAAGCTGAGAAGGGAGTGGCCTTGTTGGATATCAGAAGAGCCACAATGATGACCAGCATGAGGATGCCGTATAGCGCTAGCATGCATGCCTTTCTTCAATCTGTATCGATTGGTTGACGAACAACTTGGCCGTCTTACGCGTGGATTTTGGTGGTGGGTGCGTTGAGCAGTTGGTTGTGGGCTCCTAGTTTTGGGCCGAGTGAGCGGACTTGGCCTGGTGTGCGTGAGAGGCGGGGTACGGGGGCGGGTACGGTGAATTTTCCGTATTCTTCGCTTTCGACGGGGACGAGGTTGTGTCGGGCGGCGATGTGGGGGTCTTTGGTGATGTCGCTGGGTTTGCTGACTTTTTCGGCGATCACGCCGACGGATTTCAGGCTCGCGACTGCTTCGTCGGAATTTTGCGTTCCGAGCCATGCGCCGAGGGCGTCCTTGATCACTGAGACGGGGATGTCGCCCTCGCCTTTGACCTCGAGGTGCCCGCCTTCCTGCAGGAAGTCCACGACGTTGCCGACGTGCTTTCCGGTGGCGGCGGATACGACCACGAACTTGCCGTCGATGGTCGGCAGAATTTCTGTGATGAACCCGCCGGCAAACGGGAATGATGCTCCTGCGCGGGTGGAATCTATGCCAAGAACGTCAAGGAAGGGCACCTGCCAATCGATCATCCTGAACAGGCCTTCATAGAGGGGCAGGTCGATCATCTGTCCCAGTCCGGAGGTGTTCCGCTCATGGAGGGCAAGCATCACGCCGAAGGCGCCAAAGACACCGGTGACCAGGTCTCCGTGGGAGTAGCCCGGGTGGACGGGCGGGCCGTCGGTGTAGCCGGTGAGGTTCGTGGCACCGCTGAAGGCTTCGCTGATTTTGCCGAAGCCTGGGCGGGCACTGTAGGGACCGGTCTGGCCGAATCCGGAGATCCGGAGCATCACGGCCCGGGGATTGATGGCGTGGACGTCGTCCCAGCCCAGCCCGAACTGTTCCATGACTCCGGGACGGTAGTTTTCAATGATTACGTCCGCGCTTTCGACCAGTTCGCGGGCGAAGGCCGCGCCTTCGGGGCTGCCGAGGTCGACTTCCACACTCTTTTTGTTCCGTGCGCTCACCTCGAACCAGAGCCCACGTGCGTTTTGCGGGCCCATCTTGCGGAGGCTGTCGCCCTGGTTTGGACGCTCAATCTTGATAACTTCGGCACCGTGGTCGCCGAGCAGGCTTGCTGCGAAGGGCCCTGCGATCACGTGGCCGAATTCAAGTACCCGGATTCCTTCTAGTGAGGACATTGCTTCTCTTCTCGTAGTCTTTAGTTAATGGGGCTGGCAGTGAGTCGGTACTCCGAGGCACGTTCAAGCGTGGCTCGGGCTGAAACGCCGTGTGCGGTATCGATCATCTGGCCGTCAAGTGCAACGGCCCCGCGGCGCTCTGCATGCGCGTGTTCGAGAGCCTCGAGGACCCGTTCGGCCCTCTCTATCTCTTCAGTGCTGGGGCCGAAAGTCGTGTTTGCGGCCAGCACATGCGACGGATGTATCAGCGTCGCCCCGGCGTATCCGATATTTCTTGCCTGCTGGAGCTTCTCGTGCATCTCGTCCTCGCCGTGTCCCACTGAGGCCGAGACCATGGCGTAGGTGGCGCAGCCGGCAGCCCGGCCTTCGAGCTGGACGTGGGAAAGCAGGAACAGAGTCTCCAGACCGGATCTCGTGGGCGTGAAGCCGACTGATCGTGCGACGTCTCCGTCCGGGATCGTGCCTGTCATAAGGCTCTTGACCCGCTCATCGCAGCTGCCGAGTTCGAAGGCATTGCG
Organism: Arthrobacter sp. FW305-BF8; assembly: GCF_021789315.1. Taxonomy (NCBI): domain Bacteria; kingdom Bacillati; phylum Actinomycetota; class Actinomycetes; order Micrococcales; family Micrococcaceae; genus Arthrobacter; species Arthrobacter sp. FW305-BF8. The sequence goes on from NZ_CP084561.1 coordinate 1,052,918, forward strand.
GATACCTGCAGCACTCTCCAGCATGACGTGCACATCAAGTGGCCGGGCCCGGTCCGAGTTTTGCTCGAAGAGCCTGACCGTGTTTATCAGCATTTTCAGGTCGTCAACGCTCTCCGCCTTCGGAACCACCACCCCGGCGCAGCGGGAGGCGACGATGGCCTGAACGTCCTCGAGAAGATGGCCGGAATGTATTTCATTCATCCGGGCCAGCAGCTGCACGTCACCGTGGTCGTCCGCCTCGATTGATTGCAGGGCCTCCCTCGCGGCAGGCTTATCTGCTTCAGCAACAGCATCTTCCAGGTCGAGGATAAGAGCGTCCGCCCCGGCCCGGACACCGCTGCTGATCCACCGCAGCTTGGTAGCCGGGATAAACAGCAGTGACCTGAAAAGCTGACGCGAATTGGTAACAGCAGCGTCGGTTGAGATCGTCATTGGGCTCCCGTGCAAATCGAGATGAACGCCGGCCATTCAACGTCCATCGAGTAGTGACTCCCGGCTTCACTCCGGTGATTCGAGTCACAGGTCATGTATGCCCATCCTCCGCGGTGATGAGACCCGAAGGCAAATGACCATTCCTGATACCTCTATCACCCCCCGACATCAACTCGGGCACCACCACTAAGGGGCTCACCCTCCCCGCACCCCCCGTCGGACAGCAGCCAGGAACGGGCGCCAAGTTCCAAAATGCTCTTCCAGCAACTTAGGACGATATCGGCGGAGAAGCAGCGGAGGGACGCCTCCCTGCGCCTAGCGGTACCGGATTCCCTCAGGCATGGAACCGCGGCCGGGCAAGCGAGGCCGCTCTGACTCGTCCGGTAATTCGAGGTCTCCGTATCAGGGAGCAAGTGCTGAAGAGCCGGCTGCTGCCTCTCAGGGTTCGTTACAAGGGTGCGTTCCACAACCCCAGGAGAGCGCCATGTCGAGCACCTCGCCTGGTCGATCAAGGCTGGGTTGGCGATCGTGGCAGCGGCTGATCACGTGATCCCTGAGCGTGCCGGCGCTGCCCTGGCCCGTGCTAGAGTTCGCACACCGGCGGAGCATCCTCCGCTGACGGGAGGGGCCGATGGGCGGGTCCGGTGGTCGGCGCAAGGGCCGACGGCTTCTGCCTCCAAGAACCCATCTATGGTGCAAGCCCCTGTTTAGATGAGGTGCCTGTGCGGCACTCGAGACTGTGTTGAGTACTTGCGCGTCAAGTCAACCACTGAGTGCTCGGAGGCTCGGGGAGGATCATTCCCCGGCAAAGAGTGCGTCCACGTTCGCTATTGAAAGGGAAGATCCATGGGTGTCAAAGTGCCTAATCCGGAGTTAGTGAAGGCTCTGGTTCCAAGTGGCGTGCTGCGTGCCGCCATTAATCTGGGAAACCCGGTCCTGGCCCAAGGGGATGCAGTTCGACCAACCGGCATAACGGTGATGCTTGCGCGCGAAATGGCGACGTGGCTGCATTCTCCGGTTCGGTTCCTGTGCGTCGAAGCAGCCCGTGACGCTTACAGTGCGATGGCTGAGCGGAGGGCAGACGTGTGCTTCCTCGCCAATGAGCCCAAGCGACGCGAACATGTTGCCTTTACTCCGCCATACGTGGTTCTGGAAGGCGTATACGCAACGCGGCTACATGCCCCATTCGAAGATGCGACGGAGGTTGATAGATCTGGAGTGCGTATCGCGGTACGGCGCGGGTCGGCATATGACCTCTACCTGTCACGCACGATAAATGAAGCGCAAATAGTTCGTGCTAAGTCGGAGACGGACGCCTACGCCCAGCAGGAGTTAGATGTTGTTGCCGGGGTTCGGCAGCCTCTGACGGCTTATGCTTCTTCCTCCGGTGATCGCATCCTTGAGCCGCCATTTATGCGGATACAACAATCGATCGGGCTACCGCAGGGCACGCCTGATGAGGTCGTCGGCGTAGTCGCCGACTGGCTTGACCACATCAAGTCGACGCTGCCGGTGCGCAGGGAGCTCGAGCGGATAAATGAAGGACCGTAGCCTCTTCTATTGGTGCACCTTCAGTCGAGAATTGCACGCATGTCGGAGTGTAATGGTCCCATCAGAAAATATGAATGGTGAGGGGCTTCCATCACGGGCTACTATGGCAATAGTCCGGCCCTAGTGCGGGCATGAATGAGTGTCCGAACACCAAGGGCTGGAAACTAAAAAGTCCGTTTCTACCACTCAAATATAAGAGGAGCTGCATCCCAATGAGGTCTCGGATTCATCACGTGAACATTCCTGCTCTCAAGTTTGAACAAACAATCGCCTTTTATCAGGACATTTTCGATTTGGTCAATTTGAACCCGAACTTCGCGACTGACTACAACCAGCGAGGTGGAACTCGTTTTGTCGGTCCGGAGACAGCGGAAACGTCAGAGGGAGCCGAGTGGCCCACCATTCACATCTCGGAATCTACACCTCAGTACGCGAAGGCCGTGAGCGAGTTGGGGATCAACCCTCGGCTCAATGGGCATATCGCAATTGCAGTGGATGATATTGAGGAAGTGAAGTCCCGTCTATCTACGGCGGGTATCTTCTACGTTGAGGCCGGGCGCTGGGCTGTTCAGGACTACCATCAGATCTACACCTATGACCCCTCCATGAATCTCATCGAGATCAACCAGGCATTCTGACTGTACGGGCGCAGCAGGCCACATTCGGATCGAGGTGTCGGATCGTTGTAGTCCCACTGGACATGCAGTCCGATCCTTCTCCATGCTGCGGAATTCTCGTAGGCTCCGCAGCAGGCCTGCGAAGCAATAACTCACTAAGTGTGGAGAAGTGAATTTATGGACTTGTTATTGGCCGGCAAAAGCGCCATCGTCACAGGAGCTAGTAAGGGGATCGGGCTTTCCGTAGCTACTACCCTTGCTCGTGAGGGCGCTAAAGTTACGATGGTCGCGCGCAGCGGTGATGACCTAGAGCGTGCATGCGCTCAGATTCGCTCAGATGGCGGTCAGGCGCTGACTGTATCAGCAGATACGACAAACGAGGCGGCCATCAGCGTGGTTGTTGCCACGACCTTGCAGGAGTTCGGGAGCGTTGACATACTCGTGAACGCGGCCGCACAGGCTGCCGATGCGACTAAGTCCGCTGCTATCAACGACCTGCGCGGAGCAGACCTGCTGCATGAGATGGACACCAAAGTGCTCGGCTATCTTCGCTGCGCTCAAGCGGTGGTGCCTCACATGGCTAGGTCCGGGTGGGGGAGAATAATCAATGTTGCGGGTCTGGGTGCACGGTCGACGGGGTCTGCGTTCAACTCGATCCGCAATGTCTCTGTCGCAGCCATGACCAAGAATCTTGCAGATGAGCTGGGTGAGTCGGGTATCAACGTGATCGCAGTTCATCCAGGCATGACTGTGACAGAACGGACTGAAGATCTGCTCGAGCGTATGGCCGTAGCGACTGGTGAGGACGTGCCTGCGGTGAAGGAGCGTCTGGATAACGCCATATCTATCGGCCGGATGGTCACATCTGCAGAAGTTGCAGACATCATCACCTTCCTCTGCTCCCCACGCAGCGTTGCTATCACAGGCGACTCGGTACCTGTGGGTGGCGGCCAGCGCGGTGTGATCCACTACTGACGAACCGCCGGTTCATGTCCCCCTGCATCGAGTTCTACCTGCCGCCCGTGAACGCCGAGATGTCGGGCGGCAGGCCGATTCCATGATGTTCCCTCAAAATGTAACGCCTATTGTGGCCACTGGGCCCGCAGACTTCGCCGGCGGACCGGCAGTCCGAACTATCACTAGAAACGCCGCGCCCGTGGCTGCAGGATAGGAGTTGACGTGGCGTCCCTGCCGTTAGAAGGACTCACTGTGGTCGCGCTCGAGCAGGCAGTTGCCGCCCCATTTGCGACGCGACAGCTCGCTGATCTGGGCGCCAGGGTGATCAAGGTCGAGCGCGACACTGGTGACTTCGCCCGCGGCTACGACGACAAGGTCGTCGGCATGGCCAGTTACTTTGTCTGGCTGAACCGCAGCAAGGAATCTATAGTGCTGGACCTTAAGTCAGACGGCGGTTTGCAGGTCCTGCGGCGGCTCGTCGAGGAAGCCGACATCCTCGTCCAGAACCTAGCCCCAGGTGCCGTCGAACGCATGGGGCTCGGCCCAGATGACGCGCTGCAACTGAACCCGCGCCTGATCCACACCTCCATTTCAGGCTATGGCCGAGGCGGCACCTACGGATCGAAGAAGGCCTATGACCTGCTGATCCAGTGTGAATCCGGACTGCTGTCCGTGACGGGCACGCCGGAGTCTCCGACCAAGGTTGGCGTCTCCATCGCCGATATCTGCGCCGGGATGTACGCCTACTCGGGAATCCTTACCGCCCTGATCCAGCGCGGTAAGACCGGACACGGCGACGTCATCGAAGTATCGATGCTCGAGGCACTGGCCGAATGGGTCACACAGCCGTACTTTTACTCCGAGTACGGTGGCCAACCCCCGCGCCGAAGCGGCGCCGAGCACGCTTCGATTGCGCCCTACGGCCCGTTCCCCGCCGCCGACGGAACGGTCTTCTTCGGTGTACAGAACGAACGTGAGTTCAAAGCATTCTGCTCCGATGTGCTTGGCACCCCCGAACTTTTCGCGGATCCCCGCTTCCAGGGCAACGCGGCTCGCGTAGCCAACCGGCTTGCCTTGCACGAGGTCATCATTGCCGTCTTCGCAGGACTACCCTCAGAGAAGGTTCTGCAGCGGCTCGACGATGCCGGGATCGCCAATGCGCGGCTGCGCACCATGGCGGAACTCTCCGCCCACCCGCAGCTGGCCGAGCGCGAACGCTGGCGAAACGTCGAGTCGCCGGTCGGCCTGTTGCGCAGCCTTGTCCCACCGGTGACTTCCCGCGAGTCGACGATCCGCATGGATCCGATACCCGGCATCGGCGATCATACGGCGACCATTCTGGCGGAGCTGGGCATGCCGGAGGCGAAGGCGAGAAGGTGTCCGCCGACCGGTGCGACTGGGGACTGATGATCGTCCGGCTGCAATTGAGCAACCAAGCCTCCGCCAGGATCCGGGGCCTCATCGGTCCAATGGACTTATCCAAGAACGCAAGCGTTCCCCACGACGAGTTGCATGCACCTGGGACTTCTCTAAAGTCGGGCCGCGGAGCTGTCCTCAATCCGCTGTGGGTTGAGACGTTCTGCAGCTGTTGTGACGGTATTGTTACTGCGAGTCCAGGAGCGTCGCGGAGGGCCACTCGCCTGTCACGACCAGCCGCCGAGATACTTGCAGTAGCTCGGTCGCCACAGCTTCGACCGCACGAGGTACCCGAGCCGCCCGCGGCAGACCGATTACCACAGAGCGCGACACACTCGGCTCTGAGAGAGGGGCACCGCTGAGCTTGCCTTGCTGGACGTCTCGGGCCACGCCCGCAGCTGGCAGGATAGCCCAACCTCGACCGGCCAACACCATCTGCTTCTGAACGCTCATCGAGTTGGTCTCGACAATGATTTTCGGCTCAAGAGGGATGTCCGCCCTCGCCTTATCGATGAGGGTGCGTAGACCGTGTCCGACGATTGGCAGGATGAGCGGTTCACGGAGTACCTGCTGCCAGGTGCTCGGTTCTGTTGGTAGTAGGCCCGCTTTGGGGGGTGCCACCGCCCAAAGGAGCTCATTGAGTAGTGGCTTCACACGCATCGACGTAGTATCTGCCACGTTATAGAGCAGGGCGACGTCGACGATACCGTCGTCCAACCATTGTTGGAGATCGCGAGAGACTCCTGACAACAAATGGAGCTCCACCCCCGGGAATTTCTCTGCTACCGAATCGATAAGCGTCGGGACCATGACATCTAACAGGCTCTCCAGCACCCCTACCGAAACTAGCCCCATTACCTCACCCGGCGCTGGTGTCAGTTCGGATCGGGCGCGCTCCAACTCTTGCAGCGCCCGGCGGGCATGCGAGAGGAAGACTTCGCCAGCTGGGGTGAGAACCATGCCATGACGTGTCCGCTCGAAGAGGACGACGCCCAGTTCGTCCTCAAGCGTCTTGATCTGCCGCGTCACCGCCGGCTGCACGAGGTGCAACAGCTGGGCAGCCCTGGTGACACTCTCGACTTCGGCCACGGTAACCATGGCAATGAGTTGCTTCATCTCCATAGGAACTCCTTGGCTTAGGATGCAATGACCCGAACCTATGGATCCAGGGAGCCGCACTCTCCCCAGATGACGGACTACGAAGTCGCAGATTTCTGATCACGTTAGCTGGTGGGAAGGCGCATGCCTACGGTAACACAGGGCCCAAGATATGCATGGGAGGGCTTTGGAACGGCCTCATCCTCCGAATTGTCGCTCCTGCGAAATTCGACTAGGTTCTTCACTAACTCCCGGCCGAAGGGAACTACCGCCGGCGCGGTGTCGTCCGAATCCTATTACGATACATTCCTCGGCAAGCAAGGGTCCGCATGCGCACCGGCAGCCGGGACCCTCTCCTGCGTTAGCTGACCACAATGTCAGGCCGTCCGTCCGATGTCCGGCGGGCACGGGTTTTTATGGCGTGGAAAAGCAGGGCGCCGAACACGACCGCGCAAAGGAGCGCTCCTATGGCGAAGGTCGTACTTATTCCGGACCCAGTTGGGTGCCTTGTCGGCGCCATGTTGGCCGCGAGCACTGCACCGGAGATGGCTGTACCGAAGGAGCTGCCCACCGTTCGCAGGACTTGGTTGAAGCTCACCGAACTGCCCAATTCTGCGGTCGCGACGCTGCGGGCGATGAGCGCCGGCATCGCGGCGTAGCTGGCCCCCATTCCTAAGCCGAATATCAGGGTTCCAACCAGGATTTCCCAGAGCTGGGTGTGGGCAAGCCATAGCAGCATTCCAGATGCCATCACGGTGCCTGCACCGATTGGCAGCAACATCGTAAGAGGAAGCCGGCGTGATAGGCGGCGAACGAGACGGTTCGCGGTGAAGCTTCCCACCGAAAGCGGAAACATCACAAATCCGGCCCAGAACACGGGCAGGGCTATGCCGTAGCCGGTAGAAGCCGGTGCTTGAGCGACGAGGCTCGAAATCGATAGGCCTATGTATAGGGCAGCACCTAGCCCTATTGCTGCACAGTTAGCCAGCAGTACCTCCCCGTTCCGGAGAACACGAAGATTGACCAAGGGATGCCGCTTCCGCAGCCCCGTCCCGACCCAGGCTGTCAATATAACCGCTGTGAAGATAAATACACCAATTGTCCACACTGAGCCCCACCCCCAGCTCGACCCTTCACTGACAGCAAGGAGCAGGCCAGCCAAACCCAAACCGAGAAGAGCCACACCCTGGTAGTCAAACGGCACCCGGGCTGCCTGCGCATCTGTCCCGGTAGGAATAGCCCTGAGCACCACAATGAACGCCGTAACCACGAACAGCGCGGCGAACCAGAACGCGAACCTAAAGTCGAAAAGCCCGGCAATGACTCCTGTCAGGGGATAGCCAACACCGAGGCCGGTAGCCACTGTCACTGACAGGCTGGATATGGAGACCTGTACTTTTTCGGGCGGGACGTATCGGCGGGCGAGGGCGATCGTCACCGGAACGATTGCATAAGTGAGACCCTGAAGTGCTCGTCCGATCAGAAATACCGTGAAATTCGGGGCGGAGGCGGCAAGCACGGACCCCACGAAGATAGCCGCCAGCGAGCAGAGGAGGAGTCGCTTCTTGTGCGGGCCGTCGCTGAGGCGCCCCAAAACAGGAGTCGCAACAGCACCAACTAGAAGGTTTATGGTCAGCATCCACTGCGCCGTGCTGACCGGAACATCCATCGCTGCGGCAATGGACGGTACCAGCAGCATGCCCAACGAGCTGACGACCGCTGTGGAAAGCGCCGCAAAAATCAGCGCTGGCACTAGTCTCAACGGTCACGCCCGCTTCCCTGCGGGAATCTTCCGATCTTAGCTTTCGAAGAATCTGCGGGGTCGCCGTTAGGCCGCCGGGAGGCCCCCGCTACCCCTTCCGGAGAAATGACATCGGAATCAGGCGTCAGCCAGTCGAAGTATTCAAAGTTGTCTGAAAATAACTGACTGACTACGCGCATAACTTCCCCTCGGAGCGTGCTCTGGTTCGTTCTAAAGAAATTTCCGCAAGAACTCGTGGCTCGGGGACGTCGTTGAATGTCGTCGGGGTTAGACTTTAGGGCCAACCCCTTTTTGCCGGGACACTGATGTCCGGAGAGCACTCCCAGTACGTACGGGTTCATCAGAGGCTACAGCCGGCGGGACTATCTCGGGCCCCTACTGCTTGGGCAAAAAGACGCCCTTGCCATCGCTTTGACGGTCGAACCACTGGTACGCCTCCGCCGCCTGGCTCAGCGTCCAGCGCTGGGTAAAGAGGGCGTCGAGATCAATACCGCGGTCCAGCACGAAGTCTGCAAGCTTGGACATCTGCACGGAAGAGAGCGTCCAGGAAGTCTTGGCCGTGATCTGTTTCGTCAGCTGCTCCGTCATGTCCACCTGCAGCCCCGCTCCTCGCCCGATCCAGCACACGGAGCCCCAGAGGCCGAGTACCTGCAACGCTTGCTGGGTGGCGATGGGCGCTGCTGAGGTCTCGAGGCTCTTTGTGGCGCCACGGCCGCCAGTAAGAGCGAGCACTGCATCCTCGACGGAGTCGACCTCGCGGGGGTTGATGGTTTCCGCGGCACCGAACTCTTGCGCCCGCTGCAGTCTCTTCGGTTCGATGTCGAGAGCGATCACCTTGGCGCCCATTGCAGTCGCCAGTTGAGTCGCGGAGAGGCCAACGGGACCCTGCCCGAAGATGGCGATAGTGTCGTCGCCCCGCACATTGATCATCTCGAGGGCACCCCAGGCGGTGCCCGTACCGCAACTTATGGCAGCCGCTGCCTGAAAGGACAAAGCCTCCGGCAGTGGCATGACGGTCGCGAAAGGCATCTTGATGAAGTCGGCATGGCCTCCATGAACATTCAGGGCCAGTGCGCGTAATTCCTGGCGGCAGAGGTGCGTCCATCCCGCGCGGCACTGGTCGCAGCGATTGCAACCGATGTAGTGGTGGATCATCACGGCACGGCCGACCCACGAAGTGGGTACTAACTCGCCGACGGCTACGATTACGCCGGCCGGCTCGTGACCAGCGATAACGTCCGCCGCTGATCCCCGGGGCTTGCGGTACTCGTGCAGATCGGATCCGCACATACCAGATGCGCGCACCTCGACGACTACCTCCTCCGGGCCGGGAGTGGGGTCGGGAAAGTGCTGTAGTTCTAGTTCGCGGTCTCCGCGGAAAACGACTCCTTGCATCGGAATCTCCTGATTCTTCTCAGATGAATGTGTGCGTCCCAACATTGGTTCGCCAAACGAATCGTCGGTTAGTGCTTGTGGTTTCAGGGGAGTGCGTCCTCTTGGGCGCGGGAAGCCGAAGGTCACCGGCGCCGCCGGGACCGAAGGCCGCAAATGGCGCGACCTTTGAGATCCCGCGCCGACTCCAGCGCGACGAGCGCGTGGAGACATTTCCATCCGAACTGGCGGTGCGCTCCTGCCGACCCACCGCGTCCCGTGAACTCTTCTACTCGAACGTGCATCGCCGGACGCTTACCATAGTAGGCGGTGATAGAAGGCTGCGATATTAGTATTTGCTGATGGGGGTATATCAAACCGACATAGCCTTATTTGCCAGGATGCCACGCCCCGCGCCCCGGCCAGGCAGCAGCATGTACCAAGGTGCAGTCACTACTTAGGTGCGTCCAGTAGTGTGGCGGAGGGCCACGCGCCTGAGACCACCAGGTGGCGTGAGACTTGCAGCAGTTCAGAGTTGACGGCTTGGACGGAGCGAGAAATGCGGGGCGTTCGCTGCAATCCCACTACAACGGAACGCGACAGACTGGGCTCCGCCAGGGGCGCACCGCTGAGCTTCCCCTCTTGGATGTCTCGAGCGACGCCCGCTCCGGGAAGGATGGTCCATCCGCGCCCGGCGAGGACCATTTGCTTCTGAACGCTCATTGAGTTTGTCTCGAGGGAGATGTCGGGCTCGATGGGAATATCACACCGAGCCTTGTCGATGAGCGTGCGCAGTCCGTGGCCGAGAATCGGCAAGATCAATGGGCCGCTGAGCACCCGGTGCCAAGTGACGTCCACTGTAGGCAAGAGCCCCGCGTCAGCGGGAGCAACCGCCCACAGACGCTCGGAGAGCAGCGGCTTCACGCGCATCGCCGGCGTATCCGCCAGGTTGTACAGCACCGCAATGTCGACAACGCCGTCGTCCAGCCAATTCTGCAGATAGCCGGAGAATCCTGACATCACCCGTAGCTCGACCCCGGGAAATCTCGCCGCAACTGACTTGGCAAGAGGGGGAACTATCACATCAAGCAGGCTCTCCAGCACACCCACAGACACCACCCCGGTAATTTCACCTGTCTGCGGTGTCAGTTCAGTGCGCGCACGTTCCAGCTCCTGGAGCGCACGGCGTGCGTGAGAGAGGAAGACTTCACCGGCCGAGGTGAGAACCATGCCATGACGTGTCCGATCGAAGAGCACGACGCCCAGCTCGTCCTCGAGCGTCTTGATCTGCCGCGTAACCGCCGGCTGCACAATATGCAGCATCTGAGCAGCGTATGTGACACTCCCAGCCTCGGCCACGGTCACCATAGCAACCAGCTGCTTGATCTCCATGTGACCTCCTTGCCTGATCAGCTGTGTACAGGACATGCGCCCGCCCCGAGCAGCCTCAGCCTCACGCGAACGACCCTGAGTCGCCGCGTCACCTTGCTAGGTCACGGCCGATTGTGAATCGGTACTGTTGCCATGCAACTGACCGGTTCTCGTGGAGAAACGGGAGCCTACGGCGCCAAGAGCACTTTTGAGGCTTGGCGCGTTGCAGTGAGATGGATGGCATGGTCCAGCTCGTCCAGGCCTACTGCTTTCACGTCTATTGCTGCAAGCCCAGTGGCTTTGGCCAGCATTTGCGGCACGTTCTTCCAGTCAGAGATGTCGTGGGCCCGTGCGCCGACGAGGCTTTTCTCAGTCATAGCGAGCCTGCCTGAGTTGATCTCGACAGGGTGCGCAGGGAGCCCCACACAGACGACTGTTCCGCCCGGTGCGACGAGCTCGACCGCTAGTGAAACCGCGGACGCATGGCCAGCTGTCTCGAAAACGACGTCGAAAGTGCCGGCGACTTTATCGGTATCGCGGCCGACGATCCTGATCTCATCCACGCCCATAGAAGACGCGAGTTCCAACTGATGAAGATCGGCTTCGGTGCCGATAGCTGTCGTTGACACGCGCTCAGCCCCCAGTGCTGCGATCGTCATCAGCCCTACAGATCCAGGACCGACAACCGCGACCTTCATACCGGGCCGCACAGACCCTCGCTTCAGGGCGTGCAGGCCGACTGCAAAAGGCTCCGCAAGGGCAGCCACGGTATCAGGGACCTCGTCCGGCACGATAGCAACGTTGCGCTGCGGCACAACGAACCGCTCAGCGAACACGCCATCAACGTCCAAGCCCAAAACTTTGAGACGCTGGCAAAGCATGGATCTTCCCCCCAGACAGGGAGGACACGCGCCGCAAACAACGTGCCCAGATCCTACGACCCTGGACCCGATTGGGAGGCCGCTTCCTGGCCCTGATGCGATGACTCGTCCCAGATACTCATGGCCGATGATCTGCGGGAAATTGGGCCGATATGTAGCCTGCGCTGCTGCGTTCCACTCGACGAAGGACACATCGGTACGACACAGGCCGCCGTAAATCAGTTCTAGAAGAACCTCGTCTTCACCGATCTGAGGCACCGGCATTTCGCGGAGCTCCACACCGCCCGGGGCGGCTTCTTTCTTCACAAGGGCTCGCATTGTTCCTCCTGAACTTAGGTCTCTACGAAGTTGGATGTGTGAGCCGGGAAGAGCAGGGACTGATTGCACGTCACGTAGGAACTGCGTCCCTGCAGCGGTCGATGGTCCTGGCTTCAGTGCCAGCGGCCATACGCCAATGGTCTCGCCTAGATTCACAGCACCCATACTGCCCAGCTATACCCGCCTTCCACAAATAGCGATTGTTGATGCCTTCATCAATTCAACACATGCATCTTGGGGCGCTCAGTGTCCGATGATTGGCGCGGAATGTAGGCGCAATATGGATCTAAGAGAGAAGTTCCGACGTCCGTAGGCACAAGCAGCTGAAGCGATGAGGGGAAATCATGGACCCATCACAAATGGTCATTTGCCGGTCGCTCAGTTCACGCTCCATGATGGGACTAGCGAACTGTGATTGGGGTCACGGACGTTGCAAGGGCATCAGCCCTCTCACCAGAATCGAGTACGCCGGCTTCTCCTCGACAGGGGCGGGCGGCGTTGGATGGAGAAGCAAACAGTATGGCTACCCAGGATTTTTCAGGCAAGGTTGCAATGGTGACCGGCGGCGGGAGCGGCATGGGCCGTTCCACCGCACTCGCCTTTGCAGCAGCTGGGGCGCGTACCGTGGTCGTTGACTTGTCGGAAGAGTCGGCCCGGGCGACCGTAGACCTAATCAAGGAACAGGGCGGTGAGGCAATTGCTCTGCGGTGCGACGTAACACGGAGCGAAGACCTAAAGGCCGCGCTGGAAGAAACGGTCGCGACTTACGGACGCCTTGATGTGGCCTTCAACAACGCTGGCCTCGAACATGGGCTCATCGCCACCGCTGAGATCTCGGACGCTGAGTTCGACCGCATAGTAAATGTGAGTCTGAAGGGGGTCTTCCTTAGCATGAAGCACCAGATCCCTCTCATGCTTGCCAATGGCGGTGGAGCCATCGTCAACAACTCTTCCGCCGCTGGACTGGTCGGGTTTAAAGGGCAGGCCGCCTATACTGCCGCAAAGCACGGCATGGTTGGTCTCACCAAGTCCGCTGCCCTCGATTATGCGCCGGAAAACGTGCGTATAAACGCCATTTGTCCCGGTATCGTCGACACCCCGATGATGGACCGAGTTACGGGCGGCACCTCAGACGGGCGTGCTGCAGTTATCACAATGGAGCCTATTGGGCGCATGGGCCGTCCCGAAGAGATCTCGGCCACCGTGCTGTGGTTGTGCTCCGATGCTGCGTCGTTCGTCGTCGGCCACGCATTGTCGGTCGACGGAGGAATGACCACAGGCCATTTTGGCGAACGCTAATCAATTCCTTGACCACTAGTCGGTACAAATCACCCGAAACTGCCGAGCATAATGAAGGAGAACCTGGTGCGTGCCAGCGAATCAACAATCGAATTCCTGACCAAGTACTACGCCGCCATGGAGGCGAAGGACTTGGTGCGTTGCAGAGCTTATTACACCGACGACATGACAGTGATTTTTGCTAACGCTCCAAAGCTCGAGGGCGCTGACGCCTTCGTTGCAACGCTTTCCGGCCTGCTCGAACAGATCGAAACGTTGCATCATGACGTCGTCGCGGCATGGGAGGAAGGCGATGGCGTCCTGATCTTCGAGTCTGTCGCGACCTGGACACTCCTCGATGGAAACTCCCTAACCATCCCAGCTTGCTCGGTGTGCAGGATTGTCGACGGGAAGTTCGTGGAGCAGCAGGTCTACGTGGACAATGCACCGCTGTTCACCGCCCTCAAGCAGGATGAGACGGTAAAGGCCTGAGAGCCTACCGCTCACGGCCGGGGGACGCCATGGGCCTTCCCACAGCCGTCCTCGGCCCAGGGTGAGGACCACATGGGCCGGCGCGTTCATCACATCTTCACAACCGAAAATTTCAGTCTAGGGACGCCGATGTCTCCTGCCGCTTCGCGAACTCGGCGCCACGGCCCGAGATCGACGGATTCGCCAAGCGTTTGACGCTGAAAAGAAAAGGTACATTGTGCAAAAATACGAACCGATCTCGGAAGTGACCGAGCAACGGGACTCGAAAAATCCGTTATCCGAGCCGGGCCGAGAGAGGGCGCCGTCCGGCCTAATCACCGATCTGAAGTACCGGTTTCCCGGGCGATACCTAGCAAGTTGGGGAGCGCTCGTGCTTGCCCTGTTGGTTATTTCCCTGGTTGTTCCGGTCGCACTTCGCCCAGACGGCCTTAGGGTCGCAACGGCGCTCGCTGGAGTGCTGGCACTTGCGTCGTTCGGGCAAATGCTCGTCGTGATGCTGGGTGCGATTGATCTTTCGCTTCCTGCCGTGATCACATGCTCGGCAGGAGTAGTGGTGCACTACGGAACGCCGGGGTCGAATCTCCTCGCGGTTGTCGGCGGAGCACTCGCGGTCGCCGTCGTGATCAGCCTTTTGAATTGGCTTTTCATCTCTGTCATCCGACTGAACGCCATCATCGTCACGTTGGCCACCTTTGGAATCGTTACCGGCGCAGTGGTGCTATGGACCGGCACGTCCTTCTCACTTACCGGTCTGGCGCCCACGGACTTGCAGAATTTCACCCACTGGTCCCTTTTGAGCCTCAACGCCTCCTTCCTCGTTGCGGTCGCGGTCGGCGTTACTATCGCCCTGGTTCTGTCCAAGACCCGCGGCGGGCGACAAGTTGGCGCCATTGGGGCAAATAGGCGCGCGGCGCGGTTTCACGGCATCAAGGTCCGCCGCGTCGAACTCTTTACTTTCTGCGGCGTCGGACTCCTCTACGGCCTCGCCGGCGTCTTGGTGGCGGGTATCGTCGTGACGCCGGACACCTCGGTGGGCACGCCTTACCAACTCGCTACCATCACCGCCGTCGCCATTGCAGGTACAGCCTTCAACGGTGGTCCCTCCAGCACGGCCAGTGTGCTGTGTGCTTGCTTGTTTTTGCAGCTGCTCGATCAAGCTCTTTCCATCTACGGGTTCGCCGCCGGCCCCCGGGTCGTGGCACAGGGTGTCGCTCTTGTCCTCGCGGTATCGGCGATCACCCTCGGCCAGTTCGCACTCTCTGGGTTGCGCTGGAGCAACCGCGGTATCCACAGGGGCAGCGGACCAAACCGTGAACAGGGCGTGGAGTCGAAGACGACCCCGCCACTCAATATCAAGGAGACAATATGAAAATTACTGGCGCGGGTTGGACTGAATTCCGGCGTACCCGCTTCTCGATGCCCATCGTGGCAGGCACTGTGCTTGCCACGATCCTCACCGGCTGCTCGAGCACCACGGGGGCCAACACTACCGACAAAGCCTCGCATGGTGTCCCCACGGATCTGATCACTGCGTCGTCTGTCGATTCCAAACAACTCGCAGCGACAGCGAAGAAGGCGCTCCTGGCAGATGTGCCGGTCTCTGAGCTTCCCCCGGTCGTGGCTGACGCCTTCGCAGTGGCGTCAAAGCCACTAACTGATGCCCAGCTACAGCTTCTTAAGACCTGCTTGAGGCAGCGCTCCTGTGACACTGGGCAGGGAACCCTGACCGTGGCGATCAACGCCGACTTCACGAACAACCCAGTGTGGAGCACCCGCCGGGCTGAGGCGACGGCACAAGCCCTTGCCTACCCTCAGGTCAAGCGAATTATCTTCACTAGCTCGTCTAGTGGGAACATTGCCGAGGTCCTAGCCAACCTTCGAAGCCTCATCGCTCAAAAGGTCGACATTATTGTCGAAGACCCGGTTTTCGGTGCCGCCATTCTGCCGGCGGCGAGGGAAGCGAAGGCCGCTGGCATCACCTTTGTCACCGCAAACTCGCCTCTTCCCCCGGAGGCGGCGCAAATGGTCTCGGTACAGCTTCCTTACGACCTGTGCGGTATCGGCACGGCTGCTGCGAAGAAGATTGTGGCCGGGGCAGGAACTACGTCAAAGTCATATGCGTTTTACACCGGCGTCCCGGGAAATGCCAACGCCGCTGAATGGCAGCCCTGTGCAGAGAAAGAACTGAAAGCGGCTGGCTGGAACCAGGCCGTATCCGGGTTCACTCAGTGGACCGGGCAGGGGGAGACACAGGCAGCCAATGAGCTTCTTGCCTCGGGTAAGGATGTCGCCGCGATGTTCTACGACTACAGCGCTGATGCCTTCCTACGGCCTTATATCAATGCCGGAAAGACTCCGCCTGCCTCATTTGTCGACACTGCCAACTATTCTGCCTTCGACGTCGCCAATGACGCGAAAAAAGCCGGCCTTAACTCAGCCAACTACGTCTCCAACGGGCACGTTTGGTACGCCCGCATGGGGGTGACCGCCGGCATCGAGATCAAGCTGGGCGTAAACGTCCCGAACAAAGTTCTCGCACCCGTGCCGGTAGTGGCGCTCGCTGACATTCGTGACCAAAACGTGTCGGGGATGCCGTCAAACGTGCCGCTACCAACCCTGCTCAGCCCTGAGCTGGCCAAACTGGCTCTCTCTGCCGGTTGAGTCGTTTGTCCCGAGCCGGTCGGGGTCCGATCGTAGGAAGCCCGACCGACAACCCAAATAACTATGTGGACCTACTCACGTAGGGGAGAACTGCTAATGATGAAAGAACAAATTATGGTGACGCCGGATGGCGGGGCACTGACTTCGTCAAACACTGACTCGGCTCTCGTTCTTACTAATGTGTCAAAATCGTTCCCTGGTGTTAAAGCTCTCACGGATGTCGACTTTGATTGCAGGCCCGGCGAGGTGCATGCCCTTGTCGGAGAGAACGGGTCAGGAAAGTCGACACTGATTAAGATTGCCGCTGGTGTCTTGACGCCGGATAGCGGATCGGTGCTTATCGAAGGAAAATCTCTGTCGCGGGGCGGTATCCGACAGGCCCGCCGCCTAGGCCTTGAGACTGCATACCAGGACACTTCGCTTGTGCCGGAGCTGACAGTCGCAGAAAATGTCGCACTTTCCTTTGACGCCGTTGGTAAAAAGCGTCCCGGCGACCTGAGGAACCTGTTGGCCGCC
The DNA here is from genome assembly GCF_021789315.1 of Arthrobacter sp. FW305-BF8. Lineage (NCBI taxonomy): Bacteria > Bacillati > Actinomycetota > Actinomycetes > Micrococcales > Micrococcaceae > Arthrobacter > Arthrobacter sp. FW305-BF8. The sequence continues at coordinate 1,069,639 of NZ_CP084561.1, forward strand.
TACCAACTGCCATTCGATCTATCGGCCACTGTCTCCGCGCTCGGGCCGGGGGCGCGTCAACTCCTTGAGGTAGCTCGAGCGATGAGCCATCGCCCCCGCGTGCTGCTCCTTGACGAGCCCACTGCAGCGCTCGATATGAGGTTGGCCGCTCACCTAGAGGAACTGGTGCGAACCGCACGAGACGAGGGCACTGCCATCGTTTACGTTAGCCATCGTTTGGAGGAGGTTCGTCGCCTTGCCGATCGGCTGACCGTTCTTCGTGACGGAGTCATCCAGGGAACCCACAGGTCCCGCGACTGGCATGTCGATGACATAGTGGAGCTCATGGTCGGCGCACCAACCGAACTGGAGTTTCCTCAGCGTAGCAATCAGCCGTCGCCCAGACCGCGTCTCGAAGTCCGGGACCTTGCCGGGTCCGACTTCGGTCCTGTGTCCCTCGCGGTCAAGGGCGGAGAGATTGTCGGGGTCGCCGGTGCGGAAGGAAACGGTCAGCGCGCCTTGCTGCGGGGGCTCATCGGAATCGGTCGAAGCGACGGCGACATCGCTGTCGACGGCGAGGTGCTTACCAAGCCCAATCCAGCCAGTGCGTTGCATGCAGGCATCAACTTCCAGAGTGGTGATCGGGCCGCAGAGTCCGTCTACGGTCCACTTCCCGTAATGGATAACCTCACAATTCAGTCCGGCGCAGCCAACGGGCCGGGCGGCCTCGCCCTGCTCCGAAGGCTGAAGGGTGCCTGGAACCGCGCGGCGGCTCAGTTCGGTATTGTCGCCGCCTCGCCGTTCCAGCCGATCAGCGCCCTCTCCGGGGGTAATCAACAAAAGATCGTTCTTGCACGGACTACCCTTCGAACGCCGAAAGTCCTGGTTGTTGACGAGCCGACCCAAGGTGTTGACGCACGTGCCCGGATGGACATCTACAGGATGCTCTCGGAGGCCGCCGAAGACGGTACCGCCGTGCTCGTAAACTCGTCTGACTCAGCCGAATTGGCAGGCTTGTGCGACCGCGTCTACGTGATGTCGCGGGGAGAAATCAGCGCCGAACTAGTTGGACCTACAACGGAGGCCGAAATCGTTCGCAGCTTTGTGAGCGCCGGCGGAGTAGCGGAGCGGTCGGACTCAGGGGCCGCTGGGTCGGGGTGGCTCGCCCGGTCGCTGGGCCGGGTGACTCCATACGTCCCAATTATCGTGCTGCTTCTGCTCTCGGCGCTCCTAGCGTTATACACAGGCGCTCATTCGCCCGTATTTTGGACGGGACCGAACCTGGCCAACCTGATGCTCCTTAGCCTTCCCCTCGCGTTCGTCGCGCTGGGACAACAGTTCACCTTGCTATCGGGAGGCTTCGACATATCTGTGGGTGCCACGATGAGTCTCACCGTGGTTCTAGCGTCGATGACGCTTCCCAATCTTAGTGCCGGATCGATGCTTGTCACTGTGCCTCTGGTCCTTCTTGCAGCCGGACTCGTGGGTGCCTTGAACGCGCTACTTATCGGACCACTCAAGGTCAACCCAATCGTCGCGACAATCGCGACGCTTGGAATCATTCAGGGTATCGCCATCGTCCTCCGGCCCCAGCCAGGTGGCCTGATCGCGCCTGACCTGGGCACGGCCTTCAGCATGGGCGTGGGCTTTATCCCGGCGCCGTTCATAATTCTCGTGGTCCTCACCGTCGCTCTTGAGTTCTGGCTGTACCGCACACGCGGTGGCCTCGCGCTCCGTGCAGTCGGTTTCAACTCGCAGTCAAGCGACCGTGTCGGGCGGCGCTCGGTCCTGGTCCGCTCGGCGGGTCTGATCATCTGCGCAATCGGAGCAGTAGCAGGCGGCATCTGTCTCGCCTCGCTCACCGGTATCGGTACCAATGATGTGGGTTCCGGGTATTCACTCCCTTGCTTTGCCGCGGTTTTCCTCGGCGGTGCGGTGCTCACCGGGGGTCGCGGCTCCTTCATTGGCGCTGTTCTTGGCGCGCTCTTCCTTTCCCTAATCGACAACGCGACGCCGTTGCTCAGCATCCCCGACGGGGCTAAGCAGACCCTCTACGGAGCCATTCTGATCATCGCGGTGGCCGCCTATGTGGGAGTGGAGCGCCTGCGAAACGGCGCAGGTCGAACTGGCAAGCGTTCTATACGAAGCACGGAACAGAAGGCTCATGTCTAGTCAGCCAATCTGGATGCGAGTTCCCAACATTCTTGGGTCGAGAACGCGCACCGCACTGGCACTCGTACACCACACAACCGGCTCTCACCACTACCCCCAAGGCGCACGGCTAGCCGGTTTCTGAAACCGCACGCACCACAACCGAAAGGAATACATCATGGCAGGCGAATACCGCGACCTACGTGCACGACGGATCGTGACAGGATTGGATGACCAAGGCCGGTCAACGATCGTCAGTGATGAACTGACCGATACCCGGCTAGTGACCGAGGCCTTCATGCGCAACGACATCTGGCAGGCCAAGGAAGTCCCCGGCTCAGCCCTCGCGGAGAACTCCCTTGCTGAGGTCGCCGTCATTCCACCGCCGCCATTGGGTTACACCTACAACCTCACGGCGTTCCCGCCAGATAGCGAGTGGGACTACGAGGCTGGTTATGCGCAAGCTCTGGCGAACGCGGCCGCCTCCGAGTCGACGAGTCCGACGGATATTCCGGGCATGCACACCACGGAGACCGTCGATATCGTCACGCTCATCTCCGGTGAGCTTTGGGCGATTCTCGAGACCGGCGAGACACTGCTCAAGCCAGGTGACACGCTCGTCCAGCGAGGCACCAAACACGCTTGGCGAAACAAGGGCGACGTGCCGGCAGTCATCGCTGCCATCCAGGTCTCCGCGACCCGCCCTTGAAGCCCCACGATCTCTCTGGGAGCCGAATGGGTTTGTGGCGACGAGTCCCGGAGTCACAGAGCTGTTTAGTCCAGGCGAGATCGGGCAAGGAGCATCTTTATTTTGATTGACGGAATGTCAAAGGTCAGGTGAGAGGAAAACAATGACCACCACACCCCAGCAGAACTTCGCTCCGTCCGAGCAGGCCCGGGGCTTTTTGTCCCGCGATGTGCACCATCTCGTCATCGACGGCCAGAACGTACCGGCCGTGTCCGGGAAGACAATGACAACCATCAGTCCGTCGACGGGTGAGGTCTTGGCGCGGCTTGCTGCCGGCGATCAGGCCGACGTCGATCGTGCGGTCGTGGCTGCACGCAAGGCGTTCAAAGGTCAGTGGAGTACCTGGAGCCCGTACGAGCGCCAGGCGCTGCTGACACGGGTCGCCCAGGTCATGGACGAAAGATTCGAGGAACTGGTCCAGATCGAGGCCATGGACATGGGCGCCCCCGTCTCCCGGTTGTCCAACACCAAGGCCTCCTTGATGAAGATGCTGTCGTTCTTCGCATCGCAGGCGACCAGCATCAGCGGTGAGACGCTGATGAACGGCATCCCCGGCAACGTCACCACGATGACGCTAAAGGCCCCCGTTGGGGTGATTGGTGGAATCATTCCCTGGAACGGTCCGCTCAACAGCCAGTTCTGGATCATCGGTGCTGTTCTGGCCAGCGGATGCACTGCAGTACTGAAGCCGGCCTCCGAAGCTTCGCTGTCGGTGTTGCGGGTGGCCGAAATCCTGCTCGAAGCCGGAGTGCCGGCAGGGGTCATCAATGTCGTCACTGGTTCGGGCAGGGAAGCCGGTCATGCGCTGGCGGCCCACCCGGACGTTGATCGCATCGCTTTCACCGGATCGACGCAGACCGGCCGCAGCATCATTGAGGCGTCCACGGTAAACATCAAGAAGCTGCAGCTGGAACTTGGCGGCAAGTCCGCAGACATCATCTGCTCCGACGCGGACCTGGACAAGGCCGTGCCCGGAGCCGCCATGGGTGTTTTCGCCAATTCCGGCCAGATCTGTTTCGCCGGTACCCGGGTGCTGGTTCAACGGCCCATCGTCGAGGAGTTCACCGAACGGCTTCTGGCGTTCATGCAGACCCTGCGGGTCGGGCACAGCCTGGACACCACTGCCACGTTGGGCCCGGTCATCTCCCAGTCCCAGTTGGACACGGTGCTGTCCTACATCGACATCGGCCGAAACGAAGGGGCTGAACTGCTCTGCGGCGGCCAGCGGCTCGAGGGTGACCTCGGGAGCGGATACTTCATGCAGCCGAGCGTCTTCGGTGGCGTGACCAATCAGATGCGAATCGCCCGTGAGGAGATCTTCGGCCCGGTTCTGTCGATCATGCCGTTCGACGACGTCGACGAGGCCATCGCTATCGCAAATGACAGCGAGTACGGTCTCGGGGGAGCGGTGTGGTCAGAAAGCCTGTCCACCTCCCTTCGGATAGTCCAAGGCGTGCATACAGGTACCATGTGGGTCAACTGCTATGGCTACATCGATCCGCTAGTCGGATTCAGCGGAACGAAGCTCAGCGGCTATGGCTACAAAGGCACTGCAGCACACATGGACACTTACCTCTACACCAAGAGCGTCTACATGCAACTGTGACCTCGTGAGGGTTGGGCAAAAGACTGCCATGATCATGAAGGAGTCACTGAGGCTGATGCGAGCCAGTACGGGCCCGACCTATGAAGTGGTCGGTGCCGCAGTGGTATAGGTCCAACCGGAAAAGGAGACATCTCCGGAGCGCACGGCATGAGCGCCGAGCGTCTCGGCCTTCGCAGCTCCCAACGTCGCTTACCTGATCGAGGCCGCTGGTGAACCCGTAATGCACGCCCAGGCGAGCCAGGCGCCGGTGGACCACAAGACCGGCCGTACCCCGTGGGCCGGCAAGGAGTGGCGGATCTTCGTCAACTTCCTTAGTTCCGTCGGCAGAGAAAGCAGCATGGTCTGGCGGCACCCGGTTTGGGTGTCGTCAGACCATTTCACGTTTCTTGCGGGGGAGGGTGAGCCCCTTAGTGGTGGTGCCCGAGTTGATGTCGGGGGGTGATAGAGGTATCAGGAATGGTCATTTGCCTTCGGGTCTCATCACCGCGGAGGATGGGCATACATGACCTGTGACTCGAATCACCGGAGTGAAGCCGGGAGTCACTACTCGATGGACGTTGAATGGCCGGCGTTCATCTCGATTTGCACGGGAGCCCAATGACGATCTCAACCGACGCTGCTGTTACCAATTCGCGTCAGCTTTTCAGGTCACTGCTGTTTATCCCGGCTACCAAGCTGCGGTGGATCAGCAGCGGTGTCCGGGCCGGGGCGGACGCTCTTATCCTCGACCTGGAAGATGCTGTTGCTGAAGCAGATAAGCCTGCCGCGAGGGAGGCCCTGCAATCAATCGAGGCGGACGACCACGGTGACGTGCAGCTGCTGGCCCGGATGAATGAAATACATTCCGGCCATCTTCTCGAGGACGTTCAGGCCATCGTCGCCTCCCGCTGCGCCGGGGTGGTGGTTCCGAAGGCGGAGAGCGTTGACGACCTGAAAATGCTGATAAACACGGTCAGGCTCTTCGAGCAAAACTCGGACCGGGCCCGGCCACTTGATGTGCACGTCATGCTGGAGAGTGCTGCAGGTATCCGCAATGCCTTCGAACTCGGCAGCTGCGATGAGCGGGTCAAGAGCCTTATGACAGGCACGATCCCGGACGGAGACGTCGCACGATCAGTCGGCTTCACGCCCACGAGATCCGGTCTGGAGACTCTGTTCCTGCTTTCCCACGTCCAGCTCGAAGGCCGGGCTGCCGGCTGCGCCACCTACGCCATGGTCTCGGCCTCAGTGGGACACGGCGAGGACGAGATGCACGAGAAGCTCCAGCAGGCAAGAAATATCGGATACGCCGGGGCGACGCTGATACATCCGTCGCATGTGCTGGCCGCAAACACGACTTTCGGCCCCAGCACTGAAGAGATAGAGAGGGCCGAACGGGTCCTCGAGGCTCTCGAACACGCGCATGCAGAGCGCCGCGGGGCCGTTGCACTTGACGGCCAGATGATCGATACCGCACACGGCGTTTCAGCCCGAGCCACGCTTGAACGTGCCTCGGAGTACCGACTCACTGCCAGCCCCATTAACTAAAGACTACGAGAAGAGAAGCAATGTCCTCACTAGAAGGAATCCGGGTACTTGAATTCGGCCACGTGATCGCAGGGCCCTTCGCAGCAAGCCTGCTCGGCGACCACGGTGCCGAAGTTATCAAGATTGAGCGTCCAAACCAGGGCGACAGCCTCCGCAAGATGGGCCCGCAAAACGCACGTGGGCTCTGGTTCGAGGTGAGCGCACGGAACAAAAAGAGTGTGGAAGTCGACCTCGGCAGCCCCGAAGGCGCGGCCTTCGCCCGCGAACTGGTCGAAAGCGCGGACGTAATCATTGAAAACTACCGTCCCGGAGTCATGGAACAGTTCGGGCTGGGCTGGGACGACGTCCACGCCATCAATCCCCGGGCCGTGATGCTCCGGATCTCCGGATTCGGCCAGACCGGTCCCTACAGTGCCCGCCCAGGCTTCGGCAAAATCAGCGAAGCCTTCAGCGGTGCCACGAACCTCACCGGCTACACCGACGGCCCGCCCGTCCACCCGGGCTACTCCCACGGAGACCTGGTCACCGGTGTCTTTGGCGCCTTCGGCGTGATGCTTGCCCTCCATGAGCGGAACACCTCCGGACTGGGACAGATGATCGACCTGCCCCTCTATGAAGGCCTGTTCAGGATGATCGATTGGCAGGTGCCCTTCCTTGACGTTCTTGGCATAGATTCCACCCGCGCAGGAGCATCATTCCCGTTTGCCGGCGGGTTCATCACAGAAATTCTGCCGACCATCGACGGCAAGTTCGTGGTCGTATCCGCCGCCACCGGAAAGCACGTCGGCAACGTCGTGGACTTCCTGCAGGAAGGCGGGCACCTCGAGGTCAAAGGCGAGGGCGACATCCCCGTCTCAGTGATCAAGGACGCCCTCGGCGCATGGCTCGGAACGCAAAATTCCGACGAAGCAGTCGCGAGCCTGAAATCCGTCGGCGTGATCGCCGAAAAAGTCAGCAAACCCAGCGACATCACCAAAGACCCCCACATCGCCGCCCGACACAACCTCGTCCCCGTCGAAAGCGAAGAATACGGAAAATTCACCGTACCCGCCCCCGTACCCCGCCTCTCACGCACACCAGGCCAAGTCCGCTCACTCGGCCCAAAACTAGGAGCCCACAACCAACTGCTCAACGCACCTACCACCAAAATCGTTGGCCCGGACTCTTCATTGGCGTTGTCGGTAGGGGTCGTAGAGGCGGGCTGATGTCCTTGCGGGAAGCCGGGAAAAGTTTCGGGCATGTCGGGTGGCCAGATGCCAGATGGCAGATGCCAGAGCGGTGAGTTGAGCACGCAGCAGATGTTGGTCCCTGGCAGTGGTCCGTCAGGGATGATGTCGGTGGCGCTGGTGAACTTAGGCATCCGTGCGCTCGGGGCCGTGCTAGTCCACGGCCGGTTGCCAGTGCTTTTGGTCGTTGATCCAGTCGATCATGTGGGCTTTGGCAGCTTGAACGGGGCAGGAAACGGCGAGCTCGGCGCTGGCGGCATCCAGATACCGGAATAACTTCATGGAGGCCCTGGCGCTGTCAGTGCGAACCCGGGACAGCTCCAGCAGATTCTTCGGCCGTTTTACTTCTCAAATTCAGCAGGAATTACTTCTCAAAGGAGAGAGCTTATGACCGGCACCACAGACGAGAGCAGTCTCAGTAGGCTACGTCTCGCTGGAGAACAAGCCGACAGGGGCTTGCCGAAAAATGTCCTGGTAGCCGGGTCGATCGGAACGTTTGTCGAGTACTTCGACCTGGTGACGTTTGGGGCTTTGGCTTCAGTGATGGCCGGAGTCTTTTTCCCAAGCACCGATGAAGGTGTAGGCCTTCTCCAGACTTTCGCAGTTTTTGCGTTGGCATTCGTCGCGCGGCCTCTTGGTGGACTGTTGTGGGGTCCTGTTGGAGACCGAATTGGTCGCAAACGAACGTTGGCGGCGATCATCATCGTCATGACCGTAGCCACGGTGCTGACAGGCATCCTTCCGAGTTTTGCAACGGTCGGCATTTGGGCGCCTATCTTGTTGTGCCTTCTGCGACTCGTTCAAGGAATCTCAGCTGGCGGTGAAGTGCCGGGTGCCGCGATCTTCATCGGCGAGTACTCGCCAAACAACCGCCGGGCCTTCACGACCAGCTTTCTATCGGTCGCCGTTATGGGCTCGCAGTTGGTGGCTTTGCTAGTAGCGACCTTTCTGGTGTCCTCGCTATCCCCTGAGGCAATGCAGAGCTGGGGATGGAGGATCCCGTTCCTCATCGCTTTACCTTTGGGCGGGGTCGGGCTTTACATCCGGTCCCGGCTCGAAGAAACGCCAGTCTTCAATGATATCGAGCAGGAAGGCGCCAAGAGCCGGAGCCCGCTTAAGGCCGTTGTCAGCAATACCGCGGGTTGGAAGATGATGGGTCGCGCCACGCTGTTCAACCTGCCCGTTCAGGTCCCTGGTTTCCTGCTCCTGACGTTCATGCCGTCATATCTAACGAAGTCGGCCGGACTCTCCAGCGGAGGGGCACTGGTCTGCATCTCCATCGCGGTCGTCGTCATGATCGTGGTCCAACCGATTGCCGGCCTCCTCTCAGACCGTTTCGGGCGGCGTCCGATGCTGTTCGCCTGTGTGGCCGTAACCCTCGTGTCAGCGAATCCGGCTTTTGCCCTGATCCAGATGGGCGGGTACGTTCTTCCCACACTCGGACTCGTCCTCATTGCGATCGTGCACGGGATGGGCACAGGAACTCAGCTGGCCCCGCTCCTAGAGTCCTTCCCGACCCGGATCCGCTATACGGGCTTCGCACTTTCACTCGGTCTTATCGTTTCGGTGATCTCCGGGCCAACACCCTACATTGCACAGTGGCTCCTCAGTACCACTGGAAATGTCTATTCGCCTGCATGGCTCATGATGGCGGTCGTCGTCCCCTCGGCGATAGGAGTCTTCTTCATCCGTGAGACGAACAACCGCCCCCTACCCGAATGACAGCGCACCGACTTCATCTCGCCAGTCACGGAGAACCCTATTGCTTCGGTTCCGTAGGGCACACGGGCCAGACATCGAGCGCGCCTTCTTCGCCGCCCACAAAAGCAGCAGCGTACGCCAGTAACCTCAGAATGCCGCGGGGACTGGGTTTGCAACCTCAGGAGAATCACTTGAAGATCACATCTGTCGAGGCCGTTCCATTCACGGTCCCATACCGGAGGGCGTCGTCAAAGGCAGGGGCGAGCGTTTCTCTCTGACGCGTTTCCGGACCTTAGAGTCGGCAACGGTTGGGTGCTTCACTCTTTGTCAAGACCCGCCTCGATATCGGCTCGAATACCAGGTTATAGCTCCGGGCGGAACATATGGGGTTGAGTGGCTGCATCCTGGGCCCGATATTTCGGTCGGAATCCATGCTCACCGCTTGAGTAGCTCTGTTCGACTTCATCAGGGAGGCTAATCCATTGGTGTACGGGGCGACTGCAATGATGCATGGAGATCATGGGCCCATAACAAATGATCATTTGCGAGCCCGCCACTCCATGCCAGAACATGGAACCAATACGTTTGTGACTCGAATCACCGGACTGAAAGCCGTAAGTCATTACTCAGTGGAGGTTGAATGCCAGCTTCCGTCTCAATTTCCACGGGAGCCCAGTGCCGGTCTCAATCCACGCCGGTGACAGCAATTCGCGTGAGCTTTTCAAATCCACCTAGTTCGCGTTCCGAGGACCCCAAACCCCTTTCGCGAACACCGAACAAGTTCGCTCGGTACTTGCTTCGAAGTTGACGCAAACCATACTGTCCATTCCCGACCTGTAAACTCTTCACCGCAAAGTTTAGGACATCATTATGAAAGCAAATTCGATTTTGGAGGATCTGGACGTAAAACGACCGCCCCGCCTTCCCATGAGCAAAAATGCGCGGCGGGCGGCTGTCTCTGGTTTCATTGGCAGCACGCTGGAGTACTACGATTTCTTCATTTACGCATCCGCTTCCGCGCTGATCTTCGGAACCTTGTTCTTTCCCGCCGAGAACGCTTCAACACTCCTTTCGGTTAGCACCCTGGGTGTGGCGTACATTGCTCGTCCTCTCGGTGCTACACTCTGGGGGCATTTGGGCGACAAGATCGGCCGGCGCAACACCCTCGTGGCATGCCTTGGTCTCATGGGGACGGCAACATTCCTTATCGGCTGCCTGCCCACCTACGGCCAGATCGGCATCGCTGCACCGGTTATTCTCGTTGCGCTGCGTTTAATGCAGGGCCTTTCGGCCGGCGGTGAGTCGCCCGGCTCAGCCTCGATGTCGATGGAGCATGCTCCAGACAACCGCCGTGCGTTCACCGTCAGCTTCACGATCAGCGGAGTCATGTTCGGCGTCGTCCTGGCAACTGTGGTGTTCATCCCCGTGGCTATGCTTCCCGACGAGGCCCTGTTCAGCTGGGGCTGGCGCGTACCCTTCCTGATCAGCATACTGCTCACAGGCGTCGCCTTTTGGGTTCGCCGCCGGCTCCCCGAGCCGGAGGTCTTCGAGGAGGCAAAGGCATCGAGCCAGGTGGCGCCCATTCCGGCGGTGGACCTGTTCCGCTACCACTGGCACACTGTCGTTCGCCTCATCCTCAGCGCGACGTTCACCATCTTGAACACTATGCTCAATGTGTTCGGCCTCGCCTACGCGGTCGAGCATGGGATCGACCGCGGGACGGTACTTTTTGCAATTGCCGCTGCCAACATGGCTGCGGTGTTTACTCAACCACTGTTTGGCCTGCTTTCTGATCGGATCGGCCGCAAGCCGGTGTTTATTACTGGCGTGATTGGCGGCGGTGCAATGATGTTCGCCTTCTTCCACGCGATCGATGCCGGGAACATCGTTCTGATGTTCACCAGCAGCATCGTGCTCATTGGTATCTTCTACGCCATGCCGAACGCTGCCTTCATGGCGGCGTTCCCGGAACAGTTTCCCCCAAATGTCCGCTATAGCGGCATGGCAATCAGTCTTAGCGTTGGCCAACTTACGGCGGGGTTCGGCCCCGCGATCGCCGTCGCCATGATTGCCGGCGATACCGCGAACTGGCAGCCGGTCGCGTGGATGTGTCTCGGGTTCGGCATCCTGGCCGCAGTCGCTTTCATGACCTGTGCAGAGACCCACAAGGTTCCCACTCACAAGCTGGGACTACGGAAGGACTAGTTGCTCGCTGCCCTCTATTCCCCGGACTTCATTCTTCTGAACGGATGGTAAGTCCTCTGGCCGCCGCAGCAACGGAGTCGGCGGATTAGGGGACTCGTCCAGTGCGGGTGCACGGGATACCCGAGTATGCCGTGCATCCGCTTAGTGCTGAAGATATCGCCGCGGAGGGCTCCACCGAATATCCGGTTGCTATTAGGTGTGGCATCAAGTGGCCCGCGCGCGTAGCGTCTTTGGCAGGCGATGGGCTCAGATCCCTGTAGCGCGGAGCCGTTGAAGTCAATCCGTTGAAGGAGCCGGGATGGCTGGATGGAATGCTGACACTGCCGCCGGTCCCGTGGGGGTCGGCTCGGTCACCTTGGTTGAGGGCTCATCCTTTTGCATCTCATCAGCCAACGGTGACATCTCCCCGGAATACCCCCACGGGCTGTTCGTCCACGACGCCCGTGTTCTGTCCCGCTGGAACTTATCTGTCAATGGGGCGCCATTGGAACCGCTGGCGGCGAAGGCAATGGAGCCGTATCGCGGCCTGTTTGTCGGACGTGTGGCGCGCTCTGATGGGTATGCGGACAGTCCGCTAATCATTGAACGTCTACGGGAGGTAGGCGCGGGATTCCTGGAACTGATCACTGTTCGGAATTACTCGCGTGAGGCTGTCGAGTGCTTGGTTGCCCTTCAGGTCGAGGCAGACTTCGCGGATCTTTTCGAAGTGAAGGAAGCACGCATACAGCGGCGCTGGGAAGAGTCCCGTGAAACGAAAAGTGATTCACTCACCATTCGGGCGGGGTGGCAGGACATTCGGAAAGGCGTTCTGGTGTCGGCTGAGGGAGCCGACATTGACGCTGATGGTCTGATTTACCGGATCAGCGTCCCTCCGAACGGAGAGTGGAGCGCGACCGTGACCGCCGTACCCCTCGCCGACGGAGGCGGTCCCGCGGCGCCGTTTCTTCGCCCGAACGAAGGAGAAATGTCTCCTCGCGACCGGCGCCGCCAGGAGTGGGTGTCCAAAATTCCCGTACTGCACATCGGCAACCCTTCCATTGAGCGGACACTGCGGCGCAGCTATGACGACCTGGGTGCACTTCGCATTGAGGACCACGACCACCCGGAACGGGTGGTCGTGGCCGCCGGTGCCCCGTGGTTCATGACCCTTTTCGGACGCGACTCGCTTTGGGCGTCCCTCATGGCACTGCCGGTAGATCCTTCCTTGGCCTTCGGAACCATCCAGACTCTCGCCGACCGTCAAGGGGACGTTGTGGATGAGATGAGCGAAGAGGAACCGGGCAAGATCCTGCATGAAGTGAGGTTCGACGTCTCCAGCGGACTGGCGCTGGGAGGTAAATCTACTTACTTCGGCAGCGTCGATGCCACCCCGCTGTTTGTGGCTCTGTTCGGCGAGGTCAGCCGCTGGGGTTTCGCCGCAGAAACCATTTCTGCGTTGCTGCCGCACGTCGACCGGGCATTGGATTGGATCCTCAACTACGGGGACAAGGATGGCGACGGCTTCGTTGAGTACGCGAGGCTCAACGACCGCGGGCTTATTAACCAGGGCTGGAAGGACTCCTGGGATGGCATCAACTTTGCCGACGGCAGGATGGCCGAGCCACCAATTGCATTGTGCGAGGTGCAGGGCTATGTCTACAGCGCGTATTTGGCCCGCTCTTGGATAGCCTACGACGCCGGCGACATGGACCTGGCGGCCGAGTACCGGGACCTCGCGGCGCGGCTAAAGAGACAGTTCAACCAACAGTTTTGGCTGCCCGACAGGGGTTACTACGCCGTCGCCCTGGACGGCCACAAGCGGCCGGTCGATGCATGCGCTTCCAACATGGGCCAATGCCTGATGTTTGGCATTATCGACGAGGACAAAGCTCCTCTTGTTGTCGAACGGCTCATGTCCCCGGAAATGTTCAGTGGCTGGGGCGTACGAACGTTGGCGAGCGACATGGGGGCCTACAACCCTGCGAGCTACCACAACGGATCAGTTTGGCCTCATGACAATGCGATCATCGCTAACGGACTCGTGCGCTACGGGTTCGTGGAGCAGGCGCAGCGGGTTTCCACGGCCCTGTTTGAGGCGGCTGAGTACTCGGAAGGGCGGTTGCCCGAACTATTCTGCGGCTTTAGTCGGGAGCAATTCGACGAGCCCGTCCCCTATCCCACGGCATGTTCACCGCAGGCCTGGGCCGCGACCACGCCCATCCAGTTGGTGAAGAATTTGATGGGCTACTACGCCGACGTTGCCCGCGGCGGCCTCTGGTTGGATCCCGTGCTGCCTGCATCATACGGAGAGCTGCACATCACCAACGCCCCCATGGCAGACAGCCGGATCACCATTGACATCTCCGGTTCCACTGCCAAGGTGCAGGGGCTGCCCGAAGGCATGCTGTTCCACAAGGGAATCCGGCCGCGGGCTGCCGACCTGGCCCAAAGGGCCAAGATCCCTGACGAGGCCTAGAAAGCGTCAGGAACCTCCGGGAGGATCACTACGGGATCTCCTCCGAGGAACATCCGCGCGGAGACTGCCCATTGAGCCAGACCCACACGATCAAGCCATCAGGCGTCAGGTCATCTATGACACCTGCTCCGAGAGCCCGGCCTGGTTCCCGGACTTCCACTTCCTGCCCCGGTTGTAGGCTCTCCCACGCAGCCCACGGTTCAGCAGCATGATCGTTCGTATCCATGCACCAATACGACCAGAGAGGCATGGACGCCGCCGGTTCCTCGCGTGATGGCGGCGTATCCAGACCTGCGTCCGGAGACTGTACGGGCCCTTGTTGTTCATTCGGCAGAGTGGACTCCTGAGATGCTGGCTGAGATGGATGGCGCCAGAACGAAAACAGAAAACGTAAGCAGACTGCGCCGATATGGCATGGGCGTACCGAGTGGCGAAAGAGCCCTTCGCAGCGCTGCGACGCTCTTACTCTGATCTCCGAGGCGCAAATCCGGCCCTATGAACGGGGGGGGGGCTCCTCCAACTCCGGAAAGGCCCGAGAGATGAATCTTCATGCCCTTCCATGGCCCAAAGCCGAACTGGAGGACCTGGGAGAAGTAGAAGTGAAGCTGCGGGTCACCCTCTTATTACATCGAGCCAAATCCATCCAGCAGAGGATGTTCAGGACGATATGTTTACCCTTCTCACGGACTCCGATTCGCAGTTCGGCGGCCCACCGAGAGCATTCAAGACTTTCGAAAACGCATTAATACCCGAGCCCGAACCGAAGGTGAAGCGCGACTTCAAGTCAGCAGTGACTCGGAGCAACGGTGGCTGTTCGCAACGAATCAACAACAGGCGCCAGGGTCGCTGCATACGGACATCTGGACGCGCCCAGCAGTCGAACTCGCCAATAAGGAGGCAATCGCCGTCTATCCAGTCGCCGGATCGTGGAAGGACAGGGGCGCCTTCGATCAGAGTGAACGCGGAGTCGATACTCTCTGGTAGTGAGTATCGAATCACCAAATATTGAAATCGACCTCTGGACTCCTGTCGCCCAAAAGATTGCTCCCGAGATCGTCATAGGCACGTGATCACGAGCGGAAGCGACAATGCGTGCACTTTGGCGTGCGGTGCAGGCTTAGTCGGGTTCGACTAAAGCTGGGCGCTCTTGCTGTTGAGGGAGTCTGCCTACATCACGCGCTCTCGGACACGTCTCGCCGTGAAGGAGCACGTGGAGTTTCTCTGAATTCGACTCACCAGCGGAGGAGGCATCTTTGTTGGACGCGGTGGCGGACGCAGGGGGCAGGGGGAAGCCACAAGCAATTGCAACCAACTCACCCTTTACTCGCCCCAATCAGCAATAAAGGACAACTATTCATTGTTTACCGTTGCCCTCAAAACCGCTAGATTCGGCGTTTGAGAGCCCCAGTTCCGGGCGGCGATTAGCGCCGAAAAATAAAGCGGGGGTCGTCGGTTCGAATCCGACAGGGGGCTCCATTTTTCCTTTGACCTCAGATCGGCCCGGGCCTGCTCCGTTCTGCCGACAGCCATCCAAGCCGTCAATTGTCCCTACTTGCGCTGCCTTTCCGAGCATCAGCGGCTTGGGGGTCGAGGAGTTCGGCGAGGTGCAGGCTCTTGCGTTCCGGGTCCAGCTGCTTGATTTGCATGGCGCAGCTGAAGCCGTCGGCGAGGACCGGTGTGTCTGCCGCCGTTTTGGTAAGGGCGGGTGCGAGGGCCTGTTCGGCGACCTTCATGGAGATGTCGTAATGGTTGGCCTCGAACCCGAAGTTACCTGCGACGCCGCAGCAGCCGGTTGCTTCCTTGACATCGGCCACGCCCAGGGCCGCCAGTGCCTTGCGCTGCACGGTGGCGCCGAAGGTTGAGTATTCGTGGCAGTGCGTCTGGACAGTCACGGCCTGGGGGACGGCGGGCGGCTGCCACCCGCCGTCGACCCAGCCCTTGACGGCCTCGGCGAAGCTTTGGATGCGGTGCGAGACCCGCTTGGCGGCGTCGGTGCCAAGCAATTCGGGGGCGTCCTTTTTCAGCGCGGCGGCGCAGCTGGGTTCGATGACGACGATCGGCGCATCGGTGCCGTCGTCGAGCTTTGCCACGGCCTTGGCCATCATCTTCTTGGCGATGCCCAACTGGCCGGTGGAGATCCAGGTCAGGCCGCAGCAGGCATCGGCTTCGCAGCCGACCTGCCTTCCGGTGCCTTCGATGACGCGGGCGGCTGCCCCCGCCACCTCCGGCCGGAAGCCCTTGGTGAACGAGTCGACGAAGAGGACCGTGTCGGCCGTCCCGTTGTTCGTGCCGAACGGTTCGAGGGCGTCGCGGAGCATCTTGTGGGACGCGAACCGCGGCATGGAACGCTTGGTGGTGAGGCCTCCCGCGGAGGCAACAACCTTACCGAGCGGGCTACCCATGACGGCGTTCACGAGCGGGCTGATGAGCGTGGTGATTTTCAGCCAGCGCGGCAGCCAGCCGAGGGAGAAGTGCGACACGGGCCGCATCTTGCCCTTGTAGTAGTGCGAGAAGAACTCGGACTTGTAGGTGGCCATGTCCACCCCGGCGGGGCAGTCATTCGAGCACGCCTTGCAGGCCAGGCACAGGTCCAGGACCTCGCGGACGTCCTCGGATTTCCAGCCGTCGTCGATGCTGCGGGCACCCCGGACCATGTCCTGCAGGACGCGGGAGCGGCCGCGGGTGGAGTCCTTTTCGTCCCCTGTCGCCCGGTAGCTGGGGCACATGACGCCTCCGGCGTCGGAGCGGCACCGGCCGACGCCGATGCACGCCTGAACTGCGTGCACCCACTTGTCGGCTCCGGCGGCTGCTGCCTTGACGGGGCGGAGTTCGAAGTGGGTTCGCCACTCGCGCTCCGGGATGCCGTCCAGTGCAAGGTTGGAGTCGATCGGGTCCGCGTCGGTGATGGATCCGGGGTTGAGGATCCCGGCCGGGTCCCACAGGCTGCGATAGGTTTCGAACGCGGCGATCATCGCGGGGGAGTACATCACGGGAAGAAACTCTGACCGGGCACGGCCGTCGCCGTGTTCACCGGAAAGGGAGCCGCCGTGGCGTACCACGAGTTCGGCGGCAGCCTGGGTGAACTTTCGGAACACGCTGCGGCCTTGCTCGCTGCGCAGGTTGTAGGTGATCCGGATGTGCATGCACCCGGCGCCGAAGTGCCCGTACATGATCCCGGTCAGGCCGCAGTCCGCCAGGAGGTCCCGGAAGCCGGCCAGGTAGGCGGCCAGGTTCTGCGGGGCGACGGCGGAGTCCTCCCACCCTGGCTGGGATTCCCCGCCGCTGGCGGGCCGGGAGGACAGGCCGGCGCCGTCTTCGCGGACCCGCCAGAGAGTGGCGCGTTCGGTGGTGTCGGGGACGGCGCGGCCGTCGACGAGGCGGCCGTTGGCGGCCAGCCGCTCCAGCAGCCGGCTGGCTTCCTGTGCGACATCGTGGGGGTTGTCCCCGTCCAGGTCGACGTAGAGGTAGGCCTTGCCTTCGGGAAGGCCGAGGACGGAGTCGGAGCCGCGGCGCAGCCGCATGGTGTCGACGATGGCTTCATCGACGCCTTCGACGGCTGCCGGGGAGAATTCGAGGATCGTCTCGATGTCTTTGGCGGCATCCACGACGTCGGCGTAGCCCAGGCACACGAGGAGCGCGCTGGGGGCTTTGGGGACCAGTTTCATGCGGGCCCGGACCACTACGGCGCAGGTGCCTTCGGTGCCGACGAGTGCCCGGGCGACGTTGAATCCGTGTTCGGGCAGGAGGTTGGCCAGGGGGTAGCCCGAGACCTGGCGCTGGATGCGGCCAAGCTCGACGCGGAACGCCGCGAGGTTGTCCTGGGCCAGCTGCTTGAGGTCTTCAGCGAGCTGGAAGGCGACCGAGACGGAATAGGCATCGGCCGGATACGTTGCCCGCAGTCCCGTGGCAGTGGCGGTGAGCCGGGCGCCGCCGGACGTGACGACGTCGAGCTCCACCACATGGTCCGAGGTCCGGCCGTAGCGGACCGAGTGATTGCCGCACGCGTCGTTACCAATGGAACCGCCAACGGTGGCGCGGTTCTTCGACGACGGGTCAGGGGCGAACGTCAGACTCCCGCCCGTCGCCTTCTCAGCCTCCTGGGTAAGGGTGGCCAGTACGACGCCGGGTTCAACGTCCGCTGTTCCGGCTCGTTCGTCGATGCTGATGATCCGGTTCATGTGCCGCGAGAAGTCCAGCACGAGGCCCGGACCGATGGCGTTCCCGGCCATCGACGTCCCCCCGCCCCGGCTGACCAGCGGCGTTCCGGTTTCCCGGCACGCCGCCACGACGGCGACGACGTCTTCAACACTGCCCGGGAAAACGACAGCAAGCGGCGGCACACGGTAGTTGGACGCGTCGTAGGAGTACTCTGCCAACCGGCGGCCCGAGACGTCAACGGGCACGCCCGCGGCCTTGAGCCGAGCCAGGATCGGTGCACGTTCCGGGGCGGCGTGAATATCGTGGGTCATGACCTACCTTAACCTCCAGCGTGCAGCAGATGCCGCGGCCGGGCTATCGGTAAGTCAGGTAAAGCTATTGCATTAATCATACAATGATGTATTTTTAGTGTGCGACCCGGGGCACGTTCAGCTTCCCGGCCGTAGCGCCCCCCACGGCGACCCGGACGGCGCAACTGCCGCCATCAGACCAAAACCACTCTTTCCTCCCCAACCTGCAGGAGTGACGACGATGTCATCCATGAAGAATCCAACAGCCCAACGGGGCCCGGCCTCAGTAGCAAGCAAACGACGCTTCCTCATCAGGATGGTCACGGTCCTGATTGGCGGGATGTTCCTCGACGGCTACGTCCTGGGCATCATCGGACCGGTGAGCGGGACGATGGCCAAGGACCTGCAGCTCACGGTGGTGTGGCAGGGACTTATTGCCGCCGCCGCCCTGATCGGCATCCTTATCGGTTCGCCTTTGGGCGGCTGGGTGTCCGACAGGTGGGGCCGCAAGCCGATCTTCATGTTCGACATCGGCCTGTTCGCGGTTGCATCGGGGATGCAGTTCTTCATCGACTCGCCGGCTTGGCTGCTGGTGGTGCGGCTGCTGATGGGCATCGCGATCGGCACCGAGTACGCTGTCGGCTGGCCCCTGATGGCCGAGTTCTCGCCCACGCACCTGCGGGGCCGGCTGATGGGTGCCATGGGCATCGCCTGGTATGCCGGGTTCATGATCGCGTTCCTGATCGGCCATCTGTTGAACGAGTACACGGATCTCAGCTGGCACTTCATCCTGGGAACGAGCACCTTCATTGCGGTGGCCCTGTTCCTGGCCCGGCTCGGCATGCCGGAGTCGCCGCGCTGGCTCTGGAGCGTTGGCCGCAAGGATGAAGCCCGTGCGCTCGCCTACAAGTACATGCCGGAGGACGCGCTTGACGACGTCCAGCACGAGGACGTCCGCAAGGGCAGCTTTAGGATGCTGTTCTCCAGGGAATACTGGCGCTCGACGCTCTTCATCTCCGGGTTCTGGTTCTGTGCCGTAACTCCGTACTTTGCGATCGCCACCTTCGCCGACAGCGTCCTGGACCAGTATGGCCTCGCCGGGGGCCTCGCCGGCGGCGTCGGGCTCTCCGCCGTCGCCCTGGCCGGGGTGGTCATCACGTTCCTGCTGATCGACAAGGCCGGACGCCGGGTCCTGACCGTTCCAACCCAGTGGCTGTGCGCCGTCGTCCTCGCGGTCATCGGCCTGTGGGCCGGAGCGCCGGCACCCGTCGTGCTCGTCCTGTTCCTGGTCTTCTCGTTCTTCAATGCCGGCTACAACACGTTGACGAACGTCTACCCGGGAGAAGTTCTCCCGACCGAGATCAGGGGGATCGGGACGGGTTTCGCCGCCGCTGTCAGCCGGATCGGGGCCGGCATCGGAACGTTCCTGATGCCGCTGTCGATGGAGAACCTCGGGCCCGGTCCCACCATGCTGATCGCCGCCTTCGTGGCCCTGGCCGGAGCCGCGCTGTCCCAGTGGCTCGCCCCGGAGACCAAGGGCAAATCGCTCACCGAAGCAGCCGCCGGGTACGCACACTAACGACGGCGGTACCCCTGAGGCGCCACCCGCCGTCGTTCTGATGGGGTCAGCCGACATGCCGTGGGCGGGCATTCATCTACTTCGCCGTAGCACTTTTGCGCGCGCGCATAAACCGTTGACAAGGCCGGAAGGGGGCTGTTTAGCTTGCCGCCAGAAGACACCGACGTCGAAGGAGTGACACGTGACCTCCGCTTTGCAGGCCGGGCGCGACATCCGCCCCCTTTCCGAGTCCGACGCCGAAGTGTATGTGGCCTCCGTGTGCTTCAAGACCGGACCGCCGGGTGCTGCCGGGGTGGAGGTCGAACGGCTGGTCCACGACCTCGTTGATCCACAGGCCCCGGTTACGGTTGCGCGTGTGCGCCAGGCCATGGCGCCCTTGGCGGGGGCGCTGCCCGGCGGGGGAACGATCACCTTCGAACCCGGCGGCCAGCTGGAGGTGAGCTCCGGCTGCGCCCCCGGCCTTCCCGCCCTCATCGCCGCGACGCGGAAAGACCTTGCAGCCGTTGAGACCCGTCTTTCGGACGCTGGCCTGTTCTGCGGTCCGGTCGCTTTGGATGCTGGACGCCCGGCGGTGCGGTCACTGGAGCATCCGCGCTACGCCTCCATGGAGCGGCACTTCGACGGCTTCGGTCCCGCCGGACGAACGATGATGTGCTCCACCGCTTCACTTCAGATTTCACTGGAAGCCGGATTCGACAGCCCCGGATCCACCGGCGCGGCGCAACGTTGGGCACGTTTACATCATCTCCTCCCCGTCCTCATCGCCATGTTTGCCAACTCGCCCTTCCTGCACGGCGTCCCCAACGGATGGCACAGCAACCGTCAGCGCACCTGGCTGGGCATTGACCCGACCCGGACCGCCGCCGTCACCGCCGTCCCCGGTTCGGAGGATCCCCGATCCGCGTGGGCGCGCTACGCGCTCGACGCGCTGGTCCTCTGCATCCCGTCACAGGGGCGTTGCTGGGATCCGCCGCCGGGGCTGACGATGCGGGACTGGTTGCGCGGGAGCGGGCCCAGGCCCGCAAAACTGAGCGATCTGCAATACCACCTCACAACCCTTTTTCCGCCCGTCCGTCCACGTGGGTTCATGGAACTCCGGGTGATCGATGCACAGGCCGGCGATGACTGGGAGCCCGTCACGGCGATAGTCACCGCGCTCATGGACGACGAACACGCTGCCGACCTCGCCGCAGACGCCTGCACACCGCTTGCTTCGCTGCATGACCCGATGAGAACCGCCGCCCGCGAGGGGCTGTCGAATTCTGCTCTCGCCGTGGCCGCCCGGTTGTGCGCCGAGGCGGCGCTCAACGCGCTGCCGCGCCTGGGGGCGGACGCCACCACCCGGAGCCGGACCGAAGACTTCATCGAGCGCAATACGGCGCTGGGCCGGAGCCCAGCCCAGGAGCGGCTGGACCTGTGGCACAGAACCGGCAGCTGGTTTGCCGAAGCGGAACCGAGGGAGGCTTACGTTGATGCCAGATGACCTTCCCGGGGCCCCTGCCGACCCCGAAACCCTCAGGACGTTCATCGCCGAAGGGCTGGAACGTGCCCGGAACCGCACCCATGCCCTGACCGACTGCGACGACGAAGATCTGCTCAGGCAGCACTCGCCGCTGATGTCACCGCTGGTGTGGGACCTGGCGCATGTAGGAAGCCAGGAGGAGATCTGGCTGGTACGCGATGTGGGGAAGATGGAACCGCTGCGGTGCGATATCGACCAGATGTACGACGCGTTCCAGCACTCCCGCAGCAGCCGGCCCTCGCTGCCGCTGCTTTCACCGGCGGAGTCCCGCAGGTACATCGCCCAGGTCCGGGACAAGGCGCTCGACATCCTGGAGCGGACGCCGTTGGAGGGCGCACCTCTTGTGCACCGGGGCTTCGCATTCGGAATGATCATCCAGCACGAGCAGCAGCACGACGAAACGATGCTCGCCACGCACCAGCTCCGGACCGGCGCGCCGGTCCTCCACGGCCAGCCCTTGGAGGCCGGCATCCGGCCCTCGGACCTGCAGGTTTTGCCCAAGGAGGTGCTGGTCCCTGCGGGGGAGTACACCATGGGGACGTCGGTAGAACCGTGGGCGCTGGATAACGAACGTCCGGCCCATACCGTGAATGTGCCCGGCTACTGGATTGATACCGTCCCTGTGACCAATGGCGCTTACCGGCACTTCATTGCGGACGGTGGCTACCGGAACTCCTGCTGGTGGAGCCAGGACGGCTGGAAGCACTGCATTGAAGCCGGGTTGGTGGCTCCCAAGTACTGGGAACGCGACGGCGACGGGTGGTGCAGGACCAGGTTCGGCGTCGTGGAACGCGTTCCGGACGATGAGCCGGTGCAGCACGTGAGCTGGTTCGAAGCCGACGCGTACGCGCGCTGGGCCGGGCGCCGGCTCCCGACCGAAGCAGAATGGGAAAAAGCGGCGCGCTATGATCCCCGGTCAGGGCGGTCCCGGCGCTACCCCTGGGGTGACGACGATCCTGCACCCCATCACGCCAACCTTGGCGGGGCGGCGCTCCGGCCGGCCCCGGCCGGGTCCTTTCCCGCGGGAGCCTCGCCGCTGGGGGTGCGGCAGCTCATTGGTGACGTCTGGGAATGGGTGTCCAGCGACTTCCGCCCGTATCCGGGATTCACCGCGTTCCCGTATCCGGAATACAGCGAGGTGTTCTTCGGGTCCGACTATAAGGTGCTGCGGGGCGGGTCCTGGGCCGTGGATCCTGCCGCCTGCAGGGGCACCTTCCGGAACTGGGACTACCCGATCCGCCGGCAGATCTTTACCGGATTCCGCACGGCGCGCGACGCGTCACCGGCGGAGGACCAGTAGCCCATGTGCCGTCATCTCGCCTACATCGGGGAACCGATGCCGCTGGCCGAACTCCTGCTCGTCCCAAGCCATGGGCTCTTGGCGCAGTCGTGGGCACCGCGCCGCCAGCGGTACGGGACTATCAACGCCGACGGTTTTGGCGTCGGCTGGTACGCCCCGGGCGATCCCGTGCCCGCCCGCTACCGCCGTTCCGTCCCGATCTGGGCGGACAGGTCCTTTGCCGACGTCGCCCGGGTCACCTCCAGCGGGGCGGTACTGGCAGCCGTCAGGTCAGCAACACCGGGGATGACCCCGGATGAGTCAGCGGCTGCACCGTATGCGCACGGACCCTGGCTCTTCAGCCACAACGGCCGGGTGGAGGACTGGCCGCATGCGCTGGAAGAACTGGCCGCTTCGCTCCCGCCCTCACGGCTGCTGGCCCTTGAGGCGCAGGTCGATTCAGCGTTCCTGTGGGCCCTTGTTCTGGAGCGGCTCGCCGCGGGCGCCGCCGCGGGTGAGGCACTGATCCAGGTGGTGAACACTGTCTCCTCGGTCGCCGGCGGCAGGTTCAACTTTCTGCTCACCGACGGCACCGCCATCGCGGCTACAGCCGCCGGCGACAGTCTCTTTTGGCGGACCGGCCCCGGAGGCGTGGTCGTCGCCAGCGAGCCTTCCGATGAAGGCCCAGGGTGGCAGGAGGTCCCGGACAATTCCCTCCTGACCGCCGCCCGCGGCCACATCGACGTTCGTCCCATTCCGACTCTCACAAAGGAACACGCAGCCACATGAGCCTCGACGCCGACCGCAGCGACATCGTCCACCACCTGCCCCCGGACCACCTGGAGCGAACCCTGCGCGCCGATGTGTGTGCCGGGCTGGGCTCGTCTCCCAAGACGCTGCCGCCCAAGTGGTTCTATGACAAACTCGGCAGCGCATTGTTCGAGCGCATCACGGACCTGCCGGAGTACTATCCGACACGGGCTGAACGTGAAGTGCTGGAGCTCTTCGCCGCCGAGATGGCGGCCGCGAGCCCGGCGGAAACGCTGATCGAACTCGGCTCCGGATCGTCCAGGAAAACCCCGCTGCTGCTGGATGCCCTGCGGAAGGCGGGACCTCTTCGCCGCTACGTCGCGGTGGACGTCAGCGACAGTGCACTGCTGGATGCGCGCAACGAGCTGGCGCCCGCCTTCCCCGACCTTCGGCTGGAGGCAGTGGCAGCGGACTTCGAAACCCAGTTGCACGTGCTCCCGCAGGATGGGCGCCGGATGGTGGCGTTTCTGGGGGGCACCATCGGCAATTTTGAGCCGGCGGCCAGGGCGCGCTTTCTCGTGGGGATCCGCGAGCTGCTCGGCGAAGAGGGCGGTTCGCTGCTTCTTGGTACGGATCTGGTGAAGTCTCCGCACATCCTTGTTCCGGCATATGCCGACGCCGAGGGGGTCACCGCCGAGTTCAACCGGAACGTGCTCCGCGTCCTCAATGCCCAGCTGGGTGCCGATTTCGAGGTGATGGCGTTTGATCATGTCGCCGTCTGGATGCCCGAGGAAGAATGGATTGAAATGCGGCTGCGGGCGACGAAACCGATGCTCGTGCGTTTGCCGGGTGTGGGCCTGGATGTCAGGTTCGACGAAGGCGAGGAACTTCGCACCGAGATTTCCGCGAAGTTCCGGCTCGAAGGAGTCGCCACCGAGCTCGAAGCAGCCGGTTTTTGCATCGCAGGGCAATGGACCGACAGCCAGAACCGCTATGCCATGACGCTCGCGGAAGCCGTCTAGGCTGTCCTGCTGCGCCCACACAATGCGGCGGAACAGGCCCGCTCACCGAAGGACGTCAACCAGCCGCAGGACCTCGTCTTCGGTGTTGTAGTAGTGCACTGATGCGCGCACCACCGTTTCCGGCACGTACCGGCTCCTGGTAAGGATGGATTGGACCTCGCCTGAGGGCCGCGGAGCCACCGAGACATTGATCCGGTGGTCCGCCAACCGTGCCCTGATGTTTCCCGCCTCCCTTCGCTTCACGGAGAATGTCACGATGCCGCAGCGGGTGATGCCGTGGTCGTGGACAGTAACCGCCGGAACCGCCGCCAGCTTTGTCCGCAGTTGCTCCGCCAGCGAGCCCACGCGCTGCTGCACAGCGTCCAGGCCCAGGTCCAGGGCATAATCAACGGCCCGGCCCAGGCCCAGCCTTCCGGCGATGCTGGCCTCCCAGCTCTCAAAACGCCGGGCATCGCCGCGAACTTCAAGCCCCTCGGCCCCGGAGGAATAGGCAGACAGCCCGTCCAGGGCGAGCGGGTCAAACCTGCCCAGAACCGAGGCACGCACATAGAGGAAAGCCGTGCCACGCGGTCCCCGGAGGAACTTCCGCCCTGTTCCAGCCAATACATCACAGCCCAGAGACTCCACGTCCAGCGGCATCTGGCCCACCGACTGGCAGGCGTCGAGCACAAACAACACCCCGGCAGCACGGCAGCGCCTGCCCACCTCCGCTGCCGGATTGACCAGGCCGTCCGCCATGGGCACATGCGTCAAAGCGACCATGGCCACGTTTCCGCGCTCCAGCTCCCGCTGAAGATGTTCCACATCGACCTGCCCGTAAGGGTCGTCGTCGAGAACCACAATCTGCAGGTCACGTCGGCGCGCGAGTTGCCGCAACGCGATGACGTTCCCCGCATACTCCGAGCGGCCTATCAGGAGCCGTGAGGCGGCGACAAAGGGAAAGCTGTGCATCGCCACAGCCCACGCCCGGCTGCCGCTTTCGGCAAGGGCGATCTCGTCCGGCCGTGCCCCGATTAGCCGCGCTACAGAGGAATAGACATCTTGCAGCCGGCCGGCCACCTCCTCCGCCGCTTCATAGCCGCCGATTTCCTCCTCACGGCGCAAATGCGCCACCACGGTCTCCGCCACGGGGCGGGGGACGAGCGAGCTTCCCGCATTGTTCAGGTGGGCCACGTTCAGAACCCCACGGGTCTGCTCGCGCACCGCGCGCACATCAATTGCCATGAGTCACATCCTGCCGCAAACGGGTAAGGCGATCGAGGGGGCTCTTCCACGCCTCCGGGCCGAAACGTAAGGAGTTTTTGTCCGCGTATCGCGACTTACGAAGGGGTTAGGGGCCATTATCTGGACAAAAACTCGGGAGAGATGAGGAAAGTACGACGCCGGCCGGTCACCTTGTGAGGCGACCGGCCGGGGTCGTTGTGGTGAGGTCAGGCCGATCTGCCGCGGTGGCGCTGCCCCCGTCCGGTCCTCCGTAGCACTTTCGCGCATCAGCAAAAAGCTATTGCATTAATCATACAATGATGTATCTTTAAATTGTGACAAGGGGCACACCCCGCTCCTGGAACGCATTACCCCCATACTTTCCCCGCCGCCGGACGCCTTTCCGAAGTTGGCCCGCCCGGCACCCCGGATTTCCTGAGTAAGAAAGTTCAAAATCATGAAAGATGTAGTGATCGTCGGCGCTGGACTCGCCGGCCTGTCAGCAGCATGGCGGCTGCGGCACTGGGACACCGTTGTTCTGGAGTCCGAAAACCGCGTCGGCGGACGGATCCGCTCGGAGCGCCGGGGTGCCTACTGGCTGAACTGGGGCGGTCACGTCTTCGCCGGCCCAGGATCCTCCACCGATTCCCTGCTCAACGAGGTCGGCGTGACTTCGGTCAACATTCCGGGCTCCCTGCAGGCCCTGTCGATGAACGGAAAGTTCATCCGCAAGGGGCACATCGCCACGTACCCCTTCCGCATCCCGATGTCCCTGTCGTCCCGCATCGACACGCTGAAGGCCGGCATGAAGGTTGTCAGCGGCGTGGCCAAGTACACGGGCGTTGTCCGGAAGCGTGCGGGGGAGTCCGGTGCGATGCGGCAGCAGCGCATCTACGACTTCGAGAACAGCAGCTCGTTCCAGGACTTCATCGGAGACCTGTCAGAGGACGCGGCCGCGCTGTTCAAGACCACTGTCACCCGCTCGGCCGGTGACATGAACGACATCTCCGCCGGCGCCGGCATTGGATACTTCAGCCTGGTGCTGGGTATCGGCCAGGGCCTCAGCCAGGGCATCGTCGGTGGCCCGTCCACCCTGACCGAATCGGTAGCAGCCTCCCTCGGTGACCGCATCCAGCTCGGTGCCGCCGTTCAGGAGGTCGTGCACAAGAAGGAATCCGTCGTCGTCCGCTACACCCAGGGCGGTGTGGACCACGAAGTTGAGGCCCGCACCGTTGTTCTCGCGACCACCGCTGACGTGACCCACCGGGTGGGCGTGGACCTTCCGGAGGACCTGCGCGGTGCGCTCGGCCAGATCAAGTACGGCCCGCACGTCAGCACTGCGTTCCTGACCAACGAGACCTCGGCCCGGCCGTGGGACGACATCTACGCCATCGCGGCGCCGAAGCGCTCGTTCGCGATCGCGCTGAACCAGGCAAGCATCGTCCGCGGTACCGAGTCTGTGCGGAAGCCCGGCGGCAGCTTCATGACCTTCTCGCCGGCCAGCCTCGGGAAGGCCTTGCTGGACAAGAGCGACGAGGAAGTCATCAGGACCCACCTCACCGACCTCGACCAGGTCCTCGGCCACGGTTTCGCCGACAGCGTCGTCGAGGCCAAGACGGACCGCTGGAAGGTAGCGTCCCCCTACTGCTTCCCCGGCAGGGCCAAGCTCCAGTCCACGCTCATGCGGGGCACCGACCGCGTGTTCCTGGCGGGCGACTACCTCGGAACTCTTTACACCGAAAGCTCCATCACCACCGGGTTCTCGGCAGCGCAGGAGGCCGCAAGCCTGCTGGCCACCCACCGCCAGGCGCCACCGCATTCCGGCCTCTCGATCGTCGCCTGAACCTAAACATCGTTTTCCACCTGTACACAAACCACGTACTTAAGAAGAGGAATCATTCATGTCCAACGAACTCCGCGGTGTCCTGACCGCCCTGTCCACCCCCTTCAAGCAGGACGGCGCCCTCGACGTCGACACCCTGCGGCTCATCGTTGACCGCTCCATCGACGCCGGTGTCGACGGCGTCGTCGCCGCCGGATCGACCGGCGAGGTCGGTGCCCTGTCCTCCGAGGAGCGGCTGCTCCTCATCAACACCGTCATCGAACAGGCGAACGGCCGCGTGCCCGTCATCGCCAACACCGGCGCCACCTCCACCGCCGAGGCCGTCCGGCTGTCGCAGGCGGCCGAAAAGGCCGGTGCCGACGTGCTCATGCTCATCACGCCGTACTACGAGCCGCTGTCCCTGGAGGAGACGGTCACGTACATCAAGGACGTCGCCCGGTCCGTCAGCATTCCCGTGATGCTTTACAACATCCCGGCCGTCACCGGCGTCAACCTGGACCCGGCCACGGTCCGTGCGCTGGCCGAAGAAGTAGACAACATCAAGTACATCAAGGACTCCAGCGCGAACTGGGAACAGGCGCTGCAGCTGATCCACCACCACTCCGATGTCATTGGTACCTTCATCGGCTGGGACGTCTACCTCTACAGCGCACTTGCTGAGGGCGCAGCGGGCGTGATGGCCGGAACGGCCAACGTTGTCCCCAACGAAATCGTCGCCGTCAGCCGCCTCATCGCCGAAGGCGACCTCACCGGCGCCCTCGAACTGTGGAAGCAGCTGTACCCGGTCATCGACGCCCTCCTCTCCGTCCCGTTCATCCCGGCCGTCAAGGCCGGCCTCACCCTGCAGGGCCTTCCGGCCGGCTCGCCCCGGCGCCCCACTGCAGACCTCACCGCCGAGGACCTCGCCCGCGTCGAGCAGGCCCTCTCCGCCCTCAACGTAAAGGTGGGATAGTCCATGGCAACGACAGAAACAGCACTGTTCACCGTCCGCCGGACGGGGGACGCGCCCACGCCGTGCCTCCCGCCCTTCGGCCAGTTCATCGGCGGGAAGTTCGTCGCCCCGGTTTCGGATGCCACCGCCGATGTGGTGAATCCGGCCACCGAGGAAACCATCATGCAGGTCCCCTCCGGTTCGGTCGAGGACGTCGACGCCGCCGTCGCGGCTGCCGTAGCGGCCAAGGCCGACTGGGCGGCGAAGACCCCCAAGGATCGTTCCTCGGTCCTGCTGCGCATCGCGGACATCATCGAGGACAGCCGCGAGCTGCTCGAGACCCTGGAAGCTGTCAACACCGGCAAGCCCGCGGCCGTGGCCGAGGACGACATCTCGAGTGCGATCGACACCTTCCGGTTCTCCGCGGGCGCTGCCCGTGCCTTCACCACGCTCGGCGCTGACGACTATGCAGAGAACCACACCTCGGTGGTCTTCCGTGAGCCCGTGGGCGTGGTCGGCGTGATCACCCCGTGGAACTACCCGCTGCTGATGGCTGCCTGGAAGATCGCCCCGATCCTGGCCGCCGGCAACACCCTGGTACTCAAGCCGTCGGAGCAGACTCCGCTGACCACGCTCAAGCTGGCCGAACTCATCGCCGACGAGGTTCCTGCCGGCGTCCTCAACATCGTCACCGGCTCCGGCCGGGTGGTGGGTAACCGTATTTCGGAGCACCCGGACGTTGACCTCGTCGCCATCACCGGAAGCGTTGGCAGCGGCCAGAAGGTTGCCGAAAGCGCAGCCGCCACCGTCAAGCGCGTGCACCTGGAGCTGGGCGGCAAGGCACCCGTCGTCGTGTTCGAGGACGCCCACCTGGAAGCCGCCGCCAAGGGCGTACGGGAGGCAGGGTTCTGGAACGGCGGGCAGGAATGCGGTGCGGCGTGCCGTGTCCTGGTCCATGAGTCGGTCGCGGAGAAGTTCACCGAGCTGCTGATACGCGAAGTGAGCGAGATTTCGGTCGGCGCCCCCGGTGCGGGGGACGACGTCGAAATCGGTTCCATGATCTCCAAGGCCCACTATGAGCGGGTCCTGGCCGCACTGGAGGAGATCCGCAAGGACGGGCTAACGATCGCCGTCGGCGGCAACGCCCTGGAGGGTCCGGGCTACTTCATCGAACCCACCGTTGTCACTGATGTGCCTGCCGGTGCCGCGATTGCGAGCAACGAGATCTTCGGCCCGGTCGTGTCGGTGGAGACCTTCAGCACCGACGAGGAGGCCATCACCAGGGCGAACGAAACCGTCTACGGGCTGGCCGCCTCGGTGTGGACGACGAACTCCGCCCGCTCGCTTTCCGCTCCCCGCCGGCTCGATTTCGGCACTGTCTGGGTCAACTCGCACCTGGTCATTGCCAACGAAATGCCCTGGGGCGGCTTCAAGGGCTCCGGTTACGGCCGGGACCTTTCCATCTATGCCCTGGAGGACTTCTCCCGCACCAAACACGTCATGTACAACCGCGGCTGAGGCTAGCCCGGTCCTTTCGTCAGTACCGCCGAACCGGCCCCGGCCTCATGGTCGGGGCCGGTGGCCCCGGTAGTCCGCCCTCAGACAGGGCGGACCCCCGAGCCGCTTCCCACACCGCCACCCAGCCTTACGCACGCAGTGCCCCTCATTGACCGGGAGGTCAAATTGCGCGAATGCCAGCTTCTCAATGTCGCGAACACGGCAAAAGCCGCCTCGTCCATCCCAACCTGCCAGGAGTGACCATGTCATCCATGAAGAACCCAACCGCCCATCGGAGTACGGACTCATCGGCGAGCAAGCGACGCTTCCTGATCAGAATGGTCACAGTCCTGATCGGCGGCATGGTCCTGGACGGCTACGTCCTAGGCATCATCGGACCGGTGTCGGGAAGGATGGCCGAGGACCTGCAGCTGACCGCGTTCTGGCAGGGCCTGATCGCCGCGTCAGCTCTGATCGGCATCCTGATCGGCTCACCGATCGGTGGCTGGGCTTCCGACAAGTGGGGCCGCAAGCCAATTTTCATGTTCGACATCGGCCTGTTCGCCATCGCGTCGGGAATGCAGTTTTTCGTCGACTCGCCGACCTTGCTCATTATTGTGCGGTTGCTGATGGGCATCGCGATCGGTGCCGAGTACGCGGTCGGCTGGCCCCTGATGGCCGAGTTCTCGCCAACGCACCTGCGGGGGCGGCTCATGGCGGCAATGGGGATCGCCTGGTACGGCGGCTTCATGATCGCGTTCCTGATCGGCCATCTGTTGAACGAGTACACGGATCTCAGCTGGCACTTCATCCTGGGGACCAGCACGTTCATCGCAGTGGCCCTCTTCCTGGGCCGGCTCGGCATGCCGGAGTCACCGCGGTGGCTGTGGAGCGTGGGCCGCAAGGATGAAGCGCGCGCCCTCGCCTACAAGTACATGCCGGACGACGCGCTTGACGACCTCCAGCACGAGGACGTCCGCAAGGGCAGCTTCGGGATGCTGTTCTCCAGGGAGTACTGGCGCTCCACGCTCTTCATCTCCGGGTTCTGGTTCTGCGCCGTAACTCCGTACTTCGCGATCGCCACCTTCGCCGACAGCGTCCTGGAACAGTACGGCCTCGCCGGGGGACTCGCCGGCGGAGTGGGGCTCTCCGCCGTCGCCCTGGCCGGGGTCGTGATCACGTTCCTGCTGATCGAAAAGGCCGGCCGGCGCACCCTGACCGTTCCGCCGCAGTGGCTGTGCGCCGTCGTCCTCGGCATCATCGGACTGTGGGCCGGAGCGCCGGCACCCGTCGTGCTCGTCCTGTTCCTGGTCTTCTCGTTCTTCAACGCGGGGTACAACACATTGACGAACGTCTACCCGGGCGAAGTCCTCCCGACGGAGATCCGCGGGATCGGAACCGGCTTCGCGGCCGCCATCAGCCGGGTCGGGGCAGGCATCGGTACCTTCCTGTTGCCGATGTCCATGGAAGCCCTCGGGTCCGGCCCGACCATGCTGATTGCCGCCGGTGTCGCACTCGCCGGTGCCGCGCTGTCCCAGTGGCTGGCTCCGGAGACCAAGGGCAAAACGCTCACCGAAGCCGCCGCCGGGTACGCACACTAGCGACGGCGTTGCCCACCGCGCGGGGTCAGTTCGCCCACCGCGGCAACAGTCGGGCACCACAACACGAATACGACTTCGCAGTCACCGGCAACGTCTATTTCGTGCGGCATTTACGGGGCTAGTCCGCGTCAATCTCCTCGAGCAGGTCCTTTGCGGCCTTGCGGATGTCGTCGTGATCGTACTGCGCTGCCCTGCTCTCCAGCGAAATAATGGCGCAGCGGTGGACTTTCTTGAGGTCTCCAAAAGGAAAGCTCACACTGCCCTTGGTGCCCTCGGATTTTTCGCTATCTATGCCGAGGTGCCAATTCGAGAACTCGTCGAAGCCGTGCTTGTCGATAAAGGAGTTCTCGTCGTCCGTTGACGGCGCGTGGTCACTCCAGTCATCACGGACATCCCGCTCCACATTCCCCTTCTTCACGAGGCTGCGTGCGTGCTCCAGTGCCTTGCGGTTCAGTTTCGTCGCCATGTGGTGCCTCCGCCTGCCGGTAGTCAGATCCAGGAACAGGTCAAGGCTAAGACCGACGACGGCGCCCCGCCAGTCCGCCCTGCTGTCCGGCCCGGCTCCCAAATGACGCCTGCAAGGCCGCGGAACGGGCGGAAAAGACCGATTAGTGTCGCGTTGGCCACACTATTCTTGACGTGGCCGTTTTATGACCTAAACTGCTTCACTGAGGTGCCTGAATGGCGCTGTGCAGCAACGAAAGTGAACAACGCTATGGCTACCGATTACGACGCCCCACGCAAGACAGAAGAAGAGACTCCCTCCGAGTCTCTGGAGGCCCTCCAGGCGTCCCGCGGCGGCGGTGCCCAGACCGCCGTCATCGACCTCGACGAGAACGACACCGCCGAGGGCATCGACCTTCCGGGCGCCGATCTTTCCAACGAGGAACTGACGGTCATCGTCGTTCCCGAGCAGTCCGACGAGTTCACCTGCGGCTCCTGCTTCCTGGTCCGTCACCGGTCCCAGGTAGCCAAGGAAAAGAACGGCCTGAAGTACTGCCACGACTGCGAAGGCTAAATAGCCCTCCGCGCATTGCCCGCTTTGCGGCAAGGCAGCCTTCATAGCCAGGCAGCGTTCAGAGCAAAGCCACGCGAGGCGCCGGCTCCCGATGGGGAGGCCGGCGCCTCGCTTTTTCCCCACCAACGCCGTTATCCGCGGTAACGGAAACGTGGAGAAAGGGCCACGAACGTCTCTCGAAACCCTGAAAAGAACCCCGGGAATTACGGCCCCGTGACCCGGTTTTTGCGATATTAACGGTTGCGCCCCGAACCGGCCACATCCCTCGTTAAGTGCTTTTGGCGCTCCTATTCTGGAGCTATCCAAACACTCACTCGAAAGGGGTGGCCAAATGAAAAAAATTCCCGCCTGGCTCACAGTCATCCTTATGGCTGTTGGACTGGGCCTGCTGGCGCCGGGCTCCGCCTCGGCGGCCTCCTACTGCGGGCAGGTGTGGGGCTCGCTGGCGAAGGCAAACCAGACCATGAGCACCGCAGCTGTCACCAATGTCCGCACAGGGCAGCACTACTGCTTCGACCGCCTCGTGATCGATCTCAAGGGCAAAGCCAAAGGCTACAACGTCCGCTACGTATCCAAGGTGTCCCAGGAAGGCTCAGGCCAGCCGATCAAGCTCCGCGGCGGCGCATTCCTGCAGCTCACCATCAACTCGCCGGCCTATGACAATGCCACCGGCAAGGCCACCTTCATCCCGGCCAACCGGTCCGAGGTGACCAAGGTGTCCGGGTACCACACGTTCCGGCAGGTCGCGTGGGCCGGCAGCTTCGAGGGCTACACCACCCTTGGCCTCGGCGTCCGCGCCCGGCTGCCGTTCAAGGTGTACACGCTGGACGGTCCCGGCTCCGGCTCCCGTCTTGTCGTCGACGTCGCACACTACTGGTGAGGTGCCTGCGCAGGGGCCGAGCGGCTGGGGATAAAGGGGTCCTCATACGTTCCGTTTCCTGACTGTCAGTCATAAGCAGCGATGCCCCGCTTCCCGGACCAGTTCAGGCCGGGAGGCGGGGCGTCGCTGCTGGTGCAGGCGGAAACGCTATTCGGGAACCACCAGCGCGGGGGTGTCCCTGCGGATGGTGTCGCCGCGGAAGTAGCCGGGCCGCAGGCGCGCCATCACCAGCATGAAGACGATCCCCAGGGCCAGGATCCCCACGCCGAGCACGAACACGAGCCCCACGCCGAAGATCTCCGAACCGCTGCCGAACTCCGGGGCCCAGCTGTCGATGGCGGTCTGCAGGAAAACCACCGTCAGGCCGATTCCGCCCAGCAGCGGGCAAAGCAGCCGCAAAACGAAGTTGCGGGCACTGCTGAAGACGCTGCCGCGGAAGTACCAGGCGCACGCAAAGGCCGTCAGCCCGTAGTAGAAGCAGATCATCAGGCCCAGGGCCAGGATGGTGTCGTTGAGTACGTTCTCGCTCACTACGTGCATCACGGCGTAGAACCCGGCCGAGAGCAGGCCTGCCGCGACGGTGGCGAAGCCCGGCGTCGAGAACTTCTTGCTCATGTGGCTGAACTGCGTGGGCAGTGCGCCGTAGTGCGCCATCGCCAGCAGGCTGCGCGAGGGGGATGTGAACGTTGACTGCAGCGACGCCGCGGAACTGGACAGGACCGCCAGCGACATCAGGATGGCGAACGGGCCCATGACGGGGGAGGCCAGGGCAGTGAACACGTTCGCGTGGTTCTCCTCGTTGTTGAGGCCGATCCCCGTTTCCCCGACGCCGGCGAACATCATGGTGGCGATGGTCACCAGCAGGTAAATGCCAAGGACGACGACGGCCGTCAGGGTGCCGGCGAGGCCTGCGGTCTTCTTCCCGTTGGCCGTTTCCTCATTGACCGTCAGGCACACGTCCCAGCCCCAGTAGACGAAGATGGACAGCGAGATGCCGGCGGCAACCTGGCCGAACGTCTCGATCTTTGTCACGTCGAACCATTCCCAGCTGAACGGGATGGCGGTGCTGGACGTGGACCAGTTGGCGAACGCCAGGGCGACAAAGAGACCCAAAACCAGCAGCTGGAAACCCACCAGCCCGTATTGGACCACCTTGGTGGTGTGCAGGCCACGGTAGCTGACCCACACGGCCAGCGCCACGAAGACGAAGCACGTCAGCACGTTCAGCGGCTTGTTGGCGGCAAGGTCCGCCAGTTCCGGGGACCCGGTGACCTGCGCCAGGAAGAGGTAGAAGAAGTCCACCGCCACCCCGGCCAGGTTGGACAGCACGATGATGTTGGCGGCCAGCAGGCCCCAGCCGCCCATCCAGCCGACCCACGGGCCGAATGCCTTGGTGACCCAGGTGAACGTGGTGCCGCTGTCAGGGGAGTCCGCGTTCAGCTCCCGGTACGCGAGCGATACCAGGATCATCGGGATGAAGCCGATGAGGAAGATCACCGGCAGCTGGAGCCCTGCCTCATTCACGGTGGGGCCCAGGGCGCTGGTCAGCGTGTAAGCCGGGGCGATGGTCGAAATACCTAGGACGACGACGGCCAGGAGGCCCAGCTGCCCGCCCTTCAGGCCCTTCCCGGTGATGCCGTGCGTTGCCTCGCCAGCCGGTGAAGCGTTCTTCCCGCCGGGCTGGATGCTCTGGCGCGTGGTTTGGCTCATGACTGGCCCTTTCTAGATGGCAGCGGGCTGCTGCTGGGTGATGCAGTGAATGCCCCCGCCGCGGGCGAAGAGTTCGCGGGCATCGATCCCCACAACTGTGCGCCCGGGATATGCGTCCGCGAGGATGCGGAGCGCCTTCTCGTCGTTGGGGTCGGAGAACGTGCAGGCGATGACGCCGCCGTTGACCACCACATGGTTGATGTAGCTGTAGTCCACGAAGCCTTCCGGGTCCGTCAGGGCAACGGGCGCCGGCACCTCGATGATGGACCATTCCCGCCCGGCGGCATCCGTGGTGGAGGACAGGAAACCGATGATTTCGCGGCTCACCTCGTAGTCCGGGTGGGCGGGGTTCTGCTGGGAATGGACCAGCAGGGTGCCGGGGGACGGGATGGCGGCAACGATGTCCACGTGCCCGCGCGTTCCGAACCGCTGGGAGTCACGGGTGAGCCCCCGCGGCAGCCAGATTACCTTTTTGGCGCCGATGGTCCTGGCCAGTTCAGCTTCGACGTCAGCCTTGCTCAGTCCGGGATTGCGGCCCGGATCCAGCTGCACCGTGTCGGTGACCAGCACCGTTCCCTCGCCGTCCACCTGGATGCCGCCGCCCTCGTTGACCAGTTCGGACACGAGGTGCCGGGCGCGGGAGCGGCCGGCCACTTCGGCGGCGACCAGCGAGTCCTTGTCCCATCTCGCCCAGTCCTGGGCGCCCCAGCCGTTGAAGACCCAGTCCACCGCACCCAGGGCGCCGTTTCCGTCCAGGACAAACGTCGGGCCAACGTCGCGCATCCAGGCGTCGTTGAGTTCCGCCGTCAGCACCTCGACGGCGGGGGACAGGTAGCGGGCGGCGGTTCCGACGTCGGACGGGTCCACCACCATGGTGACCGGTTCAAACTCGACGGCGGCATTGGCGACGGCGGCCCAGACGGAGCGGGCGGCGTGCGCCTCCGCGGCGGTGTCCCCAAGGGTGTAGCCGCCGGTGGGGAAGGCCATCCAGAGCCGCTCCTGGCGCGCCGTTTCGGCCGGCATGCACCACGTGCTCATGCGTTCACCCACTCGCTGGCTGAGGTCGCGTCCTCGCTGGTTGAGCTTGCCGAAACCCCGCTGGTTGAGCCCGTCGAAACCTCGCTGCCGAACGGCTCCTCCGGGCGGACCGGCTCGGTGAGCCGGGCGTAGGTGTCCGGGCGGCGGGTGGTCAGGAACGGGAACAGCGTCAGCCAGTCCTTACGCTGGTCCAGGTCGAGGTCGGCCACGAGGACGGCCGACTCGTCGCGGGGCGCCTGAACCAGGATGCGGCCGTAGGGGTCTGAGATGAAGGAGGAGCCGTAGAAGTTCAGGCTGCCCTCCTGGCCCCAGCGGTTCGGGACCACCATGAACAGGCCGTTGGCGATGCCGTTGCCCACGATCACCTGCTGCCAGAGGGGCTGGGTGTTAAAGTCCGGGAACAACGGCTCGGAACCGATCGCCGTCGGGTACACCAGCAGTTCGGCGCCGCCGAGGGAGTACATGCGGGCCAGTTCGGGGAACCACTCGTCCCAGCAGGTGGGCATGCCCAGCCGGGCGCCGCTGAGTTCAGCCGGGGCGTGGACCTGATAGGCGTCCTCCGAGGACGGACCCTGGCGGAAGAACTTGTCCTCGTAGTATCCGGCGGTCACCGGGATGTGCAGCTTGTGGGTGCGGGCCAGGAGCTCGCCGGACGGGGACACGAGGATGGAGGTGTTCAGCCCCAGTCCGTCATCCGAGCCGTCCGGGTTGCCGGCGCGCTGGTAGAGCGACGCATGCACGGTGATGCCGTTCCGTCGGGCGGCCTCGGCAGCGAAGCGGAAGGTGGGGCCGGTCAGCAGGTCCTCGGCGGCGTCGGAAGGGCGCGGCCGGTCCTCGCAATGCCGCCCAAGGTCATTCTCCGGAACCTGGTCTGCGGGGTAGCGGGAGAGGGTGAGCTCGGGCAGGAACACCACGGTGGCGCCCAGCCGGGCGGCACGGTCGATGCCGTCGTTGAGTTCCGCGTGGAGTGCGGCGGCGCTGCTGTGCCAGCGGTGCTGCACCACGCCGACCCTCAAGGCTGGACGTCCGGACGGCTCTGTCCGGGCGAGCGAAGCAGGCGCGTTGAGGCAGGTTATTTCGATCATGATGATGATTTCTCCAGTGAGACGACCGTCACTAAATGAATGACGTTCATTTAGTATGCACGCGCTGCGGGGGCGTGGCAAGGGCATATTGAATGCCGCTCATTTATGACCCTTGTGCCTGGCCCGCAAATAGTAAGTAAGCTGATCGTGAAATTCCGGCTCCGGCGCTCCCTGTGCCCTAACGCCTGCGGTAGCGTCGGAACCA
The DNA here is from genome assembly GCF_021789315.1 of Arthrobacter sp. FW305-BF8. NCBI lineage: Bacteria > Bacillati > Actinomycetota > Actinomycetes > Micrococcales > Micrococcaceae > Arthrobacter > Arthrobacter sp. FW305-BF8. The sequence continues at coordinate 1,106,848 of NZ_CP084561.1, forward strand.
CTGGACCATTCGAGGAGGATTCATGAAGGCTTCACCGACACTGACCAACAACATGCAGGCCGTCCTGGCGGACCTGATCGAACTGCACATCCAGGGCAAGCAGGCGCACTGGAACATCGTTGGAACCAACTTCAGGGATCTGCATCTTCAGCTGGACGAGATCGTCGACGCCGCCCGGGCCTTTGCCGACGACATGGCGGAGCGCATGCGCGCCCTGCATGCCCTGCCGGACGGTCGCAGCGCCACTGTGGCGAAGGCGACCCACCTTCCGCAGTTCCCCGACGGGCTCATCAGCACCAAGGATGCGATCGACCGCATAGTCGCCGCACTCGAAGCGGCCGTGGGTACCATGCGCAAGGTCCATGACGAGGTGGATGAGGAAGACCCCACCACCGCGGACCTGCTGCACACCTTCATCGAAAAGCTCGAGCAGTATGCGTGGATGGTAGGCGCCGAGAATATGAAGGCGTCGGCCAGCGTCACGCACCCTGACACCAAGTAGCCGGCGCGCCGCGCGCCGCCGGCTGGAGTACGGGCAGCCCCGGAGGAATTTCTCCGGGGCTGCCCGTTGCTGTGTCGGCTGCCGTGGGTGCGGCGCCGGTTACTGCGTCCCGGCTACTTCGCGCGCGGAACGCGGCGAAGTACGACGGCGGCGAGCACCGAGGCTCCCGCCATCAGTACCAGCGCAATCGCCGCTGTGATGTGGACACCCGAATCAAACGCTGCCCGGGCGGCCGTCGTGAGGCCCTCGGCCACCGGGGCCGGCAGCGACCCGACCAGCTCCATGGCGCCGGCCAGGGTTTCCCTGGCCTGGTCTGCGGAGGCCGCCGGGATGGTTTGGGCAACAGCGTCGGGCAGGGAGAGGTGCTGCTGGTATGACGCGGTCAGGATCGATCCCAGGATGGCTGTGCCCAGGAGTGAGCCCACTTCGTATCCGGTCTCCGAGATCGCTGCGGCCGCTCCGGACTTGTCCGCGGGCACCGCTCCGAGAATCAGGTCGTTCGAGATGGTCTCGGCAGATCCCACACCCAGCGCCAGAATAAGGAGGGCGGCCAGCAGTGCTGTGGGACCGGCGTCGTGATTCCCGAACGCCACGAGGGCGTAACCGGTGGCGCTCAGCGCCAGTCCCGCGGCCACCACGAAGCCGGGGCGGACCTTCCGGACCAGCGGAACCACCAGCAGTCCCGCCACCACCATGGCCGTAAGGGCAGGCAGCATCGCCGCGCCGGATTGCGAGGGCGACATGCCTTCAAGCAGCTGCAGGTGCTGGGCCAAAAACAGGATGAACCCGTTGTAGGAGAACAGCGCCAGGACGTTGGCCGTGATTGCAGTGCTGAACACCCGGTTCCTGAACAGCGATAAGTCCAGCAGCGGGGATGCGAGGGCCCGCTGCCGGCGGACGAACACGAAACCCATGCCCAGGCCAAACGCCAGAACTCCGAGGGACTGCACGCCGGGGCCGTGGGTGGCCAGTTCCTTGATGCCATAGACCACCGGCACCATGGTCAGCATGGACAGTGCAATGCTTGGCCCGTCCACCCGTCCCGGGCTGGGGTCCTTGGACTCAGGTATGAGGAAGCGGCCGAAGACCAGCGGCGGCAGCATGATCGGTACGGCCACGAGCAGGACGGCGCCCCACCAGAAGTGCTCCACCAGCCAGCCGCCGAAGATCGGCCCCAGCGCGGCGCCGCCGGAGAACCCGGCAGCCCAGATGGCCACCGCCAGCCTCCGCCTGCCGGGCTCCCGGAAGATGTTGCGGATCAGGGACAGCGTGGAGGGCATGAGCATGGCACCGAAGAATCCCATGGCCGCGCGGCCTGCAATGAGCCATTCGGCGCTCGGGGCGAAGGCTGATGCCGCTGAGACCGCCGCAAATCCCGAAATGCCGACCAGCAGCAGCCGGCGGCGCCCGATCCTGTCGCCAAGGCTACCCATGGCGACGAGAAGTCCGGCCAGGACAAGGGCGTAGGCGTCCACTATCCACAACAGCTGCACGCCCGAGGGGTCCAGGGTGCGGGCGACCGCGGGAAGGGCGAACGTCAGCGCGGTGTTGTCCACGGCCACCAGGAGGACAGGGAACATCAGCAGGGCAAGGGCAAGCCAGTCGCGCGCGCCGCCACCGCCGGACGCCTGGGCGGCAGGTGTGCGCTCCCGGGGAAGGGCTGGGTTCATGGTCATAAGTTAACTATACCGTCTGGACGGTATAGTTACAGATCTCCCGCTGCGAAGGGGCATGATGGAAGCCATGCCCAGAAAACCGGTCGCCCGCGGCGCAGTGCTCGATGCGTTTGAATCCCTGCTGATCGAGGTGGGGGAGCGTGCCGCCACACTTGACGCCGTGGCCGCCCGCGCTGGCGTGTCCAAGGGCGGGCTGCTGTATCACTTTCCGAACAAGGAAGCGCTGATCAGTGTCCTGCTGGACAGGCTGGACGAGTTCGCGGAGGCGGATGCCCAGGCCATGGCGGCGGCTCCAGAGGGTGCTGCCGCCTACTTCATCAAATCGTCCGTCTGGGCGGACACCCCGCTCGACCGTGCGATCGTGGCCGCCACCAGGCTCGCCGAGGTGGCGCACGAGGAGACCCGGCGCCGGTTCGCCCATATCCAGCAGCGGTGGCTCGACGAGATTGCCCGCGACGTCGGACCTGGCCTCGCGAAGGCCGTCCTCTATATGGGGGACGGGCTGTACTTCAACGCCATGCTGTCCATCGGCCCGGCCGCGACGCCGTCGGAGACCGCGGCCGACGTCGAAAGCCTTCTTGCGGCCCTCGACCGGCTGCGGGGGTAAGCCGGCTGCGCGGGTAGTTGCGCGCCGGGGGTGGGCCAGCCCACGCCGCCACAGTTTGCAGACGCGATCCCGGCGTAGGAGAATGGCCTCTGTGACAGCTGTCACCGCTCAACTGAATATGCCTTTGATCTGCGGCGGGAGAGTCCTGCAAGTAGGTACAAGCAGGCGCCGTAGGAGCAAAACCTCCCCAGGAATCTCTCAGGCCCATGTACCGCCGCGGCAAGGCAACTCTGGAAAGCAGCAGGCTGCCCGCATTGAATGTTCCGCCACCGCGCGGACGGTTCAGGGCATGCTGTGCTCACCGACGGTGCAAGCGACGCCATAGACAAGCGTCGCGGAAACTCTCAGGTCCAATACAGAGCGGGGAGGAACCCGAATCACTGTGGCGTACCCTGCGCCCTTAGTTATGGAGTTCCTTTTGACCGTAGATTCAGCCTCCGCCTCCTTCGTCGACCGGCATATCGGTGCCCGCCGGCAGGCCGACGTCGAAGCCATGCTCAAGGCCGTCGGCTACGAGACAGTCGATGCACTGGTTGACACGGCAGTGCCGAAAGACATCCGGCAGGACTCCCCGCTCGAGCTCTCCGCCGCGCTGAGCGAAGTCGAAACCCTCGCCGAACTCCGGAAGCTCGCGGCCAAGAACAAGACCGCCGTCCAGATGATCGGCCAGGGCTACTACGACACCGTCACGCCGCCGGTGATCCGCCGCAACATCCTCGAAGCGCCCGCCTGGTACACCGCGTACACGCCGTACCAGCCGGAGATTTCCCAGGGCCGCCTCGAGGCCCTGCTGAACTTCCAGACCATGGTCCAGGACCTGGTAGGCCTGCCGATCGCCAACGCGTCGCTGCTGGATGAAGCAACGGCGGTGGCCGAGGCCGTACTGCTGATGCGCCGGGCCAACAAAAACAAGGACGCCAAGGACGGCAAGACCGTCCTGGATGCCGACTCCCTGCCGCAGACCATCGCGATCGTCAAGGGCCGCGCCGAGGCGCTTGGCTTCGAGGTCGAGGTCGCCGACCTGTCCAAGGGACTTCCCGACGGCGACATCAACGGCGTCGTCCTCCAGCAGCCCGGCGTCTCCGGCCGCGTCTTCGACCACACCGGGGTCATCGCCGCCGCCAAGGAACGCGGCGCCCTGGTCACGGTGGCCGCCGACCTGCTGGCTCTGACGCTCATCACACCTCCTGGCGAGCAGGGTGCGGACATCGCCGTCGGCTCCGCCCAGCGCCTGGGCGTCCCGCTGTTCTACGGCGGACCGCACGCCGCGTACATGGCCGTGCAGAAGGGCCTTGAACGCTCCCTTCCCGGCCGCCTCGTGGGCGTCTCCAAGGACAACGCCGGCACTCCTGCCTACCGCCTCGCGCTGCAGACCCGCGAGCAGCACATCCGCCGCGAGAAGGCCACCTCCAACATCTGCACTGCGCAGGCGCTGCTGGCCATCGTGTCCTCCTTCTACGCCGTCTACCACGGACCGGAAGGCCTGAAGGCGATCGCCGAAACCGCACACGGCCATGCCAAGACCCTGGCCGCCTCGCTTAAGGCCGCCGGGCTGGACGTCCTGCACCCCAGCTTCTTCGACACCGTGACGGTTTCCGTCCCGGGCAAGGCCGCCGGCATCATCGCCGCCGCCGAAGAGAAGGGCATCAACCTCCGCAGCATCGACGCCGACAGCGTCGGCATCTCCACCGATGAAACCACGACGCCGGCCATCGTTGCTGACGTTCTTGCTGTCTTTGGTGCCACGTCAGTGGGGTCCACGGGCAGTTTCGCCCTGGATGCCGCGGTCGAGCGTTCCTCCGCGTACCTGCAGCACCCGGTGTTCAACACGCACCGCTCCGAGACCCAGCTGCTGCGCTACATCCGCAAGCTCTCCGACCGCGACCTGGCGCTGGACCGCACCATGATCCCGCTGGGCTCCTGCACCATGAAGCTGAATGCCACGGCCGAGATGGAAGCCATTTCCTGGCCGGAGTTCGCCTCGATCCACCCGTTCGCACCGGATTCCCAGACCGAGGGCTGGCGCGAACTGATCGATGGTCTGGAAGCCGACCTCGCCGAGATCACCGGCTATGACCAGGTGTCCATCCAGCCGAACGCCGGCTCGCAGGGCGAGCTCGCCGGGCTGCTGGCCATCCGCGGCTACCACCTGTCCCGCGGTGATGACCAGCGCAACATCTGCCTGATCCCGGCCTCGGCCCACGGCACCAACGCGGCCTCCGCGGTGCTGGCCGGCATGAAGGTCGTGGTGGTGGCCACCGCCGCCGACGGCACCATCGACCACGCCGATCTGTACGCCAAGATCGAGGCACACAAGGACGCCCTGTCCTGCATCATGATCACCTACCCGTCCACGCACGGGGTCTACGACGCCGACGTCCGCGAGGTCTGCGACGCCATCCACGCGGCAGGCGGCCAGGTCTACATCGACGGTGCCAACCTCAACGCGCTCGTCGGGCTCGCGCAGCCGGGGAAGTTCGGCGGCGACGTCTCGCACCTGAACCTGCACAAGACCTTCTGCATCCCGCATGGCGGCGGCGGTCCCGGCGTCGGTCCCGTTGCGGCCAAGGCGCACCTCGCTCCCTTCATGCCCGGCGATGCGGCCACCTGGACCGAAGGCAACGACGTTCCGATCTCGGCTTCGCGCTTCGGTTCCGCCGGCGTGCTGCCCATTTCCTGGGCGTATGTGAAACTCATGGGCGGCAGCGGCCTGACCGAGGCCACCAAGTCCGCGCTGCTCGCCGCGAACTACGTCGCTTCCCGGCTGAACGAGTTCTTCCCGGTCCTCTACACGGGCGAAGGCGGCCTGGTGGCGCACGAGTGCATCCTTGACCTGCGCGAACTCACCGCCAAGACCGGCGTCACCGCTGAGGACGTGGCCAAGCGCCTGATCGATTACGGCTTCCACGCGCCCACGCTGGCGTTCCCGGTGGCCGGCACCCTGATGGTGGAACCCACCGAGTCCGAGGACCTGGGCGAGATCGACCGGTTCATCACGGCAATGATCGCCATCCGCGCAGAGATCGACCAGGTGGCCAACGGCGACTTCACCGTCCAGGACTCACCGCTGCGCAACGCACCCCACACCGCGGCCGCTGCCATCAGTTCCGACTGGGACCGCGCCTACCCGCGCGAGCAGGCTGTCTTCCCCGTGCACACGCTCAAGCAGGACAAGTACTTCCCGCCGGTAGGCCGCATCGACGGCGCGGCAGGCGACCGGAACCTGGTCTGCTCCTGCCCTCCGATCGAAGCGTTCGAGAACTAGATTCGTCCGGTGGTTGAGCCTGTCGAAACCCCGGATTTCGGCAGGCTCAATCAGCAGCCCACGCGCAAAGGATTTCACTCAATGACTGAGAACTACACTGCCCTTTACGAGGAGCACAAGAAGCTGGGCGCCTCGTTCACCGACTTCGGCGGCTGGCAGATGCCGCTCAAGTACGGCTCCGAACTGGCCGAGCACCACGCCGTCCGCAACTCGGCCGGCATCTTCGACCTCTCCCACATGGGGGAAGTCTGGGTCACCGGCCCGGACGCCGGCGCGTTCCTGGACTACGCCCTGGCTGGCAAGATTTCCGCGATGGCCGTCGGCAAGGCCAAGTACTCCCTGATCTGCAACGAGGACGGCGGCATCATCGACGACCTCATCGTGTACCGCCGCCCCTCCGCGACCGAGGGTGCAGGAAACAGCACCGACAGGTTCCTGGTGGTCCCGAACGCCGGCAACGCCAAGGTGGTGGCCGAGGCCCTGGAGCAGCGGGCAGCGAACTTCGATGTCGCCGTCGTGGACGCCTCCGCCGAGACGTCGCTGGTCGCCGTGCAGGGCCCCAAGGCAGAGGAGATTCTCCTGCGCCTGGTCCCGGCAGCCCAGCACGAGCTGGTGACCGGGCTGAAGTACTACGCCGCCGTCGAGGTTTCCTTCCTGGTGGGCGGGGCCAGCCAGGACCTGCTGCTGGCCCGCACCGGGTACACCGGTGAGGACGGCTTCGAGATTTTCGTGGAGAACGACGACGCCGCCGCCCTCTGGCAGTCCATCGTCGCCATCGCGGACGAGGGGGAGCTGACGCCGTCCGGGCTCGCCTCCCGCGATTCGCTCCGCCTCGAGGCCGGCATGCCGCTGTACGGCAACGAGCTCTCGCTGGACGGTGACCCGTTCGCCGCCGGCCTGGGCCCCGTCGTCGCGCTGTCCAAGGAAGGTGACTTCGTGGGCAAGGCCGCTCTGGCTGCCAAGAAGGAAGCCGGAGCCGGCTCCACCACGGGCCGCAAGCTCGTGGGCCTCAAGGGCCTGGGCCGCCGTGCCGGCCGGGGGCACTACCCGGTCCTCAAGGACGGCAGCGTCGTCGGCGAAGTCACCTCGGGCCAGCCAAGCCCCACCCTCGGCCACCCGGTCGCGATGGCCTATGTCGACGTCGCCTACGCCGAACCCGGCACTGCACTGGACATCGACCTGCGCGGCAAGGCGGAGCCGTTCGAAGTCGTCGCACTGCCTTTCTACAAGCGCTCCAAGTAGCCCGGCGGTCCTGTCCTGCCCAACCTTGCCGTCGCCGTCGGCCCGTCGTCCCCGACTCCGGGGCTGGCAAGCCCCAGTTTTCACGCGTGCTGCTCCTTCGTCGCTTTGACGCACGCTTTCGAAAACCGCGGCCAGCCAGCCCCTCGAGAGCAACTCGCCTTGGGTGGCAATCGAGACAGAACCGCTACCAGGATCAAGGCCTTCGAAGCCAAAGGTGCTGGGGGAGGACCGCTGACTGCTGGTTGAGCCTGTCGAAACCAGGCCGGGGCCTCGCCCTCGCAAGCTCGATCATTGGGGGTCGAGCTTGCCGAACCCTCGAGGCCCAGAAGTAGCCAGGACCCCCGCTTTATCTTTCACTGCCGTTGGTTCCTTCCCGGAACTGACGGCCGGGAACGGCAGGTGAGTGGATTCCGGAAGCGTGCGTCAAAGCGAGGAACGAGCAGCACGCGGAGGAATTCAGTCACCTGCCTCCCAACCCGACCACAGAAGTAACGAGATTAAGGAACACAATGGCAAAAGTTGCCGCTGAACTGCAGTACTCCGACGAGCACGAGTGGGTTTCCCGCGAGGACGGGAACGTTGTGTCCATTGGCATTTCCGCCGTGGCCACTGACGCCCTCGGCGACATTGTTTACGTGGACCTGCCCGAGGTCGGCTCGGCCGTGACCGCGGGGGAGACCTGCGGCGAGGTGGAGTCCACCAAGTCCGTATCGGACCTGTACTCCCCGGTGACGGGCGAGGTCACGGAGATCAACCCGGTCGTCGTCGAGGACCCGGCGCTGATCAACAGCGATCCGTACGGTGCAGGCTGGCTGTTCAAGGTGGCCGCCGATTCCGAGGGCCCGCTGCTGTCGGCCGAAGAGTACGCTTCCAAGAACGGCGGCGAGCTGTGAGCGGCGCAGGTGCCGCAGGCACAGAAACAGTCGCTTTCGAGCAGGTAGTGTCCCCGAGCCTGAACGCGGACCTCGCGGACCTGGATCCGGAGATCGCGGCGAAGATCGACGACGAGCTCGGCCGCCAGCGCGAGGGCCTGGAGATGATTGCGTCGGAGAACCACACCGCCGCGGCAGTGATGCAGGCGCAGGGTTCGGTGCTGACCAACAAGTACGCCGAGGGCTACCCGGGCAAGCGCTACTACGGCGGCTGCGAGCACGTGGACGTGATCGAGCAGTTGGCGATCGACCGGGTCAAGGCCCTGTTCGGTGCCGAGTACGCGAACGTCCAGCCGCACTCCGGTGCCCAGGCCAACGCCTCGGTGATGCACGCCCTGATCAAGCCGGGCGACACCATCATGGGCCTGAACCTGGCCCACGGCGGGCACCTGACCCACGGCATGCGGATCAACTTCTCCGGCCGCCTCTACAACGTGATTCCGTACCAGGTCCGCGAAGAGGACCACCGGATCGACATGGCCGAGGTGGAGCGCCTGGCCCAGGAGCACAAGCCGCAGCTGATCGTGGCCGGCTGGTCCGCCTACGCCCGCCAGCTCGACTTCGCCGAGTTCCGCCGGATCGCCGATTCCGTGGGCGCCTACCTGATGGTGGACATGGCGCACTTCGCCGGCCTCGTGGCCGCGGGCCTGCACCCGTCCCCGGTCCCGCACGCGCACGTCACCACGTCCACGACGCACAAGACCCTCGCCGGTCCGCGCGGCGGCATCATCCTGACCAACGACGCCGACGTCGCCAAGAAGATCAACTCGGCAGTGTTCCCCGGCCAGCAGGGCGGCCCGCTGGAGCACGTGATCGCGGGCAAGGCCGTGGCCTTCAAAATCGCCGCGTCCGAGGAGTTCAAGGAACGCCAGGAGCGCGTGCTCGCCGGTGCCCGGATCCTGGCCGAGCGCCTGGTCCAGCCCGACGTCACGGCCGAGGGCATCTCCGTGGTCTCCGGCGGCACGGACGTGCACCTGGTCCTGGTGGACCTGCGCGACTGCGAGCTCGACGGCCAGCAGGCCGAAGACCGCCTCGCTGCGATCGACATCACCGTGAACCGCAACGCCGTGCCGTTCGATCCGCGTCCGCCGATGGTCACTTCCGGGCTGCGCATCGGCACCCCGGCGCTGGCCACCCGAGGCTTCGGCGAAGCAGCCTTCAGCGAGGTTGCGGACATCATCGCCGAGGCCCTGACCGCCGACGCCGGAGCCGACCTGTCCGGACTGCGCACCCGGGTAGAGGCCCTGGCCGCCGCCCACCCGCTCTACCCGTCCGTAACACCGCTCAGCTGACCCAGCGGCTTGTTGAGGCCCGTCGGGTGCGGACTCCTCTGCATGCTCGGTCGCGAAGACGCCCGCTGAGCGGACGTGTCGCTCCCTTAGACGCATGCTGCCGGAGTCCCCACCCGAATGGGCCACATCCCCGGCCATCTCTTGCGGTCCATCCGTCAGCCACTGCCGGTGTGGCGACGGGCGATGGTGGGCGGGTGGATTCCGGAAGCGTGCTCCCCACCGTCCCCCTAGCCTCGCAAGCTCGGCGAGGGAACCCGGACAGCGTGGGCCCAAGCACGCGGAGGAACCCGCCCGGGAGCCACCACCCCGACCACATGTCTAGTTAGGATTGATTATGGCCGTTGGAGTCTTTGATCTCTTTTCCATTGGGATCGGGCCCTCGAGTTCGCACACTGTAGGGCCGATGCGTGCCGCTGCCGTTTTTGCCGGGGAGCTCAAATCCTCCGGGAAGCTGGAGACCGTGGCGTCGCTGCGGGTGGACCTGTACGGCTCGCTCGCGGCAACCGGGCACGGGCACGGCACCATGACGGCCATCCTGCTGGGCCTGGAGGGCTTCCACCCCGAGCTGATCCTTCCCGATGAGGTCGAGGATCGGCTGGCAGCCATTGCCGAATCTGGCACTCTGCAGCTGGCCGGGTCCGTGCCGCTGCCGTACGGGGTCAAGGACATGGTGCTCCGGCCGCTGACGATCCTGCCGCGGCACACCAACGGCATGACCTTTACGGTTTCGGACGCCCAGGGCGACATCCTGCACAGCGCCACGTTCTTTTCCGTTGGTGGCGGCTTTATTGTCCGCGAGGGTGAGGAGGATGCGGCGCAGCAGGAACTGGACGAGTCCAAGAAGGAGCTGCCGCTGCCGTTCCGAACAGCGGCGGAGCTGCTGGAGCACTGCCGCGCACAGGGCCTGTCCATCGCGGACATCATGCTGGTCAACGAGCGCGCATCCCGGTCCGAGGAGGACATCCGGGCGGGCCTGCTCCACATCTACTCGGTGATGGAAGGCTGCGTGGAGGTCAGCCTGAAGCGCGAGGGGCTGCTGCCCGGCGGACTGAAGGTCCGCCGTCGTGCCCCCGACTGGCATGAACGCCTGCTGAAGGAAGGCCGTGACCACGGAGGGGACTACCGGGACCCCAAGTACTGGCAGGAGTGGGTGAACCTGATCGCGCTGGCGGTTAACGAGGAGAACGCTTCGGGCGGCCGGGTGGTGACCGCCCCGACGAACGGCGCCGCCGGCATCATCCCCGCCGTCCTGTACTACGCGCTGCACTTCGCTCCGGGTATGGACAAGGCCAGCCAGGAAGACCGCGACGACGTCGTGGTGAAGTTCCTGCTCGCCGCCGGTGCCGTCGGGGTGCTGTACAAGGAACAGGCGTCGATCTCGGGCGCGGAGGTGGGCTGCCAGGGTGAGGTGGGTTCGGCGTCGTCGATGGCTGCCGCTGGCCTGGCCGAGGTCATGGGAGGCACGCCCGCGCAGGTGGAGAACGCGGCCGAGATCGCGATGGAACACAACCTGGGTCTGACCTGCGACCCGATCGGCGGGCTGGTGCAGGTGCCCTGCATCGAACGGAACGCGATCGCCGCCGCGAAGGCGATCAATGCGGCCAAGATGGCGCTGTGGGGCGACGGCTCGCACCGGGTCTCGCTGGACGAGGTCATCGTGACCATGCGCGAGACCGGCAAGGACATGAGCTCGAAGTACAAGGAAACCGCGATGGGCGGACTGGCGGTCAACGTCGTCGAATGCTGAACCCGGCCCGGAGCTAGTTGTTGGCGGCCGCCCAGAGGTTCAGGCTCGACGCGAAGACGATCCATGACAGGTACGGCAGCATGAGCAGGCCGGCGGTGCGGCGGATCGGTCCGAACAGGAGCACGGTGGCGGCGACAGCCAGCGCCAGCGCAATGATGATGCCCAGCGCCAGCCAGAGCGCGGCTGAACCCCACGCCGGATACAGCCCGAAGAACACGGGCGTCCACGCCAGGTTCAGGGCAAGCTGCACGCCGTAGACGGTGAGCGCCGCCCTGCGCTTCGGGCTGCGGCTCCGCCACACGAGCCAGGCCGCCACTGCCATGGCCGTGTACAGCACCGTCCAGACCGGCCCGAACACCCAGTTGGGCGGGGACCACGGCGCCTTGTCCGCCGCGGCATACCAGCCCGTGACGTTGCTGATCGTTGCCTGGGAGCCCAGCCAAGCTACCAAGGCGGACGGCGCCAGGAAACCCAGGAGCGCAGCAAGTTCGACGGCGGTGCGCCGCGGCTCGGCCCCGTCACCGCTGGTGATGGCGTCGTTTCCGGATCCCGCGACCGGCATGGGGTCCCTGCTTCTCATTCCACTACAGTTGCCAAGGCCGCAGCCAGAGTCAAGGCAGTCACGGGGCCGGACAGATAGACTTGAGGCTGCTTCTCCGGCACCTGCACGAAACGTAAGCGAAGATTGGACACGGCACACTTGCGAGAATTCACTGCCCGCTTTGCCACCTCCGAAGAGGTCGCAAACTGGGACTCCCACGTCACCGCGAATCCGAACGGCGGAAACCTGCTGCAGTCGGAAGCCTTCGCCGAGGTCAAGCAGCACTTCGGCTGGAAGACCCTGCACCTCGTCTACGAAACGGCCGACTACACGAGCTACAACCTGGTGCTGGAAAAGAGCTTCCCGCTGCTCGGTAAGCTCTGGTACCTCATCAAGGGGCCGGACGTGGCCGGCGTCGAGGACATCCCCGGCATTGCCGCGGCAAACGCAGAGTTCGTAAAGCGCGCACGGCTGGGCGTGTTCGCCATAAAGATTGAGCCGGACATCGTCCTCAGCGACGATGCCCGCAGGGTCATCGAGGGTGCCGGGCTGGTCAAGACGCACAACCTGCAGCCCAACGACTCAACGGCCCTGCTGGATATCTCCCCCGAGGAGAACCAGCTGCTCCGCAACCTCCACTCGCGGGGACGGAATGCCGTCCGCCGCGCCATCCGCGAGGGCGTCGAGGTGCACAACGTGGAGCCCAGCGAGGAAAACTTCAAGGCCATGTACGCCCTGATGACGGACACGGTCCAGGCGAAGTCGCAGGTCCGCGTCCGCGAATACGATTACTACCGCCAGTTCTGGACGAACTTCATCAAGCGCGGCCAGGGCAGGCTCATGTTCGTTTACGAAAACGGCGTTCCCTCGGTTGGCGCCTTCGTGATCAACTACGGCCGCAAGGGCACGTACAAGGACGGCGGATCCCTGCAGAAGCGCAACCAGTACGGCGATTCGCACCTGGTGCAGTGGACCGCGATCAACCAGCTCAAGGAGCTGGGCTGCACGGAATACGACTTCTGCGGAACCCCGCCCAGCGACAAGCTCAAGGACACGTCGAACCCCTTCCACGGACTGGGGCTTTTCAAGACGAGCTTCAGTAAGACCGTCACGGACTTCGTGGGCTGCTATGACCAGGTCATCAGCCCGCTGAAGTACAAGGCGTGGATGGCGGCCGGCGAACGCGTCGCCCGGCAGCTGTATACCCGCCGCACCGGGAAGCAGTTCTACTGAGCCGTTGAGCTGAGCCACTAAAGAGAGGGGAGCCCTGATGACGAAACAACCCCGCGGCGCCAACCGGCCGCCCACGGACGGGCTGCCCAAGACGGAGCCGCTCACCGCCTCGCAGCTGCACCAGAACGCGGCGGCCAAGCGCATGCTGCGACGCCTGGTGCAGGGGGAAAATCCGCCGACGGCGCCACTGAGCATCGTGGACCGGCTCGCCGGGAGCCCCTACGCCAATCCCATGATCCAGGTGGGCGGGATCGATGAGTCCGCACGCAAGACGATGGACTTTGCGCTGCATCTTGCCGAGTCGATGTTCCGGTACGGCGCCGGCGCCCTCGAAGTCGAAACGAGCATCATTGCCGTGACGGCTGCGCTGGGGCTGAAAAACATCGAGGTGGACATCACCAACCAGTCCGTGGGCATCAACTACGCAGCCAAGGACCAGACGCCCATCACCCTCCTGCGGGTGGTCCGTTCCTGGACAAACAATTACGCGGGGCTTGCACAGGTCCACCAGCTGGTCACCGACATCGTAGCCGGCGGAGTCGGCCGGGACGAGGCCGTCCGCCGGCTCGACGAGATTGTCCGGCGCCCCAAGCCGTTCCCGCGTTGGATGGTGACGGTGGCGTTCGCGGTGTTCGCGGCCGTGTTCGTGGCCGTCATCGGCGGCGGTCCGGGCGCCTCGGCCGTCGCGTTCGCCTCCAACCTGCTCATCAGCCTGGTGGCCCGGAAGCTGGGCCGCTGGCGGACGCCTGACTTCTTCATCACGGCGGCCTGTTCGTTTGTGGTGACGGTCATCGCGCTGCTGCTGTGGAGGTACGGCAGTCCTGTGGGGATCCGGCTGGCGCCCGCCATTGTGGTGGTGGGCGGAATCCTGCTGCTGCTTCCCACCGGACGGCTCGTGTCCTCGGTCCAGGACGCCATCAACGGCTTCCCCGTCACGGCGGCGGGCCGCTTCCTGTCCACTCTGCTGACGTTCGGCGCGGTGGTGGCCGGGATCGCCGTCGCGTTCGTGGTGGGAGACAGGATCGGCATGGAGCCGATCAGCGTCACGGAGACCTTCCCGCCCGCGTACCCGCTCTGGGTTCAGGTGATCCTGGTGGCCATCGCAGTTGTGGCAATTGGCGTCACGGAACAGACGGACTGGAAGCTGCTGCTTCCGACGGCGGCCGTCGGTGTGGTGGGGCACCTGGTCCTGATCGGCGGCGAGGCGATGGGCATTGGCCCGCGGTTTTCGCCGGCGCTGGCCGCCGTCGTGATCGGCCTGCTGGCCCGCGTGGTGGCTCTGAAGATGGGCGCACCGCAGCTGGTGGTCGCCGTGCCGGCCGGCCTGATTCTCCTGCCCGGCTTGACCATTTTCCGCTCGATGTACGTCCTGACCATCGAGGAGTCCGAGATCCTGCTCGGGGCCGGCGGAATGCTCAGCGCAGGGGCGATTGTGTTCGGCGTTGCCGGCGGCATTGTGCTTGGTGACACGCTGGCCCGGCCGCTCACGCGCAGCCTGGCCAGCAACGAGCGGCGGCGGTCCCGCCGCCGCTAGGACCTGCTGGATCTTCCCGGCGTTAGATCTTGCCGATCGGCAGCTTCTTCTCGGCCTGGAAAACGTCCTCGACGCGGCCCTTGGCCCAGTAGCCGGACAGTGAAACCTGGCTGCGGTCCAGGCCGCGCTCGCGGAACAGCACCTCCCGCAGGCCCTTCATGTAGCCACGCTCGCCGTGGGCAAAAACATCCACCCGGCCATCGGGCCAGGAGGCACTGCGCACGGCGTCCACCAGCTGGCTGCTCTCGCCGGCCGGGATGCCGCCGCGCTGCAGCCAGACCAGTTCGAGACCGGACGGGGCGCTGATCGGCTGGACGTCAGCGTCGGAGTCCACCTCGAGAAAGGCCAGGCCCCTGGCATGCGCCGGCAGGGACTCGATGACGGCGGCCACGGCCGGCAACGCGGCCTCGTCCCCGGCCAGCAGGTACCAGTCCGCGGCCGGATCCGGGTTGTAGCCGCCTCCGGGGCCGGTAAAAATGAGGCTGTCGCCCGGCTGGGCCGTGGCAGCCCAGGGGCCCGCCAGGCCTTCGTCTCCGTGGACGACGAAATCGATGGCCAGTTCTCCGGCCGCGGTATCCACCCAGCGGACCGTGTAGGTCCGGGTGTGCGGCCACTGCTCCCGGGGCATCGTTTCCCGGATGGCCCAGAGGTCCAGGGGCTGGGGGTAGTCCACCGCAGGCTGCGGAAAGACGATCTTGACGTACCGGTCCACGAAGTCGTTGTTGACGTAATCAGCGAACCCCGCGCCGCCCGCGACGATCCGCACCATGTGCGCGGACAGCTGCTCCCGCCGAAGGACAGCCAAGGTGACCTGCGGGCGGGATTTCTTGGTGGCGCTGGTGGTGGCCGGAAGGGAAGTCATGCGGGTAAGCCTAGCCTAAGCTCCTTGAACGGAGCTGAGCGGTGGGATGGCCGGGAGCTCCCAGTCCACAGGCCCGCCGCCCTGCTCCGTCAGCAGGGCATTGGCGCGGCTGAACGGCCGCGAACCGAAGAATCCCCGCGAGGCGGACAGCGGGCTGGGGTGGGCGCTGGCCACGACGGGGGTGCTGCCCAGCAGGGGGCGGACACCCTCGGCGTCCTTGCCCCAAAGCACAGCCACGAGCGGCGCGGTGGTTCCCCCCGCTGTCCGGCGGCCCACGACAGCGGTCACCGCCGCCGTCGTGATCGTTTCCCAGCCCTTGCCGCGGTGTGACCCGGCGGCGCCCTCACGTACGCTCAGCACCCGGTTCAGCAGCAGTACTCCCTGGTCCGCCCAGGCTCCGAGGTCACCGTGGATCCGCGGTGGCAGGTTCAGGTCCGATTCAAGCTCCTTGTAGATGTTGGCCAGGCTGCGCGGGATGGGGCGGGTGCCGGCGTCCACGGAAAAGGCGAGCCCCACAGCGTGTCCGGGGGTGGGGTAGGGATCCTGGCCCACAATCAGGACCCGAACCCCGTTCAACGGCTGCCGGAATGCCCGGAGGACGTTCGACGCCGACGGCAGCACCCGCCGTCCGTCCGCCTCCTCGGCCGCGAGGAACGTCAGCACGGACCTCAACTCGGCCTCCACTCCCGCCAGGGCATCGGCCCAGTCGGGTGCCATGAGCTCGTCGAACGGCAGCCTGGCGAGCTCCGCAAAGTCCGGGCCGGCCGCCGGTGCAGGTTCGAGGTCGAAGAGCGGTTCAGGTTCCGTCACGGTGTCCATTCTCCCGCACCGCTGTCCGAAACCCGCCGCCCCTGTCCGCGGAGTACCGACACGGCGCAAATGACAATGCTGTTATTCCTCCGTAACATAGGGGAGGTACTTTGACCGGATTCAGCTAAGGAGAGCGCAGTGGCCGAGCCGTTGCAGGACCGTCTCACCGAGCGGGAATCACAGTGGGAATCAGGGCGGGAATCGGAGCGGGAATCAGGGCTGGAGCGCGGGCTGCGGAGCCGCTCGCTGCTGGAGGACTTCAAGCTCAGGGACTCGCCGCTGAGCGAACGGGAGCAGCAGATTCTCGCGCTCGAACGTCAGTGGTGGAAGTACGCCGGCGCCAAGGAACAGGCCATCCGGGAGCTCTTCGACCTGTCCGCGACGCACTACTACCAGATCCTCAACGCACTGATCGATACCGAGCACGCGCTGGCCCACGACCCAATGCTCGTGAAGAGATTGCGTAGACTACGTACGTCACGTCAGCGGGCCCGCACAGCACGCCGCCTTGGATCTGACGCGTAACTGCTAGTGCCGGACTGCCGGCGAAAACCAACAAGGACGCCTCTTCACCATGACTAATTTTGCTCGGGACGAATTCGACAGGGTGCCTGAGGTCTCCTCCCGGCAGGGCGTACACCGCGCTGCCTCCGCGCCGTCGCGCCCGAAGTTGTGGCCGATCCTTTCCGTGGGAATCGCGGCGCTCGCCGTCGGCCTGGTTGCTTTCCTTCTGCTGCCGCAGCTGGGGTTCCAGCCCGCCCTCACACCGCCGCCCGCCGCCGCGGCCGACACGTCGGCGGCGTCGGCCAGCCCCACGGCGACGCCCTCTGCAAGTCGGACGCCCAGCGCCACCCCCTCGGCCTCGGCGTCCGCCTCCGAACCGGCCTCCCCCTCCGCGTTGGAACCTGCCGCCTCGGAAACCATTGCCCCTGCAGCGGTGGACAAGTCGCAGCCGGTCGCCATTTTCAACGGAACGCTGACCTCCGGACTTGCCGGACGGGTCGGTGCCACGGTCAAGTCCGATGGCTGGGTGCTAGGTGAAGTGGCCAACTGGCAGGGCGCCCCGCAGCAGCAGTCGGTGATCTTCTACTCGGACGCTGCCCACCGCGCCAACGCCGAGGCGCTCAGCGAGTTGCTGAACATCCCCACACTCGTGGAGAGTGCGGACTTCCCCACGCCCGTTGCGGTGGTGCTCGGCCCCGGCTACCAGTAGCCGTCCCGGTTACGCGTGAATAACTATTGACTCCGCTCCGGGCCGCTGGCCTGCGCCTCCACGGGCACGACTCGATAGAGTGATGGCAGGCTGCAAGGCGTAATTCACGGCACACATCGACGTGGGCCTTACGGAAGCAACCTGAAAGTGTGGGGATCATGGCATTGGGAACCGTGAAGTGGTTCAACGCGGAAAAGGGCTACGGCTTCATCACCGTTGACGATTCAGGCGACGACGTTTTCGTGCACTGGTCCGCCATCCAGACTGACGGGTTCCGGGCGCTGGACGAGGGCCAGCGCGTGGAGCTGGAAGTCGGCGAAGGCGAAAAAGGTCCGCAGGCCGAAAAGGTCCGGCCCGTCTAGTGGCGCGCGCAGGTCTTCGGGTTGGTGCCGTCTGGGGTGCCGCCGGCTGGTGTGCCGCCGCTGCGCTGGCACTCGGTGCCTGCTCCGGGTCCGGCGACAACGCCCGCACGGCTCCGGTTGAAGCGAGCGGCGACGGGACCCTGCGGATCGGGCTGATCCTCGACAACACGGGACCGCAGTCCTTCCTGAACGCCGCCCAGCTGGCCGCCGCCAAGCTAGCCGTCCAGGAGATCAACGCGGCGGGCGGGCACAAGGGCCGGCCTGTGGAGCTGCTGCCCGTAACCACCGGAGCCGACGCCGCTGCCCAGGCCCGGAAACTCGCCGATGCCAGGGCGGACGTCGTGATTGGTCCCACCGATTCCAGCCGGGCGCCGGCCGCCATCGATGTGCTGTCCAAGGCCAGGACCACGCTCATCTCTCCCGCCAACACGGCTCCGGAACTCACCAGTTACAAGAGCGGGGGCTACTACTTCCGCACGGCGGCGGCTGACATCGCACAGGCTCCCGTCATGGTGAAACTGGCCAGGGACGCAGGAGCCAAGAGCCTCGCGGTGGTCTACGAGGACGGTACCTACGGCCAGGCGGTGTCTGCAGCCGTGTCCGCCTCCGCCAAGGCTGGCGGGCTGGACCCCGTCACCGTCTCCGGCTTCAAGGCGGGCGAGGCACAGAAGTCTGCTGCCGCCGCCCGCGACGCAGCGCCGGACGCCGTCGTCGTTCTGGCCCGGGACGGTGCGCAGGGCGCCATCGCCGAGCTCACCAACGCCGGACTCCCGGGCAACAAACTCATCCTGGGTGACGGCGCCTTCAGGCAGTACGGGTCCGCCCTTGGATCCAAGTCGCTGGACGGGGCGCGCGCCCTGGTGCCCGGAGTCTTCCCCTCGGCGCACTTCCAGGCTGAACTCGTGGCCATCGATGCGGGCCTCAAGGACACGACGTTCGCGGCCGAGACCTACGACGCCGTGAACCTCGCGGCCCTGGCCGCGGCTGCGGCGGAGGACGACGCCGGTGCCTCCATCGCCGGTACGCTCATCTCCGTCTCCGGCGGCACTTCGGGCAGCCGGGCGTCCGCCCCGCCGTCCGGCCAGCCGGCCGTCTGCTCGACATACAAGGACTGCCTCGCCGCCATCCGGGACGGGAAGGCCATTGACTACGACGGCGAGTCCGGCCCCGTCCGCTTCGATGCAAACGGGGACGTCACTGCCGCCAGGTACATGGTGTTCACCTACGGAGCCGACAACAAAGCCAAGCTCACGGGAAGCGAGGCCGCCGGCAGGTCTGCCGGCTGATGGCAGGCTGGCCGCTGGCTGATCGCTGGCAGCGAATACCCTCCCCGTTTACGGGATTAACAAGCTCATCTGCTTGCACTCTCCCCGGGGGAGTGCTAATTATTGATTAGCACTCCAGCGTGCCGACTGCTAAAGGGTCGACCGGTTCAGGCCGGCACCGTCCCGGCAGCGGCGCAAGGAGCGAAAGAAACACCTGGTTGGGGTGAGATCCGGACCGTTGGGCGTACATAGGCCTGCGGAAAGAATCGTCCGTCGCGGGCACCACAGCGAGGTTCCTTCTTAACGACTGTCCCGAAAGGACTACTGCCGTTATGGCCAAGATCATTGCATTTGATGAAGAGGCACGCCGCGGTCTTGAGCGGGGCCTGAACACCCTCGCCGACGCCGTCCGGGTCACCCTCGGCCCGCGTGGCCGCAACGTCGTCCTCGAAAAGAAGTGGGGCGCCCCCACGATCACCAACGATGGTGTTTCCATCGCCAAGGAGATCGAGCTGGACGATCCCTACGAGAAGATCGGCGCCGAGCTGGTCAAGGAAGTTGCCAAGAAGACGGATGACGTCGCTGGTGACGGCACCACCACGGCCACCGTCCTGGCCCAGGCACTGGTCAAGGAAGGCCTGCGCAACGTCGCGGCCGGCGCTGACCCGCTGTCCCTCAAGCGCGGCATCGAGAAGGCTGTTGAAGCCGTCACCGCCGAGCTGCTGAACTCCGCCAAGGAAATCGAAACCAAGGAAGAGATCGCCGCCACGGCTTCCATCTCCGCCGGTGACGACGAAATCGGCGCCCTGATCGCCGAGGCCCTGGACAAGGTGGGCAAGGAAGGCGTCATCACGGTCGAGGAGTCGAACACCTTCGGCCTCGAGCTGGAGCTCACCGAAGGCATGCGCTTCGACAAGGGCTACATCTCCGCTTACTTCGTCACGGACACCGAGCGCCAGGAAACGGTCCTCGAAGACCCGTACATCCTGATCGTCAACTCCAAGATCTCCAACGTCAAGGAACTGGTTGCTGTCCTCGAGAAGGTCATGCAGTCCAACAAGCCGCTGCTGATCATCGCCGAAGACATCGAGGGCGAGGCCCTGGCCACCCTGATCGTCAACAAGATCCGCGGCACCTTCAAGTCCGTCGCCGTCAAGGCTCCGGGCTTCGGTGACCGCCGCAAGGCGCAGCTGGCCGACATCGCCATCCTCACCGGCGGACAGGTCATCGCCGAGGAAGTCGGCCTCAAGCTTGAGACCGCCGGCCTCGAGCTCCTGGGCAAGGCACGCAAGGTTGTCGTGACCAAGGACGAGACCACCATCGTCGAAGGTGCAGGCGACGCCGACCAGATCGCCGGCCGCGTTTCCCAGATCCGCGCCGAGATCGAAAACTCCGACTCCGACTACGACCGCGAGAAGCTGCAGGAGCGCCTGGCCAAGCTGGCCGGCGGCGTTGCAGTCATCAAGGCCGGTGCCGCCACGGAGGTTGAGCTCAAGGAGCGCAAGCACCGCATTGAGGACGCTGTCCGCAACGCCAAGGCTGCCGTCGAAGAGGGCATCGTGGCCGGTGGTGGCGTGGCCCTGATCCAGGCCGGCGCCAAGGCATTCGCCAACCTGCAGCTCCAGGGCGACGAAGCAACCGGTGCGAATATCGTCCGCGTTGCCATCGACGCCCCGCTGAAGCAGATCGCCTTCAACGCCGGCCTCGAGCCCGGCGTTGTGGTGGACAAGGTCCGCGGCCTTCCCGCCGGCCATGGCCTGAACGCAGCAACCGGCGAATACGTCGACCTGCTGGCCGCCGGCGTCAACGACCCCGTCAAGGTGACCCGCTCTGCCCTGCAGAACGCGGCTTCCATTGCCGGCCTGTTCCTCACCACCGAGGCCGTCGTAGCCGACAAGCCGGAGAAGAACGCTCCCGCTATGGGCGGCGGCGACGAGATGGGCGGCATGGGCGGCTTCTAGCCTCCCGCTGCTCCCAGCTGGCTCATGAGTGCGGCCCCCTCTACGGAGGGGGCCGCGCTTTTTTGTCTGCTCATTTTTGTCCGTGCAGTCTGGCAGGATGGTTCGGTGACGATTACTGCAGCCGCCGACGGTTCGGCATTGGGAAACCCGGGTCCCGCGGGGTGGGCCTGGTACGTGAACGACGATTGCTGGCGGGCCGGCGGCTGGCCGCACGGCACCAACAACCAGGGTGAGCTGATGGCCGTTCTGGACCTCTTCCGCTCCACGGCACACCTCCCGGACGAGGACCTGCACATACTTTGCGACAGCCAGTACGTGATCAACTCCGTGACGAAGTGGATGCCGGGATGGAAGCGCAAAGGTTGGCGCAAGGCGGACGGCAAACCAGTGCTGAACGTGGACATCCTCAAGGACATCGACCGGGAGCTCGCCGGGCGGAAGTACAGGTTCGAATGGGTCAAGGGCCATGCCGGGCACGAGCTGAACGAAGCCGCCGACGAGCGCGCCAGGGCCGTGGCAAGCGCCTACCAGCTGGGCGTTGCCGCCCGCTCGGGTCCGGGGTTCCCCGACGCCGAACCGGCAACGGGCCGGCGGGCCGTTAAGGAGGGCCGCGGCGAGGGCGGCATCCCGCCGTTGTTTGAGTCCGAACCACCGGCCCGCCGCGTGGCCGGCACTCCCTCCCGTGCAGAGGCCGGCACCAGAGTTCGCCCCGAGCCCGAAGCCCCGGCGCTTTTTGGATCCGACGAGCCGGACCTCTTCAGCGAACTGGGCGTGGACGAACTTGGCGCCGATGCGTTCGCGGAAGCGCCGGAGGGCGCCACGCCGGAAGAAACGGTCGAGGCCCTGGAACGCGAGCTCCTCCGCCCGGATGTACGCCGCGACATCGGGCGGACGGGCCAGCTCCTGCACCCTGACTTCACGGAAATCGGGACAGCCGGGCGCCTCTGGACGCGCGACGCCATGATGATGTCCCTCGAGGAAAGCCCGGCCGGTCCTGTCGATCTGGACGTGCTCAGCGCTGACCGGATCGGCACGGATACGGTCCTGCTGACGTACCGCAGCTACTCCCGCGCCGGCTCAGCCCTGCGGAGCTCCCTGTGGGTCCTGGACGGCGGACAGTGGCGCCTGCGGTTCCACCAGGGCACGCCTGAAGCCTGAGCTGCCACTGAAGCCTGGGCCGGCGCCGAAGCCTGAGTTGCCGCCAAGCCAGAGTTGCCGCCAAGCCTGAGCCCGGCCGCGGGTGGCTGGCCGTAGACGTCAGCTGAAGCGCTGCGCGTTGCCCTGTTCCGCCTGCGCATAGGTGTCCGCAGCCGACGACAAGGCCAGGTTGATGGAGGCGAGTGAGGCCTCGACCTTGCCCTGGGTCAGCGTCCACTCGGCAACGAGCGCCTGGAAGTTGGTGGCAGCCGAGCCGCGCCACGTGGCCTGCAGTTCATCCAGCCCATGCTTCATCGCCTGGACGTCGGCGCTGATCCGGTCAACGGTTGCCTTGACGTTGGCTGATTTCACCTGCAGTAGGTCGGTATCGACGGAAATGATGCTCATGACGGGCCTCTCGACATCTTAAGGGACTGCCCCGGCAGGACAATCGCAATGGTGGGCGGACCGGCCACTCCGATCCGCTACGTCGAGCCTAGGAACCCGCCGGCAGGAGGGGCCAGAGTGCACTCCTCTATGTGGATAAACGGTTCCCGCCGGCAACCCGCTTCCCGATAGCAGCGTCGTCTCCGGATGTCCTGTCCGAGAACGTCCCGACGCTGTCCGCTTCGACGCTGTCCGCTTCGACGCTGTCCGCTTCGACGCTGTCCTCGTCGGGAGAGTCCTCCCGGAGAGGGAGGCTGACCACGAGCGTCGCGCCGCCGCCGTCGGTACCTTCCACCCGGACGGAGCCGCCGTGCGAGCCGATAATGGCGGCCACGATCGCCAGGCCAAGTCCGCTGCCGCCCGTATCACGGGTACGGGAGGTATCCGCCCTATAGAAGCGCTCGAAGACCTTGGTGGCTTCGGTGTCGGAGATTCCGGGCCCGTGGTCCCGGACCTCGAGGACAGCCCGGGCTGAACCGGCGTCGCCCTGCCGGACGCCCACCGCGATTTCGATGGGTGTTCCCTCCGGTGTGTAGCGCAGCGCATTGCCCACCAGATTGCCGATGACCTGGCGGAGCTTCGCTTCATCGCCCAGCACCGGTGCCGGCCCGGCGCTTCCGCCGTGGAGGCCGGTCAGGGTGACGGCCCGCGTCCTTGCACTGGCCTGCGTGTCCACCACGGCGTCGTGGGCGAGCAGCTGCAGGTCGATGGGCTTGCGCTGCAGCGGACGCTGCTCATCGAGGCGTGCCAGCAGCAGCAGGTCCTCCACCATGGACCCCATCCGTTTGGCCTCGCTCTCGATCCGGCCCATGGCGTTGGCCACGTCCTCGGAGGACTGCAAAGCGCCGTGCCGGTACAGCTCCGAGTAACCCCGGATCGTCACCAGCGGGGTGCGCAGCTCGTGCGAGGCGTCTGCGGCAAACCGGCGCATCCGGTCCTCGGAGGCCATCCGTGCCGCGAACGCTCCCTCGATGTGGGCGAGCATAGCGTTCAATGACTGGCCCAAGCGGCCGACTTCCGTCGTCGGATTCTCCACGTCGACGCGGCGGGACAGGTCACCGGCGGCGATGGCCGCGGCGGTCTTTTCCACCCTTGCCAGCGGCCGGAAGGACCGGGTCACTGTCCAGTTAGCGATGAAAAAAGCGAGGATAAGGGCCAACAACCCCGCGCCCACCACAACCAGGGTGGCATGGCGCAGTACCTCATCCACTGATGAAAGCGGCAGCCCGATGACCAGTACTGACCTCCGCTGGTTGCTGTCCACGATGCCGACGGCAACCACCCGCCAGTTCGCCCCGTCCTTGCCGCGGACCTGGTAGGGCTCCAGCCCGCGATCGCGGGCCTCCTCCAAGGAAATGGTGTCGATGGCGGGACGGTGGTTCTCCGTGCCGCCAAGCCGCCGGCCCTGGGCACCCGGGTAGTACACCACCACGGAGTAATCCGTGGGAACGACGGGGTTTGGCACGATGAGCTGGCTGAAGGACCGTTGTTCCTGGATGGAGTCGACGGCGGCCGCGAGCTTGTCGTCCACCTGGCCCTCAAGGTACGTGCGCAGCAGCGTCAGGGTGCCGGCTCCGGTCACCGCCAGGGCCACCAGCAGGAGGGCCATCATGATGGCCACCAGCTGGGACCGGAGGTTGGCTGACTTCCAGCGCTCCAGCGCCGACTTCCATCGCGCCAGCAAGGTCAGCGCTTTTCTGCTGTCCGCAGCACGTAGCCGACACCACGCTTGGTCTGGATAAGGGCCGGGGCGTCGGGATCGATGTCCACCTTGCGCCGCAGGTAGGAAATGTAGGACTCGACGATGGAGGCGTCACCGTTGAAGTCATATTCCCAGACGTGGTCCAGGATCTGCGCCTTGGACAGGACGCGGTTCGGGTTGAGCATCAGGTACCGGAGCAGCTTGAATTCGGTGGGGGACAGCTCGATCACCTTGCCGCCGCGGCGCACCTCGTGGGCGTCGTCGTCGAGCTCCAGGTCATCCACCCGGATGACGGCCTCGTCATCCTCCAGCATCGGCTGCGTCCTGCGGAGCACGGCACGGATGCGGGCCACCACCTCGTCAAGGCTGAAGGGCTTGGTGACGTAGTCGTCCCCGCCCACCGTCAGCCCGGTGACCTTGTCCTCGGTGTCGTCCTTGGCGGTCAGGAACAGGACAGGGAAATGCTTGCCTGCCGCACGCAGCCGGCGGGTGACGGTGAAGCCGTCCATGTCCGGAAGCATGACGTCCAGCACCGCGAGGTCTGGTGCGTGCGCCTCAACGGCAGCAAGCGCCTCCCGCCCGTTCCCCGCGGACACCACGTCAAAGCCGGCGAAGCGCAATGACGTGGAAAGCAGCTCGCGGATGTTCGGTTCGTCATCAACCACGAGGAGCTTCGCTTCGGCGCTGTTCTTTTTCATATTCCCATGATGCTCCCAGAATCTGGGAGTTTTCTGGATGAATGTTGTGTGTTGGTTGAGTCAGCAGGATTCGACGTCCTTGGCGTCCATGATGCGGTAGGCGTAGCCCTGCTCGGCCAGGAAGCGCTGGCGCTTGGCCGCGAAATCCTGGTCCAGGGTGTCCCGGGCAACGAGGGAGTAGAACCGTGCCGCGCGCCCGTCCTGCTTGGGCCGCAGCAGCCGCCCGAGCCGCTGGGCCTCCTCCTGGCGGGAACCGAAGGAGCCGGAGACCTGGATGGCCACCGAGGCCTCGGGCAGGTCGATCGAAAAGTTGGCCACCTTGGACACCACAAGGGTCTGGATGTCCCCGGCGCGGAAGGCGTCAAAGAGCTTCTGGCGGACCTTGACCGAGGTTTCGCCCTTGATGACCGGGGCGTCCAGCCGCTCGCCGAGCTCGTCGAGCTGGTCGATGTACTGCCCGATCACCAAGATCTGCTCGCCGCGGTGGTGGGCCACCAGCTGTTCGGCCACGACGGTCTTTGTCTCGGACGTGGCGCACAGCCGGTACTTGTCCGCATCCTCGGCCATGGCGTACGCCACGCGCTCATCCTTGGGAAGATCCACGCGGACCTCCACGCAGTCCGCGGGGGCGATGTAGCCCTGGGCTTCGATGTCCTTCCACGGAGCGTCGTAGCGCTTGGGGCCGATGAGGCTGAAGACCTCGCCTTCCCGCCCGTCCTCACGCACCAGCGTCGCCGTCAGGCCCAGCCGGCGCCGTGCCTGCAGGTCCGCCGTCATCCGGAAGATCGGCGCGGGAAGCAGATGTACCTCGTCGTAGATGATCAGGCCCCAGTCGTGGCCGTCGACGAGCTCAAGGTGCGGGTACACTCCGCCGCGTTTGGTGGTGAGGACCTGGTACGTGGCGATGGTCACAGGCCGGACTTCCTTGACGGCGCCGGAGTATTCGCCGACCTCGTCCTCGGTCAGCGAGGTCCGCCTGAGCAGCTCGTCCTTCCACTGCCGTGCCGCGACGGTGTTGGTGACAAGGATGAGCGTGGTGGTGGAGCCGGTGGCCATCGCCGCGGCGCCCACGAGCGTCTTGCCGGCACCGCAGGGGAGCACGACGACGCCGCTGCCGCCGGCCCAGAAGTTCTCCGTGGCCAGCCGCTGGTACGGCCTCAGCTTCCATCCCGACTCGTTCAGCATGATGAGGTGGGGCGTGCCGTCGACGTAGCCGGCCAGGTCCTCCGCCGGCCAGCCGATCTTGAGCAGCAGCTGCTTCAGCTGGCCGCGCTGGGAGGAATGGACCACCACGGTCTCGGCGTCGATGCGCGGGCCCAGCAGCGGCTGGATCTTCTTGGCCCTGCTGACCTCCTCCAGCACGGGGTAGTCGCTGGTGCGCATGACCAGCCCGTGCTGCGGGTCCTTCTCCAGCCGCAACCGGCCGTACCGGGACATGGTTTCCTCGATGTCGATCAGCAGCGAGTGCGGCACGGGGAAGCGGGAATAAGTGAGCAGCGTATCCAGCACCTTTTCGGCGTCGAGCCCTGCGGCCCGGGCGTTCCAAAGCCCCAGCGGCGTGAGCCGGTAGCTGTGCATGTGCTCGGGTGCGCGCTCCAGTTCGGCGAAGGCCGCGATGGCGTGCCGGGCCTCCGTCGCCTGCTCGTGGTCCACTTCGAGGAGGATGGTTTTGTCGCTCTGGACAATCAGCGGGCCGTCATTCACGCGGGTAGAACCTTCACTGCTGCATGTCCTCTGCTGCCTCGATATCGATGATCCGGTGGATGGAGAGCACCCGCTCCGTGTCCTTCCCGGGGTCAAACACACGGACGCGTCCGCCCGCCACGGATACCGGAACCACCGTTTCCAGTTTCGCATTCCCCAGGCTGTCCACGACGTTCATCACTACCTTTTGCCGGAGCCTGATGGCCTTATGCAGGGTCTCGAGTCCCAGCTGGGTTGCCTCCTCGCCGCCGGCGGCAGCCGGACGCGAGCCGTTGGGGCTGATGCCGTGCTCCGCATGGCTGCGGAGAATGGCGAGCTGGGCGGTGACGTCGGCGTCGGGAAGGGCGGTGCGCGGCGCGCTGTAGACGGGGCGACCAGTGCCAGGAAGCGGAGCAGTGCGGTTGAGGCGGACGACGGCGGATCCGGCCTCTTCGACGGCAGGTGACAGTCCCAGCCCGCGCAGCACGAGGGCCGTCTGCCGGGGTGAAGCCATGGAGACCAGGACGGTGGGGGCGATCCGGACCAGGCCCAGGGACGAAGCCGCGGCCTCCCGGCAGAGCTCACTGAGCGCAGCTTCGTCATCGCTCTGGATGAAGCTCGCGGCCGCTCCGATCCGAAGCTTGCCGTGCCTGGCGGCTGTATCCTCCACCAGGTACTGCAGCGGCTGCGGCACGGCGGTGGCGGAGTACCGGCGGAGGAAATCGAGGATGGCTGCAGCGTCGTGGCCCGAGTCCAGGGCGCGCCGGATGGACTCCGCGGAGAACCGGTACGTCGTGGCCGGGCCCTGCCCTTCGGCGTCGGCCATCCGCTGGAGCTGCTCGGCAAGGTCGGGGGCGAGGTAGCCGGGAGCCACCGCGGTCAGGTCGGCCTGCAGGAGCACATGGTTGAGGGCTGCCGGGAGGTGTTCACCGAGGAGATCCATGGCGTCGTCAGGCGCGTCCGCGGCGATGGCGGCGCCCAGCTGGCTGAGCGCGCCGGACCCGATCAGCCCCAGCAGCTCCGCCTCGGCAAGCACGCCACTGATCAAGGAACTGAACCGCCGCGCCATTCGGGGCTGCGACCACTCGGCACGCAGCAGCACGGCCTCCGCATTGAGCACCGGCGCCGCCCCGTCCGGCACGTTCGCCTCGAGCGTCAGCTCCCGCAAGATCTCCAGGATCCTCTTGCGGATGACAGGCGCGTCGGACCGCTGCGCCTCGGCAGAGAGGGCGTTGACGGTGGCCGCCGGGGCGGCCCGGTGGTTGGCGGGCCCGGCGGGCTGGCCATTCATGCGCTGCCCCACGAGTGACGGGGCGCGCTCGCTGGCCAGCCAGGCGTTCACGAGCCACAGCCACTGTTCCTGCCGCGGCAGCCCGAGCCATTCCAGCTGGGGTGGCTGCACCCAGCACGAGCTGTCCACGTCCAGCCGGAGCAGGCCCGCCAGGGCACAGAGCTCCAGCAGCACCGCAGTGGTGTGGTGGTCCACGCGGAGCGTTTCGGCGAGCCTGCGCATCTCGCGGATGCCCACCCCGCCGCTCCGCAGGGTGGCCAGGGGCTGGTCCCTGACCGCGTGCAGCAGTTCGCCGGTGAGGCGCAGAGTCTCGGCGATGGCCCCGAGCGCGGCGTTGTGGCGGAGTGCGGCGGTGGTGACACCGAGCATTGGGGCGGGCGGAGTCAGGGAGAAGTTGTTGATGATGGCGCCGCCGCGCAGGGAAATGCCCACGCTGTGCGGCAGTTCCACATGTGCGGCGTCCAGCGGCACCAGCAGGCCCCGGGCCAGCAGCCAGTCGACCGGCCCGACGTCGTGACCTTCAGTGGTGACGGAAGCCTTCCGCTGGGCCTGGGGTACGGCACCCATCGCCCAGTTGCTGAACCGGGCCAGCAGCGCCGTGGTCCTCTCCGGGGCGCCGGCGAGGAGCGCCTGCAGTCCCTCGGGGGATGAAGTCCAGTGCTGCAGCGCCAGTGCTGCGTCCATCGGCGTGGTGGCCGCCTGCACGGCGGCGCCGCTGCGGCGCAGCTCCGCCACAAGCTGGACGACGCGCTGGGCGAATGCCGGCTGCAGCCTGACCAGTTCTGTGTAGCTGCGCCCCAGCCCTGCCGGGTAGATCCCGATGACGTCTTTCAGGCTGCTCACCGGAAGATAGAACCGCTGCCTCTGGGCGCCGGGGCCCGCCCCATGCGGCGGCTCGGCCCGCTGCACCAGGGCGAGATCATGCAGTGACTGCAGGAGCTGGTCGACGGCCGCCACAGTTGAACCTGCGATGGCCTTCTTCAGCACCGCGGCCGATGCGCTGTGACCGGTGTCCGTGTTGGTGCACAGGTGCAGGGTCTCCAGCACCTGCATTTGCGGGCGGTTCAGGCGCTCCAAGGCCCGCTGCACGCTCACCCGCGCGCTGGCACGGGCGGCCAGGGCCGGGAAGTCGGGAACGCCGGGGGAGATCAGGTCCGGCCGCGCAGCGAACAAAGCCCGCAGCGACTCGTCGCTGCGTGCCTCCAGTTCCTTGCTGAGCGCTCGAATGAGGGACATCAGTCCAACGTTACCGCCCGGCGGAGCTTCCTGCCCGGCGGCGGGCGGCAACGCCGTCTGCCACCAGCACGAGCATCAGCAGGAAGGCCGCCGGAAGGCCATAGAGTGCCGTTGACGTGATCCACTGCGGGGCCGCCTGGCCCGCAGCGGCGAGGGCTATGACCGCCCCGACCGCAGCGAGGGACAAAACTGCAAGGAGCACTGCGGCGGCCATCAGTGGCCGCCGGATACGCGCGGATGTCATGAACGTAACGCTAACAGCAGTGCCGCGGCCGCGCCTCAAAGCGGGATTAGCCTGACAGTCAGGATAACCTTGAAGGAACAGACCAACATGGACCAGGCAGTCATACCCTGAACCCGCACATCAGTGCGGATGCGGTGACGGCCGGCCATGTCCCAGAACGTCAGAACGAAGAAGGTTGATTAGGTGCCTACCGGCAAGGTCAAGTGGTACGACAAGGATAAAGGTTTCGGATTCCTCGCAGGCGAGGACGGACAGGAAGTGTTCCTTCCCAAGTCGGCGCTGCCCGCCGGAGTTACGGAACTGAAGGCCGGCACCCGGGTTGAGTTCGGCGTCGCAGACGGACGCAAGGGCGCCCAGGCCCTCGGCCTGCGCGTCCTCGACAAGACTCCGTCCATCGCAAAGGCCAAGCGCCCCAACGCGAGGGATCTTGCCCCGCTGGTGCAGGACCTGGTGACAGTTCTGGACAACCTGTCCGGCACGCTGTCGTCCGGCAAGTACCCGGACGGCAACAAGGGCAAGGCCATTGCCGCTGCCCTGCGTAAGGTTGCCGACGAGCTGGACGCCTAGGCCTCCCGATGAACCCGGAACCTGAACAGGCCGAATCCAAGGTGGAACCCAAGGCACCCCAGCGCCGCACCGGTGTCCCGGTGTGGCGGATGGGGAAGCCCGACGCCGTGCTGGCCGCTGCCGTGGACGCGGCCCGGACCGCCATCGAAGGCATCGCGAAGGCATCCGAAATCGGGGACCACCTGGCCGCCCGGACCGAGGGCGACCGCGTGGTGACGCACCTTTTCGAATCACGGCTGCCGGGGTATCTCGGCTGGCAGTGGTATGCCGTCCTGACCCGCAACTCCCGCTCCAAGGTGATCACTGTCAACGAGCTTGGCCTGCTGCCGTCCGAAGACTCGATCCTCGCCCCGGAGTGGGTGCCGTGGGCCGAGCGCGTACGCCCGGAGGACGAGCAGGAGCAGGACGAGCAGGAAGCGCCGGGGGAGGCGTCCACGGGCTCTGCAACAGAGCCCGACGCCGGGCCGGGGACTGACGTCGAAGCAGAGTCTGACGTCGAAACAGCGACTGACGCTGAAGCAGCGCCTAGCGTCGAAGCAGAGCCCGACGCCCACGAACGCGACTAATCACAACGAGTAATGGTTTGCAACCACTGACGGCGCCGTCCGGCCACAAGCCTGGACGACGCCGTCGAACTTTAAGCAAAGAGTTTTTTGTCCAGATAATGGGGCCAAAAGGCCTTCGAACCCCGATTATCTGCACAAAAACTCCCCGCCGGTGGTTACTTCTTCAGTTCGCCCACCACGTAGTCGATGCACTCCAGCAGGGCGGAGACATCCGAAGGCTCGATGGCCACGAAGGTGGCGATGCGCAGCTGGTTGCGTCCCAGCTTCCGGTAGGGCTCGGTGTCCACGATGCCGTTGGCGCGAAGCACCTTGGCAATGGCGGCGGCATCGATCGAGTCGTCGAAGTCGATGGTGGCGATGACGTTGGAGCGCTCGGCCGCATTGGCAACGAATGGCGTCGCGTATTCGGAGGCTTCCGCCCACTTGTAGATGCGGCCAGCCGAGTCGGCCGTGCGGCCGGCGGCGAAGTCCAGGCCGCCGTTGGCGTTCAGCCACTGCACCTGGGCATCCAGCGTGACGAGCGTGGACAGGGACGGGGTGTTGTACGTCTGGTTCAGCTTGGAGTTGTCGATGGCGGTCTTCAGGTCCAGGAAGTCCGGGATCCAGCGCCCGCTGGCCTTGACGCGCTCAGCCCGCTCCAGCGCAGCCGGGGAGAAGAGGCCTAGCCACAGCCCGCCGTCGGAGGCGAAGTTCTTCTGCGGCGCGAAGTAGTAGACATCCGTCTGGGTCACGTCGACATCGAGGCCGCCGGCAGCCGAGGTTGCGTCCACCAGCACCAGTGCGCCCTCGTCGACGCCGTTCACCCGCTGGACGGGCGCAGCGACACCCGTTGAGGTCTCGTTCTGCGGCCAGGCGTACACATCCACGCCCGCCTCGGCCTTGGGGGCGGGACAGGTGCCGGGCTCGGACTTGATGATGGAGGACTCCGCGAGGAACGGCGCCTTGTTCGTTGCCGCGGCAAACTTGGACCCGAACTCGCCGAAGGACAGGTGCTGTGCCTTCTGTTCCACAAGGCCGAAGCTGGCGACGTCCCAGAACGCCGTGGAACCGCCGACGCCGAGGACAACCTCGTAGCCTTCGGGGGCACGGAAGAAGGTGCTCAGGCCTTCGCGGACGGATCCCACGAGGTTCTTCACGGGGGCCTGGCGGTGCGACGTGCCCAGGAGCGTCGTGGCGGCCGCGGAGAGGGCCTCGATCTGCTCGTGCCTGACCTTGGAGGGACCGGCGCCGAACCGTCCGTCCTTGGGCAGGAGGTTTGCGGGAATAGTGATGCTGGTGTCGCTCACAATGGCTCCAATTTTCGGCATGGAAGTGCGGTTCGGCTGGGTCGGGGCGATGGCCGGCAGGCAACCATGACCGCCACGAAGACCCTCCTTATTCTGCCCGAAGCGCGGATACGGCGGGAACACGCACCCGTCATAGTCCAGTCACTGAGACAGGCCCGCCACCCACCGCGCAGATTATCCGGAGTAATTCAAAATAGGCTAAGCTGGCACTGGACGTACGGGCACACAGCCGGTGCTGCGCCGCCGTCGGATACGCGACCGCCGCTGCAGCTTGCCGGATCCCGGTGCGGCGGACCCGCGGTACGGTGGGACGGACAAGAATACTGGGCTCGAGGAGCTGAGCTGAATGACGGATCTGATCGACACCACGGAGATGTACCTTCGCACCATTCTGGAGCTGGAGGAAGAGAACATCGTGGCGCTTCGGGCACGCATCGCCGAACGCCTCCGGCACTCAGGCCCCACCGTTTCGCAGACCATCGGCAGGATGGAACGCGACGGCCTCGTCGTCGTCTCCGGTGACCGCCACCTCGAACTGACCGAAGTGGGCCGGAAGCGCGCCACCGAGGTGATGCGCAAGCACCGGCTCGCCGAGCGCCTCCTCGCCGACGTCATCGGCCTTGACTGGGCCTACGTTCATGACGAGGCCTGCCGGTGGGAGCACGTCATGAGTGAACGGGTGGAGCGCAGGATCTACGAAATGCTCGACCATCCCACCGAGTCGCCGTACGGCAACCCCATCCCCGGCCTGGCGGCGCTCGGGGGCCAGCCCGCCCGCTCGTTCTCCGACGGCGTGGTGAACCTGCTCGATGCCATGGCCGGCTACGGTCCGGAATCCAAGGTCACCGTCAGCCGCCTGGCAGAACCCATCCAGGTGGAGCCGGAGCTGCTGGTCCAGCTGGATGAAGGCGGGATCCGGCCGGGCGCTGCCGTCTCGCTCGAACGTGTGGGGGAGTACATTTCTGTCCGCGTACCCGGGTTCGAGGGCGCCCTCGAGCTGCCGCCGGAAGTCGCGGCGCACGTGTTCGTGCGGGTCGGTTAGCGCCGAAAGCGCAGCTCCGCCTGACGCCGGCGTCCTGTCTGACATCTGCAGGCAGGATGACCTACCACTTTTGCACAGCGAATATAACGGAATTATTACTGCGCCTCTTAATCGCCTATAGTTAAACAGCAACGCCGATGCAAAAGCGTTACCTGATCTGGAGCCGAACCTTGCCAGCAGATCAGTAGCACGAGTCACCCACTGGCAGGGGCGGGGGAACCACAACCGGCTGTTTCTACAGCCTTGGGGTGAAGTCCGCAGCAGCAAGTCTCTTCCGCAGAAGGAATCCTCCCGGGATACCCCTGTGCCGGAATGGCTTGTTATGGCGGGCCGGGTCCGAACTCTCTGACCCGAATCCGACAGCTAACTTCGCAGGCTATCCAGAGAGGAAGCAGTACTTGTCCATGCAGAATGCCCGGGGCCGCCGCCGCGCGTCCGGTCCCGCTCCTGAGCCGCGCCCTGCGGAGGCCATTGCCGCGGACCGTCCCCGGGACGCTCAGCGCGAGGCGCGCCGCCGCCGGGGTCCGTTCCGGCAGGTTACGGATTTCGCTTCGGCCAGTGGTGTTGGGCAAAAGGCTGGAGTGGCCCTTGCTGCTACCGGCCTGCTGCTGACTGTTACCGTCCCCGCCACCAGCCCCGTCCTGGCTGCCGACGAGCATCAGGGAGGAGCGTCCGCGTCCGCCGCCTCACCGGCCCAGCCGAAGGTCTCGGCGGAAGCGGCAGCGAAGATCGACTTCAGCCGTACGTCCGTCTCCACCACCGGTGACCCGGACGGAAAGCTCAAGCAGCTCCTGAGTGCCCAGTCTGCCGGCAGCATCAGCCGTGCGGCCTCGGTGGGCACCTTGGGCGGGCCGCTGACCACGCTCGTGAAGTCTTCGCCGTTCGGCTACCGGGTTAGCCCGATCACCGGCGGCGCCGGTGAGTTCCACCGCGGCCAGGACTTCGCCGCCCAATGCGGCACGCAAGTGCTTGCTGCGGCCAGCGGCAAGGTCACGTTCGCCGGGTGGCACCCATACGGGGGAGGCAACCGCGTGGTCATCGACCACGGCAACGGCTTGGAGACCACGTACAACCACCTGTCGTCCTCCAGCGTCGAGGTTGGCCAGAAGGTCACCCGCGGTGAGGCGATTGCCCTGAGCGGGACCACCGGCGCCTCCACCGGCTGCCACCTCCACTTCGAGGTGATGGTCAACGGTGAAGTCG
This sequence comes from Arthrobacter sp. FW305-BF8, assembly GCF_021789315.1. Classification (NCBI taxonomy): domain Bacteria; kingdom Bacillati; phylum Actinomycetota; class Actinomycetes; order Micrococcales; family Micrococcaceae; genus Arthrobacter; species Arthrobacter sp. FW305-BF8. Next base: position 1,140,994 of record NZ_CP084561.1, read on the forward strand.
TTGATCCCACCGGCTGGCTCTAAGCCAAGCCGAGTGAGCACTCTCATTCCTGTGACATGCCGTGACCTGAATGTGACATTAGCTCCAAACTGCTGTACCGTCTAAACCGCGTCAACTTTTCCGAAGTTGACGCTCTTGAGTGGATTGCCTAGCTCTGCCACCGCTCAAGGTCCGTTCGCATTACATCGTCTGGCAGGGGCGGGGGAACCAATTTTGGTCTTCGCAAGAAGGCCTTGGGGTTAAGTCGCAAAAGCTTCCCAGGAAGCCGAGTGGCCGGGTGCACTCCCATCCGAATCCGACAGCTCACCTCGCAGGCATTGGGAGAGGCTACCTTCGTGTCTTCACGCCACAATGCCGCGCGCCACCGCGCGCAAACGGTTCGTATGAACCCATTGGACTCCGTGTCCAAGGCGGTTAGCGCCAATGCCGGCACAGTAGGTCGCCAGGCAGCTGTTATCGCAGCTGCTTCAGGTCTCATCCTGAGCGTTGGCATGCCTGCCAACGCAGCCGACGCCAACATTGGTGTTTCCGCCTCCTCGGAGACCGGATCCCAGGCCGCGCAGCTTGCTGTGACCGCCGCGCCCACCGCCACTGTCTCTTTCGAGCGTCCTGAAGTCACCACGGTGGCTGCCCCGGTCGCCGAAATCATTGCTCCGCAGTCGAGCGATGAGGGCCAGGCGGGCGATGCAGGCCAGGCCAGCGACGAGAGTGCCGGTGCGGCCCAGGCCGTCACCGCCAAGTCCACCGATGGTGCGGCCTCAGCCGCAGCGTCCGGACTGGCTGCAATCGCGTACACCGGCATCGGTAACCCCTACGTCTGGGGCGGCACCACCCCCAGCGGCTGGGACTGCTCCGGCTTCACCCAGTGGGTTTACGCTCAGGCAGGCATCAGCATTCCCCGCGTCAACGCGTGGACTGCCATGAAGCCCACCTCCACGCCTGCTCCCGGCGACCTGGTCATGCAGAACGGCGGCGCCCACGTGGGCATCTACGTCGGCAACGGCATGATGATCAGCGCGCTGAACCCCTCGGACGGAACGCTCCTGCACGCGGTGTCCGCCACGGGCACGTCCTCCTTCTTCACCCTTCGCTAAAAATCCGATTCGAGACGGGCCGGCTTACCCCCAAGATGCCGGCGCGTCGATAACCCACGTCCTGCTACCGCGGTCCGTGGAACACGAAAGAGAGAAATCTTAATGACTACACGTGCGACCATTGCACGCCACCGCGCCGAGGTCACCAAGACCAACTCGCTGGCTGTCATTGCCAAGGCCGTCGGCGACAACGCCGGTGGTGTGGGCCGCCAGGCCGCAGTTATCGCTGCTGCTTCCGGTCTCGTCCTGACCAGCGGCATCGCCGCCAACGCTGCTGAGACCAACGTTCAGCGCGAATCCGCTCCGGCCTCCACGCTGGAGGTCCAGTCCGCTGCGCCGGCCACGATTTCCGCTGCGTCCAGCATCGCGATCTCCTACGAGAAGCCCGCTGTCTCCACCGCCCCGGCTCCCGTCGTCGAGGCCCCCAAGCCCGTCGTCAAGGTCCAGGAAGCGGCCCCCGCTGTTGAGGCTGCTCCGGTTGCTGAAGCCGCACCCGCAGTCCAGGCCACGGCAGCCGTTGCAACTGCTGCCCCGGCAGCTCCGAAGACCACCGCCGCCAGCGGCAAGGGCGCTGCAATCGCCGCTGCCGCCTACGCACAGCTGGGCGTCTCCCAGGACTGCACCGCCCTGGCCACCAACGCACTCGCAGCTGTGGGCGTCCACTACCACGGCTGGCCGGCAGGCTACCTGTCCCTCGGCCGCACCGTGAGCGCTGCTGAGGCTCAGCCGGGCGACCTCGCCTACTACCAGAACGGCGGCATGGGCCTGGCCCACATCGCTGTGTACGTCGGCAACGGCCAGGCCGTCCACGGCGGCTGGAACGGCGGAACCACCGCACTGTTCAGCGTGAACGTCGGCTCCGGCCCGGTCTTCATCCGCGTCGGCGGCTAAGACCCCCAAGCGTTACGGAAGGACCCCCGCCAGCACGGCGGGGGTCCTTTTTTGCCTTGCACCCGCATGAATTTTCGGCGACACGCCATGGCGATGCTTGTGTTCGATTCGCTCATCTGCCTAGTGAGTGTTTACTCTTATGGTGTCGATCCATAGCCCGGACATGCAGAGGGCAGCCGGCCCTCGCGCCTCTGCCGGGTGCGGCCGTGAAGAGGTATGTGCATGCGCACTCTCGTTCTGAATGCTGGATATGAACCGCTGGCGGTAGTGACATTCCGCCGGGCGCTGGTCCTTGTGCTCACCGGAAAAGCAAGCGTGGTGGCCGAAGGCGACGATCCTGTCGTCGGGCCGCAGGACATCATGGGCCGTCCGTCCGTGATTCTCCTCAACCGCTACATCCGCCCCCGGTACAACATGATCACCGCGGTGAGCAGGCGCGGTGTGCTTCGCCGCGACGGCCACCGGTGCGCCTACTGCGGCAAGGCAGCCCACACCATAGACCATGTCCAGCCGAAATCGCGGGGCGGTGCAGACTCTTGGGAGAACCTCGTCGCAGCCTGCCTTCGCTGCAACAACGTCAAGGGTGACCACACGCCCAGCGAAATGGGCTGGAAGCTCCGGTTTGATCCGGCGCCGCCGGTGGGCACCATGTGGCAGATCAAGGAGCTGGAAAAGCCCACGCCGGCGTGGGATCCGTTCCTGCTTCCGGAAAGAGCAGCCTGACTCTGGTTTGAGCCTTCCAGGCTTACGCTGGGTGGGTGGACTTTGACGCAATAATCCTGGCCGGCGGCCGCTCCTCGCGACTGGGCGGCTCACCCAAGTCTGCCCTGATGTACGACGGCGCCACGCTCCTTGAGCGCTCCCTCGCGGCTGCCGGGGGTGCCCGGCACACTGTTGTGGTGGGACCTGCGGCGGCGGGCCTTCCCGCTGAGGTCCTCACTTCGCGCGAGGATCCGCCTTTTGCAGGTCCTGCGGCGGCAATCGCCGCCGGCCTGGCCGCCCTGCAGGGTGCAGACCCCGCGGGCATGGTCCTGGTTCTCGCGTGCGACATGCCACGCGTGGGCGATGCTGTCCGCGCCCTCCGGGACGCTCTCCCCGGCGCGGGCGCTGACGGCGTCATGGCCGCATCCCCCGACGGGCGGCTGCAGCCGCTCGCGGGTTTTTATGGCACAGCTGCGCTAGAACGCGCCGTGCAGGCTGCCGCGGCGCGCAATACCCTGGTGCACGGCTCAGTCTTCGCCCTCCTTGCTAGTCTTGACGTGCAGGCTGTGGTTGTCCCTGCCGGCTCCACCGACGATGTGGACACCTGGGACGATGCGGCCGCGTTGGGAGTAGCTGTCCGGGAGCAATGACCCGCATTCCGGACCGCCGTGAATTTGGAGGCAGGCATGAAAAGCCAGGACGAAACGCTGGAGGAGTGGTGCCGTCTGCTGCTGCGGGCCTTCGAGCTCGAGGATGTGGACGTGGACATCAACGAGGTGCTATCCGTTGCGGGAGTAGCTGCGCACTCCGTGGTGCGTCCCGCCGCCCCGCTGACCACCTTCATAGCAGGGCTGGCCACCGGCCTCAAATGCGCTGCGGGCCAGGCCCCGGACGTTGCCGCCATGCAGGGCGCGATGGACGTGGCCCGTTCCGTTGCCAAGGCGTACGCGGCCGATGAGGCGCAGGCTGCTGCGGGTACCCCGGCCGCAGGCACGGCCGCAACTTCGGCGCCCACCGGGACTTCGGGGGAATGACAGCCGCGCCCGGGCACCGCTCTACCGATGCATACTCCACGGAGGACGCAACCTCCACCGGGGATGCACCCGCTGACGACGACGCACCTGCCGCCGCCTCCGAAGCCGGGCCTGTGTCCGACACCGAAGCCGGCGCCGACGCCGAACCCGGTGCGGGGGACACGGACGCGCAGGGGGAGACGGGGGCTCAGGGGGAGCCGGACGCGCCGGCGAAGCACCTGGCGCACACCTGGGAGGAGGCCCGGCAGGCCGCCTTCGACTGTGCTGCTCCCATACCTGGGGCACCCGTGCCCTTGCGTGACGCCGTGGGCCGGACTCTGGCCGCGGACATCACCGCCCAGCACGACATGCCGCACTATGCATCGTCGGCCATGGACGGCTGGGCCGTTAACGGATCCGGTCCGTGGATCCTGGACGAGCCGGGGCAGCGTCTGGCACCGCACCAGGCGAGCGTGATTGTGACGGGCGGACTGATTCCCCCGGGCGCCAAGGCGGTGCTGCGCACCGAGAGCGGTGCGATGTCCACGGACGACGACGGCCTGCCTGTCCTGACGCTGGGGGGCGCCGCCCGGCCCGGCGAACCGAGGAACGGCCAGCACATCCGGAAGGCCGCAGAAGAGGCAACCGCCGGGGACGTGCTGGTCAGGGCCGGCGTCGTGCTGAATCCCGCCCATGTGGCCCTCGCCGCCCTGGCCGGGTACGACGAGGTGGAAGTGCTCGGCAAGCCTGTCGTCAAGCTGGTGCTGACGGGCTCCGAAGTGGTGGAACAGGGACTGCCCGAGCCCGGGCGGGTGCGCGACACGTTCGGGCCACAGCTGGCCACAGTGGTGGAGATGCTCGGCGGCCTGTGCCGTGAACAGGTCCGCATCGGGGACAGCTACACGGAATGGCTGGAGGGCCTGGAGGATTCAGGCCTCGCTGAGGCACTGAACCTGCCGGCCGACGTCGTCATCACCACCGGCGGGACGGGCCAGTCCGGCACCGACCACTTCAGGCGTGCCGTGGCTGAACTGGGCGGACGGCTGATCATTGACGGGGTGGCAATGCGGCCCGGACACCCCGCCGTCCTCGCAGAACTTCCGGACGGGCGCTTCGTGCTGGGGCTGCCGGGAAACCCGCTGGCGGCCATGATGGCGTTGTCCACGGTGGGCGCGCCGCTCCTGGCCGCCCTCGGACATGGCCAGCTGCCGCCGGTCCGGGAAGTCCCCTCCGGCACCATGCTCGAGCCCCACCCCGGCCGCACGCGGCTGATGCCCTTCCGCCTCCTCTACGGCATGGCCTCGCCCGCGCAGCACACCGGCCCGGGCATGATGCGCGGTCTGGCGTCCGCCGACGGCGTCCTGGTGGTGCCGCCGCACGGCGTGCAGCTCGGCGAGATGGTGCCGGCTTTCGCGCTGCCCTGGGGCCCGGCCATCCCTGAGCCGAAGACCGCGGAATCCAAACCCAAGAGCCCGGCACGGAAGTCCGGGTCCCGCGCCTCCGCCAAGCAAGGTGCCCAGAGCGGGCCGGTGGACTGGAGTGCCCTGTTCGATTGAAGTGCGTGCTCGACTGAGGTGCAATGATGGAGGCATGAACAGCCACTCAGCGCGGAGTTTCGCATGGGCCGTGTAACGCAACGACGCAAGGTGCACCGCTACGTCCTGGACGGCTCGGCCGCGGCACTGGAATTCCCTGTCCGGCACCGCGAGGACGTGCTGGCCGTGGAGGAACCACTCGAGATCCGGCTTGGGAACCTGTCCTTCTCTGTCACCATGCGTACGCCCGGGGACGACTTCGACCTGGTGGCAGGTTTCCTCGTCTCAGAGGGCGTCATCTGGGATGCGGACCAGCTGGTCTCGCTCAGGTTCTGCGCCGGCGAGGACGAAAACGGGGTCCAGACGTTCAACGTGGTCGAAGCCCAGCTGCGCCCCGATGTGCCCCTGCCGGACACCGGCCGGCACGTCTACACGTCCAGCTCGTGCGGAATCTGCGGCACGGACTCCATTGAATCGGTCACCAAGTCCTCGCACTTCAACCCCGCCGCCGACCGGCTCACCGTTCCGGTCGAGACGCTTGCCTCCCTGCCGGACCGGCTGCGGGAGGCGCAGGCCGTCTTCGACGTGACGGGGGGAGTGCACGCTGCCGGACTGTTCAGGATTGACGACGACGGCGGTGCGGAGCTGCTGTGCCTCCGGGAGGATGTGGGCAGGCACAACGCGGTGGACAAGGTGGTTGGCTGGGCCCTGCGCGAACGGCGGCTGCCGCTCACGAACACCGTGCTCCAGGTGTCGGGGCGGGCCTCCTTTGAGCTGGTCCAGAAGGCGGCGTTGGCAGGCATTCCGGTGCTCGCCGCGGTCAGCGCCCCGTCCAGCCTTGCCGTGGAGCTGGCCGAGTCCACCGGCGTCACGCTGGCAGGGTTCAGCCGGGGAACCAGCCTGAACGTCTATGCGGGTGCAGGCCGCATCTCCACGCCTTCGCCGGTGCCGCAGTAGGGGCATGGCCCCTTGGCGGCCGGACGCCCACGCAGTAGATTTTATCCATCGAATGGAACCGTTGATCCGCTCATAAGGCAGCTGAACTGCCCGGACCCAAGCTGACCGCGACGCCCATGCCCGCACGAAAGCCAGCACAGCCCGCTTCAGCTTTCACGTACTAAAGAGGTACACATTGCACGACGACCGCCGGATCACGGAAGTCCGTCTGGACCGCTTTGTCCGCGAAAGGATCACCCCCGCCGTTTATGGGCGCAGCGTGCCCCTGGAGCTGACCAGCTGGGACGTCCCGGATGAACCCGTCCCGGTCCTGGAGGCCCTGCGCCAGGACTTCATGCCGCAGGAGCACGGTGCCGCCTGGGGGCGCCCATGGAGCACAAAGTGGCTGCGGCTTCAGGGAGAGGTGCCGGATGCCTGGGGAACCGCCCCGGATACCGAGGTGGAGATTGTGGTGGACCTCGGGTTTACCACGGAGATTCCCGGCTTCCAGTGCGAGGGAATCGCCTGGCGGCCGGACGGCAGCATCATCAAGGCCATCTCGCCCCGCAACCAGCACATCCCGCTGAAGCTGCTGGGCAGCGGGCTCGCCGTGGACTTCTATGTGGAGGCAGCAGCAAACCCGGATGTTGCCCAGGGCTGGAGCTTCGCGCCGACTCCGTACGGGGACAAGGCTACCGCGGGGAACGAACCGCAGTACCGTTTGGGCAGCATCGCCATCGCGGAGCTGAACCGGGCAGTGTGGGAGCTCCAGCAGGACGTGCTGACACTCAGCGGCCTCATGCACGAGCTGCCCACCGAGCTGCCGCGGCGGCACGAGATCCTCCGCGCCCTGGAGCGCATGATGGACATCGTGGACCCGGACGACGTCGCCGGCACGGCGCCCGCCGGTCGTGCAGCGCTGGCGGAGGTGCTGGCCAGGCCCGCTTACGCGTCAGCCCACCAGCTGCTGGCCACCGGGCATGCGCACATCGATTCGGCTTGGCTGTGGCCTGTCCGGGAAACTATGCGCAAGTGTGCCCGGACCTTTTCCAACGTGGTTGCCCTCATGGACGAGGACCCGGACTTCGTCTTCTCCTGCTCGTCCGCACAGCAGCTGGCCTGGATCAAGGAATACTACCCGGAGCTGTTTGCCCGCATCCGGGAGAAGGTGAAGTCCGGCCAGTTCATTCCCGTGGGCGGCATGTGGGTGGAGTCCGACACCAACATGCCCGGCGGTGAAGCCATGGCCCGGCAGTTCGTCGAAGGCAAGAGCTTCTTCCTCAAGGAATTCGACGTCGAGTGCATGGAAGCCTGGCTACCGGATTCCTTCGGGTACTCCGCGGCCCTGCCTCAGATCGTTAAGGCCGCCGGGAGCCGCTGGTTCCTGACGCAGAAGATCTCCTGGAACCAGATCAACCGGATGCCGCACCACACCTTCAACTGGGAAGGCATTGACGGCACCCGCGTTTTCACGCACTTCCCGCCGGTGGACACGTACAACTCCGAGCTCAGCGGCCGGGATCTTGCGCACGCCGAGCGCAACTACCGGGACCACGGACACGGCACCATCTCGCTCGTCCCCTTCGGTTACGGCGACGGCGGTGGCGGACCGACGCGGGAGATGGTCGCCGCCGGGCATCGCGCGGCCGACCTGGAAGGCTCGCCGAAGGTCCGGATCGGATCGCCGCGCAGCTTCTTTGAGCAGGCCGAAGCAGAGTACAAAGCGCTGCCGGTCTGGGTGGGTGAGATGTACCTGGAGCTGCACCGCGGCACTTACACCAGCCAGGCCAGGACCAAGCAGGGCAACCGCCGGTCCGAGCACCTCCTGCGCGAGGCGGAACTCTGGTGCGCCACGGCCGCCGTCCGCTCCGGTGGGGAGTACACGTACCCCGCGGCCGAGCTGAAGCGGCTGTGGCAGTTGGTCCTGCTGCAGCAGTTCCACGACATCCTGCCCGGCAGCGCCATCGCCTGGGTGCACCAGGACGCCGAACGCAACTACGCGGCCGTCGCCAAGGGGCTCGAAGCCCTCATCAGCGAGGCCGCCGCGGCCCTCCTGGGGGAGGGGACGCAGGAGTTCCTGCTCAACGCGAGCCCGCACGCCCGCCTCGGAGTTCCGGCGCTCACGGCCGCTGTGCATGCGGTAACCGAGGATGAGGTGCAAGCCACACCGCTGGACGGCGGCTTCGTCCTGGACAACGGAATTATCCGTGCCGTACTGGATGACAACGGGCTCCTGACGTCGCTGCGGGACCACGGGACAGGCCGGGAAGCCATCGCGCCCGGCCAGTTCGGAAACCACCTGGAACTGCACCGGGACACCCCCAACGAATGGGACGCCTGGGACATCGACGAGTTCTACCGGCGGAACGTCACCAGCCTTACCGACGCCGCGGAGGTGAGGCTGGAGCGGAACGGCGGGGACGCCGTCGTCGTGGTGGAACGGCTCACCGGGTCCTCCCGCATCACCCAACGCGTCACCCTGCCGGCGGGCAGCCCGTCGCTGGGGATCTCCACCGAGGTTGACTGGCAGGAGCGCGAGAAGCTGCTCAAGCTGGGTTTCCCGCTCGACCTGAGGGCGGACCGGTCGGCGGCGGAAACCCAGTTCGGCCACGTCTTCCGGCCGACCCACGTGAACACGTCGTGGGAGGCCGCCAAGTTCGAGATCTGCGCGCACCGCTGGATCCACGTTTCGGAACCCGGGTACGGCGTGGCCATCGCCAATGCCTCCACGTACGGGCACGACGTCGCCCGGACTGTCCGGGACGACGGCGGGACCACCACTATCGTCCGGCTCTCGCTGCTGCGCGCTGCCAAGTTCCCCGACCCCGAGGCCGACCGCGGCAGGCACGTGCTGGACGTCTGGGTCCGGCCGGCAGCGGGAATCGCCGAGGCCGTGGAGGAGGGCTACCGCGCCAACCTCGCTCCAAGGACGGTGCTCGGCGCGCACCCGGCCGAGGCGCTGGTTACGGTGGACAACCCGGCCCTGGTGGTCGAAGCCGTGAAGCTGGCCGAAGACGGCTCGGGAGACGTCATCGTCCGGCTGTACGAATCCCTGGGCCAGCGCTCGGCCGGGCGCCTGACCGCCAACTTCCCGGCCACGGGCATCCAGGCGGTGGACCTGCTCGAGCGGCCGGTCGAGGCGACCGGCATGGTGGCCGGGGCGGACTCCGCGGAGCTCACGCTGCGGCCGTTCCAGCTCGTGACCCTGAGGCTCACGCGCCGCTGACGGCCTTCCGCGACAGCGCTTCCGGCGTACTAACAGCAGGCCTAGGCGGTTAGGAGTGGTCAGAATTCGTGCAGCAGCCGCCGGACGAACTGCCGGGTCCGCTCCTGCCGCGGCGCCCGGAGGACTTCTGCGGCCGGTCCGCGCTCCACCACCAGGCCGCCGTCCATGAAGATGACCTCGTCCGCCACCTGCCGGGCGAAGGCCAGCTCGTGGGTCACGATGACCATGGTCCACCCCTCGTCGGCAAGTTCCTGGATGACGCCCAGGACGTCGCCGACGAGTTCCGGGTCCAGCGCCGAGGTGGGCTCATCGAACAGCAGCAGCTGGGGTTTCAGGGCGAGGGCCCGCACAATGCCCACGCGCTGCTGCTGGCCGCCGGAGAGCTCGAACGGATAGGCGTCGCGCTTGTCCGCCAGCCCCACCCGGGCCAGGAGCTTTTCGGCGTCGGCCACCGCCTCGGCCCGTTTGCGCTTCTGGACCTGGACCGGTCCTTCAATGACGTTCTGCAGGACGGTCATGTGCGGGAACAGGTTGTAGTGCTGGAACACCATGGCGCTGCGGTCCCGCAGGTCCGAAATCTCCTTCTTGGAGACTTTGGCGGAGAAATCCAACGCGAGCTCGGTTCCCGCGGAGGCGCCGGAACCCGCAAAGGTGACCGTCCCGGCGTCGGGCGTTTCCAGCCCGTTCAGTGAGCGCAGGACGGTGGTCTTGCCCGAACCAGACGGCCCGATCAGGGCCACGACGTTGCCGCGGCGCACGTCGAGGTCGATGTCCCGCAGCACCACGTTGCTGCCGAACGCCTTCGCGAGGTTGCGGACCGACAGCACCGGTCTGCCCTGTGATGCGGCCCCGTGGGGTGCCGCCTGTGCTGCTCCGTCAGTGGGCGACATAGCGGTCCAGTCTCCTTTCAAGCACGGACTGCCCGGAGGAGAGCGCCAGGCAAATGATCCAGTAGACCAGGGCCGCCTCGAGATACAGCACCATGAACTCCTGGCTGAACGCCGCGATCTGCTGAGCGTTGCGGAACAGCTCCGTGACCAGGATGAGCGAGGCGAGCGACGTGTCCTTGACCAGCGAAATGAAAGTGTTGGACAGCGGCGGCACCGACACCCTCGCGGCCTGCGGCAGGATGATGCGGCGCAGCGACTGGCCCCGGGACATGCCGATGGTGTGGCCGGCTTCCCACTGGCCCTTCGGCACCGACAGGATGGCGGCCCTGATGACCTCGGCGGCATAGCCGCCGATGTTCAGCGAAAAGGCGATGATGGCACTGGGCCACGGATCAAGCTTCACCCCCAGGCTCGGCAGGCCGTAGAAGATGACGAAAAGCTGCACCAGCAGCGGGGTGCCGCGGATCACCGAAACGTAGAACCGCGCCACGCCGGACACCACGGCGTTGCGGCTTAGCCGCATCAGCGCCACCAGCAGTGCCAGCGCGAGGCCGATCGCGAATGAAGCGAGCGTCAGCGGGATGGTGCCAGTGATTGCGCCCGTGACAATAGGGCCGAAGGAGCTCCAGATGAGATCCCAGTTCAACGGCATCTACTTGGAGACGTCCGTGCCGAAGTACTTCTCCGAGATCTTGGCCAGCGTCCCGTCAGCGCGGAGGTCGTCCAGCGCCTTGTCTACGGCCTTAGTGAGCTCATTGGAGCCCTTGCGGAACACGAAGGCGCTCTCTGACTTCTCACTGGTTTCGGCGGCGATCTTCAGCCCGGCATCCGGATTGGTCTTCGCGTAGTCGAGGTAGGTGAGCTTGTCATTGACGATGGCGTCCACGCGGCCCTGCCGGACCAGCGTCACGCCCTGGGCCCAGCCCTCCACGGACTGCACATTGGCGCCTGCGTCCACGGCCAACTTGTAGAAGTTGCTGGTGAGCGACTGGGCGGCGGTCTTGCCCTTGAGGCTCTCAAAGCTCGTAATGCTGCTGTTGTCCGCCTTCGTCACGATCACGCCCGTAGAGATGGTGTACGGCTTGGAGAAGTCGTACTTGGCCTTGCGTTCCGCGTTGATGGAGATCTGGTTGGCGATGGTGTCGAACCGTTTGGCGTCGAGGCCGGCGAAGATCCCGTCGAACTGGGTTTCCTGGAAGTTGGCCTTCACGCCCAGCTTGTCGGCCACGGCCCGGGCGATCTCGACGTCGTAGCCGGTCAGGTCGCCCGCTCCCTCCGCGTGGAAGCTGAACGGCTTGTAGGTGCCCTCGGTGGCGATGACAATCTCACCCTTGGACTTCACGTCGCTGAGCGAGGTGTCCGAGCTGCTGGCAGCCGGAGCCTGGGAGCCTCCGCCGCCGCTGCCGCTGCCACCGCCGCAGGCCGTCAGAGCCAGTGCCAGTCCGGCGAGGGTGGCTGCAAGGGCGGAGCGGCGGGAATGGATACGGTTCATGGCGGGTACCTTCTTTTTCAGGCTGCGGCGGTAGGCATCGCGGCGGCCTGTCCGGCTCCCGCGGTGCCAGTGCCTGCAACGCATTGGCAAAGAGCTTTATTTCGCCATCATACGGGGGCTGAAACCGGCCCTTAAAAAGGCTGAGTGGGGGCGGTCCCCAACGGCCGCCACCACTCATCCCCCCAATGTGCGATCCGGCAGGCGCCACGGCTTGTGAGCCAGGCAGCAACTGCTTTCACACATTCATGATTCTCTCACGGTCTAATGATTTTGTGAATCCCGCTCCGCTACCTTTCGGTAGATGACGTCCCGTGACCTCCTCGGCTGGCGGCCTTGACGCGCGCCAGCCAGACCAGAACGAGGCCCGCGGTGAAGAAAACCACCGCACCATTGTTCACTGCCGGCGCGACCACGAGGATCTGGGGAGGCGCGAATTCCAGGCAGAGGCCGGCCACAGTGGCCACCGCTCCGGCCGCCATCAGGGCGGCCCCGGTCCTGACGAGCGGGGGCAGGCTTTCCTTGACGCTGCGCAGCAGGGCAGGCAGCAGTGCGAGGGAGACGTACGCCAGGTAGCCCCGAGCGGCAGCCCAGTAGTACGGCAGCAGGGCCTCATTCCAGGCGCTGGCCGCGCCGGCGTCCCTGAAGCGCACCGACGAGGCGGCCGGTTCCATCAGGAGGAAGACCGTCACGAGGGCCGCTGAGAAAATCGCGAGCATGGCCAGCCCCGGACGTCCGGCGATCATGCGGTGGGCATCAGGGGCGCCAAACCCCCTCGTGACGCGGACCGCGATGAGGTAGATCGTGGCGAAAACAATCAGGCGCAGCACAACGTGGGCAATGTTGATGCCGCCGAGGGCACCGTCGATGGCCACGTAGAACTGTTCGATGCTGAGGATCCCGGCGGCCGTCGCCAGCAGGAAGATGAAGAACAGGGTGGGGTTCACGCCGCGAACGGCGCTGGGAAGCCGGGCCACGGCGGCACCGGCGCAAACAATCAGCGTTATCCACGGGAGAATCTCGCTCATACCAGGTTCTCCCAGATTCTTTCGGTCTGTTCCTGGTCCTGCTCCTGCCGCCGCAGGGTCTTGCCCAGCGCCTGGAGGCGTTCGCCGGCCAGGGCGGCGAGGTCGCCGTCGCTGAGCCGGTCAAGGGCCGCCTGCCGTGCGGCCGGCGGCCAGCCTGCTTCCGCTTCGGTCACCAGCCCCGTAGCCACCAGTCCGCCGGCCAGTCCGACGCCGGCAGCCCGGGAGGTGGCGACGGCCAGTTCCGGGGCGAGCCGGTTGGCGGTCAGCTGTGCTGAGTAGTTCTGCGGGGCGACGCCGGTGGCGGCGGAGACGCGGTGCCGGAGCTCGCCGTCGTCGATTGCGTCCACCCAGTTCTTCACCGAGGTGCCATGCGGAGGCGGGCTGAGTTCCGGCTGGCACGGGCCCGTGGAGCCTGTGCCGGTGGATTCTGTGCCGGTGGAGCACTTGGGTGCGGTGCGGACGATGACGGCCCGCAGCAGGTCGACGGTGGCGATTTGGCTAACCAGTTCCTTGTCGGAAGGAGGGAGGGAGGAACTGGAGAGGTCGTTGTACGTGTCAAAGGTGGCCAGTGCGGCGACCGGATTGATGTTGTAGGCCCGGCTGATGCTCACGACTGTTGTCTCGGCAACCTTTCCCCGCACCAGCTGCTGGGCGAGGGTGGTGCGCTTGACCCCGGAGACCCTGCAGATGTCGGCCGTGCTGGTGTCCGGTGCCACGCCATTTAGCCAGCGCTGGAATGCTTTGGCGGGGAGGGGCATGAAACGCTCTCTGCTGAACGAGTGATTGGAACGATACTAGCGGCGTGCGGCGGACACCGGCCGGTGCTTCCGCCCGGCCCGGCTGCTGGCCACCCAGATGAGTGCCAGGCCCACGACGAAGCACAGGATGGCTGTGTAGTTGATGACGAACTTCAGGAACCCCACTGCCGGCGGCATGATCGGGAAGAGCAACGTGACGGCGATCGCAGCGCAGCCCACGGCCAGAAGGAGCGCGCTTGCCCGCAGCACCGCGGGCAGGGAACTCCTGAGCGCCCGCAGCATCCCCGGCAGCAGCACAAGGCACACGTACGCCGGATAAGCGCGCCCGGCCGCGGCGTAGTACTGGACAAGCACCGCGTTCCACGCGTTCCCGGTATTGACGGCGGTCATGCCTACTGAGGAACCCGAGGTGTCCATCAGGATGAAAGGCACCAGCAAGGCAATGGAGGTCAGGCCGAAGGCTAGCGTGCCGGCTTTGCCCCGGAGCAGCCGGAGACCCTGTTCATCGCCGAAGCCCGTTGCGATTCGGAGGCCGAGGAAGAAGATCGCCCCGAAGATGATGAAACGCAGCAGGAGGTTCGCGATGTTGGTGCCTCCGAGCAGGCCGTCGATCGCCAGGTATGGGCCTTTGATGCTCAGCAGGACGGCGAGGGTCATCAGCGCAAAAATGAAGAACATGGAGCGGTTCTTGCGGCGGACCAGGTTGGGGACCCGGCTCAGCGCGGCGGTACAGCACGCGATCAGTGTGGTCCACTGCAGGATTTCAATCATCCGAGGTTCTCCCAGATCGTTTCGGTTTGTCGTTGGTCGTGTTCTTGCCGCCGCAAGGTCTTGCCGAGCGACTGAAGCCGTTCGCCGGCCAGAACGGCCAGTTCGCCGTCGGTCATGCGATCCAGGGCAGCTTGCCGGGCACCGGGCGCCCAGCCGGCTTCGGCTTCGGTCACCAGCCCGGCGGCCACCAGCCCGCCGGCAAGTCCGACGCCGGCGGCCCGTGAGGTGGCGACGGCCAGTTCGGGGGCGAGCCGGTTGGCGGTCAGTTGCGCTGAATAGTTTTGCGGGGCGACGCCGGTGGCGGTGGAGACGCGGTGCCGGAGCTCGCCGTCGTCGATCGCGTCCACCCAGTTTTTCACCGAGGTGGGATGCGGCGGCGGGCTGAGTCCGGGCGGCTCTGTGCCTTTGCCTCTGCCGGCGTCCCGCTCGGTGCGGGCGATGATGGCGTGCAGCAGGTCCGTGGTGGCGATCTGGCTGACCAGTTCCTGCAGCGTGGGCGGGATCGGCGGTTTTTCCAGATCCCGGTAAGGCTCAAAGGAGCCCAGCGCTGCCACGGGATTGATGTTGAAGGCCCGGCTGATCCCCACCACAGTTGCCTCGGCCACCTTGCCGCGGACCAGCTGCTGGGCCAGGGTGGTGCGCTTGACCCCTGACGCCCTGGCCACATCAGCCACGCTGGCGTCCGGCGCGACGCCGTGCAGCCAGCGCTGGAAGGCCTTGGCGGGTAGGGGCATGGAACGCTTTCTGGTCACGGGCGGGTTGGTGCGAAGTGGCGGCCCGCCGGCCTGGATTTTACGTAGCGCGCCGCTTCAACTATGCTAAGTGGTCGAACCCGCTGGTCCGTACACCCCCCAAGTCCGGACCAGCGGGTTCTTTCATGCCCACCTGATTTTTCGGGTGAAAACGGGCAGCGGTGAGAGGATGGATTGATGACTGCAACCCTTGTTGCGAAGGACCTTTCGGGCGGTCATGATCACCGCACCCTCTTCTCCGGGCTGTCCCTCACAGTGGCCCCCGGGGACGTTGTTGGCGTGGTCGGCGCCAACGGTGCGGGCAAGTCCACACTGCTGCGGCTCCTTGCCGGCGTGGACCAGGCGCAGGACGGCACAGTCAGCCTCGCACCGGCCGACGCCTTTGTGGGCTGGCTGCCGCAGGAACACGAACGGCTCGCCGGCGAAACCGTCGCCGCCTACATCGCCCGCCGCACCGGCTGCGCGAAAGCCACCGCAGAGATGGAGTCCACGGCCGAGGCCCTCGGCTCGGGAGCGCCCGGAGCCGACGACGCCTATTCGATGGCCTTTGACCGGTGGATGGCCTCCGGGGCCGCGGACCTGGACGAACGGATTGCCCCCGTCCTGGCCGACCTGGGACTGGACGTCGGCCCCGACGCCGAGATGACCGGTCTGTCCGGTGGCCAGGCTGCGCGCGTGGCGCTCGCCGCCCTGCTGCTAAGCCGCTTCGACGTCGTGCTCCTGGACGAGCCCACCAATGACCTTGACCTGGATGGCCTGGCCAAGCTGGAAGCGTTCGTGCAGGGGCTTCGCGGCGGCGCGGTGCTGGTCTCCCACGACCGGGAGTTCCTGGCCCGCTGCGTGACCTCGATCGTGGAACTGGACCTGGCCCAGAACTCGGTGGCCGTGTACGACGGCGGCTACGAGGCCTTCCTGGAGGAACGCGCCGTGGCCCGCCGGCACGCCCGCGAACGGTACGAGGAATTCGCCGCGACCAAGGCGGACCTCGTCTCCCGGGCGCGCACCCAGCGGGAATGGAGCTCGCAGGGCGTCCGGAACGCAATGAAGAAAAACCCGGACAACGACAAGATCCGCCGTGCCGCCAGCACCGAGTCATCCGAAAAGCAGGCGCAGAAGGTCCGGCAGATGGAATCGCGCATTGCCCGCCTGGACGTGGTGGAAGAACCGCGCAAGGAGTGGCAGCTGCAGTTCAGCATCGGCCAGGCGCCCCGCTCCAGCTCTGTGGTGGCGACGCTGCGCGACGCCGTCGCGCGGCAGGGCAGCTTCACCCTGGGGCCGGTGAACCTGCAGCTCAACGCCGGTGAACGGATCGGCATCACCGGACCCAACGGCGCCGGCAAATCGACGTTGCTCCGGCTGCTTCTGGGAACGCAGGAACCGGACTCCGGCGACGCTTCCCGAGGTGTGTCCGTGGCCGTCGGCGAGATCGACCAGGCCCGGGGGCTGCTGGCCGGACACCTCAAACTGGCGGACGCCGTCGAAGCCGTCCTGACCGACTACACCTCCGCCGAGGTCCGGACCCTGCTGGCCAAGTTCGGCCTCAAGGCGGACCACACCGCGCGCACCGTGGACTCGCTGTCGCCGGGGGAGCGGACCCGCGCCGCCCTGGCCCTGCTGCAGGCCCGCGGCGTGAACCTGCTGGTCCTGGACGAGCCCACCAACCACCTGGACCTCCCGGCGATCGAGCAGCTAGAGGAAGCACTGGAAAGCTACGACGGCGCCCTGCTGCTGGTCACGCACGACCGGCGGCTGCTGGAAAACGTCCGCCTGGACATGCGCTGGAATGTGGACAACGGCGTCGTCACCGAACTGGCGGCAGGCAAGATGGAGCAGAACAAATGAGCATGGACGGCGTCGCCTGGCGCTCGCTATACAACATCACCCGGGCCAAGAGCGGCTCCCGGCCGTTCTCCAAGGAAACCCTGAAGCGCGTCATGGGCTTCGCCCGGCCGCACCGGGGACGGCTGATCGCGTTCGTGGTGGTCTCCGTTGCCATGGCCTTCCTGGCCGTGGCGACCCCGGTCCTCGCCGGCCAGGTGGTCAACACGATCGTTGCCCGCGCCGATGCCGGCGAGGTGGTCCGGCTGGCGGCCCTGATCGCCGGCGTGGCGGTGGCTGAGGCAGCCCTGGGCATGGTGAGCCGCTGGCTGTCCTCCACCATCGGCGAGGGCGTCATCGTGGACCTCCGCACCAAGGTGTTCGACCACGTCCAGAGAATGCCCATCGCGTTCTTCACCCGGACCCGCACCGGCGCGCTGGTCAGCCGCCTGAACAACGACGTCATCGGCGCGCAGTCCGCGTTCGCCGGAACCCTGTCCGGCGTGGTCAGCAACGTGGTGGCCCTCATCCTCACCCTCGTGGTGATGCTGAATACCTCCTGGCTGGTCACCGTGCTGGCCATGATCCTGCTGCCGATCTTCCTCATCCCCGCCCGGCGGATGGGCTCCCGGCTGGCGGACCTGCGGCGCGAGGCGGCCGAGCACAACGCCGCCATGGGCACCCAGATGACCGAGCGCTTCTCCGCCCCCGGCGCCACCCTGGTCAAGCTGTTTGGCCGGCCCGACGAGGAATCCCGCGAGTTCGCGCTTCGCGCCGGCCGGGTCCGCGATATCGGCGTGCGGACAGCCATGCTCCAGTTCACGTTCGTGACCGCGCTGACGCTCGTCTCCGCCCTGGCCCTCGCCCTGGTCTACGGCCTGGGCGGCTGGCTGGCGATCGGCGGCCAGCTCGCGCCCGGCGACGTCGTGGTGCTGGCGCTGCTGCTCACCCGCCTCTACGCGCCGCTCACCGCGCTGTCCAACGCCCGCGTGGAGATCATGAGCGCCCTGGTCAGCTTTGAACGGGTCTTCGAAATCCTGGACCTCGAGCCCCTCATCCAGGAAAAGCCGGGTGCGCTGGCCGTCCCGCCCGGTCCGGTGGCCGTGGAGTTCGACGACGTGCGCTTTTCCTACCCCTCGGCGGACAAAGTCTCTCTGGCCTCGCTGGAGGAGGTCTCCACGCTGGACACGCGCGGCGGCGAGGAAGTGCTGCACGGCATCAGCTTCCGGGTGGAACCCGGGCAGACCGTTGCCCTCGTGGGGTCCTCCGGCGCCGGCAAGTCCACAGTGGCCCAGCTGCTGTCCCGGCTGTACGACGTCGATTCCGGCGCCGTGCGCCTCGGCGGCACCGCCCCGGCCTCCGGCCTGGACGTGCGCGACCTGACCTTCGATTCCATCCGCGCCACCCTGGGCATGGTCACCCAGGACGGGCACCTGTTCCATGAAACCATCGCCTCCAACCTCAGGCTGGCCCGCCCCGAAGCCACCGACGAGGACATGTGGGCCGTGCTGCGCCAGGCCCGGCTCGAAGCCATGATCCGTTCCCTTCCCGACGGCCTGGAAACCGTGGTGGGGGAGCGCGGCTACCGGCTCTCCGGCGGCGAACGCCAGCGGCTCACCATCGCCCGGCTGCTGATAGCCCAGCCCCGGGTGGTCATCCTCGACGAGGCCACGGCCGCCCTGGACTCCACCAACGAGGCCGCCGTGCAGGCGGCGCTGGGCGCGGCGCTGGAAGGACGCACCGCCGTCGTCATTGCCCACCGGCTCTCGACGATCCGCGCGGCCGACGCCATCCTGGTGGTGGAGGACGGCCGGATTGTGGAGCGCGGAACCCACACCGAGCTGCTGGCCGCGGACGGCCGCTACGCGGAGCTGTACCGGACCCAGTTCGCCGAGGCCACGGCCGTGGCGGAGGAAGCGGTGCCGGAGTACTGACCGGCCACCGGCGCCTGGAGCCGTGACTACCGGAAGATGTTGTAACTGCCCCAGCCGGCGCTGATGATGGTTCGTGTACCCATGATTCCCTTGCTGAAGGGATAGTGGGCTAGCCGGCCGTCGGTCAGCCGGGTGATGAGTCCGTGGCCGCCGGGGCGGAACCCCGTCACCTCGGTAATGCTGTTGATGGTGTTCCAGCCGCCGCCAAGGCGCCGTCGGGTTTCTGGGATGAAGCTGCCTGCTCCATTCGAGCGGTACAGGATGAGGTTCCCGTCGCCGCGTTTGGCGATGACGTCCTGTTTCCCGTCCTGATCGTAGTCCGCCATGGTGAGGTACAGGCCGCGCCATCCCGCTCCGGTCCGGACACGGGGACTCAGGCCTTTTCCGGCACTGTTGCCGTAGTACCACAACGTCCCGGCAGCGTCATAGGCGAGGATGCCCGGGTACTTGTCGGTGCTCCGCCAGCGGCCGATCGTCACGTGGTAGGTGCTCCATCCTGCGCTGAGGACCTGGGGAGGGGCGAATCCTCCATTGGGCTTTCCGGGGTAAAAGATCATCCTTCCGTCTTTCCACTGCGCCATGATGTCGAACATGCCGTCGGTGTTCCAGTCGGTCACGAACCCCTTCGACAGCCCTGACCAGCCTGCACCGATCCTTTCCCGGGGCTGCAGGCCGCCCGTACCGTTTGGATGGTAGTTCCACAGGACCCCATCGGAGGCGACAGCCAGGGTGTCAGCGTCGCTGCCGATGGTTGGGCGGGAGGCAAGGACGGACGCCGGGGCGCCGATCGCGATGGTTGCCGCGACGCTGGGCACTCCGGCGGCGTCCAGCGCAAACAGCAGGTAGTTGCCTGGGACAAGCACGCCGGTATCCGCCGGCAGCTTCAGCGACGCGGTGTTGCCGGATATCCCAGTTGCATTCAGGGGGATGCGCCGCTGATCAGTGTTCACGGCGTGAGTCGCCGAACCCATCCGCATCAGGGAGAACTCAGTGACCGGTGCCGCGGTGGTCACGGAAATGGTGCTGCCGGTAGTGGCGGTGGTGGGGGCGGTGACAATTTTCGGGCGGGCGCGCGGGCTGCCGTCCGCGTTCAGCAGGTAGGGCGGCGTGAAAATCTCTCCGTCCAGGTGGTTGGTCGTGCAGCTGCCGCACAGTCCGCCACCGCCGACGAAGACCCTGCCATCCGGGAGTAACAGCGCGACGCTGTGATAGGTCCGGGGAATGGCCATCGGGGCCAGCGTTGTCCACTGCCCGGTGGCGGGGTTCCAGATTTCCGGGGCCATCCTGGCGTCAGTGTCGGTGAACGGAACAGGATTCCCCTGGCCTCCGACCACGAGCACCTGGCCGTCGGGAAGGGCTACACCGTTCGCGAACGACCGGGTGACGGCCATGTCGGCGGTCCGGGCCACGGTGACCCCGGCGTTGATGTCGATGGTGTACGCGCGGGCTGTGGCAAT
The DNA here is from genome assembly GCF_021789315.1 of Arthrobacter sp. FW305-BF8. Lineage (NCBI taxonomy): Bacteria > Bacillati > Actinomycetota > Actinomycetes > Micrococcales > Micrococcaceae > Arthrobacter > Arthrobacter sp. FW305-BF8. Next base: position 1,161,288 of record NZ_CP084561.1, read on the forward strand.
GCTGTTCTCCTGGACGGGCGCCCCGCCCACGGTGAGGATCTTGCCGATGTCGTACATGACGGCGTCGCCGCTCATCGCGTCAGCGCTGTCTGACCGCGGGCCTGCCGGGCTGATGCTTCCGGACCCCGCGGTGGTGATCCAGTTCATCCGGCGGCTCGGCCCGGCGTGGAACACCCGGCCACCGGGCGCGGCAAACAACCACGGATGGTTGTCCGCGCGGTAGCTGCCGAGAGGATCGGCGGTCAGGATGCTGTTCACCAGCACATTCGGCAGCGTCCGCCAGCCGCTGGCGGCCGACCACACCTCGCCGTGCTTGTTGCCGATGCCACCGGACCATGAACCTCCGATGGTGAACACCTCACCGGCCGATGTGGTCACGCTGGAGTGATAGCCACGGGCGATCTTCATGGCCGGCCCCGCGGTCCATGTGTCCGTCGCCGGGTTGTAAAGGCTGGTTTTTGTGCTGTTGGAACCGCCCGTGACCATGAGTTGCCCGTCGGGAAGCAGCGAGGTCCCGGGGCAGAACATGTCGTGTCCGGTGTTGGATACCTCGCTCTGGCTCACGGCACCGGTGGCGAGATCCAGGATGGAAGTCTGGGTGTAGCCCGGCGCGCCGCCGAACGTGGTGGCGGAGTAGGCGGACCATGTCAGCAACCGGTTCCCGGGCAAGAGTGCGGCCGCGGTGGGCACCAGCGGAAAGTTGATCGTCGGACCCCAGGACCCCAGTGACTCGTCCGACTGTACTGACTCGCTCGCCAGCGGCGCCTTGACCGCAGCCGGCATGCCCGCAACTGGCGGGGCCGCGGCCGGTGGGGCCGCTGCCGGCGGGGCCGCGGCGTTGCCGGCACTTTCGCCCAACAAATTGATCTCCGCGGCGCTGCTCCAAGGTCCACGTCCGCCCGTTTCGGTCATGGCTTGCAGCCGCACGTAGCGGGCCTGTACTGCTGCGAACGTCACGCTTTTCTCCGCACTGGTGTCCGCCCAGGTGCCGCGGGCCACCGGAGGGGCCCACAGGGCGCCGTCGGTACTAACCGTGATCTCGAAGCTGCCGATCCTTCCGTCCGGGCTGTCGGCACGCGGGAGATAGCGGAACCCAGAGATCGTTTGCACCGCGCCGGTGTCGATCGTGATGCTGTGCGGCAAGGCAGCGGCGGTCTCAGTCCCACCGCTTTGCCAGTACGTGGCGGCGTCGCCGTCCAGAACGTGGGCTGCCCGCCCGTTCCCGCCCGATGCCTGTTCGTCACTGGCCGTCACCGTCCACCCGCTCCGGGGCAGCGAAGGCGGGGCAGCCTCGAGCGCGGCGGCTGGCAGCGCGGCGATGTGGATGTGTGGGCCGGTGGCATGTGCTCCAATTGCGTGTGACCCTGTTGCGCTCGGAGAGCCGTGCGGAGCCACCGCCACGTACCCCGTGATCAGGAGCAGCGCGACCGTGACAGCTGACCCAAGCCGATGCATGCGCGCCTCCGTCCGGCTCCATTGACCGATGACAGGAGAAAGGCTAGAGGGGGTGGCTTGCAAAAACCTTGGCCCCCAACAAGGGCCGGGGGCGTCCGCATCGAAGGTAGCGGTCCCGCTGCGGTCCTCGAAACCAGGGCGGGGCCCTCGAAAGCAGGGCGGGGAACTCTAGGAGCGGGCTGCGCCCCGGGCGTCTGGCGGCGCCAGCGCCGGCAGTATGTGGTCCGTGAGCAGCGGTGCGAGGTCGCCGGGCCACTCCGCCGCGAGGTCCAGCCACCGGATCTCGGCGATCTCAGCGGAGGGGTGAGCCACCCAGGTGCCCGGCGCCGTGAAGACGGTGGCCTCGATCTCCGTAGCCGCCTCGTTGGCGGCGTCGGCCAGCCAGACGCCCATCAGGGTAAGTTCGCGGGGATCGACGATGATGCCGACTTCCTCCTGCAGCTCCCGGGCGGCGGCCTGCACCGCGGTCTCGCCGGGCTCGGGCTTGCCGCCGGGGTGCATGAACTTGTCCGTGCCGCGCTTGCGGACGGTCAGGAGCCGGCCCGCGGCGTCGTAGACACACACGGCGGAGACGATGATGCGCGGATTCACGGCTTCGCGCCTAGCCCGTCCGCTGCCACCGTTGCCGGCAGCCGGCGCAGCACGGACTCCAGCAGCAGGTCCTTGCGCGGGCCCGTGACATCCCAGACGTAACTGAACCCGTCCTCGCCATGACGGACGTACGTGACCCGGTAAGTGTCAGGATCGCACCAGTGCCGGTCCTGACTGGCCTCCGGGGAGAAGCTCATCCGGTGGAACGGCCGGGCATCGGGAAACAGCATGTCCAGAGCGTCCGGCGTGTCCGCGGGCCGGAGCAGGTAATCGCGGGTGGCCGGCCCGGTGAAGGTGCCGCCGTCGGCAGCAGGCCAGACCACGGTCCCCTCCTCGTGGAAGCGGAGCCCGCCGTCGCCGTCCGGGGAAAAGATCACGACGCCGGTGAAAGTCCCCCGGGTGCCCGCAGCCCGGTCCAGCATGGTCCGCTCCACGGCCCAGCGGCCTGCCAGCGGAAGGTCGGGGGAGGAGGGGGCCGCCGGCGTTGTACCCAGCAGATAGTCGCGGAGCCCGGAGGGGTGCTGCAGATTCAAGTGCCCTCGATTGGAATCGAACCAACGACACCGGCTTTAGGAGAGCCGTGCTCTATCCACTGAGCTACGAGGGCGGGTGCCCGCCGCGGCCGGTTTTTGACCGGCCCGTTCGGGCACGCTTACAAGCATACAAGGTGGCGGCGGGTACTACGCTCTTGGCATGGCCGCCGCAGCTGAAGTCCCCACCGCCCGGGCAACGTTCCTGCCAGACACCGCCTCCACACGGCAATACATCGGGGCATGGGCGGTGCTCAGCGTGGTCCAGTATTTCATGGCGGAGGCGGCGGTCATCGGCGCCTGGGCCGGACCAGAGCCCTACAGCCGGCGGACCGGCCTCATCAGCGACCTGGGTGCCGTCACCTGCGGGCTCTACGGCGGCCGAAGCATCTGTTCGCCGCTGCACGTGCTGATGAACGTCTCCTTCGTGGTTCAGGGACTCGGCATGCTGCTGGGCGCGCTGCTGCTCAGCTCGGCGCTGCTGCGGGTGGCCGCCCGGGCCCGGGTGCAGGTCATGGCCAGCCATTCCGGGGAAGTGCCGTGGTACTCGGCGGTGGCGGCGCGGATCCTGACCGGGACCGCAGGCGTCGGCACGATCGTCGTGGGGCTGGTCCCTGAGGACCTGGAGTCCGGCTGGCATTACGCGGGCGCCGTCATGTACTTCATCGCCGGCTCCCTGGCGCTGCTGCTGCTCGGCGCCCTGTGGCTCCGGCAAACGCCGCTGGGCTGGTTTATTCTGGCCGCCGGCGGAGTGTCCGCGGCCGCCCTCGTCACGGCGGCCGTCACCGGCCTGGACGTTCCCGAGCCCGGAACCCTGGAACGGCTGATGGGCTACCCCATCACGATTGGCCTCGCGGCCGCCGGCCTGGTCATCGCCCAGCGTGTCCGGCAGGAACGGCAGGTTCGCAGGGCCTTCGCCCGGGCCCAGGCGGCCCGGAACGCCTAGGCTCCCTGAGCCACCGGAAATGCCTAGGCTTCCTTCTGCAGACCCGCATTTTTCGGGGACCGGCGGCCCAGGAACACGGCGGCGCCGCCGGCGAGAAGACTGGCCACGAACAGTACCCAGCCGGCCACCGTGAGGCCCGACGCCAAGGCGACCTGGCCGGCGTCGAGGTTTACCGCAGCGATCATGGAATCAATGGTGACGTTGCCCCACAGCCGGACCACCACGAACACGAGCGGCAGCGCCCAGAGTGCCCAGCGCAGCGCCTTTTTTGCCACGTTGGTGCCGATCAGAAGCAGCCAGGTGAAGGCGAAGATCAGCGGAAACAGGGTGCCCGCCGTCTTATGCACGTAGTTGAGCTGGCCACGGGCGTCGGCGTCCAGGGCGCGGCGCAGCTGCTCGGCGTAGCCGGTGTCGAAGCCGCCGATCAGGGAATCGGGCATGGCCAGCCCGCCGGACAGCTGGGTGAGCTGGTTCAGCGTCAGCAGGTGGACGTACCAGAACAGGAACAGGCTGGCCACTACGCCGGCAATGACAATCAGGGTGGCGTTGTTCTGGGCCTTCGCAGGAGACCGGTCTGTTCGGGGGTTGATCACCGGCGGCAGGTGGTGCTGGGGTACTGCGGCCTTCGCGCCGTGCTTCTTGATCCGTTGTGCAGGTGTTTTGGCCATGCGTCCATTATCGCCCGCTGTGCTCCGGCTCTGCTGTGCTCCGGCTCTGCTGTGCAGGGCCTGCCCGGCGCCGATAGGGTGGGAACCGTGACGGAACTGGGCAGACACAAACTGGGTAAACACAGCGCCACCAACCTGAGCCCCGAGCTCGACGACTACGAGCTGGCGGCCGAACTGGTCCGCGAGGCCGGGCAGCTGGCGCTGCTGATGCGGCAGGGCGGCCTCGACGCCCAGCGCAAGACGTCCATCTCCGACGTCGTCACAGCCGCGGACCACGCGGCCGAAGCCTATGTGCTGGAGCAGCTTCAACGCTGCCGCCCGGACGACGGCGTCCTCGGCGAAGAAGGCGCCGCGGTGCGCGGCAGTAGCGGGCGGACCTGGGTCATCGACCCGGTCGACGGCACCTACAACTTCCTGCAGGGCTCCACCTACTGGTGCTCAGCCATCGCCCTCAAGGACGAATCGGATGTGCTGCTCGGCGCCATCTTCCAGCCCGAGGAGGACAAGCTCTGGATCGGCGGCAAGCAGCACGCCACCACCCTCAACGGCGAACCCGTCACCACCTACAAGGAGGACGGAACCAACCGCAACGCCGCCGACCTCTCCCACCTTGGCGCCGGCACGTACATCCACCCGCGGTGGCTCGCCGACCCGATGTGCGCCATGCCGTGGCACGCCGCCGCGACGTCGGCCGCAACGCTGCGTATGCTCGGGTCCGGCTCGTGCGACCTGGGGCGCGTCGCTGACGGGCAGCTTGGCTGCTGGTTCCAGCACAGCTGCCCCGAATGGGACTGGCTGCCCGGGAAGGCGATAGTGACGGCCGCCGGCGGCGTCGCCGGCACCGTTCACGTCAACGGCCTGGAATGGTTCATGGCGGGAGGAACGACGGCGGTGCACCAGTTGCGCGCCGCGCTTGAGTCAGGCTCTGTCGACTAGCCTTCTTGCCCTTCGGTTCTCCCGGCGCCGGGGCTATCTGCCGGGTTATCCACAGGGCGGAATCCGGTGTCAGTCCCACCGCCTAGACTTGTAGTCACCATGGATATGTTGTTTGACCCCTACGCTGACGGTCCCTTCAAGGCTGGTTCCCACGCCGGTGCCATCACCAAGTCGCGCCCCGAAGCAGGGCTGATGACGCCCGCGTTCGGCGGCGGCCCGGGCGAATCCGCCGGCCGCCCGGCAGCTGGCCCCGCTGCCGGCCAGGCAGAGGGAGGCCCGGCGGAGGATCACGCCCGGCACCATCTCCCGGACGCCGGCGCACTGCTGGCCGGCCTGAATCCGCAGCAGGAGGAAGCGGTCAAGCACTCCGGCAGCGCATTGCTGATCGTGGCCGGGGCCGGCTCCGGAAAGACCCGCGTCCTCAGTAACCGGATCGCCTATCTGATTGCCACCAAGCGTGCGCACCACGGCGAGATCTTGGCCATCACGTTCACCAACAAGGCCGCCGCGGAAATGCGTGAACGCATCGAGGCCCTCGTGGGCAACAGGGCCAAGGCCATGTGGATCTCCACGTTCCACTCGTCATGTGTCCGGATCCTGCGCCGCGAGGCCGCCAACGTCGGCCTGAACTCCAACTTCTCCATCTACGACTCCGCCGACTCCCTGCGGCTGATTACCCTGGTGGCCAAAAACCTGGACCTGGACCCCAAGAAGTTCGCGCCCAAGGCCATCCAACACAAGATCTCCGCGCTCAAGAACGAACTGATCGACGACGACTCGTTCGCGTCCGCCGCGAACCACAGTGACCCGTTCGAGAGCGCCGTGGCGGACGTCTTCAAGGGCTACACCCAGCGGCTGCGGCAGGCCAACGCCATGGACTTCGACGACCTCATCGCGCAGACGGTCTACATGTTCCGGGCCTTCCCGGCGCTCGCCGATTCCTACCGCCGGCGGTTCCGGCACGTCCTGGTGGACGAATACCAGGACACCAACCACGCACAGTATGCCCTGGTCCGGGAAATCGTCGGCGAGGGCCCGGGCGCGGCGGAGCTGACCGTCGTCGGCGACTCGGACCAGTCCATCTACGCGTTCCGCGGCGCGGACATCCGTAACATCGTGGAGTTCGAGAAGGACTATCCCGCCGCCCGTACCATCAAGCTGGAGCAGAACTACCGCTCCACCCAGAACATCCTGAGCGCGGCCAACTCCGTCATCTCCCGGAACCCCAACCGCCCCGAGAAGAGGCTCTGGACCGCGGAGGGCGAGGGCCACAAGATCATCGGCTACGTGGGCGAGAACGAGCACGATGAAGCCCAGTTCATCGCCAAGGAAATCGACCGGCTCCAGGACGAGGACAATCTCCGTCCCGGCGACGTGGCCATCTTCTACCGCACCAACGCCCAGTCCCGTTCCATCGAGGACGTCCTGGTGCGCGTGGGCCTGCCGTACAAAGTGGTGGGCGGCACCAGGTTCTACGAGCGCAAGGAAATCAAGGACGCGCTGGCGTACCTCCGGGTGCTGGTCAACCCGGACGACGACGTCAACCTCCGCCGTGTGCTCAATGAGCCCAAGCGCGGGATCGGGGACCGGGCCGAGGGGGCCGTGGCGGCCCTCGCCGAGCGGGAACGCACGTCCTTCATCTCCGCCGCCCGCCGCGCCGACCAGGCGCCCGGCATGGCCACCCGCTCGGTCAACGCGGTGCTTGGCTTCGTGAAGCTCCTGGACGACCTCGCCGAGGTCGCCGCGGGCTCTGGCGCCGCGGCCGCCCTCGAGGCGGTGCTGGAACAGACCGGCTACCTCGCCACGCTGCGCTCCAGCACGGATCCGCAGGACGAGTCCCGGGTGGAAAACCTCGCCGAGCTCGTCGCCGTCGTCCGTGAATACGAGCGCGACAACCCCGAAGGATCCCTGGGCGCCTTCCTCGAGCAGGTGTCACTGGTGGCCGACGCCGACCAGATCCCGGACGCCCCTGGCGCGGACATTGACGCCGCGGTGGCCGAGGCCAAGCGGCTTGGCGTTGTCACGCTCATGACGCTGCACACGGCCAAGGGCCTGGAGTTCCCCGTGGTGTTCCTGACCGGCATGGAGCACGGGCTCTTCCCGCACCAGCGCTCGGCCACCGACCCGAAGGAACTGGCGGAGGAACGCCGGCTCGCCTACGTGGGGCTGACGCGCGCCCGGAAGCGCCTCTACGTCACCCGTTCCGAGGTCCGAAGCATGTGGGGGCAAAGCCAGTACAACCCGGCCAGCCAGTTCCTGGAGGAAATCCCCTCCGAACTCGTGGAATGGAAGCGCGAGGGAACAAGCCGGCAATCCGGCGGGTGGGGGAGCGGCGCCGACATCGGGTCGAGCCGGTACGGCGGTTCCTTTTGGGGCGCCGGAACGGCCCGCGGCACCCGTGCCGATTCCTCCGCGGGCTTCAACGCGGACGTCCCGGCCGCCGTCGCAAAAAACCGCGTGCAGCCGCAGAAGGAAGTTATCGCGGTCAGCGTGGGGGACCAGGTCAACCACACGAGCTTTGGCAACGGCACCGTGCTCGCCGTCGAAGGTGCCGGGGACAAGACCGTGGCGAAGGTGAAATTCGACGTCGGCGAGAAGCGACTGCTTCTGCGGTACGCGCCGCTGACCAAGATCGACGCCTAAGCGTGCGGGTGCGGCGCCTGGATGGCGTGGCTGCAGCCCTGGCGCCGATGTTCTGGGTGGCACTGGTCGCAGTGACACTGGCGGGCTGTTCCGTAACCGTCGCGGATCCGGAGTACACCCCGTCGCCACCGCTGCAGGCCCTCGAACAGCTGAAACAAGCTCCGCTCACTGACCCCGCGGGGTTTGCGGCAGGGGAGGACGTGCTGGCGTTCGTCACTGCGGACCGGAACGTGGTGTGCGCGCTGACCTCAGCCCGCGGGCCGCACCTGAACCTGCCGTACGAAACCAATAATTTCAGCGATCCCGATAACCAGAAACTGGCAACCGTGCCCGTGGCACACTGCGAGCTCGCGGCGTATCCGGCGCCGGCAGCACCGGACGTTGCTGACGACTGCGCGGGGACCGGACTCGGCTATCTGGGCGGCGCGGCACTCCTGACTCCCAGCCGGGCACGCTACGGCGAATGCCGGGCCGGGGTCACGCAGATGGAGGCCGAGTACGGGCCCAAGGGCACCGCCAACGGACCCGTCTCCAAGCTTCGCGTCCTGCCCGACGGCGGCAACCTCGAACGGAACGGTTTGCGGTGCTCTGCCTACCGCTCTGGGGTGGCCTGCGGAAACGTCTCTGCCGGCGTCGGTTTCTTTATCAGCCGGGATCATTACGAACTCATCTCCGCGAAGGGCAAGAACGTCCAGACGGCGCCCGCCAAGGCCCAAAAAACCCCGTAATCACGGGGTTTTTCTACCGTCCATAGAATAGTGTCGTTACTCACAGAACAGGTAGTCTGGAACAGGCCGGTCCCTTCAAAGGACTAGAGTTCAAAAAAGGATCATTGCGCCGCGTGGCTCGTTTCCGGACCTGCCGCAGGGCGCGCTAATTCCGCAGCCCGGTCCGCACCTTGGGTGCAGTCCGGCTGTACAGAAACTACTTCGACGTAGAAGGACACTAAACCGTGGACCTGTTTGAATATCAGGCGCGCGATATGTTCGAAGCGCACGGTGTACCCGTGCTCGCCGGCATCGTGGCGCACACTCCTGAAGAAGCAAAGGCAGCTGCCGAGAAGATCGGCGGCGTAACTGTCGTCAAGGCACAGGTTAAGGTCGGTGGCCGCGGCAAGGCGGGCGGCGTCAAGGTTGCCAAGTCCGCCGACGAGGCACTTGAGCACTCCACCAACATCCTGGGCATGGACATCAAGGGCCACACCGTCAACAAGGTGATGATCGCCCAGGGTGCCGACATCGCCGAGGAATACTACTTCTCCGTCCTGCTGGACCGGGCCAACCGCAACTACCTGGCCATGTGCTCGGTTGAAGGCGGCATGGAGATCGAGCAGCTCGCCGTTGAGCGGCCCGAGGCCCTGGCCAAGGTAGCAATCGACCCCGCCGTGGGCATCGACCAGGCCAAGGCCGACGAAATCGTCGCTGCCGCCGGCTTCGCTGAAGAACTGCGCGGCAAAGTCGCCAGCGTCATTCTGAAGCTCTGGGACGTCTTCAAGAAGGAAGACGCCACCCTCGTGGAGGTCAACCCGCTGGTCAAGACCGGTGCGGGCGAGATCGTCGCCCTCGACGGCAAGGTCACGCTGGACGAGAACGCCGAATTCCGGCACCCTAAGCACGCACAGCTTGAGGACAAGGAATCCGCTGACCCGCTCGAGGCCAAGGCCAAGGCGCAGGACCTGAACTACGTCAAGCTGGACGGTGAAGTCGGCATCATCGGTAACGGTGCAGGCCTCGTCATGTCCACCCTGGACGTCGTCGCCTACGCCGGCGAGAACCACGGCAACGTCAAGCCCGCCAACTTCCTGGACATCGGCGGCGGAGCTTCCGCCGAGGTCATGGCCGCAGGCCTCGACGTCATCCTGGGCGATGAGCAGGTCAAGTCCGTATTCGTCAACGTCTTCGGCGGCATCACCGCCTGTGACGCTGTCGCCAAGGGCATCGTGGGCGCACTGGCCGAGCTGGGCCACTCCGCCAACAAGCCGCTGGTCGTCCGCCTCGACGGCAACAACGTCGAAGAAGGCCGCCGCATCCTCGAAGAGGCCAACCACCCGCTGGTTACCCTCGCCGCCACCATGGACGAGGGCGCCGACAAGGCCGCCGAGCTCGCCAACGCCCGCTGATCGAGCCTGTCGAGATCTAGGAAAGAAAACATGTCTATTTATCTGAACAAGGACTCCAAGGTCATCGTCCAGGGCATCACGGGCGGCGAAGGCACTAAGCACACCGCCCTCATGCTCAAGGCCGGCACCAACATCGTGGGCGGCGTCAACGCCCGCAAGGCCGGCACCACCGTCCTGCACGGCGAAAACGAGATCAACGTTTTCGGCACCGTCAAGGAAGCCATCGCCGAGACCGGCGCAGACGTCTCCATCGTCTTCGTTCCGCCGGCATTCACCAAGAACGCCGTTGTTGAAGCCATCGAGGCCGGCATCGGCCTGGTCGTCGTCATCACCGAAGGCGTGCCGGTTCAGGACTCCGCCGAGTTCTGGGCACTGGCGCAGTCCAAGGTCGACGCCGACGGCAACCAGGTCACCCGCATCATCGGACCGAACTGCCCCGGCATCATCACCCCGGGCGAGGCCCTCGTGGGCATCACCCCGGCCAACATCACCGGCAAGGGCCCCATCGGCCTGGTCTCCAAGTCCGGCACGCTGACCTACCAGATGATGTACGAACTGCGCGACCTCGGCTTCTCAACGGCCATCGGCATCGGCGGTGACCCCATCATCGGCACCACCCACATCGACGCCCTGGCTGCGTTCGAGGCTGACCCGGAGACCAAGGCCATCGTGATGATCGGCGAAATCGGCGGCGACGCCGAAGAGCGTGCGGCCGACTTCATCAAGGCCAACGTCACCAAGCCGGTCGTCGGCTATGTGGCCGGCTTCACCGCGCCGGAAGGCAAGACCATGGGCCACGCAGGCGCCATCGTCTCCGGTTCCGCCGGTACCGCCCAGGCCAAGAAGGAAGCCCTCGAAGCTGCAGGCGTGAAGGTCGGCAAGACGCCGTCCGAGACCGCCAAGCTGCTGCGCGAAGTCTTCGCAGCACTCTAAGGCCCACTTCAAGCAACGCGGGGTCACTCCCAGCCCAATCCACCCCCCGGATTGGGCGCGGAGTGACCCCGCGTTTCTTGTTTAAGCGCGGGCGGCCTGCCCCTTGCCCCGGCGCGGCAGTGCGGTCTATGTTGGCGGTCTCGAAGCACTGCAGCAGGGACAAGGACCGATCATGAGCAATGCACTTAAACTGACCGTCCCCGACGGCGTCCCGTTCATCGACTTTGAGCGGGAGTTCGACTTCCCGGTGGCGGACGTGTTCCGCGCGCACAAGGAGCCTGAGCTGATCGCCCAGTGGCTGGGCCCGCGCGGTACTAACATCGACATCGACCACTACGACTTCCGTTCCGGAGGCACCTACCTGTACAACCACACCGGCCCGGACGGGGTGACGTACGCCTTCAGCGGCATCTTCCACACCGTCCGTGAAAACGAGTTCGCCATCCAGACCTTCGAGTTCAGCGGCTACCCGGACATCGTCAGCATCGAATTCATGAGCTTCGAGGACCTGGGCGGCGGCAGGTGCCGGCTGCGGGCCCACTCTGTCTATCCCAGCATGGAGGCCCGCGAGGGGATGGCCCAATCAGGCATGGAAAGCGGCCTGTCCGACGGCTACGAGCGGCTCGAGGAGCTGCTCGCGAAATAGGGCGGCACCACAACTGAATTGTCCGACGGCGGCCGGTGACCTTTAGCTCGAAGGTCACCGGCCGCCGTCGGACGTTAACACCCAAGTAGGTAGCAGCAGATGGCGTTCCCAGAGCTGGGAACGCCATCTGCTGCTACCTACTTGGGCTCTTGCGCAACTGCAGCAGTTTGATAGTATGTCAGGACAAACTATCAAAGGAGAGCAAATGCCGCTCGTACGAATCGATGTCCACTACGGGCGCAGCCAGGACGAACTTGGCCGCCTTAGCCGGGGCATCCACGACGCAATCCTGGCCGAGTATGGAATCCCGGAACGCGACTACTTCCACATCGTCACTGAACATGCGCCGGGCCAAATCGTGGCGCAGGACGCGGGCCTGGGCTTCGAGCGCACACGCGACGTCGTTATGATCCAGATCTTCACGCAGGGCGGGCGCACCCAGGGGGCCAAGCAGAGTCTGTTTGCCGCAGTGGCGGACAAGCTGGGGGCTCTGGGAGTCGCCGGCGAGGACGTTTTCATTGGCTATGTCGAGAACACGGCGGGGGACTGGTCCTTCGGATTTGGCCGCGCGCAGTACGTTACCGGAGAGCTTGCCGTACCCAAGAAATAGGGCTCGAAGGATTGCCCCCTGCGACCCGATTTTGCACTTGTGGAATGCGCGGTAACGGGCAAGTTCTGCTTGTTGTAAGTATGTCATTACAAACTTTTGACAGGACATAAATTCTAGGGCACAGTAGTTCTTGTGGTCCCGCTCACGGGGCCGCGCGGAACGCCGGAGCCTTGGCCGTTCGGCTGCTTAGAGGTTGAGATCCAAAAGAAAGGTCCACGATCACCGTGACCCACGAACTGCTCACGATCGGGCGAATCAGCGTTGATATCTACCCGAACGACATCGGGGTGGGGCTGGAGGATGTGACGTCCTTCGGCAAGTACCTCGGTGGCTCACCGTCCAATGTTGCTGTTGCCGCCGCCCGCCATGGCCGCCGGACGGGCGTTATCACCCGCACCGGAGACGATCCCTTCGGTACGTACCTGCACCGCGAACTGGAAAAGTTCGGCGTCGATGATTCCTTCGTCAGCCCGGTCCAGGGGCTCCAGACACCGGCCACGTTCTGCGCCATCCAGCCGCCGCATGATTTCCCGCTGTACTTCTACGGCAGGTTCCCCACGGCACCGGACCTGCAGATCAAGGCCGACGAACTCGACACGGACGCCATCCGCGAGGCACAAATTTTCTGGTCCACGGTGACCGGTCTGTGCCAGGAGCCGAGCCGCGAGGCGCACATCAAGGCCCATGAGGCACGGCCCCGCACCGGCCTGACGCCGGGCCAGTACACCATCCTGGACCTCGACTACCGCCCTATGTTCTGGGCTTCGGAGGAGGAAGCCCGGGAGCAGGTGGCCCGGATCCTGCCGCACGTCACCGTGGCCATCGGCAACGACCAGGAATGCTCTGTGGCCGTGGGCCCGGGCACCCCGGATGAGCAGGCGGACCGCTTGCTGGCCGCCGGCGTCGAAATCGCGGTCGTGAAGCTCGGCCCGGAAGGTGTGATGGCCAAGACCCGCACCGAGCGCGTGGTCTCCGCTCCGGTTCCGGTTGAGACCGTCAACGGCCTCGGTGCCGGCGACTCCTTCGGCGGCGCGTTCGTGCATGGACTGCTCTCCGGCTGGCCGCTGGCACAGGTCCTGGACTACGCGAATGCTGCCGGCGCCATTGTTGCCTCCCGGCTGTCCTGTGCGGATGCCATGCCCACCCCCGCTGAGGTGACCTCCCTGCTCGCCGAGCGCGGACGCCTTGTTCCCGATGCTGCTGTTCCCGGCCAGGACTCAGCTCCCAGCCAACTCACCCCCGAAGGAGCGGCCCTGTGAGCCTCAACCCCGGTTCCGCTGCCCTGGCGGTGGATGACAACCCCCGCCGATACGAACACCTGAGCACCATCCGGCTCGAAGACCCCGACGCCGTGGCCCGGGCAGCCAAGGCCCGCCGCCGCCACCCCGGCCTGAAGCACGGCCGGCAGAACTTCATCGTCGCCGCCGACCACCCGGCCCGCGGCGCCCTCTCAGTTGGCAGCGACCCGGTGGCCATGGCCGACCGCCGCCAGCTCCTGGACCGGCTGCAGATCGCGCTGGCCAACCCGGCAGTCGACGGCATTCTGGCTTCCCCGGACATCATGGACGACCTGCTGCTGCTGGGCGCCCTCGACGGCAAGCTCGTGTTCGGTTCGATGAACCGCGGCGGCCTCGCCGGCCTCGTCAACGAGTTCGACGACCGCTTCACCGGCCACACCGCCGCGGCGCTGGAAGAACTGGGCGCGGACGGCGGAAAGATGCTGACCCGCATCTGCCTCGGCGACCCGGACACGGTTGCGCTGCTCGAGGCCACGGCGAGGGCCATCGACTCGCTCGCCGAGCGCAAGCTTATCGCCATGGTGGAGCCCTTCCTGTCCGTCCGGGAGAACGGCCGGGTCCGCAACGACCTGAGCCCGGACGCCGTGATCAAGTCCATCGCGATCGCCGAGGGCCTGGGCTCCACGAGCGCCTACACCTGGATGAAGCTGCCGGTCGTTGCCGAGATGGAACGCGTCATGGCCGCCACCACCATGCCCACCGTGCTGCTGGGCGGGGACCCGGCAGGCACCCAGGACGAGGTGTTCGCCACCTGGGGAGCCGCCCTCGCCCTGCCCGGCGTGCAGGGACTCACCGTCGGCCGGACCCTGCTGTACCCGCAGGACGGCGACGTTGCCGGAGCGGTCGCCGCGGCCGCATCACTCCTCCACCACACCACATCAGCCTTCACCGCAGAAGTATCGGAGTAGCTCCCATGGGGACGAAAACAGGAACAGGAACCCGCCGGATGACCGTGGCGCAGGCCGTGGTCGAATACCTTTCCAAGCAGTACACCGTTGATTCCGTGGGTGGGGTCGATTTCCGCGAACGCCTGATTCCGGGCACGTTCGGTATTTTCGGGCACGGCAATGTGGCCGGTGTGGGCCAGGCCCTGAAGCAGTACCAGCAGTTCGATCCGACGATCATGCCGTACTACCAGGGCCGCAACGAGCAGGCCCAGTCCCACCAGGCCGTGGGCTACGCCCGGCACACCCGCCGCCGCCAGACCTTCGCGATCAGCACCTCCATCGGTCCGGGTTCCTCGAACCTGCTCACCGGTGCCGCGCTGGCCACCACGAACCGGCTGCCGGTGCTGCTGCTGCCGTCCGACACGTTCGCCACGCGTGCTGCGGACCCGGTGCTGCAGCAGCTCGAGCAGCCCTACGCGTACGACCTCACGGTCAACGACGCGTTCCGGCCGCTGTCCAAGTTCTTCGACCGGGTCACCCGCCCGGAGCAGCTGTTCTCCGCGTTCCACCACGGCCTGCGCGTCCTCACCGACCCGGCCGAGACCGGCGCGGTGACCATCTCGCTGCCCCAGGACGTCCAGGCCGAAGCGTTCGACGTTCCCGAGGAGTTCCTCGCCGAGCGTGAGTGGCGGATCCGCCGCCCGGAAGCGGACGACGACGACATCGCCCGTGCCGCCGAAGCCATCCGGGCCGCGAAGCGGCCCCTGATCATCGCCGGCGGCGGCGTACTGTACGCGTACGCCAACGAGGAATTGGCGAAGTTCGCCGAGCTGACCGGCATCCCGGTGGGCAACACGCAGGCGGGCGTCGGCGTCCTGCCGTGGGACCACAAGTACTCCCTCGGCGCCATCGGCTCCACGGGCACGACGGCGGCCAACGCCCTGGCGGCCGAAGCGGACCTGATCATCGGCATCGGCACCCGCTACGAGGACTTCACCACAGCGTCCCGGACCGCATTCCAGAACCCGGACCTGAAGTTCATCAACATCAACGTCGCACCGATCGACGCGTACAAGCACGGCACCTCGCTGCCGATCGTCGCGGACGCCCGGAAGGCACTGGTCAAGCTCAACCAGGCACTGGGCGGCTACCGCGTGGGTGCCGACCTCGAGCAGCAGATCGCCGCCGAAAAGGAGCGCTGGAACACCACGGTGGATACGGCGTTCGACACGCGCTTCAGCCCCCTGCCGGCGCAGAACGAGATCATCGGTGCCACCAACCGAGCCATGGACGCCCAGGATGTTGTCATCTGCGCCGCCGGCTCCCTGCCCGGTGACCTGCACAAGATGTGGCGGGTCCGCGACCCGTTCGGCTACCACGTCGAATACGCCTACTCCTGCATGGGCTACGAGATCCCCGGCGGGCTGGGCGTCAAGCGCGCAGCGCTTGCCGAGGCCGCCAAGGGCGGCGCCCAGCGCGACGTCGTCGTGATGGTGGGGGACGGCTCCTACCTGATGATGCACACCGAACTGGTCACCGCCGTCGCCGAGCGGATCAAGCTGATCGTGGTCCTGATCCAGAACCACGGCTACGCCTCCATCGGCTCGCTGTCTGAATCGCTCGGCTCGCAGCGCTTCGGCACCCAGTACCGCGTCCTGGACGAGGAACAGCACAGCTTCGACGAGGGCGAGACCCTCCCGGTGGACCTGGCCCTGAACGCCGAGTCCCTCGGCGTGAAGGTGATCCGGATCGAGCCCGGGGAGAAGGCCATCGCCGAACTCGAACAGGCCATCCGTGATGCCAAAGCCGCCCCGGAGCGCGGCGGCCCGATCGTGATCCACGTCGAATCCGACCCGCTGCTGGACGCGCCGAGCTCCGAATCCTGGTGGGACGTGCCCGTCTCCGCAGTTTCGGAACTCGACTCCACCAAGCAGGCCTTCCAGACCTACATCGACCACAAGTCCCGCCAGCGCAAGCTGCTCGGCTAGCCTCCCCCACGCTTCACGACAAGCTACAGAGCAAGGAAGTCACCCTTATGTCAACGACGACCGTCACCACCACCATCAACCACTTCATCAACGGCGCGGAGTCTGCCGGCGAGGGCGGCCGCACCACCCCCGTCTACAACCCGGCCACCGGCCAGGTCACCGCCGAGCTGCGCCTGGCCAACCGCGCCGACCTGGACACCACGGTCGCCGCCGCCCGCGCCGCCGCCGACTCCTGGGGCGACATCTCCCTGGCCAAGCGCACGGCCGTGCTGTTCAAGTTCCGCGAACTCGTGGCCGAGCACGTCGATGAACTCGCCGAGCTGATCACGGCAGAGCACGGCAAGGTCATCTCCGACGCCAAGGGCGAGATCGGCCGCGGTCTGGAGGTCATCGAGTTCGCCTGCGGC
Organism: Arthrobacter sp. FW305-BF8; assembly: GCF_021789315.1. NCBI lineage: Bacteria > Bacillati > Actinomycetota > Actinomycetes > Micrococcales > Micrococcaceae > Arthrobacter > Arthrobacter sp. FW305-BF8. The sequence goes on from NZ_CP084561.1 coordinate 1,177,945, forward strand.
ATCCCGTCCCTGCTCAAGGGCGACTACTCGGACCAGGTCTCCACCGGCATCGACGTGTTCTCCTTCCGCGAACCCCTCGGTGTCGTCGCCGGCATCACGCCGTTCAACTTCCCGGTCATGGTGCCGCTGTGGATGGCGCCGATGGCGATCGCCACCGGCAACGCCTTCATCCTCAAGCCCTCCGAACGCGACCCCTCCGCCTCGCTGCTGCTGGCCAGGCTGTGGAAGGACGCCGGCCTGCCCGATGGCGTGTTCCAGGTCCTGCACGGTGACAAGGAAACGGTCGACGGGCTGCTGTCCCACCCGGATGTGGACGGCATCTCCTTCGTCGGCTCCACTCCGATCGCGAAGTACGTCCACGAGACCGCCACCGCGCACGGCAAGCGCGTCCAGGCACTGGGCGGGGCGAAGAACCACGCCATCATCCTGCCGGACGCCGACCTGGACAACGCCGCGGACCACCTCGCCGCCGCCGCGTTCGGCTCGGCCGGGGAGCGCTGCATGGCGATCTCCGTCGCCGTCGCGGTCGGGGACGCCGCGGACCTGCTGGTCAAGAAGGTCGAAGAGCGCGCTACCGCGGTCAAGGTCGACAACGGCACCGTACCCGGCGCCGAAATGGGCCCGGTCATCACCCCCGCCTCCAAGGAACGCATCGTCAAGATCGTCACCGAAGCCGAAGCAGCGGGCGCCGCGATGGTGGTGGACGGCCGCGACCTCGTCGTCCCCGGCCACGAAGAAGGGTTCTGGGTCGGGCCCACCGTGCTCGACCACGTCAAGACCGAAATGACCGCCTACACCGAGGAGATCTTCGGACCGGTCCTCGTCGTCGTCCGCGTCGATACCCTGGAGGACGGCATCAGGCTGATCAACTCCAACCCCTACGGCAACGGCACCGCAATCTTCACCTCCTCCGGCGCCGCCGCCCGCAAGTTCCAGCGCTCCGTGACCGTCGGCATGATCGGCATCAACGTGCCCCTGCCGGTCCCCGTGGCGTACCACTCCTTCGGCGGCTGGAAGGCCTCCCTCTTCGGCGACAAGCACATCTACGGCCCCGAAGGCGTCTCCTTCTACACCCGCGGCAAGGTCGTCACCTCCCGCTGGCCCGAAACCCACCACGCCTCCGGCGCCTCCTACAACTTCCCCTCCAACTAGCCCCCGTCCCACCCAACTAACTGGCATTAGTTGTCGTTATGAGCCCTCAAAACGACAACAACTGCGAGTCAGTTGGGAAATCTAAGGATTGAGCAATGACAGAGAACAAGCTGATCATCGGCACCGCGCCCGACTCCTGGGGCGTGTGGTTTGCGGATGACCCCAAGCAGACCCCGTGGGAGCGCTTCCTGGACGAGGTGGCCGAGTCCGGCTACAAGTGGATCGAGCTGGGCCCCTACGGCTACCTGCCCAATGACCCCACCCGGCTCGCAGAAGAGCTCAAGCAGCGCGACCTGAAGGTCTGCGCCGGAACCGTCTTTACAGCGTTCCACCGCGGCCTGGACCAGTGGGAGACGGCCTGGGAGCCGGCCCGCAAGGTCGCAGAACTGACCGCGGCCATGGGCGGCGAGCACATCGTGGTCATCCCCGCGATGTGGCGCGACGACGTCACGGGCGAGGCCGTGGAGAGCGGCACGCTCAGCGACAAAGCCTGGAGCGACCTGTTCGCCGGCCACAACCGGCTGGGAAAGACGCTGCTCGAGGACTTCGGCCTCAAGCAGCAGTTCCACTCCCACGCCGACTCGCACGTCGGAGCCCAGGAGGACATCGAAACGCTGCTGGGCGCTACCGATCCGCAGTACCTCAACCTGTGCCTGGACACCGGCCACGCGGAATACTGCGGTGCCTCCAGCCTGGAGCTCATCAAGAACTACCCGGACCGGATCGGGTACCTGCACCTGAAGCAGATCAACCCGGACGTCCTGAAGACGGTCAACGAGGAAAACATGACCTGGGCCGCGGCCAACCTGGCCGGCGTCATGACGGAACCGCCCAACGGCCTGCCGGACCTGCGCGCGGTCATCGAGGCCGTCGAGGCCCTGGACCGGCCGATCTTCGGCATCGTGGAGCAGGACATGTACCCCGTGGCCTTCGACGTTCCCATGCCCATCGCCAAGCGCACCCGCAACTACCTGCTGTCCTGCGGCTCCCGCACCGCGGTCAGCTAGCCTCCGCCCGGCATCCCAAACGTAAGGAAAGAACAATGACTGAAACCCTTCGCGTCGCCGTTATCGGCGCCGGCCGCATGGGCGCGGACCACATCCAGCGCCTCAGCAAGCGCATCCACGGCGCTGAGGTTGCCGCCGTCGTCGACGTTGACCTCGCCCGTGCGCAGGCAGCCATCGAAGGCATCCCCGGTGCCGTTGCCCTGGCCGACGCCGAAGAGGCGCTGAACAACGGCGACGTCAACGCCGTCCTCATCGCCACACCCGGCTTCCTGCACGAGGAGATCCTGCTCAAGGCCATCGCCAAGGACATTCCCATCCTCTGCGAAAAGCCGCTGACGCCGGATGCCGAGTCGTCCTGGAAGATTGTCCAGGCTGAGGAGAAGCTGGGCCACAAGCGGATCCAGGTGGGCTTCATGCGCCGCTTCGACGCTGAATACGCGGCCCTCGGCTCGGTCATCCGCGACCGCGAACTGGGCGAACTGCTCATGCTGCACCACCAGCACCGCAACCCCAGCACGCCCGCGGGCTTCACCAACGAGATGCTCATCAACGACTCCGTGGTCCATGAGTTCGACGCCATCCGCTTCTTCACGGGCGAAGAGATCACGTCCGTGCAGGTCCGGCTCGGCAAGGCCACGAAGAACGCCCCGGCCGGACAGCACGATCCGCAGCACGTCCTGATCGAAACCGAGTCCGGCGTCCTGGCCGACGTCGAAATCTACGTGAACGCGAAGTTCGGCTACGAAGTGGCCACACAGGCTTCCTTCGAGGACGGCATCGTGAGCATCGGCGGCGACAGCGGCCCGTACCTCCGCAGCAACGGCCGCTGGGGCGGCAAGGTCACGCCCGGCTTCGAAGAGCGCTTCGGTGCCGCGTACGACGTCGAAATCCAGGCTTGGGTTGACGCGGCGCTCCGCGGCGAAATCGGCGGACCCAGCGCCTGGGACGGCTACGCCACCGCCGCCTGCTGCGAAGCCGGTGTGGAGGCCCAGAAGAACGGCGAGAAGGTGGCTGTGAAGCTGAACGCCAAGCCTGCCCTCTACAGCTAAGCACCCGCCCTTGGAGTTTTTGTCCAGATAATGCGACGTAGAGGCCCTCAAGGTTGCATTATCTGGACAAAAACTCCGCTCGTTAACCGACTCTTTCCACAATGGAGTGTTCCTCGTGAAAATCGCCCTTGACCCCACCCCCTTCCACCACAGCCACAGCCTGCTGGAGTTCCCCAGGGTGGTGGCCGACCTCGGCTACAAGTACATGCAGATGACGCCGCACCCGGATTTCATCCCCTTCTATAACCACCCGAAGGCCGACGACGAACTGGTGGGCCAGTTGAAGAAGGCGTGCACCGACGCCGGAATCGAAATCGCGTCCATCCTGCCTGTGCTGCGCTGGTCCGGCCCGGACGAGGACGCCCGCGAGGCAGCAGTGCGCTACTGGAAGCGCGCCATCCAGATCGCCGTGGACCTGGGCGTGAGCACCATGAACACCGAGTTCAGCGGCCGGCCGGAGCTGGCCGAGGAATCCGAGCGCGCGTTCTACCGCTCCATGGAGGAACTGCTCCCCATCATCGAGCGCGAAGGCATCGACCTGCTCATCGACCCGCACCCGGACGACTTCGTGGAGGAAGGCCTTGCCGCGATCCGCGTCATCCGCGGCCTGAACTCCAAGAACGTCGGCATGGTCTACGTGGCCTCGCACAGCTTTCACATGAAGAACTCGCCGCTGGACATCATGCGCGCGGCAGGGGACAAGCTCCGCCTGGTCCACGTTGCCGACACCATGGACCACCACGCGTCGCATGGACTGCGTTACATCACCAACCCGCCGGGCAACGCCGTCCGGGTGCACCAGCACCTGAAGATCGGCGACGGCGACGTGAACTGGGACGAGTTCTTCGGCGGCTTGAAGGAAATCGGGTTCCTGGACCGGGACGACACCGTGATGGTGTCCAGCGTCTTCGCCGAAGACGACAATGCCGAGGAGGTGTCCCGCTTCCAGCTGGACACCATGAAGCAGTACGTGCAGAAGGTCAGCGTATGACGGCCGCGCCTTCCGGCAAGGCTGACTTGAAACACCAGCGGGCGCTCCGCACGGTCACCATCATTTCCACCTTCGGCGGCCTGCTCTTCGGCTACGACACAGGCGTCATCAACGGTGCCCTGCCTTACATGCAGGAGGACCTGGGCCTGACCCCGCTGGCCGAGGGAATGGTGACGTCGTCGCTCCTGTTCGGTGCTGCCTTCGGTGCGCTGTTCGGCGGCCGGCTGGCGGACCGGAACGGCCGCCGCAAGATGATCATGGTCCTTGCCGTCATCTTCCTGATCGGCACGCTGTCCTGCACCCTGGCCCCGAGCACTGAGTTCATGGTGGCGGCCCGGTTCATCCTGGGCCTGGCCGTGGGCGGAGCGTCCGTGACGGTGCCGGTGTACCTGGCGGAGGTGTCGCCGTCGGCCCGGCGCGGACGGATCGTGACGCAGAACGAGCTCATGATCGTCACCGGGCAGCTGCTCGCCTTCATCTTCAACGCCTACCTCGGCAACACCTTCGGCGAGGCCGGGGGCATCTGGCGCTGGATGCTGGTGATCGCCACGCTGCCGGCCGTCGCCCTGTGGATCGGCATGGCGTTCATGCCCGAAAGCCCCCGCTGGCTAGCCTCCATGGGCAGCTTCGGCGAGGCGCTCGGCGTGCTTCAGCGCATCCGCTCCAAGGCCGAGGCCACGGCGGAGTTCGACGAGGTCAAGGCCATGGCCGTCGAGGACTACAAGTCCAAGATGGGTTCCTGGAAGGACCTTCAAGTCCCTTGGCTGCGGCGGATCTTCTTCGTCGGCGTCGGCCTTGCCGTGATCCAGCAGATCACCGGCGTGAACTCCATCATGTACTACGGCACGCAGATCCTGGCGGATGCCGGCTTCGGCCGCGAAGCCGCGCTCAGCGCCAACATCGCCAACGGTGTCATCTCCGTCCTGGCCACCTTCGTGGGCATCTGGCTGCTCGGCAAGGTGGGGCGCCGCCGAATGCTGATCACTGGCCAGATCGGAACCACCTCGGCGCTACTGCTGATCGGCCTCTTCTCGCTGATCCTGCCGGAGGGGACCGGCCGAGGCTACGTGATCCTGGCGCTAACCGTCACGTTCCTCGCGTTCCAGCAGGGGGCCATTTCACCGGTCACCTGGCTCATGCTCTCGGAGATCTTCCCGCTGAAGCTGCGCGGCCTCGGCATGGGCGCATCGGCCTTCGTGCTCTGGATCGTGAACTTCCTGATTGGCTTCGGCTTCCCGCAGCTGCTCGCCGCCGTCGGGATCTCCAACACGTTCTTCGTGTTCGCCGTCCTGGGTGTCGGGGCGATTCTCTTTGCCGCCAAGTACGTTCCCGAGACCAAGGACAAGAGCCTCGAGGACGTGGAGCACTACTTCAAGCACCAGGCGGGCGTCCCCGCCGAAGCAAGGACCGCCGTCGGAACCAACACCCCGGTCCAATAAGACCGCTCCAGTGCCGGAGGCAGTTTTGCACTCAGGCGTACGACGGCGGCCGGAGGGCCGGGCGGGCAACGTTAGACGCCTGCGTGGAGGCGGGGGAGGGCATCCACCAGGGGTGCCAGCTCCGGCACCTGCTGTGCTTCGGCCAGGGTCCGCTCGAGGGTGGCGTCGTGGACGGGCCGCGCTTCTGCGAGCAGCTTGCTCCCGCTGTCGGTGAGTTCAGTGTAGATGCCTCGGCGGTCGTCCGCGCACAGGATGCGGGTCAGCAGGCCGCGGTCCTCCAGCCGGTTCACCAGGCGGGTGGTCGCGCTGGCGCTGAGGGCGGTGGCCCGGGCCAGCTGCTGCATGCGCATGTGCCACCCGTCCTGGCGGCTGAGCGCGTCCAGCACCGTGTATTCGACGACGGAGAGCTGGGCCTGCCCCTGCAGGGACCGTTCCAGCTCTGCCTCGATCAGCCCGTGCAGGGCCGCCAGGGTGCGCCACCCTTGGGCGCGCACCTCCACGGCGTCGTCCTTGATGCCCATGGGCTCTTTCCTCCTTCGGTCCGGCTCTCCGGAATCAGAGCACGGCACAGATAGTTGCTTGCGCGCTATATTTGCGTATGCAACAATTAGTTGCATCCCAAGAAATAGCGCGTGTGCAACTAACACCTTACGCCGCGCTCCTCTTTTCGTACAGTTCCGAAGGAGCACATCCATGCCTGTTGGCCTGATAGCCCTAGCCCTCGGCGGGTTCGGCATCGGACTCACCGAATTCGTCATCATGGGGCTGCTCCCCGAAGTGGCCGCAGACTTTCAGGTGAGCGAAGCCTCTGCCGGCTGGTTCATCTCCGGTTATGCCCTCGCCGTCGTGGTGGGAGCACTGGGACTTACTGCCGCGGTGTCCCGATTCCAGCGCAAGCCCGTGCTGGCCGTTCTGCTGGTGCTTTTCGTCGCCGGCAACCTGCTGTCCGCCATCGCGCCCGACTACTGGGCGATGATGGCGGGCCGGGTGGTTGCCGCCCTCGCGCACGGCGCCTTCTTCGGCATCGGGGCGGTGGTGGCTGCCGGCATGGTGGCGCCGACGAAGAAGGCCGCCGCCATTGCGATCATGTTCACCGGCCTAACGGCCGCCAACGTCCTGGGCGTTCCGCTCGGCACGTTGCTGGGCCAGGCGGCAGGGTGGCGTTCCACCTTCTGGGCCATCACCGGCATCGGAGTGCTGGCGCTGGTTGGCATCCTGACCTTGGTGCCCAAGGCCGGGAACGGTGACGCCGCAAGCGGCGGACTGCGCAGCGAGCTCCGGGCCTTCCGCTCCGGCCAGGTGTGGCTGTCCATCCTGGTGACCATCCTCGGCTACGGCGGCATGTTCGGCGCCTTCACCTACATCGCCTTCACGCTCACGGAGGTTTCCGGATTCGCGGCGTCCACGGTGCCGTGGCTGCTGATTGTCTTCGGCGCGGGCCTGTTCATCGGCAACACCCTCGGCGGAAGGGCGGCCGACCGCGACGTCGACCGCACCCTGCTCGCCGTACTCTCGGTCCTCGTCGTGGTGCTGGTGGTTTTCGCCCTGAGCGCGGGGAACCAGGTGCTCACCGTCGCCTCCCTGCTGCTCCTCGGCGGTTTCGGGTTCGCCACCGTGCCCGGCCTGCAGATGCGCGTCATGAAGTACGCGGCCAAGGCGCCCACGCTGGCGTCCGGCGCCAATATCGGTGCGTTCAATGTGGGCAATGCGCTCGGCGCCTGGCTCGGCGGCGTGACCATCACCGCCGGCCTGGGCTACACCTCGCCCATCTGGGCAGGGGCCGCGATTACCCTGCTGGGCCTCCTGGTGATGGCCGGCGCTGCCGCCCGGGCGCGGGCAACTGCCCGCCGGGTTGCCGTCTCATTCCCGACGGCGGAGCCGGCGGCTGACGCTTCGGGTCCAACCGGAGCTTCGGTCCAGACTGAAGCGGCCGACGTCGAACCTGCCGCCGCCCGCTGACCGCCTGCTACGCCCCGAACGGCAACCGGGGGTCCAGGTTCTGGCTGTCCCAGGTCTGGCGCACCCAGCCGTGGTGCGGGTCGTCGCTGATGAGCCAGTCGCGGACGCGGCCGGGCCCGGCCATGACGTTGAGGTAGTACATGTCGTAGCCGGGTGCGGCCATGGCGGGGCCGTGCCAGCCGTAGGGGACCAGTACCACGTCGCCGGTGCGCACCTCGGCCGAGACATCGATGGGCCGGTGGTCGGAGGCGTAGACGCGCTGGTAGCCGATGGCGTCCGCATCCTTGCCCGGACCGGCAGAAGCGGAACCCTGGAGGTCGGCCACCCGCGTCTCGAAGTAGTAGATCTCTTCGAGTTGGGTTTCGCCCTCCTTCTCCTCGTCATGCTTGTGGGGAGGGTAGGAGGACCAGTTGCCGGCCGGCGTGAGGACTTCGCACACGATGAAGCGGTCGGCTTCCAGCGCAGCGGGGGTACCGAAGTTGTGGACCTGGCGCGAGCAGTTCCCGGCGCCGCGCAACTCGACGGGCGTCTCGCCCGCGGTGATCAGGCGCGTCGGGTACTGGACCTTGGCGGGCGCCGTCGCGATAGCAACCCGGCCGCCGTCGGACGATGTAACCGTGACCGCCTTGTCTGTCCCTGAGTAGAGCACGTCGGTGGGGCCGCTGAAGACGCTGGCGCGCCCGGCCAGGGGGTGGTCCAGCCCGTCCACGGTGGCCGTGAACGCCCCGCTCAGCGGAATGACAATCCGTTCCTCGGCCGCGGGCGGGAGTTCGACGACGGCGCCCGGCGCCAGTGTGGCCACCTTCAGTCCCGTGTGTTCCCAGCCTTCCACGGCAAGTTTCGAGTCGGACGTTCCCAGCGAAACGTCCCAGCAGCCTTCGGCTGCGCTGCCCAGGGGGTATACCCATTCAGCCATAAGTTCGTGTCCCTTTCGGATGTGTGGTGGTCGGTTCGGCGTACGACGGCCCGGCGCATGACAGCCCGGCGCATGGGCGGGCATTTCGCCGCCCCGCGCTGAAGGAGTCTGCCTGTTCCTAGCGCTGAACCAGTGTCATTTCGAAGCTGTAGGAGTCGCCGCGGTAGACGTGGTGTCCGGTCTCCACGTTCCGGCCCGTGTCATCGACGGCGGTGCGTTCCATGGTGACCAGGGCTGAGCCCGGTTCCGTCTCAAGCAGGGGAGCCTGGTAGTCGTTGGCCACCATGGCGCCGATGCGCTGTGTGGCCAGCCGGAAGTTGACGCCGCCGCTGCGCAGGATGCCGTACAGGCCCTGCGCCTTCAGCAGGTCCTCGTCGATGTGCGTGATGTCGTCGCGCACCCAGTTCTCCATCAGGGCTAGCGGCTTGCCGCCCACTTTCCGGAGCCGGGTGAAATGGTAGACCTTGGCCCCGGCGGCGAGATGCAGAGCCTCCCGGGTGGCGGCGTCGGCCTCGATGTGCGCAAAGGTGAGCACCTCGGTGGTGGGCTTGCTGCCGTTGTTCGTCAGGTCGTCGTACAGGCTGGACAGCTCAAGCGGGCGGCGGACCTGGCTGGACACCACCTGCGTGCCGACACCCCGCTTGCGGACCAGGAGCCCGGAGCGGACCAGTTCATCCATCGCCTTGCGCATGGTGGGGCGCGAGAGGTTCAACTGGGCGGCGAGATCAATCTCGTTCTCCAGCCGGCTCCCGGGTTCCAACAGGCCGGTATGGATGGCAGCCTCAATGCCCTGGACGATCTGATGGTACAGCGGCACCGGCGACGAGCGGTCGATGCTGAGGTGTAGTTGATTCGCCATTGAGTGCTCCCTTTGCGCTGCAGGTTCCTGCGTCCAGAAGGCCTGTATGTCAGTGCATGTCCGTTTGTTAGGACATACTCTGATTTTGATCATAGCAGGGCGCCGCCGGCAGTCAAGGAACGCGGCAGATGGCGGCCGCGGGCAGGGCGTCGCTGGCAGTCAGGGGCCAGCGGGCAGTCAGCGCGTGCGGCATGCCTCCACGAACACGCGGAACGGGGCAAGCCTCTGCTCCTCGGTCAGTTCCATGGCCTCCGGGTGCCACTGCACCGAGGCGACCCACCGCTCGGGATCCTCCAGTGCCTCCACCGTGCCGTCATCCGCCACCGCGGTCACCAGCAGCCCCGGCGCCACCCGGTCCACAGCCTGATGATGGCCGGAAGCGATCTTGACCTCCATTGCGCGTACGTCGCCCGAGTCTGTGTCACCTGTGGGCGCCTCGCCCTCACCGGCAGGGGCAGTCCCGCCGGCCTCCGGAAATTCGGCGGCGGCGTACATCTTCGCCACCTTGGATCCCGGGGTGATGGTCACCTCGTGCCAGACCCACGGCCTGTTGGCCGCTGCCGGAATCTGGCGGTGCGGCACGGTACCCGGAGTCATGTCCTGGACCAGCGTTCCGCCGTAGAGGACATTGAGCAGCTGGTGCCCGCGGCAGATTCCCAGCACCGGCGTGCCGGCATCGAGTGCGCGCCGCGCCACCGCGATGTCCAGCCGGTCCTGCTCCGCATTGACGTCATAGAGCGTGGGCCCCGGTGCCTCGCCGTAGAGGCGCGGGTCCACGTCGCCGCCGCCGGGAAGTACGACGCCGTCAAGCGCCTCGGGCGCGTCCGGCGCCCTATCGCCGTCGGAAGTTCCGCCGTCGGCCGTTCCGCTGTTGGGTTCGCCGCTCGGTCCGGCTTCCAGCGACTCGGCGGTAAGCAGCACCGGCTCGCCGCCCACATCGCGGATGAGGCTGACAATGCAGCCGAAGAGGTTGTTGGCCTTTGCCACCCGCGGGTCCGGATCTGCCGAGCTGCTCAGCCGGACCGGGATGCCGATCCGCGGCCGGCGCTCATCGCGCGGCGCCGCACTCTGTACCTCGCCTGCATCCGGCGCTGCATCCGGCGCTGTGTCCGGGTTCTGCGCTGCGTCTGGGGTCTGCGCCGTTCCTGGGGTCTGCACTGTTCCTGAATTCCGCGGTGAATTCTGCATCCTCAAATTCTGCCCCATATCCGGCCGGTTAGGCTGGCCCGATGAATAACCGCTATCTGGTGTCCCGGGACCGCTTCATTGCCGCGGCGCCGGACGTGGTCTTCGAGGTCCTGGCCACTCCCGCGTTGCACAGCGAAATCGACGGATCAGGCACCGTTAAGGGCGCCCAGCCGCGGGGTCCGCTGCGTCTTGGCCCGGGAGCCAAATTCGGCATGGAAATGAGGACCAGGGTTGATTACCGGATCCTCAATACCGTCACTGAGTTCGAGGAGGGCCGGCGGATCGGCTGGCGCCACTTCTACGGGCATGTGTGGCGTTACCTGCTGGAGCCGGCCACGGACAGCAGCGGCGTGCCCGGAACGCTGGTGACAGAACAGTGGGATGCGTGCCTTGTCCGCGGCAAATTCCTGCTCCGCCTCGCCGGCTACCTGGGCCGCCATCCGGCGAATATCGACAGGACGCTTGCCAGGCTGGACACATACGTTACGGGCGCCCAAGCCGCGGGCTGACGCACATCGTGCCGTTTTTACTGGGACTGCGCGGGTTTCGGTAGTGTTGGGAGCAATAGGCAAGGCGAAAGTAGGGCAGTCGATGGGGCGCAGGACACTTGTTGACGACCTGGTTGACGGTCTGCTGGACGACATTCTTGACGGCAGGCTCAAGCCGCATGATGCGCTGCCGCCGGAAGCCGACATCGCCAAGGCCTACGACGTAAGCCGGCTGACTGCCCGCGAAGCGCTGAAGGCACTCCGGGCACAGAACATCCTTTACGTCAAAGCCGGCCGCGGAACGTTCGTGAACCCTCCAGACAGCTGGACCGGCCTAGACGCGATCATCAAGGCGGCGTCCCACGGCAACGCGGACGACCAGGTTTCCCGCGGCCTGATCGAGGTGCGGCGCATGGTGGAGACCGGCGCCGCCGCGCTCGCGGCCAGGCGCCACTCCGCGGAGCACGCCGAGGAGATGCGGGCATCCATCGCGGACATGAAGAGGTTCCACCAGGCCGGCGACCTTGACGGGTTCGTGGCGGCGGACATTGCCTTCCACGACACTGTCCTGAAGGCCTCCGGCAACCCGTTTGTCCGGGCACTCCTGGCCCAGTTGGGCCAGTCCCTCTACCGCGCCCGCCGCGAGACGTCGGCCATCGAGGAGATCCAGCGGCACGCCATCGCCTTCCATCAGCGCGTGCTGGAGAGCATCCTCACCGGCGACCCCGAATTGGCCCGCAAGGCCATGGACGAGCATATGGACCAGACCTTCGAGGACTACGAACGCTACGTCCACGGAAATCGTTCCTAGGCTCTGTAAACCCGGCGATTCTGCCGGGTCCGCCCTTTTCATCTTGACGTAACGCTCGTCACCCTCCTATGCTTTTGGTCATGTTCTTCCGTCAGATGTCTGACATCAGATCGAATGCAGACATTCCCCTCTGAAGCGGACAGAACCCCATCAGAAAGCATCGGATTCCCCGCGCGAAGCCGCCGGACCGGAACCGACAGACAGAAGGTCGATGATGACTTCATTCACCACAAAGTCCTCCGGACTTGGCGAGCTTGGAGACCGCACGCTCCGCAAGGTCCGCCGACGCGTAATGCCCCTGATTGTGCTCCTCTACTTCATCGCGTACCTCGACCGGAACAACGTCGGCTTCGCGAAGCTGACCATGAGCGAGGACATCGGCCTGAGCGCCGCAGCCTACGGCCTGGGCGCCGGCATCTTCTTCCTCGGCTACGCCGTACTCGAAATCCCGAGCAACGCCGGCATGTACAAGTTCGGTGCCCGCAAGTGGCTGGCCCGCATCCTCATCACCTGGGGCATCTTCGCAGCGGCCATGGCCCTGGTGAACGGCGAAACCACCTACTACATCATCCGCTTCCTGCTGGGCGCGGCCGAGGCCGGCTTCTTTCCCGCCATCCTCTTCTACCTGACCCTGTGGTTCCCGGCTGCACAGCGGGTCACGGTACTGGGCATCTTCATCCTGGCGCAGCCCATCTCCAACGCACTGGGTGCCCCGGTGTCCGGCCTGCTCCTCCAGATGGACGGCATCATGGGCCTGCAGGGCTGGCAGTGGCTCTACATCATTGAAGGCATCCCCGCCATCCTGCTGGGCGTGCTGACCCCCTTCCTGATGACGGACCGTCCGCGGGACGCCAAGTGGCTGGATGCCGACGAGCGCGAATGGCTCGCCACCACCATGGATGCCGAACTGGCCGCCAAGTCCAAGGGCAGCAGCCACAACTTCCTGGCAGGCCTGAAGGACAAGCGCACCATCGTCTACTCGGCCCTCTACTTCGGCCTGGTCTGCGGCATCTACGGCCTGGGCCTCTGGATGCCCACCATCGTCGCAGCCCTGGGCAAGTTCTCCACCGCCGAGGTCGGATTCATTGTCCTCATCCCGTACGCCATCGCCGCGGTCTTCGTCTACTTCTGGAGCAAGCGGGCTGACAAGACCGGCAAGCGTGCCTGGCACAGCGCCGTCAGCATGGTCCTCGCCGGCTTGGGCCTGCTCGCCGCCGGTTTCCTGCTTCCGGTCAACCCTGTCCTGGCACTCATTGCCCTGACCGCCTCGGCCATGGGCATCTACGGGGCCATTGCGCCGTTCCTGTCGATGCCGTCCGCAGCGCTCACCGGCGCAGCCGCGGCCTCCGGCCTGGCGATGGTCAACTCGCTGGGCAACCTGGGCGGATTCGTTGCCCCCTACGCAGTGGGGATCCTGAAGGACGCCACCGGCAACAACCAGAGCGGCCTGCTGTTCCTCTCCTTCTGCCTGTGCGTCACGGCCGGGGCCACCTACCTCTATGCCCGCAAGCGCCCCGAAGGCGATGCCGCGCTGGATCCGGCAGTCAAAGCCACCGCAGACGTTCCGGCCAGCCGCTAAAAACCCATCCGAGAACCACCCGAAGGAATACCCGCAATGAGCTCAATCACCCCTTTCCCCGCAGAGCGCACCGTTGTGCTGACCGGCGCGGCGTCTGCCCGCGGCATCGGCCGCGCGGCAGCTGACCGCATGGCCAGCGAAGGCTGGTCCATCGCGATCCTGGACATCAACGCCGAGGACGCTAAGGCCGCGGCCGCGGAGATCGGGTCCAACCGCGCAGTGAAGGCGATCGGCGTCGGGGCCGACGTCTCCGACGAGGCATCCGTGGACCGGGCCATCACGGAAGTCGAAGAGTCGTTGCCGCCGATCGTGGCCCTTGCCAACCTGGCCGGCATCAGCTCGCCGACGCCCTTCATGGAAACCACCGTTGCCGAGTGGGACAAGGTCTTCGCGATCAACATGCGCGGTACCTTCGTGGTGTCACAGCGGGTCCTCAAGGGAATGATCGAACGCAAGCTCGGCCGCATCGTCAGCATTTCCTCCATCTCGGCCCAGCGCGGCGGAGGGACCTACTCCAAGGTTGCCTACAGCGCCTCCAAGGCCGGCATCGTCGGCTTCACCCGCGCCCTGGCCCGCGAGGTCGGCGAGTTCGGCGTCACCGTGAACGCCATCGCCCCCGGCCCGATCGACACCGACATCATGGGCGGCACGTTGAGCGAGGAGCGCAAGGCACAGATGTCCGAGGGCATCATGATGGGCCGCGTGGGAACCCGCGAGGAAGTTGCTGCGCTGATCTCCTTCCTGCTGGGTGCGGACTCGGGCTACATCACGGCCGCGACCTACGACATCAACGGCGGCCTGCAGGTTTCCTGACCCGTCCGTTCCCGCCCCACTGGGTAGCAGTTGTGGGCGTTCCCAGCGCTGGGAACGCCCACAACTGCTACCCAGTTGGGTCGCTTTGGCTCCGGCGTCCGCCAAGACACCGCACTAGGCTGGGCACCATGAACCCCTCCGGCAGCCTGAACCCCAGCCCGCGGACCCTTGAGGTGAACAGCGTCGCCAGCTTCGACCGGCTGGTGAGTGCCGGGGCCCGGGCGATGCACGGCTGGCATGCGCAGTCGCTTGACCTCCGCGGACGCGGCAGCGCCCTGGCCGCCCTGGACGCCGAGGGTGCGATTTTCCTGGGCTGCACCTTCGACCCGGGCGTGGAGGCAACACTTCGCAGCCGCGGCGCACTGATTTTTCCGCGGCTGACCGGTGTTCCGTTCAATCCGTACCGGGCGGGGCTCTACACCCCGCAGGAGCTGTACGCGGGCATCGTCGACGAGCCCTACGAGAAAACCCCCGACGCCTTGGTCTACCAATGGAGCATGCGGCCGGGCCAGCGGAACCGCCTCGATTCCACGCTCGCGGCAGCCCTGCACGATCACGCCGTCGGCGATGCCCTGGAGGAGTTCGTCCGCGGCCTCAACAGCAGGGGCCGTTCCATCGTCGGGGTTATGGGCGGCCACGCGCTGCAGCGGGGGACCGCCGGCTTCGCCGCCGCTGCCACGCTGGGACGGCTCCTGGCCCGCCGCGGCCACCTGGTGGCCACCGGCGGCGGGCCCGGGGCCATGGAGGCGGCGAACCTGGGTGCCTACGTCAGCGCGGCCGACGACGACGATTTCCACAGTGTGCTTCGAGAGGTTGCGGCCGTCCCCGGCTTCCGCCCCTCGGTGTCCGCGTGGGCACGGGTTGCGGCTGCCGCCGTCGAACGCTTTCCGGGCGGAACGGCGTCCCTCGGCATTCCCACCTGGTTTTACGGCCACGAGCCGCCCAACTATTTCGCCACCCACATCGCCAAATACTTCGCCAATGCCGTCCGCGAGGCCATTCTCCTGGAGGTCTGCAACGGCGGGATCGTGTTCCTGCCCGGTGCAGCAGGCACCGTTCAGGAGATCTTCCAGGATGCCTGCGAGAACTACTACGGCGCCCAGGAGACCATGACGCCCATGGTGCTGGTGGGCCGGGAACACTGGGAGGAGCGGTTTCCGGCCTGGCCCATGCTGCAAAGCCTGGCCGCCGGCCGGGCCATGGAGCAGCGCATCTTCCTGGTGGACAGCGTGGACGAGGCGCTGGCGGTCCTCGGCGAGTGAAGGCGCCCCGCTGGAATGAGACCCCGCCGGAATAAGGAGGCGGCTTACAGGTCCTTGCGGCAGGGTGCTTTGCCCAGTTGATACAGGCCGTTCAGGTCCCCGGCCGCGAAGCCGTCGGGGGCGCCGATCTCCGGATACATGAGCTGTACGGGGTCGTCAACGTGCTCCAGCCCCATCACGTGGCCCAATTCATGCAGGATGACGGCGGTGGCATAGGCGGTGCCGTCGGGGCGTTCCAGTTCCGCGGCCATCTGCGGGGCATCGAGTTCCAGGCTGCCGGTGACGTAGCTCTTGGGCCCGTTTCCGTAGCTGTAGTAGGTGCTGCCGCCGGTGCCGATGACCTTGCCGCCCAGCTTGGGAGCCGCGTCCGGTGTGGTCCAGCTGATGAGCATGGGTGCCCAGCGGTCGCCGTAGGCCCCTGGCTGGTAGGGGGCGCGCTGGTCCGAGGGCTTCTCGTCGGTGGCTCCGTCGTCGACAAACTGGATGCCGGTGGCGCGCGAGATCTCCTGGACCGCCAGCGAAACCAGGCCCGCTGCGCCGTCCGGCGCAAGGCTGGCATTTACGACGTAATGCAGCGGACGGCAGGGTGAGTAGCCCACGGGGGAGCCGTCAGTGTTCACAGCCAGAAATTTGTACGAGCTGCTGGGCTCCGGAGGTGGCGCCGGCGTGCCCAGCGGAGCGGCTGCTTCCTCGAGGCCCGACGGCGGTGCGCCACCGGTACTGCCTGGGCCTCCGGGCGCGCCGTACTCCGCCCCACCAGACTCGCCGCCGTGCCCGGGTTGCCCAGTCTGGCCAACTGGATCCAGGCCTGCCACATCCTGGCCGGCCTGATCCTCGCCAGAAGCGTCCCGGCCGGAATCATCCTGCCGGGACGCGGGCAGGTCCCCGGACCCGATGCGGAAGTTCAGCACGCCCGCAAAGCGCGGATCCCCGTAAGCCATTCCGGCCGCAAGGAATGCTGCACAACCGAGGGCAGCGAGCACGATCAGACAGCGGACAAATCTCGCCGCCGCGGTGGCCGGCCCCGAATGCCGCGGCAGGTGCCGGTGCCGGCGTTGAATGCGACCGGGGTAGTGACCCTCCACTGCACCCCTTTCACGGCATTCCTCGGCGGCGTCGCCCCGACACGGGAAACAAGCATCAGGCAAACAGGCCCACTTTACAGTTCCGCCCGCCAGGCTAGGAAACCAGCTGGCCAGGAAACGAGTTGCGGGGCCCGGGAAAATCAGGCAATCCCCGACAATCAGGCGATGACGGCGCCAAACGCCATGCCCAGGAGGTAGGTGACGCCGGCCGCCCCCAGCCCGATGGCGAGCTGCCGCAGTCCGCGGGTGAGCGGCGAGGTGCCGGACAGCAGGCCGACGGTGCCGCCGGTGGCCAGCAGCGCGATGCCCACGAGGACTGCCGCCACGATCAGGGCGCCGATCCCGGTCATGCCAAAAAGGAAGGGAATGATGGGCACGATGGCACCCGAGGCGAAGAAGCAGAAGCTGGAGAGCGCGGCGCCCCAGGCAGTGCCCACGGCTTCGTGCTCGTCCTCGGTCTCGGGCAGTTCGGGATGGAGCGAGAGGCTCGGATCGCAGTCGCACGTGAAGAGGCCCATGCGTTCGGCCACCCGGTGTTCGGCGGCCTCGCGCGACATGCCGCGGGCAAGGTAGACCAGCAGGAGTTCATTGTGTTCGATGTCGAGCTGGGGTGCCGCCACCAAAGTTACCTGGGTGGGCCGGGTGGCGTCCAGGAGCTCGCGCTGGGAACGAACGGACACGAATTCGCCGGCGCCCATGGAGAACGCGCCGGCCAGGAGTCCCGAGATGCCGCTGAGCAGGACCACGCCGCTGCCAACACCCGTGGCGGCCATGCCCATGACCAGCGAGAGGTTGCTGACCAGGCCGTCGTTGGCGCCGAAGACGGCGGCGCGGAAGGTGCCCGCCAGGCGGTTGCGGCCGCGCGTGGCCAGGCCGCGGACCACTTCCTCGTGGATCTGCTCGTCGGCGGCCATGGCCGGGGTGGCGGACGGTTCCCTGGTGTAGGGGGAGCGGCCCTCGGCCCGTTGCGCCAGCGCGAGTACGAAAACGGACCCGAAGTGCCGGGCGAGGAAGCCCAGGAGGCGGCTGCGGAAGGAGGCGTGCCGGGGTTTGCCCGCATGCTCGCCGAGCAGTTTCAGCCAGTGCGCCTCGTGGCGGCCTTCGGCTTCGGCGAGGGCCAAAAGGATGGCGCGCTCTTCGCCGGAACGGTTCTGCGCGAGGTCACGGTAGACGGAAGCCTCGGCCCGCTCGTCGGCGAGGTACTGGCGCCAGCGCTTGATGTCCGCGGCGGTGGGCTCCGGCCGGGGTGCGGCGATCCCGTTGGGTGCGGCGCCGTTGCTGGAAGCAGGCGGTGCGGCCGCGTTGCCGGTGGTGTGAGGATCAGATTTTGCGTGCTGAGACACGGGAACTCCTGGGTAGATGGGACGTACTGCGGCCCCATTGCATCGCCCACTTTACCGCGTAATTTCGCGGTTTTTCGGCCGGTCACCCTTAGCCAAAAGTTTAGGGAACCCTCAATAACTCCGGCCGCCGGAGGCAAACCCGCCGGCCCGCGCGAACGCCCTTGACCGCCTGCACCCGCGGTGATCTGATGAAAATGTGCCCCGCTGACGCCGGGTACGGAAGTCCAACCACACGGAGGTCTGCCTGATGAACACCAACGGATCGCGCCCCGAACCGGACACCCGCCATACCATTGAGTCCGATCCCGCCTACGACTTTGCCGAGGACGCGCCGGTGGACGAGGACTGGGACACGGAAGACGAATTCCTCGACTCCGAGGAGAGGGTTGTCCCCGCCAGCTCCGGGGCAGTGGACGACGACGAACGGGTAGTTCCGCGCGATGCGGACGACGAGTTCCGTGCGGACGAAGGCTACGAAGCCTAAGGCTTCAACCGTTTCCTCCTGCTTTAGAGGGTGGGGACCACGACGGCGGTGCCTCCTTACGCTGGGAGGCACCGCCGTCGTCGTGCTTTCTAAACTGCCGGATCCCGGGACAATTACCGGGCGCTGGTCGTGACCGGCACTTCCTCGGTGTCCTTGCCGGCCACGCGGCGGTACCAGCGGCTCATGACCGCGGGGTCCGTGGGCTTGGTCAGCAGCGACACCACAACGTAGACGACTGCGGATGCGAGCAGGCCGTAGTAAATCGGCTCGTTGGCGAAGACGCCGTCCAGCGGTGCCTTGGCATTGATCTCCAGGACGATCATGGTCCCGAGCGTCACCACGGAGCCGACCGCCATGGACGCCGCGGCAGCGATTCCCGTGCCGCGCTTCCAGATGAGTCCGCCGAGGATGGCCACGAGGAGGCCGCCCACCAGGATGTCGTAGGCGATGGTGAGGGCCGCGACGACGTCCTTGGTGATGATGGCGATCAGGATGGCCACGATGCCCAGCCCGAGGACCCACATGCGGTTGGCCTTGACGTCGTGCTCGGGGTTGTCGGAGTCGTCGGTGTTGATGGTCTTGCCGAACCAGCCGGCGACGAAGGGGAGCACATCCGCACGCGCCACGGTGGCGGCCGCGATCAGGGCGCCGGACGCGGTGGACATCATGGCCGCCACGGCGGCGGCGAGTACCAGGCCGCCGATGCCGATGGGCAGCAGGTTCTGGGCGACCTCGGCGTAGACCACGTCCTTGCCTTCCGTGGCGACGTCGATGGCCGGCAGCGCCACCCGGGCGGCCAGGCCGATCATGGCGCCCGCAGCGCCGTACAGGATGCAGTAGATCCCGGCCGTGGCGCCGCCCCAGCGGGCCACCCGGGGCGTCTTGGCGGTGAACACGCGCTGCCAGATGTCTTGGCCGATCAGCAGGCCCAGGGTGTAAACGACGAAGTAGGTGATGATTGTCTGGACGCCGATGCCGTCGATCTGGAAGAAGCTGGCCTCCACGCGGCTGCGGATGCCGTCCAGGCCCCCGGCTGCGTTGAGCGTGAAGGGCAGCATGAGGAAGAAGATGCCCACGGTCTTGATGACGAACTGGACCTGGTCGGCCAGGGTGATGGACCACATGCCGCCGATGGTCGAGTACACGAGCACGATGGCGCCGCCGATGGCGATGGCGAGAGCCCGGTCCCAGCCGAACAGGACCACGAAGATGGTGGCGTAGGCGCTCGTGGAGGTGGCGCAGAGCATCAGGGTGTAGGCGAGCATGATGATGCCGGAGGTCCGGGTGGCCTGGCTGCCATAGCGCAGGGACAACATCTGGGAGACGGTGTAAATCTTGAGCTTCTGGATGGTGCCGGCGAAGAGCAGGCTCAGCAGCAGCACTCCGGCACCGATCGCCACCACGAGCCACATGCCCGAGATGCCGAACTTGTAGCCCAGGCCGACACCGCCAACGGTGGAGGCGCCGCCCAGGACGACGGCCGCCATGGTTCCGGTGTAGAGGAACGGCCCCAGGCGGCGGCCGGCCACGAGGAAGTCGCTGTTGTTCTTGGTGCGGGACTTGCCCCACCAGCCGAAGGCCAGCATGGCGGCCAGGTAGACCACCACGATGGCGATATTGACGAAACTTGCGTCCATGATTTGGGGATCCTTGGAGCTTTGGCAGCTTGCGGGCCTCGCCGGGGCGGGCTTGCCGGATGGTGCTGCACTGAACGGAAATCTGGGGGAACGCTGGGTTCCTTGCTGCGCGTCTCCTCGTGGGAGTTGTTTCACAAGCAACAGTTGTTGCGTAAGAGCGTAGGCTGTGATTCGAGTAACAGTCAAGACGCAAAGCCCCGCGGTGCGGTTTGCCCCGCGTCACGGAAGGGCCGGGCCGCTAATATGACTCCAATGATGGGGCCGGGCTGCCGGCCGTGAAAGGTTCGTAAATGAAGGCACTACCAGTTGAGCCGAGCAATGTTCCGGTTGCCATCGGTTCAAGAATCCGTGCCGCGCGCCAGTCCCAGCGGCTCACCATCGAGCAGGTGGCCGACGCCACCGGATTGACCAAAGGTTTCCTGAGCCGTGTGGAGCGGGACCTGACCTCCCCGTCCGTGGCATCCCTCGTTACTCTGTGCCAGGTTCTTTCGATTTCCATTGGCGACCTGTTCGCCGCGCCGGAAACCCACTTGACCAAGCGCGACGCCGGTCCGCGGATTTCCCTCGGCGGCGAGGGGATCGTCGAGCGGCTGCTGACCGCCCGGTCCGAGCGGCGCGTGCAGATCATCCAGGCCGTCATCGATCCGCGTGGACGCGGTGAATCGGAGCTGTACGCAGTTGACTGCGACGTCGACGTCCTGCACGTGATCAAGGGAACCATCAGGCTCATTCTCACGAACGAGGAGTATGAGCTGACCACCGGCGATACCGTCACGTTCCCGGGCAGGGAGCCGCACACCTGGGTCAACCCCACCGATGAGGCCGTGGAAGTTCTCTGGGTGCTGGTGCCCGCCGCCAGTCGGTAGCGCTCTTTGCTTTCGGACCCGGGCTGCCTGTTTCGGCGGCCCGGGTTTTCGCTGTAAACAGCCGGTGCGTAATGGGCAACTCCGTGTGTATGATGGCTGTCACAACCCACCCCAATTCATCCTCGAAGGAGAGGCGTTCCTTTGGAAGAGCTGCGCATCGAAGCCAACGGCAACCTTGGCCCCATCGATTCATCCCGTATTCCCCGCTACGCCGGGGCAGCAACCTATGCACGCCTGCCGCGCCTGGACCAGGTGGCCAAGTCGGACGTCACCGTGGTGGGCGTGCCCTTTGATTCCGGCGTCTCTTACCGCCCCGGTGCCCGCTTTGGCGCCAACCACGTCCGCGAGGCCAGCCGGCTGCTCCGCCCGTACAACCCGGCCTGGGATGTCAGCCCGTTCGAGAACTGCCAGGTGGCCGACGCCGGCGACATGGCCGTGAACCCGTTCAACATCAACGAGGCCATCGAGACCATCCAGCAGAACGCCCTCGACCTGACGGCGGCCGGCAGCAAGCTGCTCACCCTGGGCGGCGACCACACCATCGCGCTGCCGCTCCTGCGCGCCGCCGCCGAGCGCGCGGGCGGGCCCATCGCCATGCTGCACTTCGACGCCCACTTGGACACCTGGGACACCTACTTCGGCGCCGAGTACACCCACGGCACGCCGTTCCGCCGTGCCGTGGAGGAGGGCATCCTGGATACGGAGGCCATCAGCCACATCGGCACGCGCGGCCCGCTGTACGGGAAGAAGGACCTCGACGACGACCACCGCTTCGGGTTCGGCATCGTCACCTCCGCGGACGTCTACTACCAGGGCGTCCTCGAGACTGTTGCGAAGGTCCGGGACCGGATCGGGGACCGTCCCCTCTACATTTCCGTGGATATCGATGTCCTGGACCCCGCCCATGCGCCTGGAACTGGCACGCCGGAAGCCGGCGGCATCACCAGCCGCGAGCTGCTGGAGATCATCCGCGGCTTCCGCGGCATGAACCTCGTTGGCGCCGACGTCGTTGAAGTGGCCCCAGCCTACGACCACGCAGAGATCACCGGCGTGGCTGCCAGCCATGTTGCCTACGAGCTCGTCACCCTCATGGCGGACAACACCGTCGCCGGAGACCGCTTCGGTGCCGAGACCGGCTACGCCGCCCAGGCCCTGGGCCGGGAAGGCCGCCGTCCGGCAGGGTTCGCGGCAGCCTCGCCGGCGCCGGCCGACAATGGGGCCGTCCGTGCCGCTGTGGGGGAGTACTCCCAGTGACTGGTGTCCGCAACGGCGGGGACCTCGTCGTCGAAACCCTCGAGGCGCTGGGCGCGAAGACGGTGTTTGGCATCCCCGGCCAGCACGCGCTGGGCCTCTTCGACGCGATGGGCCGGGGCAACCTGAAGTTCGTGTCCTCCCGCGTGGAGAACAATTCCGCGTTTGCGGCGGACGGCTACTCACGCGCCACGGGGGAGGTGGGCGTGCTGTTCCTGTCCACTGGGCCGGGCGCCCTGACATCGCTCGCCGGGCTGCAGGAAGCCTACGCCACCGGTGTGCCCATGGTGGTGGTTGCCAGCCAGATCCCACTCGAGGGCCTCGGCGCCCGCCGGAAAGGCATGCTGCACCAGCTGGATGACCAGAAGGCGTCGGCCGCGAACGTCACCAAGAGCCAGCGCCTGATCCAGCACGCGTCCGGCATTCCGTCCGCCATTCAGGATGCCTGGACCGAGGCGATCTCGTCGCCGCAGGGCCCGGTGTGGCTGGAAGTCCCGCAGAATGTGCTGCTGGACCCCATCATGGTGCCGCCCGTGGAGGATGCGCTGGCCGAAGCGGCGGACAACCCGCCGCGCGTCGAGCTTGTCCGCGAAGCCGTGAAGTGGCTGTCGACGGCGAAGCGTCCGGCCATCATTGCCGGCGGCGGAACCCGCCGGGGCCGGGCGGAAAAGTCCCTGCTCTCGATCGCGGAAAAGCTCCGGGCTCCCGTCATCTGCACGCCCGGCGGCAACGGCGCCTTCCCGTGGAACCATGAGCTGTCGCTGCAGTCGTGGATTGAAGACCGGCACATGACGGACCTTTTGGAGGACGCGGACGTCCTGGTGGTCATCGGCTCCTCGCTCGGCGAAGTCACGTCCAACTACTTCACCTTTGAACCGCGTGGCAGGATCATCCAAATCGACGCTGAGCCGCGAGTCCTGGAATCCAACCGGCCCGGCCTGGGAATCCGCGCCGACGCCGGCCAGGCGCTCGCAGCCCTCGACGCGTCGCTGCTGGTGCCCGCCGACGCCCGGCCCGACTGGCACGGAACCGCGCCCGAGGACCTTGTGCGGGAGTCGCTGCGGAAGGTGAAGGAGCGGCTGGAATCGCAGGACCTGGCCAAGGAACTGCAGTTCATGGCCGACATCCGCGAGGCAGTTCCGGCGGACATGCAGACCTTCTGGGACATGACCATCTCGGCGTACTGGGGCTGGAGCTGCTGGGACGCCCGCGAAGGGCAGTTCCACTCGGCCCAGGGCGCCGGCGGCCTGGGCTACGGGTTCCCGGCGGCGATCGGCGGGGCCGTGGGCCTGGAAACCGTGGGCAGGTCAGCAGTTTCCGCGCGTGTGCTCGCTGTCTCCGGTGATGGCTCGGCCATGTACTCCATCGCCGAACTCGCCACCGCGAAGCAGCACAACGTGCCGGTTACCTGGCTGATCGTGGACGACGGCGGCTACGGCATCCTGCGCGAATACATGGTGGGTGCCTTCGGCAAGGCCACCGCCACCGAACTCGCCCGGCCTGACTTTGTGAAACTGGCCGAGTCTTTCGGCGTTCCCGCCACCCGGGTCGCCCCGGAGGAAGTGGGGGACGCGCTCAGGGCGGGCTTCGCCGCGGACGGCCCGAACGTCGTCGTCGTCGAAACACTGCTCAAGATGTTCGCCCCCACCCACCTGGACGACTGACCCCGTCCCACCCAGCGCGAACTGGCAGCTAATACCCCCAAAATCCCATTTTGAGGGCATCTGCTGCCAGTTCGCGCTTGGCGTTTAACCCCCACCTCACATTGCTTAGTTTCCTAAAGCAACCATTTATTGCTATAGTTGCCTAAGGCAAGCAATAAGGGGCAATCCATCATGGCAGTTGAGCCAAACACGGCGGCCGAACTCGTGCGGCAGATTTTCGACCTTCAGCGCGCCGTCCGGTGCGCGGCCGTCTCGAACTCGCGCGGCCTGGAGGCTGGAGTGGCGCTGCAGGGCGTCCTTCGCTTCGTGGGGGAGAAGGAATCCCGCGCCACGCACCTCGCCGCAAGGCTGGGAGTCAGCGCTCCCGTCCTCAGCCGTCACATCGCGGAGCTTGAGGAACTCGGGCTGGTCCACCGGCGGCCCGACCCCGACGACGGCCGCGCGCAACTGGTCGCCCTCACAGACGCCGGCCGCGCGAAGCTCGTCGAGATCGAGGAACACCGCGTGGCCACGCTGCAGGAATACCTCCAGGACTGGAGCCAGCAGGACGCCGCGGAGACGGCGAAAGTACTCTCCAAACTTGCGGAATCCCTGCGGGAATCCGCCCGGGCAACGACGGCCGGCCCCATCACAACCACTACCAAACGCAAGGAGCAGTTCATTGGCTAGCCACGCTGCCGCCTCCGGGACGGCCACGTCACGCCCTTCGGCCCACCCGCCCCAGGCCCCCATGACACACCGGCAGATCATGGAGGCCCTGACCGGGCTCCTGGCTGCCTTCTTCACCGCGATCCTCAGCAGCACCATCGTTGCCAACGCGCTGCCCACCATCATGTCCGAGCTCAAGGGCACACAGACGGACTTCGCGTGGGTCATCACCGCCGCGCTGCTGGCTAACGCAGCCACCACCCCGGTCTGGGGCAAACTCGCTGACCTGTTCGACAAGAAGGTCCTGGTCCAGCTCAGCATCGTGATCTTCGTGGCGGGATCGGTGATGGCCGGCCTGTCCCAGACCATCCCGCTGCTGCTGACGGCCCGCGTTGTCCAGGGCATCGCCATGGGCGGCCTGACAGCGCTGGCCCAGGCGATCATCGGCTCCATGATTCCGCCCCGCGACCGCGGAAAGTACTCCGGCTACATGGGTGCGGTCATGGCCGTCGGCACGGCCGGCGGACCGCTGCTGGGCGGCTTCATCGTTGACAGCCCGCTGGGCTGGCGCTGGACGTTCTTCGTCTGTGTGCCGCTCGCCGTCGTCGCCCTCATCCTGCTGCAGATCACGCTCAAGATCCAGCACGTCAAGCGGCCTGCCAAGATTGACTGGCTCGGTTCCATCCTCCTGACCAGCGGCGTCAGCCTGCTCCTCATCTGGGTGTCCTTCGCGGGCAACCCCGACTACTACGACTGGTGGTCCTGGCAGTCGGCGCTGATGGTGGGCGGCGGCGTGGTGCTGCTGGCCCTGCTCGTGCTGGTTGAATCCAAGGTCGAGCAGCCCATCATCCCGCTGAAGATCATCTCCGAGCGCACCACCGCCCTGGCGATCTGGGCCTCCGTGGCCGTGGGCGTGGCAATGTTCGGCTCCTCGACCTTCCTGGGCCAGTACTTCCAGGTGGCACGCGGCGCAACACCCACCGAGGCGGGCCTCCTGACCCTGCCCATGATCGCCGGCAACCTGGTCGGCTCAGTGGTTTCGGGGCAGATGATCAGCCGCACCGGCAAATGGAAGCGCTACCTGATCGCGGGTACGGTGCTGCTGATCGGCGGCCTGGGCCTGGCAGGCACCATGGACCACACCACGGAACTGTGGCAGGCCGGAGTGTTCACGGCGATCCTGGGACTGGGGCTCGGCATGCTCCTGCAGAACCTCGTCCTGGCCGTACAGAACACAGTCAGCGCCAGCAATATCGGCACAGCCAGCGCTTCCGTGGCTTTCTTCCGATCCGTAGGCGGTGCAATCGGCGTGTCGGTGCTGGGCGCGATCATGAGCAACAGGGTCAAGGAACTGGCCACCCAGGGCCTTGCCGACGCCGGCATCAAGGCAGGCTCCGGCGCTTCCGGCGCCAGCCTCGACCTGGCCGACATGCCCGCCCCGATCCGGGACATCATGCGGGCTGCCTATGGGGACGCGACTGCCGAGATTTTCCTCATCTCTGGCGTCATTGCCGTTGTTGCCCTCATTGCCGTGCTCCTGATCAAGGAACAGCCGCTGCGCCGGACCGTGGACATCCGCCCGGAGGCTGCTGCCGATCCTGAACCGGATGCCGGGCTGGCTTCCGGGCGGCCTGCCGCTGAGTATTCCGACGACGACCTCGAGCGTGAGTTCGCCGAAGTTCTGACCCGCCAACTGGCCAGCGACGCCAAGTCACCGTCCTACCCGAGCCGGCAGCCGGCAGCGGAACCCGTCCTGCCGATGAACGAACCGCCGGCGCGGGCCCGGACCATGCTGGCTGAGATGCACACCAAGCCTGCGGACCTGGTGCCGCTCATCCAGGAAACGCAGGGGCTCCTCGCCGAGCAGCAGCTTCAGCTGGCCGCGGCCCTGAACGCCGTGGCCCGGCAGGCTGAGCAGCAGCGAATCATCGCGC
Organism: Arthrobacter sp. FW305-BF8; assembly: GCF_021789315.1. Classification (NCBI taxonomy): domain Bacteria; kingdom Bacillati; phylum Actinomycetota; class Actinomycetes; order Micrococcales; family Micrococcaceae; genus Arthrobacter; species Arthrobacter sp. FW305-BF8. The sequence continues at coordinate 1,204,370 of NZ_CP084561.1, forward strand.
AGGAGCAGGCCCGGGTCAGCGCCGAACTGAAGGCGCTGAGCCGCCGGCTGGCCAAGGAGCGGAAGCTCCAGAGCGCCGCGGCGCACTACATCGCCTCGCACGGCAAGCACCGCGGCGAATAGCGCCCGCTCCGACGGAGTTTTTGTCCAGATAATGGCGGCTAAACCCCCTCCAGGGGCCAATATCTGGACAAAAACTCCCGTTCAAGGGCCGGGGTGTACGACGGCGGGGAGCCGGCTTGGGGGCTGAAGTGTACGTTCGCGCTCGGGTGCGGGAGCCGGCGTCGTCCGTTCGACTCTTGGGTGCGTGAGCCGGGCGTCGTCCGTTGGGATGATCTTCGCGCATTACGTTTCGCACGGGCAACAGATTTCGTAGAGTTGGAAGGCTTGGGCTGTCAGTCCCGTCTGCTATTACTTCTCTTAATTCATTCGCGCTCTCCCGAAGGATCCGTGAGCATGCTCGTCACCCTCATACGGCGCTATTCCAAACCGTATTTGCCGTACATCCTGGCTGTCATCGCCTTCCAGCTGGCATCCACCATTGCGGCGCTCTACCTGCCCAGCCTCAACGCCCAGATCATTGACGAGGGCGTCTCCCGCGGCGACACCGACTTCATCTGGCGCACCGGGGCCGTCATGCTCCTCGTGGCCTTCCTCCAGGTGGGCACCGCCATTGCCGGCGTCTACTTCGGGTCGAAGACCGCCATGGCGATGGGACGCGATCTTCGCCGCGGGGTTTTCCGCAAGGTGACCAGTTTCTCGGCCAAGGACGTGAACGCGTTTGGCGCTCCCACCCTGATCACCCGCGGCACGAACGACGTCCAGCAGGTCCAGATGCTGGTGCTGATGGGCCTGAACTTCATGGTATCCACCCCGATCATGTGCATCGGCGGCATCATCATGGCCCTGCGCGAGGACATCAACCTGTCCTGGCTGGTCTGGGTCTCGGTCCCCATCCTCATTGTGGTGGTCGGCTACATCGTGGTGCGCCTCATGCCGCTGTTCCGCTCCATGCAGACGAAGATCGACCGCATCAACGAGGTCCTGCGTGAACAGATCATCGGCATACGCGTGGTCCGTGCCTTCGTCCGGGAACCGTACGAGACGGAGCGCTTCGGCCAGGCCAACAAGGAACTGACGGACGTCTCGCTCAAGATCGGCGCACTGTTCGTCCTGATGTTCCCCGCCATCGGCATGATCCTGCACCTGTCCACCGCCGCCGTGCTCTGGTTTGGCGGCCAGCGGGTGGACGCCGGCGACATGCAGGTCGGCTCCCTGACAGCGTTCCTGCAGTACCTGCTCCAGATCCTCATGGCCGTCATGATGGGCACCTTCATGGCCATGATGATTCCGCGCGCGTCCGTCTGCGCAGACCGCATCGGCGAGGTGCTCGACGTCGAACCGTCAATCCACGACCCCCTGCAGCCGGTCACGCCCAAGCAGCTGGAGGGCGTTGTGGAGTACCGCAACGTCACGTTCGCCTACCCCGGAGCCGAAGCTCCTGTCCTGAGCAACATCAGCTTCACCGCCCGGCCGGGGGAGACGGTGGCCATCATCGGCTCCACCGGCGCCGGCAAGACCTCGCTGCTGTCGCTGCTGCCGCGCCTCTACGACGTGGCCGACGGCGAAGTGCTCCTCGACGGCGTCCCCGTCAGCCACTTGGACCGCGAGGAAATCACCAAACGGGTGGCCCTGGTTCCGCAGCGGCCCTACCTGTTCTCGGGAACCATCGAACACAACCTCCGCTTCGGCAAGCCGGAGGCTACCGACGACGAACTCTGGGATGCGCTGCATGTGGCCCAGGGCGACGGCTTCGTGAAGGAAAAGAAGAGCGGGCTCGCGTCCCGCATCGCCCAGGGCGGCACCAACGTGTCCGGCGGCCAGCGCCAGCGCCTCTGCATCGCGCGCGCCCTGGTCACCAAGCCCAAGGTGTACCTCTTCGACGACTCGTTCTCCGCACTCGACGTTGCCACCGACGCCCGGCTGCGTGCCGCCCTCAAGCGCACCACCACCGACGCCACGGTCATCATCGTCGCGCAGCGCATCTCCACCATCACCGAAGCGGACCAGATCCTGGTGCTGGACAACGGCAGGATCGTTGACCGGGGAACGCACGAGGAACTCCTCGAAACGTCGCCCACCTACCAGGAAATTGTTGAGTCCCAGCTGAGCGTGGAGGAAGTGGCATGAGCGCCGACAAGAAGGGCAGCAGCCAGGACCTCGACGCAGGCACCGGCCAGGACGCTGAGAAGCTGCAGAGCCAGACAGGCACGGAAGCTCCGGTCCTCGAAGACGACGACTTCGTCGAGGAGGAGTACAAGCCGGGCGAGGCCGACGGCGGCATGTTCGGTGCGATGCCGGCTAAAAAGGCCCAGCATTTCTGGCCGTCCGCCAAGCGCCTCATGGGCCTGCTGAAGCCGGAAGCCGCCGGCATCTACGTCGTGGTGGGCATGGTGATCATTTCCGTGATCCTCAATGTCATTGCGCCCAAGGTGCTGGGCCAGGCCATGGACGTGATCTTTGGCGGCGTCGTGGGCAAACAGCTGCCGGCCGGCGTCAGCAAGGACCAGTTCGTCGAGGGGCTGCGGGCACAGGGCCAGGACAACTTCGCGGACATGGTCTCCCGGATGGAGCTCGTGCCCGGAACCGGCATCGACTTCCAGAAGCTGACCGTCCTGATTTCGGCTGTGCTGCTGATGTACTTCGTGGCCAACATCTTCCTGTGGCTCCAGGGCTACGTCCTCAACAGGATCGTCATGAAGGTGATCCGGCAGCTCCGCGACGATACGGAAAAGAAGCTCAACCGGCTGCCGCTGAACTACTTCGACACCCGGCAGCGCGGTGACGTGCTCTCCCGGGTAACCAACGACGTCGACAACGTGCAGCAGGCGCTGCAGCAGGCCTTCGCCCAGCTCATCAGCTCAGTGCTGACGGTGGTCGGCATCGTCATCATGATGTTCATCGTCTCCTGGCAGCTGGCCCTGATCGCCCTGATTGCCCTGCCGCTGTCCGGTGCCGCGGCCGGTGTGATCGGAGCGCGCAGCCAGAAGCTGTTCGCCGCGCAGTGGAAGAACACCGGCGAGCTGAACGGCCAGATTGAGGAGTCCTTCTCGGGGCATGACCTGGTGCGCGTCTTTGGCCGCGACGCCGACATGCTGGACCGCTTCGAGGAGCGCAACCAGGCCCTGTACAAGGCCAGCTTCGGCGCGCAGTTCGTGTCCGGCATCATCTTCCCCGTGATGCAGTTCGTCTCCTACCTCAGCTACGTCGGCATCGCCGTCGTGGGCGGCCTGCGGGTGGCCTCGGGCAGCATGAGCCTGGGCGACGCCACGGCCTTCATCCAGTACTCGCGCGAGTTCACCCAGCCGCTGGGGCAGATGGCGGGCATGGCCAACATGCTGCAGTCCGGAGTGGCCTCCGCCGAGCGCGTGTTCGAGTTCCTGGACGCGGATGAGCAGGACGCCGAGACCGCCACGCGGCACCTGCCGGCCAAGACCGACGGCCACGTGGAGTTCCAGGACGTCACGTTCAGCTACACGCCGGACAAGCCCCTGATCGAGAACCTGTCCTTCACCGCCGAGCCGGGGCACACCGTGGCCATCGTCGGCCCCACCGGCGCGGGCAAGACCACCCTGGTGAACCTGGTCATGCGCTTCTATGAGCTCAACTCCGGTTCCATCACGCTCGACGGCGTGGACGTCACCCAGCTGAGCCGGGCCGAGCTGCGCTCCAAGGTGGGCATGGTGCTGCAGGACGCCTGGCTGTTCGGCGGCTCCATCTATGACAACATCCGGTACGGCAAGCTGGACGCCACCGAGGACCAGGTCATGGCAGCGGCGAAGGCCACCTTCGTGGACCGCTTTGTCCGGGCGCTGCCTGACGGGTACAGCACCGTCATCGACGAGGAGGGCAACAACGTCAGCGCCGGTGAAAAGCAGCTGATCACCATCGCCCGCGCCTTCGTGGCCAACCCGTCGCTGCTCATCCTGGACGAGGCCACCAGCTCGGTGGACACCCGCACCGAACTCCTGGTGCAGAAGGCCATGGCAGCCCTGCGCACGGACCGGACCAGTTTCGTCATCGCGCACCGCCTGTCAACGATCCGCGACGCCGACACCATCCTGGTCATGGAGAACGGCAAGATCGTGGAACAGGGCAACCACCAGACCCTCCTTGCCGCCGAGGGCGCCTACTACCGGCTGTACATGTCGCAGTTCGCCGGCGCGGATGCCGAGGAGATGCCCGTGGACGATTCGACGGCGGTGCACAGCTGACCCCCGCGAACGCCGGAGGCGGCCACCCGGACCCCCGGCGCATTGAGGTGCTCGTGCCCATGCGCTGGGGGGACATGGACGCCTACGGCCACATCAACAACGTCCAGATCGTCCGCATGCTGGAGGAGGCGCGCATTGCCGCCTTCGGCCCGCCCGCCGGTGCCGGGCTGCCCGGGATAGACCCGCACGTGTCGCTGTTCAACGAGGTTCCCAAGGGAACCATGGCGCTCGTGGTGGACCACCGGATCCGGTACGTGAAGACCCTCGAGTACCGGAACGTTCCGGCGCTGGTCCAGGTATGGGTCGGGGCCGTCAAGGGCGCGAGTTTCGACATCCACTACCTTGTGCAGGACCCGGTAACTGGCGACGATTGTGTGAAGGCCTCAAGCCACCTGGCCTTTGTCGATGAAGTCACCGGAAGGGTACTGCGGCTGACTCCGGAGCAGAGGCAGCTGCTGGAGCCCTTCATTGAGCGCAAGGAGCATTGACCGTGAAAACGAAGCGCTGGAACGTGGAACGTGGGAACGAAAAAAGCGGCAGCGAGGAAAAAGTCCTGGAAGGAACTTCCGCCTGCGGCGCGCACCGGCACCATCGTGATTGGAGCGGCGCAGCTCGCCTTCCTGGCCGCGGCCCAGCGCGACCTTTCGCGCCGGCCCGACGAGCAGATCCGCGGCTCCAAGATGTTCTGGCGGCTGGCCACCCTGGTCAACTTCATCGGCCCGGGCTGCTATTTCGCCTTCGGCCGGAAGCGGCTGCCAGCTGTTACCGGCAAGTAGCTTTCGGGCCGGCCATGGTGCTTGCGTTCAGGTTTACCCTGTAAATTTGAACGCATGACCCCCGCCCCAAAGCCTGCCATGCACCGCGCCCTCGGAGTCTCCAAAGAGATCGAGGACGCCGCGTGGTTTGTGCTCGGCGCCGGGCTGCAGGGCAAGCCGTCGGCGTTGGACGGCCGTACGCAGACGTGGACGGCGGAGGCCGCAGCGGAACTGCTGGAACGGCTTGAACGGGGAGTCGCGGACGCCAAGGCGCCCATGATGACCAACCTGCGGCACAACCTGGCGGACGCATCCGCCTCGGCGAAGCAGCTGGCCGTGGAGCTCCTCTTCTTGCAGTCCCTGCCGCTGGCGCACGAGGTCAAGTCGCTCAAGGTCAAGCGTGCCCGCGTCGCGGAGGCGGCGTCCTGGCTCGAACCGCCGCTGGAGCTCCCGGAGGAGCTGTACCAGGGCATGACCGACCACGGCGTTATCCGCGACCGGACTGCCGAGTTTAACTGGACCATCTGGGACCACCTGAAATGGCTTTGCCGGTTCGTCCGGCACGTCGACAGGCAATCCACCGCAGTCATCAATAAGGCACTGAAGGATCCGCTGGCATTCCACCTGCTGGCGGCCGGCACTCCCGAGGACCAGCCGGCCATCCGGCGCAGCATCGAATACCTCGCCTGGCCCAGCTACTTCGAGCCGGTGGTGGCCGACATCGAACGCCAGGAGATCAGGGACGCTTTTGCCTCCCTCGTCGGCGGGGCCAAGGGGGACAGTGAGGAGGAGATCACCGCCGACATCCGACGCATCCGCCTGCACCTGGATGAGCAGGCCGGCCAGCGCATCGACTGGTACGCCCGGCAGCTGGTGAGCCAGTGGCGGAAGGTCGGGGATCCGGGCCGCCGCGCCTGGCTGCTGCGCACCCACCACGACAACGCCGAGCTCCTGGCTGCCTGGCAGGCAGAGGAGAAGGTGACGCTCGACGTCGAACACCTCCGCCTGCTCGACGCCGGCGTTACCGCCGGGCTGGTCCAGCATGCCGTGGACGAGGACTACAAGCATCTCGGCTACGTGGAGCGGGAGGACACCAAAACCGCCGTCTTCGCCTTCCTGACCGTGATGAAGCCGGGCGACTTCGCGCTGTACCAGAACGCCGGAACCGTCCGGATCGGCGTCGTGCTCGGGGAGCCGGACCACAACGGGGACAACCGGCGGATGCGCCGCAAGGTGCGGTGGTTCGACGAGGCCCACGCCGTGACCGACCTGCCGCGGCACATCCAGCGCCAGCTGGCCACCCCCGGCATCGTCGTCGACGTCACCCGGGTGGTGCAGGCACTGCAGGCGCTGCTGCCCGCCGAGGCGGAAACCGAGCCCGACGCCGATGCCTCACCCGCCACCGTCGCCCTCCCACTGCTGGGCGGCTTCCGTCCGGTGACGCAGGAGTTCGCGGACTCCCTCCACATGGAGGCGGAGCCGCTGCAGGAGATCGCCGATCTGCTGGAGGAGAACCGGCAGCTGGTGCTGTACGGGCCGCCGGGAACCGGCAAGACCTATCTGGCCAAGCACCTCGCCGCCGAACTGGCGCAGGACAGCACCGACGAGCGGGTGAAGCTCGTCCAGTTCCACCCGTCCTACGCGTACGAGGACTTCTTCGAGGGATACCGGCCGGACAAGACCGACGAGGGCCAGGTTTCCTTCAAGCTTGTCGCCGGGCCGCTGCGCCGGCTCGCGGAGGAGGCGGCCAAGCCCGGCAACGAGTCGAAGCCGTACTTCCTGATCATCGACGAGATGAACCGCGCCAACCTGGCCAAGGTGTTCGGCGAGCTGTACTTCCTGCTGGAATACCGCGATGACCGGATCTACCTGCAGTACAGCCCCAACGAGCCGTTCACGCTCCCGGACAACCTGTACATCATCGGCACCATGAACACGGCGGACCGCTCCATCGCGATGATGGACGCCGCGATCCGCCGCCGCTTTGCGTTCATCGAACTGCACCCGCAGACCGAGCCGGTGAAGGGCTCGCTGCTGAGATTCTTGGAAGCCCGGCAGCTCGACACGACGCCGGCGCTGCTGCTGGACGCGCTCAACCAGGCCATTGACGAGTGGGACCGAGACCTCATGATCGGGCCGTCCTACTTCATGAAGAAGGCCGCGCAGACCCCTGCCGGCCTGCGCCGGATCTGGAAGTACGAGCTCATGCCGTTGCTGGAGGAGCACTACCACGGGCAGCTGAACCGGGCCCAGCTGGAAGAGCGCTTCGGGCTGGACCAGCTGCTGGGACGCCTTGCGGCTCGCTAGCCCCGCCGGCCAAGCCCAGGCGTTGCGGCACATCGTTCTGGACGAGCTCTCCCGCGGCACCGTGGAGAAGCTCGACGCCGAAAGCGCCGCCTTCCTGAACTCCAGCGGCCTGGCCAAGGCAACGCCGATGGGCTTGGGACTGTTCCGGATCGAACCCGTCGGCATGGTGGGGTCCGTGCGCACTCCGCGGGTGCAGCTCGACGTGCGGCCGAAGGACCGGCTCGGACTGAGCCGTCTGCTCTTTCTGCTGAGCTACGCCGGGGACCAGGGCTTCCGCGACGACACCGTGGCAGCTGACGAGGATGCGGAGCTGTGGAGCGCCCTGGCGGCGTCGCTGGTGCAGCTCGCCGAACGTGCGCTGCAGCGCGGCGTCCTGCAGGGGTACGTCACAGTCGACGAGTCGCTCCGGACGGTCAAGGGCCGCATCCGCATCTCGGACCAGATATCCCGCCGGCCGGGGATGCTCGTGCCGCTGGAAGTGTCCTACGACGAGTTCACCGAGGACATCCCGGAGAACCGTATCCTGCGTGCCGCGCTCGAGCGCATGTCCCGTGTCCCGGGCGTCCGCCCGGAGGTGCTGGGCCGGCTGCGGCAGCTGAAGGGAAAGCTCGACGGCGTTACCCGCCTCCACGCCGGGGCTCCGCTTCCGCCGTGGCGGGCCAGCCGGATGAACCTCCGCTATCACGCGGCGCTGAGGCTCTCCGAGGTGATCCTGCGCAATGCTTCCGCGGAGGCGGGGGAGGGCAAGCAGCAGACGGCGTCCTTCGTCGTCGACATGGGCAAGGTCTTCGAGGATTTCGTCGGCGCCGCGCTGCGCCGGGCCATGGCGGCCTTTCCCGGCGAGATGAGGCTGCAGTACAACGCGCTGCTGAACGAGGCGGTACGGGACTCGGACCGGCTGACAGTGCGCCCGGATGCCGTGCACCTGCTGGGCGGCCGGCCGGTGGTGGTTTACGACGCCCAGTACCGCGCGGGCACCGACCAAGGCGCCTCCCTGTCGGCGGACCATTTCCAGATGCTGGCCTACTGCACGGCCTTGCGGGTGCCCACGGCCTGGCTGGTCTACGCCGGGGCGGGCGAGGTCAAGCTGAGGCGGATCCTCAACACCGACATCGACATCGTCGAGTTTCCGCTGGATCTTTCCCGGCCGCCGTCGGAGATCCTCGCAGCAGTCGCTGACCTTGCCGAGCAGTCCTGGGGAGAAGTGGTGCGCCAGGCGAGCCTCGGCCGTTAGTCGCACCTGCATGAACAATAGCCCAAGACAGACAGGTCTGTCTTGGGTTTTGGGATAGACTGTTCCTAATGGCAGAGGTACCAAGCTCCGAGCCGTGGAGCGCCGGGAGAGAACCTTCCGGAGGGCTTCAAACTGGACCGCAGCCTACCGCCGCGCCGGGTGTCCCGCTCACATCGGGAGGCCGGACGTATGGCGAGGAGATTGCGGCGACCGGTGCTGCCAGGATGCACGAACGAATCGTCAGCGCGGCCTACGACCTCTTTGCCCGGCGTGGCGTCCGGGACGTCGGCATCAATGAACTCATCAGCAGTTCCGGCGTCGCGAAGGCCACCTTCTACCGCCACTTCGCTTCCAAGGACGAGCTCGTCCTGGCGTTCCTCGAGAAGCGCGACCAGGTGTGGACCCTTAACGCCATCGTGGGGGAGGCCAGGCGCAGGGCGGACACCCCCGAACAACAGCTGCTGGCCATTTTCGATGTCTTCTCCGACTGGTTCCATCGCACGGACTTCGAAGCCTGTTCCTTCATCAACGTGCTGCTGGAAATGGGCGCCTCGCATCCGCTGGGACGCGCCAGCATCGACTACCTCGCCAAGATCCGAGGTCATGTGAAGCAGCTCGCGGACGAGGCCGGGCTGCAGCGGACCGATGACTTCTCCCGGTCCTGGCACATTCTCATGAAGGGCTCGATCATCTCCGCGGCAGAGGGCGACCTTGACGCGGCCCGGCGCGCCCGCCGGCTGGCCGGCTGGCTTATCGAGGACCACCGTGCGTAACCCGCAGAGGACGCGGCCACCCGGCAAACGCCCCGCAAAACGCCGCGGGCAAGAGCTCAGTTCTGCACCGGCACCGCAAACGTAAACGTGGTGCCTTTCCCCACTTCGCTGCGGAGCGAGACCCGGCCGCCGTGTGCTTCCACGATGGCCTTGCTGATGGACAGCCCGAGTCCGACGCCGGGGATCGCCGAATTGCGGACGGCTGCGGACCGGAAGAACTTGGCGAAGACCTCCTCCTGGTCCTGCTGGCTCATCCCCATGCCCGTATCGCTCACGCTGCACATCATGTGGCCGTCCTCGGCGCGCAGCGACACCACCACGTCGCCGCCGTCGGGAGAGTATTTGATGGCGTTCGATACGAGGTTGTCCAGCACCTGCGAGATGCGTGCTGCGTCGATGTGGGCCTCCAGCGTCTCCGGGGCTTCGGCCCGCAGGTGGATGCCGGATTCCGCCGCCCGCGGCAGGGCGGCGGTGACGCTGGTGCGCACCAGTTCAGCCATGTTCACGGCCTTCGGGGAGACGAGCAGCTGGCCGTTGCGGCTGGACAGCAGGTCCGAGACCAGCGTGAGCAGCCGCTCCGAGTTCCGCCGGATGATTTCCAGGGTGCCGCGCTGGGAGTCGGCGAGGTCGTCGTCATCGTCGTCCAACATAAGCTCGACGTAGCCAAGAATCGAAGTGAGCGGCGTCCGGAATTCGTGGGAGACGTTGGAGACAAAATCGTCCTTGGCAGCCAGGGCGTTCACAAGCTCGGTGACGTCGCTGAACACAATGACGGAGCCCGCGAAGTTCCCGTCCTGGTCCTCCATAGGCCTCGCGCTGGTGGAAATGGCACGCTGGTCGGCCCCTGCCCCGAGCCACACGAGGTAGTCGGTGAACTCCTCGCCGAGAATCGCGCGCCGGACGGGCCGCTGGTCGACGGGGACCAGGGTTGTCCGGTCGGCGGAGAACACCAGCAGTTGGGACTCGTTGGGATCTTCGATGGTAGGCGGCGAAGCCAACTGGTGATGCTGGCGCTGCTTGCGGTTCATCAGGATGTCGTTGCCCTGCGCATCGACGGCGAGGACGCCCAGGTGCACCGTGTCCAGGACCGTATTCAATAGCCGTTCCTGGCGCTTGCTGTCGGTCAGCACGCCGCGGAGCTGGGAGTCCTTTTCCTCCAGGTCGCGCTGCTGCTCCTCCAGGTCCCGCTGCTGCCGGACCATGCTGAGCGTCATGACGGACACGGTTACGCCGATGCCCAGCATCATCACGGGCAGCAGGAAGGAGCGCGATAGGTCTTGCCCGGAGACGGCGCCCCGCAGAAACAGCGGCACCCAGATGATTGCCAGGGGGCCGAAGAACGATATTGCCACCGCCGCTTTGGGAAACAGCCCGGACGCACATAACCAGATGACCGGAAAGACCGCCATGAGGCTGAGTCCCGTCAGGCTGTCCTGGCCGCCTTCCCTGCCCAGGCAGATCGACACCAGGTCCAGGAGCGGTACTACCAGGAATGCCGGATACGGCAGTCGGTGCCAAGGCACGGCGTAGCAAAGGATCAGTATTACTGCCTGTGACAGCAGAAAGCTGATGAAAAGGGGATTGAGCAGCGTTTCAGGGAAGAACGCCAGAATGAGAAAAGCTGTGATTCCTGCCGTCACGGAAAGCGGCATTTGGCTCAGCATCACCCTGCCCCGCAGGGAGTACTCGTGGAAGGGCTTGCGGAAGAGCAGGATCCGGCCGGAGGAATGTTTCCAGGCGATACTGCTCATGGGCGCGGGTCCATCCGGACGGGGCGTGAGAAACGCATAGGAGCAGGATATCCGCCGGGAGCTATACTGCAGACGGGATGTAGCGGGCTGAGGGGGCTGCGATGGGTGATACACGCGTGGGACTGGTCATCGAGGATGACCACGACATTCGCGAATTGGTGCGCGTTGTTCTGACGCAGGCCGGTTTTGACGTGCGCGCCGCAAGCAGCGGAGCCGAGGGCGTACTTGCCGCCAAGGAACTGGACCCTGCGGTCATCACGCTCGACCTCGGGCTGCCGGACATCGACGGCTTTGAAGTCGCCCGGCAGATCCGCCAGTTCTCCGACGCCTACATCGTCATGCTCACAGCCCGTGCCGAAGAGCTGGACACCCTGATCGGGCTTGAGTCGGGCGCGGATGACTACCTCACCAAGCCGTTCCGTCCGCGCGAGCTGCGTGCCCGCGTTGCGGCCATGATGCGGCGTCCGCGTTCGACGCCGGATCTCGCCGAAGAGGCCGGCTCGCCGTCCGCCGCCGGGCATGAGGGGCGGAAGTACACCCACAACGGCCTGGACCTGAGCTACGAATCCCGGACTGTTGCTGTCGACGGCCAAGAGTTGAGCCTGACCCGCACCGAGTTCGACCTGCTGCATGCGCTGCTCGAGGCGGGCCGCATGGTCCGTACCAAAGCGGATCTGGTGCGACGCCTGCGGGACGAACCGTACGACGTCGGAAGTTACATCAGCGAGGCGGATGAGCGGTCCGTTGAGGTGCACATGGGCAACCTGCGGAAGAAGCTCGGCGATTCCGCACAGAATCCGCGCTGGCTGCAGACTGTTCGCGGCGTGGGCTACCGGCTGGCTCCGGCCGAGAGCTGAGCCCTGCTTAGTGTGGGTCAGCCCGCCGAGAGGAACAGCTCAAGCTTTTTCTCGACGGCGGACATGTCCCTGAGTTGGCACTCCCAGACGGTGAGTACTTCCCAACCATCGTTTTCGAGCTGCCGGCGCTGGCTGGCGTCGCGGTCCCGCGTGCGGGTGCGTTTGGTTTCCCAGAATTCGGCGTTGGCCTTGGGGGCGTGCTGGCCCACTTTGCAGTCGTGGAAGTGCCAGAAGCAGCCGTTGACGAAGATGACCTTGCGCCGGCCGGCGAAGACGAGATCCGGGTTGCCGGGCAGTTTGAGGCCGCGCGAGGCGCCGTGCAGGCGGTACCGGTATCCCTTGGCGTGGAGGAGGCTGCGCACCAGCAGTTCGGGTTTGGTGTTCTTGCCCCGGATCCGGGACATGTTCCAGCTGCGCTGCTCAGGGGTCAGCCGGTCCGCCATGTTTCCAGTCTAGGCCGGGAGCCCCGCTAGAAATCGCGCTCCGGCTGCTCGCCAAACTGGAAGTGCCGGCCGCTCACGGAGCCGGGATCGATCTCGACGTAGAAGTCCTTCAACGTGGGCACCCAGGATGCCAGCCCCAGCTCTTCGGCCTCGGCAATCTCGGCTGACTTGCTCAGGACACGGGCTGTGCCGCGGAGCACCACCGACCAGGCCTGGTCCGACATGATGCCGTCCGTCTCGAACAGGACCCTGTCATTGATGGTCACCTGCGCGAGCTTGTTGCCCGGGGCCGTCCGGAAGTACAGCTTCCTCCGGCTGGTCACATAGTTGACGGGGAAGATATCCGGCTCGCCCGCCACAGTCACCACCAGGCGGCCGTGCCTGGTGCCCTCCAGAAGCTGCCAGCACTGCTCTTCATCGAGGACCAGGATGGGATCGCCGTCGGTGTGGGTGAACATCATGCACTCCATTCTTCTACGACTTGTAGAAAAACGATAGGGGTATGGACGGATTTTCCCAGCAACCGCTGTGGTGCGCTACGGGGTAAGGCTGGATTTGAGGGGCGCTTACGACTCTTTACATCGCTGTAATACAGCCGGAACCGGGCTGTCGCACGGTGTGACTAGCGTCGGCAGGGACAAATTGGTGACGAAAGCGGATGCCTCATGACTAATGACCTGAAGGACAGCGAACTGACGGACAGCCCGGGCGGTGGTGGCGCCGTCGGACGTCCCGCCGTCGGGCTGAAGACCACGCGGCCACGGGTGGGTGGCAACGCAGCGGCCGCCTACACGGATGCTATGAGCGCCACGAAGGAAAGCCTGGAGGATTACACGCTCAGGTTCGCACCGCGCTCTTACCGCAAGTGGAGCGCGGGCGTGGTGGCGACGAGCGCGCTGGGAGGCATTGCCTACCTGGCTGATTTCTCGATTGGGGCCAATATCGGGATCGCCTACGGCACGGTGAACGCAATCCTCGGAATTGCTGTGGCCGCCGTGATTATTTTCGCCACGGGTTTTCCACTTGCCTATTATGCGGCCCGCTACAACATAGATCTTGACCTGATTACCCGCGGTTCCGGGTTCGGCTACTACGGCTCAGTGGTGACGAACGTGATTTTCGCAACTTTCACGTTTATCTTCTTTGCGCTCGAGGGGTCGATCATGGCGCAGGGCCTCGAACTGGGGCTGGGAATTCCGCAATGGTTGGGTTACGCCGCGTCCACGATCATCATCATTCCGCTCGTCATTTACGGGATGAACACCTTGGCCAAACTCCAGGTCTGGACCACACCCCTGTGGCTGCTCCTCATGGTGGTTCCGGTCGGCTACCTGCTGGTGTCCCACCCCGGCAGCATCGATGACTTCTTCGCGTACACCGGGAATTCGGGTGCTGCGGGCACCAACCTGGCCTCGGTCATGCTGGCCGCCGGCGTCTGCCTGTCGCTGATGGCGCAGATCGCGGAACAGATCGACTACCTGCGGTTCATGCCGCCCAAGACCGCCGAAAACAAGGGCGCGTGGTGGCGTGCCGTCGTCCTTGCCGGGCCGGGCTGGGTTCTGTTCGGCGCCCTCAAGCAAATCGTGGGCATGTTCATCGCCGTCTACCTGATCGCCAAGCTGGATCCGGCAGCCTCGGCCACGGCGAATGAGCCAGTGCACCAGTTCCTCGGCGTCTACGAGGAGATGATGCCGGCCTGGCTGGCGATGAGCCTCGCGGTGGTGCTGGTGGTCATTTCCCAGATCAAGATAAACGTCACCAACGCCTACTCCGGCTCGCTGGCATGGACCAACAGCTTCACCCGCGTGACCAAGACCTACCCCGGGCGCATGGTGTTCGTGGCGGTGAACCTGCTGATTGCGTTGGTCCTGATGGAAGCGAACATGTTCGACTTCCTCAACACAATTCTGGGCTTCTACGCCAACTGCGCCATGGCCTGGGTGGTGACGGTGGCCTCGGACATCGCCATCAACAAGTATCTGCTGAAGATCTCACCCAAGACGCCCGAGTTCCGGCGCGGCATGCTGCATGCGGTGAACCCGGTGGGATTTGTGTCCATGCTGGTTTCCGCCGGGGTGTCCATCGCAGTGTTCTTCGGTGCCTTTGGCTCCGGTATCCAGCCGTACTCACCGATCTTCGCGGTGGGGCTGGCCCTCGTCCTGCCGCCGGTTCTGGCCGTCCTGACCAAGGGCAGGTACTACCTGCGCCGCGCGGATGATGGCATTGACCTGCCGATGTTCGACGCCGACGGGAACCCCAGCGACGCCAAGCTGCTCTGCCATGTGACCGGGATTGATTTCGAACGCCCGGACATGATGCGCTCTGCCCAAGACGGGCCCGACGGTGAACCCCAGTATGTTTCGTCGCTCGCCTTGTCGACGGATAAGACGGGGGAGCTAGTTCTGCCGGCGCAGCGCGGGGGCGCAGCGGTGTAGTGCCGTGTAGAGGGTGAATGACGCCATGATCAGGAATGAAGCGGGTCCGGTGACGTTCTTACCGGGCCCGCTTTGTGTTGTGCCGCGGGGGCGCTTGGTTGCTGACAAGGCTGTGGATAACTTTGAGCTGGAAGGTGTGATCTCGGTTACCCTTTAACCATTGTTCGGACACAGATGTCTTGAAACCTATCCGGGGGGATTAGCGCATGACTTCTCGTACCTGCATTTCTGAACGCCTATGTCTGCCTCTAGTCTCCGCCGTCGCCGTGTCCGTCATTGCGCTTAGCGGCTGCAGCGGCGGCGGGGACCCGCAGGCTGGTCCTACCGCTACGGCCGTGGTGTCGCCAGCCCAGTCCGCTTCTGCCACACCTAGTGCCACTCCAACGCCCAAACCGACGCCGATATACAAGCCTGCCGACGCCACGGGAAGAGCGCAGAACGTCCCCGTGCCGGTTAAGCCAGCCTTGGCGGACAAGAATACGAAAGAGGGGCTGGAGGCGTTTACGAAGTATTGGTACCAGACGCTGTCTTACGCGTACGAGACAGGCAACACGTCGCTGCTCCTATCCCTCAGTGGTCCAAGCTGCCGCTTTTGCAGCGGACTAGCAGAGGGACTAAAAGCTGCATGGGAGGGGACTCAATGGGTGGCCGGGGGAAAAATAGATACTCCCTCGATCAAAGGAAAGTATGTCCCCAGGGCAAAGAGTCAGCAGGCTACCGTTCAGGTCATTCAGACAGAAATTGCCATCTACAAGGCTCCTGGAAAGCTTCTCCAAACGGTTACGAAGGAAACGAACACTGCGAGTCAGGCAGTAGTCACGTTCAACGCTAAGGGCTGGAGCATTACCGACCTCGGCTTAATCCGCTAGATCATGAAATCGCACACCCGCGCGCTTATCTTGACTCTCTGCGTGGTGGCTTTTGTGTTTCCCGCATTAGCAGTCGAGGCGAAGGATCGCATCGAAGTCGGATACGAGGATAAAGGAATTGAGCTTGGCGCTACCGACTGGATCCGCGACGAGGATACGGGGGAGATAGTTCCCGCCCCGCCAGGCCATGTCAATGAAGACCCGAACCAATACAACGCCTTTCCACAGTGCCAGGTGGATGACGGCAACCTAGCTATTGATTGCTTGGCAAGCCAGCGCGTATGTCCACCGAGAGCTGACGGAAAGCCCGGCGTTCCGGTGATCTGGAAGGTTGCCCCTAGGGCGGTGGCCAACCCCAATTGGACTGACTGGCAAGGAAATGGCGGGGGCCCCACGTGCCTTTATGACAGGAGTCCTGAAGACCTTCTGCCCCGAATCGCGGCCCGCATCCAAAGAGAATTCGATAGGCTGCCCGTCATCCCGGGAACATTGACGGCGCAGCCCAGCCCGCATACTCTCCGTGGCGCCGACACCAACTTCTACGCCAAAGCCACAGAGCAGCCGTTCGACATCACCATCCTTGCCCAGAAAATTCACATCATCGCCAAGCCTGTCCAGTACCGCTGGGACTATGGCGACGGGACATCGCTCGGCCCCACCACCACCATGGGCGGCCCGCTCCCGCAGGACCGCTGGGGTGAGAAGACCCGGACCAGCCACGCCTACGCAGCGACCGGCGACTTCAGTGTCGTCCTCACCACCTACTTCCAGGGAACCTACTCCGTAAACGGCGGGCCGGATCTTCCCATCCCCAATCAGGGCCAGTTCAGCTCACCAGCCCAGACGATGAGCGTTTGGCGCTCAATAACGCGCAATTACGCGGACGACTGCCTGACCAATCCGCGGGGTGAGGGCTGTCCGGGTTCGGCTGGATGAAAGGTCGGCGGGCGTCACGCCCGCCGAGTCGACTGAGTTCCAGAGCATCATCTCCAGAACTCGGTGAGCTGTTCGGCAAGGGCTTTGCCCTGGTCGTAACCAGCTCGAGCAGCGGGCGGACGCAGAGATAGATCCATCGCGTTAGCGCCAAGCATGTGCTCGGAGTTGCTGTCCGGGAAAATCGTCTCGACTCTGCTGCCGCTTGCGAGCAGCTCGTCGCACTGTGTCGCGAGGTGCATACCCCAGTCCACCGGCGTCCGCGATTTGCCTCCGAATGGCGAGAGCACCAATACCCGCCCGTAACCGGCTGCCAAGTCGGCATTATCCGCGTTGGTTCGGTAGCCGCCGTCGATGTATCGGCTGTCGCCGATCCTGTAGGCGAAGCCACTGGCACAGCTTGCGGCGATGGCGTCCACCAAGTCGACGCCGCTATGGCGGTCGAACACGGCGGGTTCACCGGTTTGGGCATCGACGGCAGTGATGAGCATCCGCCGTCGCGGCCACAGCTGACTGGGGAGCCGGGCGGCGACGGTAGCGCGCCACCGTGTTTGCCCGGAGCCGTCCGACGCCGCATCCATGTCGAGTGCCGCCGCGCCCATTCTGCGTCGCATGTCGGCCGCATCCTTGGCGGCGGCGATGATTGCGCTCGTTCTCTCCATGTGCTCGGTCACCGGCCTGATCGGAACGCGTCCACCGCCGGATCCGGCCGGACCGGTCTGTTGCTGGGGTGCCGCGGCGAGGATCGTGGCCAGCAGTTCCATCGGGGGCGCCCCAGCTATCTGTGCCGCGGCCGTCGATCCGGCCGACGTTCCGATGACCAGATCAGCGCCGGTTACGTCCAGCCCGGCCTCGAACAGGCCGGCGATGACGCCAAGCAACCACGCGTTGCCTGTGGATCCGCCGCCACCGAGGACCAAAGCTCGCTCGCCCGCGGCGCGCGCCGGCTTTGGGGCGTTGACTTGGGGCTGATTCTGGCCCGACTTCGGTTGCTCGGGCCGCGGCCGGTCGGAGGCCGTCATCGAGGTGGAGTGCGCAGTTGAAGAAGGTGTTGCGGTCATGGGAGTCGCCTTTCGCGAATTGCCTGTGAAGGCGCTCCCGGTGGCGACTAGCTCAGTCGCGCGATCGTGGACTGCAGGGGAGCACCCGTTGCGGATACTGCGTTCATGGGTCTCACCTCCTGCCGATAGATCACGATCACGGGAATAATCGCACACTTGTGTCGCGGTGCGCAATGGGCACAAGCCAGCTGCAGAAGCGCTGACGAGCGCGCCGGCCGGCCGCGTGGGCTGGTGAACTCCGCCACACCCGGAATAGTTGCACGCGCTAGGCAGTTACAGCTGATGAACCTGATGCATTCTGAAAGGAACTCCGCATGCTGTTTTCCCCGCTGACTCTCGGCGAGCTCGAACTTCCCAACCGCCTCGTCATGGCACCGCTGACCCGTGTCCGTACCGGCCAGGAAGGCGTCCCCGGCCCGCTCGTGGTGGAGCACTACCGCCAGCGTGCCTCGCTCGGCCTGATCGTCAGCGAGGGAATCTACCCCAGCCCGGCTGGCCGCTCCTACCCGGGTCAGCCCGGGCTGGCGACCCCCGAGCAGATCGCCGGCTGGAAGAAGGTCACCGACGCAGTCCACGCCGAGGGCGGCCGTATTTTCGCCCAGATCATGCACGGCGGACGCGTTTCGCACGAGGACATCAACGGCGGCCACCGCGTCGTGGCCCCCAGCGCGATCGCCGTCGAAGGTGAGACGCGGACCTACAAGGGCAAGCAGCCGCACCCGGTGCCGCGCGAGCTTTCAACCGACGAGCTGCCCATCGTCCGCGAGGAAATCGTCACCGCGTCCCGCAACGCGGTTGAGGCAGGGTTCGACGGCGTTGAGCTGCACTCCGCCAACGGTTACCTTCTCCACGAGTTCCTCGCGCCGAACACCAACGTCCGCACCGACAGCTACGGCGGCTCGCCAGAAAACCGCGCCCGCTTCGTCATTGAGACGGTGAACGCCGTCGTGGAGGCGCTCGGTGCCAACCGCGTCGGCATCCGGATCTCGCCCGAACACAACGTCCAGGGCATCGAGGAGACCGATGCCGCCGACGTCCGGGCAACTTACGATGTGCTGGTCAACTCCATCGCCCCGCTGGACCTGGCCTACCTGAGCATCCTGCACGCCGACCCGACCGGCGACCTGGTCCAGGACCTGCGGTCACGCTTCAACGGTACGTTCCTAGTCAACACCGGCTTCGGCGTCATCACCACCCGCGAGGAAGCACTGTCTCTGGTCGCAGACGGTCACGCGGACGCCGTCGTGGTGGGCCGGCCCGCCATCGCCAACCCGGACCTCGCCCGCCGCTGGCGCGAGGGCCTGCCGCTGAACGAGCCGGATCCGTCCACGTTCTACGGCGAGGGCGCCAAGGGCTACACCGACTACCCGGTGTACCAGCAGGCCTAGCCCTGGCACTGCTCCGTCCGAGCCGCTTTAGTAAGCACTGGAACCGCCCGTTCGCCGGGCGGTTCCAGCGGTTTAACCGCGCCCGAAGCGTCATCCGCGGGACTAGCTTGCGGTCTTCCCTGAGGCGTCCCTATAGGATCTGATCATGCAAAAAGCGTCCAACGGCACCCGCGCCGGGAACCGGCCCGAGGATCAGCCCGGGGGCAAGGGAGGCAGGACCGTGAGCCGCCAGGTCCTGGCAGATCACGTGTACGAGGAGCTGCTGGCCTCGCTCATGGACGGCAGGCTGGAACCCGGCGCCGCCGTCAGTATCGATGGAACCGCCCGGGAACTGGACGTGTCCCCGACCCCCGTCCGCGAGGCACTGGCCCGCCTGGAACACACCGGCATGGTCCGCAGGGTGGCGCTCAAGGGTTACCGCGTGGCCCCCGTGTTCACCCGCGAGGATTTTGCGGATCTGATGGAGGCCCGCCTCGCGATCGAGCCGGTCAACGCCCGCCTGGCCTGCACGCGCCTGAACCCGCACCGTCTCGCCGAGCTTGAGCAGACAGTCGCCGATCTGAAGTCGGCGCCGCGCGGCCCGTCCTTTGCCGAGTACAAGGACTACCTGGAGGCGGATGAGCGCTTCCACCAGCTGATCGCCCAGCAGACCGACAACCAGTTCCTCCTGGGTGCCTACGCCGCCCTCGGCGGACAGGTCCAGCGCTTCCGGCTTTTCGGGGGAGTGGGGATCACCGACGCCGAGAATGCGATCGCCGAGCACCAGTCCGTCCTGGACGCGTTGTCCAGCGGCGATCCCGAGAAGGCCGGAGCCGCCATGGCCGCCCACATTCAGAAGGTCCGCGAACGCGCCATGGCGGACGCCCCGGAGGAGTAGCCCGCGCACGCGAAGCAAAAGGCCAGCGCACCCTAAAATAAGTAGCAGCAGAGGGCGTTCCCAGAGTTGGGAACGCCCTCTGCTGCTACTTAGTGGGGGGAGGCGTAGCGTGGAACATGCACCGAACTTCACGTCCGAGGCGTGACCCCCTTCACACGCAGGACCCATCCCTATAGGATCTTCGATGGCTGGGAGTCAACCGCGCCGAGAGGTGTGACCTTGACAACTCCTACCGGATAGTAAATCCTATAGGAAACAGGATTCCACAAGGGAGTGAAGACATGGCTTACACCGCCGACAACTGGCCCATCACCGCGGCCCTGCTGCAGTTTCCGGGCGTCGACGCCCACGGCACCCACATCAACGACGCCGACGCCTCCGCCTGGGCCGAGGTGTTCACCGAGGTCAAGGAAGCCGGCTTTGCCAACGCCGACCTCACAGACAGCTGGGTCCGTCCGGGCGACCTGAGCAAGGACCGCCTGGCCGAATTCAAGCAGACGGCTGGCAGCGTCGGCATCGGCATCCCGGTCATCTCCGCCATCCGCCGGAGCATCATCGAGGAGGGCAAGTGGGAGGACAACCTGGCCTACAGCCACCGGACCATTGACGCCGCCGCTGAGCTCGGTTGCGAGGTCGTCTCCTTCGGCCTGCACCAGGCAATCACGCCGGAACAGCAGAAGCACCTCTGGTTCTGGACCGTCGAAGGCTACAAGGACCCGGCAGGGGACAAGGAAGCCTGGAACAACGCCGTCGCCCGTTTCCAGGAACTGGGCCGGCACGCCGCGGAGGTGGGCGTCCTGCTCTCGCTGGAGATGTACGAGGACACCTACATCGGCACCGCCGACTCCTCCGTGCAGTTCGTCCAGGACATCGGCCTGTCCAACGTCGGCCTCAACCCGGACCTCGGCAACCTGATCCGCCTGCACCGGCCCATCGAGGACTGGCGGGAAATGGTGGCGAAAACCCTGCCGTACTCCAACTACTGGCACATGAAGAACTACATCCGCGACGAGGACGTGGCCCGCGACATGTACGTCGCCATGCCCGCCCCCATGGAAAGCGGCCTCATCAACTACCGCGAGGCGTTCAAGGTCGCACTCTCCGTTGGCTTCCAGGGCATCCTGTGCACCGAGCACTACGGCGGTGACGGACTCTCCGTGACGGCCTCCAACCAGGACTACCTGCGCCGCCACGTGCTGCCCAAGAAGGCCGGCTACGCCCTCGGCCAGAGCCAGGTGGCGCAGGGGCGGCAGCAGCCCGCCGCGGTCGCACGCTAGGGGCGCCAGCCCCCAACAGACCAGCAGAACTGTTCAACCAACCCGGATTCAATGAGGAACCATGACTCAGATCTTCGACAATCCCGCTGATTTCGCAGATGAGGCGCTGGACGGCTTCGTCGCCGCCAACCGCGGCTATGTTGCCCGCGTGGACGGCGGCGTCGTCCGCTCCACCGAAATCCCTGCCGGCCAGGTGGCACTTGTGGTGGGCGGCGGCTCCGGCCACTACCCGGCCTTCGCGGGTCTGGTGGGCCCCGGCCTTGCCGCCGGCTCCGCGTGCGGCAACATGTTCGCCTCGCCGGCTGCCGGCCAGGTCTACCGCGTGGCTAAAGCGGCAAACGCGGGCGGCGGTGTGCTGCTGAGCTACGGCAACTATGCGGGCGACGTGCTGCACTTTGGCCAAGCACAGCTCCGGCTCAACGCCGAGGGCATCGAGACGCGCACAGTGCTGGTCACGGACGACATTGCCAGCGCTCCGCTGGACCAGATCGAGAAGCGCCGCGGCATCGCCGGTGACCTGACGGTCTTCAAGATCGCAGGCGCTGCAGCCGAGGCCGGCCTGAGCCTGGACGAGGTGGAGCGCCTCGCCATCAAGACGAACTACCGCACGCGTTCGCTGGGCGTCGCCTTCGACGGCTGCACCCTTCCCGGCGCGTCCGAACCGCTGTTCCATGTTCCGGCCGGGCAGATGTCGCTGGGCCTGGGCATCCACGGCGAACCGGGCATCTCCGAGCACCCCATGCCCACCGCCTCCGAACTCGCCGAGCTGCTGGTGTCGCGGCTGCTTGAGGACAAGCCGGACGACGCCGGCAGCCGCGTGGTCGCCATCGTCAATGGCTTGGGCACGGTCAAGTACGACGAACTGTTCCTCCTCTTCGGCAAGGTCGAAAAGCTCCTCAGCGCCGCCAACCTGACCGTCGTGGAACCGGAGTGCGGCGAACTCGTGACCAGCCTGGACATGTCCGGTCTCTCGCTCACCCTGCTGTGGCTCGACGACGAACTCGAGCAGCTCTGGGCCGCGCCGGCCGATACGCCGGCTTTCCGCAAGGGCAACCTCGCGCCGCGCGCCCGCCGGGAAGTCGTCGGTACAGAAGCCACAGCCGACGAGGACAACGAAAAGGCAACCGAGGCGTCCGCCAACCTGGGCCGGCTGGCAGCCGCCGTCCTCGCCCAAGTGCGGGACGTCGTCGTCGAACATGAGGCGGAACTTGGCGACCTGGACGCGATTGCCGGAGACGGCGACCACGGCATCGGCATGCGCCGCGGCGTTGATGCGGCCGCAGCGGCCGGTGAACAGAACGCGGCAGCCGGCGCCTCGGCTGAACGCGTGCTCACCGCGGCAGGCGAGGCCTGGAGCGAGCGAGCCGGCGGAACCTCGGGCGCGCTGTGGGGGACGGCCGTGATGGCCGCCGGACTCGCGCTGGGCAACCGCGATTCGTACGCCGCCGGGGACGCGGCTGCCGCCTTGACCGCCTTCAGCAACGCCATCACCGACCTCGGCAAGGCGGAGCCGGGGGACAAGACCATGGTGGACGCCCTCCTGCCGTTCCGGGACGCGTTCAAGGAAGCGTTCGACGGCGGGGCCTCCCTCAGCGGTGCCCTCACCGCCGCCGCTGCCGCGGCCACCGAAGCAGCCCGGCAGACCGCGGACCTGCGACCCCTCAAGGGCCGCGCCCGCCCGCTGGCTGAAAAGAGCCTCGGCCACCCGGACCCCGGTGCAGTCTCATTTGGACTGATTGCCGAGCGCGTGGCCACCTACCTCGCATCTGATGCAGCCGATTCCGCAGCGGCCGCGTCCCACATGGCCTCGACGGCCGGAAAAGGAGCAACGGAATGAGCAACACAGAAGGCTGGCGTATTGTCATCGGCAACGATGAGGCCGGCGTCGAATACAAGGAAGCACTGAAAGCCCTGCTGGAGGCGGACCCCCGCGTTGCCTCCGTCGAGGACATTGGCGTCGCGGCCAACGACTCCACCGCGTACCCGCACCTTGCCGTCGCAGCCGCCCGCAAGGTGGCCGAAGGCGAAGCAGACCGTGCACTCTTGATCTGCGGCACCGGCCTCGGCGTGGCCATTGCCGCCAACAAGGTCCCCGGCATCCGCGCCGTCACCGCGCACGACAGCTACTCCGTGGAACGCTCCGTCCTCAGCAACAATGCCCAGGTCCTCACGATGGGCCAGCGGGTCATCGGGCTGGAACTTGCCAAGAAGCTCGTGGGCGAATGGCTGGAGCACCGCTTCGACGAAAACTCCTCCTCCGCCGCCAAGGTGGACGCCATCTGCTCGTACGAACCCGACTACACGAAGGCCGACTGAACATGACCGAAACACCCACCAGCTCACGCAAGTTCGCCGTCGTCGGATCCGGCTACATGGGTGGCGGCATCGCCCAGGTCCTCGCCCTTGGAGGGGCACGCGTTGCCCTCGCTGACGTATCGGCCGAGGTGGCGCAGAAGAACTACGAGCGACTGCTCACCGAGTCCGACCAGTTCGTGGCCGACGGACTGTTTCCCGAAGGGTCCACCGAGATCCTGAAGCAGAACCTCTGGGCCGCGAAGGACATCGAGGAAGCCGTGGCGGACGCCGACTTCATCGAGGAGGCCGTGCCCGAGATCATCGCCATCAAGCACGAGACCCTGGCCCGCATCAGCGCCGCCGCCCGGCCGGACGCCATCATCGGCTCCAACACCTCCACGATCTCCATCGCCGAGCTCTCGCAGCCGGTCGCCAACCCGGAACGCTTCCTCGGCGTGCACTTCTCCAACCCGTCGCCGTTCATCCCCGGCGTGGAGATCATCCCGCACGAGGGCACGTCCACCGAGACGGTGTCCGCCGTCCGTGATCTGGTCCACTCCGCCAACAAGGAGACGGCCGTGGTCAAGGACGTCACCGGCTTCGTGCTGAACCGCCTGCAGTACGCGCTCTTCCACGAGGCAGCGCAGCTGGTGGAACAGGGCATCGCCACGGCGGAGGACGTGGACACCTTGGTCCGCACCACCTTCGGCTTCCGGCTGCCGTTCTTCGGCCCCTTCGCCATCGCCGACATGGCCGGCCTGGACGTCTACAACTTCTGCTACAAGTCGCTGCAGACCGACTTCCCGGAGCGCTTCGCCACCCCGAAGATCCTCACGGACCTCGTGGAGGCGGGCAAGCTGGGCACCAAGACCGGCGCAGGTTTCCTGAATGTGCCGGCCGAGCGCACCCCGGAGCTGATCGCCTACCGCAACAAGGCCTACGTCGCCATGCAGAAGCTCATCGAGGAACTCGGCCCGGCACCGATCAACTAAGGGCGCCGCCCAACTAAAGGCGCCGGTCAGCTAGCGCCATTCAACTAAGCACCACGGCAGGTGGGCGCTGCCCCCGGGCAGCTGCCCTCCTGTTGTGCTGCCCTTTTCGCCGGGCTGGGCGGGCCACACCCGTGCATGAACCCAGTCCAGCAAACGATTTAGGAGCATATCCATGAGCACTTTTCCGTCCGCGCGCACGGCCATCGTCACCGGAGCCGTCTCGGAACGCGGCATCGGCCGAGCCACCGCCAACTACCTTGCGGAGCAGGGCTGGAACATCGGCATCATCGACCTCGACGACGCCCTCTGCCAGGCCACGGCCAAGGACATCACCAGCCAGTACGGCGTGAAGGCCCACGGCGTGGGCGCGAACGTCGCAGACGAGGCATCGGTCCGGGCAGCCATCGACTCCATCGAGGCCGAACTGCCGCAGATCGTGGCCCTCGCGAATGTGGCCGGCGTCAGCTCGCCGGTCCCGTACCTGGAACTCGACGCCGCCGAGTGGGACCGCGTGCTCAACATCAACCTCAACGGCGTCCACTACGCCACCCGCCGCGTCGCCGAATCCATGGCGAAGAACCGGATCGGCCGCATCGTGAACATCTCCTCCGTCTCCGCCCAGCGCGGCGGCGGGACGTTCTCCAAGACCCCGTATTCCGTGGCGAAGGCCGGCGTGATCGGACTGACCCGCTCCACGGCCCGCGAACTGGGGGAGTACGACATCACGGTCAACGCCATCTCGCCTGGACCAATCGACACCGACATCATGGGCGGCACCCTGAGCCAGGAACGCAAGGACGAACTGGTCCGGGACCTCGTGGTCAACCGGGTCGGATCCACGCGGGACATCGCCGCAGCCATCGCCTTCCTCATCAGCGAGGACGCCGGATACATCTCCGGCCAGACGCTGAATGTGGATGGCGGCCTCTACATGCACTAGGAAGGACAGCCATGCTTCGCTCCTTGACCAGGGAACGCAAGATCTACCTCGCCATCGGCGTCCTCGCCAGCCTTGCCGGCGTACTGCTCATCGCCTTTTCGCTCTGAGAATTTCAAACCAACAACTGATTTGCTCACTTTTACTCAAAGAGGAGTTTGAATGACTGTCACCAAACCATCCACCACGAAGGAGTTGCTGGACTCGCCGGTCCTCAAATCGGCCATCTCCAAGGCATCCTTCCGGCTCATGCCGATGCTCGTCATCCTGTATGTCGTGGCCTTCCTGGACCGCACCAACGTGGGCTTCGCCGAGGCCGCCCTCGAAGCGGACAAGGGCATCAGCGCGGGCGCCTACGCGCTCGGTGCCGGCATTTTCTTCATTGGCTACGCCCTGTTCGAAATCCCCAGCAACCTGCTCCTGACCAAGTTCGGCGCCAAGGTGTGGCTGGCACGCATCGCCGTCACCTGGGGCATCGTCTCCGCCTGCTTCGCCTTCGTGCAGGACGAGACCTCCTTCGTGATCCTGCGCTTCCTGCTGGGCGTGACCGAGGCCGGGCTCTTCCCGGGCGTCATCATGTTCCTCGCCGCCTGGTTCCCGAACAAGGTCCGCGTCAAGATGTTCGCCATCTTCTATCTGGCACAGCCTTTCTCCCAGATGATGGGCGCCCCGCTGTCCGGCTGGCTGATCAACATCGGCGACCAGGTTCCCGGCGTCCAAGGCTGGCAGGTCATGTTCTTCGTCGAGGGCATGCTCGCCGTGCTGGCCGGCATCGCCGCCTTCTTCTTCCTGATTAACAGCCCGCAGGACGCCAAGTTCCTCAACAAGGACGAGAAGAAGGCGCTGCTGGACGTCATGGCCCTTGAGGACAACGTCAAGGAAGAGTCCGGCCCCCGCGGTGTCCTCGCAGCCATGAAGAACGGCCGCGTCTGGTACTTCACCGTCATCTACTTCTGCCTGCAGATCGCCGTGTACGGCGTGACCTTCTACCTGCCCCAGCAGGTGTCGCAGCTGACCGGGCAGAAGGTCGGCCTGGCCGTCGGACTCATGGCCGCCATCCCGTGGTTCTTCGGCATCTTCGCCTGCTACTTCATCGGCAAGGCCGCCAACACCGTGATCCGGCGCCGGGTCTGGGGCACCGGGCTGTTCATCTCCACAGGCCTGTGCATCTTCGGCTCCGCCTGGGCCGGCGCCAACCACCTCCCGGCGCTGGGCATCGTGTTCATCACCCTCGCGGTGTGCAGCTTCCTCTCCATCGGCCCCATCGCCTGGTCGTATCCGACGGCGTTCCTCACCGGAACTGCCGCCGCGGCGGGCATCGGTCTCATCAACTCGCTGGGCAACCTGGGCGGCTTCGTGGCCCCGATCCTGCGGACCACCGTGAACCAGGTGACCGCCTCGGACACCGGCACCATGGGCGTCTACGCCCTCGGTGTACTGCCGTTCCTCGCCGCGGTCATGATGATCGGTACCCGGAAGTTCAAGAACAAGGCCGACGACCTGCTTGAAACCAGCGCCACCGGAACGGCTGGCACTGCCAAAGATCAGGCACTGCTGGAAAAGTAGTCAGCAGCAAACACAGGCGCAGCACCCCAAGTAGCCCCAGCAAAGGCAGGAAGTTCCGTGACGCAGCTTAACCAGGCCATCAAAGACCCCGGCACGATTTTCGTCGGCGTCAGCACCAAGATGTACCTGGGCTACCGGGACAGCCTGCGCTGGCTGGATGAACTGCGCCAACAGGTGGATGCCCGCCCGGCCCTCGTGGCCGGGCGGGTGGTCCCGTTCGTGATTCCGTCCTTTCCGATGCTCCCGGCGGCAGGGGAGATCATTGCCGGGACGCCGCTGGTTTTGGGTGCCCAGAACTGCGGCTGGGCCGACGGCCCCTGGACGGGTGAGCTCTCGCCGTCGCTGCTCGCCGAACTAGGCGTGGGACTCGTGGAGATCGGGCACGCCGAGCGGCGGCGGCACTTCGGCGAGGATGACGCCATGATCGCGCTGAAGGTCAGGGCAGCAGACGACGCCGGTGTCACCCCGCTGCTGTGCGTGGGGGAGGAGTTGCTCGCACCGGAGGCCACCTCGAATACCGGAGCAGCCGACGCCGGCAGTACGGGCGGCGCGGAAGATGCCGCCCGGTTCGTCTACGGACAGATCGAGGCCGCGGTCGGCGGGGACTGGGACCTGGCCGCACGCCTGGTCTTCGCCTATGAACCCGTCTGGGCCATCGGCGCCGCCGAGCCTGCCAGCGCGGAGTACGTGTCCGCCGTCGTCCGTGGTTTGCGGGAGCTGCTCGGCGTCCACGGACTGCAGCACGTTCCCGTCATTTACGGAGGCTCGGCGAAACCCGGTCTGCTGCCCACACTGAACGGCGTGTCCGGGCTGTTCCTCGGCCGGTTCGCGCACGATGCCGCGAACTTCGGAAAGGTGCTTGATGAAGCCCTGTCGCTGGCTGACGGCACCACGGCCTAGCCGCATCCAGGAACTCAGGGAGAGGGTTGGCTCTCCACCACTTCCGGAGGAATTGCGGACGTCGGCACGTCGGCAGTAGTCGGCTGCGGCGACGGCGGATCGGTGGTCGGTTCCGTCGGGTCAGGGCTTGGGACGTCAGTGGTCGGCGTGGGGTCCGGCGTCGGGCCGGGATCGGTCGACGTCGTTGGCTCCGGACTCGGCGTGGCCTTTCCTGACGTGGTGGTCCCGTCGAGGTAGACGATTGCGACTGGTTTCTCCTGTTCCGAGCGCAGCACCACTTCCGCCTTCTTTCGGCCGATATCGCCCGGTTTGTAGGAGAATGTGATAGTGCAGGTTTGGCCGGAACTGAGGGCAACGCCGCTGCAGCTGTCGCTGATTATCGCGAAGGACTGCTCTCCTGTCAGCATCGAGAGGCTCACGGAAGAAATGGACAGGCCGTCCTTGCCTGCCTTCACCTCCAACGACTCGACTTCCTCGGTTTGCGCATCAGCCGGCGCGGTGAAGGCCAGGGTTTTCGGCGGCGGTGCGCCCTGGGGCACGGGCATGCCGGTGGGCTCGGGCTGGCCGGAGGGCCACGGCTGGACGACGCTCCCTGTGGGCTGACCGCCGGCGATGAGCGTCACCTGGCTTGAAGCTTGGCCGGGATCGCAGCCGCCGAGTCCCAATGCCACGGCCATGGCGCCGCAGAGGAAGAGCAGAGCTGGAGCAGGAGTCATCATCGCGGGACACCTCCGGGGGCAAATTCAAGGCGGATGTCCGGGCTGTCAGCCAGGACAACAGCTGTTCCCGCTTCCCGGGTCCAGCCCTCCGACAGCAGCAGATATTTCCCGCCGGCGGTCATGATGAGCCGCAGCCCCGTGTATTTGAAGCGGTAGGCTGCGTCACCGCTCGCCACCGTTTCCTCCACCACCGGCCGGGAGAGGGCGAGCGACTGCTTGCTGAAGACCGTCACGAGTGGACGCTTGCCCAGGTCGCGGACAATATCAAGGGCCCGGTTGCTGCCCAGCGCGGATGCGAACTGTGCCGAGGCCCAGAAGAGATTCAGGACCACGATGGTGACAACCAGCCAGTAGCAGCGGTACTCCCACCGCGGGATCCCGGTCCGGGGCGGCAGTTGCCGCGCACCGTAGAGCCGGCGAAGCAGGAAGAACCCGAAGGTTGCCACCGCAAGCCCTCCGCCCTGGAGAAATGAGGGCACCAGATAAGGGGACACGAACTGCACCTGGACGAACATTGCCCAGACTCCCAGTGCCGCAGCGGTAGTGCCGGCGGCAAGCGCTGTGATTGCCGCCCATCGGAGCAAGGGGAACGCGCGTCCACGCCTTCGCAGCCCGGAGACGCCGGCGTGCAACAGGAGGGCCGCGAGGACGAGGAACAGGATTGCCGCCGCGGGGATATAGATGGCGTCGATGCTTCGCAGCACGTAATCGCTGGTGGTCAGTCCGAGGATGGTGTGGTCGACGCCGAAGTGGGCGAGCCGGGAGCTCGTGTATGTCCAGCCGAACACGAACAGCAGCCCTGTGACCGCTGACAGCGCCGGAATGGCCACGCCCAGCCACTCCAGGAGGCTGTGGCCCGCACTTGCAGGTGGGAGGGGTTCCGTGGTGCCTGCTGCCTGGCGAAGTGCTGCGTCCGGAACAGGGCTGCGGCGGGGATCGCGGGCGGTTGGTCGCCTTCCTGCGCGTAAACGCTGGTTTCTCATGGGCAATCACCACACCCTGGGATCTGATGAGGTCCGTTCATGTTGTCCTTCCGGCGGCATCGGCGGAGGCGAACAGTCCTAGAGGAATGCCTCGCGGCCCGTCCCTTCGCTGAGCACGAGTTCGCCGTCTTCTATGGACACCAGGAGGCTTCGTGGCCTGCCGTGGAGTTTCATTTCCGCGCTGAGATTGCGGCTGGTGACTTCGACCCCCACCGTTGCGCCCTTTGCCGGCAATTCGACGGAAACTTCCTCGGCCATGCCCAACAATTCCCGTGTGGTGACATCGCGGTCGTACCGGGCCTCCTTGCCGTTGACCGTGATGGCAACCTCATCCTCGTTGAAGCCGTCCTGAAGAATGATGAGCAGTTCCTGCATGATGCGCCGCCTCAGTCGATGACCCCCAATGCATAAAGTCACTACACCACTTAAGGGCGGCGGTGGGTAGTGCGGTTTGCTCCGTGCGCCGACCCGTGGTCGCCCCGATTCCGGGTGCGTAGGGCAAAATGTTCTGGTGACCCAACAGCCGCAGCACCCCGCCACGCCCTCGCCCACCCCCGCCACCGACGCCGGGACAAAGCCGAAGGACACTCCTGCATCCGGGACGGTCGGCGTCCCCGGCCCGGACGGTGTTGCCGCCCGCATAGCGGAACAGATCGCCGCCGAGCTCGGCGTGAAGGCCTGGCAGGTGAAGGCAGCCGTGGACCTGCTCGACGGCGGATCAACCGTTCCGTTCATCGCCCGCTACCGCAAGGAAGCCACCGGGACGCTCGACGACGGCCAGCTCCGCGAGCTCGACGAGCGGCTGCGCTACCTCCGCGAACTTGAGGACCGCCGTCGTGCTGTCCTGGACGCGATCGCCGCACAGGGAAAGCTGACCCCGGAGCTCCAGGCCGCCGTCGTGGCCGCCGACACCAAGTCCCGGCTGGAGGACATATACCTGCCCTTCAAGTCCAAGCGGCGCACCAAGGCGCAGATCGCCCGTGAGGCCGGGCTGGAACCGCTCGCGGACGCGCTGCTCAGGCGCCCGGACCTTGACCCCGAGCGCGAGGCAGCGAAGTACCTGAACGCGGAGCACGCCGTCGACGACGCTGCTGCGGCGCTCGCCGGTGCCCGCGCCATCCTCGTGGAGCGCGTCGCCCAGGACGCCGACCTTGCAGAGAACCTGCGTGAGCGGCTGTGGACGCAGGGCCGGATGGTGTCCCGGGTGAAGAAGGGCAAGGAATCCGAGGGGCAGAAGTTCGCGGATTACTTCGAGTTCTCACAGGCGCCGTCAGGAATGCCGTCGCACCGCGTGCTGGCGCTGCTGCGCGGTGAGAAGGACGGGGTGCTCGAGCTGGACCTCGCCGAGGCGGAACCGTCCGACGACGACGCCCTCGCCGCCGCGCGCGCCCGTTACGAATCTGCCGTGGCCCGGTTCCTCGGGGTCGCCGACCGTGGCCGGCCCGCCGACTCGTGGCTGCTTCAAACCGCCCAGGTGGCATGGCGTTCCCGGGTTCTTGCGCGGCTGACGGCCGACCTGCGGGGACGGATGTTCGCTGCCGCGGAGGACGAGGCCGTGCGTGTTTTCGCCGCCAACCTGCGGGACGTTCTGCTGGCCGCGCCTGCCGGAAACCGCTCCACCTTGGGCCTGGACCCCGGCCTGCGGACCGGTGTGAAGGTTGCCGTGGTCGACGGAACCGGCAAGGTGGTGGCCACGGACACCGTCTATCCGCACGCGCCGGCGCGCAAGTGGGACGAAGCCCTGGCGACGTTGACCCGGCTGGCACGGCAGCACGCCGTCGAACTCGTGGCCATTGGCAACGGAACGGCGTCCCGCGAAACGGACAAGCTTGCGGCCGAACTGATCAAGCAGCTCTCCGCGGCTGCCGGCTCCGGGACTGGTGCTGGGTCCGGGACTGGTGCGGCGGCGCCGCAGAAGCTGGTGGTGTCCGAGGCCGGCGCGTCGGTGTACTCGGCGTCCGCCCTGGCCGCCGCTGAACTGCCCGGCATGGATGTGTCGCTGCGCGGTGCGGTGTCCATTGCCCGGCGGCTGCAGGATCCGCTGGCCGAGCTGGTGAAGATCGATCCGAAGTCGATCGGCGTGGGCCAGTACCAGCACGATGTCACGGCCGCGAAGCTGGACCGCAGCCTGGATGCCGTGGTGGAGGACTGCGTGAACGCCGTGGGCGTGGACGTGAACACGGCATCGCCGGCGCTGCTGAGCCGCGTGGCCGGCGTCGGGCCGCTGCTGAGCGAGAACATCGTGGCATACCGCAACGAAAACGGTCCGTTCGCCAAGCGCAGCGAGCTGAAGAAGGTGCCGCGGCTGGGCGCTAAGGCGTTCGAACAGTGCGCCGGGTTCCTGCGGATCACGGGGGGAACAGAGCCTCTGGATGCCTCCAGCGTGCACCCCGAGGCGTACTCGGTGGCGCGGAAGATCCTGACTGCGGCGGGTGTTAGCCGTGGTTCCGGCGCTTCCGGAGGCGCAGCCGGGCTCGCTCCGCTTGCTGATGCCGGGCAGCTGAATCCTGCTGACTTTGTGGACGGCTCGTTCGGACTGCCCACCGTCCAGGACATCATCGCCGAGCTCGAGAAGCCCGGACGCGACCCGCGTCCGGCGTTCAAGGCTGCAGCGTTCTCCGAGGGCATCGAGAAGATCTCCGATTTGAAGCCGGGCATGGTCCTGGAAGGAACCGTCACCAACGTCGCCGCGTTTGGCGCGTTCGTGGACGTGGGGGTTCACCAGGACGGGCTGGTTCACGTGTCCGCCCTCGCCAACAGGTTCGTCGCCGATCCGCGCGAGGTGGTCAAGTCCGGCCAGGTGGTGCGGGTCAAGGTGCTTGAGGCTGATCCGGAGCGGAAACGCATCTCCCTCACGCTGAGGCTCGACGACGAACCGGCCGCTTCCGGCGACCGGACCGCTGGGGGACGCTCGGCTGGGGGACGCCCGGGTGGCGGACGGGACCGCGCTGCAGGCGGCGACCGGGACGGCGGCCGGAACCGGTCGGCCACTCCCGGCCAATCTGGCGGCAAGCCCGGGGCACGCCAGGGGAGTCCTTCGGGGCAGGCTGCGGAAGCCCGCGACAGCGGAAAGCGGCAGACGCAGCAGTCCAACCTAAGGCCACCTCAAGCGGATACCGCCATGGCCGAAGCACTGCGGCGGGCCGGCCTGGGCAAGTAAGCAGCCCCACTGGCGGAGCGTGTCGCGGGCGCCGTATCCCGGAAGCGCCGGAAACCGGTGACTACAGTAGCCCCTATGAGTTTTACGAGGCCGGCGACTTTTACCACCCGTCCTACGCTGCGGGGCACGTTCGGCATGTCGGCGTCTACCCATTGGCTCGCCACCGGCACTGCGCAGGCAGTGCTGGAGCGGGGCGGCAACGCGTTCGACGCGGCCACCGCCGCCGCGTTCGTGCTGCATGTGGTGGAACCGCACCTCAACGGGCCCGGCGGCGACATGACCGGTGTCTTCAGCACGGCAGAGGAGCCAGGGAAACCGGTGGTCCTGATGGGCCAGGGCCCCGCTCCGGCGGGCGCGACGGTCCAACACTTCCGCGCGGAGGGCCTGGAACTGGTGCCCGGCTCAGGTGCGCTGGCCGCTGCAGTCCCGGGCGCCGTCGACGCCTGGCTCTTGCTGCTGAGGGACCACGGAACGTGGGAACTGGCCGAAGTCCTGGATTTCGCCATCCGGTATGCGCGCGACGGCCACCCGGTGCTGGCACGCGTCTGCAGCACGATTACAGCCGTCGCGGGGCTGTTCCGGGAGCATTGGCCCACGTCTGCCGACCTCTGGATGCCGGAGGGGCGGATCCCCGAGGAAGGCGAGCTGATCCGGAACCCGGCGCTTGCCCGCGCCCTCCAGAAACTGGTCCAAGCCGGTGCGGGGCTCGGCGAGGCGTTCGCCGCAGCGCCGGCGCACACGCGGGAGGAACGCATCGATGCCGCCCGCAGGGAATGGAGCGGGGGCTTCGTGGCCCGCGCTGTGGCCGAAAGCGTCCGAACACCGCACCGACACTCGTCCGGGACCGACCACAGCGGCGTCATGACGATGGGCGACATGGCCGGGTTCCGGGCGTCGTACGAGGACGCCGCAACGCTCGAGTTCCGCGGCCACACCATCGCCAAGACCGGCCCGTGGGGACAGGGGCCGGCACTACTGCAGACGCTCGCGATCCTGGCCGGCTTCGATGACGATCACCTCGACCCGTCCACCGAGCTCGGGGCGCACACCATCCTGGAGGCGCAGAAGCTCGCGCTGGCGGACCGTGAGGCTTACTACGGCGACGCTGATGTCCCACTCGATTACCTGCTGTCGGAGGAGTATGCGGCGTCACGGCGGAAGCTGATCACGGAAGATGCGTCGCACGACTTCCGTCCGGGCTCCGTCCCCGGCCGTGAGCCGTACATTCCCACGCTCCGGACCGAGTACGTCCCGGCCTCTGCAGGTGTTGGCGAACCGACGCTGGCCGAAGCGGCCGTGGCGGCCAACGGGGAAACCCGCGGCGACACATGCCACATCGATGTGGTGGACCGCTGGGGCAACATGGTGTCGGCCACGCCATCCGGCGGCTGGCTGCAGTCGTCCCCGGCGATTCCTGAGCTCGGATTTTGCCTGGGCACGCGGTTGCAGATGACGTGGCTTGAGCCCGGAACGCCGTCGACGTTGACGCCGGGCAAGCGACCGCGGACCACGCTGACGCCGACGCTGGTGTTCCGCGATGGCGTTGCTGTGTCTGCGCTCGGCTCGCCCGGCGGAGACCAACAGGACCAGTGGCAGTTGCTGTATCTGCTGCGGACCATCGTCGGCGGATACTCTCCACAGCAGGCCATCGACGCGCCGGCGTTCCACACGACGTCGATGCCCGGATCCTTCTGGCCGCGCACCTGGGAGCCTGGCGGCGCCGTCGTCGAGGACCGATTGGGCGATGACGTTATCGCCGGGCTCGAGCGGCGGGGACACCGGATCACCAGGGCAGGCGACTGGACGCTGGGACGGCTGTCCGCCGTCGTGCGTGATCCCGGGACCGACGTGCTGCAGGCTGCCGCCAACCCTCGGGGTGCGCAGGGATACGCGGCGGGGCGGTAGGGACGCAGCGTTCTTTCGCTAGCGTTCCCCTGGAGGGGCGGTGAATATTCGTGTCCGCCGGCGGCGGGGCGGGGTTTCTGGTGTGGCGATTATCTGCAAGGCTGGGGTGATGAACTACTTCCTGGAGTACACGATTCCCGCTGCCCCCGACGACGCTGAATTCGAGTTTCCACAT
Source organism: Arthrobacter sp. FW305-BF8 (assembly GCF_021789315.1). Lineage (NCBI taxonomy): Bacteria > Bacillati > Actinomycetota > Actinomycetes > Micrococcales > Micrococcaceae > Arthrobacter > Arthrobacter sp. FW305-BF8. The sequence continues at coordinate 1,239,235 of NZ_CP084561.1, forward strand.
GACGAGATTCGGCCTGGGACCACTATCCCGCTCTCGGAGACCAATGCCGAGGTAGTCCACACCCCCGAGCTTCCGGCCCGCACCGGAATCATCGGCGCCACCGTGCCTGAGGCGAAGCTCGAAGCCGAGCAGCTCATCACCCACAGCCGCGCGACGGAGGCGTCCCTGTACGAGGACCCCTCGAATTCGCTGCAGGCCGGGGTTGGAACTCTCGTGGCCACCTTCACGGAAGGCAGTGGCTGGCAGGACGCCTAGCCGCTGTAGGTTTTCGCTCCACCGGAAGCGCCTGGTCCCGATTTGAGGGGCCAGGCGCTTTCGTTTTTGGGTCCGAATAGTGCACCCAATCACTACCGGCGCTCACCGAATGCCACGTGGACACGGGCGCGCGTCTGCCGTCACTTCATGTTTTGTGGTGGTGGTGTTTTGTCGGGGTTGTTGGCGGGGGTCGATGTGTGGTGGCGGGATGAACCATGGGATTCCGTTTTTGACGTGGATTTTCCACAGTTCTTTGTGGATTAGATGGTGGTGGTGGGTGCAGAGGAGGACGCCGTTGTCGGTGCTGGTGGTTCCGCCTTGTGACCAGTAGGTGATGTGGTGGGCTTCGCACCAGGATGCGGGGATGGTGCAGTTGGGGAAGGCGCAGCCTTGGTCTCGGGCGTTGAGGGCTTTGCGGATGTGGGGCGGGAAGACGCGGGTGGTGCGGCCGATGTCGAGGATGCGTCCTTGCGAGCCGAGGAGGACTGGGATGATGTCGGCGTCGCAGGCGATTTTGCGGATGGTGGAGGCGGTGACGGGGCCGGTGTAGGTGAAGGTCCCGCTGCCGGTGGGGCCGACAGGCGCGGTGGCGGCCCAGTTGATGCCAGGGAGGGTGGTGACGGGAGGCCAGGTGCCGGTGCCCGCCAGCGGTTCTGGTTCGCTGGTCGGCCAGATGTCGGGGCTGGTGCCCGCCAGCGGTTCGGGATCGTTGCTCTGCCGGGTATCCGGCGCGGGCTGGGGTTTCTTGGTCTGCCAGGTGTCGTCTGTTGGCCGGGCGTTGTCCGTGGGCTGGGTGCCGGGGTGGTTTCCGTTCGGAGCGTAGCGCGGGCCGTGGGCGGCGGTGGTTTTGATGCTGTTGAGGAGGTCTTGGTAGCCGATGGTGACCATGACTTGGGGGCGGAGTCCTCCGGTGGTGGGCAGGGTGCCGGCGGCGAGGGCCGCCTTGGTCGCGCCGACGAGGCCGTCGAGGCGTTGTTGGGCGGGGGTGCGGCGGTCCAGGTCCGGTTCCGGGGCGGGGGCGTTGAAGGCCGTGTCGAGGTCGATGGCGGCGCTGTCAGTGTTGGTGGCGTCGCTGTTGGTGGTGTCGGGGGTGGTGGTGCGGGGGTTGGTGGCGGTGTTCATGACGGTGGTGAGGACTTCGTATTGGTCGGTGGTGGCTCGGATTTCGAGGTGGTGCAGGCCGCCGCGTTTGTGGTGGATGAAGACGCCTTGGCGGTGGCGGAGGTTTTCTTCGGACGGTTCGGTGCCGTCCTGGTCGAGGGCGTCGATGCAGCGGTGGGCGATGCGGGTGAGGAAGTCGTGGTCGTTTTCGATCGCGGTTTGGGTGAGGGTGTGTTCCATGTGGGCGATCGCGTCGGGGTCGGGGATGTGGCGGACTTTGTCCAGGGCGGTGGTGATGATGGTTGCGGCGCGGGAGGAGATGGTTCCGGCGGTGAGGGCGGCGGCGGTTTCTTCGCAGGCGGGCGGCATGGGCCGGCCGGCGAGTCCGGTGCGGGGGAGTGTGGCGTCGGCGAGGGCGAGTCGGCGGCGTGCTTCGGAGGAGCTGATCCGTAGCCGGGTGCGGAGGAACTCGGCGGTGTTCCGGGACCCGTCATCGGCCGGGGACCAGGTGGCCGCCGCGCGGACCGGAACCGACTGGGCCGTAATGGCAGCCGAAGCCGGGGTCTTGGCGGGGGCGTCGACGGCGGCAGTTGTGGTGCTGCCGGAGGCAGCAGCTGCGGTGGATACGGCCGTGACGGCGGAGGGCTGAGCTCCGGGCGCCGTGGCGGCTTCGGGTTCATTGCCCCAGCCCGTGGTCCAGCCGGCCGCTCGGCTGGCCTTCTCTGCGGCGTTGATCGCCTCCGTGCGCGTCCGCTCCACGGCCGCGGCAGCCTGGAGCTGAAGGTACTCGACGCGGCGGGAGAGTTCCTCGGTGAGCTCCGCGAAATCAGCGGCGTCCTGGAAGCTCCCCGCGGCGAGTTCCGCCGGCGCCGAACTCGTCGCCTTGTCCAGCAGCGCCAGGGACGCCTTCAAGTCAGGCGTTGCCAGCCGTGACGCCGGTACGGCGGCTGCGAAGCCGGCGGCAGCCACGTCGTCGGACGCGTCCTCAGTAGAGGCGTCAGAAACGGAACCGATGGCGGGAACGCAGCGAAGCCCGGGGCCGCGGATCAGAGCAGCGGCGCTGAAGCCGGAGACGTTCGCCCCGGCTGCGGTATCCGCTCGATCTTCCCCAATGGCTTCCATAGGAAAACTATCTCAACGGGGTCTGACATTTTTAGGGGTGATCCGGGTCACTGTGGCCCATTAGTGAAAAGTTTTTGAAAAACTTTTGGACCCCCTCCCAAGCCAGCCGCTTCCGCCGCATCTCATCTCGCCACGCACGCAATTAGGGGTGGCGCACGCCCACTCCGGCAAGAATGTCGCGGTAACCCTCACGGAAGGTTGCGTACTTGAACGACAACCCTGTTTCCCGAAGCAGCGCGTTGCTGCACCGCTTGTTCCCACCGCGCGCTTCACCCACGTCCCCCGTGGGCGGGACGTCCAACCCCAACTCGGCCGCCAGAAAACGCAGGACGTCGCCCAATTCGGCCGGGTCGTTATCCACGCCGAGATAGACCGGCGACGGCACAGCACTCATGGTGCACAACTGCACAATGGCACCGGCGGCGTCGTCCCGGTGGATGCGGTTAGTGAAGCGAGACTGGTTCGGGATGATGACCGAGCCTGTCCGCACCTGGTCGATGAGCCTGGTGCGGCCCGGACCGTAGATGCCGCCAAGCCTGAGCACGATGGCTGAGGTTCGGGTGCCATCGAGCCGCTTCAGCAGGAGCTCCTCTGCTTCGCGCATTATGCGGCCAGAAAATCCCCCGGGCTCCGGCGTCGTGTTTTCATCGATCCAGCCGCCTTCAGCGTCACCGTGGACGGCTGTGGAGGAGACGAAAAGGACGCGTTCGGGCGTCACGCGGTCGCGCTCAAGAGCGTCGAGCACATGCGTTACGCCGTTTAGGTACGCGCTTCGGTATGCCTCTTCCGTGGGCGCGTCAGCTGCCACAGCAATAACGACGGCGGCCGTGTCCGCCGGGACAGGCGGCAGTTCGGCGGTGCTCAGGTTCGCCGCGACGCCCTCGATCTCCGCCGGCAGCTTGCTCGGGGAACGGCGCCAGCCCACCACACGGTGCCCCGCTGCAGCGAACCGCAGGCCCGCCTCGGTGCCGAGGTCGCCGCAGCCGGCGAGAAGGATAGTCATCCGCGGACCTAGAGAGCCGGAACGGGGAAGAAGACGCGGGGGTCCTGCAGCAGCGCCGGGTAGTCGAACTCTGACCGGTCGATGATGTCGGTGACCTGGAAATTGCGGCCGAAGCGCCCGTCGTCGAGCGTGATCGGACGGCCTACGACCATTCCGACGGCGAACTTGCTGCCGCCGTCGAACGGGACGGCCACCGGCGATTTTCCGGGAAGCGTGGAGAAGGCTGCCTCCTGGCGCTGCCGCTTGCGAGACGGCTTCTTGACCAGCGGCTTGGCCGGAGCCTTCTTGGCCACCTTGGCCGGCCGGCGCGACGTTTCCTCCGCGTAGACGAACTGGTAGTCCTCGCCGGATTCCCCGGCGGCTCCGGAGCCACCCGAACCGCCGGAGGCATCGGAACCACCGGAACCGTCGCCGGCCGCCGAAGCGGCGCCAGCAGCCGCCCGCCCCACGGCCGGAAGCCCAACCTTGTCCAGTCGCTCGGGGTCGCCGTGGCCGACGTGCTCGCGAAGGATCCAAAGAACCTCGCCCTCGGGATCCTCCGGCAGGAACTCGTGCCTGGGTTCCGGCCAGACGTACTCCAGGCCGTGCTCGGTGCCGGGGAAGACCTCTTCGTAGAACCGCGGGTCCTTGCGGATCAGGTTGGACCGGTGACTCATGTGCAACTCGGGGTCGCCGAGCCACGGCGGAAGCAGGATCTTGGCCGCGTAGTCAGGGTGCGCAGCCTGCGGGGCAAACTCGCGGATGTTGTCCCGGGTGTTGTCGGCGAAACCGCGCTTGGTCCATTCGTCAACCATGGCCAGGCCGTACATGGTGAGCGCGGGAACGTGCCCCATCCACATACGGATGGCGGGGTGTGACTGCCATCCGTATTCCGGGATGACCAGCGCGCGGAGTGTCTGCAGCGCTTCTACGCGCTGTTTGCCCAGCCGGGGCGTGTCCAGCGCGGCCGCGCTTTGCCGGAAATCAGGATAGGGAAGGAAGGTTTGCATCCCTTCAGTCTGCCGTCCTTGGCGCCATGTGCCAATTGAAGTGCCGGGCAGCACAGTCAGCCGCCAAAATGGACAGTCGGGTGTTCACAATGTGGACCTGTGCATACGAAAGGTTGATTGAACCACTAAGATATCCGAAACCTCAACAGCGTCTGGAAGCCTACTCATGACTCTTACGTCCCCCGCGCCCCTGTCCTCCGCCCCCGCGGAAGCAAATTCACACGCGTCACAGGAGCCTCAGCTGTTCGTTCCGAAGTACGGCCAAATGCTGGGCGCCGACGCGAACGGGATCCTCGTTCTGGACGAGTTTACGCTTGATCCGGCCGCTGCGCGCAAGGACCAGCACCGTTTCCGCACTGCGCTTGCTTCCGTTGCGCTGACCCTGCGCCGTCTGGTGGCCCTGCGCGTCTTCATTGCGGTGGTGGCCGTCGCCAACCTGCCGCTCTTCCTGATGTCGACGGGCTGGTGGATCTATGCCGTCTCGCTGGCTCTGGTCATCGGCGTTCACGCTGCCGTGAACTGGCTGAACAAGCACGAGCCGCGCGTCAAGCAGCGCCACGAGCTCGAACTGCACCTGCACCGCGAACGCAGCGACAACTACCGCAAGGTGCGCGACGCTGTGAAGTTCGTCGTCGACAGCCCCTCCCGCGTCAACGAGCACCTCTACCTTGAGTTGCTGCACGCCAAGCGGGTAGCGCTGCACCTCGCGTCGGGTACTGTCGCCCTCCTCGACACCAGCGACGACGCCGCCTGGAAGGTGCGCATCGTCCGCGAACTCCCTGCTGCGGCCTAAGGCCGAAATAGTGACGCTTCCAGCCGTCACGCTATAGGCAATTAATCACGACGCCGGGCGTCCCCACTCAGGGGGCGCCCGGCGTCGCTGTTGGTGGAACCGTACGAAACGAAACCGGTCGTCCCCCCGAAACGGGGGCGCCCGGCGTCGAGCTTGGAGGAGGCCTACAAAAACGAAACCGGACGGCCCCCCGAAAGGGACCGCCCGGCGTCGAGCTTTGAGATGCAGTGCCCGCTAAGCGGGCCGACCAGCCAGATTAGGCGGGCAGCTGCAGGATCTGGCCCACAAACACCAGGTTCGGGTTGCTGATGGTGTCGGTGTTGGCGTCAGCGAGGTGCTGCCAGCCGCCTTGGATGCCGAGCTTCTGAGCGATCTTGCTCAGGGTGTCGCCTTCCTGGACCGTGTAGGTCTGGCCGCTCACGGCCACGGCGGCAGCATGGCGGGCCTCGGCTGGTGCCTGGACCGGAACCTCGGCGGCCACCGGGGCCTGTGCCACGGGAGCCGTCTGGACCGGAGCCTGGACCGGAACGGCCTGCACGGGTGCGGCCTGAACCGGCGCGCTCTGGGGCAGGATCTGCGGTGCAGGAGCGCCACCGCCGCCGTTCAGGCCCAGCTTGGCGGAGCAGGCGGGCCATGCGCCCCAGCCCTGGGTAGCCTGGACCTTTTCGGCCACGGCGATCTGCTGCGCGCGGGAGGCGCCCTGGGGGGAGCCGGTTCCGCCGAAGGCGGCCCAGGTCTGAGGGGTGAACTGCAGGCCGCCGGAGAAGCCATTGCCGGTGTTGGTGGACCAGTTGCCGCCACTCTCGCACTGGGCGAGGGCGTCCCAGGTGGACGCGCTGGCGGTGGGCGCGGCTGCGTTGGCGGCCGTGGCGGAGAGCGCCAGGGTTGCTGCGGAAACGGCGGCCAGGGTGACTCCACGGCGCGCGGCAGTACTGAGTGTCGACTTTTTCATTATTGGGATGCTCCTGAGGCCACCCGCGCTCGGTCCGTCCCCGGACGTTGTCGCGCTACTGCCCGCCCCTGACGAACTAGAGGTCATTTCGGTGTCCGCCGGCCGGGCAGTAACTGGTGGTGGCGGCACCGGGCATTCATGGGCCCGCGTCGCGCGGGCATGTGCCCCAGCCTAGAGGGGTTGCTCGCCGTTATCAAATCGAGACCTTTATTGACAGTCAAGCAGTTTCAGGGCACACCAATCCGGCAATGGGAGGGCCCAAGCCCATCGGAACCGGGGACGCGGACGCAGGGGGCTGTTACCTCGCGGACGGGGAGTTCAGGGCGGAAGCCAGGTACGGCGCCGTCCGGCTGTCCGGTGAAGCGGCGACGGTGGCGGGCGTTCCCGAGGCAACGATCTCTCCGCCGGCGTCCCCGCCGGCCGGTCCGAGATCGATTACCCAGTCTGCTTCCGCCACCACGTCCATTTCGTGCTCCACCACGACTACCGTGTTTCCCGTGTCCACAAGGCGCTGCAGCTGGGCCATGAGGAGCCGGACGTCCGCCGGATGCAGCCCGGTGGTGGGCTCGTCCAGCAGGTACAACGTGTGGCCGCGGCGTGCGCGCTGCAGCTCTGTGGCGAGTTTGATGCGCTGGGCCTCTCCGCCGGAGAGTTCGGTGGCAGGCTGTCCGAGCCGCAGGTAGCCCAGTCCGACTTCGCGGAGCGTCTGCAGGCTGCGGGCAGCCGCTGGAACGTCCTGCAGGAAGTCCGCGGCGGCGTCCACGGTCATGCCCAGGACGTCGGCCACAGTCTTGCCGCGGTAGGTGATTTCCAGGGTTTCAGGGTTGTAGCGCGAGCCGTCGCATTCCGGGCAGGGGCCGTAACTGCCGGGCAGGAAGAGCAGTTCGACGGCGACGAATCCTTCACCCTGGCAGGTCTCGCACCGCCCGCCCGCCACGTTGAAGGAGAACCGTCCGGCCCCGTATTTGCGCGCCCGAGCTTGGTCCGTGGCTGCGAACTCCTTGCGCACAGCGTCGAAGAGCCCGGTGTAGGCGGCCAGGTTGGACCGGGGCGTACGGCCGATCGGTTTCTGGTCCACCGTCACCAGCCGGTCCACGTGGTGCAGGCCGGTCACGGTACCTACGCTCAGCGGGGCGCCGGGGTCGCCGCCTAGGGGCTGGTCCTCGTCGGCGCCCGATAGCCCAACGCCAGCGGCGTCTGCGCCCTCGCCGTTGCCGTGCAGTTCGGATCCGACCACTTCGGCCAGGACATGGCTGATCAGCGTCGACTTGCCCGAGCCGGACACCCCGGTGACCGCCGTCAGGACCTGCAACGGGAACGCCGCGTCGAGGCCGCGCAGGTTGTGGCGGGAGATGTCCTTCAGTTCCAGCCAAGCACCAGGCTCCCGACGGCGGCCGGTACCGTCGCTGCTGTCAGGCGCGCCGCCGTCGTAAGCACCGCCGTCGTGAGCACTGCCGCTGGAACCGTCCGGAACGAGGAACGGGCGCGTAACGGAAGCCTCGACGGCTGCGAGGCCGGCCACCGGCCCGCTGTACAGGACTTCGCCGCCGCCCTCTCCTGCCCGCGGCCCCACGTCCACGAGCCAGTCGGCACGGCGCACAATATCCATGTTGTGCTCCACCACGAACACCGAGTTGCCCGAGGACTTGAGCTGCTCCAGTACCGCCAGGAGGGGCTCGGCGTCCGCCGGGTGCAGCCCGGCAGAGGGTTCGTCCAGCACATAGACCACACCGAACAGCCCCGAGCGGAGCTGGGTGGCGATCCGGAGGCGCTGCATTTCGCCGGGGGAGAGGGTGGGCGTGGAGCGGCCCAGGGCAAGGTAGCCGAGCCCCAGATCCAGCAGGACCGTGATCCGCTGGAGGAGGTCACGCGTGATGGCCACGGCCACCTCGTTGCCTTCGCCGGAGGACAGCTTGCGGGAGGCGGTTCCGGCATCCTTCAGCTCGGTCGTCGGGCGGATGATGTCCGCCAGTTCGGCCATCGGCACCGCGTTGAGGTCGGCGATGGTCCTGCCTGCGAACGTGACGGCCAGGGCCTCCGGCGTGAGTCCGCTGCCGCTGCACCGCCGGCAGGGGCCGGTTTCCATGAAGCGGAGCACCCGTTCGCGCATTGTGTTGCTCTTGGAATCGGCCAGGGTGTGCAGCACGTGGCTCTTGGCGCTCCAGAACTTGCCCTTGTACGGCTTGGCCACGCGGTCGCGCTGGGGCATGATTTCCACCACCGGCTGCTCCTCCGTGAAGAGGATCCAGTCGCGGTCCTTCCGGGGCAGCTCCCGCCACGGCGTATCGACGTCGTAGCCCAGATGGGTGAGGATATCGCGCAGGTTCTTGCCCTGCCATGCCGTCGGCCATGCGGCGATTGCACCCTCCCGGATGCTCAGCGACGGGTCCGGAACCAGGGACGCTTCGGTGACGGTGTGTGCCACGCCGAGGCCGTGGCACACGGGGCATGCCCCCGCGGCCGTGTTGGGCGAGAAGGCGTCCGAGTCCAGCGGGCTGGCACCGGCCGGATAACTGCCGGCACGCGAGAAAAGCATACGGAGCGAGTTGGACAGCGTGGTCACCGTTCCCGCGGTGGAACGGCTGCTGGGGGTGCCGCGGCGCTGTTGAAGCGCGACGGCGGGAGGCAGCCCCGTGATCATCTCCACCTTGGGATTGTGGCCCTGCTGGATGAGGCGGCGGGCGTACGGCGCCACGGACTCGAAGTACCGGCGCTGGGCTTCGGCGTAGATGGTCCCGAATGCCAGGGAGGACTTGCCAGACCCCGAGACGCCGGTGAAGGCGACGATCGCGTCGCGTGGGACGGCGACGTCAACGTTGCGAAGGTTGTTCTCGCGGGCGCCGCGCACCCGGACAAAGCCGTCAGCAGAATGGTGGGCACCGGTGCCGGCTTCCAGGCTCCAGTCCAGATCGGCCAAGGGGTCAGCATACTCTTCAGTCCGCATCTGTTCGACTCTACGGGCATAGCCCGTCCGGGGACTATTCTGCAGGGGTGAACACTTACGACACCGCCGCTGAACCTGTCGATCCCACTGCGTTTTCAGGTCAAGCTGCGCCTTCAGCCCAAACTGCACCTTCAGAGCAAACGGGGCCCTCAGCAGAAACTGCGCCTGCAGCTGAAGAGGAGCTGGTGGCACCCCCGTCGCCGATGCCTTTGGCGGAGCTCCACCTGCACATCGAGGGGACGCTGGAGCCGGAACTGATCTTTGCGCTTGCTGAACGGAACGGGCTCGAACTGCCGTACGCGGACCTGGATGAGCTGCGCAGCCGGTATGAGTTCACAGACCTACAGTCGTTCCTCGACCTGTACTACGCCAACATGGCCGTGCTGCGGACCGAGCAGGACTTCGCGGACATGACCCGGGCCTACCTGGAGCGCGCTGCGGCGGCCGGGGTGCGGCACGCGGAAATCATGATGGATCCGCAGGCGCACCTCTCGCGCGGCGTCGCCCTGGAGACGTGCGTGAACGGCGTGGCCTCGGTCCTCGCCACATCGGAGGAGGAGTTCGGCATCTCGACGCTGCTGATCGCCGCCTTCCTGCGGGACCTGTCCGAGGACTCGGCGCTGGAAGTCTTGGAGGGGCTGTTGGCGATGAACGCGCCCATCGCCGGCGTCGGCTTGGATTCCGCAGAGGTGGGCAACCCGCCGTCGAAATTCACGCGGCTATTTGCCCGGGCCGGCGAAGCAGGCCTGCGGAAGATTGCCCACGCGGGGGAGGAGGGCCCGCCGTCGTACATCGTGGAGGCGCTGGACGTCCTGGGCGTGGAGCGGATCGACCACGGGATCCGGTGTATGGAGGACCCGGACCTCGTGGAGCGGTTGGTCAATGACCGTGTGCCGCTGACGGTCTGCCCGCTGTCGAACGTCCGGCTCCGCGCGGTGGACATGCTGGCCGCGCACCCGCTGCCGGCGATGCTCGCTGCCGGGCTCAACGTCTGCGTGAACTCGGACGATCCGGCGTACTTCGGTGGTTATGTGGACAGCAACTTCGCCCAGCTCGAGTCGGTCCTGGGCTTGTCCGAATTCGACCGGGTCAGGCTCGCGGCGAACTCGATCAGGTCCTCGTTCGCAAGTGAGGAGCGGAAACACGAGCTGCTGGCCGAGCTGTCGGGCTAAGGTCCGCGCCGGGTTACGGCTCGGGCGTGACGTTCGACGTCTGGCCGCCGATTGCCGGGTCACGGGCAGCCGCTGCCCGGGCGCCCGTCCGGATGATCCACCAGCCCAGGGCCGCCATGACCAGCCCGATGGGGATCCCGTAAGGCGGCAGCCCTGCGTTGTAACCGAGGAACCCCGCGGCCACGAACGCGATGCCGATCCACGCGGGGAACATGCCTGAGCGCCAGCCGGCGATGCCAAAAAACATCCAGCCCAGGGCGAAGAGTATGTAGCTGGACAGCGCGCCGACGGCCAGCATTCCGGACCCTCCGGCGAGGATTGCGCCCGGGGCGACGTCGGTAATCCAGGGGCCGGCGAAGCCGTCGAACCACATGTTGCCGGCCATGTCCAGGGTGCCCGCAAGTGCGAAGCAGAAGCCGACGGCGCCCAGTCCGCCGGCCCGGTCGGCGACCCGGAAGTAGACGCACACCAGAGCGAGCGTGAGCGGGACGAACGCCACCCAGTACAGGGCGTTCGTGACCTGGAAAGGCGTCTGGCTCATCATCTCGATCCGGTCGAGGCTCCTGTCGGCGGCGAGCAGGCGGGCCACGTCCACGGCGGCGAAGACGAGGCCGGACACGAGGGCGATGGGCCCGGCGGCTCTGGCCAGCGGTGAGGACATTGTTTCCTCCTGGGGATGGGAATGGCGGGTTCTAATTCGGAGCACCGGCGCCGACCGCCCGGTGCCGGCCACCCGCCGTCGTTCACGTGGGACGCATTTCGAGCGGGAAACGCCCGACGGCGGTGGCCGAGCGGGGTGCCCTGCGCCAGGCTTGGCGGTCCAGCACCACGGTGGCCAGCACCGCGAGCACAACGATGAGGAAGTAGACCAGCTCGGCGCGGCCGGCGTCGGCGGCGGTGAAGCCGAAGGAACCCACGGTGAGGGTGCCCTGGCTGTTGTGGAACAGAAGTGTCAGGAGGACGCTGCCGCCGGTGCGGTTGAAAAGCCACACGTAGAGGAAGGTGATGGCGAACGTCGTCGGCAGGCCGATGGGGCTCAAACCGATGAAGAGGACCAGCGGCAGGTGCCACAGCGTCACGAGCACGCCGAGGATCGCCGCGGACAGCAGCGGTGGACGGGATGCCTGGAGCAGGGGGAGGGCGTAGCCACGGAAGCCGGGTTCCTCGCCGAGTGCCCCGTCCAGCGGATTCACCAGGCGCACGGCGAACACGGTAAGCAGGCCGGTCCACGTCAGCTGTGCGAGGCCCGGAGCAGCGGCGCCGAGTGCCATGGTGATGAAGCCCGTGACCAGGACGAAAACCACGGGGAGCAGAATCGCGACGGCATACCAGATCCACCCGATGCGCCACCGGATCAGCCGCCGTCCCCAGGCGCGGAAGCCGGGGCGTCCCTCGGCCAGGGCGATGACGATGAGCGCCGCGGCAAGCGGACCCACGGAGAGGAACTCCATGCGTGACATCAGCCCGGCCGCGTAGACAGGCCACGAGGCCCAGGAAATTGCGTAGGCCAGGACAAAGAATGCCAGAGCCTGTGGTGTTGTGGCCAGCCCATCCGACGGCGCATGTCGGCTCCAAAGAGTTTCTGCAGGTGCACCAATTGTGCGCTCCTTCTGCGCTGGCGCGCTAGCAGGCGTTGCATCGCTGCGTCGCGCTAGTCCGGAGCGGGCTGGGTGCTGGCAGGCACCTTCCATAGGGAATCAAGAAGGGCGCGACGGGGTCTTCGTCACCCCGGAGAAGCTGCGCGTCGTTTTTGTCCCAGGGCCAGCGGCTGCCCTCGGGCCGTGGCCAAGTGCCGGCCGGGATTCTAGGTGTCTATCGAGTTCATGTGCGGGTAACGCGCCCCTGCGGCAGCGCCCGCCGGAGCAAGCTCATCAAGGCGGGCAAGGTCCTCCGCTGAAAGCTCGACGTCGGCCGCGCCCAGGTTCTCGGCCAGGCGTTCGCGCTTCTTCGTGCCGGGAATGGGCACGATGTGCTCGCCCTGCGCGAGCAGCCAGGCCAGGGCGAGCTGCGCCGGACTGCACTGCTTCTCATCGGCGAGTTCCTTGACCCGGTCCACAAGTTGCAGGTTCCGGGTGAAGTTTTCGCCCTGGAAGCGGGGAGAGTGCCGCCGGAAGTCATCGGCAGCAAAATCGTCGGGGCTGCGCAGCTGGCCGGTGAGGAAGCCCCGGCCCAGGGGGCTGTAGGGCACAAAGCCGATTCCCAGTTCCGCCAGCACGGGGAAGACCTTCGTCTCCGGCTCCCGCTCCCAGAGGGAATACTCGGTCTGCAGCGCAGTGATCGGATGAACGGCGTGCGCCCTGCGGATGGTCTCAGCGCTCGCTTCGGACAGCCCCAGATGGCGGACTTTGCCGGCCTCGACGAGCTCGGCCATGGCTCCGACCGTGTCCTCGATCGGGACCGTCTTGTCCACCCGGTGCTGGTAGTAGAGGTCGATGTGGTCCACGCCGAGCCGCTGCAGGCTGGCGTCGCAGGCGGAGCGGACGTACTCGGGGCGGCCGTTGATGCCCACCCAGGAACCGTCCTCCCGCCGCTCGTTGCCGAACTTCGTGGCCAGGACCACGTCGGAGCGCCGGTCCGCGATGGCCCTGCCGACCAGCTGCTCGTTGGTGAACGGGCCGTACATGTCAGCGGTGTCCAGCAGGGTTCCACCGGCGTCCAGGAAGGCGTGGATGGTGGCGATGGACTCGCTGTCGTTGCCGGTCCCGTAGAACTCGCTCATGCCCATGCAGCCGAGGCCGAGGCTGGAGACGGAAAGTGAACCAAGCGTGCGGGATTCCATGGGGCTCTCCTCAGGTAGGTTGCGGGAGTGGCTCAGGGAGGTGTGGTGTAGTCGCCACTATAAGTCGACCTGCGGCATTTATGCTCCACTTTCGTGGCGCCGAAACGCCGCCGACCCCGGGTGTACCGCATGCTGACGCGGTTTCCCGGTGACCGGCGGCGATGTTGTTTCCGAAAGTGGTGCAGAAATGCGGGGTGCTGCGCGGATTTTCGGCGCCCCGGCAACAACAGCTACGGCGAGGGGGTGCCGCCGTTGACGTTCAGGGTCTCGCCGACCACGAAACTCGACTCCGCCGAGGCCAGGAACACGTAGGCGGGGGCGAGTTCGGCGGGCTGCCCGGCGCGTCCCAGGGGGGTGTCCTTGCCGAACTCGGGAAGGGCTTCCTTGGGCTGGCCGCTGCTGACCTGCAGGGGAGTCCAGATCGGCCCGGGAGCCACGGCGTTCACCCGGATTCCCTTCGGCGCCAGCTGCTGTGCCAGTCCCTTGGTGAAGTTGTTGATGCTCGCCTTCGTGGTGGCGTAGTCGAGGAGGGTGGGCGACGGGTTGTAGGCCTGGATCGACGTCGTGTTGATGATCGTCGAGCCCGCGGGAAGGTGCGGCACCGCGGCCCTGGTGAGCCAGAACATGGCGTACACGTTGGTCTTCTGCGTGTGGTCGAACTGTTCGTCGGTGATGTCGCCGATGTCCTCCTGCGCCACCTGCTTGCCGGCGTTGTTCACGAGGAGGTCCAGTCCGCCCAGTTCCTGCAGTGCGGTGTCCACCAGCTTCTGGCAGGTAGCGGGGTCCTTGAGGTCGCCCGGGACTTTCACGGCCTTGCGGCCGGCCTTCTCGATCAGGTTCGCGATTTTCGCGGCGTCTTCCTCCTCCTCGGGAAGGTAAGAGAGCACGACGTCGGCCCCTTCCCGGGCGAACGCGATCGCCGTCGCTGCGCCGATGCCGGAGTCCGCACCCGTGACGATTGCCTTCCTGCCGTCGAGGCGGCCCGTGCCGCGGTAGGTGTCCTCGCCCAGGTCGGCCTTGGGTTCTAGCTTGGCGTCCAGGCCGGGCTCGGGCTGGTGCTGCTTGGGCGGCTCGATGTGCTCGTAAGCGGTGACAGGGTTCTTGAAGGTGTACTGGTCGGTCATGGTTCTCCTCCGTGGTGGTGTTGAACGCGGACAGGATCATCTTGGTCCGGCGGTGCTGGCATCGTAGGAATGCTAAGCATGCTTACCGTCCACCCTAACGAGACTGCGGCGGTGCCGCCAGTGGCAGTTGGCGAACTGTTCGAGGCGACCTGTTCGAGGTGGGCCACTCGGGGCAGGCCGCTTGGTGGTTGCTCAGGGCGGGCTGTGGAGAAGGGTTGATGGCCGCCCCTTCCGCGTTCTGCATCGCCTGAATAGGCTGGCAGTCCCAGCCTTGGCGAACGGTCGCCGGTGGCGGTCCCCAGAAGTAGATCCGGTACGCAGTTACGAAGGAGTGTAGGCGATGGACAACCAGGATATTCTGCAGCGCATCCAGGCGCTGGTTGACGAAGAGCATCAGCTCCGCGATCCTGCGGCGTCGGGTCCCGCCAGCGGCTCCGGCGGGGGTGGCTCCGGGGAAGATGCTTCCGACGAGGGTGTGGCTGAGCGGGATGAGCGCCGGGCCCGGCTGCGCCAGGTGGAAGAGGCTCTGGACCAGTGCTGGGATTTGCTGCGCCAGCGGCGGGCTAAGTCGAAGGCGGGCGAGGACCCCAACGAGGCGGATGCTCGTCCCGTCAATGAGGTGGAAGGCTATGTGCAGTAGCAAGCGGCCGGCCCCGTAAAGGTCGGCCAGCGGCAGTCGGGGGCCGGCCGGTCCAGTAAGAGGCCTGCGGGCAGTAAGCTCCACCCGCACGGAAGGGCGGCCGCCGTTAGCAGCCGCCCTTCCGCGTTGCTGGAACGTGTTATTGCTGGTGCGTTATCGCCGAAACGTTATTGCCGGTGCGCTGTTACCGCACGGCAGCCCGTGCCGGCGCTTACTGTTCCTGCCCGCTGTGCAGTCCATCGTCGCTGCTGTCTGCGGAAGCCGAGTCGCCGGTGTCGTCGGAGAGGTCCATGTTGCCGCGGGCTTCCTCCATGGTCGGGCCGCCGGACGGGACGCTGTAGCGCTCCGGGCGAATGCCGTGCGACTGCTCCTCGATCAGCGCCTGCTCCTCGCTGAAGCGGATGACGTTGGCGTCATCACCGGCGTCGCCGGGAACGTCCTCGCGGAGCTTTGAAGGGTCCGGAACGATAAAGCCGTCTGCCTTGCTGCTGTGTTCACTCACTGAACTCATCCCTTCCGTTTGTTGCCTCGGCCTACATGGTAAGCCTACTTTCTATTGCCGACGCCGGGAAATGGCCCGGGAAGCGGCTCAGGAAGGTGGCCCCCCGCAGGCCGGCGAAAAGCGAGATTTCGGCCTCAGTTGCGGTGTAATCTCCGTCATAGTCGGTCACGACACACAATGTTTACCCACCAAAGTCGCCATAATTGCCCACCTCTTGGCAAACTACTGGGGGAACAATCGCTCTGTAAGGGGAACCATGCGCAAGACTGCCGCCGAAAACACCAACATCCGCCTCAAGGCCGTGCTGGACGTTCTGGCAGAGGGGGTGTTGTCCGGTGACTCGCAGAACGCCGGCGCCGTGCTGGCTGAAGCGCTCGTACGCGTGCCGCTGAACGCCTACGAAGCTGAACTGCTCAGCGGCGGCATTCCCCGCGGCCACAAGTCGCTGACCACCGCCACGTCCAAGCTGGTCAAGGCCGGCTGGCTCGTCAAGGGACGCTCCGGCTGGACTATCACCGAGGACGGGCAGCGCGCGACGGTCGCCTTCCCGGACGCAGCCAGCTTCTCGGCAGCGCTCGACGCCGGTACTCCGGTCCCTGTCGGCACGCCCCTTCCGGTGGCCGCACCTGCCAAGCCGGCAGCCGCGGAGGCAGCCCCGGCAGAGGCCGAGAAGGCCCCGTCCAAGGCAGCGAAGGTTGTCGACAAGGCCGCCAAGCTGATCGAGGACGCAGTCGCTCCCGTCGCCAAGGCTGTGCGCAAGAAGGCAGAGGCCGACGCCGAGGCGCAGGCTCCCGCCGTCGAAAACTCCACGGAAACCATCGAGCAGCCTGCAGCGGTGGCCGTGGCTGGCGACTTCAACACCCTGCTGGGAGCCCCGGAGAACTGGGCGCCGCAGTACGACGAAGCGCAGATGAAGCTGGACGAGCTGGACCAGCTGTGGAAGATTTCGGCTGAGATCCCGGCCGGCTACTACAACTTCAAGATCGCCCTCAACCGTTCCTGGGATGAGAACTACGGTGCGTTTGGCGCATTCGATGGTGCCAACCACGAACTGCACCACTCCGGCGGCCAGCTCACCATTCGCTACAACCACCGGACGCGGGACATCACCGTCAACTGATCCCGTCCGGCCGAAGCCCCGCTCCAGCGCATGCTGCGGCGGGGCTTCGTCGTTCCCGGCCCGCCGGTCGAGCTGGTCAAGACCAGGGTGACTCTGGTCCGCTGGTCGGGCTTGTCGAGACCAACGGGAGTCACTTCGTTCGCGGTGCCTTCGGAGCCGGTTCGTTATTGACGGCAACACTTTGGACGCGGTGCCCTCGAACGTCTTCCCCAGTCGATGGAGACACGCCCAGAATGGTGAGCACGTTCGCAACTCAAGGAGGAGCTTTGCGCTATTCAGGGACTTTGTCCGGGGCCGCGGTGTTGGCCGCCGTCGTCGCGCTGGCCGGCTGCGGGGCGCCTGCCTCGCCCGGCGGAGGGTCTGCGGCACCCACAACGTCAGCCTCTTCCTCTGCCACGGCCTCCGCAACGGGAAGCGGGACTGCGACGGCGAGCGACAGCCCCGCGTCTGCCACTGCCACGCCATCCGCAACGCTGCCTGAGGGCTGGAAGACCTTTACGACGTCGGACGGCAAGTTGAGCTTCGATCTTCCGTCCGAGTGGACCATCAAGGATCCGGCCGGACAGACGCCGCAGGGCGGCGGCGTGTTCGTGGAGGTCCGGAACCCGGCTGGCAAGTCGATGGCCACGCTGCGCACCAACATGGTGGTGGGGGCCGAGTGCACCAAGAAGCAGCCGTACGGCATGTACGACTCGGAACCGCTCCCGGCACTGAAGCAGTCCGGCAGCACGCCAAGGTTCACATTCGAGTCGCGGCACGACCATGCGGCGACCGACCCCGCCAAGATGACGATCCTGGCCTACGGCATCACCTCGGCGCCGGAGCCGACCGGGCCCACGGCCTGCCCGATAGCCCATTTCTTCACGTGGCCGCCCAGCGGGGCGATGTTCGGCGGGGTCTACGACCCGTTCGACACCACCCCGGGAAATCCGCCCAACGTGGACACGCCTGAGGCGTACATGGAAACGCCCGAATACAAGAACCTCCGCGCCATGATCACCTCGCTCCGCCCGGCGGGATAGCGCCGAGCCTGTTGAGACCAAGGCCGCCGGCGCTACATTGGTTCCATGACTGACTCGAACGCAGCCGACCCGGACAGCGTCCGCCTCACCGCGCGGGTCACCGGCATGGTCCAAGGCGTCGGCTTCCGGTACTGGACCGCGCGCAAGGCCGATGAGCTGGGGCTGACCGGCTCAGTCAGGAACGACGACGACGGTTCGGTTGCCGTCGTCGCCGAGGGCCCGCAGCCGGACATCGTCGAATTCAGGCGCTGGCTCGGATCGTCCCACGCACCGGGGAGGGTGGCGCATGTCGACGAAAAGGTTTCCCCGGCTGAAGGCGGATTCGGGAGCTTTCAGGTTGTCAGCTGAGTCTGCCCCGGGCTGAGACCCAGGAAGGCCCCGAGCTCCTCGAGCGCGAACGGCCGTGACGGCATATAATTCGTGAGCTCAGGGGAGCGGACGATCACCGCCCGCCATTGACCACGGGACACAGCCACGTTGATCCGGTTGCGGTTGAGCAGGAATTCGGCGCCGCGCGGTGCCTCGGCAATGGCCGAACATGCCATGGACACGAGCACCACTGGAGCCTCCTGGCCCTGGAACTTGTCCACCGTGCCCACCCGCACCTCGGACAGGCCCTCATGGTCCAGGGCCTGCCGGACGGCCTGCACCTGGGCGTTGTACGCAGCCACCACCAGGATGTCCCTGGCTTCCAGCCGCCGGATCGGCTCGTCCTTGCCGGGCGTCCACTTGAGCCCGATATGCTCGCGCGCCAGTCCGACGATCGCTGCCGCCTCTTCCGCAGAGCTTGTGGTGTTGCCGGCATGCGGCACCAGAACGGTTTCCACGCCCGGAGGTAGCCCGTCGAGGTGGCGCAGGGATGCCGCCGGTGCGGATTCCAGTTTGCCGTCGTAACTGAGCACCGACACCTTGCGGCAGAGCTCAGGATGCATCCGCCAGGAATCGGCGAGGAAGTAGCCCCGCTCGGCAGGCATCGTGGCGTGCCCGGCTGACAGCCACCCGAGCGCGGACTCGTCGACCGGCTCAGGATGCGATCCCTGGGTGACCTGGGGAAGCTGCTGTGGGTCGCCGAGCAGCAGGAGCCGCTTCGCGGACCGGGCCACGGCCAGCGTGTTGGCCAGCGAATACTGGCCGGCCTCGTCAATGACCAGCAGATCCAGGGATCGTGCCGGTACGCATTTGCTCGTCATGGTCCAGGCGGTTCCGCCAACCAGGCAACCGCCGTCCGCGTCCAGGAGCCGCGCGATGTCCTCGTCGGCGACGCAGGTCCATGGGACGTCGTGCGGTTGGGACAGTTTCTTGGCCACCACGGCGTGATCCACCCCGGCCTTCTCGATTGCCGTGCAGAGCATGTTCTCGACGACGGCGTGCGACTGGGCGACCACGCCCACCTTCCAGCCGGCCTGCACCAGTCGGGCGATGACGTGGGAGCCGACGAACGTCTTGCCCGTTCCCGGAGGACCCTGCACCGCGACGTAGGACCCGTCGAGGTGTTCCAGCGCCCGGGTAATCGCAGACACGTAATCCGCTTTGCCCTCCGCATCGTTGCCAACTGCAGGCAGATTCCGGATGCCGGCCAGCCTGGGTGCTGTCCGGCGCAGGATGTCCACGCCGGGATGCTTGGGAAGTTCCGGCAGCGAGGAGCCGACGAGCTGCGCGAGTTCCGCCAAAGCGGCTTCGATGCTGACGGTGGGAATGGGACGGTCGTCCGTCAGCGCCATGGGCAGCTGGAAGTACGGGGGCACCGCTTTCTTGGATTTCTCCGTGATGGTGATGACGGTCCGGCCGGGCTGATCGGGATGGTCCTCGACGGCTTCCACGAGCGTGCCGAAAATGCCGTCCCGGGAGGGCGGCATGGTGGCTTCCTGGCGTGCTTCAGCAGCACCTGCAGGCTGGCCTGCTGCCACCCGCCGCGGGGTCCGCCCGCCGTCGACCTCCCCGAGGCCGTCGGGCAGGGGGTCCTCGAACATCCTGAACCAGGTGGAACCCGGCTTGAACTCCGAACCCTCGCTCATGATGCCGGTGAGCCGCAGGGTGCGGGATTCAGTCCGGGCGCGAGCGGTGGGCGGCGCCCAGTCCGACACGACCTCAGCCGATTCGACGATGAACACGTTGCGCTGGTCCCGCCACCTGTCGACCTCGGATTCGAGCCGGTCGAAATGCCCCCACCAGAACTGTTTGCGCTCCCGCCGGTGGTACCCGGTAGCCGCCGCGACCAGTGCCACGGCCTGCTCGTCCGGCGTCAGCCCGCGGTGCTCCGGAATGGCGTCTAGGAAGGCACGCAGACCCGCTTCCTCCTGTGACGGTTCAGCGTCCGGGACTGCATCCGACGGCGTCTGGGAACCGGAGGCTTCCAGGGCGCCGGCTTCCGCAGGAGCACTGATCTCCGCCAAAGCACTGATCTCCGTCAAAGCACTGATGTCCGGCTGAGCAGCGGGTGCCCCACCGCCACGCAGTTGCAGCAGCCAGTCCCGCAGGCGCAGCGTGGAAAGGCAGTCGTACTGGTTGTAGTCAGAAATGGAGGCCAGGATGGCAGCCGCCTCCTCCTGCGTCTCGGGTCCGGCATCGCGCGCTTCGCAGTAGGCCGCGTATGCCACCACCGAAGCGCCGGCGTCCTTGACGTCCCCGGAGCGCAGGTTGTCTCCCATGTACAGGGGCTCGAGCTTCTTGATGGAGTACGAGGCCTCGGAGATGCGGAGTGAGTGCCGGACGGTCGCATACAGGTCCACGAGGAGCCCGCCGCGCAGCCACGAATCCACCACGTCCTCGCCGGCGACATGGTTCAGTGAAAGATTGCGCAGGGCTGTTTTTTCGTAGGGCGCATAGTGGTAGACGTGCATGTCCGGGTACCGGGCCCGGCGTTCCTCCACGTAGGCGAGGAAGTCCAGGAACGCCTGCCGTTCATCGGCGCGCGAGTGGGCCCAGAACGGCCGGAACAACGGCTCCTGGCCCGGCGGATCAGTGGGCCGCGGAGCCTCAATCACACCGAACAGGTACTCCAGGCCCCATCGGTCCGCGGGATCCTGCCAGAGGGGGTCGCCCTCGAAGTCGAAGAAGATGTCGCCGTCACTCGGGGCAGGAATCCCGGCCAACGCGTTGTCTGGCAGCACCTTGTAGGTAACGGTGTGCGGCCGGCCCTCCTTCACGAAGGTGCGTGAACCGTCCTCAACCTCACGGCCGGTCTGCATCCTGGCCTGGTCGCGCAGCCGCCGGCGCGGCCCGGTAGCCAGGTGCAGAGGCAGGTCGGCGAGGGCGTCGATGGTAGTGATGCCGTCCGCAACCAGCTTCTTCCGCTGGACGGAGGTCATGCCTGCCACCATCAGCAGGTCCCGGTGCTGGGTCACCTGCTCGGCGCAGTAGTCGCACCTGCCGCAGTAGGTGACCCCGGGCTGCTGCCACGCCACTTGAGCCTCGGCGTGGCGGTGCGCGGCCGTGAGGTCACGGAACCGCGCCCGGCGCTCGCGGTACACGGGCAGCAGGTCCGCCAGCGAGTGGGAACTGCGTTCCATGTTGCCCAGCACCAGGGTGACGCGCGGGGCGGGTTCGAGTCCAAGACTGATCAGTTGGTCGCCGTACGCAGCAAGCTGCAGCAGGGCACCGACCTTGGCATGCCGCGCGAGCTTGGTGTCCCAGACCGCATACCGCGGGGCACCACTGTCTCCGCCAGGCACGTCAGAACCAGGCGAGGCGGCCCCCTCCCGCACCAGGAAGTCCGCATAGCCGAGGAATTCGCCGTCGAAGAAGGTGGCCTGGAAGACGACGTCGGCGCCGGTGCGGAGGGCGGCGGCGGTTTCCCGGGCCTTGTTCGCCAGGTCGGCACGGTCCGTGGTTCCACGCTCGACGCAGTAAACGCCGGTGCCGCGCGCCGGATCCCACGGGCCATGCTCGTCGATGAGGGAGGCGAGCACCTTGTGCTCATGGAGATCGCCGAGTTTGCCCGCCCGGGCCTGCATCTCGTCCGGGGGGAAGTCAGCCTTGGGGGAGCGGCCCAGCTTCTCGTCCAGGATCCGCAGCGTGCGGTACTCGCACTCACTGGCGGCCACGAGGTCGCTGGCTGAGAACACCAGATCAGCTGGCGCTCCCGGCGTGGTCGGGTGGAGCAGGAACATGGGGCCTCCCCATTGGCAGCCTCGCTCCGGGACGGTTCCCGGTGCACTGATTTGAATCTAGCAAGAGGCTATGACAATCAAACCGCACCGGGAGCTTTGCTGAGCGAGGAGCAGCGCCAACGGGGGACCCCACGTGCTTGCGCAGGCCAGAGAATGCGCAGATTAGTGGGCGGCCTGCCGTCCATTGTGGGAGTAGGTGAGGCAGTCGGCGTTGTCCGGGCCCGGGCCGACGTGGACTTCCGGTGCCTTGCACATGAGGTGGTCGTTGTGGACGCATTCCGACCGCTGGCATGCCCCGACGCCGGCGAGGACCTTCGGCAGGCCGCCGTGAATGCCGGTGTCGATGAACGTGGCACACGAGGCGTGGTCTGTGGTGCCGCCAACCGTGATGGCCTCGGCGTTGCATTCAGAATGGTCGTTGAAGGAGCAGTTGGTAACGCTGCAATCGGCTACATGCGTGCTCATGGATTCCTCCAAGATTCCGGACGCCCCGGCTGGGCGGCTCGCTCTTCCCAACGTAGGCCGAATGGGTCCAATCAAAAAGACCCAATTGTGTTGCGTAATTGATGTAATTGCTAAAACCCAACCCCTGAGTGTCTGCTCTCAATTTCCCGCCCAACCCCCATGGACCCGGTACGGGCAGCGTTCTAGACTGGCAGGACCCTCCACCTGTCAGGCCCGACGGCGTCGTCCGGTCTTCCGGGGGAATGCCCTGGAGGGCGCATCACATCACTCAGGAATTCACCGCCGACCCTTCACAGGGAGGGGTCCGTGACGCCAGGAGGAAAGAGATGGAAGGGAACAAAGCCGTTGCCTACAAGGGACCCGGCAAGGTGGAAGTCATCGATATCGACTACCCCACATTTGAACTTAAGGACGGGCCGGGCGTAAACCCGGCCAACGTGGGGCGCAAGGTGCCCCACGGTGCGATTATCAAGACGGTGGCCACCAACATCTGCGGCTCGGACCAGCACATGGTTCGAGGACGGACGACGGCGCCGCCCGACCTGGTGCTGGGCCACGAAATCACCGGTGAAGTGGTGGAAGTGGGGCCCGGTGTCGAATTCATCAAGGTGGGCGACCTGTGCTCCGTGCCTTTCAATATCTCGTGTGGCCGTTGCCGGAACTGCAAGGAGCGCAAGACCGGTATCTGCCTTAACGTGAACCCGGACCGGCCGGGCAGCGCGTACGGCTACGTGGACATGGGCGGCTGGGTGGGCGGCCAGGCCAACTATGTGCTGGTGCCGTACGCGGACTGGAACCTGCTCAAGTTCCCGGACAAGGACAAGGCCATGGAGAAGATCCTGGACCTGGCCATGCTCTCGGACATCTTCCCCACGGGCTTCCACGGCGCGGTGACGGCGGGGGTCGGCGTCGGGTCCACCGTATACGTCGCGGGTGCCGGTCCTGTTGGACTGGCAGCGGCGACGAGCGCGCACCTGCTGGGTGCCGCCGTCGTGATTGTGGGCGACATGAACAGCGACCGGCTGGCGCAGGCGCGCAGCTTCGGCTGCGAGACCGTGGACCTGACCAAGGGCGGCCCGCAGGAGCAGATTGAACAGATCCTGGGCGTGCCCGAGGTGGACTGTGCCGTGGATGCCGTGGGCTTCGAGGCGAAGGGCCACGGCCAGGGCGCCAAGGAGGCGCCGGCCACCGTGCTGAATTCGCTGATGGAAATCACTGCGGCGGGCGGCGCGCTGGGCATTCCGGGGCTGTACGTGACGGGGGACCCGGGCGGCATCGACGAATCTGCGAAGAAGGGTGCGCTGAGCCTGAGCCTCGGCACCGGCTGGGCGAAGTCGCTGAGCTTCACCACGGGCCAGTGTCCGGTGATGAAGTACAACCGGCAGCTGATGATGGCCATCCTCAACGACCGCGTGAGCATAGCCAAGAACGTCAACGCCAAGCCGATTCCGCTGGACGAAGCACCGAAGGGGTACGCCGAATTCGACGCCGGCGCCGCCACCAAGTACGTGCTGAACCCGAACGGATACCTCAGCTGACGTAGGTGCGGCGGCGGGGACACGCGGGCGGCCCGGCCCCAGAGGATGGGCCGCACGCGGTCCCCATTGCCGTCGTCGGCGAGTAGGGCCAGACTCGTGGAAAGACGGGCCCAGCCACAGGAGGAGATCCATGAACAGCCAACAGGACGAAACACCGCTCGAAGTGCCGGACGTTGACGCGTTTGAGCAGCGCCAGTCGGCGGGCGGGGAGTCCGGGGACGAGGAACAGCGGCCATTGCCCGAGGACGTTCCCGAGGCGGATGCCCTGGAGCAGCGGACCCCGCTGAGGTCCAACGGACCGGCCGCCGCCCCCGATCTCTCAGCCGAGGAAGCGGCCGAGGCCGACGCCATTGAGCAGGCCGCGGGCACGCCCGGCAGCGACGAGGACGACTACCCGTTCGCGAGCGAGGTGCCGGAGGAGGGCTGAACCGGCCGTTTGGCGGGCTCCCGGCTACGGTGCCGCCGGTTCGGTGCGGCCGGTTACTTGCTGCCGGCCACCGTGCCTCCGCACTGGGCCAGGACGGAGGCCATCGCGGTTCGCTCGGCCTGGGTCACCCACAGCTTGTACTTCGCCTTGACCGAAATCTGCCGCGCGACGTACGGGCAGCGGTAGGCCTTGCTGCTCGGCAGCCAGGTGCCGGCGTCGCCGTCGGACTTTTGCTGGTTGGCGGGGCCGGACGCGGCCAGCAGGTTGAGGGGATCGTTGGCGAAGGCCGTCCGCTGTGCCTTGCTGAGGCGCTGGGCACCCTTCTGCCACGCGTCGCTCAGGGCGACGACGTGGTCGATCTGGACTGCGCTGCTGGTTTTGCTGCCGCGCGTAAAGGCGATGGTGGTGGCCGTGTACGGATCTGCCAGGGAGCCGGTCAGGACGATGCAGTTCTTCGTTCCGGACTTGAAGGTTGTGGCTTTGAGGTCCCGGGCGAGGATGTCGTTGCGGGTGTCGCAGCCGTTGTGGTCCGTGTCCGACCATGCCGGGCCAAACTCTTCCCGGTCGTAGCCCGTTTTCGGTGCGCGTCCCTTGACCGGCAGGGTGGCAAGGAGGTCGGCTGCTTTGACGGCGTAGCCGGGCGCGTTGCCGGCCGGCCCGCCGGGAACAGCGTCCGACGACGGCTGCCGGGTTACGCTGATTGCGCCGCCGCAGGCGGTGGTGGCAAGGATGACGGCGGCAAGGGCGCCGGCTGCAAACCAGTTCCTTCTGCGGGGCGGTGCGTGGTGCAAGGCGGTGTACTCCCGTGGCGCTGGTTGTCGATTCAACGATCGATCGTACTGGCCGGGCGGGGTGAGCTGGCGGTGCCACGCGGAGGACGTCCTGAAACGCAGAGAGCCCCGCACTGCCTGACGGCGTTGTGCGGGGCTTCTCCTAGCGGCAGGACCACCTCGGATGGGGGATACGCGGTGGGCCTGTTCATAGGCTAGAGAAGTTTCCTGAAAATTGGCTAGGAATGTGCCAGCTTTCCGCTGGGCGTCTTTGGGTCCCCCGCATGGGCTCCTGTGAAGCTACTCGTCCTTGACTTCACCGTCGGGCTAAACCAGTGTTGAAACCGCACTGACCAGCAGGTTTTTCCCTCAAAGGAGATGCGTCATGACTCTTCCCGCAGGCCTGACCCCCGGCATCTGGACACTCGACATGTCCCACAGTGAAATCGGCTTCAGCGTGCGGCATGCCGGGATCAGCAAGGTCCGCGGGCGGTTCCGGGAAGCAACCGGCGAGGCTCATGTGCGGGATACCCTGGCCGATTCGTCGCTGCATGCCACCGTCAGTACCGCCAGCTTCGATTCCGGTGACGCCAACCGAGACGCCCACGTGCAGGGGGCGGACTTCTTCGACGTCGCGGAATTCCCGGAGATGACCTTCAAGGGCACTCACATCGACGGCGACGGCGAGGATTACACCCTGACCGGCGACCTCACCATCAAGGGCATCACCAAGCCCGTCGAGCTGGAGGTCGAGTTTACCGGCGTAGCTGTAGACCCGTTCGGTGCCACCCGCGCAGGCTTCTCTGCGGAGGCCGACATCAGCCGCAAGGAGTTCGGCCTGACCTGGAACGCGGCCCTGGAAGCCGGCGGGCTCCTGGTCAGCGACAAGGTGAAGATCAACCTCGAGGCCGCGCTGGTTAAGCAGGGATAAGCGCACCTCGGGTCCTCATGTCTGCCACTCCGGCCCGTCTCCCTGACATCCTCCGCGTGCTCGGTCGCGTGGACGCCCGCTGGGCGGACGTGACGCTCCCTTAGACGCACGCTTCGGGATGCCACGGAGACGGCAGGAAGCAAGGCCATGTCGAACCCTGTGAGCACCTGTCCGACCCAGGCGCCTCGTTTGAATGGGAGTCAGGAAAGCCGGGCGATGCTTCGCCTTACGGGGCGGGATGCTGTGCCGTCCGAGAAAAGTTCGGGTGATGCCGCCTGGATGCGCTTGACGTCCTCGAAGACGCCGCGCAGGTGCACGCGCAGCGAGCTGTCTGCTTCGGTGCGGTTGTTGGCCTCGAGTGCGTCCACCACGGCGGTGTGCTGTTCGATCAGGGTGGACACGGGCCGGGTGTCGATCAGGCTGAGCCGGCGGGCACGGTCCAGGTGGGCCTTGGCCGAGTTGACCGCGGTCCAGGCCGACTCGTGCCCTGCCAGGCGAAGGAGCTCGCGGTGGAAGTCCTCGTCGAGCCGGAAGAACTCCTCGACGTCGCCGGCGGCCTCTGCGTTCCGCTGTGCGGCCAGGATCTCCCGCAATCCGGCGAGCCCTGAGGCGTCCACCACCGCATCCTTGAGGGAGGCGCATTCAATGGCCTCGCGGACGAACTGTGCCTCCGAGACGCGGCCCAAATCCACGAGCGAGACGAACGAACCGATCTGCGGGAAGACCTGCACCAGCCCCTCTTCGCGCAGCAGGATGAGGCTTTCGCGCACAGGCGTCCGGCTGACACCCAGCTCCTGGGCGAGCTCGTTTTCGGACAGCGGCTCGCCGGGAGGGAGCTGCAGGGAAATGATGCGACGCCGGAGCGTATCCAGTGTCTGGTCCCGCACGGAGAGCCGCGGAGACTGCCCTTTTTCGGGTTTGCCGGTTGCCATGCATCCAGTGTAGCCATCGTTGACAAACTAGAATGGTAGTGCTTGTATGGTAGTCGATAGAGTGCGAAGACGAAGCAGAATCTTCTGCGAGCGCTCCTCCATTCGAGGCGTTGATCGGGTTCCCCCAGCCACATAGAAGGCCCGCGCACAAATGCCTCCTCACAGCACAGAACCTCCAAGGAAGAAGGACTGGAAATGCACGAACCAACTGCGGCATCGGCAGGCGCCGCCGCTGCGCTTCCGAAGTACGATCTGAAGAAGGTCCGGCGCACAGCGGCCGCATCATTCATCGGAACAATGGCGGAGTACTACGACTTCTTCATCTACGGCACAGCGTCGGCGCTCGTCTTTAACAAGATCTTCTTCCCTGAGATTGACCCCCTGCTGGGAACGCTTGCAGCCTTTTCGACCTACGCCGTCGGATTCTTCGCCCGGCCCTTGGGTGGCATCGTCTGGGGCCTCATCGGAGACCGGATCGGCCGGAAGAAGGCCCTCGTCTACACGTTGCTCATCACGGGTCTCGGCACATTTGCAATCGGTCTCTTGCCCACTTACGAAACGATTGGCCTGTGGGCGGCAGTGATTCTTGTCCTCGTTCGCCTGATCCAGGGATTCGGAGTGGGCGGCGAGCAGGGCGGCGCAGTGCTGCTCACAGCTGAGGCTGCCCCGCCAAACCGCAGGGGCTTCTTCGCGAGCCTGGTCCAGTTGGGATCTCCGGCTGCCTACCTGGTTCCCTCAGCCCTATTCGCTTTCCTGACCACTCAGCTGTCCGAGGAGCAGTTCCTTCTGTGGGGCTGGCGCGTGCCGTTCCTGCTCAGCATCGTTGTTGTTGCCGTCGGCCTGTACATCCGGTTGCGGGTCGATGAGTCGGAGACTTTCAAAGCGGTCAAGGAAAATGCCGCCTCACAGCAGGCGCCGATCAAGGTCATCTTCAAGAAGAGCCGCCGTGAAGTCTTTTTGGGTATGGGCTCCAAGTTCGTCGAGGCCGCGGTGTTCCCCTTTTACACGGTGTTCCTGGTCGCGTACTCCAAACACCTTGGCAATGACTCGGCATTTGTCCTCCAAGCCATCATCATCGCCATCGTTGCCGAACTCATCATGATCCCGGTCTGGGGGCACCTGACCGACCGCTTCGGACGCAAGAAGATCTTCCTGGCTGTGGCCGTTCTCAACCTCTTCCTGATCTGGCCTGCCTTCAGCGCCATTGCCAGCGGAGACCCACTCCCGATCATCGCGATCCTCATCGCCGGTCTGGCTCTGGGGCACGCCGGAACTTACGCACCGCAGGCTTCCTACTACCCCGAGCTCTTCCCGGTCCGCGGCCGTTACACCGGTGTCTCCATCGTGTGGCAGTTCGGAGCCATGATCGCCAGCGGTCCCTTCACGGTCGTTGCCACGGCGCTGCTCGCCGCCGGTGGTGGCTCGGTGACAGGCGTGGCTATCTATGTCTCAGTACTGATCCTGATCAGCGTCGTCTGCCTGGCGTTCCTTCCCGAGACTGCCCCAGGCAGGCTCGGAGGCAAAGAATATGCGGATTGGGCTCTCGATTCTCAGCCCTCCAACGACGGCAGCATCGACGCCGCCCACCGGGCGCCTCTCTCCTGACCCAGCTGACTCGCAGTAGTTGTCGTTTTGACGGCTCAAAACGACAACTACTGCGAGCTACTTGCAAGACCCGACACACTAAAGGACCCCACCAGTGAAGATCACCGACGCACGAGTAGTGGTTTCGTCGCCAGGACGGAATTACGTCACGCTCGTTATCGAAACCGAGGACGGGATTACCGGCATCGGCGACGCCACCCTCAACGGACGTGAACTGGCCGTGGCGTCCTACCTGTCCGAGCACCTCTGCCCGCTGCTGATCGGCCGCGACGCCCGCCGCATCGAGGACGCCTGGCAGTACTTCTACAAGGGTGCCTACTGGCGCCGCGGGCCGGTGACAATGACCGCAATCGCCGCGATCGACGTCGCACTCTGGGACATCAAGGGCAAGGCCGCCGGCATGCCGGTGTACGAGCTGCTGGGCGGCGCGGCCCGCGAGGGCGTCATGGTCTACGGCCACGCCAGCGGCTCCTCGCTGGATGACCTCAGCGCCGACTTCCAGCACCACCTGGACCTCGGCTACAAGGCCATCCGCGCGCAGGCTGCCGTGCCGGGGCTGGAGAAGACCTACGGGATCGCGCCGGTGGACGGGAAGACCTACGAGCCTGCCAGCGGCAACATCCCGCAGGAGGATCTGTGGGAGACCACCGCGTACCTGGACTTCGCGCCGAAGATGATGGCGCACGTTCGCGAGCAGTTCGGCTACGGCGTGCACGTCCTGCACGACGTCCACCACCGCCTGACGCCTATCGAGGCCGGCAGGCTGGGCGCCTCGCTGGAGCAGTACCGCCCGTTCTGGATCGAGGACCCGACGCCGGCCGAGGACCAGTCGGCGTTCCGCCTGATCCGCCAGCACACCACGACGCCGATCGCCGTGGGTGAGGTTTTCAACTCGATCTGGGACTGCCAGCAGCTGATTACCGAACGCCTGATCGACTACATCCGCACCTCGGTCTCGCACGCCGGCGGCATCACGCACCTGCGCCGCATCTTCTCGCTGGCGGATCTGTACGGCGTCCGTTCCGGCTCGCACGGCGCGGGCGACCTCTCGCCGGTGTCGTTCGCCGCGGCGCTGCACGTGGACATGAGCATTCCCAACTTCGGCGTGCAGGAATACATGGGCCACCGCGACCCCGCCAACGAGGTGTTCAAGACCTCTTACACCTTCACCGACGGCTACATGCACCCCGGTGACGCTCCGGGTATCGGCGTGGAGTTCGACGAGGAGGCTGCCGCCAAGTTCACGTTCGACCCCAAGTATCTGCCCATCAACCGCCGCCTCGACGGGTCGGTGCATGACTGGTGAGTAATCCGACTGAAGCACAGGCGTTCGACGTGGTTGCCATGGGGGAGATCCTCCTCGAGGTGGCCACCGACGTCCCGTTCGGGCACGGTGTTCCGGCCCAGCTCGGCATCTCCGGTGACGCGCTGAACGTCGCGGCGGCTGCCGCTGCCGCCGGTGCCCGCACCGCGCTGCTGGCGGTACTGCCCGACGACGACCTCGGCCAGGCGGTCGCCGCCAGGATCGCTGAGCTTGGCATTTCCACGGACCTGCTGAAGTTTCGTCCGGGCCAGCAGGGCGTGTACCTGGTGCACTGCGACCCCGACGGGCAACGTGAGTTCTCGTACGCGCGCAGCGGCAGCGTCGGCTCCACGCTGCGGCCGGACGACGTGGACCCGGCCGTCTTTGCCGCGGCCGGGGCCGTGATTGCCGGCGGCATCGCCTGCGCCATCTCGGCCACGTCCCGCGCCGCCGTGTACCGGGCCGCCGAGGTGTCCCGCCGCTTTGTCTTTGACCCGAACTACCGGCCGCGGCTCACCTCCATGGAGGACGCGACGGCGGCCGTGCTTGACCTGGCGCCGAGGGCCTTCCTGGTGACGCCGTCCTTCCCGGGGGAAACGTCGGCGCTGCTGGGCACGTCCTCGCCGGCCGAAGCGGCCGCCAAACTGCGGGCGCTGGGCACGGCCAATGTGGCGGTGACGTGCGGGGCCGAGGGCATCCAGCTGGAGAGCGGCATCGATTCGGCCTGGATCGAAGCCATACCTGCGCCGGCAGTGGTGGACCAGACAGGAGCAGGTGACGCCTTTGTGGGCACGCTGACCGCGCGGCTGGTGCTCGGCGACGGCCTTCCCGAGGCTGCCCGCTACGGCGCAGCCGCGGCCTCGCTCGTGGTGGGCGGCAAGGGCGGCACGGGCTTCATTCCGAGCTTCGAGCAGACCCGCGCCCACGCCCTGGGGGCTGACACCCGTGGGGCGGACCCACTGGAGGCACCCGAAGGAGAGCTGTCATCGCACGCCTGAGCACATCCTCGCTCGCTGCCAGCGGCCATCAGCCCCTGCTGCAACGGGAAAAACTGAAGCCCGGCATCGTGCACCTGGGCCTGGGCGCCTTCGCCCGCGCCCACACCGCCGTCTTCACCGAGAACGCCATGCTGGCGTCCGGGGAATCCGGCTGGGGAATTACCGGAGTCACTCAGCGCTCGGACACCGTGGCCCGGCAGCTCGCCCCGCAGGATGGGCTATTCACCCTGGCCGAAAGGGGCGAGGGGGCGGCACCGCTTCGGGTTGTGTCCAGCATCGTGGAGGCCATCTCTGGACGGGACAACCCGGCCGCCGTGGTGGACCGGATCGCCGCGCCGGAGACCCTGGTGGTCACGCTGACCATCACGGAGAAGGGCTACCGGATTGACCCGCGCACCGGCTCCCTCAACCTGGAGGACGCGGAGATCCGGGCGGACCTCGATGGCCCCGCGCCGCTCACGGCCATCGGGCAGATCGCCCGCGGGCTGCAGCAGCGTTCCCGTACCGGGGCCGGCCCGCTCACCGTGGTCTCCTGCGACAACCTTTCCGGGAACGGCGAACTGACCGGGAGGTTGGTGCACGCCTTCGCCGCCGCCCTGCCGGCCGCTGAAGCCGAACCGCTCACCGCGTGGCTGGACGCCAACGTCACGTTCCCCAGCACCATGGTGGACCGGATGGTGCCGGCCACGACGGCGGGCGACCTGGACGCCGTCGAACGTGAACTTGGGCTGCGGGACGAGGCCGCCGTGGTGGCTGAGCCGTTCCTGCAGTGGGTCATCGAGGACAACTTCGCCGCGGGCCGCCCGCGGTGGGAGGACGCCGGAGCCCTGTTCAGCAGCGACGTCGCGGCCTGGGAAGCGGCGAAGCTGCGGCTGCTGAACGCGAGCCATTCACTGCTGGCCTATCTCGGCCTGGCCGCCGGCAAGGAGACCATCAGCGACGCCGTGGCAGAGGAAGCGTTCTTCACCGCCGCCCGCCGCATGATGGCAGAGGACGTCCTGCCCACCATCACCCTTCCGGAGGGACTCGACGCGGACGAGTACTGCGTCCAGGTGCTCACGCGCTTCGCCAACCCCGCCCTCGGCCACACCACGGCCAAGGTAGGCAGCGACGGTTCGCAGAAGATCGGCCTGCGCCTGCTCAGCACCGTCCGGGGAAACCTCGACGCCGGCCGCGAACCCCGGTGGGCTGCGCTCGCCGTCGCTGCGTGGATGCGGCACGTGGCCACCACGCCGGCGGAGAAGCTGGACGATCCGCTGGCCGCCGAACTCCAGGCCGCGTTGCCGGTTTCGCGGTCCGGGGCCGATGTGGTTGCCGCGCTGCTGGGCTGCCGCAGCGTCTTCGATGCCGAACTCGCGGTGCATCCCGGGTTCGCCGGCCTCATCATCCACTGGTACAGCATCATCGACACGCACGGGCTGGACGGCCTGAGAAAAGAGATCAACCATGGCTGACGCCACCAGCGTTCTGAACGTCTCCCCGGTCATCCCCGTGGTGACCATCGACGACCCGCAGCATGCGGTACCAGTTGCCCGGGCGCTGGCCGACGGCGGCGTCCGGATCATCGAGCTCACGCTGCGGACGGATACGGCGCTGACTTCGCTGAAGGCCATCGCCAACGAGGTGCCGGACATCCTCGTGGGAGCGGGGACCATCCTCACTCCCGCACAGGCGGACGCCGCTGTGGCGGCGGGCGCGCAGTTCCTGGTCAGCCCCGGCGTGACGCCGTCGCTGCTGGACCACATGCTCTCACTCGAGGTGCCGGTGCTTCCGGGCGTAGCCACGGTGGGCGAGGTGATGGCCGTGCTGGAGCGCGGGCTGGACACCATGAAGTTCTTCCCGGCAGGACCCGCCGGCGGCCCGCCGTACTTGGCGGCCATCGGAGCGCCCATCCCGCAGGTGACGTTCTGCCCGACCGGCGGCATCAGCCTGGCCACCGCGCCGGACTACCTCAAGCTGCCCAACGTCAACTGCGTCGGAGGCAGCTGGCTGACGCCCCGCGCCGCCGTCGAAAGCGGGGACTGGCAGCAGATTACCGAACTGGCACGGGAAGCGGCCGGGCTGCGCGCATAATACTCCGCCGTAGCCATGCCTTCGGTACGCGCGTAAAGTCGGGAAAGACCGGTCCTAAACCGGTCGCAGCCTGAACAGACGCACAACCTAAGGAGTTCATCATGAACTTGGGCAACATGATCAGGAATGCCGCAGGACGTATTTCCGGACGGACCACGCAGGGAACCACCGGCGGATACACGAGGGGCTACACGCGGGGCACCAGGCCCTACACCACGGGACGGACCTCTTCCATGGGCCGCGGCCGCACCGCCGGGGGGATCGGAGACAAGATTCGCCAGATGCTCCACAGGCACTGACGCTGGGGCACACCAGTCCGGCCCCGGAGGTCCATGGCGACCCCGGGCTGTCGCAACAAATACTGGAAGCGTTAGGCCGCAGCCACCCTGTGGTGGCTGCGGCCACTGTTTCTGCAGGGGAGGTTGCCGTGGCGAGCCGCGGCGCCTCTCTTGCTGCTGACTTCGAAATTGGCTCGGTCTCCAAGGGGATCACGGGGCTGCTGTATGCCGACGCCCTAAGCCGGGGCGAGCTCAGCCCGGACACAACGCTGGGGGAGCGGCTGCCGCTCGGCGACTGCCCCGCCGCCGGCGTGACCCTGATTTCGCTAAGCCGGCATTCTTCGGGCCTGCCGCGGCTGCCCCGGCAGGCGGGAACTCTGCGGCGCACCCTTGCCCTTCTATTGCACGGTACCAACCCCTACGGCGAAAGCCTGGCGGAGCTGCTGGAGCAGGCCCGCGACGCGCGTCTGTCCGCCGGACGTGGAGCCCCGCGGCCGCGCTACTCCAACTTCGGCTTCGAGCTGCTAGGCCACGCTGTCGCCGCCGGTGCAGGCTTGGGCTTCCAGGACCTGCTCCGCGAGCGGCTCGCCGTTCCGCTCGGGCTGGGCTCCGTTTACGCGCCAGCCACTGCCGCTGAGGTGCGTCCGACGGCGGTCACCGGCCGGAGCCGCTCGGGCCGGGTGATGCAGCCGTGGACGGGTGAAGCGGTTGCTCCGGCCGGCGGAATCCGTGCCTCGATCGGCGACATGGCCCGGCTGGTGCAGGCGCTGCTGGAGGGATCAGCCCCGGGCCTGGCCGCGCTGGATCCCGTGGCGAACTTCGCCGGCCCGGCGGCCCGCATCGGTGCCGGCTGGATGACCCTGGAGGTGAAGGGCCGCGCCGTCACGTGGCACAACGGCGGCACCGGCGGTTTCCGCTCCTGGGTGGGGCTGGACCGGAAGGCGGGGACCGGCGTCGTACTTCTGACGGCGACAGCGGCGCCCGTGGACCGCCACGGCTTCCGGCTCTTGGCCGGGCTGGTCCCGTAGGGGAACTGCGGGAGCCTCGGAGACCTAACGCAACAAAGCAACGCGGGGTCACTTATAGCCCGATAAACCCTCCGAATTGGGCGGTAAGTGACCTCGCGTTGCTCTTGGTGGGCTACTTCTCGCCGGCGCGCTCCAATGCCTGGTCGTGCTCGGCGTGGGCCTGGCGGATCAGGTTCATGAACTCGGTCTGGTTCCGGATGAGGCGCTTGTACTTCTCCGGGAGCTTCTTGAGTTCCTGCTCCTCGCGGACCAGCTTGTCGAAGATCCGCTCGCGTTCGGCGATGTCCGTCTCGTAGTTGAGGTCCACGTACGTGGTGGCGTGCCGCCTGGCACCGGAGACCATGGTCTTGGCCTTGCCCTTGGGGCTGAGGAGGGAGCCGACGATGGTGACGGCCAGTACACCGAGGATCACGCTGAGCGAGAGGCCGGTGCTGATCTCGACGACGTTCACGTGTTCGCCGTCGTTGATGAACGGCAGGTTGTTCTCGTGCAGGGCGTGCAGGATCAGCTTCACGCCGATGAAGCCGAGGATGGCGGCGAGGCCGTAGGAGAGGTAGATGAGCCGGTCGAGGAGCTCGTCGATCAGGAAGAACAGCTGCCGCAGACCCATGAGCGAGAAAGCGGTGGCCGTGAAGACGATGAACACGTTCTGCGTCAGGCCGAAGATGGCCGGGATGGAGTCCAGCGCGAAGAGAATGTCCGTGGCGCCGATGGCCACCATCACCAGGAGCATCGGCGTGAGGACCCTCTTGCCGTCCACCTCGGTGAAGAGCTTGTCGCCGTCAAAATGGTCCGAGGCCGGCAGGAACTTCTTGGCGAGCCGGACCACGAGGGTTTCGGTGTCGTCGTCGTGGTTGTCCGGCTTGAGCAGGTTCCCGGCGGTGACCAGCAGGATCAGCCCGAAGATATAGAACACCCAGGCGAAGCTGTTGATCAGCGCGGCGCCGAGGAAGATGAAGCCGGTCCGGGCGAGCAGCGAGAAAACGATGCCGAACAGGAGCACCTTCTGCTGGTCGGCGCGCGGCACCTTGAAGCTGGACATGATGATCAGGAAGACGAAGAGGTTGTCCACGGACAGGGCCTTCTCGGTCACGTAGCCGGCGAAGTACTCGGTGCCCATCTTGGAGCCACCGAAGAACCAGACGCCGAGGCCGAACACGAGTGCCATCCCCACGTAGATGGCCGACCACGTGGCGGATTCCTTCAGGGACGGGGTGTGGGCCTTGCGGACGTGGAAGAAGAAGTCGAAGACCAGGAGCGCAACGATCCCGGCAATCGTGAGGGTCCAGACGATAGGGGGAACTTCCATGCTGCCTCTTTCCTGAGCGTTTCGGGCGGGGCGTGCAAGACAACCCTACCCAGTGCGCTCAGGCGCCTGCCCCGAACTGACTCGCAGTTGTTGTCGTTTTTGGGCCCTCAAAACGACAACAACTGCGAGTCAGTTGGGTTGGAAGCGTGCCGCTCAGCCGTACATCAGCGAGCCCGGCGTGGTGAGCTTTTCCCCGGTCTCGAGCCAGGTCTTCAGGCCCGAGAGGATCATCGGCCAGCCGCCGTAGAGCTGCTCGTTGGCGCCTTCGCGGAGCTGGTCGTGCGTGACGGTGAGGTGGCACGAATCGTCGCCGACCGGCTCGATTTCCCAGGTGACGCGGGAAGTGCCCTCGGCCTTGACGTCCTCGCCCCAGAGCGCACGCATGGTCTGCACCAGCCGGCGCGGAGGATCGACTTCCAAGTTCTCACCCTCGCCCAGGAGCGCCCCGGCTTTGGGGTTGCCCATCTCGAAGCGGGAGCCCGGCGTCCAGTCCGACTTCAGCGTGTTCCCGAACTGGTACTTGCTGCGGATGTCGCTGTCCGTGATGGCTTCCCAGAGCCGTTCCGGAGTGGTCTTGATGTAGATTTCGAAGATCTTTTCCATGGGACTTTCCAATCGGGATTTGAGGTCGCTGAGCGCAGCGGCCCATGGTTCTGCGTATTTGCTCACCCAGCGGTCGTGGACGAGCCTGATGGGCACCGGATTGAGGAAGTGCAGTTTCTCGCGGCCGCGGCGCCTGGTCACCACGAGGCCCGCCTCTTCCAGGATCTTCAGGTGCTTCATGACGCCGAACCGGGTGATCTCGAACCGCGCCTCCAGCGCGCTCAGGGTCTGTCCGTCCTCGCTGAAGAGCGCGTCCAGCAGGTCCCTGCGGATGGGGTCGGCGAGGGCCTTGAATACGGCGTCCACATAGTCAGAATAGGTGACCATTTGGTCACATGTCAACGCTTCCAGTGGGTGCCGAGCCGCGTTCAATACACACCCGTGAAGGGGGGGTCTGTTGCGGCTGCGGGGCAAAATGCTAGATTCGCCCTACTTCAACACCTTGGCCGGAAGCGCGAGGCACATCATGACTGTGATCATGCGACAGCGGGACAACACCGTCGGCCTTTCGGCTTCGGCCTGCGGCGGGTGGTCCTGATGTTGGAACGGTTCCTGGCGCGGCTTGGCCAGAAATCCGCCAACGACGGCCAGGGACGCCCGGACATCACCGGACCCGTCTACAAGGAGATGGCGCTCCAGCTCACCTCCACTGCGGAGAATTCCACGCCGGACTGGACCACCGCGTATGGCTACATCGAGGACATCAATGACGGGCGTGGCTACACCGGCGGGCTCGTCGGGTGGTGCAGCGGCACTGGGGACATGCTGACGCTCGTCGAGTCTTATGCACAGGCAGCGCCCGGCAACGCACTGCACAAATATGTGCCGGTGCTGCAACCCATCATGGAGGCGAAATACAAGCGCAGGCCGGCGCTGAGCCACGAGCTGCTGGATCCACACTTCGTGTCCGACTGGGCGAGGGCAGCCAATGACCCCGCCTTCCAGAGGGTCCAGCAGCAGGAACGGGACCGCGTTTACTGGGGACCGGCGCTGGCAGCGGCAGTGCGGGACGGCGTTGGGCCGCTGGGGCTTGCGATCTACTACGACGTGTCCGTCAACCACGGCCCCGGGGATGACGACGAGTCGTTCGGCGGCATCCTGGCTTCGGCGCGTCGCGCCAATCGGCCGCCTGCGGAGGGCGGGGACGAAACCAAGTACCTGAGCGGCGTGGTCGATGCCCGGGTAAAAATTCTCAAGTCCTGGGGCGACTACCAGCATGACGGCCGCCAGAATATCCACTTCGGACTCCTGAAGTCAGGCAACCTGGAGCTTGTCCCGCCTTTCAGCTGGTCCATCTATGGCGACCGGTTCGAGCTTGGCTCCTATCCGCAGCCGCGCTAGCCGGGCTCGCTGACCCGCCTAAGTCGCCAGCGTCAGCAGCTTCCCCTCGGTCACGGCCTGGCGGGAGAGCGTCTTGTAGCCCTCCTGCTCGAAGAGCACGGTGATCACGTCCTCCTCGTGCCGCATGACGATGCCCGCGCCCCACTCCTTGTGAACCACTGCCGCCTGGAGCGGGAAGGATTCCCCGCCGGCGGCAGCCGCGGCGCCGTCGTCGTAATCCTCCTCATAAGCCGAGCCGTCCGCGCAGTTGTCGCAGTTGCCGCAGGGCTCGGGCAGGTCCTCGCCGAAGTAGCCCAGCAGGAACTGGCGCCGGCAGGCATCGGTCTCCGCGTAGCCCCGCGCCATCTCGATCCGGGACCGGTCCACACGCTGGCGTGCTTCGGCGAGTTCGACGGCGTGTTCCACCACCTTGGGCAGCTTGGCGTCGGTGTCCAGCCGGATGCCCCGCTTGAGGGCCTTCACGGAGCGGGTCTCCTGCAGTTCGTTGAGCAGGCCGGTCAGACGCCGCGACGGGATGCCGGTCTGCTCGGCGAGCGCCTTCTGGGTGACCGGGCCGTCGGCGGCGCGCAACGCGGTGAGGACGGCGAGCAGCGCGTCCTCGTCCGGCTTGTGCGTGCCGAAGAACTTGCGCAGGCCCAGATCCTCGGGCCGGTAGTGCAGGACGGCGGAGGCAGGGTCTCCGTCGCGGCCGGAGCGGCCGATCTCCTGGTAATAGGCGTCGAGGGACTCGGGGATGTCGGCGTGGATCACGAAGCGGACGTTGGGCTTGTCGATGCCCATGCCGAACGCGGTGGTGGCCACCACAACGTCGAGTTCGTCGTCGAGGAACTGCTCGTGGACCTGGTCGCGCTCGCTCTGCTTCCTGCCGGCGTGATACGCCGCGGCACGCAGCCCGCGCTCGGTAAGTTCCGCCGCATAGGTCTCGGTGTCCTTACGGGTGGCGGCGTACAGCAGGCCGGGACCCTTGAGGCCTGCCACCTGCTCGACGACGGCGCGCCACTTGTCCCGGGCCTCGAGGTGCCGGACGACGTCGAGCCGGATGTTGGGCCGGTCGAAGCCGCGGACCAGCACCAGCGGGTCCTTCATGCGCAGGCGCTGCTGGATCTCGTCACGCACCGGGGGAGAGGCGGTGGCGGTGAGCGCGGCGACGGGCGGGTTGCCGAGCTGCGCGCGGACCTCGCCCAGGCGCAGGTAGTCGGGGCGGAAGTCGTGCCCCCAGGAGGAGACGCAATGGGCCTCGTCCACCACGAACAGCGAGACGTCCATGGCGGCCAGCCGCTCCACGGTCTCGGTCTTGGCCAGTTGCTCGGGGGCCAGGAAGAGGAATGCCGCCTCGCCCCGCTCGGCGGCCTCCCACGCGTCGGCCACCTCCGAATCCTTCCGGCCGGAGTTGATGGCAGCGGCGGACGCCCCGCCCAGGTCCTCCAGCAGGCCGTCCAGCTGGTCCTCCTGGAGGGCAATCAACGGGGAAACGACGACGGCGGGACCGCGCCTTGCGCTGTTGGCAGCGGCGGCGTCGGGGTGCTTGGCTTCGTGGCCGCCGTGGATGAACAGGGCGGCAACCTGGTAGATGGCCGACTTGCCGTAACCAGTGGGCATGACGGCGAGGACATCGCGGCCCTTGACGAGGGCACGCATGCCCGCGAGCTGGCCGTCCCGAAGGTGGGGGAGCCCGTAGGCGTCGGCGGCGAGCTGGCGGAGGCCGGCGTCGGGATCGCTGTTGGTATCTGTGCTGTTGCCGGTTGTGTCAGGTGTGGCGGCGAGGGCTTCGGTCATGGTGGCAGCTCCGTACGGGCGTTCCAAGGCCGGGTGTCTTCAGCCGTGGAATCCACCCTAGTGCGAGGTCCGCCGCGAGTCATGTCCCGATGGTGCCGTCATGTCCCGATAGTGCCGTCATGTCCGCCACAGGGCAGGGGCATCTGCGGACCGGCCCGCCACACAGCCGGCGGGCCCGTCATTTTGTCGCCCGTCAGAGCGAACGGATCCTTCGGACCCCAGTTCCTCGTTCCCCGGCCCCTAAGTCCGCGGCCGGGAAGCGCGTATGGGAGTGGATTCTCACGGTAGCGTGGGCGGCCCTGGACTTCGGGATGATGACCTCGCCATGCCCGCCGCGGCTCATGTCGCGGATAAGTCCGGTCCCGGCGACTTCCCTGGTCCAGGCAATCCCCGCCACGGCAGCCTCTTTGGTGGGGTAGTTCACC
Source organism: Arthrobacter sp. FW305-BF8 (assembly GCF_021789315.1). Lineage (NCBI taxonomy): Bacteria > Bacillati > Actinomycetota > Actinomycetes > Micrococcales > Micrococcaceae > Arthrobacter > Arthrobacter sp. FW305-BF8. Next base: position 1,278,664 of record NZ_CP084561.1, read on the forward strand.
GAGACGGCCACCAGGCCGCCCGTCCCGTCCAGAAGCCTGACGCGGAAGCCGCCGTCCGGGGCATCGATGATTTCAAAGTAGCCGGCCATGACAAACCCCTTCGTTCGTGCATCTTCTTGCCATGTCCCCTTAGCCTATTTTGGACCTTTCCTGCCCGGAAGGACCGCCCTTTTGAGCGCCGGAATCCGGAAAGCAATTAACCGTTGTTGCGCCGAGCGGCCGGTGGGAAGATCTAGCTGCCGAATACGGCCACAAGCTCAAAGGAGACGGAGATGGCTGGCGGACAAGGATTGATCAGGCGGTTTTACAACGAGGTGCTGACCGGCGGAAATCTGGCGCTCATCGACGAGATGGTGGCGGACGACGTCGTCGACCACGAGGAGGGCTTTCCGGGGCAGCCGCCGGGCAAGGAAGGTGTGAAGTTCTACGTCAACGCGGTCCGGACCGCGTTTCCGGACCTCGCCGTCAAGACCAGTGAGCCGGCGCTCGCGGACGGGGATCTCGAGGCCGTGCACGTAACCCTGACGGGAACGCACCAGGGCGACTTCGCGGGCGTGTCGGCCACCGGCAAGTCGGTGGAATTCTCGGGCATCGACATCATCCGGGTGCAGGACGGCAAAGTGGCAGAACACTGGGGATCGACGGACACCATGAGCCTGATGCAGCAGATTGGAGCCGTGCCAAAGTAGGGCCGGATTAGCGGGCCCAAAACAAACAAGAAGTGCGGCGACGGCGGGCGACGCGCGCCGTCGTCGTGCGTCTTTCCGGCGCGTCGGCCGGGACGCGCCGTGGCGTCCCCGCGCGCCCACCGGAAGCCCTGTATCATCCCTTCAGGGGGCGGTGACGCCGAAGCGTCGACCCGGGGGGACAGCAGCAGATGTGCAAGCCATGAGGCCTTAAGAAAATGGGCTTTTGAAGCCATGTGCCCGCCGTCCAGCCACGTGTTATCCACCACAAGGTCCCGCTCACGCGGTGTTCCTGCCCAGGTGGATTCCGGCTCGACCACCCACACTACTGCACCACCCCTTTCGCACTGCCACCCTTCTTTCCTCACTCCGCCACCTCGGCGAGCCCTGCCGTCGCCTGCCCTGAAAGGACCGCAATGAGCCACCCCGGCCCAGCCCTGCCGCCGCCCTCCGACTACACCACCTACGGGGCGCCGCAGTATGCGAACGGGCAGTTGTTGGACGGGCAGAACGCGGGGCAGGCGTATCCGGGGCCGTACGGGTCCTTCCCGGGGCAGTACGGGGCGGAACCGCAGAAGTCCTTCCTGGTCACCTGGCTTTTCTCGCTGCTCCTGGGTGTATTGGGCGTGGACCGGTTCTATCTCCGCAAGACCGGCACGGGCATCGCCAAGCTGCTGACGCTGGGCGGATTGGGCTGGTGGGCTCTGGCGGATCTGGTCATTACGCTGGCCGGAAAGCAGACGGACAAGAACGGCCGGCCGCTGGCGGGGTATGCGCAGCACAAGAAGGTGGCTGTTGTGGTCACGGTTGTCTTTTTGGTGGTCAACCTGGTGATCGGCGTGTTGAGCGGGATTGCTGCCGTCGCTATTGTCCGGCAGGCCTCCACTCCGCCGATCGTCACCGCCGCTCCTGTGACCGCGGAGAGCGCCGCCTCGGATCCCTCGGCGGATCCGGCGGCCACCGGGGAAGCAGCTGCAGGGGAAGACAGGCCGCGCCTGGCAGCGCAGACGCTGACGGGCACCGGCGACGCCGTCAAGACGGTGGACCTCAAGGGCGTCCCCGCCGTGGTGACGTTCACGTGCAAGGCCTGCAGCGGCAACACGGTCCTGGAAACCAACGGACATGAGATGCTCCTGGTCAACGCCGTTGGCGCGTACGCAGGCTCGCACCTCGTGGACACCAGCACGGCGGCCACCACCGAACTGGCCATTAGCGCCGACTCCGCGTGGACACTGAAGATCGAGGACATCGACAGCGTTCCCACCTCAACGGACAAGGTGAGCGGCCACGGCGACATGGTTCTCTACTGGGATGCGTTCAGTGACAAGGCTGCGATCACCAACAAGGGCGAAGGCAACTTCGTGGTGCAGGGCTTCGGCAGCGAGGTTCCCGAGCTGCCCGTCAACAAGATCGGCGACTACAGCGGCACCGTGAAGCTCACCCCCGGCTTCGTCCAGGTCAACTCCGACGGTGACTGGACCATCGCGGCGAAGTAGCGTTTTCCCTACCCACTGAAGGCCCCGCAGGACCCGGCACTTGTGCCAGGTTTGCGGGGCCTTTTGCGTCCGCCGGTTGAGCTTGCCGAAACCACGTTGAACGGTACACCCAACTGACCGGCAGTTGTTGTCGTTATGGGCGCTCAAAACGACAACAACTGCGAGCTACTTGGGCGCCTCGCGCATTCAGCCCAGATAAGAACTTCGGCTCAAATGAGAAATTATTCTTGTTTTAAACCCGGCGGGCACCTACGCTGGGAAGGAACTAATTCGCCGCTGCAGTGAAGCGCGGCGCCTCACCAGGCAGGGATGAAGGAAGCGCCGATGAAAACCCCCACACCCTTTGATCTAACGGGGCGCCGTGCCCTGGTAACCGGCTCCTCGCGGGGCATCGGAGAGGCCTTGGCCCACGGCTTGGCCACCGCCGGCGCGAGCGTGGTGCTGCACGGCTTTGACCCGGACCGCCTGGAGCGGACGCGCCAGGTGTTTGCCGAGCGCTTTGGCGGGGACCGGGTAGATGCTGTGGCCTTCGACATCACGGACGAGGATTCCGTCGCCCGGGGTATCGCGCACGTTGAGGAGAACCTGGGCGAGCTGGACATCCTGGTCAACAACGCCGGAATCCAGCACCGCGTCCCGCTGCTGGACCTGGCCGTCGACGACTGGAACCGCGTGATCTCAACCGACCTGACGAGTGCTTTCCTCGTGGGCAGGGAAGTGGCGCGAAGGATGCTGCCGAGGGCCCGGGGCAAGATCGTCAACATCGGCTCGGTCCAGTCTGACCTCGCGCGGCCCACGATTGGGGCGTACACAGCGGCCAAGGGCGGCCTGCGGAACCTGACGCGTGCAATGACCGCCGAATGGGCCGCAGCCGGGCTCCAGATCAACGCGGTCGCGCCGGGATACATCCATACCGAGATGACCCAGGCCCTGGTGGACGACCCCGAGTTCAACTCCTGGATCTGCAAACGGACTCCCGCCGCCCGCTGGGGGACAGTGCAGGATCTCATGGGTCCCGTGCAGTGGCTGGCCTCGGACGCCTCAGCCTATGTCAACGGACAGACCATCTTCATCGATGGCGGAATGACGGCGGTGGTGTGACATGGCGGATCTCAGCAGCACGGTGCCCGGAACAGTGCTCGAAGTCCCCGGCGCCCCGCTCGAAGTAACCGGCGCAGCCCTGGTGGTGCACGGCGTGGATGACCTGCGCCTGGATCCGGTGAAGCCGGCAGAACCGCGAAGCGATGAGGCCGTTGTGCAGATTGCTTACGGCGGCATTTGCGGTTCCGACCTCCACTACTGGCTTCACGGCGCCGCCGGTGAATCAGTCCTTCGCGAGCCGCTTGTCCTCGGGCATGAAGTGGTGGGCACAGTGACGCAGGCGGCAGTGGACGGTTCGGGACCGGCAGTGGGTACCAGCGTGGCAGTCCATCCGGCCACTCCAGGGGGCAACGATGCCCGCTACCCGCAGGACCGTCCCAATCTGTCTCCGGGGTGCACGTACCTCGGCAGCGCGGCCCGGTACCCGCATACGCAGGGCGCGTTCAGCCAGTATTCGGCACTGCCCACCAGAATGCTTCGTCCGCTGCCCGGTGGCCTGTCGCTGCGGGCGGCCGCGCTCGCCGAACCGGCCAGCGTTGCCTGGCATGCCGTCGCCCGCGCAGGTGACGTCCGCGGCAAACGCGCGCTGGTGATCGGCAGCGGCCCGATCGGATGCCTGGCTGTCGCGGTACTCAAGCGTGCCGGCGCCGCGGAAGTCATCGCCGTCGACGTGCACGAGGAGCCCCTGCAGCGCGCACGCCTGGTGGGTGCTACGGGCACCATCCTGGCGTCCGACGCCGATGCTATCGCTGCCGTTGAAGCCGACGTCACCGTGGAGTCCTCGGGGAACCACCGCGGCCTGGACTCGGCCATCCGGGGAACGATGCGCGGCGGCAAGGTGGTGATGGTGGGACTTCTTCCCAGCGGAGCGCAGCCGGTGACGATCTCGCTTGCCATCACGCGGGAACTGGACCTCCTCGGCTCCTTCCGCTTCAACGCCGAAATGGATGAGGTCCTCGCCGCGCTCGCCGACGGAAGCCTGTTCGTGGATCCGGTGATTACCCACGAGTACCCGTTCAGCGAGGCCCTAGAAGCCTTCAACACCGCCAAGGACGCACGCCGCTCGGGCAAGGTCCTGATCTCCTTCACCACGGATACAGGCACCCCCGATACAGCCACAGCCACAGCCGACACAGCCACAGCCGACACAGCCACAGCCAACACCGCCACAGGAGCGATCTGATGCTGCGCACACCAAGGCAAGCCACGAATACGCGCGTCCGCTCGGTCACCGCCACGACGGGCAGCCACTGTCCTGTCAGCGGCGAGTGGGCACCGGTCGGCGCGCAGGACACTGTCTGCCGGGTGCTGGAGGGAAGCATGATGCCGGCCTTCCGGAATCGGGCAGCGGAATGGGAACTGATCGAGGGCCTGCAGCGCCGTGACGTACATTCCTGATGCCCGGCCGCGGCGGCGCATCGCTCCGCCGCGCCCAGCGGGTGGAAACCCCGAGCTGGAGGGCCGGCTGGCCCAGGTAAAAGCGGCCAGGGCACACCGTCAAAGCCGCATCCGAGCACTCCTGAGCCGGCGGAACGAGGCCGTGGCGGCAGCGGTGGCGGCCGGCGTGTCGGCGGCGGCCGTCGCCGCCGCAACCGGCCTGAAGATCACCGAAGTGAAGAAAACAGGCAAGGCCTTTGCCGAGTCCTACGTCCCGGACCTCTCACGTGAGCAGCATGTTGCCGGGTTGGTGGCCCTGGCGGAGCAGCTGCAGGCGGTGATCGAGGAGAAGGAAAGCGCCGAGCGGCAGTTGCGGGGCGACGTCGTGGATGTCCTGCGCAGCGGGGAGATGGACGTCTTCCGGATCGCCGCGCTGACGGCCGTCACGGCCGACAGGCTGCGTGAACTCACGCGCGGAACGGGCCTGCGGGCAGAAGCGTTCCGGCTGGGATCCTAACGGACCGCTTTGCCTGGATCGGCCAGGCTAGGCGGTCTTGTTTGAGGCGTCTGAGATGGAGCTGTCGGCGTCTGCGTCAGCGCTGTCCTTCGAGCTGGCGGCGGGGCGGGAGCGGTCCTCGTTCCAGCCGGCCATGGCACCCTTCAGCGCGGCGATGAGCCGGACGGTGGCCTGGTCTTTGCTCAGCCCCACGGTCTGGATCAGGTCGAGGATCTCGCGGGGGTCGAAGAGGATGTTCCACAGGAACATCGCCTCGTCGCCCAGCGGTTCGAGGCCGAGTTCGTCGCACGCTTCCCGCAACGGCCGCTCCAATGCCTCCGCCTGGACGGTCAGGTAGTAGGCACCCTTGCGCAAGCGGGCGAGGTACCCCTCCCCGGAGCGGGTGTACAGCATCGCTCCGCCGTGCCGGGTGACAAGATCCACCCACTTGCGGCTGACATCCTCCAGAAGTTCAAGCCCTGTTGATTCCTGCTTCAGGCTGAAATCGCGCAGCTTTTCGCCCACGCCGAAGCGGTACTCGGCCAGGACGTCCTCCACCGAGGCAAAGTGCCGGTAGGCCGTCGCCGTGGAAATCTCGGCGTGCTTGGCGATGTCTGACATGTTGATCGGACCCCGCCGGGCTGCGAACAGATGGCCGGCAGCCCTGACCAGCTGTCGGCGGTTGCGCTGTGTGTCACTACGCATTGATCGGCACCCTTTCGTTACTACCCACCTAGCTTAGGTCCTGGGCCGGCATCCACCCGCGCAGTGCGGCCGTGAAGGTCCGCACCAGGCGGTCGGAGACTTGTTCGGGCGTGAGGTCCATGCTGTGGATGAGATCGAAAATCTCGCGGGGGTCGAAGAAGACGTTCCACAGGAACAAGGCTGTCTCGTCCTGCTGCATGGTGCCCAGCTCCCGGGTGACCTCCTCGAGCGGACGCCTCAGCGCCTCCGTCTGCACGGTCAGGTAATACGCACCCTGGCGCACGCGGGCCAAATAGCCCTCCGCCGAACGTGTGTGGATCATCGACCCGCCGTGCTGGACCACCAGCTGGACCCACTTCCGGCAGACCGCATCCAGCAGCTCCTGCCCGCGCGTTTCCTGCGCCAGGCTGAACTCCAGCAGCTCGCGGCCAACCTGGAAACGGTAGGCCGCGAGCACCTCATCCACTGAGGCGAAATGCCGGTACGCGGTGGCGGTCGAGATGCCCGCGCTGGCCGCAACTTCGGCCATCGAGGCCGCCGTTCCGGCCCCGAAAAGAGTTCCTGCGGCGCTGATCAGGAGGGACCTGCTGCGCTGCGTGTCCGTGCGCAGGCCGGATGCCGGGTCTGTCAGCTCCATGGTCGCTACCGAAGGGCTGCCAGGCCGGCGGCAATGCGCTCGACACCGGCGGTGATGGCCTCGGCGCTGGCCGCGTAGGAGAGGCGGAGGTGGAATTCGCCGTTCCGGCCGAATTCACTGCCGGGCCGGACCGCGACGCCGAAGTCGCGGAGGTGCGCCACCATCTGTGCTGCCGGCAGGTCGACGTCGTACTTGGGGAAGAGATAAAAGGCGCCTTCCGGGGAACTGACGGTGAGCCCGGGGATGCTGGCCAGCCCGCTGGCCATGAGTTCGCGGCGCTGGGCGTAGGAGGCGTGCATGCGCTCGATGTCGGGGCCGCACGTCTTGAGGGCGGTCAGCGCGGCGAGCTGGACGGCGGTGTTCATGGAGCCGTTGAAGGTGTTGTGGACCCGGGCCGCGGAGGCGATGACCGACGGCGGACCCCACAGGTAACCGACGCGCCAGCCCGTCATGGCGTAGCTCTTGGAGAAGGTCTGGCAGTAGATGGTCCGGCCTTTGAGGCCTTCGATTTCGAGGGCGGAGACGAAGGGCTCCGGGGTGTAGACGAGGTCGCTGTAGGCCTCGTCGGAAAGCACCAGGGTGTCGGTGCCGGCCGCCATGTCCGCCAGGGCTTCGAGCTCCCGGCGGCTGTGGACGATGCCGGTGGGGTTGGAGGGGTTGCAGAAGACGAACAGCTTGGCACCTTCGAGTGCCGTGGCCAGTGCCTCGAGGTCCCAGTGCAGGTCCTCCGCGAGCGGCACCGGGACGACCGTGCCGCCGGCCATGCTGACGAGGTCCGCGTACAGGGAGTAGGTGGGATCCGGGATGACCACTTTGTCCCCGGGGTTGACGATTCCGAGGATGGCTGCGGAGAGGCCGGCGGTGCCGCCCTGGGTGATCAGCACGTCGCTTGGGCTGGCCACTTCGCCGAGGAGCCGGCCGATACGGGCGGCCAGCTCCTCGCGAAGCACCTGCTCGCCAAGCAACGGCGAGTAGTGGGTGTGGCCCTCTTCCAGGGCTTTGGCCGCCGCGGCGCGGACCTGGGCGGGTGTATCGAAGTCAGGCTCGCCCATGGCCAGGGACACGAGGTCGCCCTTGGACTGGGGCTGCTGGACACGGAGGGAGGTGCGCTGCACGCGCAGCACGGCCTCCGAGGGCTGGAAGTTGGTGGCGAGGGTGGCTGGTTCAAGAGTCATGGTGGTCCTGTTTCGGATCGGATGGAGCGGGGGATGGCTGGCTGGGGCGACGGCGACAGTGGAGGCGCCGGCCGACGCAGCGTGCGGACGGCGGCGTTTCATTGCTGGGGAACTTCCTCTGCGGGAGCACCGGTCCACCGGCTGATTTCAATGTCGCCCGAGGTGTCCCGCTGTACGGTCGGCGCGATCACGAGCTCCTGGACCACCGTCCGCTGCGGCAGTGTGGCCACCAGGTGGATGGCCCGGGCGACGTCGTCGGGCTGGACCATCGCTTCGCGTTCCTCCTGCCGGGGCGGGCGGGCCCTGTTGTCCAGGATGGGCGTTGCGGTTTCGCCGGGCAGGATGGTGACTGCGCGCAGGCCCTCGTTGCGGAAGGTGTTGTGAAGGTACGTCATGAAGTTCCGGACCGCGGCTTTCGCGGCACCGTAGGCGGCGCCGCCGAGGAGGTTGGGGTTGACGGCGGCAAGGGAGGAGACCGTGATGATGGTGCCGGTCTTCCGGGCCAGCATGTCCGGCAGGACGGCCTGGGTGAGGAGGTAGACGGCGTTCAGGTTCACGTCCAGGACGTCGTTCCATTCGTCCTGGCTGATCCAGCGCACATTGAGGACCTTGCTGGCGCTGCCGGCGTTGTTCACCAGGATGTCCACCGGCCCCAGAGTCTCGCTGACCCACTCGACCAGGGCGTCGACGTCGTCCTTTGAGCAGATGTCCGCGGCCCGGGACACGGCCCGGCCGCCCTCGGCGGTGATGGCGGAGGCGACTTCATCCAGCACCTCGCCGCGGCGTCCCACCAGCACGACGCTGGCGCCCTCGGCGGCGAGCTGGGCAGCGGTGGAGCGGCCCATGCCGGTGCCTGCGCCGGTGATGATGGCAACCTTGCCTTCAAGAAGTCCCAATGTACCGCTCCTAATTGCAGTGAGATTTGCATTGCATATGAGAAAAGTTTCTCATCTTTAATCCGGCCGGGTCAAGCACCGGTTTGGTAATTCAGGCAGCTGCCGGACTCGGAGCCAGCGCGGAGGCATGCGGCAGACGCACGGCGGCGAACAGGCTGGCGACGCGCTCCTCGAGCACGCTGAGCAGCCGCTGTTCCTCGCGGTAGCGCTCCACGGCCTGGCCGCTCGTCACCCAGTTGAAGGTCATCTTCTGGCCCGGGCGTGCCTGGCCCAGCATGGGCAGGGAGGCCTTGGTGGCGAAGGCGACGATGGGGTAGCCGGCAGTCAGTGTCCGGTACCGGCCCAGGATGATGAGCTCGTCGCCGTGCGGGATCTCAAAAGCGCCGATCGGAACACCGTGGGACACGATCTCGCCGAGGCCCTCGGGGTGGACCACCGGGCCGTCCAGGCGGAGGCCCACGTGGTTCGACTTCGCGGTGACGGTGTAGGCGCGCGAGGACAGCAGCTCTTTGATGCCGGGCGCGGCGTGGGTCTCCGGGCCCTCCACGATGTCGATGCGCCAGGTGCCAGGGCTGAAGGACGGGACGGGCACCGGGAGCCGGAACAGGGGCTGGGAGAGGTAGGGGTGTTCGAAGCCCGCGTAGCTGGTGCTGAGCCGGAGGTCCTGCCCCGCGCCGATCTGCTGCGGGAAGCCCATGCGTGCTTCCGGTGCGGCGCTGCCCATGAAAAGGTCAGTCGCGAGCGTGCCGCTGAATGCGAGGTAGTTGCGCATGCCGCCCCGTGCGTTGGCGATCACCACGCGGGCGCCGGCCGGGATGCAGACGGGCTCCCACATCGCTGCGGTCTCGCCATTGACCGTCAGATCCGCAGGGGCGCCCGTGACGGCGATCAGCACCGGGGAATCGGGAGTGAAGCTGAACCGGCCGCCCATGATTTCGATGCACGTGGCGGAGCGGAGGTTGCCCACCAGGATATTGGCCACCGAGGCCGAATGCTGGTCGGCTGCGCCGCCGCACGGCACGCCCATGTACTCGGAGTGTTCCCGGCCCAGGTCCTGGAACGTGGAGAGCCAGCCGGCTTCGCGGATCTTCAGCCCGACGGTCAGTTCAGCGGTCCGCATCGGTGGTCCCTCCGGCAGTTGCTGCCGCCGGAGCGGCGGGCGCGGCTGGTGCTGAAGCCGGCCGGAGGAACTGGCCTTCCAGCGCTTCCCATTCGTTCTCCGGAATGACCCGGAATCGCACGCGGTCGCCGGGGGTGTAGGACGTGGCCGGGTCCTCCCGGATGTCGCACACGGTCAGCGGTGTGCGGCCGATGACTTTCCAGCCACTCGGGCCCGGGAAGGGCTGGATGATGGCGCTGGTACCGGCCACCATCACCGATCCGGGGTCCACATTGGTGCGGGGTTCCCGGCAGCGGCTGACCTGGCCGGGGAACGGGATGGTGCCCATCATGGGTGCCATCGCGGAGGCCAGCAGGTTGATGGACAGCTCCGAGTTCTGCAGGATGTCCAGCACAGCTTCCGGGCTGATGCCCAGCTCCGCCGCGACCTCGGGAAGGTCGGGGGAGAAGGCGTCGCTGACCACCACCGGGATCACGAACAGCTCGGCCGCGCGCCCGGCGTCGGCAGCAGCAAGACCGCCGGCCGGACCAGTGCCTGCCGCGGCCAGCCGGATGGTCTGGGCGATTTGGGCGTGGCTGACTGCAAGGCAGTCGAACTCCACCAGCACCGAATCCACGCCGGCCACCACGTCGAGGAGCCCGTGCGGCTGCAGGTTGAACACCAGCTCACGGAGCCTGCGGCTTCCGGCCTGGCGCTCTTCGGCGGTGCCCTCCGAAGCCTTCAGCATCAGGGCCGAGTCCCCGAAGGGCGTCGCCTCGATCTCCAAGGGCGTTTGCGTCGGCGGTCCTGGCGCTGGCTGGATGCTCATGGTTCCTAGGTTCTGGGAGGAGGGTTGTCAGGCAACAAAAATCAGGCCGCGGCCCGGCGGGCCTTCTCGGCCAGGACGTCCTGCAGGCCGGTGGCCTTGATGCCCGCCTTGTCCAGGGCGGCACGGAGTGAGGTGCCGTTCTCCAGGACCTGCGGGTGGTCGCCGTGGAGGAGGACCACGTCGGCGTCGTGCCCAAGCGGGACCACCTTGCCGGTGACGGCGCGGACGGTGCCTTCGGTGACCACCTGGACCACGCGGCGGCCGATCTCCTCGGGGTCGTGCAGGAGTGCGCCCTCGGTGTTGCGGGAGACGGGCATGCCGTCCTCGCCGTAGCCGCGGTCGGCCAGGAACACGTAGCCCACCTCAAGGCCGCGCTTGCGGGACTCATCAGCGAGCAGGCCGTTCTGGCAGATCACGATGTAGGAGGGGTCGTAGGCCTTGATGGCGTCGGTGATGGCGCGGGCGTGCTTGGCGTCCGTCTGGGCGATGCTGCCCATCCGGCCGTGCGGGGCCACATGGCTGATCTTGCCGCCGTGGATGCGGGCGAAGGCGTCCAGTGCGCCGATCTGGTAGAGCACGTCGGTGCGGATTTCCTCTTCGCTGGCCTCGATCAGGCGGCGGCCGAAGCCCACCAGGTCCGGGTAGCCAGGGTGCGCGCCGAGCTCAATGCCGCGCTCCACGCAGGACTTCACGGTGGCGTCCATGACGCGCGGGTCGCCGGCGTGGAAGCCGCAGGCGATGTTCGAGGCGGTAACCAGGCCCAGGAGGGCGTCGTCGTCGCCGATGGTGTAGTTGCCGTAGCTTTCGCCGAGGTCTGCGACGACGGCGACTGAATTGATGCTCAAGGTGACTCTCCCAGTGGTTCTGTTGTGGTGCCTAATGGTCCAACGACGGCGGGTGGCGGGCAATGGTGGCCGGCCACCCGCCGTCGTCGGGGTTTGGTTAGTGGGTCTGCAGCGGCTGTCCCTTGGTTTCCTTCAGGAAGTAGACGGAGACCAGGGTGATTATGGCGGTGCCGATGGAGGCGTAGGCGGGGACCATGCTGTTCCCGGTGGCCTTGATGATCTCGGTCATGACCAGCGGGGCGCTGCCGCCGAAGATGATGGTGCTGATGCTGAACCCGATGCTGTAGGCGCTATAGCGGACCGTGGTGGGGAACATTTCAGTCAGGACGGTGTGGACCACGGCGGCGTGTCCGGAGAAGGCGATGGCCATGACCACGGTGGCGACGCACGCCAGGACCATGTTGCCGGTGGTGATCATGGCGAACATCGGGTAGGACACCACGGCCATGAGGACGGCGGAGAGGGCGAGCACGGGCTTGCGGCCGATGCGGTCGGAGAGGCGGGCCATGAGCGGGATGGAGATGATGATGGCCACCAGGGAGAAGGCGGTGACGGTCAGGGCCTGGACCATGGTGAAGTTGTTGCCGGTGCCCAGCTGGGTCTTCAGGTAGGTGGGCATGTAGGCGAAGAGCAGGTAGTAGCCGGGGCCGTTCAGTGCCGGGAGGAAGATGGTCAGCGCGATGGCCTTCAGGTGGCGCTTTGAGGTCAGGGCTGCCCGCAGCGGGTTGCGCTCCACTTCGTTGCGCTCACGCAGTGCCGCGAAGTGCGGGGTGTCCTCCATCTTGGAGCGGATGTAGTAGCCCACGTATCCCAGCGGCAGGGCGAACAGGAACGGGACGCGCCAGGCCCAGGATTCCATGGTGGCGTCGCCGAGGGTGGTGATGAGTGTGGCGGACAGTGCGCTGCCGAAGAGGAGGGCGCAGAAGGATCCGACGGCGATGAAGCTCATGTTGTAGTTGCGGTGCCGGTTGTGGGCGTATTCGCCCACGAAGGCCATGGCGCCGGCCACTTCGCCGCCGGCGGAGAAGCCCTGCAGGATGCGGAAGAGGATCAGCAGGGCCGGCGCGGCCCAGCCAATGACGGACGACGACGGGATGAGGCCGATGCAGGCCGTGGCGCCGGAGATGAGCAGGAGGAGCACGGCGAGCAGGTTCTTGCGTCCCAGCCGGTCGCCCAGGTAGCCGCAGATCACGCTGCCGAAGGGGCGGGCCAGGAAGCTCACCAGGAAGCCGACGTTGGTCAGCAGCAGGGAGCCGAGATCCTTCGATCCCATGATGTTGATGGCCAGGTAGGTGGTCAGGAGGCCGTAGATGCCGTAGTCGTACCACTCCACGAAGGAGCCCATGGTGCCGGCGAAGGTCGCCTTGCGCACCATCTTGCCGTCGGCTGCGACGACCTGTACTTGAGCCGTATTAAGATCCACTGATTCCGTCGATGAATTAGTCATTGGAGTTCTCTCAGTCTATGAGGGTCCCTGTTGCGGGAGAAGCTTGGATTAGCTGTATTCGCGGGTGACTTCGGCCGTCATTTCGGCCTCGTGCGCGGCGACTTCCATAACGCGTTCCAGGATTTCCGCGGCGCGGGCCTGGGGGATGATGACGACGCCGTCGTCGTCGGCGGCGACGATGTCGCCGGGGGAGCAGACGATGCCGCCGATGGCCACCGGTTCGCCGATGACACCGGGGCCGTTCTTGAACGGACCTGCGGGGGTGGTGCCCCGGGCGAAGACCGGGAACTTGATTTCGGTGATGGTGGCGCGGTCCCGGATGTAGCCGTCGATGACGGCGCCGGTGGCGCCGGCCGCCTCGAAGCGCTGGGACAGCTGTTCGCCCACCAGTGCGCGGTGCTCGTGGCCGAAGCCGTTGATCACCACCACGTCGCCGGGCTCGATGTAGTTCAGTGCCTCGATGACGGCCGCGTTGTCGCCGGCCGCACCCAGGACGGTGAGTGCCGTGCCGACGCAGTGCGCGCCGGCCCAGACGGGGTTGATGTTGCCGTCCACCAGGCCCAGCCGCTCCATTGCGTCGCCGATGTTGGCCACCGGGAACTTCTCGAATGCATTGACCAGTTCCCGGGACGGGCGGGTCCACTGTGCGGTGCGGACAGTGAGTTCGAGCGTTGTTGCCATGGTGTTTCACCTTCAGTTGGGAGGGTTGGATGCTGCTGTCGATCCTGAGACCGCAATCACATATGAGAAAAGTTTCGCGTTTCTTTTCCGATCCGTCAACCTTTTTTTGTTTCGCGGATGTAAAAGCTTGCCGACTCTCGTATGCGGCGCGGTGTAGCGCTTGTCACGCTGAGTGGCCGGTGCGATGATGATCGCATATGAGAAAACTTTCGCAAGTTGGTTCGGTGGCTGAGCCTGTCGAAACCAGGAAGCCGTAACCCCACTCCCGCTGGTTGAGCCTGTCGAAACCCGGGAGGCCCGCCACTCTCCGCGACACACGAAAAGGACGCCCCCATGCCGTCAATCCGCACCGTCAGCTTCCCCGACCGCGACCTGCTCGAACGCCTGGAGCCGCTTCCCGGCGACCTCCGGGGCGCCGTCTGGGACCTGCGCTCCGATCCCGAGGGTGCCGCCCTGGAGGAGATCGAAGCCGTTGTCCTCCCGTATATCGACGCGTCTGCGGTGCTTGGCTCACTTGCCAAGGCAAGCAACCTTCAGCTGGTCCAGACTCAGTCGACAGGGTACGACGGCGTGCCGCAGGCGGCAGGTCCGTCGGCCGCAGTCGCTACCGCCGCAGGGGTGCACGCTGCCGCGACGGCCGAGCTCGCCGTCGGGCTGATCCTTGCCAAGCTCCGCGGCATCGACGCGGCGGTCAGGGACCAGCAGACGGGCAGTTGGCGTCCCCAGCGCCGCTCGTCCTTGGCGGACCGGCGGGTGCTGCTGATCGGCGTCGGCGGAATAGGTCAAGAGATCGCCAAGCGACTGGCGCCGTTCGAAGTGGAGCTTACTCGGGTGGGCAGCAGTGCCCGCACGGACGAGCACGGTGAGGTTCACGCTGCCTCCGGCCTCGTTTCGCTGGCGTCATCACATGACGTACTGGTGGCGGTGACCCCGCTGAACGAGGCCACGCACAAGCTGGTCAATGCCGAGGTGTTGGCCGCACTGCCGGATGGCGCCCTGGTGGTGAACGTGGGCCGCGGCCCGGTGGTCGATACGGAAGCCCTGACCGCGGAAGTGCTCTCCGGCCGGCTGCACTGCGCGCTCGATGTCGTGGATCCGGAACCGCTGCCCCGCGACCACCCGCTGTGGGCGTCCGAGAACGCGCTCATCACGCCGCACATTGGCGGCAACGCCTCGGCGTTCGAGCCGCGGATCGTGAAGCTCCTGGCCCAGCAGCTCGAAGCGCTGGCCACGGGGAACCGCCCGGCGAATCTGGTGCAGGACGGCCCTTTCGCCGCTGGATGAGCCTCGCCGCCCAACTGACTGGCAGTCATTGTCGTTATGAGCCTTCAAAACGACAACAACTGCGAGTCAGTTGAGGACGCGCCTGCCGACTGCGCCCACCAAAACCGCAGCCCAAGTTTTACGCTCTTTCCCTTTGCTGCGGGTGAGCGCAAAATAAGCCTGCGAGCCGCACAATGACCGTGCGGTTCCGAAGGCTGGCGAGAAACATGGGCAGGGAACTTTCAAAGGCGTCAGTTTCGACACCCGAGGCAAATTCAATATTTGAATCCTGGCGGCGCCGGTCAATGGGAGCCAAGGGGTTGGTTGTACATGCTCTGCTGGCATTGGCCGCGCTTTGCCTCGCGGCGGTGATCGGATTCCTTCCAGCCAGTGCCGCGGCGAGTCCGACGCCGACGAATGATCTCGGTCGTTTATGCGCTCAAGCGGCCGGTCTGACTCGGGACGGAAAGCCGGCTGACGCCCTTGCCCTGATCGAAAAAATTCGCGGGCAGGTACGCAGCCCTGCTCTGGCTGCCACTACTGCCTGCGAGGACGAACGGCTGGCAGCTGTCCTGAAGGCGCAGCAGCCGACGCCACCGGGACCGCAGCAGAATTTCGCAGAGAGGGCAGGCGCCGCATGGGACCAGTTCGTGAAAAGCTGGCTCACCCCGCTGGCGAATGCGGGCCTGGGACTTCTCGGACTGGTTGCTGCCTTCCTTGTGGTCGGGAGGCTGCTGGTCCTGTTGCCGAGAATAGCGGGGGTCAGAAAAAGGCCGTCAGACCGGGCCCTCTTGGCGCTGGCCGGTTTGGCCTTCATCCTGTTCGGTTGCAGTCTGATCGTGCTGGCGCCGGTCTGGAATTCCGGCCAAGCGGCCCAAATTTTCGTGCAGATGGCGGGTGGTGTGCTTCTTGCACTTGTCGGTTCGCTGGTTCTCGCAACCTACCTGAGCAGCCGGCTGCGCATTTCCCTGGATGTGCGCGACACGAAGGGCGAAACCAGCAAGGTCGATGTCTCGCAGATCGGTGCCCTTCTGCATGAACTTGGGGCCGACGCTCCCCGGGGATTGGAAATTCCGGCAGGGGCGGACGTGACGGCGCTGGCCGAAGATGCCATGCCCCTCTCCTTTACCAACAAGGTATTGGCCGCCGTTCAGAAAGTGTTGGTCTCAACGTTCGGCGTCACGCCCTGGCGGGTGGTGGTGTCCTCATCGAATGAGGACTCGATGACCGTTTCGATGGCGAGAAACGGAGCGAGTGTTGGCGCGGTCACGATTGACAGGAATGAGCTACACCTGGCGGATGGGCAGAGTGAAATATCCGGCCCGGACGGCAAGGCAGCGACGCCGACCAAGACAAATAGCGCTGCCGAGCTGGAGCTGCACAAGATGGCGGCCGCGTACATTCTCGTGATGCTGGCACGGAAGCATTACGGGTTCGACGGGCTATGCGGGGCCACAGATTGGCGGAGCCTCGGACTCCATTACATCGCCACGACCGACACCACCATGGCAGACGAGAGGCAAAAGAAGCTGCTGGGTGCCGCCGTCGACCGTGACGCGGGGAACATGCTGGCCGAGGTGACTCTGCAACACAAACTTTGCCGTGGCAGTACCGATGAGGAGACCACCAAGACATACGCAGAATGGCTGTCAGGAATGGCCACGAGAATCAGGAGCGACATCCAACGCGGAGCAATATCTGCAGTCGGCTACCGCCCGCTGCAGTACCGGCTTGAAGGGACGTTCCTCAGCATGGTGCTCAACCTCCCCGCTGCCGAACCGAAATACGCAAGGTTGCGAAGGCGTGCTCGGCAAGTCGCGGCGAGTATGGTGCAGGAACTCGAACCGGCCAAACGCCTTCTGGTTCCCGGGCTTATGGCGCACAAAATGCGGCTGGAGGCCGCGCTTGCTTACCACGATCTGTATGGCGCAGGGATCGGCTTGGCGCCTGAAGATCTGGCTGTAGCGGGAGCTGCATCGGAGGCGGAAGCGCGGGCCAAAGCCGAGATTGCGGCCGGGGCAAAAGCATGGGCAACGATATCGTCCTCGGAGCAAGGCAAGTCGGCCCCCATCTTTGTTGACCTGTACAACGAAGCGCTTGCCTCGGTTGCACCGACAACGGCGTATCAAGCGGCGTGTAGCATGGCCAGGAACCAGGGGGAGGCCGCCGTAGTTGAGGTGATGCGCCGGCTCGGGTACGCATTTACGGACCGGGACCTCAAGGCATGGGCTCGGAGTGATCCCGAACTGGCGGAACTCAGGAAGAGCGAGGACTTCCTGCACTTCCTGGGAGTGATGCCGCGGCAAGACTTCTGGAAGCTGGAGGCCTTTGAGCCCTACGAAAAGCAGCTTCGGGGAGCCGGCATAGCCAAGCCCGGAGACCTGTACCAGCAGGAAACGGGCCAGAGCGACGTTAGCGCCTACCTCCAAGTGAGTCCGTTGGTCCTCAAGCGGCTCTGCAAGCTGGCTGCCCTGGTGCGTCGGGCCGAGGATGTGCCGGGCAGCGGGGATGCCTGGCACATCTACCCGTTCCGGGTGGAAGTGGTGGGGTCGCTGGTGCAGGCAGGAGTTGAAGCGCCGGAGGACATTGAGGATGGATGGATAAATGACAGCGACGCGGGGTCGGGCGGCCCGGGCGACCCGAGCGGGTTCGTAAAGGGATTGAGGGACAGTATTCGCGAGCGCATCCTCCTGGAGCCGGACGCCGGCCAGCTGAAGGAGTGGCTGCGTCAGCTGAAGAAGACGCCCGCGAAACAACGAGTCTCTTAGCCTTCCACGTTCTCTGTCGAGGAGACATGCCGAAACAGGCAGCGGATATGCCTTTCATCCGTCAGAATGGTGACGGCACATGGATTTTCTTGGGGGATGCCGTCTTTCGACGTTGACCGTTGCCCTGAAGCCTTGGGCTGCATCATCACATCATCGAAAGGCCTTATCACCATGACCCAGTCCCACAACGAACAGCCGTGGGCGCCCTCCGAGGCAAACACTCCGGAGACAGAGCATACGCCAACCCCCGGTGAGGGCCAGCAAGCTTGGAACCTCCCGGCCGGGGCGCCGGTGCCCACAACGCCGCCAGTCCCTTCATTCGATCCGCCCCAGGCCCCGATGCCTGCTCAGCAACAAGGTTTTCCTGCCCCGGGCCAGTTCCAGCAGCAGCCCCCAGCGGCTCCGCAATATCAGAACTACCCGCCTGCGCCGCCGCAGTATCAGGCGCCGGCAGCACCGCAGCAGCTGCAGAGCCAGTACCAGCAAATGTCCCAGCAGCCGCCGATGCCGAATCCTGCCTACGCCTACCCTCAGCCCAAATCCAAGCTGGCTGCAGGACTCTTGGGTATATTTCTGGGCGGGTTGGGTATCCACCGCTTTTATCTCGGATACACCACAATTGGCATTGTGCAGCTTCTCCTCACGGTCTTCGTGGGTGTCTTCACGTTCGGGCTCGTCGCCCTGTGGGGCTTCGTTGAGGGAATCATGATTCTCGCTGGCGCCAACTACTTCCGGCAGGACGCAAAGGGCATGCCGCTCCGGGACTGACCGGCGCCCAAGACCGCCACGACCATACGAATCCTAGGGGAACACCTTGTCCCAGATCATCCATGACCGTCCGGACCAGCTCGAGCAGATCAACGCCGGACTGCTTCAGGGCGAAACCGTCTACGCCGTCTACGACTGCATCGGAGTCGGCACCGGCTTCGTCGGCATCACCAATATGCGAATCATCCTGCAGGACAAGAGCTTCGTGGGCAATAAGCTGGCCATCGTCTCTATCCCGTACAAGAACATCCGCTCCGTATCGATGCTGTCCAACAAATCGATGCTTGGACGCTTTGCTTCCTCATCAAGCATCGGCATCGACACCGGCGGCAGCGTCAAGGAAGCCGACTTCCGCGGTGACGACAAAGCCAAGCACGCGCACGACCTCATTCTGTGGAACATGTTGCAGTCAAGGTAGCCAGTTCAACTAGAGGGCGGCCGGGTTCCACCGGCCGCCCTTAGCGTGTCCAGAACCCATCGAGTGCTCCATAACGGCCCTTTTGGGACTCAAAACGGCAGTTATGGAGCGATCGATGGAAGAAACGGCCTAGACAGCCGCGTAAGCCTTCGGCAGCTTCAGTCCGCGCTCATCCATGAGGGTGCGCAGGCGGGTGGGGTAGTCGGTGATGATGCCGTCCACGCCGAGGTCCATCAGCCGGGCCATGTCGGCGGTCGTGTTCACGGTCCACGGGATGACGGGCAGGCCGTACTCGTGGGCTTCGGCGATCATCTGCGGGGTGACCGAGCGGAACGTGGGGGAGATGACGTCGTAGCCCAGGGCCTTGGCGGCCTTGGCGAGGGAGCCGTCGTAGTTGTCGATGTCAATGCCGCCCAGCTCGGGTGCGGCGCCGGGCTTGCCCACCTGCAGCCACGCGTCACCGCTGGAGAGCGCCACGACCGGCAGCTGCGGGGCGATCTTCCTGGTGTAGTTCAGCGTTGACCAGTCGAACGACTGCACGGTGGTGCGGCCGGACATCCCCGCCATGTAGATCTCGGTGACCACGGCCTTGGTGAGCGCCACTGAGCCTTCGCCGCCGGCCTGGCCGTCCTCCACCTTGGTCTCCACCTTGAAGCGGACCTTCTTGGCACCGTAGTCGCGGACCAGCTGGAACACATCCCTGAGCTCGGCGATGTGGTTGCCCTCGATCGCCTGCTGCTCCGGGTATCCGGCCAGCTGCGTGTAGCCGCAGTTGAGAGTCCTGATCTGGGCCAACGACAGCTCCGCCACCCGGTCACCCGCGTACGGGAACTCGGGGTCGTTCGGCGTGGCTGGCGCGGTGTCCGCGCACTTGTTGGCCTGCATCGTGTCGTCGTGCCAGACAATCACCTTGCCATCCTCGGTCAGGTGCGTGTCCAGTTCGAGCGTGCTTACGCCCAGCTTCAGCGAGTTCGCGAAAGCGGCCAGCGATTCCTCGGTCCACTCGCCGCGGCCGCCGCGGTGCGACTGCAGGTCGAAGGAGCCGTTGCGCTCGTTGGTCTTGACGGCGGACGTGGCGGTGCCGGAAGCGTTCGACGACGGCGTGCCGGCGTCCGCGGCCGGCGCGGCGACGGCGGGACCCGCCGACGAGCCAATGGCTGCGGTGAAAAGTGCGACGGCGGCCGCTGCGGTCACGAATTTGCGCATGGTTTTGGTTCCTCCCGGATGACGGTGGCCGGCGCTGAGCCGCCGGCCCGTTCACCCTAGGGATGCCAGGTGGCGTGCCGTCTGCGGGGAGGTGGCGGTGAGGTTAACAGCCGCAATGCCAAGGGAAGTACGGCGTGCCTGAATTCCGGCGATGGTGAATTTACCGTGCCAGCACGGAAGCGCCGGTTTAACCTGCGGGCGCAGAATAATTACACACCGGATTTCCGGAATCATAACCTCCATAGAAAGAAGTCAATCCGTATGTTTGCACCAGTAAAAAAGGCAAAAGGCTCCCTTCGGGCAAGGGTGGCAACGGTCGCGGCCCTGGCGTTGTCTGCCGCAGTTGTTCCCTCCGTGCTGGCCTCGCCCGCCCAAGCAAGTGAAATCAAGACCGCGCAAACTTCCACGGTCGCGGCCAGCCATTCGATCCAAAGTAACTCGACCTGCTCGTTGACCGCCCAAACCCCCTATTGGTATTGGGCATGGGAAAGCAACAGGTACGTCAAGAAGGTCAATTACAAAATTTCTGTGTATTGCTTTGAGGGGACCTATCTAAACATTAATCAGAACCGGTATGAGTATGACATGTACGGGACAGATTATCGTCTCGGAAGTAGCACCTGGGGGTCGGTCTGGATACCGGCAAATAAGCTAACCACATTTGATAGCGTTCATTATGCCTTGAATACAGAAGCGGGAGATGAAGAGGATTTCCATAGGGTCACGTTCCGCGAGTGGCACGGCGCTTGGTCGCCGTCGAAGACACTCACCAGCCATTATGCGTCCATCCCCGTTTAGCTGCTGGAAGCCGCGTCCAACCCGTAGCCCTGCAAGCTAGGACGCTTTAGTAACCTGCGAAGCTAGATATTCGAAAAAGCTAGGCTGGACAGTCTGCACTACGCGGACGTCCAGCCTAGCTGCGTGCTCTCTCACGGCACTGCTGCCTAGCCAGGTTGCGGTGAAGTGAACAAGCTCAGGACAGCCAGGCGGTGACGAAGCCGCCCCGGGACTGGTCCTGGCCTTGGTTTTGCGGTCCGGGCTGCTCTGCTGCGGTCCTGCCAACCGAGGGGTCAAGCGACAGTACGCGGCCGTAGCTCGAACACAGCTCCTCCACCGAGTGACTGCTGCAGTGCCAGCCTGCTGCCTCCAGCAGCTCGACGGGATCCGGCGGATCGGCCCGCGCCAGCAGCTCGCTCATGGGCAGACCCGTCTGTTCACTGAACTCGCGCAGCTTGGCTTCGATGTCGTCCGTCTTCGGCAGCGGCACGGCCCGCTCAATCACCGTCCGCGATCCCGGCGCAGACAATGCCGCGACTTCGCCCAGCACTGCATGCTGGGCGGCGGAATCGAGGTACGGCAGCAGGCCCTCGAGGACCCAGGTGGTTGGCTGGGCAGGCTCAAAACCGGCGGCCAGCAGTGCCTCCCGCCACGGCAGGGACAGGTCGGCGGGCAGACTGACCAGTTCGCACGCGGGCTCCGCCGAAAGCCGGCTCAGCACGTGGGCCTTGAAGTCCAGGACGTTGGCGCTGTCGATCTCAATGACCATGGCGCCGGCCGGCCAGGTCAGCCGGTAGGCCCGAGTATCGAGGCCCGCACCGAGAACCACCGTCTGCATGGTGGCATGATCGGACCGCAGGAAGTCGTCAATGAACCGGGTCCGCATGCCGATGTAAATGCAAGCAAGCAAGAGCGGCTGCTGCAGGGGAGGAGCCTCGGACGGTTCAGCGGGCCACACCGTCGGCAGGTCGAGGTGGGAGCGGGCGGCCACCACCAGGGCTGAGGCGTAGGGATCAGCCACGAGCGGATCGGCCCGCGACGTCTCGACGGCACGGCCCGCCGCCACGGCCAGGGCTGTCAGCGGCAACCCCTGGTCCTCGAGTTCGGTACTGCCCGTAGGTTCTGTCACGCCTTACCCTCCTCGCGCTGCTGCATCCCTTGCGGCGAGCGTACCAAAGCAATTGGCCAGCCCTAAGGAATCCCCCCGAGTAGTCCCCGCGACGCCCCCTGAATAACGGCCCGGGCCCGCCCAGGTCTTCACCGCGGCAAGTGGGCGCCGATGCGTGCGACGAGCGCTTGGGGATTGGCGCACGAGACGAGCACGGTGTTGCTGTCGCGCTGGATGCGCACCGATGGGCCGCCAACGAGGTAGCCGGTGCCGCCCCCGGAAAGGATGCGCAAACCCATGCCCTGCGCAAATCTTGTAGCAGGCCCAACGGAGACGGCAGATATCTCCCGGTAGTGGATGGTGGTTGAGAACAGACCGGCGACGCGGATGGACATGCTGACTTCACCCAGCCGAATCCGGGCGGTCATTGTCGTGACAGCTACGAAAACCGCGGCCACGGGCACTGCCAGCCAGGGCGAAGGTCCGCTGGCCAGCAGAATCAGGACTGCAGCAATGCCGGCAACACCCAGCACGGCGCGGTACCGCAGGGGCATATATGTCCGGAACTCCACGGGTCTCGAGTCTTCCCCCAGCATCATCCCTGCAGTCTTCTAGACGACCACCGTGCCAGCAACTCGGGTGACTTCACTGGTGCCCCGGTCCTCAGCCACCACAGGCTATGCCTGCGCGGCGCTGTCCCACCAGCCTTCCCAGGCTGCGGACGTGAGCTGGCCCTGGGGAAAATCGGTGTTCGCCCCGGCCTCGCCGAGTGCGGAGTTTCCGTCGGTGCGCGAGATGAAGAACAGGTTCAAGGTATTCCAAAGCATGGCTATTTCCTCTCAATCGACCTGCGGACGGACCGTCTCTCAGGTAGGAATTAGCGTAGCCACGGCATGTTTCACCGGGACGACTCAACGTTTCGCTTTTGTATCCGTCTGCTCACACCGCAGCGCAGGCCTCGGAGCCCGCCGGTCCGCCACCCGAGCCGCCCGCGGACTTTCCGGAGGACCGTTGTCACTGCACGGAAGTGGGCCTACGCTGTGCGCACGGCCCCATTCGGGGACCGCTCCAGGACCTGCCGGCGAGGGTGCCAGGCATGCCCGCGGGTGCCTGTGTCCTGGACATCGCGGAACAGGAAAAGACCATGACCAAGTATTTGTTTGAGGCCAATTACGTGGGTGAAGGGATCAAGGGGCTCATGCGCGAAGGCGGGACGGCGAGGCGTGCCGCGCTGACCGACGCCCTCAAGTCCGTTGGCGGTTCACTCGAGAGTTTCTACTACGCCTTCGGGGACACTGACGTCCTGGGCGTCTTCGATGTCCCCGATCCGGCCGGCGCGGCCGCCCTGTCGCTGATGATTAATTCGTCGGGCAACGTGAACGTGCGGCTGAAGCCGCTCCTGACGCCGGAGGAGATCGACGAGGCGGCAAAGAAGACCCCGTCCTACCGGGCGCCCGGTCAGTAGGGGCAAGTCAGCAGGGCAGGCCGCAGAGGGCGGTCACAAGGGAAGAGGTTCCGGATGACCGCCCCGCCGCTACGGGCCGCCGCCGCTACGGGCCGCCGTCGTTACGGTGCTGAGACGGCGTCGAACGCGTTCACCCGGCCGTGGGCCCAGTACGTGCCCGTGCCAGCAACATCGTCGTCGGCGCTGGACTCCACGTTGGCGCGGACTGACGTGTTCGTGGCGCCCGGGTGCGAGCTCCAGGCAAGGGCGGCCGTTGCGGCGACGATGGGTGCCGACATGGAGGTGCCGTTGCCGACGTCGTAACCGAACGAGCGGTTGTTCTGCGTCCCGATGACGGTCTTGTGGTTCGGGAACGTTGAGTAGACGTTGACTCCGGGGGCCGCGATATCCACCCAGCTGGCTCCGTAGGTTGAGAAGGACGCTTTGACGTCCTTGTTGTCAGTGGCGCCGACGGCAATGACGTTGGGGTAGGCGCCCGGGTAGATCTTGGTCTGGTTGCCGCCGTTGCCTGCTGCGGCAACCAGCACCACACCCTTGCTCCAGGCGTTGTTGACGGCGGTTTCGAGGGTGCGTGATGCCCGCACGCCGATACTCATGTTGATCACCTTCGCGCCGTTGCTGACCGCCCAGTTGATGCCGTTCGCCAGGCCCGAGCTGGATCCGACCCCGCTGTCGTTGAGAACCTTGCCGGCCAGAATGGTGCAGCCGGGGCACACGCCCGCCACGCCGGAGGTGTTGTGGGTGGCGGCGACAATGCCGGCCACGTGGGTACCGTGCCCATAAATGTCTTCATTGCTTGTTGCACCGCTGAAGTTGGCCCGCAGGACAACCTTCGGGTTGATGTCCGGGTTGTCGGTTGCGACTCCAGAATCGAGGACGGCCACTTTGATGCCGCTTCCGGTGGTGACCTTCCACGCTTCCACGGCGTCCACGTCGGCGTCGGGTTCGCCGGCGGGCACAGAGATGGTGCCGGCGGTGTTGTTAAACGACTGGCCGGTGTTCTGCAGGGCGTACTGGCGCGGGAAATACGTGTCGGCTGTAGTGGCAGTAACCACCTCGTCCGGCTCGGCGTACTCAACTGCGGGGTTGCGGTTCAGGGCGTCGATCAGCTGGGGTTCCTTGCCAGCGGGAACCCTGATGACGCGAGCTCCGGTGCTCCCGACGTCGGATCCCTCCCCGAGGCCCTGCCGGCGTAGGAGGCTGGCCGCGGCGCCGTTGTCGCGGAACTTGACGATGATTTGGCCGGTGGCCTGCGACGGCTCGGGGGCCGCCGCGGAGCCCGTGGCTGCCAGGCTGATGGTGCCTAACCCCAGAACTGCCGCGGTGACACTGGCCATGATGAGTTTTTTCATGGGGTTATATTGCGCCACCCTGCTCCGGCTGGATAGGCCTGTCCGCAATTAGGACGAGGGGCCGCACGCGTCTGTGAGCGCTGCCATTACGCCGCCACCCCGGCCCGGGCCGCCGCCTCTTCCTCCGGTACGTTTGGCCTGGCACGCCAAAAGGCAGGGCGGCTGAGCCGCCCTGCCTTTGGTGCGTACGGGTTCATTCCTGCGCCCGGCTTTCGGGCTACCTGTTGCGATGGAGTGCAGGGCCGTTCCGTCCGCTTGCCGGATGTGTATCCGGCAGTCCTGCCTGCCGGTGGTCACCGGCTGGCAGAAACCCTGGTGTGTTCCCTCCGGAAGGGGATCACATGATGCCGGTGGGTACCAGCAGGGCCCAGGCCAGGGCGGGTGCTGCGAGGACCACGCCTCCCGCGTACATCATGAGCTGCTTGTAGACGCGCTGGCGATCGTTGTCCCGGGCGTTGGCGACGACGAGGGCGCCGTCGGTGGAGAAGGGGGAGACATCGACGACGGTGGCCGCGATGGCGAGTGCCGCGACGGTTCCCGAGGCGCTCAGTGAGCTCGTTGCCAGCAGCGGGCCGGCCATGGGGATGAACGCGGTCAGCAGTGCCGTGGAGGAGGCGAAGGCGGAGCCGACCCCGATGACGTAGCAGAGGACCAGTGCGATCAGGAGCGGTGCTCCCAGGGCGAGGGCCATCTCCGCGAGGGTGTCGATGACGCCGACGTGCTGGAGCAGGGAGACGTAGGTGATCATGCCCGCCACCAGCAGGACGGTGGACCAGGAAACACCGCTAATGAACGATTTGTGTTCCTTGATGTTGACGAAGGCCAGCAGGAGCCCGGCGGAGAGGGCAACGAATCCGATGGGCATGTGGAAGCCCAGGGTGCACACGAGGATCGCAGCGATCAGTGCGAGCGTGAAGATCTGCTGGCCCTGGGGGCGTCCCACGCGGGGCGTGTCCAGGCCGGCGTACTCGTTGGCGTGCTGGTCGCGCAGCTTGCCGAGGAGGGCGAACAGGACGATGGTCAGGGCGGAAAGGATGAAATTGAGGGCGAAGCTTGCCGTGAACAGTGCGCCCTGCTCGATGGGGAATCCGTTTTTCACGGAGATGTCATGCACCAGCACGCCGGCGACGGACAGCGGGGAGAAGCCGCCGGCGTGGGCTCCATTGATGACAAACGCGCCCATGAGGACCGGGTGGATGCGTGATTCGTAGGCAAGTCCCAGTGCTGCCGGGGCCAGGAGTGCGACGGCGGCCGGGGAGAAGGTGCCCAGTGCCGTCAGTGCGGCAGCCATGAGGAAGAACACCCACGGCAGGAGCATTGTCTTGCCCCTGACAAGGCGCACGCAGGTCTGGACGATGATGTCGATGGACCCGTTCCGCTGGGCCATGCTGAAGAAGTAGGTGACGCCGATGATCGTCAGGACGATGCTGGCCGGGAAGTCCTCAAGGATCTGCTTGTCGGTCATTCCGAGCATGAAGTAGCCGACGCCGAAGGAGGCAACCAGCCCCATCACGCCGATGTTCAGCGGCCATTTGGTGGCGACGACGAACATCACCACGAGGATGACGAGCGGGATGATCTGGGTGGCGGTCATGGTCGGCTCCGATTCCGAGGCGGCCGCGGGGCTGAACATGACACCCCCGAACAGGAGGGCGGCCAGACCCAGAATAGCGGTGGCGGCCACCGTCATCAGCAGGATACGGCGGCGACGGTTCGGACCCTGGGACTGTTCGTCGCGGGTGTCTGTATCCAGGAGTGCCGTTTGTTCTTCAGTCTTAGTCATGATGCTGTCTCCTCGTTGAGTGGCGCAGGTCAGTTGGTGGCCCAGCTCAGTTGGTGGCGCTGGCGAAGGAGGCGTCGACGGCGCTGCCGAGGGCCTCGGGGAGGTGGATGGTGGTGGTTGCGATGGTGCGGGCGGTCCGGTCGACGCCGACCAGCAGCGATCCGTCCCGTTCCTCACTCCAGGTTTCGATCACGCCGGCCGGTGTCTGCAGCCGCAGGGTGGGGCGAAGGGTGCTGCCGGTGATGCTGTTAAGCACAGTGCCCGGGGTGCGGGCGGCGAGGGTCAGTGCGATGCTGCCGGTGATGGCGAGCGCCGGGTGGGGCTTGCCCATCGAGAGCATCATGACGCTGACGTCGCTTTCCGAGTCTGCCTGGGCCGGTGAAGCTGCGATCGCCACCTTGGGGATGGCACGCGCCGCGTCGGTGGTGGTGGCTGCGAGCCCCATCCGCACTGCTGCCTGGCGGCGGATGTGCTCCAGCGTCTCCAGTTGCAGCTCTACCCCGGCGGACCAGCTGTGGTAGCGCTCCGGGTCAAGGCCCAGGTCCTCAGCCCGGAGAATGACTACCGGTGCTCCGGCGTCGACCATGGAGACGGTCCAGCGGGTTCCGCCGGCGGTGATGGTGTCCGTGGCAGATCCTGTGGGAAGCAGCTGGCCGGTGGTTTTGCCGGCCGGATCCTGGAAGCCGAGCCCCACCCGGTACCCGGGGAACGGCACGCCGGGCATCTGGGCCTGCGGCACGATCGGCAGGGCACCGGACGGCGTGGACACCCGCTGGATGATGATCTGGCCGGTGTTGGTGTTGCGGGTGACGATCCGGGTGACGTCGCCGGTGGGCACCACCCAGCCCTTTTCGATGGCGTACAGGCCCACCACTGCCGAGCAGTTGCCGCAGTTGCTGCCCCAGTCCACCGCGGCCTCTTCGATGCCCACCTGGGCGAAGGTGAACTCGACATCAACGTCATCATCTGCCGGGCGGTGAAGGATCATCGCTTTGCTGGTGGTGGACGTTGCCCCGCCAACGCCGTCGATCTGCCGGTGGTCCGGGCTGCCGAACAGCCGGGGAAGCAGCACGTCCGGGCTGGTTCCCGTCCCGCCCAGCTGTCCGGTTTCGAAGACCCAGCACTTGCTGGTGCCTCCGCGCATCCACTCCGCTTCGATCTTCATGATCCCGTTCCTTGCTTCTCGACTGCCGCGATGTGTTCGGGGCCTGTATCGAGATTGAGTCAGATCACAAATGAAGACAATGTTGGATTTCTGAACTACTGTGTAGTCCTTCTTCATTCACTGCAACTGCAGGCTTGGAAGTCGCCCCGGATCTCCTCTCAGACCAGCTAGTAGGCCTAAAGAAGCCGCACGAAATGCGGAGTCTGCATAGAATGAACCAATGGCGGAGAAGGGTGAAGCAGTGGTTAACGATGAAGCCCAAGATTTATTTGATATCCGGCGGCTGGCCCTGCTGGTGGAGGTCGTCGAGCAGGGATCGATCACTGCTGCGGCCGAACTGATGCTGTACACGCCCTCGGCGGTCTCCCAGCAGCTGCGGAAGCTCGAACAGGAAGTCGGGCAGCCTCTCCTCAACCGCCGCTCGCGCGGAGTGGTCCCCACGGAGGCTGGGCAGGTGCTCGCCGGCCACGCCCGCAAGATCATCGGGCAGATGCGGGCCGCCCAGTCGGACCTGGACCAAATCGCGGGACTCAAGCGCGGTTCCCTGACGGTAGGGACGTTTCCGACTCTCGCCGGGTCATTCATGCCCGTTGTCATCCGGGCCTTCAAGAAGAGGTACCCGGCGATTGGGCTCTCGCTGCGAAGTGCACGCTTCGAGGAGCTTGTTGATGACCTGCAGTCGGGAGTCACCGGGCTCTGCCTGCTGTGGGACTACCCCTGGAACCGCTTTCATGATGATTCCATCCGGATCACGGAGGTCTTCCAGGAAAGCACGGTCATCCTGGTATCGCGCGGACACCCGCTCGCCGACCGTGAAGAGATAAGAATGGAAGAGCTCCGGAAAGAATCGTGGATCGTGCGGGCCGAGGCCCACCCCGTGGTGGAGGTGCTGCAGCGCTCTGCCCATGAGGCCGGGTTCGAACCAACGATTGGCTTCCTGGCCAACGACTACCAGGAAGCCCAGGCGATGGTGAGCGTCGGAATGGGCGTGGCCATGGTGCCCAAGACCGCTGTGGCCCTGCAGCACCCTGACGTCCGGGTCATCTGCCTCGGCTCCGCCGCACCCCTGCGGCGGGTGCTGCTGGCCCAGCGCCAGGACAAGGTCTACGCTCCGGCGGAGGTTGCTTTCCACTCCACCCTGCTGGAAATCGCCCGCGAACATGCCGAAGACTACCTGTAACGGCCGCGGGGATCTTTGAACATGACGAAAGCCGTCCCCCTAGAGCAGATTGCCCGCTCAGGGGACGGCCGCCGTCGTCGGTTAATTCAGGACCGTGGGTCCGCGCTACGGCGTGGCGCTTCCCCTCGTCCGGTCCATGGCATCCCTGCCGAGCCAGAGGCCCAGGCCGACCATGGCCAGGCCGAGGATGAGGTGCAGCCAGTTGTCGGCGGTGTTGAACGGGACGAAGTTGGCGCTCCCGTCCATGTCAATGACCAGGCCGTAGATCCACAGGACGATGTACACGATGCCGCCGCCAAGCAGGAACCAGCGGGCCGACGAGGCCGTCCGGGCCATGGCAATGCCGGCCGCGCCGAACAGCAGATGGACGATGTTGTGCAGAACGGACACCTGGAACACCCCCAGCAGCATGGCGCCGGAGTCATGTCCGGCAAGGGTCATGGCGCCGTAGTTGGTGGTGGTCCCGGGGATAAACCCGAGGACGCCGACCAGCAGGAAAACCGCACCAAGGCCCATGGCGGTGTTGTGAAGGGACAACCCCATCGCGTGGTGGTGGGTGGGGTGTGAAGCGGTAGTCATTAGTCTCCCTCTCACGCGGGTTACCGGTTCTTCAGGTGGAGAACCGGCCGCGCGGCAGGAGTCGCAGGAATCCTGCCGACGTCCACAGCCTACTCCTGAAAACCGCGTGTGTGCAGGGAAAAGTGGCTTCCGAGAGCGTGCAAATCGACCGGGCAGGCGATGAAACAACGGCGCCGCGCAACCCAATAGCATTGGTACCTGGAAGGGCCGGACGGCGGTGCCGTCATCGGCTGGGGCAATGACACGGTCAAGGCCGTATGGGGTTGGTGGATACGATGCGACCGGGAACGGCGGACAAGCGAAGCGCGCGGCCTGCAAAGAGGAAACGCGAGTCAGGGCTTGGCTACTTCATCCTTGGCAGCGCCGTCTTTCTTGGCTCGCTGGCGTTGGTCCTCTTTGGACGGATCGAGCCAACCTGGCCCGTCTTCACAGCGCTGGCTGCTGGAATCACGCTGGGGATCTGGCTCTTTCGGTTCGGCTCACGCCACGCGTGGGTGTCCATGCTGTGTCTCTTCGGTTCCCTGGCCATGTGTCTGATCCTGGGGATTAACGTCAATTCGGCAGCGGGCATCGCGTGGATGGGAGGTTTCGTTGCGGGAACGAACCTGGGAACGGGGTGGAGGCTGGCAATCGGAAGCTCCAAGCCAACGGCGGCGTGGACGGTGAACGGGCACGGGTTCAGCACCGCGGCGGAGGCCCGGAATGCGGCTGCCAGTGCATTGATTTCCCTGGACGGGCGTGCACGCGCGCACCTGGCAGTTGAGCATCGGGCGGCCCGTTTCGAGGTGGCCGGAAGTGCGGCATCGGGGCTAGTGTGCCATCGAAATCCGAAGGCCGGGCAGGTGGGGTCATGGGCGGTGTTGGTGCGGCCCGGGCAGGTGGCGGACGAATCGGTGGATGTGCCGATGGGCCCGGTGACGGGTTTCATTCCTTCGCGGTTCGTCAATGACCTTGGGCCCGTTGAGGCAGCGCTGGCGGATTTCCTTGGGAATCCGGGGTCCGCGCCTTCGGGTCAGGAATGGATGACGGGCGAGAACGCCATGGACATGCGCCTAGGTTCCTAGGCGATCTGCCGCCCCTGGCGTTCCCTCCGCCAGCCCCATGAACATGGTCCGGTGCAGGATGTCCACGTGCTTCCGTGAGATTTCGACGGCGGTGTCCCCGTCGTGGGCGCGCAGCGCCGTCACCAGCGCGACAGTTGGTGGAACTGCTCGTCAGCCTGGTGGTAGCCGCCCGCTAATCAGTTACGATTTAACCCATCAAGGGGAGTACTCCCGTCAGCGAGTGGCCCGTCAATACGGATGCAGCGATGCATCCCGGGCCGCCGGCTCCGGTTCATCCGGGCGGAGGAGACCTTGGCGCATGTCAACGCCTACCCCTTTGGAGCCCACCATGCAGGTAACCCCTCTGGTATGGATCATCACCATCGCCGTGACCATCCTGTTCTTCGTCTACGAGTTCTTCGCCCACGTCCGCAAACCCCACGAACCGTCGATCGGCGAATCGGCGCGCTGGTCGGCGTTTTACATCGGACTCGCGCTGCTGTTCGGCGTCGCGATTGGAATGGTGGCGGGCTGGACGTTTGGCGGCGAGTACTTCGCCGGTTACCTCACCGAAAAAGCCCTGTCCGTCGACAACCTGTTCGTCTTCCTCATCGTGATGACAGGGTTCGCCGTCCCCAGGAAGTACCAACAGAAGGTGCTGATGGTGGGCATCATCATCGCCCTCATCCTGCGCGGCGGCTTCATCGCCATCGGGGCCACGCTGATTGAAAACTTCTCCTGGGTGTTCTACATCTTCGGCGCCCTGCTGCTCTTCCTCGCGTACCGGCAGGCCTTCGGCGGCCATGACGGCAACCCGGCCGACGGCAGGTTCATGACATTCGTGCGCCGCGCCCTGCCGGTCACCCCGGACTACCACCGGGACAGGCTCACTGTGAACCTGGACGGCAAGCGGTTCGTGACGCCGATGCTGCTCACCATCATTGCCATCGGCTTCGTGGACCTGATCTTCGCGGTCGACTCGATTCCCGCAATCTACGGCCTGACGGGCGAGGCGTATATCGTCTTCACCGCCAACGCTTTCGCCCTGATGGGCCTGCGGCAGCTGTTCTTCCTCATCGGAGGACTGCTGGAACGCCTGGTGTACCTCGCGCAGGGCCTGGCCGTCATCCTGGCGTTTATCGGTGTGAAGCTGGTCTTCCACGCCCTGCACGTCAACGAGGTGTCCTTCATCAACGGTGGCCAGCCGCTCCTGTGGGTGCCTGAGATCCCCATCTGGTTCTCACTGCTCTTCATCGCTGCCGCCATTCTGGTGGCCACGGTGGCCAGCCTGGCCAAGACCCGCAGCGGCCAGGTTGGCGACGGCGGCGGGGGTGCCCTCGGTGACAGAGCGGTCCATGAAGACACCTCCACGGCGGCCGTGGCGTACCAGGATGCGGACGCTGGCGTGGGGGAGGACACGGACAGCACGGCCCGCAGCAGGCGGTAGCCTCCGGCCGGCTAGCCGCGCAGGATGTACGACGGCGGCACCAAGGCTTGGGTGCCGCCGTCGTCCGGATTAGGAACCCTGTTCCACGGCAACGATGATCTTGCCGCGGGTATGTCCCTCCATGTTGGACCGGAAGGCATCCGCGGCCTTTTCCAGCGGGAACACTTCGGCAACTTCAACACGGATTTTCCGGCTGTCCACCAAGTCGGCCAGTTCCTGCAGGTCGGCGCCTACGGGGCTGACCCACATCCAGGTGCCGCCATGCTTCTCCGCTTCGCTGTCGGCGATCGAAGCATGCCGGCCTCCTTCGGCCAGCACCGCCAGCGTTGCTTCGAGGTTTCCGCCCACGAAGTCGGCAACGACGTCCACGCCGTCAGGGCGCAGCGCGCGTACGCGCTCTGCGAGCCCGTCCCCGTAGGCAACCGGCTCGGCACCCAGGGAGCGGAGGAATTCGTGGTTCTTCTCCGAGGCGGTGGCAATGACACTGGCGCCCAGGGCTGCGGCGATCTGGATGCCAAGCGACCCCACGCCCCCGGAACCGCCGTGGATCAGAACAGTTTCGCCCGCCTTCAGGCCCAGCCGGTTGAGGACCTGGTAGGCGGTCAGCCCGGCCAGGGGCAGGCCCGCCGATTCGTTCCACCCCAGCGAGGCAGGCTTCCGCGCCAGGACCCGCTCCGGCAGCGCGATGTACTCGGCAAAACTTCCGCCGTGGACGTAGTCCTTGCGGCCATAGGCGATGACCTCGTCGCCAGGCTTGAACTGCCGGGCATCAATGCCTACCGACTCCACAACCCCCGTCACGTCCCAGCCGGGGATCACGGGAAACTCCAGGTCCATTGCCGCGTCCAGGTAGCCGGCCATGATCTTCCAGTCCACCGGGTTCACTGCGGCTGCCTTGACCCTGACCAGGACCATTCCGGGCCCGACTTTAGGCATCGGCCGATCGCCGTATTCGAGGACGTCGGGGTTTCCGTATGTGCTGTAAGTGACTGCCTTCATGCTTGCCACAACCGCGTGGCCGGACTTCGCTATTCCGGATCCGGACACGAAGTGTTGTATCGCACTGGGCGGCAAACCCGGTATCGGACTGGTTCAGGCGGGCGCAGGTTGGGATCCACCCTGTGCCAGACCCATGAACATGGTCCGGTGCAGGATGTCCACGTGCTTGCGTGAGATTTCGACGGCGGTGTCCGCGTCGTGGGCGCGCAGCGCCGTCACGAGCTCGATGTGGTCGCAGTTGGACTTGTGCAGCAGCTCAATGGGGTAGGGGATGAAGTAGGCATAAAGCTCGGCCAGCGTCTCGTGATAAATCCCGACGGGGGTCCCCAGACAGGACGCCGTGCCCACCAGTTGGTGGAACTGCTCGTCAGCCTGGTGGTACGCGGACCAGTCCGTGGACGATGCCATCTTCCTGGTCAGCTGTTCCAGCTCGTCCAGCTGTTCAGCCGTTGCGTTGGCAGCCGCGTAGTGCGTTACCGCGCATTCGAACAGCAGCCGCCGGTCCACCAGCCGGTTCACCGCCTGCGACTCGGCCGGTGAAGCCGTGAGTTCCGCCAGCACATCGGGCGGCGGCTCGTCCGCCACGAAGGTTCCGCCGGCCCGTCCTCGGCGGCGCACCACCACGCCCTGGTCCGCCAGGCTCGCCAGCGCGCGCCGGGCAGTGATCGGGCTGACGGACAGTCCCAGCGCCACGTCCTCCTGGTCGGGGAGGCGCTCGCCGGGCTTCAGCAGCCCCAGCGAGATGGCCATCCCGATCCGCAGCCGCACGGCGTCGATGGCACTCCGGCGGTCGATGCCGGCCAGCGCCCCGGAACCGATGCGGGAAGCATCAGTGCGGGAAGCGCCGGCGGGGCCGCCGGGAGATACGGGGGAGGCGCTGTCCTCCAACTGACGGGTCATATCCGCTACTTTACGGCCCATCCGCAGCCCCTTCCCATAATTGGATCATTCTGATCTAATATAGCTCAGATCACATCCCAGCTCGGAGAAAACCCATGCAACGAATCCTTCCCCTCATTGCTGCCCAGGCCAGGCCGCGGCTCATCGGCGAACCCGTCGCGGCCTTCGCGGACGAGGTCACCGCTGCCCTCAAGACCAAGCCGGACAGCAAACTGGTGGTCTTCCCGGAGCTCCATCTCTTCGGCGACGGCACCCCGGACCGGCAGCGCACCGAAGCACTGCAGGGCTCCGCCGAACCGCTCGATGGCCCAAGAATCAAGGAACTGCAGCAGCTCGCCGCAGACCTGGGCATCTGGCTGGTCCCCGGCAGCGTCTGCGAGCGCGGCCCGGAAGGCCAGCTGTTCAACACCCAGCTGGTCCTGTCGCCGGAGGGGGAGCTCGCCGGCTACTACCGGAAGATCTTCCCCTGGCGCCCGTTCGAGCCCTACGATCCCGGCGACCGGTTCACCACCGTGGACCTGGCCGGCATCGGCAGGGTGGGCCTGAACATCTGCTACGACGCCTGGTACCCGGAGGTGTCCCGCCAGCTCGCCTGGATGGGCGCAGAGGTGATCCTCAACGTCGTCAAGACCACCACGCCGGACCGGCGGCAGGAACTGGTGCTGGCCAAGGCGAACGCCATCGTGAACCAGGTGTTCGTGGTCAGCGTCAACTGCGCCGGCCCCACCGGCCAGGGCAAGAGCATCATCGTCGACCCTGAGGGCAACACCATCGCCGAAGCCGGGGACGACGCCCCGGTGCTGCTGGCGGCGGACCTGGACCTGGCCGCCGTCGGGCATGTCCGCACCCACGGGACGGAGAACCTCAACCGCCCCTGGTCCCAGTTCCGGGACGGGGAGGCCGCCGTCGAACTGCCCGTCTACCAGGGCCGGATCAATCCGCTGACCTGGACGCCCCCGTCCTTCAATGCCTAAGGAAAACCACGTGACAACTACCCTGACCCGCACGCTGAAGCTGCCGTCGCTGGTGCTGTTCGGCCTGGCGTACCTGACCCCGCTGATTGTCCTGGCCATCTTCGGCCTGATCGCCGAGACCACGGGCGGGGCGGCGCCGTCGGCGTACCTCGTGGCGATGGTGGCCATGCTGTTCACGGCCCACAGCTACGGCCGGATGGCGGTGGCCTACCCGGTGGCCGGCTCCGCGTACACGTACGTGCGCCGGTCCATCGATCCCCGCGTGGGCTTCCTGGTGGGCTGGGCGATCCTGCTGGACTACCTGTTCCTGCCCATGGTGATCTGGCTGATCGGCGCCTCCTACCTGAGCGCGCAGTTCCCGGGCGTGCCCATGTGGCTGTGGATTGTCGGCTTCATCCTCATCACCACGGTCCTGAACATCCTGGGCATCAAGGTGGCGGACAAGGCGAACTACGTGCTGATGGCGTTCCAGCTGCTGGTGATCGTGTTCTTCGTGGCGCTGGCCGTCGGCAACATCGTGTCCGTCTCCGGCCCTGGCGGCCTGGCCAGCACGGAGCCGTTCTTCAACGGCACGTCCAGCTTCGCCACCATTTCCGCGGGAGCGGCCATCGCGGCGTACTCGTTCCTGGGGTTCGACGCCGTCACCACCCTCACCGAGGAAACTGTGGACCCGCGGCGGAACGTGCCGCGCGCCATCATGCTCATCGCGCTGATCGGCGGCGGCATCTTCGTGGCCGTCTCCTACATCACGCAGCTGGTGCACCCGGGCGGGGTGTTTGAGGACTCGGCGTCCGCGGCCAGCGCCATCGCCCTGCAGATCGGCGGGCAGGTCTTCGGCGCGGTGTTCCTCGCCGGGCTGGTGGTGGCGCAGTTCGCCTCCGGCCTCGCCGCGCAGGCCAGCGCCTCCCGGCTGGTCTACGCCATGGGCCGCGACTCGGTCCTGCCCAAGGCCATCTTCGGCCGGCTTAGCGCGAAGTTCCACACGCCCGTGGTGAACCTGGTGATCACCGGCATCGTGGGCCTGATCGCGATCTTCCTGGACGTGGCGACGTCGACGTCGTTCATCAACTTCGGCGCCTTCACCGCCTTCACGCTGGTCAATGTCTCGGTGGTGTTCCACTATGTGCGCCGACGCCGGGCGGGGGAGCAGCTGAACGCCGTCGCCTACGTGGCGGTCCCGGCGGTGGGCGCCATCGTCTGCGCCTACCTGCTCTCCCAGCTGGACAGCAACGCCATTACGCTGGGACTGAGCTGGCTTGCTTTGGGGATCGTAGTGCTGGCACTGATCACCCGGGGCTTCCGCGCCGCGCCGCCGGAGATGACGACGACGGAGAAGGCCACCGTGGAGGCCGCCGCCTAGGTTTGTATTGGATTATGGGACGGAAGGGACTGGCGTGAGGATAGCCCTCGGGCAGCTTGAATCCGGCACCGACGTCGCGGCGAACCTGGCCGCCATCGACCGGTTCGCCGCTTCGGCGGCCGCCGACGGCGCCGCGCTGGTGGCCTTCCCGGAGTACGCCACGTACGAGAAGAAGATCGTGGATGCTTCGTTCCCGGCGGTGGCCGAGCCGCTGAACGGCCCCATCTGCCGGGAACTCGCCGCCACCGCGGCCCGCCACGGGATCGCGCTGGTGGCGGGCGTGGTGGAAACGTCCGACGAGGAGGGCCGGGCGTACAACACCCTCGTGGCGTTCGGGCCTTCCGGTGAGTGGCTGGCGGTGTACCGGAAGATCCACCTGTTCGACGCGCAGGGCTTCGGGGAGTCGACCTACATCAAGCCGGGACCGTCCACCGAGCCCGTGGTGTTCGAGGCCGGGGGAGCGCGGTTCGGGCTGATGACCTGCTACGACCTGCGGTTCCCGGAGCTGGCCCGGTCCCTGGCCGACGCCGGCGCGCAGGTTTTGCTGGTCTGCCCATCATGGGTGCCGGGCACGCACAAGACGGAGCAGTGGCTGGCGTTGAATGCGGCGCGGGCGATCGAGAACAGCGTGTACGTGGCAGGGGTGTGCCAGGCCCCGCCGGTCTCCGTCGGGCGCAGCTTGCTGGTTGACCCGATGGGGTACGTGGAGGCGGACCTCGGGCTGGAACCGGGCGTGCGGGCGGTGGAGGTTTCACTGTCTACTGTGGCACGGGTGAGGGAGCAGTTCCCCATGTTCCGGCAGCGGCGGCTGGGGTAGGGGTGGTAGGGCGGTGCCATGCCGAAAATCTCACGCACTTCGTCCTGCTGACGTCACGCCGTGAACGGTACGACGCCTGCGAGTCCCGAGCTTGGTCCCGTGTAGCAGGCCACCTAGCATCATCCGTAGGTCCTTTTGCCCGATGCTAAGGGTTCGTTCTCTGCTGATCAGGGACAACCTAAATGGGGAGAGGCCAGCCCGGCAGGGGCAGGCCTCTCCGACATTAACCGTGAGAAGACCACGAGTAGGTCGCAACGCCTCCCGTTTTAGCCGTCATCGCCCATTCTCTCGGCCTTGGAGTCGTGGCGGCGAGCATCCTGTTGGTAGCTGTCTGCGATGCCGCGGAGCACGCGCGCAGTGCGCGGCCACCGAGTGGAAATCTTTGTCGCCATCTCCCGATACTTCTTTTCGAGTTCGCGCTCTTGGTCTCCCCCGTCAAAGACACCTCGGGTGGTAACCCCACGTTGATTGATCTTGCCAATGTGCAGTCCCGTGTCTAGCCGTGCGTTGCCGATGTTTTCGATGATCTCTCGGACGGGTTCCGCGGGCCAGACGCCATCGGCGCCTACGGGACTTGATGCGAGGACTTGGCCGATCTGTTCATCGCCGATCGCAGCGCGCTTGCTGTCTGAGAAGGCGAGTCGGGCGCCTCGCACCCAAGCAGTCAGGTGAGGGCCGTCGATGGTGCCGTCTTCGGCGAGACCCGGAAGGGTATGCCAGTTGTGAAGAACGCTGAATGACAGATGAGCGAACGCGTTCTCTTGAGCAGTAAGCGACCGCTGGGGGTCGTCATCGCCACGGTAGAGGGCATTGATCATGCTTACGAAGTCGCTTGGTTCCGTTCCCAGCGCCCGGTAGAGCGCCGCCGAGGGTTGGTGATCATGTAGCAGTTCAAAGAACACGAACTCATACCCTGGAAGGTCCTCGTCGTCGTAGAAGTGCTGCTCCATGTACGTCAGGACATTGCCGAGGTAGTAGCTACTCATAGTCGTGTCTTGGATGGGGCCGGGCCCATTCCTGAGCGCATTAAGGACCATCTTGACGAGGCCAACGCCAGGTTGGCAGTTGTCGTGAAGCATGTCACTGAGGAGTTCTACTGCTTCCCATGGGCGATCGTGCTTGACGAGCAGATCGATTGCTTCTGCGCGCTCTTCCGTGGCGGCGTAGCGATGTTGCGTTCGTTTCCAATATGCTGCCTCGAGATCCTTGGCGAGGGTGGCAACCTCGGTCCAATATTGCTTTGCGAAAGGGACGGCTGCCATGAGTGTTTCCTGTGATGGCGCTTCCCTCAACGCAGGGCTGGTAAGCGCAGACTTGACCCAGGAGAAGCCTTCAAGATTGATTTTGTCGCTGGCGAAGGTCAAGGCGGCATGTCTCAGGTTTTCGTCCTGAGTGCTGAGCCAGGCGAGGATCGCCTCCTCGGGGGCGTCATCCCTTGCCGAGAGCATTCTGCCGATAATGTGAGGAGTTTTCACCTCAAGCGTCAACGCGGCCAACGCCCCCGCGCCAAGTGTGAGGACCTCTTCGAGGGCCTCGTTTCGTAACCGGGCGAGTTCAACGTCGTAGCCTTCTTCTCCCCACTTGTAGTTAGGGATACGAGGCCGCCAGTCAAAGAGATTCGAGAATCGGCGGGCGTCCCGATCAGGTGTCAGATCATCAGCAACAGCACGAAGAAGCGTCACGTCGTCGGCGGACATGGCCCACTCGGCCTCCGCATACTCTTCGTGTTTGTCTGCCTCGCCGGTCAGTGCTTCCCACATCGCATACCTTTCTTCCTCCTTCCAAGTGTCGGCGCCGACAGCCTCACGAAGCTTTTGGATAACCACACCCCGCCCATCAGTGGGCAACGTAGCGATTTTCGGAAGCAATTCCAGCCAGCGTTCCGTGCTTGTGCCCACCTCACCCATGGCGATGGCGGCAAGCCTGTGGACGAAGCGGCCCCAGTCTGCGTAGGTCACTGATTGCCTGACGGGACTCCAATCGCGATATGTGGGCGCGTGAGGAGGGAATGCGGTCGCGTGGTTCTGGGGCCACACTCCCATAAGGAGTTTCCAGCCAACGCCCGGCTCGCGCTGAAGGATCCGCTCGACCACCGCGAGTTTGTCGTCAACCGTAGCCCCGCTTTGAGGAAGCCAACCCGTTACGACCGTCTGAAGGCTCGCGATCGGACGGTTGCTAAGCCGACCTCCGGGATCGATCGAGGAGAGTTGACCGAGCAGCAGCGCCGCTCGGCCGAAATGAGAGGGCGACCAGCAAAGCGTCTCCATTGCCCATAGAAGGCTCGGGTGAGGGGATGACGGACCGAACACGTCCTGCGCTTGATCCCTAAACATAGTGCCGAGGACAGGGTTCGGTTGCTCAAGGTCAAGCTCGACGGCGTCAAGAAAGACTTCAGGAGACGCTTCGGCTAATGCGGGCAGGGAGCCAGCCAGCCGGGCCCAGATCTCGCCGGACGCGTCGGCGTTGGCGGTAGTAAGCAACCCCTGGACGATCTTTTCCACGCGGCTTTGCATTTGCAGGTCGGTTGGAAGTTCGCCTTGGCTCGCGGCCGAAAGCGCCAAGCCGTTCGAAAGTCCTTTCTTCAGGATATCCGAATAACGCGGCGTCGTGCCGTGCGCACTCGCTGTCATGCGGCTAAGGGCGTCCATGCCTTGGTAGGGA
The DNA here is from genome assembly GCF_021789315.1 of Arthrobacter sp. FW305-BF8. NCBI lineage: Bacteria > Bacillati > Actinomycetota > Actinomycetes > Micrococcales > Micrococcaceae > Arthrobacter > Arthrobacter sp. FW305-BF8. The sequence goes on from NZ_CP084561.1 coordinate 1,318,167, forward strand.
TCTGGTTCCAGCAGAACATCCACAACCACCTCACCCCAACGGGCCAAGTCGTTGGTCGTCAACGTCGGCAGGAGGAGGAGGGCCGCCTCTGCTGGCGATGTCAGCCTCCACGTGCCTCCCGAGCGGACAAAAGGGGCATCGCTACGACCGGCCAGACTGGTAAGGAGTCGCTCTATTTCTTCCGGTGCTCGCCCAGTCAACTTCTCCAAGGCGAGGAGGTCATCTTCATATCCTGACCACGATCCGGCCAATACAAGGGGCGCAAGAATGCCAGCAGACTCGGGCTTAGCTGCCCACTCCGGTTTGCGGAATCGTGGCTCAATTGCGATAGAACGGATAAGAGCAGCCATACTGCGACGGGCGAGAGCCACCATTGCTTCCGCCTTGTCCGAGTCGGAAACTATCGCCTTCAAAGCCTCGCGAGCGGCAACTCGGTCGATCTTCCGAAGCTCGACTCCCTTACCGGGGCGAACAATGTCGTCGGCCCCGGCGATCAGGACGACACGATGTCCACCGTTTACCGTCGCTGCAAGGTCTGGCTCGCCCTCAAATAGCGGCACAAGGATCAGGGGAACCGGCGACTCGACCATCCGTTGCCACGCGGCTTTATCAGTAACCACGACGGTGCGGTAAAGAAGCTCGTCATGCGTTGCCAATGCTGAGAAAAGGAAGGCCAGAGCGTCGTCCTGCCACTGCGCTTTCAGCGTCACGATCGCATCGCCCTGCGCTGCACCCGTCAACACGGCACGCAGCTCTTCGGCCGGGACTGAACGCCCGGCCGCGAAGAATTCGGGAGGAAGCGCGATGTCGGTGCGCCCCTGGAACGACTTCCACCACCGTTCGATGGTCTGAGCGTCGCGGGGCCGGTACCCGAGGCGCTCGGAAATCCAATAGTGCACGGAAGGAGACGCTAGGAGCCACCCCTCAAGGCGGTGCCCGTCGACGGCCACAACACCGGCGAACTTTGATTCCGCCGCACGCTCCGTTGCCCATCCCTTCGCTCCTGCCCAGTTGCGGGGTGTCGCGAACACGAACACCGAGCTCGCGTCATTAGGGAGTGACTCTACGCGCTTGTCGTAGTCGCTCTGCGCCTTGCCCTTCGAGTTGGCTTCGGTACCGAACTCGAAACGCAGCTCACCGGACGGGAGATAGGTGCTTCCGGTGGATGTCGCTGTGCCGTCCCATCCGGGCGCGGCCCCACCTTCGTGCGCCCGCACGTCGACGTTGGTGATGCCCGGGGTCACGGCCAAAAGACGGCGGATCAGTTCCGGAAAGGCTCCCTTTGCGTCGTCCCGTGCCGCCCAACTGTGAAGTTCGTTAGCGCTGACCAGTTCGGGCCCATCAGCCCGAAGGGCGGGGGCTACTGATGATGTGCTTTCGCCACGATTCTTGAGAAGACGCTCGACCTCCGCGCGGGCGAAACGATGCTGCGATGAGCCCGGCAGACGTGCTGACGTGAGCGTGCCTCCTCTCACCCAGTTCCTGACGGTGTTCTCATGTACACCGAGCAATGCGGCCGTCTCCCGAACATTCAAAAATGGCCTACTCTTCTTTTCACTACTCATGACAACATCGTATTACGTTGTGGACTTTGTGTACATGTCGGTGGCCCGTGAGTGCGCGTGGCATTGGCGCCAAGCAAGATCGGCTGCCCGTCCTTCAACCCGCGCCGACACCCTCCGCCCAGTTGGGGAGTTAGCGCACCTGTAGGACAGACTGTTGCCGTGAGCAACTCTCCCCGCGCCAGTAGCCAGACCCGCCAGCGCACGGGCTTCGCCGTCGCCGGCCTCAGCTTGGGCACATCGCTGAACCCGCTGAACTCGTCGATGATCGCCGTTGCCCTGGTGGTGCTGCGCGAGGACTTCAGGCTCGACGTCGCAACGGTCACCTGGGTGATCACCGCCTTCTACATCACCTCGGCCGCGGGCCAGCCGCTGATGGGGCGGCTTGCCGACAGGTTCGGGCCGCGGAAGCTCTTCATGCTCGGCATGGGGCTCGTTATCGTGTCATGCGCGCTGGCGCCCTTCTCGCCGAACTTCGTGTTTGTCTGTATCGCCCGCGCGCTTATGGCGCTGGGGACGGCCACGGCGTATCCGAGCGCCGTCGTCATGGTCGGCGCCCTGGCCAAGTTGGCCGATACGACTTCAACAAGACCGCTCGGTCGGATCCAGATGGCCAACACGTCCGGGGCCGCGGTGGGTCCGGTAGTGGGCGGGCTGCTCGTAAGCCTGGTCGGCTGGCAGGCGCTGTTCCTAATCAACGTGCCGCTGGCGTTAGCGGCCCTGCTCATCGTGCGGAAGTACGCCCCCGCGGACCAGAGGCGGGAGCAGGGCAGCATCTCCACCCTCCTCCGCGACTCCGACATCCCCGGCATCCTCGCATTCGTGGGCAGCATGGTGCTGCTGCTCATGGGTCTGCTGAATGCCCTGCCCGGCCTCCGCTGGTGGCTGCTCGGCGGCGCCATGGTGTTCGCCGTGCTGTTCGCCTGGCGCGAGCTGAGCTTCAACCGCCCGTTCCTGGACCTGCGGCTGCTCGGCAGGAACAGGCCGCTGCTGTTGGTGTATCTCGGCTTCACGGTGTTCAGCGGCGTCTACTATTTCGCGTTCTTCGGGCTCCCCCAGTTGCTGCAGGAAGCCGCGGGCTACAACCCCGGACTGGTGGGCGTGCTGATGCTGCCGCTTGCGGCCATGTCGGTGGTCATCACCCCGCTCGCCGTGAAGGCGATCGACAGGTTCGGCGTCCGGCGGGTGCTGATTGCCGGCGTCGTACTCCTTGCGGTGGCGGCAGCGGCACTCTGGCTCCTGACCGCGTCGTTCTTCGTCCCGCTGGTGCTGGTGCTGACCGCCCTGATGGGGGTGCCGTACGGGTCGGTCAGCATCGCCTCCAACCAGGGGTTGTACATCTCCGCCGCGCCGGAGGACAGGGGAGTGGCGGCGGGGATCTTCCAGACCTGCCGGTACGTCGGTGCCATCAGCGCGACCGTGATGATCGGTATCTTCTACGGCACCGGGGTCAACCAGGAGAACTGGGGTCGGATCGTGCTGGTCATGCTGGCGCTGAGCGCCGTGACGTTCGTGGTGTCGCTGCTGTGGCGGGAGCGGAAGACGGCGTAATCGTCCCGGCGATGGTGTCGTCAGCGGCCTGCGCGGCCGCTTCGGCGTGGATTTCCTGCCGGCACGGTGCGAGCTGCAATGACCAACGTAAAGGCTGTTGCAAGGCCCAGTATCGTCCAGGCGTAAATTTCCCGGCCGGGGAGGTCGGTTGTTGCAAGCCAGCGCATGGAATAGTTCGCGGTTGCACCAACTGGAAAGGTGAATACCCAGAACATCGGCGTGAACGGAAGCTTGCGGTACTCGGGGAGGAGCATGACCTGCATCAGCGCCATGATCACCAGCACGCCTGAGAGGGCGAGCTGCACTGCCCCCACGGGTCCCGGATGTGACACCATCCAGGCGATATTGGCCGTTGCAGGCGCAGCCAGATAGGCGGACAGTCCGATCTTGGCGGCTGGCGGCAGCTCGCCGCCGGTCATCAGGCGCACGGTGACGACGGTTCCCATGAGCAGCCAGAAGAACGCGCCAATGCCAAACGCGGCCATGGCCGCATCGAGCGCGTGGATGCTTGAGAATCCGATGCTGGCAACGAAGAATCCGGGCACCACGGGCAGCAGGTAGCCGGGATGGATGGCCTGCAGGGATACCCCGCCGGTGACCCAGTGGGCGAGGAGTTGGGCAGCGACGATGGCAAGTGCGGCAATGAAAGCCGTACACAGCCAGGCGCCCCACGGCGGCAGATACTGGCTGTAGTGCGCCGAAAGCAGGACCCCCACTAGCGGTATGAAGGCCGCAAACGGCCCTGCCAGTTCATGTCTCAGGTCGGCCCTGAATGTTCCTTTTCGGCGAAGGCCGCGGAACACGTAGAGGGCGGTCAGAACCAGCCACAGAGAGCCGGCTGCTCCGAACAGGATTTCCTCCGGCCACATCGGGGATCCGAGTGTGCTCCTCGCGGCGGACCAGCCGCCGCCGAGACCGGCAAGCCCCAGAGGAATGCCGAAGCGGCTCAACGCCGGCATTCCCGAAGGGCCGGCCGGGGACAGGACGCGGTCCTGGGCGGCTGGCGCCGGCGAAGCAATGGTGCCGGTATCAGTCATCTCGTCTGTCCGCCCGGTTGGTGGGGGAAGATGAGCAGCGTGCTCGTGGCGGTTGCCAGGAGTTCTCCGCCGGCAGTACTGAGGCGGCCTTCGGTGAATACCACCCGCGGGCCGGATTTCACCACCGACCCCTCTGCGCGAAGTGCACCCTTCTGGAGCGTGATGGGCCGCAGGTATTTAACTGCCAGATCGATGGAGGTGTATCCGATCCCGGCTTCCAACGTACTGTGTGCGGCGCAGCCGAGTACCGTGTCGAGGAGCGTGCATGCAAGCCCGCCGTGCACCATCCCGAGGGGGTTGTAGTGCGCTTCTCCCGGCCAGCACTGGAACTCGACGTGTCCGTACGTCGCATTGACCAAGTCAAAGTTCATCAGGGAAGCGATCGGCGGGGGCGCAATGCTGCCGTCGCGGAGGCCGGCAAAGTAGTCCAGGCCCGACAGCCGTGGCAGCTGTTCGAGCGCAACGGCCGGATCCGTCCAGGTGAAGGTTTCCGAGCGCTCCGCTGAGGCGTTGGCTGACACGGTGGTTTCCTCCTAGGTTCTCTGCAGGTCTTCAGGGTTTGTCGCGGTCATGCCGGGGCGTTGGCTGCCAGGGCCGGGTACAGATCCGCGATCGGACCGGACAGGCCGAGCTTCACGCCAGCGCTGATGTCGTCCACGATGACCTCGTAATCACCCTGCTCGAGCCCGTCGTACGACTTGCGCGCGACTTCCTCGGGGGAGGTCTTCGGGGCATCGACGCCCTTGGCCATGGCTGTGTCGATGTAGCCGACGTGCACACCAGTGACCTGTGTGCCTTGCGGGGCCAGTTCTACGCGGAAGGAGTTGGTGGCCGACCACAGCGCGGCCTTGGATGCGCTGTAGGCACCGGTCAGGGCGATCCAGCTCAGCACCGAGTGGATGTTGAGTACCGCTGATGCCCCGCTGGCGGCGAGCACCGGCGCGAATGCCTTGGTCAGGGCGACCGGTCCGAAGAAGTTGGTCTCCATGACTTCACGGAGCTCCGCGTCGGATAGGGCCAACAAAGTGTCCGATTCGACGCTCATGCCGGCGTTGTTGATCAGGACCGTCACGTCCTGGGCCTGGGTAACGGCGGCCCGGATCGAGTCCGCGTTGGTGATGTCGAGGGCGAGAGGGACGATTCGGGCGTCGCGCCACTCTTGCGGACGTCGGGCTGTGGCATACACCTTCGCGGCGCCCCGGGCGAGGGCCTGTTCCACGAGCTCGCGGCCCAATCCTCCATTCGCACCGGTGACAAGAACGACGGCGCCAGATAGCAGTGGCATGGTTTCTCCTGGTATTGGATCAGGCGGCGACGCGGGGTGCCGCGGCCTCAGAATCTCAGGTTAGCCGAGTTAGTTGGGTTTTCCAACTGACTGTATGATTGGAGAAAGTACCGAAAGCAGGTGAACGATGAATCGGCCGACCGAAAAGCCAGTGGATGCTCCGAGGGCGTGCTTCATCGCGGCGGGTCTCGACGTGCTCGGGGAACGGTGGGCGCTGCTGGCGCTTCGTGAAATGTCCCTGGGCGTTCACCGGTTCGACCAGATCGCCCGAAATACCGGCGCGTCCCGCGACATCCTGACGGGCCGGCTGCGCACACTCGAAAGCCGTGGCGTGATTGAGCGCGTCCAGTACTCCGAGCGCCCCGCGCGCTATGAGTACCACCTCACAACCTCCGGGGCCGAAGTCGCGCCCATTCTCATCTCACTTGCGGCTTGGAGCAGCACCTGGATGCGGGACGAGACGCCCCGTGCCTCGTACAAGCACAGTTGCGGGGCCGACCTGAAACCGTTGGTGTTGTGCGCGGAATGCGGTGAGGAGTTCACCCCAGGAAGCTTGATGCTGGGACCGCTTGTGTCAACGGCCGGTACGGACCCGGCGTCCGACCAGTAAGAACAAAAACCGAACAGAGGACGACGGCGGTACCTCCCGCCGTCGTCCTCTAATTACCGCTACTGGGCTGCGCGCCGGTTGTGTGCCTGGCGCGCCAGCCGGCTGAAGGCGAAGATGAAGACGGCCTCGATGAGCACCATCAGTCCGAGCAGCAGCCACCGGCCCTGGCTGATGAACACCACCGCGCCGGTGAGGACCAGCATGGTTCCCAGCGCCAGGGCGTAGACGGCGAACCCGAGAGCCACCTTGGCGCTGCGCACACCTGTGCGGAAACCAAAGCCCTGCGGCTCTCCGCCGGGCAGTCCCCGGACCCGGTCGGGCCCTGCGGGAGGGAGCCGGTCGAACTCCTGCCACAGATCCTCGTCGTGATCCCGATCCGTCATGCTTCCATTATCCCGCGCAGCGGGGCGCCTGCTCCCTGTCGGCCGACCCTGCGTGGAGCGGCGTGCCTATGGAATTCCCTGACGAGATCTGCCGCTTCACCTGCTCAAGCTCTAGTTTGAGCTGGTCAACGGTGGCGCGGTACTTATCGAAGTCCGCTTTTCGGCGCCTTTCCATGAAGTAGCTGACGACGGCGGCGAGAATGCCAAGCGGGAACGACACCAGCAGGGCCCAGCCGGACGTGCCAAGGAAGCCCAGCGCTACGGGCAGTGCCTGCTTGAACGCCAGGAACTCATTCATCCCGTCGAACACTGCGGTCAGGGCGGAGTCCAGGGGGCCCAGAAACTGCCCAACCATGGGCGTCCCCGAAAGCGACGGAGCAGTCAGCGGTTCCCTTGGCGACCAGCGCGGGTCACCGACATGGTTCAGGACGTAGATCCCGGCACCAGCGTTGAGTGCCGCGAAGAGTAGGACGGCACCAACCACCGTCCAATGAAGCCTGCGGGGACGCCAAACACCGGCCGCAAGCGCGAACACGGCGGCCGCAACCCACGAAAAGATGCTGAGTTCGTCACGGCCCAGGCCGCTCAATGGATCCAAGGAATTCCCGCCCTAACAGTTGGTGTCGAGGCCTGTTCGGCCGCAAGCGAGCCTATCCCAGTCGCCGCTGGACGCACGACGGCGGAGGCCAGGGTCGTGTGAGTAAGCTTCGGTTTTTCATTGTTGTGCCAGAACGCTGGTGGGAAGATGGACGGAGAGTTGGGCTTCCACCGAAACGGGGTTGCCGGCGATCTGGCGGCACGTGCCCAGCCTGATAACAGGCGGTGACCGAGCCATGACAGAGCGCCATCTGCAGCAGCGACGATTGCGTGTTTCCGACGTCAACGTCGTCAACCACCGCACGCTGAGGAAAGCGCTCGGCGGGACCATCGTGGGCAACACCATGGAGTGGTACGACGTCGGCGTCTTCGGCTACCTGATCACCACGATGGGTCCGGTGTTCCTGCCCGAGGCGGACAGGGCCGTGCAGAACCTGTTCCTGCTGGGAACCTTCGGCGCCACGTTCATCGCCCGTCCGTTGGGCGGCATCTTCTTCGGCTGGCTGGGCGACAAGATCGGCCGGCAGAAGGTCCTGGCAATGACCCTGATGATGATGGCCGCGGCGACGTTCGCCGTCGGCCTGCTTCCCGGGTATGCGGTGCTGGGCATCTGGGCCGCCGTGCTGCTGGTGGTCACCAAGCTGGTCCAGGGCTTTTCCACCGGCGGCGAGTACTCGGGGGCCACCACCTTCGTATGCGAGCACTCACCGGACCACCGCCGTGGCTTCTTTGTCAGCTTCCTGGACATGGGCAGCTACCTCGGCTTCGCCCTGGGCGCCGCACTGGTGTCAGCGCTCCAGCTGATCCTCGGCCAGGGGCAGATGGAGGCGTGGGGCTGGCGCATCCCGTTCCTGATCGCAGGCCCGCTGGGCATCGTGGCCATCTACTTCCGCATGAAGATCGAGGAGTCGCCCGCCTTCAAGGCCACGCAGGAGGCCGAAGCCGTGGCCGCCCAGCATCACGAGACCGACGACGAGCTCCGCCCCGTCGGCCCGGTGGGGATCTTCAAGGACCACTGGCGCCGCATCGTGCTGGCCATGATCCTGGTGGCCGCCGGCAACACCGTGGGCTACGCCCTCACGTCCTACATGCCCACGTACCTGACCACCAACAAGGGCTACGACGAGATCCACGGGACGCTGCTGACCGTGCCGGTGCTGGTGGTCATGTCCCTGTGCATCCCGCTGACGGGCCGCCTCTCAGACAGGATCGGGCGGCGGCCGGTGCTCTGGATCGGGGCCATCAGCACGGTGGTGTTTTCACTTCCCGCGTTTCTTCTGATCTCGATCGGAACCGTGCCGGCCACGCTCGCCGGGCTGGCCCTGGTCGCGTTTCCCGTGGCGTTTTTCGTGGCCATTCTCGCATCGGCGCTGCCTGCGCTGTTTCCCACGGCCCACCGCTACTCTGCCATGGGCATCGCCTACAACTTTGCCGTGGCGATCTTCGGCGGCACCGCCCCGTTCATCATCGCCGCGCTCATTCAGGCGACAGGCAACGACCTGATGCCGGCGTTTTACCTCATGGCGACGTCGGCCATCGCGGCGGTCGCCATCTACTTCCTGCCGGAATCCGCACAGCGGCACCTGCCCGGGTCCATGCCCAGCGTGGATTCGGACGACGCCGCCCGCGAGCTGGTGGCGACCCAGGACAGGAACCCGCTGCTTGAGATGGACACCCTGCCGTTCGACAGCAGCTACGAGGCTGCACGGGCGGCGCATACGGGAGGCCCCGAGAGGCCGACGGTGATGTGAATAGAACTTCCGGCGCGATTCTAGGCACCGTGTTCATGGAGGAACGCTCGGACGGTTGCATCGAACTCGTCGGCGGAGTTGAGCGCGTTCGCGACGGCCAATGGGGCACCGATGTCTTGGTCGCCGTAGACCAGCAAGGTCGGGGCAGAGGGGAGGGGCAGGGCCTGGCGGAGGTTTTCAGCAGGCCGGGCCATTGCCTGAAAAGTCGACTGGGTGGAACAGGCGGGGAAAGCTCGGACGGCGTTAGGGCATGCTGCAGGCGCTGCTCGCCTAGTCTGGCCGCCTCCAGTAGCGGCAACCCTTGCCCTTCTAGAGGGCATTTCCTACTGATTCTTTAACCAGGTTGCCCCACTGCCGCCGCAGGCATGAGCAAAGCAGCCGTTGTCCTGGCCCTAAACCGTGTCTTTGTCATTGCACAGTCCCTTCGAAGATTTTCGGACCGCCGATGGCATCAAGGGCCCGACGCATTCGGGTTTGGCTCTCTATCAGCCAATCGATCATTTCGGGCCAGCGTGCTGTGTCGGTGACGTCGTAATCCGCAGGCCCATCGACGATCTTGGCTGCTTTCCGACCGTCCCTCCGGTCCCATTCCACGGCGCGGCCGAGGGCGGCTTCAAAGATGTCCCGTTGTGCCAGGGCTGCTTCAAAGCGCTGGGAGTTGACGGTTGCATCTGGGTCTTCGAAGTAGAACTGGGTAATCATGCCTGCACGAGTAAATGCCATCGAAAGCACCACACCGCGTGCTCCGGTGGAAGTGTTGGCCCAGCTTTGCGTGCTCCGGCGCCCGCGGGTCCATGTCGGGTGCAGGGTACGGATTTGCTCGAGCGCGAGCGCCCAGAACTCTGCGTAGATGGCTGCTTTGCCGCCAGCCTCAGACGACGCCGATGTCGCACGGCGCACCTGCTTCTCCCAGTCGTTCGGCTGGGCGACCAACTCAAAGTTCGGTGCTGGCTCCGAATCACCGATCCGAACCACTTTGATGACCACGCCGAAGAATCGAGTTTTTTCATCGGTCCGCTCATTCAGCCAGTCGATTGCCGCTCGATGCTCCGGGCGGAATCCGGTTGTGAGCCAAATGATCGTTGTAGGGTCGGTTCCGGCGGCATAGGTGAGGATTTGTCCCAAGTGGGTATGGTCCGAGAATTCCAACTGGTTCTCGATGATGACGATGTCGCCGGATGCTTCGTCATACCCCTTCAGATCGAGACTGAAGTCGCCGACTGGATGTTCGGCCGCTTCCAGGATGAGCTCCATCCCCAGCAGTTCACTCAGAACGTCAACATTCTGAAGCAGCCATGGTGTGAAGTGACGAGCTTCGTGCGGCCACACGTCACGCGGCTGGACCTGAACAATGCGACTAAGCTGCGCCAATGGTTTCACTACGGCGCAACCTCTTCCATAAATGCGATGGATTTCTTCATGGACCCCCCGTTGGAAAAATTGAATGATGCATCGAAAATCATATGCCGGTGCCAGGGCACGCAAGGCGCACGACGTTCCGCCGCACCCGAATACTTGAAGGCCGGCACGATCCGCAGCTGTGGGTGCCGGGAGCATTAGATTCTGGTAGGTGCCGAAGTGTCGGCTCGGCGCCACGCGGGCGACCACCGGGGTCCTCGTCGGTGGCCCTCGGCCGGTCGGAGAGTGCCGCCCCTAGCGGCCAGCTTGGGGAGCTCAACCGCACGAATACCTGCCTCGACTGCGTCCTTCGTGCTGACATACTCACAGGGATCAAGCGCTAACTCGCGATGACCTCCCGGACGACCGATTTACTCCTCACTACGGTATCCTTTCGTGCGGGAGTTTCGATTGGAGGCAGCGTGGGGGTTTTTGACAAGGTACTCATAACTGGCGTCGCGGCTCTCATTGGCAATGGCATCGTTCAGACCTACAGATCCGTTCAAGAAACGAAGCGCCGCAAGAACACTCCGCTTCGGTTCGACGGTAATCTAACCCAGCAGGACTTCACCGATGCCGCAGGCCGGATCGCGAAGAAGACACCCCGAGTCGCAGGGATCGAAGTCACGGGAATGACAGTCCTGGTCGAGGTGCGATCCAACAGCGGTCTCTCGACATGGACAGCAGAGATCGACTTCAACGACTACGGGCGATTGACGGGAAACCACTGGCTGACTTCAGAAAACACCCAGTCCCCGATCCCCGAGTTCTTCGGAAGGGCGCTTCAGGAAGAAATCTGGAAAATAGCCAGCTAAGGGTTGCTTCTTCTCAAGCTAAACCGTAACCACCACTAACGTTGGACTGGGCACCAGCGTGGCCCGGTGACCTCTGCTCGACGCCAGGTACGGATTGAGACTTCAGCCGGCATAACGCGCTCCGGGGCATGATCGTGATGCAGCTTGCTGTGCCAACTTAGACGAGGAGCCTCGGCCAGACCAGGCGGCCAAGGATGCGTAGTGGCCAAGGAAGCCTCGCTCCAGTCCAGGTACATCGCCCAACGCTACCTTGAGTCACAATACGTCTGGTCACGAAGCAGGGAAGATTTTGCGATAGGAGCTCGCACCCACTTCTCAACTTTCTCTGGCCGGAAGGTGACGGACGGGGTCGAAGACGTCAAAGGATGACGTTCCGATCAGGAAGATGCCCCGCTGGGGGATCCAGAAATCGCCCAGCTTGGTCTGGCCGCGCAAGGGCTGCAGGCTGCCCAGGTCCTCACCGGTCAAGGTGGCAGAGCTTCGGAAGACAAACCACATCCGGCGCGGTTTTGCACGGAAGCCCTGCCTGTTGGGGACGCTGCCTGTCAGTCCGAGCCGGTCCGCCCGCAACACCGGTCCCGCGGCGGTGCCCATGGCTTTCAGGAATGTCCTGCTCTCCAGGAGGGGAGCGGGCAGGGCGCCGACTACTGCCGACATCGCCCGGGTGATGGCGGTTGTTTCCAACTCGAGCTCCCAGGTCAGGTCCACATCACCGGCGACGGCCACCCTAAGGGTGGTGTCGCCCGTCCATGCAACGGTGACGGGGCACTGCACAGCGTTCTGCAGGGCGGCGCCAAAGTACCGGGCGCAGGAAAGTTCGGCCGGGGCATCGGCGTAGATGGTCCAGGAACCTGAGGGCCGGCGCAACCACACCGACGTGTAGCCAGGGCCAACACTGGTCACGGGAAAACGCCGCATGGCCAGCACGTGGCCGGAACTGAAGGACAGCCCCATGACGCCGTACCCGGAGAACTGCTCGTCTTGTCCGGGCCCGAGTTTGGCGTTTTGTTCGGCTTCGAGGACCTGCTCCCGGATGCTCTACACGCCTGCTGCCTCCACCTTCCGCGGTGGCGCTGAGTCTACGCTCGGCCGGTCGGAGCAACAACGGACCCTCCTCCGAGAGGCCCTCCACCGGCCGGGGCCTGGGGGAACTGATACCGGTTCGTTAGCGGCACCCTGTTAGTGCTGGGACACCGGCTCCTTGAGTTCCTGCTTTTCCCAGCCGCGCTCTTTCCGGCCCGCGGGATAGGCATGTCGTTTGCCGGCCAGCGTGATGGCAAGGGCGACGGCGACCGGCAGGGCAGCGGCGACCGGAACCATGAGCGGGCCGGCGAGGACCAGGGCGGCGGAGCCGTAGAGCGCGCCGATGGTGATGCCGAGCTGGATGGTCAGGACGGTGAGGCCGTTAGCCGCGTCCCGGTCCTCGCGCCCGGCGCGGAGGATGGCTGCCTGGTTGTAGATGCCGATCGCGCCGAGGCCGGCGCCCCATACCGTCATGAGGACCATGGCGCCCGGAATCGTTCCGCCGCCGAGCGGGAGGAGGAGCATCGCGGCGGCGATGGCCGCCGTCGTGATCAGCAGCGAACGGCGGGGCCGGGAGTCCACGGTGATGCCCGCGATCCAGATGCCGATGAGGCCGGAGGCGCCCAGGACGGTGAGGGAGAGGCTGGTGGCGTAGTCGGGCAGGCCGGCTTCGCGGATGAACGGCGCGATGTACGTGAAGAGCGCGAAGTGGGCGAGGACCAGCAGGGGCCAGGCGATGGCCACGGACTTCACGCCGGGCTGTGCGATGGCCTTGCGCATTGAAGGGCGGACGGCGTCGGGGACCCGGCGGACCTGCGGAAGCAGCCAGACGGCCAGACCGGTGAGGAGCATGCTAAAGCCGGCCAGGAAGAGGAAGGAGGCGCGCCAGCCAAGGAGCGCACCGAGCGCGGTGCCCACGGGGGCGCCGATGGCCATGCCCAGGCTGTTGCCGCTGAAGACGATGGCCAGGGCCTTGCCCACCTTGTCGGCCGGGACCACCCGCGAAACGAACGGCGCCACGGTGGTCCAGAGCAGGCCGTGCGCCAGGCCTCCGACAAGCCGCGCGCCCATAGCCGCAGTGAAGTTGGGTGCGAGCCCGACGAGGACGTTGCTGAGCGCGAAGGTGAGGACGAGTGAGATGAGCAGGGTCTTCCGCGGAATCCTGGCCAGCAGCCGGGCAGCCGGAATCACGGTGACCACGATGACGGCGGCGTAGGCTGCAGCGAGGTAGCCGGCAACTGGCTCGGAGACGTTCAAGCCGTCGCTGATCTGAGGCAGCAGGCCAGACGGCATGAGTTCGGTGGTGATGGCCGTGAACGTGATTGTGGCCAGAACCAGCATCGCGGCAAGCGGGAACCGTCGAGGTTCCGCCGAGAGAGTCGCGGAAGACATGGGGGAGGGATCCATTCAAGGGGAGGGAAGGACGTCGGGACGCTGCTGGCCCGGAAGTTCCAACCACAAATTTACCTGATTTATTCGTGGCTGGGGCGTGTTCGTAGTCTCACCGTCGACCGTTTCGGAAACGGCGCTAAGATCGGGCGTCGCCGGTGGAATCGATCGCCAGTGAGCGCTCCAGCTTGGGGCTCCGTCATTCATGTACTGGTCGCTGGGTTACCCTGTTGAGATGTCGGCAGGGTTGTCCAATAATCTCGGCAACGTCGCTAGACACTGAACCCACCTGAGAGGACCTGCCATGCCCGAAGCTCCGATGGACGCTGTCAACGCCGTCGACGCCGACGACGCTGTTAACGTCGACGACGTCAATGATGCCGACCTGAAGGTTGTCGAGGATGAGCGAGCCGAGCTGAGGGAGTTCGTCAAGGGGCTGAGCCCGGACGACATCAAGTCGGGGGGATGGTTCACTAAGCTCATCGCTCAAGCGCTGGGTTCTTACACCGAAAAGGTCACCTGGCAGTACTTCCAGGAGCGGTACGAGGGCGTGCCCGCGGACGCCATCGTCGATCAGCGGATCAAGATGGCAGCTCGCTACGCCGCGCTCGAAGGGGGCCTCTCCGCGGGTGCTTACACGGCGGCCATCATCGCCACCCTGGGGAGCCTTGGTGGTTCCTCACCCGCGACTGTCCCGGCCGCCATCGTGACCGTCATGGTCGATGTCGCGTTCATTACGCGGCTCCAGCTGCGCTTGGCCTACGACGTCGCGGTCCTCTATCGGGTCCCACTCGACCTATCCGACCCCGATGACATGTGGAAGCTTATTCGGGTGGCATTCACGATCAAGGGCGGGGAAGTCGTGCGTGGGGGCGTGTCCAGGGTCGTCCCGGCCATCATGCGGCCGGTGATCAAGAGGTTCTATTCCGGAGCGGTTCTGACCGCTGCGAGGGGGCTGCCGTTCGTCGGAAAGTTCCTCCTGCAGCGCACCGTCATCAAAATCGGCATCCCGCTCGTCGGCGTTCCGCTCGCGGTCGTTCTGAACCGATACACGACGCTGGTCGCTGGACAGCACGCGCGAGACGTCTTCCGGAACGAGGCCCGGGTGATTGAACTCGCCCGGAATTTGAGCGAGCGGAGTCAGCACCCGCAGCTGATGCTGTGGGTCGCGTGGCTCGTCATCATGGCGGACGGCAAGATCGCCGACGATGAGGCCGTGTTATTCCGGCACTTGGTGAGGTTGGTCCGGGATCAGCATCAGGTGGTCGATGAGCAGCTCGCTCGCCTCGTCGATATCGACCCCGCTGACGTTTGGCGACGCCTGGACGCCGAGCCAGGGGATCTGAGCGACATCCTCGACGTCGCCAACCGGGTGGCCGCTGTGGATGGTGCCGTCAACGGGCGTGAGAAAGCAGTCATCTCCGAGCTTCGAGACCGGTGCGGCCGAGTCTAACGCCGTCATACGGTGCCGCTAGAGTCTGCGGCGGCGCCGCGGTCGTGAGTGCCTATCGGCCTGCGGCAGTTACAAAAATTGCTTAGGCGCTAAGAGTTTTTGTAACTGCCGCAGATGTCGCCACCCCGGGATACATTGCATCCATGACTAACGACGTGAAGCCCGCAAAGAAGCGGGAGACTGTTCGCAGATGCCCTGTGTGCGGCCAGGAAGCGTGGCGGATTGCCTACGGCATGATGGGGCCCGATGCCATGGCTGAGAGCCCGAAGGCCGAGTTTGCCGGTTGCTGCCTGACCGAGGAAGTACGGATTTACCCCGCCACCGGCAAGGTTGAATCTGGGGTACCGAGGTGGGCGTGCCAGAACCCGGAGTGCCGGCACCGCTGGTGGTGACGGCAGGGAGCGCGTCTCGATCAGGCGGCCGGGACCATCCAGAATCCGGCGATGGTAGTGCGGCCCGGGGCGGTGGCGGTGGAAGGAGTGATGCGGACGGAAACCGGTCCTGCTGCAAGGTCCAGTTTCGCGCGCGCCGTAGTTCTGCAGTTGAGGGTCACTTCATGAGTGGTTCCTCCCCGCAGGCCGGGCTGCGAGACGGTGAGCGATGCTTTGAGCATTCCCACGCATTCAGCGGTAACCATGTAGCTTCCCCTTGGTATTTCAGTTGCTGACGCCCGAAGTCCGCCACTGCCCAGTCCGCCTGATCCGCCCAAGACAAGACCGTCAGGCGGGAGACCCAATCGCTTTTCCAGTTGCGCCTGATTTGTTGCGCGGGCTCGGGCTAGAGCGGGGGTGTCGTTAGGCACGGGAGGGCGCGCTGGCGGGGAGAATGCGGCCGGAGTGTCGATAGGAGCCTGGCTTGCCATCGGCACGGGTGGGGGAGATGACGGGGAGCCTGCAGCTGACGCATCAGAGTGAGCCGGGCTGTCGTCCTCGTACTCGCAGGCACTTAGTGCGATTCCGCAACTGGCCAGAACCAGCAAAAGCGTTAGAGCCCGAGACCATCGATTTCCCCCATGTGCTGCCATGCGCCAACACTACCGGCACCGACGGCGGATTCCCGTGCTGGAGTGGGCCGGACGTTGACCGGCGCGCCCGCATGGAACAACACCGGTAAAGCTATTTCTGGCCGAGCAGCTTCCTCGCGTTTTCATACTTAGCTGCAAGCCGCTGTCGGACTTCGGGTTCCAGACGCGCCGTCCGCTCTGGATCGGTATTGTCGGCGATGTCCGCCAGTTTCACGGCCAAGGCAATGGGATTCTCGCGAATAGCCTCGTAGTATCCGTTACTCGTGTTGGCCTCGGTGCGGGTAAGCAGGACGACGGCGTCAATCACCTCGTCGCTGATTCCCGCGGTCCTCAGGTTCTCAGCTGTGATGCCGCAGTCTTCGATGACGTCGTGCAGCCAGGCCGCCGCAACGTGCTTCGGGTCGTCCAGCTGGCCGCCACGCGGCGGGGGTGCTCGATATACGGCGCGCCGATCTTATCGGTTTGGAACCTGTGCGCGATGGTCGCAATTGCTTTCGCCGCAGCCAACTCAGGATTGTTGTCGTGATTCTCCACCGGAACCCTTTCCTTTCCGAGCCCACCCGGCCCTTCTCCATCAACACGGGCAGGCTATCAACCGGGGCCGACATTTTCCGAAGGCCTATCACGGCCGGAAGAAATGTCAGTGGGGCCTCTGACAATGAAGGCATCGGTTAGAAATGAAAGGCACCGCCATGCTGGAAACAATCGCACGTCCTGAAGCCTCACTGGAGCTAATGCTGGATCTTCAGCCAGAAGAAGCGCTGGAGTGGAAAGCGCAGGTGAATCAGCAGTACAAAGATTGGGAGGACGTAGAGTCAGCCACCCATCTGGTCGCACTCATTCAGGGCACGCGCCGCGACGGCGAGTGGCTGGTCGTGCAGACGAAGGGCTCGAACTCACAACCGATCGGGCGCTATGCCCAGGCCATGAACACCGGCAGCGGATTCCAGGTGGAGGTTGCCCAGATCTGCCGTGGTGTCGCCCGCAACTGGCGCATAGGGCTGGGCGCGGCCGCAGACGAGGCCGGGAACAGGCCCTTCCGGGGTGTCTCTGCTTCGCAGAACCTGACACTTGCCGGAACCTCGGAGGTGATGGTGTCGTGGCTGAACGGCCACGGACTGCCGCTGGGCTACGGTGCAGCACTGCACGTTTACGGCTAGGCCGGCGAACGAGGATGTGGAGCCATGACGCAACCGTAGGAGACCTGCGGAGAGTCCACGAGGAGTCGAGGGGCAAACCGTACGTGTCCAGCCTCGACTGGATTGCCACCGGAGCGTTCGTGGACCGGGGACAGCCTGACGACACGCCGCTGTTTCCCCGGTCTGTCAACGGCCATTAGGAATTGCCCGTAGGCGGCCAGCATTTCTGCCCGCTGGTGGCCAGTAGAACTGCCCAGTGGTGGCCAGCTGGTTTGCCCGCTTGGGGATGGGGTTTGCTGGCCACCAGTTTGGGGTTTAGTTCAGTGGCATGACGCCCTTTCCGGCCAGGGCCTGGGTGAGGCGGATGGAGTCGCCGGTGGTTTGGCAGACGTGGGCGTGGTGCAGGAGCCGGTCCACAGTCGCGGTGGCCAGGGTTTTGGGCATGAGCTCGTCGAAGCCTGCGGGGTGAAGGTTCGAGGAGACCGCGACGGCCCGTTTTTCATAGGCTGCGTCGACGACCCGGTAGAGGCCTTCGGCGGCGTCGGTGGCCACGGCGAGGAGGCCGATGTCATCCACGACCACGAGATCTGCGCGCAGGATCCTAGCCACGGCCCGGGTGACGGTGTCGTCGGCCCGGTGCGAACGGATCAGGGCGCCGAGGTCCTCAAGGGTGAACCAGGCGACGCGCATCCCTTCTTCGACGGCCTGCTGGCCGAGGGCTTCGAGGAAGAATGTCTTTCCGGTCCCGGAGGGGCCGCAGACGACGAGGTTTTCTTTCCGGTGGATCCATTCCAGGGTGCGCAGGGCCTGTTGGGTCGGTGCCGGGATCGAGGACGCGGCTTCGTCCCAGAGGGCGAACGTCTTGCCGGTCGGGAACCCTGCAGCCTTGCGGCGGGTGGCGAGCATCGACCGGGCCCGGCCCTTGGTCTCCTCCGCGAGCAGTGCTTTGATGACCTCGGCCGGTTCCCAGCGCTGAGCGCGGGCGGTGGCCAACACGTCCGGGGCGATGGCGCGGGCGTGGGGCATTTTCAGTTGCCGCATGAGTGCCTCGAGGTCGGCGGGCAGAGCCGGTGCGGTGCTGTTCGCGGTCGTGATGCTCATCGGGCGCCCTCCCCGGCGCCGGTGGTGCCGAGGCCGGCCCACCCGGCGGTGCCCTGGGTGAGGGACTTGTCCTCCGCGGCGGTGCGCAGCCCGGTGTGGTTTCCGCCCGCGTTCAACAGCGACGCGAGGTCGCCGTGCGCGAAGCGGTGGTGGATCGCGGCAACGCCCAGGGCCTTATCGACCTCGGCAGTCCCCGCGATCTTGGCCAGCGCGACAGCCTCGGCCATCTTCACGTTGATCCGCTGCGCTCCGGCCGCGGCGGCCTCCAGCAGCCAGGTCCTCGCGCCGGCGCCAATGCCCAGGAATTCTGCTTCCGCCGTGGACCGCGGCACGGGTTTGTAGTCGCCGGGCACCTTCTGCTGATGGTCCGGGAAATGTGCGTCCAGGATCGCCGGGGACCCGGGCCGGGCAAGTCGGTGCCGGGCGACCTCGACCGGCCCGCCGGCACCAACATGCACGATCACGACCTGAGCATCCGGGCCGGTCCCGTGGAAGCGGGCGAACACCTCGGCGCCGAGCAGATGGGCAGGCACGGAGTATTGGGCGTTTTCGACCGAGACCATCGGCGTGTTTTCCGGCACCCGGCGCCCGACCCCGTAGGCGAGGGTATGCGCTGTGTCCGGGACGCGGTGCAGGGACGCGGCCTCCTCGGCGAGCATGTCGACCGGGCGGCGGCGGGTGGTCCGGTGCTCGCGCGTGTTGATCTGGTCCATGAACGCGGTGCAGGCCGTCTCGAGCGCGGCGAACGAGGCGTATTCGTCTCGCAGGTTGGTGTCCTTGGGCACCAGGTCTGCCTTGGCGATCTTCACAGACGATTCGACCCCGCCCTTGGATGCCGGGTCCGCCGGCTGGCAGGTGAGCACCTCGACGGAGTAGTGCCTGGCGAACGCCAGCGTCTGCTGGTTACGGACCGGCACGCCGGCCACATGCATGGTGGTGACGGTCTTCTCGTTATCGGTCAGCACATACGTTGGCGCGCCGCCGAGCAGCCGGAATGACCGGTCCAGGGCGGAGAACACGCTCGGCGCCGTCCGGTCACGCAGCGGGATCACGATGCGGAACCGGGACCAGGCCAGCCAGGCGACGAACAGTACGGTCTTGACCCCGTCGATGACGGGCCCGTCGCCGAAATCGTACTGAAGCCAGGCGCCTGGCTCGGTGATCCAGGGACGGTGGACCCTTTTGTTCCCGCGCCGGTAGGCCTCTTTGACCTGGGAAACGGCGCGGCGGGTGGAGCGGTCCGAACCTCGGTAGCCCATCGCGGCGAGCTTGTCATGGATGACATCGGCGCGGATCCGGCCCTTGGACTTTTCGACCCATTCCTCGATCTTTGGAAGCCACTCGTCGGTGACCCGGGGCCGGTCCGTCACACCGCCCGGTGCACGCCCGGCATCACGGGCCTGGACCAGCCGGTCAACAGTGTGGTGGGAACAACCCGACAGCTCCGCTGCACCGCGCAGCGACTTGGTCAGATCATAGGCAGCAAGAATTTTCACGGTTTCTAGGGCATCCTTCATTCAGGGCCTCTTCCTGTCAGCGGATTCGATTCGACACCGACATCCAAACGGGAAGAGGCCCCCGCCGTCTTACGACACGGCGGGACAAGCGAACAATGCGGGCAAACCAAGCGGCCATGGCTGGGCAGAACTCATGGCCACAGGCGGGCAGTCCCGGTGGCCATCAGCGGGCAATTCCGTGGCCATCTACGGGCAGTTTTTCATGGCCGCTAACACCGGTCCACGACCGTCAAACCGACAAAGGACGATGATTCAGTCTGAACCTGCTCCCGAAGACACCGTTCCGGCAGCGACAGGCTGAATCTCGTAGACCTGTCCAAGAGCTGGGAAGCCCAGACCACCACGTAGGGGTCCACATAGCCATCGGTCTCGAGCAGATGCCGTGCTGCGCGATGCCGCACGGGTGAGCCGGGCAGGGTGAGGAGCTCTGCGAGGAGCTGTACGTTCGGCAGTGGGCGCCGGGGTAGCAACGGCGGCCGACACGGTAACGCGCGCGTTCCGGAGCGTGGACCTTGACGGAGACGGGATCCCGGATGAGCCGCAGGCCCTTACCGCGGTCAAGGGAGTCGGCGGCGCCATTGCCGGTACGGCGGGCTCGGTCGGCGGAAGCGTAGCGGGGTTGTTCAAACGGAAAAGGCGCGACGAACAGAGGGCGGGCGGGTCTGAGACCGGCAGCGAGGAAGCGGTCGAGGCTTAACCGGAAGTTAGCGGTTCGGGCTCACCCCGGGCCTTGCGAGCCAAGGCCTAAACCCAGACGGGGCGGGCACTGAGTGCCCGTCCCCGTCGTCGTGCTGCTACGGCTGGCGGCTAAGTCCTGGAAAGCTTCGTGCGCCCGCAGACGAGTTGCTGGCAGCCTTGGTGGAACCCTGGCTGTCAGGCCTTCCAGTAGTGGTTGGGACTCAACGAGTAGTAGGCGACCCAGATGAGCCCGATGCCGCCGGTGAAAAGCGAGATGAGGGTCCACGCTGTCGCACTGTGCGGGGTTTGTTGGCGATTGTAGATAACCTCGCGGACCACATTAAGATTCGACGAGGTCATAGGCCCCATGGTGTGGTGAGGTTGCTGCCACTGCTGCGCGGAATAGACGGGCGGGGCAGTCATTGCAGGAGCATTCTGGAAATGGTCGGTCCACTGCGTTCCGTCAAACCAGCGTTGGCGACCAGGAGTCGCTTGATCGTCGTACCAGCCAGCTGGTGGAGTAGTCATTGAGTTTCCGGCCTTTCCCGTATTAAGGGCCCCCTTGGCCGCAATTGCTCTGATTTTACGGCATTCCGCGGTCCCGCCGGTTTAGACGACACGCCATAGCGCTCAGTCGACGTCTTGGAATGACTTCATTGTTCTTCCGTCCGCTGGGTTACAAAAATTACTAGCCATAGGAGTTTGGTTGTAACCCCTGAAATGCCATTAATTGTCAGAGCGGCGGCCTAGATTGCTTCCATGACTCCGGATAAACCCGCCCCCGGCATGGAACCGGAACCGAAGAAGAAGCGCGCCGTTTCGCGGAAATGTCCGGTATGCGGCCACGAGGCATGGCGAATTGCCTACGGGATGGTCATGCCGTCGGCGCGCGAATCTATGCCCAAGACCGAGTTCGCTGGCCGCGTCGTCATGGACGAAATGCGCGTTTACCCCGTCACCGGAAAAAGTCGAATTTGGACTACCCAAATGGGCGTGCCAGAACCCGGAGTGCCGCCACCGCTGGTGGTGAAGCTACGTGATCCGGAAAATCTTCCCAAGCGCCGGCATGTGGATCAGCGTTTCGACGACGGGCCGCCCTGTGATGGACTCAATCGCCTCGGCATACCCGCGCATCTGGCCGATGTACTTGTCCTTGATGTGACCGATAGGATCCGTGCCCGGATAGGACTTGTGATCCACCAGGACATACCCGGCAGGCGTTTCCAGCAGGAGGTCAATCCACCCTTCCATGAGCTGGTTGTCGGCGTTCCGCCAGGCAACCGACTGTTCGGTGGTGAAGATGGCGCCAGGGTAGTGCTGGTCGAAGAAGGCGAGCATCCGTTCACCGGCGTCCACTACGACGCTTGGCTCGACGGCGGAGGCAACGCCCCATCGGTCCAGGAGCCGGCGCGCCCCACTGAGCCGGACGGAGGCGTCCATCTCGGCCAGGGGCAGGGCGAGATAACCATGGATCGCGGAACCCACCTTGTCCCAGTTGGCGCCGCCGTGTGAAATCAGCTGGGGTCCAAGGGCGGCGGCCTCGGCGACTTCTGCTGCAAAGCCGAAGCTCGCCAGCGAACTGGCAGTCACCCGGGCGGATTTGTGCGGAACCGGCGAACCGACCACAAGGCTGTCCTCGAACTCTTCTTGAGCGGTGGTACCCGTATCTGTGGGTTCGCCCGCAGGCTCGTAAGTGAACGCATCCACGGAGAGCGTGTGTTCGCCGTCGCGCCCCTGGACGACCAGGGTTCCCACGTTGCCAGCGCCCGTTGTCCACTCCACAATCGATCCTGTTCCCAGAGTGTTGAACGAGGCCGGGGCTGGTTTGGCGGCCGCCAGACAGGTCACACCGACTGAGCGGGTCAGGCCTACGTAGAGCACGCGTGCCGAGTCAGCCTGGCGCCGGGCCAGGACCCGTTGCGCCACCGTGGAGGAGTCTGCCACTGCCGACAGCGGCTTGAATCCCTTGCCGCCGAACGGCCACGGCCAGAAGCGGATCCAACGCCCGGCGAGCGGGTTGCCGACGTCGATGTCGTCGACTCCTTCGACAGCTACACCCCACGGTTTCGCAGTAACATCCGTGTCCAGGCTCGCCAGTACGACGGCCGGCCATTCCAGTCCCTTGGCCTTGTGGTACGTCAGCACGTTGACGACGTCGTCCCCGAAATTCTCGCTGCCGGTGCTGGCGGCGTCGGAGAGGAACTTGAGCGAGCCGCCCAGCGTCGCGGGCTTGCTGAGCGCGGCACACGATTCGTAGTACTGCTCCAGCAGGGAACGCAGTGCGTCCAGATTCTTGAGCCGGGTCCCCGGGTTGCTCCACGATTTGATCAGCCGGGCAACCCCCAGCCGCGATGTCACCTCTTCCATGATCTCGGTGGGCGTGCACACTCTGGCTAAGTCGCGGAGATCGACCAACCCGGATACCAGAGGGTCGCTGGCCCAGCGCCGGAGCTCTTCTTTCGGCTCCTCGGCGTCGAACAGGGCGGGGACCCAGCGGCCGAATTGGGGATGATCAGGATGTAGATGCACCAGCTCCGCCAGGGCCACGGTGTCGTCATCGGACGCTACGAAGGCCATTCCTGCGCGGACCAGTTGGATCTCCCGTGCGGCGAACAACGAGGACGTGTTCGTCGTCGCCTTGATGCCGAGCGACGCGAGTTCGGCGGCGATAGACGCCACGGCGTCGTTTGACCTGGCGAGAACCGCGACGTCGGACCCTTGGAATCCGCGCCGCTGGATTAGATCCATGACGCCGGCGGCGACGGCGCGACGCTGCTCCGGTACCGTTTTCGCAGTCAAGGTCCACACCTCCCGGGCACCGCCAAGTGCGTTCTTGGGGTGGGACGGATCTCTACGGGCTTCCGGGATCGTCAGCCGAACTTCTTTTTCGCTCAGCTCCGGGAACATGGCGAGGCTGATCTCGTTGGAGAGGTCGATGACAGCTTCCTTGGACCGCCAGGAATCGTGAAGCTGTTTCTTTTTCTCCTTATCGACATGTGCGGCGACAGCCTTCATCAGCTCCGGGTCAGTGCCTCTGAATTCGTAGATGGCCTGCTTCGAGTCGCCTACCCAGACCACCCGGTCCACGAGCTCGGCGAACTTGGTGAACAGCTGGAGCTGCAGCGGGCTCGTGTCCTGGAACTCGTCTACCACCATGAACTTGATGCGTCCGGCAATGGAGACCTGAAACTGCGGGTTGTTTTCCAGCAGGTCCAGCACAAGCGTTTCCTGGTCGACAAAGTCGATGAGCCCGTACTGCTGCTTGAATTCTGCGAACCGGTCCAGGCAGGAAGCGGCGCAGGCAAACACCAGTTCCGTGAATTCCCGCAGCTCGGTCTGGAAAACCGGGTTGGAGATCAGATCGACGTCGACCGATGAAATGTAGCTCTCAAGCTGCCGTTTCGCGTCTGCATTGGCCACCCCGGCGGCCTCGATCCAGAAACGCCACGGGAGGTCCTCGGCGGACCCCTGGGCCAGGACGGGCTCCAGCAGGGAGACCGAGGCCAAAAGGTTTTTGGGCGGAACCTTCCCTTGATCCAGTTTGTCCGAGACCAGCCCGCGCAGCGACATGAGTCCTTGGAGCAGTTGGTTGGACCAGGTGGCGCGTTCGTCGAGGCCCGCCGGACCGAGGACCTGCTGCAGCCCCTGCAGGGACAGTGAAGCGGATTGTCTCAGTGCCGTGGGGTCGATCCTGTTTCCGCGGGCAGCGTCGGCGATGTCGCGCACGATCGTACGCCAGTCAGGGTCGCTGCCGCGGACGTCCGACTCGCCGTCGTAGCCTAGGCGCTTCGCCAGCGGCTGGATTAGGGGAGTGAACTTTGCGAACACGGCGTCCGTGGCGAGCTGGAAGATCCGGAGCTGTTCGTCTTCGGCGATGACCTGGAGGGCCGGCGACAGCCCGGCGTCGACCGCGTATTCCTGAAGCAGTCGGCCGCACACGCTGTTGACGGTGCCCACCATGCTGACGGACATCTGGCGGGCAGCGTCGGGGCGCTCATTGCCGAAGAGCTCGGCTTGGACACGGTCGATCAGTTCGGCGGCGGCCTTCTTGGTGAAGGTTGTGGCCAGGATCTGGCTGGGCTTCGTGCCGTTGTTGATTTCGCGGGCGATTTCGCCCATCAGGCTATAGGTCTTGCCGGTGCCGGCGCTGGCCGTGATCATCGCGACATTGTGCAGGGCGCGGTTCATGACAAGTCCCCCTTGAGGCCGCACAGGACGGAGAAGTCGCAAAAATTACAGGAAGGCTTCTGATAGAGCCGGTCAGCCGCTGTCGCCGTTTTCCGTTGCTCATCGGAGGACCCCAGCTCCTGACGCCCGGCGGCCATAACTCGTCCTCCCACCACCTCCGAGATGGAGAACTCGGCGGCGCGGACCGATCGTTGCCAAGTGCTCCGGCTGGACGCGGGGCTGCTCAGCGCCTGCCCGAAGAGTTTGCTGGTCGAGGCGAACTCGCCCTGCTTCAGCATGTAGTAGGACATTGCAGCGTCCTCGGCGACCGTGGACATGGGATCCGGGCCCTCGTCCAGTGCCCAGTGGTACAGGGCGAGCTGCATCGCGTCGCCCTTGGTGATCTCTTCGCGCCGGTACTTCGGCCGGTTGGTCCATTTGAGGTCGATGACGACGGGTTCTGCCTCCTGGTCCGCGGCAAGGACGTCGATGTAACCGGAGACCCGTACTTCAATCTGGGCCCCGTTGACGTTGAACATGGCCGGCTTGCTGAACTCGTGCTCGGTGGCGCGAATGTAGACGCCCTGGCTTTGCAGGGTCTGGAAAAACGTGATGACGGAGTTCTGGATGACGGGACGGAGGCCGGCGAGTCTGCCGCCTCTGCCCGGAAGGAGCAGCTCCGAGGCATAGTGCGGCACGAGTTGGTCCAGTTTGACCTGGACTTCCGCTGGCTCGGGCACGGCCCGGTTTGCAGCGCGGAGCTCCGCGAACAGTTCTTCGACCAGCTTGTGGACCAGAGTGCCGATCATGGTGTTCCCGGTGGGGACGGACTGCCCGTCACCCATCTTTAGCCGGCCTTTCTTCTCCAAGACCCACTTCATGGAGCAGCCGATCAAGGTGCTGAGCTGCGTGAAGGAGAGCTTGTCGGGCAGGAACGCCGGGCGGGGACCCAACTCGTGGGCGGCCGGAACGGGCTCGGGTTGGGAGCGCTGCACCGGCGCCAACGCGGCAGTCCGGCCGGCGATGCGCCAGACGCCGTCGTGCACCAGCTCGGCGGGGGTGGTGGTGGAGGCTGAAATGGCGTGTTCCACCGCCTTCTTGTTTTCTTCCGGGGTTCCCGGCAGGGGAGTCGGAAGGGTGGTGAAAGCCAGTGAGGACAGCACCGGGTGGGCCTTTGTGGGCTCTCCGCTGATCTCGGCGGCGCGGACAAGCAGCACCCGCCGGCAGCGTCTCGCGGCGTTCACTGCCACCGAGAGTTCCAGCTCGGCTAGGACGGCCGGATCAGGCAGTTGGACGCCGACGCCGAGTAGGGATTGTCGTTCGGCGTCGTCCCAGTGGCGGGACCGGGGCCGGCCGTCATCCTGGCAGCCCCACCAGACGAGCCCGTCGACGTCGTCGCAGAGTTCACTGAGGCTGTGCAGCGTGACCCATGGCGCTGCCTCACCGCCAGCCAGGGGACTGGCACTGGCGGGAATGACGGATTCCAGGATCCGCACGAGCGTCTTGCGTGTTACCGGCTCCGGCCCGTCGATTAGGGCCGTAAATTCATTGAGCTGGCTAAGCACCCCTTCAAGCCGGGGGTGCAGCTGCACGCGGCGGCTGAGCTGGGTGCGCAGCCACTGCGCGCGTTCGACGACGGTGGTGCCGCTGACAGTTCCGTCATCGATCAAGAGCTCGGTGCTTAGAAGCTGGTCGAGCTCCGCCGCAACGTCCGGGCCGAGCGTCTCCTCGGCGCTGATCTTCTGCAGCGCGCCGAGCCATTCATCCCCGCCGGTCCCTGGCTGGGCGGCAAGGGCGTGCAGGAGATGCCGGGCGGCTGCGCGCCGAACGGGGCTCACGGGAAGGTTCAGGAATTCGCCCAGCAACTGGACGTCCACCGGCCCCCAGATCACGTTGAAGAAGAGGGGAATGATCTGGTCAATTGCCCGCCAACGTGAGCGGTTGCTGACGCCGATCCGCGGCAGTCCCCGACGCTGCAGTTCCTGATCCAGCAGCGCAGTGCTTGTGGAGGCGACGACGGCCGAGAGATCTGCATCCGGGTTGGCCGCGGACGCCAGCCAGCGGGCCGTGTGCTCAGCCGCCTCCCATTCGGTCTTGGCGACGAGGACGGTTACCTCCCCCACCGGCTCCGTCGGCAGTGAAGGCTCCGCGATTCTCACTCCGCGGCGTTCCAGCGCGTCGATGAGACGGCTCCAGATTGCGGGGAACGAGCTGCGGGGGTGCTGGAGTTCAAGCTGCACGATCCCGAGCGGCCAATGCGAGGTTGGCTCGCCCTCAAGCTCACGGATGAGTTCCAAAGGGTAGTCGGCGAACGCCAGGTCGAGGGGGAGCAGGCTCTGCTCCAAGGCTGCGAGGGCTTGCAACTTGGCGGTGGACCCGTCCGGAGCGAGGCCCGTCCATCCATTGACGACGAGCTCGTCGCGGATATCCAATAGGTCGATAGCTGTGGACCACGGATCGACGGAGAAGGACCCATGGAACCACGCCTGCGGGGTGTCCTGCTCCGCGAGCCGGGCCATGTACTGCCGGATCCGCGTGGAGTGCCGTGCGTCGGGTCCGGTAAGCCCCAGCCGGGTCTGCAGAAGCTGGACCAACCCCAAGGGGCCGAGCCTGACCGTGCCGAGCGCGGAATCACGGTAAGTCCACGGAGCGCGGTCCAGATACAGGCCAAACAAAACGTTCACATCATCCCCCGGGACGTGTTGGAGCGACAGTTCCTAGATCATATGTTCAGGGTCGGACAATAACTGTGCCGACGCGTTGGCGCCCCCGTGGGTGTGGCGGCCGGCCAGTCTGCGTCGCGGGTGGCCTGGAGCAACCGGTCAAAGATGGCAGTGCCGTAGTCGGGCGGTGTAGCAAAGACGGTGACCTGACTTGTGCGGACCGTTTCGTCCACCCGCGCTATCGCTGCTATGCGTTCCTCGGGTGGCCTGTCGCTGACGACACCGAGCTCGAGTCCCGGCACCCCGTTCACCGGCAGAGGGATGCGCCCACCGGACGAGCAAAACGATTCAAAGGTCTTCCGGGACAACTCAGCGGTGGCGTCCCCGGTGAGGCCGACGATGGTTTCGTTGACATCGGCGATGAGCTCATTCGCAAATTTCTGTCTGACCTTGTCTTCCGACAGAATCCACAAGAGTAAAGCGACCACACCGAGCGCTATAGCCACCGCACCGAAAGCTCCCGGCCTGGTCAGGACTGCGAAAATCGCAAGACCAACCAAGAACCGCTTAGCGGTGAACTTGGCAAGAGGGCTCCTCGCCTTGAAGCCACGTTTGCCGTCCCATTGCAAAGACGTGAACGTTCTGATCACGCGCTTCTCCGTAGGCCATTCGGGCAAGGTCATCTCCCTTTCACACTTCCATGAGGGCCGCCGCAAGGACGATCGCCCTTCGAGCCTCGCTAAGGTCGTCGCGAAGGCCACGATCTGCCGAGGCAGTGGTTACGCCCTCGGGCGTGCCCGCTAGGTCGGCGACGGCTCGGTTCAGATTCTCGCGTTCGCGGGACAGCGTTCTGGACGACGTCAGCTTGAGCCTGCTGCGGTCCAGCTCGAGAAGGGATTTGCTGATTTCTTCCCGGCGGGCCTGAAACGACGCTTGCTTTTCTCTGATGCGCTGAGTGCGGTTCTGGAACATCGATTCCATCCGGAGTGAAACCTCGTGGAGCTCACTCAGCGCTTGTAGTTTCTCCGCTGAGCTAACTTCCTTGTCCAGCAGTTTGCCGACATCGGCGCGCCGCTCCTCCCACAGCTGGAGTCCGAGAGCGTTTTGCCTTAACAGCACGTCCAAAATCTCAAGCGTTCGCGTGAGCGGTTCCCGGCGAGCGGTCAGATTCCTCGACGCGGCATCCAGCTGCTCTATGAACTGCGCATAGTTGTCCTTGGGCGCCGATACGGCGTTACTGCCTTTCACGGACGGGGTTTCCTTCCCGTGCAGCCAGCGGCCTTTATCCGCGGCGCGAATGTCGGTCAGCGGGTCGGCGCCGAATGCCCGGAACCGTCATCTTTCCCCCAAATTTGTTGTGCTCGGGACCGAGCTGGTCATGCGGATCAAACTCCTCAGTGAGTCCAAAGACTCCCGGCAGTCTATCCCCAGGAAGACGTAATTCTTCGAACTGCTAGAAGAAGCATGAACTGCCGCACCGACAATAACGCCGGACCTCTCTTGCGGCTGACGTTCGTCGCTCGGCCAGGAGCCGATTTTCACCCTTCTACGGCACAGGGCTCCACGCCTGAGACCGTGACAACGCCGCCTTCAGTTCCCGCCCGCCCGCTTCCTCCAGCAACTCGGAATCACCGACTACCACCAGCAGGCTCCGAGCCCGGGACAACCCCACGTAGAGCTGTTCTCTGGCCCGCGACATGTCCTTGAACCCGTTGACGCAAAGAACAACAACGGACCGTTCCAGACCCTTGAAGCCCAGCACATGGCCATAGAACTCACCCTCGTTGGCATGGAAGTCCCGCCAGTACTCCTCGGTGGCTCCGCGCTCGAAATAGTCCAAGTGGATGGGGTGGCGATCTTTGGTGGTGAGGAGCGCGAGCTGATTGTTTGCCCAGCCCTCCTCGATCAGCGCCTCCACGCAGTCTCCGGCGACCTCGAGCGCATCCCCGGTCGGGCAGTCCACGAACCGTACGGGCAGTCCCGTGCTGCCCCGGGGCGTGAAATATTCGCCGGCAAAGGGTTTGAACGTTTCGGCGATCTTGCGGGTATTGCGGAGGTTGTCGTCGATGTGGATGGGCACGAAAGCAGCCATCGGACCATTGGTGAGGTCCGCCGTCGCGCCTCCCCAGCGTTGGTAGACGTCCTGCCGGTCATCCATGAACGCGTACACCTCGCCCGCGGCGGGATCGGTGGTGCACGCGAGAAGCGCGTCCCACCATAGGGGCGCGAAGTCCTGCGCTTCGTCGACGACGACGGCGTCCAGCCGCTCGTGCGGCTCCAGTCCGACTGCCAGCTCCTTCAGGAGGCGGGGCATTTCGACGTCGAAATAATCCTGCCCGGAACCGTCCGGGACTCCCAGCCCGCGCACGTATTCGTGGAACTCGCCCGTGAACACCGGTTTGGCCTGGCGCCAGGGTGCGACGCGGTCCTGGAGGTATTGCCCCAGGCCTTTGTTGTAGCAGAAGAGGCCTACGCGCTTGCCCTGCTTGCTCAGCAGCTTGGTCTTCTCGACGGCGAGCCACGTCTTTCCGCTGCCCGCGCCGCCGGTGAAACGGACCCTGTTGAGTGAGCGGGTTGCCTGGATCAACACGGACTGGCGTTCCGTGAGGTGGTCCTGCGCTGCCTCGTCCTCCTGTGAGGTGGTGGAAGGCACGACGGCGGTGTCCAGGTTTCCGCCCAGCTTGCGGACGATGCGTTCCAGGAAGGCCGGCGCCAGTGGCGAGGCTCCGCCGCCTTCGTTTTCCATGGCTTGGCGGACGAGGCCGGCGGGGGATTTGCTGTCGGTCTGGTCGAGGATGAGCGACCGGGGGCAGCCTGCCATGGTCCAGTCACGCGGCACGTCGGTGTAGGGGAGGCTGACCATGTAGACGCAGCGGCTGCTCAGGCGCGTACCGAGCTGGTTCTCCAGCCAGTTCTTGAGGGCGTGGAGTGAGCTTTGGGACTGCGCCACGGGGCTTTGGATCTTGCGCTTCTGTGTACGGTCCGACTGGCACCATTGCCCGTCCGTAATGCTGACTTGGCCGCCCTTGATCTCGATGGCGGCCATGCCAACGTTGGGCCAGAGGACCAGCAGGTCAATCTCGTATTCGTTCCGGCCATCGCGGACGTGGACGGAGTGGGCGAGGACGCAGTCGTCGGGGAGGCTGTTCCGCAGGGCGGTCCAGACGGCCTTTTCTGCGTGGTGTCCTTCGCCGAACTCCGGTTCTTCCGGAATGCACCTCATTGCCGCCCCCATGTTGATAAACCGGCTTCCCGGTTTTGCGCTGTTCCAACGTTAGCTGGGCGGGGCTGATTCACCATGGCGACACGGACAGATCAAACTTCCCGAGTCAGGAGCGCGACTTGGCGGTGTCTTTGAAAGCGGCAAGTCCAAATTGGGCGCGGATATCAGCCAGATCGCGCGTATTCCGGTCAATCTGCCGAACCTGCTCTTTTTCGATGAACCCAGCAATGATTCGAACCACGATAACCAGCGGCAACAGCAACAGGAAAGCCCAGCCAGCTGCAATGATAAAGTCCGGCATGGTCAGGAATGCATTCTTTAATGCGATGGCATTGTCCAGGCTTCCCGTCAGGCTGCCCAGGATGTCATTCAAACTATCGGTGATTGGCTGGAAGAACGGCCGGGCAGACAGCTGGGGACTGTCCAGTTTTGGATCTTTTCCGACAGACCAGCGCTGATCCGTGAGGTGCGCAAGGATATAGAACACCACTGCCAGGTTGGCGGCGGCGAATGACACCGTTGCCGCAAGCAGGGCACTAACGGCCCTCGCGGTTATCTTCAGTGGAGAAGACACGGGGCTGCCGATGACAAACAAACCGCCGACAATAAAGGCAGCCAACCATACGAGATTCTTGAATGTATCGACGCTGACACCACTCAGCATTTCCATGGCACGTTCCATCTTCCTAATGCAGCGCAAGGACTGCGGCCGTTGGCCGCAGAGTTTGGTCCTCCCCGAAAGGGCCGATTCAATATGACTAAGTTGGGCGGACAGAACTGTCCGGGAGACGTCCGGATGGTCCAGCTCAAGTCTGGGGCTTCCACGGGGAAGCGGCCAAACCATATGGCGTACTTTGGCTTTTCGCCGTGGTGCCCCGGCCTCATGCAGACGTCGAGGAGTGAGGGCCAATTGTCGCCCACTGCAGAACATGGACGGAGTGGGCCAGGACGACTTCATCCTGGAGGCTGTTCACGCAGCCAAGCCCAAATTTCGCTGTTCGACAACGCCTGCGGCCATTCGCAAGGTCTCGTGTGCCGGAAGCTCAGCTTCCTTGTGCCTTCGGGACATCACCGCCAGCCGGTCAGCGAGAACGTTCAGTTCATGATCGGCGTGGCCTTTGACCCACTGGAAATGAACGTCGGCAAAAGCGGCCAGGGCCTGGATCCGTTGTAGCTCCTCGCGGCAGGCTGCAGTTGATTGTCCGGGTTGGAAGCCGCTGTCGCTGAGCATCCTCACGGCTGTGAGGTTGTCGGAGGAAACGGTGACGGCGCAGCGTCCGTCCAATACGCCGGTGTAGGCGTTCTTGGCAGCACCGAGAGCCAGCCGGATCGCCCGAAGCTCGCTTTCCAGGATGCTTCCGCCGCCCACGGCCTTCAGGCCGGGGCGAAGCGGCAGGCCTTTTCCGAAATCCAATACCCAGCCGTGCCCTGCCCAAGGAGTGCGGTGGCCGATGGAGGCGTCTGTGGCAATCTCCAACCGGCAGAACAGTGCATCAAGCCTCTCGGCCACGGCTTTTTCTGTCACCACGACACCTGCAGCGGGCGGGTAGGAAAGATCAACAGGAAGCCCAAGCCCCAGCAACTGTTCGCGGGCAGTATCCACAACGGAAAAGACGGGCTCGTTCCCGCCCGCAGCCAGTTCCGTGACGGCGCGAGCGGCCTCCGCGTAGGCTTTGCCCCAATGCGCCCCTGCGGCGGCCTCGGTGATCCAGCCCGACTGCACCCCGAGAACGGTAGATTCGACCGTTCGTGCCACGGCCCACAGGATGAGGCCCCGTCGGGGCACGATCAGCACTGTGAGTCCGGAACGCATTGCAACAGTTTCAGCGGCCGAAAGGACTCGGCGTGACGGTGGAGTAGGGACTGGCATGTGGGCCTCCTAGTAGCAGCAACGGTTGCTGGGAAGGCTATAGGCGGCCACTGACATTTCGTAGCGGGTGTACTTCCCCGGCGATGCCGAATGTCAGCTTGCGCGCCGCAGGTTCCGGACTATTCCGCCAGGCTCGAAGTCAAGGATGACGCCACCATCTGGCCCCGGGCCTCCGGGGAAATCTCCGCTGCGCCAGCGGACTTTCTGTGGATCACGGCAGCTCCGGCCAGATACCAGGCCCTCCAGTATCTGGTGCCCAGCCTCCAGTGGAGGTATGCCGTGCTTGTGCCAGTTAGGGACTTCGTCGTCCGGCGCGGACCAGCCATTCCGCAGGAGGTAAACCTCATTAATTGGCCATTCCTCGGCGGACAGGAACGCCTCCGAGACGATTTCGCACCAGACACCGTCCGCGCTGGGGCTGGCTTGCGCATAGGGTCGACGGGGTCCGTCGGTCTCATCACCGTATTCAATGCTCAGGAATGAATTCCAAGGCATGTCCGCTAAAGCGTCACCGACGAGTTCGCCCGCACGCGCCCACCCATGCTCCAAGATGGTCTCTTTCTTGAGCGATTCCACCATCCCGTGAACTCGTCCTCGACTTCTGAGGGCATGACCGCGCCGATCACTGACTCCCAGGCACCGAAGTACCGCCGAATTGCAATCAGCGATGGACGGTCACGTCCGGCTGCGGCTTCTGCTGTCACCCAACTGTCGTAGTTGGCCACGTCCTTCGGCGATCCGAAATCGCGGTAAGCAGTAAAGAACGCATCGGACGCCCCCTCATAATCCGCGCAGGTGAAACGGGCTGCTGTGGAGGGGAGCTTCAGCCCGGCGGCCTCCAGCGCCTTTGACCAGAATCCTCCTCCCAGACCGTTCCGAAGACTCGACGCCGAAACCAGCCAGCTCCTCAATTCGGCGTCGCCCGAGTCTTGTGCCAAGACCGTAACGGTGTCCGCGTAGTCGGAGTAGGAAATTCCGGACACGTCCCCTGTCCTGATCGCTTGGGCTGTGGTTTCCACCATGGCAACAATTTCGGCTACTTGAGCTTCAGACGAGCGCCGGACCAGAACCCGCCGGAGTTCGTCGATGCCGGGCATTGGGACCTTGCCCAGTGCAAGCTTGTAGTCGGGCTCAAGACCTCGGCCGTGACCAACGACGTATAGCAAGCTGAAGATGTCAGTGGGGAGAGGTAGTACCACCACTTCGACGGCGGCATGGATGTCCATGAATATGTCCGGACTGCGTAGCAGGTCGGTTGCAATTTCGACGTCAAGGGAGACTCCGAGGGCGGCCAAGACCTTGGGAATATCCTTGCCCTCTATGCCCGCGTCCAAGAGTTGCCAGATGCGCTCCTCGTTTTGGTACAGGACTTCGGCAGCCACCGAGCACCGGTGCTGGAGCGCCTTGGACCGCTCTTCCTCTCCCCGTTCTGCTATTCGCCTACTGAGGAGATTCATCGTCTCCCAGCTGCTCATCTTCGCCGCCTTGGCAATGGACCAGACGGCATCCCCGGCCAGAAAGCCATTGATAACCTGGGCGCTTACTGTCTGTCGATCTCTCTCCGGTAATGGGTCGAATCGTTGAGTCGTCATGATGTGGTTCCCAACTCGGCATTTTGAAGGGTCTGGATCTCTCCGTGAAGCGCATGGCTCCCGGTGACTCCGCGGAAACGGTCTGGACTATTAGGGACGCGTCCCGACATTCCACCTCAACTCCGTCGCCTCGACCGGATGGCGGCCTCGTTGGATGGCCAGGAGAATTTGGGCAGCGGCTTCCGTTCGTGGTACCCCTTCCTTGAGCCAATTGGTGTTTTCCGGGCTGGGAGCCGACCAACCGTTGTCGGAGAGCCAATGCGTGCTCATGCGCCACTCGTGAGAAGGAATACCCAGATTGGAGACGATTTCGCACATAACTCCATTGGTGCCAGGCGTCGCCCGAGCATAGGGCGCGGCGGTATGACTGTACTGGATGTGCAAAAAGGAACCGGATGGCAGTGCTTCGATTGCTTCGCCAACGAGGTTCTCGATGACCCGCCATTCTTCAAATTCCCTAGCTTCCCATTCATTAAGCTCCTCCAGCGTTCCCCAGCCGGAGTCGTAGTCAATGTAATTGGGCTCGCCGGCGACGGGCTGCATATCCTCCCGTTGGTCCGACGGGAGAATGGCTTCCACGGCCGCTTCCCAGCTTCCGTAGTAGCGGATCATTTCCACCGCCGACGGCCGGTCGGCGCCCATGGCAGAGTCGGCAACCACCCAGCGATCGTAGGTCCCGATGTCCATCGGATAGTCAACGCCCAGACATTCCTCGGTGAAGTCGTCCAGGGCCTGGAAATAGTCGTCCCGGCCGAAGCGTGTTACGTGGGAGGGTAGCGCCAGACCGACTGTCGTTAGGGCGTCTTCCCAAAAACCCCGGCCGTACCGGCGCCGCAGCATACGCGCTGGAACAGGCCATGGATCGGCCTGGTTCTTGGTGATCATGCCCACTTCAGAAGTAATCCTCCGGGCCGTGCTCTCATAGTCTTCATAGCTAAGGGTCCGGATCTTTCTCATTCGGAGGGCACGGGCCGTGGGCTCGATCACGGCCAAGATCTCCGCAAGGTGCCGGTAGGGAACGTCCGGGTGGAGCAGACTCCTCAACTCTGCCACAGCATCAAGCGACATCTTTCCAAGCGCAAGCTCATAGTCAGGTTCCACCCCGTGATGCCTTCCCGCCACATAAAGAAGGCTCAGTTTGTCCCCGAGGCATCGCGGTTCGTCGGGGACGTCCAGTGGCCCGCTGGGAATGCCCAGCAGTTCGATTGCCATCTCAGTGTCAAGCTGAGTGCCCAGGGCTGTCAGGATCGTCGGGATGTCGTTCCGGGCGATGCCTGAGGCAGTCAACCGATCCACCAGTTCTTCGTTGGACCGGAGCGCGATGGCCGTGGCTGCGCTTCGCCGCCGGACGGACCGGAAACGTTCGAGTTCGTCGGACGGGTCCAGGATGGAGACCATCGACTCAGCCAAGTCGCATATTTCTACGCCAAGGGCGGCGGCAATGGTCCGCAAGGGATCACCGCTTCGGTAGGCTGCCCGCTTTGCTCCTGCCGAGTCATCAGGCATGCCCAGAAACGCCCATAAATCAGAAGCGGACCCATCCACTGTTTCCCCCAAGTTCGGCACCTACTCCTGCGCCGAGCGGACTGCGTCCGCCCAAGTTCCGTAGATGTTGCGGACCGACGCCCCGGACGGCCGTTCGTGACCGGCAGCGATCTCCTGCTTGACCCAGACGTCGTACCCGGAATAGGTGGCCTTCGCTGCCACTGCCGACGCGTAGACGCAATAGTCCCGCACGGCGTCGTCGTAGTCTTCGCGGGTGAACTTCAGCAGTCCTTTTGACCGGCCCTGCTTCGTGGTTCCGATTCCCATCGCTTCCAATGCCTCGTTCCATCCGCCAAAGCGTTTCATCACGGTCTGCCGGGTGGGCGGCCACGGGAAGGCTCCCTGCCGGGACACAAGTCCCAGAGCCACCACCAGCTCTTCACGGAGCTCCTGGTAGCGTGCGCCGGTGATACTCGCCGTCGGATTTTCCGTAACGAGCTTCTGGGCGGCACCAATCACGCCCAGGATGGTCGCCACGTCATCCGCCGACGCTTGGGCGGATTCCAGGGCTGCCCGCAGCTCGCTCATGAGGGAGAGGTCCAGGTTGACTGCGGCCCATTCACGGTCAG
Organism: Arthrobacter sp. FW305-BF8; assembly: GCF_021789315.1. Classification (NCBI taxonomy): domain Bacteria; kingdom Bacillati; phylum Actinomycetota; class Actinomycetes; order Micrococcales; family Micrococcaceae; genus Arthrobacter; species Arthrobacter sp. FW305-BF8. The sequence continues at coordinate 1,354,109 of NZ_CP084561.1, forward strand.
GGGAAAGGTTGCGGTCCGAGCCGAGCAGGAACCAGATGCCGGCAGCCAGCGCCTCTTTGGAGAAGATGTCATCGATCTGCGCTTTCGAGAAGAGAATCGCCGACCCCCTCAATGCATCTTCGGCCAGATCGACGTCGATCGCCGGGTACAGAGCCTGCAGCTTCAGTACAGCGTCCGGCCGGGTCACACCCCGCTTCGCCATCTGCCGGGCGAGATCCCCGTACTCAGCCAGAAAGGCCTCATGCGATGCCCCCGTCGCCGCTTCCCGTGCTGCAGTCCGGTTTTTGCGCGATTCCTCGGCGTTGGTTCCGCCCACCTTGGCAATGATCTGCCGGACCCGCTCGCGGGTGATGCCGAAGCTCTGTCCGATGGCGTCCAGCGTCTCGCCGTCGGCATAGCGCTCAACCATCGCAGCATCGCGCTGTTCCCGGCTGAGTTCAGGAGTTGTTGTCATGGTCATATTCCTATCAGCAGGCTCGGACATTACTTGGCAGCTGAGGGCGTGGCTATGCTCCGAAGCGGTCATCGCCGGTCTCCGCATCTCTCAGCACCGCCAAAAACAGCGAGTTCGGCCGTGCCCCGGGCAGCACGCGGCGCAGGTCGGCCAGCGCTTCCAACGGAGAGATTCCGGCAACGCGGGCACCATACAGAGCAGCGACGGTGGGCGTACGGGACTCCGCCCGAACGCAGTGCAGCAGGACCGTCTTGCCCTCGGCCCGGTAGCGTTCGACGGCGGCCGCCGCCTCCCGGAGCACGAAGTCCGGATGGGCGTTGTCCCCGGCATCGAAGGAATCGACCACCCAGAACGTGGCGTGGTCGTGGACGGCAACCGACGGAACGTCCTCCATTCCGAGCCGGCACAGTGACACCACGGCGTCGATCCCCAGCTCAGCCACCTGGGCGATGGAAGCAACACCGCCCAGCCACAGGCCGTCGTCATGGGGGTGCCGGACCAGCCCATCGGTGCGGCCCCACATGCTGTAGTCGTGGGTCACCGCCCGTGGCCAGGACTCCAGACGGCGGCCTTCGCCGCGGCCCAGCTCCATCCCGAGTGCCATCAGGTCGCGGGCGCGCAGCCCTGGCCAGCCGTGCAGGTGCTGCCGCCACTCGAACGGGACGGCCGAGTAACCGTAAGCGCCTCCGAGCAGGCCGCCGGCGATAGCCGCAACGGTATCCGTGTCGCGGCCGCCGCGGACGGCTTCCTCCAAGGCCACCCGGAGGTGCGGGGGACCGGACGTGGGGGCCGATGTGTAGTGGATGGCGCTCCACGCTCCCTGGAATGCTTCCACCACCCAGCCGTTGCGGGCGAAGTCCCGCGGCCGGGACCGCTCCGCGACCTCAATCCGCTCCAGCCAGACGGCCGCCCGCGCCGCGGGCAGCAAGCCGAGGCCCGCCCGGACGTCCAGCACGCCGGTGAGGACCGCCTTCCGGATGGCGACGCACCACAGGCCGCACGCCTCCTGTGCGTCGGCATCGGCGTGGGTCAGGGTACTGACCACCCCGGCCTGAGCCATGAGTTCCTCGGGGCTGCGGTCCAGATAGGCCAGAGCCAGGGGAGCGGTGCGCATCAGCGAGCCGTTGCCGGCGCTCCGGCCGGTGCGGGCATGGAACTCAGCCGCAGCGGTCGTGAAGTCACCGGCGTCGGCGTAGCTCCGGCCGGCGGCCACGGCCAGCCGCCGAGCGGCAGCGATGACTGAGCTGGTCTGCGCGCCCACGTCCTTGGCTTCGGTGGCCCATCCCGTCCAGGCCCGCACAACAGCGGTCAGCACTGAAGGGGAGCCAGGATCGGACGGGGCGTCCACCAGCGCGTCGGCGAGGGCGACGGCCATGGACGCGTCGTCGGTCCACTCTGCGGGGGCGAAGCCGAACGGGCCGCCGCCCTTCATGCTCACCGGGGTGCCGTCGGGCAGCGGTGCGCCGAATTCGTAGCCGGCACCGAGGGCGTCACCGGCGGCCAGGGTGACTAGGACACCGGCGGCGCGGTCGTTCTGCAGTGGGTTCAGATTCATGCGATCTCCATCAGGGGGTGGTTGTTGTTCCAGCCGGTCAGGTGGGCCAGCTCGGGTTCGCGGTGGGGGAGTGCGACGGCGATCCCCGCCACCGCGAGCTGCCCCGTGGTCCGGGTGACGTTGCGGCTGCGCAGGGCGCCGTGGTTCCGGACCTCCAGAGCCGGCAGGCCGCCGTCGAACGCTCCAAGTTCCAAGGCTTGGAAGGCGGCGGCGAAGTCGCGGGCCCGCTGGCCGGGCATCGGGCCGGACGCCATCACCTGCGGCGGCAGGAGCTCCAAGTCCAGCAGCGCGGATTCGACCAGCTGGCGGTAGTGCCGCCGGAACAGCGTGTGGGTGCCGAAGACCTCCAGCAGGAGCGGCTGCGTGCCGAGCCCGATCACCACGCCGCGCTGGCCCTCGAGCGGAGCCGGGGCGTCGCCGGCACCGAACCGGCGGTCCTTCCGGGGCTCTGCGGTGAACCGGTCCAGGTGCTCGAGTAGGGAGCTGGTGGCGGACCGGCCCCGGGCGGCGTCGAAGCGGGCAACCCGGTTCCAGATGCGGCCCTGGCGGCCCACGCCGCCCGGGTCCGCGACCGCGGTCACGAGTTCGGACCGGACATTCAGCGGTGCGCGGCGGGCCTGGCGGCGGTGGCTGTGGGTGCCTTCCCAGCGGCCGGCCTCCACGCAGTAAGTGTCGATGTCGCGGGTCTCGCCCGGACCCAGGACGACATCCCGCGCACAGGTCCGGTGCTGCTGGCCGCCCTCGAGCAGCTCGCCTTCGAGCAGGAGGGCCGGGCGCGGGCCATTGTTGGTGACGGTGAGCCGGGCGACCTGCGGGCCGCTGGCCAGCTCGGTGGCGGCGACGTCGGCGTGGGTGCCGGTGCTGATGCCGAGCTCGCCTGCACCGCTGGTCCACACCGGAAAGATGGTGAGCGGGCCGAGGGCAGTGCCGGCCCCGACGTGGAGCTGTTGAACCTTCATGACGGTCTCCGATCTTTAGCTCAGATCTGAGCTAATTAGCCTCAAGTATGCACGGCTTGAATCTTTTGCGCAATACTGAAATAAATAGTTCTGTGAAGACCTCGAAGGATGCTCCCGCCACGTCCCTGCTCGACTACCCGCGGCCGTCGGTGGCGGTGGATACCGCTGTGCTGACCGTCGCCGACGGCAGCCTCCAAGTACTGCTGGTGCGCCGCGGCGGGGAGCACCATCACGGCGAGCGGGCGCTGCCGGGCACCTTCCTGCGGGAGCGGGAGCGGCTGTCGGACGCGGTATTGCGGTCCCTGCGGGAGAAGGCGGGGATCTCGGGCCGGGTCCCCCGGCAGCTGCACGTCTTCGATGAGCCGGAACGGGATGACCGTGGCTGGGTGCTGTCCGTTGCGCACGTGGATGTGGTTCCGTTGGCGGAGCTGGAGGGCGCGTTGAAGTCCGACGGCGTCCGGCTGGCTTTCGTGGGCGGCGAACCGGAGGTGGTCGCGGGGCTGCCGTACGGGCATGCGGAGATTGTCGGCAAAGCCGTGGAGTGGCTGCGGGCAGCCTACGCGGAGGCGCCGGACCCTGGCGCGTTGTTGGAGGAACCGTTCACGCTCAAGGATCTGCGGGAGCTGCACGAGGTGGTGGCGGGTCACTCGCTGATGCGGGACACATTCCGCCGGTTCATGGAGCCGCAGCTGACGGGGACGGGGCAGATGTCCGACGGGACGCGGGGGAGGCCGTCAAGGTTATGGGTGAGAGCCTCAGTGTCATGACAGGCGGGCGTCCGACGAACGGAAACGAGGGTGGCCCCGGTTACACTGTCTACAGTTGCTGGAATACCAGCATCTGGAAGTTGTATATATCGAGAACTAGTGGGGGTACCCCGCACTGTGGGGGAAGTTTAATTGGCAAAATCACGGATCGTAGTACCGGATGCGCATCTAATGGAATCGATGAGGGCAGTCGGGTACTCCTTGGAGACTGCCATAGCCGACGTAGTCGACAACTCCATAGCTGCAAACGCAGGTTTAGTGGAGATCTTGTATCAATCGCATCCTGATACTGCCCACATTTCCATATTGGATGATGGACGCGGCATGGATGATGAAGAGATCGTATCAGCTATGCAGCTGGCGTCTACAAGCGCAGTCGACGAGCGCCATGCGACGGACCTTGGGCGATTCGGCCTAGGGCTGAAAACGGCTTCTTTGTCACAGTGTCGATGCTTGACGGTCATCTCAAAAAAGGATGGCGTTGTTAGTGGCGCCCGGTGGGACATGGACCACTTGGCAAACGTCAGAAAATGGGAGCTGCTCATACTGAGCACCCGAGAAATATCGGCGGTGCCGGGCGTTGAACTTCTTAGCCAGCTCGACTCCGGCACCTTGGTTGTCTGGACGAAGCTGAACGATGCAGACCTCGAGAGCGCCGTGTTTGGGGAGATCTGGGACCAGCGAATGATGGACGCCAAGGACCACCTTGCGTTGGTCTTCCATCGATTTCTCGCCGGGGAGCACGGCAAGAAGTTCCGTATGCGTCTGAACGGCACGGGAATAAAGCCCGCCGATCCCTTTTTGGCACGTAACAGCGCGACGCAAGCCGGCACGGAAGAAAAGCTTCCCATCGGCGATACGCATATTACGATCAAGCCTTTCACGCTGCCCTACCTTAATAAAATGACTGCGGCCGACAAGAAAGCGGCGCAGGTGAACGGGACTCTGCGTGACAGCCAAGGGTTCTACGTATACCGCAGTATGCGCCTAGTCATAGGGGGCAGCTGGTTTCGAGTCGCGCCCCGCACAGAACTCGGAAAGCTAGCACGGGTACGTGTGGACATTCCCAACACCCTAGATCATTTGTGGGCGCTAGATATTAAGAAGTCAACGGCTGTGCCACCACCTGCTGTTAAGAACATCCTCCGCAAAGTTATCGATCGATTAGTGCAACCGAGCCAAAGGGCCTTCAAGCATAAGGGAACCAAGGAAGCCGGCAGCAAAGCTGTCCTGCATACTTGGGAAGCAAACTCAGGGCGCGATTCTTTCTTTTATAAGATAAACCGTGATCACCCAATTCTTCGCGCGCTTTCCGGAACTTTATCTGTCGACCAGACTCGTACACTTGAGAACTTTATCCGCAATGTGGAATCGTCCTTTCCCCTTGAGGATGCATATATTCGCATGGCTGGTGACCAGGTAGCAGGAGCCCCAAGCCCCACGGAATCAGAGATCGTGGAGGAGCTCCGGGACTATTGGAAAAAGTATGAGCAGAATGGCTTCGATTCAGAAGAGTTCCGTACCTCTTTTAAGGCCGTCGCCCGCTATGCTGCAATTGAGAATATTCACAGCCTGCTTGACGAGGTAGTTGGAGGAAACTAGCACCATGAGTATTATGACGGAAGTTGAGGAAGCCGCAGCTGCAGAACTTGAAAGCGCTGTTTTGGCTGTGCTTGTGGGCAAGTCAAAGCTGACTGAATTGGCAGTAGACGACAAGATAGGCAAGTATGCCGCCATCCATGCTGAGGACCTCACACCCGAGCAAGTGAACCTGGTACGCGATCGCATACATGCCAAGCTCGGAATCACAATGGACGACGGAACTGTACTCCGGGATGATCAGTATGAGCTGTGGCTCGAAGACGCCCGTAAGACGACGAATTTCAAACGCGCAGCGACCTATCGTCAGTATCTCGTCGGGGATGAGGGGTTTTCCCCAACCGTTGTCACCGCGATGGATGAGCTGACTGACGACCTCCTTGAACTAGTTGGCAACCCGAAAAAGCCCGGGGCTTGGGCTCGTAGGGGCCTTGTCCTGGGTGACGTGCAGTCAGGAAAGACGGCCACCTATCTAGGGCTCTTCAACAAGGCGATCGATGCGGGCTACAGGCTAATTATCGTCCTTGCCGGCCACACCGAGCACCTTCGGAAGCAGACCCAGAAGAGGGTGGATGAAGGCGTAATTGGGCGCAGAACCCCGACCAAGCCTAAGAAAGGCAGCGGGGCAAAGCTACCTGGTGAAATATACGTCGGCATAGGGAAACATGATGTAGATCTTGCGAAGAAGGTTCAACGTCTGACCAGCGAATGGGCGGACTTCAATGCTGCTTCCCAGCAAGGGTTTTCGCTGCATTTGGAAGGGATGGATAACATCCCGTTCATTTTCGTTGTGAAAAAGAATAAGTCGATTTTGGAAAATCTGCATGGATGGCTTGCTGATCAGGCGAAGGATACTGGAAAGCTGGACTTCCCACTTTTGTTGCTTGATGATGAGTCAGATTATGCCTCAGTGAATACGCGCGATGAAGATAACCCGACTGTCATTAATGAGCTGATCAGGCGTCTGCTTGATGTCTTTCAGCGGAGTTCATACTTGGGATTCTCGGCCACGCCGTTTGCAAATATTTTCATTGATTCTGACGTTGAAAATGACATCTACCCGCGTGATTACATTTACAGTCTGGAAGCACCCTCGAACTACGTGGGGGCGGAGCGCGTTTTCTCACCATCTGAGGAGATTGGAATCAGTCCGACTGTTCACCTGTTCGACAGTGAGGATTACTTCCCTGCAGGCCATAAGGTCGGTCACCAAGTTGTGGGCTTGCCGCCGAGCCTAAATGAAGCTCTTAGGGTCTACCTTGTCGCTAATGCCATTAGAGATCTCCGGGGACAGGTTGATAAGAAACGCTCGATGCTTATTAATGTCTCTCGGTACGTAGCTGTACAGGAACAAGTCCACCAGTTGGTTGCAGGCGAACTGCTTAAACTGAAGAACGCTGTTGCCCTGCATGCAAGCTCCTATGCAGCAGGGCATCCCAACGAAGAAGTGGAATCGATTAGGGCAGCGTTTGAGAAGTTCTATAGTGACTGCGAGTACTCGTGGAGCGAGGTTCTCGATCAGCTTCCCGCGGCTGTGGGCGGAATAGTGGACCGCGTTATCAATTCTAAAGTGGATAAGAAACTTGAAGCGTCCGAATCAAAGCTAGCGAATCCCGACCGTCAGGTGGTTGTGGGAGGGGACGTTCTCAGCCGAGGTTTGACGCTCGAAGGACTTACGGTCAGTTACTTCTACAGACACACGGCCGCCTCCGACACCCTTCTGCAGATGGCCCGTTGGTTCGGCTACCGGCCAGGGTACGAGGATCTTTGCCGCGTTTGGATCACCCCCGAGGCGGCCGATAATTTTGCATTCATTGATCGTTCTATTAAGGAACTGCGCATGGATCTCATAGCCATGCGCGATCAAGGCCTGACCCCCAGAGACTTTGGCCTGGCTGTACGTAAGCACCCTGGTTCAATGCTCATAACTGCGCGAAGCAAGATGAAGTCAGCTACATCTGTTTCTAGCTTCAGCATCTCGTACAAAGGGCGGGCTCCTGAGACGACGAAGCTCGCGCCCGTGGCTGCCAAGGGCAATTTCAAAGCTCTGACAAAGCTGTTGAAAGTGCTGACCGCAGACCATGGCCATCCGAAGCTAGGAAACAAGGGTGGCGGATCTTCGCTTGTATGGCGACAGGTCGATAGGGCAGTCGTGGCTGCCATGTTGACCGACTATAAGGCGCACCCTATGGACTTCTCCTTTGGTCCAGCACTTGCTGAACACGTTCGATACAAGTCACAGTACGATGCGTGGGACGTGTGTGTGAGACAGGGCAGCGGCGGAACTTTGACCGTATCCGACGTGAACATGAAATTGATCGAGACAAACTTGGAGCACCAACCAGGGCTCATTGCGGTTAGCGGTTCCAAAAGGCGTTTGGCAGGATCACAAGATCTGAAGGCCCTGATCGATGGAGCTGCAGCCCAATCGGCCGAGGAAAGCTATCTTGCCCTAAATCCAAAGAAAAAAACGGCTCCCGAAGTCGTCTATTTGGATCATTTGGAACGGCCGGCACTCATTATCTATCCGCTAGGCCTTTCAAAGTTTGGGTCGTCAGAAGATGCAAATGTTGAGCCTCCTGAATGTCCCTTGGTCGGACTGAAGATCGCTTATCCCGGCGGCATCATTGATCCCGATGACACTTCAGAAGATGTTGAGTACATGATTACGAAGGTGAAGCTGAAGGAGCTGCTGGGCGACGACGGCTGGGAGGATACGGAAAGTGAGTGAATCGGTCGTCCCACAATCGGTGGAGTCACTCTGGCTAGAGTTGATCGCGGAAACAGAACCAAAGCATAAACTTATGTTGCCGGAGAGCGCCTTGAGGCTTTACTACGGGCGGTCTGCCCGTGGTTTTCCTCAATTCTTCATCCGCTGTAAGAAGCGACCATCAGTCCCCGAGGTTTCTTCGAGTATTGAAGCTACAGTCGCCAAGCGCCAAGACGGTGAATGGGCCCTTAGGTTCGAACTCGTGGATCTCGATTTCACTCACGCGTTTATGAGCCTTGCTTGGAATCTGGCGCAGGCCAGCAGCGCGCCTGCGACGGAGGATGAAGGGCTTTCGATTTTTTTGTCTGAACTGGCTGCTTGGAAGCGTCTGTTGACCTTCAGACCCTCAGATCGACGAGGCCTCGGAGAGATCAGGGGACTTTACGCCGAACTTTGGTTCGGATTGGAAGTTCTGGCACATTCTGTGCCGCTGGGCATTGTTTTGGATTCGTGGGGCGGGCCCATGGGAGCACCCCGAGACTATGCTGCACCGCTCCCGGTCGCCTATGAAGTGAAATCCGTGTATCCGGAGACAGGCAGCATAAGGATCTCGTCGGCGGAACAGCTTGACTGCGATGGGCCGTTGGAACTGATCGTTGTGCGGCTGATAGAGGTGCCGATTGAACTCGCAAATGGTGAATCGCTTCCAAAAATTATCGGAAGGTATATTGACGCGTTGGGACCTGATGCTAAACGTCGAGAACGCTTTGTTGAAATATTTGAGAAGAAACTACGTGTCGACGTTGAGGATGACTACTACAATCAATTTCGATTCTTCGTGCAAGGTTTTAAGCGCTTCAATGTTAATGACGATTTTCCCGTTATACGCCGTTCGGAGCTTGCATCACAGATCGGTGCGGTGGACTACTCGCTGACTTTGGCAGGACTGAACCAGTTCGAAGTGGAAGGCGCTTCTTTCCAACTGCACATTGAAAAGGATATATCCGTTGACAGTTAACGACTTCCACCAGAGGATGATGTCCGACGTTCAGGCCCGCGCTGATTCTGACGCGGACTTTCCTTCCCGATCATTCATGTCAATCATGGCCGAGAAGTTGGCCGACGTGGACGAAGTGGAGAACCTTCAAGTCCTCCACTATGAGGGAACAGGATCCAGGAATAGATCACTTCTTATAGATGGGTATGACCTCTACGATACAGATGATCCTGGTGCTGATCGGCAAATCGCTCTCGCAGTAATGGACTGGCATCCGGGAAGTGAGCTGGCCACGCTTACCACTACCGAGGCCCGAAAAAAACTGAATGCGCTTCAGTCGTTCCTTTCCGACGCTGTGCAGCAGCAGCTGGAGACTCGCTTGGAGGACAGCTCGGACGAGTATCAACTTGCTCGTGAGCTGCGCCAACGTGGTGCCAGTGTTAGCCGGTATCGCTTGTATCTGATTTCCAATGCACAGGTAAGCGCGTCAATGAAGGTGCCTCCTGCTGAGACCATTAACGGTATCCCGGTGGATTTCCATGTTTGGGACCTTTCGCGACTTCTTCAAGTCGAAGAGTCCGCATCCGGACGATCCGAAGTGGAGATCGATCTTTCAGGATGGCTGGAGGATGGGCTGCCCGCCCTTAGCATTCAATCTGAAGAAGCCGAGTTTGAGACCTATCTAGCTGCAGTCCCAGGCGATCTCCTAGCTGACTTGTACGGGCAATACGGCAGCCGACTCCTCGAGGGGAACGTCCGAAGCTTCCTGTCCAACAAGGTGCTGGTCAACAGAGGTATCCGGGCCACGATACAGTCCGAACCCGACATGTTCTTGGCCTACAACAACGGGCTGACAGCTACAGCCACGAGTGTCGCCGCGTCTCGCTCCGGCTCTCACGCGTTGATTAAGACGATCAAAAATCTCCAGATTGTCAACGGGGGCCAGACAACTGCTTCCCTCTATAACGCCCGGAGAGACCTGTCTCCGAAACCGAATCTCAAGGACATATCAGTTCAGCTGAAGCTTATCGTCGTCCATCCGGAGGAGTCGGAGACGCTTGTACCGAAGATTTCCAAGTATGCGAACACCCAGAACAGGGTCAACCCGGCAGATTTCTTCTCAAACTCACCGTTCCATAGACGGCTCGAGTCCATATCTCGACGTTTGCTCGCTCCGTCCGTTGCGGGGAAAGCCTTCCAAACGCATTGGTTCTATGAACGCACCCGCGGTCAGTACCTCAATGAGAGGAATAGGGGCTCGGCCAGCCACTCCAAGACTTTCGAAGTCCGCAATCCCCGAAATCAAGTAATAAACAAGACGGACCTCGCGAAGTACGAGCTCTCATGGGCGCAAGAACCGCATATGGTCAGCAGGGGATCTCAGAAGAACTTTTCTGCCTTTGCCGCGAATGTAGCGAATAAGTGGGACAAAGACGAGGCTCAATTCAATGATGAGTATTTCAAGCATGCCGTAGCAAAAGCTATACTATTCAACAGTGTGCGTGCCGCAGTGCTCAAAGCTGAATGGTACACGACGGGCTATCTGGCAAATATTGTGTCTTATGCCGTAGCGAAGTTGGCGTATGAGGTGCAGGTCCAGGGCAAAGGTAAAGTTCTAGATCTTGATCGTATTTGGTTAAGCCAGGCCGTTCCAGTGGAAGTATTAAGCTATGCGACGGAATTGGCCAAGGCCGCACGCGGCGTTTTGACCCATGATGACAAGCCCGTTGTCAACGTGACGGAATGGGCCAAGAAGGAGCAGTGCTGGACGGATGTAAAGTCCGAGAGCGTTCCCGCTCCCGCCGAGTTCCTCGCCACACTGCTCGATCCATTCAAGGTAGTCGAGAAAGCCAAGACTGCTCGAATGAACCAAAAAATCGATTCGTCGATAAGTGCTCAGATCGAAGCGCTAAATGTTGGTGGCGAGACTTGGCTGCGCGTCGCCGACTTTGGCAAAGAACACCGAATACTGTCTCCGAATGAACTCAGCCTAGTTAGCAAGTTTTCGAATGGAGCCTACGCTGTGCCCACCGAGTCGCAAGCAGCCAAGTTGATGACCTTCCTCCAACGCGTTGAGGAGAACGGTTTCAAGCGTTAGTGGTCCCCGCTTGGTCGCCAAGAGTACAGAGGAGCGTGTCAAAATCCGGCCCCCAAACGTCGGGGGCCGGCCCCATGCTGGCCGGTCCAGGGCGGAGCGTGGCAACCCTCACCGAGGGCGTTTTAGTCAGCAGTGTTCTTAGTGCAACTTGGTCTGGGTAGGTTTCAGTCAAGAGCCAGCTGAGCCCCGAAGGCACTAGATCAATAGAATTGTGAAGTACTCGTGGTCCCGCGACTAGTACAACAGTCTCAGGGGATCCGGCGGGCTTCTTTATTCGAGCGACAGCGGCGGAGGGCATGAGCTCGGATACATTTAGACAATCGGGCCCTAGGGCCTGTGCAAGAACGTCGAGGATGTGCGATACGAAGGCTTCGTCTAGGAGTAGCTCGGAGGCACGCAGGTGCGTGGCAGATACTTGAACCGCTGAGCGTAACTCTTGAAGGCGGAGCGATGTCCCGGTGGAGTGCAGTTGAAGGCGCACGACCTCCGTCTCTTGGTAAATGCAACGGCTAAGAATCAAGCGCCTCGAAACCGCCTCGTCCCCTGAAATCGCTGGCCATTCGGCCGTTTGAATCGATTTTGCCGCATACATGATCTGGCTTGGAGTGGGCCGTTGGCCGTCGCTGAGCAGCTTGTGACATATGGCCGTTATGCTGGCGGACTTGGCAATTTGTTGCTCAAAGTAGTTGTTCCCGGCGACGTTGAGTAAACCTTGAAGGACTCCCCGAAGGTTTTCTGTTTCCTCCAGGTTTCGAGGCTGAAAGACGCAAAGCACATTTGCCGTTTGATCATCGATCTGTGAAAGGCGCGTGGCAAGCGAGCTGCACCGAGGAGATCCGTTCTGAACTATATGAACATTTACCGTCCTGTCTGGTCCAAACTCGATAAGAAAGAAATCTCCAGCACTCGCTAAATTTGTGACGATGTTTGATGGATAGTAGAGTCGCAACTCCGTGCGTAACGGGTTGTTCTCCCTGGCATCGTAGTATGTGAGTGACGAAGAGACAGCAACGGGTTTCGGATGCTCTGGACGCCAATAATGGTATTTTGCTGGATAAGTGTCTTTTCCTTCTGGCTTTCCAAGGATTGCCCGAAGTCCTCCGGCATGGAACTCATGTTGTCGCGACCGTGACGGGTCCACCTCTACCGACGATATTCTCTTCCACGCTAAGGCGTGCATTAGGCGGTTGCCGCGCGGGCAAGTGTTCGAGTCTCTAGGACCTTGGCGATATGCGGTTTCATGGCCCGAGCGGCTTCGGCGAAGACGGGAACGACAACGGAATTTCCAAACTGCTTATAGGCCTGCATGTCGCTCACAGGGATCACAAATGAATCCGGGAAACCCATAAGCCGTGCGCACTCGCGCGGGGTGAGGCGTCGCGGGCGCGCTGCCTCTTGTGCCACAAGAATTTCAGAACCGTCCTTGTAGTACCTGGCAGAAAGAGTGCGCGCAGTGCTTTCACCGTCCACGAGGCCGTAGCCAAATCCGTTTCCGGCGAGCTTATGCTTGGCTGAATATTGCTGAAGGTACTCCCATAGTCCCGGTGTAAGTGTGTACTTACTGGGGACCTGTGACCGTTCATGATCGAAGTATCTGTATCCATCGGAGGGGATGAAGGGCTCGCTACCATCTGATTTGTGGAGAATATCTCGCATGCGGTGAGATTTTTCAGGGAGGTGAAATTCGTCCCAAGAGAAGCTTGTGGCTTCAGCAAACCCCACGATCACTATTCGTTCACGGTGCTGCGGAGTGAAATGTGCGCCGTCTATGACGCGCGAATGTACCTCATACCCGAGCTCATGCTGAAGGGTGTTCATGATTATTCGAAAAGTGTTACCACCATCGTGCGATCGGAGATTCTTGACGTTCTCCAACAAGAAGGCTGAAGGTCGTTGTTCCTTCAAAATGCGCTTGATCTCGAAAAACAATGTTCCTTGGGTCGGATCAGAGAATCCATGAGGACGATTTAGTGAATTCTTCTTACTAACACCGGCTATGGAGAAGGGCTGGCACGGGAAGCCGGCCAACAGAACATCGTGATACGGAATGTCATGTGACGGGTCGGTGATGTCTCCGATGAACGCGTGATCTACTCCATGGTTGGCTGCGTAGGTCTTTTGTGAGAACTTATTCCATTCCGATGTAAGAATACAGCGCCCTCCGGCGGCCTCAAAGGCTGTACGGATTCCGCCGATGCCGGCGAAAAGATCGATGAAGGTAAAGTCACTCGAGTCATTCCTACCCGTGCTTCCACCGTGAAACCCGGAGATCAGGGCGTCCAGGGCTGGAGCCTCAGCTGCATCGGACGGGACGCCTTCGGCGGTCCAGCGAACTATAGTTTCGATGTCTACGCGCAGGTAGTCCGCCAATTCTTTCCGAGACAGGAAGGAGAGCGCGGTATCGAGGTGGCTCCGTGATGCTGGAGTTTGGCATTGCATATGAGTATTTTGCCTATGGTCCGGGGGCGCGGCCGGACGCCGCGCCGTCTGATGTGTACGTGCTCGCTGCGAGAGCCGCTGAGTGACGGGCTGTGCTAGTAGATTGCTTGCCGCGCTGGGATTGAACGAGGAACTGGCGGCAGTGGCCCGCGCCAGTTTACCAAGTCGAGGTGCGCCGGAGTATTCTTTGTCTCTTGCATTTTCCGCCCGGCCTGAGTCGCCCGCCTCAACTCGCAGTGAGGTGCTGCTCCAAGTTGCAAGTGGAGGTCACCAAGCTCGGGCTTGCGGGCTTTTCCTTAGATACGCACGAAAACACGACGTACAGAGCACTGTCTGCTGGTCGGCAGCAAAGACACCTAAGCCGCCTCCGCCTCCCGGGACGGCGCGTAGCAGCTCTCCCTTCCCTATGTCCTGTGCGGCCGAGCATTGCTCACAATGCCAGAGAGCACGCTCTAGGCTTACGAGCCGTTCATTTGTCACCTGGGTCGCTCTGTCATAAGTAAGCATGGGTAGCGTCCCGCTGTTGCGAGGATTCACGGGAAAAGGATGCCCTTTGTGGTCCAAATCCGGCTCAAAAACGTAACCGAGGTCAGAATCCACTGCATCCAGCTGGTACATGCAGACATCGAACTTTCCTGTCTGATCCAGCCAATACCTAGATACTCGAAAAAGTCCATCGTAACGGTAGACTTTTGCTCCTTTTTTGGGTCCCCAGCCCCGGATAAGCCGAATGGCCATGCCGCTAACGGATGAGGCCGCCAAACCCGCGTTGGCTCCCTCAAAGCGCTGATGATCTACTTGCACCCCTGTGTCCCTGTCGAACCCGCCTTGTCCGGAGTACGACAGAGTGATTCCATGGTCTCTATCTCCGCTGTACACGCCAGCTGCAACGATGGCGCGAGTTAAGTGCTCATCCCCGTCTATTCCGTTAACCGTATGTCGATGAAGTCCGGCGTCCTTCACTTCCTTCCTGCTGTGAAAGACGCTTCCTACCGGGACGCTTGCGACATGCCCCAAACCGTAATCCGTCATACGGGAATCGTTTCACGTAACCGCTAACAATCGCCCGGATCGGGGAGTAAGCCGATGCCGTGTCGATGCTGGGCTTACGCTCTGTTGATGCTGTTGATGCTGTTGATGCTGTTGATGCTGTTGGCAGCTGAATCTGCTGCAGAAAGGTATTTTTGTTGGAGCCAAGTCAGCTAATTTCACCCGCGTGTAACGGCGATAGATAGTACGGGCGGGACCGGTACTGCCAGGACGCGGTTCCTGCGCCCGGCTTCTACCAGGGAGCTACTCGGAAAGCACTATTCGCTGGCCGGCATCCGCCGCATTCGTTGTCAACGCTACGTAGTCCTGCAGCAGAGCAAGCGCCGGCTGCGACGAAGGATCGCCCACGGCATCCGCCCCCACGGCATTGGCCACGGCAAGGGCTCGCGTGTAGTCAAGCCCGCTCCGAAGTGCCAACACCAGCGCAGCACAGAACGCGTCACCCGCGCCAATCGTGTTCGCCACCTTCACCGCAGCAGCAGGTGCCTCGGCCACTTTCCGGCCGCGCTCGAACATCGCCGAGCCGTCCTTCCCATATGTCACCGCGATGAGCTTCGCGTTGACGAGGGCCGGGATCAGCTCGTACTCCGTCTCGTTGACGATCACTAGGTCGCACCGCTCCAGCAGCTCGGCAGGCAGGTCCATCGCCGGCGCGGCGTTCAGCACGAAGAACCTAGACGACTTCCGGGCCGCCTCCAGCACCACGTCCAGGCCGACCTCGAGCTGGCACAGCACCGTCTCGTCGGGCTGGAATTCCACACCCTCAAGGGAAAACGCCGAGTTTGCCCCCGGGCACACCACGATCTGGTTCTCGCCGTCGCGGTCCACCACGATCAGCGCCGTGCCTGTCGCGTCGCCGTCGAGCACCGCCACGTCGGCAGTGTCCACGCCGGCGGACGACAGGGCCTCCAGCATGAGCCGGCCCTGGGCATCGTTGCCCACCGCGCCGATCATCCGGGCACTTCCGCCGAGGCGTGCTGCGGCCACGGCCTGGTTGGCGCCCTTGCCGCCGGGCTGCTGCTGCAGGACGCCGCCCCCGATGGTCTCCCCGGCAGTGGGAAGCCGGTCCGTGGTGGCGATGATGTCCAGGTTGATGCTGCCGACAACGGTGACGGCAGGAAGTCCAGTGCTCATAAAGAAGTCCTATCAGGTCGGGCCAAGAGTGGCCGGAGTTGGAAACAGTGTACGGCAGGTTGAACTTGTTCGTCATACATGGTTGTATAACAACTCACATCCCAATGGCAGGAGCAGCCTGCAGAACAAAGGAGTTTGATGTGAACACACCAGCCGCCGGCACCGCATCGCCGCCTCCCGCCGTCGACAATGAAGCAGTGGACCAGACCAAACTCGGCGGCCGCCGCGCCGCCCTGCTCATTGTCACCCTCCTCCTCGGCGTGCTGTCCTTCCAGCTCAACGCCAGCATGGTCACCCCGGCGCTGCCGCAGATCGCCGCCAGCTTCGGCCTGGGCGCCGACGCGGCCGCCCCCGTGCAGTCCATGTTCTTCCTCGCCGGCGCCATCGCCGGCCCGGTGATCGGCAGGTGGAGTGACTTCATCGGCCGCCGCACGGCCCTCTTGCTGGTGCTGGCCATCATGGGCGCCGGCACCGTCCTCTGCATCGCCGCGCCCACGCTGCCGCTGCTCATCGCCGGCCGCTTCCTGCAGGGCGTGTCCAGCGCCGTCTTCGCGCTCTCCTACATCGTGCTCAGCGAAAACCTGCAGCCGCGCGTCTTCGGCACCTCGGTGGGCATCATCGCCGCCATCAACGGCGGCGTCGGGGGAGTGGACGGCTACGTCGGCGGCCTGATGTCCGAGACCCTCGGCTTCCGGTCCATCTTCATCGTCGTGCTGGTGCTCACCGCCGTCGCCGCCGGCTGCATCCTCAGGACCCTCCCGAAGGGGCGTCCGCACGGCGTCCGCGGCGCCATGGACTGGTGGGGAGCGGGCTCGCTCTCGGTGTTCCTGGTGTTCATCACCTACTTCGTCTCCGGCGGGTCGTCCGCCGGCTGGACCGCCCCCGGCACCCTGGCCCTGCTGGCCGGCACCGTCGCGTCCTTCGCCTCCTTCTGGATGATCGAAAAACGGCGCAGCCACCCGCTCATCGCCGTCCGCCACCTGCGCTCCCGCCAGGTGTGGCCCGTCATCGCCACCACCGTGCTGACACTCGCTGGCATCTTCGCCGTCATGAACTTCACCGTGGTGCTGCTCAGCCAGGATCACGACGCCGGGTTCGGGCTCAGTGCCTCCCTCTCGGCCCTGCTGTTTCTCACGCCGGCCGCTTTGATTGGCGTTTTCGCCGCACCTTTGGCCGGGTGGCTCGCCGGCCGCCGCGGCTGGATCAGGACGCTCCGTGTTGGGACCGGCCTAAGCCTGGCCTGCGCTATTGCTGCCGCTCTGTTCGCCGACAACCAGGTGGCGGTGATGGTCGCCGTCGCCGCCCTGGGCATCTTCTACAACGGCCTCTTCCTCACGGCGATCAACGGGCTGTCCGTCCTGCTTTCGCCCAAGGAGGCGCCGGCTGCCCTGCCCGGCATCAACGGCGCCTCGTTCGGCATCGGGGCGAGCCTCGGCGTCGTGATTGTTGCCCCGTTCGCCGCCCAGGCGACGCCCGCCGGCTACGCCACCGCCCTGTGGATCTCGGTGGCCATCACCGCTGCCGCGTTCATCGTCAGCCTCTTCGCCGCCGCCCCCAAGGGCGAGACCCTCTGACCCTTCCGCACCTGACCGAAAGAAGAACCATTTCCATGACCAGCCACCCGTTCTACCTCGACTGCGACACCGGCATCGACGACGCCCTCGCCGTGGCCTACCTGCTCGCCTCCCCGGAGGCGGACGTGCGGGGGATCGGCGCCGTCAGCGGCAACGTCAGTGCCGCCGTCGGCGCCCGCAACACCCTGGACCTGCTCGAGCTTGCCGGGCACGCGCACATCCCTGTTGCGCTCGGCGCGCATGACCCTCTCGCCGGTTCCTTCGGCGGGGGAGCGCCGTGGGTGCACGGTGCCAACGGCATCGGCGAGGTTTCGCTTGCTGAGTCCTCGGTTTCTCTTGCGCCGGAGACGGCGGCGGAGATGCTGGTGCGGCTCGCGCACGAGTATCCCGGCACGCTGCGGGTCCTGGCCATCGGCCCGCTCACCAACATTGCCCAGGCCCTGCGGCTGGAGCCTTCTTTGCCGTCGCTGGTCGCGGAGATCACGATCATGGGCGGCGCGGCCCTGGCCCCGGGGAACCTCACGCCCGTGGCGGAGGCGAACATCGCCAACGACCCCGAGGCCGCCGCCCTGGTGCTGTCCGCCGACTGGGACGTGACCCTGGTGCCGCTGGACGTGACCATGACCAACGTGCTGGAGGAGAACCACCGGCAGGAGCTGCTCGCTTCTTCCGGTCCGGTGCCGCGGGCGCTGGGGGAGATGCTGGGCTACTACTTCCGGTTCTACGAGGGCATCTTCGGCCGCGCCTGCTCGGCGATGCACGACCCGCTTGCCGCGGCGCTCGCGGTTGGAGCTGTTAGCGCGGCCGTGGCGCCCGTGGTTCATGTGTACGTCGACACGACTTCCGGGCCCAGCCGCGGGCAGACCGTCTGCGACCTGCGCGGGCTGTACATGGACTACCCGGAGCAGCCCGGCGCGCGCTGCCGCGTGGTGCTGTCGCTCGAGGGGGACTTTGCGCCGCATTTGGTGGAGAGGCTGGTGGCGTCTGATTTGGTCGCTCCTATGGCTGCAACCGTCGTAGGTGCAGCCGTAGCCTAACCGCCGGGCGGTCGAAGCCGCCATGGAGACCTTGATAGGTACTTATCCGACTGGTACCTGAACGGCGGGGAAGGACATCAAAAGTCAGGTGTGCAGCACTTAACCTTCTTCGCCTTCGGGCAGAGAAACGCGCCGACGCTGTACGCGTGTAAGGACGGCACCGTGGCTGGTCCTGCATACGCGGGTTGATGCTACAACCTTCGTGTAATCTATCGAAGTCATTCGCACTTTCAAGGGGTTATTTTGCAGTTCAAGCGTTCAGCCGGAATCTTTGCTTCTGGCGTTCTTATGTCGATTTCCGGCTACATTTTTGGTGCGATCTTCGCTGGCGCCGCTGCTGCCTCAGCGTCTTCCTACTACAGCCGTGGCAGCAACGGATTTCTCATCGTGCTGGCCGTGCTCGGTTTTGGCGCGGCACTAGCTGGCACCATCATGATGATCGTTGGTGCTTACCGTGCACTTGTGAAAATCGATGCTTTGCCGGTCCCGGCTGGCACAGCGCCGCAGCCCGCCACGGAACCCGCGGCGGTCGTCGAACAGCCGGCGCAGGCGAGCGTCAGTTCGTAAGCTCCGGTCACCGGGTTAGCGAGAAACCCCGCAGCAGATTCATGTTGCGGGGTTCCTCCGTTTCGCGACCCAAGCACGTCTTTCCGCGGCGGCACGGTACGTGGTGCCTCACATGGACGATCTGGACTGGAGTGGCTGCATCACTGAGAAGTGGCCCGCGCGGTCGGCGATGAGGCACTTGACCAGGTGAAAGGGCCGGTTGGCGTGCCGGACGTACTGCGTCAGCACGCGCACCGGGTCCGACGCGCAGGTCCAGCAGCTTGGCACGGCTCGGGCCCACCTGGCACAGACCGATCTGGCACTCATCGGGCCCCCGCCCGCTGCACTGATCGTGTGGGCGGAGATGGTTTCCTGCGAGCGACGGGCTCGCCGTTGCGGATCAAAGCGGACTCCGCAGCCAGGCCTAATTGCCCGAGGGGCTGGCTGACGCCGAGGAGGGCGCGGATGAGGCCCCTGCTAAACGAAGGCTACGGCCCCTGGGAGGAAGTGCTCGGCCAGCGTTGGTTCTCCCGGCCAAAGCTGCCGCAGGAAGGCGCGGCCCCAGAGTTCATCCTTTCACGACAATTCCCGCCATGATTCGACAGGGGATCTAACGGACACCGCTCCTTTGCATAATCCTGCGCAGAATCTTGCGTTCAGTGTGGCCAAACCCAAGCAAACGTTGAGCTTGTGGCAGAAGAGTGGGGCAGAGCACACGGCTTGTGGGGAAGCCGGCTTTCGATGGAAAACCGGGTGCCCTCGCGACGAGATGTTTCGCACGACACCATCGAAGGGAACAGTATGTCCCAGTCCAATCAGGACCAACCTCAGACACCTAGGGCGGCTCCCGCCCCCGGTCAGCCCGAGTGGCAGCCGGCCACGGCGCCGCAGTCGCAGGCCTCGTACCCTGGGCAGCCCGCCCAGCCGCCGTATCCGGGGCAAGTCCAGAACCAGCACCCCCACCCTCAGATGCCTCAGCAGCCGCCGATGCCGGGCGCCGCTTATGGCTACTCGCAGTGGGGACAGGCACAGCAGAGTAACAAGTCTTTCCTCGTGACTTGGCTGCTCTCCCTCCTCCTCGGCGTCTTAGGCGTGGACCGGTTTTATCTGGGCAAAGTCGGAACCGGCATCCTCAAACTGATCACCTTCGGTGGTCTGGGCATTTGGGCCCTGATCGATCTCATCCTTGTACTGACCAACAAGACCCGCGATAGGCGGGGCCTTTCGCTTGAGGGTTACGACAAGCACAAGAAAGTGGCCTTGATCGTCACGGGCGTTTTCGTCCTCCTGAGCATTATCTTCAACGCCAGCCGCGGCGCAGCTGCGCCAACCTCCAGCACGGCCGTTTCCAGTGTGAATGACTCCGCCGCCGCTTCCGCGACTGCAACTCCGCTGGAGACCGCAACCCAGGATCCCGCCGTCGCCAAGGCTGAGGCCGCCGCGAAGGCTAAGGCTGACGCGGACGCTAAGGTCCAGGCTGACGCTGCTGCCAAGGAGGCCAAGGCTAAGGCTGACGCGGACGCTAAGGCCAAGGCTGACGCTGCTGCCAAGGAGGCCAAGGCTAAGGCTGACGCAGAGGCCAAGGCCAAGGCAGACGCTGCGGCCAAGGCTAAAGCGGAAGCTGCCGCTGCTGCTAAGGCTGCCGCTGAAGCCGGAACGATCAGTCAGCAGAACGCCCTGCAGAAGGCTGCTGATTATCTCAATTACACTGCATTCTCGCGTTCCGGTCTTATCAAGCAGCTGGTCTTTGAAAAGTATTCGACACCGGATGCGACCTGGGCCGTGGACCGCGTGAGCGTCAACTGGAACGAGCAGGCAGCCAAAAAAGCCAAGGACTACCTCGAATACACATCCTTCTCGCGTGCCGGGCTGGTTGACCAACTGCTCTTTGAGGGCTTCACCCCGGCGCAGGCCGAGTACGGCGTGAGCAAGACCGGTCTCTAGCGACTAGGACGAACACGTGGCCCTGATTGGAAGGCACAGCTTCAGGGCATGAAGGATGCCCCGGCCGTATTCGGCCGGGGCATTTCTCTTGGGAATAATTTTCTAGGGTTTCCGGCAGACGACCGCGGCGGGGGATTCGATTCAGGTTGCAGCAGGCCAGATTGTCCGGCCGCTAGCTGCGCAAGTGGCTGTTCGAGAACCGCGACTCCTGACCGTCTTTCAGCAGCATGGCGCGGCCGGGGCCCACCCGGCTCGGCTGACTTGGAACTCGCCCGACCCCAACAAACCGCCCTACTGTTGAGTGCCGCCAGAAGGGTAGTGCCGCCGTCGTCCTTTACTCCAAGAGTGCGCAGGCACGCCCGCCGAAGCTGACCGGCCCGGTGGAGACGTTCTCCTGAAAATGAGCGACGGGTTCGCTCATTTACGTGCCGAGCTCGGTCTCGGTGGGGCGGCGCCTGGAGCCGGGCCGCAGCAGGCTGTTGCGGACGGGCTACCTGGAGCAGCCCAACCTGCCGGGTGATCCTAGAGTCCGACTGGGTCAGGAGAGCCAGTCGGTGTAGTGGGTGGGGGCGAGGTGAGCGTTCTTGTCGGTGAGAACGTCCCCCTTGACGACCGCGAACATGCCGGCGCTAGGGTCGGGAACGACAGTACGGCTGTCGCCCCTGCGGGACAACGTGATCCCGCCCAGCTCGTCCAGGGAGAAGACCTCGGGGCCGGCGATGTTGCGGATGCCATTCAGCGGGGCGCCCGCGGCAACTTCCGCTACCGCGTCGGCAACGTCCTTGGCGGCGATCGGCTGGATCGGCGTGGCGGGCAACCGGACGGTGTCGCCGTCGGCGGTCCAGGACAGGACCGCGTCCACGAACTCCATGAACTGCGTCGCCCGGACGATGGAGTAGGGGATCGGCCCGGCCGCGAGGATGTCCTCTTGGAGCACCTTTGCCCGGTAGTAGTCCAGCTCCGGCACCTGCTCGGCGCCGACAATGGAGAGGATGACGAAATGGCCGACGCCGCCATTCTGGGCCGCGGCCAGAAGATTGTCCATCGAGGTCTGGAAGAAGGCCGGGGAGGCTTCGTCGAAGGTCGGGGAATTCGTCAGGTTGACGACGACGTCGGCCCCCGCCAGCGCCTCGTCCAGTCCCTGGCCGCTGATGACGTCGACCCCGGTGGACTGCGAGTGCGGTACCGCCTCATGCCCGGCGGCATTCAGATTCTTGACGACCTGGGACCCGATCAGCCCGGTACCGCCGATGACTGCGAACTTCATGACATGCCTTTCGTCGGGAGTGTGTGCACTGTATGGCGCATGAACCACGTGTGGGTGGCCTGCACCAACCCCGGATAGATTCTGTCCGGGTAAATCGGCCGAGGGCCGCCCGTGCTAGTAAGCATCGATGAACGTGGCCGTCTCGTCCAGAGGCGCCCGGCCCGTACGGGCGTCCGCCGCTGTGCAGCCCTTCGGCAGGGAGAAGCAGGATGAGCTGGGTAACTGGATCGGGAAGCTACTTGGCGCGTCTCTAGTGACTCTGACGAGCAAGTGGCGTTGATTCAAGGTGCTTCAGGGCGCAAAGGGAGGCCCCGGCCGATTACGGCTGGGCATCCCTCGTTGAAATACCTCCGGCAAAAATTCGGGGTAATTTTCCGGCAGACACTAGGTAGCCGGTCTGCATTGGAGCAAGATGCTCGGTATGAAAAATGTAGTTATAGCCAGCCTCGCCGCCGTAGTCGTAGGTTTAGGCGCGATCACCGTGGCTGTCCCGAGCAACGCGGCAACGGAGCCGCAGCAGATCCCTGGCCAGATCATCGTCAAGTTCCGAGACAGCGGCGCTGCGCCTGGGCTGCTGCGCCAGAACGGCGTCAGCGACGGCGTCGGCATCGGCAGCACTGGAGCGCACCTCGTCAAGGTGCCGGCTGGCAAGGAATCTCAGCTGATCGAATCCCTGAACCGGAACCCGGCCGTTCAATACGCCGAGCCGGACCAGCTCGTTACCGCCGCCGTCGATGAACCCGACCCGGACTACTTCCCTCGCCAGTACGCTCTGCACAACGAGGGGCAGTCATTTACCAGCACCAACAACACGGTGACCGTGGCAGGGGGCACGGACGACGCCGATGTGGACGCCGTGGAAGCCTGGGACGTCACCACCGGCGAAGGCATCAAGGTTGCCGTGCTCGACACCGGCGTCGCCACCGACAACAACGACATTGCAGCGAATGTTGTTCTGCGCGCCAACTTCAGCAGCGCCGCAACAGGCGAAGACAATTACGGCCACGGCACGCACGTGGCAGGCATTATTGCCGCCACCAAGGACGCGGCGGGTGTCTCCGGTGTATGCCCGGACTGCTCCATTTTGGACGGCAAAGTCATCGACGACAGCGGCTCCGGCTCCACCTCCTCCATTGTCAACGGCATCAACTGGGCGGTTGAAAACGGCGCCAAGGTCATCAACATGAGCCTCGGCCAGCGCGTTCCATCACTGGCCCTCGAGGATGCCGTCAACAATGCATGGAATAACGGCGTGGTGATTGTAGCCGCAGCGGGCAATGCCGGTACCCAGGCCCCGATGTACCCGGCCGCATACCCCAACGTCATCGCCGTCGCCGCGACCGACAACAACGATGCCAAAGCCTCCTTCTCAACCTACGGCGGGTGGGTGGATGTGGCAGCGCCCGGGGTGGACGTCTACTCGACCTTCCCGAAGCACCCCTTCACCATCGGTACCCAGAGCGGCCGCGAGATGGGTTACGACATCGCCAGTGGCACCTCCATGGCCTCACCTATGGTGGCCGGCGTTGCCGCGCTTGTCTGGAGCACACCTGCCGGCACCGCAAACACGTCAGTCCGCGCCACCGTCGAATCAACCGCCGACGCCGCGGTTACCGGCACGGGCACCTACTGGGCGCACGGCCGCGTAAACGCGTGCAAGGCTGTGGCTGGTGTCTGCGACCAGCCATGACAGCTGCAGTGCTAGGACTGGAGTGACTGCATCACTGAGAGGTGACCTGCGCGGTCGGCGATGAGGCATTTGGCAAGGTAGAAGGGCCGGTTGGCGTGCCGGACATACTGCGTCAGCACGAGGACCGGGTCCGAGGCGCGCAGGTCCAGCAGCTTGGCGCGGCTCGGCCCGACCTGGCTCAGGCCTATCTGGCACTCGCCGGGGCCTAGTCCCCGGCCAGCCGCCTTGTTGAGCGCCGTGAGCAAGGTGGTGCCGCCGTCGTCCTTGATCTCCAGGGGCGCGGCGGCGCCGCCGGCGAAACTGACCGGCTGGGCGGAGATGTTTTCCTGCAGGTGTGCGATGGGTTCGCCGTCGCGGATCAGGACGGACTCCCAGAGCCAGACCTCGGCGCCGGGTTCGACGCTTACGCCCGGGGCGACGAACTCGGAGGCGGGCTGCCGCTCCACCTGGATGCGCTTGATCTGGATCTGGTGTCCGGGGCCGCCGAGGACTTCCTCGAAGGGGCGGATGCGTTCGATGCCGATGCGGGGGAGGGTGTCGGAGACGAACCGGCCGACGCCGCGGCGGGCCCGGATGAGGCCGTCCTCCTCGAGCAGCATCAGGGCCTCGCGGACCACGGTTCGGCTGACTTTCATGTCGGTTCCGAGCTCGGTCTCGGTGGGGAGCATGGAGCCGGGCTGGAGCAGGTTGTTGCGGATGGCTTCGGCGATCCGTGAGTAGACGGCGACGCGGAGCGGTGAGCCGGGCTGGGCCTCCACCGGCTGGGACAGGAACCGGACGACGTCCTCGTGCACGTTTGCCTCGCTTGCGTTTGTTCGGGGAGTCCAGCGTAGCAAGTGGTACGTGCTTGTTGGACAAGCTCCTCAGGACGGGAACCTTCGGGCTGGAGGTTCTGCTTCCCGTAGTTCCGTTCCGTCCATTGTGCGCGGATAGCGGTCTTGAAGGACGCGCTGTAGCACTGTTGGGCTTGGCGCGGCGTCCGCCCAGCCTCATGCATTGCCTTGATGTGCCTACCGAGAGAGCCCGCGCTCCGGCTATGGGAGCGGCTGCCGTTCGCCGACGGCGACTGCACGTCCGAGAGGGACGTAGGTCCGTCGGCGTCGTTCCAGCCTTGCCTGTTGTCCTGGCGACGGGACCTGCGCCCCTTTCGCCCGGTTGCACCTGCTGCAGGCGGCGACGAAGCTCAGCAGGCTGGTGGAGCCGCCCTTGGACCACGGGTAAAAATGGTCGCCGTGCTCGGCGGGGCGCGGACAGCGCCGACTGAAGCCCACTTCCATTTCACATTGGCCGCCTGCGCGGGCCATCCCTTCGCGGCGCTGCTGCCGTGTGAAGCGGCGGACCGGATCCTGGCGTCTGACGTCGCGGCTCTGGATGACGCGTACGGTCACGATCAGGACGACGACGAGCACTCCCGGGAGCGCGACGGCGGGCAGGACGCCGTCGAACATCTGGCTGAATATCCCGGTCACAGGAGTGGCCGGCTGGCTAACCGAGGGTTTCAGGGTATTCGCCCTGACCGCGAGGAAAGCGGCGGCGAAGATCCAGATAGTCAAGGCAACCGTGGCCATCTGGAGCAATTGACGGGTCCAATAGATGCGCTTCAGTTCCAGCATTTGGTCTCTCCCCAAGAAGACTTCGCAAGAGTGCAGCAGGCGGTGGCCTGTTCACTGAGGGAGATCGTACATTGAACATCGGTTGCGACAGGCTTAACGTGCGGGCCCTGGTTTCGACAGGCTCAACCAGCAGACCTCACACCCCGTAAAAGCTCTTGCGCACCTCGGCATAGCGCTCCCGGACGCCCAAGCCCCAGTCCCCGTCGGGTTCGTAGGCAGCCTCGATGCTGCGCTTCCAGTCGGGAAGCTCTCCGGTGGCTGCCCATGCGGCCTGTTTCGCTGCGCCGAGCGCGACGTATTCCCTGCTTGCCGGCACCTCGACGGGCAGGTTGAAGATGCTCGCTGCGGCTTGGCGCAGGGCCTGTGATTTGGAGCCTCCGCCGATCAGGAGAATCTTGTCCGGGGTGCCGCCGGACTGCCGCAGGACGTCGATGGCATCCGCGAGAGAGTTCAGCACCCCCAGTACGGAGGCGCGGGCGAGATTCTCCGGGGTCATGTTGCTTCTGGTGAGGCCGGCCAGGCTGCCGCTGGCGTGCGGCAGGTTGGGGCTGCGCTCGCCGTCGAGATAGGGAAGGAAGGTGAGCCCGCCGGCGTCGCTGCCGGCGGCCAGCGCCAGGGCGTCCAGTTTCGCCAGGTCGACGTCGAGCATGGCCGCCGTCGCGGCCATGACCCGGGCGGAATTCAGCATGGCCAGCAGGGGCAGGTGGCCGCCCGCCGCGTCCGCGAATCCCGCGATTGCCCCGGTGGGATCCGGCATGGGGGAGGGTGAGCTGGTGAAGACGGTTCCTGAGGTGCCGATCGAGACCACCACCTCGCCCGGGCGCAGCCCCAGTCCCAGCGCCGCTGCGGCGTTGTCCCCGGCGCCGGCCGCGAGGACGGCCCCGTCGATGCCCCAGCCGTTCTTTACGGTTCCGGCCTGCTCGTTCGACGCCACGACGCGCGGCAGGCGCGGTACGCGTCCGAAGAAGCGTTCCAGCAGGTCTGTCCGGTAGCTGTTGGTGACCGGGGAGAAGTAGCCGGTGCCGGAGGCGTCGCTCCGGTCCGTGGTGAACTCCCCGCCCAGGGCGCCGTTGAGCCAGTCGTGGGGGAGGACCACCTGGTCGACGCGGTTCGCGGCGTCCGGTTCGTTCTGCGCCAGCCACGCCAGCTTGGAGATGGTGAACGAAGCGACCGGGACGAGGTTGACGGCGTCCACCCACTCTTCGGGCCCAAGTTCGTCCCGCAGCCTCGCCGCGTCCGGTGCGCTGCGGGTGTCGTTCCACAGCAGGGCATCGTGTACGGGCGTCCCGGAACTGTCGAGGGCCACCATGCCGTGCTGCTGGGCGGCGATGCCGGCAGCGGAGACGGAACCGCCCAGCCGGTCGGCGCCGGCGGAATGCCATGCTTCCCGCAGCGCGGAGGTCCACACGGACGGGTCCACGGCGGTGAGATCAGGGTGGGCCGCCGCACCAGACGTCATCACGTCACCGGTTTCGGCGTCCACGGCAAGGACCTTGCAGGACTGGGTGGAGGAATCCACCCCGATGACTGTGCTCATTAACTCTTCTCCTCGTCGATCAGGTCAGTCAGGGCCTGGGCCAGCGGCGTATCAATGATCAGCGTGGTGACGAAGCCGGCCTTGGCCACGGCCAGCACGGCTTCAGCCCGTGCCTCCCCCTGGGCCACGGCAACCACCTTCGGGGTCCGCTGCAGCTGCTTGATGGTGACGGCGATGATCTGTTCGTCCAGCCCGGATTCGACCGCAACGCCTTTTGCGTCCAGCAGGCGTCCCGAGCATTCCCCGACGGCGCCGGCCTCCACGGCCGCCTGCCTCACCTGGGCGTCGGCCCGGTCCCAGACGGTGGAGGTGGCGGGCTTCCAGGCGCCGATTGCCACGACGGCCAGGTCGAGTGAATCCGCCTTGGCCAGGGCCTCGGCGATCTCCGGCTGGCGGCGCAAGCCGGCCGCCGTCGTCGGATCTTCAACCACCAAAGGTGCCCACAGCGGCCAGGTGAGACCCCCGCTCACGTGTCCCAGCCGCTGGATCAGCTCAAGGGGATTGCTCTCGCCTTCTGTGGGGAGGGCGCCGGCAAGCTGGACGATGTCGCACCGGGGAAGCTCCCGGACCAGCCGCGAGGCCACGTCCAGGGTGCGGGACCAGGAGATGCCGATGGTCCCGCCGGCGGGTGCCTGCCGGGAAATTTCGACGGCGGCCGACTTGGCCAGGATGCCGCGCGCCTGGATCACGTCCCCGGTGGTCTCCGCAACGATGACCTCGCCAATCCCCAGCGCGGACTCGATGCGCCGGATGTCGGCAGCGGAGACGCGGGACGGGAAATGCACCTTGATTTCCACGATGCCCTTCTCGAACGCCTCCGTGAGCAGGCGGGCCACCTGGAACCGTGAGATCTCATAGGTGGCGCCAATCTCCACCTTGGAACGGTTCTCCAGGTAGTACTCGCTGCTGATGCGCGCCAGAAGCTCTTCATGGGAGTGCTCCGTCATGCTGGTCACCTCTCGCACGTCTGATCATTTGAGTATTGCCTCTTGCTCAAACGAGTATATATGACTAGAGTCGCATGACAGATGAGCAGTTAGCGAAGCTCATATGAGCATACTCAACCGAGAACCGACCGGGGCCAAGCGGCCCCTAGAGTCCGGGCCCACTACTTCGGCCCGGCCTCGTGTCCCGACTCTTGAGCACAAAGGAGTTCTTATGCGTCCCAACATGCGCGCCGCCTCGCTGGCCGCAGGTGCCCTGTGCATCGCCCTGTCCGCCTCGGCCTGCGCCGGAGCCGGTGGCGGATCAGCCGCAGGCGACCCCAACAGCATCAATGTCCTGATGGTGAACAACCCGCAGATGGAGGACCTGCAGCGGCTCACCGCGGACAACTTCACCAAGGAAACGGGCATCAAGGTCAACTACACCGTGCTGCCGGAGAACGATGTCCGGGCGAAGATCAGCCAGGAGTTCTCCAGCCAGGCCGGCCAG
The DNA here is from genome assembly GCF_021789315.1 of Arthrobacter sp. FW305-BF8. Taxonomy (NCBI): domain Bacteria; kingdom Bacillati; phylum Actinomycetota; class Actinomycetes; order Micrococcales; family Micrococcaceae; genus Arthrobacter; species Arthrobacter sp. FW305-BF8. Next base: position 1,382,513 of record NZ_CP084561.1, read on the forward strand.
TACGACGTCGCGTCCCTGTCCAACTACGAGATCCCGTTCTTCTCGGCCAACGGCTGGCTGGCCCCGCTGGACAGCGTGGCGAAGGATGCCGCGTTCAACCAGGACGACATTCTGCCGGCCTACACGGCGTCCCTCACCGGCAAGGACGGCAAGCTGTACGGTGAGCCGTTCTACGGTGAATCCTCGTTCCTGATGTACCGCAAGGACATCCTGGAGGCCAAGGGCCTGGACATGCCGGAGAAGCCCACTTGGGACGAGGTGGCCGATATCGCGGCGAAGGTTGACGGGGCGGCTACGGGGATGAAGGGCATCTGCCTGCGCGGCCAGCCCGGCTGGGGCCAGGTCTTCGCGCCGCTGACCACCGTGGTGAACACCTTCGGCGGGACCTGGTTCGACAAGGACTGGAACGCCCAGGTCAACAGCCCGGAATTCACCGCCGCCACCGAGTTTTACACGAAGCTGGTCCGCGAGCACGGTGAAGCCGGGGCCGCGCAGGCCGGATTCACCGAGTGCCTGAACAACATGAGCCAGGGCAAGGTGGCCATGTGGTACGACGCCACCTCCGCGGCCGGCGCCCTGGAAGCCGATGCGTCACCGGTGAAGGGGAAGATCGGCTACGCCCAGGCCCCTGTCAAGGAAACCAAGTCCTCCGGCTGGCTCTGGACCTGGTCCTGGGCCATGCAGGCGGCCTCAAAAAAGCAGGACGCCGCCTCAAGGTTCATCGCCTGGGCCAGCTCAAAAGATTACGAGGAACTCGTCGCCGCCAAGCTCGGCTGGGCCAAGGTCCCCTCCGGCAAGCGCATCTCCACCTACGAGAACGCCGAGTTCCAGCAGGCGGCGCCGTTCTTCAAGGCTGAACGCTTCGCTATTGAGAACGCCGACCCGAAGAACCCCGGCGCCCAGGCTCGCCCCGCCGTCGGGATCCAGTTTGTCGGCATTCCCGAGTTCGCTGCCCTGGGCACCAACGTCTCCCAGGGCGTCAGCTCCGCCATCGCGGGCCAGGGCACCGTTGCCGATGCGCTGGCCAAAGGCCAGGAAGCAGCGCAAAAAATCGGCAACAAGTACAAGTGACCACCACTGAACCGCAGGAGAATCCCATGACTACCGCAACGGCGCGCATCTCCCGCCCGGGACACCACGCAGCCACTCCTTCACGAAACGCCCGGTCGCGTGAACGCGCCCTGGCCTGGGCACGGCGCGCACCACTGCTCCCGGCCCTGATCTTCCTCATTATCGTCACCCAGCTTCCGTTCGTGGTGACGCTGATCATCTCGTTCCTGAACTGGAACAGCCTCAGTCCGGACAAGACCGCCTTCGCCGGACTGGAGAACTACGTCACGGTCCTCACCGACCCGGACCTGCGCCAGGCCATCTTCACCACCATCCTGCTCACGGTCTCCGTGGTCCTGCTCAGCCTGCTCATCGGCCTGGGCCTGGCCCTGCTGCTGGACAAGAAGTTCATCGGCCGCGGGCTGGCGCGGACCCTGCTGATCGCACCGTTCCTGGTGGTCCCCGTGGCCGCGGCCCTGATCTGGAAGCACGCCCTGCTTAACCCGACCTACGGGCTGATCAACGGAATCCTGACCTGGGCCTGGTCCCTGTTCGGCAGCGCCACACCGCCGCAGCTGGACCTGCTGTCCCAGGCGCCCCTGATGGCGGTCATCGTGTCCCTGGTCTGGCAGTGGACCCCCTTCATGATGCTGATCCTGCTCGCAGGCCTGCAGTCCCGCCCGATGGACACGGTCGAGGCGGCGCAGATGGACGGCGCCACGCCGTGGGGCATCTTCCGCCACCTCACGCTGCCGCACCTGCGCCAGTACCTGGAACTCGGCGGCCTGCTCGGAGCCATCTACATCGTGCAGAACTTCGACTCCGTCTTCACCCTCACCGCCGGGGGACTGGGCACCGCCAACCTGCCCTACGCGATCTACCAGACGTTCTACTTCGCCAACGAGTACGGCCTGGCATCCGCCGCCGGCGTCGTGGTGGTCATCGGCACCATCATCGTGGCGACCTTCGCCCTCCGCACCGTTTTCTCGCTCTTCAAGAAGGAGGCAGCACGATGAGCACCCTCACTCCTGCCGCAGCCCAAGGCACACCCTCCGGCCCCACCGCCCTGAACAGCGGCAGTCCCCGCCGCAGTTCCGGAAAGCTAAAGTCCAAGTCCCGGATGGACCCCACCCGGAACAACACCGCGGCCGGCATCGCCGCCTGGCTGCTGGCCCTGCTCTTCGCCACCCCGGTTCTGTGGATGATTCTGACCTCCTTCCACTCCGAAACCGACGCCGCCACCAACCCGCCCTCCATCGCGGCCAACCTCACCCTGGACGCCTACAAGGAGTTCTTCGGCGCCAGCTCCGGAGTGAGCCCGTGGCCGCCCATGATCAACTCCGCCACGGCCTCGATTCTCTCCACAGTCCTCGTCCTGGTCCTCGCCATCCCCGCGGCCTACGCCCTGTCGATCCGGCCGGTGAAGAAGTGGACGGACGTGATGTTCTTCTTCCTCTCCACCAAGATGATGCCGGTGGTGGCCGCGATCCTGCCGCTCTACCTCTTCGCCCGCACCGTCGGCGCCCTGGACAACATCTGGTTCCTGATCCTGATGTACACGTCCATGAACCTGCCCATCGCGGTGTGGATGATGCGCTCGTTCCTCGCTGAGGTGCCGGAGGAAATGCTGGAAGCCGCTCAGATTGACGGCGCGAACCTCCTGCTCATCCTGCGCAAGATTATCGCCCCCGTGGCCATGCCGGGCATCGCCGCCACAGCCCTGATCTGCTTCATCTTCAGCTGGAACGAACTGCTCCTGGCCCGGGTCCTCACCGGCGTCGTCGCCGGCACCGCCCCGGTGTTCCTGACCGGCTTCGTCTCAGGCCAGGGCCTGTTCCTCGCCAAAGTCTGCGCGGCTGCCGTCGTCATCTCGCTCCCGGTGCTGTTCGCCGGCTTCGCCGCGCAGGACAAACTCGTCCAGGGCCTCTCGCTCGGCGCGGTGAAATAACCAGCGCGGTCAACTAGCCCCGCACTCTTATCCCGACTTTCAGAGGAATACTTTGATGACCACATCAACCGCACAGTCCCCGGCCCCGGGCCAGCGTGAACAGCAAGCACAGCCGGACGTGCCCGCCACCATGCGTGCCGCTGTCCTGAGAAGCCAAGGCGACATGGCAATGGAGACGCTGCCCGTCCCGGACCTCGAGCCCGACCAGGTCCTGGTGCAGGTGGCCGCCGTCGGCGTCTGCGGCAGCGACGTCCACTACTACGAACACGGCCGGATCGGCGACTACGTGGTGGACCACCCGCTGATCCTCGGCCACGAGCTCTCCGGCCGGATCGCAGCCGTCGGAAGCTCCGTCAGCCCTGACCGCATCGGCAAGCGCGTCGCCGTCGAACCCCAACGCCCCTGCCGCACGTGCAAGCAGTGCAAGGCGGGCCGTTACAACCTCTGCCCGGACATCGAGTTTTACGCGACGCCGCCGGTCGACGGCGCCTTCGCCGAATACGTGACCATCCAGAGCGACTTCGCCTACGACATCCCGGACAGCGTCAGCGACGAGGCCGCCGCCCTCATCGAACCGCTCTCCGTGGGGCTCTGGGCCTGCGAACGCGCCGGGATCCGCCCCGGCAGCCGGGTACTGATCGCCGGTGCCGGACCCATCGGCATCATCGCGGCCCAGGCAGCCCGCGCCTTCGGCGCCACCGAAATCTACATCAGCGACATCGCCGAGGACCGCCTGGCCTTCGCCCTGGAACACGGCGCAACCCATGCGATCAACGCGAAGACGGACACCGTGGAAGGGCTCGACGTCGATGCCTTCATCGACGCTTCCGGCGCACCGCAGGCGGTCCGTTCCGGAATTAAGGCCGTAGGCCCCGCCGGGAAGGTCATCCTCGTGGGGTTGGGGGCGGACGACGTCGAACTCCCCGTCTCGTTCATCCAGAACCGTGAGATCTGGCTCTCCGGAGTCTTCCGCTACACCAACACCTGGCCGCTGGCCATCCAACTGATCGCCGACGGCAAGGTGGACCTGGACATCCTGGTCACCGGAAAATTCGCCCTCGCCGAATCCGAAGAGGCACTCATCGCGGGCAAACAGCCCGGGCAGCTCAAAGCCGTCGTCTACCCGGGCCGCTGACAGCCCGCTCTGAAAGGAACACCACATGCTCACAGATTCCGCACTGGCAGAACTTCCGGCCAGCCTGGCCAAACCGTCCTACGACCGCTCGGCTTTGACGGCGGGGATCGTCCACTTCGGCGTCGGCGGCTTCCACCGCGCCCACCAGGCCATGTACCTGGACCAGCTGATGAACGCCGGCCTGGGACACGACTGGGCCATCTGCGGAGTGGGCGTCCTGCCCGGCGACGCCCGCATGAAGCAGGTCATGGACGAGCAGGACTGCCTGTACACGCTGGTGGTGAAGAACCCCGACGGCACACGCGAAGGCCGGGTTATCGGCTCGATCATCGAGTACCTTTTCGCCCCCGAGGACCCGGAAGCAGTCATCGAAAAAATGGCCTCCGACGCCGTCCGGATCGTTTCGCTGACCGTCACGGAGGGCGGGTACAACTTCCACCACGTCACGGGCGACTTCGACGCCGAAAACCCGGACGTGGTCCACGATCTCCAGGCGGGAGCCGCGCCGCGGACCACCTTTGGACTGGTCACCGAAGCCCTGCGCCGCCGTCGGGAACGCGGCCTGGAACCTTTCACCGTGATGTCCTGCGACAACATCCAGGGCAACGGCGATGTGGCCCGGAAGATGTTCACCGCCTTTGCTTCGCTCAAGGACCCGGCACTTGGCGCCTGGGTCGCCGAGAACGTGCCCTTCCCCAACAGCATGGTGGACCGGATCACCCCCGTCACCACAGACGAGGACCGCCAGGCCATCGCCGAGGAATTCGGTGTGGAGGACGGCTGGCCGGTGGTCTGCGAACCCTTTGAACAGTGGGTTCTGGAAGACCACTTCAGCCGGGGCCGCCCGCCGTTCGAAAAGGCCGGCGTGCAGCTGGTGGAGGACGTGGAGCCGTACGAACTGATGAAGCTGCGCCTGCTCAACGCGAGCCACCAGGGCATGTGTTACTTCGGCTACCTCGCCGGCTACCGCTACGCGCACGAGGTGGCGCAGGACCCGCTGTTCGCCCGGTTCCTGCTGGATTACATGGACAGGGAAGCCACCCCGACGCTGCAGCCGGTGCCCGGCATTGACCTCGAAACCTACAAGCGCACGCTGATCGAGCGCTTCTCCAACGAATACGTGCGCGACACCCTGGCCCGGCTCTGTGCCGAGAGCTCCGACCGGATCCCGAAGTGGCTCCTGCCGGTGGTCCGCATCAACCTAGAGAACGGGGGAGAGATCAAGCGGTCGGCTGCCATCGTGGCGAGCTGGGCCCGGTATGACGAAGGAACGGACGAGCAGGGCAACCGGATTGAGGTGGTGGACCGGCTCAAGGACACCCTGATGGCCGCTGCCGCACGCCAGCACCAGGAGCCGCTGTCCTTCATCTCAAACCGTGAAGTCTTCGGCGACCTGATCGATAACGAGCGCTTTGTCACTGAGTACTCCGAAGCCTTGGCCAGTCTGCATGACCGGGGCGCCAAGGAGACGCTTCGCCGGCTGGAGTCCTGACTTCCCGGTATCAGGACAACCCATCCCACTCCGAGTTTTGTCCAGATAATGGCCGCTCCGAGGGTTTTAGGAGCCATTATCTGGACAAAAACTCACCTCGCAGTGCCGGTGGCGGAGGCTCACGGAGCCTGCCGGCGCCAGCGACAAACGGACGCGTTACATGTAACGTTGAATTATGAGCGTTAGGGATCGGGTGGCAAGGCACCGGCTTGCCATGCGCGAGCGAGGGTTCCGACAGATTCAACTGTGGGTGCCAGACACAAGGACGGAAAAGTTCAGGTACGAGGCTGAGCGCCAAGCACTGGCGGTTGCCGACTCTGACCGCGCAGGCGACGACCAGGATTTCATAGAACAGATCTCGGAAGACTGGCCGGAGTGAATCGCGGTGAGCTGTGGACGGTGTCCGGCGGGACATACGCGCAAAAGCCCAGGCCCGCGCTCATCATTCAGGATGACCTATTTGCAGCATCCGAGTCGGTCACCCTACTGCCACTGACGTCCCACCTCACGGACGCCCCATTGCTGAGACTGACGGTTGAACCGGGACAGCTCACCGGCTTGGAGCGCGTAAGCCAGATCATGGTAGACAAGCTCACAACAGTCCGCCGCTCCAACCTGGGGCAGCGGGTAGGCCGGATAGATTCCAAGACGATGGTTGCAGTTGAACAATCGCTTGCTGTCTTTCTCGGGCTGGGGCGCTGACTAGCATAATTTCCGGGTTTCGACAGGATCAACCACCGGGGCGGAGCCGTTCGAGTGCCCAGTCCCAATTGATGAGCTCCTGTTCGAGGCGGACGGATGGGCCGTACTTGTCGCTGCCCAGTGCATCGTAAAGCGCCGACTCTTCCGCGGACAGCCTCGTCAGCGTAGCGCGCGACGGTGACGGCTCCGTTCCCCAGGCGTCGCGGTGGGCGAGTAGCGTTTCCTCATCCATCAGGACGCTCTCTACATGCAGGTGTACGGCGCGGAGTTGGTCAAGGATCCGGAAGCCGTGTGTGTCGATGTCGCCCCAGTAGAGGACCTCGCACTCGCGGAGCCAGCGGGCCTCCCGCAAAGATGAGAATCCGTAGCCTGCCCCATACAGCGCCAGCGTTCCGGGCCTTTCCGGCAGCGCGAGGAAATTGACCTGGTTCTCGGTCGCGATCAGAGTGTGCACCGGCAGTTGCAGAGTACTGAATGCCTCTGCGGTGACGGTGATATCCCGAGCGCCGCCGAGTGCAGGAATCGCTGGGTCGAGGATACGGAAACGGACGAGCTCAGGCGGGTGCAGAAACCCATGACGGCGGGCGAAGCGGGCTGCCGGGGTACGGCCGGCGCCGTCGTCCAGGGCAACCTCGGGCTCGGCCGCTGCTAGGGCCTCGTCTAGGGGCGCCTCGGAGTCGGTGTCCGCCCCGTCAACCTCTGAGCCGGGTGCAGTGACAGCGGCCAGCAATTGATCGATGACCTGCCGGTGCCGCTCAATGAACTTCGTGTGCACGCCGGGAAGTCCCAGCTGCCGGACGTAGATTCCGGGCATCGAGGGTGTTTCATTGAGTGTGTAAGGGTCCGGTCTCTAACTAGGGTGTGACCTGCGGTTTCACCCCTGAAAGGACGGGCCCTCTTGGCCGAAATCAGTATGACCACCAACCCCCTTGAAGGCGTTTTGAGCGCCGACCAGATTGACGCGCTCGTCACGGCCGCCGAGGACCTCGGAGAGGGCCGCAACGGCGTGGAGGAACTGCTCTCCCGGATGACCCGCGCGGTACTGGAACGGGCCTTGGAAACCGAGATGAGTGACCACCTTGGCTATGAGTCCGGGGACCCCGCCGGGCAGGGCACGGGCAACTCCCGCAATGGCAAGACCACCAAGAGTGTTCAGACTCTCCAAGGCCCGGTGCAGGTCACCGTGCCGCGGGACAGGAACAGTTCTTTCGAGCCCGTGATTGTGCCAAAGCGGGCCCGCCGGCTGGGCAAGGTCGAAGACATGATCCTGTCCCTCTACGCCCGGGGAATGAGCACCAGGGACATCGGCTCCCACCTCGATGAGATCTACGGGACCAAGGTCTCCGCCGCGACGATTTCCAGGGTCACGGACGTGATCGCCGACGAGGTCGCCCAATGGCAAAACCGGCCCCTGGAGTCCGTGTATCCGATCGTCTACATTGACGCGATCTGGCTGAAAATCAGGGACGGTGGGGTCGTGGTGAACAAGGCCTGCCACGTGGCCGTCGGCGTGGACGTGGAGGGCCGCAAGCAGGTCCTGGGCCTGTGGCTGGGCACCTCGGAAGGGGCGAAGTTCTGGGCCAACGTCCTCACCGAGATTCGCAACCGCGGAGCCGCCGACATCCTCATCCTGTGCTGCGACGGGCTCACCGGGCTGCCGGCAGCGGTGAACAGCATCTACCCGCAGACCGTCGTGCAGACCTGCGTCGTGCACCTGCTGCGCTCGGCCATGAAATACGCCTCCTACGGAGCACGCAAAGCCATGGCCCGGGACATGCGCCCGATCTACACCGCACCGACCGTGCAGGCCGCCGAACTGGCCATGGAGGCATTCGCGCAGGCCTGGCAGAGCACGGCGCCCGGGGCGGTGCTGGCGTGGCGGAACGCATGGGAGGACTTCACCCCGTTCCTGGCCTTCACCCCGGAAATTCGGAAGGTCATCTACACCACGAACCAGATCGAATCGATCAACTACCAGCTCCGGAAAATCACAAAGACCAGAGGCTCATTTCCCTCCGATGAGGCCGCGATCAAGCTGGTCTACCTCGGGATCCGGAACATCGAAACCACCCGCGGCGGCGAGCTCGGAACCGGCACCCAAGGATGGCACCAGGCACTAAACGCTTTCGCCGTCCAGTTCCCCAACCGACTTCCGATCTGACCAACCGGCAGAACGGATAACCGACCGGTCCCTTACACAGAAAACTTGACACCCCCCGGGCATCGGGTTGTCCCGAAGCCACAGCGCCACCCGCGCGGCGGAAAGCACATCGTTGCCCAGCTCCAGCAGCTTCAGCGGCCGACGCGCGGCCCAGCCGCACAGCAGCGGATCCAGCGCACCGAGTCCCGCAACCAGTTCCCGGAACCGCGCCGCCTCCCGGGACTTCCCGACAAACCCGATCTCGTCGTCCACCGTCGCGAACACTGCCGCCGCGGGGATCCGGTTGGAGCCCACGGTGCGGCGCCCCACCTCCACTGTTTCCAGCTCGTACGGACCAACCCCGGCGAACAGCTCAGCCGCCCACCGCTGGGCCGCAGCGTATTCACTCAACAGTGTTGCCGCCGTCGGACGCTTCAGTGAACGGCGTCGCGGATACGCGCCCGACGGTTCAAGCAGCTCCCGTAGCAGCGCCCCACTGTTCCACGCCTTCAGCGACTGCGCCCGCAGCCCCGCCGCCGTCGTCCAGGAGTCACCCGCCACGCCGGTCCCGTTCGTCGCGGTATTCCTGGATGGTCATGTTGCGCAGCTGCGAGTCGTCGCCGTTGGTGTTCGCCACGAACCCCACGTGCGAGACGAACGGCTCGATCACATGGATCTTCTGCAGTGGCGTGACGATCAGCAGCTGCAGCTTCATCCGCTGGAACAGCTGGAGCCCGTACCGCGCAGACTCGTCCGACCCGCGGCCGAACGCCTCGTCGATCACCACGAACCGGAAACTCCGGCCGCTGTTCTTGGTTTTGGATGCGCCTGCACCGGACCCCAGCCCGAACTGGAACGCCAGTGCCGCCGCGAGGATGGTGTACGCCAGCTTCTCCTTCTGGCCGCCCGACTTGCCGCCGGAGTCCGTGAAGTGCTCGAACTCCTCGCCGGTCTCGGTCCACTTCTCCGACGCCGAGAACGTGAACCAGTTCCGCACATCCGTCACCTTGGCCGTCCACCGCTCATCCAGCGTGCTCAGGCCCTCGCGGCCGCGGAAGCGCTCGATCAGCCGCTCCACCTGCAGGTACTTCTGCTCCGAGTACTGGTCCTCGTCGCCGATGGTTCCCTCCGAGCAGGCCCGCAGGTCGACGCCGAACTCCCGCACGTCCTGGTCCGACGTGTTCTGGTGCTCCAGCTGGATGTGCCGGCCCGGGTTGTATTCGATCCCGGCCAGCGACTGGTTGATCTCGCCGATCCGGTTCACGATGTCCTGCCGCCGGCTGTCCAGGAACGCGTTGAACGCCACCACCTCGTGGATGGTGTTCTGGTTCAGCGACTCCTTGAAGTGCGCCTCGAACCGCGGCAGATCGTTGCTGACCAGCTGCTCCAGCAGCCGGTTGTAGTCCGCCGCGGCCTCGAGCGCGGCGTCGATGTCCGTGGTCTCGTTCGGGTACTTGTTGCGGAAGTCCGCCATCAGCCGGACGGTGCTCTCCGCCGCCCGGGCGATGCGCTTGGACAGCGCATCAATCATGTCCGTCAGCCCCGCGCGGACGGTGCTTTCCGCCGCGCCGGTGTTCTTGTACGTCAGCGTTTTGTCCCCGAGCGCCGCTTGGGTGAGATGTTCGACGGCGGCCAGCACGCCGCCGTCGTCCGTCAAGGGTGTCTCGGCGAGAATGCCGCGGCATTCCTCAATCGCCTCCGCGATGTCCCTCGCGTCCTTCTCGTTGGCGCCCAGCCGCTCACGCAGCTTGCCGGCCCGTTCCTCCAGCCGCTCCAGCTCGTTCGTGACGGCGGATTCCTTGACCGTCAGCTGCTTCAGCACATCACTGGCCGTCTCAAGCTCGAGCTTCTCCGCCTTGAGCTCCTCGATCCGCCGGGCCGTGAACTGCCAGCTGATCTCGCCGAAGTCGGCCACCGAGCGGACGGTGCCGAGTTGCTGGTTCTGCCGGCGCAGCGCGCCGAGGCTCTCGTTCACCTTGGCCAGTTGGGCCTCCGTGACCGTCAGCTGGCCCCTGACCTCGTCCTGCTCGGCGAGGAAACGGCTGATCTTGTCGTGGTTGTCCCAGCCGAGCACATAGTTGCGCCGGTCCGTGAGCTCCCGCCGGTCGTCCTTTTCGTGCCGGCCGCGGCCGCCCTTGAGCTGCCCGTTGACGGTCAGCGCCTTGGGGTAGCGGCGGAAGTCCTCGAGGGTGTCGCAGCAGACATGGTCGAACCGGGTGGTGAGCTCGTCCAGCAGGAAGTTGCGGAAGGGCGTGTTCGGCTTGATGGCGATCTTCGCGGCCAGCGTGCCCGGCTCGGCCGTCCTGGCCGCCGGCGATTCGCCGATCCGCAGGTAGACCAGCCGGCCGCGCAGGTTGTTGGCATCCACCCAGCTGCTCACCGCGGGGTAGTGCTCGGCCGGTACCAGCAGGGACAGCGCGAAGCCGTGCAGCGTGCGCTCGGCCGCGCCCTCCCAGGCGCCCTCGCCGTCGCGGACCCGCAGCAGCTCGCCGGCATACGGCAGCGCCGTTTCCGCGATGCCCGTTCCGTCGCACAGCCGACGGCGGAGCTCCAGTTGGGGGAGCGGCAGCAGGTTGGGGCGGGACTGCAGGCTGCGCAGTTCGGCGCCGATGTCCGACGCCCGGCCGGTCAGGACGGTATGCGTCATGGTTAGCTCGGTGCGTCGGTCCTGCAGCTCATCGGAGCTCTTGCCGAGTGCTGCCTCCACCTCGGCCAGCCGGGCGCGGTTGCCGTCAAAGAGCACTTTGTCCTCGGGCGGCCGGAGCCCCAGGTCCTTCGCTGCCGCGGCGTACGTGTCGAAGCGTTGCCGCTGGGTCCGTGATTCGACGGCGAGCCGGGCCATGTCGGCGTCGATGGCGGCGAGCCGGCCGCCGCCGTTGGTGCGTATGTCCTCCTGCACGGCGGACAGCTCGTGCCGCTTCTCCGTAATGTCGGTGCGGAGCTTGGTGCTGTCCTCCTGCAGCCGTTCGCCGGTGCGTTCCAGCTCCGCCTGGTGCTCGAGGCTCAGCTGCAGCTTCCGGTCCGTGAACCAGGGGTGCAGCTGGTCGCGCTGCCGGCGGGCCAGTTCGTCGTCGTGGCTCAGCTTCGCGTGCTGGGCGGCGCCGTCCGTGATCGGCGTGAGCAGGGCGATCTGGTCCTTGGCCCGGAGCACCGCGTCGTGCGCCTTCTTCAGGTCGTCGAAGTGGTGGATGAGGTTGCCGATGCGCTCTCCGACGTTGTCCTCCTCCAGCATGTTGGTGCGCACGAAAGAGGTGATGTTCTCCACCTGCTTCATGGACACCGTGCGGTGGAACAGCTCCATGGCCTGGTTGCCGCTGATGCCGAACTGCCGCTTGAAGGCCGCGGCGTAGGGCTCGAAGGTGTCGTGGACGGCAGCGCCAGCCGCGCGGAGTTTCTTCTTCAGCTTGGCAGGATCCTGGCCGAAGTTCGAGAAGTCCGCCGCGATGGACTGGTCAACCTCGGCGAGCGAGTAAAACCGGCTCGGCTGCCCCGCCTCCTGGGTAGCCCAGAGCGTGATGGCCAGCGTGACCGACTTGCCCAGCACGGCGTTGTGGAAGACGGCGAGCACCACGGTCAGGGCCCCGGTGCTTCGCAGCGCCACGGGCTTGGAGTACTCGCCGCCGGTGCTGCGCGTGCTCTTGTGGAACCCGCGCACGTACGACATCAGCGAGCGTTCCTTCTTCTGCGCGCCGGCCGCCTTGTTGTACTCAATCTTGTTGGCCGGCAGCAGCAGCGTGGTTATCGCGTCCACCACCGTCGACTTGCCCGAGCCGATGTCGCCGGTGAGCAGGCTGTTGGCGCCGTCCAGCCGGAACGTCCGCACGCCCTGGTGGAACGTGCCCCAGTTGAGCAGCTCCAGACGGTGCAGCCGGAAGCCCGGGGGAGTCCCGCCGTCGTCCGTCTTTTCCTCCAGGCTGAAAAGCGTGTCCTGAACGTCCGTGGTCACTTGCCGTCCTCCTCTTTGGTGACCGGCGCTCCGGTGGGTCCAGCTCCGGTGAGGGTGGCGCGGTAGTCCGCCAGCCGCGCGTCGAACTCCTCCAGCCACTGGGCGTCCACGAACGCTTTCAGGATGCGCGCCACCTCGTACGTGCCGGGCTGGCCGCGGAGTTTGCGCAGGAAGCCGAGGTCCACCACCTTCCTGATGTCGGTGGCGAGCCGGTCCATGATCCGGGCCTCGTTGCTGGATTCGGGCAGGAAGACGGCCACCATGTCCGCGATGTCCTGCTCGGTCATGATGAGCCGGAGCTCGCTGCTGTTGGTGTCGAACTCCAGCATCCGGCCGCGCAGGAGGGCCAGCAGCAGGCTGACGTGGAAGGTCAGTTGCCGCCGCGGGATCAGCCGGGGGAGCGTGCCGTCCGCGTCCTCGCGCGACTTCAGGAACGCGTAGCCCTCCGACTCGTCCAGGATCAGGTCCAGCCCCAGCACGGACACGTAGTCGCGGACCTGGGAGGTCAGGCCCAGCAGCGACTGCCAGAGCTTCTCGTCCCCTTCGGCGTACAGCACGCCTTTGAAGAGCCGGGTGACGACGCCGGGAAGTTCCTCGGGTGTCCGGGTTTCCGTTTCCGCTGTGCTTGAGGAATTGGCTGCCGGGTTCATGCGGGCCTTCCGAAGATGATCTGTTCGAGGGTGGCTTCGCGGATGCTGCCGTCTTCCAGCTGCCAGGCTATGTGCTGCTCGGCGTCGGGGTTGATGGTGGCCCAGTCGGACTCCGTGGCCAGCTGGTAGTAGGCCACGATCTCCGCGAGGCCCTGTTCGACGGGGTGTTTCTTGGTGACGTCCGCGAGGGTGGCCTGCTCCGCCCCTTCTGCCAGCACGGCGTCGATGTTGGCCTTGAGACGTTCCTTGTCCACATGGAACTGGCTGAACAGGGCGCCGGCGTCCACGTCGGCGTCGTCGGCGGTTTCGACGGCATCGTCCACCATCACCCGCCGGCTCGGCTCGTACAGCGGGCGTTCGAAGGGGAGGGTGATGTCCACGTGTGGGGCGCTTATTTCTGTGAACTCCCCTGGCGGGGGCTGCTCCCTGGTGGCGAGGGCGCCGGATTCGACGCTGCGGATGAGCTGCATGATGCGCTTGTTCTCCAGGAACACCTTGTCATCAAGCAGCCGGCGCATCTGCTGGGACAGCTGTCGGACGGTGCCCTGGGTCTGCTCGACGGCGGGCAGCCAGTCCTGGTGGAGATTGGTGACGGTATGCAGGCTGTCTGACTGTGCGAGTGCCTCGATTTGGGTGGCGCGCTGGAGGAGCTCCTGCAGTTTCCGCCGCGACTCCGGCGACATGAGGTAGTCCCAGAAGCCCTGGAACGTCCGGCCTTGGAGGGAGCTGCTGATGTCCTGCTGGTTGGCGAAGATCGATTCCAGGAGCTCGCCCTGGGTGCCGTCCCAGGTGGCGATCTGCTCGCGGACCTGGCGGTCCAGCTTGCGGAAGTTCTGCTCGACCTCGCGGAAATCCGAGAGGAGGTCCTTGGCAAGTGCGGTCAGCTGCTGGAAGTGGTCCAGCGCCTCCGGGGCGGTCATGACGCGGATGTTGCCGTCGCGGATGCGCTGCATCTCGGCGTCGATGTTGTCTCTTTGTTTTTGGAGTTCTTCGAGCCGTTTTTCGGGGTCTGTTTCGGACTGCTGGACCAGCCGCTCAAGAACCGCGAAGATGCTGGTGAGCCGGGACTGGGTGGCGACGAAGTCCCGTCCGCGCAGGCTTTCGACCCAGCGGACCACGTCCTCCGCCGCGGCGGTGAGGTCGTAGCGGGGCTCGTCCTGGCCCTGGATGTAGTACTTCCGCAGCCAAGCCCTTTCGGGGGCGGCCCAGTCGTCCAGGTACTCGGCAGCCTGGCGGGGGAACTTATCCTCACCGTAGGCATCGCGCAGGCCGAAGAGCACGTCGTCGAGGCTGTCGATGAGCTGCTGGCGGCCGAGGTTTCGCTGGTTGGGGCTGGTGAACGCGGCCATGAAGAACGAGACCGCGAGCGGGGCGTTCTGGGCGCGCAAAAGCGACCAGCCTGCATGGTTCTCACGCAGCGCGTTGATTGCGTAGTAGTCCATCGTGTCCTCGGTGTTCTGCGGCCCACTTGCCGTCAGTTCACTCTAAAGGGCACCGCGGACATTTCTTTCGAGTTTTTGGACAGATAATGGCCGTTCCGAGGCCTTCAGGACCCATTACCTGTACAAAAACTCTCCGCATTTTCCGGGCGGGCAGGTCTCCTGGCGTCAGCGCTATTCCGCGCCACGCCTAGGCCTCCTCGCTGCCCCAGCGTCCTAGCGCGATGATCGCCTCACGCAAGGCAAGCCCGCGATCGGTCAGAGCATAGGCCCGGGTGTTGTGGCGGAGGGGCAGACGGGACAGTACCCCGGCCGCTTCGAGCTCGCGCAGGCGGGCCGCGAGAATGTTCGTCGGCACTCCGAGGTCACGCTGCAGATCACCGTAGCGCTGCGGCCCGTCGAGCAGCCGCTCCACGATGAGCAAGGCCCACCGTGCTCCAACGATATCGAGGGCAGCGGCGAGGTCGCTCACTCGGTCGGATCGGCGTCCGGTTTCATCCAAAACGGCGAGTAGTGGTAGCCGTCGGGGTCGTCGAACTGGCGCTGGTACATGAAGGGGTAGTCGTCGATATCACCGATCCGCCCGCCGGCGGCACCGGCGCGCTCGACGAGCTCATCGACCGCCTGTCGGCTGCCGAGGTCGAACGAGACCGTGACCTTCGAGGGCGTATCTGGTCCGCCGACCAGCTCCTCGGCGCCGCCGACGCTCGCATACATCTCGCGGCTCCCGAGCATGACGTACTGCTCGGGCGCGATCGCGAAACATGACACGTTGTGATCGGACATTTCAGGGTTGAGGGTCCAGCCCAGGGCGGTATAGAAGGCGGTCGCGCGCTGGACGCTTTCGACCGGGCAGGTGATGAAAAGGCTCATGCGGCTCATACTTGCAAAATGCAAGTGTGACGTCAAGACCTCGGCCGCACGGTCCGCAACTTGCAGGCGTGTAGGAGCACCTTCAGAGGTAGGGGTGATAAATAGGGGCCAGACCCTGCGTGGACTTTCAACGGTAAATGGCGGCACTATTTGTCGCGCTCCCGTGGGCCAGCCAAAAATGTCTCCAACCCTAGTGATTTGAGGCATCTGGGTTATGAGACATGTCGCCTTGGTACGGCGATGGGTTCAGCTGCTCGTAGGGGAGCCTTGAAGGGGTGCTCGACACCCTCTGGCGGACCTTGACCGGCTGACAGATCGTCGGAAAGACAGTGCCGTTAGGCACGTCAGTTCTTGGCTGGGCCACGCCGACTCACGGACTTTTCCAGCTCCGCAAGCTTCGCCAGCAGCCAAAACAACGGGGGAGAGGGGACGCTGGCCGGTCACCTAAGCCGCCCCGCCCACCGGCAAACCATCTTGGTTCGCCGTGCCAGCACCCCCTTCCATCCGCTTGACAGACATAGAAGCGTCCACAGAACCCATACCGGCATCGGAGGCAAGACCCCCATCAGCCGCGTTCACAACCTCAGTGAGAATTACACCCAGTGCAGACGACTCTGCACATTCAGTGCAAGGAACTTCGAAGAAACCTGACAATGCCTCCACTAACGCAGGGTTGTCTCATAACTCCGTGCAGTCCGATTGCAAGCAGCAAGATGTCGCCGATCGGGCGGCTGCACGGCTAGGCGCGTTCTACGGGGAGCCACAATTCACAGCTGGCCGTGCTGAAGTCGGCGGCGCGGTCCAGGACTGCCACGATCGAGGGCCCGGGTCGGAGCCGCCACGGGCTTGACGGGAACCAGTCGGTGGCGGTGGCCGCCCACGTGGACTGCAGGACCGCCGGGTACTCGCCTTCGGCTTTGAACACCGCCCAGGTGCCGGCAGGAACTTCGATTGCGTCGAGCTCCTCGGGCACCGGCGTCTTTTCGGCGACGGCGACGCCGTGGAGGTAGGTCAGTTCGCTGCCCTCCGTGTAGTCCGGGTCGACATCCGCGCTCACCTGGAGCAGGCCCGCGGGCTCGGTGTTGCTCAACGCTTTGAGCCGAATGTGCTCGGCTGCCGGCAACGAGGCGATGTGCGCTTGGATGTGCGGATTGGCGCCGTGGTGGATGAGCGGCACCCGGGCCGAATGGCCGATGCGCCCGAATGCCGGTCGGTCTGCGATGCGAGCGTCCATGGTGGTGTTCCCTTCTACGGTCAGGCGGAACCTGAGCTGCGGTTGCGTACGAAGGGGGCCGCCGTCCCGGCGCACGTCACCGGGGCCGACGCCATGCACCGACCGGAACGCCCGGCCGAACGCCTCGGTGGAACCATAGCCGTACTTCACTGCGATGCCCAACAGCTCGCCCTCGTCGAGAATGTCTGCTGCGGCGACCGCCATGCGGCGCCTCCGGACATACTCGGACAGCGGCATACCGGCCAGCGATGAGAACATCCGGCGGAGGTGGTACTCCGTCGTGCCGAAACTCATCGCCAAGCCGGCGACGTCGATCTCGTCCGTTAGGTGGCCCTCGACGAATTCGACGAGCCGGTTGAGCACTGCAATCACGGTGCCCCCTTTCGACTCCAAGCCTGCCCGTCTGCTTCGCCCCGCACCCTACTATCGCGGCCGGATCCGATCATTATCCATCTCGCAGGCCTGCCCGTAAGCTGGTCCGTCTAGCCCGGAGAAACTTAAGGAACACTCATTGCCGATCAATAAACAGACGCTGAAAGACGACGGGTTCGCCGGATTCAGATCGTTTGATCAGCTGGATATCAACCGGGTTCCACGGGCCCCCGGAATCTATGTAGTGCTCAAACCCGAGGGCTTCGAGCGGGTGTTCCTTGCGAGGAGCTTGGGAGCCCGCTTCAAGAAGCGGGATCCATCCCTGCCCAAACCTGCCTTGGAGGCGGAATGGATCGACAACGCGGATGTCCTCTACATCGGAAAAGCCGGCCCGGGAAGCACTGGCAACCGCGGACTGCGAAAGCATGTTCAAGAGTTCACTGACTTCGGCCGCGGGAAGCCTGTCGGCCATTGGGACGGGCGGCTCATTTGGCAACTCGCCGGCTCCCAATCGCTGGTCCTCGCGTGGAAGGAACTGGCAGCGGAGGAGCTGAACCATGCCGAAGCCGCGTACCACGCGGAGTTCGTCAGGACTTACGGCAAGCTGCCCTTCGCCAACTTGGTCCAGGCCAGGACGAAGGGAGCCTAAGCCTTGAAGGCGATCGGCTCGAAGGCGATCACCGGCGCAATTTGCGGATGGTCGCCCTCCAGCACGCGCGTGGGCACGACTGCCATCGCCCCGACCACTGGAGCTAATCCCTCCGCCTTGGTAGCTTTCAACGCATGGCCATCAAACTTGAGAATGTTGGTATCGCTGTTCGCGACATGGAAGCAGCAATCGCCTTTTTCACCGATCTCGGTCTTACCGTCGTCGGCCGGGACACGGTCAGCGGCGAGTGGACCGATACTGCCGTTGGACTTGATGGAAACCACGCCAAAATCGCGATGCTCCAGACCCCGGACGGTCACGGCCAACTTGAGCTCTTCGAATACATCCATCCCGAGGCGATCGAGTCGGAGCCGACGCGTCCCAACGACATCGGCATGCACCGCGTGGCCTTCTCGGTGGACGACATCGACAAGGCCCTTGAGATCGCTGCCAAGCACGGATGCTATCCGCTGCGCGGCGTGGGGACCTACGAAGACCTCTACAAGCTCACGTACCTCCGCGGTCCCAGCGGGATCATCGTGATGCTCGCCGAGGAACTGAAGAAATGCAGCTGACGCCCGAATCGACCCGATAGCACCTAGCTGGCGACCGTCTCCTTTGCAGCGGTCTCCTTCGCCTGCATCCATTCGCTCAGCCACGGGGCCCGGACGTTCGTGGTGATGCGGCAGTCGGCCACGAAGGTGCCCTTGGCGCCGGCGTCGATCCAGTCCTGGAGTGCGGAGAGGTCCGCCAGGGTGCGGATGATCGCCGATTCCGCCCCGATCGCGCGGGCGATGCCGCTGAAGTCCACCTCGGGGATCAGCATGGGCTTTTCGGTCAGGCCCTGCGAGCCGTACTGATGGATCTCGGCCCCGTAGGCGGCGTCGTTATAAATCACGACGACGGCGCTGCTCGCCGCGCCCACGAGCGACTCCAGGTCGGACAGGCCCATCAGGAATCCGCCGTCGCCCGCGGCCAGCACCAGGGTGCTGCCGTCGTCCACGGCCCGGGCGGCCCCGACGGCGCTGGCAAGGCCGAGCCCGATCGACTGGAAGGCGGTTCCCACCATGACCAGGTCCTGGGGACGCGGGATGTGCCAGTACATGGGTGCCCAGCCGAGAAAGTGCCCGCCGTCCTGGACCACGGTGCGGCGTTCCGGCAGGACCGCATCCAGTGCCGTGGCCAGCGCCCGGGGATCAAGGCGGCCGTCCGAGGTCTCCGCGGTGCCGGGGTGGTGGCAGGGTCCTTCGGCCAGCCGCTTGAGTGCCTCCGCGCGCCAGACCTTGGAGGCCTCGGCCCCCGAAAGGGCGGCGTCATCCAGCAGCCGGAGGAGCCCGGCGGCGGCGGCCTTCGCATCCCCGGTGACGAACAGGTCCACCCGCGGGTTCGTCGGCTCCATGCCTGCGTCAATCTGGATCACGGTGGCGTCCGGGCCGATCAGGTGCCCGAAGCGCATGGTGAACGGGCTCAGGCTTGCTCCCGCCACGAGCACCACGTCCGCCTCGCCCATCAGCCCGGCGGCGGTATCCGTGCCGAAGCCGCCCGCAACGCCGAGGTAACCCTCGCCCTGCAGCAGGTTCAGCGCCAGTGCTGTCCCGGCGGTGAGCGCGCCGAGGCGGTCGGCGAGTTCCCGGAGTTCGGGGCCGGCTAAGGCGAGGTGCGCACCGCGGCCGGCAAGGATGAGCGGCCGCTTGGCGCCGGCCAGAAGTTCGGCCGCCCGGCCAAGTCCGCCGTCGGCGTCGTCCCTCACGGCAGCCGCCACCGGCGGCGCGGGAAGCTCTTCGTCCGCCGCCTCAACGGCCGCCAGATCGTACGGAATGGCGATGACGACGGCGGTCCGCCGGGCAAGTGCGTACTCCACCGCTTCCTGGGTGATGGAGCCCGCGCTTTCACGGGTGACCGTGAAGGTGACCGCACCCAGCCCGGCGGCGATGGCCGCCTGGTCCACGTCCCAGGGACGGGTGCCACTGCTCGGGGCGTCCCCGGTGACGAGCACGGTGGGGATCTGCGCCTTGACCGCTTCCGCGAGGGCCGTCAGGGCGTTGGTGTAGCCGGGGCCGTACGTGGTGGTCCCGGCCGCGAGGCGTCCCGATGCCCGGTAGTAGGCGTCCGCCGCCGCGATGGCGGCGCCTTCATGGCGCACGGCGGTGAAGCGGAGGCCCTCCTTCTCGGCGGCGTCCAGGAAGTAGACGTTTCCGTTGCCCATCACGCCGAACACATCGCTGAGGTAGCTGCTGAGAACCTGCGCCACCCGGCCGGACACTGTAAGTGAAGTCATGCAGGAATCTTCAGATCCAGACTCCAGATAAGCAAGAGAGTTGATATCGGTTGGGATATTTGTCAGTGGATATCGCTGTATAGTGAAAATATGCACACTGTGGCGCCGGTCACGGCCTCCTTAGCCCGGCGGGCGGCTCTCTTGCTGAGACAGCCGGTTCAGCAGGCCGTCGAAGCGCGGTGGCATGAGTTCCAGGACCGAAATGGCGGTACTGGTCCGCTGGATTCCCTCGATTTCCAGGATCTGGTTGGTGATGCGGTAAAGATCGGCCGTGTCCCGGGCCACCACCTTGGCCATGAGATCCGCGTCCCCTGTGGTGGCATGGACCTCGATGACCTCCGGAATGGCTTCGAGTCCGTTTTCCACCGACCCGGCGCGGGTCTGGCTGATGGCCAGGGAAAGGAAGGCCAGCAGGCCGTAGCCGAAGGCCGCCGGGTCCAGCCTCCGGCTGAAGGACCGGAGGGCGCCGCCGCGCTCCAGCTTGGCGAGGCGCGCGTGCACCGTGTTCCGTGCGACGCCGAGGGTCCGGGAAAGTGCGAGGGCGCTGGCCTCGGGGTCCTCATCGAGGGCGAGGATGATCCTGGCGTCCAGGGAATCGAAGGTGCGGGGATTGGGGATGGTCATATATTCATCGCAGACGTTAGAAGTTGAGCAGAAATCCCAAGGGACCAAGAGTATCTTGCAATGTGGCCGGGGTCACTTCCATGATCAAGCCTCATGACCACTGATCAGATCCTGGCGGCAACCGGCAGGTCGCACCCCATCCTGCGTGCGGCCGTGTCCGGACTCCCGTCCTACGTCCCGGGCCGGCGCAGCGCCGGCGCGGACATTGCGGCACTCGCCAGCAACGAAAGCCACTACGAACCCCTGCCCTCGGCCGCCGCTGCGGTGGCCGAAGCGGCCGGCAGGATGAACCGCTACCCGGACATGGCCGCCGTCGAACTCCGCGAACGGATCGCCGGGCACCTCGGCGTCAGCGCCAGGGAAATCGCGGTGGGACCCGGCAGCGTCGGCGTCCTCCAGCAGATCATCACCGGGATCTGCGACGCCGGTGATGAAGTGATCTTCGCGTGGCGGAGCTTCGAGGCCTACCCCATTCTGGTGGAGCTGGCAGGTGCCAGGCCCGTCCGCATACCGCTGGACGATGCCGAAGGCCACGACCTCGACGCCATGGCCGCCGCCGTCACCGAACGGACCAAGGTGGTCCTGCTCTGCACTCCCAACAACCCGACCGGCGTCCCGATCAGCCACGAACGCCTTGAGGCGTTCCTCCGCTCCGTCCGTTCCGACATCCTCGTGGTGATCGACGAGGCCTACGTGGAATACGCCGACGCCGGCAGCGGCCCCGACTCCCTGGCGCTCTACCGCGAGTACCCGAACGTCTGCATCCTGCGCACGTTCTCCAAGGCCTACGGACTCGCCGGCCTGCGTGTGGGGTACGCCGTGGCAGCGCCGGACATCGCGGAGGGACTGCGCCGGACCGCCATTCCGTTCTCCGTGACCGCCCTGGCCCAGAAGGCCGCCGTCGCTTCGCTGGACGCGGCCGGCGAGATGCAGGCGAGGGTCGCCGTCGTCAAGGAAGAGCGCTCGCGGCTGGCCGCACGGCTGGAAGCCCAGGGCTGGAAACTGCAGCCAAGCCAGGGCAACTTCCTGTGGATCCGGGCAGACGACGGCCTCACGGCCAGGCTCGTGGCCGCCTTCGACCAGGCGGACATCATGGTCCGCGCCTACCAGGGCGACGGCATCCGGATCACCGTTGCCGACCCTGCCTCCAACGACCGCGTGCTCCAGGTTCTGGAAGCCGTCTCGGCAGCCCACGCGGCCTGAAACCTCTACCTGTTCCACCTTTACCCGTTCGATCTTCACCTGTTCGACAGACAACCCAGAGGACTCCCCATGGAACAACAGACAATGACGTCTGCCCCGGCGCTTGGCGCCGCCCTGAAACCCCGCCAGCTCACAATGATGGGACTGGGAAGCGCCATTGGCGCCGGTCTCTTCATCGGTTCGGGCGCCGGCATCCAGGCCGCCGGCCCGGCGGTGCTGATCTCCTACCTGGTGGCCGGCACCCTGATCATCCTCGTGATGTGGGCGCTGGGTGAGCTGGCTGCCGCCACCCCGGACAGCGGCGCCTTCTCCGTCTACACCGCCCGGGCCTTCGGGCCGGTGGCCGGCGCCACCGTGGGCTGGCTCTGGTGGCTGCAGCTGGTGGTTGTCATCGCGGCTGAAGCGCTCGGCGCGGCAGGCCTGCTTTCCACGATCTTCCCCGCCCTGCCGGTATGGCTGATGGCCTTCGTGTTCATCGCGGTGCTGACCGCCGTGAACCTCACCCGGGTGAAGAACTTCGGCGAATTCGAGTTCTGGTTCGCGCTGCTCAAGGTGGCGGCCATCGTCGGGTTCCTCCTCATCAGCGTCGCCCTCCTGTTTGGCTGGCTGCCGGGCGTCCAGTCACCGGGCCTGGCCAACTTCGACTTCACCGGGGACGGTTTCGCCCCGCACGGTTTCGCAGGGATCGCCACGGCGCTCTTCGTGGTGGCTTTCGCCTTCGGCGGCACCGAGATTGTCTCCGTAGCCGCAGCCGAAACCCAGGATCCTGCCCGCAGCGTCGGACTGGCCGTCCGCACCGTCCTCTGGCGCATCCTCATCTTCTACATCGGCGCGATCTTCATCATCGCGGCCGTGGTTCCTGTGGGATCGGCCGGCCTGAAGAGCCCGTTCGCTGCCGTACTGGAGGCCGCAGGCATGCACGGCGCAGCCACCGCCATCACCTTCGTTGCCGTCGCGGCCCTGCTCTCCGCCCTCAACGCCAACCTCTACGGCGCCTCCCGGATGGCGTTCTCCCTCGCCGAGCGCGGTGAAGCGCCGCGCGTCCTCGCCTCGCTGTCCAGGTCCCGGGTCCCGGTGGTGGCAGTCTTGGCCAGCGTCTCCTTCGGCGTCGTGACGGCGGTGCTCGAGGTGGCCTTCCCGGAGAAGGTCCTTCCCCTCCTGCTGAACATCGTGGGCTCGACGTCCCTGCTGGTGTGGGCCTCCGCCCTGCTCGCCCAACTTGCCCTGCGTCTTCGCGCGGACCGTGAGGGTACTTTCCTTCCGTTGCGGATGGCGGGCTTCCCCTGGTTCACGGGCCTTGGCCTGGTTATTCTCGCCGCCATCTTCACGGTGGGCTTCATCGGCGAGGATTCCCGTCCCCAGCTCCTGAGCACGTTCGCCCTCGTGGCCGCCCTGGCGGCGGGGAACTGGCTGCACCACCGTTCCATGAAGCGTTCCGCCAGCGTCCCCGAGCGCGCAGAGTCCCGGGAGCGCGTCGAGCCTCCGGTACTCATCGACTAGCTTGGGGGTTCTGCGCAAATTGGAGGGCGCGTCCGGCATGGTCGGGCGCGCCCTTCTATTCCCCGTCATCCCCACCCCGAGTTTTTCTTCAGATAATCCACGTTTGGCACGATTTAAGTCGCGATATCTGTTCCAAAACTCGGGGTCTGCCGGGTGGTGTGCTTGGCTACGAGGCGGCTGAGTTGAAGCCGGGATCGGTGGTGGCGGTCTCCAGGAGCCGGTCGAAGCTGCGGATGCCGTAATCAGGCGGCGTGGCGGCGATGACGATCCGCGTCGCGGTGACGGCGTCAGCTTTTGGCTTGGCATTCTGTTTTGCCTTCGGTGGGGGCTGCTGGACGACCTTCAGGTGCAGGCCGGACACCCCGTTCACAGACAGAGGCAGGCTCCCACCATCGAGGAGCAGTAAGCGGAGCCCGTCAGCCGAGAGCTGCTGGCTCCGGTCCGCCGTCAGTTCAAGAATCACGTCATTGACGGTCCCGGTCAGCCGGTGCAGGAACGCCCGCTCGCTCGAACTTTTGGCCCGGATGCCCAGCGTGGTGAAGGCGGTAGCGAAGAGCGCCACAAACAGCAGGGTGGCGCCGACGTCCCGAAGGCCGGGCGCAAAGAGCATCAGGATCAGGCACACGACGAACCCGACGACTGTAAACCGGCCGAACATGGCGCCCGCTTCCTCGCCCGGCCTGCCCGTCCACTGCTTGGAGGTGAAGCTGCACACTTCCCGGGAGTGGGTCCGTGGAGTTGGCATGATCAGTTCCCTTTCACTTCGAGCAGGGCTTCGGCCAGAATGATTGCTTCCCGCGCTTCGCGAAGGCTTTCCCGAAGGCCGGGATCCGGGAAGCCGAGGCTGGTGCCGCCCGGGGAGACGGCAAGATCGTCGGCGACCTTCCGCAGGTTGTCCCGCTCCAGCGCGAGCATCCGCGACGACGTCAGCTTGACTCTGCTTTTCTCTAACTCAAACAGCGACGTGTTGATCTGGTCCCGCCGCGCACGGATCGCGCGGCACACCCCCTGGATGCGCAGAGTGCGGCTGGTGAACATCCGCTCCATCTTGGCTGCAACGTCTTGGAGTTCCTTCAGGGTGCTGTATCTCCGCGCCTCATGGGTTCCGCTGTGCCGGGCCAGGAGCTGGCTGATGAGCGAGAGGCGTTGGCCCCACAGCTCGAGGCCTGCCTGGTTCTGGGTGAGGAGCAGTTCCGCAGCGCCGAGGGCCGTGGCCAGGGCATCCCTCCGCGGTGTGAGCTTGCTGGCCGCTGCGTCCAGCCGCGCGATGAACTGTCCGTAGTTGTCGAGCGCCGGACTTTCCTCCCGGCTGGCCACCGCCGTGGTGGGCGGGGCAGGCGGCCCGTTGGCCGCCGTCGAGCTTTCCTTTGGCGTACCGATACGCGGGGGAGCCGGGGGCTTTCGCGGCGGGAAGGCGCGGGGTTCCGATCCGGAGTCAGGTGCGCAGTCACTCATGATCAATCGTCCCCGTTCATGATCCGTCCAGGGCAGCCTCACACCGCCACGGACCAAGCAGGAGCGCCCGCGCGCCTGCCTGTGAATGCCCATTGTAAAGCGGAGGACGGGCGTTGTCTGCGGGTCCGGCGCCGGCAGGATTGCTGAAGGCCATGAACCAACCTTGCGTGTTGATACCGAGCGTCTTAACTTTTAGAAGCGAGCGTCTTAACTTTTAGAAGTGCGGACGGCGCGCGGAGTGACGCCGTCCCGCGAACCCCGTGGAAGCGGCTGCCCGGGAAATGAGGTGGGAAGCAGGTCAAGCGTGAAGTCCCTGCGAGAAGTCATACGAAGCGAGTTTTTCCCGTCCGCGGCGGCGCTGACGCTCGTTGTCCTTTTCTGGTTGGTCGGGTTGCTGGGCGGTCTCTCGCTGCTCAGCAGAAGCCGCCCGCCGCTGGACACGCTGAGTTGGTTGCTGTTCGTCTACGCCTCGGTGGTCCTGTCCAGTGCTGTTGGCCTGTGGGCGGCAATCGATCTGCTCCGCCGGCTGTCCCGACGGCGGCATGGGCTGTCCCGACGGCGGCAGGAACAGTCCCGGCGGCGGAAGGGCCGGGACAGTGGCAGCGGCGACGAATAGTTGCACGGGCAGGCCGGCACGATCCGGCGCTAACTTGCCTCAGTACTCCACCCTTACGGCCGTGGGCGTGATCCGCAGTCTTCCCTCCGTCTCGGCGGTCTTCTCGATGGCTTGCCCTACCTGCTTGGCCAGCATTGCTATGGAGGCTTCCTCCCTGGACATGTGGGGCCACTTCGACCGCCACAGCGCAACATCAACCGCGATGACGGCGCGGATTTCCTCGAGGGATTCACTGAACACGAAAATCCTGTCCTCGTCGACGCGGGACGGAACTACGACGGCCACGGAGGTGTCGTGTATCCGGACGACCCCCAGATGGCCGAGCCCGAGCTGAAGGGCAGAGGCAAACGACTGAAGTTCAATGGAGGACATCTGCGCCTCCCTGCTCGAGGCGTCCTCGAGCATCCTGGAAAATGCCGACAAGCTGACCATAGTGTTTCCCCTCCCAGTCTTGGGCGGACGCCGTTCGGCAGCCCCGCCCCCTAAGAGGTCCGGCCCCCCGGCCTACGGACCATCCGTTGCATTGACGTGCCAACCAAATGGCTGCCAACACGGTTAAGAGCTTGACGGGGGCGACAAACGAGTGCAAGTGACACGCGGCACCATGGCGAAGAAAGTCGCGCCACTCCCCGGGGCCCGCCCCCAGCCTGTGCCCGAAATGAGGATGGACATAAGGAAGGGGCCGACGACGGTCTGGGGAGCGCCTCCCTGGGAGGTACAACGTCGCCGGCCCCGTCCTTCACCGGAGGGCCCGCCGCATCATGGGGTAATGCGTCTGGGCCACCCTCCCGCCCGAAGCGAAGCTGCTTCGCAAATCTGGCGCAGTGAGCGGAGATGGGAATATCTGGGCTTTTCTCAGGTGGGTTGGCGCCGGCTCAATGGACCACCTCCTGTGGCTGCTGGCTGGAGTCCACTTCCTCTTCTGCTGTGTCAGCGGTGCTTGCCGGGGCGTTGACGGTGTTGGTTCGTTCCGGTTTGTACCAGCCCACGGCGCGTCCACGGAGGGCCTGGAGTAGGGATCCGACGAGCACGTAGGCGCGGAGGGGTTCGTAGATGAGCCGGTAGATCGGGACGATAAACAGGTGGCGGGGGTCTTCGCGGACCATGATGACGGCGACCAGGGAGATGATCATGTGGGTTGCGGCCACGAAAACTGCGAAGACAGCAATGGCCTGCCATTCACCCTTGGACAGGCTGACCGCGGCGACGATGAGGGTCATGGGCATGAAGACCAGTGGCACCAGGACCGACAGGAGTGCGTAGGGCATGGTGAGCAGGCCCAGAGCGCCGTAGCGGGGGTTCAGGAGCATGCCGCGGTGCTTGTACAGCGTCTGGATGTTGCCGTACGTCCACCGGAGACGCTGTTTGAAGAGCCCCCTGACGGTCATTGGCGCTTCCGTCCACGCGACAGCCTCGTTTTCCTGGACGATGCTGTAGCCGAGCCGTTGCAGGGAGAGGGTCAGGTCGGCGTCCTCGGCGAGGGTGTCGTGGGAGTACCCGCCGGCCTGGACGAGTGCTTCGCGGCGCCAAGCGGCGCAGGCGCCGGGGCAGATGGAGATCGCTCCCATCAGGCCTTCGGCCATGCGCGTGACGCAGATCCCGGAGAGGTATTCCAGGCTTTGCCAGGCGGTGAGGATGTTGCGCCGGTTGCCGACTTTCACGTGTCCGGCGACGGCGCCAACGGGCTTGCCCTTGGACTGCGCAACGAAGTGCCGAGCGAAGGCCTTGATGGTCTGTTTCTCGAACAGGGTGTCGCCGTCCAGGGTGACCACCACCTCTCCAAGGGAGTTGGTGATGCCGTTGTTGCTGGCAGCGGATTTCCCGGCGTTGGGCTGGTGGATGACCCTCAACTGGGTCCAGTTCTTTGCGTACCCGTTGAGGACTTCGGCGGTGCCGTCGGTGGAGCCGTCGTTGACGGCGACGACTTCGAAGTTGACGTAGTCGCTGGCCCTGAGGGCATCGAGGGTCTTGGCGACCACCGGTTCCTCGTTGTAGACGGGCAGGACCACGCTCACGGACGGCCAGTCCGACTCCGGGACGGTGTCCCAGGACCGTTTTTTCATGCGGCGGTTACTGATGAGGGCCAGGACCACGTACAGGAAAGTCAGCAGGGTCAGGGAACCGACGCCGAACCAGAACAGCCAGCCGATCAGGACGTTGGGGGTGACCAGGGTTGAGGTGAAGGTGGCCAGGGTCAGGTGATCGTCAACGGTGGCGCCGACGCTGCGCTCAGGGACGTATTCCTGGGGCAGCAGCGGCTGGACGGTGGTGAACTTGTAGCCCTGCGCCTTGGCCTGTGGAATGAAGGCCTTGAGCATCTCGATGGTGGAGGAGCGGTCGCCGCCGCCGTCGTGGACCAGGACGATGTGGCCCTTGCCGTCGAGGCTGGGAGTTGCGATGGCCTCGCCGGGTGGGTGGTCCCAGTCCCTCGTGTCGAGGTCCATGTTGATGTGCATATAGCCCAGTTGCTGGGCCTGCAGCAGGGCCAGGGCGTTGTTTTCCGGGTCGCCGGTGGGAATGCGGAAGAGGCGGGAACCGTAACCGTCGGTTGCGCGCATGACCCGGTCCGTGCCGATGATCTGCTCCCGGTTAAACGCATCGTCGTGGTCCCAGAAGTTGATGTGCGACATGGTGTGGTTGCCCACCATGTGCCCTTCCCGGATCAGCCTCTTGAAGACATCGGGGTTTTTGACGATGTTGTCGCCCAGCGTGAAGAACGTTGCCGGGACGTGTTCACGGGAGAGCAGGTCCAAAACCTGGGGTGTGAACGTGGGGTCCGGTCCGTCGTCGAAGGTCAGCATCAGCGTGTGGTCCGCGGGTTCCCCGTAGGAGTCAAGGACGTAGGGGCGGTTCCCGATCAGGTCCAGTTCGTCCTGGCTGGTTACTTGCCTGAATATTGTGGTGCTGAACGGGTCCTTCAGGAAAACCTTCCCGCCCGTCCGCTGGACCAGTGCAATCCGGTCAATGGCAAAGCCCACGTCCTGGCCGAGCCAGGGGATATCCTCCAGGTCACCGGAGTTCAGGAGCTGCCGCGGATAATCTTGTGACTGGTTCGTCTCCGCTTTCCACAGCGGAGCCGTGGCGCCGGGCAGGATCCACACCAACGACAAAGCCCCCACCACCATCAGGGCTAAAAAGCTGTTCAGAATGCGGCGCCACCGCCGGCCGCTCGGATCATAGAATATTGGTCCGGCGGACAAAGGAAGCCTCGGTGTCCGGTGCTTCACTGGGTCTCCTCGTGCTGAAACGGAAACGGTTAGTGCGGATGGCACTGTCACCGGCCACCCATGGCGCGGGAGGCCGACTGTGCGAAACGCCTGAGACCGGGGCGCTTCGGACCGAAGGTATTCGCCGGGGAGTGACTGGACGGGGCCCTCTCATGGGGCGTACCCCGTGCCGGCAACCTGTCCCGCGAACGTTGGTCCTTATCAACTTGCGGACAGTAATGAATTTTCCGCTCAGACCTTGCAAAAAGCATGCGAAGGCACCCGGGTGGCCCCGCTTTTGGCACCCAAATAGGGGGGATTCTCTACCCGTGGCAGGCTAACCGCCAGCTTTACCCCACCCGTTTGCAGGGTGTGTCCTGTATCGCCTGCCGTCAGGGGGTGCCGAGCCGCCAGCGCGGCGGGAACCAGGCGTGCGTTAGGAAGAAGGACATCATCAACCAGCCTGCCAGCAGCAAGGGGTAGTCGGGTACCCACGCTGAATAGTGGCGTCCTTCAGCCCACCCCTCTTGGGGATGCCCGTGGAGGTAGGAGGCAACCACGGCAAGGCATCCCAGGATGATCCCGGCTATAGATATTTCCCCGTTGGCGATCCACCACCGCCGCACTTTCGGGACCCTCCTGATCGGAAGTCCAAGGAGCACCATGGCCGCCATGGAGACCAAGGGGACGACGACGACGATCGTCACCCCGAGCGTGATGGCCCGGGTAGGGTCAGGGCTGATGACCAGGGTGGACGCGATCCGCGCGCAGGTGATGGCCAGCACCACGAAGGCGACTGCCATCTGGGTCCGGAATGGGTAAGGCCTGCCCGGGCGAAACGGATGGCCGCCCTCGTGCGGCCGGGCTGCCGGCCGGCTATGCGGGGATGCCTGAAACCCGCCCGTTGCCGGCCTCATCGGACCATGGGGCTGACTCTCGGGATCGGGCTTACTGGGCACACTTTCATGATGCCTTAGAATGCCCTCGGGGGAGAAACGATTTCGCCGGAGATCCGGGAAGTTTCTCCTTTGCAGCCTCCCGCAGAGCCAGCGCTGCCTGGACCAGCGCGGCGTGCGTCAGCGCCTGCGGATAGTTGCCGAGCAGGGCCCCTGAGGCGGGTTCGATCTCCTCGCTGAACAGGCCCAGCGGGCTGGCGTGCGCAAGGAGGGCCTCGAACATTTCCGTGGCCTCGGCTGCCCGTCCCGTGAGGGCGAGGGCCTGGGCGAGCCAGAACGAGCAGGGCAGGAAAGCCCCCTCATTACCCGGCAGGCCGTCCTGGCCCGGCGGGTAGCGGTACAGGAAGGGGTAGCCGGCGGACAGCTCCGACCCCACCGCATCCACGGTGCCGCGCAGGCGGTCCGAGTCCGGTGCCTCGAAGCCGGTCACCGGCAGGATCAGCAGGGCGGAATCGAGATCACCGGAGCCGTACGAGCGGGTGTACGTGTTCTTCGCGGCGTCGAAGCCTTGGGTCCTGATGTCGGCGGCAATAGCTTCCCGCGCACTTTCCCAGCGGCGCCGTCGGCGGGTGCTGATGCGGTGGCTCCGGGCAACACGCAGCGCCCGGTCCAGGGCCAGCCAGCCCATGATCTTGGAATGCACATGGTGCGCCGCGTCGGCCCTGATTTCCCAGATACCGGCATCGGGCTCCGGCCAGCGCCGAGCCACGAGATCGGTAAAGCTGCGCATGGCCCGCCACGTCTCCGAGTTGAGCCGGCGCCCCTGCCGGACGAGGTTCCACGCGGCGTCAAGGACCCAGCCGTAGCCGTCGAGCTGGTGCTGGTGCGCGGCGCCGTTGCCCACCCGCACCGGAGCGCTGCCCGCGTAGCCTGGCCAGCCCTCCAGCGTGCGCTCGCGGGGGACATGCCCTCCCGTAAGCGTCAGCAGCGCCGGCAGCCGGGGGCGCTGCAGCCTGCTCGCGTGCAGGAGCCAGTTCAGGAAGTTCACCGCCTCGCCGTCTTTGCCCAGGCCGAGGAAGGCGGCGATGCCAATGCTGGCGTCCCGCGGCCAGGCGTACCGGTAATCCCAGTTCCGGATGCCGCCCGGGTCCTCCGGCAGGGACGTGGTGGGGGCCGCGACCGGCGCGCCCGAGGGGGAGTAGGTCAGCAGCTTCAGTGTCAGCAGGCTCCGCAGGACTGCTTCGCGGAACGGGACGTCCTCGCTGATGCCTGACGCCCACTCCCGCCAGCGGGCTTCGTCGGCCTCCACCAGGTCCCACGCGGTTTCGGGATCGACCCACACCAGCGGTTCCGTGTAGGCCAGGGCGAGCACCATCACCACGGGACGGCCGGGCTCAACGGTGATTGTCGTCGTCGTGCCCGGCAGTACGCGCACCCCGCCGCTGACGCCGAGCGACATGGCCAGGGCGCCCCATTCGCAGACCACGTGCCGGTCCTGCCGGACGCGGGGCCTCAGGTGGCGCTCGCCGAAGCGGGGGTTAAGTTCGACGGCGGCTTCCGCGGGAGCGCCGTCGGCCTCCAGCCGGCGGATGAGGAGGGTAGTGGGCAGCAGGCGGCCGGATACTTCCGCCACCATGGCTTCGGTGAGTGTCAGCGTGCCGCCGTCGGTGGCCCAGACTGTTTCGAGCGTGGCGGTGTGCGGCCGGTAGCGGCGGACGATTTGCTTGGACGCCCGGGCCGGACCGGCGCGGAAGGTGCCCGCGTCCGGGCCGCCGAGCAAAGCTCCGAAGACGGGATCGCCGTCGAAGGTGGGCGCGCAGAGCCAGTCGATGCCTCCGTCGGCCGAGACCAGGGCGGCCGTGCGGGTGTCCCCCAGCAGGCCGTAGTCCGCAAGGGCGGGGGAGTGCATGGCGTCCATGGTGCGTCCACCTTCTCTCGCTGGGGTCAGCCGGCCGTGAGCAGCAGCCCGAGCAGTGAGCCGTAGACCAGATGGGCCGCGACGGCCACTGCCGGAGTCTGGATTCCGTAGTTCAGGCCCAGCAGGCCCGGAGGTTCGAGCGCTGCCCGGCTGGCCGGACCCGCCCTGGTGCTGGCCATCCTGGGATGGATGCCCGGCAGCAGGGGCAGGATGACGGTCAGTGCGACGGCGACATGCAGGAGTCCCAGCAGGGCGCCGATCCACCACGTTGCCCGGCCCAGCAGCGCAAACACTGCCGCGTAGCCCAGAGCGAAGACCTGCCCTGCCGCGAGGTGGATGAAGAAGCCGGCGATCCGCGCCTTGTCCGGATCGGGAGTGACCAGGCTGCCCAGGACCAGGGGCAGGTCGAGTCGGGTCCAGCCGGCCATCTGGAAGGCGATCATCACCGCGGTCAGGGCCGTGGTGGCCAGCAGCCCGAACAGCGCCCAGCCTTGCCAGTCCATCTCAACCGCCGCCACGCTGCGTGGGCGTTGTTTGCGGGTGTACCGCTGTCATGACGCACCTTCTAAAACTAAGTTGTCTAATTTTAGAGCCGGGGTTGGGTGGTGGGCAAGGGCCGACGGCGGATGCTCAGGCGAGCGTCCGGCGCTCGCCCACGCTTACGGCATCCTGGGCAGTCGCGTGGTGGGGTTAGCTTGTGCCCGCCGGCTCCTCGGCAGCTGATCCCTGATGGAGTCTGTGGCCAATAAACCAACGCGGGGTCACTTAGCGCCCAATGAAGGCTCGACATTGGGCGCTAAGTGACCCCGCGTTGCAGTTAACGCCCCGCGAGGTGGCCCGCCACGTACTCCGCGTCCATGCCCACCGCCGCCACCGTGGACGACGCATGCTTCGTAAGCCACGGCAGCCCGACCGCATAAAGCCCCGGCACCTCGGTGACACCACGGAAATGGCGCGGGTAATTCCATTCATCCAAAACCGGGATATCGAGGAAGCCGAAGTCCAGGCCGTAACCGGTGCTCCAAATGACTGACGTGACGCCCTCGGCGCCGAGGTCCAGGCGCGCCCCGGACCCGGAGGGCTGCCAGTCGACCGGCGGCACAGATTCAGCAACCGGCGCCTCGATCCCCGCCGACAGAATGTACGAGTCCAGCATCACCTGCATCCGCTGCCCGAACGCCGATTCCGTCAGCGCGATGCGGGCGGCGAGGTCGTCACTGAAGGTGATGGCGCCGTCGTCCGTTCCCTCATAATGGCCGTGCAGCCGGACGCCCCGGCGGCCGAGGTCCCGCAGGCGGATGCTGTGCCCGCCGGCGTTCCCGGAAATCAGAGGATTGCACATGAAGCGCGCCGCGGGCGAGGCAAGCGCCGCCGCCTGCAGGCCGTTGATGCCGTACTCGGGCCCGTGCAGGTTGACCTCGAGGAGCCAGTAGAACATGTCCTGCCCGCGGTAGCGCCGCGGCGCCTCGGGGCAGGCCGAGACGGACAGGTGCACCTCACGGCCGGCGTCGAGCAGGTCCTCGCTGATCTGCCCGCCCGATTGCCCGGTCCCCACCACCAGCACCGCCCCTTCCGGCAGTTGCGCGGGGTTGCGGTAGTCATGGCTGTGCTGCTGGGTTATGTGCCGGGGGAGTTTGGCGGCCGACGGCGGAATCCGCGGCCGCTGATAGGCTCCGTTCGCGAGGACGACGTTCCGTGCCAGCCAGTTCCCCTGGCTAGTGTCGACGGCGAACCCGCTACCCGCCGTCGTCCCGCCGTCCGCCCGCGCAACACGGCTGACCTCCGTCCCCACCCGCACCGGCGCCGCGATCCTCCGGGCGTACTCACGGAACAGCTCGATCACCCCGTCCCGGGGGAGGAAGGCATCAGGCTCGGGACCGTCGTACGTCATGCCCGGCAGCAGGAAGGCGAAGTTCGGCGTATTCAAATAGAACGAGTCCCAGCGGTCCTGCCATGCGCCGCCCAGTTCCGGGCGCTGCTCCAGCAGCAGATGTTCGACGCCGGCCCGGCTCAGCCAGTAGCTCGTGGCCAGGCCCGCCTGTCCCGCCCCGATGACCAGAGTGTCGATTTCCCGTGCGGCGGCCGATGACCGGGACATGGCTACTTCTTGGCGGCCTTCGGCTTGGGCTCCTTCGCGGCCTTCGGCGGCAGGCTGGCGACGTACTCGAACGCCTTCTCCGTCCATGCCCTGGCCCGCGCGTCGTCGCCGTCGCCCTCTTCGTTCCAGATCTCCGGCAGGCCTGTGTATCCACCCATGGGGCGCTCGGGTGGACCGAAGGGGACGGTCCGCTCCCCGGACTCGAGCACCTCCCGGTCCTCGTCGGAGAGCTTGATGCCGATGGTGGGCCCGAACAGACCGGCGAACATGTTGCCGTTGACGAACGCTCCGAGGTTCCCGAACATCGGCTTGATGACCACCTCCGGGCGGTCAGGCACCACGGCCCGGAAGTGCTCTTTGTCAGCCTCGGTCGCTTTGGGCATTTCCATCGTGCGCCTCCGGGTAGCAGGGCTTGGGCAGAAGATGTGGGAAGGGCCGTGCGCCATCCCATGCCCCGGATCATACGCCCGGCCGCCGGCCCCGGCCACCACGTCACGGGCCGGCCCAACGGCCGGACAGCCTGGCCAACTTCACCACCCGGCGCTCTGCTGTTTGCCGGCCCGCAGTGCTATACCTAGCTCAAGGCAACTAAATGTGCGGCTGTCTGCAGTGCGGCGATTCGGACGATCCGGGCCTGCCCGGAGGCTGGAGGAAAGGTGCTCACCAGGCCAGCCGGAGCGCGGACAGGCCGCCGGGCACTCCTCGCCGTCGCCTGCCTCGGCGCGCTCGCCGTCCTCACCTCCTGCTCAAGCGCCGTCACGGACACCGTGTCCACAGCCGTCGAGGACAGCGCCTCCGCCATCGCCACCGCCCGGCTCGCCATCCGGCAGGACGCAGACGGCAAGCTCACCCGCGCCGCCACTTCCACTGCGCTTGAGGACGCACTCAAAGAAGTGCAGACCAGCCGCGACACTGTCCTGCGGCTCTCACCCGCCTCCGCGGAGGACCGTCAGGTGCGGGAGGACGCGCTGAGGGTTCTGGACAGTTCCGCCGCCGGCCTCACCACCGCGCGGGACGCCGTGTCGTCCGACGACGGCGGGCCGTCCCTTTCTGACGGGAACCGGGCGCTCGCTGGGGCAGAGGAAGCACTGACCGGGCTGAAGTCTAAAGTGGGCGGGAAATGAAGCGCCTGCTCGGCGTCGCACTCGGCATCCTGACGGCCATCGGCGGCTTCGTGGACATCGGCGACCTGGTGACCAACGCCGTCGTCGGATCCCGGTTCGGACTGTCCCTCATCTGGGTGGTGGCGGTTGGCGTCGTCGGCATCTGCGTTTTCGCCAACATGTCCGGGCGGGTGGCGGCCGCCTCCGGCCGGGCCACGTTCGAGGTGATCCGTGAGCGGCTGGGGCCGCGCGCCGGGCTGGCGAACCTGTCCGCGTCCTTCCTCATCAACCTGATGACGGTGACCGCGGAGATCGGCGGCATCGCCCTGGCCCTGCAGCTCGCCAGCAGCGTCAATTACCTGCTCTGGATTCCGCTGGCTGCGGTGGCGGTGTGGCTGGTGATCTGGCGGGTCAAGTTCTCCATCATGGAAAACGTCACCGGGCTCCTGGGCCTGACCCTGATCGTGTTCGCCGTGGCGCTGTTCCTGCTCAAACCGGACTGGGGCAACCTGGCCAGCCAGGCCATCCCCGCCGTCCCGGACGAGGAAACCGGCGCCACCTACTGGTACTTCGCCATCGCCCTGTTCGGCGCCGCCATGACCCCGTATGAGGTGTTCTTCTTTTCCTCCGGCGCTGTGGAGGAAGGGTGGAAAATCAAGGACCTGATCCAGTCGCGCATCAACGTCCTGGTGGGGTTCCCGCTCGGCGGGCTGCTGTCCGTAGCGATCGCCGCGTGTGCCGCCGTCGTGCTTCTCCCGGCCGGGATCTCCGTCACCTCCCTCTCCCAGGTGATCCTCCCGGTGGCGGAGGGCGCCGGGAAACTGGGGCTCGCCGTCGTCCTCCTGGGCATTGTGGCCGCGACGTTCGGCGCCGCGCTGGAGACGACGCTGTCCAGCGGTTACACACTGGCGCAGTTCTTTGGCTGGTCCTGGGGCAAGTTCCGGGCACCGGCGCAGGCGGCACGGTTCCATCTGGCCATGATCATCTGCCTGCTGGTGGGCATCGGGGTGCTGGCCACCGGCGTGGACCCCGTACTGGTCACCGAATACTCCGTGGTGTTCTCCGCCGTGGCGCTGCCGCTGACGTACCTGCCCATCCTGATCGTCGCCAACGATCCGCAGTACATGGGCAGACACGTCAACGGCCGGGGCGTGAATGTGGTGGCGATGATCTACCTCGTGGTGATCCTCGTGGCCTCGCTGGCGGCCGTACCCCTGATGATTGTGACAGGAGCCGGCGCATGAAAACGCCCCGCCCGCTGGCCTCTGGTCCCTTGGCCCCGGTTCCTCCGGTTGCCGGGCAGACACTGGACGCCCAGCTCCACCTGCTGGACCGCCAGGTCCTGGACAGCGACGGCGTCCCCGTCACCACCGTTGACGACCTCGAACTCGGCGCCCCCGAGGGCGGACCTGAGACTCCTACGGGGACGGTGATCCCGCCAGGGACACCTGCCCCGGTTCTCACCGCACTGCTGACCGGCCCCGTCCTGGGAACGCGCATCTTCGGCGGCAGGCCGCCGTCGTCCCGGCTGATCCGGATCCAGTGGACGGACGTGGCCAGCGTCGGCGTGGTGGTCCGGCTCGGCGTCAGCGGCCAGGGCCTGGACGCCGACTGGGTGGAGCGCTGGATCCGCGACAAGATCATCACCCGGATTCCGGGATCGGGAGGCCGCCGTGATCCTCGGTGACCTTTTGGGCACTCCGGTGCATGACGACGACGGCGTGCGGCTGGGGCGCGTGGCCGACGCCCGGTTTGTGGTGGACGGCGCCCCGCACCGGCTGCTGGCCGACGCCCGCCTGCTGGGGCTGGTGGTCAGCCCGCACAGTTGGTCGTCGTTCATGGGCTACGAGCGGAATAGCCTCACGCAGCCGTGGCCGCTGCCTAAGCTGCTGCGGTGGCGGCACCGCGGATCCTTTTTTGTGATGTGGGAGGACATTGCGGTGCTTGGCGACCGGACCGTCCGGCTGCGTCCCGGGTACACGCCGTACAGCCCGGCGCTGGACGGGAACGGGCAGGAGTAGTTCGGCAGCTGCGCCTCCCGTGATGAGGGTCTCAATTGGTTGTTGCTGCAAGTTTGTCGCGGGGCCGGGTAAATGTCCTGTAGAGTTGATTCCGTTGTTGTGTTTGCATTGTGTAGTTCAGGCAGTACGCGCGGTCGAAAGTCCGCGTTCTTCTGAAGTAGCGGTTTTGAACACCCCACACCGGAGGACCCGAAAGTCGGGACAGTTCCTCCACCTTCACGAAGGACAAAAATAATGGCTACTGGTACCGTCAAATGGTTTAACGCTGAAAAGGGCTTCGGCTTCATTTCCCCGGACGACTCCTCGCAGGACGTTTTCGCGCACTACTCCGCGATCAACTCCTCCGGCTTCCGCTCCCTCGAAGAGAACCAGAAGGTTTCCTTCGAAACCGAGCAGGGCCCCAAGGGTCCCCAGGCCGTCAACATCCAGGCTCTCTAATTTCCTAGAGAACCGGGACCGTTAGGTTTCGAGCAGGGCCCGTCTTCGGACGGGCCCTGCTTTTGTTTACCCGGTGTGGAGCGCGCCGAGATGGCAGTTCGCACCAATGTTCTGTTGTGACACTGCCGCGAACTGTCATCTCGGTGGAAGCCGCCGCGCTCTGGAACAATGGCCATCATGCAATCAACCGACGCCGTCCCCTGCCTTTGACCTGCGCATCAGCATCACAGGCACTGAGCCAGAGGTCTGGCGGTGGCTGCAGGTGCCGGAAACCATCACCGTCCCGGAATTCCACCGCGTCCTTCAGGCCGCCTTCGGGTGGGAAAACCGGCACCTCTACGGGATCCGCTGTACTGACGTCCGCGGAGAAGGGCGCGTCATCGTTGGCCCGGACGAGGCTGCCGAGGACAGCTACGCCGAGCCGGCGTCCGGCGTCGCGCTCGTTGAACTTCTGGATGCAAAGAGGACCGGACCTGCCGACTTCGAATACGAATACGACTTCGGCGACGCCTGGACTCACACCCTCGAGTTGATGGTGCCCGCAGAGCTTCCCGAGAAGACTCTGCGGTGCACGGACGGCGCCAACCGCGGCCCGGTGGAAGATTCAGGCGGTTCGCACGGCTTCCGGCGAATCATTGAAGTCCTGGGCGATCCCGGGCACCGGAATACGAGGACACCGCGGGCTGGTACAAGTTCGCCACCGGCGAGGACGCCACAACGTTCGCGCCGGCCGGGTTCGACGCCGGCGCACTCAACGCCCGGCTGGACGAGTTTGCCCTCCAGCTGTGGCCCGAGCCGCCCACGGAAGGTGAGATCGACGCCGTCGTCCATTCCGTCCACTGGTTCCTGTCCCAGGTTCCCGCCGACGGGCTGCCGCTAACCCAGGATGGCTACCTCAAACCGGCCTTCGTCAGGGAGACCTTTCAAGCCCTCAGCCTCGGCGACACATGGCCCGGCAAGGCCAACCGCGAGGTCCAGACTCTGCCAGTCCTGCAGCTCCGGGAGCAGCTGCAGGACTGGAAACTGCTCCGGAAGTTCAAAGGGCGGCTGCTGCTCTCGCCCGCTGGTCGCAAGATGTCCGACGGCGGTCGTCCGTTGTGGGATTATCTCGCCAAAGCCGTCGCCAACCCTCCGGAGGAAGCGGCAGCCATAGTGAACGGCCTCCTGGTGCAATGGTTGCTCGATGGGACCACGCCGCGTTGGGAGGAGCGGGCGCGGATCATCGCCGACACTCTCACTGTCGAAGGGTTTCGCACTAAGGCCGAGGCGCGCATCCCGCTGGACCTTGGCCGAGACATGTACCTCCGCAGCCGCTCGACCCTGAAATGCCTGCAGCTGACGGTTTCCGGCGGCCACTACACCGACCATCCTGTGCTGACCGACGGCGGCCGGAAGTTTCTGCTCCAGGTGCAGGGCTGCTCAACAGAGGATAGGCCCACTACAGCTGGCCGCGCGCCGCAAGGAACGCGGTCAGCGCTAGGCTGTCGATCTCCTTCGCCAGCCACGGAACTGCCTGGGCCGCGGCGTCGTCGCCAAGTACGGCGCGGTGGGACTGTGCCCGGACCACGAACTCGCGCATCCCGCTCCGGCTCGCAAGCGCGCCGAGGCGCTCCACCACTTCTCCCGCGTGCTCAGACCTGGCCGCGATGGCCACCTCCGCGGCAACGTCCAGCAGCCGGGCCGAGTACCAGAGGTACCAGGGCTTGGGCTCCATGCCTCTTTCCACCCAATGCTGTGCCGCGGCGAGGTCGCCGTGCGCCAGGAACAGCCGGGCCTCCGCCCCCGCGGCGAGGGCCATGTAGCAGTGGTCCCCGGCCAGATCCGCCATCACCCAGGACCGGTCGATCATCTCCGCGGCAGCCTCCAGGTCTCCCGCCGCCAAGTACGTTTCGCCGCGCACTCCAGCCACGAAAGGTTCGAATGCTGTCCAGTGCTCGGCCAGAATCCACTGCAGTGCGCGGTCCAGGGCCTCCGCCGCCGGCTCAAGCTCCCCGCGCAGCAGCCACACGCGGCCCAGGAGCGCGCTGCTGAACGCCAGCTGCCGCCGGTTCCGCGCCTCCCTGGCCAGCCTGGCGGACGCGGTCAGCGCCTCCACCGCGTCACCATAACGTGCGGTGTCCGACGCAAGCATGCCTTGGATTGCCAGGACCCGCGCCTGCTCCTCAGGAAACCCGGCGGCGGCAGCACCGGCCCGCGCCAGCCAGCCCGCCGCGCGGTCCGGAACGCCCCGCTGAACCGACAGGTACCCCAGCTCGCGGTACGCGGCCGCGGTAGTGGGGGAGACGCCGTCGTGCTTTTCCGCCTGGGCCCTGTCCTTCGGTGCCTCGGCCGGAGATGCCTCAGCCGGAGATGCCTCCGCTGACAGCGCCCGGAGCAGGAAATCCGCCACCTCCGCGCCGCGGCCGCCCGCCTGGTGGATCATCGCCCCGGCGAGCGTGACCAGCGACTCGGCGAGGAGGTGCCGGTCAGGGGTGCGCTGGGCGAGGACGACGGCCAGCCGCAGCTGATCCAGGCCCCGGTCCACGGCTCCGGCCGAGAGCGAGGCGCCGCCAGCGTCGAGATAGGACCGGACGGTGGCTACGGTGGCGGGAATCCCCGGGTCCGCCTCTGGCTCCGCACCCGACAGTGCCCGGCGGATTTCCGGCGGCAACGGCAGGGCCAGTTCGTCGCGGTACAGGTTGGCGCACTTGGCCACGTGCTCGCGGGCATGCCGGTGCTCACCGATGGCCACCAGCGCCCGGACCAGCACCGCGTTGCAGTCGGTATGGAACGGGTCCCGCTGCAGTGCCCGTGAGGCCAGCTCCGCAGCCTCGCGCGGATCACCGGAAGCCAGCGCGGACACCGAGGACTCGTACAGCAGGGACTGCGCGCAGTTCTCCAACCGGTAGCGCTGGTCGGCCAGCCATGAATCGAACACCGGGCAATCGGCGAAGGACAGCCCCTCCAGCAGCTGGCCGTTCAGGCTGTGCGGGTCGGGGCGGGGGATGGCACCCGCCCCGACCAGTTCGGTGGCGTCGCAGCGCCACGGCGGCAGCAGCGCCAGCCGGAGCGGGTCGCCGTCGAGCGTTACACCGGTGAGCGTCTGCCGCAGCTCGGAGAGGTTCCAGCGCAGGGCGCCGAGGGGATCGGCGGCGTCCGGAAACAGCAGCGCTGCCAGCCGCGACCGCCCGTTGCCGTCCGGCTGAAGCGCAAGGTAGGCCAGCACAGCCCATGCCTTGCGGCCCCTGGGCTGCGCGGGAGAGATGCCGGTGGACTCGATCGCCGGTGGACCGAGGAGCCGGATCCACGTCTCGGCCATAGGGCTCATGGTACCGCCGCGGCTTTTCACTGTCTGCGGTGGCTCACACGCTTGCTCACACGCATGCCGCACAGACTGAGGCCATCCAATCAGCACCGCCACTCATCCGAGGGAAACACCATGGAACTGCTCATCATCATCCTCCTCGCTGGACTCTGGGTTATCGGCGCCACCGTCCGTGCCGTCCTCAGGGACGGCCGGGGCCACACTCCCGGTGTGCGTTCCAGAGAGGGATGGCACGCAGGCCACCTACCCAGCGTTCCCTTCTCGGAGGCGCGGCTTTAGGGCTGAGGCTTTCGTTTCGTCCGGCTCAACCCGATGGGCCCCGGGGTTTTCGGGTCCGGCCGGGCATCGCCTCGAGGGGGAACGGCCCGCCTGAGGACCAGCCGGGGGCCGTTCGTGTCAGGGCGGCCTCGGCCCTTAGACTGGAGGCAGGTGAGCCGGGAAGTCTGGTCGGCACGGTATTTGTCGACCCAATGATCAGGACGCCTAATGGACCAGAACCCACCCTCAACTCCGCCCCGCCGCGGATCCACCGTCTTCGGACGCGGCAGCTACGCCGAGGCGTTGCGCATTGCGGCGATACTGCGGAAAGAAACCGTCGGCGGCGCCCTGCTGGTCGCCGCAGCCGTTATCGCGCTCATCTGGGCCAATTCCCCCCTGGCCGAGAGCTATTTCGGCCTCCGGGACTTCAGGATCGGCTACGAGCCCTGGCACCTTAACCTCAGCCTCGGAGCCTGGGCCGCCGATGGCCTGCTGGCAATCTTCTTCTTCCTCGTCGGACTCGAACTCAAACGGGAGTTCGTCGCCGGAGACCTGCGACAGATCAGCAAATCCATCGTCCCCATTGCCGCCGCCGTCGGCGGCGTCGCCGTGCCTGCAGTAATCTACGCCCTGATCAACCTCTCAAGTCCGGAGACGTTGCGGGGGTGGGCCATTCCCACCGCCACCGACATCGCCTTCGCCGTGGCCGTCCTGGCGATCATCGGCTCCCACCTGCCCAGCGCCCTGCGGATCTTCCTGCTCACCCTCGCCGTGGTCGATGACCTGATCGCGATCAGCATCATCGCCATCTTCTACTCGCACGACATCCAGCCCGGGCCGCTGCTGCTGGCACTGATCCCTCTGGGCCTCTACACCTTCCTAGCGCAGAAATATCGCAGGTTCTTCGGCACCAGGCTGGCAGCAGCCTGGCTCATCTTGCTGCCCCTGGGCATTGCCACCTGGACGCTCGTGCACGCCTCAGGCATCCACGCCACCGTCGCCGGCGTGCTGCTGGGATTCGCCGTACCCGTGATCCGGTCCCAGGCAAGCGGTGGCCCCAAAGCCGGCCCCGGCCTCGCGGAAACGTTCGAACACCGCTTCCGCCCCATCTCCGCCGGCATCGCCGTACCGATCTTCGCGTTCTTCTCCGCCGGCGTCGCCGTCGGAGGATGGGAAGGACTGGTCTCGGCCCTGACCGACCCGGTCGCCGTGGGCGTCATCCTCGCCCTCGTACTGGGTAAGCCTGCGGGGATTCTGGGCACCACCTGGGTTCTCACAAAGGCAACCAGGGCAAGGCTGGATGATTCCTTCAAATGGATCGACATCTTCGGGGTCTCCGTCCTGGCCGGAATAGGTTTCACCGTCTCCCTGCTCGTGGCTGAACTGAGTTTCGGTCACGGAAGCATCCACGACGACCACGCTAAAGTCGGCATTTTGACCGCGTCCCTCATTGCTGCACTGCTCGCAGCCGCCGTCCTCAGCACCAGAAACCGCCAATACCGGCTGGCAGAAGCTGAAGAGGAAATCGACTCAGACCACGACGGCATCCCCGACGTCTATGAACAGGACCACCGCTCCTGAACCAGTGCGGCAATGAGGGAGCGGGCGGAAGGCAACCCGTACCTGGTTGCCTTCCGCCCGCGGTGGCCCGGTTTTGGCGG
This sequence comes from Arthrobacter sp. FW305-BF8, assembly GCF_021789315.1. Taxonomy (NCBI): domain Bacteria; kingdom Bacillati; phylum Actinomycetota; class Actinomycetes; order Micrococcales; family Micrococcaceae; genus Arthrobacter; species Arthrobacter sp. FW305-BF8. Next base: position 1,424,722 of record NZ_CP084561.1, read on the forward strand.
GCGCAACCGGCGGGCTAGTGCAGCCCCATCGCTTCGCGCACTTCGTCCAGGATGTGGTGCATGGCGCTCTCCGCAGCCGTGGCGTCCCCGCCGGCGATGGCGGCGGCTACTTCCTCGTGGGCGTCGAGCGCCTCGGGCCGCGGCTTGAACGGCATGAGGCCCTGATGCGTGCGGCTGGTGAGGACCTCGGCCACCATGCCTTCAAGGGACGAGAACATCTCGTTGCCGCAGCTCTTCAGCAGCAGGCGGTGGTAGGCGATGTCCGCCTCGAGGAATCGCTCGAGCTCACCCGCCTCACCCAGCCGGCGCAGGTCCGCGGCCAGTGCCACGAGCTGGCTGCGTTCCGCGGCGCTGGCCCGGCGTGCGGCGCCGGCAGCGGCAATAGGTTCGACGGCGATGCGCAGTTCGGTGAGGCTGGCGTACTGCTGCGCCCGGCGATCGGATGCGAGGCGCCACCGCACCAGCTTGGGGTCGTAGACGTTCCAGAGCTCGGGGCTCTGCACGACGATGCCCACCCGCCGGCGTGAGTAGACCAGGTTCATGGACTCGAGGACCTTCATGGTGTCCCGCGCCACCGTCCGCGACACTCCGTATTCCTGCTGCAGGCCTTCAAGGGTCAGGCGGCTTCCCGGCGCCAGCGCACCGGACGCAATGGCCACGCCCACAGCGTCCAGGACGCGTTCATGCATGGCGGGTGACAACCCGCCGTCGTGCGCGTTGTCCGCACGGTCTTCTGTCGCCGTCGACATGGTCCTGCCTTTCCTCTGCGCTGAGGCGCTCCTCCAGAGTACCGGAAGAAGACGGCAAAGGTATGACCTGTGACACGAAAAGATAGTATCTTTTGGATGAATTGGTGATACCTTATCTCCAGCGCAGTTCGAGTCGGGCTGCAGATTGAGCTTCTTCCACAAGCCAAAGACGTCTTCTTCGGAGGTAAACATGCAGTATCCAGCCACGCATCTAGTGGTGATGGGCGTTGCCGGTTCGGGCAAGTCCACGATCGCCGCGGCCCTGTCCAAGCACCTCGGCTGGGCATCCGCGGAGGCGGACGAGTTCCACCCACAGTCCAATATCGACAAGATGAGTCAGGGCATCCCGCTCCAGGATGAGGACCGCTGGCCCTGGCTGCAGCAGATCCAGAACTGGATGACCGGGCAGGCGCGTGCCGGCCGCAGCACCGTGCTCACCTGCTCCGCGCTCAAGCAGAGCTACCGCAAGCTGCTGGCCGAAGCCGAAGGCCGCGTGCTCTTCATCCACCTGCACGGTGACGCCGCCCTGATCAGCCAGCGGATGCAGGGACGCGAAGGCCACTTCATGCCGCCCACGCTCCTGCCCAGTCAGCTGGCCACCCTGGAACCGCTGACCGCCGAAGAACTGGAAGGTGGCAGCCTCCGCCTGGACATCACACGCTCCCCGGAGGAACTCATCGAGGCCATCCTCGCAGCGCTGAAGCTCCCGTCGGGCAAAGCACCGTGCACTAACTAAGCGCCCGCTTCACTCTTTCACCTCCCCAACTGCAAGTCCCTGTTTCAAAGGAGAACCATGACCATCGAAGGATGGACCCAAACACTGGGCGCAGGACCACTGCTGCTCATCGCGGCAGCGGCGATCGCCGTCCTGCTCTTCCTGATCATCCGGCTGCGCATGCACGCGCTGCTTGCCCTGATCCTGGTAAGCCTCGCCACGGCCTTCGCCACCGGAATCCCTGCAAACCAGGTGGTCCCGGTGCTGGTCAACGGCTTCGGAACAACCCTCGGCACCGTCGCGCTGCTGGTCGGCCTGGGTGCCATGCTCGGCCGCATCGTGGAGACCAGCGGCGGCGCCAAGGTGCTGGCCGACTACCTGATCGGCATCTTCGGTGAGAAGCGGGCCCCGTTCGCTTTGGGCCTCGCGTCCCTGATCTTCGGCTTCCCGATCTTCTTCGACGCCGGACTCGTGGTGATGCTGCCCGTCGTGTTCGCCGTCGCCCACCGCCTGGGCGGGGGAGTGCTGCGCTACGGCCTGCCGGCTGCCGGTGCGTTCTCCGTGATGCACATCTTCCTGCCGCCGCACCCGGGCCCGGTCTCGGCGTCGGCCTTCTTCGAAGCGAACGTCGGCCTGGTGACCATCGTCGGCCTGCTCACCGCGATCCCCACTTGGTACGTCACGGCTTACCTGTACGGCCTGTGGACGGGCAAGAAGCTGGAACTTCCCGTGCCGGAGCTGCTGGGCCACGCCACCGCTGACGCCGAGTCCCACCCGCCGCGGTTCCGCACCGTGATCGGCCTGCTGCTCCTGCCGCTGGTCCTGATCTTCATCAACACTGGCCTGAACACCTTCGCCGCCTCGGGCGTCCTCCCCGAATCGGTCAAGAGTGAACAATGGTTCCAGGTGCTGCGCACACTCGGTGAAACGCCGGTGGCACTGCTCATCTCCGTTCTGGTTGCGATGTTCGTCCTGGGTGCCCGCCGCGGAGTCCACAACTCCGCGCTGGAGAAGCTGCTTGAGTCCTCGCTGGGACCGGTCTGCTCGGTCATCCTCATCACCGGCGCCGGCGGCATGTTCGGCGGCGTGCTGCGCACCTCCGGCATCGGCGACGCCCTTGCCGACGTACTCGGCAACATGGGCATCCCGCTGATTCTGGCCGGCTTCCTGGTCTCCGCAATCCTGCGGATCGCCCAGGGCTCCGCGACAGTGGCGCTGACCACCACTGCGGGTCTCATCGCCCCGGCCGTTGCCGCGGGCGGACTGAACGGCATGCAAGTCGCTGCCATGGTCATCGCCGTGGCCGCCGGCTCCGTGGTGGTCTCCCACGTCAACGACTCCGGCTTCTGGCTGGTGGGCCGCTTCTTCGGCATGGACGTCAAGACCACGCTGAAGACGTGGACCATCATGGAAACCCTCATCGGTGTCATGGGCTTCGCCATCGCGGCGGTAATCTTCCTGGTCGCTGGACTGGCGGGATAGCTGCTGTTACTTGAGTGCGACGGCGGGATGCCGGCAGATCTGCCGGCCTCCCGTCGTCGTACTTGTGTCAGCTGATCCTGCAAAATGCGGGAGACTGGAACTTCTCGACACGAAGGCGGAACACAATGATCAATCTGCAGCAGGATGCCGAAGGCTTCATCCGGATGAACCGGCACTTCCCGGAGGGCATCCTCGTCTCCGTCACGTTTTCCGATGGCGCAGTGGAGGAGGTCTCTGGCAAGCGGCTTAACCAGGCGTACGACGAAGCCCTCGCCGAGTTCCGCGCGCAGAATCACATGGACGCCAAAGGTTTCTCGCGTTACCAGAAGAGCCGGACCAACCCCGGAAACAAGGTCGACTTCGTGCGCGTCCAGCACGGCATGGGAACTGCCAACGGCTGACGACCTACTCGGCGAGGGCTTTGATGACCTCCTTGGCCACGTCCTCGCTCGACTGCGGGTTCTGGCCGCTGATGAGGTTGCCCTCGCGCACCACATGGCTCGCCCAGTCCGGGCCGGTTTCCACATTGGCGCCCTTCTCCCGCAGCGCCGTCTCCACGAACCACGGGGTGTTCTCCCCGGTGCCGGCGCCCAGTTCCTCCGAATTGGTGAACACCGTCACTTTGCGGCCCGTGAAGGCGAACGCGCCGTCGTCGGCCGTGGCGCTGAGCAGGCCCGCCGGGCCGTGGCAGAAGGGGGCGATGATCTTGCCGACGCCGTCGGCCTCCACGAGGATCCGGCCGAGGTCCTTGTCCTGGAAGAGGTCCGCCATGGGGCCGTGGCCGCCGGGCAGGACGACGGCGTCGTAGGCGGACATGTCGACGTCGGCCAACACCAGCGGCGCGAAGAGGTCGACGTCAATCATGTCCAGATACGTGCGGAAGTCTTCCGCCCGCTCCTCGCTGCCGACCGTCTCCGCCTGCAGGCTGAGCTTGTCCACGGTGGGCTTGACGCCGCCGGGGGTGGCGAAGTCCACGTTGTGTCCGGCCTGCTGCAGGGTACGGTGGGCCACCACCAGCTCCTCGGCCCAGAAGCCGGTGGGGTGCTGGCTGCCATCCTTCATGGTCAGCGAATCGGCCGCCGAGACGACCATCAGAATGTTAGCCATTGTCCTTGCTCCTTATGTGGGTTTCTTGGTTTCGACAGGCTTAGCCGGCAGTCCATTCCCTCAGTCGCAGCGGCGGTTCCTGGCCGCCCGGCTTCTGCACCAGCACCTGGTTCACGCCTGTAAGGCCGTCTTCGAATCCGAGCGCGCTGGCCGCCATGTACAGCCGCCAGATTCGGGCGCGGCCGTCCGTTGTGAGCCGCACGGCTTCGTCCCAGTTCTCCTCGAGGTTCTTGACCCATGCGCGGAGCGTCAGGGCGTAATGCCGGCGGAGGGCCTCGACGTCGAGCACTTCGAAGCCGCCGCCCTCCAGCGCCGTCATGACCTCGGAAAGGCTGAGCATCTGGCCGTCGGGGAAGACGTAGCGGGGGATGAAGGAATCGGGATCGTCCTCGGTGGGCCCGGCGTTCCAGGAGATGGCGTGATTGAGCATGCGGCCGCCCGGGCGGAGCAGGCTGTGGAGCTGCGAGACGTAGCGGTCCAGGTGCTCGCGGCCCACGTGCTCGGACATGCCGATGGAGCTGATCGCATCGAACGGGCCGTCGTCCATGTCGCGGTAGTCCTGGACGCGGATCTCCACTCGGTCCGTCAGTCCGGCTTCGGCCACCCGCTTGCGGACCAGCTCGGCCTGTTCCGTGGAGATGGTGATTCCAACAACGGTGACGCCGTACCGCGCAGCGGCGTGCAGGGCGAAGCTGCCCCAGCCGCAGCCGACGTCCAGCAGGCGCTGGCCCGGCTGCAGGCCGAGCTTGCGGCAGACCAGATCGAGCTTCTCCTCCTGGGCTTCTTCCAGGCTTTTGCTTTCATCGGACCAGACTGCGCAGGAATACACCATCGACGGGCCGAGGACCAGCCGGTAGAAGTCGTTGCCGACGTCGTAGTGGTGTGAGATCGCCGCGGCGTCGCGCTTCTTGGAGTGCCTGTGGCCGTGCTTTTCCACCTTCGCTTCCTCCGGCGGGGGAGCGGGGTTGGGGCCCAGCGCGCCGAGCCGGATGCCGGTTTTCAGCAGCGTCCAGAGTTCCCGGGGCGCCGGCGGGCTGAACGGGCCTGGTTCGGCGAACTTGCCGGCGGAACTCAGCGCGGCGAAGGCCTCGAAGATGTCGCCGTGTGCGGTGATTTCACCGGCGACGTACGCCCGGCTCAGGCCCAGCTGCCCAGGGGACCAGAGGATCCGGCGCAATGCCCGGCGGGACGTGAACTCGATCAGCGGCGCATCAGGGGGGCCTGCTTCTGAGCCATCCCAAGCCCGCAGACGGACCGGTATCCGGTCGGCGCCGGCTTCTCCAGTGCCGAACTCCCCGGTGCCGAGGACGATGGCCAATGCATTGGCCAGCTTTGGTGCCGCTCCGGTCGTCTTTGCCATAGTCGTCGCCTCTCATCCCGTGCCCCAGCTCGGGCTGCGCCATTGCAGTCCCGTGGGATTAAGCTACACAAGCCTGCCTGCGCCGGACAGGGAGACAGACCTGTCTCCCTGAGTCCGGCAGGTTGTGGGGCGCCCGTTTTCTTCGCCCGCTTCACGAATCGCGGATCATCGTGCCAAGCAAAGCGGAGCTGCCCCAACTTCCCGGCTCTGGACCGCCGCCCCCGCCGGTGGGATCCTGATCCAAAACGTCGACGGGGGGAGAAAGGCTCTAGCAGACCATGGACGAATCCGCGGATACGCGTCAACGGCTGTCCGACCGCATAGACCAGAAGCAGCAGGCCATCCGCTCCTACCTCGGACGGGAACGGCCGCGGCGGAACAGACTCTCCAACATCAGCATTGTGGGCAGTGCCCTGGCAGCCACGCTCACGGCCGGCCCCGCGGTGGGTGGAACGGGATTTACCGAGGCGATCCGGGGCATCTTTTCCCTGGGCGACGACTCCATTGTTTGGCGGTTCCTCTGTTTGGCGGCAGTGATTCTCTCGGTCGCCGCCGCGCTGGCCACGAACTTCGCCAATTCCCGGGCCCTGGGCGAAAAGGTCAGTGCGGCCGAGAGCGCCAACGCCCAGCTCGACGGACTGCAGCTGTCCCTGAACTTCGGCAACCTCGCCGTGGCCGACGCTCTCAAGCTCTACCAGCAAGCCGTTGCGCCTGTGGCGTTCGTGGACGAGGTGCCCTCGCGCTGAGCTCCTGTTCACTAACGCACGACGGCGGGTGGCGGGCTTAGTCCTGCGCACTCCGTTACCGGCGTGCTTCGTTGAGTTCACCCCGCCGTCGCTAGCCCGTAACCCGGCCCGTCAAGCATGGGCCTCATGACTGCTCTTTCCCGCCGCAACGTCCTCAAAGGTGCCATCGCCGCTGCCGGTGCCGCCGCCGTCGCCCCTTCCCTGGTGGTCCCGGCGCACGCCGCCCGCCCTGCCGCGGTTCCCCTGGTCCGCAACCGCCTGACCCTGCCGTCCGGCATTTCAACCGGGGACGTCACCACCAACTCGGGCCTCCTCTGGTCCCGGGCGTCAGGCGCGGGCCGGCTGGTGGCCAACCTGCTGGCCGTGGACGAGGACGGATCCGCGCTCCGCGGCAGCCGCGCCTTCAGCCGGGTGCTGCGCGGCACCACTGCCAGCGGTGCCACCGACTTCACCTCTAAGATCCACGCCCGCGACCTGCCACAGGGCACCCGCTTTGCCCTCACCATGCACTTCGAGGACCCGGACGGCAACGCGGGCGAGACCGCCCAGGGCTCATTCAGCACCGCACCTGGCTCGAAGGCCAGCAGCCTCTGGTCCCGCAGCGCCGGCACCAAGCGCGGGCAGAGCTTCGTCTGGACCGGCGACACCGCGGGCCAGGGTTGGGGCATCAACGAGGACATCGGCGGGATGCGCGGATACGCAGCCATGCTCGGCACCAAGCCGGACTTCTTCATCCACTCGGGCGACACCATTTACGCTGACGGCCCCATCGCCGCCCAGGTCACCGAGCCCGACGGGCAGATCTGGCGCAACCTCGTGACGGAACAGGTCTCGAAGGTGGCTGAAACCCTGGAGGAATACCGCGGCCGGCACCGCTACAACCTCATGGACAGGAACATCCGCGCCCTCTACGCCGAGGTTCCTGTCATCGCCCAGTGGGACGACCACGAAACCACCAACAACTGGTACCCCGGCGAAATCCTCAACGATTCCCGCTACACCGAGCGCCGCGTGGACGTCCTCGCCGCCCGCGGCCGCCAGGCCTGGCAGGAATACCAGCCCATCGCGGGGTTGAATGAGCGGTCCAGCGACGGCAGCAGCGGATTCGAACCGGCCCGCATCTACCGCAAGATCTCCCGAGGGCCGCAGCTGGACGTCTTCTGCCTGGACATGCGCACCTTCAAAGACCCCAACACGGATGGCAAGGAAACGCGCCTCACGCACATCCTCGGGCAAGAACAGGCCGACTGGCTCATCCGGGAAGTCAGCAAGTCCAAGGCCACCTGGAAGGTGATCTCCGCGGACCTCCCGCTCGGCATCATCGTCCCGGACGGGTCCGCAGCGCAGGAATCCCTCGCCAACCGCGACGCCGATGCCCCCTTGGGCAAGGAGCTCGAAATCGCGCGCGTGCTGTCCGCATTCAAGCGCAACCGGGTCAAGAACGTGGTCTGGCTCACCGCGGACGTACACTACTGCGCCGCCCACCACTACTCGCCCGAGCGCGCCGCGTTCCAGGACTTCGACCCCTTCTGGGAGTTCGTCGGCGGCCCCATCAACGCCGGAAGCTTCGGTCCCAACCAGATGGACGGCACCTTCGGCCCCGAGGTGGTCTTCTCCCGGGCCGGCGCCTACGCCGGCGAGTCCCCGCGCAGCGGAGAAAGCCAGTACTTCGGCCATGTGGACCTCGGCGAGGACGACGTTTTCACCGTCACCCTCCGCAACGCGAACGGCACGGTGATCTTTCGCAAGGACCTGGACCCGCAGCGCTGAGCCCGCCACACCGGCGGGCAGGCTCGGCCAGGGCGTGGCTCAGTCGACGGTAACCTCGGGCTGCTCCGGGGTGCCCGGAGGCTGGTACCTGATCTGCGCTGCCTGCCGCATTGCGTCCATCGTTTCCTCGACCGTCAGGAGCACTGTTGTTTCAAAGGAGCCCAGCGCTCCGCCTCCGCTGATCGCCAGTGCTACCGCAGCCATCGACACGTTGTTGGGGGCCTCCCACAGGTTGTAGCCGTCGTGCGTGCCGAAGGCGTACCAGAATCCGTGGAGCTTCCCGCCGACCGATTCGATGTAGGCCTGTGCGGCCTTTCGTCGGTCTTCCGGGTTGCTAATCAGCCTTGCCCACGTTTCCGGTGTGTAGCTGAACCTGGATAGATAGAGGGGCATGGTCTTGTCCTTTCGTTCGCCGTCGGCAGCGGGATTTACCCAGAATGGCAGGCCCCTCCGCGGCCAGCAACGGGAATGCTCCACCGTCCGAAGAGCACCCCGTCCAGATGGGTAGCCACCCGGTGAGTCCGGTGGGACGATTCAGATATGAGCGAGAACTTTCTGGAACACGGACCTCATCTCCACGCCCATTCGGCGCCCACCACGCAGCAGATGCGGACCGTGGGCCAACGCCGCCGGGACGCGGAAGAGAAGCTGGAGCAGCATCTTCAGGAAGCCCGCCACAAGGACCCTCTGCACACCGGCCAGCTGCCCGTGCAGGACGCTGGTGATGCCGCTGATCCGAATCCGGCGGGCTAGTCCCCACCGGTGCCCTAACCTCGCAAGCTCGGCCAGGGAACCCTGCCGGCGTAGGCCCAGGCTCAACCAGTACGACGGCGGGTGGCCGGCTAACATTGCCGGCCACCCGCCGTCGGGCTTCCCGATTTCACGGAATCTGCGCTGCCCGATCAACTGGATGCGGTTGCATGGAAAACGCCCGTGAAAAACCATGTCATAGTTCTCTAGTTGAACATTGAAGTTTTTCCAAAGTGGGGGGATCCATGTCCGAGTATTGTCGTGCCACCAGTGTCTCAATTTGGGCTCGACGCCTATCAGCAACCCTTGCGGTCGCGGTTGCTGCTACGGCAGCCGGCGTCATGCCGGCTAACGCTACCGTCGAGAAGAATGAGCCGGCTCCAATCACGCTGACGGCGCCGACTGACGCTTTCGTAACCAGCTCGCCGACTGTGTCCGGCGAGGCCGTGGTGGGCCGCACGCTTACTGTCGAAGCCGGGGAATGGTCGCCGGAATACACGCTTGCGTACCAATGGCTCGCGGACGGACTTCCACTGGAAGGCGCTGCGGGCTCCACGCTTGTGCTTGGCCCGGACCTTGCCGGCAAAGCGATCAGCGTGCAGGTGACTGGGTCGCAGCCCGGATACGCACCGGAGACCCGCACGAGCGAGCCCAGCGTTGCGGTCCTTAATGTGGCAACCCCGGCGGAAGTTGCTTTCGCGGACGCAGACGGCACGGCAAACGACACCTTTACCGTGCCGTCGTCGGCGGGAGTCGACTACAGGCTCAATGGGGAGACCGTGCCGGCGGGTACGTATCCCGGAACCGGTACTGTCACCGTGACCGCGGCAGCAAAGGAAGGGTTTGTCCTGGCTCCCGACGCTGCGGCGTCCTGGACAGCCACGTTCAAGACATCGCCGTACTCCGTCTCGCCCGCAGAAGTAGTGTTCAGTGATCAGCTCGGCACGAAGGACGACACCTACACTGTTCCGGCGACGCCAGGCGTTGATTACCTCGTGGCCGGAAAGGTTGTGGCGGCGGGAACCTACCCGGGGGTTGGCACGGTCACGGTCACGGCGGCAGCACAAACGGACTTCGTCGTTCCGTCCACGGATGCCGCGTCGTGGACCTTTACCTTCAAGGGCGACTTGATCGGGGCCGCCCCGAAGATTACAGGCACGCCGAAGGTTGGCTATCTCCTGACCGCAGTCCCGGGAACCTGGTCACCCACTCCGGACACACTCAGCTACCAGTGGTACCGCGCCGGCGTGGCTGTTGCCGGAGCAACTGCAGCCACGTACAGGCTTCCTGCCAGTGCCGCCGGAGCCACGTATTCCGTCCGTGTCACAGCATCTAAGGCCGGCTACGCATCCCTGGTCAAAGCTTCCGCCGCAACCGCCGTCGTAGCCTATGGTTCGCTCGTGGGAGCCGCTCCGAGGATCATCGGAACCTCGAAAGTGGGTTACGCGCTGACTGCGGTTCCCGGCACATGGTCACCCGCTCCGGTCACGCTCCGCTATCAGTGGTACCGGTCCGGGGTTGCCGTCGTTGGCGCAACCGCTGCTACCTACAGGTTGCCTGCCAGTGCCGCGGGCGCGAGGTACTCGGTCCGAATCACGGGGTCAAAGTCCGGCTATACCACGCTGGCTAAAGTCTCCGGGTCCACTATTGCCGTGGCCAAAGGGACCCTTGCGGGCCCTGCTCCGCGGATTGCCGGCACCGCAAAGGTCGGTTATGTGCTGACCGCTATCGCAGGTGCGTGGTCACCGGCTCCGGTCACGCTCCGCTACCAGTGGTACCGGTCCGGGGTGGCAATCGTTGGAGCAACTGCTGCTACCTACAGGTTGCCTGCCAGTGCCGCGGGGGCGAGGTACTCTGTCCGAATCACCGGGTCAAAGTCCGGCTACACCACGTCGGCTAAAGTCTCCGGGTCCACTGCTGCCGTGGCCAAGGGGAGCCTTGCGGGCCCTGCTCCGCGGATTACCGGCACTGCCAAGGTCGGATATGTGCTGACCGCTATCGCAGGTGCGTGGTCACCGGCGCCGGTTGCGGTGCGCTATCAGTGGTACCGGTCCGGGGTTGCCGTCGTTGGGGCGACTGCAGCTTCCTACAGGCTTCCGGCGCGTGCCGCGGGCGCGACTTACACGGTCCGAGTCACGGGGTCGAAGACCGGCTACAACACGCTGGCCAAGACATCTGCCGCGACCGCACGGATTGCTACGGCTTACGTGCCGCCGGCTCCGGCGGCGTACTACGCCAACTGCACTGCAGTGAGGAATGCAGGCAAGGCCCCGCTGTACAGTTGGCAGCCTGGCTACAGGAGTGCACTCGACCGTGACAGCGACGGCATCGCCTGCGAATAGGCGGTTTTAGAAACATTGACCGTTAAGTCAGTGTTGCTCAACGAACGACGGCGGGTTGCCGGCCACATTGCCGGCCACCCGCCGTCGGGCTTTCTCCAAGGAGGCGCCCCGTGGCAACACCCGTTTCACGGATGGAATGATACATGTCACATTTTCAGCAGAGAACGTAATCCTGCATGGCTTCTGCAAGAATGGCGAAGTCATGTGCGGGAGGTCACAAGCAACGGCGCTTGGGACCTCCCGTGCAATGCCCTGGGGAGGCAAGATGTCAGGAATCAGTTTTACGGCCATCGACTTCGACACGGCCAACAGCCACCGCGGCTCGGCATGCGCCGTCGGCCTGGTAAAGGTCCGGGACGGGCACATCGTGGACACGGCGTCGTGGCTCATCAAGCCGCCGCCCGGCATCGACGCCTTTGATCCCATCAACGTGGAGTTCCACGGCATCGCCGAACCGGACGTTCAGAACGCCGCAAACTGGGAGATGTCCCTCGAAGGCATTCTGCTGTTCGTCTCCGAGGATCCGATCGTGGCTTTCGATGCCGACTACGACGCCTCCGTGATGCGCACAGCCACCGAACACCAACATCTGGACCTGCCGGCCAAGGACTTCTACTGCGCGCTGCGCCTCGCGGAAGACCACCTGACCTTGCCGCGCCACCGCCTCAGCGACGTGCTGGCCGCGCTGGAACTTCCGCCTATAGAGCGGCACGAGCCGCGGGCGCACGCACTGGCCTGCGCCCGGATCGTGCTCGCCATCGCTGCCCGCCGCGGCTTCGCCACGCTGGCCGAGGTCTGGGAAGGGCCGACGACGGCGGTCGGCAAGCGCCGCCGTGGCCGTCGCGTCCGCACCGACTCCGGCTCCGAAGCTGAAACGCCCGCCGGCGGTCCGCACCTGATTGCCGACGGCGGCGGGGCCGGCAGGGTTGAGGCCGGCAGGGTTGAGCCCGGGACGGCTGAGGCCCGGACAGCTGAAACCGGCAGGGCTGACCTGCCGCAGCTGCCCCGGACCGAGGTTGAGCTCACCGACTTTGGGCTTCCCGACTTTGAGCGCCCTGATATTGAGCGCTCAGACATTGACCGCATTGAACCGGCCGCCGCTGCCAAACCGAGAGCCGCGAAGGGCGCACTCCGCACCGCAGCGGGGCTGGTCCTGTTCGCACTGGGCGTGGCGGCCGCCGTCGGGCTCGCCTACCTCACCGGACTCACCATCCGGTACGTCGCCGCTGGCCAGACCGTCACAGCTGCCCTGACGCTCGGGGCCGCCGCGGCCACGATGTGGGCGATCTGGGCAAGCATCACCCATGGCTGGCACCGGCCCCGCACCCCGGCAACTGACGGCGGCAACTAACGGCCGGTAAGTGTCCCTCCCCGTCTCCGGCCTGCCGCCGCGGGTTCATACTTCGCGTCTGCAAGAATGCTCGTGGACCGGGGGGCGTAGCTGAACAAGGCCGTCCCCTCTGCTCAATGAGGCCATATGGCCGGAGAAGGTGGACATCCATGCCCATGTGGGCCCAGGCGCTGTTTTGGGGAACTCTGGCCGGCGGAGCGCTGGTTCTCGGCTCGGGACTGTCCTGGAAATGGAACATCCCCGCCAAGCTTGTCTCCTCGATCATGGCGTTCGGCGCCGGTGTGCTCATCTCCGCGCTGGCGTTCGAACTCGTGGACGAGGCTGTGCAGGGCGGGGGACTCTGGCCCACGGTCCTCGGCTTCCTCGCCGGCGCGGTGGTTTATGTCAGCGCCAACGCGCTGCTGGCCCGCTCCGGGGCCAAGCACCGGAAGCGGTCCAAGGACCAGCAGCCCTCCGAAAAGGACGATCCGGGCAGCGGCACGGCCATTGCCGTCGGGGCACTCCTGGACGGCATTCCGGAATCGGTGGTTCTCGGGCTGGGCCTCATCACGGCAGGCACCGTGAGCCCTGCCATGCTCGCCGCCGTCTTCATCTCGAACGTCCCGGAAGGGCTGTCCAGCACGGCAGGCATGAAGAAGGCCGGCCGCAGCGCCAAGTACGTCTTCGGTGTATGGGGCGGCATCGCGCTGCTGTGCGGGCTCGCCTCGCTGATCGGCTACACGGCGCTCGAGACCGCTCCCGACAGCATGGTCGCCTTCATCACCGCCGTCGCTGCGGGAGGAATCCTCGCCATGCTCGCGGACACGATGATCCCCGAAGCCTTCGAGGAGCACCACAACCTCACCGGCCTGGTGGCCGCCGTGGGCTTCCTCTCCGCCTTCACCATCCACCACGTTGGCGGCTAACTGGTGACCCCGACGACGGGTGGGCGGCGACGCTGGCGTCCACCCGCCGTCGAGCTTTAACGACCGGCCCGACCGGACCGGTCAGGCAGCCGTGACCGTGACAGTCTTGGTGGCGAGCACCTTCGATGTGATCCAGTGCAGGAAATCGATCCTGATGGTGTACTTTCCGGCAGCCGGCGGGCGCAGCAGGAAGTCGAACTTCTCCGCGGCGCCGGACTTGATGATGTTGGTCAGGAGCGGCTGGCCGGCTACGGAAGGTTGCACGGCCGGGCCGGTGGTGCTGGGGGTGGTCCAGAAGGGCCGGCCGTCGTGGGCGATCAGTTCGGCGATTTTGGCCGGCTTGCCGGCTGCGTCTGTGATGGTTGTGCGCGTGGGGAAGTAGTCCACGTTCACCATGCGTATCAGGGTGGGGTACCTGCCGGCCCGGACCACGTTGGCCCGCATCTGGGAGACCGTCCAGACTATGTCGTCCCCTTTCGGCCGGTTGGGGATGGTGCCGCCCAGCAGGAAGAAGTGCCGCGGCTCGAAGCGGTTCAGCCCGGCATCTTCACCGTTAAGCCCCGCGGCATGGTTCAGTTCGTGCCACCGCGGATCGATGGAGTAGGGCGCGATCAGGGTTTCCGTGGCGATGTCGTACAGCGGACCCTCAAATGAATGACGGCGGGTACCGGCGGGCGCCGGCCTGGCGGGATTGGGCGGTGGGTCGACGACGATTGCCCCGAACATGCCCATCTGGACGTGCAGCGGGGTGTTGACATGGCAGTGGTAAAAGTAGGTACCCGCGGAGCCGCGGTTGGGATTGCCCCGTTCGGCGACGTCCGGCCGCCACTGGTACGTGTAGTGCCCTGTGACCTCGAAGGAGGTGTGGCCCACGCCGTCGTTGCGCGGGTCTGGCTCAATGCCGTGCCAGTGGATGGTGTGGACCCGCTTGCTGGGCTTGATGGTGGACTGGAATAGCTGGCCCTCCTGCATCCGCACGGTTGTTCCGGGAAATTGGCGGCCGAAGTCGTTGCCTTCAAAGCTCCACATCTCGTGCTCGGACCCGTCAGGGAACTCGAACTTTCTGTTGAAGAAGTCCATCTCGAGGAACACGTCAGGCTTCAGCTGGAACTCCGTTTCCGGGCTCCCCTCATGCGGCTGGTCCGATGCGAAGTCCACCTGGCTTCGGAACGTGTGGTGCGGCTCCTCAGCCGTCGGGGGCGTCCCCTGATCCGGCGCAGGCTGAGCCGCAAGCACCCAGTCGGCCAGGAGGCCACCGGGGTAAAGTCCGCCGCGTGCCGTTTGGGACGGTTCCGCATGGCAGTGCATTGGGTACGTCCAGTCTTCGGTCCGCGCGTTCCACACCTGGTCGATCACCTCCGGCGGCCTCCGGACCGGAAGCATTGCCTCCTTCCGTTCAAGTGGCTGCAGCTGGACGGTGTCCTCCCACTGCTGGAGAACCACGTCGCCCTGGGGCGACACCCGCCCGTGTGAGCGTGGGAAATCGATGCCGTTGGCGCGAACGGTCCATACATGGTTGCCGTGGTAGTGAAGCTGGTGGTCCACGATGCCGGCGTTGAGCATCCGCATGAGGTGCCCGGTGCGGATGGCCCCGGCCGAGGGGGTGGCGCTGAAGTTGCGCACGTCGGTCTCCCGGGGGTGGCCGGAGGGCAGCGTGTCCTCTTTCCGCCTCTTGTTGAATTCCGTGTCCGTGGTCACGGCCAGCGACTGGAAGCCTGAGTAGCCGTTGATGGTGAAGTAGTCGGGCACCGCCGGGGTGGCCACCGGGTCGACCGTCTGGCCCCTCGAGGCAGTGCGGGCCCAGTTGGAGTCCACGTCGTGGCACAGCCACAGCCACTGGCGCTCGAACTCCGCCGCGCCCGGGGCGAGCCGCCACGCGTTGCGCGGATCGATCACCACCAGTGCCCCGTAGAGGCCCAGGGTCCGTTCCACCGGCTGGTTGCCCGGATCGGTGTACAGGTAGGTCCCGGGCAGGGGCGCAGGGAACCGCAGCAGCTTCGATTTCCCCGGCGCGACCGGACCGGATCCGACGTCGGCCCCGCCCCGCCCCGCGCGGTGGAACCGCATTTCGTGCGGCTGCGCGAGGTTGTTGTGCACCATGACCTCGATGGTGCTGCCCGTTTCGGCGATCAGCGTGCGCGGCGGAAAGAAGCTGGCCCAGTATCCGCGCCGGGCAAGGTACTGCCGGGGGAGCGCCGGGTCTGGCCGCAGCGGCGAGGGCCTGCCATGCGGCGGCACCGGGGCGCCCAGCGGATAGGTCCGGCTGGCTACCACCCGTCCGTTGGCGGTGATGACCCTCGGGCTTACTACCAGCGCCGGGTTCGGCTCGTTCAGTACCGTGCGGCGATCCCCGAAGCCACGGTGGTAGACCAGCGATCCGTCCACCATCGGAACGAATCCGTCGTTGATATGGATGTCCAGAATAGCCACGCCCGACCTCCCACTGTGCTGGGGACCGAGGTTAAGCTGAAGTGCAAGTCCATGGTCGCCCCCAATTGCGCTTTCAGACTGCCCCCATGGTTGGGCCTGGAGCCTAGGGAAAGCTTGGAACCGCCGTCGAAGAGTCGCATGTCCTTACATAGACCGCCGCTCCGGCTGCGCTATTGGTGCCCCTAGTGGACGACGCCGCTAGCCTGCGGTGCGGGCAGCCCGGCGGCTGCCTCAAGCCGCAGCTCAAGATCAGTCATGACCACCGCGGCCAGATCCCGCAGGTTTGCGCAGTCCTCGTCGGTCATGGTGCGGGGCTCGAAGTCCAGAATGCAGAGGGTGCCTAGGTTGTAGCCGTTCCGGGTCTTGAGGGGAGCGCCGGCGTAGAACTTCAGGCCGAACTCGCCAGCGACCAGCGGATTGAGCAGCGTCCGCGGGTCCTCCGGCGCGTTTTCCACCACCCAGAGATCGTCCTGCAGGATCGCCGACGCGCACAGGCCCGGTTCCCTGCTGATCTGCTCCACGTCCAGGCCGTGGTGGGACTTGAACCAGATCCGGTCATGGTCCACGATCGACACGATGGCCACCGGCACCGAGAACATCCTGGCAGCCAGGGCGGTGACTGTGTCGAAGGCGCCGTCCGGGGGAGTGTCGAGGATGCCGTAGCTGTGCACGGCCTCCATCCGCGCCTCCTCGTCGGCGGGAATGACGGTGGCGTCCACCTTGTGCTTTCCGCGGCTGCTTAGGGAAAGCTCATACAGGGCCTGGCTCACCTCGGTAGTCGACGGCCTGTCCTCCGGGTTCCTGGCCGTCATGGCCGCCAGGAGGAGGCGCCACTCAGGCTCCACATCCTCAGGGATGTGGGGGTCGTCCATCAGGCGGGCAAGGGCGCTCTGCAACGGGTCGCCGGGAAATGCCTGCTGCCCGGTCAGGCTCTCCAACAGCACCAGGCCCAGGGAGTAAACATCGCTGGGCGGGCCAATGGGTTCGGCCTTCGCCTGCTCCGGGCTGAGGTAGCCAGCGGTGCCGAGGAATCCGCCGTCGTTCAGGTCCGGCGCGTCTGCCATCAGGGCGATGCCGAAATCCGTCAGCTTTGCGTGCATGCGGGCGGTGTCGTGCTGGTAGTCGAAGACCAGGATGTTCCCGGGCTTGACGTCCCGGTGGACCACGCCGCTTTCGTGGATGTAGGCGAGGGCGTCCGCCACGTCGTAGCCAATTTCGGCCGTGTGCCGGGAAGAGAGCGGGCCTTCGGCGAGGCGGCGCTTGAGATCCGGGCCTTCCACCAGCTCCATGACCAGGTAGATGCGGGTGCGGCCGGGCTCTTCCCGGTCCACGCCGGCGTCAAGGAGCGTGATAAGACTGTGGTGGTTCAGGGTCGCCAGGACTTTGACCTCGGCGTCATCATCACGGGCTGTTTCATGGGCGGCGTTGCTTCTATTGATGATCTTGAGGGCGACTTCGCGCTCGAGGGACAGGTCGACGGCCCGGTACACGTTGGCCATGGCTCCGGAACCGATCTGTTCCACCACCCGGTACCGTTCGCCAATGACTGCGCCTTCTGCAATGCCGGGTTGTACGGCCATGAGGAACCTTGATCTTCCCGCCTGGCCCCGGGGCCGGCGATATTCGTGCGTTGAAGCGCTGTGACAGCAGTGTGCGCCAGATACATACTTTTGGATACACAGAAAGAGCCGATTTGCATCGGCTCTTTCTGTGGTCCGGCCTAGATAAGGCTGGGGGCGCTTGCCAGTATGTAGTCAGCGGCTGCGGGACCCGTCATGGCCAGTTCGCAGTTCTCCGGATCGATGCCGCGCTCCCTAAGCGCTGTGAACAGGGAGCCGGGGGCGGCTGGCTGCAACTGGTGGATCAGGCACCAGCTGGTGTATAGGCCATAAAGTTCGTCGGGACCGAAGACTGTGTCGGTTTCCCGCTCAGTGGTGAGCGCCTCGGCGATAAATTGGTCAAACTTGGTGGCATCCATTTTTTGGCTCCTCTAGGACATGCACATTGATCCGCCGTTTCTGCTTCAGCGATAAACGGATCTCCGCCCATGGGGCCAGCGATCTACCTGAAACCTATGCGAGACAGACTGTTCTGTCTAGTTGAGCGGGTAACGCGCAGACCAATCTCCGGGGCAACACCTACTGCCGGGTACGAATGGTGTCCCGGGCGCTCGGTCCGAGTCGCTGAGAGCGGGCGGGCGCGGTGCAGCTCTCCGCTTGCAGGCGCCTGATGCACGCCGGCGTGGCGTCGATTTGCACGCTCCCCGGCGTCCGTGTAGAGTCTTTCGAGTCGCCGCCGCTGAAGCGGAAAAATAGCGACCGACCCCCTTTCGAACAGCCTGAAAAATGGTGCACTAACAGTGCGCCGGGGACGGGCCGGGGACCTCCCTGCAAGCGAAAATCGCGGAAACGCCGATTTGCAAAGCTTCGACAGGCCGGGTAAGTTTGAAAAGTTGCTCCGGAGCGATCCTGAACGTTGGTTTGGGTGGTGCCGGGTGTGTCTGTTGTTTGAGAACTCAATAGTGTGCCAAGTTTGTTGATACCGATTTTTTATGAATTGGTTGATTGTGCCGGACTGCCCACCTCCGTGGTGTGGTCTGGTGTTTTTAGCTGGTTTCAAATTTTGTGCAGCCTGGTTTCCGCGTTATTTCCGTGGTTCCTGGTTGTGTCTGTTTTTCTTCAACGGAGAGTTTGATCCTGGCTCAGGATGAACGCTGGCGGCGTGCTTAACACATGCAAGTCGAACGATGATCCGGTGCTTGCACCGGGGATTAGTGGCGAACGGGTGAGTAACACGTGAGTAACCTGCCCTTGACTCTGGGATAAGCCTGGGAAACTGGGTCTAATACCGGATATGACTCCTCATCGCATGGTGGGGGGTGGAAAGCTTTTGCGGTTTTGGATGGACTCGCGGCCTATCAGCTTGTTGGTGAGGTAATGGCTCACCAAGGCGACGACGGGTAGCCGGCCTGAGAGGGTGACCGGCCACACTGGGACTGAGACACGGCCCAGACTCCTACGGGAGGCAGCAGTGGGGAATATTGCACAATGGGCGAAAGCCTGATGCAGCGACGCCGCGTGAGGGATGACGGCCTTCGGGTTGTAAACCTCTTTCAGTAGGGAAGAAGCGAAAGTGACGGTACCTGCAGAAGAAGCGCCGGCTAACTACGTGCCAGCAGCCGCGGTAATACGTAGGGCGCAAGCGTTATCCGGAATTATTGGGCGTAAAGAGCTCGTAGGCGGTTTGTCGCGTCTGCCGTGAAAGTCCGGGGCTCAACTCCGGATCTGCGGTGGGTACGGGCAGACTAGAGTGATGTAGGGGAGACTGGAATTCCTGGTGTAGCGGTGAAATGCGCAGATATCAGGAGGAACACCGATGGCGAAGGCAGGTCTCTGGGCATTAACTGACGCTGAGGAGCGAAAGCATGGGGAGCGAACAGGATTAGATACCCTGGTAGTCCATGCCGTAAACGTTGGGCACTAGGTGTGGGGGACATTCCACGTTTTCCGCGCCGTAGCTAACGCATTAAGTGCCCCGCCTGGGGAGTACGGCCGCAAGGCTAAAACTCAAAGGAATTGACGGGGGCCCGCACAAGCGGCGGAGCATGCGGATTAATTCGATGCAACGCGAAGAACCTTACCAAGGCTTGACATGGACCGGATCGCCGCAGAAATGTGGTTTCTCCTTTGGGGCCGGTTCACAGGTGGTGCATGGTTGTCGTCAGCTCGTGTCGTGAGATGTTGGGTTAAGTCCCGCAACGAGCGCAACCCTCGTTCCATGTTGCCAGCACGTAGTGGTGGGGACTCATGGGAGACTGCCGGGGTCAACTCGGAGGAAGGTGGGGACGACGTCAAATCATCATGCCCCTTATGTCTTGGGCTTCACGCATGCTACAATGGCCGGTACAAAGGGTTGCGATACTGTGAGGTGGAGCTAATCCCAAAAAGCCGGTCTCAGTTCGGATTGGGGTCTGCAACTCGACCCCATGAAGTCGGAGTCGCTAGTAATCGCAGATCAGCAACGCTGCGGTGAATACGTTCCCGGGCCTTGTACACACCGCCCGTCAAGTCACGAAAGTTGGTAACACCCGAAGCCGGTGGCCTAACCCCTTGTGGGAGGGAGCCGTCGAAGGTGGGACTGGCGATTGGGACTAAGTCGTAACAAGGTAGCCGTACCGGAAGGTGCGGCTGGATCACCTCCTTTCTAAGGAGCACCTACAGGCCCACGGCCGCGTGTATGCGGGGTGTGTGTGGTTTGTCAGGAGTAAAGGCCCGCTGCGCAGGCGATCGTTCTGCGGCGGGTGCTCATGGGTGGAATATCAACAAATAGCGGCCGCGTGGTTTTGTCCTGTGTCTAGTACGGACGGGTTCCCTTTCGGGGGTGGCTGTCCTGGAACGGTGCGGGGCGGGGTTCATGCGGTTTAGTGTTTGGCACACTGTTGGGTCCTGAGGCAACAGGACCGGGGAGGGTGCGGCTTTTGGCCGTGGCTTTGTCCGGGTTGTTTGTTTCTGGTTTCCTGGCTGCACCGATCACACGGTTGCTGCGTCTGTTGGCGCGGGTGTGTGTGGGGTGTGTGGTACGGGGTTGTTGTTTGAGAACTACATAGTGGACGCGAGCATCTTTTATAAGAAGCAATTTCCAAGAATATGAACCTGGATCTGGCTGCGCGTGATGATGGCACCCTTACGGGGTGTGGTTGTTGGGTGTGGTTGGTTTTCATGGTTCTCTCGTAAATTACTCCTTGATCTTTTGTGGTCAAGTTTTTAAGAGCACACGGTGGATGCCTTGGCATTAGGAGCCGAAGAAGGACGTAGGAATCTGCGATAAGCCTGGGGGAGTCGATAACCGGACTGTGATCCCAGGGTGTCCGAATGGGGAAACCCCGCCAGACGCGCGAGTGATCTGGTGACCCGCATCTGAACACATAGGGTGCGTGGAGGGAACGCGGGGAAGTGAAACATCTCAGTACCCGCAGGAAGAGAAAACAACAGTGATTCCGTTAGTAGTGGCGAGCGAACGCGGATCAGGCTAAACCGACCCATGTGTGATAGCCGGCGGGCGTTGCATGGGCGGGGTTGTGGGACTTGTTGTCCTGGTTCTGCCGGACCGGGGAGGTGTGAGTGCTGGTATAGGTGAACGGTCTTGAAAGGCCGGCCGTAGAGGGTGTGAGCCCCGTAACCGTAATGCTGAGCGCCGCCTTTGATGAGTATCCCAAGTAGCACGGGGCCCGAGAAATCCCGTGTGAATCTGTCAGGACCACCTGATAAGCCTAAATACTCCCTAATGACCGATAGCGGACCAGTACCGTGAGGGAAAGGTGAAAAGTACCCCGGGAGGGGAGTGAAACAGTACCTGAAACCGTGTGCTTACAATCCGTCGGAGCAGCCTTGTAGCTGTGACGGCGTGCCTTTTGAAGAATGAGCCTGCGAGTTAGTGTTACGTCGCGAGGTTAACCCGTGTGGGGAAGCCGTAGCGAAAGCGAGTCTGAACAGGGCGTTGCAGTGGCGTGATCTAGACCCGAAGCGAAGTGATCTACCCATGGCCAGGTTGAAGCGACGGTAAGACGTCGTGGAGGACCGAACCCACTTCAGTTGAAAATGGAGGGGATGAGCTGTGGGTAGGGGTGAAAGGCCAATCAAACTTCGTGATAGCTGGTTCTCCCCGAAATGCATTTAGGTGCAGCGTTGCGTGTTTCTTACCGGAGGTAGAGCTACTGGATGGCTAATGGGCCCTACAAGGTTACTGACGTCAGCCAAACTCCGAATGCCGGTAAGTGAGAGCGCAGCAGTGAGACTGTGGGGGATAAGCTTCATAGTCGAGAGGGAAACAGCCCAGACCACCAACTAAGGCCCCTAAGCGTGTGCTAAGTGGGAAAGGATGTGGAGTTGCGAAGACAACCAGGAGGTTGGCTTAGAAGCAGCCATCCTTAAAAGAGTGCGTAATAGCTCACTGGTCAAGTGATTCCGCGCCGACAATGTAGCGGGGCTCAAGTACACCGCCGAAGTTGTGGCATTCACATATTTTCCAAGCCTTCGTGGTTCAGGAGTGTGGATGGGTAGGGGAGCGTCGTGTGGGCGGTGAAGTCGCGGTGTAAACCAGCGGTGGAGCCTACACGAGTGAGAATGCAGGCATGAGTAGCGAAAGACGGGTGAGAAACCCGTCCGCCGGATGATCAAGGGTTCCAGGGTCAAGCTAATCTGCCCTGGGTAAGTCGGGACCTAAGGCGAGGCCGACAGGCGTAGTCGATGGACAACGGGTTGATATTCCCGTACCGGCGAAAAACCGCCCATGTTGAACAGGGGATACTAACCGCCCGAGACCTGCCCGACACCCCTTGTGGGTGAAGGGTTTTGGTGGAGCGCGGGACCTGATCCTGGGAGGCAAGCGTATTAACAGGTGTGACGCAGGAAGGTAGCCGAGCCGGGCGATGGTTGTCCCGGTCCAAGGATGTAGGGCGAACGGTAGGCAAATCCGCTGTTCATGTGCCTGAGATCTGACGGGACTCCCGTAAAGGGGGGATTCGGTGATCCTATGCTGCCTAGAAAAGCATCGGCGCGAGGTTTTAGCCGCCCGTACCCCAAACCGACACAGGTGATCAGGTAGAGAATACTAAGGCGATCGAGAGAATTATGGTTAAGGAACTCGGCAAAATGCCCCCGTAACTTCGGGAGAAGGGGGGCCCCAACCTTGAACGGTACTAGCGACCGGGAGGGGATCGGGGCCGCAGAGACCAGGGGGAAGCGACTGTTTACTAAAAACACAGGTCCGTGCGAAGTCGCAAGACGATGTATACGGACTGACTCCTGCCCGGTGCTGGAAGGTTAAGAGGACCGGTTAGCCGCAAGGCGAAGCTGAGAATTTAAGCCCCAGTAAACGGCGGTGGTAACTATAACCATCCTAAGGTAGCGAAATTCCTTGTCGGGTAAGTTCCGACCTGCACGAATGGAGTAACGACTTCCCCGCTGTCTCAACCATAAACTCGGCGAAATTGCAGTACGAGTAAAGATGCTCGTTACGCGCAGCAGGACGGAAAGACCCCGAGACCTTTACTATAGTTTGGTATTGGTGTTCGGAGTGGCTTGTGTAGGATAGGTGGGAGACGTTGAAGCCCGGACGCCAGTTCGGGTGGAGTCATCGTTGAAATACCACTCTGGTCACTTTGGACATCTAACTTCGGCCCGTAATCCGGGTCAGGGACAGTGCCTGATGGGTAGTTTAACTGGGGCGGTTGCCTCCTAAAAAGTAACGGAGGCGCCCAAAGGTTCCCTCAGCCTGGTTGGCAATCAGGTGTCGAGTGTAAGTGCACAAGGGAGCTTGACTGTGAGAGAGACATCTCGAGCAGGGACGAAAGTCGGGACTAGTGATCCGGCGGTACATTGTGGAATGGCCGTCGCTCAACGGATAAAAGGTACCTCGGGGATAACAGGCTGATCTTGCCCAAGAGTCCATATCGACGGCATGGTTTGGCACCTCGATGTCGGCTCGTCGCATCCTGGGGCTGGAGTAGGTCCCAAGGGTTGGGCTGTTCGCCCATTAAAGCGGTACGCGAGCTGGGTTTAGAACGTCGTGAGACAGTTCGGTCCCTATCCGCTGCGCGCGCAGGAAATTTGAGAAGGGCTGTCCTTAGTACGAGAGGACCGGGACGGACGAACCTCTGGTGTGTCAGTTGTACTGCCAAGTGCACCGCTGATTAGCTACGTTCGGATGGGATAACCGCTGAAAGCATCTAAGCGGGAAGCTCGCTTCGAGATGAGATTTCCATACACCTTGTGTGTGAGAGGCCCCCAGCCAGACCACTGGGTTGATAGGCCGGATGTGGAAGCGAGGACTAACGACTCGTGAAGCTGACCGGTACTAATAGGCCGATAACTTACACCACACACCACCCCCGCAAACGGATTCAAAAGCGTTTGCACCCATGGGGGCGGTACAAAGAAACAAGACTGCTTGCGTCCACTATGTGGTTCCCAACCAACAAACCCGCCACCGGGCTTTGGTTCAGGAACCAACCAATAACTGAATACAACACCACAGTTGTAACACCACAAGATTTCCCACCCCCAAGAACACCGGGGGGACGGGACACAGGGTTACGGCGGTCATAGCGTGGGGGAAACGCCCGGTCCCATTCCGAACCCGGAAGCTAAGACCCACAGCGCCGATGGTACTGCACCCGGGAGGGTGTGGGAGAGTAGGTCACCGCCGGACAACCATTAAAACGGTCGAGAGCCCCAACCAGACACCCTGGTCGGGGCTCTCCCGCATTTAACGCAGCAGGTGATCCCTGACAGGGTCCTGGTTTCGACAGGCCCAACCAACGAACCTCCCCAAACCCTCCCTCACCTCCCGCAGCCCTTTCCCGGGCCTTCGCAGATGAGCGTGGTTAGAGCGGTCTGAAAGCGCCGCCGCGGCGTTGGGCGTTTTTCGGTGCGGCGTGGTGCGGCAGGAAAGAGGTCAGGGCCTCTTTGAATTGGTAGCGACCAAGCAACCAAAACCAAAAAGAGACCCTGACATGAATACCTCTATGTCTTGTTCCCATGACCGGTGGTGCACGCGCGCGGATGCTCTGCTCGGTGTCGAGGGCATCCACGTCAGCTCCGTCACGACAACCCGGGCCAGCCTGGTTCTGGGCGTTGAGACCGGGGAAGATATCACCGGCTGCCCGGACTGCGGGGTCGTTGCCGTAGGCCACGGGCGCCGGCGGATTCGGCTCCATGACATTCCGTGCTTCGGCCGACCGGTGCGGCTACTGTGGGCCAAGCGAGTCTGGCGATGCCCGGACACGGGCTGCCCCAGAACGACATTCACCGAAGAGCACCCGCTGGCACGATCCAGGGCGAAACTTACGACCAGGGCCATCAAGTGGGCAACCGATGCGTTGCAGCGTTTCGACACCTCGGTCTCGGCCCTGGCCCACCAGCTCGGCGTTTCCTGGCACACCGTCTGGGACGCGGTGCGGGTTGAAGCATCCCAGCGGATCGCAGCATCGGACCGGCTTGCAGGGGTGGACGCGCTCGGCGTTGATGAGCATGTGTGGTCCCACACCGGCCCGCCCGGATCCGGCATGGTCACCGGGATCGTGGACCACACCCGGGACGCCCACGGCATGGTGCACGCCCGGTTGCTGGACCTCGTTCCAGGACGGTCCGGGAAGGCCTACGCTGACTGGCTCAAAGAGCGCGGTGCCGGCTTCACCGCCGGGATCAAGACAGCGGCCCTGGATCCGTTCCGTGGCTACGCGAACGCGATCCGCGATGAATTGCCAGAAGCCATCACCGTCCTGGACGCGTTCCACGTAGTAAAACTCGGATCAGCCATGGTCGACGAGGTCCGTCGCCGCGTCCAGCAGGACACCCTCGGGCACCGCGGCCGCAAGGGCGACCCGCTCTACGGCATTCGCCGGACGTTGCAGGTCGGCGCCGAGCACCTCACCGATAAACAAGCCGCCCGGCTCAACGTGAAGCTCCCCCTCGGGGACCCAGACCACGAGGTCACCCTGGCCTGGCAGTGCTACCAGAAGCTCCGCAACATCTACCACGCCAAGCCCGACCGGGGCAGGGAACTAGTCAACGAGGTGATCGCCTCGTTCCCGTCCTGCCCGATCCCTGAAGTCTCACGACTGGGCCGGACGCTCAAACAATGGAAGGCAGCCATCCTGGCCTACTTCGACACCAACGGCGCCTCCAACGGCCCCACCGAAGCGATCAACGGCGTCATCGAAACCACCCGCAGAATCGCCCGCGGCTTCCGCAACTTCACCAACTACAGAATCAGATGCCTACTCGCCGCCGGCGGTCACCGCCCCTACCGGATCAAACAAACGAACCATGCCTAATACGAAAGTAAGGTTGGTCCGTCTGCGGTGGCCGGTGTGATGGTGACGTCGAAGCCCAGGCTGTTGAGCTTTTTGATGGCGTTGTTTTTGGCTCTGATCGGGTCGAGGCGGGTGAAATGGTCCGCGCCGGGGTCGGCGTAGCATTCGCCGTCGGCAAGCAGGTGCCAGACCGCGTTCAGGATCGAGTGCGCGACGGCGACCATGGCTTTCATGGGCCCGCGGCGGGCGGCGATGCGCCGGTATTTGGCAGCCAGGTAGGTGTTCCTGCTCCGGGATGCTGACAGGGCCGCGGTGCCCAGGACGGCCTTGAGGTATTTGTTGCCGGGCAGAATGTGCGCGGATTTGATACGTCCCGCGGATTCGTTGGAACCGGGACAGACACCGGCCCAGGACGCTAGTCGGCCCGGGGTTTCGAAGCGTGACATGTCCGCCCCGGTCTCGGCGATGATCACGTCAGCGATTTTGAGGGAGACTCCGGGGATGGTGGCCAGGAATTCCCTGACGGCACGAAAGGGTTCCATCGCCGTCTCGAGCCGTGTGGTGAGCTGGTCGATGATGCGGGAATGGGCATCAATCTGGTCCAGGTGCAGCCGGGCCATGAACGCGTGGTGCTCCTTGAAGCGGCCTGTGAGTGCGTCGATGAGCTCGGGGATCCTGGACTTGAGGGTGGCGAGGCCGGCGAGGACCTCGGGGTTGCGTTCCCCTTGGATAAGGGCTTCGAGCATCGCCCGGGACGAGACGCCGGTCAGGTCCGAGACCACGGAGGATAGCTTGATCCCGGAGCCTTCCAGGAACTTCTCCAGCCGCTGGATCTCCCTGGTTCGGTCATGGGTCGCGATGGACCGGGCCCGGGTCAGGTCCCGCAGTTCACGGATCGGCTCCGGCGGGACGAACGAGGCCCTGAGCAGCCCGTGCGCGCCCAACTGGGCCAGCCAAGCCGCGTCGGAGACATCGGTTTTACGACCAGGGATATTCCGGGCAGCTTTCGCGTTGACCAGCATCACCGGCAGCGTCTCTTCCAGCAGGTAGAAGAAGGGTTTCCAGTAATCGCTCGTCGCTTCCATCACCACCGTGGTGACGTGCTCGCCTTCCAGGAAATCCCGCAGGTCAAGGATCTGGCCCGTGGTCGCACCCCACGTAGTGACCGACGATTTGAAGGTCCCGGCCCGGGCGCCGGGGACACGTAGACAGACCTTCGCATCGCGCTTGGAAATATCCAAACCGGCGGCCCGTTCGTGCACGATATCCATGACTGTTCCTCCCGACACCTATGAACTGATGAAATGGCGTCTGCCGCGGGGAGGACAGGGAAAATTCAGGAATCTAACACTCGTGCTCCAAGGCAACAATCCACGGTTCCCGTGGAAGTCCTCCGCGCCACGCTAAATGACAGGCTCACCATCAGCACCAAGGCAAAATCGGCGTCCGCCGCGGCAGACACCTCAATGATCCGCCCCCAGCCATGGACTGCCCAGAGCCCGGCGCGTGGCAACAGCGTACTTTCTCCCATCACGGCGCGACGGCGGCGCTAGACCGCTAAATGCGAAGGGCCCCTTTCCCCGGGCGGGGAACATGTCCGGGCCGGGCGCCGTTGTATGGGGGAACCGTCTCATCGATCGGCGGGTATACCCCAGCAAAGGACTCCTTATGCCGCAACGCACCATTGTCATCACCGGCGCCAGCGACGGCATCGGGGCAGCAGCCGCGCGGAACCTGGCGCGGGCAGGCGAGCGGATCGTCGTCGTCGGGCGTTCCCCGGAGAAGACCGCAGCGGTGGGTGCGGAACTGGGGGTTGACTATTTCGTCTGTGACTTCGCCGAGATGGCGCAGGTGCGCCTCCTGGCCGCGGCGCTGCGGGAAAGGTACCCGCGGATCGATGTCCTGGTAAACAATGCCGGCGGGATCATGCGCGGCCACGAGCTGACAGTGGACGGCCATGAGAAGACGTTCCAGATCAACCACCTGGCGCCGTTCTTGCTCACGACCGAGTTGCTGGACGTTCTCACCGCCAGGCGTGCCACCATCATCAACACCTCAAGTGCTGCCAACGCATTCGGGCGCCTGGATCTGACGGATCTCAACTCCGAGCGGAGCTACTCGACAAACCGCGCCTACGGCACCGCGAAACTGGCGAATATCCTGTTTACCGCGGAACTGCAGAACCGATACGGGGAGGACGGCATCGCGGTGGCCGCATTCCATCCTGGCGTCGTGGCCACCAACTTCGCAGCGGAGTCCACAAGCTGGTTTCGCCATGCCTACAAGACTGTCCTCAACCGGTTCCTGCTCTCGGCCGAGCAGGGCGCTGACACGCTCGTCTGGCTCGCTACTTCGACGCCCGGACGAGACTGGGTGCCCGGCGGCTTCTACGTCAAGCGTGCGCTGGCGAAGGCCAACAAGCAGGCCTACGACGCCAGGCTGGCGAGGGACTTCTGGGACCGCAGCCTGGAGCTGGTCAGGGCAGGCGAGCCAGTGGAAGCGTCCGAAGCTTGAGGGCACAGCAAAAGGTCCCCTCAGGTTGGGCCTGCGGGAGGGTGCGGATTTAGGCGGCGAGAGGTGAGGAGGCGTTGAGATCAGCGGCGCAGGTGGAGTCCCTCAAGTGCCTGAAGCGCCTCGGCTGAGCGGCTGATGGCCTGATCGAGGCAGGCCTCGGATT
This sequence comes from Arthrobacter sp. FW305-BF8, assembly GCF_021789315.1. Classification (NCBI taxonomy): domain Bacteria; kingdom Bacillati; phylum Actinomycetota; class Actinomycetes; order Micrococcales; family Micrococcaceae; genus Arthrobacter; species Arthrobacter sp. FW305-BF8. Next base: position 1,452,920 of record NZ_CP084561.1, read on the forward strand.
CGGGAACCGAGAACAGGTAGCCCTGCAGCGCGTCGCACTGCAGGTCCATCAGGTAGGCGGCCTGCTCGGAGGTTTCGATGCCCTCCGCGGTGACGCTGAGGCCGAGGCTGTGGGCCATGTTGATCATGGAGCTGAGGATTGGCAGCTTCTCCGCCCCGGTACGGACCATGGAGACAAAGGACTGGTCGATCTTCACCGCGTCTACCGGCAGGTCCTGAAGCCGGCCCAGCGACGAGTAGCCGGTGCCAAAATCATCGAGTGCAACCCGCACGCCGGCGCTTCGCAAACTCGCGAGCTGGCTGATCACGTGGTCGTCGGCGTCGAAAAACACGCTCTCCGTCACCTCCAGCACCAGCTGCCGGGGGACCATGCCGTGGGATTTGGCCATGTCCAGCACGTTGCCGGCGAAACCGCGGTCCCGCAGCTGAACGCCGGACACGTTGACGGCCAATGAACGCTCAGCGCCGCGGGAAAGCCAGGCGCCCAGCTGGATAAAACTTTCCCGCATCATCTGCAGGCCGATAACCGAGATCAGTCCGCTGCGCTCCGCCGTCGGAATGAACTGCGACGGCGGGACATTCCTGCCGTCGCGCTCCCACCGGGCCAGGGCCTCGAACTGGATCACCTCTCCTACCTGAGGCGAAACAACGGGCTGGTAGCTCACCCGGATCTCGTCGTTGTCGACGGCGAGCCGCAGCCCGGCCTCCATGTCCGTCCGCTGCACCAGGGCCGTCATCATCTCCGGTTTGAACCGCATGTACCGGTTTTTCCCGGCGGCTTTGGCCGCGTACATCGCCACATCCGCGCGGCGCAGCAACTCCGACGCAGCCACCGCGTCGGCGCATAGCGACGCGATCCCGAGGCTCAGGCTGGGCCGTCGCATGGACCCTTCGATCCACACCGGGACATTGAGCGACTGCACGATGCGCTCCGCGACGGACTCGGCATCCGCAGATCCGGTCAGGAGCACGACGAACTCGTCACCGCCCAGCCGGGCCACAGTGTCCTCCGGCCGGACGCAGGCCCTCAGCCGGCGGGCCACCTCCACAAGCATCTGGTCTCCGGCGGCGTGGCCCAGGATGTCGTTGACCTCCTTGAAGTCGTCAAGGTCCAGGAGGAGAACGTCGACGGCGGTACTGCTGCGGCCGTGCAGCGCTTCGGACAGTTGGTCATGGAACAGCTTGCGGTTGGCGAGCCCGGTAAGCGGATCCTGGAACGCCATGGCTTTCAGCTGTTCTGCCTGTTCGGCCAGATCCGCCATCGCTTGCCGGGCCTGTTCCTGGGCCCGGCGCCGCGGCGTGACATCCCGGAAGCTCCAGACCCTGCCCACCACCAGGTTGCCCACCCGCTGGGGCCGCGAGTAGCGTTCGAACGTGCGGCCGTCGAGGAACTCCAACGTGTCGTGGCTTTCGGCGGTGGGGTGCGCGTACAGTTCGTTGATCTTGGCCAGGAAGCTCTCCGGGTGCGCGAGGAGGCCAAGAACGAAATCAATCACTGCCGCGTCGTCGCCCCCGGCCATGAGCTCAGGGGGGATGCCCCACATCTTGGTGAACTGCTCGTTGATGCCGGCGATCTTTCCGTCGACCCCGACCACCAGGATCCCGTCAGCGGTGGACTCCAGGGTGGCGCTGAGCAGCGACATCGCCTCCCGCAGCTCGGCGTCGGTCTCCTGCCGGTGAAACGTGGCCCGGACCGATGCCACCAGGGATGGGCCGCCGTCGGAATTCAGCAGCGAGCATGCCACCTCACCGTGGAACTCCGTGCCGTCACTGTGCAGCCCATAGGACTCGAAGGGGGTCTTCGCGGCGGCGATGTCTCCGGACTCGCTGTGCAGGCTGGCAAGGAGCCGGTCGAAGCCGCTGCGGTAGCCTTCGGCGAGGAGCATGCGGTGGTCCTGGCCCACGAGCTGAAGCCTGCCGTAGCCGAAGAGACGCTCCGCGGCGGCATTTACCTGCGTGATGAGGCCGTCGCTGCCGACCACGAGGACCGCGTCCGGCAGCGAATCGAACAGGGCGGCGTAACCGGCTGGCGTCCCCCCAGGGCGTGGGGAAACAGCCGTCATGCGACCGTTGCGTGAGACCGCGAGAAACTCATTGGGCGTCCACCCCCTCAGCAAGATCGTACCGCTGATCGGGGGCCGATGACCGGCAGGCTTAGCCGGTGATGACTGGCGTAACCACCGGTGCCGCCTGGGTGCCGAGACCGCGCACCGTCCAGCCTTCGGCCTGCCAGGCCGCAGCGTCCAGCACGTTCCGTGCGTCCAGCACTGTCCGTCGTCGGACCAGCTGCCCGACGGCGGCCGGGGACAGTTCGCGGTACTCGGCCCATTCGGTCAGCAGCAGCACCAGCTCGGCACCCTCAAGCGCCCTCGCGGCAGAGGCCTCGAACCGCAGCTGCGGGTAGCGGATCCATGAGTTGTTGATGGCCTTCGGGTCCGTCACCGTGACGTGCGCTCCGGCGGAGGCGAGCCGGAGCGCGACGTCGAGGGCAGGGGAGTCGCGGATGTCGTCCGTGTCCGGCTTGAACGCCGCGCCCAGCACGGTGACCGTCCGGCCGGCGAGCATGCCGCCGCAGAGTTCCCGGGCAACCTCCGCGGTCCGGATGCGCTGGCCGAGGTTGATGGAGTCCACCACGCCCATCCAGTCGTCCACGGACCGGACCTCCAGCGCCTGCGCCTGGGCGCGGAAACTGCGGATGTCCTTGGGCAGGCAGCCCCCGCCGAACCCCAGCCCGGCGTGCAGGTAGCGGTTGCCGATGCGCGGATCCATGCCCATCGCCTCGCTCAGTTCGGTGACGTCGGCCCCGGCGGCGTCGCACAGTTCCGACATCGCGTTGATGAAGCTGACCTTCGTGGCCAGGTAGGCGTTCGACGCCGACTTGATCAGTTCCGCCGTCGCGAAATTGCATACGAGCCGCGGGATGCCGGCACGCAGCAACGGCTCGTACACCGCGTCCAGCACGGCGGTCACACCGCGGGCAGCTCCCTGCGTGCCGTCACTGCGGCGCCCGAACGCGCCCTCCTTGCCGCCGGGCACCCCGTACACCAGCCGGTCCGGCACCAGCGTGTCCTTCACCGCGGTGCCCTGCCGCAGGAACTCCGGATTCCAGCCCAGCAGCACGTCCGGCCGCGCTGCGAGCATGCGCCCCAGCCGGTCGACGGTGCCCACGGGCACAGTGGACTTACCGACGACGGCGGCTCCCCGGCTCAGGTGCGGAAGGAGACTTTTGGTCGCGGAGACCAGATAGCTGAGGTCGGCGCCGTCGGACGTCTTGGCCTGCGGCGTGCCCACGCAGAGGAAGTGCAGCTGCGCGCCGGCGGCGTCGGCAAAGTCCGTGGAGAAGCTGAGGCGGCCGGTGGCGCAGCCGTCGCGCAGGAGCTCATCCAGCCCCGGCTCGAAGAAGGAGGCCCGGCCGCCGGCGAGCTGCTCGGCCCGTGCGGGGTCGACGTCGATCCCCACCACGGTGTGGCCCATCGAGGCAAGGGTGGCAGCATGGACGGCACCGAGGTAGCCGCAGCCGATCACGGAAATTTTCACTGTGTGGCTCCTTCGGTCTGGATGGTCTTGGTTTCGACGTGATCTGGACAAGCTCGATCAAGGGTGGAGGCCCCGGCAATCGCCTCCTTGTAGTGCCGCACCAGCTCCGCGCACAGGGCCGGCCACGTCCGGCCCTGGACCGAGGCGTAAGCTGCCGCCGCGAATGCACGGCGCTTGGCGTCGTCGCCCGTCAGGTCCATCACATGCCGGCGCAGGCCGGCCAGATCGCCGGGCTCATAGAGCCAGCCGGTACGGGAATTCTCGACCAGATCCAGCGGGCCCCCGCGGCCGGTGGCCACCACCGGCACGCCGGATGCCATGGCCTCCTGGATGCTCTGGCAGAAGGTCTCGAACTCGCCAGGGTGAACGAACAGATCGAACGACGCCATGGCCCGGGCCAGCTCCTCGCCGCCGAGGAAACCGGTGAACACCGCAGCGGGAAGGACCTCCTCCAGCGCCGCCCGCTGCGGACCGTCGCCCACAATCACCAGGCGGGTGCCCGGAACATCTGCCAGCACGGCGAGGTCTTCCACCTGTTTCTCCACCGCCAGCCGGCCAACGTAGCCGATGATCCGCTCACCGCCAGGCGCCACGGACGCCCGCCACCCGTCGTCGCGCTTTCCCGGCGTGAACCGCGCGATATCCACACCGCGCCGCCACATGCCCACGCGCAGAATTCCGCGGCCGCGCAACTGGTTCAGCGCGAAAGTGGACGGCACCAGCGTCCGGGACGCCAGGAGATGAATGTTTTCCACACGGTTCCAGGCCCAGTTCTCCAGGAACGGCACCCCGTACCGGGCGGCGTAGCTGGGAACCTCGGTCTGGTAGATGGCCACGGTGGGGATCCCCAGCTGGTGCGCGGCCTGCGCCGCCCGCCAGCCGAGCACGAACGGCGACGCCAGGTGGACCACGTCCGGTGCGTAGTCGGCAAGGATTCTCTTGACCCGGTACACACCTCCCAGCGCCACGCGCACGTTCGTGTAACCGGCCAGCGGAACAGAGGGCAGCCGGTGGACAAACGCGCCGTTCACAACGTCCAGAACATCAGCGTCCGACGTCGACGGCGCAATCACCAGCACCTCATCGCCCCGCTCCTGCAGATGTTCAAGCACCCGCAGGATGGAGTGCGTAACTCCGTTCATCAGCGGCAGGAATGATTCGGCAACGATAGCGATCCTCACACCTCAACGGTGTTCCTGCAGTCTAACCGTGCGGGGGAGCCGGCGTGACAAGGAAGGGAAGGTTGGGTTAACAGGCGGGGCTACTGTCCCTCGTGGCGGAGAACGTCCGGTAGTTCATCCACGAAGACGGTCTGCGGCGGTTCGAAGTAGATGACCAGCACCTCGTCACCCACCGTGAAAACGCTGACCTTGTCGAACGGGTAGGCGTGGAAGGCGCTGGTGCCGCCGCGGTAGGCGAGCATCACCTCGCCCACGGTTCCGGGGCCAATCTGACCGCTCACCCGGCCGATCTTCCCGGTCAGGGTCCGGTCAACGTTCCTGTGCACTGTGCCGCCCCCTTCCCTGGGCTTCCTGCGGCGCCGGTCCTAGGCGCCTGGCTGCTTCGGCGGCTGCTTGGCATGGTTCTGCCCGTTCTTCAGCGCACCTGAAAGCCGCGGCAGGAACGAGCCAGCCTGGGTGATGATCCCGCCCACCATGCTGTTGAGGCCGTCCGCGCCGTTCAGGACGGTGAGCTGGTCCACGTGTCCAAACGGCTCGGCCGCCGCCGCCACAATCGACGGCATGTTCTCCGCCAACTGCTGGGCAATGACGGCATCCTGGTTGCTCTCCAACGCCTCGCCGCGGGCCTTGATGCCCTCCGCCTCAGCCAGGGCCTTCGCCTTGATGGCGGACGCCGAGGCATCGCCGCGCGCCTTGGTGGCCGCCGCCTCGGCCTCGCCCGTCACCCGGGTGGCTCCGGCGATGGCCGCGGCCGCGCTCGCGCTGGCCTGTGCCTCCACTTCCACACGGCGGGCATTGGCCTGCGCCTCGAGCTCCGTCCGCTTGGCACGGGCTTCGGCTGCGCTGATGTCCGCCGCCTTCTGCGCCTCCGCCTCGGTGCGCTGTGCGTAGGCCTTCGCATCGGCGGGCTTGCGGATGGTGGTCTGCAGCTTCTGTTCCTCGCGGTCCGCCTCGAGCTTGGCCACTTCGGTTTCCTGGACCACCACCTGCTGGCGGGCGGTGGCGTCTGCCAGCGGGCCGGCCTGCGCGGCATTGGCCCGTGCCCGTTCGGCGTTGGCCTGCGCCGCCGACTGTTTGATGGCGGACAGGCTCTGCGCATCGGCGACCTGTGCGGCGGCCTCGGCTTCCCGCTCCGCGGCCTCGCGGTTGCGGGTGGCCTCCGCAATGCGGGCCTCCATCTTGACCTGGGCGATGTGCGGCTTGGCGATGTTCTGGATGTAGCCGGTGGGGTCCTGGAGGTCCTTGATCTGCAGGGAATCAACCACGAGTCCCAGCTTTTCCATTTCCACCCCGCTAGCGCCGCGGACCTGGGAGGCCAACTTGTCGCGCTCGCGGATAATTTCCTCCACAGTCATGCTGCCGATAATGGAACGCAGGTGGCCCTCGAAGACGTTGTACACCTGGCTTTCCATCTTCGGCTGCTGGCCAAGAAACCTTCGGGCGGCGTTGGCAATAAACGCCGGGGCGTCCCCGATTTTGTAAATGACGACGCCTTCAACGATCACCTGGATACCCTGGGACGTCACGCAGGAGACCTTCAGCTCCGTCTCGTTCAGCGTGAGCGACAGCGTGCGGACGGTCTGCAGGCCCGGAACCACCAGTGCGCCCTTGCCGGTGACGATCTTGAAGTCCATCCCGTCGGTGCTTTCCAGGGTGCCGCGCGTCAGCCCGGAAATTATGAGGGCCTCGTTTGGTTCGGCCACTTTCCACATGAGTTTGACCGCCAGCCAGATCACCAGAATGCCCAGCAGCACCGAGACAACAATGATGATCAGCGGCAGGATGGCTGCCAGGTTCTCCATGGCGGTGTCCTCTCAGTGCAAAGGAATGAAGTTGGGCACTACCCCGCAAGTGCGGCATGACCAGCTGTAATAGACAGTCTGGTGGTGCGCCGGGGCATAGTCCAGCGATTTGGGCGGCCTAGGAGAGCGAGCTCCCAGGCACACCAGATCGGCACCGGCTCTGGCCGGTCACTGCCACCGGCTGTAGTGTCTCTCCTGATGGCCGACGGCGGTCCCTACCTGCCAGATCCAGCCCGCCGGACCCTGATCCACCAGATCTCGAACCCCATCCCGACCCGAGGAGCATGCGTGGCACTGACCAAGGGCACCGAAGTGGAGTGGAACACTCCGCAGGGAAAGACCCACGGCAAGATCGTGGAAAAGAAAACGAGCGACTTCGAGCTCGACGGACACACCCACCGGGCCAGCGACGACGAACCCCAGTACGTTGTGGAGTCCGCAAAGACGGGGGCAAGAGCCGCGCACAAGGCGGGCGCCCTGACGGAAAAGAAGGGCTAGTCCCATGGAACCTGAATCAGGTCCTCCGCGTTCCAGCACACCTCCCGTTCCGCCGTCGCTCGGGAACCGGACCGGTGCCGCCGGCGCTTCGGGCCCGGCGAGCAACGGACGACGGCGGTACAACGTGCTGGTGGTCGGCGGCGGGAACGCCGGGATATCGCTGGCCGCGCGGCTGCGGCGCTACGGCGTCCGTGACGTTGCGGTGGTGGAACCCAGCGGCAGGCACCTCTTTCAGCCGCTGTTCTCGCACATCGGCGGCGGCACCGCCGAGGCCGCCGAAGCCGTGCGCCCGCAGGAATCCGTCATGCCGAAGGGCGTGACCTGGATTCCGGACAGCGCCGTGGACATCAAACCGGAAACGAACACCGTGGAACTGGCCTCCGGGATCCGGCTCAGCTACGGCCACGTGGTGGTGTGCCCTGGCCTGCAGCTTGACTGGCACAAGGTGCCTGGCCTGGCCGAGGCCATGGAATCGCCCCATGCCTCCTCGAATTATGTGTATGAGTTGGCTCCCAAGACCTGGGCCCTGCTGAGCGGGCTGAGGAGCGGAACAGCCGTGTTCACCATGCCCTCGGGACCGGTCAAATGCGGCGGTGCCTCGCAGAAACCCATGTACCTAGCCTGCGACTACTGGCGCCAGCAGGGAGTGCTGTCCAACATCCGCGTGGTGATGGTGGTGCCGACCCCCACGGTCTACGGCGTGCCGGGGGTGGACGAGGAACTGAACCGCAAGATCGCCGAGTACGGCATTGAGCTGCGGTGCAACAGCGAGGTGACCGCCGTAGACGCGGCTGCCCGCGCCGTGCAAATCCACGACGCCGCCAGCGGCTCGAGCGAGAGCCTCACTTACGACGTCCTGCACGCCGTACCGCCGCAGTCGGCGCCCGACTGGCTCAAGTCCACTGCATTGCCGGCATCCGGTGACGACGGCGGCTTCGTGGAAGTGGACCCGGAGACGCTGCGTCACCCCAGGTACCCGAACGTCTGGTCCCTAGGCGACGCCGCCGGCACCAAAAACTCCAAGGCCGGCGCCGCCCTCCGGAAACAGACCACCGTGCTGGCGAAGAACCTTAAAGCAATCATCAAAGGCGAGGAGCCCAAGACCAAGTACAACGGCTACTCGGCTTGCCCCTTCACCGTGTCCCGGTCAACGGTGGTGTTCGCCGAGTTCGACGACGAGTACAAGCCCATGCCCACGATCCCCAAAGTGGCGAAGGAGCGGCATTCCACCTGGATCCTCGAACGCGACCTTTTCCCTGGCATCTATTGGAACCTGATCCTGAAGGGCCGGGCCTGAGCCCGCGCAACTGCCTGGCCCCAGTCGCCTGATCCCCGACACCAGACAGGCGCCTGACCGTTGGCGCCTGACCACAGGCAACCGGCCGAGCACAGACAAGCGGCCGGCCCGCGTGAGGCGGGCCGGCCGGCGTCGTATTTGGACTCTTTGGGGCGTTGTTGGCGTTACGGGTTTTGGACGTGGTCCTTGGCGTCCGTGGCGGTGGCTTTGACGTCTGAGGCGGCGGTTTGGCCTTCGTCCTTGACGTGCTGGGCGGCGTCGGTGGCGGTGGACTTGACGTTTTCCATGGCCTCCTGGGCGGGTTCTTTCCAGCCCTGGGCCATGTCCTTGGCGGCCTCGGTGACCTGGCTGGTCAGGGGTTCGGCCGCGGTCTTGAGGGCGTCGGCGGCTTCGCGTTCCTTCTCGCTTGGCGGGATGAGGGAGGAGACGAGCAGCCCGGCGCCGAAGGCGATCAGGCCGGCGGCGAGGGGGTTGCCCTGGGTTTTGGCGGCGACTTTCTGGGGTGCGTCGGCGATCGCTTCGCCGGCGCCGTGGAGGGCGTTCCCGGCGGCGTCGGTGGCCTGGTGGACCCCGCCGCTGGTGTTGTGGGCGGCGTGGTGGAGGCTGCCGGAGGTGTTGTGGGTGGCGTGTTCTGCGGTGCCCATGACTTTGTCCTTTACTCCGAAGACGGCGTCCTTCACCTTGTTGGTTTGGCGGTGGACGATGTTGGAGGGGGTGACTTTGTCGGCGACGGCGTCCACGTTGGTGCCGAGGCGGGCGCGGGTTGCTTCGATGTCGGCGCGGATGGCGTCCGGGTTCTCACTCATCGGTGGTCTCCGTTCGGTTTGAGGGTGGGCGGGATTTCCTTGGCTGTCTCCATGGTCTGGGGCATGCCCTTGATGTGTTTGAGTTCCTTGCGTCCGACGCTGGCGAGGATCGCGGCGATGATGCCCCAGATCACGGCGACGACGACGGCGGACCAGCCCAGGCCCATGAGTTCGCCGAGGGCGTACCAGAGGGCGATGGAGAGGAACAGGAGCACGAAGTGCCCGGCGACGCCGGCGCCGGCGAGCATGCCGCCGCCCTTGCCGGCGCGGGTGCCGGACTGTTTCAGTTCGGCTTTGGCGAGTTCGATTTCCTGCCGCATCAGGGTGGACAGGTCACGGGTGACATCGCCCAGGAGGTCACCAAGGGAGGTGGTATCGGCCTTCGCGTGCGCAGCCGTCTGCGGGGTATCAGGTATCTGGCTGCTCACAGGGGACGCCCCCCACCCTCGGTATCATCAGTATCCCGGCGCCTCGGCTCCCCGTAGCCCGGTTCGCCATAACCCGGCTCACCGATGGCCGGCTCTCCGACGCCCGGTTCGCCGTAGGCAGGCTCACCGTACGCGGGCTGACCGGTCGTCTGTTCCCCGTAAGTCTGCTCGCCGTACGCCGGCTGGGTGTAGGCGGGCTCTCCCAGTCCGGCCTGGTCGTAGAGCGGTGTGCCGATCCCGGTGTCAAGGCTGCTATCGGTGACCGGCGGCTGGACGGGGTAGGGCGGAACTGTGCTCGCGTAGCCCGCGCCGGTTGCCGTCTCGGGGGCGCCGGCCTGCAGGCTGCGGCCCAGGCGGCCGGCAAGCAGGCCCGCGCCTGCCGCGAGGAGCAGGAAGGTGCCGGGGCGCTGGCGGGCGAAGGACTTGACCTCGTCCAGCAGTGAGCCCGGGTCGCGGTTGTCCAGCCAGGACGCGACCGACTCGGAGCGGTCCGCGGCTTGCCGGATCAGGTCCGAGGCTACGCCCTGCTGGTCAGGTGCGTCGGCCATGGTGCGCAGCTGCGAGGAGATGGTGCGGATGCCTTCGGCGGCCTTCGTCTGCTGGGTGCCGGCCTGGCTGGTCAGGTCCGACTTCGCCTGGTGCAGCAGGTCCTTGGCGCTGTTCTTGGCCTCGTACGCGACGTTCTTCGCCTCGGCCTTGGCCGTCTCGGCAACGTTCTGGGCGGCAACTTTAGTCTCGCCGGCGACGTTCGCGGCCTCTTCCTTCGCCACGTCCTTCTTCGAGGACGCATCGTCCTGGTAGCCCGGGCTGCCGGTGTAGCCAGTGGTGCCCGCGCCAGTTGCGCCGTAGCCGGTGGTGCCGGCGCCGTAACCCGAATTCTGTGTGGCCGGGGGAGTGCTGAGGTCTTCATCCTGCGGCCATTGGTTCTCAGTCATCTTCGCTCTCTCTTTCCGAAAGGGTCAGTTGCTGTACAGGAACCAGCGTTGCTGGCATGCAATGGTAAGCATGTTTACTAATAAATAGTAAGCACCCTTGGCATTTTTTCCCACCTTTACTTCGGCTGTCCTGGAATGAAGCGGGCAGTTCCCTGTATTGGCGCGAATTGGGGCGCGTAGCGAATCGCAGCGGTAAGAAAAAAGCTAAGTAGGCTTGCCAATCCGATAGTAAGCATGCTTAGGGTATAGGTGCGAGGCCGGAGTAATCGCCTCGGCCCGACGGCGGATGCCCGCCCCGCACGGCAGTTGCCGCTCTTTGGCGGATAGCACGCCGTGTGGCGTCGCACCGCCGTCGCCGGTTCAACGTGAACAGCCAAAAGTGGACAAGAAGTCAACATTCAAGGAGACAGAATGCTCGCCAAGGAACACATCGACGACCTGCTGAACCAGAACGGAAACGTCCTCTCGACGGACGGAGGCAAGATCGGTTCCGTGGGACAGGTGTATGCGGACGATGAGAACGGGCAGCCTACCTGGGTAACCGCACGGACAGGCCTCTTCGGCACCTCCGAATCCTTCATCCCCCTCGAAGGCGCCCGGGTTGATGGAGCCGACATCGTCGTCCCGTACACCAAGGACCAGGTGAAGGACGCCCCGCGCGTGGAAGCGGAAGGACACCTTGACCCGGCCGAAGAGGACCGGCTCTACGAGCACTACCAGCTGAACGGAACGGTAGCTTACAGCGAGGCTGCGAACGGGCACACCGCCGACTCAGGCCGGCCGGCCGACCGGTCGGCGGCCGGCCTTACCGCCACTGAGCGGGATGCAGGATTCGCTGCCGGAGGTGGTGGCGGAACGTACAGCGCGGCGGATGAGAGGGCTGGTCGTGACACGTCCGGAGTGGACGACGGTGACGCCATGACCCGCTCGGAGGAACGCGTGAATGTCGGCACGGAAAGGCAGGCTGCCGGCCGGGCGCGCCTGCGCAAGTACGTGGTGACCGAAAACGTTACCCAGACCGTTCCCGTGCAGCGCGAGGAAGTGCGGCTGGAGCGCGAACCAATCACCGAAGGAAACAGGGGCGAGGCGCTGGGCGGTCCGGCCATCAGCGAGGCAGAACACGAGGTGGTGCTGCACGAGGAACGTCCGGTGGTGGACAAGGAAACCGTACCCGTTGAGCGGGTCAGGCTGGACACCGAAACCGTCACGGACGAGGTGACCGTGGATGAACAGGTCCGCAAGGAGCGCATTGAGGCCGACGGCGTAGAGGACACCCGCCGCTAACTTGCCCCACGCCGGGGCCGGCTTACGGGCCCCGGCATTGCAGGCATTGTGGGCTGGCCACGTCGCCAGCACGGGCTCAAAGGGGAAAGAAGGTTAAAAACCGATGGTCCCGAATCCTGACGCGGAGCAGTGGGGGCCTCACCAGCTGCTGTCCATGGCTGCCAGGCTCGTCCAGCGCAGGCAGGACCAGGCGCTGGCTGAACTCGGTCTCACCCACGCCGCTGTCATCGCGCTGCAGGGCCTCCTTGCCGGGCCGCTGAACCAGGAACAGCTGGCCTCTGAGATCAAGGTCCGCAGCCAGTCTGTTGGCAGGGTCCTGTCGCGGCTCGAGGAGGCAGGCCTGGTGGCTCGCGCATCCAGTTCCCTGGACAGGCGCCACAACGAGGTTTCCATAACGGAAGCAGGCCGCCAGGCGCTGGAAGCGGCCAGGAAGGCTGAGCAGGATGCGCTGCCCCCCGACGTCGTCGAGGGTACCGTCCTGGGCCGGGAGCTGGCGCGGGTCATCAGCTACTTTCCCGGCCGCGCCAAGCCCGGCTCCGCCAAGAACCAGAATCCGGCCGCTGCCGTCAGCGATCCAGCCGCGGACAGTACTGCGGAAGACGAGACGGCGGAAACTGGCTCTCCCGTAGCCGGTGCACCCGCAGAAGGCACGGAGGTAGAAGGCGTGATGCCCGCAACCAGTGCGGTGACAGAAGGTGTGGCCGCAGCCGGGCAGCATGCTTCGAGCGCGGATACTGCTGCGGAACCTGCCTTACAGAGGCCCGCTTCCGGAGATGAGGTTGCCGCGGAGCAAGCGGCACCGGCACCGAAGGACCGCGCCGGAACAAAGCAGAAGCCAGACAGCGAGGGCTACTCCGCCCCTGAATAGGCGGACTGATCATCAAGGAAGGGAAGTGTCGCCGCGCCGCGCGCGGCGACACTTTCCTGGCTGGCACACGCCGGTCCGGGTTCAACGCCGGACCGTGCTCCAGCTTCGTTAGGACGGCGTTAGCGTCCCTGTTGCATCGGGTCCGGCCAGTTTCCGATGAGGCCGGACATGGGGTCGGGCCAGTTCCCAATCCGGCCGCGCATGGGGTCGGGCCAGTTGCCGATCCGGCCGCTAGCGGGTCCGAACTGCGGACGGGACGGGCGGGGGGCAGCAGACAGCGGGGCGTGCGTAGACATGACATGTTCTCCTGACTGAACAGATGGTCCTTGCGCAGGGTTGCGCAGGTGGTCTTTTCTGCCCTGGATGCGGGCAGAGCTGACCTGTTCAGTCGGGGGAAGACCCCGGATCGACGGCTGGACTTGAGGGAAAGTGCTGGGCAGCATCAAACACGCGGACGCCGGCAAACAGGGGCGTCCGGTTCCAATCTCCCGCCACTTCGGCGGCCTGGGCGCCAGAGCCTTCGGAGCCCGTGGAGGAGTTCCCCGGCGTTCCCTCGCTTACGGCAAACGATTGAAGATAGCCGTGGCCGGGCCGTGCGCCGAGGTGCAGTCTGTCGGCAGCGGGCTTGGCGCCGGCCAGTTCGCGTACCTGCGGCGTAGTCATCTGAAGCTCGGCCAGCGAGAGGCCCGTGCCAGCGAGCGGCAGACCGGCGACGGTAGCGGGCAGGGCCTGGACTGCTGTTTCCACCGATGTTGCCGGCCCTGCATTGTCCCCTGCCCTCAGAGCGGTGGTCTTCGGCCCGACTGCCGATGGCGAAGCTGCCTGTGGCGGCGCGGCAAGATCTGGCGCGTTCCCTCCGGAATGGGGAACCGGCGTGGTCGGCGTGACTCCCGGTACCGGGGCCACGGGTAGCTGCGGCGCCGGCAGTGAGGGAACTGGCACTGAAGGAACCGGCACTGAGGGAACTGGCACTGAGGGAACTGGCACTGAGGGAACCGGCAGCGAAGGGACCTGCACTGACGGGACTGTCACCGGAGGGAGCGGCAGCGAAGGAATGCCGGGCAAGGCAGGCGTTGCAGGCAGCCGTGGCACGGACGAAATGAAGTCTTCAGCGGCCGTTATCAGGCTGTCCGCCTTGCCGAGCACGGGGGCCGTCGCGCTGGTTACTGAGGTGACCGTCGTCGATGCCCCGTTGACCGCGGCGCGCGCAGTGTCCGCTACGGTGCCGACGACACTCGATACGGGCTTGGTGACTGCAGCCGGGAGGCGGGGTGCCGCCGGCAGAGAAGGAACCACCGGCACTAGCTTGCGGGCCGGGGCAATCTGGGAGACGGGGGAAGCCAGCGGAGCAGACACTGCCGACTGCGCAATGGAAGCGACGGGAGCTGTGGCGAGGGAAGCGGGTCCCAACGAGTCGCTGTCCCCGGAGGCCGCGCCGGCGGATGCCGCGCCCCAGATGATCCAGGCCAAGGCGAGGAGAACGGGCAGCAGGAGGGCACGCGCGACCGCAGCCTTGTGAAGGCGCAAGCTGTTGCCCATTCGAATCACCCCCCAGCGCAATGGGAGACCAGAATATGCCCGCCGGCCGGTTCCGTCCAGAGGAAAAAGTATCTTTTGCACGAGCGGGAGTGCTGAGCCGCAATAAAATTGAAGCGGAAGGTGCATGCGGGATGTCTGGATCCATCGTCGTCGTCCTTGTGCTGCTGGCCGCAATTGCCGCAGTGGCCATTGCGGCAACAGTGCTGGCCGTGCTGCGCGACGGGCGCGGCGAAGTGCGAAGCGAACCGGCTGAGGAGCCGTGGACTGCCGGATACCTGCCCAGCGAGCCCTACGCCCGGATTCGCTTTAAATAGCCGTCACCGCTGGGTCGTTCCTGGCAAGTGACCCCGATCCTATACTGACGGTGTGGGAACCTCCCTGCTGTTCGGCGTGGTGGCTTCAAGTGCCCTTGTTATGGGTGCCCTTATTGGTGTCCGCTTTGAGCTGCCGAAACGGCTGCTGGCGATTTTGCTCTCGTTCGCCGCCGGCGCACTCATCACGGCCCTGACCTTCGAGCTGTTTGAGGACGCTTACCAGCGAGGCGGCATTGTGCGGGCAGGGCTCGGCCTGCTGGTTGGCGCAGTGGTTTTCACCGCCCTGAGCGCTCTGCTTGACCGGTGGGCGCAGCCGGGGTCCAAATCAGTGCCTGCGGGTGAATTCCGCGGCAGCGCGAAGTTGGACACCGATGCGGCCGCCGAAGAGAAGGCCCCCGCCTCCACATTCACCCGAGGTGCAGCGGGCATGGCCCTGCTGGCCGCCGTGACCCTGGATGGTGTGCCGGAGAATATCGCCCTGGGCGTCTCGCTGGGGGAGGGGACAGGGGGGTTGGCGCTCCTGGCCGCGATCTTCGTGTCCAATTTGCCGGAGGCGCTAGTGGGCGCCGCGTCCATGCGCAGCCAAGGCCGTACCGGTGGGGCGATCATGGCACTGTGGACCATCTGCGCCGTGCTGCTCGTGGCAGCCGTAGTCCTTGGTGCAGGCCCGCTGTCCGGGGCGGACCCGGAAACCATCTCGCTGCCCTTGGCCTTTGCAGCCGGCGCCGTTATTGCTTCCCTCGCGGACACCCTGATGCCGGAAGCCTTCGAACACGGCGGCCCAGCGGTGGCACTCAGCACAGCGGCCGGGTTTGTGCTCTCCTTCGTGCTGTCCCTTGCTTGACTCCAGGATGCCTGACGCCCCAAACCGGCATGACCCTCGGTTGTGAGGCATGCGTCCTGCCGGACACAAAGTTGGTGCAGCCGCCCACGACTCTGCGTGGCCGCCTGCACCAACCGGTAGTACGAATACTCAGATTAGATATCTACTCATTCGCGGCTCCTAGTTCCCGGCGTTCGCGGTCCGGGCTATCTCCTGTCCTCGACCGAATGCCGTGAAAACATCCAGCCGCAGGCAATCATCAGCACGCCAAGCACCATGTGCGTCCAGTTGTCCGGCGTATTCAGCGACAGGAAGTTGGCCGCCGAGTCTACTCCGACACTGAGCCCGTAAATGCTGAGGACGATGTACAGCGCACCGGCGCCCATGAGGAACCTGCGCGCGCCCATTTCGCTCCGGGACATGGCCCAGCCGGTTGCGCCGATAACCAGCTGCACGATGTTGAGCAGCATGGATACCTGGAACAAGCCGAGGAACATGGCGTGCGAATCAGGCCCAAGGAACATCAGTTCGCCATAACGTGCGGTGATGCCCGGGATGAACCCCAGCACACCGACCACCATCAAGACAATACCTACACCCATGCCAGCGTTCTGGACGTCAGTCCTGCCAAAGTGAACGCCGTGTGCATGTGGGGATGCGGTAGTCATTTCTGCCTCCAACCACTGAATGCGGACAAGCTAATTTTACGTCCGGCCTTCTGAAAAAGCGCTCACAGTTGAGCTTGCCCGTACTGGCGCCAGCGCAGCCCCGTCCGACTTCTCGCGCTGCCCCGCCTGTCGAAAACCGGCGGGCCGGGCCACGCATGGCACGATGGAGGCGATGAAACTGCGTGCTGACCAGACCGGAGACCGTGGCCTTCCCATGCCCCTGTGGCTGCAGGGCGGGCTCGAGTCCGCGCAGGCGGCGATGATTTCCGCACTGCTGGTCATCGCACCCATCGTTGCGGTGTGGGCCACCTCGGGTTTCGGAAGCAGCGGCCTCGATGCGTTGGCGCGGCTCGCCGGCCAGGCTTGGCTGGTCATCCACGGGGTGCCCCTCTACCTCACCGCGGTGGGCGAGGGCGCTGCCGCCAGGGCCGAGACCGGCACACTGTCGCTGCTTCCGCTGGGCCTGACCCTCATCCCGTTCCTGCTGGCCTGGCGGGCAGGCAGGCGCCTTGCCCGGGCGTCGTACACGGACCAGCTGTGGCAGGCGCTGCTTGGCTCGTGGCTGGTCTATGCGGGTTTTGGCATCGCCACCGGGTTCATCTGCCGGACCGAGGACGTTGAGGTCTTCCTGTGGTGGGCCGGGCTGCTGCCGCTGGTTCCGTTCGGCCTCGGCATGGTCATCGGCGCCCGGCGGGAGGCCGGTTCGTGGAGCCGCCTGATCGGCGTCGACGCCGTGGACTGGATCGCCCGCACCAGCCAGCATTCGCGGTGGGCGGGTTCGTATCTGGCTTCGGCCGCCAAGGCCGGCTTCGTGGCTGTTATCGCCGCGCTCGCCATTTCCTCGTCGCTGCTGGCCGTGGATCTTTTCATCCACTGGAACCTTGTGGTGGCGGTTTATGAAGGGCTCGACGCCGGGCCCGTCGGAGGCGCGGCCCTCACGATTGCGCAGCTCGGTTTCCTGCCGAACCTGGCAGTGTTCGCACTCGCGTGGCTGAGCGGCTCTGGTTTCGCGCTGGGAGCCGGCTCGCAGGTGGGTCCGCTGGGGACCGCCGTCGGACCGCTGCCCACCATCCCCGTTTTTGCTGCCATCCCTTCGGGCCCACTCGACTTCGGACCGGTGGCGCTGGTGGTTCCGGTGCTCGCCGGGGTCCTGGCCGGCTGGTGGTTCCTTCGCGAAGGGGAAAATCACTTCGACGAGTGGCTGTCCATCAAGCTGCACGTCCGCTGGCTGACCGCCGCGGCGTCCACGCTGTTCCTGGCCCTCATCGTCGGGGCTGCTGCCGGCGTTCTGGCAGCGGCCCTTGCCTGGCTTGCGCGCGGCTCGGCCGGCATCGGCCGCCTCACGGACATCGGTCCGGACCCACTGCAGACGGCAGTCTGGCTGGCGGCGGAAGTCGGCATCGGCGTCGTAATTGGGTACGCGGCGGGACCGTGGCTGGAACGCCGGCAACTGCGGGACGCCGAGCAGGGGACTGCACCCAACAGCAAATAGCCCGCCGGGCGGACCGGTGGCTCGCGGAGTTAGCGGACGGGCTGCTGAAGCGGTCCGGGCAATGAGTTCTCCAGCTGGACCCGGCACTCGGTGCTTGCCTTGCTGGTCAGCGCCTGACGGGAGCACTGCTGGAAGTCGCGGACCTGGTTGAAGAACAGTGCCGAGGTCAGGACCAGGAGCACCAGCACAGCCGAAACCACCAGGCCGGAGATCGTGCCGAACAGCACCAGTTTGGATTCCCTGAGGCGGATGGCCCGGATGAGCACGATGATCCCCAGCGCGATGCCCGCCGCCGTCAGAAGGGCCGTGAGCCAGAGGTAGGCGATGTCCAACTGAAACACGAAGAAGGCGCCCAGCACGGCCACAATGAACATGCGGAACAGCGTGTGCGTCTTCTGGAGCGAGGCCTTGGCGTCCTCGCTGAGCGGACGCGCGGTCCGCTGCGGCCCCTGGGGGCCCGGAGTGGGGTTCATGTTTTCCAGCCTACGCGAGCAGCCGCCTAAGCTTGAGCAATGCGCATAGTAGTCCTCGTCTCCGGAACCGGTTCCAACCTCCAGGCCGTCATCGACGCCGTTCAGGCCGGAGACCTGGATATTGAGATCGCCGCGGTGGGCGCGGACCGCGCGGGAACCTACGGCGTGGAGCGCTCTGTTGCTGCCGGGATCGAAACGTTCGTAGTGGATTTCAAGGCCTACACGGACCGCTCGGAGTGGAATGCTGCACTGACGGAAGCCGTGGCCGCGTACCAGCCGGACGTGGTGGTGTCGTCAGGCTTCATGCGGATCGTGAGCCCCGAGTTCATCGACGCCTTCGACGGAAAATACCTCAACACGCACCCCGCCCTGCTGCCGTCCTTCCCCGGCGCCCACGGTGTCCGCGACGCCATGGCCTACGGCGTGAAGGTCACCGGCTGTACCGTGCACTGGGCCGACGCCGGCGTGGACACCGGGCCCATCATCGCGCAGGAGGCGGTGGCCATCGAGGACTACGACACCGAGGACACCCTGCACGAGCGGATCAAGGTGGTGGAGCGCCGGCTCTTGGTCTCTACCCTCGCGTCCCTTGCGGCAAAGCACGCCGCCGCGCGCACCATCTAAGTAGCAGCAGAGGGCGTTCCCAAGGCTGGGAGCGCCCTCTGCTGCTACTCAGTTGGGCGGAAGGGGAGGCACCTACTCGAGGCGGCGCTGCCTGGTTTCGGGGGAGAAGAACGCCATCCACAGCACCGACAGGACCACTAGGCCGCCGGCGAGGGCAAACGATGTGGCCAGACCCAGCTGCGGCCAGAAGTAGTTCGCAAAAATGAGCGGGCCGAAGCCTGCGCCCAGCCGCGAGAACGTGGACGCCCAGCCGAAGCCGCTGCCGCGCAGCTCCGTGGGGTACAGCTCGGACACGTAGGCATAAAGCACCGGGATGGCCACCTGCACCACGAACCCGAACACCAGCAGCCAGAACACGGCAGCCGTGGGCACATCCACCACGAACGCCACCACCACCAGGACCAGCGCGGACAGCGGTCCGGTAACAGCCAGCAGCCACTTGCGGCCCACCCGTTCCACGAGCAGCGCTGCCGCAATCACGCCCAGGAGCCCGACGGCGGCCATCCCCGCCGTCGTCAGGAACGCCTTGTACTCGGCGAACCCGGCGCCGATCAGGATCCGCGGCATCCAGGTCAGGGACAGGTAGTAGACCAGCAGGATGCTCATGAACAGCGCCCAGGCGGCGGTGGTGATCTTCCAGTTGAACTGCCAGACCCCGCGCAGTTGCTGCCACGCGCTGCCGGCGGAAAACCGCGGGACGGCCTGCGGCTCGGGCAGGCTGTACGCCCGGGCCTCGGCGCCGGTGGCCTCGACCAGGCCGTCAATCACCCGGGCGGCTTCCTCGCGGCGTCCCTTGCGGATCAGGAACAGCGGCGACTCGGGAACGCTGCGCCGCACCCAGAACACCAGCAGGGCAGGCAGCACCATGACGAGCATGGTCAGGCGCCAGTCGGCAAAAGCGGCGACGAGCCAGGCGGACACGAAGCCGCAGAGCGCGGCACCCACGGGCCACCAGCCGTCCATCGCGGTGAGCACCCGGCCGCGCTGCCTGCGGGGCGTGAACTCGCCCACCAGCGCGTAGTCCACGGGAATGCAGCCGCCCAGGCCGAACCCGGCCATGAAGCGGAACACGCAGAACCAGAGGAAGTCAGGGGAGAAGGCGCCGAGGACCGTGAAGAGCGAGAAGATCAGCAGCGTGGCCGTGAAGGCCTTCCTGCGCCCGATGGTGTCGGCGATGGTGCCCCAGATGAAGGCACCCAGGGCCATCCCGATCAGGTTGGCCGTGCCGATCCAGCCGGCCTCGCCCGGGGTGAGACTCCAATGGGTGGACAGCAGCGGGATGAGAATGCCGTTCAGGGTGACGTCCCAGGCATCGAACATGAACCCCAGGCCGCCGATCACAAAGATCCGGCCCTGCACTTTCCAGCGCCACGGCAGTTCCTGGACTACCTGCTCGCCACTGGGCACAGCGGTGTAAATATTCATCTCGGCCTCCTGCTTAAACCTTACGTTGCGGAACGCCCCGAGGCGGCGGACCGGGAACGCCCGGAAGGACCGGACACCCACGCGGGGAGCGGCCCGGCCTTCACACTGCGTCCGCCAGCAGGAGGGGGTCCGCCGACACGATAAACTGGGCCGTATCCCCACCAACCGCGGCACATCCACCGCGAGATAAAGACGGAGACTTTTGTGAGCTTGACGCAGCTTGACCGTGTTCCCATCCGCCGGGCCCTGATCTCGGTATACGACAAGACCGGTCTGGAGGAGCTCGCCAAGGGCCTGCACGCAGCAGGCGTCAAAATTGTTTCCACTGGCTCGACCGCCAAGAAGATCGCCGCGGCCGGCATCCCGGTTCAGGAAGTCGAGGAAGTCACCGGGTCCCCCGAGATGCTCGACGGCCGGGTCAAGACCCTGCACCCGCGCGTCCACGGCGGCATCCTCGCCGACCGTCGCGTCCCCGCCCACATGGAGACCCTCGCCACGATGGAGATCGAGGCCTTCGACCTCGTCGTGGTGAACCTCTACCCGTTCGTGGAGACGGTCAGGTCCGGCGCCGCGCAGGACGACGTCGTGGAGCAGATCGACATCGGAGGCCCCGCCATGGTGCGCTCCGCAGCAAAGAACCACGCCGCCGTCACCATCGTGGTGGACCCGACGTTCTACGGCGACGTGGTCCGCGCCGCCGCCGAGGGCGGCTTCGACCTCAAGACCCGCCGCCGGCTCGCCGCGAAGGCGTTCGCGCACACCGCCACGTACGACACCGCTGTGGCCACCTGGACCGCCAGCCAGTTCCTGGACGAGGACGGCGACGGCGTCATCGACTGGCCCGCCTACGCCGGCCTCGCCCTGGAACGCTCCGAGGTGCTGCGCTACGGCGAGAACCCCCACCAGCAGGCCGCGCTCTACGTGGACAAGGCAGCCCCCGCGGGCATCGCCCAGGCTGACCAGATCCACGGCAAGGCCATGAGCTACAACAACTTCGTGGACGCCGATGCAGCACTGCGCGCCGCCTACGACTTCGCCGAGCCCGCCGTGGCCATCATCAAGCACGCCAACCCCTGCGGTGTGGCCGTGGCATCCGCCGGCGCCGTCGACCCGATCGCCGATGCCCATGCCAAGGCCCACGCCTGCGACCCCGTCTCCGCGTTCGGCGGTGTCATCGCGGCCAACCGCACGGTCACTGCCGGCATGGCCCAGACCGTGGCCGGCATCTTCACCGAGGTGGTCATCGCCCCCGGCTTCGAGCCCGAGGCCGTGGAGATCCTCTCCAAGAAAAAGAACATCCGCCTGCTGTCCCTCCCCGAGGGCTACGGCCGCTACCCGGCGGAAATCCGCCAGGTCTCCGGCGGCGTCCTGGTGCAGATCACCGATAAGGTGGACGCCGACGGCGACAACCCCGCCAACTGGACGCTTGCCGCCGGGGAAGCAGCCGACGACGCCACGCTGGCCGACCTCGCCTTCGCCTGGACCGCCTGCCGCGCCGCCAAGTCCAACGCGATCCTGCTCGCCTCCAACGGCGCCGCAGTGGGCATCGGCATGGGCCAGGTCAACCGCCTGGACTCCTGCAAGCTCGCCGTCGAGCGGGCCAACACGCTGGGCGTGCAGGTTGAGTCCAACGTGGACGGTGCCGGCGGCGCCTCCAACGCCGATGCGAGTGGGGCTCCCGCCCGTGCCCGCGGCGCGGTGGCTGCCTCCGACGCGTTCTTCCCGTTCGCCGACGGCCTGCAGATCCTGATCGACGCCGGCGTGCGGGCTGTGGTGCAGCCCGGCGGCTCGGTCCGTGACGAGGAAGTCATCGCCGCGGCCAACGCTGCGGGCATCACCATGTACTTCAC
Organism: Arthrobacter sp. FW305-BF8; assembly: GCF_021789315.1. NCBI lineage: Bacteria > Bacillati > Actinomycetota > Actinomycetes > Micrococcales > Micrococcaceae > Arthrobacter > Arthrobacter sp. FW305-BF8. The sequence goes on from NZ_CP084561.1 coordinate 1,474,763, forward strand.
CGGCGCCCGCCACTTCTTCCACTAACCTCGCTGCGCTCGGCCAGGGAACCCGGGCGGAGTGGGCTTAAAGCCCGACGGCGGCTGCCCCCTTAAGGGGACGGCCGCCGTCGGGTATTAACTTGCTTTAGCTTTCTTCCGTTTCCTCCTGAGCCGGCAGCCGGATGTCCCTGGGGACGGCTTCGGCCATGCGTTCCGGTGTCCAGTAGGCCAGGATCTCCTCGGGCGCCTGGCTGATGCTGTGGCTTACCTCAGCGTCGTCAGTGCTGCCCGCGTCGTCCTCATTTGCTCTGTGCATTGTCATAGACCTTCATGATGGTCGAGCCCCAGAACGGCCCGAACATCGTGGTGGAACGCGTTCCATACCCGTAGCTGTTGATCGAGTTCTGGAAGCCGTCGGCCCCACTTTCAGCGTCTTCGTTGCCCTGGGCAAACCAGGGGCCCCCCGAGGAGCCGCCCGTCATGTCGCAGGGAATGCCCTGGGAGTTGAACTGGGGGTTGATCGTGTCATCCTTGGCCGTGCCTGTGCAGCTGATCAGGGTCTTGCCGGTGAACGGGGCCGCGGCCGGGTAGCCGTAGGACTTGTATGTCAGCCCCCGGGGCTGGTTGAACTCCACACCGGAAGCACCCACGCTGTCGGCGAGGCTCTCGCCCGACACCCGGGCCACCACGGCGAAGCCGGTGTCGTACCGGATATCGCCGCCGGAGGTCCAGTTCCGTGGCGCGTGCAACGACCGGGCGGGCCATTGACCATACGGGGCCAAGCCATTGTCGTAGCCGGGAACAAACACCCAGTTGGTGGCGAAGGCGCCCGGTCCCTCATTAACGCAGTGGCCGGCGGTGGCCACGAGGCTCTTGTTCTGGGCGGCGACTGAGTTGCCGGAGCAGACGTAGTTGATGCCGGCGAGGGTGAAGAAGACCTTGCCGATGTGGGGCACCGGTTCTTCGTCTTCGTGCAGGGCTGTGGTTACCGTGGTCTGCGCGGCCGTACCGGCGATTCTCCTGGGCGCTCCCGTTGCAACGGCAGCCGAAGGCGAGGAGCCTTTATTTTCGTGCCTTGCCACGGCCTTGACGGCCAGCACATCGCCGGGAAGGGCGGCGCGCATGCGCTCGGGCGTCCAGTAGCCCTGCGGGCTGGACACGGGGGTGCTGGCAACCTGCAGCTGGGTTGCATCCTGCGACGTTGCAGAAGAGGCTGCAGCGCCGCCGATGGCGCTCACTACCAGCAGCAAGCCCGTGGAGAGGCTCACGAGGCTGCCAGCCAGAGTCTTTTTGCTCGTCATTTGCGGTCCTACCTATCAGGTGGGGCGGGCCCGGGAGGCACGCCGGGTGACTGATTGACCTACCCGGGGATGACAAGCTCGGTTAGTACGATTCAAGTTTTCTTGCCAGGTAGGGGTGGTACTGATCTGCCCCTGCCGCAAGGGGTTCCAACTCAGTTCAGCCGCCGAAGCGGTATTCCTTTATGAGAGAAAGATTAGAGCCCCACCGCGCCGGGGACAATGGATAGTGTGGCGAAAGACACAGGAACGGGGGTAATTCAAGGGCATCCGGCCCTCCGGTTGAGGTTCAACCGGTTCACCTCGGGTAAGTTAAAGGTTGGTGAAATAGACCGGAATACCAGATACAAGCCGACCTTCAGGGAGACGCCCGAGCATGGCCAAAATTATCTATACCCACACCGACGAAGCGCCAATGCTGGCAACCTATTCGTTCCTGCCGATCATTGAGGCGTTCGCGTCCACGGCAGGTGTGCAGGTGGAGACCCGCGACATTTCGCTGGCCGGCCGCATCATCGCCGTCTTCGGCGATTACCTCACTGCAGAGCAGCAGATCGGCGACGCCCTGGCTGAACTTGGTGAACTGGCGAAGAAGCCGGAAGCCAACATCATCAAGCTGCCCAACATCAGCGCTTCCGTGCCGCAGCTGAAGGCCGCCATTGCCGAGCTTCAGTCCCAGGGCTACAAGCTGCCGGATTACCCGGACAACCCGACGTCCGACGAAGAGACCGCCATCCGGTCCCGCTACGACAAGATCAAGGGCTCCGCCGTGAACCCGGTCCTGCGTGAAGGCAACTCGGACCGCCGCGCACCGCTGTCGGTCAAGAACTACGCCCGCCAGAACCCGCACTCCATGGGTGCCTGGACCCCGGAGTCCAAGACCAACGTGGCACACATGGACGCCAACGACTTCCGCGCCAACGAGAAGTCCGTGGTGGTCCCCGCCGACGGCACCATCGAAATCCAGCTGGTCCGCGAGGACGGCACGGTCAAGGTCCTGAAGAAGGCCTTCCCGGTCCTTGCCGGCGAGGTCATCGACGGCACCGTGATGCGCGCCGCCGCCCTGGACGAATTCCTGGCAGCACAGGTAGCCCGCGCCAAGGAAGAGGGCGTGCTCTTCTCCGCACACCTGAAGGCCACCATGATGAAGGTCTCCGACCCGATCATCTTCGGCCACGTGGTCAAGGCTTACTTCTCCGAGCTGTTCGACACCTACGGCAAGCAGCTCGCCGCGGCCGGGCTCAGCCCCAACAACGGCCTTGCTTCCATCCTCAGCGGACTGGACGAGCTGCCCGAGGACGTCCGTGAAGGTGTCCAGGCCGCCATCAAGAAGGGCCTCGAAGAAGGCCCCGCGATCGCCATGGTCGACTCTGACAAGGGCATCACCAACCTGCACGTCCCCAGCGACGTTATCGTGGACGCCTCCATGCCCGCCATGATCCGCAGCTCCGGCCACATGTGGGGCCCGGACGGTCAGGAAGCCGACACCCTGGCTGTCCTCCCGGATAGCTCCTACGCCGGCATCTACCAGGTTGTCCTCGACGACTGCCGTGCCAACGGCGCCTTCGACCCCACCACCATGGGCACTGTCCCGAACGTCGGCCTCATGGCCCAGGCAGCAGAAGAGTATGGCAGCCACGACAAGACCTTCGAGGCCCAGGTCCCCGGCAAGATCCAGGTGGTCGACGGCGCCGGCACTGTCCTGATCGAACACGAAGTTGCCCCGGGCGACATCTGGCGTGCCTGCCAGACCAAGGACCTGCCCATCCGCGATTGGGTGAAGCTGGCCGTAAACCGCGCCCGCGCGTCCCAGACCCCGGCTGTCTTCTGGCTCGACGAGACCCGTGCGCACGACGCCAAGCTCATCGAGAAGGTCCGCGAATACCTGCAGGAGCACGACACCGAGGGCCTGCAGATCGAGATCCTGTCCCCGGTGAAGGCCACCGCTTTCACCCTCGAGCGCATCCGCAAGGGCGAGGACACCATCTCCGTCACCGGCAACGTGCTCCGCGACTACCTCACGGACCTCTTCCCGATCCTGGAGTTGGGCACCAGCGCCAAGATGCTGTCCATCGTTCCGCTGATCAACGGCGGCGGGCTCTTCGAGACCGGTGCCGGCGGCTCCGCTCCGAAGCACGTCCAGCAGCTGCTGAAGGAGAACCACCTGCGCTGGGACAGCCTGGGTGAATTCCTGGCCCTGGCCGTCAGCTTCGAACACCTGGCCAACACCACGGACAACGCCCGCGCGCAGGTCCTGGCCGACACCCTGGACCGCGCCACCGGCACGTTCCTGCTCGAGAACAAGTCCCCGAGTCGCAAGGCCGGCGAGATCGACAACCGGGGCAGCCACTACTACCTGGCGCAGTACTGGGCACAGGAGCTCGCCAAGCAGACCGAGGACGCCGAGCTGGCAGCCTCCTTCGCATCGGTTGCCGACGCGCTGACCTCCAACGAGGAGGCCATCGTTTCCGAACTCCTGGGCGCACAGGGCCAGCCGGTGGACATCGGCGGTTACTACCGCCCGGACGCCGAGAAGGCCGCGGCCGTCATGCGGCCGTCCGCGACGCTCAACAAGATCGTTGCCAGCCTGAGCTGAGTCTGTGGCCTTGGCTGAGTCTCCAAGCTGAACAGTGGAAGCGCCCCGCCACTCATTTGGGTGGCGGGGCGCTTCTTTGTTGCCGGGGTTGCCGGGGCTGCCGGCGGGGGAGTGTGACCTACCGGTCGGGAATGTCGTCGCGGCGCGTGTCCGTGTGCCGGGTTTCATTCCGCGGCTCGCCGGTTTCCTCGTCACCGTACGGTGCGTCGACCGCCATGTCAGGGTCGGTGCTAACGGGCCGCTCCGTTGCCGAGGCGTCGTAGGCGTCGCCTGATTCGTAGCTGCGGCCCGGGACCGCGTCCATGCCGGCACCCTCGGAGTAGCCGGTGCTGGCACCCGGGTCGCCGTTGCCGCCTGCCGCTGTGGCACCCCACGTTCCTGTCTCCCTGTCTGCTCCGACGGCTCCCGCTCCGACGCCGGCTCCCGTCGCTCCCGCTGCTCCGGCTCCTACACCGGCTCCCGCCGCCGTCGTACCCGGCGCTCCTGTTCCGACGCCGCCGGTTCCGGTTCCGGTTCCGGCTCCCGCGCCGGCCGCCGTCGAACCCGCATCACCTTCTACCTCGCCACCGCTGACGCTTTCACGCCAGGCGCCGGTTTCCGTGTCGCGTTCCTCGATGAACTTCTTGAACTTCCTCAGGTCCGAGGCGACCTGCCGGGAATCGAGTCCGGTGGCTGCACCGAGCTTCTCCATCGCCGATTCGGGCTCCCACGTCAGCTCGACGTTCACCTTGGTTTCGTTGGCGCCCAGGGACTCGAACCATACAGTGCCGGCGTTGCGGGGCTCGTTGAGGCTCTCCCACGTGACGCGCTGGTCTGGCTCCTGGACGGTGATCTGGGCGTCGTACTCGCGCTTCACACCGGCGATGCTGGTTTCGAAATGAACGGTGGTGTCGTCGAGCTGGCGGACGGCGTCGACGCCGCTCATAAAGTTGGGGAAATCCTCAAACTGGGTCCATTGGTTATAGGCCTGGCGTACGGGGACATCGACGGTGATCGATTCCTGGACAGTTGCCATGCGTGGTTCACTCCTTCGGCGTACGGGCGGCTGGCCCGTGGTTCTGATTGCCCTTGTTCGGATGGAACACCTCCAACGTAGCGGGAAGCAGTCGGCATTTGAAGAGCGAAAGTAAGGCTGCTGACTATGAAGCGCAGAAGAGCAAAATGACGGACCGCAGTTGTGGGAGGCTACTCGTTTTCATAGGGTGCTAAGCAGGCTTATCTTTCGGTCGGGTGCCCAGCGCCCAGGCCGAGCCCCGCTAGGCCACCGCTTCGGAAAGGATCGTCTCTGTGCCTGAAGAACCAGTTATCAACATCCCGGGAGCTCCGGCCGGCGAGCAACCCGCCGTCGTCGAACCCACCACCCCGCGGGAACCGCTGCCGCCCAAACCGGACCAGCAGGGGCCGGAAGCGGTGTCTCCGACCGGCAGCCCCACGGGTGCGCCGGAACACTCCCGTGCGCAGTCCGGCCAGTACCTGACCACCGCACAGGGGCTCCGGCTCACGGACACGGACCATTCGCTGAAAGCGGGGTCCCGGGGACCGATCCTGCTCCAGGACCACCACCTGCGGGAGAAGATCACCCACTTCGACCACGAGAGGATTCCCGAGCGCGTGGTGCACGCCCGGGGCGCCGGTGCCCACGGCGTCTTCCGTTCGTACGGCACCGCCGCCAACATCACCCGCGCAGGCTTCCTTGCCAAGGATGTGGAGACGCCGGTGTTCGTCAGGTTCTCTACAGTCCTGGGCTCGCGCGGGTCCGCCGACACCGTGCGCGACACTCGGGGTTTCTCCACCAAGTTCTACACCGACGAGGGAACCTACGACCTCGTGGGCAACAACATTCCCGTGTTCTTCATTCAGGACGGAATCAAGTTCCCGGACATCGTGCACGCCGCAAAGCCGCATCCGGACCGCGAGATCCCGCAGGCCCAGAGCGCCCATGACACCTTCTGGGACTTCGTGTCCCTGCACACCGAGGCGCAGGCGCACACCATGTGGAACATGTCCGACCGCGGGATTCCCCGTTCCTACCGGACCATGGAGGGCTTCGGCGTCCACACCTTCCGCCTGGTTGACGCCGCGGGCGCCACGACGCTCGTCAAGTTCCACTGGAAACCCAAGCAGGGCGTGCACTCCCTGGTCTGGGAGGAGGCCCAGATCATCAACGGCATGGATCCGGACTTCCACCGGCGGGACCTGGCCGATGCGATCGAGGCCGGCGCCTACCCGGAGTGGGAGCTGGGCATCCAGACCTTCCCCGACACCGAGGACCAGATGTTCGAGGGGATCGACCTGCTGGATCCAACAAAGTTTGTGCCCGAGGAGCTGGCTCCCGTCCAGCCGATCGGGCTGATGACGCTCAACGCCAACCCGGTCAACTACTTCGCGGAAACGGAGCAGGTGGCCTTCCACCCGGGGCACCTCGTTCCGGGCATCGACGTCACCAACGACCCGCTGCTGCAGGTCCGGCTGTTCTCCTACCTCGACACCCAGATTTCGCGGCTGGGCGGGCCGAACTTCGCGCAGATCCCCATCAACCGTCCGCAGGCTCCGGTGAACGACATGCTGCGCGACGGCATGCACCAGACCGCCGTCCACGCCGGAGTGGCGCCCTACCGGCCCAACTCCCTCGACGGCGGCTGCCCGTTCAAGGCCGGGGCTGACCTCGGGGCGTTCGTCGATGTCCCGGAAGCGGTGGCCGAGGCCATCAAGCAGCGGAAGAATCCGGCATCCTTCGACGACCACTACAGCCAGCCGCGGCTGTTCTTCCGGAGCCTCACGCCGGTGGAGCAGGACCACGTGATCCAGGCCTACACGTTCGAGCTCGGCAAGTGCTACGAGAAGCCGGTCCGTGAGCGCCAGCTGCTCGCACTGGCAAACATCGACGCCTCACTGTGCGCCGCCGTGGCCCGCGGGCTGGGCATGCCCGCCCCTGACGCCACCGAGGACGTGCCTGACGCCCAGCCCAGCCCTGCCGTATCCCAGCTGGGAAAGACCTGGCCGGTGGCCGGCCGCGTGGTGGGAATCGTGGCGGACGAGTCCAGTGATCTGGAGGCTGTCCGGGACGCCCGCAAGGCGCTCGACGCCGCGGGGATCGTGCCGCTGGTGATCGCACCGTCCGGCGGGACGCTCGGGGGAGAGGCCGACGGCGGGATCCCGGTTCAGCGGACCTACCTCACCGCCCGCTCCACCGAGTTCGACGCGGTCATCGTGGCAGGATCGGCGGCACCGGCGGACGACGCCGAACAGGGGCTGGACGCGAAGGCCGGCGAGCCCGGCGCCTCGCTTGATCCCCGCGTCGTGCTGCTGCTGTCGGAGGCGTTCCGCCACGCCAAGGCCATCGGGGCCTGGGGATCCGGCTCCGCAGGGGTGGATGCGGCCAGCATCCCGGATGACGCGGCCGGCGTGGTGCTCGGCGATGATGCCGGGCAGGTGGTTCCGCAGATCCAGGAGCTGCTGGCTGCCCACAGGGTGTGGGAGCGTTTCCCGGCAGCTGCTTCCTGACTGGGGTAAGAAGCTTCCTGATCGGCGGAGAAGCTTCCTGATCGAGTAAGAACAAGGGCTGGTCCCCGGCGGGGACTAGTCCTTGTTCTTGCCCCGCCCCTTGTCCTTGTTCCCCCCCGAGCTGCCCTTGCCTGAGTTGTCCTGCCGTCCGCTGTTCGCAGGAGCCGGGACCATGACCGCTGGTGCGGGAGCCGGGAGCACGACCGCCGGTGCGGTCGTCAGCGAGGGTTTCGGGGCTGCGGTGGGCTTCGCGGCCGCAGCCGCCTTCGCAGCAGCATCCGTAGCGCCCTTCTTGGCTGCCTGCACTGCCGTGATGAGGTCGGCCCGGACGGAGTTGATCGCGGCCGTTATGCTCCGGTGGCGTTTGAAGGAGACCTGCCCGGCAGCCGCCGCAGCATCCAGCTCAGAGGTCAGCCGGTCCAGGGACTTCAGTGCGGCGGCGGGGTTGCTACCTGCCGCGGACTTGGTGACCTCCAGGACCTGCTGCTGCAACTTTGCCGCCGCGTTTGTCTCGAGTTCCGGGGCGGCACCGGCGCAGCCGGCCAGCCCGGCTGCCAACATGCACCCGGTGAGGACGGTGATCGCCCGGCGCCACACGGCCGGTACCCGGCTCGGGCTCATGGTTCAACGCTCCGTTGCAGCTCCACGAGATGGTCACCCAAGGTGCCGCTCACGCTGGGGTAGGGAACGACGTCGGGCATCTCAGCTGAGTTGGCGGCCACGGTCACGGCAGCTGCGCCGCCCAGCAGGGCTGCCGCCGCAAGGGCCGAGCCAATCCGAAAGCGCCGGCTCCGGGGTTTCGTGCCGGCCGAGCGGCTGTTGCGGCCGGGAGCAGCTGACTTGGCCTGTGTCTTGGCTGTCGTTCTGGCAGTGGGTTCCGTTTGAGCAGCCCCGACCGGAAGAATCGACGGCGGCCGCGACGGGAGTTCGGGGAGAACGCGGGTGTGCTCCTCGGTCAGGTCTCCGGGAGCGGACTCCGGTGAAACGAGGGCGTGCCGGAGAGCCACTTCCAAGTCCGCGGCGGAGGGCCGCTCCAGCGGTTCGAGGGCGGTCATGGCCGCCAGCAGGTGCTGCCATTGTGCGGGCAGTTCGGCAGGGATTTCAGGGGCACGATGCAGCCGGGCAACTGCCGATTCCACCGCGCTGCCCGGATACTCAACAGTGCCCTTGATGCATTCAAGCAGCACGAGGCCGAGCGAATAGATGTCCGACGCGGGCGAAAGGGGGGAGCCCGTCGCCTGCTCAGGGCTCAGGTACGCTGCCGTGCCCACCATGGTGCCGGTGGCCGTGAGACGGGTCCCGTCTACGATCCGGGCAATACCAAAGTCCGTCAGTTTCGGCCGCACCGGCTCGCCGGGACGAACCTGGACCAGGAGAATGTTGGCGGGTTTGATGTCGCGGTGGATGATGCCCAGCCCGTGAACATAGGCGAGGGCGTCGGCGACTCCGGCGCCAATCACGGACAGTTCGTCGAGCGGAACGCGGCTGTGCCGGATGCGGCTGCGCAGGTCCTCCCCATCCACGAGTTCCATGGTGAGAAAGGGCCTCGGCTGGTCCGGGACGCGGGTATCCACGCCGGCGTCGAAGAGCGTGACAAGGCTGGGATGGTTCAGTGTCGCCAGAAGCCGGATCTCGGCTTCCTGCCGCTTGAGTTCATCGGCATCTGCGGCCTGGGGGGCGAAGAGCTTCAGGGCCACGTCCCGGCCCAGGTTCTGGTCCCTGGCCGCATAGACCGACGACATGCCGCCGCGTCCGATCACCCCACCCAGCAGGTAGCGCCCGCCCAATACATCCGTTGCCACCCCGCTGGGCGATTGTTCTGACACGTTGCCGTCCTTATTAGCTCTGGCTCGGTGTTAAGGATAATACGTGTACTTAGTATTTTGCGGCCCGTGGCTGTCAGGGTGGGGGAGCGGCCCGTCCAGAGGCTCGGGCGGGGCACGGCATCGCCGGCGGCCCGGCATCTGAAAGTCTCGAGGACTCCCGTGACGCGGACCGCCGACGAAGGTCGGCTATCCCTGTTCGGACAGGTTCCGGACTGTTAGGCCTTCTTCCTGCGGATCACCAGCAGCGCACCGATGGCGAGCAGGACCAGGGCGAGAGGCAGCAGCCCAGCGTCGGCTCCGGTGTTGGCAAGCGTCTGCTGTTTGGTGGCCATGTTTCCGTTGGCCATGATTGCCGTGCTCTCCGACGCGTTGACGCCTGTGGTCACCGAGCCGGCGGGCAGGATAGCGGCGCCCGTCGTGGTGGACACTGTGCCGGCGCCCGTTGCGGCTCCACCGGCTGTGTCGGTTACGGATCCGTTTCCGTCGGTGCCGGTAGTGCCGGTGCCGGTGGTGCCGGTGCCGTCAGTGCCGGTTCCGTCGGTGCCCGTTGCGGTGCCGTCAGTGCCGGTGCCGGCTCCATCGGTTCCCGTTGCGGTTCCGTCAGTTCCCGTTCCATCGGTACCAGTTCCGGTTCCATCGGTTCCCGTTCCATCGCCCGGATCGGTTCCGTTGCCGGTTCCGGCATCCGGATCAGTGGCAGGGGGCGTGGTCACAGTTCCTGCGCCAAGGCCGATGCCCAGATCGACACCCAGGTCCACGGATGCATCATTTCCCGAGCCCAGCCCGAGGTCGACGGCGCCCTCAGCACCAGTTCCCAAGGAATCCGTGTTGCCGAGGTTGATGTCGACGACGGCGGCCAGGTCGGGGAGGGTGGTTCCGGTGCCGCTGTTGTTGCCGAGGTTGACGTCGACCAGGGCGGTGGCGTCGGCGGCGGGAACAACGGCGTCCGTTCCCGACACGGTGGTGTTGCCGAGGTTCACGTCGACCAGGGCGGTGGCGTCGGCGGCGGGAACGACGGCGTCCGTTCCCGACAGTGCGGCATTGCCGAGGTTCACGTCGACCAGGGCGGTGGCGTCGGCGGCGGGAACGACGGCGTCCGTTCCCGACAGTGCGGCATTGCCGAGGTTCACGTCGACCAGGGCGGTGGCGTCGGCGGCGGGAACAACGGCGTCCGTTCCCGACAGTGCGGCATTGCCGAGGTTCACGTCGACCAGGGCGGTGGCGTCGGCGGCGGGAACAGCGGTGCCCGTTCCGGGTGCCGCGTTGCCGAGGTTGACGTCGACCGCGGCTGCTACGTCAGCGGCGGGAACAGCGGTGCCCGTTCCGGGTGCCGCGTTGCCGAGGTTGACGTCGACCGCGGCTGCTACGTCAGCGGCAGGAACAGCGGTGCCCGTTCCGGGTGCCGCGTTGCCGAGGTTGACGTCGACCGCGGCTACTACGTCAGCGGCAGGAACAGCGGTGTCCGTTCCTGTCACTGCGGTATTACCGAGGTTGACGTCTGCGGCAGCTGCCACAGTGGCTGCGGGAGCAGTCGGGGCGGCATCCGCCGTCGTGTTGCCGAGGCTAATGTCTACAACCGCGGTGGCGTCAGCCACCGGAGCAACCGTCCCCGTTCCGGTGCCACCGAGATTGACGTCGACCAGGGCGGTGGCGGCCGGTGCCACGGCGGCAGTGCTGCCGTTCGGGGTACCGGTGTTGAGATCGAGGTCGGCATTGACGCTGACCGCGGAAGAATTCGACGGCGCTGGGCCACCCAGCAGACCCAGCGACGTCGAAGCATTGAGGTCCGCCGAGGCGGTTTCAGACGCGATATTGACCGCGCCTGTGGCAGTGGTATCCGCGCTCGCCGCGGTTGCGCCGAGAGCCAATAGCCCTCCGGCAAAAAGGGTGCCTAATAGGCCCCTGCGAACTGTCTGGTGCATTGTAATGTCTCCTGAAAAGTTGTTGTCAGGTGCTCAGGGCAACCTGATTGGCCGTGTGTCTGCCGCAGGGAGGCAGAAGGGGCCCAACTAGTCAGGAGAGGAGCCGGGGCTGATGGCCACCGGCGAAGGAACATGCTGAAGGGGGCCGCTGACAGGGACAAAGCCCATGAGCGGCAGGTATTCAAAGGGGCTGTTCAGCCAGGCGGCCGAAGCGGAAGGGCCGCCGGATGACGTGCCGCTTCCCGAGCCTGAGGCCGGAGCCGGAAGCAGCGCGTCCGGTGAGGGGGTGCGGCCTTCACCGGATGGCGAGTTTCCGCCGGCAGGAACCTTCGGAGCCGCCCCCGGGTCTGCGGCCTTCGGCGCAAGCGTGTGGCTGAAATGAGCCGGTGATCCGACGGCCGGATGGACAGGCAGCGCGGACACCAGAGAAGGCCCGGCGGCGAGGCCAAGCGGGGCCTCTGCACTTTCGGGAATTGGCCTGATTTCGGCGAGCTCAACTCCGGGGAGCCGCTCTGGAACCGCTACAAGGCCCGTCACGACGTCCGTGACAGGTGCCGTCAGAGGGGGCGCCTGAGTGAGCACGTCAGTGACCGTCTCGACGGGCAGCTCGACAGGGAGGGCATCAGTCACCGGGCTCACGGCGTCGGTTACTGGTTTCACGACCTCGGCTACTGGTTTAACTGCCTCGGCCACCGGTTTCGCGATAGTTTCGGCCGCGTCCGTGAGCGCCCCATCAGCAACGGAGGCTACGGGGCCGGTGACTCCAGCCAGGGTGTCATCAGGAAGTGTCTCGCCCAGAGGCAGTCCGCCGAGAGCGGCGTCAACGGGCTCCACAATGGATGCCACAACCGGCGCAACGACGGCGGCGGGTGGCGCTGGCGTGGAAGGAACGGGAGTCACAGGTGGAGGAGCAACCGCCGGAGGCTGTTCGGCCGGCGCCGGCGTAACCGTAGCGGGCAAGGATGCCGGGAGGGCTGCCGGGTCGGCGGCCGGAAGCGGCAGGGGAACTACGGCCGGCGCGGGCTGAGCAGCGGTGCCGGCTTCACGCGCTGTCGCGGAGACCAGCGCGCCAACGGTTCCAGCCACGCTGTCCGTACTGCCTTCGACGGACGAGACCGTCGAGGAAATGCTGCCGCCAAGCGAATCAGTGAGGTGTGAATTGTCGGCGTCGGCGGCCGGGGCGGATACCGCCAGCCAGGCCGCTGCAGCCGCGCCAGCCAAAAGCACCGGGCGCAAAGGGCGCAGCGTAGACCACGACAAAGCCGCAATGGTCATGCTTAACACCCCCAGGTCCATCGAGTGAATCGACGATCGACTACAGCCTAAGCCTGCTCCAAAGTGAGAGTCCAGACCCGGGAGAATAATTCTTTCGATTTGATGAAGGGCCGCAAGGGCTCCTCAGTGGGCATCGTTCGGATACGCGACACCTAGCTGGGCGCGCACGCCATCGAACAGCCGCATCGTATTAAGGGAGTCCTCCAGCGGCATGACCGGGCTCTCGGTGAGACCTTGCTGGACGCACCGCGTCACTTCACGAAGCTCGTACGTGTAGCCCCGGCCCATCACCTCGAAGTGTTCCGCTCGCGGCGGCTCCTGCCCGATCCCCACCACCAGTTTTTTGGGGTTATTGATGGAGCCGAGTGTCTGCAGGTACCCCAGGCTGCCTGCTACCGTTGCGGCGCGGGGGCCATGGGCCAGCAGGGACGAGGTGAGCTGTGCCTGGGCGCCGTGGTGGTAACCCAGCGTGAGCGCATTCTGGGCGTCCACGCCGTCGTCGTTCAAAGTGCCCATGGCACTGACCGTCTGCGGGAAACCCAGGGTGCCGAGGGCCCACAGCAGCGGGTAGACGGTGAGGTCCAGGAGGGCGCCGCCGCCGTCCTGGACGGCCCAGAGCCGGGCGGTGGGAGAGTAAGGCGCCGGGAAGCCGAGGTCCGCCGTGACCCACTGGACGGTTCCGAGTTCGCCGGAATGCGCGATCTCGAAGGCCCTCTGCATGCTGGGCAGGAAGCGGCTCCACACGGCCTCCATCAGGAACAGCTTCTTCTCGCGGGCCACCTCGATCAGCTCGGCCGCCTCACGGGCGTTGATGGTGAAGGCCTTTTCGCAGAGCACATGCTTGCCCGCCCGCAGCGCAGCGAGCACCACCCGGTGGTGCTGGGCGTGCGGGGTGGCCACGTACACCACATCCACAGTGTCGTCGGCGAGGAGCCGCTCGTAGCCGTGCTGTCCGCCGTCGTCCCCGTACCCCACGGCAAAACCGAATTCGGCTGCAAAAGCGTCCGCGGTGTGCTGGGTGCGGGAGCTGACGGCGTAGAGTTCCGCGTCCTCCAGCAGCGCCAGGTCCTGCGACACCAGGGAAGCGATCCGACCCGTGGCAATGACACCCCAGCGCAGCCGGCGGCCTGTGGCGGCAAGGGGATCCTGGTTGGACTGGCTGAAGAGCCACGGCTTGGCGATCGGCGAGGTCATGACGCCATCCTCTCACCCGAGTGCGGGAGCGTTGGGTCAAACCCCGCGAAAAGTGAGGAAGGATCGCGTCAAAACCTGCGAAAGGTGAGGAAGGATCGGGGGGAAACGTGCGAAAGGTGAGGGAGGGTTTTCGGCCCGCCCCCACCATTCCGTTCGTCTGCGACGCTCCAGCTACGCCGCCGCCGCTGCCTGCCTAGACTGCCGCCGGCTCAGCAGCGCGGCCGCGGACGGGCTCCTCCGTCAGCCTGCCCTGCTGCAGCCGGAACCGGCGGTCCGTCTTGTTGGCGAGCGTGCGGTCGTGCGTGACCACCAGGATGGTGGTGTTGTGGTCGCGGCTGAGGGAGCTGAGCAGTTCGATGATGTGCTCGCCGGTCTGCTCATCGAGGTTGCCCGTGGGCTCGTCGGCGAGGATCAGCTTGGGTTCGTTGGCGAGGGCCCGGGCAACCGCCACCCGCTGCTGCTCGCCGCCGGAGAGCCGGTTGATCCGCCGGCCCTGCTTGTCCGGGTCGAGCTGCACCTGCTCCAGCAGCGCCCGTGCCCGCTCTGCCCGGACGGACTTCCGCACCCCGGCGAACTCCATGGGCAGCATGACGTTGTCCAGCGCGGACAGGTTGGGGACAAGGTTGAACTGCTGGAACACGAACCCGATGTCGCGGCGCCGGTATTCAGTCAGCTTGCCGTCCGGCATGCCTGCCAGGCTCACGCCGTTGACGACGACGTCTCCGCTGGTGGGCTTGTCCAAGGCACCCAGGAGGGACAGGAGAGTGCTCTTGCCGCTGCCGCTCTTGCCCACGATGGACGCCAGCGTGCCCTGCGCCAGTTCGAAGCTGACACCGTTGACCGGTTTGATGGTGCGATCGCCGGACTTGAACGTGCGGACCAGATCCTTGACTTCAATCATGGCTATTCTCCTCGGAGGACTTCGATGGGGCGGATGCGGGCGGTGAGCAGGGCGGGAACCAGCGCGCCGATGATGGCGACGCCGAACACTGCCGCGATGCCGGCGGCAAGGATGCCGGGGGAGACGCTGGCGGTGACGGAGGTCAGCAGCTGGGAGGCGCCGCCGAACGGGCCGCCCTGGCCGCCGGGAACCCCTGCGCCGGGGAATCCGCCGGCCGCCCCGGCGAACCCGCCGCCGCGCTGGCCGGAGGGGGCCGCCGTCGCGCTGGTGCTGGAGCTGACCAGTGCGGAGGCGATGCCGCCGCTGGCGAAGGAGGCGACGACGGCGCCCACCACGCTGCCGAGGGCCACCAGAACCAGGGCCTCGAGCACGAACTGCAGGCCAACGGTGCGGTTCGGTGCGCCGATGGCCTTGAGGACACCGATTTCGCGGCGGCGCTCGCGGACCAGCATGACCATGATCAGCAGGATGATCAGCCCCGCGGTACCGAGTGCGGCGATGAACGCCACCATGGAGATGTTCTTGACGCTGTCCAGGGATGTGACGGCGGTTTCGAGGTTGCGCTGGCCCTGGGTGACGTCGGCCTTGTCGGTGCCCAGCGCGTCCTGCAGTGCGGTCTTGGCGGTGTCCACGTTCTCCATGCTGTTGACCGTGACGATCATCGTGGACAGCTCGCCGGGCAGCTCGGCCAGGGTCTGGGCTGTGGGGAGCGTGACGTAGAGGGCGTTGTTGCCGAATGTGGTGCCGGCGTCGAACAGGCCGGCGACGGTGAAGGTCTTGCTGTTGATGGTGAAGGTGGAGCCCACCTTGAGGTTGTTCTTTTCGGCAAGGGTGGCGCCGAGGAGCGCCTTGGTGGACTCGGCCGTGTAGTTGCCCAGGCCGGTGCCCGAGGTCAGTTCCAGCGCCTTGCCGGTGCTGTCCACCTCTGCGCCGGTTCCGGTCGCGGTGATGGGAAGGGACCGCGCCGGCTGGGTAGTTGCGGTGCTGCCGCCGGTCCCTGTAGTCCCGGTGGTGCCTGTGGTTCCGGTGCTGTCCTGGTTGCGCGCGCCGAGCGTTCCGGCGTCGACTGCGGCGGTGAGGCTGGTGGTCAGCGTGGTGGTGGCCTGGCCGCCGGGGCCGCCCTGCCCGCCGCCCGGACCGGCCTGGGTGCCGGCTGCCGCCTGCGCGGCGGCTTCGGTCGCGTTGCGCAGCCGCAGTGCCTTGGTTCCGACGACCGCGGTCACGTTCGGGACGTCGGCCGCGGTCGCAGCTTGCTCGGCGGTGAGCGGCTCGCCGCCGCCTTCGAAGCCCTGGCCGCCGGCCGGGTTCACCGTCAGCACGGTCCCCACCGAAGCGTTCAGCTCCTGGACTTTGGCGCCGACGGCCTGGTTGGCCACGAGCATGGCCAAAGCCAGGCCGATGGCGACCGCCAACACGGCCACAACCGCGGCCGTTCGGACCTTGTTTCTAAACGCATTGCCTACACTTCGGGCGAGGACGCTCACTGCACTCCTTGGGATCACATGCCGGGGGATTGGCCGGCTTCGGATCCCACACTGGTGCCCGCTGCTGTGCGCGAAACGGGCCGAACCTATGTTTGCGCTGTGAAGCCGGGAGCGCGAAAGTGAGGGAGCCTCGGGTCAAAGGTTGCAGGAAGTGATCGAGCTTCACGTGGCAGCGCAAGAGCCCCGGCCCTCCTTTGTGAACTGGTCACTTGCGGGGGAGCCGGGGCTCTGTGGCGTCTGTGTCGGTGTTACTTGGTGATCGGGCCGAGTACCGGATCGTCCACGTAGGCCGTCTTGACGTTTTCCTTGGTTACGATGACCGGCTCCAGCAGGTAGGCCGGAACGGTCTTGACCTTGTTGTTGTAGGACTTGTCGTCGTTGATCTCAGGCTTCTTGCCGGCCTGGATGTCCTTGACCATGACGATCGCGTGCTCAACGAGCTTGCGGGTGTCCTTGTTGATGGTGGAGTACTGCTCGCCGGCCATGATGGATTTGACCGATTCAACCTCGGAGTCCTGGCCGGTGATGACTGGCGTCGGCTTGCCGGCACCCTTGACCGCGGTCAGGACAGCACGGGCCAGGGTGTCGTTCGGGGACAGGACGCCGTCCAGCGAAGCGCTGCCGTAGCTGCCGGTCAGGAGCGTGTCTGCACGGCGCTGGGCGTTTTCTGCCTTCCAGCCCTGGGTCACAGCCTGTCCGAAGGACTTCTGTCCGGAGACCACCTTGAGCGTGCCGTCGTCGATCTTCGGCTGCAGGACGCTCATGGCGCCGTCGAAGAAGACCTTGGCGTTGGCATCGTCAGGGGAACCGGCGAAGAGCTCGATGTTGTACGGGCCCTGCGGCTTCTTGGCCTGCATGCCTTCCAGCAGTGCCTTGCCCTGCAGTTCGCCGACCTTGAAGTTGTCGTAGGCCACGTAGTAGTCCACGTTCTCGGTGTTCAGCAGCAGCCGGTCGTAGGCGATGATGGTGGCGCCGGCGTCCTTGGCCTGCTTCAGCTGGGTACCCAGCTGCGCGCCGTCGATCGCGCCGACGACGATGACCTTGGCGCCCTTGGTGATCATGGCGCTGATCTGGTTCTGCTGCTCCGAAACGCCGCCGTTGGCAAACTGGACGTCCGCTTTGAAGCCCGCCTCCTTGAGGCCGTCGTTGAACAGCTTCTCCGCCAGGACCCAGTTTTCACTGGTCTTCTGGGGAAGTGCGACGCCGATCGAGGAATCCTTGGGGAATGCCTCGCCGCCCGCAGTGCCAGCGCCCGTTGTGCCGGTGTCGGAACGGCCGCAGGCTGTCAGCGCCAGTGCCGCAATGGCAGCGACTGCTGCCGCCTTTCCTGCTTTACCAATCATTCGCATTTGTTCGGTTCACTTTCTATAGGGGTGGGAAATGCATCCGGGAAGTGGCGGTGCTCAGGCTTCCCGGGAGATAGTTTCCTTGGTGGAAGTCACTTCGTCCGGCTGGAGGGGGGTACCGCCGCTGGGGCGGTTGAAGCTCTGAGTCAGCATGCCGATGATGGACCGCTTGCCCTGGCTCTTGTTGTAGACGTCGAACGCGACGGCGATCAGCAGGACCAGACCCTTGATGATCTGGGTCAGGTCGGCGCCGACGCCGAGGAGCTGCAGGCCGTTGTTCAGCACGGCCATGACGAGGCCACCGACGATCGAGCCGATCACGGTGCCCACACCGCCGGTCACCGCTGCGCCGCCGATGAAGACTGCGGCAATGGCGTCCAGTTCCCAACCCACGCCGTCGAACGGTCCGGAGGCCGTGGAGCGGCCCACGAAGATCATGCCCGCGAGGCCGGCCAGGATGGCCATGTTCATCATGACCAGGAAGTTGACCTTCTTGGACTGGACGCCGGAGAGCTCGGCGGCGTGGCGGTTGCCGCCAACCGCGTAGATGTGGCGGCCGACGACGGTCTTGGAGGCGATGAAGCCGTAGATCAGGACCAGGACGGCCAGGATGAGGCCGGGGATGGGGAAGGACGTGCCCGGGCGGCCGGTGGCAAACAGGTAGGTGGCGTAGAGGATCGCGCCGCAGACCAGCACCAGCTTGGTGATGACCACCCAGCCTTCGGGAACCTCGGCGCCGAGGGCCTTGGCAGTGCGCCGGGAGCGGAGTTCGCTGAAGACCACGAAGGCTGCGCCCAGCAGGCCCAGAAGCAGTGTCAGGTTGTTGAAGCCGGTGTTGGGGCCTACCTCGGGCAGGTACCCGGAGCCGATGTACTGGAAGTCCGAGGGGACCGGGATGGTGTTGGACTTGCCCACGAACTGGTTGAAGCCGCGGAACAGGAGCATGCCGGCCAGCGTGACGATGAACGCGGGGATGCCCACGTAGGCCGTCCAGAACCCTTGCCAGGCTCCGATCAGGGCACCGAGGGCGAGGCCGAGCAGAATGCCCGCGTACCAGGGGATGCCCCAGTCGCGGATGGCGAGGGCCACCGTGACGCCGACGAAGGCCGCCACGGATCCGACTGACAGGTCGATGTGGCCGGCGATGATCACCAGCACCATGCCGATGGCCAGGATCAGGATGTAGGAGTTGCCGTTGAAGAGGTTGATCACGTTGCCCGGCGTCAGCGTGCGGCCCTCGGTGGCGAATTGGAAGAAGACGATCAGTGCAACCAAGGCGAAGATCATGCCGAATTGGCGGGTGTTGCCGCCAAAGAGCTTCTTGAGCGCGTTCATTGTGTCAGTCCTTGTTCTGGAAGGTTCTGGAGGATTCCAGAAGGTCAGGCGGTTTTTCGGGCGGAGGTCATGAGTTTCATCAGGCTTTCCTGGCTGGCGTCGTCTTTATCCAGGACGCCGGTGATGGACCCTTCGAAGATGGTGTAGATGCGGTCCGAGAGGCCCAGCAGTTCGGGGAGTTCGGAGGAGATGACGATGACGCCCTTGCCCTGGTTGGCCAGCTGCTGGATGATGCCGTAGATCTCGTACTTGGCCCCGACGTCGATGCCGCGGGTGGGCTCATCCAGGATCAGCAGGTCCGGGTCGGTGAACATCCACTTCGCCAGGACCACCTTCTGCTGGTTCCCGCCGGACAGTTTGGCCACGCCCTCCTCCACGGATGGCGTCTTGGTCCGCAGGGACTTGCGGTACTGCTCGGCCACCGTGAATTCCTTGTTCGCATCGACCACCAGGCCCTTGGTGATCTTCTTCAGCGCCGCCGAGACGGTGGTGGTCTTGATGTCGTCCAGCAGGTTCAGGCCCAGCGACTTCCGGTCCTCCGTGACGTAGCCCAGTCCGGCGTCGATGGCCTGCTTGACGTTCTTCAGGTGGAGTTCCTTGCCGTTCTTGTAGATCTGGCCGCTGATGAAGCGGCCGTAGGAACGGCCGAACACTGACCGTGCCAGTTCCGTGCGGCCGGCGCCCATCAGTCCGGCGAAACCGACGATCTCGCCGCGGCGGACGAAGAAGTTCGAACCCTTGCAGACCAGGCGGTCCTGCACCTGCGGGTGCCCGACCGTCCAGCCCTTGACCTCGAACAGGACCTCCCCGATCTTGGGTTCGTGGTCCGGGAACCGTGATTCCAGGGTGCGCCCCACCATGCCCTTGATGATGCGGTCCTCGTCGACGCCGTCGGCCTTCACGTTGAGGGTCTCGATGGACTTGCCGTCACGGATGATGGTGATGGAGTCGGCGATCTGTTCGATCTCGTTGAGCTTGTGGGAAATGATGATGGACGTGATGCCGCGGCCCTTCAGGCCGAGGATCAGGTCCAGCAGGTGCTGGGAGTCGGATTCGTTCAGTGCGGCCGTCGGCTCGTCCAGAATGAGGAGCTTCACGGACTTGTTCAGCGCCTTGGCGATCTCCACCAGCTGCTGCTTGCCGACGCCGATTTCCTTGATCGGGGTGTCCGGGTCCTCGCGCAGGCCCACCCGGGCGAGCAGCTCGCGGGAGCGGGTGCGGGCTTCGGCCCAGTCGATCACTCCGCGCTTGACCGGTTCGTTGCCCAGGAAGATGTTCTCCGTGATGGAGAGCTCCGGGATGAGCGCCAGTTCCTGGTGGATGATCACGATGCCGGCGTGCTCGCTGGCCCGGATGTCCTTGAACTGCTGGACCTCGTTTTGGTACACGATGTCGCCGTTGTAGCTGCCATAGGGGTAGACGCCGGAGAGGACCTTCATGAGGGTGGACTTTCCGGCGCCGTTTTCCCCGCAGATCGCGTGGATCTCCCCGGCCTTCACCACCAGATTCACATCGGACAAGGCTTTAACGCCCGGGAATTCCTTGGTGATGGACCGCATCTCTAGGAGAACCGGCTCGCTTTGCGTGTTGAGGGACGTCATTTGCCCTTACGCCTCCAATGCATTGACTTCGTTGTCTTCCCTGCAATCCGCAGGGCCGTCTGATGAAAAAAGTAGATGGAGCATGCCGTTGTCGTCAAGTATTTAACGCAACGGCGGGATAACGAAACGCTACGTGCGCCGGATTCCGGCGTGCTGGAAGACCAGGGATGCGGCGCCCAGGGCCTCCGCGCGGTCATTGAGGGATGACATGGTCAGGGTGGTGGTTTCGCCGATCACCGGGACGGCGTGCCGCACCAGACCTCGCCGGATGGGGTCCAGCAGCAGGTCGCCCAGACCCGCCAGGGGTCCGCCCACCACAATGACTTCGGGGTTGATCAGGTTGGCCACGTTCCCCAGCGCCCGGCCCACCGCAAGGCCGGCGTCGTCCACCACGCGCAGGGTGGCGGCATCCCTTGCCAGTGCCTTCCGGACGATGTCCTCGGGGGTCAGCGGACGCTCCTCGCCCCGGCTCAGCAGCTCGATCATGGTGGTGGTGGAGGCGATGGTCTCCAGGCACCCCCTGTTGCCGCAGCGGCAGATCAGGCCGTGTTCGTGGATAGTGGCGTGGCCGATTTCGCCCGTAATCCCGACGTTGCCGTAGTACGGGTTGCCGTTGAGGATCAGGCCCGCGCCGATGCCTGACCCGATCTTCATGAACAGCAGGTTGCTGATGCCGCTGTGTGGCCCCCAGGTGACCTCGGACAGTGCACCAAGATTAGAGTCATTGTCCACGAATATGGGGAACTGGAACGCCTCTTCGAGGCGTTCCAGGATGTCGATGCCCACCCATTCGGGCAGGATCGCCCCCTGCGCTACGGTGCTGGTCCGGCGGTCTATCGGGCCGGGGATTCCGACGCCGGCACCCACCACGGCGCTGCGCTCAACGCCGCTGTCCGCCAGCAGTTTTTCGAGGAGTGCGACGGCGGCCCGGATGCCCTGCTCCGCCTGGTGTCCGAGGGGCAGGAGCACCGATTCCTCGGCGATGATGTGGTAGCTGAGCGAGGCCAGAACCACCCGCAGGTGGCGCCGGCCGAAGTCGATGCCCACCGCTACGGCACCGTTGCTGTTGAGCCGGACGTTGAGTGCGCGCCGGCCGGAACTCGTGGTCGGCTCGGTGGAAGCCAGGCCGGAGTCCTGCATGATCTTGACGATGTTGGACACTGTCGCGGTGGACAGTCCCGTCTGCCGCGCCAGTTCCGCCTGGGTCGAAGGACCATTGAGCAGGCATTCGATAATGCGCTGCTGGTTCAGGTGTCTGAGGGCGGACTGCGACCCGGGGTTTTTGGTACGGCTCCTCGTTGAGCGCGCTGTTGAGGGCATGAATGAACATTGCACTATCCGCAGCCTTGTAGTCAAGAAGTTAACGCAACGGCCGGTGTCGGCAAGGCCTCGGGCGCCGGACGATCCGTCCCGCGGGCCGTCGGGGACAGTGCAAATGGACCGGATCGGCACTGCCGCACGCGGATACGCTGAAGGAAACGACGTCCGGTGCGGCCGGCGTCCACGAAGACTTGAGGTGATCACGGTGAAGCTGGCGCTGATGCAGGGGAACTCCGGTGTTTTGGACATCGCACGGAACTGCGAAGCCATCGACCGGGCGGCACGGACGGCGGCGGAAGCGGGAGCCGGCGTGCTGCTGACCCCCGAGCTTTTCCCGGTGGGCTACGCCCCGTTGCGCGTCAGGGCGGAGCTGGAGACCGACGCCCTGCCGGGCGTCCGGCGTACTCTGGCCGGCATCGCCGCCCGGTACCAAATCGCCCTGGTCTACAGCCTGCCCGCGGTCACGGCCGGCGGGCAGTGGCAGATCACCGCGACGGTCCTGGACAGCGGCGGGAACGAACTGCTCAGCTACGCCAAGGTCCACCTTTTCGGTCCGGAGGAGCGCAAGGTGTTCAGCCCCGCGGAAGCAGCCCCCGCCGTCGTCGATCTGGGTGGCATCAAAACCTCGCTGGCCATCTGCTACGACGTGGAGTTCCCCGAGACCGTGCGCGCGGCCGCCGCGGCCGGCGCCGACCTGCTCGTGGTACCCACAGCGCTGGCCCACGGCTTCGAATCGGTGCCGCAGGTACTGCTGCGGGCCCGTGCGCTGGAGAGCCAGCTGACGGTGGCGTACGCCAACCACTCCGGGGAGGAGGACGGCTGCACCTTCCTGGGAGGAAGCGTCATTGCCGGCCCGGACGGCGAACTGCTGGCCACCGCCGGCGCCGGTCCCGAGCTGCTGTTCGCGGAGGTCAGTGCCGAGGCGGCCCGCCAGGCACGGGATGCCGTGCCGTATCTGCGCGAACGGCGGCCTGACGTTTACCGCGCCTGGGACGAGGCTGCCGGCGGGCATAGTCAGGGCTAGGGGGCGGGCAGCCCGTCCACGTACTGCAGCGCAATCCAGAGTTCAGCGCGCACCTGCGCCTGGTTCAGGTCAGTGTCCAACAGCTCGGCCACCGCATTGATCTGCCGCCGGACGCTGTTCCGGTGCAGGCCCAGCGCCTTGGCGCTGGCGTCCCAGTTCCCGTTCTCGCCAAGCCACGCCCTCAGCACGGACAGGTGAGCGGTCCGGCGGTCGCTGTCCTGGCTGAGCACGGGCTCCAGCAGCCGCGCGGCCAGCATGGTTCCGGCTTCCTGCCCCAGCAGTCCGGCGACCGTCCACGTCACTTCACCCACCCTGGCGCTCTTGCCGGTGGACTGGACACGCTGCCGCAGCGCCGTCACCCGCTGGTAGGCGCTGCCCAGATCGGTGAGCTCGCTGGGGTCCCCGATGACCAGCCGCCACCCGAGCTTCTCGACTTCGGCCAGCAGCGCGTCGTCCACCCGAAGCCGGGTGATGGCGGCGAAGCCGTAGTCCGTGAGCTCCACCAGTTTGGTGTCGAACAGGCGGCGCCACTGCAGCAGCTCCCGTACCGGGCTGTCTGCGGCGCGTCCCGCAGCCTGCCCTGCGGCCTGGGCTGACCGAATGCCTTGCTCAGCGCCGCTGCCCTGCGCTGCGCTGACACCCTGCCCTGCGCTGATACCCTGCGCTGCGCTGACACCCTGCCCTGCGCTCACACCCTGCACAATGCGCAAGGGAGCTGAACGCGTGGACGAAGTGCTCTGGGCCAGCAGATCCCGGAGTCCGTTGAGCTGCCGCGCTCCGCCGGCGGACAGGCTGTCCGGGTGCAGCAGCAGCGACGTCGCCAGCTGGCTCGGCGCCAGTGAGCCACTGGTCCGTTGCCGGACCAGGAGCTCCAGGAGTCCGACGGCGGAGGAGACCACGCTGTTCTGCGCTGGGGTCAGCGGCGTGTCAGTGCCCAGCACCAGCGCCCCGAGGTTGGCGTCGCGGGTGCTGCGCAGCGGATGGCCAAACACGAGCCGGGACCCCGGGCGGTCCAGGGACTCCATCTCCACCCGGGGACCGCTTCCGCCCAGGAGCCGGCCGAGCAGCGGTTGCAGGGCCGCTGTCTCGACGCCGGAACCCGCCCGGGCGCGCACGCGCCCGTCGGCACCGATCAGTATGGCCCACACCGGAACCCGCTGGGCCAGGGCGGCGAGCAGTTCGTGTTCCGGCCGGGCGGACAGGACGGCCCGCATCAGCTGCCGGTTGGTGTCCGCGAGGTGCCTGAACAGTTTCGCGTTGTCCGATTCGAGGAGCCGGGAGAACTCGAGGCCGATGGCGGCAAACGGGACCGTGCTCGGCACCTGCACGAGCGTCAGGTTGTGCCGGACGCAAGCGGCCAGCACCGGATCCGGGACTGCACTGAAATAGGGCTCCAGGCCGAAGCCGAGTGCCACCACCCCGGCCTTGACGAGGCGCCGGACGTAGGCGTCAACCGCGGATGCTCCTCCTGCGGCGTCGCCCGCGTCGCCGGCGTCGCCCGCGCTGTCCACTGCGCCGCCCACGAAGGGCAAGCCTGCCGTCAGAAGGAATTCGCCGTCGAGCAGGTACGGCGTGGGGTCCTCCAGCTCACTCGGTTCAACCCACCGCAGCAGGCCGGAACCGCTGCCGCCGTCGTGAACCACCACCACCTCGACGGGCAGCTTCGCCAGGAGCTCATCAAGGGTGACCCCGCTCCGATGTTCTCCCGCTGAACCGGCCGCCGGAGAGGTGCCGCCGGCCGCATCGGGCGGGCCCATCTGTTGTGCATTACGTCCCATGCCAGAACACTCTAGGTCATTTTGCACAGCATTGAGAGGTGACTCACACGCCTAGGCTGGAGCGACGGAAAGCCCCCAACTACTTACGAACGGACGTCAATGATGACTGTGCCCACACAAGCAGGACAGCGGCCTCCGGTGCAGGCCGGCCGCCTGGGACTGGCAGCCCAGCTGCTCCGTCGCAAGCCGATCGGGCAGATGGTCCAGGAGGCCGAGACGGGCCATGGCGGAACCCGCCTGGTGCGCAGCTTCGGAGTCCTGCAGCTGACGATGATCAGCGTGGGAGCCACCCTCGGCACCGGCATCCTGGTGATCCTGGGCGAGTCCGTGCCGCTGGCCGGACCGGCCATCTGGATCTCCTTCGCCATCGCCGGCCTGGCCGCGCTGCTGTCCGCCGTGTCCTACGCCGAAATGGCCGGCCTGGTGCCGGCCGCGGGCTCCAGCTACTCCTACACGTACGCCACCATGGGTGAGGGTATGGCCTGGATCTGCGGCTGGTGCCTCGTGCTCGAATACGCCGTTTCCGTCGCTGCCGTGGCAGTGGGCGCCGGCCAGTACGTCAACGAGACGCTGGCAGTCTTCGGACAGGTCCTGCCCAATGCTGTCTCGCAGCCGCCGGGCGACGGCGGCCTGGTCAACATCCCGGCCATGGTGATTGTGGTGCTGGCCATGGTCCTGTTGGTGCGCGGCGCCAAGGAAAGCGCGTGGATCAACACCGCGATCGTGCTGGTCAAGGTGGGAATTCTGGCGTTCTTCTGCGCCGTGGCGTTCACCGCGTTCAACGGTGGCCACTTCGAACCGCTCCTGCCGATGGGAGCCGCCGGCGTCTCGGCCGCCGCCTCCCGGGTGTTCTTCTCCTACATCGGCTTCGATGCCGCCTCCACCGCGGGCGAGGAAGCCCGCAACCCCAAGCGCGACCTGCCCCGGGCCATCATGCTCTCCATGCTGATCGTCACCACCATCTACGTGCTGGTTGCCGTTGCCGCCATCGGCGCCCGCCCGTGGGGCTGGTTCGACGGCACTGAAGCTGCACTGGTGAAGATCCTGGAGGAAATCACCGGCCAGCCGTGGGTGGCGCTGGTGTTCGCCGTCGGAGCTGTGCTCGCCATTGCCAGCATCGTGCTGACCGTCCTCTACGGACAGACCCGCATCCTCCTTTCCATGTCCCGCGACGGACTGGTTCCCCGTGTCTTTGGGCGCGTCTCCCACCGCACCGGCACGCCCGTTGCCGGAACCCTGATCGTGGGAACCGCCGTCGCCTTCACCGCCGGGCTGGTCCCGCTCGGGGCGCTCGCGGACGCCACCAGCATCGGCACCCTGTTCGCCTTCGCCCTGGTGAACGTGGCCGTCATTTACCTTCGCCGCACCCGGCCGGAGCTCACGCGGACCTTCCGGGTTCCGCTGTTCCCGCTGACACCGATACTGGGCGCCCTGATGTGCGTCTACCTGATGGCCAACCTGGGTGCCGAAACGTGGGTGACCTTCGGGATCTGGATGCTCGTGGGGCTGGCCGCCTACTTCGGCTACGGCAGGCGGCACTCGCGGGTGGCTGCGCTGGGGCAGGAGGAATACCGTGAACTATCCGCCCGTGATTCTTCCCCGGCTCCCATACGTGCCGAACAGACAACTTCCCACCAGTAAGACAACACACGAGACCAGGGAGACAGACCTTCCATGACAACCGCTACCGAACTGCCGGCATCCGACCCGTCCAGCGCCGCCAGCGCGTCCGGCCTGCCCGGAGCACCGGGCCACGCCCCGGTGACCATGCTGAACCCGGACTTTCCGTTCAGTTACGACCATTACCTGTCCCACCCGGGCGGCCTGGGTTCGGTCCCGCCGGAACTGCACGGCACCGAAATCGCCGTGGTGGGTGCCGGGCTGTCCGGGCTGGTGACGGCGTACGAGCTGATGAAGCTGGGGCTGCGTCCGGTGCTCTACGAAGCGGACCAAATTGGCGGGCGGCTGCGCACTACCAGCTTCCCGTCGGCCCCGGATGTGGTGGCAGACCTGGGCGGCATGCGGTTCCCGGTATCCGGCAAGGCGTTCTACCACTATGTGGACCTGCTGGGACTGGAGACGCGGGACTTCCCCAACCCGCTGGCGCCGGCGACCTCCAGCACCGTGATTGAACTGGCGGGGCAGAAGCATTACGCCACCACCTCCGCGGACCTGCCGCCGTTCTTCCGCGAAGTGGCCGACGCCTGGAAGGCCGCCGTGAACGACGGCGCCCAGTTCACCCAGATGCAGGAAGCCATCCGGGCGCGGGACACCGCGAAGATCAAGGAACTGTGGAACGAGCTTCTTCCGGAGCTCGACGAGGAGACCTTTTACGGCTTCATCGCCGGCAGCCAGGCGTTCCGGAAGGCGGGCTTCGCACACCGCGAGGCGTTCGGCCAGGTCGGCTTCGGCACCGGCGGCTGGGACACCGACTTCCCCAACTCCATCCTCGAAATCCTCCGCGTCGTCTACACCGACGCCGACGACCAGCACCGCCTGATCGCCGGGGGAGCTCAAAGGCTCCCCGAGGCACTATGGCGCCACGCGCCGTCGGGCATGGTGCACTGGCCGGAGGGCACGTCCCTGGCGTCCCTGCACTCCGGTTCCCCCCGAGGAGCCGTGGAGCGGATCAGCCGCGACGCCGACGGCAACCTCCGCATCCGTGAGCGCTGGGGGAGGGAAGCCTCCTACCCGGCCGTGGTCACCACCTGCCAGTCGTGGCTGCTGTCCACCCGGATCCACACCGAGGAGGCGCTGTTCCCGGCTGAGCTGTGGACGGCGATTGAGCGCTCGCACTACATGCAGTCGTCCAAGACGTTCGTGATGGTGGACCGGCCGTTCTGGAAGGACATCGATCCGGACACCGGCAGGGAGGTGCTGTCCATGACGCTCACCGACCGGCTGAACCGGGCCACGTACCTGCTGGACAATGGCCCCGATCAGCCCGCCGTGATCCTGCTGTCCTACACGTGGAACGACGACGCACTGAAGTGGCTGGCGCTCGACGCCGACGAACGGGTGGAACTGATGCTGCACTCGCTCGAGCAGATCTACCCCGGCGTGGACATTGCCAGGCACATCGTGGGCCAGCCCATCACCGTCTCCTGGGAGGCCGACCCCAACTTCATGGGCGCGTTCAAGGCCAACCTGCCCGGCCACTACCGTTACCAGCAGCGGCTCTTCACGCACTTCAAGCAGGACCAGCTGCCGGAATCCCAGCGCGGCATCTTCCTCGCCGGCGACGACGTATCGTTCACCGCAGGCTGGGCCGAGGGCGCGGTGACCACCGGCCTGAACGCGGTGTGGGGCGTGGTGAACCACCTCGGTGGCTCATCGGCACCCCGCAACCCCGGACCCGGCGACCTGCTGGACGAGCTGGGCCCGATCAGCCTGGACTGACCCGCGGTCCCCAACTGGGTAGCACTTCAGGGCGTTCCCAGCGCTGGGAACGCCCTGTGCTGCGACCTACTTGAGTGAGTGGAGTTCGCGGTGCGCCCGGGCGAGCTCCCGGTACCGTGCCGCGTTGTTCTTCACGCCGTCGAACTCCTCATCGGTAAGTTCGCGGCGCACCTTGGCCGGGACACCGGCTACCAGCGAGCGGGGCGGGACGACAGTCCCTTCCAGCACGACGGCGCCGGCCGCCACGAGCGAGCCGGCGCCGATCACCGCGCCGTTGAGGATGGTGGCGCTCATGCCGATGAGGCAGTCGTCCTCCACCGTGCAGCCATGGACGACGGCGCTGTGCCCGACGCTGACGCGCGCCCCAACGCTGCAGGGGAAGCCGGGGTCGGCATGCAGCACCACGTTGTCCTGCAGGTTGCTGCCGGTACCCACGGTGATGGCGGCGGTGTCCGCGCGCACCGAGACGCCGTAGAACGCGCTGGCATCCTCGGCGAGAGTGGCGCGGCCTATGACCGACGCCGTCGGCGCAACGAAAACGGAGGGGTGAATGTCCGGGGTGTCACCGGCGAACGGGTAAATGGGAGCCATGCCCCAAGCCTAGGACACCGCCACCCGATGCCCCCTCCTCATCCGAGCCGGCATGTGGATCTCCTGCCGGGAAGGCCGTCAGTGGGCTCCGCCGACGTTCAGGACGACGACGCCGGCCACCACCAGTGCGATCCCGAGGATCTTCATGGCGTTCAGTTCCTCGCCAAGAAAGACGGCGCCGATGGCCACGATGGCGACTGTTCCGAGGCCTGACCACAGGGCATAGGCAACGCCGACGGGTACGCTCTTAACCACCTGGGACAGCAGCGCGAAGGCAACCCCGTAGGACGCCAGGCACCAGACACTGGGCCAGAGCCGGCTGAATCCTTCTGTGGACTTCAGCAGGCTGGTGCCCAGGACCTCGACGGCGATCGCCAGTGCCAGATAGACGTAGCCCAAGAAGTATTGTCCTCTCTCATTGCTGGGGCCTGTCCGGCGTGCTGCCGGCGTT
Source organism: Arthrobacter sp. FW305-BF8 (assembly GCF_021789315.1). Classification (NCBI taxonomy): domain Bacteria; kingdom Bacillati; phylum Actinomycetota; class Actinomycetes; order Micrococcales; family Micrococcaceae; genus Arthrobacter; species Arthrobacter sp. FW305-BF8. The sequence goes on from NZ_CP084561.1 coordinate 1,503,587, forward strand.
GCGCACCCACGGTCCCATCCTAGGTGCGCGCGGATGGCGGACTTACCCAAGGGTCCCCGAGAGCGCCTGGCCGAGAATCCGCGTCCCTTCGGGGAAGGCGCCCGGGTTGGGGCCCGCGTAGTTCAGCCGGATGAAGGGCCCGGCCGGTTCTGCGGGGAACCACTCTGTCCCCGGGGCGATGATGACGCCGGCGCTTTCGCAGCTCCGCGTGAGCTGATCGACGTCGGTTCCGTCGGGAAGACGTGCCCAAAGGTTGAGTCCTCCCTTGGGAACGTGCTCGATGTGGGCCTGCGGTGTGTGCTGCATTAGGCTCGTGAGCAGCAGGTCGCGCCGGGACTGCAACTGGTGCCGGAGGCTTCGCAGGTGGGTCTGCCAGCCGGGCTGCGTGACGACGTCGAGCGCCGCGGCCTGGAGCAGGCCGCTGACGTACATCGACTCGGCTCCACGGTCGGCAAGGATGCGATCCCGCGCGGGGCCGCGGGCGATGATGGCAGCCACCCGGATGGCAGGTGACACGCTCTTGGTCAGAGAGCGTAGATACACAACGTGGCCGGAATCGTCGCGGGCGGCCAGGGGTTCGGAGGCTGTGGTGATGCCGAAGTCATGCGCCCAGTCGTCTTCGAGCAGGAACGCGCCGTTCGCGCGCACGACGTCCAGCACCTGCTCGCCCCGCCGGGCCTGCCACTGGGCCCCCGTGGGATTCGCATAGTTCGGCTGGGCGTAGAACATTCGCGCCCCGGTCTCCTCAAAGGCCCGGCTCAGTTCTTCCGGGTCCGGCCCGTCGGGCCCGCTGGGCACGGGGACGACCCGGACGCCGGCCTGTGCCGCAGCCTGGACGGCGCCCCAGTAGGTGGGGGATTCGACCAGCAGCGGCTGGCCGTAGCCGACCAGTGCCCTGAAAATCGAGCTCAGTCCGCTCTGGCTGCCGGGAAGCACGACGACGTCGCTCGGGGTTGGCGGTGTAATGCCGGCTGGGGTGGAGCTTCCGAGCTCGTGGGCGAACCAGGATTGCAGCTCGGGAAGCCCGGCCGCCGGGGGACGGGACAGCGCTGCCTCGCCGCGGGCAGCCCGGGTGAGCGCCGCACGCACCAGCCGCTCCGGCAGGAGTTCGCGGTCCGGGTAGCCGGAGTGGAACGCGATGACATCGTTGGGGGCGGTGCGCATTGCCGTGAAAGCCGGGCGAAGGGGTGCCAGCGGTGAACGCAGGGCAGCGGTCTGCCAGCCGTAATCAGCCGGCCGTGCGGTGCGGACGGCCCGCACAAAGGTCCCCACTCCCGGCCGGCTCTCAATGACGCCCTCCCGGGTGAGGACCTGGAGCGCCTTCTGGACGGTCACCGGGCTGGCCTGGTACTCGGCAACAAGCGACCTTGTCGACGGCAACCGGGCCCCGGGTGCCGCCCCCGCGATCCATGCCCGCAGACGCGCCGCGATCCGCGAACTGCTATCGTTATTCATGAGAGACAATAGTAGCGCTACTGTTCGTGTTCACCCAGTGGTATCGGGTTCCGGCGTATCGGAGCCCGGGATATCCACCCAGCCGCGCGCCGGAATCCGGTGGGGGCTCCTGGGGGTCGTGGCCTTCTCGTTCACGGTTCCCTTGACCCGCCTCGCAGTGGAGGGGCTGGCGCCGTTGTTTATAGGCTCGGGCCGGGCGGTGGTGGCGGCTGTCCTTGCTGCCGCGGCCCTTGCGCTGACGCGGCAGCGCCTGCCCCGCGGCGTGCAGTGGCTTCGCCTGGCGGTGGTCGCCGGAGGGGTCGTCGTCGGCTTCCCCATGCTCACGTCCTTCGCACTCACCGCCGCGCCCGCCAGCCACGGGGCCGTGGTGATCGCCCTGCTTCCTGCCGCGACGGCGACGACGGCGGTGCTCCGCGGCCGTGAGCGGCCTCGGACAGCTTTTTGGGTCGCGACCGGGGCGGGGGCCATGGCTGCTGTCAGCTTCGCCGTCGCACAGCCCGGTGGCTTCGGCCAGCTGCACTGGACGGACCTGTTGTTCTTCGGCGCCGTGCTGGCAGCTGCCGTGGGGTACGCCGAGGGAGGGCTGCTGGCGCGCGAGCTTGGCGCGTGGCAGACCATCTCCTGGGCTCTCGTCCTGGCCTCGCCCCTGATGGCGGGTCTTGTGGCTTTCTCCGTATCCCAGCAGTCGCCCTTGGGTACTCCGGTGCAGTGGGCCGCCTTTGCCTACCTCGGCGTCGTCAGCATGTTCCTGGGCTTCTTTGCCTGGTACCACGGCCTCGCGATCGGACCCATGGCTCAGGTGAGCCAAGTGCAGCTCATCCAGCCGGTAATGACCATCTGCTGGGCCGCGCTCCTCCTTGGCGAGCAGCTGACGTGGGCCACCACCGCCGGCGGACTTGCCGTCATAATCTGCGCCGGCGCGGCCGTCCGCGTGCGGCTCAACCGGCCGCCGGCCATGTCAGCCGGCGGGCCGGAGAGCGGGACTGGACTCAGCCGCTGACTGGCTGCGGGGTCAGGGAAGGACGACGGCGATCGGCGCACCCGGTTCTGCCACCCGCTCCAGTTCCCGCACGACGTCGTCCGCCTGATCTGCGGTTAGGCCCTCCAGGGACTGGACCGCCCAGACTGCCGGGAACGTGTTCGCGGCGAAGGGCAGTCGCGTCGGCTTCGCCACGGACACGCTCAGCCGGCGGGCCATGGCGTACCGGACGTTGCCGTCGAAGGGGTCAACGCCCGTGTAGTGAATCCCGGCCTGGACGAATCGCAGGCCGTCGTCGCCCGGCCCGCAGCACACGTCCAGCACCGCGTGCCTGCCCTGTGCCTTGAGCAGGGCAATGAAGGGTTCCAGCGAGGTTTCCGTCAGCAGGGTCATTGTGTTAACCAGTCTTGGTTAAAACCCGCCCTGTGTGAACCGCTGGCCAGCCCCGGTAAAGGCGGAGCGTCAGTTAAAGACGACCGTCCGGTTGCCGTCCAGGAGCACGCGGTGTTCGGCGTGCCATTGCACGGCCTGGGCGAGGGTGCGGCCTTCCACGTCCCGGCCCATCTGCACGAACTGCTCCGGCGTGCGCGCGTGGTCCACCCGGATGACTTCCTGCTCGATGATCGGGCCCTCGTCCAGCGCGGCGGTGACGTAGTGCGCGGTGGCGCCGATCAGCTTCACGCCGCGGGCATGGGCCTGGTGGTATGGCTTGGCGCCTTTGAAGGACGGCAGGAAGGAGTGGTGGATGTTGATGGCCTTGCCGGTCAGCTCGGTGCACAGGTCATCGGAGATGATCTGCATGTAACGGGCCAGGACGGTCAGTTCGACGCCCTCTTCGGCGATGATCTTGCGCAGCTGGTCCTCGGCCTGCTCCTTCGTGTCGGCCGTCACCGGGATGTAGTGGAACGGAATGCCGTAAAACTCGGCCAGCCCGGCCAGGTCGCGGTGGTTGGAGACGATCGCCGGAATCTCGATGGGCAGGGTGCCGGAGCGCTGCAGGAACAGGAGGTCGTTGAGGCAGTGGGCGGACTTGCTTGCCATCAGCAGGGTGCGGACCTTCCGGCCCACGGGGAACAGGCTCCACTGCATGCCGAAGGCGTCGGCCACCGGCTCCAGGGCAGCAACCACCTCGCCCTGGGAGGCGGTGGTGGTGGCTTCCACGCGCATGAAGAAGGTCCCGGTGGACTCGCTGCCGTACTGCTGGGAGTCCGTAATATTGCAGCCCGCCACGAGCAGGGCGCCGGCCACGGCGTGGACGATGCCCGGGCGGTCGGGGCAGGACAGGGTTACGACGTACGATCTGGCGAGCTGGTCTTCATTCACGAAGAACAGCCTACCCGCGCGTCGGTCCCGCTTTTGATAGTGTGGTGGCGTCGCAACTGGCGTTTGGGTGGCTAACCACCAGGGAGCGGCATTCACGAAGACCACGGATCGTACGCCTGGGCCGAGGGTCATGTTTTGCCGGTAGCGCTGCGCTTCTCGAAGAGCGGCCACCCGATTGCGCTGCGGCGCCCTGAATTGACCTGCGCCCGGAACGTTTCCGGATGGTGGTCACTGACGGGCGGAGCACCGTTCCAGCCGGTAGCCTGACCTTTAGCAGTGCCCGTCCCTAGCCAGGAGTTCTTCGTGACCACTTCACCGACTTCCGTTAGCACCTCCGCCGTCAGCAACCAGCCGCTGGCTGAGCTCGATCCCGAGATCGCCGCAGTACTGGACCAGGAACTCGGCCGCCAGCGCGGCACCCTGGAAATGATCGCCTCTGAAAACTTCGCCCCCCGCGCCGTCATGGAAGCCCAGGGCTCCGTTCTGACCAACAAGTACGCCGAGGGCTACCCGGGCCGCCGCTACTACGGTGGCTGCGAGTACGTCGACGTTGCCGAGCAGTTGGCGATTGACCGGGTCAAGGACCTGTTCGGTGCCGAATACGCCAACGTCCAGCCGCACTCCGGCGCGCAGGCCAACGCCGCTGCGCTCTCCGCCATGATCACCCCCGGTGACAAGATCCTGGGCCTGTCCCTGGCCCACGGCGGACACCTCACGCACGGCATGAAGCTGAACTTCTCCGGCAAGCTCTACAACGTGGCCGCCTACCAGGTGGAGCAGGACACCTTCCGCGTTGACATGGACAAGCTCCGCGAGCAGGCCATCGCCGAGAAGCCGCAGGTGATCATTGCCGGCTGGTCCGCCTACCCGCGCCACCTCGACTTCGCCGCGTTCCGCTCCATCGCCGATGAAGTGGGCGCCCTGCTCTGGACGGACATGGCACACTTCGCCGGCCTCGTGGCAGCAGGCCTGCACCCGAGCCCGGTGCCGCACTCCGACGTCGTCACTTCCACCGTGCACAAGACCCTCGCCGGCCCCCGCTCGGGTGTGATCCTGGCCAAGCAGGAGTGGGCCAAGAAGCTCAACTCCAACGTCTTCCCGGGCCAGCAGGGCGGACCGCTCATGCACGTCATCGCCGCCAAGGCGGTGGCCTTCAAGATCGCCGGCACCGCCGAATTCAAGGAGCGCCAGGAGCGCGTCCTGGAAGGCGCCAAGATCATCGCCGACCGCCTCAACCAGTCCGACGTTGCCGAGGCGGGCGTGTCCGTCCTCACCGGCGGCACCGACGTTCACCTGGTCCTGGTGGACCTGCGCAACTCGCAGCTGGACGGCCAGCAGGCCGAGGACCTCCTGCACTCCGTGGGCATCACCGTCAACCGCAACGCCGTGCCGTTCGACCCGCGCCCGCCGATGGTCACCTCCGGCCTGCGCATCGGCACCCCGGCCTTGGCCACCCGCGGCTTCGGCGCCACGGAATTCACCGAGGTTGCCGAGATCATCGCCACCGCCCTGAAGGCCGGCTCCGCCACGGACGTCGAGGCCCTGCAGGCCCGCGTGGACAAGCTCGCCGCCGACTTCCCGCTGTACCCGCAGCACGAGCAGTGGTGATCCGTGACTGAAACCGCAAAAACCGCGCAGATCCTTGACGGCAAGGCTACCGCCGCCGCCATCAAGGCAGAGCTGACCGAACGCGTGGCCGCACTCAAGGCCAAGGGCGTCACTCCGGGACTGGGCACCATCCTGGTGGGGTCCGACCCCGGCAGCACCTGGTACGTGGGCGGCAAGCACAAGGACTGCGCCGAGGTGGGAATCAACTCCATCCGCCGTGACCTGCCCGAGGAAACCACCCAGGACGAGCTCCTGGCCGTGGTCCGCGAGCTGAACGATAACCCGGAGTGCACGGGCTACATCGTCCAGCTGCCGCTGCCCAAGCACATCGACCAGGACGTCATCCTGGAGGCCATGGATCCGGACAAGGACGCCGACGGCCTGCACCCGATGAACCTGGGCCGGCTCGTGGCCAACATCAGCGGCCCCATGAAGTCCCCGCTGCCCTGCACCCCCAAGGGCTGCGTGGAACTGCTCACCCGGCACGGTATTGACCTGAAGGGCAAGCGGGTCCTCGTGGTGGGGCGCGGTGTGACCATCGGCCGCCCGGTGGGCCTGCTGCTGACCCGCAAGGACGTCAACGCCACTGTGGTGCTGGCACACACCGGCACCACCGACCTGGCCGCCGAACTCCGGCAGGCCGATGTCGTGATCGCCGCGGCCGGCGTGCCGCACCTGGTCAGGGCGGAGGACCTGAAGCCGGGTGCCATCGTGCTCGACGTCGGCGTGAGCCGCGTGGACGACGGCACCGGCAAGGCGGTGGTCACCGGAGACGTGCACCCCGACGCTGCCGACGTCGCCGCCTGGCTGTCCCCGAACCCGGGCGGCGTGGGTCCGATGACCCGCGCCATGCTCCTGGCAAACGTGGTGGAAACCGCGGAACGCCAGGCGGGCATCGCTTAGCCAGCAGGCGTCGGTATGACTAGCTGGGCCCACGCCCGCAGGGTTCCCTGGCCGAGCTTGCGAAGTTAGGGGGCGGGTGGGGCGTCTACTCCTTCGGGAGTAGGCGCCCTACGCCCTTAAGCCGACGACGGGCGGGGCCTTCCCGGCTAGGCTCGGACCTATGCAGCACCGTTTCCGGGGACCGCCCACAGCAGCCATCGTGGTGGCCGTGGCCGTCTTCGAGGTGGTGGGCACTGTCTTCGCCTCCGCCCGGCAACCGGACCACCGGCCGCTGGATGCCCTCGCGTTCGTCCTGCTGCTCGCGGGGCCGGCCTCACTGTCGCTCCGGCGCCGCGCTCCGTTGGTCATGCTTCCTGCCGCGGCGGCTTCCGTCGCCGCGTACCTGGCGCGCGGCTACGCGTGGGGTCCGGTGTTCCTGTCGCTGGCGCTGGCGATCGTGCTTTCCGCGGCGGCCGGGAAGCGCTGGCAGACCTGGACCGTGGCCGGGGCCTGCGCAGCGGTGCTGGTGGCCGGCGCGGCAGCCGGTGGTGACGAGTTCGGACTGGTCCGGGCCTTCGCCGCCACGTCATGGCTGGCCATTCTGGTGCTGATGGGGGAGGGCATCAGGCTCCGCACGGAACGGGTGGCGGAACGCCGCCGCCAGCGCGAGGCGCGCGAGCAGGCTGCCCGCGACGAGTACCGGCTGACGCTCGCCCGGGACATCCACGACGTCGTTGCCCATTCCCTGTCGCTGATCAACGTCCGTGCCTCGGTGGCGCTGCACCTGGGGGAGAAGGACCCCGCCCAGTTCCGCCCCGCGCTGGAAGCCATCAAAGCCGCGAGCAAGGATTCGCTCGCCGAGGTGCGCCAGCTCCTGGGCGTGCTCCGCGAGGACGCCCCGCTGAGTCCCGCGCCGCCGCCCCGGCTGGACCGACTTCCCGCGCTTGCCGAGGACGCCCGCCGTGCCGGGCTGGACGTCAGCCTGACCCAGCCGGAGGCCGCCGCTGCGCGGCAGCTCCCTGACGCGGTCCAGGAGGCCGCGTACCGGATCGTCCAGGAGGCGTTGACCAACGTGGTGCGGCATTCCGGCGCCCGGAAGGCCGCCGTCGTCCTTGCCCTGGAGGGCCCGACGTCGGCAGGTAGCCCAGGCACGCAGCTCACCGTGACCGTTGACGACGACGGCGCGGGGGCCGTCGGTGTGCCGGAAGGCAACGGGGTGACGGGGATGCGGGAGAGGGCGGCCGCAGCCGGAGGTTCGCTGCAGGTGGCGCCGCTAAACCTTGCGCCGCTGCATCCGGGCTGGCGGGTCCGCGCGGTGATCCCGGTCGCCGGGCCGCTGGCCGGCCCCTTGCGGGGACCCGGACAGGAGGCGCGGTGATCCGCATCCTGCTGGCCGATGACCAGACCCTCATCCGCGCCGGTTTCCGCGCCCTCCTGAACGCCGAACCGGACATGGAGGTGGTGGCCGAGTGCGGCACCGGCGGCGACGCAGTCCGCCTGGCCGCCCGGGAGCGCCCCGACGTGGTGCTCATGGACATCCGCATGCCCGAGATGGACGGACTGGAGGCCACCCGGAAGATCATGGCGGACCAGGGCCTCGCCGGCACGCGCATCATCATCCTCACCACCTTCGAACTGGACGAATACATTGCCGAGGCGGTGCGGGCCGGGGCGGCAGGGTTCCTGGTGAAGGACACCGAACCCGAGGAGCTGCTCCGGGCCGTCCGTGTGGTCCATGACGGAGACGCCCTGCTCTCGCCGTCGGTGACCCGGCGCATCATGGCCCAGCTGGCGCTGCAGTCCCGGGCGACGGCGGCCCCGGCTCAGCTGGCGAACATCACCGAGCGTGAGCGCGAAGTCCTGCGGCTCGTGGGCGAGGGCCTGAACAACGCCGAGATCGCGGAGCGGCTGGTGATCACGCCGCTTACGGCCAAAACGCACGTCTCACGCATCATGACCAAGCTGCTGGTCCGCGACCGGGCGCAGCTGGTGGTGCTGGCCTACGAATCGGGGCTCGTCCGGCCCGGCTGGGCCGGCTGAGGCAGCAGGCGCGTGACTCCCGGCGGAGTACGCGGGGCACCCAAGGTGACTCCCGGCGTCGGACGACCCGCCGCCGTCGGACGGCCAGACTCGAACCAGAGCCGAAAGCCGGCCCGTACCGAGATTCTGGGAGCACAACATGACTTCATCCCTAGCCACCACTATGGCGGTCCAGTCCGCGCAACTGCTGGCCGATCCCGTCGCCCACGGCCCGTGGGGCACAGGATTCTCGCCATGGTTCCTGCTGTTCCCGCTGTTCTGGATTTTGGTGATCGGCCTGTTGATCTTCTTCGCCCGGCGCACCTGGCGCAGGAACCACGAGTGGGCCACCGCCCGCGGCGGCGAAAGCGTCCTGCGTGAGCGCTACGCACGCGGCGAAATTGATGAGACCGAATACCGCCAGCGGCTGGAGGTTCTGCGGGGGGATTCACGGGGGAACCGCAGGTAGCGCCTGCCGCAACGCGGGGTCAGGTATCGCCAATAAGGGGTCCGCATTGGGCGACATCTGACCCCGCGTTGCTGTTCGGGTTTTTGAGATTTAGCTATTCCTTTGGCCCGCGCCGCGTACTAGCGTGATGGGGTGCCCGAACTCCATTCCGCCCAAGGAACGTCCAAGAAGCCTGTGCCCGCTCACGAGACACGGCCCGAGAACCACAAAGAGCCCGCCGCGCCGCAGTATGTCATTACCGCAGAGAACCTGACCAAGACCTACGGCGACGTCATCGCCGTCGACGGCATTTCCTTCAGCGTTCCCGCGGGGGAGTCCTTCGGGCTGCTCGGGCCGAACGGCGCGGGCAAGTCCACCACCATGAAAATGATCGGCGGAGTGTCCCAGCGGACGTCCGGGAACCTGACCATCATGGGGCTGGATCCCGAGCAGAACGGTCCCGAGGTGCGGGCGCACCTGGGCGTGGTACCGCAGCAGGACAACCTGGACGAGGAACTCAAAGTCAGGGACAACCTGCTCGTCTACGGCCGCTACTTCGGCCTGCCCATGAGCTACCTCAAACCCAAGGCCGACGAGCTCCTCCAGTTCGCGCAGCTGACGGACAAGGCCAAGTCCAAGGTGGACGCCCTGTCCGGCGGCATGAAACGCCGCCTCACCATCGCGCGCTCGCTCATCAACGAACCCCGCATCCTGCTGCTCGACGAGCCCACCACCGGACTGGATCCGCAGGCGCGGCACATCCTGTGGGACCGGCTGTTCCGCCTGAAGGAGCAGGGCGTCACGCTGATCCTCACCACGCACTACATGGACGAGGCGGAGCAGCTTTGCGACCGGCTGATCGTGGTGGACAAGGGACGGATCATGGCGGAGGGATCGCCGGCCGCCCTCATTCGCGACTACTCCACCCGCGAGGTCCTGGAGCTGAGGTTCGGGTCGGAACGCAACGCCAGCATCGGGGCCGAGCTCGAGGGCATCGGCGAACGCCTGGAAACGCTCCCGGACCGGGTGCTCATCTACACGCACGACGGCGAGGCCGCGCTGGAGGAAGTTTCCGGCCGCGGGCTGCGGCCGCTGACGTCGCTGGTGCGCAGGTCCTCGCTGGAGGACGTGTTCCTCCGGCTAACCGGCAGGAGCCTCGTTGACTGAGCCGCTGGCTGCTGCGGATAGCACGACGGCGGGACGCGCCCTGCGCGCGCATGCTCCCGAGGTGGCGGCCGCCAGGGCGCGGCGCTGGGGTGCCTTCTACTACGCCGAGCAGGTCCTGCGCGTCATGAAGGGGTACGGCTGGTCCATCTTCCTGTACAGCGTGGGCCAGCCCGCCGCGTACCTGTTCGCGATGGGCGTCGGCCTGGCCACGCTGGTGGACACCAACGCCGTCTCCGCGTTCGGCGGGGTCAGCTACATCGCCTTCATCGCGCCGGCACTGCTCGTCTCTGCCGCGGTCATGACCGCCGCCACCGAATTCACGTTCCCCGTGATGGACGGCTTCAAATGGCGCCGCGTCTACTATGGGCCGCACGCCTCCCCGCTGACACCGGAGCAGATCGCGGCGGGGCAGATCATCGCGGTGACCCTGCGGTTCCTGCTGCAGTCTGTCATCTACTTCGTGATCGTTGCCCTGTTTGGCGCATCACCGAGTGGCTGGGGCTGGGGCTCCGTGCTGGTGGCAACCTTGGCCGGGCTCTCGTTCGGCCTGCCGCTCATGGCGTACGCCGCATCCATCAAGGAGGACAAGGGCCAGTTCGCCATGGTGATGCGGTTCATCGTCATGCCGCTGTTCCTGTTCTCCGGCACGTTCTTCCCGCTGGACACGCTGCCCGTGCTGGTCCGCTGGATCGGCTGGATTTCGCCCATCTGGCACGGCACGGAGCTGGGCCGGGTGATGACCTTCGGCTACGAGGAATCCCCGGTGCTGACCATCATCCACGTCGTGTTCCTGCTGGCCCTGGCCTGGTTCGGCTGGGTGCTCACCAAGCGCCAGTTCGTCAGGAGGATGGGGCAGTGACAGTCCTGACCCAGGGGCACGCCGTCACAGACGAAGCCCGGAACCGGCGCTTCGGCCCGCTGTACTCGCGCAACGCCCGGGCGGTGATCGGGCGCGGGCTGATGGCCACTAAGAGCAGCAATTGGATGGTCATGCTGTCCGGGTTCTTCGAGCCGGTGCTGTTCCTGATTTCCATGGGCGTCGGGATGGGTGCCGTGGTGGGTTCCGTCTCCGGCCCGGGCGGCCAGGAGATCAGCTACGCGGCGTACATTGCCCCGGCGCTCCTTGCGGTCTCGGCCATGAACGGGGCGGTGTACGACTCCACCTGGAATGTCTTCTTCAAGATGAACTTCGCCAAGCTCTACCAGGGGATGCTGTACACCTCGCTCGGGCCCCTGGACGTGGCCATCGGCGAGATCATCCTGGCCCTGCTGCGCGGCCTGCTGTACGCCACCGGGTTCACGGCGGTCATGGGGCTGATGGGCCTGATCACCACCCCGTGGGCGCTGCTGATGATTCCGGCCTCGGTGCTGATCGCGTTCGGATTCGCCAGCTTCGGCATGGGCATCACGAGCTTCATGAAGACCTTCCAACAGATGGACTGGGTGAACTTCATCATGCTGCCGATGTTCCTGTTCAGCGCCACCTTCTATCCGCTGAGCGTCTACCCCGAATACATCCAGTGGCTGATCCAGGCCATGCCGCTGTGGCACGGCGTGGAGCTGCTGCGGCAGATCAGCGCGGCCTCCTTCACCCCGGCGACGGCCATCCACGTGGGCTACTACCTGGTGATGATCGTGCTGGGCCTGATGCTCACCACCGGCAGGCTGCGGAGCCTGTTCCTGAAGTAGGCAGGTGTTCGCCGCCGGTGGAAGCGTCCTGGGGCGGTCCGGGGATTTGAGAGAATAGCTTCATGCAATCTCTGGGCAGCTCCAAGTCTTCCTCCACCCCGGGCCGGGGCGGATTCTCCATGTTCCGCATCAGCGGTCCGGGCCTGCTGGTCCTGATCACCGCCTTCCTGGTGGCAGTGATCTTCGCCGCCAACCAGAACGACGTCGTCGGCTGGGTTGTCGCCGTCATCGCGCTGTTCTGGCTGGCGCTGGCTTCCTTCGTGGTCTTCAGCATCCAGCGGGCGGCCAAGAAGGCCGGCGCGAAGATCAACGAGGCGCACAACGCGTTCAACGCTGCCGCGGGCCGCGCGCCCTCCACCGTTTCGGCCGACCACGGCGGAACCCGCCTGGTCCGCGAACGCGGCGAGGCGGAGGAGATCCGGGACATGAAGCTGGACCACTCCTTCAAGATCGTGCAGGTGCAGGTGCGCGTGGTGGAGCAGGAACAGGCCAAGGGTGCAGCAGCGGACCAGGACACCATCCGCCGCGCCCTGGAGACCATCGAGATCACCGCCACCAACGCACGTGACATGATCAAGTCGTCCGGCGGCTCCGGCGAGCCCGTGACCGGAACCATCATCGACTAGAGTGGAACGGGTGAGCTCGGCATTGAAGAAGGACCACCTTCGCATCGCAACAGTCAACGTCAACGGACTCCGTGCTGCCTACAAAAAGGGCATGTCGGAATGGCTCGCGACCCGCGAAGTGGACATTCTGACGCTGCAGGAAGTCCGGGCCCCTGACGCCATCGTTCGCCAGCTCATCGGCGAAGGGTGGCACATCCTGCACGCCGAAGCCGAGGCCAAGGGCCGCGCCGGCGTCGCCATCGCCTCCCGCGAAGAGCCCCTCGTCACCCGCGACCACATCGGCGACGACTACTTCGCCACGGCCGGCCGCTGGGTGGAGGCGGACTTCCGCGTCCGCGACGCCGAGGGCAACGCCTCCCAGCTGACCGTTGTGAGCGCTTACGTGCACTCCGGCGAGGCCGGCACCCCCAAGCAGGAGGACAAATACCGCTTCCTGGATCTCATGAGCACGCGTCTGCCCGAGCTCACCAAGCACAGCGACCACGCTCTGGTGACCGGCGACTTGAACGTCGGCCACACTGAGCTGGACATCAAGAACTGGAAGGGCAACGTCAAGCGTGCCGGCTTCCTGCCCGAGGAGCGTGCCTACTTTGACCGCTTTTTCGGTGAGGAGATCGGCTGGAAGGATGTTCACAGGGGCCTGGCGGGTAACGTCAACGGCCCCTACACCTGGTGGTCGCAGCGCGGCCAGGCCTTCGACAACGACACCGGCTGGCGCATCGACTACCACCTGGCCACCCCCGCCCTCGCGGCCGCAGCAGTTTCGGCCACCGTGGACCGGGCACCCTCGTGGGACACCCGCTTCTCTGACCATGCCCCGCTGGTAGTGGACTACCGGCTCTAGCTCCAAAGGTTTCGACGAATGACCTCCACTTCCACCGTGACCGACGCCGCTGCTGCGCAGCCCGAAGCAGCAAACGGAACGCAGCCGGCTACCGGGATCCGGCACCGGATCCTTTCCGGCATGCAGCCCTCCGCCGATTCGCTGCACCTTGGCAACTACCTCGGCGCCCTCGTCAACTGGGTGCGCATGCAGGATGAGTATGACGCCGTCTTCTTCATTCCGGACCTGCACGCGATCACAGTTCCCCAGGATCCCGCCGAACTGGCTCGCCGGACGCGGGTCACGGCGGCGCAGTACATTGCCGGCGGCGTGGACGTGGACAAGTGCACCCTGTTCGTCCAGTCCCAGGTTCCCGAACACGCCCAGCTGGCCTGGGTCCTGAACTGCATCACCGGCTTCGGCGAGGCGTCCCGCATGACGCAGTTCAAGGACAAGGCTCACAAGCAGGGCTCGGAACACGCCAGCGTTGGCCTGTTCACCTACCCCATCCTGCAGGCCGCGGACATCCTGCTCTACCAGCCGCACGGCGTCCCCGTCGGCGAGGACCAGCGCCAGCACGTCGAGCTCAGCCGCGACCTCGCCGCACGCTTCAACACCCGTTTCGGCGAGACCTTCACCGTGCCCAAGCCCTTCATCCAGAAGGAATCGGCGAAGATCTACGACCTGCAGAACCCCACCGCCAAGATGTCCAAGTCCGCGGACTCACCCGCCGGGCTGATCAACCTGCTCGACGAGCCCAAGGTCACGGCCAAGCGGATCAAGTCTGCGGTCACGGACACGGAAACAGAGATCCGCTTCGACCGGGAAACCAAGCCCGGGGTCTCCAACCTGCTGACCATCTACTCGGCCATCACCGGAAAGTCTGTGGACGCCCTCGTCGGCGAATACCAGGGCAAGATGTACGGCCACCTCAAGGTGGACCTTGCCGAGGTGGTGACGGAGCGCCTGACGCCGATCCGCGACCGCGCGAACGAACTGCTCGCGGACCCGGCCGAGCTGGACCGCCTGCTGGCCCACGGTGCCGACAAGGCCCGCACGATCGCCTCCGCCACCCTTGCGGACGTTTATGCCAAGACCGGCTTCCTGCCATATGCCGGAGCCCGCTAGCGAGATGCCGGCCCCCATGCCCGCCAACAGCGGAGTCAGCAACGGAATGAGCCTAGGGGTCATTCTGGGCTTCCCGCCTGAAATCGCCGAGGAACTGCAGCGGTGGCGGGCGTCCTTCGGGGACCCCATGGCCACGGTCATACCGGCGCACATCACGCTGGTCACCACCACGCCCACCAATGACTGGGAAACGGCCCGTGACCATGTGCGGCAGGTGGCCCGGACGCAGGCGCCGTTCATGGTGACCATCTGCGGAACGGGGTCCTTCCGGCCCGTCTCCCCGGTGGTCTTCATCAACGTGGAGGACGGCTTCCAGGAATGCGTCGACCTGCACGAAAAGCTCCAGACCGGACCGCTCGAACGTGAGCTGCCTTTTGCCTACCATCCCCATGTGACCATTGCCCACGACGTCGCACCCGAAAGCCTCGATGAGGCCGAAACGGTGCTGAAAGACTACAGGGCCACCTTCCCGGTGGTTAGCATGGGACTTTACGAGCACGACACCAACGGTATTTGGCAGCTACGGGAAGAGCTTGACTTTGGTACCGAACCAGACGACGAACGGGACGCACTCCGGGCACCAAACGCCGACGGAGCCACCGCTCCCCACTGAGCGTGCGCAGCTGTTGCTGGAGGTCATCCGCAAGCAGGTGGAGTGGGGCAAGGCCCGCAGGTCCGGCAAGGGAACGTTTCCCCAGCTCATGGCCCTGGTCCAGTGGCTGCAGGCCCGGCTGAACGCCTTCCGCCCGATGCGGGCCTGGCAGCACTACACCCGGCAGCACGGTCCGCTGATGAGTGCGGGCATCGGCTTCAACATGTTCTTCTCCATCACCGGCCTGCTGGCCACCGGGTTCTCCATCGCCGGGCTGGCGCTGCGCGGCCAGCCGGCACTCCTGGACCGGATCACCGCCAGCGTGGCCGCAAGCGCCCCTGGGCTGCTGAAGGTCGACGGCGGGGATGGGCTTGTCGATCCGAAGGACCTCCTGAACCCCGACGGTCTCGGCTGGACGGCAGTGATCGCCGCCGTCGTTACCGTCATCACGTCCCTGGGCTGGATCGCCGGTGCCCGGGAGGGGCTCCGCGGCGTGATGATGCTGGGCCCGCTCAAGCTCAATCCGGTGGTCCTCAAACTGCACGACGCCGGCACGCTGCTGCTGCTCGGCGTCGCCCTGGTCATCAGTTCGGGTGCCTCCCTCGTGTTCGGCACCGCGGCGGGCTGGGCGATGGAGCAGCTACGCCTGGACCAGGCGGTGGCCGGCCCGATGGCGGCGCTGATCAAGATCGCCGTGCCGCTGGTCCTGAACTGGATCACGGCGCTGATCATGTTCCGCCTGGCCGGCGGCCTGAAGCTGTCCCGGCGGGCGCTGCTGGAAGGAACCATCCTCGCGGGCGTGGGTACCACTGCGCTGCAGGTCTTCAGCACCGAACTGCTGGCCGGTGCCGGACGCAACCCCATCCTGGCGCCGTTCGCGATCATCATCGGGCTGCTGATCTGGTTCAACCTGGTCAGCCAGGTCTACCTCGTGGCAGCGGCCTGGTCAGCGATCCGTGAGGAGGACCTGAAGGCCTCGCCGGCAGCGAAGACCACCGGCTGGGGGCCACGGCAGGTGCAGCCCGGAAAGACGCCGGTGGAAGGATACCACCCGGCCGGGCATCCGCGCCCCGCGGGCGTCAGTGTCCGGCGTCGAGGTACTGGTCGGCCCACGCCGCGATAATCTTCGCGGCCCGCGCCGCCTGCCCCTTGCCGGTCAGCAGATGGTCGCTGCCCTCCAGCGAGACGAAGTTCCGCGGATGGCGGGCCGTCTGGAAGATCGTGCTGGCGTTCTCGATGCCCACCGTGTTGTCCGTGGGGGAGTGCAGGACCATCAGGGGCTTGTGCAGCCGCTTGATGCAGTCGGTGAGGTCGGCGTTCTCCAGGTCCTCCACGAAGTGCCGGCGGATCTCCACGCGCTTGCCGCCCAGGTCCACCTCGGCGCTGCCTTCGCTGAGGATTTTGTCCAGCGCCGCATCGAAGACGTGGGCCACGTGCTTGGGGGAGAAGGGCGCCCCGACCGTGGCGACCGCATCGAGCTCCGGGATCTCGGACGCGGCGGCGAGGACGGCAGCGCCGCCGAAGGAATGCCCCACGAGCAGGGAGATGGCCCGGCCCTCGGCCCGCATGTACTCCGCAGCACGGACGGTGTCCGCCACCTTGTGGCTGAAGGACCCGGCGGACCACTGGCCCGCTGAGCCGCCGAGGCCCACGTTGTCGAAGCGGAGCATGCCGATCCCGTTGTCCGCCAGCGCCTTGCATATCCGGGACGCCGCGGGGCTGTCCTTGCCCAGCGTGAAGCCGTGCGAGAAGACTCCCCAGCCCTTCACCGGGCCGTCCGGCACATCGAGGATGCCGGAGAGCAGTTCGCCGGTGGTGCCTTCGAACGAGACTTTTTCGGAGCGGGACACGTTGTCTTCTTTCGTGTGGTGCGAGTGGCTCTGCCGGGAAAACGACGACGGCGCCGCTCACCGTACGTTTACCGTACGCGGTGAGCGACGCCGTCGTCCGCGTTTAATCCTTAGATCTTGCGGGCCAGGATGGCCTGCTTGACCTCTGCGATGGCCTGTGTGACCTGGATACCGCGGGGGCAAGCCTCCGAGCAGTTGAAGGTGGTGCGGCAGCGCCACACGCCTTCCTTGTCGTTGAGGATCTCCAGGCGCATGTCGCCGGCATCGTCACGGGAGTCGAAGATGAACCGGTGGGCGTTGACGATCGCTGCCGGGCCGAAGTACTGGCCGTCGGTCCAGAACACCGGGCAGGACGACGTGCACGCGGCGCACAGGATGCACTTGGTGGTGTCGTCGAAGCGCTCACGGTCTTCGGCGGACTGCAGGCGTTCCTTCGTGGGGGCGTGGCCCTTGTTGATGAGGAACGGCATGACCTCGCGGAAGGACTGGAAGAACGGCTCCATGTCCACGATCAGGTCCTTCTCCACCGGAAGGCCCTTGATGGGCTCAACCGTGATGGGCTTGGACGTGTCCAGGTCCTTCAGCAGGGTCTTGCAGGCGAGACGGTTTCGGCCATTGATGCGCATGGCATCGGAACCGCAAACGCCGTGGGCGCACGAGCGGCGGAAGGAGACGCTGCCGTCGATTTCCCACTTGATCTTGTGCAGGGCGTCCAGCACGCGGTCCGTGCCGTACATGGTCAGCTTGTAGTCGTCCCAGCGGGCTTCGGCGGAAACCTCGGGGTCGTAGCGGCGGACGCGCAGGGTGATGTCGAACGTCGGGATTTCCCCGCCGCCGCCAACACCGGCGGGAAGTTCGATCTTGGAGGCTGGCTCAGCAAGTTCAGCGGACATATTAGTACTTCCTCACCATCGGCTCGTAGCGCGTAAAGACAACCGGCTTGGTGGCAAGCCGGACACCGGCGATTGCCTCCTCCGCGGAACCGTCGGCCGGTGCGTGGTCTTCTTTGTACGCCATGGAGTGCTTCATGAATTTTTCGTCGTCGCGGTCCGGGAAGTCCTCGCGGAAGTGGCCGCCGCGGGATTCCTCACGGTGCAGGGCAGCCACCGTCATGACCCGGGCCAGTTCCAGCAGGAACCCGAGTTCAACGGCCTCCAGCAGGTCAAGGTTGAAGCGCTTGCCCTTGTCCTGGACGTTGATGCGCTGGTAGCGCTCCTCGAAGGACTCGATGTCCCTGAGGACCTGGTTGAGCGTGTCAGCCGTGCGGAACACCTGCATGTTGGCGTCCATGGTGTCCTGCAGTTCCTTACGGATTGCGGAGACCTTCTCGGTGCCATTGGCGTTGCGGGCCACGTCCAGCAGCCCGATCGTGAAGGCTTCCGGGTTCTCCGGCAGCTCCACGAAGTCGGCCGTCTTGGCGTATTCAGCGGCGGCGATGCCGGCGCGCTTGCCGAACACGTTGATGTCCAGCAGGGAGTTGGTGCCCAGACGGTTGGAGCCGTGCACGGAAACGCAGGCCACTTCGCCGGCGGCGTAGAGGCCCGGAACAACAGTGTCGTTGTCCTGCAGGACCTCGGTGGTGATGTTCGTCGGGATGCCGCCCATGGCGTAGTGGGCCGTCGGGAAGACGGGGACCGGCTCCGTGTAGGGCTCCACGCCGAGGTAGGTGCGGGCGAACTCGGTGATGTCCGGCAGCTTGGCGTCGATGTGGGCCGGCTCAAGGTGCGTCAGGTCAAGGAGCACATAGTCCTTGTTCGGACCGCAGCCGCGGCCTTCGCGGACCTCGTTGGCCATAGAGCGGGCCACGATGTCACGCGGGGCGAGGTCCTTGATGGTGGGGGCGTAGCGCTCCATGAAGCGCTCACCCTCGGAGTTGCGCAGGATGGCACCTTCACCGCGGGCGGCCTCGGACAGGAGGATGCCCAGGCCGGCGAGGCCGGTCGGGTGGAACTGGAAGAACTCCATGTCCTCCAGGGGGATGCCGCGGCGGAACGCGATGCCCATGCCGTCACCGGTCAGGGTGTGGGCATTTGAGGTGGTCTTGAAGACCTTGCCGGCGCCGCCAGAGGCGAACACCACGGATTTGGCCTGGAAGACGTGCAGCTCGCCGGAGGCGAGGTCGTAGGACACGACGCCGGCCACGCGCTTCTGCTTGAACGGCGTGCCGTCCTCACGCACGGCGTCCTCCTCGACGGTCAGGAGGTCCAGGACGTAGTACTCGTTGTAAAACTCAACGTTGTGCTTGACGCAGTTTTGGTACAGGGTCTGCAGGATCATGTGGCCCGTGCGGTCGGCGGCGTAGCACGCGCGGCGCACCGGAGCCTTGCCGTGGTCACGGGTGTGGCCGCCGAAGCGGCGCTGGTCGATGCGGCCCTCTGGCGTGCGGTTGAACGGCAGGCCCATCTTCTCGAGGTCCAGCACCGCGTCGATGGCTTCCTTGGCCATGACCTCGGCGGCGTCCTGGTCAACCAGGTAGTCGCCGCCCTTGATGGTGTCGAAGGTGTGCCATTCCCAGTTGTCTTCCTCGACATTGGCCAGGGCTGCACACATGCCGCCCTGCGCCGCACCCGTGTGGGAGCGGGTGGGGTACAGCTTGGTCAGTACTGCTGTTCGCGCACGCTGACCGGACTCGATCGCGGCGCGCATCCCGGCGCCACCGGCACCGACGATGACGACGTCGTACTTATGGACCTGCATACCAGACGCTCTTTCTCTCAAAATTCGCAATAAAACAGCGGGCGGCCTGAGCCGTCTCCGCACAAAACTGCGGCCCGCCAAGGGATGGCGGGCCGCCAGGGGATGCTACGCGGGGCAGAAGCCGCCGGGCAGCTGGACGCCGTCCACCACCGGGCACGGGTTGAAGGTGAAGATCACCAGGGTGCCGAGGATGATGATGACGGCGGAGGCTGCGTAGAGAACCATCTTGAGCCAGAAGCGGGTGGAATCCTTCTCGGCGTAGTCGTTGATGATGGTGCGCACGCCGTTGGTGCCGTGCAGCATGGCGAGCCACAGCATGGCCAGGTCCCAGAACTGCCAGAACGGATCTGCCCACTTGCCGGCAACGAAGCCGAAGTCGATGGCGTGGATGCCTTCGCCCACCAGGAGGTTCACGATGAGGTGGCCGAAGATCAGCACCACCAGGACCACGCCGGAGAGGCGCATGAACAGCCAGGCCAGCATTTCGAAGTTGCCGCGGGAGCTGCCGTTGCGGCGGTACTTCGGGGCGATCTTGCCGGACTCGGGCTTGCCGGCGATCTGTCCGCTGCGCGGGGACTGGATCTCAGTTGCGGACATGGCTTAGTGACCTCCGAGCGCGAGGGACAGGTGGCGGATGGCGAAGGCGACCATGGTGACGACCCACAGGCCCAGCACCACCCAAAGCATCTGGCGCTGGTACTTGGCGCCCTTCTTCCAGAAGTCGACGGCGATGATCCGCAGGCCGTTGAAGGCGTGGAACACGATCGCTGCGACGAGGCCCGTTTCACCCAGGGCCATCAGCGGGTTCTTGTAGGCACCGATTACCGCGGTGTAGGCCTCGGGCGACACCCTCACCAGGGAGGTGTCCAGCACATGGACCAACAAGAAGAAAAAGATCACAACACCGGTAATGCGGTGTCCAACCCAGGACCACATGCCTTCACGGCCGCGGTACAAGGTGCCAGCTGGTTTCGTCGGCACTGAATAAACCTCCCTGAACACAGCGGCGCTGGCGCGGGATCCACGCCGGGGGAAACGCCTGCTGCGAGAGCACTCGTAGCTCAGGCCTAAATCTAGGCTTCGCTTACAGCTTATTCAATTCAGGCGTTCCTTGCCCGCCACGTACTGTACGGATTTTCGGCAATTTTGAGACGAAGACCACATCTGTTGCCACTGTAGCCACATGCTGGGCGGCCGCGAAAGGCCTCGCCGGGGTGCGTCGGCTAAAGTAGGCCTTGATGAGTAACGACAAAGTGACAAGCCAGGATTCACCTCTCAGCCGTTTTATCGCTGTGATTCCTGCGGGCGGTGTGGGGACCCGCCTCTGGCCTCTGTCACGTGCAGCAGCTCCCAAATTCCTTCATGACCTCACCGGTTCCGGCAGCACGCTCCTTCGTGCCACCTACGACCGCCTTGAACCGCTGGCCGGCAACCGCGTCCTCGTGGTCACCGGCGTGGCGCACCGGAACGCCGTGTGCAGCCAGCTGCCCGAGGTCCAGGACGCCGACCTCGTGCTCGAGAGTGAGCCCAAGGACTCCGGGGCCGCAATCGGCCTGGCCGCGGCCATCCTGCACCAGCGGGATCCGGACGTCATCATGGGTTCCTTCGCGGCGGACCACGTGATCAGCCCGGACGGGCTGTTCCAGGATGCCGTCCGCGAAGCCATCCACACCGCCGCGGCCGGCAAGATCGTGACCATCGGCATCAAGCCGACGCACCCGTCTACGGGCTTCGGCTACATCCGGTCCGGGAACTCGCTGCGCATCCCCGGCGCGCCCAGCGCCCAGGCGGTAGTGGAGTTCGTGGAAAAGCCGAACGAAGACGTCGCCCAGCAGTACGTGGACAGCGGTGAGTACGTCTGGAACGCCGGCATGTTCGTGGCGCCCGTTTCCCTTATGCTCAAGCACCTGGAAGCGAACCAGCCCGAGCTGTTCACTGGCCTCCAGAAAATCGCCCAGGCCTGGGACACCCCGCAGCGGGACGAGGTCACCGCCCGGATCTGGCCCACCCTGCCCAAGATCGCCATTGACTACGCCGTGGCCGAGCCCGCAGCGGCGGCCGGGGACGTCGCCGTCGTACCCGGCTCCTTCCGCTGGGACGACGTTGGTGACTTCGCCTCCGTGGGCCGGCTGAACAGCGCCAAGGAAGTGGACGAGGTGACCGTCCTCGGCGAGGGCGCCCGCGTCTTCACCGAAAACGCCAGCGGCGTGGTGGTCTCGGACACCAAGCGCGTCATCGCACTGATCGGCATCAAGGACGTCGTCATTGTGGACACGCCGGATGCGCTGCTGGTTACCACCAAGCAGCACTCCCAGCGGGTGAAGCAGGCGGTGGACGCGCTAAAGGCCAGCGGCGACACCGACGTTCTCTAGCAAGCCGACCTCTTATTGGAGGGAACCGCCGATAATCCGGCGGTTCCCTCCAATAATGCGTTAAGCGGAGATGGCAGACACGTAACGCGGAGAAGGCGATGCCGCTAATCTTTTCGGTCTCGCTACAGTTGAGGTGTGCGCAATTACACTACCGAAGCTGAGCCCACCGCCCTCGTGGGGCCCTGGCTCGAGCCCCTGCTGCCGGAACTGATCGATTTTCGCCGTGACCTGCATGCGCACCCCGAACTGTCCTTCAGGGAATTTCGGACCACCGACAAGCTGGCGGAGCGGCTAGAGGCTGCCGGCCTCAAGCCCCGGCGGCTGGAGGGTACGGGCCTGACCGTTGACATCGGCGAGGGTCCGATTGCCACGGCGCTGCGCGGCGACATCGATGCGCTCCCGATCATCGAGGAAACGGGACTGCCCTTCGCCTCAAAGAACCATGGCGTCACCCACGCCTGTGGCCACGATGTGCACACGACCACCATGCTGGGCATCGCCCTGGTGCTGCACCGCATGCACCAGGAGTCCCCGCTGGGCGGCACGGTCCGCATCATCTTCCAGCCGGCCGAGGAAACCATGCCCGGCGGCGCGCACTCCTGCATCGAGCAGGGCGTCCTCGAAGGCGTGCCCCGTATCCTGGCACTGCACTGCGACCCGCGCATCGAAGTGGGCAAGATCGGCACCCGCATCGGTGCCATCACCTCGGCGTCGGACACCATCCGGATTGAACTGTCCGGCCGCGGCGGGCACACCTCGCGCCCGCACCTGACCGAGGATCTGGTTTTCGCGCTGGCGCAGATTGCCGTGAACGTGCCGGCCGTCCTGTCCCGCCGGGTGGATGTCCGCAGCGGCGTCTCGGTGGTGTGGGGACACATCTCCGCGGGCTCGGCGCCCAACGCCATCCCCGGCACCGGGTACATGGCAGGGACCATGCGTTGCCTGGACCGCGACGCGTGGCACAGCGCCGGCGAACTGCTGGATGAAGTGGTGCACCAGGTGGCCGCTCCCTACGGCGTCGACGTCCGGCTGGAGCATACCCGCGGCGTTCCTCCGGTGGTCAACTCCGAGCATGAGACAGCACTGATCGAGGCCGCGGCCCGCGCCGAGATCGGCGAGAGTTCGGTGGTGTTGACGCCGCAGTCCATGGGCGGGGAGGACTTCGCCTGGTTCCTCGCCGAGCTGCCGGGAGCCATGATGCGCCTCGGCACCAAGACCCCCGGCGGCGAGGAGTACGACCTGCACCGCGGCGACTACATCCTGGACGAGCGTGCCCTCGGCTTCGGCATCCAGGTCCTCACCGCCGCAGCGCTCCGCACCATCCGCGACCTCTAGGCCCCGGCTTCGAGCGCGAACTGGCAGGTAACGCCCTCAAACTCCACTTTTGAGGGCACTAGCTGCCAGTTCGCGCTCTTGTTTGCGGTGGTAAGTTGTGCACAATTGAATTGCCCGCTACCGTTGTGGGCATGCCCGATGCTCCCCGCCTTGACCGCCAGGTGTGCTTTGCCCTGTACTCCGCGTCGCGCGCTGCCACCGCCGTCTACCGCCCGCTCCTGGAGGAGCTGGGCCTGACGTACCCGCAGTATCTAGTCATGCTGGTGCTCTGGGAAAGCGAGCCGCGCGGCGTACGGGAACTGGGGGAGGAGCTTGGGCTCGACTCCGGAACCCTCTCGCCCCTCCTCAAGCGGCTCGAGGTGCTGGCCCTCGTTGAGCGGCGGCGCTCGGCCGAGGATGAACGCCGCGTCGCCGTGCATCTGACCGACGCCGGCAGGGCCCTGAGTGGCAAGGCCTCCGGAGTGCCGCAGCACCTCGCTGCCGCAGCGGACCTGAGCCCCCGCGAGCTTGACCAGCTGCGCGAAACCCTCGGCAAGCTCACAGCAGCCCTGCACGACTCCCTCTAGGCATCCCCCAAACCACCAGCCCTCCCCACCAGAAGGAAACACAGTGAAGACTCTCTACACAGCCGAGGCCCTGGCGTCCGGCGAAGGCCGCGACGGCTCCGCGCGAACCAAGGACGGCAAACTCGACGTCAACCTCGCCAGCCCGGTGGAGCTGGGCGGCAGCGGCGAGGGCACCAACCCGGAGCAGCTGTTCGCCGCCGGCTACGCGGCGTGCTTCCACTCCGCCCTCCGCGTGGTCGGCCGGCAGGCCCGGGCAGACCTCACGGACTCAGCCGTCGCCGCCAAGATCCACTTCGGCGCCCTCGAAGACCGCGACGGCTACG
This sequence comes from Arthrobacter sp. FW305-BF8, assembly GCF_021789315.1. Taxonomy (NCBI): domain Bacteria; kingdom Bacillati; phylum Actinomycetota; class Actinomycetes; order Micrococcales; family Micrococcaceae; genus Arthrobacter; species Arthrobacter sp. FW305-BF8. Next base: position 1,527,469 of record NZ_CP084561.1, read on the forward strand.
GCCTGGCCGCCGAGCTGGAAATCGCCCTCCCCGCCCTGGACCGCGGCACTGCCGAGAGCCTCATGGCCAAGGCGCATAGCATTTGCCCGTACTCCAACGTGACGCGCGGCAACATGGACGTCGCCCTGACGCTCGTGGAGTTCGCAGCGTGAGCGCGGGTGCAGCAACAGCGTTGCCGGCGACCACGCGCGAGATCCAGCTGGCCTCCCGTCCATCAGGACGGCCTGTCCCGGAGAACTTCAGGCTCGCCGAGACGGCAGTTCCGGCCCTCAGCGACGGCGAGATCCTGGTCCGGAACCTGTTCATCTCGGTGGACCCCTACATGCGCGGCCGCATGAACGACGCCAAATCCTATTCAGCGCCGTTTGCCCTGGACAAAGCGCTCGACGGCGGTGCGGTGGGTCAGGTGATCGCGTCCCGGTCCGATCAGCGCAAGGTGGGGGACGTCGTGGTCCATCAGCTCGGCTGGCGGGAGCATGCGGTGGTGGACGCGGAGCGGACAACTCCCGCGGACACGGACCTCGCCCCGGCATCAGCTTTCCTGGGTGCGCTGGGCATGACCGGACTCACTGCGTATGCCGGCCTGCTGAAGGTTGCGGAGTTCAAGCCCGGCGATGCCGTGTTCGTCTCGGGCGCCGCCGGTGCGGTGGGCTCGCTCGTGGGGCAGATCGCCAAGGCGATGGGGGCCTCAAAGGTGATTGGCAGCGCGGGCACGCCGGAGAAAGTTGCCCGGCTGCTGGACCTGGGCTTCGACGCTGCGTTCAACTACCGCGATGCCCCGGTCCTGGATCAGCTGAGGGCCGCCGCCGGCAGTGACGGCATCGATGTGTACTTCGACAACGTCGGGGGCGACCATCTCGAGGCCGCACTGTCGGTCCTGAACGTGGGCGGCCGCGTGGCCATGTGCGGCGCCATCTCCCAGTACAACTCGACGGAGCCGCCGGCCGCGCCGCGCAACCTCGCCACGGCGATCGGGAAGCAGCTCACGCTGCGCGGGTTCCTCGTGGGCGGCCAGCGGCAGCATGCCGCTGAGTTCGCCGGGCGGATGGCCGGCTGGCTGGCCGACGGCACGGTCCGCTACGACGAGACGGTAATTGACGGCCTGGAGAACGCGCCGCTGGCCTTCATGGACATGCTCGACGGCGGGAACACCGGAAAGATGCTCGTCCGGCTTTAGCCGGCACAGCAGTCGCCCCTAGCGCGAACTGGCAGCTGATGCCTTCAAACTCCACGTTTGAGGGCATTAGCTGCCAGTTCGCGCTGTGCTTTGGGGCCACAAGTGTACGTTCGCGCCTGGCGCGTTACCCGGGCGTGTTACCGGGACATGGAGCAGGACACTAAAGTGGGCTCATGAGTGCGCTGCCGCGCACCCGGGTGCCGGCCAGCGGCATCCCGTACGCCAAGGGGTGACGGCCGTGCAGAACGACGCCAACGACGAGGGCGCCAGTATCGACTGGACGGCCCTGGAGACCGCCGCGCTCGACGCCATGAAGAACGCCTACTCGCCCTATTCGAACTTTCCGGTGGGCGCCGCGGCCCTCACAGCAGACGGCCGGATCGTGAGCGGCTGCAACGTGGAGAATGCCAGCTACGGCCTGACGCTGTGCGCCGAGTGCGTCCTCGTGGGCAACCTGCAGATGACCGGAGGCGGCCTGCTCCGTGCCTTCTGCTGCGTGGACGGCGGCGGCAACGTCCTCATGCCCTGCGGGCGCTGCCGGCAGCTGCTGTATGAGTTCCGGGCGCCCGGCATGGAGCTCATGACGACGCTTGGGATCAGGACCATGGACCAGGTGCTGCCCGACGCCTTTGGCCCCGAACACCTGGAGGGAACCCGGTGACCCAAAAGAACGAGGCGTTCGACGCCGTCGACATCATCCGGACCAAGCGCGACAAGCGCGCACTCAGCCCTGAGCAGATCGACTGGACCATCGACGCCTATACCCGCGGCGTCATCGCGGAGGAGCAGATGGCCGCCCTGAACATGGCCATCCTGCTCAACGGCATGGACCGTGCCGAGATCTCGCAGTGGACCGCGGCGATGATCGCCTCGGGGGAGCGGATGGACTTCTCCGGCCTCCGGCGGCCCGACGGCGGCGTGAAGGTAACTACCGACAAGCACTCCACGGGCGGGGTGGGGGACAAGATCACCCTGCCGCTGGCGCCCCTCGTCGCCGTCTTCGGAGTGGCGGTGCCGCAGCTGTCCGGACGGGGGCTGGGCCACACCGGCGGCACGCTGGACAAACTGGAGTCCATTCCCGGCTGGCGCGCGGCCCTGAGCAACGCTGAAATGCTGGCCCAGCTCCAGGAGGTGGGCGCGGTGATCTGCGCCGCCGGACCGGGGCTCGCCCCTGCGGACAAGAAGCTCTACGCACTCCGCGACGTCACGGGCACTGTCGAGTCCATCCCGCTGCTTGCCTCGTCGATCATGAGCAAGAAGATCGCCGAGGGCACGGGCTCGCTGGTGCTGGACGTCAAGGTGGGCAGCGGGGCGTTCATGAAGGACGAGGCCGGCGCGCGCGAACTTGCCGAGACCATGGTGGCCCTCGGCAAGGACGCCGGGGTGGAAACCGTGGCCCTGCTGACCAACATGGGCACCCCGCTGGGGCTAACCGCGGGCAACGCCATCGAGGTGGAGGAATCGGTTGAGGTCCTCGCCGGCGGCGGCCCGGCTGACGTCGTCGAACTGACGGTGAGGCTCGCGGAGGAGATGCTGCGGTGCGCCGGTGTTTCCGACGCCGATCCGGCCGCGGCGCTCAAGGACGGCAGGGCGATGGACGTCTGGAACCGGATGATCGCGGCGCAGGGCGGCGACCCGCGGGCGAAGCTGCCGGTGGCGCGGGAATCTGAAACCATCTACGCGCCCGCCGACGGGGTCCTCGTGGAGCTCGACGCCTTCGCCGTGGGTGTTGCGGCCTGGCGGCTCGGCGCCGGGAGGGCTCGAAAGGAAGACGCGGTGCAGGCAGCTGCAGGCGTCCGCATGCACGCCAAGCCCGGTGCATCTGTGCGTGCCGGCGAACCGCTGATGACCCTGCTGACGGACACGCCGGAGAAGTTTGCCCGGGCCAAGGAGGCCCTTGACCACGCCGTCACCATCGCACCGGATGGCTCCAGGCCCGCCCAGCAGCTCATCATCGACCGCATCGCCTGACCGTGCAGGCCATCAACGACTTCATCCTGGCTGCCGCCGGGCAGCCCTGGGTGCTTTTCATAGTCCTGGCCTGCTGCGTCATCGACGGCTTCTTTCCGCCCATTCCCAGTGAATCGGTGGTGGTGGGGCTGGCGGCCGTCGCAGCGACGGCAGACGTTCCCAACCCGTGGCTGCTCGCGGCCGTGGCCGGGCTGGGCGCGTTCACTGGCGACAATGCCGCCTACCTCATCGGCCGGGGTGTGGGTACACAGCGCTGGGCCTGGATGCGCGGGCCGCGCATGCAGCGGGCCTTCCGCTGGGCCGGGCGCGAGCTGCGCAAACGGCCGGCGTCGCTGATCCTCGTGGCGAGGTTCGTCCCCATCGGCCGGGTGGCGGTCAACCTGACCGCGGGTGCCACCCACTATTCGCATCTGCGCTTCGTCGGGCTGACTGTGCTTTCCGCCACCCTTTGGGCCTCGTATTCGGTGGCCATTGGACTGTTCTTCGGCCAGTGGTTTGAGGAGAACCACCTGCTGGGGGCCGTGATCGCCATTGTTTGCGCCATCGTGCTGGGGATCCTGGTGGACCTCGTCATCAACCGGCTGCGGGGCCGCATCCAGGACCCGTTGCAGGAAAGTTGACTTTCCAATCAAGGCGTAGCGGACTATCCTCCGGCCGTGCGACACTAAAGAGCGATTTGCGTCACTTCCTGTCTTGTTATATTGCCGAGGAGCAACACCCGCGTGGAGTTTATTAATGAGGCCGTGCTCCATGCAGCGGGTCAGTGGTGGATTTATCCCGTTCTGCTCATGTTCTTCTTCGTTGACGGGTTCGCGATGGTTGTCCCCAGCGAGACGCTCATCGTGGCGCTGGCGGCCTTTTCCCGGCACAGCGGCGAGCCCAACCTGTGGATCCTGGGCCTGACTGCGCTGACCGGCGCCATGGCCGGTGACAACATGGCCTACATGCTGGGCCGGAAGATCGGACTGGAGCGCTGGAAATGGATGCGCCGGCCCAGGGTGCAGAAGGTCTTCGGCTGGGCGCGCTACGAACTGGAGAAGCGCGGCGCCGTGCTGATCTTCACGGCGCGCTACATCCCGTGGGGGCGCGTGGCGGTGAACTACGTTGCCGGAACCACCGGATACCCGCACCGCAGGTTCTTCCTGCTGGACGCGCTTGCCTGCTTCACGTGGGTCGGTTACTCGATCGGGATCGGCCTCGTCGCCAGTTCCTTCCCGTGGCTCCACAGCAACCCGCTGCTGGGCGCCGGCATCGCCGTGGTGTTCGCCATCATTCTGGGCATCATCATTGACCACGCCCTCCGCTGGTGGCACAAGCGGCTCGGCCGCAATGATGCCCACGCTGCGCCGGAAAAGAGCCCGGCACCCGAACAGGGCAGCATCCCGGAACAGACCAGCCGCGTGGCTTAGCAGCGCAGGTGGCTTAATAGGGCAGGTGGCTTAGCAGGGCGGTTCAGCGGCCTTTCAGGCCGCCCGTCGCCGTGCAGCGCCCCCGTTGGCATTGCCGCCGGTGCAACCCTAGAGTTGGTACGTGACTGAGCCAATCGTTGACGCCGCCCCTGCCCTTGACTTCGACCTGAAGAGCCTGCCCAAGGTATCCCTTCACGACCACCTGGACGGCGGCCTGCGCCCTGCCACCATTATTGAGCTGGCGGAGGCCGTGGGGCACACCCTCCCGTCGACAGACCCGACAGCCCTGGGCGAATGGTTCCGCGAATCCGCCGACTCCGGCTCGCTGGTCCGCTACCTGGAAACGTTCGACCACACGGTCGCCGTCATGCAGACCAAGGAAGGTCTGTTCCGCGTCGCCAAGGAGTTCGTGGAGGATCTGGCGGACGACGGCGTGGTGTACGGCGAAGTGCGCTGGGCACCTGAGCAGCACCTCCAGAATGGACTGACCCTGGACGAGGTTGTCGAGGCGGTCCAGGAAGGACTCGAAGCCGGCGTGGAGGCTGTGGCCGAGACCGGCCGAGAGATCCAGGTGGGCCAGCTCATCACGGCCATGCGGCACGCTGACCGCGGCCAGGAAATCGCTGAACTCGCCGTTCGGCACCGCGACAAGGGCGCCGTCGGGTTCGACATTGCCGGCGCCGAGGACGGCTTCCTGCCGTCGCGCTTCCGCGACGCCTTCACCTACCTGGCCGAAAACAACTTCCCGGCCACCGTGCACGCCGGTGAAGCCGCCGGCCTGGACAGCATCCAGTCCGCCCTCGTTGACGGCCGCGCGCTGCGCCTTGGCCACGGTGTCCGCATCGCCGAGGACATCATGGTGGAGTTCGACGAGGACGACGCCGACGACGAGGACAGCGACAACATTGGCCTGGTCACCCTCGGCAACCTGTCCAGCTGGATCCGGGACCGCGGCATCCCCCTGGAAATCTGCCCGTCCTCCAACCTGCAGACCGGTGCCATTGCCGCGTTCGGTGAGGGCATTGAAAGCCACCCGCTGGACATGCTCTACCAGCTGGGCTTCAACGTCACCATCAACACGGACAACCGGCTCATGAGCGGCGTGACGCTCACCGATGAGTTCGAGCTCCTGGTGGAGACTTTCGACTACGACCTCGATGACCTGCTGGAGCTCACGCTCAACGCCGCCGAAGCGTCCTTCCTGCCCCTTGAGGAAAAGGAAGCCCTCGTGGAGTACATCAACGACGTGTACGGCGACCTTGGCTGAAACCGTCCGGCAGCCTGAACCTACCGGCCCGGTGGAGGAGCTCGTGGGGGAACTGCTGGGGGTGATTGCGGCCCTCCGCGAGCACTGCCCCTGGATGGGCGCGCTCACCCACGAGTCGCTCGTGGAGTACCTGCTGGAGGAGGCCTATGAAGTGGCCGAGACCATCGAGACCGGCGCGGACGAGGCTGAACTGAAAGGCGAGCTGGGCGATGTGCTGCTCCAGGTGGTGCTGCACGCCCGGCTCGCCGAGGAACGGGGCGTGTTCGGCTTCATCGACGTCGCCCGCGGCCTCACCGAGAAGATGATCCGCCGCAACCCCCACGTGTTCCGTCCGGACGGATCCCTCCAGGACACCTTTCCTGCCACGGTGGAGGAGATCGTGCTCAAGTGGGATGCCGTGAAAAAGGCCGAAAGCCCGCAGCGCAGCACGCCCTTTGAGGGCATTCCGGTGGCTCTGCCTGCACTGGCCCAGGCGCAGAAAACCCTGGACCGGGGCGAGCGGGCCGGGCTGCAGGCCCCGGAGGCTGAACGAAACCCGGTGGTTGAGCTTGTCGAAACCAGGCTCGCCGAAACAATAGAAACCGAAGCCGAACTCGGCGAGCTGCTGCTCGCCGTCGTCCGTTCGGCCCGGAGCAGGGGGTTCGACGCCGAACGCGCCCTCCGCGGGGCCGTCCGGCACTACCAGAACCGTTATCCGGAAACGTCCGCGCCCGGATCATGACGTCCGGGTTCTGGATAGGTTTCCGTAACGTGCACCACTCTCGACTACGCTAGTCCTGACGAGGACGTCGAGATTTTTCCCCTAAAGTCCCCAGTAAATCGCCCACAAGGAGCACATCCATGGCGCTTATCGATGCCATCCACGCCCGCGAGATCCTCGATTCCCGTGGCAACCCCACCGTCGAAGTTGAAGTTCTCCTCTCCGACGGCCAGATCGGCCGCGCTGCCGTTCCGTCCGGTGCATCCACCGGCGAGCACGAAGCCGTTGAACTGCGCGACGGCGACAAGGGCCGCTACCTCGGCAAGGGTGTCCAGAAGGCCGTTGACGCCGTCATCGACCAGATCGCACCGGCCCTGACCGGCTTCGACGCCACCGACCAGCGCAGCATCGACCAGGCGATGATCGACCTGGACGGCACCGCCAACAAGGGCAAGCTCGGCGCCAACGCGATCCTCGGCGTCTCCCTGGCAGTTGCCAACGCCGCAGCAGCCTCCGCCGACCTGCCGCTGTACAAGTACCTGGGCGGCCCGAACGCCCACGTCCTGCCCGTTCCGCTGATGAACATCCTCAACGGCGGCTCGCACGCGGATTCCGACGTCGACATCCAGGAATTCATGATCGCCCCGATCGGCGCCGAGACCTTCTCCGAAGGTCTGCGCTGGGGCGTCGAGGTGTACCACAACCTCAAGTCCGTGCTGCAGCAGAAGGGCCTCTCCACCGGCCTTGGCGACGAGGGCGGCTTCGCCCCGAACCTGCCGTCCAACCGCGCTGCCCTGGACCTGATCCAGGAAGCCATCCAGAACGCCGGCTACACCCCGGGCACCGACATCGCCCTGGCCCTGGACGTCGCCTCCTCCGAGTTCTTCAAGGACGGTGCCTACCAGTTCGAGGGCAAGGCCCTGAGCGCCGCCGAGATGAGCGCCTACTACGCCGAGCTCGTTGCCGACTACCCGCTGGTTTCCATCGAGGACCCGCTGGACGAAAACGACTGGGAAGGCTGGAAGATCCTCACCGACACCATCGGTGACAAGGTCCAGCTGGTGGGCGACGACCTGTTCGTCACCAACCCCGAGCGCCTGCAGCAGGGCATCGACGCCGCCACGGCGAACTCCCTGCTGGTCAAGGTCAACCAGATCGGCTCCCTGACCGAAACCCTGGACGCCGTTTCCCTGGCCCAGCGCTCCGGTTACACCACCATCACCTCGCACCGCTCCGGCGAAACCGAGGACACCACGATCGCCGACATCGCCGTTGCCACCAACGCCGGGCAGATCAAGACCGGTGCCCCGGCCCGCTCCGAGCGCGTTGCCAAGTACAACCAGCTGCTGCGCATCGAAGAGGAACTCGACGACGCCGCACGCTACGCCGGACGCAGCGCGTTCCCGCGTTTCAAGGCCTAGTAGCCCAAGAAACAGCTGACCGGTGGCTATGGTGGAAAGACCATAGCCACCGGTTTTGTTTTAGGCGCCCACACGTTACAGGAGTGTCATGGCTACCCGCCGTCCCAAAGTTCCCAGGGTGACCCCACCAGCACAGCAGTCCTCCGCCGGCTCCGCCGGGGGAGACGTCATCCAGGCGGACTTCGGCGGCTCCCGTTCGGCGCACGCCACCCATGAGTCCGGAACGGGACACGAAGCCAAGGCGGCGGGCAGGGCCAACGGCTCTGGTGCCACATCCGGCGTTGGTAGCAGGACGGGCGCGGGTTCCACCGGTTCCACGGGTTCGAGTGCCACGGGCGCCGGTGCGAAAGGCCCAGGCACGAAGGGCACAGGTGCGAACGGCCCAGGTACGAAGGGCGCAGGTTCGGCAGCTGGCGCGGCCTCAAAACCTGGCGCTGCCTCAAAACCTGGCGCGGCCACCAAAGCCAGCGCCGGGAAGCCGGGCAGCAGCCGCGGGAAGTCCGGATCGTCAGCCGTCACCGCAGGGGAAGACAACCTCGACCCCGTTCCTGCCAAGGCGTTCTCCGGCCGCATGCTGGCGCTGGCCGTGGTGATGGTTGCCATCACCATCATGCTGGCCCCCACCGTGAAGATCTTCATCGACAAGCGGGCGGAAATCGCGGCCCTGGAGTCGGACATCTCGGCCAGCAAGGCGGACCAGGACAGCCTCAAACGGCAGGTCTCGCGCTGGCAGGATCCCAACTACGTCAAGCAGCAGGCACGCGACCGCATTAACATGGTTATGCCGGGTGAGACCGGCTACTGGGTTTTCGGCAGCGACCTGCCGGCCGGCGCATCAGCCAGCCAGCCCAGTGCAGCACAAACACAAGACCCCGCCGACGTGCCCTGGGTGGATTCCCTCTGGGAGTCCATCAGGCGCTCGGCGACAGACTAGGAGCGGCGCCCGCCGCGGGACTGCCTACCGGAATTTCGGTGCAGCCAGATCCGGGCAGGAAGGACGGCCACGCCAGTGGACGACAACACGGCAACCGCCCCCGGAGACTCCCGGCAACCATCGGCACAGGACCTCGATGTGCTCAGCCGCCAGCTGGGGAGGCCGGTGCGCGACGTTGTGGAAATCCCGGCGCGCTGCGTCTGCGGGAACCCGCTTGTGGCCGCAACATCCCCGCGCCTCAGCAACGGAACTCCCTTCCCCACCACTTTTTACCTGACGCACCCCGTCATCACGTCCGCGGTCTCCCGGCTTGAGGCATCCGGCCTCATGAACGACATGAACGACCGGCTTGCCGCGGACGAGCCGCTGGCTGCCTCCTACCGCGCGGCCCACGAGGCCTACCTGGCTGCCCGTGCCGAAATCGGGGCACGGTCGGGAATCGGCGACGTCCCGGAGATCGACGGCGTCTCCGCCGGCGGCATGCCCACCCGCGTCAAGTGCCTGCACGTCCTGGTGGGACACTCGCTGGCCGCCGGGCCGGGCGTGAATCCGCTGGGCGACGAAGCCATCGCGGCCATCGGTGAATGGTGGACCGCCGACCGCTGCTACTGCGAGGGTGCCTGGGACACGGCCGGCGAAGCGCCGTCCAGGGACCTCAGCCGCCACGGCCCGCAGGGGTTGCCGGACATCGTCGGCCGGCCGGCGCCCGTCCGCAGATCCAAGACTGACGAAGCGGCGGGGGCCGGATCCACGACAGACGCAACCACAACGGAGGCGGGCGCATGACCCGGGTGGCCGCCATCGACTGCGGAACCAACTCCATCCGCCTGCTCATCGCCGACATCGACCGCAGCAATGGGACCACGAAGCTCACCGACGTCGTGCGTGAAATGCGTGTGGTGCGGCTCGGCCAGGGCGTGGATGCCACCGGCGAGCTGGCGCCCGAAGCACTTGAGCGCACCTTTGCAGCGACGGCCGATTACGCCGCGCTCATCCGCGAGTACCAGGCCACGAAAGTCCGCTTCGTGGCCACCTCGGCCAGCCGGGACGCCCGGAACCGCCAGGTCTTCGTGGACGGCATCCAGAACCTCATTGGGGTGGAGCCGGAGGTGATCACCGGCCACGAGGAAGCTGCGCTTTCCTTCGCCGGCGCCAGCAGTGTGCTGCCCATCTCGGCAGAGGACAAGGTGCTGGTGGTGGACCTGGGCGGCGGTAGCACGGAGTTTGTGCTCGGCGACGCCAGCGGCGTGATCGCCGCAAGGTCCGTGGACATCGGCTGCGTCAGGCTCACCGAACGCCACCTCACATCGGACCCGCCCACCGCCGAGCAGATCGCCGCCGCGGAGGCCGACGTCGACGCCGCCATCGCCGAAGCGCGACTGGACGTTCCGCTGGAACGCAGCACCGCCGTCGTCGGGGTTGCCGGCTCCATCACCACCATCACGGCGCACGCGCTCAGGCTGCCCGAATACCTGCCGGGGGCCATCCACGGCGCAGAACTGTCCATCTCCGCCGTCCAGGCCGCGGCCACCGATCTGCTGCAGATGACGCGGGCGCAGCGGGCGGAACTGCCGTACATGCACCCCGGCCGGGTGGACGTCATCGGCGCAGGCGCGCTGGTCTGGCGGCGCATCCTCACCCGCATGGGCGAGCTCAGCGGCGGCCTCATAATTACGGCCACCGCCAGTGAGCACGATATTCTTGACGGAATTGCCCTGAGTGCCGAGGCACCGAGTTAACCGAAAATTGGATTCTGAATGACCAGAGCAAGAGCCCGGCTTCGCCGGACGGTCTCGGCCCTTCTGTCCGCGGTGCTTGCCGGCGGCATCGCCGCGTCCGCCGTCGCCACCGCACCGGCCGCGCAGGCCGATTCCTGGCGGGACAAGGAGTACTGGCTCAAGGAAGCCGGCATCACCAAGGCCTGGGAAGTGTCCAAAGGCGCCAATGTGAAGGTCGCTGTGATCGACAGCGGCGTGGACGGAAGCCATCCGGACCTCAAGGGCGTGCTGGCCGGCGGCCACGACGTCTCGGGCGCCGGCGCCCCCAACGGTGAGAAGAGCATCGGTGCCAAGCCCGAGCACGGCACCCTCGTGGCCACCATGCTTGCGGGCCGCGGACACCAGGCACCGAAGAAGGCATCGTCCAGCGCCAAGCCCTCCCCGAAGGCCACCGCAGCGGCATCCAAAGCCATGCCGGACGGCATCATGGGCGTGGCACCAGAGGCGCAGATCCTCTCCGTCTCCACCTGGCTGGGTTCGGAGAATCCCGGCGGCAAGAGCGACCAGGACCAGATCCCCGAAGCTGTGCGCTGGGCGGTGGACAACGGCGCAAAGGTCATCAACATTTCGCTGGGCAGCACGTCGCCGGAGTGGCCGCAAAGCTGGGACGCCGCCTTTCTGTACGCCGAGCAGAAGGACGTGGTCATCGTGGCCGCGGCCGGTAACCGCGTCGGCGGCAACGTTCAGGTGGGGGCTCCGGCTACCATCCCCGGCGTGCTGACAGTCGCGGGCCTGGACCGGACCGGACGGGCGAGCACCGATTCCTCCTCCCAGGGCATCAGCATCGGCGTGGCCGCGCCGGCCGAGAAGCTAGCCGGCGGACTGCCCGGCGGCAGCTACGCGGAATGGGCCGGCACGTCCGGTGCCACCCCCATCGTCTCCGGCGTTGCGGCGCTGATCCGCTCCAAGTGGCCGGAGATGAGTGCCAAGCAGGTCATCAACAGGATCGTCTCCACCGCCAAGGACTCGGGCACGCCGGGCAAGGACCCGCTGTACGGCTTCGGTGTCCTCAATGCGGAGGCAGCGCTCAAGGACGACGTGGCCGAAACAAAGGCCAACCCGCTGGGTTCCATCGCGGAGTGGATCCGCGTCCACCGGCGCGGGAACTTTGCCACGCCCGCTCCCGAGCCGACCACCGCAGTCCCCGCCCCGCAGGCCACGCTGCCCAAGGCGACGGTGCCGGTCGCCGTGCCGCCGTCACAGCTGGACAGCGCGCTGCCGGCGGCAGTGGTCATCGGCTTCGGTGCACTCTTCGTGGCCATTATTGCGGCGGGCGCGGTTCAGTTGCGGCGGGTGTACCGTGCGTCCGGCGGGGGAGCGGACGAGCCGGAAACGGGTGCGGTGACGAGCGTGGATCCGGCAGACCGGCCGAGCTAGTGAAGATTTTCACAAAGTACGGTACTCTGGAGTCATGGCAACCACCCCACAGCTCCAGGATCGTCCGCGTGTGCTCGTCGTCGGCGGCGGGTACGTCGGCCTCTACGTAGCCCTCAAACTGCAGAAGAAGATCGCGAACGCAGGCGGGATCGTCACCGTCGTCGATCCGCTGCCCTACATGACCTACCAGCCCTTCCTGCCGGAAGTTGCGGGCGGAAACATTGAGGCCCGCCACGCAGTGGTCTCCCACCGCCAGCACCTCAAGCAGAGCGAGCTCATCCAGGGCCGCGTCGTTTCCATCGACCACGCCAACCGCACGGCCGTGGTTGCCCCGGCTGACGGCGGCGACAACTTCGAGGTGCCCTACTTCGACGTCGTGCTCTCCGCCGGCGCCATTACCCGCACGTTCCCCATCAAGGGCCTGGCGGACAAGGGCATCGGCCTGAAGACCATCGAGGAAGCCGTTGCGCTGCGCAACAAGGTCCTTGACCGCATCGAGGTCGGCTCCACCATGACCGACCCCGCCGAACGCGCGCGCGCCCTCACCTTCGTAGTGGTGGGTGGCGGCTTTGCCGGCATCGAGTGCATCACGGAGATGGAAGACCTCGCCCGCGCTGCGGTCCGGAACAACCCTCGCGTCAAGCAGGAGGAAGTCCGCTTCGTCCTCGTCGAGGCCATGGGCCGCATCATGCCCGAGGTCACCGCGAAGCAGGCCGAATGGGTCGTGGAGCACCTCCGCAGCCGCGGCATCGAGGTCCTGCTGAACACGTCGCTGGACAACGCCGAGGGCGCCCTCAAGCTCATCAACCTGCCGGACAAGACGCTGGCCCAGGAATTCGAGTCCGACACCCTCGTGTGGACCGCCGGTGTCCAGGCCAACCCGATGGTCCGCTCCACCGACTTCCCGCTGGAACCCCGCGGCCGCGTCCGCGTCCTGCCGGACCTGCGCATCTCGGGTGACGAAGGCATCATCGACAACGCCTGGGCTGCCGGTGACATCGCCGCGGTTCCCGATCTGACGGGCTCTGGCCTGCCGGACGGCACGTGCGTTCCCAACGCCCAGCACGCGCTGCGCCAGGCCAAGCGCCTGGCCAAGAACCTGTGGGCTTCCCGCTGGGACAAGCCGCTCGTCGACTACAAGCACAAGAACCTCGGTGCCGTGGCCGGCTTCGGCGAGTGGAAGGGTGTTGCCAACATCAACCTGCTCGGCCGCATCGGGCTCAAGGGCCCCCTCGCCTGGCTGGCCCACCGCGGCTACCACGGCATGGCCATGCCGACCTTCGAGCGCAAGTTCCGCGTGATCCTCAACTGGATCCTGAGCTTCTTCGCGGGCCGCGACACCACGCAGCTGCTGGACCTGGACAACCCGCGCGGCGCCTTCGTGGCCGCCGCCACCCCGGCTCCGAAGCCGGCTGCTGCGGCTCCCGCCGTACCTGCGCCGGCTGAGAAGGCTGCGGCCGCTGCCCAGGGCGGCGCCAAGGATCCTGTCAAGGCTGAAGCCAAGTAACAGCTTTTAGGCAAGAATAACGACGGCGGCCGTTCCCTTCCGGGGAACGGCCGCTTTCGGGTTTCCCTGGGGAGGTTTCCCCGGTGGGGACAGCCTCGCCGGCAGGGCAGGGCGCACACATAGACTGGCTCCATGACGGGTGAAAAGAACCTCCAGACGCTCCTTGCCTCGATGCTTCCGGTAGTCCGGGAAGGGGAGTACGTCTACGCTCTTTGGCCGCACGGCAAGCCGCTGGCGGGGCACATCGAAGCCGCCGTCCGGGAAGCCGAGGGGCTCACGGTGGTCCTGCCCAGGGCCGAAGCGGATGCGCTGGGGCTGCCCTACGATTTCGTCGCGGCCTGGATCACCCTGGAGGTCCACTCGGCACTGGAAGCGGTGGGCCTGACCGCGGCGGTCAGCAGGGCGCTTACCCAGGCCCGGATCAGCTGCAACGTGCTCGCAGGGTTCCACCACGACCATTTGCTGGTGCCCGTGGGTGACTCGGCCCGGGCGCTGGAGGCCCTGTCCGAACTTTCAGCCGCCAGCGCCCCCGAGCCCGAGCCGGTGCGGGAACTGGTGCTCCGCAGCGAGCAGCCCGGGGACCGCGACGCCGTCCTTGCCCTTACCGCCGAAGCCTTTGCCGTTTCTCCGGTCACCGGACTGCCCGTGGAGGGCGAGCCTGTTGAGGTCAGGGTGCTCCGCGAACTGTTCGTCGCCGAGGAGTACCTGCCGGAGTTCAGCATCGTCGCCGAACTCGACGGCGAGATCGTCGGGCATGTGATCAGCACCCGGGCGTGGGTGGAGGACCTTGAACTGCTGGGGCTCGGGCCTATTGGCGTGACGCCCCGGCTGCAGCGCCACGGCATCGGCTCGGCGCTGATGCACGAAACCGTCGTCCGTGCCAACGCCGCGGGGGAGAAGGGCATCGCGCTGCTCGGAAGCACCGACTACTATCCCCGGTTCGGCTTCGTCCCGGCGTCGACGCTGGGAGTCGAGGCACCGGACGGGAACTGGGGCGACCTCTTCCAGTTGCTGCCCCTTGCCCTGTGGCCCGGCGGGGTCCACGGGACGTTCCGGTACGCTGGGCCCTTGGCCGCCCTCTGAGGCGATACGATTGACCGGGCGCCCCAGTAGCCCAATTGGCAGAGGCAGCGGACTTAAAATCCGCGTGTTGTGGGTTCGAGTCCCACCTGGGGTACTTCTTTCTCCTCCGTGTCGCCGGTGTTCCAATATGCAACGAGTGTTATGAGGATGTGACCTTAGTCACTTATCTTCACGCTTGATTTGGAATAGCTTGAACTTAGCTCAGGAACCCCTGACCAAAAATCGCATCAAAGGCCGTTCGCACCTTTCGATCGAGGAGACTCTAAATGATTTCACTCCCCCAGGCGGCGCCAAAGGTCGCCAAGCTCACAGCGCTTGGCATCGGCGTCGCCCTTCTGGCCACGGCTTGTGGTGGCGGGTCCACCCCTAGCGCGACCGAATCCTCCGCAGCGGCAGGCGGCATCGCATGCCCTGCCCCCAGTGCCACGGCCGGGGCGACCAGCACCTCCACAGAGACCGGCGGCGTGCCGGCGGCAACAACCACCACCCCCACACCGCTGAAGCTCGGATCGCTCCTGCCGACGACGGGGTCGCTGGCGTTCCTCGGCCCGCCCGAAATCGCCGGTGTTAACCTCGGCATCAAGGAAGTCAATGCCGCCGGCGGCGTGCTCGGCAAGCCGGTTCAGGTGGTCCACCGCGACTCCGGCGACACCAAGACCGACATCGCCACGCAGTCCACCACAGCACTCCTCGGCCAGGGTGTCAGCGCCATCATCGGCGCTGCCTCCTCCGGTGTCTCCAAGACCGTGATCAACCAGATCACCGGCGCCGGCGTCATCCAGTTCTCGCCCGCGAACACGTCCCCGGACTTCACCACCTGGGATGACAAGGGCCTGTACTGGCGCACGGCTCCGTCGGACGTCCTGCAAGGCAAGGTGCTGGGCAACTACATCGCAACCTGTGGCGCCCAGACAGTGGGCATGATCGTCCTTAACGACGCCTACGGCACGGGCTTGGCGAAGAACGTCAAGGCGGCCTTTGAGGCAGCCGGCGGACAGGTTGTGGCTGAGGAACTTTTCAACGAGGGTGACTCGCAGTTCAGCAGCCAGGTGGACAAGGTCATCGCCGCCAAGCCGGACGCAATTGCCCTGATTACCTTTGACCAGGCCAAGAGCATCGTCCCGCTGATCACGGGCAAGGGCGTCAAGCCTACGCAGCTGTTCATGGTGGATGGGAACACGTCCGACTACAGCAAGGACTTCAAGGCCGGCACGCTGAAGGGCGCACAGGGAACCATTCCCGGCACCTTCGCCAAGGAGGACTTCAAGAAGAAGCTCCTCGCCATCGACCCCGCCCTGAAGGACTACAGCTACGCCGGTGAGTCCTATGACGCCGTCAACCTGATTTCGCTGGCTTCGGAGGCCGCCAAGAGCACCAAGGGTACGGAGATCGCCAAGCAGCTCAAGGCAGTTTCCGAGGGCGGCGAGAAGTGCACGGACTTCGCGTCCTGCGTCACGCTGCTCCGCAACGGCAAGGACATCGATTACGACGGCGAGTCCGGTCCGGTGACCTTCTCCGACGCCGGTGACCCGACAGAAGCCTCCATCGGCATCTACGAGTACCAGGACGACAACAAGTACACGCCGGCCCGGGAGGAGTTCGGCAAGCTGTAAGCCACCTCCCGCCGCACAAAAGCCCCCGTCCAGCCGGACGGGGGCTTTTGTATGTCTTCGGCCGGGCTGTTAGTCCTCGTCCGCCAGAGTACCGAGGTATAGCTGGATGACCTTAGGGTCCTTCATGAGCTCACGGCCGGTGCCGGTGTACGCATCCTTGCCCTGGTCCAGGACGTAGCCGCGGTCGCAGATCTGCAGGCAGCGGCGGGCGTTCTGTTCCACCATGATGACGGACACGCCGGCACGGTTGATCTCGTGCACGCGCAGGAAGGTCTCGTCCTGTTTGACGGGGGAGAGGCCAGCCGACGGTTCGTCGAGCAGCAGCACCGCCGGCTCCATCATCAGCGCCCGCCCCATCGCCACCATCTGCCGCTCTCCGCCGGACAGGGAGCCCGCGCGCTGGGCCCTGCGTTTACCCAACTCCGGGAAGAGGCTGGTGACAAAGTCGAAGCGCTCGGCAAAGTCCTTGGGCCGCTGGAACATGCCCATCTGCATGTTTTCCTCAATGGTGAGTGAGGCGAAGACGTTGTTGGTCTGCGGCACGAAACCGACGCCCTGCGTCACCAGCTTGTTCGCCTTGAGCCCGGTGAGGTCGCGGCCCCTGACCATGACGGATCCGGAATGCACTTTCACCAGGCCGAACATGGCCTTCAGCAGGGTGGACTTGCCGGCCCCGTTCGGGCCGATGATGCCGATCAGTTCACCCTTCCGGGCCTCGATGCTGCACCCGTTGAGGATGTTGACGCCCGGGAGGTACCCGGCCACCAGGTCCGTGACTTTGACGACGGCGCCGTCCTCGCCTGCGCTGCTTGCGGCCGGGGCCGCGCTCGTGGCACTCATTCCTTGTCCTTGTCTGTCTGTCCGACGGCCGTAGATCCGGCGCCTGTGGGTCCGCCGTCTGTGCGTCCGGTGTCCGGACCGGCCTCGGCGATCGTGGGCGCCGTGGCATCCACAGCGATCATGCCCGCGTTCTCGGTGCCGACGATTGACTCGTCGTCCGCCGCCAGTTCCTGCTCCAGTTCCTTGATGCCCTCGGTGTCGCCGAGGTCCACGTCGTGGTGGGCACCCAGGTAGGCGTCGATGACGGCGGGGTCCTTCATGACCTCACCCGGGGGTCCCTCGGCCACGATCTTCCCTTCGGCCATGACCACCACCCAGTCCGCGATGTGGCGGACCATGTGCATGTCGTGTTCCACGAAGAGGACTGTCATGCCCTCGGACTTGAGGTTCTTGATGTGGTCCAGCAGTGACTGCGTCAGCGCCGGGTTCACCCCCGCCATCGGTTCATCCAGCATCACCAGCTTGGGCCGGACCATCAGGGAGC
This sequence comes from Arthrobacter sp. FW305-BF8, assembly GCF_021789315.1. Lineage (NCBI taxonomy): Bacteria > Bacillati > Actinomycetota > Actinomycetes > Micrococcales > Micrococcaceae > Arthrobacter > Arthrobacter sp. FW305-BF8. The sequence goes on from NZ_CP084561.1 coordinate 1,545,030, forward strand.
GGGCCATTTCCAGCAGCTTGCGCTGGCCGCCGGACAGTGACGCCGCGTAGTCATCCTTCTTGGTGTCGAGCTTGAATTTTTCCAGCAGGACGTTGGCGTGCTCGGTGATTTCCTTTTCCCGGCCGCCCCAGATGTTCTTGAACAACGCCTTGGACAGCCTCTCGCCCGGCTGGTTGGAGGCGCCGAGCCGCATGTTTTCCATGACGGTCAGCTTGCCCATGACCTTGGTGAGCTGGAACGTGCGCACCATGCCCATTCGGGCCACCTTGTAGGAGGACACGCCGGCGATGCTCTGGCCCTCGAACTGCCACTTGCCCGAGTTCGGCGTGTCAAAGCCGGTGAGCAGGTTGAACAGCGTGGTCTTGCCGGCCCCGTTGGGGCCGATGAGTGCGGTGATCTTGTGCCGCGGGATCTCCAGATACTCGACGTCGACGGCGTTGATGCCGCCGAAGCTGCGGGTGACGTTTTCGGCGACGACGATCGCGTCCCGCTTCTTGCAGCCGGGGGTATTGTCTCCGACGGCGATCGGCCGGGCATCCGTCATGTAGTCGATGCCCGCTTCCATTGATTCTTCGCTGTGCTTGCTCATGCGAACGCCAGCTCCTTCTTGTTGCCAAAGACACCCTGTGGCCTGAAGATCATCAGCAGCATCAGGGCAATGCCCACCAGGATGTAGCGCAGCTGGCCGGCCTGGACCGTGGTCAGCCAGGTCACCGCACCGGATTCGATCAGTCCGTAGAGGACGCCCTGCGTGAGGGACAGGACCACCCAGAAGATCATGGCGCCGATTACCGGCCCCAGTACCGTGGCCATGCCGCCGAGCAGCAGGCAGGTCCACAGGAAGAACGTCAGCTCGGTGCCGTAGTTGGCGGGCTGGACGGCGCCGCGGGGGAGCGTGAAGATCATTCCGGCCAGGGCGCCGAAGATGCCGCCGATCACCAGCGACTGCATCTTGTGGGCGTAGACGTTCTTGCCGAGCGAGCGTACCGCGTTCTCGTCCTCGCGGATGCCCTTCAGAACGCGGCCCCAGGGGCTGCGCATCAGGAGCCAGACGAGGACGCAGCCGACGGCCACGAGTCCCCAGCCCACCACCCTGATGAAGAAGTCACGGTTGTTCATACCGAAGTAGCTGCCCTCGGGGAACGGGTTCATCGAGTAAAAGCCGCCCTCGAAGGCGGCGAGCCCGTTGGCGGAGCCGGTCACGGGGGTCAGCTGGTTAGTGGTGACGACGTAGCGGACGATTTCCGCCGCCGCGATGGTGACGATGGCCAGGTAGTCCGCACGCAGGCGGAGGGTGGGAATGCCCAGCACCAGCGCAAACAGCACCGAGCAGACGACGGCGATCAGGAGACCTACGAAGAACGGCGTCCGGAAGCTGAGCGTCGAGATCGCGAAGCCGTACGCCCCCACCGCCATGAAGCCGGCCTGGCCGAAGTTCAGCAGGCCCGAGTAGCCGAAGTGCACGGCAAGGCCCAGGGCCGCGAGGGCGTAGGCCGCCGTCGTGGGGCTGAGCAGTTCACCGGCGGCACTGGAAAGGATGAATCCGAAGTCCATGGTTTTCTCCTAACCCACGCGCTCGCGGCGGCCAAGAATGCCTTGGGGCCGGAACAGGAGGACAACGATCATGATGAAGAGTGCTCCCACGTATTTGAGGTCGGCTGCGAGGCCGAACACGGTGGTCAGTTCCACGAAGATGCCAACGATGATCGATCCGACGAGGGCCCCGAAGACGGTGCCCAGGCCGCCGAGGGTCACGCCGGCGAAGATAAGCAGCAGGATCTGCGAGCCCATGTCGAAGGTGACGCCGGGGCGGTAGTAGGCCCAGAGGATGCCTCCCAGCGAGGCCAGCACTCCGCCCACGATCCAGACCAGGCGGATGACGCCGTCGACGTCGATTCCGGAGGCGGCGGCGAGGGCCGGGTTGTCGGCCACCGCTCGGGTTGCCTTACCCAGCCGCGTCTTCAGCAGCACGATGCCGATGAGCGCGATTACGACGGCGCTGATGACCAGGGACCACAGGTTGTTGGGGGAGATGGAGACCGGGCCGATCTGGATCTCAGCGCTCTGCGCGAAGGGCAACTGTTGGGTGGCGCCGCCGAAGTAGAACTGGATGATGTACCGGACGGCCAGGGCCAGGCCGATGCTGACGATCATCATGGGCACCAGTCCGGTGCCTCGGCGGCGCAGGGGCCGCCAAAGCCCGGCGTCCTGCGCGTAGCCAAACAGTCCGCCGCCGAGCAAGGCCAGGATGATGGCCAGCCAGAAGGGCAGGTTCAGGGCGCTGAACCCGAACACCAGCACGGCGCCGAGGGTCACCATCTCGCCATGGGCGAAGTTGGTGAGCCCGGTGGTGCCGAAGATCAGGGACAGGCCCACCGAGGCCAGTGCCAGCAGCAGGCCGAAGCTCAGGCCGGCCACCAGCCTGTTGAGCAGGTTCTGGCCAAAGTCCTGCTGCTGCACCACAATGCCCTTACCGAAGGCGAAGATGACTGAGAGGTTTGACGTCTGGCTGAACGTGACATTGCGGGGATTCGACTGCCCCTCGGCAAGCTTGATCCCTTCCGGGAGCGTGGATTCGTCCAGCTGGATTTCATAGGTGCCTTGGTTTGGAACGCCTATGCGCCAGGACCCGTTGGCGCCCGAGGTTGCCTCGCCGGTGAAGGCGCCACTCTTGGCGGTGATCTTGACGCCTTCGAGGGGACGCCGTGCGTCGTCGCGGAGGAAACCGCTGATGCTGTTCTGAAACTGCTGGTTCGACGGGGGTGGCGTCGGAGCTGGAGTGCCGGCCATCGCTGCCGGCGCTGCGGCCAGCAAGAGTGCCACGACGGCGGAGGCAATGGCCCCCCATACCTTCAGCAGCCCGGCCGGCCGCCGGATAGGCAGGCCTCTCGGTGTGCGTCTCAAATTGAAAACCTCCACGTGGGGGTGGTTGCGGCTGCTTCGTTGCAGCCGCTGCGAACGGAGGATGGCGGATATCGGTGCTGGTGGAGCGGGTCTTGACTAGCTGTGATATTCGTCACCCTGACCCGCTTATCGTACAGCGCAAGCAGTACAAACCGTGTGGGCGGAGCTGACCATCAGATAGCGATCCGGTAACAACTCAAAAGCCCGCTCCCCGGGCGGAACTTTCCCTGCCGCTGGCACGTAGGAATTGATAGCGTGAGCTTTAGGACCATCACTCAACCCCCTAGACGGAGGACACCCGCAATGGCACTTGGCGGAAACCCGATCTTCAACGGAAAGAATTTCCGTGGAGCCACCCAGGCACCGCCTGTCCCGCAGGCGTACGGCCACAACAACTACGGCCAGAACCAGTTCGGCCAGCAGGGCTATGCCCAGTTCGGCCAACAGGGTTATGCCCAGCCCGGCTACGGCCAGCAGAGCATGTCCGACGACCAGCTGCAGCAGATGTACAACCGGCCTGCAGCCGGCCCGGCCGAAACCGGGCGGATGACCTTCGATGACGTCATCGTTAAGACCGCCATCTGCCTCGGCGCCGTGGTCGTCGGTGCCGCGGTCACCCTGTCGGTGGCCCTGGGCCTGGCATCCATGCTCATGATCGTCGGCGCACTCGGCGGATTTGTGCTGGCCCTCGTCAACACCTTCAAGAAGCAGCCGTCGCCGGCGCTGATCCTGGCCTACGCCGCGCTCGAGGGCCTGTTCCTCGGCGGCCTGACCCGTGTTCTCGACACCATGTACCCCGGCGTCGGCCTGCAGGCCGTGGTCGGCACGCTGTCCGTGTTCGCCGTGACGCTGCTGCTGTTCAAGAGCGGCAAGGTCCGTGCCACGCCCAAGGCCATGAAGTTCTTTATGATCGCCATCGTCGGGTACGCGCTGTTCTCCGTGGTGAACATGGTCATGATGCTGACAGGGCTGACAACTGAACCGTTCGGCCTTCGCAGCGGAATCATCGGCGTCGTTATCGGCATCCTGGCCATCGGCCTGGCCGCGTTCTCCCTGGTCATGGATTTCACCAACATCGAAGAAGGTGTCCGCAACGGGGCCCCGGAGCGGTTCTCCTGGACCGCCGCCTTCGGCCTGACCGTCACGCTGGTCTGGCTGTACGTGGAAATCATCCGCCTGCTGGCCATCCTCCGCGGCGACGACTAAGAGTTCAACAGCACCAACAGAGAGTGGGCCCCGCCAACCGGCGGGGCCCACTCTCGCGTTAAGGGCGGAGTTTTTGTCCACTTATTGGGACTTCTGGGGCGGCGGATTCCAGCGGTCGTTGCAACACGCGTCCTAAGCTGCTGATTCTTCCAGAATTTGCTCGAGGGCTTGTGCGGGGGTTTTCCAGCCGAGTGTTTTGCGTAGGCGGCCGTTGAGCCCGGCGGCGGCGTAGTCGAGGTCCTCACGCGTGACGGTGGTCAGGTCCATCCCTTTGGGGAAGTACTGGCGCAAGAGCCCGTTGGTGTTCTCGTTCGTGCCGCGCTGCCAGGGCGAGTGAGGGTCGCAAAAGTACACATCCGCTCCGGTGGCGACCTTGACGCGGTCATGGATTCCGACCATCTCCGCGCCCTGGTCCCAGGTCAGGGACCGGCGCAAGTGGGCGGGCAGCATGGGCAGGGTTTCCTGGATGGCGGCCAGAACCTGCTCGCCGGTGTGGCCGTTGGGCAGGTGCAGGAGCATCACGAAGCGGCTGCTGCGTTCCACTAGCGTTCCGATCGCCCCGGTGCCGGGGGTGCCGATGACCAGGTCGCCCTCCCAGTGTCCGGGAACGGCCCGATCATCGGCCTCCGCCGGGCGCTCACTGATCAGCAGCTCCTTCGGGACCCGTGGCTTCCGCATCCCGGCCCGCCGGTTTGGTTGGCGCACCGCACGCCCGGTCCGCAGGGCCGCGGAGAGCTCGGCTCTCAGCCCTCCGCGGCCCTGGATGTAAATGCACTGATAGATCGTCTCCGGGCTGATGCGCATGCTCTCATCATCAGGGAAATCGATCCGCAGCCGGACACTGATCTGCTCCGGAGACAACCGCTCACGGGCCGTCAGCATCCCGGCAACGTAGAGCGCCAGGGCCTCGTTGGATGCCAGCTTCCGGGCCTTGGGCCGCCGTGCCAGCTTCTGGGCCCGGTTCTGGGCCGCGGACGCCAGGTAGGGGCGGTGGCCCCCGTTGCGGACGTTCCGGGCCAGCTCCCGGCTAATGGTGGACGGGCTCCGGCCCAGACGACGGCCGATCTCGCGCGCACTGCACCCTTCCGCGCGCCACACAGCGATCAACTCACGCTCATCAAAGGACAGGTACCGCCCACACGGGGGCGCAATCGAAGGATCCACCCCACCATGCTGACGGACGATCCCTCGCGCCGCCGTAGCGGAAAGCCCGGCAACCTCCGCGGCCACCTCATCGGACAACCCGGAAGACCTCGCCTCCCAGAACACCCGCACAACCTCACGCAACACCTCAGGCCGACCAAAACGTCCCACAACACCACCAATCACTCAGGTGTTGCAACGACACCTAGAACCTGCCGGCCCTAAAGTCGCGACAAATGGAGAAAACCTCCAAGCTAGGTGAGGCGCTCCAGTACCACGGCCATGCCCTGCCCGCCGCCGACGCAGAGTGTGGCGAGGCCCAGCGTCCCGTCCGTCTCGCGCAGGCCGTTGAGCAGCGTGGTGGTCATCCGGGCGCCGGTCATGCCGAACGGATGGCCCAGTGCGATGGCGCCGCCGTGCACGTTGAGTTTTGCCGGGTCGATCTTGAGTTCACGGGCGCTGGCCACCACCTGGACGGCGAAGGCCTCGTTGAGCTCCACAAGGTCGATGTCGTTCATGTCCAGGCGGGCGCGGGCGAGCGCCTGCCGGGAGGCTTCCACCGGCCCCATCCCCATCAGCTCGGGCGACAGGGCGGTGGCTCCGGTCGAGACGATCTTGGCCAGCGGCTCCAGCCCCAGGTCCCGGGCCAGGTCGTAGCTCATGACCACGAGTGCGGCGGCACCGTCGTTGAGCGGGCACGCATTGCCCGCCGTGACGGTGCCCTCCCGGCGGAAAACCGGCTGCAGGGCGCTGACGGCGTCCAGGGTCACGCCCGGCCGCGGAGAATCGTCCCGGTCCACCACCGTGCCGTCGCGGCGTTCGTACGGCGTGATTTCGCGGGCGTAGAAGCCGGAGGCGATCGCGGCCTCGGCCCGGTTCTGGCTCAGCACGGCCCACTCGTCCTGGTCCGCGCGGCTGATCCCGTAGGAGGTGGCCACGTTCTCCGCCGTCTGGCCCATGGCGATGTAGATGTCCGGCATCCGGCCGCCCAGCCGCGGATCCGTCCAGGGCGTGTTCGACTCGGCGCGTGCGGCGGTGCGCTGGCGCGCAGGCTCGAACAGCGGGTTGTGGTTCCGGGCTCCGGTTTCGCCCGCCCCGGCCCAGTCCTGGTAGCGCGACACGGCTTCGACGCCGGCAGCCACGAACGCCTGGCCCTCGCCCGCGCGGATGGCATGGAAAGCCATCCGCAGCGTCTGCAGGCTGGAAGCGCAGAACCTGTTGACGGTGGCGGCGGGCACGTTGTCCAGGCCAGCGAGGATGGTCACGACGCGGGCCATGTTGGAACCCGCCTCACCGCTCGGTTCGGCGCAGCCGAGGTACAGGTCGTCCAGGCCGGGCCCGCTGTCCCCGGTGGGGTCGAATGCCGGCAGTTTGGCCAGCGCGGCCCGGACCATGGCCGCGGCGAGATCGTCCGGCCGCTCGTCCTTCAGTGAGCCCTTGAAGGCACGGCCGATCGGGCTCCTGGCGGTTGAAACAATAACTGCTTCAGGCATGCGACCAGCCTACGCCCGTCCCTCGGCATGGACAGCTACGCGAGCCGCATTGCCCCTGCAGCCGGGGTGACCGTGAAGATGTCCGGTGCCGTGTACCCTGCCTCCGCGAAGGCCCGTACGACGGCGGCACGCACCTGCTGCTCCTCGCTCACCGGGGTCAGGGCGATGGCGGCGCCGCCAAAACCCCCGCCGGTCATCCGGGCGCCGATGGCGCCGTTTGCCCGGGAGGCCTCGACGGCGAGATCCAGTTCGGCGCAGGAGATCTCAAAGTCGTCGCGCATGGATGCATGGCTGGCGTCGAGCAGGGCACCGATTGCCGACGGGCCCTGCTGCCCCAGGAGTTCCACGGTCTGCAGCACACGGTCGTTCTCAGTGACGATGTGCCGGACGCGGCGGAACGTGACCTCGTCCAGCAGCCCGCCGGCTTCCTCCAGATCTCCCGGCGTGACATCGCGCAGAGCCTTGACGCCCAGCACCTCGGCGCCCAGTTCGCAGGACGCCCGGCGGGAGGCATAGCCGCCGTCGGCATGGGAATGGGAAACCTTGGTGTCGATGACCAGCAGGACGACCCCGGCAGCCTCGGCCTCGAAGGGGACCAGCCGGACGCTCTGGTCACGGCAGTCCAGGAACACAGCGTGGCCCTTCGAGCCCCGCAGCGAGGCGGACTGGTCCATGATGCCCGTGGGTGCACCCACGAAGTCGTTCTCGGCGCGCTGGGTGGCCAGCACCATGTCCTCCGGTCCCAGGCCAGCGCCGGTGAGGTCATTGAGTGCCGAAATCACCGCACATTCAATGGCGTGCGAGGAGGACAGCCCGGCGCCGAGGGGGACGTCGGAGTCCAGCAGCAGGTCCAGGCCAGGGACGTCGATGCCGCGCTGCTGCAGGGACCAGATGACGCCCAGCGGGTACTTGGTCCAGCCCTTGGCCGCCGCGCCTTCCAGCGAAGCCGTGTCGGCCGTCGTGATTCCCTGGTCGCCGTAGGTCGAGAGCAGGCGGAGGGTGGAGTCGGGCCGGACGCCCACGGCTACCCGGGCGGTCCGGTCGATGGCGAACGGCAGCACGAAGCCCTCGTTGTAGTCCGTGTGTTCGCCGATCAGGTTGACCCGGCCGGGGGCCTGCCACACGCCGTCGGGCTGGCGGCCGAACGCGGCGGAGAACCGGGCCTCGAGGTCGGTGGTGGTGGCGGGGGCGGTCATGCGTGGGCTCCTTCGATGAGATCTGGTTCGGTGAGGCCGGCTTCGATGAGGCCCGGTGCGGCCGGGGCGAGCGTCTCGGCCGGGGATGCCGGAACGGCCACCGAGCGCAGCCGCTCTGCCACCTCTTCGGGGGTGGTGTCGTTGATGAAGGCGCCCATGGCCGCCTCGGACCCGGCCAGGAACTTGAGCTTGTCTGCCGCGCGGCGCGGGGAGGTCAGCTGCAGGTGCAGGTAGCTGGCGGGGCGCAGCAGGTCATCCACCGGGGCCTGGTGCCAGGCCGAAATGTAGGGCGTCGGGGTGGGGTAGAGGGCGTCGAGGCGCTTGAGCAGATCCAGGTAGACGTGGGCCAGCTCGTCCTTCTCCTCCCCGGTCAGTCCGGCCAGGTCGGGGACCTGGCGGTGCGGAACGAGGTGGATCTCCAGCGGCCACCGGGCCGCGAACGGAACGTACGCGCTGAAGCTGTCGCTTTCCAGCACCATCCGGCTGCCGTCCTCGCGTTCGGCGCGCAGCAGCGAGCCGGTCAGCGTCTGCCGCCCGCCGGCGTCGTCATAAAACCTGCGCGCGGCGGCGCCCATGACGGCGGCGCGCGGCGTGACATAGGGGTAAGCGTAGATCTGGCCGTGCGGGTGGTGCAGGGTGACGCCGATGTCCGCGCCGCGGTTCTCGAACGGAAAAACCTGCTTGATGCCGGGCAGTGCGCTGAGGGCTGCCGTCCGGTGCGCCCACGCCTCCACCACGGTACGGGCACGCGTTTCGCTCAGGCCGCTGAAGGACCCGGTGTGCTCCGGGGTGAAGGTGACGACTTCGCACCGTCCGAAGGCGGGACCCGTTGTGCCCCAGCCGGGGTTGGCGGGTACGGGGCCCACGGCCGGGCCGAGGGAGGGGAAGCGGTTCTCGAACACCACGACGTCGTAGTCCGCGGCCGGGATCTCCGACGGGTTGGCGTCTGTGGTGGGGCAGATGGGGCACTGGTCCGCGGGTGGCAGGTGCGTGCGCGTCTGCCGGTGCGCGGCCACGGCCACCCATTCGCCGGTCAGTGCGTCGTACCGGACTTCGCCGGGCTCCCCGCGGGGCGGGAGGTCCCTTTGGTCGCGGCTCGCCTCGACAGAGCGCCGGCGGGTTGAGCCGGCGTCGTCGAAGTAGAGCAATTCGCGGCCGTCGGAAAGCTGGGTGCTGGTGATGTGGGTCATGCGTCGTGTCCTTTGAACGCGGTGGCCGACGGCGTCTGGCCGTCCGGGAGGCGGGTGGGGCGGGAAGTAAGTGGGTCGTTGTCCCAACTGGGTAGCAGCTCAGGGCGTTCCCAGCCTTGGGAAGGCCCTGAGCTGCTACCTAGTTGGGAAGCTGGAGGTGCCGCTGCCGGGGTAAGGGGTGCCAGCCGCAGCTCCCCGACGGCCTGCCGGAGCAGCTCTTCGGCGCCAGGGCCGGCGGAGCCCGTGCTGATCCGGCGGTCGGTGATGAGGGTGCCGACGGCTGACAGCGGGGCGATCCCGGCGAGCCCCACGCTCCCGTACTTCGTGGCGTCCGCGATCACTGCCAACGCGTCCGACGCCGCGATCATGGCGGCGTTGACCTCGGACTCCAGGAGGTTCGGTGAGGTGATGCCGGCCTTCGGGTCGAAGCCGTGCACGCCCATGAAGCAGAGGTCGGCATGCAGGCTCTCCAGGGCGTGCATCGTTACCGGGCCCACCAGGGCCTCGGACGGTGTGCGCTGGCCGCCCAGGACCACGGTGCGGATGCCGCCGTCGCCGGCCGACGCCAGGGCGCCCGCCACCATGAGGGAGTTGGTGGCTACCGTGAGCCCGAGATCCCGGGGGAGCAGCCGCGCGAGCTCATGGGTGGTGGTGCCGCCGGAAACCAGCAGGGTCATGCCCGGGCGGAGCAGCGTGAGCGCCTCCGCGGCGATGGCCCGCTTCGCGTCCGTTTCCCGGACCGACTTGGCGCCGAAGCCCGGTTCGAGCGCACTGAACGCCGCAGCGCGTGTGGCGCCGCCGTGTACCCGCAGCAACTGGCCTTCGGCGTCGAGCGCGTCGATGTCGCGCCGGACGGTCATTTCGGACACCCGGAGCAGGTCCGCCAGAGCCGCCACCCGGACAGTGCCTTCGGCGTCGAGCTCCTGGAGGATGCGGTGTTGCCGCTGCGTAGCGAGCATGTTGCTCCTCCTTCCTGGCGTTCGGGAATCTGTGCGCCCGGTCACTATTTGTGGTTGTTCCCATTGTGGCACAAAGCGATCAAAAACAAATAGTTTCTAACAAAAGATAACAGAAAGTGCTCCGTAAGGGGGCGCATGCGTTGTGGGGCGTGCGTTGTACGGTAGGTCCATGACTTCCGGTGCGACTTCCGAAACCAGCGATTTCCCCACAGCCAGCGATTCCCTCACAGCCCAGCAGCGCTACGCCACCGGCAGGCAGTACGAGCTCAGGCGCGGCGATGCGCTCGCCGTGGTCACCGAGCTGGCCGCGGGGCTGCGGTGGTACAGCCGCGGAGGCGTCCAGCTGACGGAGTCCTACGGGGACTCCGACATTCCGCCCGGCGCCACGGGCATCACCTTGGCCCCGTGGGCCAACCGGATAGAGGATGGCGTCTGGCACCTGAACGGCACGAAGCAGCAGCTGGACATCACCGAGGTTTCCAAGAACAACGCCAGCCACGGGCTCCTGCGCAACGCGTCATACTCCCTGGTTGCCGAATCCGAGTTTGCCGTGACCCTCGAGGCGACCATCTTTCCCCAGCACGGCTACCCGTTCCTGCTGCGGCACCGCGTGGAGTACTCCCTGGCCGGGGACCTGGGCCTGGAGGTGCGGCAAACGCTGGTCAACGATTCCGAGGCCGAGGCGCCGTTCGTGCTGGGCGCGCATCCGTATCTGCGGATCGGCGAGATCCCCTCCGAGGACCTCACGTTGAGAGTGGATGCCGCGACGCGGCTGGTGGCGGATGAGCGGCTCATTCCGCGCAGCTCCGAACCCGTGTCCGGGGACAGCGACCTGCGCCAGGGGAGAAGGGTGGGGGACCTGGAACTCGACGCCGCCCTGACGGATCTGGCGTTCGACGGCGGGATCGCCCACCACACGCTGACCGCACCGGACGGCCGCAGCGTCAGCCTCTGGCAGGACGAGGCCTGCGCGTTCGTCCACGTATTTGTCAGCCGTATCTACCCGGGCCGGCCCACGGCCGTGGCAGTGGAACCGATGACGGGACCGGCCAACGCCTTCAACTCCGGGGACAGCCTCCGCTGGCTTGCTCCCGGGGACTCGTTCACCATCACCTGGGGTATCCGCGCAGACCTGGAAGGTGCCTGAGTCGAGGAGCGCCCGACTGGGCAATGCCTGACTCGCTCTGTGACTGACCTGCGTCCGCCCAGCTGGGCAGTGCACAGCCGGGCCGTGGCGCGTTTCCCATAGCCGGGCGGCTAGGGAAGTATTGGGCTATGACGCCAGCAAAGGACGCCACACCAGACGACGCAGCCAACACGACAGGCGGTGCCAGCGCCACGGGCGGCACGAGCAGACCACTCGCTGCCCAGCCCTTCGGACGCCTGGAGCCGCGGCGCATCAGGACCGACCGTGACCTTGAACAGGACATTCCCTACGGCGTTCGCATTGCGGCGGCATGGGCCTGGCGGCTGGGGCTGATCCTGCTGATCACCGGTGCCCTGGTCTGGCTGCTGGCCAAGGTCAGCTTCCTCATCATTCCCGTCATGGTGGCGGCACTGCTGGCCGGCCTGCTGAGCCCCGTGGTGAAGTGGCTGCGGGAGTCACGCGTCCCCAACGGGGCGGCCGTCGCGCTCACGGTCCTGGGCTTCATAGGACTGATCGCCGGTTCCCTTGCCCTCGTGGGCCGGCAGCTGGCCCTCGGTTTCCAGGAGCTGTGGAGCGAGGCGCTGACCGGGGTCCAGCAGATTCAGGACTGGCTGTCGCAGGGGCCGCTGCACCTGAGCGCGGCGCAGATCGACCAGTACATCCAGGAGGCCACGGCCGCCCTGCAGAACAACAGCAGCAGCATCCTCAGCGGGGCGCTCTCCTTCGGCAGCACGGCCGGGCATTTTGCGGCCGGGATGGTCCTGGCCCTGTTCATCCTGATCTTCTTCCTCCTCGAAGGCGGACGCATCTGGGCGTTCCTGGTCCGGCTCCTCCCTCGGCAGGCGCGGATCCCCGCCGACGGCGCCGGGCGGCGCGGCTGGGCGTCAATGGTGAGCTATGCGCGGATCCAGATGTTCGTGGCTTTCGTGGATGCTGTGGGCATCGGCGTCGGCGCTGCGATCATCGGTGTCCCGCTGGCCCTGCCGCTGGGCGTGCTGGTTTTCATCGGCTCGTTCATCCCCGTCGTCGGTGCGCTCGTGACGGGCGCCATCGCGGTGCTGCTGGCCCTGGTAGCCACCGGCCCGGTCAACGCCCTGATCATGCTCGGCATCGTGCTGCTGGTGCAGCAGCTGGAAAGCCACATCCTGCAGCCGCTGGTCATGGGCAAGGCCGTCGCCCTGCATCCGGTGGCCGTGATCCTGTCCGTAGCCGCCGGTTCATACCTCGCCGGCATCCCGGGGGCGCTGTTCTCCGTCCCCATCCTGGCCGTAGCAAATTCGGCGATTCGGTATATTGCTGCCAGAACGTGGGAACATGAACTTGTGCCGGCTGCCGCGGGTACCGCAGGCCCGGCCCCAGCCGACGAGGACAACACCTTCAAGGATGTCCGGCTGCCGGGCTCGCATTCGGGCCACGGCAACGCTGCCGGCACTGCACACGGCACCCCGGGCGGCAAGGCCGCTCCCGGTGCCGACGTCGAATCACCCAAAGGAGAATAGTTCGTGAACACCCCCGAAAGCCTTCCCGTCACGCTGGACGATGTCCTTGAGGCGCAGAAGCTGCTGGACGGGATTATTGCGCGGACCCCGGTGGAGTCCTCCCGCGCCTTGGGCCGCCTGGTGGGCGGCGAGGTCTACTTCAAGTGTGAGAACCTGCAGCGCGCCGGCTCCTTCAAGGTGCGCGGCGCCTACGTGCGGATGGCGCGCCTCTCCGAATCGGACAAGAAGCGCGGCGTGGTGGCGGCTTCCGCCGGCAACCACGCACAGGGCGTGGCCGTCGCCGCCAAGAGCCTGGGCATCAAGGCCCGCATCTACATGCCCCTCGGCGTGGCGCTGCCCAAACTCGCCGCGACGCGCAGCCACGGCGCCGAGGTGGTCCTGCACGGACACAACGTGGACGAGGCACTGGCAGAGGCCCAGCGCTATGCCGACGATACCGGCGCAGTCTTCGTCCACCCCTTCGACAACGTGGACGTCGTTGCCGGCCAGGGCACCCTGGGGCTGGAGATCCTCGAGCAGGTGCCCAACGTCGACACCATCCTGATGGGCGTCGGCGGCGGCGGCCTGCTGGCCGGCGTCGCGGTGGCCGTCAAGGCCCGCGCCAAGGAACTCGGCCGCGACATCCGCATCATCGGCGTGCAGGCAGAAAACGCGGCCGCCTACCCGCCGTCGCTGGCAGCGGACGCCCTGGTGCCGCTGAAGAAGGTTTCCACCATGGCCGACGGCATCGCCGTGGGCCGGCCCGGGCAGCTGCCGTTCAGCATCATCCGCGAACTGGTGGACGATGTGGTCACCGTCAGCGAAGACTCCCTGGCGCGGGCCCTGATCTTCCTGCTGGAACGCGCCAAGATGGTCGTTGAGCCCGCCGGCGCGGTGGGCGTGGCGGCCCTCATGGACGGCAAGATCGAGAACCCCGGAACAACCGCCGTCGTGCTGTCCGGCGGCAACATCGACCCCATGCTGATGCTCAAGGTGATCCAGCGCGGCCTCTCCGCCGCCGGCCGGTACATGACCGTGCGGATGATGCTTGATGACCGCCCGGGCTCGCTCGCCACCATCGCCCGCATCATCGCCGAGAACGACGCCAACGTGACGGGCCTCGACCACACCCGAGTGGGCGGCTCCATCAGCATGGGCGACGTCTCCATCACCGTGAACCTCGAGACCAAGGGCCACGAGCACGGCGAACAGGTTCTCGGCGCTCTCCGCGCCGAGGGCTTCCAGCCGATCGTGGTGCACTAGGGGAAGCGATGCTGGACAGCCCGGGAGAGGCACCCGCCACCAGGGAAACGGCGGCCGCCCGTGCCAAGGGCGGGCTGCTGGTGGTGGGATCGTTCGTGGCGCTCCTGTTCGCCATCGAGCTGCTCAACACGGTGCTGCTGCACTCGCTGAACGGCGTCTTCGGCCTCAGGCCCAGAAGTGCCGACGGCGTCCTGGACGTGTTCACCTTCCCGCTGCTGCACGCCAACCTCAACCATGTGCTGTCCAATGCGCTGCCGCTGATCATCTTCGGGTTCCTGGTGTTCCTGTCCGGGCTCCGGGTCTTCGTCACGGCCGTTGCCTGCAGCTGGCTCGGCTCCGGGCTGGCCGTGTGGCTGATTGGCGCCGGCGGGGTCACCGTGGGCTCGTCCGGACTGGTCTTCGGCCTGTTCGCGTTTCTCCTGGTGCGTGGATTCTTCAACCGCAGCTGGTGGCAGATCCTTCTCTCGGTGGTGCTGTTCCTGACCTACGGCAGCATCCTTTTCGGGATCATTCCGAACATTGCTGGATACGTGTCCTGGCAGGCCCACCTGGGCGGCGCCGCAGGCGGCGTCCTGGCCGCCGTCGTGCTCCGGGCGCGGGCATCCCGGCGCTGACGTTCCCCCCCCAACGCGTCTTAAAGCACGACGCCGGCCGTCCCCGAAAGTGGGGGAGGCCGGCGTCGTGCGTTTGCTGTGACCGCGGACGGGTGCGGTGTTAGCCCGAGTAGGGCTTGGCGGAGATGATCTCCACCGAGATGTCCTTGCCGTTGGGGGCGGTGTAGCTGAGCTTGTCGCCCTCCTTGTGACCCATGATCGCGGCACCGAGCGGGGACTTGTCGCTGAAGACGTCCAGGTCCGAGTCGCCGGCGATTTCGCGGGAGCCGAGCAGGAAGGTCTCCTCGTCGCCGGCGATGCGGGCGACGACGATCATGCCCGGCTCAACAATTCCGTCGTCGGCCGGTGCCTCGCCGACGTGGGCGTCGCGGAGCAGAACGGTCAGCTGGCGGATGCGGGCCTCGATCTTGCCCTGCTCTTCCTTCGCAGCGTGGTAGCCGCCGTTCTCCTTGAGGTCACCCTCCTGACGCGCAGCGTCGATCTTCTGGACGATTTCCGCACGGCCAGGGCCGGAAAGGTGGTCCAGCTCTGCCTTCAGGCGGTCAAAAGCTTCCTGGGTAAGCCAAGCTGCAGGCGCGCTGTTAGTGGTAGACACGGACTTCTCCTCTAGTGGGTGTACAAGCGGTCATACAAACAAACACCCCGCCATGGTGGCCACCTGTGGAACTCAGTAACCATCTCAGCGGGGTAAAGGTATTGATCCATTGTAGTCAATCCCGTGGAGTAAACCCAATAACCAAGCGGTGTGGGTCACATGCCTTCTTCTGCTGCCGGTTTGCTGCGGGCCCGGCTGGTTCCTAGGCCGCGGGCTTCGGGATCCAGCAGCTGTCCACGACGCCCGAGACAGCCTGCGATTCGGTGCGCAGGACAACCCGCTGGGCGAGGGTGCGCCCGCCGTCGGCACTCTGGCCCTGCGCGTCCTGCTCCACCGGCGGAATGTCGACCACTTTCCAGCCGACCACGGCGAACTTGGAATCGAGCGCCTTGACGGCGCACTTGACCGCCGTGCCGGGTTCCCTCGTCACCTGGAAGTCCACCACGGACTGGGTGGCGTCGGTGGTCCGGTAGCCGATGTCCTTGAACGTCACCGACGCCGTGGCGTTGGACGTGGAGACCCAGGCCAGAAAGCCCATCCCGATTGCCAGGGCAACGATAACCGCCCAGCGCTTGGCCCTTCGGGACAGCCCGCGCTTTGGACGGCCATAGCGATTGGCTAGGCTAATGTCTGCAGGCTGGGAAGTGCCCGACTTGTCCTCGGTAGTCACCCTTCCAGTTTAGTGGCGATCTCCCGGGTAAATGTCCGGCGTCAGCACTGCAGTCAGTCCCAGGAGAAAGAGGAGCAGTCCCAGATGACAGCGTCCACCAGTCAGCCGCCGAAGCTTCGCCTGCTGACAGTCCACGCCCACCCGGATGACGAATCCAGCAAGGGCGCAGCCACCATGGCCATGTACGCCGCGGCCGGTGTGGACGTTATGGTCGCCACCTGCACGGACGGCTCACGCGGTGACATCCAGAACCCGGCCATGGAGGGCGCGCCCCATCCGAAGCGCGACATGGCCGGTGCCCGCCGCCTCGAAATGAACGAGGCCGCCAGGATCCTCGGCGTCCGGCAGCGCTGGCTGGGATTCGTGGACTCGGGGCTGCCCGAAGGGGATCCGCTTCCGCCCCTGCCGGCCGGTTGCTTCGCGCTGCAGCCCTTGGAACGGGCGGCGGGGCCCTTGGTCAGGCTGGTCCGGGACTTCAAGCCCCACGTCATCGTCAGCTACGACGAAAACGGCGGCTACCCGCATCCGGACCACATCATGGCGCACCGGGTTGCGGTGGAGGCCTTCGAGGCCGCAGGGGACCCGGCCAGGTATCCCGGCACCGGTGATGCGTGGGAGCCGAGCAAGCTCTACTACGACCGCGCTTTCAGCCCGGAACGCTTCCGCGCCCTGCACTTCGCGCTCGAGGAGGCCGGGCTCCAGTCGCCCTACGCCCAGCGCCTGGCCGCCTGGCTAGAGGCCGACGCAGAGGGGCACACCCCGCCGCTGCCAAAGCATGAGACCACCACCCAGGTGGACTGCGGCGACTTCTTCGAAGCCCGCGACGACGCCCTCCGCGCCCACCGGACCCAGGTGGACCCGCTGGGTTTCTTCTTTGCGGTGTCGGCGGAGATGCAGGCGCGCGTCTGGCCGTGGGAGGACTACACGCTGATCCAGTCGAAGGTGCCCCAGGAGCTGCCGGAAAGGGATCTCTTTGCGGGGCTAAGATAGAGACAAGAGACATTTTCTATCTCCCGTAGAACAACCCCGCAGAACAACCGCGTAGAAGACCGCGCAGAAGAACCGCGTAGACACCGTGCGGCGGCCAAAGCGGCCGCGGCTGCGCGGGTACCAACGGGCCAGGCGTCAGCCCACGCGGCGGACGGCGGTCCCAGCCTTGAGAAGGTTTGAATAGTGCACCATTTGCTCATCGCCCTGGCATCGTCCCCGGCACCCTCGCCGTCGCTGCGCCCCGGCCTGTCCCAGGACCAGGTCACGCCCGGCCTGCTTGGGTTCCTGCTGACCGCCTTCATTGTGGTGCTCTCCGCGCTGCTGATCGTGGACATGGTGCGCCGCATCCGCCGGGTGCGGTACCGCGCCCAGGTGGAGGAGGAACGGATGGCTGCCGCCGAGGCCGCGGACATCTCCCGCGACGATGCCGCCAACGGCAATGCAGGCCGCGCCGACACCTGATCCACGATCAGGGCAGCCCGGGTCACGGGAGCCCAAGCCGGGGGAGCGCAACGCCCTCGGCACGGAACCCTCTGCCTATCTGCGCCAGCACGCCGGCAACCCGGTGCACTGGCAGCCCTTCGGGGACGCCGCCTTTGCGGGTGCCGCGTCCCGGGACGTCCCCGTGTTTTTGTCCATCGGCTACGCCGCCTGCCACTGGTGCCACGTCATGGCCCGGGAATCGTTCGAGGACCAGGCCACCGCTGACTACCTGAACGGCCATTTCGTTGCGGTGAAGGTGGACCGTGAGGAGCGTCCGGACGTCGACGCCGTCTACATGGCCGCCACGCAGGCCATCAGCGGCGAGGGCGGCTGGCCGATGTCCGTCTTCCTGACCCCGGAGGGCCGGGCCTTCCACGCCGGCACGTACTTCCCGCCGCGGCCCATGCCCGGGCGGCCCTCCTTCCGCCAGGTCCTCGAGGCAGTGCACGAGGCGTGGACGGAGCGCCGCGACGCCGTGGAGGAGAACGCCCGCTCCCTCGCACAGAACATGGGCCAGGTGCAGCTCGCGGCGGCCGTGGACGTCTCCCGGCCGCCGGAACCGCTCGACGCCGGACTGCTGCAAGCCGCCGTGCGCTCCTTGGCCGGGTCTGAAGACCCCGACGACGGTGGGTTCGGCACCGCCCCCAAGTTCCCGCCGTCGGCCGTCCTGGAGTTCCTGGTCCGGCACGCGGCGGTGCCCTCGGACACCGCCGAAGAGGCCAGGGAGATGGCCGGGCGCACCCTCGCGGCCATGGCCCGCTCCGCGCTCTTCGACCAGCTCGACGGCGGCTTCGCGCGCTATTCGGTGACACGGGACTGGTCCGTTCCGCACTTCGAGAAGATGCTGTACGACAACGCCCAGCTGCTGCGCGTCTACGTGCACTGGATCAGGCTCGGCGGCACGGCCGGGTTCCCGGCCACCGAGGCCGCCGATGTTGCGGCGCGCACCGCCGACTGGATGCTCACGGCCCTGGGGCTGCCCGGCGGCGGACTCGCGTCCTCGCTGGATGCCGACACCGTGGTGGACGGCGAGCACCACGAAGGGGCCAGCTATCTGTGGACCCCCGCTGAGCTGGAGCGGGTGCTTGGCGCGGAGGATGCCGCTGCCGTCGCATGGATGATGAACGTCGGCGCCCGGGGCACCGTCTCGGAGCTCGGCTCGCCGCTGCACCCGGGCCGGGCGCTAAACGGTGACGAGGCGCGGCTCTGGCTGGACGTGATGCCCAGGCTCCGGGAGGCCCGCGCGCGCCGTCCGCAGCCCGCGCGGGACGAGAAGGTGGTGGCGGGCTGGAACGGACTGGCGGTGGCTGCGCTCGCGGAGGCCGGGGCAGTCCTGGACCGGCCGGACCTCGTGGCGGCAGCCGGCCGGATTGCCGGATATCTGGAACGGGTCCACTGGCGTGCGGACGCAGTGCAGTCGGCGCCGGGGGAGCAGGCAGCAGGTGTGCTGGCAGCAGGGAAGCTGGTCCGGGTTTCGCATGGCGGCGCGGCCCGGGGGATCGGCGGCCTGCTGGAGGACTATGCGTTCTGCGCGGACGGCTTCCTGGCCCTGTACTCGGCCACGGGCTCGCCGCGCTGGTACACGCTGGCCGAGGCGGTGATTCAGGCGGCGGGCACCAGGTTCGTTGACGGCGGGCGGCTCGCCGACTCGGCCGGGGAATCGGCGCAGGTGGTCAGCGCCCAGGGCGGGACGCCCGGCCTGGACTTCTTTGATGACGCCACGCCCAGCGGGGCGGCGGCCTTTGCCGGCGCCCTGCTGACCTACGCTGCCCTGTCCGGGTCCGCGGAACACCGGACCATGGCCGAAAGCATCCTCGTCCTGGTGCCCCCGCTCGCCACACGGGCACCGCGGGTGGCGGGCTGGCTGCTGGCCACAGCGCAGGCCGCGCTGGCGGGGCCGCTGGAGGCCGCCGTCGTCGGACCTGCCGGTCCCGAACGGGACGCCCTGCAGCGCGCGCTGCTGCTGTCCCCGAGTCCGGGGCTGGTGGTGGCGGTTGGGGAGGCTGAGGCGGACGACGGCGGGAAGCCGGCCGAGGTGCCGCTGCTGCGGCAGAGGCCCGCCGGGCCCGGCGGTGCGCCGCTTGTCTACGTCTGCCGCGGCATGGTCTGCGACCGGCCCGTGGCGACCCTTGAGGCGGCGTTGGAGCGGGTCAGCTCAGCACTGCGATGAGGATGGCCGCGAAGTGCGCGGCGAAGGCCAGCACCGTGAAGGCGTGGAACAGCTCGTGGAAGCCGAAGTGCCGGTAGCTGAAGTTGGGCTTTTTGAGGGCGTAGAACACTGCCCCGGCGATGTAGAAGGCCCCGCCAACGCAGATGAGCAGCGCCGCCGGGACGCTCGCCGCGAAAAAGGCAGGCAGGTAGAAGAGGGACCCGCATCCGAGGCCGATGTAGATGGGCACGTACAGCCATCGGGGTGCGTCGGTCCAGAGCAGCCGGAACAGCACGCCCAGGATTGCGGCGGACCAGATCAGCCAGAGCAGGAACTCCGCCGTCGGCCTGTCCAGGAGGCTCCACGCGAGCGGCGTGTAGCTGCCGGCGATCACCAGCATGATGTTGGTGTGGTCCAGCCGTTTGAGGACGCGTTTGACGCCGGGGGACCAGTTGCCGCGGTGATACACGGCGCTGATGCCGAACAGCAGGACACCGGTGAACGCGTAGATGGCGGACGTGATCTGGCGGTCCGCGGTTGGCGCCACCGCCACCAGGACGATCCCGGCAGCCAGGGCGAACGGGGCGGTGACCGTGTGGATCCATCCCCGCCACTTGGGCTTGATCGTCAGCAGTTCCGCGATGCGTGCTGCGGCGTCGTCCGCGGCGGTGGGTTCTGCCTTTGACGGCTCCGGTCCGCCGTCCGGGGCGTTGCTTTTCATGTCATCCAGAATAACCTACGGTTCAGTAAGTTACTCTCCGGTAACCGCTACCTGCGGGGTTCCTGCCGCCCGTCCGGTGGGCTTCGGAGGGCCGCCTGCACGCGGCCGCAGCCTCCGGGCGGTAGCCTAGGACTTGCACAAAAGTCGTACAGAGGAAGTCAGGTGAGTCTCCGGATGGAATGGCCCGGGTTCCTCTATGGCTTCTATGAGCGCAAGCTTCTCCGCTCCCTGGAGCCGGAGCGGATCCCCCGGCACATCGGCGTGATGGTGGACGGCAATCGGCGCTGGGCCCGGCAGTTCAATGCCCCCACGAGCCAGGGCCACCAGGCCGGCGCGGACAAGATCCATGAGTTCCTCGGCTGGTGCCAGGAGCTGGGCGTCAGGGTGGTCACGCTGTATATGCTCTCCACGGACAACATGAACCGTTCCGGCGAAGAGCTTGACCTGCTCATGGGCATCATCGCCAACACGCTGGACCGCCTCGACGAGGACGCCGACATTTCGGTCCACGCCATGGGTGCCCCGGAGCTGCTCCCGGACTACCTGGCGGAGCGCCTGACCACCCTCACGGCAAGGACGCCGGTGCGGGAGAAGCTGCACGTGAATGTGGCCGTCGGCTACGGCGGCCGGCGCGAGATCGTGGACGCGGTGCGCGAGCTGCTGCACGACGCCGTGGCGCACAAGGCGGACATCAGCGAGCTGGCCGACACCCTGAGCGTGGAGGACATCTCGCGTTTTCTCTATACGCGCGGCCAGCCTGATCCGGACCTGGTCATCCGGACTTCCGGCGAGCAGCGGCTCTCAGGTTTTCTGATGTGGCAGAGCGCCTACAGCGAGTTCTACTTCTGCGAGGCCCTGTGGCCGGCTTTCCGGAAGGTGGATTTCCTTCGCGCCCTGCGCGACTACGCCGGCAGGCAGCGGCGCTTCGGGTCCTGACCGTTGCCGGCGTCCGTTGGCGGCCCTAGGGGCCGCCCTTTTGCGCCGCCGTCGTGCATGTATTGGCCGCCGCCGTTCACGCCAAGTTCACACGCCGGCAACAGGAATCGCCGGAAGAAGACGTTGGAAATTAGTTCGGGGCGAATTACGTTGAATCCATCAGCAGGCAAACCGCCGGCTGATCGGGGAGGCCAGTACATGGAGCGATTCTTCGCACCGGTTGTATGGGAGGCCGGATCCGGCCTCGTGGCCGAGCCGCCTCACCAATAACAATTCCGGGCAGCGCCCCGGGGCTGGAGTCGATGTGGCTATTTCTGAACAACTGCCCGACGTCATCACGGACAAGGGTGAGAAGGCTACCTCTCGCGCCAAGCGAGCCAATTCAAAGACCGGTGCGGACACGAAAGACGCCGCAGCCGGTCTTGCTGTTTCCGGCCCACAGACTGAATCCCAGCCATCAGTCTCCACTTTCGTCATCGACACCTCCGTGCTGCTCTCCGACCCCCGCGCCCTGCTGCGTTTCGCGGAGCATGAAGTCATTGTGCCGATCGTGGTGATCACCGAACTTGAAGGGAAGCGGCATGATCCCGAACTCGGTTACTTCGCACGGAAGGCGCTCCGGCTCCTTGATGACCTTCGCATCCAGCACGGGGGGCTGAACCGGCCCATCCCGCTGGGCGACGCCGGCGGGACGCTCATGATCGAGATGAACCACATCTCGGCCGAAGTCCTGCCGGCCGGGTTCCGCGGCGGGGACAACGACAGCCGCATCCTCGCCGTCGCAAAGAACCTCTCCAACGAGGGGCGCAACGTCACCGTGGTGTCCAAGGACCTCCCCATGCGGGTCAAGGCCTCGGCCATGGGCCTGCTGGCCGACGAATACCGCAACGAGCTCGTAAAGGACTCCGGCTGGACCGGCGTCGCCGAGATCGATGCGAGCGACGAGGAGATCTCCACGCTTTACGGGCACGAACCGGTCTTCATCCCGGCGGCTGCAGAGATGCCGGTCAACACCGGCCTCGTGGTGCTCTCCAGCCGGGGATCGGCGCTCGGCCGCGTCGGTGCCGACAAGCAGGTCCGCCTGGTCAAGGGGGACCGCGACATCTTCGGCCTCCACGGCCGCTCTGCGGAGCAGCGGCTCGCCATCGACCTGCTGATGGACCCTGCGGTGGGCATCGTGTCCCTGGGTGGGCGCGCGGGCACCGGCAAGTCGGCCCTTGCCCTGTGTGCCGGCCTGGAGGCGGTGCTGGAACGCCGTGAGCACCGCAAGGTGATCGTCTTCCGCCCCCTGTTCGCCGTCGGTGGCCAGGAGCTCGGCTACCTGCCGGGCTCGGAGCAGGAGAAAATGAACCCCTGGGCGCAGGCGGTTTTCGACACCCTGGGCGCGCTCGTGAGCCAGGAGGTCGTGGAGGAGGTCATGGACCGCGGCATGCTGGAGGTCATGCCGCTGACCCATATCCGCGGACGCTCCCTGCACGACGCCTTCGTGATCGTGGACGAGGCCCAGTCGCTCGAGAAGAACGTCCTGCTGACCGTCATGAGCCGGATCGGGCAGAACTCGAAGATCGTCCTCACCCACGACGTTGCCCAGCGCGACAACCTCCGGGTCGGACGGCACGACGGCATCGCAGCCGTCGTCGAAACCCTGAAGGGCCACCCGCTCTTCGGCCACATCACCCTCACCCGGTCCGAACGCTCGCCCATCGCGGCACTCGTCACGGACCTGCTCGAAGGGGCGTAGCTATCGCTGGTTGAGCTTGCCGAAACCGAGTGCTGGTTTCGGCAGGCTCAACCACCCAGCCTCAGCCGGCAGCGACGCCCAGGAGGAACTTCGCCGTGGGTTCGTGGCCCTCTACCCTCAATTGCCAGTCTGGGCGGCGGAAGGTCGCCGGGGTGAGGCGGACCCGTTGGACTGTCTCCTGCTTGCCGCCCCACGACATGCGGGTGACGCCGTTCAGTTCGTAGCCGAGCGACCGGGAGACGCCCAGGGAGGCGGCGTTGCAGTCGGCGGCCTCGGATTCGCAGACGTCGGCGCCAAGCCAGTCAAAGGCGTAAAGCGCGACGGCGGCCCGCATCTCCTTGCCGAAGCCGCGGCCCTGCGCACTCTTCCGCAGCCACGATCCGGTGGCGGCTGTGCGGAGGACCGTGAAGTCCCTGGCCACAATGTCCTGGCAGCCGAGGAAGGTGCCCTCGTGCCAGATGCCCAGCGTCAGCGTCCAGGATTCGGGGGTGGAGGCGGCGCGGCACTGCCAGTACCAGCGGGCCATGTTGGCTCCAAGGTCACCGGCCGGGACAGCGGTCCAGGGTGTGCTGAACGGGTTGCGGCCCTCGTCGTGGATGCCACTGGCCGCCGCTTCGACCGCGGCGGGAATGTGGTCGTCGCGCAAAGGCCGCAGCGTGAGCCGGGGAGTGGCCAAGGCGAGCGCGAACGGAGGCCACATGGAGATCAGCTCGGTCATGCCGGAAGCCTAGCCGATGAGGGCCCTCCCTATGCCGCCGCGGCGCCGACGTCAGCTGGTGTGGTGCGACAGGCCGAGGGACAGCCGGGTGTTGCCGGGCCCTTCCAGCACCAGGGCGATCGCCTGGTTGGGCAGCTCAAAGACCATGGTGGCGTCCGCTGTATCTCCCTGCCCGAGCTGCGCCTTCGCCGGTGACGTCCACAACGGATGAATGCTGTTGGCGCCAAGGCCCGTCACCGAGAACTGCGACGTGTCCAGCGTGATGCCTTCACCTTCGAGAGCGGTGAACTGCACCAGAATCCTGACCCGGTGGGTCCCCGCGGACGGGCCCTCGTCCAGGACCTGGACGCGTTCAGGCGGAAGCCAGCCGTCCTTTTCAAGCGGGATGATGCCATTGACCCTCGCCGTTCCGCCGGGGATCGCAGCGCTCGCGCCCAGCGGCGTGCTGGCTTCCGGCTTGGCCGTCAGGAAGAGATATCCCAGCACGAGCCCCAGGGCGCAAAGCAGGGAGAGCGGGATCAGCAGCAGCTTCCTACGCCGCCGGGTAGCGGTCCTGCCGGTGGCGGCCGTGTCAGGTGTCGATACGTCTGGAGCCATGGTTGACATGGCACGAGTTTGCGGCCGGCAGGTTGGAAAAAGCCTGCGCGGCACCCCGCATTCCGGGTGGCCCGGGGCGGGGGTTCGTCAGGAGGGTCGCCCGGGGCGGGGGTTCGTCAGGCAGGGTTGGGACGCAGCGGCCACTGGATGTGCTCGCGCACATCAGTGAGGTTCATCGGTTCCGCCACGAAAAGATCATCCAGCATGTACTCATCAACGGCCAGGATCCGGATGCTGTGCCCGGGCAGCTGCCCCTCGCCGTCGAGCGGTTCGGCGCAGACACACACCCCCGTCCCGGCATCGATGCGGATTCTGGTCCGGCCCGGTCCGCACAAGGGTGCCGCCGGATCCAGCGGCCGGTACCCGGCATTCGGCGAGACCACGGTTTCCAGCGCCGCGCGGCCCTCGTGCGTCAGCTGTTGAACCGGCTCCAACAGTTCGACGGCGTTGGCGTTGGGGAACTCCAGCGGCACCGGGGCATTTCCGGCCAGCTCCACCGGATCCAGTGCAGCAGCGAACCGGCCGTTCCCGAACGAGGGTTCGCCGTACGCGGCCTCCGGGCGGCGCCGCACCAGCCCGCCGTCGTCGTACACCGGCGTCACCAGATGCGCGGGAAGAAGCCACGACTTCCGCGTGGCACTGATGTACAGGCCGTCACGGGAATCATTGATGCCCGTGGTGCTGCCCAGCAGCGTGCCGTCATCGGACTCCAGGCGCAGCGCGCCGGGGCGGCGCAGCCAGGCACGGACGGTGCCGGTGCCGGGAGTTTCGGCGTATTCGAAGCGCAGGGACTGCCATTTCCACGGGGACGAGCGGCAAAGGTTGCGAAAGGAAACGGCCGACGTGGGCGTGGCACCGCCGCCGTGCTCCTGCCGGTGTTTGGCGTCCCAGGTCCCCATATCCACAGTTTACGCGCGGCCCCGAGCGGCAGGCGGGCCAATCCAGTAGCATCCGAGAGTGATCCAACGACTTGGCGGACTATGGGAAGCGGCTCCACTCGCGTTCTGGCTGCTGCTGGCCGCGTGCGCCTACTTCGCCGTGATGGCCGTGCGGCTCACGGTCATCGACGTCCGGCACCACCTCCTGCCGAACAGGATTGTCTTCCCCTCCTATGGCGTTGCCGGTGTGCTGCTGCTGGGGGCGGTGCTCACCCTCGCGGCGGTGGAACCGTCCGGACTGCCCGACGGCGCGGCCCGCCTTTTCGGGGTGCCGGCGCTGAGGATTGCGGCCGGGGCAGCGGTGCTGTGGCTCTTCTACTTTGTGCTGCGCCTGGTGTATCCGCCCGGCATGGGCTTTGGGGACGTGAAACTCGCCGGCGTTCTGGGGCTGTACCTGGGCTACCTCGGCTGGCCGCATGTCTTCGCCGGGACGTTCGCCGCGTTCCTGCTCGGCGGTATTTGGAGCGTCGGCCTGCTGGCACTGCAGCGCGGGACGCTCAAATCGGCCATTCCGTTCGGGCCGTTCATGCTGGCCGGGGCCGCCGCGGCGATGGTCCTGCTGCCCGCCTGACCGCAGCCCCCGGCGCCACTAGGCCCCGGCACGAACGCAACCACCCGCCCCCGGCACGAACTGGCAGCTAATGCCTTCAAATCCCTGATTCGAGGGCATTAGCTGCCAGCTCGCGCTCGTGCAGCGGCAGGTCAGCGGCGCTGGCCGGCCAGCTCGCCGTCGTCGTCCTTTGCACCGTCAGCTTCACGCATGGCCGGTTCCCGAACTGCCGGTCGGCGCAGCGCGGCCTCGAGGAGCTCGGCCTCCTCACCGCCCACCGCCTCGCCGCGGGCCACCATGCCGGCGGTGTCCGAGAGCGGGATCTGCTTCAGCGTGATGGCCAGGAGCAGTGCAACGGCGATGAACGGGACGAGGTACCAGAACACCGGTGCCAGGGAATCGGCGTAGGCGTTGACGATCGCGTCCCGGAGTTGCTCCGGAAGCTGGCCGAGGGTCTGCGGGTCCAGCGTCTTCGTGGACTGGGAAGCCTGGCTGGCAGATGCGCCGGCGCCGGTGAAGGCGTTCGTCAGGGCCTCCGCGAGCCGGTTGGTGAAGATCGAGCCGAACACCGCCACGCCCAGGGCGGCCCCCACCTCGCGGAAGTAGTTGTTGGTGCTGGTGGCCGTGCCGATCTGGTCCGCCGGAACGGAATTCTGCACCACAAGGACGATGACCTGCATGATCAGGCCCAGGCCGGAGCCGAACAGGAACAGCTGGACGCAGATGATCCAGATGGGCGTCTCGGCAGACAGCGTGGTGAACCACAGCATGGCGGCGATGGTCAGGCTGGCGCCGAGAATCGGGAACATCTTGTACTTGCCGGTCTTGGAAATGCGGATACCGGAGTAGATGGACGTTCCCATCAGGCCGGCCATCATCGGGAGCATGAGAAGCCCCGACTCGGCGGCGGAGGTGCCCGAGGACATCTGCAGGAACGTGGGCACGAAGGCGATGGCGGCGAACATGCCCAGACCCAGGGTGAAGCCGATGGCGGTGGAGTTCACGAAGATCCGGTTCCGGAACAGGCTCAGCGGGATGATCGGATCTTCCGCGCGGCGTTCGGCCGCGACGAAGGCCGCCGCGGCGAGGACCAGGCCGGCGCCGAAAGCCCAGGTCAGGGGCGAATCCCAGCCTTCGTCCTTCTTGCCGCCAAAGTCAGTGAAGAAGATCAGGCAGGTGGTGGCAACGGACAGGAACAGGACGCCCAGGAAGTCGATCCGCTTTTCGGCTTTCTTGTTGGGAAGCGTCAGGGTGAACCAGGCGATGGTGAAGGCGGCGATGCCGATGGGGATGTTGATGTAGAAGGCCCACTCCCAGGTGAGGTGGTCAACGAAAAAGCCGCCCAGCAGCGGTCCGGCCACGGCTGACAGGCCAAAGATGGCGCCCAGCGGTCCCATGTACTTGCCGCGCTCCTTGGCGGGAACGATGTCCGCGATGATGGCCTGCGAGAGGATCATCAGGCCGCCGCCGCCCAGCCCCTGGATGGCCCGGAAGACGACAAAGCCCCAGAAATCCGTCGCGACGGCACAGCCCACGGACGCAAGCGTGAACAGCGCGATGGCGACGAGGAAGAGGTTCCTGCGGCCGAGGATATCGCCGAATTTGCCGTAGACCGGCATGACGATGGTGGTGGCCAGGAGGTACGCGGTGGTGATCCAGGCCTGGTGCTCGACGCCGCCGAGCTTGCCCACGATGGTGGGCATGGCAGTGGAGACGATGGTCTGGTCGAGGCTGGAGAGCAGCATGCCGGCGATCAGCGCGGAAAAGATGATCCAGATGCGTTTCTGGGTCAGCAGCAGCGGTCCGGCTGCGGCTTTGGAACTGACGGCGGTGCTCATGACTGTCCTTCTGCGGAGGGGGAAACGGGGTGGCCGGTCGGGCGGGAATACGGTTGGGAGAGCAGCAACCTGGCGGCCTCGAAGTTTTCGAGCAGCAGGTCACGGTACGTGCGGGTGTTGCCTTCGGAGAAGTAGGCGAGGCTGGTGTGCCGGGCGATGTTTCCCATGACCACCACCGCCATGCGCACCACGGGGTGGTCGGCCGGAACGCCTTCGCGCTCGGCGAGGAGCCGGGCAAAGTGGGCTTCCCGCTCCTCCGTGGCGCCGATGATCTTGAGCATCAGCTGCGGTTCCTTCTTGATGACGCCGATCAACTCGCGGGTCTCCTCCTCGGAGCTGCTCATCCGCTCGGACATGCTGAGCGAGAGCTGAAGGAGGTCCTGAAGCAGGTTCGCGGAGAGCTCGCCCTTCGGGGAACCCTGCCCACCGCGGAGGAATTCGTCGAAGAGGTCTTCGGGCATTTCGTCGTCCACGTGCCCCAGGATGGCGTCTTCCTTGGTGGGGAAGTAGTTGAAGAAGGTCCGCCGGGAGATGCCCGCCTGCTCGCACACGTCCTCCACGGTGTAGCCGGTGAGGCCGCGCTCGGACGTCAGGGAACGGGCGACGGCGGTAATCGCCGCGCGTGTCGCGGCCCGTTTGCGCTCGCGGAGCCCCCCGCCAATAGTTGCACTCTCATTCACAAAGTACAGTTTTGCACTATTCCCAATTGAGTGCAATTTAGATCGGGGGTTCTGCCGTTATGCCGACGGATGGGGTTTTTCCCGGGGTGCCAGGTCCATGGTGGTGAGGCGCAGCCAGAGCCAGAGCCGCTTCTGGGGGTCGTCCAGGTCGAGGTCAAAGTCCTTGGCGAGGCGTGCGACGCGGTAGCGGACGGTGTTGTTGTGGACGTGAAGGCGTTCCGCCATCGTGGAGATGCTTCCGTTCGACATCAGGTACGCCCGCAGGGTGCCCAGGTAGTCGGTTTGCTGTGCGGCATCGCGGGCCTGGATCCTGGTGATGTCGTCGACGTCGGAGAGTCCGTTTTCGGTGATGAAGGCCCCGACCCTCATGAGATTGAGGGGGACCCGGTAGTCCTCGAAAAGCCCGACGGCGGGGGATGGCCCGCCGCTGGAACCCGGCACTTCCGTCTGCTGGAGGAGTAGGTACTGCATCGTTTGCAGTGCTTCGGACCGGGCTCCCGGAAGGTCCTCCACTTTGGGGGCGATGCCGCCGACGGCGGCTACGAGCGGGTGCGGGCTGATTGTGTGGGCATAGGCACTGACCTCCTGGATCAGGCGCCGGTGCGCATCCCTCGGTGTGCTTCCCGCACACGGCAGCAGGGCGTAGACCACCGAGTCAATGAGGGCGCTGTGGCTGCTGTTGAACTGGATGTTGCAGACCGTCGTCACGAGGTGCAGCAGCCGCCGGATTTCCCGCACCGACTCAAGGCTGCCCGCGTCGGGGCGGACAATCGAAAACGCGGCAACTGCAAGCCCGTGGGCTGCATCGAGTCCCAGCTGGGCGGCGGCAAACGAAGCGTGGGCGGGGTCGTCCATGAGGGTCCGGATCAGGTCCCCGTTCCGGCGTTCACCGAAGTCTGAAGCTGAGCGGGCGTGGAGCATGTGGAGGCCGGCCAGGGGTGCCATCCGGTCGAGTGCGTTCAGTGCAGCCTCCCGCTTGTCTTCTCCCGGGTCGATGACCCAGATCGAGCCAAGCAGTTCACCACCGGCTCTTACGGCGAGCGCGAGCCTGTCCAGCTCCTCGCCGCCCGCGGGTATCAGCACCGCGCCCGCGGATGCGTAGACGATTTTGAAGTCTGCATCGAAGGCAGGCGCCGTGATCTCTTGCAGGGAAAGGGTGGTGACGCGGCGGAGCTCGTCGACCGGCTGGCCCGGCAGCGTGGAGTATCCGAGCACCCGTCCGAGTGGATCCACGATGCTGGCTGCCCCGCTGGTGATCGACGCTGCTGCGTTGGCAAAGGCGTAAAGGTCACCGAGGCGGACTCCGGAAACAGAATCTGCGGCCGCGCCCGCGACGGATGCCCTGGCCAGTGTCACCAGGCGTGTCCAGTCCACACCGTCCGGAGCGACCAGGAGGGCCAGGCTGTGCATGACTGCAGCAGAGCGAAGCCTTTCCATGGACGCGCCATGGGCTTTGACAATCACAGCGGCCGCGTTGCTGTTGGAAGCCCGGTGCAGCAGCTGGTCGAAGTCCGCCGAGCCACAGGTCAGGCCGACGGCCAGGATGATCCGGTCATCGACGCTTGTCCACTCGTCCAGCGGATCGTACATGAGGACGCCCGAGACGGGGTGGCTCAGGTTCTCCGGGGTGGGGTTGGCATGCACCAGGTCGGCCTGGATCAGCTGGATGCAATCAGCAAGCCGTATCGCTGCCCCCGGGATGCCGCTCGCCGCTGCGTCCTGTTCGTCCGTCTCCACGTTTAGAAAATATCACAGGCGCTACCCCGACTCTTTGGCGGCATTCACATATAGACGCCGTGAGATCTGGGTCACCATAGGGGAAGGAAGCGACAGGGCATTCCCGAACGAAAACCAAAAGGATGGATTATGAAGTTCAAGGACATCAAGGCCCTCGCCTCGGTGCAGGGGCCTGCCGGGTCCACGGCCGAGCGCCTGTCCCGGCGCGGCTTCAGCGTCGAGGATATGAGGAAGATGGCCGCCAAGCGACTTCCCGGAAGCATTTTTGATTACATTGAGGGCGGCAGTGAGGATGAGGCTTCCCTTCGGCGGAACCGGTCATCCTTCGACGAGTGGTCCTTCCTCCCGAAGTGGGGATCGGTGGGCAACCTCGATCTCAGCTCGACTCTGCTGGGTGGCCGGGTAGCCATGCCGCTGACCCTCGCCCCAACTGGCGGGACCAGGCTGTTCCACCCCGAAGGCGAGAGTGCAGCCGCCCGCGCAGCCTTTGAGGCCGGTGTCCCGTACGGGCTGGCGCATCTGAGCACTACGCCCATGGAACGCGTGAGTGCCGCAGCCCCCGGACTCCGCCGGTGGTTCAATATCGAACCCATGGCGGACAAGGTGGAACTTCAGGCAGTCCTGGACAGGGCAGCAAGGGCAGGCTACGAAGCCCTCCTGGTGAACGTCGACTGCCGGGCCATCGGCCACCGTGAGCGGGACTACCGGAACGGATTCACCGCACCGCCCTCCATCAAGGTCAAAACGGTTGTGGAGGGGGCGCTGCACCCCCGGTGGGCCTTCGGATTCCTGGCCCACGACGCCATTGCGTTCCCCAACCTGGACGCGGAAATCCCGGACGGTGAGCTTTCGAGCACCCCTGACATGTGGCGGACACTGCTGGCCGGTTCGTACGAACCGACCGACTGGGATGACATCCGGGATCTGCGGACCCGCTGGAACGGCCCCATCATCCTCAAGGGAGTGGTCAACCCCAACGACGCCGTCCTGGCCGCCGAGATCGGCATCGACGCCATCCAGGTCAGCAACCACGGCGGGCGCCAGCTGGATCACATGGCCTCGCCACTGGACGTGCTACCGGACATCGTCGGCAGGGTGGAGGGCCGGCTTGAGATCATTGTCGACGGCGGCATCCGCCGGGGATCCGACATTGTCAAGGCGCTCGCCCTGGGCGCGGACGCCTGTTCCATCGGCCGGCCGTATCTTTACGGCCTGGCAGCAGCCGGCCAGGCCGGAGTAGCCCATGTGCTCAGGATGCTCGCAGCCGACATGACACGCACCATGATGCTGCTGGGCGTTTCCACCATCCGGGAGCTCCGCACAGAAGGCCGTGAGCTCATCCGGCACAGCAGCGAGGCCTTCTCCCGCACATCTCCCAGTGAAAGCCCGCAGGCCCGGTTGGCCTTCGAAGAAATGAGCACCCCGTGATGAAAACTCGCACTGGCACGGCACGGGCCCGGCGCCCCCGGCCGGGCCTGCCCGCCGCCGTCGTGACTGCAGCGTTGCTGCTGGCCGCGACCGCCTGCTCGCCCTCCACAACCTCTTCCGCTTCCGCGGGCGAGGGCGCCGGGCAGGACACCGGCGTCCCGGCCCTTGCCGTCAACGAAGGTGCTGCGCGGCTGCTCCCCGAACCGGTCAAATCGACCAAGGTGCTGCGGGTGGCGATCCCCACCAACGAGCCCCCCACGCAGTTTTACCGGGAGGGCACCCAGGAAATGACGGGAACCAACCCCGACGTCGCCCGCCTCCTTGGGCAGGCCCTGGGGGTCAAAGTGGAGATCCAGGTCGCCAACTTTGACTCCATCATCCCCGGGATGGCCGCGGGCCGATACGACCTGACCGTCTCCTCGATGACTCCCACAGCCAAGCGCATGGAGGTCCTGGATTTCGTTGACTACATGCAAGCGGGCAATTCCATTGCGGTTGCCAAGGGCAACCCACAGGGAATCAGCGATCAACACGCCCTGTGCGGCCGGAAAGTCGGCCTCCTGACGGGGTCGTACCAGCTTGCCGTCAATGTCCCCGAGTACGACCAGGCCTGTACCGCGGGCGGCAAAGACACCATCCAGAGAAGCGAGTTCCAGGATACGCGGCAGGCAATCTCGGCCCTTACCAGCGGGCGGCTGGACGCCGTCCTGGCCGATTCACCCATCCTGAACTACGCGGCCACGCAGAACGCCCAAATCGAAATCGCCGCAAAATACGATTTCACACCGGTCGGGATAGGCATGCCGAAGGACTCCGGCCTGGTCAATGCCGTGTCCGCGGCGCTCACCGGGGTGATCAAGAGCGACTCCTACCGCAAGGTGCTCGGGAAGTACGGGCTTGAATCCAGCGCCATCACCGACGCCCGCGTCAATTTCGCCCAATAGAAGGTGAACATCATGCAACAACACTCTATCCAGGACACCAGGACACAGCCTTCGCCGGCGCCGGCCGATTCCATTCCGGTGGTGCCGCTCCGGCACCCGGTGCGGCTGGCCATCGCCGTCGTCCTCATCCTCGCCGCGTTCAGCGCCGCATGGGATGTGGCGGTGAACGAGCGGTATCACTGGGACGTGGTCATTTCCTACATCGTCGCCCCGCAGATCATCGCCGGTGCCGGTCTGACCATCCTCCTCACCGTCGTGTCCATGACCGCGGGCATCGCACTGGGCACCGTCCTGGCGGTCATGCGGCTCTCAGCGAACCCAATCCTGAGCACCATCAGCCGTGGCTACATCTGGTTCTTCCGCGGCACCCCACTGCTCGTGCAGTTGATCTTTTGGTACAACATTGCCGCCCTGTATCCCGTCGTTGCCTTCGGTCTTCCCTTTGGCGGTCCCGCACTGGTCCTTGGCTCGGCGAACGTCCTCATCTCCCCGCTGGCCGCCGCGCTGCTGGGACTGTCCCTGAACGAGGCCGCCTACATGGCAGAGATTATCCGGGGAGGCATCGGGTCGGTGGACAAGGGACAGTACGACGCTGCCAGGGCCCTCGGAATGGACGGCGGAAAGCTCATGCGTCGCGTCATCCTGCCCCAAGCCATGCGCGTGGTGCTGCCGCCGACCGGCAACCAGGTCATTTCCATGCTCAAAGGCACGGCCCTGGTCAGCGTCCTGGCCATCTCGGACCTGCTCTACTCGGCCCAAATCATCTACGCCAACAATTACCAGACGATCCCGCTGCTCATCGTCGCCAGCCTCTGGTACCTGCTCATGACAACCGTCCTGAGCTTCTTCCAAACAAAACTTGAACGACGCTACGGCCGCGGCTTCGACGCCGCGCCGCGCCGGCCCCGCCGTTCACAGAGGCGGTCGCAGCCCCAATCACAGACAAGGACAGCATGATGAGCACCGCAATGGTGGAAGCCCGGGGAGTCCGCAAGAGCTTCGGCTCAACGGAAATCCTCAAGGGCATCGATTTGAGGGTCGAACGTGGCTCGGTAACCTGCCTCATCGGCCCGTCCGGCTCCGGGAAGACCACTTTCCTCCGCTGCATTAACCACCTGGAAAAGGTCGACGCCGGGCGCCTGTACGTGGATGAACACCTCGTCGGCTACACGGAGCGCAACGGGCGGCTCTATGAAATGAAGGAGCGCCAGACGGCCCGGTCACGGCTCAACGCGGGAATGGTTTTCCAGCGGTTCAACCTGTTCCCGCACATGACCGTGCTTGAGAACATCGTGGAAGGCCCCGTCCACGTGCTCGGCCGCCCGCGCGCCGAGGTGGCCGCCGAGGCGCAGGTTCTGCTGGAACGCGTCGGGCTCGGGAACCGCGGACAGTCCTACCCGCAGGAACTCTCCGGCGGGCAGCAACAGCGGATCGCGATCGCGCGGGCGCTGGCTATGAAGCCCAAGCTCCTGCTCTTCGACGAGCCCACCTCCGCGCTCGACCCGGAACTCGTCGGCGAGGTTCTCGACGTCATGAAGTCCCTCGCCGAGGCCGGGATGACCATGGTGGTCGTCACCCATGAACTCGGCTTCGCCCGCCAGGTCAGCGACCAAGTGGTGTTCATGGACCAGGGAGTCGTCGTCGAAAGCGGAGCCCCGGCGCAGGTCCTTGGCGCCCCGCAGCACGAACGCACCCAGGCCTTCCTTTCCAAGGTCCTCTAAACATCAAGGTCCTCTGAACATCATCATCCAGGCCGGCCATACCACCCGGCCATCAGAAAGGAACAGACAAATGCTCCGAGAACAGGTCAGCACAGACCTCGCGCCGGCCCCCGCCGGGCCCTACTCCCAGGCCATCGTCGCCAACGGTTTCCTCTTCACCGCGGGACAGACACCCCACGACCCCGTCACCGACGAAACTGTCGGCACCACCATCGAAGAGCAGACAGTGCAGGCCATGAAAAACCTGGCCGCCGTCCTGAACGCGCACGGACTGGACTTCTCCCACGTGGTGAAGGCCACCGTCCATCTTCACCACCCGGGCCGTGACTTCCCGGGCTTCAACGCCACCTACCAGGAACTCGTCGAGGCCCCCTACCCGGCACGGACAACCGTCGGGTCGTTCCTGGGGGACTTCCTGGTCGAAATCGACGCGGTCGCAGCCATCCCCTAGGGGGCGAGTTTTTGTCCACATGTCGCGACTTCGGAGGCCTCCAAGTCGCGACATCTGGACGAAAACTCCAAAGCCAACGACGGCGGCCGCCCGCCTTCGCTGGGAAGGTGGGCGGCCGCCGTCGTACTTCTTGAGAGGTTAGGCCTTGTGGGCCGGAGCCGTCATGGTGGTGACGTCCAATGCCTTGTCCAGGTCAGCCTCGGAAACCTTGCCTTCGCCTTCACCGACGAAGCCGAGCTTCTCGGTGGCCTGCCGGACGGTCAGGCCCTCCTTGACGGCGGTCTTGGCGATCTTGGCGGCGTTTTCGTATCCGATGTACTTGTTCAGCGGGGTGACGATGGACGGCGAAGCCTCGGCGAGGAAGCGGGCGCGCTCGACGTTGGCGGTGATGCCGTCGATCATCTTGTCCGCCATGACGCGGCTGGTGTTGGCCAGCAGGCGGACGGACTCGAGCAGGTTCGCGGCCATGACCGGGATGCCGACGTTCAGTTCGAAGGCGCCGTTGGTGCCGGACCAGGCGATAGCGGTGTCGTTGCCGATGACCTGGGCGCACACCATGATGGACGCTTCGCAGATGACGGGGTTGACCTTGCCCGGCATGATGGACGAGCCCGGCTGCAGGTCCGGAATGGCGATCTCGCCGAGGCCGGTGTTGGGGCCGGAGCCCATCCAGCGCAGGTCATTGTTGATCTTCATGAAGGAGATGGCAATGTTGCGCAGCTGGCTGGAGGCTTCGATGAGGCCGTCGCGGTTGGCCTGGGCCTCGAAGTGGTCACGGGCCTCGGTCAGCGGCAGGCCGGTGTCCGTGGCGAGCAGCTCGATGACGCGCTCCGGGAAGCCTGCCGGGGTGTTGATGCCGGTGCCCACGGCGGTGCCGCCGAGGGGAACTTCGGCCACGCGGGGGAGCGCGGCGTTGATGCGCTCGATGCCGTAGCGGACCTGCGCGGCGTAGCCGCCGAACTCCTGGCCCAGGGTGACCGGGGTGGCGTCCATGAGGTGCGTGCGGCCGGACTTGACGACGTCCTTGAACTCAACGGCCTTGCGCTCCAGCGATTCGGCGAGGTAGCCGAGGGCCGGAATGAGGTCGTTGATCAGGGCCGAGGTGGCGGCAACGTGGACGGAGGTGGGGAACACGTCGTTCGAGGACTGCGAGGCGTTGACGTGGTCGTTGGGGTGGACCACCTTGTCACTGCCGGCAGCCTTCAGGGCGCGCGTAGCCAGTTCGGCGAGGACCTCGTTGGTGTTCATGTTCGAGGACGTGCCGGAGCCGGTCTGGAAAACGTCGATGGGGAAGTCGCCGTCGTACTTGCCCGTAGCCACCTCGTCGGCAGCTTCCGCGATCGCCTTGGCCAGCTCGCCGTCGAGCACACCCAGTTCAGCGTTGGCCTGGGCAGCGGCCTTCTTGACCCGGGCCAGCGCCTCAATGTGCGCACGTTCCAGGGTTTTTCCGGAGATCGGGAAGTTCTCGACTGCACGTTGCGTCTGCGCGCGGTACAGGGCGTTCACGGGGACGCGGACTTCGCCCATCGTGTCATGTTCAATGCGGAACTCTTCAGTGGAAGTCATGGGGCTAGCTTAGGACGCCCGGGCACCGCATCGAAAACCGTGAACGGCTTGCTACAGGCGGCCGGCCCGGGCGTCTTCAGGCTGCTTCTAGAGCTCGCCGATTCCGGAAACAAGCTCCGCGTGGCCGTCCGCGAGGCTGTAGGAGAGCCCGATCACGGCGGCCCGGCCCGACTCGATTGCGTCCGAAATCACACGGGAGCTGTCCACGAGGCGGTGCGAGGTCTGCTTGACGTGCTCCACCACCATGTCGTTGACCTCCGTCTGGTCGTTGCGGAGCGAGGTCAGGACCGACGGCGTGATGCGCTCGACGAGGTCGCGGATGAAGCCGGCCGGCATCTGGCCGGTTTCGACGGCGGACTTCGTGGCGGTGACCGCTCCGCAACTGTCATGGCCGAGGACCACGATCAGCGGCACGCCCAGCACGCCGATGCTGTACTCCAGCGAGCCGAGGACGGCGTCGTCAATGACTTGGCCCGCGGTCCGGACGACGAAGACGTCGCCGAGCCCGACGTCGAAAATGATCTCGGCCGCGAGCCGTGAATCGGAGCAGCCGAAGATCACCGCAAAGGGATGCTGGGTTTCCACCAGGGATGAGCGCCGGGAGGCGTCCTGGTTCGGGTGCGAGGATTCACTGTTAACGAAGCGTTCGTTGCCTTCGCGCAGACGGCGCCAGGCCAGGGCAGGAGTCAGGTAAGTGGTCACGGCCCCACCTTACGGTGCGGGGCTCGCCGAAGGGGAAACCGTGACAGCGGGGTTACTTTCCAGGGATTTGACGACGGCGGCAGCCAGGACTGCGAATTCCTCCAGTTGGGCGTCGCCGGCCAGGACCACGGTAGTTCCGCGGTAGGCGAGCACCATGCTCTTCTCGCCCTTGCCCGTGTCATGGAGTTCCCACTCCTTGCCGCCGGCGTTGCGCGTGCCGGTGACGGGGGCGTTCTTGGTCTGCTGCACGAGCCAGCTGGGGTTGGCCTTGCCGGTCTGCGTCAGACCGATGAATTTTTCCTTCGGGGTGATGTAGCCGACCTCCCAGGCCGCGACGCCGGTGCCGCTGGCCGCCGCCCAGCGGGCGTAGTTCGGGTGGAATGTGTCGCCCGCCGCGGGGGCCACCGGTGTGAATCCCGCCACACCCGCAGCGTTCGAGGCTATGGCGCTGACGTCGATGTTGGGGCGGAAGCCGTCCGACTTCGGGGACGGGTTCATCAGGACGATCGGCAGGAACGCCGCGACGCTCACCAGCAGGGCGATGATCATTCCGATCACCGAGGCGTTGGCCCGTTTCGCGGCGGCCGCGGGAATTACGGGCTTGACGGGCTGGCCGGCCGACGAAGGGGAGGGGGCGGGAGCCTGCACGCGGCTCGAGGGGGCGGACTGGTCCTGCATATCACTCACCCTTCTATAGTCGCCCATGCAGGGTCCGAACTCACATTCGATGCCGGCGGCGGTGAGGCCGGCCGTCCGTTACGAGGCGTAGTCATCCCACACCCGGGCCCCGCGGTGGCGACTATGATCAGTTACAGAGGAATCGCCGCGATGGTCGACTCAGGCCTGGCGGGTCCAAAGATCGCCACTCGAAGAAGAGGTTCACGTGTCACCAGCGTCCATTACCCAGAAGTACTCAACGCTTTCCCCGTCGCTCGCCGTCGGAACTGACGAGCCGGACCGCAACCTCGCCCTTGAACTTGTCCGCGTGACTGAAGCGGCGGCCATCGCCGGCGGCCACTGGGTTGGCTTCGGCGACAAGAACAAGGCGGACGGCGCCGCCGTCGACGCGATGCGTTCCTTCCTTCAGACCGTCCACTTCAATGGCGTAGTGGTCATCGGTGAAGGCGAAAAGGACGAAGCTCCGATGCTGTTCAACGGCGAACAGGTTGGTGACGGCACCGGTCCCGAGTGCGACGTCGCCGTCGACCCCATCGACGGAACCCGCCTGACCGCACTGGGCATCAACAACGCCCTGGCCGTCCTGGCCGTCGCCGAGCGCGGCTCCATGTTCGACCCCTCCGCCGTGTTCTACATGGAAAAGCTGGTCACCGGGCCTGAAGCCGCCGACATGGTGGACCTGCGTTTGCCCGTCAAGCAGAACCTGCACCTGATCGCCAAGGCCAAGGGCGTGAAGGTCAACCAGCTCAACGTCATGATCCTGGACCGTGACCGCCACCGCCCGCTGGTCGAGGAGATCCGCGACGCCGGTGCGCGCACCAAGTTCATCATGGACGGCGACGTTGCTGGCGCCATTGCGGCTGCCCGCTCCGGCACCGGCGTCGATGCCCTGATGGGCATCGGTGGAACCCCGGAAGGCATCGTGGCGGCCTGCGCCATAAAGTCCCTGGGCGGCGTGATCCAGGGCCGGCTGTGGCCCACGAGCGATGACGAGAAGCAGAAGGCGATCGACGCCGGCCACGACCTCGAGCGGGTCCTCTCCACCAACGATCTCGTCACCAGCGACAACTGCTACTTCGCCGCCACCGGCATCACGGACGGCGACCTCCTCAAGGGCGTGCGCTACTCCAAGGACAAGGTCCTGACGCAGTCGATCGTCATGCGCTCCAAGTCCGGCACCATCCGCTTCGTGGACGGCGAGCACCAGGCCAGCAAGTGGGAAGGCTACGCCCGCAAGAACTAGCCCCCCGGCTTCCCCAGCGCGAACGAACACTTGAGCCCCGCATCCGTCACGGATCCGGGGCTCAAGTGTGCATTCACGCTCTTTTTGCGTGCAGTCGACGTTCAGGTTCCCGACGCCCGACGACGCTGCTGACCCAGAATCGTCGCCCTGACCTTCTCGAGGACAAACGGCTTATCGCCGTCGACGTCATCTTTGAAAATTCTGAGCTCCGTCCAGCCGAGGCGCTCGGTGGTCTCCTTGCGCCTCCGGTCACGCGCGGCCTGGTCCGGATCCGAATGGTGCCCGCCGTCGTACTGCAGCGCCAGGCGGTGTAGCGGATAGGCGGCGTCCGGCCACACCGCAGGCTGGCCCCAGCTGCTGTGGATCACATGATTTAACACCGGTTCGCCGAGTTTCGTTCGAGCCAGGGCCAGCCGCATCTTTGTTTCCTGCGGAGAATCGGATCCGACGCGGATCTCGGGAAGCGCCAAGCGCGCGGTCTTCACGCCGCGCATGCCAGGATGCGAGGCGACCATTCGCCGGAGGTCATCGATGGTGGCCAACGGAGTCCTTGGCTTCGGAAATTCTGGCCCGTGGGCAACAACCACCGAGTCTCCCGCGGCGATCAGCTCATCAACACTGAGAAGACCGGCGAGATCCAGCCACGTCCTGGCTGGCGAGGTAACCCGGACGCCGTCGTGCGTCACTACCTCGCCGGGTTTGAACGTCATCCGGTGACCGACCACATTTCGCCGGCGCGGCTGACTTCCGTTTCGGTTACGCGCAACATGGATCCTCCAGTCCTCCTGCATCCAGCCGGGAAGGCCAAACTCCCAGATGCGGGCGCCGGAGTGATGGGTGAGGATCGACGAGTCATCCAGCGCAGTGTAGGCACGCAAATTCGCCGGAGTTGTCGCATTCCCCTGCAGTGAGACGCGAACCCCGCGTGAGGGAATGGCCACGTCAGGCTTCCGTTGGCGCCGCCGCGAAACCCCGGATGCAGCGGCGTGGGATGAAGTGAATGATCCTCCGAGTAAGTCAGGGGGAAGCGGCGAGAGACCCATGCTTCAGTTTGCACCCGCAGAAGGGCACGTTGGACGTTATCCACAGGTGGAGTCTCCGAGTGGAGCGCGAACGTACACTTGCGGCCCGGACATTTCCGGGCGGCGGGGCCAAGTGCTCAGCGGGTGGGACCCAAGTGTTCGTTCGCGCTCAGCGGGTGGGGCGCTTGATGAGGGCCTTGATGCCGTCGCGGAGCTTACGCGCCACCTGGTAGGCCGCGTAGCGGGGCCGGTTGACGGGCAGGTCCCAGGTTCCGGGGTAGGCGATCTCGCGCCCGCCGAACGACTTCTTGAATGCGGTGAACCCTGCCCACTTGTGGTCAGGCTCCCCGGCCGGGGCCACGCCCCACAGGTCCACGTGCTTCAGGCCCTTCTCCTGGGCATCGGCCATGAGCGTCACCAGGAGGGGGATGCCTGCGCTGAGCTTGCGGTGGGTGTCATCCATGGCCGCGTGGGCGTACGTCCGGGTGTCCGCCGAATCGTAGGCCAGCGCTGCCGCCACCGGACCGCCGTGCAGGTCGGCGATGAACAGCGTCGCGGCGCCAGCGGGCATGAGGGACTCGGCCACCTGCGTCAGGTACTCGTCGCTCTGCGGTTTGAAGCCGTTCCGCCGCGCCGTCATATGGAGGAAGTTCAGGAGCACGCGGATGTCTTCAGGGTCCTGCGTGGAGCGGAACGTCACGCCCTTCTTGTGGATGTTCCGGTACAGGTTGCGGTTGACCGGCTTCATCTCCGCCAGGACCTCCTTGAAGTCCCGGTCCAGGTCCACGATCCAGCTGAGTTCGGGCTGCTGGTTCACCGGGGCAGGCTGCAGGCCCCGGCTCCGCAGGGCATCCGGCGCACTCGAAGGGTCCAGGCCGGCAGAAACCGGCTCGATCCGGATGAAGACGGCGCCGCAGGACGCCGCCAGGCCCCGGAGCGCCGCCAGCGCGGCGTCGAACGCCTCGA
This sequence comes from Arthrobacter sp. FW305-BF8, assembly GCF_021789315.1. Classification (NCBI taxonomy): domain Bacteria; kingdom Bacillati; phylum Actinomycetota; class Actinomycetes; order Micrococcales; family Micrococcaceae; genus Arthrobacter; species Arthrobacter sp. FW305-BF8. Next base: position 1,585,687 of record NZ_CP084561.1, read on the forward strand.
CCGACCCGGCCACCGGGCCGTAAGGCGCGTACAGGACCTTGCCCGCGGGGTTCTTTTCCTCGATGGCCAGGAAGCTCCAGCCGGGACCGGATTGCCGGTGCACGCGGCGTCCCAGCGACTTCTGGAAATCCTCCCAGGCCTTCGTTTGCAGGAAGTACTCCACGGCGTTCAGGCCTTCATCGAGGTGGTCACGGCGAAGGCCACGGCGTTCTCCAGGGCCCCGGACACGGGATGGACGTTGACGGGCGCGTCGGCGGCCGGCAGGAAGGCGCTCGCGCCGCGGTTCAGCTGCAGGTCGCCCTTCGGCGAGTCAAGGATCACCGTCCCGGCCACGACAATCACCACCGCGGCGCCCGACTGTGCCAGCGGAACGGGTTCGCCCTCCGGCAGCAGTTCGATCCGCTGGAGCTGGAACTCGCGGAACGGCGGGCAGTACAGTTCCTGCCCGAGCCCGGAGGTCTCCGGCCGCAGCATGGGGACGCCCACCGATTCGAAGGCGATGGTGTTCAGCAGCTCGGGAATGTCGATGAACTTGGGCGTCAGCCCGCCGCGGAGCACGTTGTCCGAGGATGCCATCACCTCGACGCCGAGGCCGTGCAGGTAGGCGTGCACGTTTCCGGCAGGCAGGTACACCGCTTCGCCCGGCTCCAGCGACAGCCGGTTCAGCAGCAGGGAGATCAGGACGCCGGGGTCGGCGGGGTACTCCCCGTGAAGGCTCAGCACCGTGGAAAGCTCCTGCTGGTAGGGCGCCATGGGCGCACCCGACGCCAGCACGTCAACCACGCGGGACGTGGCTTCCTGGACCGCCCCGCCCCCGGCGATCAGCCGTTCGAACGCGGACCTCAGCGCCGTGGCCTCGTCGGGTTGCGAGAGGTCCTCGATGACGTCCTTTAAAAGCTGCGGCACCCCGTTGCCCGGGAGCTCCAGGCATCCTGCCAGGTGGAGGAAGATGTCGCGGGACTTCTCCGGCGCACGGAAACCGCACAGCGCATCGAACGGGGTCAACGCGAAGATCATTTCCGGCTTGTGGTTGTCGTCCCGGTAATTGCGGTGCGCAGCGTCGGCCGGCACGCCGGCGGCATTCTCGCGCGCGAAACCGGCTTTCGCCTGGTCAAGGCTCGGGTGCACCTGAAGCGACAGCGGCTTGGCCGCGGCGAGGATCTTGGCCAGGAACGGCAGGCGCGGCCCGAATTCGGCCACCGACTCGGATCCCAGAAAGTGTTCCGGGTCCTCGCCGATGAGCGCGTTCAGCGGTGCCGTCGTGCCGTCCGGCCGGCTGGCCACCGACGGCGAGTCAGGGTGCGCGCCGATCCACAGCTCAGCTTCCGGTCCGCCCGACGCCGGCCGGCCGAGCAGGCCGGCGATCGCCGTCGTCGATCCCCAGGCATACGGCCGGAGGACGTTGTCGATTTCGTACAAAGCCAGGTGTCCTTCTCTCTTGCAGCAGGTGAAGCTAAAGGCTTAGAGGGCAGCGCACTGGCCGTTGGTGGCCACGAGGTCGCGGATGGCTTGCTCGTTGCCCTCGCGCTTGAACTGGTTCAGCATCTGCTCCGTGATCGGTTCCCCCTCAGGGGTGGTGGTCACCGGGGTGAAGTCCGACGACGAGGGTGACGGTGAGGGGGTGGTGGCCGGAAGGCCCGCCGCGGAGAGCCCGCTGCCCGGCACGGAACTCGGCTGCAGAACAGCGTCCTGGAGCCCGGAGTCCGCCGCTGCGGCAGGCGACGATTCGGAGCTGGCGGAAGCGAGCAGCTTCCTGACGCGGTCATGGATCTGCCCGAAGTCAGGCACCGTGGAGAAGGACGCGTCGAAGTCCGGAGGCCCGATGGTAAGCCTCTTGACGTCCGTGCCCTTGGCCTTCATGGCCAGATCCACAAAGCTGCCGAGCTGGCTGGAGGAGATGTTGGAATCAACCACCTTGGTGCCGGCGTTGGCGATGTCCTCGAACTTTGCCAGCAGGGTGGCGGGGTCCAGCTGTTTCAGCATGGCCTGCTGAACGCACTGCTGCCGCGCGATCCGGGCGTAATCGTCCACGAACTCTCGGGACCGGCCGTACCAGAGGGCGTGATATCCGTCCAGCTTCTGGTCGCCGGCCGGAATCCAGCCGTCGGGCATGCCGTGGATGCCGTTGGCCTCATCGACCATCGGCCCGCTGATGGGCACCCAGCCGCCGGCCTTGATCCTGATGCCGCCCATCGCATCGATAAGCTTCGCGAAGCCGTCCATGTCCACCAGCACATAGGCCTGCACCGTGATGCCGAGAGTGCCGGACACCGCTTCCAGCGTTGCCTGCGCTCCGGGGTCGGCAACGCCAGGGTAGAGGTCCTTGTGTTCGTTCGTGACCTCGGTGTTGATGGCGTTGATGAGGCATTCGTCGCCACAGTTGTAGCCCTCGGGATAGATCTGCCGCATGGGCGAACCCTCGCTGAACTGAGCGTTCTGCAGGTTTCGCGGCACCGAGATGATGGCGGTCTGGCCGGACTTGGCATCGACGCTGAGCACGGACAGGCTGTCCGGGCGGCGTCCGGTGCGGTCGGCACCCGCGTCGCCGCCCATCATCAGGAAGTTGTAGCGGCCGTCGACGGGGTCAATGGCCGGTCCGGCGTTGAAGATGCTGCCGATCGCATTCCGGCTGACATTGAGCAGGTAGGCGGCGTAGCCCAGCGATCCGCTGCTCACCACCATGGCCAGAACAAGCGCAATTACGACGGCGGGCCTCATCCGGGCGGGCAGCAGCACCGGCCGGATGAGCCGCAGGGTGTTCACGAACAGCACCAGCCAGCCCACCGCCAGCGCGGCAAGGACCAGGACTATGAGCAGCGAGGCCGCCGGATTGGTGATGATGTTGATCAGCAGGGTCCGGTTGGTGAACAGCAGTACCAGGGCAATGACCGCGAGCAGCCAGGCGCCCAGCGTCACGCGCAGGGCGATCCGGCCGATCTTGCGGTCCCCGGCCACGATCTGCGCGCTGCCGGGCACCAGCAGCGTGAGCAGGATCAGCAGGAACGCGCGCTTGGTCCGCACAGGTTCTGCGGCACTCGACGGGTAACGGACGGGATCCGTCAGGAGGCCCTGGGACGGCAGTTCGTTATTGGACATGGCAGATCCCTATCGGCTGCTCCGGAGAGCCACATTTGCGTCGGAGAAGACTTCGTTGACTTTCTGGCGGAGGTTGGCGCCTTTTCGGCTGGCCACGTCGTTGAGTTCCTGGGCGAAGTCCAAAAGCTCCGTGCGGAGGCGGGCGGAGAGGTCGTCGGTGCCGGAAGCCAGCATGCGGACCGCGAGCAGGCCCGCGTTCCGGGCCCCGGCGATGGAGACCGTGGCCACCGGAACCCCGGCGGGCATTTGCACGATCGAGAGCAGGGAATCCATGCCGTCCAGTGTCTTCAGCGGGACCGGAACGCCGATCACGGGCAGGGGAGTGACGGAAGCGAGCATGCCGGGAAGGTGCGCGGCACCGCCGGCGCCGGCAATGATCACACGGAGGCCGCGCTCATGGGCCGTCTGCCCGTAGCGGATCATCTCCGTGGGCATGCGGTGGGCGGAGACAACATCCGCCTCGAACGGAATGCCGAACTCGGCCAGGGCGTCAGCCGCCGCCTCCATGACGGGCCAGTCTGAATCCGAGCCCATGACGAGGCCTACGAGGGGAGAGGGGGCGCCGGTTTCCGGTGCTGCATCGGATACGGGGCTCATGGGGTCTCCTCGGTGGTGCCTGTTGCCGCGGCCGGCAGTCTGCCGTCACGGATGATGTTTGCCACGGTGGTGGCGCGCTGCCGGAGGGAGTCGACGTCCGCGGCGGACGCGCCCACCAGGTTCACGTGGCCGATCTTCCGGCCCGGCCGCACGGACTTGCCGTAGCAGTGGACCTTGGCGGCCGGTTCCGCCGCCAGTGCGGTGGGGAACGCGGAGAAGAGGTCCTGGTTGTCGCCGCCCAGGAAGTTCTTCATCACGGCAACCTGACCCAGGACGTCGGTCGCACCGAGCGGCAGGTTCAGGACAGCCCGCAGGTGCTGTTCGAACTGGCTGGTGACGGAGCCGTCCTGTGTCCAGTGTCCGGTGTTGTGGGGGCGCATCGCCAATTCGTTGATCAGGAATCCGGCGCCGGTGCCCGGCGTCTCGAACATCTCTACGGCCATGACGCCAGTGACGCCGAGTTCATTGGCGATCCGGAGGGCAGCCTCTTCGGCGGCGGCAGCCACCTCAACGGAAATGTTCTGTGCCGGTGCGATTACTTCGTCGCAGACGCCGTCCACCTGGATGGTGTGGACCACGGGCCAGGCACGGGACGCCCCGTCGGGGGTGCGGGCCACGAGCGCAGAGAGCTCGCGGCTGAACTCCACCTTGGCCTCGGCGAGGAGCGGGCTCATGGCCTCGAACCAGTCGGCGGTTTCCGCGGCTTCCTCCGGGGAGCCGACGATGCGCACGCCCTTTCCGTCGTAGCCGCCGCGCGGGGTCTTGAGCACCACGGGCCAGCCGATCCGGTCCCCGAAGCTGACCAGGCCGGCGACGTCGTCCACTGCGGCCCACTCGGGGTTGGGCAGTTCGAGGCGGTCGATGGCCGCGCGCATGACCAGCTTGTCCTGGGCGTTGACCAGCGCGTCCGGGCCGGGCTGGACGTTCACTCCGGCTTCGATCAGGGCATAGAGGTGATCGCCCGGAACGTGTTCGTGGTCAAAGGTCATCACGTCCAGGCCCTTGGAGAACTCCATCAGGGCCGCGAGGTCCTTGTAGTCGCCCACGGGGGCATTGGGGACAGCGGAGACCGCGGATACGTCTTCGCCCTCAGCCAAAACACGGAGTTCAAAGCCCAGGGCAGTGGCGGCAGGGGCCATCATGCGCGCAAGCTGGCCGCCGCCAACCACGCCGATTACTGGAAAAGTCACATCTTCCAGCCTACAGAAAAGGAGCGCGGTTGCCGTCTTTCATGGCTGTGAAGGTCCCGGAGTCGCCCGATTTTGGTGGCGCAGCTGCTGATAGGACCGTCCAGCGCGGGGCGCTTTGAGGTTACTCCCGGCAAACGGCGCTAAAATGGGAGCTTGGCCCATCGGCCCCCACTATTCAGACGGCCACGGAGGGTCATGATTAACACACTTGCAGAGCGCATCCGGGGACTCGCCTCGCTTTTCTGGCGCGAGGTGGCGAAGTTCGGTGCCGTGGGCGGTGTGGCGTTTGTCATTGACAACGGCCTGACTTACTACCTGATGCACGGGCCCATGACGGACAGCGAGGCCAAGGCCCGTTTTGTGGGTGCCACCGTCGCCACCGTGTTTTCCTGGATCGCCAACCGTCTCTGGACGTTCCGGCACCGCCGCCAGGCCAACGTCCTGCGTGAATTCCTGATGTTCATCCTCATCAATGGCATCGGCATCGGCATCTCCACCGGGTTCACGGCCCTGGCGAAGTACTCGCTGGGCGTCACGGACAAGAACATGCTCTTCGCCGCGGGCGTGGTGGGCATTCTGGTCGCCACGGTGGTCCGCTTCTTTGCCTACCGGTTCCTCGTGTTCAACCAGGAACTGGACCAGGAGCCGGAGTTCTCGCACGACCACGAGATCATCGAGGTCCACCACCACTCCGCCCAGCCGGCGGAGCGCGTCATGGAACCGGGCGTGGACGAACCCGAGCGGCCCGTCCGGCCAAGCTAGTTCCAGCAGCCAGATCCAGCCAGCTCAGTCGCCGTGGATCCGCTCGGCAGCCAGAAGCTTGTCCGTCAGCTCCACGTCGCCGTGGACCAGGACCACCGAGCCGTCGTTCTTCCACGCGCCCAGCGCGTTGGCCAGGGCAGCCTCGAGTCCGTCGGCGGCGCGCACCAGTAGCCGCGCGCTCGGCTCGTGTCCCGCAGCAAACTCCGCCAGGAGGGCTTCATGCCGGACGGCTGCACCTTCCGAGTTCCGGACCGCGGGAGATACGGGGTCGGGGTCGTTGTGGGCCATGAACACGTCACCGTGGGACCGGACCTCAGCGGCATAGTCGAGCACTCCGGCAGGCAAGTCGCCGGGCCACCGCATCGCCAGGGCCGGCAGCGGAACGGCGATGACGGCGTCGAACCCATCCCCGGTGGCGTCCGGTTCGGACGTGGCGAGCAGATCCGCATCACCGGATCCGAGCACCACCTCCATGCCCAGCTGCCAGGCGGCGAGGGCCCAGATCATGGATTTCCAGTGCGCGGGAAGGTCCAGCCGCAGCCGCATTCCGGGCTCGGCGTCGAGTTCGTCCTGAAGCAGGTTGCTGGTCTTTGCGACCCAGTTGTCCAGCACGCGCCCGGAGAGTTCCACGCGCTCCGCGTCGGGCCCGTACCAGGTCAAGCGCGGGGAAGTGGAGTGGCCCGAGCGCAGGGCCGTCATCAGATCAGTGGCCGGGATGTTCATGGCTTCATCTTGCCACGGCTTCGTACGTGATCTCCGGCACAACAGTTTGTAACGTCGTTTGCCTTAAGGCTCCGGCTCACGGCACAATTGCCGGAATCGTGCGCGCGCCCAGCGGGATAGTAAGGTTACTGTCAAATTCCGCACGGGCGCCGGGTGGCATGGGCAAAAAATTCCCGGGCGTGGCGCGCCTGCCGATTGGCCCGGACATTGATTATTATTCCGTCGCGGCTTGACTCGCCCTACTTACACGCGTGTAATTAGATATCGAAAAGCCGCGGCGAACTCTAAGGGACACCACGTTGTGTCCCTGAACGTCGGGCCGGGGGCCGCACTACTCAGGAGGGGACGCCATGGGGCAAGCGGAGCGTATGCATGATGATGCTCTTGTGGCCGGCCAGGCCACAGCAAAGTACAGGTCTCGGGGGGTACCCAGTGACTGGTATGTAGATCCAGCTGATCCGGACGCCGCAGAGCGGTACAACCTGGACACGTCTGCCTCTTTGCAGGACCAGGCCACAGCTTTCCTGGCCCAGCACGACGCCCTCCAGAACCAGTCGCTGCTGGCCGGACAGCCGGAGCAGGACGACGACGAACTCGATCCGCCCATGGAGATCCGCAACCCGGCATCCTCCACGCTGGCGCAGCCGGTGTGGATCGGCTTGCCGCTGGGCCAGGACTTCGACGACGAAGGCGAGCTCGGGTGGCAGACTGATGCTCTGTGCGCCCAGACCGATCCGGAGGCTTTCTTCCCGGAAAAAGGCGGTTCCACACGGGACGCCAAGAAAGTCTGCGGAGCGTGCAGCGTGCGGTCACAGTGCCTCGAGTATGCCCTGGCCAATGATGAACGATTCGGGATTTGGGGTGGCCTCTCCGAGCGTGAGCGCCGACGGCTGAGGAAGCGAGCAGTCTAATTCTTCAGGAAGTACACGTCACTGCCGTTGTGGTCGCCCACAACGGCAGTGATTATCTGCCCAGGACACTATCAGCGCTGGCCGCACAGACCCGGCCCGCGGACACCGTGATCGGGGTGGACACCGGCTCACAGGACAATTCGGCTGCCCACCTGCAGCGCGCCATCGGCGATGCCAATGTCATCACCGTCAATGGCGGCAAGGCAGGGATGGGTGCAGCAGTGCGGGCCGGCCTCGCCGCCCTGGCTCCATGGAGCCTGAAGGGCACGCGGGACCGGTCCGAGTGGATCTGGCTGCTGCACGACGACGCTGCACCTGCCCCCGAAGCGCTGGCCGAACTGCTGCATGCAGTGGAGCGCGCCCCGTCCGTTACAGTCGCGGGCTGCAAGCAGTTGGACTGGAACGCCAGGCGGCGCCTGATCGACGTCGGGCTTTCCACCAGCCGCTGGGCCGAGCGGCTCACGCTCATCGAGGCGGACGAACTGGACCAGGGCCAATACGACGGCCGTTCCGACACCTTCGCGGTCAACTCGGCCGGCATGCTGGTCCGGCGCGACATCTGGGAGCACCTCAAAGGGTTTGACCCTGCTCTCCCCGGCACGGGCGACGACGTCGACTTCTGCTGGCGGAACCGGCTGGCCGGCCACCGGGTGGTGGTGGTTCCCAGCGCGAGGATGTTCCATGTGTCCCAGCGGCCGCATGCCCTTGGTACGGCATCGGCGGCGCGACGGGCGCAGGTGCACCTGCGGCTCAAGCACGCCCCGCTGTGGGCGCTGCCGCTGCACGCCGTCGGCGCCCTGTTCGGGAGCCTGCTTCGGCTGATCTTCAGCATCGCGGTGAAGGATCCCGGATACGGTTTCTCGCAGCTCCTGGCAACAGCCGCAGCCCTGGCCCGGCCTGCCGCCCTCGCCCGGGGGCGGCGCAACGCTGCCCGCACCCGCCGTGTCCGCCGCTCCGTGGTCAAAGCGCTGCAGACCGAAAGGCGCGAAGTGTGGGGCCACCGGCGCTCCCTGATGGAGGCACTGGGCGCAGACGACGCCCGTGCCTCCGAGGACAGCAATGATCCGCTGGAGGAACAGCCCAGCGGCGACTCGACGGACGACTTCGCAGCCCTGTCGACGAACGAGCGGGGCTGGGTGGGCAACGGTGCCGTCGCGGCGGTGATCCTCGCCACCGTGGCGTCCTTCGCCGGCCTTGCCGCGCTTTTCCAGGCCGATGCTGCCGCCGGAGGCGCGCTCCTGCCCGTCTCTGCCCGGCTGGAGGACATCTGGCACCACGCCTCCACCTGGTGGATCGGACTGGGCGCCGGACTTCCGGGGCACGGCGACCCCTTCGGCTATGTCCTCTGGATCCTCGGCCTGCTGGGCGGAGGCAACGCGAACGGCGCCGTTATCTGGCTGCTGCTGCTGGCCATGCCGCTCTCCGGCCTGGCTGCCTGGTTCGCCTCCGGCGCCCTGACCTCCTACCGCCGGTTCCGGCTGGCGGCTGCGCTGGTCTGGGCAGCGGCGCCCGCCCTGCAGGTCGCTGTCAACCAGGGGCGCGTCGGTGCTCTGCTGGTGCACGTCATGATGCCGCTGCTGGTTCTGGCGCTGCTGCGGGCCACCGGTTCCGCCCTCGGACGCGGCCGGTTCGCCCCCGTTCCGGCCGGCAGCCTGGCGGACCAGCCGCCGGCCAAGCCCGGAGTCAACGGCACGCCGTCGTGGACGGCAGCCGCAGCCGCCGGGCTGGCACTGGCGGTCATCACCGCCGCTGCGCCGTCGCTCCTGCTGCCGGCCGCCGTCGTGATCATTGCCCTTAGCCTGCTGCTGGGCAAGCGCGGCCGCACGCTCTGGTGGGCTCTGCTGCCGAGCGCAGCGCTGTTTGTTCCGTTTGCGCTGTCCACCCTTGACCGGCCCCGTGCCCTGCTGGCCGACCCCGGACTGCCGCTGCCCTTTGAGGCCGCTGCGGTATGGCAGCAGATCCTGGGCCAGCCGCTCGGCTTCGACCCGGCCGGCGGTCTTTCCGGGCTGGCGCTCTTTTCCGGCGGCTCCGTCCCCTGGGCTCTGCTGCTGGCCCTCCTGATCGGAGCCCCGCTCCTGGCGCTGGCCGTTGCCGCGCTCTTTGTTCCGCTCCGGATCCACCCGGACCGCCGCGGCCGTGTGGCCAGGGCCCTCTGGGTCGCGGCGCTGGTGGTGCTGGCCGGCGGATGGCTGGCAGGCCATGTCGCCACCGCCGCGGGCCCACAGGCCCTCGTGGTGCCGTTCACCGGTCCGGCAGTCTCCGCGGCCGTGTTCGGGCTGCTTGGAGCGGCCATCATCGGCGGCGACGGCCTCCTGGCCCTTGCCGGTTCCCGATCAGACAACCTGTCCCGGAGCGGGGGAGCGCGGTCCGCCGCCGTGGCCCGCGGTGCCGCGGCGCTGGCGCTGGTGCTCCTGCTCGCCGGACCGCTGGCCGGGCTGGCGGCCTGGGCGGTGCAGAATGTTGTGCAGCCGGCCGACGCAGCGATGCACGCTGACACCGCAGACCTCGGGGTGCCCAGGCTCGTGGGTCCCACAGACCCGCGGATGCTGCCCGCCACCGCTGTGGACCGCGGCGAGGGACCGGAGCAGACCCGGACGCTGCTGATCAGCACCGGCGAGGACGGAACATACAGCGCCTCCCTTATGCACGGAGGCGGCACCACGCTGGACAGCCTCTCAACCATCGCGGCCGCCCGGGACATCCTGGGCAACCCCGGACACGAGTCGGTCCGCGATGACGACGAGGTCACCGCGGCGCTGCGCACCAGCGTGGCCACCCTGGTGGCTGCCCGCGGTGTCGACCCCCGGCCCGAACTGGAGCGTCTCGGCGTCGGATTCGTCGTCCTGGGCGCCGCTGACACTGCGGCGCAGCTGACCGCCAGCCGAATGGACGCGGTCCCCGGGCTGACAGCCGTGGGTCCCACGGACTCGGGCTGGCTCTGGCGCGTGACACCGCTGAATGACGCCGTCCTGCAGCCCGCCGATGTCGCCCACCGTGTACGCATTGTGGACGGCAAGGGAGCCACGATCGGGCTGGTCCGCTCGGACCTGACCGGAGCCCAGGCCTCGGTGCCCAAGGGCCCTGAAGGCCGGCTGCTGGTGCTCGCCGAGCGGGCAGATCCCGGCTGGACCGCCTGGCTTGACGGCCGGAAACTGACCTCCACCACCTCCGGCTGGTCGCAGGCCTTCACGCTTCCTCCGCAGGCCGGCCAGGTGACAGTCCGCTATGAAAGCCCCTGGGCGCTTTGGTCCGGCATCCTCCAGGCCGCCGTCATCGGCCTGACGGTCCTGCTGGCGCTCCCGATGCCGGCGCGGCGCCCCAACACGGGCCTGTCCAGGGACGAAGGCTCCCTGCGTAAGGAATACCAGAATGCATGAGGAAGAGAACGACGGCGGGACGCCGGCGAAGCGGGGCAGCGGACCGGTAGCCGGGGCTACTGGGGGCACCGTTCCGCGGACCCGCGCTCCGCGAAGCACCGCTCGGGGAAGTAAAGCTTCCGGAGCCAGCGCTTCAGGAACCCGCGCTTCAGAAACCAGGTCCAGCGGTGCCAGCCGCATCGCCGGCCGCCGCGGCATCGTGGCCGGAGTGCTCTCCGGTGTGGCCATCCTCGCCGCCGGCGGAGGCCTTGTTGCGGCAACCGCCCTGGCGCCGCAGCCGTCGGCAGCCAGGCCGCTGGAGGCTCCGGAAGCGGCTGTGCCGGCGGGAAGCGTCCAGGACGTCTGCCCGGCTCCGGCGCGGCTCCTCGAAGGAACGCCGGTCGGGACCGACCCCCAGTTCAGCCCCGAATCCGCCACGGCCAGGAGCGCCGTTTCCGCAGCGGTGGTCAGTTCGGCGGGCGGCAGCCTTCCCGGCAGCGCGCTGTCCGCCCTGAAGGGGTCCGAGCTGAGGCGGATCGCCAAGGCGCCCGGCTCGGCGACGGCACCAGCGGGCTCGTCCGGAGTCCTCGCCGGGGTTGTGGAAGGGGAAGCCGTGGACGACGTCAGCGTGCTGTCCGCGGATGCGCTGGCCAACCGGCAGCCGGCGGCGGGAGCCCTCATGGCCTACACGGCAACCGACGGGGACCTGCAGGGGTCGGCGGCAGCCGCCTGCCAGACGCCCTCGAACGACCTCTGGCTCGGCGGCGCCAACACCGCGGTGGGCCGCAGCAGCGTCCTCAACCTCACCAATGCCTCCACCAACCCTGCAACGGTGAACCTCGAGCTTTACGGGAAGACCGGCCAGATCAAGGCCTCCGGCAGCCGCGGCCTGCTGGTGGGGCCGAAGTCGACGCGCTCCATCATCCTGGCTGGCCTAGCTCCCGGGGAGGAACGGCTGAGTGTTCACGTCCGGAGCACGGGTGGGCCCGTCAGCGCCTTCATCCAGCAGAGCGTGCTGCGCGGGCTGACCTCCGGCGGCGTGGATTTCATTGCGCCGGGGACTTCCGCGGGTCCGTCCCAGGTGATGACAGGGATTGACATCCAGGACGCCGGGGACGTGAAGTCACTGACCGGCGGATCCGGATTTGAGGACGCCGGACCGTCGCTGCAGATCACTGTTCCCGGCCCGTCGGACGCCGTGGTGGAGGTGAAGCTTTTTGGCCGCGCGGGCCAGCAGGCCCTCCCGGGAGGAGGCGTTGTCACGGCCAAGGCAGGCACCGTTACCGAGGTCCCCCTCTCCGGCGTTCCGGCCGGCCATTACACCGTTTCGGCAACATCGGACGTCAGCATCGTGGCGGCCGCGCGGGTGAGCCGGGGGCTCAAGGCCAGCCAGAGCCTGGACTTCGCGTGGTCCCCCGCCACGGCCCAGCTGGGCAGCCAGCACGTGGTCCCTCTTCCCCAGGGCGGGGAGCGGCTGCTGGTCTTCGGAGCCCTGGATGGCAGGGCCACCATTTCCTATACCCCCATTACAGCGGACGGGAAACTCCGCACGGCAGCTACCGCGGACATCGCCGCCGGGACCACCACCACCCTTAAGGCAGCCGGGCGGATCGGGGACTCCGCCGTCGTCGGCTATCTGGTGTCCGCCTCTGGCGGAGCCGCGTACGGCACGGTGCTGCTGGAACGGGAAGGCCGGAACGATGTCTCCACCGTGGCCATCGCCCCCGGCGCAGAAGGACAGGAAAAAGTGCCGGTGACGCTGGGCTACTAGCGCGGTCTCGCCGCCGGGGGCCGGAGCCGGCCGCAGGTGGGTGGTGCCAGGCCTAGTAGCGGCGGCGGTAGACCGGATCCAGTGTCTCCGGGGCGACGCCCAGCATTTCGGCGGTGTGCTCCACCACCACATCATGTACCAGATCCTGGAGTTCCTCCTTGACGGGGCAGGCCTGCTCAACCACGCGGCGGTACAGCGTGATGGTCGGGCCCTCGTCGTCGGTGGCGGGGGTGTAGCAGCCCAAGGGAGCGGGCAGGCCGTCTGCCAGCAGCTGTTCCAGGTTAGGCGGGATCTCGTCGACGGCGAACCGGACGCCGTCGAGCGGCTTGCCCCAGATGTCATGAAGCCGCTGGGCGGAGTCCATGACGAGTTCGTCAAACCGGTCCGAGCGGCTCCGGTAGCCAGGGAGTGTGGGCAGCAACAGTTCGCCCCGGAGGCCGCGGCCGTGCCGGTTGCGCCGGCGTTGGGTAAAGCTCCGGCCAGCGGGAGCACCGTCGGCGTCCCGGGGCGCTTCCGGGTCAGCCAACCGGACCGTGAAACCCGAAGAATGGTGCGATGACTGCATATACAGACTTTAGACCCGCCGAATGATTTGTGCGACATAACCGGACCGGAGCGGCGCTGCCGTGGCGCGGGCCGTTCGTCAATGTCGGGAAATCTGCCTGAGGCGGAGTATTCTGTGTTTTCGTGGGTGCAATACGTCAGTGTTCCAGGTCAGCCTGCCGCCAGTCTGCGGTGGCAACTTTGACGTACGTCTATGCGGACTCCACCGCCGTCCTCGGCCCGCTGGCAACCTATGCCGAGCCGCACTGCTACGACCTTTGCGAGCAGCACGCCAATTCGCTCACCGTCCCGCGCGGCTGGGAAGTGCTCCGCCTCGCCATGCCCTCGCAGCCGCCCCAGCCCGGTCCGGACGACCTCCTCGCCCTGGCAGACGCCGTCCGTGAGGCTGCGTCCCGCCCTGCGTCCCCGGCCCCGGGGCAGCGCGCCGTCCACTCGGCGCTCGAAGCGCCCGCCGCAACCGAAGGCACCCGCCGCGGCCACCTGCGCGTCCTGCGCGAACCGTCCTAGGCTGCACCGACCGTCCTCATACCGAACTGGCGGTAGGCTGGAAGCTGAAATCCGTCAGCCACAGCGCTTGTGCCCAGCAGGGAGCATCCACCATGCCAAAGATCAGTCCTGAACTGTTGTCCGTTCTGCGTTGCCCGGTCACCGGATCGGCTCTGACCCAGGAGGGCGAGGAACTCGTCTCAACGGCGGCGGCGGAGAGCGGCGAACGGCTTCGGTACGCCATCGAAGACGGCATCCCGCTGCTGCTTCCCCCGGAGCTCCGCGCCGCATCCACGGCCGCCCGGTCAGACCAGCACGACGCCGGCCCGGCAGCGGCCGCCCCCACCGCCTAACACCCAGCCAGCACAGCAGAAGGCTAGACGCCGGATACAGCAAAGGATTCCCATGACGTTCGATTACAAGGTTGCCGACATTTCCCTGGCCGAGGCCGGGCGCCACCAGATCCGCCTCGCCGAGCACGAGATGCCGGGGCTCATGTCGCTGCGCCGGGAATTCGGACCCACCCAGCCCCTCAAGGGTGCCAGGATCGCAGGGTCGCTGCACATGACCGTGCAGACCGCAGTGCTCATCGAGACCCTCACGGCACTCGGCGCCGAGGTCCGCTGGGCCTCCTGCAACATCTTCTCCACCCAAGATGAGGCCGCGGCCGCCGTCGTCGTGGGTACCGGCACAGTGGAGGACCCGCGGGGCGTTCCCGTGTTTGCCTGGAAGGGCGAAACGCTGGAGGAATACTGGTGGACCGCCGAGCAGATCCTCACCTGGCCCGGTGCTGACACGAACCCTGAGCTGGGCCCGAACATGATTCTCGACGACGGCGGCGATGCCACGCTGCTGCTGCACCGCGGCGTGGAGTTTGAGGCGGCCGGCGCCGTTCCGGCCGCCGCCGCCAACGACCCCGAAGAATATGGGATCGTCCTTGACGTCCTGCGCCGGACGCTGGCCGAGGACCCGAAGAAGTGGACCCGGCTCGCCGCCGGCATCCACGGCGTCAGCGAGGAAACCACCACGGGCGTGCACCGCCTCTACCAGCTGGCCGAACAGGGCAAGCTGCTCTTCCCGGCCATCAACGTCAACGACTCCGTGACGAAGAGCAAGTTCGACAACAAGTACGGCATCCGCCATTCCCTGCCGGACGGCCTCAACCGGGCCACCGATGTCCTCATGGGCGGTAAGGTCGCCGTCGTCTGTGGTTACGGCGACGTCGGCAAGGGTGCCGCCGAGGCGCTCCGTGGCCAGGGCGCGCGCGTGATCGTCACCGAAATCGATCCCATCTGCGCGCTGCAGGCAGCCATGGACGGGTACCAGGTGGCCAGGCTGGAAAGCGTGCTGGACCAGGGCGACATCTTCATCACCACCACGGGCAACAAGGACGTCATTATGGCCGAGCACATGGCCGGCATGAAGAACAAGGCCATCGTGGGCAACATCGGGCACTTCGACAACGAAATCGACATGGCAGGCCTCGCGCGGATCCCCGGCATCCGGAAAATCGAGATCAAGCCCCAGGTCCACGAATGGGTCTTCGGCGGCGACGCGGCGGACGCCACCCGGTCCATCATCGTCCTGTCCGAAGGGCGCCTGCTGAACCTGGGGAACGCCACCGGCCACCCGTCGTTCGTCATGAGCAACTCCTTCGCCAACCAGACCATCGCCCAGATCGAACTGTTCACCAAGAAGGACCAGCCCGAAGGCGAGCGGGAATACGAAAACCAGGTCTACGTGCTGCCCAAGATCCTGGACGAGAAGGTGGCGCGGCTGCACCTCGGTGCCCTGGGTGTTGAGCTCACCGAGCTGTCCAAGGACCAGGCCGAGTACCTGGACGTGGACGTGGCCGGCCCGTTCAAGCCGGAGCACTACCGCTACTAAAAGTGGCCCGCCACGGCGCACCGCAGTGCGCCGTGGCGGCGGCTGCATGTCATGGCTACCCGGCGCGCCGTCGGTCTCCGCGCCAGGGGCAGCGCCGCCGTGCGATAAAA
Organism: Arthrobacter sp. FW305-BF8; assembly: GCF_021789315.1. Classification (NCBI taxonomy): domain Bacteria; kingdom Bacillati; phylum Actinomycetota; class Actinomycetes; order Micrococcales; family Micrococcaceae; genus Arthrobacter; species Arthrobacter sp. FW305-BF8. Next base: position 1,601,140 of record NZ_CP084561.1, read on the forward strand.
TCGACTGGTCAGCGTTGCCGCTGGGCACACGGACGGATGCCGATCGGCAGCCCGGTGGGACACGGAGAAACCAGTCATGACGGAAAAGAACAACCGCAAAACCGGCAAGATCATCGCCATTGCCGCCATTTGCGCTGCGGTTGCTGCCGGCGGAATCGGTGTCGCCACCGCTCCTGGCTGGGCCAAGCCTGCGCCCCAATCCGAGGCCTCCAGCCCCGTCCGTAACGAGCCGGGCCTGGCTACCCCCGTGGTCAAGGCGGTGGAGCTGGGTGTGACACCGCTCGATGGCGCCAAGGGCGTAAATCCGGCGGTGGCGCCCTCCGTCAAGGCGGTCAACGGCCGCGTCCAGGACGTTGTGCTGGTGCCGGCAGCCGGGGGAGAGGCCGTCAAGGGCACTGTCAGCGCCGACGGCAGCACATGGACAGCGGTGGACCCGCTGCTCTTCAACACGCCCTACAACTACAGCTACACCATCGTGGATGAGGCGGGCCGGGAAACCAAGAAGGCCCAGACGTTCACCACCGTGGAGCCCGCCAATGAGGCGGACGCCGCCGTGTATCCGGAGAACGGCTCCACGGTCGGCGCAGGGCAGCCTATCGACATCGTGTTCAGCGAACCTGTCACCAACAAGGCGGCGGTTGAAAAGGCTGTCAAGATCACCGTCTCCTCCAAGCAGCCCGTCGCCTGGCACTGGTACTCGGACCAGAAGGTGCGCATCCGCCCGGAGAAGTTCTGGGCATCCAACAGCCAGGTCACCGTGGACATGAAGCTGTTCGGTGTGGAGTTCGGCAACGGCATGATCGGCAACTTCGACGCCAAGGTGCAGTTCAAGGTGGGGCAGCAGCGCCTGGCAGTGGTGGACGACAACACCAAAACCATGAAGGTCTACTTCGACGGCAAGCTGGTCAGGACCGCACCCGTCACCCTGGGCGGCTCCGACTGGCTTTCCCCGTCCGGCTACGCCGTGATCATGGAGCAGGAACGGAATTCCAAGTTCAACGCAGGCAGCATCGGCCTGAAGCCCGGCGACAAGGGGTATTACCCGCCGCTGACCGTGGAGTACGCCAACAGGCTCACGTCCTCCGGCGTCTACGTCCATCAGGCGCTCGAATCGGCATGGGGCTACGTGGGCGTATCCAACGTCTCCCACGGCTGTGTCGGGCTGCTGCCCGTGGACGCAGCCTGGTTCTTCAACAACATGAAGTCCGGCGACGTCGTCCAGGTCCTGAACACGGGCGCCGCGCCGGTGGAGCCGCTCGAGGGCTACGGCGACTGGAACATTCCCTGGGCCCAATACGCCAAACGGTAGGGCCCAGTACGCCAGGCGCCCAGGCCAGTAGGCCCAACGCTAGCTGTCCCTGGACACCGTGAACGGCAGCCGGTGCAGCCGTTCGCCGATCCTGTTGCTTTCCGTGCGTGCCGCGCCCAACCGGCGGAGTTCGCGGATGCGGCGTTCGGCCAGGACCGCCGCAAGGTAGTCGTCGGGAGTGGTCCCCGGCGGCGGTGACGGTGCCACGAAGCCGGACATTTCGGTGGCGAGGGCTGCGGCCATGCCGCTGCGCGACAGCGGCGACATCCGCGGTGCCTGGCGCATGAATTGCGCGGCACGCCGTCCCAGGGCGTCCGGAATCCGGCCGATGTCCGCGGCTTCAGCCCAGGCGGCCAGGTGCCGCGGAGTGACGGGGATGATTGAGGGTTCCACCGGTACCCGGCGCCGCAGCGAGTAGGTGCCCGCCACAATGTCGCCCAGCCGGCGGGACCTGCCGTCGAAGAGGGCGACGGCGATGGCAACACCGCCGAAGGTCAGGTAGATCTCCAGGAACCCAATCAGCGCCCTGATGACCGCGTGGCGGAAACGGATGGCCCCGCCGTCGTCACGCACTATCCTCAGCCCGGCCGCCAGTTTCCCGAGCGACAGGCCCCGGGTCAGGGTCTCCACCGTTGCCGGGAGGATGACGAAGCACAGCACCACGCTGACCAGAGTGAGTGCCCCGGCTGCCGCCTCGTCGAGTTCATCCAGGGCGGCGCCCATGGCCATGAGTATTGCTGTCAGCAGCGCGGAATTCACCACGACGTCGAGCAACAGGCCGAGGGCGCGGGCAGCGAAGGACGCCGGACGGAGTTCAAGGACGACTGCCTCGCCTGTGATGAGTGGACTCAATTCCTGCCCCGTATGTCGTTCCGGCCACCGGTCGCCTAAAGTCTAGTTCGCCGCAGGCTAGGGTAGGAGCGTGGACATGGACGCCTTCTCCGCCGTCAACTCTGACACGTGGTCGCGGCTGCATCACCTTGCGCACCAGCGGCGTCTGAGCGGTGCCGACGCCGACGAGCTGCTGCGCCTGTACCAGGTGACCTCCGCCCATCTCTCCCTGCTGCGTTCCACCGGGCCGGAAAGCGGCCTGTCCGCATCCCTCTCTGCCACTTTGGCGCAGGCGCGTACCCGTTTCACCGGGGCACGGTCCAACTTCATGGAGGACCTGGCCCAGTTCTTCGTGCTGGCGCTCCCGGCCGCGTTGTACCGGATCCGCTGGCTGACCCTGGCCTGTGGCGCCGCGTTCTGCCTCGTAGGCTTCGCCTTCGCCCTGTGGATTGGGACTTCCCCCGAAGCCCTGCGTGCCGTTGCCACGGAAAGGGAAGTCCAGCGGTACGTGGAGCAGGACTTTATTGACTACTACTCGGAGAACCCGGCGGCGTCCTTTGCCGGGGCCGTCTGGACCAACAACGCCTGGATCAGTGCCCAGGCGGTGGCCCTGGGCATCACCGGTTTCTGGGTGCCCATGATCCTGTTCGCCAACGCCCAAGGGGTGGGGGTGGCCGCCGGGATGTTCGCCGCGGTGGGAAAAACGGACGTGTTCTTCAGTTACATCCTGCCGCACGGGCTGATGGAGCTGACAGCAGTTTTCGTGGCCTGCGCGGCCGGGCTGAGAATCTTTTGGGCCATGGTGTCACCGGGCACCCGGACCAGGTCTCGCGCCGTCGCAGCAGAGGGCAGGTCCATGATCACGGTGGCGCTTGGCCTGGTTTTGGTGCTGTTTGTTTCAGGCCTCGTGGAGGGTTTCGTTACGCCCAGCACTTTGCCCGTGTGGGCGAAAATCAGTATCGGCGCGGGGGTACTGGCGGCATACTGGTGGTATGTGCTGGTCTGCGGAGGACGGGCTTACCGCGCCGGCGCGCGCGGCGACCTGGGCAGCCAGGACGCCGGCTATACAGAACTTGCAGCCTGATTATTACCGCCGGCTGATTATTCCTGCCGTGGCGGGGTGGCACATCGCGGTGCCGGAGCGGCTGACGGTAGGCTCTTGGGGAGATACAAAGCGCTGCCCGGCCCCGGTATTCCCGGTGGCCTCGGAGCGTGGACGCCTACGGAAGTGAAGCTGCAGTGAAAGACAATACTCCGACCCCGTCCGGACGACTTGATCCGCGGCTGGATCCGGCGGCAAACCCTGCGCTGGATCCCGCGGAGGACACCGACGAGCCGGCGTTTGACTGGATGAAGCCCGCGCCTGCAGCCCGCGCCGCCGAGGAGGAGGGCGCGGCCGGTCCTGCCGCGTCCCAGCCGGAAAGCCGTGCCGACCGCAAGGCGGCGGAGGCGGCCGCCGCCGAGGGGGCCGGGTCAGACCCCGCGCCGGCAGGCCGGGACGCTGCGGCGGGCCGGGACGCTGCGACAGACCGGGACGCTGCGACAGACCGGACCACGAAGTTCCGCCAGCCGTCTCCGGCCGGTTCCTCCGCCATGGGCACCCGCTTCAGTGAACCAAAGCCCTTCAGTGAACCACGGCCTTTTAGTGAACCATTGCCCACCTCCGCCCTGCAGGTACGCCCTCCGCAGGAGGAAGTGGAGCGCCGCAACGCCGAGCGCGAGCAGGCAGCCAGGGCCAAACCCGTGCTGCCCCGGTTCCTCCAGGTCTTGCTGGCCATCTTCTATCCCGTCATCCTCCTGGTCCTGGCCGTGCGCGCCGTGACCAGCCCGCTTTTCCTCTGGGTGGAGTACCACCGGCCCGGTTTCCCCGGGGACGGCTACGGCTTCAATGCGGACGACCGCATGACGTACGGTTCCTACGCCGTGGACTACCTGAGCAACTGGTCCGGTCCGCGCTACCTTGGCGAACTGGTCAACCGCAGCGGCGAAAAGCTGTTCAAGGACGGCGAGGTCAGCCACATGGCCGACGTGAAGCTCGTCTTCCTGTCCGCGTTCGGAGGCGGGGCTCTGCTGATCCTGATCAGCATCATCGCCATCATCCACCTGCGGCGGCGCACGCCCGGCGGAGTGCGCCGGGGGCTGTTCGCCGGCTCCATTGTGACGCTGGTGCTCATCATCGGACTGGGCACCCTTGCCGCCCTGGGGTGGCAGCAGTTCTTCACCGAGTTCCACCGCATCTTCTTCGCCGCCGGCTCCTGGACGTTCGCGCTGGAGGACACGCTCATCCGGCTCTTCCCCGGGCAGTTCTGGATCGACGCGGGCCTGGTCATTGCTGCGCTCGTCCTGATCACAGCGGTGGTGACGCTGATCCTGACCTGGCCCACCCGCAGGCGCCGTGGACTGGCCCCGGCCAGGAAGGGCCGCAAGGGCGCCGATGGTGAGGGCGACGCAGAGGGCAGCGACGTGAAGGACGACTCCGGGACCGATGAGGCCCCGCGGACAGGCAGCGTCCGTCCCGTGAACCTGTAGCGGCGTTTCGGCGGGGACGGCTGTTCAGCCGTACAGCTCCTCGATTTCCGTTTCATAGTCCCTGACGACGGCGGCCCTCTTTAGTTTGAGGGACGGTGTCAGGTGCCCGGACTCCACCGTGAAGGCTGCATCCAGGACACGGAACTTGCGGATGGCTTCGGCCTGGGACACGAGGCTGTTGGCCTGGTCCACCGCTTCCTGGATAGCACTGCGCACAGCGTCGTCCGTGCACGCTTCCGCGGGGCTGAGCAGCGGGACGCTGCGCGCCGAGCACCAGTGCTCGAGTCCCTCGGGGTCGAGGTTGACCAGGGCAGAAATGAACGGCTTCCCGTCACCCACCACCACGGCGTGGCCCACGAGCTGGTGTTCGCGGATCTTCTCCTCGAGCGGCCCCGGCGCCACGTTCTTGCCGGCGGCCGTGACCAGCAGGTCCTTTTTGCGGCCCGTAATGGTGAGGAACCCCTCGGCGTCCAGCGAGCCCAGGTCCCCGGTGCGGAAGAAACCGTCCGCGAAGGCCTCGGCGTTGGCCGCCTCGTTGGCGTGGTAGCCCTTGAACACCCCGATGCCCCTCACCAGGATCTCGCCGTCCTCCGCGATCCGGATGGTGGTGCCCGGGATCGGGATCCCTACCGAGCCCACACGGGTCAGGCCCGGCGTGTTCACCGTGCACGGTGCGGTGGTCTCCGTCAGGCCGTAGCCTTCGAGCACGGCTATCCCCGCGCCCCTGAAGAAGTGCGTATCGCGGGCGTTAAGCGGGCCTGCACCGGAAACGGCGTACTCCATGTTGCCGCCGAACACCTGGCGCAGCCGGGGATACACGAGGCGGTCGAACAGTGCGTGCTGCGCCCGCAGCAGTGCACCCGGCCCGCTGCCCTTTCCGCGCCGGGCGGCATCCAGGGCCTCCGAGTGGCGGACCGCCACCCCGGCGGCGAGGCTGAAAAGCCGCAACTTCCCGGCATCCTTTGCCTTTTGCTCGGCTCCGGCGTGGACCTTCTCGAAGATGCGGGGGACAGCCAGCAGGAAGGTCGGCTTGAAGGTTCCCAGGTCATCGAGCAGCTGGGCAGCTCCGGAGGCGTGGCCGAGAGTCACTCCGGCAGTGAGGCACACCACCTGGACGGCCCGGGCCAGCACGTGGGCCAGCGGCAGGAACATCAGGGTCCTGGCGTCCTCCCGCTGCAGCAGTTCGGGGAGGACGGCCACGATGTTCCGTGCAACGAGGGCGAAGTTTCCATGCGTGATCTCGCACCCCTTGGGCCTGCCGGTGGTGCCGGAGGTATAGACGAGGGACGCCACATCCTGCAGTGCGGCTGCCGAGCGGTGCCGCTCCAGTTCGGCGTCCGTCACCCCGGCCCCTGCGGCGGCGAGGCTGGCAAGGTTGGGGGCTTCGCCGTCGTAATCCATCCGCACCACCGGCACCAGCCGGCCGGCGAGGACGCTGGAGGCGGACAGGACCTGGTCCAGCAGCGCCGCCTTCTGGCGGTCTTCGACGAAGACCCGCCCGGCGCCGGAGTCGGACAGGATCCACTCCACCTGGCTCGCCGAGGAGGTCTCGTAGATGGGCACGGTCACACCGCCGGCAAACCAGATGGCGAAATCCACGAGCGTCCACTCGTAGCGGGTGGCGGAGAGGACGGCGACGGTGTCCCCGGGCGCCAGGCCGCCGGCAATGAGGCCTTTGGCCAGGGCCGTGACCTGGTCAAGGAAGTGCCCGGCGGTGATGTTCTGCCAGCCGCTGGCGTCACGGCGGGCGTAGACGGCATGCGAAGGGTTGTGCCGGTAACAGTCCAGGAGCAGGTCGGTGACGTTGCTGCCGGCCTCCAGTGCAACCATCAGCTCCGTGCTTGCTTCCCTCACAGGCGGGTCTCCATTCCGTTGATGATCACGTCCGGGCTCCACCTGCAATCGTGCCTCAGATCCAGGAAGGCATCCACATTCTGAGCCGCCAGTCCTGGTACGTAATCATTTCGGCGGTCCACACCGGGTAGAAGAAGGAGGAGATCAGGACCGCGGCCACGAGGAACAGGGCGACGCCGTACAGCCCCGAGCGCCGGCGCCACGGCGGGTCGCTGGTTTTCCCCAGTACCAGGCCCAGGCAGTACACGAGCGCCAGGACCAGGAAGGGTTCGAAGGACACCACGTAGAAGAAGAACATGGTGCGTTCCGGGTACATGAACCAGGGCAGGTAGCCGGAGCCGACGGCGGCCAGCACGGCACCGGCCCGCCAGTCGCGCCTGCCCGCCCACCAGAACAGCAGGATGACGAGTGCGACGGCGGCGCTCCACCAGATCAGCGGGTTGCCGACGGACAGGATGGCCGAGGTGCAGTTGGCGAAATCACAGCCGGGGGTGCCCTGCTTGGGGGACTCGTAGAAGAACGAGGTGGGCCTGCCCATCACCAGCCAGCTCCAGGCGCTCGCCTCGTAAGGGTGCTCCGAGCTGAGCCCCTGATGGAACTTGTAGGCCTCAAAGTGGTAGTGCGCCAGTGACCGCACGGAGTCCGGCAGCCAGCCCCATTCCGCGCTGGGGTTCGTCTCCGCCCACCGCCGGTAGTAGGCATCCGTGGACCGGAACCATCCCGTCCAGCTGGCGGCGTACGTCAAGGCGGCCACGGGCACGATGCTGACGAAGGCCAGGAGCCCGTCCTTGGTGATTCCGGCACTGATCCAGCCGCGGACGCCGGCGGTCCGCCGGGCGCTCAGGTCCCAGAACACCGTCAGGAGCCCGAAACCGGCCACGAAAAACAGCGCCGACCACTTGGTGCCGGCTGCCAGGCCCAGGCAGATGCCTGCCGCAATCCGCCACCAGCGGACACCCAGCCACGGGCCGGACAGCAGCTGGAGCGTGGATGGCCTGCCGGTGGGGGAAGTGGCCGCCTGCCTGCCGAGCCGGGCCGCCAGCCGCCGCCGGCCGTCGTCGCGGTCCAGCAACAGGGCGCCGAACGCCGCCAGGACCCAGAACATCAGGAAGATGTCCAGCAGCGACGTGCGTGACATGACCAGGTGGTGCCCGTCGACGGCGAGCAGCAGCCCGGCCGCGCCGCCAAGGACCAGGGAGCCGAAAAGCTTCTGGGCTATCAGCGCGAGGAGGGCCACGGACAGGGTGCCGGTCAGCGCCGCGGCGAACCGCCAGCCGAAGGGGTTGTCGGCCCCGAAGAGCCACATGCCTGCGGCGATCATCCACTTGCCCACGGGCGGGTGCACCACGTATTCGGGCGTGTTCAGCAGCACGTTGGGGTTGCCGGCCACGAACGCGTCGTTGGCCTTGTCCGGCCAGCTCCGCTCGTAGCCGCTCACCAGCAGCGAATAGCCGTCCTTGACGTAATACGTCTCGTCAAACACGAGGCTGCGGGGGTTATCCAGCCGGACGAACCTCAGGACGCCGCCCACGGCGGCCGCCAGGGCGGGAACCAGCCAGAACCAGAGCCGCAGCGACGGCGGGTAGTCCCGCCACGTACGGATGCCGCCGATCAGGCGCCGGGTGAGGGCGTCAGCCGTGAATGCCTCCGAGGGGCGGCTGATCCAGCGCTTCCCGAGCGGGCCACGGCCTTCCGCGGCGGGTGCGGAAGCCGGGGTAATCGGTGGTTCGGCCCCGTCAGGCCGCACGGAGGTCTGCGTCACGAGCCCATGCTACCGTTTTGCGGCTGGTTCGAACCCGAAGAAAGGCGAGAGCGCCGGACGGCAGTAGGCTGGATCCGTGGACCATGAAGCGAACACCGCCCCTGACAGCAGTTCCGACGCCGCCAGCAATTCAGGGGCGGCCGGCAGTTCAGAACCGGATGCCGGGACCGCCGGCAGAAGGGAACAGGACCTCCGCAGCGGCGGTCCTGGACGGATCGTCCTGGCCGCAACACCCATCGGCAACGTGGGCGACGCTTCCTCCCGGCTCGTGGAACTGCTGGCGACGGCGGACATCGTGGCTGCCGAGGACACCCGGCGGCTGCACCGCCTGGTGCAGAGCCTGGAGGTCGCCGTGAGCGGGCGGATCATCAGCTACCACGAGCACAACGAGGCCACCAAGACCGCGGAACTCCTGGAGCAGGTCCGCTCCGGAAAGACCCTCGTCATGGTCACCGACGCGGGCATGCCCGCAGTCTCCGACCCCGGCTTCCGGCTGGTCGAAGGCGCGGTGGCTGCGGGACTCACCGTCACGGCCGTCCCCGGACCGTCGGCCGTCCTCACCGCACTGGCCCTGTCAGGCCTGCCCACCGACAGGTTCTGTTTCGAAGGGTTCCTGCCCCGGAAGGCCGGCGAACGCGCCGCCCGCCTGGCGGATCTCGACGCCGAACGCCGCACCATGGTCTTCTTCGAGGCGCCGCACCGGCTTGAAGCCATGCTGCGGGCGCTGCACGAGCGCTTCGGCCCGGACCGGCGCGCGGCGGTGTGCCGCGAACTCACCAAGACCTACGAGGAGGTCCTCCGCGGCTCGCTCCGGGAAATGCTGCAGTGGGCGGAGGCCAACGAGGTGCGCGGCGAGATCGCCGTGGTGGTGGCGGGTGCGCCGGAGCGTGCGCCCGGCTCCCCGGAGGACGGCGTCGCCGCCGTCAATGAACTCGTGGCCAAGGGTGTCCGGCTCAAGGACGCCGTCGCTGCCGTCGCCGAAGAAACCCGCGTGAGCAAGCGGGAACTGTACTCAGCCGTCCTCGCGGCGCGGTGACATCCCCGCTCCGGTAAGCCCGCCGGAACTGCTGTGCAGCTGCACAACGAATGGCGGGACGGGCAGTGCGCCGATGCGTAGACACTGCCGAGACGCGGGCAGTACCGTGGCTGTTAATCCAGCCAAGCGAGCAGCGGGCGGCAGGCGGCGGCACGCCGTGTGCAGGAGCTGCGCATAACCGGCAATCCGATTGCTGACGAGGGAGTCACCGTGTCTGTTACTACACAGTCCACTGCTACCGCAGAACGCGAGAGCGAATTGCTCGCGTCTGTTCCCACCGGCCTGCTCATCAACGGCGAGTGGCGTCCCGCGGCGTCGGGCAAGACGTTCGACGTCGAGGATCCCGCCACCGGGAAGACGCTGCTGAGCATCGCCGACGCCTCCGCCGAGGACGGCGCCGCTGCCCTGGATGCGGCCGCCGCCGCGCAGGAGTCCTGGGCCAAGGTGCCGCCGCGGGAGCGCGGCGAGATCCTGCGCCGCGCCTTTGAACTGGTCACCGAGCGGACCGAGGACTTCGCACTGCTGATGACCCTGGAGATGGGCAAGCCGCTGGCCGAGGCCCGCGGCGAGGTCACCTACGGCGCCGAGTTCCTGCGCTGGTTCTCCGAGGAAGCCGTCCGCGCCTTCGGCCGCTACTCTGTCTCGCCGGACGGCAAGTCCCGCCTGCTGGTGACCAAGAAGCCGGTGGGCCCGTGCCTGCTGATCACGCCGTGGAACTTCCCGCTGGCCATGGCCACCCGCAAGATCGCCCCCGCCGTCGCCGCCGGCTGCACGATGGTGCTGAAGTCCGCGAACCTCACTCCGCTGACCTCACAGCTGTTCGCCGCCGTCATGCAGGAGGCCGGCCTGCCCGCAGGCGTCCTGAACGTCATCCCCACTTCCACGGCCGGAGCCACCACCGGCCCGCTGATCAAGGACTCCCGGCTCCGGAAGCTCTCCTTCACCGGTTCCACCGAGGTTGGCCGGCGGCTGCTGTCCGACGCCTCCGAGACGGTCCTGCGGACCTCGATGGAACTCGGCGGCAACGCCCCATTCGTGGTGTTCGAAGACGCCGACGTCGATGCCGCCGTCGCCGGCGCCATGCTGGCCAAGCTGCGGAACATGGGCGAGGCCTGCACCGCCGCGAACCGCTTCATCGTGCACGAATCCGTCGCCGACGAGTTCGCGGAGAAGTTCGCCGCGAAGATGAAGGACATGACCACCGCCCGCGGCACCGAGCCCGAGTCCAAGGTGGGCCCGCTGATCGACGCCAAGAGCCGGGACAAGGTCCACGAACTGGTCACCGACGCCGTCTCCGCGGGTGCCACCACCGTGGTGGGCGGCGCCCCCGTGGACGGGCCGGGCTACTTCTACCAGCCCACCATCCTCAAGGGCGTCACCGAGGGAACCCGGATCCTGTCCGAGGAGATCTTCGGCCCCGTCGCCCCGATCATCACGTTCTCCGCCGAGGACGAGGCCGTGCGCCTGGCCAACAACACCGAATACGGGCTGGTGGCCTATGTCTTCACAAAGGACCTCAACCGCGGCATCCGCATGGGCGAGCGGCTCGAGACCGGCATGCTGGGCCTGAACGCCGGCGTCGTCTCCAACGCCGCGGCACCCTTCGGCGGCGTGAAGCAGTCCGGCCTGGGCCGTGAGGGCGGCCTCGAAGGCATCGAGGAATACCTCTACACCCAGTACATCGGCATCGCCGACCCCTACGCCGGTTAACAAGCCGGGCACCGGATACAACCAACTACACCCGGCGCAACGACACAAACGCACTGGCCCGCAGGAATCCTGCGGGCCAGTGCGTTTTTTGCGACGGGCAGTTGCCGCGGGGCTTAGCGGGCTGCGGCCCGGACGCTTGCGTACTCCTCACGGGAGACCGGGGTGGCCTCCGGTGATCCCAGCTCGCTGAGGGGAATCCGGTGTGTCTCCCTGGCGGACCAGGCTGCAATCGCCCCGATGACCGTGATGCCGAAGCAGATGGACCCCACAGTAAGGGGAACGTTTGCCGAACCCGGGGGAGCGACCACCGCGAAGAGGCTCGGCAGGAAGGACGTGGTGAGGAGCCCAATGTTCTGCGAGATGGCGAACCCGGTAACCCGCGTCCGGGAGGGGAAGAGCTCCTGGAAGAAGCTGGCGAAGGTGGCGTTCCAGACCTGGTAGAGCGTGCCCCACATCAGGATCGCCAGGACAATGGTCAGCGGCACGTTGTTCTGGCTGACCGCGTACAGGTACCCGTAGGCCAGCGCGCCGGAGCCCAACGAGCCGACGATCATCAGCGGCCGCCTTCCGAAGCGGTCCGAGAGGTCCCCGAACCAGGGGATAAGGGCCAGCGCGACGACGTTGGCCAGTACCGGGATCCAGAGGTAGACCGTGGTGCTCATGCCGATGCCGTACCCCGGCTGCGTGGCGTAGGCCGCACCGAAGACCGCCACGGTGACGCCCACAACGTTGACCAGCGTCATGCAGACTGCCCGCACAACGTTCAGCCCGCTTTCCCGCAGCACCTGGACCACCGGCATCCTGGGGACGTCGCGGTGTGCCTTCTCCTCCACAAACACGGGTGTCTCCTCAACCCGGCGGCGGATGATGTAGCCGGCAAACACCACCAGGGCGCTGAGGAGGAACGGGATGCGCCAGCCCCAGGCGTGGAAGTCTTCAGCGGTGAGCACGGCCGAGAGCGGAAGGAAGACGGCGGCGGCGATGATCTGTCCGGCCTGGGTGCCCTGGAGGGCGAAGCTTGCATAGAAGCCGCGGCGGCCGAACGGTGCGTGTTCCACAATCATGGCGCTGGCCCCGCTCAGCTCGCCGGCCACGGCGAATCCCTGGATCAGGCGGAGGACCAGCAGTAGCGCCGGGGCCAGGATGCCGACCTGGTCGTAGGTGGGCAGCAGGGCGACCGCAAAGGTAGAGGCGCCCATCAGCAGCATGGCCAGGACCAGGACGTTCTTGCGGCCGTGCCTGTCGCCCCACTGGCCGAGGACGAAGGCTCCGATCGGGCGGGCGACGTATCCCACGGCGTACGTGCCGAGCGAGGCGATCAGCGCTACAGTCGGGTTTCCGGCGGGGAAGAAGACGGTAGGGAAGACCAGGGCTGCGGCCTGGGCATAGATGAACCAGTCGTAGTACTCGAGGGCGCTGCCCACCCAGCCGCTGGCGGCAGCCTTTCTGGTGCTGTTCGATCGGCGCGAGCCTTTCTGAATCGATTCAGTCGAAGTCCGCAGCTTGTGTGTGTCGCTCTTCATGTCGTCCTCCTTTGGACAATTCGTCTGCCCCGCTGGACAGGCCCCGTCGCTGGGTCCCGGATCAGGCGGAAAGATTGCGCTCGCGTCGCCAAGGCCGCTACGGTCCGCAGGCATCTTGGAATGGATGCCACTCCTGGGAACGGATTGGAATGCGCTTTCCCGTTTCTCAAAGATAGGGTGGTGCCGGTCACATGTCAACCGTGGGGGTTGCTAACGCGGCTAGCCGGCGCGCAGGCGGCGAAGGCCGCTGCGGGTCCTGCGCCACAGCGCCGAGGCTGCGTGCCCCACCCGGGACGCCGCCCGGCCCATGACACCGAAAGGCCATCGGGCCACGGATCCCCAGCGGGAGAGCACCGACGGCGGCAGCCAGTCGGCGCGGAGCCGGCCTACTACGCCGGCATTGCGGCGCAGCGCCTGCCGCACTTGGCCGACGTGTCCGACGGCGGCTTCCTCCGGGAGGCCGTGGCGCTCAGCGTCCTGGCCTGCGGGCCGGCCGTACTGATGCCGTTCGTAGGCATCCGTCAGGACCGACACGGCATGGACCGTCTGCGCAGGGAAAGTCCGGGCGTTGTGCGCGGATCCGCTGCCCGTGTTTGGTGCGCCGCCGGTGTCTGGTCCGCTGCCGGGATCTGTTTCGGCCCGCAGCCGCATGGCCGGGGAGCCGCACAGCCGGGCCGAGAATGTCCGCGGAGTCTCGCTGGGCTCAGGACGCACGCCGTAGTCAGTGGCCAGGTCCTGGAGTTCCGACCAGACGAGCGGCGGCTCGGCCAGCCGGTTCCTGCCGGTGCCCGTTCCCCTCAGGCGCCGTGTCCGGACGCCTCCGCGCACCAGGCGGGGTGAGGCGGCCAGGAGGACCAGCAGAAGAACCCCGGCGGCGGTGTAAAGAGCGGGCGCCAGCTGGCTCCGGGCGTCGGCGGTTCCGCTCCCCGGAAGGGGGAGGGGGGCAGGTGCCGGCGCCGACGACGGCGCTGTGGCGCCGTTGCTCGGCACCAGGCCGTCGTTGTTTTGTTCGTTGGTGCTGGTTCCGCCGGACGCTGAGGAGTCCTGCGCGTAGGCGGGCACCACGCCCCGTGAGGGAGTGGGCTCAAACGGGACCCAGCCAAGGCCCTGAAAGTACAGCTCGGGCCAGGCATGGGCGTCGCGGGCGTCGACTTCGTATTCGGGGAGTGCTCCCTGGCCGGCGACGGACACCGTGGCGCCGGTCTGCCTGCCCGGCGCGTAGCCGACGGCGATCCTGCTCGGGATGCCTTCAAGCCGGGCCATTACCGCCATGGCGGAGGCGAAGTGGATGCAGTAGCCGCTCTTCTGGTTCAGGAAGTCCGCCAGGACCGACAACCCGTTTCCGTCGTACCCGTTCTGGACAGGCGACTCCAGGGAGTAGGTGAAGCCCGGGCCGCGCAGGAACCTCTGGATCGCCATCGCCTTGGCATAGGCCGTTCTGCTGTCCGCGGTAACGGACTCGGCGGTGGTCCGGACGATGTCCGGAACATTCGACGGCGGCCGGATGAACTCCTCCGGCACGCCCTGGACCGGAGCGGAGGACGCATCCAGCAGCTCCGTAGTCAGCTTCGGCACCGAGGACTGCACCAGATACTGCTGGTCGCGGGAGTTGGTGTCGGTGCCTTTGATGCTCAGGGTCGCAGGATCCCAGCTCCACCGCCCGGTCAGCCCGTTCACGGATTCGGGGGCGTACGGAACGGGAAGGTAGGGGCTGGTGAAATCGCCGGTGTTAACCACCGTCACCTGCCGGGTCTGTTCGGGTGCCAGGATCTCGTGTCCCGCGTCCATCCGTCCGGTGCCTGCCCGGCGGCTCGCATTGCGGTCGTCCGGGGACCAGGACTCGCCGTCGAAACGGTCCACAGTGACGGAGCGCAGGTAAAGCGGAGTGGTGGCGTTGGTGGCGTAGGTGATCCTCCCCTCGCCGGTCGGGGTGCGCAGGCTGTTGCCGAGGCTGATCATGGGGTTCAGTCCTGTGGCTGTACTCCAGGGGTTCAGCCGCGAGCCTTGGGGGAACGTGCCCTGGTCGAAGCCCGGAACCACGAGCTGCAGCAGCAGCGTGACCACCAGCGCCACGCCTCCGGTCAGCGCGGCGCGCCTGACCTGGCCCGGGTTGCGGGCGGTGTCCGCCTGTGTCCGGGCATCGGGGGCAAACCACTGGCTGCAGGCGAGGATCACCAGGTAGCCGGCCGCCGTCGTCACGAATCCCAGCCATCCGACGCTCTGCGGTTTGATCATGGCCGGAACAACCAGCACCGCCAGCAGGCCAAGTCCGCTCGTGGCCGGCATGCCCAAAGGGAGGGCCAGCGCATCCACGAGGATGACGACGAGTCCGAGCGCGGCGCATGCCACGAGGACGATGCCGGCATTGGGTGCTACCGGCGAGCTCTCGGCCAGCACCGTTTCGCTCGCCCGGCGAAGGTGCCTGCCCAGCGCGTCGAAGGTTGCCTGGGAAGGAAGGAAACCCGCAATGCTGTCACGCCGGAAGAAGGTGAACGTCAGGATGAGGGCCAGGGATGCAAGGCCTCCCGCGGCCACCAGCAAGGGCTGGGCCCGGAACGTGCGCAGCAGTGCCATGGTCAGCGAGACCACCACCACCGTGGTCAGGACAGGCAGGAACCACGCCCAACCCCTCAGGACCCCGTTGAGGGACAATGACGCGCCGCATACGGACACCGCCACCGCGCCGGCCATAACCCAAGGAAAAGCACCGGCCCCGAACCTTCCGCTGCCGGGGGAGCCCGGGACGGGCTGCGGCTGTAGTCCGGTCCCGGCCTGCGGTTGTGACGTCAGTGTCATCGCCCCACCTCCGCCCCGCGGCGGACGTCCGCCGCAGCCGTCCACAGGGCGGCGTCGCCCTCGTCGAAATAGGTCCAGGCGGCCGGCAGCGACGTGGACGCCTCGACGGCAACAGCGCGCCAGCCACCGAAACGCAGTGCCTCGAGCAGATCGTGGCACTCCGCGGGTTTGTCTGTGATCAGCACGGCAAACGCGTTGGCGGCATAGCCGGCCGCGGGGGCGAGGGCCCGCGCCTCCGCGAGCGAGATCTTCCCGAGGAGCGCCAGGACCGGGCCGCGCATCCGGTGGGCCGCGAGCTTGTCCATAAGCCGGTCATCAAAGACGGACTGGGCAGCATCGGCACTGCCCGCATGCTCGCGGCGCCCTGTGTCGTGTTCCCTGCGGGCGTGGTGCGGGCCGGTCAGTTGGATCGCGGCGAGGCTTTCGGCGATGGACTGGATGCCGGCCGCGCCGCTGTACAGGTCGTTGTCAGGCTCCGGGGCCGAGGATGAACGCTGGAAGGCTGGTTCACCGGCCGCGTCCAGGAACCGCAGGGAGTAATTGAGTTCCGCGAGGTGGGCGCCCACGGACATGGCCGCGGTAACGGCCCACTCAAAGGTGTCGCTCGTGACGAGGTCGCTTCCGTCGTCGGCCGGGCTGCCGAACCCAGGGCCGCCGAACACCGAGCCGTAGCCCGAGGAATGGGCCACGAACCTGTGGTCCAGGATCACCGTGGCCTCGGGCGTGGTGACCGATTCCTCCTGCCGGACCATCAGGGCGCCGTGCCGGGCGGTGGCCGGCCAGTGCACCCGGCGCATCGGATCGCCATGCCGGTACTCGCGTGTCATGACGTCGTCGTCGCTGGGATTGGCTCTCGTCCGGGTGGCGGTGATGCCGTCGTTGCCGCGCGCGCCGGCAAGGCCGGTGGAAGGGAGTTCGATGGCCGCCGGCGTTACTGTAAGGGTGTCGCCGTCGTCGATCGAATGCCTGTGCAGTGACAGCCCGAACGGATCCGTAAACTCGGCGGTGACGGGGCCGATGGTGAACTGTCCCCGCTTTCCGGACCTCAGGTGGTACTCATAGCGGCTGGTGCCGCCCGAGGCGGACCTGGCGGGGAAGCGGAAGGCCGGGGATTCACCGAACCGTGGCGGCAGCCGCTCCTCCATGATGACCCGGCCTGTGCCCAGCCCGGTCCGGGCGACGGCCAGCCGGACTGTGGTGACGGAGTCTGTCTCCACCGTGGAAGGGCTGAATTCCCGATACACCCGGAACCGCGGTTTGACCACCCTGATGCCAGCCAGCGAAACGAGCGGCAGGACAAGCAGCAGGACGCCGAGGGCCAGAAGGTCGCGGCGGCCCATGACCTGGGCACAGAGCAGCGAGACGGCGCCGGCCGCCAGGAGTCCCCAGCCCCGGGAGCTGAAGAGATGTCGCGGGAGGCTGTCCAGCAGTGCCACGGTGATGGTCCTGACTAGCGGCTAGGGCGGAGTTCGGGTGCGGTCCGCCCGGAGTTTGCCTTTTCCGTCATCTCCCGGCTCACCGGGATCCTGGCAAGGATGCCGCGGATGACGCCCTGCGGGGTCTCGCCCGAGCTCGCGGCTTTGCGGTCCAGGATGATCCGGTGGGCCAGCACCGCCTCGGCAACGGCGACGACGTCATCCGGCAGGACGAAATCCCGGCCGTCCAGCGCCGCGGTCGCCTTCGCGGCCCGGAGCAGCTGCAGCAGGGAGCGCGGGCTCGCGCCCAGGCGCAGCATGGCGCTGTCCCTCGTGGCCCGGCCGACGGCCACGGTGTACTCCTTGACGGCTTCGGAGACGTACACCTGTTGGACGGTGGCGATCATGGCAGCCACATCCGCTGCCGTGACGACCGCCTTGACCCGGGCAAGCGGCGACGTGGCCTGGTGGGTCTCGAGCATTTCAATCTCAGAGTCCTTGTCCGGGTATCCCATGGAGATCCGGGCCATGAAGCGGTCCCGCTGGGCTTCGGGGAGCGGATAGGTCCCTTCCATCTCAATGGGGTTCTGGGTGGCCACCACCATGAACGGCTCGCCGAGCTTGTAGGAGTGCCCGTCGACCGTGACCTGGTGCTCCTCCATGCATTCGAGCAGGGCAGACTGCGTCTTGGCGGAGGCCCGGTTGATCTCGTCGCCAATGACGATGTTCGCGAACACGGCGCCCGGGCGGAACTCGAACTGGCGCGAGGACTGGTTGTAAATGGAGACGCCGGTGACATCCGAGGGAAGGAGGTCGGGTGTGAACTGGATCCGGCTGACGGAACAGTCGATGGTGCGGGCCAGGGTCTTGGCCAGCAGCGTCTTGCCCACCCCGGGGACATCCTCCAGGAGCAGGTGGCCTTGGGCGAGCAGGACCGTCAGCGCCAGCTTTGCGGCCTCGGCCTTTCCGTCGATGACCGTGTTGATGGCCGAGAGGATGCGTTCGCTCGCGGCGCGGAAAGCCGGAGCTTCCAGAGGAACAGACTTGTGGCCGTTGAAGGAATTGACGCCGCGCGCAGTACTTCCCGTGAAGCCCTGTCCGCCCGGAAGTGCTTCGTCGATTGTGATGCGTCGGTGGGGTTCCATCGGCAACCTTTCAGCCCAGAGTGAAGCGGAACGAAGCGGCGGAGGCCTGCCCTTGCCCGCGTGGGCGCTCACATCCGTCCGTACCAGCGTACTAACACAACTGCCGTGGCTAACAGAGAGTTCCCCGTAAATCTCCCGGTAATGCCAAGGGGGTCTCCGGGTGGTGCCACGCGGGAAGAGGCGCAACCGAGTGGCGGATAGGCTGGAGGAATGCGGCATTCCCTGACTCCCCGGCCCTACCGGGCGCCCGGCAGCGACGGTTCCGGCAAGCGCGGGTTCCCGCCGGCGCCCGAACCGTTGCCCGTTCCCGTGATGGACAACCACACGCACCTGGACTTCCCGACAGATGATGTCCGGGTGGACATCGCGGCTGCCCTCGATGCAGCCGAAGCGGTGGGTGTCTGTGGCGCCGTGCAGGTTGGCTGCGACCTCGAATCCTCGAGGTTCACCGTGCGGGCCGTTGACCTGGACCCGCGCCTTTTGGGAGCCGTCGCCCTCCACCCGAATGACGCACCGGGCTATGCCGTCCGCGGTGAGCTTGAGGACGCCCTGGCGGAGATCGAGGAGCTGGCGGGCCACCCGCGGGTACGCGCCATCGGCGAAACCGGCCTGGATTTCTTCCGCACGGAAGGGGAGGGGCTGGCGCATCAGCGTTACTCCTTCCGCCGGCACATCGACATCGCGAAGCGGCTGGACCGGACGCTGCAGATCCATGACCGCGACGCGCACCAGGACGTGGTCCAGGTCCTGCGTGAGGAGGGCACCCCGGAGCGGGTGGTTTTCCACTGCTTTTCCGGGGACGGGGAGCTCGCCCGGATCTGCAACGACGAAGGGTGGTTCATGTCCTTCGCAGGGACACTGACCTTCAAGAACGCCACCAACCTCCGGGAGGCGCTCGCGGTGGCGGACCCTGAGCTGGTCCTGGTTGAAACCGACTCGCCGTTCCTTACACCCCACCCGCACCGCGGCCGCCCCAACGCGAGTTACATGGTGCCGTACACCGTACGGGCGATGGCGGAATTGACAGGAAAGGACCTGGCCGAGCTGTGCGGCCAAGTGAGCGAAAACACTGTGCGGGCGTACGGATCCTGGGACTGAGCCGCGACGGGCACCGCTCGGTAAAATACATACCTGGTAGGCATGTATTTTGGAGGGTTTATAACGCTTCGGTTACAGTGAAAAACTATTAGCCGGGGTCGGGGAAGGCCTCCGGATGATTTAACTCACTTTCGTGACAGGCAGGGCGCCTCCGGATGCCCTGCCATGTGAGTGTGGCGACGCACATGCCTGCGGCGTGCTCCGGCCTGTCCGGAGTCCACCATCCCGGTGACCGCTGCGGGTCCCCCTGTGCGTTTTTCCCCGTGCCCGGATGGCTCAAAAGTTACGGGCAATCGTGGTCAACTTCTTCACGTCAGACGGCAAGTTCAGTTTCATCAAGGTCGGCACGCAACTGGTGGTGCTCTCGGCCCTCGTGCTCGGGCTCGTTGCCTTTGTGGGCAGCAACAAGACAGTCACCCTGAACGTCGACGGGAAAGTAAGTTCCGTCCAGACCTTCGGCGGCACCGTCGAACAGGTGGTGAAGAGCGCGAACGTGGAGCTGCACCCGGCCGACCGCGTGTCTCCCGCGCTGGACTCCAGTGTTGCGAACGGCTCCGTCATCAACGTGAACATGGCGAAAGCCGTGAAGGTCAGCCTGGACGGTGCGGAGAAGACCGTGAGTACCACGGCCCAGGACGTGGCGGGGCTTGTGACCCAGCTCGGCGTTGCCAGCGCCTCGGAGCTCTCCGTGCCGAAGGACGCGCAGTTGGCCGTGGACGGTTCGTTCGTGGCCATCTCGACGCCGAAGACCGTCAGCATCATCGCCGACGGCAAGGCCAAGAAAACCACCACCACAGCCGCCAGCGTCGGTGAGGTCCTCAAGGATGCCGGCATCCGGCTCGCCGCCGCGGACCGGACGTCGCAGCCGGCGCACGCCCCGGTGGTCAACAACATGGTGATCAAGGTGTCCCGCGTTGCCGGCAAGACCACCACCGTCACCGAAAAGGTCGCGTTCCAGACGCTCACCGCGGACAGCGACACCCTTCCCAAGGGTGAGGAGAAAGTCACCCAGGCCGGCGTGCCCGGTGAGACCACCCTCACCTATAAGCTCGTCCTGGTCGACGGCCGTGAGGCCTCCCGGACGCTCGTTTCCAAGACCACCACCCGGGAGCCGGTAACCGAGAAGATCACGGTGGGCACCAAGGAAGAGCCCAAGCCCGCAGCTGCCCCCGAGGCCGAAAGCGGAAACACGGGAGCAGCAGCCCCGGCCATGATGAACGTGGCCATGTGGGACAAGATCGCGCAGTGTGAATCGGGCGGCAACTGGTCCATCAACAGCGGCAACGGCTACTACGGCGGCCTGCAGTTCGACGTCCAGACCTGGATCGGATCCGGCGGCGGCGCCTACGCCCCGAACGCCAGCCAGGCTACCAAGGCACAGCAGATTGACATCGCCAACCGTGTCTACGCCGACCGCGGCCTCCAGCCGTGGGGCTGCGGCTGGGCAGCCAGCAGCTAGCCACCGGCGCCTACAACCGCTGGCGCGATAATCCTGCGCCGCTGCGGCAGCTGACCACGGCCGCGGCGGCCACCAAGGCCGGGTCCGGAACCTCCGGGCCCGGCCTTCGCCGTCTCCTCATAACAATGACGTGCCCGCCCGGCAGCGAGCCCCGCCCATTACTGAACTGCGGGATAGGATACCTAGGTGACTGACCCGACCCCCTCCGCCTCCGGCACTGCGCCCGCTCCTCTGTTCGGTGCCTCCGATATCCGCAGGCTGGCCGGGGAGATCGGCGTCCGCCCCACCAAAACACTTGGGCAGAACTTCGTCATCGACGGCAACACCATCCGCAGGATCGTGGCCGCCGCCGGCATCGGACCCGACGAGACGGTCCTCGAAATCGGACCCGGGCTGGGGTCGCTGACGCTGGGGCTCCTCGACGCCGCCAAGGCAGTGGTCGCCGTCGAAATCGACCCCGTCCTGGCTGCGAAGCTGCCGGAGACCATCCGGCAATGGCGGCCCGACGCAAGCGGTGACTTCCACCTGGTTCTCGCCGACGCCATGAAGGTGACCGAACTGCCGGCCGAGCCCGCAGCGCTCGTCGCCAACCTGCCGTACAACGTCGCGGTGCCGGTGGTGCTGCACCTGCTGCAGCACTTTCCGTCGATCCGGCACGGACTCGTCATGGTCCAGGACGAGGTCGCCGACCGGCTGGCCGCCGAACCCGGATCCAAGATCTATGGTGTGCCCTCGGTTAAGGCGGCCTGGTACAGCAGCATGCGCAAGGCCGGCATCATCGGCATGAACGTGTTCTGGCCCGCCCCCAAGATCCAGTCCGGGCTCGTGGCCTTCACCCGGCGCGAGCCCCCGGCCACCACCGCCAGCCGCCAGCAGGTGTTCGCCGTCATTGATGCTGCCTTCGCACAGCGCCGCAAAACACTCCGTGCAGCCCTGGCCGGCTGGGCCGGCAGTGCCGCCGAAGCGGAACGCTGCCTGGTTGCGGCCGGGGTCGACCCCACCGCGCGGGGCGAAGTGATCGACATCGCCGCGTTTGCGAGGATCGCCGAAGCCCGCGCGGCTGCGGACGCCTGATGGCGGTCCAAGGCGTGCGGGGGCGCTTTGCGGCAAGGACCGTCCGGGTCAAGGCTCCGGGCAAAGTAAACGTCTCGCTGGATGTCGGGCCGCTGCGGCCGGATGGCTACCACTCCGTGGCCAGCGTCTACCTTGCTGTGTCGCTGTACGAGGAAGTCGCGGCCACCAGCACAACATCCGACGGCATCACTGTCAGCATCAGCCCGGACAGCACGCTGGACCTCGACGGGGTGGACATCCCGCTCGACGAGCGGAACCTCGCCTACAAGGCAGCCGCCATCATGGCCGATGTGTCGGAACACTCCACCGGCGTGCATCTTGAAATCACCAAGCGGGTTCCCGTGGCAGGCGGCATGGGCGGCGGTTCCGCGGATGCTGCCGCCACGCTCCTGGCCTGTGACGCGCTGTGGAACAGCGGCCTGTCCCGGGACGAACTCGCCCACCTCGCTGCCGAGCTCGGGGCGGATGTTCCCTTCGCCCTGCTGGGCGGCACGGCCGTGGGGCTGGGCGTGGGCGATGATCTGTCTCCCGCGCTGGCCAAGGCCCAGACGGACTGGGTCCTTGTCACCGCAGAGTTCGGGCTGTCCACTCCGGAAGTATTCCGGACGCTGGACAGGCTCCGCGATGCCGAGGGCGTGGACGGCGACGAGCCCACTGCCGTGGACCCCAAGATCCTGCAGGCCCTGCGCAGCGGCGACGCCGATGCCCTGAGCCGGGTGCTGGTCAACGACCTCCAGCGCGCGTCCATCGAGCTCGCTCCCGGACTCCGGGACACCCTGGGACTGGGCGAGTCCTGCGGAGCCATTGCCGGGATCGTTTCCGGCTCCGGGCCCACCGTGGCCCTGCTGGCGCACAATCCCGAAGCGGCGGAGAACCTCGCGGGGGAGCTGCAGCACAAGGGGCTCAACGCACTGGCCGTCCACGGCCCCGTGCCCGGCGCGCGCATCATCTCCGATACGCTCCTTTAATACCTTCCAACCAACACATCAGAAAGCAGTTCCCCGTGGCACACCTGCTCGGCGGCGAGAACCTCACAGTCTCGTACGCAACCCGCACCGTTCTTGACGGCATCACCCTCGGACTCGAAGAGGGTGACCGGATCGGGATGGTCGGCAGGAACGGCGACGGCAAGTCAACGCTGATGCGGCTGCTGGCGCTGCGGTCCACCCCCGATTCCGGCCGGGTCACCAAGCGCGGAGACGTCAACATCGGCTACCTGGACCAAAGCGACGTCCTCGACGCCGACCTCACGGTGGGCGCCGCGATCGTCGGCGACCAGGCGGACTACGAATGGGCCCGCAATCCGCAGATCCGCGAGATCATGGGCGGACTGGTGTCCGACGTTGACTGGCACGCCAACGTGCACGCACTCTCCGGCGGCCAGAAACGGCGCGTGGCCCTGGCGAAGCTGCTGATCGAAGACCACGACGTGATCATGCTCGACGAGCCCACGAACCACCTCGACGTCGAAGGGGTCGCCTGGCTGTCCCGCCACCTGAAGACACGCTGGCGGGCCAACCAGGGCGCGTTCCTGGTGGTTACCCACGACCGCTGGTTCCTCGACGAAGTCTGCAACAAGACCTGGGAAATCCACGACGGCATCATGGATCCCTTCGAAGGCGGCTACGCAGCGTATGTCCTGGCCCGTGCCGAACGTGACCGCGCCGCGTCGGTGATGGAAGGCAAACGGCAGCAGCTCGTCAAGAAGGAACTGGCCTGGCTGCGCCGCGGCGCCCCCGCCCGCACTGCAAAGCCCAAGTTCCGCATCGAGGCAGCCAACGCCCTGATCGCCGACGTTCCGGCGCCGCGCGACTCGATGGCGCTGAGCAAGATGGCCACGGCGCGCCAGGGCAAGGATGTGCTCGACCTCGAGCACGTCTCCCTGGACTTCTTGGGTAGTGCCGATCAGAAGCTTTTCGACAACATCACCCTTCGCCTCGCACCGGGGGAGCGGCTAGGGCTGGTCGGCGTCAACGGCGCCGGCAAGACCACGCTCCTGAAACTCCTCAACGGCGAAATCCAGCCCACCTCCGGCAAGGTCAAGCGCGGCAAGACGGTTGTCACCGCCGTACTGACCCAGGAGGTCAAGGAGCTCGACGACGTCAAGGACCTGCGGGTCATCGAAGTGATCGAGCGCGAAAAGCGGTCCTTCAACGTTGGCGGCAAGGAATTCAGCGCCGGTCAGCTCGTGGAACAGCTCGGCTTCACCAACGAGAAGCAGTGGACCCCGGTCAGGGACCTTTCCGGTGGCGAACGCCGCCGGCTCCAGCTGCTGCGCCTCCTCGTGGGCGAGCCCAACGTGCTCATGCTTGACGAACCCACCAACGACCTCGACACGGACACCCTGGCCGCCGTCGAGGACGTCCTGGACGGCTGGCCGGGGACTCTCGTTGTGGTCAGCCACGACCGCTACCTGCTGGAGCGTGTCACGGACCACCAGATGGCATTGCTGGGTGACGGCAAGATCCGTGCCCTGCCCCGCGGCGTGGACCAGTACCTCGAACTGCGCGAAGGTGCCCTGGCCGGCTCCACCATCACCGGCGGCGGCAACCCCGTCACCGGTCCCAGCGGCAGTTCGGCGCCGGCTGTCGCAGGCCCGGCCGGCCCTTCGGAAGCCGAGAAGCGCGACGCCCGCAAGGCCAAAAACCGGATCGACCGCCAGCTGGGCAAGCTGACGCAGCAGGAAGAGAAAATCCACGCCCAGATGGTCAAGAGCACGGCCGACAACGACTTCGAGGCCATGGCCGAGCAGAACAAGAAGCTCAAGACCCTGGCCGAAGAACGCGAAGCCCTGGAACTCGAGTGGCTCGAGGCCCTGGAAGTCCTCGGCGAGTAACCGGTTCCGGAGGTGCGTAACGCACGAGTGGTGCCGGGGTCCTTCGCGTAGGAGCGCATCGCGAGCCATCGGGCCCTCAAGGTCGCTCAGCGACCGTTGGGCCCCTATGGCTCGTGTCTAAGCGACGGCGAAGGGCCACTGCACCGCGGAGGTGGGCAGTACTAAGCCTCGCTGCGGAGTTCCGGGTCCTTTTTGAGTCCGGTCAGGCCGTTCCACGCGAGGTTGACGAGGTGGGCGGCGACGTCCCGTTTGTCGGGCTGGCGGGCGTCCTGCCACCACTGGCCCGTCATCGCCACCATGCCCACGAGCATCTGCGCGTACATGGCGCCGTCGGCTGCGCTGAACCCGCGGCGGGCGAATTCGTCGGACAGGATGTGTTCAACGCGCGCGGTCACGTGGGAGAGCAGTGTGGAGAAGGCGCCTTCGGGCTGGGACGGCGGAGCGTCCCGCATGAGGATGCGGAAGCCGTCGGTGCGTTCCTCGATGTAGGTGAGCAGGGCCAGGGCGGCGCGCTCCACGAGGACCCTCGGCTTGGCTTCCTGGGTGAGTGCGTCGTTGATGGCCGCGAGCAGGATCCGGAACTCGTACTCGACGACCTGCGTGTACAGGCCTTCCTTCGAGCCGAAGTGCTCGTAGATCACGGGCTTGGAAACGCCGGCGGCGGCCGCAATCTCTTCGATGGTGGTGCCGTCCAGCCCCCGCACCGCGAAAAGGGCCCGCCCTACTTCGATGAGCTGGGACCGCCGCTGCGGTCCTGTCATCCGCGACCGGGGGATGCGCCCCGCCGCGGCGTCGGGCCTTGCTGGCAGGTTCCCCGGACCGTCAGTTGTCCCTGTGCTGTTGCTCACCGTCCAATCATGCCTTACGCCAGGTGGCGGGAGGGGTGGCGGCAAGTCCCGGCGCGCTGCCCCGGCCCGGCACCGGCGCACCCGAAGCGCCGAGGTCGCACGAGCGTCAACGTTCGTGGCAGAATTGGTTCTCGTGCCCGGGCTTAGCGCCGGGCACGGTCCGCTCTGGTGTAATGGCAGCACCCCGGCCTTTGGAGCCGTGGAGTATAGGTTCGAATCCTATGGGCGGAACAGCTGCATCAGAGGTGTCCAGTAGGATGAACCCTGTTGCCGGTTCCGGGCACAGGCCCGGACACCGCCGCGCAGGCAGCCGCGGATGCAGTAAGCGCAACCGAGCAAGGAGAGCCCGTACGTGAGCCCCGACAAGTCCGGCCCAGCCGCCGTTATCGTCCTAGCTGCAGGCGCCGGTACCCGGATGAAATCCCGTACCCCCAAGATCCTTCACGAAATCGGCGGCCGCTCCATGGTGGGCCACGCCCTGCTCGCCGCCCGCAGCATCAGCCCCGAACGCCTGGCGCTGGTGGTCCGGCACGAGCGCGACCGCGTCGCAGCCCACCTCACCGAACTCGATCCCGACGCCGTGATCGTGGACCAGGACGAGGTCCCCGGCACCGGGCGCGCCGTCGAAGTTGCCCTGAAAGCCCTGGACGCCAAGGAGCCTGTGGCCGGAACCGTCGTCGTCACCTACGGCGACGTCCCGCTGCTCACCGGTGAAATGCTCGCCGAACTCGTGTCCACCCACCAGCGCGACGGCAACGCGGTCACCGTGCTCACCGCCGTCCTGGGCGACGCCACCGGCTACGGCCGCATTCTCCGCGGGGAAGACGGCACCGTAACCGGCATCCGCGAGCACAAGGACGCCACCGACGCCGAGCGTGCGATCCGCGAGATCAACTCCGGCATTTACGCGTTTGACGCTGCTGTCCTCAGGGACGCCCTCGGCCACGTCACCACCGACAACTCACAGGGCGAAAAGTACCTGACCGATGTCCTCGGGCTGGCCCGCGAGGCAGGCGGCCGGGTGGCCGCCGTCGTCACCGCCGACCGCTGGCAGGTGGAAGGCGCCAACGACCGCGTCCAGCTGGCCGCCCTCGGCGCCGAGCACAACCGCCGGATCGTGGAAGCCTGGATGCGCGCCGGTGTTACCGTCGTCGACCCCGCCACCACGTGGATCGACTCCACGGTGACACTGGCGGAGGACGTCCGGATCCTGCCCAACACCCAGCTGCACGGCGCCACCACGGTGGCGCGGGACGCCGTCGTCGGCCCCGACTCCACGCTGACGGATGTCAGCATCGGCGAGGGCGCCAAGGTGACCCGGACCCACGGATCCGGCGCAGAGATCGGTGCGGGGGCCAGCGTGGGCCCCTTCACCTACCTGCGCCCCGGAACGGTCCTGGGCGAGACAGGCAAGATCGGTGCCTTCTACGAAACCAAGAACGTCAGGATCGGCCGCGGCTCCAAATTGTCCCACCTGGGCTACGCCGGGGACGCCGAGATCGGCGAGGACACCAACATCGGCTGCGGCAACATCACCGCGAACTACGACGGCGAGAAGAAGCACCGCACGGTGATCGGCTCGGGTGTGCGCACCGGCTCCAACACAGTATTCGTCGCTCCGGTCACGGTGGGGGACGGTGCCTACAGCGGCGCCGGAGCCGTGATCCGCAAGGACGTACCCGCCGGTGCCCTGGTGCTCTCCATGGCAGCACAGCGCAACGCCGAGGGCTGGGTCGCGGCCAACCGCCCCGGCTCGCTCTCCGCGGAGCTGGCAGAAGCAGCCGCGGCCCGCGAAGGCCGCAATGAGACCTCAAATTCCCCCGTATCTACAGAAGAGGGCTAGCAACCATGACCGAAATTACGGCTCACGGCGAGAAGAAACTGGTGCTCGCCGCAGGGCGTGCGCACCCGGAGCTTGCCCGGGAGATCGCCAAGGAGCTGGGCACGGAACTGCTGCCTGTGGACGCCTACGACTTCGCCAACGGCGAGATCTACGTCCGCGCCGGGGAAAGCGTCCGTGGAACCGATGCCTTCGTCATCCAGGCGCATCCCGCGCCGCTGAACAACTGGCTCATGGAACAGCTGATCATGATTGATTCGCTGAAGCGTGCCTCCGCCAAGCGGATCACCGTTGTTTCGCCGTTCTACCCGTACTCGCGCCAGGACAAGAAGGGCCGCGGCCGCGAGCCGATCTCCGCCCGCCTCGTGGCCGACATGTACAAGACGGCCGGCG
This sequence comes from Arthrobacter sp. FW305-BF8, assembly GCF_021789315.1. NCBI lineage: Bacteria > Bacillati > Actinomycetota > Actinomycetes > Micrococcales > Micrococcaceae > Arthrobacter > Arthrobacter sp. FW305-BF8. Next base: position 1,628,598 of record NZ_CP084561.1, read on the forward strand.
CCGACCGGATCATGAGCGTGGACCTGCACACCTCGCAGATCCAGGGCTTCTTCGACGGCCCGGTGGACCACCTCATGGCCATCCCGCTGCTGGCGGACTACATCCGCACCCGCGTCAGCGCCGATAACATCACCGTGGTCTCACCGGACACCGGCCGCGTGCGCGTGGCCGAGCAGTGGGCCGAGCGCCTCGGCGGCGCTCCGCTGGCGTTCGTCCACAAGAGCCGCGACCTGACCGTGCCCAACCAGGCCGTGTCCAAGACCGTGGTGGGCCAGATTGAGGGCCGCACCTGCGTGCTGATCGACGACATGATCGATACCGGCGGAACCATCTCCGGTGCCGTGCAGGTGCTGAAGAACGCCGGCGCCAAGGACGTCATCATCGCTGCCACGCACGCGGTGTTCTCCGACCCCGCCGCCCGGCGCCTCTCTGAGTCGGGTGCCCGGGAAGTGGTGGTCACCAACACGCTGCCCATCCCCGCCGACAAGCGCTTCCCCGAGCTCACTGTCCTGTCCATCGCACCGCTCATCGCCCGGGCCATCCGGGAAGTGTTCGACGACGGTTCGGTCACCAGCCTGTTCGACGGCAACGCCTAACGGCCTTGTCTGCGCCGGTGCCCGGCCCGTTTTCAGTATTCGGGCCGGGCACTGGTAAGCTTTTTCCCGATACCTTGGCGAGGGAGAGCACCGGAAATCCGCAGGCGCGGAGCACCGGACTGCTGGTCTCCGTTATCGACTGGGTCTGAATCACCCTTCTGGTGGGGCCGCCTTCGGGCCGCCCGGCGTTGAAGGTCACTCCAGACCTCCGCCCTTGCTGAACCAATACATCCACCAGGAGATTCACATGTCTGAGCAGAAGCTCGCAGCAGAAGCACGCACCGAATTCGGCAAGGGCTTCGCCCGCCGCGCCCGCGCAGCCGGCCAGATCCCCGCAGTGATCTACGGCCACGGCGCAGAGCCCATCCACATCACCCTGCCGGCCAAGGCCACCACCCTGGCCGTGCGTACCGCCAACGCCCTGCTGTCCCTGGACCTCAACGGCGAAGGCCACCTGGCCCTCGTCAAGGACGTCCAGCGCGACCCGATCAAGCAGATCATCGAGCACATCGACCTCCTGACCGTCCGCCAGGGCGAGAAGGTCACCGTGGACGTAGCCGTGCACGTTGTTGGCGAAACCGCTCCGGGTACCGCTCACAACCTGGAACTCACCGTCGTTTCCCTCGAGGCAGAAGCAACGCACCTGCCCGAGTCCGTCGAGGTGAACATCGAGGGCCGCGCCGCCGGCGAGCACATCCACGCTTCCGACCTCGTGCTGCCCACGGGCTCCGTCCTGCTGACCGACGCTGAGGCGCTGGTTGTCAACATCTCCGAGGCCGCTGCGACGGCTGAAGAGGGCGAAGCTGAGGAAGCCGCCGCAGAAGCGGCTCCGGCCGAAGCGGCTGCTGCCGAGTAATTCGGGTACAACCCTTCCCGCGCTAACTGAAGCGCGGACCGGTGGCCGGGTCCTTTCGGGCCCGGCCACTGCCGTCCCTGCCCGCCCCGCACGCAGGCGCAAAACCCCCGCCTTAGGATTGATTCATGACTGACACCTGGCTGATCGTAGGCCTCGGCAACCCCGGACCCGAATACAGCGGCAACCGGCACAACGTCGGCCAGATGGTGCTGGACGGGCTGGCCGGGCGCATCGGCGGAAAGTTCAAGGCGCACAAGGCCAGGGCCCTCGTCCTGGAAGGACGGCTGGGAATCGGCGGTCCCCGGGTGGTGCTGGCGAAGCCTGGCACGTACATGAACGTTTCCGGCGGCCCGGTGTCCGCGCTTGCCAGGTTTTACGACGTCGAGCCGTCCCGGGTGGTGGCCGTCCATGACGAGATCGACATCCCCTTTAATACCGTAAAGCTGAAGATCGGCGGCGGCGAGGGAGGGCACAACGGTCTCCGCGACATCTCCAAGGCCCTTGCCACCAAGGACTACCTCCGCGTCCGGGTGGGAGTCGGCCGGCCGCCGGGCCGGATGGACACTGCCGACTACGTGCTCCGGGATTTCGGCACTACGGAGAAGAAGGAACTGCCCTTCCTGCTCGATGACGCCGCCGACGCCGTCGAGCTCCTGGTCAGGGAGGGGCTGACGGCCGCGCAGCAGCAGTTCCACTCCGCCAAGGTCTAGCGACCTCTCCCTCCGTTTTTCCTCCGCACCGCACGAACCCTCAAGGTCACCTCAAGGTCTGCGAAATGTGAACGCAGTGCCCTGTATCCCCGCAAAGTAACGGGGTAGTCTACTTTCTAAGCGGGGGAGGCGATGGAGCCTTTATCCTGCCGGGCGGGATGTAAGGAAAAGTTCATGTCAATTGAGCCACTGAGCTGGGGACGTGGGTCTACGGCGGGCGTGCTTGCGGGGCCGGCTGGCGTCGCGGGCGGAACGGACCTCCAAAGATGGTCGGTTCCCGCGCGCAGCGCAGACCTTGAAGCCATCCGCAGTGCCCTGACGGATCCCGAGTCCCTGGGCGTTGTGATCACCGGTGCCCGCGGTGTGGGGAAGTCCTCGCTCGCGCGCACCGCCGTGGCCGAGCTGGGTCCCGACGTCTGGGCGCTTCAGCTTCGCAGCCCCCTGGCCGGCTCACAAACCTCGTACGGCTGCCTCGCCTTCCTTCTGGCCAGGCTTCCGCAATCGGCGCTGGCTTCCCCGACCGCCATCCTCCAGGGCATCACCTCCCTGATCCGGTCCGACGCCGCCGGCCGGGATTGCGTCATCACCCTGGACACAACGGGCCAAATCGATGACATGAGTGCCGGCGTCATCCTGAACATCATGCTGACGCACACCGCCCGCGTCATTGCCATCGCCCCCAGCACCAGTGACCTTCCGGCGGACTTCCACTGGCTGCTCACCGACCGGCGGCTGACCGAAGTCCGGCTTGAGAACCTCAACGAACTGCAGACCCGGCAGGTACTGCTGACGCTGCTGGGCCACCGGGTCTCGGCCTCGCTCGTGAGCACCTACCATGCCATCGTGGGCGGCAATCCGCTCCTGCTCAAGGCGCTCGTCACCGAGCAGCGGCAGTCGGGAAACCTCGTCCTGTCGGATTCCGTCTGGACCCTGCGGGACAGGGTGGTGCTCGACGGCGCCACCGGGCTGGATGACATCGTCCGGTCCCGCTGGTCCCGGGAAGAACCGGAAACCCGCGAGGTCATCGAGATGCTTGCCTGTGCGCGGCGTGTCCCTCTGGCAAGGCTGACCGAAGTTTACGGCACCGCCACCGTGGCCGACATGGAGGACGCCGGGCTGCTCACGGTCGGCGTCACGGGGGACCGCTGGGTCTCCCTGCGGGAGCAGTACCTTGGGGACGTGGTGCGCTCCTGGCTGAGCATCTCCCGCCGTCGTGAACTCCGGACCCTGCTGCTCGGCAGCCACGAGCCCGAGTTGTCCGCTCTGAGCATGGAAGAGCGGATCGAGTTCGCAGCCTGGACCCGGGAATGCCAGGCCGAACTCAGCCCTGCCATGGCGGTGGCGGCGGCGGAGGCGGCGGTGCAGTTCTTTGACCCGCGGTTCGCGATCTCCTGCGTTGAAGGCATCAAAAAGACCGACTCCGTCTGGGTGGAAGCACAGCTGTACAAGGCAACCGCCTACCTGCTGCTTGACCTGCCGCTGCAGGCCATGGCCGCGTTGGAGGACATTTCCCGGGTACAGCTGGACGCGCTCGACGAGCAGGCCTTTGCCCGCGTAGTGGCAGCCAAGATCCGGGTCATGGTCTGGCTGCCGGAGCTGTGCGACAAGGTGCCGGCCGAGCTGGCAGCTGCCCGCAAGCGGCTGAACGTTCCCACTGGTGTGGCGTCGAGCTGGCCCGATCCGCTTGGTACCGCCGCCAACGTCATCACCCTCGCCGAATTCGAATACAAATCGTTCATCGGCGACTACGCCTCCATGATTGGGGAGCTGGAGGAGGCTACGGACTCCGCGGTCAACAAGGACCCGGGACTGAGGATCCAAGCGGCGCTGATCCTGATGCCGGCCTTGTCGGCGGTCGGACGGGAAATGGACGCCCTGCAACTGATGCGGCGCGTGGGAGGACAGCTCTCTGACGCCGAGCCGCTGACCGGGCTGCGCGAGCGGTTCGCGATGACGGCGTTCAACGTGCTCCTGCAGGCCGGTCAGTGGAAGCGGTGCCTGGAACTCGTTGGCCCGCCCAAGGGGCAGGAGGAGCGCCGGCTGGCCTATCGGACGTCTGCCACGGAACTGGCCGCCGGAATCGCCTACGTTTTCTCCGGCCGTGGCGCCGTGGCCCTGGACTCGCTGCTGTCCGCCGTCGCCCAGCTTGAGCTCCGCCCCGTGTTGAACATGCTGCAGGCCGCCTACGCCGCCACGGCCTTCGCCTACGCGCAGATCGGCAACGCCGGGCAGGCGCACAAGTATCTGGACAAGCTCCGCGGCGTGCGCGGGCACTGCAACTTCGGCACCGTGTTCGTCACCGAGTTTTGCGCGGACATGGCCGGGCGTTGGCTGGGGGACACCGAAGCCGTGAAGCGCCTGCTCCAGGCGGCACACCGCGACATCGATGCTGGCCGGTACACGCTGGCAGGCATCAGCCTGCTGGGAGCGACCGTGAACGGGACCGACGAGGACTTCCGCCTGATGGAGGAGGTGGCGGGCCACCGCCAGGGGACCCTCGCCGAGATCTCACGCCTCATCGCCGTGGGCACCCGCACCAAGGACGCCAAGGTTCTTCTGGAAGGCGCCCACCTCTGCGCGGAACTGGAACTCGACGCCGTCGAGGCCCGGTGCGTTGCGCTGGCCGTCGACTTTGCCCGCCACTCCGGCGATTCCGCCTCCGCGCGCGTTGCCCAGGCCCGTCTGGACACCCTCACCGCCACGGTGCCCAGCCTCCCGATCGTTCCCAGCAGCGGAAGCCCGCTCCTTACCGCGCGCGAACGCCAGATCTCCCGGCTGGCCGGAAGGGGCGTCTCCAACCGGGACATCGCTCTGGAGATGGGCGTATCAGTCCGAACGGTGGAGGGACACCTCTATCAGGTCTTCACCAAGCTCGGCGTGACATCCAGGGGTGATCTGCCTGGCCTCGTTTAACAGCTCCTCAGCACACAGCGCTTCGTCCAGCGCTTCGCCCCACAGCGTCGCGTCCAATGGCCGCGGCCCCAAACCGGAATCCGAGCTCCGGCAGCTCACTGGCCGCCGAGAGGCGATAGAGCATATCTGCACCGTCATCCGTAGCCGGGCCAGCCAGGCGGTCTACCTGATGGCAGGCCCCGGCGTCGGAAAGACATCCGTGACTGACGCCGTGCGGGAGAAATTGACGGCAGAGATGACCGTGCTCCGCATCCACGGCAGCTCCTCGCTGGCCAAGGTTCCCTACGGTGTGTTGGCGCCCTACACGTCCGGGCTCGCCCCCGAGGAAGCCGACTCCCCGGTGGCGGTGCTGCGGGCCGTCTGGGCCCACTTCCAGGAGCTGAAGGGAATCAGCGACCTCAACCGCGGCACCGACGCCCCCGTACTCCTGGTGGTGGATGACGCCCACCACCTCGATGACGCCACGGCCAGCATGGTGGTGGACATGACCTCCGCCGGTTGGGCGACAGTGCTGGCAGCGGGGCGGCCGCGGCCGGGGCTGCCACAGGCCCTGAACCAGCTCTGGTATGACGGCCTCGCCGAACGCATCGATCTCCGGCCGCTCAGCGGCGAGCAGGTCAGGGAGGTAGTGGAACACACACTCCAAGGCACGGTTCCCGTCAGCACCGTCCAGTCGCTGTGGTCTGCTTCGGGCGGCAACCCGCTGCTCCTCGACTGCCTGCTGGGTGATGCAACAGCCGCCGGAACCCTGGTCCAGCGGAACGGAATCTGGGTGCTGCTCGGACCGTTGCCGGCAGACGGACCCAGGCTTTCGGATCTCGTGGTGAAGGATCTCCTCCGGAGAACGCCGGAGGAACAGGATGCGCTCAAGCTGATCGCCTTGGCCGAGCCGGTGCCCAGGGGCCTGATCGAGGACGTCTGCGGCGTCGGCGTCGTGCGTTCCCTGCTGGACAACCAGGTGGTGAGCGAATCCGCCGCGATGCCTACCGAGCTGCGGCTCACCCATGCCATCCTGGGCGAATCAACGCGCCGCCAGGTGTCAGTCTCGCGTAGCCTGCAGTTGAGGCAGAAGCTTGATGCCTATCTGGATCCTGCCGCCGCAAGTGCCGAAGGCAAGCTGCGCTTGGTCGAATGGTCGCTGGAGTGCGGCCTGGAGGTGCCCGACCGGGACCTGCTGGACGCGGGGCTGCTGGCCGCGACGACGTTCAACAACGCCGGCGCCCGGCTCATGGCCGGTCACGTGCGGGCACCGGAGCTGCAGGCCCATGCGCTCGCAATTACCGCGCGGGCCCACTTCAATGAAGGCAAGTACCGCGAGGCTGCCGAACTCCTTGACGGCTGCTGGCTCGATCTGGCAAAGGATCCGGAAGCTCCGCAGGTCCTCATGCTCAGGGCGTCATCCCACATGGCGCTCGGCAAGTCCGTGCCGTCGCTCAGGGCTGAATCACGCAACCAGCTGGAGGCGGCCAGGATGGCCCCGGACGATGCCTGGCAGGACAGGATCCACGCGCTGCTGGAGATGGCGGCCGCCGGGGATCACGAAGGTATTGACGCTGTCATCACCGCTCTGGGGACCACGGATCCGGACACGGCGTCGGGCGTCGAGGCGACACAGCACGCTGTGGCGCAGGCCCTTCTTGCCCAGGCGCTGGTCGCCGCCGGCAGGTCGCACCAGGCCCACGCCGCCGCCGTGGCCGCGGGCCCTTTCCTTCCCGCGCTCAGCGGCGGCCTGTATTTCTTCAACGAGTTTGTCCTGACCCGGCTGGCGCTCAGCACCCTCGCTGCCGGCAACTGGGAGTCGGCCGAACATGAGCTGTCCGGTTATCCGACGGAGCGGACGGAGGGTGCTTCCACCTTCGGCGGCGGGATCCAGGCACTGCGCGGCCTGGGACTGCTGCGGCAGGGGCAGCTGGAGCGCGCCTACCAGGTCCTCCTTCCTGCCGTTGAGGCGCTTCGGGTCAACGACCCGCTGCAGGAGTTCAGGTTCGGCTCGTCGCTTGCCTTCTACGCCGCAGCACGCCTGGGTGATGCCGCCCAGGCGAAGCGGCTCGAACAGGACTTCATCTCGGCCAGGCACGCCAGCGGACCCGGCTGCGACGCCGTCGCGGAGGCCTACGCGGCCGCCGCGGCTGAACACCTCGACCGGAAGGGCAGCGGCCTGGACCGGCTCCGTGAGCTCGCGGCGTCCGAGTCCGTTACGGACCATCCCGGAACCAGGATGGAGTGCCTCATCCTTTGCTCGGATCTTGGCGAGCGGTCACTGGCGGAGGAGCTCGCCGCGCTCGCCGCCACCGTCGAGGGCCGGTGGGCAGCCGGCTGGCAGCAGCTGGCCCAGGCCTGGGCCTCGGAGGACGCTGACGTCCTCACGGACACAGCAGCCGCACTGGAGGAAGCGGGCCTGCTGAACCTTGCGCGCGAGGCCTACGCCCGGGCCGGAGCACTGCTTGAAGCCGCGGGGGAGCGGCGCCGCGCCCGCCAGGCAATCGCGCACCGGGAGAAATGCGACCAGGAGCTCGGCGAGCGGTTCCGGGAAAGCCCGTTTGTTGCCTCCGTCCCCAGCGTCCACCTGACCCGGCGCGAGCGGGACATCGTGGAACTGGCGGTGCAGGGCCTCTCAGACCGCGAGATCGCCCAGCACCTGATGGTGTCCGTGCGCACCGTCGAGGGGCATCTGTACCGGAGCTACGTCAAGCTCGGCGTCCGCCGGCGCGACGAGCTCGCGCTCGCCCTTCCGAAGAAGTAGCGCTTCCCCAAGCTGATTTTTTTCTGGCCCGCTCAGGGCAAATTCCGCGCGGTTGCGCGCCGGACATCACTACCTGCGGGAACCAGTAGTTGAGTACTCAGAAAAACGAGTACCTAATACTGGTGCCGCGGGCGCCAGTACGCGATTAACTAATAGTGGCAGCGGAAGCCGGGCTGATCTCCCCTCCGAAGCTGCCACCAGATTTTTCAGGTCTCGCACCAGGTTTCCGGCCCCAGGGCCGGGTGAGGCGGGGCCGGCGACGTCAGAGCCTTCTGAGACCGAGGCTCTCCCCCCAGCCGTCGCCGGCCCTTTCAAGTAGTAAGTCCAGAAGAAACAAATATCCGACGGCATGAAAAGGGCGGCCCGCAGCGACGGGGGCCGCCCTTGGCCTGTACCCCGGTCAGGCAGGCTCGGCTCCTGCCACGCTGCGCATGCTGCGGCCAAACGTGCTGTGGGACAATTGAGAGGTACCTCAAGGCACCCAAGGAGTTCCATTGGCCGTAGTATCAACGCCAACCACGCTGACGCGTGCCCTTTCTGCGATGGACAATACCGAGGTCCTGCGGATCCGCAACGACTTTCCCGTGCTGAACCAGACGGTCAACGGCCGCCCTCTCATCTATCTGGATTCCGGCGCCACGTCGCAGAATCCGCTGAGCGTGATCGAGGCTGAGCAGGAATTCTACGAGCAGCGGAACGCTGCCGTGCACCGCGGTGCCCACCACCTTGCCGTGGAGGCCACCGAAGTGTTCGAGGACGCCCGGCAGACCGTCGCCGACTTTGTCGGTGCGGCCTATGAGGAGATCGTCTGGACCTCCAACGCCACCGAGGGCCTGAACGTCATCAGCTATGCGCTGTCGAACGCCTCGCTGTGGGTAGCCCAGGGTCGCGGCGACTCCCGGCTGCGGGACTTGGCCCTGGGGCCGGGCGATGAGATCGTGGTCACCGAAATGGAGCACCACGCCAACCTGATTCCCTGGCAGGAACTGGCTTACCGGACAGGTGCCACGCTGCGTCACATCCCGCTGGACGACGCCGGGATGCTGCGGATGGATGAGGCAGCCGAAATCGTGGGCGAGCGGACCAGGCTGCTGGCGTTCACCCACGCCTCGAACGTGCTGGGCACCATCAACCCGGTCAGCGACCTCGTGGCCCTCGCCCGGCGGGCAGGCGCCCTGGTGGTGCTGGACGCGTGCCAGTCGGCACCGCACCTTGCCCTGGACGTCAAGCGGCTGGACGTCGATTTCGCCGTGTTTTCCGGCCACAAGATGCTGGGTCCCACCGGCGTAGGTGTGCTTTACGGCAAGCAGGAACTCCTGGACGTGCTGCCTCCGGTCCTGACCGGAGGTTCCATGATCACCACCGTGACCATGGAACGTGCGGAGTACCTCCCCGCGCCGCAGCGGTTCGAAGCCGGCACCCAGAAAATTTCGCAGGCGGTGGCCCTTGCCGCCGCGGTCAACTATCTGACCGAAACCGGCATCGACCGGGTGCACCGCTGGGAGTCCGAGCTCGGCCAGCGGATGGTGGCGGGCCTGGAGGCCATCGACGGGGTCCGCGTGCTGGGTCCGGCCGCCGGCCAGGACCGCATCGGCCTGGCGGCCTTTGACGTTGCCGGTGTCCACGCGCACGACGTCGGCCAGTTCCTTGACTCGCGGGGCATCGCGGTCCGCGTGGGCCACCATTGCGCACAGCCGCTGCACCGGCGCCTTGGCCTGACGGCCACCACCCGCGCCAGCGCCTACTTGTACAACACCACCGACGACGTGGACGAGTTCCTGGACGCAGTGTCCGGAGTCCGCGCTTACTTCCGGGCCTAGCCCCCCAAAAGACTAGCCCCGATCCCCAACGACAGGTGCCTGAGCATGAGCCTCGACCAGCTTTACCAGCAGATTATCCTGGACCACTCCAAGGCCCGGCACGGCAGCGGATTGGCCGCCACGGCTGCCCCGGACGGCGCGTCCACGGGCCAGTCACACCAGTTCAATCCCGTGTGCGGCGACGAGGTCACCCTGCGCGTGGCCGTGGACCACGGCACAGTCACCCAGCTGGCGTGGGACGGGGCCGGCTGCTCGATCTCCATGGCCTCCGCCTCCGTGCTGAGCGAGCTGGCCGAGGGCATGACCGTAGACGAACTCCGCTCGGTGATCGGGAACTTCCGCGACGTCCTGCGGTCCCGGGGAAAGATCCCGGCCGACCCGGAAATCCTGGGCGACGCAGCAGCCTTTGAAGGCGTGGCGCGCTACGCCGCAAGGGTGAAATGCGCCATGATCTCCTGGGTTGCGGCCGAGGACGCCCTGAATCAGGCAGCCTGACCGCGCCTCTCTAACAGTCCTGACTTAGCCGTCCCGTTCGGACCGTTCGAAGACATCCGGCACGCCGTCGCCGTCGTCGTCCCTTGTCTCCTCCGCTTCAAGCCGGCGGTAGTGCCTGTTGCGGGCCTTAAGCACGACGGCGGCCAACGCCGCAGCGGTCAGCGAACCGGCGAGGATGGCCACCTTGGCGTGGTCGTCCTGGGCCGACCCCGAGCCGAAACTCAGTTCGGCGATCAGCAGCGAGACCGTGAAGCCCACGCCTGCCAGAAGGGACAGCCCGGCGACGTCGACCCACTTCAGCCCGTCATCGAGTTGCGCGCGGGTGGTTTTCGTGACCAGGAATGTTGCCCCAAAGACGCCCAGGGCCTTGCCCGCGATCAGTGCTGTCACGATGCCCACGGCCACCGGGTCGGACAGGGCGGACGTCAGTCCCGTGGTGCCGCCGAGCGCAACTCCGGCCGAGAAGAACGCGAAGACGGGGACCGCGAAGCCCGCAGACAGTGGACGGAGCAGGTGTTCCAGGCGCGCAGCCATGCCGGTGCCGCCAGCGTCGGTGGTGCTGCCCGCAGTCGTGCTGTCTTGTTGGGTTTCCCGCCGCGAGGCGGCGACCGGGACGGTGAAGCCGAGCAGGACGCCGGCCACTGTGGCGTGGATGCCGGACGCGTGCACCAGGCCCCAGGTAGCAGCGGCCAGCGGCACCAGCAGGTACCAGCGGCTGACCCGTTTCTGCACCAGCCAGGCGAAGAGAGCCAGCGGGACAAGCGCGGCGAGCAGCAGGGCCGGCTGGAGCCCGGAGGAATAGAAGAACGCGATGATGCCGATGGCGATCAGGTCGTCCACCACGGCGAGGGTGAGCAGGAACGTCCTCAGCGCCGACGGCAGATGGGTGTTGATGACAGCCAGCACCGCCAGCGCAAAAGCAATGTCGGTAGCGGTGGGGATGGCCCACCCCCTCAGCGCCCCGGCACCCGCGTTCCAGACAATGGCCGAGTAGATGATGGCGGGGATGGCGACGCCGCCCGCTGCTGCAGTTACGGGGACGACGGCCCGGGACGGTCTGCGCAGGTCGCCGGAAACAAACTCTCGCTTGAGTTCCAGGCCGGCTATGAAGAAGAACAGTGCCAGCAGTCCGTCGGATGCCCAGTGCCCGAGGCTCAGCTGCAGGTGCCAGGGCTCGTAGCCCAGCTTGAAGTCACGCAATCCATAGTAGGCGTCCGCGGCGGGGGAGTTGGCCCAGATCAGCGCTGCGGCTGTCGCGGCGAGGAGGAGGGCGCCGCCCACTGTCTCCGTCCGGAGGATGGCGGCAATGCGGAGATACTCCGGATACGTGGAGCGGCTGAATACCGGGAATTTCCGGGAGGGGAATCTGCGGGACTGGAAGGACGGCTTGGGCATTGAAGCTCCTCGCGGGCTCGGCTAAATACTTGCCGACCAGACTTCCCGGCGCACCATGTGTACCCAGCTTAGCTGACCGCTGGTTGAGCTTGCCGAAACCAGGTTACGGCAAGCTCAACCAGCGCGCCGTCAGCTGACGAGCGCCGCGATTCCGATGGCGGCCGTCGCGGCACCCAGCACCATGGACACCGTCACCAGGACCACATGGACCGTGAGGAACTTCGTGGCCTTGCCGGCGGCGTCCCGCGCCCGCGGGTCCTTCATGACGCGGCGCAGGAACTGCGGCCACACCACCAGGGACCATACGCCCGAAACGATCAGGACCAGGGCCAGGAAGGCGGGGACGTCCACGGGACTAGTGGCTTTCGAGCCAGGCCTGGGCCTGCTGCGACTGGATGTTCAGTGCCTTGCCCACCATGGGCTCGGCGGCGTCGGCAATCTTGCCGCCCAGGAACGGCACGGAGGACGTGACGTTGCCTTCAAGTTCAACGCGCGTGCTGCCGCCGTCCGCCACGAGACGCTGCACCGCGGCCACGTCGATCGGCGCGCCGGCGATCTTCAGGGAGATGGTGCTCTGGCGCGAACCGTCGGCTGCCGGGGCATCCCAGTTTTCCACCTGGGTCACCTTCAGGCTTTCGCCGACGAACTTGCGGGCGATTTCCGGCAGGCGCGTCGTGGGGAGGGTGCGCACCGACGTGGTGCTGAATTCCCCGGCGATGTCGCCCGCCACGGTGAAGGACTCGAGGGTGCCGCCGACGTATTCGCTGGTGTGGCGCTGGAAGTCCTCGTTCGCGAAGACTGCGGTGACGCTGTCGACGCCGTGGGGAAGGGTGGTGGATGCACTCAGTGCCATTGATCCTCCGTCGTTGTGGGGCAGAACGCTTTTTGCTCACCACATCCTACGGGGTTGGCCGCGATTCCCCGGCACCGGTGCGTCAGGCAGCGGGCCCTGCGACGCCGGTTTTCTCCTCAGCGGACAGCCTCCGGGCTGCCGCGGTAATGTTGCGGGACATGGCCGGGAAGATGATGCTGTGGAACGGAAGAACGGCCAGCCAGTAGAGCCGCCCGCTGAGTCCTCTGGGGAAGAAAATCGCCCGCTGGCGGTAAAGGCTTCCCGTGCCGTCGGGCTCCACGCAGAGCTCCAGCCAGGCGCGTCCCGGTGCACGCATTTCTGCCCGGAGGCGGAGCAGCTGGCCGCGCTCGATCCGTTCCACGCGCCACCAGTCCACCACCTCACCTGCTACCAAATGGTGCGGATGCCGCCGGCCGCGGAGCAGGCCCGCTCCGCCCGAGAGCTTGTCCAGCCAGCCGCGGACGCTCCACGCCAGTGGGAGCGAGTACCAGCCGTTGCGGCCGCCGATCCCCTCGATGATCGTCCACACGTGTGACGGGTCCACGTCGCTGGCAAAGGTCCGCTCGTCGACGTACACCCTGTGCCCGGCCCAGCCCGGATCGCTCGGCAGCGGGTCGGCATCCGCTCCGGCGTTGGCCCAGGTGGTTTCCACCTGGCCGTCGCGTTCCTTGCCGAGTGCCAGGGCCACGGCCCTGCGGTAGCCGGTGAGACCGCCGTCGGGCTGCCTGATGTAGCTGTCGATGTCATGTTCGGCCGAGACGGCATCGTGCTGGAGCGACTGGACCAGCGGCACGGACATGGACAGCGGAATCGGAGTCACCAGGGCAACCCACAGTCCGGCAAGCTTGGGTGCCGGCACTGGAAGCGCCAGGACCGGCCGCGCCGGCAGGCCTGCCTCGGCCGCATACTCCTTCATCATGCCGGCGTACGTCAGGACATCCCGGCAGCCGATGTCGAAAGTGCGGTTGAGGGGTTCCGTCAGTGCGGCGGCTCCGACGAGGTAGTAGAGCACGTCCCGGACGGCGATGGCTTCGATCCGGTTGCGGACCCAGCTGGGCGCCGGCATGAGGGGCAGGGTTTCGGCGAGGTGGCGGATCATTTCGAACGACGCCGAGCCGGAGCCGATGACAACCCCGGCCTGGAACACGATGGCGTCCACTGGGCCGGAGAGAAATACCTCTCCCACCGCCTCGCGGGAGCGCATATGCGTTGACAGTGCCGTGTTGCGCGGGTGCAGGCCACCCAGATAAACGATCCGCCGGACGGAGGCTGCCGCGGCAGCACCGGCCACGAGCTCGGCCATGGCCTTTTCCTTGGCTTCGAAACCGGAGCCCGCCGCCATGGAATGGACCAGGTAATACAGCACGTCTACGCCCTGCAGGGCTTCCTTCAGCGCCGCGGAGTCGTCGAGGCTGCTGCGGACCACCTCGACGTCGTCGAACCACGGCACGCCGGCGATTTTCTCCGGGGACCGGACCAGCACCTTGACTCGGTGGCCGGCGTCCAGCAGGCGCGGGACCAGCCGCCCGCCGATGTACCCGGTGGCGCCGGTGACAAGTACTGTCCGGGCCTCGAGGCTACGGGCCTCGTCCGGCCGGGCCGCGTCTGTCCCAGCATCCTGGCCGGCGCTGGCCCCAGCCGTGCCGCCGGGGCTGCTGACAATTCCGCTGCTGTCATTTCCGTTTTGGTCGCTCACGGGAGTCTCCTTGGGGCGGCGGCATGGCCGTGCTGGACGTCAGGATGTGCTGAACTTCGCCTGCTCAGCAAGCTTAGCAATGCGGCACCCAGGGCCCGGATGCCGCCTATGTGCCCGCAGGGGTAGGCTGGGAGCCCCGGCATTCGCAAGAATCTCGGCTTTTCGTGTTGCCTGCGTTCGAATGAGATTCCAGGAGATCCTGCCCATGAGCTCCAAAGGCCAGAGCCCCAAAGGCCAGCCCTCCAACAGCCTGCCCCTCGACGGCCTGCGCCGCGCCCTTCAGGCGGACAGGACGTTCGCCCGGGTGCAGGCCGAGGCGGCGCGGAGCTTCAGCGTCCGCAGCGAGGACTACCAGATCAGCGCCCCGGCAGGTTTGCGGCCCGTGCTCCTGGCGGAGATGGCGGACGGCCTGGTGAAGACCGCAGAAAACGACGGCGCCGCCGCGGAACACACCGCGCAGGGTGTCGTCCTCGCCGTCACCGCCACGGGACGCGAGGCCGAGGATCTTGCCGCCGCGCTCCGCGCCTACCTGCCGGCCAACGCCGTGGCCGAGTTCCCCAGCTGGGAAACCCTCCCACACGAGCGGCTCTCGCCGCGTTCGGATACTGTGGGCCGCCGTCTGTCCGTCCTGCGGCGCCTGGCGCATCCTGAAGAGGCAGCCCACGCGGCAGGCGCAGCCCGCCCGGAAAACGCAGGGGGACCCCTCCGCGTCGTCGTGGCTCCCGTCCGCGCCGTGCTCCAGCCGATCGTGGCCGGCCTGGGCGACCTCGTTCCGGTGACGCTGAAGGTCGGCCAGGAGGTGCCGTTCACTGACGTGATCAAGAACCTGGCGGCTGCCGCCTACGCCCGCGTGGACATGGTCACCCGCCGCGGTGAGTTCGCCGTCCGCGGTGGCATGCTCGACGTCTTCCCGCCCACCGAGGACCACCCCATCCGGGTGGAGTTCTTCGGGGACGAGGTGGACCAGATGCGCTGGTTCGCCGTCGCCGACCAGCGCTCGCTGTCCGCTCCCGGCGTGCATCACCCCACCGAACTCCATGCCCCGCCCTGCCGGGAAATCCTGATCACGCCATCGGTCATGTCCCGCGCTGCCACGCTGAAGTCCCAGCTGCCCGCTGCTGCCGACATGCTGGAGAAGATCGCCGGCGGCATCGCCGTGGAGGGCATGGAATCCCTGGCGCCGGTCCTCGTGGACGCCATGGTCCCGTTCATGGAACAGCTACCCGCGGGGTCCATCTCCGTGGTCATCGAACCGGAGAAGGTCCGCACCCGTGCGCACGACCTCGCGGCCACCAACGAGGAGTTCCTGGAGGCCGCCTGGTCCACGGCCTCGGACGGCGGAACCGCGCCGCTCGACCTCAGCTCCCAGGCGTCGGCGGCCCTGCACTCCGCCAGCTTCCGTTCGCTGGCCGAGACCCGGTCGGCGGCCCTCGGTCACGAGGTGTCCTGGTGGTCCATCACCTCGCTGGCGACGGACGAGGAACTGACGCCGGACATCGACGTGCTCAACCTCCACGCCCGCGAACCCCGCGGCTACCAGGGCGACGTGGCGGAAATGATGGACTTCATCGGCTCGCATGTGCGGGACCAGTGGCGGATCGTGGTGGCCACCGAAGGCCCGGGTCCGGCGCAGCGCCTGGCCGAGCTGTTCCACGACGCGGACATCCCCTGCGCCCGGGTGGACACACTGGACCACGAACCCCAGGCGGGGATCATCGAGGTGACCACCGCCGCCGTCGGACGCGGTTTTGTCCTCGACGGACTGAAACTCGGTCTCCTGACCGAGGCCGACCTCCTGGGCCGCACGTCCGCGGGCTCCACGAAGGACATGCGCCGCATGCCGTCCAAGCGGCGGAACGCCGTCGATCCGCTGCAGCTGGTGGCCGGCGACCATGTGGTGCACGAACAGCACGGCATCGGCCGGTTCGTGGAGCTTTTGCAGCGCAAGGTGGCGGGGGGCAGCGACGGTGTGCGCGAGTACCTCGTCCTGGAGTACGCGGCGTCGAAGCGCGGGGCGCCGGGGGACAGGCTGTTCGTCCCCACCGACCAGCTGGACCAGGTGACGCGCTACGTCGGCGGCGACACTCCCGTACTCAGCAAGATGGGCGGCGCGGACTGGGCCAGCACCAAATCCAAGGCGCGCCGGGCCGTCAAGGAAATCGCCGGCGAGCTCATCCGGCTCTACTCGGCCCGGATGGCGTCGCGCGGCCATGCCTTCGCGCCGGACACGCCGTGGCAGCGCGAGCTGGAGGAGGCCTTCCCGTACGTGGAGACCCCGGACCAGCTCACCACCATCAACGAGGTCAAGGCCGACATGGAGCGGGAGATCCCCATGGACCGGCTGGTCTCGGGCGACGTCGGCTACGGCAAGACCGAGATCGCCGTCCGCGCCGCCTTCAAGGCGGTGCAGGACGGCAAGCAGGTGGCGGTGCTGGTGCCCACCACCCTGCTGGCCCAGCAGCACTATGAGACGTTCACCGAGCGGTTCTCCGGCTTCCCGCTGCGCGTGAAGCCGCTGTCCCGGTTCCAGGCGTCGAAGGAAGCCAAGGAAACGGCCGAGGGCGTGAAGAACGGCTCCGTGGACGTGGTGATCGGCACGCACCGGCTGCTGTCCAAGGACTTCGAGTTCAAGGATCTCGGCCTGGTCATCGTGGACGAGGAGCAGCGTTTCGGCGTCGAGCACAAGGAAGCGCTGAAGAAGATGCGCACCAACGTAGACGTCCTTGCCATGAGTGCCACCCCGATTCCGCGCACCCTGGAGATGTCCCTGACCGGCATCCGCGAAACTTCCACGCTGGCCACCCCGCCGGAGGAGCGCCACCCCGTGCTCACCTATGTGGGCCCGTACACGGACAAGCAGACCTCCGCGGCCATCCGCCGCGAACTGATGCGCGAAGGCCAGGTGTTCCTGGTGCACAACCGCGTGTCCACGATTGAAAAGACCGCGGCCAAAATCCGCGAACTTGTCCCCGAAGCCAGGGTGGAGGTGGCACATGGCAAGATGTCCGAGAGCCGCCTGGAGCAGATGATCGTGGACTTCTGGGAGAAGCGCTTCGACGTCCTCGTGTGCACCACCATCATCGAAACCGGCCTGGACATCTCCAACGCCAACACCCTGATTGTGGACGGCGCGGACAAGTACGGACTGTCGCAGCTCCACCAGCTGCGCGGACGCGTCGGCCGCGGCCGCGAACGCGCCTATGCCTACTTCCTCTACCCCTCTGAGAAGCCCCTCGGCGAGGTGGCCCTGGAGCGGCTGAAGGCCGTGGCCACCCACAACGAACTCGGCGCGGGCATGCAGCTGGCCATGAAGGACCTGGAAATCCGCGGCGCCGGCAACCTGCTGGGCGGTGAACAGTCCGGCCACATCCAGGGCGTCGGCTTCGACCTCTACATCCGGCTGGTGGGCGAGGCCGTGGCCGAGTACCGCGGCGAAGCCGAGGAGAAGGCCGCCGACATGAAGATCGAGCTGCCCGTCAACGCGCACCTGCCGCACGACTACGTGCCGGGGGAGCGGCTGCGGCTGGAGGCCTACCGGAAGCTGGCATCGGCACTCACCAACGAGGCCATCGACGAAGTCCTCGCCGAGCTCGTGGACCGCTACGGTGAGCCGCCACTGCCCGCCCAGAACCTCGTCGCCGTGGCACGCTTCAGGGTGGGAGCCCGCGAAGCCGGGCTCTCCGACGTCGCCCTGCAGGGGAACTTCATCAAGTTCTCGCCGGCGCAGCTGCCCGAATCGAAGACCATGCGGCTCAACCGGATGTACCCCGGCGCGCAGGTCAAGCCCGCCCTCGACGCCGTCCTCATCCCCAAGCCGAAGACGGCAAGGATCGGCGGCCGCGACCTGCAGGACGCCGAAATCCTGGCCTGGGCCGACGGCGTCATCCGCAACATCTTTTCGGACGCTCCGGTCCCGCTCGAAGCCACGAAGGGCTAGCCGTGATGGGAGGACACCACGCCGCGTCAGGGGCCGCGGCGTGGGTGGCTATTGCCTCGACGGGGCCGTACACCCTGGGCTGGTATCCGCTGGACGCCACCGGAGTGCTGATCGGCGGCATGGCGACGGCGGGCACCGCACTCGTGTGCGACTGGGACCACCGCTCCAGCACCGTGGCGCACTCGCTGCCGCCGCTGTCCAACATGATCGCGGTAGGCATCGAGAATGCCAGCGGCGGCCACCGGCAGGGCACGCATTCGGTGCTGGGGGCGGCCATGTTCGTGCTGCTCGCCGCGGTGGCGGCGCAGATCCAGGTGGATACGCCGTGGGGCGTGCTGTCCGTCGGCGCCGGGCTGCTGTGCATGTTCATGATCAACATCGCGGCCAAGGCGTTGAAGCTGTTTCCGAAGTCCGGGTGGATCAGCAACTGGATCTTCGCCCTGGTCATGGCCGGCCTGGTGACCTGGTTTGCACCGCACCAGTGGACGTGGCTGCCCATGTCCATGCTGATCGGCGTCGTGGTCCACATTGTGGGGGACATGGTGACCACCGGGGGAGTTCCCCTGCTCTGGCCGCTGGTGATCAAGCCGCCACGGTTCCTGCGCCGGTTGTGGGTATTGCGGAACTTCTGGCGGCCCAACGGCGCCTTCTCCATCCCGTTGCTGGGCAGGGCCGGATCGCGGCGGGAGTGGCTGGTGCTGATCCCGGTGAGCGGCTACGCCATGGTGGGAATGTGCCTGGCTGCTTGGTCACTGGCCGGCGCGCACTTCCCTGCGGCGCTGGCCCTGGCCGGCCGGCTGGCGAGCAGCCTGCTCGGGTTAACCTGATCCAGCGTTAAAAGCCGAAGCCCCGGAACATTCCGGGGCTTCGGCTTCAAAGTCTGCGGGGCGTTTAGTACTCGCCGGCGCTGTCCGAGCGGCCGGTGATGGTCTGCGGGATCCAGAAGGCGAGGGCGAACAGGCCAAGGCACACGGCCATCGGCCACGGGTTCTCCAGGGACAGGAAGGACAGCGAGTAGATGGCGCCCAGGAAGAGGGCCATGATGACCACAAAGAGAACGATACTGCCCATCAGGGTGTTCTCGTTCTGGGGCGTCTTTACCTGCTGGTCAATCTTGCTGGACATTCATTCCTCCTCGGCCCCGCGGGGCTCAGACTGTGGCTGCCGCCGGTCAGTACGCAGACGAACCCTGTTCGCCTTTGACGATTGCAATACCGGAGCTGGCGCCAATACGTGTTGCACCTGCAGCAATCATAGCCTGTGCGTCCTCGAGGGAACGCACGCCGCCGGAGGCCTTGACGCCCACGTCCGGGCCCACGGTGCGCCGCATGAGGGCCACATCTTCGACCGTGGCGCCGCCGCCGTTGAAGCCCGTTGAGGTCTTAACGAAGTCGGCGCCGGCCTCAACGGCCGCCTCGCAGGCCAGGACTTTCTGGTCATCGCTGAGCAGGGCCGTCTCGATGATGACCTTGAGGATCGCCTCGCCCTGGTGGACGGCCTCGGCGACGGCCTTGATGTCGTCCACCAAGGCGCCCTTGTCCGAGGCCCTGGCCGCAGCGATGTTGATGACCATGTCCACTTCATCGGCACCGTCCAGCACAGCCCCGCGGGCCTCGAAAGCCTTGACATCGGCGGGCGCGGCGCCCAGCGGGAATCCCACCACGGAACACGTGAGCACACCGGGGCCCTTGAGCGCCGTCTTCACCGTCTTGACCCACACCGGGTTAACACACACCGACTTGAACCTGTACTCGGCGGCCTCGGCACACACCTTGAGGATGTCCGCCTCGCTGGCCTCCGGCTTCAGCAGCGTGTGGTCGATGAAGGAAGCGATGCCCTGCGCCACGCTGCCCTCCGCGGGAGATCCTGCGGGGCTGGTCGCGGTGCCCGTGCCGGGGCTGGCTTCGTTGCTCATGCTGGTCCTTTCCATGGGCCTTTGGCCGAAGGCGCCCCGGGTGTCGCGGCGCCCTTGCGAACCATCCTGCCACAGCAGGAAAGCTAGGCAGCGGTGGCCAGTTGCCCCACGGAAAGTGCCGCCATCAGCTCCGCCGCGCAGACGCCGGCAGCGGACCCGGACGCCACCAGCAGACCCAGCCGCACGCCGTCGAACGCTGCCGCATCCCCGACGGCCCAAATGCCCGGCATGGAGGAGCGGAAGTCGCGCCCGACGACGATCCCGCCGGCCGCTGCCGTCATCACGCCGGCGGCGGCGGCCAGGCCGTCCCGGGGCGTGCGGTCCTCGGCGAGGACCACCAGGTCGCCGCTCATGCGGCTGCCGTCCTCGAACACGACGCCGGCAGCCGGCAGTACCGAGCCGGCAAGCGTTGGCACGACGGCGGCGGGCCGGGCAGTGGTGCGGACCGGCCGGACGCCGCGGGCGCGGAGCACCGCTTCGGCCTGCCCGGCGGCGGGACCCGTGCCCACCAGAATGCCAAGCGGCCTGCGGCCGAGGACCCGGGTGACTTCCTTGACGGCGTGGCCGATCTTCGCGGCGTCATCGATGGTGGAGTAGCTGAGGCAGCGGCCGGAGCCTTCGACAGGGGCGTCCACCGGGGCCGAGCCGGTGGCGATGACCAGCTGGTCGTAGCCGAATTCCATGCCGTCGGCGGTGGTGACCACCTTGCCGGCGGCGTCGATGTGGCTGGCGGGCTGGCCGAAGCGCACGGAGACGAACGGCAGGGCGGCCAGTTCCATCAGATCGCCGGGGGCGTCGTCGCGGCTGCTCAGCACCGTGACGGTTCCGGGGAACTGTACGGCGGCCAGCTGGGCCACGAGGGCCTGGGCGGCCGGGCCTGCCCCGGCGATGAGGATCTTCGATGCGGAGATTGCGGTAGCGGACGCGGCTGCCGTCGAGAGGGAGGTGCCGGAGGTGGGGGACAATGCCGGAGCGGACATGTGCAGGCCCTTTCGCTGGTGGCCATCGTGCGGCCGGTGTGCTTGATGAACCCCAGCGTAGGCGTCCGATTTTTCCGGGGTGTTTCCCGGGTGTTGCCTATTTTTCCCTGCCCGTTCGCCACTATTTACTGACCGGTAATGAGGTGGGTCACACCGTGGCGCCTGCAAGGCAACAAGGCAACGCGGTGTCACTTAGCGCCCAATTTCCGGAGTGGATTGGGCGTTAAGTGACCCTCCCCGCCCGCACCCTAGCCTCGCAAGCTCGGCCAGGGAACCCTGCGGGCGTGGGCCCCCGTTGCGGTAAAGGGCTAGACGCGGATGCGGTAGCCGCGCTTCACCACCGTTTCCACGAGCTTGCCGTCGGGCAGGGAAGAGCGGAGCCGGCTGACCGTCATGTCCAGCGCGTGCACCGAGCCACGCAGTTCCAGCAGCTCGGAGAGGGACTCCCGCGACAGGACCGCGCCGCCGGCGCCCAGGAGCGCGCGGAGCAGCAGCAGCGGCGCCGGGGCGATCTCCACCGCCTCGCCGTCAATGCGCAGCGACCGGCCACGCAGTTCCACGTTCCCGGACCGCGTGTCGAGGCGCCGCACATGGTTCAGCGCTAGGTGCTCGCACACCAGCCTGATCAGCGCGCCCATCCGGAACCTTTCCGGCACCAGGGGAGTGATGCCCGCGTCCAGCAGCGGCTGCGCGGTCACGGGGCCAACGACGGCGGTTGTCACCGAGGTCTTGAGGCTCTCCACGAGCTGCTTGTACAGCCCCATCTCGTGGGCCGTGCTCCACATGGCGTCCACGGCCGGGGCACTGGTGAACGTCAGGACGTCCAGGTTGCCGCTGCACGCGGCCTCGATCAGGCGGGGGAGCCGGTCGGCGCCGTCGGGCTTCACCCAGCGGTACGGGGTCACGGTCAGGACCGTGGCACCGGACATCCGCAGCCGTTCCAGCTGGCGGACATCCGTGTAGCCGTGCAGCTGCACCGCCACGGTCTTGCCGCGCACGCCCTCGGCCAGCAGCATGTCCACCAGCGTTGCGGTGGTTTCGTCGCTGCTGATTCCGACGTCGGCCAGGCCAGCCGCGCGCACAGCGCCGCGGGCCTTGGGCCCGCGGACGAACATCCGGCAGGCGCCCAGGGTTTCCAGCAGTTCCTCACCGATCCCCGAAGCGTCCGCCGCCTCGCACCAGCGGCGCATGCCGTAGGCGGTGGTAGCGATGCAGAAGTCGGGCTTGGCCGCGATGATCGCCTTGGTGTCCTCGATAAGGCTGACGTCCTCGTTCACGGGGGCGATCTTCAGTGCCGGGGCGTGCAGGACCTCGGCGCCGCGGCGTTCCAGGGCCTCGATGAGGTCCCGCGAACGGCGGTGGGACGTCACGCCGATCCGGAAACCCTCCAGCGGGGCCTCGGCTGCCGCCTCCGGAGCGGTTTCGGTGGGCGCGGTTCCGGTGAGTGCAGCGCCGGTGACTGCTGTCTCGGCGGGTGATGTTTCGGTGGGGGCTAGTGCATTCATTGCGTTCATGCCTATCACGAACCCAGCAGCGAGGCCGCCAGACGGTCGAGTTCCGCCTCGGCCTCGGCATGCCCGCGGTTGGCCTCAGCCACCCGCACCACCTCGCCGATCACCAGGACGGCGGGATTGCTGCAGCCGGCGGCGGCAGTGGTGATGTTTCCCAGTTCCGCGATGGTGGTCTTCTGGCCCGGCCGGTAGCCGCGTTCCACCACGGCCATGGGCATGTCGGCCCGCATTCCGGCGCGGCGGAGGCCCGCGGCGAGGTGGTGCAGCGTGCCGATGCCCATCAGCACCACAATGGTCCCGCCCAGGCCAGCCAGGTGCGTCAGTTCCTTCTCCGTGAGCGGCGCGTGGCCGGACACGACGGTGAACATGTGGCTGACTTCACGGTGCGTCACGGGAATGCCGGCGGCAGCCGGCACGGAGATGGCGCTGGTGACGCCGGAAATCACCCGGACGGGGACGCCGGCGGCGACGCAGGAGGCAACTTCCTCGCCGCCGCGGCCGAAGACGTACGGGTCACCGCCCTTGAGGCGCACCACGTTGTTGCCTTCCAAGGCGGAAGCGACCATGAGCTTCTCGATGTCGCCCTGGCTCACCTTGTGGTGTCCCGGGCGCTTTCCGACGTCGACGAGCTCGGCGGAGGTGAGGGACGCCAGCTCCTGGTACGGGGCCAGCCGGTCGTAGAACACGACGTCGGCATCGCGCAGCGCCTTGACGGCGGCCACGGTCAGCAGCTCGCCGGTGCCCGGGCCGCCGCCAACCAGCGTGACGTGGCCGGCCCGGCCGGCGGCAGGCTCGGCCGCCACCGGGATGCCGGCGGCGCGGCAGCGGTCCAGCAGCGGCTCCCAGCCGGTCTGGCCGTCGTCGACGGCCGCGACGAGGAACGGGCGCTCGGGGAGGGGACCATCGTGCCCGGCACCCTGCGGGGTGCTGAGGCGGGAGACGACGGCGCCGGCTGCCTCGTAGCGTCGGACGGCCTGGCGGGCAGCGAAGTCCGAGCCGGTGACCAGGACGTCGCGGCCGGTGAGATCAATGCGGAGCTGCATGCCTATACCTCGTTCTTGTCGAGCAGATCCGGCGTGGAGGGCCGCACGGGGATGGAGGCCCCGATCAGCACCTTTCCTTTTTCCTCGGGCGTTGCCGGGCGCATCTGGCCCCGCTCGTCCGGGACGAAGGTGATGGAATCGTCCTTCTGGTCGGGGGCGTTGACGAAGGAGCGGAACCGGCGGAGGCGCTCGGGGTCCTTCAGAGTGTCGGCCCACTCGTCGATGTAGGTGTCGACGTGCTTGGCCATGGCTGCCTCGAGGTCCTCGGCGATGCCCAGGGTGTCCTTGACCACCACGTCCTCGACGTGCTTGATGCCGCCGTCGAGCTCTTCCTGCCAGCGTGCGGTGCGCTGCAGGCGGTCGGCGGTGCGGATGTAGTACATGAAGTAGCGGTCGATGTACTTGATCAGGGTTTCGTCATCGAGGTCCTTGGCCAGGAGCTGGGCGTGGGCCGGGGTGGCACCGCCGTTGCCGCCGACGTACAGGTTCCAGCCGTCCGCGGTGGCGATCACGCCGACGTCCTTGCCGCGGGCTTCGGCGCATTCGCGGGCGCAGCCGGAGACGCCCATCTTCAGCTTGTGCGGGCTGCGGAGGCCACGGTAGCGGAGCTCGAGCTGGATGGCCATGGCCACCGAGTCCTGGACGCCGAAGCGGCACCAGGTGGAACCGACGCATGACTTCACCGTGCGCAGGCTCTTGCCGTACGCCTGTCCGGACTCGAAGCCGGCGTCCACCAGTTCCTTCCAGATTTCCGGCAGCTCCTCGAGCCGGGCGCCGAACATGTCGATGCGCTGGCCGCCGGTGATCTTGGTGTACAGGTTGTACTTTTCGGCGACGGCGGCAATGACGCCGAGCTTCTTCGGGGTGATCTCGCCGCCGGCGATGCGGGGGACCACCGAGTAGGTGCCGTCCTTCTGCATGTTGGCCAGGGCGCGGTCGTTGGTGTCCTGCAGGGTGCCGCGGCCGGCGTCCAGCACGTAGGCGCTGTTTTGGCTGGCGAGGATGTTGCCGATGGTCGGCTTGCAGATGTCGCAGCCGGCGCCGGTGCCGTACTTGGCCATGATCTCCTCGAAGGAGGTCAGTTCCAGGACGCGGATGGCGTCGAACAGTTCCTGGCGGGACAGTTCGATGTGCTCGCAGAGGGCCTTGGAGACCTCGACGCCGGACTTGGTCAGCTCGGTTTCCAGCAGCTTCTTCAGCATGGGCACGCAGGAACCGCACTGGGTGCCGGCGCGGGTGCAGCCCTTGAGTTCGCCGAGTTCCTGGACGGGGGCGTTGCCGTCACAGGCGCCGCAGCCGTTGATGGCGTCGCGGATAGTTCCGGCGGTCACGTTGTTGCAGGAGCACAGGGTGGCGTCGTCCGGCAGTTCGGTTTCGGGGGCGTCGCCGCCGCCGGCCGCGCTGAGGAACGCTCCGGGTTCGGCGGGAAGTTCGCGGCCCAGGAGCGGACGCAGGCTCATGTACGGTGACGCGTCGCCCACGAAGATGCCGCCCAGGAGGGTCTTGGCGTCGTCAGTGGTGACAATCTTCTGGTAGACGCCGCGGGCCGGGTCGGCATAGACGATCTCGAGGGCGTGCTCGGTCTTGGCGAAGGCGTCGCCGAAGCTGGCCACATCCACGCCGGACAGCTTCAGCTTGGTGGCGGTGTCGAAGCCGGGGAAGGTTGCATCCCCGCCGTGCAGGCGGTCCGCCACGATCTCGGCCATGGTGTTGGCCGGGGCGACGAGACCCAGGCACATGCCGCCGAAGTTGGCGACCTCACCGATGGCCCAGATGCCCGGTACCTCAGTGGCGCAGTAGTCGTTGATGACCACACCGCCGCGCTGGCCCAGGCTGAAGAGCTGTTCCTCGCCCTCGGCCGCACGGAAGAGTTCGTCGCGGGGCCGGACGCCGATGGCGACGATCACCATGTCGGCATCGATGGTGCGGCCGTCGGCCATGAGGACACCCGTGACCTGGCCTTCGCCGTCGGAAAGCACTTCCGACGGGAACACGCCGCCGTGGACTTCGAAGCCCTTGGCCTTGATGAGGCGGCCCATTGCCTGGCCAGCTCCTTCATCGAGCTGCGTGGCCATCAGCCACTGCGAACCGTCGATGACGATCGGCGTGGCGCCCAGCTGTTCCGTGCCGGCAGCCGACTCGAGGCCGAGGAGGCCGCCACCGATGGTGACGGCGTTGACCTTGCGGCCAAGTTTTTCCGTCAGTTCGGCGATGGCCTTGTTAATGGCCCAGACGTCTTCAAGCGTGCGGTACACGTGGGTGAGCTCGGCGCCCGGGATCGGCAGGCGGGCGGCATTCGACCCAGTGGCGACCACCAGTTCGTCGTATTCGTACGTGTTGCCGGCTGCGGTATCCACCGTCTTGGCCTCGGCGTTGATCTTGACCACGCGCTCGCCGGTCTTCAGGTCCACCGAAGCGTGGTCCCACATGGCGGCCTCACCCAGGGTGAGGTCGTAGTCCATATCGGTGAGGGCCTTGGAGAGCGCCACCCGGTCATAGGGGAGGTGGGCTTCCTCAGTGAGGACAGTGACATGCCAGCCTTCGAGGCCACGGGCATGCATGGCATCGGCAAAACGGTGGGCTGCAGGGCCGCCGCCGGCGACCACAATGCGGCGCGGAGTCGATGAGGTTGAAGTCTGTTCGGTCACTGTGGGCCTTTCGCTGGGCCGCAGACGGTGCTCTGCAGCTTGTGCGTCCAGCCTAGGGAGGCGCAGTTTCGCTTCAGTTTCCCAATTGTTTCGTGAACTTAACTTCTGCATCACGGGATTGTTTCGGGCCCTGTGAGGTGTCTTTTACGTTCTTGACACATTGACTGCACCCCGTCGAAACACCGTCACCCTAGCTTTGGACTACGGCCGCAGCGGCGGCAGAAGCAGGCGCAAACACACGCCTCGCAGGACCGGGCCGCCGCCGGAAAGCACGCAAAGGGAGAGGAGCCGGACATGACGGCAACACTGGAACTTGAGGATCTCGCCACCGGATATGCGGCAGGCTGGCACCGCGTCTGCGCGGTGGAGGACCTGGAACTGGCCTGGGGCGAAGCGGCACTCGTGGCCGGCCGGCAGGTGGCCCTGTTCCGCACGGGCCCCGGTGAGGTCTTCGCCGTCGCGCAGGAGGACCCGGCCACCGGCGCCTTCGTGATGGCGCGCGGCATCCTCGGATCACGGGGCACGCGCCCCACCATCGCCTCGCCGCTGCACAAGGAGGTTTACGACCTCGAGACGGGTGAATGCTTCGGCAACGCGGACCTGCGCCTGGCCGCGTTCAGCACGCGCATCGTGGACGGCTTCATCGAGGTTGAGCTCTAAGGCTGAAGCTCCCAGCGGCCCGCCCTTAATGGGCCGGCCAGCCCCTAATCGCCCGGGCCCGCCCTTAGTTGGCCGGGCCTGCCCTACAGGCCCAGGGCCTCGCGCACGTCAGTGAGCACCTGGTCCAGCGCGGCCCTCGCCGCCAGCCGGGCTTCGGGCAGTTCAGCGGCGGAGCCGACGCTCTGGACAACCTCCAGGTAGCACTTGAGTTTCGGCTCCGTGCCGCTCGGCCGGATGATCACGCGGCTGAGGTCGCGGGTCACATAGAGCAGCCCGTCGGTCGGAGGCAGCTGTTCGCTGCCTTCGGCCAGATCCACGAATGACTCCACGGCCGACCCGCCGAACGATTCGGGCGGGTTCACGCGCAACCGGTTCATCATGGCGTCCAGCAGGCCGAGGTCACCCACGCGGATGCTCAGCTGGTCGCTGGCGTGGAGCCCGTGCACCAGGTACAGCTCGTCCAGGGTGTCGAAGATCGTCTTGCCCTCGGCCTTGGCTGCGGCGGCCAATTCCGCAATCAGCACCGCGGCGGACAGCCCGTCCTTGTCCCGGACCAGGTCCGGAGCAACGCAGTAACCCAGCGCCTCCTCATAGCCGTAGACGAGGCCCGGCACCCGCGAAATCCACTTGAACCCGGTCAGCGTTTCCTCATGGGCGTACCCGGCTGCGGCGGCGATGTGTGAAAGCAGCCGCGACGAAACAATCGAATTGGCGAACACGCCGCCGGCAGCATCCGCTCCAGCAGCATCCGCTCCAGTGGGGTCCGCTCTGATTGCGTCGGTTTTGGAGGCGGCCAGGCGCGCCACGACGTGTGCTCCCAGAAGGGCGCCCACCTCGTCGCCCCGCAGCATCCGCCACGCGCCCGTGTCCGGGTCCTTCGCGGCCACCGCGGCACGGTCCGCGTCCGGGTCGTTGGCCAGAACGATGTCTGCGTCCGCCTGCATCGCCTCACCCAGGGCCAGATCCAGGGCGCCGGCTTCCTCAGGGTTGGGAAAACTGACGGTGGGGAAGTCCGGGTCCGGCTCCGCCTGTTCGCTGACGAGCGTCACGTCGGTGAATCCGGCTGCCTCCAGAACGGAGACTGCTGTCGCTCCGCCGACGCCGTGCAACGGTGTCAGGACGATCTTCAGGTCCCGGGCCGGGAAGAGCCCGCGGTCGGCAAGCCCTGCCGTGGCGGCCTCGTAGTCCTGGACGATCCGGTCGTCCAGGACCGTCCAGCCGTCCTGGGCCAGGGGGATCGCGGCAAGGTCGCCCGCCTTGCTGATGTCGGTGGCGATCAGGGCGTCGTACGGCGCTACTATCTGTGCGCCCCGGCCGCTTTCCTCCACCGCATGCCGGCCGAGGTACACCTTGTAGCCGTTATCCTGCGGGGGGTTGTGGCTGGCTGTGACCATCACGCCCCCGTCGCACTCCAGAGCCCGGACCGCATACGCCAGCAGCGGCGTCGGCAGGGGAGCCGGCATCAGGAACGTCTCGATGCCCGCCGCAGTGAACACCGCCGCCGTCTCCTTCGCGAAAATGTCGGAGTTGTAGCGGGCGTCATAGCCGACGACGGCGCGTGGCCGTGTTCCGGGGGCGGCCTCCGCCACCGTCCGGACCAGGAAATTGGCGAAGCCCGCCGCCGCACGGCGGACCACGACGCGGTTCATCCGGTTGGGCCCCGGACCCAGGGCGGCACGCAGGCCGGCCGTTCCGAACTGCAACGTGCCCCGGAAGCTGTCCTCAAGGTCCTGCCGGGCGGCGGGCGTGCCGGCCTCGGTGAGCTTCACGAGTTCGGTCAGCGTTGCCGCGGTCCGGGGATCCGGATCCTGGGCGGCCCAGGCGCGGGCGTCGTTGAGCAGCTGCAGGTCGGCTTCGGAAGACGTCATGGCATCCAAACTATCGTCAAAGTTCGGCGGAGCGGCGCCGGACGGGGCTGCTGACCGGTTACAACTCGCCGGTCCGTGGCGGCCGAGCCCTGCTTGACAAGAGATTCTGGACACGTACTGTCTTGGTTGTGAAGTTGAACCAGGGGGTGGAGTGGGCCCTCCACTGCTGCGTCAACATGGCATGGGCGCCCGCCGGCGAACCAATCAGCAGCGGCCGGATGGCCGAGCTGTATAAGCTGCCGCCGGCGTACCTGAACAAGCAGCTTCAGTGCCTGGTGCGGGCAGGCGTCCTGCAGTCCGTGTCCGGCCCGAGGGGAGGGTTCCAGTTGGCCCGGCGGCCTGACCGGATCTCGGTGCTGGACGTGGTGCTGGCCATCGAAGGCCGGGACCTGGCCTTCCGCTGCGACGGCATCCTGGAGAACTGCCCCGGCGGTGATGCGGGGGAGGACTACTTCCGCAGCTGCATCATTTCGCAGTCAATGCGCCAGGCGGAGCTGGCCTGGCGGACCGAACTCGCACGGCAGTCCGTGGCGGGCATAGCGGAGTCCCTCGAACGGCGGTTCCCCGAGGCTCGGGCCAGCTCGCTCGCCCAACTCCTCGGCAACAACAACGCGGGGTCACTTAGCGCCCCTTCCGAAGCCCGCAACGGGCGCTAAGTGACCCCGCCCGGCTCTTCCCCCGCGTTGCGGTCAGAGCCGGCCGATAATCTCCGCGAGGAGCTTGGAGATGCGAGGCCCCGCAGCGTGTCCGGCTTCGAGCACCTCCTCATGGCTCAGCGGCGTCGGGCTGATGCCGGCCGCGAGATTGGTGACCAGCGAGATGCCGAAGACCTCCATGCCGGCGTGCCGCGCAGCGATGGCCTCCAGCGCCGTCGACATGCCCACCAGGTCGGCACCGATCCGCTTGGCGTACTGCACCTCGGCCGGCGTCTCGTAGTGCGGGCCGGTGAACTGGGCGTAGACACCTTCGGCCAGCGACGGGTCCACCTCGCGGGCCAAATCCCGGATCCGCGAGGAGTACAGATCGGTCAGGTCCACGAAGGTGGCGCCCTCGAGCGGTGACGCCGCGGTGAGGTTGATGTGATCTTTGATGAGCACAGGGGTGCCGGGCGCCCAGTCTTCGTTCAGCCCGCCGCAGCCGTTGGTGATTACCAGGATCCGGCAGCCTGCGGCGGCAGCGGTGCGCACGCCGTGGGCAACGGCACGGACGCCTTTGCCCTCGTAGTAGTGTGTGCGGGCGCCGAGGACCAGTGCCCGCTTGCCTCCACGCGTCAGCACCGACCGGATGGTGCCCACGTGTCCCTCCACCGCGGGAGCCGAAAATCCGGGGACCTCCGACGCCGCCAGCGTGGCAGTGGTCTCGCCGATGAGGTCGGCAGCCTCGGCCCAGCCTGAACCCAGGACCAGGGCGACGTCGTGCTTTGCGACGCCGGTCTCCGCCGCGATGTAGTCCGCGGCCGTCCGCGCCGCCTCGAAGGGATCCGTGTCCGGGAATTCTGTTGTGCTCACCCGGTCCAAGCTACCGTGCCGGAGCTGGTGCGGGCAGCAGAAACGCGCCCTAGCGGGCTGCCCGGCCGGCCCCGGAAGATTGGTGGTCCGGCGCCGGATGCAGGAGAATGACTTCTTGTGACTATGCATCCTGATTTCAGCGCCCCCCGAATTGCAATTCTCGGCGGAGGTCCGGGCGGCTACGAAGCCGCCATGGTGGCCGCCTCGCTGGGAGCCCAAGTCACCATCATCGAGCGGGCCGGCCTCGGCGGTTCCGCGGTGCTGACCGACGTCGTGCCGTCCAAGACGCTGATCGCGACGGCGGACCTGATGACCCGCGTCGGCGGTGCCGGCGAGCTGGGGGTCAAGTTCGACGTCGACGGCGGGGACTTCGTTCCGGTCATGCGCGCCGATCTCAAGCACATCAACGACCGCCTGCTCGGCCTAGCGCGCCAGCAGTCCCAGGACATCCAGACCGGCCTGGAGCACCAGAACGTCCGGATTCTGAACGGCTCCGGCAAACTGGTGGACAACCACACCATCGAGGTCCTGACGGTCGACGGAACCGAAACCGTCGAGGCGGACGCCATCCTGCTGACCGTCGGGGCCCACCCCCGGGAACTGCCCACGGCGCGGCCGGACGGCGAACGGATCCTGAACTGGGCCCAGATCTACAACCTGGACGAACTGCCGGAGGAACTGATCGTCGTGGGTTCCGGCGTGACCGGCGCCGAATTCGCCTCCGCCTACAACGGCCTGGGCTCGAAGGTCACCCTGATCTCCAGCCGCGACCGCGTGCTTCCGGGTTCCGACACGGACGCTGCCGAGGTGCTGGAGGAGGTTTTCGAACGCCGCGGCGTGAAGGTGCTGTCCCGTTCGCGGGCCGAGACGGTGGAACGGACCGACGACGGCGTGGTGGTCACCCTCGGTGACGGCTCCAAGGTCACGGGCAGCCACTGCCTGGTCTGCGTGGGTTCCATTCCCAACACGGCCGGCATCGGCCTGGAGGAAGCCGGCGTCGCACTGACCGAAAGCGGCCACATCAAGGTCGACGGCGTCTCCCGCACCACTGCCCCGAACATCTACGCCGCCGGCGACTGCACCGGTGTCCTGGCCCTCGCCTCCGTCGCGGCCATGCAGGGCCGGATCGCGATTGCGCACTTCCTGGGCGACCAGGTGACCCCTATCAAGCTGCACCAGGTGGCGTCCAACATCTTCACCTCTCCCGAGATCGCGTCTGTGGGCGTGTCCGAGGCAGAGATCGAGTCCGGCAAGTACCAGGGCGACATCATCAAGCTGTCCCTGAAGAGCAACGCCCGCGCCAAGATGCGCAACGTCAAGGACGGCTTCGTCAAGATCTTCGCCCGCAAGGGATCCGGGACAGTCATCGGCGGCGTGGTGGTTGGCGCTAACGCGTCCGAACTGATCTTCGCCATCTCCATCGCGGTGAAGCAGAAACTGCACGTCGACGACGTGGCCAGCACGTTCACCGTGTACCCGTCGCTGAGCGGCTCTATCTCGGAGGCCGCACGCCGGCTGCACGTGCACATCTAGGCGGCGCCGCACAACCTGTGAATGGCGGCTTGCTCCTAGTCGCCACCGGCAGAGCTGAGTAAGATTCAGACTGTCGATCCCCGGGGTTGGCGGCACCGGGCTGCGACAGACCGATCACGAGCGGTCAGCCATGCGGAGGTACTTCCGGACGGTCGGACCGCGGAAGCCAGGAGCATGCCATGATCACTGTTCAAAAAGCCGCAATCAACACCGCCCTCGTCGCGGCCCTCGTCGGAGGCGGTGCCTACCTCGCCATGGGCTATCCTCTCATTGCCTCGTCGACCGGAAGCCAGTCCAGCACGGACTCCGCCAAAGGTGGCCACCAGGCCAACGGGATCACCGAGCAGCTGCTGACGGGGACCACGGCGACCCGGGTGAAGAATGCGGTGCTGGCGGCCAACCCCGGCGCGACGGTCCACCGGGTTGAGACGGACGCGGAGGGCGCGGTCTACGAAGCGCACATCACGAAGGCTGACGGCTCGCGGGCCACAGTGAAGCTGGACGGTTCCTTCAACATCACCGCTACGGAAGCGGGGCACGGACGCAGGTAGTTGGCTGCGGCTCAGGAACAGGCGTACGGAGGAACGGCGTCGCCGGGTGCGAAGGGCTCGAACCAGTGGCGGATATCCAGCTTGCCGGTACCCTGTTCGCCGGCGTCGTCCGCGTGGAGTGCGTCGTCCGCGTACAGGGTTCGTGAGTCGGCGTCCTCCAGCAGGACCTCCTCAACGATGGCCCGCCACTCCTCGGGGAGGTCCAGTTCGTAAATGTCCTCGGTAATCCTTGCCTGGTCGAGCAGGCAATGGATGGCGAGTTCGCCTGCGAGGCAGCCGGGGGCGGCCCATCCGCGGGCAAAGGACGCGGTAACGTCAGCTGCCACCACAATGAACCGCTGCGTGAACTTCGCGTCATAGTTGGAAGCGAACTGCGGGGGCAGCGAGGACAGCACGGACGTTCCGGCGATGGCGTCGGGCGTGACGGTGTCCAGCTCGTGCAGCGTGCCGAGGTCGCGGAACAGCTGGTCGATGAGGATGCTGGACGAATTCCACAGCAGGCCCGCCAGCAGGCGCGTCTGGCGTGCGGACTGTTCCCGGTCCTCGGAGCCGGCGGCCATCTCCGCCAGGTCCTCGGGATCGAACTGGAGCCGCTGCTCGGGGGTCATGTCGTCGGGATGCGGGTCCAGCCCCAGGAGCTCAAGGCTCAACCCGGTGAGCTTCTCCGAGTCGGCCAGCAGTTCTTCGGTGATGTCGTCGTCTTCGTCGGCATTCATGCTCCCGATGCTACCGGCCACCCGCGGCCAGTCCGATTTGTGTGACGCGGCACCTCAAAGAGCTTGCCAGGTCCGGTCACGCAGCGGCTCTAGGCGGCGGCCCGCTGAAAGTGCTTCTCGATCAGCCCTTTGATGTCCTCGTGGCAGCCGCCGCAGCCGGTGCCCGCACGGGTTGAAGCGGAGACCTCGGCCACGGTGGAGCAGCCGCCGGTCACGGCTTCGGCGATTTTGCCGCCGCTCACGCCGGCGCAGCGGCACACCGTGCTCTCGGGGTCATTTGAGGCACCGGCCGTGGCCAGCTGGTCGGGCCCGTCCAGGCGCAGGAGCAGGGACCTGTCCGCGGGCAGTTCGGCGCCTCGTTCGAAGAGCTGCACCAGCTCTCCCGCGGTGCGCGGCATGCCCACGCTGACCAGGCCCTCCAGCACACCGCCCCGGGTGGTCATCTTGACGTAGCGTCCGTGCTCGGGGTCGGCCCACTGGGCGATCTGCAGCCGCGGCCTGCCGGTGACGGCGCCGGCTGTCAGGACTTCCTCATCCCAGGGATCGGCCGAGTTGTCCCCGGCGACAGCCATGTTCATGCCGCGGGCCTTCAGCACAATCACACCGGGCTTTTCCTGGGGGAGCGGGGGCAGGGAGTCGGCGTCCTCCGCGGCACCCTCGGACAGGAGCAGGAGGTATTCGGCGAGCCATTCGGCCTGCCGCCAGCCGGGACCTACCAGGCCAGACGGTCCGCGCGCGGTGCGGCACTCGACGCAGGCAGGATCCGGGCAGCGGACCTCGGCGCAGTCGCCGATGGCGAAGATGTGCGGCTCGTGGTGCGCGCGCAGCCGGTGGTCCACCAGGATGCCGGTCCCGGTGGAAAGCCCGCAGCCCTCGGCGAGCTCAATGCGCGGGCGGACGCCGCAGGACAGGACCAGCAGGTCGCCGTCGATCGCCGAGCCGTCGTCGAGCAGCAGAGCGGAGAACCCGCCGTCGGGCGCGTTGTGCTCAATGCCCGTGGAGCGGGCGTTGCCGGCCATCCGGACGCCGCAGTTGCGCAGGCTCGCGGCCAGCACCGCGCCGCCGCCGCGATCGATGTTTCGGCCCAGCGGGTGGGGCCCGTTGTGCACCACCGTGACCGTGGCGCCTTCCTCTGCTGCAGCGAGGGCAGTCTCAAGCCCCAGCACGCCGCCGCCCAGCACCACCACCCGCTTGCGGCCGGCCACCGCCTGGCGCAGCACCTCGGCGTCGCGGAGGTCGCGGAGCGCGGTGACGCCCGGCGGAAGCACGGGAGCGGCTGGGTCCGGGTTCAGCCCCGTGAGATTCGGGATCACGGGACGGGAACCGGTGGCGAAGACCAGCCGGTCGTAGTGGGCCGACGTGCCGTCGGAGAGGATGACTGACTGCCGCGCGCGGTCCACGCGCCGAACCGTCACGCCCAGCCGGACGTCCACGCCGTCGGCCACGAGGGCCGCGGCGTCGGCGAGGGCCAGCGCCTCGGGGGTGGTGCGGCCGACCCCGAGATCGGCCACCAGCACGCGGTTGTACGCGGCCTCGGCTTCCTGGCCGATGACCGTCAGCCCCACCTGCCCCGCACGCAGTGCCGGCAGCAGTTCGTCGACCAGCCGTGCGGCCACCGGACCGAATCCGACAATTACAATCTGCTCGCTCATGAGGCCTCCGCTGTCTGAAGAAGACTGGTGACCGGGGTGGCGACTGCCAGCCGGACCCACACTTTGTTGAACTTGAATTCGGGCATCCCCGAGATGGGATCCGTGGCCGCTTCCGTCAGCCGGTTCGCGCTCTCCAGTTCCGGAAAGTGGAACGGCAGGAACACGGTTTCGGGGCGGATGGCGGTGCTGAGCTCGGCCCGGCAGACCACCTCGCCGCGCTCGTTAGCCACCGAGACCTCTGCGCCGTCGGTGATGCCCATGGCCGCCGCGGCGGCCGGATGGATCTGCATCCTGGCTTCGGGCTGGGCGGCCAGGAGCTCCGCCACCCGCCGTGTCTGGGCGCCGGACTGGTAGTGCTCCAGCAGCCGGCCGGTGATAAGGGTCATGGGCTTGGCGGCGGGGTCGGGATTCGCAGTTGGAGTACGACGGCGGCGGGGCACCACCGGGGTCATGACTGCCTTGCCGTCCGGGTGGGCAAAGCTGTCCAGGAACAGGCGCGGAGTTCCGGTGCTGCCGGCAGGGTAGGGCCAGTACGCGGCTGCGCCGCTGTCCAGCATGGCGTAGTCGATGCCGGAGTAGTCGGCCGCGCCGCCGGCGGAGGCCAGGCGCAGCTCCTCGAAGACGGTCTCCGGATGATCGCTGTACGTGGACGGTGCCTCGAGTGCCTCGGCCAGCCGGGCCATGATCCACAGCTCGCTGCGGGCGCCGGCAGGCGGCTGGATCGCCTGGCGGCGGCGGAGGACGCGGCCTTCGAGGTTGGTCAGGGTGCCTTCCTCCTCGGCCCACTGCAGCACCGGCAGGACGAGGTCGGCCTCGGCAGCGGTCTCGGACATGAAGAAGTCGCAGACCACCAGGAAATCCAGGCTGCGGAGCCCGCGGATGACGGCATTGGCGTCGGGCGAGGCGACGGCGATGTTGGAGGCGTGCACAAAAAGGCAGCGGACGCCGTCGGGCTGTCCCAGTGACTTGAGCAACTGCACGGCCGGCAGGCCGGGACCGGGGATGAGGGACTCATCCACGCCCCAGACCGAGGCCATGTGTGCCCGGGCGGCAGGGTCGGTGATCTTGCGGTAGCCGGGCAGCTGGTCGGCCTTCTGGCCGTGTTCGCGGCCGCCCTGGCCGTTGCCCTGGCCGGTGAGGGTGCCGTAGCCGCTGCGGGCGCTGCCGGGCAGGCCCAGCAGGAGGCTGAGGTTGATGGCCGCCGTGGCGGTGTCGGTGCCGTCCACGTGCTGCTCCACGCCGCGTCCGGTCAGGATGTAGCTGCCGCCCCCGCGGGCGCCGGCGGCAAGCCGCCGGGCCGTCTCGCGGATGAGGTCCGCGGGAACGCCGGTGATGGACTGGACCCGCTCCGGCCAGTAGGCGTTGACGGATCGGACCACGGCGTCGAAGCCGGTGGTGCGTGCCTGGACGTAGTCCGCGTCGAGGAGGCCTTCGTGGATCACCACGTGGGAGATGCCCAGCAGGAGGGTGAGGTCGGTGCCCGGCAGGGGCTGCAGGTGGATGCCGCCGCCGTCGGAAGTGAACTTGGCCGTGGCGGAACGCCGCGGGTCCACCACAATGAAACCGCCGGCGTCGCGGACGCCCTGCAGGTGCTGGACGAACGGAGGCATGGTCTCGGCGACGTTGGAGCCGAGCATCAGAATGGTGCTGGCGGTGTCCAGGGCCTCAAGCGGGAAGGGCAGCCCGCGGTCCAGCCCGAAGGCCCGCATGCCCGCGGCAGCCGCCGACGACATGCAGAACCGGCCGTTGTAGTCGATCCGCGAAGTGCCCAGCGCGAGGCGGGCGAACTTGCCCAGCTGGTATGCCTTTTCGTTGGTGAGGCCGCCGCCGCCGAACACACCGACGGAGTCCGCGCCGTACCTGGCACGGGCGTCCTTGACGGCGGCGGTGACCCGGCGCAGGGCCTCGTCCCAGGAGATGGGGCGGAAGACGCCGTCGGGCCCCTTGAACATGGGCTCGGTGACGCGTCCGGGGTGCTGCAGGAGCGACGCGGACGTCCACCCCTTGCGGCAGAGGCCGCCGCGGTTGGTGGGGAAGTCGCGGCCGCTCACTTCAAGGGCCGGCGCAGCCGGCACGGGGCCTGGCCCCGGCTGCACAGCCGGGGTCAGGCCCGGAGCGGCCGGAGCCGCCGGGGACTTGAGCGTCATGGCGCACTGCAAGGCGCAGTAAGGGCAGTGCGTGTCGGCGCTTTTGGTCATGTTAGACGTGTCCCATCGCGTTTCGGTTGGCGTTGCGGATGTAGCAGAACCAGCAGACGGCGAGCATCAGGACGTACGCTCCGACGAAGCCGTAGAAGGCCGGGGTGTAGGAGCCGCTGGCCGTGTTGGAGGCGTTCAGCACCTGCGGGATGACGAATCCGCCGTAGGCGCCGATGGCGGAGATCAGGCCGAGCGCCGAGGAGGCCAGGCGCTGGGTCTGCACCGAGCTGGCTCCGGAGCGGGCCGCGCGGCTGGAGGTCGCAAAGATCACCGGGATCATGCGGTAGGTTGCGCCGTTTCCGAAGCCACTGGCAGTGAACAGCATCAGGAACAGGACCAGGAAGAGCCAGAAGTTCTTCAGCGGCAGCGTCCAGATCATCGTCAGCGTGATGACGGCCATGGCCGCGAACGCTGACACTGTCATCCGGGCCCCGCCCATGCGGTCAGCCATGCGGCCGCCATAGGGGCGGGCCAGCGAGCCGACCAGCGGGCCGAGGAAGGCCAGGGAAAGGGCCACGGCCCCGACCGAGATGGAGGAGAAGGCCGGGAAGTAGTCCTTGATGAGCTTGGGGAAGACGCCGGCGAAGCCGATGAAGGAGCCGAACGTTCCGATGTAGAGCAGCGCCATGACCCACAGGTGGGGTTCCTTGATCGCTGCGAGGGATCCGGCCACGTCGCCCTTGGCGCTCGTGAGGTTGTTCATGTACTTGTAAGCGCCGAAGGCCGCCAGGAGGATCAGCGGCACCCACATGAGGCCCGCGACGGGGAGGTTGACAGTGCCGCCGGCCAGCAGCGTGATGGCGACCGGGACAGCTAGCTGTGCCACAGCTGCGCCGAGGTTGCCGCCGGCGGCGTTCAGGCCCAGGGCCCAGCCCTTTTCACGGGCGGGGTAGAAGAAGGTGATGTTGGCCATCGAGCTGGCGAAGTTGCCGCCGCCGAAGCCTGCAAGGGCCGCCACGAACAGCATGACGCCGAACGGCGTTTCCGGATTGGAGACGCACAGTGCGAGCCCGGTGGAGGGGATCAGCAGCAGCAGGGCGGAGACGATGGTCCAGTTCCGGCCGCCGAAGCGCGGAACCATGAACGTGTAGGGGATCCGGAGCGTGGCGCCGACGAGGCTCGGCATGGAGATCAGCCAGAAGATTTCGGACGTGCTGAACGTGAATCCTGCAGCAGGGAGCTGGACCACCACGATGGACCACAGCTGCCAGACGACGAAGCCAAGGAACTCGGCGAAGATGGACCAGTTGAGGTTGCGGCGCGCGATGAAGCGGCCTTGGGATTCCCACTGCTGCCTGTTCTCGGCGTCCCAGTTGGCGATCCAGCGTCCGGGACGCACTTCGAGAGCAAGAGTATCGGGTGCCTCGGTGGTGGTGGCAGCAAGACCGAGGGAATTGTGGGTTCCGGCGTCTGCGGTGCGGTCAGCAGTCACGGTTTACCTCCTTGGGGAATGGTGTCCTTCCAAGGTAGGGATGGCGCGTTTCGCAGACGGTCGCCGTTTGTTAACGTGCTGTGACATTTGCCTATCAGCCCGCTTCGGGCGGAGTTAGGCTTGCAGGACGACCTCATGCTGAGACAACTCTCAAAGTCCGTATACTGGACCGCTTGTCCGTTGCGTGGACGGCGGGAACTAAGATTGAACTCTGTTTTATCCCCATGTTTGGAGGGGCTTCCGAGCGAGGTCCATCCAGCTCTCATGAAAGCGTCCCCACATGTCATCGCCTGCAACGTCAACGGAACATGGCACCGCCAAACCGGTGAACTCCAAGGGCAAAGTGATCTTTGCCAGCCTCATCGGAACGACGATCGAGTTCTATGACTTCTACATCTACGCAACCGCGTCGGTGCTGGTCTTCCCCAAGCTGTTCTTCCCCCAGGCCACGGAGATCAACGCCCTCCTGAGCTCTTTCGCAATTTTCGGCGTCGCGTTCGTCGCCCGGCCCATCGGCTCGGTCCTGTTCGGACACTTTGGCGACAAGTTCGGCCGCAAGGGCACCCTGGTGGCCTCCCTCCTCACCATGGGGCTGGCCACGTTCTTCATCGGGCTGCTGCCGACCGCCTCCGTGGCTGGCTGGACGGTCCTCGCGCCGCTGATGCTGGTCCTGCTGCGCTTTGCCCAGGGGCTCGCGCTCGGCGGTGAGTGGTCCGGCGCGGCGCTGCTGGCCACGGAGAACGCCCCCGAAGGCAAGCGCGCCATCTACGGCACATTTCCGCAGCTCGGTGCCCCCATTGGCTTCATCCTGGCCAACCTGCTCTTCATCTGGTTCAACGCCGCCCTCAGCCCGGAGGAATTTACGGCCTGGGGCTGGCGGGTCCCGTTCCTGCTCAGCGCCGTCCTGGTGATTGTGGGCCTGTATGTGCGCCTCAAGCTCGTGGAAAGTGTCTCGTTCCAGAAGGTCCTGAAAGAAGACAAGGTGGCCAAGGTTCCGTTCGCGGCGACCTTCAAGAACCACTGGCGCCCGGTGCTGGCCGGAACCTTCATCATGCTGGCCACGTACGTGCTGTTCTACATCATGACCTCCTTCACCCTCACGTACGGCACCAAGCCCGCGTCCCTTGAAGCCGCCCAGGCCGCCGCGGAGAAGGCCGGCAAGCCGATGTCCGCTGCCGAAATTGCCAGCTTCGTTCCCGGCCTGGGTGTTCCCCGCGGTGACTTCCTCTGGATGCTGATCCTCGGTGTCGTCTTCTTCGGTATCTTCACCCTCGTGTCCGGCCCGCTGGCCGAGAAGTGGGGCCGCCGCAAGTTCCTCATGGGGGTCACCGTGGGCATCTTTGTGTTCGGCGCGCTCTGGTTCACCATGTTCGGACCCGGCCCGGGAGCGGCAATCGTCGGCCTCATCGTCGGCTTCACGCTGATGGGCCTGACCTTCGGCCCGATGGCCGCGATCCTGCCGGAGCTGTTCCCGTCCAATGTGCGCTACACCGGCTCGGCCGTGGCGTACAACCTGTCCAGCGTCATCGGCGCCGCCCCGGCGTCGTTCATTGCCATAGCCCTGTGGCAGGCGACTGGCGGCAGCACCTGGCTCGTCGGCGTCTACATGGCGGCCGCTGCCGTGCTGACGTTCATCGCGCTGTGGATCACCCGCGAAACCAAGAACACGGACTACGAGAACAACGTGGCCTGATTCCCAGGTTTGGATGCATCAACGAAAATGCCCGGTGTGGATCACACCGGGCATTTTCATGTGCTGTTTCAGTTTCGATCGGCTGAGTTTCCGATCGGCTGAGTCGTCGGTCCGCCTTAGTCTTCGATCGTCGCGATCACGGCGCCTGCTGCCACCGTCTGGCCGGCCGCGGCGGACAGGCCGGTAATGGTGCCCGCGCGGTGTGCGGTGAGCGGCTGCTCCATCTTCATCGCCTCAAGCACGACGACGAGATCACCTTCGGCGACGACGTCGCCGTCGGCCACGGCCACCTTGACGATCGTTCCCTGCATGGGGGACGTCAGGGCGTTGCCGCCCGCGGCTGCGGTGGCGCCGCCGGTGCGGCTCCGCTTCTTTGACTTGGCCGGCTTGGCGCCGGCGGCTGTTGCCCCGCTGAAGCCGAGGCTGGCGGGCAGTGCCACCTCGAGGCGCTTGCCGCCCACTTCCACCACCACAGTGCGGCGCTCAGCGGCGTCGTCACCCTCTGGTGCGGCGCCGTTGGGCGTCCAGGCGGGAAGGTCATTGACAAATTCCGTTTCGATCCAGCGGGTGTGGACGCTGAACGGGCCCTCGGCCGGCGCGAACGCCGGGTTGCTGACCACGGCCAGGTCGAAGGGGATGACGGTGGGGATGCCTTCCACCACCATCTCCTCGAGGGCGCGGCGGGCGCGCTGCAGGGCCTGGGGGCGGTTCGCTCCGGTGACGATCAGCTTGGACAGCATGGAGTCGAAGTTGCCGCTGATGACATCGCCCTCTTCGATGCCGGAGTCAATGCGGATGCCGGGGCCGGTGGGGTTCTTCAGGGTGCTCACGGTGCCCGGTGCGGGCATGAAGTTGCGGCCGGGATCCTCGCCGGTGATGCGGAACTCGAAGGAGTGGCCGCGTACCTCAGGGTCACCGTAGCCCAGCTCCTCGCCGCAGGCCAGGCGGAACTGCTCGCGGACCAGGTCGATGCCGGTCACTTCCTCCGAGACACAGTGCTCCACCTGCAAGCGGGTGTTGACCTCGAGGAAGGAAATGGTGCCGTCCTGGCCGACGAGGAACTCGCAGGTTCCGGCGCCGAGGTAGCCGGCTTCCTTCAGGATGGCCTTGGACGATTCGTAGAGGCGCTGGTTCTGCTCCGCCGTCAGGAACGGTGCCGGGGCTTCCTCCACGAGCTTCTGGTTGCGGCGCTGGAGTGAGCAGTCGCGGGTGGAGACCACCACCACGTTGCCGTGGGCGTCGGCGAGGCACTGGGTTTCAACGTGGCGCGGCGCGTCGAGGAACCGCTCGATGAAGCACTCACCGCGGCCGAACGCAGCGGTCGCCTCGCGGACGGCGGAATCGAAGAGCTCGGGGATTTCCTCGCGGGTGCGGGCCACCTTGATGCCGCGGCCGCCGCCGCCGAAGGCAGCCTTGATGGCCACGGGCAGGCCGAACTTGTCCGCGAATTCCAGGATTTCCTCGGCGGACTCAACGGGGTCGGCGGTGCCGGGC
This sequence comes from Arthrobacter sp. FW305-BF8, assembly GCF_021789315.1. Classification (NCBI taxonomy): domain Bacteria; kingdom Bacillati; phylum Actinomycetota; class Actinomycetes; order Micrococcales; family Micrococcaceae; genus Arthrobacter; species Arthrobacter sp. FW305-BF8. The sequence continues at coordinate 1,670,014 of NZ_CP084561.1, forward strand.
ACCTGCGGGGCGCCCACCTTCTCGGCGATGTGCCGGGCCTGGACCTTGTCGCCCAGGGCGGAGATGGATTCCGGCGAGGGGCCGATCCAGGTGATGCCGGCGTCGATGACCTTGGCCGCGAACTGCGCGTTCTCGGACAGGAAGCCGTAGCCGGGGTGGATGGCGTCGGCGCCGGACTGGCGGGCCACCTCGATCAGCTTGTCCATCACGAGGTAGGACTCGGCCGCAGTGTTCCCGCCCAGGGCGTACGCTTCGTCGGCGAGCCGGACGTGGAGGGCGTTCCGGTCAGGATCGGCGTAGACAGCGACGGAGGCGATGCCCTCGTCCCGGGCTGCGCGGATGACGCGGACGGCGATTTCACCGCGGTTCGCGATCAAAACCTTGGTGATTTTTGAATGCACTGGACCTGCGGACTGCTCCGGCTTTACTGACAAGGCGTCTCCTTCTTTCCTTCAGGGAGCCTAGCCTGATTTTGAGGATTCCGCCGATATTACTGGCGGAATCCCCGGGTAAGAGGCCCGGCCTTTGTAGGGAAGCTACAACTCCCCGGGAATTGCCGACTCCGGCAGGTCCTGCCAGAACTCCGTGATGCTCACGTTCGCCTGGGCCAGCAGGGAGCGCAGGGTGGATACCGACAATCCGACGACGGCGTGCGGGTCGCCGTCGACTTTCCGGATGAAGGCGCCCCCCAGGCCGTCGATCGTGAAGGAGCCCGCGCAGTTCAGTGGCTCGCCGGTGGCGATGTAGGCGTCGATCTCCGCGAGCTCCATCTCCATGAAGTGCACTTCGGCGGAGGCGACGCTGCCCAGTGTGGCGCCGGAGCCGCCGTCGTCGTCCGTATCGCGGCAGTCCACCAGCCAGTGGCCGGTGTGCAGGACCCCGCTGCTGCCGCTCATCCGCAGCATCCGCTGCCGGGCGACGTCCACGGTGTAGGGCTTGCCGTGCGACTCGCCGTCGAACTCGAAGACGGAATCGCAGCCGAGCACCAATGCCCCCTCGGCTTCCGGGAGCGAGGCGACGGCCTCAGCCTTGGCGCGGGCGAGGAGCAGGGCGGTGTCGTGCGGATCGGTCACGCCGTAGCGTTCCTGCACGGCGTCCTCGTCGACGTCGGACACGAGGACCTCGTGTTCGATGCCGGCCTCAGCCAGGAGTTTGGTGCGGGCGGGGGACTGGGAGGCAAGGATGAGGCGGGTCACCGCTCAAGCCTAGCGCGCGCCGACCTCCGCGGGCTCGGCATCCGGCTCATCGCTGGCGGCGGGTGCGGGCCTGCCGAGTTTCGCCCCTTCCACGTCCACGTCCGGCAGGATGCGGTCCAGCCAGCGCGGCAGCCACCACGCCTTCTCGCCGAGGAGGTACATGACTGCCGGAACGATCGTCATCCGTACCACGAAGGCGTCAACCAGCACGCCGAATGCCATCGCGAAGCCGAGCGGGCGGACCATGTTCAGATGCGAGAAGATGAAGCCCGCGAAGACGCTGACCATGATGATGGCGGCTGCGGTAACCACCGCGGAAGCGTGGCTGAAGCCGGTGCGGACGGCGTGCTTCGCGGACTCGCCGTGCATGAAGGACTCACGCATGCCCGAGGCGATGAACACCTGGTAGTCCATGGCCAGCCCGAACAGGACGCCGATCAGGATGATCGGCAGGAAGCTCAGCACGGCGCCGGGGTTGTCGACGCCGAACACCGCACCCAGCCAGCCCCACTGGTACACGGCCACCACGGCGCCGAAGGCGGCCGCAAGGGACAGCAGGAAGCCGCCGGTTGCCAGCAGCGGCACCACGATCGAGCGGAACACCAGCAGCAGCAGGATCAGTGAGAGCCCCACGACGATGGCCAGATACGACGGCAGGGCGTCGCCCAGCTTCGTGGAAACGTCGATGTTGCCTGCCGTCTGGCCCGTGAGTCCGATGCTGGCTCCGGTGGAGTCCTCGATCACGGCCTTCTCGGCGCGGATGTCGGACACCACCTTCACGGTGCTGGCGCTCGCCGGCCCTTCCTTCGGGATGACCTGGAACACCGCCGTCCCGCGGTCCTCACTCAGTGCCACCGGGATGACTGCAGTCACGTTCTCCGTTTTGCGCAGGATGTCCGCAACGTCCAGCTGCTTGGCCGTTGCTTCGGTTTCACTCAGGCCCTCAGGGAAGTCGCCCACCACGATGATCGGTCCCGTCATGCCTTCGCCGAAGCTGCGCTTGGTGGCATCGTAGGCCTTGAACGCCTGGGAATCGGCAGGTTCCGAGCCGCCGTCGGGCAGCGCGAGCCGCAGCTGGGCAGCGGGCAGCGCCACAATGCCCAGCGCCAGGACCCCGGCCAGCAGGGCCAGTACCGGGTGCCTGGTGACGAGTCCGCCCCAGCCGTGGCTGCTGCGGTGTTCGTCCTTGGCGCGGTCCTCCGCCTCCCTGTTGGGGTCGGCGTTGTGCCTCGCGGCCTTGGCCCAGGCGCGCTTGGAGATCAGCTTGCTGCCCATGAACGAGAGGATTGCCGGCGTCAGCGTCAGGGCGACGAGGACGGCGACCGCGACGGTGCCGGCCGCGGACACGCCCATGACCCCCAGGAACGGAAGCCCCGGGACCACCAGTGCCGCGAGGGCGATGATGACCGTCAGTCCGGCAAAGAGCACGGCATTGCCGGAGGTTCCGGTGGCACGGGCCACCGACTCCTCCGCGTCCATGCCTGCCAGCAGCTGGCCTCGGTGGCGGTTGACGATGAACAGCGAGTAGTCGATGCCGACGGCGAGGCCCAGCATGAGCGCGAGCATCGGGGAAATGGAACTCATGTCAATGAGGCCGCTCAGTGCCATGGTGGCGCCCACGCCCACCGCCACGCCGATCACGGCCATCAGCAGCGGCAGCCCGGCGGCCACCAGTGTCCCGAGCATGATGATCAGGACCAGCGCCGCCACGCCGATGCCGATGATCTCAGCCACGCCGAAGATCTCGGAGACGTCCTCGCTGATTTCCTTGCTGGGCAGCGCGGTAACTCCGGCCGAGGAAACCTCCTGCACGATGTCCTGGACTTCCTGGCGCACTTTGGGGTCCAGTCCGTTGATGGAGGTCTTGAACTGGACCTGCGCAATGGCCGCCTTGCCGTCCTCCGAAACGAAACGCAACCCCTGCGAAGCCTCGACCTGGCGCTTGGCCAGCTCCAGCCTGGCCGCACCGGCCTGCAGTTCCCTGGTGCCGGCGTCGAGCTTTTCCTGGCCTGCGGCCAGGGCGGCCTTCTGCTGGCCCAGCTGGGCCTCGATGGCCGACGCCGGGAGCCCGGCAGCGGTCATCTGCGCCTCGGCCGCGGCCAGCTGTTCCTTACCGGCGGCCAATTCGGCCGCGGCCTTGTCCAGTGCGGCCTTGCCCGCGGTTGCCTTGGCCTCGCCGGCGGCGAGATCTGCGCCAGCCTTGTCCAGTTGGGCCTGCGTGGCGAACGGGTCGACGGTTCCCCGGACATCCGGGAGGGCCTCAAGCTTGGTGAGGGCAGCGGACACCGCGTCCTTGCCCGCCTGGCGGAACTGGGCGTCCTTGGCCTGGAAGACTACCCCGGCCGAGCCGCCGGATGACGCCGGCAGCTCCTTTTGGAGCTTGTCGGCCATCTGCTGGGTTTCCGTGCCGGGAATCTGGAAGTTATTGGACAGCGCGCCGGAAAAGGCTGCCGCTGCGCCGCCGACTGCCAGCAGGACCGCCAGCCAGAGCGAGACGACGAGCCACCGGTGACGGTAGGAAAACTTGCCGAGGCGGTACAGGAGAAGTGCCATGTCAGGACCGTTCTGCGTTGCGGGTGGAAGGTTTGGCGGGGGATTGCTTCGACGGCGGGTCCGACGGAGGGCCGGCGAAACCGGATCCGAGGAGCCCCATCGAATCGATGAGCAGTTGGCGGAGGATCGCCAGTGACTCGGGGGAGAGATCGGGGCCGCAGCGCCGGAACCACACGTCCATGGCAGCTTTGCCGCAGGAGACCACCGAACCTGCGAGGGCCCGGACGTAGAGCTCGTCCTGGTCGGTGACCTGTTCGGTCCGGGTGACCTGTTCGGTCCCGGTGCCCTGTTCAGTCCTGGGGTTCTGTGGGGAACGCTCGCGGGCCGCAGCAACTATCTGCTCGGTGCAGTGGTCCCAGGCCTCCAGCTCAGAGCGCGCCATGAGCGGATTGCCCTGGGTCAGGCCGAACAGCTCGGCGAGCGGCGCCACCGTCATGGGATCCGCCAGTGCCACCAGAGCGGCGCGGGCGGATTCGAGGATGGGTTCGTCAGCGGGCCGCCGGCGGAACTGTTCGAGGGCGCTGTCCAGGAAACCGTTGGTCACCGAGGCGATGGCGGCTTCGGTGCTGGTGAAGTAGTTGAAGAAGGTCCGGCGTGAGATGCCCGCCGCTTCCGCAATGTCCTCGATCGTGAACTTGCCGGGACCGTGGCGCCGTAGAAGGGCTAGCGTGGCGTCGGTTATTGCCTGCCTCGTGACAGCCTTGTTCAGCTCGCGGCGCGAGGAAGGCAAAGAAGTGGAAGCGGACACCCAATTACACTACGTGCATCTTTGCACTCTGCGCAACAACCGCAGCCTTTCAAAGCTTGCGGGGCGAAATTCACAGCATCCTCACAGTCGATCAAAAGGCGTTCTTGAGGGGCAGGGTGCATCCTGTTGTCGTGGCCGGCACGGCGGCAATGATGCCTCAAGGCCGGCGGAGCGAGGAGCGGACCATGGAGCGTTCAAAGAAAGTGGCTCTCGGCCTGGGCGCGACTGCCTTGGCACTCGGCACCGGATGCGGTGTCACCGGCATGGCGGCCGCAACCACAGCGACGCCCACGCCCACAGTAACGTCAAGCAGCCCATCGAGCGGACCCGCGGACGGGTTCCGTTTCGACGGCGGCCGGCACGGACACGGACACGGGCACGGGCACGGATGTGGGCGCGGTCACGGCGTCCTCAAAGGGGACGCCGCGGCGCTCGCGGCCAAGCTGGGCGTGGACCAGGCCAAGCTGCAGGACGCCCTGCGGGCGTTCCGCCAGGCCAACCACCCGAACGGCCGGCGCGCCGACGGCACCAAGCCGGACCGGGCGGCCAGGGAGGCGGCTCTGGCAGCCTCGCTGGCCAAGTCCCTGGGAATCGATGAAGCGAAGGTCAAGGCCGCGCTCGAGGAACTCCGCACCCAGGCGCAGACGGACCGGGCTGCTGCCCTGAAAGGCCGGCTCGACCAGGCGGTGAAGGACGGGACACTTACGCAAGCCGAAGCCGACGCGGTCACAAAGGCCGTGCAAAAGGGTGTGATCGGCGGCCGCTAGGCCTGATCGGCAGGCCCGGGGGCCGCTGTGGCCCGGTCGCGCCGGTTGGGCTGGTCTGTCAGTTTGTCCGGTCGACGGCGGCGAGGATCGCTGCTCCGAGCTCCGCCGGCTTGGTGAACTGCGGCCAGTGCCCCGTGGGAAGGTCCACGAGTTCCACATCGCGGATGCGGGCCAGCTCTTCAACGTGGGGGTGCCCGGCGTCCATCCACTCCGTCAGCAACGAGGACGGGAACTCGCAGGCGATCACCGTGGCGGGGACGTCGTAGCGGCGCACATCGCGAAGGTGCTGCTTGTCGCATGCCACCGCCTTTGGCTGCGGGATGGACCGTGCACGGAATGCCTCGCGGAGCCCGTCGTCGAGATCGGTGAGGTCGGCGTCGTCGAACACGTCCCAGGAAGGCAACGGGATCTCATCACCTTCGGCAGGCAGCTCATCATTGATGACGCCGCCTTCGCCGAGCGGTCCGCTGTCCACGTAGACCGCGCGGACCACGCGGTCCGGGCGTTCGTCCACCGCGCCGTGGATGATGGCGCCCCCGCCGGAGTGGCCGACGAGGACCAGCGGACCCTCAATGCCGTCAATGGCTTCCACCACGGCGTTGATGTGGTCGCGGAGCCCGATGCCGGTCCGCTTGGCGTCCTTCGCCTCCAGCCCCGGGAGGGTCAGCGCGTGGATTTGGTGGCCCGCCTCCGCCAGCGGGGGAGTGACCCCGGACCAGGATGAACCATCGAGCCAGAAACCGGGAACCAGAATGATGTCCATGCCGGTACCCTACCCTCGCTGCCTGCCGCCCGGGACCCATTTGGCGGCCGGTCTTAAATGGGTGTGCCCCCGGGATGAACCCCGGGGCACACCCAGTCTGCCAAGGTCAGGCCTTGGACTCGGCCAGCTCACGCTCGACGGCGGGCGCCTCTTCCTCGCGGAAGGCCTCCCCGGCGCGCGGTGCGTTGTAGAGGGTTTCATCGAGGATCCCCTGGCGCTTGGCCACGATGGTGGGCACGAGTGCCTGGCCGGCCACGTTGACCGCCGTGCGTCCCATGTCCAGGATGGGGTCGATGGCCAGCAGGAGTCCGACGCCGGCCAGCGGCAGTCCCAGCGTGGAGAGGGTCAGCGTCAGCATGACCACGGCGCCGGTGGTTCCCGCCGTCGCAGCAGAACCGAGGACGGAGACCAGGGCGATCAGCAGATACTGGCTGAAGTCGAGCTGGATTCCGAAGAACTGGGCCACGAAGATCGCGGCGACGGCCGGGTAGATTGCCGCGCAGCCGTCCATCTTGGTGGTGGCGCCCAGCGGAACGGCGAAGGAGGCGTAGCCCCGGGGAACACCGAGGTTGCGCTCGGTGACGCGCTGGGTCAGCGGCAGCGTACCGATGGAGGAACGGGAAACGAAGGCCAGCTGGATGGCCGGCCACGCGCCGGAGAAGTACTGCTTGACCGACAGTCCATGTGCGCGGACCAGGGCCGGGTAGACGCCGAAGAGCACCAGCGCGAGGCCGATGTAGATGGCAACGGTGAACTTGCCCAGCGAGCCGATGGTGTCCCAGCCATAGACGGCCACCGCGTTGCCGATCAGGCCCACGGTGCCCAGCGGTGCGATGCGGATGATCCACCACAGCACCTTCTGGATGACGGCCAGCGCGGAGGCGTTGAGGGCCAGGAAAGGCTCGGCCTGCTTGCCCACCTTCAGGGCGGCAACGCCGACGGCGATGGCGATCACCAGGATCTGCAGGACGTTGAAGCTGACGGACGTGGTCACAGCGCCGGAGTCGGTGACAGTGGAGCTCGCGCCAAGGCCCAGGAAGTTTTTGGGGAACAGGCCGATGAGGAATGCCCACCAGTCGCCGACCTTGGACGGTGCTTCACCCTGGCCGGAGATGCCCGTGTTTGCGCCCGGCTGCAGGAGCACGCCCAGGCCGATGCCGATCAGCACGGAGACCAGCGACGTGATGGCGAACCACAGCAGAGTGTTCCAGGCGAGCCGCGCCGCATTGGAAACCTCACGCAGGTTGGAGATGGAGCTGACCACGGCGGTGAAGATCAGGGGCACGACTGCCGTCTGCAGCAACGAGACGTAGCTGGAGCCAATGGTCTGCAGCGTGGCGCCCAGGCCGTTGGGGTTGGTCTTGGTGCTGCCCGTGTACTTGGCCAGCAGACCCAGCCCGAGGCCGACGATCAGGGCGGCGATGATCTGGAAGCCAAAGGAGCCTGCCCACCGGGGCAGCTGGAAGCCGGGGCGCCCGGCCGTGGATGAAGTGGTTTGATTGCTCACCCGAACAAGTTAGGGCGTAGAAAATACAGCTTCCACTCGATATTGAGAAATGTTACGCGTGCGGTTTCGGGGGTGCTGGCCATAAGTGCGAAAAATCGGCACGAGACCGACCTTTTGCGAAGTTATTCCCTGCGGGCGTGTGGCAAACATCTCGCTGCGACCCGCCGGCGGCGTGGTGGCTTCCGGAAGCGTGCGTCAAAGCGACGAAGGAGCAGCACGCGGAGGAAGGCGGCCATGCCGCCGCTATGGCGGGCGGAACCCTTAGCCGAGCATGGCGCGCTTGAGGGTGTCGAGGCCTACGGACCCGATGTTGAGGGCCTTCGTGTGGAAGGCCTTGAGGTCGAAATCCGGCCGGGCTTCGAGCTCCGCGCGAATCTGCTCCCAGAGGCGCTGGCCCACCTTGTAGGACGGTGCCTGGCCCGGCCAGCCGAGGTAGCGCGCGAACTCGAACTGCAGGTTGCCCTCGCTGATGTCCAGGTTGGCCTTGAGGAAATCGAAGCCCTTCTCAGGCGTCCAGGTGCCAGTTCCCCAGCGTGCGGGAACATCGAGTTCCAGGTGGACGCCGATGTCGAACACCACCCGGGCGGCGCGCATGCGCTGCATGTCCAGCATGCCCATGTGGTCGCCCGGATCCTTGAGGTAGCCAAGTTCCTCCATCAGCTTCTCGGCGTAGAGTGCCCAGCCCTCGCCGTGTCCCGAGGTCCAGCAGACGTTGCGCCGCCAGCTGTTGAGCAGCTCGCGCCGGTGAACGGCGGTGGCGATCTGCAGGTGGTGTCCGGGCACACCTTCGTGGAACACGGTGGTGGTCTCGGCCCAGGTGGTGAAAGTGTCCTCGCCCGCGGGCACGGACCACCACATGCGCCCGGGCCGGCTGAAGTCGTCCGACGGCCCTGTGTAGTAGATGCCGCCCTCGTCGGTGGGGGCGATCCGGCATTCAAGGGTCTTCATGACGTCGGGAATCTCAAAGTGGATGCCTGCAAGATCGGAGACGGCACGGTCGGACAGCTCCTGCATCCACGCCGTCAGGGCTTCCGTTCCCACAAGCCGGCGGGCTGGGTCGCTGTTGAGGATCTCCTTGGCCTCCGCGATGGAGGCACCCGGCTTGATTTGCCCGGCCACCTGTTCCTGGGCGGCAATGATCCGTTCGAGCTCCTCAACGCCCCACGCGTAGGTTTCTTCGAGGTCGACGGCGGCGCCAAGGAACACCCGCGAGGCGAGGGCGTAGCGCTCCCGGCCCACGGCGTCCTTCTCCGGCGCGACGGGCAGCAGCTCCTCCTTGAGGAATCCGGCCAGTCCGGCGTACGCCGCCCGGGCGGCGGCAGCACCGGCGTCGAGCTTCTCCTGCAGTTCCGCCGGCAGCGGGCCGTCTGCTGTTTTGGCGTCAGCGGCGAGCTTCGCGAAGAAGCCGTCCGCCGCGGCGTATTTGGTGGTCTGTTCAATCACGATCGATACCTGGCGCCGGGCCGAGACCTGGCCGCGGTCCCTGGCCGTCCGCAGCGACTCGATGTAGTCGCTGATGGCCGCCGGCACGCTGTGCGTGCGGCCGGCGATGTTCGCCCAGTGCTCCTCGGTGTCTGTGGGCATGAGGTCGAAGATCGACCGGATGTTCTGCGCCGCGGAGTCGATGTTGTTCAGTTCGGCGAGGTCCCAGCCCGAGTCGTGGATCTCAAGCTGGAGTCCGAGGCGTTCGCGCAGGGCATCGAGGGTGACGGCGTCGACGTCGTCCACGGGTTCCAGCCCCTCGAGGGCCGCCAGGGTCTTTCGCTCCGCCGCGGCGAACCTGCTGAGTCCGGTAGGGGAAAAGTCCTGGAACTCAGTGTCGTGTCCCGGGATGCCGAGCGTGGTGGCCAGGCTCGGATCCAGGGCAATGAGCGTGTCGGTGTAAGCGTCGGCGACGGCGTCGATGGCGGTCCGGGGGCGCGCTAGGGCGGCAGATTCAGTAGTCACCCCACGAGACTAACCGCGGGGTTCCGGTTATGAAAGACTTACTGAATTTTTCCCAGGGCTCTGAGTAGCGAGGTTAGGGAGGCGGCGGGGACCGTTAGCCCCGGCTCCGCTTCCAGGCGCCCGGACCCGGCGTGGGCTCCAGCCGCAGCTGCTGCCGCCGCACCCAGTGGCGCGTCGTGGGCTTCGCCGGGTCGGCTGCTGCGCCCGGCTCCAGGGAAAGTACGACGGCGGTAAGCGCCGCCAGCTCTTCGGCTGTCGGTTCGCCCTTGGTGACGGAGAACAGGGCCGCGGCCGGCCCAACCGTTTCGGCCGGGTCGACCGCCGGATTCTGGACGCTCACAGCGGGATGTTTCCGTGCTTCTTCGTGGGCAGGCTCGCACGCTTGTCGCGCAGCGCCCGCAGCCCCTTGATGATCTGCAGCCGCGTGTCCGAGGGCGCGATGACGGCGTCAACGTAGCCCAGCTCTGCGGCCTGGTACGGGTTGAGCAGCTCTTCCTCGTACTGCCGGATCACGTCAGCGCGCTTGGCCTCGACGTCGCCCCCGGCCTCGGCAACGGCGGCGAGATCGCGCCGGTAGAGGATATTGACGGCGCCCTGCGCGCCCATCACGCCGATCTGGGCCGTTGGCCACGCAAGGTTCAGGTCGGCCCCGAGCTTCTTGGATCCCATCACGATGTACGCGCCGCCGTAGGCCTTCCGGGTGATCACGGTCAGCTTGGGCACGGTGGCTTCGGCGTAGGCGTAGAGAAGCTTGGCGCCGCGGCGGATGATGCCCTGGAACTCCTGGTCCTTGCCGGGCAGGAATCCGGGGACATCGACGAGGGTGATGATCGGAATGTTGAAGGCGTCGCAGTGGCGGACGAAGCGGGCCGCCTTTTCGGAGGCCGAGATGTCCAGGGTGCCGGCGAACTGCAGCGGCTGGTTGGCCACGATCCCCACCGTGTGGCCCTCGACGCGGCCATAGCCGATGATCACGTTCGGAGCGTACAGCGACTGCATCTCCAGGAAGTGGGCGTCATCGACGATTTGTTCGATGAGCTTGCGGATGTCATAGGGCTGGTTCGCGGAGTCCGGTATCAGCGTGTCCAGGGTGAGGTCGTCGTCGTCGAGCTCCAGCTCCTGCTGGTGCTCCTGCACCGGTGCCTCGGAAAGGTTGTTGGAGGGCAGGAAGTCCAGCAGTTCCCGGACGAACTCAATGGCGTCGGCCTCGTCGGCGGCCAGGTACGTGGAGGTGCCGGTGGTGGCGTTGTGCTGCCGGGCGCCGCCGAGGGTCTCCATGTCCACGTCCTCGCCGGTGACGGTCTTGATGACGTCAGGGCCAGTGATGAACATGTGCGAGGTCTTGTCCACCATGACCACGTAGTCGGTCAGGGCGGGGGAGTAGGCGGCGCCGCCGGCGCACGGGCCCATGATGAGGGAGATCTGGGGCACCACGCCGGAAGCGTGCACGTTGTTGCGGAAGATGTCCGCGAACATGGCCAGCGAGGCGACACCCTCCTGGATCCGGGCTCCGCCGCCGTCGTTGATGCCCACCACCGGGCAGCCGTTGCGCAGCGCGAACTCCTGGACCTTCACGATCTTTTCGCCGTTGACCTGGCTCAGGGAGCCGCCGTAGACGCTGAAGTCCTGGCTGTAGAGGGCCACGAGCCGGCCGTCAACGGTTCCGTAACCGGACACGACGCCGTCACCGAGCGGCTTCTTCTTCTCCATGCCGAAGGCGGTGGAGCGGTGGACCGCCAGGGCGTCGAACTCCACGAAGGAGCCTTCGTCCACGAGCAGGTCGATGCGCTCGCGGGCGGTGTTCTTGCCGCGCGCATGCTGCTTCTCGATGGCTTCAGGGCCGGACGGCTGCTCAGCACGGGCCTGGCGGTCGCGGAAATCGGCAATCTTTCCCGCCGTCGTGGTCAGATCGTGGCTCATGAAGTGTCTCCGGCTCTGTAGCTGTTGTGCTGTGGCTGTTCTGCTGCGGCAGCGTGACGCGGGCCCTGGTCGCCGGTTTAAGTAGCATCCGTACAACTCCAAAGCCCTGGTGGCTAGTCTAGTGACGCAAATTCCACGGACCGCTGTAGGGTTCCTACAATTTTCGTCCGTGGCGCCGACGGAAGCGCCGATGTTACTCGCGGGTAACAAAGTGCGGCTAGAGTGTCCCTATGACTTCGAGCAGCGACGCTTACCCCGTTCCGGCCACGCCTTACCAGGCCGCCGGCAGCCTGCAGGGCCGGACCATCCTGATGTCCGGAGGAAGCCGCGGCATCGGCCTTGCCATCGCCCGGCGGGCGGCGCGCGACGGTGCCAACGTCGTGCTGCTCGCGAAGACCGGAGAGCCGCATCCGAAGCTCGAGGGCACTGTCTACAGCGCCGCCGAAGAACTGGAGGCCGCCGGCGGCAGTGCCCTGCCGCTGGTGGGGGACGTCCGGAGCGACGACGACGTCGCGCGCGCCGTGGACGCCGCCGTCGGCCGCTTCGGGGGAATCGACATCGTCATCAATAACGCCTCCGCGATCGACCTTTCGCCGACGGACACGGTGGACATGAAGCGCTATGACCTCATGCAGGACATCAACGTCCGCGGCACCTTCCTGCTCTCCAAGCTGGCGCTCCCCGCGCTGCGCAAATCCTCCGGCGGCCACATCCTCACGCTCTCGCCGCCCCTGAACCTCGACCCGAAGTGGGCGGGCCGGCACCTGGCATACACCATTGCCAAGTACGGCATGAGCCTGACCACCCTGGGCCTGGCGGAGGAGCTCAGGAATGATGGCATCTGCGTCAACTCGCTGTGGCCGCGGACCCTGATCGATACAGCCGCCATCCGGAACATGGCCGGCGGTGAGTCAATGGTCCGTGCTGCCCGCAGCCCTGAAATCATGGCCGATGCGGCCCATGCCGTGCTGACGGGTGCTGTGAACCGGGCGGGCAATGTCACTGCCGGCACCGTCAACACGGGCAACTTCTATACGGACGAGCAGGTCCTGGCCGCCGCCGGCGTCACAAATTTCAGCCCCTACAGCCTGGGGGCCAGCGAGGCGGACCTGGTCCCTGACATCTTCCTGTGAGCTGGCATCTTCCAGGGCGAACGGACACTGTGGCCCCTTTTTCACTTGGGCGGTTTCTAACCAACGTCGCAAGATCGCCTGAAAGTCGCGCCGGAATAGCGGTGGTGGCCGTCACGGGACGGTCAGTCGTGCGCCGGTTCGCCCGTGATCCGATGGTCGGCGTGGTTCATGGTTTCCCGGATGAGGCGGACCAGATGCCCATCGTGGAGGGAGTAGATCACGTGGCGGCCGTCTTTGCGGGTATCGACGAGGCCACTGAGGCGGAGTTTGGCCAGGTGCTGACTGACCACCGTCCGGGGAACTCCGCCGGCGGCGGTGAGTTCGGTGACGGTTTTCGGGCCGTTGGACAGCTGCCAGAGCAGGTGCAGTCGGGTGGGTTCGGCGAGCATCCGCAGCGTGGTCGCGGCGGTCTCCAGGAGTTCGGGGCCCGGGGTGACCGGGTGGACCAGGGATGGCTTCTCAGGTACGGCTTTGGGCGCGCGCTCGGGCTGGCTGCTCATCGCTGCGCTCCTCACTCTCGGACTCCGGGGCCACCGCGCCGGTGTGCCGGGGCCAGGACAGGAATGCACCTGCAGCACCTATCATCCCAATAAACGTCAATGCAGCGGCAGCCCAGCCCAATCCGGCGGCCGCGCCGACCCAGCCGGCCAGCGGATAGGTCAGGATGTAGCAGGCGTGCGAGAGCGAAAACTGCGCCGTGAACACGTACGGCCGGGTTTCCTCGGTGGAGGCGTCCCGCAGCAGCCGGGACGAGGGCGTGAGGATCGTGGAGTTCCCCGCACCGAGCAGGAACCACAGGCCCAGCAGCCACACCCATCCGGCACCGCTGACGCCGAGCGCGGTAACGGCGGTGGCGCCTACCAGGCCGACGGGTATCAGGGCGGCGCCGGTGAGCATCACGGCCCGGTCCCCGAACCGGTCCAGCACCCGGGGCGCCGTCAAGGCGACGATCATGGAACCGAAGCCGAAACAGGCCAGCGCCAGGGCCAGATCGGTGTCCGTGCGGTAGAGGACGTCGCGGACGTAGACCACGGTGTTGACCAGCACCAGGGCAGTCGGGGCTGCGGTGACCAGGTTCAGCGCCAGCAGGGACCGCAACCGCCGGTTCCGCCAGAAAATTCTGGCCCCCAATGTGGTCCGATGCCATAGCGACGTCACCGGCGCCCCGGTGGTGCTGACTTTGGGCAGGGCGGTGATGGCCACCATGAAGGCCGAGAACAGGAAACCGGCGACGGTGCCAATGAACAGGTTGTTGTAGCTGACCACAGTCAGCAGCAGCGCCGCGATGGCCGGGCTGACCAGGGCCTCCATGTCATAGGCGAGCCGTGACAGGGATAGGGCACGGGTGTAGTCCCGTTCCTCCTTTAGGACGGTCGGGATCAGCGACTGGAAGGCCGGGGTGAACGTCGCGGACGCTGACTGCAGCAGGAAGATCACCACATAGATCTGCCAGACGTCGGAAATGAAGGGCAGGCAGAGAGCCATGGCGGCGCGGATCAGGTCCGCCCCGATCAGCACCCGCTTCTTCGGCCAGTGCGCCACCAATGCATTGATCACCTGGGCCAGCCCGACGTAGGCGAGCATCTTGATCATCAAAGCGGTGCCCAACACGGCGCCGGCATTGTTCCCGGCCAAATCGTACGCCAGCAGCCCCAGCGCGACCGTGAGCAGCCCCGTGCCGGTCAGGGCCACGATCTGCGCGGCGAACAGCCGCCGGTACGTCACATTGCCCAGAACTGCCAGCATTAACCTAAACCCCTCAAGTGCATATGTGCATGTCTATGCACTCAAGAGTACCCGTGACCAGCGCAAGGAAACGCCCTATGGGACGCTCGTATAAGTATGCGAAGCCGTCTTAAGGCAGCAGCGCGAGGGGAGAACCAGGCCGCGTCCAGACCCGAGAAGCGGTCGCACTGCTAACGTCAAAAGGCACCTGTTGCGACGTTGGTTAGAAACCGCCCTTGGGGCTTGGGCCACAAAGGGTCCGTTCGCGCTGTGCGCCGGCTTCTGCGAGCTGGCATCTTCCTGTGAGCCTGCCCCTGACCACGGGCCTTCCCGGCCGTGCGGCCCGGCGAGTCGCTAGGATTCAACTATGGATGCCGCACGCCCCGACGATAGCCGTGGACCTCAGGAAAACCTGACCGGAGCGAAGGGCCTGCCCGAGCGGCCGGCCCTGGACCGGGAAGCCCTGTCCGACGCCAACTTCCTCGCCGCCACCGGCATCGCACAGCTGACGGTTGTGGAGACAACCGGGTCCACCAACGCCGACCTTTTGCGGGCCGTGACCGCGGATCCCCAGGCCTGCCCCGATCTGGCAGTCCTGACGGCGGAGCATCAAACTGCGGCCCGTGGCCGGCTGGACCGGGCCTGGGAAGCGCCCGCCCGCAGCTCCGTCCTGGTCTCGCTGGTGCTGCGGCCCGTCAATGCTGACGGCCGCCCCCTGCCCACCCAGACCTACTCATGGCTGTCCCTCCTGGCCGCCGTCGCGCTGCGCGACGCGCTGGATGAGACGGCGGGAATCCCTGCTGAGCTGAAATGGCCGAATGATGTCCTGGTGCGCGGCGGAAAAATTGCCGGGATCCTCGCCCAGCTCGGCCCCCTGGGCGACGGATCCGTGCCGCCCGTCATTCTGGGCACCGGGCTGAACGTCACACTCACCGAGGACGAGCTGCCGGTGCCCACTGCCACGTCCGTCCAGCTGCAGGGTGCCGGAACAGTGGACCGCACGGCGCTCCTGAAGAGCTATCTCTCCCGTTTTTGCACGCTCTACCGCAGCTTCTGCAATGCCGACGGCGATGCCACCGCCGGCCTGGCCGGCGGACCGTCGCTTCACAAGCGCGTCGAGACGGCGATGGTCACCCTCGGCCAGCAGGTCCGCGCCCAGCTTCCCGGCGACCACGAAATCATCGGCCACGCTTCCCGGCTTGATGACTCAGGCTCCCTGCTGGTGGTGGATGCCTCTTCCCACGAGCACGTGGTGACTGCCGGGGATGTGGTCCACCTGCGGCCGTGGTCCCCGCAGGGCTCGGAGAAGCATGGGGCTGCCAAGCACAGCTCTGAGAAGCAAAGCTCTGCTAAGAACAGCCCTGACCAGCAGGGGTCCGGCGAAAGCGGTTATGCGTAAGGAACTCCTCCCGGGCGAGCAGGTCATCGTGGTGACCCGCCCGCAGCCCAGGGTGCTGTTCGTCCCGGCGGCGGTTTTCATTGTGGTGCCCGCCCTTGCCGCATTTGCAAGCGCGTGGATCATCCGCGGCGGCCTGTCCGCGCTTGCCCCGGCCATCACCGGGGAAGGGACGTTCTGGGCGGTGGCCGGCTGTGTGCTGGCCGGCCTGTGGATCCTTCTGGGGTATTGCCTGCCCAGGGTGCTGCGGTGGCAGACGACCAGGTATGTCCTGACCAGCCAGCGGGTCCTGGCGCGTTACGGCATGCTCCGGCGCCGGGACCGGCAGGTCTTCCTGGCCTCGGTGCGTAATGTCACAATCAGCCAGTCGATGCTCCAGCGGATGTTGCGTTCGGGGAATATATCCTTGGATGCCGGGCACCATTTCGGCAACGTGCTGAAGGATGTGCCGGAAGTTGCCACCTTCCACAGGTTCTTGCTGGACGCCCTTGATGAGCTTCCGGACGACGAACCATTTGGATTTGGTCAGGCGCCGGACGAGCCCGGCGCCCGGTTTCCGCGGGATGTGAGAGAAGGTGGAAGAGATGAACGATGAGGATCAGCGGGGCGCCCAGCAGACAGGCACCCACGAGGCCGGCACAGACGGGTTTAGCGCAGACGGGTCTGATACAGACGGGTCCGGCGCGCAGGACACCGGTCACCGGGAGGTGACGGACGCCGTCGTCGAAAATCCGGCCACCGGTACCCTGTCCGCGGAGCGCATTGCGGCAAAGAGCCTCGAATCAAGGCTTCTGGGCGGGGAACGCAAGCTGCGCCGCCGCGAGGTGGCGGGCGGTGTGGGCCTGTCGCTGCTCTCGGCGCGCAAGCTGTGGCGAGCACTCGGCTTCCCTAACTTCGGTGACGACGACGTCGCCTTCACGGAGCGCGACCAGGAGGCCCTGTCCACGGCTGTGGGCATGGTCCGGAACGGAAAGCTCACCGAGGAGGCCGCCATCTCGGTCACCCGTGCCATCGGGCAGATGACGGACCGCATGGTGGTGTGGCAGATCGAGGCCCTGGTTGAGGACATGGTCCACGAACAGGGGCTCACCGACGCCCAGGCCCGCAAGCGGCTGGTCCACGAACTGCCTGCCTTGGTGGATCCGCTCGAGGAGATGCTTGTCTACTCCTGGCGGCGTCAGCTCAACGCCGGCGTGCAGCGGCTGGCTGTCCGGGCCGAAGCCGGCCTGCAGGCCAGCGAGGAGGGCCGCGAAGGCGACGAGGACGATGCGCCGCTTCCGCTGGCGCGTGCTGTTGGCTTCGCCGACCTGGTGTCCTACACGAGCCTGTCAAGGCGGATGAACGAGAAGACGCTCGCCAAGCTGGTGCAGCGATTCGAGAACAAGTGCGCGGAGATCATCTCCGTGGGCGGTGGCCGCCTGGTAAAGACCGTGGGCGACGAAGTCCTCTACATTGCCGAAACGCCGGCTGCGGGCGCCGAAATATCGCTTGCCCTGGCCGAAGCCTTCACCCGGGATGAGATCCTGCCCGAGGCACGGGTTGCCATGGTCTGGGGGCGGATCCTTTCCCGCCTGGGTGACATTTACGGGCCCACCGTGAACCTCGCCGCCCGCCTCACCACGCTGGCCGATCCGGGGACCGTGCTGGTTGACTCAATGACCGCGGCGGCGCTGGACCAGGACGAGCGGTTCGTGCTCATTCCCCAAAACGTGGAGAACGTCCGGGGGTTCGGGGAGATCCAGCCGGTCACCCTGGCACGGGGACGGGGCAGGGGCCTGGTCCTGGACTGAGGCAGCGTGGGCAGTCCTCCCCATCGCGGGGACAGGACTGCGCGGGTAGGGTGGCAGCGTAACGGACGGCCCCGGCGGCTGTTCTTGGACAAGCCGCCAGCGCCATGTAATAGTCGAGGCTCAGAATTGTTCCGGCGTCTCTACGGGGGAGTGGCGGAATGTCACCGGCCCCTGATGAACATCAGGGGCTAGCAAGTCGCGCTCAGGCGGCTGTGATTTCGGGGGAATAAAAACGCTGTGTCAACTTTGTTCGGCAAGCTGGGGCTGAGGAACCGCCGCAACAAGATCGTCACCGGAACCGTCTTTTCCGCTGCTGCTGCAGCGCTGGTGGCCGGTGCCGTGATCTACCCGGGGTTCAAGACAACCGAGGTTGACCTTAACGACGGCGGCGTCTGGGTGGTCAGCAAGGCACGGAACGCCGTTGGCCGCCTCAACTACCCCTCCCGGGTCCTCGACGGTGCGGTGACCCCGGCCAGCACCACGTTCGATGTCCTGCAGAACGCCGGGAAGGTATTCGTCGACGACGAATCCGGCTCCACCCTGAACCAGGTGTCCGCCGCCAACATGAGGCTCGGCGGCGACAAGCAGCTACCCGGCTCGGCGCAGGTGAGCTTCGGCGCCGACACCATCTCGGTCACCGACCCTGCCGCCGGGAAGATGTGGGCGATGTCCCCGTCGACGGTCAACGCCTTTGATGAGGAGTCCAGCGAGCCTGCCGTGGCGGGCTCCGAAGGGCTGGTGTCCGCCGTCGGCTCCGATGACCGGATCTATTCGGCGGATCCGAAGACGGGGCAGGTGACAGTGACCACGGTGGACGCCGCGGGGGCAGCCACCGGCACCGCGTCCAGCACGTGGGACGGGCTGAAGGGCGCCGGGGACCTCCAGATCTCGGTCGTGGGGGACCAGGCCGTGGTCCTGGATGCAGCCGCCGGAAAACTGTTCCTGCCCGGCGGACGCGAGGTGCCGCTGGCTGACGCGCGGGAGGCGAAGCTCCAGCAGCCGGGCCCGGCGTCCGACTCCGTGGCCGTGGCCACCGGCAAGGCACTCCTAAAGCAGCCGCTGAACGGTGCCGCCGCGAGGGCCGTGACGTTCGGCGGCCAGGGGGTGCCGGCGGCGCCGGTGCAGCTGGGCGGCTGCGTCCACGCCGCATGGTCCGGAGCCAACAAGTATGTCCGGGACTGCGCGAATGCCGCGGACAACAAGAACGTGCCCGTGCCCAAAGCCAGCGCCTCGCCCAGCTACGTTTTCCGGGTCAACCGGGACCTCGTGGTCCTCAACGACGTGAACTCGGGAAACGTGTGGCTGGTCAACCAGAACATGCAGCTGGTCAACAACTGGGACGACGTTGTCCCCCCTAAGAACCAGGCTGACGACCCCGAGGAGGAGTCGGCGGACGACAACACCATCAACGTCCTGCCCGACCGCACCAAGCCGAACCGTCCCCCCGAAACGAAACCCGACGCCGTCGGCGTCCGGCCCGGCCGCACCACTGTCCTCAGCGTCCTCGACAACGACTCCGACCCCGACGGCGACGTCCTGACCGCCTCTCTCGGCGCAGAAGGGCCGCGGGCCGGCAGCATCGAAAGCATCTACGGCGGGTCCGCCTTCCAGATCACGGTGCCGGCCGATGCCGCGCCCGGAACCGAGACCTTCGACTACGCCGCGGCGGACGGCCGCGGGCTCTCGGCTGGCGGCAAGGTCAGCCTGAACGTCGTGGGCCCGGACGAGAACAGGCCCCCGGCCTTCAAACGCGGAGACCCCACCACACTCCTCGTGGAGCAGGGCAAAACCGTCAGCCAGAACATCCTCACCGACTGGGCCGATCCCGACGGCGACGACCTCGTCCTGATGTCAGCCACCGCCGACAACGAGCAGGACCAGGTCAAGGTCCGCCGCGACGGCCTGCTCACCTTCCAGGACTCCGGCGCCTCAGCCGGCAAAAAAAGCGTCACCGTGTCCGTCTGGGACGGCCGAGCCACCACCACCGGCAAGGTGGTGGTCAACGTCCAGCCGCCGGGCGCACTCGCTCCCGTGGTCAACGCCGACCACGTCACCGCGGTGGTGGGCCAGGACCTGGTCATCGCGCCGCTAAAGAACGACGTCGACCCAAACGGCGGCGCGCTGCGCCTCGCCCAGGTGGAGGCCGCCGGAGCCGCAGAGCTGGGGCCGGTCACCGACGGCGGCACCTTCACCTTCCGCAGCCGCACGCCGGGGCCGGTGTACCTGACATACCTGGCCAGCAACGGACCGCAAAGCAGCCAGGGCCTCATCCGGGTGGATGTGGAATCCGGCAAGGACTCAGGAAATCCCGTCGCCGTCCACGACGTAGCGCTCCTGCCGGTGGGCGGCAGCGTCCTGCTGGACCCGCTGGCCAACGACTCGGACCCGTCCGGGGGCGTCCTGGTGCTGCAGTCCGTTGCGGTGCCGGAAAACGCCACGGCGTCGGTCAGCGTGATCGACCACAGCGTCCTGCGGATCACCGACATCGCCGGCACCAAGGACGCCTTCCTGTTCCGCTACACGATGTCCAACGGCAAGGCTTCCGCCACGGGAAGCGTCTCGGTGGTGCCTGTTCCCGCCCCCGCGGTGGTTGAAGCGCCGCAGCCCAAGCCCGACGAGGTCAACGTCCGCGTCAACGACGTCGTGACCATCCCCGTCCTGGACAACGACACGCACCCGCAGGGCGAAAAGCTGACGGTTGACCCGGTCCTGCCGCAGGCCGTCCCGGTAGAAGACGGCAAGAGTTTCGTCTCTGAGAACACCCTCCGGTTTATCGCCGGCAGCCAGCCCAAGACTGTGCGCGCCATCTACAACGCGGTGGACCCGCAAGGCCAGAAGAGCGCCGCTGCCGTCACCATCCACATCCTGCCGCTGGAGGGTGCCGAAAACTCCCGGCCGCAGCCCAAGAACCTGACCGCCCGGGTGGTGGCTGGCGGCACGGTGCGCATCCCGGTGCCGCTGGACGGCATTGATCCCGACGGCGACTCGGTCCAGCTGACGGGCATCGACAGCACGCCGGGCATGGGCACCGCGACGGCGGGCAGCAGCTTCATCGACTTCGTCGCGGCCGGCAACGGTGCCGGAACCGACACGTTCCGCTACAAGGTAGTCGACCGGCAGGGCGCCGTGAACACCGGCACTGTCACCGTCGGCATCGCACCCCGCGGGGACACCAACCAGAAGCCCACGCCGGTCGACGACCAGGCCAGGGTCCGGCCCGGGCGGCAGATCGCCGTCGACGCGGCCGGCAACGACACCGATCCGGACGGGGACCTGATCAGGATAACCAGCGACGGCATCGAGGCCGATGCCGCGCTGAAGGCCACTGTCAGCAAGCAGAGCGGCCGCATCCTCCTGCAGGCGCCCGCCACCGAAGGCACGGTCAACGTCCGTTACACCGTGGCCGACGAACGCGGGGCCTCTGCACAGGCAGCCATCCGGATGGTGGTGGACAGCAACGTCCCGCTCCGGGCGCCGATCGCCCGGGACGACCGCGTGACGTCCGCGCAGACGCTTGGCAAGACCGCCGTGGACGTCCCCGTCCTCAAGAATGACGAAGACCCTGACGGCGTGGGCGAGAACCTCAAGGTCAGCAGTGCCGCCGAAACTGCGCGGCCGGGCACGGACGGCAACGTGATCGTGGAGCTGACCGGCGAGCCGCAGCTGGTGCCCTACACCGTGGAGGACGTCGACGGCCAGAAGTCGACGGCGATCATCTGGGTGCCGGGCCTCGGCCAGCAGGTTCCCACCCTTGCCAAGGACGAGGTCCTCGAAGTGGTCGCGGGCCAGTCCGTGACCGCGAACCTCGCCGAATGGGTCAAGGTCCGGGGCGGACGTTCGCCCCGGCTGACCCAGACCGACCGGATCAAGCTCATCGGCGCGGACGGCAGCAACCCGGTGGCCGGCAACGGCACAGCCGTCAGGTACACCGCGGACAAAGACTACGTGGGCCCGGGGTCCATCACCTTCGAGGTGACGGACGGTGCCGGCCCGGACGACCCCGCCGGACTCAAAGCCACGCTGAGTATCCGCACCAAGGTGCTGCCCGACCCGAACCGCAACAACCCGCCGGTCCTTCTCGGCGGCTCGGTTGATGTTCCGCTGGGTGACTCCGCCGCCGCGGACCTGGCCAAGCTGACTACCGACCCCGACGCGGACGACGCCGACAACATGAAGTACGAGGTCGCCGGCGCGGTTCCCCAGGGCTTCAACGTGTCCCTCGACGGCGCCTCGCTGAAGGTCTCGGCCAAGGACGGGCTGCGGCCCGGCGACGGGGGAGCGGTACAGGTGAAGGCCAAGGACCCCCGCGGCCTCGACTCCACCGCCACGTTCCGGCTCGCCGTTACGGCGACCAACCGGGCCAAGCCAGTGGCCAATGACGACGTGGAGGCAAACGCCGCGGCTGGCAAGCCGGTGACCGTCAAGGTGCTGGCGAACGATGCCAACCCGTTCCCGGAGACCCCGCTGAAGGTCATTGGCGTCGCCACGGAAACCGGCCAGGGCACTGCCGCCATCAGCGGCGATTCGGTGACGGTCACGCCGTCGGCCGGGTTCTCCGGCACCCTGATCGTGTCGTACACCGTCGGGGACAAGACCGAGGACTCATCCCGGTACGCCACCGCCCGGATCCGGCTCACGGTCAAGGACAAGCCGCTCGCACCCACCACGCCCCAGGCACAGAGTGTGGGTGACCGGACCGCGCTGCTGAACTGGACTGCCCCCGCGGACCGGGGCTCGCCCATCACCAAGTACTCCGTGTACGGCGAAGGCGGATACAAGCAGGACTGCCCGGCCAACTCGTGCACCCTGAACAACCTGGTGAACAACACGAAGTACCACTTCCAGGTGACGGCGACGAACGAGTTTGGCGAGTCCGGACGCTCACCGGCGTCGGCTGAGCTCCGGCCCGACGTCAAGCCCGAGATGCCGCTGGCGCCGGGTCTGAAATTCGGCGACAAGCAACTCTCCATCGCCTGGAAGGCGCCGGCCAGCAAGGGCTCACCGATCAAGTCCTACGATCTCGAAATATCTCCGGCGCCCGCCGGCCAGAACCCGCAGATCCAAAACCTGACGTCCACCAGCTACGTCTGGAAGGGCCTCACCAACGGCGTGGCCTACAAGGTACGCGTCCTCGCCCGGAACGATGCGAAGGACCCCTCGGAGTGGAGCACCTACTCCGCTGCCGAGGTGCCGGCCGGCGTGCCGGTGACGCCGGCAGCCCCGAGCGTCTCCGACGTCGCGCCGGTAGGGGATCAGAGCCAGCTCCAGGTGAACTGGACTGCTCCGAACAACAACGGGGATGCCGTTTCCTCCTACACACTCACCACGCTGCACAGCGGGGCAGTGGTCAAGAGCCAGCAGGTGGCCTCCGGCACGTCCCTGAACGTCACCGTGGCCAACTCCGAGGCGGACTATGCGTTCACCGTCTCAGCCACGAACAAGGCAGGAACGTCCGGAACCAGTGCGCAGTCCGCTCCCATCCGGGCTGCGGGAAAACCCGGTTCGGTTAGCAGCGGCACTGTTCACGCCCCTGGAAACACCGGCCAGCTGAAGGTCACCTTCACCCCGCTGAACCAGGCCCAGCGAAACGGGTCCCAGGCATCGGAGATTGGCTACCGCTGGACCACTGCCTACGGCTCCGGCCCCATCAGTGCACCCGGCGGCACCATCTACGGGCAGCCGAACGGTAAAAACATCACGGTGAACATCATTGCCTTCTCCACCAAGAACAACATCTCAGGGGATGCCAAGGCCATCGGCTCGGCTGTTCCCTATGGTGCGCCGGCCACGCCAGTGGTCACCGGCGAGACGTCAGCCAAGGGGGACCCGCAGGTTCACTGGACCTGGAACGCGCCCTACGACAACGGCCGGGTCATTAACCGCTACGAAGTCAGCTTCGATGGCGGCGGGTTTACGTCCGTGGGGCTGAAACGCCAGTACAACCGTGACGGCGGAGGCTGGAACCAACAGCACAGACTTCAGGTCCGTGCATGTAATGGCACCGACGGCGACAAGGACTGCGGGCAGCCGGGCTCTGCCGTTGCCACGTCAGGTGCCGATCCCACGCCTCCCCTGACTGAGGTCCGGGTGAAGCAGTCTGACAACAACAGCTGCCCCGGCAAGCCCAACGTCCCCGACCGGTACAACGCCGCGACGAGGAGCTGCGGCGGCAGCGACGCCAACTGGGTGTCCTACTCCGACGGCTGGATCCCCACCACCTGCTGGTCCGAAATCTACAACAACGGAACCCGCTGGTATCTGATGGACGGCGGGCCGCACAAGGGTTGGTACGTCAAGGGCACCACGGTGGACATTAGGGGTCCGGGCGTGGGGCAGTGCTGACCATTCCGCCCCACCGCCTTTTTGAACGCCACCGCCTGCTGAGAACGAACAAGCCTGCAATTACACAGAAGAGGAACAACCATGACAATGACTAGCGAGCAGGCCGACTGGTTTGCAGGGACGTTTGAGAAGCTCGTCGCCAATGTGGGCCAGGCCGTCCTGGGCAAGGCGCACGTCATCCGCCTGACCTTCACCGCGATGCTCGCCGAGGGCCACGTCCTCTTTGAAGATGCACCCGGCACCGGCAAGACGTCGCTCGCCCGGGCCCTCGCCGCCACCGTCCAGGGGTCCAACAGCCGCATCCAGTTCACACCGGACCTGCTGCCCTCCGATGTCACCGGCGTGACCATTTACGACCAGAAGACCCAGAAGTTCGAATTCCACAAGGGACCGATCTTCAGCAACATCGTGCTCGCCGACGAGATCAACCGCGCCTCGCCCAAGACGCAGTCGGCCCTGCTGGAAGTCATGGAGGAGTCCCGCGTCACTGTGGACGGCACCACCTACGAAGCCGGGCGGCCGTTCATGGTGCTGGCCACGCAGAACCCGATCGAGCAGGCGGGCACGTACCGGCTGCCCGAGGCCCAGCTGGACCGCTTCCTGCTGAAGACCTCCATCGGCTATCCGGATCACGCCTCCACCGTCCAGCTCCTGGGCGGGTCCAACCTCAAGGACCGGTCCCGGGACCTGCAGCCCGTCATCACCACGCAGGCCGTGGCTGACATGGCGGATCTTGCCGCCACCACACACGTCGATACGGCCGTGCTGGAGTACATCTCCCGGCTCTGCGAGGAAACCCGCAACGCTCCGGAGACCCGTCTGGGTGTGTCGGTCCGCGGCGCCCTGGCGATGGTCCGGGCGGCCAAGGTCTGGGCCGCGAGCCAGGGGCGCAACTTTGTCCTGCCGGATGACATCAAGGACCTCGCCGGCGTCGTCTGGACCCACCGTTTCGTGATGGACCCCGAGGCAGAGTTCTCCGGGGCGACGGCGGAAGCCGTTCTGGGACGTGTCCTGGCTGATGTCGCAGCGCCGCAGCAGCGCGCCGCCGTCTAGCGTGCAGCGGTTTAAGGTGCGGATGCCCCAGGTGCGGCGCTCTGGCGTGCGGCGGCCCGGGCTGCCGCTGCCCAAGGTCCAGCGCCAAGTTCGCCCGTCCAGGGTGTGGTCCGAGGCCAGCGGTCTGGCGCGGCTCGCGCTGGGCCCGGCTTGGCGGATGGCCGACGGCGTGTGGGGCCGCCGCGTCCGGCCTGTCCTGTCCGTGGTCAGTGTCCTGGGCTGGTCCGTGCTCGCCGCTGCAGTTCTCCTGTGGGCGGCCGGAAACGCCTACGGCTGGCAGGAGGCCAAGGCTGCCGCCATTGCGGCGGTGGTCCTCTTCGTCATCGCCGGCGGCTTCATCCTGGGCAGGTCCTCCTATGGGGTCCTGCTTGACCTGGCGCGGACCCGGGTGGCGGTGGGGGACAGCGCGGTGGGAAGCATTGCGGTGTCCAACACGTCTGCCCGGCCGCTCCTGCCGGCTGACCTCGAACTGCCCGTCGGGGCAGCCACCGCCGTCTTCCACCTCCCGCGGATGAAGCCGCAGCAGGTGCACGAGGATCTGTTCACCATCCCGACGGCGCGCAGGGCCGTCATCGTGGTGGGTCCGGTGCGCTCCGTCCGTGCCGATCCGCTGCACCTGCTCCGCCGGCAGGTGCTCTGGACGGAGCCGCAGGACCTGTACGTGCATCCCCGGACCGTGGCACTCGCCGGCTCCGCCGCGGGGTTCATCCGCGACCTGGAAGGCATGCCCACCACGGAACTGTCCAGCGCGGATGTTTCCTTCCACGCGCTGCGCGACTACGTCCCGGGGGACGACCGGCGGCACATCCACTGGAAAACCACGGCCCGGACCAACAAGCTCATGGTCCGCCAGTTCGAGGAAACCCGCCGTGCCCACCTGGCCATTTCGCTGTCCATCAACGCCGACGAATACGCCTCGGAAGAGGAGTTCGAGCTGGCCATCTCGGCAGCCGCGTCGATCGGACGCCAGGCCATCCGCGAGCAGCGCGAACTGGATGTCCTGACCCAGGCGGGTCCGCTGCGCTGCGAGACCGGCCGCAACATGCTGGACGACATGACCAGGGTGGTCGGCACCCCGCTGCGGAAGACCGCCGTCGACCTCGCCCGCACGCTTGCCGACACCGTGCCCAACGCCTCCGTGGTCTTCTTCGTGGTGGGCAGCCAGGTGACGCCCGCCCAGCTGCGCTCGGCCGCCGCCTCGGTGCCGCCCGGCGTCCGAAGCCTCGCCGTGCTGGTGGATCTGGGCGCCGCCCCGGCCCGCGCCAACATCGGCGACCTCACGGTCCTCACCGTGGGTGACCTCGCCGACCTTCCCTCCGTCCTGCGAAAGGCTGCAGCATGAGTGAGGCCACAGGTCTCCGCCCCCGCCGTTCAACCCGGACAGGCCGCCCGGAAAGCCCCCGCCGCCCGGTCACGCCGGCCGCCCAGTCCGCCTTCGCCGACGGCCGGCCGCTGTGGCATTTTGTGCTCGACGGCGGTGCCCTCACCGTTCTGCTCGGGCTGGGTGTCCTCGGGTTCAGCCTCAGCTTCGGCGGAGACCCGTATTACCTGATTGCCGGTTTCGGCGGGATCATCCTGGGCCTGGCCATCGCTGCCTGCAACGCCCATTTCCGGCTGGGGCTGGTGATCACCACGGCCGCAGCCTTCGGCGCCTACTTGGTGCTGGGGACAGTCCTCGCCGTTCCCGATGCCGCGGTGGCCGGATTCCTCCCCAGCCTCGAATCCCTGCGGACGCTGTTGCTCGGAGTCGTCTTCTCGTGGAAGGACATGCTGACCGTCGGAGTGCCCGTGGGCACCGCGGGCGGGGTGCTGATCGTTCCGTTCCTGAGCTCGCTCATCACGGCCGTGGCCGCCGGTGTCCTGACCTGGCGGATCCGGAGCCCCTACTGGCCGCTCCTGCCGGTCCTGGTCCTGTTTGTCACCGGCATCGCCTTCAGCACCAATGCCGGGTTCCTGACCGTGGAAAGGGGCATCGCGCTAACGGTGGTGGGCATCGCCTGGGCCACCTTCCGGCGGGACGCCCTGCGCCGGCGCGACACCCGCAAGGTCTCGGTGAACCGTCCCCAGTATGACGCCGGCACCGCCGGGAAGGCACGCATGCGCCGCCTCGCCGCTGGAGCCGCGGTGCTGGCGGCAACGGTGGGAATAACCGCGGCCGTGTCGCCGCTCATCGCCGCCGGTGACGAGCGGCGCGTCCTCCGCAACGTCGTCGTTCCGCCCTTTGATCCCAAGGACTACGTCACGCCGCTGGCGAGCTTCCGGAACTTCGTCAAGGACAAGAAGGACGACGCCCTGTTCACGGTCAAGGGTCTGCCCAAGGACGCCCGGGTCCGGCTCGGGGCACTGGATTCCTTCAACGGCACCAACTACGCGATGGATCCTAACGGTTCCGGCAGCTTCAGCAAGGTCGGTGACGCGAAGTCAATCAACACACTCGCCGACGCCACGGACACGGTCCCGACGAATGACTACAGCCTGGACATCACCATTGATGACTACCAGGGGTACTTCGTTCCTGGCGGCCGGAAGACCACCGGACTCAGCTTCGGCCAGGGCTCGTCCGGCGCTGCTTCAGGGCTTTACTTCAACTCCGGAACCGACACCGCGGTGACCACGCAGGGCCTGTCCCGGGGTGACTCCTACACTGTCCAGGTCTCGGACCCGGTGAAGCTTGAGCACGGGCAGCTGACGCAATACGATTTCGCCAGGATCAGCCTTCCGGACACCAGCGACGTGCCGCCGGTGGTGGGCGCCCAGGCCAACGACCTGGCCGCGGACGCCCCAACCGCTGTGGACCAGGTCCGGCAGATCGAGGCCCATTTCCAGAAGAAGGGGGCCTTCAGCAACGGGCTCATTGCCGACGGGCAGCTTCCCAGCGTCTCCGGGCACGGAGCGGGGCGTATCCGCGACCTGCTGACCGCAAAGCAGATGCTGGGCGACGATGAGCAGTATGCCGTGGCGATGTCCCTGATGCTGCGGCACCTGGGCATCCCCTCGCGCGTGGTCATGGGGTTCTACCCCGATCCGAAGAGCCCGGAAAACGGAGCCGGCGAAGTCAAGATCACGGGCAAGGACGTCCACGCCTGGGTGGAGGTGGCGTTCGACCGGGTGGGCTGGGTGGCCTTCGACCCCACACCGCCCAAGGACAACGTTCCCATCCCGCCCGACCCGGAAAGCAAGTCCAAGCCGAAGCCGCAGGTCCTGCAGCCGCCGCCCCCGCCGCAGGAACCCGCCGACCTGCCGCCGGACTCCTCTCCCGACGCGCTCGACGCCGACGAGAAGAAGAACAATCCCTGGCTGCTGTGGGGTCCCATCCTCACGGCCATCGGCATCGCCATGATTCCCGTAGGCATCCTCGCGCTGCCGCTGCTGCTCATCGCCCTGCTGAAGTCCCGGCGCCGGAAGGCCCGCTTTACGGGCGGCGATCCTGCCCAGCGGGTCGGCGGCGGCTGGAACGAGGTCCTCAGCCTGGCAACGGACATGGGCGCCGCCGTGGACAGCCGCGCAACCAGGCGGGAAACCGCGGCGGTTGTTGCCGAGGCGTTTCCCGCCACCGGCGCCACCACCACCGTGCTGGCGCACCGGGCTGACGCCTCCATCTTCGGGGCCGGGCAGCCGAGCGAGGATGAGGTCCGTCAGTACTGGGACGTGGTGGATGGCTCACTCAAGGAGATGACCGGGACGGTCGGCTTCTGGCGGCGGCAGCGGGCGCGGTTCTCGCCCCGGTCGCTGCTGGCCGAGGCCCGGACCGCACTCGCCGCACGGGGGTTCCGCCGGTGAACCCTTCACCTGTAACCGGCGGGGGACCCGCAGGTGCCGGAGGATCTGGGGCTGCCGGGATCTCCGGGCAGTGCCCGCGCTGCGGGCAGCCTGTCCGCGCCGGAGCAAGCTTTTGCGGCGCGTGCGGGACGCCACTGCCTAACCGGGGAGCCCTGCTCGACCGGGGAGCCCTGCTTGACCGGGGAGCCACGCGCAATCCGGGAGTACCGCCCGGCCTGGGCGGGAGGCAAGCGGGTCCGATTCCCGGTACCATCCCGGTAGGGCAGGGGGAAGGAACGGACATGTCAGGCACGCTCACGCTGGTTCCAGCGGCGCCGGGCAAGCGTCTCGGCGCTGCCGTCCTCGATTGGCTGGCCCCGGTGGCCATCCTGACCGTTCTGCTGTCCTTCGGGTTCGCGGGCATCACCAGCACGCGCAGCGCCGGACTCATCATTTACGACACAAGCCTGCTTGCCATCCTGTCGGGTATCGGCGCCGGACTGGTGCTGGCCTACGCTTTTATCGTCGCAAGTGTCGAGGGCCGCTCCGGCAACACCATCGGCAACCAGCTCATGGGCATCCGCAGTGCTGACAAGGACGGGTATGCGCCTGGCCTCGGTGCTGTGTTCCTTCGGGGCATCGTGACCGGGGCAGGCATCCTGCTGGCCGTCCTTGCCGCAGTGTTGCTGGTTGTTTTCAGGTTGCTCGGCGCCGCCCTGCTCATCGTGGGGCCGTTGCTGCTCCTTGGGACTGCCTGGGCTGTGGTGGTGGTGCTCTCCAACACGTGGGACCGGAACGGCAAGCTCCGCGGATGGCATGACCGCGCCGCCAAAACCCTCGCGTTCGACGTCGTTCGTGGCCGCAACCCCGTGGCCACTGGCGGCATCGAAGGCCCGTACAGTTTCGCGCCGCTGGACTTGCCCCCGGTGCAGCAGGTGGCCTCCCCGGTTGCCTCCCGCACGCCGGTTTCTTCCAACACCCCGGTTGCTTCCAACAGCCCGGTTGCTTCCAGAACCACCGCCGAGCCGGTACCGCCTGCAGCCCCGGACGCCACCGACCATCCGGTGGTCAGCGCTGTCCATCCGGATGACGCCATGGACCGCACCCAGGTGCGTGGCGGGGCGCGCCAGGCGGCCCCCGAGGCGGTGCTGAGGATCAGGCTCGACGACGGCCGCGACTTCCGCCTGGAGCGGAGCGTCCTGATCGGCCGGAACCCTGCCCCGGCTGCCGGAGAATCGCAGGCCCAGCTCCTGCCGGTTCCGGACCCCGGCAGGACCATTTCCAAGACCCACCTCCACCTGCTCACGGACGGCACCGGCGTCTGGATAACCGACCGCCACTCGACCAACGGCAGCGCCATCACCACACCCGACGGCATGCGCACCGCGCTGCAGCCGGGCGTGCCAGCATTTGTCAGCCCCGGAACCACAGTTCATTTCGGGGACCGCACCTTCAACGTAGGACAGGCATGAATTCACAGCAGGCGGCCGGAACCCCAGGGACCGGCAGCGAGCCCGGCCTCAAGCTGAGCTATGGCTATGGCACGGACCGTGGCCTTCGCCGCGAGCTCAATGAGGACTCCTACATCGCCTCGGATCCTGTGTTCGCCGTCGCGGACGGCATGGGCGGCCATGAAGCCGGCGAGGTGGCCAGCGGCATGTGCGTGCGGGCGCTGGCACAGCTGCCGCAGCTGGCCACGGGGGAGCGGACGGCCACCGCGGGGGTTGTGCAGCAGTACCTCGCCAGCGCCGACGAATCGATCCGTTCCGCCACCGGCTCGCGCGCAGGGACCACGCTCAGCGGCGTGGTGGTGGTGGAACAGATGGGTGTTCCCTACTGGCTGGTCATGAACATCGGGGATTCCCGGACGTACCGGCTGAGCCAGGGCCGGCTCAGCCAGGTCAGCGTGGACCACTCCGAGGTCCAGGAGCTCGTCGAGAGCGGCGAGATCACGGCCGAGGAGGCCGCGGTGCATCCCCGCCGGCATGTCGTGACACGCGCGCTGGGCGCGGGCGACGAGACCGAGGCCGACTACTGGCTCCTGCCCATAGAGGAAGGCGACCGGGTGATGGTGTGCTCGGACGGGCTCAACGGGGAACTGACGGACGGACAGATCCTGGACGTCCTCAGCACTGTCGAGGACCCGCAGGAGGCGGTGGACGCCCTGATCCAGGCCGCATTGCGGCGCGGAGGCCGGGACAACATCACGGTGATCGTGGTCGATGCCAGGAACGTGCTCAATGATGCCGGTGTGGCCACGACCGCACCGCGGACGGCCGCCGACGCGGAACAGGAGGACACGCTGCCGCGTGCCGGAAGCGAGGATGCTGTCAATGGCCGCAGCTAGCTATGTCCCCGGCGGATGGCTAGGCCTCATCCGCTCGGGAACTGCGGTGATCCTCGACCCCGCCACCCCGGCGCCGCTGGTCAGCACAGTGTGGGAATTGCTGGAGAAAAGCCCCGACGCTGCCGAGGTCTTGCACGCCGTGACGGGAGGATTCGGTGCACCGCTGTCCGCCAGCCCGTGGTTCGGGATCATCGCGTTCAGCGACTCACTGCGGGTATTCCTGCGCGGCGACATCGACCTGACGGTCGAGCTTCCGTCGGGTCCCGTTAACCTCGACGGCAGGAACGTCACCACCTGGACCGAGCGGTGGCTGGACGCCCCCGAGTGGTTCAGCGTTTCGGCGCCGGCCGGGTCGGCTTCTCTACTGTCAGAGCTGCCCGTGGTGGAAGGGGCCGTCCTCTTGCAGTCACTGCGGGTCAGTGTTGCCGGATCATTCGGTGCTCTGCCGGCCGTTGCCGAGCCGGCTGGCGCCCTGCCGGCCGTTGCCGAGCCGGCTGGCGCCCTGCCGGCCGGCACCCATACTGCCGCCGAGCTTCCCGCCGTTCCGGAGGCTGAGGCTGCCCACTCGGAAGTGTCGGCTGAGACCATGGTGGGACTCACCGAGGACGCTTCCGTCGAGGCAGAGGAACCGGAGGAACCGGAGGCTGCCGTGCCTGCGATCGAGGCACCGGCGGCCCAGGCGGATGAGCACGAGCCCGCCGCCGAACTCACCAGCTCGTACGACCATCTTTGGGACAAGACCGTGGTGCGCAGCATCGAGGACGCCGCCGTGCGGACCGGCGAGGACGACGACGGCGGCACTCCGGCCGCTGGGGAGACCGCGGTTCCGGAGATCGCAGTTCCGGAGATGGCAGTTCCGGGGACCGCGGGCCAGGAACCAGCAGACGAGGAAACAGGGACTCAGGAGGTGCCAGCCCCGGTGCCCCCGTCGGCCCCTTCGCAGGCAGGACTGATCGACTCGGTGCCGTGGGCAACCGGAGGCGACCGTGCCCCGGGACCGGAGGTCCCGACGCAGTTCCAAGCTCCGGAGGTCCCAACGCCGTTCCCGGCTCCGGAGGTCCCGCCGTCGTTCGCCGGGCCCCCGGTGCCGCCCTCATTCTCAGCGCCTGACGCCCCGGCGTCGTTCGCAGGGCCCCAGGTCCCGCCGTGGTTCACCTCCATGCCCGCATCCGAGCCGCACGGGGTGGCGGAGGGGGACCACGACGGTCAGACCATCCTCAAGAGCGAGCTCCCCGCCTCCGGAGCGCAGCAGGCGGGACAGGAAGGCGGCCGGCGCGCAGAACCCGGACAGAGCGGAGGGGCAGGCAACGGGCCGCTCGTGCTGGCCCGGGTGTGCCCCGCCGGCCATGCCAACCCTCCCACCAGCAGCCAATGCTTCACCTGCGGGATGCAGCTACCGGACGTGGCCGTCCAGGTGCCGCGCCCCAGGCTCGGCCGGCTGCGGCTGTCCACGGGAGAACTGATCGACCTGGACGAGTCGATTGTGATCGGGCGGCAGCCGTCCGTGTCGCGGGTCCAGGGCGGCACCATGCCCCGGCTGGTCCAGGTGGCCAGCCCCGGCGGCGACATTTCGAGGTCGCACGTGGAGGTCCGGCTGGAGGGCTGGCACGTGATGCTGTGCGACCTGAAGGCTACCAACGGCACCGTGCTGGTCCGCGAAGGCCAGCCGCCGCGGCGCCTTGCCCAGAATGAAATGGCCATTGTCCTGGACGGCGACATCGCAGAGCTCGGCGATGACGTTTCCTTGCGCTTTGAGGAGATCCTGTGAGTTCCAAGCGGCCGGCGGCCCCACCGCCCCGCATCCCCGGTTTCAGCTATGTAAGCCTGCTCGGCTCGGGCGGCTTCTCTGACGTCTACCTCTACGAGCAGGACCGGCCACGCCGCAAGGTGGCGGTTAAAGTGCTGCTGTCCGGCCTCAAGACGGAGGGCGCCCGGCGCCGGTTCGAGTCCGAGGCCAACCTGATGGCCCAGCTGTCCTCGCACCCCTTCATCGTCACCATTTTCGAGGCCGAGGTGACCGAGGACGGGCATTCGTACCTGGCCATGGAGTACTGCTCACGGCCCAGCCTGGACGTCCGGTACCGCCGGCAGCGGTTCAGCGTCGATGAGGTCCTGGCCGTCGGCATCCAGGTGGCGTCCGCCGTCGAGACGGCGCACCGGGCCGGCATTGCCCACCGGGACATCAAACCCGCCAACATCCTGGTCACGGACTACAACCGCCCGGCACTCACCGACTTCGGCATCTCCGGCACGCTGGCCGGCGATGTTGATGAGGACGCGGGGATGTCCATCCCGTGGTCCCCGCCCGAACAGTTCCGCGACGGCAACGTCGACGGCGTGATGGTGGACGTGTGGGCCCTCGGCGCCACGCTGTACACACTGCTCGCCGGACGGTCACCCTTCGTGCTGCCAGGGGCCGACAACTCCCAGCGCGAGCTCATTTCGCGCATCACCAGCATGCCCGTCCCGCGCCTGGGCCGCGCCGACGTGCCGGAATCCCTTGAACTGGCCCTGGCCACGGCAATGGCCAAGTCGCCCTCCTCACGCTATTCGTCGGCCCACGCTTTCGCCCTTGCGTTGCAGCGGATCCAGGCCGAGCTCAACCTGTCCGTGACGCCATTCGAGGTGCTCGAGGAACGCCAGGAGGACGTGGACCTGGACGACGGCGTCGAGGAAACGCGCGTCCGCAACGTCGCCTCCATCGACCCGGACCGGACCGGAAGCGCCCCGACGTTCCCGGCCCGCACCAAGCCGCTGGACGGCGGAGGAGCTGCCGCGGGCACCCTCCCGGGGCGGGCCCCGGGGACCGCTGCACCGACGCCGGGGCCGGGCCGCCTGGCGCCCCAGGCCACCTTTTCGGCGGCGGGTACCGCGCCGGCCAGGGAGCCTGCGCCGTTTACTTCACCTGCCGCGGACGATTGGGCAGGCGCCACGGTCCTGCGCAGCAACCGGCCCAAGGCCGCGGAGGACGATGTACAGGGTCAGGCGGCGGACCAGCCGGCCGATCACGGGAAACGCAACCTGTGGCTCGCCATCTCCGGCGGAACGCTCCTGGTGCTGGCCGTCATCGTGGGCATCGTGGTGGCATCAGCTGCGCCGCAGCCGCAGGCCCGGCCCACCGAGACGGTCAGCAAGCCGCCCGCCGACGCCGTCGACGACGGGTCCGTGCCCGACGTCGCCAAACTGGCCGGCAGCGCAGGCGCCCAGGGGAAGGTCCGCTTCACCTGGACCAACCCGCAGCCGAAGCCGGGGGACATGTACAAATGGCGGATCAAAACGGTCAAAGGCGGCGGAAGCTATCTGTCGACGTCGGCAACCCGGGTGGACGTCACCGCGAATCCGGCGGAACCCACCTGCGTCCAGGTCATCCTGGTCCGCAGCGACGGAACCGCATCACCGGCGGGCGAGGATTCCATCGCCTGCCTGTAGCCCGCCAGCCTTAACACCCCGGCAGCTTTAATACCGGCGCGGCAAGTCGCGGAAGGCGTCAACAGCTGCCCGCCATCAAACAGCATCAACGACAAGACAGGGAAACATGGGAGACCTGGCCATAGACTTCTGCGGCGAGTGGTACGAGCCCACCGACGAGGACATCTTCAACATCGGCCGCGAGGGCGACCTGGAAGTCGACGACAACCCTTACCTGCACCGACGCTTCCTACAGATCGCCAGGTATGACGGCATCTGGTGGCTCAGCAACGTGGGCAGCCGCCTCTCCGCCACGGTGGCCGACGGATCCGGCGGCATGCAGGCCTGGCTCTCGCCCGGAGCCCGGCTGCCGCTCGTCTTCAGCCACACCAACATCATCTTCACGGCCGGACCCACCACCTATGAATTCGCCGTCCACCTCAAAACGCCGTCTTTCCGGCAGGAGGTGAGCAGCGAAACCAGCGGCGGTGACACCACCATCGGCCCGGTGGTCTTCACGGACTCGCAGAAAGCCCTCATCGTGTCGCTTGCTGAACCCATGCTCCGGCGCGAAGGCACCGGATTCACCGCGATTCCCTCCTCCGCAGAGGCGGCCCGGACCCTGGGCTGGGCCCTCACCCGGTTCAACCGGAAGCTCGACAACGTGTGCGACAAACTGGACCGTGCCGGAGTGGCAGGCCTCCGGGGAGGCGGCGGCAAGCTGGCCACCAACCGCCGGGCACGGCTCGTCGAGCACGCTGTCACCTCACACCTGGTCACAGCCAGCGACCTGCACCTCCTGGAAAAGATGCGCGGAGACAGCGAAGCATGAGAATCCGACTTACCCTGCGCCGGGATCCCGCCGAGGCTAAGGACCTGGCAGTCACCGTGGACGGCCGCGCTACCGTCGCGGACATCGCCACCGAGCTGTGGACGGCGGACCCCGCGCGGCGGCAGCAGCCTGCTCCGCCGAACCTCTCGCTCCGGATCGACGAGGCATTCGTTGCCGGCGGCATGCGCGGCATCGTCCTGGACCGGACGGACAACCTCCTCGAGTCGGGACTGCGGCCCGGGTCGGTCGTTTCGCTCACCCAGGTCAGCGACCAGTTCGGGAACCCCAACGACGCCGGCCCGGCCGCAGACCGCGGCCCCGCCGCGGCGACGCTGCGCATAGTCTCGGGGCCCGACGTCGGACGGGAATTTTCCCTGCCCTCCGGCACCAGCTACATCGGACGGGACCGGGACGTGGACGTCCGGCTTTCAGACCCCCTGACGTCGAAGCGGCACGCCCGCATCACCGTGGGGGAGAGCATCGAAATCGTCGACACGAACTCCGCCAACGGCCTCCAGATGGACGGCCTGCCGGTCACCCGTGCCACGCTGAACTCCTCGGACACCGTCACGCTGGGAGACACCGAGCTCACCGTGGTGCCGCTGGCGCGCAGCGGCGCGGCAGCTCCGACGTCGCCCCTGGTGGACTTCAACCGCTCCCCGCGCGTGATCCCCCGGTTCGCCCCGGCCAAGCGCGTGCCCCCGGCCGGACCCAAGCGGCAGGAGCACCACCCCTTCCCATACATCATGCTGATCGCCCCGCTGATGATGGGCGCGGTGCTGTTCACGGTGACCCAGAGCATGACGTCAGTACTGTTCATGCTGATGATGCCGCTCTTCCTTGTGGGCCACTACGTGGACCAGAGGCTGCGAAGCCAGCGCGAGCGCAAGGAACAGCTGAAGCAGTTCCGGGCGGCCATGGCAGCCTTCCGGCAGGACACCACCGAGCTGCAGCGCGTTGAGCGGGCGGTTCGGCTCCAGGAAGCGCCGTCCGTCAGTGACACTGTCGACTCCATCTACAAACTGGGTCCGCTGCTCTGGACCCACAGACCGGAGCACTCCGGGTTCCTGGCGCTCCGGTTCGGGCTCGGCACAGTGCCGTCCCGGATTCCGTTCGAGGAGCCGAATACCTCGGAAACCGAGACAGAGTACCGGCGCGAGATCGAGGGCTGCCTGGACCAGTTCCGGCAGATCGAGGGCGTGCCGGTGGTTTCACAGCTGCGATCCGCCGGCTCGTTCGGCCTCGCCGGGCCGCGCGGACTCGTCGATGACGTGGCGAGGGGAGTGGTGCTCCAGCTCGTGGGCCTGCATTCACCGGCGGAAGTAGCTGTTGCCGCCATCACCTCGGCCCGGTCCCGGGAACGCTGGAACTGGCTGCAGTGGCTGCCGCACGTCGGCTCGAGCCACAGCCCGGTCAGCGGCGACCACCTGGCTGCCGGCTCGGCAGGCGGCACCAGCCTGCTGTCCCGGCTCGAGGACCTCGTGGAACTCCGGGAAACTGCTATGCGTTCGCACGGCCCAGCGCAGGGTCCCGCGCACCGCCCGGGCATCCCCGACGAAACCGCGGATGTTCCGGCGCCGGTGCTGCCGTCGGTCCTAGTCATCGTCGAGGACGACGCGCCGGTGGACCGCGGCCGGCTGACCCGGCTCGTGGAGCGCGGACCCGATACCGGGGTCCACGTCCTCTGGGTGGCCGCCGGCGTCGAATCCCTTCCGGCCGCCTGCCGTGACTTTCTTGCGGTGGACGGCGAGCACGGGAACACCACCGGCCAGGTCCGGCTGGGACGCCACACCTACCCCGTGAGCTGTGAAAGCCTCGACGCCGAACTGGCAGGCCAGCTGGCCCGCATGCTCTCGCCCGTGGTCGACGCCGGTAAACCGTTGGAGGACGACTCGAACCTGCCCCGCGCCGTCTCTTACGCGACTCTCATCGGCAAGGACTTCCTGGAAAATCCGCAGGCCGTGGCGGAACGCTGGCAGGAGAACAACTCCGTCCGCTCCACCGCCGTCGCCAACCGCAAGGACAACGGCTCGCTGCGTGCCCTGGTGGGTTCCAAGGGTGTGGAACCTCTCCACCTGGACCTCAAGAACGAGGGGCCGCACGCGCTGGTGGGCGGCACCACCGGCGCCGGCAAGTCCGAGTTCCTGCAGTCGTGGGTGATGGGCATGGCTACCGCGTACAGCCCGGACCGCGTCAGCTTCCTGTTTGTGGACTACAAGGGCGGCGCCGCTTTTGCCGACTGCGTCCACCTGCCGCACACCGTGGGCCTGGTCACCGACCTCTCGCCGCACCTGGTGCGCCGCGCACTGACGTCCCTGCGGGCTGAGCTCCACTACCGGGAACACCTGCTCAACAGGAAAAAAGCCAAGGACCTGCTCTCGCTCCAGCGCGAGGCGGATCCCGAGGCCCCGCCCTACCTGGTGATCGTGGTGGACGAATTCGCTGCTCTGGCCACCGAGGTGCCCGAGTTCGTGGACGGAGTCGTCGACATCGCCGCCCGCGGCCGGTCCCTCGGGCTGCACCTGATCCTCGCCACCCAGCGCCCCGCCGGCGTCATCAAGGAAAGCCTGCGCGCCAACACGAACCTTCGGGTGGCGCTGCGAATGGCCGACGAGGACGACGCGACGGACATCTTGGGCGTGCCGGACGCCGCCTACTTCGACCCCTCCATCCCGGGCCGCGGCGCGGCGAAGACCGGTCCGGGCCGCATCCAGGGTTTTCAGACCGGCTACGCCGGCGGCTGGACCACCGAACGCCCGCAGCGTCCGCAGATCGACATCGTGGAAATGGCCTTCGGGTCCGGTCCTGCCTGGGAAACACCGGCCGCCGACACTGCAGTGCAGGACGAACCGGCCGGGCCCAACGACATCGCCAGGATGACCGCCAACGTCATCGCCGCGGCGGACCTGCTGGCCATCGAACCGCCGCGGAAGCCGTGGCTGAACGAACTGGCCACCACCTACGACTTCTCGCTGCTGCCGAACCCGCGCACCGACGAACGGCTCCTGCTGGGCGTGGCGGACGACCCCGCCCGCCAGGACCAGCCCACCGTCTTCTACGAACCGGACAAAGACGGCAACATGGCCATCTACGGCACGGGCGGTTCAGGCAAGTCCGCGGCCCTGCGGGGCATCGCCATCGCCGCTGCCGTCACGCCCCGCGGCGGCCCCGTCCACGTTTACGGAATTGACTGCGGCTCCGCCGGGCTCAAAATGCTCGAAGAACTCCCGCACGTGGGCGGGATCATTGACGGCGACGACGTCGAACGCGTGGGCAGGCTGCTGCGCTGGCTCAGCGACCTCGCCGAGGACCGGGCGAACCGTTTCGCTGAGGTCCGGGCCTCCACCATCGGGGAGTACCGCACGCTTGCCGGCCTGCCGGACGAAAAGCGCATCTTCGTGCTGGTCGACGGCATGTCGGCCTTCCGCGAGGCCTATGAGTACAGCAAGCTCTCCGGTCTCTGGGACCTCTTCCTGCAGTTGGCCACCGACGGCCGTCCCCTGGGCATCCACCTCGTTGTTACCGGTGACCGCCCCAACTCCGTCCCGGCGTCGTTGCTTGCCTCCATCCAGCGGAGGCTGGTACTCCGGCTGTCCGCCGAGGACGACTACCTCACCATGGACGTGCCTAAGGACGTCCTGGGCAAGGCTTCGCCTCCCGGGCGCGGGCTGCTGGGCGGTCACGAGGTGCAGCTCGCCGTCCTGGGCGGCAACTCCAACCTGGCCCTGCAGGCGCGCGAAGTCCACAAACTAAGCGAGGCCATGCTCCGCCAGGGCGTGGAGAGGGCCCCGCGGATTGAACGGCTGCCCGAGCAGATCGACCTGGACATCCTGCCTGCCGGCCTGCCGGACCTTCCGGTGGTCGGCGTGGACGACGAAACGCTGCAGCCCGCCACACTCATGGCCAAGGGCCCGTTGCTGCTGTCCGGCCCGCCCGGCGCCGGCCGGACCGTTGCCCTGGTGACCCTGGCCTACGCGCTGCGCCGGTCCAACCCCGGCACCGAACTGGTGTACCTTGCCGCCAGGAAGTCCGCCGTGGCGTCCCTGCCCGTGTGGGACCGCTCGCTGGTGGGGGCCGACGACGTCGAGGAGGCGGTGGCAGCGCTCACGGACCACGCATCGGCCAACCCGGGCAAGGTTGCCATCTTCATCGAGGGTCTCACGGAGTTCACGGGAACCCTGGCCGAGTCAGGCATCGAAAGGCTCGTCGCGGCGTCCATCAAAGCCGACCAGTGGGTCGTGGGGGAATCCGAAACATCCACCTGGTCCTCAGCTTGGTCGCTGGCGCAGCCGTTCAAGTCGGGCAGGAGGGGACTGCTGATTAACCCCGGCGACATCGACGGCGACAGCCTCCTCAACACGTCACTCGGACGCGTCGGCGGCGGCTTCATTCCGGGCCGCGGCTACATCATCGGCAGGGGCAAGGTGCGCAAGCTCCAGATCGCGCTGCCGCCGGAAAACCGGCAGTAGTTGAGTATTGGTTAATTTGGTGCGCCGCGGGGGACTGTAGGAAGATACCCGGGACAAAACTCGGCGGGGGAGGGTCCCGCGCGGCTGCAAAGGTTACCCCATGATCCGTCTTCCTCTTCTGCGCGGCGCGCTAGTGCCCGGAACTGCCGCTGCCATGCTGGCTTTCACGGTGATGACCGGGGCCGCCGGAGCTGCCCAGGCAGCCTGTTTGCCGGAGGGACCGTGCCAGGAGTCGCCCGCGCCTGTGACTCCGCCGTCGTCCGGTTCCCCGGCGCCGACGACGGCGGCGCCCGTTCCGACGAATGCCCCTGCGCCGCCGCCGGCCCAGAAGGCGCCGGTCGCACCGGCTCCGGCGCCCGCGCAGCCGGTGCGACCGGCTGCGCCTGCGGCGCCGGTGCAGCCCGTGGCACCCGCGATGCGCATGGCTCCTGGACCCGTCACACCCGTGCCTGCTCCCGCCGCCGTCCCGGCAGCGAATGCCGGGGTTGTGGCCGCGGTGCCCGCTGCAACACGGCCCGTGACCACCCCCTCTGCCAGCCCGGGCCCGTCGTCGTCCGAGTCTTCTGCGTCGTCCGTGTCTTCTGCGCCGTCTGTGTCTTCTGCAGAGTCCAGCTGGACCAAACCGATCGCCACCCCCGCCGCCAGCCAGGCCGCCGCCGTCGTAGTCGCGGACAAGGGGTCCGGCCTCGGCATCTTCGGCCTGTTCGCCGTCATGGGCGGCGTGCTACTGGTGGGCCTGGGCGGACTGGCCTTCGCCCTGTGGAGCCGGAACCGCCCCGGTCACTGGTAAAGGCTTTCGCCGGCGCCGGTTTAGATTGGCACCCGGCATACCCGGCATACCCGTCATACCCGGCATCCCCGTCACGGGAGGCCCGGCACGTCCGGCATCCCGTCACGGGAGGCCCGCGGCCTCGGCAAAATGTCGGGGCTGTAAGGCAAGATAGGTCTGTGAGCACACCATCAGGCCCCACAGAGCAGATATCCAGCACAGAGCAGACCTCCAGCACAGACAGCGCAGCCACCGCAACTGACCAGCTTGAGCCGGGAGCCACTCCCTCTGAGTCGGTACGGGATGAGTACCAGAACCTGGCGGACCTCGTCCGGAAGTACCGGTTCGCGTACTACCAGGAGGACGAGCCGCTCGTTTCGGATGCCGAGTTCGATGCTCTCTTTCGCCGGCTGGAGGAACTCGAGGCGCTGCATCCGGAGCTCGTTTCCAATGATTCGCCCACCCAGGAGGTTGGCGGGGAAGTGTCCGCGGCGTTTGCCGCCGTCGAACACCTCCAGCGCATGTACAGCCTCGAGGACGTGTTCTCCCTTGAGGAACTCCAGGCCTGGATCGCCAAGGCGGAGGCCGGGGTGGCCAAGTCCGGGAATCCGGAGGCTGCCTGGCTGACCGAGCTGAAAATAGACGGCCTCGCCGTGAACCTGCTCTACCGGGACGGCAAGCTGGTCCGCGCGGCCACCCGCGGCGACGGCACCACCGGCGAGGACATCACGCACAACGTGCTCACCATCAAGGAGATCCCGCAGCAGCTCAGCGGCAGCGGTTTTCCCGCCGAAATGGAAATCCGCGGCGAGGTGTTCATCCCGTCCAAGGCGTTCGCCGAATTTAATGAGGCACTGATTGAAGCGGGCAAGGCGCCGCTGGCCAACCCGCGGAATGCCGCGGCCGGTTCGCTCCGCCAGAAAGACCCGGCAGAAACCGCCAAGCGCCCGCTCCAGATGTTCGTCCACGGCATCGGCGCGCGCGAGGGCCTCCAGGCCGCCAGCCAGTCTGAGACCTACCGGCTACTGGCGGACTGGGGGCTGCCGGTCAGTCCGTACTTCGAGGTTCTCGGGAGCCCGGCAGAGGTGCTGAAGTTCATCGAGAACTATGGGGACAAACGGCACAGCCTGCTCCACGAGATCGATGGCATCGTGGTAAAGATCGACGACTTCGCCACCCAGCGCGCCCTGGGCTACACCACGCGGGTTCCGCGCTGGGCCGTCGCCTACAAGTACCCGCCCGAGGAAGTGCACACCAAGCTGCTGGACATTGCCGTGAACGTCGGGCGCACCGGCCGGGTTACGCCGTTCGGAATCATGGAACCGGTCAAGGTGGCGGGCTCCACCGTGGGAATGGCGACCCTGCATAACCAGGACGTGGTCAAGGCCAAGGGCGTCAAGATCGGCGACATTGTGGTGCTCCGCAAAGCCGGCGACGTCATTCCGGAGATCGTCGGCCCGGTGCTGGCGCTGCGGGACCAGCAGGACCCGCCGGTGCGTGACTTCGTCATGCCCACGGAATGCCCGTCCTGCGGCACGCCGCTGGCGCCCGGGAAGGAAGGCGACGTGGACATCCGCTGCCCCAACGCCAAGTCCTGCCCGTCGCAGCTGCGTGAGCGCGTGTTCCACGTTGCCAGCCGGGGAGCATTCGACATCGAAGCGCTCGGCTGGGAGGCGGCGATCGCGCTGACCCAGCCGACGGAGCCTGAGGTCCCGCCGCTGGTCAGCGAGGCGGCCCTTTTTGACCTGACGCCGGAGGACCTTGAACCGGTGAAGATCCGGCGCGAGAAGCGGTCCAAGGGCGTTCCCACCGGAGAGTTCGAGCTGGTGCCGTACTTCTACAGCAAGGGCACGGCCAAGACGCCGTCCAAGCCCACGGCCACCACCGGGAAGCTCTTCACTGAACTCGAAAAGGCCAAGACCCAGCCTTTGTGGCGCGTTCTGGTGGCGCTGTCCATCCGGCACGTCGGCCCCCGCGCATCGCGCGCGCTGGCCAACCATTTCGGCACCATGGACGCCATCCGGCAGGCCTCCGAGGAAGAGCTCGCGGGTGTGGATGGGGTCGGCCCCACCATCGCCGCGGCCCTCAAGGAATGGTTCGCCGAGGACTGGCACATTGAAATCATCGACCGCTGGGCGGCAGCCGGGGTCCGGATGAAGGACGAACGTGACGAGTCCACGCCGCGCACCCTCGAGGGGCTGACCGTGGTGGTCACCGGGACCCTGGAAGGCTTCAGTCGCGACGAGGCCAAGGAGGCCATCCTGGTCCGCGGCGGCAAGGCAGCAGGGTCGGTGTCGAAGAAGACCAGCTATCTGGTGGCCGGCGACAACGCCGGCACCAAGCGGGACAAGGCCGAGCAGTTGGGTGTGCCCGTCCTGGACGAGGACGGTTTCCGGGAACTGCTGGCCAACGGGCCCGCCATGACTGACGGGGATGGCGCTGCTGCTGAAGCCGAAGCCGAAGATCCTGAGGCAACCCCTGCCCCGAGCGAAGAGGATTCCGAATGACGCTCGATACCGCAAGCCCGTTGGACGTACCCGGGCTCCTCGCCGTGGCCAAGGCCGCCGCGGCTGCCGGTGCCATGGTGCTTGGCGAACGAAGCAACGGCGCCCTGGACTCGGGGACGGTGGCCAACAAGGGCGAGGCCGGCGACTGGGTCACCGCCTTCGATGTTGCTGCCGAGGAAGCGGTGCGCACGGCAATCCGCAGCGCGCGCCCGGGCGACGCGATCACCGGCGAGGAGCACGGGACAACACGCCCCGAGCAGCCGACCGGGCTGCGGTGGTCCATCGATCCGCTCGACGGCACCACCAACTTCATCCGCAACATCGTCTACTACGCCACCTCAGTGGCGGTTGCCGATTCCGACGGCGTGTGGCTCGCCGGCGTCGTGCATGCCCCCGCGCTGGGCCGCGTGTACTACGCATCCAGGGGCCAGGGCGCCTGGCTGGAGCAGGACGGGAAGCGGGTCCAGCTCACTGGCCCGGTTCCCGGCCGCACCGGCCAGATCCTGTCCACAGGCTTCAGCTATGACCCAGAGGTGCGCGCGGAGCAGTTCGCGGCGCTCGGCAGCGTCGTGGACGGCTTCGCCGATGTCCGGCGGCTCGGCTCCGCCGCGTTGGATCTCTGCATGGTCGCGGACGGAACGGTCGATGCCTTCGGCGAGCGGGGCCTGAACGAGCACGACTTTGCCGCAGGCGCGCTGGTGGCCGAGGAAGCCGGCTGCTGGGTGCGGCGCCCCCGGCTCACCAGCCCGCTTGAAGGCGGGCCCTCCGCCGAGGAACGGCTGTC
This sequence comes from Arthrobacter sp. FW305-BF8, assembly GCF_021789315.1. NCBI lineage: Bacteria > Bacillati > Actinomycetota > Actinomycetes > Micrococcales > Micrococcaceae > Arthrobacter > Arthrobacter sp. FW305-BF8. The sequence goes on from NZ_CP084561.1 coordinate 1,713,729, forward strand.
CGCCTGGACGTGCGCGGGGACCCTCGAGATGTCCGGCAGGTTCCCGCTGTAGGTCGCATCCGCCGCTGCCCGGGCCGAATGCAGCCCGGGGGTTCACATCCGCGGCGGGGTCAGGTTGTAGCGCGCAATGATGTCCGGCAGCCAGGGCGCTTCGGCGAAGCGGAGGCCGAAGTGGGCCGCGAGTTTCTCGACCGTCTCGGGGTCCGGCAGTCCGGCCTCGATGTGGTTGGCAACGCCCCAGAAGAAGTGCTCAAATCCTGCCGGGCTGATCACCTCAATCATGCGGGCGGGCACCTTTCCGGCGTTCCACATGGTGTGAAGTTCATTCCGTGGCTTCGTGATGTACCCGCCCGCGCCCAGGACTGCCTCGCGGTCTCCGGACCGGAACCCTATCTCGCCCTCGATGACGATCGAGTATTCGTCTTCGCGGGTGTGGATGTGCGGGGGCACCAGGGCGCCGACTGGGAACGGGTGCTCCACAATGGACAGTTGCTGGTTGGTGTCCTCGCCAAAGAGCTTGAACACTATGCCGATGCCGCCGAGCGTTGCTTCCCTGCCTTGTCCGGGCTGCACGACGGTAAGTCGCGGAGCCGCGTCTTCGTTCATGGGCTCATCCCTTCTTTCCGACAATGGTGTTGAATATCTGGTGCAGGAAGTATGGTCCCGCCGGCACTGCGGGTCTACACCCAAAACAAAGCAGTGGATCCTGCGTGCGTCAACGCGGACCTGATAGATCAGTCACGGAAACAGCTGTTTCGCAGGGCGCATCGGCTGGACGGCACTACCATTGACGGGTGCAGCCGCAGATCACCGTCCGTCCCGCCGTCCCCGCCGACTTTGCGGCCATCGCCCGCATCACCAGGGACGCTTACCTGGCGGCCGGCTACTTCGACGACGCGGATCACCCGTACATGAAGCAGATCCAGGACGTGGCCGCCCGAGCGGAGAAAGCCACCATCTGGGTGGCGGAGCGCGCCGGCACGATCGTTGGTTCGGTAACGCTGGCGCTGGCCGGTGAGAAGTATGCCGATATCGCGCTGGACGACGAGCTTGAGTTTCGCATGCTGGTGGTGGATCCGGCCGTGCAGCGCAGCGGCGCCGGCTTAGCTATGGTCGAAGCGATTATTGCGCACGCCAGATCGCTGGACGGGATCCGTGCCGTGGCACTGACCACCGGCGGGGACTGGGAAAGCGCCCACGGGCTGTACCGGAAGACAGGCTTCCGCCGGGTGTCCGAGCGCGACTGGTATGTGCCCGGCACCGACATAAAGCTGCTGGTTTTCAGGCTGGACGTCCAGCCCGCCTAGAGTGGAGCCGACTTAAAACCCCTAGTGAAAGGCGCAGCAGCATGCGCAAGACGTTCGGCACCGGCTCGGTCTGGGAACAGAAGCTCGGCTACTCCCGCGCGGTCCAGGTGGACAACACGCTCTACATCTCTGCCACCTCTGCCAGCGGCGAGAACGGCATCGTCGGCAGCGACTTCTACGAGCAGACCCGGTTCATCCTGCAGAAGCTGGAAACCGTTCTGGCCGACGCCGGATTCGCGCTCGCCGACGTGGTGCAGTCCAAGCTGTACCTGACGGATATCAGCAAGTGGGAGGATGCCGGCCGTGCGCACGGCGAGGTCTTCGGCGAGATCCGTCCCACGCTGTCTTTGGTCCACGTGCTGCCGTTCCTGGACTCGGAAATGCTCGTGGAGATCGAGCTCGTCGCGCAGAAGAGCGCCAGCTAGAACTTCCCCGCCTGCAGCGCGAACTGGCAGCAGACGCCCTCAAATCCCGGTTTTGAGGGCGTTACCTGCCAGTTCGCGCTTTTGTTTTCCCGACGCCGGTCCTAGGCCATATGCCTGTCTCGCCCGCCGCCAAATTGTCAGTGGGGCGTGAAAGGCTTCGGGTATGGAAAGCGGTGCAGCTGTGGAGACGGTGGAGGCCATCGACGCCTCGGTCTCTGCGCTGGCTGCCTTTGTTCGCCGCGCGACGGGAAACGCGGTCCCCGGGACAGACGGTGTGGCTCTCACGGGTGATCCGGACAGCGCAGGTGTTGATCCGTTGCGGGACCAGGCTGACGCCCACCTGGACGGCCTGGCTGAGCTGGCCAAAGTCGAGGCTCAGCTCGCGGCGTTGAAGGTGCAACTCGTCGCCGGGTACGCCAAGGTCGAGAAGGCCTTGGCGTCGCCGGCCGAGTCCCCGCAGGACCGCACCGTCAGGGAGATGGCTGTGACCTCGGAGATCGCGTGTGTCCTGACCATCAGCGAACGCGCCGCCAGTGCACTGCTGTGCGACGCGCTTGAACTGACCACCGTCCGGCCGCTGACGCTGTCCGCGCTGCAGGCAGGGGCCCTGTCGTGGCAGCACGCCCGGATCATGGTCGACGAGACCGCGAATCTCGATCCTGCCGGGGCTGCGGCGCTGGAGGCACACTTCCTGGACCCGGACGCGCCGGAGGGGGCCCGCGGCATCCCGGCAGGGGAGCTTGTCCCGTGCCGGTTCCGGACGAAGGTGCGTACCTGGCGGGAGCGGCACCACCCGGTCAGCATCGAAAAACGCCATGCCCGCAGTACGGCGGACCGGCGGGTGGAGTACGCCCCGGACCGTGACGGGATGGCCTGGTTCTCGGCCTATCTGCCCGCGGACCAGGCGGCTGGCATCTGGGACCGCACCACCGGCGCGGCGCGGGCCATGCAGGGACCGGACGAGGCTAGGACCCTCACCCAGCTCCGCGCCGACGTCACCTCAGCCTGGCTCCTCACCGCAGGCCTCGAACAGCTACCATCCGCCATCCCGGACGCAGCCGGTGAAGGCGCTGCGGACGGCAGGTTCCCCGGCAGGGATTCGGCCGGTTTGCTTCCTGCCGGTGGTGTGCCCTCGCCCTTGGCCCAGGTTCTGGTCACCGTTCCGGTGCTTTCCCTGCTCGGCGTGACCGAGGAACCTGCCATGCTCGACGGGTATGGGCCGATCCCGCCGTCAATGGCCCGTGCACTAGTCGCCGATGGGGCGACTTCGTTCCGAAGGGTGCTGATAGACCCCCGCGACGGCGCACCGTTGGAGATCGGACGGACCAGCTACCGCATCCCCAAACCACTGCGGCAGTGGCTCCGGCTTCGGGATGCCAAATGCACGTTCCCCAGCTGCAACAACCATTCCCTGGACAACGAGGCCGACCATCTCCTTGCCTGGGCCCGCGGCGGACCCACCGGGATCAGCAACCTGGCCCAACCATGCCCCAAACACCACAGGCTCAAACACAACTCTGCCTGGACACCCACTGCCGCCAGCGCCAAGGATCCACCGGGATGGACCTCACCCACGGGCCGGTACTATCCCAGCGAGCAACCCGACTGGGAACCACCACATTTGCCACCACAAATCCAATCTATGCTCAAGGCGCTTGACCCCGGCGTGCCCGAACACCCCCGTGTGCCCGGAACCACCGACTTGGCCGAAAGCTCCGCTCCTCCCGAGACTGCGCCGGGGACAGCAAGGGAAGCAGCCTAAAAGGCGAGCTGGTACTACGCGAACTGGCAGCAGATGCCGTCAAATCCCGGTTTTGAGAGCATTACATGCCAGTTCGCGCTGTTTGGAGGGCTACTGCGGGGGGAGGCCGTAACGGTGTTCGGGCCGCCCGGTGGTGCCGTAGCGGAGCTGGATCTCGACGGCGCCATCATCCGCGAGCGAGGACAGGTACCGCTGCGCGGTGGCCCGGGACACGCCAACCCGCCGGGCGACGTCGGCCGCCGAGTACTGCTCGCCGGGCACCAGTGATTCCAGCACAGCAGCCTCCGTCGCGGATCTCGGCTTGGCCGACGGTGAGACGTCACCGGGAATGAGCGCCCGCTTCGCCCGCTCCACGGTGTCCTGGTCCAGGGAACCGGGCTGGCCGAGGATCCGCCGGTACCGGGCATACGAGCGCAGTTGCTGCGACAGGGATTCGGCCGTGAAGGGCTTGAGCAGGTACCCGAGGGCGCCGCGCCGGAACGCAGTCCGCAGCGACGCCGCATCCGACGCCGCACTGAGAATCATCGTGTCCACGTCCAACTGATGCAGGAGGTCAAGGCCCGAGGCGTCCGGCAGGTACACGTCCAGCAGCACGAGGTCCGGGCGCAGGCTGTGGATGGACTGCAGCGCCAGCGACGCCGAACCCGCCGGGGGCAGCGCCAGGAACCCGGCCACGGAGTCCACATAGGCGGCGTGGAGCTTGGCGACGTGGAAGTCGTCATCCACGATCAGCACCCTGAAATCCTCAGACATCCTCGTCCTTCCGTCCGGTATTCATCGTCCTTGCACGCCCATCAGTCTTTGCGCGCCGTGGTGGTGCCCGGCAGCGTGGCCATGAACACCGCACCGGGTCCACCACGGTTCCCGGGTTCGAGCACTGTAACGTCGCCACCGCGCCGCCGCGCCAGTTGCCGCGCCAACGCCAGGCCCAGGCCTTGGCCGCCGGCGCGGACCTGTCCCTGGAGGGCACTGCCGCCCGCCGTCGTGAACCCTTCGGCGAACACCGCCTCCGGGTCGCCGCCGTCTGGCAGCCCGTCGCCGGAATCGGCGACGACGACGTGCAGGGTGCCCCCGCCGTCGCCCTCCGCATCCAGCAGCTCTAGCTCTACCCAGCGATCGGCGGCCGTACCGGCCACCGCCGCGTTGACCGCGTTGTCGATCAGGTTTCCGAGCACTGTGGTGACGTCCTGCGGCTCCGACACCTGGCCCCGGACCAGGGTTTCGGGCCCGATCCGCAACGATACCCCCCGCTCATCGGCTTCCACGCCCTTGGCCCCGATGAAGGCCTGCAGGTAGGGGTCCTGCAGCAGTTCGGCCTGGTCCACGGGGAACTTCAGCGGGCCTGTAGCGGCGAGCCTTTCGAGGTAATCGCGCGCCTGCTGATGCTGGCCGATGCTCATGAACCCGGCGATCGTGTGCAGCTGGTTGGCGAACTCGTGCCGCTGCGCCCGCAGTGCGGTGGACATGGTCCCCACGGCGTCGAGCTGCCGGGTCAGGTGCTGCAGCTCGGTGCGGTCGCGGAGCATGACCACCCAGCCCAGGTCTTCGCGCCGGTGCAGCGCCTTCCGGGCGCTGGCCACCAGGACCTGCTCCCCGGCCACCAGTTCCACGGCCTCGCCCTCACGGGCGTCAGGCAGGGTGAGGGCCTTGAGCCGGGCCGGTACCGGGGCGTCCTGCCAGAGCTGGCCGGAAAGGTCGGGCTGGCCAAGGAGACGCTGGGCCGCGGCATTGAACACGCTGATCCGGCCGTCAGCGGAGATGCCCACCACCCCCTCGTCCACGCCTTCCAGGACTGCCACCTGGTCGTGCACCAACGCCCCGATCTCCTCCGGCTCCAGGCCGAGCGTGAGCCGCTGCAGCCGGCGCCGGAGCAGGAAGGACGCCAGGACACCGGCGGCCAGCGAGCCGGCCGCTGTCAGCACGATCGGCACGATGTCCCGGGCGAGGCTCTGGCCGATGGACTCGGTGGAGTAGCCGACACTGACCTCGCCCACCACGGAACCGGAACCGGAACCGGGACCCGGTGCGAACACGGGGACCTTCGCCCCGGCCGACGGGCCCAGCGTGCCGGTGTTGCGGGTGGTCACCTCGCGGCCGGCAAGCGCTTCGGACGGGTCCGTACTTACGCGCTCGCCCAGCCGGTCGGCGTCGGGATGGGCCAGCCGCAGCCCTGTTTCGTCGGTGATCACCACGAACAGGGCTCCGGTGCTGGCCCGGGCGCCCTCGGCTACCGCCATGAGCGGCCCGGCCTTCAGTTCCGCGGGCGGGGGAGTGCCGGGCTGCCGGCTGATGGCCTGCACGTTGGCACGGACGGTAGGGTCCGAGGCCACGGTCCGGGCCAGGGTCAGCGCTTGGTTTTCCGCCTCGCGGCCCAGCCGTTCGAACGTCAGCCACGCATGCACCGCGCCGCTAAGGAGCACGACGAGGAGCACCACGCCCAGCTGCAGGAGCAGCGTCTGGGTGGAGAACCTGAGCGGAAGCCTGCCGGCGGGCCTCGTCATGGCACTCCTTAATGGATCGGGCGGCCACAGGGCGGTTTGGGCCGGCAGCGGGGCGTGTGAGCAGAATGAGCAAAATGCTCCCAATAAGCAGTATGCCAATCAATTGAGCCAAAGGCACTGCCGTGATCGGGGCCACTCTAGTCTCTGTAGTACGCATCACACCGGGGTGGTGCTGTTCACTTAGAAGGAGCCGGCTGTGCTGGTATTACTTGGATTCGCCATGATCGCGGTTTTCATGGTGCTGATCATGACGAAGAAGTTGACGCCAGTGCTGGCGCTGATTATTGTCCCCACCGTTTTCGGTCTGTTCGCAGGCGCCGGCCTCGGCATCGGCGACATGGTTATGGACTCGATGAAGTCCATGACCTCCACCGCCGCGCTGCTGATGTTCGCCATCATCTACTTCGGCCTGATGATCGACGTCGGACTGTTCGATCCGCTGGTCCGGTTCATCCTGCGCAAGCTCGGCAATGACCCCGCCAAGGTGGTCCTGGGCACCGCGCTCCTGGCAGCTGCCGTTTCGCTCGATGGCGACGGCTCCACCACCTTCATCCTCACCACTGCGGCCATGCTGCCCATCTACCTTCGCCTGAAGATGAGCCCTGTGGTGCTCACCTGTGTGGCCGGCCTGGCCAACGGCACCATGAACATCGTGCCGTGGGGCGGCCCCACCGCCCGCGCCGCCAGCGCCCTGAAGATCGACGTCAACGAAGTCTTCGTCCCCATGATCCCGTCGCTGGTCGCCGGCCTCGCCGTCGTCCTGGTCTTCGCCTGGGTGCTCGGCCTGCAGGAGCGCAACCGCCTCCGCACCACGCAGCCGGAAATCTGGGGAACGCCGAACACGGCTGAGCAGTTCACCGCTGAAGGGTTCGACGGCGGAGCTCGCGCCGGCGGCGGCCGCACCGGTTCCGGCCACGGTGGTTCGGGCCGCGGTACCGCACCTGTTCCCGCTACCGGCGGCCCCGCCGTCGGCGGTTCGTCGGTGGCTGTCCTGGAACGCACCGAGATTCTGGTTGACGACAGCGACACGGCCATGGCGGACACCGCACTGGACCCCAACCGCAAGACCCTGCGCCCCAAGCTGCAGTGGTTCAACCTGGCCCTCACCGTCGCCGTCATGGGCATGCTCATCGCCGACCTCGTGCCGCTGCCGTACGTCTTCATGGTTGGCTCGGCCATCGCCCTGCTGGTGAACTTCCCGCACGTCAAGGACCAGGCCGCGCAGATCGTGGCCCACGCACCGTCGATCGTCGCCGTTGTGAGCATGGTCATGGCCGCCGCAGTCCTCACCGGCGTCCTGACCGGCACCGGCATGGTTGAAGCAATGTCTGCCTGGCTGGTCCAGATCATCCCGTCCAGCATGGGTCCGCTCATGGCAGTCATCACCGGCGTGCTCAGCATCCCCATGACGTTCTTCATGAGCAACGACGCCTTCTACTTCGGCGTACTGCCCGTCCTGAGCGAGACCGCCGCCCACTACGGCATCAGCGCCGCCGAGATGGCCCGTGCCTCCATCACCGGCCAGCCGTTCCACATGCAGAGCCCGCTGGTTCCCGCCATCCTGCTCCTGGTCTCCCTGGCCAAGGTAGACCTGGGCGACCACCACAAGAAGGTCCTCTGGAGGAGCGCAGTAGTAGCCCTGGTAATGCTCGGAGTAGGAATCCTGACAGGAGCAATCGGCATCCACTAAGGCTCGTCCTCCCGCCCGGTCCGGAGGCCGAGATGGCAGTTCGCGGCAGTGTTTGTGCAAAACACCGCCGTGAACTGCCATTTGGCGTTGAATAGCCGGAAAGCGGCAGGGCAACGTGACAGTAGACTAGTCCGGAAACCCATTCCGAACTTGCAGGGAGATCCATGGCTGCGATCAACCGTGACGACGTCGCGCACCTAGCGCGGCTTGCGCACATTGAGATGAGTGCTGAAGAGCTGGACAGGATGGCCGGCGAACTTGCCGTCATCGTAGACGCGGTGAAATCCGTGAGTGAGGCCGCAGGTGACGGTGTTCCCGCAACGTCGCACCCGATTCCGCTGAGCAACGTGTTCCGCGAGGACGAGGTGGGCCACACCTTCACCGCCGAGCAGGCACTCTCCGGCGCTCCGGACTCAGACGCAGACCGCTTCAAGGTCCCGGCAATCCTGGATGAGGACTAGACCATGACTGAAACCAACAGCACGGAACTCATCCGTCTCTCCGCAGCCCAGCTGGCCGCGAAGCTCGCCGCCCGCGAGGTCACCGCCGTCGAGGTCACCCAGGCGCACCTGGACCGGATCGCCGCCGTTGACGGGGGAGAACGCGGCGTCAACGCGTTCCTGCACGTCAACACCGAGGAGGCACTCGCCGTCGCCGCCGAGGTGGACGCCATCCGTGCCGCAGGCGGGCAGGCCGCCGAGGAGCTGCACGAACTCGCCGGCGTTCCGATCGCCGTCAAGGACCTCATTGTCACCATCGGCCAGCCCACCACGGCCGGTTCCAAGATCCTCGAAGGCTGGCACAGCCCGTACGACGCGACCGTCGTCAAGAAGCTGCGCGCCGCGAAGATGCCGATCCTGGGCAAGACCAACCTGGACGAGTTCGCCATGGGTTCCTCCACCGAGCACTCTGCCTTCGGCCCCACCCGCAACCCGTGGGACCTGGACCGCATCCCCGGCGGTTCGGGCGGCGGGTCGGCAGCCGCCGTCGCAGCCTTCGAAGCACCGCTGGCCCTCGGCACGGACACGGGCGGATCCATCCGCCAGCCTGGCGCCGTCACCGGCACCGTTGGCGTCAAGCCCACCTACGGCGGCGTGTCCCGCTACGGCGCCATCGCCATGGCGTCCTCGCTGGACCAGATCGGCCCCGTCTCCCGCACCGTCCTGGACTCGGCGCTGCTGCAGCAGGTCATCGGCGGCCACGACCCGCACGACTCCACCTCCCTGCCGGACCCGCTGGGCGACCTTGTGGCCGCTGCGCGCCTCGGCAACGTGGACGGCATGAAGATCGGCATCATCAAGGAGCTCCACGGCGAGGGTTACCAGGCCGGCGTCGAGAACCGCTTCAACGAATCCCTGGAGCTGCTGAAAGAAGCGGGTGCGGAGATCGTTGAGGTGTCCTGCCCCAACTTCCAGTACGCGCTGGGCGCCTACTACCTGATCATGCCGTCGGAGGCCTCCTCCAACCTGGCCAAGTTCGACGGCGTCCGCTACGGCCTGCGCGTGCTCCCCGAGGAGCCGCCGCTCACCATCGAGCGTGTCATGGGCGCCACCCGCGCCGCAGGATTCGGCGATGAGGTCAAGCGCCGCATCATCCTCGGCACGTACGCGCTGTCCGCCGGCTACTACGACGCCTACTACGGCTCCGCCCAGAAGGTGCGCACGCTCATCCAGCGCGACTTCGAGGCTGCCTTCGCCAAGGCCGACGTCCTGATTTCCCCCACGGCGCCCACCACGGCGTTCAAGCTGGGCGAGAAGCTGGATGACCCGCTGGCGATGTACCTCAACGACGTCGCCACCATTCCCGCCAACATGGCCGGCGTCCCCGGCCTGTCCCTGCCCGGCGGCCTGGCCGACGAGGACGGACTGCCCGTCGGCATCCAGCTGCTGGCACCGGCCCGCGAGGACGCCCGCCTCTACCGGGTGGGCGCTGTCCTGGAATCCCTGCTGGAAGCGAAATGGGGCGGCCCGCTGCTGGACAAGGCTCCGTCGTTGGCTGAGCTTGCCGAAACCCAGGAGGCAAAATAATGACCACCGATGCAACCCTCAGCTTCGAAGAAGCGATGGAGAAGTACGATCCCGTCCTCGGGTTCGAGGTCCACGTTGAACTCAACACGAAGACCAAGATGTTCTCCTCCGCGCCCAACGTGTTCGGTGACGAGCCCAACACCAACGTCAACGAGGTGGACCTGGGCATGCCCGGCGTCCTGCCGGTGGTGAACAAGACCGCGGTGGAGTCCTCCATCAAGATCGGCCTGGCGCTGAACTGCAAGATCGCCGAGTCCTGCCGCTTCGCCCGGAAGAACTACTTCTACCCGGACACCCCCAAGAACTTCCAGACGTCCCAGTACGACGAGCCGATCGCGTATGACGGCTACCTGGACATCGAGCTCGAGGACGGCACCGTGTTCCGCGTCGAGATCGAACGCGCCCACATGGAGGAGGACGCCGGGAAGCTGACACACCTCGGCGGCTCGGCCGGACGCATCCAGGGCGCCGAATACTCGCTGGTGGACTACAACCGTGCAGGCGTTCCGCTCGTCGAGATCGTCACCAAGCCGATCGAGGGAGCCGGTTCCCGCGCCCCCGAGCTCGCCAAGGCTTACGTTGCCGCCGTGCGGGAAATCGTCAAGAACCTCGGCGTCTCGGATGCCAAGATGGAACGCGGCAACGTCCGCTGCGACGCCAACGTCTCGCTGCGCCCGCACGGCCGCGAACGCTTCGGCATCCGCTCCGAGACGAAGAACGTGAACTCGCTGCGCGCCGTCGAACACGCCGTCCGCTATGAGATCCAGCGCCACGCCGCCGTCCTGGACTCCGGCGAGCCGGTGATCCAGGAAACGCGCCACTGGCACGAGGACACGCGCACGACGACGTCGGGCCGGGAAAAGTCCGACGCCGACGACTACCGCTACTTCCCGGAGCCGGACCTGGTTCCCGTCGTTCCCTCCCGGGAGTGGGTGGAGGAGATCCGCGCGACCCTGCCTGAGCCGCCGGCCGAGCGCCGCAAGCGGCTGAAGCAGGACTGGGGCTACTCGGACCTGGAGTTCCGTGACGTCGTCAACGCCGGCGTGCTGGACGAGATCGAGGAAACCATTACCGCCGGCGCCACGGCTTCCGTGGCCCGCAAGTGGTGGATGGGCGAGATCGTGGGCCGCGCCAAGAACGCCGACGTCGACCCCGGCCAGCTGGGAATCACGCCGGCCACCATCGTGGAACTCAGCAAGATGGTGGAAGCGGGCAAGATCAACAACAAGATGGCCTCCGCGGTGCTGGATGGCGTGCTCGCCGGCGAAGGTACCCCGGCCGAGGTGGTCGAGAAGCGCGGCCTCGCCGTGGTGTCCGACGACGGCCCGCTCCTGGAAGCCATCGACGCAGCCCTGGCCGCTCAGCCCGACGTTGCGGAGAAGATCCGCGGCGGCAAGGTGCAGGCCATCGGCGCCATCGTCGGCGGCGTCATGAAGGCCACCCGCGGCCAGGCCGACGCCGGCCGCGTGCGCGAGCTGATCCTGGAGAAGCTCGGCGTCACCGCCTGAGTACTCCACCCAACTGGGTCGCAGTTAACGTCGTTTTGAGTGCTCAAAACGACAACAACTGCGACCCAGTTGGGTTTAAGCGTGGCTGAGCCGGGCCATGATGTCCTGCAGCGCCTCGCACACCACCCGCACCGACGCGCGCTTGAGGTTTTCCGGTCGCGCCAGGATATCGATCCGGCGCCGGGTGCTGATTCCGTGCAGCGGCCGCAGCACAATGTCCGGGTTCAGTACGGGCCGCGCCGTATACCGCGGCAGCAGGCCGATCACGCTTCCCGAGGCCACCAGCGCCGCCACTGTGGAGTAGTCATTGATCCGGTGCACGATGTTCAGCTCCCGGCTGGACACCGCGGCGACGGCGGACAGCACGTCCGCGGGGGAGTAGCCGGCGCGGCTGGTCACCCAGGGTTCCCCGACGACGTCGGACGCCGTCAGCGTCGCCTGCCCGGCCAGGCGGTGGCCGGCCGGCAGCGCCACGTCCAGCGGCTCATGCGCCAGCGGTATCACCGCCACCCGTTCCTCCGGCCACTTGGGGCTGTGGTCCATCCGGTGCGCCAGCACGAGGTCGTACCTCGCCGTCAGCGCGGGAAAATCCTGCTGGGCCACGTCCTCGTCGGAGAGCAGCACCTTCGGCTTGTCGGGGCCGTCCAGGAGCCGGGCCAGCGGCGCAAACAGCGCCTGCCCCGCGCTGTGGAACCCGCTCACCGTCACCGGCGCCACCGTGGAGCCGTGGTACGCGCCGATCGCCATCCGCGCGTCGGCCATGGCGCTGACGACGGCGGCACCCGCGTCCGCGAGCACCTGGCCGGCCTCCGTGAGGACCAGGTTCCGGCCCTCCTTGCGGGTCAGCGGCACGTCAACGCTTTTCTGCAGCTGGGCAAGCTGCTGGGACACGGCGGAGGGCGTAACGAGCAGGGTGTCGGCTACGGCCTTGACGCTTCCGAGCGCGCCAAGCTCGCGCAGCATTTCGAGCTGGTGGATCTCCATGTGCTTATCCTATTCCTTAGCGATTCCTTAATCGTCGATTGAGAAAATTGCCCTTGTGCTAACGGGTCGAAGGTCGCTCTAATGAAGGGAGAATTCCCTGTATGCCACGCATGCCGAACGTAAGGAAGCCAATGAAGGCCCTCTATAAGGCCGGCGCCCACGCCGGATTTGAACTGACAGACCGCCCGGAACCCGAGGCGGGACCCGGCGAGGTCAAGATCCGTGTGCATACCACCGGCATCTGCGGCACGGACCTGCATATCCAGTCCTGGGACGCCTGGGCGCAGGGCATCATCGAGGCCCCGCTGATCGCCGGCCACGAGTTCTACGGCGAGGTGGTGGCCACCGGCGAGGACGTGCGCTACGTCAAAGTGGGCGACCGGGTGTCCGGGGAAGGCCACATCGTCTGCGGCATCTGCCGCAACTGCCGCGCCGGCCGCCGGCAGATGTGCATCCACACGGTCAGCGTGGGCGTGCAGCGGGACGGCGCGTTCGCGGAATACGTTGTCATCCCGGAGACGAACGTCTGGGTGCACCAGGACCCGTCCGTCACGCCGGAACTTGGTGCCATCTTCGACCCCTTCGGCAACGCCGTGCACACCGCCCTGAGTTTCCCGCTGGTGGGGGAGGACGTGCTGATCACCGGAGCCGGGCCGATCGGCCTCATGGCCATCGCCGTGGCCCGCCACGCCGGCGCCCGCAAGATCGCCATCACCGATGTCTCGGCCCCGCGCCTGGAGCTGGCCCGGCAGCTCGGCGTGGATCTGGCCATTGACGTCTCCAAGACACGGGTCCGGGAAGCGCAGCGGGAGCTGGGCATGCGCGAGGGCTTCGACGTCGGACTGGAGATGTCCGGCCACCCCACGGCGCTGCCGGAGATGATTGACAACATGAACCACGGCGGACGCATCGCCATGCTGGGCCTTCCGAGCCAGTCCATCGACATCGACTGGGGCAAGGTTGTCACGCACATGCTCACCCTGAAGGGCATCTACGGCCGCGAGATGTTCGAGACCTGGTACGCCATGAGCGCCATGCTGTCCTCCAGCCCCGCCGTGCACGCCAGCATCTCCGCCGTCGTCACGGATGTCCTGCCGGCCACCCAGTGGGAGAAGGGCTTCGAAATCGCGAAGGCTGGCGTCGGCGGCAAAGTGGTGCTCGACTGGTCGGAAATCTGACCTGAAATCCGGGCCCCAAAATTGGGCCCCCGCCCTTCCACACCCGTTTTTGACAGTTTCCCAGCCGAGGAGAACCCGCCATGTACTCAGCCATCAAGAACCAGCTCCGCGCAGAGCTTGACGACATCCGCACCGCAGGCCTTTACAAGACGGAGCGCCACATCGACTCCGCCCAGGCCAGCCACATCACCGCCGGGCAGATCGGTGAATCAGGTTCGCCGGTCCTGAACTTCTGCGCCAACAACTACCTGGGCCTGGCCGACCACCCCGAAATCATCGCGGCGGCCAAGTCCGCCATGGACGAGCGCGGCTTCGGCATGGCCAGCGTCCGGTTCATCTGTGGCACCCAGGACCTCCACCTTGAACTCGAAGCCAGGGTCTCAAAGTTCCTGGGCACGGAGGACACCATCCTGTTCTCCAGCTGCTTCGACGCGAACGGCGGCGTTTTCGAATCCCTCTTCGGGCCCGAGGATGCCATCATCTCCGACGCCCTGAACCACGCGTCCATCATCGACGGCATCCGGCTGTGCAAGGCGCAGCGGTTCCGCTACGCCAACCAGGACATGGCCGACCTGGAGGCGAAACTGGTGGAAGCGAAGGATGCCCGGCGGAAGATTATCGTCACCGACGGCGTCTTCTCCATGGACGGCTACCTCGCCCCGCTGGAGGCCATCTGCGACCTCGCTGAAAAGCACGACGCCCTGGTGATGGTGGATGACTCCCACGCCGTGGGCTTCATGGGACCCACCGGGGCCGGGACTCCCGAGCATGCCGGCGTCACCCACCGCGTGGACATCTTCACGGGCACCTTCGGGAAGGCGCTGGGCGGCGCCTCGGGCGGCTACGTGTCCGGCCGCGCCGAAGTGGTGGCCATGCTCCGGCAGAAGGCCCGCCCGTACCTCTTCTCGAACTCCCTCGCGCCCGCCATCGTGGCGGCCACCATCAAAGCCCTGGAACTCGTGCAGACCTCCGGCGAGCTGCGGGCCACGCTGTTCCGGAACGCGGAGCTGTTCCGCCGCCGGATGACGGAGGAAGGCTTCGAACTGCTGGACGGCGAGCACGCCATCGTGCCGGTCATGTTCGGCGACGCCGTCCTGGCAGCGCAGGTGGCCGACCAGATGCTCCAGCACGGGGTCTACGTGACCGCCTTCAGCTTTCCCGTGGTGCCGCGCGGTGCCGCCCGGATCCGCGTCCAGCTGTCCGCCGCGCACAGCGCAGACGACGTCGAAACCTGCGTCCAGGCGTTCGTCAAGAGCAGGGACGCGGTGGCTGCGTAGGTCCCGGTCACCTGTAAAGTCCGGCCATCTGTAAGGATTGTGCCCATGGCATCAACGTATGACGTAGTCATTGTGGGCGGCGGGATTGCCGGACTGTCCCTTGCCTCCGCGCTGGCCGGCAAATGCACCGTGGCCCTCGTGGAGGCGGAGCAGCAGCTGGCGTACCACACGTCCTCGCGTTCGGCCCGGCAGCTGATACCCAGTTACGGCCCGCCGGTGGTGCAGGAACTGACTGTCCGCACCCTGGAACTGATCGCGGCGGACGACGCCGGACAGTCCCGGCCCGTGCTGTCGCCGCGGAGCTTTCTGCTCATCGGAGACGACGAAACGGTGCGCGCCGAGGCCAGCGGCGAGATGCGCCTGATAAGCCATGACGAAGCGCTCGGGTTGTGCCCGGCTTTGAAGCCCGAATCCTTCTCCGCCGCCGGCCTGGACACCGGGTCCTTCGGGTGCGACGCCCCGGTGCTGCTGGAAAGGCACCGGGCGCGTGCCGAGGCTGCCGGCGTGGACATCATCACCGGCGCCCGCGTCCACTCGGCCCAGCGGCTGGGATCGGGCTGGGAGATCGGCGCCGGGCAGGAAGGCTTCTCCGCCGGCGTGCTGGTCAACGCGGCCGGCGCCTGGGCCGACGAGCTTGCGGTGCTGAGCGGCGTCGAGAAGATCGGCCTGCAGCCCTACCGGCGCACGGCAGCGATTGTCGGCGTCGGCCATCCGCTGCCGGAAGGCAGCCCCATGGTGGCCGCCGCAGACGACTCCTTCTACTTCCGCAAGGAAGGCGGCGACGTGCTGATCTCGCCGTCGGAACACGTGGCCAGCCCGGCGGAGGACGCACGTCCCCGTCCCGGGGACGTGGAGCGGCTCATCTCCCGGCTCAACACCCTGACGACGCTGGGGATCGGAACCGTCCGGACGGCCTGGACCGGCCTGCGCACCGAGGCGGCCGACGGCGTGCCTGTCGTGGGGTTCGACGCCGAGGCCCGCGGATTCTTCTGGCTCGCCGGCCAGGGCGGCTACGGTTTCCAGACCTCGTCCGGAATCGCGGAACTGGCCGCGGCCCAGATTCTGGCGGGCCCGAACGGCCGTGACGGACAGAGTGCCGGACACGCGGGGCAGGACACTGGCAGCCGTCCGGTATCCCGGACGGCTGATGCGCTTGCTGCGACGCGCTGGTCCATCCGGCGCTGAAGAATGGATCCATGAGCACGCTGATCACCAACATCGCCGAACTGATGACCCAGGACGCGGAGCACCGTGTCCTCAAGAATGCGGCAGTGGTGATCGAGGGTGAACGGATCTCGTGGATCGGCCAGGCCTCCGCCGCCCCCGCGGCCGACGAAGCCGTGGACGCGGGCGGCCGGGCCGTGCTCCCCGGCTGGGTGGACTCCCACACGCACCTCATTTTCGCGGGCGACCGGACGGCGGAGTTCGAGGCCCGGATGGCAGGGGAGGAGTACAGCGCCGGCGGCATCGCCGTCACCACTGAAGCCACCCGGAACACCGGCGACTACGACCTTACGCGGCTGGCGCAGGGCCGGGTCGCCGAAGCAGTGTCGCAGGGCACGACGTACCTCGAGACGAAAACCGGCTACGGCCTCGATGTCGAGCAGGAAGCCCGGGGCGCGCGGATCGCCTCGACGGTGGCGGACGAAGTCACCTATTTGGGCGCCCACCTGGTGCCGGCCGGGGCGGATGCGGATGACTACACCAAGCTCGTCTGCGGCCCGATGCTGGATGCGGTCCGCCCTTACGTCCGCTGGGCCGACGTGTTCTGCGAACGGGGCGCCTTCTCGGAGGAACAGTCACGTGCCGTGCTGCAGGCCTGCCGCGACGCCGGCCTGGGGCTGCGGGTGCACGGCAACCAGCTGGGCTACGGCGCCGGCGTCCGCCTCGCGGTGGAGTTCGGCGCGGCAAGCGTGGACCACGTCAACTATCTTTCGGAGCAGG
Source organism: Arthrobacter sp. FW305-BF8 (assembly GCF_021789315.1). NCBI lineage: Bacteria > Bacillati > Actinomycetota > Actinomycetes > Micrococcales > Micrococcaceae > Arthrobacter > Arthrobacter sp. FW305-BF8. The sequence goes on from NZ_CP084561.1 coordinate 1,730,332, forward strand.
ACATCGCAGACCTCGCCGCCGGCTGGTCGGGCTGGGATGCCGCCGCGGGAACGGGCGGCCGGGGAACGGTGGCCACCTGCCTGCCGGCCTGCGACCTCTCCACCCGCCAGCCGCTGGCCCCCGGCCGTCAGCTCCTGGACGCCGGCGTGCCCGTGGCGCTCGCGTCCAACTGCAACCCCGGCACGTCCTACACGAGCTCCATGGCGTTCTGCGTCACCACCGCCGTCCTCCAGATGGGACTGAGTGTCCATGAGGCCGTCCGGGCGGCGACGTACGGCGGCGCCCTGGCGCTGCAGCGCGACTCCGGTAGCGACGTCGACGGCGAACGCGCCGTGGGCTCACTCGCCGTCGGACACCGGGCGGACCTGCACGTCCTTAACGCCCCGTCCGCCACCCACCTCGCCTACCGCCCCGGCATGCCGCTGACCCACGCGGTGTGGCGTGCAGGGGTGCGGGCACGGTAGTGTCAGGCGGTGCCATTCCCCCCGGGAGTGACGCAAGATGATCGTTCAGGGTCTGATACAATCACAAAGCGTCATTTCTTTGTGGCGTTTTTGGATCTTGAAAGGCCCTGCATGACACGCACCGACCGACTGACGGCCATCCTTGATCTCCTTGCCGAGGCCGGCCAGGTGGAAGTCGAGGAAATCGTCACCCGGCTCGGCGTGTCACCTGCCACCGCCCGGCGGGACCTGGACAGCCTTGCCAAGCGGCGGCTGCTGACCCGGACCCGCGGCGGCGCCACCACCGGCGCCCTCGCCTACGACCTTCCCGGCAGGTACAACCGGGACGACCACGCCGTAGCCAAGCAGGAGATCGCCCTGGCCGCCTCGGCGCTCATCAGCCCGGGCATGGTCATCGGCCTGTGCGGCGGCACCACGAGTACCGCCCTCGCACAGATCCTGGCCACCCGCGAGGACCTTAACTCGCCGTCGAACCAGCCCACCCTGACCGTGGTCACCAATGCGATCAACATCGCCTCCCAGCTTGCCGTCCGGCCCAACATCAAGGTGATGGTGACCGGCGGCATCCTCAACCCGCGGTCCTATGAACTCGTGGGCCCGTACACGGACATCATCATGCAGAAGGTGGTGCTGGACATCGCCTTCATCGGGGTCAACGGCGTCGACCCGGAGGTGGGGCCCACCAACACCGGCGAGGCCGAGGCTACGGTCAACGCCCTGCTGGCCAGCCGCGCCAGCGAGTCCTACGTGATCGCAGACTCCTCGAAGGTGGGCCGCCGGGCGTTTGCCACCATGGACGGCTACAACTTCACCCGGCTCATCACCGACTCCGGCATTTCCGCGGCCGACAAGGCCGCCTTCGAAGCCCGCGGCACCGAAGTGCTCGTGGCCGGCGCCTAGAAAAGAAGACGGCTCAGAAAATCACCGGCGGGGCGTCCAGCACGGTTTCGTCCACCCTCCGGTCCACCCACTGTGTGAACGGTGTGTCGAGTTCGTACTTGCCCAGGCTGTTGCGCACCAGCATGCGGACCTCGGCGTTTTCGGGGTTGTTCAGCGACTCGAAATACTCCACGGACCAGTGGAACCAGCGCATGCAGAACAGGCGCATGGTCAGCCCGTGCGTGACCAGCAGGGCGTTCGGGGAGTAGTCGGGCTTGGACCAGTGCCGGTACAGGGTCTCCATGAACGAGGAGATCCGGTCGTAGACGTCGGAGCCGGACTCGCCCTCCCGGAAGCGGTAAAAGAAGTGGCCATAGGCGTTGCGGAGTTCCTTCTGGTCCTCGATGTCGCCGGAAATCTGGAAGTTGGCCCAGTCCTGTTCGCGCAGCCGCGGTTCCTCGATCACCCGCTCCGTCAGATGGCCAAGATCCAGTGCCTCAAGGGTCTGGTAGGCGCGCAGGTACGGTGAGACGTAGACGCTCACCTGCCGGCCGTCCAGCTCGCGCCGGATGCGTTCCCCGGCGGCTTTCGCCTGCTCCAGGCCAAGCTCTGTCAGCGGAATCCGGTAGTCGGGCACCCTGTTGTAAATGGAGGTATCCGCGTTGGCCGCCGACTGGCCGTGCCGGATCATGATGATTTTCCCGGGAGCGCTCATAGTTCCCCAGCATAGGGTCAGCCCGCGGCCGGACAGGAACCGACTGGCTGACAGGAAAGTACCAGCCGGTGCAGGCAAGATAGGAACATGTTGGTTCCCTCCCGCCGTCGGCTGCGGTTCGAAGTCTGGATCGTCCTTGGGCTGTCGCTCGGCCAGTCCGCCGTCTACTCCGTGGTGCAGCTGCTGGACAAAATGACCCGGGCACCGCTGGCGCAGGGGACGTCCACCCTGAACAGGTCGCAAAGCACGCGGGAGTACTTCGACCTCACCTACCAGCTGCTGGACATCATCTTCGCCCTGGTGCCGGTCCTGCTGGTGATCTACTTTCTGACAGACCAGCGCCAGGCGAAGGCCGGAGGCGGGCACGAGGCCGGCTCGGCGTTCCGGAAGCTGGGATTCAACTTTGCCCGGCCGGGCAGGGACCTGCTGCAGGGGCTCGGGCTGGCCGCCCTGATCGGGATCCCGTCGCTGGGCCTCTACGCCGCGGGGCGTGCCCTGGGCATTACGACGGCGATCATCCCCAGCGGTCTGGACGCCTACTGGTGGACGGTGCCCGTGCTGATACTGTCCGCACTGCGCCACGCGGTCGTGGAGGAGGTCATTGTGGTGGGCTACCTGCTGGACCGGTTCGGCAAGTTCGGCTGGTCCGTGCCGCTGGCGATTTTTGTGTCCGCAATGCTCCGCGGCAGCTACCACCTGTACCAGGGGTTCGGACCATTCATTGGAAACGCCATCATGGGCGTGGTCTTCGCCTGGATCTACACCAGGACCCGGAGGGTGATGCCGCTCGTCATCGCGCACGCCTTGCTGGACATCGTCGCGTTCGTCGGGTTCAGCCTGTTCGGCAAAGCGGTTGGCCTGGGCTAGGAAGCGCCCGGCCCTTAAAAGTGATTCGGCCGCCATCGGCGGGTGACGTCATTGGCACCCGCTGATGGCGGCCGAAGTGAAGGGCGGAGAGTGCGTCAGATGGTGACGGCGCCCGCTGCGGTTTCGAACGTGACCGAGAGAATGCCCGGCGTTCCGTGCGGGGCGACCCAGTTCACGGCGACGTCCTCCAGCGGCCTTTCGACGGGCTCGCCGAGCCACTCGGTCACGCGCTCGGCAGAGCCCGCGATCGTGAGGCTGGACATCTTCACATTGCTGTCATAGGCGTTGGACGGGTGCAGCTCCGCATCGCCCTCCCACTTCAGCATGTAGGGGACCTGCGGGTCCGCGATTAGGCCCAGGATGCCGATCTGCTTCCAGACAAGCTCCCGGCCGTCGGGGAACTTGCGGTTGCCGTTGACCGCGGAGCGGCCCAGGCGTTCCTCGAATGGGGCGAGGTCGTCAACTTCGACGCACCAGCCCATCCAGCCGCCGCCCGCCGCGGACCGGGCCCGGACGGCCTGGCCGAACGGTGCCTTGTCCGACGCCGGGTGGTCCAGTACCTCAACAACCTCGAGGTACTTGTGGCCGGCCAGGGGAATGATCATGTTCCGGGTCCCAAACCGGGGGTGCACCCCGCCCTTTACGGCTTCGACGCCGAGGGCAGAGGAGATACGTTCGGTGGTGGCCGCCAGGCCATCGTGTTCACAGGCGTAAGAGACGTGATCCATGCGCATGACCTCATCTTGGCACTTTGTGAGGTGGCTCTCAGCTTAGGTGCACCTAACCTTGCGAAAAGTCCATACTTTGACGAAGTTCTTCACAAAGCTGTGCGCGTAACAGTCCCATTCCTACACTGATCGCAGGTCATGAGTGCCAGCGAAGAAAGCCCCGGCTCGCTGGCCGGCAACCCTCCAACCGCGGCGGGGTGCCCCGGGTGAAGACCTGGCTGCGCGGCGCCCGCCGTGCGGCAAGCGCGGGCCTGTGCCGGGACCAGCACACGCCCTTCAGCAGAGGAGCCTCATGTCCAACGCATGGTCATTCGAAACCCGCCAGATCCATGCCGGCCAGGCGCCGGACGGCACCACCGGCGCCCGGGCACTGCCGATCTACCAGACGACGTCGTTCGTCTTCCCCAGCGCCGAGAGTGCAGCGGACCGCTTTGCGCTGGCCGAGATCGCACCCATCTACACGCGGATCGGCAACCCTACCCAGGACGCCGTCGAACAGCGCATCGCCAGTCTGGAAGGAGGGCTTGCGGCACTGCTCCTGAGCTCGGGCCAGGCCGCCGAAACGTACGCCATCCTTAACATCGCCGAAGCCGGCGACCACGTTGTTGCCAGCCCCAGCCTCTATGGCGGTACCTACAACCTGCTGGCACACACGCTGAAGAAGTTCGGAGTCTCCGTCACCTTCGTGGCAGACCCGGACAACCTGGAGCAGTGGCGCGACGCCGTGCGGCCGAACACCAAGCTCTTCTTTGCCGAGGTGGTGTCGAACCCCCGGCAGGACGTGCTGGACATCGAAGGCGTTGCCCGGACAGCGCACGAGGCCGGCGTGCCGCTGATCGTGGACAACACCCTGTCCACGCCCTACCTCATCCGCCCGCTCGAGTGGGGTGCGGACATCGTGGTGCACTCGGCCACCAAATACCTCGGCGGGCACGGTGCCGCCATTGCCGGCGTCATCGTGGATTCAGGCAACTTCGACTTCGGCAAGGACCCGGAGCGTTTCCCCGGCTTCAATACACCGGACCCCACCTACAACGGGCTGGTCTACGCCCGGGACCTCGGCGCCGGCGGCGCCCTGGGAGCCAACCTGTCCTACATCCTCAAGGCCCGCGTCCAGCTGCTCCGCGACCTGGGCTCCGCGGTGTCCCCGTTCAATGCCTTCCTCATCGCGCAGGGCCTGGAAACCCTGAGCCTTCGGGTGGAGCGCCACGTGGCCAACGCAGCAGCCGTGGCCGGCTGGCTGGAAGCCCGGGAAGACGTGGAGTCCGTGGCCTACGCCGGGCTGCCGTCCAGCCCCTGGTACGAGCGCGGCCTGAAGTACGGGCCCAAGGGCACCGGCGCGGTGGTGGCCTTTACGCTGGCCGGCGGCGCCGAGGCCGGAAAGCGCTTCGTGGATGCCCTGGAACTGCACTCCCACGTGGCAAACATTGGCGACGTCCGCTCCCTCGTCATCCACCCGGCGTCGACCACCCACAGCCAGCTCACGCCGGAGCAGCAGGCCGTGGCGGGGGTTGCCCCCGGCCTGGTCCGGCTGTCGGTGGGCCTGGAGCACATCGATGACATCCTGGCCGACCTCGACGCCGGATTCCGCGCGGCAAAGGGCGCCTGACTTCCCGCGCTGCCGGTGTGGCTCCCGGCCGGTGAGGGGCCGGGAGTCACACAGCCGTCACATTCTTAGCGCAGATGTCCGCCTGTTTCGTAAACTGGGCAACAGGTCATGAGTGCCAGCGACAGCCCCGGCTTGCTGGCCGGCAACCCTCCTTCCGCGGTGGGGTGCCCCGGGTGAAGACCTGGCCTGCCGGACAGCTGCCGGCGGGCAAGCGCGTAGAAGAGGTTTACCTATGACGATTTCTGTCAGCACTGATGTACCCGCCGCCGTAGTACCGAACGGCAAGGCTCCGCAAGGCACGGCTGGGAGCAGCACTGTTCCGCATGGCACCGTCCCCACTAGCACTGTTCCGAATGGCACCGTCCCCAACGGCACTGTCCAATACGTCAACATCGGCAGCCTGGAACTCGAGGCCGGGGGATTCCTGCCGGACGTGACCCTGGCCTACGAAACCTGGGGAACGCTCAACGAGGACGGCTCCAACGCCATCCTCGTTCAGCATGCCCTCACCGGGGACACGCACGTGACCCGGGGCGGCGCGGGAACTGAAGAGGGCTGGTGGGAACAGCTCGCCGGGCCCGGTGCGCCGGCGGACACCGACAGGTTCTTCGTCATTTCCATTAACATCCTGGGTGGCTGTTACGGGTCCACCGGGCCGTCGTCGACAGCTCCGGACGGCAAGCCCTGGGGTTCACGCTTTCCGCTGGTGACGCTGAGGGATTCCACGGCGGCCGAGGCGCGGCTGGCTGACCGGCTCGGCATCAGCAGCTGGCATGCTGTGGTGGGCGGCTCCATGGGCGGGGCGCGCGCCCTCGAATGGGCAGTAACTTTCCCGGAACGGGTGCGGCGCTGCGGTGTCATCTCCGTCGGTGCCAGGAGCACGGCCGAACAGATCGCGTTCGCGCAGGCACAGACGCTTGCCATTCGGCAGGACCGCCACTTCAACGGCGGCGACTACTACGGCGGACCGGAACCCGCGGATGGCCTGGCGCTCGCTCGGCGGATTGCCCACATCACCTACCGGTCTGCCTACGAACTCGATTTCCGGTTCGGCAGGAACGCCCAGGCCGCTGAACAGCCGCTGCAGGCCGATGCCCTGGCGGGCCGCGGCCGTTACCAGGTGGAGAGCTACCTCGACCACCAGGGCAACAAACTGGTCCGGCGCTTCGACGCCAACAGCTACATCGCCCTGACGGAAGCGCTCATGAGCCACGACGTCACCCGCGGGCGGGGAACGCTCAAGGAGACCCTCGCCCGGACCACCGCCGACTTCTTCGTGGCCGCCGTGGAGTCGGACCGTCTGTACTTTCCCGCCCAGTCGCAGGAACTGGCCGAGTCCCTGCCTGGAACAGTGGATGTCCATATGATCGATTCCCCGATCGGCCACGACGGCTTCCTCACGGAGATCGGCCAGCTGAACGCCCAGCTCAGGGCGCACCTCCTCAACTGACCTCAGGCCCGCTCCACGCGGCCGGGGCCGGCCGTGCCGTGACAACGCCAACGCAGCTTGTGTGCATAAATGCAGATGGGCCCTGCACTATTTGGCGTTGAGCTTGCTTCATCGGCAGACCATACTCGTTGAATCCGGCGTTCGTGGTGTGCATCACACACCCGTCGCCATCGACCGGTCCCCGTGGCGTCGAGGAAGACGCCGAAGGAGTTTGCAATGAGTACGGAAAGCTCCGCCGCAAGGCGTGTAGAGGAAACCGACGTCAAGGCCTCAGGCCTCAAGAAAGTTGTCACGGCATCCATGGCCGGCACCGTCGTGGAGTGGTATGAGTTCTTCCTCTACGCTTCGGCTGCCACCCTGGTCTTCGGCAAGACCTTCTTCCCCAACGCCGGCACCGAGCTGGACGGCATCATCGCCGCCTTCCTCACGTACGCCGTCGGATTCGTTGCCCGCCCGATCGGCGGCATCGTCTTCGGCCACTTCGGCGACAAGTTCGGCCGCAAGCAGCTGCTGCAGCTGAGCATCATCCTGGTGGGCGTCTCCACCTTCCTGATGGGCTGCCTGCCGACGTTCCAGCAGATCGGTTACTGGGCGCCCGCACTCCTGGTGTTCCTGCGGTTCGCGCAGGGCTTCGCCGTCGGCGGCGAATGGGGCGGCGCGGTTCTCCTCGTCGCCGAGCACAGCCCCAGCAAGTCCCGCGGCTTCTGGGCCAGCTGGCCGCAGTCGGCCGTACCCATGGGCAACCTGCTCGCCACGGCGGTGCTGTTCATCCTGTCCTCGACGCTGACCCAGGAAGCCTTCCTTGGCTGGGGCTGGCGCGTAGCGTTCTGGCTCTCCGCGGTGATCGTCCTGATCGGCTACTACATCCGCACCAAGGTCAATGACGCCCCGATCTTCCTCGAAGCCCGCAAAGAGGTCGAGGCCGGGCACAAGGGCTACGGCGTTGCCGAGGTCTTCAAGCGCTACCCGCGTGGCGTCTTCACCGCCATGGGCCTGCGCTTTGCGGAAAACATCCTCTACTACCTCGTGGTGACGTTCTCCATCACCTACCTCAAGACCGTGGTCCAGGCCGACACGACGCGGATCCTGCTGCTGCTGCTGGTGGCCCACGCCGTGCACTTCGTTGCCGTTCCGCTGGTGGGCAAGCTGTCGGACCGCTTCGGCCGCAAGCCCGTCTACATGGCCGGCGCAATCCTGGGCGCCACCTGGGGCTTCTTCGCCTTCCCGATGATGGAAACCGGGAACGACATGATTATCCTGGCGTCCATCATGATCGGCCTGCTGTTCCACGCGCTCATGTACGCCGGCCAGCCGGCGATCATGGCCGAAATGTTCCCCACCCGGATGCGTTACTCCGGCGTCTCCCTGGGCTACCAGGTGACCTCCATCGTCGCCGGTTCGCTGGCCCCGATCATCGCCGCATCGCTCCTTTCCACCTACAAGTCCTCCGTTCCGGTGGCCATCTACCTGCTCATCGCCTGCGCCATCACCGCCGTCGCTGTGTTCTTCCTGAAGGAGACCCGTGGCGTCTCGCTCCACGACGTGGACGCGGCCGACGCCCAGGGCACTGCCGACCTGCTCGCGGCGAGCAAGAAGTAGACCGGCTTCAGCCCCAAGCTACGAGCATTCAGCAGCTGCCCGGACCGCCATGCGCGCGGGCCGGGCAGTTGCCGGTTCACCGACACCAAGGATTTCCATGAAAGCAGCAGTCCTCTACTCGACCGTCGCCAAGGCCGACACTGCACCGCCGAAGCCCAGCTACGCGGACGCCCGGCCCCTGGTGGTGCAGGAGCTGGAGCGGCCGGAACCGCGCGCCGGTGAGCTGGGCGTTGCCATCACCTACTCAAGCCTGTGCCATTCGGATCTTTCCGTGGTGGACGGTTCGCGGGTCCGGCCCCTTCCCATGGCGCTGGGCCACGAGGCGGTGGGGCGCGTCGTGTCCGTCGGCGCCGGTGTGTCCGACGTGTCGGTTGGAGACCACGTGGTGCTGGTTTTCGTGCCGAGCTGCGGGGACTGCCGCGCGTGCCGCGCCGGCCGTCCTGCGCTCTGCCACCGGGCGGCGGAGGTCAACGGCTCCGGCGACCTGCTGCACGGCGAGGCCCTGCTGCGGACGCCGTCGGGGGAGCGGATCAACCACCACCTGGGGGTTTCGGCTTTCGCCGACTATGCCGTGGTGGCCCGGGAATCGGTGGTGGTGATTGACGACGACGTCCCGGACACCGTTGCGGCGATGTTCGGTTGCGCTGTGCTCACCGGAATGGGAGCGGTGCTGAACACCGCCGCTGTCACGGCCGGCCAGTCGGTGGCCGTCTTTGGGCTCGGGGCGGTAGGCCTATCCGCTGTCATGGCCGCCTCCCTCGCCGGGGCCGGCAGCGTGATCGCCATCGATCCCAATCCGGGCAAGCACCAGCTCGCCCTCGACTGCGGCGCCACCGTGGTGGGGACGCCCGACGACGCGGCCAGTCTTATCAGGGACGCCGCGGCCGCCGGCGACGGCGTCGACGTCGCCATCGAAGCGGTTGGCTCGGCCGGTGTGATTGCCGCCTGCCTCGGCCACGTGACGCGGGGCGGCGCCGTGGTTTCGGTCGGACTTCCCCACCCGTCAGCCGAGCTGACCGTGCCGGCGTTGCAGTTCGCGGGAGCCGGCAAACGGCTCCTCGGGTCCTACATGGGCGACGCCGTTCCCGCGCGGGACATCCCGCTGTACCTGGGCTACTGGCGCGAGGGCAGGCTGCCGGTGGAGCTGCTGCACACCGACACCAGGCCGCTCACCGAGATCAACGAGGGGCTGGATGCGCTGGCATCAGGGCAGGTGGTACGGCGCCTGTTCCAGGCCTGAACGGAGGCACACCCGAACCGGGCGCAGGCCTGACGCCAGGGGTGCCGGCGCCCGCGTCAGCCCGCCAGCACTCCTGCCCGTGCCTTCACTTCCTCCTTGAGTGACGCAACGACCGCCTGCACCGCGGCCGAGCGGAGGGATTCCGGCCGTGCCACCGCCCAGATGGGGAGCTGGCGCTCGAAGTCATCGGCGAGCACCGGAACGAAGCCCGGCTGCCCCGCCACCATGAAGTTCGGCAGCAGCCCGATGCCTGCGCCCTGCCGCACTGCCTCCATCTGGGCGAACACACTCGTGGCCTGGAAGCTCGAAGAGGGCATGGGCAGCTGTGAGGACCAGCGGTGCCCCAGCTCCGCCACCTGGAGCGCAGACTCAACGTAAGAGACAAAGCCGTGCTGCCCGACGTCGTCGAGCGTTTCCGGCAGACCGTGCTCCGCGGCGTAGCCGGGGCTGGCGTAGAGGCGCAGGTAGTAGTTGCTCAGGAAGATGGTCTGGGCGTTGCTGACGTCGGTCCGGCCCACCACGATCTCCAGGTCCACGCCGGATCTGTTCTGGCTGACCTTCCGCGTGGCGCTCAGCATCTCGATGTTCAGCTGCGGGTTCTGCTGCTGCAGCCGCACCAGCGCGGGCGTGACCAACACCGCTCCTACGCCGTCCGTCGTCGCCACACGCACCAGCCCTGACAGGGCGCTTTGGTCCTGGCTGATCAGGCCGGAGAGCGATCCGAGGGTGCTCTCGATGGCCTCCGCCGCCTCCACTGCCGACGCGCCGAGCTGGGTCAGTTCCCAGCCGTGGGGGCTGCGTTCGAGAGTTCGCCCGCCCAGCTGCCTGTCCAGGGCGAGGATCCGGCGGGAGATCGTGGTGTGGGTGGTGCCCAGCGTTTCCGCCACCGCGTTGAACCTGCCCAGGCGCGCCACTGTCAGCAGGATCAGCAGGTCGTCCGGGCTGGGAAGCCGCCTCTGGTCCACGGCAAGCCTTTCATCAGTGTTCAGCGGTGTGCATCGGTGCACATACCGTCTGTAATTTTTCCCCTTGATTGCACTCTAGCAGGGTGTGATGGTGGACACAGACCTTCCGGCCCGCACGGCCGGATCCGAAGCAAAGGAGCTTGCAAAATGGCAGTAATCGGTTGGATCGGCCTCGGAAACATGGGCGGTTTCATGTCCGCCAACCTGGCAAAGGCCGGGCACGATGTCCGCGGCTTCGACCTCAACCCCGCGGCGCTCGCCGCGGCCGAGGAAGCCGGCGTGAAGCCGGCCGGCAGCATTGCCGAGGCCGTAGCCGGCGCCGACGTGGTGTTCACCATGCTGCCCAAGGGTGAGCACGCCCGCGCGGTCTACCTGGGCGAGGACGGCGTCCTCGGCCATGCTGACACCCGCACGCTGCTGGTGGACTCCTCCACCATCGATATCGCGTCGGCCCAGGAACTGCACGACGCCGCTGCTGCCGCCGGCTTCCGCTTTGTGGACGCCCCGGTGTCCGGCGGCATGAGCGGGGCCAAGGCAGGGACGCTGACCTTCATGGTGGGCGGCGAGGAGGGTGCCGTCGCAGACGCCACCGGCTACATCCGCCCGATGGCAGCCAACATCATCCCCACCGGCGGCGCCACCACCGGGCAAGCGGCCAAAATCTGCAACAACCTGATGCTCTTCATCAACCTGGCGTCCACCGCCGAAGGTGCCGTCCTGGCTGACAGGCTGGGCCTGGACAAGCAGGTCTTCTGGGACATCGCGTCCGTTTCCTCGGGCGACTCCTGGGCGCTGCGGACCTGGTACCCGGTGCCCGGGGTGGTCCCCACCGCCGCCTCCAACAACGACTTTGCGCCCACCTTCACCACTGAACTGGCGAACAAGGACATCGGCCTTGCCATCAGCGCCGCCGAGGACACCGGCACACCGCTCGAGATCGGCAAGCACGTCCAGCAGCTGTTCCAGCAGCTCATCGACGCCGGCGAAGCGGGCAAGGACTGCTCCATGATCATCAAGCTCGCCGACGGCTCGCTGGACTCCGCCAAGTAGCACTGCCGCCACATCTTCCCGCATTCTGAAACACGAAAGAGACGTCCCTTGGAAACCATTCCGCATTTCATCAACGGCAACCGCGTCAGCGACGCCGAACGCTTCGGTCCCGTCTTCAACCCCGCCACCGGCGAGCAGGAGAAGCAGGTCCCCCTCGCCTCGGCGGCGCGGACCGAGGAGGCCATCGCGGCCGCCCGTGCCGCGCTGCCGGCGTGGCGGGCCACCAGCCTGGCCAAGCGCACCAACATCTTCTTCCGGGTCCGCGAGATCCTGAACCAGCGCAAGCCCGAGCTCGCAGCGATTCTCACCAGCGAGCACGGCAAGGTCCTCTCCGACGCCGCGGGTGAAATTTCCCGCGGCCTGGAAAACATCGAGTTCGCCACCGGCCTGTCCCACATGCTCAAAGGTGAGCGCTCCGAGCAGGTCTCCAGCGGCGTCGACGTCCACTCTGTGCGCCAGCCGGTGGGCGTCGTGGCCTGCATTACCCCGTTCAACTTCCCGGCCATGGTGCCGCTGTGGATGATCGGCAGCGCCCTGGCCTGCGGCAATACCGTGCTGCTGAAGCCCAGCGAGAAGGATCCGTCGGCCGCCATCTTCATTGCCGAGGCCTTTGCCGAAGCGGGACTGCCCGCCGGCGTGCTGAACGTGGTGCAGGGGGACAAGGAAGCCGTTGACGTCCTGCTCGAGCACCCCGACGTGAAAGCGGTGAGCTTCGTGGGCTCGACGCCCATCGCGCAGTCGATCTACAAGCGGGCGGCCGACCACGGCAAGCGGGTCCAGGCCCTGGGCGGCGCGAAGAACCACATGGTGGTGCTGCCCGACGCCGACCTGGACATGGCGGCAGACGCTGCCGTTTCCGCGGCCTACGGTTCGGCGGGTGAACGCTGCATGGCCGTCAGCGTCCTGGTGGCGGTGGGCAACATCGCCGACGACCTGGTGCAGGCGATCTCCAGCCGGATGGCGGGCCTGAAGATCGGCCCGGGAACCGATCCGGCCTCCCAGATGGGTCCGCTGATTACCGGGGAGCACCGGGACCGTGTGGCCTCCTACGTTGCGGGAGCGGAAAACGAAGGTGCCACCGTGGTCGTTGACGGGCGCTCGCAGGAGTTCGATTCGAACGGCTTCTTCATCGGCGTCAGCCTGGTGGACCATGTGAAGCCGGGCATGAAGGTGTACGACGACGAGATCTTCGGCCCGGTCCTGTCAGTCGTCCGCGTCGACACTTACAGCGACGCCGTCCGGCTGGTCAACGAGAACGAGTTCGGTAACGGCACGGCCATCTTCACCCGCGACGGCGGTGCCGCACGGCAGTTCGAGTTCGACGTCGACGCCGGCATGGTGGGCGTCAATGTGCCCATTCCGGTCCCCGTGGGCACCTTCTCGTTCGGCGGCTGGAAGAACTCCCTGTTCGGCGACACCCACATGTACGGCCCGGACAGCATCCGGTTCTACACCCGTGGAAAGGTGGTTACCACGCGCTGGCCTGACCCGTCCACCTCGGTCATTGACCTCGGCTTCCCGCAGATCGACTAGACTCGATTCTCGGTTTACATCAAAACTTGAATTCGGGCCGGTCAAGACCGTCCCGGGCCTCAGCCCGCGTCCCGCAGCCACAAGCAGCGGTACGCGGGCTGTTCCTTTTCCGGCGCGGACGGTCGCTTGAGAGCCCAAACCGCGCACCGCCGTCGTACTCCCTGCCCCTAATAACTGGAGTTTTTGTCCAGATAATGGCCTCAGGCGGGGCGTTAGCGGCCATTATCTGGACAAAAACTCCGGCTCAGCGGGAGCTATCCCTCGGTCTACCCGTTCATGATGTCGTTGCGCCGGGCCATGTACTCCTCCATGGAGAGCTGGCCTTCGCTGTACTGCTGGTCCAGTTCCGCCAGTTTCCGTGCACGGAACCCCTGGGGAGCGGACGGCGGCGGGGGAGTCGAGGGTGCAGGTCCGGTGGCAGGAGACGGATTTTGCTGTGGCTGGGGCGGGTTGGCATGGTATTCCGGGCTGTCCTCATAGGGAACCTGTCCCTGCTGCCAGGACGGCGCGCCGGTGACGCCAGGACCGGGCTGGTTGGGATACTGCTGGTTCGGATACTGCGGGTTCTGCTGATCCGGGTAAGGCTGGTTCAGGGGCGGAAACTCGTCCCTGCCACCGCGCTGGGGGAATCCCAAGCCGCCGCCGAAGTAGTCCTGCTGCGTGTAGCCATCCCGCGGCCGGTTGTCCGGACGGCCCTGGAACGGGCCTCCGAACGGGCTGCCCGGCTGGTTGCCGAACTGGTCGGGTCCCTGACCGGGAAACTGGCCCGGGTACTGTCCGGGCAGGCCGGGCCCCTGGTTGCGCTGTTGGACTGACCGCCGGTACATCCGCATGCCCATGGGAATCAGGACGGCCAGAATGATGATCCAGAAAAACAAGTCGAACACGGTGAAGCCTCCCGGTGAGTGTCCATTCCAGCTTAGTCCTGTCAGGAAACCCGCCAGGATTCCGGGACCGCCCGGCTGTACCGGAAGGCCGCGCTGGAACTCAGGAACCCGCCGGAATCCGGACAGTCGGCACTTCGAGGAAGTCCGCGTACCGGGCTACAGCAGTCTCCAAGGCCTGCTCGGCAGCGTCTCCCAGCGGCCGGGAGAGGCGGATGTCGAGTTCGCAGCGCTGCGCGGCGGACCCGCGCCGGACCAGCGAGTGCCGCCAGGAGCCCGCCAGCATTCCGTCCGCCAGGACCACATGCATGGGAGTGTCGCCAAAGGGATAGGCGGGCGCCGTTCCGCCGAAGTAATGCCGTGAAACCGAATAGCCCATGATGTATTCGTCGTAGCACTGGACCAGATCCATCTGCGGCCGCCCATTCCGGGCCCGCTCCGGTTCCAAGCGCCGCCCCGGTCCGCCACCGTGCAATGTCTCCCCTGCGGAATCCGGAGGCCGAAGGTAGAAGTCCGCCCCGTCGAAGCTGGCCGCAACGATGGCGCCCGGAGCGATCTCCTCCGCCAGCGCCAGCCCCTTGCGCACATCAGTCATCGTGAGTCCGGACCAGTCCGCGCAGTCCCGGACCGTGGCAGGCCCGCGGCTCCCGAAATACCTCAGCGCCAGGGCCGCCAACGACTCCTCCCGGGAGGGCATGGCAGCCGGTGCGGCCCCGGCGACGCGCTCATCGAACGCCGCATACGTCTGCCGCAGCGCGCCGCCGGGACTTCTCACGGCCGCGCCGCTCACCAGCACCCCGCTGATTTCGGCATGCATGATCAGGTACGCGAGGACGAGTCCCTGCGCGGCGAAGCCGGCACCCTGAAGTCTGACGGCCAGTTGCTCACGGGTGAGATGCACCCCGCCGGCCACCGCTTCCGCGAGCACCTCGGCGCTCCTGGTCGCCGCCTCACTGTCGATCCCGGTGCTGCGGTAGGTGCCGCCATTCGCCTGGTGCAGCCGGGGTGCGGACAGGGCCCGCAGCCACGGCAGGTCATCGCGGTGCACAAAATGCCAGGTGGGCCGCAGGATGTGGGTCCGGAGAATGCGGCCGTCGGCAAGTGCCTGCTCCACATCGGCGGCCGTCGCGCCAGCGGTCCGCTGGGCCAGGGACCATCGCGCATAGGGGAACTCCTGCGCCTGGACGGCCAGCAGGTTCTTCACGGCTTCCTCCGCCGTGGCCGCCCGCGGCTCCCTCAGCTGTTGGCCGGCCAGTCGTATCCGCAGCACCTCATGGGGTTCCATGCCCGACGCCGCTCCTCACCGTTGTCAGTTCGGTCACCTTGGGAGTTCCATCCTGTACCGCCGCCGCCTGGCTACGCCACCGTAGGTTGCTACCAGTGGGTAACTGTAAGAATGGAGCCATGACTTTAGCCGACTCCTTTCCTGCCCCCGTTGTTCTGTGGTCCAAGCCTGAGGAAGCCAGGGCCGGCAAGCCATTGCTCGTCCTGCTGCACGGCTACGGCGCGAACGAGCAGGACCTCCTCAGCCTGGCTGACATGCTCCCGGACGAGTTCACGGTTGCATCGGTCCGGGCCCCCATCGCCATGGGGCCGGGCTTTTCCTGGTTCCCGCTGACGGGGTCGATCGAATATTCCGTGGACGCCGTCAAGGACGCGTCGGCGTACCTGCTGGACTGGCTGGACACGGTCAAGGCCAGCCACCCCTCCGTCACGCTGCTCGGGTTCTCGATGGGGATGGCCATGGCCACCACGCTGCTGCGTCAGCGGCCCGCGGACTTCGCCGCCGTCGTCGGACTTTCAGGTTTTGTGGTTAACGCGGAGTCCGACGGCGAGTTCCGCGACGCCGAGCTGGACGGAACAGTGCCGCTGTTCTGGGGCCGGGACCAGCAGGATCCGGTCATCACGCCGGACAAGATCGAATACACGATGGGCTGGGTGCGCAAGCACGTGAAGCTGACCAAGGTCCTCTACACCGGCATGTGGCACGGCATCAACGCCCAGGAGATCGGGCACGTGTCCGAGTTCCTCACCCACGAGGTCCTGAACAAGTAGGCCCCTACCAGGGAAGCAAACTACTACCCCTGAGGAGCGCTGACCCGGACGGTCTGGCCGTTCACCGTCACGGTGTCGCCGTTGTGAAGCTGCCGGCCGCGACGGTCGTCGATCTCGCCGTTGACCTTGACCAGGCCGTTCTTGATCAGCTCCGTTGCCTCCACACCGTCCTCCACGAGGTTGGCGAGCTTCAGGAGCTGGCCCAGGCGGATCATGGTGTCGCGGATGGTGATCTCTTCGATTTCCGGGTTGCTCATACCAGTAATGATGCCTGACGTAAGGTGAAACGAATGACCCATGCACCCCGGCTGCCGCTTGCCGTCGGCCTCCCGATGGCCGTGGCCTCCGGCCTTGCCATTCCCGTCCAGGGACGGATCAACGGGGCACTTGGTGCACGCCTCGGTGACGGCATTGCCGCCGCCGTCGTCAGTTTCAGCACCGGGCTGATCGTGATGGTCGTCGTGTCCCTGCTGGCGCCCCGCGGGCGGGCCGGCCTCGCACGAATCCTGCCCGCGCTGCGTGAACGCCGCTTCCCGCCGTACTACGCGCTCGCAGGCGGCATTGGTGCATTCTTTGTCTTCGCGCAGTCCTTCACCGTGGGGCTGCTGGGCATCGCCCTCTTCACCGTGGCAACCGTCACCGGACAGACACTCAGCGGACTCCTTGTGGACCGCCTGGGCATCGGTCCGGCAGGCAAGAAGTCGGTGACCGGCATCCGGGTCATCGGCTGCATCCTCACCATCGCCGCCGTCTCTTGGGCGGTGTCACCCCGGTTCACCGGCGCGCTAGGTGCGGCGGGTGCGTCCGGTGCTTCCAACAGTGCGGCTGCCGGTGGGGTTGCCGACCCCGCGGCGCTGCTGCTGCCGGTCATCCTGCCGGTTCTCGCCGGTTTCCTCATGAGCTTCCAGCAGGCCATGAACGGCACCGCCACCGTGCACTACGGCACCCCGATCGCGGCAACGCTGGTGAACTTCATCGCGGGCAGCTGCGTGCTGTGGGTGGCCTGGTCCGTCAAGGTGGCCGTCGCCGGGCCGGCCAACCCGCTGCCGGCGGAATGGTGGTACTACCTCGGCGGGCCCATGGGCTGCGTGTTCATCGGCCTCGGCGCGCTGCTGGTGCGCAGCCTCGGGGTGCTGGTGACGGGTCTCGGCATGATTGCCGGCCAGCTGCTGGGGTCGCTCGGCCTGGACCTGCTGGCACCGACGCCGGGTACCGTGGTGGAGGCTGCCACGATCCTGGGGACCCTGCTGACCCTCGCTTCCATCGTCGTGGCCACCCTGCCCTGGCCCCGGGGCGCGTTCCGAAGGTGACGCGGTGCCTTCCGAAGGTGAAGCGGCGCGTTCCGAAGGTGAAGGGGCGCGTTCCGATGGTGACGGGGTGCCTGTCGGAAGTGATGCGGCGCTTTCCGCAGATGAGGGCGCCTTCCGGAGGCGGCTCCCGGTAGGCTAGGTCTCGCAGCTTCCTGCACTGTTTTCCCTTTCCCGCGCCCCCGCCCGGCATCCAGCCGCGGTCCAGGGCCACAGACACCGCGGACCGCACCCAGCGGCCCTGTAGAAATTGGAGTTCCCATGGCAGCAAAATCCGTCCTCGACCAGGTCATTTCCCTTTCCAAGCGGAGAGGCTTCGTTTTCCAGGCCGGCGAGATCTACGGAGGCTCGCGTTCCGCATGGGACTACGGACCCCTCGGTGCCGAGCTGAAGGAAAACATCAAGCGCCAGTGGTGGCAGTCCGTGGTGCGCGGCCGCGAGGACGTGGTGGGCCTGGACTCCTCCGTGATCCTGCCCCGCCAGGTATGGGAAGCCTCGGGCCACGTAGACGTCTTCTCCGACCCGCTCGTTGAGTGCCTCTCCTGCCACAAGCGCTACCGCGCCGACCACCTCGAAGAGGAATACGAGGAGAAGAAGGGCCGCCCGGCCGAGAACGGCCTCAAGGACATCGCCTGCGCCAACTGCGGAACCCGCGGTGAATGGACCGAGCCGCAGGAATTCTCCGGCCTCCTGAAGACCTTCCTGGGCCCGGTGGCCAGTGAGGAAGGCCTGCACTACCTGCGCCCCGAAACCGCGCAGGGCATCTTCGTGAACTTCAACAACGTGCTCACCACCTCCCGGAAGAAGCCGCCGTTCGGCATCGGCCAGATCGGCAAGTCCTTCCGCAACGAGATCACGCCCGGAAACTTCATCTTCCGCACCCGTGAGTTCGAGCAGATGGAAATGGAATTCTTCGTGGAGCCGGGAACGGACGAAGAGTGGCACCAGTACTGGATGAAGGAGCGCATGTCCTGGTACACCGGCCTGGGCATCCGCGAGGAGAACCTGCGCTTCTTCGAGCACCCGCTGGAAAAGCTCAGCCACTACTCCAAGGGCACCACGGACATCGAGTACCGCTTTGGCTTCCAGGGCTCCGAGTGGGGCGAGCTGGAAGGCATCGCCAACCGCACCGACTTCGACCTCTCCACGCACGCCAAGGCCTCCGGGACGGACCTCAGCTACTTCAACCAGGCCACCAACGAGCGGTTCACCCCGTACGTGATCGAGCCGGCCGCCGGCCTGACCAGGTCCTTCATGGCGTTCCTCATCGACGCCTACACCGAGGACGAGGCCCCCAACGCCAAGGGCGGCGTGGACGTCCGCACCGTGCTCAAGCTTGATCCGCGGCTCGCCCCGGTCAAGGCTGCAGTGCTGCCGCTCAGCCGCAACGAGGACCTCTCCCCGAAGGCCAAGGACCTGGGCACCCAGCTGCGCAAGAACTGGAACATCGACTTCGACGACGCCGGCGCCATCGGCCGCCGCTACCGCCGCCAGGACGAGATCGGCACCCCGTTCTGCATCACCGTGGACTTCGACACGCTCGAGGACCAGGCGGTCACCATCCGCGAACGCGACACCATGAGCCAGGAACGCGTGTCCCTGGACAAGGTGGAGGGCTACCTGGCCGCACGGCTGATCGGCGCCTAGCCGTGGCGATCCAATACCGTGAATGGCGCGAAGGCGACGACCTCGCGCTGCTGGAGGTCTGGGGCGACCCCGAAACCGATCAGGCGGGCCAGTTCCGCGGCACCCTCGCGCCCTCGGGCAACGCGCCGTGGCGGCGCTGCATCGTGGCCGAGGACGTCGTCGACGGCGAGGCCATCCCGGTCGCCGCCGGCGTGGTCCACGAGGCCAGCCTGCACCCGGAGCGGCTGTGGGTGTACGTCGAAGTGGCCCGGGACCACCGCCGGTCGGGCATCGGTTCCACGCTGCTCATGATGCTGCGCCGCGAGGCGGAAGGGTCGCCGTCGGGCGTTACCCGGCTGCGCTGCAAGGTGGAGCCGGGCACCACCGGTGCCGCCTTCGCGGAAGCTGCGGGGCTCACTCCGATCCAGCACACCCGGCTCGTCGTGGTGGAGCCGGCGGCCCTGAAGCTGCCGGTCTTCGGCGACGGTTCCGAGGAAGCGGCGTCGGAGCGCATCCAGGACCTGGCCACCGGTTCGGTGGAGCTGTCCGACGTCGTGGGACGGTACTACTCGTCCGTCCACGGCTGGGACAGCCCGGGGGAACTGGGCATCGGCACGGTGCAGCGGCTGTTCCTGGACGAGCTCAGCGGTGCGCATGGCGCGATCGTGCTCCGCGCCCCGAAAGCCAGCGCCTTCGGCTCAGGCGTGCCGGCAACCCGCAAGGGCAAGATCCAGGCCTTCGCGATCAGCTATGCACAGGGGAGTTCCGATCACCCCTCCGACGTGTTCGTCGGCCATGAGCCGGAGCTGGACGCCGACGAGGCCCAGGCCGCGGTCCGCGACCTGCTGGCACTCATCGCGTACCAATACCCGGTGCTCATGGAAGTGGACGATTCGATGACAGCGCTTCGCGCCGTCGTCGAGCCCCTGATGGAAGCGGGCAAGGCCCGGCGCCAGGGCTCGGAGACGTTCGTCGTCTCCGACTGACCCCAACTGTGTAGCACCCCAAGTAGGTAGCAGATCAGGGCGTTCCCAGCCTTGGGAACGCCCTGATCTGCTACTCAGTCGGGGGGATTTACCTCAGGGGCCGCTGTTGTTCGGGAAGAACGACGGCGGTCCCTCGCCAGGTCTGCGGCATCGAGCCTTTGGCGTTCCGCCCCTGAGATGGCGCCGCCGCCGAGGTCCGCCGGCATCCACCAGTCGCCGGGCTGCGCCGCCACGGGAAAGCTCGCGATGGCGGCGTCGATTCCCGCCTGGAGCGTCCTGCGGAGCCGTGCCGTTTCAGCCTCCGCGTCGATGCCCGCAGCCAAATGCACCGGCTCGCCGATATGCACCCGTACCGGAGCACGCCCGACGCGGTGCAACGGAAGGCCGTTGCCGCGGGTCAGGATCCGGTGGGCACCCCAGACGGAGACCGGAATGAGCGGCACGCCTGCCTCCGCCGCCATCCGCACGGCGCCCGTCTTGCATTCGCGGACCTTGAAGCTGCGGCTGACGCCGGCCTCGGGCAGGACGGCCAGGTAGTCGCCGGCACGGAGCCTGGCCACGGCGTCGTCGTACGCAGCAGTTCCCGAACCGTAGGGCACCACCACCTGGCCCGTTGCGCTGATGAAGGGACCCGCGAGCCAGTGGTCCGCGGCTCCCTGATGGATCATGAACCGCAGTTGCCCGCGGTTGTGCGCCCAAAACACCAGTTCGGCGGCGGCGAAGTCCAGATAGCCGAAGTGGGTGATGGCGACGACGGCGCCGGCTTTTCCCTCCGGCAGGTTTTCCTGTCCCGTCACCATCAGGCGGATCCCGAACAGCCACCGCAGGAATAGCCCTGCCCCTACGAGGAGGCGGTAGAAGCGGTTGCTGCCGGCCGGGGTCCAGGGCATGCGGTGCTGCCGGATCTCAGTGCCGCCGGGGCGGCCAGGGAATGAAGCCGCTGGTGGACTGCACATAGTCACTGTAGCCGGGGCGGCCGGACATGGCCTTCTCCGTGAGCGGCTTCCCGGTCTTGGCGGTCAGCGTCCAGATCATCAGGGCAGGGGAGAGGATGGTCAGGACGCCGGGCCAGGACTCCGCCGCAATGAGGAACAGCCCGGCCCAGACGGCGGCGTCGCCAAAGTAGTTGGGGTGCCTTGTGTAGCGCCACAGCCCGGTGTTCAGGACGGTTCCCCTGCGGGCGGGGTCGTTCTTGAACTGCTCCAGCTGCCGGTCGCCCACCGACTCGAAGATGAATCCGGTCAGCCATACTGCCGAACCAGCCACGGCGAGAGGCCCGAGCGGACCGGCGGCGAACATGCCCACCTGGATGGTCAGCGAGACGAAGAACATCACCAGGCCCTGCGGCAGGTAGACACGGCGGAGGGCGTAGGCGTTCCGGGACCCGCGTGCTCCTTTGAGCAACGCCACGTAGCGGGGGTCCTCATGGCCGCCGCGCGCCCGGCGGCCGATGTGGGTGCCGAGCCGGATGCCCCAGATGCCCGTCAGAACCAGCAGGAGTACCCGCCTGCCGCTGGCGCCCTCCCCGGCCGAGAGGACAAAGGAGATCAACGCGATGACGACAAAGCCCGGGCCCCACGCCACGTCCATCACCGAATGCCGTGCTTGGCCAGCGGCCACAGTACCGTCGGCCACAGTACCGTCAGCCCCGGCCCCGATGGCAACAGCGTAGGTGACAGCGAGCACCAGCACCACGCCCAGGGCTGCCCACGGCAGGCTGGCCACGAACGCCTCCAGCGCAAACGGGCTCATGAAAGATGCTTCACAGAACGGGTCGCCTCACAGCACCAGGGGCAGTGCCTCGCCGGACGGGGGCAGCACCCTGTCCAGGGCCGCGGCGGACGCGGAGGACCCTGCCTCGGGAACTCCGGTCCGTTCCAAGAAGGCCTTCATCAGGAACCCGGTGGCCAGCCTGTGCCATAGCCGGACCCTCCGGAACATGAAGTGCCCGGCCCCGCGGAGCGAGACGTACCTCAACTCCGCCGCTCCCGCCGCCGCTCGCCGCGCGAACCGCAGTGATGCCGCCGGGCTCGTCCACCGGTCCTCGTCCCCGTGCACGATCAGCACTTTACGTCCCGTGACCACGGCGGCGGGAGTGGCACCGTCGAGCCACGGGGCCAGCGCCACCACAGCGTCCACGTTCGGTTCGTCCGCCGCGCAGATGGCGGTGAGGCCGCCCATCGAATGCCCCAGCAGGTAGATGGGCACGCCGGGATGCGCCGCACGGATTTTGGCCAGCGCCCAGCGTGCATCCTTCAGTGGCGTCATGTCCTCGCCGTTCCAGCCGCGCACGCTGTTCCGCAGGATCCACACCTCCAGGCCGTGCTTTTTGCCGGCACCGTGCAGATGGCGGGCGAACGGCACCATCCGCGCCGGGCTCAGGTGCCTGGCCTGGACGGGCTCGAAGCTGCGCGACTTGCCGCCGTGCAACACCAGGGCCACGCCGCGGGTGGGACCGGACGGGGCCAGAACCGTCAGCACCGCTTCGTTGTCAGTTCGGCGTTGGCTCACTGCTGCATCCTCCGACGTTTCGTCGTTCATTTATCAACCCTATGGCGGCCGCCGTAGAGTTCAAGCATGAGGTTTAGCTGCTGATGGGTGCAGGTCACTCCCACGGTCATACAGGGCATACGGAGCCAACCGCTGAAGCGATGGCCGCCCGCACGAAAGCAAACAGGATTCTGGCTGCGGTACTGATCCCGCTGACCCTGCTGACCCTTGCGGCCATGGCCGCTCTTTGGCCCTCGGGCAGCAAGGAAGGCCTCACCCTGGCCAACCCGTATGCCGCAGCCCCGGGAGTCACTTTCGACACCGGGCGGATCCAGCGCGTCGTCACCGAGAGCTGCACGCAGGCCTCAGCTGGAGACGCGGCAGCCCAAAACGGTACAGCCCAGGGCAGCACAGACGGCGGCTCGCAATGCACCTTCGCGTTCACCGAGCCGGACAAGGGCGGCAATCCGGTCAAGGTGGTGATCAACCCGGACATCGCCAAGTCGCACGGCGTCAAGGTGGGCGACAACATCCGCTACCTGAACCTGTCCCACGCCCAGGCGGCTGCCACCGGCGCCGATGCCCCGGCGGCCCAGGGGTCGCCGTCGTACATCTTTGTGGACTTTGTCCGCACCATGCCGATCATCCTGCTGGCCATCCTCTACGCCGTCGTGGTGGTGGCCGTGGCGCGCTGGCGGGGGCTGCGCGCCCTGATCGGCCTCGTCGGCGCCTACTTTGTGCTGGGCAGCTTCATGCTCCCGGGCCTCGTGGAGGGCAAACCGCCGCTCCTGCTGGCCCTGGTGGGTTCGACGGTGATCATGATCGGCGTGCTGTACTTCGCGCACGGCTTCTCGGCGCGGACTTCGACGGCGCTGCTGGGCACCATTTTCGGGCTCGGCATCACCGCCCTGCTCGCGGCCTGGGCCACCGACGCCGCGAACCTCGCCGGCGTGGGAAGCCACGACGCCGCCACGCTCGTGAACATCTCGGACAGCATCTCCATCTCCGGCATCATCCTGTGCGGACTCATCATCTCCGGGCTCGGCGTGCTGAACGACGTCACCATCACGCAATCGTCCGCGGTGTGGGAACTGTACGAACTCGCTCCCAACACGAGTGCCCGGAAGCTGTTCTCCTCGGCGATGCGGATCGGCCGCGACCACATCGCCTCCACCGTGTACACCATTGCGTTCGCCTATGCGGGCGCCGCCCTGCCCATCCTCATCATCGTGATGCTCTACAACCGTCCGCTGGGGGAGGCGCTGACCAGCGCCGAACTGTCCGAGGAGGTCATCCGCACCCTCGTCGGCTCGATAGGCCTGGTGCTGGCGATTCCGGTCACCACGCTGATCGCCGTGCTGGTGGTCAAGGCCACGGGCGTCCGGTCCGGCGGCCATGCCGCCATAACGGCCGACGACGTCGATGACGCCGGTGCGCTCGCGGCCGCTGCGGCGGTGGCTGGCCGGGAACGTGCTGAAGCTGACGCGCCGCCGGCGACCCGGCGGGGACGGCGTGCCGCGCCGCGTGACCAAACCCAGCGGGACTGAGTGCCGCCGTCGGCCTCCCGCCCGGGATTCCGCCCGATTTGCCCGCCTTTGAGACAATGGACGGGTGACTGTTGTAGCAACGCCGCCCGCCCCCCGGCTGGAACTTCCGCCGCTGAAACTCGGCCCCATCACCGTGGACACCCCGGTGGTGCTCGCCCCCATGGCCGGAATCACCAACACCGCCTTCCGCAGGCTCTGCCGTGAATACGGCGGCGGGCTGTACGTGGCTGAGATGGTCACCTCCCGTGCCCTGGTGGAGCGCACCCCGGAATCGCTGCGCATCATCTCCCACGACGACGACGAGAAAGTCCGGTCCGTCCAGCTCTACGGCGTGGACCCCGTCACCGTGGGTGCGGCCGTCCGCATGCTGGTGGAGGAGGACCGGGCAGACCACATCGACCTCAACTTCGGCTGCCCCGTGCCCAAGGTCACCCGGCGCGGCGGCGGATCGGCCCTGCCGTGGAAAATCGACCTCTTCACGGCTATCGTCCAGACCGCCGTCCGGGAGGCGTCCAAGGGCGGCATCCCGCTGACCATCAAGATGCGCAAGGGCATCGACGATGACCACCTGACGTACCTCGACGCCGGCCGGATCGCGCGCGATTCCGGCGTTGCCGCCGTCGCCCTGCACGGCCGCACGGCGGCGCAGTTCTACTCCGGCCAGGCGGACTGGTCCGCCATCGCCCGCCTGCGCGAGGCCCTTCCGGACATTCCGGTGCTGGGCAACGGTGACATCTGGTCCGCCGAGGACGCCGTCCGGATGGTCCGCGAAACCGGCGTCGACGGCGTCGTCATCGGCCGCGGCTGCCAGGGCCGGCCCTGGCTGTTCGGCGACCTGCAGGCAGCGTTCGAGGGCAGCGACCAGCGGCACCGTCCCAGCCTGCGCGAGGTGGCCGAGGGCGTCTACCGGCACGCTGAACTCATGGTCGAAACCTTCGGAAATGACGAATACAAGGCGCTGCGGGAGATCCGCAAGCACATGGCCTGGTACTTCAAGGGTTACGTGGTGGGCAGCGACCTGAGGACGAAACTGGCCACCGTGCCCACCCTCGAAGTGCTCCGCGAACTGCTGGACCAGCTGAACATGGACCTGCCGTATCCCGGCGTCGACTCCGAAGGGCCCCGCGGGCGCGCCGGTTCACCCAAGAAGCCGGCCCTGCCCAAGGACTGGCTGCTCAGCCGCCAGCTGAACGAGGACCAGTCGCGGGACATCGCTGCGGCGGAACTGGATGTGTCCGGTGGCTGAAAGCCGGCTGGCGGAAGCCCGCACCACCCCGCAGGCACTGCCGGGCTACGAAACCCGCGACACCGCCCGCTGGGTGGAGGAGCCGCCCAAGAGCACGTACCGCTCCGACTTCGAGCGCGACCGCGCCCGTGTGCTGCACTCCTCGGCGCTGCGCAGGCTCGGCGCGAAGACGCAGGTGGTTGCCCCGGACACGGACGACTTCGTCCGCACCCGGCTGACGCACAGCCTTGAGGTGGCGCAGGTGGGCCGGGAACTGGGCCGTGCCCTGGGCTGCGACCCGGATGTCGTGGACACCGCGTGCCTCAGCCATGACCTCGGCCACCCGCCCTTCGGGCACAACGGCGAATCGGCGCTCAACGAGATGGCCCACGCGATCGGTGGGTTCGAGGGCAACGCCCAGACCCTGCGGCTGCTCACCCGGCTGGAACCGAAGGTGCTCGACCCGGAAGGCAGGCCGGCAGGCCTGAACCTCACCCGGGCCAGCCTTGACGCGGCCGCGAAGTACCCCTGGTCCGCCCTGGACGCCCCCGTGATCCACGGCCAGCGCACCAGCAAGTTCGGCGCCTACGAGGACGACCTGCCCATCTTCAACTGGATCAGGGAAGGCGCCCCGGAACGCCGGTCCTGTCTCGAAGCGCAGGTCATGGACCTGGCGGACGACATCTCGTACTCCGTGCATGACGTCGAGGACGCGATCGTGGCCGGGCACTTCCAGCTGCGGTGGATGGACAACCCGGACCACCGGGCCCGCGTCGTGGGGTACGCCAAGCAGTGGTACCTGCCGCACAACGATCCTGCCGCCATCGACGCCGCCCTGGCCCGGCTGGAAGCCACCGATGTCTGGGTGCGCGAGGCGGACGGCAGCCGCAAGTCCATGGCGGCGCTGAAGGACATGACCAGCCAGCTCATCGGCAGGTTCTGCCAGAGCGCGCTGGAAACCACCCGCGCCGTCTACGGCCCGGCGAACCTGACCCGCTACAACGCCGAACTCATGGTCCCGGACGAGACCGTCCTGGAGATCGCGGTGATGAAGGGCCTGGCCACCACGTTCGTGATGACCACCGACCACCGGCAGCCCATCTACGAGCGCCAGCGCGAGGTGCTCCACGCCCTGGTGACGGCGCTGAACGCCTCCGGGGACCGGCACCTCGAACCGATGTTCGCCGCTGACTGGCGCGAAGCCGCCGACGACGCCGCCCGGCTCCGCGTGGTCATCGACCAGGTGGCATCGCTGACGGACGGCTCGGCGCTGGCCATGTACGAACGGCTCGTGGGCAGCCTGCCGTCCCTGTGGTGACGTTGGACTCAGCAGTCCACATATGCCCCGGAAGCGCTGCTCGTGCCAGTGGGCCAGAGACTAGGATTGCTTCGTGGCTGGGCTGATTAAACGGGAAGACATCGATGAAGTCCGCCAGCGCACGGACATCAAGGAAGTCGTCGACGGCTACGTCACGCTCAAGGGCGCCGGCCTCGGCTCCTACAAAGGCCTGTGCCCCTTCCACGACGAGCGCTCGCCGTCGTTCACCGTCCGCCCCCAGGTGGGCCGCTACCACTGCTTCGGCTGCGGCGAGGACGGCGACGTCATCTCCTTCGTGCAGAAGCTGGACCACACCTCCTTCCACGAGGCCGTGGAGAAGCTGGCCGCGCGGATCGGGTACGAGCTCCGCTACGAGGACGGCGGCACGGGTCCCAGCCGCGAGGAGGTCGGCAAGCGCCAGCGGCTCCTCGATGCCCACAAGATCGCCGACGAGTTCTTCCGCGCCCAGCTGCTGACAGCCGGCGCCGCCGAGGGCCGGAAGTTCCTGCAGCAGCGGGGCTTCGACCGGGCAGCGGCCGACCACTTCGGCGTCGGCTACGCACCCCAGGGCTGGGATGCGCTGCTCAAGCATCTGCGGGGCCGGGGCTTTACTGATCCCGAGCTGAAGCTCACGGGCATGTTCTCCGAAGGCAACCGGGGCATCTACGACCGCTTCCGGGGCCGCCTGATCTGGCCCATCCGGGACATCGCCGGCGACACCATCGGCTTCGGCGCCCGAAAGCTCTACGAGGACGACCAAGGCCCCAAGTACCTCAACACGCCGGAAACCACGCTCTACAAGAAGTCACAGGTGCTCTACGGGATCGACCTTGCCAAACGGAACATCGCCAAGGACCGGCAGCTGGTGGTGGTGGAGGGCTACACCGACGTCATGGCCTGCCACCTTGCCGGAATTCCGACGGCGGTGGCCACCTGCGGTACAGCGTTCGCCGCCGACCACATCAAGATTGCCCGCCGGCTGCTGTCCGACGACGGCACCGGGGGAGAGGTCATCTTCACCTTCGACGGCGATGCGGCCGGCCAGAAGGCGGCCCTGCGGGCCTTCGAGGAGGACCAGCGCTTCGTGGCCCAGACCTACGTGGCCGTCGAACCCACCGGGGCCGACCCCTGCGACCTGCGCCAGACGAGGGGTGACGCCGCCGTCCGCGACCTCATCGCGTCCCGGCGGCCGCTTTTCGAATTCGCCATCCGAGCCACCCTGCGGAAGCACAACCTGGACACTGTGGAGGGGCGGGTCGCCGCGCTGCGTGAGTCCGCCCCCGTGGTGGCCCAGATCCGCGACGCCGGGCTCCGGCCCGGCTATGCCCGGGAACTGGCCGGGTGGCTGGGAATGCCCATCGAGGACGTCTCCAGGGCAGTGGTGGCCGCCGCTAAGCGCGGCAGTGACCAGAGCAGCCAGAACGTGCCCGGCGTAGCCGCGCTCCCGCCGTCGGGCGTCATTCCGTCCTTCCATCGTCCCGATCCCCGGGACCCGGTGGCGTCCATGGAGCGGCAGGCCCTCGAGGTGGCGCTGCAGGAGCCGGCGATGCTGGGGGGTGCGGCCTGGGAGCGGTTCGCGACCGCCCGGTTCGCCACGCCCGCCTACCAGGCCATCCACGACGCCATCCGCGCCACGGCTCCAGGCTTCTCCGGCGATGCCGTGCAGTGGGTGGAAGCGTTGCGGCAGGAGGTTCCCGAGCCGCTGCAGCCGCTGGTGTCGGAGCTCGCCGTGGTGCCGCTGCCGGCCAACACTGCCGAAGCGGTGCAGAAGTACTGCCGGGACATCCTCGCCAGGCTGTTCGAGCTGCAGATCACCCGCATCAAGGCAGACAAACTGGGGCAGTTGCAGCGGCTCGATGCCACTGCCCACCCCGAGGAGTTCCAGCAGCTGAACCGCGAGCTCATGATGCTCGAAATGGAGCGCCGGTCGCTGCGCTCCGACGCCTAGGGTGGACAGCCAAAGACGCCGATTTCGTTTCCGGGCAGGGTGTTGCTAGGCTAGTACCCGCTTCATTCCTCCTTAGCTCAATTGGCAGAGCATTCGACTGTTAATCGAAGGGTTGCTGGTTCAAGTCCAGCAGGAGGAGCGCGCAGTCCCCGTTCCGGCTTCCGGAACGGGGACTTTTTTATACCCAGGAGGGGTATTCGAGCCCACTACTGGCGCCGATTTCCCATTGCGGCAGAACGTTTGCTAATGTCATACCTGCTTCATTCCTCCTTAGCTCAATTGGCAGAGCATTCGACTGTTAATCGAAGGGTTGCTGGTTCAAGTCCAGCAGGAGGAGCGCGCAGTCCCGCGGTTGGCCCCAGAGCCGGCCGCGGGACTTTTTTGTGCCGCCAGTGCGGCGTCAGGCGCTGCGGCGTCAGACGAAATCCATCTCCACCTGGAGGAAGCGCTCTGCCTCCGCTATGGCGGCTTCAAACGCCTCCCGCTCCGTGGGGGACTTCCGCGGCTCGCGGGGGTGCCACTCGTGGGGCGAGGAGTGCACGCGTGTGAAGCCGCCGTCGGGCGGGGCATAGAAGATGCCGAACCGCTGGACGGGCCATTCGGGAGAGGTTTCGGGGGCCACCAGCAGGGCGGCATTGAAAGCCGGGTTGAACCACTGGGCTATGGGCCGGCGCCGGTCCTCGGTGAAAAGTCCCGCCGCATAGAGCGCTGCCGACTGCGCACTGGTCTGGGTGCACAGCCGGTCCCACCACAACGGCAGAATGCCGGAGTCGCACCGCTGCCACGTGGCCGGAAGCGGGGGATGATCCTGCCAGTGGGGCACGTAACAACTTTATCGCGCAGGTACCCCAGCGAACAGATGGCCTGACGTCGATCGCCCCCGGTCCGGAGGTACGGCGCGGCTTAGTGGGAGCCGCGGGTCAGGACCGGTTCCACGGTCCTGGATTGACGCGGTACAGCAGGGCAGAACCGACGACGGCGCCCACCAGGATGCCCAGCGCTGCGTTGCCCATCATCCTGCCGGCAAAGAATCCGGCCACGGCGCCGAGGATGGCTCCGAGGAACAGCCCTCTGCCGTTGCGGTGGGGTTTGCGGGTCATGCTGCCAGCCTACCCGGGGTGCCGCAGGGGACGTCAGTGGATCGAAGGCACCGTCCGGGGCCGGACCACAAGCCACAGGGCGGCGGCTGCGAGGAAGATGCAGCAGGCCTGGACCGCGCCCATGGGGGTGGCGGAATTACCTCCCAGCCACCCGACGACGGGGGAGATGATGCCGGCCATCATGAACGTGGACGCGCCGAGCAGGGACGCAGCCGTGCCGGCCTGCGCCCCGTGGCTGGCCAGCGCCAGGACCTGCACGCAGGGGAAGGTGAATCCGGTGCCCAGGATGTAGAACCACAGCGGAACCAGGACGCCCCAGAGCCCGAACCCCAGCTGGTCGAACACGACGATCAGCACGGCCATCAGGAACATCCAGGCCGTGGAGCAGGCCAGGATCCACTGCGGCGGGACGCGCCTTATCAGCCGGGAGCTTGTCTGGACCCCCGCGACGATGCCCAGCGAGTTGATGCCGAAGAGCAGGCCGTACTGCTGGGGTGAGAACCCGAAGACGTCCTGGAACAGGAAAGGGGAGGCCGAGAGGTAGGTAAACAGGCCACCGAAGTTCATCCCGCCAAGCATCAGCAGCCCCACGAAGATCCGGTCGGAGAAGAGCACACCGTACCGCTGCCGGGCCGTCAGTCCGGACTGGCCGCGTTTCTCCCGCGGCAGCGTCTCCCGGACCAGCACGATGGCGGCCAGGATCACCACGGTGCCGTAGCAGGCCAGGAACACGAAGATGCCGGGCCACGGCATGACCAGGAGCAGCTGGGATCCAATGACGGGCGCCAGGATGGGCGCGAGCCCGTTGACCAGCGCCATCCGGGAGAACATCCGGACCATGGCGTACCCGCTGAACAGGTCGCGGACCATGGCCATCGCCACCACGCCGCCGCCGGCCGCGCCGATACCCATGAGGACGCGGAACACGCCAAGGGTCGCGATGTCGGTCGAGAACGCCGCCCCGAGGGAGGCAGCAATGTGCAGGGCCGTGGCCAGGATCAGCGGGAGCCTGCGCCCGAACTTGTCGCTGAAAGGTCCCACCACCAGCTGCCCCAGGGCGAAGCCGACAGTGGTGCCGGTGAGCGTCAGCTGGACGGCGGCTTCCGAGACGTTGAGGCTCGCTTCCAGGGCAGGGAAGGCGGGCAGGTAGAGGTCCACGGTGAAGGGCCCGAGGGCGGTGAGCGCGCCGAGTAGAAGGATGTACAGGAGTTTCTGCCGGCGGCTGAGCGCATCGCCCGGGTTGGTGGTGGTCACAGAGAACCATCCTAGGGCTGACAGATCAGACTTTTACAGCGTTGGAGGGCTCGCCGGGGCTAATTCCAGAAGTTCAGGCTGACCCTGAATGATAGTTTTGTCAGCGGGGGCGCGCGGACGCACCGGAAACCCCCGAAAGCAGCGAAAAAAATCGACGACGGACCAGTAAGGCGGAACCTATGAGCGGGCGTCACAGCGGGCGGACCAACCAAGGACTGCGTATCACTGCGCTGCCAAAGACAGTGAAACTGGCCCTCAAACTTGCGCCGCGCCAGCTCAATGATGAGATCGCCCTGGCCAAGATCGAAGCGAAGCGCAAAGGCAAGCAGCTCGGCGTCGCCGGTGCGTTCTTCGGCGTGGCCGCCGTTTTCCTTGCACTGCTGGTCACCGGTCTGATCGTGGCAGCCATCATGGGCCTGGCCACCATCATGCCGGCCTGGCTGGCTGCGCTGCTCGTCAGCGCGGTCTTCCTGCTTATTGCGCTGATTGGCGGGCTCATCGGCCTCCGGAAGTTCAAGCAGGCCATGCCGCTGATTCCGGAGGACACGGTCCGCGGCCTGAAACACGATCTGGGCATCGCCAAAGAGGGCTCGGACTTCAACGCCGCCGTGCTTGATCCCAATTCGCCCCAGGCGAAGGCCGCCGCGGAAGCAAAGGCCGCGCAGAAGGCCAGAGAGAAGGCGGACAAGGAAGCCAAGAAGTCGGCCGAGGCCGTGGATGTCCCCGTGGCCACCGAGCCTGAACTCCGCCGCCGGCTGAAGCAGCGCCGTGAACACCTGACCGGTGTGCGCGATGAGCTTGGCGAGGAACTGGACGTGAAGACCCAGGCCCAGGCCCTGCTCGGCGTCGCGAAGCACCGCGCCGCGGAGGGCAACGAGAAGTTCCAGGAGGCCCGCGGACGTGCCGCCGAACGTTTCGCCGCCATGTCGGCGTCGGCGCGCTCCGGGGCTTCGGAGGCCTCGCTGCCCGGACAGCTGGAGGCGCGCTGGAAGCCGCTGCTGGCCCTCGCTGCATCCACGGCCGTCCTGCTCACGCTGCTGCGGAAACTCTTCAAGAGCTGAGCCTTGCCCTGAACGAAGACTGTAAGAGGCCGCCGGCCGCGGAGAGGGAGGCCTGATGAGATTCATCGGCGCTGGTTCCCGTGCCGGGCGGCCGCATGTCGATCGTGATCTGGTCTACACCGTCCCCAACCTCCTCACGGTACTGCGCTTCATGGGCGTGCCGATTTTCGTCTGGCTTGTTTTGGCCCGGAAGGAATACGGAGTAGCAGTGCTGGTGCTGGCCATCATGGGCAGCACCGACTGGATTGACGGATATGTCGCCCGGCGGTTCAACCAGACTTCCAAACTGGGGCGCGTCCTGGACCCCATCGCCGACCGGCTGGCCCTGATAGCCGTCGCGGTCACCCTGGTGATCGCCGGCGTCGTGCAGTGGTGGTACCTGGCAGCGTTGGTGGTCCCCGATGCCGTCCTGCTGGGCATGTCGCTGTTCTACTTCCGCGGCCACCCGGACCTTCCCGTCAGCCTGGTGGGCAAGGCCCGCACGGGCCTGCTGCTGCTGGGTACTCCGCTCCTGATGCTGTCCAAGCTGCCCATTCCGTTCGCCGGGGCATGGTTCGTGGCAGCCTGGGTGGTTTTGGGGCTGGGTCTCGTTGGACACTGGATTGCCGGCTACAACTATTTCTGGGCGATCCGCCGCAAAGGAAAAATGCTGGCTCCCGACAACGGCGGGAACGGCTGATGGTCTGGGTGGCGGTTGCGCTTGCGGTCATGGGCGCCTTTTGCCTCGCCTTTGGCGCCCAGCGCCAGGGCAGTGCCGTCAAGGCGGACACCGGGGGGCTGGCGCTGAGTTCCAACGGCTTCCTGCGGCTCCTGCGGAACCCACGGTGGGTCTTTGGCCTCTTCCTCCTCTGCCTCGGCATGGCCATGAACTCGGTAGCACTGGTTACGGCACCGCTGACCGTGGTCCAGCCCATTGGCGCCATCGCCCTGGTGATCACCACCGTGGTCAACACCAAGGACCAGGGGTTGAGCATCAACCGGGCCACGGTGGTGGCCATCACCGCGTGCGTTACGGGTTCGGCGCTGTTCGTCCTGCTTGCCGTGACTGTCACGCAGGAGAGCCACCACGTCACGCCTGAAGACGAACTCACGATTGTGCTGCTGCTTGCACTGGCGGTGGGCATCTTCGGCAGCCTCGCGGCCATGTTCAAGCACCGCATGAGCGCGTTCATTTACATTTTGGGTGCCGGCATCCTGTTTGGTTTCGTGGCCGTGCTGACCCGGATCATCGGCAAGCATCTCCTGGACCCGAACGGCCTGTTCCTCCTCAACGTGCCGTGGTATTCGGTGGTGGCCATTGCAGCGGCCGGGGGACTCGGGTCATGGTTCGTCCAGAGCGCCTACTCCTCCGGTCCGCCGGATCTGGTGATCGCCGGCCTCACCGTGGTGGACCCTATTGTGGGCATCGCGATTGGCATCACGATCCTCGGCGAGCTGCGCCCCGATGTCCACGCCGTCCAGGCGATTGCCATGGGTACGGCGGCAACCCTTGCTATCGTGGGGGTAATTGCCCTTTCAAGACACCATCCCGAGGTCACCAAGCGGAAGAAGGACGTTCGGAAGGCCACGGGCAGGGCGTCCCACTAGCCGGTTTTACTGCGGAACAGGCAAGAATGTGCCGGTGCATCACGTGCCGGCACCGGCCGGTGTGGTCAGCCGCAGCCGACCACCATGACCACCAGGAGCTTTCTACGTGACCATGCCCGACGCCCAGCGTCCACTGACCATCCTTATCGCGGCCGACACGTACCCGCCACACGTTAACGGAGCCGCCCAGTTCGGCTACCGGCTGGCCAAAGGCATGACGGCTCGCGGACACGATGTCCACGTGCTGGCGTGCCGGCAGGACAAGGGCAGGAGCTTTACGGAGTTCCGCGCCGAAGCCACCGTCCACCGCCTCCGCTCGCACAGCGTTTTCACGCACGAGTACTTCAGGGTCTGTTTCCCGTGGGAGATCAAGAAAGAAATCAGCCTCCTGTTCGACAAGGTCCAGCCGGACGTAGTGCACATCCAAAGCCACTACATGATCGGCGAGCACGTCCTCTATGAGGCAGTGAAGCGCGGCGTCCGCGTCGTCGCCACCAACCACTTCATGCCGGAGAACCTCAACCCGTTCCTGCCGTTCCCGCAGTGGTTCAAGGACATCATCGGAAAGATCTCCTGGAAGGACATGGGGAAGGTCATGGGCCAGGCGGACGTCGTTACGACGCCCACGCCGCTGGCCGCGAAGGCCATGCACCAGCATGCCTTCCTGCGCAAGGTACTGCCGCTGTCCAACGGCATCGACTCGGCAGCCTACGAACCCAAGCCCGACGAGGTCATTGAGCCGCACGAACACCCCACGGTGCTGTTCGCGGGCCGCCTGGCCGAGGAGAAGCACGTGGACGTGCTGATCAAGGCGGTGGCCGCCACCCCCGCGGACCTGAAGGTCCATCTTGAAATCGTCGGCGGCGGCGAGGTCCGCCCGTCGCTGGAGGCCCTGGTGGAACGGCTCGGCCTGCAGGACCGGGTGAAGTTCCTGGGCCTGGCCAGTGATGACGAACTGCGTGAGGCCTACATCCGGGCTGACCTGTTCTGCATGCCCGGTACCGCGGAACTGCAGTCACTGGTGACCCTGGAGGCCATGTCCGCGTCGACGCCTGTCCTGCTGGCGGACGCGATGGCCCTTCCGCACCTGGTGCGCGACGGCGAGAACGGCTACCTGTTCACGCCCAACGACAGCGCAGACCTGGCAGCTAAGATCACCCGGATTCTCCGGCTGCCGGCCGAAGAGCGCAAGGCCATGGGCGACGCCAGCCGGTGCATGGTGGAACCGCACAGCATCCAGGGGACCCTGCAGACATTTGAGGACCTCTACTACGGGGCGAACTACGAGGACAAAGTCGTCTAGGTGCCGGGGTTGCTTGAGGTTGGCGGTGTGTGAAGTGGTCTGAAGCCCTTCGCCGGTTTGCTAGAGTGAATCTGCCCCGCCGACGACGGGCCCCCTTCCGGGCCGGCGCTGGCCGGGCGCACCTCCCGGTATGCGGGGCCGGTGCACGGGGCTATAGCTCAGCTGGTTAGAGCGCGGGACTCATAATCCTAAGGTCCTCGGTTCAAGTCCGAGTAGCCCTACCTCCAGAGCCCTGATTCGCGTCATCGCGGGTCAGGGCTCTTCTTCTTTTCCAGGCTGGTCGCCGGGCATAGAGTTCGGCCATGACCATAGACGTCTCCACGGCCGGGTTGCTGGCGGAGGTCATTCCCGCCCTTCTCGTTTTCCTGGCACTCGAGGACCGGCTGTCACCATCCAACATCCCGCGCCGAAAATGGCGGCGGCGGCTGACGCGCTGGCGTGAAGCTGCAGTAGTGGCCAACCTGTTTGCACTCGCTTTCTGCCTGGCCATTGTTGTGACCAAGGCCGAGTACTTTCTGCTGAGTTGGTTCATCGCGGCCAGTGTCGCCTACCTCGTCGGAGTGCTCGCGCTGCTGTTCGCCGGCATGTTCCGAAGCGAAGAGGGCCGGGTTCCCCGGGAGGACTGAGCCAGGGAGGATCAGGCGGTGTTGCGCTTTCCTTCTGCCTTCCCGTGCTGTAAGTTACTCATCAGTAACAAGTCCTGGCCGCGGCCTTCTCCGCCGCGGCCGCAGGGCACTGGGTCACTGCAAGGAGCGCCATGTCCGCCGCTGAAACCGACATCAACAGCCTGCCCTACGCCGACGGCGACTTCTTCTCCTTCGAGCAGCTGCTCACTTCCAAGGAGCGGGACAGGCTGGCCGAGGTCCGCTGCTTCCTGGCCCGGGAAGTGAAGCCCATTGCGGTGGACTGCTGGAACCGCGGCGAATTTCCCATGGACCTGATTCCCAGGCTGGCCGAGCTCGACCTCGTCAGCCCGGTGCGGCGGCAGGGCTATTCCAATCTGTTCGCCGGCATTGTGCACGCGGAGGTGACCCGCGCGGACGCGTCCATCGCCACCTTCATGGGTGTGCACGACGGGCTCTTCGCCGGCTCCATCGAAGCCCTGGCTTCCCAGGAGCAGCAGGATGCCTGGCTGCCGGACATCTACTCGCTGCGCAAGATCGGTGCCTTCGGGCTGACGGAACCCCTCGGCGGTTCCGACGTCGCCGGCGGCACGCGCACCACCGCAAGGCGGGACGGTGACCGCTGGGTTCTCAACGGCGCCAAGCGCTGGATCGGCAACGCAACATTCTGCGACTGGGTGGTGGTCTACGCGCGTGATGTGGCTGACAACCAGGTCAAGGCTTTTCTCGTGGACACCACGCTGCCGGGGTTCAGTGCAACGAAGATCGAGAACAAGATCTCGCTGCGGACCGTGCAGAACGCGGACATCACCCTCGACAATGTGGTGGTGCCGGACTTCTTCAAGCTGGCCAACGCCAACAGCTTCCGGGATACCAACAAGGTCCTCAAGGTCACCCGCCTCGCCGTTGCCTGGCAGGCAGTGGGCCAGCAGCTCGCCGCCTTCGACGTGGCCCGGCGCTACGCCGTGGAGCGGCACCAGTTCGGGCGCCCGCTGGCCGCCTTCCAGCTGGTGCAGAGCCAGCTGGTCCAGATCCTGGGGAACGCCGTCAGTTCCATGGGCATGATGGTGCGGCTCGCCCAGCTCGAGGATGCCGGCCAGGCCAAGGATGAGCAGTCAGCCCTCGCCAAGGCCTTCACCACTGCGCGGATGCGGGAAAGCGTGGCCATCGGCCGGAGCCTGCTCGGCGGAAACGGCATTGTGACGGACTTCGAGATGGCAAAGATCTTCGCCGACGCCGAGGCGATCTACTCCTATGAGGGCACCCACGAAGTCAATACCCTGGTGGCGGGGCGGGCCATCACCGGCGTCTCCGCGATCGTCTAGTCCGCGATCGTCCAGTCCGCGATCGTCGGGCAGCTCAGTTCAGCAGCTCAGTTCAACAGCTCAGTTCAGCGGCAGCAGCACCGAGGGCCGCAGGTCCAGGATGAAGGACAATGGGTTGAGGTACTGCTCTCCGCGGCGGACGCCCCAGTGCACGCAGGGCGAGGAGCCGCAATGGCCGGCCAGTAGGGTGCCCACCACGGCGCCCTTGGCCACGGAAGCGCCCTTCCTGAGTGTGCTCCGCACCGGTTCGAAGCTGCTGCGCAGGCCATTGCCGTGATCAATGGTGATGACGGGCCGGTCCACCACCACGCCCACGAAGCTGACGGTGCCGGACTCCGGGGCGGTGACCGGACCGCCGTCGGACGCTGATCCAAGGTCCACGCCCCGGTGCCCGCTCAGCCACGGTTTGTCAGGAGGGTCGAATGGGCGCAGGACCGCCGGCCGCGGCGCAAGTGGCCAGCTCCAGCCCGCCGGCGCCGCCGTGGTGGCCCAAGCGGGGGAAGCCGGTGCTAAGACAAATGGGGCGGGTGCGGCGGCCGCGGTCGTGAGCAGGAGCAGCGCCGCCATCACAAAAGCTCTCATGTCCCCAGCATGGGCGCCCGATCCACCGGCAGGAACGGGGCCTCCGGCCTATGTGGAAAACGCCGCACGTTGCAGCAGTGATGCGGCAGGACCGGTGCATTTGCCGCGGTCCGCTGTAGTACACTTGGTGGAGCAGTTTGCTGTGCCCTCAACGCATTCCATTTCGTGGCTAGCGTCAGCACGCCCCATTCAGGAGTGCGGGGGAGCAGCAGCTGACTACGCGTATCCAGCCCTCCACCACCGGTAAGCAGTCGCTTGCTGCTGCGGAGGATTGTGCCTCTTGCGGTCAGGCCCGGCAACGGTCCTGATGAGAAGTGCAATGGATGCCAGGAGCCTGTGCCCGCCCGGGTAAGGCTAATTAACCGTCAACTATTGGCAGGGTAAGAGCGGCCGCGGCCGCTCTCATGAATGACCTGCCGGAAGGAGCGTCGGCATGCCCGTCGTAACCATGCGCCAGCTGCTTGACAGCGGCGTCCACTTTGGACACCAGACCCGCCGTTGGAACCCGAAGATGAAGCGCTTCATCTTCACCGAGCGCAACGGCATCTACATCATTGACCTCCAGCAGTCGCTGTCCTACATCGACCGTGCCTACGAGTTCGTCAAGGCCACCGTTGCCCACGGCGGCACCGTGCTGTTCGTCGGCACCAAGAAGCAGGCTCAGGAAGCCATCGCCGAGCAGGCCACCCGCGTTGGCCAGCCGTACGTCAACCAGCGTTGGCTCGGCGGTATGCTCACCAACTTCCAGACTGTTGCCAAGCGTATCCAGCGCATGAAGGAACTCGAAGAGATCGACTTCGACGACGTCGCCGGCTCCGCTTACACCAAGAAGGAACTGCTGCTTCTGCGCCGCGAGCTCACCAAGCTCGAGTCCAACCTCGGCGGTATCCGCAACCTGACCAAGGCACCGTCCGTGCTGTGGGTTGTCGACACCAAGAAGGAGCACCTGGCTGTTGACGAGGCCAAGAAGCTCAACATCCCGGTTGTTGCCATCCTGGACACCAACTGCGATCCGGACGAAGTCGACTTCCCGATCCCGGGCAACGACGACGCCATCCGCTCCGTGAACCTCCTGACCCGCGTTGTTGCTGACGCCGTTGCTGAGGGCCTCATCGCCCGCAACCAGCGCGCAACCGGCACCACCGAGACCCCGGAAGAGCCGCTGGCTGAGTGGGAGCGCGAGCTCCTCGAAGGCAGCAAGACCGAGGAAGCCCCGGCTGCCGAGGCTGCTCCCGCCGCAGAAGAAGCTCCCGCCGCAGAGGAAGCCCCGGCTGCTGCCGAGGGTACCGACTCCGCGAAGTAACAACTTCATCGGGATTTCCGGGCGCTGTCCGCAGCGTCCGGGCAACTGACAGGATGGCCGCTCACTGTGTGAGCTGCCGTCCTGTCGGTCCGTACACACAAAAATTTTCTAGACAGAGGGGTTCACATGGCGAACTACACTGCCGCTGATATCAAGGCTCTGCGCGAGCGCACCGGCGCCGGCATGATGGATGTCAAGAAGGCTCTCGACGAAGCCAACGGCGACGCCGAGAAGGCGATCGAGATCATCCGCATCAAGGGCCTGAAGGGCGCCACCAAGCGCGAAGGCCGCTCCACCGCTGAAGGCCTGGTTGCTGCCAAGGTCGCGGGCGGCGTCGGCGTAATGATCGAGGTCAACTGCGAGACCGACTTCGTCGCCAAGGCTGACAAGTTCATCCAGCTGGCTGACAAGGTCCTGGCCGTCGCCGTCGAGTCCGGCGCTGCCGACCTCGAGACCCTGCTCGCCACCGATGTTGACGGCAAGCCGCTGTCCGAGGTTGTCGTCGAAGAGGGCGCAATTCTCGGCGAAAAGGTCGTTGTCCGCCGCATCTCCCGCATCGAGGGTGCTACGGTCGACGCTTACCTGCACAAGACGTCCAAGGACCTCCCGGCCCAGGTCGGCGTCCTGTTCGCTGTTGACGGCGAAGGCGAAGCAGCTGCCACCGCCGCGCACGATGTTGCCGTTCACGTTGCAGCCATGGCCCCGAACTACCTCTCCCGTGAGGATGTTCCGGCTGAGCTCGTCGAGTCCGAGCGCCGCATCGCCGAGGAAACCGCAAAGGCCGAGGGCAAGCCCGAAGCTGCGATGACCAAGATCGTCGAAGGCCGCGTTACCGGCTTCTACAAGGGTGAGGTCCTGGTTGACCAGGCCTTCGCCAAGGACGCCAAGAAGTCTGTGGCGCAGGTCCTCGAAGAGGCCGGCGTCAAGGGAACCGCGTTCACGCGTTTCCGCGTCGGCTCCTAGTCTGACAAGCAAGGGGGTGGCCACTTCGGTGGCCGCCCCTTTTGCATGCACCGGCCACATAAGAAATATGAGCGCTGGCCGGATGCGCGATAACCTAGCTCAGAGTTCACCAACCGGAAGGCACCATGGAAGCCGTCAATACTCCCGTCCAGTCAGAGAAGAGCAGGCGCCGGGTTCTCCTGAAGCTGTCCGGTGAAGTCTTCGGCGGCGGCAAGCTGGGCGTCGACCCGGACACCGTTCGCGCAGTGGCCAAGCAGATCGCTGCCGCCGTTCCCGACGTCGAGGTGGCCATCGTGGTTGGCGGCGGCAACTTCTTCCGCGGTGCCGAGCTGTCCCAGAGCGGGATGGACCGTTCGCGTGCCGACTACATGGGCATGCTGGGAACCGTCATGAACTGCCTCGCCTTGCAGGACTTCCTGGAGCAAGCCGGTGTTGAGACCCGGGTCCAGAGCGCCATCACCATGGGACAGGTGGCCGAGGCCTACATTCCCCGCCGCGCCATCCGCCACATGGAAAAGAACCGCGTAGTCATCTTCGGTGCCGGCGCAGGCCTGCCGTACTTCTCCACGGACACCGTGGCTGCCCAGCGCGCACTCGAGGTGCACGCCGACGTGGTGCTCATGGCCAAGAGCGGCGTGGACGGCGTATACACCGCCGACCCCAAGAAGGACCCGACCGCTGAAAAGCTGGAAAACCTCAGCTACGACGACGCGCTGCGCCGCGACATCCGCGTCATGGACCAGACCGCCATGACGATGTGCAAGGACAACAAGCTCTCCATGGTGGTGTTCGGCATGGAAGGCGAAGGCAACGTCACGCGTGCCATCCGCGGCGAAAAGCTGGGAACGCTGGTCACGCCCTAGTTACAGCTAGGATATTTCTAGGACGGTTCCGCCCACTGGGCGGGACCAGGATTGTGAAATGCCCGGTTTGCCGGGAACCAATTTCTGAGGAGAGACCGTGATCGAAGAAACCCTGCTCGAAGCCGGGGACAAGATGGACAAGGCTGTTGAGGTCGCCAAGGAAGACTTCGCCTCGATCCGCACCGGGCGGGCAAACCCGGGCCTGTACAACAAGGTCATGGTGGAGTACTACGGCACCCCCACCCCGCTGCAGCAGCTGGCATCCTTCGCGATCCCGGATGCCCGCACCATCCTCATCACGCCGTTCGACAAGACCGCCCTGCGCGACATCGAACGGGCACTGAGCGACTCCGAGGTCGGCGCCAACCCGTCCAACGACGGCAACGTCATCCGCATCACCATTCCGGAGCTGACGAAGGAACGCCGCAAGGAATACGTCAAGATCGTCAAGGCCAAGGGCGAGGACGCCAAGGTGTCCATCCGCAACATTCGCCGCAAGGCCAAGGAAACCCTGGACCGGCTTGTCAAGGACGGCGAAGCCGGCGAGGACGAGGGCACCCGCGGTGAAAAGGAACTCGACGCGATCACCAAGCAGCACGTCGAGGGAATCGACGAGCTCCTCAAGCGCAAGGAAGCTGAGCTGCTCGAGGTCTGATGGGCCAGGCACAGCAGGCCCCCGGTGCGCGGGCCCGAACCCGGACCCGCCAGCCAAGGCCCAACCCCACTCCTGGGGCCGGGCGTAACCTTCCGGCGGCAATCGCCGTGGGCCTGGCCATGCTCCTGGCGGTGCTCGGCGGGCTGCTCTTCCTGCCGCTCGGCTTTGTTGCCGTGGTTACGGCCTTCGCCGCCTTCGGCGTGTGGGAGGTCTTCCGCGCGCTCGAAGCCAACGGCACACGCCTGCCCATTGTGCCCGTCATGGTGGGCACGGTGGCCATGCCGTTCTCGGCCTACTTCGGCGGGCTGGAAAGCCTGCTGTTCGCGATGCTCGCCAGCAGCGTGGCGGCGCTGCTCTGGCGGTCCGTGGAAAGCGCAACCGGCTCGGCCCGCAGCATTTTCGCCGGGGTGTTCACCCTCGCCTGGGTGCCCTTCCTGATCAGTTTCGCCGCGCTGCCGCTGCACGTCGAGGGCGGCGCCTCCCCGGTGGGCCCATGGCCGGGCGGAACTGTGCCGGAGGGCGCCTGGCAGATCGTCATCCTGCTGCTCCTGGTGGTTTCCAACGACACTTTTGGGTACCTCGTAGGCGCGCGGCTGGGCAAGCACCCCATGGCGCCAAAGATCAGCCCGAAAAAGTCCTGGGAGGGTTTTGCCGGATCCATTGCGGGCGCCATGGTCGTCGGGATCCTGGCCAGCATCTTCCTGCTGAACAAGCCCTGGTGGGTGGGCGTCGTGCTGGCCATCGGCATGGTTGCGGCCGCCACCGCCGGAGACCTCGCCGAATCGATGGTCAAACGCGAACTCGGCGTCAAGGACATGAGCAGCATCCTGCCGGGACACGGCGGGGTGATGGACCGGCTCGACTCGATCGTGTTCGCCTCGCCGGTGGCCTTCATGCTGTTCGTCCTGTTTTCCGGGACCTGAGTTCCGCCAGGCCTGCTTGTCGCAGGAGTGCCTTCCCGCAGGTGCCTCTGGCACCCGGCCATCCGCGACGCCCTAGAATAATGCGGTTACGAACCGCCGAAGAAGTATCGAAGGAAACATGGTGAGAGTGGACAGCAAGCGGCAGATTCCGGCGTCGTTCGAACGCGTGGCGCGGACGGACTACGGCTACAACGCAAAGCAGGTGGACCAGTTCCTGCAGCAGGCCCGCGTATCACTGGAGACGCCCGAAGCGGCCGCCCACCCGCTCAAGAGCGCCGACGTCCGGTCCGTGTCCTTCGACCCCATCAAGGGCGGATACTCCGCCACCGCCGTGGACGCCGCCCTGGACCGTCTGGAAGACGCCTTCGCCCGCAGGGAGCGGGACGACCTTATCGCCGAACGCGGCGAGGACGCCTGGCTCCGGCAGATCGGACAGCTTTCCGGAACGCTGCGGGGCCGCCTTCACCGGCCCGACGGCGAGAGGTTCCGCCGCCCGGTCAAGAAAAAGGCGCGCAGCTACAACACCAAAGACGTGGACGCCCTGTGCCTGGACCTGATCGGCTACCTGGAACAGGACAAGCCCCTCAGCGTTGACAACGTACGCCGGGCCGTCTTCCGGCCTGCCGCCGGCAAGGACGGCTATGAGGAGACCCAGGTGGACGCCTTCCTCGACCGGGTGGTCGAGCTGATGGCCGCCATCGACTGACAGCCTGGCCAGCAGTGCTGGCTGGCCGCTCAGCGCTCCGTGGCCAGCGGCCGCTCGGGCGTGTGGAGCCGGGTCATCACCCTGGTGATGGTCCGCGGCACCCGGGAACTGGTGGCACGCGACGCCAGCACCATCACGGTGAAGGCTGCCGGTACCGTCCAGGCTGCGGGCTGCGCCAGCCACGGCGGCGTTCCCGCCACCCCCAGCAGTGTGCCCGCCACCATGGCGCCGCCGCACAGCAGACCGCCGGTCACCATCCCCGCGATGGCCCCGGCGTCGGTCAGGCCGCGCCACCAGATGCCGAGCAGCAGGACCGGACAAATGGTGGACGCCGTAAAGGCGAACACCAGGCCCACGCTCCCGGCGAGGGCCAGCGAGTCCGTCATGAGCGCCAGGCCCAGCGGAACGGTGATCGAGACCAGGGCCGCCACCCGGAAGCCGCGCACGCTGCCGCCCAGCACGTCCTGGCTGATCACACCGGCCAGCGAGACGACGAGCCCCGATGTTGTGGACAGGAACGCGGCGAAGGCCCCCGCCACGACGAGCGCGGACAGCAGCTCTCCGGCCGGGCCCCCGACGAGGCGGCCCGGAAGCAGCAGCACCAGGGCATCCGCCTGCCCCGCCCGTGCCAGGTCCGGGGCGAACAGGCGCCCGGCCAGTCCGTACGCCGTCGGAAACAGATAGAACACAGACAGCAGGCCCAGCACGATCAGCGTGGTCCGGCGCGCCGATTGCCCGTCGGGGTTGGTGTAGAAGCGGACCA
The DNA here is from genome assembly GCF_021789315.1 of Arthrobacter sp. FW305-BF8. NCBI lineage: Bacteria > Bacillati > Actinomycetota > Actinomycetes > Micrococcales > Micrococcaceae > Arthrobacter > Arthrobacter sp. FW305-BF8. The sequence continues at coordinate 1,773,828 of NZ_CP084561.1, forward strand.
GGACGTGCGGCAGTCCCAGCGTTCCGAACAGCAGGGCCACGAGCAGCGAGATGCTCTGGTAGGGGCTGGCCGGATTCGCCCCGCCCGGGTTCGTGGCCACTGCCGGCAGGGCGGGACCGCCATCCTCCGCCAGCACCAGCAAAATGAAGATGAGGGGCACGGCCAGTGCCGTGAGCTTCAGCCAAAACTGAAAGGCCTGGACGAAGGTGATGGAGCGCATGCCGCCAGCCACCACGGTGAGGCACACCACCACCACGACGGCGGTCGAACCGGCCCAGGACGGCAGTCCGGTGGTGGTCCGGATGGTCAGGGCAGCGCCGTGCAGCTGCGGGACGATGTAGAGCCAGCCCACAATGACCACGGCAAGGCTGGTGACACGGCGCACGGCCCGCGAGTCGAGCCGGGCTTCAGTGAAATCGGGGATGGTGTAGGCGCCGGAACGCCGGAGCGGCGCGGCCACGAACAGCAGAAGCATCAGGTACCCGGCGGTGTAGCCAACGGGGTACCACAGGGCATCCGTGCCGGACAGCAGGATCAGGCCGGCCACGCCCAGGAAACTCGCGGCGGAAAGATACTCTCCGCCGATGGCCGACGCGTTCCACCAGGGCGGCACGGTCCGGGAGGCAACATAGAAGTCCCCGGTGGTGCGGGAGATCCGCAGTCCGTAGAAGCCGATCACCGCCGTCGCCACGGAAACGGCGGCCACCGCCGCGATGCCCACTGCCGGGTTCACCGCAGGATCACCTGTTCCCTGCGAGGTCGCGGTAACGGGCTTCGTTCCGCGCCGCGCTGCGGATATACAACCAGGCGCTGATCCCGGTGACCGGGTAGATCCCGGCGCCCAGCAGGAGCCAGTCGAACGGGATCCCGGCAACCCGGGTCTGCGCCAGGCCCGGTATGGCGGCAAGCAGCAGCGGAAACGCGCCGAGGATCAGCAGGAAGCCGCCGGCCACCACCAGGGCAAGCCGGAGCTGGGAGCGGATCAGCGAGCGGACGAACACCTGGCCGACGGCCGACTCCTCGGCGGACTCGCGCGGCTCGGCCGAGGAGTCGGCCGGCATGCGGGAGGCCGAACGGGGCGCCGTGACCCTGACCCGCGTCATGCCTGCGGCCGGATCCGGGTTGCCTCAAGCTTCTCGCGGACGGCCGGCAGGTGCCGCCGGCTGATCGGCAGTTCCGCGTCCTCGACGGAGACGCTCGGGCGGACCGCGGCGAGCTTGAGGTGTGAGACATGGGCGAGGGCCACCAGATAGGACCGGTGGGTGCGGATGAAGCCTGCGTCCGCCCACTGCTGTTCCAGGTCGGCGAGGGGAACCCTGATCAGGTAGCTGGCATCGGCGGTGTGGAGCCGGGCGTAGTCGCCCTGCGCCTGGACGTAGGTGACGTCGTCGCGCCGGATCATCCTGGTGGTGCCGCCCTGGTCCACGGTGATCATTTCCGGCGTGGCACCGCCGTCGCGGATCAGTTCACTGATCCGGCCAACGGAGCGGGCCAGCCGCTCGGCCCGAACGGGCTTCAGGAGATAATCGACGGCCGCAAGCTCGAAGGCCTCCAGCGCGCAGTCCTCGTCAGCTGTCACGAACACGACGGCGGGCGGCCGGCGGCTGCGGGAAATGGCCCGGGCGATGTCCAGGCCGGATACCGCCGGCATGTGGATGTCCAGGAAGACGGCGTCCACCGCCTCAGCGTCCAGGACCCGCAGCGCCTCGGCGCCCGAGGAGGCGCGCAGGATGGCGCCGATCCTCTCATCACGGCCCAGGAGGAAGGCAAGCTCCTCAACTGCGGGCAGTTCGTCGTCGGCGACGAGAACGTTAATCATGCTCCTAGGTTATCTTTCGGACCCGCCGCTTCCGGGTTAGAACCTCCGGCGCCAGCAGTTTCAGGCATCATGGTCCGGCTGCGACTTCGGGACCCGCATGGTGATGAGCGTGCCCTCGCCGGGAGCCGTCTCGATTACCAGGCCGTGGTCGTCGCCGTACACCTGCCGGAGCCGGGCGTCGACGTTCCGCAGGCCCACGTGATCACCGTCCACATGGCCGGCCAGCATGGACTGCAGCTGCACCGGGTCCATGCCCACGCCGTCGTCCTCGATGGTGACCTCCGCGAACGCACCCGAGTCGTTGGCTGAGATGGTGATGTGGCCCGGCCCCTCCTTCGCCTCCAGGCCGTGCCGGACCGCATTCTCGACGAGCGGCTGCAGGCTCAAGAACGGGATCACCGTGCTCAGCACCTCCGGGGCGACCCGCAGGCTGACCTGCACCCGCTCGCCGAACCGAGCCCGCTCCAGCAGCAGGTACCTGTCGATGCACCGCAGCTCCTCGGCCAGCGTGGTGAAGTCCCCGTGCCGCCGGAACGAGTACCGGGTGAAGTCTGCGAACTCCACCACGAGTTCGCGCGCCCGGGCCGGATCGGTGTTGATGAAGGAGGCGATGGCGTTGAGCGAGTTGTAGATGAAGTGCGGGCTGATCTGGGCGCGGAGGGCCCGTACCTCCGCCTCCATCAGGAGCGTCCGGGAGGCGTCCAGCTCGGCCAGCTCCACCTGTGCGGCCACCCAGTCGGCCACTTCCGTGGTGGCGCGCACCAGCCCTGCGCCCGCCTGGGGCGCGAAGGCCGCCACGGCTCCCACCACGCGCGCGCCGGACCGGACGGGGGCCACGACGGCGGCGCCGACGGACCCGGACTTGGGGGAGTGGAGCTGCAGGTCGGCGGCGTTGAACACCTGGGTCCTGCCGCTCGAGAGCACGTCCGCGGCCAGCGCCATCAGACCCGGACGCAGCTCCTCGGCGGTCCCGTCCCAGGCCAGCACGCCGGATACGTCCAGAATGGCCAGCGCGTCACAGCCAAGCAGGGCCCTCAGCTGGCGGCTTGCCTTGGCGGCACCCGCGGGGTTCAAACCCGTCCGCAGATGCCGTCCGGCTTTCGACGCGGCGTGGAGGGTGTTGTAGGTGGCCCGCTCGGCGTCGGTCCCCAGCTCCCGGAAGGAGCGCAGCACCTTGAGTCCGACGGCGACGACGACGGCCACCGCGAGCGCGATGACGGCCATGGCGGCCGCGGAATAGAGAGGGGAGTCCGGCATGCTGCCAGCGTAGCGCGTGCCGTTTGGCGCAGTAGCGCCGCCGTTGACCGACGGGAGCGCGAAACCACTGGCGTATCGGCCCCTCCTCGGCGCACAGTGATGGCAGTCACATTGGCTGGTGCAGTGCGGCCGTGTGCGATTCAGTCTCAACGAGGAGGAATGATGGGTAACGATGCCCGAACCCCGGCCGCGGCGGCGGCCGCGGACTTCGAGGAAGTCCAGGCCACGCAGCAGTTCAAGGAACTGCGCAAGCGCCACCGCAGCTTTGTGTTCCCCATGGCCATCGCGTTTCTGCTCTGGTACTTCGCGTACGTCATCCTTGCCGCCTACGCCGTGGACTTCATGTCCACCAAGGTGTGGGGCAACATCAATGTCGGCATCATCATGGGGCTGCTGCAGTTCGTGACCACCTTCGCCATCACCGGCTGGTACGTCAGCTACTCAAACCGGCGCCTGGACCCGATCGCCGCGGACATCCGGCACGGCATCGAAGGCCACGAGTATGACAAGTCCGCCAGCAGCACGCCGGGCCGTTCAGTAAGCGGTGAAGCAAAATGATCACCATACCCGCAGCGGTTGACGTCGCCGCACTCAAGGACACCACGTTGCTGAACATGGGAATCTTCGCCCTGTTCGTCGCCGTCACCATGGTCATCGTTCTCCGGGCCAGCCGGAACAACAAGACGGCCGCCGATTACTATGCCGCCGGGCGTTCCTTCACGGGTTCGCAGAACGGCACCGCCATCGCGGGCGATTACCTGTCGGCGGCCTCCTTCCTGGGCATCACCGGCGCCATCGCCATCAACGGCTACGACGGGTTCATGTACTCCATTGGCTTCCTGGTCGCATGGCTCGTGGCTCTCCTGCTGGTGGCGGAGCTGCTCCGGAACACGGGCAAGTACACCATGGCCGACGTCCTGTCGTTCCGCCTTCGGCAGCGCCCGGTCCGCATCGCAGCTGCCATCTCCACGCTTGCAGTCTGTTTCTTCTACCTCCTGGCCCAGATGGCCGGCGCCGGAAGCCTGATCTCGCTGCTGCTGGGCATCAGCGACTGGGGCGGACAGGCCCTGGTGATCATCGTCGTCGGGGCCCTGATGATCATGTATGTACTGATCGGCGGAATGAAGGGAACTACCTGGGTGCAGATCATCAAGGCCTGCCTGCTCATCGCCGGTGCCGCCGTCATGACGCTCTGGGTCCTGGCCATCTACGGGTTCAACCTTTCCAGCCTGCTGGGCGGTGCGGTTGACGCGGCAAGCAACCCTGCCGTGCTCAACCCCGGCCTGCAGTACGGCAAGACCGAAACGTCCAAGCTGGACTTCATGTCCCTGGCCCTGGCCCTGGTGCTGGGGACGGCAGCCCTGCCGCACGTGTTGATGCGCTTCTACACGGTGCCCACTGCCAAGGAGGCCCGCAAGTCCGTGGTGTGGTCCATTTGGCTGATCGGGCTGTTCTACATCTTCACCCTGGTCCTCGGCTATGGCGCCGCTGCCCTGGTAGGGGCCGACACCATCAAGGGCGCCCCCGGCGGCGTCAACTCGGCAGCGCCGCTGCTGGCCTTCCACCTGGGCGGCCCGTTGCTGCTGGGCTTCATCTCGGCCGTGGCGTTCGCCACGATCCTCGCCGTGGTTGCCGGGCTCACGATTACCGCCGCCGCCTCGTTCGCCCACGACATCTATGCCAACGTCATCGCCAAGGGAAAGGCCGACGCCGACACCGAAGTTAAGGTGGCCCGCCGCACTGTCATTGTGATTGGCATCCTCGCCATCCTGGGCGGGATCTTTGCCAACGGCCAGAACGTGGCCTTCCTGGTGGCGCTGGCGTTCGCCGTGGCCGCCTCCGCCAACCTGCCCACCATCATCTACTCCCTGTTCTGGCGCCGGTTCACCACACAGGGTGCGGTCTGGAGCATGTACGGCGGGCTCGCATCCGCCATCATCCTGATTGCGCTCTCGCCCGTGGTGTCCGGCGGCGCGACCTCCATGATCAAGGGCGCTAACTTCGCCATCTTCCCGCTGAGCAACCCGGGCATCGTGTCCATCCCGCTGGCCTTCCTGCTGGGCTGGCTCGGCACGGTCCTGGACAAGAGGCAGGAGGACCGCAGCAAGCAGGCCGAGATGGAAGTCCGGTCGCTGACCGGGGTTGGCGCCGAGAAGGCCGTGGAACACTAGCAGCCTTCCGTTCGCTCAGACTCCCGACCCAGCAAGCAGGAGCCCTCGCGCGCCACGCGGGGGCTCCTGCCGTGCCTGCCGCCCTCGGGCTGGGCCCGTCGTGCGCAAAAAGGCTGTGGTTCAGGGCGAGTGGTGGCCCCCGGTGTGTTCACCGTGCGGCACCGCGAACTCGCCCGCCGTCGATGCGGCGAGTCCCGGCGTCGTGATGGCGGCAACCAGCAGTGCACCGGCGAAGGCTGCGGCGATCAGTGGCCCCGCACCCAGGCGGCCCGATGCGTCCTGACCGGAACCGCCGGGAAGACTGGGGGACCTGCGGCCGAGCCATGACGTGGCCGCGAGGATCATGAGGGTCAGCAGCAGGGCGGCGAGGTGGCTGATACCCAGGCCGGCCATGCCGCTCCCCGCGCCGAGGACAATGGCCGCCACGTGCGCGGCGGCTGCCGCGGGCAGCAGGAGGGCGGAGGCTAGCGGCACCGGGAAACGGTTCCTGCTCAGCCCGGCAACCGTCCACCCCAGCAGGGCTCCACCCCAGAGCAGGGCGGCCGTGGCGACGGCCACCCTGCCGGGGAAGTTGGTGCCGGAGGCAGCGAACAGGCTGGAGGCGACGGCGAGGTTGACCGCTGCGGCGCCGAGCCCGGCAAAGCCGGCGACGAGCCTGACGGCATCGGGGCGGTACGTTCCCTGCGTTGCCGGAACTGCCGCCATGGCCTGGCTGGTCATCATCTTTCAGGCGCGGGCTCTTCTAGGCGCGTGCCGTGGCGGGGACCTTGTCCAGGGACAGGCCGACGCCGAGCAGCAGGACCGCGCTCGCCAGGTGGAGAACATTGTCCGCGCCGTTGAGGGCAATGATGTTCAGGGGCGAGCTGAGCAGGAACAGACCGAGGATGCCCACGAGCAGGTACACCGCACCCACCGCCGTGTTGATGGTGCGCGCCAGCCGGACATCCTTGACTCCGGCGTAAAGGAGGGCGGCGCCGATCGCGAGGTGAATCACGTTGTGCAGCGGGTTGACCTCGAAGATGATCAGGTTGGAGCCTTCAGTGGAGAAGAAGCCGGCTCCAGACGTCACGGCGAAGCCGACGAGTCCCACCAGCAGGTAGACGGCTCCGAAGACAGTGGCGATAAGACGGTTCGGTGAGTTGCGCATGGCCCAAATTCCTTCCGGTTTGCCGGCCAGGGGCAGGAGCCCTGGCCAGATTTGCGGAGCCCCGGCTGGGACTCCCGGAAGCGATTCGGTTCCGGTGCGCGCTTGGATGGGTGTGCGCTTGGATGTGTGCGCGGTCAGGCGATGGTCACGCCTTTGGCCGGAGCTTGATGGTGACCAGCTTCAGTTCGTCCTTGCCGGCGAAGCGGTACACCATCTCGATGTCCTTGCCCTGGCATTTGATGAGCCCGGCGACATCCGCAATGTTGTTCTCGTTCTGGGTGCTGACTTTGAGGTCGTCGTAGGCCGTGGTGCAGGACGGGTCCAGCTGGAGGCTCTTGACGCCTGCCGCGAATTCCTCGCGACTCAGCTGCTCCTTGAGGCTCGGGTCCATGTAGTCGTTGTAGGCCTTGTCCGTGTCGCCGGCGATGACCAGCTTCGTGAAGTCGTCCGCGAGGTCGCCGGCCTGCCGGGTGGACCCGCCCACCAGGTTCACCAGGAGCAGGACGCCGACGATTACCAGCAGGAGCACGCCTGCCACAATGCCCACCACGATCCAGAGGCCCTTGCGGCTTTTGGCCGGTGGCAGGCCCGGCAAGCCGAACGGGGAAGGCGGAAGGGCCCGCCGTCCGGGCTGCTGTGGTCTGGGCTGGTAGGGGCCGGGCTGCTGCGCGCCGGGCTGGTAGGGGCCGGGCTGCTGTGGGGGGAGCGGGGGATTGCTCAACGGTGGGCCTTTCCGGCACCGCACTGGCGGCGCTCCGACTAACGGGGGCACAGCCGGCGCCCGGTCACTTTGTGGATTAGCCTATAGCGCCCGCGCGCTTTTGCATCGAAGCGCCAAGCCGTGATGGTTTTCCCGCCGTTACAGATGGACAGGTGCGCTCAGTCTTCCGCCGAGTTGCGGTCAAGTAGCGGCTGGATCCGGAACGGTATCAGTTCACCCATCGCCAGGGCGGTGTCGGTCCTTTCGACGCCGTCGCAGGCCAGGATCTTCCCGTTGATCCGGAAGAGGTCTTCGGCGTCCAGTGCCACCACGCGCAGCAGCAGGTCGGCTGAGCCGGTCAGGCCGTAGCCCTCGAGGATCTCAGGCACGGCCGCCAGCTCCTCGGCGAGCGAGCCAAGCTTTTGCTGCTGGACATGCACCGAGATGAAAGCCATCAGCGGATACCCCAGGGACACCGGATTGATGCGCCGCTCGAACGACAGGAAAGCATGCTTCTTCTCGAGCTGGGCCATCCGCGCCTGCACCGTGTTGCGGGAGAGGCCGAGCTTCTGGGCCAGGGCCACCACGGTGCGGCGCGGGTCCTGTGCCAGGGCGGAGAGCAGCCGGGTGTCTGTGCCATCCAAAGCTTGCATAATGCGCAAGGCTAGCACGGTCTGAAGCAGTCAAACAGTGCATTGTGCTCAGTTTTGGCCGCGGTGGTTGTACCACTTGAACATCGTGAGTATGGTCACAATTAACCGGGGCAAAGGCGCCCGGGAGGCCGGAATGCGGCGGTATCACGAGTCCTGCCGCGGGATGGTTACACGACGTCAGAAGGTTGCGGCAACAGTGGTGACAGACGATGCGGGCCAGGGCGGAACAGCCGCCGGCCAGGACAACAATGCAGGGCACCAGGGTGGCGCGGGCCACAACATGGTCCAGCTGATCACCCCCGCGGGGGAGCGCGTCAGCCATCCGGAGTATGACCCCTGGGTCAGGGACGTATCAGACGAGCAATTGTGCTCGCTCTACGAAGACCTGGTGGTGATCCGGCGGATCGACAAAGAGGCAACAGCGCTGCAGCGCCAGGGCGAACTGGGCCTCTGGCCGCCGCTGCTGGGCCAGGAGGCCTCGCAGGTGGGATCCGTTCGGTCCCTGCGGGATGACGACTTTATATTCCCCAGCTACCGCGAAAACGGCGTGGCCTACTGCCGCGGGGTGGACCTGCCGGACATCCTGCGTGTCTGGCGCGGCGCTGCCTCCGGCGGCTGGGATCCGTACGCGGTCAACATGGCCATCCCGCAGATCGTCATCGGCGCGCAGACGCTGCATGCCACCGGATACGCCATGGGAATCCAAAACGACGGTGCCGACTCCGCGGCGATTGTGTACTTCGGCGACGGTGCCACAAGCGAGGGCGACGTCAACGAGGCCATGGTCTTCGCCGCCAGCTTCCAGGTGCCCCTGGTGTTCTTCTGCCAAAACAACCACTGGGCCATCTCCGAACCGGTGCGCCTCCAGTCCCACACCCAGCTTGTGGACCGCGGGGCTGGATTCGGCATCCCCAGCATGCGGGTTGACGGCAACGATGTCCTGGCGGTCATGGCAGCCACGCGGGTTGCCCTCGACCGGGCCCGCCGGGGCGGCGGCCCCACCTTCATCGAGGCAGTCACTTACAGGATGGGCCCGCATACGACGGCGGATGATCCCACCCGGTACCGCGACCCCAATGAGCTCGAGGATTGGGCGGCCAAGGATCCGATTGGACGGGTCCATGCGCTGCTTGACCGGAAGGGCCTATTCACCGAGGAGTTCGAAGCCGGCGTGCGGACCAAGGCAGACGCCGTCGCCCGTGAGCTGCGTGCCGGCTGCGTCGGCATGCCCGATCCAGAACCCCTTGACGTCTTCAAGCACGTGTACAGCACCCCCAACTCCTGGCTGGACCGCCAGCAGGACCACTACTCCCGTTACCTTGCCTCCTTCGGCGATCCTGAAGGGGCAACACAAGAAGAAGGTGCACGCTGATGACGCAGATGACCTTTGCGCGGGCAATAAACTCAGGCCTCCGCAGATCCCTCGACAACGATCCCAAGGTGCTCCTCATGGGCGAGGACATCGGCACCCTGGGCGGCGTCTTCCGCGTGACCGACGGACTGCAGAAGGACTTCGGCAACCACAGGGTGGTGGACACGCCCCTGGCCGAGTCCGGCATTGTGGGCACCGCGGTTGGCCTGGCCTACCGCGGGTACCGGCCGGTGGTGGAAATCCAATTCGACGGCTTCGTCTATCCCGCGTTCGACCAGATCGTGTCCCAGGTGGCCAAGATGCATTACCGCAGCCGGGGCGCCGTAAAAATGCCCATCACCATCCGCATCCCGTTCGGCGGCGGCATCGGATCGCCGGAGCACCACTCCGAATCACCGGAGGCCTACTTTGCCCACACGGCGGGCCTGCGGGTGGTCACCCCGGCCAGCCCGCAGGACGCCCACACCATGATCCAGCAGGCTATTTCCTGCGATGACCCCGTGGTGTTCTTCGAGCCCAAGCGCCGCTACCACGACAAAGGCGAAGTGGACGAGTCGCTTGATCCCACTTCGGCCCCACCGATGGGCCAGGCCCGGGTGGTCACGGACGGCAGCGACGTTACACTCGTGGCCTACGGGCCACTCGTGAAGACGGCCCGTGACGCTGCCACGGCAGCCGCGGACGAGGGCGTCTCGGTTGAGGTCATCGACCTGCGGTCGCTGGCTCCGGTGGATTTCGCCACCGTGGAGGCCTCGGTCCGCAAGACGGGCAGGCTGGTGATTACCCACGAGGCCGGGCAGTCGGGCGGGCTCGGTGCCGAGGTTGCGGCCAGCATCACCGAGCGCTGCTTCTACCACCTTGAGGCGGCACCGGTCCGCGTCACCGGGTTCGACGTGCCGTACCCGTATTCGAGGGTGGAGATGCACCACCTTCCGGATCTGGACCGGATCCTCGACGGCGTGGACCGCGCGCTGGGCCGGCCGAATTCGCTGAGCGGGCTGGAAGGATGACCGCCACCATGATCAAGGAATTCCGGCTGCCCGATCTCGGCGAAGGACTGACCGAATCCGAAATTGTCAGCTGGAAGGTGGGGGTCGGGGACACCGTCAGCCTGAACCAGATCATCGCCGAGGTGGAGACCGCCAAGGCAGTGGTGGAACTGCCCTCACCGTTCGCGGGGGTGATCACCGCCCTGCACGAACAGCCGGGAACCGTCGTGGAGGTGGGCAAGCCGATTGTCTCGTTCGAGGTTAAGGACGACGCCGGTAACCAGAGCGCCGCGGCCGTTCCGGCTGAGCCGGCGCTTCCCAAGAGGGAACCCAACCTCGTCGGGTACGGCGCCGTCGTCGAAAGCACCGGCCATCCCGTCCGACGGCAGCGAACGCTGGCTGAGCCCGCCCCGGTGGTTGAGCCTGTCGAAACCAGGCCTGCGGACACCGGGACCCCGGACACCAACACAGCCGAGCGGCCACGTTCCACGCCGCCCGTCCGGAAGCTGGCCAAGGACCTCGGAGTCGATCTTGAGAGCGTCCCGGGGACCGGCCCCAGCGGTCTGATTACCCGTGACGATGTGCGCAATTTCGTGGGCGGCGGGGATCTTCCCGCGGCCGCCCAGGAGTTGGCAGCGCAGGAACTGCAGCCGGCGCGGGCACAGGGCGAGCGTGAGGTGCGGACACCGATCAAGGGTGTCCGCAAGTTCACGGCCGCTGCCATGGTCAGCAGCGCCTTTACGGCACCCCATGTGACGGAGTTCCTCACGGTCGACGTCACCCCGGCCATGGAGTTGCTGGCCAGGCTCAAGGAAAGCACGGCCTTCGCTGGCCACAAGCTCACGCCGCTGACCCTCGTGGCCAAGGCTGTCCTGATCGCATTGCGGCGGAATCCCGGCCTGAATGCGAGGTGGGATGAGGCCAACCAGGAGATCGTCCAGTTCAACTACGTGAACCTCGGCATCGCGGCCGCAACTCCGCGGGGTCTCACCGTTCCCAACATCAAGGATGCGGACCGGCTGGCGCTCGTCGACTTGTCCACCGCGCTCGCAGAACTGACGGATACCGCCAGGGCAGGTAAGACCAGCCCGGCGGACCTCTCGGGCGGCACCATCTCCATCACCAACATCGGTGTCTTCGGGATCGACGCCGGAACGCCCATCCTCAACCCGGGGGAAGCCGCGATCCTCGCCATGGGCGCCGTCCGGAAAACTCCGTGGGAGTACCAGGATCAAGTCGCACTGAGGCAGGTCATGACGCTGAGCCTCTCCTTCGACCACCGGCTGGTGGATGGCGAGCAGGGGTCCAGGTTCCTGGCCGACGTAGGTGCGCTGCTCGCGGATCCCGGCATGGCCTTCGCGCTGGCCTAGCCGCAAGTCATAGAGGTTTGCCTGCCGCCCGGGCTGGAGCGGCAGGCAACCGGCCAGCAGGGTCAGTCGGAAAGCGGGCTGGCCGTCACCAGCAGGGCCGCCAGCGCCATGCTCTCCAGAAGCGGCCGCGCCGACTTGATGGCCATCCGGCTGCCGTGGTTGCGGACGGAGTGCGGCGTGGAGTTGATCAGGCCGAACGTCGCGTGGGCGCGCATGCGGAGGTCGGCCGTGTCTGTTGTGCCATGGATGCGGGCGAGGACGTCCACCCACACTTCCACGTAGCTGCGCTGCAGGGCGCGTACCTGTGCCTGGTCCTCGCTGGTTAGATTGCTGAAATCCCTGTCCTGCACCCGAATCACGTCGGGGTTGCTGAGGGCGAAGTCCACGTGGAACTCCACCAGCCGGTGGAGGGCCGCGGAGGGATCGGCGGCGTCGGAAACCACGTGGCGGCCGCCGTCGAGCAGGTCCTGGCTGACGGTGAGCAGCAGCGCGCCCAGCACCGCCTGCTTTCCGGGGAAGTGGCGGTACACGGCGGGTCCGCTCACGCCTGCGGCTGCGCCGAGGTCCTCGAGGGAGACCCGGTTGAACCCGTTGCCGGCGAAGAGTGTGGCCGCGGCGGACAGGAGCGCCTGCCGGCGGGATTCCTTCGCCCGGCTGCGCTGCGTCGGACCGGTTGTCTCGCGGCCGGCTGCGGCCTGGCCGGGAGCGGTGAGCTCTCGATCTGTGGTGGGCACATTTCCTCCTCGGAACCCAAAGAACTTTACCAACATCCTGTGTTGGACATCACAGTTACTTGAGACTAACCTAATCTCAGTTACGAGGCACTAACCGAAATGCGGCAGGACTGCCGCTGGCAGTGCCCGGGAATGGAAGCGGTCAATGGAGACACTCGCCAGCCGGCTGGATACCGCCGGCAGCGCATTCGAGGCCAACAACCTTGCCCAGCGCGCGCTCGCCGATGAGCTGCGGAAACGTCTTGCGACGGCGGCGCTGGGCGGGCCGGAGAAGTCCCGTGAGCGGCACATGGCGCGGGGCAAGCTGCTTCCCCGCGAGCGGATCGACCGGCTTCTCGACGACGGCAGCCCCTTCCTCGAGATCGCCCCGCTGGCTGCCAACGGCATGTACAACGACGATTCGCCCGGCGCCGGCATCATCGCAGGCATCGGCCTGGTGCACGGCCGCCACGTGCTGGTGATTTCCAATGACGCCACCGTCAAGGGCGGCACCTACTATCCCATGACGGTGAAGAAGCACCTCCGGGCCCAGGAGATCGCGCTCGAGAACCGGCTCCCGTGCATCTACCTCGTTGATTCGGGCGGAGCCTTCCTCCCCAAGCAGGACGAAGTCTTTCCGGACCGTGAACACTTCGGCCGGATCTTCTACAACCAGGCCCGAATGTCTGCTGCCGGGATTCCCCAGATCGCCTCGGTCATGGGCTCCTGCACCGCAGGCGGTGCCTACGTTCCCGCGATGAGCGATGAAACGGTCATCGTCCGCAACCAGGGCACCATCTTCCTGGGCGGGCCGCCGCTTGTGAAGGCTGCTATCGGCGAAATCGTCAGCGCGGAGGAGCTTGGCGGCGGTGACGTACACTCCCGGATCTCCGGCGTCACGGACCACCTCGCCGAAAACGACGAGCACGCCCTGCAGATCGTCCGCGACATCGTTGCCACGCTGCCCCGGCCCGCCGCGCCGGCCTGGGACGTGGAAGCCGCTGTCGAACCTGCCGCTGGGGCCGGCGAGCTCTATGGCGCCGTCCCCACGGACGTCAACGCCCAGTACGATGTCCGCGAAGTGATCGCCCGGCTGGTGGACGGCAGCCGCTTCCATGAGTTCAAGAAGAACTACGGCCCCACCCTGGTGACGGGATTCGCCAGGCTCCACGGACACCCTGTGGGCATCGTGGCAAACAACGGCGTGCTGTTCAGCGAGTCAGCGCTGAAGGGCGCGCACTTCATTGAGCTGTGCGACCAGCGCGGCATTCCGCTGCTCTTCCTGCAGAACATTTCCGGCTTCATGGTGGGCAAGGACTACGAGCAGGGCGGAATTGCCAAGAACGGCGCCAAGATGGTGACCGCCGTGGCCACCACGCGCGTGCCCAAGCTGACAGTGGTGATCGGCGGATCCTTCGGCGCCGGCAACTACTCGATGTGCGGCCGGGCCTATTCGCCACGATTCCTGTGGATGTGGCCCGCCAGCCGCATCTCCGTCATGGGCGGCAACCAGGCTTCCAGCGTCCTGGCCACCGTCAAGCGCGACCAGTACGAGGCAGCAGGGCAGGAGTGGTCTGCAGCGGATGAAGAGGCGTTCAAGGCCCCCATCCGGCAGCAGTACGAGGACCAGGGCAGCCCCTACTACTCCACGGCGCGGCTGTGGGACGACGGCATCATTGACCCCGCCGACACCCGCACCGTGCTGGGCCTGGCCCTCGACGTCGTTTCCCGCGTCCCGCTGCCGGAGACCTCCTTCGGCCTCTTCCGAATGTGAGCCGGCGATGACCATTAACAGCGTGTTTCGCACCGTCCTGGTGGCCAACCGCGGCGAGATTGCCTGCCGGGTGATCAGGACCCTGCGCGCCATGGGCCTCCGTTCCGTTGCCGTGTACAGCGATGCCGACGCCGGCGCCCGCCACGTGCGCGAGGCCGACGCCGCCGTCCGGATCGGCCCCGCCGCGGCCGCCCAAAGCTACCTCAGCATCGACGCGATCATCAGGGCCTGCCAGGACACCGGTGCCCAGGCGGTGCACCCGGGCTATGGATTCCTGAGCGAGAACGCGGACTTTGCCAGGGCGCTGGAGGCCGCCGGCATCGCCTTCATCGGTCCCGGGGTCGAGGCCCTGGATGTCATGGGGGACAAGATCCGCTCGAAGAACCACGTGGCCCGGTACGGCGTTCCGGTGGTTCCGGGCATCGCCGAGCCCGGCATGACGGATGAGGAACTCATCGCCGCCGCCCCGGCCGTGGGGTTCCCCTTGCTGATCAAGCCCTCGGCGGGCGGCGGCGGCAAGGGAATGCATGCGGTGGACCGCCCCGAGGACCTGCCGTCCGCCCTGGCAACGGCACGCCGGGTAGCTGCGAGCGCGTTTGGGGACGACACCCTGTTCCTGGAACGACTGGTGACGTCCCCGCGGCACATCGAGGTTCAGGTCCTGGCCGATACGCACGGCAACGTCATCCACCTGGGGGAGCGCGAGTGCTCCCTGCAACGGCGGCACCAGAAGGTCATCGAGGAGGCGCCGTCACCCCTGCTGGAATCGCTGGCCGACGGCGAGGCCGTCCGCGCCAGGATCGGCGAGGCCGCGTGCCAGGGGGCCCGCAGCGTCCACTACACCGGCGCCGGCACGGTGGAGTTCCTCGTTTCGGACGATTCCCCGGACGAGTTCTTCTTCATGGAAATGAATACCCGGCTCCAGGTGGAGCATCCCGTGACGGAAATGGTCACCGGCATCGACCTCGTCGAGTGGCAGGTGCGCATCGCCGGCGGTGAGGTGCTCACGGTCGGGCAGGACGACGTCGTTCTTAACGGCCACGCTGCGGAGGCCCGGGTCTACGCCGAGACCCCGCACCGGAACTTCCTGCCGTCCTCGGGCGAAGTGGTGCTCCTCGACGAGCGCGGCAGCCTCTTGACGCCGCGCGGCCGGCCGGCCTTCCAGGGCCCTGCGGCTCCCGGCACCGGTCATCTCCAGACCCGGGACGTGCGCATCGACTCATCGCTGCTGCCGGGACTGGAAATTTCCAGCGACTACGACCCCATGCTGTCCAAGGTCATCGCCTGGGGGACCGACCGCAAGGCTGCCCTCGACAAACTGGACGCGGCGCTGGAGCGGTACACCGTCCTTGGCATCGACACCAACGTGGAGTACCTGCGGCTCCTGATCAATGACGAGGACGTCCGCGCCGGCCGCCTGGACACCACGCTGATTGACCGCAAGATGCCGGAACTGGGGTTCCGGGACATCGGCAGCACGGAACTCGCGGCCGCTGCCCTGTGGCTCTGGCTTGGCGAGGCCGGTGGACTTGAGCCCGGTGGAGTTGAGCCCGGCGGGAGGCGGTCAGGCATCCGGTCGCCTTGGGACAGCGCGCGGGGCTGGCGCCTCGTCGCGCCGGCGCCTTGGCGGCTAAGCTTCGGCCTTCCTGGCGGTGCCATGGCCACTGTGGCGATCACCTGGCCGGGCGGCGGCGCCGCCGACGCCGGCCATGCCCTGGTCAGCGTCGACGGCGGGCCGGAACGGACAGTCCGGATCCCCGGTCCGGCGGCTGACGCCGCCGGACGCGAAGCCGCCGGAGCTGACGCCGCGAGACCCCGCGCCGAGCCCAACGGACCCGGACTCAGTGTCATCACACTCAAGGTGGAGGACCAGCAGCACACGTTCGCCATCAGTGGTTCCCGGGAAATGGAGCCCGACGGGGACCATCGGCGGAAAGCGCGGCCGCGGCACGTTTACGTGGGCAGCGGCGGCTGGTCCTGCGGGCTCGAAGTCCTCACCCGGGAGTCCCGCCTGGAGCGGGTGCTGGCCGCCGTCGAGCGGGAAGAGGGTGCCGCGGACCCGGAAGTCCGGTCACCCATGCCCGGGACCGTCGTCGCAGTGCCGGTTCGTGACGGCGAGCTAGTGACGGCAGGACAGGTGCTGCTGTCGGTTGAGGCCATGAAGATGGAGCACCAGCTCGTGGCCGAAGTCTCCGGCACGGTCCACATCAGCGTCAGTACGGGCGACCTGGTGAAGGCCGACCAGGTCGTCGCCACCATTCACGCGGCCAGCATTCACGCGGCCGGCACCGCCCCCCAGGATTCAACAGATGAACGTAAGGAGGCCTAGCCATGGCCGATTTTGACCTCAGTGAGGAATACCAGGACCTCAGCAAGACGGTCCGCGAATTCGCCGACGAAGTGGTGGCCCCCGTCTCCGCCAGGCACGACGAGGAACACCGCTTCCCCTATGAAGTGGTCTCGCAGATGGCGGACATGGGGCTGTTCGGCCTGCCGTTCCCGGAGGAATACGGCGGCATGGGCGGTGACTACTTCGCTCTGGCCCTCGCGCTGGAGCAGTTGGGGCGCGTGGACCAGTCCGTGGCCATCACACTTGAGGCCGGTGTTTCGCTCGGTGCCATGCCCGTCTACCGCTTCGGCACCGAGGCCCAGAAGCAGGAGTGGCTGCCGCTGCTCGCTTCCGGAAAGGCGCTCGCCGGCTTCGGCCTGACCGAGCCGGAGGCCGGCTCGGACGCCGGCGGCACGAAGACCACGGCCCGCCTGGAAGGCGGCGGCGACGCCACTAACTGGGTCATCAACGGCAACAAGGAATTCATCACCAACTCGGGAACTGACATCAGCAAGCTGGTGACCGTCACCGCCGTCACGGGGGAGCAGGAGCGCAAGGACGGCAGCATCAGGAAGGAGATCTCCACCATCCTCGTGCCCACCGACACGCCCGGCTTCAAGGCCGAGAAGGCGTACAACAAGGTGGGCTGGAACGCCTCGGACACACACCCCCTGACGCTGCGGGACGTCACTGTTCCCGAGGCGAACCTGCTGGGGGAGCGGGGGCGGGGCTACGCCAACTTCCTGTCCATCCTGGATGAGGGCAGGATCGCCATCGCCGCCCTGGCCACCGGCGCTGCCCAGGGATGCGTGGATCTTTCGGTCCGCTACGCCAAGGACCGCAGCGCCTTCGGGACCAATATCGGCAAGCACCAGGCCATTGCGTTCAAGATCGCCCGCATGGAGGCGCGTGCCCATACGGCCCGTCTTGCGTACTACGATGCGGCCGCCCGGATGCTCGCCGGCAAGCCGTTCAAGACCCAGGCGGCCATAGCTAAGATGGTCGCAGGCGAGGCGGCCATGGACAATGCGCGGGATGCCACCCAGGTATTCGGCGGCTATGGCTTCATCAACGAGTTCACCGTGGCGCGCCACTACCGGGACTCCAAAATCCTGGAGGTCGGGGAGGGCACCACGGAGGTCCAACTGATGCTGATCGCCCGGGAACTGGGGCTGTAACAGGCCCGGTGGCCGTGTCTGTCGAAAGTCTGTGGAGACGCCGAAAGGATCAACGATGATTGACAAGGTTGTTGCCAGCGCTGACAAAGCGGTCGCCGACATAGCCGACGGCGCATCGCTCGCCGTCGGGGGTTTTGGCCTGTGCGGGATCCCGGTGGCGCTGATCGACGCCCTCCACCGACGCGGCACCACGGACCTGGAGACTGTCAGCAACAACTGCGGCGTGGACGACTGGGGCCTGGGGATCCTCCTCCGGGACGGCAGGATCCGCCGGACCGTCAGCTCGTACGTGGGGGAGAACAAGGAGTTCGCCCGGCAGTACCTCGCCGGCGAACTGGAGGTGGTCCTGACCCCGCAGGGCACGCTCGCCGAGAAGCTGCGCGCCGGCGGTGCCGGCATCCCCGCTTTTTACACCAAGGCCGGCGTGGGGACCCAGGTGTCCGACGGCGGCCTGCCGCAGAAATACGACGCCGACGGCGGCATCGCCGTCGCGTCCCCGGCGAAGGAAGTGCGGAGCTTCGGCGGCGTCGACTACGTCCTGGAGGAGTCGCTTACCCCCGACTACGGCCTGGTCCACGCCTGGAAGGGCGACCGCCACGGGAACCTCGTCTTCCACGCCACGGCCATGAACTTCAACCCCCTTTGCGCCATGGCGGGACGGATCACCATCGCGGAGGTGGAGGAACTCGTGGAGCCGGGCGAGCTGGATCCCGAACACGTCCACCTGCCGGGCATCTTCGTCCAGCGGGTGGTGGTGGTGCCGGAATCCGAGAAGCGCATCGAGAAACGGACCGTCGCACTGTCCGCGGCAGCAAGCACCGGAACCACCGAACAGGCAGGAGCGTAGCCATGGACCCGAACAGCGCGGACCCGAACAGCCCCCTGGCTCCCCGTCCCGAAGCCGTCCGTCACGAGTACCGCCGGGCCGCCTCCTCACACCCCGAGGGGAAGGGCTGGACCCGCAATGAACTGGCCGCCCGCGTGGCCCAGGAGCTGAGCAACGGCCAGTACGTGAACCTCGGCATCGGCATGCCCACCCTGATCCCCAACTACATCCCGGCCGGCGTTGAGGTGGTCCTGCACTCCGAGAACGGCATCCTCGGCGTCGGCCCCTACCCCGGCGAGGACGAGGTGGATCCCGACCTCATCAATGCCGGCAAGGAAACCGTCACCGTCAACAAGGGCGCCGCGTTCTTCGACTCTGCGCAGTCCTTCGGCATGATCCGCGGCGGGCATGTGGACGTGGCCGTGCTCGGCGCCATGGAGGTGGCCGCCAACGGGGACCTCGCCAACTGGATGATCCCGGGAAAGATGGTCAAAGGGATGGGCGGCGCCATGGATCTGGTCTTCGGAGCCAAGAAAGTGATCGTGATGATGGAGCACGTGGACCGCAGCGGGAAACCGAAGATCGTGGACCGCTGCTCCCTGCCCTTGACCGGCAAGGCGTGCGTGGACCGCATCATCACCGATCTCGCCGTCCTCGACGTGACTCCCGACGGCCTGGTCCTGCGCGAGCTCGCCCCAAACGTGTCCGCGGAAGATGTTGCCGCGGCCACGGGCGCGGAGCTGTTCGAGGAAGACCAGGAACTCACCGTATGAGTGCGGTTTCGGCAGGTCCAACCGCCGGCGGTGCCCG
Organism: Arthrobacter sp. FW305-BF8; assembly: GCF_021789315.1. Lineage (NCBI taxonomy): Bacteria > Bacillati > Actinomycetota > Actinomycetes > Micrococcales > Micrococcaceae > Arthrobacter > Arthrobacter sp. FW305-BF8. The sequence continues at coordinate 1,792,936 of NZ_CP084561.1, forward strand.
GGTGATCGAGCAGCGCGGACTTTACTTCGAGGAACTCGAGGAGGACGTCGTTTACGCCCACCGCCCCGGCCGGACCGTCACGGAGGCGGACAACGTGCTGTTCACCACCATGACCATGAACACGCAGGGGCTGCACCTGGACGCGGCCTGGAGTGCGGGCCAGCCCTTCGGCCAGCGGCTGGTGAACTCCATGTTCACGCTGGCGACGGTGGTGGGGCAGTCCGTCGGCCAGCTGACCCAGGGCACCATCATTGCGCAGCTCGGGCTGACGGACGTCTCCTTCCCGCACCCGCTCTACCACGGTGACACGCTGTACACCGAGACCGTCATCACCGGTAAACGCCTGTCCGGGTCACGGCCGGGGCAGGGCGTCGTCACCATGCAGCACACCGGCCGCAACCAGGACGGAACTGTGGTGGCATCTGCCACGCGCAGCTGCCTGATGTGGACGCGCGAGGCGCATATAGAGGCGCAGCGGGGCAAATAATCGGACAATGACTGTATGACTTTTGTGATGGGTCCTGCCCTGCTCTTCTGCCCTGCCGACCGCCCCGAACGCTTCCAAAAGGCCGCCGAGCGCTCCGATGCCGTCATCCTGGACCTTGAGGATGCCGTGGCGGCGCCGGACAAGCAACGGGCTCGGGGCGCCATCCTTGCCCAGCTCGGCGGCTCCGGCGACGGGCCGGAGCTCGACCCCAGCCGGACCATCATCAGGATCAACCCGGCCGGCACCGAGGACTTCGAGAAGGACCTGCACTGCCTGGCGCACACGCCTTACCGCACCGTCATGCTCGCCAAGGCAGAGAGCGCAAGCCAGCTCCGGGCCCTGCCGGACTTCCACGTGATTGCTTTGTGCGAGACGGCCGCGGGCGTGGTCCACGCGCCCGCTATCGCGGCCGAACCCAACGTGGTGGCCATGATGTGGGGCGCGGAAGACCTGCTCGCCTCCCTTGGCGGCACCTCCAGCAGGAACGACGACGGCGGCTACCGCGCCGTTGCCCTGCACGCCCGTTCCGCGGTGCTCCTGGCAGCGGGCGCAGCCGGCAAGCAAGCCGTTGACGCGGTCTACGTGAATATCCCCGACCTTGACGGGCTGGCCGCGGAGGCCCGGGACGCCGCTGCCTCCGGGTTCGGATCCAAGGCCTGCATCCACCCCAGCCAGGTGGCCGCCGTCCGGTCCGCCTACGCACCCTCGGGCGAGGACGTGGCCGCTGCAACGCACCTGCTGGAGGCAGCAAAGGAAGCCGGTACCGGCGTGTTCCAGTACCAGGGCCGGATGATCGACGGCCCCATCCTCCGGCACGCGGAGTCGGTGCTCCGCAGAGCCCGGTAGGTTCCACTGAGCCCGGCAGCCCGCCGTCGTCCTCGCTGTATCCCCGACGCCATCATTTCCCTGGCCGCAGGGAGATGGGCGGGATCGCCTCGTACAGCGGTGTCCGGATCCAGCGCTGCCCGGTCTCCCGGAACTCCGCCCGGGTGGCGAAACGGTACAGGTAGGTGCGGGCGCGCACCCAGCGGGGGCGTTCGCCGTCGAACGGGTCGACGCGAAGCAGCCCCAGCATGGCCGCGTCAGCCTCGAGCAGCTTGCCCAGGAATGCGTAAAACCATTCCTCGTGGACCGTGCGCAGGGGCAGGAACCACATGAGCCAGTCCAGCCGCAGGTGGTAGGGCGCCCACTGGCGGGGCAGCCGGTGCACGTCGCCGGGTTTTCCCTTGAAGCCGTACTCGCGCCAGTCGGCCGCATCGTCAGGCTCCTCGTCGAGGGTGCCCTCCACCGCCACCTCGATGCGCTGCTTGGTGACCGTGCCGAATGCGCCGTACGTGTTCACCAGTTGCCAGCGGTTGAAGCTGGCGTTCATCAGCTGGTACTCGGAGAACAGATTGCGGATGGGCCAGTAGCTGAGGACCACCAGGAGCAGGGACGCGGCCAGCGTAATGAGAAGCCACCAGAGCGGCGTCTCCCCGGTGGTCTGCGATTCCAGCGGAAGGACCGGCAGCACCGCATGCGCCACGGGATCGCTGACGCCGGCGAAGGCCAGCACAATCGCAATCCAGTTCAGCCAGGCAAAATTGCCGCTGGCCACCAGCCACAGCTGGGTGAAGATGATGATGCCCGCCGCAATGCTGCCCAGCGGCTGCGGCGCGAAGAGGAAAAACGGCACCACCAGTTGGGCGAAGTGGTTTCCCACCACCTCCAGCCGGTGGAAGGGCTTCGGCAGCAGATGCGCCTGCCTGCTGAGAGGGCCGGGCATCGGCTGGGTCTCATGGTGGTAGTACAGGGCGGTGAGGTCGCGCCACTCCCGGCCGCCGCGGATCTTGATCATGCCGGCACCGAATTCCAGCCGGAACACCAGCCAGGCCACAAGGATGAGGATGGTCCTGGGCGGATCGGTCTGGTCCGATCCCAGGAACGCCACGGTGAAGCCGGCCTCCAGGAGCAGCATCTCCCAGCCGAACCCGTAGAACGTCTGGCCCACGTTGACCACCGACATGTACAGCAGCCACAAGGACAGGAAGGCGATCAGCGGCAGCCAGGGCGGGCCCAGCTGGGGGAGGCCGAGGACCAGGACGCCGGAGATGGCCAGCCCCGCTGTACATACTGCCCGCAACAGCCGGTCCGAGTAGCGCCAGCGGAACAGCGTGGGCCTGCGCATCCGGCTGAAAGCCTTCAGATACTCCGGAACGGGAAGGAGGCCGCGCTCGCCGAGGAGCGCGGGAAACTGGTTGAGGGAGGAGAGGAACGCAACGAAATAGAGTGCGGCGACCCCGCGCTGCAGCACCTGCCGGGCGAATTCATAGTCCGGCGCGTCGAACCATGCGGCCCAGTCCACGGGCACCACGTTACCCCGGCGCCGATGGGCGTCAAGGTGCTGCAACCTACCCGCGCAGCCTGCCTGCGCCGGTCGGCCCGTCCGTCGGCCACTGGCGGTGCGGGATACTTAAGCCATGCAGATTTCCGGCTCCAGCCGTCCAGACAGCCAGCCGCGCACCATCGTCATCCTCGGATCCACCGGTTCCATCGGCACCCAGGCGATTGACGTCGTCGACGGCGCCCCCCACCTTTTTGAGGTTGTGGCGCTGAGCGCCGGGGGCGGCAACCTCGAACTCCTCGCCCGGCAGGCCGTGCACACCCGGGCCGGGGCCGTCGGCATCGCCGAAGGTGATCCCGGGCGCCTCCGGGACCTGATCAGCGACGCCGCACGGGCAGCCGGGCTGGGGGACTACCGGCCCGAGATCATCGCCGGCCCCGACGCTTCAACCAGGATCGCCGCCGTGAAGGCGGACGTGGTGCTCAACGGCATCACTGGCTCGATCGGACTGGCGCCCACCCTCGCCGCGCTGGAATCCGGCGCCACCCTGGCGCTTGCCAACAAGGAATCCCTGATCGTCGGCGGCTCGCTGGTCAAGGCCGCCGCCGCGGAGGGACAGATCGTGCCGGTTGACTCCGAGCACTCCGCCATCGCCCAGTGCCTTCGCTCGGGGACGGCCGCGGAGGTGGACAGGCTCATCCTGACCGCCTCCGGCGGACCCTTCCGCGGCCGCACCCGCGAACAGCTCTTCGCCGTGACACCGGAGGAAGCGCTGGCCCACCCCACCTGGGACATGGGCCTGATGGTCACCACCAACTCAGCCAGCCTGGTGAACAAGGGCCTTGAAGTCATCGAGGCGCACCTGCTGTTCGACATCCCCCTGGACAGGATTGACGTGGTGGTCCATCCGCAGTCCGTGATCCACTCCATGGTGCAGTTCGTGGACGGTTCCACCATCGCCCAGGCCTCGCCGCCGGACATGCGCCTGCCGATTGCCCTTGGCCTGGGCTGGCCGGACCGGGTGCCCAGTGCTGCCGCACCCTGCGACTGGACCCAGGCCACCAGCTGGACGTTCGAGCCGCTGGACTCCTCCGCGTTCCCCGCCGTCCGGCTGGCCAAAGACGCGGCAAAGCACGGAAGCACCTACCCCGCTGTGTTCAACGCCGCCAATGAGGAAGCCGTCATGGCTTTCCATGCGGGCAGGATCCGGTTCACGGACATCGTGGACACCATCGAGGCCGTCCTCGGCGAACATTCGGGTTCCTCCGGGCTAACGGTCGGATCCGTGCTCGATGCTGAGAAATGGGCACGTGCGCGCACCCACGAACGTTTAGCAGTGAGCAGTCTCTAGGAAGCAGCAGATCTGAAGCATGAGTCCCGTTATCCTCTTTATCCTTGGTGTCGTCTTTGTGGCGGTCGGCATTGCGGTATCCATTGCGCTGCATGAGGTGGGCCACCTGGTACCCGCCAAGCTGTTCAAGGTGCGCGTCACCAAGTACATGATCGGCTTCGGCCCCACACTTTGGTCGACCAAAAAGGGCGAAACCGAGTACGGCTTCAAGGCGCTGCCGCTGGGCGGCTATGTGTCGATGATCGGCATGTACCCGCCCAACAAGGAGGACGGCTCGGTCCGCCCGTCCAGCACCGGCATGTTCCAGACGCTGGCCAGCGAGGCCCGCTCCATGGCCCATGAAGATGTGGGGCCGGGGGACGAGAACCGCGTGTTCTACCGGCTTCCGGTCTGGAAGAAGATCATCATCATGCTGGGCGGCCCGGCAATGAACCTGCTGATCGGCCTGGTGCTCACGGCCGTGCTGCTCATGGGCTTCGGCATCTCTGAGCCCACCACCACCATCGCGGATGTTTCCAAGTGCCAGGTCAAGGCGGGGGAGACAGTCGACCCGAACTCGGCCGACTGCAAGCCGACTCCGGCCGCTGCCGCCCAGCTCAAGCCCAATGACGTCATCACCGCCTTCGACGGAAAAGCCGTGACCAGCTGGGACCAGCTCACGGGATGGATCCGCTCGTCCGCGGGCAAGGAAGTGTCCATCACGGTGGAGCGCGACGGGTCGCCGGTGACCAGCACTGTCACCCCTGTTCTGTCGGCACGCCCGGTGGTGGGTCCGGACGGGCGCCAGGCGAAGGACGACGCCGGGACCCTGCTGTACCAGGAGGTCGGCTTCCTGGGCATCGGTGCGCAGACCGCCCTGGTTCCCCAGCCGGCGTCGTCCGTCCTGCCCATGGCGGGGGAGAACATCAAACAGGTTGCCGGGGTGGTCCTCAATCTACCGGCCCGGGTAGCCGGCGTCGCCAAGGCGGCGTTCAGCGAAGAACCCCGCGACCCCAACGGCCCCATCAGCGTGGTGGGCGTTGGCCGCGTAGCTGGCGAGTTGGCCGCCATGGAGGAGGTGCCTGCCCAGGCCCGGCTTGCCGCCTTGGTGGGACTGCTCGCCGGGCTGAACTTTGCCCTGGCCGTCTTCAACCTGATTCCGCTGCTCCCGCTCGACGGCGGCCACGTGGCCGGCGCACTCTACGAGGCAGTGCGGCGGCGGGCGGCAAAGCTGCTCGGCAAACCCGACCCCGGCGCCTTCGACATCGCCAAACTGCTGCCGGTGACCTACGTGGTGGCGGCGCTGCTGATGGGGATGGGTGCGCTGCTGATCTATGCGGACATCGTGAAGCCGGTGAATCTCTTCGGCTAGTTCCATCATGTTCAGCCTTGATTGGCTGATTACTGAAAATCAGCTCCAAATGATTGATTTCGGAATCTAAGCCGGATACGGTTCATTCATGTACGTCCTGACCATCGACCAGCGTGGCAGCACCGGCGACGTGGACCGTGTGCCCGAGCTCCTCGGAGACCTCGGCAGCCGTTCCGGTGTCCGTTTTGAACGCTCCGTTGGCGACGAAGTGCAGGGCGTCCTGCAGGACCCCGCCTTGGTGGTGGACGTGGCCCTGCACGCCCTGCGAAGCGGGCACTGGTACGTCGGGATCGGCGTCGGCCCGGGGGACCTGCCGCCGGACGCGAGCCCGCGCGAAGGGTCCGGCGCCGCCTTTGTTGCTGCCCGCCGGGCGGTGGAGCGTGCCAAGTCGGCCGCGAGCCATGTCCCCGCCGCCGTGGTCGCGGGGAGCCGGGAGCACGAGGCCGCCGTGGCGTGCGCCAACGCGGAAGCGGTACTGCGGTTGGTCGGCGGCCTGGTGCAGGCGCGGACCGAGGCCCAGTGGCGCGTGGTGGATGCCCTCCGTGCGAAGAGCGGTGCAGCAACCGAACAGGGCTCCGGACGCCACGGACTCCAGAAACAGGTGGCGCGGGAACTGGGAATCACGGAACAGTCGGTGAGCCGGGCCGTCCTCCGGTCGGGCTGGCAGGAAGAATGGGCCGCAAGGCCGGCGGTGGAAATGCTGCTGGCAACCGCCCACCGCCTCATCCTGGGGAACCCCGCCGCCGGGACTCAGGACGGCCATGACAACCGAGGAGAAGCGTGAACGCAGTCTGGATCGCAGCCGCCCTGCTGACGGCCGGATTCGCGGGCTGGCCGGTCACCGCCCTGGTTTTCCGGCTGGCCCGCACCATCGACGACAAAGCCGACGCCGCCGCCAGCGCCGGCAGGGACGCCGCAGACGACCCCTCGGCCGACGTGACGGTGGACAGCCCGGCCTCGGTGGACAGTCCGGCCGCAGGGGACAGGGTGAATACAGTGAACGGCGACATCACCGTGGACGCTGGTGGTGCGGCGGCGCCGGAGCCCGGAGGCGAGGCATCGGCTAAACGGATCCTGCGGGGCGGGGCCATCATCGGGGTGCTCGAGCGGCTGGCAGTCTGCCTCGCCATTCTGGCCGGGCAGCCCGTGGCAATCGCCTACGTGGTGGCCATCAAAGGCCTGGGCCGCTTCGCGGAACTCAAGGAAACGCCGGTGGCCGCGGAGCGGTTCATCATCGGGACCCTGGCCTCCATGCTGTGGGCCGCGGGAGTTGCCGCCCTCACGAAGGTCGTGCTCCTCGGCTAGCCCGGCCGCGGGATAGGGTATCTCTATGACTGTTTTTGCTGTTGAGTACGTATACGACGCCGAGTCCTCCGAAACGCGAGCGGCCGCCCGCCCCGCCCACCGCGAATGGACTGCAGGACTCGCGCAGGACGGCAGGCTTCTGGCCAGCGGACCCTACGGCGACGGCGCAGGGGCCCTGCTCATTTTCAAGGCGGCCGACGAAGCCGCACTCAACGAGATCCTCCGGCAGGATCCCTTCGCGGCAGCGGGTGTCATTTCCGGCACGCGAACCACCGAATGGGCACCTGTGACCGGTCTCCTGGCTGAGCACGCAGCCTAGCCGCCCCGCACCACCGATTTTCGAATTCAAGGAGTCCACGTGACCTCGGTCAGCCTGGGAATGCCATCCGCACCACCGCCCGTCCTTGCCCCGCGACGCAAGACGCGCCAGATCAAGGTGGGCTCCGTCGGCGTCGGTTCCGATTTCCCCATCAGCGTGCAGTCGATGACCACCACGCCCACCACGGACATCAACGCCACGCTGCAGCAGATTGCCGAGCTGACGGCCTCCGGCTGCGACATCGTCCGCGTGGCCTGCCCGTCCGCCGATGACGCGGAAGCGCTTCCGATCATCGCCCGGAAATCGCAGATCCCGGTCATCGCCGACATCCACTTCCAGCCGAAGTACGTCTTCGCGGCCATCGAGGCCGGCTGCGCTGCGGTGCGCGTCAACCCGGGCAACATCCGCAAGTTCGACGACCAGGTCAAGGAGATCGCCAAGGCGGCCAAGGACCACGGCACGTCCATCCGCATCGGCGTGAATGCAGGATCACTGGAACCGGGCATCCTGAAGAAGTACGGCAAGGCCACTCCGGAGGCCTTGGTCGAATCGGCGGTCTGGGAAGCCTCGCTCTTCGAGGAGCACGGCTTCCACGACTTCAAGATCTCCGTAAAGCACAATGACCCGGTGGTCATGGTGGCGGCCTACGAGATGCTCGCTGAAAAGGGCGACTGGCCGCTGCACCTTGGCGTCACTGAGGCCGGCCCCGCCTTCCAGGGAACCATCAAGTCGGCCACAGCGTTTGGCGCCCTCCTCTCACGCGGCATCGGCGACACCATCCGCGTCTCCCTGTCTGCCCCTCCCGTCGAGGAGATCAAGGTGGGCAACCAGATCCTGCAGTCGCTGAACCTGCGTCCCCGCAAGCTGGAAATTGTCTCGTGCCCGTCCTGCGGGCGCGCCCAGGTTGACGTCTACACCCTCGCCGAGCAGGTCACCGCCGGCCTCGAGGGGATGGAGATCCCGCTGCGCGTTGCCGTCATGGGCTGCGTCGTCAACGGCCCGGGCGAAGCACGGGAAGCTGACCTCGGCGTCGCCTCCGGCAACGGCAAGGGCCAGATATTTGTGAAGGGCGAGGTCATCAAGACTGTCCCCGAGAGCCAGATTGTTGAGACACTGATCGAAGAGGCCATGCGTATCGCGGAAGAGATGGGGGAGGCCGATGGCGAAGATGCTGTCAAGGGTAGCCCCGTGGTTAGCGTCTCATAAGGACGGCGCCGTGCCGGACGGTGCCACCGTCCGGGTACTGGGTGTTGCGGACACCCGTCAGCTGCGCGAACTGGCAGAGACCGATCCCGTCGCCAACGTGTTCATCCTGGCGCATCTGGAGTCAACAGACTCTGCCGCGCCCACCCCGGGCGGAGCCAACGTCCTGGGCGTTTTCGACGACGACGCGCTGGTTGGCGCCTGCTGGGCAGGCGCCAACCTGGTCCCCGTCCAGCTCGACCCCGAGCTGGCCGGACCGGTGGCTGATGCAGCCCACCGCTCCGGGCGACGGTACGCGTCGATCTTCGGACCGGCCGGAACGGTCCTTGCGCTGCACAGCCGGCTGGAGGAGCTGGGCCACGTGGCCCACGAGGTACGGCCGGACCAGCCCCTCATGACCATTTCCGGCCCTCCGGCCGTTGAACCGAACTGGGAGCTGGGGTACGGGCAGTACGCAGATTTCGAGGCCATCCTCCCTGCCTGTGCAGCGATGTTCGAGGAAGAGGTTGGCTACTCGCCCTACCTCGGCGGCCGCGACTTTTACAGCCGCCGGGTGGCAGGCCTGATCCGCCAGGGACACTCCCTGGTCCACCTGAAGGACGGCGAAGTCGTGTTCAAGGCCGAGTTGGGTGCTGTCACCGCCGAGGTCACCCAAGTGCAGGGCGTCTGGATGAACCCCAGCCACCGCGGACTCGGCCTGAGCGCCGGGTACATGGCGGCCGTGGTGCTGCTGGCCCAGAAAATGGCGCCCGTCACTAGCCTGTATGTCAACGACTACAACTCCCGGGCGAGGGCCACCTACGAACGCGTAGGTTTCCGGCAGGTGGGGACCTTCGCCACAGTTCTCTTCTAGCCGCGGCCAACGCCCCACCGGTGGCACCGGATTTGAAATCGGTGACGGCTATCACATAGGTTCGTCCTACCGGGTTTTCGGACTCGGGTGGTCTCTCGAGAATTAGCGGCATGACCGGCCGCGGAGCCACGCCGCCACAGGGATGACCAGCCTTAAACGGCCAGGGGCTTCACCTGCGGGGCGTGGCTTTCCTGTTCAGCTCCCACAGGGCCCGCAACCTGTGCTGCTGCCCAGCCGGTACATTAGTACCCAGACAATCAGCACTTCCCCCAGAAACGGACACCTACCCGTGGTTCTTCGACTCTCCAAGCTTTTCCTGCGCACCCTGCGTGAAGACCCCGCTGACGCCGAGGTGGCCAGCCACCGGCTGCTCGTGCGTGCGGGATACATCCGCCGCGCGGCTCCGGGCATCTACACCTGGCTGCCGCTGGGACTGAGCGTGCTGCGCAAGGTGGAGCAGATCATCCGGGAAGAGATGGCCGCCATCGGCGCCCAGGAAGTTCACTTTCCCGCACTGCTCCCCAAGGAGCCCTACGAGGCGACCAACCGCTGGACCGAATACGGCGAAGGGCTGTTCCGGCTGAAGGACCGCAAGGGCGGGGACTACCTGCTGGCCCCCACGCACGAGGAGATGTTCACCCTGCTGGTTAAGGACCTGTACTCCTCGTACAAGGACCTGCCGCTGAGCATCTACCAGATCCAGAACAAGTACCGCGACGAGGCACGTCCGCGCGCCGGCCTTCTCCGCGGCCGTGAGTTCATCATGAAGGACTCCTACTCGTTCGACGTCGACGACGCCGGGCTGGACGCCAGCTACGCAGCCCACCGCGCGGCGTACCTGAAGATCTTCGAGCGCCTGGGCCTGGAAGTCATTCCCGTCACGGCCACCGCAGGTGCCATGGGCGGTTCCAGGAGCGAAGAATTCCTGCACCCCACCGACATCGGCGAGGACACCTTCGTGCGTTCGGCCGGCGGCTACACGGCCAACGTCGAAGCCGTGACCACGGTGGTTCCCGCGGACATCGACTTCACCAACGCCCCGGCCGCTGAGATCCGCGACACCCCGAACACGCCCACGATCGACACGCTCGTGGCTGCCTCCAACGAGCTCGTGCCCCGCAGCGAGGCCGACGGCGGCCCCTGGACTGCCGCTGACACGCTCAAGAACGTTGTTCTGGCCGTCACCCTGCCCACCGGGGAGCGCCAGATCGTGGTCCTCGGCGTCCCCGGCGACCGGGGTGTCGACCTCAAGCGCGTCGAGGCCAACATCGGCGCCTACCTCCCGGTCGCCGGCGAAATCGCCGTCGAGGCCGCCGGTGAGGAGGACCTGGCCCGGAACCCGCTCATCGTGCGCGGTTACCTCGGCCCGGGCATGTCGCTGGGCGCACCGCTCCTCGGCCTCGAAGGCGCCGCCAAGCTCCTGTACCTGGTGGATCCGCGCGTCGTCAGCGGCACCGCCTGGGTGACCGGTGCCAACATGGCGGGCAAGCACGTCTTCGGGCTCGTGGCGGGACGCGACTTCACGTGGGATGGCGTCATCGAGTGCACCGAGGTGCGCGCCGGCGACGAGGCCCCGGACGGTTCCGGACCGCTCGAAACCGCCCGTGGCATCGAGATGGGACACATCTTCGCGCTGGGCCGCAAGTACGCCGAAGCGCTGGAGCTGAAGGTCCTGGACCAGAACGGCAAGCAGGTGGTGGTCACCATGGGTTCCTACGGTGTGGGCGTCACCCGTGCCGTCGCCGCCCTGGCCGAATCCAACCACGACGCCAAGGGTCTCGTCTGGCCCCGCTCCGTGGCTCCTGCCGACGTGCACGTCGTGGCCGTCGGCCGCGGCGAGGAGATCTTCGCCGCCGCCGAGCAGCTCGCCCTTGAGCTTGAGGGCGCCGGCCTGGAGGTCATCTACGATGACCGGCCCAAGGTTTCCCCGGGCGTGAAGTTCGGCGACGCCGAGCTTGTGGGCGTGCCCACCATCCTCGCCGTCGGCCGCGGACTGGTGGACGGCGTCGTCGAAATCAAGGACCGCCGCAGCGGCGAGGCTGAAAATGTGGCCGTGGACAAGGCCGTTGACTACGTGGTCAACGCCGTCCGCAGCAACTGACCGCCCGCCCTCCCGGTGGTTTCGGGGTTTGAGTCGATCCAGCTCGCCACTATCGTCCTGATAGTGGTGGCTGGCTTCTCCGCGGGATGGGTGGACGCCGTCGTAGGCGGCGGCGGCCTGCTGCAGCTGCCGGCGCTGTTGCTTGTGCCGGGGATTACCCCGGTGCAGGCACTGGCCACTAACAAGATGGGCTCCATCTTCGGCACAACCACCAGCGCCGTTACCTACTACGGCCGGGTCCGGCCCGATCTGCGGACGGCCGTTCCGATGGCCGCGATCGCGCTGGCGGGCAGCTTCGGCGGTGCGCTGCTGGCCACCCGGCTGCCGGCGGAGGTATTCAAGCCGATCATCGTGGTGGCCCTGGTCGCCGTCGCGCTGTTTACCGCCCTTAGGCCCGACGCCGGACACCTCACCGAACTCCGGCACGGCGGCCGCACACACTACGTGGTGGCCTGCGCCATCGGCGCCGTGATCGGGTTCTACGACGGCCTGATCGGCCCCGGCACCGGATCGTTCCTGGTGATCGCGCTGGTTTCGGCCATGGGGTACGCCTTCCTCGAGGCCAGCGCCAAGGCGAAAATCGTCAACATGGCAACGAACGCCGGGGCACTCATATTTTTCCTGCCGCACGGCTCCCTGCTTTGGGGAGTCGGCCTGCTGCTGGGCGCGGCGAACATGGCCGGGGGCTACCTCGGCGCACGCACCGCCGTGAAGCAGGGGAGCAAGTTTGTCCGTGTGGTGTTCCTCGTGGTTGTTTTCGCCCTGATCGTTAAGCTCGCCTTCGACGTGTGGCAGGAGAACTTCGCCTAAGTTGGGTTGCCGGCGCGGCTGGCTTTCCGGCTTAACTGGTTTTCCGGCTGAGCCGGTCTCCGGCGAAGCTGCGTTCTCGCGGGCGGTACAGGGACGGCGTAGCATGCCTCTATGTCAGCCGGTGCGGAACCGTACAGGGATGCCCTGGCTGCCGCCGTCCGGCATGCGACGCGCTGGCTGGAAAGCCAGCCCAGCCGCCGGGTTGGTCCGCAGCAGGCAGCACGGGAACTCGCGGCAGCGTTCGACGGAGCGTTGCCGCAGTCCGGCATGCCCCCGGCGGCCGTCGTGGATTACCTGGCCAGCCACGCGGAACCTGGGCTCATGGCCATGCCATCCGGACGCTTTTTCGGCTGGGTCATCGGCGGTACGCTCCCGGCTGCCATGGCGGCCGACTGGCTCGTCAGCGCCTGGGACCAGAACTCGGTGCTCCGTTACGCCACGCCAGCCATTGCCGCCATTGAGGATGCCGCGGGCCAGTGGCTGCTGCAGCTGCTGGGCCTGCCGGAGGAATCCGACGTCGGTTTCGTCACCGGCGCCACCATGGCCAACTTCACCGGGCTGGCGGCCGCGCGCTGGCGGCTTCTGAAGGGCGCCGGCTGGGACCTGGAACGCGACGGGCTCTTCGGCGCTCCGCGGATCCACTGCCTTGTGGGGGAGGAACGGCACGAGACGGTGGACCTCGCGCTGCGCTACCTGGGAATGGGCAGCCCCACAGTGGTTCCGGCCGACAGCCAGGGACGCATCGACGCCGCGGAGCTGGACTGTGCCCTGGACCGGATTGCGCTGAAGCATGCAGCCGCGAACAGTCCAGGCGCCGCACAGTCGGGCGGATCCCAGGGTTCGGAGCCGGCCCCCGTGCTGGTGTGCCTGCAGGCCGGAAACCTCCACTCGGGAGCCTTCGACCCCTTTACCGCAGCCGTCGCGGTGTCCAAGGCACACGGCGCCTGGGTGCACGTGGACGGGGCCTTCGGCCTCTGGGCGGCGGCCGTCCCGGAGCTCGCCGGGCTGACCGCTGGCGTGGAACGGGCCGACTCCTGGGCCACAGACGCCCACAAGAGTTTGAACGTCCCGTACGACTGCGGCGTGGTCGCGGTCCGGGATGCGCAGGCGCTGCGCAGCGCCATGGGGCTGCACGCCAGCTACCTCCTCCAGGATGCCGACGGCTTGGGCGATCCCAGCCAGCGGGTTCCGGAGCTTTCCCGCAGGGCCAGGGGAGTGCCCGTGTGGGCAGCGCTGAAGTCCCTGGGCAGGGACGGTGTGGCCGGACAGATCCGCCGCCTTGCCACATCCGCTGCCCAGCTCGCCGAACAGCTCACGGCCATTGACGGGGTGGAAGTCCTCAACGACGTCGGCTACACCCAAATCTCCGTGGCCTTCGGCGACGACGCCACAAGCCGGCGTGTGGCGGAGAGGCTCATCGCCGACGGAAAGGTATGGATGTCCGGTTCCCGGTGGCACGGCAGGGACGTGGTGCGGATATCTGTCAGCAACTGGACCACCGACGCCGATGACGTCACCACCGCGGTGGAGGCGGTGCGGGCCGCCTTCCAAGCCGTCCGGTCGGGCGGGCACTGACAGCCCTGTGCTCTCTGGGGCCCTAGGACGGCCATGTGTTCATGGCATCCTCGCCGGGTTCGGGCAAGTCGTGGGCAGCCGGAAGCCCGTCCAGCGTCCGGCCGGCAAGTGTGCTGGCTACCCACAGGGACCGGGCCATGTCACCGCCGTGGCCCGGCCTCGAGGCGTAGTGCAGTGCGTTGTCCACCTCTCTGGCTAGGCTCCACTGCCGGGCCACTTCCGGGTCCAGCCCGGCCGCGACGCTGAAGTCATGGCACCTTGCCAGCAGGCCGGCGGCGGGATCTGTTGCCGGCAGGTCCGGGATCCGGTTCCAGAGCACGGGAGCCACGGCGAATTCCGCCTCGCCCACCATCGGCTGGGGGTCGATGGCGGCAAAGCCGTCGGCGGCAATGTTCCGGACCGATTGGTTCCTTGCCGTACTGTTCGCTCGGGAGTCAGGCCTGGCCAAAATATTGAGGTAGTGGAAGTCCGTGTTGACGAGGACGTCCTCCGAGGAGCGGCGGCCAACGGCGCCTCTGGTCTGGCAAACCTCGAGTGCTGCCTCCAGCAGCCACCGGGGAAACGGACGGCCCAGCTGTTCCCAGTCGGCGGGCAGGTCGTCGCTCCACTGTTCGGCCCGGGCGGCCACGTGCACAAATTCCTGCCACTGCGGCCGGGCGTCGGGCACGAGGCTCAGCTCCCGCATCAGCCCGCCCCACACCTCAAGGGCGGTGTCCATCGGCTCTGCCCGGAGTGACCTGCCGGCATCCAGGCGCTCGAGGAGCATTGAACACGTTCCGGCGTCGGAGGCCAACAACTTCACCGCGCCATGGCCGTTCCACAGTGCCAGCGCATGGCGTTCCACGAGTGCTTCATCGTGCGGAAAGGCCACCTTCAATGCTGCTGCAGATCCCGCGGCGCGGACCGGAACCACAACCGCGCCGTGTCCGCTCCAGGGAAACACTCCCGGTTCCAGGTCAAGCTCAAGCTGCCACTGGTCGAGCCGGCCGCGGATCATGTCCGGAAGGGAGGCCAGCCAGGCCCTGCCGGCGCTGCTGCGGGAGTAGCGGCGCGTCAGGTCCAGGGGGATGGGAACGTCTGCTGGCCGACTCACAGCTCCAGCGTAGTGGAGCGGTCCTTGCGGATTGGGGAGGCCGGACGGCTCCTGCCCGGGCGATACCGGCGGCACTACCCGCACGGAGCTTCCGCCGTCGTCCTTCCCCACGTCTGGCTTGGAGTTTTTGTCCAGATAACGGCCGCTGAAGGCCCTTGAAGTCGCGACAAATGGACAAAACTCCCAGCCGATGGCTTGGATGGCACCTACACGATGCCGCTGGCGCCCAGCAGGTTGCCGATGGTGAACGTCGCGGCCAGGGCAAGGCCGCCACCCACCACCACGCGTGCGCCAGCCCGGGTCTTTGAACCGCCGCCGATCCACGCGCCGACGGCGCCCGTTACGGCCAAGGCCAACAGGACTGCTCCGAAAGTCACCGCAACCCGAATGTTTTCGGGAGGGAGCAGGATGGCCAGCATCGGCAGAATTGCCCCCAGAGTGAAGGCGATGGCGGACGCAAAGGCGGCATGCCAGGGGCTCACGATGTCCTCTTCGTCGATGTTGAGCTCCGCGGACAGGTGTGCGGCCAGGGCGTCGTGCTCTGTCAGTTCCCGCGCCACATTCCGGGCTGTTTCCTCGCTAAGGCCCTTGCTGCGGTAGATCGCGGTGAGCTCCAGCAGCTCCACATCCGGTTCCTCGGCAAGTTCGCGCCGTTCCTTCTCGATCAGCGCCTTTTGGCTGTCGCTCTGGCTGCTGACGGAGACGTACTCGCCCAGGGCCATGGACACGGCACCGCCCACAAGCCCGGCAGCACCGGCAGCGAGGATGGGGCCGTTGTCACTGGTAGCACCGGCCACGCCCACCACAATCGCAGCGACCGACACAATCCCGTCGTTTGCTCCGAGGACACCGGCACGCAGCCAGTTCAGGCGGTGCACGAGGTCGTTGCTGTGGGGCTCATTGGCGTGCTGCCCCTCAGAGGGCAACGCAGATCTGTCCGCTGAATCCATGGCTCCAGCAAACCACTTTGAAGCAGCCGGCTGCCAGTGGGCTGTCGCCGGCCAGCCCGCGCCTAGGGTGCGCCAGGTGTTGCCGCTGCGCTGCCGTCGGTCTGGCGCGGTGAGGGCGTAGCCAATTCCGGAAGCTCCGGCAGGAGCGCGGTGTCCAGCACAATGCCGGGTACGGGGCCCGGATCGGACCCCCAGCGCGTGGTCCGCTGGGCAGCCGCGACCAGTGAGGTGACGGCCCACCGCCGGGTCTCACCCTCACTTAGGGCCACAAGGTCGCCGTAGACCGGGAGCGTTCCTGCTTCAAGGCTGGCCAGTCCCGCAGCCGGCTTCTGCAGGAACGAGGTGCCCAGGGTGTAGCCCGGTTCACGGGGAGGAACTGACACGCAATGAGTGCGGGTGTAGGCCTCGGCCTGGCCAACCAGGGTTTCATGCGTAGCCAGCAGGGACCTCGCCTGGTCTGCGGCCGGCGCGGCCAGGCGCGTCAGCGCTACCTGGTAGCCGTACACGGTCTCAACTTCTGTGCGGACTACCCGGTTCAGGGCGGCGGCGAGCGTGGCGCTGTCAGACGGGTCCGCTGTTTTGGTGGACTGGTTACTGTCCTTTGGCTGGGCGGCACCGCCTGTCTCGGCGGTGTTGCCTGAGGGGGCACCCTCGCCAGAGGGGCTGGTGATGGGGCACGCCGTGGCCGCGTTTCGCTGCGTTGTCGCAGGCGCCGGGAGGGCAGGCGGCGGCGTGCCGGCAGCCTGTGCCAGCGTTGTCGCCTGAAGCAGCTGGGCGGTTCCTACCGCGGCGAGCAGGCGGGCCATCCCGCCGTCGGCCTTCTCTGCATGGGTGAGGCGTTCCTTGCCGCTCGTGGACAATGCGGCGACCAGCGCCGGCAGCGTGGCCGGGCGCGGCGGTGCCGTCCCCGGTGATGCAGCGGAGGACGGACCGGCGGTTCCCGGCGCCCCTGCCGTTGACTTTGCCCCGGCCTTTGCGCCTGCATCGGGCGCTGAAGTGGCGGTGGCGCCGCCCGGAAGGAGGAGCGCCCGTGCCTGCGTAGTCAGCAATGTCACAGTGTGCGAAAACAGCTGCCGCCGCGCGCCCGACGACCCATCCGCGAGCTGCTGGCTGGCCGCCCTCAGATCCAGCGTTTGAGCGAGCGCGGCGGCACGTGCCTGTTCGGAGAACGGGGGAGCTGCCGGTGCCGGGGATTCCCGCGGAATCAACGCAAAACCGAGGCTCAGCACCAGGAAAGCGGCGAGTGCCAGCAGGCCGTACCGGAGATAGCTGGCCGGCGTTCTTTTTCGCCCGCTGTCGTCGTTCACAACAGACCATGTTGTCACGGCCCCCGGGAAGTCCGTGCACCAAGCCGCCCGGAAAATCGCTACGCTAGTACACACAACATCATCTAACGGGAGGCGGCCGGCATCGTGAGCAATGCAGAAGCCACGACTTCATCAGACCGGACCGACGCGGGAAAGGCTGAACCCGCGGCTGTCCACAATCCCGAGGCTGAGCGCCTCCGGGCGCTGCTGGAGCCCGCAGTCCAGTCGCACCGGCTTTACCTCGAGGATGTTGCCATCCACATCGCAGGTTCCAACCGCGTGGTCCACGTCGTGGTGGATCTGCCGCAGGAAGAGACAGGCGGGGTGAGCCTTGACGTCATCGCAGACATCTCCAAGGAACTCTCCGACATCCTGGACAGCGACCCCAGCACGGACAGCCGTCCCTATGACCTTGAGGTTTCATCGCCCGGCGTGGGGCGTCCACTGACCGAGCCCCGGCACTGGCACCGCGCCCGCGGCCGGATGGTTGCGGTCAACGTGATCCAGGGCGAAAACGTCACAGGCAGGATCAGCTCCGTTGACGACGCCGGCGTGACCCTGGTTCCCGAAATCGCCGTGAAAAAGGGCATGAAGCCCAGGCAGGGCGACCCCGTAAAACTTCCTTTCGACAAGATCCGCAGCGGAAAAGTCGAAATTGAGTTCAGCCGCCTCGACGAGGCCGGTCTGGAAACTGAGCACAATGGACCTTCTGAGGAGGCCTGATGGATATTGACATGAGCGCGCTGAGACTCCTGGAGCGTGAGCGCGAGATCCCGCTGGACCTCCTCATCCCCACGATCGAGCAGGCCCTGCTCGTCGCCTACCACAAGTCGCCGGGCGCCTTCGAGAAGGCCCGCGCGGAGCTGGACCGCAAGAGTGGCCACGTGACCATCTGGGCCACCGAGATCGATGACGACGGCGCACCCGTCGGCGAGTTCGAGCACACGCCCGCCGGGTTCGGCCGCATCGCCGCCAGCACCGCCCGGCAGATCATCCTGCAGCGGCTGCGCGACGTTGAGGACGACAACGTCCTGGGCGAATTCAAGGGCCGCGAGGGTGAACTCGTTGCCGGGCTGATCCAGCAGGGCAACAACCCCCACATGATCCAGGTCAACCTCGGCGCTGTGGAAGCCCTGCTTCCGCCGCCCGAGCAGGTGCCGGGGGAGAAGTACATCCACGGCAACCGGCTGCGCGCGTACGTCATCGACGTGCACCGCGGGACCAAGGGCCCGTCCATCACCCTGTCGCGTTCGCACCCGGGCCTGGTTCGGAAGCTTTTCGAACTGGAGGTCCCCGAGATCGCCGACCGCTCCGTGGAGATCGTGGCCCTGGCCCGCGAAGCCGGGCACCGCACCAAGATCGCGGTCAAGGCAAACACCCAGGGCATCAACGCCAAGGGTGCCTGCATCGGCGAAATGGGCTCGCGTGTGCGGGCGGTCATGACCGAACTGAACGACGAAAAAATTGACATCGTTGACTTCAGCGAGGATCCGGCCACCTTCATCGCCAGCGCACTGTCGCCGTCGCGTGTGAATTCAGTCACCATCACCGACGAGGCCACCCGCTCGGCCCGCGTCGTGGTGCCGGACTACCAGCTCTCCCTTGCCATCGGCAAGGAGGGCCAAAACGCCCGCCTCGCCGCCAAGCTGACGGGGTGGCGCATCGATATCGTCTCCGACGCCGCCGCTCCCCGCGGTTAGCGCTGCGCCGGGCAGGGGTCAGACCGTCCGGCACAAGCCCTCACCTCGACCGATCTGCCCGCCCCTGCGGCGGGCAGTTTCGGTTTCCCGTTTCGGGTATGGGGCCCGTGAGGGGCTAGAATAGAACGTGGCCGCGCCTAGCGGCCGGCATCAGCGTGTTCGTGCGCCCGGGTTCCTGCCGCAAAGCAGGTCCTGCCGAAAGGCAGTGGCGGGTGGCCGGGCAGGCAGATAGGTACAGGCAGGAAGATACTCGGCAGTGGCACACGTGCAACAACTCGGGAATCAGCCGCAGCGTACCTGCATTGGATGCCGGAAAAAGGGGCCGCGGTCAGAGTTGCTCCGGCTCGTCTCCGACACCGGCGGTTCGTCCGCCGTCGTGGTGGATGAACGACGCCGGATGGCTGGCCGGGGTGCATGGCTGCACCCCAGCGAAGCGTGCCTGGCCCTGGCGGTCAAGCGGCGAGCTTTCGGTAGGGCCCTCAACGGGTCAACCGGAACCGCCGCCGTCGAACGCCGGATAACGGCAGGAGCGCACGCTGCGGATGTCCCGGCGTCTGCAGTACCAACCGTCCAACCTGAAAGCGGGTCAGAAATCTGATGGAAACCCGATGAGTTCCCAGCGATGAGCGCGTAACGATGACAACTTTGTTGCGCTCTGCAATGGGCCTTTCAGCTGTAACCGCAGCGGGGGCCCGCAGTAAGAAGTAGACGGTTCGTGCCTGGCTCGGTGCGGACCGAGACAGGAGAAATGTGGCCAAGGTCCGCGTACATGAGCTTGCAAAAGAGCTCGGTATTACTTCCAAAGATGCAGTGACCAAACTGCAGGAACTGGGCGAATTTGTTCGCTCCGCCTCTTCCACCATTGAGGCCCCCGTGGTGCGGAAACTCCGCAACGCGTTCCCGGCTGCCGCCGCTTCGAAGTCCGAAGCCCCCGCAGCCGCCCCCAAGTCCCCGGCCAAGCCGGCGGAATCCCGTCCCGCGCCGGCTCCCGGCCCCGCTGCCCCCAAGGCTGCGGCGCCTGCTCCCGCACCGGCTCCGGCTCCCGCACCGGCCCCCAAGGCCGAGGCGCCTGCAGCTCCGGCTGCTCCCGCCGCCCCGGCAGCTCCGGCTGCCTCGACGCCTGCTGCGCCCTCCACTGGTGCCAAGCCGGGAGCACGTCCCGCGCCCAAGGCTGAGACCCCGTCCCGTCCTGGCGGCGCTCCGCGTCCCGGTGGCCCCCGCCCCGGCAACAACCCCTTCGCCACGTCCCAGGGCATGCCCCGCGGCCGCGGTGGAGACGGCGAACGTCCGCCGCGCCCGGGCAACAACCCGTTTGCAACTTCCCAGGGCATGCCCCGTCCCGGCGGCGGCCGCACTGACGGCGAGCGTCCCGGCGGTCCGCGTCCGGCAGCCGGTGCAGGCGGACCCCGCCCCGGTGCTCCGCGTCCCGGTGCTACGCCCGGCCCGCGTCCCGCGGCCGGCGCAGGTGGCCCCCGTCCCGGCGGTCCCCGTCCGGGTGCCGGTGGAAACCGGCCCACGCCTGGCATGATGCCTAACCGCACCGAGCGTCCCGCACCTGCAGGTGCCGGCCGTCCCGGTGGCGGCGGACGCGGTCCCGGCCGTCCCGGCGCTCCCGGAACCGGCGGTCCCGGTGGCGGCGGCGGTGCTCCGGCCGGCGGTGGCTTCGGCAAGGGCGGTCGCGGTCGCGGTGGCACCCAGGGTGCGTTCGGTAAGGGCGGCGCTGGGCGCGGCAAGCAGCGCAAGTCGAAGCGCGCAAAGCGCCAGGAACTTGAGCAGATGAGCGCACCGTCGCTGGGTGGCGTGAGCGTACCCCGCGGCGACGGCAACACCGTTATCCGGCTTCGCCGTGGCTCGTCCATCACGGACTTCGCTGACAAGATCGAGGCGAACCCCGCCGCACTGGTTACTGTGCTGTTCCACCTCGGTGAAATGGCCACGGCAACCCAGTCGCTGGACGAAGACACCTTCGCCCTGCTCGGTGAAGAACTCGGCTACAAGCTGCAGGTCGTTTCGCCGGAGGATGAGGAGCGCGAGCTGCTCAGCGCCTTCGATATCGACGTCGAGGCCGAACTCGAGGCAGAAGGCGACGAAGTGCTTGAGGCGCGTGCGCCGGTGGTCACCGTGATGGGTCACGTTGACCACGGTAAGACCCGCCTGCTGGATGCGATCCGGAACTCCGACGTCGTTGCCGGCGAGCATGGCGGCATCACCCAGCACATCGGTGCTTACCAGATCAGCCACGAGCACGAAGGCGTCGAACGCGACATCACCTTCATCGATACCCCGGGCCACGAGGCGTTCACCGCCATGCGTGCCCGTGGTGCGAAGGTCACGGACATCGCCATCCTGGTTGTGGCAGCGGACGACGGCGTGATGCCGCAGACCGTTGAAGCCCTCAACCACGCCCAGGCGGCCAACGTACCGATCGTCGTGGCCGTGAACAAGATTGATAAGGAAGGCGCGAACCCGGACAAGGTCAAGGGCCAGCTCACCGAGTACGGCCTGGTTCCCGAAGAATACGGTGGCGACACCATGTTCGTTGAGGTCTCTGCCCGCCAGAACCTCAACATCGACGAACTGATCGACGCCGTGCTGCTGACCGCCGACGCCGCGCTGGACCTCCGGGCCAACCCGGACAAGGCCGCCCGAGGCATCGCCATCGAAGCGAACCTGGACAAGGGCCGCGGTTCCGTGGCCACCGTCCTGGTGCAGTCCGGTACCCTGGCCGTCGGTGACACGATCGTGGCCGGCACGGCCCACGGCCGCGTCCGTGCCATGTTCGACGAAGATGGCGAAGCCCTCGACGTCGCACTGCCGTCCCGTCCGGTCCAGGTCCTCGGCCTGTCCAACGTGCCGCGAGCCGGTGACACCTTCCTGGTGACCGCCGACGAGCGCACGGCCCGCCAGATCGCCGAAAAGCGTGAAGCGGCCGACCGCAATGCCGCCCTGGCCAAGCGCCGCAAGCGCATCAGCCTGGAAGACTTCGACCAGGCCGTCGCCGAAGGCAAGATCGACACCCTCAACCTCATCCTCAAGGGTGACGTGTCCGGTGCCGTGGAAGCCCTCGAAGACGCGCTGCTCAAGATCGACGTCGGCGAAGGCGTACAGCTCCGCGTCATCCACCGCGGTGTCGGTGCGATCACGCAGAACGACGTCAACCTGGCAACGGTCGACAGCGCCGTCATCATCGGCTTCAACGTCAAGCCCGCCGAGCGTGTTGCCGAACTGGCAGACCGCGAAGGCGTGGACATGCGCTTCTACTCCGTCATCTACGCAGCAATCGATGACATTGAGGCAGCCCTCAAGGGCATGCTCAAGCCGGAGTACGAAGAGGTCCAGCTGGGCACCGCCGAGGTCCGCGAAGTGTTCCGTTCCTCCAAGTTCGGCAACATTGCAGGCTCCATCGTTCGCTCGGGCACCATCCGACGCAACTCGAAGGCCCGCATCACCCGCGGCGGCAAGCTCATCGGCGACAACCTCACGGTTGAGACGCTCAAGCGCTTCAAGGACGACGCCACCGAGGTCCGCACGGACTTCGAGTGTGGTATCGGACTGGGCTCGTACAACGACATCACCGAAGGCGACATCATCGAGACCTTCGAGATGCGCGAGAAGCCGCGCGTCTAAGGCGGTTTCACGGGTGGGGTCGCTGGAATCTTTCCGGCGGCCCTGCCTTGTTCGCCCAGCGCCGACATCGCCCGGGAGCCTCCGAGTTTTGGGGGCGCCCCGCCCCTACGCTGGGCGGCTTGGGATCTTCGATCCCGAGCCGCCCAGCTCCGGCAGGCCCGATGCCACTCCCAGGCGCCCCCAAAACTCTCCGGCATCGTCTTAGGCTCACCTCAGGTGCGTGGCAGCAAAGGCAACTCAAAATGCCAAGCTGCCGTCGCGCCGTCGTACTTAATATTTAGGAGTAAAAATGGCTGATCCGGCACGCGCTGCCAAGATGGCGCAGCGGATTAAGGTTGTTGTTGCTGAGGCTTTGGGCCGGAAGGTGAAGGATCCTCGGCTTGAGGGCATCACTGTCACCGATGCCCGTGTGACCAATGACCTGCAGCATGCCACCGTCTACTACACCGTGTTTGGCGACCAGGCCGTGCAGGCTGACGCGGCCAAGGGGCTGGAGAAGGCCAAGGGCGTGCTCCGGCAGGAAGTTGGCCGGAACATCACCGCCCGGCTGACTCCCACGCTTGAGTTCGTCGCCGACCAGATCCCCGTGAACGCGTCCAACCTCGAAGAACTGCTCCGGACCGCTAAGCAACGCGATGCCGAGGTTGCCGAGCTGGCCCGGAACGCCAAGCACGCGGGCGAAGCCGACCCGTACAAGAGCGACGCGCAGCCGGACGTGGAAATCGACGAAGACGACTTCGACGAAGAGGACCTCGATCTGGCGGACGACGAGGCAATCGACGAGGACCGGAACCACTAAAGGTGCCGGTTCTGCGCCGCAGAGCCCATGCCATCATGCACTGAAGGGGTGCGGTCGGATCTTTCGATCCGGCCGCACCCCTTGCTTTTCCTGTCCCTACTTTTCGCTAGTCATCGAGTGGGGCCTTTACGACTCTGCCGTCCGGCGCCGTGTTCGGTGCCGGCAGCGAGTTGACCGTCGCGTAGATGGTGCCGCCCCTGATGTCGACGTCGGCCGTGAGCGTTCCCGGAAGCACTACCGTCTGCTTGCTTGAATGGGCGGACAGCCTCAGCACACCCTTGCCGAAGAGGGACGCGACGTACACGTTCCCGTCGTCGTCCATATCCAGGCCGGTCGGTGACATCACGTCGTCGGCGAACAGCTTGACGCGGCCGTTGTGGGGGTTGACCTTGTACACCGCTCCACGGGCACCCAGTGCCGGGTCCTCCGGTCCGCCGGGCAGCACGGAGACGTACAACCAGCCGTCTGGTCCGCGCTCCACGTCGGTAGGCACGGGCTCGAACCGGTAGGTATGGCCTGCGACGCAGCCCGGAAGTTTCAGAGCCGCGGTTTCTTTGGTGGTGAATTTGTGCGGTCGGGGCGGCAGCACGGCTACAGTTCCAGCCCTGCCTGATTTCACGTCGACCGACACGATGCTATTGGCTCCGGCGTCGGCAACGTAGATGGTGTTCCCGTAAACCTCGATCCCATACGGATGGGAATCGATGTGCCCCTTGTAGGAGACCTCCACATCCTTCGGCAGCTGCTTAGCGCACGCGGCCGGAAGGTCGTTGAAGCCGTAGCTCGTGCCGCCGTCCGCGTTGTGTTTCACCTCAAGGGCAGCGAGGTCGCCGAAGGTGCGGTGCTTGCCGTCGGCGCCTATGCTTCTGAGGTGTCCGGCCAGCGGCCTGGGATCCATGGGGCCGGCGCCCTGGCTCTCGGCCAGGTAGATGGTGCGGCCGCCCCGGTCACTGCCGGCCACGTCCCAGGCTGCGTTCCGGTAAACCATCGACTTGCTGCCGTCGCGGGCAACTTTCGTCAGCTTGCCCGCGAATTCCTCGCTAACCAGAACGGAACCGTCCGGTCCGTCGCTGAGGTGAAGCGGGCTAAGCAGGCCTTTTGTGAGCACGGTCGGCGCGGACTGGCTTTCTGCTGCTTTACCTGCCGGGGCTGCGTGGCCCGCCGGCGATGCAGACAAGAGGAGTGAGGCAGCCGCGACAGCCGCCAAGAGCGCTCGTTGCTTTTCCATACCGTCTCCAATGTCAATCCTGCGTATCCAGAACATTGAGACCGATATAAGGTCCGAAAATCGGGTCCCCCGACGCGCGTATTTTAAGCCCGGCCTTCGCGGCTTGTCGATGGGCCGGAGCTTGCTTGGACCGGTGAAAGAGTTTCTGGGGAGCCTGCGGACGGGCTAATAATGTCGTACCCCCTTATCAGACTGTTTCTATGGAAGCCGTTGGGGGATTCACCGATCACCGGGCCTTGGGGCCGGGTGCCGGCGGGTTGGCTTCCGTCCGGAAGAACGACGGCGGACGTTTGCCTGCGCTCACTGACATCGCCGGCGGGGCTAATAATGTCAGACCCCCTCGTCAGACTGTTTCTATGGAAGCCGTTGGGGGATTCACCGAACACCGGGCCTTAGGGCCGGGTGCCGGCGGGTTGGCTTCTGAACCGGTTTCCGTTGGTGCCAACGCCCTACAAAGCGTTCCTGTTGACGGTGGCGCCCGCGTCCTCGAGGGGGACGTGGTTGATCAGGCCTTGGCTTTGCTGGAACCGGACGCGATCACTGCCGAGGACGCTGCGTTGTGGGGTTTCGGGCAGGCCGCGGATCTCGCGGACCGGCTCGAGCAGCTCTCCCGGCGGGTGGAGCGCCTGCAGGTGGTCGCCGCGGGGGCGGTGGACCGTTCCCGCACCGCTGCGCTCACCGCCGCGGCATCACCCCTCGTCGCCGTCCCGGAGCCTGATACTTTGCCTGGGGATGACGGGTCCCGGAACAGCGTCGAGTTCCTTCGGGACAGGCTGCGGATCAGCTCCGCGGAAGCCCGCCGCCGGATCGGACTGGCCGACGCCGTCCTGCCCAGGACCGGTTTCGGCGGGCAGCAGCTCCCCCCGAGGTATGAGGAGCTCGCGGCCGCGGTCGGCGGCGCCCAGATCAGCTCCCGCGCGGCGACCACCATCACTCTGGCCCTGGACCGGGCACGGCATTTCACCACCCCGGACCATACCGCCGCGATGGAACACGACCTGACCCTGGCCGCCGTCGAGAACGACGCCGACTTCATCACCCGCGTCGCCAAACACTGGGCCGAGGCCATCGACCAGGACGGGACCGAACCCTCCGAAGCGGCCCTCCGGCAAATCCAGGGCGCCTTCATCCGCCGTCCCAAACACGGCCTGCAGCACCTGGAAATCTTCGCCACCGCCGAACAGTTCGAAACCATCACCACCGTCATGAACACCGCCACCAACCCCCGCACCCCGGCACCCGGCCACGGCACTGGGACCGACGGGACCAGCGACGACGGAAGCAGTAGTGACGGGAACGCTGAACCGGACAGCCTCGCAGGGTGGGACACCGCGGGTCCGCCGGAGGTCTCCCTGGATCACCGGTCACAGGGGCAGAAGCGGCTCGACGGGCTCGTCGGCGCGTTGCAAACTGTGCTCACCACCGACACCCTGCCGGCGAACGGCGGCCACCGGCCCCAGATCCTGGCCACCATCAACTACCGCGACCTCCTCGCCGACCTCCAACACCGGCAAGACGCACAATGGGACCAAAACGCACAACGGGCCCAGAGCGCTCAATGGGGCCAGAGCGCTCAGGCTCCCCAGCCCGCTACCGCCGGCCGGACCAACAGCGGCCGGACCAACACCGGCCGATCCAACCAAGGCACGGCATTGTTCGCGTTCGGCGGGCCGGTGAACCCGGCCACGATCCGCAAAATCGCCTGCGACGCCGACATCATCCCCGTCTCCTCGGCTCCCAAGGCAGGATCCTGGACATCGGGCGCGCCTCACGCGTCTTCCCGCCCCACATCCGCAAGGCCATCATGGCCCGGGACCAGGGCTGCGCGTTCCCCGGCTGCACCATCCCCGCCGCGTGGTGCGAAGCCCACCACATCACCTACTGGTCCCGCGGCGGAACCACCAGCACCGGCAACGGCGTCCTGCTCTGCAGCCATCACCACCATCTAATCCACAAAGAACTGTGAGGATTGGAGTGGCTAGTCCGGGACTGGCTGGCAGAGTAGGTACTGGCCGCTCCACCCCGTGGCCGTGACTCAACAAAGAACTGGCCCCAGTGCGGGCGCCCTTCCATTGACTCGTCCGTCCGCGGGGTAGAGCGACCGGTACCTGGCCCGGCCCACCTCGGTAACTTGATCAGAAGGTTGTCCGCCCCAAATGGCTGGGCGTGACTCGTCACAGTGCTGTTCCGAAGTGACCTCTACCCGGACTGGTACCGGCCGAACGCGGCCCTGACCATATTCGCGAAGATGAGGAAGATGCCCGAACCGCTATGTCTATCGTTGCGCATTCCCACCCATTTGTCGTAGGCGTCGACACACACGCCAAGAACCATGTTTACGCGATCATCGCCGCCCCGACCGGCGAACTGCTCGAGACCCGGGATTTTCCAACCACCTGTGCCGGCATCAACCGGGCCATCGCTTGGGTGGCGCGCCGCACCGGCGCCGACCTGGCGACCCTATGGGTGGTTGAGGGCGCTGCTTCCTATGGCGCCCTGCTTACCGGTGCCGTCGGTGCGGCCGGCTACCGCGTGGCCGAAGCTGCGCGCATGGATGCCCGGGACCGACGCGGAGTGGGCAAGTCCGATCCGCTGGACGCGCACCGGATCGCCGGTGCCGTCCTCCCGCTGGACCAGCAGCAGCTACGCCAGCCGCGGCTGAATGAAGGGGTCCGCGCAGCCTTGCGAGTCCTGGTCTGCGCGCGAGAATCCATGACCACCGACCGCACCCGCGCCGTGAACGGCCTAACTGCGCTTCTCCGAACGAACGACCTTGGTCTTGACGCCCGTAAAACCCTGACGGGCGCCCAAATCACAGAGGTGTCACGCTGGCGTGCCCGTGAAGAACCCCTAGCACTGTCTGTTGCCCGCCTCGAAGCAGTCCGGTTGGCCAAACACATCAGCGAGCTCGACGCCGACATCAAGACCAACATCTATCAGATCACCGAACTGGTCGAAATAAGCGAAGCTGCGCCATTACTGCAGGAAACCGGCTTCGGTCCCGTCACAGCCGCCGTATGCCTTACCGCGTGGTCCCACCAAGGGCGGGTACATTCCGAGGCCGCCTTCGCCGCCTTGGCCGGGGTCAGCCCAATCCCGGCCTCTTCTGGCAACACCGTCCGACACCGACTCAACCGTGGCGGCGATAGAACCCTGAACAAAGCCCTGCACATGGCCGCTGTCAGCAGGATGACTTTCGACGCCGAAACCGTCGAATACGTCGAGAAACGACGAGCTGAAGGGCGGACCAAAAAGGAAGTCCGCCGGTGCGTGAAACGCTATCTTGCCCGCCGGGTCTACCGAACACTCAACGCACCAAAACCGAACCCGTGCCGCACTTGACCAACCATAGAAGGGTCACTGGAGCATCGAAGTCACCAACGAGGTGCCCTGGTTCAAACCCCCACCAGAACTCGACCCCCACCGAAAACCCCGCCGCAACAACTACTTCCACTCACGACCCCAACGGGAATGAACGTGAGCTGGCAGTCCCGCAGCACCATCAGGCTGGCTATGATCAGACCATGCGCGCCCACCCCTCAGCTGCAGACGTGACCGAATACCTGACTGAAGCCGTAGCCTTGGCCCAACGGAACGTCGCCGCGGGCGGCGGGCCCTTCGGTGCGATCGTGGTAACAGCCGACGGCACCGTTCACGAAGGGGTCAACCGGGTCACCCGGGACAACGATCCCACCGCCCATGCCGAGGTGGTGGCAATTCGGACCGCCGCCAAGGAGACCCGGAACTTTGACCTCAGTGGCGCTGTCCTGTACGCCAGCTGCGAGCCCTGCCCGCTGTGCCTTGCGGCGGCGCTCTGGGGACGGATCGACCGCGTGTACTTCGCCGCGGACCGGCACGGAGCAGCCGCCGCGGGATTCGACGACGCCGTCTTCTACGAATACTTCGGCGGCACACGGCCCGAATTGCTGCCGGTCAGCCAGACCCAGGTTCCGACGTCGGGCGCCCCGTTCGATGCCTGGCGCAACAACGCTCAACGCACGGACTACTGATGGTGGCTACCCGGAGTGCCTGCGGGGCAGTCGGCCCACGCCCTCGACCAACTCGCTTTGGTCCCCGCACAACGCAATCCGGATCCATCCCTCGCCGATGGAGCCAAAGGCAGTTCCCGGAGCAAAGGAGACACCGGCCTCGGCAAGGAACTGCTTGACCCAGGTCCTGACGTTTCCGCCGCTCACGTGCGAGACGTCCGCCCACAGGTAGAACGCCCCCTGCGCGCTGAGGTAGGGAATGCCCTTCTCTGCCAGGACGGCCGACGCCGCGTCGCGGTTGGCGCGGTAATGCGCGTGGGCCTGCGATACATAGTCCTGCGGACCGGTCAACGCGGCGAGCGCCGCGTACTGGGTCGGCGACGCCACACAGGAAACGATGGCCTCCATGACGTTGTTCATCCGCTGCTCCAGCCCGGGCGGGCAGATCAATGCCCCTATACGCAGACCTGTGAGCCCATACGTCTTGGACAACGTCAGCGACGTGAACACCCGCGCCTCGCCGGGGTCGGTGCTGTCGAACCGGGCAGGACTAACGTGCGGGACGTCGTACGTGAAGGCCTCGTAGCACTCGTCCGAGATGATCCAAAGGTCATGGCGGCGGGCCAGTTCAACCAGCTCCCGGGTCAGATCTTCCCGGAGAACGGCACCCAGGGGGTTCGACGGCGAGTTGAGCATCAGCACACGCGTCCGGTCCGTGATGAGCGCCTCGATGTCCGCGATCCGGGGCTGGAAATCATGGGCGGGGTACAGGGGATACTCCACGGGGACGGCATGCAGCAGCCGGCTGGTCATGGCAAACGTGGGATAGCCGGGATTGGGAATCAGGATTTCGTCGCCGGGGGCGAGCAGCAGGCTCATAGCGAAGTGCAGGCCCTGCTGGGCGCCGTCGACCACGTATACGCGGTCTGCCCCGATGTCTACGCCGGACTGTTCGCGGAACCTGGCGGCGAAAGCCTCCCGGAGAGACGGGATGCCGGCGTTGGGGGTGTAGTTGGTTTCGTCGCGGTCCAGGCAAGCTATTCCGGCATCCAGGACATGGCGGGGGAGCGGGAACCCGGGCTCCCCGATGCTCAGGATCAGCGCTCCAGGTGTGCGCCACGCCGCCTCGGTGATCTCGCGGATTTGGTTGACGGGGACGTCGCGTATGTGCGCGGAAAGCTCGGGCATGACTGCCATCCTAGCGCCGGCTCCGGCAGCGCCACCGATACGTCCCAATACCCCTGCCACGTGCCCGATATACTGATAGGCGTGCTTTCTGGACTGGTAATAGTGGACAAGCCGCAGGGATGGACCAGCCACGATGTGGTTGGACGGATGCGGAGGATAGCCGGTACCCGGAAAGTGGGCCACGCGGGAACGCTGGATCCCATGGCCACAGGCGTGCTGGTGCTCGGTATCAACAAGGCCACACGGCTCCTCACGTACATCGTGGGCACGTCAAAGACCTATACGGCCACCATCCGGCTAGGGGAATCCACCATTACCGACGACGCCGAAGGCGAAGTTGTCAGCCGGGCGAGCGCCGCCTCCGTGACCGAGGATGCCATCCGCTCCGGTGTGGAGTCCCTGACAGGGGAGATCCAGCAGGTGCCCAGCAGCGTCAGCGCCATTAAGGTCAACGGTGAACGCTCCTACGCCCGCGTCCGTTCCGGGGAAGACGTCCAGCTGGCTGCCCGGCCGGTCACCATCCACCGTTTCGACATTCACGGAATCCGCCGGGAGCAGGCTGCCGGACATGACACGGAAGTCGTGGACGTCGACGTGACGGTGGAATGCTCCTCGGGTACGTACATCCGTGCCCTGGCCCGGGACCTCGGCAGCTCCCTCGGCGTCGGCGGGCACCTGACCTCATTGCGCCGGACCAATGTGGGCCCCTACTCGCTGGACCAGGCACGCACCCTCGAGCAGCTCGCGGAAGACCTCGAAATCCTCGAAATGTCGCAGGCTGCCAGGGCGCTCATGCCCAACAGGGAGCTGAGCGCCGACGAAACCACCGAGATTTCCTTCGGCCGGCGCATCGCGGCCGGAGCCGCCGCAGGCACACCGGCCGCCGCGACAGCGGAAAAGCCCGCAGCCGCGTTCGCGCCAGACGGATCGCTGGTGGCGCTGCTCGCGGACAGCGGAAGCTTCGCCAAACCAGTGCTGGTCTTCGCCCCGGGCACCGGACCCGGCGGGTCCAACACTTCCGGCGGCGCCAACAGTTCCGGGGGCTCCGGCAGTTCAGGCGCCGACGCCGGCGTTCCGAACGGTTCCCGTGCCGACGGCGGCGGGTTGGCCTGACGTTGGACGCGTATTTCTACATCATCCTGGGCGTCGGCCTCCTGTCCACGCTCATCTGCGTGGCGGCGGGCATCATGAAGAAGGCCCCGAACGACATCACCATCCTTTCGGTGGCCGCCGTCGAACTGGCCCTGCTGGTCTACCTCGTGGGCTCGGTAGTGCGGGTCATCGCGGGGGAGCAGATCGCGGGAGAAGCCTGGGAATTCTGGGGCTACCTCGCCACCGCGCTGCTGCTGCCGGTAGCCGCGGTGTACTGGTCCATCCTGGAACGGACCCGCTGGAGCAACTTTGTCCTGGCCGCCGTCGGCGTTACCGCCCTCGTCATGGCCGCCCGCATGAATCAAATCTGGTACTGAAGTGGAAGAAGCACGCAACGTGGCTCATACGTCCGAACACACCGGCAAGCGCCCCACGGACACGAGGAACACCGGTCCCGGCCGGCTACTCATCGCCGTCTACGCCATCTTTGCCATTTCGGCCACCGCCCGGGCCGGCTACCAGATCCTCACCAAGTTCTCCGAAGCCCCGCTTGCCTACCTGCTCTCCGCCTTCGCCGCCGTCGTCTACGTGGTAGCCACGGTGTCGCTGGCCAAGGCCGGCCGCACCTGGTTCAAGGTTTCCCTGGTCGCCGTCCTGGTGGAACTGGTCGGCGTGATTGTCGTGGGGGCGCTGAGCCTGTTCGACCCCGTGCAGTTCCCGCACGAAACCGTGTGGTCCGCGTTCGGCCGCGGCTACGCCTTCGTTCCCTTCATCCTGCCCATACTGGGCCTGATCTGGCTTTACCGACGGCGGCCTGCCGCCCCTGCCGCCCGGATCTAGCGGTTCTCGTCCGGCAGGTCCACCTCGATCAGCTCGCCGGGCGTCACCGACCGGTGCGAGGGTGCCGCCGAATCGTTCGCCGGCCCTGAATCGTTCAGCTGCCCTGAACCGTTCGTCTGCGCACGGCCGGATTGCGCGGGTGGTTCCTGGTCCTGCTCCGTCAGCGGAGCCTGCTGCGGCTGCGAGCCGCCGCCAAGAATGCCGCCCAGGATATCGCCAAGGCCGCCCGAACCCTGTCCACCGGTGCCTTGCCCGCCGGAACCAAGACCGCCGAGGCTGCCGCCCAGGATTCCCCCGAGGATGCTGCCCAGGTCGATTCCGCCACCACCGGCAGGGGAGGGCTGTGCGCCGGAACCCTGCCCGCCGCCCAGGACCTTCTTGGCCAGGTAGGACATGACGATCGGGGCGAGGATCGGCAGCAGCTTGCGGACGAGGTCGCCGCCGACTCCGCCGAGGTTCGCTGTGCCCGCCAACTGACTGGCCACCTGGTCCTGCTGGCCGCCGAAGACATGGCCAACGATCTTTTCGCCGTCCTGGGTGTCCACCTGCGATGGGTCCACGCCTCCGTCGGCCAGCCCGTTCCGGTGCCTGGCCAGCTCGGACTCCAGCGCAGCGGCGCCATCCGGCGCCTGGACGTTGTTCTGCATTCCGGCAAGCAGCGTCGGCACGGCGGCTTCCACGGCAGCCTGGGCGGACGCCGTATCTGTCCCCAGCAGGGTGGCGATCTGCTGGACAGGGATCTGTCCTAGCAACTCCTGGATGTCGCTCATGGCGTGGCTCCTTCCCGCCCGCTTGTCTCGCAGGCGCTCAGTGCGGTTAAAACGCGAATGAAACTCGAAGGCTCAGGGCAGTGCTGCCTGAGCCGCTGCCTTTGCATCCTAGCGGGGCGTACCTGCAAGACGGTAGGCCACCGGGCTGCCCCCAGCGCGGTTCACCAGGCGACCTGCCGCGCCGCACCCCGGGGCGTCCGTGACCGCCGGGGATTGCGGGTAACCTTAGAGAGTTCCGGCCCTGGCGCGCCGGAAGCAAGTTCTGGCAGGCAGTAAAAGGCGAGGTTGATGGTCCACATCTGGAACGATCCGACCGAGGTCCCCGACGACTTTGGTCCTTCCGTTGTCACTATCGGCAATTTCGACGGCGTCCACCGCGGCCACCAGCAGGTGCTGTCACAGCTCATCAGGACCGCGCGGCTGAACAACGCCAAGTCGGTTGCGGTGACGTTCGACCCCCACCCTGCCCTGGTCCATCGGCCCGAAAGCGCGCCCGAGCTGATCATGGGCCTGCAGGACAAACTCCAGGCCCTCGGCGAGCTTGGACTGGACGCCGTTCTGGTCATGAAGTATTCCCTGGAGCTCGCCAGCCTTACCCCGGAAGAGTTCGTCGGCTCTGTCCTGGTGGACAGCCTCCATGCCAGCCACGTCGTCATCGGCCATGACACCCGCTTCGGCAAGGGCAACTCCGGGGACCTGAACACCATGCAGGATCTGGGGGAGAAGTTCGGCTTCGAGGTGCTGGTGATCAGCGAGTTCGGTTCGGAAGGCTTCCCGTTGCATGACGACGGCGGGACGGACCGCCGCTGTTCCTCCACCTGGGTGCGCGAAGCCCTCCGGGAGGGCGACGTCGGCACCGCCGCCGCGGTACTGGGCCGGGCGCACCGGATGCGGGGCGAGGTAGTCCACGGAGCCGCGCGCGGCCGGGACCTCGGTTTCCCCACTGCCAACCTCTCCAGCGACGCAAGCGGCCTGATTCCGGCGGACGGCATCTACGCGGGCTGGCTCGTGGACGAGGCGGGGACGCGCTGGCCTGCCGCCATCTCCGTTGGCTCCAACCCCACTTTCGACGGCGTGAGCCGCCAGGTGGAGGCGCACGTCATCGACAGGCCCGAAGAACGCATCGAGGACTTCGATCTCTACGGCCAGACAGTAGTTGTGGAGTTCGTGGCCAGGCTGCGCGGCATGGTGGCATACCGTGGGCCTGAAGCCCTCGTGGAGCAGATGCGCCAGGACGTCCTGCAGACGCACGACATCCTGCTCAAGCGCTGAGCCGCTTGCACCCCGGGGCCTGCAACACACAGTCCCGCATCACACAGTATTGGCAAGGAAGGCGACGCTGTGACCGTAGAGAAGAACACCAGGAAACTGGACAAGGGCATTGTCCGCGATTTCAGTTCCCGCATGAGTTACGCGTCCTACCTTCAGCTGCCCACGCTGCTCAGCGCCCAGCAGCCCGTCAGCGTCCCGGAACACCATGACGAATTGCTCTTCATCATCCAGCACCAGACCACGGAGCTGTGGCTGAAGCTGGTGCTCCACGAGCTTCGCAGTGCCGCCCAGTGGCTGCGTTCCGATGATCTCGGTTCGGCACTGAAGGGCATCGCGCGGGTCAAGCACATCCAGAAGACCCTCACTGAACAGTGGTCCGTCCTGGCCACGCTGACACCCACCGAGTATGCGGAATTCCGCGGGTTCCTGGGCAATTCTTCGGGCTTCCAGTCCAGCCAGTACCGTGCCGTGGAGTTCGTGCTGGGCAACAAGAACAGGAAGATGCTTCCCGTCTTCGAATCCGATCCCGAAGCCCACGCCCTGTTGACCCAAGTCCTGCACGCGCCAAGCATCTACGACGAATTCCTCGCCTACCTGGACCGCCAGGGCTTCGATGTTCCCGCGGAGGTGCTCAACAGGGATGTGACCCGGGCGCACGAGTTTGAGCCGGGGCTGGTGCCTCTCTTCAAGCACATCTACGAGAACGCCGCGCAGAACTGGGGAGCGTACGAGGCCTGTGAGGAACTCGTTGACCTGGAGGACAACTTCCAGCTGTGGCGGTTCCGCCACCTGCGCACCGTACAGCGCACAATCGGCATGAAGACAGGCACCGGCGGCTCCACGGGAGCGGCGTTCCTGCAAAAGGCCCTTGAGCTGACGTTCTTCCCGGAGCTGTTCGCCGTGCGTACGGAGATCGGACAGTGACCGCCCTGGATGGAGCCGGAGACCCGACCGCCCAAGCGGGCGAGGCCCTGCCAGCACACGAGGCCCTGTTTCAAAGGGCCGCGCGCCTCGACGCCGAAGACCGCCTGGCCCGGTACCGGGACCTGTTCGTCGGCGCGGACACTGAGCTGTCCTACCTCGACGGCAACTCACTGGGACGCCCGCTCAAGCGGACCGCGGGCGACATTGCCAGTTTCATCGAGAAGGGCTGGGGCGGGCGCCTGATCAGGGGCTGGGACGAGGAATGGCTGGACATGCCCCAGACCATCGGCGACCAGCTGGGGCGGGCGGTGCTGGGCGCCGCCGCGGGCCAGACCATCATCGCCGACTCCACCACCGTGGTGTTGTACAAGCTGATCCGGGCAGCCCTGGCCGCCGTCGGGGATCCGGCGCGGACAGAGATTGTGGTGGACACGGACAACTTTCCCACCGACCGGTACCTCGTCGAAGGCATCGCCAAGGAGGAGGGGCTGACGCTGCGATGGATCGAGGCGGATCCCGCCTCCGGTGTCCACCTGGACCAGGTGCGGGAGGCTGTGGGGCCGGCCACCGCCGTCGTCCTCCTCAGCCATGTGGCCTACCGTTCCGGTTACCTGGCGGACCTGCCGGCCATCACGGAGGCAGTGCACGACGCCGGCGGGCTGGTGGTCTGGGACCTGTGCCATTCCGCCGGGTCGGTGGAGCTGCAGCTGGACGCCTGGAACGTTGACTTTGCCGCGGGCTGCACCTACAAGTACCTGAACGGCGGGCCGGGCTCGCCCGCCTTCGCCTACGTCAACGACCGGCACCTGCCCGGACTCGCCCAGCCGATCTGGGGATGGATGGGCCGGAAGGATGCGTTCGAGATGGGGCCCGGCTACGAACCGGCCGCCGGTATCCGCGGTTTCCTGAGCGGCACGCCGGCCATCTTCGGAATGATCGCCATGCGCGGCACCCTCGATCTGATCGAAGAGGCCGGCATGGCCGCCATCCGCGAGAAGTCGCGGCAGCTGACCGCCTACGCCCTGGAACTGCACGATGCCTGGCTCGTGCCGGCCGGCGTGAGGCTTGCCACGCCGCGGGATGCCGACCGCCGCGGAGGCCACATCACCGTTGACCATCCCGCCTTCCGCGAGGTGACGGCGGCGCTGTGGGAGAAGGATGTCATCCCCGACTTCCGGGCCCCGCAGGGCATCAGGATCGGACTTTCGCCGCTGAGTACCGGCTTTGCCGAACTCCACCGCGGCATGGCAGCCATCCGGGACCTGCTTCCCGAGGCCTGAACCGCCACCCCGGACAGCACTGTTGCCGTTTCGACAAGATTGCAACACGGCCGGTAAACTAAGCGGTGGATCCGGCTGCAGTCCGTGGTTGCTGGATCCTGCTGTGTGCGGAGACTTCTTCGGAAGTCGGCGCCGGCACCCCCGGCAGTGAATTACTGACTCGGGCCTCACGGCACATCTCTAGGAGTTATTGTGGCACTTGACGCCGCCGTAAAGCAGTCCATCATCAAGGATTTCGCAACGTCCGAGGGCGACACCGGTTCGCCGGAGGTCCAGATTGCGGTCCTGACTCAGCGGATCAAGGATCTGACTGAGCACATGAAGGAGCACAAGCACGACTTCCACACCCAGCGCGGTCTGCTGGCCATGGTTGGTCGCCGCAAGCGCATGCTGACTTACCTGAAGAACACCGACATCGCCCGCTACCGTTCGCTCATCGAGCGTCTCGGCCTGCGCCGCTAGTCTGGTTTGGAGGCGGCCCTTTCCTGCCGGAACGGGCCGCCTCGTCAGTACATAAAAACTAAACAGGAGGATCAACCGCATCACGCATTCGCGGTCCTCGGTAGTGATCCCCGGGAAGCTTCGCTGACTGAAGCCGGCCCGTGGGTCTCGATCGATGACCGGGTGCAGGGCCAGTAGACAGATGCTGGCTGGGTTGATGCGGCTGGACTTCCGTTAAACAAGAAACGGAGGTGACTCTCTTGGAGGGTCCCGAAATCCAGTTCTCAGAAGCAGTCATTGACAATGGCCGCTTTGGCAAGCGTGTAATCCGCTTCGAAACCGGCCGCCTTGCCAAGCAGGCAGCCGGCGCAGCCATGGTGTACATCGACGAGGACACCGCGCTTCTTTCCGCCACCACCGCCGGCAAGCACCCGCGTGAAGGCTTCGACTTCTTCCCCCTGACGGTGGACGTCGAAGAGCGCATGTACGCCGCCGGCCGCATCCCGGGCTCGTTCTTCCGCCGCGAAGGCCGTCCGTCCACGGAAGCCATCCTGGCCTGCCGCCTGATGGACCGCCCGCTGCGCCCCGCGTTCGTCAAGGGCCTGCGCAACGAGGTCCAGATCGTCGTCACCGTCCTGGCGATCAACCCGGACGAGCTCTACGACGTCGTGGCCATCAACGCCTCCTCGATGTCCACCCAGCTCTCCGGCCTGCCGTTCTCCGGCCCGATCGGCGGCGTCCGCGTTGCCCTCGTCGCCGACGAGCAGGGTTCGCAGTGGGTTGCCTTCCCGAAGCACTCCCAGCTCGAGAACTCCGTGTTCAACATGGTCGTCGCCGGCCGCGTTGCCGGTGACGACGTCGCCATCATGATGGTCGAGGCCGAAGCCACGGACAACTCCTGGAGCCTCATCAAGGAACAGGGCGCCACCGCCCCCACCGAAGAGGTTGTTTCCGAGGGCCTGGAGGCTGCCAAGCCGTTCATCAAGGCACTCTGCGAAGCCCAGCAGGACCTGGCCGCCCGCGCCGCCAAGCCCACCGTCGAGTTCCCCGTCTTCCTGGACTACCAGGACGACGTGTACTCCGCCGTCGAGGCTGCTGCCGCGGAGAAGCTCACCGCTGTCTTCCAGATCGCCGACAAGCAGGACCGCGACAACGCCGCGGACGAGCTGAAGGACGAGGTTGTTGGCTCCCTGGCCGGGCAGTTCGAAGGCCGGGAGAAGGAGCTGTCCGCAGCGTTCCGCTCTGTGACCAAGCACGTGGTCCGCCAGCGCATCCTCAAGGACCAGATCCGCATCGACGGCCGCGGCCTGACGGACATCCGCCAGCTCACCGCTGAGGTCGAGGTCCTGCCCCGCGTTCACGGCTCCGCCATCTTCGAACGTGGCGAAACCCAGATCATGGGTGTCACCACGCTGAACATGCTCAAGATGGAACAGCAGATCGACTCGCTGTCGCCGGTAACGCGCAAGCGCTACATGCACAACTACAACTTCCCGCCGTACTCCACCGGTGAGACCGGCCGCGTCGGTTCCCCGAAGCGCCGCGAAATCGGCCACGGTGCCCTGGCCGAGCGCGCGCTCGTGCCGGTGCTGCCGTCCCGCGAGGAGTTCCCGTACGCCATCCGCCAGGTGTCCGAGGCCCTCGGCTCCAACGGCTCCACCTCCATGGGCTCGGTCTGCGCCTCGACGCTGTCCATGCTTAACGCCGGTGTCCCGCTGAAGGCTGCCGTTGCCGGCATCGCCATGGGCCTGGTTTCCGACCAGGTGGACGGCCAGACCCGCTACGCCGCGCTGACGGACATCCTCGGCGCCGAAGATGCCTTCGGCGACATGGACTTCAAGGTTGCCGGTACGTCTGAATTCGTCACCGCCATCCAGCTCGACACCAAGCTCGACGGCATCCCGGCGTCCGTGCTGGCAGCAGCACTGAAGCAGGCCCGCGAGGCCCGCCTCCACATCCTCGAG
This sequence comes from Arthrobacter sp. FW305-BF8, assembly GCF_021789315.1. Lineage (NCBI taxonomy): Bacteria > Bacillati > Actinomycetota > Actinomycetes > Micrococcales > Micrococcaceae > Arthrobacter > Arthrobacter sp. FW305-BF8. The sequence goes on from NZ_CP084561.1 coordinate 1,831,078, forward strand.
GTCATCAACGCCGCGATCGACACCCCGGACGAGCTCTCCGAGTTCGCTCCGCGCGTCATCGCCGTGAAGATCCCCGTGGACAAGATCGGCGAGGTCATCGGCCCCAAGGGCAAGATGATCAACCAGATCCAGGAGGACACCGGCGCCGACATCTCCATCGAGGACGACGGCACCGTCTACATCGGCGCCACCAACGGCCCGTCGGCAGATGCCGCCCGCTCCGCGATCAACGCCATCGCCAACCCGCAGGTCCCGGAAATCGGTGAGCGCTACCTGGGTACGGTCGTCAAGACCACCACCTTCGGCGCCTTCGTATCCCTGACCCCGGGCAAGGACGGTCTGCTGCACATCTCCGAGCTGCGCAAGATCGCCGGCGGCAAGCGCGTGGACAACGTCGAGGACGTCGTCTCCGTGGGCCAGAAGATCCAGGTCGAGATCACCAAGATCGATGACCGCGGAAAGCTGTCCCTGTCTCCGGTAGTGGCTGAAGAGGAAGGCGCCGGCGACGCCGACCGCGTTCACGCTTCCGCTCCGGCAGAAGGCTCGGACGCTTCCGAGTAGTTCCAGGCTCCGGCAGCTGCGTGCAGCCGGAACCGATTAGGCGGGGCCGTTGGTTGTACCACCGGCCCCGCCGCATTTAACCACCCCTCTCAACACCGCTCTGCGGCGGCAAATAAGCCCACGTCAGGGCCACGCCGACGGCGTGGCCCGCTGGTACGATTGCAGGCAGATTTGGCTCCGCTTCCCGAAAGGCCTTGATGACTGTCGTACCCCTGCCGCTGGAGCAGAACCACCCCGGCGACACCCTGATCCATGGAGCCGACGGCGGTTCGGAAGTCCGCCGTTCGGTCCTTCCCGGCGGGGTGCGTGTCCTGACTGAGGCGATGCCGGGGCAGCGTTCAGCCACCATCGGGTTCTGGGTGGGGGTGGGGTCCCGGGACGAGGCTCCCGGGCAGCACGGCTCGACTCACTTCCTGGAGCATCTGCTGTTCAAGGGCACCAAGAGGCGTACTGCCCTGGAGATCGCGTCCGCCTTTGACGAGGTGGGCGGTGAATCCAACGCTGCCACTGCGAAGGAAAGCACCTGCTACTTCGCCCGCGTGCTGGATACGGACCTGCCGATGGCCATCGACGTCATCGCCGACATGATCACCGGCGCCGTGCTGGACCCTGCGGAGATGGAGCAGGAGCGGGACGTCATCCTCGAAGAGATCGCCATGGACAGCGACGACCCCACGGACGTCGCCCATGAACACTTCGTCGCCGCCGTCCTCGGCACCCACCCGCTCGGGCGCCCGATCGGTGGGACCCCGGACGCCATCCGTGCCGTGGCCCGCGACTCCGTCTGGGACCACTACCGCCGTTACTACCGCCCGGATGAACTGGTGATCACCGCCGCGGGCGGCTTGGAGCACGACGTCGTCTGCCGGCTTGTGGTGGATGCCCTCCACTCAGCAGGGTGGCCACTTGAGTCCGGGGCGGCTCCCGTGGAGCGCCGCTCCACCGAGCGCGCAGAGATCACCGGCACCGCCGGGCTGCACGTGGTCACCCGGCCGGTGGAACAGGCCAACATCATCATGGGCTGCCCCACCATCGTGGCCACCGATGAGCGCCGCTACGTCATGAGCGTGCTGAACGCGGTGCTTGGCGGCGGTATGTCATCAAGGCTGTTCCAGGAGATCCGCGAAAAGCGCGGGCTGGTGTACTCCACGTACTCCTTCGCCTCGTCCTACGCCGACGCCGGCTACTTCGGCATGTACGCCGGCTGCACGCCCACCAAGGTCCGCCAGGTCCTTGAACTGCTCGGCGCCGAACTCGACAGTCTTGCGGCTGGCGGCATCTCCGACGAGGAGCTCCGCAAGGCGGTCGGGCAGCTCTGCGGCGGGATCGTCCTGGCCCTGGAGGACACCGGCTCCCGCATGTCGCGGCTGGGCCGCGCCGAGCTGGTCTCCGGTGAATACCAGGACATCGACGAGACCCTGCGGCTCATCAAAGCCGTGACCGCGGAACAGGTCCAGGAGCTGGCCAGTGAGCTGGCTGCGGCCCCCCGGACCGTGACGGTGGTCGGCCCCTTCGACGAATCGGAAACCTTCGGGCTTTGATCCACGGAAGTTCCGGCGTAGGAGGAATGATGGACCAGCCGCCACCGGGCACAGCGCCCCAGCCAAGTACAGCGCACGAGGCACTGGAGATCTTCGTCGGGCGCTGGCTGGGAACCACCGAGCTGGCTGCCTCGCCGTGGGGTCCGGCTCGCACCGCCGAAGCGGAGGTGACGTTCACCCGCGGCGCCGGAGGGTTCGCCGTCGTCCAGTCCTACCGCCATACCGAAGCCGACGGCACGCACTTTGAGGGCCACGGGGTCTTCACGGTGGATCCCGACCACGACGAAACGCTCTGGTATTACGTCGACAGCATGGGCCGGCCCCCGTCAGCCCCGGCCCGGGGCGTCTGGCACGACTCGACCCTCACGGTGGAGCGGCACAGCGACCGCGGCACCGCCCGCCACACTTTCCGGGTGGACCAGGGCGTGCTGACCCACACGGCTGAACTGCGGCTGGGGGAGACCCAGGACTTCCAGCCGTTCATGACCTCGATCTGTCACCGCGCCTGAATCAGCGCCGCGGTATATGTCCGCGGCGGTCAGCCCACCAGCTCGATGACCCGGGTCTGCGGGGAACCGGACAGGGCGGGAGCGACATCGGGGGAGTTCCACACAGTTTCCCGCAGCTTGGTCAGGAACGCCTCGGCCTGCTCGCGGCGCTCGAAGTCCAGTTCCACCACGATGTATCTGTCGTCCCCAACGGGACGGCCGATCCGGTGGGCCACGACGCCGGAACCAGCCCGGTCTGCGGGGTCACGGTCAAAGACAGCCTTCCACGTTGCGAAGTCCTTGACGGCGTGTTCAATCTGCAGGGCGAACATTCCAGATCTCCTTTGGCTGGCCCCGGCTTCATTCCGGCCGGTCCATCCCGGCGCGGTGAATGGCGAGGTACAGCCATGGTAGGCCGCGGCATCCCGTCCCACCACCCACCGCGAAGCCCGGTGCCAGGCCGCACGCTCTATCAGTTCCTGCCGGCTTTTCCCCGACGCGTCCTCACGTCATGTCGGTTTCTTCTGGACGCTTCCTCACATCTTGTCGACACGTGAGGAAGCGCTGTTCAAGAGGCGGCGAAACGTGAAAAAGCGTTGGTCTAGAGGCGGCGAAACGTGAAGGAGCGTTGTGGGCGATCCAGGTGGGTTAGCCGCCGGCGAAGGGCGGGAGGACGTCCACCACGTCGCCAGCTGCCAGGACGGTGGTCCGGTCCCGGACGGCGACCTCGTTCAGCAGGAAGCTGCTGCGGGCCAGGATCCTGTCCAGCGGCGGTGTCCCGGCCGGAGGTTCCGGACGGTCGACGTCGAGCACTGCGGCCAGGAGGGACTCCACCGTGGATCCGGCGGGAAGTTCGAAGCGCTCTTCATCCATGCCTGCCGCGGCGCGTGCGGCAGCGAAGTATCGTACGTTCAAGGATTAGCCTCCGATGGCGCTCATGCTGCGGTCCGGCTGGACGAAGTCCGGAGCGTCGAGTCCCACGTGGTCCATGCCGTGGGCTTTGGGCTTCAGCCACATGGCATCCTGCCAGCGTTCGGCGAGCTGCTCGTCGCTGGCCCCCTGCCTCAGCAGGCCGAGCAGGTCGAATTCCTCGCGGGAGAAGAGGCAGCTCATGATCTTGCCTTCGGCCGTGATCCGGGTCCGCCGGCAGTCAGAACAGAAAGGCTCGGTGACCGAGGCGATGATTCCCACGGTTCCCAGCACGGGGGCGTGTGAGTCAGCGGAACTGCCTGGTGCACCGGAACCGGCAGTCCGGCGTCGTACTTCAAAGCGTTCCGCGGGTGCACCGTCGCGGGCGCGCGGATCCGGGCTCAGCACGAACTCCTCGGAGAGGAGTTCGCGGATCTCGGCCGCGGTGATCATGTTCCGGCGGGTCCAGCCGTGGTCGGCGTCCAGCGGCATCTGCTCGATGAAGCGCAGTTCGTAGCCGCGCTCCAGCGCCCAGCCGAGGAGGGACGGCGATTCGGTGTCGTTGATGCCCCGCATCAGCACGGCGTTGAGCTTCACGGGACCGAGGCCGGCGGCCCAGGCGGCGTCCACCCCGGCGAGGACCCGGTCCAGGAACGGACGCCGTGTCAGTTTGGTGAAAGTTTCCTCGTGCAGGGAGTCAAGGGAGACGTTGATGCGCGTCAGCCCGGCAGCCTTAAGGGCTGCAGCCTTCCGGTCCAGGCCCACGCCGTTCGTCGTCATGGAAATGGGGAGCTCGGGGTGTGCCTGGCGCAGGGCTCCAATGATGCCGACGAGGTCGGCCCGGACCAGGGGTTCGCCGCCGGTCAGGCGCAGCTCGCGCACGCCAAGCAGGTTCACGCCGATGCCAACGATCCGCACGATTTCCTCGCCGGTCATGACCGCCTGCTTCGAGAGCCACTCCAGCCCCTCGGCCGGCATGCAGTAGGTACAGCGCAGGTTGCACTTGTCCGTCAGCGAAAGCCGCATATCGGTCGCCCTGCGGCCGTAGCGGTCCGCGAGGCCGGCGGGAGCGTCAGCCGGGCGGCGGTCGGGGACCCCGGCCGGGCGCGCAGCGGGAAGGGGCTGCGAACCCGAATCGGGTGCGCCACCTTCGCGGAGCTGCGGTATGCCAAGCTGAACACTCATGACTTCAGGCTACGCCACGATGGGGCGCCGATCACATTCGGCCCGTCCCGTGACCGGCGGCTGCGGTTGCGGCCCCGGAGGCAATGCGGCCGCCGGGCTGGCGGCGGTGCCGGAATGCGCTGCTGAACCTATGCTGGAAGGGTGAACGGGTCCCAGGAGCCAGGCCGGCACCGGCGCCGGTGGGCTGCGGCCGCAGGCGTGGTGGCAGCCGGCACCGGACTCGTCGCGAGCGAACTCATCGCCGGCTTCGTCAGTCCTTCACTTTCCACGATGACCGCCCTGGGCGGCGCCGTCATCGACGCTGTTCCGCCGGGCGTCAAGGACTGGGCCGTTTCCCTCTTCGGTACAGCGGACAAGCTGGCGTTGCTGGCCGGAATGGCGCTGGGTATCGCAGTCTTCGCTGCCGCGGCAGGTGTCCTCGAGCTACGCCGGCGCTTCGCGGGTGCGGCCGTCTTTGCAGTCTTCGGCGTCGTGGGCCTGGCCGCAGTCCTGACCCGTGCCCAGGTGACCGCCGCCGCCGTCGTGCTGCCGCTGCTTGCGGCCGGGATCGGGATTGCGGTGCTGCTGAAGCTGGTCAGGCGCCTGGCTGCCGCGGGTAGCGGGGAGGCCGGCCCGGGACCGGCCCGTCGGGGTTTCTTCCAGTTGCTGGGAGGCACCGCCGCCGGTGTGCTGGTGGGCGGCGCCGTCGTCACCGTCTGGCGCGGCGGGGCGGCCGGCGTCAACGAGGTCCGGCGGACCCTGCGGCTGCCCGTGCCGCAGTCCCCGGCGCCGCCCATCCCGGCCGGCGCTGACATCGGGCTCGCGGGAGTCGGCCCACTGGTTACGCCCAATCCCGACTTCTACCGGATTGACACTGCGCTGTCCGTTCCCGTTCTTGATTCCCGCGAGTGGAGGCTCAAGGTCACCGGGCTGGTGGAACGGGAGGTTGAGCTCACCTTCGAGGACCTGATGTCGAAGCCCCTGATCGAACGGCACGTGACCATAGCCTGCGTGTCCAACGAGGTGGGCGGCAACCTGATCGGCAACGCACGCTGGTTGGGCTGGCCGGTGCGGGAACTGCTGGCGATGGCCGGTCCCAAGCCGGACGCGGACATGGTCCTGTCGCGCAGCGCGGACGGCTTTACGGCCAGCACTCCGCTTGAGGTGCTCACCGACCGCCGTGCTGCACTGCTGGCCGTGGGCATGAACGGCGAACCGCTCCCGCTTGAACACGGCTTCCCCGTGCGGATGATCGTCCCCGGGTTGTACGGATACGTGTCCGCGACCAAGTGGCTCACCCACCTGAAGGTCACCAGGTTTGCCGACGACGTGGCCTACTGGACGCCGCGCGGCTGGTCGGAGCGCGGCCCCATCAAGATCTCGTCAAGGGTGGATGTGCCCCGGAACGGAGCCTCGGTACCGGCCGGAAACGTGGCGTTTGGCGGCGTGGCCTGGGCGCAGCACACCGGAATCGGCAAGGTCGAGCTGCGCGTGGACCGGGGGAGCTGGCAGCCGGCCCGGCTCGCCCCGGGCATCTCGGTGGACACCTGGTACCAGTGGCAGCTCGGCCTTGACCTGCAGCCCGGGCAGCACGAGGTTCAGGTCCGGGCCACGGACCTGTTGGGCACGGAACAGGCTGAGGAACGCCGTTCCGTGGCACCCGACGGTGCCACAGGCTTCCACACCATTAGAGTGGACGTGAAAACGTAGCCCACCAAAGGCCGGACCATGCACAGCCTGCACGAACACAGCACTCACGAGCTCGGCCAATACACCCACGGCGCGCACAAGAGCGTGGCGGACCATCGGCGCGCGGTCAGGGAGCTCCTCGGTCCGCTGCTGTCCCAGGAGCGGACCGAAAGGCTTCCGCTGGTCCAGGCCTTGGGCCGCGGGCTGGCGGAGGACGTCACTGCTCCGCTGAGCCTGCCCCCGTTTCCGAACTCCCAGATGGACGGCTTTGCCATCCGCTCCGCGGACGTGCCCGACGGCGGGGCGAACCTGCGCGTGGCCGCTCCGGTTCCGGCAGGCGCGAAACCCGCGCCGCTGCAGCCGGGCAGCGCTGTTCCAATCATGACCGGTGCCATGGTGCCCGCCGGGGCAGACGCCGTCGTACCCATTGAACAGGCGGTCCCGTCCATCTTTCCGCCCGAGGGCGAAGAGGCTGGGGTGAGACTGCCGGCCACGGTTGCCGGGACGTACATCCGGGCCGCCGGAAGCGACATCGAGGCTGGCCAGCAGGCCCTGGCCGCCGGAACCTGCCTCGGCCCGGCTCAGCTGGGTCTGCTCGCGGCCCTGGGGTTGCCGGAGGTCCTGGTCCACAAGCAGCTTTCGGTCCTGCTGGTAACCACCGGCGACGAAGTGGTGGAACCCGGGGAACTGCTCGGTGACGGCAAGATCTACGACGCCAACGGCACCCTCCTGGAATCCGCGCTGCGGCAGGCGGGACTTGCCGTGACCCGGGCGGGCATTTCCGCCGACAGCCCGGATGGCCTGCGTACGCTGCTGCGCACCCACACGTCCGCGGTGGACCTGATTGTCACCACCGGGGGAGTCAGCAAGGGGGCCTACGAAGTGGTGCGGCAGGCCATGGACGGCCAGGACGTCGCGTTCCAGCACGTGGCCATGCAGCCCGGCGGCCCGCAGGGATTGGGAACGTTCGACGGCGTCCCCCTCCTTGCTTTTCCGGGGAACCCCGTCAGCTGCCTCGTCTCCTTTGAGATGTTTCTCCGGCCGGTGCTGGGCGAACTGTTTGGCGCGCCCGCGCCCAGGCCTGCCGTCCGGGCGCGGCTGGCCCAGCCGCTGACGTCCCCGGCCGGCAAGCACCAGGTCCGGCGCGGGTCCCTGCAGGCTGACGGCACCGTCCGGCTGCAGGGCGGCGAAAGCTCGCATCTGGTGCAGGCGCTGGCCCACTCCAACGCCTTGGTCCACGTGCCCGCAGGCACTGCCGCTCTCGACGAGGGCGCCGAAGTGGAAGTATGGATGTTGTGACTGCAGAAAATGACCACGGCGCCCTGACCCACTTGCGCCGTGACGGCACGGCCCAGATGGTGGACGTCTCAGAAAAACCGGAAACCACCCGCGAGGCCACGGCCACGGCCACGGTCCGCAGCACCGCCGAGGTCCTCGCGCTGCTGGGCACCGGCGGCCTGCCCAAAGGCGACGCCCTGGCCGTGGCCCGGGTCGCCGGAATCATGGCGGCCAAGAAAACTCCTGAACTGATCCCGCTGTGCCACCCGCTCCCGATTTCAAAGGTGACTGTCGACTTTGAACTCGGACCGGAGACCGTGGACATCCTGGCCACGGTCAAGACCCGGGGCGTGACCGGCGTCGAAATGGAGGCTCTGACTGCGGCCTCCGTGGCGGCGCTGAGCGTCTACGACATGATCAAGGCCGTGGACAAGCACGCTGTCCTCACGGACATCAAGGTCCTGGCCAAGAGCGGCGGCAAGAGCGGGGACTGGGCCCTGTGAGCACTCCCGACTCTAAAACCGCGGCACCTCACGTCCACGGCGAGGTCCAGGGCCGCAAGGCCGGCGTGGTGATTGCGTCAACGCGTGCTGCCTCCGGCGTCTACCAGGACGAGACCGGCCCGGTCATCACTGACTGGCTCACCGAACACGGTTTCGTGCCGTATCCGGTGATGGTGGTGCCCGACGGTGAACCGGTGGGCGCCGCGATCCGCGCGCTCCTGACCCAGGAGCCCGCCGTCGTCATCACCAGCGGCGGCACCGGCCTGAGCCCGGACGACCGCACGCCGGAAATGACGCTGCCGCTGCTGGACCGCGAAATCCCTGGCATCATGGAGGGCATCCGCCAGGCCGGAACGGCCAAGACGCCGCACGCCATGCTCAGCCGCGGACATGCCGGCGCGGCCGGCAGGACTTTCATCATCAACCTGCCCGGATCACCCAAGGGGGTCATGGACGGTCTCTCCGTCCTGGACCCGGTGATCGGGCACCTGTGCGACCAGTTGGAGGGCGGACATGGCCACTGAGGCATCGTTCGAAGTAGTAACCGCGGTGCTCAGCGCCGAACCCATCTCCGTGGACCAGGCCATCGCGGCCGTGGAGTCCGAGACCGCCGGAGCTGTAGTCAGCTTCAGCGGCGTGGTCCGGAACCACGACGGCGGGAAGCCGGTTGACCGGCTCAGCTACAGCGCCCATCCGACGGCCCGGAAGGTGCTGGACGACCTCGTGGCGCAGCTGGTGGCCGAACAGGCCGAAGCGGCTGGACCTGGCACAGCTCCGCCGGTCCGGATCTGGGTCGCGCACCGGGTGGGCCCGCTGGAAATTGGCGACCCTGCCCTCGTCTGCGCCGTTGCGGCCGCCCACCGCGGGCAGGCCTTCGCCGTGTGCTCGGAGCTGGTGGACCGGGTCAAGGCGCAGGTGCCGATCTGGAAGGAACAGTTCTTCAGCGACGGCACCGTCGAATGGGTCGGGGCAGGGGAATAAAGGCCGGCAACGGCGGGGAATAGAGACCGGCAGCGTCGGGGAAAACGCCGTCCGCGCGTGAGGTAACGCATGCGCCCCGGTTCAGTCCGGCCGCTGCCCGAACGGTAGTGTTGAAGCCATGACCCAACAACTTCCTGTCGCCGTTCTGGGCGCAAACGGGCGCATGGGCGCCGAGGCCGTGAAAGCTGTGGAGACCGCCCCGGACATGGTGCTCGTGGCCGCGCTGGGACGCGGCGACTCCCTCGATTCCCTGCTCGACGCCGGTGCCCGGTACGTCGTCGATCTCACCGTTCCGGAAAGCACCGAGGAGAACGTCCGCTTCGCCGTCGAGAACGGCATGCACGCCGTGGTGGGCACCACGGGCTGGGACCTGGCCAGGCTGGAGTCGCTGGAGACCCTGCTGGCCGGCCACCCGGAAGTCGGCGTGCTCATAGCACCCAACTTCGCCCTCGGCTCGGTGCTCACGTCGGCGTTTGCCGCCAAGGCATCGAAGTACTTCGAATCCGTGGAGATCATCGAACTCCACCACCCGGACAAGGTGGATGCGCCCTCCGGTACTGCCGTTCGCACTGCCCAGCTGGTGGCAGCGGAACGCGAGGCGGCCGGTGTCGGCCCCAGCCCGGACGCCACTACAACTGAACTGGCCGGAGCCCGGGGCTGCGAGGTGGACGGCGTGCGCGTCCACAGCGTCCGGCTCCGCGGGCTCGTGGCCCATCAGGAAGTCCTCCTCGGCGGGCCGGGGGAGCAGCTGACGCTCCGTCATGATTCATTCGACCGGGCCTCGTTCATGCCCGGGGTCCTCCTGGGTGTCCGCAACGTTGCCGCCCACCCGGGACTCACCGTCGGACTGGACGGCTACCTGGATCTGGGGCTGTAACGCAGTGAAACCGTTTCTTGGCAGGCTGAAGACCAACCGCACCAAGATCTGGGTGGGCGCGGTGACGCTCCTGCTGGTCTTCTACCTGGTGGTGTCCCTGCAGCGCTCGGTCCTGCTGCTGACCGATCCCGAGCCCGTGGCCAAGGCCATCGGCGCGGCGTACCTCGTGCTGCCGGTGATCGGCGCCTGGGCCCTGATCCGGGAACTCCTCTTCGGCGCCAGGACCGAGCAGATGGCGCGGGTGCTTGAGGCCGAAGGCGGCCTGCCGGAGGACAACCTGCCCCGCACGCCGGCCGGCCGGATCATCCGGGCTGCGGCGGACCAGGAGTTCGAGAAATACCGCGCGGAAGCCGAGGCGGCCCCGGGCGACTGGCGGTCCTGGTTCAGGCTCAGCTGTGCCTATGACGCATCGGGTGACCGGAAGCGCGCACGTTCCTCCATGCGGGATGCCGTGCGGCTGTTCCGTGCCTCCGGCGACGCCGTGGCGCGCTAGCCGGGCAGCCGCCCCAGCGAGAGTCAGGTTTAGCGGATCCTTGCCGGCTGGTGGCGGCCCACCTGGTTGGCGGCGTGTCCGAGCCATTCCAGCGGACCGCGCCATTTCAGGATCGCGAAAGCCATCCCGATCAGCACGGCCAGCGCCGCGTGGGCAAAGTACATCCCGTCCTCGGTCCAGCCCACAGGCAATGGCTTGAGGTGGAACGACGCCACCACGCACACATGGGCCGTGTACAGCGTCAGCGTCATGGCACCCGGTCCGCGCAGCGGAAGCAGCAGGTCCAGTGCCAGCCACTGGCCGAGTCTGCCCACCAGAAGGCAAAGGCCGACGACGGCGGCCGCCACGCCGCTGGTATGCAGCAGGTCCAGCGTGGTTCCGGAGTGGGGCGCACTGCTGGCCAGCCACCACCAGGATCCCTCCTGGCGGACGCCGGCCAGATTGACCTGCAGGAGGCTGTCCAGCGGATAGTTGGGGTCAGTGAGGATATCCTGCAGGGCGGCGCGGCCGCCCCACGGCCCCATTGCCGCCGTCCCCAGGACCTTGGAGAATGCCGCTACGGCAGTGCCGCCGAGCAGCATCAACACGGGAACTATCGCCGTGGTCAGCGCGAGCCTGCCAATGATGAGACCCACCAGCAGATATGAGATCCACTGGAACACTGGGTAGTACCCCGTCAGGAACAGGTCGCCAAGCAGCTGGCCCGGAGTGGTGAGGTGCTCCCACCCCGGGTTGTGGCTGAGCTGCAGCGGCGGATCCGCTGCCATGAGCCACGGCCGCAGCAGGAAGGCAATCACCGGGGACAGCAGGATCCAGCCCGCTGCCCAGGCGCACAGGGCCTTCAGTCGCAGCCCGATGAACGGCAGGACGCACAGGAACAGCGCGGCGTAATGCACCAGGATTACCGCCACGTTGACGTCAAGTCCGCCGAGCGCGAGCCCGACGACGGCAATCACCAGGGCGCGCATCGCGATGCCGCGCCGTGCGGCGGTCAGTGCCGGGCCGTCAAGAGGCTGTTGCTTGCCGGTGGACAGGGCGAGGCCGATTCCCGCGAGCACGGCAAACAGTGCGGCGGCACGGCCGGAAAATGTCAGGCCCACCCAAGTCGGGGTCAGGGCGGCGTTCGGCTCGAAGGTCGGGAGCAGGTGGGTGGCCATCATGCCCAGGAGGGCCAGGCCGCGGGCAGCGTCGATACCGGCCAGCCTGACGCCTGTTGCGGGCCCCTTCGCTGTTTTGGAAGATGCAGCCGTGCTCCGCGAGGTCATGATGTGATCGTCTCACATCCGCATAGCTGCACTGTTTTTCATGAACCGGGGCCGGTCGAGTAATGAAGCAAAACCACGCCGTTGCCGAACGGCCTCGTCCCTTCGAGCCTGAGGCTCAACCGGAGGCCGGGATCTTCGAACAGAGGCCGGCCTGCCCCAGAACCACAGGACGGACGAGAATCCGGAACTCGTCGATCAGGCCCAGCCGCATAAAGGCGGAAGCCAAGTTGGCGCCGCTAAGGGCGAGGTCGCCGCCGGCGGGCCGGCGTCGTTCTTTCCAGTGAAGCAGTACTTCGCCAAAAGTGGGAGGTTTCCTGTGCTGAGCAGGACCGCTGGCAGTAGGGTTTCTTTATCCGCAAGCTGGTCGGTCTTTGGGGGACGAAGATGATGGCATCCATTGCAGCCGGGACGGCAGAACCGTTAGTGCCGCCCTTTGGAATCCTGGGGTTCCTCCTGACTGTGAACGTTGTGCTGTTCATGGCTGCACTGGTCAGCATCGCTCGGAACAGGAATCACACCTCCGGCGGCAAGGTGGTTTGGGCGTTGCTCGTTCTTGCGGTTCCAGTGCTTGGACCGTTGGCGTGGTTTCTGATTGGCCGCAGGGCGCCGTCTGCAGGAAAAATCCCTTTGCGGCTAGAGCAATAGGGCCGGCGGCCTGGCCGCGTCGTCCTCGGTTGCTTCGAACCATGCCCGGTCGTGGCGATACCGGAATGCGAACCCGTTGTATCCGGCAGGCCGGAGGTCAATCGCGTCGAGCACGCCCGCTGCCGGGCGCTCGGCTTTGTCCCAGCCGGGAACGACGACGCCGGGCGCAGCTTCCCGTGCAAGTCCAATCTCGGGGAAGCTCGCGTCGACGTATCCGGCGCGTGCCGTGAGGGGTACCCCCGTGTAGGTGCGGCCGGCAAATCCGTACAGCAGCAGCCGGTTCTCGTCCGGCCCCGACCTTTCCGGCAGATCGGACTGCTCATCCCAGAGCCAGGATTCCGCTGCCATCGCCGCAAACTGCGCCGCAGACAGGTCATTAATCCTGTCTATTCCGTGGAGCGGGCAGTAGGCCGAAGCGTGCACGCCCTCCTCCTCCACGAGGCGGTCGTCGGCATCCGGAAAGGACCGGCGGAATTCGAACAGGCAGATGCATCCACTGGACTTGGCATCCTTTGCGGGTACGAGCCCGGACGCGTCATCGACGAAAGGCCATGACGGCGCCAGGCCCGCCCCGGCCGGAACCTCCCAAACGAGGCGCTTTCCGACCCGGCTCATCGCGAACAGCCGCCAACCCTGACTCACCACCGTGGCGATGGCCATGATGCTGAGTGCGGCCGCCGCTGCAGCAAAAGCGCTTGCGGAGGATTCCCTGGCCATTTCCTCATAGGTTCGACCGAGCTCAGTGGGAAGCGCCGCGAAAGCAACTGCCCAACCTGCGCTGGCCGTGATAACAAAAACGAGGGCCTGGATGAGGCCGCGGCGAAGCGCACGCTTGCTGGCTTTCAAGGCATTGGCGCCCACTGCGACCGTGCGTCCCGTGATTGACGACTGCGCCAGCGTTCGGACGGCGCGCAGTTCACGCCAAGAGCGGGAGGCCACAGCCAGGGCCAGCGCGGCCCCCGCCGCAGAGCCGAGCCACCACACCGGGCCCGACGCATACCCGTCCAAGGTGTGGGGCACGGCTGCGAAGCCGAGGACCAACGGTGCTGCCACGACGGCATACCGTCCCAGCATCCAGCCAAGGACACAGAAACCTGAGGCGAGAAGAATGCTCGCGATGCCCATCATGTCGATGAAGCGGAAGGCTCCGTACCAGGAGGGGTCACCGAAGGATTCCCAACCACGATCGGCGATGAAGGCTGCGGCTGTCCCGAATAGGCCAGTGAGCCAACCGAGGAACCTCAGCCGCCGGGAAGGAATCCGCTCCGGGAGTGAGGCCCAGGCCCGCGTTTCCGGGCGAACGATGGCACAGCTGAGTGTCACAATCACTCCTTCCCGCAGCCTGACTATCGTTGATCATTCCACGGCCAATCACAGCGGGTAGCATGATCGCGGGTTTCCGCGAGCCTTGTATTCGAATATATATTCGAATAGGATTTCGGCATGAAGAAGTCATCAGGGCGCCCGGCGGGCCGCCAGCTGGAAGGGCGCGAGCTTGGGGGACGCCGGCTCAACAGTGATCCCATCAAGGCTCCAGCGCCTAGGGTCGACCCGCTCAAACCTGATCCGCGCAAGCGTGATCCACGCAACGGTGATCCGCTGAAGGCAATGAGTCCCGGCGTGGTCGACTTCCTTTTCCGGCAGCTCGTGGCGGGGGAGCCTGCCGAGGACGTCCAGTGGGGCCGGGAAGGTGTTGCTCTCTTGGACCAGGCGCCAGGGGCGGAGCTGGCACGCCGGCTGTCCGAAACGGACGTCGATGCGCTGACGCCCACCGAGCTGTTCCACTACGTCCGCGCCGCGCAGCGGCTCACCCTTTGGGCTGAGTCGTTGCGGGAGACGGCCGTGGAGCGATACTGCTCAGGGGCGGACCCTGCCTAGGATGGGCTCGTGACCGCACTGCTGAGCGCACCGCTGACCGTATCCGCCATTCAGTACGAGGCCCTGGGCGGTGGCATTGATGCCAATGTGCCGGAGCATGTGCGCCTCATCGAGGACGCCGACTCGCACGGCGCCCGGCTGGTGGTGTTCCCCGAGCTCTCGCTTACGGGGTACGACCTGCCGCTGCTTCGCAGCGGAGATCGGTTTGACGGCGCAGTTCAGTTTCATGACGGGGAACAGTGGGTGGCGCCCGCTGACCACCGTTTGGACCCCATCCGGGAGATCTGCCGCAGAACCGGGATCACTGCCGTCGTTGGTGCACCCTTCCGGGAGCCGGACGGCACGCCGCGGCTCGCCTCCCTGGCCGTCCATCCGAACGGCGCAGAAGAGGCCAGCTTCAAGACGCACCTTCACGGCGACGAACTGCCCCTTTTTGAAGCAGGGCAGGAACCGCTCCTGCTGGACGTGGACGGCTGGAAGGTTGCACTGGCCATCTGCTTTGATGCTGCCCATCCCGCGCACTCCGGCGCTGCTGCCGCCGCGGGAGCTGACGTGTATGCCGTCTCGGCGCTTTACACACAGGAGGAAGGCCACCGGCTGGGGTTGCATCTCGGGGCGCGGGCCATGGACAACCGCATGTATGGCATCCTTGCCAACCTGGGTGGCCCAACGCCGCTGGGTCCGTCCTGCGGTCTGAGCGGTTTCTGGGGACCGGACGGGCTGCCGATGCAGCAGGCGGGCGGGACCGGAACGGAAGTGGTCACAGCTGTGCTGCGGCGGGGTTCCCTGGAGAGGTACCGGTAGCCGGCGTGGTACCGCGGCCACCTGCGCGCCGGAATTTGACGATCATCACGCGGTGGCCATTGTCCTAACCTGCACGTGACAGGGTAACGTTTTTCCCATGGCTGACACTTCCGCGAACCTTCCTGCCCTGGGCACCCTCCTGACCGCCATGGTCACCCCGTTCACGACGGACGGCAAGGTCGATTACCAGCAGGCAGCGGAACTGGCCAGCAAGCTCGTTGACGACGGCTGCGACGGCCTGGTTGTCACCGGAACCACCGGCGAGACGTCCACCCTCACCGACGAGGAAAACCTCGGTATGTTCCGCGCCGTGATGGAAGCCGTTGGCGGGCGTGCCGCCGTTATCGCCGGCACCGGAACCAACGACACCGCCCACTCGGTGCACCTGTCCCAGGAAGCCGCCAAGCTCGGCGTCGACGGCCTGCTGATCGTCACGCCCTACTACAACAAGCCCAGCCAGGCCGGCGTCCGGGCGCACTTTGAGACGGTCGCATCCGCCACCGACCTGCCCGTCATGCTGTATGACATCCCCGGACGGTCCTCCATCGAAATCGCGCCGGACACCATGATCCGCCTCGCGCAGCACCCGAACATCGTTGCCGTCAAGGACGCCAAGGCCGACTTCGCCGCGGCAACCCGCGTCCTGGCCGAGACCGATCTTGCCTTCTACTCCGGCGACGACGGCCTGACCCTGCAGTGGATGGCCCTGGGAGCCGTGGGCCTCGTGGGTGTCACCACCCACGTTGCCACCCGCCGCTTCCGCGAGCTCATTGACGCGGTCAACGCGAGCGACCTCGGCACGGCCCGCAAGATCAACTTCGAGCTTGAGCCGGTGGTGCGCGCCACGATGACCCGCGTCCAGGGCGCCGTTGCAGCCAAGCAAATTCTTAAATGGCAGGGAGTCCTGCCCAACTCGATTGTCCGCTTGCCCCTCGTGGAGCCGGACGAAGCCGAGATCGAAACCATCCGCGAGGACTTGGCGAAAGGAGGGCTGGTCTTTTCCTGACGGACTGAGACCGGCACTCTTCCGTCTGGAAAGAAGTGCATTATGACCCAAGTAGCCCTCCCCGGCCTCGTTACGCCTCCCCGCCTTCCCCAGGGCACCCTGCGGATTGTTCCGCTGGGCGGGCTCGGTGAAATCGGCCGGAACATGGCTGTGTTCGAAATCGACGGCAAGTTGCTGGTCGTCGACTGCGGCGTCCTCTTCCCCGAGGAAACCCAGCCCGGCGTTGACCTGATCCTGCCCGATTTCTCCTACATCGAGGACCGGATCGACGACATCGTGGCTGTTGTCCTTACGCACGGCCACGAGGACCACATCGGAGCCGTTCCGTACCTGCTGCGGCTCCGCAACGACATTCCGCTGGTTGGATCGCAGCTGACCCTGGCGCTGATTGAAGCCAAGCTCCAGGAGCACCGGATCAGGCCTTACACGCTGTCCGTCACCGAGGGACAGGTGGAGCAGTTTGGCCCCTTCCAGTGCGAGTTTGTTGCGGTCAACCACTCCATCCCGGACGCCCTGGCGGTCTTCATCCGCACAGCCGGCGGCACGGTGCTGCACACGGGCGACTTCAAGATGGACCAGCTGCCCCTCGACGGCCGCATCACCGATCTCCGGCACTTCGCCAAGCTGGGTGAAGAAGGCGTGGACCTGTTCATGTCCGACTCCACCAACGCCGACGTCCCGGGTTTCACCACCGCGGAGAAGGAGATCGGCCCTACCCTGGACCGGCTCTTCGGTCAGGCCACCAAGCGCATCATCGTGGCGTCGTTCTCATCACACGTGCACAGGGTGCAGCAGGTCCTGGACGCTGCGGCCAAGCACGGCCGCAACGTCGCTTTCGTGGGACGTTCCATGGTGCGGAACATGGCCATCGCCGCCAAACTTGGCTACCTGCACGTGCCGGACGGCATCCTGGTGGACCTGAAGAACATCGACTCACTGCCCGACAACCGGGTGGTGCTGATGTCCACCGGGTCCCAGGGCGAGCCCATGGCCGCACTGTCACGCATGGCCAACGGTGACCACCGCGTGGTGGTGGGCCAGGGCGACACCGTCATCCTGGCCTCCAGCCTCATTCCCGGCAACGAGAACGCCGTCTTCCGCATCATCAACGGCCTGCTGAAGCTCGGCGCCGACGTGATCCACAAGGGCAACGCCAAGGTCCACGTGTCCGGCCACGCTGCGGCAGGGGAGCTCCTCTACTGCTACAACATCCTCGAGCCACTTAACGCCATGCCGGTGCACGGTGAGACGCGGCACCTGATCGCCAACGGCAAGATCGCGGAGGAGTCCGGCGTTCCGACGGCCAGCATCCTGCTGGCAGACAACGGCACGGTGATTGACCTGCGGGACCACCAGGCCGACATCGTGGGCCAGGTCGAGGTCGGCTTCGTGTACGTGGACGGCTCCAGCGTCGGCGAAATCACGGATGCAGACCTCAAGGACCGCCGCGTCCTGGGCGATGAAGGCTTCATCTCCATCATCACGGTCATCAACAGGGCCACCGGCAAGGTCGTCTCCGGGCCGGAGATCCACGCCCGCGGCGTCGCCGAGGACGACTCGGTCTTCGACGACATCATTCCCAAGATCAACGCCGCACTGGAGGAGGCCGTGCTCAGCAACGCTGACCACACCAACCACCAGATGCAACAGATCGTCCGCCGGGTGGTCGGCACGTGGGTCAACCGCAAGCTGCGTCGGCGCCCCATGATCATCCCGGTGGTCCTGGAGGCCTAACCGCCGGCGCCCGGGGGCTGAACACAGCCCCCGGAAGCCCCGGAAATCCGCGGTTCCATGGCCGGGGTGGAGTACCGTGGCAGATATGGCCACACGTACTTCCCCCGCGCCAAAACGTACCCCCAGCAGTAAAACGGGCGCATCCGCGGGCCGCAGCGGCTCTTCCGCGGCCAAATCCGGCCGGGCCGGATCGTCCGCCGGCAGCGCCCGCACGCGCCAGCTTCCCGCCGTCGAACACCGGCAGCCCTGGCTGCTGCGGGTGGCCGGCGGGGCCTGGCTGGGCATCGGCCACCTGGTGGGCGGGGGAGTGCGCCGGATCGGCCAGGATGTCAGCGACCTGGCCCCCGAAGACCGCCGCGACGGCGCCGCCCTGTTCAACCTGGCCCTCGCGGTCTTCATCGCCACCTTCGCGTGGTGGGGTTTCCGTGGCTGGTTCCCGGACGCCGTCTACGCCGTGGTCAACGGCACCTTCGGCTGGATGTCGCTGGTCCTGCCGCTCATGCTCTTCGTGTGCGCCTGCAGGCTCTTCCGGCAGCCTGTGGACGGCCGCGGAAACAACCGCGTGGGCATCGGCTTCCTCATCATGACGTTCGCAGGGTGCGGGATCGCGCACATCGTGGGCGGCCAGCCGACCGTGAGCGAGGGCTTCGACGGGCTGCGGCAGGCTGGCGGCATGCTGGGCTTCCTGGCGGCCTCGCCGCTGGCCGCCATTCACCCCGCGGTCCCGGTGGTCCTGTACGGGCTGCTGGCCTTCGTGTCTGTCCTCATCGTCACGGCCACGCCGTTCGGGGCCATACCGCGGCGGCTGCGCGGCGCCTATGAGCACCTGATGGGGATCGACCTGCAGGAGAACGACGGCGACGCCCACGACCGCAGCTACCTGTACGAGAACAGCCCGCCCGCCCCCAAGAAGAAGCGCAAACGGCTCTTCGGCAAGGACGAGGAAGCCGACCCCCGGCTGGAAGGCTACGTCGGAGACGAAGCGTTTGAACATGCCGTGGTCGACGACGACGACGAGCCGTCACCGGAGGCCGGCAAGGGGCGCCCCGCCGTGGCCCCGGGAGTCCGGCGGCCCACCCAGGCGGAGATCGCCGTCGAGAAGATCAAGGCAGCCCAAGGACTCGGCGCCAAGGGCGCCGACGCCGAGAACGCCACCGAGGCCATTCCGCTCGTGGTCCCCGGCATGGCCGGTTCGGCGACCTCACCCGGCTCGACTGCCGCTGCTGCCGCGCAGGTGCCGTCCAAGCCAGTCGCGCCCGCGCCGCCGCCCACACCGATTCCGCAGCGCACGGAGCAACTGTCCCTCGCAGGCGATGTCACCTACACGCTGCCGTCGTCCGACGTGCTCACGCCAGGCTCCATTCCCAAGGAACGCACGGAAGCCAACGACGCCGTCGTCGCCGCCCTGACTGACACACTCCAGCAGTTCAACGTGGATGCGACTGTGACCGGTTTTAGCCGCGGTCCGACCGTGACCCGGTACGAGATCGAACTGGCGCCGGGCACCAAAGTGGAGCGAGTCACCGCGCTGTCCAAAAACATCTCCTACGCCGTCGCCTCGAGCGACGTCCGCATCCTGAGCCCCATTCCCGGCAAGTCCGCCATCGGCATCGAGATCCCCAACACGGACCGCGAGACCGTGTCGCTGGGTGACGTCCTGCGCAGCCAGAATGCCCGCCGCACGGACCACCCCATGGTCATGGGCGTCGGCAAGGACGTCGAGGGCGGCTACGTCGTGGCCAACCTGGCCAAGATGCCCCACCTGCTGGTGGCCGGTGCCACCGGCGCCGGTAAGTCCTCGTTCGTGAACTCCATGATCACGTCCCTGCTGATGCGGGCCACGCCCGACGAGGTCCGCATGGTCATGGTGGACCCCAAGCGCGTGGAGCTCACCGCCTACGAAGGCGTGCCGCACCTCATCACGCCCATCATCACCAACCCCAAAAAGGCCGCCGAGGCGCTGCAGTGGGTGGTCCGCGAAATGGACGCCCGCTACGACGACCTCGCCAACTACGGCTTCAAGCACGTGGACGACTTTAACAAGGCAGTGCGCGCCGGCAAGGTCCAGCCGCCGGTGGACTCCAAGCGGGTCATCCGGCCCTACCCGTACCTCCTGGTGATCGTGGATGAGCTCGCCGACCTCATGATGGTCGCACCGCGGGACGTGGAAGATTCGATCGTCCGCATCACGCAGCTGGCCCGCGCCGCCGGTATCCACCTGGTGCTCGCCACGCAGCGCCCGTCCGTTGACGTGGTCACCGGCCTCATCAAGGCCAACGTGCCGTCCCGCATGGCCTTTGCCACGTCCTCCGTGACCGACTCACGCGTGGTCCTCGACCAGCCCGGGGCCGAGAAGCTGATCGGGCAGGGTGACGCTCTGTTCCTTCCCATGGGCGCTTCCAAGGCGATGCGTGTCCAGGGCGCCTGGGTCACAGAATCCGAGATCCACAAGGTGGTCGAGCACGTCAAGGGCCAGCTCCAGGCCGTCTACCGTGACGACGTCGCGCCCGAGGCGCAGAAGAAGCAGATCGACGACGACATCGGGGACGACCTCGAGGTGCTGCTGCAGGCCACGGAGCTGGTGGTCACCACCCAGTTCGGCTCGACGTCCATGCTGCAGCGCAAGCTCCGCGTCGGGTTCGCCAAGGCAGGCCGCCTCATGGACCTGCTCGAATCGCGCGGCGTTGTTGGTCCGTCGGAAGGCTCCAAGGCGCGCGACGTGCTGGTCAAGCCGGACGACCTCGCCGCGGTTCTGGCCGCGATGAAGGGCCAGGAGGCACCGGCCACGGCCGATTCCCAGACCGCCGCGCTCAGTGACAACGCCAATGCCAACATCGCGCAGGGCGGCTACGCGGAGGACCTCGTTGCCGCCGACCTGGACAACCGCACCCAGAGTGTCGACTATTACGACGGCGCCGACAGCTCCGGTGACGACGAGGACGGTTCCGAGGACGCCTGGTCCCTCACCGGCAGGTAGTCTTCACGGGCATCAGCAAGAAAGCGGTAGCGCCGAAGACGGTAGCCTAGAAGGGTGACTAGCACCGAAGCGACCGCGGCCGGCTCCAACAGCTCCGGGATCTGGAATCTTCCCAACATCCTCACGATGCTCCGCATCGCGCTGGTGCCGTTCTTCGTGTGGTTCCTGATCGCCGACGCCCCGGGCCTGCGGAGCGAGTCCGGCGGGTGGCGCTGGGCGGCCGTGGCGGCGTTCGCCGTCGCGATTTACACGGACAAGCTCGACGGCGACATCGCCCGCAGCCGGGGACTGGTCACCGACTTCGGCAAGATCGCCGATCCGATCGCGGACAAGCTGCTGACCGGATCGGCCCTGGTCATGCTGTGCGTCCTGAATGAGCTGCCCTGGTGGATGACGATCGTGATCCTGGTCCGTGAGTGGGGCATCACAGCGCTGCGGTTCTTCGTCATCCGGTACGGCGTCATCCCGGCGTCACGCGGCGGCAAGCTCAAGACGGTTGTCCAGACCGTGGCGATCTTCCTCTACCTCCTTCCGCTGGCTTCCATCGCACCGTGGCTGACATGGGTGGCCTTCGCGGTGATGCTGGCAGCCGTGCTGATCACCGTCTGGACCGGCGCCGAATATGTCATTCAGGCGCTGAAAGTCCGGTCGGAGGGGCTGCGCCGGCGGGCTGCGGACCTCGGCCAGCAGGAGAACGAGGAGGGCCAGCCGTGACGAATCTGCACCGGATCGCCGGGGAAGCCGTGGCTGCGGCCGTCGGGCGCGGCGTCACCGTCGCCACCGCGGAATCGCTCACGGCAGGAATGGTCGCCGCCGTACTGGCCGACACCCCCGGGGCCTCCGCCATGCTGCAGGGCGGCGTGGTCTCCTACAGCAACACCGTGAAGCGGGACGTCCTTGGCGTTTCCCAGGACCTGCTGGACGCCGTCGGATCGGTAGATGAAGCAGTGGCTGCCGCCATGGCCGACGGCGCCCGGCGGGTCTGCGGCGCGGACCTCGCCGTCTCCACCACGGGCGTCGCCGGCCCTGACGCGCACGACGGCAAGGCCGTCGGAACGGTGTTCGTAGGCGTCGCCACTGCGCAGGGTGTGCAGGCCTTTCCCTACAGCTTCCAGGGCACCCGGGCAGAAATCCGCGGGCTGGCCTGTGGCGCTGCTTTGGAGCGGCTGCAGGAGGCACTGGCTGCGTTAAGCTGAGTTTCCGGCTACGCTGACCTGGCCCGCTGACTGCGCTAAGCTACCCGGAGTAAGGTTGCCGGGAACAAAAAGCGAATCCGAATAGTTGTCACATTGTGTCGCCTCTCCTTGAGGGAGGCGCCTAGGATGAAGAGAACATATGCGGTTTACGTCACAGTGAACCGGAACCATGAGGGAGCAAGGCGATACAGATGGTAAAGCAGCCCGTGTCCGTAAACGGCGTTGTCCGCTGGAAGGACGTGGGCCTCGCCGATCAGGCCAAGAGCGAACAGAAGGAGCGCAAGATGGTTGTACTTCGTCACGAAATCGGTGATGTACTGCGCGATGTCCGCCAGCGGCAAGGGCGTACCCTCCGCGAAGTTTCGCACAGTGCCCGGGTCTCCCTGGGTTACCTGAGTGAAGTGGAACGCGGCCAGAAGGAAGCTTCCTCGGAACTCCTGTCCTCGATCTGTTCGGCGCTGGATGTTCCGCTTTCCAGCATGCTCCGTGAGGTCAGCGACCGCGTGGCTGTCGCCGAAGGCGTTGCCGTGCCGGACACCGTCCCGCAGGAATTCTCCCAGCGTTACGGCCGTGACCTGAGCAGCGAGCTCAACAACGAGCTCGCCACGGAAATGCTGTCGGGCGCCCGGTAACGGAACCCGGAACTCCGGAGTAATAGCAACAGCTCCGGACTAATAGCAACAGCGAAGGCCTCCGGCAATCCGCCGGAGGCCTTCGTCGTGCCTTGAAATCAAGCCCTAATCTAGACGTCGTCCCGGGGGAATCCGTCACGTTCGTACGTGGCGTTGAGCTTGGCCATGTAGGTGGCCAGCGCGTCGAGGTCCTCCACCGGCCATTCGCCCAGGCGCTCACGGAACACCTGCCGCCGGGCATCCTGCACCTGGTGCATCTTCTCTTCGCCTTCGGCTGTGAGCCGGATCGTTTGCGCCCTGCCGTCCAGCGGGTCGGCTTCCTTGAGCACCAGGCCGATGCTTTCAAGGAATGCGATTTGCCTGCTGACGGACGGCTTGCCGACGCCGATGCTGGATGCAAGTTCGGTGAGGCGGATGGGGCCGCTCTTGCGGATCACGCTAAGCAGTCCATAGGCGGC
This sequence comes from Arthrobacter sp. FW305-BF8, assembly GCF_021789315.1. Taxonomy (NCBI): domain Bacteria; kingdom Bacillati; phylum Actinomycetota; class Actinomycetes; order Micrococcales; family Micrococcaceae; genus Arthrobacter; species Arthrobacter sp. FW305-BF8. The sequence continues at coordinate 1,854,157 of NZ_CP084561.1, forward strand.
CGGCTCCATGTCCGGGTGGACCTCGCGCGACAGTTGCTGGGAAATGGACCGGGCCCGTCGCCAGAAAAGACTGATCTGGTGCTCCACATTGGTCAGTGCCGTATCAAGCGTGTCCTCGAAGGGGGCAGTGGTTCCGGGGGCTTCAGCGGGATTGCTCATGGCAACCATTCTAGAGTCAGGGTCCGTGAGAGACTGTATTGGGTGAGGATTAGTGATTTCTGGCGGCTGATGGACGACGAATTCGGGGCCGGCTACTCGCGCGTGCTGGGCGGCTCCCTCGTCCTTGCCGGGGTCGGCGGCCGGACAGCCGACCAGGCCCTCGCCGCGGGCGTCAGTCCCCGCGACATCTGGCTGGCGGTGTGCGACGTGCAGGACGTCCCGGAGGAGCGCCGCCTCGGCCGCGATATCAAGCCGCGACAGCACGGGCCAGACCTGGTCTGAGAAGAGCCCGACCCGGCCTGGGAACCTGCTGACACGCCGACAGATTGTTCGAATATCTGTTCGGGTGCGACTATGCTTTTTGCCAGCGGGTTATCCACATACGTGCGCCTGCCCGGCAAGAATGTCAGCGGGTGGCGCTAGCGTCGGTGATGACAGACAAAGGGCCGCAGAGGCCCCTCCAAAGCGAGAAAGCATTAGAGGTGTGAACCATGGCGGCAGCCCCGGATCGTGAAAAAGCGCTTGAAGCAGCGCTCGCGCAGATTGACAAGCAGTTCGGCAAGGGATCGATCATGCGGCTGGGCGACGAAACACGCGCCCCCATCGAGATCATCCCCACCGGCTCCATCGCGCTGGACGTCGCACTGGGAATCGGAGGTCTCCCGCGGGGGCGCGTCGTTGAGATCTATGGTCCGGAATCGTCAGGTAAGACCACCGTAGCCCTCCACGCCGTGGCCAACGCCCAGCGTGCCGGCGGCATCGCCGCCTTCATCGACGCCGAACACGCCCTCGACCCCGAGTACGCCGCCAAGCTCGGCGTGGACACGGACGCCCTGCTGGTCTCCCAGCCGGACACCGGTGAGCAGGCCCTCGAAATCATGGACATGCTGGTGGGCTCCGGCTCACTGGACATCGTGGTCATCGACTCCGTGGCAGCGCTGGTGCCGCGCGCGGAAATTGAAGGCGACATGGGCGACAGCCACGTCGGCCTCCAGGCACGCCTCATGAGTCAGGCCCTGCGAAAGATCACCGGCCGGCTGAGCCAGACCAAGACCACCGCCATTTTCATCAACCAACTGCGTGAAAAGATTGGTGTGTTCTTCGGTTCCCCGGAAACCACCACCGGTGGTAAGGCGCTGAAGTTCTACGCCTCCGTGCGTATCGACGTCCGCCGCATCCAGACCCTGAAGGAAGGTGCCGATTCCGTCGGCAACCGCACCAAGGCCAAGATCGTCAAGAACAAGATGGCCCCGCCCTTCAAGATCGCCGAATTCGACATCATCTACGGCCAGGGCATCTCCCGCGAGGGCGGCATCATCGACATGGGCGTGGAGCACGGCATCATCAAGAAGTCCGGGTCGTGGTTCACCTACGACGGCGACCAGCTCGGCCAGGGCATGGAGAATTCGCGCCGCTTCCTGCGCGACAACCCGGAACTCGCCGCGGAACTGGAACGGCTCATCAAGGAAAAGCTCGGCGTGGGAACCAAGCCGGCGGCCGACGCCGAAGCTTCACCGAAGCTGAAGGCCGTTGACGGCTTCTAGCAGACGCCGGTCCTCTTCGGCCTTTGCCAAGGCCGGAGGGGACCGGGAAGCAGGGCCCAGCCCGGACCCCGATGAGGACCGGGACTCAGATCCGGTATCGGTGGCGCGCGCCATCGTACTGCGCCAGTTGACCGCATCGCCCAAGAGCCGGCTGCAGCTTGAACGCAAGCTGGCCGAGCGCAACGTGCCGGAGGACGTCGCCGCGGCCGTGCTGGACCGTTTCGAAGAGGTCCGGCTCGTCGACGACGCCGAATTCGCGGACATGTGGGTGCGGAGCAGGTCGCAGTCGCGCAGGCTCGCCAGGGGAGCCCTGCGCCGGGAGCTCGCGGACAAGGGCATTGACCCTGACACGGCGGCCTCTGCCCTGGAGCAGGTCAGCGACGAGGACGAGGAAGCCGCCGCCCGCCACCTCGTGCAGCGCAAGCTACGGCCGGGCACGGACCTGACTGACCGGGCGGAACGCGACAAGACCACGCGGCGGCTCGCGTCCATGCTCGCGCGCAAGGGGTACCAGCCCTCGCAGGCTTTCCGGATCGTGGGGGAGGTCCTGGACGCCGCAGCCGGCGGCGCCGCGTCCGGGGAGGACACCTACGGGGCCGCCCCGTCCTGGGAGTGATCGAACGCCGGGAGTGAACGCGGCCGGCACTCGTGGCAGCCGGTACCCTTAATGGGTGAGTCTGACCTATCCTTCCCCCGCATCCGGCACCGAAAACGCAACCGGCGGCGCCGTCGCGCCCCGCACCTACCAGGTGCGCACCTTCGGCTGCCAGATGAACGTTCACGACTCCGAGCGCATGGCGGGCATGCTGGAGGCCGCCGGTTATGTACCGGCGGACGGTGCCCAGGCCGACGTCGTCGTCTTCAATACCTGCGCAGTGCGGGAAAACGCCGACAACAAGCTCTACGGCAACCTCGGCCAGCTGGCCCCCATCAAAGCCGCCAACCCGGGGATGCAGATCGCCGTCGGCGGCTGCCTGGCCCAGAAAGACCGCGAAACCATCCTGAAGAAGGCGCCCTGGGTGGATGCCGTCTTCGGCACGCACAATGTCGGCGCCTTGCCTGCCCTCCTGGACCGGGCGCGCCACAACAACGAGGCGCAGCTGGAAATCCTTGAGTCGCTGGACGTCTTCCCGTCCACGCTGCCCACCAAACGCGATTCCGTCTATTCGGGCTGGGTGTCCATTTCGGTCGGCTGCAACAACACCTGCACCTTCTGCATCGTCCCTGCCCTGCGGGGCAAGGAAAAGGACCGCCGGCCGGGGGAGATCCTCGCCGAGGTCCAGGCCTTGGTGGACGACGGCGCCATCGAAGTGACGCTCCTCGGCCAGAACGTGAACTCCTACGGGGTGGAGTTCGGCGACCGCCAGGCCTTCTCCAAGCTGCTCCGCGCCTGCGGCGAGATCCCGGGCCTGGAACGGGTGCGTTTCACGAGCCCTCACCCGGCTGCGTTCACCGATGACGTCATCGACGCCATGGCCGAGACGCCCAACGTCATGCCGCAGCTGCACATGCCGCTCCAGTCGGGATCGGACAAGGTCCTGCGGGACATGAAGCGTTCCTACCGGTCGGCGAAGTTCCTGGGGATCCTGGACAAGGTCCGCGCCAAGATGCCGCATGCGGCGATCTCCACGGACATCATCGTTGGTTTCCCGGGGGAGACGGAGGAGGATTTCCAGGCGACCCTGGACGTCGTCGAAAAGTCTCGCTTCGCCACGGCCTTCACCTTCCAGTACTCCAAGCGGCCCGGCACGCCGGCCGCGGACTTGCCGGACCAGCTGCCCAAGGCGGTGGTGCAGGAACGCTTCGAGCGCCTCACCGCGCTCCAGGACCGCATTGCCGCGGAGGAGAACGCCAAGCAGCTGGGACGCCGCGTCGAGGTCATGGTCACCGCCCAGTCCGGCCGCAAGTCCGAGGAAACGCACCGCCTCTCGGGCCGTTCGCAGGACCAGCGCCTCGTCCACTTCACGGTTCCCGAGGGCGCTCGTGCCCCGCGTCCCGGAGACCTGGTGACCGTCACCATTACGGAAGCGGCCGCCTTCCACCTGGTCGCCGATCCTGCCTCCGCAGCCGACTACTCCCTGCGCCGGTCGCGCGCCGGCGATGCCTGGGACAGGGCGCAGGCCGATACCTGCGGTGTGCCCGCCCCTGGCGCGGCGGGTGCAGCGGGCAGGACGGGCGTGTCGCTCGGCATGCCCTCGCTCCCGGTGCGGAGCCGCTGACCCGGTGGCGGGCCAACTCCCCGTCATAGCGGTTGTCGGCCCCACCGGTTCAGGCAAGTCCGACCTCGCCGTCGATCTTGCCCTGGCCCTGGGCGGCGAAGTGATCAACGCCGACGCCATGCAGTTCTACCGCGGCATGGACATCGGCACCGCCAAGGTCACCGAGGCTGAACAGCGCGGCGTCCGGCACCACCTGCTGGACATCCTGGACGTGACGCAGGAAGCGTCGGTGTCCGACTTCCAGCAGCAGGCAAGGGACGCCGTCGCGGACATCCACCGCCGCGGCAAGCGGGCCATCCTGGCCGGCGGGTCGGGCCTGTATGTCCGCGCCGCACTCGATGTGCTGGACTTCCCGGGAACCGATCCGGAAATCCGTGCCCGGCTGGAACAGGAGAACGCTGCGGAAGGATCTGCGGGGCTGCTGGACCGCCTGCGGGTGGTAGACCCCGTCTCCGCCGGCCGCCTCGGCGACGCCCGCCGCATCATCCGCGCGCTGGAAGTGTTCGAGCTGACCGGGCGCCCGTTCAGCTCCTTCATGCCGACCCGCGAGTACCACCAGCCCGCCCTCCAGATCGGGCTGGAGGTGGACCGGGAGCAGCTGCGCCACCGGCTCGCCGTCCGCGTGCACCGCATGGTGGAGCGGGGGCTGCTGGCCGAAGTCGAACGGCTGGACGCCCAGGGCCTTCGCCGTGGCAAGACCGCACCCCGCGCACTGGGCTACGCCCAGTTCCTCAAGGTGCTCGACGGCGAAGCGGATGTAGCGCAGGCAGCCGAAGAGACCATCGTGGCCACCAGGCAGTTCGCCCGCCGGCAGCTGACGTGGTTCCGGGCCGACCCCCGCATCAGCTGGCTGGACTGGCAGGACCCTCATCTCGCCGCCAAGGCAGCCGGGCTCTGCCGCTGAGCCAAGCCCGCAACAACGCACTGGAAGAAAGGCCCGTATGACCCTCGCAGTTGCCACCACGCCAAAGCACTCCTCGCGGCGTGCCCTCATCGTCGCCGTCGCTTCGCTGCTGGGAGCGACTCTGTTCTGGGCCGGCAACTACGTTGTCGGGGCCGGCGCGGTCGCGAGCATCGATCCCCTCAGCCTGGTGCTGCTGCGCTGGTCCCTCGCCCTGGTTCCGCTGCTGGCCATCGCCCAACTGGTGGAGCGTCCGCAATGGCGGCAGGTGCTGGCCGCCTGGCCGTGGCTGATCGCCCTGAGCGTGTTCGGACTGCTGGGCTACAACCTGCTTTTGTACACGGCTCTCGAGCACACGGATGCGTTCAGTGCTTCCCTCATCAATGCGTTCAACCCGGCACTCATAACGCTGGCCGCTGCTGCGTTCCTGCGCGAACGCCTGACTCGGCGCGCAGTTGGCGGTGTCCTGATCGCGCTCGTCGGGGTGCTGCTTGTCCTCAGCAACGGCGACCTGGGCAAGCTGCTGCAGGCCGGGTTCGGGACCGGTGAGCTCTTCATGCTCGGAGCCATTGCAGCATGGTCCGCGTATACGATCACCGGGCGCCTGGCTCCGCCGCTGCCCCCGATAACCACCACGGCCGTCCAGGCCGCGATCACCGTTGCCGTCCTCACGCCACTCAGCCTCGCTGCCGGCGGTCCCGCGCTGCCGTCCACGCAGGGTGCCATCGTTTCCCTGGCCTTCATCGCGCTCTTCCCGTCAGTGCTGTCCTACCTGCTCTGGAACCGCGCACTGACAGTCATCCCCGCCGGCAACGCCGGAGTGTTCCTTAACCTCATCACCGTCTTCACAGCCCTGTTCACAATCCTCTCCGGCCGTCCCTACACCTTCGCGCAAATAGCCGGCGGTGTGATTGTGGTCGCCGGCATCCTCCTCACCAGCACCCGCAGCCGGCGAGGCAGATCCACAGCGTTTTTCTGGCGCCACCGGCGGACGGGTAACCTTGAACCATGAATGAAACCCTTGCAGAAACAGCCCGGCCCGCCGCCACCACACTGAGCGGACTGCGGTTCTCCAAGGGCCACGGAACAGGCAACGACTTTGTCCTGGTCGCTGATCCCGAGGGCGTGCACGCGATCTCCGCGGAGCAGGTCGCCCAGCTGTGCGACCGCCACCGCGGCATCGGCGGCGATGGACTCATCCGCGCCGTCCCGTCCCGTCTCCTTGACGAGGGCCGCCAGATTCTTGCCGAGAACCCCGACGCCGAGTGGTTCATGGATTACCACAACGGTGACGGTTCCCTGTCAGAGATGTGCGGCAACGGCGTGCGCGTGTTTGTCCACTTCCTCCTGGCCGAAGGCCTGGCTCAGCTGCCGGCCGGCGGCTCACTGACCATCGGCACCCGCGGCGGCGTCAAGACCATCGTCCGCGCAGGTGACGGCTACGCCGTCGACATGGGCCCCTGGGAGTTCATCTTCCCGGACGAGGCAGCGGCCCGTGCCATGGATTCGCTGGTCACCGCCGAGGGACTCGAGGTGCCGCGGCCGGCGCTGTCCGTCAGCATGGGTAACCCCCACACGGTCGTTGCCCTGGCCGAGCTGTCCGAACTCCGGGAGACCCGGCTCTTTGCCGCCCCGCACGTCGACCCGGCGCCCGCCAATGGCACGAACGTTGAGTTCGTTGTCCCGGCCGAGCCGCTGGTGCACGAGGGTGTGGGCACCGTGACCATGCGGGTCCACGAGCGTGGCGTCGGCGAAACGCAGTCCTGCGGCACCGGTGCGTGCGCCGCGGCGGTGGCCATCCGGCACTGGGCCGGGCAGGGCGCCCCGGACGCCTGGCAGGTGAAGGTGCCGGGCGGCGTCGTGGGCGTGAAGTTCTTCACCGTCGCCGGCGGCCGCGAGCACGTTGAGCTCAGCGGCCCGGCCACGATCGTTGCTACTGGGACGCTTTCCTGACCCGCAGGATCCTGAAGGATTTGGACGTGCTTTCCCGCGTCACCGTGAAGGAGCTATCCAAAACCTCCGCCAGCCAGCGCTGAAGCGTATCCGAGCCCAGGTTCTTCTGCACCACCAGCCACGCCGAACCGCCCGGTGCCAGCCTCGGCAGCCAGAGCAGCAGGAGTGAGTGCAGCTCATCCTTGCCGATCCGGATCGGCGGATTGGACCAGATGGTGTCGAAGCGGATTTCGGGATCCACGTTCTCGGGCGTGCTGGCCGTGACATTGTTCAGCCCCAGCAGTCCGGCGTTCCCGTTGGTGAGCGCGATGCATCGTTCATTGACGTCCACGGCGTAGACCTGAGCGTGCGGTGCCCGGAGCGCCATGGTGAGGGCGATGGGTCCCCACCCGCAGCCGATGTCGAGCAGGTTTCCCTGCGGCGAAGGCGCCGGAACCTCGGCCAGCAGGATGGCTGTGCCCTTGTCGATCCCGTCCGGACTGAAGATGCCGGACGAGGTCTGCAGCTTCCGCGTTTCACCGGCCAGTTCCACTGTGAGGGGCTTGCGGGTAAACGGCCCCGCCGGTGATGCGCTGAAATAGTGGGCAGACTCCATAACTGGCCAGATTAGTGGGCTGCCCGCCCGATGGGAAACCGGCTGACGGGAAGGCCGCCTGCCCGTTCTGGTAACATTGAAGGCATGTTCCTGATTTTTGAGTAGCCGGTACTTCTTTTTGCCCGCGGCCTTTAGCCGCCGGCACCGGCCAATGGCTCCCCTCCAATGCGACGCAGGTATTGCCCTTTGCAGGCACAGACCTTCCGCAGGATCGCAGCCCGAACAGCACTCAATCAGACCGCTTCCCGCCGGCCATGCCCGACGTCTGCCGGCATTTCAGGAGACCCTCCATGACCCCTCGTAGTCAGCCCAGCGCGAATACCGCTGCCAAGGGCGGCAATCAGCACTATTCTGAAGATGCAGAACCTTCAAAGGAGACCATGACCAATCAGCAAAATCCCGGATCCGAGCCGGCAGCCCAGGACATGAGTCCTGAGGAGATCCAGGCTGTTATCGACCGGATCCTCGCCAAGGACGTCCCAGCCAAGAACGCCGCACCTGCCAACGGCAGCCGCGCTGACAGCCAGGGTGTTTTGGGCAAGGCGCAGGCCATCTCGCAGCTTGCGGAAGAGCACAGCACATACGACGGCGACCAGCAGGACCTCGAGGAACGCCGGGCACTGCGACGCACGGCCGGGCTGTCCACCGAACTCGAAGACGTCACCGAAGTCGAATACCGGCAGTTGCGTCTGGAACGCGTCGTACTCACCGGCCTCTGGACCGAAGGCACGCTAGCCGACGCCGAGAATTCCCTGCGTGAACTCGCCGCCCTGGCGGAAACTGCGGGCTCGGAAGTCCTCGACGGACTGGTCCAGCGGCGGGCCAAGCCGGACCCCGGCACTTTCCTCGGTTCCGGCAAGGCCCTGGAACTCAAGGACGTGGTGATGTCCACCGGCGCCGATACCGTCGTTGTGGACGCCGAACTCGCGCCCTCCCAGAGGCGCGGCCTTGAAGACATCGTCAAGGTGAAGGTCATCGACCGCACGGCCCTCATCCTTGACATCTTCGCCCAGCACGCCAAGAGCCGCGAAGGTAAGGCCCAGGTGGAGCTGGCGCAGCTCGAGTACCTCCTTCCGCGCCTCCGCGGCTGGGGTGAATCCATGTCCCGCCAGGCCGGTGGCCAGGTGGGCGGCGCCGGCGCCGGCATGGGCTCCCGTGGGCCCGGTGAAACCAAGATCGAACTGGACCGGCGAAGGATCCGCACCCGGATGGCCAAGCTGCGTCGGGAGATCGCCGCGATGAAGCCTGCACGGGAGACCAAACGGGCCAACCGCCGTCGTAATGCAGTCCCGTCCGTGGCCATCGCCGGATACACCAACGCCGGCAAGTCCTCGCTGCTGAACCGCCTCACCGATGCCGGAGTCCTGGTCGAGAACGCCCTGTTCGCCACCCTGGATCCCACCGTCCGCAAGGCAGAGACCGCCGACGGAATGGGGTACACGCTGGCCGACACCGTGGGGTTCGTCCGGTCCCTTCCCACCCAGTTGGTGGAGGCCTTCCGTTCCACCCTCGAGGAAGTGGCGGATGCAGACCTGATCCTGCACGTCGTGGACGTGTCGCACCCGGACCCAGAGGGCCAGATCGCCGCCGTCCGGTCGGTGTTCGCCGAGGTGGACGCCCGCAAGGTGCCCGAGATCATCGTTCTGAACAAGGCCGACGCCGCCGACCCGTTTGTGGTGGAGCGGCTGAAGCAGCGCGAACCGCGGCACGTGGTGGTTTCGGCACGTACGGGGGAGGGCATTGCCGAGCTGCTCGAGGCGATCAGCGAGGCCATCCCGCGGCCCAGCGTCAAGATGCAGCTCCTCGTGCCTTACCACCGCGGGGATCTCATCAGCAAGCTGCACGACTCCGATGCGGAGATCCTGAGCCTGGAGCACGAAGAGGCCGGCACCCGCGCCGTTGTCATGGTCCGGGAAGGCCTCGCGGCTGAACTGGAATCCTTCAGCACCGATGACTGACGGGGCGGCAGCCGCCGGCGCCGCGGCCACGGCCCGAGAGCAGCTCGTACTTGACCTGCTCGACCGCGCCGTGGCCGGCATGGGCGGCCAAAGCCGCAGCGGCCAGCACGAGATGGCCCGGCAGGTGGCGCGGGCAATCGAAACCGGCGACCACCTGCTGGTGCAGGCCGGCACGGGAACCGGCAAGTCGCTGGCCTACCTGGTCCCGCTCATCGCGCACTCGCTGGAGAGCAATAAGCCGACCCTCGTCTCCACCGCCACCCTCGCGCTGCAGACCCAGATCGTGGGCCGTGACCTCCCGCGGCTGCTGGAGAGCCTCAAACCGGCACTCGACCGGCCCGTGAAGGTGGCACTGGTCAAGGGCCGCGCGAACTACGTCTGCAGGCACAAGCTGGAGGGCGGCTTTCCCTCCGAGGAACCCTCGGAGGGCCAGCTCTTCTCGCTGGGCGAGGACACCAGCGTTCCGCACTTCGCCGCGGCGATGGGCGGTCCCTCGTCGCAGCTCGGCAAGGAGGTGGTCAGACTCCGGGAATGGGCGGAGCAGACCACCACGGGCGACCGTGACGAGCTCCTTCCCGGCGTCACGGACCGGGCCTGGCGGCAGGTGTCCGTCACGTCCATGGAATGCCTCGGCGCGCAGAAATGCCCCCTCGCCGAAGAATGCTTCAGCGAGCTTGCCCGGCACAACGCCACGGAAGCCGACGTCGTGGTGACCAACCACGCCATGCTGGCCGTCAGCGCCTTCGAGGGCCTGGCGGTGCTGCCTGAGTACGACGTCGTGGTGGTGGATGAGGCCCACGAGCTCCAGGACCGGGTGACCGGCGCGGTTTCGGGGCAGCTGTCGGTGGCCATGGTCCATGCCGCGGCCTCCGGCGCCCGCAAGCACACCGGGATCACTGTTGACGCGCTCAACACAGCGGCAGCAAACCTGGAGGTCGCCCTCGCCGGCGTTCCCAGCGGCTTGCTGCCGAACGGCCTGAACGACGAGCAGCTGGATTGTGTGGACCAGCTTCGTGAGGCCTGCCGGGCGGCGCTGTCGGACTCCAAGGGGGACAGCAACACAACGGCCGACGGCGGGCGGCAGCTTGCGCGCTCCCGTCTGCTGGTGATTTTGGAGCTTTGCGAACGTTTGATTGCGGCGCGCGAAAACCGTGAGGTGGTCTGGTTCTCCCGGAACAGCACGTTTGATCCCCAACAGGGATACTCGGCGCCGGACGAGACTGCCCCGGCTCTGGTCAACATCGCCCCACTGAGCGTCGCAGGCAGGCTGCGTGAAGGCCTGTTCGCCGGCCATACAGTGGTGCTGACGTCGGCCACGCTGGCCATCGGCTCTGCCTTCGAACCCGCCGCAGGCGGACTGGGGCTGGTCGGCGACGGTGCGCCGAGCTGGACCGGCGTCGACGTGGGTTCGCCCTTCGACTACCCCCGGCAGGGCATCCTCTATGTGGCACGGCACCTGCCGAAACCGGGCCGCGGCACTTCGCCGGAGGCGCTGGACGAACTCGAGTCCCTCATCCGCGCCTCCGGCGGGGGAGCGCTCTGCCTGTTCTCCTCACGACGGGCGGCCGAGGAAGCGGCGGACGCCCTGCGCACGCGGCTGGATGTCAGCATTCTCTGCCAGGGCGAATCCACTATGACGGCACTGGTGAAGCAGTTCGCCGACGAGCCTGATACGTGCCTGTTCGGCACGATGTCCCTGTGGCAGGGCGTCGACGTGCCGGGCGGATCGTGCCGCCTGGTGGTCATTGACAGGATCCCCTTCCCGCGCCCGGACGACCCCCTGATGACCGCGCGGTCCCGGGCCGTTGCCCAGGCCGGCGGCAACGGGTTCATGTCCGTGTCCGCCACGCACGCGGCCATCAGGCTGGCCCAGGGGGCAGGACGGCTCATTCGGTCCGCGAACGACAAGGGAGTGGTGGCAGTGCTGGATTCCCGGCTGTCCACGGAACGCTATGGCGGGTTCCTGCGGGCTGCCCTGCCGCCGTTCTGGCCGACGACCGACAAGAAGACCGCCGTCGCAGCGCTCGAACGGCTCGCCGGCGCACAGGCGTGAAAAGCCCCGGGCTATAACAGCCCGGGGCTAACGTTGCAGCGGCTACAGCGAGCGGAGTACGGACACCACCTTGCCCATGACGACGGCGTGGTCGCCCAGGATGGGTTCGTACTGCGTGTTCTGCGGAAGCAGCCACGTGTGCCCGTCCCGCTGCCGGAAGGTCTTGACCGTCGCCTCGTCGTCGAGCAGCGCAGCGACGATGTCGCCGTTGACCGCGTCGCTTTGCCGCCGGACCACCACCCAGTCGCCGTCGCAGATGGCGGCGTCCACCATGGAGTCCCCTGCGACCTTGAGCATGAACAGTTCGCCGTGGCCCACCAACTGGCGTGGCAGCGGCATCAGGTCCTCCACCATCTGGTCCGCAAGGACGGGGCCGCCGGCGGCGATGCGGCCGACCAGCGGCACCATTGCGGTGTCCATCGCGCTGGGCAGTTCGGATACGGACGCGCCTGCGGCGCTCAGGGCCGGGGCCTTGTCAGCGCCGCCGGTTTTTGCCGTCCCTGCATCCAGGGTGAGCGGCATCAGGACCTCCATGGCGCGCGGCCGCTTCGGGTCGCGCCGGAGGTAGCCAAGCTTTTCCAGCTGCGAGAGCTGGTGGGTCACGCTGGATAGGCTGGCCAGGCCGACGGTGTCGCCGATTTCCCTCATCGACGGCGGGTAGCCGTTGTCGTTGACCGAGCGCTGGATGGTTTCCAGGATCTTTTTCTGCCGGACGGTGAGTCCCTTGGGGGTCCGCTGAGACCGCGGGCTGCGCTGGGGAGCCTTGCCGTCAGAGGCCTGTGCTGCCATGTTCGCCAACGCCTTTCCGTTCCTCCCGGCCGCGGTAGCTGCAGTGGCCGGGAACTTCCGGCCTGAAAATGTCAGACCCTGCTGATCAACTGCAGATGTGGTTGTTCTGTGATTTCCAACGTAGGCCAGCCATAGTGCTTTTTCAAACATTTGTTCTAGCGAGTCTCGACTTAATTCGTCGATAGGTGCTAAAACTAGGAAAAGCAAAGTTCGAACATGTGTTCTAGTGAGGGCCGCTTGGCAGCCCGGTGTTCGAACTGTTTGTTCGAACACGAGGCAGCACAACTTGGTCCAGGAGGGCTCACGCCATGTCAGCTTCAACAGCAGCATCAACTTCAACGGCAATGTCCCGTTCGGCCGCAATGCCTTCAAAGGCAATGTCCAGTTCAATGGCGGCGTCCCGGACGGGGAAGCCACCGCGGCTTCGTCTGACCCGCCGTGGCCGCATTGTCCTGATCGGTCTGCCGCTTGTTCTGCTGGCTGCCGCTATCCTGTCCCTGACCGGGCTCCTGAACTCCCCGGCCAAGGCTGCAGACAATGCCGGTGGCCTGACGGTTACGCCCACGGTTTCGGTCACGGTGCAGCCCGGTGAATCACTCTGGGCCATCGCCGGGCAGGTCGACCCGGACCGCGATCCCCGGGACGTGATCGCGGACATCGTCCAGCTCAATAACCTCCAGGCCGGCAAAGTCATGCCCGGTCAGCAGCTGTTTGTGCCCAACAAGTAGGGGTGATTGGGCGCGGTTTCGGCTGGCCGGAACCGTCACAGTTTCCGGCCAGCCCTCCGGGTTACTTAAACTGTCCTAGTGACTGACCAGCTTGAGCGACTGAACCGACTGCCCCTGCGGACCAACCTGAGGGGGTTGTCCCCCTATGGCGCCCCCCAGCTTGATGTTCCGATCCTGCTCAACGTCAACGAGAACACGCATGGCGTGCCCGCCGACGTGCGGGCGGCCATCACGTCGGCCGTATCCGAGGCCGCCGCCGGGCTCAACCGGTACCCCGATCGCGAATTTACTGAACTCCGGGAAGCCCTGGCTGAATACCTCGGCCACGGGCTGGGCGCGGACAACCTCTGGGCGGCCAACGGCTCCAACGAGGTCCTGCAGCAGATCCTCCAGGCGTTTGGCGGCCCGGGCCGGTCACTCCTGAGCTTCCCGCCGACGTACTCCATGTACCCGCTGCTCGCCAGCGGCACGGACACCGCCTACATCGCCGGCAGGCGTGCCGACGACTACGGCCTCAGCGCAGAGTCCGCGGCGAACCAGGTGCGGGAACTCCAGCCAAACATCGTCTTCCTGTGCTCACCCAACAACCCCACCGGCACCGGCCTGGGCCTGGACGTGGTGGAAGCCGTCTATGAGGCTGGCGAGGCCAGTCAGGCGGTCGTCGTCGTGGACGAGGCCTACCACGAGTTTGCACACGACGGCACGCCCAGCGCCCTCACCCTGCTGCCCGGCCGGGAGCGGCTCATCGTCTCCCGGACCATGAGCAAGGCGTTCGCTCTTGCCGGCGCCCGCCTCGGCTACATGGCTGCCGCCCCGGAGGTGACCGACGCCCTCCGGTTGGTGCGCCTTCCCTACCACCTGTCGGCCGTCACGCAGGCAACCGCCCTCGCGGCGCTGCAGCACCGCGAGGCGCTCATGGCCGATGTCCAAGACATCAAACGGCAGCGTGACCGGATTGTCGCGGAACTGACGCGGATGGGGCTGCGGCCCGCGGCGTCCGATTCCAACTACGTCTTCTTCGGTGGGCTGGAGAACCCCCATGAGGTCTGGCAGGGACTGCTGGATGCAGGGGTGCTCGTCCGCGACGTCGGCATCGCCGGCCACCTGAGGGTCACGGCCGGTACTGAGACGGAAACCACAGCCTTCCTGGAAGCGCTGGAAAGCATCCTGGCCCGGCAGGCCGTACTTCCGGCCTAAACTTGAATATGGACCAGGTCAGGTCTGCCCCCATCCTTCGTCAAAGGACATCTATCACCATGAGCGACACCGGTATCAAGGCTGCCGAGGCCCGGACTGCACGCATGGAGCGTGCCACCAGCGAATCTTCCGTGCTGGTGGAGATCAACCTCGACGGCACCGGAGTGTCGGATATCAGCACGTCGGTCCCGTTCTACGACCACATGCTGACGGCCCTGTGCAAGCACTCACTCATCGACATGACCGTCAAGGCCACCGGCGACACCCACATTGACGTCCACCACACCGTCGAGGATGTTGCCATTACGTTCGGCGAGGTCCTGCGCACCGCGCTGGGCAACAAGGCGGGCATCCGCCGCTTCGGTGAGGCCACCGTGCCCCTGGACGAGGCCCTCGCGCACGCCGTCGTCGACGTGTCCGGCCGGCCCTACCTGGTGCACGGCGGCGAGCCTGCCGGGCAGGAGTACCACCTGATCGGCGGCCACTTCACGGGCTCGCTGACCCGGCACGTGTTCGAGGCCATCACGCTGCACGCCGGCATCTGCCTGCACATGAACGTCATCGCGGGCCGCGACCCGCACCACATCGTGGAAGCCCAGTTCAAGGCCTTCGCCAGGGCCCTCCGCGCAGCCGTCGAGCCGGATCCCCGCGTCGAGGGCATTCCGTCCACCAAAGGAGCACTGTGACCGGCAAAGTACTGCACGAGGGCGCGATCCTCGACCCGTCCGCCACAATGAAGCCGGCATCCCCGGAGGGCAAACCCACCGTCACCGTCCTGGACTACGGCTCCGGCAACGTCCGTTCGGCCGTTCGCGCCCTTGAGCGTGCCGGTGCGGAGGTTATCCTGAGCTCCAAGCCCGAGGACGTGCTGAACGCCGACGGGCTGGTCGTTCCCGGCGTCGGCGCCTTCGAAACGGTCATGCGCGAGCTCAAAGCTGTTGACGGCATCCGGATGATCGGCCGCCGCGTTGCCGGCGGACGCCCGGTCCTCGGGATCTGCGTCGGCCTGCAGGTGCTCTTCGAAGCCGGCGTCGAACACGGAACCGAAGCCGAAGGCATGGGGGAGTGGCCCGGCAAGGTGGAGCTCCTCCCGGCGGAAGTGGTGCCGCACATGGGGTGGAACACCGTCAAGGTCCCGGAAGGCTCCAGGCTTTTCGCCGGCGTCGAGGGCGAGCGGTTCTACTTTGTGCACTCCTACGGCGTCCAGAACTGGGACTTCGACGTGATCCAGCCGCGGATGGCGCCGCCCCTGGTCACGTGGTCCGAGCACGGTGGCCCCTTCGTCGCCGCCGTGGAAAACGGCCCCCTCTGCGCCACCCAGTTCCACCCGGAAAAGTCCGGTGACGCCGGCGCGCGTCTCCTGAAAAACTGGGTCGACGGGCTCCGCGCGCCGCACTCCCGGCAGGCGGCGGACGCCTAGATGTGGTCAATCCTCCTGATGGGACTCGCCGGTCTCCTGGTGGGCGGCGGCCTGTCCTTCAGGCAGCAGCGCAAACCGCTCTGGATCCAGATCGGTTTCTACGTGTTGGCCGCCATGTCGCTGCTGGCCGCCTACCTGCTGACCCTTCCCGGCACATAACCCACTAACCCGCCGTGCGCGCCGCAGAAGTGGCCGCCCACGGGAACCCGCGTCTACAAGAACTGAGGACCCCTGATGACCAGCCAAAACGAGCTGCCGGTACTTGAACTGCTTCCCGCCGTCGACGTCGTGAACGGCCAGGCCGTCCGCCTGGTCCAGGGCGAGGCGGGCAGCGAAACAAGCTACGGCACGCCCCTGGAGGCGGCGCTCAACTGGCAGCAGCAGGGCGCGGAATGGGTTCACCTGGTGGACCTCGACGCTGCCTTCGGACGCGGCTCGAACGCGGACCTGCTGCGCGAAGTGGTGGGCCGGCTGGACATCAAGGTCGAGCTCTCCGGCGGCCTTCGGGACGACGAATCGCTGGAGAAGGCACTGGACCTGGGCGTCGCCCGGGTGAACCTCGGCACCGCCGCTCTGGAGAATCCGGAATGGACCGCGCGGGCCATCGACCGCTTCGGTGACCGGATCGCCGTCGGCCTGGACGTCCGGGGAACCACCCTCGCCGGACGCGGCTGGACCAAGGAAGGCGGGGACCTGTGGGACGTTTTGGGCCGCCTCGAGGAGGCTGGCTGCGCCCGCTACGTCGTCACCGACGTAACCAAGGACGGGACGCTGCAGGGACCGAACGTTGAACTTCTGCGGCAGATGGTGGAAAAGACCGGCAAGCCCGTGGTGGCCTCCGGCGGCATTTCCAGCCTCGACGATTTGAAGGTCCTGCGCTCCCTGGTGCCGCTCGGCGTCGAAGGTGCCATCGTGGGCAAGGCCCTGTACGCCGGCGCCTTCACCCTCCCCGAGGCCCTCGACGTCGCCGGCCGCCGCTAGGACATCGCCGTGACCGAGCACCAGCGCAACTCCGCGGACGGCGGCGGACCGGCGGCGGACCTGCCCCCGGTTCGCAGGCTGCCCGGTCACATCGAGGCTGCCCTGGCCGGGGCGGGTGGCGCCGCCGATTCGGCCGGTCAGCCCTGGGCCGGGCGCAGCCTCGCCGGTGATGACGCCAAGATCCACAACTTCGAGGACGACGACGGCGCGGCCGACGCCGGCTACCTCACCGCAGTCTCCGCTCTTGTTGCCGGGGACGGCGGCGAGGCCGCGGTGGTTGCCTCACTGGCCAGTGCCCGGGTTTTCGTCCCCGTGGTGGCACAACTGGCGGAAGAAGCCGAGGGCGCGCACGGCGTGCACGCAGACAAGCAGGCGGACATGGCGCTGGTGACGCTCAAGGCGCCCGACGGCCGCCTCGCCATGCCGGTGTTCAGCACGGCAGCAGCCCTGGCGGCGTGGCACCCGGAGGCCCGTCCGGTGGCCGTGTACGCCGCGCGGGCCGCCTTGTCCGCCGTCGCCGAGGGGGCCGAGCTGCTGGTGGTGGACCCCGGGGCGGAAGTGACCTTCGTGGTCCGGCGCCCCGGCGTCTGGGCCCTCGCGCAGCAGCGGCAGTGGGTGCCGGCCTACCTGGACGCCGAGCTGGCCGCCGTGCTGCGTGCCGGAGCGGAAGGTAAGCCCGCAGTCCGCGGACTCGATGTCCTTCCCGGCGGGGGAGTAGCCACAACCACGGCTTCGGGGAGCAGCGTCGATGGCGGCGGCGCCGGACCGGAACTGCGGGTGGTGCTCTACCTGGAGGACGGACTCGATGCGGCCGCAGTCCAGGCCCTCGTTGCCGGCCTCCAGAGCGAGTGGAGCCGGAATGTATTGTTTGGTGAGCGCGTTGATTCGATCGAAGTAAAGCTAAGGCGCGCCGCGCAGTAGCCGCTGGCCCGGTGGGGTCCGTTCCGGCGCTGTCCGGCGGCGGAATGAGGACCCACCTGTGAATTTCAGCCTGTACCGGGAGCTGCTGGCCGTCCGGCCCATCCGGCGGCTCCTGGCGGTCGGCATGATCGCCCGCATTCCCCACTCGGCGGCGGGCGTCCTGCTGACCCTGCACATCGTCCTTACCCTCGGTGAGGGCTACGCGGCCGCGGGAACGGCAGCGGCCGTGATGACCATCGGCATCGCGCTCGGCGCCCCTTGGCGCGGCCGCCGGGTGGATACGGCGGGCCTGCGGAGAGCGCTGATACCCTCCGTGATTTCGGAAACAGTCATCTGGTCCATCGTGCCGCACGTCTCCTATCAGTGGCTGCTGCCGCTCGTGTTCGTGGGCGGCCTTCTGACGCTGCCCATTTTCAGTGTGGTGCGGCAGTCCCTGGGGGTCCTTGCGGACGGCGACCAGCGCAGGACCGCCTTCGCGCTGGACGCTGTCAGCACGGAGATGGTGTTCATGATCGGCCCGGCCGCAGGTGCCGTGGTGGCCACAAGCGGCCATTCCGTGCTGGGGCTGACCGCCGTCGGCGTCTCGACATCGCTGGCCGGGCTCTTCCTCATGTGGTTCAACCCGCCCACCCGCAGTGCTGTCCGCAGCGAATCGTGTGAGGCGGACGAACAGGTTGCCGCAGAGGTGGCCGTGGTGGCCGCGGCCCCCGCACACCTGCAGGAGGCTGCCGCTGAACTCGGCCCGGCGGCCGCGGGCATTAGTCGGCGGGCAGTCCTGAAGCGCAGGGTGGCCCACAGCTTCGGCTGGTTCACCGCCGCGGTAGCCGCGGTGTTCGCTGTTGCCGGTGGCGCCGGCATGGTGCTCAGCGGCACCGATGTGGGAATCGTGGCTGCCCTGGAGACCGGCGGCCGCCAGGGCGAGATCGGTGTGGTGTTCCTCTTCTGGTGCGCCGCCTCGGTGGTCGGCGGCCTCGTCTACGGGGCCATGCACCGGCCTGTCTCACCGATACTCCTGCTTCTGGGCATGGCTGCACTGACCATTCCCATGGGCTTCGCCACCGACACACTGACCCTCAGCCTGTTGTCGCTGCTGCCGGGGCTCCTCTGTGCTCCGGTGCTTTCGGCAGCCTCCGAGAAGGTGGCCGAACTGGTTGACGAGGCCAGGCGGGGCGAGGCCATGGGCTGGTACGGGTCCGCGCTGACCGCCGGCGTGGCACTGGGGGCTCCGCTGGCCGGACTTTTCATCGACAGCATTGGCGCGGCCGGGGGCTTTGTGTCCGTCGGGGTGGCTGGGGTGCTGCTTTGCGCTGTGGGACTTGTCCTCCAGCAGCGGCGCCGCCGCGCCGCCGCATCCTGACACTCTCCGGTTTCGCGGAAGCAGGGTGGCTGGAGAGCGCTACCGGAGCTAGTGCCCCCCGAAGACAAAAACGGCGGCGGGCCGGCCCCGAAGAGCCGGCCCGCCGCCGTCGTAATTCAATCTCTAGTTCACTGCACCGGTGAACTTCTCACCGGGACCCTTGCCCGGAGGATCCGGAATGATCGACTCTTCGCGGAAGGCGAGCTGCAGTGACCGCAGGCCATCACGCAACGGCCCGGCATGCTGCGAACCGATTTCCGGGGCGGCCGCCGTCACCAGGCCGGCGAGGGCGGTGATGAGCTTGCGGGCCTCATCCAGGTCCTTCAGCTCAGCGGCGTTCTCCTCAGCGGCCAGGCCGAGCTTCACGGCCGAGGCGCTCATGAGGTGCACGGCGGCCGTGGTGATGACCTCGATCGCAGGAACCTCGGAGATGTCGCGGATTTGCTGCGTGACGTCGTCCCCGGCGCCAGGCGCCTGGTAGACGTGTGAATTGCTGTCTGGAGTGCTCATACTGGTAAGCTTGTCACAGACCGACTGGATGTCGTTATTTTGCCGTGGATGAGACCCACTGCCGCCAATGTGCGGTAAGCGGGCTTCTTTATGTAGAATTGATATTCAGTTTGCAAGCGGAGTTCTCTCCCACCCGCGTCAGCCGTTTCCCCTGGGGTTTTAGGGAAGCAAGGTTGCCGGGTAACGGTCGGGCGGTTCACCGGGCAGGAGCCTGGGGAAGTGCGTGCAGTCCCTCGCGGGATGTGCACATCCGATCCTTTGAGGCCTTCGATTGCTCCGGCAATTGGGGGCCTTCTCTATTTTGCCGGTGGTACACCCATCACGAACACAGGAGCTTTAACATTAGCGAGCCAAGAATCAATGAGCGTATCCGCGTCCCTGAGGTGCGGCTGGTCGGCCCTGCCGGCGAACAGGTAGGAATCGTCCGTATTGAGGATGCCCTGCGTCTGGCTGCCGAGTCCGACCTGGATCTCGTTGAAGTTGCACCGCAGGCCAAGCCTCCGGTGTGCAAGCTGATGGACTTCGGCAAGTACAAGTACGAAGCCGCGGTCAAGGCCCGTGAGGCCCGGAAGAACCAGACCAACACGGTTCTGAAGGAAATCCGGTTCCGCCTGAAGATCGACACCCATGACTACGAGACCAAGCGCGGCCACGCCCTCCGCTTCCTCGGAGCCGGGGACAAGGTCAAGGCCATGATCCAGTTCCGCGGCCGTGAGCAGCAGCGTCCCGAAATGGGCCTGCGCCTGCTCCAGCGGTTCGCGGAAGATGTCGGTGAGGTCGGCGTGGTTGAGTCCAGCCCCCGCATTGACGGCCGCAACATGGTCATGGTCATCGGCCCGCTGAAGAACAAGGCGGAGGCTAAGGCCGAAGCGCGCCGCGCAACGCAGCGTGCAGAAGCCAAGGCCCAGAATGAAGCCAAGGCCGCAGGCCGCGTGGACACGTCCGGTGACGATCAGGCACCCCTGACGCAGTCGCTTGCGGACCTTCTGCCGGAAGGCTTCCAGGTTTCCACGGAGGCCCCTGCGCAAGACGCCCCGGCAGAAGCTGAGGCAGCCGCTCCGGAAGCCGCCGTCGAAGCGCCCTCGGTTCCGGCCGAAGCAGCTCCGGCCGCGGAAGCCCCCAAGGTTGCCGAAGCACCCAAGGTTGCGGCAGCACCCAAGGAGGCCGAGTCGAAGCGCGAAGCACCCAAGGCCGCAGCACCCAAGGCAGCCCCCGCTGCTCCCCGAGCGGCAGCCCCCGCAGCACCGAAGGCGGCAGCGCCTGCTGAGCCGAAGGCTCCCGTAGCTGAGTCGCCTGCTCCGGCAGCGCCGAAGCCTGCGGCTGCCCCGGCCACGCCCAAGCCGGTGGCCCGGCCGGCAGCGCCGAAGCCTGTTGCACGACCCGCAGCGCCCCGGCCCACGCCGAAGCCGGCGGGCAAGAAGACCACCTAGTTCGAAACTGCGGAAGGCATCGCCTTCAGGCAGTCAGCAACCAGCATGCCGCCCGCAGGGGCGGCTGCACGATAGAACTGCGGACATTGTCCGCGGATACGTAAGGAGATCGGTTCCCATGCCGAAGATGAAGACCCACAGCGGTGCTAAGAAGCGCTTCAAGCTGACCGGTAGCGGCAAGCTGCGCCGCCAGCAGGCCAACCGCCGCCACTACCTCGAGCACAAGTCCTCCAGGCTGACCCGCCGCCTTGCCGGCGACAAGATCGTCTTCAAGGGCGACGCCAAGGTCATCCGGAAGATGCTCGGCATCTAATTTCCAAGCATTCTGACTGACTGCCACCTGGCAGCAGTCAACTATTAATAAGCCTTCTCAGGCCAGCCGGTCACCGGCAGTAGTCGCTTGGGATCAGATTTTTGAAGGAGTACGCACGTGGCACGTGTGAAGCGGGCGGTAAACGCCCACAAGAAGCGCCGGGTTATCCTCGAACGCGCCAAAGGTTACCGTGGACAGCGCTCACGCCTGTACCGCAAGGCCAAAGAGCAGCTGCTGCACTCGTTTGTGTACAGCTACGGCGACCGCAAGAAGAAGAAGGGCGACTTCCGCCGCCTGTGGATCCAGCGCATCAACGCTGCCTCCCGCGCCAACGGCCTGACCTACAACCGTCTGATCCAGGGCCTGAAGGCCGCTGAGGTTGAGGTTGACCGCCGCATGCTGGCCGAGCTCGCCGTTTCCGACGCCAACGCTTTCGCTGCGCTGGTCCAGGTTGCCAAGGACTCCCTGCCTGCAGACACCTCCGCTCCGGCCGCCAAGGCTGAGGCTGCACCGAAGGCCAAGGCTACCCGCGCACGCGCTGCGAAGAAGCCGGTTGCTGCAGCTGCTGAGTAAGCAGGCAACTCCCAGTTCAAGGACCGGTGGCAACAGCCACTAAGGTTTCTTATATGAACGAAACCGGGCGCCCGCAAGACTTTCCACTCTCCAATCCCCGAGCAGATCGGGTCAGGGACGTGGCAAAGCTTGCAGGGCGCCCGGCACGTTTAAAGCGCCGGCAGTTTCTGGCCGAGGGCCCGCAGGCAGTACGTGAGGCCCTGGTGCTTCACGGCAAGCGGATCGCTGCGGGCCAGCCGGGCATCGTCCGCGAGGTGTACGCCAGCGAGGCCTGCCTGGACCGGTACCCCGAGTTTGAAGAGCTGGCCGTGGAAACCAGTGCCCGCCTCGCCACGGACGACGTCCTGGCCGCCATGGCGGACACCGTCACCCCGCAGGGGATCGTTGCGGTGTGCGATTTCGTGGATGTCGAGCTGGCGGACGTGCTCGACGCCGGACCGCGGCTGATTGCCGTGCTCTGCCAGGTCCGCGATCCCGGGAATGCCGGGACGGTGCTTCGGGCCGCAGACGCCGCCGGCGCCGATGCCGTGATCCTCACCGGTTCCAGCGTGGATGTCTACAATCCCAAGGCGGTCCGCTCCACCGCCGGCTCCCTCTTCCACCTTCCAGTGGTTCTCGGCGCTGACGTCAACGAGCTGGCTGCGATGTGCAGGGAGCGGGGGATCGGTGTGCTGGCAGCGGATGGCTACGGGCAGCTGAACCTCGACCGCCTGCAGGACGAGAACGCCGCACGCCGGCTTGGCGCTTCGGCCGCCGGCTCTGACTACGCCCTGGAAAACCCCACGGCCTGGCTCTTCGGCAACGAAGCCCAAGGGCTCTCGGAGGACGAGCTTGCGCTTGCCGACCATCGGGTGGCGGTGCCGGTCTATGGCGCCGCTGAGAGCCTCAATCTCGGGACGGCCGCCACCGTTTGCCTCTACGCCAGTGCGAGGTCCCAGCAGCCCGCCTAGCGTGGTGGAGTTGTTGTACAGATATCGGCCGCAAAGGGCACTTTTAGTCGCGACACGTGGACAAGAACTCCGCTCGTGGACAGCGTCGGCAGCAATACACGAAGAAGCGGGGGCCCACCGTCCGGTGGGCCCCCGCTCCTGTCTGATTTGTCTGTTATGGGCCTGGGCCTGGGCCTGGGCCTGTTGCAGCCCAGTGCCTGTGATTCGGGCCTGTTATGGTGCCCGGGTGCTGTGGCTACGGCCGGTGATTGCGCCGTAGATACCTGCGACTACGAGGCCGCCGATGATGGCGAGGATCCAGGTGCCAAGGTCGAAGAACGCCAGGTCACCCTTGCCGAAGAGAAGGCTGCCGATCCAGCCGCCAACGATGGCGCCAACGACGCCCAGAACCAAGCTGGTGACCCAGCCGCCGCCGACCCTGCCGGGCATGACGGCTTTAACGATTGCGCCTACGATCAGGCCGAGAATAATCCAAGCAAGAAATCCCATTGTCTGCTCCTTCATATTCGTCGGGATCGATTCTTATCAGTCCCGATATGGCTTCAAGCTAACACAGCGCGTGATTATTTGTCAGCAGGCTTACTTTTGGCTCTTTTCGTGGCGTCTGAGGCCCTCTCCGGTGCCCGTCCGGGGCCCGTCCAGTGCCGGAGCGGTACGGTATTTCCTAGACGGCGGTTCCATGCCGCCCTGTCCCATCCGTTTGAAATTTCCACGTGAAGAGGTGAGGCTCCCTTGTCTGCAAATGGCGGTACCAAGGCGATTGTGGCGGCGCTGGCCGCCAACCTGACCATCGCTGTCCTGAAGTTCGTCGCGTTCCTGTTGACGCGTTCCTCGTCGATGCTGGCTGAGGCCATCCACTCAGTCGCGGACTCCGGCAACCAGATCCTGCTGCTGGTCGGCGGAAAACGCGCACAGCGGGCGGCCAGCCCGGAACACCCCTTTGGCTACGGACGCGAGCGGTACATTTATGCGTTCATCGTTTCCATCGTGCTCTTCAGCGTCGGCGGCCTGTTCGCCCTGTATGAGGGATGGGAAAAAATCCAGCACCCGCACGCCATAGAAGGCGACTTCTGGTGGGTGCCCCTGGCCGTGCTGGTGGGAGCCATCATCGCAGAGTCGTTCTCGTTCCGGACGGCCATCAGCGAAGCCAACCACATCCGCGGCAGCCAGGGCTGGATCAGCTTCGTGCGGACCGCCAAGCAGCCCGAGCTTCCGGTGATCCTGCTCGAAGACTTCGGTGCGCTGCTGGGCCTCGTCTTCGCCCTGTTCGGCGTGGGACTGACCCTGCTGACCGGCGACGGCATCTGGGACGGAATCGGAACCGGGATGATCGGTCTGCTGCTCGTGGCGATTGCCGTCATCCTGGCGATGGAAACCAAATCCCTGCTGCTGGGGGAGTCGGCAACCAAGGACGACGTCGGCCGGATCCGGCGCGCCATCGAGGCGGACGGCACAACCATTATCCACCTCAAGACCCTGCACCTGGGCCCGGAGGAGCTGCTCGTGGCGGCCAAGATCAGCGTGGATGCAGGTGATTCCGGGCTGGACATTGCCAAGGCAATTGACGACGCCGAAGCCCGGATCCGCTCGGCCGTTCCCATCGCGCGGGTCATCTACCTGGAGCCAGACATCCGCCGCGCCCAGGTGGCCAGCGGGCCCGCCCTTGCGGGCGAGCCAGGCGCCTAGCTGGCTGTAGGTCCGGCCGCCCCCTGCAATTCTGAGCCGCTGGCTCCGTGCAATTCTGGGCCGCTGGCTCCGTGACTGCTGTTACGGGGCCAGCGGCTTTTTGCGTTCCAGCAGGCCGCTGAACAGGGCCACGATCAGGCCCAGAATGGCGAGAACGGCACCAACCAGGGCGGGGGCAACGTAGCCCCAGCCCCAGGCGATCACCAGGCCGCCCAGGAAGGCGCCCAGGGCGTTGGCGACGTTCAGGGCGGCATGGTTGAGCGAGGACGCCAGCGACGGCGCATCGGGAGACGCATCCAGCAGACGGGTCTGCAGGGCGGGTACAAGCATGGACCCGGCGGCACCCACGACGAACACCATGACGAAGGCCGACCACGGCCAGTGCACAGCCATGGCGTACACCACCAGTGCGACGGCGATTCCCGGCAGGACGCGGTAGATGGTCCCCATCACGGACTTGTCCGCAATCCGGCCACCGACGATGTTGCCGGCCACCATTCCCAGGCCGTACAGGGCCACCACGAACGGCAGCAGGGCGGCGGGGATCCCGGCCACGGAGGTCATGGTGTGGGAGATGTAGGTGTACGTGGCGAAGAACCCGCCAAATCCGACGATGCCGATGAGGATGGCCAGCCAGACCTGCGCTCTTTTGAGCGCGCCCAGCTCCCTGCGGATGCTGGCGTCCGCGTGCGCCTTCTGGAACGGAACGAATTTCCAGATGAGTGCCAGGGTCACCAGTCCCAGCAGTCCCACCAGGACAAAGAGCAGGCGCCAGCCAAAGGCCTGGCCGAGCCAGGTGGCGAAGGGGACGCCGACCACATTGGCAACCGTGAGCCCCGCCATCACCATGGAGATGGCCCAGCCCCGCTTAGTCGGCGCCACCAAGGAAGCGGCGATGACCGCGGCCACGCCAAAAAACGCGCCGTGCGGCAGGCCGGCGGCGAACCGGGAGACCAGCATGCTCGCGTAATCGGGTGCGATGAACGAGGAGAGGTTGGCAACGCTGAAGAACAGCATGAGCCCCAGCGCAAGGAGCTTGCGCGGCAATTTCGCTCCGACGGCGGCAAGTACGGGAGCTCCGACGACGACGCCCAGGGCGTAGGCCGAGATCAGGTGCCCGGCCTCGGGGGTGCTGATCCGGAGTCCGACTTCGACCTCCTTGAGCAGTCCCATCATGGCGAACTCGGTGACACCGATGCCGAAGCCGCCCATGGCCAGCGCAAGAATGGCGGGTCCGATGTTCGTGGCGGCTTTGGGCGTGGGGGGAGCCTGGACAGTGGAAGTCATGTGCCTGCTTTTCGAAGGGGAGTTGCGGAGTAGGCCTCGTTGCCACTGTTATGTCTGATTTTAACAAGCTTCCGGCGGGATGGATATTCCGGGCCCGGGAGGGCCCGCCTCATGAAAAACCTGCGCCCTCCTAGACTGGACCGGTGACTGAACTGATTAACGTCGTCGGCGGGGCCGTGGTGGACTCGTTGTCCGCTCCCGTCCGGCTTCTCGTGGCGCGCCGGACGGCGCCTCCGCAGTTTGCCGGCATGTGGGAATTCCCGGGCGGCAAAGTGGAACCTGGCGAGGTCCCCGAGAGTGCACTGCACCGGGAGCTGCGCGAGGAACTCGGCATCGCCGTCGTTCTTGGGGCGGAGCTGTTGGCGCCCGGGCCAGCCGGCTGGCCCCTGAACGACAAGGCCGCGATGCGGGTGTGGTTCGCGGAAGTGGCAGACGGAGAACCGCGGCCGCTCGAAGATCACGATGAACTCCGCTGGGTCAGCATCAGCGAAGGTGACGAAGCTCTCAGCCTGCCCTGGATTCCGGCCGACCTCCCGATTGTCCGGGCGCTGCTCGCCAGCGTCGCCGCGGCGAACCGCGCAAACTCTCTCCGCGGAAATTAACACCACCCTTCACGGCTCTCCTCGAGCTGATTGTTCGGATTTGTTGCCGCGCGGAGCTGCTGGGCAGAATTACATGCTGGACACCCCCGCGGTGTCTCACTCCTTGAACAGTTCCGGGAGATTTCCGCGCCCAGCCCTGAAGGAACCGCATGATATCCGTGAGCCGTGTCGTCAAGAGCTACGGCTCCGGGGCCGCGCAGGTCCGCGCCCTCGACGACGTCACAATGTCCGTGAAAAAGGGCGAAATATTCGGCGTCGTGGGGCAGAGCGGCGCAGGCAAAAGCACCCTGATCCGCACCATCAACTCCCTGGAACAGCCGGATTCCGGAACCGTCCACGTCGGCGGCCGGGACATGACAAAGCTGGCCGGCAGGGAGCTGCGGCAGGCCCGCCACGACATCGGCATGATTTTCCAGCACTTCAACCTCCTTAGCGGGCGCACCGTGCGGGCGAATGTTGAGCTCTCGCTGGAGATTACCGGTGCGGGCCGGGCTCAGCGGCGGACCCGCGCGCTGGAAATCCTTGAACTCGTGGATCTGCACGGCAAGGCGGATGCGTATCCCGCCCAGCTGTCGGGCGGGCAGAAGCAGCGCGTCGGCATCGCCCGCGCGCTGGCGTCCAACCCGTCCGTGCTGCTCAGCGATGAAGCCACCTCGGCGCTGGACCCGGACACCACACGCCAGATCCTCGACCTGATCCGGCAGCTGAGCAAGGATCTGGGCCTGACCGTACTCCTCATCACGCACGAGATGGACGTGGTTAAGCGCATCTGCGATTCGGCCGCCGTCATGAGCCAGGGGCGGATCCTGGAGCAGGGTTCCGTCGAGAAACTGCTCACCACGGAGAAGTCCCTGCTTGGCCAGGCACTTTTCCCCCTGGGCGACATCCCGCCTACCTCCAACGCGGTCGTGGAGATCACCTTCACGGGAGTGGCCACGGACCGGCCGGTCATAGCCCAGCTGGCACGCCAGCACGGCATCGACGTGGGAATTCTGGGCGCTGCCGTGGAAACCATCCACGGCCGCCAGACAGGGCGGACCCGGCTGGAACTGCCCGGTGATGCAACGACCGTATCCGGCGCCGTCGCCGACCTGCGGTCCCAAGGACTTCATGTGGAGGTAATCAAGTGATCGACCGCAACGATCCCTACTTTTGGGCGGACCTGCTGGACACCATCCTCAAGGGCGCCGGGGAGACCTTCTACACGGTAGGCGTGAGCCTGCTCCTCACGGTTCTCTTCGGGCTGGCGGCCGGCGTGCTGCTGGTTACCACCGAGGCTCACGGGCTGCTGGCCAGGCCGTTCGGCAGCCGTGCCCTGGGGGTCGCCGTGAACCGGGTGCTGGACGTCGTGGTGAACATCGGCCGGTCCATCCCGTTCATCATCCTGATGATCCTTTTGATTCCCTTCACCCGCCTGCTGGTCGGCTCCTTTATCGGTCCGACGGCGGCGATCGTACCGCTGGCGATCGCCGGCATTCCGTTCTTCGCCCGGCTCGTGGAAATCGGCATCCGCGAAGTGCCCAAGGGCCTCGTTGAAGCAGCCCAGTCGCTCGGCGCCACCCGTTGGACGATTCTCACCAAGGTCCTGGTTGCCGAGGCGGTCCCCGCACTGGCGCTGGGGCTGTCCACCACCGTTGTGGGCCTCATCGGATACTCAGCCATGGTGGGTGCGGTTGGCGGCGGCGGGCTCGGCGATGTGGCTTTCCGTTACGGCTACCAGCGCTACAGCCCCGAGTACATGTTCGCCGTCGTCATCCTGCTGATCCTCCTGGTCCAGCTGTTCCAGTCGCTGGGCAACTTTGCCGCCCGCAGGCTGTCCCACCGCTGACACCAGATCTCAGCCACGCGTTTTCACCCCCATCCGCTCCATCCTGAAAGAGTCCAGCATGATCCGATCCACCATCCTCAAGGCCGCTGCTGCCGGAGCCCTCGCCGTCCTGGCCCTCTCTGCCTGTGGCAGCCCAAGCTCCTCCAGCGCCTCGGAGACCATCAAGGTAGGTGCCCTCGCGGTGCCCGCCGGCGACATGCTCAAGCACGTCCAGCGGGAGCTCGCATCCAAGGAAGGCCTCACGGTCGAATACAAGGAGTTCAGCGACTACAACACCCCGAACCCTGCCGTGAGCGACGGCGACATTGACGCCAACCTCTTCCAGAACACGACGTTCATGGAGACGTACAACAAGGCTTCGGGGAAGAACCTGGTCAGCGTCGGAAAGGTATACCTGCCGCCGATGGCCCTGTACTCCAACGAGGTGAAGAGCGTGGACGCCCTACCTGAGGGCGCGTCGGTGGCCATCCCCAATGACCCCACCAATGAGGCCCGCGCCCTGAAGTTGCTCGCGTCCAAGGGGCTCATCGAGGTGACGGAAAACCCCATCACGCTCAAGGACGTGACGGCCAACCCGAAGAACCTGAAGTTCACGGAGATCGAGAACGCCAGCCTCCCGCAGGCGCTGAACGACAAGGACGCCGCCATTGTCACCCTGGCGTTCGCCCTGCCGGCCGGCCTGAGCACTGACAAGCAGATCCTGGTCGAGGGCAAGGACAGCGCCTACTACAACGTCCTCGCCGTGAATGCGGACAAGAAGGACGACGCCCGGGTGCAGAAGCTTTACAAGATCCTGACGTCGCAGGAGATGAAGGACTTCATCCAGACGGAGTTCAAGGGCCTGGTGATTCCGGCCAGCTAAGGCTGACCGATCAGCTCAGGCTGACCGGCTAGGGCTAACGGGCGTACTGCGGAGCGTGTCGCAGAAACCCGAGGAGGGCAGGACGGTGACCGTCCTGCCCTCCTCTTATTTGGTTGGAGCGCTCTTGGTGGAGGCGCTTTTGGCTGGGCGCGGCAGGGCTCAGAACAGTGTGGGCTGGGACGTCCGGGCGCTGCCGTGGCCATGCTGCGCCGACCTAGCCTGCCCTGAGCGATCCTGCGGAATGCTTCCCTCCGGGTAGGCAGCTTCCTCGCCCCGGGGATCGTCGACGGGGGAATCCTCGACGTCCCGGTGGCTGAACCCGTGCGAGCCGGTGAAGCCGTGCCGGGCTTTGAAGAAGCGGACCCTGCCGGCAAGCCAGGTGCGGTATTCCTTGGACGCGTACGAGCCTGTGCCATACAGCCTGCGGTAGCGGCCCGCCAGTTCCGGATGCCGGGCGGCGATCCACTGCATGAACCATTCCCGGGTGCCGGGCTTCAGATACAGCGCCCCGGCCGTGACACCGGTGGCACCCGCGGCCGCCAGTGAGGCGAACAAGGAGTCCAGGGCCTCGTCGCTGTCCGAAAGCCACGGCAGGATGGGCATGGCCATGACCCCGCAGGGCAGCCCGGCTTCCCGGAGCCTGGACACGAGCTTAAGCCGGGCCCTGGGGCCGGGCGTGCCTGGTTCGATGGCCTCGGAGAGCTGCTCGTCCGTCATGGCGAGGGAGATCCCGATGCCCACAGGCACCTGCGCCGCGGCATGCTTCAGGAGCGGAATGTCACGCGCCAGCAAAGTCCCCTTGGTCAGGATGGACAACGGTGTCCCGGAATCGGCCAGCGCGCCGATGATACCGGGCATCAGCCGGTACCGGCCTTCCGCCCGCTGGTAGGGGTCCGTGTTGGTGCCCAGCGCCACGTGCTGCCGGTTCCAGGAGGGCTTGGCCAGCTCCTTTTGCAGCACCTCGGCCGCGTTGATCTTGACCACCACCTGGCTGTCGAAATCAAGCCCGGCGTCGAAGTCCAGGTAGGTGTGGCTCTTGCGGGCGAAGCAGTAGACGCACGCGTGGCTGCAGCCCCGGTAGGGGTTCACGGTCCACTCGAACGGCATCCGCGAGCCGGCGGGCACCTTGTTGAGCACCGATTTGGCGGTGACCTCATGAAAGGTGACGCCGGCGAACTCGGGTGTGGACACAGACCGCACGAGGCCGGCCAAGGGCAGCAGGGGTGCAGTCCCGGGCACCTCTTCCTGTGCGGGTTTGAGTGCCTGTGCGTCCCATCTCATGCCCCCATTCGAATATATGTTCGAAGTTAAGTCAAGGCCCGCCGTCGGCGTTTCCTGCGGAGGGGCGGCTACGCTGGGTCCATGATTCTGCTCACCGGCTTTGAACCTTTCGGCGGCCAGCCGATGAATCCGTCGTGGGCGGCCGCCCTGTCCGCGCGGGATCTGCTCCGGGCCGAAGGCTTCGCCGTGGAGGCCGCGGAACTGCCCTGCGTGTTCGGCGCCGCCGGGAGTGTGCTGCGCAATGCCCTCGGTGGCCTGGAGCCGGAACTGGTGGTGTGCATCGGGCAAGCCGGAGGCCGCGGGCGCGTGTCACTGGAACGGGTTGCAATCAACTGCGATGACGCGCCCATCCCGGACAATGCAGGGAACCGGCCCGTGGACCGGGAGGTGGTGCCCGCGGGCCCGGCAGCCTACTTCACTTCTTTGCCGATCAAGGCGGCCCTTCTTGCCGTGGAAAGTGCAGGTGTTCCCGCCGAGGTCTCACAGACGGCGGGAACGTACGTCTGCAACCACACTTTCTATACACTCATGCACGAGCTCGCGACCCGGCCGGGTGTCCGCGGCGGGTTCGTCCACGTGCCGTTCGCGCCTGACCAGGTAGAGCAGGGGAGCGCTGTCCCGTCACTGCCTGTCGCTGCAATGGCGGCGGCGATTGCCGCCGTCGTCCGGACGTCGGTTAGCCAGCCGTCCCAGCCATCCGGCGTAATTCAGCCAGCCGACGTCGCGCTCGCCGCCGGCAGCCTGCACTAGGGCACCGGCGGCATCCCTGACCGGGGGTGCAGCTCCCACGCAACCGTGACGCTGGTGCTGACGCCGGATTCACCGGCTTCCACCGTCAAGGCGTCGGCAGCGAAGGCCCGCTGCATCCCGCCCACCGGGATGGGGGCAGACGGTACCGGTTGCTGCCGCACGGAGGCCACCTCACCCAGCTCAGCGCCCGCAAGCGCGGCCAGCTGTGAGGCTGCTGCCCGCGCGTCGGCCCAGGCGGCCTCGCGGGCCAGCGCCGTCACGGCTGCAGCATCGGCAAAGCCGAGCTGCACGCCATCCAGGCGGACGTCGTTGCCGCCGGCCTCCACGGCAGCAGCGATTATTCCGGAGCCGGAGGCAAGATCCCGCAACCGGACGCTGAGCATGCTGGATGCCACGTACCCGGTGACCTGCTGGCCCCGGCCCTCCTGCCAGAGGACGTCGGCCCGGACGTTGAGCCCCGACGTCCTGATGTCCCGGTTCTCCACGCCCCTGCTGCGCAGCGCAGCCGTCACGGCAGCGGAGGCCTCGCCGGCGGCGGCATAGGCATCGACCGCGCTGTCGCGCCGGCATTCCACGCCAATGGAAAGGGTCAGCAGGTCCGGCGCCGCATCCGCGGTTCCGGTTCCTGTGACTTCGACAGTCCGGGCTTCCGCCCGGCCCGCAGGTTCACTCATGCCTGTTCCTCCGGTCGTGCCTGTTCCTCCGGTCGTGCCTGTGCCTCCGGTCATGCCTGCGCCTCCGGTCATGCCTGCCCCTCCGGTCCACGTAGCCGCCGGCCTCCAGGCCGGCGTGCCGCTCGAAGGGATTTCCCGACGCCGGATCGCCGTACCGCGCGGCCGACCAGGCCGCGGCCGCGAAATAGAACAGCAGGAAGGGCAGCCCGAGGCACCAGGCGTACTGGGTGCTGTGCCGCTCCTCATGGCCCAGCAGTAGGCGGCTCGTCAAGGCGGCGTCCGGATCGGTGCGGAAGATGACCACGTTGCCCACCGTGAAGGCGCCAGCCACCGGCAGCCGCCAGCGGTAACCGGTGGCGACAATCAGGCCGCGGGGACCCCGGAACGTCCGGGTGCGGGCCAGCCCGGCAAGCACCAGCCCCAGCGGCGTGGAGGCGTTCAGCAGGTTTGCGAGCTGCCTCAGGCGCTGTCCTCGTGTCAGCTGTCCTCGTGTCAGCGGGCCCGGGGTCAGCGGGCCCCGGGTTAGGGGGCCTTGAGTCATGAGGCCATGCTAGCCGCGGGCCGCGGTGCAATACAGGCGTCCACAGGCACCCGCTGTCAATTAGACCGGCGCTGTCAATTAGACTGGAAACAGCGCCCGCCGGCCATCCGCCGGTGAGCCTGCCCTTGTCTATGGATGGCGTCTTTGGATGACGTCCTTGGACGACTTTCTGCAAAGACGTGCCAGCGACGGACGCGCTGCCGGGGAAACCGGCGCGGCTGCACCGGCCGCTGGCATCACCCGACTCGTAGCTAAGAACAGTAGATGACTGAAACTTTGCCGGGCGCCGCCGTCCCGAACCCTCTGGATGAAACCGCCATCAACGCCGCCGTGGACCAGGCCGTCGCCGCCATTGCCGGCGCGTCCACGCTCGATGAACTCAAGACAGTCCGCCTGGCCCACACCGGCGAGAAGTCGCCGCTCAGCCTCGCCAACCGTGAGATCGGAAGCCTGCCCAAGGATCAGAAAGCCGCCGCCGGCAAGCTGATGGGAACATCCCGCGGACGTGTTAACAAGGCGCTCGCGGACCGCACCGTCCAGCTCGAGGCGGAGAACGACGCCCGCATCCTCGTCGAGGAGACCGTGGATGTCACGGCAGCCCCGCGCCGCCGCCGGGCCGGAGCCCGCCATCCGCTGTCCACGCTACAGGACCGCGTCGCGGACATCTTCGTGGGCATGGGCTGGGAAATCGCCGAAGGCCCCGAGGTGGAATCCGAGTGGTTCAACTTCGACGCATTGAACTTCAAGCCGGACCACCCGGCCCGCGAAATGCAGGACACGTTCTTCGTGGAGCCGCCGGAAGCGCATCTGCTGATGCGCACGCACACCTCGCCGGTGCAGGTCCGGTCCATGCTGGAGCGGGAGCTGCCGATCTACGTGCTGTGCCCGGGCAAGGTGTTCCGCACCGATGAGCTCGACGCCACGCACACCCCGGTGTTCCACCAGTTCGAGGGCCTGGCCATCGACAAGAAGCTCAGCATGGCTGACCTCCGCGGAACCTTGGAGCACTTCGCGCGCCAGATGTTCGGCGACGAAGCCCAGATCCGGCTGCGCCCCAACTACTTCCCGTTCACCGAGCCGTCCGCCGAGCTGGACATCTTCCACCCCGGCGCCAAGGGCGGGCCCCGCTGGATCGAATGGGGCGGCTGCGGCATGGTCAACCCCAATGTCCTGCGGGCTGCCGGCATCGATCCGGACGTCTATTCAGGCTTTGCCTTCGGCATGGGCATCGAGCGGACGCTCATGTTCCGCAACGAGGTCGGCGACATGCGCGACATGATCGAGGGCGATGTACGTTTCAGCGAGCACTTCGGGATGGAGATCTAACAGTGCGTATCCCACTTTCCTGGCTGCGTGAATTTGCGCAGGTACCGGCCGGAGCCACGGCCGAAGACGTCATGGCAGAGCTGGTCAAGGTCGGCTTTGAAGAGGAAGCGGTCCACCGCCCCACGGACGCCCTGCGCGGACCCGTCGTGGTGGGCCAGGTCCTGAGCCTGGTCAAGGAACCGCAGTCCAACGGCAAGACCATCAACTGGTGCCAGGTCCGCGTCGTCCCCGAGGGACAGGAGCAGACCCTGACCGGCAAGGGCATCGATCCGTCCGGCGTGCAGGGCATCGTCTGCGGCGCCCACAACTTCGTCGAAGGTGACAAGGTGGTGGTCACCCTGCCGGGCGCCGTCCTTCCCGGCGACTTCCACATCTCGGCGCGGAAGACCTACGGCCACATGTCCGCGGGCATGATCGCCTCCGTCCGTGAACTGGGCATCGGCGAGGACCACGACGGCATCCTGGTGCTCTCCCGGATCGGCCTGGACCCCGAGATCGGGACGGACGCCATGGAGCTGCTGGGCCTCTACGACCAGGCCGCCGAAATCAACGTGACGCCGGACCGCGGCTACGCGTTCTCGATCCGCGGCGCGGCGCGCGAATACGCCCACGCCACCGCCACGGTATTCACGGACCCCGCGTCGAAGGTCAACGCGCCAGCTGTCCTCTCCGGCGGCTACGGCGTCAAGATCAACGACGACGCGCCCATCTACGGCAAGCCCGGCTGCGACCGCTTCGTAGCGCGTACCGTCCGCGGTGTGGATGCCACCCGGCCCACGCCCCCGTGGATGTCTTCACGACTGCGCCTGGCCGGCATCCGGTCCATCTCGCTGCCGGTGGACATCTCGAACTACGTGATGCTCGAGCTCGGCCAGCCGCTGCACTTCTACGACCAGGACAAGCTGTCCGGCGACATCGTGGTGCGGCGTGCGGTGGCGGGGGAGAAGCTGACCACGCTCGACGGCAAGGAACGTGCGCTTGACGCCGAGGACCTGCTGATCACTGACGCCTCCGGCCCCATCGGCGTCGCCGGCGTCATGGGCGGCGCGTCCACCGAGGTTACCGACGCCACCACGGCTGTCCTGATCGAGGCCGCCCACTTCGAGGAAGTTTCCATTGCCCGCTCGCGCCGGCGACACAAGCTCCCGTCAGAAGCCTCCAAGCGCTTCGAACGCGGCGTGGACTGGCAGGTCGCCAACATCGCGGCCCAGCGCGCCGTCGACCTTCTCGTGGA
Organism: Arthrobacter sp. FW305-BF8; assembly: GCF_021789315.1. Taxonomy (NCBI): domain Bacteria; kingdom Bacillati; phylum Actinomycetota; class Actinomycetes; order Micrococcales; family Micrococcaceae; genus Arthrobacter; species Arthrobacter sp. FW305-BF8. The sequence continues at coordinate 1,888,779 of NZ_CP084561.1, forward strand.
ACTGGCCGGCGGGACCGCCGAAGAGGCGGGCACCGACGTCGGAACCGCCCCGGATCCGGTGACCATCGCGCTGCCGGGAGAATATCCCGCGGCCCGGATTGGCATCGACTTCACCGAAGAGCAGATCGTCACGTCCCTCGAGGATCTGGGCGCCGTTCTCGAAAAGTCCGACGCCGGCTGGACCGTTACCGCGCCGAGCTGGCGGACCGACCTGGAAACCAAGGAGGACCTCTCCGAGGAGGTGGCCCGCCTGGTGGGCTACGACCAGATCCCCGCGACCCTGCCGGTGGCGCCTCCAGGCCGTGGCCTGACCCGCGTGCAGCAGCAGCGCCGCCGCCTGCTCCAGGCCCTGGCGGACGCCGGCCTGACCGAGGTCCTGGCCTACCCCTTCGTGTCGAAGGCCGCCAATGAGACGTTTGGCGTGGCCGAGGAGGGCGCACCCCGGACCGCGGTCAAGCTTGCCAACCCGATCAGCGAGGAGCAGGGCTACCTGCGCACATCGGTGCTGCCGGGCCTGCTGGAGGTGGCTAAGCGCAACCACTCCCGCGGCTTCCGCGACCTCGCCGTCTTCGAAGCCGGCATGGTATTCCTGCCCGGTGACACGCTGGGCACGCCGTCCATCCCACCGCTGGGCGTCAAGCCAACCGATGAGGTGCTGGACGCGCTGTACGACGGCGTTCCGGACCAGCCGCTGCACGTCGCCGCCGTCCTGACCGGCCATGATTCGCCCGCCGCCGCAGGTCACGCGCCGAGGCTGTGGGACTGGGCGGATGCCCTGGACATCGCACGCCTGGCAGGCGACGTCCTTGGTGTGGAGCTTGTCGTCACCCAGAGCCGGCACCAGGCGTTCCACCCTGGCCGCGCCGCGCAGCTTTCGCTGCGCTCTGGCGAGCTGGTGGGATACGCCGGCGAGCTGCACCCCAAGCTCCTGGCCGCGCATGACCTGCCGGCACGGACCGTCGCGCTGGAACTGAACGCGGATGCCCTGTTCGAGGCAGCGGCCGACGTCGTGGTGGCCCGGCACATCTCCACCTTCCCGGTGGCCACGCAGGACGTGGCACTCGTGGTGCCGCAGGACGTCCCCGCCGACGACGTGCTGGCAGCGCTGCGTGAAGGCGCCGGCGAGCTGCTTGAGGACGTGGCCCTGTTCGACGTCTATGCGGGCAAGGGGATCGAGGACGGCAAGAAGTCCCTCGCCTTCGGCTTGCGGTTCCGCGCCACCGACCGGACCCTCACGGCCGACGAGGCATCGGAGGCGCGGGAGCACGCCGTCGCCACCGCAGCCGAGCGGTTTGGTGCCGTCCAGCGCTAGCTGAAAATAAAGGCAGACCACGCCTTTTGAACTGCTCCTCGGAAGTTGGACTGAAAAACCAGTTCTGACTTACGGGGAGCAGTTTCGTGTTTGCGGGGCAGTTCGTGGTCTGCGGAGCAGCGCGAGGCCGCGGTGGTGCTGTTTGCGGCGGCAGATCCGGTCAGGCCTGGAGCCAGCGCCACCAGCGTGGCTGCTCCGGTTCCGGTGTCGGTTCCGGCTCCGGCTCCGGCTGCTCGCCCAAGGCCAGCGCGGCCTCGGTGATGTCGTCCGCGGTGAGCGTCATGACGGCCTCACGGTCCAGCGCGTCGAGGCTTTGTTCCTTGTCGAGCGAGAGCCGCAGCGCCTGGCGGTTGAGCGCCTGCTCGAACAGCGTGCGGGCGAACCGTGCGTTGCCGGAGTCCTCGCCCGCGTGGAGCCCGGCGAGGATGCGGCGCAGCATCTGGTCCGCACCCGGCTCCAGCGTGTACTCGTGCTGGGCCAGCATCTGGTGGAAGATCGTCTGGAGTGCGTCGACGGAGTAGTCGGGAAACGTGATCTCGCGGGCGAACCGGGAGCGCAGCCCGGGGTTCGAGAGCAAGAAGGACTCCATCAGCCGCGGGTACCCGGCCACGATCACGACCAGGCGGTGGCGGTGGTCCTCCATCCGCTTGAGCAGGACCTCGATCGCCTCGGGGCCGAAGTCCGTCCGGCCGTCCTCCGGGGCCAGCGCGTAGGCCTCGTCGATGAACAGGACACCGTCCAGCGCGCGCCGGATCACCCGGTCCGTCTTGATGGCGGTCGCGCCGACGTACTGCCCGACCAGGCCCGAACGGTCGACCTCGACCAGGTGGCCTTTCTGCAGCAGACCGACCGCGCGGTACATCTCGGCCAGGAGCCGCGCCACGGTGGTCTTGCCCGTGCCCGGGTTTCCGAGGAACACCAGATGCTGTGAAGTGGCCACCTCCGGCAGGCCGTGCGCCTTACGGCGGGCCTGGACCTGGAGCAGTGCGACGAGGGCCCGCACCTGTTCCTTCACGGTCTCCAGACCGACCAGCGCGTCGAGCTCGGCCTGCACCTCGGACAGCGGCCGGGCCGGCCCGGGCCTCGCACCGATGAGATCGCCGACCAGGTCGTCGACGCGCTCCGAACCGTGCAGCTTGAGCTGATCGGTCAGATGGCCGATGGTTTCGCGCAGGTCGTCGAGCGGATTGCGGCTGGAAGCCATGCATCCACTGTAGTACCCGATTCCCGACCGGGGTTTGGCGTGGTCTTTCTTTATGTCGGAAAACCTGGTGCCGGACGCAACCTACGGCAGTGGCGGCAGGGCTTCTTCGTACAGCCAGGGATGCAGCAGCGATTCCGAGTCCAGCCCCGTGACACGGTCGGCCGTGAGGATGAACTCGGGGGTCGACACGGAACTGTGGGCATGTACTCGGGTCCATTCCTGCAGCAGCGCGAAGAAGGCGAGGTCGCCGCAGCGGCGGCGCAGGGCGTGCAGAGCCAGTGCTCCGCGCTTGTAGACCCTGTCGTCGAACATGAGCTCGGGTCCGGGATCGCCCACCGCAAGGTCCTGGGCGCCGGCGTTGAGCCGCCGCCAGGCGGCCAGCGCCCGCTCGTGGGCGGACATCACGCCGGCTTCCTCGGACCAGATCCACTCGGCGTAGCAGGCGAAACCCTCGTGCAGCCAGATGTCGCTCCACGTGCCGAGCGTCAGCGAGTTGCCGAACCACTGGTGGGCCAGTTCATGGGCGATCAAGCGCTGTGAATCCCACCCGGCATCCAGATGGTTGGCGCCGAGGATGGACAGCGACTGGGCCTCGAGCGGGATTTCCAGCTCATCGGCGGTGACCACCACCGTGTACTCGGGGAATGGATAGGGGCCGAAGCGGCTCACAAACGTGCTCATCATGGCCTCCTGCCGGGCCAGCGCTGTCTCCGCCCGGCCCACCAGCTGCGCCGGTGCCGCAACGAACTGGGGCACGCCGGCCGAGTCCGGCAGTCTCACCAGCCCATACCGGCCGATCTGGATGGTCGCCAGATACGTCGCCATCGGTTCACGCTGCTCGTACACCCACGTCTGGCGGCTTGACCTCACGGTCTGCCCCACGAGGAGTCCATTGCAGACGGCCCGGTAGCCGGCGTCAGTGGTGACGGCGATGCGGTAGCTGGCCTTGTTCCGCGGGTGGTCGTTGCACGGGAACCATGACGGCGCCCCGTTGGGCTGGCCGGCGACGAGGACGCCGTCGGTGAGCTCCTCCCAGCCCACCTCGCCCCAGAGCCCCCTCCGGGGCCGCGGGTTGCCGTCATACCGGATGTCGAGGCTGAATTCGGAGCCCGCCTCGAGGGGCTGTTCGCAGTGCACCACGAGCTGTTCCGCCCGCTGCGTGAACTTCCGGACGCGGACCCCGTTCAGCTGGATCTTCAGGGCGCGGAGGCCGGTCATGTCGAGCACGACGGCGGAGGTGCGGCGGGCTGCCACAGCTGCCAGGACTGCGCGGCCGGTCAGCCGGTTGCTGGCGAGCTTGTAGTCCAGCTCCAGTTCATAGTGCAGGACCCGGTAGGCATCTGTTCCGTGGCCCGGGACGTAGGGGTCGCCGGTGGCCGCGGCGCCGGCAGAGAGGACGGCGGCCGGGCCGGGCGATTCTCCGGAGCTCATTCTGCGTGTGACTTCCTTAGCTGTTATTTGAGGCGCGGAGCGGGAACGGCGGGCCCGGCCCAGGGGCTGACCGGGTTGCCCATCCAGTAGGTCCCGGCCGGAACAGTCTCGCCCCGCATCACCAGGGACGCCGGACCAACGGTCCCGCCCTTGCCAATCCTCGCCTGCGGCAGAATCACGCCGTGCGGGCCCATCGTCGCCCCGTCTTCGAGACTAACAGTGTCGATGCTCATGATGCGGTCGTGGAAGAGGTGGGTCTGGACGACGCAACCACGGTTGACCGTGGAGCTGGCACCGAGCGTCACCAGGTCCGCTTCAGGAAGCCAATAACTTTCACACCACGTGCCGCGGCCGATCTTGGCGCCGAGGGCGCGCAGCCACCAGACGAGGGCCGGGGTGCCGCTGGCCGACCGGGCAAACCACGGGGCGCTCACCATCTCGATGAAGGTGTCCACCACCTCGTTGCGCCAGATGAAGGAGCTCCACAACGGGTGCTCGCCGGTCTTGATCCTGCCCACGAGCAGCCACTTGGCCGCCACGGAGCAGCCTGCCGCCACCCCGCCCGCGAACAGCAGGACCACGCCTCCCAGTGCCGCTGCCGCACCGTAGCCCAGGGCGGTGGCGAGCCAGTCGAAAACGAGCATCACGGCGAGGGCCAGACCCACTGTCAGGGCCACCGGCACGAACCGGCACAGTTCCCAGAGCGTCCTGGCCACCTTGAGCCGGGCCGGCGGCTGGAAGGTGCGGGTGCTGTCGGACGCCACCGCGGTGCGGCGCAGCCTGACGGGCGGGCTGCCCAGCCAGGAGGTGCCTGACTTGGCCTTGCCCGGAGTCGCCGAGAGAACTGCGACGAGGGAGTTCTTGGGCACGCTGCGCCCGGCCGCGGTCATGCCGGAGTTGCCAAGGAAGGAGCGCTTTCCGATTTTCGCGGGCGCAATCCGCATCCATCCTCCGCCGAGCTCATAGGAGGCCACCATCGTGTCGTCGGCGAGGAAGGCACCCTCGCCCACCGTGGTCATGCGCGGCAGCAGCAGGACAGTGGAGGCCTCAACATTCTTTCCGACCTTCGCCCCCAGCAGCCTCAGCCAGACCGGCGTAAACAGGCTGGCGTAAATCGGGAACAGCAGGTCCCGAGCCATGTCCAGCACCCGCTCCGTGGCCCACACCTGCCAGCCGACACGGCTGCGCACGCGGTAGTAGCCCTCCTTCAGGCCCACGCCCAGGCCCCTGGTGGTGACCAGGATGAGCAGCATGTTGGTGAGGAACCAGGTCAAAGCGGCGAGCGGTAGCGACGCGAGCACCTGCGGCCAGGCAGCAAGCAGGGACTCGCTGCCCCGAATGAACAGGTAGACCACCAGGGCCGCGGCTCCGGCTGAAGCGTAGGGGATCAGTGCGAGGACGGCGGACGCGGCGGCGAAGGCCGTGAACCAGAGGCGCCCCAGGAGGGAACTGACCGGCTGCGCCGCGGGCCAGTCCTGCTTCGCCTTGCCGCGCCGTCCTGCCGGGGAGCCTGCCACCACCTGGCCGGCCTTGACCTTGCCCAGCACCGCGGAACCCGGTTCCACCTGGCCGCCGGCGCCGATGCTGGCCCCGGGCATCAGGGTGCTGCGGGCTCCCACGGTGGCGTCCGCGCCCACGTGGATATGGCCGATGCGGACGATGTCGCCGTCGATCCACCATCCGGACAGGTCCACCTCAGGCTCTATGTTGCAGCCGCGGCCCAAGGTGAGCAAACCGGTCACCGGGGGCAGGGAATGCAGATGGACGTCTCTCCCGATCTTGGCGCCGAGGGCCCGGGCGTAGTACGGCACCCAGGGCGCACTGGCAAGGCTCACGGCGCCGGCCAGGTCCTGGATCTGTTCGGCCAGCCAGAGGCGCAGGTGGACTTTGCCGGCCCGCGGGTAGGTCCCGGGCTGCACGTTGCGAAGCAGGAGGCGGGCGGCGGCAACAGAGAGGGCCATCCGTCCCGCCGGGCTGACGAAGAGCAGCCAGGAGGCGGCCACCCACCACCATGACACGGTGGGCGCGGCCGTGAACCCGGCAACCGCGAACAGGATGTTGTTGGCAGCCATCAGATAGGTCAGCCAGCGCATGCCCGCCAGAATGTGCAGCGGGATGCCCATCAGGGTTTGGAAGACCTGTGACTTCAGGGCCGTGGGGCGGACCGGCCGGTCGGGGGCAGGGCCGGCGGAGACGCCGTCGGGCATGGACTGGCGGGCCGTCTCGATCAGCGCGCCGATGCGCGGGGTGGCGTAGATGTCCGCCACGGTGATGGTGGGGTAGCGGACCCGGAGCGCGGAGACGAGCTGCGCCGCGGCCAGCGAACCTCCGCCGTGGGCGAAGAAGTCAGCGTCGAGGCCGGCCACGCTGGTGCCCAGGACGGCCTGCCACTGGTCAACGACCCACTGGGCATCCTCCGGCAGGTTCAGGGGTGCGGCATCCGCATCCGCGGCGCCGGCACCCGGAAGGGGCCACGGCAGCGCATGCCGGTCCACCTTCCCGCTGGTCTTGGTGGGCAGTGTGTCGACGACGGTCAGCATGGGGATGAGCGGGGCAGGCAGCGTGGCGGAGAGCAGTTCACGGAGCGCGGCCAGGTCCGGGGCGGAGCCCGTGCCGCCAGCGGGGGCAAGGTAACCCACGAGGACCTGGTTGCCGGCCGCCGTCGTGCGTACCGCCGCGGCGGCGCCCGCAACCCCCGGCAGGGACTGCAGGGCAGCGTCGATCTCACCGAGTTCAATCCGGCGGCCGCCAAGCTTGACCTGCTCGTCGGCGCGTCCCATGAAGATCAGGCCGGCGCGCTCGAAGCGGACCAGGTCGCCGGAGCGGTAGGCGCGTCGCCATCCCAGCGTGGGCATGGGGGCGTATTTCTCCGCATCCTTCTGCGGATCCAGGTAGCTGGCCAGCCCCACGCCGCCGATGATGAGCTCGCCGACCTCACCTTCGGCCACCGGGACGCCGTCGGAGTCCACCACCGCCAGGTCCCAGCCGTCCAGGGGGAGCCCGATCCTGACCGGACCGGTACCGCCCAGCGGAGCGGCGCAGGCCACCACCGTCGCCTCGGTGGGTCCGTAGGTGTTCCACACCTCACGGCCGTCCACCGCCAGGCGCTCGGCCAGCTCCGGCGGGCAGGCCTCGCCGCCGAAAATCAGCAGCCGGACGTTCTCTAGGGCCTCTGCAGGCCACAGCGCCGCGAGAGTGGGAACGGTGGAGACCACCGTGATGCCGTGGTTGATCAGCCACGGTCCGAGGTCCATGCCGGTCCGGACCAGAGCCCGCGGGGCAGGGACCAGGCAGGCGCCATGCCGCCAGGCCAGCCACATCTCCTCACAGGAGGCGTCGAAGGCCACCGACAGTCCCGCGAGCACACGGTCCTGCGGCCCTACCGGATCGTCCTGCAGAAAAATGCGGGCCTCCGCGTCGACGAACGCGGCCGACGAGCGGTGCTGTACAGCGACGCCCTTGGGCGTCCCCGTGGAACCGGACGTGAAGATGACCCAGGCGTCGTCGTCGGGCGCGGCCGGGCGCGGAGCCGGGAAGGGGCGCGGCCGCTTGTGGTCCGTGACGATCTCGCCGTTGGCCCGCAAAATGCCGGCCACCCGGGCCTCACCGAACACCAGCTTCGCCCGTTCATCCGGATCGTCCGCGTCCACGGGGACGTAGGCGGCGCCGACCAGCAGCACGGCGAGGATTGCGATGTAGAGCTCGTTGGTACCGGAAGGGATCCGCACTCCGATTTTGTCTCCCGCTCCCAGACCGGCCTGGTGCAGCCGCCGGCCCTCGGCCTTGACCCCGGCCAGGAGCTGGGCGTAGCTCAGGGAGCGGCGGCCGTCGTCCAGCGCGGAAGCGTCGGGATACCGGGCGGCCGTCTCGGCCAGGATGTCCACCAGGGTCCGCTCCGGCGGGGCGGCGGCAGCGCGGGGCAGCTGCGCTGCATGGACCTGCGCCGCGTGCACCTCTGCCGCCGGCGCGCCGGCGGCAGAGGGAGCGGTGGTGTCCAGGGTTTTGGGGAGGGGCTCAATCACGGCTGGATTCTCCCCCGGCAAGATGAACGGAAGGTGACATCGTTTCCCCTCCATTCATCCGGGCTGCTCTGTTACCGGCCGCCGCGTTACGGGCCGGCAGTATTAGCCTGCAGTATTACAGGCCAAGTTACGGGACCAGCAGAACCTTGCCGGTGGTGCGCCGGCCCTCCAGGTCTTCGTGCGCCCGGCCGGCCTCGGCCAGCGGGTAGGTGGCGCCGATGCGGACATTGAGGCTGCCGTCGGCGGCTGCGCCGAAGATTTCGGTGGAGCGCCACAGCCGTTCCTGCGGGTTGCCGAGGAAGTGCGCCAGTGACGGGCGCGTCAGGGTCAGCGAGCCGCCGGCATTAAGCCGCTGCGGATCCACCGGCGGGACTGGCCCGGATGCCGCACCGAAGAGCACCAGTGAACCGCGGGTGCGCAGGCTGGCCATGGAGCCGTCGAACGTGTCCCGTCCGACGCCGTCGTACACCACGTTCACGCCTGCACCGTGGGTCAGGTCCCGGACGGTGTCGGCGAAGCCGTCGTAGCGCAGCACCTCGTCTGCGCCGGCACCGCGGGCCAGGGATTCCTTCTCATCAGTGGAGACGGTGGTGATGACGCGGGCACCGCGGGCCTTCAGCAGCTGGATGAGCAGCAGGCCCACCCCGCCGGCGCCGGCATGGACCAGCACGTTGTGTCCGGGCTCAACGCGGAACGAGGAGTTGATCAGGTAATGCGCCGTCATGCCTTGAAGGGGGAGCGCCGCGGCGGTGTGGTCGTCCACACCGTCCGGCACCGGCAGCGCCTTCACAGCGTCCAGCACGGTGTACCCGGCGTAGCACGCGGTGCCCTCGGCTGTGGCCACCCGGCTTCCCACGGTGTAGTCCTCAACGCCCTCGCCCACTTCCTCGACGACGCCGGCCGCTTCGGATCCCGGGGTAAAGGGGTAATTCACCTTGTACGTGCCGCTGCGCTGGTAGGTCTCGATGAAGTTGACGCCCGTTGCCGCTACCTTCACCAGCAGCTGGCCGGGACCGGGGACGGGGCGTTCGACCTCCGTGAAGTCCAGGACCTCAGGTCCACCCGGCTGCCGGGCGACGATGGCGTGCGTCATGGAGTTTCTCCTTTTCCGGGCCGGGACCTCCGGCACCCTTCCTCACCTCATCCTAGGGACCGGGACGGTGCAGGCGAAGTCGGGGCAGCCGGTCAGTAGCGCCGGGAGACCGCAGCCATGGGGCATTCGAAGCGGCGTCCCGCCGCGAGCCCCACCTCATTGAGGTACCGGACTACGATCCCGAATGACGCGGCCAGCGTGGTTTCAGTAAGGGGAATTCCCTGCGTTTCGCAGTGCTGGCGCACAATCGCTGTTGCCTTATGCAGCTGGGGCCGGGCCATGTCGGGGAAGAGATGATGCTCCACCTGGCGGTTCAGGCCGCCGAGCAGGATATCCATGTACCGGCCGCCGGAAATGTTGCGCGATGTCAGCACCTGGCGGCTGAGGAAGTCAACACGGCTGTCCGCCGGAAGGACCGGCATGCCCTTGTGGTTGGGTGCAAAAGATGCACCCATGTAGAAGCCGAAAACAGCGAGCTGCACGCCGATGAAGGCGGCTGCCATGCCCAGCGGCAGAAATGTAAACGCCAGCACAGGAAGGATGCTGAGACGCGCCAGCAGTATCGGCAGTTCCACCCAGCGGTGGGTGACCTTGGCGCGCCGGAAGATGAAGCGCACCGAATCTATCTGCAGGCCGAGGCCCACAAGGAACAGCAGGGGGAAGAACAGCCAGCCTTGCTTGCGCGTCAGGAAGGCCAGCCAGCCCTGCCGTTCGGCCGCGGCTTCAGCGTGGAAAACGATGGCGCCGGGCGCGATGTCAGGGTCCTTGGCTATGACGTTCGGGTGGTTGTGGTGGGCCCCGTGTTTCTGTTCCCACCACGAGTAGCTGATGCCGGCAACGGATGTGGCCAGGAGCCGCGCGGACCATTCATTGGCACGCCGGGAGGCGAATATCTGGCGGTGACCCGCCTCGTGGGCCAGGAAGCTCAACTGCGTGCAGATGATGCCGAGCGCTGCGGCGATAAGGAGCTGGAACCAGCTCTGGCCGATCAGCGCGAAACCGAACCAAGCCGCTGCCATGAGGACTGCCAGCACGGAGAAGACGGTGATGTAGAAGCCCTGTTGCCGCTGCAGGAGTCCGGCCGCCCGCACGGACTTGAGCAGGTCGGAGTAACTCTGCGTTACAGGGTTAGCCTTGTGTAGCGTGGGCGCCTGGAGAATACGGGGCTGGGGGCGCCCGGGAGTGATAGTGGGGGCCATGTAGTGCGTGCCTCGTAACGATAGCGGGCAACGCTGCGGCCGACATTCGGCGCGCACGGTCTGGATCACCCTCTGGCAAGCATACTCTGGCTGGGGGGCTGGCCTTCCCGGCAAGGCGTGGACTATCCATGCATAAATATCGGGACCTATGCATACTCTTGCTGTATAGTCGTTTGTATGACTATTTCTGTTGCCGTTTCCGGGGCCAGCGGCTACGCCGGCGGCGAAGTCCTCCGCCTCCTGGCCGGCCATCCGGACGTCACCATCGGCGCCATCACGGCCCACAGCAACGCCGGTTCCAGACTAGGCGAACTGCAGCCGCATCTCCATGGCCTGGCCAGCAGGATTCTCGAGGACACCAGCGTGGAGAACCTGTCCGGGCACGACGTCGTGTTCCTGGCCCTCCCGCACGGGGCGTCCGCCGAGATCGCGGCCAAGCTCCCCGAAGGAACGGTGGTGATCGACGCCGGCGCGGACCACCGCCTGGAGTCCGCCAACGCGTGGGAAAAGTTTTACGGCTCGGACCACGCCGGAACGTGGCCCTACGGTCTGCCTGAACTGCCGGGCCAGCGCGAGAAACTCAAGGGCGCCAACCGGATCGCCGTTCCGGGCTGCTATCCGACGTCGGCGCTGCTCGCCCTCACCCCCGGCTTCGCCGGCGGCCTGCTCGAGGGGAGCGACGTCGTCATCGTCGCCGCCTCCGGCACCTCCGGCGCCGGCAAGGCTGCAAAGGTGAACCTGATCGGCGCCGAGGTCATGGGCTCCATGAGTCCCTACGGCGTGGGCGGCGGCCACCGGCACACGCCGGAAATCGAGCAGGGCCTGTCCAACGCCTCCGGCGAGCCGGTGACGGTTTCCTTCACGCCCACCCTGGCCCCCATGAGCCGGGGCATCCTCACCACCGCCACAGCACGGGTCAAGCCCGGCGTCGGCGCCGAGGAACTGCGACGTGCCTGGGCGGAGGCGTACGACGACGAACCGTTCGTCCACCTGCTGCCCGAGGGCCAGTGGCCCACCACCAAGTCCGTGCAGGGCTCCAACCACGCTGCCATGCAGCTGGCTTTCGACCCGCACGTCGGGCGCGTCATTGTCACGTGCGCCATCGACAACCTGACCAAAGGCACCGCCGGTGGAGCGGTGCAGTCCATGAACATTGCCCTTGGCCTGCCGGAGACCGCCGGCCTCAACCTGCAGGGAGTTGCCCCGTGACCGTTACCGCCCCCAAGGGATTCCGTGCCGCCGGCGTCACTGCCGGACTCAAGGCCTCGGGAAACCCTGACCTCGCCCTCGTGGTCAACGACGGACCGTCCAAGGCCGCAGCCGCCGTGTTCACCTCCAATCGGGTGGCCGCGGCCCCCGTCCACTGGTCCCGCCAGGTGGTCTCGGACGGCCGTGTCGACGCCGTGATCCTGAACTCCGGCGGCGCCAACGCCTGCACCGGCCCGCAGGGGTTCCAGAACACGCACACGACGGCGGAGAAAACCGCCGAAGCCCTGGGCCTGTCGGCCACCGACGTCCTTGTCTGTTCCACCGGCCTGATCGGCGAGCAGCTGCCCATGGACAAGATCGTCCCGGGCATCGACGCCGCGGCGGCCGCCCTCAGCACCGACGGCGGCGCGGACGCCGCCACGGCCATCATGACCACCGATTCGGTGTCCAAGCAGGCGGTGTTTACCGGGGCGGATGCCGACGGAAATGAGTTCACCATCGGCGGGATCGCCAAGGGTGCCGGCATGTTGGCACCCGGGCTCGCCACCATGCTGGTGGTGCTCACCACCGATGCCGACGTCCAGCCGGAAATGCTCGACCTCGTCCTCCGGGATGCCACGCGCGTCACCTTCGACCGGGCAGACTCCGATGGCTGCATGTCCACCAACGACACGGTGGTGCTGCTGGCCTCCGGCGCGTCCAAGGCCGTCCCGTCGGCCGAGGCATTCGGCCAGGGCCTTACCCAGGTGTGCGCCGAGCTGGCCCGCAAGCTGATCGGTGACGCTGAGGGCGCCAGCCATGACATCGCGATCAGGACGTTCAACGCCGCCACCGAACGCGACGCCGAAACCGTCAGCCGCGCCGTTGCCCGCTCCAACCTCTTCAAGGCGGCCATCTTCGGCAAGGACCCCAACTGGGGCCGCGTGCTCTCCGCCGTGGGAACCACCGACGCCGCGTTCGAAGCGGACCAGCTCAACGTGTCCATGAACGGCATCCAGATCTGCCAGAACGGCGGCATCGGCCAGGACCGCAAGCTCGTGGACCTGGAGCCGCGTGAGGTGCTCGTGGAGATTGACCTGCAGGCCGGTGGCGCGGAAGCCACCATCTGGACCAACGACCTCACGCACGACTACGTCCACGAGAACAGTGCCTACTCAAGCTAGATGGGGCCTACTCGAGCTAGATCCGCCTACTCAAGCTAGATCCGCCGGCAACCCTGGAGAACCAGCCGCATGAACACCCAGACCCGCGAGTCAACGTCCATGAGTGACGCCCAAGACAAGGCCGGCACGCTCATCGAAGCCCTGCCGTGGATCCAGCGCTTCGCCGGAACCACCATGGTGATCAAATACGGCGGTAACGCCATGGTCAACGACGAGCTGCGCCGTGCCTTCGCCGAGGACGTCGTGTTCCTCCACCACGTGGGCATCCACCCCGTGGTGGTGCACGGCGGCGGCCCGCAGATCAACTCAATGCTGGGCAGGCTCGGCATCGAGTCGGAGTTCAAGGGCGGCCTGCGCGTGACCACGCCCGAGGCCATGGACGTGGTGCGCATGGTCCTGACCGGCCAGGTGGGGCGCGAACTGGTGGGCCTGATCAACTCGCACGGGCCCTACGCCGTCGGCATGTCCGGTGAAGACGGCGGCCTGCTGCGCGCCGTCCGCACCGGAACCGTCGTTGACGGCGAGCAGGTGGACCTCGGGCTCGTGGGCGAGGTGGTGGGAGTGGACCCCGCCGGCATCGTGGACATTCTCGACGCCGGCCGGATCCCGGTGATCTCCACGGTCGCCCCGGAGATCACCGACGCCGGCGAGGGCGTGGCGGGTACGGCCCGGTTCCAGCCCACCGGCCAGGTCCTGAACGTCAACGCGGACACCGCGGCGGCGGCCGTTGCCTCCGCGCTGGGCGCCTCCAAGCTGGTCATCCTGACCGACGTCGAAGGCCTCTACGCCAGCTGGCCGGACAAGTCCTCGCTGATTTCATCCCTGACGGCCTCCGAGTTACGGGACATGCTGCCCAGCCTCGAATCAGGCATGATCCCCAAGATGGCCGCCTGCCTCAAGGCGATTGACGAGGGAGTTGAGCGGGCGCATATCGTGGACGGCCGGCTGCCCCATTCAATGCTTCTTGAAACATTTACGACCGCCGGAATAGGCACTCAAGTTGTCCCAGATGAGGAAGTGAATCCATGAGTCGCACCGAACTGAGCCATTCCGCTGAAGGCCGCAGCAGCGATGGGGGCCCGGGTGTGGTCGGGCACCGCGAAGCGGGCGGGGCCCCCATCGCTGCGGAGGCCGCCGCAACCACGCTCGTCGCCAACAGCAGTGGCTCTGAGTGGCTGGCGCGTTACTCCTCGTCGCTCATGGGTGTCTTCGGCACGCCCCAGCGGGTGCTGGTCCGCGGCGCCGGCTGCCTCGTCTGGGACGCCGACGGCAAGGAGTACCTGGACCTCCTGGGCGGCATCGCCGTCAACGCGCTGGGCCACGCCCACCCGTTCGTGACCTCGGTGATCTCCAGCCAGCTGGCCACCCTGGGGCACGTCTCCAACTTCTTCACCAGCCCCACCCAGATCGCGCTGGCCGAAAAGCTGCTGGAACTCAGCGCGGCGCCGGCCGGGTCCAAGGTGTTCTTCACCAACTCCGGCACCGAGGCCAACGAGGCCGCCTTTAAACTTGCCCGCCGGAACTCGGGTACCTCCGCCGGGGAAGCCGGCGGCAAGCCCCGCACCCGGATCATCGCGCTCGAAGGCGCATTCCACGGCCGGACCATGGGAGCACTGGCGCTCACCGCCAAGGAGGCCTACCGTGCGCCCTTCGAGCCGATGCCCGGCGGTGTTGAGCACATCCCGTTCGGGGACATCGAAGCGCTGCGCAACGCCGTCGATGACACCGTGGCTGCGGTTTTCCTGGAGCCGATCCAGGGCGAGGCAGGTGTCCGCCCCCTTCCCGCCGGCTACCTGAAGGCCGCCCGCGAATTCACCGCGGAGGCCGGTGCCCTGCTGATTCTGGACGAGGTGCAGACCGGCATCGCCCGCACGGGCAAGTGGCTGGCCAGCGAGGACGCCGGGATCGTGCCGGACGCCATCACCCTGGCCAAAGGGCTCGGCGGTGGTTTCCCGATCGGTGCCCTCGTCACGTTCGGCGAGCAGACGTCGTCGCTGCTGTCCGCTGGGCAGCACGGCACCACGTTCGGCGGCAACCCGGTGGCCACGGCCGCGGCCCTGGCCACCCTGCATGCCATCGAAAGCCAGCACGTGCTGGACAATGTCCGCGCTGTCGGTGAGCATGTCCGGCAGGCGCTGGCCGCCGTCGACGGTGTCACCGAGGTGCGCGGCGAGGGCCTGCTGATCGGCTTCGACCTGGACGCCGACGTCGCCCCTGCCGCGGTGACCGCGGCCCTGGACGCCGGCTTCATCATCAACAGCCCCGGCCCCCGCACCATCCGCCTGGCCCCGCCGCTCATCCTGACCACCGAGCAGGCAGACCGTTTCCTGGCCGCCCTTCCGGCCATCCTGCAAACCGCAAAGGACGCACAGTGACTTCCACCGGCACCATCCGCCACTTCCTCAAGGACACTGACCTGAGCCCTGCCGAGCAGGCGGAAGTCCTTGAACTCGCGGGACGAATGAAAGCAGCGCCGTACAGCGTCCAGCCGTTCGCCGCCGAAGGCAGCGGCCGCAAGACCGTTGCTGTGATCTTCGACAAGACCTCCACCCGGACCCGGGTCTCCTTTGCCACCGGCGTAGCGGACATGGGCGGCAATGCCCTGATCATCAACCCGGGCGAGGCGCAGATCGGCCACAAGGAATCCGTGGAGGACACCGCCAAGGTCCTCGAGCGCATGGTCTCCACCATCGTGTGGCGGACCGGCGCGCACTCCGGCCTGGTTGCCATGGCGGAAAACTCCAAGGTTCCGGTCATCAACGCGCTGTGCGACGACTACCACCCGTGCCAACTGCTGGCCGACCTCCTGACCGTCAAGGAACACAAGGGCGAACTCAAGGGGCTCACCATGGCCTACCTCGGCGACGCCGCGAACAACATGGCCAACTCCTACCTGCTGGCCGGCGTCACTGCCGGCATGCACGTCCGCATCGCCGGTCCCGAGGGCTACCTGCCTGCGGCAGGCATCGTGGCCGCCGCCCAGGAACGTGCCGCCGAAACCGGTGGATCCGTCCTCATCACCACGGACGCGGCAGAGGCACTTAAGGGAGCCGACGTCGTCGCCACTGACACCTGGGTCTCCATGGGCCAGGAAGCGGAAAAGGAAGCACGGATGAAGCTGTTCCGTGAATACTCCGTGGACGAGGCTGCGCTGGCGCAGGCCGCCGCTGACGCCGTCGTGCTGCACTGCCTTCCCGCCTACCGCGGCTACGAGATCTCGGCCGGCGTGATTGACGGGCCGCAGTCGATCGTGTGGGACGAGGCCGAGAACCGGCTGCACGCGCAGAAGGGGCTCATGGCCTGGCTGATGCACCGGTCCGGGCTGGCGTTCGTCGACGGTCTTTCTCCCGTTGAGGGCACCGGGGAGAGCACGTTCTAGTGTCCACCAACCCGGCGGTCCCGGGCGCCAGCCCGGCCACCAAAACCGCCCGCCAGGCGCGGATCACGGCGATCCTGACGGGCGAATCGGTGCGTTCGCAGGCCGAGCTTGCGGCGCTGCTCGCGGACGACGGCGTGCAGGTCACCCAGGCCACGCTGTCGCGTGACCTCGTGGAGCTGGGTGCCGTCCGCGTCCGCGGCAAGGAGGGCGTACTGGTGTATGCCGTTCCCGGTGAAGGCGGGGAGCGGGCGGCCAGGAGCGGGGTCAGCCAGGAAATCCTTGACGCCAGGCTGGCGCGGCTGTGCGGTGAACTGCTGGTCACCGCGGAGGCCTCGGCCAACATCGCCGTGCTCCGGACGCCGCCGGGAGCGGCGAACTTCCTCGCCCTCGCCATTGACCATTCCGTGATGCCCTCGATCCTGGGCACCATCGCCGGAGACGACACCGTGCTGCTCGTCGCCCGGGACCCGCTGGGGGGACCGGAGCTGGCTGCGCGGTTCCTGCAGCTCGCCGAGGAAGCCGGCCCGGGACAGTAGCATCCAGGCGGTAGCGTCCAGTCCAGTAGCGTCCGGCTGCGTTCTTCCCCGACAAATAAACACAGACGAACAAAAAACAGAAACAACAACTAAGGAGCATATTCCGTGACTGAGCGTATTGTTCTGGCCTACTCAGGTGGCCTGGATACTTCCGTAGCCATCGGCTGGATCGGTGAAGCCACCGGCGCCGAGGTCATCGCCGTGGCGGTCGACGTCGGACAGGGCGGCGAATCGCTGGAAACCATCCGCCAGCGCGCCCTCGGCTGCGGCGCCGTGGAGGCCTACGTGGCTGACGCGTCTGACGAGTTCGCCAACGAATACTGCGTGCCCACGCTGAAGGCCAACGCCCTCTACCAGGGCCACTACCCGCTGGTCTCCGCCATCTCCCGCCCGGTGATCGTCAAGCACCTGGTCAAGGCCGCCCGCGAGTTCGGCGCCACCACCGTGGCCCACGGCTGCACCGGCAAGGGCAACGACCAGGTCCGCTTCGAGGTGGGCATCCAGACCCTCGGCCCGGACCTGAAGTGCATCGCGCCCGTCCGCGACCTCGCCCTCACCCGCGACAAGGCCATCGCCTTCGCCGAGGAGAAGGGCCTGCCGATCGAGACCACCAAGAAGAACCCGTACTCGATCGACCAGAACGTCTGGGGACGCGCCGTCGAAACCGGCTACCTCGAGGACATCTGGAACGCCCCCACCAAGGACATCTACGACTACACCGCCACCCCGGAATTCCCGCCGGCACCGGACGAGGTCACCATCTCCTTCGAAGCCGGCGTTCCCGTAGCGATCGACGGCGTCAAGATCACACCGCTGCAGGCCATCAAGGAACTGAACCGCCGCGCCGGCGCCCAGGGCGTGGGCCGCATTGACGTCGTCGAGGACCGCCTCGTCGGCATCAAGTCCCGCGAAATCTACGAAGCCCCGGGTGCCATGGCGCTGATCACCGCGCACAAGCACCTCGAGGACATCACCATCGAGCGCGAGCAGGCCCGCTTCAAGGCCACGGTCGGCCAGCGCTGGGCCGAACTGGTCTATGACGGCCAGTGGTTCTCCCCGCTGAAGCGCTCCCTGGATGCCTTCATTGACGACACCCAGAAGTACGTCTCCGGCGATATCCGCATGGTGCTGCACGGCGGCCAGGCGATCGTGAACGGACGCCGCTCCGAGACGTCGCTGTACGACTTCGACCTCGCCACCTACGACACCGGCGACACGTTCGACCAGTCCATGGCGCGCGGCTTCATCGAGCTGTGGGGCATGTCCGCCAAGGTTGCGTCCGGCCGCGACATCCGCGTCGCAGGAAAGTAGCCCCGGTGGCTGAGGAGAACTCGACCCTCGGACAGAATCCGGTGGTCGAGCCTGTCGAGACCCAGGGTTCGACAGGCTCAACCAACACGGGTGCGCTCTGGGGCGGCCGGTTCGCCGGCGGCCCCGCCGATGCCCTCGCGGCGCTGAGCAAGTCGACGCACTTCGACTGGCGCCTGGCCCGCTATGACATCGCAGGCTCCAAGGCGCATGCCCGCGTGCTCCACAAGGCCGGGCTGCTGGATGATGCGGAGCTCGAAGGCATGCTGGCCGCCCTGGACCAGCTGGATGCGGACGTTGCCTCGGGTGCCTATGTGCCGGCGGAATCGGATGAGGACGTGCACGGTTCGCTGGAGCGCGGCCTGATCGAGCGCGCCGGAACCCAGCTGGGCGGCAAGCTGCGGGCGGGGCGTTCGCGCAACGACCAGGTGGCCACGCTGGGCCGCATGTTCCTGCGTGACCACGCCCGGATCATCGCCCGCGGCGTGCTCGCCACCATCGATGCGCTGGTGGAGCAGGCCAAAGCCCACCACGGCGTGGCGATGCCCGGCCGCACCCACCTGCAGCACGCCCAGCCGGTCCTGCTCAGCCACCACCTGCTGGCCCATGCCTGGGCGCTACTGCGCGATGTGCAGCGGCTCCAGGACTGGGACAAGCGCGCCGGCGTTTCGCCGTACGGCTCCGGCGCCCTCGCCGGCTCCTCGCTGGGCCTCGACCCCGAGGCCGTGGCCGCGGACCTGGGCTTCTTCTCCGCCGTCCACAACTCGATCGACGGCACCGCGTCCCGCGATGTCTTTGCCGAGTTCGGCTGGGTGGCCGCGATGATCGGCGTCGACCTGTCCCGGATCTCAGAGGAAGTCATCTTCTGGGCCACCAAAGAGTTCTCCTTCGTCACACTGCACGATTCCTACTCCACGGGATCGTCGATCATGCCGCAGAAGAAGAACCCGGACGTGGCAGAGCTGGCCCGCGGCAAGGCCGGCCGGCTGATCGGCAACCTTACCGGCCTGCTGGCCACGCTGAAGGGCCTGCCGCTCGCGTACAACCGCGACCTGCAGGAGGACAAGGAACCGGTATTCGACGCCGCCGACACGCTGGAGCTGCTGCTGCCGGCCGTTTCAGGCATGATCGCCACGCTGAAGTTCAATGCCGACCGGATGGAGTCGCTGGCTCCGCAGGGCTTCGCGCTGGCCACGGACATCGCCGAGTGGCTGGTCCGCCAGGGCGTGCCGTTCCGCGAGGCGCACGAACTGTCCGGCGCGGCCGTGAAGCAGGCCGAAAGCCGCAACGTGGAGCTGTGGGACCTGACGGACGAGGAGTATGCCGCCATTTCGGAGCACCTCACCCCGGAGGTCCGCAGCGTCCTGAGCACGGAAGGCTCGCTCAGCAGCCGGAACTCGCAGGGCGGCACGGCACCGGCCGCCGTCGAACGCCAACTGGCCGCGCTGGAAGGCGAGCTTAACGGCGTCCGCGAGTACGCGGGGTAGTTGATCGAGTACCGGACTTGGGTCTCGACAAGCTCGACCACCGGTGGTCGGGCTTGTCGAGACCCTCTGCGTTTAAGGTGGGTTCCATGACAGCGATCACACCTGACACTTTGCTCACCGAACTCCACAAAGCGGCTGACGCCGTCTCCTCCCTGGCCGGGAAACTCACCGAAGCTGACGTGCCCGCTGCCTCGGCCCTTCCTGGCTGGACCCGAGGGCACGTCCTCGCGCACATAGCGGGCATCTCCAACGCGATGGCGCGGCAGCTCGAATACGCCGCGCGCGGCGAAACGGTGGAACTGTACGACGGCGGCTATGAGGGCCGCACGAAGGCCATCGAAATGAGCGCCGGGCACTCCCTGGCCCAGCACCGAGCGGACCTGGACGCCGCGCTGGACCGGGCGCTGCGCGCCTTCGACTCGCTCGATACGGATACGGATACGGATGCCGGGAACGCTGTTGCGGCCGGTGCCGGCGGCTGGCGCGCACCCATTTCCTACCGCGGGGGAGTGGTGCTGGACGGCGGCCTGGCGCTGTGGCGCGAGCTCGTAATCCACGCCTCCGACCTCAACACCGGCCGCGGCCCGGAAACGTGGAGCCGGCCGTTCTGCGAGCACCTGTTCACCTTCCTGGCCGCACGCGTGCCGGAGGAGCAGAAGCTGGTGCTGCAGCCGCTTGGCATGCAGCCGGTGACGCTCGGGACCGGCGGCCGCTCTACGGTCATCAGCGGCATGGTCACCGACATCGCCGCCTGGCTCGCCGGGCGGGAGCCGTCGCTGGGCAGCCTGCGCGCTTCAGCCGCAGCCGACGGCGTGGACCTGCCGGAACTGCTGCCGTGGCCTTCCGGGGTTCCGGCGAAATAGCGACCGAGTCCGAGGCACAGCAGCGAGCCGGCCGGCTGGTTCAGTCCGCGGCGAGTCCCTGCTTTTCGCGGGCCAGCAGGCTTTCCTTGATCTTTAGCCCCCAGCGGAACCCGCCCATCGTGCCGTCGGTGCGGACCACGCGGTGGCACGGAACGAACAGCGCCGCCGCGTTGAAGGCACAGGCGCTGGCGGCGGCCCGGACTGCCTTGGCATTGCCTGACAGCACCGCGTATTCGGTGTAGGTAACCGGCGCCCCCGGGCTGACGGTGCGGAGCACGTCCCAGGCATGCGCACGGAACGGGCCCGATTTCTGCAGGACGGGCACGTTCATGGCAGGAGCCGGATCGCCCGCGTAGAAGGCCTCCACGGCGGCCGAAATCGGCCCGAGCTGCTCCACTGCCTCGTAGGCGTCGGGCAGCAGCTGCGGATGGATCTGGCCCGTCAGGTCCTGGGGGTCGGCCGTCCAGCCTGATGCGAGCACCACGCCGTCGCGGGCGATGATGGTGAACGGCCCGTCCGGCGTTGTCATGGTGAGCAGCTGGGCTTTCATCGCACTGTCACTTTCATTGCACTGTCGCTTTCATCGCACTGTCGCTTTCGTTGATTGCGCCCCTGCGGGCGGCGGGAGTTCGGGATACAGCAGTTCTGGAGGCAGCCGCAGCCGCGCGCCAGAGGTGCATGGTGGCGTACGAACGCCAGGGGCTCACTTCGCGGAAGTCCGACGACGGCCAGGCACCACTTCCGGGCGTGCCGCTTATCGGGCTGGCACCGGGTATAGGGCTGGCGCCGGCTATAGGGCTGGCGCCGGCGGACAGCGCCCGGATGCCGTTGCGTACGGCGGCGTCGTTGGCGAGGAAGATGTCCGGCGCGCCGATAACCCTCATGGCCACGTATCCCACGGTCCACGGCCCGACGCCCGGCTGCGGCAGCAGCTTGGCCGAGAGACTCGGCAGGTCGTCCCCGTAGCCGAGGTCCAGCGTGTTTTCGGCCAGGGCCGTGGCAACGGCCAGCAACGACTCTATCCTGCGCCGCGGGCCGCGCAGCAGTTCCGCGCCGGCCTCGGCGATCTGCGCCGGCGACGGGAACAGCCGGGCCAGCCCGTCGCCCGGCGCCGCGCTGGGACTGCCGGCCGCGGCCAGCTGCGTGAGGGCCGTGCGGGCGGCCGCCACCGTGATCTGCTGCCCCACCATCGCCCGGATGAGCAGTTCCTGCGGATCGAGGGCGCCCGGCAGGCGGATCCCCGGCGCTGCCGCCACGGACGCCGAAAGCCGGGGATCGGTACCGAGCGCGCCGTCAATGGCGACGGGATCGGCGTCGAGGTCAAAAAGCCGGCGCACCCTGCTCAGCAGGGCCGGCAGATCCCGGAGGTCCACCGCGCCGATGGTGAGCACCAGCTGCCGCCCATGCGGCCCGCCGTCGTACTTTGCAGTTCTGCCCTCTCTGGACCCGTTCCCTGTACCGGAGTATTCGACGCCCGTGTATTCGACGCTGAACCGCGCGTCACCGTGCGGAAGCCGCAGTGTCCGGGCATAGGACGTGGCGGTTCCGGCCTCGATCCCCGGAATCGCACGGAGGGCGAGGAAGCTAAATACGCCCGGGTCGAACGGTTCGCGGTAGGGGAGCGCAAGCGTGAGTGAGGTGCTCGCCGGGGCTGACGTATGGTGCCGAGCGGTGCTGCGCAGCGCGGTCGGCGTCATGTCGAACACCTCGGCCACGGTCTCGTTGAACTGGCGGACGCTGCTGAAACCCGCTGCGAAGGCGACATCGGCGAGCTTCATCGTGGTGGACACCAGCAGCGTGCGCGCGGTCTGGGCCCTGCTGGCCCGGGCCAGGGACAGGGGACCGGCGCCGAGTTCATGGCTGAGGATCCGGTTCAGCTGCCGGGACGAATAGCCCAGCCGTGAGGCGAGCCCCTCCACGCCGTCGCGGTTGATCACGCCGTCATTGATCAGCCGCATGGCCCGGCCGGCAATGTCCGAGCGGACGTTCCAGGCCGGTGTGCCCGGCACTGCCTCAGGCAGGCAGCGCTTGCAGGCACGGTAGCCGGCGTCGTGGGCAGCGGCGGACGTCTCATAGAAGGTGACGTTCTCCGCCTTGGGCGTCCTCGCCGGGCACGACGGCCGGCAGTAGATGCCCGTGGTCCGCACCGCCGTAAAGAACTGCCCGTCGAAACGGGTGTCCCGCGCATCGATGGCGCGGTAGCGCTGCCAGAAGTCCATGACTCCATCCTGCCAGTCCCCAGAGGGGCCTGCTAGCGGAAATCGGACATGGCCGTGGGAGGCTTCGCAAAGCATCAGGCCGGACAACAGTCGCTTCGGTAAAGTCGGGGCATGACCACCAGCGGCCCTGTGCGGCAGTTCCTGTCCGGCGATGCCCGCGAAATAGCCCCGCTGCTCCTGGGAGCCGTCCTGACGCACCACAGCGACGAAGGTTCCGTCGCCGTACGGATCACGGAACTCGAGGCCTACATGGGTCCCGTGGATTCCCTGCACCCTGATCCCGGCTCCCACACCTACCGCGGCCCCACTCGCAGGAACGCCCCCATGTTCGGCCCGGCCGGGCACCTCTACGTCTACTTCACGTACGGCATGCACTACTGCGCCAACATCGTTTGCGGCCCGGCCGGCCACGCCTCCGCCGTCCTCCTGCGCGCGGGTGAGATCGTGGAGGGCCGGGAACTGGCCCTCGCCCGGCGCCCGACGTCGAAAGCCGCCAAGGACCTGGCCAGCGGACCCGCCCGGCTGGCCACAGCACTCGGGCTGACCACCGAGGACAGCGGCAGGGACGCCCTGGGTCCACCGTTTGGCCTGGTGCTGCCGCCGGCACCCGCCGCCCACGTCAGCACTGGCCCGCGGGTCGGCGTCGCCGGTCATGGCGGCACGCACGATTATCCATGGCGGTTCTGGCTCACCGGCGACCCCACCGTGTCCCGTTACAAGGCGGCAAAGGCGCGTCCGCCGCGGGCGTAGGCTGGACGGGTGAACCACAGCGAACAAGCCCCCGCCCCCAGGCCCGTCCCCGTGGACGAACTCATTACCAGCCTCTGCGCGACCGTTCCGGACTACCCCAAACCCGGAATCACCTTCAAGGACCTGACCCCCGTCTTCGCCGACGGTCCCGCGTTCCGGGCCGTAGTCGACGCGCTCGTGGAACCGTTCAAGGGGCAGTTCGATGCTGTGGCCGGCGTCGAGGCACGGGGCTTCCTGCTCGCCGCCGCCGCGGCCTACGCCACCGGCACCGGCGTGGTGACAGTGCGCAAGGCCGGGAAGCTGCCGCGCGAGGTTTACTCCGAGGACTACGCCCTGGAATACGGCAACGCCACGCTGGAACTCCACACCACTGACCTGGCCCGCGGCAGCCGGGTGCTGATCCTCGACGACGTCCTCGCCACGGGCGGCACCCTCGGGGCAGCCGCCCGCCTGTTTGAGCGCTGCGGGGTGCACGTCTCGGGCGTGGGCGTTGTGATGGAACTCGGCGAGCTGCGTGGCCGCGCCGCCCTGTCCGGGCACCGCGTGCGGTCGCTGCTGCGCCTCTGACCAGCCGTCTTGCCGGCGAGCGGCGGAGCCGCGCCGTCAGATAACCTGCTGTTTGCAGCTCAACAGCCGCCACGCACGCCGAAAAGGTTATAGAATGGACGGTCTGTCTTTTGCGATAGGGGAACGATGCACGACGCCGATTTGGCCCACGAACGGGACTATGTAGCCGGCCTGTACACACGGCTTGATGAACTGCGTGCGGAAAAGCGCGCCCAGCTGGCCCAAGTGCGCCGCGCGGGAGCAATCGGCACCATGCAGAACGTCTCCGAACGCGATGCCTTCGCGGCCCTGTACGAGGACCGCCTCGCCCAGCTCGACGCCGTCGACGACCGTCTGGTGTTCGGCCGGCTGGACCTGGACTCCGGCGAGGCACAGTACATCGGCCGCATCGGGCTCACCACCGAGGACCTCGTCCGGCTCATGGTCGACTGGCGCGCGCCGGAGGCCGGCCACTTCTACCAGGCCACAGCATTTGACCGGCAGGGAGTGCGCCGGCGCCGGCATCTGATCCTGCAGGGCCGCGAGGTCAAGGCCATCGAGGACGACGTCCTGGACGCCGACATGCTCTCGGACGCCGACTCGCTGCAGGGCGAGGGCGCCCTGCTGGCAGCCCTGAACTCCAAGCGCACCGGCCGGATGTCGGACATCGTGGGCACCATCCAGTCCGAGCAGGACCGCATCATCCGGTCCTCCATCTCCGGCGCGCTCGTGGTGCAGGGCGGCCCCGGCACCGGAAAAACCGCCGTGGCCCTGCACCGCGCCGCCTATCTGCTCTACACCCACCGCGACAGGCTCAAGTCCGCCGGCGTGCTGCTGGTGGGCCCGTCGTCGTCGTTCATGAAATACATCGAACGCGTGCTGCCGTCGCTGGGTGAAACCGGCGTGGTCATGGCCAGCCTCGGCAGGCTCATGCCCGGCATCAACGCCGTGCCGGAGCAGGAGGCCGATGTTGCCGCCATCAAGGGCCGGCTGGAGATGGCCGAGGTCATCGCCAATGCCGTGGCCAACCGGCAGCGCATTCCGGCGGAAAACCGGATCCTGGAAGTGGACGGCCGCAAGCTGACCCTCACGCCCCGGCAGGTCCGCCGTGCCCGCGAACGCGCACGCTCCACCGGCAAGCCGCACAACGAGGCCCGCGTTACGTTCGTCAAGATCCTGCTCCGCGAGCTGACCGAGCAGATGACCGAGCTCGTCGAAGCGGGCAACATCGGCAACAACGCCGACCGTTCCTACCTTGCCGAGGACGTCAGGACATCGCGCGATGTGCGCGTCGCACTGAACCTGTGCTGGATGCCGATGACGCCCGAAAAGCTCGTGGGCGAACTTCTCAGCAAGCCCGCGGTCCTTGAAGCCTGCACCCCCGGGCTGACCGCCAGGGAACGCGAGCTCCTGCTGCGGGCTCCGGATGCGCCCTGGACCGAGGCGGACGTCCCCCTGCTCGACGAAGCAGCTGAACTGCTCGGTGAACTGGATCCTGCTGCAGGCCGCGGCCTCGCCCAGCAGGAGCAGGACCGTGCCCGCGCCCTGGCCAACGCCCGGCAGACCCTGGTCAACATGGAGTCCGCCGGCGTCGATGTCCTGATGTCGGCCGAGGAACTCGTTGAGCAAAACGAGGAGCGCGAGGCCCGCCTGACGGCCGCCGAGCGCGCCACCAGCGACCGCACCTGGGCCTTCGGCCACATCGTCGTCGACGAGGCGCAGGAACTGTCGCCGATGCAGTGGCGGCTCCTGGTCCGCCGCTGCCCGCTCAAGTCCTTCACGATCGTGGGGGATATTGCGCAGACCAGTTCCGTGGCCGGCGCGAAGTCCTGGCAGGGGGCCCTCGCACCGATGTTCGGCGACCGCTGGCAGCTGGAGGAGCTCACGGTCAACTACCGGACGCCGTCGCAGATCGCCGAAGCTGCGGCACGCATGGCCAACGCCGCCGGCCTGGTGGTCTCCGCCCCGAAGGCCGTTCGGGAAGGCCGCTGGTCGCCAATTATAGACCGCGTGGACAAGCCGGGCCTCGTGAACCGGCTGGTGGAGGTCCTTCCCGAGGAGCTCCAAGCGCTCGACGGCGGACTGCTCGCCGTGATTGCCGACGGCGACCTGCTGCGGGAGGCCACCGCCGCGCTGCGCGCGAAGTATGGCTCCCGGCTCGGCACGGGCGCCGGCAGTTACGAACAGGACGTGGTGGTCATCAGCCCGCGCGAAGCCAAGGGACTTGAGTTTGACGGCGTCGTGGTCCTTGAACCCAGTGCCATGCTGAACCACGAGCACGGCAGGGTCGGCGATTTGTACGTCGCGATGACCCGCCCCACGCAGCGGCTTCGGCTCATCGCAGCCGCGGACGTTCCGGCGGGCATCGAGCGTTAATGTTCCCGGGCAGGCCGGCCGTTCGCGGCCAGGCCTGTCTCCAGCCCTTCACGAGGGTCCGGGGGCCGCTGATCCTGCTAACTTAGAAGGCGTGTCACAACTAAACGACCTCGAATCCCAGCAGAACGACCCCAGCTTTGCCAATATCTGGCAGGAGCTCAAATGGCGCGGCCTCGTCCACGTATCCACCGACGAGGTGGAACTGGAGAAGCTCCTCGCCGGGGAACCGGTCACTTATTACTGCGGATTCGATCCCACGGCGCCGAGCCTGCACCTGGGCAACCTGGTCCAGCTCCTCCTCATGCGGCGGCTTCAGCTGGCCGGCCACAAGCCGCTGGGCCTCGTGGGCGGCTCCACCGGGCTGATCGGCGATCCGCGTCCTACGGCGGAGCGAACCTTGAACACCAAGGACACCGTTTCCGAGTGGGTCGGCTACCTCCAAGCCCAGGTCCGCCGTTTCCTCAGCTTCGATGGCGCCAACGCTGCCCGGATGGTCAACAACCTCGACTGGACCGCGCCGCTGAGCGCGATCGACTTCCTCCGCGAGGTCGGCAAGCACTTCCGCGTGGGCACCATGTTGCGCAAGGACGCCGTGGCTTCACGCCTCAGCTCCGAGGAAGGCATCAGCTACACGGAGTTCAGCTACCAAATCCTTCAGGGTATGGATTACCTCGAGCTCTACCGCGACTACGGCTGCGTGCTGCAGACCGGCGGATCGGACCAGTGGGGCAACCTCACCAGCGGCACCGAACTGATCCGCAAAGTTGAGGGCAAGACGGTTCATGCTCTGGGCACTCCGCTCATCACCAACTCGGACGGCACCAAGTTCGGCAAGAGCGAGGGCAACGCCATCTGGCTGGACTCTGCCATGGTTAGCCCCTACACCTTCTACCAGTTCTGGCTGAACACCGCTGATGCGGACGTGGTGGACCGGCTGAAGGTGTTTACTTTCCTGACCCGGGCCGAGATCGAGGAAGTGGCGGTGTCTGTCGCCGAGCGTCCCTTCGCCCGCGAAGGCCAGCGGAAGCTCGCTTACGAAGTGACGGCCCTCGTTCACGGAGCCGAAGCCACGGAAAAGGTCATTGCCGCTTCTGCCGCTGTGTTCGGAAACGGCGATCTGTCGGTGCTCGATGAGCAGACGCTGGCCGCGGCGACGGCCGAACTGCCGTCAGCTTCCGTGGACGGATCGGGCCTGGGCATCATCGACCTGCTGGTGGCTTCGGGGCTGTCGGACAGCAAGTCCGCGGCGCGCCGGGTCGTCGGCGAGGGCGGCGCATATGTGAACAACGCCAAGGTCACGGACCCGGACGCGGTGATCTCCCCGTCCCAGCTGCTGCACGGCAAGTACCTGCTGCTCCGCCGCGGCAAGAAAAACCTGGCCACGGTTCAGGTGGCCGGCGCCTAGCACCGGAACCGACCAAATGCACGCTCCTCCGCAGCCGATTTGCACGGCCGCGGGGGAGCGTGTAATGTCTTCTGAGTCGCCGCCGCTGAGCGGTGACAAACCCCCTTCACTGAGAAGCAATTCTTCAACTCCAAAGCATGAATGAAGAAAAGCTTCCTTTAGTGCTGGGCGGATTCATTCCACTGGGTGAATACCGGGCGAATAACCCGGATTTGCAAAGTGAAATTGAATGAAATAAGCTGTAAACATCGCAGCGAGGAAATGCGAAACACAAATTCCCGAGAATTTTCCGGATTGTTTCGTAAGTATTCGAATGTGTCTGTTGTTTGAGAACTCAATAGTGTGCCAAGTTTGTTGATACCGATTTTTTATGAATTGGTTGATTGTGCCGGACTGTGCCACCCCCGTGGTGTGGTCTGGTGTTTTTAGCTGGTTTCAAATTTTGTGCAGCCTGGTTTCCGCGTTATTTCCGTGGTTCCTGGTTGTGTCTGTTTTACTTCAACGGAGAGTTTGATCCTGGCTCAGGATGAACGCTGGCGGCGTGCTTAACACATGCAAGTCGAACGATGATCCGGTGCTTGCACCGGGGATTAGTGGCGAACGGGTGAGTAACACGTGAGTAACCTGCCCTTGACTCTGGGATAAGCCTGGGAAACTGGGTCTAATACCGGATATGACTCCTCATCGCATGGTGGGGGGTGGAAAGCTTTTGCGGTTTTGGATGGACTCGCGGCCTATCAGCTTGTTGGTGAGGTAATGGCTCACCAAGGCGACGACGGGTAGCCGGCCTGAGAGGGTGACCGGCCACACTGGGACTGAGACACGGCCCAGACTCCTACGGGAGGCAGCAGTGGGGAATATTGCACAATGGGCGAAAGCCTGATGCAGCGACGCCGCGTGAGGGATGACGGCCTTCGGGTTGTAAACCTCTTTCAGTAGGGAAGAAGCGAAAGTGACGGTACCTGCAGAAGAAGCGCCGGCTAACTACGTGCCAGCAGCCGCGGTAATACGTAGGGCGCAAGCGTTATCCGGAATTATTGGGCGTAAAGAGCTCGTAGGCGGTTTGTCGCGTCTGCCGTGAAAGTCCGGGGCTCAACTCCGGATCTGCGGTGGGTACGGGCAGACTAGAGTGATGTAGGGGAGACTGGAATTCCTGGTGTAGCGGTGAAATGCGCAGATATCAGGAGGAACACCGATGGCGAAGGCAGGTCTCTGGGCATTAACTGACGCTGAGGAGCGAAAGCATGGGGAGCGAACAGGATTAGATACCCTGGTAGTCCATGCCGTAAACGTTGGGCACTAGGTGTGGGGGACATTCCACGTTTTCCGCGCCGTAGCTAACGCATTAAGTGCCCCGCCTGGGGAGTACGGCCGCAAGGCTAAAACTCAAAGGAATTGACGGGGGCCCGCACAAGCGGCGGAGCATGCGGATTAATTCGATGCAACGCGAAGAACCTTACCAAGGCTTGACATGGACCGGATCGCCGCAGAAATGTGGTTTCTCCTTTGGGGCCGGTTCACAGGTGGTGCATGGTTGTCGTCAGCTCGTGTCGTGAGATGTTGGGTTAAGTCCCGCAACGAGCGCAACCCTCGTTCCATGTTGCCAGCACGTAGTGGTGGGGACTCATGGGAGACTGCCGGGGTCAACTCGGAGGAAGGTGGGGACGACGTCAAATCATCATGCCCCTTATGTCTTGGGCTTCACGCATGCTACAATGGCCGGTACAAAGGGTTGCGATACTGTGAGGTGGAGCTAATCCCAAAAAGCCGGTCTCAGTTCGGATTGGGGTCTGCAACTCGACCCCATGAAGTCGGAGTCGCTAGTAATCGCAGATCAGCAACGCTGCGGTGAATACGTTCCCGGGCCTTGTACACACCGCCCGTCAAGTCACGAAAGTTGGTAACACCCGAAGCCGGTGGCCTAACCCCTTGTGGGAGGGAGCCGTCGAAGGTGGGACTGGCGATTGGGACTAAGTCGTAACAAGGTAGCCGTACCGGAAGGTGCGGCTGGATCACCTCCTTTCTAAGGAGCACCTACAGGCCCACGGCCGCGTGTATGCGGGGTGTGTGTGGTTTGTCAGGAGTAAAGGCCCGCTGCGCAGGCGATCGTTCTGCGGCGGGTGCTCATGGGTGGAATATCAACAAATAGCGGCCGCGTGGTTTTGTCCTGTGTCTAGTACGGACGGGTTCCCTTTCGGGGGTGGCTGTCCTGGAACGGTGCGGGGCGGGGTTCATGCGGTTTAGTGTTTGGCACACTGTTGGGTCCTGAGGCAACAGGACCGGGGAGGGTGCGGCTTTTGGCCGTGGCTTTGTCCGGGTTGTTTGTTTCTGGTTTCCTGGCTGCACCGATCACACGGTTGCTGCGTCTGTTGGCGCGGGTGTGTGTGGGGTGTGTGGTACGGGGTTGTTGTTTGAGAACTACATAGTGGACGCGAGCATCTTTTATAAGAAGCAATTTCCAAGAATATGAACCTGGATCTGGCTGCGCGTGATGATGGCACCCTTACGGGGTGTGGTTGTTGGGTGTGGTTGGTTTTCATGGTTCTCTCGTAAATTACTCCTTGATCTTTTGTGGTCAAGTTTTTAAGAGCACACGGTGGATGCCTTGGCATTAGGAGCCGAAGAAGGACGTAGGAATCTGCGATAAGCCTGGGGGAGTCGATAACCGGACTGTGATCCCAGGGTGTCCGAATGGGGAAACCCCGCCAGACGCGCGAGTGATCTGGTGACCCGCATCTGAACACATAGGGTGCGTGGAGGGAACGCGGGGAAGTGAAACATCTCAGTACCCGCAGGAAGAGAAAACAACAGTGATTCCGTTAGTAGTGGCGAGCGAACGCGGATCAGGCTAAACCGACCCATGTGTGATAGCCGGCGGGCGTTGCATGGGCGGGGTTGTGGGACTTGTTGTCCTGGTTCTGCCGGACCGGGGAGGTGTGAGTGCTGGTATAGGTGAACGGTCTTGAAAGGCCGGCCGTAGAGGGTGTGAGCCCCGTAACCGTAATGCTGAGCGCCGCCTTTGATGAGTATCCCAAGTAGCACGGGGCCCGAGAAATCCCGTGTGAATCTGTCAGGACCACCTGATAAGCCTAAATACTCCCTAATGACCGATAGCGGACCAGTACCGTGAGGGAAAGGTGAAAAGTACCCCGGGAGGGGAGTGAAACAGTACCTGAAACCGTGTGCTTACAATCCGTCGGAGCAGCCTTGTAGCTGTGACGGCGTGCCTTTTGAAGAATGAGCCTGCGAGTTAGTGTTACGTCGCGAGGTTAACCCGTGTGGGGAAGCCGTAGCG
This sequence comes from Arthrobacter sp. FW305-BF8, assembly GCF_021789315.1. Taxonomy (NCBI): domain Bacteria; kingdom Bacillati; phylum Actinomycetota; class Actinomycetes; order Micrococcales; family Micrococcaceae; genus Arthrobacter; species Arthrobacter sp. FW305-BF8. The sequence continues at coordinate 1,919,576 of NZ_CP084561.1, forward strand.
AAAGCGAGTCTGAACAGGGCGTTGCAGTGGCGTGATCTAGACCCGAAGCGAAGTGATCTACCCATGGCCAGGTTGAAGCGACGGTAAGACGTCGTGGAGGACCGAACCCACTTCAGTTGAAAATGGAGGGGATGAGCTGTGGGTAGGGGTGAAAGGCCAATCAAACTTCGTGATAGCTGGTTCTCCCCGAAATGCATTTAGGTGCAGCGTTGCGTGTTTCTTACCGGAGGTAGAGCTACTGGATGGCTAATGGGCCCTACAAGGTTACTGACGTCAGCCAAACTCCGAATGCCGGTAAGTGAGAGCGCAGCAGTGAGACTGTGGGGGATAAGCTTCATAGTCGAGAGGGAAACAGCCCAGACCACCAACTAAGGCCCCTAAGCGTGTGCTAAGTGGGAAAGGATGTGGAGTTGCGAAGACAACCAGGAGGTTGGCTTAGAAGCAGCCATCCTTAAAAGAGTGCGTAATAGCTCACTGGTCAAGTGATTCCGCGCCGACAATGTAGCGGGGCTCAAGTACACCGCCGAAGTTGTGGCATTCACATATTTTCCAAGCCTTCGTGGTTCAGGAGTGTGGATGGGTAGGGGAGCGTCGTGTGGGCGGTGAAGTCGCGGTGTAAACCAGCGGTGGAGCCTACACGAGTGAGAATGCAGGCATGAGTAGCGAAAGACGGGTGAGAAACCCGTCCGCCGGATGATCAAGGGTTCCAGGGTCAAGCTAATCTGCCCTGGGTAAGTCGGGACCTAAGGCGAGGCCGACAGGCGTAGTCGATGGACAACGGGTTGATATTCCCGTACCGGCGAAAAACCGCCCATGTTGAACAGGGGATACTAACCGCCCGAGACCTGCCCGACACCCCTTGTGGGTGAAGGGTTTTGGTGGAGCGCGGGACCTGATCCTGGGAGGCAAGCGTATTAACAGGTGTGACGCAGGAAGGTAGCCGAGCCGGGCGATGGTTGTCCCGGTCCAAGGATGTAGGGCGAACGGTAGGCAAATCCGCTGTTCATGTGCCTGAGATCTGACGGGACTCCCGTAAAGGGGGGATTCGGTGATCCTATGCTGCCTAGAAAAGCATCGGCGCGAGGTTTTAGCCGCCCGTACCCCAAACCGACACAGGTGATCAGGTAGAGAATACTAAGGCGATCGAGAGAATTATGGTTAAGGAACTCGGCAAAATGCCCCCGTAACTTCGGGAGAAGGGGGGCCCCAACCTTGAACGGTACTAGCGACCGGGAGGGGATCGGGGCCGCAGAGACCAGGGGGAAGCGACTGTTTACTAAAAACACAGGTCCGTGCGAAGTCGCAAGACGATGTATACGGACTGACTCCTGCCCGGTGCTGGAAGGTTAAGAGGACCGGTTAGCCGCAAGGCGAAGCTGAGAATTTAAGCCCCAGTAAACGGCGGTGGTAACTATAACCATCCTAAGGTAGCGAAATTCCTTGTCGGGTAAGTTCCGACCTGCACGAATGGAGTAACGACTTCCCCGCTGTCTCAACCATAAACTCGGCGAAATTGCAGTACGAGTAAAGATGCTCGTTACGCGCAGCAGGACGGAAAGACCCCGAGACCTTTACTATAGTTTGGTATTGGTGTTCGGAGTGGCTTGTGTAGGATAGGTGGGAGACGTTGAAGCCCGGACGCCAGTTCGGGTGGAGTCATCGTTGAAATACCACTCTGGTCACTTTGGACATCTAACTTCGGCCCGTAATCCGGGTCAGGGACAGTGCCTGATGGGTAGTTTAACTGGGGCGGTTGCCTCCTAAAAAGTAACGGAGGCGCCCAAAGGTTCCCTCAGCCTGGTTGGCAATCAGGTGTCGAGTGTAAGTGCACAAGGGAGCTTGACTGTGAGAGAGACATCTCGAGCAGGGACGAAAGTCGGGACTAGTGATCCGGCGGTACATTGTGGAATGGCCGTCGCTCAACGGATAAAAGGTACCTCGGGGATAACAGGCTGATCTTGCCCAAGAGTCCATATCGACGGCATGGTTTGGCACCTCGATGTCGGCTCGTCGCATCCTGGGGCTGGAGTAGGTCCCAAGGGTTGGGCTGTTCGCCCATTAAAGCGGTACGCGAGCTGGGTTTAGAACGTCGTGAGACAGTTCGGTCCCTATCCGCTGCGCGCGCAGGAAATTTGAGAAGGGCTGTCCTTAGTACGAGAGGACCGGGACGGACGAACCTCTGGTGTGTCAGTTGTACTGCCAAGTGCACCGCTGATTAGCTACGTTCGGATGGGATAACCGCTGAAAGCATCTAAGCGGGAAGCTCGCTTCGAGATGAGATTTCCATACACCTTGTGTGTGAGAGGCCCCCAGCCAGACCACTGGGTTGATAGGCCGGATGTGGAAGCGAGGACTAACGACTCGTGAAGCTGACCGGTACTAATAGGCCGATAACTTACACCACACACCACCCCCGCAAACGGATTCAAAAGCGTTTGCACCCATGGGGGCGGTACAAAGAAACAAGACTGCTTGCGTCCACTATGTGGTTCCCAACCAACAAACCCGCCACCGGGCTTTGGTTCAGGAACCAACCAATAACTGAATACAACACCACAGTTGTAACACCACAAGATTTCCCACCCCCAAGAACACCGGGGGGACGGGACACAGGGTTACGGCGGTCATAGCGTGGGGGAAACGCCCGGTCCCATTCCGAACCCGGAAGCTAAGACCCACAGCGCCGATGGTACTGCACCCGGGAGGGTGTGGGAGAGTAGGTCACCGCCGGACAACCATTAAAACGGTCGAGAGCCCCAACCAGACACCCTGGTCGGGGCTCTCCCGCATTTAAGCGTTAGCTGGTCCTTACACTCGCGGTCGCTGCCCCGCCGAGGCTCGATTCGGCCTTGACGGCTGTGACCTGCTTGCTTGATCCGGGCTTGGCCGTGAACGTCCAGGCTCCAAGCGAGTTGGCCTTCACCGTAGCCAAACGTGTGGAGGCGCGGCCCGGCGTCACGTCGTACAGCACCACGGTAGCCGAAGTTGCCGCCGTCGATCCGGCGTACTTGGAAGTTCCGCTGAAGGTCATGTCCTTGCTCAGGCGGTGCCGGGAGGAGGTGATGGTCACCACGTCCTTCTGTCCCGCAGGTACCGCAGCCGGGACAGGGGCGGGGGCGGGGACAGGGGCGGGGGCGGGCGCCGGCTGCGATGCCACCGGCGGTGCAGGCGGGGCGGTGGTTACTGGCGCAGCCACCTCCGTCGGCTGGGTGCTGGTTTCCGGTGTCTCTGCCGTGTCCTGTGCCTCTGCCGTGCCTTGTGCGGGTGCAGTCTGGCCGATCGGATGCGGCCGGACCGCTTCGACAGGATGATTGGGGTCTACGTCGTTCGTGTCGAGGCCAACGCTGAACTGGGCCATCATGTCATGGTCCTCGTGAGGCAGGTTGTGGCAGTGGATCATGTAGCGCCCACGGTGATGTTCGAATTTCATGAGCAGCCGGACCGTCTCACCCTCGCCCACGTAGACCACGTCCTTGGGTCCGCGTTCGTGGGCCATCGGAGCCTGTCCGTTGCGGCTCAGGATCTGGAAGTCCACCAGGTGGATGTGGACAGGATGGAACCAGCCACCCGAGCTGTTCTCTATCTCCCAGATTTCCACATCGTTCAATTCCGGATCAGCGAGGACCTTCTTGTAGCCGCTCTGGACCACTTCGTCCCAGGTCATGCCCCCGATTGTCCAGACGTCGTTGTCCCGTTTCACCCGCATGCGCCGGGTTTTGACGGACTCTGCGGCTTTGAGGCTCATGGTGGAGCTCGGGGCGAGGAGCGTCGGCAGCACCCTGGCGCCGGGTCCGGATGTGTCGACAGGTTCGTCCGTCACATCGAAAGCCATGATCCTGTTGGTGAAGTCGTAATCAACATTGTTCTTGTTGGACAGGTTGCGCAGTTCCACCCGCTTGCCGACGGGATACTTCGAAAAGTCGATGAGAACCTCGTAGCGCTCAGCGCCGCCGTGCCGCCAGGACGTCACGCTCTGTGCGGCAGGCATCAGGCCTCCATCTGTTGCAACGATGGTCATGGGGTCCCCCGTACTCAGGGAGAAGCGGTAGGAGCGCGCAATGGACGCATTGAGGATACGGAAGCGATAGATCCTCCGCTGGACCTTCATCACCGGCCAGGGCGCACCGTTGACAAGAATGACGTCGCCCCACAGCCCGGAGTGCGTGTTGTCGTTGTAACCCAGGGAGCCGTTGGCGGCGAACATCGCGTCAGAAACGGTCAGCGGTACATCGAACTTGCCCTGCGGAAGAATGTTGCCTTCCACCTCGTCGTGCAGGTGATACTGGGCGGCCAGCCCGGAGTAGACGCTCTGGCCCGTATTGTGTACCGCGTGGTCGTGGTACCACAGGGTCCGTGCCGGCTGGAAGTTCGGGTACTCGTAATCCTTGCAGTAGTCTCGGCCCGTGAGGTCGTTAGCGTAGCCGTCGAACTGCGGCAGCGACGCCGACCCGTGCAGGTGGGTAGAGGTATCCAGCCGGTACCCCCACTGCGGATGAAACAGCGGCAGCACGTTGTCCATTTCCAGGGTGATGCGTTCGCCCTGGTTCACCTTGATGGTCGGGCCCGGAAATGTTCCGTTGTAGCCGAGGATAGGTGTGCTGAGGCCAGGCACGATGTTGGCCAAAGCTGCCTTCTGTTGGATCTGGTACAGGTGCCTCTTCTGGCCGTCCGGGTCCACCACGGTGCTCTTGGGCTTAAGCACGTAAGGAATGGGAAGTGCCCTCTGGTATGGCTTCGGCATGTTGCGGGATGCCAGCTGGCTTGCTGACTTGGCGTTAACCGACGTCAGCGGGACGGCCAGGCCAAACGCGCCGATGATTCCCACTCCACCTATTTGCAGTGCCTGACGGCGTGTAACTGACACGACTACCTCCGAGGTCGTTAGAAAGTCCAATTGATTTAGTTGAAGGATGTAATACCTACCCTGCGGAAACCTTGAGGCTGTGAGGGGTGGCAGTGGCCTTCTTTGGGTGGAAGCCACCCAGGGGAACACCGTTGGGGACAGGGGCCGATCAGGATTCTGAGGACATCACAAGGTCGTGGGCGCGCTCAGAAGCGGAACGGTTCCGAGCTCCCGCGTCGCGGTGTCGGCGAGCCTGGAACAGCACAGCCGCGGCCGCTACAAGTAGCGTGCCGGCAGCGATGATCCACATGGCCATGCCCGCAGGCTCCACGAGCGCCAGAACAGGCTGGTCCCATGGCTGGCCCGCGGTGACCACCCATTCCTGCCGGCGGGAATCGGGAAGCTGGTCTGCCTGTTGGGCAAGGGCCCAGCCGTGCACCGTGTAGAGCGCGGCCACGGCACCTATCGTCAGCAGCCTGGAAGCCAGTGACGGCGCTGGACCGTCAGCGGCGCGGGGGGCCAGGGAAGCCGTGAAGAGGGAGCCGGAAAACAATGCCAGCAGGGCCATGCCCTGATACCCGAACTGGGTGCGTGACGAGTAGTCCAGTAAAGGCGTGTAGTACAGGACCGCCATTACGGCCGCCAGGCCGGCGGCTGCGAAGTAGGGCGCAGACGCGGCGCTCAGAACCGGACGCAGCGTCGTGGTAAGAGCCTCGGCACCGCCTATTGTTCCGTCCTGCCTGGGCGCAACGGCGAGCCGGGCCAACGTCAGCGGGGCGCCGGGAACCAGCAGGAGTGGAACGACCGCGATAAGAAACATCTGGGTCACGACGTGCGCGCTGATCAGATACTCCTGGTAAACGCGGAGTCCTCCGTTGGTGACCAGGAACAGCAACGCGACTCCGGTGAACCAAAGGCCGGCTCGGTAGGCAGGCCAGTGCCCGCCACGGTTCCGTATGCGCCGTACTCCGGCCGCATACAGGAACACCGCGACGGCGCAGAGGAAGATCCAAAGGGCGTCGGGCTTCCAGCTGCTGAACACATCCACAACACCCGGAACGCGCAGGGATACCTGGGCCGGTGCGGCCTGCGAGACCGTTGGCGGCGGAGTGCGTGCCAGGGCCGCAGCGAGTCCCGATCCGGCTGCCATGACGGCGAGCTCGGCCACAGCCAGGGTTGCGAAAGCGGTCCGTGCCTTGCCCGGGGTCGATTCCAGCTTCGTGAGGATCCACCTTCTGTGCAGCGCCCCGAACAGGCCCAGAAGTCCCAGAACGGCGGTCTTGGCCAAGAGAATCAGGCCGTACTGTGAAGCCAGCCCCTGAACTGTTCCGATGCCTGTTAGCCCAGCCGCTACACCCGAGAGTGCCAGGGCAAGGAAGGACAGCAGCGCCAACGTGGAGTAACGCCGGACCGCAACCAGCAACTCCGTTCCCAGCGTCCGGCGCAGCAGGACGAGGGCTGCCAGACCGCCGATCCAGATGGCTGCAGCGGCCATGTGCATGACCACCGAAACCGTGCTGTCGGCATGGTTCGCGCCGCCCGCAGCATGGGAGTTCAGAGCCAGTGGTATCAGCCCCGAGGAAGCCAGCACAGCCGTGACGGCAACAGCCAGCTGTCCCTGGATGCCAAAACACAGGAGCGCCACGGTTGCCGTGATCAGGACTGTTAGCGCGCCTCTGCGGCCAGCATCAACGTCCGTCAGGAAACTGACAAATATCGCCCCGGAACCTTCCGAAAACAATGGCAGGTTAGCCAACGAGTGAAAGGTGAGAACGCTGATGGCGGCTGCGGCTGCTGTCCAGAGCACAGCAGAAACACCGGCAAGGGCCAGTGCCTTCGAGAACGCTCTTCCCTTTGGGGGCAGGGCAAACAGCGCCAAAGCGAGTGGCCCGACAGTACCGGCGGCGGCGACATTGAAAATAAGTTTGGCAACGGGGAGCCCCCAGATGACCGCTGCGCCGGTCCGGTCCAGGAGCGCTGCTTCTTTGCCTGCCTGGGTCGAGTAGGCAATAAACAGAGCCAATAGCCCGCATGCCAGGATCATGGCAGCAGCGGCCACCGGCTTCGTCCGTGATTTCTTCATGGTTCCCCCTTGGCGGATGCTGTGAGGGCCAGTCTTGCCACGCCTCCTTGGATTTTCCCTGTGGGCTGGCGCGTTCAGCCGGACGTGCGAAAACGCGAATGGCCGCAGCGGCCCGGCAGTCCTCGGCGGGCAGGCCTTTCGTCGGCACATACTCTGTGAGGATGCACACGCCTGCCCGTGGAAGGCCCTCGCCGTTAGTGGCTGGCACCGGCTCTCACCTAGAATTGCTAGAGATATGCGGACACCGGATGCTTCACCACGGGTCGCGCAGGACAACCAAACACGGACAAGAGCGGCTGCACATCGCGCCAGTGGTCAGCTCACTACAGGAGGAATCCACCATGGCTGAGCACAAGGGCGGCGGTTACCGCGGCGGAAATGACCGGGGGGACTCGGGAAGCAACCGGGGACGGCAGGGGGGCCCGTTTAGGGGGACCAACAATTCCGGCGGGGATCCCCGGGGCTTCCGCGCCCGTGAAGGCCGCGGTTCCAGCGGTGACCCTGAGCGTAAGCCGTTTGGTGATCGCCCACGCCGCGAGGGCGAGGGTGACCGCCGCAGCTTTGGTGGCGGGGAGCGTAAGCCGTTCTCTGATCGTCCGCGCCGTGAGGGCGAGGGTGACCGCCGCGGTTTCGGTGGCGGGGAGCGCAAGCCGTTTGGTGATCGTGACCGTAAACCGTTTGGTGATCGTCCGCGCCGTGAAGGCGAGGGGGACCGCCGCAGCTTTGGCGGTGGCGAGCGTCGTGAAGGCGGGGGCGAGGGTGACCGCCGCGGTTTCGGTGATCGCGACCGTAAGCCGTTTGGTGATCGTCCGCGTCGTGAGGGCGACGGCGATCGCCGCAGCTTTGGTGACCGTCCGCGCCGTGAGGGCGAGGGTGACCGCCGCAGCTTTGGTGGCGGGGAGCGTAAGCCATTCTCTGACCGTCCGCGCCGTGAGGGCGACGGCGACCGCCGTAGCTTTGGTGGCGGGGAGCGTAAGCCGTTTGGTGACCGTGACCGCAAGCCGTTTGGTGACCGTCCGCGCCGTGAGGGCGACGGCGACCGCCGCAGCTTTGGCGGCGGAGAAAACCGCCGCCCGTTCGGCGACCGCCAGGACCGTGCACCCCGCGAGGACCGCGCCCCCCGTAGCTTCGACCGCGGCGACTCCGGCCCCCGCCAGTTCGGCCGCGACAGGGCTGAGGACCGCCCCGTGCGCGTACCCAACGCCCGCGACCTTCGCAGCGCGAACCGCCCGGACCGTGAGCGTTCGCCCGAAATCGATGAGGACGTCACGGGCAAGGAACTTGACCGCGCCACGCAGCACCAGATCAAGACTCTGGAGGCCAACAGCGCGGAGTGGGTGGCCCGCCACCTGGTGATGGCCGGACGGCTCATCGACGACGAGCCCGAACTGGCCTTCCAGCATGCCCTCGCAGCCAGCCGCCGCGGCGGACGCCTTGCCGCCGTCCGCGAGGCGGTGGGCCTGACGGCTTATGCCGCCGGACACTACGGCGAGGCCCTGCGCGAGTTCCGCACCTATCGGCGGATCAGCGGTTCCAACGTCCACCTGCCCGTCATGGCGGACTGCGAACGTGGCCTGGGCCGGCCCGACCGCGCCCTGGACGTCGTCCGTTCCGAAGAGGCCCAGGACCTCGACGCGCCCGGCAAAGTGGAACTGGCAATTGTCGCCTCCGGTGCCCGCGGCGACCTTGGCCAGCTGGACGCCGCCGTGGCGGAGCTGGAGATTCCGCAGCTGGACATCAACCGCGCTTTTTCCTACAGCCCGCGCCTCTTCCGCGCCTACGCCGATGCCCTGACAGCCGTTGGCCGCGAAACCGAGGCCGGAAAGTGGCAGCGGCAGGCCGTCGTTGCCGAGGAAGCCCTCGGCCAGGGCATGGCGGAGGAACCCGACATCATCGACCTTGGCTGGGACGAGGAAGAGGAAGCCCGGGAAGAAGCCGAACGCCGGAAGCGGATTGCACATGCCGCAGGCGCGGCGGCGCAGGAGGGAACCGAGTCTTCCGACAGCCAGGCGGCCCCCGCGATCAGCGCGGAGGAGGACGCTGCCGCCCAGCGTCCCTCAGCGGACGCGGCAGAAGGAAACCTGGACGACGCCGAAGCGGATTACTTCGAATCCGACGATGCCGAATCCGACGAGGATTCCGCCGAGCCTGACGAGGAAGCCGGCGAAGCTGAAGCCGGCGATGCTGAAAACGCTGGCGCAGAAGCTGAGCACACCGAACAGCAGGATGACGACCGACGCCACGACGGCTCAGAGGACTAGCCCGGCATGAGTGATGCCCAACTGATCTCGCGGTTCGACGCGCTGCTGTCCGACCTGGACGGTGTGGTCTACGCCGGCGCCCACGCCATCCCCAGAGCGGTGGAGTCCCTGCAGCGGCTGGCCGGGATCGGCGTCGGCCTGGGTTACGTCACCAACAACGCCTCCCGCACCCCGGCGCAGGTGGCCGCCCACCTGCGCGAGCTTGGCGCCCCCGCCGAGGACCAGCAGGTGGTGAGCTCGTCCCAGGCGGGGGCCGACCTGTTGGCGTCGCTGTTGCCCCCGGGCGCTGCCGTGCTCATTACCGGAAGCCCGGCGCTGGCCCACGAGGTTGAGCTCGTTGGCCTGAAGCCGGTCCACGGCGCGCAGGACAATCCCGTGGCCGTGGTGCAGGGCTTCAACCCTGCGATCGGCTGGAAGGACCTCGCTGAGGCAGCATTCGTCCTGGCCGATGCGGACGTACTCTGGGTGGCCACGAACACCGACATGTCCATCCCGCAGGCCCGCGGGATGGCTCCCGGCAACGGAACCCTGGTGGCTGCCGTGGCCGCGGCAACCGGCCGGCGGCCGCTCGTCGCCGGCAAGCCGGAGGCTCCGCTGTTTCACGCCGCGGCCAAGCGGCTGTCGTCGGACCGGCCGCTGGTGGTCGGCGACCGGCTGGACACCGACATCCTGGGCGGCAACCGGGCGGGCTTCGCCACGGTGGCAGTGCTGACCGGCGTCGACACACTGGAAACCATCCTGGCCGCCCGGACCGACGAGCGGCCCCGCTACATCATCCGGGACCTCGCCGGCCTCTACGAGGCGTATCCGGAAATCGATAACGACGGCGGGACGTTCCGTTGCGGGAACGCCACGGCAACCGTGGACAGAGACGCCATCCGCATCACCGGGCACAAGGACAACCTCGATTCGTGGCGCGCGGCCTGTGCCGTGTGGTGGGCGGCCCGGCCCGACGCCGACAGCCCCACGGTTCCCGAACTCCACTGGCTGGATCAATAGACTGGTGCCATGCCCGAGTTGAACAACAACGCGTCGGACGGCGCAGTTCATGGCACCGCCTGGCCGGAGCCGGCCCTGCCCGGCAGCCCCGCTGGTGCCCGCGTGGCCGACCCCGCGGTGCTGGCCATCCTGGACCGGGTCCGCGAGGTCCCCGGCCTCCCGGTTTCGGAGCACCCGGCTGCCTATGCGGACATGCACGACGCCCTGCTGGAAGCCCTAAACGAAGAGCCGCAGCATGACGTGCCGCGTGAAAATCCGCAGCCTGGTGCGGGTGCCGCCTGATCATGCCCAGACTCGACCAACTGCTCGTCAGCAGGGGACTGGCGCGGTCCCGCACGCACGCCGCCCGGCTCATCGCCGAAGGCAAGGTGTCCTCCGATGGCGACGTCCTCGCCAAAGCGTCGCTGCAGGTGGGCGACGACCGTGAACTGAGCGTTGCGGAAGACGCAGCGGACGCATACGTCAGCAGGGCCGGCCACAAACTGGCCGGCGCGCTCGACGCTTTCCCCGAGGTCGCCGTCGGCGGCAAACGGTGCCTTGACGCCGGAGCCTCCACAGGCGGCTTCACCGACGTCCTGCTGCGGCGGGGAGCCGCGCACGTGGTGGCTGTCGACGTCGGGCACGGCCAGCTGGTGCCGCAGCTCCGCAGCGATCCGCGCGTGAGCGTGCACGAAGGTTTGAACGTCCGCTACATGGACGCGGGTCAGATCGGCGGCCCGGCCGAGATCACGGTTGCCGACCTGTCCTTCATCTCCCTGACCCTGGTGCTGGCCCCGCTGGCAACCTGCACCGCCCCGGGCGGCGACCTGGTCCTCATGGTCAAGCCGCAGTTCGAGATCGGCAAGGAACGGCTCGCCCGCACGGGAGTGGTCACCTCGGAGCGCGAACGGCGGCTGGCTGTCGGTAAAGTGGCGGGGGCGGCGCTCGACGCCGGCTTGGAACTGCGGGGGCTGGCCATCAGCCCGTTGCCCGGCCAGGACGGAAATGTCGAATACTTCCTGTGGATAACGCAAAGAATGTCCGAAGACTTGCCTAAGATCGAAGAGCGGGACGCAGCTGTCGCTGCGTTGCTGGGAAAGATCTGGCCGAACCACTAGAGAGCGGAACCCGATGAGCAGGCGTGTACTGGTACTTGCCCATACCGGCCGCGAGGAATCCCTAAAGGCGGCCTGGGAAGCGTGCGCCCAGCTCCACGCCTTCGGCATCATCCCCGTCATGCAGAAGTCCGAACTGGGCGACATGGAGGGCTTCTTCGGCGCCATGGACCAGCCGGTCGAGATCCTCGACGACCATATCCAGCTTCCGGACGTCGAACTGGTCATGGTGCTGGGCGGGGACGGAACCATCCTGCGGGCGGCTGAGCTGGTCCGCGAATTCGATGTACCGCTGCTGGGCGTTAACCTCGGCCATGTCGGTTTCCTCGCCGAGAGCGAGCGCGCGGACCTCGCCCAGACAGTCGAGTGGATCGCCAGCCGTGAGTACACGGTGGAGGAGCGCATGACCATCGACGTCCAGGTCTGGGTCCGCGGCCAGAAGATCTGGCACACCTGGGCGCTGAACGAGGCTGCGATCGAAAAGGGCGACCGGGAGCGGATGCTCGAACTGGTCACGGAGGTGGACGAGCGCCCGCTGACCTCCTTCGGCTGCGACGGCGTGGTGCTGGCCACCCCAACAGGGTCCACCGCGTACGCCTTCTCCGCCGGCGGCCCTGTTGTATGGCCCGAAGTGGAAGCCCTCCTGATTGTGCCCATCAGCGCGCACGCCCTCTTCGCCAAGCCGCTGGTGGTCTCGCCCCGGTCCCGGCTGGCCGTGGAAGTCCTCAACCGGACCGATGCCCTGGGCGTGCTCTGGTGTGACGGCAGGCGATCTGTGGACCTGCCACCCGGCGCCCGCGTCGAGGTCACCAGGTCAGCCACCCCTGTCCGCCTGGCCCGCACGCACCAGACCCCGTTCTCTGCCCGGCTGGTCCGCAAGTTCCAGCTTCCCATCCATGGCTGGCGCGGCCCTGTACCGCAGTCCGAGGAGATCCATACCGGTCCGGTGCCGCTTGTCCGCACGCCCCGGACCATGGCGCCGCCCTCGGGCCTTCGGCCGTCCGAACCCGGTCCAGAATCCGATCCTCCGACTGAAGAGTGAACCATGCTTGAAGAACTGAGAATCCGCGATCTCGGCGTCATCACCGACGCCACGCTGCCGCTGGGCCCCGGGCTCAGCGTCGTCACCGGCGAGACCGGTGCCGGCAAGACCATGGTGGTCACCGCCGTCGGGCTGCTGCTGGGCGCACGCTCGGACGCCGGCGCCGTGCGCAGCGGTGCCAAGAGCGCCTCTGCCGAGGCCGTGGTGCAGTTGGCTTCCGGGCACCTCGCCCTGGAACGCGCCAGGGACGCCGGTGCTGAGATTGAGGAGTTCGACGGCGGCGCGGAACTGCTGCTGTCACGCCGCCTGGGTGCCGACGGACGCAGCAGGGCCTTCCTCGGCGGGCGGGCCGCCCCAGTGGGCGTGCTGGCCGAAATCGGCGAATCCCTCGTGGTGGTGCACGGGCAGACTGACCAGATCCGGCTCAAGGGGGCCGCCGCACAGCGCGAAGCCCTCGACAAGTTCGCGGGGGACGGGCTGGCGGCGGCGCTCGGCGGATTCCAGGACCTCTACGCCTCCTGGAAATCCAGCCAGGCAGAGCTGGACTCACTCCGGAGTGCGGAGCGCGAGCGGCTCCGGGAGGCCGAGTCCCTGGAAGCCGCGCTGGCGGAGATCGACGCCGTGGACCCGCAGCCGGGGGAGGACGAGGCCCTGAAGGCCGAGGCCGTGAAGCTGGCCAACGTCGAGGAACTCCGGATCGCCGCCACCACCGCGCACCAGGCCCTCATTGCCGAGGACTTTGGCGAGTCCGGCGACGCCACGTCGCTCGTCGATGCGGCCAAGCGGACCCTGGAACACGTGGCCGAACACGATGAGGAACTCGGATCTGCCGCCGCCCGCCTCGCCGAGGTGGGATTCCTGCTCAACGACATCGCCACCGAGCTGGCCAGCTACCAGGCCGGACTCGACTCGGAGGGCCCGGAGCGCCTGGCCGAAATCGAAGAGCGCCGGGCGTCCCTGGCCAAGCTGGTCCGGAAGTACGCGCCAAGCATCGACGAGGTCCTCGAATGGGCGGAGACCGCCCGGGCCCGCTTTGACGAACTGCAGGGCGACTCCACCCGGATCGAAAACCTGGAAGCCGAGGTGGCCAGGGCCGCGGCCGAGCTGAAGAAACAGGCCGCAGCCATCAGCAAGGTCCGCGCCAAAGCAGCCAAGGACCTTTCCGCCCGGGTTAGCGCCGAGCTGAAGGCCCTCGCCATGGCAGACGCCACGCTGGTGATCACCATTGAGCCCGCCGCCCAGCTGGGACCTTACGGTGCGGACGAGATCTCCTTCCTGCTGCAGCCGCATTCCGGCGCACCGGCCCGGCCGCTGGGCAAGGGCGCGTCCGGCGGTGAGCTTTCCAGGGTCATGCTGGCCATCGAAGTGGTGCTGGCGGCCGTGGACCCCGTGCCGACGTTCGTGTTCGACGAGGTCGACGCCGGGGTGGGCGGGCGTGCCGCCGTCGAGATCGGCCGGCGGTTGGCCATGTTGGCGCGCCACGTCCAGGTCCTGGTGGTAACGCACCTGCCCCAGGTCGCCGCGTTCGCCGACCAGCACATCCGTGTGACCAAAACCTCTGTCCGCGGCTCCGACGGCTCCACGGCCAAGGGCTTCACCTCCAGCGACGTGCAGCTCCTGGACGAGGCCGAACGCGTTCGGGAACTGGCCCGGATGCTGGCAGGCCAGGAAGACTCCGAAACCGCCCAGGCCCACGCCCAGGAGCTTCTGGACGACGCCAAGCTCCTGCCCCAGCAGGCCTGAGCCCGGTGAAGGCCTGCAGCCGCGTGACAACCCCTTGCCGGGAGCGCGCGGACAGGGAAAACTGAAGCCTTTGGGGACGCATACCCGATCCGTGGAAGGCTCAATTGATGATAGGCTCGAATTCCGTGGTGCAGCGATCAAATTCCCGTGTAAATTCCCGGTTCCCGGGCTCGTCCAAGACGACCAAACACATCTTCGTCACCGGCGGTGTGGCGTCCTCGCTAGGCAAAGGACTGACGGCATCAAGCCTCGGCCACCTGCTGCGGGCACGCGGCTTGTCTGTAACTATGCAGAAGCTCGATCCCTATCTGAATGTGGATCCGGGCACGATGAACCCCTTCCAGCACGGCGAGGTTTTCGTCACAGACGACGGTGCTGAAACTGACCTCGACATCGGACACTACGAGCGCTTCCTCGACGAAAACCTCGAGGGCTCGGCCAACGTGACCACCGGTCAGGTCTACTCCACCGTCATCGCCAAGGAACGCCGTGGTGAGTACCTCGGGGACACGGTCCAGGTCATCCCGCACATCACCGATGAAATCAAGCGTCGGATGCGGCTTCCCGCCGAGGGCAAGAATGCGCCGGACGTCATCATCACGGAGATCGGCGGCACGGTCGGCGACATCGAGTCGCAGCCCTTCCTCGAGTCCGCCCGCCAGGTCCGCCAGGACATCGGCCGGACCAACGTCTTCTTCCTCCACGTGTCCCTGGTCCCGTACATCGGTCCTTCGCAGGAACTGAAGACCAAGCCCACGCAGCACTCCGTGGCCGCCCTCCGGTCCATCGGCATCCAGCCGGAAGCCATCGTGATCCGCTCGGACCGCGAAGTTCCCGATGCCATGCGCGAGAAGATCGGCCGCATGTGCGACGTCGACATCGACGCGGTGGTCAACGCCGCCGACGCCCCCAGCATCTACGACATCCCCAAGACCCTCCACACCCAGGGCCTGGACTCGTACATCGTCCGGGCGCTGGACCTGCCGTTCAAGGACGTCGACTGGACCAGCTGGGACAAGCTCCTCGAAGCTGTCCACAACCCCAAGCACGAGGTCGAGGTTGCCCTGGTGGGCAAGTACATCGACCTCCCGGACGCTTACCTCTCCGTCACGGAGGCCCTGCGTGCCGGCGGCTTCGCCAACGACGCCAAGGTCAAGATCCGCTGGGTGCCGTCCGACGAATGCGAAACCCACGAGGGCGCAGTGCGTTCCCTCGAAGGCGTTGACGCCATCTGCGTTCCCGGCGGCTTCGGTATCCGCGGCCTGGAAGGCAAGCTGGGCGCGCTGAAGTTTGCACGCGAATCCCGGCTGCCCGTACTGGGTCTCTGCCTTGGCCTGCAGTGCATGGTCATCGAGTACGCCCGCAACGTCGTAGGCCTGGAGGGCGCCTCCTCCAGCGAGTTCGAGCCGGACTCCAAGTACCCGGTCATCGCCACGATGGAAGAGCAGCTGGAATTCGTCGAGGGCCGCGGCGACCTCGGCGGCACCATGCGCCTTGGCCTCTACGAGGCCAAGCTGGACGAGGGTTCGGTCATCGCCGAGACCTACGGCAAGACCACCGTCAGCGAACGCCACCGCCACCGGTACGAGGTGAACAACAAGTACCGCGAGCAGATTGCTGCCGAGGGCCTGGTGTTCTCCGGCACGTCACCCGACGGCAAGCTGGTGGAGTACGTGGAACTGCCCCGCGAGGTTCACCCCTACTATGTGGCCACCCAGGCGCACCCGGAACTGAGCTCGCGGCCCACCAGGCCGCACCCGCTCTTTGCCGGCCTGGTGAAGGCGGCCCTGGACCACCAGAGCGGCAACGCCGGGAGCGGTTTCGAGCCCGCCGCGGCGGGCTCCGGCGAAGCCGCCGCAGAGTAGATCCCGGCAGAGTAATTTCACAGCACCCATAGAGTAAGGACGGCGCGATGCCCGGTAATTCTGAAGACACCCCTGCTGACCGGCAGGTTTCGGATGCGCCGAGCCCGCGCCGTCTGCTCTCCCGGGAGCGGGTCTACAACGGCCGGATCTGGGACGTTGTCAGCGACAGCTTCAAGCTCACCGCCGAGGGTGACCCCTTGGTCCGCGACTACATCGAGCACCCCGGTGCCGTCGCTGTGCTCCCCATGAACGCCGACGGCGAGGTGCTGCTGATCAAGCAGTACCGCCACCCGGTGGGCATGGACCTGTGGGAAATTCCCGCTGGCCTGCTCGACGTCGAGGGGGAGGACTTCGTAGTGGGCGCGGCACGGGAGCTCGCCGAGGAAGCCGACCTGATCGCCAGTGACTGGAACGTCCTGGTTGACTTTTACAATTCGCCCGGATCCTCCAGCGAGGCGATCCGCATCTACCTGGCCCGCGGCCTCACCGAGGTCCCGCATCACGAACTCCACGTCCGCACGGACGAGGAAGCGGAAATCGAGCTGCACTGGATCCCGCTGGAGGATGCCGTGGCCGCAGTGCTGGAGGGACGCCTCCACAACCCGTCCGCCGTCGTCGGAATCCTCGCGGCCGCGGCCGCGAAAGCGGACGGCTTCAGCGGGCTACGGCCGGGCGACGCCCCCTGGCCGGCCCACCCCAGCCAGCGCTGATGTCCGCGGACACGGCTGCACCGGAGAATTCATCCGCCACGGCGGACTCTGCGCTGGTAGACCCTGGTCTGGCAGACGGCGCGGAAGCGGCACCGCCACAACGGCCGCGCACCGCCATTGACCGCGGCATGACCGACTACCTGCAGCACATGGGCGTCGAACGGGGCCTGGCGGCAAACACTCTGTCCGCCTACCGCCGCGACCTCGCCCGGTACTCGACCTACCTCGCCGGGCAGGGCCTCAGCAGCCCGGCTGACATTACCCGCCACCACGTGACGGGCTTCGCCCAGGCCCTCTCTGACGGAGCTGACGGCGGTACCCCGCTGGGAGTGCGGTCCGCGGCGCGGACCGTGGTGGCCGTTCGGGGACTGCACCGCTTTTGGGCGCTGGAAGGAACGACGACGGCGGACCCCGCCAGCGATGTGCACCCGCCGATGCCTGGCAAGCGGCTCCCCAAGGCCATCACCGTGGACGAGGTCACGCGGATCCTGGAAGCCGCCGGGACAGACACCGCCACCGGCCTCCGCGACCGGGCGCTGCTCGAATTCCTCTACTCCACCGGAGCCCGGATCAGCGAAGCCGTGGGCCTGGACGTCGACGACCTCTCGGTGCAGCCCGCCGAATCCGGCCCGGCCATCGTGCGGCTGTTCGGAAAGGGCTCCAAGGAACGCCTGGTCCCGCTGGGTTCATTCGCGGCCCGCGCCCTCGACGCCTACCTGGTCCGGGGCCGCCCACTGCTCGCGGGGAAGGGCAAGGGCACCCCGGCGCTATTCCTCAACGCGAGGGGCGGGCGCATCAGCCGGCAAAGCGCCTGGACCATTTTGAAAGCCGCGGCGGACAAGGCCCAGATCACTAAGGATGTCTCCCCGCACACGCTGCGGCACTCCTTCGCCACCCACCTGCTCGAAGGCGGAGCGGATGTCCGCGTGGTCCAGGAGCTGCTTGGCCATGCCTCGGTGACCACCACACAGGTATATACCCTGGTCACCGCCGACACGCTGCGGGAAGTCTATGCCGCAGCGCACCCCCGGGCCCTGGGGTAATCCCGGCTCCTGCGTCAACGCGCGTATAGCGCCGGCACCGCTAGGCTGGTCTGCATGACTTCCGTGCCCGTAACCCTCTGCTTCCTGCTACGGGAACGCGCGGAGGCCGGGCTTGAGGTGCTCCTTGGCCTGAAGCGGACCGGCTTCGGAAGCGGCAAAATTGTTGGACTCGGCGGCCACGTGGAGGCCGGCGAGACCGATGCCCAGGCGGCGTGCCGCGAGGTGCTGGAGGAATCCGGCGTCGTTGTCCTCGAGGAGGACCTGTTGGACGCGGGCACAGTGGAGTTCATTTTTCCCTCCCGCCCTGACTGGAACATGTCCACCAGCCTGTTCACCACCCGCCGGTGGGCCGGTGAGCCCGTCGAGAGCTCAGAGATCATTCCGGAGTGGTTCCTGGTGTCCTCCCTTCCGCTGGAGCGCATGTGGCAGGATGCTGAGCACTGGCTGCCCCTGGCTCTGGCCGGGAGCGTCGTCGATGCTGTCATCACCCTGAACGGGGACAATGAGACCGTGGCGTCCGCCGAATATTCTTTCCGGGCCGTGTAACCGCCCGTGCCCTGGCGGAAACTATACGGTTAGCCTGCCAAGTCAGGACACTACTTTTTACGTTTGGGGGATACGTGGATTCGGAGCGCGAACGGGCGTTCATCGCCGTTCACAGGGACAGCTATCCGCGGATATACAGATATGTGCGGCGGCGGGTGGAATCGCCTGAGCTCGCTGAAGAGCTTGCCGCCGACGTGTTCCGCGTCGTATGGCAAAAATGGCAGGACCAGCCACGCGCGGACATCGCGTGGCTGCTGACCGTGGCGCGGAACCTGGTCGGAAACGCATACCGGAGCCGTGACAGGCAGGTGGCCCTGCAGGCAAAACTCCGGGCATCCGCCGAGCTCCGCTCCGGGACCGACTCCGAGGATCTGGTGGTCCACGACGCCATGGCCGCGCTGCGCGACAGTGAGCGCGACATCCTGCAGTTGGCCTATTGGGACGAGCTGACCATGGCGGAGATCGCCGGCGTTCTGGAGTGCAGCGAAACTGCTGCCAAAGTGCGCCTGCACCGAGCCAGGGCGGCGTTCCGCAAGCGCATGCCGGTGCCCGCGGAGTCGGGAAGGCAGAGCTCGGGAGTACAGAGCTCGGGAAGACAGAGCCCGGGCAGTCAGAACCCGGGCGGACAGAAATCCGTCACACAGAAGATGGGGGCATGAGATGGATCCGATCAAGAACATGATTTCCGGGTCAGACCCGCTCCGCAACGATCCTGCCGGTACTCCCGACGCCGATGAGGTCCTGCGCCGGGTGACCACCGATGCCCCGATATTCACGGACAGCCTGCCGGCGAACGTACTGCAGTTCGGCGACCGGAAACGACGGCGGGCCCGAGTCGCCGGTGTGCTCACCTTGGCCGCGGCAGCGGTGACCGCCGGTGTTCTGGTGGCGACGAACCTCGGATCGCTGACATCGGCCCCCGCCCCGGCGGGCACAGTTCTGCCCTCCGCCTCCGCCTCCACATCGGCGGAGCCGGTAACGCCAACGGTGACGGCTTCGCCCTCCGCGACACGGACGGCGACAGCAACGCCGGCGCCGCCCCCTCCTGCGGCCGCAGTTTCGTGGACCACCTTCACGGACGCCACCGGCCAGGCCACCTTCGAGCACCCGCTGGGGTGGACCGTGGCTCAAACGCCGGCGACCATCGCTGGTGGCTCGTACAACATCGTTGAAGTGAAGAACGCCGCCGGCAAGACCGTGGCCACACTTCGCCTCGTCTATGAAGCCACGGGTGGTCCGGTGTGCCCGGTCCCGAAGCCGTTCCAGACGCTCGACTCGGTGGTTGTCGACATTCAGCAGAAAGCGGCCAAGCTCAGGGAACACCCCCGAGGCCCGTCCGCCTTTGTCTTCCGCATAATCCAGGGAGACAAGGTCTACGGGTCCCTCGCCCTGACTGACGGAGACTTGGCTCAGCAGACCACAACCTGCGGTCTGTACAACGGCATCCTCGGCCCGGACAACGTCCCGTTCGCGCAGTTTGGCGACACTCTTTGGCTCACGGCGGACGGAAAGGACGCCCCGCTCGCGTTCGACTCGGTGGCCGAGGCCAAGGCATACATGGGAACGCAGGAGTACCGGGACCTCAAGCGCATGCTGATCTCCCTGGCGCTGCAGCCGGCCAAAACGGCGACAACAAGCAAGCGCTTCGTCAGTGAGGACGGGCAGGCCAGCTTCGTTCTCCCCGAGGGCTGGACGGCGAAGGACCTCCCGGTCGGAACGCCTGAGTACCCGGGGTCGGGAATCGCGGTTTCCGACGAAGCCGGCAAGACAGTGGCAAACTTCCAGCACTCTGCTGCCGGCGGCCTCGGCGGCGCCTGCAACGCCGGGACTTACAAGATCACCGAGCTTGATACTGACTCGTCATCCCTTACCGCAGGCTGGGCCGTCCAGCGGGGAGTCCGGTTCTCGTACCGCGTCATGGACAAGACCTCGACTGGCAAGGGTCTCAGCTACCAGATGGGGCTGGTGGACAACTCAAGCGGAGGAACGCGGGACAGCTGCCTGATGTACACAGTGGTCACGGGTGCTCCGCGGGGCATGTTGTCCTTCGCGGACCGGGCCGTCCAGGAGGCCGCCGAGCCAACATTTGCCAGCATGGCTGAGGCCAGAGCCTACATGGAGACACCGGAGT
This sequence comes from Arthrobacter sp. FW305-BF8, assembly GCF_021789315.1. Classification (NCBI taxonomy): domain Bacteria; kingdom Bacillati; phylum Actinomycetota; class Actinomycetes; order Micrococcales; family Micrococcaceae; genus Arthrobacter; species Arthrobacter sp. FW305-BF8. The sequence continues at coordinate 1,939,936 of NZ_CP084561.1, forward strand.
ACAGGAAGCTGAAGGCTATGATCCAAAGCCTGCAGATCTCGTCCTGAACACGGCAGCAAACGACGCCGGGCCGGCCACCTCAAAAGGTGACCGGCCCGGCGTCGTACGCGTTTACGGGCGAGGGGTTACGGCACGTGCCGTTCATCCGGACCGTTGTAAGCGCTCAGCGGGCGGATGAGAGAGTTCGCGTTCAACTGCTCCATGAAGTGGGCGGTCCAGCCCGTGATCCGGCTGGCCACGAACAGCGGCGTGAACATGTTCGTGTCGAAGCCCATGAGGTGGTACGTGGGGCCGGCCGGGTAGTCGAGGTTCGGTTTGATGCCCTTGGCCTCGTCCATGGCCGATTCGAGCCCGTTGTACAGGCCCAGCAGTTCGGGCCGGCCGTAGTGGGCGATCATCTTGTCGAGTGCGGCCTTCATGGTGGGCACGCGGGAGTCACCGTGCTTGTAGACCCGGTGGCCGAAGCCCATGACCTTCTTTTTCTGGGCCAGGGCGTTTTCCATCCATGCCTTGGCGCGCTCGGCGGCTTCCTCGAGGGATTCCTCGGGCCGGATGCCGATCTCGTCGAAGGTGTGCATCACGGCCTCGTTCGCCCCGCCGTGCAGCGGCCCCTTGAGAGCACCGATGGCCCCGGTCACCGCCGAGTGGAGGTCGGACAGCGTGGACATGATGACGCGCCCGGCGAAGGTGGAGGCGTTGAAGGAGTGCTCCGCGTAAAGAATCATGGAGACATTGAAGGCCTCCACCACCTCGGCGACGGCCTCCTCGCCGAAGGTCATCCACAGGAAGTTGGCCGAGTATCCGAGGTCGTCCCTTGGCTCCACCGGTTCAACGGGGCCTCCGGACGCGTGACGGCGCCGCTGGTCGTATGCCACCACGGCAGGCATCGCGGCAAACAGGTCCAGGGCCTTGGACATGTTGGCCTCCCGGGAGGAATCCTCTGCGAGACTGTGGCGGGCGCCCATCACCGATGCAGCGGTCCGGCAGACATCCATGGGGTGCGACGTCGTCGGCAGGGCATCAATCACCTGCTTGACTACGGGGTCCAGCCTCCGTCCGGCGCGTTCCCTGGCCGTGAAGTCAGCCAGCTCGCCGGAGGACGGCAGCTCGCCGTTCCACAGGAGGTAAGCGACCTCTTCGAAGCTGCACCTGGCGGCGAGCTCTTGGACGGGATAGCCGCGGTACAGCAATGAGTTGGTGTCGGGATTGACCTTCGAGACTGCGGTGTAGTCCACCACGACGCCGTCGAGGCCCTTCTTGATCTCTGCTTCAGCCATGCTGAACTCCTTCGTTCCTTGCGTCCGATTACCGGCCGGAGGGGCCGGTGGTCCTGCGGGGATTTTGGGTGTCAGTCGGTCCCGGGGATCCGGAAGTTGAAGACACCGGTGTCAAAGCGGTTGTAGGCCTCGTAATCCACCAGGTCGTACAGCCGCGCGCGCGTCAGCATGCTCCCTACCTGCGCTTCCTGCGTTCCGTCAGCCTTAATTGAGTCCAGCGTACGCTCAGCCGCCCCCATGGCACTACGGAGCAGGGTCACCGGATAAATCACCATGTTCACGCCCGCATCCTGCAGTTGGTCCACGGTGAAGAGGTCGCTCTTGCCGAACTCGGTCATGTTGGCCAGGATCGGCACGTCGACGGCGTCGCGGATGGCCTGGAACTCCTCCAGCGTGGCCATGGCTTCGGGGAAGATCGCGTCGGCGCCGGCCTCCACCAAGGCCCTGGCCCGGTCCTTCGCCGCGTCCAGACCCTCCACCGCACGGATGTCGGTGCGGGCCATGATCAGGAAATTCGGGTCCCGCCGCGCATCTGCCGCGGCGCGGATCCGCTTGGTGGCGGTGTCCAGGTCCACGACGTTCTTGCCGTCCAGGTGGCCGCAGCGCTTGGGGTTGAACTGGTCCTCGATGTGGCAGCCGGCGAGCCCGGCGTTTTCCAGTTCCTGCACGCTGCGGGCCACGTTCATGGGTTCGCCGAAGCCGGTGTCAGCATCCACGATGGCCGGCAGATCGGTCATCCTGGCAATCTGGCCGGCTCTTGTTGCGACCTCGGTGAGGGTGGTCAGGCCGATGTCGGGCAGGCCGAGGTCGTTGGCCAGGACGGCGCCGGAGATGTACACCCCGGCGAAGCCCTTCTCCTCGATCAGGCGGGCCGATAGCGGGTTGAACGCTCCGGGGAACTGCTGGATGGTTCCGGAAGCCAGCAGTTCACGGAAGCGCACCCGCTTCTGTTCGGGGGTGGCAGCGGAGTAAAGCATTTAGAACAGCCCCTTGGGCGCGGCGCTGAAATCGATGACGCCGGGCGCCGCAGTGATGTTGAGCTGGTCCAGCTCGCCTGCCCCCAGTTCCGGGAGGCGTTCGACGGCGGCAAGGAACCTTTCGATTTCATCCTCCGTCACCAGCCCGGCAGCCAGCGTCCGGAACTTATTGACGTACTGCTCGCGGGTGAAGGGCCGGGCGCCCAGCGGGTGGGCGTCGGCGACGGCGATCTCGTCGCGGATGACGGTGCCGTCGGACAGGGTGATTTCCACCGAACCGCCAAAGGCCTTTTCGCTGATGTCCAGGGAGTGGTACCGGCGGGTCCACTCCGGGTCCTCCACCGTGGACACCTTCTGCCACAGCTCCACCGTGTCCGGGCGGCCGGCGCGGTCGGGGGAGTAGGAATCCACGTGGTGCCAGGCCCCGTCCTGCAGCGCGACGGTGAAGATGTACGGGATCGAGTGGTCCAGGGTTTCCCGGCTGGCGGTGGGGCTGTACTTCTGGGGGTCGTTGGCGCCGGAGCCGATCACGTAGTGCGTGTGGTGGCTCGTCTTGATCAGGACGGACTTCACGTTGGCGGGATCGGTCGCCTCGGGGTGTTCCCTGTTCAGCTTGCGGGCAAGGTCGATCCACGCCTGCGCCTGGTACTCGGCCGAGTGTTCCTTGGTGTAGGTGTCCAGGATGGCGCGCTTGGCCTCGCCGGGCGTGGGCAGGGGTACCTCGTAGGAGGCGTCCGGGCCGTCCAGCATCCAGGCGATCACGCCGTCCTCGCCTTCGTAGATCGGTACCGGGGAGGTCTGTCCGCGCATGGACCTGTCGACGGCTTCGACGGCCATTTTCCCTGCGAAGGCCGGGGCGTGCGCCTTCCAGGTGGAGATCTCGCCCTTGCGGGACTGCCGCGTGGCGGTGGTGGTGTGCAGGGCCTGCCCCACGGACTGGAAGATGGTTTCCACGTCCAGGCCCAGGAGGGTGCCGATGCCGGCCGCCGCGGCGGGGCCGAGGTGGGCCACATGGTCAATCTTGTGCTTGTGCAGGCAGATCGCCTTCACCAGGTTCACCTGGATCTCATACCCGGTGGCAATGCCGCGGATCAGGTCCTGGCCGCTGGAGCCCACGTGCTGGGCGACAGCGAGGATCGGCGGGATGTTGTCGCCCGGGTGCGAGTAGTCCGCGGCGAGGAACGTGTCGTGGTAGTCCAGTTCCCGGACCGCCACGCCGTTGGCCCATGCTGCCCACTCCGGGGAGACACGTTCGCCGATGCCGAAGACCTTGGCCCCTTTACCGCCGCTGGACGGGGCGTGCGTGAGCGCCTGGGCTCGGGCCGCAACGATCGGAGCGCGGTTCAGAGAGGCGATGGCGACGGAGGCGTTGTCGATGATCCGGTTGATGACCATGTCCGTGACGTCGGCGGTAACCGCTACCGGGTCGGCGGCGACTACGGCGATCTTGTGGGCGAGCTGATCCTCGCGGGGGAGGTTTTCCTCGCTCTTGTACACGTGGACGTGGTGTTCCTTAACCATGGGACTCCTTCTGGGCGGATGTGTGGGCGGCTTTGACATGGGAAAGACTGCGGTGCAGATGGACGGTGGTGGCTGCTTCGGCAAGCTTTGAGTTGCCTTCGGCGATGGCTTCGGCGATGGCGGCATGTTCAGCTGCTGCGGCTGTGAGCCGGGCGTGGTCGTCGGCGGCTAGCCTGCGGACCCGGACAAGGTGGACGCGCAGGCTCCGCATGGCCTGTGCCAGGTAGGAGTTTGCGATGGCAGCATCGATGGCTGCATCCAGGCGGCCGACAAGCTCGTAATAGTCGTGGCGGGCGGGATCCGGGGAGCTGAGCAGGGCGGGCGCGTCCAGCAGCTCGCTCTGGAGCTGGAGGAAGATGTCGGCATCCCCGCGCTGGGCTGCCAGTGCGGCAGCTTTTCCCTCGAGGGTTTCACGGAGTTCGAACAGCTCGTCGATGTCCTCCAGTGAGATATCGGTGACGACGACGCCGCGGCCGCCCGCCGTCGTCAGCCCTTCCGCCGTCAGGCGGCTCAGCGCCTCCCGGAGCGGGGTGCGTGAGACGCCGAGGCGTTCGGATTGTTCGACTTCGGCGAGTACGGTGCCGGGGAGGAGGCGCCATTCGATGATGTCTTCGCGCAGCGCGGCATAGGCCCTGTCACTGGCGCGCATCTTGCCTCCTCTCTTCGCTTGAATCTATCCCGAGTGTATACAGAGGGCGCGCTTTTGCCTAGCTCACCCCGGCTTTTCTTCACCGGACTGCGCCGCAGTGTATACAAACCTGCGGCGGGAGGCACCCTGAACTGCTATCGAGTTTTCGTTCTTGAGCGGCCGAAGAAAACTTCCCGATCCGGCCCGCTTGTGGGGCCAGATCCGCCCCTTTAATGTCGCTGCACCCTGTCATGCTGTGGGTATGGATGCGAAAACAGCGGTGCAGACGGTGGAGGGCATAGAGTCCTCTGTTGCCGCGTTGGCTGTTTTTGTCCGTGAGGCCGCCGGCGCCGAGGCCGGTTCCGGGGCAGCCCGGCCGGGTGGTGATCCGCTGCGGGATGAGGCGGATGCGTGGCTGGACGTCCTGGCTGAGGCGGCCAGGTTGGAGGCCGGTGTGGCTGCGTTGAAGGCACAGGCAGCGGCCGGTTTCGCTACTGCCGCTGCGGCGTTGACAGCTCCCGACGCGTCCGCCTCGGAGCGGGACGCGCTGGAGATGTCGGTAACGGCGGAGGTGGCGGGTGCGCTAACGCTGAGTGAGGGGTCGGCGGCGCGGTTTCTGGAGGAATCGGCCAGGCTGAGCAGGGACCTGCCGTTGACGCTAGCCGCGCTCGGGTCAGGAACAGTCTCCTGGCAGCACGCGCGCATCATGTGCGATGAGACCGACGGGCTGTCAGCGGAAGCCGCTGCGGCGTTTGAGGCGCATTTCCTGGACCCGGACGCGCCCGGGTACGCGCGGGGTTGCCCGGCCGGGGAGCTGACGCCGGCGAGGTTCCGGACCAAAGCCCGGTATTGGCGGGAACGGCACCACCCGGTCAGCATCGAAACCCGACACGCCAAGAGTGCGAAGGACCGGCGGCTGGAGTACGTTCCGGACCGGGACGGCATGGCCTGGTTCTCGGCGTACTTGCCCACGGACCAAGCCGTCGGGATCTGGAACCGCACCACCGCCGCCGCCAGATCGATGCAGGGCCCGACCGAAACCCGCACTCTGACCCAGCTCCGCGTCGACGCCTTCGCCACGTGGCTCCTCGGCCCGGCGCCGGGAGTCGGCGGCGCGTCTGACGACCCGGACGCAGCATTCCTTCCTGCAGATCTCGTGTCGGCGGGGTCCGCGCCCGCAGATGTCTTGCCCGCAGACTCTGGCCGGGCCGGTGATGCGCTGGCCGGTGGTGTGCCGTCCCCGTCGGCGCAGGTGCTGGTCACGGTTCCGGTGTTCTCGCTGCTCGGCCTGTCCGATGAACCGGCCAACCTGGACGGGTATGGCCCTATCCCGCCGTCGATGGCCCGCCGGCTCGTCGCCAACGGCGCGACCTCGTTTTTGCGGGTGCTGACTGATCCGCGGGACGGCGCACCGCTGGAGATCGGACGCACCAGCTACCGGCTCACCAAACCGATGCGCCAATGGCTCCGCCTCCGCGACGCCAAATGCACATTCCCCAACTGCAACAACCACTCCCTCGATAACGACGCCGACCACATCCTCGCCTGGGCAGACGGCGGCGGCACCGGCGTGACCAACCTCGGCCAGCCCTGCCCCAAACACCACCGCCTCAAACACACCACGGCATGGAGACCGGTCGGCGCCACCCGGGAAGGCCCGCCCGGCTGGATCTCACCATCCGGCCGTCACTACCCTGCCGAACACCAGGACTGGGAACCGCCGGAATGGCCACAACCGCCGCCAATCCAAGACTTGCAGGAACTGCCAGCCGGCCAGGATTGGCGGGAGCTGCCACCCGGCCAGGATTGGCTTGAGCCGGACGAGGAGCTGGGGCCTCCGGACATGCCCGACGACCTGGATCCACCGCTGCCTTTGGATCCCTGGCCCTACTGGTCCTCACCCACGGCCGCCTGAGGGCGGATCTGCGTATCACGGTGCCCGGCAGAAGTCAGGCCCGGGACCAGCGGTACTCGTTCTCCGGGCGGCCCGGAGCGCCGTACCGTGCCGTGCGGGAGACCGTTCCGGCGTCGGCAAGGTACTCGAGGTAGCGCCTCGCCGTAACCCTCGACATCCCCAACGCCGTCATGACTTCCGTGGCCGAGACGGCCCCGGGCTGCTCCTTCATGAAATCGCGGACGGCGTCGAGCGTTGAAGGGGCCAGGCCCTTCGGCAGCGGCAGCTCGGACGGCGCCCGCAGGCTGGCGAAAGCCTGGTCCACATCGCTCTGCGAGGCGGCTGCCTTCGCCGACCCCGCCGCCGGTCCTGCCAACTGCTCACGGAACTGCCGGTAGCTCTCCAGCTTGTCCGCGAACGTCGCGTAGGTGAACGGCTTGATGAGGTACTGCACGACGCCGATGGAAACGGCGCTGCGGACAATCGCCAGTTCCCGAACAGCCGTAATCGCGATGATGTCGGCGAAGTGCCCCGCGGAACGCATCCGCCGGGCGATGTCGAGGCCATGCAGGTCCGGCAGGTTCATGTCCAGCAGAACCAGCTCCACCGGGCTGCCAGCGGCGGAGAATTCGGTGAGCATGCGGAGCGCCGACTGGCCGTCCGGGGCCGTTCCCGCCAGCGTGAAGCCGTCCACCCTGCCCACGTAGGCGGCGTGTGCCGCTGCCGCTATGAGCTCGTCCTCGACGACGAGGACTCGGATGTCTGTCACGCGTGCTCCTCCGGGGGGCTCGATGCGGCCGTGCTGGACGGGAATGTGCTGGATGGAATTGTGCTGGACGGCGGTGTGCTAGGTGGAAAGGTGTCTGGGAGCAATGTGTCCGAAGCGATCGTGGCCGGAAGCGCGATGTGGAAGCGCGCCCCGCCGGTGCTCGAGTTGCTGATGCTCATGGTACCGGCCAGGCGCTGCACGGCCTGTTTCACCAGCGCCAGGCCGAGGCCCCGCCCGAACGGCCCGGCCGTCTTGGTGCTGAAACCGTAGCGGAACACGTCGTCCACAGCTGTTGGGTCAATGCCTTTGCCCGAATCCTGCACGGTGATGTCAAGGCTCCCGCCCGCCGTGTCCACCAGCAGCTCCACCCGCCGTGGTGCGGGGGCCTCGGCGGCAGCGTCGATGGCATTGTCCAGCAGATTGCCAAGGACGGTGACCAGGTCCTGTACGGCCAAGTCTCCGCTGAGGGCCGGCCCGGACGCCTCGACCACCAGCTCGACGCCGCGCTCGTGGGCCTCGGCTGCCTTGCCCATGACCAGTGCGCTCAGCACCGGCTCCTGGACTGAACCGACCACGTCGTCCGTCAGTTGCTGGCTCAGCTCCAGGTCCTTCGTGGCAAAGTCGAGGGCCTCATCAGTCCGGCCCAGCTCCAGCAGGGAGACCATGGTGTGAAGGCGGTTTGCGTGCTCGTGGGTCTGCGCACGGAGGGCATCGGAAAGCGTCCGCATGCTCTCAAGCTCGGTGCCCAGGGATTCGATCTCCGTGCGGTCGCGGATAGTGGCAACGGTGCCGAACAGCGGGCCCCGCTGCCGTCCGGCGGAGGATCCCGGCCCCACTGCCGGCCGCTGGTTAACCACCAGCACGCCGTCACGCGTGAGGTGGATTTCGTCGTGGGCCGTGCGTCCCGACTCGAAGAGTTCCTTGAGACTGGGGGCCAAAGGCAGGTCGGCGAGCAATGGCGTGGCCGCGTGATCGTCCTCAGCTTCCCGCGGCTCCAGCCCCAGCAGTTCGGCCGCCTGGTCGTTGTAGATGACCACCCTTCCGGCCGGGTCGATCAGTACGACACCTTCCCTGACCGAGTGCAGCACCGATTCGTAGTAGGCGAAGAGCTGGGCCAGCTGCTCGGGACCCCACCCCCTTGTCACGCGCCGCAGGTAGCGGCCAAGAAACCACGACGCCAGCGATCCGGCCGCGAGTAGGAAGCCTGAGACGGCCAGCAGCGCCGGCAGCCTGCCAGAGATGGCCACGTCCACGGTATTGACGGTCACCCCGGCTGCCACGAGGGCGCGGACCGTGCCGCGGGCGTCCTTGGCCGGGGCGATCGTCCGCACCGACGGACCCAGCGTTCCGGCGGTGATCTCGGTGAACACCCGTCCTTGGAGGGCCTCCTCGATCGAACCGATGTAGGGCCGGCCAAGCTCCTCGTCAAGCGGGTGCGTCCACCGCGTCCGGTCCGGCGCCATGATGGTGATGAAATCCGCTCCGGAATCGGCCATGACTTTCAGGGCGTACGGCTGCAGCTGCGCCGAGGGGTTCCCGGAGCCGGCAGCCTGCAGAACCAGCGGGTTATCGGCAATGGACGTAGCGAGGGCGCCCATTCGCCGGCCGGCCTCCTCGTAGGCATGGTCCCTGGCGTCTACAAAGACCGCCGTGCCGACGATGGCCGTAAGGGCCAGCATAAAGAGCAGGTTGGCGACGAACAGCCGCCTCGCGATGCTCCAGCGGTGGATCATCAACACCTCCCATGACCAATATGAACGCAACGGTGAGCCAAGTCACCCTGTGGCGAATGATGGAAATCACAAAGGACCGACGCGCGGAGCCCAGAGATTGTGCCGAAGCGTCTTCCAGATTATCCATAAGGAGAGACAAGATGGCTTCTCAACGAGGAGAGTCGGCAGCGCCGGCTAAAGCCGAGCGTAAGGGACTCGACAAGTCCCATTACCTGTATATCGCGGTCATCGCAGCCGTCATCCTCGGCGCTCTGGTGGGACTGCTGTTCCCCGAGGTCGGAAAATCACTCAAACCCCTTGGTGACGGCTTCATCAAGCTGATCAAGATGATGATCGCCCCGGTCATTTTCTGCACCATCGTGCTGGGCATCGGCTCCATCGCCAAGGCGGCCACCGTCGGTAAGGTCGGCGGCCTGGCACTGGGCTACTTCGTCGTGATGTCCACCTTCGCGCTGGCGATCGGCCTCGTCGTCGGCAACATCATCCACCCGGGTGAAGGCCTGAAGCTCACGCCGTACGACCCCAACAAGAAGGCCGCCACGGACAGCACCGTCGACTTCCTGCTGGGCATCATCCCCGGCGACATTCCGGTGCTTCCCACCCTGCTCGCCGCCATCCTGGTCGGCTTCGCGCTGCAGAAGATGGGCCCGCAGGGCGCCCCGATCCTGAAGGCCATCGGCCACGGCCAGGCCCTGGTCTTCCGCATCCTGATCATGATCATGTGGCTTGCCCCGGTGGGTGCCTTCGGTGCCATCGCGGCCGTGGTCGGCGCCACCGGCTTCCAGGCCATCGTGAGCATGTTCACCCTGATGATCGCGTTCTACATCACCTGTGCGTTGTTCATCGTCGTCATCCTGGGCGGCCTGCTGCAGGTTGTCACCGGCGTGAACATCTTCAAGCTGATGAAGTACCTGGCCCGCGAATACCTGCTGATCTTCTCGACGTCGTCCTCCGAGGCCGCCCTGCCGCGCCTCATCGCCAAGATGGAGCACCTGGGCGTTTCCAAGCCGGTTGTCGGCGTGACGGTTCCCACCGGTTACTCCTTCAACCTGGACGGCACGGCCATCTACCTGACCATGGCGTCGCTGTTCGTGGCCAACGCGATGGGCACCCCGCTGGACCTCGGCGCGCAGATCTCCCTGCTGATCTTCATGATCATTGCATCCAAGGGCGCGGCCGGCGTTACCGGCGCCGGACTGGCCACCCTGGCCGCCGGCCTGCAGGCCCACCGGCCCGAGCTCCTGGGCGGCGTCGGCATGATCGTCGGCATCGACCGCTTCATGTCAGAGGCCCGTGCACTGACCAACTTCACCGGCAACGCCGTAGCCACCCTGCTGGTCGGCACCTGGGTCAAGGAGGTCGACGGCGAACAGGTCAACCGGGTGCTGTCCGGCGAGGAACCGTTCGACGAACAGACCATGGTGGCGCACCACCACGGCGCGGTGGAAGCAGCCGCTCCCGCCATGCCGGCCAAGGCCTAGGGCCCGGCGCCAGTACAGACAAAGTGAAACCGCCCGCACAGGCCCCGCCTGTGCGGGCGGTTTCATGCCGTCAGAAAAGCCAACCTTCGACCTCAGGTACAAGGTAAAGGCTCAAACGCCGTCAAAAGTCAAGGTCCATGGAATGCCGTGTCGGGCGCTGTAGCCTTGGGGTGGAAGAAGCAGGGGCGCTGGCAGACAGCGGCAGAAAAATCACCGTCATCGAAAGTGTGGATAGATACGTGAGCAGCGAACAGGGTTCAGCAACTCTGGAAGGCACGGAACTCGACCTGGAAGACGCCGTCATGGGTCCTACCGGCCGCCCCCACCGCGAATTTCCGGAGCCCGCGCCGCTGTCCTCCCATGGACCGGCCCGCGTCATAGCCATGGTTAACCAGAAGGGCGGGGTGGGTAAGACCACCTCCACCATCAACCTTGCGGCAGCGCTGGCAGAGTACGGCCGCCGGGTGCTCCTGGTGGACTTCGACCCGCAGGGCGCGCTGTCCGCCGGGCTCGGCGTCAACCCCCACGAACTCGATCTGACGGTCTACAACGTCCTGATGGACCGCAAGATCGACATCCGGGACGCCATCCACCAGACCGGCGTGGAGAACGTGGACCTGCTGCCGGCCAACATCGACCTCTCGGCGGCGGAAGTGCAGCTGGTCAACGAGGTGGCCCGTGAGCAGGTCCTGGACCGGGCGCTCAAGAAGGTCGAGGACGACTACGACGTCGTGCTCATCGACTGCCAGCCTTCCCTCGGTCTGCTCACCGTCAACGCCCTGACCGCGGCCCACGGCGTGATCATTCCGCTTATCTGCGAATTCTTTGCCCTGCGCGCGGTGGCCCTGCTGGTCGAAACCATCGACAAGGTCCAGGACCGGCTCAACCCGCGGCTGCAGGTGGACGGCGTGCTGGCCACGATGTACGACGCCCGCACGCTGCACAGCCGTGAGGTCATCAGCCGCCTGGTGGAGGCCTTCGGCGACAAGGTCTTCGAAACCGTCATCAAGCGTTCCATCAAGTTCGCTGACGCCACCGTGGCTGCCGAGCCCATCACAAGCTATGCCGGAAACCACGTGGGTGCCGACGCCTACCGCCGCCTCGCCAAGGAACTGATTTCGCGCGGCGGCGCGCCCTAGCCCGGATGACCGCAGAGCCGGCAACGCCCGCCGCCGAGGCCAGGCGGTCCGGCTTCGAAGTACGCCTGGCCAACTTCAGCGGCCCCTTCGACCTCCTGTTGGGGCTGATCTCCAAACACCAGTTGGACATCACCGAGGTGGCGCTTGCCACGGTCACCGACGAGTTCATCCGGTACATCCGGAACCTCCAGGAGTTGGGGGAGGAGTGGGCCCTTGGCGAGGCCAGTGAGTTCCTGGTCATCGCGGCCACGCTGCTGGACCTGAAGGCAGCGCGCCTGCTGCCGGCCGGGGAAGTGGAGGACGATGACGACATCGCCCTTCTCGAGGCACGTGACCTGCTCTTTGCCCGGCTGCTGCAGTACAAGGCCTTCAAGAAGGTTGCCGCGCTGATGGACGCCACCCTGGAACTGGAGTCCCGGCGCTATCCGCGGCAGGTGGCTCTCGAGGAACACTTCGCAGCGATGCTGCCGGAGCTGGTCTGGAAGCACAGCCCCGCACAGTTCGCGGCACTGGCCGAGGCAGCGCTCAGGCCAAAGGACCCCGCACCGACAGAGGTGGGCGTGGCCCACCTGCACGGCAGCACGGTCAGCGTCAAGGAACAGGCTGAACTCATCGGCCTGCGGCTGCAGGACGGCCGGCCCCTGACGTTCCGTGCACTGATAGCCGACGCCGAATCCACGCTGGTTGTGGTGGCGCGCTTCCTGGCGCTGCTGGAGCTGTTCAGGGACCAGGTGGTGGCCTTCGACCAGGTGGCGCCGCTGGGAGACCTGACTGTCCGCTGGACCGCGGATGGCACCGGATGGACGGGGGAGCACCTGAGCGAAGAATACGAGGAGCAGCAATGACGGATCCAGTTGCGGGCCGGGAACGCGCCGCACTTGAGGCGGTGCTGATGGTGCTGGACGAGCCCGCCTCTGCCACCGACCTGGCCGCCGGACTGAACCTGACGGTGGCCGCCGTCGAGGAACTGCTGCTGGATCTGCAGCGCGACTATGACGGCTATACTGTTAAAGCCCCGGATTTGGAAACTGGCAGCAACGGACCTAAACATGACGTCGCTTATAGCCCCCGGGGTTTTGAATTGCGGAATGTCGCCGGCGGCTGGCGCATCTACTCACGGGCTGAATTCGCCGACGTCGTCGGTGCTTTTGTCCTTGAGGGGCAGACGGCCAGGCTGACCCTGGCGGCGCTCGAGACACTGGCCGTCATCGCTTACCGGCAGCCGGTATCCAGGGCAAGGGTTTCTGCAATTCGGGGAGTCAACGTTGACTCTGTTGTGCGGACGCTGACCCAGCGCGGCTTAATCGAGGATGGCGGAACAGATCCGGAATCGGGCGCTGTCCTGTACCGCACGACGTCGTATTTCCTTGAACGCATGGGAATCGGCTCGGTGGCTGAGTTGCCTCAGCTTTCACCGCACCTTCCGGGGCTTGAAGGAATTGAAGAGTTCTACGACGCCGGAAGAATGTAGGCGGCACGCCTGCAAAGCAGTTTTTACCAGGGCAGATTTAATCTGCACGGCTGGCTAGTGTTGTCTTCGGACAACCTTTGCCGGTCAAAAATCACAGAGGACGGGTCATGACACAGGCGGGACGCCAGGGTTCACCACGTAACAGCTCCGGACGTAAAGTTCCGGATCGCAACGCTCCGCGCGGCGCGGCTCAGGGCCGCGGAGCGGGCGCCGGGAAGCGCGACTTCCCCAAGGGCGGCGACCGCCCCTTCGGAGACCGCACCTTCAAGGCCAAGCCCCGCGAGGAGCGCTTCGTCGATCCCGACGATGCACCCGCCGGCCGGCGGCCCGCCGGTGACTGGAAGGGGGGCGCCAAGGCCCCCGCAGCCAGGACAGGTGCACCCAAGGCCGGCGCACGCAAGGCCGATGCCAGGAAGCCCGGCGCGAACAGGGCCCCCGGCACCCCGGGCGCACTGAAGCCCAAGTCGGGCGCCCCCAAGGCCGCGGGTTCGCGCGCCTTCGGCAGCGAACGCTTCGGTCAGAACCTGGGGCCGGTCCGCCGCCCCTCCCGCACCCGCGGCCCGCGCGCCGAGGTGCCGCAGTCCGAAGTCCACGACGCCGACGGCGTCCGCCTGCAGAAGGTCATGGCCTCCGCCGGCGTCGCCTCCCGCCGCGTCTGCGAAGACATGATTGCCGAGGGCCGCGTTGAGGTGGACGGCAAGGTCGTCACCGAGCTCGGTGTACGCGTCGATCCCAAGACCGCCGTCATCCACGTGGACGGCCTGCGCATCCAGCTCGACGACACGCTGGTGTACATGGTGTTCAACAAGCCCAAGGGCGTGGTGTCCACCATGGAGGACCCCGAAGGCCGGCCGTGCATCAGCGACTACATCCGCAACAACCAGGGCGAACGGCTCTTCCACGTCGGGCGCCTTGACGTCGCCACCGAGGGCCTGCTGCTGCTGACCAACGACGGCGAGCTGGCCAACCGGCTGACGCACCCGTCCTACGAGGTCCCCAAGACCTACCTGGTCCAGGTCCGCGGGCCGTTCCCGCAGGGCATCGGCGCGCAGCTCAAGGAGGGCATAGAACTCGAGGACGGCTTTGCCTCGGTCGACTCCTTCCGCCTGGTCGACTCGACCCCGGGCCATGTCCTGATCGAAGTGGTGCTCCACTCTGGCAAGAACCGCATCGTCCGGCGCCTGTTCGACGCCGTCGGGTTCCCGGTACTGCGCCTGGTGCGCGTCAAGGTCGGCCCCATCGGCCTGGGCGATCAGCGCCAGGGAAGCATCCGCAACCTCGGCAAGCAGGAAGTCGGCCACCTGCTGGCATCCGTGGGGCTGTAAGGGATGTCGGCTTTCCGTACGCACGGCCGCGGCCATCTGAATGGCCCGGTCGTCGTTATCGGCACGGGCCTGCTCGGCACCAGCATCGGCCTCGGCCTGCGCGGCCGTGGCGTTGCCGTGTACCTGTCCGATCCGTCGCCGACCAACCAGGCCGTCGCCGTCGACATCGGCGCGGGTGTCCCGTTGGCTGCCATGGGTGACGAACGTCCTGAACTCGTCGTGGTCGCGTCTCCGCCGGACGTGACCGCGGACGTTGTGGAACGTGCGCTGGCAGACTATCCGGACGCGACCGTCGTCGACATCGCCAGCGTCAAGGCAGCGATCCTGCATGACCTGCGGAGCCGCGGCGCGGACCTCAGCCGCTACGTGGGTACCCACCCCATGGCTGGACGCGAAAAGTCCGGGCCCGTCGCCGCCCGGGGCGAGCTTTTCACCTCCATGCCGTGGGTCATGTGCCCGACCGAGGAATCCTCGGCGGGGGCAGTCCAGGCCGCACGGGCGCTGGCCACCGACCTGGGTGGCCTCGTTTCGCAGTTCACGGCCGAGGAACATGACGGGGCCGTGGCCCTGGTCTCGCACCTGCCGCAGGTGATGTCCTCGCTGCTGGCCAGCCGGCTACAGGACACTCCGATGCATGCCCTTTCCCTTGCCGGGAACGGGCTCCGCGACACCACCCGCATCGCAGCCAGCGACCCCACGCTGTGGGTCCAGATCCTGGGGGCGAATGCCCGAAAGGTGGTGGAGATCCTTTACGGTGTGCGCGAAGACCTCAACCGGCTGATCGGGACGCTGGAAGACCCCGCGGCTGCCGGGGCCCGTCTTGACCTGGCCCAGCTGATGAGCGAAGGCAATGCAGGGCAGGCCAGAATCCCGGGTAAACACGGCGGACCTCCGCAGGCCTATTCCTGGCTCACAGTGCTTGTCGATGACCGGCCCGGCCAGATCGCCAGGCTGCTGACCGAGATCGGTGAGATTGGCGTCAACCTCGAAGACCTCCGGCTGGACCACTCCTCCGGACAGAACGTGGGCATGGTGGAGATCTCGGTGCTGCCGAGCGCGCATGACCTACTTGTAGAAGCACTAAGCGACCGTGGATGGCGGGTACTTCAGTAATGACACAGGAACTGATCGACACTTTGCCTGCCCTCCGGCTGGGCCGGCCGCTGGTCGTGGCCATCGACGGGCCATCAGGCTCGGGCAAATCCAGCGTCAGCAAGGAAGTGGCACGCCGCCTGAACCTCGCCTACCTGGACACCGGTGCCATGTACCGGGCCCTCACCTGGTACTGCCTCGACCGCGGAACGGACCTTGCCGACGCCACCGCCGTCGAACTGGCAGCCGAAGAACTGCCGCTGGACATCAGCACCAGCCCGCACACCGAGTTTGTGCGGGTCGGCGGCGCCGACGTCACCGACGCCATCAGGGAACCGGGCATCTCCTCGTCCGTCAGCGCCATCGCCACCACGCTTGGTGCCCGGACCGAACTCATCCGCCGCCAGCGCGCCCTGATCGAAAAGCACAACCGCCGCATGGTGGTGGAGGGCCGGGACATCACCACCGTCGTCGTGCCCGGTGCACAGGTGCGCATGCTCCTGACCGCCAGCGAGGAAGCCCGGCTCCGCCGCCGCGGTATCCAGCTCGGCGGGACGCAAAGCGCCGAGCAACTGGCCGCCCAGGTTACCCAGCGGGACGCGAAGGACTCCACCGTGGTGAACTTCACCCAGGCGGCGGACGGTGTGGTGACGCTGGATTCGTCCGACCTGGACTTCGAGGAAACCGTGGTTGCCGCGCTCCGCATCGTCACCAAGGTCATCAACCATGAGTGATTCCGCCAGGGTTCCCCGGGCCGGGTTGCCGGGGACTGTTGTTCCCGGCCTGTGGACCATGGCGTGGAGCCGGCCGGTCGGCCGGTTCCTGAACAACGCCGTCTACCGCACCTCCGTCACCGGGCGCTCCAACGTTCCGGCCGCGGGTCCGGTGATTTTCGCAGGAAACCACATCAGCTTCCTCGACGGGCCCGTCATGTTCGGCGCGTCACCCCGGCCGATGCACATCCTCGTTAAGAAGGAGATGTTCAAGGGCTTCCTTGGCCGCGTGCTGAGGGCCTCGGGCCAGCTTCCGGTTGACCGTGCGGGGGACCGGTCCGTCCTGCAGCTCAGCAAGGATGTGCTCGACGCCGGGCGCTGCATCGGCATCCTGCCCGGGGGGACCCGGGGGAGCGGCAAGGCAACCGGCATCAGCAACGGGGTGGCATGGCTCGCCCTGAATTCGGACGCCGTTGTGGTGCCCGTGGCCATCCTGGGCACCCGGCAGGGCGGCGAACACCTGGACAGCATCCCGAAACCCGGCCGCCGGCTGCACGTCAGCTTCGGCCAACCCCTCGCGCTCGGCCGGAATCCGGGTGAAACCGGGCGTGCTTCAATGGACAGGGCGGCTACGCAAATCCGGGACACTCTGGCCGCGCACGTCAGGACTACCGTGCGGCACAGCGGGATCCCTTTGCCCTCCGCGGATCATCCGCACCAACGTCCCACCGCAGTAGCCGGACCGCCGGCAGACCACCATTAAGGAAAGCGCAATGAGCGATACGACTCAAACTTCCGGCCACTCCGGCGCCGGCGAAGACGAATACACGCCCACCGGCACAGACCAGGTGGCTGAACATCTGGCGGCCATGGACGACGACGAGGCGGAGCTTCGCGCCGCGTCCCTCCGCGCCGGACTGGACGACTACGAACTCGACGAAGATGACGCCGCGCTCCTCAGCGGCGTGCACGACGAGGACGAGCTCGAGGGTCCGCTCAAGCTCGACCCCGTGCTCGCCATCATCGGCCGCCCGAACGTTGGCAAGTCCACCCTCGTCAACCGCATCCTGGGCCGCCGCGAGGCGGTCGTGGAGGACACCCCCGGTGTGACGCGCGACCGCGTGATGTACTCGGCGAACTGGAACGGGCGCAACTTCACGCTGGTGGATACCGGCGGCTGGGAGCACGATGCCCGCGGCATCCATGCCCGGGTGGCGGAGCAGGCCGAAATGGCAGTGGAGCTGGCTGACGCAGTGCTGTTCGTCGTCGACTCGGCAGTGGGCGCGACCGCCACCGACGAGGCCGTGGTGAAGATGCTCCGGCGGAGCAAGAAGCCTGTCATCCTCGTGGCCAACAAGGTGGACGACTTCGTACAGGAAGCCGACTCCGCAGTCCTGTGGGGCCTGGGCTTCGGCGAGCCGTACCCCGTCTCCGCGCTGCACGGCCGCGGCGTCGCCGACCTGCTCGACCACGTTATGGACACCCTGCCGGAGTTCTCCACCGTTGAGGGCATCGAACGCTCCGGCGGCCCGCGCCGGATTGCCCTGATCGGACGCCCCAACGTCGGCAAGTCCTCCCTGCTGAACAAGCTTGCCGGCTCCGAGCGCGTGGTGGTGGACAACACTGCCGGCACCACCCGCGACCCGGTCGACGAATTCATCGAGCTCGGCGGCCAAACCTGGCGTTTCGTGGATACCGCCGGCATCCGCCGGCGCCAGCACATGGCGCAGGGCGCCGATTTCTATGCCTCGCTCCGGACCCAGAGCGCGCTGGAAAAGGCGGAGGTCGCCGTCGTTCTTCTTGCTGTTGATGAGGTGCTCAGCGAGCAGGACGTCCGCATCCTGCAGCTGGCCATTGAGTCGGGGCGTGCCCTGGTGCTCGCTTTCAACAAGTGGGACCTTCTGGACGACGAACGGCGCCGGTACCTGGAACGCGAAATCGAGCAGGACCTGGCGCACGTGGAGTGGGCGCCGCGCGTCAACATCTCCGCCAAGACGGGCTGGCACAAGGACCGCCTGGTGCCGGCGCTGGAGCTGGCGCTGGAAAACTGGGACAGGCGCATTCCGACCGGACGGCTCAACGCCTTCCTGGGCGAGCTGGTGGCGGCACACCCGCACCCGGTCCGCGGCGGCAAGCAGCCCCGCATCCTGTTCGGCACGCAGGCTTCCAGCCGGCCGCCGAAGTTCGTCCTGTTCACCACGGGATTCCTGGACCCGGGCTACCGCCGGTTCATCACCCGCCGCCTGCGGGAAACCTTCGGCTTCGAGGGTACGCCCATCGAGGTCAGCATGCGGGTTCGTGAAAAGCGCGGCAAGAAGCGTTAATTACGACACACCGGGCGGCGAATACCGGAAAGTGTCACTGGCACCCGCCGGAATCGTGTAAGCTCTTCTAGGTGGTTCGGCCGGACTGCTTAGATGAAATTCTTCGGAAGATTCATCTGGCGGAGAACGGCGGAACTGACGGGCTGTAGCGCAGCTTGGTAGCGCACTTGACTGGGGGTCAAGGGGTCGCAGGTTCAAATCCTGTCAGCCCGACCGCATGAAAACCCCGCCAACCCAACAGGGTTGGCGGGGTTTTCTGTTGCCCCGAGTCTGAGGTTGGAGAACGACGCCGGCTGGTTGCCCGCCGTCGTCCACGCGGCAGCGTGCTACTTGAGGAAGCGCGACGTCCTGCGGTCGGCCAGGATCTTGCCGTTGGTCTGGCAGGTTGGGCAATACTGCAGTGCAGTATCCGCAAAGGACACTTCCCGGACCGTGTCCCCGCATACCGGGCAGGGCTGGCCCGCGCGGCCATGCACGTTCATGCCGCTCCGTTTCGCATCCTTGAGGTCCGCGGGCGCCTTTCCCTGGGC
This sequence comes from Arthrobacter sp. FW305-BF8, assembly GCF_021789315.1. Lineage (NCBI taxonomy): Bacteria > Bacillati > Actinomycetota > Actinomycetes > Micrococcales > Micrococcaceae > Arthrobacter > Arthrobacter sp. FW305-BF8. The sequence goes on from NZ_CP084561.1 coordinate 1,958,810, forward strand.
TTGGGCCACTGCGGCTCCCAGGACCGTGTGGATGGAGTCGAACAGGACCCCGACCTTCGCCGGCTCCAGGGAATTGGCCATGGCGAACGGGGAAATTTTCGCTGCGTGCAGGATCTCGTCGCTGTACGCGTTTCCGATGCCGGCAATGACACTCTGGCTCCGCAGCACGCCCTTGATCTGGTGCGCGTGCCCGGCAAGGATCTCGGCGAACATCTCCCGGGTGAAGGCCGGCACGAGCGGATCCGGCCCTAGGTCTGCGATGCCGGGAACGTCCCCGGGCTTTGACACCACGTAGATTGCCAGGCCCTTCTTGGTGCCGGCCTCGGTCAGGTCGATGCCCACCTTCCGGCCGTCGCCGTCCGCAAGGTGCAGCCGGGCCGCAATGGGACCTTTGCCGGGCCGGAGCGGATCGGGCGAGGGATTTTCGGTGTAGCGGACCCAGCCGGCCCTGGCGAGGTGAAAGACGAGATACAGGCCGTCAGCGTTGATGCTGACAAACTTCCCGAACCGCTCGACTCCGGTGATAACCCGGCCCGCCAGCGCCGTGTAGGGCGGGTCGGCCGTCTTGAGGACCGCCACGGACAGGATCTGCATCTTCTCCAGCACCGCGCCGCGCAGCCGTGTGTCGAGGAACGTGCTCAGTGCGGCCACCTCGGGTAGTTCCGGCATGGCACCACTTTGCCACACGGTAGGCCGGATTGGGCGGTTCCCGCAGGCATACCGGCTCATCCGGCGGCTAGGGAGTTGTGCATATACTTTCAACCGGTGGCTGTTCCCTACGCCTCCGTTGACATTGGTGATTGACCCGATGAAAGGCCCCTGATGAGCAACATTCCCTCTGATCTGTCCTACACCGCCGAGCACGAATGGGTGACCGCACCGAACGCCGATGGTGTTGTCCGCGTGGGGATCACCGACTTCGCACAGGACGCCCTCGGGGATGTCGTCTACGCCCAGATGCCCGAAGTTGGCACCACTGTTAAGGCAAACGACGTCGTCGGTGAGGTGGAGTCCACGAAGAGCGTCAGCGACATCTATGCTCCTGTCTCCGGCGAGATTGTGGCCCGCAACGAGGCGCTCGACGGCGATTCTGCGCTCATCAACTCCGATCCGTACGGGGACGGCTGGCTCATTGAAGTCAAGCTGGCCGAACCTGATGCAGTGGATTCCCTGCTCAGTGCATCGGAGTACGAACAACAGGTAGGCTAAAGCTAACCGGTCCCGCTGCCCGGCCACCGGAGTCCAGCCATGGAGTCCTGTGGCCGGACGGCGGGCGGCATATCGGTTCTGCCAGGCAGTTCCGGACGGTACGCGTTGATTGCAGGGGGACATCTGCAACGAAAGAGGAGGAATCCATGGTTGGCGGCGAACAGAACCACACCAGCGGCGATTACGGCACAGGTGCGGGCAGGGCCTCGGAAACCACCTCGATCAACCTCACTCCGGTTCATGACGAGCCGACGATCGTACCCAAGCTCTCCCCGGAGGAACGCTCTGCCGTCGAGGCACTGCCCTCCGGTTCCGCCCTGCTTGTGGCCCACAGCGGGCCGAACTCGGGTGCCCGTTTCCTCCTTGACTCCGATGTCACCACGGCCGGGCGGCACCCGGATGCTGACATTTTCCTCGACGACGTGACGGTCTCCCGCCGCCACGTCGAGTTCCGGCGCACACCGCGGAGCTTCGAGGTGGTGGACACCGGAAGCCTGAACGGCACCTACGTCAACCATGACCGCGTGGACAGCGTGGAACTGAGGTCCGGAAACGAAGTCCAGATTGGCAAGTTCCGCCTCACCTTCTACCTGAGCCCTGCCCGCGCAGCAGGACGCGTCTGATTCGGAGCGGCTGCCTGTGGCAATGGCACAACCGGAGCGCCGGGGACCACTGGTCCTGAACATCGGGGAAGTGCTCGCTCAGTTGAGCGACGACTTTCCGAGCATGACGGCGTCGAAAATCAGGTTCCTTGAGGAAAAAGGGCTCATCAATCCCCGGCGTACGCCCGCGGGCTACCGGCAGTACTCGGACAGCGACGTCGAACGGCTGCGCTTCGTCCTGTCGCTTCAGCGCGACCAGTATCTGCCGCTCAAGGTCATCAAGGACTACCTTGACGCGATCGACCGGGGTGAGCGGCCCGAGAACCTCCCGCCCGGGGTCACGGTGTCCCCGCGGATCGTCTCGGACGAGCTCGCCGCGGAACTGCAGAACAAGGCGCGCAGGCTCAGCGAGGAGCAGCTGCGCGCGGAGTCGGGTGCCAGCGTGCCGCTTTTGCAGTCCCTGCTCAGCTTCGGCCTCATCGGGCACACCGACGGCAAATTCGACGAGCACGCCCTCCAGGTGGCCCGCGCCTGTGTCCAGCTGGAGAGCCACGGCCTGGAGCCCCGGCACCTCCGCCCCTTCCAGGCTGCCGCGGAGCGCGAGTTCGGACTCGTGGAACGCGCCGTGGCCACCCTGACCTCGCGCAGGGACGCTGCGTCGCAGGCCCGCGCGGCGGAAGCAGCCAGGGAAATCAGCGACCTCTGCCTCACCCTGCACCGCGCCCTTGTCCAGGACCGTATCTCGCGGATGGAAATCTGATGATCGAAGTCGAGATTGTGGGCGTCCGCATCGAATTGCCCTCAAACCAGCCCCTGGTCCTGCTCCGCGAGATGCATGGAGAGCGGCACGTTCCCATCTGGATCGGGACGCCCGAGGCAAGCGCCATCGCGCTGGCGCAGCAGGGCGTGGTGCCGCCGCGGCCCATGACCCACGACCTGCTCGTGGACGTGGTGGAGACGCTTGGCCATTCCGTGGTCAGCGTGAACATCGTGGCCGTGGAGGACAACATCTTTTACGGCCAGCTCCAGTTCGACAACGGGGCCACTGTGAGCTCCAGGGCATCCGACGCCCTGGCCATCGCGCTGCGGGCCAAATGCCGGATCTGGTGCGCTGACTCCGTCATGGACGAGGCCGGCGTGCGCATCACCGAACACGACGAGGGCGAGGACACGGAACCCGGTCCTCCCACCGTGGAGGAGGAGCGCGAGCTCCGCAGGTTCCGGGAGTTCCTTGACGACGTCGAGCCCGAGGATTTCGACGGCTAAGGTCACGTTAAGGTTAAAGTTAAGGCTGAAAGTTTCGACACGCCCCACCAATCATGCGAACGTCTTTGACCTTGGGCCATGGCAGGCCTAACGTCGAAGGTACCAAGTTCCCATTGCATACGACAGCGGCGCAAGTCACACTGGAAAGTGCTACTCCGGCCGAATTACAAGCGTGAATTTCAACCGGACTTCATGCAGGTAGCAGCTGTTGCGGCAACTTCCCCAGGGGAGCTCATGACAAGGAGGATCCACGTGAGTCCGAAAGGCGAAGCAGGCGAGCTGAAGCAACCCTCGACGGCCGGCGTAGCCGTGCCCGCAAGCGGTGCTCAGGGCCTTCTCTTCACTGAGGATCTCCCGGTTCTGGATGAGGACGCCGGCTACCGCGGCCCCACTGCCTGCAAGGCCGCCGGCATTACGTACCGGCAGCTCGATTACTGGGCCCGCACCGGCCTGGTGGAGCCTGCAGTCCGCGGCGCAGCAGGCTCCGGTTCCCAGCGGCTCTATGGTTTCCGCGACATCCTGGTCCTGAAAGTCGTCAAGCGGCTGCTGGACACCGGCGTATCGCTGCAGCAGATCCGCAGCGCGGTGGAGCACCTCCGTGAACGTGGTGTTGAGGACCTGGCCCAGATCACCCTCATGAGCGACGGCGCCAGCGTCTACGAATGCACCTCCGCGGACGAGGTCATCGATCTCGTGCAGGGCGGCCAGGGCGTGTTCGGCATCGCTGTGGGCCGGGTGTGGCGCGAAGTCGAGGGGAGCCTCGCCTCGCTGCCCAGCGAGCACGCCGGCGACCAGACGTTCCCGGACGACGAACTTAGCAAGCGCCGCGCGGCCCGCAAGATCGGCTAGCGGCGCCAGCCACGAGAATAAGCAGAAGGCCGCCTCCCGTCGGGAGGCGGCCTTCTCTGTCTCAACATTTCGGCGTGATCCGGCATCAGGCTGGCCCCGGAACCGGGGCTGCTTACCGGGCGCTGCGGCTGCGGCTGGTCTTGTTGGCGGCCAGAAGATTTCCCAGCAGCGTGTCGTAGAGCCCGGCCGCGGTCTTGGCTGAGTCCCCGGGCCAGTGATGGACGGAGTGCGCCGCGCCCTGGATTTGCTGCCAGTTCGCCTGCTCCGGTATGTGCGGAGCCAGCAGGAGGTCGCCGAACATGGCCTGCATCTCAGAAAGCCGGAAGGCGTGCTCGGAGGACCCGGAGCGTACCCGGTTGGCGACGATCCCGGCGGGGGAGAGATTCGGGGCAAATTCCTGCCGGAACAGCTGGATGGCCCGCATGGTGCGTTCAGTGCCGGCCACGGAGAAGAGCCCGGGCTCAGCGACCAGCGCCACCTTGTTGCTGGCGGACCAGGCCATACGGGTCAGGCCATTCAGGGACGGCGGGCAATCCACCAGGACGAGTTCATACGCGTCTGCGCCGGAGAGCACCGCGGACAGCCTGCGCAAATCACGTTTGCCGAGGTCAGGCCGGTCGTAGATACCGGTGTACGCGGACCCGACGGCGACATCGAGCACCGCTGGGCCGGAACCGTTGACGGCTGCCCGGCTGATCCAGCCGCTGGGCACGACGTTCTCGGCGATCTTGGCCTTGCGCGGATTCTTCAGCATCCTGCCGATGTCCAGCTTGTCGCTGGGCTGCACGCCGAGGGCTGTGCTGGCGTCGGCATGGGGATCGAGGTCCACTACGAGGGTGGGGATGCCTGCGGCCAGTGCCGCAGACGCCAGTCCGGTTGTAACGGATGTCTTGCCGACACCGCCCTTGAGGCTGCTGATGCTGACTACTTGCACTTGAGAGACCAATACCTAACGCCGGTTGCCGTGTTGGGGTACGTTCCGTTCCGGTGCTGCCGGAACCGGCTGCAGGAACAGGGGCAGGCTTCCGCCGCCCCATTCATCATATGTTGACCTCGGCCGGATTCCCTTCTTCTGCGGATCCGGGCATGCCTCGCCGGCCGGACGTCCCTCCGTCGTCGTCCGGCGGCAGAAAACAGCACTAAATACGGGCTTGGCAGTGAATATGGCCCGGACATGACGGATAATTCTGTGACGGTAGACACAATGATTTGTGTTTCGTCCGGCCCGTCTTACACACTGTGACCACTCACCGATACACCCGCAATGATGCAGGAGAAGTATGTTTTCCAAGATTCTGGTGGCCAACCGCGGAGAAATCGCAATCCGGGCTTTCCGCGCCGGCTACGAACTGGGCGCCAAGACAGTCGCCGTGTTCCCCAACGAGGACCGCAACTCGATCCACCGCCAGAAGGCCGATGAGGCGTATCTGATTGGCGAAGAGGGCCACCCCGTCCGCGCCTACCTGGACGTCGACGAAGTGGTGCGCGTGGCGAAGGAGGCCGGGGCGGACGCCATCTACCCCGGCTACGGCTTCCTCTCCGAGAACCCGGACCTGGCGCGTGCCGCGAAGGCCGCAGGCATCACCTTCGTGGGTCCGCCCGCGGAGGTCCTGGAACTCGCCGGCAACAAGGTGGCGGCACTGGAGGCCGCCCGCAAGGCCGGCGTCCCCGTGCTGAAGTCGAGCGCGCCCTCGAAGGACCTTGACGAACTGATCGCTGCTGCGGATGAGATCGGCTTCCCCATTTTCGCCAAGGCTGTGGCGGGCGGCGGCGGGCGCGGTATGCGCCGCGTCGACACCCGTGAAGCCCTGCCGGAGGCGCTGCAGTCCGCCATGCGCGAGGCCGACGCCGCCTTCGGTGACCCCACCATGTTCCTTGAGCAGGCAGTGCTGCGCCCGCGCCACATCGAGGTCCAGATCCTGGCTGACGCCGAGGGTAACGTCATGCACCTCTTCGAGCGTGACTGTTCCATCCAGCGCCGCCACCAGAAGGTTATCGAGATCGCCCCGGCCCCCAACCTGGACGAAGGCATCCGCCAGGCCCTGTACCGGGACGCCGTGAAGTTTGCCAAGGCCCTGAACTACGTCAACGCCGGTACGGTCGAGTTCCTGGTGGACACCGTGGGCGAACGCGCCGGCCAGCACGTCTTCATTGAAATGAACCCCCGTATCCAGGTGGAGCACACGGTTACGGAAGAGGTCACCGATGTCGACCTCGTCCAGTCGCAGATGCGCATCGCCGCGGGCGAGACCCTGGCTGACCTGGGGCTCTCCCAGGAGACCGTCCACCTCAAGGGCGCCGCGCTGCAGAGCCGCATCACCACCGAGGACCCGGCCAACGGCTTCCGGCCCGACGTCGGAAAGATCACCGGATACCGCTCCGCCGGCGGTGCCGGCGTAAGGCTCGACGGCGGCACCGTCTACTCGGGTGCCGAAATCAGCCCGCACTTCGACTCCATGCTGGTGAAGCTCACCTGCCGCGGCCGGGACTACCCCTCCGCGGTAGCCAGGGCACGCCGTGCGCTGGCGGAGTTCCGCATCCGCGGTGTCTCCACGAACATCTCCTTCCTGCAGGCCGTCCTTGACGACGCCGACTTCATCGCCGGCAACGTGGCCACGTCCTTCATTGACGAACGGCCCGAACTGCTGAAGGCCCGCGTGTCCGCCGACCGCGGCACCAAGCTGCTGACCTGGCTGGCCGAGGTGACGGTGAACAAGCCGAACGGCGAACTTCCGGTCCGCACCGACCCCGCGGACAAGCTCCCGTCCGTCGCCGGCGCCGAGGCACGCCCCGGCTCCCGCCAGCGGCTGCTGGAACTCGGACCGGAGGGCTTCGCCCAGGCGCTGCGCGAGCAGAAGGCCGTCGCCGTCACCGACACCACGTTCCGCGACGCCCACCAGTCCCTGCTGGCCACCCGCGTCCGCACCAGGGACCTGCTGGCCGCCGCGCCTGCGGTCTCCACCCTGCTGCCGGAACTGCTCTCCGTCGAGGCCTGGGGCGGTGCCACCTACGACGTCGCGCTGCGGTTCCTCGGCGAGGATCCCTGGGACCGGCTTGCCGCGCTGCGCAAGGCCCTGCCGAACGTCTGCCTGCAGATGCTGCTTCGCGGCCGGAACACCGTGGGCTACACCCCGTACCCCGAGGAAGTGACCGAGGCCTTCGTCAACGAGGCAGCGGCCACCGGCATCGACATCTTCCGCATCTTCGATGCACTGAACGACGTCAGCCAGATGGCGCCGGCCATCCGCGCCGTCCGGGCCACCGGCACCGCCGTCGCCGAGGTGGCACTGTGCTACACCGGCGACATGCTGGACCCGAACGAGACGCTCTACACGCTGGACTACTACCTGGGCCTGGCGGACAAGATCGTCGAAGCGGGCGCCCACATCCTCGCCATCAAGGACATGGCAGGCCTGCTGCGTCCGGCAGCTGCGGCGAAGCTCGTCTCCGCGCTGCGGGAACGCTTTGACCTTCCGGTGCACCTGCACACCCACGACACCGCAGGCGGCCAGCTCGCCACCCTGCTCTCGGCAGTCGATGCGGGCGTCGACGCCGTGGATGTCGCCTCAGCATCCCTCGCCGGCACCACCAGCCAGCCGTCGGCGTCGGCCCTTGTTGCGGCCCTGGCCCACACCGAACGCGACACCGGGCTCAGCCTGGCGGCAGTCAGCTCCCTCGAGCCGTACTGGGAAGCTGTGCGCAGGGTCTACGCCCCCTTCGAATCGGGCCTGCCGGGTCCGACAGGACGCGTGTACCAGCACGAAATCCCGGGCGGGCAGCTGTCCAACCTCCGCCAGCAGGCCATCGCGCTTGGCCTGGGCGAGCGCTTCGAGGCGATCGAGGACATGTACACCGCTGCGGACCGGATCCTGGGCCACCTGGTCAAGGTGACCCCGTCGTCGAAGGTGGTGGGCGACCTCGCCCTGCACCTCGTGGGCCTGAACGCAGACCCGGCCGACTTCAACGAGAACCCGCAGAACTACGACATCCCCGACTCCGTCATCGGATTCCTGTCCGGCGAGCTGGGCGATCCTCCGGGAGGCTGGCCGGAACCGTTCCGCACCAAGGCCCTCCAGGGCCGCAGCGTAAAGGTGCGCGACGCCGAGCTGAGCGCCGAGGACAGCGAAGCTCTCCGCGGTGACTCGAAGACCCGCCAGCAGACGCTGAACCGGCTGCTCTTCGCCGGTCCGACCAAGGACTACCTCAAGAGCAGGGAGACGTACGGCAACGTTTCGGTCCTGGACACCCGCGACTACTTGTACGGCCTGCAGCGCGGCGAAGAACACGTGATCCAGCTCGAAAAGGGTGTGCGCCTCATCGCGTCCCTGGAAGCTGTGTCGGAGCCGGACGAGAAGGGCATGCGCACGGTCATGTGCACGCTCAACGGCCAGTCCCGCCCGGTCTCCGTGCGCGACAAGTCCGTGGTCAGCAATGTGAAGGCGGCGGAGAAGGCTGACGCGTCCGTGCCGGGCCACGTCGCCGCTCCCTTCGCTGGCGCCGTGACGGTCACCGTCAAGGCGGGCGACACCGTCAACGCCGGCGACACCATTGCCACTATTGAGGCGATGAAGATGGAGGCCTCCATCACGACGCCGGTGGGCGGCAAGGTGACGCGGCTGGCCATTTCCGCCGTGGAACAGGTTCAGGGCGGTGACCTGCTGATTGTTGTTGAATAAACGGCGGTCGAATAGGTTACTGGCGGCTGGATGACCGCTGAATAGCCTGCAGGGCGGCCGGCGGCCGCCCTGCAGGTAGGGTGGTAGACAGAAAAAGGTTGTGGGGGACGGCGCTAAGCCGCCCCCACAGCTATTTCCGAACCACACTGGCTGCCGCAAACCCATCCGGCAGCCAGTACGAAGCAGAGCGGAAACCATGACGCAGACCAATACGCCCAAGCCCGGGCCGCGCCCTGACCGGAGGCCTTCGATCTCCCAAGGCAGCGTCGTCGACCTTGCGGCGGAGCCCGTCACCGGTCCCGGCGGGGTGTCTCCGGCGGACGCAGCGGACCTGGCAGACGTCGCGCTGACCAGTGACGTGGCTTCGGCAGGGGACATCAGTGTGGTGACCGTTTCCGACGCCCAGGACCGTACGTCTGCCGGATCGCTCCCGGCAGTCGGCGGCGTGGTGCAGCGGGGGACGGTCACATCGGCCATGCCCGTTGTGACCGCCGGTCCCGGTGGAGCCATCGCGGAGCACAAAGACCTAGCTGACGCACCGGCCCCCGTTGAACCGCTTCCCGCGCCAGTTGATGAAGGTGAAGAGTCCAAGGACCTTCCCGGGCGCCGTGAACGGCCCGAGGGGCCGGAGTCTGCTGCCGCCCTGACCGCTGATCGCCTCCTGACCAGGGCCGCAGCCGCCCCGGTGTCGGGCTGGCGCCGCTGGCTGTACCAGGCAACGCTGGGCTACGTGAACCTTGGCGACTCGGACCAGGTCCGGATCCAGCGGGCCATGGAGCACCGCATCGCCATGCGCCTGGGGGAGCGGACCCGGTATGTGCCGGTGCTCTCGCGCAAGGGCGGCGTGGGCAAGACCACGGTCACAACCCTGCTCGGCATGGTGCTGGCTGAGCTGCGTGAGGACCGGGTCATCGCGATGGACGCGAATCCGGACCGGGGCACCCTTTCGGACCGGTCGCCGGGCAGGGCTGATTTCACGGCCCGCCAGCTGGTGAAGGACAGGTTCACGGTTGACTCGTTCGCGCAGCTGTCCAACTACACGGCGCGGGACGGTTCGCGCCTCGATGTGCTCGCCTCGGACACCGATCCTATGGTGGCGCACGCCTTCGACGACGCCGACTACCGCGCAGTTACCGACATCCTGGGCCGGTATTACTCGATCGTGCTCACCGACTCAGGCACCGGCATGGTGCACTCGGTCATGAAGGGCACCCTGGAGAAGGCCGATGCCGTGGTGCTCGTCTCGGGCGGCAGCGTAGATGAGGCCCGGCTGGCGTCCGAAACGCTGTCCTGGCTAGAAGCGCACGGCCGCCAGGATCTGGTCGCCAAGGCCACAGTGGTCATCAATATGGCTGCCGGTAACCGCACCCTGGTCAACATCAACGAAATCGAGCAGCACTTCCTGTCACGGGTCAAGAACGTGGTGCGGATTCCGCATGACCGGCACCTGGCGGAGGGCTCGCGGATCCGGCTGGGCCAGCTGAAGCCGGCAACCCGCGCCGCAGCCGTGGAGCTGGCCGCGCTGGTGGTGGACGAGCTGCAGCAGGCCTAACCCGGCGCCGTCGGGAGTTTTTGTCCACTTATTGGCCTCTGGAGGCGCCGGAAGTCCCGACAAGTGGACAAAAACTCCGGCCGGCCGCGAAGTCCGATCAGGCGCGGGTTGGCTTCGGCGACTTGTACATGTCCTCGATCACGCTTTCGAAGTCCTTCATGACCTGCGCGCGCTTGACCTTCATGGACGGGGTCAGGTGGCCGGAGGCTTCGGTGAAGTCACTCGGCACGATCCGGAATGACTTGATGGCCTCCGCCTGCGACACCGACTGGTTGGCCTGGTTGATGAGCTCCTGCACGGCGGCCTTGACCTCGGCATGCCCGGCGGCGTCGCCCAGGTTCGTGTCCGCCGGCAAGCCGTGGCGCTGCAGCCAGCCCGGCAGGGCCTCCTCATCGAGCGTCACGAGCGCGCCGATGAACGGGCGGTTGTCACCCACCACGAGGACCTGTGACACCAGCGCATCAGCCCGGATCTGGTCCTCGAGCAGCGCGGGAACCACGTTCTTCCCGCCCGCGGTGACAATGATTTCCTTCTTGCGGCCGGTAATCAGCAGGTAGCCGTCCTCGTCGAGCTGGCCGATGTCACCGGTGCGGAACCAGCCATCGGCGAACGACTCGTCTGTGAGGTCGGACCGCTGGTAGTACCCCCGCATGACGCAGGAGCCCTTGACGAGGATCTCGCCGTCGTCGGCAATCCGAACGCTGTTGCCGGGAATCGGGACCCCGACCGTCCCGATCTTGATCCGCTCCGGCGTGTTGACGCTGACGGGGGCCGTGGTCTCGGTGAGGCCGTAGCCCTCCAGGATCTGCAGGCCGATGCCTTGGAAGAAGTGGCCCAGCCGCTCGCCCAGCGGGCCGCCGCCGGACACCGCATGGGCCACCTCCCCGCCCATGGCTGCGCGGAGTTTGCCGTAGACGAGTTTGTCGAAGATTGCATGCCTGATCTTCAGGGCCAGGCCGATGCTGCCGGACTGCCGTGCACGGGAGTAGGCGATCGCCGTGTCGGCGGCCTTGTGGAAGATTGCGCCCTTGCCGCCGTCTTCGGCCTTGGTGAGGGCCGAGTTGTACACCTTTTCGAACACGCGCGGCACGGCAAGGATGAACGTCGGCTTGTAGCTTTGCAGGTCGGGCAGCAGGTGCTTGATGTCGGGGGTGTGCGCCACGGTGACGCCGGCGGCCACCGCCAGGACCGAGATAAAGCGTGCGAAGACATGTGCCAGCGGCAGGAACATGATGGTGCGGGACTGCTCATTGACTATGCCCCTCAGTGAGGTGGCCAAGGCGTTCTCGGACAGCTCCACAAAGTTTCCGTGGGTCAGTTCGCAGCCTTTGGGCCTGCCGGTGGTGCCCGAGGTGTAGATGATGGTGGCGAGGTCGCGGAGCCCGGCGGAGCGCCGCCTGGCCTCGAGCTCGTCGTCGCTGACGGCGGCGCCGGCTGCACGCAGGGGGTCGAGGCCGGCGCCCTCCAGCTGCCACACGTGGGTCAGTGCCGTGAGGCCTTCGGTGGCAGCGGCCTGCCGGATGATGTTCTCGTGGTGGTCCGATTCGCCGAAGGCAGCGACGGCCCCGGAGTCGCCCAGGTTCCAGGCGACCTGGGAAGGCGATGACGTTTCGTAGATGGGAACGGAAACGCCACCTGCGAACCAGATGGCGAAGTCGATGAGTGCCCACTCGTAGCGGGTACGCGACATGATGCCCACGCGGTCGCCCGCACCGACGCCGCTGGCGATGAGCCCCTTGGCGAGGGCGGACACGTCGGCCATAAATTCCTTGGCCCGGATGTCCTGCCACTGGCCGGCAGAGTCGAGGCGCGAAAACAGGGCAGGGTTGGATGCCTTGGCTGCCTGGCGCAGAACAAGGTCCGTGATATTGCTGTCCAGGGGGACGTTCGCCAAGGGCGGAACGCTGAATTCGCGCACGTTAGCTCCTTTGATATCCGTTGGCCGCAGCGGGTAGTCCTAACCTTAGTACGTCACCTGGCCGAGGCCGGCAGATCGTGGTTACCCATTAGTAACTTTACGGCGAAGTGGTGCGCGCCACCAGTGCGCAGGTCGTGTCGTCCGGGTGTCCTACCTGCGACGACGCTCTGCGGCGACACCTAGAATGGGGGACTATGCAGCCCTCCCCGCCCAACGAGCAGCCAGCCCCGCCCCTTGACTCCATCCGGAGCGGCGAGCCACGGGGCTGGGCGTCCCGGCGCGCGGAGACGCGGCAGTTAGTGTCGCGGCGCCTGGCTTCGGGGTACGGGGGTCAGTTGGCTGGCCACCGTCTCTTCCGGCAGCAACTGCGGCTGGGCCGCCGGGGACTTGCCATCGGCATCGACATCGGCGGCACCAAGGTTGCCGCGGGCGTAGTGGACGCCGAGGGCCGCATCCTGCGCGAGGCGCGCCGGTCCACGCCGGGAAGCGACCCGCGTGCGGTGGAGCGCGTCATCGTGGAACTGGTCGAGGAGCTGAGCGCAGGTGCCCGGATCCGGTCGGTGGGCATTGGCGCCGCCGGCTGGATGGATCTCGACGGCGGCACGGTGCTGTTCAGCCCGCACCTCGCCTGGCGGAACGAACCGCTGCGGGCGAACCTGCAGCACCTGTTGCGGCGCCCCGTGATGCTGGTTAACGACGCCGACGCTGCGGCTTGGGCCGAGTGGCGCTTCGGTGCCGGGCAGGGGCAGGACCGGCTGGTCTGCATCACCCTTGGCACTGGCATTGGCGGGGCCATGGTGATGGACGGGCGCGTCGAGCGCGGCAGGTTTGGTGTGGCGGGAGAGTTCGGCCACCAGATCATCATGCCCGGCGGCCACCGGTGCGAGTGCGGCAACCGCGGCTGCTGGGAGCAGTACGCCTCAGGGAATGCCCTCGGCCGGGAGGCCCGGGAACTGGCGATGGCGAACTCGCCGGTGGCGCAGGAACTTCTGAAGGCCGTCGACGGAAGCGCCGAGCGCATCACCGGAACCACGGTGACCGAACTGGCCATCGCCGGCGACGCCGCCTCCCGGGAGCTCCTGGAGGACGTCGGGAACTGGCTCGGTCTGGGGCTGGCGAACCTTGCTGCCGCCCTCGATCCCGGGAAGTTCGTGATTGGCGGCGGTCTGTGCGCGGCCGGCGAGCTGCTGGTAGCTCCGGCGCGCAAGGCCTTCGCCCGGAACCTCACCGGCCGCGGATTCCGTCCTGCCGCAGAAATTGACCTGGCCGCCCTTGGGCCGAATGCCGGCCTGATCGGGGCTGCCGACCTGTCCCGGGCCAGCAGCCGCACGCACCGCTGAGCCCCATCGACCGAAGACGGAAGCGTCAGACCCGGGCGCCGTCGTCGTTCTCGTCCTTCTCCTGCGGCAGCTTCATGATCAGATACACCACAGCCCCGATGAAGGCGGCCACCATGCCGAGGATTGCCAGCAGCGGCGCGGAGCGCCAGAACATCGACGACAGGACCAGGGCAACCGGAGCGCCGACGGCGCCCAGCCACGCGAGCATCGTCAGCGGGTCCGTCGCTGAAAGTTTGGGCGGCTCCTCCGGCACAAACTCACCGTCGTCGTCCTCGACGCTGTAGTCGCGCGGGTCCCCGGTGCCGGGGGGAACGCCAGGCTGTCCGGACCGGTCCGCTTTCTCCTGCCCGGTTGCTTTCTCACGGTCGGCGGCCTGCTGCCGCTCGGCGGCTGACAGTTCCCGGGGCGCCCGTGGCGCCAGACCTAGGGGATCGAAGTCGGTGAAGCGTCTTGCCGCGCCTTCCGGACCGGAACCGGCGTCCGGATATTCTGCCGGTGCAGGCCCGGCGTCGTCGGCTGCGTCGTCGTTGGTGGCCGTGCTGTGACGGGGACCGCCGTGATGGCGCGGGGACTTGGCAGCGGGGGATTGCCCGTCGCTCGGCACGTCGCCTGGTACAGCGTCCGCATCGGGAGCCGGGCTGTCGCCCTGAAGCCTGGCCACCAGGTCGAGCCAGACGGCGTCATCCTGGTTGGCACTCGGATCGGATGAATTCGAATCGGGCCTATTCATCGGTCGCGCCCTTCTGGCTGGCTGTCGCGGAGTCGGCGGATCCCCGGTGGCCGTCCGCCACCACGGAGCGGATGAAGTCCACCGAGCCGCTGAAGATCTGGTCGGCATCGTGGTCCAGCGTGGCCACATGGTAACTGTTGTCGAGCCGCGTGAGCTGCAGCGGGGCGTGGATGAGCCCGCGCCGCAGGGCCGTGATGCTGGTATCGGAAACAACGTGGTCCACCGTGGAGCGGAACACACGGACCGGCGCTGTAATGCGCGGCAGCAGCCGGACCGTGTCCTTGAACATCTTATTCAGTTCGTGGGCGGCTGCCACCGGGGTACGGGAATATGCGCCCTCGTCGACGCCCTGCTTGCGGATGTCGTTGGCTATTGCCGGCGTGCTCTTGAGGACCAGCTTGAGGACCCCGGCCAGCGGGGCACGGCGGTCATCAATGACAAGGCCGGGGTTGACCACGATGGCTCCGGCGACGGGCCTGGTCGCCGCGAGGCGCAGTGCCAGGGCGCCGCCCATGGACAGGCCTGCTGCGAAGACAAGGTCGCACTCGGACTCGAGCTCGAGGTACGCGGCGTCCATCGCGTTATGCCACTGCTGCCAGCGGTTACGGGACAGCTCCTGCCAGGTGGTGCCGTGGCCCGGCAGCAGCGGCATCCTGACGGCAAAGCCGGCGTCTGCGAACGACTGGGCCCACGAACGCAGGCTGTGTGGGCTGCCGGTGAACCCGTGGGACAGGGCGATGCCGATGGACGGCCCCTCGCCGGAGAAGGCGCTGGTGAACGGGCTGTGATCGGGAACTGTGGTCATGTCTTCTCCGACGGTATGTGGCTTCGGGAATGCAGCTGGAAAAACTGCGCCGAGGACTCGAAAATCTCCTGGGTGTCCGTGTCCAGCGTAGCCACGTGGCCGCTGTTCCTGAGCAGCACCACATCGAGGGCCGCCGAGCCGAGTCGCCTCCGGATCAGGCTGAGGGACGTCGGTGGCACCACAACGTCGTTGACCGACTTGAAGACCAGCACCGGGGCAGTGATCCGCGGCAGGCCGCGGACAGCGGCAGCGAACAGCCTCTTCAGCTGGTGTACCGCCGCCAGCGGCGTAACGGAGTAGTCGCCGTCGTCGGTGTGGGGCGCCGTCGGGTTTTCCTCCGCGATGGGCACGGTGGTTCTTTGGATGTACTTCAGCAGGCCAATGATCCGGACCCGCCGGTCGTAAAAGCTCAGGCCCGGATTGACGACGGCGACGCCCGCCACATTGTGGCGGGAGGCGGTGAGCAGGGCGATGGCGCCGCCCATGGAGAGGCCTGCCACGTAGCATTCGTCGGTCCTGGCCGCCAGCTCGAGATACGACTGTTCGAAGGCACCGTGCCACTCCCGCCATCCTGTCCTGGCCAGTTCCTGCCAGCTCGTGCCATGCCCGGGGAGCAACGGAACTGTGACGGCATAGCCCTGCGCGGCCAGGAACTCGGCCCACGGCAGGATGCTGAGGGGACTGCCGGTGAAGCCGTGGGAAATGGCGATTCCGATCCGCGCATTGGCTCCGTGTCCCGCATAGCTGAAAGCGGCGGGCCTTGTGCGGTCGCTGCTTTCTGTCATGGATCCATCGTGTCACTGTTCCGGACAATTCTCACTAGAGTAGGGTTGCATTGCAGTGCCGCCGGGCCCTTTGGAACGCCCGGGCGGTGGCCTTCCGGAGAGGTAAGACACGTGTTCTATTGGGTCATGAAGCGGATCTTCCTGGGACCGGTGGTCCGCACTCTATTCCGGCCGTGGGTCAAAGGGCTGGACAACATCCCGTCCGAGGGGGCGGCCATAATCGCCTCCAACCACCTTTCATTCTCGGACTCTATCTTTATGCCGCTGATGGTGCCGCGGCCCGTCATTTTCCTGGCCAAATCCGAGTACTTCACGGGCAAGGGGCTCAAAGGCCGGTTGACCGCGCTGTTCTTCCGGCTGACCAACCAGCTCCCCATGGACCGATCCGGGGGTGCGGCTTCGGCGGCCTCGCTCGATGCGGGCATGGATGTGCTTACCCACGGCGGACTGCTGGGCATCTACCCGGAGGGGACACGCAGCCCCGACTCGCGGCTGTACCGCGGGAAGGTGGGGGTGGCCCGGCTGGCCCTCCAGGCCGGTGTCCCCGTCATCCCGGTGGCGATGATCGGAACGGACAAGGTGCAGCCCATCGGCAAGCGGCTGCCGAACATCCGGCGGATCGGCATGATCTTCGGCAAGCCCCTGGATTTCAGCAGGTACGAGGGCATGGCCGATGACCGGCTGATCCAGCGGTCTGTTACGGATGAGGTCATGTACGAGCTCATGCGGCTCTCCGGGCAGGAATACGTGGACGAGTACGCCTCGGTGGTCAAGCTCAGGCTGGCGGGGAAGGCCGGGCCGGAGCCGGGGGAGGCCGGTTCCTCCCGGTCCGCGTAGCTGTCTGTGACGGTGCAGCCGGGCGCATGACAGTCCGGGTGTCCCGAGCCGGCCCAGCCAACTACTCTTAGTAGTGTGACTGAGCTATCTGCAAAACCTGCCTCTTCCCTGACCAGCACTTCACAGAGCGGTGCGGCCAACTATCCCGGACTCGACAACTGGCGGGACCTTCCCATCTCTCAGCAGCCGAGCTGGCAGGACTCCGAGGTCTTCAACGCCTCCGTCAAGGAACTGTCGGCGCTCCCGCCGCTCGTTTTCGCTGGCGAGGTGGACATCCTGCGTGAGCGTCTCGCCGCGGCAGCCCAGGGCAAGGCCTTCCTGCTCCAAGGCGGTGACTGCGCGGAAACCTTTGAGGGTGCCACGGCGGACAAGATCAGCGCACGGGTGAAGACGATCCTGCAGATGGCAGTGGTCCTGACCTATGGCGCGGCGATGCCCGTCATCAAGATGGGGCGCATGGCCGGCCAGTTCGCCAAGCCACGCTCCTCCAACGACGAGACCCGTGACGGCGTGACGCTGCCGGCGTACCGGGGCGACATCGTGAACGGCTACGATTTCACCCCCGAGTCGCGTGGCCACGACGCCAGCCGCATGCTCCGCGCCTACCACACCTCCGCATCCACGCTGAACCTCATCCGGGCATTCACCCAGGGCGGATTCGCGGACCTCCGTCTGGTGCACACCTGGAACAAGGGCTTTACCGAGAACCCTGCCCACGCCCGCTACGAGTCCCTCGCGCGCGACATTGACCGCGCCATCCAGTTCATGGCATCCTGCGGCGCCGACTTTGAAGCCCTGAAGCGGGTTGAGTTCTTTGCCAGCCACGAGGCCCTCCTGCTCGACTACGAGCGTGCGCTGACCCGCATCGACTCCCGCACCGGCCTGCCCTACGGCACCTCCGGCCACTTCCTGTGGATCGGCGAGCGTACCCGCGAGCTGGACCACGCCCACGTGGACTACCTGTCCCGGGTCCGCAACCCGATCGGCGTCAAGCTGGGTCCGTCCACGTCCGGCGACGACGCCCTGCGCCTTATCGACAAGCTGGATCCCGAGCGCGAACCCGGCAGGCTCACCTTCATCACCCGCATGGGTGCCGGCAATATCCGCGAGAAGCTCCCGTCCCTCGTGGAAAAGGTCACCGCCTCCGGCGCCCAGGTCCTGTGGGTCACGGATCCGATGCACGGCAACACCGTCACCTCACCCAACGGCTACAAGACCCGGAATTTCGACGACGTGATCGACGAGGTGCGCGGGTTCTTCGAAGTGCACCATGCCCTGGGGACGGTTCCCGGCGGCCTGCACGTCGAGATGACCGGGGATGACGTGGCCGAATGCCTCGGCGGCGCCGACCCCATCGACCAGGAAGCGTTCCTCGACCGCTACGAGTCGGTTTGCGATCCCCGGCTGAACCACATGCAGTCGCTGGAGATGGCGTTCCTCGTGGCAGGCGCGCTCACCCGCCGCTAAGCGGACCAACACCGCTAAGCCCACCAACACCGCTAAGCCCACCAACACCGCTAAGCCCAAAAGCAAAAACAGACCGGCACCGGGGACTTCCCGGCGCCGGTCTTTTGCTGTTGGGCTTCGCAGAAGGTCCCGGCTACACCACGGTCAGGGTGATGACGGAGCCCTCGGGCACCTCGGTGTCCACGGGATCCTGGTCCCGCACCGTGCCAAAGAAGCCGCCGAGGACTTCGTTGACGCGGACTTCGAAGCCGCGTTTCCGCAGCGCCTCGGTGGCGTCTTCCACCTGCTTGCCGATGTAGTTGGGCACCTTTACGAGCTTGGGCCCCTCGGAAATCGTCAGGGTGACCGTTTGGCCCCTTGTCAGCGTTCCCGAAGCGGGTTCCTGGCTGACCACGGCGCCCTTCGGAATGTTCCTGTCGTGGACGGTTTCGTCGGCCACCTCAGCTTGGAGTCCGGCAGCCTCAATTGAACGGACGGCCTCATCCTGGTCCTGTCCGCGTACGTCCGGCACCGGAATGGGCTGCGGGCCCTTCGAAACTGTGAGGCTCACCGGCGTGCCGTGCCGCACGGGCGTTCCGGCCGCCGGGGCCTGGCCTAGGACCGTTCCTGCCGGGATCTCCTCGTCGAACTTCCCGGTGACTTTGCCCAGGGCCATCTCGGCGCCGTTAAGCGCTTCCTTGGAGGCATCGAGCGTCTTGCCCGCCAGCTGCGGCAGGGGAAAAAGCTGCGGACCCTTGGACACGAACAGCGAGACCTGCTGGAATTTGCGGATCTCCGTTCCGGCGCCAGGTTCGGATCCCACCACGAGGCCGGCCTTGACATCGTCATCGAAGACGTCCTGCGTGCTGGACTGGAAGCCTGCGTCCCGGAGGAGTTGCTGGGCCTGCGCCACTGTCCTGTTCGCCACGGCCGGCACGATCCCGGGGGACCCCGGCCCCATGCCGAAGAACCATCCCGCGCCGGTGGCGAGGAGGGCGAGGAGCACCAGGACAACAATCCAAAGCGCGCCCCTGCGCCGGGAATTCCCCTCCCGGAGCGTCCGGACGGGAGTGGCCGCCGCGCGTGACCGTTCTTTTTGTTCGTGGCGGTCCAGTTTCCGCTGTTCCCGTTTGCTCAGCGGGAGCGGCGCCGCCTCCGCCTCGTCGTCGTCGTCGAATCCGTAGGCCGGAAGGACTGGGCCGGATTTTGGAGAGACGGGCCCTGGAGAGACAGGCCTCGGAGAGACAGGGGTCGGAGAGACAGGGGTGGAAAACACGGTGGTCGGATTGCTGGTGCGTGAGATGACTTCTGTGGGGCGGCTCCGGGGGACGTCATCGCTGTTTAGGGGCGCCAGCAGCTCGGTGTGATTTCCCTGGTCTGTCTCGTTTGCCTGGCTTCCCGGTGTTGCCGCGCCTCCCTGGCCGGGCAGGTTTCCTGGCATCCGGGACGGCATCCGGGCGGGTGGCGGCGGAGCGCCCGTGCTGCGCGGGCCAGCGTCGGGGACTGTGCCCGCCGCCGCGGCAGCCTGAATGGCTGCAGGGGGTTGCAGATCCAGTTCGGAGTCGGTGAGGTTGGTCCGGATGTGGCGGAGTTCCTCTAGCAGGGCATTGCCGTCCACCGGCCGCTGCTCGGGGTCGCTGGCGGTACACCACTGCACGAGTTCGTCCACCTCTTGCGCGAGCCCGGGAACCAGGCCAGAGGGAGCGCCCACAGTGGAGTTCACGTGCTGGTACGCCACCTGGACGGGGACGTCGCCCTCGAACGGCTGGCGTCCGGTGAGCATCTCGAACAGCATGATGCCCGTGGCGTAGATGTCGCTTCGCGCGTCGGCCGCTTTGCCCAGGACCAGTTCCGGCGAGAGGTACGCGACAGTGCCAATCAGGGCGCCTGTGCTAGTGGTGGTTGTCACGGCGCGCGCGAGGCCGAAGTCACCGATCTTGATCCGGCCGTCGTCGGCGATTAGGACGTTCTCCGGCTTGACGTCGCGGTGGATCATGCCTGCGGCATGGGCAGCCCCCAGGCCTTCCACCACCGGATCGATGAGTGCCAGGGCCAGCCGGGGGGACAGGGCGCCCTTGCTGTTGATGACGTCACGGAGGGTATGCCCCTTGATGTACTCCATGACGAGGTAGGCGGTGTCTCCGTCGTGCCCCTGGTCGAGGACGCCCACCACGTGCGGGTGTGAGAGCTTGGCGGCTGCCCGTGCTTCGCGGGCCAGGCGGTCGAGGAAATTGCCGTCGTTGACCAGGTGGGGATGCAGGACTTTCAGTGCAACATCACGGTCCAGCCTCTGGTCCGTGGCCACATAGACGGTGGACATCCCGCCCCGCGCCAACCGGGACTTCACCTGGTAGCGGTTGTCCACCAGCGATCCAACGAAACTGCCTAAAGCGTTTTCCTGCACTCTTCGATACTAAGTGCTGCACTGAAACGGGTCCGAATCAACATGCGATCCGGACCCGTATCGTTATGCTCCCGGCGGCCAGGGTACCCCGGCCCTGAGGGCAATTCAGGGCATCAGCTGAAGGTCCTGCGGTGCGCCTTGATTGCTGCCACGTAGTGCTTCGTGTCGGTGTACATTCCGTGCTTGTTGACGGAGTACTGGCCCTGGTAGTAGCCGGCGATGGCGTAATCCAGGCTCCTGCTGGTCCGGATCAGCTGGCGGATGATCGCCACTCCGGCGGTGGCGTTGTCGTACGGGTCAAGCAGGTTCAGCTTCCGGCCCACGAGGTCGGAGGCCCATTCGCCGGAGGACGGGATGACCTGCATGGTGCCAATGGCGTTAGCCGGTGACACGGCCCGCTGGTTGAACCCGGATTCCTGGTACGCGAAGGCCTGGGCCAGTGCCGGATCCACGCCCATCCGCCGTGCCGTGTCGGCCACGATGGACTGCATCTGGGCAAGGGACGGAACCGGCGAGGCGTTGAGCAGGGCCTTGTTCTTGTTGGCCGAGCTAACAACGGCTGCCGGGTAGGTGTAGCCGAGGAAGGAGCTGGGCACGAGCGGCGTGACGCTGGATGCCGGCTGGACGGCGTTGGCCTTCCCGGGAATGGCGAGCTTCTGGCCAGGGTAGATGATGCTGGTGACCTTAAGCCGGTTCGCCGACAGGATGGCCGCGAGCTTGACGCCGTGCCTGGATGCGATGCCGGACAATGTGTCCCCGGACTTGATGACATAGGACGCTGAAGGGGCGGCAGCCGGTGCGGCCGCCTTGGCCGGGGCCGCAGCGACAGCGGCGCCGGCACCGAGCCGGATCTTCTGGCCGGGGTAGATGATCGATGATGCCTTGAGCCCGTTCCAGCTGAGCACCTGGGAGAGCCTGACGCCGTGCCGCCCGGCGATGCCGCCCAAAGTGTCGCCGGACTTGACGGTGTAGGTCCTGGCAGCCGTTCTGGCGGGCGCCTGGGCCGCTGGAGCCGTGGCGGCCTTCAGCTTGATCCGCTGCCCCGGGTAGATCACGGAGTTTGACTTCAGGTTGTTGAGCTTCAGCACGGAAGTGGTGCTCAGCCCGTACCGGCCGGCGATGCCGCTGACCGTGTCCCCGCGGACCACCGTGTGGGCCGCCGGCGTGACGCGGGTGGGCTGAAGGCCTGAAGGAATCGCAGCCGGCACGGAGGCTGCGGGGATGATGCCCGCTTTGACTGCGGCGGCCTGGGCCTCGATGGCCGCGGCGAGCGTCGCGGGCACTGTAGCGGGCCGGACGTCGGCCGCTGCGGGCTGGGCGACCGCGAGGGAGGAAAGCATGACGGCAGGGAGCGTGGCCGTCGTGGCCGCGATCAGGGGCAGGCCCGGCCGGGGTGACTGCTTGGTAGAGCGGGTCGTCGTCATGGGAAAGATCCTCTTCTCAGCGGCGAATGCTGTCGGTCGTGCCAGTTGCTCGTGATACCTATGTTACTGATGTTAATCGTGTTGCGAATGTTATCTATGTGAATCTCTCACGATTTTTCGGTTAGCACAAGAATCAGATTTCAGCCGGAAAGTCCGCCGGGCTGGGAGTGTCGCGCGCGAAAATGGAACGCGCGCACACGGGCGCCGTTTCGACTAGGCTTGCGGGCGCCCGCCATGGCAACCTTGACCCGTGAGTACTGTAGAAACCCTTGTAGGCGACTGGTTGCCCCTGCCCGACGTTGCCCAGTTGTTGGATGTGTCCATTACCAAAGTCCACGGGCTTCTTGATGAGCGGGCGCTGGCCGCCCTGCGGATCGGGGAACGCCGGATCCGTTCGGTGCCGGCGGCATTCCTCCAGGACGGCCACGTCGTGGACAGCCTCAAGGGCACCATCGTTGTGCTGGCAGACGCGGGCTTCTCGGACGAAGAGCTTATCGGCTGGCTCTTTACCCCTGACGAGTCACTGCGCGGGCGGCCCATCGATGCCCTCCGTGAGGGTCGCAAGACAGAAATCCGCCGCCGGGCGCAGTCCCTGGCTTGGTAGTAGACCCAGTCTCGTAATAAACCCAGTCTGGTAATAAACCCAGCTTGGTAATAAACCCAGCCTGGTTATAGACCCAGTGTGATGAAACGGGCCGGGCCGGCCGCTTAGGCGGCCCGGCTCACCGTCGCCTCCGCCAGCCGCCGGAGTGCGGTCTTGGGGAGGTCCTCCAGCGGCAGAAGCTCGAGGGCTGCGTACGCCGCCGCGCCGAACTCCTCGATCAGCACCTCTGTGGCCTGCAGCGCTCCGCAGTCCGCAATGATTCGGCGGATCTCGGCCACGTCGTCCTCGCTCAGCTCCGGGCTACCGAGCTTTGAGTCGATGAACGCGGACTCCTCGGGCGTGGCCAGGTCCAGGGCGAAGGCCACGAGCACTGTCCGCTTGCCCTCCCGGAGGTCGTCTCCCGCGGGTTTTCCGGTGGTCACCGGGTCTCCGAAGACGCCCAGGACGTCGTCGCGGAGCTGGAAGGCCTCGCCCAGGGGGAGTGCGAACGCGGAGTAGCCCCGGAGCAGTTCGTCAGAGGCCCCGCCGAGCGCCCCGCCCAGCGCGAGCGGATGTTCCGTCGAGTACTTGGCCGACTTGAACCGGATGATTGACTGGGCGCGGCTGACAGCCCCTGCACGGTCCCGGACCGGCCCGGCCACCTCTTCGAGGATGTCCAGATACTGGCCCGCCATGACCTCCGAACGCATCAGGTTGAAGATCAGCCTTGCCCTGCTTCCTGAGGCCGCCGTTGCGCCGATGTCGGTGAAGGCTTCCTCGCTGAAGGACAGGCACAGGTCGCCGGCCAGGATGGCTGCGGCGTGGCCGAAGCGTTCGCTGTCGAGGGCCCAGCCCTGGGACTCGTGTAGTTGAATGAAGCGGCGGTGCACGCTGGGTCCGCCCCGGCGGGTGTCCGACCGGTCAATGATGTCATCGTGGATCAGGGCGGCGGCTTGGAACAGCTCAAGGGCCGCGCCTGCTGTGACGATGTCCTCGGCGGAGGCAGGACCGCCCGCTCCGCGCCATCCCCAGTAGCACATAAGGGCGCGCAACCGCTTTCCGCCGGTGACCAGGTTGGAGATGGATCCCATGATGGGATCGATATCCGGCGAGATGGCGGTCATGATCGACTGCCGGGTGGTCAGGAAGTCTGTCAGCTTTCCCGCTACGGCGGCCACGAAGTCCGCCTGCTCCACGCGAAGCTGCTCGGCCACCATCACTTGATGGACTCGGGCGTCACGTTGGCGCCGATGGTGAACGTTGAAACTCCGCCGGATTGGGGGACTGCGATGTTAACCGTCTCGTTTCCTGCCCGTACAAAGTCCTTTGATGCCACGCTGCCCACCGAGTTGCCGGGGACGGGCTTGAAGCCCTGCGCTTCCAGCGCCTTGGTGTAATAGGCGACGACGGCGGCTGGCTTGGCCGACGTTGAGCCCACCAGTGCGGCGGTGGCCGGGGAAGTTGACTTGTCGAAGCTGCTGGCCACCACCTTGGCCCCGGGCATCACGGGCACAAGCTTTGACGGGAAGCCGGCGACGAGCGCTCCCACGGTGGCCGACGTGCCGGGGGAGGCAGACGGACTGGCGGTTGCCGTGGGAGACGCCGTGGCGGCTGCCGTGTTCGTTGGCGCGGCAGCGCGTGAGGCCGATGCCGTCGCCGCGGGCGTTGCGGAACCGGGCGCCTGTGCCGAGCACGCTGAGGCCGCCGCCACTACGGCCGCTCCAACGGCGAGCAGCCCAAGGCGGGCAGGCATGAGCGTTCCAATGACCTTCACAGGTGCGGTCCTCCTGGGTGTTGATGCCGGATTCAGCCTCCAGTTTAGTCAGGCGCAGGGCATAGGATTGCAGATGTGGGGCCGGACGACGACAGAGAGCAGGCGGAAGCGCGGCTGCGGGACCTTCGGCGGGCGAGCATCATGCACGTCGATATGGACGCTTTTTTTGTCTCGGTGGAGCTGCGCGCCCGCCCTGATCTGCGGGGCCGGCCGGTCATAGTGGGTTTTCCGGCGGAGCGTTCCGTCGTGCTGTCTGCTTCGTATGAGGCCCGCAGGTTCGGCGTGAAGTCGGCGATGCCCATGGCGGTGGCCCACCGGCTGTGTCCGCAGGCCGTTATCATCGAGCCCAGGCACAAGCTGTACTACGAGGTCTCCGGCCAGCTGATGGGCATCTTCGAGTCCATTACCGAGCTCGTTGAGCCGCTCAGCGTGGACGAGGCGTTCCTTGACGTCGGAGGGGCCATCCGCAGGCTAGGTCCGCCGAGTGAAATAGGGCAGCTGATCCGAAGGAGGGTCGCCAGCGAGCTGGGCATTACGGCGTCAGTGGGGATTGCCGCCAGCAAGTTTGTGGCCAAGATCGCTTCCACCCGGTGCAAGCCGGATGGGCTGCTGCTCATCCGGCCGGAGCAGACCGTCCCGTATCTTCACAGCCTTCCGGTCAACGCCCTGTGGGGTGTTGGAGGCAAGACTGCTGAAGTGCTGGCCCGCATGGGGATCCGTACCGTGGCCGATGTCGCCGCGACGCCGGTATCCTCGCTCAAGAAGGTGCTGGGCGCCACCGGCGAACACGTCCACCGTCTCTCCTGGGGTATCGACAGCCGGACGGTCACCCCGGTGCGGGTAGAGAAGAGCATCGGGGCGGAGGAAACGTTCGCCTTGGACACAGCGGACGATGCCCTGCTGCACCGCGAGCTGCTGCGACTGTCCCACCGCACTGCCGAGCGGCTGCGCGCTTCCGGGCTGGTGGCACGGACTGTGGCGCTCAAGCTGCGGTACGCCGATTTCTCCACGGTGACCCGAAGCCGCACGGTGCACACGCCACTGGACAGCGCGCAGCTGATCTACGCCGTGGCCATCCAGCTGCTGGAGTCGCTGGGCAGCCGGCCCCTCATGGTCCGGCTAGTGGGTGTCCGTGCGGAGCAGCTCGAAGCGGCCGCCCAGACCTCCCTTCAGCTGAGCCTGGACAGGCGCGACGACAACTGGCGGGCCGCTGAACAGGCACTGGACAAGGTGGCGGAGAAGTTCGGCAGCAAGTCCGTGCTTCCGGCCCGGCTGCTTGAGCCGGGAAGCCGCAACCCCTGACGTGATTCCGGCGACACCCGCCGGTGCGGGAAACCGCGTTCATGGGCGCGAATCGGTGTCAGGTCAAGGGCCAGCCTCTTTTGCCGCCCGTGAACAGCGTCTTTCAGAACAGCGCCCAACAAACTATCCTTATAGATACAAAGATTTCGAACGTCTGGACATGTGTGGATCACCTGACCCGCCGCGTCAGTATGCTTGAATTCCTGGATCTGCCAAGGCTGGCAGGAACGGGAACCTGGATAGCATGCCGGTCGTTGACGAGGCAGGAACAACCGGTTCCGGCCTGTCTGGACGTTGGCCTACTTAAGGAGGTCGTGATGCCGCTCTCGGAGCACGAACAGAAGCTGCTCGAGCAACTCGAGAGGCAACTGCATGAGGACGATCCCAAGTTTGCCAATTCCATGGGCTCGGATCCCGGCCGCAGCTGGTCCACCCGGCACATCGTAATTGGCGTACTGGCCACACTGGCCGGGGTGCTGCTCCTCCTGGTAGGGGTCTCCCTCCAGAACATATTCGTAGGGGTCCTCGGGTTCGTCGTCATGGGCGCCGGAGTTTACTTTGCCACGATGCGCAGCGTTGCGGCCGGCAAAGCGAAGGCCGGCGGGCATGGCCGGAAGTCCAAGAGCAAGAGCTCCTTTATGAACAGCCTCGAGGAACGCTGGGATGAAAGGCGCCGCGGGGAGTCCTGAGCCCAGCGCTCCACTTCCCACCACCTCCACTTCGTACCATCCTCCACACCGCACCATCCTCCACATCGCACCACCATCCACATTGCGCCACCGGGTCCAGCTCCGGTTGGGCGCCAATAAGCCAGGAATGACCCGCCACGGCGGGTCATTCCGCTTTAACCCGGGGAACTGCGCGTGTAACCCGGGGAACCGCACGGGAGCGGGCGTGCCAAAGCTGAGATCGCTGCGGCGGCAGTAAGGCGAAGCGGCCGAATTTCCCTCCACTTTCCACCCCCAGGCAAAATCCCCGCCATTCCGCGGAAAATTGTTTGTCTCCGCGGCAGAGAAGTCACCGCGTCGCGTTGACTGTGGGGAGAAGTGGAGTAAAGTGGAGCGCGTAAGAGGGTAGTGGCAGCGCGGGGGTTGTTCGGCTTCTGACGGCAGACGGGCGGTGGGACGTGTTCCTTGGGACACACTCGCCGCGTCTTGACGAAAAGGGCAGGATCATTCTTCCCGCCAAGTTCCGTGAGGAACTTGCCGGCGGACTTGTTCTCACGCGAGGCCAGGAGCGCTGCATCTACGTCTTCAGCGAGCAGGAATTCGCGAGGGTACACGAGCAGATCCGGGAGGCTCCGATCTCCAACAAGTCGGCTCGTGACTACATCCGGGTTTTTCTCTCTGGAGCCTCGGACGAGGTACCTGACAAGCAGGGGCGCGTGACCATTCCTCCCGCGCTCCGGGAGTATGCAGGGCTCGGCAGGGAGTTGGCCGTAATTGGGGCCGGCACCCGCGCGGAGATCTGGGATGCCCAGGCCTGGAATGAGTACCTGGCGGAGAAGGAAACCTCCTTCTCTGAAACTGACAACCCCATCGCCGGCATCCTTTAGGCCGGCCCACCCCGTAACCGTTTCTTGGACGAGATCTCCAGCCGCCCATCCCTGCCGACGACCTGGCTCACTTCCCCGGAGCCAGGCAGCCAACGGGATAGGCGCGGATGGGGATCTGGCCCAAGAAACCACCCCCAAGGAACCGTTCCAGGCGCTCAAGGAAGGACGAAGGCATGACAGAACCCGACCAGCCGAAGCCCACGTCCGAACGCCATGTACCGGTCCTGAAGGACCGGTGCATCAATCTTTTGGCGCCCGGATTCGAGGCGGCACGCCTGCGCGGTGAAACGCCGGTGGCCATTGACGCCACGCTCGGGATGGGTGGGCACTCTGAAGCCATGCTCCAGCGCTTTCCGGACCTGCACCTCGTGGGCATCGACCGTGACGAAGAAGCGCTGGCACTGGCGGGGGAGCGGCTCAAGCCCTTCGCGGCCCGCACGGACCTGGTCCACGCTGTTTACGACGAAATCGCCGAGGTGCTGGAGGACCTCGGCATTCCGGAGGTCCACGGCATCCTGATGGACCTCGGGGTCTCGTCCCTGCAGCTCGACGAGCGCGAACGCGGTTTCGCCTATTCCTTTGACGCACCCCTGGACATGCGGATGGACACCAGCCGCGGCCAGACTGCGGCGGACGTCGTAAACAACTACAGCGAAGAGGAACTGGTCAGGATCATCCGCAAGTGGGGTGAGGAAAAGTTCGCGGGGCGCATCGCCAACAGGATCGTTGCCGCCCGGGCAGCAAAGCCGTTCACCACCACGGGGGAACTCGTCGAGCAGATCAGGGCGGTGGTTCCGGCTGCCGCAGCCAAGTCCGGCGGACATCCGGCTAAGCGCACCTTCCAGGCCCTGCGCATCGAGGTCAACGAGGAACTCGAGGTCCTCGAGCGTGCTGTTCCGGCGGCGGTGGACGCCACCGCGCTCGGCGGCCGCATCGTCGTGATGTCCTACCACTCGCTGGAAGACAAGATCGTCAAGGGCGTTTTCCAAGCCCGCTCCAAATCATCTGCTCCGCTCGGTTTCCCCGTGGAGCTTGAAGAACACAAGGCCGAACTCAAAACCCTGACCAAAGGCACCGAGGTGCCTACCGCCGTCGAGATCGCAGAGAATTCGCGCGCAGCATCAGCCCGGCTGCGCGCAGTGGAACGCATCAGAGCCAGGAGAGCAACATGAGCACCGCAGCTGCCAGGAACCTCGCCCTTCCGTCCGGCCCGAGCGTCCACGACATAGAGGCCGGGCTTCCGGGCTCGGCCCGCAAGGCCCGCACCCCCCTGTCCCTGGTCCGGTCCGCACCGCGGAAGCGCCGCGCGCCCTTCGTCGTCCTGTGCTTCGGCATGCTGGCGGCCGCGCTGATTGCGGTGCTGGTGCTCAACATCTCTGTTTCCACAGCGCAGTACCAGTTGGTGAAGCTTCGCGCCGAGCAGACGGCGCTCACCAAGCAGAACCAGGATCTGACACAGCAGGTGCAAAACTTTGAGGCTCCCCAGAATCTTGCTGCCAAGGCCGCACAATTGGGAATGGTTGCTTCCACCGGCAAAGGCCAGGTTGATCTTTCCACGCTGACCGTGAGCGGAGATGCCAGGCCGGCGGTCAAGGGAGACTCGGCAGGAGCGGTGATCGCTGCCCCTGCCGTCCCGGGTCAGCTGAACGTGGTCCCGCCCGCCAGTTCGGGCGAGCCGCTGGAAAGCAGGGCACCGGCTGCCGGTGAAACGGCAGTTGCCGAGCCGGAGGCGGCCCCGGCCGCTGCGACGCCGGCCAGGCCGGCGGCTGCGGCCAAGCCCGCGGCACTCAACGGCGGCACCATTCCGGCGCCGGAGCAAAGGGCGCCGGGGCAGTAGGGCAAGAACAGGCGGCTGGTAGCCCGCATGGCAAGCAGTAGGGGATGAGCGTGGCGCAAGGCAAGAGCAAGGCAAGCAAGAAGAAGGTTGCTAACGCCACGAAGCGGCTCCGCCTCGGACTGAGCATCATGCTTGCCCTGCTGGTGGTTGTCGGCGGAAAGCTCTTCCTGGTGCAGGGACTGGACGTCGGCGGCATGGCTGAAGCTGCCCTGGACAACAGGCTGCGCCCCACCGTGCTGCCGGCCGAGCGCGGCAGCATCCTGGACGCCAGCGGAGCAGTGCTGGCGAACAGCGTGATCCGCTACAACATCACTGTTGACCAGTCTGTAAACACCAAGACCGAATCCTTCAAGCGCCTGGAAAAGGTAAACGGCAAGGACGAACTCGTCACCGTTTCCCGGGACCAGGGGATCACCGAGCTTGCCGCCGTCCTCGGCATGGACACCGAGGACGTGCGGAAATCCGTCACCGGGACCAGGACCTACTACATCGTGGCCAAGGACCTCCGGCCGGACGTCGAAAACCGGGTCTCGGAACTGCAGATCCCGGGCATCTTCTCCGAGGGAACCAGCAAGCGTGTCTACCCGAACGGCTCGGTGGCCGGCGGCATTGTGGGCTTCCTTGAGAACGGAACCACCGGCCAGGCCGGCCTTGAGCAGACCCAGGACGAAGTACTGCGCGGCACTGCGGGCAAGCGCGTGTTCGAAATCGGCGCCGACGGCCTCCGCATTCCCGTGGGCATCGATGAACTGACGCCCGCGCAGGACGGCAAGGACGTCAAGCTCACGCTGAACTCCGACCTCCAGTACTTCGCCCAGCAGGCTATCCAGACCCAGTCGGACAAGCTCAGCGCCGAGTGGGGGGTCATCATCGTCTCGGACGTGAAGACGGGCAATATCATCGCCATGGCCGACACCAATACGCCCGATCCCAACGACCCCGGCAAGGTGGCCGCGGAGGACCGTGGCGTCCGCTCCGTAACGGCCGCTTACGAGCCCGGTTCTGTGGAAAAGATGATCACCGCCGCCGCGGTCATCGAAGAAGGCAAGGCCAAACCGCTGGACACGTTCGTCATCCCGCCGTCCCTGGTGGTGGACGGCCAGCAATTCGACGATTCCTTTTCCCATGGGACCGAGAAGCGGACCCTGGCGGGCATCCTGGGCTGGTCCATGAACACGGGCACCGTGATGGCCGGCCAGCGCCTCAGCAAGGACCAGCGGCACGACTGGCTGCAGAAGTTCGGCATCGGTGAGGCACCGGAGATCGGCCTGCCGGCCGAGGCGAAGGGCATCCTGACCCCGGCCGACCAGTGGGACGGCCGCCAGCAGTACACGGTGCTCTTCGGGCAGGGTGTCTCGCAGTCGACACTCCAGACGGTCCGCGCCTACCAGTCCATCGCCAATGACGGCGTGATGCTGCAGCCGCGGCTCATCGACAGCTACATCAGCCCGGACGGAACCGAGGAAAAGGTGGCGGCCAAGCCGTCCCGCAGGGTGGTCTCGGAGCAGACGGCGCAGCAGGTGAGGGATATCCTCGAAAGTGCCGTCACCGAGGGCCAGATCAAGGAGGCCGCGATCGACGGCTACCGGGTCGGGGCCAAGACTGGTACCTCACAATCGCCCTGCGACGACGGGACCGCAGGCTTCTGCGGGTACACCGCCTCGATGGTGGGGATGGCGCCGATGGACGATCCGCGGTTTATTGTGGAGGTGGTCCTGCAGCGTCCCAAGGGGTCCATTTACGGGATCACCAACGGGCCCGTGTTCCGCTCGGTCATGAGCCAGGCACTGCGGACGTACAACGTTCCGCCGTCCAAGGGCACGCCCGTCAGGCTGCCGCAGTTCGCCAAATGACGCAGTTCGCTAAGTAACGCCCGCCAAGAAAGACCCGCGGTACACCTGAACAACAGTTCTGCCGTGTCCGCTGGTCCGCTAGCACCAACGGAGATCCAGTTGTCACAGCACCATGACCCCGGCACTGCCGACGCCCCGGAGGGGCAGGCATCCAAGAGCGGCTTCCGGCCCACCGCCGTCGCCGCCGTCGAACTGGGTGTCATCGGCCAGTCAGTGGGTGTTCCCGTGCCCCCGGCCTCCGAGTCTGTTCAGGTCACCGGCATCTCGCTCGACTCCCGCTCCGTGGAACGCGGAGACCTTTATGTTGCCCTGCCGGGAGCGGCGCGGCACGGTGCCGACTTCGCCGCAACGGCGATCGAGGCCGGCGCGGCTGCAGTTCTAACGGACGACGCCGGCGCGCGGCTTCTGGCCGTCGGCTCGGACCTCGCTGTGCCCGTGCTGGTGGTGGCGGAGCCCCGCAGCGTGGTGGGCCGCCTGTCCAGGCTGATCTACCGGAGCCAGGACGCAGACCTCCCGGGCCCCTCGGTGTTTGGCGTGACCGGCACCAATGGAAAAACCACCACCACGTACTTCATCAATGCCCTGCTGCAGGCGATGGGCAAGAAGACCGGGCTCATCGGCACCATCGAGATCCTGGCCGGCGGGGACCCGATTCCGAGCCTCCTGACCACCCCGGAATCCACCGATGTCCACGCCCTGCTTGCCCTCATGCGGGAACGCGGCCTTGACGCCGCATCCATGGAGGTCTCCTCGCACGCGGTGTCCTTCCGCCGCGTGGACGGTGTGGTCTTCGACGTCGTCGGTTTCACCAACCTCACCCAGGATCATCTGGACCTGCACGGCACCATGGAGGAGTACTTCCGGACCAAAGCGGAGCTGTTCACCGCCGAACGCGCCCGTGCCGCCGTCGTGACGGTCGACGACGAGTGGGGACGGCGGCTCGCCGCCCAGACTGAGCTTCCGGTCACCACGCTCGCAACCCTCCAGCCCGGCAGCGGGCCGGCGGCCGGATCAGCAGCCGCTGACTGGACCGTCACCGCCCCCAAGCCTCGCGGCCTCGGTACGGAATTCACCCTCCGCGGCCGGAACGGCTTGGAACTCCGCGTGCACACGGGCCTGCCCGGCGCGTTCAACGTCTCCAACGCGGCGCTGGCCCTGACGATGGTGCTCGCCGGCGGTGCAGACCCTGCCGAAGTGCAGGCGGCACTCGATGCCCGGGATCCGTTCACCGTCGCGGTGCCCGGCCGCATGCAGCTGGTCTCCGCCCGGCCGGCCGCCGTCGTCGACTTCGCGCACAACACGGATGCACTGGCACGCGCCCTGGAGGCCGTCCGGTCCGCGGAGCCCGCGTCTAGGGTGATCGTGGTTTTCGGCGCCACCGGCCAGCGCGACCAGGGCAAGCGCCCGTCCATGGGCGCGACCGCAGCCCGGCTCGCCGACGTCGTGATCGTCAGCGACGACGACCCCCACGATGAGGACGCCGCGGCCATCCGCGCCGAAGTGCTGGTCGGTGCGACAGACGCCAAGGAAGCCGAGCGGCTTGACTGCAAAATCATGGAAGTTTTCCCCCGCGATGCTGCCATCCGTGAAGCAGTCAACCTGGCCGCTCCGGAGGACACCATCCTGGTCGCCGGGCGCGGGCACGAAGTGTGGCAGGAGGTCAAGGGAGTGAACCTTGCCCTCGACGACAGGGTGGAACTACGGAACGCCTTGACGGCACGAGGATTCACCGTTCTCCAAGACGACGGGATAGAGTCCTAGACCGACATGATTGAACTAACTGCGGCGGAAATCGCCGAAATCACCAATGGCCGGCTGCTTGCCGACCCCGGCGTCACCCCCTCATCCGTGGTGACCGACTCGCGGGAGACCGTTGCCGGCTCCCTCTATGTCGCCAAACCGGGCGAAAGCGCAGACGGGCACAGCTTCGTGGGTGCGGCCTTTGACCGCGGCGCGGTTCTTGCCCTTACCGAGCGCGAAATCAAGGACGACGCCGGCCGGACCTATCCGTCCGTTGTCGTCGAGGATGCGGTTCTGGCCATGGGGGCCCTCGCGGCTGAGGCGGTCCGGCGGATCAGGCAACACCGTGAGTCGGCGGGTGAACAGCTGACCGTCATCGGCATCACCGGTTCGGCAGGGAAAACCACCACCAAGGACCTGCTCGCGGGAATCCTATCGGCCGAGGCGCCTACCGTTGGACCGCAGGGTTCCTACAACGGCGAGGTCGGCGTGCCCCTCACCGTGTTCCAGGCGGGCTTTGACACCCGGTTCCTGGTCATCGAGATGGGGGCCACCGGCGTCGGACACATCCGCTACCTGGCCGACATGGTCCGGCCGGAGATCGGCGTGGTGCTCTGCGTGGGAACAGCCCACGCCGGGGAGTTCGGCGGCGTGGAAAACATCGCGGCCGCCAAGGGCGAGCTCGCCGAGGCCGTACCCGCCGCGGGCACCGCCGTGCTGAACCTTGACGATCCCCGCGTTGCCGCCATGGCCGCCCGGACCCGCGGGAATGTGCTGGGCTTCTCCTCCCGGGATGCTGATCCGGACGCTCCTGCTGTCCGGGCCGCCAACCTGGACACCAACGCCTCGGGCAACCCGGAGTTCGACCTCGAAGTGCCGGGGGAGCCCACGGTCCGGGTCAGCAGCAAACTCATCGGCGAACACCACGTGGCAAACCTCCTCGCCGCCGCGGCGGCCGCGCACGCGGCCGGTGTACCGGCGGACAGAATCAGCGCCTCCCTCAGTTCGCAGTCCGCGGCCAGCCGCTGGCGCATGGAGCGGACCGAGCGGCCCGACGGCGTCACCGTCATCAACGACGCCTACAACGCCAACCCGGAATCCATGCGGGCGGCCCTGCGCACGCTGGCCGACCTCGGCCGCGGACGCCGCACCTGGGCTGTGCTCGGGGCCATGCTGGAACTGGGAGACGATTCCATCCGCGAGCACACCGCCGTCGGCACGCAGGTGGTGCGGCTGAACATCTCCCGCCTCCTCGTGGTCGGCCGGGAAGCGCGTTCGCTCTACGTGTCCGCCGTGCAGGAAGGGTCCTGGGGCGATGAATGCATCTTCGCCGAGACGGTTGACGAGGCCTACGAACTGCTCCAGGAGCAGCTCGAACCCGGCGACCTGGTGCTCTTCAAGTCCTCGAACAGCGTCGGACTGCGCCATTTGGGTGATCGGATAGCATTACCCCCACACGCCACCCCCACAAATGCCAATGAAGGGAGCGAGCTGCTGTGATTGCACTACTGATCGGCGCTGGCCTGGCCCTGCTGCTGGCTCTGGTGGGTACGCCGCTGTTCATCCGCCTGCTGGTCCGTAAGAGCTACGGCCAGTTCATCCGCGATGACGGACCCACCTCGCACCACACCAAACGCGGTACGCCCACCATGGGCGGCACAGTGGTGGTGGGCGCAGTCCTGCTGAGCTACGGCCTGACGCACCTCATCATGTGGCTCATGAACCCCCGGTCGGCCGGGCCGTCGGCCTCTGCACTGCTCCTGCTGTTCCTGATGGTGGGGATGGGCCTGGTGGGCTTCCTGGACGACTTCATCAAGATTTCCCGGCAGCGCAGCCTGGGCCTGAACGCCAAGGCGAAGCTGATCCTCCAGGCGGCGGTAGGCATCATCTTCGCCGTCATGGCTCTGTACTTCCCGGATACGGACGGCCTTACCCCGGCGTCCACCAAGATCTCGCTGGTCCGTGACATCCCGTGGCTGGACCTGGCGTTCGGCGGCACCGTGCTTGGCGCGATCCTCTTTGTGCTGTGGTCAAACCTGATCGTTACCGCCGCCACCAACGGGGTCAATCTCACCGACGGACTGGACGGACTGGCCGCGGGCGCCGCGGTCATGGTCTTTGGCGCCTACACGCTGATGGGCATCTGGCAGAGCAACCAGGCCTGCGGCTCGCCGCGTCAGGCGGGCGGGGGCTGTTATTCCGTCCGGGATCCGCTGGACCTGGCGCTTCTTGCGGCGATCATGAGCGCCGCGCTGGTGGGCTTCCTGTGGTGGAACACCTCACCGGCCAAAATCTTCATGGGCGACACCGGCTCCCTCGCGATCGGCGGCGCCATCGCAGGGTTCGCCATCCTCTCCCGCAC
The DNA here is from genome assembly GCF_021789315.1 of Arthrobacter sp. FW305-BF8. NCBI lineage: Bacteria > Bacillati > Actinomycetota > Actinomycetes > Micrococcales > Micrococcaceae > Arthrobacter > Arthrobacter sp. FW305-BF8. The sequence continues at coordinate 1,993,659 of NZ_CP084561.1, forward strand.
CGAACTGCTCCTCGCCTTCATCGGTGGCCTGTTCGTCCTCATCACGCTCTCCGTCATCATCCAGGTGGGCTACTTCAAGGTGACCAAGGGCAAGCGCTTCTTCAAGATGGCGCCGCTGCAGCACCACTTCGAACTCAAGGGCTGGGCGGAGGTCACCGTGGTAGTCCGGTTCTGGATCCTCGCCGGCCTGTTCGTCGCCGCGGGCCTTGGCATCTTCTACGCAGAATGGGTGGTCCTCCTGTGAACGGCTCCGAATCCCGCGCTGAAGTATCCGGTGCGCCCCTAACGGGGCCGGCCAGGCTCAGCGGCCTGGTCAGCTGGGACTCCGACTGGGCCGGACTGCGCGTCGTGGTCACCGGGATCGGTGTGTCGGGCTTCGCGGCCGCGGACACGCTGATCGAACTCGGCGCCCGCGTGGTGGTGGTCGACGGCGCCACCACGGAAACCGCGCAGGCCAAGGCGGACACGCTGCGGATCGTGGGCGCGGCCGACGTCCTCCTGGGGGAGGATGCCGTCCGCACCCTGCCGAAGATCGACGGCCTGAAGCCGGACCTCGTGGTCACCTCGCCCGGCTGGCGTCCGGACCAGGCCCTGCTCGCGGCCGCCGCCCGTGCCCACATCCCGGTCTGGGGCGACGTCGAACTCGCCTGGCGCCTGCGCGTCCGCGAGGGCCGGAAGACCGCCGACTGGCTCACCATCACCGGCACCAACGGCAAGACGACGACGGTCGGCCTGACCGAGTCCATGCTGCGGGCCGCGGGCCTGAAAGCGATCGCAGTGGGCAACGTCGGCACTCCCATCCTCGATGCCCTGCGTGACCCGGTGGAGTACGACGTCTTCGCGGTGGAGCTCTCCAGCTTCCAGTTGCACTGGTCCCACTCCGTCTCGGCGGTGGCCAGCGTGTGCCTCAACGTCGCCGAGGACCACGTGGACTGGCACGGCTCCTACGAGTCCTACCTGGCCGACAAGGCCAAGATCTACGAAAACACGCAGAAGGCCTGCATCTACAACGACGAGCAGATCGAAACCGAACGCATGGTGGAAGACGCTGACGTGGTGGAGGGCTGCCGCGCCGTGGCGTTCACCACCCTCACGCCGGCCGTCAGCATGCTCGGCGTCGTGGAGGGCCTGCTCGTGGACCGGGCCTTCATCGCCGAGCGGAAGGACAGCGCCGTCGAACTGGCGTCCATGTCCGACCTCGGCCCGGTGGCCCCGCGCCACATGGTGGCCAACGCCTTGGCCGCCGCCGGCCTGGTGCGCGCCTACGGCGTCAGCCCCGAGCACGTGCGCGAAGGGCTGCAGGCCTACATCCCCGGAAGCCACCGCATCCAGCCGGTCGCCAAGCAGCACGGCGTTCTGTGGATCAACGACTCCAAAGCCACCAACCCGCACGCCGCCTCCGCGTCCCTGGCCGCCTTCGACACCGTGGTGTGGATTGCCGGCGGCCTGTCCAAGGGCGTCAGCTACGACGACCTGGTCCGCGACCATGCACGCCGCCTGAAAGCCGTGGTGCTCATTGGCAAGGACACGGCGACACTGGAAGAGTCCCTGCAGCGACACGCACCGGATGTCCCCGTCATCCGGCAGGCCGCAGGCCACACTGAAATTGTGCAGTCTGCCGGAACCGGACAAGACGCCGCACCGGATTCAGCAGAAACCGGGGAGGCAGTGATGGCACGGGCCGTCGCATCGGCGGCACAGCTCGCCGCCTCGGGTGACACTGTGCTGATGGCCCCGGCTGCTGCATCCATGGATCAGTTCTCTTCCTACGCTCACCGTGGCGACGCCTTCATTGCCGCGGTCCGCGAGCTCGTGGAAGGGGAGGCCCGGACCGGCAAGGAGTAAGAATGGTCAGCACACCCACACGTCCGGCAGCCGCCCGGCAGCGGGCGGGGGAGAAACCCGGACCGGGTGCTGCATCGACGCCGCCGGCCTCCAGGATTCCCACCAGCGGCCGGTTGCAACGGTGGTACAGGCGCTTCTGGTCCGCCCTTGAGGGAAACGGGAAGTCGCGCAACGGCTCCACCTACTACCTCATCCTGGGCACCACGCTGGCCCTGACCGCCATCGGCATCATGATGGTGCTCTCGGCCTCCAGTGTGGAGGCCATTGCCGCGGGTGAGTCGCCGTACACGGCGGCGCTCAAACAGGGCCTGTTCGCCGGCATCGGCATTTTCTGCATGTTCATGCTGTCCCGCATCAACGTCGTGTGGCTGAAGCGGCTCGCGTGGCTGGGCATCATCATCGCCTATGCCCTGCTGGCCCTCGTACTGGTCATTGGAACCAGCGTCAACGGCAACAAGAACTGGATCGACGTCGGCGGGTTCTTCACCCTGCAGCCCTCCGAGGCAGCCAAGCTTGCCCTGGCCCTGTGGATGGCCACCGTCCTGGCCAAGAAGGCGTCGCTGCTGCACCACTGGGGACACGCAGTGGTCCCTGTGGTGCCCATAGCCGGCGGGATCATTGGACTCGTCCTGGTCGGAAACGACCTCGGCACCGGCATGATCATCATGCTCATCACGGCCGCCGCCCTCTTCTTCGCCGGGGTACGCCTCTACCTCTTCGGGTTCGCGGCAGTGGGCCTGGGCGCGGTCATAGCGTTCATGGCCATGACCAGCTCCAACCGGGTCTGCCGCATCACCTCGTGGTGGACCGGCCAGAGCTGCGGCGACGGCATCGACGCCAACTACCAGTCCACCAACGGCCTCTACGGGCTCGCCTCGGGCGGCTGGTTCGGCGTCGGGCTCGGACAGAGCCGGCAGAAATACAGTTGGATCCCCGAAGCCCACAACGACTTCATCTTCGCCATCATCGGTGAGGAACTCGGCCTGGTGGGGACCGTCGTCGTACTGGTCCTGTTCGCCATCCTGGGCGCCGCCATCTACCGCGTGGTGGTGGCACAGGAGGACCTGTTCCACCGGGTCCTTGCCGGAACCATCATGGTGTGGCTGCTGGGCCAGGGGACGGTCAACATGGCCGTGGTCACTGGCCTGATGCCGGTGATCGGCGTTCCATTGCCCTTCATCTCCTACGGCGGTTCGGCGCTGCTGATGTCGCTCTGCGCGATCGGCGTAGTGTTGTCACTGGCCCGGGAACAAATGGCGCCCAACATCCGGCCCCGTAAGATACTCGGCCCGTTGCGGCTGCCCGGGCGCAAGAAATCCCGTACGAAAGCGTAACCAGCACCTGATGAAAACTGAGTCATTGTCCGTGGTCCTCGCCGGCGGCGGAACAGCAGGCCATATCAACCCGCTGCTGGCCATTGCCGCCGCTATCCGCGATGCCCGCCCCGACGCCCGGCTGCTCGCCGTTGGAACGGCCGCCGGCATGGAGACCAGGCTGGTCCCGGCTGCCGGGCTGGAACTGGCCACCATCGACCGTGTCCCGTTCCCGCGGAAGCCTTCCGCGGACCTGCTCCGCCTCCCGGGACGCCTCGCCGGGGCCGTCCGGCAGGCCGGGCGGATCCTCGACGACGCCGCAGCCGACGTCCTCGTCGGTGTGGGCGGGTACGTGTGCACGCCGATGTACCTTGCTGCCTGGCGGCGGAAGATCCCCATCATCATCCACGAAGCCAATACCCGGCCGGGCCTGGCCAACCGGGTCGGCGCGCGGCTGAGCCGGCACGTGGCAGTGGCGTTCGCCGGCACCCCGCTCCGCAACGCCCGCCACGTGGGCATGCCCATGCGCCGCGAAGTCTCGGCCATGGTCAGGGCAACGGCGCGGAACGGCGCCCTGCGCAGCCTGGACCTGCAGCCTGAAAAACCAGTGCTCATCGTCACCGGAGGCTCGTCCGGGGCGCAAAGCATCAACCGCACCGTGGCGGCCTCGCTCGAAGCGCTGTCCCGGGCCGGCGTCCAGACCATCCACATCACCGGCCGCGGCAAGTCCGTGGCGGACTCAGAAGGCAACGCGCTCAGTGCCGACGGCTACCGCCAGCTTGAGTACGTCGACGGCATGGAAACCGTCTACGCTGCGGCTGACCTGCTGCTCGCCCGTTCCGGCGCTGCCACGGTAAGCGAGGTCGCCGCCGTCGGCGTTCCCGCGGTCTTCGTGCCGCTGCCGATCGGCAACGGTGAGCAGGCGCTGAACGCCCGCGGACTGGTGGAAGCGGGCGGCGCCCTGCTGGTGGCGGACCGGGACTTCACCCCCGAATGGGTCCGCACCAGCCTCATCCCGCTGCTGACCGACCGTTCCCGCCTCGACGCGATGGCGGCGAACGCGGAGAACCTTGGCATCCGAAATGCCGACCAGCTCATGGCCGACCTCGTACTGGAAGCGGTATCCAAATGACCACCAACGCAGCACCCAGCCAGGAAGCACTGGGCCGCGTGCACTTCATCGGGATCGGGGGCGTAGGCATGTCCGCGGTCGCCAGAATCATGGTGGCGCGCGGAATTCCCGTCAGCGGCTCGGACGCGAAGGACCTGCCGGTCATGAACGAGCTCGCCGCGGCCGGCGCCCGGATCTGCGTGGGCTACGGCGCCGGCAACCTCGGCGACGCCCAGACCGTCGTGGCAGGATCGGCGATCCGCGCCGACAACCCCGAACTGGAGGCCGCCCGGGCCGCCGGCCTGCCGGTGCTGCACCGCTCCGAAGCCCTGGCCGCCACCATGGGCGATGACCTCGTGGTGACCGTGGCCGGAACCCACGGGAAGTCCACCACAACGTCCATGATCACCGTGCTGCTGCAGGGCGCAGGCCTTGACCCGTCGTTCGCGATCGGCGCCAATGTTCCGGCGCTCGGCGTCAACGCGGCGAACGGCAGCTCCCAGGTTTTCGTTGCCGAGGCGGACGAATCCGACGGTTCGTTCCTGAACTACCGTCCGCAGATCGCCGTCGTCACCAACGTGGAACCGGACCACCTCGACCACTACGGCACCGCCGAGGCCGTGTACGAATCCTTCGACCGCTTCACGGCACTGCTGCCGGCGGACGGCGTGCTGGTGGCCTGTGCGGACGACGCCGGCGCGCATGCGCTGGCGCTGCGCACCCGCGAGCGGGGCAATGCCCGCGTCGTCCTCTATGGCACCTCTGAGGCCGCAGACCTCCGGCTCGACGACGGCGGCCCGGGCAAGGTGGCCATTACGACGGCGGGCGGCCGGTTCCCGCTGGCACTGCAGGTCCCCGGACGGCACAATGCGCTGAACGCTGCTGCCGCCATGGCGGTGGCCCTCGAACTCGGTGTGGACGCGCAGGCCGCTGCCTCCGCCCTGGCCGCCTTCTCCGGCGCGTCGCGGCGCTTCGAATACAAGGGGGAGGGCAGGGGCGTGCGGGTCTACGACGACTACGCCCACCATCCCACGGAGGTGCGGGCAGCCTTGGCGGCGGCCAGGTCCGTGGCCGGCGACCACAAGGTCCATGTCCTCTTCCAGCCGCACCTGTTCTCCCGGACCCGGGAGTTTGCCGCAGAGTTCGCCGACGCACTCAAGGCCGCCGACACTGCCCTGGTGCTCGACATCTACCCGGCCCGCGAGGATCCCATCCCAGGCGTCACCAGCGCGCTCATCACTGAGCATCTCGGCGCAGACAGCGGCCTGGTGGGCGGCGACGAGGCCGTTGCCGCCCTGGCCTCCGCCGCGGGGCCAGGGGACATCATCCTGACCGCCGGCGCCGGGGACGTCACCGCCTACGGGCCGCTCATCGTGGAGTCCCTCGGTGGCTAGCACCAGGCGTCCCACGTACCGTCCTGCCAAGCCCGCCGCCCGGGACACGGGCAGCGGGGACACCGCGGGCCGGGGGACTGCGGGCCGGGAGGCTGCCGCTCGTCCCGACGGCGGCACGCCGGCCGTGATCACCGCCACCAAGGGCGTCCCTGAGGGAACGGCACAGGAGAAGGTGCAGGCCGCCGCGCCGAAGGGCAGCACGGCGTCGAAGGTGCAGGCCGCCGCGCCGCAGGGCAACACCGCACCGAAGGGCAACACTGCACCGAAGGGCAAGACGCAGGCCAAACCAGCCAAGGCCCCCTGGCCGCGGCTCAAAAGCCCGGAACCGGCCAAACCGGGACCTGCCAAACAGGGACCTGCCAAACCGGGACCTGCCAAGCCGGGACCTGCCAAGCCGGGACCGGATGCCAATAGACCGGACACCGCCGGACAGGACAATGTGCTGGCCTTTCCCGAACCCCGGGGCCGGCGCATCAGGCGCAACATCCTGGTTGCCGTGTGTATCACGGCTGCCCTCGTGGCGGGGCTCATCGTTGCCGCCGTCTACTCCCCGGTGCTGGCGGTCCAAAGCGTGAGCATCACCGGCACCAAGCTCCTCAAACCCGCCCAGGTGCAGGCGGCCCTCAAGCCAATTCTGGGCAAGCCGCTGCCGCAGGTCAGCGATTCAGAGGTCGACGCGCTGCTGAAGCCGCTCGTCCAGATCAAGTCGGTCACCACCCAGGCCCACCCGCCGTCCGTCCTGGCGGTGCAGATCCAGGAACGCGTGCCCGTTGCCCTCGTGAAGCGCGGCAAGGACTACATGCTCGTGGACGTCGACGGCGTGCGCCTCGGCACCACCGCAGACCCCGCCTCCGTGAAGCTGCCTCTGATTGACGGCGGCGCGGGCACCATCGGCAAGGACCTGTTCCAGGCCACGGCCGAGGTCCTCGGCGCGCTCCCGGCCAACGTGCTTGCCAAGCTCTCCAACGCCTCCGCCAAGTCCGTCGACGCAGTGGAACTGAAGCTGCTGGACGGCCAGACCGTCATCTGGGGCAACGCGGGGGAGAAGGAACTCAAGGCCCGGGTGCTGGAGGCGCTGCTCAAGGTGCCGGCAGATCCCCTCAACCCGGTCAGCACCTATGACGTAAGCGTGCCGCGGCATCCGGTGACGCGGTGATCTTGCGTGATCTTGACGCCCGGCACCCGTGTATTTCACGGGGATTAGGACGACACGCGGTGGCGGTTATTGAATGTAGCCAGCAGAGGAAATAGCGTCACAGACGTGAGTTACTTGACATAACTATAACCTTCAACTGGAAGGTTAAGGTTCAGGGCTTCAAGCTCGACTCCATCAGTTTTCGCAATAGGACACTAACAAGGGACACGTAACGTGGCAGCTCCGCAGAATTACTTGGCCGTCATCAAGGTCGTCGGCATCGGCGGCGGTGGCGTGAACGCAGTCAACCGCATGATTGAGGTGGGTCTCCGCGGCGTCGAATTCATAGCAATCAACACCGACGCCCAGGCCCTCCTGATGAGCGATGCCGACGTCAAGCTCGACGTCGGACGGGAACTGACGCGCGGGCTGGGTGCCGGGGCAAACCCCGAGGTCGGCAAGCAGGCTGCCGAGGACCACGCTGACGAGATCGAGGAAGTCCTCCGCGGTGCCGACATGGTCTTCGTGACCGCAGGTGAAGGCGGCGGCACCGGAACCGGCGGCGCGCCGGTCGTTGCCCGCATTGCGCGCTCCCTTGGCGCCCTGACCATCGGTGTGGTCACCCGTCCGTTCACCTTCGAAGGCCGGCGCCGTGCAGGCTCCGCCGAGGCGGGCATCGACGCCCTGCGCGACGAGGTGGACACCCTGATCGTGATCCCCAACGACCGCCTGCTGTCCATCAGCGACCGCAACGTCTCCGTCCTGGACGCCTTCCGCTCCGCCGACCAGGTCCTGCTGTCCGGCGTGCAGGGCATCACGGACCTCATCACCACGCCCGGCCTGATCAACCTTGACTTCGCGGACGTGAAATCAGTCATGCAGGGTGCAGGGTCTGCCCTGATGGGTATCGGCTCCGCGCGCGGCGAGGACCGCGCGGTCAAGGCAGCAGAGCTCGCCATCGCCTCCCCGCTGCTCGAAGCGTCCATCGACGGCGCCCACGGTGTCCTGCTGTCGATCCAGGGCGGCTCCGACCTCGGACTGTTCGAGATCAACGAGGCTGCGCGCCTGGTGCAGGAAGTTGCCCACCCCGAGGCCAACATCATCTTCGGTGCGGTCATCGACGACGCCCTGGGCGACGAAGCCCGCGTCACCGTCATCGCAGCCGGCTTCGATGACGTCAAGGCCACCTCGCCGTCCATGGACCAGTCGCAGCCGCAGGCTGCACCGCAGCGGCCCGCCGTTCCGGCAGTCGCCCCGCAGAGCCAGCCCTCCGCGGGCAGCCAGCAGGTCCACGTTCAGCCCGTGCACGCCGGTGTCGGCGCGGCAGGCCTCAGCAGCTGGGGCCAGCAGCGCCCGTCCGCCGTCCCTGCTGACTCGGGTTTCGACGTCGATCTTCCGTCGGTGGTGGAGCCTGACCTGACCGGCAGCCGGTCTGATGACCTGGACGTCCCCGATTTCCTGAAGTAGGAGGATGCCGGGCGGACATCCGCCCGGCAGCTGACCCTGCTTCCTAACCCTGAGTGCCGGAGTTCCGAATTGTTTTTGTGGCGTGCTGAAGTGCAGCCTGGCGTGTCCGTGGCGTTCACCGACACGAACGCTGGCAACCTCGCCCTGCATGTGGGCGATGACGCGGCCGCGGTGCTTCACCGCCGGGCAAGGCTGGAGGACGTCGCCGGTATCTCGCCGCGCAGGTTCCAGTACATGAACCAGGTCCACGGCAACGAAGTGTCCCTCGTAGTTGAATCTGGAGCAGCGGTTGAAGCTGGAACAGCCGGTGAAGCTGGCACAGCCGCCGAAGCTGGCCTGCCGGCACCGACTGCGGACGCGCTGGTGTCCCTCGGCGGCCCGCTTGCGGTGATGGTGGCGGATTGCATTCCGCTGGTCCTCGTGGGTGCAGGGTCTTCCGGGCCTGTACTGTCCGCCGTTCACGCCGGCCGGCCGGGCCTGTTCTCCGGCGTCATTCCGGCGGCGGTGCAACAAATGCGCGCCTCCGGGGCCACGGACATCCGCGCCTGGCTCGGCCCGTCTGTCTGCGGGAACTGCTATGAGGTGCCCGCCGAACTCCGGGACGAGGTTGCCGCCCACCTGCCGTCCGCATGGTCAACCACATCCTGGGGGACGCCGGCGCTCGACCTGCCCGGCGGCGCCGCCAGCCAGCTCGACGCCCTCGGCGTTCCCATCGAGTACCGGGGGCCCTGCACGCTTGAAAACGAGTCCTTGTTTTCCTACCGCCGCGACTCCCGGTCCGGCAGATTCGCCGGACTGGTGTGGACCCATGACTGACAGCCCGGAACCCCGGAATGCCCAGACAACACAGGATGCCCGGACACTACAGGATGCCCGGACAGTGCAGCTGGGCGAGCGCCTTGACGCTGTCCGGCAGCGCATCAGCCGAGCCGCCGCGGCGACAGGCCGCGGGAACAACCCGCCGAGCCTCATAGTGATCAGCAAATTCCACCCGGTCGAGGACGTCCGCCGGCTGGCAGCGCTTGGTGTCAGGGATTTTGGCGAGAACCGGGACCAGGAGGCGTCGGCAAAAGCCGAAGAACTCCAGGCCCTGGACCTCACCTGGCACTTCGTGGGCCAGCTCCAAAGCAAGAAGTCCAAGACGGTGGTCCGCTACGCCTCGGCCGTGCACTCGGTGGACCGTTCCCAGCTCGTGACGGCCCTGGAGCGGGCCATGGCCGGCCAGCAGGAACTGACCGGACGCGGCGACCTGGACTGTTTCATTCAGGTGGGCCTGGACGACGACGCCGGTGCGCACCGCGGCGGGGCCACCCCCGCCGAAGTGCCGCAGCTGGCTGAACAGCTCGAAGCCGCGGGCGGTCTCCGCCTCGCAGGTGTTATGGCGGTGGCGCCGCTCGGGGCGGATCCGGAGCGGGCCTTTGAAAAACTGCTGGGCATTTCAACCGGCCTGCAGCAGGATTTCCCCGGCGCCACGGGGATTTCCGCCGGCATGAGCCAGGACCTGGAAGCAGCCGTCCGATTCGGTGCGACACACCTCCGAATTGGCTCAGATATTCTCGGTTCCCGCCCGGCCGTGCGGTAGCGTCTGTCGTATTGGAACTGAATGGCGGGGATTCCAATGCTGTCTTGACCTTTGGGCGGCCCGCTTCCGGACACGATTAGGAGTCGACCATGGCTGGCGCTCTGCGCAAGACAATGATCTATCTTGGGCTCGCCGACGGCGATGAACACTACGAGTCTGAGCTTTCCACCCAGCAAAAGGACGAGGACAACTCAATGGAGCATGACCGTGAAGAGCGCCGCGCGCCGGCGCCGCTCCGAGAGGTCACCCGTGAAGTGCCACCAGCTGCCGAAGAGGAATACCGCGCACCCGTGACACCCATTAAGCGTGCGGCATCGAGCCGTGAAGAGACCACCGGACTGCGGCAGATCACCACGATCCACCCGCGTTCTTACAACGACGCCAAGCTCATCGGCGAAAGCTTCCGTGACGGTATCCCCGTCATCATGAACGTAACGGACATGGGGGAGTCGGACGCGAAGCGGCTTGTCGACTTTTCCGCCGGCCTCGTCTTCGGTCTGCGCGGAAGCATCGAGCGCGTGACAAACAAGGTCTTCCTGCTGTCGCCGTCGTACGTTGAAGTCATCGGAGATGACAAGAAAGCCAGCGAGGCCACGGCCAGCTTCTTCAACCAAAGCTAAAAACGGCGCTCCGGATGCCAGGCAGGGACGCACCTGCCTGGCATCCGTGCTGAAATAGGGGATCAGCATAATCTGGCAGGAATCCCCTGGCCGGTATCCCAGGGCACCGTGGTGCCCGCGATGAACATGGAGACAATGGGTTAGCTCATGGGAATACTATTCGGGCTCGTCTATATCGTCCTGCTGTTCATTTTCGTCGCTTTGATTGTCCGCCTCGTCTTTGACTGGGTTCAGATGTTCGCGCGGGAATGGCGTCCGCGCGGGGTAGCATTGGTGGCGGCTCATGCGGTCTACTCGGTGACCGATCCGCCACTGAAGGTTCTTCGGCGCCTTATCCCGCCGCTGCGGCTGGGCGGCGTCTCACTGGACCTCGGGTTTCTGGTGCTGTTCATCGGCCTGAGCATTGCCATGGCGATCACCAAGTCATTTGCATAACTTCATATCAGCTTGCCGCGCCGGAACCGATCCGCATGGATGCTGCTCCAGCGCAGAAAGCCTTTTCTTTGACGCCACGGTGTTGAATTAGAGGAACCAGACCATATTTAGGTACCGTAGTTTTGACGGCCGGAAGGCCTCCTGACGAACTAGACCAACGAGGTGACCAGATGGCTTTGACGCCAGAAGACGTTGTCAACAAGCGCTTTCAGCCGACCAAGTTCCGCGAAGGCTATGACCAGGACGAAGTTGACGACTTCCTGGACGAGATCGTCGTCGAACTGCGGCGCCTGAACCAGGAGAACGAAGAACTTCGCAAGAAGCTCGCCGAAGGCGGCTCCGGATCGCCGGCTGCCACCTCCGCCGTCCCCCCTGTTGTTGAGAAGGTCCCCGCGCCGTCCAAGTCCGAAAAGGACGAAGCCCGCGCGAAGGCCGAAGCTGAAGCCAAGGCCGCCGAAGCTGCCAAGAAGAAGGCAGCCGAGCAGGCAGCCCCCGTTGCAGCCCCGGCACCCGCCGTCACCAGCAGCAACGTCTCCGAGTCCGCTGCCGGCCTGCTGGCCATGGCGCAGCAGATGCACGACCGTCACGTGTCCGAGGGCCAGCAGCAGCGCGACAAGATCATCGCTGAAGCACAGATCGAAGCCAGCAGCCTGGTCAACGACGCGCAGGAGAAGTCCCGCAAGATCCTTGGCGCCCTCGAACAGCAGCGTTCCGTTCTCGAGCGCAAGGTGGAGCAGCTCCGCGGCTTCGAACGCGACTACCGTTCACGCCTGAAGGCCTACATCGAGGGCCAGCTGCGCGACCTGGACGCCCGTGGTTCCGTTGCCGCCCCTGAGGTCGGCGAAAGCAGCAGCGCCGCCGTTTAGCACGTATTCTGAAGGCCGGTGGCTGAGGATTCCTCGGCCACCGGCTTTTGCCATTAACGACGGTTCCCGAATGAAAGCACCATGACTGACGACCTTGCCGCTGACGCAGCGCATCCAGCCTCATCATCACCGCGGCCCCGGCGCGGCGTCCTGCTGTCCCTGTTCGCGGGGCTGGCAGTGTTCGCCTACGTCTTCGACCAGCTCACCAAACTGTGGGTGACCAGCACCATGGTGGAGGGTGAACGCATTCCGGTGCTGCCCCCGCTGCTGCACTGGTACTACATCCGGAACTCCGGCGCGGCCTTCTCCATCGGCGAGAATGTGACCTGGGTGTTCACGATCATCATGGTGGTGGTCGCCGCCGCCATCCTGTTCCAGCTGCGCAAGCTCGGATCCGCGTGGTGGGCACTGGCGCTGGGCCTGCTGTTCGGCGGCGCCCTGGGAAACCTGACGGACCGGCTGTTCCGTGATCCGTCATTCGGAATGGGGCACGTGGTGGACTTCATCCAGCTGCCCAACTTTGCGATCTTTAACATCGCCGACTCGGCCGTGGTGTCCTCGGTGGTCATCATCTGCCTGCTGACCCTGCGGGGGATCGCCCTTGACGGTTCGCACCACAGCGTCGAAAAGCGGGACGGGACCGACAATGTCTGAGCGCGTGGTGGTCCCCGAGGAGCTGGACGGGGCCCGCGTGGACGCTGGCCTGGCCAAGCTGATGGGCATGTCCCGCTCGTCCGCCGCGGCGCTGATAGCCGAAGGCAACGTGGTCAGCGGCGGCAAACCGGTGGGGAAGTCCGCCAAGCTCGCGTCCGGCACCGTGCTGGACGTGACGGTCCCCGAGCGCCGGGATCCCCTTGAAGTCGTGGAGGAAGTTGTGGAAGGCCTGAAGATCCTGCTGGATGACGACGACTTTGTGGTGGTCGACAAGCCGGTAGGGGTCGCGGCACACCCGTCCCCGGGCTGGGTAGGACCCACCGTCGTCGGCGGACTGGCCGGGGCCGGCTACCGCATTTCCACGTCGGGCTCCGCCGAGCGTGCCGGCATCGTCCACCGCCTCGACGTCGGGACCTCGGGGGTCATGGTGGTGGCCAAGACAGAACCCGCCTACACCGCCCTCAAGCGGGCCTTCAAGGAACGCACCGTGGACAAGGTCTACCACGCCGTGGTCCAGGGCCTGCCGGATCCCCTGCAGGGCACCATCGACGCCCCGATCGGTCGCCATCCCGGCCACGACTGGCGCTTCGCCGTCATCGAGGACGGCCGGCCGTCGGTGACGCACTACGAGGTCCTCGAGGCGTTCGGCAAGGCCACCCTGGTGGAGGTGCACCTGGAAACCGGCAGGACCCACCAGATCAGGGTCCATTTCGCCGCGCTCCGCCATCCGTGTGCCGGTGACCTCACCTACGGGGCCGACCCGCGGCTCGCCGCTACCCTCGGGCTCACCCGGCAGTGGCTGCACGCCCGTGAACTGGGCTTTGACCACCCGCGTACCGGGGAACGGGTCACCGTGACCAGCGAGTACCCCGAGGACCTCGCCTACGCCCTGGAAGTCCTGGGCACCGGCAAGGCCTGAGCCTGCGGCACGCCGGCACTGATTGTCAGAGGGTCGGCACTAGAATGGTCCGGTGACTTCCAGCAATGACTCGTTCGTACATCTCCACACCCACACCGAGTACTCGATGCTGGACGGCGCCGCCAGGCTCGGTGAGCTGTTCGAGGAAACCGAGCGGCTCGGCATGCCTGCCCTGGCGACCACCGACCACGGCTACCTCTTCGGCGCCTTCGACTTCTGGCGGAAGGCCACCGACAAGGGCATCAAACCCATCATCGGCGTCGAAGCGTATGTGACTCCCGGGACTGCGCGCGGCGACAAGGGCCGGGTCCGCTGGGGCGACGAGAGCCAGCGCAAGGACGACGTCTCCGGTGGTGGCTCGTACACCCACATGACCCTGCTGAGCTACAACAACGTGGGCATGCGCAACCTGTTCCGTGCCTCCTCGATCGCCTCCCTGGATTCGGTGTTCGGCAAGTGGCCCCGGCTGGACCGCGAGCTGCTGAACACCTACTCCGAAGGGCTCATCGCCACCACCGGCTGCCCGTCCGGCGAGGTCCAGACCCGGCTGCGGCTCGGCCAGTACCGCGAGGCCCTGGAAGCCGCTGCGGAATTCCGTGACATCTTTGGTGCGGAGAACTACTTCTGCGAACTCATGGACCACGGCCTGGACATTGAACGCCGCGTCACCGGCGATCTCCTGCGGCTGGCCAAGGACCTGAACCTCCCGCTCGTTGCCACCAACGACCTTCACTACACGCATGAACACGACGCCAAGGCGCACGAGGCCCTGCTGGCGATCCAGTCCGGCTCGACGCTGCTCGAGCCCACCTACGACAACGGCGGTTCCCGTTTCGCGTTCTCCGGAAGCGGCTACTACCTGAAGTCGCCGCAGGAAATGCGCGAGCTGTTCCGCGACCACCCCGAGGCGTGCGACAACACGCTGCTGATCGCCGAGCGGTGCGAGGTGTCCTTCAACACAGGCGCCAATTACATGCCCCGGTTCCCTTGCCCCGAGGGCGAGGACGAAACCTCCTGGCTCGTCAAGGAGGTCGACAAGGGACTCCACTACCGCTACCCCCAGGGCATTCCGGACAAGGTCCGCAAGCAGGCTGACTACGAGCTGGAAGTCATCACCTCGATGGGCTTCCCCGGCTACTTCCTCGTCGTGGCCGACTTCATCAACTGGGCCAAGAACAACGGCATCCGCGTCGGTCCCGGACGTGGCTCGGGCGCCGGCTCCATGGTGGCCTACGCCATGCGCATCACCGACCTTGATCCGCTTCACCACGGCCTGATCTTCGAGCGCTTCCTCAACCCGGACCGCGTTTCCATGCCTGACTTCGACGTCGACTTCGATGACCGGCGACGCTCCGAGGTCATCGACTACGTGACGCGCAAGTACGGTGACGAGCGCGTGGCCATGATCGTCACCTACGGCACCATCAAGACCAAGCAGGCGCTGAAGGACTCCTCCCGCGTGCTCGGGTATCCGTTCAGCATGGGCGAGCAGCTGACCAAGGCACTGCCGCCTGCGGTGATGGCGAAGGACATCCCGCTGGCCGACATCCAGAACAAGGATGCCAAGCGCTACAGCGAGGCGGGGGACTTCCGGCAGCTGATCAGCACGGATCCCGAGGCCGCCAAGGTTTTCGAGACCGCACTTGGCATTGAGGGCCTTAAGCGGCAGTGGGGCGTGCACGCGGCCGGCGTGATCATGTCCTCGGACCCCATCATCGACGTCATTCCGATCATGCGCCGTTTCCAGGACGGCCAGGTCATTACGCAGTTCGACTATCCGACGTCCGAAGGCCTCGGCCTGATCAAGATGGACTTCCTGGGCCTGCGAAACCTGACGATCATCTCGGACGCCCTGGAAAACATCAAGATGAACCGCGGCGTCGACCTGGACCTTGAAACGCTGGAGCTGGATGACGCGGCGTCCTATGAGCTGCTGGCCCGCGGCGACACGCTGGGCGTGTTCCAGCTCGACGGCGGTCCCATGCGATCCCTGCTCAAACTCATGAAGCCTGACAACTTCGAAGACATCTCCGCCGTCCTGGCGCTGTACCGGCCGGGACCGATGGGCGCCAACGCGCACACCGACTACGCCCTGCGCAAGAACAAGATCCAGGAGGTCATCCCGATCCACCCGGAGCTCGAGGAACCGCTGAAGGAGATCCTGGGCGGGACGTTCGGCCTGATCGTGTACCAGGAACAGGTCATGGCCGTGGCGCAGAAGCTGGCCGGCTATTCGCTGGGCCAGGCAGACATCCTGCGCCGCGCCATGGGCAAGAAGAAGAAGTCTGAGCTGGACAAGCAGTTCGCCGGCTTCTCGCAGGGCATGCAGGACAACGGCTACTCCATGGAGGCCGTCAAGACCCTGTGGGACATCCTGCTGCCCTTCTCCGACTACGCCTTCAACAAGGCCCACTCGGCGGCGTACGGCGTGATTTCCTACTGGACGGCGTACTTGAAGGCGCACTATGCGCCGGAGTACATGGCCGCCCTCCTGACCTCGGTTGGCGACGACAAGGACAAGTCGGCGATCTACCTCAACGAATGCCGGCGCATGGGCATCACCGTACTGCCGCCGGACGTCAACGAGTCGGCGCTGAACTTCACCCCGGTCGGCAATGACATCCGCTTCGGCATGGGCGCCATCCGCAACGTCGGCGTCAACGCAGTCGAGGCCATGGTGGCGGCCCGCGCGAGCGAGGGCGCGTACACCTCGTTCAAGGATTACCTCATGAAGGTGCCCGCCGTGGTGTGCAACAAGCGCACCATCGAATCCCTGATCAAGGCCGGAGCCTTCGACTCGCTGGGCCACCACCGCCGCGCCCTAGCCATGATCCACGAAGAAGCCATCGACTCCGTCATCACCCTTAAGCGAAACGAGGCGATCGGCCAGTTCGATCTCTTCGCCGGTTTCGATGAGGCCGAGTCCGAAGCGTCGCTCAGCATCGAGATTCCCGACCTGCCGGAATGGGAGAAGAAGGACAAGCTCGCGTTCGAGCGGGACATGCTGGGCCTGTACGTCTCAGACCACCCACTGCAGGGCCTGGAAGGGGTCCTGAGCCAGCACGCCGACCAGTCCATCACCTCCATCATCGCGGAGGACGGGCCGCACGACGGCGCCATCATCACCATCGCGGGCATGATCACCTCGCTGAGCCGCCGGATCGCGAAGGCCAGCGGCAACGCCTATGCCCGGGCGGAGATCGAGGACCTCGGCGGTTCCATGGAAGTCATGTTCTTCGGCCAGGTCTACGGGCCGATTGCCTCGGTTCTCGCCGAGGACCTGATCGTGGTGGTCAAGGGCCGGCTGCAGCGGCGCGACGACGGTGCCGTGACCCTGAACTGCATGGAGCTCTCCGTTCCGGACCTCAGCCAGGGCACCAACGGGCCGCTGGTGATCACCATGCAGACGCACAAGGCCACCGAAGCCGTGGTCACGGAACTGGGGGACGTGCTGCGCAACCACCGGGGCAACTCCGAGGTCCGGGTGAACCTGCAGGGCGACAGCCGCATCGAGGTCATGGCGCTTCCCGTGCACCTGCGGGTGAACCCCAACCCGTCGCTGTTCGGGGACCTGAAGGTGCTGCTGGGACCGGCCTGCCTGGACGCGTAGCTGTCCCGGACCTCGCTGTTGCCTGCACCGGACTCCGGTGTAGGTCAGATTTCGGTGCAGGTCAGATTTCGTAGTCCAGCGGAACCGGCTGCCCGTAGGTTCCGGAGTGGTACAGCAGCGGGGTGCCGTCTTCGCCAACCTGCCCCTCCACCACTTCGACCACCACGACGGCGTTGTTCTCAAATGACAGGCGCATCTGGATCTTGCCGATGAGCCAGCCGGCAACGTCCTTGAGCACCGGCACGTCATGGGGTCCGTGGGCCCAGTGGTCCCCGGCGAAGCGTTCCTTGGTGCGCGCGAACCGGTCGGCCAGTTCCTGGTTCTCCAGCCCGAGCATGTGCACGCCGATGTACGTGGTGTTGGCCACGGCCGGCCACGAGCTGGAACTGCGCGCCATGTTGAAGGTGAAGCGCGGCGGTTTGGCTGAAAGCGAGGCAACGGAGGTTGCCGTGAATCCGTAGGGGACGCCGTCGTAGTTCACGGTGATGATGGCCACGCCCGCAGCGTGCCGGCGGAACATCTCTTTGAACGTGCCCTCGAAGGCGACATCATCTGAGGTCACTGGAATCGATCTCCCTACTGCATCCGTGCCGATTGAGTCTCTAGTACAAGACTATGGGGCTTCCGGGCGGATGGGAGATTCCCTTGACGGGCAGACACGCGGCGCGGAATGCCGGCCAACATTTGCCAAATAACATTTGTTAGCGTTTCTTCATGACCCACCCTGCACCCGTCCCTCCGGTCCGCTCCTCCCACGAGGCCCACGGCGCGCGACGGCGACCCGGCAGGGGCTACGCGTGGGCGGCCGGAATCGTCGGTGCCGGCATCCCCGCCGGGCTCCTCTGGTGGCTCCTGGCCCCGGGCGGGCAAAACCTCATATCGGGAAACTCCGCGCTGTCGTCCGGAACCAACAGCCAGGGCTGGCTGCCCCGGGACCTGGTCCTGGCAGGACTGTTTGTGTTCGCGGGCTGCCTGGTGGCTGTGCTGTTGTCCGGCCGCCGCGACGGCGGGACGCGGCGGTTCCTTCTGCTTTCGGTTGCGGCAAGCGCAGCGGCAGCCGTCCTGGCGTGGCAGACCGGCGTGCTGGCGGGCCTCTGGCTGGGAAGCCCGCAGGACACATCGGCCAACGCCAGTGTGGCCTTCTCACTCCGGTCCCTGACTGTCCTTGTCCTCTGGCCCGCGGCCGTCGCCGCCGGCTTCTTCGTCCTGCGCATCATCAGCTTCCTCCGCGCCTCCGTGGACCAGGACCCCGACGGCGACACCGCCGACGGCCGAACGTGGCAGTAACACTCGTCGGGGCGCGGGGCCGCGGCGCGTAAAATGAACGGGTGACCACTTCTCCGGACAGCTCCACGAACGTAAACAGCCAGGCACGCCCGAATGCCCCCGTCGTCGATTTCCGCACCGTTGACCTGCGCGGCCGCAGTCTCAGCCTGGCCGAACTCCGCGAGGCGGTGCCGCGGGCACGGCAGCAGACAGTCGCAGACGCGGAGCAGAAGGTCACCGACATCATCACGGACGTCCGCCAGCGCGGCTTTGCCGCCCTTGCTGACTTCGCCCGGACGTTCGACGGCGTCGAGCAGACGCATCCGCGGGTTCCGGGCGATGCGCTGCAGTCAGCGCTGGACGGCCTGGACCCTGCCGTGCGTTCGGCGCTTGAGGAGTCCATCAGCCGTGCACGCCGGTTTGCGGACGGCCAGCGCCCGGCCGACGTCGATATCTCCCTGGGCGACGGCGCAGTGGTGAGCCAGAAGTGGGTGCCCGTGGCACGCGTCGGCCTCTACGTTCCGGGCGGCCTGGCGGTCTACCCGTCGTCGGTGATCATGAATGTGGTTCCGGCGCTGGCTGCCGGGGTGGAATCGATCGCACTCGCCTCGCCGCCGCAGAAGGACTTTCGCGGCCTCCCGCACCCCACCATCCTGGCCGCTGCGGCGCTGCTCGGCATTGACGAGGTCTATGCGATCGGCGGTGCCCAGGCGATCGCCGCCTTCGCCTACGGCGTGCCCGGCGCATCAGGGACTCCCGCACTCGAACCTGTCGACGTCGTGACCGGGCCCGGGAACATCTTCGTGGCCACGGCCAAGCGACTCGTCAAGGGCGTGGTGGGAATCGATTCCGAGGCGGGCACCACGGAAATTGCCATCCTCGCGGACTCCTCGGCCCGCCCGGCCTTCGTCGCCGCCGACCTGATCAGCCAGGCCGAGCACGACCCGAAGGCCGCCTCCGTCCTGATTACGGATTCTGTCGAGCTGGCCGCGCAAGTCCGTGAGGAGCTGGAACTGCAGGCTGCATCCACCAAGCACAGCCAGCGTGTCCGCGAGGCACTTTCCGGCCCGCAGTCCGGCGTCGTGCTGGTTGACGGACTCGACCAGGGGATCGCAGCGTGCGACGCCTACGCGGCCGAGCACCTGGAAATCATGACCGTGGACGCCCCCGCCGTGGCGGCGCGGATCCGGAATGCGGGTGCCATTTTCGTCGGCGACTACAGCCCGGTCAGCCTTGGCGACTACTGCGCCGGCTCCAACCACGTGCTACCCACGAGCGGTACCGCGGCGTTTTCGTCCGGGCTGAACGTGACCACGTTCCTGCGCGCCATCCAGGTGATCAACTACTCGGAGGCTGCGCTGGGGCAGGTCAGTGGTCACATTGTCAGCCTGTCCGGCGCTGAGGACCTCCCCGCTCACGGCGACGCGGTCACGGTCCGGTTCCAGGCGCGCAGCTGACCACTACATGTAGGGACAACCCACTACATGTAGTAATTACAGGCTTGTTATTCGGCTATATATGCCCATAGACTGGTGCCGGAAGAAGCTTCGGTAATGGGCGTCCTGATAAGGGCTCCCCGTGAAGGGGAGGAAGGGGAGGGGAACGTGTACTGTCCGTTTTGCCGCAACCCTGACTCACGCGTGGTGGACAGCCGGATGGCCGACGACGGTTCAGCCATCCGCCGCCGCCGGCAGTGCCCCGAATGCGGGCGCCGCTTCACCACCGTGGAAACCACCAGCCTGTCCGTGATCAAACGCTCCGGCGTGGGTGAGCCCTTCAGCCGCAGCAAGGTCATCAACGGTGTGCGCAAGGCCTGCCAGGGCCGGCCAGTCAGCGAAGACGACCTCGCGATGCTGGCGCAGGAAGTCGAGGAGAACATCCGGGCCTCCGGGGCGGCCGAAATCGACGCCCACGAGGTTGGGCTGATCATCCTCGGGCCGCTGCAGAAGCTGGACAAGGTGGCCTACCTCCGTTTCGCCAGTGTTTATCAGGCCTTTGAATCACTTGAGGATTTCGAATCCGCCATTGCGCTGCTCCGGCACGAGTCCGACGTCGAGGCCAAGGCAGCAACAGGCAACGTGGAGGGCGCGGGCTCCGAAGGCAAGATTCCCGAAGGCAAGAGTCCCGAGGTCAAGAACGCCGAGGTTAAGAACACCGAGGTCAAGAACGCCGAGGCCAAGAACACCGCGAAGAGCACGCTTTAAAGTCTCCGGTGGCGGCAGCGGAGGGGAAGCCGCAGCCGCCACCGGCTCCAGTGAAAACATCAGCGTTATGTAGAACACCGAAGGCGGCAGACACAGGGTCTGCCGCCTTCGGTGTTGATACAGGCAACGCGCTTCTGCGGGCCGCGCTTACCGCTGCCCGCCCTGGTCTACTTCGCCAGGTCGTGCTTGACGGCGATCTCCAGGGCAGCGCCAACGATGCCGGCCTCGTTCTTTAGCTCAGCGGGAACGATCGGAGTGCGCAGCTTCATGCGCGGCAGGTATTCGTCTGCGCGCTTGGAGATGCCGCCGCCGACGATGAAGAGCTCGGGGGAGAACAGGAACTCGACGTGGGAGAAGTAGCGCTGCAGCAGCACGCTGTACTCCTCCCAGCTGAGGCCGTCCCGTTCGCGGGCCACCGCGGACGCCTTGCTTTCGGCGTCGAAGCCGTCGATCTCCAGGTGGCCGAGTTCGGCGTTCGGCACCAGGTGGCCGTTGAAGATGAACGCGGACCCGATGCCGGTGCCGAGCGTGATGACCAGGACGGTGCCGCCGATTCCGGCGCCTGCACCGTATCGGGCTTCCGCCAGGCCGGCCGCGTCGGCGTCGTTGATGACCTCCACGGGGCGGCCGAGGCGGGCCGTGAGCAGCGCGTCGATGTCCGTGTTGAGCCAGCTCTTGTCCACGTTGGCCGCAGAGTGGACCACGCCGTGCTGGATGATGCCGGGGAAGGTCACGCCGACGGGGCTGTCGGCCTCGGGCGCGTCGGGGCGTGCCGAGAGTTCCTCGACAACCTTGGCCACCACCTCCACCACCGCTTCCGGTGTGGCCGGCTGCGGCGTCGCCAGGCGGAAGCGGTCGCCGATCAGTTTGCCCTTCTTCAGGTCGACGATGCCGCCCTTGATTCCGGTTCCGCCGATGTCAATGCCGATCAGCGGGGCGTTCTTGCGGGTCTTTTCGTCCTTCTTGGCCAATGGGATTCCGTTCGTGGCAGGGTAGGGGCTCGGGCTGGGCAAGGGTGACTTGCCGGAATGACGCGCGGTTGCCTGGCGTCAGGGAAGGGTGAGGATTTCGGCACCGGATTCGGTGACGAGGAGTGTGTGTTCGAACTGCGCGGTGCGCTTGTGGTCCTTGGTGACCACGGTCCAGTCGTCGGCCCACATGTCCCACTCGATGGTTCCGAGGGTGAGCATGGGCTCGATGGTGAACACCATGCCGGGCTCGATCACGGTGTTGTAGGCCGGTGCGGCGTCGTAGTGCGGGATGATCAGCCCGGTGTGGAAGGCTTCGCCCACGCCGTGTCCGGTGAAGTCGCGGACCACGCCATAGCCGAAGCGCCTGGCGTAGGACTCGATGGCCCGGCCAATCACGTTGATCTCGCGTCCCGGGGCAACTGCCTTAATGGCCCGGTTGAGGGACTCCTTCGTGCGCTCAACCAGCAGCCGCGACTCCTCGTCCACCTCTCCCACGAGGAACGTGTGGTTGGTGTCGCCGTGGACCCCGCCGATGAAGGCGGTGATGTCGATGTTGATGATGTCGCCGTCCTGCACCACCGTGCTGTCCGGGATGCCGTGGCAAATGACCTCATTGAGCGACGAGCACAGCGACTTGGGGAAACCGCGGTACCCCAGTGTGGACGGGTAGGCGTTGTGCGCCAGCAGGAACTCGTGGCCGATGCGGTCCAGCTCGTCGGTGGTGATGCCTGGCCGGATGTGCTTGCCCACCTCCACGATGGCCTGGGCGGCGATCCTGCTGGCCACCCGGATCTTCTCGATGGTTTCCGATGACTTGACCTCTGACCCCGTGAATTTGGCCGGACCTGGCTTGCCGACATACTCGGGCCTCGCGATCGACGCGGGAACGGCCCGCTGCGGGCTGACGGTTCCCGGGGTAAGCGTGCCGGTGGGTGCGGTCGAGGCTAAGGAAGGCATAGATTGATCATATAAGGCAGCACAGAACGCCATGTAAATTAATGCGCCCGGCGGCTTCCGTTGCGGGCTACGTTACGTGGATCACGGCGGCAGTGTGCTGCCAACCCGGAAAGCGAGGAACACCGATGCCCGAGTATTGGTACAACGTCAAGACCCACATGGTGGAGGAAGACGCGATGTCGGACTGGACCCAGCTGATCGGTCCCTACAAGACCCGGGAAGAGGCGGAACACGCCCTCGAGAAGGTCAAGGCGCGCAACGAAACCTGGGAAAAGGGCGACGACGACTGATTTCGCCGGCGCCCAAGCCCCCTGGAACGGCCCAAGCCCCCTAAAACGAGTGTTCCGGTCCGGGGAACTGTCCCGACCGGACATCCTCGCCATAGGCCTTGGCCGCGTCGCCCAGGACGGTCCGGAGGTCCGCGTACTGCTTGACGAACTTTGCCATCCTGCCGCCGCGGAGTCCGGCCATGTCCTGCCAGACCAGAACCTGCCCCGTGGTGGCATTGCCTGCGCCGATGCCGATGGTGGGCACCGCAATGGCAGCGTCCACGGCCTTTGCCGTCTCCGCGGGAACCATTTCCATGAGCACGCTGAAAGCACCGGCGTCGGTCAGCGCCGCAGCGTCCTCAACCAGCCGCGCGGCGTCATCGCCCCGGCCCTGCACGCGGTAGCCGCCCAGGGAGTGCTCACTCTGGGGCGTGAAGCCAATGTGGGCCATGACGGGAATGCCGGCCTGGACCATAGCTTTGACGGTTTCGGCGTAGAACTTGCCGCCCTCGATCTTCACTGCGTGCGCCAGGCCCTCCTTAAGGAAGCGCACGCCCGTGGCCACTGCCTGCTGCGGCGAAACCTCGTAGCTGCCAAAGGGGAGATCCGCCACCACCAGGGCGCGCTTGGCTGAGCGCGCGACTGCGCGGCACAGCGGCAGCAGCTCATCGACGGTGACGGGAAGGCTGGTTTCGTTGCCGAAGACATTGTTGGACGCGGAGTCGCCCACCAGCAGGACCTCAATGCCGGCCTGGTCGAAGATCTCAGCCGTGTACTGGTCATACGCCGTGAGCATGGCGAAGTGTTCCCCGCTGGTCTTGGCCTGCTGCAGGTGGTGCGTGCGGATCCGGGAGACCGGCTTCCGTGCGGATTCCGACGGCGGCGCTGCGGCTGCCGCGGGGCCGCTCCCGTAAGGCGCAGGTACTTCAGCGGACATGCTTGGATCGGGACTGCTGCTTGAGGCCATGGCTAGAGCGTAGTCCGGGACCCGCCGTGCTAGCCACCGGCGGGCAGCGGACCACCGGTGATTCGCGTCATAACGGGTTGACCGCGCGGTGCTGCCCGGTCTCCGGTTGAGTGTTAACGCTGTGTTACGCGCTGCAGCCCCGCCAGCATCACGCCTAAATGCTTAGTAAAGTGATTCGTGAGCTGCCGCTGCTCCGTCGTGGACGGACCGGGGCATGAACGTAGACCGGAGAAGAGGCCTTCATGGACCGCCAGCAAGAGTTTGTCCTGCGCACGATCGAAGAGCGCGACGTACGCTTCGTGCGCCTGTGGTTCACCGACGTCGTGGGCTCGCTCAAGTCGGTGGCCCTGGCTCCTGCCGAGGTCGAAGGCGCGTTCGACGAGGGCCTGGGCTTCGACGGCTCGGCCATCGAGGGCCTCGCGCGCGTCTTCGAATCGGACATGCTGGCCCAGCCCGACCCGTCCACCTTCCAGATCCTTCCGTGGCGCGGTGAGACCGAGCAGACGTCCCGCATGTTCTGCGACATCCTTACTCCCGACGGCGAGCCCTCGGCTGCGGATCCGCGCAACGTCCTCAAGCGCACCCTGGCCAAGGCAGCCGACATGGGGTTCACGTGCTACACGCACCCCGAGATCGAGTTCTACCTGCTCAAGTCGCAGGAACCGGGGCCCGACGGTTCACCCATTCCGGTGGACGAGGGCGGCTACTTTGACCACGTCCCCGGCGGCGTGGCCCAGGACTTCCGCCGCACCGCCGTGACCATGCTGGAATCTGTGGGCATCTCCGTGGAGTTCAGCCACCACGAGGCCGGCCCGGGCCAGAACGAAATCGACCTGCGCTACGCCGACGCCCTGCAGACGGCGGACAACATCATGACCTTCCGGACCGTCATCAAAGAGGTCGCGCTGCAGCAGGGCACCTACGCCACCTTCATGCCCAAGCCCTTCACGGCCCACCCGGGTTCTGGTATGCACACGCACTTCTCGCTCTTCGAGGGTGACACCAACGCCTTCTTCGAGGCAGGTGCGGAGTTCCAGCTCTCCAAGACGGCGCGCCAGTTCATTGCCGGCATCCTCAAGCACGCCCCCGAACTCACCGCGGTCACCAACCAGTTCGTGAATTCCTACAAGCGCCTCTGGGGCGGGGGAGAGGCGCCCAGCTACCTGAGCTGGGGGCACAACAACCGCTCCGCCCTGGTCCGCGTCCCGCTGTACAAGCCGGGCAAGGGGCAGTCAGCCCGGATCGAATACCGCGGCATCGACTCGGCCGCCAACCCCTACCTTGCCTACGCCGTGCTCCTGGGCGCGGGGCTGAAGGGCATCGAGGGAGGCTACGAACTGCCCGCCGCGGCCGAGGACGACATCTGGTCGCTGAGCTCCGCCGAGCGCCGGGCGATGGGCCACGACCCCCTTCCCGCCAGCCTGCATGACGCCATCCGTGCCATGGAGGACTCGGAACTGATGCCGCAGATCCTGGGCGAGCAGGTCTTCGAGCACTTCCTGCGCAACAAGCGGGCGGAGTGGCAGGACTACCGCCTGCAGGTGACCCCCTATGAGCTGCAGCGCAACCTCGCCATCCTCTAGGCGGCTGCGATGAGCTTGGCCCGCCGGCTCATTACCGCCGGCTTCAGCGACCTCGAGAAGGGCGAACGGTTCCTTGCCGCCCCCGAGCTGGAGGGCATTGACCAGGACATCCTGTTTGCCGGCCTGCAGCTGGCGGCGAACCCGGACGCCGCGCTGCAGTCCCTGGTCCGGCTGATCGAGAAGCACCCGGACCTGCGGAAGCTGGCAGCGGCGGACACGGAGGTGAGCGAACCGCTCTACCGGGTCCTGGGCGCCAGCGAGGCGCTTGGCGAATTTCTTATCCGGCACCCGGAGCACCTCGATGCGTTCAGCGTGACCGCAAGCCCGGAACCGCTCCAGGCCGATCCGGCGGAGCTGCGTGCCCAGCTGCTCAGGTCGGTACGCGCCGACCCCACCGCGGCCCGGCCGGTGGCGGGCATCTCGGGCCCGGAGGCTTACGTGGCACTGCGCACCGCCTACCGCAGGGGCGTGGTGGACCTCGCCGTCAAGGACCTGTGCGCCGCAGACCCGCTGGACTTCATGCCCGCCGTCGGAGCCGAACTCGCGGATCTGGCAGGAGCGGCCATCGAGGCCGCCCTTGCGGTCTCCCGCGCCGAAGCAGCGGGAAAGTTCGACGCCGGGGAGGTCGCCGACGTCGCGCTGTCAGTAATCGGGATGGGCAAGTGCGGAGCCCGAGAACTGAACTACATCTCCGACGTCGATGTCATCTACGTGGTGGAGTCCGGCGGGCTGGACGACGCCCGGGCCAGCACCATCGGCACGGCGCTGGCGTCCGGCATCTCGCGTGCCATATCCTCCCCGGCCCGCGAACCCGGGCTGTGGGAAGTTGACGCCAACCTCCGCCCGGAAGGAAAGTCCGGGCCGCTGGTCCGGACACTGGCTTCGCACCAGAGCTACTACGCCCGCTGGGCGGAGAGCTGGGAATTCCAGGCGCTCCTGAAGGCGCGGACCATCGCTGGCGACGCCGAGCTCGGCGCCCGCTACGAGGAGGCCGTATCGCCGCTCGTGTGGACCTCGGCGAACCGCGACGGATTCGTTGAATCCGTGCAGGCCATGCGCCGCCGGGTCACCGAACACATCCCGCCAGCCGAGGAACAGCGGCAGATCAAGCTGGGCCGCGGCGGGCTGCGCGACGTCGAATTCACCGTCCAGCTCCTCCAGCTCGTCCACGGCAAGTCGGATGAGTCCCTCCGGCGCCGCGACACGACGTCGGCCATCGCCGCATTGTCGACCGGGGGCTACATCGGCCGGGCGGACGCAGCGGCCTTCGACCACGCCTACCGGTACCTGCGCCTGCTCGAACACCGCATCCAGCTGTTCCAGCTGCGCCGCACGCACCTCATGCCGGTCAAGGAGGAGCCCCTCCGCACGCTGGCCAAGGCGGTGCTCGGGCCCTTCTCCACGGACCGGCCGCACCCTGACGCCCTGCTGGCAGCGTGGCAACGGACAAAACGCTCGGTCCGGGAACTCCACGACCGGATCTTCTACCGTCCGCTCCTGAACACGGCTGCCAAGCTGAGCAGCGAGGAAGCGCGCCTGACGCCGGAGGCGGCACAGGGCAGGCTCGCGGCGCTCGGTTACCGGGACCCCCAGGGCGCACTCCGCCACATTGAGGCACTGACGGCCGGGGTCAGCCGGCGCGCGGCCCTGCAGCGGCAGCTGCTGCCCATCCTCCTGGGCTGGCTGGCAGAAGGCGTGGACCCTGACGCCGGGCTGCTTGCCTTCCGCAGGATCAGCGAGTCGCTCGGCACCACGCACTGGTACCTCGGTATGCTCCGCGATTCTGCCGCGGCGGCCGAGCGGCTGTGCCACATGCTGTCCAACTCCCGCCTCATCGCCGACCTCCTGGAAGTGTCGCCGGAATCGGTGTCCTGGCTGGGGACGGACAAGGAACTGGCGCCACTCAGCTTTGAGGCGCAGTGGCAGGAAATCACCTCCAAAATGTCCCGGCACTCGGACCCGGAAAGCGCCATGCGCCTCATCCGGCTCATCCGCCGGCGTGAAATCCTGCGGATCGCTATCGCGGACAGCGCCGGCCTGCTCGGCCAGGACCAGGTGGGGGAGGCGCTGGCAGAGACGGACCGGGCCGCCATCCTCGGTGCCCTGCGGGTCGCGGAAAACATTGTCTCCGCCACTGGTCCGCTGAAGACAGCTGTGCTGGTGGTGGCCATGGGCCGGCAGGGCGGGCTGGAAATCGGCTACGGGTCCGACGCCGACGTCCTGTACGTCCACCGGGCGCTGCCCGGAGCCTCGGACGATGAAGCACAGCAGCAGGCCGCGAAGATCGTGGGCCATCTTTCCAGCCTTCTGACGCAGCCGCTCAAACCGGCGATCATGGCCGAGCGGGTCCTCGCCGTCGACGCCGATCTTCGTCCCGAGGGCAAGAACGGGGCCATGGTGCGGTCCCTGGAGTCCTACGGCGAGTACTACCGCCGCTGGTCGCTCATCTGGGAGGCGCAGGCACTGCTCCGTGCCCGGCCGATCGCCGGTGACGACGGGCTCGCGGCGGACTTCGTGAAGCTGATTGATCCCCTCCGCTACCCGGCCGCGGTCTCCGACGCGGACGTCCGGGAGATACGCCGCATCAAAGCGCGGGTGGAATCCGAACGGTTGCCCCGCGGCGCTGACCCTGCCAGGCACCTCAAGCTGGGACGCGGCGGGCTGAGCGACGTGGAATGGCTTGTCCAGCTGCTGCAGCTCCGGCACGCCGGAAGCCACCCCGAACTGCGCACCACGTCCACCCTGAAGGCCCTGCAGGCGGCGGCCTCGCTGGGGCTGCTGGACAAGGAAGACGCCGGCCTGCTGGCCGACGCCTGGCAGCTCGCCAGCCGGATCCGTTCCGCGAACGTGATCTGGACGGGCCGCGCGTCGGATCTGCTGCCCTCCTCCCGGCGCGACCTGGAGGCCGTGGCCAGATGGTGCGGCTACGAGGAAGGGATGGCCACAGCGTTCGAGGAGGACTACCTGCGGGTGAGCAGACGGGCCCGTGCGGTGTTTGAGAAAGTCTTCTACGGCCACTGAACCGGTGCTAGGTTTGGGCGCATGGCTACCCAAATCTTCATGAACCTGCCTGTCCGGGACCTCGAGCGGTCCGTGCAGTTCTTCACTGCGCTGGGTTTCAAGTTCAACCAGGACTACACGGATGAGAACGCCACCTGCATGGTGATCAACGACGACGCCTTCGTCATGCTCCTCGTGGAGAAGTTCTTCAAGACGTTCACCGCCAAAGAGATCGTGGACGCAACCTCGGCCACCGAGGCCATCATGGCCTTCTCGGTGGATAGCCGGGAAGAAGTGGACCAGATGGTGGGCAAGGCCCTGGCCGCCGGCGGATCCGAGTCCCAGCCGGTGCAGGATTACGGCTTCATGTACAGTCACAGCTTCCAGGATCCGGACGGGCACCTGTGGGAGGCCATCTGGATGGATCCGGCGGGTCCGCCCGCCGACGGGGCGGCACCTGCTTCCTGACGGACCATGAGGCCGGACGTATGGCTCATTCCGTTGCGGGATCTGGATGCCGATGCCCGGGCCATCCAACTGGGTGCGGTGGCGGAACTGGAACTCGCCCCGGGCCAGCAGGAGTTTGTCGGCGACCCCCTGCGCATGATGTTGGCCGGGCTCGAGGACGGGTCCCGCAGGCCCTATGTCATCGAAGCTGGCGGCCGGGCTGCCGGGGTGCTGACGCTGCAGTCGGGGGCGGCCGGGCTGGCGGGCTGGCCCGACGACGACTCCGCCTGGCTGCTTCGAGGGTTCCTGATCGACAGGCGGCGGCAGGGCCAGGGCCTGGGCCAGGCGGCAGCCGCAGCGGCTGTGGCGACCGCCGCCAAACTTACGGCCAGGCTGGGAGGCGGCCAGGCCGGCGTCGTGCTTTCAGTCAACGAACACAACCCAGCCGGGCAGGGAGCTTACCTGAAGGCGGGTTTTGCGGACAAAGGCGTCTATCTGGGCCGCGAGGCCGCCCCGCAGCGGACCATGTACGCAGCCTTCTGAGCGCTGGTCCCGCACCGAAACACCGCCGGACCGTTGCGCCGGCACGGGTGCGTGCCTACGCTGTGTCTTGGCAGTGCACTTCAAACCTTGTTGGGGGGAAGGCTTGAAAGGGTCTTCGTCTCGGAGGCACTCGCCGGAACAGGCTGGCTCCCGGTCTCAGCACGTCGGGGGCCAGCTTCCGGCGCCCCGGCAGCGGCAGGATCTGGCACGGCAGGACGCCGACCATGCCCGGGCGCGAGCCAAGGGCGGCCGTGCCAGGAGGCTCAGGAGGGCCGAGCTGCTGCTCATCGGGGCGGGGGTGGCCGCGACGCTCGTTGCGGCGGCGTACCAGTATGCCGGGATCAGGAGCACTTTGGAAAGCAGCACGGCGTCCTCCCTCTATGCCCAGCAGCAGGAGATCGACAGGATCTTCGTGGACAATGTTGACCTGCAGCCGTACTTCTGGCGCCGTCAGGAACTGCCGGACGCCGCAGCGGTCGCGGATCCCGCGGCGAAGCGGGCGGCACAGCAGCTGGCGGGCCGGGCCGAAGCGACGGCCCACCGGATCCTGGACCACTTCGCTCACCTGAAGTACCAGATGGGAACGCAGGCCTTCACCTCCGAACGGGCGGACTGGGAAGCGTACATCCGGCGGAGCTTCGCGGACTCCCTCATTCTGTGCCGCGCGCTGCGGGATGACCGGGAAGCCTTCGGGGGCACGGGTGCAGACTCGTTGTGGGGACGGTACGCGGAGGAACCCTGCGCCGGTACCTGACCGGGAACGGTGCGTGACCGGAAACGGGTACGTGGCCGGAAACGGCCAAGGGCGGCCACCGGTCAGTAACCGGTGGCCGCCCTTGGCGGTGTCAGGGGGTGTCGCCCTGGGGTCAAACTCGTCAGACTAGACGCCGTAGTAGAGCTCGAACTCGTAGGGGTTCGGGCGCAGGGACAGCGGGCGGATCTCGTTCTCGTACTTGTACTCGATCCAGGTGTCGATCAGGTCCTGGGTGAACACGCCGCCGGCCTGCAGGAACTCGTTGTCCTCGGCCAGTGCCTGCAGAGCTTCCTCCAGGGTGCCCGGAGCCTTGGGGATGTCCTTGGCTTCCTCGGCGGGGAGCTCGTAGAGGTCCTTGTCGATCGGAGCCGGGGGCTCGATGCGGTTGCGGATGCCGTCGATGCCGGCCATCAGCTGGGCAGCGAAGGCCAGGTACGGGTTGGAGGAGGGGTCCGGGGCGCGGAACTCGATGCGCTTGGCCTTCGGGTTGGAGCCCGTGATCGGGATACGGATACCGGCGGAGCGGTTGCCCTGCGAGTAGACCATGTTGACCGGGGCTTCGAAGCCCTTGACCAGGCGGCGGTAGGAGTTGACCGTCGGGTTGGTGAACGCGAGGACGGCGTCGGCGTGCTTCAGCAGGCCGCCGATGTACCAGCGTGCGGTGTCGGACAGGCCGGCGTAGCCCTTCTCGTCGTAGAACAGGGGATCGCCATTGCTCCACAGCGACTGGTGGCAGTGCATGCCCGAGCCGTTGTCACCGAAGACCGGCTTCGGCATGAAGGTGACGGACTTGCCCCAGGCGTCGGCGGTGTTCTTGATGACGTACTTGAACTTCTGCAGATCATCAGCCGCGTGGGTCAGCGTGGTGAACTTGTAGTTGATCTCGGCCTGGCCGGCGGAGCCAACTTCGTGGTGGCTGCGCTCGACCTCGAGGCCGGCTTCGTCCAGGGCAACACACATGGCGTCGCGCAGGTCGGCCTGCTTGTCGGTCGGGGAAACCGGGAAGTAACCGCCCTTGATGGGGGTCTTGTAGCCCAGGTTGCCGCCTTCTTCCTCGCGGCCGGTGTTCCAGTGTGCTTCTTCGGAGTCGATCTTGTAGAAGCTGCCCTCGGGGGAGGACTGGTACTGGACGTTGTCGAACACGAAGAACTCGGCTTCGGGAGCGAAGAACGCGGTGTCGGCGATGCCGGTGGAGGCGAGGTAGGCTTCAGCCTTCTCTGCCACCCCGCGCGGGTCGCGGTGGTAGGGGTCGCCCGTGCGGGGGTTCACGATGGAGAAGTTCAGCGCAAGGGTCTTCTCCATGCGGAACGTGTCCAGGAACGCGGTGGTGACGTCCGGGATGAGCTGCATGTCAGACTCGGCGATGCCCTGGAAGCCGCGGATGGAGGAACCATCGAAGAGCTGGCCGTTGACGAAGAAGTCGGCGTCCACGCTCTTGGCGGGCACGTTGAAGTGCTGCTGAACGCCCGGGAGGTCGGTGAAGCGGATATCGATAAACCGAATGTCTTCATCTTTGATGAACTTGAGGACTTCGTCCGCAGTCTTGAACATCTATGCTCCTTACGCATATGTAATAACTGGCTATAGAGCCAAGTGGTCCAGCGCAATCCAATGGGCGGAAACACAAAAGTGCCCCGCTCCAGGTTCGCTAGCAACTGGTACCACCCTAGGGATTCGGGATTTCCCGTCCGTGTCCGCTTTGTTTCCGGCAGGTTACAGAACCTGCTGATATGTAAACGCTATACCGTGTCCACACTGTGGTCCACGCCTATCCAGAGTGTGAACGTCCGAGGGGCTGCCCGCGGCTCGGTAAACTTGGACGGTGGTAGATCGCAAAGACATCGGTTCGTGGCTCAGCGGGCCGGACACTTCCGGCATTTCCAAGTACCCGGGAGAACGCCTGGGCTTCCCCGAGACGGGCCCCGGATCCATGGCCCGCGCCGGCAGGCGCATCCTGGCGATCACCATCGACTGGACCATCGCGCTGCTGATCAGCAACGTGTTCCTCGCCGGCAATTCCATGGCCACGCTTGCCGTCTTTGCCGCTGAGCAGATCCTGCTGATCGGGACCCTGGGCTACAGCATCGGGCACCGGGCGATGGGCATCCAGGTGGTGAAGCCGGACGGCTCAGCGGCCGGCCCGCTGGCCGCGCTGGTCCGCACCGTCCTGCTCTGCCTGGTGATCCCGGCGGTCATCTTCGATCCCGACCAGCGCGGACTCCATGACAAGGCCCTGAACACCGTCCTCGTCCGCAGGTAGCCGCCCGGCCGAGAGATATCCCTGGCGGAGCGCCCACCGCTCAAACAGGACCGTGGCGAAGGGGAACACCGCCGAGAGGCCTGCCAGCAGCGCCACCCCGAAGGGCCAGCGCTGCAGGCGCCACAGGACAAGGGCCGCCAACCCGTACCCGATGAACAAGGCGCCGTGCACCGGACCGGCAATCTCGACGCCGAGTTCGGTGGTCCCGGCAATCCACTTGAAGTACATGCCGGCAAGGAGCGCAGCCCAGCTAAAGGCTTCGGCCACCGCCAGCAGGCGGAAGGCGCGGATGACGGCGGACGCGGACGGGAATTTCACAGGAGGCTCCGGCTTCTGTAGGTGCTGGGGTCTGGTTTGCTTTGATGTGCCGTTCACTTTGGTGTGAGGTTCAACCGGGACGGCCCGTTCAAACGAAAAACGCCCCGGGGCCGGCGCAGATGCGGCGGCCACCGGGGCGTTCAGGCGGATCAGCGTCCGCGCTGGGGGCGGGCCTTGTAGGGGTCCACACCCTTGGGGATCGGAAGGCGGCCGCCCAGCGATGAGATGCGCTTGGACACGGCGCTGACCTCGGTCTTGGTGAGCTCGTTGTTGAGCTTGTTCATCTTTTTCGCCACCTGGCTGATGGGGACCTGTCCCTCGCCGCGCCCGGTTTCGATGACGTGGATAGTGACGTTGGGAAGGATGCGGGCCAGCTTCTTCCGCTCGCCTTCGATCAGCGGGCGCACGCGGTGCGTGGGCCCTTCGGCGACGAGGACGACGCCGGGACGCCCGACGGCGCGGAAAACGGCGTCCTGGGTCCGCGGGTTCACAGCCACGGGCTGCTCCTCGGTGATCCAGCCGCGCTTCAGCGTGCTGAGGGCAGCGCCGGATGCTCCCGGCTGGTTTTCGATCTGGGCGAAGGCAGCCCCCTCGGCGCGGCGGGAAAGAATGAACGTAGCCGCGAGGAAACCCAACGGGATGCCGATGATCAGGCCGGTAATCCAGTTATTCAGCAACAGGCCAACAACGAGGCTGACGGCCACGACGCCCAGGAACGCCAGCAGCATGAGCCACGGAACCATGGGGTCGTGGCGGCGGGTCATGTTGAAGACCTCGCGGATTTGCTTGAGCCGGCTGGGCTTCTTTTCCTTCACGGCCTTGGGCTTGCGCCCAAAGAGTCCGCGCTTGGAGCCATCAGCGGCCGCAGGAGTGTTGTTGCTGGAGTCAGGGGATTTCGCCATAGTGCCTTAATTCTACGTGATCCACGACAAAGGGCCGGACGCCGAAAAGTTCCGGCATCCGGCCCCTGACCGTGGGATTTGCCTGCTGCTACTGGTGTGCCGCGAGCAGGGAGCTGGCTTCCTGGCGGGTGGTTCCGGAGTCCTGGATGCCGTCGGCGATGTGGGCGAGTTCGGCGGGGATGTCCCGGCCCTTTTTGCGCATGGCGGTGGCCCAGAGCCGGCCGGCACGGTAGGAGGAGCGGACCAGGGGCCCGGACATGACGCCAAGGAAGCCGATCTCCTCGGCTTCGTGCTGGAGGTCCACGAATTCCTGGGGCTTGACCCAGCGGTCCACGGGGAGGTGGCGTTCGGAGGGGCGCAGGTACTGGGTGATGGTGATCAGGTCGCAGCCTGCCTGGTGCAGGTCGCGGAGCGCCTCGGAGATTTCTTCGCGGGTTTCGCCCATGCCCAGGATCAGGTTGGACTTGGTGACCATGCCCAGGTTCCGGCCCTGGGTGATGACGTCCAAGGAGCGTTCGTAGCGGAACGCGGGCCGGATCCGCTTGAAGATCCGCGGCACGGTCTCGACGTTGTGCGCGAACACCTCGGGCTTGGAGTCGCAGATCGCCGCGATGTGCTCGGGTTTGCCGGAGAAGTCCGGGATGAGCAGTTCGACGCCGGTGCTGGGGTTCAGTTCGTGGATCTTGCGGACGGTTTCGGCGTAGAGCCAGACGCCTTCGTCCTCGAGGTCGTCACGGGCCACGCCGGTGACGGTCGCGTAACGCAGCTGCATCGACTGGACGGAGCGGGCCACCTTGGTGGGTTCGAACCGATCCACGGGGGAGGGTTTGCCGGTGTCGATCTGGCAGAAGTCGCAGCGGCGGGTGCATTCGGAGCCGCCGATCAGGAAGGTGGCTTCCTTGTCTTCCCAGCATTCGAAGATGTTGGGGCAGCCGGCCTCTTCGCAGACGGTGTGCAGGCCTTCCTTCTTGACCAGGTTCTTGAGCTGGACGAATTCCGGGCCCATCTGGACCTTGGCCTTGATCCAGTCCGGTTTGCGTTCCACCGGGGTGGCCGCATTGCGCTGCTCGATCCGCAGCATTTTCCGGCCTTCTGGTGCCAGTGTCACAGGAGTGCTCCTTCGGGGGTTGCAACTAGGGCGTCTTCATTGTTGCGCAGTTCCTCGGTGATCCGCGAAACGAGATCGGCGGGAGATATGTCGCGGCCCGTTTCCTGGGCGATGGTGGTCACGCCGGCATCGGTGATTCCGCAGGCGATGATCTGGCCGTAGGGAGCGAGGTCGTTGTTGCAGTTGATGGCGAAGCCGTGCATGGTCACGCCCTGGCTGACCCGGATGCCGATCGCGGCGATCTTGCGGGCAGGACCCTTGGCATCCTCCTCGATCCAGACACCGGCGCGCCCCTTGATCCGGACTGCCGTGATGCCGTAGTCCGCGAGCACGGTGATGATCACGGCTTCCAGACGTTCCACGTAGTCGCGGATGCCGGCCTTGTTCTTCAGCTTGATAATCGGGTATCCGATGAGCTGGCCCGGCCCATGCCAGGTGAGCTTGCCGCCGCGGTCCACCGGAACGACGGGGGTGCCGTCGAAGGGCCGCTCGTGATCCTCGGTCAGCTTTCCGGCCGTGTAGACGGCGGCGTGTTCCAGGAGGAGTACCGTGCTGGGGGCCTTGCCGGCCAGGACATTTTCATGGATTTCGCGCTGGAGGTCCCAGGCGTGGCTGTAATCGACGAAATCCGGGGCAAGACCGAGCTTTGTGAACTCAAGAGTCATGCGTTCCAGCTTAGACCTCAGGCGGTGTCCTGCCCGAGAGTGTGCCCAAGCTCTCATGCCTCCCCGGTCACATTCCGCGCCGTTCCTGCAGACGGCCAAGCGCCCTGGCCTGCCTGTGGATAACTTCTGCAGAAATTGCAGCTTTCCGGTATTCCTTAAGCCATGGACCAGCACAGCTTGGAAAACCACAGCTTGGAAAACCACAGCCTGGAAAACCACAGCCTGGAAAGTCACAGCCTGCAGGACCCGAACCTGGAAAACCACAACGGGAACATGCGCGGCCCCGGGGGAGCGGCACCTGCCGTCGAGGGCTACTCCGTATGCCGCTGGCTGGGCCGTGGCGGCAGTGCTGAAGTGTGGCTGGTTTCGCAGGACGCCACTGGCGTGAAGCTTGCGCTGAAGTGCTTCGGCCGGCCGTCAGGCAGTGTTGAATCCGGTGCTGTCGCAGCAGGCACTCTTGAATCCGGCGCTGTTGAATCCGCCGCTGCTGGATCCGGCGCTGCTGACTCACGGCCTGCTCTGACGCGGGAGGAGGATGTCCGCCGGGAACTCGTGGTCATGTCCGTGCTTGACCACGAGCACCTGGTCAAGGCCTATGGCGTGGTCACGGTTGATGAACCCGGCAGAACTGATCAACCCGGCCGGACGGATGAACCCGGAGAGAGCGGTTTCGGCCTGCTGATGGACTACGCGGCCGGTGGCTCGCTCCAGCAGCTGGTCACGGCGAGGGGCACCCTGAGTGTGGGCGAGACGGTGACCGTCCTGACGCCGATCGCGCAGGTCTTGGGTTATCTGCACGGAAAGGGCTTCACGCATTCGGACGTCGCACCCGGCAATGTACTCTTCACCGCTCATGGAAAGCCTCTCCTGGCAGACCTCGGGGTGGCCCGGATGGTGGGGGACTCATCTGGCGTCCCGGATCGGCGCACCGACGGCTTTGCTGATCCGGCACCGGTGGACGCGGTCCGGGCCGGGCTGCAGCCGGAGCGCGACGTCTATGCAGCCGCTGCTCTGGGCTGGTACTGCCTGACCGGACAGCCGCCTCCGCCATCCGCGGCCAGACCACCCCTCTCCCTGCTTCTTCCCGACGTGCCGGCCGAGCTGGCAGCGGCACTTGAAGCGGGGCTCAGCGATGACCGGCGGCAACGCCCGGCGGCCGCCGACCTTGCCACGGCTGTGTACCGCAGCGCAGCGGCGGCACCTGTGGACCTGTCCCGCTCAGTGCATGGCACCGTCCTGCCCGAGTTGCTGACACGCAGGCCTGTCCCCCCATCCGGTGGACGGTTGAGGAAGCGCCTGCTCGCTTGGCGAAGGCGGTTGAAGACCGCAGGATGGGGGAGAGCCATGGGCCGGCTGTCACCGCGTGGGGCGCCCGCGGGAACGGTCCAGGCCCTCTCGCTCCCGCACGCGGCTGCCAGGCATGCCGGAGCCGGGAATGCTGTCAGGCACGCGGCTGCCAGGCATGCCGGAGCCGGGAATGCTGTCAGGCACGCGGCTGCCAGGCATGCCGGAGCCGGGAATGCTGTCAGGCACGCGCCTGTCAGGCATGCCGGAGTCAGGAATGGTGTCAGGCGCGGGGCCCTCCGGCAAGCTGCTGCCAGCCACGCGGCCGGCAGGCACAGGACAGCCACGCACGGCAGCCGCCGCCTGGCAGTAGCTGGCAGCGTGCTCGCTGCGGCATTGCTTGCCGGCGCCGGCCTTCTGGGGCGGCCCGGAGCGGCGCAGGAGTCGGGCCCGGTGGCGCAGGAGTCGGTGCGGGAAGCGGGCCTCCCGGCGTCCGGTTCCGGATCCCCGCAGGGTGCCGGCCTGCTGGGTGATGTCCTGCCCGGTGATGTCCTTCCTGAAGATGGCCTGCCGGATGATGTCCGGCGGCGGCTCGCGGCGAAGGATCCGGCCGAAGCGGTGCTCGGCCTGGCGCAGCTGCGTTCCCTGGCTCTGCGGGAGGGCAGGCTGCACTTGCTCGATGACGTGAACGCCCCGAACACCCCGGCGCAGGCTGCCGACAGACGGATCCGCGCCGGGCTGCAGGAAAACGGAACAGTGCTGGCCGGGTTCACCACGAGCGTGTCCGGGGCGCGCCGCCTGCCCGAAAGCACGCCTGCCCGGGCGGTGGTGGCGGTGACGTCGTCCACCTCGGCCTACGAGGAGCGATCCGCTGGAGGCACTGTCGTGGCCACCGGAGCACGGCAGCGGGACATGAGGCTGCGGCTGGTCCTTGTCCCGGTGGAGGGGTGCTGGCGCATCGCGGACATCCTGCCGGCGGACTGAATCACCAACTGAACCGGACAGCTAGTCTTCGCTGGCCACCCACCCGGCGGCCAGCGCCACCGACGGATGGTCCCACGTGAACCCGCTGTCCCGGAGCAGTGTCGGCTCGATCCGCTGGCTCGCGAGCAGGAGTTCGCGGGCCAGTTTGCCCATGACGAGGCGCAGCACAGGAGCCGGCGCGCGCAGCAGCGCAGGTCGGTGAAGCGCCTTTGCGAGCCCGGCCACGAGGGTGTTCACGTCGGCGGCTTCCGGTGCCGCAACGTTCACGGGGCCCGAATTCCCGGATGTAAGGAGGAACCCGAACGCTGAGGTGAGGTCGGGGAGGGTGATCCAGGGCCAGTACTGCCGGCCGTTGCCCAGCGGACCGCCAATGCCTGCCCGCAGCAGGGGCAGCAGGCGTCCCATGGCACCTCCTGACCTGCTCAGCACCACTGCGGTCCGCGGGGTCACAACCCGGACCCCGGACGGGGCCTCGTGGGCTGCCGTTTCCCACTCAACGCAGATGCGCGCCATGATGCCCTGCCCGGCGGGGGAGTTCTCCGTCAGCAGGGAGTGCCCGGCGTCGCCGTAGTAGCCCGCGCCGGACTGGCTGATGAAGGTTCGGGGTGGCGAGTCGAGGCGGCGCATCGCTGAGGTAAGAGTCCGGGTGGGGTCGAGGCGCGACCGGAACAGCTCATCGATCCGATGCGGTGTCCACGGCCGGGCGCCGATGTTCGCGCCGGAAAGATTGATGACGGCGTCGGCTCCCTCAAGGGAGGCCGGGTCGAGGGTTCCCGTGGCGGGATCCCAGCGGATTTCCGACGGGGACGACGGCGGCCGCCTCACCAGCCGGACGACGTCGTGCCCGCCGGAGGTGAGGCGGGAGGAGAGTGCGGTTCCGATGAGCCCTGAGGCGCCGGCCATGACGATGCGCATGATCCATCTCACCATGCCCGGCACGGCAAGGCACCTCCCCGCTGGCTCATGTCACGTTGACTATGATCGAACGATGACCTCTTCGAGTTACCTCCGGTTCCCTCATGTTCACGGCGATCTGGTCACGTTTGTGGCCGAGGACGACGTCTGGATTGCCCCCCTCACAGGCGGCCGCGCCTGGCGTGTGTCCTCGCTCCAGCTGCCGGCCCGCAATCCGCGCTTTACGCCGGACGGAACGAAGCTGGTCTGGACGGTCGTGCAGGGGACGGCCCCCGAGGTTGTCATCGCCGATGTCGGCGGCGGGGGGTACCGCCAGCTGACTTTCTTCGGGCACAGCACCACTCGGGTTAAAGGCTTCACCCCCGCGGGGGACATCGTAGTCACCAGCGCGTTCCGCCAGGCCGAGAGCCGCCACACGCACGCTTACCGGCTGTCCACGGACGGCGGCTGGGCCGAGGAGCTCCCGCTGGGACCGGTCGAGTCCGTGGCGTTCGGCCCGGAACTCGGGGACGAAAAGCCTGTGGTGGTGGGCAGCGTGCTGTCCCGCGAGCCGGCCTGGTGGAAGCGCTACCGCGGCGGCACCGCCGGCAAGCTCTGGATCGACGGCGACGGAAACGGCGAGTTTGAGCGGCTGCTGCCGGAGCTGGACGGCAATTTGGCCGATCCCATGTGGGTCGACGGACGCATTGCCTTCCTCTCAGACCACGAAGGCTATGGCAACCTGTACTCGGTCCTGCCCGGTGGCGGGGACCTGCGGCGCCACACCGATCACGAGGACTTCTACGTCCGCCACGCCTCCACGGATGGCAAGCGCGTGATCTTCGAATCGGCCGGTGAGCTCTGGCTCCTGCATGACCTTGGGTCCGAGGCCGTCCGGCTGGAAATAACTCTTGGATCGGCGTCCCAGGGCCGCCGTCCCTCGCTCCTCAAGGTCTCCAAGCACCTCGGCGACGTCCGGCCGGACACCGCAGGGGAAGCCAGTGCTGTGGAGGCCCACGGAACCATCCACTGGCTCCGGCACAAGGACGGACCGTCCCGCGTGGTCGAAGCAACCGCCGGCGTGCGCGCCCGCCTGCCCCGTCCGCTGCCCGACGGCCGCATCGCCTACGTGGCGGACCACGACGGCGACGAGGCCCTGTTCATCAGGGAAATCGCCCCGCAGGTCCCGGCGCACGACGCCGCAGTCCATGCGGCCGCAAAGGCCTCAGCGGCGGCCAAGACCGGCGCTGCCCCGGAGAGCGCACCCGCCGGCGATCAGCCGGAAGCTGCGGCACCGGCAGTTCCCCTGCCCAGCCCTGTTTCCGCCGCCGGCGTCGCGGGGCCCCGTGTTGCAGCTGCCGGCGCCACCCACCCGGTGGCCGATGAGGCGGCGGCCGACCTCGCCCCGGCGGAGGCAGCGACCGGGACCGCGGCCGGAACAACAGCCGGCCAGGCAACTGGCACCGTTGCGGCAGCATCAAACCCGCTCACGGTCCGGTTCCCCAGGCCTTCACGCGCCAGCGCCATCGAAGCCAGCCCCGACGGCCGCTGGATTGCGATCGGAACCGCTTTCGGCGACCTGTACATCGCCGATACCAAGGACGGCACGCTCACCGCGGTAACCAGCATCGGCGAGGGCAGCATTGAGGACCTCGCCTGGTCGCCGGACTCCGCCTGGCTCGCCTGGTCTGAACCGGTGACGTCCTTCGGGTCACGCAGCCGCCTGCGCCTGGTCCGCGCCGAGGCCCCGGAGGCCAAGGCCGGGGAAGCAGCCATTGTGGAGGTGACGGACGGGCGCTTCCGGGACGAATCGCCGTCGTTCTCCCCGGACGGCAAGTTCCTGGCCTTCCTTTCCAACCGCAGTTTCGATCCGGTCTATGACGGTCATTCCTTTGACCTTTCCTTCCCCAGCCCGATCAAGCCCTACCTCGTGGCACTCGCAGCGGACACTGCTTCGCCTTTCGGCCCGAGCGTCGCCTTGGCGGATGGCATCAACGGGCAGGGCGAAGCAGCACAGTCAGGTGCAGCAAAGTCAGATGCAGCCAAGTCCGGCGCAGCCGCCGAAGGCGAGACGGCCCCGGCCGCCGTGAAGGTGAACGCCGAAGGCCTCGCCCACCGTGTTATCAGCGTCCCGGTTCCGCAGGGCAACTACTCGGCCCTGACCGCCGCCGACGGCGCGCTGCTGTGGCTCGACAGCGCCCTGGCCGGCGTCACGGGGGAGGGCAGGGCGAGCCTGGAGGACAAGAACGCCGCCCCGAGCCTGATCCGTTTTGACCTGACCAAGCGCAAGAGCACCACCCTCGTGGACTCCCTGGACAGATACCGCCTGTCCGGCGACGGCAAGAAGGTGGTCCTGGTCCACGACAAGCAGGTCCGGGTGGTGCCGTCCGACGCCAAAGCCGACGAGGACTCCGGCCAGCTGGTCAAGGTGGACCTCACCCGCATCCGCGTCCTGATGGATCCGCTGAGCGTCTGGGGCCAGGCGTTCGACGAGGCATGGCGGCTGCAGCGTGACTTCTTCTGGACCGAGGACATGGCGGGCCAGGACTGGGAATCCATTCACGCCCGCTACCGTCCGCTGGTGGAGCGGCTCGGATCGCATGACGACCTGGTGGACCTGCTGTGGGAGCTGCACGGGGAGCTCGGCACGTCCCATGCCTACGTGCGCCCGGCGGCAGCCACCGAAAACGGCAGCAACGGCCAGGGCCGGCTCGGCGCCGACCTCGCGTTCAACGGCGAGGGCTGGGAAATCGAGCGCATCCTGGCCGGCGAATCGTCGGACCCGCTGGCCACCTCGCCGCTGACCCGGCCGGGCGCCGACGCCAAGGCCGGGGACGTCCTGCTGGCAATCGACGGCGTGCGCCTCACAGAGTCGCTGACCCCGGCCATGCAGCTGGTGGGCGCGGCGGGACGTGCGGTGGAACTGACCATCCGCAACGGCGCTGGCCACGGCCCGGCAGCCGGAGCCCAGCGCCGGATCGCGGTGGTCCCCATCAAGGATGAGGAACGGCTGCGGTACCAGGACTGGGTAAATGCCAACCGCCGCACAGTACGCGAAGCGTCGGACGGCAAGTTCGGCTACCTGCATATCCCGGACATGCTGGCCAACGGCTGGGCGCAGCTCCACCGCGACCTGGACACCGAGACTGCGCTGGATGGCCTGATCGTGGATGTGCGCCGCAACCGCGGCGGGCACACCTCCCAGCTCGTGGCCGAACTGATCGGGCGGAAGGTGACGGGCTGGAGCATGCCCCGCGGCGAAAAGCCCCGGACCTATCCGCACCACGCGCCGCGCGGTCCGGTCATCATCCTGGCCGACGAATTTGCCGGTTCGGACGGCGACATCATCACCCAGGTCTCAAAGCTGCGAGGCATCGGCCCGGTGATCGGCACCCGCACCTGGGGCGGCGTCGTCGGCATCGACAACCGCTTCACGCTGGCCGACGGGACCGGCGTGACCCAGCCCCGCTACGCCACGTGGTTCGGCGGCGGCGTGGGCTGGAGCGTCGAAAACCACGGCGTGGCTCCGGACATCGAGGTGACGTTCCCGCCGCACGCGTATGCTGCCCGCCGGGACCCGCAGCTGGAGTCCGGCATCACGGCGCTGAAGGAGATGGTGCAGGAGCTGCCCACGGACCGGCCGCCGGCCCGTGAGGGCTACCGCCGGCTGCGCCCGGAGCCGCTGCCGGCCCGCCGGCACAGCCAGGCATAGCCGAAAAGCATAAGGGCCCTGTTCCCGACTGGATTTACCAGTGGGAACAGGGCCCTTTCTGATCCTAAATGACCAGGGCTTTAAGATCAGGAGGCCAGCGTGGCGTCCAGGGTGATCTCGATGCCGGTCAGGGCCTGCGATACCGGGCAGCCCTTCTTGGCGGATTCTGCGATGCGCTGGAAGTCCTCCTCGGAGATGCCGGGGATGCGGGCGTTCAGCGTCAGGTGGCTGCCGGTGATGCCGGTGCCGGGCTGGAAGCCGACCTCTGCCTTGGTGTTTACTTCGTCCGGGGTGAAGCCGGCCTGGCTCAGCTCGTGGCTGAACGCCATGGAGAAACATGCGGAGTGTGCCGCGGCGATGAGTTCCTCGGGGCTGGTCTTGCCGCCTGCCGCTTCGGTGCGGGCCTTCCAGGTGACGTCGAACGTGCCGAGGCCCGAGCTGTCCAGCGTGGTGTTGCCTGAACCCTCCGTCAGGCTGCCGGTCCATACAGTGTGCGCGTTGCGTGTTGTAGCCATGTCACTCCTCAACGTTGATTCGATCCGGGGGTCCGGCGCCTGCCAGAGCCCCGCCGCTACCAATCCTATGGATTAGGTGCCCCCCGTGCACGGGTTGTCCGCTGTCAGAGGATTATGACCGTAAGCGCCCAAACGACGACGGCGACGCCCCCACGGGAGGGGGCGTCGCCGTCGTCGTTGGCATGGCAGGGAGGGGTTACCGCCAGAGCGTCGCGATAGCGACGTTCAGCAGAGCCAGCCCGCCGACGCTGTGGGCCAGACCGGTGGAGATCGGCTCGCCCTTCTTGTACTTGCGGCGGCCGATGAAGGCCAGCACGCCGACGACCAGGGCGACGGCGAACTTGATGCCCAGCTTGGCGTAGTTGGCATCCATGTCGAGCGCGGGGATGAGGCCCATCATGACGATGCCGGTGAGGAGCTGGAGTGCCGCGCCGTCGAACTGCCGGGGATGGACGGTCGGCTTCTTCATGTTGCCGATCCAGATGCCGACGATCATGGCGGCGCCGACGATGTGCAGGAAGACCATGACGTTATAGACGATGTTCATGGCACCAGTCTAGCCAGATCCTTCTACACGCCGTAGTAGGACACAGCCGCATCCAAAAGCAGCGGCGGCCGCCCGGCACTCCGGTGGTTTCCCACCGGGAGCCGGACGGCCGCCGCCGTCGACAGGCTGGAGCCTAGAGTCCCAGGTCCGCTTCGAACGCGCCCTCTTCGAGGCGGGCCTTCAGCGTCTGCAGGAAGCGACCGGCATCCGCACCGTCCACCAGGCGGTGGTCGTAGGTGAGGGACAGGTACATCATGGAGCGGATGGCGATCGAGTCGTCACCGTTCTCGTCCTGGACCACTACGGGGCGCTTGACGATCGCACCGGTGCCCAGGATGCCGACCTGCGGCTGGTTGATGATCGGGGTGTCGAACAGCGCACCGACGGAGCCGATGTTGGTGATGCTGAACGTACCGCCGGACAGTTCGTCCGGGCCGATCTTGCCGTTGCGGGTGCGGTCCGCCACATCGGCGATCTTGCCGGCCAGGCCGGCGAGGTTCAGGCTCCCGGCATCCGAGATGACCGGAACCAGCAGGCCCTTGTCCGTGTCGACGGCGATCGCCAGGTGCTCGGCGTTGTGGTAGGTGATTTCCTGCTTGTCCTCGTCGTACGCAGCGTTGAGCGTGGCGTGCTGCTTGAGGGCCTCGGCCACGGCCTTGGCGATGAAGGGCAGGAAGGTG
Source organism: Arthrobacter sp. FW305-BF8 (assembly GCF_021789315.1). Classification (NCBI taxonomy): domain Bacteria; kingdom Bacillati; phylum Actinomycetota; class Actinomycetes; order Micrococcales; family Micrococcaceae; genus Arthrobacter; species Arthrobacter sp. FW305-BF8. The sequence goes on from NZ_CP084561.1 coordinate 2,037,440, forward strand.
AGCTTGACGCCGTTCTGGGCCTGGAACGAGTTCTTGGCCTTGAGGCGGAGCTTAGCCACCTTGGTCATGTCCACTTCGTGCACCTGGGTCAGCTGGGTGGAAACATCCAGCGACTCACGCATGCGGCGGGCGATGACCTGGCGGATCCGCGGCGCCTTCTTCACGGTGCCGCGCAGCGAGGACGCTGCGGCCGACGGAGCTGCGGAGGCGGCAGGGGTTGCCTGTGCTGCGGCTGCCGGAGCAGCCTTGGATTCAGCAGCGGCCAGGACGTCCTGCTTGCGGATGCGGCCGCCAACGCCCGTGCCGGAGACGGAAGCGATGTCCACGCCGTGCTGGTTGGCGAGCTTGCGGACCAGGGGTGTGACGTAGCCGGACTCGCCGCCTGCGGCCGGAGCGGCCTGCGGTGCCGGTGCTGCCTGGGGAGCCGGTGCTGCCTGCGGTGCCGGTGCAGCCTGCGGTGCCGGTGCGGGCGCTGCAGCCTGGGCGGGAGCAGGGGCTTCGGCGGGCTTCTCAGCTGCCGGGGCAGGCTGTTCCGCTGCGGGGGCGGCGGGAGCCTCGGCGGGCTTTTCGGGAGCCGCAGCAGGAGCAGCGGCGCCGGATCCGATGACGGCGAGGACGGAGCCAACCTCGGCGGTCTCGTCCTCGTTGACGCGGATTTCCTGCAGCGTGCCGGCTACGGGGGACGGGATCTCGGTGTCCACCTTGTCGGTGGAGACCTCGAGCAGCGGCTCATCAACTGCAACGGTGTCGCCAATGGCCTTCAGCCAGCGGGTGACGGTGCCTTCGGTGACGCTCTCGCCGAGTGCCGGCAGGGTGACCTCGTGGCCTTCGCCGGAGGAGGCGGGTGCTGCTTCCGCGGCAGGTGCTTCCTGGGCGGGTGCTGCAGCGGGTGCTTCTTCGGCGGGTGCTGCGGGGGCTGCTGCAGGTGCCTCTTCGGCGGGGGCTGCTGCGGGCGCCTCTTCGGCAGCGCCGCCGCCCGAGCCGTCACCGATGCGCACCAGCGGGGCGCCAACTTCAGCGGTCTCATCTTCGGCGACGAGGATTTCCTCGATGACGCCGGCGATCGGAGAGGGGATTTCAGTGTCTACTTTGTCGGTGGAAACCTCGAGCAGCGGTTCGTCCACCTCTACCCGGTCACCTACCTGCTTGAGCCAGCGGGTGACAGTTCCTTCGGTGACGCTCTCACCGAGGGCGGGCAAGTTAACGGATTCAGACATGTCGTCCCCGTTCTCCTTTATTGATCTAAAGTGCGGATGAATTGCTGCATTGTTCGGGCCTGGTGCACCCTGCTGTTCGAGCCGGTGCACCAGGCCCTTAGTGTCTTGCGGAACGAATTAGCCGTGGAGGGGCTTGCCGGCCAGCGCCAGGTGCGCCTCGCCCAGGGCTTCGTTCTGGGTCGGGTGGGCGTGGACCAGCTGGGCCACGTCCTCGGGGTACGCTTCCCAGTTCACGATCAGCTGGGCCTCGCCGATCTGCTCGCCCATGCGGGCACCGATCATGTGGACGCCGACGACGGGGCCATCCTTCTGGCGGACCAGCTTGACGATGCCGCTGGTGCCCAGGATGGAGCTCTTGCCGTTTCCGGCCAGGTTGTACTCCTGGGTTTCCACCTGGTCGTCACCGAACTTGGCCTTGGCGGCCTTCTCGGTGTAGCCGACCGTCGCAATTTCCGGCTCGGAGTAGGTGACCTTGGGGATGTTGACGTCTTCGACGATGACGGGCTTGAGGCCGGCAATCTCTTCGGCGACGAAGATGCCCTGCTGGTAGCCGCGGTGGGCGAGCTGGACGCCGGGGACAATGTCGCCGACGGCGTAGATGTTGCCGACGCCGGTGTGCAGGCGCTCGTTGGTGATGACGAAGCCGCGGTCGATGTTCAGGCCGGCCTCTTCGTAGCCGAGGTTGGCCGTGACAGGTCCACGGCCGACGGCCACGAGCAGGAGGTCGGCTTCGAAGGTCTTGCCGTCCACAAGGGTGACCTTGACGCCGTCGTTGTTCTGTTCGACGCCCTGGAAGAAGACGCCGGTGGAGAACTTGATGCCGCGCTTCTTGAAGGCACGCTCAAAGTTCTTGACAATGGTGGCGTCCTCGTTCGGGACGAGGGAGGGCAGGCCTTCAACGATGGTGACGTCGACGCCGAAGGACTTCCAGACCGAGGCGAACTCGACGCCGATCACGCCGCCGCCCAGGATGATTGCGCTCTTGGGGATGTAGTCCATGGTGAGGGCTTCGTCGGAGGTGATGACCTTGCCGCCGATTTCCAGGCCCGGCAGGGAGCGCGAGTAGGAGCCCGTGGCGAGAACGATGTTCTTGCCCTTGTAGGCCGTGCCGTTCACGACGACGGTGTCGGTGCCCTGCAGCTTGCCTTCACCTTCGATGACGGTGATGCCCTTGGACTTGATCAGGCCCTGCAGGCCCTTGAACTTGCCGGCGATGATGCCGTCTTTGTAGGCGTTGACAGCGGTGATGTCGATGCTGTCCAGGGTCACGTTCACGCCGTACTTGGCGGAGTCGCGGGCGTGGTCTGCCAGTTCGGCCGAGTGCAGCAGCGCCTTGGTGGGGATGCAGCCGTTGTGGAGGCAGGTACCGCCGAGCTTGCCCTTCTCCACGAGGCCAACGGTGAAGCCAAGCTGAACGGCCCGGAGAGCCGTGGCGTACCCGCCGCTGCCACCACCGAGTACCAGGATGTCGAATTCTTGCGCAGTTGCCTGATCGGCCACTTAGACGCTCCCTCGCGTGAACGATGACACGAGAGTACGCATCATCTGGTCTTGGAAATTGCTCTGCCGTGATTATGCCAGCAGGCCATTTCCCTTTCATTTGTGACTACCGTGGTTCACCTTAGCGAACCACTTATCCATGCTCCACCTTGCCGGTGCTTTTGTGGAGCGCTTGTGTCCAGTGTCACGCGGCTGTGTGGCGAGCGGATCACGCTCCCACACAGCCGCGGCGCACCGGCCTGTGTGGGTAACAGACCTAGGCCAGGAGATCCTCAACGTAGGCCACGAGCGTGCGCACGGTGCAGCCGGTGCCCTGCTTCGGCGTGTAGCCGTAGGGCGCCCCGTTGTTGAACGACGGTCCGGCGATGTCGATGTGCGCCCAGGGGATGCTCTGGCCGCCCTTGTCCTTGCCTACGAACTCGCGCAGGAACACGGCTGCCGTCATCATGCCGCCGTGGCGCTCACCGATGTTGGCGATGTCCGCCACCTGGGAGTCGAGGCTCGGCCGCAGCTCCTCCGGCAGGGGCATGGGCCACACGAGTTCGCCGGCCCTGTCCGCGGCCGCTTTCAGCGGGCCGGTCACGCTCTCCGCGCCCATGATGCCGGCGGTGCGGTTCCCGAGCGCGATCAGCTGGGCGCCGGTCAGGGTGGCAACATCGATGATGGCGTCTGGGTATTCCTGGCTTGCCGCGACGATGCCGTCGGCCATCACCAGCCGGCCTTCGGCGTCGGTGTTCAACACTTCCACCGTCTTGCCGCCGAACATGGTCAGCACGTCGGCGGGACGGGAGGCAGCGCCGGAGGGCATGTTCTCGGCAATGCACAGCCAGGCGGTTGCCTTGACGGGCAGCCCCAGGCCCGCGATGGCCAGCACCGTATTAAGCACGACGGCGGCTCCCGCCATGTCGCTCTTCATGTCACCCATGCCGCGGGCCGGCTTGATGGAAATGCCACCAGTGTCGAAGGTGATGCCCTTGCCGACCAGGGCGATTTTCCGGGTGGCCTTGGCGGGGGAGTATTCCACCTTGACGAGCCGGGGCTGCCGGGCGGAGCCCTTGCCGACGCCCATGATGCCGCCGAAGCCTTCCTTCTCCAGGCGCTTTTCGTCCCACACCGTGACCTTGACGGGCAGTCCCTTTGACAGTTCCTTGGCGGCGTCGGCGAACGACTCTGGGTAGAGGTGGCTCGGCGGCTGGTTCACGAGCGAGCGAGTGGCGTTGACGGCCTTGCCCAGCAGGCGCGCACGGTCAAGTGCCCCGTTCAGGTCCTTGTCGCCGGCCAGTTCAGTGAAGATGGCGACGTTCGCCACGGGATCCTTGAGCCCGTCCTTGGATGAACGAAACTCGGTGAAGGAGTACGCGCCTAGCGCGGCACCCTCGGCGATGGCGGCAACATCGGCGATATCCGCCGTCGGGAAGGCCAGCGTGACCGAGGACAGGCCGGCAAGCTGGCGGACCGCGGAGCCGGCGGCGCGGCGCAGCGCCTCGCCTGTAACCTTTCCTCCGGCGCCGACCTTGCCGACGCCTGCCAGGACCAGGATTCCGGAGCCCGTTTCCGGAAGGCCGGGAAGGCGGACCGCCTGGTCCGGAGCGCCGGTGATGCCGAGGACCTTCAGGGACTCGGCCAGTGCCTCGACGGACTTCGCAGTCAACGGGTTGTCCAGCAGGAACGGGCCGTCGGTGCCCTGTCCGACGCCGATGACCACTGCGTCGCTTGCCGCCTTCTTCAGGTCCCTTGCAATGGCACTAAGGTTGACTTCAGTATTCTTGACCACGAGGATCGGTCCTCAATTCTCTGTGATTGTTCGGGCAGGGAGCGCAGGCAAATGAGCCAATTCCGATCGTAGTCTCTCGGTCCGCAACTGCGGGGAAGCGCCCGGGAGCCGGGCCGGTTGAGAGCCGCGCCACAGCGCGCCGAGGAATGACGCCGCTCTGCCGGGTGTTATGCAGATTAACTCCCTGACCACGAAAGGAACTCACCGTGTTTGAAAGGATTTCCGGCTCGCTGCTGGACCCCGATGCGCTCTACGCCAAGAACATTGGGCTGTTCCATAACCCTGAGCTCCGCGGGCTGAACCTGGTGATGGGCTTCACCGGTTTCGCCGACGCCGGCCACGTGGTCCGGCAGATCACGGACGAACTGCTGGACACGCTCGACTCCGAACGTGTTGCCGTGTTCGACGCCGACCAGTTGATGGATTACCGGTCCCGGCGCCCGCATGTGACCTTTGTTGAGGACCATCTGCAGGACTACCAGCCGCCCACCCTGGCCTTGTACAGGCTGGTTGACGGGCTGGGCAAGCCCTTCCTGTTCCTCGCCGGTTTTGAACCGGATCTGCAGTGGGAACGCTTTGCCCGTGCCGTGGTGCAGATCGTCGAGGCACTGGACGTCAACCTGGTGACCTGGATCCACTCGATTCCCATGCCCGTGCCCCACACCCGTCCCGTCGGAGTGACTGTGCACGGCAACCGGCCCGAACTCATTGAAGGCATCTCCTCCTGGAAGCCGACCGTGGAAGTGCCGGCCGCCGTCGGGCATGTCCTGGAACTCCGCCTGACCGACGCCGGCCGCAACGTTGCCGGGTACGTGATCCACGTGCCGCACTACCTGGCCGAGGCGGAGTACCCCACCGCCGCTGTGGCCGGACTGGAGTACCTGGGGGCCGCCACCTCGCTGATGCTGCCGACCGACAGGCTGCGCGAGTCCGGCCGTGAAGTGGGCCGGCAGATTGCAGAGCAGATCGAGGCCTCGGAGGAAGTCCAACAGGTGGTGGCCCGGCTCGAGGCCCGCTATGACGAAAAGGCCGAGGGCACGGTGCGCCGGTCCCTGCTCGCCAACGAGAACGACGAACTGCCCGACGGCGATGCCCTGGGCGCCGCTGTGGAGGCCTACCTCGCGCGGGAGAATCCCGCGACGTAAGCCCGGTCACGGGGAGGCATAAGACTCATCACTGCAGGGCTGAAACCGTGCGAATTAAATAGTATTTTTGATCCCGCTGAGGATAATAAAAGGGTGACTGCACCCCGCGCCTGGCTCATCTGGTCCATTGGCATCTTCTCGTACCTCGTGGCTGTGACGCAGCGTACGTCGTTCGGTGTGGTTGGGCTGGAGGCCACGGAGAGGTTCCATGCCAGTGCCTCGGCCATCTCCTTTTTCACGGTGCTGCAGCTGCTGGTGTACGCCGGACTTCAGATTCCGGTGGGCGTGCTGGTGGACAGGTTCGGCTCCCGCGCCATGATCGCCGGGGGCGCCCTGCTGATGGGTTTCGGCCAGCTGCAGCTGGCGTTTGCGGACAGCGTCCCGGCAGGTGTGCTGGGCCGGGTGCTCGTGGGTGCGGGCGACGCCATGACCTTCATCTCCGTCATCCGGCTGATTCCGCTGTGGTTCGCGCCAGCCCGGGTTCCGCTGCTGACCCAGCTGACCGGCATGTCCGGACAGCTCGGCCAGCTGCTGAGCGTGGTGCCGTTCGCCTTCATCCTGCACGCCGCCGGCTGGACCCCGGCGTTCCTTGCGCTGGCCGGATTCTCCGGTGTCGCCGTCGTGCTGGTGGTCCTGATGCTGCAGGATGTCCCGCCCGGCACGCCCAGGCAGGACGCAGCCAAGGGGCTGCGCGCCACTGGCGTTTCCCTGTCCCGTGCGTGGAAGCAGCCGGGGACGCGGCTGGGAATGTGGAGCCACTTCACGATCCAGTTCAGCGGTACCGTGTTCGCGATGACCTGGGGCTACCCGTTCCTGATTTCGGCGCAGGGGCTCGACGCCGGCACCGTCGCCTCGCTCATGTCCCTCTACGTGGCCGGCGCCATCGGGGCCGGGCCGCTGATCGGACGCTTTGTTGCGCGGCACCCCCTCCGGCGCTCCACCATGGTGCTCCTCCTCGTCGCTGCCACCGCGGCGGCCTGGGCAGCCGTGCTGCTGTATCCCGGCCGCTCACCGCTGTGGCTGCTGGCGGTCCTCGTCGTGGTGCTGGCCATCGGCGGCCCGGGTTCCATGATCGGCTTCGACTTCGCCCGCACCTTTAACCCGGCCCACCGGATCGGGACCGCCACGGGCATCGTCAACGTCGGCGGCTTCTTTGCAGCGCTCATGGCCATCTACCTGATCGGCGCCGTGCTGGACATCCTCAACTCGACGGGCTTTTCCCGCGGGGAGCTCTACGGCCTGGAGCCGTTCCGCATCGCGCTCTGCGTCCACTTCCTGATCCTCGGCGTTGGCTCCGTCGCCATGCTGGTGGTCCGGCGCAAGGTCCGCCGGCAGATGGCGGCGCAGGGCGTGGTGGTGCCTCCGCTGTTGCAGGCAATGGCCCAGCAGCGCAGGGCGCGGATTGCCCGCCGTAAGACTCCTTCCCGCGACTAGGGGTTTCATCCCTGCTGATTCCGTTGTCCACATAGGAAATCTTTCTGTCGCACCGACGGTAACCGCCGTCGGAAGCTGTTTTCATGACAGCACCCGAGCATCTCATTATCAGCGGACCCGAAGACATCCTCGGCTACATCCCGCACAGTCTTGGCTACTGGCCGTCGCAGAGCCTCGTAGCCATGACCATGCAGGGCAAGCGCCTCGGAGCGACACTTCGGGTAGACCTCCCGGAGGGCGGCGGACGCCGCGGCCGGGAGGCATTCGCCAGGACCGTGGCGGAGTACCTTCTGGCAGACAAGGAAGCCGACGGCACGCTGCTGGTCTTCTTTGCCGATGGCGGTTATAGCGACAGCCTCAACGACGACGGCCTTTATGACGACGGCCTTAACGATGACGGCAGAGAGGGTGCCGCGGCGTTGTCCTTTCGGCCCTTACTCGCCGATCTGGAATGCGCGCTCGGCCTGGCCGGCATGCCGGTGCGGGATGCCTGGCGCGTCGGCGGCGAGTACTGGCGCAACGTTTACTGCACTGACAGCAGCTGCTGCCCGCCGCCAGGGCGGCCCATCGCCGAGATCCGGGACAGCAGGCTCAATGCCGAAATGGTGTATCTGGGCAGCAGCGTCGGCGTTCCTCCCGGTACTCCTTCGCCCGGCGCCGCGGACACTCCGGCAGCGGATAATGCGGTTGTCATGGCAGCTGAACGCGAGTGGACTCTGGCCTTGGCCGGTAAGGGGACTCTTCGGGCGCAGTTCGACGCGGTCCTCGATGCCTGGGCAGCTGCACTGGAAGCCGTTTCGCCTGAGGCTGTACCGGGGGGAGGCGTCCCCGGGGGATCGGCGCTGCTTGCGGCCCGTTCGCTCTCGGGCCTTCCTGACGGCCTTGAACCTGAACTCGCCGGCTTCCTGCGCGCGTCCCTCCGTGTTCCAGCCTGGCGCGACGCGGTCCTCGTGATGGCCGCCGCAGGGCGCGCCGCAGCGGCCGCAGGTGCGGAAGCCTTTGGGATTTTCTCCGCGGGGGAGCGATTGCCCGTGTCCTACCCGCCGCTGCCTGAACGGCATGTGTCCCCGAGCTGTTCTGAACAAGGGCAGGCACCAATCAACCCCAACCTCCTGCCGGTCTCCGGCTGCGACGCCGATGCGCTGCCCGGCTATGGCGAAGTCCTGTTGGGCCTGAGTCCACCGGTGCCGGACTGGGACACGCTGAACCGCCTGGAAGGCCTGATGGAGGAGCTCTCGTGCGGCGGGGGTGAGGCGCAGGCCGCGGCGCTAACGGCGGCTGGCTGGATCGAATGGTGCCGCGGGAGGGGCTCCTTCGCGCACGCATCATTGACCCGGGCCCTCGAAGCCAGCCCGGGGTACCGGTTGGCCGAGCTGCTGTCCGAGGTGGTCCGGCGTGGAACGATCTGCGGGTGGGCGGGGCGCCGTGAAGCCGCATGGCAGAAATTCGGATCGGACGCTGCGTAGACCCGGGCCTCCCGTAGCCTGCCGGTGGGGTCTATTACGGCCCGGTCGGCCCCTGGCGCGGAAATCCGTGAGACAATGGAGGCCGAGACCCGGTTGGGTCCGTGAATCAATGCTTGCAGTGGATCCCATTCGGGAACATTGCGGCCGCTCCGGCAGTTCTACTTAGTGGCCCTGTCGGTCGGATGCATCTGATGTGAATCACGGACTTGACAGGGTCATAGTGGTGTTGCCCGAAGGTGACTCCACAGACCGCCGCTAGAAAGGTTTTCTGTGACCCCGTCTTCCGCGAAGAAGGAACCCGCCGCCCTGGCCGTTGAAACTGCCGAGGAGAAGCCGGCGGCATCCAGCGCCAAGCGTGGCGCCACCCGTGCCGCTGGGAAGCCCGAGCCCAAGAAGCGCGGACCCAAGCCCGGAGCCAAGGCTGCGGCCGAAGCTGCCGGAAGCCGCTCAACCGATGACGACGCTGAAGTCGAGGAGGACCTCGACGACGCGCAGCCCGACACCGCTGATCTGGTCGATGAACCCGACGAGGCCGGCAAGGAAGCCGCAGCGCCTACGGGTTCGGGATTCGTTTACTCTGACGCCGATGACGACGACGCACCTGTCCAGCAGGTCATGTCGGCAGGCGCCACCGCCGACCCCGTCAAGGACTACCTGAAGCAGATCGGCAAGGTAGCCCTCCTGAACGCCGAACAGGAAGTTGACCTCGCGCTCCGCATTGAGGCCGGCCTGTTCGCCGAAGAGAAGATCGCCGCCGACGACGGCTCCATGGACCCGAAGTACAAGCGCGAGCTTGAGTTCATCATCCATGACGGCAAGCGCGCCAAGAACCACCTTCTCGAGGCCAACCTCCGCCTCGTGGTGTCACTGGCCAAGCGCTACACCGGTCGCGGCATGCTGTTCCTGGACCTCATCCAGGAAGGCAACCTCGGCCTTATCCGTGCCGTCGAGAAGTTCGACTACACCAAGGGCTTCAAGTTCTCCACCTACGCCACTTGGTGGATCCGCCAGGCCATCACCCGCGCCATGGCGGACCAGGCCCGCACCATCCGTATTCCGGTGCACATGGTGGAAGTCATCAACAAGCTGGCTCGTGTCCAGCGCCAGATGCTGCAGGACCTGGGCCGCGAACCCACGCCCGAAGAGCTGGCGCTCGAGCTCGACATGACCCCCGAGAAGGTCGTCGAGGTCCAGAAGTACGGCCGCGAGCCTATTTCGCTGCACACCCCGCTTGGCGAGGACGGCGACTCCGAGTTCGGCGACCTGATCGAGGACTCCGAAGCCGTGGTACCGGCCGACGCCGTGAGCTTCACCCTGCTGCAGGAACAGCTGCACTCCGTGCTGGACACCCTGTCCGAGCGCGAAGCCGGTGTTGTGGCCATGCGGTTCGGCCTCACGGATGGCCAGCCGAAGACTTTAGACGAAATCGGCAAGGTCTACGGCGTTACCCGTGAGCGCATCCGTCAGATCGAATCCAAGACCATGTCCAAGCTCCGCCACCCGTCCCGGTCGCAGGTCCTTCGGGACTACCTGGACTAGGAAACGCTGGGCTAGTACACGCGAACAAAGGCCAGGCCTTCCGTCGGAAATCGGCGGCAGGCCTGGCCTTTGTCGTACCCGGGTGTCCCATTGTTGGAACGCGGGACCAGAGACGCGATGAACATGGACGTACGTCGGCGGTCGTGTTGCGGCACACAAGCCCCCGGCGCGGGTGGGCGCTGGCCCCCGGACCTCGTCTACCATGAGACCGTGCTAGCGGCTTAGCTATGACCCCGTGTCGCGTATCGGCAGCTCTCGATAAAGTACCCAGTCACCGTAAAGTACCCAGTCACCGTAAAAATTTCCGGTCGCCCGCCAGTTGGCCACCGGTCACCGTCCACCGGTCTCCTGGCCAGCCGGCCGGGGCGGCGCACCCCGACCGTTCCGGTTAACTGCTTCAAGGATCGCTGGACCCATGGTGACTGATTCCATCCGGACAGCTTCCCGATAGTCCGCTTCCAGGTAACCGGGTACCCGGCAGCGGAGGCGCGGTGGAGCGGTAGGTGTGACCCGTGGGTGTGGTGATTTCGATGGTCTGCCTCGGTCCTGGCCTGGGTTGGGCTTTCCAGCCGGGGAGTTCTTTGGTGTGGTTGCAGGCTTCGCACAGGCCCGCGCCGTTGGCCAGGGTGGTGGGGCCGTCGCTGTGCCAGGGGATGATGTGGTCGTGGTGGCGGATTGGGGCGTCGCAGAAGGGGGTGCGGCAGGTGTCGTCGCGGAGTTGGATGAAGCGGCGCAGTGGTGCCGGGAAGAGACGCCGCCGCGAGTCCATGGCCACCAGGTCGCCGGTCCCGGGTGCGGTGTAGAGCCGCCGGACCCAGGTCTTGAGCTCCTCAACTCCCTTGGGCTGTTCGGTGGTCACCAGGTTCCGGGCCCAGTCTCCGGGGACGGTGCCGTAGCCGGGGATCCGGGCGGGTTCGCTGTCGCCCTGCAAGAGGGTGCGGTCGGTCATGACGAGGTTGAGTTCGATGCCGGTGATGCCTCCGGGCGTGCCGGTGGTCCATTCGACCAGGGTGTCGGCTTTGATCTGGTCGTGGGAGCGCGGGTCTCCGCCGGCCCGGAGCGAGTCGGCGTGCCGGGTCAGTGCCGCGAGGACGGCGACGCCTTCGTGGACGGGCAGCAGCGCAGTCAGGTAGGTCATGCAGTCGGGTGCCGGGCGCAGGCTGACCCTGCGCTCCGAGGCGGCATGGCTTGCGCGTTGGGCCACGGAGCGGTGGTCTCTGCGGATGGCGGCCGCGCGGACAGCGGCGATGACGGTCCGGGTGCCGGCACCAACGAAAGTGCCGGTGTCGGCGGCTAGTTCTTCGTCGACGGCAGTCCGGTCCGCCGGACTCAGACAGGCGGTCTCTTTCGCGATGTGGATGACCCGCTCTTCGTTCAGCTGCCCGGTGTCCAGCGCGGCCAGGGTGTGGGGCATCTGTGTCAGGGCTTTTGCGGTGCCGAGGAGCCGGTGCCCGCGGTTTGGGGATTCGCCCCGGGCCAGCGCGATCTGCTCGGCCGCGCCCAGGCCCTGGTCTTTGCCGCGGTCCTTGCCCAGGTCCTCGGCGGCCAGTGGCGGCCGGTCGGTGGATTTCTGGCGGAGCCGGGCCTCGAAGGTCACAGAAAGCCGTGCCTGTTGCCCGGCGGCCCAGCACTTGATGTTCTCGTAGGCTCGGACTTGGTCGATCAGCCCGGCATTGTCGGCGGTGAGGTCAGCTGCCGGGAGAAACCAGCCCGAGGCAGCAGCGCTCGAGGAAACGCTGTCGTGGAAAGAGACGTCGTGAAAAGCACTGCCGTCAAAGAGGTCCTCGTCGAAGGGGCGGTCGGCAAACAGAACCTCTGGAAACGGATCCTCCGGAAAGGATGCCGGATACGCGGCGCCGAGGTCATCGTCATACGGAAGCCCGTTGTACGGGTCGGCGTGGAGAACCGCGGCGCCAGGGAACGCGGCAGCCAGCAGAGTGCCGGCGCCGGTAACGGCCGCCAGAGCCTGCTCCGATTCCCCAAATCCATTCATAGATACAGTCTGATGAGGGGGACTGACATTCAAGTGCTCCGGGGCCGCGGAAGAATAATCGGGCAGCGCCAGGCAAAGAAAAAGCCAGGACCCCCGCGCGGGGGGCCCTGGCTTTGAGCTTTGTTGTCTAGTCGACCGGAACCGGTGCCTTTTCGTGCAGCCGGTCCGTCTCATCGTGCCAGTCGGAGCTCAGCGGCCTAAGGGTCGCTTCGACGGCGCGTGAATGGTGGGCGCAGAAGAGCAGCTCACCTCCGGAGGACTCGAGTACAACCCGGACGTATGCCTGCGCTCCGCAACGGTCACACCGGTCAGCTGCGGTTAGCGTGCGGTCGGCAACTGCTGTTGTCATGTCGGCCTCCTTAGTAGATCTGTACATCTATATAACCAGCATTCGCAGCCATTCCATGGCAAGGATGGGTCACTTTCGCTGTCCGCGTATCACGTGTGCGTAACGAACCCCCGCAGTTCGGCCCCGTGTCGGGAGTGGCAGTCAGGCGTTTGGCGGCAGCGGGACTAGGCTAGAGGGAGCCTTTTAACGCCGATCCGGCCTGTTCCTCAAAGGAGTTCACTACCTGTGGCACCGAGTTCTGATTACACCGCCCGCCACCTTTCGGTGCTGGAGGGGCTGGAGGCCGTGCGCAAACGCCCCGGCATGTACATCGGATCCACGGACTCCCGCGGCCTCATGCACTGCCTTTGGGAAATCATTGACAACTCCGTCGACGAGGCGCTGGCCGGCTTCGGCCACGACATCAGAATCATCCTGCACGCGGACAACTCCGTAGAGATCCACGACGACGGCCGCGGCATTCCCGTCGACGTCGAACCAAAGACCGGCCTCACCGGCGTCGAGGTGGTCTTCACCAAACTGCACGCGGGCGGCAAGTTCGGCGGCGGCTCCTACACCGCCTCCGGCGGCCTGCACGGCGTCGGGGCCTCCGTCGTCAACGCGCTCTCCGCACGTCTCGACGCGGAGGTGGACCGCGGCGGCAAGACCTACAGGATGTCATTCCGTCGGGGGGAGCCCGGCCGCTTCAACGACAACGGCCGGCCCAACCCCATTGCCACCTTCGCTCCGTTCGTCGAAGACTCTGTCCTCGACGTCGTCGGCAAGGCGAAGCGCGGAGTCACCGGAACGCGTATCCGCTACTGGGCGGACACACAGATCTTCACCGCGGACGCCCGGTTCTCCTACGAGGAACTCACCGCCCGGGCCCGTCAAACCTCCTTCCTGGTGCCCGGCCTGAAGATCACCGTCCGGGATGAGCGCAAGCTCCCCGGCACGCCCGGTGAACTGGGAGCGCACGAGGAAGTGTTCCACCACGACGGCGGCATCTCCGAGTTCGTGGAATTCCTCGCCGCAGACTCCGGGGTCACGGACGTCTGGCGCCTGCACGGCGCAGGCAAGTTCAAGGAAACAGTCCCCGTGCTGGATGAGAAGGGCCACAGCAAGATTGCGGAAGTTGAACGCGACTGCGAAGTGGACGTCGCACTGCGCTGGGGGATCGGCTACGACACCACTGTCCGCAGCTTCGTAAACATCATCTCCACGCCGAAGGGCGGCACCCACCAGGCCGGCTTCGAGCAGGCCCTCGTGAAGACCTTTCGGAAGACCGTGGAAGCCAACGCGCGGAAACTGAAGGCCGGCAACGACAAGATCGAGAAAGACGACATCTTCGCCGGGCTCACGGCCGTCCTGACCGTGCGCCTCGCCGAGCCGCAGTTCGAGGGCCAGACGAAGGAAATCCTCGGCACCTCTGCGGTCAAGGCCATCGTGGCCCGGGTGGTGGAGAAGGAGATCGCGGCCAAGCTTAACTCCTCCAACCGCAACGACAAGGCCCAGTCGGCGCTGCTGTTGGAAAAGATCGTCAGCGAGATGAAGTCGCGCATCTCCGCCCGCGTGCACAAAGAAACGCAGCGCCGGAAGACCGCGCTCGAGACGTCGTCGATGCCCACTAAGCTGGCTGACTGCCGCACCGACGACGTTGCCCGCTCCGAACTGTTCATCGTGGAGGGCGACTCGGCTCTCGGCACCGCCAAACTGGCGCGCTCCTCCGACTTCCAGGCACTGCTGCCGATCCGCGGCAAGATCCTCAACGTCCAGAAGGCCTCCGTGGGCGACATGCTCTCCAACGCAGAGTGCGCGGCCCTCATCCAGGTGGTCGGGGCCGGCTCTGGACGCAGCTTCGCGATCGAGGCAGCGCGCTACGGGAAGGTCATCCTGATGACCGATGCCGACGTCGACGGCGCACACATCCGCACGCTGCTGCTCACCCTGTTCTTCCGCTACATGCGGCCCATGGTGGAGGAGGGCCGGGTCTTCGCGGCCGTCCCGCCGCTGCACCGGGTGGAAGTCATCAACGCCGGCCAAAAGGCCAACGAGATGGTTTACACCTATTCCGAGGCTGAACTGCACACCCTGCTGGCGAAGCTCGCCGCCGAGGGCAGGAAGTACAAGGAACCCATCCAGCGCTACAAGGGCCTTGGCGAGATGGACGCCGAGCAGTTGGCGGAGACCACCATGGACCCCCGGCACCGCATGCTCCGCAAGGTGAACATCGAGAACGCCCAGCAGGCGGAAGCCACCTTCGACCTCCTGATGGGGTCGGATGTCGCGCCGCGCAAGGACTTCATCATCGCCGGTGCGTCCAGCCTGGACCGCGAACGCATCGACGCCTGAGACTCGGCGCCCAGCGCCGGTTCGGCCAGAGGCCGGCTCAGCCCGAGGCAGCGCCGGCTCAGCCCAGCAGGCCGGGAACGATCAGCAGGGCGGTGGGCATCGCCAGCAGCAGCGCGCACACGGCAAGAACGGCTGCGCGGAGGCCGCCGGCCAGCGGCGGCCGGGGTGAGAGAAGGCGGCTGACGCGTGTCGCCGTCGTACTTGCCGGGCCGGCGCCGCCGGCACCATCCGGCAGCTGCAGGCTTGCCGCCGCAAAGCCAGCTGGTTCGACGACGGCGGCCCCCTGGGGTGCTGCCGAACCGCTGGCGACGATGGCTATCGCTTTGATCAAAGTCGCCTTGCTCTCCGTCTTGAGGGCGACGTCGTCCGCCAGCATCTCAATCAGGGAGTTCACGGCTTCCTGGGCGAGGCGTGTGGTGGGCAGCCACGGCAGTGCCTGGCGCCAGGCAGCGAACGCCCACAGCAGCAGGTGGTGGCGCTGGGTCAGGTGCGCGTTTTCATGGATCAGGACGGCACGCAGCTCCGCCGGTTCAAGGGCCGCCATAAGCCCGTCAGAGAGCACCGTCACGGAGCGGGCGCCACCTGGCAGGCAGTAGGCCACCGGGGAATCGTGGTTGATGACCACCGTGCCGGGCCCGTCGTCGGACGGCGATGCCAGGAGGGCCAGCAGCTCGCGGTGGCGCCTGCGCTGGCGCTCAATCTTGTAATAGGTCAGCAGCAGCGTGAAGACGAGGTGCGCTGTCAGTAGCGCCGCCGCGGAAAGCGCGAATAGATGCCAGAATCCCAGCGCGGTGGTGGGCGCTGCAAACAGCACCATGCCTGCCAGCGCGCGCAGCCCTGCCAGGAGGTTGTCGCCAACGGGTTCGAGACCGTACACCAGCATGGCGCCGATCATGGACAGCCCGCCGGCAAGGCCGATGGCCTGCCACAGCACCATAGCCGTGAAAGGGTCGCGCGCCGGCCAGTGGGCGCGCGAAAGAAGGATAGGTACCGGCCAGGCCAGTACTATCGCCAGGACCGCCAGGAAATATGAGGTCCAGAACATCAGGTGTTAGCTGTGGCCAAGCAGTTTGCGCAGGGTCTCGGCTTCACTCTCCGTCACGGATCCGATGAACCGGGCCAGCACGGCCTCGCGGTCCGGGGCGGATCCCAGCACTTCGTGCATGAGTTCGGCGGTGTGGTCTTCGCGGCTGGACACAGCCTGGTAGCGGTGCGGCCGGGTGCCGCGTTCGCGTTCCACGAGGCCCTTCTTTTCGAGACGCGAAAGGACCGTGAGTACGGTGGTTACCGCCAGGTCCTTGCCCTCGTGCCCAGCTGCTCCGCCATGCGCTGCCGTGCTCTGCGCAAGCAGGTCCCGCAGCGTGTTGGCCGTGGCTGCTTCATGGCCCGCCCAGAGCAGGTCCATGACTGCGCGTTCGAGTTCCCCAAGACTTGCCATCTGTACATCCTTTTGACAACGCACTGGCAGGGGCCGGCAGCCCGGCCCGTGCCGTGATTCCAATACTGCAACTTCAAATCTATCGCGTTTGGCCGTTTCTTTCTACATGAGGTAGAAAGATCGGCGCGTCGAGGGCGATTGCGTTCCTCCGATGCGCACGCAACCGTGTTTACAGTGTTCGCGCCTTGTTCTACACTCTGTAGAAGTTGAAGTTCTACGTTGCGTAGAAAACAACGCTGGAGAGCTAGACCCAACCGTAAGTAGGGACCGCCTTGGACGCCTTGGAAATCGCACGCTGGCAATTCGGAATCACCACCGTCTACCACTTCATGATGGTGCCGCTGACAATCGGCCTGGGCCTAGTGGTCGCAGTGATGCAGACGACCTGGCACCGCACCGGGAATCCGGCCTATCTGCGCATGACCAAGTTCTGGGGGAAGCTCTTCCTCATCAATTTCATCATGGGCGTGGCCACGGGCATCGTCCAGGAGTTCCAGTTCGGCATGGCCTGGAGCGAGTACAGCCGGTTCGTGGGCGACGTCTTCGGTGCACCACTGGCCCTTGAGGCACTCCTCGCCTTCTTCGTCGAGTCGACCTTCTTGGGCCTGTGGATCTTCGGCTGGAAACAGCTCAAGCAGGGCGTCCACCTCGCGTGCCTCTGGATCGCCGTGGTGGGCTCGTTTTTCTCCGCGTACTTCATCATCGTGGCCAACAGCTGGATGCAGCACCCCGTCGGCGTCACGATGATTGACGGCCGCCCGGTCATGACCGACGCCTGGGCCGTCTTCACCAACAACACCGCGCTGGTGGCCGTGCCGCACACGCTCTTCGGTGCCCTTGCCGTGGCCGGCGGATTCCTGCTGGGCATCGCCTGGTACCACCTCTGGCGCCGGCGCCGCGACGGCATCGACACCGTCGGGGCCGACGGCAAGGTCATTGCCGGTGAGGCCGCGATCCCGGGCCGCGACCGCACCGACTACACGGTGTGGATCAAGTCTCTGCGGATCGGCGCCGTGGTCGCCATGATCTCCTTTGCCGGAACTGCCCTCACCGGAGACCTGCAGGGCAAGCTGATGTTCGAGCAGCAGCCCATGAAGATGGCCGCCGCCGAGGCCGCCTGCCACGACGGTACGGGATTCTCCGTCCTGAGCGTCGGCAACGTCGGCTCCCGCAACTGCGATGACATCGTGGCGCTGATCGAGGTGCCGGGCATCCTCTCCTACCTCGCCAAGGGCGACTTCACCACCGAGGTCAAGGGCGTCAACAGCCTGCTGGACCAGTACAAGTCCGACTACGGCACGCACCTTCCTGACAACCCCATCTACGGCGACCGCGCCGGCCAGGAGATCGAGTACGTGCCGGTCATGGAGGTCACCTACTGGGGCTTCCGGGCCATGATCGGGTTCGGCGGCCTGGCTGCCCTCGCCGCCCTGGTGGCACTCTGGCTGACCCGCAAGGGGACCGTTCCCGAGTCGCGCTGGCTGATGCGGCTGGCCGTGTTCGGCATCCTGGCTCCCTTCGGTGCCAACGCCGCGGGCTGGATCTTCACGGAAATGGGCCGCCAGCCCTTCGTGGTGGCCCCCAACCCCGACCTCAACGGCATCGACCAAGTGTTCATGTTCACGGCCGCGGCTGTTTCGCCAGGGGTTTCCGCCGGCGAAATCCTGACGTCCCTCATTGTCCTCACCCTGATCTACGCGGTGCTCCTCGTGGTGGAGGTGAAGCTCCTCGTGAAGTACGTCCGGGGCGGCGTGGCCTCGGCTATGCCCGAACTGGTCCACGCGCCGGTGGACGAGAACGAGGACGCCACACCCCGCGGCGGACCGGACAAGCCCGGAACCTCCGACGACGTCCTGGCCTTCGCCTACTAAGACCCGAGCCTATTTAGACCGAGGATACAAAGCATGGAACTGCTGCCAACCATCTGGTTCATTGCCATCGCCGTCCTGTGGACCGGCTACCTCTTCCTGGAGGGGTTCGACCTTGGGGTCGGGATGCTGATGAAGATCTTTGCCCGCAACAACACCGAACGCCGGGTGCTCCTCAACACCATCGGCCCGGTCTGGGACGGAAACGAAGTCTGGCTTCTTACCGCCGCCGGCGCCACCTTCGCGGCCTTCCCGTTCTGGTACGCCTCCCTGTTTTCCGCCCTGTACCTGCCGCTGCTGCTGGTCCTGGTCGCGCTGATCTTCCGCGCGGTGGCGTTCGAGTACCGCGGGAAGGTGGACACCGACCGCTGGCGGAACACCTGGGACTGGGCGATCGCCGTCGGGTCCTTCCTGGCCGCCTTCGGCGTTGGCGCCGCGCTGGGCCTGACCACCACCGGACTGCCGCTGGACGCCAACGGCGACCGCGACGGTGGCCCGTTCGCCTGGTTCAGCTGGTACGCCGTGCTGGGAGGCCTGGCGGTGGTCTGCTTTGC
The DNA here is from genome assembly GCF_021789315.1 of Arthrobacter sp. FW305-BF8. Lineage (NCBI taxonomy): Bacteria > Bacillati > Actinomycetota > Actinomycetes > Micrococcales > Micrococcaceae > Arthrobacter > Arthrobacter sp. FW305-BF8. The sequence continues at coordinate 2,056,048 of NZ_CP084561.1, forward strand.
CCTGCTGCACGCCCTGGCGTTCCTGGCACTGAAGACCGACGGCGACGTGCGGCACCGCGCCCGGCAGTGGTTTGTGCGGCTGCTTCCTGTCCTGCTCCTTCCGATGGCGGGCTGGGCCATCGGCGTGCAGGTCCTCCGCGGTGAAGCCTGGACGCTGGTTGTCCTCGCGGTGGCCGTGATTGCCGCGGCTGTGGCCTGGGCCCAGGCCCGGAAGGGAAACGAAGGCCGGGCCTTCCTGGCGACGGGTGTGTTCCTGCTGGGCGGCTCCGCTTCCATCTTCGGGGCTGTGTTCCCGGTGGTCCTCCCGTCCACCATCGACCCCGCGTTCAACCTCACCATCGCCAACGCCTCGTCCTCGGACTACACCCTCGGTCTGATGAGCATCGTGGCGTGCGTCGGGCTCCCGCTGGTGATCGCCTACCAGGCGTGGACGTACTGGGTGTTCCGCCGCCGCGTCAGCGCCGCCCACATCCCGGAGGCGCACAGCTTCCTGCCCGCGGTCGCCGCCAAAGCATTCATCAGGAAAGACTGACCCGCAGTGAAACCCCAGTTCCCGTCCGGACCCTCCACCCGCCGTGCCCTTTACGGACTGGGCCTGCTGGCTGCTCTGAAGGCCCTGTCCCTGGTACTCCTGGGCCAGGCCGTCGCCTCGGTGCTGGCCGGCCTCATGACGCAGGACGCCGCGTGGGCTGACCAGCTGGGCTGGGGCGCGGCAGGCGTGGTGCTGCGGTCTGTGACGGTCTGGGCCCAGGGCGTCGCCGCACGGCGCGCCGCCCTGGGCGTCAAGGAGGAGCTGCGCGCGGAACTCCTGGAGACGGCACTGCGCAACGGCGTCCGGTCCGCCGGCCCTGCCGACGGCGGCCTGGCGGTACTTGCGACGCGCGGCCTGGACGCCCTGGACAGCTACTACACGCAGTACCTCCCGGCACTGGTGAACTGCGCGGCCATACCGCTGCTGCTCGGCGCCCGGATCCTTTTCGCCGACTGGGTCAGCGCAGTGGTGATCGTGCTGACGGTGCCTCTGGTCCCCGTGTTCATGGTGCTGATCGGCCGCTACACGGAGGACAAGGTGCTGGATGCGCAGGCCGCCCTGTCCCGGCTCTCCGGGCACATGCTCGAACTCGCCAAGGGCCTGCCGGTGCTGGTGGGACTGGGCCGCGCCGCCGCCCAGCGCCGCGCCCTGGAGGACATTTCCGAGGACTACCGGCAGCGGACCATGGGGACCCTGAGGACGGCGTTCCTCTCCGCCCTCGCACTGGAACTGATTGCCACCATCTCCGTTGCCGTGGTGGCGGTGTTCATCGGCGTCCGGCTCGTCCACGGCGACATGGCGCTGGAGGCCGGGCTGCTTGCCCTCATCCTCGCCCCTGACTGCTACCTTCCCCTGCGGGAGCTGGGAACCGCACACCACGCGAGCGACGACGGCCGGGCCGCCCTTGCCGAAACCACGGCGGTGCTGGAAGCGCCGGAGCCCCGGCGGCTCGTGCCCGTTCCGGCCCCGGCAGAACCGGTCGGCGTGGAGGCCGCAGGTGCGGCGGGCCCGGGCAGCCTGACAGTCCGGGACCTCACGGTCAGCTATCTAGGAAGGCAGGGTCCCGCCGTCGGCCCTCTCAGCTTTACGGCGCCGGCCGGACTGGTCACCGCGTTGGACGGCCGCAGCGGGGCGGGCAAGAGCACGGTGCTGGCCGTTCTCGCGGGCACGGTCGGAACCGGAAGCGGTACCGCGGTCTCCGGCACTGTTGAAGGATTCGCGGCAGGGCATGTGGCCTGGGTGCCGCAGCACCCGGTGATGGTGGCTGACACTGTCCGCGGTGAAGTCCTGCTGTACCTGACGGCCGGGACTGTTACGGCCGGCACAGCAGCGACCGGTGCAGCGGCCGCCGCCGACGAAGCACACGCCAGGGGAGTGCTCCGCTGCCTGGCGGCCGTCGGTGCGGACCACCTGGCGGACAAGCATCCGGCCGAACTGAGCCCGGGCGAGCTGCGACGCGTGGCCCTGGCCCGCGGCCTGGCCCGCATCGAGGCGGGAGCCACGGTATTGCTTCTGGATGAGCCCACGGCCCACCTCGACCGGGATTCGGCCAACCGTGTCCACGACGCAATCCGTTCGCTGCGCGGCCGGGCCACCGTCATCCTGGTGGCCCACGACCGCCAGACGAGGGAACTCGCGGACCACATCGTGCCGCTGTCCGGCCGAGGAGCGGCGGCACCTGCTGCGCCCGCTGTTGAAATCCTGGCCAGCGCCCATGGTTCGGCCGGCGCCGGCGTTCCCAGCGCCGCCGATCCCAGTGTTTCGGCCAACGGCGGGGGCGCCGCCCGGGTGGAGGCCGGAACTGCGGCGCCCGGCGTACCTGCGGCCGGGGCGCAACCCGGCTCCGGCCACGTGGCCGGGATGCTCGCCCGGCTGCTCGCGCCCGTCCGCGGACGGTTCGCTGCCTCCGGGTTCGTCGGCGCCCTGGCCGCCCTTTTCGCCGTCGCGCTTTCCGGACTGTCAGGATGGCTCATCCTGCGCGCCAGTGAGCAGCCGCCCATCATGTACCTCCTGACCGCCATCGTGGGTGTCCGCTTCTTCGGGATCGGCCGCGCCGTTCTGCGCTACTGCGAGCGGCTCCTCCTGCATGAAGCCGTGTTTGCCTCACTGACGAAGCTCCGCGGCGGACTCTGGGCATCCCTCAGCCAGCGCGCACTGTCCCTGCGCCGGCTGCTGCAGGGCGGCAACGTGCTGGGCGCCGTCATCGATGACGTCGACACCGTCCGGGACCTGCTCCCGCGGGTGGTGCTTCCGCCGGTTACCGCAGTGGCGGTGGCCGCAGCTGCTGCCGGCACGGTGGGCTGGCTGCTTCCCGCGGCGCTGCCGGCAGTACTCGCCGCCGCCCTGGTGAGCCTGGTGGCCGCCCCGGCCGCGGCGCTGCTAGCCGACCGGATGTCGGCCCAGGCCGAACAGCGGCTGCGCTCCGGGGTCCTGCGGCGGGTGGCCGCGGCACTCGATGCCAGGGCAGAACTGCACGCAAACGGCGCGAAGCGGCCGGTTCTGGACGGCATCCGTGCGCTGGACCGGGACGCTACCGGCGCAGCCAGGCGTTCCGCGTGGGCTGAAGGCCTCGGCCAGGCACTGACCGTGGCCGCGTGCGGCGCGGCCGCCCTCTACAGCGCCGTGCTGGCGGCTCCCCAGGTGCTGTCGGGTTCCCTTCCGGCGACCACTGTTGGCGTCGTCGTCCTTCTGCAGTTGGCGCTCGCCGAACCCTTTGGGGCCATGACGACGGCGGTACGGCAGTTTCCGGCATTGCGTGCGGTCCTGCGCCGCATCGGAGAGTCGGGCGTGCTGCAACCGGGAGACCCCGGCGCTGGCAAGGATGCCGCTTATGACAACAACACCGCTGTTGGCAACAACACCGGGCAGCCTTCCCGGCCCGGCTCCCGGAAATTCGGGCAGCCGGGCGTTGAACTGGATGGATTGTCGGCCGCGTGGCCCGGAGGCGGGACTGTCTTCACCGATCTGTCCGCCGTGGCTGAGCCCGGCCGCTGGCTGGCGGTGACTGGCCCGTCCGGTGCCGGCAAGTCCACGCTACTGGCAGTGATGCTGGGCTTTCTCCCTGCCCGGGCAGGCCGCATCGCGGTGACGGGTACCGCGGCGTGGTGCCCGCAGGAGGCGCACCTCTTCGACTCCACGGTCCGCGGGAACCTGCTGCTCGGCAAGCGGCAGGAGCCCGGCGCCGGGTCCGCTGCGGAGACCGAACAGGCGATGCGCGAAGCGCTCGCGGCGGTTGGGCTTGCGCCCCTGCTGGCGCGGCTGGAAGACGGACTGGATACCCGCATCGGCCCAGGCGGGGCATTCCTCAGCGGCGGGGAACGGCAGCGTTTGGCGGTCGCGCGCACGCTCATGACACAGGCCGACGTGATCCTCCTGGACGAGCCAACGGCACACCTCGACGCCGCATCCGGCCGGGCGCTCATTGCGGACCTGCGTGCCGGACTTGCGTCGCGCACCGTGGTGCTGGTGACCCATAACCCGGCCGACATCAGCCCCGACGACGCGCTCCTGGACCTTTGCCCCGAACACCGGCTCGCCGCCGCGGCGATGGCGTCAGGCGGGTCCGTTTGACCTTGCGATTGCAACGGCTTCTTCGATTCCCCCGGCCCAGGGCTCGCCGTGTCCCGGCAGCACCAGGGATGCCCCGGTCTGGGCGAGTTGGCTGAGGGTTTCAAGGTTCTGGGCGCTGTTGGCGGTGGCAGCTCCTGCCACGATGCGCGGCCCCTTCCGGCCCGTGTAGGGATCCAGGGTTACCAGGGCGTCACCGCTGAAGAGAAGGTTGCGGTCCCGCAGAAAGAGGCCGCAGTGCCCGCTGGTGTGGCCGGGGGAGAACACCACTTCGGGGGCACCCGGAACGGGAAGAGCGCCGGTGACGGGCATGGGCGTCAGGTTGCTGACACCGTGCACACGCAAAGCGCCAGCCCTGACCATGCTGAAAAGTACCGGCAGGCCCGTAGGGTGCGTGAGGGAAAAGATAAAACGCGATTTCTCGTGCCGGTACCGGTAGGGATGACGGGCGATGTATGAGTCCCCGGTGTGCACCCACACCGGAACCTGATACTCGGCATTGAGGCGGCTGGCCAGTCCGAGGTGGTCGAAATGGGCGTGGGTCAGCACCAGCGCCCTGATATCGCCAAGGTCATGCCCCATTGCCTGGACCGAGCTCCGAAGCGTGTCCCACATGGCAGGCAGACCCGAGTCCACCACTGTGAGCCCGTCCTCGCCCTCAACGACGTAAAAGTTGACGAATGCTTCCGAGATGCGATGCACGCCGGCCGCCACGGTTGTCAGTACCATTCCGGATTCCTCCCTAGCCCACCAGTGCCTGTTTCTGCCGGCTGTTGACCACGGACGTGGCGCCACAGTTCGAGCAGGTGACCCGGTACGAGCGGGACGTCGTGAAAACCGGGATGAAGAACAGCGTGAATTTCGTGGCGCGCTCCTCCAGATGCTGGTGGGCGAACACGCCGCAGTACCGGCAGGACGCTGTACGGCCGGGGAGCAGCTTCTGGACCGTCTTGAACCCGAAGAGTAGAAGCATGCTGTGCCTTTCAGGGAACGCTGGCCGGTGATTCGGTGATTCGGTGATTCGGTGATTCGGTGATTGCCCCAGCCTAAGCCTTCCCGTGGCGCAGCGTCAGGAATGCCAGGCAGCGTCAGGCAATGATGGCGCGGCCTCTTCCCGGCGGCTAGCCTGTTCCCATGACGCACACGGACGCCTCTGGCCTGACAGCGGACGGTTCAGCCGGTCTGCCCGCCGTCGACTTTCCGGAACTGCAATGGCGAAGCGCGAGCCCTGCGGATCTGGACGCGTGGGCTGCGCTGATCGCCCGCACCGCCGCTGTCGAGGAGCCGGTGTGGTTTGAACGGCGGGCGGACCTGGAACAGATCATGGAGTCCAAGAACAACCCGGTGGGGACGAACACGGTACTGGGCCTGGACTCCGACGGCGTCCCCCGGGCCTACGCCCGTCTCACCAAGAACAAGGACGGGGCCAAGGCGCACGGATTCTGTGCCGTGGACCCGCAGCGGCAGCGCCGCGGTGTGGGCACAGCCCTGCTGTCCTGGCTGGAGGTCCGGACAAGGCAGCGGTTCGCGGAAGATGCAGGCGCGCTTCCAGACGATGCCGGGCCGGCGCCACGGCTGCGGCTTTTCACCGAGCAGAAGCAGCAGCACCAGTGCGTGCTCCTGCAGGAGTCCGGGTATGAGGTGGTCCGCTACTACAACGAGATGCACCGGCCGCTGTCGGCTCCGCTGCCCGAAGCACCCCTGGACCATGGGCTGGAACTGGTGCCCATGGAACCCGGGCTGAGCGAAGCCCTGCGATTGGCGCACAACCAGGTCTTCGCCGACCACTGGGGCAGCGAACCACGGGACGAGGAGTCATGGGGCTTCGTGGTCAACGACCCCCTGGCCCGGCCCGACCTCAGCGCCGTCGTGCTGGAGAGCCGCACTGGTGAGATCGCCGGCTACCAGCTGGCCAGCTACGACCCGGACAACACGGCGGCGCGCGGGTTCAGCGAGGGCTACACGGACCTGCTCGGTGTTCGCCGGGAGTTCCGCGGGCGCGGCATAGCCCAGGCGCTTCTGGCCGACGCCATGCGGCGCTTCGCCGCCGCCGGCCTCGACAAGGCGTCGCTGGACGTGGACTCCGAGAACCCCACCGGTGCCATGGCGCTGTACCGCAAGATGGGCTACGCTCCGGTCAACACCAGCCTCGCGTGGGACAAGGTCCTTTAGCAGGACTGACTCGGGTCAGCCGTCCACGTCCGCAAGGTGATGGACGACGTCGTGCAGGAAATACTGTGCGAGCGTCAGGACGGTGAACTCCGAGCCGTTGCTGCGCAGCCCTGTCCGGCCCCACTGCGACTCCTGCACCCTGGCGAAGGAGGACGCAACCTGCTGGCCCTCCGTGGTGAGCTCGGCGCTCACCACGGCCGGGTCTGCATTCGCGTAGTCGCCCTCCACAGCGGTCCGGTCCTGGTCCCAGTTCTCAAACTGGGCGTCGTCTACCGTGAGCATCAGGTTGAGACGGCGGTCGAAGAGGCTGAACACATCCCTGACGTGGCAGGCGTACTCCAGCACGGACCAGGTACTGCTGTCCGGGCGCTCGCTGGCGTCCGGCCGCCGGAGCACGGCCCGCCAGCGCGGCAGCATGTTTTCGACGCTGCCGGGAACCGTTGACGGCGTGACGGTGGATGCGTCGAAGCCGCACTGGCTGCAGGGGCGGGACAGGACCCAGGTCCAGTCCTTTTCATCCGGGACGATAGGCATGGCAGTAGTCTAGGCGGATTCCGGCCAGGCCATACTCGGACCGATCACATCCACCGCCTGCGAGAGCGGGATGCCCGAACCGTCGCGCCGGCCGTGCTCCTGGGGCAGCGAGCGGGCTACGCCTGCCGACGAAGATGCCTTCGCCGGGCCGTGGCCGGCCCACGCCAGCAGCAGTGTGTCCTCACCCTTCAGGAACCGGTGTGCCCGGACGCCGGCGGTAGCGCGGCCCTTGGCCGGGTATTCGTCAAAGGCCGTCACCTTGGCGGCCCCGGGGGCGGTGCCCGGCAGGGCGCCTTCCGTGCCGGAAATGGTGACGACGACGGCGGCCTCATCGCCGGGGGCGACCGCACCGAAGAACACCACCTGGTCGCCGGGGGCAAGCTTGATGCCCGCCATGCCCCCGGCCGTCCTGCCCTGCGGGCGGACGACGGCGGCGCTGAACCGCAGCAGCTGTGCCTGCCGCGTCAGGAACACCAGGTCGTCGTCGTCGGACCCGGCCGGCGCCACGCCCACCACGGTGTCCTTGTCCTTCAGCGTGATAACTTCCCAGTCCTCGCGGTTCAGGGGGTAGTCCGGCTGCACCCGCTTCACGACGCCCTGCCCCGTGCCGATCGCCAGCACCACATCAAGCGGGGCGAACGCCACGAGGGTCTCACCCTTCAGCAGGGTAATGAAGTCCTTGGCCGGAACACCTCCGGCGAGGTTCGGCAGGCCCGAGACCGGCGGCAGGACGGGCATGTCCATCACCTGGATCCGCAGCATGCGCCCCTGGGACGTGATGGCGGCGATCTCGCCCCGGGCGGAGGTCTTGACCACCGAGCGGAACACGTCGTGCTTGGAGCGCGGTCCGGTCTCGGCCAGGCTGTCCTGGTTGGCGGTCCGGGCGATCTGCCCGGAGGCCGTGAGGATCGCCCAGCACGGGTCGTCCGCGATTTCGAGGGCCAGGGGAGCGGGTTTGCCCTTCGCCCCTGCCTTTCCCTCGACGGCGGCGGCGCTGGCCACAGTCGGGGACACGGCCTCGGATTCGAGGAGCACCGTCCGCCGCGGGGTGCCGTACTTCTCCGCGATCTCCGCGAGTTCGCCGGACACCAGTTCCCGCAGCAGCTGATCGGATTCGAGGATGGCCTCCAGTTCGGCGATCTCCTTGCGAAGCTGGTCCTGTTCCTTTTCGAGCTCGATCCGGCTGTACTTGGTCAGCTGGCGGAGGCGGAGCTCAAGGATGTAGTTCGCCTGGATTTCGGAGAGGTCGTAGATGGACATCAGCCGTTCGCGCGCCGCGGAGGCCTCGTCCGAGGACCGGATGATCTGGATGACCTCGTCGATGTCCACGATGGCGATGAGGAGGCCCTCCACCAGGTGGAGGCGGTCCTTCTTTTTGCCGAGCCGGAACACCGTGCGGCGGCGCACCACCGAGATGCGGTGGTCCACGTAGACGGTGAGCAACTGGAGCAGTCCCAGCGTCTGCGGCTGCCCGTCCACCAGGGTGACGTTGTTGATGCCGAAGGAATCCTCCATCGGCGAGTAGCGGTAGAGCTGCTGGAGCACGGCGTTGGGGTTGAAACCGTTCTTCAGCTCGATGACCAGCCGCAGGCCGTGCTTGCGGTCGGTCAGGTCCACGACGTCGCTGATGCCCGCGAGCTTCTTGCTGTTGACCGCGTCCTTGATCTTCTCGATCACCTTTTCCGGGCCTACCATGTACGGCAGTTCGGTGACCACGAGGCCGGTCCGGCGCGCCGAGAGCTGCTCCACCTCCACCTTGGCGCGGGTCTTGAAGGAGCCGCGGCCCGTGGCGTAGGCGTCCCGGATTCCGTCCAGGCCCACGATGCGGCCGCCGGTGGGCAGGTCGGGGCCGGGGACGAAGCGCATGATGTCTTCCAGCGTGGCGTCCGGTTCGGCGATGAGGTGCCGGGCGGCGGCGATGACTTCCACGAGGTTGTGCGGTGCCATGTTCGTGGCCATGCCCACCGCGATGCCGGTGGTGCCGTTCACCAGCAGGTTGGGGAACGCTGCCGGGAGGACCTCCGGCTGGGTGAGCTGGTTGTCGTAGTTGGGGACGAAGTCCACCACGTCCTCGTCGAGGTGGTCCGTCATGGTGAGCGCTGCCGCCGCCAGGCGGGCCTCCGTGTACCGCGGGGCCGCCGGGCCGTCGTCGAGCGAGCCGAAGTTCCCATGGCCGTCGATCAGGGGCAGCCGGAGCGAGAAGTCCTGGGCCATGCGCACCATGGCGTCATAGATGGCGGTGTCGCCGTGCGGGTGGAGCTTGCCCATGACCTCACCCACCACGCGGGCGCTCTTGACGTGGCCGCGGTCAGGACGGAGGCCCATGTCGCTCATCATGTAAAGGATGCGGCGCTGGACGGGCTTGAGGCCGTCCCGGGCGTCGGGCAGGGCCCGGGAGTAGATGACCGAGTACGCGTACTCCAGGAAGGAGCCTTCCATCTCGGAAGTCACGTCGATATCAACGATGTTTTCGGTGTAGTCCTGGACTGTTTCCCCTGCGGGGGTGCGTGTTTGGCGGCGTGCCATGGGGCTGGTGGATCCTTTTTGGGGTGCACTTCGGGAGGTTTAGCTAGGCTAAGCCTATGGTGGATCAGCCCGGGGACGGCGAATATCCGGAATATTGGGAGGCCGATGTCGTTCTGAGGGACGGCGGCACAGCGCATTTGCGCCCCATCCATCCCACCGACGCGGACGCCGTGCAGTCCTTCCACACGCGGCAGTCACAGAACTCCATCTACATGCGCTTCTTCGCCTTCAAGGAGCGGCTCTCCAGCCGCGAGCTCAAGCGCTTCACCGAGGTGGATTACCGGGACCGGGTGGCCTTCGTGATCACCATCGGCGGGGACATCATCGGCATCGGCCGGTACGACCGGCTGGACGACCCCGCGGAGGCCGAAGTGGCCTTCAACATCGCAGATGCGCACCAGGGCCGGGGCATCGGCTCGATCCTGCTGGAGCACCTCGCGGCGGCGGCCCGCGAAAACGGGATCCGCCGGTTCAGCGCCGAGGTCCTGCCCGAGAACCGCAAGATGCTCATGGTCTTCTCCGACGCCGGGTACGACGTCAAACGCCACTTCGACGACGGGGTGGTGAGCCTGGAGTTCAACATCGACCCCACGGACAAATCACGGGCCGTGATGGAAGCCCGGGAACACCGTGCGGAGGCGAGGAGCGTCCAGGACCTGCTGGCGCCGTCGTCGGTGGCGGTGATCGGTGCGAGCCGGCGGTGGGGGACCGTGGGGTACCAGCTCCTGGAACACATCATCGAAGGCGGCTTTACCGGCCCCGTCTACGCCATCAACCCCGAAGCCTTCGAGCTCGCCGGCATGCTGTCCTTCGGCAAGCTCTCCGAGGTGCCCGGTCCGGTGCAGCTGGCGATCGTCGCGGTGCCCTACGAGGAAGTCCCCAAGGTGGTGGATGAATGCGCGGCCGCCGGTGTCAAGGGGGTCCTGGTGGCCTCCGCGGGTTTCACCGAGGACGGGGAGCGGGGCCTTGCCCGGCAGCGTGAGCTGGTGCGGCAGGCGCGGGCCAACGGGATGCGGGTTATTGGGCCGGCCTCGCTCGGTATCGTGAACACCAACTCCGCGGTGTCGCTGAACGCCTCCATGGCGCCGAGCCTGGCCCTCGGCGGCGGCCTGGGGCTGTTCAGCCAGTCCGCAGCGATCGGGGTGGCGCTGTACGCGGCGTCCAGCCGGCGCCGCGCCGGCATCTCAACGTTCCTGTCGGCCGGAAACCGGGCCGATGTGTCCGGCAACGACATGATGCAGTTCTGGGAGGACGACGCCGACACCACCGCCGTGGGACTGTACCTGGAGTCGATCGGCAACCCTCGCAAGTTCTCCCGCATCGCCCGGCGGCTGGCACGGTCCAAGCCCGTGATTGTGGCCAAGTCAACCTCCATGGGGCTGCAGCTGCCGCCCGGCCATGCCGTGCGAACCACCCAGGCGCCCGCCGATGCGCTGGACTCGATGATGCGCCAGTCCGGCGTGATCCGGGTGGAGACCATCGAACAGCTCATGGACGTGGCGCAGATCGTGTCCGCCCAGCCGCTCCCCAAGGGGGCCGGGGTGGCGGTTTTCAGCAACTCCGGGGCGCTGGGGAAAGTAGTGGCGGACAGCGCCGGGTCCCACGGCCTGGGCGTCGAGGAGCTCGTGACGGAGCTGGATCTGGACGCCGGCATGTCCCGTGCCCTGCCCGCCCTGCGGGACCGGCTCCGGGAAGTCCTGGCCAAAGACGCGGTCCACGCCGCAGTGGTTGCCTTCCTTCCGGCGCGCGGCCTGACCGTGGAGAAGATTGCCGGGGCGCTCGCAGAATCCTCCGCCGAAGCCGGAAAGCCGGTGGTGGCGGCGTTCACCGGCATCCTCGATCCGTCGGTGTACGTGGAAGGCATGGTGGGGGATGGCGCCGGCGCCGCACCGGTGCCGTGCTACTCGAATCCGGGGGCGGCGGTGGCCGCCCTGTCCGCCGTGGTGCGGTACGCCGAATGGGCGGAGCGGGACCAGGGCCTTTTTGTGGATCCTGACGGGTGCGATCCTGACGCCGCGCACGCCGACCTCGAAAACCTGCTGGCCGATGTCCGCGGCGAGCAACTCAAGAAACTCAGTCCGGACGACGCGGCCCGCCTACTGGCGCATTACGGGATCAGGGTCATGCCCTCGGAAGGCTTCGAAACGGACGATGAAGCCGTGGAGGCGGCCGGCAGGCTGGGCTGGCCGGTGGCACTGAAGACCACCGATCCGACGCTGCGCCACCGGCTGGACCTGGGTGGGGTGCGGCTGGATATCCAGGATGCGGACTCCCTCCGGCTGAACATCCTCCAGATGCGCCGGGCGCTGGAGCCCTACGGCTCGGCGTCGCTGGAGGTCCAGACCATGGTGCCGGTGGGCCAGGCCTGTACCCTGCGCGCCATCGAGGACCCGCTGCTGGGGCCCGTGGTGTCCTTCGGGCTGGCCGGCGACGCCGTGAACCTGCTGGATGACTGGGCGCACCGGGCCCCGCCGCTGTCTGCCGGGGACCTGCGCGACCTCATCCGCAGCCCGCGCGCGTCCCGGAAGCTGTTCGGTTACCAGGGCCTGCCCGCCGTGGACGTTTCCGCGCTGGAGGATGTGGCGGCCAGGCTGGCACGGCTCAAGGACGCGCATCCGGAGATAGCACTTGTGGAGTTCAACCCGGTCCTGGCCACGCCGCAGGGGGCGTTCATCCTTGCCGCAGACGTGCGGATCGGCAACGCTGCGCAGCGTACCGACAGCGCGCGGCGGGCGATGCGCAGCTAGCCGCCTGGTTAGCATGTGCCACACCGATCTGTGAAAATGGGGAAATGAGCTCCCAGCCTCCCACCTCGAAGCCTCAAGCGCCCGACCACAGCCCGCAGGCTTTCCACCACAGCTCACACAACCACAGCGTGCAGGGCCAGAGCCTCGACGGCGCCCTGCAGCAGGCCGGCTTTTACCCGCTGCTCGTAGCCGACGTGGTGGATGACGCCCTCGACGGCCGGGACTGCCTTGCACACCTGGTCCACCTCGAGACGCATTTTGACCGCGCCGAGGTCCGCCGGCACATCACCGTCCTGGTCCTGACCGAGGACATGTTGGTGATCACGCACGTGGATGACCAGCAGCTCGACGAGGCGGGCGAGCAGATCGTGGCACAGATTTCCACGGAGTCCGTCCCGGTGGCGCAGATCCGTTCGGTGGTCCTGAGCTACATGTACGCCCAGCCGCAGAACTACAAGCCTTCGGACCCCGTCCGCGAGGTCACCCTGTCCATCGCCTGGTCCGGGGGCCAGCGCCTGGACATGGGTCCGGCGAGCTGCGGCGACCCGCAGTGCGAGGCCGACCACGGCTACAGCGGCACCATCGCCCAGGAGGACATCGTCCTGCGCATCAGCGCCGAGGCGGACGGACTGCAGGCGGTTCAGGATGCCAAGCTATTTGCCCGGGCCCTTCGCGCGGTGAACACCGGATCTCCCACCCCGGTGCGGCATACGCCGTCCGCCACCCACCCGCGTCCCCGCATGGGTGTTTTTGCGAACCGGCTCAGCCGCGGGCACAAGCGCTGAGATGCGGGTACAGGACAACCCTTCCTCAGACGCTGCAACACAACCCACGGAATCCGGGCCTGCCGTAAGCGGCCTGCCGGCCGCCCCGGCCTACGGCCGCCGCTCCGTGGCCGAGGTGCTGGGCAGCGCGGCCGCCAGCCTCGGGGTGCCGGGTTTCGAGAACGCGCTGGGCCTCCCGCAGGCCAAGCGCGTGTGCGTGGTCCTTGCCGACGGGCTGGGACGCAGCCTGCTCAAGCAGAAGAGCGCGCACACCCCCTTCCTCCGGGGCGTCCTGCAGCGGGGGCAGGGTGCCGTTCCCGTCTGGCTGGATGCCGCCTTCCCCTCCACCACCGCAGCCTCCCTTGCCAGCCTGGGCACGGGACTCGCCCCCGGCCAGCACGGACTGGTGGGCTACGACGTCCTGGACCCGGACCAGGACAAGGTGGTCAACATGCTGGGCAACTGGGATGCCGGCGTGGACCCGCAGCAGTGGCAGCCGTTCCCCACCGTCTTCGAACGCGCCTCCGAACACGTTGCCGTCACCACGGTCAGCCTGCCGCAGTTCGGCGGCTCGCCCATGACCCAGGCGGCGCTGCGCGGCGGCACCTTCGTCTCCGGCACCACCTCCCACGCCCGCACCGCGGCGGCGGCCGAGGCCATGGCTGGTGCGGACTCCGCCCTCATGTACTTCTACGTGAACGACCTCGACAAGGCCGGGCACCGGTACGGCGCGCAGTCGCCGCAGTGGGAACACCAGCTTGAAGAGCTTGACGCAACGGTCAAGCGGCTGGATGCGACCCTCCCGGCCGGAACCACGGTGCTGGTCACGGCAGACCACGGCATGTTGGACGTCGCGGAGTCACAGCGCCTCGACTACGCCGCCGATCCCGCCCTCGTGGACGGCGTCCGGCACACTGCCGGGGAACCGCGGATGGTGCACCTGTACCTGGAGGACGACGCCGGCGATGCCGCACGCGAGCGTCTCCTGGCGGCCTGGCGGGCCCGCTTCGGCGACAGGATCTGGGCCTTCACCAGGGCGGAAGCCGTGGCTGCAGGGCTCTTCGGAACGGTCCGGCCCGAGGTCACGGGTCGGCTGGGCGATGTGATGGTGGCAGCCAGGGACGCTCTGGCGTTCTACGACACGCGCCGGGTGCGGCCAACGGCCATGGAAGTGGTGGGCCAGCATGGTTCCCTGACCAAGGCCGAACGCGAAGTCCCGCTGCTCAGTTTCCGCGCTTCGGGCAAGACAGCCCCGGCCAGAACAGGTTCCGGCAAGGCAGGCGGCCGCCGGGGATCCCGTGGCTGAGCTCGTCTTTTTCTCCGGAACCATGGACTCCGGCAAGTCCACCCTTGCGCTGCAGATGGACTACAACCACCGCGCCCGCGGCCGAGGCGGGGTGCGGTTCAGCCGCAACGACCGCGCCGGCGACTCCAAAATCTCCAGCCGCCTGGGGCTGCAGACCGAGGCCGTGGAAGTCGTCGATTCCACGGACTTCTGGGACGAGGTGGTGCTCCGGCGCACCCAGGGGATCCGCGTAGACTACCTCATCTGCGACGAGGCACAGTTCTATTCAGCTGCCCAGGTGGAGCAGCTGGCACGCGTGGTGGACGAGATCGAGGTGGACGTCTTTGCCTTCGGCATCACCGCGGACTTCCGGACCCGCCTCTTCCCGGGTTCGCAGCGACTGATTGAACTCGCGGACCGGGTGCAGGTCCTCCAGGTTGAAGCGTTGTGCTGGTGCGGCCGGCGCGCCACCCATAACGCCAGGACGGTCGACGGCGTGATGGTCACCGAAGGTGCCCAGGTGGTGGTCGGCGACGTGGACATGGCGGTCGATGCTGCAGCCGTTGAGGCTGCGGCCGGCGATCCCGGCAGTGATGCTGGCCATGCGCCAGTGGTGGGCTACGAAACGCTGTGCCGGAGGCACTTCATGCGCCGCGTCACCGCTCATGGCGCCAGCATCATTGCGCAGCAGGACCAGCTGCTCCCGTTCGAGGTGGACGCCTGCCTGTGGCACGGTGCTGGTAGCTAGTGGCTACTGGCTAGTCGCCGCGGGTGCCGAAGACGATTTCGTCCCAGCTGGGAACACTGGAGCGCTTCGGCCGGGACGGCTGGCGTTCGGGTTCATCCCGGTCCTGATCGGCGCGGGGAGCTCCCTGGCCAGGCTGTGGCCGTGCCCCGTCCATCCGGCTCCCCTCCATGCGGCGCCTGGCGTTGCCGCGGCCCAGGAGTTCATCCAGTCCCGGGTTGGCAGGCGCCGGACGGCCGGTAACCGGGCCGGTGGCCTGCGCCGCCGGTGATCCAGGCTCGTCAGGCTTGGCCGGACTGTCTTGTCCGGCTGCCGGGTGACCCGGGACGATGGTGATTTCGCGCGTGTGGGTGCTGACGCCGTCGTGCAGCTTCAGCGACTCGTCCTCGGCGTCCTCCTCATGCCGGGGCACCAGGTTGAGGCGGGAGACCATCGATGGCCTGCCGTCACGGCGCCGTGCCAGCGTGAATTCCGCCGCCGGAGCCTCGGCGGCGCCGCCGTCGTCGTTCCCCTCCGGTTCCTGTTCCGCGCCGTCCTGCTGCCCAGCGTCATCGGGATCCACCGAATCTTCTGACTGCCAGGAACCATCGAGTGATGCGGCCTCTGTGCCTGCAGGTTCTTCCTCGGCCCGCGGGTGGGCGGCCGGGACGCCGTTTGCCAGCAGCAGCGCCAGGGCGTCATCGCTGTCCTCATCCACCCCGAGCCGCTGGCCGCGCCGCGAACGCAGCATGTCCAGCAGGCCGTCCGGGTCTTTCTGCTGCTCGGTGCCAGTTCCAGCGCTGGCCCCCATGCCGGTCCGCGCCGCGGCTTCCGCGTCGGTCTCGAAGTCGAAGGGCCTGTCGGACACGGCTGACAGCCGGCGGGCCGGCACAGGTCCGTCCAGGGGCTCCAGTTCGCTGAGTTGCTGGGCCCAGCGGTTCGCGTTCTGCAAAGATTTGCGGGTGGGATTGAAAGTCCACATGGCGGGGGGTTCTTCGCCGATGCTCGCGTGGCCGCCGGGGGCAGCTTCAAACTTGGCCACCACGGTCCAGGTACCGTCCGGCCGGCGCCATGAATCCCACTCCAGAGTGGAGGACTGGATGCCGTGGGCGGTGAGCCGGTGGGCCACCATGTCGCTGAGCGTGGCGGGGGTGTCGCCGAAAGCCGAACGGTAGACGTCGTGCCCCGGGGCAGGGGAGGCAACTTCCACCTTCTGGGCCTGCTGGGCAATGTACGCGCGTTCGGCCAGGACTGGCCCTTCGTACCGCTCGACCTTTTCCTGCGGCATGCCGCAGGCGGCTGCAACCTCGGCAGCAGTGGAACCGCTGCGGATTTTCGCCTGGATGTCGCGGGGGGACATGGCGACCGGGGCCACGGCGGACGAGCGCGCAGCGGGCCGGCTGGCGGCCAGTCTGAGCGCCTCGTTGATGGGCAGCCGGAACATTGCGCCGCCGGTGCCGCTTAACAGGAGATGCTCCCCGTCGTCGTGGACGCCTACAAGCCGTAGATCCTGCATACAATCCTCCACCCTGGCATTACTATCATTCGAAACTCTGCCACCCCGCACTGTCTTTTCCCGTTAGGGCAGAGGGCGCGCCGCGAAATTCCGGGAGTTTTGGGCGCGTATCGGAAGCCCTGGCAGGTGTTGGTTCCGGGTATGGCTTTTCCGCAAGGCAGAGAGGACAATGTGCGCGTGCCGACTGATTATGATGCGCCGCGGAAGTCCGAAGAGGACCTCAGCGAGGACTCGATTGAGGAGCTGAAGACCCGCCGTGTGGAGAAACCGACGGCGGTGGTGGAGGAGGACGAGACCGACCTCGCGGAAGGCTTCGAGCTTCCCGGAGCGGACCTGTCCGGCGAGGAGCTGACGGTCCGCGTGATGCCTGCCCAGGCCGACGAATTTACGTGTGCCACGTGCTTCCTGGTCCGGCACCGCTCCCAGATCGCACGCGAAAGGAACGGACTGCTTTACTGCCGTGATTGTGAAGGCTAGGCGCGACTGAGATGGCCAGGGGCCTGTGCGAGCTAGGGGCCTGTGAGAGCCGGGCGCCTGTGAGAGCTAGGGGCCGGTGAGGGCCGGGCGTCTGCCTACTTCCCGTTGATGGCGGCCGCGAGTTCCTCGGGGCGGCGGGTCGACGTCAGCCAGTACGGCGTGGGGTCCGACGGGTCGGTGATCTCGATCCTGACCACCGGGTCGATCCACCCCCGGATGCACATGTAGGCGACGCCGTTCAGGCGTGTGCCGCGCTCCGCCGTCGCCTCTTTGCCGCGGTGCGCCGCAGCCCCGCCGATCAGGCTGCGTTCGATGCTGGCCCGGCCCACCTGAACGGTGCGCGTGGTCACGGACACTGACGGCGTGGACAGCACGAGCAGTACGGCTTCGATGGCGAACAGAACAGCAGCCGCCGTGAAGCCGGCCACCATGCTGATGGGGGCGAAGACCAGTATGCCGGCCGATGCAATGCCCAAGGCAACAACCCAAATCCAGGCGCCGGGCCACAGCTTCTCGGAGAAAAGCACGGTTTCGTCCGGTGAAGACGGGTTGCGGGAAGGGACGGCGGCGCTTGATTCGGGCATGCCCCCAGCTTAGTGGCCAGTCGTGCGTGCCTTCTGCAGTAGGAGGAGTCAGAGGAGTAGTAGGACTCACGGCGCGATAGAGTGTGGGACTGTGACTGACGAATCAACGGCCATGACATCCCTCGCGCAGCAGGCTCCAGCACAGCAGGCTCCAGTGCAGCAGGCCCCCGCGGCTGCAGCGCAGCCCCCCAGGGCGGAATTCGGAGCACCCACGGTGCAGGTGCAGCTGAAAATGCTCGACGACGGCCTGGAAGCGCCGTCGTACGCCCACCCCGGTGACGCCGGGGCGGATCTGCGTGCCCGCGAGGACGTGGTGCTCGAACCGGGCGAACGGCGCCTCGTCCCCACCGGAGTATCGATCGCACTGCCGGATGGCTTTGTAGCCCTCATCCACCCCCGCTCGGGTCTCGCCACCAAGCACGGCCTGACAGTCGTTAATGCACCGGGGACTGTCGACGCCGGGTACCGCGGAGAGATCGCGGTGACGCTGCTCAACACCGACCGGGACCAGGCCATAGAACTGCGGCGCGGCGATAGAATTGCACAGATGGTGATCCAGCGCGTGGAGCACGCGCAGTTCGTCGCCGTGGGGGAGCTGAACGACTCTGTCCGCGGTGCCGGCGGGTTCGGCTCCACGGGCGGGTTTGCCGTTCCGGGCACGTAGCGGCACAACACCGGCTTAGCTGCACACCCGCGATTCGGGGCGCGCGACACGATCACAACTAAGGAGACAACGCATGGTTTTTGGGCGGGGCAAGAAAGCCAAGAAGCAGGAATCGGCAGAACCGGAGGACGTCCAGGATGACGCCACCCCGGATGCGGCCGGCAATGCCGCGGACGACCGCAGGGCCAATGGCCCATTCGACGTCTCCGAGATCAGCAGCCGCGACGGCTATGTGGACCTCGGCGCCCTGCTCATTGCCCCGCGCGACGGACTCCAGCTCCGGCTCGAAGTTGAGGAAGCAACCCAGCGCGTCGTTGCCGTGACCATGGACCTTGAGGGGTCGAGCCTGCAGCTGCAGGCATTTGCCGCGCCCCGGTCCGAAGGGCTCTGGGACGAGATCCGGGAGCAGCTCGGGCAGTCTGTCGGCGGCCAGGGCGGCCAGGTTGAGGAGATCCCGGGAGAGTACGGCGTCGAACTCGTGGCCAAGCTGCCGGCGGGCGCCCCGGACGGCAGCCAAGGTTACCGCGCAGCCCGCTTCATCGGCGTCGACGGCCCCCGCTGGTTCCTTCGCGGCGTTTTCGGCGGCGAGGCCGCGCTGGACCGGGAAGCAGCTGCAGGCCTCGAGGACCTGTTCCGGAAAATCGTCGTCATCAGGGGCGAGAACCCCATGCCGCCCCGCGAACTGTTGCAGCTGCGCCTGCCCAAGGACGCCGCCGGACCCGTGCCCCCTGCAGAGCCGGACTTCGAGCAGCCCGAGCGCGGGCCGGAGATCACCCAGATTGGTTGATGCAGGCGGCCCGCAGGACCAGGCGGTACCCATCCGCGGGCTGCCGGAGCGCGGGCGCGTCCTGTGCCACGGATTTATCGAGTCGGTCACCTACGCGCCCCCCTCGCAGGTGGCAGCCTTCATGGCCATTGTCTCGGACCACGACACCCCAGTCACAGAACGGCGTAGGCGGCTGCGGGTCATCTGGCTTGGCCGCCGCCGCATTCCGGGGATTGACGCCGGGACGGAACTCAAACTCGAAGGCATGCTGACCGTAAAAGAAGGCTTGCCCACCATGTTCAACCCCCGCTACGAGATACTGTCCCGCCAGGAGAACCAATGACTTTGCCTGAGAACCCCGATTCGGGGCCGGGTCGCGAAGAGCCCAAGCCCGCGCCCGAGAACCCGGGTTTTGCAGGGCTGGCCGAGGACTACGCGTCCAAGGCAGGGCTGCACCGCACCCACGACGGCCGCATCGACGTGCTCAAGAGCGCCGGTGGGTACCAGGGCATCGCCGAGAGCATCCTGCCCGGCCTGGTCTTCCTGGTCGCCTTCACCGCCAGCAGTGCCCTGACGCCGTCGCTCATTGCTGCGTTGGGCACCGCCGCCGTCTTCACGGTGGTCCGGCTCGTGCAGCGCCGTCCGCTGACCCAGGCACTGGCCGGCGTCGTCGGTGTGGGCATCTCCGCGTGGTTCGCCAACACCACCGGCAAGGCCGAAAACTTTTATCTTCCCGGATTCCTGACCAACGCGGCCTACATCGTGGCGATGGTCATCTCCATCGCCGTCCGCTGGCCGATCGCGGGCCTGCTGTTCGGGTTCATCCGGAACGAAGGCCTGGACTGGCGCAAGGACCCGGCCCGGGTCCGCGCCTACCGGCTGGGCACCTGGATCATCGTCGGCGTGCTGCTGCTTCGCCTGGTGGTGCAGGTTCCCCTGTACCTGATGGGTCCGGACGGGCTGGCGGCATTGGCCACCACCAGGCTCATCATGGGAGCGCCGCTGTACATCCTCGGTGTGTGGCTCGCCTGGCTCATCACCCGGCCCGCGGCAACGCCTGACGGTCAGCCGTCGAAGCCGTCATCATCCAGCTGATCTGACCGGCCCAGCTGATCCGCGGTTGCCGGGGCCGCTGCTGCGCCGCCCTGCCCCTCACCGGAACCGTTCCCCTCGCCTGAACCGTTCCCCTCACTGGGCGCGTTCCCTTCGCCGGAGCCGGGTGAGAGGAGCTCGCGCAACTGGTTTTCGGCCGCGATGGTGGTGACGAAAAACAGCTCGTCGCCGCCGTCAATGACATCGTCCCGGCTGGGCGTGATCGGTGCCTGGTCCCGCAGGATAGCCACCAGCGTGGAGTCCTCGGGCCAGTCGATGTCGCCCACCGTCAGCCCGATGGCGTGGGAGTCATGCGGCACGGTGAACTCGACGAGTGATGACACACCTGTTTGCAGGGTCAGCAACCGGACGAGGTCGCCGATCTCAACGGCTTCCTCGACCAGGGCCGTCATGAGCTGCGGCGTGTTCACGGCAACGTCCACGCCCCAGGAGTCATTGAACATCCAGTCGTTCTTCGGGTTGTTTACGCGTCCCACGGTGCGTCCGATGCCGAACTCGGTCTTGGCCAGCAGCGAGACGACGAGGTTCACCTTGTCATCGCCGGTGGCGGAAACCACCACGTCCGCGTCCTCGAGCTTGGCGTCCTGCAGGGTGCTGAGCTCACAGGCGTCGCCCACCAGCCAGTGCGCGCCGCGCAGGCCGCTGCGCCCGATCACTTCGGGCTTCAGGTCGATCAGCAGGATCTCGTGTTTGTGGGCCAGCAGCTCACGGGCAATCGAGGAGCCGACGCTTCCGGCCCCGACGATGACGACTTTCACTTAGGACTCCTTGGCGGGGGCTTTGGCGAGGATGTGGGCGACTTCGGACGTGCGGTCCGCCCGCAGCATGGCGTGCACGCTATCGCCGTCCTGGTAGGAAGTGCCCGCGGCGGGCAGCATCCCCTCGCCGAACCTGGTCAGGTAGGCGACCCGGACGTCGGCCACCTTTTCGATGGAGGAAACGGGATGGCCCACCCATTCCGGGTGGAGGTCGAGTTCGGCCAGCACGAGGCGGCCGGAGGGGTCGCGGAAGTCTCCGGCGAGGTGTTGTTCGGGAAGGATGCGGCGCAGGACCTGGTCGGCGCTCCAGCGCACCGCGGCCACCGTGGGGATGCCCAGGCGCTGGTAAATTTCGGCGCGGCCGGGATCGTAGATGCGGGCCACGACGTGCGGCACGTGGAATGTCTCGCGCGCCACCCTGGTGGCCAGGATATTGGAGTTGTCGCCGCTGGAGACCGCCGCAAAGGCATAGGCGTCGGCAACGCCTGCCTGCTTCAGGGTGTCGCGGTCAAAGCCGACGCCGGTGACTTTCCTGCCGGTGAAGCCCGAGCGGAGGCGGCGGAAGGCGCGATCGTCCTGGTCGATGATGGCCACCGAATGGCCGGCATCCTCGAGCGTGTGCGCCAAGGTGGCCCCGACGCGTCCACAACCCATGATCACGAAGTGCGCCACGCGTTCTCTCCTCAACTCTCGCCGACTGCTCCGTAAGACTCTACCGCCGGAAACCTGCCATGACATCGCGTGCGAATCAGACTAACTTTGTGTGGTGCTGACAATTCTGAATGCCGCGAAGCGCGTGCTGGTGGGGAGGCCCTTCCGGAACGACAGAATGGCCCACACGCTCCTGCCGAAGAGGATCGCGCTGCCCATCTTCGCCTCGGATGCACTGTCCTCCGTTGCCTACGCTCCCGATGAGATTCTCCTCACGCTGGCTTTGGCCGGCGTGAGCGCCGTGGCCTTCTCCCCGATCGTGGGCCTGGCTGTCATGGTGGTCCTGCTGACCGTGGTGGCGTCCTACCGCCAGAACGTCCACGCCTACCCCTCAGGCGGAGGCGACTACGAGATCGCCAACGAGAACCTGGGCAAGTACGCCGGACTGACCGTGGCGTCAGCGCTGCTCGTGGACTACGTGCTCACGGTTGCCGTGTCCATGTCATCCGCGGCCGCCTACCTCACCACCGCCATCCCGTCACTCCATGGCCAGCAGGCAATAATCGCCACTATCGGCGTGGTGATCCTGGCGCTGGTCAACCTGCGCGGCATCAAGGAAGCCGGCAGCGTCTTCGCGGTGCCGACGTACATCTTCATGGCATCCATCCTGGGCATGACCGCCGTCGGCATCTTCCAGGCCGCTACCGGCCAGCTGGGCCGGGCGCCGTCGGCTGCCTTCGAGATTGTGCCCGCCGCCGGTTTCGACGAGGGCCTCGTCGGACTCGCGGGCGCATTCCTGCTGCTCCGGGCTTTCTCGTCCGGTGCCGCCGCCCTGACAGGTGTGGAAGCCATCAGCAATGGGGTGCCGAACTTCCAGAAGCCCAAGAGCAAGAACGCGGCCACCACGCTTCTGCTGCTCGGGATCATCGCCTCGGCCATGCTGGCAGGAATCATCTATCTGGCCAACGCCACCAAAGTGCACATCGTGCTGGACCCGGCCACCGAATTCCTGCTCAACGGGCAGCCGTTGCCCGAGGGCTACATCCAGAACCCGGCCATCAGCCAGATCGCGCAGACCATCTTCGGTGCCGGCTCCATTCCGTTCTACATCGTGGTCGCGGCTACGGGCGTCATCCTCGTCTTTGCCTCCAACACGGCCTTCAACGGCTTCCCGGTGCTGGGCTCCATCCTCGCCCAGGACGGATACCTGCCGCGGCAGCTGCGTACCCGCGGCGACAGGCTCGCCTTCAGCAACGGCGTGCTTGCCCTGGCGGCCGGCGCCCTGGTCCTGATCCTGTCCTTTAATGCCGACGTCACCAAGCTCATCCAGCTTTACATCGTCGGCGTTTTCATCTCGTTTACGGCCAGCCAGCTGGGCATGGTCCGGCACTGGGGCCGCGAGCTGAAGCTGGCCAAGGACAAGGCCGTCCGGCGCAGGATGATCAAGTCGCGAACCATCAACATGATCGGCTTCGGTATGACCGCGCTGGTGCTGGTGATCGTGCTGATCACCAAGTTCGAACAGGGTGCCTGGATTGCCCTGCTCGCCATGTTCGTCCTGTTCCTCATCATGTGGAGCATCCGCGCCCACTACGACAACGTGGCCAAGGAGCTGGCGGTCGATGAGGATTCGTCGCCGCGCGCGCTGCCCACCCGCGTGCACGCAGTGCTGCTGGTGTCCCACGTGCGCAAGCCCGTGCTCCGCGCCCTTGCTTATGCCCGGGCTTCCCGGCCGTCGCGGCTGGACGCCATCACGGTGGACATCAATGCCGAGGAAACAGCGCACACCCTTGCCGACTGGGAGAAACTGGAGATCCCGGTTCCGCTGACCATCCTGGCCAGCCCCTACCGCGAGACGGTCACGCCGATCATGGACTACATCAAGAACATGCGCCGGGACTCGCCGCGCGACCTGATCGTGGTCTACATCCCCGAGTACGTGGTGGGCAAATGGTGGGAGCAGCTGGTGCACAACCAGACAGCCCTCCGCATCAAGACCCGGCTCCACTTCGAGCCCGGCGTCATGGTTGCCAGCGTCCCCTGGCAGCTCAAATCATCCGAAGAAGCCAAGAGACTGCAGGACATTCAATGAGCCCGGACACCCAGACCACCTCCACCGGACTCGAACTGGTGGTCGACGTCGGCCCCGTCGCCCACGGCGGACACTGCGTTGCCCGCCATGAGGGCCGCGTGGTCTTCGTCCGCCACGGCATCCCGGGGGAGCGGGTGCGGGTCCGGCTCACCGACGCCGAAGAGAAGGCCAAGTTCTGGCGGGCGGACGTTGTGGAAGTCCTCGATGCCTCGCCGGACCGGGTGCCGCACTTCTGGCGGACCGCCGATTCCGCAAGCTCCTGGGCGCGTGGGCGCCCGCCGGTCGGCGGCGCCGAACTTGGCCACGTATCGCTGCAGCGCCAGCGGAGCCTCAAGTCAGAGGTGCTGGCCGAACAGCTTAGCCGGCTGGCCGGCGTCGAACTCTCCCCGGACGTGGAAGCGGTCGGACAAGCCGCAAAGACAGCCGGTGCCGGAAACACGGACGACGGCGGGGCCGGCCTTGCGTGGCGCACGCGCGCCAGCTTTGGCGTCACCCAGAACGGCCGGCTTGGCATGCACGCCCACCGCTCCGACCAGGTGATCCCCGTACAGGAAATGCCGCTGGCCGTCGACGGCATCAACGCCCTGCGGCTGTGGGATGTGGACCTTCAGGGCATCGAGCGGGTGGAGGTGGCCGCCCCTGCCAACGGCTCGCGACCGCTCGTGCTGCTCGCCCCCGCCCCCGGGACCCGCGCCAAACGGCTGAACTCCATCCTGGCCCAGCTTCCGGCGGACGTGTCCGTGGCCAGTTACGATCCGCTCAAAAATGAGACCCTGCAGCTCCGCGGCCGGACCTGGGTCCAGGAATCTGCGGCCGGCCACGACTACCGGGTCACGGGTGCAGGGTTCTGGCAGATCCACCGCGACGCGCCGGAAACCCTGGTGGGGGCCGTCACTGGATTCCTGCACGAGGGCGGGTTCCTCGAACCCGGTGCCGCGGTGGCGGACCTCTACGCCGGAGCGGGGCTGTTCACGGCGCCGCTGGCAGACGCGGTGGGGGAGACCGGATCCGTCCTGTCGGTGGAGGGCGCCCCGGGCACCAGCCGGGACGCGCGGAAGAACCTGCACGGTGCACCGCAGGTGGAGATCGTGCAGGGCAAGGTGGAACGGGTGCTCCGCCAGCGGCCCCGCCAGTTCGACGCCCTCATTCTCGACCCGCCGCGCGCCGGTGCGGGCAAGGCCGTGGTCAGCCAGCTGATTGCCTCAAGCCCCCGCGCCATTGCCTATGTGTCCTGCGACCCGTCGTCGTTCGCACGAGACATTGGTTACTTCCAGGCGGGCGGTTGGCAACTGTCCGGGCTGCGGGCCTTCGACCTGTACCCGCACACGCACCACCTGGAGACAGTCGCACTGCTGACTCCCCGCGGCTGATGTGGCTAGGATGGGCCTAGTAGTCCCACGTCGCGCGCCGTATTCCCGGCTGACCCCATGCTCTTGTGTATGACCTTGTACTAGTTAGGACCACCTAACTAGCAAGCGGTCTACCGCGCGACAAAGATGAAACTGTTGCGAGAGGAGTCCTGCGATGAGCACTGTGGACAGCTTCGGTTCAAAAGGCAAACTTAATGTAGCCGGAACCGAATACGAAATTTTCCGGTTGAACTCCGTTGAAGGTGCAGAAAACCTTCCGTTCAGCCTCAAGGTATTGCTTGAAAACCTGTTGAGGACCGAGGACGGCGCGAACATCACCGCCGATCACGTCCGCGCCCTGGCAGGATGGGATCCTAATGCCCAGCCCGACACCGAAATCCAGTTCACGCCTGCCCGCGTGATCATGCAGGACTTCACTGGCGTTCCCTGCGTGGTGGACCTTGCCACCATGCGCGAGGCAGTGAAGGAGCTTGGCGGCGATCCAAAGAGGGTGAACCCGCTTGCTCCGGCCGAGATGGTCATTGACCACTCCGTCCAGATCGATGTCTTCGGTAACTCCGGCGCACTGGAGCGCAACATGGAGATCGAATACCAGCGTAACGGTGAGCGCTACCAGTTCCTGCGCTGGGGCCAGACCGCGTTCGACGACTTCAAGGTTGTCCCGCCGGGAACCGGCATCGTGCACCAGGTCAACATTGAGTACCTGGCCCGCACCATCATGACCCGCGAAGTGGATGGCGCGCTGCGCGCGTACCCCGACACCTGCGTCGGCACCGACTCGCACACCACCATGGTCAACGGCCTGGGTGTGCTGGGCTGGGGCGTCGGCGGCATCGAGGCCGAGGCTGCCATGCTGGGCCAGCCGGTCTCCATGCTGATCCCGCGCGTCGTCGGCTTCAAGCTCAGCGGCAGCATCCCTGCCGGTGCCACCGCCACCGACGTGGTGCTCACCATCACCGAGATGCTGCGCAAGCACGGTGTTGTTGGCAAGTTCGTGGAATTCTACGGCGAAGGCGTTGCAGCGGTGCCGCTGGCCAACCGCGCCACCATCGGCAACATGAGCCCGGAGTTCGGCTCCACGGCTGCCATGTTCCCGATCGACGACGTCACCCTCGACTACCTGCGCCTCACCGGCCGGCCCGAGGAGAACGTTGCACTGGTGGAGGCCTACGCCAAGGAGCAGGGCCTCTGGCACGATCCTTCCCGCGAGCTGCGCTTCTCCGAGTACCTCGAGCTGGACCTCTCCACCGTGGTTCCCTCGATCGCCGGCCCGAAGCGTCCGCAGGACCGCATCGAGCTGACCGAGGCCAAGGACGAATTCCGCCACGACCTCAAGAACTACGTCACCCACGACGCCGATGCCGGCACGCTGGACGAGTCGCTGGAAGAGAGCTTCCCGGCTTCGGACCCGCCCTCGTTCACCACCGGCGGCACCCACGTGACCGACACCGACCGCGTTCCGCCGAAGTACTCCGCCGCGCACGGCGCCGAGGGCCGCCTTTCCAGCCCCGTCGCCGTGAAGATGGAGGACGGCCGCGAGTTCGACCTGGACCACGGAGCGGTGACCATCGCGTCGATCACCTCGTGCACCAACACGTCCAACCCCTCGGTCATGCTTGCCGCCGCAGTGCTGGCACGCAACGCCGTGAACAAGGGCCTCACCGCCAAGCCGTGGGTCAAGACCTCGGTCGCCCCGGGCTCCAAGGTGGTCACGGACTACTACGAGAAGTCGGGCCTCACCCCGTACCTGGAGAAGCTGGGCTTCTACATCGTGGGCTACGGCTGCGCCACCTGCATCGGCAACTCCGGCCCGCTGGAAGCCGAGATCTCCGAGGCCATCCAGGCCAACGACCTCGCCGTCAGCGCCGTGCTCTCGGGCAACCGCAACTTCGAAGGCCGCATCAACCCGGACGTCAAGATGAACTACCTGGCCTCCCCGCCGCTGGTCATCGCCTACGCCCTGGCCGGTTCCATGGACTTCGACTTCGAGGCCGACGCCCTGGGCAAGGACGAAGCAGGCAACGACGTCTTCCTCAAGGACATCTGGCCCAACCCGGTCGAGGTCCAGGAAGTCATCGACTCCTCCATCGACAAGGAGATGTTCGCCAAGGGTTACGAGGGCGTCTTCGAGGGCGACGACCGCTGGAAGGCGCTCGACACCCCCGCCGGCGACACCTTCGCCTGGGATCAGAAGTCCACGTACGTCCGGAAGCCCCCGTACTTCGAAGGCATGAAGGCCCAGCCGGAGCCCGTCCAGGACATCACCGGTGCCCGCGTGCTGCTCAAGCTCGGCGACTCCGTTACCACGGACCACATCTCCCCGGCCGGTTCGTTCAAGTCCGACACCCCGGCCGGCCAGTACCTGCTGGCCAACGGTGTGGAGCGCAAGGACTTCAACTCCTACGGCTCGCGCCGTGGCAACCACGAGGTCATGATTCGCGGCACGTTCGCGAACATCCGCATCAAGAACCAGCTCCTGGACGGCGTGGAGGGCGGCTTCACCCGCGACTTCACCCAGGCTGACGGCCCGCAGGCCTATGTCTACGACGCCGCGCAGAACTACCAGGCAGCCGGCACCCCGCTGGTGGTCCTGGCCGGCAAGGAGTACGGCTCCGGTTCGTCCCGTGACTGGGCTGCCAAGGGCACGGCACTGCTGGGCGTCAAAGCCGTCGTCGCCGAGAGCTACGAGCGCATCCACCGCTCCAACCTCATCGGCATGGGCGTCCTGCCGCTGCAGTTCCCGGCCGGCGAGTCCGCTGCCACGCTGGGCCTGACGGGCACGGAAACCTTCGCTGTGGAGGGCGTCACCGCCCTGAACGAAGGCACCACGCCCAAGACCCTCAAGGTCACCGCCACCGCCGAGGACGGCTCCGCCAAGTCGTTCGACGCAGTGCTCCGCATCGACACCCCGGGTGAAGCGGACTACTACCGCAACGGCGGCATCCTGCAGTACGTTCTGCGCCAGATCTCCGCTAACTAGCGGGATGTAGCCGGGCCAGCCCCGGCAAGCAGCGCGATGAGGCTCCGGCCGGTCAGCAGACCGGCCGGGGCCTCTTGCCTTGGTGAAGGCGCTGCCACACGCGCTGGCCCTGCCCGAGTGTCAGCGCGGAGGCGCTACAGTTAATAGGCATGTCTACCAGCCGAAGGAGGGGCCGTTGGGAATCTTGGAGACCATCCGGAATCCGCAGGACCTGAGCAAGTTGTCCGCGGCGCAGCTGGATCAGCTGGCCGCCGAGGTCAGGGAATTCCTGATCGGCAACGTCTCCCAGACGGGAGGGCACCTTGGTCCCAACCTCGGCGTCGTTGAACTGACCATGGCTGTGCATCGGATCTTCGATTCGCCCCGCGACAGCATCGTCTTCGACACCGGCCACCAGTCATACGTGCACAAGCTCCTCACTGGACGGCACGACTTCAGCACCCTCCGCCAGCAGGGCGGCCTGTCCGGCTACCCGGACCGCGCCGAGTCGGAGCACGACATCGTCGAAAGCTCCCACGCCTCATCCTCACTGTCCTGGGCGGACGGCATTTCCCGGGCCCGGCAGCTGACCGGTGACGGCGACCGGTACGTCGTCGCCGTCGTCGGAGACGGCGCGCTTACCGGTGGCATGGCCTGGGAAGCCATCAACAACATCGCGGCGGACAAAAAGCGCCGCGTCGTGATTGTCGTCAACGACAACGGCCGTTCCTACGCCCCCACCGTCGGCGGCTTTGCGGACTACCTGGCGTCCCTGCGCCCCACCATCGACTCCCTCCGCGCGGCCCCCGCCTACGAGGTTGCCCTGGACTGGTGGAAGAAAAAGCTCCAGAACGGCGGCCCCGTCGGCCAGTTCACCTACAAGAGCCTGCACGCCATGAAAAAGGGCATCAAGGACTGGTGGGCCCCGCAGGGCATGTTCGAGGACCTCGGCATGAAGTACATCGGCCCGGTGGACGGCCACAACCTGCAGGCCATGGAACACGCACTGTCCACCGCCAAGAACTACGCCGGCCCGGTCATCGTGCACGCCATGACCGAAAAGGGCCACGGTTATGCGCCGGCCCGCGCGCATGAAGCGGACCAGTTCCACGCCGTCGGGATCATCGACCCCGAGACGGGCGAACCCGCCGAAGCCGGTGGCGCCAAGTCCTGGACGTCGGTGTTCGCCGACGAAATCGCGGACATCGCCGACGAACGCAAGGACATTGTCGGCATCACCGGCGCCATGCTCATCCCGGTGGGGCTGCACAAATTTGCGGCACGGCACCCGGAACGCGTGTTCGACGTCGGCATCGCGGAGCAGCACGCGCTCACCTCTGCCGCGGGCATGGCTTTCGGCGGGCTGCACCCGGTGGTGGCCGTCTACGCCACCTTCCTCAACCGCGCCTTCGACCAGCTGCTGATGGACGTCGCCCTGCACAAGGCCGGCGTGACAGTTGTCCTGGACCGCGCCGGCGTCACCGGTCCGGACGGCGCAAGCCACCACGGCATGTGGGACATGGCCATGGTCCAGATTGTTCCGGGGCTCCACCTGGCTGCGCCGCGTGACGCCTCGCGGCTGCGCGAAGAGCTCCGCGAGGCCGTCGCCATCGAGGACGCCCCCACTGTCATCCGCTATTCCAAGGGAACGGTCGGGGCCGAGGTCGAGGCCATCGACCGGCTGGCCGACGGCGTGGACGTGCTGTCCCGCCGCCCGGCCGGCTCCACGGAGAACGATGTCCTGATCGTCAGCGTGGGCGCCATGTCCGAGCTGGCCCTGAACGTCGCCAACCGGCTGGGCGCGCAGGGGATCAGCTCCACCGTCGTCGACCCTCGCTGGGTCCTGCCGGTGCGGAAGTCGATCATCGCCCTGGCCGCCAGGCACCGTTTGGTCATCTGCATCGAGGACGGCGTCCGGGCCGGGGGAGTCGGGTCCCGGATTCGCCAGGAGATGCGCGCCGCCGGTGTGGACACTGCGCTGAACGAGGTTGGCCTGCCGGTCGAATTCCTGGACCACGGGACCAGGAGCCAGGTGCTGGAGCGCGTGGGCCTCACCGCCCAGCAGATCACCCACGACGTCGTTGCCCAGGTCCTCGGGACCAAGGTTCCGTTCGCCCGTCCGCTGCCCGGCCAGGAACACCCCACCACCGGAAGCCTGCCCAAACTGTGAGGGAGCCCGATTCCCTGCAGCCAGGGGAACTGGTGGTGTCCCGCAACCGCAAATGGGACGGCTCGGCACACTGGGTGGTGCCCGGCAAGTACCTCGGTGAGGACCAGCACGGCTGGTGGATCTTCCAGCCGGCCAGCGAGTTCTGCTCCCGGCCCGGCGCGGCCTTCTACACCGCGTCTGATGCCGTGCTCCTGGTGCCGCGGACCGGCGAGTTCGTGGTCACCTTCTACGACGACACCTATCCGGGCGACTTCCGCGTCTACGTCGACCTGGCCACCGGCCACGAGTGGCGCAGGATCCAGCCGGGCGTTACCGAATTCCACGTCATCGACATGGACCTCGACGTGATCCGCTCGGTGAAGCGCGGCGTGTTCGTCGACGACGAGGACGAGTTCGCCGAGCACCGGCTCGGCATGGAGTACCCTGAGACGCTGGTGCACGCCATGCAGGCCGAGTGCGACGCCCTGTTCCTTGCCGTCAAGGGCCAGGAGGTTCCGTTTGACGGCACCGACACCAGCTGGTTTATGAGAGGACGGGCATGAGCGGAATTATCCGGGTCTACAAGCGCGACGACGAAGGAGCGCTGCTCTTCCGGGAAGCCTGGTACGACGAGGACTACAGCCAGTTCGTCATGAACCACGGTGCCGTGGGGCACCAGAGCAAGACCCAGGAAACCGACGTGCCGGACGCCGAGGCCGCCGAACGCCTGATGGACGCCTTCGGGGCGGCGTGCGCCGAGGACGGCTACGCCGAGATTCCGGACGAGGAGCAGTACTGGGTTGTGGCGCAGTACGCGCTCAAGACCCGCGAGGGCACCAGCCGCGATCGCTACCTGGAGGAAAAGGCGAAGGACGCGCTTGCCGGGCATCTTGCCTGGCGTGGCCTGGGAATTGTGGACCGCTCGGAATTCAGCGACGCCAAGCTCAACATCTTCTGCCTCTGCCCGGACGTGAACAAGGCCGTAAACGCGATCAAGGTCTGCATCCGTGGCGAGGACCTGGACTTTACCAAGCTGAGCATTGGAGCGGCCCCGTTCAGCGACCCCTCGGCCCTCAAGCTCAAGCATTCACCCAAGCAGGTGGCCGGCTTCACCCTCTAAAAGCAGTTCAAGCACGTACCGCATTCAGCACCAGGAAGGCAGAACGTCATGACAAAGAAGTCAGCCCAGCCGGGACGCACGCCGCTTCCGCGGGGCCTCTCCTCGCCCGACCGCAGAATCCTCGCCCACGCCGGCGTGGAGTCCCTTGAGCAGCTGGCGCAGCTTGGCCGTAGCCGGCTGGCGGCGCTGCCGGGCATCTGTCCGCGGACCCTGGCCCAGCTCCACGATGCACTGGAGGAGCACGGCCTGGAGTTCGCCGCCGCCTGAGGGGTTCCTCGGGAAGTCGGCAGGAAACGCGGCCCGCGGGAGCTGCCGCCGGGGCCGTTATAGGGTGAGTCCATGACTGAATACCGCCGTCTTGGAAAATCCGGACTGACCGTCTCCGTCGTGGGCCTCGGCTGCAACAACCTCGGCCGGGCAAACACGGTGACCGAATCGCAGGAGGGGACGGACGCCGTCGTACGTGCCGCCCTCGACGCCGGGGTGACGCTCTTCGACGTCGCCGACACCTACGGCCGTGA
Source organism: Arthrobacter sp. FW305-BF8 (assembly GCF_021789315.1). Classification (NCBI taxonomy): domain Bacteria; kingdom Bacillati; phylum Actinomycetota; class Actinomycetes; order Micrococcales; family Micrococcaceae; genus Arthrobacter; species Arthrobacter sp. FW305-BF8. The sequence goes on from NZ_CP084561.1 coordinate 2,087,639, forward strand.
ACCGGGACTCAGTGAAACAATGCTCGGCAAAGCCCTGGGGGCCAGGCGGGACGACGTCGTGGTGGCCACGAAGTTCGGCATGGACATGCGCGGGGCCAACGGGGAGGACTTCGGCGCCCGCGGTTCGCGGCGCTATGTCATCCGCGCCGCGGAGGCCTCCCTGCGCCGGCTGGGCACGGACTACATCGACCTGTACCAGTTCCACACGCCGGATCCCCTGACGCCGATCGAGGAGACCCTCGACGCACTGAACGACCTCGTCACCAGCGGCAAGGTGCGGTACATCGGTCATTCGAACCGCGCCGGCTGGCAGATCGCCGAGGCTGAATACGTGGCCCGCGCCCGCGGCGGGGTACGGTTTGTCTCCGCGCAGAACCACTACAACCTCCTGGACCGCCGCGCCGAGCAGGAAGTCACTCCTGCTGCCGAAGCCTACGGGCTGGGCGTGCTGCCTTACTTCCCGCTGGCCAACGGCCTCCTGACCGGCAAGTATGCGCAGGACCAGGCGCCGGAAGGCTCACGCCTCAGCCACACACGGACCAACCTGGTGCACGACGCCGACTGGCAGCAGCTGAAGGCGTTCAGCGCCTTCGCAGCCGCCCGCGACCTGACCGAAGTGCAGGTGGCGTTCTCCTGGCTTGCGGCGCAGCCGTCGGTCAGCAGCGTGATAGCCGGCGCCACGCGTCCGGAGCAGGTCCGGCAGAACGCCGGGGCGGTGGCCTGGGTGCCGGACCGGGCCGAACTCGACGAACTGGATGCCATCTTCCCGCAGACCCCCAAAGTGGCCCTGTTCTGATGCCGTCCATCCTCATGGATGTAGACACCGGGATCGATGACGCCCTTGCGCTGGTCTACCTGCTGTCCCGGCCGGAGGTCCGGCTCGAGGCCATCACCTGTACCGCGGGAAACGTTGGTGCCCGCCAGGTGGCCCTGAACAACCTCGCCCTGCTGGAACTCTGCGGCCGGGCCGGCATCGAAGTTGCCGTGGGCGCCGAGGTGCCGCTGGAGATTCCGCTGGTCACCACCGAGGAGACGCACGGCCCGCAGGGCATCGGCTATGCCGAGCTACCGCCGCCGAAACAGGCAATCTCACCGCGGCACGCTGTCGACGTCTGGGTGCAGACAGTCAGGGCACGCCCTGGTGAGATCACCGGGCTCATTACCGGGCCGCTGACGAACTTCGCGCTGGCGCTGAGGGCGGAACCGGACCTGCCCAAACTGCTCAAGGGGCTGGTCATCATGGGCGGCTGCTTCAACTACCAGGGCAACACCACGCCGACGGCGGAGTGGAACGTATCCGTGGACCCGCACGCGGCCGCGGCGGTCTTCGCCGCCTACAGCGGCCTTCCGGAGGGCAGCCTTCCGGTGGTGTGCGCCCTCGAGACCACGGAACGCATCGAGCTGCGGCCCGAGCACCTGCGGCGGCTCGCCGAGGCTGCCGGAGCCGAACCGGAACTCGTGCTGCCCGAACAGCCGGAAGGCCAGCGCAGCGGCTCGGGCAACCCGCTCGTAGCATGCCTCTCAGATGCCATCCGCTTCTACATGGAGTTCCACCGGCTGTACGACCAGGGCTACATAGCGCACATGCACGACGCCTTCGCAGCAGCTGCGGCCATCGGGCGCACGCCGTACGGCACGCGGACGGCCACCGTGCACGTCGAAACGGAGGCGCCCCGCCTCGTGGGGACCACCGTTGCCGACTTCCGGGGCATCTGGAAGGAGCCGTTCAATGCCAGGATCGTCACGTCAAACGATCCCGCACAGTGCTTCGACGAGCTGATCTCCTCCGTGGGCGGGCTGGCCGCCTCTGTGGTGCAGCGGCCCCGGCTAACCGGAGCGTAGCTAGCCGGGCCCGCGGGTCGGTAGGATGGTAGCCGCGCCAAGGTGACATAGGCGCCTGTTTCCGCGCACGCGGAACATCACCCGCGGGTGCCGGACCCGCCGTTTTCAGCCTAAGGATCCTCCATGTCACAGCAGTCGCTTACGCTTCCTCCCACGGACCGGAAAGCCGTCCGCCGCCGGAGGCTCCTCGAACTGCTCGGCGCCGCTGCCATCGCCACCACCTTCATCTTTCTGGTCCTCACCCAGCCGGCCGACATTGCGGGCGGGCTCGGCAGCGTTTCCTCGCTCGTCGCGCTGGGAGGCTTCCTTCTTGGCGCCCTGCTGCTGATCATTGGCGTGCTCCCCACCCTGCCCACATCCACCGTGGTGCTCATTCCGGTGGCCCTTGTCCTGAACATCGTGCTGGGGCAGCTCATGGGCACCAGCGGCCTGCCGTTCTACCTCGATTCCACCGGCACGGTGCTCATCGCCGTCCTGGCCGGACCTGCGGCCGGCGCCGCCACCGGTGCCCTGAGCAGCATCGTGTGGTCGTTCTTCAACCCGACGGTCCTGCCCTTCGCGGCCGGCGCCGCGCTGATCGGCTTCCTGGCCGGCGCGGCCGCCCGGTACGGGCTGTTCCGCCGGTTCTACCTGGCCCCGGTTTCCGGCTTCGTCACCGGCATCGTCGCCGGAGTGGTATCCGCGCCGATCGCCGCCTTCGTCTTCGGCGGCACCTCAGGGGCCGGCACCGGTGCGATCGTCAGCGCCTTCCGTGCCATGGGCGACACGCTGCTGGCCGCCATCACCAAGCAGGCGCTGATCTCGGATCCCATGGACAAGGCCATCGTCTTCGCCATCGCCGCCATGCTGGTCTACGCCCTGCCGCGGCGCACCACGTTCCAGTTCCCGTTTGTCCGCCGCTTCCGCGTCCTGGCCGGCAAGGAGCCGGCCGCGCGGAATTCCTGAGCGCTCCCGGATTCCTGACCACTGCGTATTCCTGACCAGGTGGCCGCACGCCTCAACCCGCTGACCACGATGACGGCCGCCGTCGCCGTCCTTGTTATTACGACGGCGGCCTCCAGTTGGGCGGTATCCCTCACCGTGGCAGTCGGGGCGGTGCTGCTTTCCGCCGCCGCGGGCATCGTGCGGCGGGTTCTGCTGGCCGCGGCCGCCATCGTTGTGCCGTTCTGGCTTTCGCTGCTGGTGATCCACGGCCTTTTCTTCCCGGAGGGGCGCACCGTGCTGGCCAGCTGGGGCCCGGCCCGGATCACGGCCGAGGGGCTGTCCTTTGCCCTGGAAATGGGGCTCCGCACGGCAGCCTTCGTCCTGGTGCTGATGGTGTTTTCCTTCAGCGTCAGGATCCCCGAGCTGGTTGCCGCCCTGGCTGCCCGCCGTGTTCCGCCGCAGGTCGGGTATGTGCTGGCCTCCACGCTACTTCTTGCCCCGCTGGTGGCGGCACGGCTGGGCAAGGTCCGGCAGGCGCAGGAGTCACGCGGACTAGTGGTGGGACGGGGGATCGGCAGCCGGGTTGCGGCCATCCGGCTGCAGATGGTTCCGCTGGTGCTGGGCCTGGTCCACGACGCCGGCATCCGGGCCCAGGCACTCGACGCGAGGGGGTTCCGGAGTACGGGTCCCCGGACCAGCTATACGGAGGTCCGCGATTCAGCCGCCCAGGGGACCTTCCGCGTTTTCGCGCTCCTGCTCGCGGTGGTGGCGGTGGGTTGGCGGATCGCTGAATCGCTACCGGCCGGGTCACTGTCAGCCTTCTCTCAGTTCGTCGGTGGCGCGTGATGAGCGCGGACAGGGCTGCCGCAACCACGCTGCTGGCCTCCGTCGCCTCATTTTCGTACCACGGCGATCCCGGCCCCGCGCTTCGCGCGGTGGAGCTGGCCGCCGCGCCCGGCACTCTGACAGCCGTGCTGGGCGGATCCGGCAGCGGCAAATCCACGTTGGGACGGCTCCTGGGTGCCTGGCTGCTCGGCGGCCGGGACGGAACGCTGGCCGGAAGCCTGCAGCTGGAGGTGGCCGGGCATGCGGCAGGCAGCGGTCCGCTGCGCTTTAGCGGAACGCCCGACGACCCCCGGATCGATGCGGGGGTGTGGGCGCGGCACGTCGGCTACGTCCCGCAGGACGCTGCCTCCATGCTGTCGGCCGTCCGCGGAACCGTGGAGGAGGAGCTCGCCTTCAGCCTGGAGAACCGCGGAGTTCCCTGCGCCGAGATGGTGCGCACCGTGGCCGACATAGCCCGCCGGACGGGACTCGAGGGGCTCCTCCAGCGGGATCCCGCAACGCTGTCCGGCGGCGAGCTCCGCCGTTTGGCCGTGGGCTGCGCCGTGGTGGACGGTCCCGGCGTCCTGATCCTCGACGAGCCGCTCGAGTCCCTGGACCAGGCCGGGATCCGGACCGTTGTGGAGCTGGTCCATGCCGAGTTGGCCCGGGGGACCGCCATTGTGGTGCTGAGCCAGCACGCCGACGCGCTGACCCGCGCGGCGGAGCGCTGGCTGGTGCTGCAGGACGGGCAGGAGACGGCAGCGGGACCACCGGCCCGGATCCTGCAGGGAGGTGAGCTGGCTAAATCCGGGGTCGTGGTTACTTCCATGGAGCAGCATCCGGATCCGACGCCGGTGCCTCCTGTCGTGGAGACGTGTCCCGTAGCGGAGGCTGCTGCCGGCGCCACTGCGGTTAGAACTAAAGCGGCTTTGGAGTTGGCAGGTGTGGCCTTCGGGTTCGGGGGACGGTTCCGCAGCCCGTCTATGGAGGACGGCCTGCTTTTGGAGGACAGCCTGCTTTTGCAGGACGTGGACCTGCAGGTGATGCCCGGGGAAATCGTAGCCATTACCGGGCCCAACGGTGCCGGCAAGTCCACGTTGCTCCGGCTCCTCAACGGCCTGCACCGGCCGCTTCGCGGTGACGTCCGCGTGGCGGACGAGTCCATTGCCGGTGTTTCCACAGGGCTGGTGGCCCGCCGCTTGGGGCTCCTCTTCCAGCACCCGCACGACCAGCTGTTCGAGCGCACCGTGCTGCGGGAAGTGCTGTTCGGCCTGGACCGTCTCTTCGGTTCCGAGGCGCCGGCACGGGCCCGGGCAGCCCTGGCCGCCGTCGGCCTTGGGGATAGCGGAAACTCCCACCCCCATGAGCTGCATGCGTCAGGCCAGCGGCTGCTAGCCCTTGCCACAGTCCTGGCGCGTGAACCGTCGGTGCTCGCGCTTGATGAACCCACGGTGGCCCTGGACGCCCATGGCCTGGAGCGGCTCACGGCCGCCGTGTCAGCGGCAGCCGGCCGCGGCGCCGCCGTCGTGATGGTCACGCACGACCTCAGGTTCGCCGCGACGCACGCCCACCGGCTGCTCAGGCTGGAGGGCGGCCGGCTCCGGCAGCTCTGACCGCGCCTCCAGCCGCCGACGCCATTCAGGGTGGTGGACGGACGCCCCAACGATTGAAGCAGCCCCTGTCAGGCGATGCCAGTCAGGAACGTGATGCCACTCCCGGCGGCAGGAAGCGCCTGCCGTTGACGCGCTCCGAGGCTCCCACCCTGTCGAGGTAGGGGGTGATTCCGCCCAGGAACATCGGCCAGCCAGCGCCCAGGATCATGCACAGGTCGATGTCCTGGGGCCCCGCCACCACGCCCTCCTCGAGCATCAGCCCGATCTCCTCGGCCAGGGCGTCCTGGGTCCGGCGCAGAACTTCCTCTGCGGTTGACGGAATGCTGCCGAAGGACATCAGGGCAGAGGTGGCGGGCGGAATCTCCTGCTTGCCGTCCGGTGCCGTGGACCACAGGGATCTGACCTTGTTGTCGACCAGTTTCTGCAGGTTCTGCGAGACCGGGAAGCGGTCGCCGAAGGCCGCATGCAGGGATTCCTGTACGTGCTGGGCAACCGGCAACCCCACCATGGCGAGGAGGGTGAACGGCGTCATGGGGAGGCCCATGGGGCGCAGCGCGGCATCCGCAACGTCGGCTGGGGTACCTTCGTCGAAGGCGGCTGTGACTTCGCCCATGAGCCGCAGCAGGATGCGGTTGACCACGAATGCGGGGGCGTCCTTGACCAGGACGGCGGTCTTTTTCAGGCCCCTGGCGAGTTCGAAGGCGGTGGCGAGCACGGCGTCATCGGTCTTCGGTGCCCGGACAATTTCGAGCAGCGGCATGACGGCCACGGGATTGAAGAAGTGGAAGCCCACGAGACGTTCGGGATACCGCAGGTCTGCGGCCATGGCTGTCACGGACAGTGATGACGTGTTCGTGGCGAGGATGCACTCCGGTGAGACGATGGCCTCGAGCTCGGCAAACACCTGCTTCTTGACGTTCAGTTCCTCGAACACCGCCTCAATGACGAAGTCGGCGTCCGCGAACGGTGCCTTGGAAACGGACCCTGTCACGAGCGCCTTGGCGTGCGTGGCGGCGTCGGCGCTCAGCCGGCCCTTTGCCACCAGCTTGTCCACTTCTTGGTGGACGTAGCCAACGCCCTTGTCCACCCGCTCCTGGTCGATGTCGGTCAGGACCACGGGCACGCCGAGTTGGCGCGCGAACAGCAGGGCAAGCTGGCTGGCCATGAGGCCGGCTCCCACCACGCCGATCTTCGTGACGGGCCGGGCGAGCTCGCGGCCGGGAGCGCCTGCGGGCCGCTTGGCCCGCTTCTGCACGAGGTCCAGGAAAGCGTAGACGGTGGCACGGAACTCGTCGGTCTGCATGAGGCCGGCAAGCGTTTCGCATTCGAGCGCGGCGGACTCCGCCTGGCTCATGGTGCGGTTCGCCGCCATGATGTTCAGCACCTCGGCGGGTGCCGGGGACGCATTGGATGTCTTGGCTTCGACGTAGGCGCGGCCGGCGGCCACGGCGTCCGCCCAACGGGCGGCAACAGCAGGGTCGGTGGGATCGACAGCGGCGCGCCGTTCCGGTGCTACGCCGGAACCTCCGGTGCCCGAACCTGCGGCGTCGGCGACAACGCGCGCTGCCCAGGCGACGGACTGCTCAAGGAAATCTTCCGCCTCGAACAGCGCATCGGCGATGCCGAGGTTGAAGGCTTCGGGACCGGACAACGTGCGGTTGTTGTTCAGCGGGTTCTCGATCATCACCTTCACCGCGTTCTCGGGCCCGATCAGCCGCGGCAGAAGGTACACGCCGCCCCACCCGGGCACCAGCCCCAGGAAGGCCTCCGGAAGTGCCAGCGCCCCGGCGCCCGTGGACACCGTGCGGTAGGTGGACTGCAGGGCGATCTCAAGTCCGCCGCCGAGGGCGACGCCGTTGATGAAGGCGAAGCTGGGAACGCCGAGGTTGGCCAGTGTGGAGTAGACCTTATGGCCTAGTTGCGCCATCCATAGACCGTGCTCGCGCTCCTGTAGCTTCGTGACCGCTGACAGATCTGCCCCGGCAACGAAGAAGTTCGGCTTGCCTGTCACGGCTACCGCCGCAATCTCGCCCGCGGCCGCCCGCTCGCGCAGCCCTTCGAGGACGGTGCCCAGTTCAACGAGGGTATTGGGGCCAAGTGTCGTGGGCTTCGAAGAGCCCAGCCCGTTGTCCAGGGTGATCAGCGCCAGGACGCCCGGGCTGGTGTGGCCCTCTGTGGCCGGGAGCTCGATGTCCTGCACGGAGGAATGAGTGACCGCCTCATCAGGGAAGAGATCGGCAAGCTTGCGGAAATCTGCGGCGCTCATTCTGTGGCTCCTCATTGAGACGGGCGTGCGGTCGGTGACCCCGGATTGCTGGACAGCAGCACCAGCGGGGACCGGGCACCGGTGAACCCAACGTTACTCGTGAGTAATATCGGCTGCAACCGGCGCCGAGCCGTCTAAAGCGCCGCGGGGCTTGCCTGATGGCCGCCACGCTGCTGAGGCGGGTGGCTTCTTAGGCTGCTGTGGATGATGACCAGTAAGGCCAGGGATCCGCTGGCAGCGGCGGTTCAGGGCCGTCGAGAGTCAGCAGGCTCTCAATATCGTCAAGGTCTTCGGGGAGTTCCGACGCATCAAGCCAGTCCGGTGGTATAGGCCAGTCTTCGCCGAGCGGCCGTTCGGGCCAATCCTGTCTGGGTGGCAGTTCCTGCAAGTCTTGGATTGATGGTGGTTCTGGCCACGTGGGTGGTTCCCAGTCCTGGTATTCGGCGGCATAGGACCTTCCCATGGGTGAAATCCAGCCCGGCGGGGCGTCTCGGGTGGCGCCGACCGGTCTCCACGCCGTGGCGTGTTTCAGGCGGTGGTGTTTCGGGCATGGCTGACCAAGATTCGCGACGCCGGTGCCCCCGCCGTCGGCCCAGGCGAGGATGTGGTCGGCGTCGTTGTCGAGGGAGTGGTTATCGCAGTTGGGGAATGTGCACTTGGCGTCGCGGAGCCGCAGCCATTGGCGCATGGGTTTGGTGAGCCGGTAGCTGGTGCGGCCGATCTCCAACGGTGCCCCGTCCCGCGGATCAACAAGCACCCGCAGGAACGACGTTGCGCCGTCGGCAACCAGCCGCCGGGCCATCGACGGCGGGATAGGGCCATGCCCGTCCAGGTTGGCCGGCTCATCGGACAGGCCGAGCAGCGAAAACACCGGAACCGTGACTAGGACCTGCGCCTTCGGGGACGGCACGCCACCGATGGGGGCGGACCCGGACGGCACCCCGCCGACCGGCATCCCGCCGACCGGCACCTCACCGGCCAGGCCGCCACCGGCTAGCACCTCACCGGCCAGCGCAGGGTCAGCGAACAGGGCTCCTGCGGGCAGGGACCCCGCTGGAATGAGTCCTGCAGCCTGGTCCTCGGATCCGCCGGCAACCCGCGGACCTGGGTCGAGCAACCAGCCGGCGAAGGCGTCGACGCGGAGCTGGGTCAGGGTCCGGGTTTCGGTCGGGCCCTGCATTGTGCGGGCGGCGGCTGTGGCCCCGTTCCAGATCCCCGCGGCCTGGTCCGCGGGCAGATAGGCCGAGAACCAGGCCATGCCGTCCCGGTCCGGGACGTACTCCAGCCGCCGGTCCTTCACACACTTGCGGTGGCGTTTTTCGATGCTGACCGGATGATGCCGCTCCCGCCAATACCGCGCCTTTGCCCGGAACCTCGCCGGCGTCAGCTCCCCCGCCGGGCAACCCCGCGCATACCCCGGCGCTTCAGGGTCCAGGAAATGCGCCTCAAACGCCGCCGCAGCCACCGGATCCAACCCCTCGGTCTCATCGCACATGATCCGCGCATGCTGCCACGACATTGTTCCGCCCTGCAATGCTGCCAGCGTCAACGGCCGGTCCCTGACCAGCATGTCCGACTCAACCAGCAACCGCTTCGCCGCGCTCTCACTCACCGTCAGCGCACCAGCAACCTCAGCCCGCAACGACATCCGCCGGACAGTGCGGTCCTGCACGGACGCACCAGGCGGAGTCATGGCCTCCTCCGCCGAGGAAAAGCCGGCGACCAAGTCCGCCTTCACGGCCGCCAGACGCGCCTCCATCCTGGCCACCCCTGACAGCCCGTCCAGGCACAGGTCCGCCTGATCCCGTACGGGATCAGCCTCATCGGGCAGCGGAGCCGGACCCGTTTCAGCCGCCTGACGGAGCTCAGCAGCCAGCGCAAGAGCGGAGGCACCGATGGCCTCCAACATCCCTGCAACTGCCGGGTTATCCATACCCACAGCATGACAGGGGGCCGTGACATTTAAGGGTGGAAAGTGCACCGCACGCGGACCGAACCGAAAAGTTTTGTTAACCCCGCCCAGAACCAAAACCCGGTAGCAGCACAGGGCGTTCCCAGCTCTCAGAATGCCCTGAGCGGCTACCCAATTGGAAAATTAGGTGAGCGAAAAGCCTAAACCGCGGCCAGCACCGCCGTCGTACGCTGCGCAATCGTCCCTGCCTTGATAATTGGGATACCGGGTCCCGGGATCATGGCGGCGGGGCAAACCGTGTCCCGGCCGTTCAGACCACTGGATGGCGCGCAGGATCTTAGGCAGAATGAATCCAGCGGGCGGAACGACCCCGTTGTCGCACCTAAGGGTGCTGACCTGAACACGCCGCTTGACGGCCATTGGTGGCGTTCCGCCCGCCCACTAATGCCCGCCCGCCCATCACAGCGTTGTTCGGGCAGTCTCCTACGCGGACGCTTCCTTTGGCTCCCTTGCTTCCTTCGGCGGAAGCGGCTGCGGGTTGAGGAATGCCCTGGTGATCAGCGGCGCCACCAGGCCGACCTGCCACTGCCGGGCACCCAGCCCGCGCAGTTCTTCGGCGATGGCGGCCTCGGTGATGTCCTCCGGCGGCCGCCACGCGACGCGACGAAGGTAGTCCGGAGTCAGCAGGTTTTCGAGCGGGAGCTTGAGTTCATCCGCCTTCTCCTGCAGCAGTGGCCTGGCGGTCTGCAGTCTCTCCGCCGCGGGAAGGTCGCGGTCGGCCCAGACCCGCGGCGGCGGCGGGGCGTTGGTGGGCAGGTGGAGCGGGGGGAGGTCTTCGAGCGCCCGGGCCGCAGCGATGCACCGCAGCCAGCGGGGCGCTTCCCGCTGGGCAGCCCTGCCGTGGAATCCCTTGGTGCCGAGCAGCTGCGGTACCGTCGTCGGCATCGCCTTGGCTGCGGCGACGAGGGCAGAGTCGGGGATGAGGCGTCCCGGGGCGACATCGCGCTTTTGGGCCAGGGCGTCGCGTTCCAGCCACAGTTCCCGAACCGCGGCCAGCTGGCGGCGGTCCCTGATCTGGTGGAGTCCCGACGTCTTGCGCCAGGGGTCAACCCTGGGTGCTGCGAGCCCGGCAGACAGGATCGCGGCGAACTCCTGTTCGGCGTATTCGAGTTTTCCGTCCGCTTCGAGCAGTTCGATAAGTTCCTCGCGCAGTTCCGTCAGGACTTCGACGTCGAGCGCGGCGTACCGGAGCCACGGCTCTGGCAGGGGCCGGGTGGACCAGTCGGCTGCCGAGTGTTCCTTGGCGAGTCCGAAACCGAGCAGCTGCTCGATCACGGCAGCGAGGCCAACGCGGGGAAGGCCTGCCAGGCGCGCTGCAAGTTCAGTGTCGAAAAGCTTGTCCGGCCACATGCCCAGCTCGGACAGGCAGGGCAGGTCCTGGCTGGCGGCGTGCAGGATCCATTCGACGCCCCGCAGGGCATCGTTGATGATGCGCAGGTCCCCGAATGGCTCGGGGTCGATCAGCCATGTTCCGGAACCTTCCCGGCGGATCTGGACGAGGAACGCCCGCTGCCCATAGCGGAAGCCCGAGGCCCGTTCTGCATCGACACCGGCCGGGCCCGTGCCCGCGGCTATCGCGGCGGCGCAGCGTTCCAGCCCCGCCTGGGTTTCGATGACCAGGGGGACGCCGTCGCGGGGCGAATCGAGATCGATGACAACGGGGACCAGGCTGTCGAAGCCTTCCACCGTTATATGGGGTGTGTTTTCAGCAGCCGGAGCGCCAGCTGTGGTGTTATCCGAATTTTGAGCGGTCATGATGTCCCTAGTTTACCGGCAGCCGGCCCAAGGGACGTTCGGTCGGCCCGCGCCGTCGTCGAAAACGACGGCGGCGCGGGGCAAATGCCTTAACGCTCATGCCGAGCGCAGGCAAAGGGAGCCCAAGTGAAGGGCGCCCAGACGCAGAGGCCCAGAGGGAGAGCCTCAGACGCAGAGGCTCAGGTGAAGAGGCCTTCCCCGATGAAGCCGCCCTGCTTGACGCCAGGCGGCACGGCGAAGAGACCGGAACCAGTGTGTTTGAGGTATTCCAGGGCCAGGACGTCCTCCTTGGCCATGGTCATCTGCATGGGCACGTAGTGCGTCCGCGGGTCCTTGACGAAGGCAATGAAGAACAGCCCGCCGTCGAGGTGGCCCAGTCCGTCCGAGCCGTCCGTGTAGTTGTACCCCCGGCGGAGCATCCGCACGCCGTCGTTCTGGTCTGCGTGGGCCAGCCGGACGTGGGACTCCATGCCAATGAGCGGTTCGCCGTCGTTACCTTTGATGGCAAAGTCGGGGGCGGTGAACTCCTTGCCGCCCGACAGCGGTGCACCTTCTCCTTTGGTCCGGCCAATCAAGCCTTCCTGTTCGCGGAGCGAGGTGCGGTCCCAGATCTCGATGTGCATCCGGATGCGCCGCGCCACCAGGTAGCTGCCGCCCTCCATCCAGGCTTCGCCTGTACGGGACCCGGCGCCGGCCCACACATGCTCGTCGAGCAAGGCGGTGTCCTCGGCCTTGAGGTTGTTGGTCCCGTCCTTGAAACCGAAGAGGTTGCGGGGCGTCTGCTGCGCCCGCGACGTCGACGAGGTGCGGCCGAATCCCAGCTGGGACCAGCGGACACGGACCTTGCCGAAGCCGATGCGCGCCAGATTCCGGATGGCATGCACGGCCACCTGGGGGTCGTCGGCGCATGCCTGCACCACGATGTCGCCGCCCGTACGGCCCGGCTCCAGGGCGTCGCCGGGGAAGTGTGGCAGATCGATGAGGGCGTCGGGCCGCTTTCCGTCCAGGCCGAAGCGGGCCTTGCCGTCCTTCTCGAACAGGGAAGGGCCAAAGCCAAACGTGAGGGTGAGCCGGCCGGCGTCGAGGTCCAGGGCTTCCCCGGTGTCCTCGGGCGGCGCGTCATACGGGCCATCGACGGCGCCAGTGGCTCCGGTGGTCTGGCCGGAGGCCATGGCATCCGCGGCAGCCGTCCAGTCCTTGAGGAGTTCGACGAGCGCCGCACGGTCATCGGTGGTGACGTCGAAGGCCGCCATGTGCAGGCGGTCCTGCGCAGCCGTGGTGATCCCCGCCTGCCGGTCGCCGAAGAAGGGGACGACGGAATCGTTGGCGGCCGGGGGCGCTGCAACGGCCGCCAGGGTGTCGTGGCCGAGCAGGCCGGCGGCGATGCCCGCCACCGCTCCCGCGCCGCCCACGCCCGCCAGTCCCAAAAGTCCGCGGCGGGACATGCGGCGGTTTTCGCCGTGGGAGGTCTCCGACGGCGATGCTTCGGAACCGTTGGGTTGGGGCGTGGCAGGCGGCTGCTGGTCGCCGCCGAAGGGGCAGCCGCTCACAGCACCACTGCCGCAGTGAGCTTGGACAGCGGCTCGCCGAGAGCGTCCACCAGGGAGCTGAGCTTCTGGACCTCGTCCTTGCCCAGCTCGTTGTAGTAGGCGAAGCCGTCGCCCTTGGCGTGCTTCTTCAACTCAGCCTGCAGGGCACTGAACTTGGCGTCGAGGTCCTTGGCCAAGGCAGCGTCCTTCTGCTGCAGGACCGGCTTGAGGTTTTCAAACGCGATCCGCGCGCCGTCCACGTTGGCCTGGAAGTCCCAGAGATCGGTGTGCGACCAGATCTCTTCCTCCCCGGTGACCTTGCCGCGGGCCACCTCATCCAGCAGTTCCTTGGCGCCGTTGCCGAGCTTGTCCGCGCTGAGCTCCACGGTTCGGGTGCGCGTGCTGAGTTCGGCCGTGTCGGCCACCAGCTGCTTGGCGAGTGCGCCACGTTCAGCTGCGGTCAGCGCCTTATATCCGGCCGGCGGGAACAGGTCCTTCTCGGCACGGTGCCAGCCGGTCCACTTCTGCCCCGGTTCGAGGTCCGCCTCACGGGCGTCGAGCTTGGGATCGAGGTCTCCGAAGGATTCGGCCACGGGCTCGATCCGTTCCCAGTGCATGCGGGTGGCAGCGTACAGGCTCTTGGCTTTGGCGGCGTCGCCCGCCGCGTACGCGGTGGCGAATTCCTTGGTTCCGGCTACCAGCTGCTCGGTCTGGTCCTTGACGTAGGCCGCGTACTGGCTGACTCCGGTGTCCACGAGCTTCTGGAGGTCGGCATCCACGGTGGCCTGCTTGCCGGAGTCCTTGACGGTGAAGTCCGCACGGATGCCGTCACCCTTCATCCCCGGCTTGCAGGCGGTGATGTATTTGCCCGCGGGCGCGGTGAGCACCAGGTTACGGGTGATTCCCGGGCCGATATTCTCCACTTCGGCGACGATCCGCAGGCCGTCTTCGGCGAGCACGTAGAACTCGGTGACCTCGGCGCCGTCGTTCTTCACGGCGAAGGTGAGGTTTCCGCTCGGGGCTTCCGCAGCGGAGACCTTGCACTCGGCATCGGTACTGGTCACCTGGATGGGCCCGTCGGTGGTGCCGGACGCGTTGGCACCGGCGTTGTCGGTGCAGGATGAGAGGGCCAGCGGGAGGATTGCGGTGGCTGCCACGACGGCGAGGCGGGCACCGACAGTCCGGCGGGTTTGAGGCGAAGAGAAGCCGGGCATGTGAATTCCTTGGGGTGTTGGGGATGCAGCGGGGTGTTGAGTATGCAGCGCGATGTTGGGTGCAGCGTTTGGTTGGCGGCAGGCGCTGCCGGTCAGGAGGCGACGGCGGCAGTTGCGGCAGGGGCTTCCGCTCGCCGTAGCGGCGGGCGGAAGTTGGCGCGGAGGTAGAAGAACATGACTGGGATGGTGTACAGGACGCAGGCGGCCGCTTCCAGCCAGGTGGTGGCGGGAGAGAAGTTCAGGGTCCCCTTCAGCAGGGTGCCGTACCAGGACGACGGCGGGACGGCGGCTGAGACGTCGAAGGCGAGGCTGTGCAGCCCGGGCAGGATGCCGGCCTCCTGCAGGTCGTGGACGCCGTAGGCGAGGACGCCGCCGGCGATGACCACCAGGGCGACGCCGGTCCAGGTGAAGAAGCGGGACAGGTTGACCTTCAGGACGCCGCGGTGCAGGAGGTAACCGAGCCCGGCAGCGACGGCGAGGCCCACGAGGGCGCCGAACAGAGGGGTTCCGGATTCCCCGCTGGCCTGGGCTGCGGCCCACAAAAACAGCGCCGTCTCCAGGCCCTCCCGCCCGACCGCCAAAGCCGCCACAAGCACCAGGCCCCAGGCGGCGCCGTCGGCCACGCCGTCGACGCGGGAGCGCAGTTCGCTGCCGAGCGTGCGGGCGGTGCGGGCCATCCAAAAGACCATCCAGGTGACCAGTCCGACGGCAATGATGGACAGGCCGCCGCCGATCGCTTCCTGGGCTTCGAAGGTCAGGCCGCGCGGGCCGAAGGTCAGCAGGGCACCGAATCCAACGGACACAGCGACGGCGATTCCCACGCCCGCCCACAGCCGGGGAAGCAGCGCACGCCGGCCACTCTTGGTGAGGTAGGCCATCAGCAGGACGACAATGAGTGTCGCCTCGAGGCCCTCCCGGAGCCCGATGAGGAAGTTGGCTGTCATGAAAGCACCTTCTGCCGGAGGAGCCCGTCTTAGGCTCGCCTAAGCACGGGACTTTACACGGCCAGGGCCATTAGGCAAAAGAATCGTGCCGTAATTGCCGTGAAAATTACTCCACCGGTTTGGGCAGCCTTTTTTGCTGGCGGAAGCCTAGTTGCGGCGCCTGCGGGGGAGCGCGGAAACGCCCTCGGGCAGCGGCGGGAGGCCGGCGAAGGTGCATACCATGTCCGACCACGCCTCGAGGTGCGCCTGGACGTCGGCGCCGGCCGGAGTCCATGAGGCGCGAAGTTCAATGTCGATCGAGGCGGGCCGGTCCGCCAGCGTTCCGAAGCTTTCGGACAGCACGCGCGTGGCGGTGCCGCCGGCCGCGCGGTAGGGGGCGTGGTGGGTTTCGAGGGCTTCCACGAGCCATGTCCAGGCCACGGAGCCCAGCATTTCATCGTTGCCCATCTCGGCGTCGAGCTGGGCCCGGATGTAGGTGACGATCCGGAATTCGCCGTCCCACACCGCGGAGCCGTCGGGGTCGTGCAGCAGGATGAAGCGCCCGGTGGCGAGCTCCTCGCCGTCGTCGTCGGCACCAGCACCCGCGGAGGCTCCGGCGGCGGCCGACCGGGCCAGTGCCACGGCCGCCGGGCCGTGGACCGGTGAACGGTCCTGGTCGCCGCCCGACCTGCCGCCGCTGGGAACGATGACCTCGGCGCCGAGGGCCACGGCGAATGGCGCCAGCCGGGCGGGCGCCGGGATCTCGTCGAGGCGCAGTTCGCTGCGGCAGCGTGCTTTGCGGAGCGTTCCCAGCGCATACAGAAAATTCGCGGGAACCTGGGCAAGTGCATTCACAATCGCAGGGTACGCAATGGAAACCGCCAATTCCGGCAGGCTCGCCGCCTGCTCACGCAATCCCGAGCATGTTACCGCGCTGCCGCCGGTGAGGACCCGTGCCGGGAGAGTTCGTCCCTGATGGCTGCCACGAAGGCATCGACGTCCTCCTCGCTGGTGTCGAAGGAACACATCCACCGGACCTCGCGGGTGGCTTCATTCCAGTCGTAGAAGCGGAAGGACTCCCGTAGCCTGTCCGCCACGCCTGCGGGCAATACCGCAAAGACGCCGTTGGACTCCGTTTTCTGCGTGGGTTCCACGCCGTCAATGTCATCCACCGCGGCGCGCAGCCTCGCGGCCATGGCGTTTGCGTGGCGCGCCGAACGCAGCCACAGGTCACCTTCGAGCAGGGCAATGAACTGCGCGGACATGAACCGCATCTTGGAGGCCAGCTGCATGTTCATCTTGCGCAGGAAGAGCAGCCCCTGGGCGGCATCCGGGTTCAATGCCACCACCACCTCGCCGAACAGCAGCCCGTTCTTGGTTCCGCCGAACGACAGGATGTCCACGCCGGCGTCGCGCGTGAAGGCCCGCAGCGGAACGCCCAGGTGCGCCGCCGCGTTGGCCAGCCGCGCGCCGTCCATGTGCAGCTTCATGCCCTTGGCGTGGACGTGCTCCGCGATGGCCCGGACTTCATCCACCGTGTAGCAGGTGCCCAGTTCAGTGGTCTGGGTGATGGAGACGGCCAGCGGCTGGGCGCGGTGCTCGTCGCCCCAGCCCCACGCTTCGCGGTCGATGAGCTCCGGCGTCAGCTTGCCGTCCGGGGTGTGCACCTGGAGCAGCTTCATGCCGCCCACACGCTCCGGGGCGCCGTTCTCATCCATGTTGATGTGTGCCGTGGACGCGCAGACCACCGCACCCCACCGCGGGAGGAGGGACTGCAGGGACAGCACGTTGGCGCCCGTGCCGTTGAAGACCGGGAAGCATTCGATACCTGGCCCGAAATGCTCCTCCATCAGCTCCTGCAGGCGGGCCGTGTAGGCGTCTTCGCCGTAGGAGACCTGGTGCCCCTCGTTGGCGGCGGCCAACGCGGCCAGCACTTCGGGGTGCACTCCTGAGTAGTTATCCGAGGCAAAGCCGCGCACGGACGCGTCGTGCAGCCTGGACATGGTGCCACTGCCGGCAGTTTCAACCGTTGTTGTCATCTCTTTGGTCACGCTTTCAGTCTAGGTAGTTGCGGCGTTCTGCGTAGTCGCAGCACCGGCGGGCACCGGGGCCAGCAGCAGCCGCTGCCCGTTCAGCTCCGCGGCGGGCAGGCTAAAAAGTTCGACGGCGGCGGCGGCCAGCTGCTCGACGTCGGTATAGCCGGAAAACTTCCGTCCGGGCTCACTGCTTCGCATGCCGGCGTCCACCAGTGCCTTCACCACGAAAACGACGGCGGCACTGTGCTGGGTGCCGTCAGCTGGGCCGTCCTGGCCCTGGGCGCCGTGAGCAGCGTCTTCGTGCCCTTGGGCGTCCTGGCGGAAGCCTTCGGCCACTGCCATGGTCCACGCTTCAGCGGCGGCCTTGGCCGCCACGTAGCTGGCGACGACGGCGGCGGGGCTGCCGACCGCCGTCGAGGACACCATGGCAAAACGCCCGCAGGGCGAGTCCGCGAGGTCGTCGTAGAAGACCCGGGTGACGTTCCGGAGCGTCGTGACGGCGCTGCGTTCCAGGAAATCCCAGTCCTCATCGGTTTGGCTGGTGATGCCCTGCGCGCCGCGCCATCCGCCCACCAGGTGAATGACGCCGTCGACCTTTCCGGCAGTGCGCGCGAGCTCTTGCTTCAGTTCCCGCACTGCGGCGAGGTCGGCAAGGTCGCACACCAGCGGCGTGGCGCCCCCGGCGGCTTTTGCGGCCTCCTCGATGCGGGCCTTGTCCGATCCGACGGTGAACACGGTGAAGCCAGCCTCCAGCAGCGCACGGGCGGCCGCTATCCCCGAAGGTCCGCTGCCGCCTGTGACAAGCACGCGCAGTGGCCTGCCTGTGCTCACCCTGTCGGTAGTCATGCCGCAGCCGCGGCGGGGCCATCAGCCGGAAGGGCAGAATCCGAGGAGCCCGTAATGCCCGCGGTGGATTCGATGACGGGGCGCATCTTCTTTTCCAGGGCTTCATAGAACATGGACAGCGGAAACTCGTCGTCCAGGACCTGGTCGGTGAGGCCCCGCGGCGGCCCGTCGAGGGGGAGGGCGCCTGGCCCCTTGGCCCAGACGGAGGCCGGGTTCGGCGTGACTGTCCCGGAGATCAGCTCATAGGCCGCCAGCCAGTGGGCGGTCTTGGGCCGGTCGATGGAGCGCCAGTAGAGCTCCTCGATCCGGGCACCCAGCTCCACCACGACGCCGGCAACGTGTTCCCAGTCGATGGTCAGCCGGCTGTCGGTCCAGTGGAGGACGCGGTGCTGGTGCAGCCACGCGAAGAGCAGCTGGCCGCCGAGCCCGTCATAGTTGCGGATACGGCTGCCGGTGATGGCGAACCGGAAGATCCGGTCGAAAATGACGGCGTACTGCACGAGTTTGGCGTGCCGGCGTGCTTCCGGATCCGCTGCTTCGTCCTTTTCGATCTTCACGGATTCGCGGAAGGCCGTCAGGTCGCAGCGCAGCTCCTCGAGGGAGTACAGGAAGAACGGCATCCGCTGTTTGATCATGAAGGGATCGAACGGCAGGTCCCCGCGCATGTGCGTGCGGTCATGGATCAGGTCCCACATGACGAAGGTCTTTTCGGTGAGTTCCTGGTCCTCGAGGAGTTCCGCGGCTCCCGCCGGCAGCTCCAGCGAAGTGATGTCGGCCGCGGCCCGGAGGACGCGGCGGAAGCGTGCTGCTTCCCGGTCCGCGAAAATGGCACCCCAGGTGAACCGGGGCGTCGCGCGCACTCCCACCGTTTCGGGGAACAGCACAGCGGAGTTGGTGTCGTACCCGGGGGTGAAGTCGATGAACCGGATGGGCACGAACAGGCCGTTCGAGTAGTCGCCCTGTTCCAGGCCTGCAATGAAGTCGGGCCACACGACGTCGATGAGGACGGCCTCCACGAGCCGGCTGCCGCTGCCGTTCTGCGTGTACATGGGGAAGACCACCAGGTGCTGCAGGCCGTTCTCGCGGTCCGCCTGCGGCTGGAACGCGAGCAGGGAGTCCAGGAAGTCCGGGACGCCGAACCCTTCCCCGGCCCAGCGGTCAAAGTCCCGGCACAGCAGGTCCAGGTAGAGGGCGTCGTGGGGGAACGCCGGTGCCAGCGCCTCGATGGCGCTGACAAGGGCGTCGACGTGGCCCTGCGCTGCAGCATGGCTGGCCTGGTCCGGGATGGAGCCGTCCTGTACCTGCAGCTCCCGCAGGGCAATGGCCGCGGCCTTGAGGCGCTGCCATTCCGGGTGTACCGCGGTGATTCGGGCTGGTGCTGTGTGTACGGTTACGGTCATCGCTGGCCTCGCCTTTCGGGTTATCTGAGCTTCTAGGGCGAGCGTAGCAAGCGGACAGGGTTCCTAATCGATCAAAGGCGTGAGCATAAGAAACTGTAGGGCTCAGGGCTGTCGGAATAACCGCAAGGCGCAGCGCCCGGCAGTCTCAGGCCTGGGCGTCGCCGTCGGCCGGAACCAGCTTCAGTGAGATGGAGTTGATGCAGTAACGCTGGTCGGTTGGGGTCCCGTAACCCTCGCCCTCGAAGACGTGCCCGAGGTGCGAGTCGCAGTTGGCGCACCGCACCTCGATGCGCTCCATGCCCAGGGTCCGGTCGTGGATGTACCGCACCCGCTCTTCGGCCAGGGGCGCCCAGAAGGACGGCCAGCCGCAGTGCGAATCGAACTTCTCCTTGCTTGTGAAGAGCTCGGTCCCGCACGCGCGGCAGTTGTAGGCGCCGGCGGTGTGGGTGTCCCAGTACTCACCGGTGTAAGGGCGTTCCGTGCCGGCCTGGCGCAGCACGTGGTATTCCTCCGGCGTCAGTTCGCGGCGCCAGTCGTCGTCGGACCGGCCGGCAGCAGGAGTAGCGGCGGTGTTGGTGAGGTCGGATTTCTCAGGAGTGCTCATAACCGGACCAACGCTCAGGAGTCCCCGATAAATCCCGAGCCTGCATACAGATGCAGCACCGGGAGGCCCAGCTTGTCCTGTGCCCGGTTGGCCCAGTCGGTGTGGAAGGTGTCCGAGACGGCATGCGGCCTGGTGACGACCACGGCCTGGGCGGCACCAAGCTCCTTAACCTTGGCCACGAGGCCGTTGACGGCCCCGCCGGCCACTACCTCGCCTGCAACGCCGCCGCCGATGCCTTCCAGGGCCCTGACCGAGGTGGCCAGCGTGGCGTCTGCCGCGGCCCGTTCTTCCGCGGGGTCCGGGGCATGGGCCGTCAGCTCGCGGAAAGCCTTGGCAATGTCCAGCATCGAAAGGTTCTCGAGGAAGTCCACCAGCAGATGCCGTTCCGTATTGGCCGGGACCAGTACCACCAGGGGCGCGTCACCCCCGTCCACCAGGCGTTCGATGTTCACGCGGTCGTCCGCACCCAGCGGCTCTTCAGTGAGAATGACGATTGGATCGCTCATGGCATCAGCCTAGTCCCGCCCGCCAGTGCCCGCATGTATTTGGCCCGCATGCATTTCGCCAGCATGCGCGGGCCACGAATGTGCCGGACGGGGCCGGATCGGTCAAGATGGGAGGCATGGATTCCGCGCAGGCTGCTTTGACTATCCCAGCTACTACCCAGGGCAACGCGATGACCCTGAGAGCGAAGTGGACCCTCGGGGGAGTCATTGCGGGCGGCACCGCCGCTGCCCTGCTTGGCGCAGGATCATCTGCCCTGGCGCTCTACTTCGCCCGCCGCGTCCTGACCCCCACCCGCGTCCGGGCGGCGGACCAGGAAGTCCTGGCGGTCATCCGGGAGGGCAGGGAACTGCAGGTCATCCTCGCGGCCACGCCGGAGACAACCCATGACGGAACGTACAGCCTCTTCTTCGACGCCGGTGCCGGGCATGCCCGCATCGGCAGGATCCTGTCCTATTCCCCCACCGAGCGCACCGTGCTGCGCGAGGTGGAGGCGGTCTATAGCGGCAACCTGGAAACTGCAGGGCGCGCCTGGTGGGGAGGTGCCACATACCAGCATCCCTCCGACGTCGGCCTGGCGTCCGAAGACGTCGACATTGAGGTTGAGGGCGGAAGCGCCCCGGGCTGGCTGATCCCGGGTGATGCCGGCGCCGAAACCTGGGCCGTCATGGTCCATGGGCGCGGGGCAACCCGGCAGGAGTGCCTCCGTGGAGCGCGGGTGGTCCACGAACTCGGCCTGCCCAATCTCCTGGTTTCCTACCGGAACGACGGCCTGGCGCCGGCGGCCTTCGATGGCCGGTACGGGCTGGGTTCCACGGAGTGGCGGGACATCGACGCCGCCATCGCCTTCGCCCTTGCCCGCGGTGCCCGGGACGTGGTGCTTTTCGGCTGGTCCATGGGCGGGGCCATCTGCCTGCAGACGGCGGACCTCTCGGAGCACCGGCATGTCATCCGGGCCATGGTGCTGGATGCGCCGGTCATCGACTGGGTCAACGTGCTGGCCCACCACGCGGAGCTGAACCGGATCCCGTCGGCCGTTGGCCGGTACGGCCAGCTGATGATGGGGCACAAGGTGGGCCGGAGGCTCACCGGGCTCGCTGCGCCCGTGGACCTGAAATCAATGGACTGGGTGTCGCGTGCCGTTGAACTCAGGACGCCGACGCTCATCATCCACAGCGTGGACGACGAGTACGTTCCCTACCAGCCCTCGGCCCTGCTCGCGGAAAAGAACCCGGAAATGGTCACATTCGAGCCGTTCGAGGGGGCGCGGCATGCCAAGGAGTGGAATGCCGATCCGGTCCGCTGGGAAGGATTGGTCCGGGCGTGGCTGCGGCAGCAACTGGCGCCCCGCCGCAATCCCGGCCAGCCGGAACCGGTTCAGCCTGATGCCGTTTAACGTGCCTGGGAGCCCGTTCCGATCGCGGCGGTGACGGCCTTGGTGAGGCGGACAAGCTCGCGGGGATCCAGTTCGATGTCCAGTCCGCGCCGGCCGCCGGACACCAGGATCGTGTCGAGGGTGAGGGCGGTTTCGTCGATGACCGTGGGGGAGGGCTGCCGCTGTCCGAGGGGCGAAATTCCGCCCAGCACGTAGCCGGTGCGCCGTTCAGCCGCGGCCGGGTCCGCCATGGCGGCCTTCTTGCTGCCCAGCGCCGCAGCTATCGCTTTGAGGTCCAGGTTTCCGCTGACAGGAACGACGCCGACCGCCAGTTTGCCGTCGACCTCCACCATGAGCGTCTTGAAGACCCTTGCCGGATCTATCCCCAGGACCTCGGCTGCCTCCATGCCGTAACTGGCCGCGGCCGGATCGTGGCTGTACGGGTGCAGGTTAAAGGAAACGCCTGCCGCAGCCAATACGGCTGTGGCAGGCGTTCCCTGTGACGTGTTCTTGCGCGCCATCCGGGTCCGGTTCCTAGGCGTGGAGCCGGGCCGCGGCGGCCACCTTGCGCTTGATGCGCCCGAGCATCGCGGTCATGCCGCGCATGCGCAGCGGCGTGATGGCGCGGGTCAGGCCAAGCAGTTCGGGCATATCATCCGGAACAGCCAGGATCTCCTCGGCGGTCAGGCCGTCCAGTCCCTCATGCAGCACTCCGGCGAAACCACGGGTGGTGGGGGCCTCCGGCGGAGCCTTGAAGAACAGCCGGAAGGCGGGGGACCCGCCGTCGTTCTTTTCCGTCTCAATGGTGAGGAAAAGCGGCGACTGGCATTCCACCACCTGCTCCAGGAGTTCGGGGTGGCTGTTCAGGCGTTCCGGAAGCTCCGGCAGGCCGCGGGAAAACTCCAGCAGGAGCTGCAGCCGCTCGGGCTCGCTCAGCGCCTGGAAGTCATCGACAATCTCCGCCAGGGCGGTGGGAAGTGCTTGAGTACTCATCACTTCCAGCTTACGCAGGTTGTCCCCGTCCGCCGCTTTTTTACGGACGATTTACCGCGCGGCAACTGCCGGCACCGAGCCGCGTTCCGCGCCCTTGGCGATCGGCACGCGCACGGCGTTGCCCCATTCGGTCCAGGAGCCGTCGTAGTTGCGGACGGTTTCGAAGCCGAGGAGGAACTTCAGGGCAAACCAGGTGTGGCTGGAGCGTTCGCCAATGCGGCAGTAGGCCACGACGTCGTCGCCCTCGGCGAGTCCGGCCTCGCCAAGGTACAGCGCCTCAAGCTCGGCGCGGCTGCGGTAGGTGCCGTCCTCTGCTGCTGCCCGTGCCCACGGAATCGACGCCGCGGTGGGAATGTGGCCGCCGCGCAGCGCGCCTTCCTCGGGATAGGCGGGCATGTGGGTGCGCTGGCCCGTGTATTCCTCAGGGGAGCGGACATCGATCAGCGGCTTGCCCAGGTGGGCCAGGACGTCTTCCTTGAAGGCGCGGATAGGAGCGTCGTTGCGCTCCACTACGGGGTAGTCGGCTACGGCCGGCGAGGGGATGTCGGTGGTCAGCGCGCGGCCCTCGGCGATCCACTTGTCGCGGCCGCCGTCGAGCAGCCGGACGTCCTCGTGGCCGAACAGGCTGAAGACCCAGAGGGCGTAGGCTGCCCACCAGTTGGACTTGTCGCCGTAGATGACAACGGTGGCGTCACGGGAGATGCCCTTTGCGGCGGCGAGGGCGGCAAACGCCTTGCCTTCCACATAGTCACGGGTCACTTCGTCGTTCAGGTCGGTG
Source organism: Arthrobacter sp. FW305-BF8 (assembly GCF_021789315.1). NCBI lineage: Bacteria > Bacillati > Actinomycetota > Actinomycetes > Micrococcales > Micrococcaceae > Arthrobacter > Arthrobacter sp. FW305-BF8. The sequence goes on from NZ_CP084561.1 coordinate 2,111,038, forward strand.
TGCCAGTCGATCTTGACCGCGCCGGGAATGTGGCCGGTTTCGTAGAGCAGGACGTCTTCGTCGGACTCCACCACGACGAGCTTGCCGTCGTTAAGGGCGCCGGCGTCGATGGCCGCGGCCAGCCACTCGGTGGAAACGAGCCGCTCCGGGTGCGCGTAGGCGGCGAACTTCTCGTTCTGTTCAACGGGGTAGGACATGCGTATGGCCTTTCACTGAAACGGTCAGGTCAGACCGCCGGGGGACGGCGGGTCACTGCTCCAACACTAGCCATGGGCAGGTACGAATGCCGCTGTGTGTTAACAGGACGAAATGTGTGTGCTTGCTCACGGCATCGCCGGTAGCAAGGCGTTGCCCGCGGGGTGGACGGCCAATGCCGGTATTCTTGCTGGGGACAAATCACCAGCAGAATGGACCACCTTGGTACAGATCGAAAAGCTCGCCACCCGGACGCCGGCGGTGTCGGTGGATGAGCTCCTCAAAGGTTTCTACCCATCGCCCAGGTTCGGGCAGGTGTCCTTTGCAAGTTACCGGCCCGATCCGAAGCAGCCGAGCCAGGCGGCAGCAGTGAACGCGCTGCAGGCATTTGCCGGAGGCGTCGGCGCCGGGGACGGCGGGGGACTGTTCAAGAAGCTCTTTGGCAAGAAGGACACGACCCGTGCCGGCATCTACCTCGACGGCGGCTTCGGCGTCGGGAAAACCCACCTGCTGGCATCACTCTGGCACGCTGCCCCCGGGCCCAAGGCCTTCGGTACCTTCGTGGAGTACACCAATCTGGTGGGTGCCCTGTCCTTCCGGAAGACCGTCGACGCACTGAGCTCTTACAAGCTCGTCTGCATTGACGAGTTTGAACTGGACGATCCGGGCGACACCGTCCTGATGTCCCGCCTCATGCGGGAACTGGCCGACGCCGGCGTGAAGCTCGCGGCCACCTCCAACACCCTGCCGGGCTCGCTGGGCGACGGCCGCTTTGCTGCCGTTGATTTCCAGCGTGAGATCCAGGTCCTGGCGGACCAGTTCGACGTCATCAGGATCGACGGCGAGGACTTCCGCCACCGCGGCCTGCCGGCCGCGCCGGCACCGCTGCGGAACAGCGAACTTCACTCCCACATGAAGGCGGAGTTCGACGGCAAGACTGTAGCCGAGGATGACTTCGGCACCCTGATCTCACACCTCGCGGGTGTCCATCCGAGCCGCTACCGCAAGCTGCTTGACGGGGTGGACGGCGTCGTCTGGCGGGACGTGGAAACCATCACCGAACAGGCAGTGGCGCTGAGGTTTGTGGTGCTCGCCGACCGCCTTTACGACAAGGACGTTCCGATCCTTGCCAGCGGCGTGCCGTTCGACAAGCTGTTCACCGAAGAAATGATGAACGGTGGCTATATGAAGAAGTACTTCCGGGCGGTCTCGCGGCTTACGGCGCTGGCCCGGGAGGGCCAGAACCACGAGCCTTCGTAGAAACGGGCTCTGCTAGACGGGCAGGGTTGGACAGGCAGGTCTTCTTTCGGGAACGCGAAAGGTGCCGGCGCCGCCTCTCGGCGGGACCGGCACCTTTTTGACGTTTAGGGGCGAAGCCCGGTAAGTCCTGGCTACGGAGCCTTCTCAGCCGGCGGCACGTTGTCCGCCGGTCCCTGGGTAGGCCTCTCATTGGCTTTGTCAACGAGAGTGGAAGCGCCAGTCTGGACCTTATCTACCTGGCTGGTGTATTTGCCGCCCGTCTTGGAGTCGACAAAATCACCTGCTTTGGTGATGCCGTCCTTGATGGACTGCTCGTTGCCGCGGATCAGACCCTGAGCTTTGCCCTTTAGATCGTCAAGTAAACCCACGAGCACCTCCCTTCAATCGCGGAGCCAGTTCGCTCCTCCGCATTCGATCCTAGCGTCGAAGGCCGTGCCTGCCAAGGAGTTCTTGACAAAAGTTGTCAAGCAGTATGAGGGCAAGAAAAAAGCAGCTCCGGAGAGCTGCTCTGTTTCGTGGGCGATACTGGGATCGAACCAGTGACCTCTTCCGTGTCAGGGAAGCGCGCTACCGCTGCGCCAATCGCCCGGAGCCGGTACAACCGGCGGTATTCCTGGGTTCGGATCCTGAGGATCAAGAGAGCGGACGACGAGATTCGAACTCGCGACATCCACCTTGGCAAGGTGGTGCTCTACCAGCTGAGCTACGTCCGCATTTTTGAAGTTCAGCCAAATGGCCGAGCGTTCAACTACAAGCAAGTTTCCTTGCTCTGGTGGGCGATACTGGGATCGAACCAGTGACCTCTTCCGTGTCAGGGAAGCGCGCTACCGCTGCGCCAATCGCCCATTGCATCCGGAATACCGGAAACCATGGTTTTCACCGAGGTGGGTACGGGATTCGAACCCGTGTATACGGCTTTGCAGGCCGCTGCCTCGCCTCTCGGCCAACCCACCGTGTAAGCGTCGATTCCTGGAAGCAACTTCCGGGAACTAGTGCCGTGACAGTGTCCTGCGAGCGGACGACGAGATTCGAACTCGCGACATCCACCTTGGCAAGGTGGTGCTCTACCAGCTGAGCTACGTCCGCATTTCGGAGCCGTGATTCCTTGCCGTATTCGGCAGTTCGTCGCGTTCCAACGAGTAAGAACTCTATAGGAGGTTCCGGGAAACTCCAAATCGGGGACCGGCGGCATGGCCGGGCAAGCCCTACTTCCTTGAATTCTAGGGAAATTCTTGAATTACAGGGGTGTAGTTTCTGCTGCCTGGACTGGCTGGTTCCGTCATGAGCGCCGGCCTTGGGCGCTCCTTGTTCGCCGTGCTCTACTGACCCTTTTCAGGGGTAAACAGGCCGATTTCCTTTAACCCGCGATCGTCCGCTAGCATTCAAATGCATCGGGGCGATTGGCGCAGTGGTAGCGCGCTTCGTTCACACCGAAGAGGTCACTGGTTCGAACCCAGTATCGCCCACCGATGGAAAGTCCGTTCAGCCCAGGAGATAGAACTGGGAGGGGCGGGCTTTTCTGTTTCCGCATCAATGTCTGACCCCCGTGAAAGAGTCTCACCATGACCGCTCCACTCCTCGCCCACGCCACGGAATATGGCCGCATGTACGCCCGCTCCACCACGGAGCAGTTCACGGTGCCCTCCATAACCACCGTCATCGGACAGCAGCCCCACGGACTGGACGGCTGGTTCGGCTACATGGGTGCCAGCAGCCTGGCCAAGGATCCCTCGCTGCCGGAGATCCTGGGGAGCCCCGCAAGGGTGCGGCAGGCGGTGAACCGTGCGGCGAAGGCCGCCGAAACGTACCGGGACGAGGCCGCGCAGCGCGGCGACCGGGTGCACAACTACTGCGAGCAGGTGGCGCTGCGCGCCCTCGGCAGGCCGCACCTGATGAAGGAAGCCCGAGACGCGCTGGCCTCCAATGGTGAGGAAGCCTATGCCGCTCGCTTCGATGAATGGTGGGAGTTGTTCCGGGTGGAGCCGATCGCCCCGGAGATCACTGTGTGGAACAAGACGGTGGGATATGCAGGAACACTGGACCTCGTCGCCAGGATCAACGGACGGACCTGCCTCATCGACTACAAGACCAAAGGCACAACGCGTGACGGGCAGGTCAAGCCCTTGGACGACAAGGTGGTCATGCAGCTTGTTGCCGGCATGAAGGCGGAGGAAAGCCTGGTGGATCCCGTGGCAGGGGAGTGGGAACCGTGGCAGCACGGCGATAACCCCGTCCTGCTCGCCGTCGCCATCGGTGAAACCGAGGTGCGGCCCGTCCGCGCAAATCCGGAGGTCCTGAAGCACCACTGGTGGAAGTTCTGTGCCCTGCGGCGGGTGTGGGAAATGTCCGCGGACACCGTCAGCGCCGGACCCGCCCTGCTGCCGCTGGCACCGCCGGTGTTTTCCTGACAGCCACTAAACTGGACTGGATCCGTTTACCCGTTCACCGTGAGGAAATGACTGCACATGGCAATTCTGAATATCCGTATCATCGGCGATCCCGTGCTTCGCACGGTTGCCGACCCTGTCACGGATTTCGGGCCGGAGCTGGCCAGGCTCGTTGCCGACATGACCGAAACGATGGAGGACGTGGAGGGTGCAGGCCTTGCCGCGCCACAGATCGGCGTCAGCCTCAGGGTCTTCACCTACCGGATCGGCGGCGTTGAAGGCCACGTCATCAACCCGGTGCTGGAAAACAGCGAGGATTTCCAGGCGGACGAGGTGGAGGGGTGCCTCTCCATCCCCGGCCTGGGCTTCCCGGTCCGCCGCTACCGCAGCACCCGCGTAACCGGCGTCGACATCAACGGCAACCCCATCTCAGTGGAGGCGGAGGGAATGCTGGCCCGCTGCTTCCAGCACGAAACCGACCACCTGGACGGCATCCTCTTCACTGACCGGCTCGAAGGCGAGGACCGCAAGGCCGCCCTGCGCTCCATCCGCAACGCCAACTACGACTCCATCACCGAAAAGACCACAGCCAAACGCGCCAAGACCGTCGGTTCCAGTTTCGGCGGCGGCAGCTTCGGGGCGGCAGCGTCCGGATCCGGAAGCTTCGGCGCTGCCGGATGAGGGTCCTCTTCGCCGGAACACCGTCCGTAGCTGTCCCCTCGCTGGATGCACTGGTGGCCGCCGGCTTCGAAATCGTCGCGGTGCTGACCCGGCCGGACGCGCCAGTGGGACGCAAGCGTGTGCTCACGCCGTCGCCCGTTGCTGCCCGGGCGGCCGAGCTCGGCATCGACGTCATCCATGCGTCGCGGGTGGACGCTGCCGTCACCGAACGGATCGCTGAAGCCCGTCCCGACGTTGCGGCGATCGTCGCCTACGGCGGGCTTGTGCCCCGGGCGGCCCTGGACATTCCGCAGCATGGCTGGATCAACCTGCACTTCTCACTGCTGCCGGCCTGGCGCGGAGCGGCTCCCGTGCAGCGGGCCGTCATCGCAGGCGACGACATCACCGGTGCCGTGACGTTCCAGCTCGAGGAGGGGCTCGACACCGGCCCTGTCATCGGCACGCTGACCGAGGCGGTCGGTCCGGAGGACACCTCCGGGGCGTTGCTTGAACGGCTGTCCCACAGCGGCGCCGTCCTGCTCGCCCAGACGCTGTCCGCCGTCGGGTCCGGTGCGGCGTCTCCCCGTCCCCAGCAGGGCGAAGTGACCCTCGCGCCCAAGCTTGCCCTCGACGACGGCCGCATCGAATGGTCGGAGCCGGCCCTGTCCGTGGGCCGCCGCGCCCGCGGCGTGACGCCCGAACCGGGAGCCTGGACCACCCTTGATGGCCAGCGGCTGAAGCTTGAGCCAGTGCGGCTCCGGCCCGACGTCACGGATGTTCGGCCGGGACAACTGGCTTTGGCCGGCAAGAGCGTGCTGGTGGGCACGGGTTCGCATGCTGTCGAACTCACCAAGGTGCAGCCTGCCGGCAAGAAAATGATGGCCGCAGCCGACTGGGCACGCGGCCAGGCCTCCCTCGAAAGCGTGGTATTCCAATGAGTGACTCCGGCAGAAGCGGGTCCGGGCAGGGCCGATCCGGCCGCGGCGGCCAGCGCGGTTCAGGCACCGGCGGTTCAGGTACTGGCGGTTCTGACCAGCGCCGGGGCGGCGGAGGATCCAGCCGGCGCAACGCGCAGGGCAGGGAGCGGAACCGCGGCCCGCAGCGCAGCTTCACCGAGAACGCCCCGTCGCAGCGCACCCGCAGGGCGGATCCTGCCAGGCTGGTGGCCTTTGAAGTGCTGCGCGCGGTTGCGGCCGACGACGCCTATGCCAACCTCGTGCTGCCGGCACGCATCCGGCAACATGGCCTCGACCGGCGCGACGCCGGCTTCGCCACGGAACTGAGCTACGGTGCGCTGCGGAACCAGGGCACGTACGACGCCATTCTGGCCCGCTGCGTGGACAGGTCCCTGGACAAGCTGGATCCGGCTGTCCTGGATGCCCTGCGCATCGGGGTCCACCAGCTGGTGGCAATGCGCGTACCCGCCCATGCGGCCTTGGACCAGACCGTCGGTTTGGCGCGGGCGGTCATCGGTGCCGGGCCGTCCGCCCTGATCAATGCCGTCCTCCGGAAGGTAGCGGCACACAGCCTGGACGAGTGGCTGGACGAACTGGTTGCCGGCGAGAAGGACGAGACCAAGGTTGCCTCAGTCCGGTACGCCCATCCCGAGTGGATTGTCCGTGCCCTGCGGCAGTCGCTGGTGGCCCACGGCCGCCCGGTCGGCGAGATCAATGACCTCCTGGAAGCCGACAACGCGGCCCCCGTGGTCAACCTGGTGGCGCTTCCCGGGCTGGGAAGCCTGGACGAGGCCCTGGAGAACGGGGCCGTCCCCGGTGAACTGGTGGAGGGATCCGCCCTTTCCAGCGGTGGTGACCTCGGCCGGCTGGAGTCCGTCAGGTCCGGCACCACCCGCGTGCAGGACGTCGGCTCCCAGCTGGTGGCCCGGGCGTTGGCAGCCGCCAGCCTTGAGACAGGGCCCGGCTTTGAGGCTGGGCCCGGCTTTGAGACAGGGCCCAGCCTTGAGACACGGCCTGGCGAAAACGTGGCAGCTGCAGAAGGTTCCGTGACAGGGGGAAGCGGCACCGGGGAAGCCTGGCTGGATCTCTGCGCCGGGCCGGGCGGGAAGGCAGCCTTGCTGGGCGCGCTGGCGAACGAACGCGGAGCCACGCTCCTGGCCAACGAGCCCGCCTCGCACCGGGCCAAACTTGTTAGCCAGGCATTGTCCGCTGTTCCGTCGGAGGTCTGGACCGTCAGGACCGGCGATGGCCGGGAGGTTGGCTCCGAGCAGCCTGCCGCCTTTGACCGTGTGCTCGTGGACGTGCCTTGCAGCGGACTCGGAGCCCTGCGCCGCCGGCCCGAATCCCGCTGGCGCCGCACCCCGAAGGACCTCGCCGATCTGGGGCCTCTGCAGCGCGAACTGCTGAACTCAGCCCTGGCGGCCGTGCGGCCCGGCGGCGTGGTTGCCTACGTGACCTGCTCACCGCACCCGGCCGAAACCACCGCTGTGGTCAGCGACGCCCTGCGGAAACGGGATGACCTGGAACTTCTGGACGCCGGCAGCGTGCTGGACGCCGTCAGCCTGGGCGGCGGCCTGGGTGCGGGGCACGAGAAGACAGCCCAGCTGTGGCCACATGTCCACAGCACGGATGCAATGTTCCTCGCCCTCATCCGCCGCAAGCGCTGACTTCCCGGAAGCGCTGACTTCCCGGAAGCGCTGACTTCCCGGAAGCGCTGGCTTCCCGGAAGCGCTGGCTTCCCGGAAGCGCTGAGTTCCCAATGACCGTTTCCACACCCCGGACTTCCGTCCCGCGAAAGGACCCCGCATGACGCAGTGCTGCATCAACCCCAGCATCCTCTCCGCCGACTTCGTGAACCTCGAAGCCGAGCTGCAGAAAATCAGCAACGCTGATTCCGTGCATGTAGATGTGATGGACAACCACTTTGTCCCCAACCTCACCCTGGGACTTCCCGTGGTCCAGCGGATCCAGGCCGTTAGCCCGGTGCCGCTGGACGCCCACCTCATGATCTCCGACGCCGACCGCTGGGCGCCTGGTTATGCGGACGCCGGCCTTGCTTCCGTGACGTTCCACGCCGAGGCATCAATCGCGCCGGTGAAACTGGCCCGGGAGCTGCGGGCCCGGGGCTCGAAGGCCGGGATGGCGCTGCGGCCGGCCACTGCGCTGGAGCCGTACCTGGACATGCTTTCGGAGCTGGACATGCTGCTGATCATGACAGTGGAGCCCGGCTTTGGCGGCCAGGCATTCCTTGACCTCACGCTGCCCAAGATCCGCCGTGCCCGCGCGGCGATCGAGGGATCCGGCGTGAACGTGGCCATCCAGGTTGACGGCGGCATTACCGAGGAAACCATCGTCCGTGCCGCCGAAGCCGGGGCCAACGTCTTCGTCGCCGGGTCCGCCGTGTACGGCGCCGCGGATCCGTCCGGCGCCATCGACCGGCTGCGCAAGGCCGGCAGCCTTTAGCCGCAGTCTGTAAGGGTCAGGTTTCCCGGGAGCCGGGTCAAGGGCCCGATTCCCCGGGAGCCTTGTCATGGAACCGCGTCTCGGAGGTCGCAACCTGCCTCCATGACGGCCGCATGACGCTTTGTAGCGGGAATAGCCTGGGCACCCGCCGAGTTGTGTCAGAATAGCAACACACAATACGTGCTCCGGGGTCGGTGTAAGTCCGAACCGGCGGTGACAGTCCGCGACCCGCGAGCTGGTGTTTCCTTCACGGAAGCCCGGCGGACGGTTGAACTGGTGAAATTCCGGTACCGACAGTTAAAGTCTGGATGAGAGAAGCACGTACAGCTGTACTTGTGGCGTTCCAGGACGCCGCTGCGTTTCGCTGTCGTATACCCCCGGAGCAGTCTCGGCTCTTGAGGGAAGGAACGGCACGCACGCATGGACATCCTGCGTTGGCTCTTCGAGGCACAGATCCCCGTGGGCGGATCAGTGCTCATTCTCCGCGAAGTGCTGGGAAACATCTTTGGCCTGGCCAGTGCCCTCGGCGGCATGCGGCGCAAGGTGTGGGCGTGGCCGGTGGGCATCGCCGGCAACCTTCTCCTGCTGACAGTCTTTCTGGGCAACGTCTTCGGCTCCGCCACGCCGGCCACCCTCTGGGGCCAGGCCGGGCGGCAGGTCATGTTCATCATCGTGGCTGTCTACGGCTGGCAACGCTGGCAGCAGAGCCGGCGTGCGTCCGGGTCCTCGACGGCGATCGCGCCCGCCTGGGCCAGCGCCAGGACCCGCGTGGTGCTGGTACTCGCGCTGGTGGCCGGCACCGCTGCCCTCACCCCGCTTTTCGACTCCCTGGGCTCCTACCCGCCGGTGTGGGCTGACACCTGGACGTTCATGGGCTCGCTCCTTGCCACGTACGGCATGGCCCGCGGCTGGACCGAGTTCTGGCTGATCTGGGTTGCCGTGGACGTGGTGGGCGTTCCGCTGCTCTTCAGCGCCGGATACTTCGCCAGCGCCTTCATGTATCTTTTCTACGGCTTCTTCACCCTGGCCGGCTTCATCGTCTGGTGGCGGGCCTCGCGGGTCCCGACTCAGGCGGCCCCCTCGACGGTCAAGGTTGAGACCGCCTTCCCGGATCCGGCGGTGTCCAAGTGACCGGCCTCCAAACGAACGGACAGCCGGTATCGGCCTTCACCGCCGCTGAAACAGCCGCTATGGACATGGCCCTGGAAGCCGCCCTACAGGGCCCCCGGGGCGCCAATCCGCTGGTGGGCGCCGTCGTCGTCGGACCTGACGGAATCCAGCTGGCCACGGGATACCACCGCGGTGCCGGCACCGCGCACGCTGAGGCCGACGCGATAGCGGCGGCGGTCAGCACCGGCGTCGACCTTCACGGGTCCACCATGGTGGTCACCCTGGAGCCGTGTAACCATGTGGGCCGTACAGGACCGTGTGCCCAGGCAATCATCGACGCCGGGATAGCGAACGTCGTCTACGCCGTCGACGACCCCCATGACCCCGCCGCCGGCGGGGCCGCTACCTTGCGGGCGGCGGGAGTCAGCGTTCGCAGCGGACTGGCCGCCGAGCGCGCGCTGGAGCTGAACCGGCGCTGGTTCCAGGCCGTCGGCGCCAAGCGCCCGTTCGTCACCCTGCACATCGCCCAGACCATGGACAGCCGGATCGCGGCCGAGGACGGCACCAGCCAGTGGATTTCCAGCCCGGAGTCGCTGGCGGACAACCACGGCATCCGGAGCCGCATCGATGCCATCCTGGTTGGAACGCAGACCGTGCTGGTGGACAACCCCCGCCTCACAGCCCGCGACGCCAACGGCGATGCCAGGGGGAAGCAGCCGCTGCGCGCCGTCATGGGACTTCGCGACGTGCCTGACGACGCCGCCGTGCGCGGTGACGACGGCAAGGTCCTGCACCTGCCCACACGGGACCCGCACGAGGCCCTGGAGATGCTGTTCGCCGCGGGCGCCCGGCACGTCATGGTGGAGGGTGGGTCGAAGATCCTCAGCGCCTTCCTAAGCGAAGGACTCGTGGATGAACTCATCGTGTACCTGGCCCCCACTCTGCTGGGCTCCGGAACGCCTGCACTCAACGGCCTCGGCATCGGAACGCTGGCGGAGGCGCAGCGCTGGGAGTGGGACGCCGCGTCCGGCGGCGCGGTCCAGTTCCTCGGCCGGGACCTCCGCCTGCACCTTCTCCCGGAAGCAGCCGCACCCAAAGCCCTGCCCGCAGCGGCACAGTCAGCATCAACACAATCAGCATCAACACCACCAACGTCAACCGAATCACTACCTGTCCGCACAGCAGCGGGCACAGCCATGGGAGGCTACTGATGTTCACCGGAATTATCGCCGAACAGGGAAAGGTCCTGTCCGTGGACCGGAACGGGGACTCGAGCGCAACGCTGCGCCTGCACGCACCCGGAACCGCTGACGGCCTGCCGCTGGGCGGCTCCATCGCCGTCAACGGTGTCTGCCTCACCGCCACGGCCATCGACGGCAAGGACTTCAGCGTCGACGTCATGGGTGAGACCCTCAGCCGCAGCACCATCGGCGAGCTTGCGGCGGGCGACCCCGTCAACCTGGAGCGCTGCGTCCCCGCCGGCGGGCGCCTCGACGGCCACGTGGTCCAGGGCCACGTGGACGGCGTCGGCGAACTGCTCGAACGCGAGCCGCAGGGCAACTGGGAACGGCTCCGGTTCGGCGTGCCCCAGCGGCTTGCCCGCTACATCGCGGAAAAGGGGTCCATCGCCATCGACGGCGTCTCCCTCACCGTCACCGAGGTCAGCCCGGCAGCGGAGACGGCGCCATGGTTCGAGGTGGGGCTGATCCCCACTACCCTGGCCGACACCGGCCTTGGAGCAAAGCCTGCCGGCAGCAGGGTAAACCTTGAGGTGGACGTGCTGGCCAAGTACACCGAGCGGCTGCTTGCTTTCCGCACTGCAGGTTCGGAATTCGCGTACGGTGCCGAGTTCGGCACGGAAGGTTCGGAGGTCCAGCGGTGAACGGCACGGTAAAACTCGACGGCACCGCCAAGCTCGAGGCGGCGGTTTCCGACGCTCTCACCTCGGTTCCCCTGCAGCTCGACCCGATCGAGGACGCTGTCCGCGCCATGGCGGCCGGCAAGCCTGTCCTCGTGGTGGACAACGAGGACCGGGAAAACGAAGGCGACATCATCTTCGCCGCCCAGCACGCCACGCCCGCGCTCATGGGCTGGACCATCCGGTACAGTTCCGGCGTCATCTGCGTGCCGCTTGACGGTGCCCGGGCGGACGCGCTGGAACTGCCGCCCATGGTGGAAGTCAACCAGGATGCGAAGGGCACGGCCTACACCGTGTCCTGCGACGCCGCCACCGGCGTAAGCACCGGCATCTCCGCCACCGACCGGGCGCTCACCGCCCGCGTCATTGCCGATCCGCAGAGCGGCCCGGACACGCTGACCCGCCCCGGGCATATTTTCCCGTTGCGGGCCGTTAATGGGGGAGTGCGTGAACGCCCCGGCCACACCGAAGCGGCCGTCGACCTCTGCCGGCTTGCCGGTCTGGAGCCGGTGGGCGTGATCGCCGAAGTGGTGTACGACGACGGTGAGATGATGCGGTTGGACGGACTCCGGGTTTTCGCTGCCGAGCATGGCTGCCCCTTGATCTCGATTGAGGACCTGGTTGCCTATCTGGGAGCTGACCACCGTGTATCTTCACAGGAGAGCAGTTTGGAAGTCAGTCCGGCCGGAGAAGGGGAAACACGATGACGGCATCTCAAGCAACGGAACCGAGCAGCAACGGCCGGTCGCCGCATCCGGTGAGCAAAGGACCCGTGGTGCAGCTGCCGACGGCGTTCGGCAGTTTCGTGTCGCAGGCCTGGACCGATCTGGTGACCGGCGCCGAACACCTCGCCGTCAGTTCCCCGAATCCGCCCAAAGACGGGAAGGCGCCCCTGGTGCGCCTGCATTCGGAATGCCTCACGGGCGATGTTTTTGGCTCCTACCGCTGCGACTGCGGCGAGCAGCTCGCCTACGCCCTCGAGCTGATCGCCGAGAACGGCGGTACGCTGCTGTACCTGCGCGGCCAGGAAGGCCGCGGCATCGGGCTGGCCAACAAGATCAAGGCCTACGCCCTGCAGGAGGCCGGGTTCGACACCGTCGAGGCTAACGAACAGCTGGGACTGCCCGTGGATGCCCGCTGCTACAAGGCTGCGGCGCAGATCCTGGCCGAGATGGGCCTGCACGAGATCCGGCTGCTGAGCAACAACCCGGACAAGCAGAACCGCCTGGCCACGGCCGGCGTCAAGGTGGTCGAGATGGTGCCCACCGAGGTGCCGTCCCGCGAACAGAACCTCCGGTACCTGCAGACCAAAAAGGACCGCATGGACCACCTGCTGACCCTCGACACCGAGACCGCGGGCCTGCCCCGCACCGGCACTGACACTTTTGACCTCGAACAAGACTGAACGGATTGCGAAGACTTTATGAGCGGACACGGCGCACCCCAGATTGACCTGACCACCCTCGACCCCGCTGAAACCTCGCAGTTGAAGCTGGCGATCGTGGCGGCAAGCTGGCACACGCAGATCATGGACGGCCTCCTGGACGGCGCCCTGAGGGCGGCCAAGGACGCCGGCATCAACGAGCCGACGGTGCTGCGCGTGCCGGGCAGCTTTGAGCTTCCGGTCGCTGCCGCGCGGCTGGCACCGCACTTTGACGCCGTCGTCGCCCTCGGCGTCGTCATCCGCGGCGGTACGCCGCACTTTGACTACGTCTGCCAGGCCGCGACGTCGGGACTCACCGACGTGAGCGTCAACACCGGCGTGCCGGTAGGTTTCGGGGTGCTCACCTGCGATACCGAAGAGCAGGGGCTGGACCGGGCAGGACTGCCCGGATCCTCCGAGGACAAGGGGCATGAGGCTGTCACAGCCGCACTGTCCACGGCACTGCTGCTCAAAAACTACTGAGTGCTCAGGTAGTACCGAGACGACTGGCGGGGATGTGCGCGTGTGTAATCGCTCACATCCCCGCCGTCATGGAACTGCCCGACAGGCGGGCCCCCGCCCCGAGCAAGTAGGCTGGAGGGCGTGAAGAATTTCGAGACGCTGTTCGCAGAACTGAGCGAGAAGGCAGCGACCCGCCCCGAGGGCTCCCGCACCGTCGCTGAACTGGAGTCGGGAATCCACGGCATCGGCAAGAAAGTCGTGGAAGAAGCGGCCGAAGTCTGGATGGCAGCCGAGTACGAATCCGACGAAGCCGCCGCCGAGGAGATCTCGCAGCTCCTCTACCACCTGCAGGTCCTGATGCTCGCCAAGGGACTCAGCCTGGAAGACGTCTACAAGCATCTCTAGCCGCCTCTGAGTGGCCCCGCTTGCCTGACACAACCTTCCAAACCAGAAAGACCTCCTAATGCTGCGTGTAGCCGTACCCAACAAGGGATCCCTGTCCGAAGCCGCCTCCGCAATGCTGTCAGAGGCGGGCTACCGCCAGCGCCGGGACAGCCGCGAGCTGGTCATGGTGGACCCCGACAACGACATCGAGTTCTTCTTCCTCCGCCCCCGGGACATCGCCGTTTACGTCGGGCAGGGAACGCTCGACGTCGGAATCACCGGCCGCGACCTTCTGCTGGACGCGCAGGTGGAGGCTGAGGAACTGCTTCCGCTCGGCTTCGCCGCCTCAACGTTCCGCTTCGCCGGGCCGATCGGCGACTTCCGGACGGTAGATGAACTCGAAGGCAAGCGGCTTGCCACGAGCTACGACGGACTCCTGCGCGATTACCTGGCGGAGCGCGGCATCAAGGCGAAGGTGGTCCGGCTGGACGGCGCCGTGGAATCCTCCGTGCGCCTCGGCGTCGCGGATGCCATCGCCGACGTCGTGGAAACGGGCAACACCCTCAAGGCCGCCGGCATGGAGATCTTCGGGGATCCGATCCTGAAATCCGAGGCCGTCCTTATCCGCCGCGCTGGCGAAGGCGGGGCCGCCAACGGTACTGCCAAGGAGATCGAGGTCCTGATCCGCCGCCTGCAGGGTGTGCTGGTGGCGCGGCAGTACGTGCTCATGGACTACGACATTCGCAAGGAACTCGTGGAGCAGGCCGCCGGCCTCACGCCCGGCCTGGAATCTCCCACCGTCTCGCCGCTGCGCGATTCCGAGTGGGTGGCCGTCCGCTCCATGGTGCCGAAGAAGGAAACCAACCGGATCATGGACGAGCTGTACGACCTCGGCGCCCGCGCCATCCTGGTCAGCAGCATCCACGCCTGCCGGATCTGACCCCGGTTTCCTCAGACAGCACACCCCAGCAGTACAACAGGAGAAGTCATGGCTGTAGCCGTCCGCGTTATCCCCTGCCTGGACGTTGATGCCGGCCGCGTGGTCAAGGGCATCAATTTCGAAGGCCTTCGCGACGCCGGGGACCCCGTGGAACTGGCGCACCGTTACGACAACGCTGGCGCCGACGAACTCACGTTCCTTGATGTGACAGCGTCCTCCGGCAACCGGGAGACCACGTTCGACGTCGTCCGCCGCACCGCAGAGGAAGTGTTCATTCCGCTCACCGTCGGCGGCGGCGTCCGCGGCGTGGCGGAGGTGGACAAGCTGCTGCGGTTTGGAGCCGACAAGGCCTCCATCAACACCGCGGCCGTGGCCCGCCCCGACGTCATCGACGAAATCACCCGGCACTTCGGCTCCCAGGTGCTGGTGCTGTCCGTGGACGCACGGCGGGTCCGCCCCAGATCCCAGCCCACGCCGTCGGGCTTTGAAGTGACCACCCACGGTGGCCGGCAGGGCACCGGAATTGACGCCGTTGCCTGGGCCAAGGAAGCGGCGGACCGCGGGGTCGGCGAGATCCTGCTGAACTCGATCGACGCGGACGGCACCAAGGACGGCTTCGACCTCGAACTCATCCGGCTGGTCCGGTCTGCAGTCAAGGTTCCAATCATCGCCTCCGGGGGCGCCGGGGAACCTGCGCACTTCGCGCCCGCCGTAGAGGCCGGCGCGGACGCTGTGCTCGCTGCGTCGATCTTCCACTGGGGCCCGGACGACATGATGTCCCAGGTCAAGACCGCAATCCGCGACGCCGGCTTCGAGGTCCGCTAAAAGAGCAACGCGGGGTCACTTAGCGCCCATAAACACGAGGTTTTTGGGCGTTAAGTGACCCCGCGTTGCTTTGTTAAAGCCCTACCTCGGCTGACTGCAGGAGGGCGACGGCGTCCGGCTGGCCTTCGAAGGTCACTAGCGCATGGCGGGTGCGGCCGTGGGCGTGCATCAGCAGCTCGCCGGGTTCCCCCACGATGGCCACGGATACGGGTGCGCGCTTGGCGACGTGCCTGGGTCCCGAGGGGCTGACCAGGACGATGCCGAGGTCCACGCCGCGGTAGAGGATGGCTGCCCGCTTGACGAGCTCATCCCACAGGGCGTCCGAGTACGCCTCGTCGAGGGCACGGGGGGCCCAGCGGTCAACGGCGCGCCGGATGTCCTCCGTGTGGACGAAGTATTCGATCAGGTTCGAGCTCTCATCCAGCGCCTTGATCTTCATGGGGGAGAGCGCGGGTGGTCCGGCGCGGAAGGAGTTCACGAGCTTGGCATACTCGTCGGCGGTCCGGAGCTTTCCGGCCAGTCGGGCGGTTGCCTTGTCCGAGGCCTTGGACAGGCTCTTGATGATCAGCCCCAGCCCGACGGCAGCTTTCCGCTCCCGCAGGTACAGGTGAGCTGCGAGATCCCTGGTTTTCCAGCCCTTGCAGAGCGTGGGGGAGTCAGGACCGGCCGCAAGCAGGGTCTCGGCCAGGACTTCTCGGGACGGATCGACGAAATGCATCACTTGGAAAACTAGCACGTCCCCGGGAGAGTTGCGCAGTCTGTTGATCCAGGTGAATTTGTGCCCTTGTTCACAGGGGCGGGCGGGTGACAGGCGGCCATCGTGCCGGCGTCCCCGTGGGGGCACTAGACTTGACGTGATGTCTGAGCAGCCCGCCCCCAGCCCCGCCCCCGCCGCCACGGCCGGTGCCCCTTCGTCCGACGCCGGCGAAAGCATCCTGCCCGGAAGCCCCCTTCCGGCCGGGATTGCCTCGGCGCTGAAGCGCGACGGTGCCGGACTTGTGGCTGCCATCGTGCAGCAGTTCGACACCAATGAGGTCCTCATGCTGGGCTGGATGGACGACGAAGCCCTGAACCGGACCATGACCACCGGCCGCGTGACGTTCTACTCGCGCTCCCGCCAGGAGTATTGGCGCAAGGGTGACACGTCCGGCCACGTGCAGTGGGTCAAGTCAGTGGCCCTGGACTGCGACGGCGATGCCCTCCTTGTGCGGGTGGACCAGGTGGGCGCAGCATGCCACACCGGTACGCGGACCTGCTTCGACGGCCGGGCCTTCGACGTTGTGGCAGGTTCGGCCAGCTAGCGGCCCGCTACCCACCAGGCCGCTTCCACCCAACGGCCATAACTCACCAGGCACTACCAAGAACAGACGGAGAACCAATAGCGATGCAGGACCTCGGAATCATCAGCCCTGGCCTCGAAGAATTCCGGGAACTCGCCGCCCACAGCCGCGTCATCCCTGTCCGGCTGAAGGTGCTGGCGGATGCCGAAACGCCGATCGGGCTGTACCGGAAACTGGCCCAGGGCCAGCCGGGCACGTTCCTCATGGAGTCGGCGGCTGTCGGCGGTGCCTGGTCCCGCTACTCCTTCATTGGTTCCAGGTCCCGGGCCACGTTGACCACCAAGGACGGGCAGGCGCACTGGCTGGGTGAACCGCCGGCCGGGGTGCCCGTGGACGGAAACCCCGTTGACGCCATCCGCGACACCATCGAGGCGCTGCGCACGGACCGGTTCGACGGGCTCCCGCCGTTCACGTCCGGGCTGGTGGGCTTCCTGGGCTGGGAGACGGTCCGGCACTGGGAAAAGCTGACCAGCCCGCCCGAGGATGACCTGCAGCTCCCGGAGCTGGCCCTGAACCTCGTCACCGACATGGCTGTCCACGACAACATGGACGGCACTGTGCTGCTGATCGCCAACGCGATCAACTTCGACAACAGCTCCGAGCGCGTCGACGAGGCCTGGCACGACGCCGTCGCCCGCGTGAAGGAACTGCTGGCTCGCATCAGCACGCCGGTGCTCCAGCCGGTGTCCGTGCTGGAGCCGGCGGCCCTCGATTTCGCCGCCAGCGTCCAGGAACGCTGGCACGAGCCCGACTACCTCGCTGCCCTCGACCGCGGCAAGGAAGCGATCGTGGACGGCGAAGTCTTCCAGGTGGTCATCTCCCGCCGCTTCGAGATGGAGTGCGCGGCGTCGCCGCTGGACGTCTACCGGGTGCTGCGCAACACCAACCCCAGCCCGTACATGTACATCTTCAGCCTCGAGGATGCCGCCGGCCGCCAGTATTCGATCGTCGGATCGTCACCGGAGGCCCTCGTGACCGTCACCGGCGAGGACGTCATCACCCACCCCATCGCCGGCTCCCGGCCGCGCGGCAAGACAGTGGACGCGGACAAGGCGATGGCCGAGGAACTCCTCGCGGACCAGAAGGAACGGGCCGAGCACCTCATGCTGGTGGACCTGTCCCGGAACGACCTGTCCAAGGTCTGCGTGGCAGGTTCCGTGGACGTCACCCAGTTCATGGAGGTGGAGCGCTTCAGCCACATCATGCACCTGGTCTCCACCGTCGTCGGACGCCTGGCTCCCACGGCCAAGGCCTATGACGTCCTGAAGGCCACCTTCCCGGCCGGAACCCTGTCCGGCGCCCCGAAGCCCCGCGCCCTGCGCCTCCTGGACGAACTCGAGCCCCACAGGCGGGGCATTTACGGGGGAGTCGTGGGCTACCTGGACTTCGCCGGCGACATGGACATGGCCATCGCCATTCGCTCTGCTCTTCTGCGCGAGGGACGCGCCTACGTCCAGGCCGGCGGCGGCATCGTGGCGGATTCCAGCAACCCCGCCGAGGCACAGGAAACCGTCAACAAGGCCGCGGCACCGCTGCGGGCTGTGCACACGGCCGGCTCACTGCACAACATCAGTTCGGATTCCGTCAGCGCTCCCGATTCCGTCAGCAGTCCTGGTTCCGTCACGGAGGCAAACTCCTGATGGCGGTACCCGCAGGACCCGCCACCCCGGCCAAATCGCGCAGCACGGTTCCGGGCTGGGCACGCAAGTCGACCGTGGTGCTGCTGATCGCGGCCCTGGCGCTGGCGGTCTTCGGCACCACGACGCAGACCTGGCTGACGGTCCATCTCGACCCCCAGCAAATGGGCCAGGCCGCCGGAAGCGAAGGCGGCCTCCAGGTCCAGGGCAGCAAAGCCGCCACCACGGTCACGGCCCTGGCCCTCGTCGCACTGGCGGGCGGGCTCGCGGCCTCCATCGCCGGAAAGATCGCCCGCTGGGTCACCGCGGCCATCATTGTGCTGGCGGCGGTTGGCGTCATTGCCGCAGCCGCCACTGTCCTCGCTGATCCGCTGGGCGCAGCCCAGGGATCCATCGCCGCGGCCACCGGTGTTTCGGGTGGCAGCGCGGACGTGAGCGTCAGTGCCTTCCCGGTGCTGGCCGTCGTCGCTGGTTCCCTGTTGGCCGCCGGCGGCCTGCTGGTGGTTCCGGCCGGCCGGTACTGGAAGTCCCGCACCAAGTACGACGCCGCCGCGGCGGGTCCCGCAGCCGGCCAGAGCGGCCCGGTGGACGAGATCGACAGCTGGGACAGGCTCTCCCGGGGCGACGACCCCACCTGAGCCGGCGGGTCACGCAGCCGCGCCCCCCGGCCGCGATGCCGAAGGCCGCGGCAAAAAATGGCAGAATGTAAGCAGTATTGATCCTGAGGAGATTCACATGAGCAAAGCCACTGTTTCCGGTACCAAGCCCGCCGCCCCCAAGGAGCACCACGGCATCGACCACAGCATCGACCTGGGCCACGGCAACAGCCCGGCCGCCTGGACCTGCGTGATCGTCATGCTCATTGGCGCCCTCATTTCCTCCATCGCGTTTGTCATTGCCAACACCCCGATCTTCTGGGCCGGCATCGGCGTTATGGTCCTGGGCCTGCTGGCGGGCTTCATCATGCGCAAGGCCGGCTACGGCGTAGGCGGCAGCAAGATCAAGAACAGCCACTAACCGTGACGGTTCTCGACGACATCAACGCCGGTGTCAGGGAGGACATGGAGGACCGGAAGCGCCTCGTGTCCCTCGCGGAGCTGAAGGATCGCACCCTGGCGGCGGCTCCTGCCCGGGACGCCTGGGCTGCCCTGGGCGGCACGTCCGCGGACCGCGGCGAACTCAAGGTCATCGCCGAGATCAAGCGACGCAGCCCCTCCAAAGGCGACCTTGCCAGCATCGCGGACCCCGCGTCGCTGGCCGTGCAGTACGCCGACGGCGGAGCCGCGGTGATCAGCGTCCTCACCGAGCAGCGCCGTTTCAGCGGTTCGCTGGCTGACCTGGATGCCGTGCGCGCCCGGGTGGACGTCCCGCTGCTGCGCAAGGACTTCACCCTGGACGAGTACCAGATCTGGGAAGCCCGCGCCCACGGCGCGGACCTCATCCTCCTGATCGTGGCAGCCCTGTCCGACCAGCAGCTACGTGAATTCAGTGCCCTGAGCCGTGAGCTCGGCATGAACGTGCTGGTGGAAACGCACACGCCGGAGGAAGTCGAGCGGGCCGTGGCCGCCGACGCCCGGATCATCGGCGTCAACGTCCGCAACCTCAAGACGCTCGACGTCGACCGCTCCCTTTTCGCCTCGCTCGCCGGCAGCATTCCGGCCGGCGCCGTGGTGGTGGCGGAGTCGGGCGTTCGGAACGCCGACGACGTCGCGCACTACGCGGCGCACGGGGCCAACGCCATCCTCGTGGGGGAGGCGCTCGTCAGCGACGCCACCCCGCGTGAACGCATCGCGGAGTTCACCGCGGCCGGGGCCGCGGCCATCGCCGCCCGGGCCTGAGCTCCCACCCAACCGTGGCGCCATCCGTCCGCACGACATGCCGGCAGATGGCGCCTGACATCAATAGGAAAAAGTGAACAGGATGGTGAGACTGATGGCCGACGCGCCAACAGCCGGCTCTGACGAGGGCACGGTGGACGCATTCCTGCAGGGAGGCACCTCGCTGCGCCACGCCCCGGGACCCTACTTCGGCGCCTACGGCGGCCGCTGGATGCCCGAGTCACTGATCGCCGCCCTGGACGAGCTCGAGGACACGTTCGAGAAGGCCAAGGCCGATCCCGAGTTCATTGCGCAGATCGCGGACCTGAACAAGAACTACTCCGGCCGGCCCTCACTGCTGACCGAGGCCAAGCGCTTTGCGGAGCACGCCGGCGGTGTCCGGATCTTCCTCAAGCGCGAGGACCTGAACCACACCGGCTCGCACAAGATCAACAACGTGCTGGGCCAGGCGCTCCTTGCCAAGCGGATGGGTAAGACCCGCGTCATCGCCGAGACCGGTGCCGGCCAGCACGGCGTGGCCAGCGCCACTGCTGCCGCCCTGCTGGGCCTGGAATGCGTCGTTTACATGGGCGCCGAAGACTGCCGCCGGCAGGCGTTGAACGTGGCCCGGATGGAACTCCTGGGCGCCACGGTCATCCCCGTCACCAACGGCTCGCAGACCCTCAAGGACGCCATCAACGAAGCCCTCCGGGACTGGGTAGCCAACGTCGGCAACACCCACTACCTGCTGGGCACGGCAGCGGGTGCACACCCGTTCCCGGCTTTGGTCCGCTACTTCCACGAAGTCATCGGCGAAGAGGCACGCGAACAGATCCTGGAGCAGGCCGGCCGGCTTCCGGACGCCGTCTGCGCGTGCATCGGCGGTGGCTCCAACGCGATCGGCATCTTCCACGGTTTCCTCGATGACCCCTCCGTGAAGATCTACGGCTTCGAAGCCGGCGGCGACGGCGTCGAGACCGGCCGCCACGCGGCCACCATCACGCTCGGCCGGCCCGGCGTGCTGCACGGCGCCCGTTCCTACCTGATGCAGGACGACGACGGTCAGACCATCGAGTCGCACTCCATTTCCGCCGGCCTGGACTACCCGGGTGTCGGACCGGAGCACTCCTACCTCGCCGACATCGGACGCGTCAGCTACGAGCCCATTACGGACAGCGAAGCCATGGAGGCCTTCAAGCTTCTGTGCCGCACCGAGGGCATCATCCCCGCGATCGAGTCCTCGCACGCCCTCGCCGGGGCCATCAAGGTGGGCCAGCGGCTGGCAGCGGAGGCCGGTACCGCCGGGGCGTCGGATAAAATCGTGGTGGTGAACCTGTCCGGCAGGGGGGACAAGGACGTGGCCACCGCCGCGGAGTGGTTCGACCTGCTGGACAAGGACTCGGCCGAGGCGGCCATCGGCAAGGAAGGGGAGCAGCTGTGACCACGGCGGACAACACCAGCAAGCAGGCCACCAGCAAGTCGGCCATCGCCATCGACAAAGCCCGCGCAGAAGGCCGCGCAGCCCTGATCGGCTACCTGCCCGCCGGGTACCCCAATGTCGAGGAGACCATAGCCGCCGGCATCGCCCTGGCCCGCAACGGCGCCGACCTGATCGAAATCGGCATCCCGTACTCCGACCCGGTCATGGACGGCCCGGTCATTCAGGCAGCCACCACCGAGGCCCTGGCGAACGGGTTCTCCGTACGCCAGGTCTTTGACGTCGTTGCCGGCATCACCAGCCAGACGGACGCCGCGGTCCTGGTCATGACGTACTGGAACCCGGTGGTCCGCATGGGTGTTGACGAGTTCTCGCGCCGCCTGGCCGAGGCCGGGGGAGCGGGGCTCATCACCCCGGACCTGATCCCGGACGAGGCAGCCGAGTGGATGGACGCGTCGGAGAAGTACGGCCTGGACCGTGTCTTCCTGGTGGCGCCCTCCTCCACCCCCGAGCGCATGCGCCGGACCGTGGACGCTAGCCGCGGCTTCGTCTATGCCGTCTCCATCATGGGCGTCACCGGCGCCCGCTCGTCGGTGAGCTCGGCGGCCGAGGACGTTGTGGCCGCGGCGAAGGCCGCCGGCGCTGAACGCGTGTGTGTGGGTCTCGGCGTTTCCACCGCTGAGCAGGTCGCGGAAATCGCGGCCTACGCGGACGGCGTGATCGTCGGCTCGGCGCTCGTTGCGGCCGTGCGCGACGGCGGCGTGGACGCCGTTGCGCAGCTCACCAAAGACCTCAGTACCGGACTGACCAGGAAGTAACGCAACCATGCAGACGCTCCTCACCGCAGCCGTGCTGGTACAGACTGGCCCGCTTTCAGCGGGTATGGTGCCCGCAAGCATTCCGAGCCCGGACTGGTCCGGGTTCGATATTCCGCTGCCGTGGGGATCGCTCCGCATCCATGCCTACGCCCTGTGCATCCTGGCGGGCATTGTCGTCGGCCTCTGGCTGACGTCCGTCCGCTGGGCCAGGCGCGGCGCGCCTGAAGGCAGTGTCTGGGACATCGCCATCTGGGCCATCCCCTTCGGCATCATCGGCGGCCGGCTCTACCACGTGTTCTCGTCCCCGGACGCGTACTTTGGTCCGGGCTTCGACGGCACCGGGGACCTGTCCCTGATCCCGCAGATCCAGCGCGGCGGCCTGGGAATCTGGGGCGCCGTGGTGCTGGGTGCCTTCGGCGCCTGGATCGGCTGCCGCCGTGCAGGGGTCAAGCTCACGGCGTTCCTCGATGCCGCGGCGCCCGGACTTCTGCTGGCGCAGGCCCTCGGCCGGTGGGGAAACTACTTCAACCAGGAGCTGTTCGGCGGCCCCACCACGCTGCCGTGGGGGCTCCAGGTGGACGCGGACAACGCCAATTTCCCGGCCGGCTACCCGGCGGACACCCTGTTCCACCCCACGTTCCTTTACGAATCGCTCTGGAACATCGCGGGCGTGCTGATCCTGCTGGCCCTGGACCGCCGGTTCCACTTCCGCCGCGGCCGGCTCTTCTGGCTGTACGCCATGTATTACACGCTGGGCCGGGTCTGGATCGAGGCCATGCGGATCGACGATGCCGAGCAGATCAGCCTGTTCGGCATTACCACCCGGCTTAACGTCTGGACCAGCATCTTCGTGTTCCTCGCCGCGCTGGCCGTGTTCATCTGGCTGGGCCGGCGCAAGGACGGCGACGCGGACAGTGTCTACCTGCCGGGGCGGGAGCCAGCCCCTGCTGCGGCTGCCAAGGCCGACGGCGGCACGCCGGCCGGTGCTGGAGCCGCCGGTTCCCCGGTGGCCGGGGTCGGGTCAAAGGACTCGGGCTCCACGCCGAATGTGACCGGCCATCCGGTCCGTAATACGGACCCTGCTGTCTCAGATAGTGAATCGCGTGGTAATCTCCCTGATAACCAAAACGGTTCCGGGCTAACTTCTGCCCAAACGGAAGCAGTCCCGGCATCCACCGGCGGAACCCCAACCGCCGCGGAGTCGCGGAACACCGGAAAGTCCGGTGGCACAGACACCGGGACCGCACCGGAGGCCGACAGCTCACGCTAGAAGGCGCCGGTACCAGGGCAGCAGAGAGTTACCGCTCGGAGCGCCCAGCACCCACAACGTCGTGGCAGAGGCGAACTCCGGTCAGCAAGAGCTGCTGACCGGTCAAGCCCGGGGCGGAAGCCTGCGTAACTGTTAGTTCAGCACGCATGCCTGCCCTACAATTTCCAGTAAGCAATAACACTTTGTTGTGCCCATCACAGTGGCGCTCTGAGTGGGGCCAACGTTGTCCCTTCCATACGCACGATCAGGAGGAAGGACGTCTCCCATGACCCAAACTCTTTCAGGCCCCAGCTGGTCCGAACCGAACCAGCCGGACGCCGCCATGTCGCCGTTCAAGCGGTTCGCGGCGCTCCCCGAAGCAGCCGGGCTCTACAACCCTGAGCAGGAGAAGGACGCCTGCGGTCTTGCGATTATCGCCACCCTGCGCGGCGAGCCCGGTTACGACATTGTCGACGCCGCCCTCACCGCCCTGCGCAACCTCGAGCACCGCGGTGCCGTCGGCGCAGATGAGGGTACCGGTGATGGCGCCGGCCTCCTGATGCAGGTGCCGGACGAGTTCTTCCGGGCCGTCACCGAATTCGAACTGCCCGCGCCCGGCCAGTACGTGGTGGGCACCGCCTTCCTGCCTGCCGAGCAGCGCGAGGCCGAAGCCGCCAAGGCCGGCATCGAGGGCCTGGCCGCCGACGAGGGACTGACTGTCCTGGGCTGGCGCGAGGTTCCCGTCGTCGCCGATCTTGTCGGTGCCATGGCGCGCGCCTGCATGCCGTACTTCTCCCAGCCGTTCTTCGCCTCGGCAACCGGCGAGCAGCTGGACCGCAACGACCTCGACGGCCGCGCCTGGCGTATCCGCAAGCGCGCCCAGAACAAGTTCGGCGTCTACTTCCCGTCGCTGTCCTCGCGGACCATCGTCTACAAGGGCATGCTGACCACGGCCCAGCTGGAGCCGTTCTACCCGGACCTGTCGGACAAGCGCTTCAAGACCAAGCTGGCGATCGTCCACTCCCGGTTCTCCACCAACACCTTCCCGTCGTGGCCGCTGGCCCAGCCGTTCCGCACGATCGCCCACAACGGTGAAATCAACACCGTCAAGGGCAACCGGAACTGGATGCGCGCGCGCCAGTCCCAGCTCGCCAACCCGCTGCTGGGCGACTCGCCGGAAGAGCTGTTCCCGATCTGCACCCCGGGCGCGTCCGACTCCGCGTCCTTCGATGAAGTTGCCGAGCTGCTGTGGCTGTCCGGCCGCCCCATCACCCACGCGATCATGATGATGATCCCGGAGGCCTGGGAAAACCACGCCACCATGGATCCGGCCCGCAAGGCGTTCTACGAGTACCACTCGCTCCTGATGGAGCCGTGGGACGGCCCCGCCGCCGTGTCGTTCACCGACGGCGCCCTCGTGGGCGCCACCCTGGACCGCAACGGCCTGCGCCCCGGCCGCTACTGGATCACCGAGGACGGCCTGGTCGTCTTCGCCTCCGAGGTGGGCGTCATCGACGTCGAACCCTCCAAGGTGGTCAAGAAGGGCCGCGTCTCTCCCGGCAAGATGTTCCTGGTGGACACCGAGGCCGGCCGGATCATCGGCGATGACGAGGTCAAGGCCGAGGTCGCCGCTGCGAACCCCTGGGCCGAGTGGGTCAAGGACAACCTGATCGACCTCAACGAGCTGCCGGAACGCGAGCACGTGGTGCACACCGCCGCGTCCGTGAACATCCGCCAGCGCACCTTCGGCTACACCACCGAAGAGCTCAAGATCCTGCTGGGCCCGATGGCCCGCACCGGCGCCGAGCCGCTGGGGGCCATGGGCTCCGACACCCCGGTGGCTGTGCTGTCCAAGCGCCCCCGCCTGCTCTTCGACTACTTCGTGCAGTCCTTCGCGCAGGTGACCAACCCGCCGCTGGACGCCATCCGTGAAGAGCTGGTCACGTCCCTGACCTGCGCCATCGGCCCCAACGGCAACCTCCTGGACACCAAGCAGGTGCGCCAGCCGCAGGTCTCGCTGCCGTTCCCGGTGATCAACAACGACCAGCTGGCCAAGATCGCCAACATCGAGGACGCTGAGGGCAATCGCGTCGCAATGAAGGTCCGCGGCCTTTACCGCCCCGAGGGCGGAGAGAACGCGCTGCGTGCCCGGCTCACCGAAATCTGCGAGCAGGTGTCCGGTGCCATCAACCGCGGCGTGCAGTATGTGGTTCTCTCGGACCGCGATTCCAACGCCCAATGGGCGCCGATCCCGTCACTATTGCTGGTCAGCGCCGTGCACCACCACCTGCTGCGCAGCGCCAACCGCACCAAGACCGCCCTGGTGGTTGAGGCCGGCGACGTCCGCGAGACGCACCACGTGGCAGTCCTCGTGGGCTACGGTGCCTCCGCCGTGAACCCCTACTTGGCCATGGAATCCGTTGAGCAGCTCATCGCTGCCGGCGACGTGGTGGGCGTGACCCCGCAGGACGGCGTCTACAACCTGATCAAGGGCCTTGGTAAGGGTGTCCTGAAGATCATGTCCAAGATGGGGATCTCCACCGTGGCGTCCTACACCGGTGCGCAGACGTTCGAGGCGCTTGGCTTGGGCCAGGAACTGGTGGACGAATTCTTCGCCGGCACGCACTCCCAGCTGGGCGGTGTGGGGCTGGACGTCATTGCGGCCGAGGTTTCCGCGCGGCACCAGATGGCCTACCCCGAGGGCGGCATTGAGCAGCCGCACCGTCCCCTGCTGGGCGGCGGCGAGTACCAGTGGCGCCGCGACGGTGAGCCGCACCTCTTCAACCCGGAGACTGTCTTCCGGCTGCAGCACGCGACGCGTGAGCGCCGCTACGACATCTTCAAGGCCTACACCAAGGGCGTGGACGACCAGTCCGAGAACCTGATGACCCTGCGCGGTCTGCTCAAGTTCAAGGACGGCGTGCGCCCGGCCGTGCCGCTCGAGGAAGTCGAGCCGGTCTCCAGCATCGTCAAACGCTTCTCCACGGGTGCCATGAGCTACGGCTCCATCTCCAAGGAAGCCCACGAGACCCTCGCGATCGCCATGAACCGGCTGGGCGGCAAGTCCAACACCGGTGAAGGCGGCGAGGACGTGGACCGCCTGCTCGATCCCGAGCGCCGTTCCGCCGTCAAGCAGATTGCTTCGGGCCGCTTCGGCGTCACGAGCCTCTACCTGAGCAACGCGGACGACATCCAGATCAAGATGGCCCAGGGCGCCAAACCCGGCGAAGGCGGCCAGCTGATGGCCCAGAAGGTCTACCCCTGGGTTGCCCGGACGCGCCACTCGACACCCGGCGTCGGACTCATCTCTCCGCCCCCGCACCACGACATCTACTCGATCGAGGACCTCGCGCAGCTCATCTACGATGCGAAGCGCGCGAACCCCTCGGCCCGGGTGCACGTCAAGCTCGTCTCCGAGGTGGGGATCGGCACAGTTGCCGCCGGCGTCACCAAGGCGAAGGCCGACGTCGTGCTTGTTTCCGGGCACGACGGCGGAACCGGCGCGTCGCCGCTGAACTCGCTCAAGCACGCCGGCGTGCCGTGGGAACTGGGTCTCGCAGAGACCCAGCAGACCCTCATGCTCAACGGCCTGCGCGACCGCGTGGTGGTACAGGTGGACGGCCAGCTCAAGACCGGCCGCGACGTCGTCATTGCCGCGCTGCTCGGCGGCGAGGAATTCGGCTTCGCCACGGCACCGCTGGTGGTTGAGGGCTGCATCATGATGCGCGTCTGCCACCTGGACACCTGCCCTGTGGGAGTTGCCACCCAGAACCCCGAACTGCGCGCCCGCTTCAGCGGCAAGCCGGAGTTCGTGGTCAACTTCTTCGAGTTCCTGGCCGAGGAAGTCCGCGAGATCCTCGCGGAGCTCGGTTTCCGGAGCATCGAGGAAGCGATCGGCCACGCCGAAATGCTGGACACCCAGGACGCCATCAGCCACTGGAAGGCCGAGGGCCTGGACCTGGATCCGATCCTGCACGGCCTCGAGTTCGACGATGACGCCCCGCTGCGGAACCTGACCGGCCAGAACCACGAGCTGGACAAGCACTTCGACCAGCGGCTCATCACCATGGCCGCCGAGGCGCTGACCGACCGTGCCCCGGTGAAGATCACGGTGGACGTCATCAACACCGACCGCTCGGTGGGCACCATGCTGGGCCACGTCGTGACCAAGACGTTCGGCACGGACGTGCTGGCCACGGACACCGTCGACATCACGCTGAACGGCACCGCCGGGCAGTCGCTGGGCGCCTTCCTGCCTGCCGGCATCACGCTGCGCCTGTACGGCGACTCCAACGACTACGTCGGCAAGGGTCTCTCCGGCGGCCGGATCATCGTCCGCCCGGACCGCACCAACGTGTTCCAGGCCGAACGCAACGTCGTTGCCGGCAACGTCATCGGCTACGGCGCCACGAGCGGTGAGCTGTTCCTGCGCGGCCAGGTGGGCGAACGCTTCCTGGTCCGCAACTCGGGCGCCACCGCTGTTGTCGAAGGCATCGGCGACCACGGCTGCGAATACATGACCGGCGGCCAGACGCTGATCATCGGCCGCACCGGCCGGAACTTCGGCGCCGGCATGTCCGGCGGTACGGCCTACGTGCTGGACCTGCGGACCGAACGCGTCAACAAGCAGGCCCTCGAGTCCGGCGAACTCCAGCTCCTCGAGCTGGACGCCGAGGACCGCGACATCGTCCACGGCCTGCTGGTCAAGCACGTGGAGGAAACCGAATCCCAGCTGGCCGCGCGTCTGCTCGATAACTTCGACGACACCGCTGCCCGCATAACCAAGGTGCTGCCGCGCGACTACGCCGCAGTACTGCAAACCCGTCTTGACGCCATCGAAGAGGGCCTTGACCCCGACGGCGAAGAAGTTTGGTCTCGAATCCTGGAGGTGACCGGTGGCTGATCCACGCGGATTTCTGAAAGTACGTCAGCGTGAAACCCAGCCGCGCCGTCCCGTTCCCGTCCGCATCATGGACTGGAAGGAAGTGTACGAGGCCCAGGAGAAGGGCACGCTGAAGGCCCAGGCGGGCCGCTGCATGGACTGCGGCGTGCCGTTCTGCCACCAGGGCTGCCCGCTGGGGAACCTGATTCCCGAGTGGAACGACCTCATGTGGCGGGACAAGGGCGAGGAAGCGATTGAGCGGCTGCACGCGACCAACAACTTCCCCGAATGGACCGGCCGGCTGTGCCCCGCCCCGTGCGAGGCGTCCTGCGTGCTGGGCATCAACCAGCCCGCGGTGACCATCAAGCAGGTCGAGGTGTCCATCATCGATGAGGCCTTCGATAACGGCTGGGTCAACCCGCTGCCGCCGCACCGCCTCACCGGCAAGACGGTCGCCGTCGTCGGTTCCGGCCCTGCCGGCCTGGCGGCTGCACAGCAGCTGACCCGCGTGGGCCACACCGTGGCCGTCTACGAACGGGACGACAAGATCGGCGGCCTGCTGCGCTACGGCATCCCCGACTTCAAGATGGAAAAAGAGCAGGTGGACCGCCGGCTCGAGCAGATGAAGGCCGAAGGCACCCGCTTCCGCACCGGCGTCGCGGTCGGTACTGACGTCACCTGGGAGCAGCTGCGCCGCCGCTACGACGCCGTGGTGATCGCCACCGGCGCCACCGTGCCGCGCGACCTGCCCATCCCGGGCCGCGACCTCGACGGCGTGCACTTCGCCATGGATTACCTGGTTCCCTCCAACCGCGTGGTGGCGGGGGAGTCCCCGGAGAACCACATCGACGCCCGCGGCAAGCACGTGGTCATCCTCGGCGGCGGCGACACCGGCGCGGACTGCATCGGCACCGCGCACCGCCACCAGGCGGCCTCGGTGACCACGCTGGCCATCGGCAAGCAGCCGTCGCTGGAACGCGCCAGCCACCAGCCGTGGCCGACGTTCCCCACCCTCTTCGAGGTGGCCAGCGCGCACGAGGAAGGCGGTGAGCGCACGTACCTCGCCTCCACCGTTGAGTTCGTGGGCGAGGACGGCAAGCTGACCGGCGTCAAGGTTGCAGAGACCGAATTCGTTGACGGCAAGCGCCTCCCCAAGGCCGGCACCGAACGGATCATCCCCGCTGACCTGGTGTTCCTGTCCCTGGGCTTCACCGGACCTGAAAAGGCCGGCATCACCGAGCAGGTCGGCGCCGAGTTCGACGGCCGCGGCAACGTGGCCCGCGACGGCTACTACATGACCAACACCGAGGGTGTCTTCGTGGCAGGCGACGCCGGCCGCGGACAGTCCCTGATCGTGTGGGCCATCGCCGAGGGCCGTGCCGCCGCGGCCGCGGTGGACAAGTACCTGATGGGAAGCACCATCCTTCCTGCGCCTGTGGCTCCGACGGACCGCGCCATAGCTGTCCTGTAGCGCGCCTTCCTTCTGGCGGCCGATCCGGGGAATTCATCTCCGCGACAACTTAACCAATGCAAGTGACAAATAGGGTAGGTATATGAGACGCGCAAAAATTGTGGCCACCTTTGGACCGGCCATTGCCAGCTATGAAAACACCCTCGCGGTGCTGGAAGCCGGCGTTGATGTAGCCCGTATGAACATGAGCCACGGCGACTACTCCGTGCATGACAACACCTATGAAAACGTCCGCAAGGCCGCGTCCGATCTGGGCAAGGCCGTGGCCATCATGGCCGACCTGCAGGGCCCGAAGATCCGCTTGGGCCGCTTCGTCGACGGTCCCCACGAGCTGGCCGTGGGGGACATCTTCACGATCACCACTGAGGACGTTCCCGGCACCAAGGACATCTGCTCCACCACACTCAAGAGCCTTACCGAGGACGTCAACCCGGGCGATGCCCTGCTGATCGATGACGGCAAGGTTGCCCTGCGCGCCATCGAGGTCGACGACGTCAAGGTGGTCGCCAAGGTGACCGTGGGCGGCTTCGTGTCCAACAACAAGGGCATCAACCTCCCTGGCGTTGCCGTCAACGTCCCCGCACTGAGCGAAAAGGACGAGGACGATCTTCGCTGGGCCATGCGCCGCGGCGTGGACCTCGTTGCCCTGTCCTTCGTCCGTGACGCCTCGGACATCAAGCGCGTGCACGAGATCATGGACGAAGAAGGCCGCCGCGTGCCGGTGATCGCCAAGATCGAAAAGCCCCAGGCCGTGGACCAGCTCCACGAGATCATTGACGCGTTCGACGCGATCATGGTGGCCCGTGGCGACCTCGGCGTGGAGCTTCCGCTGGAGGAAGTGCCGATCGTGCAGAAGCGCGCCATCGAACTGGCACGCCGCTGGGCCAAGCCGGTCATCGTGGCCACCCAGGTGCTGGAGTCCATGATCGACAATCCGCGCCCGACCCGTGCGGAGGCCTCCGACTGCGCCAACGCCGTGCTCGACGGCGCCGACGCGGTCATGCTGTCCGGCGAGACCAGCGTGGGCAAGTACCCGATCGAGACGGTCAAGACCATGGCCCGGATCATCGAGTCCACCGAGGAGCACGGACTGGAGCGCGTCCCCCCGCTGGGCACCAAGCCCAAGACCCGTGGTGGCGCCATCACCCGTGCCGCCGTCGAAATCGCGGACCAGCTGGACGCTAAGTACATCTGTACGTTCACGCAGTCCGGTGACTCGGCACGCCGCCTGTCCCGCCTCCGCCCGATCAAGCCGGTATTCGCGTTCACTCCGGTGGAGCACGTCTGGAACCAGCTGGCGCTGACCTGGGGCATCCAGCCGCAGCTGGTTGCCATGGTGGGCCACACGGATGAGATGACCGCACAGGTGGACCGCAGCCTGCTGGACATGGGGCTGGTGGAAGACGGCGACCTCGTGGTCATCGCTGCCGGTTCCCCTCCCGGAAAGGCCGGTTCCACCAACTCCCTGAAGGTACACAAGGTGGGCGACCTCGCCGACACCCCGCGCCTTGGCGAAGCAGCCGAGAAGAAGGAAAAGCTCGGTCCGTGGCCGGAAAAGAAGAAGAAGAACAAGGACAAGGCTGCAGCAGCTCCGGCTGAGTAGCTAGTCCTGAGGGAGGATCCCCGCCTGGACCAGTTTGCTGGTCGGTAGCGGGGGTCCTTCCTTTTTGTTTTTCTCGGGCTCCGTCCCTGGTTTCCGGGAAACCAGAAGGACCCCGGCGCGTTGTGCCGGGGTCCTTCCTGTCTTGATGCTTTTCTTGCTGCTTGTGGCGCTAGTTGACCTGGTTGATGATGGTCTCAGCCACTTCGCGCATGCTGAGGCGGCGGTCCATCGAGGTCTTCTGGATCCAGCGGAAAGCTTCCGGCTCCGTGAGACCCATCTTGGTGGTCAGCAGGCTCTTGGCGCGTTCGACGAGCTTGCGGGTGGCGAACTGTTCCTGCAGGTCGGTGACCTCGGATTCGAGGGCCTTGATCTCCTCGTGGCGGGACAGCGCGATCTCCAGGGCGGGGATCAGGTCGGCAGGGGTGAACGGCTTCACCACGTAGGCCATGGCACCGGCGTCGCGGGCGCGCTCCACGAGTTCCTTCTGGCTGAAGGCGGTCAGCAGCACCACGGGGGCGATGCGTGCCTTGACGATCTTCTCGGCCGCGGAGATGCCGTCCATGACGGGCATCTTGACGTCCATGAGGACAAGGTCGGGCTTGAGCTCTTCGGCCAGCTGCACGGCCTTCTCGCCGTTGTCGGCCTCGCCGATGACGTCGTAGCCTTCGCCGCGCAGGATTTCGATGATGTCCAGGCGGATGAGGGTTTCGTCTTCGGCCACGACGACGCGGCGCGCCGGCTGGGACGTTTTGTTTGACTCCGTCGGTTCTGACACGGGATCTCCTTGAAAAGGTACGGCGGGACTATGACTATCTTAGTTGGGCCCCGCGCTTGTACTTGGATCGGCATGGCTTGTTGCGACGGCGGTGGCGCGATTCTGCCTTTCAGCCTATCTGCATGTAGAGTAATTCCGCGCACTGGTAGTGGCCGCGTTGATCACACTTCGCTGTGAGCCTACGATTGTTACTCCGTGTACTCCGCGCCCGAGTGGCGGAATTGGCAGACGCGCCGCACTCAAAATGCGGTATCGAAAGGTGTGTGGGTTCGAGTCCCACCTCGGGCACAGTGTTTTCCCATTCAGGGGCTTTTAGCCTCCTGAGTGTGCACATATTGTTCACTTGTGGGCCCCTTCGGGGGCCTTTTCATTGGTGGCCGGGTGCCTCCTTGCATGCCTTGCCGATCGGCGGTGCGTCCTTCGTTACCAGTTCATGGATGTCCGTGGCCTGGGCAACATGACCTGAGAAAAATCTGGCCCGGTTTCCTTTCCCGCGTTTTTGGGCCTTCACTGGATTCCTCCTATGCGTTTCGCGGTGTCTTCCTGCTCCTTCATCGGTGGCTCCGGCGTCTACTGCATGACGCTGTGACTTTTTGGCGAGATTTCCTGAAGCGAGGTGGCGGCTGCCCTGTGTGTTCTTCATACCTGTTCATTGCCTCCATCTTGGACAACTACATGACCCTGGGGGATTGGGGCGAGATGTCCCGAACGATGCTGCCCGCTGCCTGGCTGGTTGTTCATATCCGTTCATGGCCCACGCTTTGCTCGACAGCATGACCGTAGTCGACGAGAGCTCATGTGTCTGCGCAGGGATCCGCTGACGGCCACTTGCGCGGGAGTATCTTCAAGGGCATGGCTAAGCTGTTCGTGTGCGGGTAATCCGGCGTGCCACGGCTGCGTTCCGCCCGGACGTCGAGCTTCCTGCATTTATGGACATGCCCGACGCACGACCTGGCGGGCGCTTGTGCCCGCCAGTGTAACCCCCTAGGGCACCCTTGCGGGTATTAAAGTAGGGCAGGGCATAAGGCTGTCACGAGGGCAGCATTCGCGTGGATTTCTACCAGCAGGGGAGCCGCCATGAGGTGTCGCGTTGGTGGACCGCCTTACGCGACTTAACAACTGCTCCTGCCGACACCGAGCAACTGTCAGTGATGGGTGCATGGGGGCAGGTGACGACTGCCCCATGCGAGTTTTTTACGCCTAGGCGAGGGCGGGGGTGTCCCAGAGGTTCAGGACGGTGCCGATGTTCTTTTCCTCGGCCGTGCGATACAGCTCGGTGGCCCAGGCAACGTCTTCTATGGGCATGCCACCGACGGAGTAGAGGATGATCTCTTCATCGTCGCGGCGGGCTGGGAGCTTGCCGGTGGCGATGTCGGCGATCTCCTCGATCTTCGAGGCCGGGATCTTCCCTTCCTCTAGCAGTCCGAACCAGTGGGATCCGGGAATGCCGAGAATCTGGTAAGCCGTGGGGCCGTATTCCTCGAGCCAGGCCTGATAGAGGCCCTCGGCGTCGATTACCAGGCGGGCATCGCCCTGGAGGAAGTCGTCATCGAAGCGGGCAGCTGCGGGCAGGAGCAGGAGGGCTCCGGGTTTGATGGCGTGCTTGGGGAAGTAGGGGAATGCTTCGCTTCCTGCGGCGTCGGTGGACGTGGTGGCCATGACGACGTCGGCATCGGCGATTGCGTCCTCGATGCTTTCGGCTGCGGCGACCTTGGTGAGCTGGGGGAATTTTGCCGTTGCCCATTCGACGAATGCTTGCGTGGTGCCGGTGCTGCGGCCCTTCACGAATAACGTGTCGATTGAGGGGCGCAGGGCCAGCGTTGTTTGGAGGACAGAGCGGGCGATCACGCCGGGGCCGACCACGGCGGCAACCTCGGCGTCGGCTTTGGCGAGGTTGCCGCCGGCGCCCGGGACGGCGCCGGTGCGGTAGGCGCTGAGGAGGTTGGCGCTCATGATGGCCAGCGGCGCACCGGTGTCGCTGTCGTTCAGGACGAACACGTGGATCGAGCGGGGGAGCCCTTTCTGGCGGTTCTCGGTGTTGGATCCGCACCACTTCACGCCCGAGGTGCCGAAGCGGCCACCCAGATAGGCGGGCATGGCCATGAAGCGCCGGTCCGGGCCATCCTTTGGCATTCCCTCGAATTCAGGGGCTGCCGGGAACGTGATCATTGCGCCGTGGGAGTTGCCGTTCTCGCAGGCCATCCGGTAGTCGCCTTGGGGTTGCGCCTGCGGACGAAGTCGTGGTGCAGCAACGGGGCCTCCTCCCGGGCGAGGACGACGGCGCGGCGCGCGTCCGCGGTGAAGGGTTCAAACCTGGCATTCCTTCCGGTTCGGCAGAGAGCTGCTGGAACCCATGTGTGTGGAGGAAGACGACCGCCTCGCCAGTGACCTTCCGGACGCGGTTGTCACAGTTCCGCTGAGTTCGTGGCGGCCACCAGAAACCCGGCGCTGCGGCACTACACTGATGCGGTGGATCAAGATTCTCCGGGTGGACGTACCCTCAGTTCGCCGATGATCGCCGTCATCGCGATCGGTGTTGTCCTGGTGACGGTCATCGTCATTCTTGTCGGTGTCCGGCTTGGCCAGTCGCTGACAAGCGCACCATCGAGTGCGGTGTCCAGTCCTGGGGCTGCTTCATCAACTGCAGAGGTGCCGGCCAGCACCGCGAAGGTGGAGAGTAAGCCGACGGAAAGCACGGAGCCCGAACCAACTGAGAGCAGCACGGCGCCCACCGTGTCGGTGCCGCGCCACTTCGAGCGGGTGACACCAGCACCCGTCCCGGAGCAGTCCTTCGCTGAAGTCCAGCCGCTGCCACCGCCACCGCCGACGGTTGGGCAGGCCGATGTCGTAGCCGCCGCGCCTCCCAGCCCGACACCTGAGCCCACCTGCCCCGCCGACGAGGGTGTGGCCTTGACGCTCGTCAGGGCCGAACCTGTACCGGGCAGCGACGTCTTCGATGCCTTGAAGCTAACCTTCGTGCTGGACAGTAGGTTCTCCGTTCCGGTCAGCATCGAGGTCGGTGACCTGCTCACTGTCAGCGCCGTCCGGGTGAACGGTGCTGAGATGGGCACCGGCTACGTCGACCTGCCTGAGACGTACGAAGTCCCGCCGGGCCGGACGACCTTCGCGACGGACGAAAGCCACCACCTGCTGGCGTTCAGGAACTTCGGCTCGCCAATTGCATCCTTGAAGCTCAGCGGATCAGCACGGTTGATAACGCGGACCTGGGACAGCGAGAACTCGATGTTTTGCCAGTACAGGGGCATGACATTGGGTAAGCCGCTGCAGGGAAACTGGGGCAGCTAGCACGAATCTTTACGCAGCCCTGTGGGTACCTGTGCGCAGGTCCAACTCAGCCCATTTCAGCAGGACGCAGTATGCGCTGAGGACTTCCAGCGCCGCCTCTTACTCCTCGACAACTTCCCAGGCAGTCATTTCCTCTTCACTGTAGTGGCTCAGGGAGATGAGGCGGTCAGCGGTTGTCCTGTAGCCGGCCCTGAGCTCAGCTGAGTGGAGGCCGAGCTTGCCGTAGGCCGGATCGCAGCCGCCCAGCCTGGCGATGCGTTCCCGGCGGAGCTGAGGCTCAATGATTGCCCATTCGGGATCGTCGCAGAGGTGGCTAGGTGTCGTCGACCTAACCCGGTCCCGCTCCAGTGCGTCAATCCATGCTTCCTGCTCGGGCGTGGCCGGGACAAAGTGGGATGAGGTCTTTTGGTAATGACAGAAGGTGCACATCAGTTGCAGGTTTTCCAGATCGCTGGAGTCACCGTCGATGTGATCGATTTCGTTGCCGACGCAGCCGCACAGGACACAGACCTTGTCCCGTTCCAGCACCAGGGTCCGCACCCCGGCCGGGATGCGCCGAGCCATCGCGTGATAGCCACCCGCGAGCAAGTGGGCGATCCTGACATTCAGCGCCGATTGCACCTCCGGGTCTGCGAGCCGCTTTTCATCCTGAATGACGCCACGCCAATACCTGACGTCAATGGCAATGGAGCGGCACAGCTCCGTGCAGAACAGGAACGGCCGATGCGATTCGTCGGCCAGGAGCAGGTCGAAGCAGTTCGCGCAGCAGTCCTCGTCGTAACGGGGCCTTGAAGGCGCTGCGGCGGTGTCGGTCATGGACTGATTGTGGCAGACAATGCGGCCGGATCAGCGTGACCGCAATAAAACAAGCGGTCCTGTGAGCCGGGATAAACTCCGGCCATGGGATTCATGGATGGGGCAGTCAACGGCATGATGACGAGACTTGTACCGGCCGGCTTTATGCCGGATGAGGCGTTCTGCCTGGGGCAGGCCGCATACATCAAGGAAGGCAAGCGTGACCCGGGTGTCCCACCAGCAGTGGTGGACCGCCAATCTGCGACGGCACTCATCAACCAGACGCTGACCACGTTGGGCACCTACCCGATGGGCGTGGAGGCGCACATACAACGAATCAGGCTCTGGGAGCGCATTTTCGGCTTCCGCTCGTGGCACGAACCGATCGACCCCGAAGAGGTTTACGGCCCGATAGAGCTGCTGACGCTCGGCTATTCAGTGCCGGCCTCCCAGGCTTCAGGCGGCAGGGCAATCGCCCCACAGGCTTCGCCGCTGCAAACGGAGGCTCCAGGCGAGCGGACCTTCCGGATCGTCGTTGGCAGCAGCCAGGACGGAGGGTTCATCGACCAGATGACCGAGGCACTTCAGAAGGCGGAGAACCTGCTGCGACGAGAAGTGGAGTCCACAGGCTACGTCTGGAACGGTGATGACGGGGACTACTCAATCTTCACGGTGGGCGACGACGACCTGCCCGAAGGGATACCGGACGGCGCCTTGGACCGTTATTTCCCCGGGACCGTCTGCGCGCTGGGCGTGATCACCGCAGGGAAGAAGTAGGACAGAGAGTTCCCTCTACCGAGCCCTCCGCGGATGAGACTCGGGCCGAGGACGTGCCCTTGCTGTTGATGGCCGGACCCGACGCAGGACAAGTTTGTCGGGTCAGATCATTCACAGTTTACTTACTAATTGATAACCGAGTAACTTCAGTGGGTGCGAGAGCGCCGGAAGGTCCCGCAGTGTCCCCATGCCCCGGGGCTTTTTGCTGCCCTGACTGAGGAACCGGGCGGAAAATCACGCCTATCCGATGTCCACTATCAGCGGCATGTGATCGCTGTGGGTCAGCCACGCCTCCGGCTCACCGACGGAGACTTTTGCTTCCACAGCCGATGACAGGAACGCGTAGTCGATGTGGTGCCCGAACCGCAGGTTCTTTGTATGGAAGTACGTTTTGACCAGCTCGCTGCCGTGTGCAGTTTGCTCCTGGCGGTGGAAGACGCTGTCGAGGCCGAGTCCGCCCAATTTGTCAACCAGCATGGAATGGTTCCGGCCGGGATGTTCGCGGTCCCAGATCGTGTTGCTGTTGAAGTCGCCGACGATCAGGCCGCGTCCGCCGGCAAGGTAATCGGCGTGCCGGTCAACGATCTCGTGTGTGACCCGGACATAGCGGAGCTCGCGGCTTGCCTGGTGCGCCCACAAGGCAACGATATTCAGCCCGTCGACGCTGAACGGGATGTGCCATGGCAGGGCATGGTGCGCAGTCTCGGTGACATTGTAGCTGGCGGGGCGGAACCCGATCACCCCGAGGCCCTTGTTCGGATTCGACCCCGTCCAGGCCGCGAAGGGGAACTCCGTGTTCACGATGTCTTTCTTCGCTACCTCCTGGATGATGGCGACGTCGGGAAGCAGGGCTTCGATCAGGTGGCGCTTCTTGTAGAAGGCCATCGAGCAATTCCAGGAGACAATCCGCATTCAGCACAGCACCTTTGTTCAATTGAGATTCGCAACCGGTCGGAACTTGCTAACTGAGCCTAGCGGCAGCTGAATTCGGTCAGGTCGACGCTGGTGGCATTACCGCCATAATCGTTCGCCTCGACGGCGGCCTGCTCGTTCGCGTAGAGCGGCCCGGTGACCTCGAAGACGGTCCCGGTGACTGTCTCGCCGTTCAGCCACCGTCCCCGAATCACGATGCCGCCCGGGCAGCCGCTCTCCAGCGTGGTCATCACGTTGAACTTGGCGCAGGCCGTGTAATCGCAGGTGTGATCCGGGGAGTCCGCGTAGAAGATGCCGGGGGCTTTCTCGCTCCAGCCGGCGTCAGCAATGGCCTTGGTGGCCGCTGCCCGGTCCGCGGACGCCTTCGCAGCGGCGCTGGCCTCCGCCTTGGCTTTGGCGGCCTTCTCGTCCGCATAAACCTTGGCCCAATACGCGTCGGACTTAGCCTTCTTCGCCGCCGCAGCATCCTCCGCGGCCTTTTGCTCCGCAGCCGCCGTGGCCTCCGCCTGGCGGGTGGTTTCCCCTGCGCTCCAGGCGAACCAGCCAGCCGTCCCACCACCGATCAGCAGGACGGCCACCAGGAAGGCGACGAGAAGCTTGCGCTTCCTTTTGGGCGCAACGGGTACAGCGGTGTCGGTCATGAGATCCCCCAGAAACTTTCAGTGAACGTACAGATGATACGGCGCTAAAGCGTCCGACGGTGCCGTGCGGGCTTATTACGGCAGCCGTAGCGAGGGGCTGAAAGACTCGCCTAGTCTGCGCATGAAGACGATGCGGACGCGAGCCGACCGGCGAGGACTGAACTAAGGAGAGGAATGTTCAACGCTGAAACTGCACCTGTGAGGGCATCAGCCGTGACGGAGCTTGCACGCACCGGGCACCGCGCGCTCACGGGCCTCGGGCGGAGGATAGGGTTGTCTTCGTGATGAACGAAGGCCTTGTCCACACCAATGCTGCCGATTGGCTGTACAACGCCATCAAGGACGTCGATGGTGACGTGTTCCTGGCCAGTCCCTATGTGTCCTCTGATGTGTGCAGGCTGTTGGCGGCTACCGGCACAGCATCAGACTTCCGGTGGCGGCTCTTCACTTGCTTGGACCCGACCGCGGTGGCGAACGGCTACTTGTCCGTCGAAGGCTTGATTGAACTCAAGCAGAATGGTGTCAACGTCAGCCATGTTGACCGACTGCATGCCAAGACGTTCATCGTTGGTAGCCGTGGCTTTCTTGGGTCAGCGAACCTCACCGGTGCAGGGCTGGGCAGTTCGAAGGCTGCAAACTTTGAGCTGGGTGTTGAGCTGGGAGCTGCCCAGATAGACGGAGTTAAGAGAGCCATAAGTACTTGGCCGAGTCGAGACGTTCGGGCCAAAGACTTGGAGAAGCTTCTCCTGCAAGCCCGTAGGCTAACGGCGGCAGAGACACCTGCTTCCGGTGACTTGGACCAAGACTCTGCTCTGGCTCTTGTCGAGCAGTTGCTGGTTGATGCTCGTGATGAAACCCGGACCCTGTGGCTCAAGTCCGAGTACGGCGAGCCGGCGCTGGACCAGTGGCGCAGCGAGTGGTATTTCGGCAGCCCTGCTAAGGGCCGGCCAAGCATCAAGCCAAGAGACTTGGTGTTCATTTGCGCACAGAACCGAGACTGTTACGCCGTCGTGGAAGTGACGTCAGATCCAGAGTTCCTGCCTGATGATTACCGTACCGAAAGGGGCGAAGAAGCCGATCGTTGGCCATGGGTGAGCCGGACAACGCCCCGCTTCGTGCCGGATGAAATGTTGGAGCTCAAGGCACACGAGCTCGTACGCAGCACTGGCGGGCTTCAGAACGGTCACATCAAGCTGAAGTTCGACCAGTTCACCTATGGTGTTCGTTCCCTCGCCAGGCTCGTGACGAACTAGGATTGGCAATCCGCATCTAATATGCCTGTCCGTGGCTACGGGGGGCCTTTTGTGGTGGCTGTGCCCAGCAGGAGCACTAGCTGAGGGATTACTTCGTCGTATGGCTGAAGCTATGCGGGCCAAGATCTTGCGGTCGGGATCAGCCGGATTCCGACTCGTAGGCGGGGCTCAGGACATGCCATCTTCCAGTAGTTCGCCTATGAGATGTACGAAGGAGGTGAGAACGC
Organism: Arthrobacter sp. FW305-BF8; assembly: GCF_021789315.1. Classification (NCBI taxonomy): domain Bacteria; kingdom Bacillati; phylum Actinomycetota; class Actinomycetes; order Micrococcales; family Micrococcaceae; genus Arthrobacter; species Arthrobacter sp. FW305-BF8. The sequence continues at coordinate 2,150,983 of NZ_CP084561.1, forward strand.
CAATGACGTTCGTTGAACGCCAGCCATCGGCTTGGTTCGCATATCAATGCTCGGGCAAGGTCGTGCATCGAATACCGGCTAAGCCGGCCGCCGAGGTGCTTTTCATTTCTAATTACGGGAACGGTTGGAGACGCTGGAGCGCGCAGGGAGTGGCCCTGATTCTGAAAACCCGTGCCAATCTGATCCCGCCGCAGCCACCAGCGGCGTAGGTTGAGCGACCGGCGAGTCCGAAGGAGCGGGTACGGAATAGACGCCGTCCACCGGCGAGAATGGTCTCTATGAAGACTGGGGACGACGTGCACGCGCAGGCGCCGCGTAGGGCTAGGGCCGGCGGCGGGGTTGCTGACAAGCTGGGCAACTCGTACGAGTTGTCGTGGGCCGTCCACTACGCTTTACGGTGCATCCAAGATGAGCGGCGCGCTATCACCCTCGAGGATCTCGATCCGGAGCTTGCTGAGGGTTCTGAGTTCACGTTCACTGATGAACGGGGCAGCGTCGCCGTCACGCAGGTGAAGCGTCAGCACAGCATTAACGATCATTGGACCGTCGCAGCCCTGCGGAGTCGCGGCATTTTCGCGGCTGCAGCGGGGCACGTCGCTGACGGCCGGGAGTATCACTTTCACTCGATGACGCCGTGCGGGCGGCTACGCGTGCTTAGCGAGTGGGCGCGACAGTCCACGGATCTCGGGCAATTCATAAGGCACCAACTCACCGAGCAGTTGAGTCCGGTATTCGATGAGCTGTCAGCTCCCGACATCTTTGGCAGCGCGGACGGCGCTTGGCAAGCGATTCGCGGCATGTGGTTCGAAGTCGGTGACGAACAGCAGCTTGTCAAGACGAACGCCATGATCGCCGCTACGGTGCTGGAAGGGGCGGCAGAGCCGCTGCTACCCGTCGCCGTCGGCGCAGTGTTGCTAAACAATCTCCGTAAGCGGCTCACGAGACGTGAACTGCTTGAAGGACTGGCCCTACACGGCATATACGCCCGCCACGCAACAGCGAAACGAACAGCTCATGATGAGGTACACGCCACAACATCGAGTTGGTGCCGTACCGTGGAGCGAGAGTTACTCCAACCAGCTATCCCGCGCACAGAATCCACGGAGCTCATCGAGCTTATGAGCAGAACGCGCCTGGCACTGGTGGTCGGCACTGGCGGCGGAGGCAAGAGTTCGGTCGTCTATCAGGCGGCGAAGGGCCTTGAATCAAAGGGCTCCGAAGTGCTGGCGTTCCGACTCGACCGTCGCGGAGCGTTCAATTCGACGGCCGAGTTGGGGGCGCAGCTGGGCTTGACTAGCTCGCCGGTTGCATCCCTGCGGATGGCCGCCGACGGTCGCGACGCTTTCCTGATCGTCGACCAGCTCGACGCCGTGTCACTCGCGTCCGGACGACTGTCCGAACGCTACAACGTCATCGAGGATCTGATCCACGAGGCTACGGCAGTCGAGGGTGTACGGGTCATCCTGGCCTGCCGCCTCTTCGATGTGGAGAACGATCATCGCATCCGCAGGCTTGAGGCCCGGAGCGACGTTGAGCGCCTCACAGTCGAGCCGCTGCCAGATGAGGCCGTCACGGATGCCGTAGAAGCTATGGGTCTCGACGCCACGGCGCTCACGTCGTCGCAACATGAACTGCTGAAGTCGCCACTGAATCTCGTGCTCCTCGAAACTGTCGCGAGCCAACCTGGCGTGCTCAACTTCACCACACGAGGATCGCTATTTGAGGCATTCTGGCAGCGCAAGCGCCAGACCATCAACGATTATCGCCCAGATGTTCGCTTTAACGACGTGCTGGCGCGCATCGCTAACACCGCGAGCGATCAGCAGGCCCTGTCGGTTGCCATCGAGATCCTCGACCCCGGAGACTACATCAGTGATGCCCAAGTGCTGGCGTCTGAGCAAGTCTTGGCCATCGATGGTGAGCGCGTCTCCTTCTTCCATGAAACGTTCTTCGACTACACCTTCGCACGGCAATGGTTGTCGCGGCAGCAGTCAATGGTGGAGTTCCTGTGTGCACAAGAGCAAGAGCTTTTCAGACGGGCTCAGGTGCGCCAGATTCTTGAACTGCTGCGTGAGCGTGATTCAGAGCGTTTCCGCACGGAAGTCGAGGCGTTGCTCACCGGATCGGCAATTCGTTTCCACATCAAAGAAACGGTCATGATCGTTTTTGCCAACGTAACCACACCGACGGATGAAGACCTGGACCTCATTCTGCGAATCGGTGACGGCGACTCGACTTTGACCGGACGTCTATGGCAGCAAATAGCGCGCCCGAGCTGGTTCGATGTGCTCCACAACCGCGGACTCATCGAGACATGGCTCGATAGTAACGATCAGGCGCAGCGCGAAAGAGGTATCACCTGGCTGGCAAACGCCGGAGCTGTTCACGGCGCTCTAGTTGCGGAACTTCTCTCAGCGAGACGGGATTCACCCGAGTACCTCCTGTGGCTCCGATGGCTCACGCAGCGCGCCGATCTCCACAAGAACAGACCCCTATTCGACCTCCTGCTGAGCGCCGTGCGGTCGGGAGACCTCGACCCGACTGACAAGAACCTCTGGCTCTCTGCCCATGACCTTGCTGCCTATGAACCACTTTGGGCAATCGACTTGCTCAGCGCCTGCTTCATCGAAAGCCCATCGGCGCTCGTGACAGGTCCAGACGGCAAAATTGGTATTCTCGGTTTGCACGACTACAGCGCCACTGAGCTCATCAAAGAGGCGAGCAAAGTGGAACCTCGAGCCTTTGCCAAAACTGTTGTGCCATATCTTCTCGCCGTCATGCAGGCGACATCCATGGAGGGGCGCCGCGACGGCCCACACTACGACCACCATTTCAGCCTCCGCCTGCGATCAGAAGCGGGGTTCGACAACGCTGACGATTCGCTCTACAACGGCGCGGCCGATGCGCTCGCCAGGTGGGCGCCAACCGAACCAGAGTCGGTCGAGCCGTTGCTTAGGACCCTCGCGGCAAACCAGCACGCCTCCGCTCAAGCGTTACTATTCCGCACGCTCATCGCCGGTGCCGCGTACTTCACCGAATGGGCGGCGGAGCTGATCCTCGAAGGCGGCAGCCGTCTTGAAAGCGGTTATCTCTGAGACGTTCACTGGCTCTCTAGAGAGCTTGTCGAAGCTATCGCCCCCCTCGTCTCCGACGAGGTCCACGCCCGTCTCGAAGACAAAATGCGAGACCTCCGCAATCCATACGAACGCTTCCGCTCGTTTGGCTACACCGCCTTCAAATTTTTGTCGGCGCTAGATAGAAATCGGCTTAGCTCCCTGGGTACACGACGACTTGCCGAGTACCAACGGAAGTTCGGAGAGGAGGTTCCACCGTCCCCGACCGGCATCATCAGCTACACCGTCGGCTCTCCGATCGGCGATGCCGCGGCCGCGAGGATGTCAGACAAGCAATGGCTTCGCGCCATGGCCAAGCACGACAACGACCGCGATCGAGGCAGCTCGATCGGTGGTGCCCACGAACTGTCGCAGACACTCAAGAACCACACCCAACAGGACCCTCAACGGTTTGCCGGCCTAGCCATGCAGATAACCCCAACGACAAACCCTGCCTATCCCAGCGCTATCCTTTGGGGATTCGGTGAGGCAACAATCCCACCTATTGCGCAGTCGGCGATATTTGATGCCATTCGGCACATCATGAGCCTCGGGATCACGGAATGTGATCGCTGGCTCGGGTGGTCTGTGCGACGCCTCCTCGTCGAGACACCTCTCGACATCGTCGAGCTAGTCAGGGACCGGTCCCAGCATGCGCCAGACCCAAAGGACAACTCACCAGTCTTCACCCCACAACAGGAGGAACGCCGCGGTCGAGACCTGCGACAGCACGGTATAAACACAGCAAGAGGCAGCCTCGTCGAAGAACTCGGCGACCTCCTAGTTCACGACGTACACGGAGAGCGCACCGCGACGGTCAGCCCTCACCTGGTCACGCTCGCCAGCGACCCGGTCCTCAGCGTCCGCTCCTGCGTTGCGCACACCATCGCGGCCTGCCTTCGACATGCACGGCCAACAGCCTATGAAGCATTTGAGCGCCTCATCGCGGCTAACGACATCCTCCTGGCCTCTGACCACGTCGTCAACCTAATGATGTACATCGGCAACGTAGACCCAAACCGAATCGATCCACTGATCGACCGGATGCTCGGATCAGGGAATGGAGAAGTACGCCAAGCGGGCGGTAGCATGGCTGCGTTCGCGGCCCTCCAGTGGGATCGCCCGCAGCTAATGGAACGAGCACTCGCTGGGACGTAGAGGTTCGGACTGGAGCGGCGGTCGTTTGTAGCGCAAGGGTGGACAGCGCCGCTAACTCACAACTCGTTCTCGCCACTTTGAGCGAACTTATGCACGACGATGACGATGAGGTTCGCAAGGCAGTGGGTGCGTTCGCCATGCACCTCAGAGGACGGAATCTGCGTCCTTTCGCCAGTTGCCTTGCAGACCTGATCGACTCTCCGAGTTACGTTCACGCTGCACCGCAATTGCTTATCACCTTGCAGGAAGCACCCGACAAGGTTGATGACCTTGTTGACCTCGCAGCACACCGCTTCCTCGACGTTTACGGCAGCGAAGCCGCAGATATCCGAACCGGAGCAGCTGGCGACTCACACTACATCGCAGACCTAGTCGTTCGAGGACTGGCGCAGGCTCTTGACAAGAAGCGCATCTCAGCACTGCTCGACATTCTCGATCGGATGCTCGAACTCGGCGTCTACGGAGTCGACCGAGCGATAGAGCAAGCGGAACGCCGCTGAGCGTTAGTACCGATCAAACATGAGAATCGGTCACCATTCGACGGTATGCCCCCGTAGGCTGACTAGCACGATAAAATTAGACATGACTGCAGCGGCGTATCCTCTCACCCAACTCGGCGCTGTCGTTCGTGAAAAACGAAAGGCTTCGACAGTCACAGAAAACGCAGCTTCCCAATCATGCACTTGTCAGCAGCGTTTTTCATCATGGAACTTGAGCAGGGACAACCACATGGTGAGTTGGACAACGTGCTTGGGTTAGGTAATGCAATACGAGTTAGCGCTGTCGTCGATGGGCACCAAGCGAGTTCCATCGCAATTGAGATTCTTGAACGAGTAGAAGGAGCCTGAGATGTCATGCGAAAAGACCAGCTCACCTTCCATGGACCCCGTGTCGAAGCGTCGAGAAGCTATGACTGAGATTTTGGCTAGCTGGGACCTCGAAGGTGCAATGCCCGATGTGACCGGCCTACAAGTCGTGCGTGAGTATGTTGTTGGACAGCTGGAGCTGCCGGTGGCGCTCCTCAAAGTTGCTGAACGCGCAGAGCAGCTCCGGGCGAAAGAGATCCATAGCGCATAATGGTCGAATTCGATGACCCGTATTGTTATCCCGGGACCGAGGTGCTGAAAAACAAGCAGGATCTCCGAGACCTTCAGCACGCGCTCGAAATCGAGCGCGAATACTCACTGTTGCGCCGTCGTGAACTTGAACTGGATCCCGTGCTGGGAACTTTTGGACTGGCGCACCTGCAGGAGATCCATCGCCGGCTCTACCAGGATGTCTGGGATTGGGCCGGGCAGCTCAGAACCGTTGAAATCACCAAGGGTGACTCGCATTTTCTGCCGACTCACTTCTTCCTGAACGCTGGAGAGGAGCTAAGCACATTCGTACACAGCACTGAGCTGCTGACAAACCCCGGTATCACTGATGACGACTTCATTGCACAGGCGGCTGACCTATTGGAGAAGGTGAACTTTATTCACCCCTTTCGCGAAGGCAACGGCCGCACGCAGCGTGCCTACTTGGATCAGATCGCGGAGCTCTCAGGGCGCACTTTTGCCTGGCGTAATATCAGCAAACTCGACAACGAACGCACTTCCATACGAGCTTTCAGAAAAGGTTCTGGTGAGCCTTTTAGAGTTCTGCTCGAGCAAGCGCTCGAACCTCCCATGGATGGTCTGTCGATCCTCGACGATAAGTTATATCGGGTAAGCTCACCGATCGGCGGTAACCCGGCAGCAGTCTCGACTGCGACACAGGTGAATCCCAAGAGGGACGAATAGAACCGACAGTATTGGGCACGCCATCTAAGACTCGAACATGGCCCTGGACCCGGGTTAGGGAAGTCGTATGCAGTCCATCAAAAGTGATCGCCCCTGAGTTCAGACGGTGGTCTCAGAGACAAGGTGCCACAGTAGTTGGCTTTAGAAAGAGAGAGTGTGGACAATGTCCACACTTTTCGGTTCGTATTGGGCTGTACAGGCCTCGGATAGGTCCGGATTCCGTATGTTTCGGGGGTTCCCAAGTGTTTGCAGGGGCTGGAATGTAGTTCGAGTCCCAGCTTGGGCACGTGTTTTCCCTGTTCAGGGGCTTTTAGCGTCTGAGTGTGGACAAATTGTGTTGTGAAGGGCCCCTTCGGGGGCCTTTCTTATTGGTGGCCGGCGGTGTGGCCTGTTGCCTCCTTAGCTTCCTGGATCGACGTGTCGTTGTTCCATGCCTGTTCATGGGTGTTCATGGCGCGGCTGGCATGATTGAGAAAAATTCGATGTGAGCTGCTTCGTTGCTTCGTTCGTTGTTCACCGGATTCCTTCTCCTCGGACTTTGTGGTGGTCGTTCTGCTTCTTCATTGCGGCTCCGGGTAGGGCGACGTGACTTGTGACTCTGGCTGCCGCAACGTTCTTGCGACCGGCATTTCTTCACGCCGATGCCTCCTTTGGGGCGGTGGTTTAGCCTGTGCGCCGGTGCATTACTTGGTGATGCGTCATTCAGGCTGTTGCGGTGTGATCCTATTCAGGAGGCTCTGTCTCCTCTGTCCGATGCGTGCCGGTCATCACTATGGTTGTCGGTATCATGAGTGTGCCCTTTTCGGGCGGCGGCAAAATGGTCTGTCGTGAACGTTCGGTCGCGCGATTTGAGCTCGGTGAGCGAAAGGGTTGGCAGGTGGATTCAACCCTCCTCACGCGCTGCGATGTTCTGGTCCGTGGCGGGTGGCCTTGGGGGTGTGCGGGCTGTGGGGCGCGATGACGGAATAGAGGAGATAGTCTGGGACGGCCCGGCCTTCGCAGGCTGCAGCATCACGTCGGAAACTCAAGGGCGGAGTCAAAAAGAATCTTGACGCTGGAAGAGTTTCTGTACTGCCTGCCTGAACTTGCGGAAGCGATCGAGACGCGAGACGCCTCTCTTAGGAGCTCCTAGGAGTGAGCTGAAGCATGGTTCGTCAGGTCGGTTAGCAACGCCGTCAATCGTTCCTCTTCAAAAATGCCATCTTCTGAGGGTAACCAAGGAGATACGAGTGGTCCGTAGCGCCGTCCAATTAGTGCTTGCACCTCCGTCGCGATTTGGTCACCGGCAACGTCCCGATCGGTACTTAGAAGGATTTGAGCTCCCGCGGCCGCGACGGCGGACAACACCGACCACGCCGCAGATGATGGGCGCCCGTACAGGCACACGAGGGGCGGGCAGGAGGCTCCGAGCCGATTGGCCGCCGCCTCGATCACCGACGGGTTCTCGCACACCCGCACGACCAGCTGGTCGGGCTCCGTACCTTTGGACTGGCAGCGCCGGAGACCAGTATTGCTGGTCCAGTTCATCGCCGTATGGCATGGCTCAACGGTCATGCGTGCGGTCAGCCAGATAGGCTCCCCAGCCACGGCCGTTACCTCTGCGAGCGCAGGATTGGCGCCATTCAGCGGCAAATTGAGCACGAGGACCGTAGATGACACCTGGTCGCACGAGATCCCGACGCGCTTCCACGTTCCACGCCACGACCTAGCACGAAGCACCGACCCCGCAGCGTCGACGGCGGCGGCTGCCAGTGCATCCTCAAGTACTTTTTTCATAACTGCTTCGACACCCCCGCCGGGTGCCTCGCTTTGGTCGAGCCAGGCGAACGTCGCGGCGAGGAGGCGGGCGACCGCGCGACCTGCGGGCTGGTCCCGGTCGAGCGCATGTGGGTCGAGGAGTTTCTGTCCGGCAAACTCGGCCAGCCCAACCGTGTCGAGCTGGCTGTGCGAGCCTCCGGGCTTGGTCGGCAGTGCGGACCAAGCGGCAGCAACGACGCCTGCGACCGCCTGCGGGTCCGCGCCGAGCCAACGACGCAGGACGGCCAGCTCCGCAATGGGTTGAAGGACCCCTGCGTCGGCCAGCAAATCGACGACATCGGAGCGCATCTGCTCTTTCGCGTGGGCCACCAGCCGTCGCTCGGTCGGCTTGTCCCGCAGCGGCCCACCGACCTCAGTCAGCAGCCCGGTCAGGTCCGCCCCCGCCTTGGTGAGTGCATCTCGTAGGAGCCGCAACGTGACGGGCTTGCGCGAGAGCTCCCACGCAACGCCGAGCATCCGTCCCACGTCGTCACGTTGGTCCTCGACGACCGCAACCTGCACCCGGTCACCGGTCTTGCCTGCTTCGACCTTCTCCCGCACCTCGGCCAGCAGCGTCGCGGAACCGGGACGGCGAGCCCATCGCAGCACCGCCTCCGGCACCGCGCGGTTCTGGTTGGGGCTGACGGTCACTCCCACAGCCCCTGATGCTGGTGATGCGCGTCAGCGGAGCCGACGCCGTCGCTGTTCTCATCGTCCGAGGCCAGCACGGCCGTGGTGCTGTCGACGGGAGCCCAGGTGTGTGCGGCCATCGGCAAGCGCTCCTGGGTGCCGCCAGCGAACAGCCATAGGCCGAGGTCTACCCCGGGCAGCGGCGCTGGCGCCCGGTTGACCATCCAGACGGCCGCGCAGGGCACGTGCCGGGACGCGACTAGGGTCTTCGGGCCGGCGAGGAGGAAGTCGAAGTCGAACTCGACCAGCATGCCAAGCAGGCTGGAGATGTTGCCCGGGTCGAGACCGTCGAATGCCTCATCGAGCCAGAGCGGCCGCGGAGAGGTCTGCGACGTCTGGTACAGGGTCGCGAGCGTGGCCAGCAGCGGCTGCACCATCGTCATCACTTTCCCGCCACCGGAGTCCTGTCCGTGCCGGGCGGTAGTGAGCTCGGTCCACTTCTGCGACGCGCCCTCCTTCGCACTCGCCAGGACCCGCCACTCCGTGACGACTGCGAACCAGTTGCGGTAGTCGAGGTTGTCTATCACTAGCTCCTTCCAGTCCTGCCCGGTCGCGTGCCCTTCGTCTTGTGCCGCGCGGATCTGTCCTGCGAGGAAGGTCTGAACCTGCTCCTGGACCGCGGGGGAGTCGATGCCATCGGTCAGGAGGCGCTGGAGGACATGGTAGCCGCCGACATGCTCGGGGACCGCCTTGCGCTGCAGCCGGACGACGGTGCGGGTCGTGCCGGTCGGGTGTTTGGAGAGTACGACGTTGACGTCATTGATCAGTTTCTCGGTCTCCTTCACCTTCGCACGCAGGTGATCGACGAACGTCGAGGAGAGCAGTTCCTGCATCACCTCGTGCATCTGCTCGTCATGGAGCTCGCCGAGCTCGGCGGCCTTTGCTTCCAGCGCCCGGACCGCTGCAGCTGGCTCGAGCGTCGTGCCGGAGGAGTCGACCATGACTCGAACTTGCGGCAGGCCGGTGTCCTCGTCGTGCTCGATGAAAGCGGTCCGGCCGCCCGTCCGGTGCAGCGTGTTGTTCAGGGCCACGAGGTCCTGCCCGGAGAGCCGGTCGCGGAGCCGGTTGAGGATCTGGTCTCGTTCCTTGTCGCCACCGGTGCCGGCGGTCGTGTCGGGCCAGCCGCGCGGCGGACGCCGATCGGCGCGCAGAGCGCGGACCTGGTTCACGGCCGCACTCAGCGTCCGGGTCGCATCTCCCGTGTCGATGCCTCGGGCGGCGGCGAAGCCTGCGTCTACCGGGACCCACCAGGCGGCGAGCTTTTCGGTCCGGGATTCCTCGGCCTCGCGCCGCTTGTCCTCGATGGTCTCGAGGACACTGGTGGCCTTGACGACTTCCCTGCCAAGGTCCCGAATCCGGATGTTGAGCTTCTTACGCTCGTCCTCGAGCTCCTCGATTCGGGCGTCGAGCCGTTCAGCGTTTGCGAGCAGTTCTTGGTCCGTGGACTCAAGCGCGTCCTCGGCTGCTTGTAGTGCGACGTCGAGGTTTTCCCGTCGTGACTTGGAGACAAGGGCGAGGTGTTCGGCTTCGTCGGCGGCGGCACGGAACTGGTTGGCAAGCAACTGTTTCCCGTCGACGTTACGCTGCTCGCGTGCCAGCTCGGAGACGCGGAACCCGAGCCGGTCGGCCTCGAGGCGCGCTTGATGGAGTGCGGTTTCAGTCTCTGGGAGTCGGGCCACGATTAGGTTGTGCTCGGCGGCGTATTCGACGAGGTCGGCCTGCGCTTGGTCCTTCGCGCCCTCGGCCGCCTCGGCGGTCTGGTTTCTGTCGTGTCGGTCGCGCTGTGCAGCCTCGAGCTCGGTGGCTGCGGAGGCCAGCGCCCGCGCGGCGTCGATAAGCGCGATGTCGTCGGGTGCAGCCTGCGCGAGCGAATGCAGCCGCTCCGCAAGTTCCCGGTTCCGTTCGGCGTTCCGGGTGTGCTCCTCTGCGTCCTCGCGCTCCTTGTGCGCCTGTTCTCGTAGCTCGGAGACCCGGCGAGCGCGGGCTGTTTCCCGGGCGGACGCACCCAGCAGGCTGGCTCCGTTGGCGGAAGGGACTGCACGCCCGGTCGTGGTCGGCGTCATCCAGGAGCCACCGCTGGCAACGTGAACACATGCTCCCCGAGCTCCGTCCTGATTAGTACCACTAGCCCGGGTGTCAGCCGTCTCGATGGTGTCTTTGTGCCAGATTACCGAGTCGAGCACCCACCCTGCGGTCCTGGCTAGCGCGGCAAGCGGCTGGCCGTCTTGGACCTTCTCGGCTAACGTCAGGACCGCCCGAAGCCGGTCGTCGTCGGTGTGATCGGATGGGGTGGCGAGGGTGAGGACTTGTTCGTGCCCGTCGCGGTCAGCGGCCCAGAGTCCGTCGGGGGTCACCCAGGCGTCGAGGAGGCCGGCGCCGGCGAGTGCTGCCTCGAGGCCGGCGATCTGTGTGTCGGTGAGGTGGGGGAGCGGGTCGAGCAGTTCCCACAGTGGTGCACCGGCTGGCCCCGACGTGGGACGGGTGCGTCGCTGCCACAGGTGTGGATTGGTGGGAACGGGGGTCGGCTCGGCTTCGACCTCCGACGCCTCGGCGTTCAGTTTCTCCGCCCGGTCGATGGCCGCGGCGGCGGCGTTGTGGGACGTGATTGCAGCGGCGGTGACTGGCTCGAGCTCTGGGGTCAGCCACTCGTCACGGACCAGGCGCGCGAGTGTCTGCGCTGGCCGCGGCTGCTCGCACGCGGAGATGACCATGGCCAGCCACCGTTCACGGGACGGTGCGTTCGGGGGTGCCACCCGCTCGAGCTGGCTGACGGCTGCGGCCCAGGCTTCGAGCTCGTCGGAGAGCGCCTGGGCGGCGCTCTCGTAGCCGCCCTCGGCGGCCTCGTGCGCCATCTGGCGCTGGTGCTCCCGTCTCTCCGCGTCGGCGAGCAGGGCAAGCGTGCGCTCGTGCCGGTTGGTCGCCTCCTTGACCTTGTCGGCGCGGCGGCGGGCGTGCGCGACGTGCTCGGACCGGTGTCGGATGGCGGTCAACAGTCTCTGGCTGTCGTGAGCCGCCGCCCAAGCTGCCGCGTCCGGGAGGCCGGCGCCGGTGCCTGCGGTTGCGGCTAGCTCGACCTGGGCGGTGAGCTCCTGCTGGGTCTGCTCGAGGTCGCCCAGAGCGCGTCCGAAGTCGCCGTCGGCCTGGTGGGCCTTTGCCCGGGCGTCGTTAGCGGTCTTGGCGCGTTCTCCCTCGTCCTCGCGGGCACGCTTCGCCTGCTCGGTCAGATCAACGACCTGACGGCCGGCCGCGGCGGCGGCGTGGTAGGCCCTGGATGCGATGAGGGTGTTGCGGCGACTGGTCGTGATCCTGCGGTCGGCTTCGTTCTCCTGTTCGGCGGCCTCGGCGGCCTCGCATTCCTCGCGGGCCTTCTTCTCCTGCTGTTCTGCGCGGCTGCGTTCGCGGGTGACGCCGTCGAGGATGGTGACTGCGGAGACCAAGTCGTCGGCGGCGCGGCGGAGGAGCGCGTCGGCCCAAGGGTTCCACGTCGACCGCAGATAGGCAGTGACCGCCTCCTGTGCCTCGCGAGCGTCGTCGCGGTCTTGGGCGAGCTGGCCAAGCTGGTCCCATCCGTCTGCGAGCTCGTTGATTTCGGAGGTGTCCAGCGGTGGGAGTGCCTCCCGGATCCGGTCGACGACCCATGAAGGGTTCAGCCGGTTCCCGAGCTTCGGAGTGCGCAGGGTCTTCAGCAGCTCCACAACCGTGCGCAGGCGCTGCGGATCGGTGAATCCGAACAGGACGGAGGCGACCGTCTTGACGTACTCTTGGCCGTTCGGGTGCCGGGTCAACCCGGGCAGGGTAGGTAGGTCGGCGGCAGGGACAGTGGCCTGCTCCCGCAACAGCGTCAGGCCGGCCCGGATCCGTTCGGGTCCGCGGTGGGTGATCCAGTGCTTCGCGACGGTTGGGGAGGTACGTCGTGCCTGCACGAACAGCAGCGTGGTGAAGAACTCGGGGCCATTCTCGCCGCGGCGGCCGTACTCGACCCAGGTCCAGCCGCGGTTCAGCTGGTCCTTGGTCGGGCGTCGGTCCTTCGGGTCGTCGGTCGGCTCGAGGTAGTAGCGAAAGGTGCGGTGCGACTCCCCGAAGGTGTCGACATACCTTGGAGACAGGTCGCCGGTGAGCATGGTCAGGGTCGTCATCGTCATCATCGTCGACTTGCCCTGCTCGTTTCCGCCGACGAACTGGGCGCGTCCGTCCGCAGTCCAGTACTCCGCGGCATCGAACTCCCACATGTTCACCACTCCGGCGCGCAGCTGCTGCCACCGGTCCCGGCCTGGCTCGGGCAGGCCCCCGCTGATGGCCGCCTGCCGCCACGCGCGCAGGGTCTCGTCGTCTGTCAGATCGAGCGTGATGGATGCGCCATCGAGCGCGGTTACGGTCAGCGGCTCGTCGCGGCCAACCGTTCCCCCGTTGGAGGGATTATCCACGGTGCTGTTGGCGGTTTCACTGGTCACGTGTGTCCTCCGGAAGGTCAAATGCGGTTTGGGTAGCCCGATCGGCACGGTCGGCCTGGCCGGATGTGAAGAAAATTGAGTCGCTGGTGGGGTCGGGGAACAAGTCTGCCTGCTCGGGTCCAGGCATGGGCTCGACGAGTTCGGGGTCGCGGTAGCGGCCGGTGACCGGTGACAGGTGCCAGGATCCGTCAGCGTCTGTACGAAGCAGGTCAAGCCATCGCAGGGTGTCCTCGACTGCGATGCGAAGCTCTGTTGGGTCGTTGCGGAGGTCGACTCGGAACAAGTGCCCCTTCCACTCAGTGAGGTCTTCGAGAACGTCTTCGACCTCGGAGCTGGCGAGGTGAACGAACCCGTCGTCGTCGTGGTGCCCATCGCGGCCAGCCTTATCGGCCACCATCAACGCTGCCCAGGATTCGGTTCTTGCGGTTGGCCACACGACAGTCGCAGGACACTCGTCCTCGCGGCTGATCCACACGAGCCCCTCGGCGCGCGCTTCGATGGATCCTCCGATCAGTCCGATCGACTCGGCGGCTCGCAGGCCACGCTGCCCTCGTGCCAGCTCGGCCTCGTCCGGGGGAAGGTCGGCATATAGCAAGGCAGGGGTCTCGACCAGAGTGCGCAGGTGGCGGACAACACGGCTCGCCTGCCGCTGCGACTCCCAAATGGCATCCGGGGAGTCCTCTTCGGCGGAGGGGCCGATCATTGGGGAACGTGTCGCGGGCTCGTCCCCGTCGACCTGGTCAGGGCGGTGGAGCTGCGCGAACTGGACATGCTGATGTGCGGCGAGCGCGATGGTGTCCGGGTTGACGAACAGCAGGAGGGCTTCGCGGTCAACATCATAGCCGGCACCGATCCCGTGGCGCGTCTCGGTCCACTCCTGGACATCACTTACCAGGGTCGTCCGTTTGCGCAATACGCCCCAGAACTCCAGGATTGCAGCCGCCTTCACCAGCGCACGACGTTCAGCAAGCAGGTCTGGGTCATACGGAGTCAGCTGCCGGTCGGCGCTGGAGGAGAGCTCGGCGACGAGCTCGGACAGTTTCACGAGCGTGACTCCGCCCTCTACCTCCTCACACGCGGCCGCGAGCATGGCGGTGAGTGTGAGCACTCGCTTCGGGGGCAGATCTAGCGGCCGGGGCGGGGCGATCACTGTTCCGAGGATGGGATTGCGGACGAGCCGGATGGCTCCGCCCAGATGCGCGCGCCGGTAGTCCAGTCGCTTGCAGTACCCATCGATCTGTTTGGCGTAGCGCAGGACATCACGGTAAAGCTGTGTGTCGACATGCGCGGTCACCAGCGGTTGGCAGAGCAACCGCAAGAACGTCTGCCGCGCCTGTACCTCCTCGCTCGTTGATGTCGCCTGGGCTGGCGCGTATTCCGGGACCGGAGGCGCCGGATGGGTGGCCTTCGTCATCGCCTTCTCTCATCTTCGACGACCACAAGCTGATGGGCAGCTGTGCTGCCGAAGCTGTCGCCTCTGCTGCTGGTTGTGGGAGCGACGCTGCCGGTGAGGGAGGGTGCGTCGACTGCCCGGGAGACGCTGACCGTCAGGTCGCGGTAGACCAATCGGCCCTCGGGCAGCCTGACGACCGCATCGGGCGTACCGGCCGGCGGGACGGTCGCAGTGAGGTCCCACAGCCCGTCACCGGTGCAAGCGCGGACCACTGTCCCGGGCCTGGGGTCATGACCGCAGCTGCGCCGTATTTCCGCGATCGTGGAATCGAGGACCATCACGAACTCGGTCAGGTGCTCCGCGACCTTGCCGCTAATGTCGTTCCACTGCGACAGCGGGTTCCCAGACAGGGCGAGCAGCCGCTCCCAAGTCCTCGTTTCTTCACGCGCGGCTTCCGTGGCCGCCTGCCGGGCGGCCTGCTTGCCGGCGGTGCGGTCGTACATCCGCGAGGGGCCGCTGCGTCCGGACCGGGGTCCCTGCCGACGTAGCCGGGCCTCGACCGGCGCCGGGTCAGCCGTCCAGAACGATAGAGCGTCCGACCCGTGACCCGGATGAGGTGCAGGCTGGCCCAGATGGCGTGCTGAGAATAAGCCCGTGTAGGTGGCCCACACATGCCACGCTGCGTCATCGTCGGTGGTGCAGTCGAGACGTTCGGCAAGGTTGAGCAACTGGTTGCGCCTCGACACATGTCCGCCGACCGCGGCGAGCGCACGTTTGCCGCGCACCATCGGCACGATGGTGTCGCGCATCTGCCGGCGTAACAACCCAGCCTGGCTGGTCTCGCCGTCGAACCAGGACAGAACGCGTCCCAATACGGCCACGATCTCAAAGACGACCCGTCCGAGAATGTCCTCGGAAACGTCAGGTCCGGCGATGTGGAGCGCGATGTGCCGGAGCGCGGTTTCGGGGACCGCAAGAACTGCCCGGGCATCGCGACTGATGTCGGCAGAGTAGGTATCGATGCCAGCGCCCCACATCGACACGTAACTGGACAGCGTGTCGTTGAGTGCGGCAATCTTGTCCGCGTCCGGGCTTCCAGACAAGGCAGCCGCAAGGCGCGCCTGCCAGCCGTTAGCGGCGTCTGACATGTTCCGCATCGTCGGGGTGATTACGCCCCACGCGGCAGCGGCGGCCGCAGGGTCGCTTTCAACGGTCGCGCGCAGCTGGGTAAGCTGGGCCGCGATAACTGGCGGCGCCAGCGTCGCGGCGACGGCGGAACTGCTCTCGGCACCGAGAGAGCGAACCGCTCGGTGCAAATGAGCGGCTTCTTCGGAGAGCTGGTAGCGACCGCGGTGTCGGGTGAAGTCCTCGTCGGACCGAACCTTGTCCTCCCACATGACGATGACGCCCCAACCGGCGAGCTGCGCCAGGCGGTTGTCGAGGTTGAGAGTGTCCGGGTCGAGGGCGGCGGCGAGGGTCTGGTCATCGCCGGTTAGATGCCTTGCGAGGCGCTCTCGGATCAGCATTTCGAGCTGGTCGTGCGGGATCCCACTAAGGTACTGCGGCTGGTGCTCGAGCATTACGTCGACGATTAGTCGGTAGATCGGCGCCAAGCTTTCGGTGAGGTAGCTCGCGACGCGCATGACGCCAGGAAGGCCGATGGCCTTCCATAATTCCTCATGCGGACCACCTGACGCTGTCTTGGGGTCGTGAATCGGCATTGGCTACCTCCTTTCGGCATAGCCTAGGCTGACCCACTGACAGTGAACTAGCGAACCCCCGATTCCTCCAGCCAGGAGCGGCTCCGCTTGTCCGCATCAGTGGCCGATCGATCGCCATCAGCTCGAACCTGCACCGACAAAACTGCCGCGCCTCCTTGAAGGCGCGGCGGTCGCTTTGATGGTGCGGAAGGGGGCCAAAAATGGAGTGTACAAAATACACACATTTCGCCTCGGACTGGCTCGTACATCGGCCGGACTGGGCCGGACTGCTTATGTTTTCTGGAGTTCCGTGTGTTTCCAAGGGGTTTCTGTGGTCCGGGCGGTGTTCCTATCCGACGAGGCAGTCTCGAATGCAGGGTTGTCGCCCCGCCACGTGTGGGCCGCGGCAGGAGTGGTGCTGTCGAACCGGGCCTCAACCGTCCTGTGCCTCGGTGTCCCAGCCAGGTGGCCAAGGAGATCAAGAAAGCCTTCGAGAAAGGCGTGGCGTCGTCCAGAGTATGGCGGGGGGAGCAGTAAGCACGGGCTGGTGTTCGGGACGCTGCCATATGCTGTTTCTCGTCGGGCCGTTGAAGGCTGGCACGGGCCGGCGTCGCTGGGCCCCGCGCCTGAATGGATGGGGAGCACTATGGGAGCGCAGTGAGCTTGCAGAACACTTCAAGAAGCATTCGAACCGCTAGCCGGATTCGGACTGGGGAGACTCGGAAGGGACGTTGGCGAAGCTGATGGAGGACAGACTCCTTAGGTGATAGACGATCAGCGGGTTATCTGGGCGAACGGCGGACCGATGCCGACTGCGGGCCATGGCGCGTCGTTATCGGTTGTGGTTTTCACTGAGGCGTATTTCATTGTCGACCACGCTGAGGCCATACTAGGTAGGGGACTACTCCGGAAGGTGCCGTGGGCGTCATCCCCTGGACGGAACTCAAGGGCCTGACACTGAGGGAATCCTGGCTGCCGGGGAAGGACCGGATGTAGGCGGCGCCTCGTTTGTTGTCCACCTTGGCGATGCTTTGGATGTGGATGTGAATCCGGGGCGGTGGGAGGGGTACCCCGCTGCATCAGAGCTGCATACCATGGTGCTGCGAAAGCTGGCAGCGAAGAAGTGACCCTTGAGGGGACAGGACACCTTGGGCTTCGAGCGCCGATCTAAAACGGTGCGCGCACTTGGTCCGGGACCTAGCGCGATTGGCGTCCCTTCTGGCTCGCGCTCAGAGGTCAAGCTGATGAGCTCGGGCGAGTAAGTCCGCTATGTCGTGCATCCCCTGAGAACGAAGGTACGGAATAAAGTGCGTCATAGGGGGTTGATTTGAGCGATAGGGGCTAGGGTCGGCCCCCTTGTACAGCCCGCCACCCGGAAATGATGACAAGCCACCGCCGGGCAAACTGGAGAGGCCGCCTCCTGGCAGAGAGGACAATCCACCCCCAGGAAGCGAGGACATACCTCCGCCCGGGAGGCTGGAGAGGCCGCCGCCTGGCAGGGAGGACAATCCGCCGCCCGGAAGGCTGGAGAGGCCGCCTCCGGGCAGAGTCGAAGCGCCATCGCCGGGAAGTGTAGACATACCTCCACCTGGGAGAGTTGACAGGCCGCCGCCAGGAAGCGTCGATCGATTGCGGGGCCACGCGTTTCGTACCGTCATGGCACGAGGATGCACCATCGTCGATGACTGGGCAAACCGACGATTTCTCTGCCGGCGTTGACTAGACCGCCGATTAGCGGGATTCCGTAAGGCAGGCTCGGATCGCTACTTATGTAACGGCAGGGTCAGGTCCGACTTCAGGTGATGACAGCGAGCAGCAGCCGAAGACCGATCTGGCGGCTGCAACGTCCCTTGTCCGTTTGTGGGCCTGGGACTATGCCATCCCCGGGGGCCGTCGAGCACCCGATATGCCGCCGCCGCGTCACTGTACATGCCCGAACTCACAGCAAACGGGAGGGGCGTACAGCAAAGCGCTCAAGAGCCGGCCCATTGTCCAGACAGCATTTTGATAATTGGCGGCAGTTCAGAGACTGGTGGTGCACTGCACAGTACGGCCGCCGCTCCGGACCGGTTCTACTGTGCCCACCGTCCGAGCGATGTTGCGGGCGCGCCTGCCCTATTGCGAACCCCGGCGTCGACCCGGGATATTGACCGGCTCCGCCGATTTGATCGGCGTTGCGGAAGCTGAGACGGACAACTGCTGATGTACATTGTGATCTTGATTGCCCTCGTCGTGAGGTCAATTCGTGGACATAAATGCTTCGAATTTGGGGACGTTACTTGAGGATAAAGCGCGTTGAAATTGAAAACTTTCGTTGCCTGGACAAGGTCAACGTAAACTTTGACAAAGTAACAACCCTTATCGGACCCAATGGGGCCGGCAAGTCATCTGTTTTGCGGGCATTGGATTGGTTCTTCAACGGCGATAAGAGTGCCGTACTAACTCCGGAAGACGTCTTCTCTGGTGCCGAAGAACAGAAGATTGTCGTTCGAGTTGATTTCAATGATTTGACGGATAGCGACCGCGAGGTACTTGGTGAGAAGTATGCGCCAGCTGCGGTCGACGAGTTTTCTGTGTGGCGTATATGGGAAGACGGTAAGGACAAGATAACCGGGAAAGCGCTGGCTTTTGCCCCGTTTGAGGAGGTCAGGGCAGCATCCGGTGCGGGACCCAAAAAAGCGGCCTATGAAAAGGTTGTCGCGGAGCACAGCCAATTGACTTTTCCTAAGTGGACGAGCCTAGGTGCGGCCGATGCGACCCTGGATACGTGGGAAAGGGAGCATCCTGAACTACTTAGCCCAGCTCAGGTTTCCGATACCAACTTCTTCGGCTTTGCCGGCCAGGGACGTCTATCAGGACTCTTTGACTTCGTGCTCATAACAGCGGACCTCCGGGCCTCGGAGGAGGCTCAGGATACAAAGACGAGTGTCATCGGACGCATCATCGAGAAAACGGTTGATCGCTCCGTGGCTGACGATGAGCTCAGCACCCTTAACGACGAGCTAACGTCCCGCCACGAGGAGATCTCAGAGCGGCATTTCGCAAGCCAGCTTCGGGCTTTGTCGGCTGATCTCACCGCAGAAGTAGAATCATTTGCCCCCGGGCGATCTATTGATGTGGGGTCTGTCCAAGCGACGTTTAAGCCTCAAGTCACGCGATTCAACGTAAAGGTGGACGACCATGGCACCAAAACGAACATCGAGCGCCAAGGACATGGGTTTCAACGGTCATTGCTGATTGCTGCTTTGAAGCTCTTGGCACATCGCGGGGCCGCGAATAGGGATGCAAGCGTCATCTACATGGCGATCGAAGAACCTGAGCTATTCCAGCATCCGACCCAGGCAAAGGCGTTCGCGACTGTTTTACGAAGCCTTGCCGAAGATAAGGACTCGGGAATTCAGGTTGGTTATGCGACGCACAGTCCCTACTTCATCGAACCTACCTACTTTGATCAAGTTCGACGGGTACAGCGTTCTGCAGATGCTTCGGTCAGTCCTCAAGTCACTGTTTATGAGGCATCGATGGACGCAGTCGTGAAGGAGTTGGATACCTTTCTCGAAGAGAGCGCCGTAAGAAGCAGACTCGATAATGCCTGCCTGCATGAGCTACGAGATGCGATGTTCGCTTCCGCCGTTCTCGTAGTAGAGGGTACGACCGATCGCGCCATAATTGAGGGCGTCGCTGAAGCCAATGTGGCCTTATCGAGCCTTGGCGTGGAAGTAGCTGTTGCTAATTCCAAGGGACAGATACTGCTGCCAGCAGCTATCCTCCGCCTGCTTGGTGTCCCCCACTTCATTTTGTTCGATGCGGACAAGGATTCTGGACGGAGAGTCCGCGCCAAAGGGAAGCCTGAAGCAGCGGCCATAGCTCAAGAGCAAAAGGACTCCAAAGACAATCGAACAATGCTCCGCTTCCTCGGTGAACCGGAGACGGACTGGCCGAGCGGGTTTTGCGGTACTGCTGCCTGGGCAATGGAAGATATGCTTGAGACCTTTGTTGCTGCCAAATGGCCTCAGTTCGAGATTGTCAGACAGGCCCTAGTTGACGCGGGACGAGGAGCCGACGGCAAGAATGCTGCTACATACCGCATCGCCGCGAGGAGCGCAGGTTCTTCTCCAGCTGATCTCGCAACCATCATTTCTCAAGTATCAAGTATGGCCGTCTAGGGACGTTTGGTGATGCTTGCGCTCAGATTGATGTTTTGCAGTTCGGCGAGCTGTATTGACCAGCGAGGCTAGTGACGCTCGGCGTGGTTCGGTGACATGAAGACTTCCGGGTGGAGTGGGGCTTGTCTAGAGTCCAATTCCACGCACGGAGGTGTTCATCTCCCGCCCTCACGCTCTTCTGATGCTTCGTGACCGGCTGCAGCTCGCGCAGTTTGCCGTTGACTAGTGCTGGAGTCTGCGCGCATGTCGGTGACGGTGGAAAACTGAGCCGTATCCAGGAGTGCACGCCCCGCCGCGTCGATCCCAGGGCCGCGGAACCGGGAGCTAACTCTTTCTTGGCGTTCTGGTCTGTTTCACTAAGTCGGCTGCCCATGGTCGGATTACTTGATGGAATCGTGTGACAATTGTCGGCAGGTGCCAGTCTGAACACTCTGCGGCCTCGAACAGAGCGGCGGAGATCCGCAGTGCCTGTTCGATGAGGCCGTATCGGAGTGATCCGGCTGCGATGATCGCGTTGTGGTGCGGCCAGCCTTGCTTACGAATCCCAAGACCCTGCAACTCACCGCCGCGGAACAGCGTCGGCGGCGAGCTCCGTGCCCAGTGGGTATCACTTTTGGGTTGATGCCCTGGCCGGATACGCGGCAGCCCGGCGTAGAAACTCATTCTCCTGACATCTGGGAACTTTCTCTGCGATTCGTCGAGGCGCGCGAGTTGTTCGACGGCGCAGGCGAGCTCTTTGATCCCGAAGGTGGTCAGCGCGGATGTGTTCCATTCGGAAGGCCATGTCCTGCCATTCGGTGACGGTGTTGTCGAGGCCGGCGCGGGTCAGCCGGGTGGAGGCGATGATGCTGTCCATGCTCATGGGCGCCCATGTCTGCGGGCAGGTCCGTTGGCTCAGCGACGTCCTACAGGTCGCAGATGGACAGGTCTACGACCTGGTAATCGGAGAGCCGGCGGCGTTCCAGTTCGGCGATGGCGAGGGCGTGCAACCCATCAGGGGCATGTGTTCGTGGCCGGCTTCAAGGATGGGACATTCCTAGCTCCGTTTACCCCATACAGTGGACATCCGCCATGCTTGCTTGTGGCGCCTCAATTGCAGTGGAAACTGCGAAAACGCCCTTGTCGTCCGCCCGCATCCCGGGGGTAATCTCGTTGGCCTTCCCGATTATTGTTCCAGCATCGTTTTTGAGCTGCAGCTCAATGTAAATGCCGCTGACACAAGCGAGATTGGTCTGGATGGCGACCTTATAGCAAGACTCGGCGTACGACGGGCACGTCGTCCCACTTTTCTCGGACGCTTTTGCCCAACGGACTGCGACTCCATCGCCGACGTATACAAAGCCGTCGGCCTTCTGATCTGGAGTCAACCCGTCTCCAAGCTTCTCCATCGCGGCATCGACCTCCTGCGTTGCCCTACTCTTGTCGGCAGCCGACTCAGCGGCGCAGCCGGACAATGCAAGGATTGCAATACAAAGCACAAGTGGCTTGAATTGAGGATTCTCATGCATGGTCTTGACCCGGTAATTCATCTTTCCCCCAAAGTTGCTCGTGCATTGAGGTTACTGCCCGGCGACTGCTCAACAGGCAATCCTGAGTAAATCCTGAGTCAGTCCTGAGAAAGGTTGTCACACAGCAGCGACTCTGCTCTCCGTGACCGCGTGGCGGTGGAACCGAGGTGGTTTTCGCCCCTGCGGCGCGAGTGTGATGCTCTCCCTGGTGTGCCTTCCAGTTCCAACCGGTACACGTCCGGCCGGACCCCATCAGGAGATAGTCGCCGAGTGAGTCGCCCCTCAGTTCACCCAGGAGGGCAGGGCGGTTTTCGACGACTATTCGCACAGCTGCGACGGTGATTTCCCGGCCTTCAGTAGCCGCACCGGAACTCAGCACCTACTGCACCCGGGTCTGGTAGTGGAAGACGAAGGTGTATTCTCCGGCAGCGGCCGAGGCTGCCGACCGGCGGTTGCTTCGGTCTCACGCGCTGGGCGGAGGGATGCATGCTCGGGTCTTTCAGCCTTGCAGACGTGGACGGAGGATGGCGCCGACGAATGATAGGCAGGTAGCCGTGTCGGCAGCCATCATGCGCGCATGTGTGTGGAAGCGTCCAAGTCCGCCTCCGCTTCCGTCAGCTGAGTGACTGGCGCAGTCGCTCGACACCGTCGGACACTCTCCGGGAAGAGGTCCAGATGCTCAAATGCTTACCGCCCGCGACGCGACGGAACGCATCGGCGACACAGTGGCGGACTCGCTCCGCCTCTGGCACGACGATCCTCGGGTTCGTACGGCTCTTCTCGGCAAGCTGAAGACCTGCTGACAAGGCGGGCGCTGTGAAGCTTTGCTTGGGTGGACCAGGGCTGACGGGGCAAGCGTAGGCGGGCTCCCAGTCATGCCCGATTCCCGTCCTTCGACCATGAGATGTCTGAAGGAGGTGGAACACCGTGCTGAGCCGCGACTGCAATCTGGGCGTCATGACCCGACTGCCGCCCTGCAACGCGCAAAGAGCACGGCATCACTTTCGCTACTGAAGCAGAAGCGACCACCCTGAAGCGTCTCCTCGACGCCAATAACCAGTCGTTCGAAATCGCTCAGCACGCGATGGTTCAGAACCAGACCAAGGCGCCGACGGTCGCCGCAGTCATCCAGGAGCACATCGATCTGTTGGTGCGCCCCTCCGTCGGAACGGTCCAGACGTACCAATCGACGTTGAAGCTGCATATCGCCGACGTCATAGGGCACATTCCGGTCGACAAGCTCGATTACCGGCATATGACGTACTGGATCAAGTCGATGCAGGCCAAGGGCAGGTCGCCCAAGACCATCAAGAACAACCATGGTTTGATCTTCGCCGCCATGGAAACCGCCGTCATGCTGCGCTACCGGAAGGACAATCCGTGCCGGGGCGTCCAGCTTCCGTCTGGCGAGAAAGCAGAGGATGAAGCCCGGTTCCTGACGCATGCCGAATTTGGGCTCATCCTCGAGGGCATGGGGGAGCGGTACAAGGCTTTCACTGAGTTCCTGGTCATGACTGGGACCCGCTTCGGCGAAGCAACTGCGGTTACCGTAGCCGACGTCGATCTCATGTCCAAGCCGGCAACCATGCGGATCAACAAGGCGTGGAAGCGCGGGAAAGGTTCGGAGTACTACATCGGCGCCACAAAGACGGGCGCAGGGAAGTTCGCAGTACTTGGAGCGCTCCTGTCCGGTGCCGGTTGCGGAAACATGCATTAGATGCACGAAATCTACAGTGGCAAGGGATACGCGGGCAATACAGCTTTAAGGTCAAGATGGTCGTGCTCGCCGGGATCCCTATCTGACATGTGGAAACGGCCAGTTCCTTGGCGCACTGAAGGAAGTTCTCGCAGCTACTCCACTCCCGTTGTTTTTACGCCGATAACCGGCCTTTCGTCAACCTGGGGGAGAGGTGCCGGTCCGGGGCCCTGGCTAGTCTTCCTGGACTTCCTCCAGGACCGCGCGCGCGGCTGCCGCGTCGTGGAGGTCCGGCAGGTACTTCTCCTGCTCCTCAATCTTGCGGCGGTAGAAGTCATGAGCGGCTTGTTTAGTGATCCCCAGCGCTTCGCCGATCTGCGCCCACCTCGCGCCTGCCTCACGCGCCGATTTGATGACGTACCAGCGCCTGGCCGTGAGCAGTTCGACGGCCTTCGCGTTCGCGCGTAGCGCCTCAAGCGCTGCGACTTCCCTTACCCCGGCAAGGAACTGTGCTGCGGCCTCCCGCGCCTGGTCGCTGCCGGTGGCAGACACTTCGCGCCAGGTCTCACCGCTGTTGAAGTCTTCCCACACTTTGAGCAACTCGTGGATATCACCGCTGCTGAGTGCCTGCTCGACCGACGCCGCATCTCCATCCATGAAGTCAAGCTAGCTTGACGACTCCCGCAGGTCAACTGAAGCTTCGATTTGCCAGAGCTGTCCCGGTCCACCAGCAGCCACATGCAGAGTTGCCGGGCAGCTCGAACTCACAGACCTACAAGTAGATGAGGGATTCTCTCCTCTAATGACGGTCAAGACCGAACGCCGATATTTTGCGATTCCGTCAATCTGGCGCGGTGGTTGTTCTGGTTGATCACGCGGCCGGAACTGGTGCGATTCTGGTCCGTCCATGGGTGGGGATCAATTCAGGTTATCCACGGCTGGAAGGGGAGCCGTTGGGGACGCTCCATGGCAGCAGTAGCGGTGGATAACCTATGAGAATTGTCCCCGGCTGTGGGCGGGCGGACCTGACTTCTCGTTCAAAAGTCGATCTGTTCCGAGGACCAGGCAAAGGAGCCGTGTGTCAGCTTTGGGTGTACTCAAACTTGGCGACGCGGCCGCCAATTCGCTGAGAAGAGAAGCCTGCCGATCTCGCGTCAGAATCAGGCTGCCGTCCACCCTCTTCGCCATGTGTCCGCCCATTCAACGGCGAATGTCAGTTAGGTGAGGGGCAGGAAGAGTACGGTGTATATTCCCAGTGCTGCGAGGACGATGACACTGCCGGCCACTGCTGCTGTTGATGCAATGTCCGGGGTCATCCTTTCCTGTTGGATGCCGCGGATGGCGCGATGGAAGCGGCGCTTGTGGGTGAGGTTGATGGCCAGGGCGGTGACGGCGGCAGCGGTTACCAGGGTGCCGGTGAACCAGCCGTGGTGGGGCATCCAGCGGAGGAAGATGGCCGCGGCGACTACCAGAGATAAGGTGGTGCGGCCCCAGGCCAGATCAGTGCGTTCGGGCTGGAGGCCGGCGTCGCCGTGCTTCGGCTTGCTGCTGGGCATGGTCAGGCGGGACGGGCGAGGACGAAGACGACCATGGCGGCTGCGATGAGGGCGCCGCCGGCGGCGAGGATGGGAGCGATCCAGGGCAGCGGCAGCGGGTTCTTGCGTCGCATGGCGCGTTCGATGTTTAGCCAGCGGAAGAATGACCCTGCGCCGATGGCGAGGGCGAGGAGGAGCAGGAGCACGGCGAGGGTTTTGCGCAGTTCCGGGCCGAAGAGATCGGCCATGTAGGCTTCGACGGCGACGCCGCCGGCGAGCAGGGCCAGCGAGGTGCGGATCCAGGCGAGGAAGGTGCGCTCGTTGGCGAGGGTGAAGCGCGGGTCCGGCTCAGTTCCGCCGCCGAGGATCCGGGCGGAGAAGCCCTCCGGTCCGCCGTTGCGGATTCGTGCATCAGCCATGCCTGCTGCTTTCTGTGTAGACCCTGGGTTTAGGTGAAGACTATGGTGCGGAAGCCGAGGTTGCCGGAGGAGGATTCGGGCGTGTTGGAGGTGCGTGCTGCGACGCGGTACCGGTTGCAGTAGGAGTCGTGGCAGAGGTAGGAGCCGCCGCGCATGACCCGTCCGGCGCCGATGGTGGGTCCTTGGGGATTGTCGGCAGGGGAGTTGCGGTAGTACTTGGGCAGGAACCAGTCGGCGCACCATTCCCAGACGTTGCCCGCCATTTCATAGAGGCCGTACCCGTTGGGCGGGAAACTCCTAACGGGGGCGGTGCCGAGGTGGCCGTCGTCGCGGGTGTTGGTGGTGGGGAAGGTCCCTTGCCAGATGTTGCAGCGGTGTTCCCCGTCGGGGGTGAGCTCGTTGCCCCAGGCGTAGCGCATCCCGGCCAGGCCGCCGCGGGCGGCGTATTCCCATTGGGCTTCGCTTGGCAGTCGCCGCCCTGCCCAGTCACAGTAGGCGAGGGCGTCGTTGTGGGAGATATGCACCACGGGGTGGTCCGGGGTGTCGTGCCAAGTGGAGTTCGGCCCGGTCGGATGGGCCCAGTCCGCGCCCCTGATGTCCAGCCACCATGGCGCCCCGGCCGCAGCGCCCAGGATGGCTGCGCTGCTCGCGGTAGACAGTAGGTGGAACACCGCTGAAGAACAGTACTGCTCAGCCTCGGTCCGGTAGCCCGTAGCTTGAACAAACGCTCCGAACATGCTGTTTGTCACCGCTGTCGCATCGATCCGGAACCCATCCAGCCGCACTTTGTGCACCGGAGTCTCCCCGTCGGCCGGGTACCCTTCCCCGAACGCGTCCCCCATGCTGAATGTTCCCCCGGGGATTTCAATGTCGTGATGTAGTTTCTGCCCGGCCCGGCGGCTGCTGTGGGCGGTTCCGTCGTGGGCGGGCTCCGGCAGGTGCGTCTGACGGGAGGGCGCGCAACATCCCTTCACCTGGCCGGTGGTGAGGACTCCGCCACCAGATGAATCTTTTGTTGTGGAACCAGTGATTGGCAGGTTCATATTTCCTCTTTGGGCTGGCTGTTCTCGAAGTGTGGAGGGGCTTTTCGGGTGTTTCGCTGGGTCCGCGCCCTCTGCGGATGACCCTGCTGATCAGGCGAGGGACCCGCAGAGGGCTGGGGGTCAGACGCTTGCTGAGATGGGTTCTTCGGTCGCTGCCGTTCTCGGGGGTTCCCCGGCTATGAGTTCGGCGGCGCGCTCCCCGATCATGTACACGGTGAGGTTGGGGTTCACGGTGACGAGTTCGGGCATCACCGAGGCGTCCGCAACACGCAGGGCCGTGACTCCCTTGACCCGCAGCTCGGGATCAAGAGGGGAATTCCCGTCGTCAGAGGCGCCCATACGGACTGTACCAGCGGGATGGTAGACGGTGTTGTGGGTGCGCCGGATGTAGTCCTGGATCTGCTCGTCGGTTTGTACATCCGCTCCGGGGAAGAGTTCCTCGCCGGCCCATTCATCCAGGGCCTGCTGGGAGACGATTTCCCGTGCCTTCCGCAGACCGGCGGTCATGATGCGCTGGTCGTATCCTTCCGGGTCAGTGAAGTAGCGGGGATCGACCCGGGGCTTGTCGCGGTAGTCCCGGGAGCGGAGCCGCACTGTCCCCCTGGAGCGGGCGTGCGTGACATTGGGCGTCAGGCAAAACACGTTGTCTGCCGTGGGGTAGCCCTGCCTGTACGTGTGCATGTCAAAGTTGACCGTGCCGTAGTGCATCATGAGGTCGGGCCGGTCAAGACCCTCGTCCACCTGGGCAAAAACTCCGATCTCCCACCACTGGGTGGAGGCGGTGACCATGGGCTTTTTGGCCTGCCACTGGATCACGGCCTCCGGGTGGTCCTGCAGGTTGGCACCAACGCCGGGAGCGTCAACGAGTACATCCACCCCCACCTGGGCCAGATGCTCTGCGGGACCGATACCTGAGAGCATCAGCAGCTTCGGTGAGTCAATGGCCCCGGCGGAGACGATCACTTCCCGGGAGGCGCCGATCATCTTGGGGGCGCCGAAGGCGCTGTCGACCACTTCGACGCCGGTGCAACGTTTGCTGTCGTCGAAGACCAGCCGGGTGGCATGGGTGCAGTCCAGGATCACGAGGTTGTCTCGGTCCGCGGCGGGGTGGAGGTAGGACACCGATGAGGATGCCCGCTTTCCGTCCTCTGTGGCATTGATCTGGAGGAAGTTTGCACCTTGTGTCACCGTCTTGCCTGCATTGAACCTGGCCCGTGGTATTCCGGCGGCGTCGGCGGCGTCGAGCAGTGCCACGCCACAGGGGTCGGCCGGGGGCACGTTGCGCAGCCGTACCGGGCCGTCGTGACCGTGATGTTCGCCGTCGTCGGCGTTGTTTTCGATCTTGCGGTAGAGCCGGAAGGCCAGTTCGGCGTTCCAGCCTGTGGCACCGAACTTCGACTCCCATTCGTCGATGTCCTCGGCCGGGGCCCAGAACGCGATGCACGAATTGTGCGAGGAGCATCCGCCCAGGACTTTAGCGCGGGCCATCCGCATGAAGGAGTTGCCGTTCTCCTGTTCTTCAACGGGATAGTCCCAGTCGTAGCCGGATTCCAGTAGTTCCATCCACCGGTTAAGGGTCAGGACTTCGTCAATGCCTTCGTCTCTGGGCCCAGCCTCGATGAGGGCCACCCTGACCGAGGGATCCTCGCTCAGGCGGGCCGCGACCACGGCGCCGGCCGATCCCGCACCCACCACTACATAGTCAAAATTCTGCTCTTGCGGCCCGTGCAACATACTTTCCTTTCCGGGTTGCGTCATTGGAACCTGCGCGTCGTGCCCTGCCATTACTGGGGGAACCAGCCGGTGGCAGCGGGACGCAGGTTTTGGTACACATGCTTGATCTCCTGGTACTCGGCCATTCCGGTCGGCCCGAGTTCCCGTCCGGTGCCGGACTGCTTCATTCCGCCCCATTCGGCCTGGGGCAGGTAGGGGTGGAAGTCATTGATCCAGATGGTGCCGTGACGCAACCGGGCGGCCACCCGCTGGGAGCGTCCGGCGTCCTGGCTCCAGACCGCCCCTGCCAGGCCGTAAATCGTGTCGTTGGCGAGGGCGACGGCCTCGTCCTCGCCGGTGAAGGTTTCCACGGTGACGACCGGGCCGAAAGCCTCTTCCGTCAGTACCGTCATGCCGCTGTGGACGTTGTCCAGGACGGTGGGGAGGTAGTAGTAGCCGCCCACCAGTTCGTCCGTTCCCCATCGGCCTCCGCAGCGCAGGCGCGCGCCCTCGGCCAGGCCGGCTTCCACGTAGGCTGTGACCTTGTCCCGGTGGGCTGCCGAGATCAATGGCCCGGCGTCCGCATCGGCGTCGAAGGGTCCGCCAAGGCGGATGTTCTCGGCCCGACGCACCAGCTCGTCCACGAAAGCCTCTGCTATGGACTCCTCCACGATCAGGCGGGCGCCGGCCGAGCAGACCTGTCCCGAATGGACAAAGGCGGCGTTGAGGGCATTGTCCACGGCGGCATCGAAGTCGGCGTCCGCGAAGACGACGTTGGGATTCTTCCCTCCCAGCTCCAGCGCTACTTTCTTGACAGTGTCTGCCGCCTGAACAGCGATCATCTTGCCCGTGGTCAGGCCGCCGGTGAACGAGACCATGTCCACGTCCGGATGGCTTGCCAACGGTGCTCCGACGACGGCGCCCGGGCCGAGTACCAGGTTGGCCACTCCAAGTGGGAGGCCTACTTCGTCCAGGACCTGCATCAGCAGTATCGCCGTGTGCGGTGTGAGCTCCGCGGGTTTCAGGATGAACGTGTTCCCGGCGGCCAGCGCCGGCGCGACCTTCCATGCTGCCTGCAGCAGGGGGTAGTTCCACGGCGTGATCAGGCCGCATACTCCGACCGGCTCATGGACGATTCTGCTCACGACGTCAGGATTACCGGCATCGACAACCCGGCCCGCCTGCTGGCCAGCGAGCTTCCCGAAGTAGGTGAAGCACGCGGCAACATCGTCCATGTCAATCTCTGATTCCACCAGGCGCTTTCCTGTATCCAGGGACTCCGCCCGGGCGAATTCGTCCTTGCGCTCCCGCAGGCGTCGTGCCACAGCCAGGAGGAGGTCTCCGCGTTCAGGCTCCGGCACCGAGGACCAGAGACCCGCGTCATGGGCGGCTTTGGCCGCCTGGATCGCGACGACGGTGTCCGCTTCCCCGGCCTCGGCAACGGGCCCGACTACAGACCCGTCTGCGGGACAGGTGATAGTGCGTGTTCCTCCTGCCTGTGGGGCGACCCATCGGCCTGCGATGAACAAGGTCTCCGCTGCCGCAGGGGATCCCGCGGCCGCTACAAGCTCAGCCTCGGCATGTGCTGACTCTTCGCCGACATACGTTCCAGACATAGAGTCCTTCCTATACATAAAGTTTGGTGCTCACGGGGAGGGCGCGTTGCATGCACGTCAGGAGAGCTACTCGGCGGAGCCCTGCGTGCATTAGGGGAGGATGCTCACCTGCCCGCCTTCGGGTTACTGGTGGGCCAGTGCCATGCGCTGTCGGTCTGCAGCCGTGAGGTGCTGGTTGTGATCGTCATCATGCAGGTCAATGCGCACGGTATGCATCGTGCCGGTGAACGCGTTATCCACCGGGAGGTAGTCATCGGTGACCGGGGTTCCGCGGTCGACGCCGATGTTGAGCGTCTCGTCGAAGGAGAAGTAGTAGGCGGTGGTCTGGTCCACCCTGCCCTTGCCGACGACCCTGCCATCAGCAGCGAGCCGGATTTCCGCGCCCTGGCCGATGCCGCCGCCGTCGTAGTGGAATTCCATGCTAAGTTCCTGGGGGCCAGGGACGAGTGCCTCGTCGGAACGGACGATGTAGAGGTCCCGCCCGTAGCAGTTGTGGGCGTAGCTGAGGCGCCCGTCTGCCACGTACAGGGACCAGCCGCCGAAACGGCCGCCCTGGGCTATCAGGACACCTTCGGCTCCACCTTCCGGGACGTCAACCCGGGCGGTCACGCTGTGCGACCTGTTCTTCACGTTCAGGGTGGTCTCTTCGGTGAAGCGGCCCATGCCGGCACGGTAGGTCACTGTTGTCCGGTCGCCGAGCAGGTCGATCCGTCCGGCGACTTCGGGGTTTTCCCGCTCGGTGACCCGGTCATCGAGGGGGAAGACGTTGTATTTGCTGGCTTCGATGAGGAAGAGCTGCTGGAGTTCCCGCAGCTTCTCCGGGTACTTGTCGGCGAGGTTGTGGGCCTGGCTCCAGTCGTTCCGGATGTTGTAGAGCTCCCAGATGTCCTCGTCGAAGGAGGGCAGCCCTTCGGGGACCATTTCCCATGGTGTGCCGTGGCGGGTCACCGCCGTCCAGCCTTCGTGGTAGATGCTGCGGTTGCCACACATTTCGAAGTACTGGGTGCGCCTGCGGTCTTCGGCGTCGGGTGTGTTGAAGGTGTACAGCATGCTGGTGCCTTCGATGGGCTGCTGCGTCACGCCGTTGACCGTGACCGGGTGGGGGATTCCGGCCGCTTCGAAAATGGTCGGGGCGATGTCGATGACGTGATGGTACTGGTGCCGCACACCGCCGCCGTGCCGGATCCCATTGCCCCAGCGCATGATCATGCCGTCGCGGGTGCCGCCGAGGTGGGAGGCGACCTGCTTGGTCCACTGGTAGGGAGTATTCATGGCCAGGGCCCACCCGACCGGGTAGATGGCGTAGGTGGTGGCGTCGCCGAGGGCGTCGAGTTCCTGTGCCATGGCTTCGGTGCTGTCTTTGAAGCCGTGTCCTACCAGGTGCTCGCGCATGGTGCCTTCGATGCCGCCCTCACCGGAAGCGCCATTGTCCCCGAGGATGTAGATGAAGAGGGTGTTATCGAGCTCCCCGATTTCGTCCAGGGCGTCAACGAAGCGTCCGACCTGGACGTCGGTGTGTTCGGCGAACCCGGCGTAGGTTTCCATGAAGGAGGCTGCCACCTGGTGCTCGGTGTCGTTGAGTTCGTCCCAGTGCGGGACGACGTCGGCCCAGGGGCTTAGTTCGGCGGAGTCGGGGACGACGCCCAGTTCCTTCTGCCGGGCCAGCGTCGATTCGCGTTGGGCGTCCCAGCCATGGTCGAAGCGGCCACGGTACTTGTCCTTCCACTCGGGAGCGACGTGGAACGGTCCGTGGGTGGCGCCGAAGGCGATGTAGCTGAAGAACGGCTTCTCCGGGGTGAGTGTCTTCTGGGTCTGGACCCAGTTGATTGCCTGGTCCACGAGGTCCTCGGAGAGGTGGTAGCCGTCTTCGGGCCGCTGCGAAGGCTCCACCGGTGTCGTGCCGTCAAAGAGCTGCGGGTACCAGTGGTTCATCTCGGCACCCATGAACCCGTAGAACTTATCGAACCCCTCCCCGATGGGCCAGCGGTCAAAGGGCCCTGACGGGCTGACCTCGCGGGGCGGGGTCTGGTGCCACTTGCCGAACGCCGCGGTGCTGTAACCGTTCGCGCTGAGGGTCTGGGCGATGGTGGCGGCACTGTCGGGACGGAATCCCGTGTAACCGGGGGTGGAGGTGCTCATCTCGGTGGTCACGCCCATGCCCACGGAGTGGTGGTTCCGCCCCGTCATCAGGGCCTGCCGCGTGGGGGAGCACAGTGCTGTGACGTGGAAGCGGCTGTAGCGCAGCCCTTCGTCGGACAGCTTCTCCGCTGTCGGCATCTCGCATGGGCCGCCGAAGGCACTCGAAGCGCCGAAGCCCATGTCATCGATGAGGACGACCACCACGTTAGGGGCGCCCTCCGGTGCCTGAAGAGGGGCGACGGGCGTGAAGGGTGCCTCTTGCTGATGTATTCCCATGGCCGCCGTGACCGGCTGGCTCCTCCGCGCGGGGATGGGAAGTATTTCGCGGATTTCACTCATGGTGGCTTGCTCCTGTTGTAGGTCTGCAGAGTTTTTGATCAGTCTTGCCGGCAGCTCAGAAACCCGAGCTGACCTTTGAGGTCGTGGTCGGTGTGGAGGGCACCACCTCGATGGCGCCGGTCTCTTCCAGGGAGCGGCTGCGGGTCTCTTCTGCCCAGGCGATGCAGGCAAGGAAGCCGACGAAGGTGATACCGGCCCCGATGAACATGGTTGCCGAGGTGCCCAGGGTGACCAGTGAGACCGGGACGAGGAACGTGCCGACTGCTGCCCCGAACCGTGTCAGGGCGACGGCGACGCCGACAGCCGCGGCACGGATCCTGGTCGGGAACAGTTCGTTGGGGTAGGCCCATTCGAGGATGCTGGGGCCACCGGAGAAGAGAGCGTAGAGGCTGAAGAAGGCAACAATGAGGGGGCCGGGTGCGTTGGTCCACACGCCGAGCGCGATCAGTGGGAGCACCATGAGTCCAAAGGACCAGATGATCGTCCTGCGCCGCCCGATGGTTTCCAGGAGCTTCATCGCGGGCAGGCACCCGAGCGCGAAGACCAGGTTGATGATCGCCGTCCCGAGATTGGCGAGGTTTCCTGCCCCCAGTCCCAGTGAACCGAGCAGTTGCGGACCGAAGGTGAGCAGTGCGAACAGGGGGATGATGGCGCAGGTGAAGAAGACGATGATGAACAGCATGCGGCGCAGGTAGATTCCGCGGAAGAGGTCGATGATGTTACCGCGCGATTCCACGGTCCGAGGCAGGCTGCCGGTCAGCTCTTCGGCGGTAACTCGGACGTGGAGGGAGTTCTCGATTACCTGGCGGGCTTCGTCCACCCGTCCGGCCCCTACCAACCACCGTGGCGATTCAGGGGTGCCAATGCGGAGCAGGAAAACGATGAGTGCCAGGACGGCGCCGCTGCCCAACATCCAGCGCCAGCCGTCGCTGCCCATGAATTCGTTGATCAGGTATCCCACGAGGTAGGCCAGGGATGCGCCGATGTACCAAATAATGATGACCGCGCTGAACATTCCGGCGCGCCGCTTCCGGGGAAGCCATTCAGAAAGCAGTGAGGTCGCGATGGGGTAGTCCGCGGCGATGGCGGCGCCAATGATGAATCGGAGTGCGATCAGCTGCCAGGCTTCGGTAGCTACTACCGAGAGGGCCGATGCGACGACGAGCACGAGCAGGTCGAGGGTGTACATGGGCTTGCGACCGATGCGGTCAGTGAGCGGGCCGCAAATCAGGCCACCGAAAAACATCCCGATAAGGGAGGCAACGCCGATCGTTGCTTCGACTCCCGTGTCCAGGTGCATGTTGCCGGTGATCCCGGGCAACGCGATCCCAACAATGGCGAGCAGGTAGCCATCAAGTAAGGGGCCGCCGGAACATGCGGCCGTGAGTTTGCGGTGGAAACCTCTGACAGGGGCATCATCAACAGCAGTGAAACTCATGGAAATGATCCTCAAAATTAGTTGTTAGCTGCGCCTCTTGCATAGTTCGAGCTCAGCCGGCAAGGGCAGGCAGGCCATGGACTTACTTCTCGAGCAGGCCTTTCATCAGTGCCCAATCAACAGGTTGACCTGCCATAGGGATGAGGGACAAGGGAAGGGTTGACTTAGCGGTCATCCGCTCCATCGCGGATGCAGTGCTACAAAGGGTCTTCGATTTCTGTTCGGTACGCGTATCGGGGTTGCGCCTTCCGCAACCCGCGCTTTCAGTGTTACCCGAATCACTGCGGTCGTCAAGATTTTTTACGGCGAATCAATGACTGTTTCTTTGAGGAGGGGGTCCGTCCTTGAACTTGCTTTGCGGGGTAACAGTCGCAAGCCGGTGCCATTGGCGGAGATTACCGACCAGCTGGAGCCGGGGCAGCCAGCGCTCCAAATGTAGTAGTAGCATCCGGCTTGGTGTCCATTTGACACAAAGCGCAGGACTGAAGATGCCTGCCGGAAGCAGCAGGGGCTGGCTGTCCCCATTTTCTGGGTCGGTGACAAGACGCGCGCTGGGGGAGCCCGGCATTCGGCCGCAGCGGGTGCTGCTCGACACATATGCGAGATAGCAGTCCATCACGAAATGCATACCCTGAGGGACATGCTCCAAAGCGCTCTTTCTCTGTCCTGCGAACTGGGGGCTTGGGTGAGAGTATGAAGTCATGGCCATTTCAGTACGTGACGTTGGCACGAATTCCAACGGGTACCTTCAGGGGGGAAGTCTTCAGTCAGTTGATCGTGCCATTACAGTCCTGAAGATTCTGGCCCGGGCTGGCAGTGCCGGCGTCACTGAAGTCGCAGAGGAGATGGGAGTCCACAAGTCGACAATTTCCCGGCTTCTCCGCGCATTGGAAGCACAAGGAATGGCACAGAGCAGCGGGAGAGGCAGGTATCAACTCGGACTTGGCATCCTGCATCTGGCAAACTCGATACCGGTGCGGCTCGATCTGGCCAAGGAAGCGCGCCCCGTCCTGGAAGCCCTCGCCGCTAAATTCGGGGAAACCGTCAACCTGGCCGTTTTGAACTCGAACCACGTGGTTAACATCGACGAAGCGTTCGGGCCCTCCAGGCTGGGTACCAAGAACTGGATGGGACTTCTTACGCCCATTCACGCTACTTCAAGCGGAAAAGTCTTTCTGGCCTCACTGTCTGCCGCGGAGCGCGACCGCATGCTCAATGAATCCGGTATGCCCGCATTAACAAACCAGACCATCACCTCGCGGCAGGAACTGGAGGCGGAAGTGGCGGCAGCGGCGAAATTAGGCTATGCGACGGTGCAAGGTGAACTCGAGGACGGACTTAACGGCATTGCCGTCCCTATCCATGGCCACCAGGGAACTGTCATTGGGGCGGTAAGCATCTCTGGCCCGTCTTTCAGGTTCGAACCTGAAAAACAGGCTGGGCTGATCGAAGCGCTTAAGCAGGCAGGCCTGAACATAGGTGAAAAGATGGGTTACCGCCTTAGCTCCTGAGCGAACAGGGAAACGGGTTTAAAATCACGCGCCACATCACCTGTCACCACTTCCAGAATGGTGCGCCCGTCCACATCTGCTGGCACCACCAATCCAGTCGCAAGGAACGCCGATAATGGACCTTCCGTCAAGCTGGTTTGGCTGTTGATTGGGTCAGCGGCTGGCACGACAGGGAGGGTGTCAGGACAGTTTGGCCTGGCGCAGGTATTGGTAGACGGTTTCCCGGCTGATGCCGTAGTCGCTGGCGAGGACGGATTTGGGGATGCCATTCGCTGCCCGCTGGACCACCTCCGCCGGCCGTTCCGGTGTGACGGTCCCGACGAAAATCAGGAGATCAGTTTCGTCCAGAAGACCGTAGGTGGGGCGGGGGCGCCCACCAGGCATGAGGGATACGCACTACTGACGGTCCCAGGGGAGTCGGCATTTGCCTGCGTTTCGACCGGCATTTGTGTCCCCGGGAGGGCTTGACCTGGTCACTTGGTCTGTTTTCCAGCTGTGAGGCGTTGGCAGGAAGCGCCGCGACACGTGCGCATCCCCCTGCCATGCCGTTCATGGCAATTAGGGACGCTTTGCCCTGAGTTGTTGGGTGATTTCTGCTGATCGGTCCACCGTTGCACGGGCCCCTTCGGTGATGATGCCGGGCGTGCCCCGCTCATCGAAAACGGCAAGGGCGCGAAGGGTGATGCTGTCGGGGCCGGCCATGGTCTTGCGCAGGGCGGAGGCATCGGCGCCGGGTTCAGCGAGCATCAGGCCCGCGCCTGCCACCGTTTCACGGGCCAGAAGAACGGACAGTTCCGGGTCGAGGCCCAGTTCTGCACCTGCGGCAGCCATGGCTTCGGCCAAATAGTAAGCGTAGGCCGGGCCTGAGCCGCTAATGGCCGAAACAGCGTTTACCTGCTCCTCCGGCACCTCCACAACAGTGCCTGTGCCTTCGAGAATGCCTTTGACTTGGCCCAACTGCTCAGGGCCGCAGTGGCTGCCGGGAGTAAGTGCTACAACCCCGCGTCCCAGCTTGATGGGTGTGTTGGGCAGGGCCCGGATCACTGGCTGGCCTTGGGGCAAGGCAGCTTCCAGCTGCGTCAGGGTCACGGCTGCGGCCACGCTAACGACCACGGTTTCGGGTGCTAACGAGCTGCTGATCTCTCGGGCGAGATCGGCAATCCCTGCCGGTTTGACTCCGAGGATGACGACGTCGGCCCAAGTGGTCGCGCGCTTGTTGCTCTCGGGGTTTTCCTGCACGGCCATGGCGCTCAGGCCCGGATACCGGGAGTCCAGTTCAACCGCTCGTTCAGGGCGGCGGACCGTCACGATGACTTCTTCCGGCGCTGTTCCGGCTTTCAGCAGGCCAGCCAGGATGGCTTCGTTCATCGATCCGCAGCCAAGGAATGCCGTTGTCATGCTCATAGGTCCTTCCGGGTTTGCTTGGGGCATAAGGGTAGCCGTTTGGGCAGGGAACGCCGAACGGCGGATTTGGTCAAGACAAAGGGAGGCGGAAGCCGTCCTC
The DNA here is from genome assembly GCF_021789315.1 of Arthrobacter sp. FW305-BF8. Classification (NCBI taxonomy): domain Bacteria; kingdom Bacillati; phylum Actinomycetota; class Actinomycetes; order Micrococcales; family Micrococcaceae; genus Arthrobacter; species Arthrobacter sp. FW305-BF8. The sequence continues at coordinate 2,187,693 of NZ_CP084561.1, forward strand.
AATCTAAGGTCAGGCTCTTCTGCCGGATCAGCGGAAACCAGTCCAGCGGCCCCGCCACTGAGGGACCATCCATAGGCGACAAGTCGAAATTCGAAAAGTTCATTATATTGACCTATATCTGGCAAGCCTTTCAGCATAGGAAGCAAAGCTTTCGCCCCTGGAAGTACCGGCCACTCTGATGCCCGCGAGAGGGGCCGTCGCAATGACGCTCCTGGGCCCATTTGCTGGCGTGGTTTCCCCCTCAGCCCGCGTGAGCTTGGGGTCAACAGGCATCATGTTTCTTGACCAACTTGGCCCCATGGCGATCCTTCGAATGCAGCTTCTGCTGGCGCAGCAGGTAGTTCGTGACGAGCGCATCCAGTTCCCAGATTCGTTGAGTTTCACCAGCTCTTCGGCGGTGCCGTAACGGTAGGAGCCGACGAGCTTTACCGACGGCTGGCGGCGGGCTGGAAGAACGCATGCTCGAAGATACCGATAGTGAAATGCTCTACCAGAGAGCGATGGACGGCTTCGAAGGCGACGCTGGACTGAACATGCAGCTCGGCCTCGCCCCCATGGAGTTCAGGGACTGGTTGGAGCCCTTCAACGACTCGGACGTTCCGGCCTGCGTACACTGACCACGCAGGCCAGGAGCCCCTGCGCCTAAGTGCTTTTGGAACGCCGATAATGAGGATTCCGTCAAGCTGGCTTGGCTGTTGTTTGCGTCAGCGGCTTGCTCGACAGGGGAGGGTGTCAGGGCAGTTTGGCTTGGCGCAGGTACTGGTACACCGTTTCCCGGCTGATGCCATAGTCGCTGGCGAGGACGGATTTGGGGATTCCGCTGTCGGCCCGCTGGATCAGCTCGCCGCCCGTTCCGGTGTGAGGGTCTTTTTCCGTCCGCGGTAGGCGCCGCGCTGCTTGGCCAGCGCGATGCCTTCCCGCTGCCGCTCCCGGATCAGGGACCGCTCGAACTCGGCGAAGTTCTCTGCACTTCGCAGACACAACTAGTAAGGCTACTGTCTATATAGGGGCGGGCGGCCCGCCGGCTCCTCTCTTCGTCTATCGATCAGGAGAAGTCCGTGAGCCACATCACTTCAATGCTGGAAACCTATCCGAAAGAGCTCGGCGGTGTTGACCGTCAGAAGCTGGCCGATTCTATCGAGGCATGTTTCGAATGTGTGCAGACCTGTACCGCCTGCGCCGACGCCTGCCTGAGTGAGGACATGGTGGCGGACCTGACTAAATGCATCCGCACGAACTTGGACTGCGCTGACATTTGCGCCACTACCGGAAATGTCCTGTCCCGCCACACCGGGTATGACGCGAACCTCACACGAGCAGTCCTCGAGGCATGCCGGACCGCCTGCAAAGCTTGTGGTGATGAGTGTGAGCAGCACGCAGGAATGCATGAGCATTGCCGGGTCTGCGCTGAAGCATGCCACCGCTGTGAGAAGGCCTGCGAGGAACTCCTGTCTTCGTTGGGCTGATAGCCGTTAACTGAAGGAGTAACAGTGAACGCAGCGGAAAATAGGGACAATCCCCACGAAGGCACGTCAGGGCAAGACCATTCCGGCCATGGCAGTTCCAGTGGGATGTACGTGAAGTTCGGCATCATGTTGCTGGTCAGTCTTGGGCTTATGTGGATGTTGTCGATGTCCATGATTCGGTCTATCGATCACTTCTACTTCAATCTGAGTAACTTCTGGATGGCTCTGGTCATGGTTTCAGCGATGGCCATCGTTATGGTCGTTGGCATGTGGTCGATGTTCAAGAACAAAAAAGCGAACATTGCCATGTTGGTCGGCTTCGCCGTCCTTTTTGGTGGCGCGTTCGCGCTTGGACGGACGGAAACCTTCGTGGGCAACGAGGAATTCCTGAAATCAATGATCCCTCACCACTCCCGGGCCGTTCTGGTCTGTCAGGAATCGGGCATCACTGATCCGGAGATTGTTGAGCTCTGCAAGGGAATCGTGGAGTCTCAGCAGCAGGAAATATCCCAGATGCAGTCCATCCTCGATCGTTATGAATCGGACTGACAGGCCTGAGCAAAGGACATGCCGTAGGAGCTGGCCCCCAGCTGCGGCCAGGATGAACGGGGAAATAGGTTTGAGGAATCCGTTCAAGGACGGACGATCGGAATGCCCAGCATGGTCGGACCCAGCCGGGCGAGTCGTTGTGCGTCTGCGCGCTTGTCCTGAAGGAATCGAAGGGTGAGGTCGACGCCTTCGAGCTCACCGAGCCATCCGTTTGCTTCCGCCAGCGCACGTCGGGTGATGAGGTCGATTGGATCTCATCGAGGCGGTCGATCATGACAGGGTCGACTTGGAGCATGGGGCAACGGACACCGGCATGTTCGTGCTCGCAGGGGGTGGCGTAGGGGCGGACGCAGCTGCCGAGCTCGACCTTTCGCTTGTCGAAATGCTCTTCGAATTTGGCCCATTCATTCCGTGTCCTTGGCCGCCCGGTACTCCCTGGCAGGACGGGCGGCTCTGCGTCTGGCAAGTGCCTGGTAGGGCCGGATGACGTCCCTGGGATACGCTGACGTAGCCATGGGTGGTTTGCACGTCCAGGTGGCCAAGGAGTGCGGCTCCGATGTGGATGGTCAGGCCGTGATTGACGAGGTCTGTAGCAAACAGACGGCGGAAGTCGTGCGGAGTGAACCGGCAGGCGGCCAGCTCGGGATGCTCGACAGACAGGGCATCGCTCAGCTTTGCCAGTTCAGCGCGCAGTGACTCCGGGGTGATGACCTCGGTGCGTTGCCCGATCGTCCTTTGAAACAAAAAGGGCTGCAACTCAAATCTGGCCTGGTAATAGGTATCGGGCTATATTGCTGGGGGATGCCACTTCCGTGGAGTTCCAGGCCAGCGCGTTCAGGAGATGGTTATGACCCCTACACCGAGGCAGCCTCTAACCGATGACAGCATCAAGGTCCGCCAAGTCAGTCACTACCAGTTCAGCTGGGTAGCGGGCGAGCCGGGCAAGCCGGGCACTTGGACTCTTCAGTTGGTCCTTGACCAGGGAGCGTGGGAAGAGGTGCTCACCCTGAACTCCCAGGATGCCGACAATCTTCAAGATCTGCTATCGACTTCAGAGACTGTGTTTTACGACGTTCCCCGCAGAACCCTGATGTTCGGTACCACCGGCTCAGGCCATCATTAATTCAGGGAACACCATTCCAAGGCCGCTGAGCCCCGATTCCACAGCGAGCAGGTTGAACTGACGGGCCGGAACCGGGACTATACCCGGCGGACATTGCGGCAGGTTTTAAAGATGCGGCCCGTGCCCCGTCCGGCCGTGGCCACCAGTGCATGGTCCGCGGTGGACGAAGGGACATTGACGGGACCTGCCTCAAATGGAACCGGGGTGCTCACTAACCAGCGCAACCCTGCAGGGCGAGATCAACGCCAATGAACATACCACCAGCAACAAGGAGCTCTCCCGATCTCTGGAGGAAACCTTGCCTCCACTCTGGACGTCCGGTTGAGCATCAAGGTGACGATCTGGGATAAGAACGGGCAGTGAATGACGGAGCCCTTCTGGAAGTGAAAACAACGCCTACCCCCTACGGAGATCCTGTGCGCCAAGGAGTGGGGAAGGTAAGAAAGGGGCATGACTGCGCCGGCCCCGAATGAGATCTATGACCGTGCCAAGCGTGAGGGCGGGCGTCGGCTGGACATGCCTGCGCTCGAGCAGGTGTCCACCGGATTCATCGCCGGGGTGACGATCGTATTCGGGATCGTCGCTATGGCCATGGCCAGGGAACTGATCGCGCCGGCTCTGGGAACTGGCCCGGGGAAACTGGCCGGGGCACTTGCTTTCGGCCTCGGCCTGGTGTTCCTGGTGATCGGCAGGTCGGAATTGTTCACCGAGAACTTCTTCGACCCGGTCGCGACCGCGATCGAACGACGTCGGGGCTCTGCTCCAAGTGGTTGTCAGGAAGCTGGCCGGTTGCAAACCGGCCAGCTTCTCTGTTTTCACCCAGCCCCGTTGCCGCACGCATAGCGGCATGACCACAACGGAAGCCCGCCAGCCAAAAAGAATGTCCAACAATTCCCTAAACAGCAGCAGTGGCGGTTCAGTAACCGCTTCGAGCCCTTTAACGGCTCACCCGTTTCGGCCTTCGTGCACGGCCCGGAGCCCCTACTCCTGAGTGATTTCGGAACGCCGATAATGGAGATTCCGTCGTGTTGGAAGGGCGGGCCCTTATGGATGTTCCGTGCTCCATGGAGCGAAGTCTTGGTCATGCTCTCTTCCGCTGTCTGCGCCCATGAAATGGTCGAGGGGAGGTCGCAACGCTATGACGTTGTACGAATTCCAGTTCTCGGCTGGGTCCGCACATCACTGCTCGGCGCATTTCGTCAGTCGGGTTCCGGCTGAGCCCGGGAACGTCGTCGTCTCGTCGCAGTTGGCCTGCGCGGCAGTTGGTGGTGGAGAGGGATTCCCAGCGCCCCAAAGGACCGCCACACTCGGATGGGTTGGGGCTCAAAGTGCTCACAAAAGAGGGTTTGCACACTGTGCACACCCTGGGCTTCGGATTCGGTTGTACCGGTATCGGACGGGGCCGGATTCGGGATGTTTTCGGGGGAGTGGCGGATTTTCAGGGGAGGAGGCTGGTTCGAATCCCACCTTGGGCACGCAAACCCCCTCGTCAGAGGGGGTTTTTGCTTTAAGCGTGTGTATAAAGCTTTGGCCCGTTGACTCTGACGGTGGTTCGCGGCCGTGGCCTGGCTGGCCGCCGCGGTGGCCTATTCCGGTGTGTGGGTGGCAGGCTCAGTGCTCTGGCTGGTGGGCTCACCGCCTGCTGTTTATGGGTGCGGGTGGTTCCTCGTTCCGGTTCTGTCGGTTGGTCTGGGATGGCCAACACCCGTTCATGGCTTTGCGGTGCGGGAACGACATGACGAAGCCTCTCGGGTGCGGAACGGTCTCGGAAGGCCGCTTTTGGTTGCGCGGGGGAGCCGTGGTCGTGTATTTGTCCGGCCAACGGAGGTGTGGACAGTGTCCACACCTACGTCTGCTTCTTCGAGTGCGCCGTAGGGGTCGCGTCCACTGTCAGGCTCTGGGATATGAACTCGTACCGGCGTTCTCAGAAAAGAAACAAACCGAGCCCAGCCGGACACCCTTCACACCACCGCCTGAGTCAGGTTGGGGTGTAGTTGTCTCAGACACCCAGGATCACAAGCCTGGGCTAAACCCCCCTCATGCCACTAGGCTGATCAGTCTCGAGCGAGCTTGCCCCCGATCGCTTTGGAGTCGATAACGGGGATCCTCATGCTGTTCCTTGGTTCTGCGTTCACTGTCCGCCGCCCAGACGGGGGTCGAGTCCGTACTGTTGGTGGGCTTCAAGGTTCTCGCGCAGGGTGGCTCCTTCGTAGTCCAGGTGGTAGAGGCCGCGTTCCTGGAGCAGGGGGACGACGTCGTCGACGAAAGTGTCGATCGCGTCTTCGTAGACGTCGAAGAGGAGCCAGAAGCCGTCGACGGCGTCGGCTTCGAACCACTCCTGCATGTGGTCAGCCGTCACTGATGCGGGACCTACCGGTGTCGGGTGGTAGTCGATGACGCCATGGGCCAGTACGTCGCGGATGGTCCACCCCTCCCGGGCGATCTCCAATGCCCGCGGGGAGCGAGGATCGAACGGGCTGGCGTGAGCTGCCGCCAGTTGGGCGGGGGTCAGCGGCTGGTCCAGCTGATCCACCTTCAGGTCAAGGCCCAGCATGGAACCCAGGTAAGGGACGCGGGCGGGGAAGGTGTGCCCGCCCAGGGTTACCCGCCGGTCCAGCGCTGCTCGTTTAGTGGCGCCGATTGCAGGCATGAGCCCGGCGAAGAACTTCACCTCGTCGGGGTCGCGGCCGGCCCGACGGGCGGCGTCGCGGATTGCTTCGCGCTGGGCGCGGGCGTCTTCGATGGTGAATACCGCGCCGATGACCCCGCTGGCGTACCGGCCGGCGAGTTCCAGCACGTTTTGCCCGCCGCCGGCGGAGAAAATAACGGGCTGTCCCTGTTCGGAAGGCGGGATGGGCAAAGGGCCGCGTGAGGCGACATAGTTTCTTTGGAGATTGATCGGTTGGATTTTGTCCGGGTCGGCGAAGCGACCGTTCGCGGTGTCTTTGAGCCAGGCGTCTTCCTCCCAGCTGCCCCATAGTGTCTGCACGATCTGGATTGTCTCGTGAGCGCGCTGGTAGCGCTCCGGGCGAGGATCGATCTGGCGGCCGAAGTTGGCCGCCGACCCTGGATCGGCGGTGGTTACCGCGTTCCACCCGATTCGGCCGTGGCTCATGACGTCCAGTGCTTTGAACTGGCGGGCGACGTTGTACGGCTCGTTGAAGGTCGTGGAGCCAGTGGCCACCAAGCCGATGTGGCTGGTGCCACGGGCGACGGCTGCCGCTGTCATCAGGGGATCGAGGGTCAGTTGCGGAGCCTCGTGATCCAGGTCCCCGGTCTGGACCACGAAGTCAGGCAGAAACAGGAACGCGAACTTGCCCCGTTCGGCGGCTTGGGCGTAGCGCACCTGCGCGTCGAAGTTGGTGTAGTTGGAGGCGTCGACACCAGGTGCCCGCCATGCCCCGCCCTGCATGCCGTACCCGTTGCCGAGTTCCGTCACCGCGGACCACATGCAGGAATGGTTCGAAGCTGGTGCCTGCGACGGGTTCTGGGTCTCCATCGACATCAACGAGGACGGAATTGACACCTTCGTCGACGAAGTCGTTCCACTGTTGCAGCAACGCGGGCTTTTCTACGACGACTACGAAGGCATCACGCTCCGGGACCACCTTGGCGCGCCCGCGCAGTACGGGCTCGACCCCCGGATCTCTGGGTCGGGAGAGTGACGTGACAACCGCCATCAGAACCGGCCTGCAGCCGCAGGGAGCACTCTCGGCATGACAACGACCGCCACACTCAGCAACGACCCCGGCCTGTTCCGCAGCACCGTAGGTCGCTACGCCTCCGGGATCACTGTCATCACCGGCCAAGACGACCCAGGACCAATCGGGTTCACCTGTCAGTCGTTCTACAGCGTCTCGGTCGACCCGCCGCTCGTGTCGTTCAGCGTCATGAAAACCTCGACCACCTACCCGCGAAACCGCGACAGGGGAAAGTTTGCGGTCAACATTTTGTCCCGGGAGCAGGAAGGCTTGTCCAGCCAGTTCGCACGGAAAGGCACCGACAAATGGGCGAATGTCCAGTGGACTCCGTCCAAGGAGGGAAACCCCGTCCTTGACGGCATCCTTGCCTGGCTTGACTGCAGCATCTGGGCCGAGCACGATGCCGGCGACCACCTCATCATCCTCGGACGAGTCCTCGAACTCGGAGCGAGCGAGAACCCCGTTCCCGATCCGCTTCTCTATTTCCAAGGCCAGTACCGGGCGCTGCTGCGGCCTTCGGCACACAACTAGCACGCATGCGGGGAGACCACCACCGTAGCCCACCCTGCCGCAGGAATCGCGTCTTCCGCTTGCTGCAGCATTTCCACACCCACAACTACTGTTCTGGGCAGGTTTGCCCAGAATCAGAGAAGGAGTCATTGTGACCACCCGACAGATGATGCTGGCCATGCAAAAGGAGGTCCGACGGGGGTGGGGTGGTAGTCGATGACTCCATGGGCGAGGATGTCGCGAACCGTCCACCCTTCCCTGGCGACTTCCAGGGCACGCGCGGAGCGGGGATCGAAGGGGCTGGCCTGGGCTGCGGCCAGCTGCGAGGGGGTCAGTGGCTTGTCGAGCTGAGTGACGTCCAGAGTCAGTCCCAGCATGGAACCCAGGTACGGGACACGGGCCGGAAATATCTTTTCACCGAGTGCGACACGACGGTCCAGGGCGGCACGTTTGGTGGAAGCGATAGCCGGCATTAGTCCAGCGAAGAACTTCACCTCGTCGGGATTGCGGCCTGCTCGACGGGCTGCTTCGCGGTATGCCTCGCGCTGGTTGCGTGCGTCCTCAATAGTGAACACCGCGCCGATGACTCCGTTGGCGTAGCGCCCGGCCAGTTCCATCCCGTTCCCGCCTCCGCCGGCGGAGAAGATGACCGGCTGTCCCTGCTCGGAGGGTGGGATGGGCAGCGGTCCACGGGAGGCGACGTACTCTCCCTGCATGTTGATTGGCTGGATCTTCGCCGGGTCGGCGAAACGTCCGGTCGTCGTGTCCTTGATCCACGCGTCCTGCCGCCAGCTGCCCCACAGCGCCTGGGCGATCTGAATTGACTCCTGGGCGCGCTGGTAACGCTCCGGCCGAGGCGCGATGGCTTGTCCGAAATTGGCCGCAGATGCAGGGTCGCTGGTGGTCACCGCGTTCCAGCCGGCACGGCCATTGCTCATGACATCCAGAGCCTTGAACTGTCGGGCAAGGTTGTAGGGCTCGTTGAAGGTCGTGGAGCCAGTGGCCACGAGGCCGATGCGCTCGGTTTCACGGGCGATAGCCGCCAGGGTCATCATGGGTTCGAGGGTGATCATGGGCGACTCGCGGTCCACGTCGCCTTGTAGAGCCAGGAAGTCGGGCAGGAACAAAAAGGCGAACTTCCCGCGCTCCGCGGCCTTGGCGTAGCGCACCTGAGCTTCGAAGCTGGTGTAGTTGGCAGGGTCGACGCCGGGCGCACGCCAGGCGGAGCCCTGCGAGCCGTACCCGTTGCCGAGGTGCATGCCAAGGATCATCTGTCCTTCCACTGTCATATACGTCCTATCTGTCGAATGGGGTCTAAGCCCGCGCGTTTCTGTAATTGGCTGGGATTAGTGGGTGGCATAACCGCCGTCGATGATGAGTTCTTCGCCGGTAACGAACTTGGCTTCGTCGGAGGCGAGGTAAAGGATTCCGTAGGCGACGTCGGAGGCCTCGCCGATGTGGGGCGGGAGTGTCACGTTCACGGGATCGGCCGCCTGTTCCTTCGTGATGCCATAGTTCTGGATCAGACTGGTGTAGATCGGACCGGGGTGGACAGAGTTGACTCTGATGTGGTCTTTGGCGAACCACTGCGCGGCGTGTTTAGTGAGGGAACGGACGGCGCCCTTGGATGCGGAGTAGGCGGCGCCACAGCCGTCGGCAGGCCCTGAGGTGATAGCGGCCAGTGACGAGACATTCACGATGGATCCCCGTCCGGCTGCCTGCATAATAGGCAAGACGTTCTTCATTCCCAGCCATGTGCCGGTCGCATTGATTGCCAGGACTTTGTTCCAGTCCTCCAGCTCGGCCTCGAGGATGCCCTTCGGGATAGCAATACCGGCATTGTTGACGAGAATGTCGATGGTTCCCCGTTCGGCGACGACGCCGTTCACAACCCGCTGCCAAGACTCCGGGGAACTGACGTCCAGAGTGCGGGCGAGGACCTTTCCACCGGTGGCCGTGACAGCCTCGACCGCGCGGTTGCGTGCGTCCTCTGAGATGTCAGTGGCGATGACCGTCGCTCCTTCCGCCGCGAAGATCTCGACGGTGGACAGGCCGATCCCGCTGGCCGCTCCGGTGATGATGGCGACTTTGCCGTTCAGTCGTGACATGGTTCGTGCTCCGTTTCTTGTTCTTGCAGGGGGTTCTCGTCAGATGTGGGCCGCTCGGGCAAGAGCCCGAGCATTCGCTCGACGAGGGGTCGCGCTCAGGATCGCCTGGTCACTCCGAATCCAGGTGGAGAGCGCGACGATGACGCCCCGGCCGAAAACGTGGCGGCGAGGCCGGGGTTTTCGTGGGGAAGACTTATGCGACTGCTGTGACCGCCCGACGATCAGGCGACGCTCGCTAGGCGCTTTCGACGTCGCGGTACCGCTTAGCCTCGGCCAGCCGTGCGGCCAGCTCGTCACGGAAGACCGGACGACCGAGGTTCGGGTCGGTTCTGCTGAAATACGGGCGGGTGTATGCGGGAGTGTCACGTTGGAACCGCCACCCCTCCGAGAGAACGCCCGCGTCTAGGGTGTCGTACCCGATCGCGTCGAGGAACTCGGTCACCGCTGCTTTCGCGGCTGCATCGTCTCCGGCAATGGCGAGGACGGAGCGCTCCGGGTCCCCCGATGGCCGGGCCAGGTTCGTGAGGTGGGGGAAGTAGATGTTGTTGAAGGCCTTGACAACACGTGATTCCGGCAGATGGGCCTGCAGCAGCTCGGCCGTCGTCGTCGACTCGTCGTCGAGCTCCGGGTAGTGGCCATCCCGATCGGGATAGTAGTTGTTCGTGTCGATCACCGTTTTGCCGCGGAGTTCAGCGACCGGCACCTGCGGATAGGCGCTCAGGGGAATGGAGACGATCACGATGTCGCCGGCTGCGGCAGCCTCGGAAGGCGTCGCCGCTCGCGCTCGGGGTCCAAGGTCGGCGACAAGGCCTGCAAGTGTCTCGGGGCTCCGGCTGTTACTCAGCACCACCTCGTAGCCGGCCGCTATGGCTAAGCGTGCCACACCGCTTCCGATGTTCCCGCTCCCGATCAAACCAATGGTCGTCATGATCTCTTTTTCCTCTTTCTTAGGGCACCTGTAAGTGCCATGACCTGCGATCTGTATCGGCAGGTGTTAGTTGTGTGCTGCACGGTTGATCGCGACGGTTTCGTCCAGCGACGGCATTTTCTCGAGCGAGCCGAAGTACTCCATGAGACGGTCACGCGTGATCGGCGCCTTGTCCTTCTCGGCCTCGGCAAGAGCCTTGCCGAGGTCCTCAAGGCCCAGCTCCGTGCAGTACGCCGGGGTGCCCGGATGCTGACGCCACGAGTCGGCGATCACGCCTGCATCGAAGGGATCGAAGCCGGTATCGTCAACGAGCTGCATGACCGTGGCGCGAGCCTCGGCGGAGTCGGCCGCAACCGGAATCGCGATGCGGTCAGGGGAACCCTTCGGCAGGCCCCGCGTCTGCTGAGTTTCCGCCAGAGCAGCATTCCAGGCCTTGACTACCGGCCGACGGAGCTTTTCCTGGCTCCATTCGCTCTCGACCTGACCGTTGTCAACAGCCTCGACCGGGCCCCGCATGAAGGGATAATAATTCGATGTGTCGACGACGATCGTTTCCTCAGACACAGCGGCCAGGAGATCGGCCAGATCCGGCTGCACCGAGAAGGGGACCGCCAGCACGATCACGCTGCGATCGGCAACGGCGGCATCCACCTCAACGGCACGCGCACCTGCGGCGAGGACTTCGTCAGCGACGACTTCAGGTCCACGGGCGTCAGCGACGACCACATCGTGTCCAGCTTCGCTGAGACGACGTGCGAGGTTGCCGCCGATAGCTCCGGCACCGATAACAGCGATCTTCATAGATGATTCCTTCGTTCGTAGTTCCCACACAGGCGGGGCAGCGTGGGGGATATGTGGCGGGAATGGCCTTAGGTGGTAGTCATCGTGCACCCATGACATGATGTACACGGCAGCACGTACATTTACAGTAGCCTATGTACGCTCAAAAGTGTACATAGAGTTTCGACCCGGGCATACGGAAGAAGATCATGGCAAGTCGCTTAGCGCACCCACTCTCAATCCCCGCCGAGGATGAATTCGACCTGTTTGAAGCGATGTTCGCACTGACTGATCCCGTCCGCCGTGCGATCGTTCACTACATCGCCCAGGAGCCCGGAACAGCGTGCAGCGGCTCTGACTTCGGAGTGTCGAAATCGGCGCTGACGAGGCACTGGCGGGTGCTCCGCGAGTCGGGGATCATCAAACAGGAAGTGGACGGCACCCGCCACCGTAACTGGCTTCGCCGCGAGGAGCTCGACCGTCGCTTCCCAGGCCTGATGGAACTGGTTCTGCGCGAGCACGAGGCGGGTCTTAGGCGAGCCGGCCAGACAGGCCCTGGGATCCACTGATCTTCGCCCGACAATCATTAGCAGTAGCGGTTGTAGACGATAACCGATGAGGTTTGTCCCCGTTTGATCCGGCGACAGCCTCGGTCTGCCATGCGCGACCACTTGGGGGCCTGGTCGGTTTGGGCGAACAGGATCTGTTGCATGGGTTCGTCGACTCCGGGGATGTCTGCGATGAGCCGGTCTCGGATTGCCGGGAATTGCAGGTTCGCGACGAGGGCATGGCAGTCCTCATCTGTCGGGAAGGTCTTGGAGTGGAGCATGTCTGCCCAGAGTCTCCGGCCTTGCTGGAGTGCGGTGTCGGTGGGTTGGGAGGCGATGGTGTTCACGTGGTGTTCGACGGCGGCAGCTTTGGCCTCTGCCTGGTTGCTGCTCGGGAGAGTGATCCGGTCGGTGGGTTCGATGAAGCTGCCGCGGTAGATGAATTCGGCGTTGATTGCGCTGGTTTGGGTGGAGCTGACGGGCAGGGCGAGGCTGGTGCCGGGTTCGCCGTCGTAGGGGGAGAAGGTGTGTTCTCTGACGAAGAGTCCGTCCCGGATGGTGATGCCTTGTTCGGCGAGCACGCCGGTGAGCGCGGCGATGGTGCCTGCCTGGGGTCTGGGCTGCCCGTGCTGGCTGGTTTCGCTGGTGTAGACGGCGAAGTGGACGGATGACGCATTAGTGTCGCTGGTCAGGTAGTGGGCGCCGGTTCGTGCGCAGGGGAGTTCCTGGCCGGGTTGGCGGGGAAGATCGATGCGCAGGGTCGCGCCGATGCTGTTCTGGTTCATGGTGATGCAGACCAAGCTTTCCTGCGGCCAGAAGCCCAGGGTGTGGCTGATGAAGCTGAGCACATCTGATGGTGTTGTGATCGTGAGCTTTTCCATGATCCCGGTTTTCCCTTCACCCGTTCTGTTGCATGACTTTTCTGTGGTTGTTTGGCTGTGGGTGTCGTTCTGGTAGGGGACCACCCGCTGGGCTGAGGGGCCGGAGTGCAACTTGGGGGACCGGCGCCGGGGGCGAAAACTTCATCCGCGGGGACTGCATCCACGGCTTTTTGGAGAAGTTTTCGTTGCCGGGGTCGGCGCGGTAGCGCCCTGGTTGCGCGGAGGACCCGCCCAGAGATCATGGGACATATCAGAATGACAAGCAGCGATAGAAGTTCCACTTGTCTATCAAAGCGAAAGAACGAAGCGGCATGACTTCGGCATCAGCAATGATCCGTTCGCAGGGCGCCTCTTTCGTTGTTCCCGCCCATGCTAGATCGCTCCCGGCCGGCCGCAGAGTTCGGACGTGTTTCAGCCCGAGAGCGGTTTGATCCCTATTGGCTGGGGGGCGGTGTCCGCGGTGACCGGGGCCGTTTCCTTGAGAAAGGGGACGGAAGGGTGGATGCCCTCGTGGATGTCACGCCTGCCCGTTAGTACGGCAGATATTTCTGCTGTTATGGAGAAGTGATCCCTAGCCCCGGCTATCAATGTGTTGGCGCCATAGGCGCGCAACCCCGAAGCGGCACTCCCAAGGGGTAGGGTGTGCCCTAGTGGACGAAGGGGTCACGATGAGCTATAAATATCGAACTGTTCGGGTTCGCGGTACCGATCTGATTGGAACAATTGCGAGGAAGCACGGGAGTGCGACTGAAATCTACGAAACGTCCAAAGATCTGAGCACATCAGTAGTTCCTGTGTTCTTCGAGGCAACGGGCGAGATCCGTTTTTTCGACAGGTCAGTGCTGGAGGACGTTGTGGCACCAGCCAGTTAACCCCGGTAGGCATACCCGGGCATTCAAGGCGTGGAAGCCGGTTCGAGTCCCACCTTGGGCACGAAAACCCCCTCGTCAAAGGGGGTTTTCGCTTTAAGCGTGTGTACAAAGCTTTGGCCCGTTGGACTTTGACGGTGGTTCGCGGCCGTGGCCTGGCTGGCCGCCGCGGTGGCCTATTCCGGTGTGTGGGTGGCGGGTTCAGTGCTCTGGCTGGTGGGCTCACCGCCTGCTGTTTATGGGTGCGGGTGGTTCCTCGTTCCGGTTCTGTCGGTTGGTCTGGGGTGGCCAATACCTGTTCATGGCTTTGTGGTGCGGGAACGACATGACGAAGCCTCTCGTGTGCGGAACGGTCTCGGAAGGCCGCTTTTGGTTGCGCGGGGGCCGGCGTGGTTGTGTATTTGTCCGGCCAAGGGAGGTGTGGACAGTGTCCGCAGCTACGTCTGCTTCTTGGAGTAGCCGTAGGGGTCGTGTCCACTGTCAGCTTCAGCGATATGAACTCATACCGGCGGTCTCAGAAAAGAAACAAACCGAGCCCAGCCGGACACCCTTCACACCACCGCCTGACGTCAGGTTGGGGTCTGCCGCAACAAGCCAGTAATTCCGCGACCTTGGACAAACGAGCGCCGAGCAGCGCCGAAAAGTGATCTTCGGGATTTTCGCGGCCCTGGCTGAATTCGAACGCGAGCTAAGCACTGAACGCACCCGAGGGACTCGCTTCGGCCCGTGCCCGTGGCGGGAAAGGCGGGCGGCCCTTCAAGATGACACTGATGAAACTCAGGTTCGGCATGGCCTCCCTGGGCGAGCGTGGTACCAAAGCCTGCGGCCTCTGGTTTTAACTGGGGTCAGCCGCCGGACCCTGTACCGGCCCGTCCCACCCGCCGGGGAGTTGCGTCCGAACGGCGAATAGCTGCTTTCTCGATAGATGCCCAGGTCCGCAAGAGAGGGTTTATCGCTGTAGGGGGCCAACGAGACCGTTCCTTGCCCGCCGTCGAATTCGTACGGCCGGTAGGTATTGTTCGGCGCTAAATGGCCTGGATGTGTCAGCGCTATTTGGCTGTAGTTTACGGGTTGCAGCCCCCGTAGCAGGCTTCCTTACAGGTTCTTCAGGAGGCGTTCGACTCGTGGTTTGACCTCGGTGGCCAGAAGGGTGATTGATTCGAGGAGGTGTTCGTGGGGCAGGCCGCCGATGTCCATTTGCAGGAAGTGTCGCATGTGTCCGAGGTGTCCGTGCAGGTCGACGATGCGTTGTGCGATTTCGTCGGGGGCGCCGACGTAGTAGGGCCGGGGCGCTTCTACCAGCGCTTCGAAGTGGCTTTTCTCGGGGGCGGGCCAGCCGCGGAGCTTGCCCATCTCGATGTTGAGGTTGTGCCATCCGGGGTAGAAGCGTTCCATTGCTTCCTTCTTGGTCGGAGCGATCAGGCCGAAGGCTCCCACGGAGATCTTGATATTTTCTCCGCTGTGCCCGGCCTGGGCGGCGGATGATCGGTACAGCTTGGCCAGGGGTGCGAACCTGGACGGGGTGCCGCCGATGATGCCGTAGGAGACGGGCAGGCCCAGCTTTCCCGCGCGGGCCGAGGAGGGTGCGCTGCCGCCGGTTCCCAGCCAGAGGGGCAGCCGGCCGTGGACGGGACGGGGAACCACCGCGAGGTCAGTCAGGGCTGGCCGGACCGTCCCTGCCCAGCTGACGCGGGCGCCGTCGTCGGCGTTGTTGATAGTCATCAGCAGGTCGAGCTTTTCTGCGTAGAGCTGGTCGTAGTCATGGCGTTCATACCCGAACAGGGGGTAGGACTCGGCGGAGGAGCCGCGGCCGGCGGTGATTTCGACCCGGCCTCCGCCGGAGACGGCGTCGGCTGTGGCGAACTGCTGGAATACCCGGACCGGGTCGTCGGTGCTGAGTACGCTTACGGAGCTGCCGAGGATGATCTGCTGGGTGGCTCCTGCGGCGGCGGCGACCATGGCCCCGGGGGAGGAGGCCGGCATGTCCGCGGTGTGGTGTTCGCCGACGCCGAAGTAGTCCAGGCCGACTTGGTCGGCGAGGATGATGGCCTCGTGCAGGTTGCTGATTGCCTCCGCGGTGGGGCGGAGGCTCCCGTCGGGGTTGCGCTGGGTGTCGCCGAAGCTGTAGACGCCGAGTTCCATGGAGCGTCCTTAGGCCTGTGATCCGGCGGCGGCCGGCAGAATGAGGCCGGTGGCGTTGGCGCGGGCAGCGTCGAAGCGTTTGGCGACGTCGGCCCAGTTGACGATGTTCCAGAAGGCCTTGACGTAGTCGGCCTTGACGTTGACGTAGTCCAGGTAGAAGGCGTGTTCCCACATGTCCAGCATCAGCAGCGGGGTGGTGCCGAGTGCGGTGTTGCCCTGCTGGTCGTAGAGCTGTTCGATGACGAGGTTTCCGCCGATGGGTTCGTAGGCGAGGAAGCCCCATCCGGAGCCCTGCAGGCCGAGGGCGGCGGCGGAGAACTGGGCAAGGAATGCGTCGAAGGAGCCGAAGGCGTCGTCTATGGCGGCCGCGAGCTCGCCCTCAGGCTTGTCGCCGCCATCTGGGGACAGGTTCTTCCAAAACACGGAGTGGTTGATGTGTCCGCCGGTGTGGAACGCGAGGTCCTTGGAGAGGCGGTTGATGTTGGTGAAGTCGCCCTTGTCGCGTGCCTCGGCCAGCTGGGCGAGGGCGTTGTTGGCGCCGGCGACGTAGGTGGCGTGGTGCTTGCTGTGGTGCAGCTCCATGATCCGCGCCGAGATGTGGGGCTCCAGCGCGGCGTAGTCGTAGTCAAGTTCGGGCAGTACGTAGGTGTTCATGTTTTCTTCCTTGCTGTTGAGAACGTGGGGGAATGATGGGTGCGTGAACGCCGGGCCTATTTGCCGGCCAGGAGGCGCTCGACGCGCGGTTTGACCTCGGTGGCGAGCAGCGTGATTGATTCCAGGAAGTGCTCCTGGGGCAGGCCGCCGATGTCCATTTGCAGGAAGTGGCGCATGTGTCCCATGTACCCGTGCAGGTCCGCGATGCGCTGGGCGATTTCGTCGGGGTCGCCGACGTAGTACGCGCCGGGGTAGTCCGCCTGTGCCAGGAACTGGCGCTGGTCCGGTGCGGGCCAGCCTCGGAGTTTGCCCATTTCGATGTTGAGGTTGTACCAGCCGGGGTAGAAGCGTTCCAGCGCTTCTTCCTTGGTGGGGGCGATGAGTCCCAGGGTTGCCACCGAGACTTTGATGTTCCCGCCGGTGTGTCCTGCCTGTGCGGCGGTCTGCCGGTAGAGGTCGGCGAGCGGGGCGAACCTGGCAGGGGCGCCGCCGAGGATGCCGTACGAGATGGGCAGGCCGAGCTTTCCGGCGCGGACCGAGGACGGGGCGCTGCCCCCGGTTGCGAGCCAGAGGGGCAGGCTGCCGTTGACCGGGCGGGGCACGACGGCCAGGTCGTGGAGGTCAGGGCGGACGGTTCCGGACCAGGTGATGTTTTCGGTTTTGCTGTTGTTGATGGTCATCAGCAGGTCGAGTTTTTCGGCGTAGAGCCGGTCGTAGTCGTTCAGGTCGTAGCCGAAGAGCGGGAACGTCTCCACGGATGATCCGCGGCCGGCGGTGATTTCCACCCGGCCGCCGCCGGAGACAGCATCGGCGGTGGCGAACTGCTGGAACACCCGGACCGGGTCGTCGGTGCTGATGATGCTCGCGCCGCTGCCGAGCTTGATCTGCTTGGTTGACGCGGCAGCGGCCGCGATCACAGCACCTGGGGAAGACGCCGGCATATCGAGGGTGTGGTGCTCTCCGACGCCGAAGTAATCCAGCCCGGCGTGGTCGGCCAGGACCATCGCCTCGAAGAGGTTGCTGATGGCCTCCGCAGTGGGCCGAAGGCTTCCGTCGGGGTTGCGTTGGGTGTCGCCGAAGCTGTAAGCGCCGAGTTCCATGATGTTCTCCTGAGTGCAGGGCTGTGTGGTTATTGAATGCAGGGCTTCAGGCCCTGGCGGGTTCGCGGTCCGCGGCGAGGATTGCCCGCAGCTGTGGTTCCGAGTGGCTGCCGTTAAAGATCTCGGTGCCGGGCTGGAAGGCCCGCCCGGATTCGAGCGGACCGGTGTCCACCGTGTCGTAGCCAAGGCGATCAATGAAGCCCGCCACGAGGGCCTTCGCATCGTCACTGCCACCGGCCAGGGCCAGAGCACGCCGGTCTTCGGAACCCGGCACCCTGCCGTCCTCTTCGAGGTCGTGGTACCCGATGTGATTGAGAGTCTTCACGATGTCCGAGCCGGAAAGGTAGGCCTGAACGATTGCGCTGCTCGTCCTGTCATCGTTCTCGAAGTCGTCGATCTCCCCGTCGATGGGCGCCCAATAGTTCATCGCGTCGATGACCGTCCTGCCGGCCAGAAGATCCGGGTCGAGCGTGCGGTACTTGTGCAGCGGTACAGCCACGACGACGATGTCCGCCGCCGCCGCTTCGGCGGCCGTGACGGCCGCCGCACCGGGGGTGATGATCTCCACCAGCAGGGCGATTTCGTCGGCTGGCTTTGCGGTTGCAATCTTCACGTCGTAGCCGGCTTTGAGAGCCTGGCGGGCGACGGCGGTTCCGACCCGGCCGGCCCCGAGAATTCCAATCGTCCGGGCCTCTGCCGGCTGGTGCTGCGGAACGCTCATACTGCTGGTCCTCCCTGAGTCAAAATGCGTTGTTACACAGACTATATTCCTCACAGAACATCTGTGCAACTTCACGCTGGGCGGTATGATGTGTTCATGACCGAAAGCACAACCACCCAACGCGGCACTACCACAGCATCTGTTCCAGGGGATCTGGGCTGGCACCTCGGCATGGTGCTGCGCGGCTACCAGACCCGCTTCGAGGCCGCTGTTGCCGAGATGCCCGCAGGCATCCGCGGCTTCCAGATACTCTCCGCCGTCATACACAAAGATCCGCCGAACCAGCAGGCACTCGGGTCACACTTGGCCATCGACAGGACCGTCCTGACCTACCTGCTGGACACGCTGGTGGTTGCCGGCCTCGTCGAGCGCATCCCCGACCCGACCGACCGCCGGGCCAGGAAAATCATCGCCACCGAAAGCGGACGCGACATGCTCGCCGCCTACGAGGAACGGGTCGCGGCAGCCGAGGCAGACCTCTTGACCGGACTGGAAGAAGATGACGCACAAGCCCTCGGCGTCCTCATCGGCCAGCTGGCAAAAAACGTCCACCGCACCCAACCCGGAGCCAGCCCCTGTGAAGCAATGGACAATCTCTAAGACTTACGATTGCTGGGGGTAATTAACCTCAAACCACGAACTCTTGGTCGGGTGGCCGAACCATGTCCTCTGCGCTTTTCCCAAGCCTGGGTCCCAGTGGTTCAAGAGCTGACATCCCCGCCCAACCCATGCGCGGGCTGATCGGGTTTTAACTCCTCGAGTGTGGGAGAAATCGACCAAAGATGGCGTGCGGGCAGCCCCTTTTGCCGGCCCCGCCCACTTTCAAGCGCCGATAGTGGACCTTTCCTCGTCTCCGTCGACCAGGGTCAGCATAGGTTCTTAGCCACGTGGGCTTGGTACTGGTTTGGTACCATGACGTCATGGCTATGAATTTGCGTGTCCCCGAGGAGCTGGATCGTCGTTTGGACCAGCTCGCGGCCGAGGAACACACCTCGAAATCGGCGCTGCTGCTGCAGGGCGCAGAGCTTGTACTGCAGCGTCACCGCCGAAGTCGTGAGATCGGCGAGGGACTGGATTTCGTGATGAGCCATGATGCTGAGCTGTTGACGCGCCTTGAGGATGCGTGACCGCGTACTTTGAGATTGAAGACGCGTTGCAGGTCGTTGGCCGATACGGGTTCCATATTCGCGATATCGGACTCCTGGTCTCGGCCTTGGCCCGTGCGGCAACGACGGTCATGGGTGTGGATGCCTACCCGCCGTTAGCGATGAAGGCGGCGGCTCTCTTGGAGTCTGTGGCGAGGTTCCACCCGCTGATCGACGGGAACAAGCGGACTGCGTGGACGCTGATGGTGTTGATGCTCTGGATCAACGGTTGCAGGCATGACTTCAGCACTGATGAGGCGTTCGATCTCGTCGTGGGAGTGGCCGCCGGCGACATCTCCTTGGAGGACAGCGCAGGGATGATTGCCTCGCACCTCGTGAAGCGGTAACCGTAAGAATCTTGTCGACGGGCGCTTGGTGATCCTGTGATCACAGACCGGCATTCCGCGCCCTTCGCTAAAGCCGACACCGGTCCTGGTGCAAGCCGGATGCCCTCATAGCCGCTTTTGCCTCGCCATGTGTCTGTCTGCCCAAGAGCTGCAGGAGGCGTCAGCCAAAGCAGGGGCCGGGCCCACCACGCGGACTTCCAACGCAGAGAAGAACCGCCTTCCTCAGCTGGGTGCCGCTGCCGTTTTAGAGTGCTCCGACGGGTGAATTTGGGGCGTGGACATTGTCCACAGTTTTCGGCTCGGACTCGCTCGTTCAGTCTTCGGACTGTTTCGGATTCCGCATGCTTCCGCGGCTTCCCAGTGTTTCCAAGGGCTGGAGTCCAGTTCGAGTCCCACCTCGGGCACAGTGTTTCCGCACGTCAGAAGGTTTTTTGGCGTTTGGTGTGTACAAATATTGACAAAGTGCAAGTGTGAGAATATAAGCGGACTTTCCCGTCATTCCCATGTCCTTGCAACTGAGGACTTCCGGGCGAGATAAAGATGTTTGCGCCCTCAACCCTGTTGCCGTGCCGGTTGGAACGGAACCGCCGACTACTTCGGCTTGTTGGGCTCGGTAATCCGGAAAAGTCCTATCTGGGGTGCGCTCTGGCCAAGCAGGCCTGCCAGCACCGGATCCGGGCTCACTACATCCGTATGCCCGACCTCGAGGAAGCCTGGGCGCTGGCGAAGGACAAGCCGCAGGGACAAACCAAATTCCTGAACAAGTACGCAGCCTTCACCCTGCTCGTGATCGACGAATGGCTTCTCGACCACCCCGACGAGAGCATGCGCAGCATGCTGCTGGAGCTGCTGGGGCTGCTGGAGCGCCGGTATGACACAGCATCGACCGTGTTCTGCACTCAGTACGCCAAGAAAGACTGGCACCAACGGCTCGGCTCCGTGGCCCACGCCGATGCGATCATGGACCGCATCGTGCACAACACCATCTGGGTCGATACCGACAACCACAACATGCGCCAACACGCCACCATGAAGCAGTAAGAAAACGTCGGTGGGGGCCAATGGTGGACCACACGGCAGGAGCTCCGGCTGGCGATCACGACCTGGATCGAGCGGACCTACCACCGCCGGCGACGGCAAAGACGGCTGGGAAAACTCACGCCCATCGAATATGAAACAATCAACCGGACCGCGCTCACAGCGGCCTAAGACCCCGAGTCAACAGAAGCCGGGCAGTCCCGTTCATTCCGAAGGTCAGTTTGCGCATGGCGGGGCAGTCTCCCGTGAGTCGGTATTCGTTGTACAGACCAGCACGGCCCGGAAAAGTCATCGGTCAGGCCAGACTGAGGGCCAGTTGGCCGCCACGCCAAGCAGATGCTCCGTGCGGAAACGATCCGCTTGAGGAACCGCTACCGGGAAGGTTGTCGTGGTCTGGTCCCGTGAGATGCAGCTTGCACGCGTTGATGTGCCCCGCCACTCAGGCTCATGGATTGGTACTTTATCCATCGGAAGCCGCAAAATGGCTCGAATTGCATCTACTGTGCGGCCTTTGTCTAGCCGTGCGCGGGTGAATTCTTCCTTTGGGCAGTGTCAAAAACGGTAGTGGATGCTGGCTTCTGGCATTGCCGACGGCGGCGGGTACGGGCACCATCAGTGCATGGGTACACACCAAGTCAGTCCCGGCCGGTTTTTGGAGGTGCCTGATGGGCGCGGCCAGTGACGGCCGGACAGGGCTGCTGACCGGTGACGTCCGGTATGTCCCGTTGCCTGTGCATCAGTCATGGGCTGACGTGGTATTCCTTCATTGGAGGATTCCCATGGCAACAGCACAGCGTTATATGCCCCTGGGTGTCGAGCCTGACGTGTATGCCGGTATGACGTGGGTCGGCCTGATCGGTTTCCGGGTTACCGGCACCTGCCTCGGGCCGCACCTGCGCCTTCCCTACGCTGGAACGTTCACGGAGGTCAATGTCCGGCTGTATTCCCGTGACGTTGCGGGGCGGCGCGGAGTGGTGTTCCTCTCACTGGACGCCGACAGGCTCGCGTTCGTGCTGGCCGCCCGCACCGCCGGACTGCCATACGTGTGGTCCCGCTGCCGACCCACGGCGATGCCCGGAACCTCCCGCGGATACGGGTACGAAGTGGAACGGTTCCGCGGGCAGGGGAATTCCTCGTTCAGCGCCTATCCCGACATGGACCACCGGGCACTGGACGGATTATCACTCTGGCTCACAGCGCGCTTCGGGCTCCATACCCGTGTGGGGCAGCGGGTCTTTTACCTGCCCATTGCTCACCGGCCCTGGCCGCTGTATCACGCCGCTGCAACCGCATTCGATGACGCGCTGGTCTGCGCCGTTGGGCTCACGGTGCACGGCCCGCCTGACTCCGTGCTGTATTCCCCCGGTGTTCGGACACGGTTCGGACAGCCCTTGCAGGTCCGGGGCTGATTTAGGACACCATTACCGTGATCGGTCCGGAAACAGAGGAAGGCGCAGTCGAAAGCGGCAGTCAGCTCCCAAGTATTCAACGGATCCGGTACCCGGATGAGGGTCGCAATCGTCGAGATGCCTTTCCTGCGGAATGGACCTTGCAGGCCAAGACGAAAACGCCGGGAACCGTGCGGGCCAGACGGGAACTCCTGAACCCCGCCCGGCCAGTAATCTGAAGGGCCAGAAGCGGAAAGAACCGGAAGGTGCGGGGCCCTTAAATACGGAAAACCCCGCACCGTGCGAAGGTGGTGCGGAGCTTCCCGTTGCCGGCAGCACCTGCATCCGGGGGGGCTGCCGGCCCTCATGTCACTCTTACGAGGATTTATCTCTCAACTTGATGGCCACCGTACTCCGCCCGGTGCGCCTGTCCGCACTGGGCGGAGAACCTCGGGTAAGCGTATGGCCCGGTGATGGGGAATACTGCAGTTTCCAGCTCAGACACCTGTTCGGCGGAGCCATCGCCGAACCCGGAGCCGTAATCGAGGCTGTCTCGTCGTTGCTCCGTGCTTGCCTGGTCCGGGGATCACCTCCACAGCTGGAAGGCCGCTGCTGGACCATCATTCGGGTAGCTCAATTTGGAAGCCGCAGGCGCATCTGAGCACCCGGGTTGAGAGGTAGACGTCCAGGCCGTCCTCGACCATGCCTTCGGTGGATAGGGGCGCCGACAGCCGGCGGAGTTCCGAACCTGCCCTTCCCATGGGCTGTCCGCAGTGCATGTAGTGGCCGCCGAACATCAGCACGTCGCCTGTCTGCTCGGTGCTGGCCGGGACCATGGACACGTCCGCAACCCGGGCAGGATGTTCACTGAAGCGCCGGCACCGGCCACAGGTGTAGGACGCCAGGACGACACCGGCCGGGTAGTCCGGAAGATCTGTCATGGACCTGATGGTGAGGTGGCGGTGGGTGCCGCAGTTCTCGCACATTACCGGCTGCACGCGGGGCTGCCGGCCGGCGCCGTCGGGGCGGAAGCCGGGAAATCCGAGTGACATGATCAGGCGGTGTGTGGGTAGCTGGCGAGGATGTAGTCTGCTGCGGCGCGTCCCTTCATCCTCAGTCTGCCTCTGTGGACATTGATGCGGCACAGGCGCATGCCTGCCCGGAAGGACGCTACGGGTTTGGGTGCCATCCCTTGGAGCAGGCACCAGCTTGTGTACAGCCCATAGAGGCAGTCCGGCCCCAGCGGGAGGTCGGTGTCAGGGGCGGGGGAAGTGGCGTCGTGGAGGAACTGCTGGAAGTGGGAGGTGGCCATGGCGGGCTCTTTCCTCGGGTGCATGTTAGGCCGCCATGAGGCTACAGCGGCGTTACCTCCGGGCGGTGCACAAAGCCGGGAGGGTCCCCCTGCGGAAAAGACGCTGGCACGCAGGGGTCCTGTATCAAAAATACCCTGCGCCGCCGGAGGCTGTACAGAGCCCGGTCACGATCTTCATACCGGTGGGGCCACGTTCAACACCGCGTCCTGGGTCCTGAATCCTGGGTTCTGATCCTTCGGTCTCCCGGGGCGTAGACTCGCGATTATGACCGCAGCCGAGGTCCGCACGGCCTTCCGCTTCCGGGCCCGCGCCCGGTAGCCACGGTGGATCGTATCCTCGGCATCGCCCACGATCTGTTCGCCCGGCGAGGCATCCGCGATGTGGGAGTCAATGAACTGATCGAGTCCTCCGGGGTTGCCAAGTCGACCTTCTACCGGCACTTTGCATCCAAGGACGATCTGGTCCTGGCAGTTCTGGCTCTCCGGGACCAGATCTGGTTCGCTGAGGTCGTGGCCGAGGCCCAGCGCCGCAGCGCGACCCCAGAGGAAGAGCTGCTGGTCATCTTTGACGTGTTCGCTGACCGGCTCGGGGACGGAGGATACAGATCCAACCTGTTTATCAAGGTCCTGATGGAAATGGGCCCGGACCACCCCCTGGGCAGGGCCTGCCTGGGATACCTGGCAAGGATCCGGGGACACGTGGGCCTTGGCCGAGGACGCCGGGCTGGAGCGCTGCGGTGAATTCGCCCGGTCATGGCACCTCTTGCTGAAGGGCTCAGTCATCTCCGCCATGGAGGGCGATCCGCAGGCCGTAGAACTCGCCCAGCTGATGGCCCGGTCGCTCATCGAGCGCCACCGCCACACCTACGCTAACCGAAGCTCTTAGGCAGGCCCTGCCCTGGGTTGCATTTGGTGTTGTGCTCGCCGTCAGGTGATTCGAGCGTCAGATGCACCAACCATCGCGGGTTCTGCCGCCATCAGGTAGTTAGGGGAATGCCTGTTTTACGCCCGATGAGTCCTGTGGTGTTGAGGCCGATCTCGGTATGGTCAGGGTGACGGATGCGACGCCCGCAGGGCATACATCGACGTAGGACCGGAGACGAAACCATGACGCAAAAGGACAGGATTGCCGAACCCTGGGGGACGCGTACGCCATTCGGGAGCGGTGAGCCGTGGCCGGTACGGGTGGATTCACACCTGGCGGAGGGGGTAGCTGTGGATGAGGTCGACAGGTGGGTACAGAGCGCCTCGATACTTCATTCAAACGGTGACGCGATGGATATAGCAGTCAAGGACAACAGGATCGTCGGCGTGCGGGGCCGTTCGGGGGACCGGGTCGACCATGGACGTCTCGGCCCGAAGGATCTTTATGGTTGGCAGGCGAATTCGTCACGGGACCGGCTGATCAGGCCTCTTATCCGTAAGGGCGGGAAGCTGGTGGAAACGGACTGGGACAGCGCGATGGAGGCGGTGGTCAGCGGCAGCAAGTCATTGCTCGCCGAGCAGGAGCCGAGTGCGATCGGTTTCTACCCTACGGGGCAGTTGTTCGCCGAGGAGTACTACACGCTCGGCGTTGTGGCCCACGGGGGCTTGGGGACAAATCACGTGGACGGCAATACCCGGCTTTGCACCGGGACTGCTGCGGAGGCGCTTAAGGAGTCCTTCGGCTGTGACGGTCAGCCCGGGTCCTAGACGGGTGTGGACCATGCGGACGTGATCGCATTATGCGGGCACAATGTGGCAGAAACCCAGACCGTCCTGTGGACGCGGATGCTGGACCGGCTGGCCGGGCCGAACCCGCCCAGGATCATCTGTGTGGACCCGCGCCTGACCCCCGTGGCCAGGGCCGCGGCAGTGCATCTGGCACCCCGGGCCGGTACCAACGTGGCCCTGATGAACGGGATACTGCATGAAATCACTGCCAACGGCTGGGTGGACCACGGCTACATCCAGGCCCACACCGTCGGCTATGGGGAACTGCAGGCAGAGGTCAAGAAGTATCCGCCGGAACTGGTGGCAGACATATGCGGGGTGCCGGCGGAACAGATCCGGGAAGCGGCGAGCATCATCGGGCACGCCGAACGGCTCCTTTCCACGGTGCTTCAGGGCTTCTACCAGTCGAACCAGGCAACTGCCGCCGCAGTCCAGGTGAACAACATCAACATCATCCGCGGGATGCTCGGAAAGCCCGGGTGCGGGATCCTGCAAATGAACGGGCAGCCCACGGCGCAGACCACGCGCGAGTGCGGGGCGGACGGGGACCTGCCGGCATTCAGGATGGCTCCAGAACTTCCCGTCCACGTAGATCCGCTCGGTTCCGTCCGGGTTCTCTTCATTGCAGGGCCATTGGATGCCGGAGCTGCCGCGGAGCTTGTCATAGGTGATACCTGTGTAGTCGCACGGCCGTCCGCGGGTGCACTCCTTCCAGGCCTGGAAGGCCGACTCCGGATCATCCCACTTGACCAGCGGGGCGCCGTCCTTGTCCTTCAAGCCCATCCGGGACGCATAGTCCAGGAAGATGTCCAGGTCTGGCCGGGAACCGTCCTCCACGTAGCGCATCATCTGCATGGCATGGGTCGGCGGAGAATAGTGCGGAATGGTCCTCGGTTCGACGTTCCAGACCCTCGCCAGGTCCTCGACGTGTGCGTCATTTGACCAGTTGCGGAACTTCCCAGCCAGGAGTACCCCTTCCAGCTCATCACCGGCCGGACGCTCTTCCACTTCCACACACGCACGAAGACTGCCCGGGTCCCCGAGCTTCAGGCCGCTGCCCCTGAAGTTTGGATTGAAGTGTCGGCACAGGACGCGGGCGCCTTGGGAATTGCCGAAGAGGATCTTGCGGAGGTTTCCACCCCGCGCGGATCAGTCCGGGCCCCGGTTCGCATCAGTGGCATCCGCGTCGGTGTCCTGTTCCTGCCCTTCCATTACGGCTACTGGGACACCGATGGCGGGCATCAACCGGATGGCGCCGGCAGGGCAGCGAATGAACTGACCATCACCGACTGGGACCCAGCGTCCAAGCAGCCCATCTTCAAGACGGCCGCGGCGAACCTCAAACGGATCGGGGCAGGTGACGCCCCGTCGTCGGCCCCCACCAACACGGCGTCGGCCCCGATCGCCGGCGCCGCGGCGGTGCCGACCGCCGGAATAGCCTCCGCCCTGGCGGATGAGGAAATCCGTACCGCCGCGACAATGGCAGCACCATGAAAATCGGTCTTGTCCTGGAAGAGCTGCACCGGTCAGAAAACGATCTGGCGCACGAATTGTTTCTGCTTTCGGAGCGGCACAAAGTGGACCATGAGATTTTCCACCTTGCCCGTGATCTCGCGGGTTGGTCTCAGGAGCACGCCCGTAGGATTCTGTTTGCCTATCTCAGCAAGGACGGGCAGGACCTTGACCCGGAGCCGCGCGGGGAGACGGGGCTGGTGGAAAAGGTAAGGGAAACGGGTAGCGAACTGGTGGCCCGGCGACCGGAAGCCGGCCTGCTGCTGCTCAGAGACTTCCGCGGCGTGTACCTGAAAGCTTCGGGCGTCTCGACCGACTGTGAAATGCTCGCCCAAGCCGCCCAAGGAATCAAGCATGGTGAACTGCTCGGCGTCGCGCAGGCCTGCCACCCGCAGACCCTGCGGCAGATGAAGTGGGCCAACGGCAAACTCAAGGAATCATCTACGCAAGTCCTCGTCAGCTGATAAACGTGCAGCTTCGCCGGATCATCGCCGTCCTGCCCCCGGCGAACTGCTGGCCGGGGCTCGCCGGCCAGGATCTGATACTGCCACGTGGCAGGCTTAGTGCCGGAAAAATCCATACGCACTGTGCGCGAGCCTACGGACATACCGGATGCGGTGAGAAGGATCAGGCGTTTGGGGTGTGGCGGTGGTTTTCGGTGCTGCGGGAGCTTCGCAGATCCTGGTAGTAGGGTGCCCGCGGCGGCGGGGGCAGTTCGTCGATCAGTTCGTTGGCGGCGTGGGCCAGTAAGTCGCGTTGCAGTTCCGGGAGCGGAAACGCGCCCTGCAGGTGTGCGTCTACTTCGTATTCTCCGACGTTGCCGCCGATGCTGAAGTAGTGCAGCCACAGGTCAGCCGTGTCGATCCGGGCGTGCTGCAGTGCTTCGCGCAGGCATCGACGCTGCTCTTCTTCAAGACTGTCGAAACCCATCTGCCGCCCTTATTTCTGCCCGGGAGCGGTTTCTGGTGCCGCGGAATCAAGGAGGGATGAGCTTGCCTGAAGCAAGGGAAGCTTCCTGGTGCGGGCAAGCCGGAGGAGCTCGTTCATCGCCTGCTCCGGGCCGAGCCCGTGCCGTTCCATGAGCAGGCCGCAGGCGCGGTTGATGGTGTCCCGGCTGCCCAAGGCGGTTTCGAGGCTCTCGCTGATCCGATGCGGGAGGTCGCTGCCTTGAATGTGAGCAAGCAGCGTCGCGGCCGGGCCGGCGAACTTTTCGAGCAGCCGGGCCGCGTCGGCGTCGTAGGCGCTCGGAACTGCAGCGTAGATTTTCAGGGCGCCGATGCACCGGCTGTCAGCGATCAGGGGAGTGCTTACCACGGAGCGGACGGGCAGCGAGGCGACCGCCTGGCACCAGTGCGGCCAACGTTCTTCGTCGGCCACATTCTCGATGAGCACTGTCGTCTGCGCCGCCCAGGCGGTCAGGCATGGGCCCTGGCCGAGGTCGTACTGGGCTGTGTCAGCCTGTTCGACGACGGCGTCGGTGGCCCCGTGGCTGGTTCTGCGGCCCTGGTCATCAAGCAAGGATACTCCCGCGCCGGTTGTTCGGGGGATCGCGTCCCTGATCGCCTCGGCGAGCAGCTGCACGGCGCGGTCGACCTTTTCCTCGGTCAGGAGCAGGCCCTTGATACGGGCTATCACGAGGGAGAGTTCATCGAGCGGAATCCGGTGTGCCATGAGTGCCTCTTTAACGATGGTGGCCGTCACACTGCGGCCATTTTTGAGGGCCCGCTGCCAGAACAGACCGGGCGCTTTGTACCTGTCCGCTACTCTCAGCATAGCCCTCCGGCCTCGCGTTCGACGCCCGGGCCGCATTGCCCGACAGTGGGCTCCGGATTCAATGACACGAACTGCCTGTCGGGTCAGAGACCGAACGTCAGCGCAGATGTTCCAGATACGGTGCCGGGACGTGGAGCCGCAGCGCCAGCTTGAGGGCCTTGGAGATTCTCGCCGAATGTTCCTGCCCGGCCGTGAACGTGGCGTCATGAGAAGCGCCCTGTCCAGGCACGTAACACTTCAAAGCGGCACGGGACGAGGCGCGCCAGCCTCGATCGGAACAGCCAGGCCTGGTCGGGTACCTTCCCGGGCGATCTCACGGGGACACCGCTCCACCGCTCGTCAACGGTCAGGTTCTAGATCAGTACCTGATGCTGCTGACGCATCGCGGTCAGCCACGGGCCGTCACCGAAGGCGTACTGCTTTTCATTCAGCGACTGCGCCGAGTCACTGCTGCTGTCCACCGTGGCCGGAGCAGAATCCGCTCAACGGTGATGACGCCAGACCATCGGCTCTGGCCCGCGCAGAAGCGACGCCGAAACAGTGGTCAGACCGAGTAGAAAATCCGTGAAGCCCAGGCCTTCAACCAAAAGATCCTGCAACTGCTCCAACGTCTCAAACGCGTCATCACTGGCCATCAGGCTTCGATCCTGGTCACGAACTTCTATGGCGCAAACGGTCTGTCGCCAAATCTCCCCACTGCTTTTGGAACGCCGATAACCGGCCTTTCCTCAAGCTAGCTACGGCATGCAGCCTGATCCGGGACGGTCTGGACGTGGCTGGTCTGTACCGCCGGTCCATCCAGCTGCGCCGGGACAATTTGTCTGGAATCTCGACTGCCTGCAGTCGAATCGGCGGCATAGGGTGGTGCGACTTTGGGGGTAGACAAGGCGAACAGGCCAGCGCTCGGTCACTGCGTCGGCTGCTGATCCTGGTTCTTTGCAGTAGCAGCGGTGCTCGCGGGAACTGCGGGTTCGGGAGCCAACTGGGATGGTTCGCCTACACTCTCCTGGCTGAGGAGGCCTTCATATCGGACCAGCTCGTCCTGATGGCGCCGGCGCTCGGCTGGGTAGTGCGTGCCTGCTGACACTGGCGTTCTGGTTGGGTTACCGCCCTGGGCCCCCGACGCAAAGGCAGCTGGTCCGGGACGAACCGCTGAACTCTTGCTTGAAGACTATGAGCCTTCCAGCAGTCCACGGTTCTTTTAGGCATTCTGGGCACCGTCAGATTCGTGAAACGGCGCTATTGAGGTCCGCATCCTCGACCATGCCCTGCACTCCGGGACCTACGGCGGACCGGTGCTGGACGCGCTCACCGTGCTGGCCCGGCTGATGGCCACCTTCCACCATGCTGACGGCTCCGTCGCAGTAAAAGGACTGCCTTGCGCGGACGCCACCAGCCGTGAGATGCCGGAGTCGGATTTCCGGAGTGAGGCCGGGCTGCGTGCAGGTGTCCGGCTCGCCGGCGGCGGCTCCCTGGCATCCCGCCTCTGGACGAAGCCGGCGTTCTCATTCGTCGGTCTTGACGCCCCGGCGATCACTGCGGCATCCAATACTCCATGGGAGTGGGCGGCTCCATCCCCTTCGTCGCTGCCCTCGCGGAGCGCTATCCGAGCTGCCCGGTCCTGCTCACCGGCGCCGAGGACCCTGATTCCCGGGCCCACGGCACGAACGAATCCGTGCACCTGGGCGCACTGGAAAAAGCCATCCTGGCAGAAGCCCTCTTCCTTGCCGCACTCAGCAACGTCAGCGGTCGTCACAGAAGGCGACCGGCATGAAAGCCAACACGGCCTTCGGGCGACACCGTCCCAAGGTCCAAGAGGGCCTGCGCGCCCGCGCCGGGGCCGCGGCTGCTTCTTATTTCGCACTGTTGTATGCCGTTGGAGGCCTCGGCCGGTGGTGGACGAGACTCGTTCGGGTTCTTGGATGCACGGCACGGACTGACGGAAGAAGGCGTACATGGAGCACTGTGAGTTCTGTTCGATAGTGCGTGGTGGCGAAAAAGCGCACATCGTGTACCGCGAAAAGGATGTCGTGGCGTTCTTTCCACGCAAACCTGTCCGCCGCGGCCACACACTGATCATTCCCGCAGCCCATGTCCAGCACTTTCTGGACGCCCCGGACGCCCTGGCAGCCAGTCTGGCAGCTGCCTGCCGTGCGGTTGGCGCAGCGCTCCAACGCGCCCTGCAGCCGGAGGGGATGAACCTGATCACCTCAGCCGGAGAGGCAGCCACCCAGTCAGTGTTCCACCTCCACTACCATCTCCTCCGGCGGTGGAAAGGAGACCGCATGGGTGACTTCTGGCCCGGCGGCGAACACGTACCCGACGACGCCCAGAAACCAGGAAAGATGTCAGCCCAGTTCGTAATCGACAAAGGACGATCTTGTTCCCCTTTCCTGGACGGCGTGGTCCAGGGCGGGCTGGACCTGTGGGCGGGCCCACCACGATCGGCGGGGGCGCCGCTGGTGATCATGCCCTCGATGGCGACGAAATACCCGGTCTCTCTGGCACCCTGGAACCGAAGGCGACAAAGGCAGCACCATGAAAATCGGTCTTGTCCTGGAAGAGCTGCACCGGTCAGAAAACGATCCGGCGCACGAGCTGTTTTTGCTTTCGGAGCGGCACAAAGTGGAGACCCGTCCTGGTCCATCGGCTCCCATTCTGCCTCGAAGCCCTGAGCGCTATCGTGGCAACTCCGGCGACGCCCCGGTGAATTGGCAGGGTGAGAGCATCCGCGTCAACGTGGCCATCGCGTCCGCGGGATCGTCGTCGTCCTCGTCGACCCAGAGCGGCAACATCGGCGTCGGCTTCTCCATCCTGATGGAGCAGACGAAGCGGGTGGGGGAGGAGATCAGCTCCATGGATAAGGCAAGCCATGGCCCGCTGGGGCTGTCTTCAGGACAAAACGTCAGGGTCGTCGTCGGACTTCACGGCCGGCGCCGAGGTGGCCTCGGTGACCTCAGGCTCTGCCGCTGACAAGGCCCGGCTGCAGGCCGCCGGCTCGACGGTAAAGATCACCTTCCAGCACGACGGCCAGGAACAGACCGCGGACCTCACCCTGGACGCGGCCTCCTAAGCGGGAGCATGTTCACGGGGCATCACGCTCTAGGAGCCCGGGGCTTCGGGGCCGGTTGACCAACGGAGCAAGGCCGCAATTTCTGCATTGTTGGGCAGGGCTGCCGCGGGGATAAGTTGTACCCGTGCGTCGGTGAGGGCGGCTGCGCGCAGCAGGGCCGCCGGCGCCGGGACCCTGCCCAGGACCTCCGCGCCAAGGGATTCTTCCTCCGAGTTGGCGATCCATGGTTCGGCACCCAACGCCAGCAGGGTGTGCTCCGAGAGGGCCTGATCGTCGAACATCAGCACGTCCACCTGCGCCTGCTGGAGGGCGTGCACCACGGCGCCGATTCCGGTGGCCGACTCCGGGTTTGCCTGCCCTTGCTGCTCAGCGAGGCGGTCCATCAGCTGCTTCTGGTCCTCCGCCCACTGCTGGGCCACCAATGAGCTGACCTCTGCCTCGAACTTTTCGCGGTCCGAGCCTGCTGTGAGGGTGTGGGAGTCAACAACGCTCAGCGCGGCTTTGCTCGCCTCCGACAGCTGGTCCGCCACCAATTGCCGCGCCCGGATGTCGCCGGCCAGCACCAGAAGCCGGGCATTGCTGTCAGTCATGACCCTGTCGATTTCCTGGACCACCTGGTCAGCATTGCGCCTCCAGATGTCCTCGGTGCGGTGTTGAAAGCGGCCCTGCGCCCAGCCGCCGCCGGGGACCTTCTTCAGGTTCTCCTCCGTTCCCTGAACATGCTGGCTTGCGTCCACATCCTGCCGGCCCGCCCGCTGCAGCCGGATTTCCCCTTCGTCGCGGCTGACTTCTGCCACAACATAGGGAAACTCATCCGGCTGGTGCTTCAGCAGGGGCAGCAGATCCGGGACGGCATCCACGGAGATGCGTTCCGGCACCGCAAGGGGCCCGGGGAGCAGTTCGTTGATCACTGCCGCTCCATCCCGAACCAGAACGAAGCGGCTCACAGGTGAGGGTTCGCCTGTGGCGGGCTGAATTGCCTGTTCAACGGCGTCCAGATCCTCGTTGGCGGCGCCCTGCCGGGCCAGGGCGTTCCGGACATTGTCGGGCTGGACGTCGGCGGCTTCGAGGCTGTCCACCGTGCCGGTGCTGGCATCGATGTAGGCCACGCACCACGGCCCCGGCTGACGGTACAGGTCCGCGTATCGTGATAACCGGTCACTCACGGGACGTTCCTTCGTTCTCTGCCTCTCCTGTTTCAGCGCCTCCTGCTTCCGGGCCGGGGGTCACGGCGTCCTGGACCTCTGCGGTGTCGGTGTCGTCTGGGAACGGCTCGGTTTCCCGCCATTCTTCGACGTGGGCTGGTTGGTTTCCCTTGACCATGCCCTGCGTTTCCTGCTGCATCTTGTCATCCAGATGCTGCCCGTGCTTGGTGTTTCCACGCTCAGCCATGGCGAGCTCCCTTCCAAATCGTGGTGCACTGCATTCAATGTCAGCGGCGGACGAGCCTAAAGAATGTGCTCGCTTCCCCGCTGGCTTTTTCGGACTGATACAGGAATGCGAGTCTGTTCTCTTCGAATTTGTCGAACCACTCCTCCCAGCTGATGTGCTCCAGGCTGTCCTCGCCGGCACCGCCCGGGAAGTCGATGCGCAGGATGCCCGGATCGTCGCCACCGCCGGTGTCTTTGACGCTGGCAGGCTTGCCCTTGTTGCTTTCGACCCACTTGCGGATTTCGTCGTGGTCGGTGGTGGTTTGCGATTCCGAGGCCATGCTGGTCTCCTTCCCTATCCCTAAGGCCGGAAGCGGCTGCACGGTTTGCTACCGACGAAAGTATCGGACGCTTCGACCCTAGCCCCGGCCCGGCCTAAATAGAAAGGGTGCTGAGTGTTTTTGTAGGGTTTCCCTTCTGACGCTCGACAGGGGTCAGAAGGAGATGAATTCGACGAGCTCCCCGACCCGGTCTTCGGGGTAGTTCCGGGCGATGTCGGCCTGGCTGATAATGCCGACAAGGTCATGGCCATCAATGACGGGCAGCCTGCGAACCTGGTGTTCCTGCATTGTCTTGATGGCTTCTTCGATGGAGTCATCAGCGCCGATGGTGACTGGCTTGCCCTGCCCAAATTGGCCGGCGGTCATAGTACGGGGATCTTGGCCGTCGGCGAGGCACTTGATGACGATGTCGCGGTCGGTCAGCATTCCCTTGAGCCTGTTGTCTTCGCCACAGATTGGGAGGGCACCGACGTCCAGGTCTTTCATCTTCCGCGCGGCCTGTTCCAGCGTTTCGTTTTCCCCGACGCACTCCACGCCGCCGCTCATGATGTCACGGGCCAAATCAGACATAACTGTCTCCTTAGGATGGTTATCCGGGGAGTCAGGTCCCCGTTCCTTGGAAGCAGGTAGTCGGCTCCCGGCCCGGCGTTACCCGGTCAGGAGCGTTCTGCCTGCTCGTTATCATTCGCCGTTTTGGGGAGTATGTGAACCCCCTAAAATGCGGATGGTTTTAGCCGCTATGACTGCTGCGCTGAGCCGTCCTGGGTGCTGAGCTCGTCGAAGTACGGGGCGCTGCCGTGTGGGGTTTGGGTGTGGGGTTCGTTGGCGGCCATGGCGAGCAGGTCCCTTTGCAGCACGGGCAGTGAGAGCAGTCCACGGACGTAGGCCTCTATCTCGTATTCGCCGGCCTCCCCGCCGAGGCTGAAGTATTTGAGCCAGAGGTCGCCGATTTCGATGCCTGTTGAGCTCAGTGCAGCGGTCAGCATGCGACGGTGCCGCGGCTCGTGCGGATCGAAGCCCACGGGGCTGTCCTCAGTCTGATGATGCCGGTATTCCGGCGATGAGCTCGGCGCTGATCTGTTCCAAGGTGATCCCCTGGTGCCGGGCACGGCGCATCAGCTCGGCACGGGCCATCTCTTTTGTGAGCGCATCACTGTGCATCAGGATGCCGCAGGCGTGGTTAATCTGGTCGCGGGCATGAAGCGATGATGCGAGTGCTTGGCTGATGCGGTGTGGTGCTTCGCTCGTCTGGATGTTATCAAGGAGTGTCGCCGGGGCTGCAAACAGTTCCAGGAGCTGGCCCATTTCCTGGCCAAAGGCATTGGCGCGGTTGGACTAGACCTTCAGTGCGCCAATGCACCCGTGGCCGGCGAGCAGGGGAGCGCTGGCCACGGAACGAACGGGCAGGGTTTTCACGGCTTTTGACCAGTGCGGCCATCGCGGGTCTGTAGTGATGTCCTGGACGATGACGTTTTCTTTGGACGCCCAGGCCGTGAGGCACGGGCACTGCCCGAGTTCATACTGGCGGGTGTCTGCCCGGGTGACGATCTCGTCGGTGGAAGCGCTGCTGGTTCGCTTGCCGCGGGCATCCAAAAGAGAGACTCCGGCGCCGGTGGTTCCGGGCACGGAGACCATGATGGCCCGGGCGAGCAGGCGCACGGCCGGATTCGTGGCCAGGATTATTCATCAAAGTGTGCTGGCAGTTCGCTTTCACCGGAAACCGAGGCGATCACGCCGGCGGCGACGTCCCGGAGTTTGACGTTGCGGTGGTTTGAGGCCTGGGTGAGCACACCGAAGGCTGCGTCGCGGCCACAGCGGTTCTGGGCCATGATGATGCCCACCGCCGTGTCGATGGTGGCTCGGGATTTCATGGCCGCGGCGAGGTCGTCGCGTGTATGACGCAGATGGGCGAGCCTCAGGGCCAGACGCAACGCCTTCGCTGCGTGCTCAGCGAACGCTTTTGTTGCCGTAATGTCCGGCCCGGAAAATCCGTGTGGACTGGCCGAGTAAAGATTCAGTACGGCGTCGGCTTCGCCGGCCAGGTCCAGTGCTACAGCCAGAATGGATCCAATGCCGTGCCGGGCCACCGCTTTCATGTACGCGGGCCAGCGGGGCTCCGCACTGGTGTCCGGGACGTGGACGATTGCCTTGTCGCGGAGTGCCGTTAGGCAGGGTCCGTCGCCGAAGCTGTTCTGGAGTTCATCCAGTGCCCGGCCTTTTTCGTCACTGCTGGCGGCGACGACACCTTTCTTCCTGCGGACTACCGTCACCCCGCACGTCACGGCATTCGATGCGGTTGAGAGCTCCGAAGCGGCGAGGGCGGCGAAGTCCGTGAGGAATTCTTCTACGTCCGGGCTTTCCAAGACGAGGTCCTGCAGCGTGTAGCCCAGGCTGTCATCCCGTTCAGGCTGAGTTGCGTCTTGGGCAGCGTGCGTTTCCGTCGATTGTGGCTCGGCCATGGATCCACCCTCTTCTCTGCTTCCCGTTGAACTCATGGTTTCTGTCCTTCCCCATCATCCCAAGGATGTTCGCTGTCCATTTCGCGCATGGTCACGGCCAGGAGGCTCGCTTGCAGGGGTGGAAGGTCTGCGAGTTCATGGAGATAGGCATCCAGGGTGACCTCGTCCGCGTCACCACCCACACTGTAGAACCACGTCCATATCCTGGCCAAGCCAGTGTTGGCGTCATGGAACCAGTCGGCAGCAGCCCGGCGCTGTTCCGAAGCCCCGCTCGGCATTGCGTCCGCGGCGTTGCCAGGCCCAATGGTCATGACTGGTCCTCCTTCACTGATGCTGAGGAACCGGGGTCGCGGCGGTCAGTTCCGTGGAGTAGGTCGGTGGCGATCTCATGAAGACGTCGGTTGCTGTCCCAGGCTGCCAGCTGCAGGAGCTCCATGGCGCGGTCGCGTCCGCGGTGGTTTTGCAGCATGATCAAGGACACGGCAGCATCCGCCACTGCCCGCGACTGCAGCGCCGAGCGCAGATGCTCCGGATACGGTTCCGGGAAGAGGAGCCGCAGCGCCAGCCTGAGCGTCTTGGAGATTCTCACCGAATGTTCCTGCACGGTCCTGACCGTGGCCACATCCAAAGCGCTCGGTCCAGGTGCATAACAGTTCAAAGCGGTGCGGGACGAGCCGCCAGCCTCGATCGGAACAGCCAGGACTGACCGGATACCTTCGCCGGCGATCGGATGGGCATACCGCTCCCACCGCTCGTCAACGGTCAGGCACGGGCCATCATCGAAGGCGAACTGCTTTTCATCCAGTCGCAGCGCCGCATCAGTGCTGCTGGCCACGGTGGCCGGAGCAGAATCCCGCTCAACGGTGATCGCACACAGCATCGGCTCTGTCCCGCCCAGAAGCAACGCCGTAATAGGCGCCACGCCAAGCAGAAAACCGGTGAAGCCCGGACTTTCGAGCAGAAGATCCTGCCACTGCTCCAACGCCGGAAACGCGTCGTCCCTGGCCATCAGGCCTCGATCCTGGTGAACACCAAGGACCATGGCAGCAATCCCGGGCTGGCGGCCGTGCCCTCTTGGACGTGCATGGCCCCATTACTCAATCCCGGAACAAAACATCTACCCGAAATCTCCTACTACCGACACTACGCCTGCCCATGCTCTTTGGACACGAACTTCTGCGGTCCAAACGGTCTGTCGCCGCTGCTTTCCACTGCTTTTGGAACGCCGATAACTGACTTTTCGTCAAGCTGAAGGGGTGCGGGGCGAAGTCCGGGTAAGCCCGAGCATGTGGGCGGAGGGTGTTGCAGGCTTTCTAGATCAGGTCGGGCGCACTTGAAAGAATGTAGTCGGCTGCAGCCGGCCCAGTCATTGAGAGGGTGTTCTTTCTAGGGATGATGCCCCTGGCGCGCAGCCCCGCCCACAGGGCATCGGCCGATTCAGGAGGACACCCTTTGAGCGCGCACCAGCTGGTGTAGAGGCCGAAAAGCTGTTCTTCGCCCAGTCCCTTCTCACTGCCTGGGTCAGCCGTCGTTGCTTCTCGCAGGAAGTCCGCAAAATGGGTTGTCGTCACGCCAAAGCTTTCCCTAATCATGTTCGCCACCGAGGCCCAGGTTCCCGGCAGCAGTGCCTGGTACTGCTGACCTGAAGTTATCTGCACAGCGTTCTTCTTGTCCAGTGACTCGCATCCGGCGAGAGCCAAGCAAAAGGCCGAACCGCCGACCGTCGAGAGCGCAGCTGAACTGGCTGTCGGCCACCTTGATGCAGGAATCTCTCTCATGCAGTGGGAGGCAGGATCGAACGATTGTGATTTTGTCATGCGTGGGCGGCTGAGGGTTATCGAGGCTTGTAGACGTCTGAGCGGTGTTCGACGCGGTGGACGTAGAGAATGTGGGCTTCAAGGTCGAGGGTAAAAAGGACCCTGTAGTCGCCGCGCCTGGCGGTCCGCAGTCCAAGGAGTTCGTTCGTGAGGGGCTTGCTCAACTTGTACGGGTTCTCTGACAGGACGCCGGTGATGAACTCTACGATTTGGTGTTCACCTTTCAGTCCTGCCGCAGATCCTGACATGGTTCCCCGCTGTGGACCCATCAGTATTCAGCAGGGAAGACATGCCGGTCTTCCTCAGGAGGGCGGGAGGTGAGCCGGGAAGTCTGGTCGGCATGTTCTTTGTCGACCCAGTGTTTAGGACACCTTCATGAGTAAAGACTCGTCTGCTCCTCCACGTTCCTCCGTTTTGGGACGGGGAAGCTACCGCGAAGTGCTGCGCATCGGTGAAATCCTGCGCAAGGAAACCGTGGGCGGTATCCTGCTCGTCGCGGCAGCGGTCATTGCGCTGATCTGGGCGAATTCCCCAATTGCGGAGAACTACTTTGCGTTGCGCGACTTTCGTATCGGGTACGGGCCGTGGCATCTGGAACTCAGTCTGGGCGCGTGGGCTGCCGACGGATTGCTGGCGATCTTTTTCTTCCTGGTGGGGCTGGAACTTAAGCGTGAGTTTGTCGCCGGAGACCTTCGCCAGTTCAGCAAGTCCGTGGTGCCCATCGCAGCGGCGATCGGCGGCGTGGCAGTCCCCGCAGTTATCTATGCATTGATCAACCTCACCAGCCCTGAGACCCTGCGGGGCTGGGCCATCCCCACGGCGACGGATATCGCCTTCGCGGTGGCTGTGTTGGCGATCATCGGGTCGCACCTGCCCAGTGCGCTGCGGATCTTCCTGCTTACTTTGGCGGTGGTCGATGACCTTCTGGCCATCGCAATTATCGCTGTCTTCTATTCCAGCGACATCCAGGCCGGGCCGCTGCTGCTGGCCCTCATTCCGCTGGCGCTGTATACCTTCCTGGCCCAGAAGTACCGCCGGTTCTTTGGCTCCAGGCCCGTTGCGGCGTGGGTGATCCTTCTTCCCCTGGGAGTGATCACCTGGGCTTTGGTGCATGCCTCCGGTATCCATGCCACCATCGCCGGTGTGCTGCTGGGGTTCGCCATCCCCGTGATCCGGTCACAGGCCAGCGGCGGCCCCGCTGCAGGTCCTGGCCTCGCCGAGATCTTCGAACACCGGTTCCGGCCGATTTCCGCCGGCATCGCAGTGCCGGTCTTTGCCTTCTTTTCCGCCGGTGTCGCCGTGGGAGGGTGGGACGGTCTGATCGCCGCCGTGACTGACCCTGTAGCGGTCGGTATCATCGTGGCGTTGGTGCTGGGAAAACCGGCCGGGATCCTGGGCACCACGTGGCTCCTCACCAAGGCCACCAAAGCGTCCCTGGACCGGTCCCTGAAATGGATTGATGTGTTCGGGATGTCCCTCCTGGCCGGCATCGGCTTCACCGTTTCCCTCCTCGTGGCGGAACTGAGCTTCGGGCACGGCAGCGCCCATGACGATCACGCCAAGGTGGGAATCCTCGCCGCGTCCCTGCTGGCCGCAATCCTGGCATCGGCAGTGCTGGTCACCCGTAACCGCCAGTACCGTGCCGTGGAGGCCGAAGAAAGCATCGGCACTGACCGGGACGGGATCCCGGACGTATACCAACAGGACCGCCAGTGAGCTGACCCGGCCAAAAACGGAGGACCGGTTTCCGGTTTGAGCAAACAGAGGCCAAATCGCGGTGTTCCCCCATAAGGGCGAGGGTGCCCGGGGCCACCACGGGCCGCGCGACTCAGGAAATGAACGGATAAGGCCGTGCATCAGCGGGCTAAATGGGCGCAACCCGGCCCGACTGACTAGTCACTCCGAGGACTGGCAGCACGGCCGCGAAGGGGCCGAAGACCACGGGTCTTCCCTGGCGGGTTGCCCCGGACGTAGGCTGTGGATTGGAGAGCCGGGAAGCCTGGTCGGCCCGCGGGGCGTCGTGCCCGCGGAACGCCGTGGCAGCCGCCTCGGTCGTTGTTGCTGGACCGAGAGAACGGGCTCCACCATGACATCAGCAGCAGATCCGGTCATTGACGCCACACAGCTCGTGAAGACTTTCGGCAGGACCCGGGCGCTGGACGGCCTTGATCTGCGCGTGGGTCCGGGCGAGGTCCACGGTTTTCTTGGTCCCAATGGGGCCGGCAAATCAACAACCCTCAGGGTGCTTCTCGGACTGATCCGCCCGACCTCGGGAACGGTTCGCGTGTTCGGGCTCGATCCGTGGCGGGACCCGGTCCGGACCCATTGGGACATCGCCTATGTTCCGGGGGATGTGAGCCTCTGGCCGAACCTGTCCGGCGGGGAAGTCATCGACCTGCTCACCGGGCTGCGCGGCGGGGCCGTGGAGCGGATGCGCCGGGACCTGATCGATGAGTTTGAGTTCGATCCGCGGCTTAAGGCCCGGAGTTATTCGAAGGG
Organism: Arthrobacter sp. FW305-BF8; assembly: GCF_021789315.1. Lineage (NCBI taxonomy): Bacteria > Bacillati > Actinomycetota > Actinomycetes > Micrococcales > Micrococcaceae > Arthrobacter > Arthrobacter sp. FW305-BF8. The sequence continues at coordinate 2,227,560 of NZ_CP084561.1, forward strand.
CAACCGGCAGAAGGTGGCACTCATCGCGGCGTTCGCCCGCCCGGCCCGGCTCTATCTGCTCGATGAGCCCAGTGCGGGCCTGGACCCGGTGATGGATTTGGCGTTCCGCCGGCAGGTCCGACGCGTCAGCGCTGAGGGTGCCACGGTTCTGCTCTCCAGCCATATCCTCAGCGAGGTCGAGCAGCTCTGCGGCCGGGTGACGATCATCCGGTCCGGCAGGGCCGTGGAGTCGGGGACCTTGGCTGGGCTGAGGCATCTGAAGCTCACCCATTTCCGGGTCGAGGGCGCAGACGCTGAGCTGCTGGCTGCCGTGCCCGGCGTGCAGGATGTCCTGAGCGACGGGCATGCTGTTGAGTTTGAGGTGGACTCCGCTCACCTTGCCCTGGTGCTGGACGCGGTCGTGGCGGCCGGGGCCACGGGGCTGAGCGTTTCCCCGCCGTCGCTGGAGTCCCTGTTCCTGCGTCATTACAGCGCCGTCAACGGGCAGGTGCGCTGATGTCCGCCATCATCGACCTGATGCTGGTCCAGGCACGCAGGGACCGGATAGTGCTGCCCGTCTGGATTCTGGGCATCGCCTTTCTGGGATTCGCAGTTGCGGGTGCGGTTGCCACGGAATTCGCGGACGAGGCTGAGCGGTCGGCGATCCTCATGGTGGCCGCGGCCAGCCCTACGTTCCGGTTCGTCCGCGGCCTGCCCGACGGATCCGGCATCGGAGCGGTGGTGTTCTTCCAGGGCTATGCCTTCACCGCAGTCCTGGCGGGACTGATGAGCACATTTCTGGTCATCAGGCATACCCGCGCCGATGAGGAGCTAGGACGCGGAGAGCTTATCGGGGCCGTGCCGATCCCGCGGGCGGCCCCACTGACAGCAACCCTCCTGCTGGGGGCAGCTGCGAACCTGGTGCTGGCTATTTGCGTGGCTGCCGGCTTGGCCGCCGCCGGGCTGCCAGGACCCGGAGCCATCACGGCCGGGGCCGCTGTCGGCGCGGCCGGGGTTTTCTTCGTCGCGGTCGCCGCCACCATCGCACAAGTCATGCCCTCAGGGCGGGCCGCCAATGGCGCGGCAGCGGCCCTGGTCGGTGCAGCGTATTTCGTTCGAGGCATCGGTGACGCGTTGGGCACGCCGACCGCCGATCTGACCAGGGTCACCAGCGGATGGGTTTCGCTGTTCTCGCCCATCGGGTGGGGCCAACGCTCCAGGCCCTTCTCTGCCGCTGACCCCGCGCCGCTGCTGGTCCTGGCCGCAGCGGCCACCGCCCTGGCCGTTGCCGTCATGGTGCTCCGAAATCGCAGGGATCTGGGCGCCAGCCTGCTGCCCGAACGTGCAGGCCCGGAGCGAGCCGGCGCGGGTGGTGCCTCCTTCCTGGGCCTGGCGTGGCGCCAACAGCAGCCCACCCTGATCGGCTGGTGCCTCTTCGCAGCCCTGCTCGATGGCATCGCCGGGAGCCTCGGGCCCGTGGTCAGTGACGTGATCGGCGGCAATGACTCACTCCGGGAGCTGATCCTTCGCCTCGTCCCGGGGACCCGGGCAGAGATCATCGATGTGTTCACCGCTGCCCTGCTGGGCATCGCCGGTGTCCTGGCCGCTGCCGCCGGCATCCAGGCCATGCTGCGGCTCCGCACAGAGGAAGCCGAGGGCAGGGCCGAACTCCTCCTGGCCACGCCCCGCTCCCGGGCCCGGTGGCTTGGCGCGAACCTGATCCTCGCCGCGGCCTCTGCCACGGTCGTGGCCGCCGTCGCCGGGACCGCGGCCACCGCCGGCCTCACCCTCTCCGGCGTGGGCAACGGCCCGCCCGGCCTGCTGATCGGCTCCGCGTTGGCGCACGTCCCGGCCGCCGCCGTCTTCGTCGCGGCAACGGCGGTGGCCTTCGCCGCGGTGCCCAGGGTGAGTATTCCCTTGGGGTGGGCCATGTTGGCCGGCGGCCTGGTCCTGGGTCAGTTCGGTGAGCTGCTGCGCCTGCCTGCCTGGCTGCAGGATGTGAGCCCGTTCCGGCACTCCGCGGCGATGCCTGTCGAGCCGTTCGACCCCGAAGCTGCCCTGACCATGACCACCATTGCCCTCGCCGGAGCAGGGATCGCTGCCTACCTGTTCCGGCGCCGCGACCTCACTCCGTGATACCGAACGCTTGGACAGGTGCTGCTCGCTGTGCGGCTGGTTCCGCAACGGGCCGACGTCGGCCCGGATGCAGGTCATCAGGGTGGAGCACTGATGGCTTGTGGTCATCCGTCCGTGTGGGTGTGGTCCGGCCCGGTGATTAACTGTTCGGGGTCCCACGGCGGTTCGACGGCCATGTCCACGCCGGTTCCGGACACGGACCTGGGTTCGACGCTCACACTCTCAGCAGGAGTGTGCGCCTGCCGGCTGATGCCGTCGCGGACGCTCTCGACGATGTCGTCGCCGAGCAGCGGTCCCATGTAGCTGATGCTGAGCTGCCCGTCTTTAGCTATGGTGTCGTAGTTCCCGAGGGCGTCGGACAGAATGCCCTCCCGGTCGACGGCGGCGGACACTGCGGCGGGGTCCGCCGTGGCAACGCTGAAACGCAGGTCATGGACCAGGACGGGCAAGACATAGAAGTTGTTCACGCCCAGCTGTTTCATGCCCTGTTCGGTGGCCGCGTGGACGATGGCCCGTCCGTCGTCGGGGGTTGCGGTGGCTGGCAGCGCCACAATCACTTCCGGCACCACTCGCTGGAGCACTTCGGGTTCGAGGACGTCCGGGGAGATGGACGTCAGGACTGTGCCCCGTGCCGCGGCGGCGGCGTCCAGCCGCTTGCGGATACCTGCGACGTCGCCGTCCAGTCCGGCGTGCACGGCGATGACCACACGCCGCCGGACCATGAGCCCGTCGTAGCTCACCACCGGCCGCCCGTTACCCAGGTCCTGGCCTTCCTCAGCCTGGGCGAGCACCGTATCTGCTTGGCCGGCGGCAGAAGAGGCTACAGCCGGGACCGGTGGCGCCACGGGGCCAGCCTGAACGACGCCGGTGCATCCGGCCAGGCCCAGCGCGAGCACAACGCCGGAAATCATGAGAAGCGGGTTTTTCATGTCAGGTCCCCGCCGGGTAGGCCAGCTTGTACTTCGAGGCGTAGTACCCCTCTGGCCGGGTTTCCAGTACGGGCTTGTCGGCGGTGATCGGGTCGTTGTTGCGCGGGTCTCCGACCGCGAACTGGATCATCATGTCATGGTCCTCGTGCACGAGATTGTGGCAGTGCACCATGTACCGGCCGCCCTCGTGCTCGCCGGTGTCGAACTGCATCAGGACCGTGACGGATTCGTTTTCGCCGGTATAGAACACGTCCTTGGCGCCGGTCTCCCAGGCGAAGGGCTTGCCGCCGTTGGTGTTCCGGGCGATGATCTTCCCGTCAATCAGGTGGATGTGCAGGGGGTGGAACCAGCCGCCGGACTCGTTGACGATGGTCCACTGTTCCACCTGGTCCCGCTGGGGGTTCCCGAAGGTCCGCATGAATCCGGATTTTTCGACGTCGTCCCAGGTCTCACCGTTGATGGTCCATTCCCCACCCTGGCGCTGGACACGCATGACCCGCTTGGCCACTGCCATGTCCGGAGTCAGGGACATCGGATCCAGCCCGCCCTTGGCCTTCCGGGGTGAACCGCCGTTATCCAGGGTCGACGGGATGGAGCTGAGCGTCCGGGACCCCGGCCGGGCGGGCGAATCGGCCACGACCTGGAACTTCATGACCTTGCCGGTGTTGGCGAAGTTCACGTTGTTCTTGTTGCTCAGATTCCGCAGCTCCACGCTCTGCCCCGGCTTGTACTTGCGGAAATCGATCAGCACCTCGTATCGTTCGGCCGTCCCCTGCCGCCAGGACGAGACGGCCTGGACCTTCGGCACCATGCCGCAGTCCGTGCCCACGACATAAAACGGGTCGCCGTTGGAGAGGGCGAAACGGTAGGAGCGGGTGATCGAGCCGACCAGAAACCGGAACCGGTAAATCCGCGGCTTGACCTTCATGGTGGGCCACGGCACCCCGTTGACCATGATGATGTCACCCCACAAGCCCGCGTGGCCGTTGTCGTTGTACCCCAGGGACCCGTCCGCATTAAACATGGCATCCGAGACCATGACCGGAACATCGAATTCGCCCTGCGGCAGCTGCGCCTGCTCGTACCGGTCCGTGAGCGCGTAGAACGCGGCGAGCCCGGAATACACGCCCTGGGCCGTGTACAGGTGGTTATGGTCGTGGTACCAAAGCGTCCGCCCGGTCTGCCAGTTCGGATAGTGGTAGTTCTTCACCTTGCCCGGGGCGGTGCGGTCATTGGCGTACCCGTCGTACTGCGGCAGAGAGGCCGAACCGTGCAGGTGCGTGACCGTATTGAAGGGCGCCGCGTCCAGCAGGCTCTTCGCGGGCAGCCGGTTGCTGATCCGTACCTCGGATCGGGTGCCCTGGGGAACCCTGATGGTCGGACCCGGAAAAATCCCGTTGTACCCGGCCAGGGTCGTCGACAACCCCGGGACGAAGTTCGCTCTCCCCAGCTTCTGCGTCAGCGAATACTTCGCGAAAGCCTGCCCGTCCGCGTCACGCCCGGTCGAATACGGAACCAGTTCCGGCGGCCGGACAAACGCCCGCGCGTACGGGACCGGCATGTTCTTCGCCGCCAACCGGCTCGGCGTACTGATCGACCCCGATGTCGAATCCTCGCCCCGGCCCTTCTTGGCCGGCATGCCGGCCAGTGCCGACCCGGCGTTCATCCCGCCAAGGGTGACAGCACCACCCACCAATCCCAGCCTCAACAAATCTCTTCGAGTTGCCATAGCTTCCTCCCCAATCTCCGTGTCCAAAATGAAGCGAGCCGGCCGCGTCCCCTTCGTGAGGCACGCATGATTCACTGCCTGTCTGCCCGGCCCGCGAAGCGGCCTGGAATCGCACCGCGCAATAATTGCTTTGGCGCAACGAAAACAGGATCGTTCGGGGTCCTTAAAAAAACCTTGGGCTCCCGCAGATCATTAACTTCCCGCCCACCAGAACAGGTGGGGTTAGGGACTCGTCACCGGGGACATAGGCGATATCCCGGTGGTCGCGTGCCGCATCCGGCCGGGGGACCATCCCCTGGCCGGGCTGCCTGCCACGCCCTTGGCTGTGGTTCAGCGTTGCCTGTGGTTGATACTGGGGCACATTCTCTTTGGTGCCGCAACGACTACGACGATGGCGTGCCGTGCGGTTAGGAGTGAACCATGAACGACCCCAGATGCAGCCAATAAGCACCTGCGGGGGAGGGGCGCCCGGAACTACCCACACATCCCCTTATTTCAGTCCCTGACCAGGGCCGCCTCCTACCCTTGCCCTTTCCTTTTGCGACACCGCCATGAGTTCGAATTCATGGAAGTTGGTGAAGCCGGCTAATGTGACGAGGAAGATCGCGAGGTCGAACAACGGGGTGGATGTCACGACGTCGGATCGTGCTTCTCCGATGGCTTCGTTACCTTCGGCAGTCTCCGGCGGCAGGTGTAAGAAGACTTAGGCCACAGCTAATCTACCGGCGATAGATCCTCTGTATCGTTCGGGCACCAGCGGAAGCGCCCCTGATTCCAGGGGCGGCCAGATGGAGTACCGCCAGGACCCCCGTCAGGACGAGAGCCCACAGCACACTGTGCTGAGTCCTCGTTGCCATCATGGGCCAGCTCTTCCGTCCCTTTTCGTTCTGCCACTTTCAGGCCCCCTCGCCGCCGCTGAACCTTCTCAACCTTGTTCTTTGCGCTTATATCCTCATTCAGCCGATACTGGACGGCATGGATGGGCCAGCAGAAGAGAAGCCATACGAGAAATCGGACCTGGACGCGGTACTGCGGGCCTCGAGGGTTTTCGTCGCCGTCGTGGCCCAGTCGATTGCCGACGTCGAGGACCTTGTCACCCCACCCCAGTGGCGTGTCCTGATTCTGATCGCGACGCGCGGTCCGCAGACCCTTGGGGCGGTGGCAGCAGATTTGGGAGTGCACCCTTCCAATGCCACGCGTACAGGAGACAGGCTTGAAGCCGCTGGGCTAGTCTGCAGGGAGGGAGACCCGGTGGACCGGCGTTCCCTCCGCCTCCGGCTCACGGGTGAGGGACGATCATTGGTTGAGCGCGTGATGTCTCACCGCAGGCACGCGCTCAATGACGTAGTGGAGCGCATGAAACCCGATGACCGCCGCATGCTGGAAACGGCGCTATCCGCGTTCGCCGAAGCAGCCGGTGAGATGCCGGATGAAGCGATGAGCGCGGCCCTCGGATTCGGTGACGGCCACTATAAGAGAGGGCCCTCCGCTGTCCATGCTCCAGCTCAATGAGCACATCATGGGAAGCTGCACTTCCGGTTACGGTTCTGTGCCTCGGTACCTGAGGTAATGCGCTCGAAGGTCTTCATCACTTGTTCGGCGTCCTTACCGATCATGTCGCGGTTGAGTACATCTGTCGGCTACCAGATGTGGAATCTCTCATCCAGTGGGAGTCGAGATCGAACGCCGATAACCGCCGTTTCGTCATGCTGGAATGCGTTGGACCTTCTGGCTGTTCGGTGCTCGATGGGCGAACTTCTGGTCATGCTCTCTTCTACTGTCTCGTCCATGAAATGGTCGAAGGAGGTGACAACGCCATGACGTTCACTGAATCGCAGGCCTAGGATTGCTCCGCGCACCGATGCCCGGTCAAGATTGTGCGTCAGATTCCAGCTGAGTCCGGGAACGTCGTCCCGGCGCGTGGAGCGACGGTCGTTGCTGGAGAGCGATTCTCCCGTCAGAAAGGACCGTGGCACGCGGCTGGGTCTGGCTCAAAATGGGCAAAAAGAAGGTGTGCACAATGTGCACACCTGGGGCTTCGGATTCGGTTGTACCGGCATCGGACTGGGCCGGACGGGGGATGTTTTCGGGGGAGTGGCGGAATTTCAGGGGGAGCGGCTGGTTCGAGTCCCACCTCGGGCACGTGTTTTCCCTGTTCAGGGGCTTTTTAGCCTCTGAGTGTGCACATTTTGTTCACTTATAGGCCCCTGCGGGGGCCTTTTTCATTGGTGGCTGCTGTGCCCGGGTGCCTCCTTGCCTTCCTGGATCGACGGGTTGTTGTTCGTTACCAGTTCATGGGCGTTTATGGCTCGGCCGACATGATCTGGGAAAAATTTGGTGCGGGTTTCTCTATCGCGTCGCTGCGTGTTCATCAGGTTCCTCCTTAGCGGCTATAGGTGGCTGATCTGCTTATCCATGGTGGGTGCGGGGGAGGACGACGTGACTTGCGCTTAAACGGTAGGGAATCGGTGGCGACGGACGCCCACAGGCTGTCCGATACTGCCCGACAAGACAGCGTTGCCTGCGTTGTAGCCCATGATGCTCACCGTCCTTCTTCCATGGATCGAGGGTTTCCGTCGTTACGTGTTCATGGTCGCCGTCGGAGTTGGCTGCATGACGGTGTGGATTCTTTGCCGCGGTGTCCCCGAAGCGAGGTGCTGCTGCCTGGCTGGTCTTTCATGGTTGTTCGTTGCCGGCCTGTTGGGTGACTGCATGACCGAATGATGAGCCGCCGAAGCACCTGAGCCGGCAGGAAGCCACAATCTGACAGCCCCTGTCGCCCGCCGACAGGGAACGAGCCAGACGTGTCAGGTAGCGATTCAAAAGGGACCTGATGTCCTGCAGCCAATGAGTAAACGCCCGGCTGGATGCTCCAGCCGGGCGTTTACATGGTTTTCATTTTTGGTTACCTGCCACCAGTTTTGTGGGCCCTCACGCCGACGGTGTCGAGACCAGGTTCTGTTCTTCGAGTTTGGTCTTGTTGCCCGTTCGTGTGCGTTCATCGGTTGGGCGGAAGGCCAGGGTGAGAAGTGCGGCAAGGCCGTAGCAGCCGGCGAAGAGCCAGACCATTCCTTCCTGTCCGAGTGAGCCGTAGAACAGTGCGACGAGCAGGGGCCCGACGGCGACTGAGGCGCCCATGCCGATGTTGTAGGCGGACATGACTGCGCCGGGGTGGCCTGGTTCAAGACCTGCTGTTAGTGCGGAGAGGGGCACGAACCCTGCAAGTGCGATGCCGAAGGCGATGCCGGCGAGGACCGCAAGAGGGTAGGAGCCGGTCCACGCGGGAAGGTAATACAGTGCGAGCAGGCTAACGCCGCTGAATACTGCACCGAACCATCGGACCGTGTTGCGCCAGCCGATCCGGTCTCCGAGCATTCCGAAAATCACATTGAAGGGGATGTTGGCGGCGTAGATGATCGTTGTGAGGAGCAACCAGCCGCTGAGGCCGAAGTTGAACCGGTCGGCAAACAGCACAGGGAAGAACACGAACGAGCCGTACTGCGGGGCAGTGTTCAGCATCCTGATGATTGATGCGCAGAGCACCTTCGGACGTGTGGCCATGAGCTTCAGCCCGAGACTGAGCGTGCCGAAGGCCTTATCGCCGGGGCGGACCAATGGGCGGCTTCCGGTCTTCTCGCGGAGACCGAGCAGGGCGATAAGCGAACCCGCGACCACGAGGCCCAGGGAGAGCCAGAGGGTGTTGAGAGGGCCGAGCACGGGGATTGATCCGTTTGCGATCAGTGCGCCAAGAGTGGGAAGGCCGGCTGTGAAGGAGACGTAGAACCAGCCGATTGCGGTGGCCAGGCGGGCGCGGTCGGCAACCGCTGCGATCCATACCAGGAAACCGAAGGCAAACAAGGGGTATCCGATTCCCCGGGCGGCGTAGGCGAGGAAGATGATGCTTTCGTTGTCCGCTGCCACGCCGAAGGCCAGGAAGATGACTTCGAAGACTATCCAGCCGGTGGCGCCGATCAGCATGACGCGTTTGGGGCCCCAGAGGTCCGAGAACGCGGCGGCGAGCCAGGATGAGACGGCGACGACGATTCCGTAGACGGTCACGAGGAGGCCCACCCGCTGGACGTCCATGCCGTTGTGGTCCTGGAGGAACGGGGTGAGGTAGTTCGACTCGACGCCGTCTCCGATCATGAACAGGAGGACGCCGACGTAGCCAAGGATCAGGGGTTTAGGGATGCCCAGGCGCTCCCAGAGAGGGTGCGCCGCTTTGGCGGCAGTGGAAACAGGCACGTTCTTTTTCCTTTGGGGTGGGGGCAGGCCGGACATGCGTGGCGAAGGGTCTCATGTGAGCACCCCAAGCTTGTTGTGGCCTTGGATGATTGCGTTTTGCGGTCAGTGGGGGACCGCGTCCAGTGCCTTATACACCGGGGCGAGGGTTTCGTAGAGGTGTTGGTAGACCTTCCACAGCTGCGCGTATTTTGCTTCGGCGGCTGGATCCGGACGTACGGTGCCACCTCGTCGGGACATGGCGGCTGCGGCTGCCGGCAGGTCGGCGTGGATTCCCACGGCCACTGCAGCGAACATGGCTGCGCCCAGCGCTGTCGTCTCCGGAGCCTTGCACAGGATGAGGTCTCTGCCCAGGACGTCGGCGACAATCTGGGCCCAGATAGGGCTTCTGGAACCGCCTCCGGTGACGAGGAGTTCGGTCGGTTTGTCAGCTACCGCGCGGGAGAGTCCTTCCACCTGCAGCTTCACCTCGAAGGCGACACCTTCGAGGATGGCCCTGTAGAAGTGGGCCTTGGTGTGGGTTCCCGTCCAGCCGATGACCGCCCCGCGGGCTGCGCTGTCCCAGTACGGGGTTTGGGCGCCATGCCAGTACGGAAGGGCGAGGAGCCCCTCGGCTCCCGGACCGATCTCGGTGAGGGCGGCTTCCAGATCAGCGATCTGTTCAGATGCCGGCGTGCCCGTCCCAAAGCCGTCCAGGAACCAATTGACCAGGTATGTTCCGGATGAAAGGAACGCTTCAAGGAGATACCCGTTGCCGCTTGCGGCTACGACAGTCCTGTAGTCGCGGTCCCACACGTAGTCCTCGGAGATGGTGCCGCACACCTCCGCGGTACCCATGTTCAGGTAGACGCTTCCCGGGGCGATGACACCGGCTCCGACGGCGGCGCATTGGCCGTCTCCTGCGGCCGCGATGACTGGGAGCCCTGCGGGCAGTCCAAGTTCAGCGGCGAGCTCATCGGTAACCAGGCCAATTGCAGCGCCTGGGTCGACGATCCGGGGCAGCTTTTCGATCGGCACGCCCACTGAGGCGCACAGCTCCCGGGACCAGGTCCCGAGCACCATGTCAAGCATGCCGGTGCAGTCGGCGCTGGCCCGGCTGGAGGCCCACTGCCCTGTCAGGCGCAGGTTCAGGTACGCGGAGACATCGCCGATCCTGTCTGCAGAGTCCAGGGTGACGGGTTCATGGCGGCGCAGCCAGGCCAGCTTGTAGAAGCTCGGGGTGGTGTCGGCCGGGCGACCGGAAATCGCGTGTACCCGGTCGTTGCCCAGATCGCGGACCTCGTTCTTTGCCCGGGAGTCCATCCAGACCATGGCCGGCCGGATCGGCTCTTCACCGCTGAGGCAGACGAAGGTCTCACGCTGGCAGGTAATGGCCAGCGCGCGGATCCTCGTGGAGCCCAGGAGAGCAGTCACAGCCTTGATGGCCTGTTCGGTGGCTTTCCACCATTCTTCGGCGGATTGCTCGTATTCGCCCGGTGCGGGGTTGCTGAGTGTGAGGTTGCCACGTCCTGTGGCGACCGTGTTGCCGTGCGCGTCAACTGCGACAGCCTTGCTGGCTGTCGTGGAGCAGTCAATCGCGATGACCACCTCGTGCTGTTCAGCGGTGGTTGGGGGGAGCATGGTGAAGCCTCGCCTTCGAATGCATGTCGCTCTCGCGAAAGTAGTGAGCTACATCATGACTCCAACAAACTTAACAAGTCAAGTGTTGTGTTTGTTATGTTTTTGGGGTTAGCTTGTTTCAACGAAATTCAACGAGGAGTTGAGATGGGACCTGATATTCCGAGCCGTCGCCGCGAGCAGATCGCCCTGTACGTGAGAGAGGCCGGCGCAGTACGCAACGAAGAACTGGCCGAACGGTTTGGCGTAAGCCTGATGACCATTCACCGCGACCTGGACGCCCTGTCCAATGAGGGGTGGCTGGAAAAGACCCGTGGCGGGGCCCGTGCCGGTGGCCTGCGTCTTCACGAGCGCAATGTGGCCCTGCGTTACCGCCAAAACACTGCGCAAAAACGTGCCATCGCCAGGGGCGTGATGTCCTACCTGCGTCCGGGCATGACGATCGCCATGGAGGACTCCACAACGACAGCTGCTTTGCTGCCGTATTTTGGCAGTCTTCACCCGATGACTCTCATCACGAACTTCTTGCCTGCCATCAACGCAGCAGCCGCTGATCCCGACATCGATCTCGTGTCCTTGGGCGGACAGTATGACCGGAACCTGGACTCGTTCGATGGCCCGGCGGTCATAGACCAGCTCGCCCTTCTGAACGCGGACGTGTCCATCCTCTCCGCTGCCTCGGTGCACAAGGGATGGCTGCTGCATCCCTCGCCCGATACGGCCCGGCGCAAGAAGATGCTTTCCGAAATCGGCGAGACCCGCATCCTCATGATCGATTCATCGAAGTTCGACCAGCGGGCGTCATACCGCGTCGGTTCCATCGACAACTTTGACGTCGTCGTCACCGACAGCGGCATCTCGGAAGCGCACCTCGAAGAACTTCGGCAGCTTTCCCCGGAAATTAACGTCGTCGACGTTCTCCCGGAGGACATCACGGCCCCGCCTTTGCTGGGGCTTCCCAACACCTATCCCGTCAGTCAGGAGAACTAACACCATGAACACCATGCGCGCGGCAATCTTCCGCGGCCCAGGGGAACTCGCGATCGAGGAAATCGAGCGCCCAACACCCGGTCCCGGCGAAATCTCGGTCAACGTCAAGGCCGCAGCCACCTGTGGAACAGACCTCAAGTCCTACCGCCGGGGCCACCCCAAGCTCTTCCCGGTCCTCCCGGCCCGCTTCGGCCATGAGTTCGCCGGTGTTGTGGAAGCCGTGGGCTCTGGCGTCGAAGGCTTTGAAGTCGGCCAGCGAGTCGTAGCCGCCAACACAGCACCGTGTGGGCGCTGCTGGGCATGCACGAAGCAGCGCCCCAGCCTGTGTGAGAACCTTGAGTTCCTCAACGGTGCCTTCGCTGAGCAGGTGGTCATTCCCGCAGCAATCGTGGCACGGAACACGTTCCACCTTCCCGACTCGGTAAGCTACGCCTCCGCTGCCCCCCTGGAGCCCCTCGCCACCGTCGTCCACGGCATGGCTGAAACCGGGATGCAGCTCGGAGACACGATCGTCGTCAACGGCTGCGGGCCCATCGGGCTCATGTTCATCCGGCTTTCCCGCTTGCGGGGAGCAAACGTGATCGCCACCGACCGTTCCGCTGTGCGCCTTCAGCAGGCCAAGGAAGCCGGGGCCGGCCAGGTCCTGGACCTCACAGATCTCGCCACCACGGCTGACCGTTCGGCTGCCGTCCGCGAGCTCACCGACGGCAAACGGGGAGTCGACGTCGCCATCGAGGCTGTCGGGCTTCCCGAAGTCTGGGAGCAGACAGTGGAATGCCTGCGCCCGGGCGGCACAGCCGTCCTGTTCGGCGGCCCGAAAGCCGGCTCCCGATTCTCCGTGGACGCCGTGGCGATGCACTACAGCGAGTACACACTCAAGGGCGTCTTCCACCACACACCTGAATACACCAAGGTCGCCCTTGACCTCCTCAGCTCCGGGGACCTGGACGGTGAAACGCTCATCTCCGAGACGCGCCCGCTCGAAGCCCTCGTCGATAGCCTCGAAGACATGGCCCAGGGTAAAGGCGCCAAGTACCTTCTCGACCCGGCGCTGACGGCATGAGCAACATCATGCTGGCCGAGGAGCGCCAATCCGTAGTAGACCTTGCCCAGCGCATGGTGCGCGACCGGCTCGTGGTCGGAACGTCGGGGAACATCTCCCGCCGGGTCGGGGACCACGTCCTGCTCACGCCCAGCGGAACCGACTACGACACCATGACCGCTGAAGACATTGTCGTGGTGAATTTGGAGGGCGACAGGGTTGACGGGCGCCTCAACCCCACTGTTGAAATGCCCCTGCACCTGATGTGCTACGCACGTCATGACGCGCAAGCGGTCGTCCACACCCACTCCACTGCGGCGACGGCCCTTTCACTGCTGCAAGACGAGGTCCCGCCGGTGCATTACCAGCTGGCGATGTTCGGAGGATCCGTTGCGGTGGCCCCCTACGCGACCTACGGCACCGAGGCCCTCGTGAACAACGTGTCCAACGCACTGAGCGAAAGCAAGGGTGCCGTCATGAAGCACCACGGGACCATCTGCATCGGGGAGAACCTCCAGAAGGCCTACGACCGTGCCCGCCAGCTCGAATGGTTGTGCGACGTCTGGCTCAGAGCCCGGAGCGTCGGGGAACCGGCACTCCTCCCAGCAGATGAGATGGAGCGGGTCACAGCCGGCTTCCTCAACTACGGCAAGCAACCCACCGCCACCCAGGCCTAGCACAACGAACTCCCGCTGGGGCAGGCCGCAACGGCATGCCCCAGCGGAGAGCACGCTCCACGAGCACCCTCTCCCTTCAACGAGTGGGCCCATCCGGGCCCCTCCATCCGGACCACGCCGGAAATCACTGTGAACTGATCAGCTCCGGACGATGGCGCCTGGAGCGGAAAGAACCAAGATGACCAGCCCAACGACGAGTCACAGGTCAGATGAGGCCCCCGAGGCAGGCCTGAGCAGCCCCATAAGCCTCGAATGCCTCAACATCAAGAAGTCCTTCGGCGGAGTACCCGTGCTGAAGGACGTGTCCCTGCAGCTCCTTCCCGGAACCATCACCGCCCTTGCCGGCGAAAACGGCGCCGGCAAATCAACACTGATGAAAATCGCATCGGGACAGTACCGCCCTGACGCCGGAAGAGTCCTCGTCCAGGGACACGACCTTCCCGCCGGCAACGCCCAGGCCTCCCACAGGCTGGGCGTGAGCATCGTTCCCCAGGAGCTGGCATCCGTCATGGATCTCAGCGTCTACGAAAACATCTTCATCGGTCGTGAGATCAGGGGTCCCTTGGGTCTCCAGCGCAAGAAGATGATCGACGAGGCCCGAAAGAACCTGGAAGTGTTCGGCCTGGACATCGATCCGGCCACCAGGATGGGCAGCCTGCCGGTAGGCATCCGCCAGATCATCGAGATCATCAAGGCCACCAACACCGGCGCCAGGGCCATCCTGCTGGACGAACCCTCCAGCGCCATCGCTGAACGGGAAGTCGAACGACTGATCTCAGTAATGCGCCACCTGCGCGACCGCGGAGTGGCACTGCTCTTCACCACCCACAAAATGGAGGAAATCCGCGCGGTGGCCGACCGCGTAATCGTCCTCCGCGACGGCGGCCTCGTCCTTGACAAGCCCCTGGCCGAGCTCAGCGACGACGACATCGTCACGGCCATGATCGGCCGCGAACTCGAAGACCTGTTCCCCGAACGCAACACCCCGGCTGAGGAAACCGTGCTTGAAGTTGACGGCCTGTACGTCGATGGAGCAGGCGGTCCTGTGTCGGTTTCAGTCCGGCGCGGCGAAATCGTCGGCCTGGCAGGGCTCGTTGGAGCAGGACGGACCGAACTGCTCGAAACCATCTTCGGCATGCGCCGCACAATGGGCGGGGAAGTCCGGGTCCTGGGCAAGTCCGTCAAAAAGCACTCTCCCTCGGCTGCGATTGATGCAAGAATCGCCATCGTTCCCGAAGACCGGAAAGGATCCGGGGCCATCCTGTCCATGGACGTCCTGGACAACGGAAGCCTGCCCCGGCTATCCCACTACTCCACAGCGGGGTTCCTGAAGCAGGGCGCCCGACGCGCCGCAGTACAAAAGGCAACCGAATCCGTGCGACTGCGCAGCCGGGGCCTGGGCCAGCCAATGGAAACCCTCTCCGGCGGCAACCAACAAAAAGTCGTCCTGGCACGCTGGCTAACCGGCCCAGTGGACGTCCTGCTCCTGGACGAACCCACCAGAGGAGTCGACGTCGGAGCCCGCAGCGAGATCTACCGCATCATCGTCGAACTCGCCTCCCAGGGCATGGCCGTCCTGATGGCCTCCAGCGACATGCCCGAAGTGCTCAGCCTGTCCCACCGCGCCCTCGTCATGCGGGGCGGGGAAGTAGCCGGCGAACTCAGCAGTGAAGACCTTGACCGATCCGACGTGCAGGAAAAGATTTTCCGGCTCGCCAGCGGCCTGACCCAGTAATCCCAAGGAAAACAACGATGTCGACCACCACTACAACTCCAGCCCCAGCAAATCCAACCACCCGGCGCTTCTCGCGTGAATGGTTCCAAAACCTAGCCATCCGCTACGCGATGGTCGTCGTCATGCTGCTCGTGATCGCCTTTTTCCTCTACCGCAGTGCGCGGTTCGGCACGGTCGATAACGTCACAACGATCCTCATCGCGGCAGCCCCGTTCGCCCTCATCGCCCTCGGACAGACGCTCGTCATCCTCACCGGCGGCATCGATCTGTCCGTCGGCAGCGTCATCGCCGTCAGCGCCATGTCCGGCGCCCTGTTCGCCAAGTCCTTCCCGGACCAGGTCTGGCTCTCAGTCCTCGTCGCTGTACTCGTCGGGCTGATAGCCGGCAGTATCAACGGTGCAGTCATCTCACTGATCAACGTACCGCCCTTCATCGCCACACTGGGCATGCTGACCCTGGCCTCCGGCCTGGCCTTCGTCGTCGGTAACGGCGCCCCCATCAACGGGCTTCCCACAGCCTTCGGACAGATCGCCAACACCCAGATCCTGGGCCTGACCATTCCCGTTCTGCTCATGATCCTGGGCATCGTTGGCTTCGGGCTGATGATGCGCCGCACCACCTACGGGCTGAGAATCTACGCCGTGGGCGGCAACAGGCTCGCCTCCGAGATCGCCGGCGTAAAAACCGGGCGCGTTCTCTTCAGCGTCTACGCCATCAGCGGCGCCCTGGCCGGGCTGTCAGGCATCATGCTCTCATCCCGCGTCATCAGCGGCTCACCGACCCTGGGCCAGGGCTACGAACTGGACGCCATCGCCGCCGTCGTCATCGGCGGGGCAAGCCTGATGGGCGGACGCGGCACGATCTGGGGCACAGTCCTGGGCCTCCTGCTCATCCAGACCCTGAACAACGGCCTGGACATCCTCACCGTCCCCGCTTACTGGCAGGACGTCATCAAGGGCGTGCTCATCGTCACCGCCGTCGCGATCGACGTATGGGCCAGCAAACGCCGAACCTGACCACACCGCGACACCCCACCACCCACAGGCAATCCATAAGGAGAAACCAATCAATGAAGATTAGCCAGCTCATTCGCCGCGGAACTGCCGTGGCCGCCACCGGAGCCCTCGCCCTGACCCTGGGAGCATGCGGCGCCGGTGACCCCAGCGCACAGAACGCCAGCGCGGGAGGCAAAAAACCAGTCAAGGTCGGTGTCAGCGTCTACAACATGTCCTCCTTCATTACCGCAGGAAAGGAAGGCATCGACCGGTACGCGAAAGAAAACAACATCGAAGTCCTCTGGAACTCAGCAAACAACGACGTCAGCACCCAGGCAAGCCAGATCGACCAGTACGTCAGTGCCAAGGTCGACGCCATCCTGATCGTCCCCGTCCAGCAGGACTCGCTCCAGCCACAGGTTGCTGCGGCAAAAGCCGCGAATATTCCGATCCTGGACGTCAACGCCAGCCTCAACAACAAGGACCTCTCAGGCAGCGTACAGCCCGACGATGTCGCAGCCGGCGCCCAGGAAGCCGAGATGATGATGAAGAAACTCGGCAACAAAGGCAAAGTCGTCATCCTCGAAGGACCCCTCGGGCAGTCCGCGCAGATTGACCGCTACTCGGGCATCCAATCCGTGCTTAAAAAGAACCCGGACGTCCAGGTGCTCGCCAAGGACACCGCCAACTGGAGCCGCGAAGAAGCCGTCAACAAGATGAAGAACTGGATCTCGGCCTTCGGAAAAGAAATCGACGGGGTAATCGCCGAGAACGACGACATGGGCCTCGGTGCTCTCCAGGCCCTCCGCGAGGCCGGCATCACCAACGTCCCCATCGTCGGCATAGACGGCATCCAGGACGGGCTCAACGCTGTCAAGAACGGCGACTTCATCGGTACTTCCCTCCAAAACGGCACAGTCGAACTGGCCGCAGGAGTCGCTGTCGCAGCCAAAATTGCCCGCGGCGAGGAAGTCAATAAAAACGGCACCTACAAGATGGCTGCCATCACCAAAGACAATGTCGACGCCGCCCTTGACCATGTGGTCAACAAGCGCGAAGACTTCCTGAACGAACTGCCCAACCTCATCGAAAAGAATCTGGAGACTGGCAACCTCGCATACGAGGGCTTGCCCGGCCAGAAGCAGTAAACAACGCTCCACGGGGCTCCATCTCCTCTTTTTCCTCACTCTCTGCAGTTAGCTCCCACAGGTTTCGTTCGTAACCTATGGGAGCTAACGCGGTTGCGCAGCCTGGCAACCGCAGCAAACAAGCATCCCCCACCTATTTTGAAGCGCCGATAACCGTAATTCCCTAATGCTCGGCAGCTGCTGCCGGGTCACCCCGTACTTCTCACGCAAACGCTCGGTGGCCTCGCCCAAGGAGATGGTCCACTCCTTGGGCATCGGCCCGCTCCCGACAGCACCGGCGAGCCTTCAGCCGACACAGTCCGTCAGGTATTAGCCCTGCCAGGGTGCCAAGGGATCTATTATCTTCGCGGGAAAGACGACAAGTCACTCTCACTCACCCTTTGGGACGACGAGGACGCACTGACCGCCAGCCGTCCGGCGGCGGACCGTATCCGTGAGGAAACGACTGCGGAACAACACATGGAAATCCTCGGGGTGGATGAATTTGAAGTGCTGACCCACCAGCTCAGGGAGTAGCATTCAGCGCACTGTCCCTGGCGCCGTTCAATGTCGATGAGTGCGTTCCACCCCAGTGCCGCCGCGAGCGACGGGAGAGCGGATTTGTGAATGCCCTCCCGGGGAAATGATGATGAACGACGGCTAGAGTCAAGTGGGTTCCCCGCGGGCTTGCAAGAGCTACGCAGCATTTCAGTCCACTCGATAAGCACTGGCCAAGCCGAAGTGACGATGCCCGCTCGGCCAAAAGCCGCCGCAGCCGCGAAACAGGAGGGAATCATGCCACACTCTCACGCCGACGAAGGACGAGGGTCCGGTGATCAACAGCCCGTACTTGCCGCAAGTGTCGTCCTGCTTCGGGACTCGCGGGTTGGACCGGAGGTCTTTGTCCAGCACCGTGTGTCGACCATGGATTTCGCCGCCGGCATGGTCGTGTTTCCCGGCGGCCGCGTTGACGACGCTGACTCCTCAGGTTGGACGTTCGGCGATGAACTCCTGGAGGCACACGCGGTGGCATGGAGCGGGACCAGCGTCTCGAACGATGCGGGGAGGGCCAGACATAATGCGGCGAGGGTGCTCGCTGCCGCCGTGCGCGAACTTGCTGAGGAGTGCGGCATCTCCATAAGGCCGGACGCACTCATGCCATGGGCCAACTGGGTTACGCCCGAAGGACAGCCCAAACGTTTCGACACCTACTTTTTTGTCACGGCAGTGGGGCCCGGCGTCGAACCACGCCATCAAACAACCGAGGCATGGCAGTCTCACTGGCTGCCCGTGCGCCGCATCCTCCAAGATGAGGCCGCCGGTACGATCAGGCTCCTACCCCCAACACTGACAATCCTGGACGAGCTCATTGAACTAGGCACAACAGCCGCCATCCGCCAAACAATGAGGGTGATCGAAAGCGTGCGTCCTCGTCCGGGTGACACGGAAGAATATTTCCGCTTGCGCCGCCAGGGCCAGAAGTGGGACATACGCACACCGCGGCCAGCGCAGAGCTGAAACTGGCATCAGAATCCCGGTCCACTCGAAAACTGTGGGTAGGCAAGGGGCCGGGAGGAATCGTCCACGTGAACAGCGACAGCGGTTGCTCGCTCACGATCGCTGCTCCGGGTGGTGGCCGGAGGCGAGGTCGTAGGAGTCCTGCACCAGGTTCTCGATGAACCGCTTCGTCACGCCGCGGCCGGGTCCGACAGAGATCCAGTGCTGTTTGTCGAGGTAGTGCCCGGGGGTGATCGAATCGTGGTCGCGGCGGAGCGCGTCGCCGTGGTCCGGGTCGACCTTGACGGTGATGATCTGCTGTCCCGGGTCATCCTCGGTGACGATGAGGAACACCTTGTCGCGCACCTTCCACACGTCCAGGTGCGGTGTGAACGGCCGGCCATTGCTGACGTCCTCGAGCGCGGCCGCGGTGTCGCGGGCGGTCTGTTGCAACCGCTCACCGGAGAGGGTCATCGGTCGGTCCTGCCAAACACAGCGGGGTCCACGGGACGCTTAGCCCGGGCAGGTTCTCGACGACGAGCAGGTACGACTCGGTGACCAGGTCATCCACGAGGGTCTTCTGCAGGGTTCCGCCGGGGTGCAGCGTGATCCAGTGCTGCTTGTTCATGTGGTAGCCGGGGGTGATGTCCTCGTGCTCCTCGCGGAGTGCTTTCCCGTCTTCCGGGTCTGCTTTGACGATCACGATGGGTTGGCCGGTGACCTCGGTCATCAGCATGAAGACCTTGTCCCGCACCTTGAACACATCCCAGTCGGGTCCGAACGGGTGCTCGAGCCCGGCGCCCGGCAGTTCCTCGACGCGGTCCCTGGCGTGCTGTTGCAGCGTGTCACCCTGCACGTGTCCTCCCTCGTCGCGTTGCCCTAAGTCGAAGTCCATACAACTGTACGCACTTGGCCTGGCAGAGGAGGGACCGGTGCGGAAAGGCAAGCGAATGATCCGGAGCGCCGTGCGCGGATCCTGCGCGCAACGCTCGAAATCATCGGCGTAGAAGGGGTGCACGCCGCCTCGTACCGGCGCATCGCCGCGAAAGCTGGAGTGCCGCTCGGGTCGGCGACGTACTACTTCTCGGACCTGCCGGCCCTGATCGTCAGCGCGTTCGAGACGCTGCGGGATGGTCTGGAACCCCGATACGCGGCCCCACTACGTGCCGCCCGGGACGGCACCGAAGCAGTTGAGGCGCTCGTTGCGGCTACGTGCGGCACGACGAGCCCGACCCTGGATGACATCCGTCTGTACGAGGCGATGCGCCACTACGGCGCACGAAGCTCTCAGGTGGCGGCCCTCCTCCGCGACTTCCAGGAAGAATCCCTCGTGATCCTCCGCCGCTCCTTCTCCGACGGCTCCGCCCGAGCCGTCGACGAGCTCATGTGGGGCTGGTGGAGCTACCGCCTCTTCCACGAACACCTGTCGCTCGACCAGATCATGGTCCGCCGCGCGTACCAAGCCCTCGTCGACCTCGCCGCCACCGAACCCGAAGCAGCCCAGGAGATCCGCTGTGTCTGACACCATGCACAGGATAGACTCACGCACTCTTCTAGCGAACGCCGATAATGGAGACTTCGTTAACCACCGGGTCAGTCGGCGATAGGGGACCCGACTTTGGTGCATCCAGCCAAGGGCCCTTCCTTCGTCCGGTAGTAGTGTGATTTGAACTCTTCGTGGGTGTTGTGCCATTCCGGAACTGCTTCTTCTTGAAGTGGGTGCAGGCGGGGTGGACTATTGGCTATGGCTAGCCGCCGGTTTTCTGATTTTCGCACAAGGAGAGGTTGGCCCTCAGGGTTGGTTACAGCTGCCGCGCAGAACTTCTGTGGGTCGGACCCTTCGGCGTGGAGGACTATGTGTGCGCGGCGAGGCAGTCCGCGTCACTACTTTGCTTGGGCCTCGTGTCCCCCCAGCCGGGGGATCATCGGCCGTTTCTGAGGCGAAGCGACCTGTATTGCGAAGATGAATGGCGGTGGTGCAGGCATGTCACGTGTTTTCCTGAGTCATTCCAGCCGGGATACCAGCCAGGCCGTCGCATTGAAGCGATGGCTAGTGGAGCAAGACCCGGGTCTGGCCGAGGAGATTTTCCTGGATCTTGATCCGGTGACAGGTATCGCCCCCGGTGAGCGGTGGAAGGAGGCCCTGCTCCGGGCAAACGAGCGTTGCGAGGCCGTCATCTGTTTGCTCTCTGCTAACTGGGCGGCTTCCCGCGAGTGTCTTGCCGAGTACCGGACCGCGGAGAACCTGGGCAAGCTGATCTTGTGCGTCCGGCTCGAGCCCTTGGAAGAGAATGCAATCACCGGCGAGTGGCAGCGCTGCGATCTATTCGGTGATGGGCCTGCAACAGAGATCGCCATCGACGGCACAGGCGGTCCGGTCCGCTTTCTCACGGAGGGCCTGCAGCGGCTGCGTCTGGGTTTGCACCGGGCTGGAATCGGGGCGGAGCTTTTTCCGTGGCCACCGCAACAGGATCCGGAGCGTGCACCTTACAGGGGGTGGGAGCCGCTGGAGGAAGCTGACGCCGCGGTGTTTTTCGGAAGAGACGGGCAGATCGTCCGGGGTCTGGATGCGCTGCGCACGATGCGCGGTTCAGGAGTCGAGTCGCTGTTCGTGATCCTGGGTCCCTCCGGCGCGGGCAAGTCTTCCTTCCTCCGTGCCGGTCTGCTGCCGCGGCTCCGGCGGGACGATCGGCAGTTCGTAGTGCTGAACGCCGTGCGCCCGGAGCGCAACCCGCTTATCGGGGATAGGGGGCTCGCCTGTTCGGTCCATGCCTTGCGCAGTGGTCTGGGTTTGCGTGCCCCCGCCTTGGGAGAAATAAAGGACGCCTGCACCGAGGCGGACATGGAACGGTTGCGGGTGTGGATGACGGAAGCGCGGCACGCAGCCGCTGGACGGCTGCTGGGAGTACCCCCCGGGTCGCCCCTGCCGACACTGGTTTTGCCGCTTGATCAGGCCGAGGAACTCTTCAACGCCGATGCCGGTCCTGAGGCGGCCAAGTTCCTGAACGTATTCGCCGGGCTGCTAGAACACGACGACGGGACCGTGCCGGCGGTGATTGCCGTAGGCACAATCCGTGCAGATTTCTACGAAGCGATGCAGATTGCCCCGGAGCTGGCGGGGTTGAAGAGTGTTGTCTTCGATGAGCTCAAACCAATGCCGATCGCCCGGTTCAGGGAAGTCATCCTGGGTCCCGCGGCTCGTGCCACGGCGTCAGGAAGGCCGCTGGAGATCGAGCCGGCTCTGGTCGACCGGTTGCTGGCAGAAAGTGGCCACGGAGCAGACAGTCTGCCGTTGCTCGCTCTGACCTTGGCACGCCTTTACCGAGATTATGGCGACGACGGGGATCTGATGCTCGCCGAATATGAGCGAATGGGCGGCATGCGCCGTGTCGTGCAGAACGAGGTCGACAGTTTGCTGGCTGCCGCCCGTGACCAGCGGCAGGTTCAGCTGGCACTGCTGCGCTCGGCGTTTATCCCGTGGTTGGCGACCATCAACCCGGACAATGACCAGCCAGTGCGCCGGATCGCACGCCTCTCGGATCTGCCCGAAGGAACCCGTCATTTGATCGACGCTATGGTGGGGAAGCGTCTGCTGGTCCGGGATAACCGCGGGGGAGAGACCTTGATCGAGGTGGCGCTTGAGAGCCTCCTGCGTCAGTGGGAGGACTTGGCTGGCTGGCTGGCAGAGGAGCGTGAGGACCTCAAGGCGGCCGACGCTCTGGAACGGGCCGCCGCGGCTTGGGAACACAGCGGCCGCAATGACGCCTGGCTGCTGGAAGGCGCACGGCTGGCGGGAGCCGAGGAGCTGGCCGCCAAACCCGGCTTCAGGGATCGGCTCGACTCCGTCCGCGAATTCCTTCACACCTCCAGGCAGCGGGACGAGAGCCGAGCCGAGGCAGAAAAACAGCAGCGGGAAGCCGCACTTCGAGCCGCCCGGGAAAGGCAGGATGCAGCAGAAACTCATGCAATGGTGCTGCGGCGACGCTCGCGTGTGCTCAAAGCGGTCGTGGCGGCGGCACTCGCTATCGCAGTCGTTGCCGTTGCTGGTTTCCTGCAGGCCTCCATTGCCCAGCGCCAGGCCAACGAACGTACCCGCGAAGCTACCGCCCTCCGACTTGTGTCGGAGGCGCAGTCTATGGTCACCGGCGGTCGTCCCGGCGGCGATGTGCGGGCCATAAAGCAAATACTTGCTGCTCATGCCATAGCACCTACGGCAGAAGGGGCAAACAGTCTGGTGGGTGCCGTGGTCGCGGAGAAGAATCTGGAAAGGATCATGGAAACAATTGACATTGTCGATAAATTGGCGGTGAGTCCCGACGGGCGGCGCATCGTCTATGGAAGTGTCGATGGCGCGGTACACCTGGTGGACACTGCCACCGGCATGCCCGTCGGTGGCCCGAGGGTCGGACACAAGGACGAGGTACGGAGTCTCGCCTTCAGCCCAGACGGACGGTTGATCGCCTCCGGCGGCCCCGATGGCAAAATACGCCGGTGGGACGGAGTCACCGGAGAACCGGCCGGCGTCCCGCTGACGGCGCACACCGATGGCGTGACGGCCTTGGCGTTCAGCCCCGACGGCAGGATGATCGCCTCGGGAGGCGTCTACGGCACTCTCCGTAGGTGGAATGCCAAGACCGGCGAACCGATCGGCGCCCCGATCATAACCAAAGGCTGGACCATTTCGGTGATAGCGTTCACCCCCGATAGCCGCACGATCCTGTCCAGTGGCGACACCGTGCGCCAGTGGGACGCCGACACCGGCCAGCCAATCGACGGTTGGACTCCAAGGCAGCTGGGTACCACGCCAAACGTGGCGTTCAGCCCGGACCGCAGGATGATCGTCGCCGGTGGCATGAATGGCACGGTACGCCGCTGGGATGTCAGCACCGGCAAAGCAATTGGCGGACCGACAGGACACGTCGGGTTGGTGAGGACCCTTGCTTTCAGCCCTGATGGCCGGATGATCGCCTCAAGCGGTGACGACGGCACCGTGCGCCGCTGGGACGCCGTAACCGGCCGCCCAATCGGCGAACCCATGACCGGGCACAACGGGCCCACGTCCAGCTTGACGTTCAGCCCCGACGGGCGATGGATCATCGCCGGAGGGAATGACGGCATGCGCTGGTGGGATGCTGTCACCGACCCGGCCTCCGCTGCATCCACCATCAAACTCGAGCCTGGAAGTAGGGTAGCGTTCAGCTCTGACGGCCGTATGCTGGCCTCCGCCAGTGCCGACGGTGCAGTGCGCCGATGGGACGCCCGCACTGGCGCACCGATCGGCAAACCGATTTCCTCAAACGAGGAGTTTTTCAACGATGTGGTGTTCAGTCCCGACGGCCGGATGATCGCCACCAGCAGTGGAGTGGTCGCCGCCGACGGTGTGAACGGTATTGTGCGGCGGTGGGACGCCCGCACCGGAAATCAGGTCAGCGGCCCGATGGTGGTGCCTAAGGGGGACGTGACCGGTTTGGTGTTCAGCCCCGACAGCCGGATGCTCGCCAGCGGCAGCGCTGACGGTGCTGTCCGGCGGTGGGACGCCGACACCGGCGACCCACTCGGAGAGCCGATGACCGGACACCAAAAATCTGTATGGAGTCTGGCCTTCAGCCCGGATGGCCAGACCATCGTCTCCGGCAGCGACGATGGGACGGTGCGCCGATGGGACGCGCACACCGGCAACCTGATCGGCGCGCCGCTGACCGGACACCAGGAATGGGGGGTAAGCAGTCTCGCATTCAGCCCCGACGGACGGATAATAGCCGCCGGTGGCGGCGACGGTACCGTGCGCCGGTGGGACGCCGCTACCGGCACGTCGATAGGCGACCCGATCACCGCACATCACGACGGAGTAAGTGTGGTGGTGTTCAACCCCGACGGTCGGCAATTGGTGACCGCAGGCGGGGACGACACTGTGCGGTGGTGGGACGCAGGTACGGGCGGGGCCATCGGATTCCCGATTTCAGTCACCGGGCTACAGAGCGTCTTTACTAGAGTATTTTTCAGCCCAGATGGTCAATTTATGACCCTCGTCAATTATGACTCAGTGATACAGCGATGGCCTGCCCCCGAGGCTTGGCCTGGAAACTTATGTGCCAAACTCACCCGAAACATCAGCCACGAAAAATGGCGCGACTGGGTCTCACCCGACATTGAGTACATGGAGATCTGTCCAGGCCTACCTATCCCCGCCACGAACAGCCCCGCTCCAACCACTGCGGGGACCACCCCACTTGAGACGGGTCCCTAGATCGCTCGACCAGGCACCTCGCCACGCGTAAAAGGGTTTAGCCCCTCCCCGCCAATCACGTCGCTGCAAAACATTCGAGGGCTATTCCCTGAAGTTTTTGATCCGCTCGTGGGAAAGGACGACCATCACCGCTCTTCGACGACTACACAGAGTGTCCGATGGTTAGCTGCTCGGATTGCAACGGACGCAGCCCTCAAACTGTCAACAGAACCTGCCGTAGGCTTTCATCGTGGTTCAGGCCCTCGGCGACGAAGTCCGTGCTGGCGTACGCGATCCGATACACCGTCTCCCGGCTGATGCCGTAGTCGCTGGCGAGGACGGATTTCGGGGCGCCGCTAGCCGCCCGCTCGACCAGCTCCGTCGCCCGTTCCGGAGTGAGGGTTTTCTTCCGCCTTGTCACAGTGTCAGCACAGGGAACGACGAGGGCCGTCAGGCAGAGTGGCCGGAGGAAATACCTAATCGTCTGCGTTGAGTGAGGCCGGCCGTTACGTCTGGTTCCGGGTTGCTGCGCCGATCCTGTCGGGACGACAGCCGCGGTCAGGGCGAGTGTGGCCGCCGGTATCCGGCAGCCACACCCGAGGACCTGGGTTGGCGGGAGGATTATTTGAGCATCCACTCGTCGGTGGTGTAGTCCTGTCGTCCATCCGCCGGAGTGAAATCTGTATGGACCCAGACGCGCAGGTAAGTGCGGCCGTAGTACTGGTAGGGCTTGACCCACACGCTCTTGGTCGCCCAGCTGTGCTTGTAGGTGGCGCTCTCCCATCCGCCTTTCTCGGCGTAGGTCCGCCGGCTCCCCCAATCGCAGTCGGTCGGATGGCACTTTCCGAACACGCGTATCGTGCCCGCGGGATAGACACAATGGCCACTGGTATCGCACAGAGCTTGATCCGCGCAGCCCCAGTCGAGGACTACTTTGGTGACTGATCGTGTGTTCGGGTCGGTATTCTTCCAGGTTCCGGTCGCGGGGCTGGAGCCGCTACACAGCGCATGCGCGGGTGCTGCCGTGAGTGTGCTGCCGACAAAAACGAAGGCGACCGCAGCAAGCATTACGGCAATCAGGGTGGCAGTGGCGGACCGGCCGGCCCGTTGCCGCAAGGTGTTCATCAACATTGGAGGTCTCCTGGTATGGGCGTGTGGTGTGACAGGCCGTGCACCCGTTTTCGCGGATCGGATGCCCTTAACCGGCAGTTCCATGCTCCCTGCGGCGGAGGATGAGGCGCTTCCGTGCCAGCACGGTTTCTTGAACTCTAAAGAGGCCCACAGGAAAGGACTTCGCCATCAAGTTGCGGTCGGCCTGATTCCAGCCGCAGGGGTAAGGCGTTGCGTAGCGTCCGCAGGTACACAACATCGTGTGAACACGGCTCAAGGGCATCGAGTATGGAAGCCAGATCCGTAACGGACAAGGAGAATAGGGGTATGCCGGAACGATTTGGATGGGTGCCCAACCTCGCGCGGGGCGATTGGCTTCGCCCGATGGAAAGTGCGCCGTTTGGCAGCATCCTGTCGATTGTTCCCCGCGGTTTTGGGGCGTACGCGCGCGTGTTCCATCCTGTCGAGCGCGACCGCCCGCGTGGCACGAAGACGTGGCAGGGCGTCGAGGAGACGACTTACTTCGACCGTGTCGGAGACATCGGGGCATCGCTCGAGACGGAGCGCACCACCTGGGCGAAGGCTGCGGCATCGTTCGGCATGACCATGCACGCAGAGGCGCAGTACGCACGGCTCGTGCGGCGCGACTACGGCGATGCCGGCGGAGCGATCGCGGCAGACGGCTGGCGCTACGGCGACACGTCCGAGGGCTGTTTTGACGCCGCGTCGCTCACGGCGGCATCCATCGTTCTTGCCCGTCACACCGCGACTCCGGATGCCGGCACCGCCGCGATCTGGGAGGGGTGGGGCGGTCTGGTGAATTCGGCAGGGGTTGCGCACTTCGTGTTCGAACCGGGCGGAGGACCGACCGCCCGCTCCACCGACGGGTCTGCCGTGCACATCGCTGATCCGTCACTTCGCGAGCGGTTTGCTGGTGCCGCGCGGCACGGGATCGGCGGAGCACGTTCGATGATCAAGACTCTTCCGGGGCTTTCCCGCAACAAGCCGGAACCGGGCTCCGGGCTGCTCGCCCGTGAGGTCGCAGCCGGGCCGCGGTTTGAACTGCATCGGGGCACCGGGCGGCGTTATGTTCTGTTCGAGGCGGGGACGAATGACTTCGCGGATGCTGCCTGGCCTGGCCGGGCGCCCTGGATCAATGAGGTCATGTGGGCACAGTCGCCCAGCATCCTGTGGCCAGACGATCACTCGTGGGTGCTCGCCACCGAGATCGACTTCGACTCGACGCTCGTTGCGGGCACGACGGCGCTCATCCGCGAACTCATGCAGACGCCAGGCCTGGAGGTGCTGCCAATCCGCACCGACGCCGACCTGACCTGGAACGGCGACGCACTCAATCGCCCCGAGTGACCTCGTAGCCCGAGGCGCTGCGCAAGACATCGCCTGTGCCCGAGCACCCGCCCAACCCCGGCCGAACATAGGGCTTATAGCCACTTCTGATCCCGGGGGACTGTCCGATTTTCGGTGGATCCATGGTTGGCATTTAGTTGATTCTTCCGTCGAAGCTGATGGCGAATGCATTCAGGGCCGGCTTCCATCGTGTGGCCCATCGTGCCCTGCCTTTGCCTGTCGGGTCCAGTGCCCGGGTGGCGAGATAGAGGCATTTCAGGGCCGCCTGCTCGGTGGGGAAATGGCCCCGGGCCCTGACCGCGCGCCGGTAGCGTGCGTTGATGGATTCGATGGCGTTGGTGCTGCAGATGACCCGCCGGATTTCGACGTCGTAGTCCAGGAACGGCACGAACTCGCTCCAGGCGTTCTCCCACAGCCGGGTGATCGCCGGGTACTGCCGGCCCCATTTGGTCGAGAACTCCACGAAGCGTTCCTTCGCCGCGGCCTCGGACGGTGCCGTGTAGACCGGGCGCAGGTCCCGGGACATCTCGTCCCAGTACTGCCGGGCCGCATAGTGGAAGGTGTTCCGGATCAGATGCACGATGCAGGTCTGGACCACAGCCCGCTCCCAGACCGTGGTGATGGCCTCGGGTAGGCCCTTGAGCCCGTCGCAGACCGTGATGCAGACGTCCTCGACGCCGCGGTTCTTGATTTCGGTCAGCACCGAGAGCCAGAACTTTGCCCCTTCGCCGCCGTCCTCGGCCCACAGCCCGAGGATGTCCCGTTCCCTGTTGACGCTGACGCCGATCGCGACGTAGACCGGCCGGTTGGTGACCTGCCCGTCACGGACCTTGACGTGGATCGCGTCGATGAACACCACAGGGTAGACCCGGTCCAGGGGCCGGTTCTGCCACTCGGTCATCTCACCGACGACCTTCTCCGTGATCCGCGAGATGGTGTCCTTGGAGACCCTGGCACCGAACACCTCGGCGAAGTAGGCCGCAACCTCCCCGGTGGTGAGGCCCTTCGCGCTGAGTGACAACACGATCTCATCCACGCCGGTCAGCCGCCGCTGCCGCTTCTTCACGATCTGCGGAGCGAAGGTCGAGCCGGTATCCCGCGGCACGTCGATCTCCACCGGCCCGATCTCGGTCAGCACGGTCTTCGTCCGGGTGCCGTTGCGGGAGTTCCCGCTCCCGCGCCCGGACACGTCGTGCTTTTCGTATCCGAGGTGTTCGTCCATTTCCGCTTCCAACGAGGTCTCTAGGACGTTTTTCGTGAGCCGGATCAACAGCCCGTCAGGGCCGACGAGGTCGATGCCCTGCTCCCTGGCCTGGGCCAGGAGCTGCTGCGCTAACTCTTGCTGATCCACATCAGTCGCCATGGGATCCATGGTGTCGCTCATGATCGGTCCTCCCCGCCAGGCAACGCCCGGCGTGTCAGGCCAACCGTGGATCCACCGTTTTTCCCAGTGTCACTATTTTGGTGTGCCGGTTGGTTCGCTCCATCGTTTCTCGCCTCCGTGGCTTTGTCTGTAGTGCGACCGGCTGGCACGAAGGGACCGGCCGGTCTGGCTTGAGAGGAGCGTGGCTTCGCCCCTGACTGGGATATGCCGACCGACCGGTCCTGTACCCCTACCCGTAGAAGGAAAGGAGACAAGACCATGGTGATTATCGGAGTCGATGCGCACAAGCGCTCCCACACGGCCGTGATCGCGGACACGGTCGGCAGGCAGATCGCGGTCAAGACGATCGGCTCGACCAGCAACGACCATCTCGCGCTGCTGGCATGGGCGAGAAAGCATGATGATCAGGAACGGCTCTGGGCGATCGAGGACTGCCGGCACCTGAGCAGACGATTGGAAAGCGACCTCCTCGCGGCGGGCGAACAGGTCGTGCGAGTGCCTCCGAAGCTGATGTCGAATGTCCGGGACAGCGCCCGTACGTTCGGCAAGTCCGGCCCAATAGACGCTCTCGCGATCGCACGTGCCGCCCTGCGAGAACCCGATCTGCCGGTCGCCCGTCTCGATGGCGCAGAACGCGAGATCCGCCTCCTGGTCGACCACCGCGAGGACGTCGTCGCTGAACGGACCCGGGTGATCAGCCGGCTCCGCTGGCACCTGCACGAGCTCGATCCTGCATGGGCGGCCCCGGCCAACTTTGACCGGGCCAGCGCGTTCGCACGCATCAAATTCCACCTGGACGACTTCTCCGGGATCGTTGCCGACCTCGCTCAACGGCTCCTCACCCATCTGCACCGCCTAACCGAGGAGATCGATGAACTCACAGCCGCACTCAGCCGCCGGATCCCAGTCATCGCCCCGGCACTGCTGGCGATCATCGGCTGCGGGTCCTTGACGGCGGCGAAGATCCTGGGAGAGACCGCCGGCGTTGCGCGCTTCCGATCGAAGGACGCCTACGCACGCCATAACGGCACTGCCCCGCTGCCGGTGTGGTCTTCGAACAAGGCCCGGCACCGACTCTCCCGAACCGGAAACAGACAGCTGAACGCGGCGCTGCACCGGATCGCGCCCACCCAGGCCCGCTGCCATCCCGGAGCGCGAGAACTTCTCGCCCGCCGCAAAGCAGGAGGGGACGGGGGCATGGAAGCACTGCGTATCCTCAAACGCCGACTATCCGACGTCGTCTACCGAGCACTGGTCGACGATCATAAAAACTCCGCAGCCAGCACCCTCATCCACACGGCTTGACAGAGCAGCTAGAGACAGTCACGATCCCGGACGCGAAACGCCGATAATTGATATTCCGTTATGTTGAAGGCGCGGGTCTTGTGGCCGCCCAGTGCCCGGTAGGGCGAGGTTCGGGTCATGCTTCTTCTGTCGTCTCCGTCCATGAGATGTTCGAAGGAGGTCCCGCCGCTATGACTCTGGCTGAACCCAAGCCGTCGGCTTGTTCCGCGCGTCAGCGCTCAACTCATTTTTTCCTGCGTTGGCGGATTCTGCCTGAACCCGAGAACGTCGTCACAGTGGACATCATGCCGGGTTGGTGATGACAAGGGAATCACGACGCCAAAAAGACCGTCTCACTCGAATGCGGGGCCCCATGCTCACAAAAGAGGGTGTGCACAATGCGCACACCTGGGCTTCGGATTCGGTTGTACCGGCATCGGATTGGTTCGGATTCGGGAAGTTTTCGGAAGAGGAGCGGATTTTCAGGGGGAGCAGCTGGTTCGAGTCCCACCTCGGGCACAGTGTTTTCCCTGCTCAGGGGCTTTTTAGCCTCTGAGTGTGGACATTTTGTTCACTTGTGGGCCCCTTCGGGGGCCTTTTTCATTGGTGGCCGGTGGTGTGGCCGGCGACCTCCTTCGTTCCCTGGTTGGAGGTCTTGGTGCGTGTTACCTGTTCGTGGGGGTGGCTGGCTGGGGCAACATGACCTGAAAAAGTTTCTGGTCGGGTTTCTTTTCTTGGTCGTTGGGTTTTCACCAGGCTTCTCTTTCTCGGTTCGTGGTGGCTTTGCTGCTTCTTCATGGTCGGTCCGGGGGAGGGCGACATGACTTGTGTCGGCTTGTTCCGGAATCGGTTCCGGCGGACTCCCGCGGATGATCTGGGGCGCATTACCGTGGCCTACTGAGAGATTGCATTGCCGTGCATTTGGCTCATGAAGCTCACGCAGCCTTTCATCCCTGCGTTTCTGGTTTTCGCGTCGTTGCCTGTTCATGGCTACCTTCGGCGTCTACTGCACGATGCGGTGGAGGTTTTCTTGGCGCGGCGTCCGGAAATGAGGTTTCCGCCTGGCTGGTCTTTCACATTCCTTCATGGCCAACCTGCTGGATGACTACACGACGGAACGGTGATGCACCGACACAGCCTCAGTGGCCCGAACCCACACCTGATCCCCGCCGTCGCCCCGTGCCGGGAACAGGTCGGAAGAGGGGCATTTCGATCACCGCGTCGCGGCTGGGGGCGTAAAGCCGCGCTGACTGAACTGGGTGATTGCCCCGCCATCATCATTAGCCGCGGTTTGCCGCGATACTCCAGCTGTCCCGCACTCAGGACCTGGCCTTGTGGGAGGAGGAGTTGCTGGATCCACGGTCACGTAAGCCGGGACGGGCCTGTACGCGGACGACGCTGCAGGTTGGCCGACTCAGAGACCCAGATGGTCCCTCTGCTCAAGAAGCCTGGACACCCCGTAGCCAATCACCAGGCCCCAGAAGGCTGCATGGATGTTGAAGAGGTTCATGCCGGAAATCGTCACCACGAACGTCACCAGCGAGCCCAGGGTGAAGCTGGTTGCGAAGGCCGTGACGAAGGCCTGCTGGAGGGCCCGCAGCATCGCGATGCCACCCAGCGCCAGGACGAACTCCTTGGGCGCGGCCAGCATCAGCCGGGTCAGGGTGGGGGCAAACGCTGCGAACACCAGGGCCAGCAGGCCGTACGCCACGGCGGCCGCGTATTGGCGCTGGAGCTTCCCTGACGACGTCAGCAGGGCGTTGGTGGGACCAGTGACGCAGGCCGAGACGGCCCCGAACCCTGCGTTCAGTACCGAGAAGGCGCCGGACACAATGGCGAAGGCATTCACCGGCGGATGGTGGCCGGCGGCCCGGAGGACGGCGATGCCCTGGCCGTTTTGAACGAACAGCACGGTGAGGGCGAGGGGAATCACCAGCTCGAGCTGGGCAGCCCACGTGAATTCAGGCGCGGTGAAAACAGGGGTGGCCAGAAGCGTTCCGCCGTGTGAAAGGCTGAACTGGCCGCTGGCCGCCACGGCGATGCAGCCTGCCACCAGCGTGCCCAGGACCGGCGGCAGATACCTGCCGAGCATGGGAACGGCAGTAAGCACCAGGAACGCGGCCACCATCGGGGCAGCCACGGCCGGGTTGTCCTGGGTGGAGGCGACGACGTCTGTGCCGAACTTCAGGAACACCGCGGCCACCATGGCCATCACGATCGGCGTGGGCGCCAGCGCCATGGCTTTGCGAACCACCCCGGTGGCGCCCAGGGCGAGGATCAGCACGCCGGAGGTGAAGAAGGCCCCGACGACTTCCGGGAAGGTCAGGTGCTGCAGGGAAGGTCCCAGGAGAACCGTGCCGGGGATGGACCAGGCGAAGCCTAGGGGCTGCCGGTAAATGATTGACATCAGCAGCGTGGCCGCCCCGCCGGAAAAGAGAATGCCAAAAACCCAGGACGACAGCTGGCCCTGGGTCAGGCCGCCCGCCGTTCCGACGGCCAGGGTGACGGCGATGGGTCCGGACGCCGCGAAAATGAGCCCGATGGCCCCGTTGGAGACATAGGACAGGCCCAGGTCGCGAAGAATCTGGCGCGGGCCTGCGGGCCGGACCCCCGGGCGTTCCACTAAGGGCTCCGGCACCAGCACGGCTGATCCGACGGACGTGGCGGGCAGGTCGGGACGGGGATGGCTCATCGGAACTCCTGGCTGGCGCGGAAAAACCGGAGGCGCTCCGAAGCTTCAGCTCCGGAGCGCCTCCGTGCGGGGGTATCTCCCAGTTGCGTGCTACTTCTTCTGGCCCTGCTTTGCCAGGACGTAGTCATAAACTACTTCCTCGCCCTTTCCGTCGGTACGGGGGCGGGGGTCCAGCATCAGTTCAGGCTTCACTGCCGAGGCGATGTCGTCAGCGTTGTGGGGGTCGCCGGGGAAGTAAAGCTGCTGGGTGACCGGCTCGTAGCCCGGTGCGGACACCTTGATGTGGATGTGCGCCGGACGCCAGGCGTGCCAGCCCGCCGCACTGATCAGCTGCCCGCAGGCCCCGTCCGTGGGGATCTGGTAGGGCGCCGGACGCATCGTGTTGATCTCGAACCGGCCATCGTCTGAAGCCTTGACGGTGGCGCGGAAGAGCCACTCGGGCAGGCCTGGGGCGTACTGGGAGTAGAAACCGGCGGCGTCCGCGTGCCAGATCTCCACATGGGCGCCCTGGATGGGGTTGCCTTCGGTGTCGGTGAACTGGCCGCTGAAGCGCAGCGGGGTGCCCTCTTCGCCGTCGCGCATTTCAACCGTGGCGGGCGTCTGGAGTTCCGGGGAGTTGGGAACGTAGTAGGGGCCCTCAATGGTGCCCACGGTGCCGGGGCGGTCCTGGGAGTTGACGTCCTCAACGGTGTGCTCAAGCCAGACGTCGAGGAACAGCGGCCATTCACCGTCCGTCCCGACCTTGATCAGCCACGCTTTGAGCGCGTTGTATTCCTCGTAGGTGACCTGGTGTTCCTCGACGATGTCGTTGGCGGCCTTGATCAGCGCGCCGGCCAGCAGGCTCACCCGTTCCTTGGATACATCCACCTTGGAGAGCTTGCCCGACGCTGCGAACCGCTCGGTTGCCTTGGTGCCTGCTTCGACGGCGGTGCCTTCGTTTTCCGTGCGGCTGTCCGTTGGGGTTTGGGTCATGACAATGTCCACCTTCCTCATTGAATGGGGACAGGAAGGGCTCCTGCACCCGACGCGGGCTGCGGGGCCAGTCGTCATGCCCTGCGCCGCACCGCGTGATGTCGGTCTCAATCGTAGGCGCGCAGATAAGGACGCTACAAATATCAACTAGGCGTCTTTTGAGTCATTATCGGTACATAAAGACACCCTTGGTGGAACCTAGGTATTTGCCTGATGTGAGGCCAATCACGAGCGGCAAGAATTGCTGGACAACGTCCGCCGCCGAAGCCCTTTCCCGAGTGGACCTCCGACCATCCGTCCAGCAATCTCCAATGAGGGAGCACGCCATGACCGAGAACCTGATCCATGCCCGCGAGGTCCTTGCCGACGCCGTGATCGACGACCGCGAGAACGGCGTCATCCGGGCCAAGCGCGAGATCTTCACCGACCAGGAGATCTTCGAACTCGAGATGAAGCACATCTTCGAAGGCAACTGGGTGTACCTCGCCCACGAGTCGCAGATCCCCAACGTGGGCGACTACTTCACCACCTATATCGGCCGCACCCCCGTGATGATCACCCGGGACAAGGATGAAAACCTGAACTGCCTGGTCAACGCCTGTTCGCACCGAGGCGCCATGCTGTGCCGCCGCAAGACGGACAACCGCACCACGTTCACCTGCCCCTTCCACGGCTGGACCTTCAAGAACTCCGGCGAGCTGCTGAAGGTCAAGGACTCCCGGAACGCTGGCTACCCCGAGACCTTCAACAAGGAAGGCTCACACGACCTCACCAAGGTGGCCCGCTTCGAGTCCTACCGCGGCTTCCTGTTCGGCTCGCTGAAGGCCGACGTGCTCCCGCTCGAGGAGCACCTGGGCGATGCCACCAAGGTCATCGACTCGATAGTGGACCAGTCACCCGAGGGCCTGGAAGTGCTGCGCGGATCCTCCACCTATACCTACGACGGCAACTGGAAGGTCCAGGCCGAGAACGGTGCCGACGGCTACCACGTCACCGCCGTGCACTGGAACTACGCAGCCACCACGGCCCGCCGCAGCGCCGGGGATTCCGCCAACAAGACCAAGGCCATGGACGCCGGCAAGTGGGGCAAGGTCAAGGGCGGGTTCTATTCCTACGACCACGGCCACCTGCTGCTCTGGCAGGAGTGGACCAACCCCCAGGACCGTCCGCTCTGGGACCGCCGCGACGAGCTCGTGGCCAAGTACGGCGAGGAGATGGCCAACTTCATGATCAACATCTCCCGCAACCTGTGCCTCTACCCGAACGTCTACATCATGGACCAGTTCTCCTCGCAGATCCGGCACTTCCGGCCCATCTCCGCGGACCAGACCGAGGTGACCATCTACTGCATCGCCCCCAAGGGCGAGTCCCAGGAGAACCGTTCCAAGCGCATCCGCCAGTACGAGGACTTCTTCAACGCCACGGGCATGGCCACGCCGGACGACCTGGAGGAATTCCGCTCCTGCAACAAGACCTACTGGGCCACCAGCGCCCCGTGGAACGACATGACCCGCGGCGCCACCCACGAGATCACCGGCCCGGATGAGCAGGCACAGGCCCTGGGCATGACCCGGGTGATCGCCTCCGGCGTGCGCACCGAAGACGAAGGGCTCTACCCCATCCAGCACGGGTACTGGAAGGAAGTCATGGACCGGGCCCTGGCGGAGGAAGAGGAGCGTTCCGCCCTGGAATCCATTCCCGTCACCGCCTGAGAGCCCGCCCGAACCACAGAGAGCGCAGAACCCATGACCAACCTGACCCACACCGCCCCGGTCCTGAAGACCGCGGAGGAGATCGCAACCCTCGAAACCGTCCGGGCGTTCCTCTACCGGGAAGCCCGCCTGCTGGATGACCGACAGTTCGATGAATGGCTGGAGTGCTACCACCCGGATTCCGAATTCTGGATGCCGGCCTGGGACGTGGACGACCAGCTGACGCAGGACCCCCAGAACGAGATCTCCCTGATCTACTACGACAACCGCGGCGGCATCGAGGACCGGGTGTTCCGGATCAAGACCGACAGGTCATCAGCCACCTCCCTCCCGGAGCCGCGCACGGGCCACAACATCACGGACGTCGAGGTGTTGGCGAACGACGGCGGCACGGTGGACGTGCGCTTCAACTGGTTCACCCTCTACTTCCGCTACAACACGACGGACACCTACTTTGGCACCAGCTACTACACCCTGGACCTTTCCGGTCCGCAGTCGGTGATCCTGAAGAAGAAGGTGGTCCTGAAGAACGACTACATCCACCACGTGGTGGACGTCTACATGATCTGACCCGCCCGCAGCCGGCGCCCGAGACCTGGGGGCGCCGCACGGCATTTTCCACCCTGTGCCCACCGGGCACACCATAACTTTTTCCGGACCGCGATGGCGCGCCCGGACAGTCAGGAGGACCCCATGGGCCACAAAGTAGCCCTCAGCTTCGAGGACGGCGTCACCAAAGTCATCAAGGTCGGCGACTATGAGACCGTCATGGATGCCGCCTACAAGGCACGCATCAACATTCCATCGGACTGCCGGGACGGCGCCTGCGGCACCTGCAAGGCCTTCTGCGATTCCGGTTCCTTCGACCCGGGCGACTTCATCGACGACGCCATGACGGAGGAGGAACTCGAAAAGGGCTACCTGCTCACCTGCCAGGCCGTGCCGGAGTCGGACCTCGCCATCCAGATCCCGGCCACGTCCGAATCGGCGAAGACGGCCGCCGCGTCCTTCACCTCCACCATCAAGGAACTCAACCGGCACACGGACACCACCGTGTCCTTCGCCCTCGAGGTGGACAACCGCGACGCGCTGACCTTCCTCCCCGGACAGTACGTCAACCTCAAAGTCCCCGGCTCCGATGCCGAGCGCTCCTACTCCTTCAGCAGCGGCCCCGAGGTCCAGGAGGCGTCCTTCATGGTCCGGGTGACTCCGCAGGGCGCCATGTCCGAGTACCTCCGCGACCGCGCCGCCGTGGGCGACACCATCGAGTTCACGGGCCCGTACGGATCGTTCTTCCTGCGCGAGCCCAAACGGCCCCTGCTGCTCCTGGCCGGCGGCACCGGGCTGGCCCCGCTCCTATCCATCCTGGAAAAGCTCGCCGAAAACCCGCCCTCCAGCCCGGTCCACCTGATCTACGGGCTCACCCGCGAGGCCGACATCGTGGGCCTGAACTGGCTGCGCGCCTACGAGGCGAAACTGCCCGGTTTCACCTGGGACTACATCGCCTCCGAGCCCGGCACCTCCGCTCCGCACACCGGCTACGTCACCCAGATCATCGAACCGAAGCACCTCAACGACGGCGACGTGGACATCTACCTCTGCGGCCCACCGCCCATGGTCAATGCCGTCTCCAAATGGCTGGACACCGAAGGCATCAAGCCCGCCAACTTCTACTTCGAACGATTCGCACCGAAGGAAACCACCGGCGGCGACGCCGAAACGGGCGCCCCGGCTCCGGTTGAGAAGATCCAGGCCGACGGCGACACCATGACCCGCGGCGAAGCCGTGTCTTCGCTGGAGACCGGCCGGCTGGATTTCCACAAGGAGGACAGCTTCGCCCAGCTGGACGCCCGCATGGGCCTGGAGCTTGCCGTCAGCGAACTGCTGCTGGGACGGCTCACCCAGGAACAACTGCGCCAGTTCCGCCGCCTGGCCGAAGCTACCACCGGTTCGGTGCAGGACGGAAACATCACCGATCCCGACGGGTTCGCGCGCACCAACGAGGAATTCCACGAGTACCTCTTCACGATCTGCGACAACCCGATGCTGCTGGAGTCCTACCGCCGCCTGGACGTCCACGCCCAGATGGCCGCGGCCTTCGAAGCCGGCACGCCGATCTTCGAGCGCGTCACGCAGGACCACATCGACGTCGTCGACGCCTTTGAACGCGGGGACAAAGCCAGGCTGCGCGAAGTCATCATGGCCCACGCCCAGGATGCCAAGGGGACCATGGTGGGGGCCATCGACGCCAAGGCCGCACACTGATGGCTGCGCCGTACGCCGGGCAATACGTGACCCCGGGCAGGTTCGGCGGCAAGGTCGCCGTCGTCACCGGTGCCGCCCAGGGGATAGGACAGAAGGTGGCCGAACGCATCGGTGCCGAGAGCGGCGCCGTGGTCCTGGTGGACCGCGCGGACCTGGTCCACGACGTTGCCCGCGGCATCGACGAGGCCGCCAAAGCGTCGGGTTCGGGCGGCTCGGCCACATCCGTCACCGCGGACCTGGAGACCTTCGCCGGCGCCACCCAGGCCATCAAGGCCGCCCTCGCCGCCCACGGGCGGGTGGACGTCCTGGTCAACAACGTGGGCGGCACCATCTGGGCGCGCCCCTACCAGGAGTACGACGAGGATAAGATCGAGAAGGAAATCCGCCGTTCCCTCTTTCCCACGCTCTGGACCTGCCGGGCGGTCCTGCCGGCCATGATGGAGCAGGGCTCCGGCACGATCGTGAACGTCTCCTCGGTAGCCACCAGGGGAATGCACCGGGTGCCCTACGCCGCGGCGAAAGGCGGCGTGAACGCGCTGACCCAGTCACTGGCCATGGAGGTGGCCGGGCACGGCATCCGCGTGGTGGCCACCGCCCCGGGCGGCACGGAAGCCCCGCCGCGCAAGGTCAAGCGCGGGCCGGAAGCCGAGTCCGCCACCGAGAAGGACTGGTACCAAACCATCGTTGACCAGACGGTGGGGTCCTCGTTCATGAAGCGCTACGGCACCCTGGACGAGCAGGCGGCGCCCATCGTGTTCCTCGCCTCGGACGAGGCGTCCTACCTGACCGGCAGCATCCTCCCGGTGGCCGGCGGCGACCTGGGCTAGTGCATCGGATGGATGCAGGCCATGGGGGCGCCCAGGCCGCTCCGGTAGGATGGCGGCCATGACGGCGGGCTCCACCCAGGGCGAGATGGCGGAGGACTTCCCGCTGGCGGGCCGGGCCGCGGCGTTCGAGCAGTTGCTGGAAATCCTCCGCACCGTCCGCAAGGGCAAGGTGGGCACCGTGGTCCTCTCCGGACCGTCCGGGTCCGGCAAAACCGCGCTCCTGGAACTCTTCCTTGACCACTGCCGGACGGCCGCCCGCGGCGTCCGCGTCCTGTCCGCCATGGGGGACGACTGGGAGGCGCAGTTCGCCCTGGCCGGCTACTCCCAGCTCATGCGGACCCTGCCGCTCCGGACGGCAAAGGATTACGACGGCGGCCCGGCCCTGGCGCCGGCGCCCGTCGCCTCCCTGACCCCCGACCAGGTGGTCAATTACGCCTCCACGCTCAGCACCCATCTCGAAGGCCTGCAGACGCACGGCAGCGTGGTGGTCGCCGTCGACGACGTCCACAAGCTCGATGAGGAGAGCCTGCGTGTCCTCACCTTCGTCATGCGCAGGCTGCACGACAAGCGGGTCCTGTTCCTGCTGACCCTGAACCCTGGTGACGCGTCCCGCGTCCCCGCCGGTGTCCTAGACTTCCTCACCGGCCACCAAGTGGTCCGTATTCCGCTGGAACCGCTCTCGCCGCAGCAGGTCCAGGACGTGGCGCGGAGCCTGTTCGGCTTGGACCTCAGCGCGACGGCGGCCCACGGCCTGGTGACGCACACCGGCGGGATTGCCCAGTCCATCGTGGAGCTGCTCCGTGAGCTGCCCCCGGAGACCTGGCAGTCGTGGTTCCCGTCCCTGCCGCCCACTTCCCGGGTGCGCGCCAGGGTCCGCAGTGTCTTGGCGGCCGCGTCCCCTGCCCTGGTGGCCGCCGCGGAAGCCGCAGCGGTGCTCGGCCCCGGCGCGGGCCTGGCTGAGGTGGCCAGGGTGGGCGGCCTGGAATCCGTCATGCCGGCGCTCGATGAGGGGCACCGCGCCGGGCTGCTGGGACTGTCCGTGGACCAGTCCCGCTCCGCCGTCGCCTTCCTGGAACCCGGCACCGCGGAAGCCGTCTACGAACAGATCGTCCCCAGCCGGCGCATTGCCCTGCACCGGAAGTCTTCCGAGGTTGTCCAGTCCGAGGGTGAACGGCTGGGCCACCGCGTTGCGGCCACCCCGGCCGCGGACGAAACCCTGGCCGCCGAACTGGAGGAGTTCGCCCGGCGGCAGGCCACGGTGGGCGCATGGCAGGATGCCTCCACCGCGTTGTTCTCCGCCTCGCGGCTCTCCCCTGACATCCGCGCCCGGAACCTCCGGCTCCTGAAAGCTGTCGACGCCCTGGTCGGCTCCGGCAATGTGGCCCAGGCGCAGGCCTGGGCAGGGGCGGTGGATGCCCTGCCGCCGTCGCCCCTTCGCTCCTCGGTGCTGGGGTATCTGTCCACGGTGTCCGGACAGAATGACAGCGCCGAAAGCCAACTGGAGATGGCCTGGCGGACCAGCAATCCGCAGCACGAACCCGCCGCGGCAGCGCAGGTGGCCCAGCGTTTCGTGCTCCACGGGGTGGCCTCCTGGGATGGTCCGATGATCACCGGCTGGGCCGAACGCGCCATGGCCCTAACGGAGCCTGGAACTCCGGCGCACATCGAGTCGGAGGCCATTTACGGCCTGGGCCTGTACGCCCAGGGCCGGATAGCGGACGCCGAGGCCTCCTACCATCGG
Organism: Arthrobacter sp. FW305-BF8; assembly: GCF_021789315.1. Lineage (NCBI taxonomy): Bacteria > Bacillati > Actinomycetota > Actinomycetes > Micrococcales > Micrococcaceae > Arthrobacter > Arthrobacter sp. FW305-BF8. The sequence goes on from NZ_CP084561.1 coordinate 2,267,836, forward strand.
GCCTCTGCCCAGGCGGCCGAGAATGCCCAGAAGCAGCGGGTGCAAATGGGCGCCGGCTGGCTGGCCCTGCGCCTGGACAACGCCGAATCCGCGCTGGTCAATTTCGAGTCGGCCGCCCCCACCGAGTACCGAGGGGGATCGCTGCGGATCTCCCTGTGGGCCGAGGCCTGGCTCGCCCGCACTCACCTTGTGCTGGGCAACTGGGATGCGGCCGCCGCCACCATCTCCCGGGCCAGCGTCCGGCTGGAAACCTCGCGGATGCCGCTGATCCGCCCGCTGCTGTACTGGACGGCCGCCGAGCTGTGGTCCATGCGGGGCGACTGGGACCGGGCACGCTACTACGTCTCACAGGCCGCAGTGCAGCCGGGAACGTACCGGGCCATGCAGGTCCCGGCCAGCCTGGCACGTGCCCGTTTCCACGAGGCGCGGGCGGATTACGAAAGTGCCCTGGCTGCCCTGCAGCCGCTGGCGGAGCTGGACCCCTGGACCGATCAACGGGTGTCCTTCTGGCCTTGGCAGGACACCTACGTCAACGCGCTGGTCATGACCGACAAGCTCGATGCTGCAGAGGCGTTCCTTACCGCCTTCGAAGGAGTGCACCGCGAGCGGGAAGTCCCTTCGGACCTGGCCCGCATGGCATGGGCGCGGGGTCGGCTGCTGGCCGCGCAGGGGGACCCGGACACGGCCAGGGAACACTTCGAGGCGGCGCTGGGACACCTCCGCGGGCTCAACCGCCCTTATCTGCGCGCAAGGATCAGTTTTGCGTTCGGGCAAAGCATGCGCCGGGCCGGGAAGCGCCGCCTGGCGTCATCCGTGCTGCGCGCGGCCCGCGACCTTTACGACTCGCTCGGCGCGGCCACCTACGTTGAACGGTGCGACCGCGAGCTGAAGGCAACAGGCCTGGATGTGGGGAACCTGCCTGACCCGGCGGATCCGGTGCTCTCCTCCGTGGGCAGCCACCATCAACAGCTCACCGCGCAGGAACAGGCGGTAGCCGAGCTGGTGGCTGCGGGCGCCACCAACAAGGAGGCGGCACGGGCCCTGTTCCTGGCCGAAAAGACGGTGCAGTACCACCTGACGCGGCTGTACCGGAAGATGGGTATCCGGTCACGCAGCGAACTCGCGGCGGCATTCCGGGCCAAGGACTGACCCGGCTACTTCACGTCCGAGGGGTGCTTGGCCAGCGGGACCACGGTGAGGTCCATGTACGGGAACAGGGGAAGGCCCTGCAGGATGCCGTGCAGTTCGTCGTTCGATTCGACGTCGAAGATGGAGTAGTTGGCGTATTCGCCCACCACACGCCAGATCTCGGGCCATTTGCCGGAGCGCTGCAGTTCCTGGGAGTAGGCCTTCTCCTTTGCCTTGATTCCGGCGGCTTCTTCGGCGGGCATGCCGGCGGGCAGGTTGACGTCCATATGGACCAGGTACTTCATGGTGACCTCTCGGTGGAATTGGAAGGGATGGGTGTCAGTCGGTGCGGTAGTGGGCGAGCTTGTCGTCGTCCACGTCGGTGCCGGCGCCGGGACACGCGGGAACGTGGATCCGCCCGCCGGTGATGGCTAGCGGCTGGGCCAGCAGGTCATCGGTCATATCGAGGTAGTTGGAAAGTTCCGCCGCACGCTTGGCGGTGTGGGCGAAGGCTGCGCCGAACACCACGGAGGCCACGGTGCCTACCTGGGTGTCGATCTGGTTGCCGATGTAAACGTCGATGCCCATGCCCTCGGCCATGCCAACGATCTTGGCGGCTTCGGTGAAGCCGGACCGGGCGGTCTTGACGGACAGCAGGTTGGCCCCGCCAGTGAGGATTTCGCGGGCCGCCTCGCCGAGGTTGGCGGCCGATTCGTCCGCGGCAATGGGGATGGGGGAGTTGGTGACCAGGCGCCGGCGGCCCAAGACCTCGCGGGCGTCGTCCGGTTCCTCAAGGAACTGCAGGCCGAGGTCGGCGGTGCGGCGCAGCACCTCGGCGGCCTCGTTGGCGGTCCACCCGCGGTTGGCGTCCATGTACAGCTCGGCGTCCTCGTCCAGGCCTTCCCGCAGCACCCTTGCGGCCTCGATGTCCAGGTTCAGCGGACGGCGTCCGGTCTTCAGCTTGAAGGTGTTGATGCCGTAGGTTTCCCGGAACTCCAGGGCCAGGGCCAGGAGTTCCCTGGCGGGTTTAAAGCCGAGCATGTGGGAGACGCGCAGCGAGTCGGTGTAGCCGCCCAGCAGCTTGGTCACGGGCTGCCCCAGGGTCTTGCCGATGACGTCCCACACGGCGATGTCCACTGCGCCCTTGGCGGTCTGGTTGTGGATGGTCCGCGCCATCACGGCCTGGATCTTTTCCCGGTCAAAGACATCAAGGCCCACCAGCTGCGGGGCGAAAACGTCCTGCACCACCGCGACGATGGACTTCTGCGTCTCACCGTAGGTGTAAGGGCGGGGCGGGGTGTCTGCGGTTCCCACCACGCCGTCGTCGGTGTGGACGCGGACCAGGACGTGGTCGGCCTCGTGCACGGAGCCGGAGGCGAAATGGAGCGGGTGGCGGTACGGGATCGAGTAGGGGATCGCCTCGATGGCTGCGATCTTCATGAGGGGAGGTGCCTTTCATCAGCGGGAGCGGGGGTGGCGGCATCAGCGGTTGCCGTGGCCACGATGTCCAGGAAGTTTTGCAGGAGCGCGGAACGGTGGCCGCGCAGCCAGGCGACGGCGAGTTCCACCGGGGGAACATTGTCGATCTCCCGGTAGGCGACGCCTTCGAGCTGGAAGGCGCGCACGCTGGACGGCATGACGGCGATGCCGCCGCCCGCGGCCACGAACGCCAGCATGGTGGAGGTCTCGCCCACCACCTGCGTGATCCGCGGCTGGAAGCCTGCCTGGCGGCAGAGGTCCGAGGTGATGCGGTTCAGCACCGACTCCGGCGCGTAGGCGATGAAGTCCTGGTCCTGCAGTTCGTGCATGGCCACGGGCCGGTCCACCGCCAGGGCACTGAAGGAGGGAAGCGCGACGACGAGTGGCTCCTGGGTGACCACGCGGTAGTCGATTTCCTCGGAGGCAACGGGGGGACGCAGCAGTGCCGCGTCCAGGGTCCCGTTCCGCAGCCCCGCTTCCATGGACGGCGTCAGCATCTCTCCGTTCAGCGCCAGCGACAGGCCGGGAAGGACCTGCTTGGTGAGCCGCGCGATCCGGGGCATGACACCGTAGGTTGCCGAGCCGGAGAACCCCACCCGGAGGACGCCGGTGGCGCCCTTGCCCACCTGGTAGACATCCGCGCGGAGCGTCTCGACGTCGTTGACGATCTGGCGGCCGCGGTCCAGCAGGAGCTGGCCCGCCGCCGTCAGGTCCACCCGGCGGGTGGTGCGGTTGAGGAGCTGGACGCCCAGCTGGTCTTCGAGTTGGCGGATCTGCTGGGACAGCGGCGGCTGCGCCATGTGCAGGCGCTTCGCCGCCCTGCCGAAATGCCGCTCCTCCGCGACCGCGATGAAGTAGTTCAGCTGGCGGATTTCCATCCGATGCCACCTTTCCAACGGGCCGGGGGAGGCGCGGCGCGGCCTCATTTATTCATAGAGTAACCATAAAAGGCCTTACTTAGATACTTTTTCGACGTAATCTAGCGGTGCTTCAATGACGGGCAGTGCTTCCTCCAGCCTGTGCTGCCGCGGTACCAGGATGGTGACGGCGCCGCCGAGCAGGGCCACCGCGCCGTAAATGTAGAAGGCTGTTGCCCCGCCGATCCCCGCGGCTGCCAGCCAGCCACCGATGATCGGACCCAGGACCCCGCCCAGCCGGCCCACGCTGGCGCACCAGGCGACGCCGGCGGCACGGGCATTGGTGGTGAAGTAGTTGGACTGGAAACCGTAGACCAGCACCTGCGTGCCCAGGGTTCCCACCCCTGCGGTGGCGATGAACGTGAAGAGCAGCGGCAGCGGGAAGCTGAAGGTCATCAGCCCCAGGGAGATGGTGGCGAGGGCAAACGTGGCAGCGATGACCCGCTGCGGTCCGTTCCGGTCTGCCATCCGGGAGGCCACCAGGCCGCCCACCACGGCGCCCAGGTTCAGGGCCAGCGGGAAGAACAGGGCGTAGGTCCGGCCGTAGCCGTAGCCCTCCATGATCTTGGGCAGCCAGGTGTTGAGCCCGTAGGTCAGGAGGAGGCCGCAGAAGGACATCAGGCCCAGCAGGATGGATGCCACGGCGAACTGGCGGGAGAAGACGGCGGCGAACCCGGACTTCCGCGGGGCGGCGCCGGCCTTCCGGATCACCTGCTCTTCGGCGAGCGGCACCCCGGTGCGCCATGCTGCGGCGAGGGCTTCCTCTTCCCGGCCCCGGGCAAGCAGCCAGCGCGGGGATTCCGGAAGCTTCCGCCAGGCAATGGGCAGGATGACCAGGAGGGGCAGGGATCCAATGATGAAGAGGCCGCGCCAGCCGATGCTGTCCAGGAAGGCGATGCCCAGGACGGATGCCAGCACGCCGCCCGCGGGGACCCCGGAGTACACGATTGCGTTGTAGAACTGCCGCCGTCCCGCGGGTGCGAACTCGGCCATGGTGGCGCCGGCGCTGGCGATGACGACGCCCAGGCCCAGCCCAGTGGCAAACCGGAGGGCACCGAAGGCGGTGACATCCGTGGCCAGGGCGGTGGCGAACATGCCCAGGGAGAACCAGGCGATGCCTGCGAGCATCAGCCTGCGGCGGCCGAAGAAGTCACCGATCGCTCCGCATGCCAGCGACCCCACCAGCACGCCAATGAGGGCCCAGGACCCCAGGAGCCCGGCGGTGGCCGCATCGAAGTGCCCGATTTGGCCCGCGTCTGCGAGCAGCCCCGGAAGGACCGTGCCGTAGACCACCAGGTCGTAGCCATCAAACAGGAGGGCGGCGCAGATGACGAAAGCCACCCAGTTGGCTGTCCGGGTCTCCCTTCCCGGGTTTCCGGTGATCGTGGATTGGGGGTGCGGCAGCGTCATGGCGCAGGTCCTTTCAGGGGGCGGGTGGAGAGGCGCCGCGGCATTCGGATGGATCCGCGCCGGGGCCTCGGCAACCCAGCCTGACAGGTAATGTGACGCACGGCATATGAGGGAAATGCCCGGTTTCGCGCCGGGGGTGCATTGTGCCGTTTCCGCGTATCAAAGGGGCGGTTTTTGCGATGGATCCAGCGGGAACAGGCCAAATGCGCCCGGCAGCAGGGTCATCCCGGCGTCGGTGGGAGGGTGGGTCTTAGTCCATAGGCTGCCGGTATGAACCCGACGTGCCGTAACCGTGGCCGGGAGCAGGGCGCCGCGGTTAGGCTGGCGGAATGATCAATCCAGCACGGCTGCACTCAGACCTGTCCCGCCTGGGCCGGGAGACTGATATGTTCCTGGCCACGGTGTCCTCTTTGTCCGATGAAGAGTTGGCTGCTCCTTCGCTGTGTGAAGGGTGGACCCGCGCCCACGTCGTCGCGCACGTCGCATGCAGCGGACGTGCCCTGATAGGGCTGATTGACTGGGCCACGTCCGGGAAGGAACGCCGGCTGTACGCATCCGCTGAAGCGCGCACGGAGGCCATCGCCGCCCTTGCTGCCCTGCCGCGGGACGAGCTCCTGGCTGAGGTGCGGGACTCAGCCGCCGCTTTCGCCGGTGAAGCCGAGCGGTTGACCGGGGAACTTGCGGCGCAGAAAGTAAGGGCAGGTGGCCGGGACCTGCCGGCCACGTCCATTGTGGCGCTGAGAATTGCCGAGGTGGTGGTGCACCACCATGACCTTGAGACCGCCTGGACCATCGAGGAGGCCGACCCCGATTCGCTGTTGAACGCCATCGAGGCCGTGGTACGTGCACTGCGTGCCAAGGGGGCGCCGGGGATGACGCTGGTGACCGAGGAACGCGACCAGTGGATTATCGGCAACGGCGCGCTGCACATCGAGTCCGATCGTGAGGGCCTGCTTCAGTGGCTGGCGCGTGGCGATGCAGCGCATATCGAGGCGGACGGCCCCGTGCCAGCACTGCCTAGCTGGTGAGCCGGCCGGCTCGAAGATTGCAGCGTCCCATCCTGAGCGGGCCGGACTGACTTTTCGCCGTTGGTGCGGGGATGTTTTCCGGTCCCACTTTGTCTCCAGCAGTGAGCCTAGGAAAGACAGGTGCACCAGGCCGGGACCGTCGCTCTCATAGAAATGTGGGGTGACCCTGTCAACCTGGGTGGGTTTGGCAGGTTTGGCTGGAAGAAGACCCAACCGCACCCAAGCGAAGAGCGGCCGCTGTCGTCAGGCGTAGTTGCCGGGCCTTGCCCGGGCAGAGGGGACAGCAGTCTTAGCTGTTTCCAGCCCAACATCGCGCCGGTGCCCGTGCGGGTTATCCTCTGTGTAGTCCTCGCCATGGTGGGGGTGGTGCTCGCCATCCAGGCGTTCGCAAGGTGGTCAGGTCAGGAACAGGCCATGCGCCACAATCGCGAGCTTCCCCATTCGTGGTTGCTGATCACGATGACGATTGTCGTGGCTTCAGCAGCCGCCGTTTTCTCCGTCCTCATCCTTCTGGCGGGCTGATCTGTGGCGCATACGCTCCGGGATCCAGGCTTGCAACCGGATCGTACTCTGCTCGCGTGGCGACGAACCATCCTCGCCCTCATCATTACGGATTTCCTCGTCTGGAGGACTTGGCTGCTTTCATCTGCAGGGGACGGCGCAGAGAGAACTCACAGGGCTTCGGTGTGGCGGTAGGTATGGCCGCAGTGGCCACGGTCGTCCTGACTGCCTGCATCCTTCGCCGCCCTCTGCAATTTAGAAACACGCCGCATCAAGCCCCGTCGGCCGCACTACTGAAGACCGCCGCCGGCGCCGTGCTCGCCCTGACCTCTGCCGTCATTGCATCCATAGCACTGCCCGGCCTTCCCGGCGGAGGATGACTTCGGCTGCTACCGGCAACAACGGATCCATCACCATCCACGGGAGGAAAGCCGGGACGGGCACTAGTCACTCCCCTCTTGGGCAGCAGCCAACGCGGTTAACTTGAGCTTGGTGGCCCAGTGCGCGCCGATCCAAGCGCCCAAGAGGCTTCCTGCCAGCAGGTTAAGCACGATGTACCAGTGTGGACACCGATGATCGCGCCGGCCAGGAAGACCAGCAGGAGGGACTGCTGTCGTGCCTGCCCTGGCGTCAACAGCATGGCAGTCCGATTCATACGGAAAAATTGTCAGCAGCAGCATACGGATTCCGTTGGGCCCTCGTGGCTGCTGACGCAGTGAGTAACCTTCCCGCCGGGACGCTGTCGTTCCTCCGGAGGTACGAAGCAGCTTTGCTGTTGTTGCTTCCATGTGCGGGTCAGCCGGTAGGAGTCGATGCCGTTCCGATGAAATCCCCGTCAATAGCGCCGGCCAGTTACAAAATGCGGCCAGAAATAAACGTCTTACATGGGTCATCCAAACCTGTCACAGTCAGATGGGCCTGAGCAAAGCTCATTCCATCTATTTCTCAGGGCGTCCAACGTTCTCTCCTTGGCAGGGTGGGCACGCGTATGAATCAGGCCGCGGGCGGCACTTGGCGGTTGCTCTGCTGTGAGGCGTGGGCCGGGGACTAGGATGACGTCGAGTGCTTCGACGTCGATGAGTTTGCGGGTTCCGTTTCTTCCCTCGATGATCCAGAACATGCTCATGATGGAATTGCTGAACTGACCCGACCGTGGCGGATGAGCCGTCCATGCTGCCGAGCTTCAATCTGGGTACCTGGTGAAAGCTCCGTGCATGACCGGATGATCCGGTCCCTGGCTGCCGTCATGATCAGGTCCTCCTGCTCCGGTTTCCCGCTTCGAGCCTAGGCGCGAGAGGTTGCGTCGGCGTTTCCGTGTAGTGATGCTGCGGTTTAATGCTTGTTTTAGCGTTAGTGCCCTCTCTCTTGGTAGGTAAAAGAAGACAAAAGAAAGCCCCAGGCAGAGCCAACGTCAGCTCGACAGGACGACGACGGTTACTGCGGTCGTCGTCGTTTTCGCGGCGCGGACTTAACACCGCGGCAATCATTGGGATATTCAGGGGAAACTGTCCGGGCGGAGCATGAGGAGTGCCCCTTCGAAGTCCTCAGGGAATATCGGTGAGGGCACTGCCCGGTCGTCGCCGGCAGTCCTGCGGCTGCCTTTCCTGCCTCAAGGGGTGCACTTATGCTAACGCCGTTGAACCAAAGCGTGGCGGATTCCGCGCTGCTTACCCGGTCCCTTCCACTGGGGTTGCTCCGTTCCTTCGTCTATTCGGACGCGGCCGGCGATGGGCTGACGCCCTCCCTGCTGGCTGAACTTAAAGTCCTCGCAAGGGTCCCTGGGTTGCTGGTGGCCTGCAATTATGGCGGAACGTTGTGCGATGCGGAGGGCATCTCCACCGAGACCCTGCCGCTGGGCAGCGCGGCAATTGCCCTCCGTGCCCTGGCCGCGCTGCCGAACACCCATGCCGCCGTCATCTCGGGGCGCTCCCTCCGCGATCTGGCCGCCGTGTCCCGATTGCCGGCGGAAGTGCACCTGATTGGCTCGCACGGTGCTAAGGCGGACATGGAGTTCGCGCACGTACAGCCACTGGCAACGGAAGCGGTACTGCAGAAGGTCAGCGCGGCACTCAACGAAGCGGTGGGATTTCAGAAAGGCGTCTGGCTTGAGCGGAAACCCGTGGCGGTGTCCGTCCACACCCGGCCGGCCGCGGCAGAGGTGGTGGCGGCAGTAACTGCCACCGCACGGGACATCGCACGTGAGCACGGGCTGTTCTTCATAGTGGATGGGTCTGTCCTGGATCTGTCCGTGGTGGAACCGTGCAAAGCTGATGCCCTGGAAAACCTCCGGTCCAGGCTGGGCGCCAGCGCCGCCATGTATGCCGGGGACGCACACAGCGACGAACTTGCGATCGCCACCTTGCGGGGCCCGGACATGGGGCTGCGCGTCGGCCCCGGGGAAACACGTGCCGCGCACAGGCTGCCCGATCCTGGATCCTTCGCCAGGGTCCTTGCCATCCTGTTTGAGCTGCGGCGGGCATGGCTCTTCGGCGAGGATGCTGTAGGGCTGGAGCGGCACTCGATGATCGGCAACGGCTCCTCAACGGCTCTGGTTACCCCGGACGCCAAAATCTGCTGGATGAGCCACCCCCTGCCGGACTCCGGCTCCCTGTTTGCCCACATTCTGGGCGGCGACGCGGCGGGTCACTTTTCGATAGAGCCCGTTAAGGCCTCCCAGGTGCTGGGCCAACGGTACGTGGACAGCACCATGATCGTGGAGACGCGATGGACAGACGTCACGGTCACGGACTACCTCGAACCCGCTCCGGACGGAATCACGAGCCTTGTCCGGGTGCTGTCCGGAACCGGCGCGGCAAGGATCGTGTTTGCGCCCCGCCCGGACTACGCCAACGCGCCATTCAGCATGGAGGTCCGCGGCGAGGAGCTGCACGTGGTGGGAACATCCGATCCCATCACCCTTCTCGCGCCCGGCGTGAGGTTCGCAGTCACTTCCGATGGGCGGCATGCCACCGCCACGGCTGCAGTCAACCTGCAGGACGGGCCCGTAGTGCTCAACCTGCGCTGCGGCGACACCGAGCCGCGGCCAGCGGACCCCGGTGGCGAAATGGAGCGGCGGGCCGGCGTCGCCCTCTCCTCCCGCAGCTGGGTGCAGAGCCTGGAAGTGCCTACGGTCAAGCCCTCCCTAGTCCGCCGGTCCGCACTGGTGCTCCGCGCCTTGGTCCACGAACCCACCGGCGCAGTGCTGGCCGCACCTACTACCTCGTTGCCCGAAGGCATCGGTGGGACCCGCAACTGGGACTACCGCTACTGCTGGTTGCGTGACGGCTCCATGACCGTCAACGCGCTGGCGGACCTGGGTTCCACGCAGGAAGCGGCCGGATTCCTGGGTTGGCTGGGTCGGATCCTGAAGCACGCCCCGGGCCCGGAGTGGCTGCGTCCGCTCTACTCCGTCACGGGGGCCCCGCTCTCCACGGAAGCCGTGATCGACAGCCTCCCCGGTTATGCCGGCTCCCGGCCCGTCCGGATCGGTAACGCCGCGGACCACCAGGTCCAACTGGACGTCTTCGGCCCGATCGCGGAACTCATCCACGCCCTCAGCGTCAGGGAAGAGGCGCTCAAGGACGACCATTGGGAGCTGATGGTTCAGATGGCCTCGGCGGTGCTTGCCCGCTGGCAGGAGCCGGACCACGGCATTTGGGAGGCCCGGCGTGCACCCCGGCACCACGTCTACACCAAGGTAATGTGCTGGGTAACTCTTGACCGGGCGCTGCGGGCTGCTGCCCGCCACGGACGCACCCCTGACCCTGTCTGGGAACCCACGGCCACCGTCATCCGGGACGAGGTGCTGCGTGAAGGCTGGGATGACTCGGCCTCCTCGTACACCGTGGCTTACGACAGCCCGGATCTGGACGCCGCGGTGCTGCACATCGGACTGTCCGGCCTGCTGGACGTCACCGACCAGCGCTACCTGGATACCGTCCGGGCGGTGGAGCGGGAACTTCGGGTGGGACCCACGGTTTTCCGGTACAAGTACGACGACGGCCTGCCGGGCCTGGAGGGCGGTTTCCACATCTGCACCACCTGGCTGATTGAGGCATACCTTGCGGTGGGCAGGATCGAGGAGGCCTGGGACCTGTTCGACCAGTTGGTGAACCTCTTTGGGCCAACAGGACTATTGCCCGAAGAGTACGATCCGGGCACCGAAACCCATTTGGGGAACCATCCGCAGGCGTACTCGCACCTCGGCTTCATCCGTTGCGCCCGGCTGCTTGCTAACCACCAGGACGGCCCGGAAACGCGAAAGCATTAGGGACTGTCACTCAAGCTGGTTTGAATCCGACGAGCGATCCAGCCAGCTTGTAAGGCAACCAGTGCCGGTATGGCCAGTGTTGGTCACCTCCCCGTAAACGAGGGGAAATATTGTCCGGTTAGCGTTGGGATCAATGATTCCGTGCGGGGAAGGAACTGAGATGCGCGTAGGACTTATTCGGGTGCTGACGACCTCGGACCGGCGCCTGCTTCATGCCCATGGGAGGCTGCTGCAGGAGACGTTCGGTTTCACTGTCACCTCCCGCTGCATTCCGGGCCAGCCCTCCGGGGTGTACGACGAAGCGTCACTCATGGCCGCCGCGCCGAAGGTGGTCGAGCTGGCAAGAGAAATGGCCGAAGAGGCCGATGCGCTGATCGTCAGCTGCGCCTCGGAGCCCGGTCTGGCAGAAGCTCGCGCCCTGGTGGGCATCCCCGTCATCGGTGCAGGCTCCGCGGCTGCTGCCGCGGCCCTGACCTTTGGCGGCAGGGTCGGCGTCCTGGGGCTCAGGCACCAGGTGCCAGGACCGGTTTCTGAATACCTCGGTGAACGGATGGTCCTCATCGACGGTCCCGAAAGTGTCGAGACGCCCGACGCGTTTCTGATGCCCACGGGCATCTTCGACTCTCTCACCGCTGCCCAGATGCTCATCGATGCCGGTGCTGACGTCATCGTTCAGGCGAGCACCGGACTGAGCAGCATCGGCATGGCCGAGGTTCTCCGCCGCAAACTTCGGGTCCCCGTCATTGACGCCGTCACCGCGGCCGGATCCATGCTCGCCTCGGCCCTCGCAGCCCGGGAGCTGCAAAAAATTTGAACCCCGGGAAGCGTCAGCGGCCGGTCCACTCGTGGGCGAGGCGGTTGCGGCGCTCCTCCTCGCGTTTGGAGTACGCGGCCGCGCGGATTGCTTCCTCCGACTCCAGGCCGGTGCCAAGGGCACCGCCGACGGTCGCCGCCGACGCGACGAACCAGGACAGGACGAACAGGTCGCCATAGCCGAGCGTCTGCTGGAGGTAGCCGCCCATTACGGCCGGGTCGAGGACGAACAGCGCCCAGGCCAGGTTCACGAGGTAGAGCGCCAGGTAGCAGATGATTATCCCAATGGTCAGGGTTACCAGGGTTGAGGTGTTGTAGAGGCGGGACCTTTCCCTGGCGCCCGCAGAGCCGTCGTCGGGTCGGTCCCACAGTTCGCCGTCAATCACGAGCCAGGCAACAACGAGGGCAATGGAGGCGATCGTCGCCACTGTGAGGCGCCACGGTGACAGGGAGCCGGCGAGTAGCCAAACCGTTGAGTTGATCGTGGCTATCGCCCCTGTCGTCAGCGCTGCCACGAGCGCGGACTTGAGCCCAGGCACCAGGAGCCACGGACGGTTCGCAAGCACCATTCCCACGAGGAGGCGCCAACGGCTGGTGAAGTAGGGCATCGGCTCGCTGTGCCCGGCCTGTGCATTGCCTGCCATGCCGCTGACGAGCGCGCGCACTGCATGCCGGGCACGCGCCCGCATACCGAGCCCGCCGAGTGCCGGCAGCGACAGCACAGCTGTGCGTTGCCGCGGGTCGGTCTCGGCGAGCAGATACCGGCCGTCATTCTCGTCACGGAACGGAAGTTCGGTCAGCCCGATAACGATGTCCCATTCGTGCTGACGGGCGTGGTCCCGAAGCCGTGCCAAGGCAGTTTCGGCGTCCTCGCAATCCATGGCGAATGGTTCGCTCACGATCTCGATGTCCCAGCCCTCGCGGTCCTCGCTGCTCGGCGGCTGAAGGTCACTGAGCAGGCGCGCGATCTCCGTAGGCGCGGCAGGGTCCGCCACCATCCCGACCCGGATCCGTTCCGTCACGGCAGGATACCGCAAAGGGCGGGGGTGAACTTTTTTGGCACCATTTTTCTCCTCATGATTCAGCGCAACCTGCGTGTGCAGGCCTCCGTGTCGCTATTCTCAACCCGGTCCTGATCACGGTCTACATCAACCTGGTGACGAATCTGGGCCAGGGATGATGTGAGGGTGTCACCAGCGCAGGCGTTGCTGGTGACACCCTTGGTCCGCCAGCCCGGCAGTATGGCTGTCAGGCTGTGCGGTGCTTTCGCAGCGCGCGGACCGCGGCAACAGCACCCAGTCCGGCGAGCACCCATGGGCCTCCCACGAGGAGCGGGTCGATCCATTGGTGGTTGACGTCGGCGCGTTTTTGTCCGAAGCGGGAGCGGACACCGTGGGCCGAGAACTCGCTGAGCACCCCGGTTTCGGTGACGGGGTTGTCGGGGCGCAGAGTCGCAAAGGACTTCAGGTGGTGTTCCCAGGCGTCCACGCGGTCAGCGGCGATCAACAGGAGCCAGTGCGCGGCCCGGCCCTCGCTGTACTTGTAGGCGTACTTCCGGATAGCGCCGGAGACCCCGGCAGGAGGTGTGGAGGTCCCGAAAACGGGGGTGAGGAAGGCGTGCTCGACGGACCGTTCCCGGGGCCATTTCTCCGGTTGGCGTTCGGGGAAGTCCCAGCGCGCACCGGTCTCGATGCCGGGTTGCTCGCGGGGGTAGGAGGGGCGGTCGGCCGGGTCGAGGTCTGCGCCCCATCCCGGGATCTGTGCCCGCAGGTCTTCGGCGGACTTGGGTGGGATGCGTTTGTTGGCGATGTACGGCGTTGCTGCTGTTTCAGACATGGTGCGGGTCTCCTTTCAGGACTGGCTGGCGACTACGAGCGGTTTGATGATGTTGTCCAGTTTGGCGGAGAAGATGTGGTAGCCCTCGGCGATGTGTTCCAGCGGGATCCGGTGGGTGACGATGTCGCTGGGTTTGAGGTAGCCATTGCGGATGTGCTCGAAGAGCCGGGGCCATTGGCGTTTGACCGGGCACTGGTTCATCCGCAGGGTCAGGCCCTTGTTCATGGCGTCGCCGAACTTCACGGCGCTGAAGATCGGCCCGTACGCGCCCACCACGGACACCGTTCCGCCTTTGCGGACGGAATCGATGGCCCAGTTCAGGGCGACGGGGGAGCCGCCCTGCAGTTTGAACTTGCTGCTTGTGACGTGCTGGAGGAAGTTGCCGTCCGCTTCGGCCCCCACGGCGTCAATGACGACGTCGGCGCCCAGGTAGTCGGTCTCCTTCTTCAGGTGCACCACGATGTCGTCGTACTCGGCGAAGTTGTATGTTTCGGCGTGGGCGAAGGTCCGTGCTTTTTCCAGCCGGTACTCCAGATGGTCTATCACGATCACGCGGCCTGCCCCCATCAGCCAGGCGGACTTGGCGGCGAAAAGCCCCACCGGGCCTGCACCGAACACCACCACGGTGTCGCCCTCCACGATGTCGCCCAGCTGGGCGCCGAAGTAGCCGGTGGGGCAAGCGTCGGTGAGCAGCACCGCGTCCTCCTCGTCCATCCAGTCCGGAATCTTCGAAGGCCCCACGTCCGCGAAGGGGACACGGACGAATTCTGCCTGGCCGCCGTCGTAACCCCCGCAGGTGTGGGAGTAGCCGTAGATGCCGCCCACCGCCGTCGCGTTCGGGTTCACGTTGTGGCAGTTGGAGTACAGGCCACGGGCACAGAAGTAGCAGGAACCGCAGTACACGTTGAACGGCACCATCACCCGGTCGCCCACGGACACGTTCTGCACCGAGGATCCCACTTCATGCACGGTGCCCACGAACTCGTGCCCGAACGTCATTCCCACCCGGGTGTCCGGCATCATGCCGTGGTACAGGTGCAGGTCGGACCCGCAAATAGCGCCCCTGCTGACCCGGACGATCGCGTCGTTCGGGTGCTCGATCTTCGGAATGTCTTTTTCTTCGACCCGTACTTTGTACGGTCCGCGGTAAACCATTGCCCGCATCAGTACCGCCTCCTGTGGATTGCTCGTATTGACATTGAAGGTTCTCCTGTCCGGGCTTTCTCAGGTGCCGGCCGGGTGGAGGACGACTTTGGTCCAGCCGTCTTCGCGGTTGTCAAAGTTCCTGTACCCCTCCGGGGCCTGATCCAGCGGCAGTTCGTGGCTGACGATGAACGACGGGCTGGCCTTTCCGCCGGCAATCAGATCGCGCAGGGCCCGGTTGTACTTCTTGACCGGGCACTGTCCCGAGCCCATCGTCTGTCCTTTGAACCAATAGTTTCCGTAATCGAAGGCCACCTGGCCCTGTTGGGCGAGTTTGTCGGGGGCCCCGGGGTCCTGGGGCAGGAACACGCCGACCACGCCCAGGCCGCCGACGAACCGGACTGAGTCCACGAGCCGGTTCAGGGTCAGGTTGGGATGTTCGTTTCCGCCCGGATCGTGAGCCTGGTAGCCGACGCATTCGCAGCCCCGGTCGGCGCCGAATCCCATGGTCTGGTCCTTGACGAACTCGACCGGGTCCACTTCCGAATCATTCACAGCGATGGCGCCGATTTGCTCCGCCAGCTTCAGGCGGTCGCTTTGGCGGTCAACCACCATGACTTTGCCGGCCCCTTTGATAACGGCCGAGTACGCCGCCATGAGCCCGACCGGTCCTGCACCGTAAATGACGACGGAGTCCCCCGGGTACACCCCGGCCAGCTCCGTGGCATGCCAGCCCGTCGGGAAAATATCGGCGAGCATGACATAGTCGAGTTCTTTCTCCACCGAGTCCTCGCCCAGGCGCAGGCAATTGAAGTCCCCGTACGGCACGCGCAGATACTCGGCCTGCCCGCCCTGGTACGGGCCCATGTCCGCGAACCCGTACGCCGCACCCGCGAGCTGTGGTTCAGGCTGCATCGTCAGGCAGTAATTGGTGAAGCCCCGGTCGCAGTTCTTACAGAATCCACAGGCGATGTTGAACGGCAGCACCACACGTTCGCCTACCTGTACTTTGCTCACCGCCGGGCCGGTCTCGACCACTTCACCCAGGTTCTCGTGCCCAAAGGTGCGTCCGGGTTCGAAGCTGGTACGGCCCTCGTACATGTGCAGATCCGAGCCGCAGATGTTCGCAGCGGTTATTCGCACCAGCACGTCGGCGGGGTGCTCGATTTTGGCGTCCGGTACGTCCTCAACGCTGACGTCGTTCGGTCCTTTGTAAACTACTGCCTTCACTTTCCGCTCTTTTCTTTTATCCCATCCGATCGTTGGTCCACTAGTGGTACCTTCCGGGCGCAGCAAAGCAAGGGTCTGCAGGCCCGGCGACCCGGAAAAAAGGGGAGTGGCACCCGATACGCGTATTGGAGCTGGCGACGGAAGGGGGGAACAAGGATTGTGGCCCGTGCAGCCAGCCCAAGGGGTTGGGAGGCTAAAGGCTTCCAGATCGCAGGCTGTCCAAAAAATCCCGCCCGCGGTCTGTACGCGAAGAGCAACTGATCGGAACTCAATGCTAAGCACACTTATTAACGGTGTCGAGGGATAGCGGGCCGCAACAATTTCGGCGAGTTCTGGTTCACGCTCACCGTTACCGACATTTGCGCCGGGTGGACCGTGAATCGGCCTGCGCAGAACAAGGCAGCCAATTGGGCATTCGAGGCCTTCGAGCACGGCACGACCGCTCTCGAACACCAATGAAAAGGCCAGGGCCGAACAGAACATTCACCAACGCGTTGTAGTTGCAAGACGGTCCGACTCCCGTACTTGGAACGCCGATACCGGGCCTTTCGCCATCATGGCTGAGCCAGGTTGCCTGGGGAAACTCCCGCAGCGGGCTTTCGCCTGCTATCGGCCCATCGACGATCATCACCTGGCCGCTAGTCCCCCGAAATGTAGCGTACAACGCGGCGGGTAGGCGTCAGCTCGGCGGTCACAAGGTCCCTCGCTGGCATCAGACCCCGGGGAGGGCGCAGATGTGCCCGTCGGCGTCGATGGGGTAGCCGCAGAGCGAGCAGATCGGACGCCCGGCGCCCACGACCTCACGGGTGCGCTTGGCGAATGCGCGGGCGGTGCCGACCGGCAGCCGCACCAGCAGCATTTCGGTCTCTTTAGGGCCGTTCTGATCAAGGGATTGTCCGTTGTCATCAGCATCGACATCGGTGACGGGGTAGGCCTCTATAACGACCTGCGCCGTCGTTGTGTCCCAACCTAAGCTCATGGCACCGGCCTGACGCCGTTGCAAAGGCAATGGCGGACGACCTGATTCTGATGTAACCCGGAACCGCGTGTCCTGTTCAAGCACTTCGTCGTCGCACTGGCCCGGCAACTGCAACTGGTCGGACGGCTCCTCGCGGAAGACCTGAGCTCAACCCCTGGCTGCCCAGCAGGGCTTTCGACCCTCCGACCGCGACAAGCTCGTCGACGCGCTCAAAGAACACAATCTGCCGCTGCCGGAGAGGGCTGCCACTACAGCGTGAATCGCCCCACTTTATTTTGAGTCGCTATCAATAAGACGTTAAACTTGGACGTAGGCCAGAGTAGCCCTCGAGTACCGCGCCGGTGAACATCCCCTGGCCGGCAGGGCAAGCGACACAACCCGCAACGCGCTTCTGCTTGAGCGGCACTGGAACCTGAACTGGCCCCGATCCTGAACCCCGAGGAGTACCCATGACTTTGCTGGCCGAACGCCCCGCAACGACCGAACCCGCCCCTGACACCGCTGCCGGCACCACAGTCGTCGGCCCCGCCCTGCGCGGCGGCAGCTACGTAACTCTGCCCCGCGGCAGCGCCTCGGCCGGTGTTGAAGGCACCTATGTCACCGCCCCCGGCAGCCGACGCATGCCTCCCGTCACCGATGGCAGCTATGTCACCGTAGCCGGCGCTCCCGCTGTTGCCGCCGGCCTCGTCGAGGGCAGCTACGTAACGCTTCCGAGGGCAGCCTAAAGCCCCAGCGTCTTTGGTGGATGGCACCATGCAGGCGTAGAAAGGAGGCCGGCGGCGACACTGCGTGTCGTCGTCGGCCTCATTTTTTAGTGCAGATTTCGGAGTCGTGCGGGTGTTCCATTTGCACGGGACCCGCAGCCACCCGAGGGCTTGCCAGCGTCATTGAGCATGGGAGCGTCGGCCCGGTCTCGCGGATCGAGACCCTTCGGACTGCAGTTCCACAATCCCGTGTACAGCTTCGCGAGGTTTCCTGCGTGCCCCCACGATCACCGCCTTGCCGGCGCCTCGATGAACTTGCCGTCCTGGCGCTGCGGTTCTCACAATGCGACATCAGGTCCGAGGCCGGCGCGGCGATCCGCTGACGCGAGGGCTTGGCCGCTGGAATACCGGGCCCAAGCCGTCGTAGCTTAGGTTTAGTTAGCCAGTCCGACTTCCGGGAACCTGATCAGCGTGGACGTAGCCCTCTTCCTGACCCGCCAGACGAATGTCTCCCGCCCCCTACTGTGAGACGGCCGATGCTAGTGAACGAGGTTCGGGCGCCGCATTGACGATGGATGCCTCGTCGATGCCGTGGATCCGGTATGCCTCCTGTAGATCAGAGGACTGCCCGAAGTCCTTTGCGCCCAGGGAGACTGTGCGGTCGCCTCGGGCTCCAGCCAGGAAGGCAAAGTGTGTGGGGGGCGTCCGTCCTGGACCGTGACGAGGGGCGCGGGTGCGTGTCGTGGAAACATCTATGATGTCGAATGCAAGCGCCTTAATTCCTTGGTTTAGCAAGTTGCGGCGCTGGAGGGATTCAAGGACCAGGTCAGGGCTGGTGAGGCAGACGACGCCGGCGATGATGCTAAGTCCCTTCAGCCGTGTGGCCGAGGCGATGACTTCGGGCATGATCGCTCCGACGCCGACCAGAGTGACCCTGTCCTCGACGGGGTCGTGGTCGCTCAGCCGGTAACGGCCGGCCACCGCGTGCCTGCGACGCCGCTCCAGCAGCAGCGCGTCCGTCGGCATGGCGGCCTGAGCCTGATCCAGTGGCCGGGTGGTGAATCGGAAGTAGGCTGAGCGTCCTCCGGGAATGCCGATCCGGCTCATAGCTTCGAGCATGCACCATTCCAGATCGCGGGCGAAGGCTGGCTCCCAGGCTGTGCACTCGGGTTGTTCCAATCCGATGGACGGAGTGGTGGGGGACTGGTGCGCGCCGCCCTCCGGTGCCAGGGACACCCCCTGACGGCGTCCCAATCAGGATGGACTGGCCCCCGGCGTACATGCCAAAGGACCACGGTTCGAGGGCGCGGGCCACGAACGGGTCGTAGATGGTGGCGAGTGGAATCAGCGGCTGGCCCCGCGGCTCCAGGTCGTTCCGAGTTCGGAGACGGGGCCCTCCAGGTTCGTTTCGGCGATGCCGAGTTCTATGTGTTGGCCGTGGGAGTTTTCGATCCAGCGGAGAATCCGTTCCCGGTCGTCCGCGAACCAGTCCTGGCGCTCACCGACGGACCAGACTGCGGTTTTGTTGATCCAGCCGCGAGGTTGGTGGACGACGCAACGTCGGGGCTGCAGGTGACGCCACGGTGGGCCACCTCAGGGGCTGCTCTTTTCAGGTCGGACAGGAACCGTCCCAGTGCGGCTTGGGTGGAAATTCTGTCGTCGCCCCATGGCAGGGAAGCCGGGATCTGGAGGGACGGGGCCAGTGCGGGTTGCCGGCGCTTGAGGCGGAGGGATGCCTGGGTGCAGGCCCGTTCTTCGACGGTGCCCGGCTGGAATTTGCGCCATGGATCGTCAAGGTCCATCCCGGAGATCCCCGCCAGTGTTTCCATCTGATCTTTGGACAGGGGCGTGGAGTGGTTGTTCGGTGTCCTTCGGTGGCAAGGCCGCCCTTAATCGTGTAGGCAAAGATGACGGTGGGCCTGGCGGGGTCGACCTGGTTGTAAGTGTGTCGATGTGGACCATTCGCCGCAGCTCTCCGCCAGATTCGCTATTCAGGCGGTGCCAACGTTGATGGTCATCGTCGACGGCAAGATCGTCGCGAGGCGGGCCGGTGCAGCTCCCGCCCCCGCGGTGAGGTCCTGGCTGGAGGGGGCACTCACCGCGTAACACAAGAACAGCGGACGACGACGGTCCCGCCCCTTCAGGGGCGGGACCGCATGCCAATCCTCGAGGTGCCACAGCTGCTACAAGGGATTTTTCCTTGCCGTCAGGTTATGAGGCGGTGTGGACCTTGATTGCCTGCTCTGCGTGCAGTTCGGCTGCCAGCCGCCCGGCCTCTTGCTTCGCTCCCTGGCATAGCCAGCGAACGTCGGAGTGGAGCCCGATGAAAGTGACCCCCCAGTTGATGAACAGCTTGGCATCGTCTGCGTCGTTCGCAAAAACGCCGGTGGCCTTTCCAGCCTCGCGTGCCTGGGCCACAACCGACCGCATGGCTTCGACGACCTCTGGATGCCAGGTGTCGCCCAGATGGCCCAGGGAAGCAGCCAGGTCGGACGGGCCCAGGAAAACGCAGTCGACACCCTCGGTTGCACAGATGCCCGCAGCGTTGTCAACGCCGGATCGGGATTCGATCTGCACGATGGTGCACACTTGTTCGTTGGCGTTCTTCACGTACACCGGGTCAAGTCCGTACCGGCCGGCCCGGACCAATCCTGCCACGCCCCGCACGCCAGCGTTACCGTTCTGCGGGTAACGCATCGCGCGGACAGCCTCCTGTGCTTCATCCGCGGTGTTGACATTGGGGAAGATAAGAGTGCGCGCACCAATGTCCATGGCCCGCTTGGCCAGGACGGGATCGTTTTCGGCTAGGCGTACGATTGCCTCGGCACGGCCGCCGTTAGCCCGGGCGGCGTCGACGGCCCTCAACTGTTCCACAGCGCTGGCGGGATTGTTGGGGGCGTGCTCAAGGTCGACTACGAGCCAGTCGAACCCGCAATGGGCCAGGGCCTCGGCCACCGCAGGTGAACCCAGCGTTAACCAAGTTCCGGTCGTGGTGGCGCCGGAGCGCAGAGCCACCTTGACGGGGTTATCGTGCATCAGGTCATCCTTCTACGAGATCTGTTCATTGTGTCCGCGGGCCGGCCCCGGTCCATATGGCCCGGAGGTTCAAGCCGCCTGGGATTATCCTAGGTGCCGCGGAATCCCTAGCGGGTTGCTGTCCTGCAACTCCGCGGGGAGGACATGGTCGGGGAACCCCTGCAGTGCCACCGGGCGCAGGAACCGTTGAATCGCTGCCGTCCCGACAGATGTGGTTTGGACGGCAGTGCTCGCCGGGTATGGTCCGCCGTGCTGCTGGGCATGTGTTACGGAGACGCCTGTGGGCCAGCCGTTCCACAGGACGCGTCCCGCCTTGCCGGCCAGAACACTGAGCAGGTGGCGGACGTCGCACTGGTCTGTGGCCTGTACCGTCGCGGTGAGTTGGCCGTCCATCCTCCGGGCAACCTCCAGCAGCTGGTTCATGTCCTCGTACTCAACCACCAGGGAGAAGGGCCCGAACCGCTCGGCCAGGAACAGGTCCGGATCCTCGAGGACTGCTGCGATGTCGGTGCCCAGGATCAGTGGCGCCGGGCCGGTGGCCTCGCCGGGAATGTTCCCGTTCAGGATCCGGACCTGCCGGTGGCCTGCGAGCTCGGCAACTTCCCGGGTGTAACCCGCTTCTATCCGTTCGGTCAGGAGCTTTGTGGCGCCCGGCAGTTCCGCGGTGTGCAGGTGTTCGATGATCTGGCTTCCGGCCGGAACAAAGAGGGTTCCCGGCTTGGTGCATAGTTGGCCGGCGCTGCCGGTCACTGCGGCCAGGTATCCCTCAGCGATGGCAGCCGGACGTTCTGCTGCCGCCTCGGGGGTAACAAAAACCGGGTTGTTGCTGCCCATCTCGGCGTAAAACGGAATCGGAACATCCCGTTGTTGGGCGATGTCGAACAGTGCCCGCCCGCCGGGGATTCCTCCGGTGAAGGCGCCTGCCTGGATCCTGGGATCTCTCAGGGCCCGGACGCCGGTTTCTGTTCCGTGGATCAGGGCCAGCACGCCTTCAGGTGCCCCGGACACTTCCAAGGCCCTGAGGAGAATCGCGGCGGTGCGCGCAGAGAGCTTCGGATGTCCGTGGTGCGCCTTGACGATGACGGTGCAGCCTGCCGCCAGGGCTGAAGCGGTGTCGCCGCCACCGACGGAAAAGGCAAAGGGGAAGTTGCTGGCGGCGAAGACCAGCACCGGCCCCAGCGGGAGCAGCATCCGTCGAAGATCGGGGCGTGGTGCACCCATGGGCCATTCGGGATCGGAGTGGTCTATGCGTGCGTAGACGAAGCGGCCGATCCTTAGTTCCTCGGCGAAGAGGCGCAGCTGAAAAACGGTCCGCGTCAATTCTCCCCGCAGCCGCGCATCGGGCAGATGCGTCTCTGCCATGGCAAGTTCGATGAGCTCGTCGGCGTGCGTCTCCATGGCTGCAGCCATCGCCTCAAGGTGGTGGGCACGGCCAGTGGAGGGCATCCCGGACCAGCTCTCGAAGGCCGTTTCGGCCGCGCTCAGGACTTCGTCCAGGCTCAGGGTTTCAATGGTTTCGGTAGTCATCTTGTCTTGCTCTCTTGTTTGTATCCAGGATGGCCGGCGGACACTTGGGCCCTAGTCGATCTCCTGGTTGCTCTTTTCTTTGGCGAACAACACAGCCACCAGTGAGATGGCGCCGCAGAGGATGATGAAAAGGCCCACCGGAAGATAGCTGCCGCCGAAGGCTGCGAGGAGTGCTGTGGCGATCAGCGGAGCGGGCCCGCCCGCGATAGCTGCTCCCAGCTGGTAACCCAGGGAAGCACCTGTGTAGCGGATGTCCGGGGAGAAGCTCTCTGCGATCACGGTGCCGATCAGTGACCCATAGGTGGGCCAGATGACGGCAAACCCGACGAAAAGCGCAACGGCAAGGAACGGCAGGGACTTCTGGTTGAGCATCCAAAGGTACGGGAGGATAAACACCATCAGGGCCACGGTGCCCCAGAGGAAAACCTTTTTCCGGCCGATCCGGTCCGAGAGCGCACCAAACTTGACCATTGAGAACACGCCGATCACGGCGCAGACCAGCAGCACCGAGAGTACGGCTTCGCGCTTGTACCCCAAGGTCATGGCGTAGGAGACGGTGAACGTCGCGAACATGAAGAACGTCGAGGTCTCAACGATCTTGGCGCCCGTTGCGATAAGGACTTCACGCCAGTGGTGCTTCAGGGTGTCGACGAGGGGAACCTGTTTCGTCGCTCCCGCGGCTTTCACCATCCGGAATGATGGTGTCTCGTCGACCTTGTGGCGGATCCAAAGGCCGACAGCCAACAGGACAACCGACAGAAGGAACGGGATCCGCCACCCGTAGGCCAGGAACGCTTCGTCCGAGAAGACCGCGCCCGCGGCCAAGGTGATCATGTTGCCCAGAGCGAGCCCGAGCATAGCACCGGTCTGCGGGACTGCACCGAAGAATCCGCGCCGGTTCTTGGGAGAGTACTCGACGGCCAGAAGCAGGCCCCCTCCCCATTCGCCGCCCAAGGCAAGGCCCTGGAGCAGGCGGAGCACAGTCAGAATGATGGGAGCCGCGACGCCGATAGCTGAATAGGTGGGCATCAAACCCATCGCGACAGTAGAGACGCCCATCAGGGTCAGCGTGACGACCAGTGTTTTCTTCCGGCCGATCCGGTCTCCGACATGGCTGAACAGAATGCCGCCGATCGGACGGATCAAGAAGGCCAGGGCGAAGGACGCCAAGGCCAAGAGCTGGCTGACGGTCGGATCGTTGGACGGGAAGAACAACGGGCCGAATACCAGCCCGGACATGGTGCCATAAAGGAAGTAGTCGTACCACTCGATTGTGCTACCGACTGCGCTGCCCCACAGGGCGCGCTTCCGATCCTCGTCGGAGACCACGATCTGTGGCGCTGCGACAGTTGATGACATGTTTCTCTCCTAAGGGAAGACCTTCGACGTTGAAGGTATGGATTAGTTGCTGCTGCCCATCAGGACCACCGAACGACCGATGTTTCCGTTGGCCAGCGAGTCGAATGCTTCGTTGATCTGGGCCAGGCTGAACTTCTCGCCGACAAGGGCATCAAGCTGCAAACGGCCGGCCAAATACATGTCCAGGATCTGAGGGATCTGCACTGACAGATTGGAGGAACCGTACAGGCTCCCCCTCACCGATTTCTCCTGCTGAACAACCTGGTTCAGGGGCACGTTGATCTCGGCCTCGGCGTTGGACAGTCCCACCACGAAAGCCGTGCCGCGGGGGCGAAGTGCCAGGACTGCCTCGCGAATGGTCTGGGGCCGGCCGATTGCTTCGACAGCCCAGTGGGCTCCTTCGCCAGTGATCTCGTGCACAGTGGTGGCCAGGTCGTGTTCGCGCGTGTTGATCGTGTGGGTTGCCCCAAGCTCCCGCGCCTTCGCGAGCTTTTCGTCGTCAATGTCGGCAACGATCACCGGGTGGGCCCCGACTGCTGCGGCGCCGATGACTGCCGAAAGCCCCACTCCGCCGGCTCCGACGATAAGAATCGACTCCCCGGCGGGAGCCCCCATTCCGTTCAGTACGACGCCCATCCCTGTGATCACTGCACATCCCATGATGGCTGCTACAGCGACGGGAACCTCTTGGGGGATCTTGATCACCGATTCGCCGGATACGACGCATTCCTCCGCGTAGCAGGACACCCCCATCAGGTGATGTACGGGCTTTCCGTCGTGCGACAGCCGCGTTCCGCCGCGCAGCAGTTCGTTATGGGTAGCGTGCACAGCGCCGAGGCGGCAGAGCGCAGGCGAGCCGCTGCTGCAGTACTCGCACCGGCCGCAACTTGGCCGCCAGGTCAGAATGACCTTGTCGCCCGGCCTGACATGGGTGACCCCGGCTCCGACTTCCTGCACGATGCCCGCGCCCTCGTGGCCCAGCACGATAGGCGTCCGGCACGCCAGGTCCTGGACCATGTAGTGGTAGTCACTGTGGCAGATGCCCGCCGCGTCAACGCGCACCCGGACTTCGCCCGGACCAGGCGCCTGCAGATCAAGATCGACGACGGCAAGCGGTGCGCCTGCTTGGTTCATGATTGCGGCCTTCACCGATCACTCCTTGTTGCTTGGTTCTCATATCCCGTGTTTCAAATCACGGGAACTGAGCACAAGCATCAGGTCCGGACCGCCGTCGTCAAAATCCGCCTCTCATTCAGTGAGACGCCTATAGTTTGGCCCAATGCGGAACTGCCCGCATCTGGCGGTTTAGTCCCAGTGTCGCTGCATGGACAGCGGGACCAACCAGTCTCATCTCCACCACCCCCACCGGGGCAGTGATGGAAATGGCCGCCACAGCAGTAGTATCACCCCGCAGAATGGGACTCGCCGCGCACGCCAGGCCAGCATGGGATTCTTCCCGCTCATAGGCAATACCCTCACGTCGGGCCAGGTCCAGTTCGGCGCGGAGCTCCTGGGGATCGGTAATAGTGTTGGGTCCGATCTTCTCCAACTCGCCGTTCAGAAGATCCTCGACCAACTGGTCAGGAGCGTGTGCAAGCAGGGCCTTCCCACCAGCAGTCGCATAGCACGGTACACGTCCACCTACCCGTGATGGGATTGTCAAGTCCCGATACTGGCCGCGCAAAATCTCGATATAGACGACGTCATTACCTTCGAGAACGCCCAGCTGAACAGTCAAGCCCGTAGCCCGCCGGAGGTCGAACATCGTTGCCAGAGCCAGGCGCCGAAGATCCTTTGGCTGCTGCGCCATTTGCCCCAATTCAAAACACCGGATACCTATCTGGTATCCGGACTGAACCCGGTCGACGAAATCGTGCTTGGCGAGTTCTGAGAGTATCCGCGCCGCCGTCGCCCGGGAAAGTCCGGCCCTGCGCGCGATCTCCCCTCCCGTCAGGACTGGCTCTTCAGGACTGAACACGTCAAGGATCAGTGAAACCCGCTCAATCATGCTGGCAGCGGGCTTCGACTCAGTGGAATTCACGTTAAGCATTATGGTCTCACTCAGCGAGACACGCAAAGTCTCAGGCAACCTTATTGGGTGACAGCTTCGCCAGTCGCGACAACGCAGCGGACGGTCAGGATGAGGGCCCCGGAGGAGCTCCACTCAGCCGTGGGTCGCGCTCCAGTGAGACGGCGGCAAGAGGACTTCGTCTCCAATTTTGTTTCGGCGACACTTACATCGTCCGGGACGGGACGCCATTTTCGGCGAAAGCACGAATGTCGCACCCCACCCTCGCATGCTTGCGGGTGAGGCGCCGGAACAGAGCACCCAGCCGTGCAGGTTGCGAGCCAGACGGTCCATGCTCTGCACCACGAGGGTGTCCCCGTCCCGAGCGGAGCGCATCGGTGCGCCAGCCGGTGCATGGCGGGCAACCCGTTCGGACGCCATATCGGCGGCATTTCTTGGTTGCACTGCGGTCGTCGGTAGCGCTAATCGCCCTGGAGCGAGGAGGGTAGCGAGGCAGGCCCACAGGAATCCACGAGGTTCGGAACGCCTCCGAAGGAGGCCAGGGTCCGGGCGGTCTCCACAAACTCGCGTGCCAGCCCGTCGTTGACGTCGGTACGCCAAGCAATCGACAGCGGAGAGGTCATAGAAACGCTGGGTGGAGGCTTGAGTGAACGCAATTCCCCGCTCACCCATGATTGCTTCGAAACTACCTCACCACACCTGAAGACGGAGCCCGCACGGCCAGCTGAAAACGTGCGTGTCTGGCCAGACCTGCAATAATCGGTGGCGATGAAAGCGCACGAGACAGTAATGAACTGGGTGACCGGAGAGCTCTCGAGCGGTCGTTTACGGATTGGTGACCACCTCCCTAGTGAACGGGCTCTCTCTGAAACGTTGCAAGTCTCGCGAAGCTCGCTCCGCGAGGCGTTGAAGGTTCTTGAGGCGCTCGGAACGATTCAGGCAGCCACCGGTTCCGGGCCGCGCTCGGGTACCGTCGTGACCGCAGCCCCGGAGCAGGCGTTGGCACTGGCGCTCAACCTCCAGCTGGCGACGAGTCACGTCGAGCATTCACATGTGTACGAGGTGCGTCTGCTGCTTGAGACCTGGGCGGCCGAGCACTCGGATCCCGGCCGAGGGGATTGGAACTCTGCGGAGAGGCTGCTGGGGCTCATGGACGACCCCAGTGCCCCTGTCGGTGATTTCCTTCATCTGGACGCCGAATTCCACGTGACGCTTTCCCGCGCCGCTGGAAATCCCCTTATCAGTACGCTCATGGATGCCCTCCGGACTTCCATTGCCGATCACACCCTGGCCCGCGCCCAGGCACTTCCCGACTGGGAGGCGACCGCGGGGCGCCTGCGTTCCGAACATTATGCAATTGTTGATGCCCTTCGCAGCGGTGAACGTGCCGCAGCGGCCGAGCTCCTGCGCCGGCATATTCGGGGGTACTACATGGAGACAGCGGATTAGTCCCGTCACCAAGAAGAAGCGGGCGGCTATGTCCTGCGACCCTGTGGCTTCCTGAATGAACCGACCTCCTCGCGTTCGATCGTAAGCGGCTCAGCCGAGGCTTCTTCTTCGGGGCGACTGGTGCCCAGGCAGGCCCCTAATTTTGACGTGTCGGCCGTCACAGCTTAGAGTCTCATGTGGTCGGACCACGTGGTAGGGCCACACATCCTTCGAATCCCAAAGGAAAGATCCTTGACGGACACTACATCCCCTGAAAAGACAAAGAGCGAAGAAAAGCTGAACTATCGCGTGCTGCTCGGCAGCCTCAGCGGCAGCGTCATTGAATGGTTCGACTTCCTCGTATACGGCACCGTTGCCGCCCTGGTCTTCAATAAGCTCTTCTTTCCCAGCGACAACGCGTTCGTGTCGACTTTGCTCGCCTACATCTCGTTCTCGCTCACCTTCTTCTTCCGTCCCCTGGGCGGTATCATCTTCTCCCACATAGGCGACCGGATCGGCCGAAAGAAGACTCTCTTCATCACCCTCATGCTTATGGGAGGCGGAACGGTCGCCATTGGGCTGCTGCCCGACTACAACACAATCGGCGTAGCCGCCCCCATCCTGCTCATCCTGTGCCGCATCCTTCAAGGTCTCGGCATCGGCGGCGAATGGGGCGGGGCCCTCCTGCTCGCTTACGAGTACGCGCCCAAGAACCGCCGTGGCCTCTATGGTGCGGTGCCGCAAATGGGTATCAGCCTGGGCATGCTGCTCGCTGCCGGCGTTGTCGGCCTTCTGACCCTCCTTCCCGACGGCCAGTTCTTCGTCTGGGGCTGGCGCCTTCCGTTCATAGCCAGCGTTGTGCTCGTCCTCGTCGGCCTCTGGATTCGGAACGGCCTGGACGAGACCCCGGAGTTCAAGCGTGTCCGGGAGACGGGCGCCCAGCTGCGCCTGCCCATCAAGGAAGTTGTCACCAAGCACTGGGGTGCCGTGCTCGTGTCGATCGGCGCGAAGGCCTCGGAGACCGGCCCCTTCTACATCTTCGGCACCTACGTCATCGCCTACGCCACCAACGTCCTAGGAGCACGCGGGAACGTCGTTCTTCTCGCAGTTGCCGCAGCCGCGCTCGTGGCAACAATATGGATGCCCGTCTTCGGCAGGATCTCCGACAACGTTCCGCGCGCAGCGCTGTACCGCTGGTCGGCCGCCGCGACGCTCATCATGGTCGTGCCTTACTACCTCGTGCTCAATACCGGTGCCACCTGGGCGCTGTTCGTCGCCACCATCGTCGGCTTCGGCCTTCTGTGGGGCAGCGTCAACGCGATCCTAGGCACCCTGATAGCAGAGAATTTCGCCCCCGAGGTCCGCTACACCGGCGCTTCACTCGGTTACCAGCTGGGTGCGGCGATATTTGGTGGCACCGCACCGATCATCGCCGCCTGGCTTTTCGAAATCAGCGGCGGACAATGGTGGCCCATCGCTGCCTACGTCGCCGGGTGCGCAGCAATCTCAATCGTGGCCTCCTTCTTCATCAAGCAGGTAGCACACCGTGAAGGCCCGAACACAGCCGGGCACGCCGCACCTTTGGACCACCCGGTTCTCAGCAAAGGCCAGTAGCATGAACCGCCGATGAGCTTCGAAGAGCCAGCCCCCGCAGCGTGACGGGAGCTGGCTCTTCTGTTGCAGGCGATACCGGCCTCAGGCGGCCTCGAAGTAGAGGTAGTCCCCGGCCGCCTCCCGAAACCCGAAGTCCATCCAGTACCGGCGAAGCTTTTTCTTGGTCGCCGTATGCTGTGGGTGACCCTTCCACCGGGGCGTCGTCATCCAGCAGGGGAGCGGCTTCGGAGATGCCAGGGCGGTGTTGCGGCCTGCGGCTCCCAGGGGCGAGGGAATCTCAACGCCCAACAGGACCGTCACACTCGAATGGTGGGGGCTGAAGATGCCCAAAAAAGAGGGTGTGGACAATGTCCACACCCTCGGGCTTCGCATTCGGTTGTACCGGCATCGGACTGGGCCGGATTGGGGATGTTCGGGGGAGTGGCGGATTTTCAGGGGGAGCGGCTGGTTCGAGTCCCACCTCGGGCACGTGTTTTCCCTGTTCAGAGGCTCTTTAGCTCCTGAGTGTGGACAATTTGTGTTGTACGGGGCCCCTTCGGCGGCCTTTTTTCATTGGTGGGGGGTGGTTGTCAACGGCCATTAGGAATTGCCCGTAGGCGGCCAGCATTTCTGCCCGCTGGTGGCCAGTAGAACTGCCCAGTGGTGGCCAGCTGGTTTGCCCGCTTGGGGATGGGGTTTGCTGGCCACCAGTTTGGGGTTTAGTTCAGTGGCATGACGCCCTTTCCGGCCAGGGCCTGGGTGAGGCGGATGGAGTCGCCGGTGGTTTGGCAGACGTGGGCGTGGTGCAGGAGCCGGTCCACAGTCGCGGTGGCCAGGGTTTTGGGCATGAGCTCGTCGAAGCCTGCGGGGTGAAGGTTCGAGGAGACCGCGACGGCCCGTTTTTCATAGGCTGCGTCGACGACCCGGTAGAGGCCTTCGGCGGCGTCGGTGGCCACGGCGAGGAGGCCGATGTCATCCACGACCACGAGATCTGCGCGCAGGATCCTAGCCACGGCCCGGGTGACGGTGTCGTCGGCCCGGTGCGAACGGATCAGGGCGCCGAGGTCCTCAAGGGTGAACCAGGCGACGCGCATCCCTTCTTCGACGGCCTGCTGGCCGAGGGCTTCGAGGAAGAATGTCTTTCCGGTCCCGGAGGGGCCGCAGACGACGAGGTTTTCTTTCCGGTGGATCCATTCCAGGGTGCGCAGGGCCTGTTGGGTCGGTGCCGGGATCGAGGACGCGGCTTCGTCCCAGAGGGCGAACGTCTTGCCGGTCGGGAACCCTGCAGCCTTGCGGCGGGTGGCGAGCATCGACCGGGCCCGGCCCTTGGTCTCCTCCGCGAGCAGTGCTTTGATGACCTCGGCCGGTTCCCAGCGCTGAGCGCGGGCGGTGGCCAACACGTCCGGGGCGATGGCGCGGGCGTGGGGCATTTTCAGTTGCCGCATGAGTGCCTCGAGGTCGGCGGGCAGAGCCGGTGCGGTGCTGTTCGCGGTCGTGATGCTCATCGGGCGCCCTCCCCGGCGCCGGTGGTGCCGAGGCCGGCCCACCCGGCGGTGCCCTGGGTGAGGGACTTGTCCTCCGCGGCGGTGCGCAGCCCGGTGTGGTTTCCGCCCGCGTTCAACAGCGACGCGAGGTCGCCGTGCGCGAAGCGGTGGTGGATCGCGGCAACGCCCAGGGCCTTATCGACCTCGGCAGTCCCCGCGATCTTGGCCAGCGCGACAGCCTCGGCCATCTTCACGTTGATCCGCTGCGCTCCGGCCGCGGCGGCCTCCAGCAGCCAGGTCCTCGCGCCGGCGCCAATGCCCAGGAATTCTGCTTCCGCCGTGGACCGCGGCACGGGTTTGTAGTCGCCGGGCACCTTCTGCTGATGGTCCGGGAAATGTGCGTCCAGGATCGCCGGGGACCCGGGCCGGGCAAGTCGGTGCCGGGCGACCTCGACCGGCCCGCCGGCACCAACATGCACGATCACGACCTGAGCATCCGGGCCGGTCCCGTGGAAGCGGGCGAACACCTCGGCGCCGAGCAGATGGGCAGGCACGGAGTATTGGGCGTTTTCGACCGAGACCATCGGCGTGTTTTCCGGCACCCGGCGCCCGACCCCGTAGGCGAGGGTATGCGCTGTGTCCGGGACGCGGTGCAGGGACGCGGCCTCCTCGGCGAGCATGTCGACCGGGCGGCGGCGGGTGGTCCGGTGCTCGCGCGTGTTGATCTGGTCCATGAACGCGGTGCAGGCCGTCTCGAGCGCGGCGAACGAGGCGTATTCGTCTCGCAGGTTGGTGTCCTTGGGCACCAGGTCTGCCTTGGCGATCTTCACAGACGATTCGACCCCGCCCTTGGATGCCGGGTCCGCCGGCTGGCAGGTGAGCACCTCGACGGAGTAGTGCCTGGCGAACGCCAGCGTCTGCTGGTTACGGACCGGCACGCCGGCCACATGCATGGTGGTGACGGTCTTCTCGTTATCGGTCAGCACATACGTTGGCGCGCCGCCGAGCAGCCGGAATGACCGGTCCAGGGCGGAGAACACGCTCGGCGCCGTCCGGTCACGCAGCGGGATCACGATGCGGAACCGGGACCAGGCCAGCCAGGCGACGAACAGTACGGTCTTGACCCCGTCGATGACGGGCCCGTCGCCGAAATCGTACTGAAGCCAGGCGCCTGGCTCGGTGATCCAGGGACGGTGGACCCTTTTGTTCCCGCGCCGGTAGGCCTCTTTGACCTGGGAAACGGCGCGGCGGGTGGAGCGGTCCGAACCTCGGTAGCCCATCGCGGCGAGCTTGTCATGGATGACATCGGCGCGGATCCGGCCCTTGGACTTTTCGACCCATTCCTCGATCTTTGGAAGCCACTCGTCGGTGACCCGGGGCCGGTCCGTCACACCGCCCGGTGCACGCCCGGCATCACGGGCCTGGACCAGCCGGTCAACAGTGTGGTGGGAACAACCCGACAGCTCCGCTGCACCGCGCAGCGACTTGGTCAGATCATAGGCAGCAAGAATTTTCACGGTTTCTAGGGCATCCTTCATTCAGGGCCTCTTCCTGTCAGCGGATTCGATTCGACACCGACATCCAAACGGGAAGAGGCCCCCGCCGTCTTACGACACGGCGGGACAAGCGAACAATGCGGGCAAACCAAGCGGCCATGGCTGGGCAGAACTCATGGCCACAGGCGGGCAGTCCCGGTGGCCATCAGCGGGCAATTCCGTGGCCATCTACGGGCAGTTTTTCATGGCCGCTAACAGGTGGTTTGGTTGGCTGGTTCTTCGTTCCGTGGTCGGTGGTCTTGGTGCTTGTTACCTGACCTGAGAAAATTTCTCGTCGGGTTCCTTTTCTTGTGTTCACCAGGCTGCTCCTTCTCGGTTCGTGGTTACTGTTCTGCTTGTTCATGGTGGGTCTGGGGGAGTGCGACATGACTTGTGCCGAAGTTGTTCCGGAATCGGTTCCGCCAATCGCTCGCAGATGCTCTAGCGCAAAACCTTGCTCCGTTGAGAAACAGCATTGCCGTGCACTTGGCTCATAATGCTCACACCGCCTATCACCCCGGCATCTCTGGTTTTCGCGTCGTTGCCTGTTCATGGTTACCTTCTGCGTCTACTGCATGATGCAGTGGAGGCTGTTGGCCCGACGTCCGGAAGTTAGGTATCCGCCTGGCTGGTCTTTCGTATTCCTTCATGGCCGAGCTGCTGGATGTCGACATGACGGAACGGTGACGCATAGACACAGCCACTGTGACCCAAACTCACACGAGACTCCCGCCGTCGCCCGGCTCCCGGGAACAACAGACGCGTCAGGTTGATATGTAGGACCTCCGCAAGTGTGCGTAAGCACTACCAAATAGGGACCCTAATGGGACCGCTTTGAGTGTGTTCCTGACGTCAGGTTGAGGTGTAGTCCAATCTGTGTTAACGCCAACCGAAAATAGGGCCAGTTTTGCCAACTGAAAACAGGGCCACGGGTTACTGTTCTATTGTGCCTTGAGCTGGGTTCTTGTCTTGTTCCGGAGCCGGTAGCTGCTGCCGGTGAGGTTCAGGACTTCTGCGTGGTGAACGATCCGGTCGATCATCGCCGAGGCCACTGTCGCGTCGCTGAAGACCTCGCCCCACCTACTGAAGGCGAGGTTGCTGGTAAGTACCAGGGAGGCGTGTTCATAGCGGGATGAGACCAGCTGGAAAAACAGATTGGCCGAGTCCTGGTCGAAAGGGATGTAACCGACTTCGTCAACGATGAGCAGCGTGTAACGGCGCAACTTGGCCAGTTCCTGGGGTAGCCGTCCGCGGTCGTGGGCTTCGGCCAGTCTCGATACCCACCCGGTCGCTGTGTCGAACAGGACGCGATGCCCGGCGCGTGCGGCCCGGATTCCGATCCCGACGGCCAGATGGGTTTTCCCGGTGCCCGGCGGGCCGAGTAGGACTACGTTCTTTGCTTCTTCCAGAAAGACCCCAGTGCCCAGATGAGCGACGAGGTTCCGGTCCGCGGCAGGCTGGTGGTCGAAGTTGAACTCTTCCAGCAGCTTGTGTCCGGGGAACCTCGCGGCCCTGATCCGCAGGGCGGCCCCGGAGGCTTCGCGTTCGGCGACCTCGCGGGAGAGGACGGCGGCGAGGTATTCCTCGTGTGACCAGCCTGCTGCCCGTGCCCGGTCGCCGAGGGATCGGTAGCCGTCGGCGATTCGTGGGGCGCGCAGTGCGCGGGCGTAGTAGTCGATGTCCTTCACCGCCCCGTTCACCGTCCTGCCCCGGAGAGCTCGCGGGCATCGTCGGGGATGGCGACGCCGAACAGTTCGTCATAGATCGACAGGTCCCGTTCCTCCACCACTGTGGACCGTCCGGCCTTGACGCTGCGGTGGATCCGTCGGAGGGAGGCGGCCTGTCCACGTGCCCGGGGTCAGTGAAGATCTGGTGTCTGGCCCACCGCCGCTCGTGGCTGGCAAGCAGCCGGCCGTCGGCGCTCACGGTCACCTTTTCCAGGTCTGCTTCGACGTCCACGATCCGTCCGATCGCGCCCGGGTCCACGGAGTAGTCGTTGGAGAAGACCCGCACGTAGTTGTCCCTTGGCAGCCGGACGCTGCTGCGGAAGGCGAACTCGGGCGCCACCGGCGTCAACGGGCGCATCGCTTCCCTGTCGCGGACCATGAGCTCGGCCGGGCGGCCGTGCCGGGTCCGGGAGTAGCGGGCGTTCGCCCGCGGCAGCCAGTCCGCGAGCTGGTCGTTGAAATCCAGCGGGGACGCGAACGTCCGGCCGGGCATGAAGCCCTGGCGGAAGTAACGGTTCATCCGCTCCACGACGCCCTTGGATTCCGGATCCCGTGGCGGCAACTGCCGGATCTCGCAGCCCAGCACGCCGGCGAACGCCGCCGCCGGCTCGGTCAGCCGCCCCTGGCCGATCCCTGATTCGTTGTCCCAGACCAGCTGCTTGGGCACTGCACCGGCCTCCTGCAGCAACGACCACATCCCGCCCAGCAGATCAAAGGTCGTGCGGGTCGGCAGCATCCTGGCCTGGATGTATCCGGAGAACGCGCTCGTCATCACCAACACCGGAGGCTTGCCCTCCTGCCCGTGACCCAGCGGCAGCGGCTCATGGGGAAACCACAAATCGCACTGCATCGCCTGGCCCGGTTCATGGACCAGCCGGTCCACCGGGTCCGCCGGCATATACTCGGGCCGGAGTCCACGGACCTTGTCCCGAAACAAGGATGCAGAGCCCGTCCAGCCGACGCGTTCGGCCAGTACCGAGGCCGGCATCGTCGGCGTCTGCACCAACAAGGCCCGCACCTGCGGCGCGTATGCATCGAAGCTCGAACCAGCCGGCTTCCGCTCATACTTCGGAGGCCGCTCCGCCTCCAACGCCCGGTCCACCGTCCCCCGGGAAACCCCGAGCTGTTTAGCCAGCTCCCTCTTGGAGATTTTCTCCGTCGCGTATCGGTGGCGTATCTGCGCCCAAACATCCAATGTGATCACCTTCCATAATGGTCAGTGGCCTCATTTTCAGTTGGCGTATTTGGCCCTATTTTCGGCTGGCGTCAACAATCTGACTAGGCGCGCGTGGGAGGGGGCGATATACATCTACTCGTCCTGTTCGAACGCCGGTGACCGCCTCTCGTCAATCCGGGCTTTGTCGCAGCCGGGACCTCAATTGTCCAACGGCCCAGACAAGGCTTGGACACCAAGGGTCACAAGGTCAGGCAGGGGAGCGCTGCTTCCGGTCCGCTGATTAGTCCACTCAAGAGGTTTCCGCAGCCGCATCCTACGGCGGCCCGTCCGTTCCGTCGGCGGGCCGGGCGGGCGGGGCAGGCGGTCCCTCAGCGGCTGGACGCCCCTGCTCACTCAGGCGGGGCGGCGGACGGCGTGCACGGCGGTGTCGTAAAGCTCGAACAGCTCGACACGTCCGCCCTGCTTCACCCACTCTTCCAAGGCTGCCTGGAGGCAAGTGATCGCGGCCGCTGCGATGGCGCGTGCCTCCAAGGTGCGGTGGCCGGACGCTGGCAGTCGTGGCTCGATCAGCGGTGTGAGCAGGTCCTGCCAGCGGGCTTGCTTTTCGGCGTGTCCCGCGCGCAGGGATTCGTTCCCGAACAGTAGCGTGACGAACTCGAGCCGGCGTTCGGCGGTGGTGTCGATCTCCTCGAGCACTTGGAACGCTGCGCGCAAGGATGTCCAGGGGTCCTCTTTGCGCGGGCGCTCGGCAAATCGTCCGGCGATCAGTTCACCCTGCTCCGACAGGCCGCTTAGCGCGAGGTCTTCTTTGCTGCGGAAGTAGTTGAACAGGGTCCGGCGGGAGACTCCCGCGGCGGCGGCGACCTCCTCGACGGTGGTGTCGTCGTAGCCCTTGGCTGCGAACTGCTCGAGGGCGGTGCGTGCGAGCAGGGAGCGGACGACGGCTCGGGTCTGCTCGCGGATCGGTGTCAACTTCTGGGCCATGCACCCATAGTACGATGGTTCACTCCCGACCTGCTATTGCACGCAGTGCAAGATCGTGCATAAAATGTATCGCATGAGTAAAATTGACTATTCCAGCCAGACCATCATCGTTACAGGCGCGAGCTCCGGCCTCGGCGCGGAGTTCGCCCGGCAGTTGGCAGAACGTGGTTCCAACCTCGTACTCGTTGCCCGCCGTGCAGACCGGCTCGAAACCCTGGCCGGCGAACTTGGCCGCGACCACGGCGTCACCGTGACCACCGTTGCCCGGGACC
Organism: Arthrobacter sp. FW305-BF8; assembly: GCF_021789315.1. Taxonomy (NCBI): domain Bacteria; kingdom Bacillati; phylum Actinomycetota; class Actinomycetes; order Micrococcales; family Micrococcaceae; genus Arthrobacter; species Arthrobacter sp. FW305-BF8. The sequence continues at coordinate 2,303,425 of NZ_CP084561.1, forward strand.
TCGGTAAGCCGGACGCTGGCCGCTCGCTTCGCGCGGAGCTCGAATTCCGCGGCATCCACGCCACCGGGCTGGTCAACAACGCCGGCTTCGGCACGCACAACGCCTTCCCGGACGAGGACCCTGAACGCCTCCAGGGCATGATCGGGCTGAATGTCGGCGCCCTGGTGGACCTCAGCCGCGCATACATCGACCCGCTGACCTCTGCCGACACGGGGGTCCTGATCAACGTTGCGAGCCTGCTGGGCTTCCAGCCGGCCCCTTACCTGGGTGTCTACGGGGCCACCAAAGCCTTCGTCCTCAGCTTCACCGAATCGCTGTGGGAGGAGGCCCGCGGCACTGGCCTGCGCGTCCTCGCCGTCTGCCCCGGCGCTATGGAAACCGAATTTTTCGACGCCGCAGGCAGCCAGTCGGCCGACTACGGCACCGCGCGTGCAACGCCGAAGGATGTCGTCAGGATCGCGCTCGAGACCCTCGACCGCCGCTCCGCGCCCCCGTCGGTCATCACCAACGGCCGCGCACTGGCGCTGGCCAGCAAGCTCCTGACGCGCCGCCAGATCGTCCGTTTCATGGGCGGAATCCAACGCCGTGCCATGAGCCGGTCCTGAGAGCACAGCGAGCGGGCCTCGTCTGGTGCCGTCTGCCTGACCCCCCGGGAGCCCGCCCCTCCCACCCAAGCCAGCACAAAAAGTGGAGCGACAGCTCATATTGATCACACACTGCTGCTCAAGCCCTTCACCGGGCGATAAAGCCATAAACCGTCGCAACGACCGCTGGACTCCGCCGCTCAGGCCCCCTATCCAGCAACGTCGCTGCAGCGGCGAAGCATATGCACGTCGCACTGCCCGCCGTCCTTCCGGGCTCTTTGTGCATCTTCCAGACCCACGAGCCGTTCGGCCGAGACCGCCAGGCATTTTTTCGCCGCTCACCGCAGCGGTTCACCCTAACAAGCTCATTCTAGAAAGAAGCCATATGAAAGCGTTCGTCGTCGACAGCTACAAGCAGCCCGTCGAAATGACAGAGGTGCCCGAACCGATCGTCGGCGACCGGGACGTCCTCGTCAAAGTCCAAGCGGCGGGCCTGAACCAGTTGGACGAGAAAATTCGAGAGGGCGAGTTCAAACTGATCCTGCCGTACAGGGCCCCTTTCATCCTCGGCCACGACGTCGCCGGTACCGTTGTCCGAGTCGGCCCGAAAGTACGCAACTTTAAGCCGGGCGACCAGGTCTTCGCGAGGCCCCGCGACGGTCGCATCGGCACGTTCGCCGAACGCATCGCGATCGACGAGAACGACGTCGCCTTGAAGCCGGCATCGATCACAATCGAGGAAGCCGGGTCATTGCCACTGGTGGCGCTGACGGCGTGGCAAGCGCTCGTCGAACGCGGTCAGGTGAAGCCCGGACAGAAAGTCCTCATCCATGCCGGCACCGGAGGCGTGGGATCGATCGCGATCCAGCTGGCCAAACACCTCGGGGCCACCGTCGCGACCACTGTCAGCGGCCCCAACGCAGCCCTCGCCCGCGAACTCGGCGCCGACGAGGTCATCGACTACCGCACGCAGGATTTCTCGGTGCTCCTCAACGGCTACGACCTGGTGCTCGACAGCCAGGGTGGAGAGAATCTCGCCAAGTCGCTGCGCGTTCTGAAAACCGGAGGAAAGGCGATCGGGATCTCGGGTCCGCCCGACCCGACCTTCGCCCAGGCAGCCGGCCTGAACTGGATAGTGCGTCTCGTGATTACAGCCCTCAGCGCGAAGGTGCGCCGTCAGGCGAAGAAGCTCGGGGTCCAGTACGAGTTCTTGTTCATGCACGCCAGCGGTGAGCAGCTCCGCACCCTGGCGGGCCTTGTTGACCGCGGCGTCATCCGCCCCGTCGTCGGGAAAACTGCGCCCTTCGCTGCACTGCCGGAGACGCTGTCTTCCCTCGGCAAGGGCGGGCTGCAGGGCAAGGCCGTCCTAACTATCAGCGACTAAGCATCGGCCATTTCACACCCCTACCAGAAAGCGGTCACTCTCATGAGTCACCACGGCCAGAACGCCGACGGCACCGTCATCACCTCTTACACCAAAGCCCCCGCGCGTTTCATCACGGTGGGCGGCGCGACATTCGCGTACCGAGAGCTGGGTCCGAGAGGCGGCATCCCGGTGGTGTTCTTCGTCCACCTCGCCGGGACCATGGACAACTGGGATCCCCGCATCATCGACCCCATCGCCCAAAACCGCCACGTCATCACCTTCGACCAGCTCGGCGTCGGCGGGACCTCGGGGAAAGTTCGAGGCACGCTCGAAGAAGCAGCCGATGACGCCTACTCGTTCATCACCGCCCTCGGCCACGACAAGATCGACATCTTCTCCTTCTCGATGGGCGGCATGATCGCCCAGGACCTCACCCTGAAACACCAGAACCTGGTCAGGAGACTCGTCCTCGCGGGGACGGGACCGCGTGGTGGCAAAGGCATGGACAAGGTCCTCGGCACCACTTACTTCGACATCGCCCGCGCAGCTCTCACCCGGTCGGACCCGAAAGAGTTCCTGTTCTTCAACCGCGACAGCACTGGCAAACGCGCCGCGAAAGCGTTCATCGAACGCCTGAAAGAGCGCACCATCGACCGAGACGCGGACATCAGCCTGCCCGGGTTCCAGAAGCAGCTGAGGGCCATCCAGAGATTCGGACGCTCGGCCCCGTCCGACCTCTCCGTCCTCACCCAGCCGACGCTGATCGCCAACGGCGGCCATGACCGCATGGTTCCCACGATCCTTTCCCACGACCTTCACCGGCGTATCAAAAACTCGGAGCTGATCATTTATCCCGGCTCCGGCCACGGCGCAATCTTCCAGTTCCACGACCAGTTCGCCTCGGTCGCCGTGAAGTTCCTCGGAAACTGATCCCCCCAGCATGCTCGTCCGCACATGAACTCCTGGCCCAGGCCAGGGAGCAGGGCATCGACCTCGTCGGGCCCTGACGGGCTGTTGAACCGACTCACGAAAAACGTCCTGGAAACCGCGCTGGAAGCGGAAATGGACGAACACCTCGGACACGAAAAGCACGACGTGTCCGTGCGGGAGCGGGAACTCCCGCAACGGCACCCGCACGAAGACCGTGCTGACCGAAATCGGGCCGGTGGAGATCGACGTGCCGCGGGATACCGGCTCGACCTTCGCCCCGCAGATAGTGAAGAAGCGGCAGCGCCGGCTGACCGGCGTGGATGAGATCGTGTTGTCACTCAGCGCGAAAGGCCTCACCACGGGGGAAATCGCGGCCCACTTCGCCGAGGTGTTCGGCGGCAGGGTCTCCAAGGACACCCTCTGGCGGATCACGGAGAAGGTCATCGGTGAGATGGTCGAGTGGCAGAACCGGCCCCCTGGACCTTGGGCGGTGTCTAACAGTCGTTGCGAATCCTGATCGGAAGGGATTCCAATGCCCAGGTACGCCGCGAACAGGATGCCGCCTCAAGTCAAACGCCTATATTTCGAGCTGATCAGGCAAGGGATCAGCGGCTCTGCTGCCTCGTTGCAGGTCGGCGTGTCGCTGAGCTGCGGCTCGCTGTGGTTCATCGATGCTGGCAGCGTGGAGTTCATAGACAAGCCGATCAGCCGCCGGTACCTGACGCAGGATGACCGGATCGAAATCGCCGATGGCCTCCCCGCCGGCGACTCGGTGAATAAAGCATTGGTCACCCGCCCAGGTCAGCCGCTGGCTCAGACGCCGTTGGCCCAGACGCAGCTCTTGGCATGTCTGCGCCGAGACCATCTACGAAGCCGTCTACCGCGGCCTGATCGCCGCGCAGGACGGCCTCACGCTCCGCACTGGCCGAACGTACCGCCATAAACGCGGGCGCGGCAGGAACCGTGAGGGGGCGTTGAAGCAGTCCACCAACATGAACCCGATCACCTATCGCCCCGCGGTCGTCGAGACTCGGACCCGCGCTGGGCACGAAGGAGATCTCATAATAGGCACCGGTCAGCGCTCAGCAATTGCCACGCTCGTCGAATGCAAGTCCAGGCTCACAGTCCTCGTCCCGATACGGGGCGGCCGTACAGCCCAGATCGTCGGTGATGCCCTCATCCAGGCGTTCACAATCCTTCCCACAGCTCTACGGGGCACGCTGACCTGGGACCAGGGCAACGAGATGTTCCACCATGAACGGATTGAGCGGGAGACGGGGCTGCACATCTACTTCGCCGATCCGCATTCCCCGTGGCAGCGAGGGACGAATGAGAACACGAACGGTCTGCTGCGCCAGTATTTCCTCAAGGGCACCGACCTGGGCCTGATCACCGATGAACGGCTACGGGAAGTCGGCATCGAACTCAACGACCGGCCACGGGAATGCCTAAAGGACCGCACACCAAATCAACTCATGGCACGGTGGAAACACCGGCTCCAAACCACTTAATTCGCGACGAGGACTGGAAACCGCCGGGCCTACCCTGTGGTGTTCATCGACGCGATCCACGTCAAGGTCCGCGACGGGCAGGTCACCAACCGGCCGGTCTACGTCGCGATCGGCGTCAGCGTCAACAGGGAACGGGACATCCTCGGGCTGTGGGCCGAGGACGGCGGCGAAGGGGCAAAGTTCTGGCTCTCGGTGCTGACCGAAATCAAGAACCGCGGCGTCGAGGACGTCTGCATCACGGTCTGCGACGGGCTCAAGGGCCTACCCGAGGCCATCACCACGGTCTGGGAGCGGGCTGTGGTCCAGACCTGCATCGTGCATCTGATCCGGAACACCTTCCACTATGCGGCCCGGCAGTACTGGGACGAGATGTCCCGGGACCTGCGCCCGGTCTACACGGCACCGTCCGAGGCCGCGGCGAAGGAACGCTTCGTGGAGTTCTCGACCAAATGGGGCCGGCAGTACCCGGCGATCACCCGGCTGTGGGAGAACGCCTGGAGCGAGTTCGTGCCGTTCCTGGACTACGACGTCGAAATCCGGCGGGTCATCTGCAGCACCAACGCCATCGAATCCATCAACGCACGCTACCGGCGCGCGGTCAGGGCCCGGGGCCATTTCCCCACCGAGCAGGCGGCCCTGAAATGCCTCTACCTCGCCACCCGGGCACTGGACCCGACAGGCAAAGGCAGGGCACGATGGGCCACACGATGGAAGCCGGCCCTGAATGCATTCGCCATCAGCTTCGACGGAAGAATCAACTAAATGCCAACCATGGATCCACCGAAAATCGGACAGTCCCCCCTGCGGATCAAATGTGGGCGTATTCCGCCCTGTTCAACGCCTCTTTCGTTGATCTTGTTGCGGGTCAGGTCCAGGCACGAACGCTTGGAGAGGGTGCGAAGGAAGCAGCCAGACCCGTCTTTCGGTAGAAGCATCGACCTCGAGCGGCGGGTACTTGCTGACCCGAATCGATTCCAATGCCCTGCAGTTTTCCATGGCTTGAAGCGATCCGTCTTCGGGCAGGACTCCGAAGAGTTCAAGGTGAGTCAGAGCTGGCAGCTCGGCTAGGGGTTCCAGGGAGCGAACCGTCGTCTGCTTGCCGGAGGAGTCCCAGCTCGGCAGGGTGCTGAGCCTAATCGTGCCTAGTCTCTGCAAGTGGCTAAGTGGAGCCAAATCTGAGACGTTCGGCAAGTGCATGATGCTCAAATATTCAAGGTTGCTAAGGCTGGCTATCGGTTCCAGATCTGTATCTGGATAGGTCGCAATTACTAAGGTCTTCAGGTTTTCGTAATCTGATAGGCCGCTAAGGGACTTGTATTTGCAGTGCCAAATCCTGATCGCTGATACCTGTGACGGGGATGGATGCGCAGGGAGGGAGCGGGCGCCATCTCTCATGTATTCAGCGATCATCCTGCCACGGTACTTGAAACGAGGCAGCAGCCTTCCGCCTTGGCGTGGTCGGGCTGAACCCTACTAGTCATGGCCGGGTTCGTCGCTCGACGTAGCGTGACCACGCGTCGCCTGCTGCGTCGGCGTGGAGGAATGCGATTTGGTGGCTGTAGCCGAGTGCGGTGCAGGGGAAAGGGTGAGGTGTTCGTCGAGTGCGGTGTTTCGTGCGCCGCGCAGGTCGATGCCGAGGCTACGGAGCCCGGTCCATGATGCCATTCGGGTGAAGTGGTTGTCCGGCGCGGGTTCCCGGGAATAGCCAAGGACTTTGGGCGTCTGATCCTGTTCTGAGGTTCGGGCGGTTTCGCAGGTGTTCTTGGAGTAGTTCTGCGAAGGGTTGGGGCACGGGAAGAGTGCTGCGTCTGCCTGTCGTATGCTGGCTGGATGGCTCGCACGGCAAGAGAACGCATTGATGGTGATCCACTTTCGTCCGGCGTTTACAGCGCGCCTATGGACAAGATTTCTGAGCTGGACGGGTGTGAGCTGCAGGAGAACGCGTCGTCGTTCCACGTTGCTCACGGACGAGCGTTCCTCGGTATCCATCCCCGCCGTGGCGGTATCCTGATCAACATTGTTCTAACCAGGGAACTCGAATCGGCACGGGTTCACCGCGCAGAGCGTGTGTCGGCCAACCGTTGGCACAACGAAGTGATCCTGAAGAACCCCGCAGAGATCGACGCCGAACTGTTCATCTGGATCCGTGAAGGATATGCCCACACCGCGTGAGGTTCTTGGCGGGTCCGGCTGGCCATGGTGCCTCTCGTCCCGATGTTCCTGACGTCGAAGTCAGGTAGTAGGAACCTGGGAAAGTGGCCCCGCAGGGAACCTGGTCGACGGATGCGGATTGCGCGTCTCTACTGAGGGGGTGTCAAGTTTTCTGTGTAAGGGACCGGTCGGTTATCCGTTCTGCCGGTTGGTCAGATCGGAAGTCGGTTGGGGAACTGGACGGCGAAAGCGTTTAGTGCCTGGTGCCATCCTTGGGTGCCGGTTCCGAGCTCGCCGCCGCGGGTGGTTTCGATGTTCCGGATCCCGAGGTAGACCAGCTTGATCGCGGCCTCATCGGAGGGAAATGAGCCTCTGGTCTTTGTGATTTTCCGGAGCTGGTAGTTGATCGATTCGATCTGGTTCGTGGTGTAGATGACCTTCCGAATTTCCGGGGTGAAGGCCAGGAACGGGGTGAAGTCCTCCCATGCGTTCCGCCACGCCAGCACCGCCCCGGGCGCCGTGCTCTGCCAGGCCTGCGCGAATGCCTCCATGGCCAGTTCGGCGGCCTGCACGGTCGGTGCGGTGTAGATCGGGCGCATGTCCCGGGCCATGGCTTTGCGTGCTCCGTAGGAGGCGTATTTCATGGCCGAGCGCAGCAGGTGCACGACGCAGGTCTGCACGACGGTCTGCGGGTAGATGCTGTTCACCGCTGCCGGCAGCCCGGTGAGCCCGTCGCAGCACAGGATGAGGATGTCGGCGGCTCCGCGGTTGCGAATCTCGGTGAGGACGTTGGCCCAGAACTTCGCCCCTTCCGAGGTGCCCAGCCACAGGCCCAGGACCTGCTTGCGGCCCTCCACGTCCACGCCGACGGCCACGTGGCAGGCCTTGTTCACCACGACCCCACCGTCCCTGATTTTCAGCCAGATCGCGTCAATGTAGACGATCGGATACACGGACTCCAGGGGCCGGTTTTGCCATTGGGCGACCTCGTCGGCGATCACGTCCGTGACCCTGGAAATCGTCGCGGCGGAGACCTTGGTCCCGTAGATCTCATCGAGGTGGGAGCCGATGTCCCTGGTGCTCATTCCCCGGGCGTAGAGGGACAGGATCATGTCTTCGACCTTGCCCAGCCGGCGGGCCCGCTTTGGCACAATCACGGGCTCGAAAGAACTGTTCCTGTCCCGCGGCACGGTGACCTGCACCGGGCCTTGGAGAGTCTGAACACTCTTGGTGGTCTTGCCATTGCGGGAGTTGCCCGTGCCCTGCCCGGCGGGGTCCCCGGACTCATAGCCAAGGTGGTCACTCATCTCGGTTTCCAAGGCCCGTTCCAGTACCGCGCGGGTCATCCGGGAGAGCAGTTCCTCCACGCCGTTGCGGCCCTCTCCGAGGTCCTCGGCGGCCGTGACGAGCGCGTCAATCTGGTCGGCGCTCAAAACGCCTTCAAGGGGGTTGGTGGTCATACTGATTTCGGCCAAGAGGGCCCGTCCTTTCAGGGGTGAAACCGCAGGTCACACCCTAGTTAGAGACCGGACCCTTACACACTCAATGAAACACCCTCTCTACTGAAGGTCCAGGGCGTGCCCGTACTGCGACCAGCCGCCAACGAACAGGGGCCTTTGCCAAGACCCAGGTGTTCCAGGACCAGCAGGTTATGGCAGGCGGTCACTCCCAACCGCATACGGCAAGGCAACCCGGGACTGGGAAGTAAGGAGCCGCCCTGCCTACCATTCGCAGTCCTCTCCACCCTGGTCTCTGGATTCCCGGAAGAATGCCAGGGGCGCCGGGGAGCGCGCATGGCAGCCAGACTGCGGACGCCGGTTTAGGACGACTTCGCCGCGGGTACTCCCATAACTTCAGTTGGACCGCTCAAGCCACGCGGCGGACCCGTGCTTTCACACAAGTTAGGTTTGCCGCGTGATGGATCCGTCCCACCCCCACAACACCAGCAAGCAGGCACCGCGCACCTTCAAGTACATCCTCGTGCTGGGCGCCCTGGCCGCGCTTCCGGCCCTCACCACGGACATGCATCTGCCCTCCTTGCCCGCCGTGGAGGCTGACCTCCAAACCACCCAGACCGCCGCCCAGCTCACGTTGTCCGGAACCCTTGCCGGCATCGGGCAGTTGGTGATCGGCCCGTTTTCGGACCGATTCGGACGACGGCTGCCGCTTGTCATCGGCATTTCGCTGCACGTGGTCGTCTCGTTGTTATGCTCCATGACGCCGAACATCGAAGCGCTGACAGGGCTGCGCGTGCTGCAGGGCTTCTTCAACGCGGCCGCTGCCGTGGTGGCCCTCGCTGTCATCCGTGACCGCTTCGTCGGCTCCGCTGCCGCCCAGCTGCTGTCCCGGCTAATGCTGGTGATCGGCGTCGCGCCGCTCCTGGCCCCCACCGTGGGCCAAGCCATCGCCGGACTCTGGGACTGGCGGGCGGTCTTTTATGCACTGGCGCTCATAGGGGTCGCCCTGGTGGCAATCGTCTGGAAGTTCATGCCGGAGACGCTGCCCGAGGACCGGCGCAGCCCGGGCCACCCCAGCCATGTAGCCAAAGCCTACGGGTCCCTGCTGCGGGACAAGCACTTCATGGCGCTGGCCGTCATCCCCGGGCTTGGGCTGGCCCTCATCATGAGCTACGTGGTGGGCTCCCCCTTCGTCTTCCAGAACGAATACGGCCTCACCGCCCAGCAATTCGCCCTCGTCTTCGCCCTCAACGGCACCGCGCTTGTCCTATCGGCGCAACTCAACGCCGCCCTTGTTCGAAAATTCCCGCCCGTCCGTCTCCTGCGCACCGCCCTCCTGGTGCAGCTGGGCCTCGCCCTGCTGCTGCTCGTGCTGGTGGCGACAGGTACCGGCGGCCTATTTGGCCTGATGGCCGGCCTGTGGCTGGTCCTGTCAGCCCAAGGCATGATCCCGGCAAACGCCTCCGTACTGGCACTGCACAACTATGGCCACATGGCGGGAACGGCCACAGCGGTTATCGGAGCCCTGCAGTCTGGCGTCGCCGGGCTCGTCAGTCTTTTGACGGGGGTCCTGGGCGGAAATGCGCTGTCGATGGTCAGTGTCATGGTCGGCAGTTGTGCCTTGGCAGTGACCGTGCTTGCCGCAGGAACTCCTGCGTACCGGAAGGGCGGCTGGCCGGAGCACGCGGAACGCGATGATGACCAGCGGGTCAGTCCTTAGTACCGCCGTAAGCGTCGGTATTACCGACCATGCAGCCCAGCCCGGATTCAGCGCTGTGAAGAACCCAAAATCCGCGCCAGCCGCGCCACTGTCCAGATCTGCAGGGCTTTTCGGTCCCCGACGAATTTCACATGCAGACAGCGCCGAGTGTCAGGTTGAAAGCTAGGACCGTAACGGTGAAACGTCAGCTGAAACGAAACGGACTCTACTGTAATTTGCGGCGATAAATGGCGGTGCTTTTGCACCGCTCCATGTCGCCCCCGGATCACCCTCCCAGCTTCCGGGAAGGGCTGGGTGCCGGGCTGTCGGGTCCAACCGCGTATCGGTGGTTGAGCGACCATCAGAAGGTGTTGCCATCGCCGGTTCGGGATTTCGGTGTGCCCCATGCAGGGCCTTTGTCATCACTGCCCTGCTTCATCACTGCCCTGCGCGCCGGCATAACGCGATAACCTGTGTGACAGCCCTGCGTTCCTCATCATTTTCAAATGATTCTTCGCATACCGCTGCTGGACACTTGGCCCGGTCAGTCGCACACTGATGCTTGTCCCGGTACAGGTGAGAGGATGCCAACCGTGCGGGTCCTGCTTGTGGAAGACGAAGTCCTGCTCGCTGAGACGATTCGGCAGGGGCTGACGACCGCCGGTTTCGTCGTCGATGTTGCCCACGACGGTGTTGATGGGCTGTGGGCCGCCTCGGAGAACCTCTATGACGTTGTCGTACTGGATGTGATGCTTCCGGGTATGCATGGGTACGAGGTTCTGAAGCAGATGCGGGAGCGGCGGAATTGGATGCCAGTGATCATGCTTACGGCAAAGGATGGTGAATACGACCAAACCGATGCGTTCGATCTGGGAGCAGACGACTACCTCACCAAACCGTTCAGCTTCCTGGTCCTGGTGGCACGGCTGCGGGCACTCATTCGCCGCGGTTCGCCCGAACGGCCGGTGGTTTTGGAGGTCGGTTCCCTGAGGCTGGACCCGACAACGCGACATGTGGCACGGCACGGCCAGGGCATCTCCCTGACTGCCCGGGAGTTTGGTTTGCTGGAATACCTGATGCGCAGCCCGGAGCAGGTCTTGTCGAAGGCTCAGATCCTCGACAACGTCTGGGACCCGGAGTTCCGGGGCGGGGACAACGTCGTCGAGGTTTATATCGGGTATTTGCGCAGGAAAATCGATGAGCCGTTCGGCCTCAACACGCTGAGGACGATACGGGGCATGGGATACAGGCTCAGCCCTGATTAGGTTTTTGCGACTGGCACTTCAAAAGGGCAGCGGGGCAAGTGGGGCCATCGGCGGGAAACTGACCTCAAAACGACACCATCCCTGTGACGTCTCGGCTGCGATAACTCGGCCAGCGTGGGCCTCCACTATGGCACGGGCGATCGCCAGTCCCAGCCCGCTGCCGCCCTGGTGGCGTGACCGGCTTTCATCCAGGCGGACGAATCGTCCGAAAATCCTTTCCCTGTCGGCCACTGGCACAGGGGCTCCGTCGTCGTCGATGGTCACGACCACTGCCTTAGCGGTGACCGACAGTTTCACGGCGATGGTCCCTGCGGCATGGCGGTCGGCGTTGTCGAGCACGTTCCGAAATGCCTGGCTCAGCCGGACCGGGTCTCCCGTAATCCTGGCCGGGACCAGATCAGCGACGATCCGGTGTTGGCTTGTGGCGTTCACTCGGCGCAATTCAGCGGCCAGAACATCGTCGAGGTCGACATCCTCACTGCGGAGGGCCAGTCCTTCGTCATTGGCCTTGGACAATGTCAGGAGGTCTTCCACGAGGCCCTGCAACCGACGCGTCTCTTCGGCGAGGATTGGCTGCATGCCCCGCCATGTTTCTCCGGAGGAGTCAGCGATAGAGATGTCCAGGCCTGTGCGGATGGTCGTGAGCGGACCCCGTAATTCATGGCTGGCGTCGGAGACGAACTGCCGTTGCCTTTGGTCGGCTGTTTCGATCCGGTCCAGCATGGAATTCATTGTGACCGCCAAGGCCTGCAGCTCGTCCCCTGTCGCGGGGACGTCGACCCGCTGGCTCAACCTTCCCGCGTCGATATAGCTGACCTGTGTACGGATGGTGTCCACCTGCCGCAGTGAACGCCCGATCAGGTAATGCACGGACAGGCCCACCACACCCAGCAGCAAGGGCATGGCAACCAGCCAGAGCCAGGTGACAATCCGGACCGTGTCTGACTGGGGCTGAATGGCTTGGCCGGCCAGGACCCAATACTTCCTGCCCTCATCATCAACGCCCAACACCACAACGTAGCGCTCGTCGGCGTCTCCTAGGAGACCGGGCACCGATACGCTGTCGGTCGCGCTCTCATCAGGAGCCGGCCTGAGAAAAGTGAGGGGAGTTTTTATCAGCCTGGGCTCCGACGCGCCGATTACCCTCCCCGTCTCGTCGATGATTTGCACCAAGGGGTCTTTCTTTACGGTAGCGGCGACTGCCAGGCTCGCTTCTTCGGCATCTTGGTTATGTATCAGGGCCGCTACATCCTGCACCTTGGTCCGCAGCAGACTGTCAGTCCCCGACACGAGTGCCGACCCCAGTATCAGGAGCATCAGCAGCCCGCCGGTCAGCAGGGCGAGGGCGACGACGGCCAAGGCCGCCACGGTGGACTGCCATCGGAGTCCACGCAGCAGACCCGCTCCACGCCCCCGGCGTATTTGCTCGGATACGCGCACCGGGAGCGCAGCTGAGGACGACGGACCCCGTTGAACCATGAAACCAAGGATTCAGGCTGAACCGTCCCGATGCAATGAGAGCCCTGCCTGTCTCAGTTTCCTCTCAGGAACCCGGCCCCATCATGGATGCGGTACTGGATACCGAATGACAACCAAGACGAAAGCATCAGGCGATGAACCGGATAGGAAATTGGCCAGACCCAATGTGACAGACATAGGGCGACGAGGCAGCCATCCTGACCATCATCGACGTCTTCGACGACTGGTTCCGCGAGGGCGCTGCCCAGGTCAGCTCATTCCTGCACGTGAAGTCCAGCTCAGCGCGCCTCGGCCGTAGGAGGCGCCCTGGCCATCCTGGACAGTGCACTCGCCCGGGCACCGCGGTAGGCGCTGCAGCGCCGGCCGGCGCGCTGCCTTCCCAAAGGCGTTCCCGAATGGCCCAGCGTTCGGACTCGGCGACACTCCTGCCGGGCAGAACCGAAGCCGGCATCAACCACCTCGGCGCCGGCTCCTGAAACACCACGCCAGGGTGATGCATGCCAGGGGCAACGAACCCGAAGCGGACAGCTTCGCATGTGGCGTGGATGCGTAGCGGAGACACAGCCCAATCCGAAGCGTGAAGCACCGCCCGCACATGCGTGGGGCGGTGCTTCCTGAACGGTTTTCCGTTGGGTATGGAGTGGTTAGCTTGTGCCGGTGGTAAAGCTCCAGGCGGTGCTGGCCAGGGGAGTGCCGGCCACATCCCGTACCGCGGCGGTTCCGCCGGTGAGGGTGGCGGTGTACCTGATGCTGGCGGCAAGAGTGGCTGCCGGGTTGAGGATCCACTGGTTGGTGGTCCCGTTGCGGGTGACCGTGGCCGCCACTGCCGCGCCGGTCGCGGCGTTCTTCAGGGTGAAGGTGGCGGTGCTGACGCCGTTCACGGGCTTACTGAACGTCGCCGTGATGTTGGCCGCCCTCAGCGTTCCGGTGCCGTTCACTGCCGGGGCCCGGGAGGTCACTGTCGGCGCGGAGCCTGTGGTGAACCGCCAGCTGGTCGTTGCGAGCGGCCGGTTGGCGAGGTCGCGGATGGCGGCCGTGCCGCCGGTCAGGATGACAGTGTAGGACGTGCCCGGGGTGAGCAGGGCGGTGGGATTCAGCGTTGCACGGCGGGTGGCCTGGTCGTACGTCACCGTCGCCGGAATAGTTGTCCCGGCGGCGTTCTTCACGGTGAACGTGCCGCCGGAGACTCCCTGGACGAACTCACTGAAAGTGGCGGTGATGTTCGTGCCGGTACCCACGCCGGTCGCGGCCGATGCGGGTGTCCGTCCCGTGACGGTCGGCGCGACGGTGTCGGCAGGGCCGATCCGGACAGCCCGGCTGGCTACGGCGCTGACGTTGCCGGCGGCGTCCGTTGCCCTCACGTTGAACACGTAGGTCCCGTTGGCCTGGGCGTCCCAGGTTTTGGGTGACGCGCAGGTGGGGTCCCAGGCGGTGTTGCTGGGAAGCAGCTGGCACTCGAATCTCGCGCCGGCTTCGCTGCTGAAGTTCAGCGTCGGGGTGGTGTCCAGGGTCGGTGTTGACGGGAACGGTGCGATGACCGAGGCCACCGGCGCAGCACTGTCCACGGTGAACGTGAGCGTCGGGGAGGTCAGGAACTGGGGAACTCCGGCCGGGACAACACCGGTCAGCGGGTCCGGTACGAAGGCTGGGTTCGCGGTCCGGGACTGGATCCTGTGCACACCCTGGCCCAGTGGTGCCAGCCGGGCGGAGTAGTTTCCGCCGGCCAGGGTGGTGGCCACGGGGGTGGCCGCCCCGTCCACGATCAGCTGCACGGGCGCGGTGCTGCCCGCTGCCACGGCACCGGTGACGGTGGGTGCCGTGACGTTGGTGATGTTGTCCGTGGCGGACCGGCCGCTGTCACTGGCTGCCGCCAGATCCGGGGCGGAGGGGACGCCGTCGGACCCTTCCGCTATCAGTCCCTGGACTGTGAAGGTGTTGACGGTGAGGGTGTTGATCCCGGGACCTCCGGCGTTGGGGCCGGTGATCACGACGGCGTTCGTGCCGGAGGGCGCGCCGGTGACCGTCCGTGCTGTGTTGATGTCACCCAATGTCCCGGGGGCGGCTCCCACCTGGCGGAGGAAGGTCGCGGTGCTGCCGGCCTTGTAGTCACCCAGGAAAGCGGCACCGACACTTGCCCAGTCGCAGGGCACGGTCGGGCTGGGTGCGCACACGCCGGAGTCAATGGTGGTTTTGATCCTGCCCAAGGCAGCGTTCTTGGGATCCGGCGCGGCCGTCAGAACGTTCACGCCGTAGGGGTGGGCGATGGTGTAGGTGGCGTTGGGAACGAGGTTGTCCACGAGGAACCGCAGCCTGGCGAAACCCATCTGCTGCCCGGGCTCCACCACGCCGTTGGTGTGGGCGCCTTCAAGTCCGGCCTCATAGAGCCCGAGGTTGCCGCCGGTCGCGGACGCCTGGAACCAGAACGCCTCCTCGGGGAAATTGTCCGGATACGACGCCGGCGCGGCAGGGTCCGGCGGCTCGGAAAGGCACCCGGCACCGGCCATGTAGCAGAGCTGCAGCTTCACCGTGCCGTCGGAAAACCAGGTCGGAAAGCCGTTGGACGGATCCACAGGCCCCACACCGGCTGCCGCCGCGCTGGCAGGAACCGCGGCCAACGGCGACAAGGCGGCACTCAGCAGCGCGGCAGCAGCAACAGATGCCAGTCCGCCCGCGGCCCGTGCCTGGCTCCGCCGCGGGCGAGACCCGGTTCGGGCTGCACCGTCAGGCGCTGTGTGGCTAAGTAAATTCGCAAACATTTTGACTCCTTCGGACTTGAAATGGCCCCCAGTACCTTCCAGGCCAGATCAGTAAGTGGCACCCACCACACCGCTACCGTGAAACACGGACCTTGGATAAATGCACGCCCTCCCTGCCCTTGGCAAACCCCCCACCCACTCAAAAAGGGGACCAGCATCCCCCTCTTAGCGTCCTGCTGTCCGCCTCGCCGCGCGGCTCCCGCCGGAAACGCCGCCCCCTCCGGGAACGTCGAAGTAGACCTTTCGCCAGTCCGGAATTGGGCGGCGTGAGCCGAAAAGCATTAGAAGGGTCACGGCCCTTGCCCTCAGCCAGCCCGACGGATAAGGCCAACTTTCCTGCCCGGGATGCGTCCGGATGACCGGCGCATGCACTGGCGTTGTATGCAGCCCTTGTCGAAACGCGAGTATCAACTGGCTCGTGGGCATCGCGCTGTGGCCCGTCTTAGCTGGGTCGCGGAGCAAGGCGTGGGCAACCCCGGGAAGCGGTGCGAAATCCTCTCGCCCGCGTACCGTCACGCCCCAAGGAGATGCAACGTTTTTCCAAGTTCATGGCTGGATGCTTGATGCAGGGCCGGTGGCGGTGGTCCGGGTCCCCCCTCCAGGATCTGCTGCACAGTCCACTCCGCCGCCGGCCCCGATCTCGCCGTACGCATATCCTCACCGCCCGAGTACGCTTCCCGGGCCTGGCGCGGACAGGACGGGAACGGCCGCCACTAGGCCAGCCGCTCGGGTCAGCGTTGCCGGCCGTTGGTGTGCGTTGGCTACCCCAAAGATCAAACATTGGAAGGATCGCCGCCCACGGTGGCAGCCGATTACGACGAAGTGCGTTCCGACGTCAAAGAATCCCAGGGCAGTTCCCTTGAAGCGCTACGCTCCGCCCAGGCGCCGAAACCAACAGTGTGGTCCGGGACCTCGAGGAAACCGACGCACTGGACGATACCGTCATCCCGGGCGGAGAGTTCGTCGCGGAGGAACTCGTTGTCCAGGTCGTGCCCGAGGCGGATGACGCGTTTACCTGCCACTCATGCTTCCTGGTCCGTCACCGGTCCCAAATCGCCACCGAACGCGATGGCCACCTCTACTGGTCGAATGTGAAGGCTAGGTCCGAGACATCGGGTGCCCCTGGCCGGAACGGATCACGACCGCTCACGCGACTGAAACGGCCAAAATCCGCAACGGAAAGATTCTCCGGCCGTGGTCGCAACCCTCGGAGTGCAACTTTTGGCCTCCCCTGCGTGCCCGGAAGCGGCCCTGCTCCGGCACCTCTATGACGTCCAGGACCCGGAAGACCTACCGCCGTTCACCCAGCCTGAGGTTTAGGTGAACATGCGTGCCGTCCCGATGTTCCTATGAGTCAAATTGAGCACGCAGTCTGGTTTGACCGCACTCACTTTCCACAAAAGAAGCGTCCGTCGCGGCTTAATTCGAGCCGCTTTGGCATTTAGCTTTAGCGAAAGTTTGCCGGGTTGGCGTACTTCAGGGCCGGTGGCTGTCGATGAGCAGGGTAGCCATGTCCTTGGCGCGGGCAGCGGCGCGGGGGTCACCTTCCGCCGCGGCGACGATGGCTCCCTTGATCAGGATGTGGATTGACCAGGAGAAGTCGTAGGGGTTGTCGAGGCCGGCGGATCTTGCGAGATCGGCGATCTGCTCCCGCGTCTTTTCCAGGTACTGGATGCTCGCCTTCCCGAGAGGGTGGTCCGGACCCATTTCCATCATCACGTGAAGGAAGGAACTGACCTGCACCGCGCCCTGGCGGAACCAGTCGTCAAAGACGTCGAAGACGGTCAGCATGGCCGCCTCGCCGCGGGTCCCGTTCCGGGCGATAGCGTCCTCGATCGCGGCAGTGCGTTCCTGGTACCACTGCTCAAGGAAGGCCAGGACGACGTCGTCCTTGGACTGAAAGTGCCGGTAGAACGTCGCCTTGGCCACCCCTGAAGCACGGATCAGTTCGTCGACTCCTACATCGCGGATCCCCCGCCTGGCGAACAGTTCGTAGGCGACGGCAAGGATCTTCTCCGGGGGACTGCCCGTTGCAGGTCGCCTTGTCTGTCCGGTCCCCTCTGAGGTGTCCACAAACCGGATAATACACGAGCACGAGAATGACCGTTCTGTCTGGGTCTGCCATGAATTCAGTCCTAACGTGACTTCCCAGGACGTTGCAGGAACTGTCCACGCTTGCCTGCCCACGGCTCCTTTGTCGTGGACACTCTTGGAAAAATCGCTAAATCAGTGGACTCACACCGGTGACGCTGCACCGTAGGCTCCTTTTGCCGGGGGAAGCAGAGCCGGCCCCTGGGTTTAGCCGGATAATGGGTGACGAGCCAGGCTTTGCTGTTGAGCTGGACATTGATGCCGGGAACGGTCAACAGCGTTTTTGGTTCTGGTTGCCGGAGGAAACCGGCAAGCGCCTTGGTTCCTTTCTGGCCGACACATCGACACCACCAGCTCCGTAGCAGGTCCTTGGCGGCATCGGTCACAAGGAGACCTGCTGGCGGTGCGGTACAGGTTTCCCTCAAAAAATGAAGTGCCAAGCTTAAGATTCCCAATGGGGCGCAGAGTCCCAGAGACTTCCGTCGTGCAAGAATCGCCGCATGGATGAGGATGAGTGGCAGACAAGGCAACAATTGATGATCCACGATGCCTTGGCACAGGCCATGGATCGGCGTGACGAGGTCTTCCAGATCATTGAAAATTCAGAGGACATAGACGAAGCAATCCGTCGGGTGGGTCAGCTGCTGGGGGTGGGAGAGTTGGGCAGCCGGGCAGTCCTCGACCTGCAGGCCAGAAGATTCACCCGAGACCAGCGTCAGGCCATCGCTTCGTATGCAGAAGAACTTAGATCAAGGTTGCCTGATGGCCGCTGAAAACTTCTTGTTCTTGGTCGATCCCTGGTTCCTCGATCGAATGCGTCCGGATTAGTTGCCGGTAAACGTGGCGCGGCTCAGCCATCCGACTTGGCCGGCTTTCCCCTTGGTGGAGTAGCCCAAGGAGCCGAGTGGCGAGGGTGTATTTCACCCGGTGGCCCTTCTCCGCGGCCGCGGCCGCGGTGCCGAGACCGATGAACAGGTGGGATTTACCGGTCCGGAGTCTCCGATGAGGCCCAGGGACGGGCCCTTGCGCGGGCCCAGGCCCTGCCTGCTGCCACAACCTGGCAGACGGGCTACATCGCGCGAAGCCCAGCGGCCTGCAGCGGCCTCGGGGAGGATGGCGTCAGTTAGCTTTGCTGCGCCCTGCGTTCGCACACATACGCTCGAGAACGCTGACAGCCATGGCGTATTCATCGGCTCCAACACCTGCCGTGCGGTCGCCCCGCGCCGCCTCCACCAAACCCGTCGCCTTGGTGTGCAGTGCGCTGCCCGAGTTGGTGAGCACCAGGAGGCCGTCCTGCAGGAACACCAGCTTTCGTTGAACAAGCGATGCCATGTCCTGTTCGTGGGCGCCCATGCCGTCAGCCTGCGTGAAGGGGCGCAGGGCATTGCCACGGCCGCAGGTGTGGCCGGACCAGAGCTGAGCGTGTTGAGGACCTGCCACTGGCGCCTGGTCAGGCGCAGCCCGGCGAGAGTGGCATCGAGCAACGACTCCAGTGCCGCATCCAGCTGCTTCACCCAATATCCGACAGACCTAATCGCCAAGCCATCGTGGCAGGCCTCAGTGACCCAAACCCACCCCTGCCCCCCGCCGTCGGTCGGCTGCCCGGAACAAGCCAGAAGTGTCAGGTTGAAATCTCGGACCTTCGCAAGGGTGTGTCACGCGCCGACCAGAGCGAACACGCGGGCTGGACTGCCGGTTCCACCAACAATCGGCAGCGGGGCGACGATCAGTCCTGCGCCCGCTGCTGGCAGCTGCGTCAGGTTCCGCAGCGAAGTGACGCCATACTTGTCGTTTCCCAGCAGGTAGTGGTGGGCCGGGAAAGGGGGCTGCTGTCCGGCGGCATTGCCGGCATCAATACCGACGGTTTCCACGCCAACGCCGGACAACACGGACTCCTGGGCGATCCACCGGGCACACTCGACCGTGAATCCGGGGGAGTGGGGGTTGCCGTATTCGTCTTTGTTCAGGAAGGCCTCCCGGGTTTGGGACCGTTGGTCCCATCCTGTGCGGACGAGAAGCCAGCCGCCGTCGGGCAGGGGACCATACTCGGACTCCCATTCTTGAATGTGTTGGATATCGACCAGAAAATCGGGGTCAGCAGCGGCTTCTGCGGCGACGTCGAGGACGACCGCCGGACCTACGAGCCGCGCGGGCTCGATCTGGGCCACGTCCTTGCCTTCGCGTCCTGTGGCCCAGTGGGTAGGGGCGTCCAGGTGGGTTCCAATGTGTTCGCCGGTATGAATGTTGTGGTGCTTCCAGAACGGTCCGGGTTCGTTGTAGGCGGAGACTTCCTCAAGCGAGAAATCGATGAGGTTCACAAACGGCTCCGGCAACTCCAGGGTGGGGGTGGAGGCGGAGAGGGGCGTAGTTAAGTCCACTACTTGCGTTTTAGCCGTCCGAAGGTCTTCAAGAAGGGAAGCCAAGCCCGTGCCCGTGTCCGATACAGCACTACGTTCCATAACAGCTCCTTGGATGTTGATCTTGGCGAGGCGGGGTGAGTTGCCGCGCTGGGATTCGCCTCATGGCGAGTTTCTGCGACGTTAGCAGCAGCACGGGCGGTCGGGAACATCTTGTGGCCGTATTTCGTACCCCTTACCCAAACCCGCATAGGCCCTGGCAGGTTAGGCATTCGACGGTGGCGGCTGTCGGCGTCAGACTGAAGGTGAGTCATCGTGACGGCTGTCACACAAACCGGATCCAAGCTTGAATGCCGCATGCCCCTTTGCGGGGAAGTGGGCGGAGTGGTCCCAGAGTCAGCCCTAAAAAGGCCAAACCAAGTTGGCACCAAGGAGCAACAAAATGTCCCATCATCATCAGCACCAGCCATCGGCTCAGCGCCCTGGAGTCCGGCGGTACGTTGTTGCCTCTCTTGTGGGCAATGCGCTCGAGTGGTACGACTTCTTCCTCTACGCCACAGCATCGGCGGTCGTTTTTGGCCACTTGTTCTTTCCTGCAGACACCGACCCGCTGGTGGGAACTATGGCGGCGTTCGCCGGTTTCGCCGTCGGGTTCGCCGCCCGTCCCGTAGGTGGAATCATCTTCGGCCACATTGGTGACAAACTGGGGCGCAAGCATTCCTTGGTCCTGACACTGTCCATCATGGGCGTCAGTACAGCACTTATGGGCCTGCTGCCGACCTACGCGCAAGTGGGGCTGTGGGCACCGACGCTGCTTATCGTTCTTCGCATCCTGCAGGGTATCGCCGCGGGCGGTGAATGGGGTGGCGGCGTTCTGCTGATCAGCGAAAATGCGAATCATTCACGCCGGGGCATGCTCTCAGCCTTCAGCCAGGGCGGAATCTCCCTCGGATTTGTGTTGTCGTCTCTAGCCTTCTTCTTGGCCCAGCTGCTGCCAGAGCCGGAGTTCCTTGCCTGGGGATGGCGTCTGCCGTTCCTCGTGAGTGTGGTTCTGCTTGGTATTGGCGCCTACATCCGCTTCAAGCTTCCGGAATCCAAGGAATTTAACGAAGTACGTGAGAGCCGTCCCCAGCACCGGGTCCCCGCTCTGGATGCCTTGCGGGCCCATCCCCGCGAAATCCTCGTGGCCATGGGGTTGCGAGTGGCTGAAAACGGCGGCTCGTACATCTTCCTTTCCTTCTCCATCGTCTACGGGGTCCATGTGGGAGTGGAGAAGGGCGTTCTTCTGCTGGCCGTGGCAGTGTCAATGCTGGTTTCTTTTGGCACCTACGTCTTCTTCGGGTACCTCTCTGACCGGATCGGCCGGCGCCCCGTATACGCGTTTGGTGCGATCGGGATGGGCGTGATGGCCTACCCGTTCTTTGCGATGATCGACGCCAACACCCCCGCGGTGGTCATCCTCGCCTTCCTGATCGCTAACGGTGTTTGCCACGGGGCGATGATCGGAACGCAGCCGGCGTTCTTCCATGAACTGTTCTCCGCCGAAGTCCGGTACTCGGGCATGGCAATCGCGCACGAAGTAGCAGCCGTCTTCGCCGGCGGTTTCGCGCCCCTGATCGCCACGGCCTTGTTGCTGAACTCCAATTCCTCCGCGCCGGTGTCGCTGTACCTCATCGGAATGGTAGTCGTAACCCTGATTGCCGTCGCTGCCGCGGGCGGGAAAAAGCGCGCCGATCAGCACCAGGAAACGGGACAGGCAACTGTTGAAAGCGTGTCCTAACGGTCCGCCAGTTCCATCGCAACATTCACAGCCATCAGGAAGGACCGACGTGACGGCCTCCATCATCGGGACAGGACAATCCCCGTACACCCGACACCCCCATGCAGGGACGGACACATCCCACGTTATTGCCCAGGCCGTCCGGAGCGCATTGCTTGAGGCTGGCCTTAAGCCGGGCGACGTTGACGGGTTTGCTGTCTCAAGTTTCACGCTCAACCCCGACCACGCCATCGATCTCGCCTGGCGGATGGGCCTGCGCCTGACCTGGCTGATGCAGGATACAAACGGCGGAGCCAGCGCGGGCGGAATGCTCCAACACGCCGTTCGGGCCATCGAAGCCGGGGACGCCAAAGTCATCGTTCTCGCGGCAGGCGACCTGATGGACGGGGCCGCGTTCTCACGGTTGGTGGCGAGCTACAACCGCGCGACCGAGGACCATCTGGCGCCGTTGCCGATGAGGGGACCGAATGCCTTGTTCGCAATGCTCACGACCCGTCAGATGGAAGCGCTGGGGTTGAGCCGTGAAGATTACGGGCACATCGCCATTGCCCAGCGCCAGTGGGCTGCCGACAACCCCGCGGCCGTCTACCGGAAACCCCTCACCATGGACGATTACCTCAGCGCCCCGGTTGTTGCCACACCATTGGGCCGCTACGACTGCGTGCCCCCGGTAACCGGTGCCGACGCCGTGGTCCTAGTCGCCGAACCGCGCAACGGCACACCACGGGCCAAGGTCCTCACGGTGCGTGCCTCCTATAACGGCGACCAGCAGGCAGGCGACGGACTGGAAACCGGGCTACGAGCATGCGGATCGGCTGGCTGGGAAGAAGCCGGAATCGGCCCGGAGGAGGTGGACCTGGCCTGCGTCTACGACGATTACCCTTCCATGGTCGTGGCCCAGCTCGCAGACCTGGGCGTAATGCCTGCAGGGGAAGACGCCTCCAATTTCATCAAGCGCCACATCTCCACCCGCGACCTGCCAGTGAATACGTCCGGAGGCCAGCTCTCTGCCGGACAGGCAGGAGCCGCCGGCGGAATGCACGGACTTGTGGAGGCGGCCCGCCAGCTCATGGGCACAGCAGGAGCACGTCAAATTCCGGCCCGCCACGCTGTGGTCAGCGGGTATGGCATGGTCCTGTACCGCTATGGCGCCTGCGCCACCATGTCGGTGCTGGAGGCCGGAGCATGAGCGCCCTGGTGCAGGAATGCCGCAGTTGCCGGCACCTTCTTTTCCCCGCCCGGCTGTTCTGCCCACACTGCGGAGGAGACAGCTTCTCAACAGTGGCTGCAGCCCACGGAACCGTGGAGCAGAGCACGACCCTGGCCGATGGCACCGTCCTGGCAACCTTGAGCATCCACCGCGGTCCAATGGTCGTCGCACGCCTTACCGGCTCCGGTGCCCAACCGGGCCAAAGCCTGCCCCTGACCAATGACCCAAACGCCGGTTCCGGCGTCCACGCGTATCTACCTGTCCGCTCCACCGTGAATGAGGATCAGCCATGAATTCGACACTCGCTGAACGCCGCCAACGTCCACTGACCATCCCGCAGATGCTGCTTGAACGCGCTCAGAAAGCTCCATCGGCGCCCCTGTTCCGCTGCGGTGATGTCCGCCGCGACAGCCAGGCCATGGTGGACGCCGTCGCAAGGACCGGAGGAACCCTGCGCGGGGCCGGGATCGAGCGCCATCAAACTGTAGCGCTGATGTCCTCGAACCGGACGGAACTGCTGGACCTGATCCTCGGCTGTGCCTGGATCGGCGCCGTGGCTGTGCCAGTGAATACAGCAAGCCGGGGTGAACAGTTGCGGCACGTGCTGGAGAACTCCGAGGCCTCCCTGGTGGTGGCCGAAGCCGAACTGCTGGCGCACATCGCAGCAGTGGCACCGGCGAGCCTCAAAGAAGTGTGGGTCCTTGACGGACCTGCTCTCGACGTGGAGGCACCCTTCGAGGTGCTCTCGCTTCCGGAACCTGGCCCGGCCGTTGACCCGGTGGGCACGGCCCCGGGCGAGGCGGCCGCCATCCTCTACACATCTGGAACGACAGGGGTATCGAAAGGTGTGTTGTGTCCGCAGGGCCAGTTCTACTGGTGGGCCGTTAACATGTCCGACCAGCTGGGGCTTAGGGCCGATGACGTCCTGTACACCTGCCTGCCGCTGTTTCACACGAACGCCCTCAACGCTTTCATGCAGGCGGTCGAGTGCGGGGGCGAGTACGTCCTGGGCCCCAGGTTCTCCGCATCCCGTTTCTGGACGGACGCGTCGTCGGCCGGAGCCACGGTGACGTATCTCCTGGGAGCCATGGTTGGGATTCTGGCAGGAAAGGATCCCGGGCCCGGCGACCGGGACCACCGCATCCGTGTGGCCCTGTCTCCTGCAACCCCCGCCCGGCTGGTCGAGCCTTTCCGCGACCGGTTCGGAGTGCTGTTGCTTGACGGTTACGGATCGACGGAAACCAACTCGGTGATCGGATCAACCCCGGATCTATGGCGCCCCGGCTACATGGGCAAGGTTCGCCCGGGCTTCTCCATCCGCGTGGTGGACGTCGACGGTGTCCCGCTCCCCAGCGGCGTGGCCGGTGAGCTGCTGATCCGCAGCGACCAGCCCCACGCCATGGCAACCGGCTACCACGCCATGGCCGACGCAACAACGAAGGCGTGGCAGGACCTCTGGTTCCACAGCGGAGACCGGGTAGTCGTCGACGAGGACGGCTGGGTTCGGTTCGTAGACCGGATCAAGGACGTCATCCGTCGCCGCGGGGAAAACATCTCCTCGGTCGAAGTGGAGCAGGCGCTCCGGCAGCACCCTGCCATCCAGGACGCCGCTGTTTACGCCGTCGACTCCGAGTTGGGTGAGGACGAGGTGATGGCCGCACTTGTTCTTCGGGAGCCTGTTGATTTCGGCGAGCTGTGTGAATTCTGCGCTCCACGGCTGGCGTCGTTTGCCATCCCGCGCTTCGTGCGCGTCGTAGACCAACTGCCCCAGACCGAGAACGGCAAGGTTCGCAAGCAGGTGCTCAAAGCAGCGGGCCGCGGGGCTGCCCAGTGGGACCGGGAAGTCGCCCTTTTCCGCCGAACGACCGCAACCGCTGCGCGCTGACCCCGTCAGGGATAAACCTCGTCTCCTTTGGGCCACGGAGCCAGCAAACGGCACCGCGACACGGGCAGCGCGCCAGTAGGATGAAGAAATGGATCTGCGGGCGCTGCTGACCACCCACCTGAAGCTGCGTCATCTTGTGATCGTGCTTGCCATTGCAGAACACGGAAGTCTGGTCCGGGCTGCGGAAGAACTGTATCTGACGCAGCCGGCGATGAGCCGGGCTTTGCGGGAAGCCGAGCACGCTGTGGGAACTTCGCTGTTCGAACGCACCGGTCGCCGCATGGTACCCACGCTGGCCGGGCAGGCGTGCCTCGAGCACGCCAAGGCCATTGTGGGTCATCTGGGTACCCTGCGGCGCCGGGTCGACGAGCTCACAGACCCGGAAGCGGGCGTGGTCCGGGTAGGCGCGCACGTTACCGGCGCGAACCTGCTGCTGCCGCGAGCCGTGGCACGGTTCACCGCCGAGCGGCCCCGGGTGGAGGTCCTGCTGCGGGAGGCGCCGCCCGAAGCCCTGATCCAGGAACTGGGCAGCGGCGATCTGGACCTGCTGGTGGGCAGGGTTACGGATCATCCCAGTACGGCGCGGCTACGGCTGGTCCCGTTATACAGGGAGGACTTCCGCGTCGTTGCTGCACCATGGCACCCCGTGCACGGCCTTCCGGAACCCTCCCTGGAGGATCTGGTCGGGCATCCTTGGGTAGTGCCGCTGGCAAACACTCCGCTCCGCGACGAACTCGAGGAGAACTTCCGCAATGCCGGACTTACGCCTCCCGCACAACGCGTCGAATCCGCAGCTCCTGCCACCGTGCGTACGCTCGTGGCCGAGGAGGGATTCCTTGCCCTCATGCCCGAGTCGATGGCAGTCGCGGAGCCGCTCCTGCAGATGCTGGGACTGCACCTGGCCGGACTAGCCCAACAAGTGGGTCTATTGCTGCACCCAGACAGGCCATTGACGCCCAATGCCGCGATGCTTGCCGGAAAACTCCGCGAAGTGGGCGAGGAGATCGGGCGTGGACTCCTCGGTACCACCCCGCCGGTCCCTTCACAGTGACGGACCGCTCGTGGCCGGCACAGGGTGCATGTTTCAAATTATTGACGATCGTAAAAATCTAGCGATAGCATGGGCTTTAGACGAATCACCCGGCTGCGACACTGACGTCGACCGCTTCCGCTTCCGCGTGTTGCCCCCATGCTGTTCCCAAAGGAGAAGAGACAATGACCGTTTTGACCAGCAGGACCGAAGGCAGCGACGTAGCTAGACCGGACGTTTCGTCGGGCCTTGTGGCCGGCAATGTCAGCGAACTCGTTGGCTATACGCTCGCCCGGCTGGGCGTCGGCCACGTCTTCGGCGTCGTGGGCAGCGGGAATTTTGTGGTGACCAACGCGTTGCGCCGGGCGGGCGTGCCCTACACGGCGGCCCGTCATGAGGGCGGCGCTGCCACCATGGCCGATGCCTACGGGCGGATGTCCGGAAAGGTCGGCGTCGTTTCCACCCATCAAGGCTGCGGGCTGACCAACGCGGTGACCGGAATCGGCGAAGCTGCCAAGAGCCGTACGCCGATGATAGTTGTTACTGCCGATACGGCCGCTTCCGCCATTGGTTCCAACTTCAGGATCGACCAGGACGCCCTGGCCCGCAGCGTTGGAGCAGTGGCCGAGCGAATCCACTCACCCCAGACGGCTGTTGCCGACACGGTCCGGGCATACCGGACGGCAGTAAACGAGCGCCGGACGGTCGTACTGTCCCTGCCCACCGACATCCAGGCGGCGCCGGTGCCCGACGGGAGCGCTGAGCCGGGGCAACTGGCTCCGCCACAGCGGATAGCACCATCGGATTCTGCTGTGGAGCAGTTGGCCGGGCTCATCCGGAATGCCCGGCGGCCGGTTTTTGTGGCCGGGCGTGGCGGCCGAGGGGCGGGACCTGAAATTGCCGCCCTGGCCGAGGCGGCGGGGGCACTCGTGGCAACGTCCGCCGTCGCGCACGGCCTCTTCCAGGGCAACCCCTTCAATCTCGGTATTTCCGGCGGCTTTTCCTCCCCTTTTACGGCCGCTACGATTTCCGAGGCTGATCTGATCGTCGGTTGGGGATGCGCCTTGAACATGTGGACGATGCGCCACGGTTCCCTGATCGGTGCGTCCGCGAAGGTGGCGCAGGTGGATCTTGAGGACCGCGCCCTCGGCGCTAACCGTCCCATCGACCTCGGAGTGCTTGGCGACAGCGCAGAGACTGCAGCTGCTGTGCTTGCCAGGCTTCAGTCAGTCGAGCACCGAGCAGTGGGCCTGCGGACGCCCGATATGGCAGGACAGATTGAACGGCATGCTCGCTGGACCACGGAACAGACAGAAGATCTGTCTACTCCCGAGGCCATTGACCCCCGTGTGCTGAGCCGGGAGATGGACCGCATCCTGCCCGTCGAGAGGATCGTTTCCATCGACTCCGGCAACTTCATGGGCTATCCCAGCGCGTACCTGTCCGTTCCGGATGAATTCGGATTCTGCTTCACGCAGGCTTTCCAGTCGATTGGCCTCGGTTTGTACACGTCCATCGGCGCGGCCAAGGCCCGGCCCGACCGGCTGCCCGTCCTGGGGGCGGGCGACGGCGGCTTCCTCATGGCCATTTCCGAACTGGAAACGCTGGTCCGTGAACGCATCCCCCTCGTGGCGATTGTCTACAACGATTCCGCGTACGGTGCCGAGGTCCACCACTTCGAAGCTGATGATGCAGATATGGAAGTTGTGCGGTTTCCGACGGCGGACATCGCCGCGATCGCACGCGGCTACGGGGCGGCCGGAGTCACCGTCCGCAGTGTTGCCGATCTGGCAGCCGTCGAAGAATGGCTGGCAGGGCCTCGCGATGTGCCGCTCGTCATCGATGCCCGCATTGCTTCCGACGGCGGGGCCTGGTGGCTGGCCGAAGCGTTCAAGGGCCACTGAGCCGGATCACAGCGTCCTTAAAATATGCTTGGGATGACTGCGACCCCGACAGAATCGAAAGCCAATCGAATGAGTGACGTCCCCGCTCCTTTGCTGCCCCAACAGCAGCTCATCCTGACCATTTACGGTCTCTACGGGCGTAGCGGTGGCGGACAGCTTCCCATTTCTGTGCTGATCCAGATGCTCGGCGACCTGGGCCATGATGCCCCCGGCGTCCGCTCGGCCGTCTCGCGCCTGAAGGCCAAGGGAGTGCTGGCGAGCGTCAAGAACGGGGGAGTGGCCCGCTACGAACTCTCCGAGCGTTCACTGAGGCTGATCAATGAGGGCGATGAGCGCATCTTCGCCCCCTACCGTGCAACCACCGGCGCCCCGTGGGTGCTTGCCATCTTTTCCGTGCCTGAGTCGATGCGGGACCGCCGGCACCAGTTGCGCGCTGAGCTGACCAGGTTGGGTTTTGGCTCCATGGGGGCCGGGGTTTGGATCGCTCCCGCGGGAGTGCGTGAAGGCGCGAGGCAGCGGCTCCAAGCCAGGGGGCTGGACCAGTACGTTGAGTTTTTCACCGGCGACTACTCGTCGGATTCAGATATGCGGTCCAAGATTGCCCAATGGTGGGATCTGGAGGCCCTGGAGTCGCAGATTTCGGAGTTTATGGACATCTACGGCGGATCGCTGGAGAACTGGACCGCGCTGGTGGGGGATGATCCTGAAAGGGCGTTGACCGCGTCTTCCGCTGACCTGCGCCGGGATGCCTTCCGCTACTACGTACCGATGCTGACCCTGTGGCGGCGCCTGCCCTACCGCGATCCCGGCCTGCCCCTTGAGTACCTGCCGCAGGGCTGGCAGGGGCCGGAGGCCCGCCGGATCTTCTTCAGCGTCCACCGCCTGATCGCGCCAATGGCGGAGCGGTACGCCATGGCCCTGGTGGAGGAAGCGGAAGCCGCCTAGGACAAAGAGGGATCCGGCTGGCCAACAGGCCAGCCGGATCCCCTTTTATTTCCCCGGGTCAGCGTTCGCTGATCACAGCGATGCCCTGAATTTCAATCAGCGCCTCTTTCTGCCACAGGCGGGTGACGCCGATGCCCGCCATCGCCGGGTACTGCGACCCCGCCATCTCACGCCAGATACGGCCAATTTCGCGGCCGTTGGCCATGTAGTCCTCCACGTCGGTGAGATAAATGGTCACGTTGACCAGGTCCTCGGGCTGGCCCCCGGCCTCCCGCAGCGTGGTGAGGACGTTGGAAAACGCCTGCGTGAACTGCTCGACAATACCGCCGGGCACGATGTTCATGTTCTTGTCCAGGGCTGTCTGGCCGCCCAGGAAAACCATATTTCCGGCGAGCATCCCGTGCGCGAACCCGGACGGTTTGGGAAGCGACTCCGGGTTGATTGTCTTGTGGCCCATGCTGTTCCTCCTGGTTGGGGTGGCTCCTGAAAAAGTTCCGGAAAGGCTCTGTGCAGATCAATTCCGCCGTGCTACGTTGAGCATATGTGACGATCGTAAAAAAGTCGACACATCATTCTCGAAGGGACTTAGACCATGAAACTCGCCACCTTGCGCACGGCAGGACAGGGAACGACGGCGGCACTCGCCACGGGTGCCGACGCTTACGTTGCCCTGCCTGCCTCTGACGTCGGGGAGCTGCTGGCCCGCCCGGATTGGCGGGACGTGGTTCGGGTAGCCGCCACTGCTCCCGGGCGGGTCATGATTGAGGCCCGGGCCGTTGACTTCGCTCCTCTTCTTCCCCACGCCGGCAAGGTCATTTGCTGCGGACTCAACTACGCGGACCACATCCAGGAGATGGGCCGGGAACTTCCCGAATATCCCACTCTCTTCGCCAAGTACGCAGACACTTTGGTGGGCGCGACTGACACCATCGAGGTCCGCGGAAGCGACCGTGTCGACTGGGAAGCCGAGCTGGCCGTCGTCGTCGGCTCTGAACTTTCCCGCGCAGACGAGAAGCAGGCAGCAGCGGCGATAGCCGGTTACACCGTGGCAAATGACGTGTCGATGCGTGACTGGCAGAACCGGACACTGCAGTGGTTCCAGGGCAAGGCGTTCGACGGCACCACCCCTGTTGGTCCGGTCATGGTGACCCCTGACGAGGTCGGCGGGCCGTTTGACGTCGTCGGTTACGTCAATGGTGACGTCGTCCAGAAGGGCAACACGGGCACCCTGGTGTTCGGCCCGGCAAAACTTCTTTCCTACATTTCCCAGTTCACCACGCTGCGCCCCGGCGACCTCGTTCTGACCGGAACCCCCGGGGGCGTGGGCATGGGCATGACACCGCCCCGTTTCCTGAATGACGGCGATGTACTCACCACCGAAATCACCGGGATCGGACGCCTTGAAAACATCGTCCGCATCCGTCCAGCATCAATCAAGGAGTGACTCCCATGAACCAGACAGCTACCGATTACCGCCTCGAGGGCGACAACTCCATCTACGCACAGGCAGACGGCAAAGTAGTCCCCGTGGTGACGCGCGCGGGACAGGAAGACACCAACACCGCCCAGTCCGGGGACTGCATCCGCGTCTCGGGCGTCAGCATCCAGCACACTCCGGCCACGAAGATCTGGTTCGGGCAGGTATCCAATACTCCGGGCTACCGCTCGTTGCCGCACCACCACGGCGAGGCCGAGACCGGCGGCTATGTGCTGCGCGGCCACGGGCGCATCTACTTCGGTGAGAACTACCAGGAATTCCTTGACATGAAGGCCGGCGACTGGGTGTTCGTCCCCCCGTTCATGCCCCACGTGGAGGCGAACATGTCCGTGACGGAAGAGCTGGTGTGGCTCACCGCCCGCACCCCGGAGAACCTCGTGGTCAACCTTGAGGACGTCCCCGACGAGACGCTCGCCGACTACCGCAGGGCATAGCCGCAATGATCACTGGAACCCTGACCTCGGAGACTTTCCTGAAGGCCGTGGAGCTCACGCGCGTGCCGGAGGAAGTCTACGACGAGGCCTATGAGGCAACCACCCAGTACGTGCCGTGGCCCAAGGCTTACGGCGGCGACATGGTGGCGCAGGCCGCCGCGGCGATGATGCGCTCGGTCGATGACGACAGGGCGCTGCACTCCATGCACAGCTACTTCATGCGGCCGGTCGACGTCGGATCAAGCGTCCGCTACGAAGTGGAGCGGTTGCGCGACGGACGCGGATACTCCACCCGGACGGTGCGGGGCTTCCAGAACGGCAAGCCTGTCTATGCCGCGATGGGCTCTTTCCAGGTTCCCGAAGACGGGCCGGACTTCCAACCTGAGGCTCCCGCCGCCGTCGACCCTGAAACACTGCGCAGCGCGGCTGAGGCACTGGACGAAGCGGCTGGCCCGGCCGCAGAATACTGGTCCACGGGCCGCAGTTTCGACATGCGCCACGTTCCGGGCCCCGTCTACATCAACCTGGAGGGCGGGCCGGTCCCGCAACAGGCCATCTGGGTGAAAGCCTTCGACGCCCTGCCGGACGGCGCAGACCTTCACCGCGCCGCCCTGGCCTACGTGTGCGACTACACCATCCTGGAGCCACTCCTGCGGGTTAACGGCCTGCACTGGTCCAGTCCTGGGCTTGCCACCGCCAGCCTCGACCACGCCATGTGGTTCCACCGTGAAGGCCGCGCCGACGAATGGGTCCTTTACGCACAGGAAGCCGTCTCCGGGCAAAGCAACAGGGGCCTCGCTACGGGCCGCTTCTTCGACCGGCAGGGAAGGCTCCTTGCCACTGTCGCGCAGGAAGGCATGATCCGACCCGGGGCTTGATTTTTCCCACTCGAATCCATCAGCTTCACCGACGCACAACTGAAAGGAACGGCCATGCGCATGACGCCATCGGCCCACGTGGACACGTTCACCCGCGACCACCTGCCGCCCGCCAACCTCTGGCCGGCGCTCGAATTCCCGCTCCCCGAGCTCCAGTACCCGGAACGGCTCAACGCCGCCGTTGCCCTCATCGACAGCGCCGTCGTTGAGCACGGTGCGGACCGGCCCGCGCTGCGGACCCCGGACGGCACCGTCTGGACCTACGCCGAACTCCAGCAGCGCGCCAACCAGGTGGCCCAGGTCCTGACCGAGGAGCACGGCGTAGTGCCTGGAAACCGCGTGCTGCTGCGCGGGCCCAACAACCCCTGGATTGTCGCTGCCTGGCTGGGCGTGCTGAAGGCAGGCGCAGTGGTGGTCACCACCATGCCCATGCTGCGTTCCACCGAGGTCGCCTCGCTGATCCGGCTCACCAAGCCCGTAGTGGCCATCTCGGACCACCGCTTCATCGCCGAGCTCGCCGCGGCAGCAGGGGAGGACGTCACCGTCCTTGCCTACGGAAGCGACGACGACGGCGACCTCACCGCGCGCTGCGCAGCCAAGAGCGGACAGTTCAACGCCGTAGATACCGCCGCCGACGACGTCGCACTCCTGGGCCCAACGTCGGGCACCACCGGCGTGCCGAAGGTGACCATGCACTTCCACCGCGACATCCTGGCCAATGCCGACACCTTTGCCCGGCACATCCTGCAACCAACCGCGGACGACGTGTTCGCCGGTTCACCGCCGCTTGCCTTCACGTTCGGATTGGGCGGGCTGGTGGTCTTCCCGCTCCGGTTCGGTGCGTCGGCGTTGCTGACCGAAAAGGCCGGCCCGGTAGAGCTGGCTGAACATGCGGCGGCTGCCGGGGCAACGGTGCTGTTCACAGCGCCCACCGCGTACCGGGCGATCCTCAAGGAGAACCGGGGTGACCTGCTCGGCGGCCTGCGGATGGCCGTGTCCGCGGGCGAGCACCTGTCCAAGGAGACATGGGAAGCCGTCCACGACGCAACCGGCCTGCGCCTGGTGAACGGCATCGGCTCCACTGAAATGCTGCACGTCTTCATCTCCGCCGCCGGCGATGACATCCGGCCGGGCACCACCGGCCGGGCTGTGCCGGGCTTTAGGGCAACCATCCTGGACTACGACGGCAACGAGCTCGGGCCCGGTCAGGCCGGACGCCTGGCGGTTATCGGTCCCACCGGCTGCCGCTACCTGGACGATGAACGTCAGGCCAATTACGTCGTCCGGGGCTGGAATGTCACCGGGGACACCTTCACCAGGGACGAGGACGGGTACTTTACGTACCAGGCCCGGTCGGACAACATGATCGTCTCCTCCGGCTACAACATCGGCGCACCCGAAGTGGAGGCGGCCATCGACCAGCATCCGGATGTTGTGGAGAACGCCGTGATCGGCCGTCCCGACCCCGAGCGCGGCAGCATTGTCTGCGCGTTTGTCGTCCTGCGCGACGGCGTCACCGGCGACGCCGAAAAGCGCAAGGACATCCAGGACTTCGTCAAGGCCACCATCGCCCCCTACAAATACCCCAGGGACATCCGGTTCGTCACTGAGCTGCCGCGCAATCCCAGCGGCAAGCTGCAGCACTTCAAACTCCGCGACTCCATCGCGAACCAGACCCAAGAACTCACCCCCGCCGGCCAGAGCCAGGCGTGAGAAGGAGCAGGACCATGAAAATCGCAATCGTTGGAGGCGGCCCGGGCGGCCTCTACTTCGCAGCATTGATGAAGCAACTGGACCCGTCCCACGAAATCACCCTCTGGGAACGAAACGCTGCCAGCGACACCTTTGGTTTCGGCGTCGTCTTTTCCGACGAAACCCTGGGCGGAATCGGCAACGCGGACCCCGTGGTCGCCGACTACATGAGCCGCCGCTTCGCCCGCTGGGCCGACATCGATATCCACTTCGGCGGACAGATGATCAGCGTGGGTGGCCAGGGTTTCGCCGCCATGAGCCGCAAGGAACTCCTGGAGCTGCTCCAGCGACGCTGCGCCGAGCTCAACGTTGACCTGCGCTTCCAGACCATGGCGCCCGCCATTGAGGAACTCGAAGCCAACTATGATCTGGTGCTGGCCGCCGACGGCGTCAACTCGCAGATCAGGGCAAAGTACGCAGAGTCTTTCGGGCCAGACCTCGATCCACGCACCAACAAGTACATGTGGCTCGGCACGGACCAGGTGTTCGAGGCCTTCAAGTTCTTCGTGAAGGAAACCGAGTGGGGCGTCATGCAGATCCACGGTTACCCCTACTCGGACGAGGGCTCAACCTTCATCGTGGAAATGCACGAGGACGTCTGGCGCGCCGCCGGTTTCGACGAGACTGCCAACGACGTTTTCCCGCCGGGTGTTTCCGACGAGAAGGCAATCGCCAAGATTCAGTCGATCTTTGCTGAGGAACTGGACGGCTACGAAGTCCTGTCCAACAACTCCAAGTGGCTGAACTTCAACACCGTCCGCAACCAAAGCTGGCGCAAGGACAACGTCGTCCTGGTGGGGGACGCTGCCCACACCGCCCACTTCTCCATCGGCTCAGGCACGAAGCTGGCCATGGAAGACTCACTGGCCCTGGCCGCCTGCCTGCACGAACATCCCGACGTGGAATCCGCGCTGGCCGCCTACGAAGCCGAGCGCCGGCCCGTAGTGGCCTCCACCCAGCGTGCTGCACAGGCGTCCCTTGAATGGTTCGAACGCATCGGCCAGTACAAGGATCAGAACCCGACGCAGTTCGCGTTCAACCTGCTGACGCGCAGCCGCCGCATCACGCAGGAAAACCTGCGCCTTCGCGACCCGGAGTTCGCCGACGCCGTGGACCGGAACTTCGCCGAATCGCAGGGACTGACGCAGGTTGCACCGGCCATGTTCCAGCCCTTCCGCATCGGCGGACTGGAACTGAAGAACCGTATCGTGGTGTCCCCGATGGACATGTACTCGGCGGTGGATGGAATTCCGGGAGACTTCCACAAGGTCCACCTCGGTTCCAAGGCCCTGGGTGGCGCAGGCCTGGTCATGACCGAAATGGTCTGTGTCTCGGCGGCCGGACGCATCACGCCAGGCTGCACCGGCCTGTACACGGACAGCCAGCGGGACAGCTGGAAGGAGATCGTGGACTTCGTCCACAGCCAGTCCAGCGCCAAGATCGGCGCCCAGATCGGCCACTCCGGCCGCAAGGGCTCCACCAAGCTCATGTGGGAGGGCATCGACGAACCATTGGAAACCGGCAACTGGCAGGCGGTGGGCCCCTCGGCCATCGCCTACGGTCCCCACAACCAGATGCCGGCCGAGCTGGACCGCGCCGGCATGGACGCCATCAAGGAAGAGTTCGTCGCCGCGACGCTCCGGGCCGAGCAGGCGGGTTTCGACCTCCTCGAGGTCCACGCCGCCCACGGCTACCTGCTGTCCTCCTTCCTCTCACCCATTTCCAACAAGCGGACCGACGAATACGGCGGCAGCCTGGAGAACCGGCTGCGGTTCCCGCTGGAAGTGTTCGACGCCGTCCGCGCGGCCTGGCCCGCCGGCAAGCCGGTGACGGTGCGCATCTCGGCAACGGACTGGATCGAGGGCGGCAACACCTCCGACGATTCCGTCGAAATCGCCCGCGCCTTCGTAGCCCACGGCGCAGCCGGCCTCGACGTCTCCACCGGGCAGGTCGCCAAGGAGGAAAAGCCCGCCTTCGGCCGCAGCTACCAGACGCCATTCGCTGACCGCATCCGCCAGGAAGTGGCCGCCCCCGCAGGGGTGGCGGTGATCGCCGTCGGCGCCATCTCGAGCTACGACGACGTCAACTCGATCCTCCTCGCCGGCCGGGCAGACCTCATCGCACTTGGCCGGACGCACCTGTACGACCCCCAGTGGACCCTCCACGCCGCAGCCGAGCAAGAATACAACGGGCCGGGCGCTGAGTGGATCCCGCAGTTCCTGGCCGGCCGCCGCAAGCCGCCGAGCTCCCGCACCGACGCAGTACGTCCCCGCCTGTCCCTACTGAAGGAACCAGATGCTGAAGTCACCAACCCGCACCTTCGCTGGACGCCCGCTTCCTCTTCGGCATCGGTCCTGGTGAAGTAGCCATGGCAAACGCACCCGTCACCGATTGGAAAGTCCCCAGCCGGACCACCGGTTTGGTTCTCTTCTGCTGCTGGCTGGCCATCCTGGCCGAAGGTTACGACGTCGGCGTCCTCGGCGCCGTCCTGCCGGCCCTGGCCGAGTACAAGGAATGGAACCTCAGCCCGCTCGCGCTTGGTGGACTGGGATCCTACGCCCTGATCGGCATGCTGATCGGTGCCCTGTTCATCGGCACCCTGAGCGACCTTGTGGGCCGCAAGAAGATGCTGCTGGCATCCATGGCGATCTTCACCCTGACCCAAATTGGCGCCGCATGGGCGCCCACCCCCGAACTGTTCGGACTCTTCCGCCTGATCGGCGGGCTGGGCATGGGCGGCGTCATCCCTGTCGCTGCCGCCCTGACCATTGAGTACTCGGCCCCGAACAAGCGCTCCTTCAACTATGGCCTCATGTACTCCGGCTACTCCCTGGGCATCGTCGCTGCCGCCCTGGCCGCGCTTTTCGTACTGCCGCTCGGCGGATGGCGGGCAGTGATCGCGATCGGCGCAGCACCGATCGTGCTGCTCCCCATCATCTGGAAGCTTCTACCCGAATCGCTGGAGTACCTCGAGACCAAGGGCCGGAGGTCCGAAGCAAAAGCTCTTGCCTTCAAACTCAAAATTGCCAACTACACCCCGATGGCAGCACCGGCACCGGCTGCCTCCAGCACAGAGGCCGAGCCGTGGTGGAAGACGATCACCACCATGTTCTCCGCGAAATACCTCAGGTCCACCGTCTTCTTCTGGATCTCGCTGTTCTGTGGCCTGGTCCTCGTGTACGGACTCAACACCTGGCTGCCGAGCATCATGAAGAAAGCCGGATACGACCTCGGCTCGTCCCTCACGTTCCTCTTGGTCTTCAGCCTTGCTTCAGCCATCGGCGGCCTCATCCTGGGCCGCGCCGCAGACAAGTACGGCAAGAAGCTCATCCTTGTGGTGTTCTACATCCTCGGCGGCCTGGGCATCATGCTGCTGGTCTTCCCGAACACCATGGTGGTCAACCTGCTGTTCGTCGCCTTCGCAGGTGTGGGTTCCATATCCACGTCACTGGTCCTCACGGGCTACATCGCCGACTACTATCCGGCCAAAATCCGCGGCACAGCCACAGGATGGGCATTGAGCTTCGCCCGCCTCGGCGCCATCTCCGGGCCATTGATCGGCGGATGGATTGCAGGCTCTAAACTGCCCTTTGAGGCCAACTTTGCGATTTTCGCCGGCATTGCAGTGCTGGCAGCCGCGGCGGTGGCCATGATCCCCAAACCGCTGGCGGAAGCGGCTGGTACTCCGTCGAGCGAGCCGGAGGAAGAGAACGCCGGCATCGGAACACACTAGGAGCAGCATGGATCACACTGAGGCAGAGGGAAACGCGGGTTTTCCGCAGGCGAGCGTTGAGCGGACCGTGGAGTGGGTCGACACGGATGCATCGGGCCACCAGCACAACTCTGCGATCCTCCGGTGGGTTGAGGCGGCAGAGGCGGAGCTATTCCGCAAGCTGGATCTGCCGGACTATTTCCCCAGCGCCCCCCGTGTCCAGCAAGTGATCAACTACAAGGCGAAGTTGTGGTTCGGCCAACGTGTGACGGCAACAGTGAAAATCAACAAGCTTGGCCGGACCTCGCTTACCATGGGCTTCGAAGTCCGGTCCGAACCATCTGGCGCTCCCACCGGCGGAACTCCGGAGACCGGTACCGTTGCCGCGTTCGGTACATTCACCACGGCGCATGTCCCGGCGGGGGCCTCGACCGCGCAGCCCTGGCCTGAGCACTTCGTCAGGGCTGTGCGGAGATGACCTCGGCAAGGGACCTCATGCCAAGCTGGTTACGGCCAGCGTCGGCGCTGATTGCAATGCGCGCCGCTGGCCGCACGCATGCGCACCGACTCACCCGTGCCGCCTTAACCCCGGCGCAGATAACCCTGGCGCTGACGCCGCCGTGGTGACGGCAGATGTGCAGGCCTGGCCAACCGAGAGAAACGTGCCCGTTCCTACGCAGGGCGCCTTTGCAGTCGATGTACGGGTCGTGGGCGATCACGTCATGCCCAGTGCTTGGGCCGTCGTCTTGCCGATCGGGCCAAATCCGATAACGCCCAGGGCGTCGCCGGTGAGCTCGCGGCCGCTCGTCTGGGTCCCAGCCGCCGGCCCTGATGCTGGCCAGGTTCTGAGGAATCAGCCGCGCGCAGTTGAGCATCAGCGCCAAGGCGTGTTCGGCGATGCTGATGCGGTTCGCACCGGGTGTGAAGGTCACGGCGCCGCCATTTTTTGTGGCTGCAGTGACGTCGATGCTGTTGTATCCAACCCCGCAGCGACCGAAGACCATCAGGTGCGGGGCGGCGACGATGACCTCGGCGGTGAAGGCGTCCGTGCCGGCGACAATGGCGTCGACATCCTTGACGTAGTCGATCAGTTCTTCGCCGGTGCGGAGCCGGTCCTGGTACTTGGAGAAAACGACGTCGAAGCCGGCGTCCTGCGGCATCCGGTCAACTTCTCCGCCGGGTTGAAGATAGGCGGTGGTCGCGAGCACCCGTGGGGCTGCCATGGGGCGTTCCTCCAGTCGCGGCACTGCGCCGCATCATTCGGCTCGCTTTCCGTTCCGTTCGGCGCGAGCCGGTTATCGGGGATAGTCGGACACACTGGTCGTGGATCCGCGGATCACCGGTCGCCCTTGGTGTCCGGGCGTGCAAGCCGTCGTGGAGGCGTTGCCGGTCCTGCTGTCTGCCTTTTGACGGGGTGGCGTGCGCTCTCCAGGTTGCGCTTCTGTGCTGCCGGCGATGGTGCCGGCAGCACAGAAGCGCAGTCCGCTGGTTCCTAGTGACTGGAGGCTGGTACCCAGACACGCATGGTGGAGGGGCCGCGGTTTGCCCAGAGGAAGTAGGGGGTGAAGGTGAGTGCAACTTCCTGCGCCTTCACCGCACAGCCGGGTGATCGCCGGGTACTGCCGGCCCCATTTGGTCGAGAACCCGACGAAGCGTTCCTTCGCTGCGGCCTCGGAGGGTGCCGTGTAGACCGGGCGAAGGTCACGGGACATCTCGTCCCAGTACTGCCGGGGCCGAAGCAGTACGCATCACCACCGTCCGGGCTGAGTCAAGGAGTCAACGAATACGGGGCAGTCCCTGTCCCCCAAAATCGGTGGGCCCGCGCTGGAATGCTGGGGTGGTGTCGAGAACATCCGTCCTGCCCCGGCCTGGTTGTGAAGGGATGCGCTATCCTGCACGAGGGTTATCGGATACCAGGGCCGCGGGAGGTGCCCCGGTGCCCGCCGGCATATCCGGGCACGTCCGCTGGTAGGGCCGTCCGGGTACCAGGGCAGTCCACTCGCTCATCGTCATGTTTCGATTGACCAGTGCGCAGCCAGCTTGGGCCCAAGACGAGAAGCCCAGGTCCCACAGACGGGCGTTTCTGTCCCAGCTCGAGGACGCGACGAACTTGCTGTCGGGGCTGAACGCAACCCCGGTGACCTCCATGTTGTGCCCACTGAGAGTGACAGAGGGAGACTGCGTGGAAGCGACGTCCCAGACGCGGACCGTCCGGTCGTCGCTCCCGGAGGCGATCAGCCGACCGTCGGGGCTGAAAGCGACGCTTCGCACGACGTCAGTGTGCCCGCTGAGCGGCGCACCCATCCTTTTTCCGGTGGCCGCATCCCAAAGCAAGACGTTGTTATCGGAACCGCCGGAGGCCAGCACACGCCCGTCGGGGCTGAAGGCCACCCCGTAGACGGGTCCTTGGTGGCCGGTCAGAGGTCCGACCGATCGTCCCGAAGCCGGGTTCCAGATACGGACCGTGCCGTCATCCGATGCGGATGCCATTGCACCGTCCGGGCTAAACGCGATGCCGTTCACGCCCTCGAAATGGCTGAGCTGCGGAACCGAGCGGCGCTCTCGCGACGTTACCCTCCAGGTCTGCACGGTCCCATCGTCGACAGCTACGGCGACCTGCTCACCGTCCGGGCTGAACGCCACGTCGGATAGCGCACCGCTAGCCGCGATGGGGGGGCCAAGGAGGTCGCCGGTCCCAGCATTCCAGAGCTTCAGCACGCCGTCGCCGCTGACTGAGGCGAGAGTGTGTTCGTCCGGGCTGAACGCTACGGCGTTCACCTCCGAGTTATGACGTAGGGCCGGACCGCGGCGTTTCCCGGAGGCAACGTCCCACAGCTGCGCAGTACGGTCCACACTTGCGGTGGCCATCACGTCTCCAACAGGACTCATCGCGACGTCTTGAACGTAATCTAGGTGACCCAGATAGGCGCGACTGACCGAATAAATCTCCGCGACATCCCAGAGCCGCACCGCGCCATCCCAACTCGCCGTGGCAAGCGAAGCCCCGTCGGGACTGAAAGCCACGCCCTCGACGTCTTGGGTGGAACCGAGGAGTGGCAGGCCTGCGGAATGGCGGCTTGCCACCGTCCACAAGGTCACAGTGTGGTCCGCATTCGACGAGGCGAGGAGGTGACCGTCCGCGCTGAAGGCCAGACCGCGCACCTCCCCGCCGCCGCTCGCCAGCGGGCCGCCGATGGCCTGGCCGGCATCGGGCTCCCACAGCCGCGTGTTTCCGTCGCTCCCGCCCGAAGCCAAGATCCGGCCATCCGGGCTGAACGCGACCGTCAGGACCTTCTGGCCGTTCACCAACTCTTTTAACAGTTTGCCGGACTCGGAGTCGTATGTCCGCACGATTCCGTCTTTCCCCGCGGCCGCTACCACTCCGTTTCGGCTGAACGCCGTGCCGTAGACCGCGCCGATAGTGCCGGTCAGGGGCCGGCCGCGGAGCCGGCGAGACGTGGTGTCCCAAACCTTCACTTGGCCGTCATCGCCTGCTGACGCCAGCATGCGACCGTCTGGGCTGAACGCCACATCCCACACCCACGATCCGTGCTCCAGAGCGGCATCTTCCTTGCGGCCGGTGCCCAGGTCCCAGATCCGAATCGTCCCATTGCGGTCTCCGGCGGCTACTCGGTGGCCATCGGGACTGAATGCCACGCTCCACACCTCCGCCTTTCCTGCTAGAATGCCGAACTCGTGGCCCGTGGCCGCGTCCCATAACCGAACCGTCGTGTCGCCCCCGCCGGACGCCAGTACCTTGCCGTCAGGGCTGAACGCCACGTCATGCACCTGGCCGGTGTGTGCGAGCAGCATCCGGGAAGGATGGGTAACCCGCGCCAACGCGGTCACCAAACCCGGCGCCGGTGGTGCGGACTCGCCACCCAGACTGAGGGCCTGCAGCCCGGCAAGGATCGCGGTGTGCGGTTGTGAGCCGACCAGCCCATTCGCTGCCGCCGCCAACTGCCGGCTTAGTGCAAGGTCGGCCTGCCTCTGTGCCTCTATGTTCCGCTGCCACGCCACAGCACCCGCGGCGAACGCGAGAGCGAGGAAGACGGCGAGACATCCCACCAGGATTCGCCGACGGCGGTTCGATCGGCGCGCCGCCTGCAGCTCTCGCGCGGCAAGTTCGCGGCTTCTCTCCAGGAAACGGCGTCCGAGGGGGCTCAGGTCTGGCAGACGCTCTTCGGACCAGCGGTCGAAAGCAGCCAGTCGCCCACCGCGCAATAGGAAGGACTCGTCTGCGCCGCCCTGCTCCCAATCTGCGGCGAGACGATCGAGCTCCGAACGCCGCTCCAGCCATTCCCGAGCCTCGCCGATCGCCCTGCACAGCGGCGGCCACTGCCGCAACAGCGCCTCGTGTGCCACGTCGATGACGCCCTGCCCGCCGCCGTTCGTGCGCTTCCTGTCGTCAGCAGCCGTTGTCGTGTCTGCAGCACTGGTGAGCAGGCGTGCCTCGACGAACGTGTCGACGACGATGCACTCGTCCGGCACGAGGCTTCGGCGCTGAACCCGCCGCCGGGTGGGCTCACCGCGCCGCTCCACCGACACAAGCTTGAGCAAGGTGGGCAGGACCCGGGAGCCAAGACCGCGCCGTGTCAGTTCGTCGAGGATCTGGTCGGCGCGTCTCGTCAGGGCACCGACCACGCCGCCAATGGCCTCGTATTCGCTGCCGTCGATCCTTCCATCAACTCCAAATCGCTCATAAAGTACTCTGAGCGTGTAGGCCATAAGCGGCAGCGCGTCGCCCCCCTCCGCGTCCCGTGCAATCCGTTCGACAAGGCCGGGCTCGTAATCCACGCCGGCACGTTGCGCAGGCCCGGCAATGACTTCGGACAGCCGTGAGCGGCTGAGCGGCTCCACCACCAGTGAGTCGTTCATCGCCTCGCAGAGTCCGGCCCGCTCAGGAGCGGTCGACAGGAACTCCGAACGAACCGTCGCGACGACCCATACCGGGGAACCTTCGCGGGCCACAGCTCCCGAGAGCAGATTCAGGAACGCTTCCTGCTCACGCGGCCCACTGAGCGTCAGCAGCTCCTCCGCCTGGTCGATGACCACAAGCACTCTCGGTCGTTCCGAGCCGGGGCTGACGTTTAGCTCGGCGAGCTCTGTGGCCAGATCGAGGAGGGCCTGTGGGCCCTGCTCAAGGCGGGTCGCCACATCGACGCGGGAGTACATGCGTCCGTGGACGGCGAAGCGGTCCGCCAGACAGGCGGCTAGTTGCTGCCTGGGATGTGACCCGGGCCGCAGTGGTGGCAGGATCACCCAATGCTGGCTAAGCTTCACCATGCGGGGCAACAGCCCTGCCCGCAGTAACGAGGACTTGCCGCTGCCCGAGGGGCCCACGATGGCGACGAACCGGCCGGTTGCGCGCTGCAGGGTCGGTTGCAGCAGCTCGAGGAGTCTGCCAACCTCCGGACCGC
This sequence comes from Arthrobacter sp. FW305-BF8, assembly GCF_021789315.1. Classification (NCBI taxonomy): domain Bacteria; kingdom Bacillati; phylum Actinomycetota; class Actinomycetes; order Micrococcales; family Micrococcaceae; genus Arthrobacter; species Arthrobacter sp. FW305-BF8. The sequence continues at coordinate 2,345,519 of NZ_CP084561.1, forward strand.
GGCCAAAGAAGACCGCAGCATCGTTCGCCTCGAAGGGCCTTAGCCCTGGGTACGGGGATCGATTGGGATCCCAGGCGAAGGACTCAGCCGGGTCGAGGCCGGCAGCCAACAGCCCGTGCCGCAGGCGGCTCAGTGCATGATCTCCGTCGGCAAAATCAATCCATTGCACGTCGTCGAGCAGGTTAAGCCGCGCGCCTGACTCCACGCGGACGGGGATCACGGCTTTGCCCAGTGCCCGGGCCAGACTTACCTCCGCGAAGCACCAACGCGACGTGGTCGACGCCGCGCTGGCCAGGAAGAGGACACCGTCACATTTGCGCAACTGGGCGTAGAGTTCGCGCTCCCAGTCCCGGCCGGCGCGAATGCCGTCGTCGGCGTCGAAGTCCATGAACAGCGCAGCATACCCCTGGGCCCTCAGCCAGTCGCGCACCTTCTCCGCGGGTTCGTGGTCCCGCGAGCTGTGACTCACGAAGAGCGACGTCATGTCGACCTCGGAGCCTCTACGCGGGCACGCTGCTCCATCCGCGTCACTTGCGGGGCGGCAAGACGAATTCGATGCACTTAGGGCTGCTGGAATCGCAGTTCTCCGGGTAGATCAGGTACACCATCTGATTCAACCGGAACTTATGGTTGGAATCGCGGCACTTGTAGTCACTTGGTGTGACGGTGCTGGGATCCTTGGTGGGCCTCTCGCAGGAGAACTCGTGGGGATTCACGACGTCGCCACCGAGATAGTCGCCGCCGCGAGGTAAATAATCTGTGTCGTCCGATTGGTTCTTGGTAGTGAGGAGTTGTCTGAAGTGTTTAGCCTGACAGTTGTAGGTTTCGTACTTGTCCGACCACACACACCTCATCTTGACAGGCGGCACAGTTCGACCCCCCTCCAGGTTGAACACATTCGCCACCACGGAGACCTTTGAGCCTTTCTTATTATGGTTGGCGGAGGCCGAGTCGGAGCTCGTAAGCGCCACGAAACCCGCCAACATCATCGCCGTCAAGGCCGCAAAGAACAGGGCGGACCACCGTCCCCTCGCCGTGTGACCTGGCTTCGTCATCTCACCCCCGAAGTGAAATGTTTCAACTGGTGGGTTGGAATAAGCGTCATTTTTGGATGCGGTGGACTTAGAAAGAGCCGTTTCCGGCGATGAATCACGCATCACTTGCTCCAATCTGAGGGGCATAAAGTCCCTTCAGAGTGAAGCTATCAAAACCGCCGTTATTCCAGCGTTACTCTTGACGCTTTCCCAACAGGGGGAACTATGCACGGTCCTGTCGTCGGCGCGATCCCGCGAGCGTCTGCTCTCTGGGGTCACAGAAAGCCGGGTTCGGCGTGGGCTCCAAGAACGGCTTGCTCGTCGTGGCTATGGCGCTACCCCGCGGGAGGACAGCCCCGCTGCGCCCGACCGGCCCTGCCGGTCGCGGCGTACTACTCCGCACAGGGCGAACCCATCCCGTATGGGCGGCGGTCGGGCGATGACGATACTCCGGAGATCTCCTACAGTGTGGACAGCCATCCCGAGCGGTTTGCCGGGCTCCACGTCGTCGCCCGGGCACTGATCGGGTACCTGTCTGCCGTGTACGACGTCGGATTCGACAGTGATCCGGCCCACGCGGCGGATCTGCTCAGGGATGATCAGGACACGGTGGAGGCGGTGCGGGTCACGTCGCGGAGGCCCGGCACGGCGCCGGTGACGTTTGTCTTCACCGGGTATCCGGGAGTTATGGTGTGCACGCGGGGGTGTTGCATGACTTCTCGTTTCCGGTGTGCGGCTGTGATGCATGTGACCAGACCGCAAGGTCCGAGGCGGACCGGTTGGAATTGCTGGTGTTGGCGGTGGCCGCTGGCAGTTACAGCGAAGGCTATCCGCTGGGCAGCCGACGATGGATGGACTATGGACTGACTGCGGTGGACGGTTCCGCTACTGAAGGCGGCCGCAGCGAATCCGGCTCGGTGTCAGTTGCACGGCTTCGGGACGCAGGGACCCGGCTCCGGGACATCGTTGACGGATGGCGCCCCTGGCCCCTGCGCGGGACCTGAACCCGAGACAAGCCCGGACTCGGGCCCTTCTGCCCTGACGTCGAGCAGCGCTGGTCCGCCGGTCCCGCGGTGCAATCCGGGGGATGGGGTCAGTTCTTGCAGGTCACGTTGAGGTGGAAGGGTGCGTCGCTGAGTCCTCCGCTGAGGTTTTTGGTTGCGATGTAGACGCCTTTGCTGCTTACGTGGCCGCCTGCGGTGAAGACCAGGTGTGGGCGGAAGACCAGTTGGTCGCCTGGGTGGCCGATGATGGCGGTGTAGCGCATTTGCTGACGTTGGTTTTGAAGGTGACCTCGTAGCGTACTAGCCCGAGTCTGGTCGCGGACTGTGCCGTGCCGCGGATCAGTGTCCGGTTACAGTCCATGCGCGGCCGCCCCTAAGATCGACCACGATGATGTTCGACGTGCGTGCGCGCTTCAGTCCCTTGATGATGTGTTGCGCCGGAGTCTCCGATAACTGGGTTGGGTGTGACGTTCGGAGGCGCGAGAACCAGATTCTGCGCTCCGGCAGCGGCCGTGAGCGCCACCTTTACCTGCCCGACTTCGACGGAGCCGGCCGGCTGCGCCGATGCCCTCCAGCAGAAGCAGCACGATGGGGAGAACGGTGAGGCCGACGATGCCGAGCAGCACCCACCAGGTTTCGACCTTGTCGAAATGCAACAGCTCGCGGAGCATGCCCCAAGCCGCTAACAGTGCGACCAAGACGAGTAAAGGCGATGAGCATGGTAAGGGGTGGTTCAAAGGGCCAAAAACGTCTGGATGCGGTGCGGCGTCGCGTCTTGCTTGTGGTGACCACAGATCAGCTACCCTGCTCGGGCGGCAAATACGCCAGCAAAACAATCGACAGGTAGCTATGCCGGGCCGGTAGGGACCCAGATTTGATCTCAGGAACGTCATGTCGATCTTGCGGATGGCGGCGCCAAACGCCGCCGGACTACCGATGTGGATGTACAGAGCGTTGTACGATTCATCGAGTCCGGGGAACGCCTGCGGTTCGTCGTTGGTGCGACCCGACATTCTTTGCTGTGATTCCGACTTGGATATATCAACCGCTGCTGCAACTCGCTCTGAGCTTTCCTTACGGTGGCCAGCCCTGCAGTGCTACGAGGTGGTTCGCGGGATTCTTCTCTGTGTCGTGGCTGACGACAACCGTAGGAATGAGTCTTCTTCGATCCCCGCTTGCACGTCAGCTCGGGGGAGCCGACGTCGACAAACATACTTCTGATCCGAGACGACATGAACGAGACGACAAAGCATCGGGGATGTGGGCTTGACGGTTCAGCTCCCGCGACGCGGGAAGCGCTCCCGACGCCTTGCCGCACGGGAGCTGCGATCCCTCGGGGACCCGTAGATGGCCCAAGCGTGACAGAAAGGGGACGGGGCGACCTACGTCGCTATACCCGGATACGCTGCGCAAGCCTGGAAAGATGCCTTGAGGGCTGCACGCCGAGTTCGGCGGCCAGGAGTGCCTTGAAGGATTCAAAGGCATGCAGTGCTCCGGGGCGATTACCAAGCTCCAGTTCGGCGTGCATCAGGAACCCGATGCTGGTTTCGTGGAGGGGCTCGAGTTCGAGTGCGTTTTGAGCGGCCTCGGCAGCCTTTGCAGCTTCCCCCTGCTCGAGCCATCGGCCAGCGTGCAGCACCAAGGCGCGCAGCCGGATGTTCCGTAACCGGTTTTGCTCGAGTACGACCCAGTCTTCATACCAGCCGGGGAGCAGCTCAGCGCGCTGCAGTTGCGATAAACATCCATCTGGGGCAGAGCATGATTCTGATAGCTCACAGGCCCTGAGATGGTCGAGAAATTGGTGGAGGTCCACGCTCAGGCTGTTCGTCAAGGAGAGAATCGGGCCGTCGGCCACAATCAGTCCGGGACTTTGGCGCGACATCAGATGCACGCTTACGCGCAGACTTTCTAAGGCGCGGACTTCAGGGCTGTCCGGCCACAGGAGTCCGCTGAGATAGCGGCGGGGGCGGGGGCCGATTAGCGCCAACGCGCTGACCAGCCGCTGCTGTCTGGACGGGACATGAATTTCGGCTGGCCCGCAAAATAGTTGCCAGCGTTGCAACAGCTTCAGCTGAAAGTGGGCGCCGTCCTGTTCCATTAAGTCCCCCAACGCGGCTGCCGGCGACCCATGAGACACTTTGGTTGGTCCGCTGCAGAGGCGCAGTATGACGGCACCCACCTGGGGCCGTCGCTGGTTGCTATCCGTTCCTGCTCATCACCCTGCACCCCAGCCTACCGGCGCCTCAGGAAGGCTCCATTACCTCCTTCTGGCTACGAGTTCTGCCAATCGACAAATTATCTCATCAGAATAAAGAAGAAAACTAAAATTGCGTCATCGCGCGATTCCGTCAACGAACCGAGGGTGTTCGGTGCCCGTTGCGTGTCAGCTCCGACACGAGTTGAAGGCCGTCGCAGCTGCATATCTTGTGCCCTTCTTGATTGTCGGCGTCTCGAATCTTGAGGCAAATGTGGCAGCGTCCTAATGAGAGCTTTCTACCCTTCTTGTTGCGGATGGAAGGGCAGAACGAAGGTGAGCGATCTCAGGGGAAAGGCAAGGTGCGTGCTGTGGCTTTGGTGACGGACGACGGGGTAGTCGGAGGAGGGGAGGCGACCATGGTGATCAACGTGTGGTTCGAAGCCGGTCATGCCTTGCCTTTTCGGGCGCGTCTTACTTCGACTACTGGAGGTGCGCCTGAAACGGTGACCAGTTATGCCGCAACCCGTGAGGCTGTTCTGTCCAGTGTCGAGAAATGGCTCCGCAATCTGCAGAAAACCTAGCCAGAGAAAACATGCCGGTGCGAGCACTCGTTAAATCTCTAAGCGGGACCTGGGCGGGGCCGCGGGCCGCGGGCCCGCGGGCGGTTCTAAGGCTGTTCCGCGCTTCATCCCTTCCTCATCGATGGCCCTCTGCATGGGGCCGGTGAAAACGGCTGCGCGGCCGGTCAAAGCCCTGCGGGCTGAAAAGTTCTTGTATCTTGGCCTTGGAGGTAAATGCGAAGTCGCGGATGATCTCGACATTGCTCCACTGGCCATCTCGGCCGCCGAATCGTCGGACGTCGAGCTTGCCCTTGCCGTCGACATTCGCCAGCCCCCCCGCGGGCGGGCCTAGGTCAGCTTTTTCGCAGTGCGTGGGTGTGTGCGCTGGGCAGATCCGCTGCGGGCGACCGGAGGCCGGAAGGTGTCCTGTCACGCCCAAGACGGTCAGGGCGGCGGCGGTTAGCGTGAGCGCCGTGATCCGAAGCGTGAAGTCAGTCAGGCCGGAGACGAGGAGGGCGAGTGCGGCGGACTGGGACCAGCGATTGCAGTCGATCGGTCGGGGCACCGATCGGAGGGCAACGACGGCCACGGCGAGTGTGAGCCCGATGCCAACAAGCCCCTACTCTATTCCCCACTGCCGGATCTCGTTGTGGGCATGCGTGGTGACCCGCGCGCCAGGGAAGCCAGGGGAAAAGGGTGCTGGCGCCGGTCCCTCGCCCAGCAGCGGATGGTCGGCGATGCGCTGCAGCGATTCCCGCCAAAGGTCAGGCCGGTCCTGGTGATCCTCCATGGCGGTGCGCCAGATCACCGCCGTCACGCCGACGGAGAAACCTGTCGCTGCAAGCAGGCACCGTAGCCATCCCGCGTGGACCGTGGCGAAGCCGAAGAGAAGTGCCATGGCAATCAATCACGGCGTCTTCATTAGACCTCGGGAGGAGTGCAGATATGTCCGTCGACGTCTACGGGGTAACCGCAGAGCGGGCATATGGGACGTCCGGCGTCTACTACCTTACGTGTGCGCTTGGCGAAGGCGCGAGCGGTGCCTACCGGCATCCGTACCAACAGCATTTCAGGTACTTCAGCGCCGTCGTGATCATGGGATTCGCTGTTGTCACCAGTGTCGACATCGGCGATGTGGTAAGCCTCTATGACCACATGCGCCGTCGTCGGATCCCAGCCTAGGCTCATCGCGCCGGTGCGAAACTGCTCCTGAACGGGTTCGAGTGGATCGTTGTCGACCAATTCGATGGGAGTCCTGCTGGGAACACTGAAGCGGTTGCCTTCGACGGTGATGAGCTGATAGAGAATCTCGTCAATTTTCTCGGCGAGCAGAGCGGACTGCTGCTTCTCCAGAGCAATAGAAACAATTTGCGTCCCTGAGCGTACCTGCAGATAGAACGTGCGCGCGCCAGGAACGCCGACGGTGCCGATGACGACGCGATCAGGCCAGACAAACTCGTGAACACGTGTAGGCATGGCAGTATTTTAGGCGCCATGAGGTGCATTAGACGGTCCATTGGCCCTGCCATTCCAGGTCCCTGCTCGAAGACTGTGTAATCCCGCGTACTCGGCACCGAGGAAGCATCCCGTATTTAGGCGGCACGGTCACACTGGTTGGGAGTCCTTCGCCGGGCGAGAAAAAAGCAAGAAGTAACCCGAAGAGGTCAATCGGCTGGATATGGGCGGATTGCGCTCCACGTCCACCTATTGGTTACGAGATGATCGGCACGCCCGCGTTGGATGCCGGTGGAGGCAAGCCATCGCACCATGCGGTCTCCGAAGCGTCCCAGGGCTTCTGCGAACTACGGTGTTGCGGCCGCGGCCGCGAGCCCGCCGCTATATTCAGCGGCACCAGGACGGTCCTGTTCGGGTCGACAGTCGCTTCAACGCAAGAGCGTCCAAGGGCCCGTCAACCGTCATTAGCGGCCTGCCATCGCCACCACCTACGATAAGCGCGCCTTCATCTACCTGCCGGCCTCATCCAGCACTGAGCACCTCGCATGCGCATAATCCACGCTGACAATGATCCGATGCACCGCCCCCGAACTTCCCCTCCGATAGTGGCCGGTTAGAACCTAGGACTTTTCGATAGGGCAGGTCAGGGAACGGCGATTTAGTTTCTAATCTGACGGCTTTTGAGCGGCTGCCTGACGTCAGGCGGGGGTGTACTATCCACTTGTATTCTTGCCGTGACAACAATCCCTGATGCCGTCAGGCCTACAGCAGCTGGAAGCGGTTAGGCATCGATCACCATATCGGTCCGCGCGGTGGAGCAGCAGGGCAGGAACTTGCCGGCATCGATTTCCCGTGCTCGGATCCCGCCCTGGTGGTTCATCTCGACTTCCCCGGAAAGCTTGACGATCTTGCAGGAGCCGCACATCCCTTCCTTGCAGTTCGCGCCGATCCTGACGCCTGAACGTTGGGCTACCCCGAGGATGTGTTCGTCGGGGTCGATGCGTACATTGATGCCGGTGCGCACGAAGGACAGGGTGAGGCTTCCCGTTCCGACCGTGTCGAAGCTCGAGGCATCAGGGGACACGGTCTCCGGCCCCACGTTCGAACTTCCGTCGGGGGCTTCGGAATAGGGCGCCGTGTCCATGAGTTCCAGCGGCAGCCCCGTGGCCTTCAGGGGTCCCTCGGCGTTGTAGCCGGGTTCGTAGAGCCCGAACGCTGTGGGCTGGCTTTCATAATAGTCCTCGGCGGAATCTGCGATTTCCTCGGCGATTTCCTCGGCAATGTCCTCTGCAAGCGCGATCTCCGCCTGGTATTCAAGGAGCGTCTGGCGATCTCCCGAGAAGAATTCCATGTTGATGGAGGTGTCGTCGACGCCGACCTTCCCCAGTAGCTCGGTGGCGGTGTTCAGGTAACCCTCGGGGCCGCAGGCATAGACCTGGCGGCCATTGGCATCGGGGGCAACCTCGTCGAGCATGGCCGCCGTCAGCCTTCCGCTGAGCCATTCCCACCCTTCGGGTTTGCTGCGGTCACCCAGCGCGTAGAAGACCTTGACTCGCGAGTCCACGGAGGCGATGTAGGCAAGCTCCTGGTGGAAGGCATATCCTCCGGCCTCCGCTCCGTGGTAGAGCACCACGACATCGGCCTGTCCGGGCAGGGAGTGGATGGTCCGCACCATCGACATGATGGGGGTGATTCCTGCGCCGGCGGCCAGCAAGAGGTACCGTGCCCGGCGGTCGGCGTCAGGCAGGTGGAACGCCCCGACCGGTCCGAGCATCTCGAGGACGGTGCCGGGTTTGACGTTCTCGTGCACCCAGGGTGAGACGAGTCCAGTGGGGTCGCGTTTGACTGTGATGTTGAAGGTCCACGGCTGGGTGGGCGAACTGGACAGCGAGTAGCTGCGGTCCACCGGATCCTGGTCCTCGCCGTTTACGGGAAAGGCGACGTTCACGTACTGGCCCGCACGGAACGCCAGGGGCGCACCGTCGCAGCGGCGGAACACGAAGGTCATCATGCCGCCCGCCTCGGGAACGACCTCGACGCATTCCGCCGTGAACTCCTGCGGATGCCAGGGGCCCAATGCGTGGGCAGCGCGGGCGGGTCCCTCGGTGCTGCCCATCACCCTGTTCCACGGCATCTCAAGGCCGCGGATGCGCTGTGGTTCCTGGATTGCCGTGTCGGGGCGGAGTTCAATCATGCCAAGTGCTCCTGCACACGCTGTACGTACCAGTTGATGAACGCCTCGACCTGGTATTCGCTCTTCATGTAGGGGCCGGGCTCGTAGGCGGGGCTGCTGGCGCCCTTCTGGCACAGCTCCACGAACGCCTTGTCCTGCAGATTTGTCTGCTTCCAGGTGTAGGTGAGTTTCTCCAGATCGTAATCCACGCCTTCCACGGCGTCGTCAGCCACCAGCCAAGTGGTGCGTACCAGTGTCTGGTGTTCGTTGACGGGGAAGACGGCGAACGTGATGACGTGGTCCCCGAGGAAATGGAACCAGCTGTTGGGCTGCAGGTGCATCGAGCAGCGGCCAAGGCGGAAGTCCCGCAAGTCACCGAGCAGCTTCTTGGAGAGCCTGCGCCCATCGGCCGAGAACGATTCGCCCTCACCGTCAAGCGATTCCCGTGAGATGCGGATTCCAGCTATGCGCGTGTCGAGCTCCTCGACGACCTCATAGGGAAGGCCATAGCGCCTGCAACGCTCCTCGAGCGATGACTGCGCTTCCTTGTTACGGTCCCACACTTCCTCGAGATGGGCCGGGACCAGGCCCTCCGTCAGGCCCCAGGTGGGAAAGAGGGAGCACGCGAGCTCCGGGTGGCCGTCGCAGTGGTAGCACTCACGGTTGTTCTCCATGACGAGCTTCCAGTTGCCCTCCTCGATGATGTTCTGCTGGTAGGCGATTTTCGTCTTCGACAGATCGTGGGGCGCGAGGTAAGGCTCGAATATCTTTCCGGTTTCGTCGAAATCCGCCGGCGGTTCGTCCCCAATGCAGACGAAGATGAGTCCGGCGAACACGCGGCTGTGGGCGCGCTTGAGGCCGAAGCAGCCCTTGTCGAACTTCGTTTCCCCCGGTGCCGAGGCATGGATCAAATCTCCGTTGGGGGAGTAGGTCCAGGAGTGATAGCCGCATACAAGATTTCCCGTTGACCCCGCGGGTTCCGTCAGGACGCGGGCGCCGCGGTGGCGGCACACATTGTGCAGGACGTTAACGCCGCCGTCGTCGTTGCGCAGAACGATCAAGGAGTAGGGTCCGTAGTCGACGGTGACGTAGTCGCCCGGCTCCGGGAGCTCGGCGATGCTGGCAGCAAAGATCCAGTGCTTGCCAAAAATTGCCTGCATGTCGATGTTGAAAATCGTCGCATCAGCGTAGAAGGGGGCATCGAGGGAATATCCCGCGCGCCGGAGATCGAACAACTCGGTGATTTCCGCCAGCTGCTCGGCAGGCAACGATGAAGCGAGTTTTCCGCGCGAATTGAGGGGCAAGTTCACTGGAACAGACATGGGTTTCCTCCCGGGGGGCCTGGGTAGCGTGCGATTCGTGGGGACCACGGGTGGGCAGCTGGCGTTGTCGAAGCGTTTCTAGTTACGAGGTTAAGGAGGATGGACCTGCAACAAAAGCGCAAGATTTAGGAGATAATGGTGCACAATGGGTGCATGATTGATCCACGGCTAATAACACTTCGGGTGTTTGCCCGGTGCGGCACCGTTGGCGCAACCGCGGAGCTCACGGGTTATTCTCCCTCTGCCGTCTCCGCACAATTGCGGGAGCTCCAGCGCGTGCTTGGAATGCAACTGCTGACGAAGGACGGCCGGGGCGTGCGACTTACTGCCACGGGCCGCTTTCTCGTGGCGGGCTCGGACACCCTGATTGCGGAATGGGAGAGCCTGCGCGCCGCGGCTATGGAGGCCGGCGACCAGGTCCAGTCCCGTTTTGGGCTCGGTGGATTCTCCACGGCGGCCGCCCAATTGCTTGCGCCGCTGGCCGCCACGCTGCGCTCGACACGCCCCCTACTGGAGGTTCACGTACTCGAGGCCAACCCGGCCCGCTGCTTCGACTTGTTGGTCGCCGAGCGAATCGACCTCGCGGTTGTCGTCGCGATGCAGTCCGACACCTATGGTGAGGACGATCCGCGCTTCGAGCAGACCGTTCTGCTCGACGATCCCTTGGACGTGATCATTCCCTCCAACCATCCACTGGCATCGCGGGAGACGGTGACGCTCGAAGAGCTGGCGTCGGAACCCTGGATCACCGAGGCGACCGGTTCCACCTACCATGCCCTATTCACCGCGGCGTTCACGGCAGTCGGGGTGACGCCGCGGATTGCCCATGAGGCCGTTGAATGGGAAACCCAGATCGCCTTCGTTGGTGCGGGGCTGGGCGTGGGCCTGCTGCCGCGGCTGGCGCCCCTGCGTAGTGCCGAAAACGTGGTTCGACTGCGCATTACTGGCAATGGGAAGCCCGCGCGCCGTATAGTCGCCGCGGTGCGCAGGGGCAGCATCGCATCGCCCCTGATCCAGGAGTCGCTCGGCATCCTGCAGGTCAGGGCCAGTCATATCCTCGCCGCCAGACCCGAAGACGATCTCTGAAATCGCATGGCGCGATTCGTTGCCGACGGGCCAGCAGGTCCAGAAGGTGGCGACACGTCCGCGCGGCCGCCCTTCTTCGCCGCGCTAAACGGGCCGCCCACCTAGTAGACAACCGCAGGACCCGGAATAGGTGTATTGCAGAGCCTGGCACCCGATGGTACAACGGAGTCAGCGCCGACTAGGTTGGCGGCGCTATGTCTTTGCAACCCGGGCTCAGGAAAAGTACCCGCGAAAAACACGGAGTTGGCCTGCTCCCTCCGTTATCTCAACTAGCCATATGCCTTCTCTTAGCGGTCCTCTTTGAGGGAATCTCAGCAGGGAGATTGGCGGAGGCCATGGATCTGGTCTTCACCGTAATGCATCCACCCTTAGGCCAGGTTCGAGGGGAGGTGTAATGACTCCACGCCAGCTCATTTGTGTGTTGGGGGTAACCGCAGGCGTCCTTGTCCTTGTCCTGGCTTCTGTTGACTGGTCGCCCACGGCACTTCAAGATCCCGCACGAACCATAGGCCTGAATGCCCAAGGCGTGGTTCGATGGGGCGAGCACCCGAACCGGGCACCGTTCTCAGCTCTTGAGTTGACGTTGTTTATAGGCGTGGGGCTTGCTTTCGTGGTGGCCGGAATCACCGCCTGGCATAGCCGGCCGGCGCGGAACCCGGGCGTCCTGTTGTGCGCTGCGGGCTGGCTGTGGCTGGCGGCGGGTATACGTCGCTCCAGTGACCCTCTGGCTTTCACGCTCGGGGTGACACTCACGCTCATGTATCAGCCGCCTTTGCTGCATCTGGCGCTCAGCTTTCCCTTGGGAGTGCTGCGCACCAGGGCCGAGAAGGCTGCGGTCGGTTTCTTCTTCGGTTCCTGGCTGGTGGCCTCCGTTCTGGGCTGGGCGTTCTTTGACCCGCGATTGCACGTTGCGGAGGGGGAGTCCACCTCCCGGAACCTGCTGCTTCTATGGGACAGCGCGGAGATCATGACCACTCTTGGTAATGCGATCCGCACGTTCCAGATCGCGGTGGGAGTCGCGATCGTGGTGATTCTCGTCGGCCGGTGGCGCACAGGGACGAAAGCATACAGGTCGTCATTCTTGCCGCTTTGGCTTGCGGTCATCGTAAAGACGGCGGCCACCGTCTGGGTGTCGCTGGCTGTAATCCAGCTGTCAGGGTCTTTGTCCATCGAGGCGCTACTCTGGCAGTATCCGGCAACGGCAATTGTGCCGCTCTCAGTTCTGTTGGGGCTTTGGCGCTACAGGTTTGCGCGGGGCACCCTGGGCGATCTGATGGTGGAAGTCGGCTCCGCCCCGATGAGTGACAGGCTGGTGGCGGCGCTACGCCGGTCCGTTCACGATCCAACCCTCACACTGCTCCGTTGGTTACCGGACAAGGCGTCCTTTGTCGACACCGCGGGAATCCCCCAGCCGTTGCCGGACGGTTCAACTGGGCGCGCCTCCATGGTGTTGGAGCGTCACGGGACACCGGTAGGGGCATTGGTTTTTGACGGCGCCCTCCAAGACCAGCCGCAATTGCTTGCCGCTGTGCGTAGCGCAACTTCCTTGGCACTTGAAAACCAGCAGATGGAACAACAGCTCAGGGAGCAGCTCGTTGAGGTCCGCCGGTCCCGGGAGCGGATCGTCACGGCAGGAGACTCCCGGCGTCGTCAGCTCGAACGGGATCTTCATGACGGCGCCCAGCAACGGCTGGTCGCGGTGTCCATGGAGCTCGCCCGGGCCAAACGCGCGACTGATCCTCAGGAATTACGAAGCCTGGTCGAGCAGGCAAGGGCCGATCTTTCGGACGCTCTTAATGAACTGCGCGAATTGGCCAGGGGTGTATATCCTCCTTCGTTGCGGGAAAGGGGTTTGGCGGGCTCCATCACCGCGCTGGCCGAGCGGTCAACATTGCCGGTGGAGCTGGATCTTCGGTCATGCAGCGGGCTGCCGGCTCACGTGGAGTTGGCCGCCTACTTCATCTGCGCCGAAGCCGTCACCAATGCCATTAAGTATGCGGAGGCGTCCTCGGTGCGAATCTGCATCGACGCATGTGAAAGAGAGTTGCGAATGGAGATAGTGGACGACGGCATTGGTGGTGCGCAGCCCGGCCCCGACGGCGGACTGCTGGGGGTTGCCGACCGGGCGGCGGCACTCGGCGGAACCTTGTCAATCGACAGTCCTGATGGTCGTGGTACGACAATACGCGCCATCCTTCCTTTCTCCACGGACCCGGAAAGCGACCTGCCATGACACTGCGTGTTGCCATTGCTGATGACTCGGCTTTGCTGCGCCGAGGACTGTCCGCCTTGCTGCAGTCGGAGGGACTGGAAGTCGTGGGCGAGGCTTCCGATGGAGCGAAATTGCTGGACGTGATTGATACACACGGTGCCGATGTCGCAGTGGTGGACATCCGCATGCCTCCCACGTACACGGTTGAGGGCATCCAGACCGCTGAGACCATAAAAAGCAGGTACCCCAAGACAGGCGTTCTCCTGCTGTCCCAGTACGTAGAGACGGAAAACGCGATGTCACTCCTGAAGAACGGGGCCAAAGGGCTGGGTTACCTGCTCAAGGAACGTGTGTCTGATGTTGACGAATTCGTTGACGCACTCCAGCGCGTTTCTGCTGGAGGCACGGCCATCGACCCTGATCTGGTGACACGGCTCGTGACCCGCCCACATGCAGGTCACACCCCAGGGGATGACCTCACGAGCCGGGAGCGGAGTGTCCTTGAACTCATGGCCGAAGGGCGCACCAATCAGGCAATAGGAAAGTCACTTTTTCTGGGCGAGCGGACCGTAGAGGCTCATATCCGAAGTATCTTCCTCAAACTCGACCTGAGGCCTGAACCCGAGGACCACAGGCGCGTGCTTGCCGTCCTCACGTACCTTCGGGGCGGCGGACTCCGCCGGGCATGACGAATAGTCCGCCAGACGCGTGGTTCCGGCTTGGGAAATCGCCGCCATCAGGCAGCGAACTCCACTTCCGCTGAAACGTTGTCGGTGGCTTCCCTGGCCATCTCGGCCGCCTTCAGCGGTGCCAAGAGGAGGGACCGCTGGGTGGCGGACAGCGCATGGGGCAGCGCCATTGCCAGATGTGCCAGGTGCAGCGCGGCCACGATGTAATGGGTGCCCGCAGCGCCTCCGAGCGATCGCACCACGCTGGTCCTGATCCGTTCAAGGCTCGGGGTATTCCCGTGATTGGCCAGAGCGATCCTGGCGAGCATGTGCTGCGGGTGTCTTTGGACGCGCTTGTCCATCTCGGCCACAGCCTGCAGCTGCCGCGCGGTCCAGTCACCGTCCAAAGGTATAGCGGGATCCTCCGGAGCCGTGCACAGCGCCAAACGGATCGCGTTGACCGGTGCAGGTGTTGTGGACAACATTGGCGCATTCCTTCGGACTGCTGGGGCCTGGCAATGGAACCTGTCGGTTAATCCTTGCCGTTTGATATGTCGATATTGCCTGCGGGCGGGCCCGGTCAGCATCCGTGCCAGTACGCATTTTGGCCGGAAAGAGATTGAACGTCCCGTTCCATGTGACGCCGGTTAGAACGGAATTGCTGCCGTTCCCTCCTGGTAGCCGGACCTGCACCAGGATCCACGCCTCGCACCGAAGAAGGCGGCGTCAACACCAGCGCTGCTTAGCAATCTACGTCCAGCTAGCATGGTGTTACTCAGCTCGACACGAGAAGAGGTGTTAGATGCCCTACCAAATACTGACTCGGGACCAGCATTTCCTCAGTGATGGTACGCCGAAGCGCATTCTTTCACTCGACGGCGGCGGGCTGAGGGGCATTTTGAGCCTCGGTATCTTGGAGAAGATCGAGGGCCTGCTACGCGAACGCCATGGCGCCGGCAACGACTTCCGTCTTGGCCACTACTTTGACTTGATTGCAGGCACATCCACCGGGGCGATCATAGCGGCAGCCCTTGCCCAGGGCTGGAGCGTCGGCGAACTCACGGACAAGTACTTCAGTCTCGGGCGGCGAGTCTTTGAACGAGGCCTTCTCCGCCAAATTCTTCTGCGGGCTAAGTACGACGAGCAGTCCCTGGTTGCCGAGTTGAAGGAGGTCTTCGGCGCGGACACGACTTTGGGCGGTCCCGAGCTGCTGACCGGCCTGCTGATAGTCATCAAGCGCTTGGACAGCGGTAGCCCTTGGCCGGTGTCCAACAACCCCCACGGCAGGTACTTTGTCGCAGCAAACAACGGCAGGATGGGAAACGGAGACTATCCCCTCTGGCAGGTTGTCCGGGCTTCCACCGCCGCGCCGTCCTATTTCAGGCCGGAAACCATCTCCATCACGGGCGGACGAAATGTGAGCCCGGTGACTGGCAGTTTCATCGATGGTGGGGCCAGTCCTTTCAACAACCCTGCACTTCAGGCCCTTATGTACGCCATTCTGGAAGGTTACCGAGTGGGCTGGGAGACCGGTTCAGACAAGCTGCTGCTCGTATCAGTCGGTACAGGTGCGGCCGATCCCGCTGTCAGTAAGGCCAAACTGACGGCAAGCCACGCCCTGCGGGCGCTGAAATCTGTGCTGCAGGACTGCGCGGTTCAGCAGGAAACAATGCTCCAGTGGATGTCCGCCAGCCCAACGGCAAGGATCATCGATCGGGAACTGGGCGGGCTGGAGGGCGATCTGCTAAATGGTGCGCCAGTGATGAGTTATTTGCGTTATAACGTGGACCTGCGGCCGGAGAGTGTGCGGACGCTGGACGGAACCCTTGCCGCGATGGACACCACAGCGCTTAGCGCCATGGATGCGCCGGGCAACATGGAGGTCCTGCACCGGCTGGGCGGGCTGGCCGCGGCACGGGATGTGCGGGACACTGATTTTGGTACGGTTTTTGACCTGCCACCGGCGTAAACGGAAGGGACGACTCATGAGCGAGCTCCGCCGCTACAGACGCCTACCGGACCAGTACGTCGTCGCAATTCCTTTGCGCCTAGACACCGATGGGTTCAGCTACCGCAAGTGGGGCGGCGAGCAGCAATGCAAGCCTGGTGACTGGCTGGTGGACGACGACGGCGACATCCACACCGTCGACGCGGACGTCTTCGCTGCCACCTACAGCCAGATCCGCCGAGGTGCCTACGTCAAATCCACCCCCGTTTGGGCCGAATTTGCCCATGAGGCGGGCAGCGTGGCCACCAAGGAAGGCCGCACCAGCTACAACAAAGGCGACGTCATCGTGTTCAACAACGAAGACGGCACCGACGGTTACGCCATGACCGCCGAAAGATTCAATTCACGCTACGAACCCGACGAATGAGGTTGCAGGACTGGTTAGCCGGTCAGCGGAACTACTAAGAAAAGCGTCGGGCGTGTCAGCTGCAACTTATTTCCATGCATTCCGGGTTGCTGATCGTTGCAGTGCCCAGGCCGCCAATGCGATGAATGCCAAGGCCTGGAGGCTCAGAAAGGCAATGTCGATGAGCCACTGCTGGGCCGTTGGGTCGTACAGCTGGTCTGCTTCGGCTGCGGGCGGTTTCTGGAGGCCTGTGGTCGCGGCTGTGGCGGCGTACCCAAAGCGCGCAGGCAGCAGCCACGACACTTGTTCCAAGCCGACGCGTCCGGATAGTGCAAACAGCCCACCACACAGAACAAGCTGCGCCGTGACCATGGCGAGGAGTGCTGGCATGGTCTGCGCCGTCGATGTGGCCGAGGCTGAGACGACAAGGCCGGCTACCGTCATGGTGATGCCGACAGCCGCCACCGCCACCGCAACTTCGATGTGTCCGCTACCCAACACGAGGGCGTCGTCGGGACCTGGGTGTCCAAGAAGCACCAGCATGGTGAAGACCGCGCATTGGCAGGCGACCAGCACTCCGAGAACCAAGACCTTGCTGAGCAGATATGCGCCAGGAGACAGGCCGGCCGCCAGCTCCCGCCGGTAGATGGGCCGTTCTGCCACCAACTCCCGTACTCCTAGCGCCGCACCCATGAGAGCGGCCCCGACGACGAGTACGATCAGGCGCTGTTGAATCTGTTTAAGATCGTTAATGGCCCCGTTGACGGAGAGTCCTGCCTGGCCCGGAATAGCAAGTGCCATCAGCCCCAGCACCACTGGCATGCCGATGAGGAAAATGACGGTAAGCCGGTCAGCCGCAACGACCGCCGCGTTGCGGCGGATCAGTGTCCATAGCTGGCGTCCACGAGCGGCACGTGGCGGCGGGGGCAAGTCGCCCGCAGGAAGCGCAACCGCTGCGGACGTGGTACGCGCCAAGTAAGTGTCCCGGGCAGGTGCTAGCGTATTACGGCCTGCCCACGTCTGGTCCTCCAACGCCGCCAAGGCTTCGGCGTAGTTGTCCACGCCGAAGAACGGGAGCACTTCAGCGGGTGGCCCGAAAAATGCTACCCGTCCGCTCGGGGCAAGGACCAGGACACGGTCGCACACGTCCAAGACTGGGACGCTTTGGGTCACCACCAGCACGACTCGGCTGGCGTCAGCGAGTGCACGGAGGCTGCCGATGACTTGCTTGTCCAGTCCGGGATCTAGTCCGGTGGTGGGTTGGTCTAGGAACAGGAGCTGGGGGGCGGTGAGCATCTCCAAAGCGATTGCCGTCCGCTTGCGCTGACCCCAGGATAGGGAGTCGATCCGCTGATTCATGTGCTGTGTTAGGTCCACCTCCGCAAGGACGTGGCTAACCCGCTCCTCCAACTCTGAGGCGCTCGTGTCGGGCGGTAGGCGCAGTTGAGCTGCGAAATGCAGGGCGCGCCGAACCGTGAGCTGACGGTGAAGGATGTCCTCCTGCGGCACCAGTCCCACGAGAAAGCGCATGTGTGCGTACTCCGCATAGAGATCTCGACCGTTCCATGTTACGTGTCCCCGGGATGCCTGTTGCAGTCCTGTCACGGCGCCCAGAAGTGCTGATTTTGCTTGGACGGAGGGGCCGATAACGGCGACCAGTGTGCCCGCGGCCACACTCATTGACACGTCGTCGAGTAGAGGGTCGCCTGCTCTGGTGGTGACTTCCAGATGGCGGACACTGAACATTGGACGATGAGGCGAAGGGCTCGCAATCTGCACGCCATTCCAGACCAGTGTGGTGGAACCCACACCGATTTGGTCACCAACCCGAAGTGTCGCTTCGCCGTCGACACGGTCCCCGTTTAGGAAAGTCCCGTTGAAGCTGCCTTCATCGCGTAGAACTGCTTGTTCGCTCATCGCTATCGTGGCATGTCGTCGAGACACCAGCGGGTCGCGTACGACGATGTCACAAGATCGCGAGCGCCCGACGCTTAGGACACGCTGCCTTCCTGGCTCGTGCAGCGGTTCTGCGGTGAGAAGCAGTTCAGGTCCGTCCAGCGCGCCAAGGCGCAAGCGTAGGCCCTCGGGATGAAGCGGTACGGGCCGGTCGAGGGCCTCCTCTGCGCCGACAATCCAGGTGCCGTTTCGGCTGGTCTGGTCGGCCACCCACCAACCGTCTGTGCTGTGCCATATGCGAACATGCCCGTGGCTGACGCGCTCGTCATTGAGGCGCACATCGGCGTGCTGGCCCCTACCTATTTCAATTTCGTGTGAAGGCGGAAAGCGCCAGTCGTGCCCGTCCATGTGGATGTGGAGCAAGGGTTCGCTCCTGGATGGAGTCGGGCGCTCTGTCATGGCTTCGCCTCATTTTGTCCGACGCAGGGAACCAGCGACCTTATCGAAAACCCCCGTGTTCTTCTCGAAGAGCGAAGACGGCGCGAAGAACACGAGGAGTTGGCTGCTATCCGTCTCCAAGACACAGACACGCACCTGCAGGATCACTGACGACGACAGGGGAAGTGTCCCTTCCATGACCTGACCCTTGACCTCCCCGATGGTTGCGGTCCCACGATCAACCAACCGGGCGTCCGTGCCGGGCAGAAGTGCTTCGGCGGTACTGACCCGGGCGGACGGAGACTGCGCGCTTAGCACTGAGGCCTGGTGGTAGATGGTAAGCCCCACGACACTGGCCGGGTCCTGGGTTGCGGTTCGGGCAGCGGTTGCAGGGCCGTCTGGCTCGTCAGCGAATAGCGCCGTGACGTCTGCAGGAGACAGCACGCTGACCGTACTGTCACCCTCCGCTCCGCTGCGCGATGTCCAGCTTTTGGGGACTTGGAGCGTGTAGGGGACTCCCTTGGTGCTGAAGGTCACTCGCTCGTCCGCGGAGGGCCCCTGCGGGAGAACCAGCACGGCTGCCAAGATCAGGACGAGCGCGGCCACCAGCGAGCCAAGTATCCAAGGGCTCACCCGCCTTGCGGACCGGACGAGTAGCCGCCTCTGGACCTGCCCTCGATGGCGTGCGGATGGTGCTTTAGTGGGCCGTGCCGTGGCGGCGTGCTGTACTTCCGGTGAGCTGGCGGGGACGCTGTTCGCGGCGACGGGCTCCCATGTTGGCAGACTTCGAAGGGTATCCATAGCGTCGATGAGGGCGCCGCACGAGGCGGGCCGTTCTTCCCGGTCTTTTGCCATGCCGGCCTGAATAGCGAGTCCGATCACTGTAGGGACCTCCGGCCGCTCCGCGCAGAGTAGCGGTGGCTCCTCCGTCATGTGGGCCCACAGCTGGGCGGAGTCGTCGTCGTAATCAAACGGAGGGTGGCCAGCCAGCAACGCGTATCCAACGCAGGCCAGCGCGTAAACGTCCGCTCTACCGTCAACGTCGTCACCCCGGATCTGTTCGGGAGCGACGTAGTCCAACGTACCAAGGAAGTGGCCTGCAGTGGTTACACCCGTGGCGGACGACGCGCGCTTCGTTAGGCCAAAATCGGTTAGGTAGACATGCCGGTGGCCATACACCTGATCGTCGGAAAGCAGTATGTTTCCTGGTTTGATGTCCCGGTGTACGAGCCCCGCATCGTGTGCGGCGTCCAAAGCGGAGGCGGTGTCTGCAAGGACGCGCATCACTTCGGCCAGTGGAAGTGCGCCACGGGTGTCCAGTTCCTCCTTTAGATCCGTACCGTGGACGTAGCGCATGGCAATGTACAACAAGCCGGATGATTCCCCCGCCCCGTATATAGGAAGAATGTTCGGGTGGTCGACGGACGCTGCCAGCCGGGATTCGCGGACGAAGCGTTGCCTGAACTTGTCGTTCGCCGCAAGTTCTGGTGCCAGCAGCTTTAGGGCAACGGGGCGGTTGAGTTGGACATCGAACGCTCTGTACACAACACCCATGCCACCACGGGCGATCATCGACTCAATCCGGTAGCCGGCCAGTTCCATTCCTGGATCGAGGTAGTTGGGCTTCAAACCCATGATTCATCCGATCCGTTGGCCACAACCGACGCAGAATTGCCATTCCGGCTGAAGCTGCCGGCCGCACCTGAAGCAGAACGCCGATACCTCGCTCACGGCACGGGGTGCAAGCGGCCCTGCATAGCGCGTTCCGCCCGCGCCCGGACGTGCGCCGTCGTTGGCGTTATGACCCGAGTTCGAGGCTGGTGGTGTTGCGAATTGCATGGCCGCCGGCGACTGCGGTGGCCTGAAATGCTCTCCCGCGTCAGTTCGACCCGAGTGGTATTTACCCGGCCCGGCCCGCTCATCGGTGTCCCCGACTTTGGTAAGCTCGGTCCGCTCGACGCTCGCTCGGGAATGGCTCGGAGCCATGGGCCCAGCCCTCAATGGCTTCGGGGCTGGAGCGCCCGAGGCCACGGGAGGGCTACTATCGGCGCCGGGGGCAGTGGCGACAGCAGCCCTCCGCCGCATTAGGACCACGCTTACCCCGATGACTGCCAGAATCACGGCGCCCGCGAGGACGGCTAGAAGCGGCCCGGGCAACGACGCCGCCGAGGCGGCGTCCTCTGAAGTCTGTGCCTGGCCCGCCGGAGCGCGCGTGGCACCTTGCGCACGGGCCTCGGCGAGGCGGTTCCTTGCCAAGGCGGAGTCGAAATACGTCAAGGACTCCTGAAGCGCACTTTCTGCTGACCCGCCCTGGTTGCCTGCCGCGAGATGGTCGATGCCCCTACGGAAAACGGCGTCAAACCGCGAAGGAGACACCTGGATTCCCGCCTTCGCTAACGCGGCCTTGATGGCCGCGGCCGGCACGAGCGTGGCCTTTCCATCAGGTTGGCGCGAACCCGCCAGACCGAGAACCTGTCCTGTCGACCGATCGACTACCGGACCGCCGGCCACGCCGTCCCTCAGTGGCCCGGCGAGATCCGTCGCGAACCCTATGCGGTTGCCGGCCATGTCAACCGTAGCTGGAAACTCAGCCGGAGAAACCGCCGCTAAGGGACGCTTTGTGAAGCCCAGCAGGACGCCGCCGATTTTGGCCGCGGCGGTTGTAGCCAGCGCGGCGGTTGGTGCCGCACCACCTCCGCTTATTCGAATAAGCGCGACGTCGTTTGGCTTGGACGGCTTGTTAAGCAACTCGGCAATGACGTCTCCTGGCTTGGACGTGTAGGTGTGCACGTGGTACTGGGGCACCCGGAAGAGGATGCAGTGACTCACCTTCTTGTAGCAGTGTTGAAGGTGCGGCCCCCAGTGGGGGTCGGGCGTGGAGCCCCGAATCGCTGGGTTCCCATTGTTGCCGACAATGGGTACGTGAATCACGTTGGCAAACAACTCGTTCGCGGAGTAGACAGCGACAGCATCCTCGTCGACCGTGAGGCTCTCCCAAGTGGTGGCCACGACCCCGTCAGCAGAAAGCAGTATCCCGGTGGCGGACTTCAGCGGCACGACGGACCGACCCTGGGAAATCATCGCTACCCCAGTGGAAGCGTCGATGTGCGCGATCTCCGCCACTGCCACTAGTTCTATTCGTACGAGGGCTGCCTTTGATCCCTCCATGCCGCTTTGGAGGGTGGCGGTTGGCGAAGGGGCGGGACTACTGGCCCCCGTCACGCCGGCCGCGACGACGAACGCAAGCAGGACCTTGAGCAGCGAGACCAAGGAATGCAGAATGCCGAGTCTCACCACGGTTTCTCTGTTGAAGATCACAGTTCCCATTGCCGCTAGCCCCCTTCCATTGCCGGTCAGGGGTTACCCAGACCGTATGGTGAGACCATATGCATGAAACTATATGGGTGAGGCTAACACGCACCGCGATACATCGGAAGACACCGATTGGCTCGTAAGCTGGTGCCGCCCATCATTGCAGTGGAATGCTCCCCGGGTGCACCATTGACGCCATGCGAAGGTCTGCGCTCTACTGCCTGTGGAGGATCGAGCCTGTGCCTCCCCCGGTCGGAGGAGGTGCGCGGCGCACTAGCCCCCACCTGCTTACCTGGATGCCGTGCTCTGAACTATTACTGTCCGTGGGTGAAACGCAGCGGCCGTCGGATTTACAGGCGAGGTTGAAGCCTAGCTTCCCCTTGTTCACTAAAGTTGCTGCTCCGCGGAGACAACTGCTGTAGTGGGGCGATCGCATGTCACGCATCTTCCTGAGCCATTCGAGCCGGGACACTGCTCAGGCCATCGCGCTGAAGCGGTGGCTGGTCGAGCAGGACGCTGGCCTAACGGACGAGATATTTCTCGATCTGGATCCGGTAACCGGTATCCAGCCCGGCGAGCGTTGGAAGGAAGCCCTTCGACGCTCCAATGCGCGGTGCGAGGCCGTGATTTGCCTGCTGTCCCGGCACTGGGAGGCATCAGCCGAATGTAGGACCGAGTTCAGGACGGCCGAGTCCCTGAACAAACTGATCCTGTGCGCCAGGCTCGAGCCTTCGACGCAACCGGGTGTTACTGGAGAATGGCAGCGCTGTGATCTTTTCGGAGACGGCCCCAGCACACAAATTCCGGTGGACGGCGCCGACCGATTTGTCACATTCGAGACGGAGGGTTTGCAGCGGCTGCGCCGAGGGCTTCAGAAGGCGGGCATCGGAGCGGAACACTTTGTGTGGCCACCAACAAATGATCTCAACCGTGCGCCTTACCGGGGTTGGCAGCCGCTGGAGGAAACGGACGCTGCAGTGTTCTTTGGCCGCGACGGGCAGATTATCAGGGCTTTAGATGAGCTGCGGGGGATGCGCAGTTCCGGTATAGAGTCGCTGTTCATGATTCTGGGTCCTTCGGGCGCCGGTAAGTCGTCGTTCCTGCGGGCCGGTTTGCTGCCCCGCCTGAAACGGGACGACCGGCACTTTGTGGTGTCGGAGATCATGCGCCCCGAGCGCAACGCGCTGACGGGGGAGCAGGGTTTCGCCCACTCGATTCATGCGTTGCGACGCAGTGTGGGATTGAATCAGCCTTCACTGGCCGAAATCAAGGATGCCTGCCTTGCAAAAGACGCAGAACGGCTCCGGGACTGGCTGGCGGAGGCGAGAAAGACAGCAGCCTTCCACCTGCCTACGGAGACAGGCGAAACACCCCAGCCCACCCTGGTGTTGCCCTTGGATCAGGCCGAGGAGCTTTTCAACGTGGACGCCGGACCCCAGGCCCCCCGGTTTCTGGAACTCCTGGGACTGTTACTTGGCGGTGACGGAGGCCCCGGGCCCGCATTGTTTGTTGCTGCCACCATCCGGGCGGATCGGTACGAGATGATGCAAACTGCGCCGGCACTGGCGAATGTCGGCGCCCGAGTTTTCAATGAACTCAGGCCGATGCCTGTGGCCCAGTTCAAGGAGGTCATCCTGGGACCAGCCGCACGGGCTACGGCGGCCGGCCGGCCCCTGAGGGTACAGCCCGATTTAGTCGACCGGCTTCTTGCTGAGTCAGCGGAGGGTGCGGACACCCTGCCATTACTCTCGCTAACCCTCGCCCGACTGTATGCCGACTTCGAAGGGGCAGGGGAACTGACCTTGAACGGATATGAGGCCATTGGCGGCATGAACAGTGTCGTGCAGACAGAAATAGACGCAGTGCTTGCGCGGGAACCCATGGAGCGTCAGGCCCAGCTCGAGCAACTGCACAGGGCATTTATTCCTTGGCTGGCGACCATCAACCCGGACAATGATCAGCCCATGCGCCGCGTCGCGCGGCTGACGGACCTTCCGGCGCAGGCCCGGCCGCTGATTGATCTGTTGGTGGCCAGACGCCTGCTGGTCAAAGACATCCGTGGTGGCGATGCCGTCGTTGAGGTGGCTCTCGAAAGCTTGCTGCGCCAGTGGAAGGAACTGGCCGGCTGGCTGGCCAACGAACGGCAGGACCTCAAGGAGGCGGACAATATTGAACGCGCCGCTGCGGCATGGGAAACCAGCCGCCGCGGAAACGCCTGGTTGCTGGAGGGGGTCAGGCTGACTGGTGCAGAGGTGCTGGCCTCGAAGCCTGGGTTCCGCCACCGCCTGAAGACTGCCCGGGATTTCCTTATCGCCTCCAGAAGGCGGGAGAACGAACGAATAGTCGCGGCGAAACGGGCCGAGCTTCAGGCCGCTCGAGAGAAGCAGGAAGCCGCAGAGATGCAGGCATCGGTACTGCGGAAAAGCGCCCGCATGCTGAAAGCGGTCCTCATTGCTGTGATTCTGATAGCGGCAGTTTCCGTCACCGGCTTCGTGCGTGCCACTATCGCAGCAGGAGAGGCCTCGGCGCGCACCTGCGGGGCAAGCCCGATACTGCTGCCAGCTGAGACACCCGGGATGCCACAGATCCTGGCCCCGCGAGCTTTGACGGAACGCGTGGTGAACCAGTTACCGGCGTATCAGGGTTCACTGAACAGCGCCGCCTTCCACCTGGACGGCTGGCGGCTCGTCTCCAATCGCGCCGAGCGAACGGTCTGGTTTCGGGACGTGGGAGCCGGGGTCCCTCGGGAAATCAGCCACTAGGACGGAAGACCCGAAGGCCCTGCGCTCGCATGTGATTCCCCGGCCCCTTTCGCATCGGCCCCCATAGTGGCCCCGTTCAGAGCGTCGGCAGCCCTGATCAGGGTTAGGTGCGAGAATGCCTGCGGATAATTTCCTGCCATTCGGCTGCCGGTCGTATCGTATTCCTCGCTTAGCAGTCCCAAGTCACTGCTGCAACCGATGAGCCTGTCCATAAGCCTCTTTGCCTCCGGTACCCGGCCCGACCGGGCGTACTGCTCAACGAGCCAGAAGGAGCAGGCAAGGAACGGGTATTCCCCTGGTGCAAGCCCATCGGGGCAGGCTTCCGTTCGATAGCGAACCAGCAGGCCGCTCCCGTCAAGCAGGTCGTGTTCCAAACGGGACACCGTGCCGAGCATTCTTTCGTCGTCGTAGGCCAGAAAGCCTACCTGCGGCAGAACCAAGAGGGATGCGTCCACTTCGGTGTCCCCATAGGTCTGCGTGAAGGAGTTTATGTCAGTGTTGAAACCCTGTTCCATGATTTCTGCGCGGAGCTGCTCCCGGAGTTCCGACCACCGCGTGGCCGGGCCTTCAAGCCCGTGCTCCTCTACTGCCTTGACCCCACAATCCATTGCGGCCCACATCATGACACGGGAATGAGTGAAGAACCGCTGCTCGCCGCGCATTTCCCAGATGCCGTGGTCCATACGGCTGATATTGTTTTCGACGAACCAAAGCATGTTTCTCTGGAGCGGCCAGGAGAAATGATCCTCGTGAACGCCACGCTCGCGGAGTTTCGCCAGGGCCGCCATGACTTCACCAACAACGTCGCCTTGGTATTGGTAGACCGCCCGATTGCCGATCCGCACTGGGCCGGATCCCTCGTAACCCGGCAGGTGACCTAGGACCCGCTCCGGCAGCTCCCGCTCGCCGCCTATGCCATACATGATTTGCAGATCGCGCGGGTCCCCGGCCACTGCTCGCAGTAGCCAGTTTCTCCAGCACAGTGCCTCCTGTTGGAAGCCATGGGTCATCATGGCTTCCAAGGTCAACGCGGCATCACGTAGCCAGCAATAGCGGTAGTCCCAGTTGCGTTGGCCGCCGAACTGTTCAGGCAGCGATGTGGTGGGCGCAGCCACAATGCCCCCGGTCCTTTCGTGCGTCAGCGCGCGCAGGACGAGCAGCGAGCGTTGTACTTGCTCGTCATAGTTACCTTGCGAGACGTAGTTGCTGGACCATCTTTTCCAGTAGGTGCCGGTCGTCTGCAGCGCCAGGTCTACGTCGACTGCCGCCGGCGGAACCTCGTGGGAGGAGAAAGCACGCAGCTGCAGATCGATGGTCTGGCCAGCTTCCACAGTGAAAGTCCCTACATGCGAATAATCGGAGGCGGCGTGGGGGAGAACTTCCGCCCGCAGCACGACAGCCTGGGGCCCGGCGACAGCCAGCAGCGCCTCTCCGTCGTCGTCGTATATTCGATGGACCCAGGGCAGAATCTTTCCGTACCCAAAGCGCAGTTGCAGTTCCTGGCGCATCAGAACGCAACCTTCAAGCCCTTGAATTCTGCGAACCAAGGTAGTGCCGCTTACCCCGATCGGCATGAACTCTGTCACCAACACTTCACCGCTGCCGGTTCTCCACCGAGTTTCTAAAATAAACGTGGAGCGCCTGTACCGCCGCGCTACTTCCGCGGACCCTTCGGTCCGCTCCTCGCCGCCAGATGGTGCGAGGAGCCACCGGCCATGGTTTTCGGTTCCGACCAAGGCACCGAAAACGGATTCAGAATCGAACCTCGGCAAACAGAGCCAGTCAACGCTGCCCGTTCGGGAAATTAGCGCCCCGGTGCGAAGATCGGATATGAAGCCGTATTCCTCGATCGGTCGGGTCATGTCGCTAACTCAACCACAATCGACTGTGCCACGCAGCCAAATTCCGGACCGAATCTAGGAGCGCTAGCGGAAATCGTGGCCGCCCGCGGTCGGCCAGCCGCCTGGCGCCCGTCGCTCGATTTCTTCGTCGGCGAATGGCCGCCGTGGCGGAGGCGTTGTGGCAACACCTTCGCTTCCGCGTGCGGTGTCCCGCCGGATCATTACGTTTGTAGTGCGGGTTGGCAGAAACGCTGTTCCGGTAGATCTTGGTGCAGCCGTTCGGATACGTCCAATGGTGGTGGTCGGGCTGTGGGCGGTGTGGTCTTTGACCTGCATGTTTGTGGATCTGCCCATAGGGCAGGGGCAGCGCCGCGGATCCGGTGGACCCAGTCACCAAAAGACACCGAATAAGGAGCAGCCTCCGCCGGCCCGTCCTGAACCGATTGCGGCCAGCCATCAGCGCGTCGCGGAGCCGGTCCCCGGTGCCAGGCCTGGGCAGTCTCCTCGGTGAGGGTCGTGCGGACACTGGAACTCCCAAGGCCAATAATCGATAGCCCCCTGGCCTCAACAGGGGGTTGCCTAAGAGATACAAGTCCCCAAACCGTGCCAGCACGGAAGCGCGCACCACAACGAGACCGCACTATTGATTTACCGGATCAAAGGACAGATTCGGCGAATAAGGCCCTCAGGAAAGATCGCGACGACCTCGGCCACCAACGGCCATTCCGGTGGCCGCAGTGTTCCGTTCGTGCCGCTCTGCGCGGCTGTTCTGAAAAGTGAACCTGGTCCGGACGCAGATGTCCGTCACCCTTCAAACACAACCACCCATTACACACAAGCTGGCAGGAACATCCCCAACCCTGGCCAGGCTCATGGCAGGGGAACGAGGAAGAACATGCCGATTATCAAGGATCCGCACCTGTTTAACGAGCAGAGCCTGTTCGTTGATCTGGAAGGGGTGCTAGCCCGCCGCCTCTATCTGAAGATCGAAGGGTTCAATTACGCCGGCTCCATTAAGCTCAAGCCCGCGCGGGAGATGGTCGAGCGCGCCGAGCGGGAGGGGCTGATCGGCCCCGGCTCCATCCTGGTGGAGTCCTCCTCGGGCAACCTCGGCGTCGCGCTCAGCATGATCGCGGCCAGCAAGGGATACCGCTTCGTGTGTGTGATCGATCCGCGCTGCAACCCGGCAACCCGGCAGCTGATGGAGTCGCTCGGGGCGCAGGTGGACCTGGTCACCGAACCGGATCCCGTTGACGGCTTCCTCGGAGCCCGGCTCAACCACGTGCGGGACCTGTGCGCGTCTGATGAGCGGTACATCTGGCTCAATCAGTACACCAATCCCGGCAACTGGGGGGCGCATTACCGCTGGACTGCCCCCGAGATCTCCAATGAGTTCCCGGACCTGGACGTGTTGTTCGTGGGTGCCGGGACAACGGGGACCTTGATGGGTTGCGCGCGGTATTTCCGTGAGCACCGGCCCGATGTCCGGATTGTCGCGGTCGACGCGGCAGGTTCGGTGTCGTTCGGCGGCGAGCCGGCTACCCGCCTGATCCCGGGACTGGGCATGAGCGTGCGGCCGCCGCAGCTCGACGAGTCCTTGATCGATGATGTGGTGATGGTCGAGGAACTGGACACGGTGCGCGCCTGCCACCGCCTGGCGGCTTCCGGTTTCATGCTCGGTGGCTCGACCGGGACCGTGGTCCACGGCGCTGTGTCGTGGCTCGCGGACCACGAGGCCCGGGACCTGACGGCGGTGGCCATCTCTCCGGACATGGGCCGTCCCTATCTGGACACTATCTACAACCCTGCCTGGGTGCGCGATCAGTTCGGGGCCGAAGCGCTGCACCCAGCACCCGTACCGGTGGCCGCTTACGTGGCCGCCGCCGCACAAGGGAGTTTCCTGCAGTGAGCCTGCCCGTCGAGAACCTTCAGGGGACTTTGCGTCCCACGCCTTCCATTAATCCCCCTATTTCTGTGACAACCGTGGCTCCGGCCGGGGACGGCTCTCCAGCCACGCCGGCCACGGGTGCGGACGTTGTTTTGGAGCGCCGGCTTGCGGCTCTGCTCGCATCTGTGGTGAAGAAGGACGATGTCCGCGTGGACGCCAACTTCTTCTACGAGTTGGGTGCGGACTCGTTGGTCATGGCGCAGTTCTGCGCCCGGGTGCGTAAGCAGCCGGACCTGCCGGTGGTGTCGATCAAGGACATCTACCGGTACCCGACGATCTCGGCGCTGGCAGCGGCCCTGGCGCCGGCGGAAGAGGCGACGGCGCAGGTGCAGGTGCAGGACCGGCTGGCGGAGGTGCTGTCCGGCGTGCTCGGCGTGGAGCAGGTGCCGGTGGACGCCAATTTCTTCCAGGACCTGGGCGCCGACTCGCTGGTGATGGCGAAGTTCTGTGCCCGGGTGCGCAAGCAGCCGGACCTGCCTGTGGTGTCGATCAAGGACATTTACCGGTACCCGACGGTCTCGGCGCTGGCCGCGGCCCTGGCACCGGCGGAAGAGGCGACGGCACGGGTGCAGGTAGAGGACCGGTTGGCGGAGCCCTCGCCGGTCGCGGCTTCGGTGCCGGAGACTCCGGCGCCGATGGACGCCCGGACGTGGGAGTACGTCACCTGCGGGGCCCTGCAGGTGCTTGTCTACCTTGGATACTGTGTCCTTGCTGGCGTGCTCGCGGTGGTGGGGTACCAGTGGGTATTCCCGAAAGCGGGGCCGGGTAACCATGATTGGTTGGGCCATGGGATGAGCCTGTTGGAGATTTATCTGCGGTCGGTCGCGTACGCCGGGGCGACGTTCGTGCTGCTGAGTGTCCTGCCGGTGGCTGCGAAGTGGATTTTGATCGGGCGCTTCCGGCCCGGGGAGATCCGTATCTGGAGCCTGGCGTACTTCCGGTTCTGGCTGGTGAAGACCCTGATGCGGACCTCACCCCTGTCACTGATGGCCGGTTCCCCGCTGACGACCTTTTACTTGCGGGCCATGGGTGCCAAGGTGGGCCGGAACGTGACGATCATGACCAAGCGCCTGCCGGTCTGCACCGACCTGCTCACGATCGGGGAGGGGACGGTGATCCGCAAGGACGTGATCGCCAGCGGCTACCGGGCCCACGGCGGCGTCATCGAGTTTGGTGCGGTGACCCTGGGCCGCGACGTGATCGTCGGCGAGGGCGGCATCCTGGACATTAACACGGCTATGGGAGACGGCTCGCAGTTGGGCCACCGGTCAAGTTTGTACGCGGGCCAGGCGGTACCGGTGGAGGAGCGCTGGCACGGTACGCCGGGCAGGGCCACGGAGGCGGACTTCCGTACGGTTGAGGCCACGCCCTACCGGCCCTGGCGCCGGGGGTGGTTCGCGTTCACCCAGTTCTTGAGTGCGGTGGGGCTGGGCCGGGTCATGCTGACCATCGCCATCGCCCTCGTCGTCCTGGCGGTTCCGCGGGTGGCGGCTTTGTTGGAGCCGCACCCGTTGGCGTTCACTGACTGGTCCTTCTACGCCCACGCTGTTGGCCTCGCCGGACTAACCGTCCTCGGTGGAACGGCCGCGGCGCTGGTCCTGGTAACGACCGTGCCGCGGCTGCTGAACCTCGCTTTGAAGCCCGACACGGTGTATCCGCTGTTCGGGCTGCGGGACGGCGCGGCGCGGGCGGTGACGAGGCTGAGCAACAATGCCATGCTTGGAGGGTTGTTCGGGGACAGCTCGTACGTGGTGAACTACCTGCGGGCCATCGGGTACGACCTGGGGCAGGTCCAGCAGACCGGCTCGAACATGGGCACGGTGTTCAAGCACGACAACCCTTTCCTTTCCTCGATCGGCACCGGCACGATGATCGCGGACGCGGTGTCGTTTATGAACGCCGACTACTCGCCGACCTCGTTCAAGGTCAGCCGGGCGGCGATCGGCGCGAACAACTTCCTGGGCAACGGCGTTTTCTACCCGGCCGGGGCAAGGACCGGGGACAACTGCCTGCTCGCGACCATGGTGGCGGTCCCCATCGACGGGCCGGTGCGCCATGACGTGGGCCTGCTCGGGTCGCCGGCGTTCGAGATCCCCCGCTCGGTCCTCCGGGACACCCTCCCCGAGGAACATACGCACCGTGCGCAGTTCCGCCGGGACCTGGCGGCCAAGAACAGGCACAACCTCCGCACGATGGCCCTGGTGATGCTGGTGCGCTGGCTCAACCTCGCGCTGGCCATGATCATCATGTTCGCCGCCCTGGAGATGTCCGACCAGTTCGGGTTCCTTGCCTTTAGCGCGTCGTTTGTTGTGATGCTCCTGATTGGTTTGCTGGTCCCCAGCGGCATCGAGCACATCGTGACGCGGTCCGGGCGGCTTCAGCCCCAGCTCTGCTCCATCTACTACCCGTACTTTTGGTGGCACGAGCGGTACTGGAAGCTGCAGATGCAGAGCCGGTACATGGCCCTCCTGGACGGGACGCCGTTCAAGCCGCTGGTCTGGCGTCTGCTCGGGGTGCGGATCGGGTCCCGGGTCTTCGACGACGGCTGCGCGTTCCCCGATCGGGGCCTGGTGACGATCGGTTCCCGCTGCACGCTGAACGCCGGCTCCGCGGTGCAGTGCCATTCCCAGGAGGACGGAATGTTCAAGACCGATCGCACCGTCCTTGGGGACGGCGTCACGCTCGGCGTCGGCTGCCTTGTCCACTACGGCGTGACCGTCGAAGACGGTTCCGTCGTCACCACCGACTCCTTCGTGATGAAGGGGACGACCCTCGCCAGCGGATCTCTGTGGGGTGGCAACCCGGCCGAAGAGGCCCCGGCCGCCGCCACGAACCCCCTCGCGCTGGAAAGGCTCGGATCATGACCGCCACCACCACTGCGGCGACCTGCCGCACCGCCGGCCCCTCCTCGGGCCGGGGAGAAGACCGGACCGCGCCCCCGGGTGCCGCACCGACGGTGATTCCGAGGTGGACGCGGGATCCCCGGCCGGGTCAGGGGCGGATCGACGTGGCAGTGCCTGAGGACCTGCGCCAGGCGGTGCGGACCGTGTCCCGCATGTTGGACGCGGCTCCTGCATCGATCTGGCTGGCAGCTCATGCCAGGGTGCTCCAGGCCCTGTCCGGCGAAACAGAGGTCACGACCGGCTGCAAGGACGCGTCCGGGACGTGGCAGTGCAGCCTGGATCTGACCCACCGGTCCTGGCGGGCCCTCGTCTCCGATGCGAACGGCCGCCACATGCGGGCCCGGGCGGAGCAGTCCGGCCCCGGGCAGGCCAGTCACGCCTCGGCCGCCCCGGGCTACGAGGTGGTATTCAGCACCGGCCATGACGAGGATTCCGAGCTGCCGGAGGGCATCGTGCTCGGTTTGTCGGTCGGGAACACGGCCACCGGCGAGGCGCTTCGCCTGAAGTACCGGGGGGATGTTCTCGACGAGGACGCCGCCTTCCGGATCGCCGGTTATCACCTCGCCGCGCTCCGTGGCCTGGTAACGGACCCGGGGTCGGACCCCTTCGAGGTTGATCTCGTCGGGCCGGAGGAGCGGTGCTTTCAGCTTGAGCGGCTTGCCGGGCCGGTGCGGCCGCGGCCGCGGCGACGTTTCCATGAGTTGTTCGAGGAGCGGGTCCGGGAGCATCCGGGGCGTGTTGCGGCGGTTCAGGACGGGCGGGAGTGGACGTACTCGGAGCTGAACGCCCGCGCCAACCGGGTCGCCCGTGCCCTGCTCGGGCGTGGGCTGGGCGCGGAGGACATCGTGGCGGTCGTCGCCGAACGGGATCTGGAGTGGATGGCCGCTGTGATCGGGATCTTCAAGGCCGGGGGCGCGTATCTGCCGATCGAGCCGCACTTCCCGGCCGACCGGACCGCCAGAACGCTCACGCGGGCCGGGGCCCGGGTGGTGCTCACCGAAGCCGGCAGCACCACCACCCTGGATGAGGCACTGGAGGCAATGCCTGCGGTGGCGAGGCTTCTGTTCGAGGACATCGAGGCCGAGGGGCACCCCGCTAACGATCCCGGCCTGGTGGTGCGCCCGGACCAGCTCGCTTATGTCTATTTCACCTCGGGGTCCACGGGCGAGCCGAAGGGTGCGATGTGTGAGCACGAGGGCATGGTGAACCACCTGTATGCGAAGATCGAGGATTTGGGGATTGGTCCTGGGGACGTCGTGGCCCAGACCGCCCCGCAATGTTTCGATATCTCGCTGTGGCAGCTGGTCTCGGCGCTGGTCGTCGGGGGCCGGACCCTGATTGTCGGGCAGGACCGCATCCTTGACGTGGAGCGGTTCATCGACACGGTGGACCGGGGCGCGGTGGCGGTCTTCCAGGTCGTCCCGTCGTATCTGGACGCCGTGGTGGCGTACCTGGGCGGCAAGCCCCGCGCCTTACCGGCGCTGCGTTGCGTCTCGGCGACAGGGGAGGCGTTGAAGCGTGAGCTGGTCCGCCGCTGGTTCGAGGTGATGCCGGACGTGAAGCTGGTCAACGCCTACGGGCTGACCGAAACCTCGGATGACACGAACCACGAAGTGATGAGTGCGGCGCCGGCGGGCGGTTCGGTGCCGCTGGGCCCGCCGGTCCCGAACGTCCGGATCCACATCCTCGATGAGTCCCAGCGGCTGGTGCCCCTCGGAGCGCCGGGTGAGATCGCGTTCTCCGGGGTGTGCGTGGGCCGCGGCTACATTAACGACCCGGAGCGCACCGCGCAGGCTTACTCCACCGATCCCTATGTGGACGGTGCGCGGCTTTACCGGGCCGGTGACTTCGGCCGCTGGTCCCCGGAGGGCAAGCTGGAGTACCTGGGCCGGCGGGACAACCAGGTCAAAATCTCCGGGTTCCGGATCGAGATCGGCGACATCGAGAACGCGCTGCTGCGGGTTCCCGGAGTCCGCGACGGCGCCGTCGTCGTGGGCGAGGGCACTGTCGTCGGTGAGGGCACTGTCGTCGGTGAAGGCGCAGGGCAGTCCAGGTTCCTCGTGGCGTTCTACACCGGCAGTCGGCCGCTCGAGGTTGAGGACATCCGTGGCGAGATGGCCGCGCGGGTACCGGGCTACATGGTTCCCTCGGCGTACAGGTGGCAGGAGAGCCTGCCCCTGACCGGCAACGGAAAGATTGACCGGAAGGCCCTGACCCGCACCGCGGGCGAGGTCCTTCCCGAGGCCGGAACCGCCCGGGAAGCGCTCTCCGCGGCCGAGGAACGGCTCGCCCAGGCGTGGGCGGGCGTGCTCGGCCTGCCGGTGGCCCGGATCGGCGGACAGGACTCGTTCTTTGCCCTGGGCGGGACGTCACTGTCAGCGGTGAAGCTCGCCGTCCTGCTCAAACGCGCGGTCTCGATCAAGGACATCATGCAGACCCCGGTCCTGGCGGACCTGGCAGCCCTGCTCGAAGCCGCCTCCCCGGCCGGCGCCGCCTCCCCGGCCGGCGCTGCCGGGCCCGACTCCCTGGCCCCGGCGGCCATTCCCACCCGTCACCCATGAAACGAAAGGACCTCTGATGTCCACTCCTTCACCCAGGATCCAGTTCGACGTCGAACGCCAGGCCGGCCGGGCGCCGCTGCTCACCGTCGGGAACGGCCACGACCCGGTGCGGTGGGCCGAAGAGAACCGTGAGGCGCTGCGTGCGGCGGTCGATGAGCACGGCGCCGTCCTGGTCCGCGGCCTGGGCCTGCGCGACCCGGCCGAAGTGGCCGATACCTTCGGGCAGCTGGTTCCCGGCGGGCTCATGCCGGACCGGGAGGCGTTCGCCGCCAGGCAGCCCTACCTGGACGGCGTGTACTCATCCCTGACCTGGCCCGCGAACCAGCCCATGTGCATGCACCACGAGCTCAGCTACGCACTCGAGTTCCCCTCCCTGATGCTCTTCGCCTGCCTGCAGGCACCCGGCACCGGGGGAGTGACCGGTGTCGCGGACGCCCGCGCCGTGCTCGATGCCATACCGCCGGAGATCGTCGCCCGGTTCGAAAGCCAGGGGTGGCTGCTGGCCCGCAGCTACAACGAGGACATCGGTGCCTCCTACGAGGAGGCGTTCGGGGTCTCCGACCGTGCCGGGGTCGAGGAGTACTGCCGGGCGCACCAGATCGAGTTCCAGTGGCAGCCCGACGGGGAGCTGCGCACCCGGCAACGGCGCCCCGCCGTCCTCCGGCACCCGGTGACCGGCCAGCGCTGCTGGTTCAACCAGGTCGCGTTCCTGAGCGAATGGACAATCGCGCCCGAGGTACGGGAGTACCTGGTGGACGTCTACGGTCCCGACGGGCTGCCCTTCAACACCCGCTTCGGCAACGGCGAACCGATCGGCGAGGACATCATCGCCCTCCTGAACGAGGTCTACGAAGCCCACACCCTCCGCAGCCCCTGGGAAACCGGGGACCTCATGCTGGTCGACAACATCCGCATGGCCCACAGCCGCGAGGCCTACGAAGGACCCCGGGAGATCCTCGTCGGCATGGCCGAACCACGCAACATCTTCGATCTCGAAAACCACACCCAGGACGGTGCACGATGACAGAATTCGCCACTTCCCCAGCCGCAGCGGCCGCAGAACCGAAGACAGTTCCACCCTTCGCGGTCGTTTCAGGGGCCCAGGTGCAGCAGGTCCTCCAGGGCCGGGAAAAACAGGTCGTCGAACTGGTCGAGCAAACCTACCGGGTCCACGCAGCCGGAGACTCGGTGAACCCGCCCTCCTATTTCCTGCGCTTCCCGGACCGGCCCACCTCACGCATCATCGCCCTGCCCGCCTCGATCGGCGGACAGATCGAGGTCGACGGCATCAAATGGGTCTCCAGCTTCCCGGAGAACGTCTCCTCGGGAATCCCGCGCGCCTCAGCGGTGCTGATCCTCAACGACCAGGAAACCGGCTACCCCTTCGCCTGCATGGAAGGCTCCATCATCAGCGCCTCCAGAACCGCCGCATCGGCCGCCGCGGCAGCCGACTGGCTCAGCCGGGACCGCGGGCGCCCACGAAGGATCGGGTTCTTCGGCGTCGGCCTCATAGCCCGCTACATCCACACCTACCTCAAAGCCACCAACTGGTCCTTCGACGAAATAGGCGTCTTCGACCTCTCAGGCGAGAGTGCCGAGGGCTTCAAAGGCTACCTCGAGCGCAGCGGCACCGGAGCCCGCGTGAGCGTACACGAGGACCCCGAACAGCTGATCAGAAACAGCGACCTCATCGTGTTCGCCACCGTCGCGGGCGAACCGCACGTGCACGACACGACCTGGTTCGCGCACAACCCGCTGGTCCTGCACGTGTCCCTGCGCGACCTGGCCCCCGAGATCCTGCTCGCCTCAACCAACATCCTCGACGACATCGAGCACTGCCTCAAAGCCGGAACATCAGCCCACCTCGCGGAACAGATGGTCGGCAACAGGAACTTCGTCGACGGCACCCTGGCCGACGTCATGGAAGGCAAAATCCCCCTCCCGCAGGACCGCCCCACCGTATTCTCACCCTTCGGCCTCGGCGTCCTCGACCTCGCCGTAGGCAAATACGTCTACGACGAACTCGCCCACACAGGCCAACTCCACGTCCTCAACGACTTCTTCTCCGAGCTGCGTAGGCACGGCTAGCGTGGAACGCTCGGACGCGCGGGAGGAGACGTATCCGGCGCATGGGCAGAGTGACAGATTCAGCCCGTACGTCCGGTGCGAGTGGCTGCAGTACGACTATGGCCTTTGCTTGGTTCCGGACATGGGGCTTGAACCATTCACGATGTGGCGGTACCGCCATCTCCTGCCCGTGGCCGACGGGCCGGTGCATTATTCACTGCCCATCGGCGGCACGCCGCAGGTTCCGGCCCGGGAGCTGAGAGCCTTGGGAACATCGCCCCTGTGGGTTGCCTGGGTGTTCCGCGTTCCTGACGGTAACGCGGCCGCCGTCGACCTGTCGCGGAAGAGACGACCCAATGAGGGGCAGTCTCATTCCGGCAACGGCCGGACCTCCGATGATGATGCTGCCAGCGCGCGCGTGCTGCCAATCCAGTCCCAACAATTCGTGCCCATCTGGGCGACGACCGAGCAAACCGAGGAGTGACAGAATGCTCTCCCTACCGCAGATGCTGGGGAATGTGTCCAAGGCATACGTCCAGTCTCCTGAGGACTGGTCACGGTCGGTGACCGACGTCCTGCGGGAGGCCGCGATCTACCACCAGGCCGGTAACGGCTTCTACCGCGCCCAGTGTGAGGCGTTGGGAGTCGATCCCGGCACGATCAACGACATCAAGGACCTGAAATCCCTGCCGTTGTTGCCGGTCGGCATGTTCAAGCGTCCCGACGCCAGGGTGCTGCTGACCTGCTCCCTGGCCGACGTCGAGACCGAAACCCGCTCCAGCGGAACCCGCGGTGTGCCGTCCGTCGCCCCCCGCAACAGCGAGACATCGACCCGGGCGCTGGTCGCCCTGATCGGGACCTACCGGGAGTTCTTCAGTCTCTCCGGGGGCGCGGGACTTTTCCTGAACCCCTCGGACCCCGAAGCCTCGGAGATGGGACTGCTCAAGGACTTGAACGTCCTGAACAGCGTTTTCGACCATCACGCCTATCTCGTTGCCGACCGGGCGTTCGACGCCGGGGAGGCCCTGGAGCACCTGCGCCGGTGGGCCGGACACATGACACGCCACATCATCAGTCCGCCGTTCCTCATCGGCCGGCTCCTGCGGTTCCTTGAGCAGGAGAACATCAAGGTGCGCCTGGACCCGTACAGCATGATCATCACCCTCGGCGGCTGGAAACGGCACACGGCCGAGGCTATCCCTGACGAAGACTTGCGGGAGCGGTGCCACGACCTGCTTGGCGTGCGGGCGGTGAACGTGCGGGACATGTACGGGATGATCGAGTCGAACATGCTCGCTGTCGAGTGCCACCTGCACCGCAAGCACGTTCCGCCGTGGTGCTACATCTCCATCCGGGACCCTGGCCAGAGCGGCAAGGAGCTCGCCCCGGGACAGACCGGCACCATCGCCATACTGGACGCCCTCAGCACCAGCTACCCCGGTTTCCTCCTCACCGACGACATCGGCGACGTCCAGACCGGCACCTGCGGGTGCGGCAGAACCGGCCAGGTCATCACCTACCGCCGCCAGGGACAGGGCGGCGGGCCTGGCCACTGCCCGGTCAGCATCGAGCGCTACCTCGGCCCGGGCACAACCGCCGGGGCTGAGGTGCCGGCACGGCAGGGCCGTGTGGCGGTGATGGAAAGGACAGGCCCATGAAAGCGCCGTCCTCCATCGCCGGAACCCGCCCGTTCCGCAGTACGGCCACCGCCCAGCAGGAACCGGCACCGCCCACGGTCAGCCAGATGCATGAAATAACGACCGGCAGCAGCACGCCGCCCGCAGTGCAGACAGACCCGGCCGCGAACGTACGCGCCGGCGTCACAGTCTATTTCCTCGGCGGCGAGCAGAACCTGCTCTACGTTGAGGTCAACGGACAGTGGGTGGAATACGTCAAGTCCGCCCCGCCGCCTGCGGATCCGAGGCCGGCAGCTCAAACGCCCCTGACCCGGCCAAACCCGCACACGGACACAAACCAAAACGCCCGCCCGGGCCCCGACGGATGGCCGCGCCCTCCTGCATGGCCTGACCCCGTCCACTGGGCCGGCTACACCTGCCACAGCCCCTATGAAATCACCCGGGAACGCAAACGCCGGGTCTACCACGATCCCGCCACCAGGCCGGACCTGATACTCACCGCAAACGGTGGGGCGCCCGCGCTGCCCCTGCCGGTCCTGGAGCCAGCCGGGCACCTGGCAGACCCGGAACCATGGCTCGATCCCGACACGGGAAACCGGTTCTCCTCCGTCCAGGCCAGCACCGTCCTGAAGCTGCTGAGATACGCCCCGCGCTAACCGTTTACGGCTCCCGCTGTTTGGTTTGGTAAGACACCGCCCCGCTCACACCGAGGTTCCAGTTCGGCAAAATAGCCTGATGAGAGACGTGAGGCAGTTAGCCGCGGGACGGACCCTTCCGCCCACCTGGGACGCTGCCCACTGCTGAGTGGAAGCACCCTGCGAGCCTTAAACAACTTCAACCGATTGTTCAGCTAGACGGCGCACCTCGGGTGTAGTCGGCGGTAACCACCTGCGTAAAACCGTCTAGCCGAATACTCCCGCCATAGGGCAGGATCCACTGAGGACGAGTGTGCCCGAACGGGACGCCGAGACAGACGACGGCATCATCGTTGTAGCGCGCAACCTCGCTGATTACTGCCTCATAATGACTCGTCCGGAGCTGTGCGCGGTCGTGGGGAGGCGGCACAACCCCATGGTTGCTCGCTGGAGGTCGCGCGACCAGGATTCCGTTAACGGCGGCCAGGACGCCTCTCTCACCGAGAGCACGTACCCACCTCCTGATCTGCACTGCGGGTGGAATCTCCTCGCTTGCTTCGAGAAGGAGGATTTTGCCCTGGAGGCACTCGAGCGGCGGCAGTCGGTTCGCAAGCGCAAGCTGGTCTATGACCTCGAAGCACCCGCCCCAAGTGCCGCCTTCTGCGATACGCCTTGGTCCCGCCCACAGCCACGGCTCAGTGCGCTCACGCGAGCCGAAGTCCGTCAGAGCACTGGGCGAACGCCAGTCCGGTCCAAAATCTTCTGACGCACCTGGATCGAAGATGTTCACATGGGCATCTTCGAAGAGGGCGGCGCGCAGTGAGGTTAGATGAACCTCATCGATGTGGGGGCCCGGTCCGATGTGCACTTGGGTTGACCCGCCGTAATAGCCTGGGATACCCAAAGACCACAGCCAGTTGAGGATATTGGTGTTGTCGCTATAGCCGAAGAACGGCTTCGGGTCCGAAAGGGCAAGTTCAGCATTGAGGTGCGCGACGACGGTGATCTGGTCGTCGCCGCCGACGGTTGTGAAGATGGCCCGGATGCTGGGGTCAGCGAAGGCGGCGTTTACGTCGGCGGCGCGTTCTTGAGCCGACGCTCCCAGCGTGCGGGTCGTCGCATACTCCACGGGCACGAGCCCCGTCACGGAGAAGAGCCGCTGCATAGCCCGCTCGTGAATAGCCGGCGCGAACCCCGGCGCGGCAAATGACGGGGACAGAACAGCAACTCGATCACCCGGCGCAACCTTAGGAAGGGGCACGAATGTTAGCGGCCATGAAAAACTGCCCGTAGATGGCCACGGAATTGCCCGCTGATGGCCACCGGGACTGCCCGCCTGTGGCCATGAGTTCTGCCCAGCCATGGCCGCTTGGTTTGCCCGCATTGTTCGCTTGTCCCGCCGTGTCGTAAGACGGCGGGGGCCTCTTCCCGTTTGGATGTCGGTGTCGAATCGAATCCGCTGACAGGAAGAGGCCCTGAATGAAGGATGCCCTAGAAACCGTGAAAATTCTTGCTGCCTATGATCTGACCAAGTCGCTGCGCGGTGCAGCGGAGCTGTCGGGTTGTTCCCACCACACTGTTGACCGGCTGGTCCAGGCCCGTGATGCCGGGCGTGCACCGGGCGGTGTGACGGACCGGCCCCGGGTCACCGACGAGTGGCTTCCAAAGATCGAGGAATGGGT
This sequence comes from Arthrobacter sp. FW305-BF8, assembly GCF_021789315.1. Lineage (NCBI taxonomy): Bacteria > Bacillati > Actinomycetota > Actinomycetes > Micrococcales > Micrococcaceae > Arthrobacter > Arthrobacter sp. FW305-BF8. The sequence goes on from NZ_CP084561.1 coordinate 2,385,266, forward strand.
CGAAAAGTCCAAGGGCCGGATCCGCGCCGATGTCATCCATGACAAGCTCGCCGCGATGGGCTACCGAGGTTCGGACCGCTCCACCCGCCGCGCCGTTTCCCAGGTCAAAGAGGCCTACCGGCGCGGGAACAAAAGGGTCCACCGTCCCTGGATCACCGAGCCAGGCGCCTGGCTTCAGTACGATTTCGGCGACGGGCCCGTCATCGACGGGGTCAAGACCGTACTGTTCGTCGCCTGGCTGGCCTGGTCCCGGTTCCGCATCGTGATCCCGCTGCGTGACCGGACGGCGCCGAGCGTGTTCTCCGCCCTGGACCGGTCATTCCGGCTGCTCGGCGGCGCGCCAACGTATGTGCTGACCGATAACGAGAAGACCGTCACCACCATGCATGTGGCCGGCGTGCCGGTCCGTAACCAGCAGACGCTGGCGTTCGCCAGGCACTACTCCGTCGAGGTGCTCACCTGCCAGCCGGCGGACCCGGCATCCAAGGGCGGGGTCGAATCGTCTGTGAAGATCGCCAAGGCAGACCTGGTGCCCAAGGACACCAACCTGCGAGACGAATACGCCTCGTTCGCCGCGCTCGAGACGGCCTGCACCGCGTTCATGGACCAGATCAACACGCGCGAGCACCGGACCACCCGCCGCCGCCCGGTCGACATGCTCGCCGAGGAGGCCGCGTCCCTGCACCGCGTCCCGGACACAGCGCATACCCTCGCCTACGGGGTCGGGCGCCGGGTGCCGGAAAACACGCCGATGGTCTCGGTCGAAAACGCCCAATACTCCGTGCCTGCCCATCTGCTCGGCGCCGAGGTGTTCGCCCGCTTCCACGGGACCGGCCCGGATGCTCAGGTCGTGATCGTGCATGTTGGTGCCGGCGGGCCGGTCGAGGTCGCCCGGCACCGACTTGCCCGGCCCGGGTCCCCGGCGATCCTGGACGCACATTTCCCGGACCATCAGCAGAAGGTGCCCGGCGACTACAAACCCGTGCCGCGGTCCACGGCGGAAGCAGAATTCCTGGGCATTGGCGCCGGCGCGAGGACCTGGCTGCTGGAGGCCGCCGCGGCCGGAGCGCAGCGGATCAACGTGAAGATGGCCGAGGCTGTCGCGCTGGCCAAGATCGCGGGGACTGCCGAGGTCGATAAGGCCCTGGGCGTTGCCGCGATCCACCACCGCTTCGCGCACGGCGACCTCGCGTCGCTGTTGAACGCGGGCGGAAACCACACCGGGCTGCGCACCGCCGCGGAGGACAAGTCCCTCACCCAGGGCACCGCCGGGTGGGCCGGCCTCGGCACCACCGGCGCCGGGGAGGGCGCCCGATGAGCATCACGACCGCGAACAGCACCGCACCGGCTCTGCCCGCCGACCTCGAGGCACTCATGCGGCAACTGAAAATGCCCCACGCCCGCGCCATCGCCCCGGACGTGTTGGCCACCGCCCGCGCTCAGCGCTGGGAACCGGCCGAGGTCATCAAAGCACTGCTCGCGGAGGAGACCAAGGGCCGGGCCCGGTCGATGCTCGCCACCCGCCGCAAGGCTGCAGGGTTCCCGACCGGCAAGACGTTCGCCCTCTGGGACGAAGCCGCGTCCTCGATCCCGGCACCGACCCAACAGGCCCTGCGCACCCTGGAATGGATCCACCGGAAAGAAAACCTCGTCGTCTGCGGCCCCTCCGGGACCGGAAAGACATTCTTCCTCGAAGCCCTCGGCCAGCAGGCCGTCGAAGAAGGGATGCGCGTCGCCTGGTTCACCCTTGAGGACCTCGGCGCCCTGATCCGTTCGCACCGGGCCGACGACACCGTCACCCGGGCCGTGGCTAGGATCCTGCGCGCAGATCTCGTGGTCGTGGATGACATCGGCCTCCTCGCCGTGGCCACCGACGCCGCCGAAGGCCTCTACCGGGTCGTCGACGCAGCCTATGAAAAACGGGCCGTCGCGGTCTCCTCGAACCTTCACCCCGCAGGCTTCGACGAGCTCATGCCCAAAACCCTGGCCACCGCGACTGTGGACCGGCTCCTGCACCACGCCCACGTCTGCCAAACCACCGGCGACTCCATCCGCCTCACCCAGGCCCTGGCCGGAAAGGGCGTCATGCCACTGAACTAAACCCCAAACTGGTGGCCAGCAAACCCCATCCCCAAGCGGGCAAACCAGCTGGCCACCACTGGGCAGTTCTACTGGCCACCAGCGGGCAGAAATGCTGGCCGCCTACGGGCAATTCCTAATGGCCGTTGACACACGAAGGCCGCGGACTGTGGCACCCATCGATTCAACCACCTCTAGGCCCGCTGAGGCAGCCACTGCTATCCGGAATATGCTGGCGGAGTTTGCCACACCGGAGCGAAGTGTCCCGCTCTCCTTGCCCAGGCAGGCTGGCAGCAGACGGTTCGTCATGCCGTCGTCAGGGGATTACTGGCCCGGCTGGATACAGCAGATCCGGGTCTGCCGCATTACACCCGTTCACGGTGTCGTGAGGTTTGCCCGGCTGTGGGACCGATCCGTTGAAGCACCTATGGGCCGTCACCAAGGTTTCGAACGCGGGGCTGGCATCACCTCGTGCACGGGCGTACCGTCGTTTTGACAATCAAGGCAGCGATCGCCTGGTTCGACCGGACACAAGGGCGCCGTCTGCTGAGCCCGTTGCAGTCAATCCTTGGAGGAGCCGATGGCTGGATGGAATGCTGACACTGCTGCCGGGCCCCTCGGTTCAGCAACGGTCACCTTGATAGAGGGGGCCTCCTTTTGCATCTCATCGGATAGCGGAGATCTTCAGCCTGAGTACCCGCACGGGGTTTTTGTCGAGGATACGCGAATCCTATCCCGCTGGAATTTGACCGTTAACGGCCAGCCGCTGGAGCCCTTGGCCGCCAAGACCAAGCAGCCCTATCGTGGTTTCTTCGTCGGTCGGGTACATCGCTCGGATGGATACGCAGACAGCCCGCTGATCGTCGAACGACTCCGTGAGGTAGGTGCCGGAATCCTGGAACAGATCACGGTCAGAAACTACTCACCAACCCCTGCCGAGTGCATTGTTTCCTTTAAAGCCGAAGCGGACTTCGCGGACCTCTTCGAGGTGAAAGAAGCACGCATACAGCGGTGCTGGGATGAAATCCGCCAGATTGATGGCGACGCACTCACTATCCGGGCCGGCTGGGAGGACATTCGGAAGGGCGTGGCCATCCAAGCCCCCGGAGCAGACATTACGCCGGAGGCGCTCACGTACCGCGTGACCGTCCCGCCGCACGGCCATTGGACCGCGGTCCTGACCGTGATACCCAGCATCGAGGGGGCCGACTACGCGACCGCGTTTGTCCACCGAGACGGGGACGGCTTGTCGCCCAGGGACCGGCGCCGGCAGGCGTGGGTGTCCAATATCCCGGTCGTGCAGATGGGTAACCGCTCCATTGAGCGGACTCTGCGGCGCAGCTACGAAGATTTGGGTGCGCTTCGCATTGAGGATCCTGACCACCCGGATCGGGTGGTGGTTGCTGCCGGCGCGCCATGGTTCATGGCGCTGTTCGGCAGGGACTCGTTATGGGCTTCGATCATGGCGCTGCCTGTCGACCCATCCCTGGCTGTCGGTACTATCCAGACCTTGGCTGACCGCCAGGGCAGCGTCGTGGACGAGATGAGCGAGGAGGAGCCGGGCAAGATCCTGCACGAAGTTCGGTTCGACGTGTCCAGCAGGTTGTCCTTGGGCGGCAAGTCCTCGTACTACGGCAGCGTCGACGCCACACCGCTGTTCGTGGCCTTGCTCGGGGAAGTCAGTCGCTGGGGTTTCGCCGCGGATACGGTTGCGTCACTAATGCCCAACGTGGACCGCGCGATGGACTGGATCCGGGACTACGGGGACAGGGACGGGGACGGTTTCGTGGAGTATGAGCGTCTCAACGACCGCGGGCTGATCAACCAGGGATGGAAGGACTCCTGGGACGGCATCAACTTTGCTGATGGCAGGCTGGCCGAGCCTCCGATCGCGCTGTGCGAGGTGCAGGCCTATGTATATAGCGCGTATTTGGCGCGCTCCTGGATAGCCTATGATTCCGGTGACGCGGACTTGGCCGTGAAGTACCGGGACCTCGCTGCACGGCTGAAGAGGCAGTTCAATGAACAGTTTTGGCTGCCTGAGCACGGCTACTATGCCGTTGCCCTTGACGCCAGAAAGAGACCGGTTGATGCCTGTGCTTCCAACATGGGTCACGGCCTGCTGTTCGGACTCATCGATGAGGACAAGGCCCCGCTCGTAGTGGAACGCCTGATGTCCCCTGAGATGTTCAGCGGATGGGGTGTCCGTACTCTGGCCAGCGACATGGGCGCCTACAACCCCGTCAGCTACCACAACGGGTCGGTGTGGCCGCATGACAACGCGATCATCGCGGCCGGTCTGCTTCGCTACGGCTTCGTAGCCGAGGCACAGCGGGTCGCAACTGCCCTGCTGGAGGCGGCCGAATATTCGGATGGGCGACTGCCCGAACTGTTCTGCGGCTTTAGCCGGGAGCACTATGACGAGCCCGTGCCGTACCCCACAGCCTGCTCGCCCCAGGCCTGGGCTGCCACCACCCCCATTATGCTTGTCAAGAGCCTGATGGGTTACTACCCAGATGTCGCCCTCGGCGGCCTATGGATGGATCCCGTCCTCCCGGAATCCTACGGCGGTGTGCACATCACCAACGCTCCCATGGCAGGCGGCCGTATCACCATCGACATCGCCGGATGTTCTGCGTCTGTCCGGGGGCTACCCGAGGGTATGGTGCTCCGGCACGGTTCGCGCCCTTGGGCGGCGGACCTCGTGGAACGTGCGGCAAGGCGCGGAAAGGCTTAGCAGGATCGGCGCCGGGCGGCGATTTCTCGTGAGTCCGAAATTCAGTGCGCCTTTTGGGTGGTGTTTCGGCACGGCCACCCGGTCGCGCGTTGAAGTCCGGAGACATCAAGAAGTACCCCCGGCAGCGTCCTGGAGATGGACGAGATCAACGAGGACCTTAACGGGATGTCGGTCGTCCTTGTCATTGGAGCTAACGACACTGGCAACCCGGCGGCGTCGAGGCATTCAAAGGCTCCATGGCCGCAGGCGTGCAGAACCCTCTGTTCTTCCGAGGCAACTCGCAGATGCTTGCGGCGACGCCAAACAACGCCTCGAGGACATCCTCCGTGCTTTTTAAACCCGTGACCAGGTCCTGAGCCCTTGCTGGAGAACGCCCTGCAGTCGAGTCACTAGGTCACGGGGAATTCAGGGTTATGGTGCGACGTCGATGAGCACCTTACCGATGGTGCCCTGCTCCACAGCGTCGTGTGCTGCACCGGTCGCCCGGAGTGGGAAGCGGGTTAGCGGCAGGCCGTGTTCTTCACCGACGCGCAACGCGCCGGCCTTCAGCGCCTCGGAGACGGCGGCGACGGCGTGCTGTTTCTGCTCGTCGGTGACCGTGTAGGTGAGGATGAACTGGTACCGGACGTTCTTCGTCATGCTTTCACGGATGGGAACCGTCACTGATTCCCCTGGATTTGCCGCGTAGATGGCTATGGTTCCGCTTGGCTTGAGCACCTGCACGCCGGTGTCGATGTTCGCTGGAGCGTTAACGTCGACGATGCTATCGACGCCGCCGGGGGCGGCCTGGCGGACAGCAGTGACAACGTCGTCGGTGCGGTAGTTGATGACTGTATGGGCTCCGGCTAGGCGTGCGAGTTCAGCTTTCCGGTCTCCGCTGACGGTGGTGATGACGGTTGCTCCGGCCCAGTTGGCGAGCTGAATGGAAGCGTGCCCCACTGCGCCTGCGCCGCCAGTGACCAGTACCGTGAGTCCCGCCAAGGCTCCGGGGGAGAGCCTGGCAGGGCCGTCCTCGTTCGCGGTCAGCGCCCGGTGCGCTGTCAGGGCGGGGATACCGACGGACGCACCAGTGTCGAAGGACTCAGCGTCCGGCAGCGGGACTGCTTTGGCCGCCGGTACGACGGCATACTCCTGTGCGGTGCCCTCGTTACTGCCCCAGGCGACGTCCCAGAGCCAGACCCGGTCTCCGACACTGAGCCCTGTCACTCCGGATCCGATCGCGTCGATCACTCCGGCGCCGTCCTGGTTAGGGACCTTCGGCGCTTCCAGGGCGGTGCTTACTCCTCCGCCTGCCCGGGACTTCCAGTCGGTGGGGTTCACACCGGAGACGACCACGCGGACCCGGACCTCATCCGTGCCGGGATGAGTCAGCGGTTTGTCCTGAAGCTTCAGCACTGAGGACGAACCTGTTTCTTCGTACACAATCGCTTTCACGTCTTCTCCAATGAGTCGGGTTACCCGTGGTCGGCCTTACGGAACCAACCTATCGAAGGACGGTGGCCCACTGCCGGTATCTTTGCACCCCAATCATGGCGCCGTATCGAGTGGACTATTGCAGGCGCGAAGGGTCGTTGAAATCGAGCGGCGGATTTCTCCGCGAATCAACGCTTAGCCAATGTCGTGCGCCGGACTCCGGCTGGCCTGAGAGAACGCTGATACGAAGCGAAGCGATGGCGTACGGTGCAGCGGATCTTTCACGGAGCGAATGGCGGCCCACCTCGGGCACGTGTTCTCCCTACCTTTCAGCCCGGTGGGGTACGGAGCAGGGCGCGCAAGGTCTGGATGGTGTCGGCCTCCGCGGCCGTCTTGTCGTCGCGGTAGCGCTTGACGCGCGCGAACCGAAGGGCGATTCCACCCGGATATCGGGGAGATTTCTGGACGCCGTCGATGGCGATCTCGACCACGGTGACCGGCTCGGTCCACACCGTACCCGCCGTACGCCGCACCTCCAACTCCTGAAACCTTTCGGTCTGCCATTGCAGCAGCGCGTCGGTGAGGCCCTTGAAAGTCTTGCCCACCATCACGTAACCGCCAGGTTCGCCGAACTCGCCAACAGGGTCCAGGGCTCCGAGGTGCAGATTCGACAGCAGCCCGGTGCGCCGTCCTGACCCCCATTCGCAGGCGAGCACCACCAGGTCGTAGGTGAGCACGGGCTTCACCTTGATCCAGTTCGAACCCCGCCGCCCGGCGGCGTAGGCAGAGCCCACCGCCTTCACGACCACGCCCTCATGGCCGGCGGCCAGCGCATCGCGTGACACTGACTCGGCAACAGCCGCATCCGCAGTGATTTTCCCCGGGATGCGGTGACCGGGGGCGATGCGCTCGAGCACGCCGATGCGTGTGGACAACGGCTCGTCGAGCAGGTCGCGCCCGTCAATGTGCAGCACGTCGAAGAACCACGGATGCAGCAGCGTGGCGCGCGCCGCGTTCGCCCCGAACCGGGACATGGTCTCCTGGAACGGCCGGGGGCCGCCGTCCTCGTCAAGGGCCAGGGTCTCGCCGTCGAGAATCACATCGCGCACGGGCAGTCCGCGCACCACCTCTACCACCTCAGGCAGCCGGTGGGTCACCTCCGCCAGGGTGCGGGTGTAGATGCGCACGTCGTCGCCGGCACGGTGCACCTGGATGCGTGCGCCGTCGAGCTTGTATTCCACCGACGCTTCCCCCGTCGCCTCCAGCGCCTCACTAGCACTCGCCGCGGTTGCGGCGAGCATGGGCTGCACGGGACGCCCGACGACGAGGCCGACCGCGTCAAGCTGGGCGGCGGTGCCTGTAATCGCCAGCAGGGCGGTCCCGCCGAGATCACCGGAGAGCATCGCTGCGCGGCGTACGGCCTCGAGGGGCCGGCCGGCGGCGCGGGCGACCGCATCCGTCAGTACGCCCTCGAGTGCGCCGGTACGAAGTTCTCCGAGCAGCACGCCGGCGATGAAGGCCTGCTCTCGTTCGGTGGCTTCCGCCATCAGAGTCCGAAGGGTGGCGGCGCGTTCCACCGTCGAGCCAGCGCCTGCGGCTGCCAGCAGCCGATCCAATGCAAGGTCGAGGTGCGCGATGGTGAGAGTCGGCTCAGGCGCGGGCTCGCTCCTTGCTGTCCTTATGCCGCTCCAGCCGATCCCGACTCGGCCCTGGCGAGGCTTAGCGGTGAGCAAGCCGACCGCCGTCGGGATGTCCGCGGGGTCGAGCCGGAGCAGCAGGCCTGCCAGTTCGTTGACCTTGGCGAGCCGGGAGCGAGTGGCCGCGACGGCTTCCGAGGTCCTCACGAGCTCATCGAGCAGCATGGCACCAGTCTGCCACGGCCGCTGGCTATGGACAGCGGCTGGACCCTGATCCAGAATGGGCCCGTGGGAATCATCGTCGCCAACCTGTTTGTCACCCTCGACGGCGTCTACCAGGCCCCGGGCGGCAGCGAAGAAGATACCGCGGGCGGATTCGCCTTCGGTGGCTGGCAGGCGCCGGTGTCCGACGACGAGGCCGGCGCTGCCATCGGCCAGGAGATCGGCCGCATCGACGCCCTGCTCGTCGGCCGGAAGACCTACGAGATTTTTGCGGCGTACTGGCCGCACCAGTCCGGCGAGATCGGCGGCACGCTCAACCGAGTGCCCAAGTTTGTCGTCTCCCATTCACTGGCTGCTCCGGCGTGGGCGGGCACCAAGGTGCTGCCAGATGCTGCGTCAGCGGGCCGGCTCCGTGAAGAGTTCGACGAGGTGCACATGTTCGGCAGCGGCGTCCTCATCCGGTCGCTGCTGGCGGCGGACCTGCTGGACCGCCTCCACCTGTGGCTTTATCCGCTCACCCTCGGGCAGGGCAAGCGCATCTTCGACGCCGGGACCGTCCCCGCCTCCTTCCGCCTCGCCGAGCCGGCGCGCACCTTCCCGAAGGGGGCAGTGTCGTTGGTCTACGAGCGCGCGGGCAGCGTGGCGACGCAGGACATGCCGGACGCCTGACGGTGATCGGCCCGTTTCAGACGACAGCTGCAGCTGGTCATTGGCCTTTCGCTGCATGTAGCCGCACATCGCGGCGAACTGACCCGAGGGCATGGCAGCAGTACGAACCCCGTCCTTGGGGACAGGGCTCGTACTCGTTTTTGCGTTGGACGTGCCGTTGGCGAGCTGAAACAGATCCCACTCCGGGGCCAATCACGCTGGTTCGTGCGAGCTTCTCAGGCGCGCCCTGCGCACCTGTCATGCTGAAGCTCGGCCGGCACTGCACTCCAGGTCCGCCGGGTATCGCGTTTCCGGTCGGGCCCGTACACCACTAGTCGATCGGCGTGGGCGGCTGCTCGCCGCGGAGTACGGCGAGCGTGTTGTCGGCGGCGAGTACTGCCATGGCGGTGCGCGTCTCGACGGTGGCCGAGCCGAGGTGAGGCACGAGTGTCACGTTTTCCAGGTCGAGCAACTCGGGGTGGACCTGCGGCTCCTTCTCGAAGACGTCAAGCCCGGCGCCCGCGATGACGCCTTCGCGCAGCGCGGCGGCGAGGGCCGCTTCGTCGACGATCGGTCCGCGTGCGGTGTTGACGAGGTAGGTGGAGCTCTTCATCGCTGAAAGCTGCTCGGCGCCGATCAGATGGTGCGTTGCCGGTCCGTAAGGGCAGTGCAGCGAAATGACATCGGAAACAGTCAGCAGCTCGTCGAGGTCGACCCGGCGGGCGCCCAGTTCCGCGGCGATCGCGGGATCGATCTCGCTGCGCGACTGGTAGACGATGTCCATGCCGAAGGCCTTGGCGCGGCGTGCTGTCGCCTGGCCGATGCCGCCCATGCCGACGACGCCGAGGGTCTTGCCCTGCAGGCTGGACCCGAGCAGGAAGAACATGCCCCACTTCCACGGCTGGCCGGCGCGGATGAGCCGTTCGCCCTCGCCGAGGCGGCGGGTTGCCATCAGGATGAGCCCGAACGCGATGTCGGCGGTGGCCTCGGTGAGCACGCCGGGGGTGTTGGTGGCGATGATGCCACGTCCGGTGCAGGCGGGCACGTCGATGTTGTCGTAGCCGACGGCGACGTTGGAGACGACCTTGAGCTGCGGGCCCGCGGCGTCGAGCAGCTCGCCGTCGATACGTTCGGTGAGGAGGCTCACGATGGCATCGGCCCCGGCCACGCGGCGCAGCAGCTCCTCGCGGCTGATCGATTCCGTTCCGGTCCATGCATCGACCTCGTGCTCGGCACGAAGCTTTTCCAGCGCTGCGTCGGGCACCCTGCCCGTAACGACTACCCGGCTCATGCGGTCACGATCCATTCGCGCAGCCGTCCGAGGCCCTCGCGGATAGATGACGCCTCGATGCCCGAGTAGGCGAGCCGGATGTACTGCCGGTCCTCACCGGGCAGGCGCCGGCCGAAATGCTCCCGGGTGCAGAAGGAGACGCCTGTCTTGTACAGGGCGTCCGAGGCGAAGTCGCCGACTGCCGTGTAGCCCATGCGCTCCATGACCTCGGTGACGTCGGGGAACAGGTAGAACGTCGACTGCGGCACGGCGACGTGCATGCCGGGGATGGAGTTCACTAGCTCGCAGGCGGTGTCGCGGCGCGTCTGCAGGGTGTCAAGCATCTGCTGCACGGAATCCTGGGGGCCTTGGAGCGCTTCGACGCCGGCCCACTGCACGTAGTGAGTGGTGCAGGACTCGTCGTTGGTGTTCAGCGTGCTGAGCACCTGGGCGATCTCGCGCGGGGCGACGGCGCAGCCCAGGCGTGAGCCGGTCATGGCGAACTTCTTGCTGAACGTGTAGAGGATGACGGTGCGCTCGGCCATGCCGGGAATCGATGTGATCGAGCTCGAGACGCCCTCGTAGCGGGTCTCGAAGTAGGCCTCGTCGGAGAGTACCCAGAGGTCGTGTTCGATCGCGAGCTGTGCGATGGCCTCGCGCTCGGCTGCGGTCGACTCGGCAGAGATGGGGTTCTGCAGGTCGTTGTAGATGATGGCGGCAGTGTTCGGGGTGATCGAGGCGCGGATCTGCTCAAGGTCGATCGCGAAGCCCGTGCTCGTGGGCACGTAGCGGTACGGCACGGCGGTGCCGCCGAGGTACTCGATCTGCGATTCGTAGATAGGGAAGCCGGGGTTGGGGTAGAGCACTTCCTGGCCGGGGTTCATGACCGCCTGCAGGAACTTCGTGATGACGGGCTTGCCGCCGGTCATCACCACCACGTTCTCGGGGGAGAACTGGACACCGCGGCGCGAGCCTATGTCGTCGGCAAGGGCCTCACGCAGTTGCGGGATGCCGGGCCCGGGGCAGTAGCCCGTGTAGCCGTCCGCGATGGCCCGGTTCATCGCTTCCACGATGTTCGGAGCAGTGGGGATGTTTATATCGCCGAGGTGGAAGGGGTACACCAGGTTCCCCTTTGCCTTCCAGGCGGCGGCTGCCTGTGCGACGCTGAAGGCGGTTTCGGTGCCCAGGCGTTCGAGCCGGTGCGCGAGCTTCTGCATGCTTGTTCTACTCCTCATCGAGTTGACGATCGATTCTCAGGCGAACCCATAAGTAATATATGCCGGAGAACAGAACTAATATATCAGAGTCGGTGTGATTCGGCATACAGTAGGCGGCTGTATGGTGAGCGCATTTAACCTGCGGGTTTAGCAGCGCCAGTGCCGAGGACAGTCGGAGTGGAACAACGCGGGTGACCGGCCACGAACACTTCGGTTTAGCCGGGTCAACGCACAATGGTGCGGTGACCGGCATCCAGGCGCCGAGTCCAGCCGCGTGAGTCGAGATATTCCAGCAGCGGAACCGCGACCCGTCGTGTTGTGCCGAGCACTTGGCGTGCCTGGCTCGTGGTGAATGGCTGCTCCAAGCGGGCCAGCTCGCGCATGGCAAGGGCCGGCGCCGTAGGCAGTAGCACCACCCCGTCGCGCAACCGCAGCAAGCGTCCAGCGCGCTCGGCGGCAGCCAGCTCGCGCACGCCCAAGCCCAGCGTGGCCAACTCATCGGCTTCCGGGGCATGGAACGCGTCTGCGGCAAGCCTGCGCTCCAACTCGGCGACAGCGGACCCGGCGGCGCCAAGGTTGGCATGGCTGCCGGGCAGCCGGACGTGGCCGCCCTCCTGTTCCAGGCCTGCATCGCGCACGACGGGGGCAAGAAGCCTCTCATCGGGCAGCTCGAGCAGATGCCGCGCCGCACCCTGCGAAAGTCCCGGTGCCAAGGGATCGCGCTCAAGCAGCACCCCGAGGGCCGTGCGCAGCCGGTGCTGCCATGCCTCGAAGAGGGGAGCATGTACCCACCAGTCGCCGAAAACAAAGACGCCGGACGGCGCCTCTGCGTCGTGCGCAGGCAGCAGCCCGAGCCGACGCAGGTGTTGTTCCTGGACCGCCCCGCGGCCCGCCACTTCACCCAGCACGTCGCCGGCGGCGTCCAGGCCTGCGAGCCGCTCCGCCCAGTGGACACCGTCGCCGCGCCGCCGCAAGGCCGGGGGATCGGCGTCGAGGATCTGCGCTCCGCCCAGCACGGAGCGGCTCCCGGGGTCGCGCAGCACCAGCCGGTCACCAAGGACGAGCGGCAGGCGCCTGTCCAGCACGAGCCGGGCGTGGTCGGCACCAAAGGGACGCAGCCGGGCTGGCACGGCCGCAGTACCGGCATGCACCATGATCTGCTCCGGCACATCCGTATAAGGCACACCGGTAGTTCGGTGGATGCCCATGACGCCCGTGATGGGCCATGCCTCGGGGGTAAGCAGAGCGTCTCCGCGGCGGATCTCGGCGGCGGAGACGTCACGCAGGTTCAGCGCAACCCTGTTGACAGGTCCCAGCGAGGGGTATGAGGTATCGCGGCTTTGAAGGCCACGGACCACTACGGGCCGCGAACCATCGTGGCCCAGCAGCTGCAGCCGGTCACCCTGTACGAGCGTTCCGGCTGCCAGTGTTCCGGTCACCACCGTTCCGGAACCGGTGATGGTAAAGGAGCGGTCCACCCACAATCGGAGCCGCCCTGTGGTGGTGGGGGAAGGCACGCCGGCCAGCACACCGTCGAGCGTGGCACGCAATTCCGCCAGGCCGGTACCCTCGGTGGCAGACACTGCAACTGCGGGCGCGTTCTGCAGACCTGTTCCGGCCAGCTCTCTGCGGGTCCGGGCCAGCACGTCAGCAACCCGCCCTGGCGCCAGGTCCACCCTGCTGAGGACAACGACGCCGTACTCAATCCCCAACGCAGCGATGGCGTCCCGGTGATCGCTGGACTGCGCCTGCCAGCCCTCATCGGCGGCGACGACGAAGCAGACGACGGGCGCCGGCCCGATTCCGGCCAGCATGTTGCCGAGGAAGCGTTCGTGGCCCGGTACGTCCACGAAGGCAACATCCTGCCCGGATGGCAACGTGGTCCAGGCATAACCCAAGTCGATGGTCAGGCCGCGCCGCCTCTCTTCCTCCCAACGGTCTGGCTCCATGCCGGTAAGCGCGCGCACCAGCGTGCTCTTACCGCAATCGACATGTCCGGCGGTGGCAACGACATGCACTGCTTAGCCCGCCCTGCCTGCATCCGCAGGGTCGAGGGTTGCCAGGGCGCGGCGTACCGCGTCGAGAATCCGGTCATCGTCCCCTTCGGGCACGCAGCGCAGATCGACCAGGCACGAGCCGTCGTGGACGCGCGGAAGCACAGCCGGGTGGCCGGCACGCAAGGGCCCCGCGAGCTCTGCTGGAAGCCGGACCGCCCATCCCGGCAGGTGAACACCGGGCGCTCCGCCGCCGCCGACCCGGCCATCGTGCGCCACGACAGGCACCCGCAGGGCCTCGGCGAGCCGGTCGGTACGGCTCCGCAGGTGTCCCAAGTCCGCGTGCAACGCCTGGACAACCGGCGGTGGTCCGCCCGCGAGCGTCGCCTCCAGCGCGGCGAGGGCAAGTTTGTCCGCACGGACGGCACGGGCAAGCGGGTGGCGCGCCAACCGGGTGATGACCTCTGCGCTACCGAGCAGCAAACCGGCCTGGGGGCCGCCCAGCAGTTTGTCACCGCTGGCGATGACGACGTCGGCCCCGCTTGCCAACGCGGTGGCGGCATCCGGTTCTTCGGGCAGGTGCGGATCGGGCGCCAGCAGTCCACTGCCCAGGTCGGCCACGAGTGCAACCCCGTGCGCCGCGGTCAGCGAGCTCAGTTCGCCCAGTGGAACGGCGGAGGTGAATCCATCCACCCGGAAGTTGCTCGGGTGGACCTTGAGTACGCAGCCGGTGGCCGGTCCGAGGGCGCTGGCGTAGTCCCGCAGGTGCGTCCGGTTGGTCGTGCCCACCTCGTGCAGGGTCGCGCCCGTCGATTCGATGAGGTCCGGCAACCGGAAACCGGCACCGATCTCAACCAGTTCCCCGCGGCTCACCACGACCTCCCGGCCGGCGGCGAGGGCCGTGGTGGCCAGCACCAGCGCGGCAGCCCCGTTGTTGACCACCAGCGCGTCCTCCGCAGCGGGACACGCGGCGAGCAATGCAGCCCGGGCACCGGCGCCGCGGCGGGAGCGGTTGCCCGTTGCCAGATCGAGTTCCACGTCCACGTAGCCGCTGGCTGCGACAAGTGCTTCAACGGCACCGGCGGAAAGCGGGGCGCGACCAAGGTTGGTATGGACGATGACGCCAGTTGCGTTGAGCACCGGCCGCAGGGTTGTCGCGGTACGAGTAGCGACGGCGGCCAGCAGGGCCGGTTCCACCTGGGCGGGAGCGAGCTCACCGCGCCGCGCCTGCTCCTGGGCTTCCTGGACGAGTTCGCGGATGACGCGTCCACTCAGGCGCTTCCCGGCTCTGCGGACGGCCGGCAGGGCCAGCAGATCATCGGTGCGCGGAATTAGGCGGCGGGGATCGACCTGGTCCACAGTCCCTCCTCGTACCGCCTCGTGCCCGTCGGTGGTTGGCGGAGGCGGACGGGAATCGAACCCGCCAGGCCGAGATACTCGGCCTCACCGGTTTTGAAGACCGGGGGGCCCACCAGGACCCGGACGCCACCGCGTTCAATTTAGCAGATTGCCCACGGGGGTACGCTAGGGACGTGAACGAGACCCAGACGTCTATTCCACAGCACGGCGCGCTCGGCGCTGTCCGGCTCACCGGCTATGCCCACGGTGGTGGGTGCGCGTGCAAGATTCCGCCCGGCGAACTCGAAGAAGCGGTTCGCGGACTCACCGGCCAACCCGGCGCGGACGTGCTGGTCGGTCTGGACAGCGGCGACGACGCGGCTGCCGTCCTGGTGCGTGACGATCTGGCGGTGCTCTCTACCGCTGACTTCTTCACCCCCGTCGTCGACGACGCCTTCGACTGGGGTCGGATCGCGGCCGCCAACGCGCTCTCGGACATTTACGCGATGGGCGGCCGCCCGATCATGGCGATCAACCTCGTAGGCTGGCCCCGGGGCGTGCTGCCACTGGAGTTGATGACTGAAGTCCTCCGCGGCGGTCTTAGCGTCGCGGCTGAGGCGGCGTGCCCGGTGATCGGCGGTCACTCCATTGACGATCCGGAGCCGAAATACGGGATGGCCGTAACCGGCGTTGCCCATCCCGACCGGTTGTTGCGCAACGACGCCGCCGGGCCCGGGCTGCCCCTCACGCTGACCAAGCCGATCGGCGTCGGACTGCTCAATAACCGGCACAAGCAGACCGGTGAGGTGTTCGCCGAAGCGGTGGCGACAATGACGCGCCTCAATCGAGACGCGGCCGGGGATGCGGTGGCGGCCGGCGTGCGTGCAGCCACGGACGTGACGGGCTTCGGCCTGCTTGGACATCTGTACAAGATGTGCCGCGCCTCCGGAGTGGGGGCAGTAATCGATCGGAAGGCGGTACCACTTGTCGACGGCGCCCGGCAGGCCCTGCGCGATGGCTTTGTTTCCGGTGGGACCCGGCGCAATCTTGATTGGGTTCGACCGCAGCTAAGGGTCGCTGCCGGTGTCACCGAAGACGATCTGCTCCTCCTTGCCGATGCGCAGACCTCGGGTGGCCTGCTCGTCGTCGGCGAGTTGCCCGGGCATCCCGTGATCGGGCATACGGTCGTGGGCCAGGGCATCGAGATCCGCTGAGCCCGCTGAACCAGAGCTGGCCGGCCAGTCACTTGGCAGTAGTGATCGAATCGCCAGTGATCCCAGCCGCGCGGCGGGCGGCAAGCCGGTTCTTCTGCGGTTCGATCGTGTAGCGCGGATCCCTGGCTGACGAGAGGCCAGCCTCGAAGACGCCGAACCGTGTCAGCGCCGAGGCGGTCAGCAGTGCCAGTCCCGAAATTGCGGCAACCGCCCGGTTACGTCCGCCCAGCAGTGTCCCCAGACCGCCGGCGGCTGCTAAACGCTCGCTCCATTTGAGCATGGCCCCCGCTTTGCCCTCGTGCAGGGGCTCGGCTGCCACAGGGTCCATCCGATGTTCCATTACTCGCATGGCAGCCACGTCACCGACCACGCCGAGCACGGCAAGGTTCCGGGCGGGGCCTGCCTCGTGCACCGGAGTCGTGATCATGGCGAGCCCGGCAGAGGCGAGGGCCGCCGAACTCACGAAGACGAAGGGCAGTTCCTCGTGCGCGGCGTTCCACGTCGGTGTGGCTGTATCGCCGAGCAGGACCGCCGTGTACGCCGCCAGTGGTCCGGCAAATAACGCGGCCCCAAAGCCGGCCGGCCCCTCGGCCGTTTGCAGCACGGTCCGCAACGGGCCCAGCGGCAACCGCGCCCCGCTCATCCGGTCGATTTCCGCTACGGCAGGGACGGCCGCCCCGAGGCTGAACGCGCTGAGAATCCACGAACCCACACTCATCGGCGAAGTCACCTTGATGGTCCGCAGCATATTCAGAAACCGCTCCGGCCGGCCCAGGTCCTTCACCAGCGCAACAGCACCGAGGCTTACCGCTGTCAGGGCACTCAACCGGGCATTCCGGCGCAGTGTCGGCCGTCGGGTCAGCTGCCCGCCGAGGCCGAGCAGTGCGGAACCCGCTGCGACACCGCCGAGGAACAGGTAGGCGGCGACCTCGTCGCCCCAGGGCGCCGGCTTGACCACCGGACGGCCGTAGTACGAGGTGAACTCCGGTTCCGGCACCATGGGCATTTCCCGGGAGCCGTCACCGCTGTCGCGGCGGCCGGTGCCGCGCTTGCCGCCGGGCCGACGGGGGCGGGTAGGTTCGGGCGGCCGGAAGCTATCGAACTCGGAGTGGGTCACGCGCGTCCTCCCAGGAAAGCCACTGCCGCTGCGGCGACCATGCCCGCTACGGCCATACCGGCCCGTCGGTACATCTGCGGCAGATCGGCGGTGGGCACCCTCGGGTCCGGCGGGAGGCCGTAAACCTCCGGTTCGTCGAGAAGGAGGAAGACCGCTCCGGTTCCGCCGACGCCGTCGAGCTCGTTTGCACCATAAAGCCTCGCTTCGGTCAGGCCTTGGGCATGCAGGTCGGCAACCCGTTCCCGGGCCGTTTCCACCATGTCGTCGTGGTCGCCGAACTTGATGGACGTCGTCGGGCAGGCTTTGGCGCAGGCGGGTGTCTCATCGGCGACCAAGCGGTCGTAGCACAGCGTGCACTTCTGGGCGACGCCCGCGTTGGGGACGGCGGGATGTTCGGCGTGCTGCTCGTCCCGCTTGGCGGCCACCGCCACCATGCCGTCGCTGCGACGCTCAATCACGCCGAACGGACACCCGGCCACGCAGGTTCCGCAGCCGTTGCATACGTCGTCCTGAACCACCACCGTGCCGAACTCCGTGCGGAAAAGCGCTCCGGTCGGGCAGACATCCAGGCACCCGGCATGGGTGCAGTGCTTGCAGACATCGGAGGACATCAGCCACCGGAAGTCCGCCGTGTCCGGCGGTGTCGTATCCACCTGCGCCAGGTCCTGTCCAGTGGGCGCTCCCGGGACGGGAGGACCAATGCCGGGCATGCCCAGGTTGACGAGGGCGCGCCCGGACTCCCGTGCCTCCGTGATGCGTTCCTGGCCCTGTTCGATGAAGGCCACATGCCGCCAGGTGCTGGCGCCGAGCGCTCCGGTGTTGTCGTAGGAGGATCCGAGCAGTTCCAGGTTTCCGTCCTGCGGATTGTGGTTCCACTCTTTGCAGGCAACTTCACAGGCCTTGCAGCCGATGCAGATCGAGGTGTCAGTGAAGAACCCCTTGCGCGGATGGCTGTGCTCCCAGTGGGCATCGGCGGTGGGGTCGGTCGGTCCGGACAGCTGGCCCATCTAGTCCTCCAACTTTGAGTCGGTACCGGGAACGTTAGCAGAACGGCGCGGCGGCGCGGGCGGGCCATGGTGGGGTCCGGTGGGGCCGGCAGCGAAGAAATCCATCATCGCGGCCCACCAGCGGCGCCGCCGTCCTCACCTGGGCCGGGTTCGATGCCTTCGGCCGCCGGATTGGTGACGGCGCGATTACCGGTCTCGGGGGTCACTCCGGCCCGCGCCTGATATTCAGCAACCAAGGCAAGCAGTTCCTCGCCGCGGGGCCGGCGGCCCGGACGGATGTCGCAGGAGGCCACCTTGGACTCCTGGATCTGGACGTTGGGATCCAGCGTGACGCCCAGCAGATCGTTGGCCGCGTCACCGCTGACGACGGCATTACTGCCGACGCCCCAGTGGTAGGGCAGCCCGATCTGATGCACCGTGTGGCCGCCAACGGCCAAGGGCGTCATCCGTTCGGTGATCAGCACCTTCGCCTCGATGGCGGAGCGGGCCGAAATAATCGTGGCCCACCCGTAGGGTTCAAGGCCGCGCTCAGCCGCCAGCTCGGGCGAAACTTCGCAGAACATCTCCGGCTGCAGCTCCGACAGGTACGGAAGCCAGCGGCTCATCCCGCCGGCCGTGTGGTGCTCAGTAAGCCGGTATGTGGTGAAGACGTACGGGTAGACGTCTGCGCCTCTGGTACCGGCACTAGGCGCGCTGAGGTTATCCGCACGGGGGAACACCAGCCGCGCCGGACTTTGTTGTTGCGGGTACAGTGCGTTGGCCACTGGCGACTCCTGGGCCTCGTAGTGGGTGGGAAGAGGTCCGTCCATGAGGCCTTTCGGCGCGAACAGCCAGCCCTTACCGTCGGCCTGCATGATGAAGGGATCATCTCCGCCGAGTGCAGCAGCGCCGCCGAGATCGGGGTCGGGTTGGCTGCCCGGTGCCCGGTCAACCGGGAAGTCGGGAACATCGTCGCCGACCCACCGCCCCTGCTCCTGGTCCCACCAGATGTATTTCTTCCGCTCGCTCCACGGTTTGCCGGCCGGGTCAGCCGACGCCCGGTTGTAGAGGATCCGGCGGTTGGCCGGCCATGCCCAGCCCCAGTCGGAAGCCGCAGGTCCCTGCTCCTGGCCGGGCTTCCGGTTGGCGGCGTGGTTGAAGCCGTCGGCATACACCCCGGTGTAGATCCAGCAGCCCGCTGACGTGGAACCGTCGGCGCGGAGCTCTGTATATGCGGAGAGGGGTTTGCCCGCATCCGGGCCGTTGAGGTGACGGCCGTTGATTTCGGCAAGCACGGCCTCGGCGTCCGGATCGCCGTGTTCGTCCGTGGGGTAGTCCCAGGTCAGGTCGAGCAGCGGACGGTCGCGTTCGTCGTCGGAACCAGCCAGCTTCTCCCGGATCCGCTGGCCGAGCTTGAAGAAGAACTCCAACTCACTTTGGCACTCCCCGGGCGGGGCGACCGCCTTGTGCCGCCATTGCAGCAGCCGCTGGGTCTGCGTGAACGAGCCAGCCTTCTCCACGTGGGTAGCTGCAGGCAGGAAGAACACTTCGGTCTCGATGTCTTCGGTGCGCAGTTCCCCCGATTCGATCTCCGGGCCATCTTTCCACCAAGTGGCCGACTCGATGAGGTTCAGGTCACGAACCACCAGCCACTTCAGATGCGACATGCCCAAGCGTTGCATCCGGCCGTTGGACGAGCCCACTGCAGGGTTCTGTCCGAGCAGGAAGTAGCCCTCCACCTTGTCCTCAAGCATGCCCATGACCGTTTCGTAGGTACCGTGCGCTCCGGTTAGTCTCGGGAGGTAGTCGTAGGCCCAGTCGTTCTCCGCCCTCGCGGCATCGCCCCACCAGGCCTTCAGCAGGCTGACAGTGTAGGAGTCGGCATCCGTCCAGTAGCCTTTCTGCTTCTTGGACGCGATGGATTCCAGATATTCGCTGAGGGTGTCGTGGCGGCCGGCGCTGGGCATTGGCAGGTACCCGGGCAGGAGGTTGAACAGGGTCGGAATGTCGGTGGAGCCCTGGATGCTGGCATGGCCGCGCAGGGCCATGATTCCGCTGCCGGGCCGGCCCACGTTCCCGAGCAGAAGTTGCAGGATGGCGGCGGACCGGATGAACTGCGTTCCCAGCGAGTGCTGGGTCCAGCCGACGGCGTAGGCAAAGCAGGTTGTCCGTTCGCGCCCCGAGTTTTCCGTAATGGCGCGGGCCAGATACTCGAAGTCCGTGACGCTGATGCCGCACATGTCCTGGACCATCTCCGGGGTGTAGCGGGCGTAGTGCCGCTTCAGGATCTGGAAGACGGTCCGGGGGTCCTGCAGGGTATCGTCACGCTTCACCTCTGCGTGCTCCAGGGGCGGACCTCCGCTGCCGAACTGGTGGCCGGCGGCACGGGCCGAAGCGTCGGAGCCGTGTTCAGGGCCGGCCGGCTCCTCGATGCTGTCGCCGCCTTCTTCCGCGTACGCCCAGGACGCAGTGTCATACGCTCCGGTTTCAGGATCGAAGCCGGAAAACAGCCCGCCGAGGTCTTCGGCGTCCCGGTAATCGGCGTGAACCAGCGTGGCCGCGTTGGTGTAGGCGCCCACGTACTCCTTGAACCACAGGTCGTGGGTGATGACGTGATTGATCAGCGCGCCCAAAAGAACGACGTCAGAGCCGGCCCGGATCGGGATGTGCTTGTCAGCGACCGCGGACGTGCGCGTGAACCGCGGGTCGACGTGGATGACCTTCGCTCCGCGGGCCTTCGCCTCCGTGACCCACTGATATCCCACAGGATGGCATTCGGCCATGTTGGAACCCTGAATGACGATGCAGTCGGCGTTGGCCATGTCTTGCAGTGATTGCGTTGCACCACCGCGTCCAAACGAGGCTCCCAAACTGGGAACCGTGGCGGAGTGTCAAATGCGCGCTTGGTTCTCGATCTGCACCGCTCCGGCAGCGGTGAAGAGTTTCTTGATCAGGTAGTTCTCTTCGTTGTCCAGGGTGGCCCCGCCCAACGAAGCTATGCCCATGGTGCGGCGCAGCAACCGTCCTTTTTCGTCTTTCTGCTGCCACGTCCTGCGGCGCGTCTCGATGAACCGGTCCGCCACCATCTCGATGGCTGTTGCGAGATCCAGATGCTGCCACTGGCTCGAGCGCGGCGCACGGTAGAGCACCGCGGTCTGCCGGCCCGGCGAGTTTACCAACTGCTCGCTGGCAGAGCCCTTGGGGCACAGCCGGCCGCGGGAAATGGGTGAATCAGGATCACCCTCGATCTGTACGACTTTCTCGTCCTTGACGTAGACCCGCTGTCCACAGCCCACGGCACAGTAGGGGCACACGCTCTGCACGACTCGGTCTGCGGTGGCCGTCCGCGGCGTGATAGCCCTCGTCTGCGGGGAGGTTACTGCTGGCCCGCGGCCCAGCAGATCGCCCGTACTCAGCTGCCGGACGACCGGCCATTGAAGAAAGCTGCGCCGTGCCATGGCAGGAGCATATCCCAACCAAGGCCGCAGTGGCAGGGACGCGATGAAACTTACCGCGGAGGCAGCAATGGCGGCCGTTGCCGCGCTTCTTCCCTAGTGCGGTCAAGCGCCGGCCTGCCGACCTGAGACCATGGGTGGCGAGCAGCGCTGGTTGGCCCAAATGGCCCGCGCCAACGAGGCGGTGGGATGGCGTGCTCCCGTCCAACCCTGTCTGCCCGGCCGGCTGCAGGGCGCATTTCTTGTGGCCAACGGCCTGTGGCCGCTGGTTCATCTGCCCAGTGCAGCCGTTTGCTCGAGCTAGTAAGTGTGCTTAGTATATTGTGTCATTGACGCGGTATGCAGATTCCGTTCCGCTAGCTCCCGCAACAGGGCTCTTCGACCCGCTGGTCCACGACCGGCGCCGAGCCGAGGAAGGGCATGTCCTCCTGCAGTGGGGGATTCGGCTCCTTCGCGGGTACACATGCAGGCAGCGAAGTTAGGGGATTGCATGACATCGCCAATGATCTATGACGTTGTGGTGGTCGGTGGAGGAGCGGCGGGCCTCAGCGCAGCCGTGACTCTTTGCAGATCGCTGCGTTCCGTCCTGGTCATCGACGCCGGGCAACCAAGGAACGGGCGTTCTGCTGGTCTGCACGGATTCCTGTCCCGTGAGGGTCTGCCACCTGAGGAGCTTCTCGCTGCCGGCCGCGCGGAAGTGCGGGCGCACGGTGGCCGGATTCTGCAGGGCCGAGTCGCCTCGGCCCGCGGAGAAGGGGGCGTTTTCACCATCGACGTGCAGGACCGGCAGAGTCTGCGTTCGCGGCGGCTGCTCATCGCTTCCGGTTTTGAGGATGAGCTGCCCGAGGTGCCCGGCCTCAGGGAGCGATGGGGCCGGGACGTGCTGCACTGCCCGTACTGTCACGGCTGGGAGATTCGGGACAGGGCCATAGGAGTACTCGCGACAGAACCGGCCGCGGTACAGGAGGCCTTGCTCTTCCGGCAGTGGAGCGGGCACATCATCCTCTTTCAGCACCTTTTGGAGGACCTGGATCCGGGTGAATGTGAACAGCTTGACGCCAGGTCGGTCCACGTCGTCCAAGGCACGGTTGCGTCGCTGGAGCTGGCAGGAGACGCCCTCGCGGGAGTGCGTCTGGCGTCGGGTCAGGTTGTGGCTTGTGAATATCTCGTTGTGAACCCCAAGGCTAAGACGGAGTCGTCACTGCTGCAGTCCCTCGGGCTGCAGCAGGCAGGCCAGGCCGGGCAAGGCAGCCACGTGAACACAGACGGCGTGGGCCTGACGGCCGTGCAAGGCGTGTGGGCCGCCGGCAACATCTGCGACCCCACGGCGCAGGTAATAACGGCAGCCTCGGCAGGCGTGAAGGCTGCCACCGCCATCAACGCTGATCTTGTCGAGGAGGACACCCGGCGGGCGGTAGAGGCCGCCAGGCGAACCGCTTCCCCCAAAGCGGCCCTGACTTAGGTTGTGCCCAGTTCCGGAGCGTTCTGCGGACTAAAGGTTATAGGGAGCTCGTAGCAGCTGCGCGAGTTCTGCCGGGTGGGTGGCTGGCCACCAGTGCCCGCCGTCGACAGGGATGACGGTGAGGTCAGGCACCCAAGGCCTTAGTCCCGATGTCAGGTGCGGTGACAGGAAAGGATCCTTGAGCGGGACCACCACACCCACGGGCACGCTGATCGGCGTGGGGGCCGTTACCTTGCCCGAAGGGAAGCGGTTGCTGCGGTAGAGGGCCAGCCCGCGGCGGGGGTTGTCATTGACGCGGCGTCCTGCCGCCTTTTCGTAGAGACGGGTGAGGAACAGGCGCCACGCAGCTTCCGGCAGCACCGGGATCTGGAACGCGGCAATGTAGCTGGAACGAAGCAGCTGCGCTGCCAGCTGGGGCCAGCCCCTCAGGGTGCGGGCACGAGAACGCATCCAGTGGAGGAAGTGCCCGAGGTCGGGCCCGGAGATGCTGGTGAATCGGGAAATGAGACCCGATGCACGGGGTTCCTGGATAGCCGCCCAGCCCTGGACCGATCCCCAGTCGTGGCCCACGAGGTGAACGTTGACCGCATCCGTGAAGGCCAGAACAGCGAACAGGTCATCCACCAGGGTGTCCACAGTGAAGTCACCAGGCGCTTGCTTCACGGAGGATAACCCGGCGTTGCGTGTGTCGTACGCGATCACATGGTGGGT
The DNA here is from genome assembly GCF_021789315.1 of Arthrobacter sp. FW305-BF8. NCBI lineage: Bacteria > Bacillati > Actinomycetota > Actinomycetes > Micrococcales > Micrococcaceae > Arthrobacter > Arthrobacter sp. FW305-BF8. The sequence continues at coordinate 2,408,766 of NZ_CP084561.1, forward strand.
GACGGCCAGCTCGGCGATTACCGGAAGATACAGCCGGTGGTCATCTGGGTATCCGTGCACGAGGAGCAGTGTGGGCGCGCCGCTGGCAGGAGGCGGACCGTATTCGAACACGGCCAGCTCCGCTCCGGCGGACAGGACAGTACTGCGGCGTTCCTCCGGTGCCTGCATCTGCCCACCCTACAGCTCCCTTGGATGCCTACCAGCGGGATTCCAGGCCCCGTACTACTGCCAAGGCATCATTTCCGTCCCGGTGGGTACGGTATCCCAATGGCGGCATCCGAGAAGCGAAAAGAGCCGAGCTCCACACTGCTGACTGTTATCATCGCGTTTACGGCGAACGCCCTTATTGCTGCGGCCAAGTCGGTGGCAGCGGTGCTCAGCGGATCCGCCTCCATGACCGCAGAAGCCGCGCACTCCTGGGCGGACACCGGCAACCAGGTGTTCCTCTTCATGGCGGAACGGCGCTCCCGACGCCCCCGGGACAAGAGCCATCCGATGGGCTACGGCCGGGAAGCCTATGTCTGGTCGATGTTCGCTGCTTTCGGGCTCTTCACCGCAGGGGCTGTGGTGTCCATCATGCACGGCATCCAGCAGCTCATCGAACCGGAGCCCGCGTCCGACTTCCTGGTGGCGTACGTGGTCCTGGCCGTGGCCTTTGTCCTCGAAGGAGTGTCGTTTGTCCAGGCTTTCCGGCAGACCCGGGAGGCAGCCCGTGAGCTGGAACGGAGTACGCTGAAGCAGGTCCTGATCAGCTCCGACCCCACCCTCCGCGCGGTGTTCGCGGAGGATGCTGCAGCGCTCGTTGGCCTTGTGGTCGCGTTTGCGGGCGTGTTCTTGCACCAGGTCACCGGATCGCCCCTGCCGGACGCGGTGGGCTCGATAGTCGTCGGCGTTCTGCTGGCGGTTGTTGCCGTTGTGCTGATCGACCGCAACCGGCGGTTCCTGGTGGGCCAGGGCGTAACCCCGGACATCGAACGTTCCATGGCCCGGCGGGTGCTCGAACACCGGGACGTTGCCCGGCTCACCTACCTCGACCTGGAGTTCGTCGGCCCCCGCAAGCTGTACGTCGTGGCGGCGGTGGACCTGCAGGGCGACCACCCGGAACACGAAGTAGCCGTGGCCTTGCGCAGAATCGAGCGCGAGCTGGAGGACCACGAAACGGTGGAGGAAGCCGTGCTGACGCTGGCGACTCCGGACGAAACTGCCTTGCGCTTCTAATCCTTGACCTTGCGGATGCTATCAGGCCTTGGCCCGCGGCAGCACCAGCATGTAGCCGGTCGGCAGATTGCTGCTCCAGCGCCGCGGCTCGCGGACGACGAACTGCGTCGCCAGTTGCTTGGGCGTGAGCAGGGTGTTGGGCGCGGGAGACGGTCCCCACTTATCGTCGCCGTACGGGTAGAGCGGATCTTGGACCCGAATGCCAGTGACTGAGAACTCCGGGAACTGGCCAGGATCGCCGAGCGACTTGAAGCCGCTCATCACCCATACGTGACGACCCCGCCACATGACCAGCCCGACCGGCCGGCCCGTGTCGGCGATGGCACTCGCAGCGGTCCGCAGCGCTTCCCCGTAGTCGGCGACGCTGACGACGGCGTACGGCCCCATTCCGGCCTCGTTCAGCACCTTCGCCCAACCCAAGGGGTTGGCACCGTTGAACGAGTTGGACGACCGTGCCCGGGCCATCTCCCACAGCTCGCCCTGATGAACGCGGTCAGCCCACGTGCGGGCCCCCGACTCGTCGATCAGGTTGTGCATGATCTGGATGCTTGCCGCCACACACCATTCAAAGGTGTACTGCGGAACGAAGTCCCCCTCCTGATAGAGGTTGAGAGCGAACGCCTGCGGCGTCGGGGTCGGCCTGGGAACCGATGTCGGGGTGGGGGACTGGGGCCGGCGCGTAGCGGGGATGCCATCGCGTGCGGCTGGCGGGGCCGAGGAGGTCTGGACCGGTCGATCAGTGGCAGCCACATCGGGTCTGATAGCGGGCGAGCAGGCCGAGACGAGGGTCGCTAGGCTGACGAACCAGGCCAGAAAACGGAGCTTGGCACCGATCATGATCAACCCATTTTATAGCGGCGTGACGAGGCTGTGTCGAGCAGGGGATGGACAAGAGTGCTGCAAGGGCTCTTTAGTTTTCGCCGGGCGGCTCCCCCTTCCCGACGGGGACGCCTCGTAAAGTAAACAGGGTGAGCAACAGAGTCAGCCCGTACGATGCCTGGCAGCGCCTCCTTGACGGTAATGAGCGTTTCGTCTCGGGAGATTCAATGCACCCGAACCAGAACGCCTCACGGCGCAGCGAGCTGGTGAACACCCAAAGCCCGTTCGCGGTGATCTTTGGCTGCGCGGACTCCCGGCTGGCCGCTGAAATCATCTTCGACGTCGGACTTGGCGACGTCTTCGTCGTCCGAACAGCGGGCCACGTGATCGACGACGCCGTTCTCGGCTCACTCGAATACGCCGTCTCGGTGCTCCACGTCCCGCTGATAGTCGTCCTCGGGCACGACAACTGCGGCGCCGTCACGGCCGCCAAAGAGGCTGTGGATACTGGCGAGCTGCCCTCAGGCCACATCCGCGACCTGGTTGAGAGGATCACACCGTCGGTGCTGAGCTCCTTGCGTGAGGACAAGACGGAGGTTAATGAGATGGTCGTCGAACATGCCAAGCAGACCGTGCGCCGGCTGCTGGACAGTTCACGGATGATTTACGACGCCGTGGACAATTACTCCACCGCGGTGATCGGCGTCGCATACCGGCTCGAAGAGGGACGGGCGCAGCTCGTATCCACATCCGGGGTCCTCTAAGGCCGGCTCGGCAGCGCCGGGCAGGTGATCGTGCAGGCGCCTAGTCGGGCCTTCCGACAACGACGTGTGACGGGCTGTGGGTGACGTACCCCGTAAGCCAGGAGGAGAGTGCGCGGATCTTCTGCTGGGTACCGGGAAGCAAGGCGAGGTGAACACCGAGCCAGGAGAGAAACGCCAATGGTCCCTGGAGCTGGATGCGTTTGCGGCCCAGTTCGGCCACTGCTGCGCCGCGGCCGACCATGGCCATGTAACCCTTGTCCCAGTAGGCGAAAGGCTGACGGGTGCCGCCGGTCAAGTCAGCATGGATGTTGCGGGCGGCCCATTTTCCGGACTGTTCAGCAACAGAGCCGAGCTGGGGCAGTTTGGCGCCGGTGGCGTCGGTGATGTTGGCGGAGTCACCCAGGACGTAAACGCCCTCGGTGCCGGGCGCGGTCAGGTCCGGCAGCACGTCGATGCGTCCGCCCTTCCCCTGCGGAAGGCCGGACTCGGCGATGATTTTTCCCGCCTTCAGGCCCCCGGCCCACACGACGATCCGGGCGGGAATGATGGTCCCGTCCGCCAGCGTCACGCCGTCCGTCCGGACCTCGGTAACGCCCTGTCCCATGTGCAGCTGAACCCCGAGTTTTATCAGCCGGTCCCGCGTGTACTCCTGCGACTTGGCAGAGAAGGGCATGAGCACGTTCGGAACCATATCCACAAGATGGACCCGGCACCGGGCTGCCAGCCCGGGCGAAAAATACTTTGGTACCAGGTACTTGATGTTCTCTGCGAGGGCGCCGGCTGTCTCCACGCCGGTGGGGCCGCCGCCGACCACGACCACCTCTGCGCTGCCGGCCTTCGCGCGGTCCGCCTGATCCAGGGCTGTGGTGAGGGCAGTGCTTAGACGCGTGGCGTCGGCCACGGAATACAGCGGATAGGCATGTTCTTCGGCGCCGGGAGTGTCGAAGAAGTTCGGCACTGCACCTGCAGCAACCACCAGGATCTTCGCCTGGTACCGGGATCCGTCCACGGTGGTGACGGTACGGGTGGCGGAATCAATCGCCGTCACCTCCGCGGTGAGGACCCGGACACTTTCGGTGCTGCGGAATACGGACCGCAGTGGCCGGGCCACCGCGGACACGCCAATCTGCGAAGCAGCCACCTGGTACAGGAGGGGCTGGAACTGGTGGTAATTGTTGGCGTCGATAAGGAGGACCCGGATCCCCTTGCGCCCAAGCTGCTCAGCTGCTGTCATGCCAGCAAACCCGCCGCCGACCACGACCACCTGATATGTATCGTCCATTCGTGCAACATACCCTGCCAAGCATCTCTGCAACAGGGCACCGCTAGTGCAGAATGGCGCTGATCTCCGCCCGGACCAGCCGCTCCGCCAGTTCGCCGAGGTCCAGGTTCAGGACGGCTTTGAGGGCGCGTGCCATGTTGGGGGCAGCGGCAAGGAATTCGGCCAGGCCCGGATCAGATTCCAGCTCCCGCCCAAGCTTTTCCCTGACCTCATCGGCTGTCCAGTGGCTGTCGGTGTGCTGACTGGTGAGCACTGTCTTGGCATTCATGGCCCTGCCCTTCGTTCGCCCCTTGCATTGGCTCTGCCATGTACGACAATGCCGGCCAGGGCTCAAGAATCGGTCAGGCAGAGGGCCGGATTTGGACAGGATTCAGCCAAGTTTTCCTAAAGGCCCTTCCCGGGACTAATTCGGCGTCTGGCACAGTTATGCGTCTGGGGCTGTCACCGGGCTCCGCGCACGAACCTCGCTTTGATGACAACGGGAAAGAGATTAAATGACGACGACGACTGCCGAGGGAGTGGGCTTCCGTTCCCGGCGGGGACCGATCCTCATCGCCCTGATGCTATCGACGGGCCTGGTGGCGATCGATTCGACGATCGTTGCAACGGCGGTGCCGTCGATCGTGGCTGACGTCGGCGGATTCACCTCCTTCCCGTGGCTTTTTTCGGCCTATCTGTTGGCCCAGGCAGTCTCGGTGCCGGTCTATGCGAAACTCTCGGACGTCGTCGGCCGCAAGCCGATCATCCTCAGCGGCATCGGACTTTTCCTGCTCGGTTCTATCCTCTGCGGAGTGGCCTGGAGCATGCCGGCCCTCATCGCGTTCCGTGTGCTGCAGGGCCTGGGTGCTGGAGCAGTGCAGCCGGTGGCGATCACCATCGCCGGCGACATCTACACCCTGACCGAGCGGGCAAAGGTTCAGGGCTACCTCGCCAGCGTGTGGGCGGTGTCCTCCGTTGTTGGCCCTACGCTCGGGGGTGTCTTCGCTTCACTCGGCATCTGGCGCGGCATCTTCCTAGTCAACATCCCCCTTTGCCTCCTGGCAGGATGGATGCTGGTCCGGACGTTCCACGAGAATGTCGAGCGTGCGAAGCACCGGGTGGACTACCTGGGGGCGACGCTGCTGACAGTTTCGCTCAGCCTGCTCATCCTTGGTGCCCTCGAAGGCGGCCAGGCGTGGGCCTGGAACTCTTCGACCAGCATCGCCGTCTTCGCTGTCGGAGCCCTCTTGCTCGCCGCGTTCCTGCTTGTCGAGAGGAGGGCAGCGGAGCCGGTTCTACCGCCGTGGGTCGTGTCCCGGCGCTTACTGGCGACGACGGCGCTGATCTCGTTCGGCGTCGGTGCAGTCATGCTTGGCCTCACCTCCTACGTTCCCACGTTCCTAGAAGGGGCTCTCTCCACCTCCCCGATCTTCGCCGGACTCGCCCTGGCGGCACTGACCATCGGCTGGCCGATCAGCGCGTCCCAGGCGGGCCGGTTCTATCTGCGGATCGGGTTCCGGAGGACGGCCCTGATCGGCGTCACGGTCACGGTCATCGGCACAGCCGTCCTGGCTCTGACTGCCTCGGCACCCAACATTCTGGTGGCAGCGGCAGGTTGCTTCGTCGTCGGACTTGGGCTGGGGCTGGTAGCGACTCCGAGCCTCATTGCCGCCCAGTCCAGCGTCGAGTGGAACGAGCGCGGCGTAGTCACCGGCACCAATCTTTTTGCGCGATCGATCGGCAGTTCCATCGGCGTCGCCATTTTCGGCGCAGTTGCCAACGCCATCTACGCCGGCGCCCCGGGCGGCGTCAGCGATCCGCAGACCATCGTGTCGGCGTCGAGCGCTGTGTTCCTGGCTGTACTGGTCTGTGCGGTACTCACCGTTGTTGCCGTCGTCGCGATGCCTGCCGCGGACGCTAAGAGCACGACCCCCGACGCGGCGGCCAAGGCCAACGCGGCATCCTCACCTGATTAGGACCGTACCCTACTCCGGTGTACCGCTTGCCGCGGCTTCTTCGGACGAACGGCCTGAACGGGCTGAGGGCGGGTGACAGCCAGGACCATGCCGATGCCGGCCAAGGAAGAAACCATCGCTGAGCCGCCGTAGGAGATGAACGGCAAGGGCACGCCGATGACCGGGAGCAGGCCGGTGACCATGGCGATGTTCACCACGGCCTGGCCAATGATCCAGGTGATGACGCTGGAGGAGACAATGCGGGCGAACGTGTCCTGGGTGCGGGCTATGACCTTGAATACAGCGATGCCCAGGACTGTAAACAGCACGAGCACCAGGAGAGTTCCAGCCAGGCCGAGTTCCTCGCCGAGGATGGTGAAAATGAAGTCGTTGTGGGCTTCGGGGATCCAGTTCCATTTCTGCCGGCTTTGCCCCAGGCCCACCCCGAACCAGCCGCCCGAGGCCAGGGCGTACTGGCCGTGCAGCGCCTGGTAGCCGACCCCCTGGGAATCGTCCGTGGACCCCGCGCCGAGCCAGGACGAAATGCGCCCGACGCGGTTGCCGCTGGTGGCAGCCAGGACGAGGGCCAACATCGCGCCGAGAATTCCGGCGACGCCGAAGACCTTCATCCGTACCCCGCCATAAAACATCGTGGCGGCGAGGATCATCATGATGATCATGGCCGTGCCCAGGTCGTGGCCGAGAACGACAAACCCGATGATGATGACGCCGGCCGGCACGAGCAACGGGACGACGGCGTGCCTCCACTCGTGCAGGAGAGCCTGCTTGCGGGTCAGGACCGCCGCCGCCCAAATAATGAGCGCGAGCTTGGCGAATTCCGAAGGCTGGACGGTGAACCCGCCGAAGCCCAGCCAGTTCCGGTTGCCGTTCACCGTCATGCCCAGGGGTGTGAACACCAGGCCGAGGGATACGACGGCGGCCCCCAGCAGCGGCCAGGCAAGCCACCGTATGTGCCGGGGCCGGAGCCGGGCCAGGCCCAGCATGAGCGCCACCCCGGCTGCCGTCCACATGGCCTGCTTGAGCGGAAGGTCGTACGGGTTCTTTCCGGCTGCCACCGACTCCACCGACGACGCCGAAGCGACCTCGATGAGGCCGAGTGCGGCCAGAACCAGTACAACCGCCAGGATGACCGGCCGCGTGCGGTCCCCGGACTCGTCGCCGAGCCAGCGTCCTATGCGGAGCAGGACATCGCTGCGGCCCGTCATTTTGCTCGGCGGATGCGTGGCGGTCATTTGCTGATCACTTTTTCCTTCCCTCGGGCCGGCCCTGCTCCGGGCCGTTCCGGGAAGGAGAAACCCACCGGGGAGAAATCATACGTCCTTGTCTGCGGGATCAGGTGTTTTGCCGGACACGGGGTCGCCGGACACGGGTCATCCCAGGTAGAGGTGCCAGCGCCGTGGCTGCCGTAGCGGGGGAGCGGAACAGAACTGCTGGAGGTCTGCGACCAGCTGGAAGTACCTTTCGGATTCGAGGGCTGCGAGCGCCGTGTCATACGTGTCTTCTCATGCGCAGGGCCATAGGACGTTGTGCCGTGGCTGTCTATGCTGAGGCTTGGAAGCAAGCTCACCGGGAGGAGAAGGCGGTCACCATGAGGAGGGTAGAGCCATGACTGAAGGTTTAAGCCGGGTGGTCTGCGACATCACGGTCACAGCCGACGGATACTCGGCCGGGCTCAACCAGACCGAGCAGCGCCCGTTCGGGGACGACGGCGGCGACGGTTTCGGCGGCGGGCTGCACGCCTGGATGTTCGAAACTCCTGACGAGAACCGGGCGGAGATTGACCGGATCGTTGCCGCCAAGGCCTTCATCATGGGGCGCAACATGTTCGGGCCGGTGCGCGGAGAGTGGGACCGGCAGTGGAACGGCTGGTGGGGGGACGATCCGCCCTATCACGCCCCGGTGTTCGTGCTCACGCACCACGCCCGCGAACCCCAGCCGATGGACGGCGGCACCACGTTCCACTTCGTCACCGACGGCATCGAGTCGGCGCTGGCCCGGGCACGTGCGGCGGCCGGTGACGGCGATGTGGCGATCGGGGGCGGCGCCACAACCATCAACCAGTACCTTGCCGCTGGCCTGATCGACGAGTTGCGCGTACACATTGCGCCGCTCACGTTCGGCGCCGGCACGCGGCTGTTCGAGGGCGTCCCGCCGCTGAAGCTCGAGCAGGTGGAATCGCGGGCAGCGAGCCTGGTCACGCATGTGACCTACCGTGTGCAGGTTTAGCTCAGATACGCGTCTGCCACAGACAATGCCTCGTCCAGGATCGCCACGCCCGCGGCCGCATCGGCGTCCGTCACGTTGAGGGGTGGGGCGACATTGACGCGGTTGCCCTGGACCAGCGGCAAAAGCCCCCGGTCCAGGCACGCCCTGGCGACGGCGATGATGGGCGCGATCTCAACGGCTGTGCCGCCCGCGGGTACGAGCGGCTCTTTCGTGTGCCTGTTCCGGACCAGCTCCAGGCTCCAGAGGCCGCCGATACCCCGGACGTCCCCGACAGACGGATGCTTCCCGGCAAGCTCCCTGAGCCCCGGCCCGAGGATGTCGGCGCCTAAGCGGGCAGCTGCCGCCGCGGTCCCTTCCTCGTGCATCGCATTGATCGCGCCGACGGCTGCTGCGCAGGCCAGGGGGTGGCCGCTGTAAGTCATGCCCGCCGGGTAGGGACGTTTGGTGAACGCATCGTAGATTTTGTCGCTGACCAGCACGCCGCCCAGTGGTACGTACCCGGAGTTCACCCCCTTCGCGAAAGCCATCAAATCGGGTGCCACACCAGCGTGGTCCACACCGAACCACGCTCCGGTGCGGCAGAAGCCCACCATCACTTCGTCGGCGATGTAGACGATGCCGTGGCGGTCGCACAACTCGCGGACCCCGCGAAGGTAGCCGGACGGCGGCGCGATGACCCCCGAACTGCCAACGACTGATTCCAGGACCAGGCCCGCGATCGTCGACGGTCCTTCCAGCAGGATCACCTGTTCGAGATGGGCCAGCGCCCGCTCGCACTCTTCCTCCGGCGTGCTTGATCCGAAGGCCGATCGGTACAGGAAAGGACCAAAGAAGTGGACAGCACCCGCCGTGCCCGTGTCCGAGGCCCAGCGCCGCGGGTCGCCCGTGAGATGGATCGACGTCGTGGTCGAGCCGTGGTAGGACCGGTAGGCGGCGAGCACCTTGGGGCGTCCCGTGAAAAGGCGCGCCATCCGCACCGCATGCTCGATGGCCTCGGTCCCACCCGTGGTGAACAGCACGTGCCCGAGATGCTCCGGCGCGACTTCTATGATCAGCCCGGCCGCCTCGCCCCGCACATCTGAGGCGTGGCCGGGAGCGAGGGTGCACAGCCGGTCAGCCTGCTCCTTGATCGCTGCAACGATGCGCGGGTGCTGGTGACCGAGGTTGGTGAACACCAGCTGCGAGCTGAAGTCCAGGTAGCGCCGTCCGTCAACGTCGACGACGTGGCTCCCGGAGCCGCCGATCAACGTCGGCACCTCGCGCGGCCCCTGCACAACCCAGGGATGGAAGACCAGGTCGTCGAGATTCATGACATCACATTGGCACCTTCCGGAGGCACTTACCAGAGCTGCTTGAACGGCTGATCGCTGCGTCGATAGCATTGCCGGCACGGGCGTCGACGGCGCAGCATCCCAGCCGCTCCTGGCGTCGCTCAGGCGGAGGAGACGGCCATGGGCGAATCAAGTGCAGAAACGTCATCAGCGAGCCTGATGGTCGACCTCATCATCTCCCTGGACGGGTATGCCTCGGCCGAGGGATGGCCCGGCTGGTGGGGACTGGAGGGGCCGGAATACCTCGCGTGGCTCGAGCAGGAGGGGGAGAAGGGCTACACCTTCCTCCTGGGAGCGAACACCTACCGGGTGATGTCCAGCATGTCAGGGGAGGCCGCCGCCGCGGCCTCGGAATTCTCCAAAGACGAAGGAGCCGCCCTGACCGGCCTTGCCGCCGTGCCGAAGGTGGTCTTCTCCTCCACCCTGCAGGCGCCCCTGACGTGGCCCAACTCCGAGCTGGTCTCCACCGACGCCGTCGAGTCCGTGAAGGAGATGAAACGGACCAGGACAGGGCCCTTGTGTACCCTCGGGAGCCTTAGCCTGTGCCGGTCACTGCTGACCGCTGGCCTCGTTGACCGGTTCAGGCTGGTCGTTTTCCCGGTGATCACGGGCCGCACCGGCCGGGAGCGGATCTATGACGGCTATCCGGACGTCTCGCTCGAGATGGTGGACAGCAGGACCTTCGACGGCAGGCTCCAGCTGCTCGAGTACCTCCCCACGGTGCTCAACGGCCCGCCGGGCAGCGGGCCGAAATGAGCCGGGCCGGAATGAGTAGGTCCGACGTGAGCCGGCCCACGCCCGGCCCCGAACGAGTCAGTTCACGGCAGTGGGCCCGGGAGAGTGCATCCAGCACGCCCGGGCCAGCCGCCACCTAGAAGTTGAACTTGTCCACGTTGTCTGCGGTGAAGACGGTGGGGTCCCCGAGCAGGACCACGCCGTTGGCTCCGACCTCGAATTCGCCCAGGTCGCCGGCCTTGAACTTTTCGCCTTCCGCGCCGGTGATCTGGCCGGAAGCGAGGGCCGCGCCGGCGTAGGCCGTGAGGTAACCGAGCTTCTCGACGTCCCACAGCGCGAACGACTTCATGGTGCCGTTCTTGACGAATTCCTTGAGCTGGCTGGGGAAGCCGAGCCCGGTGAGCTGCACCTTGCCCTTGTACTCAGAGCCGGACAGATACTGCGCAGCGGCCGCCACACCGACTGTGGTGGGGGAGATGATGCCCTTGAGCGTGGGGTGCTGCTGCAGCAGCGCCTGGACTTCCTGCTGTGACTTCTGGGCGTTGTCATCGCCGTAGACCGTGGCCACCAGCTTCAGCTTGGAGTACTCGGGCTTTTCCAGTTCCTTCTTCATCAGCGCGATCCACGCGTTCTGGTTGGTCGCGTTGGCTGTGGCCGACAGGATGCCGATATCCCCGCCGTCGGCTCCGACGGCTTCGGAGATGAGCTTGACCTGCGTGGCGGCAATGCCCTCCGCCGTCGCCTGGTTGATGTAGATGTCACGGCACTCGGGATCGGTGTCGGAGTCGAAGGTGACCACCTTCGCCCCTCCGGCCCGCGCCTCGTCCAGGGCCGAGCAGATGGCCTTGGGGTCGTTGGCCGAGGTCGCGATGACATCCGTTGCCTGCTGCGTGAGGGTGTTGATGTAGCTGACCTGGCTGGAGGCACTGGCCTCGGACGGGCCGACCTCGGAGAAGACTCCCTTGAACTCGCCGACGGCTGTCTTCCCGCCGCGGTCCGTGACCGTGAAGTAGGAGTTGTTCAGCTGCTTCGGCAGGAACGCGATCTTCAGGCCCTCCTTCAGCGGTGCATCCGGATTCGCTGAAGCGGACGCGCTGGCTCCGCCCGCGCCGCCGGTGGATCCTGAGTTGACCGTCGTGCCGCCACAGGCCGTGAGCGCCAGGGACAGTCCCGTAACGAGGGCGACGACGATCGGCTTGGCCCGGCGGGCCCCCGGCTTGGAGCTGAGTTTCATGGTTTTGCCTTTCAACTGAACATCGTTGTTGTTGGAGTGGGAACGGCGGGCTAGGAACTGGTTTTCCTGCGGGAGAGGGTCCGGCCCCACGCAATGGCGTTGGGGGCCACCACCGCGAGGATCAGCAAGCCGCCGGTGAGCATGGACAGCGTGTCCTCCGGGACGCGGGCCAGCTGGAGGGCGTTGCGGAGGATGCCGAGCAGGACCACACCCGCGATGACGCCCGGCAGGCTGCCCTTGCCGCCGAAGATCGACACGCCGCCCAGCAGGACGGCCGCGATCACGGACAGCTCGAGGCCGGTGGCGTTGTCGCCGCGGGCACTGCCGTAGCGCAGCGTCCACCAGATGCCCACGAGTGCGGCCACCGCGCCGGAGACGATGAAGAGCCAGAACTTCGTTTGCGCCACCCGGATGCCGGCGAAGCGGGCCGCCTCTTCGCTGTAGCCAATGGCGAAGAGCGAGCGTCCCAACCCGGTGAAGTGGAGCACCACGCCGAAGATGATGGCGAGGATGATCACCGGGATGATCCACACCGGGATGCCGGTAGCGCCGATCTTGGCCTGCAGGCCGCTGGTGATGGCCCGAGGGAAGCTGGTGACCGCCTGGTCACCGAGCACCACGAACGCCAGGCCTCGGTAGAGGGCGAGGGTGCCGATGGTGACGGCAAGCGAAGGCAGCCCCAGCACGGAGACCAGGACGCCGTTGACGGCACCCGACACCGCGCCCAGGACGATGCACAGGGGAATGATCAGCTCCAGCGACAGGCCGGCGTTCCAGAGGGATCCGAAGACGCAGCTGACGAATCCGGCAACGCTGGCAACGGACAGGTCGATTTCCCCGGTGAGGATGATCAGGGTCATGGGCAGGGCGAGGAGCAGGATGGGGATCAGGTCGATGAGGAGGAACCCGGTGTTGCGGGGCGAGGCGAACCCCGTCACCGTTGCCGAGGCGACCGCGATGCTGAGGAGGACGGCGATGATGATCGCGGTGTCCCAGCTGCGGAGGAAGCCAAGGCGCGGGGCTGTGTCCCGGACGGCCGCGGGCCGTGCTGTGTCAGCCAGCATGCCTGTCGTGTCCTCTCAGGCGGCGCTCGGTGCGCAGGGCAAGGTAACGGTCCAGGGCGATGGATGCCAGGATGAGCGCGCCGATCATGGCCCGCTGCCAGAAGGGCGAGACCCCCAGGACGGGCAGTGCCGAGGTGATGGTGGTCAGGAGGACGGCGCCGATGGCCGCCCCGTAGACGGTGCCGACGCCGCCTGCGATGGCCACACCCCCGACGACGGCGGCCGCCACAACGTTGAGCTCCAGGCCCTGCCCCGCCGTCGCGTCGAGGTTGCCGTACTTGGCTGCGTAGATGATGCCGGCCAGGCCGGCGAGGGCCCCGGAGATGGCGAAGGCTGTGAAGACCTTCCGGCCGACGCCGATTCCGTACAGCCGTGCGGCCAGGACGTCGGAGCCGATGGCGTAGAACTCGCGTCCTGAGCGGTAGTTCCGCAGGTAGAGCCCGAAGGCGATGACGACGGCCAGGGCAATGAGGGCCAGGTAGGGGAGTCCCAGCACGGCGCCGCTGCCGAGCGCCAGGAAGGCCTCCGGCAGGTTGGAGGGGCTGATCTGCTGGCCCTGCGCCCAGGCGAAGTCGACGCCGCGGAAGATGTACAGCGTTCCGAGCGTAACCACGAGCGAGGGGACCTTGGCCACTGCGATGAGTGCGCCGTTGACGGCTCCGAGGAGAGCGCCGAGGCCGACGCCGATGGCCAGCATGGCGACCACCGGCAGGTCGGGCAGCGCGATGAAGATCTTGCCGGTGGCGAAGGCGGTCAGCCCCAGGACGGATCCGACGGAGAGGTCCACGTTCTTGGTGACGATGACGATGGCCTGGCCGACGGCGAGGATCACCAGGATCGAGGAATTCAGGAGCAGGTCCTTGGTGCTTTGCGCACTGAGGAACCGCGGATTGGCGGCCACCGTGGCGGCGACAAGGATCGCCAGCGCCAGGAAGACGCTGAACTCGCGCGAGCGGGTCAGCGTTCCCAGCCACGCGGTCGACGGCTGGCGGTTGAGGGCTAATGTTGTCACGCCGGGGTCTCCTTGGTGGATGGATCAGCTCCGGTGGCTGCCGTCATCACGGTTTCCTCTGTCGCTTCGCTGCGGCTGAGCTCCGCCGTGATCCTGCCTTCATGCATCACCAGCACGCGGTCGGACATGCCCAGGATTTCCGGCAGTTCCGAGGAGATCATGAGGACGGCGAGGCCCGTCCCGGCGAGTTCGGAGATGAGCCGGTGCACCTCGGATTTCGTGCCGACGTCGATGCCGCGGGTCGGCTCGTCGATGATCAGCACTTTGGGGCCGGTGGCCAGCCATTTGCCGAGGACCACCTTCTGCTGGTTGCCGCCGGACAGGGTGGAGATCGGCGACGTCGGTGCTCCGGCCTTGATCTGGAGCTTTTTCGCCCATTCCTTGGTGGACTGGGCCTCCGCCTGGTTGGTCAGGAGCCCGAAGCGGCTCAGTTTTTTGCGCAGCGTCAGGGTCAGGTTGCGGCTGACATTCAGCTCCATGACCAGGCCCTGTTTGCGCCGGTCTTCGGGGACGAACCCCACGCCGGCGGCCATGGAGTCGCGGGGGGAGAGCGGCCTGAGAGTCTGGCTGCGGACCTGGATTGAGCCCGAATCGTACTTGTCGATGCCGAAGATCGCCCGGGCAACCTCGGACCGGCCGGCACCGACGAGGCCGCTCAGCCCCACGATCTCACCGGACCTCACAGTGAAGGAGATGTCCGAGAACACGCCTTTCCGGCTGAGTCCCCTGACGTCAAGCGCGATCTCGCCGATGACTGTTTCCTGCTTGGGGAAGAGCGATGCCACGTCACGGCCGACCATCTGCCGGATCACTTCGTCAACGGTGAGGGCGGCGGCGGGCGAGGTGGCCACGTGCGCGCCGTCGCGCATCACGGTGATCCAGTCCGCCAGGGCGAAGACTTCCTCGAAGCGGTGCGAAATGAACAGCACGGCCGCGCCGCGTTCCTGCAGGGTGCGGGTCACGGCGAAGAGCCGGTCGACTTCCACGCCGCTGAGTGCCGCCGTCGGCTCATCCATGATGAGGACGCGGGCGTTGAGGCTGATGGCCTTGGCGATTTCCACCACCTGCTGGTCGGCGATGGACAGGCCCTGCGCGGCCCGGTCGGGATCGATTTTGACGCCGAGCTGGCGGAAGAGTTCGAGCGCCTGCTGGCGCATGGCCTTCCGGTCGATGCGCCGCAGGGACCGGACCGGCTGGCGGCCCATGAAGATGTTTTCCGCGACCGTCAGGTCGGGGAACATCGTGGGTTCCTGGTAGATCACCGCGATCCCGGCCTCCCGGGAGTGGAGCGGGTCGCGGAAGGACACCTCTTCACCGTCCAGGAAGACCTGTCCGCGGTCCTGCTGATGCAGCCCGGCGAGTGTCTTGACCATGGTGGACTTGCCGGCGCCGTTCTCGCCCACCAGCGCCGTCACCTGCCCCTTGTGCAGGCTGAGGTTTGCACCGCGCAGGGCTTTCACGGCGCCAAATGACTTGTGGATATCGCGCAGTTCCAGGACGGGGGCCGCTGTGGCTGGGGCGTTTGGGCTACTTCGGAGATCGACGCCGTAGCTGTCGTCCATGGCCGCTACTCCTTTTGTGAATCGATTCATTGTGAATCACTTCACACGGTAGGGCACCCCCGTCGCGGCTGTCAATGCCCGGGGTGCGCCAAGGTTTGATTCGATTCAACACAACCGACGCGTACGGGAGAGCGGCTCCCGCGGAGCAACGCGGTGCGGAGCGAGCTAGTGCGGAACGAGGCGCTTCTCAAGACGCTGCCGGGCGCTGGCCAAAGACTGCTTGGTGAGCCTGGTGGCTTCCTTCACGTCGCGTGCCCGGGCTGCTTCCAGGATGGCCGGCTGCGGGGTCCACAGGCTGCCGTCCTCGTGATCCACGGCTTCGGTTGCGCCGATGACCTTGTACGGCCGGCACTGCAGCCAGAGCGTTTCGATGACGCTCACCAGAACCGGGTTTCCGCCCGCAGAGTAGAGCGTCCGGAGCAGATCTTCGTCATCGTCCAGCGCATCCGAGACGCGGCGTTCCGCCACTGCCTTCTGCAGGCGGGCCAGGGCGGCCTCCATGCGGGCCACGTCGGCGTCGGTGACGTGGGCGGCGCCGCGCCGCGCGGCCTCCACCTCCAGCGTTGCCCTGACTTCGTAGATATGGATCAGTTCACCGACCGTGAATTCCCGGACAACTGCGCCCCGGTGGGCGGCCACCCGCGTGGCAAGTCCGGTCTCCTCGAGCCGGCGGATGGCTTCCCTGACCGGCATGACGCTGGTGCCGACCATCTCGGCCACATCGCGGACGCGCAGCGGGGAGCCCCCGGCCAGTTCGCCCGTGAGGATGGCGGTCCGCAAAGCCTCATAGACCTGGTCCGCCACGAGCGTGGGGGTGACGGCAAAAGCCGGCGAGGATCCCACGGCGGCCGCCAACCCAACCTTCTTGTTCTCCGGCTGTTGGGGGACGTCGGCTTTTTTTCCTGGCATGGGACGATCCTATGGCGCGTAGGCCTGTTTCGCGCTTATTTCCAGGGCGGGCGGCGGCGACGGCGCCCCCATGGGATCGCCGTCGTCGCCGTCATCCCTAAGCCGCCGATGGTACGAACGTGGCCGGGTCAAACAGGTGCGGCGACCTGGCTGAGGTCGGCAGCCGCCTGGCGGGTGCTGCTGATGAAGCCGGCATGCGCCTCATCGGTGGCTGCCCGCTCGAGCGGCACCATGGTGGTGACGACGCCGGCAAGCCGGCCGCCGTCGTCGAACACCGGGGCGCTGGCGCCCCAGACGCCCGGGGCCAGGGCGCCCGAACTGGTGGCAAAGCCGCGTTCCCGGATGGTCTCCAGGTCGGAGCGGAGGGCGAGTCCCTCGTCCGGGCGGAGGAAGTGGCGGGCCAGGAGGCCGTCCCTTTCCTCATCCGGAAGGAAGGCGAGGATGGCCCGTGCGCTGGCCCCGTTCAGGAGGGGGCGGGAACGTCCGGCGGCGTAACTGCAGCTGAGGATGTGGGCGCTTTCCACGGACTCCACGCACAGCACTTCGTCACTGCTCTGCACCAGGTAGGCGGCCAGCTCGCCGGTGTCCTGTGACAATTGCTCGAGCCTGTGCCGCACCTCGCCCTGGGCCAGGGCTTCCTCGCGGTAGTTGTTGGCAAGCCGCACCACTTCAGGTCCGGCCGAATAGCGGCCGATGAGCTGGTTTTCCACCACGAAGCCTGCCTGCAGCAGGGTCTGGAGGTGACGGTAGACGTGGAGGCCGGGATCCGAAGGAGGCCGGAAATCTGCTCGCTGCTCAGGGTCCTGTGGCGGGCGAACAGGAGCAGGATGGACATCGCCGTGCCGCGTTCGTCACGGCGCTTCAGGGGTGGCAGTGCACTTGGGCTGGTTTTGGGTCGGGAGCTGATGCGTTTCTTCATGGGTGAACTTCCGTGGCTGGGTGGAAGGCCGGAGAGGGCAGCAGCCGCTGCCTGGACAGGTCAGGCAGCGGCTGCTGGGAAGCCGTTCGGTCCGTTGCGAGGGAGTCCGACGGCGGTTGGAGGCTGGGTGCGCGGGTGCGCACCCAGCCGGTCAGGAGAGGCCCGGGTCGCGGGTCGCTTGCTTAGTCAGCGAGGTAGGGCTGGCGCCATTCGCTGGAGGGCGAGAAGTTCTCGTGGATGAAGCGGCCGCTGAGCCAGCGCTGCAGTGCCAGGCGCGAACCGGTCTTGTCGTTGGTGCCGGACGTGCGGCCGCCGCCGAAGGAGACCTGGCCCATGAGTGCACCGGTGGGCTTGTCGTTGATGTATGTCATGCCCGAGGCGTTGCGCAGCTTGTCCAGGGCGAGCGAGATGGCGCGGCGGTCGTTGGCAAAGATGGACAGGGTCAGGGCGTAGTTGCTGGTCTGGTCTACCAGGTCCAGTACCGACTCCCACTCGGCATCCTCGTAGACGTAGACCGTCAGGAGGGGACCGAAGAATTCCTCGCTCATGGTGAAGGCGTGGGGATCGGTGGTCTCGAAGATGGTGGGTTCGACGAACCAGCCCTCTTCGGGGTGGACGTTGCCGCCGGCCAGGAGGGTGTGGCTCGGGAGGGCCTTGGCCTTCTCGATGGCGGTCTCCAGCTTGCGCAGGGACGTCTCGTCAATGACGGCGCCGAGGAACGTCTGGTGCTCGGCCGGATCGCCCAGCCGGAGCGACTTGGTGGTTTCGACGAGTTCGTCCTTGATCCGGGTCCAGATGCTGCGCGGGATGTAGGTGCGCGATGACGCGGAGCACTTTTGGCCCGAGTACTCGAAGCTACTGCGGATCAGGGCAGCGCGGAGTGCATCGGCGTCGGCGGTGGGGTGCACCACGACGGCGTTCTTGCCGCCCGTTTCGCCTACGAGGCGGGGGAAGGAGCGGTAGTTGTCGATGTTGTCGCCGGCCTTCTTCCAGAGGCTGCGGAATACGTCCGTGGAACCCGTGAAGTTCAGTCCCGCAAACTCCGGGTGGCTCATCGCCTGGTCGGAGATCGCACGGCCCGAGCCGTGGACCAGGTTGATGACACCCGGCGGCAGGCCGGCTTCCTCGAACATCCGCATGAGAACGTCGTTGCTGAGTGCCGCCTTCTCAGAGCACTTCCAGACCACCGTGTTACCCATGAGGGCGGGGGTGGTGGGCAGGTTGCTCCCAATGGCGGTGAAGTTGAACGGCGTGATGGCCAGGACAAAGCCTTCGAGGCCGCGCTGGTCCAGCGTGTTGCCTTCACCCTGCAGGGAGGCAGGTTGGTCGGCGAAGATCTGCTGGGCAAGGTGGGCGTTGTAGCGGAAAAAGTCCGCTACCTCACTGGCGGCATCAATTTCCGCCTGGTGGAACGTCTTGGACTGGCCAAGAATGGTGGTGGCCACCAGCTCGTCACGGTATTTTCCGGCGGCAAGCTCTCCGGCACGCAGGAAGATGGCGGCCCGCTCCCACCAGGGAGTCCTGGACCAGTCGTGCTGGGCGGCCAGGGCTGCCTCGATCGCAGACTGGACGACTGCCTCATCGGCGGTGGGGATGCGGCCCAGCACCTGGGCGTGGCGGTGGGGAGCCGTGACGTCGCGCAGTTCGCCGGTCATGGACCTTACTCCGTTGATGACGTGCGGCAGCTCGCGAACGCTGGAAGTCACCTCGGCGATCACCTTCTTGACGGAGGCTGCTTCGGGGGAGCCGGGGCGGAATTCGCGTGACGGCTCGTTGTACGGGGTCGGCACCTTGAAGTTTCCAGTAACGCTGACTGATTGGGTGGACATTATCTGGGTATCTCCTCTTGGACGTTCCGGGCCGGTCGGCACGGATTGGTTAGTGGGTTTCGAGGCGGCGCTCCAGCCGGCGGAGGGCGCTGGCAAGTGAGTCCGCGGTGATGGTGGTTGCTGCGGCGGCGTCGCCGGCAACCAGTGCCTGGACCAAAGCTGGCTGCGTGGTCCAGAGGGTGTTGTCGTTCTGGGCGAGGGCTTCAGTTGCGCCGATGACCTTGTAGGGCCGGCACTGGAGCCAAAGCTGTTCGATGGTGCTGACGAGGACGGGATTTCCGGACGCCCGGTACAGGGTCCTGAGGACGTCCTCGTCAAGGTCCAGGGCGTCGATGATGCGGCCTTCCGCAACCGCCTTTTGCATCTTGGCGCAGGACGCTTTCATGTCCCCCAGGTCCGGGCGGTTGACCCGGCTGGCGCCCTGGGTTGCGGCCTGTACCTCGAGGATGGTCCGCACGTCGTAGATGTGAATCAGCTCGGTGACAGTGAACGTCCTGACGGCGGCACCCTTGTGGGGGATGCGTGTGGCCAGCCCTGCCTCTTCCAGGCGCCGGATCGCTTCCCGCACGGGCATGACGCTGGTGCCCACCATGGCGGCCAGGTCGCGGACCCTCAGCGGTGATCCGGATTCGAGGGACCCGGTGAGGATGGCGTTCTCCAGTACCTCATACACCTGGTCAGCCACCAATGTGGGGGTGACTGGACTGGACGTTTGAAGGCTCATGGCGTTCCCCGCTCCGCACCGCACGCTCAAAGATTGATATGTGATCACATTAAAGCCTACGGCAAAGCCGGTTCAGCCTCCAATGAGGGAGCGAAGGAAGAGCAGGAGGTTGGCCGGCTTCTCGGCCATGCGGCGCATCAGGTACGGATACCACTGCGTGCCGTAGGGCAGGTAAACGCGGACCCGGTATCCATCCCGGACCAGTTCATCCTGCAGCTTCCGCCGGACCCCGTAGAGCATCTGGAACTCGAAGGAGCGCTTGTCCAGCCCCAGCTCGCGGGCGGTGTCCTTGATGACGTCAATGCAGGAGTCGTCGTGGGTGCCGAAGGCTGGATCGGGCAAGTGCTGCAGCGCCCATCGGGACAGGTACTTGTACTGCTCGGTGACTTCGTCCGCATCGCAGAGGGCGTCTGACGAGGTCTCGTCGAACGCGCCCTTCACCAGCCGGATCCGCGGCTTGATCTCGACGAAGGACAGCAGGTCCTCAGGAGTCTGCCGCATGCTCGCCTGGATTGCCACCCGCGTGTTCGGGTGGTCAGGAAGGATGCTCTTGAAAATGGCCAGCGTGTCGCGGCCGACAGAGCTGTGTTCCATGTCCACCTCCACGGTGGCCCCATGCGTTGCTGCAGCGTCCAGGAGCGTCTTCAGGTTGTTGGCACACTCCTGACGGTCGATCATGATCCCCAGCTGCGACAGCTTCACGGAGACGGTAGAGCCGGGCGCCTGGCTCTGAATGTTCTCGATGGCCCCCTGGTATTCCTGGGTGGCCGCCTTTGACTGCCCCAGATCCTGAACCGATTCGCCCAGCAAGTCCAGGCTGACATCGATACCCGCCTGGTTGAGGGCCTTGGTGGCTTTCCAGGCCTCAACCAGTCCGCGGCCGGCGACGTACCGGTCCACGAGGGGGCGGGTCAGCCTGTTCCGTGTGGCAATGGCTTCGAGTTTCTTGTTCTCTGCGACATGCAGAAGAAGTCTGTTCGGCATTGTGTACTTCCTAAGAGTCGCCGCGGGCGGACCGCGGTTCCCGGCCGTTCCCTGGATTTGGGTCCGGCGATTTTTTCTCCAACCCCCTTGCGGGTGTTGTGTAGACCACAGTATGTTGTGATCACAAATCACACAAGAGGGACCAGGAAATTATTTTCAGGCTTCGAAAGGAATTGATCCATGACTGCAATCCCAGCACCCGTCGCACTGCCTGACGACGATGTCAGCTGCGCTGACGGCTGCTTTTACTGCGCCGGCCCCGAGGCGGACTAGGCGAGGATCTCGCGGATGACCCGCATGGGCGCGAGCGGACCACCGCGCGCTGTTGGAATCTATTTACAACCGCATTACAACGAACCATTGACCGATATGTGATCACAGATTACAGTTTTTAGTGTGACTCCAACCACATCCGGCACCCGGCCCCCAAATGGCCGGCCACCCTGGCGCTCAGGTTCAGGGCCAAACCGTCAGCCGGCGGCGTCGGCCGCCGGCGCTCACATGATGCGCTGAGGCATCATCTGACAACTTTTGCAGGCGCTGAGCTACCGGCCGACCCTTGCAGATCATCTACCATGCGCGGACCGATGTCGTAGTACAGGCGTCCGCTACCCGAAGGAAACGAATTATGGGTTTAAGTTTTGGCACGAAATTGCCGCCTACCGCGCTTTCGGGGGAGGTTGTGGTTTCGGGGCTCGGCAAGAGTTATGGAGCAGCCCGTGTGTTGTCCGATGTGAATCTGGCGATGAACGAGGGTGAGGTGGTCTCGATTATCGGGCCGTCCGGGGCAGGCAAGAGCACGTTCCTGCGGTGCCTGAACTACCTGGAAACACCGACCGAGGGCACGATCGAAATCGGCGGCGCCCGCGTCGTGGCCGGCGGGAAACTGCCGGACAAGGCGTCCCTGGACCACCTCCGCCGGGTGACCGGCATGGTGTTCCAAAGCTTCAACCTGTTCCCGCACCTGACAGTGATGGAGAACATCACCCTGCCCCAGCGAAAGGTCCTGGGCGCGAGCAGGGAACAGGCGCAGGACACCGCAGAAAAACTGCTCCAGCGCGTCGGCCTGCCGGACAAAGCCAAGGCGTACCCCGCCCGGCTCTCCGGTGGGCAGCAGCAGCGCATCGCCATCGCCCGGGCCCTGGCCCTCTCCCCGAAGGTCATGCTCTTCGACGAACCGACCTCGGCCCTTGATCCGGAGATCGGCCTGGAGGTCCTCGCCGTCATGCGCGACCTCGCCGACGAAGGCATGACCATGCTCGTGGTCACGCACGAGATGCACTTCGCCCGCGACGTCTCGGACCGGATCATGGTGATGGGCAACGGCGGCGTGCTGGAGATCGGCCCGTCCGAACAGGTCATGTCGCAACCAGAGAACGAACGCACCCGGCAGTTCCTCAAAGCCGTCCTGGACCGGTGACGGCCATGATTGCAGAACTCCTGCCCGCGATTGCCCGCGGCGTCGGACTCACCCTCTACGTCACCGGCGCCTCGCTCCTGATCGGCGGGATCATCGGGCTGGTCCTCGTCGGGGCCGCCCGCTCACCGTTCGGACTCGTCCGGGCCGCCGCGACCCTGTACATCAACATCGTCCGGGTCATCCCGCCGATCACCTGGCTGTTCCTGATCTACTTCGGCCTGCCCCAGTACTCGCTGCGCCTGACCACCATCCAGGCCGCGATCATCGGCTTCTCCATCATCGCCTCAGCCTTCATGGCCGAAATCTACCGCTCCGGCCTGCTGAGCATCCCGGACGGCCAACGCGAAGCCGCCCACGCCCTCGGCCTGTCCACCATCACCACGGTCGGGCACATCATCACCCCGCAGGCATTCCGGGTCGCGCTGCCCGCGATCGCCACCTACGGCATCGGGCTCCTGAAAGACTCCGCCCTGGCCTCCACCATCGGCGTCCGCGAAATCACCTACTACGCCCAGCAGGCCGCCAAACAAACCCACGAGGGCCTCCTCTCGTTCGTCGTCGCCGGAGCGCTCTACATCGTGATCAGCCTTGTCGTCGCCCTCATCTCACGCCGGGTCGACCTCACCCTGCGCCGGAAGATCGGAGTCGCGTGATGGACATGCTCACCCAATGGCTGAACTGGCTGCCCAACCTCACCCCCGGCCTGTCCGTCAGCCTCCAGCTGACCGGACTCTCCCTGCTCTTCGGCTTCCCGCTCGGCCTGCTGTTCGCCGTGATGGCAGCCTCCAAACTCGCACCCCTGCAATGGATCTCATTCCTGTTCGTGGAGATCGGCCGCGGCCTGCCCGCCCTGGTGCTGCTCTACCTGCTCTACTTCAGCCTCCCCGACGCCGGCATCACCCTGACCTCCCTCACCACCGCGGTCATCGCGCTGACCTGGAACACCGGCGCCTACGCCTCCGAATACTTCCGCGCCGGGATCGCCTCCGTACCCCTGGGGCAGAAAGAAGCAGCACTCACCTCAGGGCTGCGCGGCTGGACCGGGTTCCGGCTCATCATCCTGCCCCAAGCCCTCAGGATCTCCACCCCGCCCCTGGCCGGACTCGCCGTCCTCGTCTTCCAAGGCAGCGCACTCGCCTTCGTGATCGCCGTGCCCGAACTGATGTCCAAAGCCTTCGAAATCGGATCCATCACCTTCGAATACCTCAGCGTCTACCTCCTCACCGCAGTGATCTACGGAACCCTCACCCTCGTCTTCCTCGGCCTCGTCCGGGTCCTCGAACAACGCCTCGGCCGCCACCTGCACCGCAACTAAACCCGCTCCACCCACCCAACTCAACCCATCGGGGGCAATCCGCCCCACGATCACAGCAAAGGAACAAACATGTCCAGGAATTCCCGCACCCTGATGCGCGCACTTTCCGCCGGCAGCGCCGCCGGCCTGCTCGCCATCTCCCTCAGCGCCTGCGGCGGCAGCAGCACCGCTGGCAGCTCGGCCGACTGCACCCCGGCGCACAAGGACCTCAAAACCATCACCGAAGGCGAGCTCACAGTCGCCAGCTACGACTACGCACCCGCCACGATCCTGAACGGCGACAGCGTCACTGGAATGGAGGGCGACCTGATCGCCGAGATCGCCAAACTCGAATGCCTCAAGGTCACGGTCAGCACGTCGGGGGGCGCGGGAGCAGTCATCCCCTCCGTGCAGTCCAAGCGCGTCGACATCGGCTCCGGAGGCTGGCTGCGCACCAAGGAACGCTTGAAGATCGTCCACCTCAGCACGCCGCTGTGGACCGATCCCCAGGCCATCATCTCTACAACGGGCCTCACCAGCGACGACCTCGAAGGCAAGGTGGTTGGCTCGGTGGCCGGCAACCTCTACAACAACAGCTTGCAGAAGTGGCTGGGAGATAAGTTCAAGATCTACCAGGACGACGAGTCCATCTACTCAGACCTCAAAGCAGGCCGCATCAACGCTATCGTGGCATCCGCCGCGTCCGCCAACTACCGGTTCAAGAACGCCCCCATCGAGGGCGCCAAGGTAATCGACGTCAAGCCGAACACGCATGTCCCCGAGTTCGCCGCGGTGGGCCAGGTCATGCTGCCGTCCAGCCTGGACAACGAAGCGCTCGGCAAGGCACTGGACGAGGACATCAAGACACTCCGCGAAAACGGCACCATCAAGAAGATCCTCGAAAAGTACGGACTGGACCCCGCCGTCGGCAAGCCGGGCGCACCCAGCGAGCTCTGATTTCAGGACGAGCCGGAAGAAAGGGCGGTTGGATCAATGGCTCCAACCGCCCTTTTGTGCTCCCAGTCTCCGTTGGCATACGCCGCTGGACGGGCGCCAGGTTCCATTCATGGCCCGGGCAGTGCGTCGGAACTAATCCGCGTAGGTCCGATTCTGGAGCAGCTCTTAACGAGGGCACCCGCGCCGAACATTTCGGCGCGGGTGCTGGGTTCTGAAGTGAGGAGGATTAGGTCATGAGCCCCTGCAGGGCGTCGGCCAGGGTTTGGGCGCCGGTTTCGGCGTCGTCATCCACGACGTGTTCCTCCGGCGAGTGGGACACGCCGCTCGGGTTCCGGACAAAGACCATGGCGGTCGGCACAAAGGGTGCCAGTACGCCGGCGTCGTGTCCGGCCCCGGTGTCCAGGACGGGGGCCTGCGGCAGGGCGAGCTGCAGTTCCTTCTGCAGAGCAGGATCGAAGTGGACAGTCGGGCTCAGCGATTCCTCGCGCAGCTCGACGCTGCAGCCTTCCTCGGCCGCGATGACCCGGGCCTGTGCGTGGATGCTTTCCACCACGGCCGCCGTCACGGCGTCGTCGGGGTGCCGGACGTCGAGCCAGAAATCAACGCGCGAGGCGATGACGTTGGTCCCGCCGGGCACCGGCTGGAGGCGTCCCACTGTCGCCCGGGCGGGGGCCTGGTTCCGGGCGATGTCTCGGATGGCCACCACCATCCTGGAGGCCGAGACCATGGGGTCATGCCGGTCCGCCATCAGCGTGGTTCCGGCGTGGTTGCCCTGGCCATGGACGCTCAGCCGCCAGCGTCCGTGTCCCAGGATCGACGACGCGATCGCGATGGGCTGGTCCAGGTCGATCAGGCCGCGGCCCTGTTCGACATGCAGTTCGACGAAAGCACCGATCTGGCCCAGCAGTTTCTCGTCACGGCCCACGAATCGCGGATCCAGGCCGTTGGCCCGGGTGACGTCGGCGAAAGTTGAGCCGTCCGGGTCCCGCAGGTTACGGGCCTTGTCCGGATCAATGGCACCTGTCATCAACCTCGAACCCAGGCAGGCGACGCCGAACCTGGATCCTTCCTCCTCCGGGAAGACCACGACGGCGAGTGGCCGGGTGGGGGTCGCCGTGCGTGCCTTGAGGATGTCGACGGCCACCAGAGCGGAGGCCACGCCGAGCGGGCCGTCGAAGGCTCCGCCGCCGGGCACCGAATCGAGGTGGCTTCCGGTGACCAGGCTGTTGCTGCGGTCCCCGCCGGGCACATCCCACCAGGCCCAGATGGCGCCGTTGCGGTCCGTTTCCACGGTGAGGCCGCGTTTGGTGGCCTGTTCGATGAACCAGCTGCGCAGGTCCAGTTCGGCGGTGGAATACACCGGCCGCGTGTAACCGCCGCGGAGCGCATCCGCGCCGGTGGCTGCAATCTCCGACAGCAGCCCGGTCACCGTTGCGGTTGACGCCGGGGGCAGGGGAGCGGTGCCCGGGGTCATGCGTGGGCTCCCGAAGCTGCTGCCTGCGCCTGGGCTGCGAGCCGGAACTGGTCCGGGACGGCGCCCGCGCCCGTTGCCAGGTCCGCCGCGAGCCGCCCGATCAGCGGGGCAAACTTCGCGCCGTGGCCCGAGCAGGGGGAGAGGACGGTAATGCCGTCGGCCCGGTCGAGGATGAAATCCTCCGTGGGGGTGTTGGTGAAGAGGCAGGTGCTCTCGGCGTAGGGTTCCGGTACGAGGCCTGGCAGGTACTGTTCCACGTACTCGATGACCCGACGGCGGTTGTCCGGGTTTATCTGTCCGTCCTGTTCGGCGGCGGACGGAAGGATCTTTCCGCCGTTGTACTCGGCAACCTTCTGCCCGCGGAATCCGGCATCGCGCCCGCCCGGCAGGCCATACGCCTGCCAGCCCGCGCGCTTGTGAATGAACGTCGGCCACGGTGAAGCGACATGCTCCGTGCCGTCGGCGTAAGGGAAGTGGTAGGCCTGTTCCTGCCGCACCTCGATCGAAGGCATGCCGGCCAGGAAGGACGACGGCAGCGACAGCGATCCCAGCAGCTGGGGGAGCCAGCCACCGGCGGCAACAATCACGTTCGCGGCCTGCAACGTGCGCCCGTCTTCGGACGTCAGGGTGTAGTTCCCGCTGGCCCCGGAGATCGAGGCAACGGCCCAGTTGTTGTGGAGTTCCGCGCCGTGCGCCACGGCCTGGTCCACCATGGAGGCGACCGATTCGTGTGCGTCAATCACACCGGCGTCCGGGTGCCACAGGACCTGGGTGTCAAAGGCGATTTGGGGCCACCGGCGGTTGGCTTCTTCCGGGCTCAGAAGTTCGTGGTCAATGCCGCGTGCTTCCAGTACGGCGGCCAGGCGCTCCGGCTGGCGGATCGCGCCATAGTCCACCGCTCCGGTGGGGGTAATGAGTTCCTTGCCGCTGAGGCGCGCCAGTTCGTCCCAGCCGGCCTTGGCCTCCTGGACAAGGCCGGTGTAGAACTCCTCGGGGTAGGCGTAGCGGAAGATGCGGGCGGAGCCGTGCGAGCTACCCGCATCATTCGCGGGGGTTGAACGCTCCAGCAGGGCAACGTCGAGCCCGCGGGCGGCGAGATGCCAGGCGGTGGCAGCTCCGGACAGCCCAGCGCCGACGACGGCGTATTCGGTCGATTCCATGGATGGCTCCTCTGACGGGGAAATGGGCGTCGGGGCGGCGCCTCTGTTCCTTCCCAGTAACTCACCCGTCAGTGCAGCTGGTCCAATATCATTTAGCTTGTAATTATTAGCGTCAACCGAAAGAATCGCCATGGAACTCCGCCAGCTCAGGTACTTCCTCGTCGTCGCAGACGAGCTGCACTTCGGCCG
The DNA here is from genome assembly GCF_021789315.1 of Arthrobacter sp. FW305-BF8. NCBI lineage: Bacteria > Bacillati > Actinomycetota > Actinomycetes > Micrococcales > Micrococcaceae > Arthrobacter > Arthrobacter sp. FW305-BF8. The sequence continues at coordinate 2,435,827 of NZ_CP084561.1, forward strand.
CGCGGCCGAACGCCTGCACATCACCCAGCCGCCGCTAACCGTGGCCGTCAAGGGACTCGAGCGTGAGCTTGGTGTTCAGCTCTTCGACCGCACCACCCGCCGTGTGACGCTGACGGCGGCCGGCCAGGCGTTCAGGGACCGGACCCAGGCCGCCGTGGCGGACCTTGATGATGCAGCCGGAGACGTTGCCGACGTCGCCGCCGGCAAGAGCGGCAAGATCAGGGTGGGGTTCGTCAGCTCCGCGAGCTATACCACCGTGCCCGAGGCCATCAGGGCTTTCCGCCAGCAGCGCCCGCGCATTGACCTTGTGCTGCAGCCCCTCACCAGCGGCGAGCAGATTGAGCAGTTGCTGGACGGAAACCTGGACCTGGGACTGATCCGGGACCCTGGCGACGTGCCCGGCCTGAACCTCGAACTGCTGAGCGCCGAAGACCTGGTGGTGGTCCTTCCGGAAACACACCGCCTGGCGGCGGCCGAAGAGGTCCGCCCCGAGGACCTCGAAGGGGAGCTAATGATCCTGTTCCCCTACCGGCTGATGCCCGGCTTCGTGGCGAGGGTCCTCCGGCTCTTCGAGCCCCTCCCCACCCCGCCCGTCGTGGTCCAGCAGGCCATCCACCAGGAAACCGTCCTCGGCCTGGTCGCCGCGGGCCTGGGGGTGTCCGTACTGCCGGAATCGGTGCAGCGCTTCCAGATGCCCGGAGTCACCACCCGCCGCTTTGCGGGAAGGCCGCAGACGGAACTCTACGTTGCCCGGTCCCTTGGCCGTTCCCCTGCCGCGGAGGTCTTCATCAGGTGCCTCAAGGGACAAATTCCGGAATGACTCTTGTGTGATCACATATCTCGCCTTAGTCTGGGCGGACACCCCAACTGACTCGCAGTAGTTGTCGTTTTGACGCTCCAAAACGACAACTACTGCGGGTCAGTTGGGTCGCCAAACAAGAAAGTGGTCAAGCATGAAGACAATCCGCGACGTCGTGGTGGTCGGGGCCGGGCCCGCAGGCCTTGCCCTCGCGTACGAGCTCCGCGACCTGGACATCGACGTCCAGGTGCTGGAGGCGGACGGAGATATCGGCGGACGGACGCGGAGCGTCCAACTCGCCGGCGCTGCCGTCAACACCGGCGCCATGTTCATCTACCGCGGCACCCGCGCAGAAGAGCTCGCCGAGGAACTGGGCCAGGAGACTGCCCCGTTCCACCCCGCTACGTACGGCGTCCATATCGACGGCGTTACGTCCGTCGCAGGGTCCACTCCGGAAATCGTCGAAGGGCTTCCGCTCCCGGCGGAGTCCAAGATCGCGCTGGCCGATTTCATGGAAGGACTGGCGCGCGAGTACAGGGACAACATGTCGGACGGAACCATCACGGACAAGGCCGCGGGGCTGGCGAACGAAACAGTGGCGGCAAGGCTTGCAGGGCTTCCGGGTCCGGCCCGGAGTGTCATTGAGGCGGCAGTCCGGGGCGGCGCAGTGGGCGATGCTGCCCAGCTCTCGGCGAAGTATGCCCTGCGCTATCTCGCCAGTTACATCGCGCACGAAAGGGACAACCGCCTGTACCCCGTGAACGGAATGCAGGCCCTGCCGCGTGCCCTCGCAGCCAACGCCGGCGCCGGCACGGCCATCCGGACCGGCGTTCGGGTCCACAGCGTCAAGGACCTGGACGGCCTGCTTGAAGTGCGTGCTGCCAGCGAAAGCGGGCAGGAGGTGCTACTGGCCCGGCAAGTGGTGATGGCGGTGCCGGCACCGCTGGTGGCCGGCCTTTGCGAGTCCCTGCCCGGCTGGAAGCACAAGGCGCTCCAGGCCGCTGAGACGCCGGGCAGCACGACGTTCACCATCGCCGCCAACATCGAGGGTGTGCCGGAATTCGCGGACTGGTCCTTCGTTTCGACGGTGGGCAAGAAGTTTGACGCCATCATCAATCCCCAGCCCGGTGTTCTGCCGGCCGACGGAATCGTCAGGTTCACCTGCTACGGCAACTCGGCAGGATTTATTCCGGGGATCGAATGCGACGAAGAGCTGATCCGGGTATGGACCGAGGACTTCCTGGGGGTTGCGCCGCAGCTGCGCGGTCGGACCGTGGGTGCGGCGGCGGCCACTTGGGAGCATTGCTTCTCCGTGCTGTCCCCGAAACGCAACGTGGCCCTGCCGGATCTCCAGCGCAGCGTCGGAAACATCCACTTCGCCGGGGACTACACCTCGGAAACGGCAGGTTCGCACGGCGCCTACCAGGAGGCCCGTCGGGTGGCGCAGACGCTGCGCGAAGCACTCGCGCCGGGGACTGCCACGCACGCCGCCGGGCGATCATTGGCACCTCGCTGACGACCATCGTGCTGAAGCGGTGGATCACTAATGCCCGTAGTCAGGCGACGGCCCGACTACCGGGAAGCGCGGCCCTCGAGGGGTGGCGCTTCCCGCGGTTAACGGCTCTTTCGGAGTGTCCCGGGCGGGCTACCCGACCGCCTAAAAAGAAGTTCACAAAATGGCTAGCTGTGATCACATATCTCACCTATACTGTGATTCAGCCGACTTTCCACGAGGCGTCAAGAACCTCTGTGGCGGTGACCCAATTCTTGCTTCCCACGAGGGCGCGCAGCGCGGCCCCCGGAAGCCAACTGACATTTCGACCTGAGACGTGGACGTCTCTGACCGCAAGGGAGATAACGTGGCCTCCGCCCGAATTGACGCAGACACCCGGATCCTCATCATCGGCGCCGGCGTGGTCGGTGCCGCCCTGGCCGACGACCTGACCGGCCACGGCATGAAGTCCGTAACCGTGGTGGACCAAGGGCCGCTGTACCGCACCGGCGGGTCCTCCTCCCACGCCCCTGGTTTTGCTTTCCAGACCACCGGTTCTTCGGTGATGACTGAACTGGCCAAGCGGACTCTCGACAAGCTGGACGGAGCGGCGCTGGACGGCCAGTGGATCCTCAAGCGTGTCGGCGGTTTGGAACTGGCCTGCGAGCCGGTGCGGCTGGAATACCTGCACCGGCGGCACAACCTCGCCCGGTCCTGGGACGTGCCGGCCCGGATGGTTTCCGCCGACGAGTGCGGGAAGCTGTTCCCGGGCCTTGACACCTCCACCGTGCTCGGCGGCCTGCACACCCCAACGGATGGAGTGGTCAAGGCCGTGCGGGCTGTGGAGTGGCAGGCCCGGCGTGCCATCGAGAACGGAGCGCGGTTCTATGGCCACACCGCGGTCACCGGGTTCCGGACGGAACGCGGCCGGGTGACCGGCGTCGACGTACGCCCGACGCCGCCGGTACCGGGCAATCCCTCCAAAGGCGACCAGCTACCGGAGGGGACGTCGTTCATCGAGGCGGATCTCGTCGTCGTCTGCGCGGGCCTTTGGGGTCCCGGGCTGGGAAGGCTGCTGGGGCTGGAACTGCCCATGGTTCCCATGGAGCACTGCTCATCCCACACCAGCCCGCTGCCGTCGCTCGCCGGCTTGAGTGATGAGGTGGAGATCGACCTGCCGATGGTCCGGCACCAGGCCACAGGTTCCTACCTCCGCCAGATGGGCGACCGGCTGACGTGGGGCACCTATGAGCACCGGGTCATCCCGGTGGAACAGTCCGAGATAGCGTCCCCCGAGGACTACGCGGAAACGCGGGTTGAGCCTGCAATCCACCCCCTGACGTGGAACGACCTGAAGGACGGGTGGGCAGAAGTCCAGCGGCTCTTCCCCGAGACCCGGAGCTGCGAAGCGGTTGATGGCTATAACGGGATCTTCTCCTTCACCCCGGACGGAAACCCGCTCCTCGGCGAGGTGCCCGGAATCAGCGGCCTGTGGCTCGGCGAGTCCGTCTGGCTCACCCAGTCGGCAGGGGTTGCGGGCGTTCTGGCCGACTGGATCGTGACCGGGGATCCGGGCATCGATACGACCAGCCTGGACTTCCGACGGTTCGACCAGACGCACCTGACGCGGACCGTCAGCATCGAGCGCGCCAGTGAGAATTACGACGAGGTCTACGACATCAGCCACCCCCGCAAGCAGACCAGACAGCTGAGGAAGTTCGCCACGACCCCCTTCTACGTCCGGCAGGAAGCCCTGGGTGCGGTGTTCGGCACCGCGCAGGGTGGTTGGGAGCGCCCCCTCTGGTACGGCTCCACCGAAGGCCCTGAAACAGCCAGCCGACGGCGGGATGCCTGGGCAACGTACGGATGGTCACCCGCCATTTCCGCCGAGGCGCGGAAGGCTGTGAACAGCGTTGGGCTCGTGGACAGGGGAGCCGCCAGCGTCTTCGAGGTCCGGGGCGGCGGGGCTGAAAAGCATCTCCAGGAAATCCTGACGGCCAGCCTATCCCTGGAGGTGGGCACGTCCACGGGCGCCTTTGTGAAGGGCCCTTCCGGCGGCATTGCCGCCGATCTCACCGTGGTGCGGACCGCGGAGGACGCCTATCTGGTCATCGGCAGCAGCCCCGAGGACGTGTGGCACCTTCGCCGGGAAACGCCGCACCTGGAGACGGCGACCATTGCCGACCTATCATCCGCAACCACTGCCCTGGCGCTCATCGGTCCTGATGCCGCCGCCCTTCTGGCATCTGTCACCCGGGGCGGCATACCCGAGGCCGCAATGGAAGCGCCGGTGCTCGACGTCGGAGGTGTTCCGGTCCGCGCCGTTGCCGAAACGGCTACCGGCGTTGGGGGCTGGACGCTCTATACGGCCACGGAACATGGGCTGTACCTTTGGGACCTGCTGGCTGCGGCAGGTGGAAAGCGGGGGATGGCCCTCGTTGGGGACGAAGCGTTTACGGCGCTGCGGATCGCCAACGGCGTCCCGGCCTCCGGCATCGACTTCGGCCCGCAGGACACTGCGTACGAAGCCGGTCTCGCCGAGCGTTCCGCCGGTGCATGCGCCCGCCCGGGCCACCGGCTGCTGGTCCGGCTCCGGCTGTCCAGTGACCGCCACGCAGTTGTCCCGGGTGAGCCCGTGTCCACGAACGGGGACGTCATCGGGTACATCACGAGCGCTGCGGAGGATCCCGCCTCCGGCCGCTTCCTGGCCTTCGCCTGGGTGGACCCGGACTTCGCCGCTGCGGGGACAGCGCTGGAGATTTCACACCTTGACACCATGTGGCCCGCCAAGGTGGAAACCCCCTGACCACGGCCCGGCACCCCCGGCATCGCACCGCAGCACCAACCCGAACTGTTGGCTGATATGTGATCACAAGATACTGATTGTGTGAGGCGAACCACAAGGCTCACGAGGCGAACCCGCTTCGTGAGCCAGACATCTTCCAGAGCGCCCCGATGAGAGGACTGAACTCCCCGTGAGCACCATCCCCAAAGAAGAACTTGCAACATTGTGCGAGCGTGCCCTGCTGGCCGTCGGCGCCCCTGCAGAGGATGCCAAAGTCCTCTCGGACGCGACGGTGGAAGCCGAACTCGTCGGCAACCGCGCCGTCGGCGTCGGGCATCTCTTCGACTACCTTGACGGTTACAGGCAGGGCCGCATCTCCGGCGTCGCCCAACCGAAAGTCCGCCGCGCGGCGGCGGCAGTCATCGACGTCGACGCCGGCAAGGGCCTGGCCCAGACAGCTTTCCAGGCTGCCTTCAGGGACCTGCTTGAGGCTACGAATGAGGCCGGGATCGCCGCGCTCTGGGTCCGGGACTCGTATACCTGCGGCGAGCTGGGCTATTACGCACGCAAGGTGGCCCAGCAGGGTTACATCGCCGTGGCAACGGCCAACAGCCCGGCCCTGATGTCCATCGGTGGCGCACCCAAGCGCATCCTCGGCACCAACCCGCTGGCTTACGGCATCCCCCGGCCGGGCGGCATGCCCATGGTCATCGACCAGGCATCCTCCTCGACCGCCTTCGTGAACATTCGACGCGCGGCCGACGCCGGGGACCCGATCCCCGCGGGCTGGGCACTAAATGCCGACGGGGAGCCAACGGTGGACGCCAATGAAGCCTTGGCGGGAACCCTGCTGCCTTTCGGCGGGCACCGCGGCGGCAACATCGCCCTGCTGGTGGAGATCCTTGCGACGCTCTCCGGGGCCTCATTCTCCCTGGACGCGGCACCCTTCGACAGCGGCAGCACCTCGCCAGGCATCGGCGTCTTTGTCCTGTGCATCGATCCCGCCAACTTCACCGGCTCGGCCGACCGGCTGGCCACCCAGTTGGAGAATCTCCGCGACCAGCACCAGGTCCGGCTGCCGGCCATGGCGCTTACCGAACTGCCCGAGCATGTTGAGATCGACGCCCGTACCCTCCAGCGTCTGCAGCAGGCCGCGAACAGCCAAACAAGCACGGGCGAGGGGCTGCCCATCCAGCGTGCCTGACCAAACACCTCGGCCGCACCGGCGTCGTTCCCCGGATCAGCGGCCGGGCATGGATCACCGGGTTCAGCACCTACGTGCTCGATCCTGAGGACCCTTTCCCCAACGGCTTCACGCTCGGAGACATCTGGGCCCCTTCGGCGAACGCCGAGGGCGCTCCGGAGACCGGTCCGTCTATTGCCGCTGACACTGGCCGGACGGCCCGGCAGGTGGAAGCACCCCGTATAAGTTCTAGTTGATTTCGCTGAAGTTCCAAGTGCAGGCACCCCCGTCTTCGGGCCGGGGTGCCTGCTGGCGCGTTTAGGCGAAGTAATGCCAACAACCTGAAGGGGTTCTGACAACCAATGGGCGCGCTTGGATACCTCGCCGCTTCTGTCCCACCCAGAATGGCGAGTGCCGGTTCCGCCGTTGCCCTCCCCATTCTTGCCGTGCAGCAAATACATGATGTCGCCATGGGAGGAGCGCTTGTCGCGGCGTCACTGCGGCCCTGGGCTCTGTAGCCGTACGCGCCGTCGGGCTTCGTCCCCATGCGCGCACCGCGGGTTCACCCTGGCAGGCGGTCAAGGCCGGTCTGCACAGAATCTCCAGCCACCGTCCGTTAGCGGTGATGACCGCTGCGTCCACACTCAGCCAGTTTGGCCAAGGCGGATTGGCAATCGCAGCGGTTGCACTCTCGATCGAACGGATCGGTTCACCCAGGGACGGGGCAGCCGTCGTGACAGCCTTCGCCATCGGCAGCCTTCTCGGCGCCGTCGTCGAGACGGCGCGGCCCACGCGCAGGCGCCCCCATGTAGTCATGATGGCGGGTTTCTTCGCCACCGGGTTGCTGACCATCGCTGCCGCGCTGGATTTCGGGACACCCTGGACTCTCCTCACCATAGGACTGTCGGGAGCCTTCACCGCATCCTCGACTGCGGCGATGCTGTTTCTGCGCAACAGGCTCAGCCCGCAGTACCTCAGATCCCAGATTTTCACGGTCAGTGCAGGCCTGCGCGTGAGCGCCACGGCCGCCGGTGCAGCGCTGGCAGGCGCGGCCACAGGATCGGGCGGCGCCATTATTCTGGGCGCAGTGAGTGCCATGTGGATTGTGTCGGCAGCACTCATGATCGCCTACCCGCCGAACACTCAGGATGACAGGCAGCTGCCCTCCGCCCGGTGGGGGAGGGCAGCGGAGGCCTGTACTTTTAGACGCCGGGTTTAGTGCGAGAACCCGGCCGCCGTCTCGGTGAGGGACTTCCCTTTGGTTTCGGGAGCGAGCCGACCAGGATCCCGAGCAGCGAGGAGGCAACGGTCAGTCCCTCCCACAAGGGTGTAAAGCTCAGCTCCGTGGAGATGGTGCCGATAACCGTGCCAATGATCCCGAGGATGTAGCCGTCCAGGAACATTCCTCCGACCAGGACAGCTGTCAGCCTGGTCAGGAAGCGGCGCTTAGGGGCCGCCGCCGCGGCATCGTCTGTGCTTAGTCTGAGGTTCTTGATGGAAGACACCTGTGGCTCCTTGGATTCAGGGGTGGCGACGTGGATTTCCCCTTCATCGTTGGAGAAGGGCGTGCTCGTGTGGTCTGATCTGGCCGGGCAAGTCTGGAAGATCAGGGCGCTTAAGCACGGGTAAATTCTGCAGCGGCGGGCGGTTTACCGGTAGCGGTGTCGATCGGCAGATTACTTGAAGCTTTAACCAACCGGCGCTATGGTTAGTTTAAGCTTCAAGCAATCTCCTGGAATATCGAGGACCTCTGATGACCGCTTGTGTTGAAACCGCTGTGCAGGATGCGTCCCTGCCCTTTGCCACCGTCCGCAGCCAGGTGACTGTGCCGCTGCGCTTTCCCGACGGTTACAGCACGACTGCCGACGTGCTGACGTTTCGCGGCCTCGCGGACGGCAAGGAGCACCTGCTGCTCGCCCTGGGCCAGTGGGAGCAGACGCTCCTCACCCATGACGTGCCCTTGGTCAGGCTGCACAGCGAATGCATGACCGGCGACGTGTTCGGCAGCCAGCGCTGTGACTGCGGACCGCAGTTGCGCGAGGCTGTCGAAGAGATCGCCGCAGCAGGCGGATTCCTGCTCTACCTCCGCCAGGAGGGCCGCGGCATCGGCCTCTACTCCAAGCTCGACGCCTACGCCCTGCAGGACACGGGCCTTGATACCTACGACGCCAACCTGGCTCTGGGCCACGGCGAGGACGAGCGCGACTACACTGCGGCCGCACAGATGCTCGGCGCCCTCGGAGCCACGAGCATCCGCCTCCTGAGCAACAACCCGGACAAGGCTGACCAGTTGACGGCCCTCGGTATCGACGTCGCCGAACAGGTTCCCACCGGTGTGTACCTCTCGCCGGCCAACCACAGTTATCTGGCCGCCAAGCGGGACCGCACCGCACATACGCTGGAACTTTCCAGGGCCGACGTCGGGCACGTACCGCCGGTGCCGGGTGGCACCATCCCTAGCCACGACGAGATGCTCAGCCGCATCGACGGGCTGGTTCCCCGGCTGCGGGAGCGGGCAGAGGAAACAGAGCGGCTGCGCCGCCTCCCCGAATCCACCATGACGGACCTGAAGGAGTCCGGGGTGTTCCGGATCCTGGCTCCGCTGGAGCTGGGCGGCTACGGCATGGGCGCGGAAACCTACGCTGAGGTCATCCGGCGGCTTGCCCGGGGATGCGCGTCGACGGCCTGGACCGCCGGACACCTGATCGAGCATGTCTGGATGCTGGCCCGCTGGCCCCGGCAGGTCCAGGACGAAGTGTTCGCGGGCGGGCCTGCCCCGCTGGCCGCGGCCACGGGTGCTCCCGTAGGCTCGGCCAGGAAGGTCCCGGGAGGATTCTCCGTCTCCGGCCACTGGAGCTTTGCGTCCGGGGTCATGCATGCGGAGTGGGCCCTGCTGGCGGTGCAGTCCGACGGCGTCCGCCTGCAGTGCCTAGTCCCGGTCGCCGAGCTGGAGCTGCTGGATGCGTGGCACACGGCCGGGCTGCGGGGGACCGGCAGCAACGATCTCCGGGCGGTGGACCTTTTTGTTCCGCAGCACCGGGCCATGGATTGGGCACTGCTGAGCGCAGCGGACAATCCCGGCAGCCGAATCCACCCGGACCCGATGATCCACACACCCATGGCCACGCTGCTGAACCTGGTGGCACCCGCTGCCGCGCTGGGAGCCGCCGAGTACGCCGTCGAGGTCTTTCGGGAGAAGATGCTGGTGCGCAAGGTGAAGAACACCGTTGACAACCGGCAGGCGGATTCACCGCTGGCGCAGGCCCGCTTCTCGCAAGCCTACGGAACGGCGGCCACGGCGCGCCTGCACTGGCGGGAGGCTCTCAGCATCGTTTCGTCGTCACTTGAGCGCCAGCCGTCAGGTCTGACTGACGACGAGCGGGCCAAGTACCGGCTTTCCCTTGCCCTCAGCGGCGAGGCAGCGGAGGAAGCAGTGCGGCTCGCCGTCTCGGGCTCGGGCGGCAACGCCCATCGGCTTTCGCATCCGCTGCAGCGCATCCAGCGCGACGTGAATGTCCTCCTCAACCACCCGACCCTGAGCCGTGATCCGATCCTTGAGCAGGCGGGCCGGGGTCTGCTGAGCCTGGGGTTTACCGTGCCGTCCTTCTAGCCCGGGTTCCTTCTGGCCCCGACCCGTTTTGGCCGGTAGGCCGGTCAGCCAGGCCGGTTCATCACGCTGACCGTTCGGGGTGCCTGGAAGGACAGGTGCCGGATCCATGCCGGCTCGTGGTCCCGCAGTTGGATCCCAGGCAGCGCCGCCGCGGCTTCCTGGATGATGACGATGGCCTCCAGTTCGGCGAGCTTGGCCCCGAGGCAGCGGTGGATCCCCGAACCGAAGATGAGGCCGGTCGAAGATCCGGGTCCGGTTTGGAACTGCCGCCCAGGGGTCTCGAATCCGGCGGCTGCCGTGATCCGGTTGCCGGACAGTTCAAGGAGGATCTCGGTCCCGGCGGGGATCCGGTTATCGCCGATGCTGGTGTCGTGTGCGGCCACGCGGCGCCACGTGGGGACGGATGATTCGGTGGCGAGCACATGCCTCACCGCGGACCTGGCGCCGCCCTCCGAAGCGGCGTCCTTCCAGCCCGCGGCCGCAGTACACTCCAGCAGCCGGAACAGCGTGGTACTGATCAGCTGGGTGGTGGTTTCCTGGCCGGCGATCAGCAGGAAGTAGCCGAGCGAGCACATCTCGGTCCTGGACAGGCCATGCTCGGCCAGTGACTTGAACAGGTTGCGTCCGGGAGCCGCCATGGATTCGGCCACGAGCCGGCGCAGCCAGGCGTAGAATTCGGCGGCGCTGCGAGCCAGCTCAAGCTGCCGGTCCCCGTCGGGCCAGCCCCAGAACAGTTCCATGGAGTCCAGCCCCCAGCGCTTGAGGTCGGGAAGATCCCGCACGGGCAGCCCGAGGAGTTCGAGCATCACGACCGCCGGGGGAAACGCCGCCACCCTTTCCACGAGGTCCGTGTGGCCGGTCCGGGCAAGCTGGTCCGCGGCGTTGCCCGCCGCCTGCCTTGCCAGTTCGCGGATGCGCGGTTCCATGGCGACTACGGTGGCCGGCGTGAAAAAGCCAGCCACCACCTTGCGGATTCCGCCGTGCGACCCGGTGTCGTTGCTGGCCAGGACCGGTGGCAACGCAAAGCCCACACGCTGCAGCACGCGGAGGGCCGGTCCCTCCAGTGGCGTCACGGCCACCAGGGCATTCGCCGGGCTGAAATCGGCAGGCCGGTGCAGGACGTCGCGGACCGATTCAGGGTCCCGGACCACGAGGTAGGGGCACCGGGCTGAGCCGTCGGGAGTTTCCGTCGGAGCCGGCGGCAGAGCCTTACTGGACGCCGGCATCATGCGGGCAACCCGTTCAGCCATGCTGCCGCGCCGGCCCGAAAATCGGCCGGGGAGAGTTCCGCGGCCTGCTCGGGAAGAGCCCCAAGGAGGGGAACAGGAAGTGTGCCGAGCACCTGCCGGTTGGTGTGCTGGACTGCGCCGGGGCTAAAGGGCCAGCTGCCGAGTACGACGCCGAGGACATCCAGTCCGCGGCTGGACAGTGCCTCGAGGGTCAGGGCGGTGTGGTTCAGCGTCCCGAGCCCGGGCCTGGCGACGAGCACAAATGCCGCTGCCAGCAGCGACCCGAGGTCCGCCAGGGTGCCACCGTGGGAATCCAGTTCCACGAGGAGGCCACCGGCGCCCTCCACCAGGACGTGGTCGTGGGAAGCAGCGAGCCCGCATATCCGCCGTGCGTGCGAAGCCAGCGCAGGCAGCGGGGCCCCGTCCACGGCGGCAGCAGCGACGGGTGCCATGGCCTGCTGCAGCACGACGCCGGTTTCAACGGTCAGAGGGCCAGCGAGCCGGACGATTTCGGCGGCGTCAGAATCGCCGTCCGCGGCACCCGACTGGCACGGCTTGTAAACCGCGACGCTGCGCCCCTTTCCTTTCAAGGCGGCGGCGAGGGCCGCCGTCGTGATCGTTTTGCCGACGCCGGTATCCGTTCCGGTGACCAGAACGACGGGGGACAGGTTCATGGAAGTTCCTCCAAAATGCCGCGCAGCACTACGCAGCTGTCTTCGATTTCTTCGGGCGTGAGGGTGGCGCGGGCCGTGAGCCGCAGCCTCGAGATCCCGTCCGGAACAGACGGCGGCCGGAAGCAGCCGACCCGTACACCGGCCAGGCGTGCGGCCTCGGCGGCAGCCAACGCCGATTCCGCTGACGGCATCCGGATGGACTGGACTGCCCCGGCTGTCCGGTCGGGGGCGGCGCCCAACCGGGCGACGGCAGGGGCGAGCCCGGCGGCAAGGGCGGCTGCATTGCCGTGGACGGATCCCGCCCGCCACGGTTCAGCCCTGATGATCCGCGCCGCGGCGAGGGCCGCTGCGGCGGACGCCGGAGCCAGCCCGGTGTCGAAGATGAAGCCGCGGGCCCTGTTGACGATGTGTTCCCGCAGCAGCGCGGATCCCAGGACGGCTCCGCCCTGGCTGCCCAGGGCTTTCGACAAAGTGGCCGTCACAACCACGTTGGCATGCCCGGCCAGGGCGGTCCCGGCCACCGAGCCGCGGCCCTGGAAGCTGCCGGAGCCGGTGACGCCGAGGCTGTGGGCCTCATCGATAAGCAGCACGGCGTCGTGCTGCTCGGCCAGGGTCAGCAGGTCAGCGAGCGGCGCCTCGTCACCGAGGACGCTGTAGACGGATTCGACGGCGATCATCGCCCGTGGTTCTTTACGGCTGGCGAGCAGGCGGCCGGCTTCCTCCACAGTGTTGTGGACGAACGACTCGGTGCGGGAGCGGCTGAGCCGGAAACCGTCGATCATCGAGGCGTGGCAGTGCTCGTCCGCGAGGATCAGCGTCCCGGGACCGCCCAGCGCCGTGATCACCCCGATGTTGGCCAGATAACCGGAGGAAAAGACCAGTGCCGCTTCCATCCCGGCCAGCACGGCCAGTTCCTGCTCGAGCTCCAGGTGCAGCTGCGTGGTACCGGCCACCAGGCGGGACGACGTGGCGCCGGCGCCCCACAGCGACGCGGCCGCCGCGGCTGCCCCGGCAACCCGCGGGTCTGTTGAAAGGCCGAGGTAGTCGTTGCTGGCCAGGTCGATGAACTCTTCGTGCGCGGCGCGGGGGAGCGGGCGGCGGACCTGCCCCCGGCGTTCCCTGACCGCGGCCTGCCGCTCAAGCCACTCTGTCATTGCGCCGCTCATGACGTACTCCCGGAGTGGGCGGAAACGCGTTCATGTACCTGGGCGTCATCTACCTCGGCTTCGTGAACTTCGGCGACGGCTGCGGTCATTCCAGCCGTGATCTGTGCGATGTCCGCCGCGGTGCTGATGTACGGCGGCATGCTGTAGACAAGGTTCCGGAACGGGCGGACCCAGACGCCGTGGCGGAGAGCTGCCGCCGTGACGGCGGTGACGTCGACGGCGTCGTGCAGCTCGATGACCCCCACGGCGCCGAGAGCCCGCACGTCCCGGACGGCCGAAAGTTCCCGGGCAGGTGCCAGCCCGGAGGCCAGGCCGGTGCCGATCCGGGCGACGTCGGCCTGCCAGCGGCCGCTTTCAATGATGCCGAGGCTGGCGTTGGCGACGGCACACGCCAGCGGATTGCCCATGAACGTGGGGCCGTGCAGCAGGGCACCGGCCTGGCTGCCGGAAACAGCCGCGGCCACCTCAGCGGTGCAGAGCATGGCGGCGAGGGTCAGGTACCCGCCTGTCAGGGCCTTGCCCACGCACATGATGTCCGGCACGACGCCGGCATGATCGGCCGCGAACAGCTGGCCGGTGCGGCCGAAGCCGGTGGCGATCTCATCAAAGATGAGCAGCAGCCCGTGCCGGTCCGCGACCTCCCGGAGCGATGCCAGGCATTCGGCCGGGTACGCGTGCATGCCGCCGGCGCCCTGCAGCACCGGTTCGACGACGATCGCGGCCAGTTCCGCGTCGTGCGCCGCCGCCAGCTCCGCCACCTCAGTTGCCCACGCCTGCACTGCTTCGGGTGTTGCCGACGCCGCCGCCGGAGGACGGGGCGCAAACACGTTGCCGGCGAGCAGCCCGGGGAAGGCCGAGTGCATGCCGTCCACGGGATCGCAGACCCCCATGGCAGCAAAGGTGTCGCCGTGGTAGCCGCCGCGGAGGCTGAGGAACCGCTGCCGCCGCGGGTGGCCGCCGGCGGTCTGGAACTGCACCGCCAGCTTGAGCGCCACCTCGACGGCCACCGAGCCCGAGTCCGCGAGGAACACCCGCTCCAGCCCGGACCGGCCGGGGGCACCCGGGGCCATGGCCACCAGGCGCTCGGCCAGTTCCACGGCCGGGGCATGGGTCAGCCCGCCGAACATGACATGGCTGAACTTGTCCAGCTGCTCTTTGGCGGCGGCATCGAGCACCGGGTTGCGGTAGCCGTGGATCACGGACCACCACGAGGACATCGCATCGATCACCTCGTGGCGGGTGCCGTCTTCACCGCGGAGCCGCAGCCGCACGCCGTCGGCCGCCTCAGCCTCCCACAGCGGAAGGCTGGGAGAGGCCGGCGCGTAAGGGTGCCACAGCCGTGCGCGGTCCCGCTGGATAAGGTCAGTCTGCTCCGAATCCTGCGTCACGATTGAACCCTGCGTCACGGGACCAGCACCCCGTGGCGGGAACACTCCGCTGACCAGCCCAGCGGCGTGACCTGGACCTTCATCCGGCGCCGGCAGGCGGCGCAGTAGCGCGGCGGTTCCATTGCCAGGCGTGCGCGGCAGTTCCGGTGGGCGTACGACGGCGGCCCGTCGCCGCCGTCGTACGGCTCACCACAGTGCCCGCAATAGGCGGCTTCGGTGGTTGAGCCCGTCGAAACCCGGGCAGTCGAAACCCCGGTCATAGCGTCTTCTGGAGTTCCTTGATCGGCATGTTCAGCTCGACCAGCAGGTTGAGGTCCGCCGTAGCCGGCCGGCCGAGCGTTGTGAGGTAATTGCCGACGATCACGGCGTTGATGCCGCCGAGCAGCCCGTTCCGTGTGCCGAGGTCGCCGAGGGTGAGCTCGCGGCCGCCGGCGTAGCGCAGCACTGTCCGGGGCATGGCGAACCGGAAGGCGGCGATGGCGCGGAGGGCATCCTTGCCGTCCATGATGCCTTGGTTTTCGAGCGGGGTTCCGGGGCGGGGGTTGAGGAAGTTCAGCGGCACCTCGTGGGGTTCGAGGGCGGCGAGCTGGGCGGCGAGTTCGGCGCGCTGTTCCAGAGTTTCGCCCATGCCGATCAGGGCGCCGCAGCACAGTTCCATACCGGCTGCCTTGACCATGTTGCAGGTCTCGAGGCGTTCCTCGTAGCTGTGCGTGGTGACCACTTCCGGAAAGTAGCTGCGTGCCGTTTCCAGGTTGTGGTTGTAGCGGTGCACTCCCCATTCGGCGAGCTGGTCCACCTGGCGCTGGGTGAGCATCCCGAGCGAGCACGCGATGTTGATG
This sequence comes from Arthrobacter sp. FW305-BF8, assembly GCF_021789315.1. Classification (NCBI taxonomy): domain Bacteria; kingdom Bacillati; phylum Actinomycetota; class Actinomycetes; order Micrococcales; family Micrococcaceae; genus Arthrobacter; species Arthrobacter sp. FW305-BF8. The sequence continues at coordinate 2,450,992 of NZ_CP084561.1, forward strand.
TCGACTGCCTCGTTGATGCGGTCGATCGCGAACTTGATCTGGTTCATGAGCTTGATGTCGGGGCCGCGGACGGCGGCGACGATGCAGAACTCGGTGGCACCGGTCGCCGCGGTTTCCTTCGCGGCCTTGACCAACTCGGGGATGTCGAGCCACACACCGCGGACGGGGGAGTCGAACAGGCCGGACTGGCTGCAGAAATGGCAGTCCTCCGGGCAGCCGCCGGTCTTGATGGAGATGATGCCTTCCACCTCGACGTCCTCGCCGCAATGCTTGAGGCGTACTTCGTGGGCCAGTTGCAGGGCGGCGGGAAGGGCCTCGTCCGGAAGGCGGAGTACCTCCTCAAGCTGCTCCTGAGTGAGCCCGATGCCGTCCTCGAGGACCTGCTGCCTGGCGGTTTCGAGGATGGGGAAAGTGGCCGGGATGGTCGCGTGGCTTGTGGCTTTGCTCGCGTCTGCCTGGATCGTCATTGATGGGTCCTTTGCGTGTGATGGCTGCGGATATTCCTCCGAACCGACGCTAATTCCCCATCGAGGGCAAGATTTTGTGGGGTCCCGACAAGCAGGTCAGCGCGACATTGGTCGGGTCCCACTCTGGTTATCTGCTTGGTGGCGTGCCGAAAGGGCCGCCGTCGCGGTTGGCGACGGCGGCCCTTATGTTTCGTTGGCCTGGGCTAGGCGTTGATGGCTACCCATTGATGACTTGGGGGACGCCGAGGTGTTTGAGGCCCTCGACGCCGAATTCGAGGCCGTAGCCGGATTGTTTGGCGCCGCCGAAGGGGACGCGGGGGTCTACGGCGCCGTGTTTGTTGATCCAGACGGTGCCGGCTTCGATGCGGGCGGCGACTTCGCGGGCCGCGGTGAGGTTGGGGGACCAGACGGAGGCGCCGAGGCCGACGTCGAGGGCGTTGGCGTACTCGATGGCCTGGTCGATGGTGCTGTAGCGGATGATGGGCAGGGCGGGGCCGAACTGTTCTTCGGCGACGAGGGGGTTGTTGTTGTCGATGTCGGCGACGAGGGTGGTGGGGTAGAAGTAGCCGGGCTGGCCGGGGTCGGGGTTGCCGCCGAGCAGGATCCGGGCGCCGGATGCTTTCGCTGCGTCGACGAGGTTGGTGACGATGTCGTACTGGGCTTTGTTCTGCAGGGGGCCGAGGACGTTGTTTTCGTCCAGGCCGTTCCCCATGGGCATGGCTTGGCAACAGCGGTGAGTTCTTCGCAGACGGCGTCGTAGATGTCGTCGTGGACGTAGAGGCGCTTCAGCGCCGCGCAGGTTTGTCCGGTGTTGATGAAGGCGCCCCAGAAGAGGCCTTCGGCGATGGTTTTGGGGTCGGCGTCGGGCAGGACAATGCCGGCGTCGTTGCCGCCGAGTTCGAGGGTGAGGCGTTTGACGGTGTCGGCGGAGGACTTGATGATCGCCTTCCCTGTAGTGGTGGAACCGGTGAACATCAGCTTCCCGACCGCGGGGTGTTCGGCCAGGCGGGCTCCGACTTCGCGGTCGCCGGAGATGGCGGTCAGGACGCCGTCGGGGAGTTCTTCGTTGAGGACCTTGATCAGGGCCAGGACGGAGAGCGGGGTCATTTTGGAGGGTTTGACCACAGCGGTGTTGCCCATGCGGAGGGCTGGGGCGATCTGCCAGATGGTGATCATCATGGGCCAGTTCCACGGGCCGATGGCGCCCACGACGCCGATGGGTTTGTAGTGGAGCTCGGCGTAGGTTTCACCGTCGTCCACCACAACTTCCGGGTCCAACGGGGTGCCGGCGGCAGCCCGCAGCCACGCGGCGCAGGCGCCGACTTCGAAGCGGGCGTTCGGGCCGTTGAGGGGTTTGCCCTGCTCGCGGGAGAGCAGCTGGGCGAGTTCCTCGGCGGAGCGTTCGACGGCGTGGGCGGCCTTGAGCAGGGCGGCGGAGCGGGCGTCGTGGCCCAGTGCAGCCCACGCGGGCTGGGCGGCGACGGCTGCGGTGACGGCGGTTTCGAGGTCCGCAACGGTGTGGACCGGCGCCTCGCCGACGACGCCGCCGGTGGCGGGGTCGAGAATGGTCCGGCCCTCCTGGCCCGGCGCTGCCGAGATGCTGGCAAGCAGTGAATCGTAAGTTTTCATTGGTGTTCCTCGTGGGGTGGCCGGTTAGTGCTTGTGGTTGTCCTGCGGGTATTCGGTGGTGTTCAGGATGCTGAGGCGGGAGTCGAAAGGCAGGATCACCGGTTCGGCCGCGGGCTCGTCCCAGCCGAACATCCGCCCGATGGAGCGTTGCTCGCGCAGGTCGATGAGCAAAACCGCCTCAACGGTCATGACTTTTTCGGCCCAGAAGAACAGGTAGAGGTCCTCGCCGACGTTGAAGGTCAGGCAGCGGTCGGTGTCGGCCAGTCCTGCCTCGCCGCCACGGAGGCAGTGCCACGTGAAGGTGCCGGCGTTGAGGTAGATGTGTTCGTAGGTTTCGACGTCGCTGTAGCGGTAGTAGATGCGCTTGCCGACCAGTCCGCCCGAGCGGGAATGCACGGCCGCGGCTCCGTCCACGTTTCCGTGGTTGAACGTGGTGGTGCTTCGGACCTTGCCTCCTTCGGCGATGAAGGAGCTGATGGCTGTTGTGACGGCGCCGGTGTTCCGGTCCAGGATGATGGTGACATTTTCAGCGTGGCGGCCTTCTCCCTTGACGAAGTCGATGATGAAAATGCCCGGGCGCGCTTCGATTGCCTTGTATCTGGCTGCACCCTGGTCCCCGTTGCCGTCGGTCGAAGTCCATGTGAGGGAATGCGCGTCGTGGAAGGTGTAGGCGGTTGTGCCGGCGCCGCCGTCCTGGGGGATGTGCAGTGCGGTGCCGGTCAGGGCCGTGGAGGCGGGCAGGGTCTGGTCGCCGAATCCGTCGAGCATGGTGGCCACGGAGGGCCATTCGTTCTCGGGAACGTAGTCTTGGATGTCAGTCGCGGTCATGGTTTTCCTTTGGTTGAGCTTGGTTCTTGAACGGTGCGGTTCGTTGAGCGGGTGGTTCGTTGAGCGGGTGATGGCCTCAGACGATTTCGGAGGCGTAGTCGATTGACGGTTTCTGGGCTCCCCGGACTATTCCTGCGACGAGGACGAAGGGGATGCCGAGGAGGAGCCAGCGTGCAACACCGCCGGCGCCGCCGAGCAGGGCATCGTAGTTGTCCAGGGTCAGGTAGCCGATGATGATGAACGAAATGAAGGACAGGACTGGCGCGATGACGGTCACCCAGGGGTTGCCGCGAATCTTCGCCCTGGCGAAGAAGACGATGATCGCCGCGGACGTCAGGAGGAGGATGCTGATGAAGCCGGCGGTTCCGAGGGCGACGAACCATGCGAACACAGTGGTGATGGGGTCAGCCCCGGAGACCAGGAAGGCGCTGATGATGGCGAGGACCACGAGGCCGTTGACCAGCCCGGCGAACCTCGGGGCGCCGCTCTTTGAGACTGATGCCAGTTTTGCGGGCAGCGTCCCGGCGCGTCCCAGGGCGAAGAGATACCGGGCGAACATGTTGGCCAGGCCCAGCATCATGGCAATGAAACTGGTGACGACGAGTATCTGCATGGACAGGCTGAGCCACGAGCCGGCGCTGGACTGGGCGAGGTCGAAGATCATGCCGGCAGGGTTGGCTGCGGCTTCGGACTGGACCCGGTCAATGCCGATTGCTCCGCTGATGGCCCAGGTCGAAATCATATAGAAGAAGCCAACGAAGGCAATGACGAGATACGCCGCGCGGGGAATCGTCTTGCGCGGGTTCACCGCCTCTTCGGCGAAGACGACGGTCGCCTCGAAGCTCGTGAAGCAGGCAAAGGCGAACAGCAGCGAGATGCCGAGTCCGGGTCCCACAATGTTGGCGCCGGTGAACCCGTCGAAGGTGAAGATCCCGAACCCCTTTTGGGCGATCAGCGAAACGACAAGAGCGGCAACGACGAGGGTTTCGCCCAGGATCAGCACGCCCAACACCTTGAGGCTTGCATCCACGCCCTTCATGGTCAGGGCGGTGGCCAGCGACAGCACGGCGACGATCCAGAAGTATGGCGGTAGCCCAAGTCCCGTCAGGGTCACGGCGAGTTGCTGGGCGAAGACGCCGAACTGGGACCAGAGCCCCACTTGGAGGCTGACATAGGTCAGGATCGCGATTCCTGCCCCGCCTGTGGCCCACTTCGTGCCCAGTCCCTTGGCGATGTAGGCGACAAATCCGCCCGCGTTGGTGATGCTGTGGCTCATCCGCAGATATCCCACGGAAAACAGGGCCACGAGAAGGGCAGCGATGACGTAGATAACAGGGGTTCCGGGTCCGCTGGCCGCGAACAGAACCGGGCTCGCGCCGACAACGGCCGCCATGGGCGCGGCGGCAGCGATCGCAAAGAAGGCCACTGCGATGACGCCCAGCTTATTCGGGCGCAGGCGGACAGGGCTGGTGACCGTGTCCTGAGCGGGCATCTGTCCGGTTTGTTGGTTCATGATGTGGCTCTTTCGCCAGGGCAAGGACTCACGAGTCATGCCGATGAGTAAGTGTGGGTACCGGTTGAAGGCGCACTCCCTCGTGCGCGTCTTCGGAAAAAGCGATTGTGACCAGCGGAACGTGAGCCGCATCACGAGCAAAACTCTACAAGTGTTTAGTTCTGGGTGTCAAGGGTCCCAGTCAGGCGTGCCGGCGGGGCTAGAATCGGCTCATGAGCCTGGATTCCCAACGTTTGCCCTACGGGGATGGCCGCGATGCACTGCTGGCAGCGGTCATTGATGTTGTTGCCGAGAAGGGCCTGCGGGGAGTCACTTACCGTTCTGTTGCCTCCCGGGCAGGTGTGAATCACACGCTCATTACGCATCACTTCGGTTCGATCGAAGGTTTGCTCGCGGCCACCCTTGAGTGGGCTGTGCAGCGGTCCATTGATGAAACCGGGCTTGCCCGGGTAGCGGATTTCGACGAACAGTTCGCCGATGCGCTGCTGGCCTCCGTAGCCTCTGAGCCGGAATTGCAACTGTTCCAGTTTGAAATGCTTCTTGAAGCCCGGCGAAAGCCGGAGCTAAAGGCCCTTCTGGACCGCCTTTATGACAACTACATCTCAACCGTCGAGACGGCCCTCCGTCAGCGTTCCCTCGATACGGACGATGAACTTTCCCGGGCGGTGTTCGCCGCGCTCGACGGACTGATGCTCCAGTTCCTCACCTTTGGAAATCCGGGGAAGATCAGATCCGCCGTCGTCCAGGTCGGCAGACTGCTCGAACGTTCGGGCGCAGCCGGCGACGCGAACGCCGCCGGCCTCTCCCCGGCTAAGAAGTAGCGCGCGCCTGGAAAATCAGGCGGCGGCTCCGTTCAGGATGCTCCGGGCTGCTTCCAGCCCGCTTTCGATGGCCCCGTCGATGAAGCCGCCCCAGCCGTTGGCATAGTCCGACCCTGCGAACAGGAGGCTGCCGTGCGGCTGCTGGAAACCGGGGAGGGATTCTGTCAGGAAGCCCGGCCGGTGCATGGGCCACGTTTCACCTGACAGCGGGTCGCTGGTCCAGTCGTGGCTGGCTACATCGAGTACGTCAAGGTCCGGCGCGAGCAGGTCAAGGGCGGCCTGGACCTGCCGGGCATCGGTGGCATCCAGGCGCGCCGTGTCCGGTCCGAAGGCAACCAGAATGGTGTTTCCATCATGGTCGTATTCCGCCTGGACGAAGTTCAGCGGCCACTCGGCGGATCCGAGGGCAACGAACGGCTTCACCTCGCCCTTGACGGTGATCCAGACCTTGATGCCCTTGGAGACCTGGCCTTCAGAGATGCTCTTCCGGCTTGCCGCGGGAAGCGGCGGGTCGAACGCGACCGCGCCCATGGCTCCGAGCGGAAGCGTGCAGACCACGTGTGCCGCGTGGAATTCCTTTCCGTCGGTGGTCATGACGGTGGGGTGGCCGTCCGCGTAGGTAACGGCCGAAACGGTCGTTCCGGGGCGGACGTCTGTTCCGGCGGCGATGCCGCTGATCAGCTTGCCGGTCCCTCCCTCGATCTTGAAGGTGGCGCAGGCTTCGAAGTTGACCATCCAGTCTCCGTTGGTGAGCGCCACCCACCGCAGGGCCTGGGTGAACGCAGCATCGTCGATCGGCCCGTTGAAGTTCAGCGCCCAGAATGATTCCAGGATGTCGCGGGAGTAATCGGTGATTCCTAATTCCGCAATTTTCCGCGGCAGGGAAGCATGATCAATGCCCTTGACATCAGGGTTGGTGAACGGGGCGAAAGGCTGCGGGAAGTACTCGCGCGATTGTTCCACCAGCTTCCGGTTGGACGCATCGATTTCACTCAGCAGCTGATCCGGACTGCCCTCGTGCCGTGTACCGCCGGCCCACCAGTAGGCACGTTCCGGAACAGGGCTCTGAACGGCGCCGATGCCGTAGCGCTTCATCTCCGCCCATACATAGGGCTGCGTCCAGTGTACCCACGTGCCGCCTATTTCCAGGGGGCGGCCGAGGCGGTCATCCAGCCAGGTGCGGCCGCCGATGCGCTCCCTTGCTTCGAGAACGATAACGGACAAACCCGCCTGGCGCAGTTCACGGGCAGCAGTAAGGCCGGCGAAGCCTGCGCCGATGATGACGACGTCGGCCTGCCGGGTGTTGTTGATGGTGTCAGTCATGGTGAGCCTTCTGTTTCAGATCCGCTTGCTGTCGGTCAGGAGTAGACGAAGAACTCGGTGGTGTCCTCGACCACAGTCCACCGGGTTTGGGCTCCCTTGTTGAATGAAGCCGCTGAACCTGCCTTCAGGTCGAAGCTCTCGCCGCCCTGCACCTCGATGCGCAGGTGGCCTTCGATGATGTGGATGGTTTCGTCCGCCTCGATCAGCAGGTCGAAGGGTTCGGGGGCCTCCTCGGTAGTGACGTGCCAGAAACCTGCGGACAGTGCTGGACGGTCGCCGTCTCCGGGGCGTCGAACCCACTGGACCTGGCCCAGAATGAAGGGCTCGTACTTCTGCGGATCAAAGGCACCGTGGACGGTGAACTCGATGGCGTTCGTGGATGTGGACATTCGATCCTCCTGGGATAAACAACTCTGCAATTGCTTAGTTGTGCGTTGCATCACAGCTAAGCATCCGCTGAGGTTTGGAGTCAATACGCTGCGCCCAGCGGCTAGAATCGGTCACATGAGCGGGCAGAAACAGAACAGCTACGGCACAGGCCGCGAAGCTTTGCTCGCGGCAACCGTGCATGTGGTGGCGCAAAAGGGCCTACGGGGCCTGACCTTCCGTGCTGTTGCCGAGCACGCCGGCGTCAACAACACCTTGGTGGTCCATCACTTCGGCAAGCGGGACGCCCTCATCGAAGCCGCACTGGAATGGTCCGTGCAGCAGTCGATCGGGCTGTCACAGCTGGAGGCACTGCCCGCGACCGAGGAGGAGTTCTGCCAGTGCATCCTGTCGCTGATTGAAAACAACCCCGATATCCAGATTTTCCAGTACGAAATGATCCTTGAATCGCGGCGGCGCCCCGAACTGGCGGGGCCTGTGCAGCATCTGTACGAAAGCTACATTGCGGCGCTTTCTGACGGCCTGCAGCGCATCAACTTCGGCGGCCCGGAGGGCGCTGCCCAGGCCGCGTTCGCGGCGCTGGACGGCCTGGTCCTGCAGCTTCTGGCCGGAGTGAATCCCAAAGGCGTCGAGGCAGCCATCCGCTACCTCTGGGCTGCTTTGGGCGGACGGGTGAACACTCCGGCGGTCAACGCCAGCTGAATCGGAGGCAGTCCATGACTGACACCAGCACGCGCGGAATCGACCTGCCCCTGATCGATCACCACAGCCATGGCGTCGTCGACACCCAACTGAGCGACGACGGGTTCAAGAGCCTGGCCACCGAGTCCGACTGGCCGGGACCGGCAGGCACGGACAGCCTTGATTCGCCCTTCGGGCTGGCGGTGCGGCGTTTCTGTGCGCCGATCCTCGGACTCGAGCCACGTGCGCCACTGGATGACTACCTTGCACGGCGCAGGAGCGTCGGCGCCGCGGAAGCCAGCCGACTGCTGCTTCGCAGCACAGGGACGTCCGACTACCTTCTCGACACCGGCATCCGGGATGCACGGCTTCTTGGCCCCGGTGAGATGGCGGCGCGTGCTGGAGCCCGTACCGCCGAGATCGTCCGCATCGAGAGGGTCGCGGAGGACCTCGCGGCGGAGTCCACGGCAGCCGGCTTCGTTGCGAAACTTCCGGCGACCCTGGCCGCCAGAAGCCGCGAAGCGGTGGGGCTGAAATCCATCATCGCCTACCGTCATGGTTTCGACATTCCCGCCGAACGGCCGTCCGGGCCCGAAGTGCTCAAAGCCGCTGACGAATGGTTCCGCACTGCGGAGAGAACCGGCACCTTCCGAGTCACGGACCCGGTCCTGCTGAGGTTCGGGCTCTGGTCCGGAATCGATGCAGGCCTTCCCCTTCAGCTCCACACCGGATACGGCGACGGCGACATTGAGCTGTTCCGGGCTGATCCATCCCGGCTCACCCCGCTCTTCCGCGCCACCAGAACACTGGGCGTCGATTTCATGCTGCTGCATTGCTACCCCTTTATCAGGGAAGCCGGGATCCTGGCCCAGGTCTTCCCGCACGTCTACCTGGACACGGGTCTGGTATCGCACTACCTTGGCCCGAGCGCCTGCACAGCGATCCGCCAGGCGATGGAGATCGCACCGTTCAGCAAGGTTCTGTACTCATCGGACTCGTATGGCCTTGCCGAGCACTACGCTGTCAGTGCGGCCAGCTGGAGAACGGAGTTCGCGGCCCTCATGGACGAATGGATTGCCTCGGGCTGGGCAACAGCTAAGGACACCGAGAGAATTGCCACGATGGTGGCCTCGAAAAACGCGGAGCGTGTCTATACCCTGAGCGCCTCAGCCAACCTGAGCGCCTAAGGCCAGCGCCGGTTGCCCGGACGACGGAAGGAAAGCTGTGACTTCAAATCCCAAGGCAGACTTGGATCTCCAGCAAGTCAGGGCTCTTGTCATTTCCCACCTGGACAACGCGGGTGTGTCACGGGTCAAGGTTTTGCCGGGACCCAGGGTCGAGGGCGCCTTCCACCACGGCTGCGGCGTCTCAGTCAGCGTCGGTGTCCTGCTGGCCGCTGACGATCACGTCACCCGATCATCCGGGATCGATCCCATAGTCGGTGACCTGCGCGGAATGCCGGACCGCTCGGCAGTTGCCGTCATCGACAAGGCAAGCGGCCTCGCCTGGGCGGCGGCCGACCTGGTGGACATGCAGGGTGTTCCGTTTCCTACCTGCCAGCGCACTGCCCTCAAACGAGTGGCAGCCGAATGGTCAACGGCCGGGCTGGAGATGTCGGTAGGGTTCGAGCTGGAGTTCACCGTGTTCAGCGGTACTCAGGATGCGCCTGTTCTGGCGCACGGTGGTCCGGGCTACAGTGCGGCCGCATTCCTGCAGCTGGAAGCGTGGCATCTGGACGTGCTTGCAGCGCTGGTGGAGGCCGGCGTTCCGGTGGAGCAGATCCACCCCGAGTATGGCCAGGGCCAGGTGGAAATCGCCCTGGCTCCGAGAAGCCCGGTCCGGGCCGTGGACGATTACCTTCTCGCCCGGTTCATCGTCGCCCGGGTTTCCCACCGGCATGGATTGCGCGTTTCCTACTCGCCAATGGCGGATTCCAAAACAGCGACCAACGGCTGCCACATCCATTTCTCCGCGAGAACCAGGGCCGGCAACGTCTTTTACGACGCTGCAGCCGCGACGCAGATGAGCCCGGAAGGCGAGAGCATGATCGCGGGGGTGCTCGGCAGGCTGGCGGAAAGCTCGGCATTGCTGGGCGGAAGCGCCTTGAGCCTGGCCCGGCTACAACCAGAACAATGGGCGGGCAGTTTTGTTTGCTGGGGCACGGGCAACCGCGAGGCCGCCGTCCGCTTCGTACCAGGCCTGAGGGGCGACGGGGACGGGCAATCGAACGCCGAAGTGAAATGCTGCGACGGATCCGCCAACCAGTACCTTGCCGTAGCGGCCATTCTCGCCGCCGCGATGGAGGGCTACAGGAATCGGCTGAAACTGCCTGCGGAGGTCACCGTCGATCCCGGGACATTGAGCGAGGCGGAGAGGGAGCGACTGGATATCCGGGCGTTTGCACCTGACCTGTTCACGGCCCTGGACGATCTTGAGAGCAGCAGTTTCCTCCGCTCCGCTTTGGGCCATGAACTGCTGGACGCCTACGTTGCGGTGCGGCGCGGCGAAGCAGAGCGGTTTGCCAAGCTTGACCGCGAGGCTGTCATCGCTGCCCTCCGCTGGCGCTACTGACTCCCGCGCTACTGACTCAAGCTACTGAATCCAATCGATCAGGAATCGAGAAGCCGGGCTGCAGCGCCGGACATTAGGGTGAGGAGTGCGATGAATCATGATCAGGAGGGCGCATGCCATACACCGTAGACTTCCAGAACGTATCCACCGTCGGTGTGGAATCGTCGCCAGTGGCGGAGCCGCTGGCAGGCCTGCGTGCCAACGAGGCACGTTATTACAAGAACAAGTACGGCCACGCGTTTACCGTCAGGCCCGCCAGTGAGGCGCCCGAAACGCTCGACTGGGTCAACCGCATCCTCTCGGAAGAGCGCAACATCGTCATCTCGTCCCGTCCGCTCGAGGTTACTTCCTTCGAGGTGGACGGTTTCCGGATGGCGTACGTGTTCTACGAATCCGGCCTGTCAATCAACGTGATGTACGGGATCGAGGACGGAGCGAAGCGGGCAGTGGGCTTCAAGCTGTCGCAAGGCATGGAAGTTCCCGAGGAGCTTGCCTCAAACTTCAAGTTCGCGCGGCAAAAGTCGAAGCTGGCCGGCGAGATCCGCGGCTCCTACTTCGTGATCAAGGGCGAGTACTGAGCCTGTAGCGCCAAGGCGACCGGCCGCCGTCGTACTTAACCCCTGTTCAGACTTGACCCCTGTTCAGGCCGGCTGTTCGGCCTGACGGCTATTCGGCGGCCGGCGCCTTCGCTGCCTTGGCGGCGGCCTTGGCTGCCTGCTTGCTGGCGCGCACCTTCGTCAGCGACTCGGGGTCCACGATGTCCGCGACCGAGAGGTACGACCCCTCCTCGCCATAGTGGCCGGCGGCCTCGCGCCAGCCCGGCGCCTCGAGTCCGCGCTGCTTGCCGAGCAGCGCCAGGAAGATCTTGGCCTTCTGCTCGCCGAATCCGGGCAGGGCCTTCAACCTGCGCAGAACTTCTTTGCCGTCGGGTTCGTCCCGGGTCCAGATGGCGGTTGCGTCGCCGTTCCACTCGCTCTGCACGGCCTCGGCGAGCGCCTGGACGCGCCCGGCCATGGAGCCGGGGAAGCGGTGGACGGCCGGGCGCTCCTTGAACACCTCGACGAAGCCTGCCGGGTCATGTTCCGCGACGGCGGCAGGACTGATGGAGCCGATGCGCGTGCGGATCTTTTCGGGTCCGGCGAACGCCGACTCCATGGTCACCTGCTGGTCAAGCAGCATGCCGGTGAGCAGCGCGAAAGCGTCATCGCTGAGCAGTTTGTCGGCGGCCGGGTCGCCGGTGATGTGCAGTTCCATGCGCCCATCCTCCCACTTCCGGCCCGTGTCACAGGCACCGGGCGGTGAATCCGTGTCAGGATCAGTCATGGTCAACCGCCTCATGCTGCTGGATACCGCCTCCCTGTACTTCCGCGCCTTTTATGGCCTGCCTGACACCATCCGCCGGGCCGACGGAACGCCGGTGAACGCCGTCCGCGGCCTGCTGGACATGATTGCGCGGCTCACCACGGACTACGGCGCCACACATCTGGTGGCCTGCTGGGATGACGACTGGCGTCCGCAGTGGCGGGTTGACCTTATCCCGACCTACAAGTCCCACCGGGTAGCCGAGGTGAGGCAGGCTGTCCCGGACGTGGAAGTGGTGCCGGACGCGCTGGAGGCCCAGATCCCGCTGATCCGCCACGTGCTGGGCCTCGCCGGCATCGCCGTCGTGGGCGCTCCGGAGCATGAGGCCGACGACGTTGTGGGCACCTATGCCAGCCACGCCAGCCTTCCGGTGGACGTGGTGACGGGGGACCGGGACCTCTTCCAGCTGGTCGACGATACCAGGCAGGTGCGCGTGATCTACACCGCCCGGGGCATGAAAAACCTCGAAGTCCTGACCGACGCCGCCGTGGTCGGGAAATACCGCGTGCTCCCCGAGCAGTACGCCGACTACGCCACCCTCCGCGGTGACGCGTCGGACGGGCTGCCGGGCGTGGCGGGCATCGGCGAGAAGACCGCCGCGGCGCTCCTCCTGGAACACGGCACGCTCGATGGGCTGCTCGCGGCGGCGGCGGATCCCGGAAGCAAGGTGTCCGCCTCGGTGCGGTCCAAGCTCGCCGCGGCCGCGGACTATCTCAAGGTGGCCCCCGCCGTCGTCAACGTGGTGCGCAACCTGGAGTTGCCCTCCCTTGAGGAAGCCGGCGCGGAACTGCATGCCGTCCGGGGCGGGGCGCGGGAAGAGCTCGAGTGCCTCGCCACCGAGTGGAACCTCGGTGGCTCCGTTCAGCGGCTGCTGCAGGCGCTGGACCGCCGGGCCTAGCCCTACTTGCCTTGACCGGCTCCTACTTACCCAGCCCGGCTCTTACTTACCTAGACCGGCTTCAGCCAGCAGCTCCGTCAGCCACGGCCGGTGTTCGCGGTGGAAGGTCAGTCCTTCCGGCAGCCCCTGCACGGAGGGCTCGGAACCCGTGATGTTGATGGTGATCCTGCCGCCGCCCATGGGAGCGTTGGTGATGTGCAGGTCGCCGTAGGATTCGGGCAGCACGGGATCCAGCCACATGCCGCCCCGGGACACGTGCGCGTCGTACCGCATGAGGCTGGTCACCAGCATGATCGGCGTGGTGGCCGCCCATGCCTGCGGGGAGCACGCCGTCGGATACGGCACTGGTTCGGTGACCTGGTCCCGGCTGAACCCGCAGAACAGTTCCGGCAGGCGCCCGTCGGTGTATTCGGCGGCCTCCAGCAGGGCCGTGGCGATCCGCTGTGCCTCCACCACGAAGCCGTAGCGCAACAGGCCAACCGCGATGATGGCATTGTCGTGGGGCCAGACCGACCCATTGTGGTAACTGGCCGGGTTGTAGGCGCCCATGTCCGTGGCCAGCGTCCGGACACCCCAGCCGCTGAACATTTCGGGGGTCATCAGCCGCTCGGCTACCAGCGGCAGCTTGTCCTCATCCACGATGCCGTGCCACAGGCACTGCCCCATGTTCGAAGTGCACGCATCCACCGGCCGCTTGTTGCGGTCCAGCGCGACGGCGTAATAGCCGCGGTCCGGCAGCCAGAACTGTTCGTTGAACTTCTTCTTCAGCTGCGCCGCCTCTTCGGTGAGCCGCGCCGCCAACGGTGCGTCGCCGGCGTCGTACGCCATCCATGCCCTGGACAGAAACGCGCTGTAGACCAGGGCCTGGACTTCGCAGAGCGCGATGGGGGGCTCGGCCAGCGTCCCGTCCGCGAAGTTGATGCCGTCCCACGAGTCCTTCCAGCCCTGGTTGATGAGGCCCTGGTCGTTGAGGCGCTCGTACTCGACGAAACCGTCGCCGTCCTTGTCGCCGTAATTCCGCACCCAGTCCAGGGCGCGGTCGGCATGGGGCAGCAGCGCTGCAATCGTGTCCTTGGCGAAGCCCCAGCGGCTCACCGAACCGAGCGCCATCACGAACTGCGGCGTGGCATCGACGCTGCCGTAGTAGGCGGATTTGCCGCCCAGCGCCAGCCCGCTGGAGATGCCAAGCCTGACCTCGTGCAGGATCTTCCCGGGCTCCTCCTCGCTCATCACGTCCACCACCTTGCCCTGCCGGTCGGCCAGCGTCTGCAGGGTGCCCAGCGCCAGGGACGGATCCACCGGCAGCGCCATTTCCGAGGCCCACAACGAGTCCCGGCCGAACAGCGTCATGAACCACGGGGCACCGGCGGCCACCACGATGCGCTCCGGATGTGCGGGATCCTCGATGCGGAGCGCGCCCAGATCGTCATAGCTGCGCCGCAGGGTCCGCTCGATGGAACGGTTTCCCATGTGCAGCTTGGGAATCTTGGCCACCCATTCCTGCCGACGGCGGTCGCTCGGTGATACGTCACCGGGCGCGGGACGGATTAACGACGACGGCGGGACCCCGCCGCCGCCGTTGGCGGCCGGCGCGACGCTCACCCGAGAGCTCCAGGCACCGCGCGCCGGGACTAACGTCCGGAAGGTCAGGGAATCGGCGGTGACCTCGGCGCCATGTGCATTGACGACGACGCTCTTAACGAGGTCCTGCCAGCCCGCCTTGATCACCAGGGAGTCGCTCTCAGGCTGGCGGGATTCTTCCCAGCGCCGCTGGACACGCGCCTCCTTCACTTCGAAGAGATCGGCAAAATCCGACTCAACGTTGAGGGAAACGATGCACTCAGTTTCCTTCGAGGAGTAGTTCCTGATGGTGATCTCCTCGCGGATGCCGGCACCGACCTCCCGCAGGCGTTCCACGATCAGGGGACTGTCCGCATAGCCGTCAGAGCGGGGAACGCGGCCAATAAACAGCGCCCGGTAAGGCTCCTTGGTTTCCGCCGTCAGCGCCTCCAGGGGCAGGCCGTTCACTGACAGGTTCCAGCGGGACAGGATGCGGGTGTCCTCATGGAAGACCCCGTGCGGATGCTCCGGGTGAATATCCCCGTTCGCCGAGGAGATACAGAAGGACGACCCCTCCACCAGGGTGACCGTGCCCGACCCCACCGGACCGGCAGCCGTATCAGCGTTCCAGCCAGCAGCCATTCCCGCCTCCTTCGACGGCTCAGGAGGGAGGCGGCGCTGTGCGGACCGGAGCCGCACCGCCTTTCGCCGCCCACTCCGTTGGGCACGACGCTACGCTCGAACGCCGCCTGATAAAAGGGTCTCTGGCGGCCCCCGGCGAAGACGACGAGAATGGGTTCCGTGCCCCAACTCCGCGCCGGGACGGACAGCGAGGCGATGAACCCGGCGGCCCGCAAGCTGCAGCGCATCTACCTGACGCTGACACTGGGCAATACCCTTGCGGCGTCATTCATCTGGGGCATCAACACGCTGTTTCTGCTCGACGCGGGGCTCAGCAACCTTGAGGCTTTTGCCGCGAATGCCTTCTTCACCGCCGGGATGGTGCTGTTCGAGGTGCCCACGGGCGTGGTGGCCGACGGCTGGGGGCGCCGCGTTTCCTTCCTGCTCGGCACCGCGACCCTGTCCGTTTCGACGCTCCTCTACTACCTGCTGTGGCAGCTTTCCGCCCCGTTCTGGTCGTGGGCTGTGGTGTCCGTGCTGCTTGGTTTGGGTTTCACCTTCTTCTCCGGCGCCGTGGAGGCGTGGCTCGTGGACGCGCTGCACTTCTCCGGCTACGACGGTGCGCTGGAGACGGTATTCGGGCGCGGCCAGGTGGTGTCCGGCACCGCCATGCTCATCGGGTCGGTGGCAGGCGGCGTCATTGCCCAGGCCACCGACCTCGGCGTGCCGTTCCTGTTGCGGGTGGGCGTGCTGCTGGCCATGTTCGTGGTGGCCCTCTGGCTCATGCACGACGTCGGCTTCACCCCCGAACGCTCCGCGCGTCCCCTTCAGGCGACGCGCGCCGTCCTTTCAGCGTCCATCGAGAACGGCCTGAAAAATCCGCCTGTGCGTTACGTGATGCTGTCCGCGCCGTTCACGGCCGGTGTCGGGATCTATGTCTTCTACGCCCTGCAGCCGTACCTGCTTGAGCTGTTCGGCGACCGCAGCGCGTACGCCATCGCAGGATTGGCCGCAGCCATCGTGGCAGGGGCAGAGGTTCTCGGCGGCTGGCTGGCGCCGCACTTCCGGCGCCTGGTCCGCAAACGCACCACGGTGCTGATCCTCAGCGGATCCGGGAGCGCGCTGATTCTGGTGGCGCTCGGCTTCACGCGTGAATTCTGGGTGGCCCTGATGCTGCTGGCCGTCTGGGCGCTGGTGGCGGAGGTCGGGACTCCGGTGGGGCAGGCCTACCTCAACGACATGATCGACTCCGGGCAGCGGGCGACAGTACTCAGCTTTGCCTCCCTCATGGGCTCAAGCGGCGGCGTGGTGGTGCAGCCGGTGCTCGGCCGGACCGCTGATGTGTACGGCTATCCGGCATCGGTAGCGTTCAGCGGCGTCATCCAATTGCTCGCCGTGCCGTTCCTGTATGCCAGCCGCCGGCAGCGCGCCGCGGCTGATGAAGCACACGGCCGGTGAAAGTTTAGGCCGTTGAGTGTCCTTCCTCTGCGGAGTAGCGTGACAGTACCGTCACCCGCACTACCCTGACCCGGGAGCGACCATGCCACACCTGAAAAGCCAAGTAGCAGCCGTGACCACGGCCCTGGCCATGAGCGTGACGGCGGGCGCCGTCGCCCCTCCCGCGTTTGCTGATGAGCGGGTGACCGAAAAGACCGCGACGGCCACCGGATATGGCGGCGCGGTGAGCACCGTGGACCCGGAGGCTTCCGCCGCGGCCATCGACATCCTCCGCCGGGGAGGCAACGCTGCGGACGCCGCGGTGGCCGCTGCGGCCACCCTCGGCGTAACCGAGCCGTACAGTGCCGGGGTCGGCGGCGGCGGGTACTTCCTCTTCTACAGCGCCCACACCGGGCGTGTCAGCACCATCGACGGCCGCGAGACGGCACCCGCGGCCATGCCGCACGACGCCTTCATCGACCCGAAGACGCAGAAACCTTACAACTTCACTCCGGAGCTCGTCACCAGCGGCGTGTCGGTGGGCGTTCCCGGCACGCCGGCCACGTGGGAGCGGGCGCTGGACCGGTGGGGAACCAAGGACCTCGACGACGTCCTCGAGCCGGCCATCGAAGTTGCGGACCGCGGGTTTGTGGTGGACGATACCTTCCGTCAGCAGACCCTCGACAACAAGCTCCGCTTCAAGGCGTTTACCTCAACCAGCAAGCTCTTCCTTCCCGGCGGTGACGCACCCGCCGTCGGCAGTATTTTCAAGAACCCGGACCTTGCGGCAACCTACCGGCTGCTCGCGGACAAGGGAACACGCGGCTTCTACCACGGGGCGCTGGCGAAGGAGATAGCTGCAACGGTCCAGGCTCCGCCCAAGACCAAGACCACCAAGCTGCCTGTCCCCGTTGGCCACCTGACGACGGCGGACCTCGCCAAGTACCGCGCGCTGAACCAGCGGCCCACCCACGTGGAGTACCGCGGCCTCGACGTATACGGCATGGCCCCCTCAAGCAGCGGCGGCACCACCGTGGGCGAGGCGCTGAACATCCTTGAGCCGTTCAACCTCTCCGGCATGTCCAGGCCCAGCGCGCTGCACCACTACTTCGAGGCCAGCGCGCTCGCCTTCGCTGACCGCGGCAAGTACGTGGGCGACCCCGCGTTCGTCGATGTTCCCACGCGTCGCCTGACGGACCCGCTGTTCGGCAAGGAACGCTCCTGCGAGATAGATCCGAAGAAGGCGGCATCAAAGCCGGTGGCCCCTGGTGACGTGGCAAATTACGACGGCGCGTGCCCGGCCGCCGCGGCGGCCCCCGCTAGCGAGAAGGACACCGAGAACATCTCCACCACCAACATGACCGTCGCGGACAAGTGGGGCAACGTCGTCGAGTACACCCTCACCATTGAGCAGACCGGCGGGTCGGGCATCGTGGTGCCCGGCCGCGGGTTCCTGCTGAACAACGAGCTGACCGACTTCTCCACCGTGTACGACCCGAAGGACCCGAACCGGATTGAGCCCGGCAAACGGCCCCGGTCCTCGATGTCGCCGACCATCATCCTCGAGGACGGCGAGCCGTTCCTGGCCCTCGGCTCGCCCGGCGGCTCAACGATCATCACCACCGTCCTGCAGACCATCCTGAACAGGGTGGACCTGGGGATGAACATCTCCGCTGCCATCGCGGCTCCGCGGGCGGCGCAGCGGAACGCGGCCAAGGTTACGGCCGAGCCGGCGTTCATCAAGACGTATGAAAGCCAGCTGAAGCCGTTCGGCCACGAGTTCACCCCGTCCGGTGACGCGTTCACTTCGGCAGCGGAGATCGGCGCGGCTACGGCCATCGAGTTCGAGTCCGGCGGGCGCATGGTCGCCGCGGCTGAGCCGGTCAGGCGCGGGGGAGGCTCCGCCATGGTGGTCAGGCCCTCGCGGTAAGTGCGGGGCGCCCCTGGCCTCAGGGCAGGAACTAGTCAGGACTGCTGGTTCCGGTTAGGGCGAGGCCACACGCACACTAACCGTGCTCTCGCCCTGCAGGAACTTGATACGCAATGCGGCTTCACGCGTCTCCGCCGGGACGGTGAAGCTGACATCGCCGGATTTGCTCGAGTCACCTGAGACCAGTTCGTTCAAACCCGAGTCGGGGGCGACGCTGACGCCGGCGACATTGAGCCGGAAGGTGGAATCCCAGAAGTTGAGGTCATACCTGCCGTGGTTGGTGGCGCGCACCGAGAACGTCAGGGTGATCTTCCCATCCACGTCGGGCCGGGCCTCCGCGCTGAGGACCTCGTATTCCACCTCCGACGAGCGGTATTTGCGCTGCTCCGGCAGTGTGACAGTCCATCCCGGGCCTTCACCCGGTGCCGTGTTGCCGGGGCTGGATGCCGTATTGCCGGGCCGGTCTGAGGCGCCGGAATGGGTGGACGTTCCTGTTTGCGGGGACGCCGCGCCGGTGGCCTGGCCGGACACAATTGGCGCTTTGGCGGCGTTGAACACCCCGAGCTGACCCAGGCCAAGGAGGAGCCCGGTCACCGCGGTGAGCAACGCGGCGGCCGCCGTGACAATGCCCGGCAAAGTTACCCACCAGCTGGGGGGTTTTTCTTCGGTCATTTTCGGTCCCCCTCGGGTCCCCTGCCACCTCACGATGGTGGCATTTCCAATAATCCAGCCAACGGGCTTTCTGCGCCAGATGGCTGACGTTTTCCGGCTGGCTGCAAATGGCTCCGCCGCTGGATGCCGGCACGGGGGAAGGCTGTAACGCTGCAGTAACGGTTGACCGCATACGTTACTGTCCTGCTCCTACGCGGGCTTTTTGCGTTTTCGGAGCGGCTGGAAGCAACGTAGGAGGGTCTGCAGTGAAACTGGAATCACTTCCGGACGAGGTAGTTGCCTCACTCGAGGTCCGGAATGCGTGGCGGAACCAGGTGGCCGGCAGCGGCGCCGCCCTGGAATTCCTCGTCTCGGATCTGGCGCGCTGGATGCCCGGCTCCGCGGTTCGGGTGGCTTTCCTAGATGGGGATACCGCCCTCCACGCCGACATAGCCGGCGCTACGAAGCAGATTACCGATGCCTGCAACCTCGAACTGGACTTCGGGTTGGACGCCACCGGGGAGTACCGGCGGTGGCATGAGGACGATATCGCCTATGCGGCGGAAATCCGGGTCGCGTTCAACATGGGGGGCTACTTTTCGCTGGTGGGCACCGACAGCAGCGACGCCACGATTGGCTCCCCGGGCGGTTCCGTAGGCGGCCGACCAAACCAGCGAAGCCTGAATCTGGGCGGGTACATCACCGACCGGCCCGAAAAATGGGAAGGCACCGTGCGGCACGAATTCCTGCACGCCCTGGCCTTCCACCATTCCCACCAGAACATGCGCGGCACCTGCGAGCAGGAGTTCAGGTGGGACGATGATCCTGATTACGTGCCGTCCAGGAATGCAAAAGGGGTCTTCGTGCCCGATCCCGCCGGGCGCCGCCCGGGCATCTATACCTTCCTTGCGGGTCCGCCGAACAACTGGCCCCGCGCCAAGGTGGACCACAACCTGCGCACTGAAGACGATCCTGCCGCCGTCGCCGGCCCCTTTGATACCCAATCGGTGATGCTGTACAGCTTTCCCGCCTTTTTCTACAAGTCCAACCCGAGCAGCTGTGCTCCGTCCGGCAACGGACAGGACCTCTCCGCCGGGGACCGGCGCGGCCTTCAGCTGCTCTACCCGCATACCGCGGAGGAGGTGGCAGACCTCCAGGAGCGGGCCGGTGCCGCCCTCGCGGCCCTGGACGGCGCCGGAAGCGCGCCGGAATCCTTCGAGATCGCCGGCGGGGACTACCGGGACCGGACGCTCGAACTGCTCCACACCCTCTCGGGAGGCGGCTCCTGACGGCCGCGGTCGTTCCGCCAGTTGGGGCCCGGCGGGACCGGTGCGCGCAGCTGCGCCGACGTGAAAGGACCTCTCACTTGAAAGGACAGGGCAATGACCACCAGCAAGGCGTCCTCGGGAAAGAAGAGCCCGGCTGAGGAGAAGATCGCTAAGGCACTGCGGCAGTTCATCCGGACGCGGGGAGCCGAGTACTTGAAGGACCCCAACATCACCTCCATCGGGGTGGGCTACAAAGTCAGCGAGGGTACAGCAACCGGGGAACTGGCCCTGCAGTTCACCGTCGACCAGAAGGCTGCTCCGGAAGACCTGGGAGCGCTGGACACCGCGCCCATTCCCGAAAGCATTATGGTCGACGGCGTCGCCGTTCCGACTGACGTGATCCAGCGGAGCTACCGGCCCGGGTTCCGCGTTGTGGCCGAAGCTGAGCCGCCCGCAGCAAAGGTGCGTGCTGACCCGGTGCTCCCGGGAATCAGTGTCGCCCACACCCGGGGCACTGCCGGGACCATTGGCTGCATCGTCTATGACAAGACAGACGGAGCACCACTGGTGTTGAGTAACTGGCATGTGCTGAACGGTCCGGGCGGCGCGCTGGGGGACACCGTGGTTCAGCCGGGACCCCACGACGACAACCGGGTCGACCGGAACCGCCTCGGAGTTCTCAAGCGCTCCCACCTTGGCGTCGCCGGTGACTGTGCGGTGGCGACCATTGAGGGCCGCGGCATCGAGCCCGAAATCCTCGGCATCGGTACGGCGCCGCAGGAACTGGGCGAGCCGGAAATTGGCGATAAGGTCATGAAGAGTGGACGAACCACGGGCGTCACCCATGGCGTGGTCCGCCGGGTGGACGTGATCGCCAAGCTGACCTACGGCACGGAAGGCGAACATGCCATCGGAGGCTTCGAGATAGGCCTGGATCAGCAAAACCTGCCAGACGACGGCGAGATCAGCCGGGGCGGGGACTCCGGTTCAGCCTGGATCTTCAAGAACGCCAATGGATCGCCCGGGACCGTTCTGGCTGGACTGCACTTTGCCGGCGAGACCGGTGCCACCACCGACGAGTATGCCTTGGCCTGCCTGCCCCAATCCGTGTTCGAGAAGCTGGAGATCACTCTGGTGCCGCCCGCGCCCGAAGCATTTCCGGGTGAAGCAGTTCCCGGTGAAGCAGGGGGCGGCTATGACGCCGCCTTCCTTGGCGTGCGGGTGGGTCTGCCTGCCCTGGCCGCCTCGCTTGCGGACGACGCGGTTCTGCTGGACGGCCATGAAGTTATTCCGTACACCCACTTCTCGCTGGCAATGAGCGCGTCCCGCCGGTTTGCCAGGTGGGTCGCCTGGAACATTGACGGCACCGCGCTGAAAAAGATCCCCCGGAAGGCTCTCAACTTCACCAAGGACCCCCGAATCCCCGCCAAGTTCCAATGCGGAAACGAACTCTACAGCGACAACCGCCTGGACCGCGGTCATCTGGCCCGGCGCGCAGATCTGCTGTGGGGCGACCTTGCCGAGGCGGATCGGGCCAACCGGGACTCCTTCTTCTACACCAACATCACGCCGCAGATGGATGATTTCAACCAAAGCAGCCGAAGCGGGATCTGGGGTCGCATAGAGGACGCGGTGTTCGCCGACGTTGAAGTTGAGGACCTGAGGGTCAGCGTCTTTGGCGGTCCGGTCTTCCAGGACGACGACCGGGTCTATCGGACGGTCCCCTTGCCAAGGGAGTACTGGAAAATCGTCGCCTTCGTCGAGGACGGGCAGCTGAAGGGGCGGGGGTTCCTGCTGACCCAGAACCTCAATCAGCTCGAAGCGCTTGAACTCGACGAATTCCGCGTCTTCCAGGTGGGCGTCAGCGAAGTCGAAGAACGCACGGGCCTGCGGTTCCCTGAGGGGCTCCGTAACGCGGATACGTTCCCGGTGCCGGAATCCCTCTTGGCCCGGGAACCGCTGGACAGCCCTGCCGGCATCCAGTGGTGACAGCGGCTATTGACGGTTCACAGGACGCGGTACGGTAACCACAGCGTCGGAGCAGTGCCGGACCATCCGCGTGATCTCCGGCAGCCACCAGACCACCAGTCCCCAGACCACCACGGCGGCGTACAGGCAGAGGAGGGTGCGCTCCGACTGGCGCAGGGTTCCTAGAACTCCCCAGACCGCCCAGGCAGCGAGGGGTCCCGCCGTTGCGGCCAGAACACCGGTCAGCAGGGCACCGGGCAGCGTCAGCCAGTCACACGTGAGAGCCAGCGCCACGACCAGCAGGGCACCGGCCAGAACCACCAGGCTCTGCCAGTCGCGTGCGGCCGACCAGTGCATGAGCTCGGTGACGAGGGGCACGAAGACGGCCAGCAGCAGACCTGCCGTAGCCAGCGCCTGATCCAGCCGCGGATGCTTGCCGTGGATGAGCGCAGGCACGGACATGGCCCACTGCCGCGTGGCGATTACCAGCCCCGCCATGAACGCCAAGCAACTGATCACCATCAGTTGCCGTGCCTGGCTCGCTGCCAGCGCCAGCGGTACCAGCAGCAGCGTCACGGCCAGAGGACCCGCAAATGCTCTTCTCGAAGCAGCCGCTTGCCAGTCCCGGGACCGCAAAGCCAGGGAAGGGTTTTCGGCGAGCGCTGCAAGGACGGGGCCCCACCGGTGCCAGCCGTCGTTGAGGGCCACCGCCGCAAGGATGAGAAAGAGGACACCGGGAAGTGCCAGCCACGGATAGAGGTACAACGGCTGAGCGCCAAAGGCAACATCTTCCGGCCGGGTCAGAACCCACAGGCCAGCGTAGCCAAACCCCAGAATGAAGGCCAGCCGCGCGGGGTGGACGACGGCGGGCAGTACAGTGAACAGCGGCACGAGCAGGACGTGCAGCAGCCAGCCCCCCAGTGTGGTGGCCAGCTTCCCGTCCGGCCGTGCCCGCCACAGCACCCGCAGTCCACGGGACATCAGCAGCAACCGGTAGGAAGCGCTCAGGTCGGATGGCCGGTCGGCGCCGGCACGGATCGACTGCCGTGCGGTCCTTCTGCTCTCAGGGGACGGGTGTGTGAGCCTGAATTGCTGTTCAGTGACCCTGTCCTGAAGCCAGGACACCCGGTTCCTGGAGCCGTGGGGCGGTTCGTCCGCATCTTCGTCGAGATTTTCCTCGTCCCCGTCTAGCTCGGGGATGCGGGGCCCGACGTCCACGGACAGCGTCTCGAGGAAACGGGATATGCCAGACGCCGCGTCCAGCCGTCCCCACCACCAGTCGTTTTCGCGCCACTCCCGGGACAGGAAGCCACTGAAATTGGCCAGGGTATTGCCGGCAAGTTTGAAGAGTGAGGGAACGTCTGCCGGGTCGGAGTCAAGGAGTGCTGCCGCGACCCGCTGATTGAGCTGAGGGTTTCTGAGGACGAACGCCACCATGCTCCGGTGCTCGCCATCCTTCAGCAGGGCGTAGTCTTCCGCATGGCCGGGCTTCTCGTCGCTCCCTATCCTCCAGTACCGGATCCTCGCCACCACCGGGGGGATGCCCGCCGCGGCCAGGGCGGGTGCCAGGTCGCGGGCAGAGAACCTGCTGCCATCTGAGGGGGAGAGCACCATCCTGGCTAAGTGCGGCCAGGGGGTCTCCAGCCACCCACGGAGTCCGTACTCCGCCCGGCTGGCGTCCTCCGCCCTGGCTGTCAGGTTCGCGCTGTACCCGATGAGCACATCCAGATGGGATTGCAGGGCATTCCAGCAGGCGCTGAGATCCGGGCGGTCCGATTCCGCAGCCGACAGCCACGCTGAAATGACTTCCTCGTGAAGAACACCGGGTTCGCAGTCCGATGATCTGTCAAGAACAGCCCAGAAGGCCTTGTCCCGGGCAGCAACCGCATTGTTGATGACACCGTAGACGCCGGCGCGAAGCTCGTCGAAGGACGTGAGGCTGTTCCGAAGTTGCTCCGGAAAGGATTCCGTCTCGATGCGGCGCAGCCAGGAGAACGCGCACTGCGCCGCATCGAGCAAGGCCTGGGCGTCCGCGGTGATCAGCTGGAACTGGGCCGTCCCCTCGTCCTGCCTCGAAATGGACTGGTATACCTGCCCCGTTTGGGAGTCGAATCCGCCTAGCTCGTCGCTGCCACGGGCCCGGAAGTTGCGGCGGTCTGTGGCGGTAGATGCAACCTGCCACTCATCAGGCCGCGTCAGCAGCTGGGTCAACATGTCCACGTCTGAGGTGGCACGGTAGCGGACGTAAGCGCGACGCCTTTCCAAGCCGACTTCCTTGCACCAGCGCTCGGACAGCACCGCGGCCAAGGCCTCAGAACGGCCAAGGTTCAGGGACAGGGTGTTGACGTAGTCGACATACTGGTTGACCTCCGAGTCAAGTGATTCGCGGCGCTTCAGCCGCAGCAGGGAGGCTCCCACTGCATTGACGAACTGTGAGATGTTCTCGTTTCGGCTTACCGGCACGGGGTCCCTTACGGCATCAGGGTCCAGGTAGAGCAGTGCCCTGTGAGCCGGCCGCGGTGAGACCCGGCCGCGCGCCGCCGTCAGTGCCCGTCCGATGGGGATGTTGTCGAACACGCCGCCGTCCACCACGTGGAAGGCGGCCTGTTCCCGCTCGGTGGTGGATGAGCGATGCGAGCCGAAGGCATGCCGCATATCGGGCTGATCCGGCGGCGGGTGGAGGTATTCGCTGCCCTCCATCGAGTAGATGGTGGCGGGTTCAAAAGCACCTGGGAACGACGACGTGGACCTTGCAGCATAGGCGAGCCGCGCCAGGTCGGCGGCCACCTCCCGCGCCGTGGCAGCGGTGTGGGCGGGGGTGTCAGGGCCGTTCCGGGCCGGGATCCGGTTGCCGGGAACAGGTCCGGCGGCGGCCGCCCCGGCGGTCCCTGTCGCTGTATTGCGACCCTCAAAGTGGAAACTTCCGCGCCCCTCCTGTACATCGGGGTTCCGGGAAAGCTCGTTGTCCAGAACGGTCGCGGACAGATCGATGGTCAGGTGCTCGGGGACCAGGGATTCATGCCGGTGGTCGGTACTGTAGATCCGCTCGAGTGCCTGCCGGATCCGGGGGAAGAAGTATTCGTCCCCGCGGAGGATGGACTTGACGCGTCTGAGTCCGGGGGGACGCATGAGCTCCTGGAGGCCGCCGTCGCGCTGCCACGTCTTCAGGATGGTCTCGTCGGGTGCGGCGCCCACCATCTGCGCCACCGCGTAGAGGATGCAGTTGAGTCCGCCGGCACTGGCGCCGGCCAGAATGTCGATTTCCACCCTGTCATATTGGGCCTCCACCAGCAGCGACGCGTATGCCTGTGCCCGCCGGAGCACGGGAGCGGCCAGGGGGTCGCTCGCAATTTCATCGGTCCCGCTGAGGTAGAAAGCGGTGAGTTCGTCACTGGCAGGGTCAGCGCTCTCCTCGGGCCTGCAGATCCGGAGGCGCCGCAAAATATCGAGTTCCGCCACGCAGCCACCGATCCAGACGGCAAGGCTGACGCCGCCGCGCATGGCGAGCGCGATCCTCAGGGTCCGGCCGAAAGCGGGCGTGAGCCCGTTGCCATCCGGAGTTTGGGCCGGGCCAAGCACCTGCAGGCGAACCGGCTGCGGGCGCTGCCTTTCCCGCACAAAGCGCTCCACTGACTTCCTGAATGCCGGCTCCGCGGACGCCTCGGCGTCAACGGCAGCTGCAAGATTTTGCAGGATCGTCGGATCGCCGGGAGCCTGCTGCAGTTGGACGTAAATCTCCGCCAGTCCCCGCGGAAGGTTGATGCCCCGCAGATAGGGCGGAAGTGTGGCCGCGCGTTCGTCCGGCGTGATCCTGATGGCGCTGCGCAAGTGTGAAGCGGCCGCTTGTCCCAATGTTGAATAAGCCAAAGTAGCCCCTGGAACTGGACGATTTTCGTCCCAGTATGCGCCGCCTCCACCCTGGGGCATATAGCCCATGCGGGAGCCGGCTAAGTGATAGTCGGCAGTCGGCCGTCCGGGAATGGTGCGGCGGGGGGGGGCTCGGGCGGTGGGCCTGGGAGCAGAGGTGTTCCTGAGGCCAGTGATACGCATGAGAGCGGTTTTGTAACCGGAATGACGTTCAAATGGCGGGGATGATTGACATCATTCACGCAACTGCGGATCCTCGTTCCGTAGATCTATCCCAGATCTCTCATTAATTGAATTTGGGGGCAACCATGGGCAACGGTGGCTATGGTGACTTTCATTTGGGGCTGTGTCAGTCGTGGCAACTCCTGTCCGGTGCCGATGCCGTCCACGTCCCGACCCGACAACAGCGGCTGATTACGGCGCTGGCCGTGAAGGGTCCGCGCCCGCGGAACTATCTGGCCGGCCTCCTGTGGCCGGAGCACTCCGATGGCAGGGCCATGGAAAGCCTCCGCGTGAGTGTGCATCTTGTCAACAGGCAGATGCCGGGGTTGCTGTCGGCCAACGGTGCGGTGCTGTCCCTCAGCGAGGTGGTGGAGGTCGATCTTCACCGGATCCGCTGGCGGATCCTGCAGCTGGGCGAGGCCGGGCTCAACGGTAATGCGGCTGCCTGCCTCCATGACCTGCGCCAGGCGGATCTGCTCCCGGGGTGGTACGAAGACTGGATTGTCGTCGAGCAGGCACGCCTTCGCCAGGACCGCTTGCACGCCATGGTCTTCATTGCCCGCGAGTCGCTGGCGCGTTCCGAATATGACGTTGCCCTGGAAGCCTCCGAGGCGGCCCTGGAACTGGAGCCGCTATACGAGCGGGCAGTTGGCCTCCAAATCCAGGCCGAGCAACTGCAGGGCAACACCGTGTCGGCGCTGCGGGCCTTCGAGAGATACCAGGCTCTGCTGAAGTCGGACACGGGACTCGCTCCGTCGGAAGCGGTTCGCCGGCTTCTTGACGGGGTGTGACCGCCAGGGGCGAGGGCTATGCAGGCTCAGGGCGCGGCAGCAGGTGCCTGTTCCTGATCTGCGACGGGCCAAACTCGACCGGTAGTGGCCGGATCTCCCAGGCACCGCCGCGCGGAGAACCGCCCTGTGCCCTTGGCTTGCCCACGGCGACGTGCGGGCGCCACCGCGGATACCTGTAGCCCAGGGCTCGGGAACTGAGGATGAAGTCATCGGGGTTGTCCACCAGCAGGTCATCCAGCAGCTCATGGAGGGCCTGGACGAGGGAGACCTGAAAGTCCCGCACGCCCTGGGGCACGTCCACCTCGAGTCCGGACACCCTGCCGCCGCCCAGTAGAACCAGCCGCTCGGCCGTTCCGGAGAAGCCTTCCAGCACGGGCAGGCTGCGCAGCCAGTCTGCGGTCTTGACGGCGGCCGCGGCCGGATCCGTGGCGCCCTTGGTCCAGTCTGTAACGTCGGCCGCGAAGTCCTCCAGGATGCCGATGTGGAGCAGGGTCATGTGCAGGCCCTGCGGCCTGCGCAGCCCGTCCGCGTAGGCGGCGAGCTGTTCGTAGTCCGCGGGTCTGGTGCCCACAGCGAGCACCGGAACCTCAACTGTGATGCGCGGAAGCCTCAGCATCCGGACCTCCCTGTCCCTGGCCGCCGTCGTGGTCTTTCGCCTGTGGATGATGCCATTATGCGCTTCTTGCGGTTCCGCAAGTTTTACCAACTTTGGGCTCCCGTTCCGGTTTAGCACTTTATCGATTGACCCGCTTGTGGTGCTCTTTCCGTCCCTTAATGTCGTAGCCCCCTGTCATGCTGTGGGTATGGATAGCGAGGCAGTTGCGAAGACGTTGGAGGCCATCAGTGCCTCCGCTCTTTCGCTGGCTGCTGAGCTCCGCCGGGTGGCTGATCCGGGTCCGGCCGGCGCGGATTTGCTGCCGGATAAGCCGGAATCGCCGCAGGCGGAGGCGGATCCGTTGGGGGAGCAGGCGGATGTGTGCCTGGACGGTCTGGCTGGGGTGGCGAGGATGGAGGCGCGGCTGGCGGCCGTGAAGGTGCAGCTTGCCGTCGGCTTTTCCGCGGCGGAGGAGGCCATGACTCCGCCTGGCGCGTCCGTGCAGGACCGCACCGTCCGGCGGATGTCGGTGACCGCTGAGGTTGCTGGCGCGCTGACCGTTAGTGAGGGGTCTGCGGAGCGGTTGCTGGTCGAATCCGCCAAACTGAGCAAGGATCTGCCGTTGGTGCTGGGCGCGCTGGGGTCAGGAGCACTGTCGTGGCAGCACGCGCGGATCATGTGCGACGAAACCGAAGGGCTGGATCCGGAAGCGGCCGCTGCTTTTGAGGCGCATTTCCTGGACCCGGACGCGCCCGGGTACGCGCGGGGTTGCGCGGCGGGGGAGCTGACGCCGGCGAGGTTTCGGGCCAAGGCCCGGTACTGGCGGGAACGGCATCATCCGGTCAGCCTCGAAACCCGGCACGCCAAGAGTGCGAAGGACCGGCGGCTGGAGTACGTCCCGGACCGGGACGGCATGGCCTGGTTCTCGGCGTACCTGCCCGCGGACCAGGCCGCCGGGATCTGGAACCGCACCACCGCCGCCGCCCGCGCCCTGCAGGGTCCGACCGAAACCCGGACCCTGACCCAGCTCCGCGTCGACGCCTTCGCCACGTGGCTGCTCACGGCGGGCTCGAGAGTTGATGGTGGGACTGAAGGTGCGGCCGCAGGATCCCTGCCCGAAGTTCCCCTGACGGCAAACTCCGTCCCGGCTGGTGAGGTGCCGGCCGGTGATGCCATGATCGGTGGGGTGCTGGCCGGTGACGCGCTGGCCGGAGGTGTCCCGTCCCCGCGGGCTCAGGTGCTGATCACCGTTCCGGTGTTCTCACTGCTCGGCCTGTCCGATGAGCCGGCCACACTCGACGGGTACGGGCCGATCCCAGCCAGCATGGCGCGCCGGCTCGTCGCCGACGGCGCAACGTCATTCCTCCGCGTGCTCACCGACCCGCGGGACGGTGCACCGCTGGAGATCGGACGCACCAGCTACCGCCTCACCAAACCAATGCGGCAATGGCTGCGGCTCCGCGACGCCAAATGCACGTTCCCCAACTGCAACAACCACTCCCTGGACAACGACGCCGACCACCTCCTGGCCTGGGCCGACGGCGGCGGGACCGGCGTCGCCAACCTTGGCCAGCCCTGCCCGAAACACCACCGCCTCAAACACGCCACAGCATGGCAACCAGTCGGCGCCACCCGGGACGCCACACCGGGCTGGATCTCACCCATGGGACGGTCCTACCCGGCCGAGTGCCAGGACTGGGAACCACCCCGCTGGCCAGAACCACCGCCCGGCCAATACTTGTCGGAACCGGACTGGCAGGATCCCGACGGATTCATCGACCCGGACGATTTCGTCGACCCCGGCGATTTCGACAGCATAGGCTCAGCACTGCCGCTGGATCCGTGGCCCGACTGGGCATCGTACACAGCTGCTTAGGAAGCCGCGTGCTGCAAGCCGCGCGGGGTACGCTCCGTTGCCCAGGCCTGCGCGGCTGCTATGCGCCGCCCGCGGATGATTGCGGGTGTGAGCTCGATCAGCGTAGAGGGCGGCAGGTGGCACGCGTGCTGGAGCACGACGCCGGGGCCGTACCTGCGAGCGCCAGCACCGCGGCTGGTGTTCGCCGGGTTGGGGTAAGACGCGCACGCGTGCCTGGTGCCACCCTCAGCGAGCGGCACAATGGAGTGGTGACTTCCGCACCCCTCCCGCAAGATGCCCCACATGGCGCCCTGCCACCTTTGGCCCCATTCAACCTGCTGACCATCGGCACCGGCCTGGTGTTTGCGGAGTCGCTGGCGGAGCTGGCCAGCGTGCTCCAAGAGCAGGGGGACGGAGGAGCTGCGGTAGTTCAGGCTCCACCCGGCACCGGCAAAACGACATTGGTGCCTCCGCTGGTTGCCAACCTGGCACAGGCAGCCGCCAGGGATGGGAAGCCGCGCATCGTGGTGACCCAGCCTCGCCGGGTCGCCGCCCGGTCGGCGGCCCGGCGCCTCGCTTCACTCGATGGGACGAAGCTGGGGGACCGGGTGGGGTACACCGTCCGAGGTGAGCGGCAGGCTGGTCCGGGTACCCTGATCGAGTTCGTGACCCCCGGCATCCTGCTGCGCCGCCTGCTGGCCGATCCCGGCCTGGAAGGCACGGCCGCCGTCATCCTCGATGAGGTGCACGAACGCGGCCTGGAAACCGATCTGCTGCTGGGCCTGCTCGCCGAGGTGCGCCAGCTGCGCGGCGACCTCATGCTCGTCGCCATGTCAGCCACGCTCGACGCTCCGCGGTTCGCGGCGCTGCTCGGCGCGGATCCCGGGGGCGAGCACAGCGAGGAGGCCGACGGCGGCGGGCCGGCTCCCGTCGTCGACTGCCCCTCCGCGCTGCACCCGCTGGAAACGGCATGGGCGCCCGCCCCGGTGGCGCGGCTGGACAGTCGCGGCGTGACGCGCGCCTTCCTGGACCATGTGGCGGACACCGCCGCCGCGAGTTACGCGTCAGCCCTTGCCGCAGATCCCGGCACCGACGCCCTGGTGTTCCTGCCGGGCGCGTGGGAGGTGTCCCATGTGGCTGGCCGGCTGCGCAGCCGAGCGGGTTCCGGCGTCGAAATCCTGGAACTGCACGGCCAGGTCAGCCCCGCCGCCCAGGACCGTGCCGTGTCCGGGCGCCAACCGGGCGATCCCGCCCGGATCATCGTCTCCACTGGCCTCGCCGAGTCGTCGCTGACGGTGCCCGGCGTCCGGCTGGTGGTTGACGCCGGGCTGTCGCGGGAACCGCGCCGTGACGCCGGCCGCGGCATGACCGGCCTGGTCACCGTCTCCTGCTCCCGGGCCTCCGCCGAGCAGCGGGCCGGACGTGCGGCGCGGCAGGGGCCGGGGAAGGTGGTCCGCTGCTATGACCAGAAGACCCTCGGTGCAGCGCCCGCGCACCAGACACCCGAGATCGGCGTGTCCGACCTGACCGGCGCCGCCCTGATCCTGGCCTGCTGGGGCTCACCGGGCGGCCGCGGACTGGCCCTTCCGGACGCCCCGGCTCAGGCGGCGATGGACGACGCGGTCGAGGTGCTGCGCGAGCTTGGCGCGGTGGCGGAGGACGGCCACGCGACGGACTTGGGCAAAGCCCTGGCGCGCATCCCTGCCGATCCGCGCCTGGGACGCGCCCTCCTGGTCGGGTCAGCGCTGCTGGGCGGAGGTTCGGCCGGCCGCGCCGGTTCCGGGACTAAGAGTTACGGAACTGCCGCGGAGGTGGTGGCCGCCGTCGCGGGGGACCAGCGCGCAAACGGAGCGGACCTGCCCCGGCTGGTTTCGGCGCTCCGCTCCGGCAAGGATCCCGCCTCCAAGCGGTGGGGCGAGGAGGCGCGGCGGCTGGACACCCTGGCGCGCCAGGCGGGGACCGGCGTCGGGCTTCCCACCGTCGATGTGCCGGTGCTCGATGTGCCGGTGCTCGCCGTGCCGGCCGGAACCGCCGAACAGATCGGTCTGGTGGTCGCCCTGGCGTTCCCGGACCGGGTGGCCCGCCGGGTATCCGGGGACGGGCCGGAGCGTTACCTGCTGACCTCCGGCACCCGGGCCGGCCTTCCCGCCGGCAGCCCGCTCGCCGGATATGAGTGGCTGGCCGTGGCCGAGGTTGCGCGCGCCGATGGGCGGGACGCCGCCGGGACCGGCGCAGTGATCCGTTCCGCCGCTCCGCTGACAGCGGACGCAGCCGAGGCCGCTGCGGCGCACCTGCTGCTCGACTCGGTGGAGGCAACATTCAGTCAGGGCCGGGTGACGGCCCGCCGGGAACGGCGGCTGGGCGCCATCTCGCTTTCCTCCACACCGGTGCGGGCGTCCGCGGGCGAGGGCCGCGCCGCCGTGGCCCGGGCGGTGGAGGAACAGGGGCTGGGAGCCATCGGATGGTCGACGGCGGCCGACGGAATGCGCCGCCGGCTCGCCCTGCTGCACCGGGAACTGGGCGAACCCTGGCCGGACATGTCCGAGCAGGCCTTGCTGTCCCGGCTCGATGACTGGCTCGGTCCGGAACTGGCGGCGCTGGCCGGTGGCGCCGCTACCTCCGGCGTTGACCTGACGGATCCTCTGCGGCGGCTGCTGCCGTGGCCGGACGCCGCCCGTCTCGGCGAGCTCGTTCCGGAGTTCCTGGAGGTGCCCAGCGGCTCCCGCGTCAGGATTGACTACCCCGCGGCCGGGGACGACGGCGGCAGGCCGGTAGTCGCCGTCAAGCTCCAGGAATGTTTCGGCTGGGACCGGACGCCGCTACTCGCTGGCGGACGGGTGGCGGTGCAGTTCCACCTGCTGTCGCCGGCCCGGCGGCCGCTGGCCGTCACGGACGACCTCGCCTCCTTCTGGTCGGGGCCGTACGCGCAGGTTCGCGCTGAGATGCGGGGCCGCTATCCGAAGCACCCCTGGCCCGAGGACCCATGGACCGCGACGGCCACGGCGCGGACCAAAACGCGGAAATGACTATCGGCGGCTTCGGCTGTTGCCGCCAGGGCCCGTCCCGGCGGTCCGCAGCTCTTCATTCGGGTCTTCGGGCAGCCCGGTCAGCCGGGCGTAGAGAGCCAGATGGGCGTCGACCATGCGCTCGGTGCTGAAGCGGTCTTCGGCCTGGGTCCGCACTGCCCTGCGGTCCAGGTCCGCCGCGCGCACCAGGAGGCCGGCAAGGTCCTCCGGCGAGGACGCCAGGTAGCCGCTGACCCCGTTGTCAACAATCTCGGGCGCTGAGCCCATGGGTGTGGCAACGACGGGGGTGCCGGTGGCCATCGCCTCGATCATCACCAGCCCGAATGGTTCCATCCACTGGATGGGATTGAGCAGTGCGATGGCTTCCCCGAGCAGTTTGTATTTCTCCGCGCCGCCCACCTCGCCCAGGAACTCCACGTCCGGGCCCTCCAGCGGCTCCACCACGTCGTGGTAGTACTGCACTTCGGCCGGTTCCCGCATCTTCGCGGCGATCCGGACCGGAATCCCGGCCAGTTGGGCCACCCTGATGGCCTCGACGACGCCTTTGTCGGGGCACATCCGGCCAAGGAAACACGCGTAGCCGCCCTGCCCGTGCCCCACCGGAACGCCGGCCACCTCCATGCCGTGGGGGATGATGGCCGTCACCCGGTCTGCCAGCGCGCTGCTGACCTGGCTCCTCGAGATGGCGATCAGGGTGGTGTCCCGGGCTGCTGCGCCATAGACAGCGGCGAACGAGGGGGTGAGTTCGCTGTGGATGGTGGTCACCACCGGCAGCCCTTCGGGACGGCCGCGGTAGAGCGGCCCGGCGAGGGTGTGGTCATGCACCAGGTCCACCATGCCGTCCATCCCGGCATACGCGTTGACGACGTGGCTGAGTTCGGAGGACGTGAATCCAACAAGGTCGGGTTCGGAGGAACGCATCCCGGGGAGCCGATCCACCGGGCAGGTACTGTCCGCGGCAGCGGCAAGCAGCACCTCATGGCCCGCCCTCGTAAAGCCTCTGGCCAGGGCGTCGACCACCAGTTCGGTGCCTCCGTACCCAGCCGGGGGAATCGGATACCAAGGCCCCGCAATCAAACCGATACGCATCCGCAGCTCCCTTGTCCGGATGTACTTTGACCGATTAACTACTGAGACCATTCAGTTTTTGAGTGGACCGGGCTACGGCACCATGTTCCTTAAGGCGCTGTGTTCCTCAAGGTGCCATCAGCCGCTCCAGCGGCGGCCGCGGTTCGTGCAGAACTGTCAGGCCCTCGCGCAGGCCGTCAATGGATCCCTCGCTGCCGGCGGCGCTCAACGTGATCCGGGAATGGTCCATTTGCACGTTGTCGGCACGGAAGCTGCCGAACCCCGGCGGCAGCACGGGGGCCAGGCAGACCTCCGC
Organism: Arthrobacter sp. FW305-BF8; assembly: GCF_021789315.1. Lineage (NCBI taxonomy): Bacteria > Bacillati > Actinomycetota > Actinomycetes > Micrococcales > Micrococcaceae > Arthrobacter > Arthrobacter sp. FW305-BF8. The sequence continues at coordinate 2,484,647 of NZ_CP084561.1, forward strand.
ACGGGGAAGCAGCGGATCGAAGCGCAGGAGGGTCCGCATCAGGTGCACTGGAGCGGCCGATGCCCAGGCCTGCGGCGAGCAGGACGTGGGGAACGGGACGGGGTCGGGGAAATCGTCCCGGGAGAATCCGCAGAAGAGTTCCGGCAGCCTCCCGTCGAACTGTTCCGCCGCATCGAACAGGCCCGTGGCGATTTGCGTGGCCTCCTCGACGAACCCGTACCGCATCAACCCGGCAGCCACCAGCGCTGTGTCGTGCGGCCACACCGAACCGTTGTGGTAGCTGACAGGGTTGTATGCGCCCATGTCCGAGGCGAGCGTCCGGATTCCCCAGCCCGTGAACATCTCCGGCGACATCAGCCGCTTGGCCACCAGGGGCGCCTTGTCGGCGTCGACGATTCCCACCCAGAGGCAATGGCCCATGTTGGAGGTGCAGGCATCCACCGGACGCTTGTCCTTGTCCAGGGCCACGGCAAAGTATCCCCGCTCGGGGAGCCAGAACTTCTCGTTGAACTCGGCTTTGATCTCTGCAGCCCGGCGGTTCCATTTGGCCGCGGTCTCCTCGTCGCCCAGCTGCTGCGCGAGCAGCGCGCGTCCAAGGTAGGCGCTGTAGACGTAGCCCTGCACTTCACACAGGGCGATGGGGGCCTCCGCCAACCTGCCGTCGGCGAAGTTGATCCCGTCCCAGGAGTCCTTCCAGCCCTGGTTCAGCAGGCCATGCTCGTTGGCGCGCTGGTACTCCACGAAACCGTCGCCATCACGGTCCCCGTAGTGCTCCACCCATTCCAGGGCCCGGTCGGCATGCGGCAGGAGCGAGTCCAGCAGGTCGCCCGCCAGGCCCCAGCGCCCCAACTCCGCCAGCAGTGTCACGAACAGGGGCGTCGCGTCCGCGGTGCCGTAGTACGCCTGGCTGCCGCCGAGCGCGAGTCCGGCGGTGACCCCCAACCGCACCTCGTGCAGTATCCTGCCGGGTTCCTCCTCGGTGTCCGGATCAACTTTCTGGCCTTGCAGGGAGGCGAGGGTCTGCAGGGTTCCGGCCGCCAGCTTCGGATCCACCGGCAGCGCCATGTAGGAGGACAGGATGGAGTCCCTGCCGAACAGGGCCATGAACCACGGCGCCCCTGCGGCGACGGCGGCCCGCTCCGGGTGGTCGGGATCGAATATCCGGAGGGCGCCCAGGTCCTCCTGGCTGCGGGTCAGGACCTTCTCCACGTTCTTGTCCGTCACGGTCAGACGGGGAACGTGCTCCTCCCACGCGGCGTAGCGCTGGGCGCCCACGTGCGGAGCCGACTCATGCGTGAACGGCTTCGCCGGCCCGGCGCCGTCAACCAGCGGGGTAGTGAACACGCTGGCCGTCCACACACCGCGGGGGGCCAGTTCGGCGTCGAATGTCAGGGCGTCCTCCGTGACCGTGGCGCCGCGGGCGCTGATGACCACGCCGCGGTGGATGCCGTTGCGCATGGCGTCAATCTGCAGGGCGTCCGCCCGGACGTTCCTGCTGTGTTCGGCGGACGGCACCACCTTTCCGCCTTTGACGTCGAACAGGTCACTCAGGTCGGCGTCCACCTTGATCTGGATCTGGCAGGTCCGCGGCTGTTCCGAGTAGTTGTGGACTTTGATGTCGTCACGCAGGCCCGGCCCCACCTGCCGGCTGTGCTCCACCACCAGCGGGCTCTCCACCGCACCGTTGGCCGCGCGGGGCCTGCCGACGAACACAGCCCGGTAGGGTTCCCGCGTCTGGCCGGACAGCGGTTCCAGCGGAACGCCGTCCACCGTGAGCTGCCAGCGGGACAGAATCCGCGTGTCCTGGTAGAAAGCGCCCTGAGGCTGGCCGGGAAACACGTCCCCGCTCTCGGCGGAGATGCAAAAGGAGGAACCTTCCACCACGGTCACCGCTGTCAGCCCGGATGATCCTGCACCGATATTTTCGTTCCACGCACTCATCGACCGCTCCCTGGCGACTAGTCGGATGGCATGGGCCGGCCGTGCGGCCACGGTATCCATCGTCCCCCTACGGGCAGGACGCCGCAACGGTCATTACGTAGCGCCGGTCCCGGCCCCGGGGAGCCGCGCCGCCCCGCGGTCGGACTGGCGTTGCGGGGCCGGGACCCCTTGCTGATCAGCAGCTTTAGGTGTCGAATCGTCTTACCAAGGCCGCTTGGCGGCTCACGACTAGCACGCCGGGAGATGGTCATGTCGGTAAAGGGCACTAATGGCCGGGGCAAGGGTCCGGGCCGCGGCAGTTCCGATCTCCGGCGGGCGGACGCGTCGGCCGGAGCGCCGGTGGACCAGCCTGAGGGCATCCGCAACGTCGCGCTTGTGGGACACTCCGGGGCCGGCAAAACCATGCTGCTCGAGGCCCTGCTCGCCGCGGCCGGGACCATCCCGCGGATGGGTTCGATCGTCGACGGCAACACGGTCAGCGATGCGGAACCGTCTGAGATCCACCAGCAGCGCTCCGTGGTGCTTTCGGTGGCGCCGCTGATGTACGACGGCGTCAAAGTGAACCTGCTGGACACGCCGGGCTACGGGGACTTCACGGGCGAGCTGCGGGCGGGGCTGCGCGCTGCGGACGCGGCGCTGTTCGTGGTGTCGGCCGTGGACGGCGTCGACGCCGCCACCACCGCGCTGTGGGCGGAGTGCGCCCAGCTGGACACGCCCCGGGCGGTGGTGATCAGCCGGCTGGACCACCCGCGCGCGAATTTCGAGGCCGCCCTGGCCGCCTGCCAGAGCGCCTTTGGCCAGTCGGTGGTGCCCGCGTACCTGCCCGTGCGCGGGGACGGCGGCGCCGCCGGACTGTTGGGGCTGCTGTCCGGGCAGGTCTCGGAGTACGACGGCGAGTCCCCGGCGCCCGCGGTCCGCGAGGCCACTGCGGATGAGCTCGCAGCCGTGGAATCAGAGCGCGGCACGCTGATCGAGGGCATCATCTCCGAAAGCGAGGACGAGTCGCTCATGGACCGTTACCTCGGCGGGGAGGATATCGACGTCGACGTCCTGGTGGGCGACCTCGAAACCGCAGTCTCGCGTGGATCGTTCTTCCCGGTCCTGCCAACCTCGGCCGAAACCGGACTGGGGATCACGGAGCTGCTGGACATGCTGATCCGGGCGTTCCCGACACCCCTGGAGCATGCCGTGCCGGATGTGACGGACCTGGCCGGGGAACCGGCCGGGCCGCTGTCCTGCGATCCCGCCGGGCCGCTGGCCGGTGAGGTGGTGCGCACCACCATGGACCCGTTCCTGGGGCGGGTCTGCCTGGTGCGCGTCTTTTCCGGCACGCTGCGCGAGGATTCGGCAGTGCACGTCAGCGGCCGCGGCCTGGCCGAACGGGGCCATGAGGACCACGACAGCGACGAGCGCCTCACCCACCTCTACTCCCCAATGGGGGCGAGCCTGAAGCCGGTGCCGTACGCGGTGGCGGGCGACATCTGCGCGATCACCAAACTGGGCAGCGCCGAAACCGGCGATACCGTGTCAGCGAAGGACGCGCCGCTGCTGATCACCGCCTGGGACATGCCCGAACCGCTCATGCCGGTCGCCGTCGAGGCCGCCACCCGCAGCGATGAGGACGCCCTCGCCAAGAGCCTGGGCAAGGTGGCCGCCGGCGATCCGACGCTCCGGGTTGAGCGCAACTCGGAAACCCACCAGCTGATCCTGTGGTGCATGGGCGAGGCCCACGGCGAGGTGGTCCTGGACCGGCTGCGGGACCAAGGCGTGAAATTGCAGACTGTGCCCGTGGTGACGCCGCTGCGGGAGACCTTCGCCGCCCCGGCCGCCGGGCACGGGCGCTACGTCAAGCAGTCCGGCGGCCACGGCCAGTACGCGATCTGCGACATCGAGGTGGAGGCGCTCGAACGCGGGGCGGGCTTCGAGTTCGTGGACAAGACCGTGGGCGGAGTGGTGCCGAACCAGTTCATCAGCTCGGTGGAGAAGGGCGTGCGGTCGCAGATGCAGAAGGGAGTTTCGGCTGGCTTCCCGGTGGTGGACATCCGGGTGACCCTGGTGGGCGGCAAAGCCCACAGCGTTGACTCCTCGGACGCCGCGTTCCAGTCCGCCGGTGCGCTTGCCCTCCGCGAGGCCGCAGCCGCCGGCCGCATCCAGCTGCTGGAGCCCGTCTCCGCCGTCACCATCAGCATCCCGGATGAGTATGTGGGCGCCGTCATGAGCGACCTCTCGTCCCGCCGTGGCCGGCTCACGGGCACGACGTCGTCCGGCGGGGACGCCACGGAGGTCACCGCCGAGGTCCCGGACGGGGAACTCCTCCGGTATGCGGTGCAGCTGCGGGCACTGACCGCCGGCACGGGCCGGTTCCGCCGCAGCTACCTGCGGCACGAACCCGTCCCGGGCAACGTGGCGCCAGCGGCCGCGCATGCCTAGGCTCTAGCCGCCCGCAGGGCTGTTGGCGGGACTGTTGGCGCGGAGGAACGCGGCGACCGGAGCCGCCAGCGAGGCGCCGATGTCTTCGGCGCTGCGTTTGTTTCCGGCAACCGCGAACGAGTGGTCGCCGCCCTCGCACCACTGCAGCGTGGCGGTCGGTCCGATCCGTGACACCACACCTTCCAACAGGTCCTTGGTGGCGAAGGTGTCACGGGTTCCCTGCAGGAAAAGCATGGGGGTTTGCACCCCGTAGAGGTGCTCGTCGCGGAGCTTCTCCGGCTTGCCGGGCGGGTGCAGCGGGTAGCCGAGGTAGACGAGACCGGCAGCCTGCATGCCTTCGGCCACCGCCATGGAGGCCATCCTGCCGCCGAACGACTTCCCGGCCGCCCAAATCGGTTCCGCCGACCCAGCGGACTCCGACTCGGCGGACTCCGACCCGGCGGACTCCGACCGGGCCGCCGCTTCGGCCATCGCCGCCCGCCAGGTGGCGATCGCTGCCGGCGGGCGGTCGGGGAACTTCCGGCCCGCCTCGCGGTAGGGGAAGTTGAAGCGCAAGGTGGCCACGCCGTCGTCGTTCAATGCGCCCGTGAACCCGCGCATGAACGGGTGCTCCATGCCCGCACCGGCGCCGTGGGCCAGCACCAGTGTTGCGATCGGATTGGCTGGCCGCGCGTAGGCGCCGGAGACGTGGCCGTCGCCGACGGCGATGGTGATGGGCGAGTCAGCGGTGGGCATGACTCCATCATGCCTGATCCGAGCGGACGGATTCGGACGCAAAGCCCGGACGCCGGCAAGAGTTCTCAGGAGGCCGGGACCACCCGGAGCCAGGCATAGTCCTGCGGCCGCAGCACCAGCCCCTCGTCGATCCGGACCGGCTCCTCGGAAAACAGGTCCAAAGCCTCTGCCGCGAACCCGGACAGCGTGTCCGCGGACACCACCTGCGGCGCGTCACTGAAGTTTGCCAGGGCCAGGACCACCGTTCCCTCGCCGGGACGCTGGTAGCCGAGCACCGCAGCGTTGTTCGTGGAGAACGGCAGCAGGCGGGTGCCGGCCAGCTCGGGAGTCGCCGCGCGGACCTCCGCCAGCCGCCGCAGCCCCGCATATACGGCCCCCTCAGGGGTGGCCGGGTCCAGCCGCTTCGCGTACTTTTCGGCAGGGAACTGCGGCCGGTGCACCCACCGGCTGTCGGCGTCGTGACCATCCTCCCGCGCATAGCCGTAGTCATTGAGCTGCCCCACCTCGTCGCCCAGGTAGAGCAGCGGGATACCGCCGGTGCTGAAGGCTACCGAATGCGTCAGCAGGACGCGGCGGATGGCCTCAGCCGACCCGGCTTCCAGTCCGCACAGCGACGCCGTGGTGCCGGAGATGCGGCAGTCACCGGTCCGCGGGTTGTCCTGGAACGGCACGCCGTGGGCGAAGCTGCCCGGGAACCGGTTGACATAGAACGAATTCAGGAACCGGCGGTGGTCGAAGCCGTTGATGCCGAACTCGGCGGCGTCCTCGTCGGCAAACGTCCAGCCGATGTCGTCATGGCTCCGCACGTAGTTCACCCAGGATGTTCCCGGCGCAATGGTGTGCCGCCGCTCCAGGGCCTGGGCCAGCAGCGAGACGTTGCGGGTGGCCAGCGCCTCCCAGGTCAGCGCCATCTGCAGCGGGTTGTAGGAGAGCTGGCACTCGGCCGGATCGATGTACAGGGCAACCTCATCCGGGTGCACGATCGCCTCGGACTTGAACAGCAGGGACGGCGCCGCCAGCCGGCAGACCGCATTGAAGGCCTGGAGCAGGGTGTGCGCCTCGGGCAGGCTCTCGCACGGCGTCCCCAGCTGCTTCCAGATGAACGCCACCGCATCCATACGCAGGATGTCCACGCCCAAATTGGCCAGGAACAGCATCTCCCCTGCCATGGCCCGGAACACTTCGGGATTGGAGTAGTTCAGGTCCCACTGGAACGTGTGGAAGGTGGCCCAGACCCACCGGCCGTCCGGCAGCTGAACGAAGGAGCCGGGGTGGTCCTCCGGGAATATTTCGCGGACGTTCTGCTCGAACGCGTCCGGCATGGCCCGGTCCGGGAAGATCCAGTAGTAGTCGCTGTAGCGCGGATCGCCCGCTGCGGCCCGCTGCGCCCACTCGTGCTCGTTGGAGGTGTGGTTGAAGATGAAGTCGACCACCAGGCTGATGCCGTTGGCCCGCAGCTCGGCAGCGAGCGCGCGCAGCTGGTCCATGGTGCCGAGCTTCGGGTTGACCTCGCGGTAACTGGACACGGCGTAGCCGCCGTCGGACAGGGGCTCCGGGGCCAGGAACAGCGGCATGAGGTGTAGGTAGGTGAGGCCGAGTTCCTTGAAATAGGGGATGCGGGCCCGGACGCCCTCCAGATCGGCCGCATACCGGTCCACGTAGCAGACGCCGCCGAGCATGCGGTTGGACTGGAACCAGTCGCTGTTGCCTTCACGGCCGGCGTCGAGCTTTTTCAGGTCTGCCGGCCGCTCCTTCCAGGAGCTGGCGATTTCTCGCGCGAGGGCCGCCAGCTGCTCCTCGATGTCAGGCCGGGTTCCGTACAGCGAACGGAACAGCCTCGCCAGGTCGGGGAAATGCCGGTCGAACCGCTGCTCCAGTGCGGTCCAGTCCCGGCCGCCCGGTTTAAGGCCCGCCTGCCCGGCCGCCAGGCTGAACAGCTCGCGGTTGCCCGCCTCCGCTGCCACGGAAGGCCGTGACTCACCGGACTCCTCGGCAGCCGATGGTCCTTGGCTGGCGTCCAGACTCGGGGATTCAACCATGGAACGGGTCTCCTTCGCGGATGCTCTGCGCCTGGCGGCGCCCGGTGTGTTTCATCCTTACAGATGGCCCCGCCGCTGCCCAGTGAGCGGGCAGATGTTTCTCAGTGCCCGACGGCGGGACTCACTTTGGCGGGGCGGGTCCGCCAATGACAGGGCGGGAATCGCGGCGGGCATACTGCTGACGGCGCGGGCCGCGCGGGGTAGGTTGTCCCCATGGCCAGTGAACAGACCACCATCAGTGTCGACGGGCCCGACGGCCCCCGGGAAATGCGCGTTTCCAGTCCAAGCCGGGTGCTGTGGCCCGAACTGGGACTGACCAAGCTGGACCTGGCGCGCTACTTCGTAGACGTGGGGGAGGCCTTCATCCGCGCCAACGGCGACCGACCGGTGGCGCTGCAGCGGTTTTCGGACACCGTGGACGGCGAGCAGTTCTTCTCCAAGAACCCGCTGAAGGGAACGCCGGACTTCATCCGCACGGTGAAGGTCACCTTTCCGAGCGCGCGCTCGCATCCCATGCTGGTCCTGGACGAGCCGGCCGCCGCCGTCTGGGCCGCACAGATGAACACCGTGGTCTTTCACCCTTGGCCGTCCCGTGCGGACAACTCGGACAATCCCGACCAGCTGCGCATCGACCTCGATCCCCAGCCGGGCACCGACTACGACGACGCCATCCCCGCCGCGCTGGAACTGCGGAAGGTACTTGCCGAGGCAGGGCTGGACGCGTTCCTGAAGACCTCCGGCAACCGAGGCCTGCACGTTTATGCCCCTGTTGAGCCGACCCGGGAGTTCCTGGATGTCCGCCACGCCGTGATCGCTGCCGCCAGGGAGCTCGAGCGGCGCATGCCGCACCAGGTCACCACGAATTGGTGGAAGGAGGAACGTGGCGAGCGCATCTTCGTCGACTTCAACCAGGCCAACCGGGACCGCACCATCGCCGGCGCGTACAGCCCCCGTGCCCTTCCGCACGCTTCCGTGTCCTGCCCCATCACCTGGGACGAGCTGGCGGACGTCAGGCCCAGGGACTTCACCATCCTCACCGTGCCGGACAGGCTGAAAACGGTGGGGGACCCCTGGGCGGACATGCACGCAAAGCCCGGCACCATCGACACGCTGCTGGAATGGTGGGAGCGCGACGTCAAGAACGGGCTGGGTGAACTGCCGTTCCCGCCGGACTACCCCAAGATGCCGGGCGAGCCGCCGCGCGTCCAGCCCAGCAGGGCGAAGAAGCCGGAGTAGCGGGCGCGGCCCCTCCCCGGGGCCCCTACTTGAGCCCGCCCCTACTCGAACCGGGACGGGTCGCCGGTGCCGCGACGCACCACTTCGGCGGTGCCGCCGGAGAAGTCGACCACGGTGGTCGGCTCGGCGCCGGTGTCGCCGGACTCGATGACGGCGTCCACCACGTGGTCCAGCCGCTCCTTGATTTCCCAGCCCTGGGTCAGCGGGTCCTCCTCATCCGGCAGCAGCAGCGTGCTGGAGAGCAGCGGTTCGCCGAGTTCGGCCAGCAGCGCCTGCACGAAGTTGTGCCGCGGGATCCGCACACCCACCGTCTTCTTCTTCGGGTGCAGCAGCCGGCGCGGGACCTCCTTGGTGGCCGGCAGGATGAACGTGTAGCTGCCCGGCGTGACGGACTTGATGCTGCGGAACACGTCATTGCCGATGTTCACGAACTGCCCCAGCTGCGCGAAGTCCCGGCAGACCAGCGTGAAATGGTGCTTGTCGTCCAGCTGGCGGATGGAACGGATCCGGTCCAGCGCCTCCTTGTTCCCCAGCTGGGCGCCGAGGGCGTAGCAGGAGTCGGTGGGGTAGGCGATCAGCCCGCCCGATCGCAGGAGCTGCACGATCTGCGAGATCGCGCGGGGCTGGGGGTCCTCGGGGTGGACATCAAAGAATTTCGCCATGCGCTGAGCCTACGGCCCGGCGTCCGTCCGCGCACGCAACACGCAATGCTCCATGCGCATTGCACCGCGCCTGCACCCCGCATGTTCAGGGGCCAGGGGAAGTGTTCACCCCACATGCACCCATGGACGCCTGGTGACATCCGGTTCGGCTTCACGCAGCACCTCCCGGGTGACCGGGGCGATCTCACCCTCGCCGAGGAACAGGAAGCGCAGCAGGTTCACCACCGGATTGCCCTCGGTCCAGCGGAAGTAGATGTGCGGCATGAGCCCGGTGACGTCCCGGATGTGCAGGAGCACGGAGGCGATGGTGTTCGGCACCACGGGCCCGTGCACCTCCAGCACCCGGTAGCCGTGCCGCACGACGCCCCTCACCTGCAGTTCGGTCTCGAAGTCGGACGAGTCGTCGACGATCACCTCCAGGAACAGCGCCTCATAGTGGACCGGGAGGTGGCTTACCTCGATGGCGGAAGTCAGTTTCTGCCGGTACGCCTCCGCCGTCAGCCTGCGCGGTTCGTGCGCGATGATGCCGATGGGGCCGCTCTCGTCCGCGGCGACGAATTCCAGCGCCGTCCGGTCGAGGCGGACGTGGGTGGCGTGCAGCTCGAAGGACCGCCCGATCCTGGACAGCAGCGAGATGACGATGATGCCGGCGATGAAGAACGCGGCAATGCGGATGCCCTCGGGCCGCTCAACAACGTTTGCGACAGTCGTGTAGATGAACACCAGCGCGATCAGCCCGAAGCCCACGGTACGGTTCCGCTGCCGGCGGCGCCGCGCGGACAGCGCCACAGCCACGGCCGCGGAGGTCATGAGCACCAGCACGCCGGTGGCGTAGGCACCGCCCTGGGCGTCGACGTCGGCCTCGAAAAGAACGGTGACCAGGAAGGCAATGAGGCCGAAAACCAGGACCAGGGGCCGGACGGCCTTGGCCCACTCCGGCGCCATCCCGTAGCGCGGCAGGTACCGCGGCACGAGGTTCAGCAGCCCGGCCATCGCCGACGCCCCGGCGAACCACAGGATGGCGATGGTACTGAGGTCGTAGACGGTGCCGAACCCGTTCCCCAGGTATTCATGGGCCAGGAAGGCGAGGGCACGCCCATTGGCCTGGCCGCCCGGCTCGAATTCGGCTGCCGGAATGAGGATCACCGTGGTGAAGCTGCTGGCGATGAGGAACGCGCTCATGATCAGCGCGGCGGTGGTCAGCATGCGCCGGGTCCCCTCGACGCGGCCCGCCGGGTTCTCCTCCGTGTCCGTGTCCCGGCCGCGGACCTGCGGCATGACCGCCACGCCGGTTTCGAAGCCGGACAGGCCAAGCGCCAGTTTCGGGAACACCAGCAGGGCTATGGCGACGGCGAGCGCCGGGTTGCCGTGCGAGGTCCCCAGGGCCTGCCACCAGTCCCCGACGGCGGTCGGGTGGCCCAGCGTTTCGACGGCGGCCCTCGCCACCACCACGACGTTCAGTCCCAGATAGACCGCCACCAGGACGACGGCGATGCCGATCGCCTCCTTGAACCCGCGCAGGAACACGGCAGCGAGCAGGGCCAGGAGAACGAGGGTCACCGTCACCTCCTGCCCCTGCAGCCATACCGGGGCGTACGGATTCTGGATGAGGTGCGCCGTGGCGTCGGCGGCGGAGAGAGTCATGGTGATCATGAAGTCCGTCGCCGCGAAGCCGAGCAACACCAGGACGAATAGCTTGCCGCCCCAGCGGGGGAGCAGCCGCTCCAGCATGGCGATGGACCCCTCGCCGTGGGAGCTTTCGCCCGCCACGCGGCGGTACACCGGCAGTGCCCCGAACAGGGTGACGGCAACCAGGACCAGCGTGGCCAGCGGGGAAATGACGCCGGCCGCTAGCGCGGCGATGGCGGGCTGGTAACCGAGGGTGGAGAAGTAGTCCACGCCGGTCAGGCACATGACCTGCCACCACGGATGCTTCCGCTCGTGGGCGGCGGTCAGCCCGCCGGGTCCCTGGTGGGAACCCTTGCTGTCCTGGAGGCCCAGCAGCAGCCAGCTGTGCAGCCGCTGCCTTCGGGTGCGGCGCAGCTCCGAGGGGTCCGCCGGCGGGCGGCTCATGGTTGTCATGGGTGCCTTCCATCTGTGCTGGTGCCCGCGGCAGCGCGACATGTCACTGCGACAGCGGCATGTCACTGCGACAGCGGTATGTCACCGTGGCGGTGGCATTTCGCTGCGGGCACAGCCGAACGTAGCACCGCGCAGGAGCGCCGGAACCGCCCGCAGGGGAATCTTGACGGATCCTTAACGCCGGTGTGAGGCACCCCACCGGGCGTGCCGCCGGGGACGGCGGACGGGTGAAAGAATGGCGTCATGGCAGGGGAACGGATCGTCATTGGCTTGTCGGGAGGCCTAGAGGGGGAGATCCTGATCCGCCGTGCCGCCAAGGTCCTGGACGGTGCCGGCGGTGGTGACCTGCTGGCCGTGCACATCCGTTCCGCGGAGGGTGCGTCGGGCGAATCCACCAGCGCCCTCGAATCCCAGCGCCGCCTGGTGGTGGAGCTGGGCGGCAGCTACCACACCGTCGCCGCCGATGATCCCGTCGAAGCACTCCTGGGGTTCGCGTCCCACGTGGGCGCAACCCGGCTGCTCATCGGCCAGTCGCGCGCGCATCCACTGGCCAGGCTCCTTTCGGGCGGCACCGAGACGCGGATCATCCGCCGTGCGGGCGACCTCGACGTGCAGGTGGTGCCGCATCCGCTGGCCGGGCACGGCACGGGCCGCCGGCGGCAGCGGGACCTTGGCCGTGTGCGCGTCGCAATCGGATTCGTGCTGGCCGCGGCCGTCCCCATCCTGATGCAGCTCGCGCTCGCCGTCATCGAGCACAGCGTGGCAACCGCCGTCCTGGTCCAGCTCGCCGGGGCCGTGGCCGTGGCGCTCGTGGGCGGACTCTGGCCGGCCGTCGCCGGAGCGCTCTGGAGCAGCCTGCTGGTCAACTACTTCTCCACGCCGCCACTCGGTGAGCTGGCCATCAGCGACCCGCAGGACCTGCTTTCCCTCGGCGTGTTCGTGGGCGTCTCGGTGGCCGTGGCCGGCGTGGTGGACACGTCCGCACGCCGCTCCAAGGAGGCCGCCCGGGCGCGCGCCGAGGCGGCCACGCTCGGCGAGCTCTCGCGCGGAGCCACCCGCGCCGAGGATACCGTGGGCAATCTTCTGGAACAGGCGCTGGACGTCTTTGGGGTCCGCGGCGCGGCTCTCTTCAGCGGGTCCGCGTTCGAACCCGCATCCGGCGCCGGTCCCGGCCCGCGGCTGCTCGCGAGTGCCGGCGAGCTGACGGAGGATGAACGGGAGGGCACGGGTTTCGCCGAGCACACCGTGGAACCGGTCGACGACGGCACCTGGCTGGTGCTGTTCGGCAGGACCGTGCCGGCTGCCGACAGCAGCCTGCTGGGCGCGTTCGCCGCGCACGTGCTGGCCCAGCTGGAGCGCCAGCAGCTGGCCGCCAGCCGCCTCGAGGTGCTGAGGCTGGCCGAGGGAAACACCATGCGCACCGCCATCCTGCGTGCCGTCTCGCACGACCTCCGCACGCCGCTCGCCGGAATCAAACTCGCCGTCGGCGGTCTCCTGCAGACCGCGGTCACGTATCCCCCCGAGGAGAAACAGGAACTGTTGGAAACCATCGACGAATGCTCGGACCGGCTGGACGTCCTGGTGGGCAACCTCCTCGACATGTCCAGGATCACCGCCGACTCAGTCCGTCCCCTGCTGAAGCCCGTTCGTTGGCTCGATGTTGTGCCTCCCGCTCTGCGTGGCATTCCGGCGGGGAGCGTGCGGGTGGAACTGCCGCCGAACCCTCCCGCCGTCGACGCCGATTCAGTGCTGCTGGAGCGCGTCATCGCCAATATCGCGGAGAACGCGGTCAAGTACGCCCCGGCCTCGGACATAAAGGTGACGGCAGCGGCGGGCGGGCTTAGTGGCGCGGTCCTCAACGGCCACCCGGCAGGTGAACTGAGGATCATCGACCACGGACGCGGTGTCCCGGGCCGGAACGTGCCCGCGATGTTCCGGCCGTTCCAGCGCCTGGACGATGTGTCCCAGTCCACCGGCGTGGGCCTGGGATTGGCCGTCGCGAGGGGGTTCGTCTCGGCCATGGGCGGCAGCCTGGCGGCAGAGGAGACGCCCGGCGGGGGACTCACCATGGTCATCCGGCTTCCCCTGTCAACGGGGCATGACTCAACCGGGGCTGACGGCGGGACCTCCGCCGTCGTTCCCGGCGTTTCAGTGCCCGGTGTTTCACCTGCCGTACCTTCCCAGGAGACTGCCCAGTGACCGGCGTCCTCGTCGTCGACGACGACCAGCACCTGCTGAAGGCGCTGCGGATCACACTGCAGGCGCACGGCTACACCGTGGAGACGGCCGCGGACGGCGAGGCCGCGCTGATTGCTGCCTCCCGCAATCCGCCCGGGCTTGTTGTTCTGGATCTTGGACTGCCGGACATGGACGGCGCGGCGGTCCTCAGGGAGCTACGCCGGTGGAGCTCCGCCCCGGTCCTGGTGCTCTCGGCCCGGCACGGTTCGTCGGACAAGGTGGACGCCCTCGACGCCGGCGCGGACGATTACATCACCAAGCCCTTCGGGCTGGAGGAACTCCTGGCCCGGCTCCGCGCGCTCCTGCGGCGCGCGCCGGAAACCGCCGAGCCCTCCACCGTGGACACCGCGGAGTTCAGCGTGGACCTGGGGCGGCGGATGGTCACCCGGAACGGTGAGCCTGTCCGGCTCACTCCCACGGAGTGGAGCATCCTTGAACTCCTGGTGCGGAACCCCGGCAAGCTCATCACCCAGCAGCAGATCCTGGCCACCGTCTGGGGGCCAGCCTACGAGAAGGAAGCCAACTACCTCCGGGTGTACATGGCCCAGCTCCGGCGCAAGCTGGAGGCGGACACAGGCAACCCGCGCCATCTGCTGACGGAGGCCGGCGTGGGCTACCGCTTCCGGCCCTGACCTGCCCTTATGGACATCCGTGAACTTCCGTGAACCCCTATGAAGGGGAGCCGGATTCGGGCAACATGTGTAGAGCCGGGCGCCGCACACCGGGCGCCACACGTACAGCCGAAGGAGAACAGATCGTGTCCACCCTGCTCAACCCGTACCTCAGCTTCCGTGACACCGCCCGCGACGCCATGACCTTCTACCAGTCGGTGTTCGGCGGCGACCTGGCACTCAGCACCTTCGGGGAGTTCCACGCCAGTGAAGATCCTGCCGAGTCGGACAAGATCATGCACGGGATGCTGACCTCGGAGAAGGGGCTCGTGCTCATGGGAGCCGACACCCCCAACTCCATGGACTATTCACCGGGGAACAACATCTCGGTATCGCTCAGCGGGGACGACGAGGCGGAACTTCGCGGTTACTACGACAAACTCTCCGGCGACGGAGGCTCCGTCACCGTCCCGATGGAGAAGGCGCCATGGGGCGACATCTTCGGCATGTGCACCGACAAGTTCGGCATCGCGTGGCTGGTAAACGTCAGCGGAGCCTCGGCAGCGCCCGGTTCCTAGAAGTAGCAACGCGGGGTCACTTTTCGCCCAATAACAGGCCTCCATTGGACGATATCTGACCTCGCGTTGCAGTTTGGTTTAGGAACCGGGCGGCGACCATACCCAGTCGCGGATGCCGGGCAAATCCTCGAAGTGCTCCCGGATGTATTCGGCATGGGCGTCCAGCTGCTGGTTGCAGTAATCGGCCAGGGCCTCCGCGCCGTCGAACTGCCGCGGCATCCGGCGCAGCGCCTCCAACGCCAGGTGGTAGCGGCTCATCCGGTTGACCACCACCATGTCGAACGGCGTGGTGGTGGTGCCCTGCTGGCTGTAGCCGCGGACGTGGAACCGGTCCGGGTTCGGCCGCCCGTGCAGGAGCTGGTGGAACGAGCGGGCGTAGCCGTGCCATGCCACCACCACCTCGCAGCTGTCTGTGAACAGCGAAGTGAACGTCCCGTCGTCGAGCCCGTGCGGGTGCACGTTGCGCGGCGGAAGAACCATGGCGTCCATGACGTTCACCACGCGCACGGTGGCATCGGGAACGTGGCGCTGCAGCAGCCAGGCCGCCGCGAGTGCCTCCTCAGTGGGGATGTCGCCGGCGCAGGCGAGGACGACGTCCGGTTCAGTGCCGCTGCCGTCCTCGTTGCCGGCCCACTCCCAAATGGAGGCTCCGGCCTCGGCGTGCGCGCGGGCTTCCGCCAGGGTCAGGTACTGGGGGTGTGACTGCTTGTCGACGACGACCAGGTTCACATAGTCCTGGCTGAGCAGGGTGTGTTCTGCCGCCGCCAGAAGAGTGTTGGTGTCCGGCGGCAGGTAGATTCTCGTCACTTCACCGGACAGGGACAGCACGGTGTCGATCAGGCCCGGGCCCTGGTGGCTGAAGCCGTTGTGGTCGTTGCGCCAGCAGGTGGAGGTCAGCAGGATGTTCAGGCTCGGCACCGGCGAGCGCCATTCCAGCTCCCGGGCGTGCTGCAGCCACTTGGCGTGCTGGACGGTCATCGAGGCGCTGACCATGGCGAAGGCCTCGTAGCTGGCGAAGAACCCGTGCCGCCCGGTCAGCAGGTAGCCCTCCAGCCAACCCTGGCAGAGGTGCTCGGAGAGCACCTCCATGACGCGGCCGTCCGGAGAGACGTGGCTGTCCCCGCCGCCGTTATCCCCGCCGTTCCCCGGCAGCATCAGGCAGCGGTCGGTGGCCTCAAACACGGCGCCCAGCCTGTTGCTGTTGGTTTCGTCCGGGCAGAACAGCCGGAACCGAGGGTTGTCCTTCGTTCCGGTGTAGAGGTCGCGGAACAGCTCACCCAGCGGCTTGGTGGTTTCGATGCTGGTCGAACCGGGCTGGCCGGGGTCGACGGCGTACTGGGCCAGGTCAGGTATCTCCAGCGGGACGGACGGCTGGCCGTTGGCCAACGGCGCCGCTCCCATCCGGAGCCTGCCTTCGGGCGCCAGAGCGGCCAGTTCGGGGAGGAGCCGGCCGTCGTCGTCGAACAGGGATTCGGGCTGGTAGGAGCGCATCCATTGCTCCAGCAGCGCCAGGTGCTCCGGGTTGTCCCTGACACCGGACAGGGGAACCTGGTGCGCACGGAACGTGCCTTCCACCGGGGTGCCGTCCACGGACTCCGGTCCGGTCCAGCCCTTGGGGGTCCGCAGGATGATCGCCGGCCAGCGAGGCGCCGTCGCCAGATTACTGCCGGAGCCGGAAGCACCGGAACCGGCGCCCCGGGCGGCCTGCTGGATGTTCCGGATGATTGCATATGCACTGTCCAGGGCGGCGGCCAGGGCGCGGTGGACCTTCTCGGGCTGGTCGCCGGACACTGTTACGGGTTCCCAGCCGTTGGCACTTAGCAATGCCTCGACGTCCGCGTCGGGGCGGCGTCCCAGGACTGTCGGCCCGGAAATCTTGGCCCCGTTGAGGTGCAGGATGGGCAGGACCGCGCCGTCCCGCGCCGCGTTGAGGAAGAACGGCGCCGTCCACGAGGCGGCCAGCGGGCCCGTCTCGGCCTCGCCGTCGCCCACCACGCAGGCGGCGATGAGGCCCGGGTTATCCATCACCGCGCCGGTGGCGTGCATCAGCGAGTAGCCCAGCTCGCCGCCCTCGTGGATGGACCCGGGCGTTGCCGGACCCACGTGGCTGCCCACACCGCCCGGCGTCGAAAACTGCCTGGCCAGCCGGCGCAGCCCGGCGGCGTCGCGGCTGACCTCAGGGTAGATCTCGGAGTACGTGCCCTCGAGGTAGACGTTCGCCACCACCGACGGTCCGCCGTGGCCCGGGCCGGCAATGAACAGGACCTCGGCCGACGTTTTCTTGATCAGCCGGTTCAGGTGGGCGTAGATCAGCGACAGCCCGGGACCGGTGCCCCAGTGCCCCAGCAGCCTCGGCTTAATGTGTTCCGGCTGCAGCGGCTCCCGAAGCAGGGCATTGTCCTGGAGGTAGATCTAGGCCACCGTCAGGTAGTTGGCCGCGTTCCAGTAGCGGTGGAGGAGGTACAGTTCGTCATCCGAAATTGCCCCGTTTGCCCCGGCCATGCCCATTTATTGCCTTCCGTCGGATCCCGCTCCAGCGCTGAGGGGCACAGTCTACCCCGCGGTTATGGCGGCCCTCAGATCCACTCCGGGTCCGCCCAACCGGCAGTTGGGGCCTCTTGTTCCCAGAGGCCTTGCCCGTACTGGCGGCGGTTCCGTAGCGTTGCAGGCGTGGAAGGAATGCCGTGGGAATCACAGCGTCGAATGGGGACGCCGCGCTAACGGGGGACACGCTCAAGGGAGACACCGCGCTCAAGGGAGACCCCGGGAACAGGGTGACCCTCTACCTCGATGTCGATGGCGTGGTGTGCCCATTTGGCCCCACGGGCACCACGCCGTGGGACTCGGCATGGCGTTACACCTTCGCCGGGATGCTGGAAGTCTCCTATGCGGCGGAGCTGGTGACGGCCCTGAACCGGCTGTCTCTGCAGCCCGGACTCCGGTGCGTCTGGCTCACCAGCTGGGAGGAACTGGCGCCCGCCGTACTCTGCCCGGTCACCGGACTGGAGGGAAGCACGTGGCCGGTGCTGACCGCTGACGGGGCGGGCAGCGGCGCGGAATGGTGGAAGCTGGAAGCCATTCAGGCGGATGTGGGCAGGAACACACCGGAGCGGATCATCTGGGTGGACGACCAGCTCGCATTTGAAGGCCGCGCCCAGGCGTGGGCACGGATCCTTGGCCGCCGTGCCTTGCTGGTTTCACCGGACCCCCGGACAGGATTGTCGCCGCGTCAGCTGGAGGCCATCCGCGCCTTCTCCCGGCCCCCGGACCGGCAGGCGTGACTGAGTTGAGCGGTGCAGGTTTGACCTTGCCTGCAGGACGCGTACCATCGATAAGGTTTCAAGCCCGCTCTGCAGCTCCGCGACCTCCACCCCCAGACGTATCCTTAAACAGCGGGTGAACTATGCTGTGCAGTGCAGGCCGGGGAAGTGGAACTGCTGTACGTAGACTCTGCAGATTGGGCAACAGGTGGACATCACCTTCATGGTGGCGCTGGTCATTGCGCTGGCATTATTTTTCGACTTCACGAACGGTTTCCACGACACCGCAAACGCGATGGCCACGCCCATTGCCACCGGTGCCATCAAGCCGAAGACTGCGGTTGCCCTTGCGGCGGCCCTGAACCTCGTCGGCGCGTTCCTGTCCACGGAAGTCGCCAAAACGGTCTCGGGGGGCATCATTCGCGAGGGGTCCGGCGGGGTCCAGATCACCCCGGACATCATTTTCGCCGGCCTCATGGGCGCCATCCTCTGGAACATGATCACTTGGCTCAAGGGACTGCCCTCCAGCTCGTCCCATGCGCTGTTCGGCGGCCTCATCGGGGCCGCGGTTGTGGGCATCGGCTTCCACTCCGTCAACCTCGAGACGCTGCTGCAAAAAGTCATTCTGCCCGCCATCTTCGCCCCGGTCATCGCAGGGCTTGTGGCCTACGTCTGCACCCGGATCGCCTACGGCCTCACGTCACGGCATGATCCGGAGACAGGCAGCAAGCTCACGCAGAAGCGCGGCGGCTTCCGGACAGGCCAGATCTTCACCTCCAGCCTGGTGGCGCTGGCCCACGGCACCAACGACGCCCAGAAAACCATGGGCATCATCACCCTCGTACTGATCGCGGCCGGGACGCAGAAGCCCGGCTCGGGCCCGGAGCTGTGGGTGATCACGGCCTGCGCCCTCGCCATCGCCATCGGAACCTACGCCGGCGGCTGGCGCATCATCAGGACCATGGGTGCCGGACTCACCGAGGTGAAGCCCGCCCAGGGCTTCGCGGCCGAGTCGAGCACGGCTTCCGCCATCCTGGCCTCCTCGCACCTGGGCTTTGCCCTGTCCACCACCCAGGTGGCCTCCGGTTCAGTGATCGGTTCCGGCATGGGCCGCAGGGGCACCACGGTGCGCTGGGGCATGGTGGGGCGCATCGCACTCGGGTGGCTCTTCACGCTGCCCGCCGCGGGCATTGTCGGTGCTTTGACCGCACTGCTGGTCAAGACCGGGGTGGTCGGCGTGGTGATTGCGGCAGTGGCCGGCACCGGCGCCGTCTTGTACATGTTCCTGGTATCCCGCAAATCCCAGGTGGGCCACCACAACGCCGTCGAGGTCGAAGAGGCCGGGCAGGCAATCCGCTTCGCGAAGAAGAAGGCCCTCGCCAGGGCACGCGCCGCCGAGCGCGCCAAGAACAACAACCCGAAGGGCCCGCAGCGATGAAGTGGTTGGAACTCCTCACCGTAGCCGGCGCCACTCTGGTCGCCGCCGTGACCGTCGTGGTCCTTTACTCCCTTGGCGTCCGGCTGACCGCCATCGCCGGTGACCGCCAGGTGGCCGCGCCGGCCTGGGTCAAATACCTCTCCTACGCCTGCTTTGGACTCTGCGGCATCGCCGTGATGTTCGGCCTGTACCTGATCATTCCGTACTTCAGCGGCTAACCGGGCAGGTCCGGCGACGGTCCTCTGGGAACGCTGAACCCGAGTGGCTAGGCTGGGTCCATGCCCAGTGTCCAGTATTACGTTGCGTCCTCCCTCGACGGCTTCATCGCCACGGCAGACGACGACCTTGCCTGGCTGCTGCAGTTCGACGGCTTCGAAGGCGGCAAGGAAAGCTACGACGCCTTCATATCCGGCGTCGGCTGCATCGTCATGGGCGGGACCACCTACGGGTGGCTGATGGAGCACGAACCCGGCAACTGGCCTTACCCCGGCACGCCCTCCTGGATCTTCACCCACCACGAGTTCAGCGCCCCGCCGGGAGCCGACATCACGTTCGTCCGGGGCGAGGTGACCGAATTCATCGACGACCTCTGGCGTGACGCTGCCGGCAAGAACATCTGGGTGGTGGGCGGCGGCGAGCTCGCCGCCCAGTTCGCCGGCGCCGGCCTCCTGGACGAACTGATCGTCTCGGTCATCCCTGTGGTGCTTGGCGGCGGAAAACGGCTGCTTCCCCTCGTCCAGGGCCCGACGGCGCCACTCGAGTTGCAGGAGGCGCGTCCCCAGGGGCGGGGGATCGTGGAGCTCCGGTACCGCTGGCCTGGCCGCTAGCCTCTTCCGCCGCTACCGGATGAGGTTGGTGATGCGCGCCGTGGACAGCCGGCGCCCCTGTTCGTCGGTCATCACGATCTCGTGAGTGGTCAGCGTGCGGCCCAGATGGATGGCCGTGCACGTTCCGGTTACCGTGCCCGCGGAGACCGCGCGGTGGTGCGTGGCGCCCACCTCGATGCCCAGCGCCTGGCGGCCCGGACCGGCGTGCATCCCCGCGGCAAACGACCCCAGGGTCTCGGCCAGCACCACATGCGCGCCGCCGTGCAGGATCCCGGCCACCTGCGTATTTCCCTCCACGGGCATCGTGGCAACGCACCGTTCAGGGCTCATCTCCAGGAACCGGATCCCCATCTTCACCACGAGGGCGCCGATGCCGTAGTCCGCGAGCCATTCGTGCAGGTGCTCGGGGACGCCGGCCTCAAACAGCTCTTTCATGAACTGAGCTTCAACCGAGGCTGCAACCTCGGCGGGCGCCGCGATGGCCGCGTCTGCGGCTGCGCCGGCCTCTGTGGGGCTGGCCTCACCGCCAGGGCCGGGCGTGAAATTGTCCATCATGGCAACTAGGCTGGCACCTGTGAGTGAAACAACCAAACCGGCCCCAATTCCGTCCACAACCCAGACCCTTCAGGACATTGCAGTGTCCCCGGCTGACGCCCCGTCGGTATCGGCCACCCAGGCTCCCGTCGTTCCCCTGACGGAGCAGCCCCGGCTTCTGGTGCTGGACGGGCACTCCATGGCCTTCCGGGCCTTCTTCGCCCTCCCGGCCGACAAGTTCTCCACGGCCCGGGGCCAGCACACCAACGCGATCCACGGCTTCACCTCCATGCTCATCAACCTGATCAAGGAACAGAAGCCCACCCACATTGCCGTGGCCTTCGACGTCTCGGATGACACCACTCACCGCAAGGCCGAATACAGCGAGTACAAGGGTGGCCGCAACGAGACGCCCCGCGAAATGAGCGGCCAGATCGACCTCATCGACCAGGTCATGGCCGCGTGGGGCATCAAGACCATCAAGATGCCCGGCTACGAGGCGGACGACATCCTGGCCACGCTCGCAGCCATGGGTGAAAAGGCCGGCTACGAAGTCCTGCTCGTGTCCGGCGACCGCGACGCCTTCCAGCTCATCACGGACAACGTCTTCGTGCTGTACCCGAGGAAGGGCGTCAGCGACATCCCGCGCATGGACGCCGCCGCCATCGAGGCGAAGTACTTCGTCAGCCCCTCCCGGTATTCAGACCTCGCGGCCCTGGTGGGGGAGACCGCTGACAACCTGCCGGGCGTCCCGGGAGTCGGACCCAAAACGGCAGCCAAGTGGATCAATCTCTACGGCGGCCTCGAAGGCGTGCTGGAACACCTCGATGCCATCGGCGGGAAGGTGGGGGACGCGTTGCGGGACAACGTGGATGCGGTCAAGCGCAACCGGAAGCTGAACCGGCTGCACACCGACCTTGACCTCCCGGTGACGCTGGACGAGCTGGCTGACCCGCGGCCGGACCAGAAGGCTGTGGAGGAGCTCTTCGACGAGCTCGAATTCAAGACGATCCGCACCCGTCTCTTTGATCTGTACGCGAGCGAGGCGCCTGCGCCGGAGCGCGAGCCCCTGGAGAGCAGGGACTTTGCCGCGCTGGCCGACGCGGACTCGCTCCGGGCCTTCCTCGAGGCAGGGGCTGGGCAGCGGTCCGCCCTCGCCGTGGACGTGCTGCCCGGCCGGATCGGCGAGGACGCGGACGCCGTCGCCATCGTGCGGGACGACGCCGCCGCCTACGTGGACCTCACCGCGCTGGACGCCGACGCCGAAAATGTGCTGGCCCAGTGGCTCCGGGACGCGGGATCGCCGAAGGTGATGCACGGCTACAAGGCGGCGCTGAAGGCATTGGCCAACCGTGGGTTTGGTTTGGAGGGTGTGGTGGATGACACCTCCATTTCCGGCTACCTCATCCAGCCCGACCGCCGCACCTACGAACTGGCCGAACTGGCCCAGTTCCACCTGAACATCCACATCACGCCCGAGGCCGCCAAGGCCGGCCAGCTGGAGCTGGCGTTCGACGACGACGCCGCGGCGTCCGGTGCGCTGGTCCAGGTGGCCGCCGTCGTCCATAAACTGAGCCGGTTCTTCGAATCGGAACTGAGGGAGCGCAAGGCCGAGGATCTGCTGGCCACGCTGGAGCTGCCGGTGGCCCGTGTCCTCGCGGATATGGAGAAGACCGGCATCGCCGTCTCCATGGAGCTGATGGACGAACAGCTGGCGGACCTGGCCAGGGTGATCGACGATGCGCAGGAACGGGCGTTCGCCGCGATCGGCCACGAGGTGAACCTCGGTTCGCCGAAGCAGCTGCAGACGGTCCTCTTCGAGGAGCTGCAACTGCCCAAGACCAAGAAGATCAAGTCCGGGTACACCACGGACGCCGCTTCGCTGAAAAACCTGCTGGAGAAAACCGGGCATGAATTCCTGGTCCAGCTCATGGCCCACCGCGAATCGGCGAAGCTGCGGCAGATGGTGGAAACGCTGAAGAAGTCCGTGGCCGAGGACGGGCGCATCCACACCACCTACGCCCAGAACGTGGCCGCCACCGGGCGCATCTCGTCCAACAACCCCAACCTGCAGAACATCCCGATCCGCAGCGAGGAGGGCCGCCGCGTGCGGGGCATCTTCGTGGTCAGCGACGGCTACGAGTGCCTGCTGTCCGCGGACTACTCGCAGATCGAGATGCGCATCATGGCGCACCTGTCCGGCGACGCCGGCCTGATCGAGGCCTACCGCGAGGGGGAAGACCTGCACCGCTTCGTCGGCTCGTCCATCTTCCACGTGCCGCCGGCCGAGGTGACCAGCGCGATGCGCTCCAAGGTCAAGGCCATGTCCTACGGCCTGGCCTACGGGCTGACGTCCTTCGGGCTGTCAAAGCAGCTCGAGATCTCGGTGGATGAGGCCAGAAACCTCATGAAGGACTACTTTGACCGGTTCGGTGCCGTGCGGGACTACCTCCGCGGCGTGGTGGACCAGGCCAGGGTGGACGGCTACACGGCCACGATCGAGGGCCGGCGCCGCTACCTGCCGGACCTCACCAGCACAGACCGGCAGCTGCGCGAGAACGCCGAGCGCATCGCCCTCAACTCACCCATCCAGGGCTCCGCGGCGGACATCATCAAGCGTGCCATGCTCGGCGTGCACTCGGAACTGGCCGCACAGGGGCTCAAGTCACGCATGCTTTTGCAGGTCCATGACGAACTCGTGCTGGAAGTGGCCACCGGCGAACGGGAGGCAGTCGAAAAGCTCGTCACGGAGCAGATGGCCGCCGCCGCGGAACTCAGCGTTCCGCTGGAAGTCCAGATCGGCGTCGGCACCAGCTGGTACGACGCCGGCCACTAGCCTCAACGGACCCCGCCGCGCCGGAGGCGGGGCGGGGGACCATTGGTTAGGCTCGGGGTTGTGTCTAATCTGAGCGCTGACTATGAAATCCGTCGGTTCCAAGCGGCTGCCACAGACGATCCTGCATACGCGGAGTCGGTTGCCTGGATGCGGGCGGTAGCCTTCGGCATCCACGATGCCCGGCGCAGCGATGAACGGGTGGACAAAAGCATCGAGCTGCAGCGCACGGACGGGCGCGTCCTGACCGGGGTGTACCAGGTTGGAACGGTGGCCGGTCACTCACTCGGAGCGGACGTGCCCGTTGCCACCTTCGGGACCATGACCAAGACGCTGAACATCGGCTTTGGCCGGTTGCTGGACACCCGGCTGGTGACCGCCGTGACGGTCCGCACTTCACACCGGCGCCGCGGCCTGCTGCGCCGCATGATGGGGGAGGCCCTGGCCCGGGAGGAAGGCCTGGCGATGGCAGCGCTCACGGCGTCCGAGGCCTCGATCTATGGCCGGTTCGGGTTTGGCGTGGCCACGTCCGAGCAGGGCCGTGAAGATGGACACCACGGCGGGTTTCCGGCTCAACCACACCCCGGTGGGCAGCGTCGAGGTGGCCGACCCCAAAGTGCTGCTGGACCTGGCTCCGGAGGTCTTCGACCGCCTGCACCGCAGCACGCCCGGATCCATCGGCCGGCACGAGTTCTACCGGCAGTTCGCCTCGGGATCCGTCAGCCGCGACGGGGGCGAAGACCCGAAGGTCAAGGTGGCGTTGCACTACGGGCCGGCGGCGACGTGGACGGCTACGTCTCGTACAGGTTTGCCGGCTGGTCCAGCACCCCGTACACCATGGAGGTGGTGGACCTGGTCGCGGCGACAGGAGCGGCGTACCTCGAGCTGTGGCAGTACCTGGCCGCCATCGACCTGGTGGACCGGATCACCTGGGAGGAAGCGCCGGTGGACGATACGCTGCGGTGGGCCCTCGAGGACGCGCGCTGCGTGGAGGCCTCGGAAGCGCGGGACATGCTCTGGCTGCGGATCCTCGACGTGAAGCGGGCCCTGGAAGCCCGCCACTACCCGGCCGACGGGCGGCTGGTGCTGAATGTCGCCGACTCCCTCGGCCTGACCGGCGGCACCTTCACCGTGGACGCTGAGGGCGGCGGCGCTGTGGTCACCTCCGGAGGCGGCGGCGCGCCGGACCTCGAGCTGGATGTCGCGGCGCTGTCCGCCATCTACCTCGGTGGAGTCAGCCCCGTGACCTTGGCGGCGTCGGGACGCATTCTGGAGCACACGCCGGGCGCGGCGTTCCGCGCCGCCCGCATGTTCGCCGTCGAACGTCCGCCGCACTGCCTGACGCATTTCTAGCGCTTTGACCCCGGTTGGCGCTTGCCACTAGAATAAACGGGCGTGTACTACGTGCACGTTTTTTCTTCAATCCACAAAATCAGGATGACCAGGCACTTCCCTGCGAAGTGCCCACACCTGCGCCTGCGTTCCATAACGCAGGCGCGGCGGTTTGCCTGACCGACTAACTATCCACAACGGAGCCCCTACTACATGACCATCACCTCCACCGAGAAGCCCGGTACCCCCGTAGTCGCAATCAACGACATCGGTACCGCTGAGGACTTCCTCGCAGCTGTCGACGCGACCATCAAGTACTTCAACGACGGAGACCTCGTCGAAGGTACCGTCGTCAAGGTCGACCGCGACGAAGTTCTGCTCGACATCGGTTACAAGACCGAAGGTGTCATTCCCTCCCGCGAGCTTTCCATCAAGCACGACGTTGACCCCGGAGATGTCGTCTCCGTTGGCGATCAGGTCGAAGCCCTGGTGCTCACCAAGGAAGACAAAGAAGGCCGCCTGATCCTCTCCAAGAAGCGTGCTCAGTACGAGCGTGCCTGGGGCGACATCGAGAAGGTCAAGGAAGAAGACGGTGTTGTCACCGGTACCGTCATCGAGGTTGTCAAGGGTGGTCTTATCCTCGACATCGGTCTGCGCGGCTTCCTGCCCGCATCCCTCGTCGAGATGCGCCGTGTGCGCGACCTGGCTCCGTACATCGGTCAGCAGATCGAAGCCAAGATCATCGAGCTGGACAAGAACCGCAACAACGTTGTGCTGTCCCGCCGTGCATGGCTCGAGCAGACCCAGTCCGAGGTCCGCTCCACGTTCCTCAACAAGCTGGAAAAGGGCCAGGTCCGTCCCGGCGTCGTTTCCTCCATCGTCAACTTCGGTGCCTTCGTGGACCTGGGCGGCGTAGACGGCCTGGTTCACGTTTCCGAGCTGTCCTGGAAGCACATCGACCACCCGTCCGAGGTTGTCGAAGTTGGCCAGGAAGTCACCGTCGAGGTTCTCGAGGTCGACCTGGACCGCGAGCGCGTTTCCCTGTCGCTCAAGGCTACGCAGGAAGATCCGTGGCAGACCTTCGCCCGCACCCACGCCCTCGGCCAGGTTGTTCCGGGTAAGGTCACCAAGCTCGTTCCGTTCGGTGCGTTCGTTCGCGTCGAGGACGGCATCGAAGGCCTCGTTCACATCTCCGAACTGGCTGTCCGCCACGTTGAGCTGGCTGAGCAGGTTGTCTCCGTTGGCGACGAACTGTTCGTCAAGGTCATCGACATCGACCTCGAGCGCCGCCGCATCTCCCTCTCCCTCAAGCAGGCGAACGAGGGCGTTGACGCCGACAGCACCGAGTTCGATCCGGCTCTGTACGGCATGGCCGCTGAGTACGACGAAGAGGGCAACTACAAGTACCCGGAGGGCTTCGATCCGGAGTCCAACGAGTGGCTTGAAGGCTACGAGAACCAGCGCGCCGCCTGGGAGCAGCAGTACGCTGACGCCCAGACCCGCTGGGAAGCCCACAAGAAGCAGGTTTCCCAGCACGCTGCCGACGACGCTGCTGCAGCAACGTCCGGTGAGAGCGACTCCGGCACCACCAGCTACTCCTCCGAGCCGGCTGCCACCGATTCCGGTGCAGGCACGCTTGCTTCGGACGAGGCGCTTGCCGCTCTGCGCGAGAAGCTGACCGGCAACTAATTGCCCGGCATTAGCTAATTGCCACTGAAAAGGTGGCCGTCCCCGCGAGGGGGCGGCCACCTTTTTGTTTGCCGTTTCTTACTGTGGAATGTCAGGCGGTCTGCCCGGCGTGCTCGCCTTCGGCGATCTCCTCGAGCACCTTGTTATTGAATGCGGGCAGGTCGTCCGGCTTCCTGCTGGTCACGAAGCCCTGGTCCACCACGACTTCCTGGTCGCTCCAGTTGGCCCCCGCGTTTCGCAGGTCGGTGGCCAGTGT
Organism: Arthrobacter sp. FW305-BF8; assembly: GCF_021789315.1. Lineage (NCBI taxonomy): Bacteria > Bacillati > Actinomycetota > Actinomycetes > Micrococcales > Micrococcaceae > Arthrobacter > Arthrobacter sp. FW305-BF8. The sequence goes on from NZ_CP084561.1 coordinate 2,511,368, forward strand.
GTGGTAGGAGGTGAGGTTCCTGCCCTTGACGACGCCCGCATCGATGAGCAGCCAAGGGCCATGGCAGATAGCCGCCACCGGCTTGTGCTGTTCAAAGAAGCTGCGGGCAAACGCCTGCGCGTCCTTGTCCACCCTGAGGTGGTCGGCGTTCACCACGCCGCCCGGGATCACCAGGGCGTGGAAGTCCGCGGCGTTGGCATCCTGCAGGGTCAGGTCGACGTCGAAGGTGTCGCCCTTTTCGACGCCCTCAAAACCCTGGAGCTTTCCGCTCTTCGGAGCCACCAGGACAGGTTCGCCGCCGGCGTTCTTGACGGCGTCCCACGGGCTGGTCAGTTCGACCTGCTCCACGCCGTCCGTCAGCAGGAAGGCGACCCTCTTGCCGGTGATGTCGTACTCTGACATGCGTCCTCCTTTTTTCCGTGTGGTGCCTTACACGTCCACCCTAGAAAAGCGCAAAGTCATAAGCAAGCTGATGATTCTTTCCTGCCACGTCATCGCGGAACGTCAATCCACTCAGTGTCCTCGCGCTGGAGGGCTGCACTTCCGGCGGTCAGGGCAGCCAGCCGGTCGGCCGCCGCGGCCAGGTCTCCCGGCTCGTCCGGCAGCGCGAGGCGCAGGACTGTGGACTGGGTTTCGTAGCCGGTCTCCGCCATCGCATAGCCCGCGCTGCGCAGGTCGTTCTCGAGGCGCCCTGCCGCGGCGTGTGGTACCCGGACGGCACAGATGCGCAGCCGCCGGCGCTGCACCAGCGGTGCCAGTTCCAGCGCCGTCGAGACTGATTCGGAGTAGGCGCGCACCAGCCCGCCGGCTCCCAGCAGAATTCCGCCGAAGTAGCGCACTACGACGGCACTTAGGTCGCTGAGGTCCGTCACCCCGGGTGCGGTTTCGCGCCGGAGCAGGGCCTCCAGCATGGGGATTCCGGCGGTGCCGGAGGGTTCGCCGTCGTCGCTGGACCGCTGGATGTCCCGGTCCGGCCCTAGAACGAACGCCGAGCAATGGTGCCGGGCGTCATGGAACTCGCGGCGAAGGTCAGACACCAGCGCGCGGGCATCCTCTTCGGTCCCCGCCCGCCGCAGGACGGTGATGAACCGGGAGCGCTTGATCTCGATCTCATGGCGGAAGCCGTCCCCGGCTGCCAGTGTGGTGTACGCGGATGCCCTGCTCTCTTGTTCTTGCACCGCCCAAGTGTAGGACATGGGCCCACACCGCCAGGGGCCACGACGCCGAGGGGCCCCAATCGAGCTTGCGAGATTGGGGAGGCGGTGGATGGGCCCACGCCGCCAGGGTGTCCTGGCCGAGCGGAGCGAGGTTAGGGAGGCGGTGGGGATTAGTCTTGGGGAGTGCTGAAGATTGGGTTGACCGGCGGCATCGCCTCGGGGAAGTCGCTGGTGGCGACGCGCCTGGAAGAACTGGGAGCAGTGCTCGTCGATGCCGACGCGATCGCCCGTGAAGTGGTGGAACCGGGAACTCCGGGGCTGGCCGCCGTCGTGGAAGCGTTCGGCCCGGACATCCTCGACGGCGAGGGCCGGCTGGACCGGCCGCGCCTCGGGGCCATCGTGTTCCAGGAGCCGGAACGGCGTGCCGAGCTCAACGGCATCGTGCATCCGCTGGTGCGCGAACGCGCCGCTGCCGTGATTGCGGCCGCGCCTGGGGACGCGGTGGTGGTGCAGGACATCCCGCTCCTGGTGGAAACCGGACAACAGAAGAACTTTCACCTCGTGCTGGTGGTGGACGCGCCCGAGGATGTCCGGGTGCAGCGCATGACCGGGCACCGCGGAATGACGGAAGCGGACGCCCGTTCGCGGATAGCGGCCCAGGCGTCCCGCCAGGACCGGATTGCCGCTGCGGACGTGGTCCTTCCCAACTCCGGCACGCGTGCGGAACTGCTGGCCACGGTGGACCGTCTGTGGGAGGGGCGGCTCGTGCCCTTTGCGCGGAACATCAGCCAGGCCGCGGTGGCCGGCCGCAGCGGGGCACCCCTCCTGGTGGCCCCGGATCCCGACTGGCCGCGCCAGGCCGCCTGCCTGGCTGAGCGGCTCAAGGCCGCCGCTCCGGAGGGTTTACTGGCCGTGGACCACATCGGGTCCACGTCGGTTCCTGGCCTCGACGCGAAGGACGTCATCGACCTGCAGCTCGCGGTCGCTGATCTCGCGACGGCAGACCGGATTGCGCCCCTGCTGGGCGCCGCGGGGTTCCCGCTCTGGCCGGGCGTCCTGATGGACAGCCCCCACGGGCCCTTTGACCCCTCTGCCTGGTCCAAGCGCCTGCACGGCAACGCCGATCCGGCCCGTCCGGTGAATGTCCATGTCCGGGTGGCCGGTTCGCCGGGCTGGCGGTTTGCCCTCTGCTTCCGCGACTGGCTGCGCACCGATCCGGCGGCCCGGGAGGAGTATGCCGCGGAGAAGCACAGGGTGGCCGCCCTGCACGCCGCCGACGCCAACACGTCCGGCTACGCGGACGACAAAGAGGCCTGGTTCCGCGACGTCGGGGCACCCGGAATGGAACGGTGGGCCGAAAGCAGCGGCTGGCACCCGCCGTCGTACGTTTCAAGCGCCGCCAGCGCGGGTCAATGCTGAACCCAGTACAGCCCAAAGCGGAATGAGGAGTTCCTGTCAGTGGCCGGTTGTAGATTAGATGCATGAGTCTTGCGCAGGAGGTCAACCGGGTCGTCGCGCCCTTCGAGGTCATCAGCGAGTTCAAGCCGGCCGGTGACCAGCCGGCGGCCATCGCCGAACTCACCGAACGCATCAGGAACGGTGAAAAGGACGTGGTCCTGCTTGGTGCCACCGGCACCGGTAAGAGCGCCACTACGGCCTGGCTGGTAGAACAGATCCAGCGGCCCACGCTGGTGATGGTCCAAAACAAGACCCTGGCTGCCCAACTGGCCAACGAGTTCCGCGAGCTGCTGCCCAACAACGCCGTGGAGTACTTCGTCTCCTACTACGACTACTACCAGCCTGAGGCGTATGTGGCGCAGACGGACACCTTTATCGAGAAGGACTCCTCCATCAATGAGGAAGTGGAACGGCTCCGGCACTCCGCCACCAACGCCCTGCTGACCCGCCGCGACGTGATCGTGGTGGCCACGGTGTCCTGCATCTACGGCCTCGGTACGCCGGAAGAGTACATCGCCGGCATGGTGACGCTGCGCAAGGGCGACGAAATGAACCGGGACCATTTGCTCCGGAAGTTCGTTTCCATGCAGTACGTGCGCAATGACATGGACTTCCACCGCGGCACCTTCCGTGTCCGCGGCGATACCGTGGAAATCATCCCCATGTACGAGGAACTGGCCATCCGGATCGAGTTTTTCGGTGACGAGATTGAGAACATCCACACGCTGCATCCGCTGACCGGTGAAGTAATCCGGGACGAGGAGGAAATGTATGTCTTTCCGGCCTCGCACTATGTTGCCGGACCCGAGCGCATGGCCCGGGCAATCAAGCGGATCGAGGATGAACTCGCCGACCGGCTGAAGGTCCTGGAAAGCCAGAACAAACTCGTCGAAGCCCAGCGGCTGCGGATGCGCACCACGTACGACCTCGAGATGATGCAGCAGATGGGCTTCTGCAACGGCATCGAAAACTACTCGTCGCACATTGACGGCCGTGCCCCCGGTACGGCTCCGCACTGCCTCCTGGACTACTTCCCGGACGACTTCCTGCTGGTGATCGATGAATCTCACGTCACCGTCCCCCAGATCGGCGCCATGTACGAAGGCGACATGTCCCGCAAGCGGAACCTGGTGGACTTCGGGTTCCGGCTGCCCTCCGCCATGGACAACCGCCCGCTCAAGTGGGACGAATTCCTCCAACGCGTAGGCCAGACGGTCTACTTGTCTGCCACGCCCGGCAAATACGAACTCGGCAAGGCGGACGGCTTCGTCCAGCAGATCATCCGGCCCACGGGCCTGATCGACCCCGAGGTGGTGGTCAAGCCCACCAAGGGGCAGATCGACGACCTGCTGGGGGAGATCAAGACCCGCACGGAGAAGAACGAACGCGTCCTGGTCACCACGCTCACCAAGCGGATGGCGGAGGACCTCACCGACTACCTCCTCGGCCATGGCATCAAGGTGGAGTACCTGCACTCCGACGTCGACACGCTGCGGCGTGTTGAGCTCCTCCGTGAGCTCCGGATGGGTGTGTTCGACGTTCTGGTTGGCATCAACCTGCTTCGGGAGGGCCTTGACCTGCCGGAGGTCTCCCTGGTGAGCATCCTGGACGCGGACAAGGAAGGCTTCCTGCGGTCGTCAACGTCCCTGATCCAGACCATCGGCCGTGCCGCGCGCAACGTCTCGGGCCAGGTCCACATGTACGCGGATCGGATTACCGACTCCATGGCCCATGCCATCGATGAAACAAACCGGCGCCGCGCCATCCAGGTGGCCTACAACACGGAAAACGGAATCGATCCGCAACCGCTGCGGAAGAAAATCGCCGACATCACGGACCAGTTGGCCAAGGAAGACGCGGACACGGATGCGCTCTTGGGCAGCTTCGACTACGGCAAGGGCAAGCGCGGTATCACTGCGGCGGCCAAGGGCGGCAAGGCGGCCAAGAAGGGCGCTGCCACCGTCCGGGCCGACGGGCTGGCGGCGGCGCCTGCCGAGGACCTGGTGGGCCTGATCGAGCAGCTGACCGAGCAGATGCACGGAGCGGCCGCCGAGCTGCAGTTCGAAGTGGCCGCCCGGATCCGCGACGAAGTTTCCGAGCTGAAGAAGGAATTGCGGCAGATGCAGTCGGCGGGGCACGCGTAGTGTCACGTGGCGCATCGGGCACCGCCTCTAGGGTAAAGTTGAGGTCACGTAGGGGAGTATCCCAAGCGCTACGAACGTCAACACGCAGGGCACAGATGCCTTGCCGGGCGTAGCGGGCAGCCACATCAGCACAAAGTGCACAGGTTCGCCGGAGAGACTTACACCGGTTTTCTGTACCCTGCGAAAGGCATTTTTGTGGAACTTCCCGTCTGGTTCGAGGTCGGCTCGTTCGTCGTCCTCGGCATCATCCTCCTTATGGACCTGCTTCTGGTAGTGCGCCGTCCGCATGAGCCCTCCATGAAGGAAGCCGGCCTTTGGGTGGCCTTCTACGTGGCATTGGCCCTCGTGTTCGCCGGTGCCATGTTCGCGTTCACGGGACCCGAGTACGGCAGCCAGTTCGTGGCCGGCTGGGTGACTGAGTACAGTCTCAGCATCGACAACCTGTTTGTCTTCATCATCATCATGGCCCGCTTCTCCGTGCCACGTAAGTACCAGCAGGAAGTGCTGATGGTGGGCATCATCATCGCGCTGATCCTGCGCGGCATCTTCATCATGCTCGGCGCCATCGTGATCGAGCAGTTCAGCTGGGTCTTCTACATCTTCGGCGCCTTCCTCCTCTGGACCGCCTGGAAGCAGGCGCAGGACGAGGGCGAAGACGAAGAGGACAAGGAGAACGCCCTCATCGGCAAGCTCCGCAAGGTCATCCCCATGTCCGAGAAGTTCGACGGCGGCAAGCTGCGCACCACGGTGGACGGCAAGAAGGTCTTCACTCCCATGGTGATCGTGTTCGTCACCATCGGCATGACCGACCTGCTCTTCGCGGTCGACTCCATCCCCGCGATCTTCGGCCTGACGCAGAGCGCCTTCATCGTCTTCACGGCTAACATCTTCGCCCTGATGGGCCTGCGGCAGCTGTACTTCCTGCTCGGCGGCCTGATGAACCGCCTCATCTACCTGAAGCACGCACTGTCCATCATCCTGGCGTTCATCGGCGTGAAGCTGGTTCTGCACGCCATGCACGTCAACGAACTGCCGTTCATCAACGGCGGGCACCACATCGAATGGGCCCCGGAGATCCCGACGTACGTGTCCCTCGCGGTCATCATCGGCACCATCATCATCGCCGTGATCGCCAGCCTGGTGAGCTCCGGCGCGCAGAAGGCCAAGCTGGACGCCCGCCTCGAGGAGGACTCCCGGAAGAGCCTGAGCGACGTCGACTAGGCTTCCGCTCCCCGTCTCAGAAAGCAACCCCGGCCACCTGATGGCCGGGGTTGCTTTTTTGCACGTCGAGGGGGGAGGATTCGAAGCGCGAACTGGCAGGTACTGCCCTCAAATCCCCGCTTTGAGGGCATTACCTGCCAGTTCGGGCTGGATTTGTGTTCTGAGTAGCTCAGCGGGCGGAGCGCACCATGCCGAGCAGGCGGCCGAAGATGGCCTCACCGTCGTCGGCGATGCCGTCGTGGTGGAACTCGCCTGTTTCCCAGGTGTTCAGCTTACGGACGGCGCCCGCGGTCTCCATGGAGAGCCCGTGGTCCACATAGATGTCATCGCGGTAGACGGCGGCCGCCGCGGGCACGATGTTGGCAGCCAGCTGCGCGGTGTCGTACAGGGGCTTCCAGTCAGCCTTGGCCGCCAGCAGTTCCGCCACTTCCTGCAGCGGGCGAAGGGCAGGGTCCTGTTCGAAGTACCACGGGTAGACCATCTCACCGGTCAGGAGTGGCTCGGCAGCGCCCGGACTGAACTCCGGGAACTCCTCGAGAACCCGCCAGGCCGCCCAGCCCGTGGCCGCGTTCTGGCCGTAGATGGACTCATGCATCAGCGCGTACAGCGGATTGGCTGCACGCGAGACCAGTGGGCGGACCTGCTCCAGGAACGGATCGGAGAGCCGCGGACCCCCGGGAGTCTCCACAAAGGCGTCCTCCAGCAGGTTGTGCAGGGTGTCCACCCTGGTGTTCCCGCCGAGGAAGGATCCAACCATTTGGAACCTCTCGACCGTGAGGGGAGAGCCGTCCGGGAGGTACTCCGCCGTGCCGCGGAGGTGACTGGCGATGCGGTTTACAGCTTCCCGGTCCTCGGGGTACCAGCCGAAGTACTCCGCGTTGCGTGCCGCCACCCGCTTGAAGGTCTCGCGGTAGACCCGCTTCGGGGAGCCGGTCAGCGGGGCGAGCCCTCCGGTGATCAGCACCTCGCGCAGGCCCCTGGGTGCGAACGACAGGTACGTGAGCGCACAGAAGCCGCCGTAGCTCTGACCGTAGACAGTCCACGGCTCTGAACCGAGGGCCTGGCGGATGAGTTCGGCGTCGGCGACGATCGAGTCGGCACGGAAGTGCTCAAGGTACCTGGCCTGTGCAGCGGCGTCCCCCCGCAGCGGCAGGGTGGTGCGGTCAATGGGGGAGGAAAGTCCGGTACCGCGCTGGTCCAGCATCAGGATGCGGAAGTCCTTTGCTGCCGCCTTGCTCCAGCCGCCCAGCGACGCGAAACGGTTGCCGCGTCCGCCCGGGCCCCCCTGAAGGTACAGGAGCCACGGCAGCTCGGCGGCCTCCGCCTCACTGTGTTCGTCGGACACGTACTCGCGGGCGAATACGGTTATCGTCTCGGCCGCAGCATCACCGTCCGGGCCGGCAAAATGGTTCAGTGGCAGTGTGAAGTAGTGCTCCGCCGTGCGCATGCCGCGGAACCTGTGCCGGGCCCGGACTGCGTGGACAGGGCCCACCTGGACAGGGCCCACCTGGGCACTGGCGCCCAGCGCTGCCTCAGCCATGGGCACCGACCTCACTGCGGCTGCCGAACTGGGCAAGCGCCGCTCCGGTCAGCCGGAACGTGGACCATTCCTCCATGGCGAACGCGCCGAGCTTCCGGTAGAAGTTGATGGACCGTTCGTTCCAGTCAAGCACGCTCCACTCGACCCGCGCGTAGCCGCGTTCGACGGCGGTCGCCGCCAGATGCTGCAAGAGGGCCTTCCCGTGGCCCTCGCCCCGGGCTTCCGGTGTGACGTAGAGGTCCTCCAGGTAGATCCCGTGCACGCCTTCCCACGTTGAGTAGTTGAGGAACCAGAGTGCGAAGCCCCGCACTTGCCCATCTTCGTTCTCGGCCATGTGGGCGTAAACGCGCGGGTTGTTGCCGAAGAGGACCTCGGTGAGCATCTCGGGCGTGTTCCGGACCGCGTCCGGCTCCTTTTCGTAGACTGCCAGCTCGTGGATCATCTGCAGGATTACGGGAACATCGGCGGGTGTGGCGGGACGGATTACACTCATGGATCCGAGCTTACTGCGTTCCGGGGAGGCGGCATGCCCGAAGGATGCCTCTGGCGTATAGGCTATTGAATCCAATGACCCGTCAAGAATCAAGTGACCCTTCCGGGGCCGGTGTAAAGAGGCCAGCCCTGCCAGACGTGCAGCGGATCCGTCTGGCAGCCGTAAGGCTGTCCGGCGTCGACCTTCGCCAGGCCGATTTCCTGGACGACGCCGAGCGGCGGCTGGCATGGACGTTCGCTTCCCGGGAGCAGCGGGAGAGGTTCCTGGCCGGGCGCATCGCGTTACGGGGCCACGCCGCCGAGGCCGCAGGAGTTGACGTACGGGATCTGCAGGCCGACTTCGTCTGCCGGGAGTGCTCCAGGGACGACCACGTGCACGGGATGCCGCGGTATCAGGCGAGCCCACGGAAGGTGACCGTTCTGGCGAGCCTGAGCAGGGCGGGAGACTGGTGCCTGTTGGCGGCGTCCACGGACGGGCAGGTGCTGGGGGTCGGCGTCGACCTGGAGAGCGGAGTAGCCGCAGATTTTGAGGGATTTGGACAGGTTGCACTTTCGGCACGGGAACGGGACGAACTGCAGAAGGTGGAGCCGGCCCTGCAGCCGGGTTTCCAGACACGTCTGTGGACGCGCAAGGAGGCAGTACTGAAGGCCCTCGGCAGGGGGCTGGCCGTCGTTGACCCGGCTCTCGTGGATGTTGCCGGTTCTGTTCCGCTGCTGCTGGGCCAGGAAGAAAGCCACAAGCACTGGGTGCTCGACGCCGTGGACCCAAGTTCGCTAGGGCTGCCCGGTTCGTTTACGGCAACGATGGCGGTTCTCTTAGGTCCCGAGCTTGGTTCCAATTAGGGCGGGGCCATCATTGCGAAGGCGAGCGTGACGTAGCCCAAGGCGCCGGCCATGTCCTTGAGCAGCGCTGGGTCGATGTTCTCTATGTCGTCGCAGCTGCTGTGGTAGCAGGGGTCGTGATCTTCGCCCTCGATCCCACCGAATTCGGTCACCTGCCTGGAGTTTTTTCGGTCGTCATCGCCGGAAAAGAGCCCTCCGGCGGGGATGCCAGCTCCAATGAAGGGCTCGTAATCCGACTCGCCATCGAACTCAGTTGCCTCCGCGGCCAGCGAATTCCTTGCGAAATAGTCGAGGAACTGGCGCTCGATCTCGCCCGAACCGCGGGGACCGGCATTGCCAAAGCTGGAGCCGTCACCATCATGAACGAATCGTCCGCCGTTGGATGAGGCGACCATGTCCAGGTTGAGGTCTAACATCGTTTGCGAGATTTCGCGGTCGGTGAGGGTGTCCACGTAATGCCGGGAACCCAGCAGGTCAACCTCCTCGGCACCCCAGAAGGCAAAACGGACCCTGTTCTTAGGGCGGACTCCTGTTTCGGCCATCCAGCGGGCAGTTTCGATGATGGCGGCAACGCCGCTGGCGTTGTCGTTTATCCCGGGTCCCCTGCGGACGGAGTCGAGGTGTCCGCCCACAACGATGGTGTGTTCCGGATTTCCCGCAGTTTCAGCGAGGATGTTGAAAGTCTCCACGTCCGCCTCACGATTGTGGTCCCTATAGGTGAAGACCTGCCGGACCGGCTTGTACCCGGCATCGCGGAGCTGGTCCTCAACGTACCGGGCGGAAGCTTCATAGCCTGCTGTCCCCGCAGCCCGGTTTCCTCCCGAGTCATCAGCAACTTTCTGCAGCTCCTCGAGGTGTTGTATCAGATTGCTGTTGGCGAAGGCTGCGCGCACCTGGTTGGCAGCGTCCTTCGGCGCGGGGGTGACCGTATCCGGCACTGGCGTGGTCGTCGGCCGTGGTTCCAGCGGCGATTCCTGCGCCGGCAACGTCACGGCCGGCGGCGCCTCGAGGGGAGCCCTCGCGGCAGGCGCTGAACACGCCGACAGCGCCATTGCAGCCGCGGCGACAACGACTCCTGCGGTGCTCCCACACACTCTACGGCTCGGGCGGAACGCATCCATGGTTGAAAGCTACCTCTTGCTTCAGGGCAGAGAAAGACTCTTGGTAAGAGACAGGTACAGCTCCGCACCAGCCCTGGAAGTGCCCAAGTACGTAGGTATTGGTCGGGCCAACTATGCAGGTACTCGGGACGGTTGCAATGCGGTGTTGTACCTGCCTACTGTCGATTAGCAGGTTTAAGTGGCGTAGGTTGCATCCGTGGAAGACTCGCGGCGGTAAGCCAGATATTAGCTGCTGGGGAAAATATTGGTGACCGCAGCGTTTCCGTTTCGCCGCATTTTGTGCGGTGGTCTTTGAAAAGTGAGTGGACAGGACGCAGGCGTCTGAGGCCCTCACACACAAGCTGGCAGGAAACTACCCAAATGCAGGATATTTTTGAATCCCTGGAATCCGAAGTCCGTAGCTATTGCCGAGGCTGGAATACCGTTTTCGAGCGTGCGGCTGGCAGCAGGATCTACGACGAGGATGGCCGTGAATACCTTGATTTCTTTTCCGGGGCAGGAGCCCTGAACTACGGGCATAACCACCCGGCACTTCTACAACCGCTGGTGGATTATTTGCTGTCCGGAGCAGTCATTCATTCCCTGGATATGAAAACTTCAGCGAAGCGGCGGTTCCTTCAAACGTTCCAGGAACTGATCCTCAAGCCAAGAAATTTGGACTATAAGGTAATGTTTCCGGGCCCAACGGGGACGAATTGCGTGGAGGCTGCTCTGAAGCTGGCCAGAAAAGTTACAGGGCGGTCCCACATTCTTGGTTTCACTAACGCATTCCATGGGATGACGCTTGGCTCGCTGGCGGTAACTGGCAACGCCATGAAGCGTCACGGTGCCGGCATTCCCCTGGCCAACGCATCGAGCATCCCCTATGACGGATTCCTCGAGGACGAGGGAACTGGATTCCAATGGCTTCGGCTGGCGCTCAAGGACTCGGGATCAGGACTTGAAAGGCCTGCCGCGATCATCGTCGAAACTGTTCAGGGCGAGGGCGGACTCAGGGCGGCACGGGCGTCCTGGCTCCGCGAACTTTCAGACATCTGCCATCAGCATGGGATTCTGCTCATTGTCGATGACGTACAGGCAGGCTGCGGACGAACCGGCACATTCTTCAGTTTCGAATCTGCAGGCATTGTTCCGGATATCGTCTGCCTTTCGAAATCCATCTCGGGCTTCGGATTGCCTTTGGCCCTAACGCTGTTCAAGCCCGAGCTGGATCTTTGGAAGCCGGGAGAGCACAACGGTACTTTTCGCGGGCACAACCCAGCTTTTGTCACGGGTGCGGCGGCGCTGGAGCACTTCTGGCGGGATAAAACTTTTGAATCGAGGACAGCGGCACGTTCAGCGCAGCTGCACGAGGGGCTGTCCCGTATTGCAGCCACGGCTGGAGGCGCCACAGTGCGGGGCCGGGGCATGTTGACCGGAATTCATTACTCCGATACCAAGACGGCAGGGCAAATCGCAGCTGAGTCCTTTGCCCGCGGCCTTCTCGTGGAGACTTCCGGGCCCGAGGGTGAAGTACTCAAGACCATGCCTGCGCTCACAATCACCGCCGAGGACCTGCAACGCGGGCTCGCAATCTTGGCGGGAGCGGCCGAATCCGTCACGGGACACAGAACGGCTTTGAAAACGGTCGCCTGACTCCGCCTGGATCACTCGATTGTGCCTGAACGGGAATAACCGCCGTACGACGACGTAAGAAATGCGGGGAATCCAATGAACGTGCCACTAGTACCTCCGTCCGATCACGAGTCCATAGAACCTGCAAAGCTAAATGAAACCACGGCAAGCCGCGTGGCCACGGCCCCGCTCTGGACCGAATGGAGCCGGCCCCTGCACGAGGGCGCCGGACCCGCGGTGCCCAGAGGGTCCCTGATCGTACAGAAGTTTGGGGGATCCTCAGTAGCTGACGCCGCCGGCATTTGCCGGGCCGCCCGCAGGATAGCCAAGACCCGCGAGGCCGGTTACCAGGTAGTTGCCGTGGTATCCGCCATGGGAGATACAACCGACCAGCTGTGCGACCTTGCTGCCGGTGTTTCCCAGAACCCGAACCCAGGAGCGCTGGACGCCCTGCTCAGCATGGGGGAGGCCGTTTCCTCGTCCCTATTGGCCATGGCCCTAGTGGACTGCGGCCAGGCGGCACGAACGTTCACCGGCAGTCAGGCCGGGCTAATAACCGACAGCGTTCACGGTAAGGCACGCATTACCGACGTCCGGCCCGGACGCATCCGGACGTGCCTCGACCACGACACAGTACCGATCGTGGCGGGCTTTCAAGGCAGGACGCAGAAAGGCCGGCGGGTGACGACGCTCGGACGGGGAGGGTCAGACCTGACAGCGGTGGCACTCGCCGCCGCCCTCGGAGCGGGCATCTGCGAGATCTACACAGACGTGGACGGCGTTTACACAGCTGATCCCCGCATTGTTCCGACGGCGCGAAAGATCGCCGCCCTGTCGAGCGAGGAAATGCTCGAATTCTCTGCCTGCGGCAGCAAGGTCATGCACCTGCGCAGCGTCGAGTACGCCCGCCGCTTCGGCCTTCCCCTCCATGTCAGATCCTCATTCACCGACGAGATGGGAACCCTGATTTTGCCAGGACTTGACCGGAGCCCCTTCCAAAGGCCTGCACCAGAGCAGGCAGTGATAACCGAGGTGTCCGGATGCGAGGCACTGGCGGAAATTACCGTTGCCGGACTGCCCGATGACCCCGAAAGCATGTCCGCACTCTTCCGCACCCTTTCGCAGTCGGTGACCATCCAATCGGTCGTTGAGAAGAGACCTGGGCCAGCCCGGCGTGCTGACGTGGTATTTTCGCTGCCGGCGTTGCAGGCCGCTACTGCTTTATCAGTGCTGCGCGCCCAGCAGAGCGATCTCGACTTTCAGGATCTGCAGCACAATGGACGAGCTGGCAAGGTCATGCTGTCCGGACTCGGCATGAGGTCATCTCCTGCGGTTTTCTCCACCTTCTTCAGTGCACTGTCAAAGGCCAGAGTTGACCTCGATCTGATTGAAATTTCAGAGACAGGCCTAAGTGCACTTACGGGGGCGGATCAGTTGGAGACAGCTGTCCGCGCAGTGCGGTCAGCGTTTGGCCTGGCCATGGACGGAGTCGGAAAAGTTTCAGGGGGCGTGCGGCTCGCTGCCACCCGCGGCCCACGGCCGGGTGGCGTCAGCCGGCCGGAGACATCCAAGGATGGCCGCCGGTCGTCGTCCCCCGTTCCAGCCCCGCTGGGCGTTCACACCCTTTAAGGGGCGCGCCGGCCGAGCTGACACGACTGAACGAAGACCGAGGATATGCGGATGCCAATGCCAATGAAGGAATCAGCAAAATGACCAAAAACGTGAAGGTGCACAACCGTGGCGATGTCCGCCCGGCCGAGCTGCGCGGGATCCTGACAACTGGGCAGAACGGGGCCGGGCCAGTGCTGGCGTCGGCCTTTCCGGATCACGTAGCACGGTGGAGCAGAGGCGAACGGCTGAACCAGCTGTTTGAGGACCGGTGTGACGCCTACACGGACCAGGGTCGCGCCGATCAGCTCGCGGTGGACGCGGAGGATGTTGTCTTTACCTACGAGGACCTGGATCGGCGGGCCAACCAGTTAGCACGCTATCTCCTTGCTGCGGGTGCGCGGCCGGGGGACCGCATAGCCCTGCTGTTCGATCAGCCATCTTACGCCTATGTCGCGATGCTGGGAGTACTCAAGATCCGCGCCGCCTATGTTCCGCTGGATCCGGGCTTCCCTCCGGACCGACTCAAGTACATCGTCGAAGACGCCGACGTGACCGCAGTCCTCAGCCTCTCACATCTTCAGGATCTGTTGCCTGAAGTTGCCGCGCTGACAGTTTCCCTGGACGACGTCCGCGGGCACGTGGACGCGCAGGACCCGTCCCGGATGGAAGAACCTTTGGAGGGCGGAACGGCAGATGAACTCGCCTACATCATTTACACGTCCGGATCTACCGGCAGGCCAAAGGGCGTTGCAATAGACCACGCAAGCATCTGCAACTTCGTGCGGGTCGCGTCGGCCCTCTACGGGATCGAGCCCACCGACCGCGTATACCAGGGAATGACCATTGCCTTCGATTTCTCCGTTGAAGAAATTTGGGTTTCATGGCTAGCCGGAGCCACGTTGGTTCCCAAGCCCGCAGGTTCCACCCTTCTTGGCGCTGACCTAGCCTCCTATTTGATTGCCAAACGCATCAGCGCCCTGTGCTGTGTGCCGACCTTGCTCGCCACTATCGATGAAGACCTGCCGGAATTGCGTTTCCTGCTAGTCTCCGGTGAGGCGTGTCCTAGGGACCTGGTGACGCGCTGGCACATTCCCGGCCGTCGTTTCCTCAATGTCTACGGTCCGACCGAGGCGACCGTTACGGCCACGTGGGCCCTCGTTGACCCGGGCGGCCCTGTTTCATTGGGTGTCCCGTTGCCAACCTACTCGGCCGTCATCCTCGATCCCGCCGACAGCAGGACACTTCCACTCGGGGAGTCCGGGGAAATAGGGCTTGCGGGAGTCGGCCTCGCGCGAGGATACGTCAATCGCCCGGACCTTACGGAGAAGGCTTTTATTCCTGACTTCCTCCAGATCAGCAATAATCCCTCGGGGAGAATCTACCGCACAGGGGACTTGGGCCGAATCAACAAGGATGGTGAAATCGAGTACCTCGGCCGCATTGACACCCAGGTCAAGATCCGCGGATACCGGATCGAGCTGGCCGAGATCGAATCGTTCCTTTTGCAATTCCCAGGGATCGCGCAGGCAGTCGTTGACACCGTCGAAGCAGAGCCTGGAGTGCTGGAACTGGCCGCCTATTACACGCTTCGCCATGATGCCGCGAGTGTTGAAACGCGCGACATGTATCAGATGCTTCGCACCAGGCTTCCCGGATACATGGTGCCGGCCTACTATGAAGAACTTAAATCCATACCGATGATGGCCAGCGGCAAGGCGGACCGGAAGCAATTACCGCGCCCCTCCAACAGAGTCAGCCCGGCAAGCACAGGGGCCTACACACCCCCCGCTTCACCCGCTGAGACGTCATTGGTGGAGCAGCTCGAGGCGATACTTGCGCTCGACCGGATCTCGACAGACGCTCACTTTTTCAATGACCTTGGCGCTAATTCATTGCTGATGGCGCATTTTTGCGCCCGCATCCGCCGGGAAACCTCCCTGACGCCGGCAGCGATGCAGGATATCTACCAGCACCCTACCATCCGTCAGCTCGCCGCGGTGCTCACGGAAGCACAGCCCGAAGCAACTGCGGCGCCAGCGGATTACGACACGGGCCCATGGACAAATACAGTCGTCAAGCCGCCGACCACCTTCCAGTATGTAACGTGCGGCGTCATCCAGATGGCGTTCTTCTTGGGCTACACCATGTACGCTGCCTGGCTGCTGATTGCCGGCTACGAATGGGTGTCCGGCGGAAACGGTTGGGTGGAGATGTGGCTACGTTCCGTCGGCTTCGGCGCGGCCATGTTCCTGGCCCTGTCCGTGACCCCAATCATCATTAAGTGGGTTCTCGTCGGTCGCTGGAAGCCGAGGGGTATCCAAATTTGGAGCATGGGCTATGTCCGATTCTGGCTGGTAAAAACACTGACGCGGGCTAATCCTCTCGTGCTGTTCGCCGGTTCACCGCTCTACATTTTCTATCTGCGGCTTCTCGGCGCCAAAATCGGTAAGGGAGTGGTCATCTTCTCCCGACATGTGCCGGCGTGCCCGGACCTGCTCATGGTTGGCGACAACACCGTGATCCATAAAGATTCCTACTTCCTCTGCTACCGGGCCCGCCCTGGCCTAATTGAGACTGGCTCGGTGACGCTCGGTAATAATGTGCTGATCTCTGAGAAGACCACGCTGGACATCGGCACCTCCATGGGCGATGACTCGCAGCTGGGGCATGCCTCTTCACTACAGACCCCGCAGGCTATTCCACCGGGTCAGGCGTGGCATGGCTCTCCGGCAGCGCGAACGACCGCCAACTACCGTCGGGTGCCCGCTGCCAACTGCACAACCCGCAGACGCGTCATCTTCAGCGTGTTGCAGCTGTTCAACCGGCTTGTCCTGGTGGTTCCTGGCGGCGTCCTCCTGCTCGCCGCCCTGCTACCCTCCTATCTGGACTCCGAACACCTGCACCTCGGCCAGTCCAGCTTCTATGTCGACGTCTTGGCCGCCACACTAGTCCTCTTCATTTCCGGGCTCATCGGCGGGCTGCTCTTCGTCCTCACCGTTCCGCGACTGCTCAATCTGTTTCTCAAGCCTGACAAGGTATACCCGCTCTATGGCGTGCACTTTTCCATCCAGCGGATGATAGCAAGGATTTCGAATGTCAAGCTCTACAAGGACGTCTTCGGCGACAGCTCGTACATCGTTTATTATCTGCGCGCCCTCGGCTACGATCTGCGCAAGGTGGAGCAGACGGGATCAAACTTCGGCCCCACGCTGGCCCACGAATCCCCCTTCTTGAGCACTGTCGGAACTGGAACAATGGTTTCAGACGGACTAAATATGATGAATGCAGACTTCTCCAATACGTCTTTCCGTCTGTCAGCTGTGCGTGTCGCAGGCCGCAATTTCCTGGGAAACGACGTTACCTTTCCGATCGGCGCCCGCGTCGGGGAGAACTGCCTCCTCGCCACCAAAGTGATGGTCCCGATCGATGGCCCGGTCCGTCGCGATGTGGGACTGCTCGGTTCTCCCGCCTTCGAGATCCCCAGATCTGTCCAGCGCGATGCTCAGTTTGATGAACTCAAGATCGAAGAGGCCAAGAACCGACTTCTGCCGGCCAAGAACCGTCACAACATCGTGAGCATGATGCTCTTCTTGGCGGTTAATTGGTTTCAGTTGTTTGCCGCCGCGCTCTTCGGTGGCGTTGCGGTCACCGCCCATGGCTTCCTCGGCGTGCTGGCGGTATCCCTCTCAATGCTCGGCTTCCTGATATTCCGCATACTTTTTAGGGTACTGGTGGAGCGTTCGGTGATGGGTTTCCGCCAACTGAAGCCGCAGTACTGCTCCATCTATGACCCCTATTTTTGGCGACATGAAAGGCTGTGGAAGCTACTCGCTACGCCGCCGTTCAACGGAACTCCCTTCAAGGCCTGGGTCTGGAGGTTGTTGGGCGTGAAAGTGGGCAAACGGCTGTACGATGCCGGCCTAACCATCCCAGAGAAAACGCTGGCCTCCATCGGCGATGACTGCGCCTTCAACGAAGAAACAATCATTCAAGGCCATTCCATGGAAGACGGCACCTTCAAGTCCGGCCCGACTGTTCTGGGAAACCGCTGCTCCGTGGGCGTCTTGGCCTTCGTCCACTATGGCGTGACAATGCAAGACGGTTCGACGGTTATGGCTGACGCCTTTCTGATGAAGGGCACAGATGTCCCGGAGAACACGGTGTTCGCCGGGAATCCGGCTCGCGCCGCCTCGCATCGGTCGCCCGAAGCTCCGGGGCTTCCAGCCGCAACGCGGGGGCCCCGGCACAAGGCCGTGCACTACGCGCGGGTCCACTCTACAAGGTCCCTTCCGGCAGGAGTCCACCGGAGTTCTTCTGCACGAGGTCATGTTCTAAGGCGGGTTAGATGACTACAGCAGCTACTCAGTCCGTTGGACTGGTCGGTTGGCGCGGCATGGTCGGCTCCGTCCTGATGCAGCGCATGCAGGAAGAGGGCGACTTCGCCAACATCAACCCGGTATTTTTCTCCACCTCAAACGCGGGAGGCGCCGCCCCGTCGGTTGCCGGTGCTGCCGCGGGCGCGGCCGGCAAGCTCGAGTACGCGTTCGACGTCGACACGCTGGCGAAGCTGCCCATTATTGTCACCACCCAAGGCGGGGACTACACCAAACAGGTCCACGGTGAGCTGCGCAGCCGCGGCTGGGACGGCCTCTGGATCGACGCCGCCTCCACCCTGCGCATGAACGATGACTCCATCATCGTCCTGGACCCGATCAACCGCGACGTCATCGACAAGGGACTCGCCAACGGCGTCAAGGACTTCATCGGCGGCAACTGCACCGTATCCTGCATGCTGATGGGCCTCGGCGGCCTTTTCAAGAACGGCCTCGTCGAGTGGGGCACGTCCATGACTTACCAGGCAGCCTCCGGCGGCGGCGCGCGGCACATGCGCGAGCTGCTCACCCAGTTCGGCACGCTCAACGCCGAGGTCAGCACGGAACTGGACGACCCGGCGTCGGCCATCCTGGACATCGACCGCAAGGTGCTGGCCCACCAGCGGAGCGAGATCGACGCCACCCAGTTCGGTGTCCCGCTGGCCGGTTCGCTGATCCCCTGGATCGACGCGGACCTCGGCAACGGACAGTCCAAGGAGGAGTGGAAGGCCGGCGTCGAGACGAACAAGATCCTTGGCACCTCGGATGACAACCACGTGATCATGGACGGCCTCTGCGTGCGGATCGGGGCCATGCGCTCCCACTCGCAGGCGCTCACTTTGAAGCTGCGCGAGGACCTCTCCGTTGCCGAAATCGAGAAGCTGCTCGCAGAGGACAACGAATGGGCCAAGGTGGTGCCCAACTCCAAGGAAGCCTCGATGGCCGACCTGACTCCCGTGGCTGCCTCGGGCACGCTGACCATTCCGGTGGGACGCATCCGCAAGCTCGAGATGGGCCCGCAGTACATCAGCGCCTTCACCGTCGGCGACCAGCTCCTCTGGGGCGCCGCCGAGCCGCTGCGCCGCATGCTCAACATCGCGGTCGAAACGATCTAGGCACCGGTCGCAATGAGGCCTAGTCAATTGGACGACGTGAAAAGGCGTAGTCAGATGATCGAGGTAACGCCTGGCCGTACGGGGCCGGGTCAAGAGCAAATTGCCCCGATGGCACCTGCAGACACTGGTGTGACGGTCTACTTTCCGGGAGGTGGTCAGGACCTGATCTACGTTCAGATCAACGGGCAATGGGTGGCCTACGAAAAGTCTGTTCCGCCGCAAGCGCCCAACTCCACCGAGACCCTACCCGAACCGCAGGTGGTTCACTGGGCCGGCTACACTTGCCACAGCCCATATGAAATTACCCGGGAACCTCAGCGCCGTGTGTACTACGACCCCGCTGCCCGGCCGGACCTGTTCCCGATCAAAGACGGTGGTCCGCCTACCGCGCCGCTGCCCGTCCTGAACTTTGTCGACGATTCCGAGGACCCGAAACCGTGGCTTGATCCTGAAACAGCCAGCCGGTTCTCATCCGACGAGGCCAGGACGGTTATGAACCTCCTGAACTACGATCCGCGAACGACTTCCCCGGAGCTTGCCCGGAAGTCAGTCCCGGCGGAAAGGCCGCGGCAGCGCCGCCGCCGGGCCCCCACATTATTGGCTGGGGCTCTGCTTTCTCCCAAGGATCCCACAGGCTCGCGACCTAGGATGGTTGAATCAGACAGTCACATCCTAGGGAGACCGCAATGTCCAGTGAAGCCAGCACCATGGAGTTCGTCGGCCAGGTGGCCATGAAGTGGCTCGAAGACTTTGCGGACAATCCCAAGCACGGAAGCTACATGGAAGCCGTGGCCGATCTGACCACCCTGATCCTTGGCGGTGCCATTGAAGCGGCCGGGCTCGTAGGTGAGGAAGGCGCCGGAGTCATTGGCTTCCCGGATGAGCTGGAGGAAGAGGCCCAGGCAGGCTGACAGCGCCCGTCCGGATCCAGACAGCGCCGGTCAGAGGCGGTTCGCTCCGGTCACCCGGACCACCGCAGTGCCGGTTTCGTCCGACGCGGCCAGATCCACCTCCGCGGAGATCCCCCAGTCATGGTTGCCCGCCGGGTCATCGAAGATCTGCCGGACCTTCCAGGCACCGGGCTCCTCGGTGATGATGAGCAGCCCGGGACCGCGCGCGTCAGGACCGGTGCCGATGTCATCATGCTCGTCGAAGTAGTCGTCCAGGACGCCTTCCCAGCGGGCCGCGTCCCAGCCGGCATCGCCGTCGAGCTCGCCCAGGGCAGCGGCGTCCTCGTCCGCAAAAAGCTCGACGCGCCGGAACATCTCGTTCCGTACCATGACCCGGAAGGCCCGGATGTTGGACGTCAGCGACGGCGGCGGGGGCGGCGGTGCGTCGTGCGGCGTTGGGGCGGCCCCGGAGGCCAGTTCCTCCCACTCGTCCAGCAGGCTGGAGTCCACCTGCCGCACCAGCTCACCGAGCCAGGCGATCAGGTCCTCGAGGTCCTCCCGCAGCGCATCCTGCGGAACGGTCTGCCGGAGTGCCTTGAAGCCGTCCGCCAGGTAGCGCAGCACGATGCCCTCGGAGCGGGCAAGGCCGTAGAACTGCACGAACTCGCCAAAGTTCATCGCACGCTCGTACATGTCACGGATGATCGACTTGGGGGCCAGTTCAAAGTCGCCCACCCACGGCGCAGCCTTGCGGTACACCTCGAAGGCCTCGCCCAGGATTTCCGCGAGCGGCTGGGGGTAGGTGACCTCGTCGAGCATGGCCATCCGCTGCTCATATTCGATGCCGTCCGCCTTCATGGCAGCCACGGCCTCACCGCGTGCCTTTTTCTGCTGAGCGGACAGGATCTGCCTGGGCTTCTCCAGCGTGGCTTCAATCACGGACACGACGTCGACGGCGTAGGACGGCGACTCGGGGTCCAGCAGGTCCAGCGCCGCCAGCGCAAACGGGGAGAGCGGCTGGTTCAGGGCAAAGTTCGGCTGCAGGTGGACGGTCAGGCGCACGGTGCGGCCGTCCGTTCCCTGCTCCGCAGCCGGGATGCGCTCCACAACCTCGGCCGCGAGCAGCTCCCGGTAGATCCCCAGGGCCTTCTTCATGAGCCGAAGCTGCGAAGGTCGGCCTTCGTGGTTCTCCGTGAGGAGCCGGCGCGCCGCGGCGAACGGGTCGCCCGGACGCTCCATGAGGTTCATGAGCATCGCATGCGTCACCGTGAAACTGGAGCTCAGCGGGTCCGGAACCGAGTCCACCAGGCGGTTGTAGGTGGGCTGGCCCCAGGACACGAACCCCTCCGGCGGCTTCTTCTTCACCACCTGGCGCAGCTTCCGCTGGTCGTCGCCGAACTTCGCGGTCGCTTTGGCCATCGCCTTGACGTTCTCCACCACGTGCTCGGGGGCCTGCACCACCACCGTGCCGGCCGTGTCGTAGCCGGCCCGGCCGGCCCTGCCGGCAATCTGGTGGAACTCACGGGAGTTGAGCAGGCGGGTGCGTACGCCGTCGTACTTGCTCAGTGCAGTAAGCACGACGGTACGGATGGGAACGTTGATTCCCACGCCCAGCGTGTCAGTACCGCAGATGACCTTAAGCAGGCCGGCCTGGGCCAGCTGCTCGACGAGCCGGCGGTACTTGGGCAGCATGCCGGCGTGGTGCACGCCGATGCCATGCCGGACCAGGCGGTTCAGCGTCTTGCCGAATCCTGCCGCGAAGCGGAAGTTCGCGATGAGCTCGGCAATCTTGTCCTTTTCCTCGCGCGTGCAGACGTTGATGCTCATCAGCGTCTGGGCGCGCTCAATCGCCTCCGCCTGGCTGAAATGCACCACGTAGACCGGCACTTCCCTGGTGCCAAGCAGTTCTTCGAGGGTCTCGTGGACGGGCGTCTCGCGGTAGTAGTAGTGCAGCGGAATGGGGCGCTCGGACGAGCTGACCGTGGTGGTGGGCCGTCCCGTGAGTTCGGTCATGCCGGCTTCGAAGCGGCTGACGTCGCCCAGCGTGGCGGACATGAGGAGGAACTGCGCCTGCGGGAGTTCCAGCAGCGGAACCTGCCACGCCCAGCCGCGCTGCGGATCGGAGTAGAAATGGAACTCGTCCATGATGACGGCGCCCAGATCGGCCGTTGCGCCTTCGCGGAGGGCGGTGTTGGCCAGGATCTCGGCGGTGCAGCAGATAATCGGAGCGTCCTGGTTCACGCCGGAGTCGCCGGTGATCATGCCGACGTTCTCCGCCCCGAAGATCTCGCAGAGCGCGAAGAACTTTTCGGACACCAGGGCCTTGATGGGGGCCGTGTAGTAACTGCGATCGCCACGGGCCATTGCCTGGAAATGGGCCGCAATGGCAACGAGGGACTTGCCTGATCCGGTTGGCGTCGCGAGGATCACGTTGGCGCCGGAGGCCAGCTCCATGATGGCCTCGTCCTGGGCCGGGTAGAGCTGCACGCCGCGGCTTTCGGTCCACTCCACGAAGCGCTCGTACAGCGTGTCCGGGTCCGCGCCGGTTCCGGTGGTGATCCGTGCGGACGGGGCGGGGAGCTGCTCAAGGAGTTTCATTGCCTTCCAGCTTAGTGCCAGCGCGTCCCTGAACGATTTCGTGCCTGCCCGGCGCTAGGCTCGCCCTGCCAGGACAAAACCTAGAGACCAAGCTTCAACGAACTACGGTCCACGAACAACTGGAGGCCATGTGTGGGATCCCGCCAAATACGTTCAGTTCGGGGACTACCGGCAGCGCCCGTTCTTTGACCTGACCGCCCGGGTCCTCGCCGACGCCCCGCGGCAGGTGGTGGACCTGGGCTGCGGCCCCGGAAACCTGACCGCCACGCTCGCGGCCCGCTGGCCAGACGCGCAAGTTGTGGGCTTGGATTCCTCAGCCGAGATGCTGGCAATGGCCGAACAGCACCGGCAGTCCGCCCCGGGGCTGGAGTTCAGCCGCGGCGACATCGCCTCCTGGCTGCCCTCCGAGGACACAGACGTGGTGGTGAGCAACGCGGCGCTGCAGTGGGTCCCCGGGCACCCCGAACTGCTGGCCGGCTGGCTGGCGGCGCTGAAGCCGGGAGCGTGGTTCGCCCTGCAGGTGCCGGGCAACTTCACTTCCGCTTCCCATACCCTGATGCGCGACGTCGCCGAGTCGCCGAAGTGGGCCGGCAAGCTTGCCGGCGTGCTGCGCCACGATGAGGCGGTGGCGCCGCCCGCACGCTACTTGGAGATCATGCTCGACGCCGGGTGCGCCGCTGACGCATGGGAAACCACCTACCAGCAGGTGCTCACCGGCGATAACCCGGTGCTGGACTGGGTGCGGGGCGCAGGCCTGCGGCCCGTGCTGGCCGCGCTTTCGCCGGAGGACGTCGCCGGGTTCGAGGCCGAATACGGCGCGCGGCTGACCGACGCCTATCCGCCAACTCCGCACGGCACGGTGTACCCGTTCCGCAGGATCTTTGCAGTGGCCCGCAAGCTCTAGGGCAGCATGCTCCCGGCTCGCGGCGCAACCCGCCCCGCAACCTCCCGCGCGGTCCTATGTGATCTGGCTTACAATGGCCAAGCGGTTATTGGGGGCCGAGCCTGGCTCCCATACGCCCAGGCGATGAAGGAGGCGCGGTGCTTTTCGGCCTGATGCTCCGCCTCCTGGGCGAACACCGGACGGCTGTCTGGGCGATCATCGCGCTGCAGGTGGTGCAGACCGCGGGAAACCTGCTGTTGCCGACGCTGAACGCGAGCATCATCGACGACGGGATCCTCGCCAACCAGCCCGGAGTAATCCTGGGGCTCGGCGGCTGGATGATGGTGCTCACCGCTTTGCAGGCTGCAGCCGCCCTGGGCGCCGGGTACCTGGGGGCCGACGTCGCCATGAAGATCGGCCACCGCCTGCGGCGCGAGCTGTTCTCCCAGGTCCAGGCCATGTCGTCCCAGGAGATCGGGACGTTCGGCACGGCCAGCCTTGTCACCAGGTCCACCAACGACGTCCAGCAAATCCAGACGTTCGCGGTCCTGGTTTTCACCATGCTCGCAGCGGCGCCCGTCATGGGCATCGGCGGAATCATCCTGGCGGTCCAGCAAAATGCGGCCCTGTCCGCCGTCGTCATTGTCATAGTCCCGCTGCTAGTGCTCATCATGTACCTGATCGTGCGCCGCCTCATCCCGCTCTACCGGACGGGGCAGGCACTCATCGACGGCGTCACCCGGATCCTCCGCGAACAGATTATCGGCGTCAACGTCATCCGCGGCTTCGTCCGGCAGAAGCACGAGGCGGCGCGCTTCGCGGAAGCGAACCGGAGGCTGACCCGAAACAACCTCCAGTCCGCCCTCCTGGTGGCCGGCATGCTGCCGATGATCATGATCGTGGTGAACCTCTCCTCGGTGGCCGTGGTCTGGTTCGGCGGCCACCTGATCATCAGCGGCAGCATGGAGGTGGGCGCCCTCACGGCCTTCATCGCCTACATCCTGCAGATCCTGCTGGCCATCATGATGGCCATGTACGTACTCAGCACCGCACCGCGCGCGGCCGTCTGCGCCGAACGGATCCAGGATGTGCTGGATGTGACCCCGGCTCTGGGCGTGCCCGCCCCGGAACGCACCGGGACGCGTCCCGCGGCCGCGGTGCAGGCCCCGCCGGAGCCCGGCGCCCCGGGCGGCGGCGCCCGGTCCGCCGGCGGGGGAGTGGAATTCAGCCACGTCTGGTTCGCCTACCCCGGGGCGGAGTCCCCCGTCCTGGCGGACATCTCCTTTACCGCGGTCCCGGGCACCACCACCGCCATCATCGGTGCCACCGGCAGCGGCAAGACCACGCTGCTGAATCTCTTGCCGCGGTTCCTGAATGCCACCTCCGGCGAAGTCCGGCTGGGGGGAGTCGACGTCAGGACCCTGCCCGCCGGCCGGCTGCGGGAGCGGATCTCAGTGGTGCCGCAGCAC
The DNA here is from genome assembly GCF_021789315.1 of Arthrobacter sp. FW305-BF8. Taxonomy (NCBI): domain Bacteria; kingdom Bacillati; phylum Actinomycetota; class Actinomycetes; order Micrococcales; family Micrococcaceae; genus Arthrobacter; species Arthrobacter sp. FW305-BF8. Next base: position 2,535,897 of record NZ_CP084561.1, read on the forward strand.
TCCTATCTCTTCTCGGGCACCGTGGCGAGCAATCTGCGGATGGGCGCGCCGGAGGCCACCGAGGACGAGCTGTGGCAGGCTCTGCAGCTGGCGCAGGCCGAGGACTTCGTGCGCGGGCTCCAGGACGGCCTCCATGCAGCCGTCGCCCAGGGCGGGGCCGGGCTTTCGGGCGGGCAGCGGCAGCGTCTCTGCATCGCCCGCGCCATGCTCCGCGCCGCGGACCTCTACATCTTTGATGACAGTTTTTCCGCCCTGGACTATGCCACTGAGGCCGCGGTCCGGGAGGCAATGGCGCCCGCGCTGGAAGCAGCCACGGTAATCATGGTGGCCGAACGCATTCCCACCATCATGGGCGCGGACCGCATTCTGGTGCTGGAGGATGGCCGGCTGGTTGCCCAGGGGACCCACGCCGAACTGCTGGAATCGTCGTCCACCTACCGGGAGATCGCCGAATCCCAGCTGGCCCTTGATGAGCAGCCGTGAGCAGCGGGCGGCCATGAAGGGCACCCACGCGGCCAGGCGCACCACCGGCACTTTCCTGCCGGCCGCCAAACGCCTGCTGGGCCTGCTGCGCCCGTCCGGAGGCAGGATGGTCCTGGCCGTCGCGGCCACCTGCGGCTTCGCCGCCCTCAATGTGGCGGCTCCCAAGCTCCTGGGCGACGCCACCGACGTCGTTGTCGACGGCTTCATGCATGCGACGTTCGACGCCGGCAAACTTGCCATGCTGCTCGGCGTGGTCTCGCTGATGTACGTCGGGACGTCCGTCTTCAACTGGGTCCAGGGCGCGCTGACCGCCCAGGCGGTGCAGCGGCTGGTCTTCGGCCTCCGCGCCGCCGTCGAGGACAAACTGCACCGGCTGCCGTCGGCGCACTTCCACGAACAGGCCAGGGGCGATGTCCTCAGCCGGGCCACCAACGACGTCGACAACATCTCCCAGGCACTCAATCAGCTGCTCACGCAGCTGATCATGTCCGTGCTGATGCTGTGCGGCTCGCTGGCCATGATGCTGTGGATCTCGCCGCTGCTGGCCGCCATCGCCCTGGTGTCCGTTCCCGTGTCCACGCTGATTACGGTGTTCATGGCACGGCAGTCCCAGACCTATTTCTCGGCCCAGTGGGCGTCCACCGGGGAGCTGAATGCCCACGTCGAGGAGTTCATCACCGGACACGAAGTGATCAAGGCGTTCGGGCAGCAGGACACGGCGGCGGCCATCTTCGGCCGCGGCAACGACCGGCTGGCCCGCGCCAGCGCGCGCGCCCAGTTCGTCTCGGGAGCCGTGCAGCCGCTCATGGTCTTCGTAGCCAACCTCAACTACGTGGCCGTGGCCGTCGTGGGCGCCCTGCAGGTGGCGGCCGGGGTAATGACCATCGGCGGCATTCAGGCGTTCATCCAGTTCAGCCGCCTGTTCACCCAGCCAATGGGGCAGATTGGCGGCATGCTCACGCTCATGCAGTCCTGCGCGGCCTCGGCTGAGCGGGTCTTCGCCCTGCTCGACGAGCCTGAGGTTCCACGCGAGGACGGCGTTCCGGCCCGCCAGGACAGCCTGCGCGGCCGGATTGACTTCGAGGACGTCACCTTCGCGTACACCCCGGGAGTGCCGGCCGCCAGCGGGCTGTCCTTCTCCGTCCTGCCGGGCCAGACAGTGGCCATCGTGGGCCACACGGGCGCGGGCAAGACCACCGTGGTGAACCTCCTCATGCGCTTCTATGAACTGGACTCGGGCCGGATCACGATTGATGGCACGGACATCTCCACGGTCCCCGTGGACTCGCTGCGGTCCAACTTCGCCGTGGTCATGCAGGACGTCTGGCTGTTCAGCGGGACCGTGCGCGAAAACATCGAATACGGCTCCCCGGGGGCGGATGATGACCGTATCCTGGCCGCGGCCGAGGCCAGCCACGTGGACCATTTCGTCAGGTCGCTGCCCGCCGGCTACGGCACGGTCCTGGGAGACGACGGCGATTCGCTGAGCCAGGGCCAGCGGCAACTGATCACGATCGCCCGGGCCCGGCTCGCCGACCGGAGCGTCCTGATCCTGGACGAGGCAACGAGTTCCGTGGACACCCGGACCGAGATGCAGATTAAGCTCGCAATGAACCGGCTGCGGCACGGCAAGACGAGCTTCATCATTGCGCACAGGTTGTCCACCGTGCGCGACGCTGATCTAATTCTGGTCATGGATCACGGACGCATTGTTGAACAGGGAACGCACAGCAGCCTGCTGTCCGTGGACGGCCATTACAGGCACCTGTATGAGGCGCAGTTCCGCGGGGTGGACCGCGAGCTCGGCGCCATCCGCCGGCACCGCGGCAGGCACGCCGCCGGCCGGCAGCGCTACCGGGAGTCAGGCCTGTGACCGCCGGCCATACCTTCCCGGGGCAGTGGAAACCGAACACCGGCAGCTCCGTGGCCCTCTTCGAGCAGCTGAGGCTGCACGTGATCGAGCAGGCGGACCAGGGGAAGCTTGCTCCCGGCACGCGGCTGCCGGCGGTGCGGAGCCTCGCCGAAACCCTCGGCGTCGCACCCCACACGGTGGCGCGGGCCTATAAGGAACTGGAAGCTGCGGGCGTCGTCGCCACCAAGGGGCGCAACGGAACGGTGGTCTGCGCCCGCGACGAGCGGTGGGGGACGTTGTCGGAGGCAGCCGCAGACTATGCCGCGGCCGCCAAATCACAGGGCGCAACGTTCGCCCAGGCGGTCCACCTGCTGGCTGCCGCTTACGACGCCGAGTAGCGGCGTGGCATAGCACACCCGCGTTTATATTCGAAGAAGTTTTCGACTAGCATTAGTGGGTGCCTAAAGCCGTAGCTGAAGAAACCGCTGTCGCCCCCTCCGCCGTCGTCCCCCTGAACCCCGCCAAACCGGCGCGTCCGGATCTTTCCCGGCTGGTGGTCAAGGGCGCCCGTGAGCACAACCTCCGCAACGTCGACCTCGACCTGCCGCGTGACGCCATGATCGTCTTCACCGGCCTGTCCGGTTCGGGAAAGTCCTCGCTCGCCTTCGACACCATTTTCGCCGAGGGCCAGCGCCGCTACGTCGAATCGCTCTCGGCCTACGCCCGGCAATTCCTGGGCCAGGTGGACAAGCCCGACGTCGACTTCATCGAGGGCCTGTCGCCTGCGGTCTCGATCGACCAGAAGTCCACGAGCAAAAACCCCCGCTCCACGGTGGGCACCATCACCGAAATTTACGACTACATGCGCCTCCTGTGGGCAAGGGTGGGCCGTCCGCACTGCCCCGTCTGCGGTGAACCCGTCATGAAGCAGACCCCGCAGCAGATCGTGGACCAGCTGCTCGAACTCGAGGACGGGACCCGCTTCCAGATCCTCGCTCCGGTGGTACGCGGCCGCAAGGGTGAGTTCGTGGACCTCTTCAAGGAGCTGACGGCGAAGGGCTATTCCCGCGCCCGGGTCGACGGCGACCTCGTCCAGCTGAGCGATCCGCCCAAGCTCGGCAAGCAGTTCAAGCACACCATCGAGGTGGTGGTGGACCGGCTCGTGGTCAAGGAGGGCATCCGGCAGCGGCTGACGGACTCCATCGAAACGGCACTCGGCCTGGCCGAGGGGCGCGTGCTGGCCGACTTCGTCGACCTTGATGCTGACGACGCGCACCGCACGCGGGCCTTCTCGGAAAACCTGGCCTGCCCCAACGAGCATCCCCTGGCCATCGATGAAATTGAGCCCAGGTCCTTCTCGTTCAACAACCCGTTCGGTGCCTGCTCGGCCTGCAGCGGCATCGGCACCCGGCTGGAAGTGGACGAGGAACTGATCATTCCGAATCCGGAGCTTGCGCTGGAGGACGGGGCGATCGCGCCGTGGTCCCTGGGCACCGCGACCACCGAGTACTGGAACCGGCTGCTCGGGGGGCTCGCCAAGGAGCTCGGATTCTCCATGACCACGCCGTGGCAGGACCTTCCCACGGACATTCGGCAGACCGTGCTGCACGGCAAGGACCACAAGGTGGTGGTCCAGTACCGCAACCGGTTCGGCCGGGAGCGCAAGTACAGCACCGGCTTCGAAGGCGTGGTGCAGTACGTGCACCGCAAGCACACCGAAACCGAGTCCGACTCCGCCCGGGACCGCTACGAGGAGTACATGCGGCAGATCCCCTGCCCCGCCTGCAACGGCGCCCGGCTGAACCCGGCGTCGCTCTCGGTTCTCATCAACGGTAAGTCCATCGCCGACGTCGCGCGGCTGCCCATGCGCGAATGCGCGGCATTCCTGGACAACCTCGTGCTGACCGGCCGTGAGGCGCAGATCGCCCATCAGGTCCTCAAGGAGATCCAGGCCCGCCTCACCTTCCTGCTGGACGTGGGCCTGGAGTACCTGAACCTGGAACGCCCCTCCGGTACCCTCTCCGGCGGCGAGGCTCAGCGCATCCGGCTGGCCACCCAGATCGGCTCGGGCCTTGTGGGCGTGCTGTATGTCCTGGACGAGCCGTCCATCGGTTTGCACCAGCGGGACAACCGGCGCCTGATCGAAACCCTGACCCGGCTCCGGGACCTGGGCAACACCCTCATCGTGGTCGAACACGACGAGGACACCATCCACGAGGCCGACTGGATCGTGGATATCGGCCCGGGAGCGGGCGAGCACGGCGGACAGGTGGTCCACTCCGGGTCCTACAAAGCACTCTTGGAGAACACGAAGTCCCTTACCGGGGACTATCTCTCCGGCAGGAAGCGCATCGACATCCCCAAGAAGCGGCGCAAGTACGACAAGAAGCGCGAGCTGAAGGTCGTCGGCGCCCGCGAGAACAACCTGGTCAACGTTGATGCGGCCTTCCCGCTGGGCCTGTTTACCGCGGTGACCGGCGTCAGCGGCTCGGGCAAGTCCACCCTGGTCAACGAGATCCTGTACAAGGTGCTGGCCAACAAGCTCAACGGCGCCAAGCAGGTGGCCGGCCGGCACAAGACTGTCCAGGGCCTCGAGCACCTGGACAAGGTGGTGCACGTCGACCAGAGCCCGATCGGCCGTACGCCGCGCTCCAACCCGGCCACGTACACGGGCGTGTTCGACCACATCCGGAAGCTCTTCGCCGAGACCACGGAGGCGAAGGTCCGCGGCTACCTCCCGGGACGGTTCTCCTTCAACGTCAAGGGCGGCCGGTGCGAAGCCTGCTCCGGTGACGGCACGCTGAAGATCGAGATGAACTTCCTGCCTGATGTTTATGTTCCCTGTGAGGTCTGCCACGGTGCGCGGTACAACCGGGAGACCCTCGAGGTGCACTACAAGGGCAAGACCATCGCCGACGTGCTGAACATGCCCATTGAGGAGGGAGCCGAATTTTTCGCTGCTTTCTCCCCGATTGCCCGCCACCTCAAGACACTCGTGGACGTCGGCCTCGGATACGTCCGGCTGGGCCAGCCCGCCACCACGCTGTCCGGCGGCGAAGCGCAGCGCGTCAAGCTCGCGGCCGAACTCCAGAAGCGGTCCAACGGGCGGAGCGTCTACGTCCTGGACGAGCCCACTACCGGGCTGCACTTCGAGGACATCCGGAAGCTGCTGATGGTGCTGCAGGGCCTGGTCGAGAAGGGCAACACGGTCATCACCATCGAGCACAACCTCGACGTCATCAAGAGCGCCGACTGGATCGTTGACCTTGGCCCTGACGGAGGCTCCGGCGGTGGCCGGATCATTGCTTCGGGTACCCCGGAGCAGGTGTCCAAGTCCTCGGAAAGCCACACGGCGAAGTTCCTGGCCGAAATCCTCTGACGCAACGGCGGGCCACCAGAACAACTGGCGGGCCGCCGTCGTAAGCGTTTCATTGGAGTTTTTGTCCGGATAATGGCAGCTGAACGCCTCGGAAGTCACGATACGTGGACAAAAACTCCAATTACGGGCGGGAGTATTCCACGGAGGGCATACGAGTTTGAGCCGGCGTGCCATCGTGAGAAACTAAGCCGGTGACTTCAACAACAGTGCCCGTGATCTTCGACCTGGACGGCACTCTTGTCGATCCGGCCGGCGGGATAACAGACGGAATTGCCGCGGCCCTCACGGAACACGGCCTTCCTGTCCCCAGCCAGGACCTTCTAGACGCGATGGTGGGTCCCAAGCTGAGCGACTCGCTGCTGAACGTCGCGGCCGTTCCGCCAGCCATGCTCAAGGCTGTCATCCGGACGTACCGTATGCATTACCTCGACGCCGGCATTTCCCAGAGCCGCCTGTACCCAGGCATCGTTGACCTGCTGGATAGCTACGTGGATGCAGGGCGGCCTGTCGCGGTGGCGACGCAAAAGCCGGAAGGCTTGGCCCACATCGTGCTTGAGCACCACAAGATCGCCGGCCGGTTCCGCGCCATCAGGGGGTCAGCCGCAGACGAGTCCGCGGCCGCAGCGGGTCCCGTCGGCAAGACCGGCATCATCGCCGCTGCCATGACGGACCTCGGCACGCAGCACGCCGTGATGGTGGGTGACCGCGCGCAGGATGTGGCAGGAGCGCTGGCCAACGGACTCGACTGCATCGGCGTTAGCTGGGGTTTTGCGCCCGACGGCGAACTGGAGGCAGCGGGTGCTGTGGCTGTGGTGCACGATGCGGCCGGCCTGCGTGCCAAGGTCGAGGAGCTGGAGAACGTCCGGGCCGCAGCCCTGAGCGAGGTGCGCAACGATGGAGCTGTTTGACGGCGTCCGCTGGACGACGCGGACCCTCATCTCCGGCAGCTGCCGGCCAACTGTTATCGGGCTGGAGAACGTGCCCAAGAGCGGGCCGTTTATTGTGGCGCCGAACCACCTCTCCTTTCTGGACAGCGTGATTGTCCAGGCGCTCATGCCCCGGCCCGTCGCGTTCTTTGCCAAGGCGGAGTACTTCACCACCAAGGGCATCAAGGGCCGCGTGATGAAGTCCTTCTTCGAGGCAGTCGGCTCCATTCCGGTCGAACGCGGGGAACAGGCCGCGAGCGTGCAGGCCCTCAGGACACTGCTGGACATCCTTGAGGACGGCAGGGGCATCGGCATTTACCCCGAGGGCACCCGGTCGCGCGATGGAATCCTGTACCGCGGCCGGACCGGCGTCGGCTGGCTGGCCCTCACCACCGGCGCCCCGGTGATCCCGGTGGGACTGATCGGCACCGAGAAGCTGCAGCCCGCTGGCCGCAACGCGGTGAAACCCCAGCACTTCATCATGAAGGTGGGGGAGCCGATCTACTTCGACAAGACCGGCCCGGACCATTCCCTCCCCGCCCGGCGCCAGGTGACCGACCGGATCATGGACGCCATTGCTGAGCTCAGCGGCCAAGAGCGCTCCACCAGCTACAACCAGAGCAAGGTCATCGAGTAGTCGGGCTGCCCAAGAAGCCGGCGGCAATTCGCAGCCCCTCAGCTCAGTAGACTGGAACCGTGGCAGATCCATCAAGTTATAGACCCCAGACGGGTGAGATTCCGACCAATCCGGGTGTTTACAGGTTCAGGGATCCCCATGGGCGGGTTATCTACGTCGGCAAGGCCAAGAACCTCCGGTCACGCCTGAACTCGTACTTCGCGAACCCGGCAGGGCTGCTGCCCAAAACCCACGCCATGGTGCACGCGGCCAGCAGCGTCGAGTGGACGGTTGTGGGCAGCGAGCTGGAATCCCTCCAGCTGGAATACACCTGGATCAAGGAATTCAAGCCGCGGTTCAACGTGGTTTTCCGGGACGACAAGACGTATCCCTACCTCGCCGTCACCATGGGCGAGAAGCTGCCGCGCGTACAGGTCATGCGCGGCGAGCGGCGGAAGGGCACGCGGTACTTCGGGCCCTACACGGCCGGCGCCATCCGCGAAACCATGGACACCCTGCTGCGGGTCTTTCCCGTGCGCAGCTGCAGTGCTGGCGTGCTGAAGCGTGCCCAGGCAAGCGGCCGGCCCTGCCTGCTGGGCTACATCGACAAATGCTCGGCCCCCTGCGTCGGCCGCGTCACCCCCGAGGAACACCGCGCCCTGGCGGAGGACTTCTGCGCCTTCATGGGAGGCGAGGCCAAGCGGTTCATCGCCCGGCTCGAAAAGGAGATGGGGGCCGCCGTCGCCACCCTTGACTACGAACGCGCCGCCCGGCTGCGTGACGACATCACCGCCCTCCGGAAGGTCTTCGAGCGGAACGCCGTGGTCCTGGCCGAGGACACCGACGCCGACGTTTTCGCCCTGCACGAGGACGAGCTCGAGGCGGCCGTCCAGGTGTTCCACGTCCGGGGCGGACGGGTCCGCGGACAGCGCGGCTGGGTGGTCGAGAAGGTGGAGGACTTCACCACCCCCGACCTCGTCGAGCACCTCCTCCAGCAGGTTTACGGCGAAGATGCCGAGATCCAGGGCCGGCTTCCCCGCGAGGTGCTGGTGCCTGTCGAGCCGAGCAATGCGCAGGACCTGGCGGTGTGGCTCGGCGGCCTCCGGGGCGCCAAGGTGGATATCCGGGTTCCGCAGCGCGGGGACAAGGCGGCCCTCATGTCCACGGTCCGCGAGAACGCCGAACACGCACTGCGGCTCCACAAGACCCGCCGCGCCGGCGACCTGACCGTCCGGTCACAGGCGCTGCAGGAACTGCAGGAGGCGCTGGAGCTCCCCGTTCCGCTGCTGCGCATCGAATGCTACGACGTCTCCCACGTCCAGGGCACCAACGTGGTGGCCTCCATGGTGGTTGTGGAGGACGGGCTGCCCAAGAAGTCGGACTACCGCAAGTTCTCCATCACCGGTGCCGCGGCCACGGACGACACGGCAGCGATGCACGATGTCCTGACGCGGCGTTTCCGGCACTATCTCGTGGACAAGACCGCCCAGATTGAAGCCGCCGAGCTGGTCGCGACGCCGGCTGGTCCGGCCATCCCGGCATCCGTTGGCACCGGACCGGCACCGGCCTCCACAGGGACCGGGGACGCCGCGCTGTCCGACACCACCACGCCCGCGCCGAAGGCCAAGTTCGCCTACCCGCCCAACCTCGTGGTGGTGGACGGCGGCAAGCCCCAGGTGAACGCGGCAGCCCGGGCACTGGAGGCGCTGGGCGTCGACGACGTCTACGTCGTCGGGCTCGCGAAGCGCCTCGAGGAGGTCTGGCTTCCGGACAGCGACTTTCCGGTCATCCTGCCCCGCTCCTCGCAGGGCCTCTACATGCTGCAGCGCATCCGCGACGAAGCGCACCGCTTCGCCATCTCGTTCCACCGGCAAAAGCGCGGCAAGGCGATGACCGTCTCAGCCCTCGACGGCGTGCCCGGGCTGGGCGACTCCAAGCGGAAGGCCCTGCTTGCCCACTTTGGATCGGTCAAGAAGATCAAGGCGGCATCGGCGGCGGAACTGACCGCTGCGAAGGGTGTCGGGCCGGCCCTGGCCGCGGCCATCGTCACCCACTTCAGTCCCGGCGGCGCGGGCGGCGACTCGGACGAGTCCGTTCCGGCGATCAACATGACCACCGGGGAAGTGCTGGAAACTTAGCCCGCGCCCCGAAACTTGGTTAGGGTAAGTACGGGAAATCGGCGTGTGCCGCAAACAGCAACCCGCTCAGAAACTGCGCGCGGGAAGCAACAGCAGGAATGAGGCTGGAATCAATGGCAGAGTCGACGGCGGAGTCCAGCACGGAAGAGGACGGCCTGACACCGGTCAAGCCCGCCGAAGCGGAACTGCTCATCGTGACCGGAATGTCCGGCGCAGGCCGCAGCACCGCCTCCGATGCGCTGGAGGACCACGGCTGGTACGTCGTCGAAAACCTGCCGCCGCAGATGCTGGGGACCCTGGCTGAACTCGTGTCCCACGCCCCGCAGTCCATTCCCAAACTTGCCGTGGTGATGGACGTGCGCAGCAAGGCGCTGTTCGCCGACATCCGCGCCGCGCTCCGTGCCCTCGAAGCCAGCGGCGTCACCTTCCGGGTGCTGTTCCTCGATGCCAGCGACGACGTCCTGGTCCGCCGCTTCGAACAGGGCCGGCGCCCGCACCCGCTGCAGGGCGGCGGCAGGATCCTGGACGGCATCGCCGCGGAACGCGAACTCCTCAAGGAGCTGCGCGACTCCTCGGACCTCGTCCTGGACACCTCGTCCCTGAACGTGCACGGGCTCGCCACCGCGATCACCGAATTGTTCACCGAGACCGGCCCCATCGCGATCCGCCTGAACATCATGAGCTTCGGCTTCAAATACGGCCTTCCCGTGGACGCCAACTATGTGGCCGACGTCCGGTTCATTCCCAATCCGCACTGGGTGCCGGCGCTCCGGCCGCACACCGGCCTCGACCAGGACGTCAGCGAGTACGTCCTCGGAGCCGAGGGCGTGCCGAACTTCGTGGAGCGCTACGTGCTCGCGCTGGAACCTGTCCTGGAGGGCTACCGCCGGGAGAACAAGCACTACGCCACCATCGCCGTCGGATGCACCGGCGGGAAGCACCGCTCGGTGGCGGTCGCCATGGAGCTCTCCAAGCGGCTCGCGCAATATCCGCGCGTGACCGTGACTACGACGCACCGGGACCTGGGCCGCGAGTAATGGGGGTTCTTACCGGCCCGCTGCCTTTGATTCCGCCGGCCGGCCTGACCGGTTCCCAACAGGACAAGGGACCCAACGTCGTCGCGCTCGGCGGCGGCCACGGCCTTTCGGCCTCACTCTCGGCACTGCGTCTGCTTACTTCCGAATTGACCGCGGTGGTCACCGTGGCGGACGACGGCGGGTCCTCCGGCCGTCTCCGCGAGGAGTACGGCGTCCTTCCGCCCGGTGATCTCCGGATGGCCCTGTCCGCCCTATGCGATGACACGGACTGGGGCCGCACCTGGCGCGACGTCATGCAGCACCGGTTCCGGTCCGCCCGAGGCGGCGCCTCCCTGGACGAACACGCCATGGGAAACCTGCTGATCGTCACGCTCTGGGAACTGTTGGGGGACGCGGTGGCCGGCCTGAAATGGGCCGGTGCGCTGCTCGGCGCCCGCGGACAGGTTCTTCCCATGTCCACCGTTCCGCTCACTATCGAGGGCGATGTCCGCGTGACCGCCCCGGACGGCAGCAGCACCGTCACCACCATCACCGGGCAGGCCCGCTGCGCCGTGGCCGGTTCGCTGGAGAGCGTCCGGCTGCTTCCCGAGCAGGCTCCGGCCTGCGTTGAAGCCCTGACCGCGATCGAGCTTGCCGACTGGGTGGTGCTGGGCCCCGGCTCCTGGTACACCTCCGTGCTCCCGCATCTGCTGCTGCCGGAAATGCGCCAGGCACTCTGCGATACGCCGGCGAAGCGCTGCCTCACCATGAACCTCGCCATGGACACCAAGGAAACGTCCGGCATGTCCGCCGCCGACCACCTGCACGTGCTCCGCGACTACGCGCCGGAGTTCAGCGCGGATGTGGTGCTCGCGGACCCGGCCTCCGTTTCGGACCTGGCCGAGTTTAAGCGGGCAGCGGGGATGATCGGCGCCGAGGTTGTCTTGGGTAGAGTAGGGGCTTCGGGCCGGCGACCGGTCCATGACCCCTTGCGGCTGGCTACGGCCTACCAGGATATTTTCGGGAATAGTTAGGAAAGGTGCCATGGCACTGACAGCATCAGTCAAGGAAGAACTCTCCCGCCTGGATATCAAGAAATCATCAGTCCGCAAGGCTGAGGTCTCGGCCATGCTCCGCTTTGCCGGGGGATTGCACATCATCTCGGGCCGGATCGTCATCGAGGCCGAGGTCGATCTGGCCTCCACCGCCCGGCGCCTGCGCGCCGCGATCGCCGAGGTCTACGGGCACCAGAGCGAGATCATCGTCGTCTCCGGCAGCGGCCTGCGCCGCGGCAGCCGGTACGTGGTCCGCGTCGTCCGCGACGGCGAGGCGCTGGCCCGGCAGACCGGCCTCCTTGACGGCCGGGGACGGCCCGTGCGCGGGTTGCCATCCGTCGTCGTGAACGGCTCAGCCGCTGACGCCGAAGCGGTGTGGCGGGGCGCCTTCCTGGCGCACGGCTCACTCACAGAACCCGGCCGGTCCTCGTCCATGGAGGTCACCTGCCCCGGTCCGGAATCCGCCCTCGCGCTGGTAGGCGCAGCCCGGCGGCTGGGGATCCAGGCCAAGGCGCGGGAAGTCAGGGGAGTGGACCGCGTGGTGATCCGCGACGGCGACACCATCGCTGCGCTGCTTACCCGGATGGGGGCCCACGATGCACTCATGGTCTGGGAAGAGCGGCGCATGCGCAAGGAAGTGCGGGCCACCGCGAACCGGCTGGCCAACTTCGATGACGCCAACCTCCGCCGCTCCGCTCAGGCCGCCGTGGCCGCAGGCGCTCGGGTGGACCGGGCCTTGGAGATCCTCGGCGACGACGTCCCGGACCACCTCAAATACGCCGGCGAACTCCGGGTGGCCCACAAGCAGGCCAGCCTCGACGAACTTGGCCGGCTCGCGGATCCGCCCATGACGAAGGACGCCATTGCCGGGCGCATCCGCCGGCTGCTGGCCATGGCGGACAAACGCGCCTCAGATCTTGGCATCCCGGGCACGGATGCCAATGTGACGCCGGAAATGCTGGACGAGTAAACGGCGCCCATAGAATCAAGACCAGGTGGCGGCTGTTGCCGCCATCGGAGTTTTCCGGATGACCCGTCATCCGGGATGCACAATCCGAGAGTTAGCAAAACCGGACAAACTGTCCACGACATTGGAGGATTTTGTGACCGAGTACGTTCTGCCCGAACTCAGCTACGACTACGCAGCGCTCGAGCCCCACATCTCTGCACGGATCATGGAGCTGCACCACAGCAAGCACCACGCCGCGTACGTGACGGGCGCAAACAACGCGCTGGCCCAGCTGGCCGAGGCACGCGAAAAGGGCGACTTCGCCAACATCAACCGCCTTTCCAAGGACCTGGCCTTCCACACCGGCGGCCACGTCAACCACTCCGTGTTCTGGAACAATCTCTCCCCGGACGGAGGCGACAAGCCGGAAGGTGAGCTCGCCGCCGCCATCGACGACGCCTTCGGTTCGTTCGATGCCTTCCGCGCCCAGTTCTCCGCAGCTGCCCTCGGCCTGCAGGGTTCCGGTTGGGGCTTCCTGGCCTACGAGCCCATCGGTGGCAACCTCGTCATCGAGCAGCTCTACGACCAGCAGGGCAACGTCGCGCTGGGCACCACCCCGCTGCTGATGCTGGACATGTGGGAGCACGCCTTCTACCTGGACTACGTCAACGTCAAGGCCGACTACGTCAAGGCGTTCTGGAACATCGTCAACTGGGCCGACGTGTCCGCCCGCTTCGCCGCGGCACGCGCCAACGCAACGGGTCTCATCACCCTCTAAGTGTGACCCCGCGTACACAAAGCAGTAACAAACTTCACATTCGGCCACTTTAGGGCCAAATTCTGGACGGTCCGCCCCCGCACTTGCGGGGGCGGACCTACTTAAACGTAAGATGGATCACGGAAGGCGGTTAGCCTTCAGCAATGAGGCTGGTCGCCCTCCGATCTGAAAAATATCTCTGCCCAATGGCGTGCGGGATCTGTTAGTTGGCTTGAACGCCCGCTTAACTAGTTGTGCTTCCAAGGCACAAAGGAGACAAAAAGTGACCACCCGTATTGGTATCAACGGCTTCGGCCGCATCGGCCGCAACTACTTCCGCGCTGCACTTGCTCAGGGCGCGGACCTTGAGATCGTTGCCGTCAACGACCTCACTAGCCCTGAGGCTCTGGCCCACCTGCTCAAGTACGATTCCGTCGGCGGACGCCTGGCCGAGACCATCGAGGTCAAGGAAGGCAACCTCGTCGTCAACGGCAACGCCATCAAGGTTCTGGCCGAGCGTGACCCCGCCAACCTCCCCTGGAAGGACCTCGGCGTCGACATCGTCATCGAGTCCACCGGTTTCTTCACCAAGGCAGCTGCCGCCAAGAAGCACATCGAGGCCGGCGCCAAGAAGGTCCTGATCTCCGCTCCCGCCTCGGACGAGGACATCACCATCGTGATGGGCGTCAATGATGGCCTGTACGACCCCGAGAACCACCACATCATCTCCAACGCTTCCTGCACCACCAACTGCCTCGGCCCGCTGGCCAAGGTTGTCAACGACACCTTCGGCATCGAGCGTGGACTGATGACCACCGTGCACGCCTACACTGCCGACCAGAACCTGCAGGACGGCCCGCACAACGACCTCCGCCGTGCACGCGCCGCCGCCATCAACATGGTTCCCACCTCCACCGGCGCCGCCAAGGCCATCGGCCTGGTCCTGCCGGAGCTCAAGGGCAAGCTGGACGGCTACGCCATCCGCGTTCCGGTCCCCACCGGCTCCGCCACCGACCTCACCGTCACGGTCTCCCGCGAGACCACCGTCGAGGAAGTCAACGCCGCGCTCAAGAAGGCTGCAGAGTCCGATGAGTGGCAGGGCATCCTGACCTACACCGACGCCCCGATCGTCTCCTCGGACATCGTCGGTGACCCCGCCTCGTCCATCTTTGACTCCGGTTTGACCAAGGTTATTGGCAACCAGGTCAAGGTTGTTTCCTGGTATGACAACGAATGGGGCTACTCGAACCGCCTCGTTGACCTCACGGAGCTTGTCGCGGCAAAGCTGGGCTAGGGTTAGCTACATGACATCTCACACCCTCAACGAACTGATCGCTGAAGGTGTCCGCGGGCGGTACATTTTGGTTCGAAGTGACCTGAATGTGCCGCTCGACGGCTCTACAGTCACTGACGACGGCCGCATCCGGGCCTCACTGCCAGTGCTGGGAAAGCTCACGGACGCCGGTGCCCGCGTGCTGGTAACAGCCCACCTTGGCCGCCCCAAGGGCGCCCCTGAAGACAAGTACTCGCTCAAGCCGGCGGTTTCCCGCCTGGCCGAGCTGGCCTCCTTCCCTGTCTCCCTCGCGGAGGACACGGTAGGGTCCTCCGCCAAGGAGCAGGCAGCTGCGCTGCAGGACGGCCAGGTCCTGGTGCTCGAGAACGTGCGGTTCGACGCACGCGAGACCAGCAAGGACGAGGCCGAGCGTGGCGCTTTCGCCGACGAACTGGTGGGACTCACCGGTGACAACGGTGCTTTTGTGAACGACGCCTTTGGCGCCGTCCACCGCAAGCACGCCAGCGTTTACGACGTCGCCACCCGGCTCCCGTCGTATCTCGGCGACCTTGTGGGTACCGAGGTGGAGGTCCTCCGCAAGCTGACCGCAGACACCCAGCGTCCCTACGTTGTGGTCCTCGGAGGTTCGAAGGTTTCGGACAAGCTCGCGGTCATCGACAACCTGCTCGGCAAGGCCGACACCATCCTGGTGGGCGGCGGCATGCTGTTCACGTTCCTGGCAGCCGAGGGCCACAAGGTCGCCGGCAGCCTGCTGGAAGAGGACCAGATCCCGGTCGTCCAGGACTACCTCAAGCGCGCAGCCGACGCCGGCACGGAATTCGTGATCCCCACGGACGTCGTGGTGGCAGCCAAGTTCGCCGCCGACGCCGACCACGAAACGGTCAGCGCCGACGCCATCGAAGGCAGCAGCTTCGGTGCGCAGGGCATCGGCCTGGACATCGGACCCGAGTCCGCCAAGGCGTTCGCCGGGCAGATCATGGGCGCCAAGACGGTGTTCTGGAACGGCCCCATGGGCGTCTTCGAGTTCGAGGCGTTCTCTGCAGGCACCCGGGCCATCGCCCAGGCGCTGACGGAGACGGATGCGTTCACGGTTGTCGGCGGCGGCGACTCCGCGGCTGCGGTCCGCACCCTCGGCTTCGCCGATGACCAGTTCGGACACATTTCCACCGGCGGCGGCGCCAGCCTGGAATACCTTGAAGGCAAGGAACTTCCCGGCCTGAGCGTACTGGACCGCTAAAGACACACCAGCCGGCAGGGCACCTTTCGCACCGCGAAGGCGCCCTGCCGGCTGTTCACATGATCAGCATATTTGACCGGCACTTTTGGAGAACACGTGACTACGTCAACCAACGGCACCTTTGACCGCACGCCTTTAATCGCAGGCAACTGGAAGATGAACATGGACCACGTCCAGGGCATCACCCTCCTGCAGAAGCTGGCCTGGACACTGTCCGACGCCAAGCACGACTACAGCCGTGTGGAAGCCGCTGTCTTCCCGCCTTTCACCGACCTCCGCGGCGTGCAGACCCTCGTCCAGGGCGACGAACTCGACATCGCCTATGGCGGCCAGGACCTGTCCCAGTTCGACTCCGGTGCCTACACCGGGGACATCTCCGGCCAGTTCCTGAACAAGCTCGGCTGCAAGTACGTCCTGGTTGGCCACAGCGAACGCCGGACCGTCCATGCTGAGTCGGACGAAGTCCTGAATGCCAAGGTCAAAGCGGCCTACCGCCACAACCTCATCCCCGTCCTCTGCGTCGGGGAAGGCCTGGAGATACGCCAGGCCGGCACCCACGTCCAGCACACCCTGGACCAGCTCCGCGCCGACGTTGAAGGCCTCACCGCGGAGCAGGCGGCCCAGCTCGTCGTCGCCTATGAGCCCGTCTGGGCCATCGGCACAGGTGAGGTTGCAGGCCCGGAGGACGCCCAGGAAATGTGTGCGGCGATCCGTGCCAAGCTCACCGAACTGTTTGACGCCGATGTGGCCGGCAAGGTCCGCCTGCTGTACGGCGGTTCGGTCAAAGCCAGCAACGCTGCCGCCATCCTTAAGGAACGCGACGTTGACGGCGTGCTGGTGGGCGGCGCCAGCCTTGACCCCGCTGAGTTTGCTAATATTGTGAAGTTCGAGAGCCACCTCGTAGCGGACTAGTCCGTTCATCTGGCAGGCTCCCGCATCCACCAACTTTGGAAAGGCCGTCGTGGACGTTCTTCATGTGATTCTGCAGATCCTGCTGGGCATTACCAGCCTTCTGCTGACCCTGCTCATCCTGCTCCACAAGGGACGCGGCGGCGGCCTGTCGGACATGTTCGGCGGCGGAATGAGCTCGGGGCTGTCCTCGTCCGGCGTTGCTGAGCGCAACCTCAACAGGTTCACCATCATCCTCGGAGTCACCTGGGGCGTGGTCATCATCGCCCTCGGCCTCCTGATGCGCTTCACGGGTGTGGCTGACTCCTAACGCCCGAGGCAGCCGCCCAGCACTAAAAAGCCCGGCCCAATCAGGACCCGTTCCTGATTGGGCCGGGCTTTTTCCTGCCGTCAGGGGGAAGTCCGGACTAAACTGTGGCTATCGGATCTAACGGCAGCGCCGCCATTAGTAGCGAGGGAGTTCCCATGGTGCATTCCTCTTCAGGATTCCGCGGCACCCGCGTGGGTGTCATTCAAGGGGCCGGATTGAAGAACCAGGGGGATGATCCTCTCGGGGAGCCCCTGCCGCGTATTTGTGTCTCCTATTGGTGCGCCATGGGACACGAGACGCGGCCTGTTTTTCTTAAATTGCCGGACGACCAGATTCCGGATGTGTGGGACTGCCGACAGTGCGGCCGGCCGTCGACGCGCAACCCCGGCGCCGGCATGCCCGGCGAAGCCCAGGAAGAAGGCTTCAAGAGTCATCTGGATTACGTTAAAGAAAGACGCTCCAGCCAGGACGCCGAAGACGTCCTGGCTGGAGCGTTGCGGCGGCTAAGAGCCAGCCGGCGCCTTCCTGACTAGCTGCTCGGGCACGCGCGCGGCCGCGTTTTCGTCGATCAGCCACAGCGTCCGGGACCGGCCTGCCGGTCCGGCCGCTGGCACCTGCACGGGATTCGCTCCGGCCAGGGCCAGGCCCACCGCACC
The DNA here is from genome assembly GCF_021789315.1 of Arthrobacter sp. FW305-BF8. Taxonomy (NCBI): domain Bacteria; kingdom Bacillati; phylum Actinomycetota; class Actinomycetes; order Micrococcales; family Micrococcaceae; genus Arthrobacter; species Arthrobacter sp. FW305-BF8. The sequence continues at coordinate 2,553,474 of NZ_CP084561.1, forward strand.
GGCCTTGTCCTCGCCTGCCACCACCATCCACACCTCGGCAGAGGTGTTGATGGCCGGCAGAGTCAGGGAGATCCGCTGGGGCGGCGGCTTGGGGGAGTTGCGGACCCCCACCACCGTCAGTTGCTTCTCGCGGATGCCGCCCTGTTCCGGGAACAGGGACGCCACGTGCGCGTCCGGGCCCACTCCCAGCAGGACGACGTCGAACCGGGGAAGCCGGCCCGGCTCCTCGGGGCGGCCGTCCGAAGCATCAGCGGCATGCTCGGCAGCTGCCGCATCACTGAGGCGTTGTGCGTAGTCCTCTGCAGCCTGTTCCGGCGTTTCGAAGTCATCCGTCGAGCCGGGCACGTGGACGCGCTCGGGATCAGCGTTGATGTGCTTCAGGAGTGCTTCCTGGGCCTGGAGCGCGTTGCGGTCCGGGTCCTGGGATCCGACGAAGCGTTCGTCGCCCCACCAGAAGTTCACTTTGGCCCAGTCCACCGCGGGGGCGGCGGGGGAGTCCGCTACTGCCTTCAGAGTTCCGATGCCCACCGTGCCTCCGGTAAGCACCACCGTTGCTTCACCGAACCGGTCCTGCACGTCCACGAGCTTGGTGATCAGTCGGGCCGCAATGGCGGCCATGAGTACGGAAGAGTCAGGATGGATGCTTACTCTGGGCTCAGCGCTCACTGGGACGGACACTCCTTAGATTGGTACGTGGCAGTCCAATAGTAATCACTTCGCCGAACACCTCGTCGGGGTCGAGGCGGCGGAGTTCTTCTGCGAGGCAGTCGCGGAGGCTGCGCCGCGGGAGGGAGATGCGTTGTGCGGGTTGGCCGGGTTGGGTGAGTTCGGCGATGGAGAGGCCGGGGCGGAAGAGTTGGACGTCGCCGCTGGTGCGGGTGAGCCGGACGCGGCGGATGCCGGTGCCGGCGGGGTCCGCGACGATGGTGACGGGGGCGTCCAGGGACAGGGTCAGCCAGGCTGCGAGCAGGATGGTGCTGGGTGAGTCCGAGGCGCCTTCGACCGCGACGGCGGTGACGGGTGAGGTGTCGGCCTGGTCCAGGACGGCGGCGAGTTGGATGCGCCAGTTCGTCAGCCGGGTCCAGGCGAGGTCGGTGTCGCCGGCTTTGTAGGTGTTCCGGATGTTTTCCAGTGCGACCTGGGGTTCGGCCTCGTTCGCGGAGTCGGTGATCCGGCGGTGCGCGATCCTCCCGATCGAGGTCTCAGACGCGTTTTTGGGGGCCCCGTGCGGCCACCAGGCCACGATCGGGGCGTCGGGCAGCAGCAGCGCGGCGACGAGGGATTCAGATTCCTCGGCGAGTTCCCCGAAGCCGCGCAGCACGATGACTTCCGAGGCGCCGGCGTCCCCGCCGACCCGGATCTGCGCGTCGAGCCGGTTCGGCGCGGACGAGCCCGCGTCGGCGAGCACGATGATCCGGCAGGGGTGTTCGCGGCTGGCCTCGTTCGCGGCCTCGATCGCTTCCTCTTCGAGCCCGGACTTGGTGACCACCACGAGGGTCAGGACCCGACCGAGCGCGATCACCCCGCCCTGCTCGCGCAGGGACTGGATCTTCTTGGACACCTTCGAGGTGGTGGTGTTGGGCAGGTCTACGATCATGGCCTTCTCCAGGTGCGTCCGTCGCGGGCTAGCAGCTCATCGGCCGAGGCCGGGCCCCAGCTGCCGGGCGCGTAGGGCTCGGGCTGTTCACCCAAACCGGCCCAGTATTCTTCGAAGGGGTCCAGGATCTTCCAGGACAGCTCCACTTCCTCGTGCCGCGGGAACAGCGGCGGCTCGCCCAGGAGCACGTCCAGGATCAGCCGCTCATACGCTTCCGGGGAGGACTCGGTGAACGAGTGCCCGTAGCCGAAGTCCATGGTCACATCCCGCACCTCCATCTGCGTGCCCGGGACCTTGGACCCGAACCGGATCGTGGCGCCCTCATCGGGCTGGACCCGGATCACCACCGCGTTCTGCCCGAAATCATCATCGCCGTGGCCGGCGCCCCCGTGAGTGCCGAAGAGCAGGTTCGGTGCGCGCTTGAACACCACCGCGATCTCCGTGACCCGGCGTCCGAGCCGTTTGCCGGCGCGCAGGTAGAACGGCACCCCGGCCCAGCGCCGGGTGTTGATGTCCACCCGGATCGCGGCGTAGGTTTCGGTTTTGGAGTCGGCCGGGATGCCCTCCTCCTCCAGATACCCCTGGACCTGCTCCCCGCCCTGCCAGCCACCGGCGAACTGGCCGCGGGCCGAATGGGTGGACAGGTCCTCGGGCAACCGCACCGCGGCGAGGACCTTTTCCTTCTCCGCCCGCAGGTCATCGGCGTTAAAGGAAATCGGTTCCTCCATCGCGGTCAGGGCGAGCAGCTGCAGCAGGTGGTTCTGGATCACGTCACGGGCCGCACCCACACCGTCGTAATACCCGGCCCGGCCGCCGGTACCGATGTCCTCGGCCATCGTGATCTGCACATGGTCCACGTAGTTCGCGTTCCACAACGGCTCGAACAGCTGGTTCGCGAAACGCAGCGCCAGGATGTTCTGCACAGTCTCCTTGCCCAGGTAATGATCGATCCGGAACACCGCGTCGGCCGGGAACACCGACTCCACAATGTCGTTCAGCTGCCGGGCCGAGTCCAGGTCATGCCCGAACGGCTTCTCAATCACCACCCGGCGCCACTTCCCGCCCCCGGCCTGCGCCAAACCATGCCTGGACAGCTGCCGGCAGACCTGCTCAAAGGCCTTCGGCGGGATCGAGAGGTAAAACGCGTGGTTGCCGCGGGTGCCCCGGACCTCGTCGAGTTCCTTGATCGTCTCCCCGAGCCGCTCAAACGCCGCATCGTCATCGAACGCGCCCTGCACGAACCGGATGCCCTCCGAGAGCTGGTTCCAGACCGCCTCATCAAAAGGCGTCCGGGCATACGCCTTCACCGCGTCCTTCACCTCCGCGGCGAAATCCTCGTTGTCCCAGTCCCGCCGGCCGAAACCGACCAAAGCGAAACTCGGCGGCAACAGGCCACGGTTGGCAAGGTCATACACGGCAGGCATGAGCTTCTTACGGGCAAGGTCCCCCGTCACTCCGAAAAGCACAAGCGAGGACGGCCCGGCAATCCGGTTCAACCGCCGGTCCCGAGGATCCCGCAAAGGATTCCCGGACCGGCCCGCTGACCTTCTGCCGTTCAAAGTATCTGGCATGGTTAATTCAGGGCCTTAGCTCTCAGTGGCGGACGTTGCCTTGCCGGCAAGCGACGAAACGATCTCCTGCAGCTGGGCAACGCCCGCTGCCCGGTCGGTGAGGTGCAGGCGCAGCACCGGCCGGCCGTGTTCGCTCAGTACCTGAGCGTCGCCGGCAGCCTGGGCCGTGATCAGCTCACCGAACGTGAACGGACGGTCCGGAATGGCGAGGTCCGTGGCAGACGCCGCTGTGACCTGCAGGAAGACACCGATCGCCGGGCCGCCCTTGTGGAACTGGCCGGTGGAGTGCAGGAACCGGGGCCCCCAGCCGAAGGTAACAGGCCGGCCGCTCACGGCGGCAAGTTCGTCCCGGACGCCCTCGAGCTGGGCGTAGGCCAGGCGGTCGAAGTAGGCCTGGACGCTCAGGTAGCCGTCGCTGCCCAGCTGTGCCAGCAACGCGGAGACCGCGTCGGTTGCTGAGCCGGCGTCGCCGAGCCATTCTCCGCCGCGGACCTCGATGGCACCGTCGGTAAAGTTGGCCGGCGTCGGTTCCGGCTGGGCGTCCAGCAGGCCACGGGCAGCCACCTTGGCGGCTTCCACGTCGGGCTGGTCAAACGGGTTGATGCCCAGGAGACGCCCGGCCACAGCGGTGGCGAACTCCCACACCATCATCTGCGAGGCGAGGCCGCCGGCAATGGCAACTTCGTTCTCGCCGAGTTCGACGTCGGCGTCCGTGCTGACGAGGCGGACCACCAGGACGTCTTCAGCGCCGGAAGTGACTTCCGGGGCGTCCGGGCCGGCGACAACCGGCAGGACGCCGGTGCCGAGCTTGCCCGTGGACTCAGCGATGAGCTGTTCGGCCCAGTCAGCGAATCCCACGATGCCGGAGCCGTCCTCCGCGATGACGATCTTGTCGCGCAGCGGGTTGGTGCCGCCCAGCGCGGCCCCCAGGACCAGCCCGATGTTCTCGGGAGCGTCCTCGTTCAGGATCTCCGCGGCTTCTTCAGCCTCGTCCAGCAGGGCTGCGATGTCCACGCCGGCCAGACCGGACGGGACGAGCCCGAAGGCCGTCAGCGCCGAGTAACGTCCGCCCACGTTCGGGTCCGCGTTGAAGACCGCACGGTAGCCGGCCTCGCGTGAGGCCTTGTCCAGCGGGGACCCGGGATCGGTGACCACGATGATCCGGCTCTTCGCATCGAGGCCGGCCTCCGTGAAGGCGTGCTCGAAGATCCGCCGCTGCGAATCGGTTTCCAGTGTTGAACCGGACTTCGAGGAAACCACGATGGCGGTTTCAGCGAGGCGGTCCGCGAGGGCAGCACCGACCTGTTCGGGGTCGGTGCTGTCCAGCACAGTCAGCTCGACGCCAGCGGTGCCGGCGATGACCTCAGGAGCAAGCGAGGAGCCGCCCATGCCGCAGAGGGCAATGCGGGTAACACCCTCCGCTTTCAGGGCATCGCGGAGCTCCAGGATGCCGTCCACCAGGGGCCGGGAGACGGTGGCCGCCTCGACCCAGCCGAGGCGGATGGCCGACTCGGCTTCCGCATCGGGACCCCACAGGGTGTGGTCCTTGGCGAAGATCCGGGTGGCGACGCGGTCTTCCACGAGGGCGGGCAGGTGCTGCTCAAGAGCCTTCCGGGCGGAACCGGTGGCGTCGTAGCTGAGTGTGCTCATGTTGGGTTAGGAAGCCTTCCGTGCGGTGGCGAGGGCGCCTTCGACGTCTGCCAGGAGTTCCTTCCAGCTGGCAACAAACTTGTCCAGGCCTTCGGATTCCAGCAGGGCAACGACCTCGTTGTAGGACACACCGAGGGCATCAAGGGCGTTGAGGGTGGCGTTCGCTTCATCGTAGCCGTTGGTGACGGTGTCGCCCGTGACCACGCCGTGGTCGAACGTGGCGTCCAGGGTCTTCTCCGGCATGGTGTTCACGACGTGAGGGGCAACGAGCTCGGTGACGTAGAGGGTGTCGGGGTAAGCCGGGTCCTTCACGCCGGTAGAAGCCCACAGCGGGCGCTGCGGCAGTGCGCCGGCTTCGGCCAGCACGGCCCAGCGCTCGGTGGAGAAGAGCTCCTCGTAGACCTGGTAGGCGAGGCGGGCATTGGCAACGCCGGCCTTGCCCTTGAGGGCCTTGGCTTCCTCGGTGCCGATCGCGTCCAGGCGCTTGTCGATTTCCGTGTCCACGCGGGAGACGAAGAAGGAGGCGACGGAGTGGATCTTGGACAGGTCGTGGCCGTTGTCCCTGGCCTGCTCCAGACCGCTCTGGAAGGCGTTGATGACGGCGCGGTAGCGCTCCAGCGAGAAGATCAGGGTCACGTTGACGCTGATGCCCTCGGCCAGGGTTGCCGTGATGGCTTCCAGGCCCTCCAGCGTGGCCGGGATCTTGATGTGCACGTTGTCGCGGTTGACCTTCTTGTAGAGGTGCTTCGCTTCGGCGATGGTGCCGGCGGTGTCCCACGCGAGTCGGGGGTCCACCTCGATGGAGACACGGCCGTCAACACCCTTGGTTGCCGCGGCAATCGGGGCGAAGAGGTCGCAGGCGTCGGCGACGTCCGTCGTCGTGATTTCGAAGATGGTCTCTTCGATGGAGGCGCCGGCAGCGGCCTGGGCCGCGATGGTGGCGTCGTAGTCCGTGCCGGAGGTGATGGCGGCGTGGAAGATGCTGGGGTTCGTGGTGACACCAACAACGTTCTTCTCTTCGATCAGCTTCTGCAGCGTTCCGGTCTTCAGACGGCCCCGGGAGAGGTCATCGAGCCAGATGGAAACGCCGGCGTCGGAAAGCTGCTGGGTGGGAGTGCTAGTCATTTCTAATCTCCTTGAACTGTGGGGGTGCTGTCAGGACTGGAGTCCGGCGAGGGAATCCTTGGCGGCGGCGGCAACAGCTTCTGCCGTGATGCCGAATTCCTGGAACAGGCGCTTGTAGTCGGCGGATGCGCCGTAGTGCTCGAGGCTGATGGAGCGGCCGGCGTCGCCGACGAACTCGCGCCAACCCTGGGACAGACCGGCTTCAACCGAAACGCGGGCCTTGACCGCTGCGGGCAGGACTGCCTCGCGGTAGGCGGCGTCCTGCTTGTTGAACCACTCGACGCACGGCATGGACACCACGCGGGCGGCGATGCCTTCGGCCTGCAGTGCTTCGCGGGCCTGCACGGCCAGCTGGACTTCCGAGCCGGTGCCGATCAGGATGACCTGCGCGTCCACGGTCTTGCCGTCCTTGGACGCCTCGGCCAGGACGTAACCGCCCTTGGCGACGCCTGCGGTCGAGCCGAACGTGTCACCCTCGGCCGCGCCCTCGCCACGCTCGTACGTGGGGATGTTCTGGCGGGTCAGGACGATGCCGGCCGGGTTCTCGTGGTTCTCCAGCATGGTCTTCCACGCTGCCGCGACCTCGTTGGCATCGCCCGGACGGACGACGTCGAGACCCGGGATGGCTCGCAGCGAAGCGAGCTGCTCCACCGGCTGGTGCGTCGGGCCGTCCTCGCCGAGGCCGATGGAGTCGTGCGTCCAAACGTACAGGGACGGCACGCCCATGAGGGCGCCGAGGCGGATGGCCGGACGCTGGTAGTCGCTGAAGATCAGGAACGTGCCGGAGAACGCGCGGGTCTTGCCGTGCAGGCTGATGCCGTTCACGATCGAAGCGGCGGCGTGCTCACGGATACCGAAGTGCAGGACGCGTCCGTACGGGTTGCCGGACCATGCGTTGGTCTGCTTGCCCGCGGGAACGAACGACGGCGAGCCCTCGATCGTGGTGTTGTTCGACTCGGCGAGGTCGGCCGAGCCGCCCCAGAGTTCCGGCATGACCGGGCCGATGGCGTTCAGGACCTTGCCGGACGCGGCGCGGGTGGAGACGTCCTTGCCAGCCGGGAAGACCGGGAGAACGCCGTCGAGCTCGGTGGGCAGCTGGCGGGCTTCCACGCGCTCCAGCAGGGCAGCACCTTCCGGGTTGGCGGACTGCCAGGCGGAGAAGGCTTCTTCCCATTCCTTGCGTGCGTGGGCACCGCGGTCGACGACGGCGCGGGCGTGGGCCAGCACGTCCTCGTCCACCTCGAAGGACTTCTCGGGGTCGAAGCCGAGGACGTTCTTCAGTGCTGCCACTTCTTCCGAACCCAGGGCGGAGCCGTGGATCTTGCCGGTGTTCTGCTTCTTCGGGGCCGGGTAGCCGATGATGGTGCGCAGCGAAATGATGGACGGCTTGGAGGTTTCAGCCTTGGCGGCCAGAAGTGCCGAGTACAGCTCCTGGACGTCTTCCTTGTAGTCGCCGGTCTTGGTCCAGTCAACGCGCTGGGCGTGCCAGCCGTAAGCCTCGTAACGCTTCAGGACATCCTCGGTGAAGGCGATATCGGTGTCGTCCTCGATGGAGATGTGGTTCTCGTCGTAGATGACCACGAGGTTGCCGAGCTCCTGGTGGCCGGCGAGGGAGGAGGCCTCGGAGGTCACACCTTCCTGGAGGTCGCCGTCGGAAGCGATCACCCAGATGGTGTGGTCGAACGGGCTGGTGCCGGGGGCGGCGTCGGCGTCGAACAGGCCGCGCTGGCGGCGCTGGGAGTACGCAAAGCCCACGGAGGAGGCCAGGCCCTGACCCAGCGGCCCGGTGGTGATCTCCACGCCGGCGGTGTGCTTGTACTCGGGGTGGCCCGGGGTGAGGGAGCCCCAGGTGCGCAGTGCTTCCAGGTCCTTCAGTTCCAGGCCGTAGCCGGAGAGGAACAGCTGGATGTACAGCGTCAGGGACGTGTGGCCGGGGGAGAGGACGAAACGGTCGCGGCCGATCCAGTCCGGGTTCTTCGGGTCGTGCCGCATCAGCTTCTGGAACAGGAGGTATGCGGCCGGCGCCAGGCTCATCGCGGTACCGGGGTGGCCGTTGCCCACCTTCTCCACGGCGTCCGCGGCCAGGACACGCACGGTGTCAACGGCGCGCTGGTCGAGGTCGGTCCAGGTCAGTTCTTGCTCTTTCACATGTGCCACGGAATCCGGGCCCCTCTCTGTGTTAAACGGCAAGCGGTAATGACACACAGCGGCAGGGCATAATTGGTGCCCGCTGCATTTGTGCCTACCAGCCGTTCACCATTGAAACGTTGATCTTCATTCAGTCGCCGGACGGTCTGGAATGCGGTTTCTTGCCCGTCTTCCAGTGTGCGCTGATCTGCAGACAGCTTAGCTCCATTCCACACTTCGGGCGGCCAAAATCTCACCAGTTGGACGCAATTTCTCTTTTGTGAATCATCCGTGCGGTGAGGCTGCGTTAATGTGATTGAAGCAAGCACGAACGAATCATTTTCAGTGATTTGCCGTCACAAGCCGATGCCAGCGATCCATGCGGGACCGCGGTATGATATCGGGAGGCCACCGGCGGGCCGGGCGGGTTCTAGTGCGCAGATGACAGCCCCGTCAGCCGCCGGTGAGGAATCGGTCCGGACCGCGTGTCCGGGCGCACCGATCAGATAAACAGCCAGACAGAAACAGAGTGACTGCCACGTGAGCACAACAGATACGCCGCTGACCTCTTCCCGGGTCCACGGAAGAGCCGGACTAGCCCGCAAGGCGAAGGCGTACCTTGCACTCACCAAGCCCAGGGTCATTGAACTCCTGCTGGTCAGCACCCTGCCCACCATGATTTACGCCCAGCGTGGCTTCCCGTCACTCGGCCTCATCTTGGCCACCCTCGTGGGCGGCGCCTTCGCCGCTGGCAGCGCGGGTGCCTTCAACTGCTACATCGACCGCGACATCGACAAGCTGATGCACCGCACCGAGAAGCGGCCCCTGGTCACCGGTGAGGTCACGCCCCGCGAGGCCTTGATCTTTGCGTGGCTGCTGGGCGCCGCGGCCATCGCCATCCTCTGGTTCGGCGCGAACCCGCTTTCCGCCTGGCTCGGACTGGGTGCCATCGTCTTCTACGTGGTCATCTACACGATGATTCTCAAGCGCCGCACGGCCCAGAACATCGTCTGGGGCGGCGCCGCGGGCTGTTTCCCCGTGCTGATCGCCTGGTCCGCCGTGACCAACACGGTCGAGTGGCCGGCCATCGTCCTGTTCATGGTGATCTTCCTTTGGACCCCGCCGCACTACTGGCCGCTGTCCATGCGCTACGGCGAGGACTACCGCAACGCCAACGTGCCGATGCTCGGTGCCATCGCCGGCGCCAAGGTCGTGTCCGTCCAGGTGGTCCTGTACGCCTGGGCCATGGTTGCCTGCTCGCTGCTCATGATCCCGGCCGGCAGCGCCGGCTGGGTGTACACCGCCGTTGCGGTACTGGCCGGTGCCTGGTTCCTGTACGAGTCCCACGCCCTCTACAACCGGGCGCAGGGTGGGGACCTCTCCGACAAGGGCGCCATGAAGGTCTTCCACGGCTCCATCAGCTACCTGACCCTCCTCTTCATCGCGCTGGCCGTCGACCCGTTCGTCGGCTCGCCGATCATGGGCTAACCCACAAGGCAAAACGCGTCCTCAGGTCCTGCGGGTTTCCCTGCGACGCGTCCTCACCTCCGGCGGAATGACGAAACGCCCCTTCACCGCACATGTGGAGGGGCGTTTCTCGTTGGCCGCCGGTGGCCCGATGTGGGGAAGCGTCGAGGATGAAGCGACGGGGTGTGAGGAAGCGTCGAGGATGAAGCGACGGGATGTGAGGAAGCGTCGCCCGCCACGCGGCAGGACGTGATAGAGCGTCGGGGGAAAAGTTACCTGACGGGACTGGAGCGGGCGATGTCAGCGGCGTTCGTTGCCGCGCTCATCAGCAGGGCCGCGCCCAGCATGTGTGCTCCCACGAGAAGCGCGGGAATGCCGTTGTAGTACTGGGTGAAGCCAATGACGGCCTGGAGCACGGTGACGCCGAGGAGCATCAGCACGGCCGTCCGGAACGTCCCCGCAATGCCGCGGCGGAACACGAAGTACACGGCGAGCAGCGTGCCGGCGGTGACCAGGTAGGCGGGCACGGCATGGATGTGCGAGAAGAGGTCCCAGTCCAGGTCGTTCCGGGGCGCATTGGCGTCACCCGCGTGCGGTCCGGCGCCGGTCACCACGACGCCCAGCATGACGGCGATCGCGGAGAACAGTGCGACGGCGGTCATCACCGGCCGCAGGACCCCCGGCAGGGCAGTGAGGGGACGTGTGCGGAACCCGCCCGTCCTGCCGTACGCACGGTTGACCAGCAGCGTGGCAAAAACCACCAGGGCCATGGACACCAGGAAATGCAGCCCGACAACCCAAGGATTCAGCTGGGTCAGCACCGTGATGCCGCCGATGATGGCCTGCGCCGGGATGCTCGCCAGCAGGCCCAGGGCCAGCAGGAACAGGTCCTTGCGCTCCTTGCGCAGGTTCCACAAGTAAACGAGCATGAGTGCCGCGACGGCGGCCAGGGCAAACGTCAGGAGCCGGTTCCCGAACTCAATGAAGCCGTGGATGCCCATCTCGGGGGTATTCACCAGAGAATTGTTCGTGCACCTGGGCCAGGTGGGGCAGCCAAGGCCCGAGGCGGTCAGTCGGACGGCGCCGCCGGTGACCACCAGGACCGTCTGCCCGATCAGGGACAGCACGGCAAGGCGGCGGACGGTCGAATCGACGGTGACCGGAAGCTTGGATGCCAGGCGGCCGACGAACTGGGGGAGGCGCGAAGCCGTACTCACGTTATTCTCAATTCCATTTGAACCAGCGGATGGCTGCTGCGCCGGCGAGAACCGTCCACATCAGCAGGACAAGGACAGCGTTGCCGTTGATGGCGCCGTGCAGGAAGGCGTCCCGCAGCCCTTCGCCGAGGGACCCGGACGGCAGCAGGTGGACGGTGTTCTGGGCGAGCTCCGGCAGCCGCTGCATGGGGATGACGATGCCGCCCAGGGCGCCGAGCAGGATCCACAGCAGGTTGGTTATGGCCAGCGTGGCTTCGGGCCGGACGGTGCCCGCCACCAGCAGCCCCAGCGCGGTGAACGCGGCCGCGCCCAGCACCAGCATGCAAAGGCCGGGCAGCAGGCCCAGCGGATCGGGGCGCCATCCGAGCGGGAAGGCGACCGCGGCCACGATGACCACCTGGATCACCAGGACAGCCAGGACGGCGAGGATCTTTCCGGCGATGAGGCCGGCCCGTCCCAGTGGCGTGGTGGACAGGAACCGCAGCACTCCATACCGCCGGTCGAAGCCCGTGGCGATGCCCTGCCCGGTGAACGCAGTGGACATGGCACACAGCGCTAGGATGCCCGGGACCGCGACATTGACCGGGCTGTCCCCCATGCCGTCGAGCAGCGGGGTGACCGTGAGCCCGATCAGGGCAAGAAGGGGCAGGACCACCGCGAGGATCAGCTGCTCGCCGTTCCGGAGCATGGTCGCGGCCTCGTATTTACCCTGCAGCAGGATCCGGCGGAGCAGGGGAGCGGGAGCGCTGCCCGTGGCTGTCGTCATCGGATTTCCCTTCCGGAAATGTCAAGGAATACGTCTTCGAGGCTCCGGGCCTCCATGCTCAGCGAGCCCGGCATGATGCCGTGGTGTGCCCACCAGGCGGTCAGCGCTGCGAGGTCCTCAGGGGTCAGCGCGCCGGTGGCCGTGTAACTGCCGGAACGCGTCTCGCGGACCTCGATTTCGGCCGCCAGAACGCCGGTGAAGTCCAGTCCCGGCAGTGCTTCGAAGTGCAGCGTCCGGACATGGTCCCTGTGCGGCGTCTCGGGCATGTTGTGCTGCAGCAGCTGGGCAACGGTGCCCTCCGCAACGTTCCTGCCGGCGTCGATGATGTACACGTAGTCGGCCAGCCGCTGTGCATCATCCATGAGGTGGGTGGTGAGGATGATCCCCATCCCGCTGTCCCGGAGTTCCGCGATCAGGTCGAAGACCAACTGGCGGGACTGCGGGTCCAGCCCGGCGCTGGGTTCGTCCAGGAACAGGACCTCGGGATTGCCGATCAGGGCGGCGGCGAGAGCGAGCCGCTGCTTCTGTCCGCCGGAGAGCCGGCGGACATTGGTCCTGCTGAAGCTATCGATGCCCAGCCGCTGCACCAGCTCATCCAGCGGCCTGGGATTGCGGTACATGCCGGCAATGTGCCGGAGCAGGGGGATGGGACGGGCCGACGGCGGGAGGCCGCCGTCCTGGAGCATGACGCCGACGCGGGCGCGCAGTTCCGCACCGGCGGTGCCGGGATCCGAGCCGAGCAGCGTAATACTTCCGCCCGTGCGCTTCTGGAGCCCCTGCGCGCATTCTATGGTGGTAGTCTTACCGGCGCCGTTGGCACCGAGCAGCGCCGTGACCTCGCCGCGGCCGGCGATGAGTGAGACGTCACTCACTACCCTGAGCATCTTGCCATCGAGGGTGGGCAGCGGACCGACGTCCTTGATGAGCCCGTCGATGGTCAACACGGGGGATTTGGGGAATCGCACCCCAGCATTCTACGTGAAGTAGTACTGTCACTGGTGAGCCGGCGTACTGCCGCCGGACCGGCGCAGCCTCCGGGCTCAGGTCAGCCTAGCCTTACTGGAACGTCGCAATAAATTACGACATGATTGTGTTGTGTATTCCATGACCAACACCACTTCCGTGCCATTGGCCGGGCAGAGTGCGCCGACAGGTGCACTGCGCGGTGGAAAGCGTGCTGCCCTGGCGTCCGTGCCGGCAGCGGCCGACGCCGACGAGCGCACGCGCGACCGCGTCCTCAGCGCCGTCCTGGAGCACGGGCCGGTCAGCGCGGCCGAACTGGGTGACCTGCTCGGTTTCACACCGGCCGCCGTACGCCGCCACCTGGACCACCTGTCACGCGCCGGCGTGATCGAGGTCAAGCGCGTGGCCCGCGCAGGCGCCGGTGCCGGCCGCCCCGCCCGCCGCTACGTCCTCAGCTCCCAGGGCCAGTCCTCGCTGGGCGACGATTACCTGAACATTGCCACCCTGGCGCTCAAGCAGCTCGGCGTGATGGCTGGGGACGAAGCCGTCCGCAAGTTCGCCGTCGAGCGTTTCGCGGAGATGGAACGCCGCTACGCCCCCGAGGTGGAAGCCGCCGGAACGGACACCACGGCGCGTGCGCAGGCCCTGTCTGCCGCCCTGTCCCGGGACGGCTTCGTCGCTTCCACTGCGTCCATTGAAGCCAAGGCCCCGCTGCCGGCGGCGCTGTCCAGCGTCCAGCTGTGCCAGGGCCATTGCCCCATCCAGCAGCTGGCCACCCAGTTTCCCGTGTTCTGCGACGCGGAAACGGAAATGTTTTCGCGCCTCGTTGGTGTCGATGTCCGCAGGCTTTCCACGCTTGCCCGCGGGGGACACGTCTGCACCACCCATATACCCACAGGCCGTCCGGCCGTGACGGTGGCCGCGGCCACCGGTGACGCGCCGGACAACCTGGACGAAGTATCCAACCATCTGCAAGAAAGGCCGTGATGACGGACCAACTATCAGAGAAGAAGGTTGCCGAGCCTGGTGTTATCGCCGAGATTCTGGAGAAGAATCCCGAGCTGCACGGCATCGGAACCTATGAGTACGGCTGGGCCGACAAGAACGACGTCGGCGCTAACGCCCGCCGCGGCCTCAACGAGGACGTGGTCCGCGACATCTCGGCCAAAAAGAGCGAGCCGGAATGGATGCTGGACCTCCGCCTGAAGGGTCTGAAGTACTTTGACCGCAAGCCCATGCCCACCTGGGGCGCGGACCTGTCCGGCATCGACTTCGACAACATCAAGTACTTCGTGCGTTCCACCGAGAAGCAGGCCGCTTCCTGGGAGGACCTGCCCGAGGACATTCGCAACACGTACGAGAAGCTCGGCATTCCGGAAGCTGAGCGCAGCCGCCTGGTCTCCGGTGTGGCAGCCCAGTACGAGTCCGAGGTCGTGTACCACCAGATCCGCGAGGACCTTGAGGCCCAGGGCGTCATCTTCCTGGACACGGACACCGCGCTGCGCGAGCACCCGGAGATCTTCCAGGAGTACTTCGGCACCATCATCCCGGTGGGCGACAACAAGTTCGCCTCGCTGAACACGGCCGTATGGTCCGGCGGTTCCTTCGTGTACGTGCCCAAGGGCGTGCACGTCGACATCCCGCTGCAGGCTTACTTCCGCATCAACACGGAAAACATGGGCCAGTTCGAGCGCACGCTGATCATCGCCGACGAGGACTCCTACGTCCACTACATCGAAGGCTGCACGGCGCCGATCTACACCTCGGACTCGCTGCACTCGGCCGTCGTCGAGATCGTGGTCAAGAAGGGCGCCCGCGTCCGGTACACCACCATCCAGAACTGGTCCAACAACGTGTACAACCTCGTGACCAAGCGCGCCATCTGCGAAGAGGGCGGCACCATGGAGTGGATCGATGGCAACATCGGCTCCAAGGTCACCATGAAGTACCCGGCCGTCTACCTCACGGGCGAGCACGCCAAGGGCGAGACCCTGTCCATCGCGTTCGCCGGCGAGGGCCAGCACCAGGACACCGGCTCCAAGATGGTGCACATCGCGCCGAACACGAAGAGCTCCATCATCTCCAAATCCGTTGCCCGCGGCGGCGGACGCGCGGCCTACCGTGGCCTGGTCCAGATCCGCGAGGGTGCCAAGCACTCCGCGAACACGGTGCGCTGCGACGCGCTACTGGTGGACACCATCAGCCGCTCGGACACCTACCCATACATCGACATCCGTGAGGATGACGTGCAGCTGGGGCACGAGGCAACCGTCTCGCGCGTCTCCGAGGAGCAGCTCTTCTACCTCATGTCCCGCGGCATGCGCGAAGACGAAGCCATGGCCATGATCGTGCGCGGCTTCATCGAGCCGATCGCCCGCGAGCTGCCGATGGAATACGCCCTCGAGCTGAACCGCCTCATTGAACTCCAGATGGAAGGATCCGTCGGTTAATGACTGCCGAAATTACTACTGAAAAGGCCCGCATCGGGGCGCCTTCCATCGCAGGTTTCACCGAGGAAGGCGAGGGCCTGGTCTCCGCCAAGGTGGACCACAGCCACAACCACGGCGTCACCGTCATGTCTTCGCGCGCCGAACGGCTCACGAGCTTCGACGTCGCCGACTTCGCGCTGCCCACCGGCCGTGAAGAGGAATGGCGCTTCACCCCGGTCCGCGGACTGGCCAACCTGTTCTCGGACGCAGCCACGGATGGCGACGCGGCCGCGTTCACCGTGGAAGCCCCCGAAGGCTACGTCCGCGGCAGCCTGGCACAGGGAGCCGCCCCACGCGGCACCGTCCTGGCCCCCGCCGACCGGGCCGCCGTCGTCGCCTCCGCCAACACGGATGAGGCCCTGCACGTGGTCATCCCGGCCGACGCCGAACCGGCTGAGCCGGTGCGCATCCTGGTCGACGGTGCGGGCGCAGGCCGCCGCTCCAACGCACACTTCGTGCTGGAAGCCGGCGCCAACTCCCGCAGCGTCGTCATCGTGGAACACACGGGCGCGGCGGACCACAACGGCAACCTGGAAGTGATCGTCGGCGACGGCGCGCACCTCACCGTGATTTCCGTGCAACTCTGGGAAGACAACGCTCGGCACCTGGGCCAGCACGACGCCCAGGTGGGCAAGGACGCCGTCTACAAGCACATCGCCGTTTCCCTTGGCGGTTCCGTGGTACGCCTGAACTCCAACGTCCGCTTCTCCGGTGAGGGCGCCGAGGCCGAGCTGCTGGGCCTCTACTTCGCCGACGCCGGCCAGCACCTGGAGCACCGGTCCTTCGTTGACCACAACGTGGCCAACTGCAAGTCCAACGTGCTCTACAAGGGTGCCCTGCAGGGCAAGAACGCGCACACTGTCTGGGTGGGCGACGTGCTGATCCAGAAGCAGGCCCTGGGCACCGACTCGTACGAGAAGAACCAGAACCTGGTGCTCACCGACGGCTGCCGCGCGGACTCCGTGCCCAACCTCGAAATCGAGACGGGCCTCATCGAGGGTGCCGGCCACGCCAGCTCCACCGGACGTTTCGACGACGAGCACCTGTTCTACCTCATGGCCCGCGGCATTCCCGAAGATGTGGCACGGCGTCTGGTCGTTCGCGGCTTCCTCAACGAGATCATCCAGCAGATCAAGGTTCCGGCACTCGAAGAGCGCCTGACCGAGGAAGTCGAGCGCGAGCTCGCCGCCCACGAGAACTGACCGTACGGACCAGGCCCGGCCCAACCAGCCGGAAACGACAGCACAGGACAACGGATGACTGAACAGCCAAAGGGCGAACTCGTCTGCAACGCAAACGAGATCCAGCCCAAGCAGGCCCTGCGGATCCTGATCGACGACTACCCGGTCGCGATCGTCAAGGACTCGATGGGAGAGATCCACGCAATCGGTGATACGTGCTCGCACGCCGACATCTCGCTTTCCGAGGGCGAGGTGGAGGGCTGCGCCATCGAGTGCTGGGGGCACGGCTCCCAGTTCGACCTGCGCTCCGGCGAACCCCTGCAGCTGCCGGCCTACGACCCCGTTCCGGTGTTCGCGGTGGAGATTCACGGAGACGGCGTTTACGTGGACACCACCAACGTCCTGAACGGCGCCGAAACGCCGAACTTCAGCTAATCCGGCAGCCCAGCCTGAAGCCCAGCCGGGCCTGCGCCAGAACCTAACAACTTCCAGACTAATGACCGCACCGCCGACAGAACGGCAGGTGCAGAGGAGAACAAGACACATGTCTACTCTTGAGATCAAGGACCTGCACGTCAGCATCGACACCGAGCAGGGCACCAAGGAGATCCTGAAGGGCGTCAGCCTGACCATCCGCACCGGTGAGACGCACGCCATCATGGGCCCCAACGGCTCCGGCAAGTCCACGCTGGCCTCCACCATTGCTGGCCACCCCCGCTACAACGTCACCGGCGGCACCATCACGCTGGACGGCGAAGATGTGCTGGCCATGAGCGTCGACGAGCGCGCCCGCGCCGGCGTCTTCCTGGCCATGCAGTACCCGGTTGAGGTTCCGGGTGTCACCATGACCAACTTCCTGCGGACCGCCAAGACCGCCATCGACGGCGAAGCCCCGGCACTGCGCACCTGGACCAAGGACGTCAAGGCCGCAATGCAGCAGCTGCGCATCGACGCCGACTTCGCCCAGCGCAACGTCAACGAAGGCTTCTCCGGCGGTGAGAAGAAGCGCGTGGAGATCCTGCAACTGGAACTCTTCAAGCCGAAGTTCGCCGTGCTCGACGAGACCGACTCCGGCCTCGACGTCGACGCCCTCAAGGTCGTCTCCGAAGGCGTCAACCGCGCGCACGCCACCGGCAACATGGGCACACTGCTCATCACGCACTACACCCGCATCCTGCGCTATATCAAGCCTGACTTCGTACACGTGTTCGTGAACGGCCAGGTTGTGGAAGAGGGCGGCCCGGAACTGGCCGACCGCCTGGAAGAAGAAGGCTACGACCGCTACGTCGGTGCTGCCGGAACCGCCACGGCTGCCGCAGCGGTCCAGGCCTAGTTAGGACTGACTGACCATGACCGAAATCGACGCAGCCCGCACCGGGCTGGAGGATGTCGAAGAGGCACTCAAGGACGTCATCGACCCCGAGCTCG
Organism: Arthrobacter sp. FW305-BF8; assembly: GCF_021789315.1. NCBI lineage: Bacteria > Bacillati > Actinomycetota > Actinomycetes > Micrococcales > Micrococcaceae > Arthrobacter > Arthrobacter sp. FW305-BF8. The sequence continues at coordinate 2,571,055 of NZ_CP084561.1, forward strand.
GGGTTAACATCGTGGACCTGGGCCTGCTGTACGGCCTGAAGTACTCGGAGGACGACGGCGCCCTGCTGATCGACATGACCCTCACCACGGCGGCCTGCCCCCTGACCGACGTGCTCGAGGAGCAGGTTGGAAAGGCGCTTGACGGCGTAGTGGACGACTGGCGCCTGAACTGGGTATGGATGCCGCCATGGGGTCCGGAGCGGATCACCGACGACGGCAAGGACCAGATGCGGGCCCTCGGCTTCAACATCTGATCCCAAAGTACGGCGACTCCCAAAGTACGGCGACGGCCGGTCACCTTCTTCACGAAGGTGGCCGGCCGTCGTCGTCCCCACCGGCCCCCTAACCTCGCAAGCTCGGCCAGGGAACCCGGCCGACGTGGGCCCAGGGGTTCAGAGTGTTGCCGCGCTGAACGTGTCGCACTGGTTGATGTCGCCGGTCTTGTAGCCCTGGTAGAACCACTTCTGCCGCTGCGCGCTGGAGCCATGCGTCCAGCCCTCCGGCGTGACGCGGCCCGTGGCGGCCTTCTGGATCCGGTCGTCACCGACTGCGGAGGCTGCCGAGAGCGCGTCGTTCAGGTCCTGCTGCTTGAGCGGCTCAAGGAAGGGTTTGCCGGTCTTCGGGTCCTTCTGCGTGGTGGCGTACCGGGTCCAAAGCCCTGCATAGCAGTCGGCCTGCAACTCCACCCGGACCGCGCCGGATTCCGCGCCCTGCGGATCCTGCTGCGCCTTGTCCAGGTCGCCGAGGATGTTCTGGATGTGGTGGCCAAACTCATGGGCCACCACATATTCCTGGGCCAGGGGCCCGCCCGAGGAGCCGAAGCGGGTGACGAGGTCCTGGAAGAACCCTGGATCAAAGTAGGCGGTGGTGTCCGCCGGGCAGTAGAACGGGCCAACTTCGGACGTGGCTGCACCGCAGCCGGTGCGCGTGCCGCCCTCGAACAGCACAGTCTTGGGCCGGGGGTACTTCACGTTGTACTCGGCGAGGTAGGCGGGCCAGAAGGCATTCAGGCTGTTGACCGTTCCGGTGATGCGGCAGTCGAGGCGCTGATCTGCATCGGAGCCAAGTTTGCACTCGGCCGGAGCCGTTCCCTGGCTTTGGCCGGGCTGTTCCTGGCCGCTGCCCAGGAGTGGGCCCAGCATTTGCGGGTTGATCCCGAACAGGGCGGCAAGGAGCAGGACGACGCCGCCGCCGATGCCTCCGCCGATTTTCGCGCCGCGGCCCGCTCCGCCGCCGCGCCTGTCTTCCACCTGGGATGGGTCCAGCTCGACCCCGTCATTGAAGCTCATGTTGTCACAATAGTCTTTGGAGCAAGGCTGTGGTGGGTGCCGCCGGGTAAAGTTGGTCCGATGCCTTTTCTCAACAATCTTCAGCGTTGGGCCGATGAACGCCCCGACGACACCGCCGTCGTCGTGGCCGGACAACGTCTCAGCTGGGCCGGACTGCGCGACGGTGCGCAGGCCGCCGCAGCCTCCAGTACAGCCCGTGTCACGGTTCTCGCCCAACCGAACTCCACCCAGTTCGCCGTTGAGTTCGCCGCTGCCGTCGCCGGTGACCGCGAGTGCGCGGTTTTGGACCCCACCTGGCCCCACGCGCTGCGGGACGAGATTGTCCAGCGGCTGGGCAGTGGTCCCAACGGCCGTGGTGTCAACGGCAGCGGCGTTGACCCGTTTCCGGGGAGCGCCGACACCGGTCTGGCGGACGGGGATCCGGCGTCCTCGTTCCTCATCGGCCTGACCTCCGGCACCACCTCCGTGCCCAAGGCCTTCACCCGCTCGCGCCGCTCCTGGCAGCAGTCGTTCGAGGCCTCCATGGAATTTTTCGGGCTGAGCCAGCAGGACAAAACGCTCGCACCGGGCCCGCTGGCCGCCAGCCTCAACCTGTACGCCTTGGCCGAATGCCTGTACGCCGGTTCTGAGTTCCACACCCTGGAATCTTTCGACGTCGGGGACGTCCACGCCGCCATCACCCATGACGGCATCACCCGGCTGGTGCTGGTGCCCACCATGCTGCGGCTGCTCAGCGAACGCGGACTGCTGGGCTGCGTGGACGCCTCTGGCGTCCGGACCATCATCTGTGCGGGCTCGAAGCTGGATGCGCGCACACTGGAGGCGGCCCGCCGGTGGGCCCCGCACGCCACCATCTTCGAGTACTACGGTGCGTCGGAGCTCAGTTTTGTCTCCGGCGCCGGCCTGGCCGCAGGGGAGCCGTTCTCTGCCGGGAGCACCGCGATCGGCCGGCCGTTCCCGGGCGTCGAGGTGCGGATCCTTGACGACTCGGGAAACGGGCTCCCCGACGGGGCCGCAGGCAACATCAGCGTCCAAAGCGGCATGGTCAGCAACGGCTACCTGTGGGGCGACGACGGCCAGGCGCTGCGCTGCTTCGACGGCTGGTTCACTGTGGGGGACCAGGGCTACCTGTCGGACGGGGTGCTGCACATCCTCGGCCGGCGCGCGGACATGATCATCACCGCAGGCAAGAACGTCTACCCCCACGAGGTCGAGCTGGCGCTGTCCTCCGTCCCCGGGGTGGCCTCGGCCATCGCTGCAGGCATGGACGACGACCTCCGCGGGCAGCGCGTGGTGGCCGGCATCGTTCCCTCACACGGCGGAGTCACCGCCACCCAGCTCAAAACCGGACTGGAGGACGTCCTGGCCAAGGACAAGCGGCCGCTGCAGTACTACGCCCTGGATGAGCTTCCAGTAACGGACCGCGGAAAGGTGAGCCGGCGGCTGCTGCTCGACTGGATAGCGGCCCGCGACAGCCGGGTCCGGCACCTTGTCTAGGAGCGCGGCGCCTAGGGTCACGGCGTCAGGCGTGCAGCTCGAGCTGCCTGATGACCGGCAACCGGTGATCATCGCGGCGCTGCGCACGCCCATCTGCCGGGCGAACGGTGCGCTGAAGCACCTGCGCTCCCACGAGCTCCTGGCCCCGGTCCTCAGCGCGCTGCTGACTGACACGGGTGTGGACGCGGGCGAGGTGGCTGACGTCGTCGTCGGCAACGCCGTGGGCGCGGGCGGCAACGTCGCGCGGCTTACGGCCCTTGAAGCCGGCCTGCCCGTCACCGTTCCCGGCCTCACCGTCGACCGGCAGTGCGGCTCCGGCCTCGACGCAATCGTCCTCGCATCGCGGCTCGTCGCGGCTGGCGGCGGCACGTACCTTGCGGGCGGCGTCGAAAGCATCAGCACCGCGCCGCTGCGCGCACACCGGAACGACGACGGCGAAGCCGCCTTCTTTAGCCGCGCACAGTTTGCGCCGCACGGCCACGGGGACCCCGACATGGGAGTCGCGGCCGAGAACGTGGCCCGGGAGTACGGCATCAGCCGCGCCCGGCAGGACGAGTTTGCGCTGCGCAGCCACCGCAGGGCTGTGGCTGCGCAGGCCAAGGGCACGTTTGCCCGGGAGACAGTGGCGCTGCCGGCCGACTCTGGATCAGCGGCAATAACGGCCGACGACGGTCCCCGCCCCAAACTGAATGAGGCCCTGATGGCGCGGTTCCCCGCGGCATTCGTGGAATCCGGCTCTGTCACCGCCGGAAATTCGTGCTTCGACGCGGACGGGGCAGCCGCCGTCGTCATCACCTCGCTGGCCAGGGCCCGGGAACTGGGCGCTGCCGACGCCCTGGCGGTACTCGGCACGGAGACCGCCGGGGTGGAACCGAAGCTGCTGGGCATCGGCGCCGCGGCCGCCGCCTCGCGCCTGCTGGCTGCTAAGTCCGTGGATGCCGCGGACGTGGACCTCGTGGAATTCAACGAGGCTTTCGCCTCGCAGACCATCGCCTGCCTGGACCGCCTCGGGATCGACTCCCTTCGGGCCAACGCCGACGGCGGGGCGCTGGCTTTGGGCCACGCCTACGGGGCGTCCGGCGCCGTGCTGGTCACGAGGCTGCTCGCGCAGGCCCGGCAGGTACCGAATCAAACACCCTCCGCCCAAGGAAAGCTCGCCCTGGCGATGATCAGCATCGCCGGCGGCATGGGCACGGCGGCGCTGTTCCGCCACATTCGGCTCTAGGTCCGGCAGGCGAACCCACGGAGTGCATCCGCTCGTCCGGCGCAGGCATGCTAACCCTCCGGGGTGGTCCTGACGGCGATTATTGCCACGTGCGGCCGACATTCCGGTTCAGTGCGGACATGGACTTCCTGAACTTTAAACCCTGTGGCGAGTAGGTGCTGGCTCATTGCGCCCACGGACCAGTAGTACGCGGTCGTGACGGCGTGCGGGAACGGTTCGCCGGCGGGACCCTCGAAGAATCCGAGAAGGATGCTGCCTTCCGGCTTTACGCAACGGGCAAACTCACGAAGAACGAGAGGCAATGCAGCTGGCGAAAGATGGATCAACGAATACCACGCAAGGATGCCTGCCAGCCGTCCGTCCGGAACTCCTAACGCCCGGAGTGTTGCCATCCGAAACCGTGTCGCCGGGAACCGGCTTCGCGCCTTGTCGATGAAGAGGGGAACCAGATCGATGCCCTCAACGTCTGCACCATGGTTCGCGAGAAGTGCCGTCCAGTGGCCTGGACCGCAGCCTGCATCGATGGCTGGGCCACGGAGGGATTTACCCCAGCCGGCGATAAGCCGCTGATCCTCCTCATGGGCTGCGTCAGTTGTCCCGAGCAGCGCCGTGTACTCCGCTGCTCGAGTGGCGTACGCGTGCTGAACCATAATGTCCGTCATCGTGCGAGCCTACCTACGCCTGTCACGGGCTGTCGGCCCGTCGCTATCGCGGTTTCCGCATGGCTCCCTGGCCTGTCGCCAAAAAAGTCGCGACACCCAGGATGAAGGAGGTGGCGATGGCTGCTGGCAACGGGATATTGCCGTTCACCCAAAGGGCGCCGAATAGCGATATCGCCGCCACTAAAAGCCCTGCGAATGCAGCAAATACCTTGGTCTTATTCCTCGTCCACATGCGGAACAGCTTACCGATGGATCCGGAAGGAGCTGAGGCGTCCGGGCCGCGCGGCCCGGCTGGCGGTGAGCTTGCACTTACTGGGATGCGGTGATGACCATCGCAAGAACTGAAAGAATCCCGACGGCGATCACCGGCTTGTTCCACGTTGACGTGACACTATCTCGCGCACAGGCGACTCCGCCGGTGCGGGCATGATGCCAGGCGGCCACGACGGCGTCCTGTCCGGTTTTCGCTTCGGGCTCGCTGACCCGCTCGTTGCTCGGCAAAATGCTGTAGGGGCGGCTCTTCAAATCGCTCAGATGCTGGAAGCCTGCTCCAAGCGCTGCAGTCGGCGTGGGGGCGCCCCAACTGACATACTTCCTGCCCGCCGCCCAGATGACCGTGGTGAAGCGAACCTCGATGTCCTCTATTGTCCCGAACGGGATCCGGTGATCACGCAAGCCATTGATGACTTCGAACCCGCAGCCGTCAACGCGCAGGCATGGCCGCCACTGGGCAACGTGGACGAACCAGGACAGAAGGATCAGCCAGGGGGCTGCGTCTCCGGCGGCTTTGGCGGCCCCTCCCATCAGTAACCACGAGAGCATGCCGCCAGCCAACAGCCACAGGACCGCGGCGATTGCGCGGGCCGACGGAACACGGTGCGTTACGGACCGGCCTTCCTCCGCCTTAGCAACGCCATGGCCGTCAAGCCTCATCGGTTCCCCCATCGACAATCTGACGCTTGCACTGACCCTACCCTTGCCAGGGTCCTTCTCGTAGCCTTTGTTGAATGACTGGGGAGAATGAAGGACGGGTAAAAGTTAGCGGGGCAGAAATTTACTGGGAGACGTCAGGGAACCCTGCCGGGATTCCCGTGCTGTACCTCCACGGCGGTCCCGGTGCTGCTCCCGGTCAGGGCTACCGGACCCGCCATGATGCTTCAAGATTCTGGACCGTCGGGTTACATCAGCGCGGCTGCGGCAGAAGTTCGCCGACAGTTCAGGACAACCTGAGCTCCTTGTCCGCGAACACCACTCAAACCCTAATCGAGGACATCGAAGCCGTGCGGACGCATCTCCGTATTGGGAAGTGGATTGTCACGGGGGCATCCTGGGGTAGCACACTTGCCCTGGCATATGCCCTTCAGCACCGGGACCGTGTGCATGGAGTCGCGCTGATGGCCGTGACTGCGGGGAGCCGCGACGAAGTCGAATGGATCACCGAGGGCGTGGGCCGGATCTTCCCGGAGGCGTGGGCGGAGTTCTCAAGCCAAGCCGGATGCCGGCCCGGGGAACGAATCGTGGATGCATACACCCGCCGCCTCGCGGGACCGGACCGGGACGACGCCGCCGCGGCAGCCTTGGCGTGGGACCGTTGGGAGTCGACGCATATCTCACTGGATCCGCTGTGGCAGCCCGGCGCGATGTTCGACGACGACCGCAAGCGCATGACCTGCGCCATTCTCGTCACACACTACTGGTCCCATGACTGCTTCCTCACTGGCGGGCAGGCCATCATGGAAAGGGTCCATCAACTCAACGGAATTCCCGGCTACCTCATTCACGGCCGGAGAGACGTTAGCGGGCCCGTCATCACGCCCTGGAAGCTTCATCAGCGGTGGGAGGACAGCCGTCTCATCGTCGTCGAGAACGAGGGGCATGGAGGCCCGAAATCCCTGGCCGCGCTTGTCGAGGCCGTCGAAGAAATTGCAGCCGGTGTGTCCCGAACGGACTGAAGGTACACAACAGGACCGGACATTGTGATTTAGGCTTACTCCACATCTCGCGTCCGCCCGTCGCGAGCTAAAGAGAGGCAGAGCCAATGCAGCCCGACCTTGGCCAGCGTGCCGCGAACGAGCACGCCGACGTCGCACGGTCCCTTCTCTCCGCCGCAGAGCAAGCACTCTCAGGCGCAGATGTCGATGCCGAACTGCAGACCAGACTGGCCCAGGCCCACGCCACCCTTGCCCTGGCGCTCGAAACGCGCGCCGCAGCATATGACACCCGGACTGCCGCGTACGTCGCATATCTGGCGACGCTGAAATCAGATGTCCGCGCGGACAACAAACAGCACGCCGCCGTCGTCGCGAAGCTCGTCCGCGACCGCCTAGGCTTCGAATCCGAGTAGCCGACCGCCTGCCTACAGCGGGCCTTCAGCTCCACCGCTCCCAGTAGTCATCGGCGGCCTGCAGGAACCGGCGCCGTCGGATTTGTTCGCCAAGCAGCGGGTAGCTGTCGGCCCTGGCCAGCGGGCCTGATGCGTCAGACACGGGTGTGTAGCTGATTGCAGCCAGCACGGCCAGCGCAGGAACAGAGCCGAGGTTGAGGGCGGCGAGCGCCAGGCCATACTTCAGTCCCGGTGCCTGCCGGTGCCGGGTCCGCAGGCGGAAGCCTCCCAGGTACGTCCCGACCGTCGTGCCGCGGGAACAGAGAGCCCAGTTCACTGCCCAAAACATCAGCACGAGCACAACGGCAGTCGCCACTTGGTGTCCGGGCGCAAGAAAGTAGCTGGCGGCCGCCGGTCCCCAGATGAGAACCGAATCGGTAAGAAGTGCGAAGAGCAGCGAAGGCCAATTCACTAGCAGGCCTCCGGCTCGTCCATCCGGTGATTCTTGCATATGGGGACCGGCAACGAAGCACGGCGCGGCCGTGCCGGATCCTATTCGTCGATGCCCGTGCTGAGGCTCAGCTCGCGCCACTGGTCCAGTTCGGCGCGCTGCGCATCGGCGACGGCGGCAAACGCACCGTATGCGTCCTGGCCGAGGACCAGCAGGGACGGCGGGGTCGGGCTTTCGACGACGGTGATGATCGCCTCCGCTGCCTTGCCGGGGTCTCCGGGCTGGGTCCCGTGGACGGTGTCGTTCTCCTTGCGGCGCTTGCCAGCCGTTTCCGCATAGTCCGGAATCGCCGTCGCCGACTGCGTGAGTGAGCGGCCGGCGAAGTCGGTGCGGAACGCGCCGGGTTCAATGGCCGTAACACTGATGCCGAGCGGCTGGAGTTCCTTGTGCAGCGAACCCGACAGTCCCTCCAGTGCCGCTTTGGTGGCGGAGTAGTAGCCGGAGCCGGCCGGCGAGATGCGCGCGCCGATGGAGGAGATGTTCAGGATCGCCCCCGCGCGCTTTGCGCGCATGTCCGGCAGGACTGCTTTGATCATGTCGACGGCGCCGAAAAGGTTCGTATCGAACAGCTGGCGGATGTCGGCGTCGTCCGCTTCTTCCACGGCAGCGCGGTAGCCGTAGCCGGCGTTATTGACGAGGACGTCGATGCCGCCGAACCGCGACTGCGCCTGCTGCACGGCCGGGCTGATCTGTTCCTTGTCGGTGACGTCGAGGGGGAGGACTAGTGCGGTGCCGGGGAAATCGGCCGCGATGTCCTTCACAGCGTTGACGTTCCGTGCGGTGACGACGGCGTTGTGGCCGCGGGCGAGCACGGTCTGGGCGAGGGCCCTGCCGAGCCCGGTGGAGCAGCCTGTGATGAGCCATGTGGTCACTGGATTTGCCTTCCGTTGGTTATGCGGGTGGGTCACGTGTCCAGAAAACCGTACTCCCGGCAGGTACGGGAGTGGCTGCTAATACGGGTAACGGCAGTGCCTCCCGCAGCAGGGCAGCGTCCCCTAGTGTTCGGCCTTCATTAATCTGCCGGCCGTCGCGGGACCGTCAGGACACACCCAGCGCGGTGAGGGCGATCAGTACGCAGTTCAGGCCGACGATGAGGGTGGCGCTGGTCCAGCCCGCGATTTTCAGTGGGGTCGAATCGGTGTGGATGCCCATGACCTCGCGCTTGCCGGTGAGCCGGATCAGCGGAATCAGGGCGAACGGGATGCCAAAGCTGAGGAGCACCTGGCTCAGGACCAGGGCGAGCGTCGGTTCGATGCCGGCACCCAGAATCGCCAACGCCGGAATCAGCGTGATCACGCGGCGGGTCAGCAGAGGTATACGGACCTTCAGCAGGCCCCCCATGATGGTGGCACCGGCGTAGCAGCCCACGGAGGTGGAGGCCAGGCCCGAGGCGAGCAGGCCGATGGCGAACACGACGCCGATTGCCGGACCCAGTGCCGACGTCACCGCGGCGTGCGCGCCGGCGATGGTGTCCGTCCCTTCCACGCCGCGAAGGCTAGAGGCTGCCAGCAGCAGCATGGCGATATTGACCACGCCGGCCAGCAACAGGGCGCCGGCCACGTCGAATCGGGTGGCACGGATCAGGCGGGTCCTCACGGCAGGGTTCTCGGAGAAGCCGTGGCGGTCCCGGGCAAGGGCGGAATGCAGGTAAATGGCGTGCGGCATCACGGTGGCGCCGAGCATGCTCGCGGCGAGCAGGATGGTGTCCGTTCCTTCGAAGCGCGGCACGAGGCCGGTCAGTGCGCTGCCGGCGTCCGGCGGGTTGACGAACAGCCCGGACACGAACCCGACGGCGATCACGCCGAGCAGGATCAGAATGGCCACTTCAAACGACTTCTGGCTCCGGTTCGACTGCAGCGACAGCAGCAGCATCGACGCGAGTCCGATGATGATCCCGCCAGCCAGCAGCGGAAGCCCGAACAGCAGGTTCAGTGCGACGGCCCCGCCGATCACCTCAGCCATGTCAGTGGCTCCGGCCACGATCTCCGCCTGCGCCCAGTACGCACGCCGACGGCGGTTCCCCAGGCGCTTCCCAAGAATTTCGGGAAGGCTCATGCCAGTGGCGAGGCCCAGCTTGGCGGACTGGTACTGCACCAGCACAGCCATGGCGTTGGCCGCCACCAGCACCCACACCAGCAGGTAGCCGTAGCTCGCCCCGGCGGTCAGGTTCGCGGCCACGTTGCCCGGGTCGACATAGGCGATGGCCGCCACGAACGCCGGACCCAGCAGCAGTAAGCGCGACCAGACCCGTGCTGGTGCGGTGCGCTCTGAAAGGGTCGAAACAGCCATCATCCATCCTCGTCATTGGGGGTACCGATAAGACGAGGATACCGAAATTTAGGTATACCGAAAAGTAGCCATTAGGCCTACCGAGCTGGCCCTGTTGTGAGGGGCTGGTTCGGGGCAATAATGGCGGTGTGGCTTCCTACCCGCGGTGTCGGCAGTTCGCGGCCGTTGCTTGGGCCGGCGCAACGGTGGTGATTGCCGCTGCGGGCTGCGCTCCTTCCTCGGCCAGGGAACCGCCCTGCTTTCCGCCGCCATATTCGGTGAAGCCTTCAGAAGCCAAGCCGGGGGAGGCGGTAACCGTCGCGGCACCGGACGCCGACTGCGACCCCCGCTATGGTGCGAATGCCCGCATTCAGGTCACCGTTGCCGATTCCTCCGGAGCGAAAGTCGTTAACACTACTTCCGCAATGAACGACGGCGGTAGCTTTACTTACACTTTCGTCGTCCCGGTACAGACTGCTCCGGGCCAGGCGACAGTCACGGCAGTGCCGTACGACGTTGACTGGTGCGACGACACCGGACGAAACAACCGGGTGGCCAGGGCCGCCGTCGTTCAGATGCAGCGGGCATCTTGTGTACTGCCCGTAAAGCCCCTGACCATCCGCCGGTAGTATTCCGTCGCCGGTGGATTCACGGGCGTTTGCCGGCCGATACCTCGGAGGCTTTACTTTTCGCCCTGATGAAGGACTGCTCCGCCTCTGAAAGCTGGAGTTCGCCATGCTGGTCCTGGGCGACGTGGCCGCCTGAGACCTGGTGAACCACGTTTGCCACGGTCCGCGGAAGAACCACGCAACCGGGATTTTCGACGAGCCACTTCTTTGTGGGCTCATCAAGCTCATTCCACCACTGAACAATCGGCCTTTGGTCCATGAGGTGCTCCTCGGATTTGAGACTTTACATTTGTTGACAGCGGCCGCCGGATTCAGGCTTCACGGCGCCGCGAAATGTGCAGAAATCACCAGACGCGCACAGCCTAAGTACTCATGCCCACCGGCCCCAATCACGGCGCTGGCCCGTCGACACTGCGCTGTCCGGTTCCGGCCACGGCGCTGGGTGAGGTGTCGACAGGAATTCACGAATTTCTCAATTGGTAATCAGTACCGAGTGTGGTCCGGATGCCGGGAGGGGTCAAGAGGCGCCCGTAACGTCACGAAACCCGGCGAGGAGGGCCTTGTTCGGCGCCCACGGCTCATACGGGGAAGTGACTGCGGAGTAGTTTTTACACGCCCGGGCGGCCACGCGCGTCGGCCCGCCACATACACAGTGAGGCCGTCGCTGTCATACTTTCGCTATGAAGGTGACGGGCTGGCTTTCGCCGGACGAATTCTGGGATGAGTACGGGCGCGTGGAGGAACTCATTCGGGAGTCCTTCGGCGGGTTGCCCTGCTACGGACTCGGCGAGTGGTCCGGGCCAATTGCAATAGGCGAGTGGGATCTTGGCGGCCGCCGGCCCGCGGCTGTAGGCGTTGTGTTTGGTTCCGCCCAAGCAGGCCCCATGGTCCAGGTCACCACACCACCAGTCAGGATCCGCGGCTGACCATTGCCCACCGCCGCCTGATGGTCGACGGTCCTCCAGTCAGCGGTGAGGACTTGTCACGCCGGTTACGGGTGCTCACTGCGGAGCGGGGCGAGGAAATGTCCATAACAGTCGACGGTGCGGAGGAGCTGTTCGCCGTATGGCGGGGCGTTGACCATTGGTGGGCCGCGGGCCGGCATGACGGCAACGGGCTCATCCTGGAAGGGTCAGCCGGGCTGGATGTGCGGGCAGTGTCACTGCGTCGTGTGGCCGACATTGAGCCTTATTTGCAAGGCCGCCGCGCGCAGCTCCGCGCGGTCAGCGGTGAGGTTTAGCTGCGCTGTTCCTTGAGCGTTGCGGCCTGCAGCCAGTGCTTGCCAGGGATGTTTAGTGCACACTGGTGGCGTGAGCGGAATCCGGTGGGTGCTGCACGTTGATCTCGACCAGTTCATCGCGGCGGTCGAAGTGCTCCGGCGGCCGGAGCTTGCGGGCAAGCCGATCATTGTCGGCGGCCGGGGCGATCCCACGGAGCGAGCTGTGGTGTCGACCGCATCCTATGAAGCCAGGGCGTTCGGCGTCGGGTCCGGAATGCCGTTGCGCATCGCGGCCCGGAAAGTGCCGGACGCTGTGATTCTCCCCGTCGATCAGGAGGCTTACCTCGCGGCATCTGAAACGGTGATGGCTACCCTGCGCTCGCAGCCCGGCGCCACCGTTCAGGTGCTGGGTTGGGATGAAGCCTTTGTAGGCACTGAGACGGAGAATCCGGAAGCCTACGCCCGGGAGGTGCAGGCGGCCGTTCTGAAGCGAACGCAGCTGCATTGCAGCGTCGGCATCGGTGACACCCTGGTCCGGGCCAAGGTCGCCACCGGTTTCGGCAAGCCGGCCGGCGTCTTTCGTCTCACTTCCGGAAACTGGCTCGACGTCATGGGGAGCCGGCCCACCAAGGACCTGTGGGGCGTCGGAAGCAAAGTGTCGGGCCGGCTGGCCAAACTCGGCATCAACACAGTCGCCGAGCTCGCCGCGTCCGACCCGCAGGACCTGGTCCCCGAGTTCGGCCCCAAAATGGGTCCTTGGTACGCGGAGCTCGGACGCGGGGACGGCGCCAGCATTGTGGACGACACTCCGTGGGTTGCCCGCGGGCATAGCCGGGAGACCACTTTCCAGCGCGACCTGACCGACCCTGCCCAGGTGGACGACGCCTTGCGGGAGCTGACCGCGCGCGTCTTGGAGGATGTCGTGGGCGAAGGACGGCCCGTGGTTGGGCTGACGCTCAAGGTTCGGTACGCGCCCTTCTTGACCAAGACCCACGCGAAAAAGATTCCCGAGACCTTCGACCGGAACGAAATCCTCGCCCGGGTCCTGGACCTCGCAGCCGGAATCGAAGCGGACCGTCCAATCCGGCTCCTGGGCCTGCGGGCCGAAATGCCCATGCCCGGCGATGCCCGTAAGGGCCATACGCCAACGCGCGGCGGTTGGTGACGCCGTCGTTGGGAGAATGGAACTATGGATTTCAATCGGCTGCTGCAGATCCGGCGCATCTATGCCCAAAGTGCTGCACTGGAGATTCCCAGGGGTCAGGAGATCGTCGAGCGCTGGCCGGATGCCGACGTCGTGCTTGTCGACAACCACTGGAACATCCCGGAGGTGCACGGTGATGAAACGAACGTGCCGCGCTGGTCCCGGATCAAGACGGAGGCGCTGGTCCTAGGCGTAAAGAAAGCTCTCACCGTCAAGCCGAACGGCCGGTCCGCGGACTTCATTGCCCCCTCAACGGCGAACGGCTGCGCCATGGCATGCGCCTACTGCTACGTGCCCCGGCACAAGGCGTACAGCAACCCGGTTACTGTTTTCGCGAACATCGACCAGATTGCCGGGGCGCTTGAACGTCACGCCACACGCCAGGGCCTGAAGCTGGAGCCCAACCAGTGCGACGCCGAACTCTGGGTCTACGACATCGGTGAAAACAGCGACTGTTCCGTCGACGCGCTGATCAGCAACAACGTGGAGGACCTCGTCACGCTCTTCCGGGACCTGCCGACTGCCAAGCTCTCCTTCGCCACCAAGTACGTGAACCCGGCAATGCTCAAGTGGGACCACGGCGGTCACACCAGAATCCGCTTTTCCCTCATGCCGGCGGATTTGGCGAAATCGATTGACGTTCGTACATCGCCGGTTGCGGAACGCATGGCTGCAATCAACGACTTCGTGGATGCCGGGTACGAGGTGCATGTGAACTTCTCGCCTGTCGTCATTACGGACACCTGGCTCAGCGATTGGGAGCAGCTGTTGCGCCAACTCAATGACACCCTGTCCGACGCCGCGAAGGCCCAACTCGCGGCAGAAGTCATCTTCCTAACCCACAACGAGGGGCTCCACGAGGTAAACCTAGGATGGCATCCGCAGGCGGAGAACGTGCTGTGGCGTCCGGACCTCCAAGAATCGAAGGTCTCGTCCAATGGCTTCACTAACGTCCGCTACCGTTCAAGAGCCAAAGCGGGCTACGTGCGGCAACTGACCGCGCTTATTGAGAAGATCACGCCTTACTGCCGCATCCGCTACGCGTTTTGAGGGCCAGTTGTGGTTCCTGGGTTGTCCGGCCTGGGATCCGTGAGCGGGTACCGGCAGGCGGGAACGCGGAGGCCTTGGCACGGCGCGATGGCATCGGCGAGGATGGATGCGATCCCCCTGCTGTGAGAAGGAGTCGATCCGTTGACCAAGTATCTGATCTCGTTTCCGAGTGCCGCCATGGTGGTCCGTGACGAAGACTTTCAAGCCGTTTCGGATGCGTCGCACGCGGTCGTTCAGGAGGCGAAGGACGCCGGCGTCTGGGTGTTCGGCGGCGGCATCGATGAGAGTATCCCGCCAGTCATGGTTGACGGCGATGGGACCGTGAGCGAGGGGACCTACCCCCAGACGACACAGCTCGAAGGCGGCTACTCGGTGCTGGAGCTGCCCTCGTACGACGCCGCGTTGGAGTGGGCCGCGAGGATCGCTGTCGCCTGCCGCTGCGCGCAGGAGGTGCGCGCTTTCCATTACGACCCCGCCAGCTAGTTCCGGCCGGGTGATCCTCGTCCTGGGTCGTTGCCGGCTGCCAAAGTTCACAAGCCGGACGCCGGCCGGTCATTTGGGGGAGCGGCTTGCACCGCTCGCGTGTCGGCCACTGCCCATGTGCCCGCCTAGGAAGCCCCCGACCAACAGCAGGACCGCTCCGGCCCGCGCCAGGGCGATTCCAAGTTCGTGGTGGCCGCGTTCCCGGGCTGCCCATGAGGCGAGGTAGACGGTGGTGGCAGCGGCGTTGCTGGCCGCGTGCACAATACCAAGGCGCTTAATCGGGCGGTCCTTGGTGGTCCATTGCGCCCAGCCAGAGAGGGCAGGGCTCCGCCCTTTTGACGACAGCGTCTAAAGGTTTTGCCGTTTCGAGTGTTCCAAGGAGCCGTGTGTAACGGTCGGCGTTGCCCATCACCGTATGCATGCACCACAACATACTCTGCAGCGTGCGGGACCGTACCGCTTTCAAAATTGTGCATCTGGAGTTGCAACCGTGTCCGGGTGTGCAAGGCTAAAGTGAGGAATGGCAGCTCCCCGAAAAGGACAAGTCTTCCTGACCGGTGCCGTGACGGCAAAGCAGTTTATTTCTCCGGTGTTTAGCATCAGCAGCAGATGTTCGCCGTCACCGCGGCCCGCTAGCCGCCAGCGCGTGAGGTCCAAAGCTACTCGACGGTCCGCTTCGACGCTTGTTGCCGTGGCTGCCCTTTTTGGTCCTATGTCATGCAGCGCCGGAGAGCCCCAGCCCGGAGGAAGCCAGGCCGCCTTCGCTAATCCACCGGCAGCACCACCGGCAAGGACAAGCCCGTCCATCCATGCCATTACTCCACATTGGAGCCGGCTTCCTACAGACAGCTCGCCGGCTACTGGCGAGACAGTTCCATGGAGTCTGATGAGAATCGATACTGAGACAAACCGCATCTACCTGTCCGCCGCACAGGTTAGCTGCACGGTGCCGTCTGTGGTGCATCTTCAGGAAACGCCGACGGAGATCGTCATCGCGGTCACCGGCGCGCCCTCCTTGGCACCGTTCGATGGCCCGTGCACTGCGCAGAAAGTGAGCCTCTCTGGTTTCGTTCAGCTCAGCGGCCCCATCGACGACCGCCGAATTGTGGGAAACACCGCATAGGACGCTGTGGCCCCCGCGATACGGGCACCTACCGTCAAGGGAAGTTTCGGGCTGTTGTCTAAGGTCCGCCCATTAGATCGCACCCGAAAGTGCCCTGATCCGTTCGCACGATGATAAAGACTCTGGCTGCAGAAGAAGGTGACTGCGCAAATATCTCAGCCCCTCCCGCGGTCCTACCCTGGGAGGTCAGGCCAGTCATATCGTGCTCGGCGGGCTTCGCGTCGGGACCGCAGTTATATTCGCGGTCGGCAAATTGCACTTTGGAAGGCACTTCTTTAGGCGAAGGGACCCAGTCCGACGTCTGTTGATGGACATTCCATAACCTCACGCCGGCGAGAACCCCTACGAGCACCAACGAGGAAAGTATCAATGACAAGGCAATCACCTTCCCCCGGCTCATGGAGCAAACGATCCACGAGTGCAACCTGAAAATCAATGTAGGGATCGACGAGCATTGACGTCTCCGCCAAGGGATCGATGGGGGCCGCGTTTCTGGAATTTGCGAATACCAAGCATCGCTTGCGCCCTCTGCGGTCCGTGCAAGGAGAGCTCCTGTGAGAGCGGCAGCGATGCGTCGCCGCCGCTGAGCGGAAGGCACCAACAAATCCGCCGCGGCTGCGCAGTGCTAACTGAGTGGACTCACTAGCCTGCTTTATCCGCTGCGCGTAGCTTCATGGCATGAGGAATTATGTGTCGCTGGCGCACGCAGGCCTCTTGGTGGTTGTACTTGGGACTGGGTGCGGCATCATTCCAGGCAGTGGCGCGGAAACGTGTGTTGACTGGGTCCGGTTTGAGTCAGCCCAAGAACAATACGACCAGGCAGGCCTGGTGCTGATCGGAAAGTCGGTGGGTGAGGACGGGGAAACCAGTATTTACGGTTACAAGGCCACGACTCACCTCATAGATGTCGAACGTGTGCTCAAGGGCGACCCGGGAGACGGCACACTCCGCGTCTCAGCCACACCCCAGACGTGTACTGGGGGCGACTCCTACCCGGACGGCGACCCACTCGCTACTAATCAGCGAGCCATCATTTTCGCTACCCAGCAGGGCGACGAATGGTTCACCCTGACGCCCGCCCAAGGAGTGCTGCCCTTTCGGCAAGGGGAAAAGCTTCCCTTTCGATAGTGCATTCACGCTCGAATAAGCGCTGACGGCCTTCAGCTACCCCGCTGCGATGGACAAAGCCCACATATCCAAACGTGGGGGGATAAAGGGCATGACGCCCACTTCCGCCGAGTTGCCAAGGCCTAGGTGCCGCAATTTGCGGAGGTGGTGTGCGCCGATACGGAGGCGACATCAACAAATCAGTACGGTAGCGACATCGAGCAGTCAATACCGCTGAGCCTGGACAGAATTCCGCACTCTTTTCCCGAGGCTGTGAAGCCGGCGTTCCCGCTCTCGCTATATATTTGGGGCCGAGACCACGATGAATACATTCCGATCTCAGCAGGGCAGCAGGACAACGACGTGGTGCTCATTCTTCGTCACCAGAAGGACAAGGCACTTTTTGGCTCCTAAACGTTCGACGGCGGTAGTGGGCGGGCAAAGCGCCTTGTCACGCCCATGCACGATTTGCAACAAGAAGTGAAAGTCCCCGACACCTCGAGTCGTTCCGGCGTGAATTCCTTTTAGGAGGACCTCCCATTGGCGTTGCCACGCCCTGAGCCGGTCCCGGACGTTACAGCGCCTGGGCTCCAGCTCGGTCAGTCCTCCGGCTCGCCCAACCCCCGGGCGGCCAGCGCCTCGCCCGTGTGGCGGGCATACGCAACGGTGGTGATGAACACCGGCAGGACCAGCGCGCGCGGGTTGCGTTCCAGTCCGCGGGCTCGCGCCGAGTCCCGGACGTCCGAAAAGGCGCCGGCGATGAACGGGATGCTCCGCAGCATGATGGCGATGGTCAGGGCAAACCGCTCGGGGTCCGCGCCGAAGCGCCGGAACGGGCGAGCCAGGGAGACAACGCCGTCGAGCAGCCGGTGCAGTGGCGTGGTGGCGGTCAGCAGCGACGCCGCCACGACACACAGCAGGATGTTCAGCACAATCCGGGCGGCAACGGGGCCCCCCAGCTGCCACCACTGAAACGCGCCGATGACCAGCAGGATGGGAAGCAGCGGCCGCACGGCACGGAAGAGGCGCACGGGCCCGGCGCCGCTGATCAGGAACAGTCCGCACAGCACGGCGAGGGCCGCGGCGGCCAGCCGCCAGTCAACGATCAGGAACGAGGCCATGCCGCACAGCAGGACCAGGAGGAACTTCAGCCACAGCGGCATGCGGTGAATCAGGGACGTGCCGGGCACGTAGTTGGCGAGCAGGAAGCCGTGCCCCCTCACCGGAAGTCCCCGTCCGGGAGGCTCTGGGCAGAGAGTGAGCGGTAATGCTCGACGGCGGCGGCAGCACCGCCGTCGTACGCTATCCGTCCGGACTCGACCACCAGAACCCGGTCCATATCCAGCGCCAGCTCCAGGTCATGGGTGGACATGATGATCTGCTGGCTGAGGCCTGCCAGGGTGCGGCGGAGCAGCTCGCGGTTCCGGAGGTCCAGGAGCGTGGAGGGCTCGTCCAGCACGAGGACTCCAGGCTCGACCGCCAGCACGGATGCCAGGGCCAGGAGCTGCCGTTCTCCGCCGGAGAGTTCGTAGATGCTCTGGTCAGCCAGGCTCAAGAGCCCGAAACGGTTTAAGGCGGCGGTGGCCTGCTCCCGGCGCTCCTTCCCGCTCCGCACGGAACGGCGGAGTGACAGCTCCACGTCCTCACGTCCGGTGGGCATGACCAGCTGGGAGAGGGGATCGGTGAAGACGAAGCCCACCTGCTGACGCACGGCCCGCACGTTCCGGACCGTGTCGGCGCCGTTGACGGTCACGGTCCCTTCGCTGGGAACCACGAGGCCGTTGAGCAGGCGGAGCAGTGTCGATTTGCCGGAGCCGTTGGCCCCGATCACACCGATACGCTCCTCGGTGAGCTCCAGCGAAATGTCCTGCAGCAGAACCTTGGGGTCAGGGCGGCCGTCGACGGCCACGCTGACCCCTGTATTCCTGAGGGAGATGGTGCTCACTGCTGCGCGGAGGCTTCCGGCGTGGTGGCTTCCGGCGTCGCGGCGTACGGTGCTGCGGCCTTCTGCGGGAGTTGCCGGACGCGGCGTACCAGCAAATCGGGGAAGGCCTTGTGCAGGGCGATGGCCACCGTGACGGCGAGGACGTTCTTGATGATGTCGCCGGGGTAGAAGGGGAGGTCGGCGAGGAACGCCTTGGCGAAGTCCAGCTTGGCATTGACCATCATGCCGGCGATGCCGAGGCCGTGGACCAGCACAATGCTGGTGGCCATCGCAGACACAAACAGCAGCGCGGCGCGGAATTTTACAGTGCGGCGGATAACGACGGCGGCCAGCCAGCCTACCGCCGCTGCGGCCAGCGGGAACGCGATGATGTAACCCGCTGACGGTCCGGCGAGGATGCCCAGGCCGCTGCGGCCGCCGCTGAAGATCGGCAGCCCGGCGAGGCCGAGCAGGGTGTACAGTCCGACGGCGGCGAACGCGCGGCCCGGGCCGAGAGCAAGGCCGGTGAGCATGACGGCGAGCGTCTGGAGCGTGATGGGGACGCCGAGGCCGCCCACCGGAATGGCCGCCACCAGGGCTGACGCCGCCACGAGCGCGGCGAAGACGGCGATGAGTCCGAGGTCGGTGGCGTTCCAGCGGCGGTGCTTTGCCGGCGGCAGGGTGCCGGCGGAATGGGTCTGGGTCATGGGAGGTCCTGTCGAGGGGGTACAAACAATTATCAGCTCGTCTCGACGTTACTGGCCCGGGAATGGCCGCATTTTGTTGCTCTCCTACAAGACGAACTGCCCGGGGTCTGGTGCTGGGCACAAATACTCCGCTCCTTCGGGACGGCAAGGCGCTCCTGCCATGTGAGGAAGGCATGTTCCGGCAGGGTTGCGCCGGCCGGTAGACTTGAACGGGCCGTTCTCACGGCTGGCATCCCCGGCGTTCCAGACTTTTCGCCGTGCGGCATGCAACCTGCCGTGCTGCGGCTTCCCTGTTGTGAAAGGCCTTACCTGCTTTGATTACCGTTCAGGATCTTGAACTGCGCGCTGGCGCCCGCCTGCTCATGGACCAGGTGAGCTTCCGGATCGACAAGGGCGACAAGATCGGCCTCGTGGGCCGCAACGGTGCCGGCAAGACTACACTGACCCGCGTCTTGGCAGGCGAGGGCCTGCCTGCCGCCGGCAAGGTGACCCGCAGCGGCGAGATCGGGTACCTGCCCCAGGACCCCCGGACGCCGGATATGGAGCAGCTGGCGCGGGACAGGATCCTGTCCGCCCGCGGCCTGGACATCGTCGTCGGCAAGCTGAAGAAGGCCCACGACGAAATGGCCAGCGAGGACCCCGCGGTCCAGCGTAAGGCGATGAACCGCTACGACCGGCTCGAATCCGAGTTCCTGGCCGCCGGCGGCTATGCTGCCGAAGCCGAGGCCGCAGCCATCTGCTCGAACCTCGCCCTGCCGGACCGCCTGCTGAACCAGCCCCTCAAGACCCTGTCCGGCGGTCAGCGGCGCCGCGTCGAGCTCGCGCGGATCCTGTACTCGGACGCCGAGACCATGCTCCTCGATGAGCCCACTAACCACTTGGACGCCGACTCCATCGCATGGCTGCGTGACTTCCTCAAGAACCACCAGGGCGGACTGATCGTGATCAGCCACGACACCGAGCTGCTCGAAGCCACCGTCAACAAGGTGTTCCTCCTGGACGCCAACCGTGCCCAGATCGACTTCTACAACATGGACTGGAAGCGCTATCTGACGCAGCGCGAAACAGACGAACGCGCCCGCAAGCGGGAACGCGCCAACGCCGAAAAGAAGGCCCAGGTCCTGTTCGACCAGGCCAACAAGATGCGGGCCAAGGCCACCAAGGCCGTTGCAGCGCAGAACATGGCCAAGCGCGCTGAACGTCTGCTCAGCGGGCTGGAAGCAGTGCGCGAAAACGACCGCGTGGCAGCCCTCCGCTTCCCGGATCCTTCGCCCTGTGGCAAGACCCCGCTTACGGCAGAGGGGCTCAGCAAGTCCTATGGCTCGCTGGAAATCTTCACCGACGTGGACCTTGCCATCGACCGCGGCTCCAAGGTGGTCATCCTTGGCCTGAACGGTGCGGGCAAGACCACCCTCCTGCGGATGCTCGCCGGCGTGGACCGCCCCGACACCGGCGACATTGTCCCCGGGCACGGCCTCAAGGTGGGCTACTACGCCCAGGAACATGAGACGCTGGACGTCGACCGCACCGTCCTCGAGAACATGCGTTCCTCTGCCCCCGACATGAAGGACGCCGAGGTCCGCGGCATCCTGGGCTCGTTCCTGTTCTCCGGCGACGACGTCGACAAGCCCGCCGGCGTGCTCTCCGGCGGTGAGAAGACCCGTCTGGCGCTGGCCACCATCGTGGCCTCCAGCGCGAACGTTCTCCTTCTGGACGAGCCAACCAACAACCTTGACCCCGCCAGCCGCGCCGAAATCTTGGGCGCACTGCGCAACTACACCGGCGCCGTCGTCCTGGTCAGCCACGATGAAGGGGCCGTCGAGGCGCTCAACCCGGAGCGCGTGGTATTGCTGCCCGACGGCGTCGAGGACCTCTGGAACGAGGACTACCTGGACCTCATCACGCTGGCTTAGTTCGCGGCGGTTCTGCCGCCAGCACGCAGATATGCCTGCCCGGCCACGCTAGAGGTCCGTTAATGTCAGACCCCCTGATCAGACTGTTTCTATGGAAGCCGTTGGGGGATTCACCGATCACCGGACCTTAGGGTCGGGTGCGGGTGGGTTGGCTTCCGTCCGGAAGAACGACGGCGGACGGTTGCCTGCGCTCACTGACATCGCCGGCGGGGCTAATAATGTCGTACCCCCTGATCAGACTGTTTCTATGGAAGCCGTTGGGGGATTCACCGAACACCGGGCCTTAGGGCCGGGTGCCGGCGGGTTGGCTTCTGAGCCGGTTTCAGTTGGTGCCAACGCCCTTCAAAGCGTTCCTGTTGACGGTGGCGCCCGCGTCCTCGAGGGGGACGTGGTTGATCAGGCCTTGGCTTTGCTGGAACCGGACGCGATTACTGCCGAGGACGCTGCGTTGTGGGGTTTCGGGCAGGCCGCGGATTTCGCGGACCGGCTCGAGCAGCTCTCCCGGCGGGTGGAGCGTCTGCAGGTGGTCGCCGCGGGGGCGGTGGACCGTTCCCGCATCGCTGCGCTCACCGCCGCGGCATCATCCCTCGTCGCCGTCCCGGCGTCTGATACTTTGCCGGGGGATGACGGGTTCCGGAACAGCGTGGAGTTCCTTCGGGACAGGCTGCGGATCAGCTCCGCGGAAGCCCGCCGCCGGATCGGACTGGCCGACGCCGTCCTGCCCAGGACCGGTTTCGGCGGGCAGCAGCTCCCCCCGAGGTATGGGGAGCTCGCGGCCGCGGTCGGCGGCGCCCAGATCAGCTCCCGCGCGGCGACCACCATCACTCTGGCCCTGGACCGGGCACGGCATTTCACCACCCCGGACCATACAGCCGCGATGGAACACGACCTGACCCTGGCCGCCGTCGAGAACGACGCCGACTTCCTCACCCGCGTCGCCAAACACTGGGCCGAGGCCATCGACCAGGACGGGACCGAACCCTCCGAAGCGGCCCTCCGGCAAATCCAGGGCGCCTTCATCCGCCGTCCCAAACACGGCCTGCAGCACCTGGAAATCTTCGCCACCGCCGAACAGTTCGAAACCATCACCACCGTCATGAACACCGCCACCAACCCCCGCACCCCGGCACCCGGCGACGGACCGAGCAGTGATGGCCCAGGCAGTGACGGGCCAAGCAGCGGGGCGGGCAGTGATGGGCCAGGGAACGTGGAACCGGCTGGCCTTGACGGCTGGGCCACCGACGGCGTTCCGGAAATCTCCCTGGATCACCGGTCACAGGGGCAGAAGCGGCTCGACGGGCTCGTCGGCGCGTTGCAAACTGTGCTCACCACCGACACCCTGCCGGCCAACGGCGGACACCGGCCCCAGATCCTGGCCACCATCAACTACCGCGACCTCCTCGCCGACCTCCAACACCGGCAAGACGCACAATGGGCCCAAAACGCACAATGGACCCAGGAAGCCCAGTGGGCCAGTGATCTACAGACTGCCCAAGGCGGTCAGGAGCCGCGGCCGGCTTACCTTGGCGGGGCCAGCCGCGGCCGGACCGACCAAGGCACGGCATTGTTCGCGTTCGGCGGGCCGGTGAACCCGGCCACGATCCGCAAAATAGCCTGCGACGCCGACATCATCCCCGTCGTCCTCGGCGGCCAGGGCAGGATCCTGGACATCGGGCGCGCCTCACGCGTCTTCCCGCCCCACATCCGCAAAGCCATCATGGCCCGGGACCAGGGCTGCGCGTTCCCCGGCTGCACCATCCCCGCCGCGTGGTGCGAAGCCCACCACATCACCTACTGGTCCCGCGGCGGAACCACCAGCACCGGCAACGGCGTCCTGCTCTGCAGCCATCACCACCACCTCATCCACAAAGAACTGTGGCACATCGAAGTCACCAACGAGGTGCCCTGGTTCAAACCCCCACCAGAACTCGACCCCCACCGAAAACCCCGCCGCAACAACTACTTCCACTCACGACCCCACCGGGAATGAACGGGCTGAGCGTGTGGTACCGCTGTCCGACGGCGTTGAGGGCCTCTTGAACGAGGACTACCTGAGCCTCGTCACGCTGTCCACGTTTGAGCGTGGTTCTGATTGACGTGCCAGTGCCCGGGAGCCTCAAGTCCGCCGGGCAGCCGTGTCTCAGGGTTGCCCCGCGCGCTGTTGAGCTGCGGCTGCGCCAGGTAGAGGGCGCGGGACAACTCGGCGCCTTCCAGCCGTGCATCCCTCAGGTCGGCGCCCAGCAGGTCCACTCCGGCCAGATCAGCGCCGCGCAGGTCTGCCGCAATGAGGCAGGCGCCCCGAAGGTTGGCGCCGCAGAGCCGGAGCGTCCGGAGGTCCACGCCCGCCAGGTCCGCCTGAGGCTGCAGCCGTTCTTCAAGCTCGTCGCCCGAGGCGAAGAAGGCGGCCCGGACTTCCTCGCTGACCTCCGCCAGCACCTGCCGCACCCGGCTGTGAAGTGTCTCGACGTCCAGGGCGAGCAGCCCGGCCACTGGTCCTTTCGTGAGTTTGCTGATGGTGAGCCGCAGCTCCTGCACAGCGGTGCCGGTGTCTGCGTCAAAGGCTCGTTCCTGCGCCTCCGCCAGGTACCAGAGCATCTCGTGAAGCTGCCGCATGATCTTGAAGGCTGCGAACATTCCGGACCTGCTCTCCGGCTTTTCGCGCCAGCTGACGCCGTCGAACAGCCCCTGCGACACAGCCTGGCCCGCGCCGAAGCAGTCGAAAACGGTGCAGCCGCGGAAGCCGCGCGGGCGCAGCCGGTCGTGGATGCCACAGGAGAAGTCGGCGGCGAGATTGGGGCACGGCGTACCCGCCGGCTTGTCGATGGCGAAGTCGGCTGAACGTGAAAAGCCGAAGGCGGTGCAGCACAGCGCGAAGCAGTTACTGCAGCCGGGCTGCAATGCGTCCCGGCCAGGAGTGGCGGCAGAACGTGGAATGGATGTGGTGCTCAATTGATCTCCCAAGAATGATGCGGATGTGTACGTCGCACTGGGAACCCGTAGTCGAGTTCCCTCGGCGGACACACCGAATCACCGCTCCGGAACGGAACGCGGTAGCACTGCCGCGAGAGGGCAGCGGCTGTGAGCTAGAGAGAAGTATGAAGAATCACTGGCTCCAGAATACCTGCGCCGCGACGCCGCGTGCGGGCAATCGTCACTGAACAGCCTGGTGGTAATCCTTCGCTTCGGTAGCTAGGCTCTTCCCGCCGTGGCAGCTGCATTTGCAAACCCGATCAGCCGCACCCGAGGAGAGCATCATGACCGCTATCTACACTTTCGACGTCTTTGCCAGCCTCGATGGTTTCGGCTCCCACAGGGGCAACTGGGGCGGTTACTGGGGCAAGCAAGGCCCCGAGCTGCTCGAGCACCGCCTCGCCCTGTACGGCGAGGAGCAGCGGATGGTCTTCGGGGCCAACCCGTATCGGGCGTTCGCCGGGATGCTGGCCTCGAGCAGCGAGGAGTCCGAGGTCCGTGACCCATGGGTCACGCGGATGACGAACCTGCCAGCAACGGTCGTCTCGAGAACGCTGCAAGAACCGCTCGACTGGCCGGACGCGGCTGTCGTTAGCGGCGACGCAGTCGACGTTGTCGCCAGGCTTAAGGGAGAGTCAGCACTGCCACTGCGCTCACACGGCGGCCTGTCCATGAACCGGGCGCTGATGGCCGCCGGCCTGGTCGACCGCGTCCAAGTGACTCTCTTCCCTGTGATCACCGGTCAGACCGGAGAGGAACCGGTCTTCCAAGGCGCCGCCGACTTCGAACTCGAGCTGATCGAGAGCCGCACGCTCGACGGACACACTCTGGAGCTCATCTATCGGCCAACCCTCCACGCCTGACTCACGGGCGACGCGCCCCCCAAACGACTGACACTCAGCGCACCCGAAGCGCGTGGGCGTCCGTAATGCGCTGCAGCTCGCCGTAGCTGATGGAGAACATCGAGTGGTGGTCGCCGGCCCCGGCCCAGAGCGTCGCATACTCTTCGAGTGAGGTGTCCAGCAGCGTGCGGATTTTGGCCGGGTGGCCTACCGGCGCAACCCCGCCCACTTCCTGGCCCGTGTGCTGCAGGACGAAGTCCGGCGCGGCACGGCGGATCCGTCCCGTCCCCAGCTGGGAGGCGACGAGGCGCACGTCCACTTTCGCGGCGCCGCTGGCGAGGATCAGCAGGGGAGTGCCGTCCACTTCGAACACCAGGCTGTTGGTGATGGCCGCAACGTCGCAACCAAGGGCATCAGCCGCGGCGGCCGCCGTCGGGACCGCGCCCGGAAGAACCGTCACTGTGTCGCGGGCGCCCGCTGCTGTCAGAGCGCGGCGAACGTTGGCGACCGGGTCGGCAAGCATCTCAGTGCTCCTGTTCTCAGTAGCCCTGTGCATCCAGGATCGCGTCTTCCTCTTCCTCCGCCGTCGGGCGCTTGCGCTTCCGGGGCGCCGGTGGACGACGGCGGGCTCCCGCGGCGGTGGTGGCAGCCTCGCCCTCCGACAACTCGGCATCCTCGGCGTCCATGGCGGCGTTTCGCGCCTGCTGCCGGGCCGCATAACCAAAGCCCACAAACATGAGGACGCCAAAGGCGAACCACTGGAGTGAGTAGGACAGGTGCGTCCCCTCGTCCACCGAGGGCATCGGGAACGGCTGCGGCATGTCCGCCACCGTGGGCGTCTCCGACGCGAGCTGCCCGTAGGCGCCGGTGAGGAGCGGGGAGCCCAGTTCGGCGGAGTAGGCCGGCAGGTCAATGGAGGCGAGCTGGCCTTCCGGGGCACCGCGCTGCAGTGTGGGTTCGCTGTGCTTGAGCCGCACCACCGCCGTGATCTGCCCGGACGGCGGCGCAGGAATCGTGTCCGGCCGGCCGGGTGTCTTGTTGCCGATCGGCAGCCAGCCCCGGTCAATCACCACGGTCTCGCCCGACACGAGCTTGAACGGCACCACCACCTCGTACCCGGGCTGGCCGTTGAGCGGGCGGTTGCGCACGATCCGCTGCCCGTCGACGTCGTACGTGCCCTGGAGCTTAACCTGGGTCCATTCCCGCGACGGGTCCAGCTGATTGAACTCGTCGCGCGCCTGGTCAAACGTGATGGGAGTGGCCGAGTAGTTGGACGTGACCCGCTGGATCTCGGCCAGGGTCTCGGCCCGGCGGTCCATCTGCCAGCGGCCGAGGAAGACGCAGCCGGTGGCGAAGATTGCGGCCAGCAAGAGGTAGCCCAGCCACTTGCTGGAAAACAGGAACTTGTACATTCAGCTGTTCCCGCCGGTCTCTGCGGGCTCGAGCGGCACGGTTTCCTTCCAGAGGCCGCGCGTCTGCAGGTAGTCCTCCAGCCACGCCTTGTGCTCACCGCAAGCCAGCCACACCTTGCGGCGGTCAGGCGTGTGGATCTTGGGGTTGTTCCAGAGCAGCTGCCAGGACGCGTCGGCCCGGCAGGCTTTGCGGGAGCACGTGGCCGTGGACGCCGGCCCGGCAAGATCGCTGCTGCCGCCACCCAGGTTGAAAATGTTCATGAAGCTTTCTGTCCCCGGCCGTCGTCGTCTTCTTCTTCGTCATTGGTGATGAGTTCGCCCTGGAGCACCGTCGGTTCATCGTCCGTGTCGGAGCTTTCCGGAGTACCGGATTCCTCGGCTGCCCCCAGCTCAGCGTACGGCGTGTAGTCGAGCAGCGCATCGCTGTGGATCTCCGCCTTGTCCGAACCGTTGGCGATAACCACCGCGATCCAGGGCAGGAATACCGCACCCGCCACCGCAACCAGCTTGAACCAGCCGTCCACCACGAAGATCAGGATCAGGCACACCATGCGGATGGCCATGGCAAGGGCGTACTTGATCATGCGCTCCCGCATGTCTTCGGAATGCGCTGCGGCGGCGTCCGTGATGCTGATTACTTCCGGATGACCGGAGGTGGCGTCACGCTTCCCGGGCAACTGCTGACCGGGCTGGGGTTCAGATGTCACGACTGTTTGATCACGCTCCAATGGCTACCCCAATTCTCTCACCATCCACAGGAGGCTCCCAATCGGGCGATAAGATCGGAGGCAGTCAAAAATCCAGCCACCACGGCGGAGCCATGCTCCGCAGAAAACCGGAGCACACATGTCTGAAGCAGCAACCACGGCCCGCAGCGTCCTCATCACCGGCGGCAACCGCGGCATCGGCCTGGCCATCGCGGAGGCATTCGTGGCCAACGGGGACAAGGTGGCCGTAACCTACCGCAGCGAATCCAAGCTGCCAGAGGGTGTGCTGGGCGTCAAGGCCGACGTGACCGACGAAGCCTCCGTTGACGCGGCGTTCGCCGAGGTGGAGGCCGCCCACGGCCCCGTTGAGGTGCTGGTGGCGAACGCCGGCATCACCAAGGACACACTGCTGCTGCGCATGAGCGAGGACGACTTCACGTCTGTCATCGACACCAACCTGACCGGAGCCTTCCGCGTCATCAAGCGCGCTTCGAAGGGCATGATCCGCCTGCGCAGGGGCCGCGTGGTGCTCATTTCCTCCGTTTCGGGCCTGTACGGCGCGCCAGGGCAGATCAACTACTCCGCCTCCAAGGCCGGCCTCGTGGGCATTGCACGTTCCCTGACCCGCGAGCTCGGTTCGCGCGGGATCACTGCGAACGTCGTCGCTCCCGGGTTCATCAACACGGACATGACGGCAGAACTGCCGGAAGCAACCCAGAAGGATTACCTGTCCAGCATCCCTGCCGGGCGCTTCGCCGATGCCTCCGAGGTGGCCAACGTGGTTCGCTGGATCTCCAGTGACGAAGCCGCCTACATTTCCGGCGCCGTGATTCCGGTCGACGGCGGCCTCGGCATGGGTCACTAGACACCAGGCACCAGGCCGGGCCGGGACACCGGGCCGGGACATCAGGGCAACTTTCACCCACGGCTGGCCGCCGGCTTCTTTGTGGCGTTCCGACAAGGGAAACCGGCGCGGCCGCTGGCATGATGGACTTCAGGTCATCAGTAATTAGACGTTTTGAACAAAGTTATAGCTTTAGACAAGGGAGCCCATATGGGACAGCTGGACAACAAGACAGCCATCGTCACCGGTTCTTCGCGCGGCATCGGCGCCGAAGTTGCCAAGATCCTCGCCGGCGAGGGTGCCGCCGTCGTTGTTAACTACCGCCAGAAGGCGCCGCGCGCCAACAAGGTGGTGGCCGGGATTGAGGCCGACGGCGGCCGTGCCGTCGCCGTGGGCGCCGACCTGACCAGCATCGAAGGTGTGCAGGCGCTGGCCAGTGCCGCCATGGAAAACTTCGGCTCGCTCGACGTCCTGGTCCTCAACGCCTCCGGCGGCATGGAATCCGGCATGGAAGAGGACTACGCCCTCAAGCTCAACCGCGACGCCCAGGTGAACATGCTCAACGCCGCCGCGCCCCTCATGAAGGAGGGCTCCCGCGTGGTGTTCGTGACCAGCCACCAGGCTCACTTCATCAACTCGGTCCCCACCATGCCGGAGTACGAGCCCGTGGCCCGCAGCAAGCGTGCCGGCGAGGACGCCCTGCGTGAGCTCCTGCCGAACCTGGCCGACAAGGGCATCTCCCTGGTGGTCGTGTCCGGCGACATGATCGAGGGCACCGTGACTGCCACGCTGCTGGACCGCTCCAACCCGGGTGCCCTCGAGGCCCGCCGCGCCGAGGCCGGGAAGCTGTACTCCGTGGAGGAGTTCGCCGCAGTGGTTGCCAGCATGGCCACCGCCGACGTCGAGTCCGGCCACACGGAATACGCCGGCGGCGCGGACTACTTCGGCAAGAACACCCAGTAGTCTCTGCCAGCGCGGGTTTCCCGTCGCGGTTCCAGCACGAAGGCCCGGCGCATCAGCGCCGGGCCTTCGCTGTCTCCTCGCTGGCGCCTAAATCAGGCCGCACAGGCGTTGTCCGGGCGGCCCGTGACGCCTAGGGTCATAGCCATGGCACAGGACGCAGCAGTACCGAAGCGGAGCTATCCGGCCGGCGTGCCGTGCTGGGTGGACTGCCAGCAGCCCGACGTGGAAGCAGCCATGAAGTTCTACGGGGGACTGTTGGGTTGGGAGTTCGAAGCCGGTGCGGCACCACCCGGGGACACCGGAAGTTACGTAGTGGCCCGGCTCGGGGGCCAGGAGACGGGCGCCATCACCAGCTTGGGGCCCGGTCCCCACGGTGTCCCGGCCTGGAACACATACATTGCAGTCGACGATGCGGATGCTGCGGTGCGGCACCTGCTGTCAGCCGGGGCTACCCTGAAATCGGCACCTGCAGACACAGGCGTTGGAGGCGTACGGGCCGCGCTGGCCGACCCCGAGGGGGCGGAGTTCCGCATCTGGCAGGCAGGGGAGCGGCCGGGCGCCCAGGCGGTCAACCTCCCGGGCGGCTGGAACTTCAGCGACCTCCACACGGCGGACACGGACGCCGCCGCGGATTTCTATGCCAGGGCCTTCGGCTGGGAGTTCGACCGCCTCGACTTCGGCATCATGATCCGCCGCCCCGGGTACGGCGACCATCTGGAGGCCACCATCGACCCCGATATCCGGGCCCGGCAATCGGGCGACGCCGTGCCGGCCGGCTTCGAGGACGCCGTGGGTTGGGTGGCACCGGCCGCCCCGGGCGAGCGACCGCACTGGCATGTGACCTTCACGGTGGCGGACCGGGACAGGGCCGTGCAGGAGGCGGAGCGTCTTGGCGCTCAGGTGCTGGGGCAGGACGACACCGAGTGGACACGGACCGCACTGGTCAGGGACCCCGGCGGGGCTGTCTTCACGGCAAGCCAGTTCACTCCGCCGCCGGGCTTCTAGTTCCGCCGTTCAGACCCCGGCGATGTGCCGCACCGCGTCGAGGTAGGGCATGTTGATGGCTGCGTCGGCCACGGCGCGGACGGCGGGCTTGGCATTGAAGGCCACCCCAATGCCCGCGGCGCCGAGCATGTCCAGGTCATTGGCGCCGTCACCCACCGCGATGGTGTGCTCCAGCGCGATGCCCTCGGCGGCCGCCCATTCGCGGAGGTATTTTTCCTTGGCGGCGCGGTCGATCACGGCGCCGAGGACCTTGCCGGTCAGGAAGCCGTCCACAATCTCCAGTTCGTTGGCGATCCAGTAGTCCATGCCGAGGTCCTCGGCGATGGGCCGCAGAATCTGGTTGAAGCCGCCGGACACCACCGCCACGGCATGGCCCGCGGCCTTGAACGCGGCCACCAGCTCTGCGGCTCCCTCACTCAGCTCCACTTCCGCGCGAACGGAGTCGACGACGGCGGCCGGCAGCCCTGCGAGGACGGCCACCCGGGCGTGAAGGCTTTCCGCGAAGTCGAGTTCTCCGCGCATGGCGGCTTCGGTGACGGCGGTGACTTCGTCGCGCTTACCGGCATAGGCGGCGAGGAGCTCGATGACCTCCTGCTGGATGAGGGTGGAGTCGACGTCCATGATGAGGAGCTTGCGCTCCGCCTTCCGCAGTTCAGCGGGCACGATGGCGGTGCCCACTCCGGTCCGCTCGGCGCGCGCCTTGCCGGCGGCAATCGCATGCCGCAGGCCGGCGATGTCCGCGGCGGATCCGGAGGGTACGGAAAAGTCCAGGGTGCAGACCTCAAAGCGTCCGTCGCCTGAGCTGGAGGCAGCCGCAAAAGTGGCACCGCAGTCCGCCAGCAGGGACCGCAGGTTTTCCGGTTCCGAGGGGGACAGTTTCAGGCCATAGCTGACCGCAGTCACGTTCGAAGTCATGGCTGTAATCTTATCCAGCGTGGCGCCGCCGCCCGAATCCATTGCGCGGCAGCGGTCCTCAGCCGGCTCCCAGCAAACGTCCGGCCAACCCGGAGGCCGGTCCGGCAAAATAGTCGGATGATCTCTGCCCTGATTGCCCGTCTGCGCCCGGCCCCAACGCCGAGCGCGTCGCAGCACGCGCTTTTCGGGTGGGCCGGGGCTCTCCTGGTGGCTGGTGACGCAGTTTTCTGGCTCATGTTCGCTGCCATCCAGTCGGACTCCGGGCTGGCCGCCATGGACGGACCTGTACACAGCGTGATGGTGGATTCCCGGAGTCCCGCCGCCACCGCACTATTGGCCGGCCTGACTATCGTGACAGCGCCGGAAGTCCTGACCGTGATTGGCGCCGTGTTTGCCCTCGTATGGGCCGTCTGGAAGCGCGAATTGTGGCGCCCGGCGGTGCTTATGGGTGCCATGGTGCTGGCCGTTGTGGTGACCACCCTCATCAAGCAACTTGTCAGCCGGTCCCGCCCGCCGTCGTCGGACTTCCTGCTCGGCCCGGACGACGCGCTCTCGTTCCCCTCGGGCCACACCGTGGGAATCGGGGTGTTCACGGTAGTGCTCGCCTACCTCGTCCTGTCACGGTGCGGAACGCGTACGACGGCGATTCTTGGGTTCTCTGCGGCCCTGGCACTCACCGCGCTGGTTGGCTTGAGCCGGCTGTACCTGGGCTATCACTGGCTCACCGACGTCGTGGCTTCCCTCGGTGTCGCGCTGGCTGTTGCAGCGGTGGCCATGTTTACCGACGCAGCCCGGCACGGTCCTGCGAAAAGTCGCCCCGGAGCGCTCAGCGGCCGGGCGCCGAACAATTTGCCCGCTGATGATTCGTCAGCTCCGGACGCGCAGCCGTAGCAGTGCCACGGCCGCGGCCGCGACGACTGCCGCCGCCAAGGCGCTGACGCCGGAGTAGCCGGTCAGGCCCATAATGGGTCCCGCCGCCGCGCTTCCCACCGCGCCGGCCAGGGACATGGTGGCGTCCGAGAACCCCTGGACGGGAATGCGCTCCGCAGGCGTCAGGGAGGCGACAAGCAGGGTGGAGCCGGCGACGGTGGTCGCCGACCAGCCCAACCCCAGGAGGATCAGGCCGACGGTCACCGAGCCCACGCTCTGGGCCGCCAGTCCGGTCAGTGCCACAGCCGCGAGCAAAGTCAGCAGGCCTGCCAGCGCGGTGGTGCGCGGTCCGAGCAGGTCGGTGATGGCGCCCATCAGCGGTGACAGAGCGTACATGCCCGCGATGTGCAGCGAGATGGTGAGGCCAATCAGCGCGATGGTGTCGGGGGCGCTGGCGGAGTGCCCGGCGTGGTGCTGCATGTGCAGCGGAGTCATGGACATGACGGCGACCATCACCGCGTGGGCCGCAATGACCGCCGTGACCGCTCCGCGGGCGGCGGGGTGTTCCCTGACAATCCGCCAGCCTTCCCGCCAGGCACCCGAACGTTGTGCGACGGGAAGGAGGTCTTCCCCGTCGAGGCCGCGCCGGGTCAGGAGCGGGTCCGGGTGCAGGGCCAGCGCCACGATGGCAGCGCCCACCACCATCCCCAGCGCGGAAATCAGGAAGGGTCCGGCAGCGGGCGGGATGTCCAGCCAGCCTGCCAAGACGGCCCCGGGAGCCACCATGTTGGGCCCGGCGACAGCCCCGATGGTGATCGCCCACACCACCAGGGAGAGGTCTCGTCCCCGATGGGCGGGCTCGGCCAGGTCAGTGGCGGCGAAGCGGGCCTGCAGGTTCACCGCGGAAGCCAGTCCCACCAGGAGGGCCCCGCCAAGCAGGAGCACAAACAGTTCCGTGGTGACGGCGGCGACCATCAGGAAGGTGCCCGCGATCGCCGCGGCCAGGCCGGTGGTGAGGGCCACCCGGCGTCCCCGCTGAAGGGCCAGGCGGGAGAGCGGAATCGCCGAGACCGCGGTGCCGAGGGTAAGGGCGGTGTTGACGGACCCGGCCCACGCCTCGGATCCCGACAGGTCGACAGCCAGGATGGAGCCCAGGGCCAGGGTTGAGCCGTTGCCCAGGCCTGAGAAGATTTGGGCGACCGACAAGGTCCGCACGATGCGGCGCTGGGTGGAACGGGTTGCTTCGGCGGTGCTGGTCAACTCGGATGGTCCCCTCGGACAGATGCTCGTTGCGGAAAACTCCACAGGACAACTGTGGTGTCATGGGTCTATGCAGTTCAACCATGACAACATGCATGCACGGCGTGCGGCTGGCGGAGTCCCTCGTCAACATGCTCGCCGACGGCCTGTGGGACAGCGGCGCGCTGCAGGAGCTCCTGACAAGCTACCTGTTCCGCTCGCCCAGGGTCACACTCGCGAATCAGGACGAACTACGGGAGTGGGCAATCCGGCTGTAGACGGTTTTCGCCGCCGAGGACCAGGAGGCCCGCTGCTCTGCGGTCAATGCCCTGCTGGCCGGGGGCGTGCGGCGCGTGTTTCTGACCACCCACGACGGCATGCTCCCGCATCTTCATTTTGCCGACGCCGGCGAAACCCTGGTGGAAAGAGTGCGTGCGGTGACCGCCGGCGGGCTGGCCATCTTCATGACCGAGGCGGCCGGTGAACGGCTTGGCGTCTGCGCACTGCGGGACTGTGGCCGCGTATTCGCCGACACCAGCCGTGGCGGCAACCGTGCGTACTGCTCAGCCCGTTGCGGCAACGCCGATGCCGTGCAGCGCTATCGCGGCCGATTGCGGGCCGGTTATCAGTCGCAAGGTGTTTTGTCCTAGTGTCTACTTCTATGAGTGATGTTCTTGAAATGGCCGCCGTCAGCGTTGTGCGCGGAGCCAAAACGCTCCTGAGCAAGGTGGACTGGCAGGTCAGTGAAGGCGAGCGGTGGGTCATCCTCGGCCCCAACGGCGCCGGCAAGACCACTCTGCTGCAGATCGCGGCCGCGAGGCTGCACCCCACCAGCGGCATCGCCGGCATCCTGGACGAAAGCCTCGGAAAGGTGGACGTCTTCGAGCTGCGGCCGCGGATCGGCCTCTCCTCGGCCGCCCTGGCGAACCAAATCCCCGAATACGAGACGGTACTCAACGTCGTCGTCACTGCCGCCTACGGCGTGACCGGCCGCTGGCGCGAGGGCTACGAGAAGGACGACGAACGCCGTGCCTTCGCCCTCCTGAACGACTGGGGCATGGGCCCGCTCCTGAACCGCAAGTTCTCCACGCTGTCCGAGGGTGAACGCAAGCGCGTCCAGATTGCCCGGGCCCTCATGACGGACCCCGAACTGTTGCTGCTCGACGAACCTGCCGCCGGCCTGGACCTCGGCGGCCGCGAGGACCTCGTGCACCGCCTTAGCCAGTTGGCCATGGACGAGGACGCCCCGGCGATAGTGCTGGTCACCCACCACCTCGAAGAAGTCCCCCCGGGCTTCACCCACGCCATGCTCATGCGCGACGGCGAAGTGGTGGCTGCCGGCCCGGTCGAAGAGGTCCTCACCTCGGGCAACCTGAGCGAGACCTTCGGCCTGCCCCTCGACGTCACGGTGAACGCCGGCCGTTACACAGCAACCGCCCGCCGCTAGCGGCGCGGGCGGCAGAGCGTGGAGTTTTTCAGCGGCATCCTTGTGTTCTTCGCCGGCCTCTGGGCCGGCACCATCAACAGCGTTGTCGGGTCCGGAACCCTTGTCACCTTCCCGGTGCTGATCGCCCTGGGCCTCGCACCGGTGACGGCCTCCATGAGCAACGCCATGGGCCTCGTCGCCGGTGGCGCCGCGGGCGCGTGGGGTTACCGCCGCGAGCTCAAGGGCCGCGGCCGGCAACTCCTGCGGCTGCTCCCGGCTTCCCTGCTGGGCGGCATCACCGGTGCCTGGCTCCTGCTCCATCTGCCGGAGAAGGTCTTCCACTACGCGGCGCCGGTGCTCATTGTCCTGGCCCTGCTGATGGTGGTGTTCCAGCCCAGGCTTCAACGGTGGGTGCGGAACCGTGAGGAAAACCCCGAGCATGCCCTCCGCGACAAGCACCACGGCATTTTGCTGGTGGTGCTTGTTTTCCTCGCCGGAGTGTACGGCGGCTACTTCGTCGCGGCCCAGGGAATCCTGCTGGTGGGCATCCTCGGCGTGTTCATGACGGGCACCATCCAGAACGCCAACGCCATGAAGAACGTCCTGGTGCTGGGCGTGAACCTGATCGCGGCCGCCTCCTATCTGCTGTTTGCCTTCGACCGGATTAACTGGGCAGTGGTGGCCATCATCGCCGTCAGCTCCCTCATCGGCGGCCTCGTCGGCGCCAGGGTGGGCCGCCGGCTGTCCCCGCCTGTCCTGCGCGGCGTCATCTTTGCGCTCGGCCTGGTGGCGCTCGGCTTCCTAATTGCGAACCTGCTCAAATGATTAATGAAATGCGCGTGATTCCCGAAATGACCGCCCGGTGACTTTCCACTATCTCGAGTCTGCCGCGGATCCCCGCGTCGCCGACTACACGCAGCTGACGGATGTCCACCTGCGGAAGCTCCGCGAACCCGCCGAGGGCATGTACATCGCCGAATCCTCCCGAGTCCTCCGGCGCGCCCTCGCTGCCGGGCACCGGCCGCGGTCCTTTTTCCTCGCCGAAAAGTGGATGCCGGACCTCGCCGACATCTTCGAGCAGTACCCCGATGTTCCGGCGTATATCGGCAGCGCCGGGCTCCTGGAGGAAATCACCGGATTCCACCTGCACCGCGGAGCCATGGCGGCCATGCACCGCCCGGCGCCGGTCCCGCTGCCGGAACTGCTGGCAGGCGCCCGGCGCGTGGCAGTGCTCGAGGACATCGTGGACCACACCAACGTGGGGGCCATCTTCCGGTCGGCTGCGGCGCTGGACGTCGACGCCGTCCTGGTCTCGCCCCGCTGCGGCGATCCGCTGTACCGCCGGAGCGTCCGCGTCAGCATGGGCACTGTCTTCCAGGTGGCCTGGGCCCGGCTGGACAGCTGGCCGCAGGACCTGACCCTCCTCAAGGAACAGGGATTCACGGTGGCAGCCATGGAGCTCACCGACGACGCCCTGGACCTGGACGAACTGGCAGCGGTAAACCCGGAGCGGCTCGCCCTGGTGCTGGGCACAGAAGGCGCCGGGATGAGCGCCGAGACGCTGGCCGCCGTCGACCTCGCCGTGAAGATCCCGATGCGCGCGGGCGTGGACTCGCTCAACGTGGCGGCGGCGTCCGCCGTCGCATTCTGGGAACTGCGGCCGCGGGCCTGAACCCGCCGGAACCATGGTTCGTTAGTTCCTCCGCCATCAGCTATGATTGATAGCTGGTTCCCCTGTGTTTTTTTGCTGGCCTTGCAGCTGGCCGAATCACGAATGGAAGCCATCCCATTCATACCTGGCAACTGGCAAAATCCAGTTGCGTGAACAAAAGGTCCCATTATGAAGTCTGATATCCACCCGAAGTACGAAGCTGTTGTTTTCAACGACCTGGCCTCCGGCACGAAGTTCCTGACCCGCTCCACCGTGTCTTCCTCGAAGACCATCGAGTGGGAAGACGGCAACACCTACCCGGTCATCGACGTCGAAATCTCCTCCGAGTCCCACCCGTTCTACACGGGCAAGCAGCGCATCATGGACTCCGCTGGCCGCGTCGAGCGCTTCAACGCTCGCTTCAAGGGCTTCGGCGGCAAGAAGTAATTCACTTCCCCGCAAGGTTCTTTGGAAAGCCCGCACCGGCAACGGTGCGGGCTTTTCGCGTTTGTGGGGCAGGATGGAAGGCATGACTGCCACGCCAACATCTGCAGGGAGAGAGGCGGCCCGAGGGCTGCACGGTGAGTACAAGGTCCCGGGCGGCAAGCTCGTGGTGGTGGATCTCGACGTCGAGGACGGCGCTTTCACGGACGTTTCCCTCAGCGGCGACTTCTTCCTCGAACCGGACGAGGCCCTCCTGGCCATTAACGGCGCCCTCGCGGGACTGCCGGAAAATTCGACGGCGGGCGACATCGCCGCCGCCGTGGAGGCCGCCCTCCCGGAGGACGCCGTGCTGTTCGGGTTCTCGGCCGACGCCGTGGCCATCGCCGTCCGGAGGGCGCTGGCCAAGGCCACCGCATGGACGGACCACCACTGGAACATCATCGCCCCCGGCGTCCTGCCCACGCACCTGAACGTGGCCCTGGACGAGGTGCTCACTGAGGAGGTCGGCGCCGGCCGCCGCAACCCCACCATCCGCTTCTGGGACTGGGAGGAACCGTCGGTGGTGATCGGCAGCTTCCAGTCCTACCGCAATGAGGTGCATCCCGACGGCGTGGCTCGGCACGGCATCACTGTGGTTCGCCGTATCAGCGGCGGGGGAGCGATGTTCATGGAGGCCGGCAACTGCATCACCTATTCGCTCTACCTGCCGCAGACGCTCGTGGACGGGATCAGCTTCGCCGACTCCTACGCGTTCCTCGACGCCTGGGTCATGGCCGCCCTGAAGAAGCTCGGCATCGACGCCTTCTACGTCCCGCTCAACGACATCGCCACCGGCCAGGGCAAGATCGGCGGGGCAGCGCAGAAGCGGCTCGCCAACGGCGGCATGCTGCACCACGTGACCATGAGTTACGACATTGACGCCGACAAGATGGTGGACGTGCTCCGGATCGGCAAGGAAAAGCTCTCGGACAAGGGAACCACCAGCGCCAAGAAACGCGTGGACCCGTTGCGCCGCCAGACCGGCCTGGCCCGGGCGGAGATCGTGGCGGCCATGATGGAGGTGTTCGCCGAGCGCTACGGGGCCACGCCGTCGGAGATCACGGCCCAGGAGCTGGAAACCGCCCGCGAACGCGTCGCATCAAAGTTCGGCACGGACGCCTGGCTGCACCGGGTGCCCTAACGCCCTTGGACGAACCCGCCGACTGCTCCGTAGGTGCCCTTTTGAGGGGTGATAAGGGCACCTACGGAGCAGTCGATGAGGTTTTCACCGACAGTGCCTGAACGGCCAGCGAGCGGTGCAGGTGGCTCCGCTCTTCGATGATGATCCGGCGCAGGGCACG
Source organism: Arthrobacter sp. FW305-BF8 (assembly GCF_021789315.1). Taxonomy (NCBI): domain Bacteria; kingdom Bacillati; phylum Actinomycetota; class Actinomycetes; order Micrococcales; family Micrococcaceae; genus Arthrobacter; species Arthrobacter sp. FW305-BF8. The sequence goes on from NZ_CP084561.1 coordinate 2,608,817, forward strand.
CGGGGCGTCCGCGTGTTCTGCCAGCCAGCGGTCGGTGCGTGCCACCACCGCATGGTCCTCCGGGGTCCCGGCCTGGCCCAGGTCCCGGACGGCCGGGTAGAGACCGCGGACGATTCGGCTTGCGATTTCGATGCTCCGCTCCGCCCACACCGTTTGCAGGCACTCGAAGTAGGGCTCCACAAACGGGTCCAGGAGTTCTTCGGAGGCGGTGTTGAACCCGGCAATGGTAGCGCTCAGCAGCTGGTTGGAGAGCTCCGTCCCGTGGACCGCTGCTTCCCAGGCCGCGGCCTTCACGGCCGCCTCGGGCCGGGCCGCCAGCGCCGTGGCATGGCCTGCCCGCCCGGAGGCCGTGGTGTCCCTGGCCAGCTCGGCGCCGAGCTCCTGCTCCGTGGCCAGGCCACGGGCCGCCAGGGCGTGCAACAGGCTCCAGCGGAGCTCGGCGTCCACGGACAGTCCGGGCACCCGCTCACTGCCGTCCAGCAGCCCGCGCAGTAGTCCGGACTGGCTGCCGTCCGTGCGGCTGACCGTGGCAAGTGTCCTGGCCCAGGCAAGCTGCTGGTCGGATCCTGGCTCCGCCGCGCGTAGCTCCCGTGCCGCGCCCTCGGCAAAGGACTTCCGCAGTGCTTCACGGCCAGTGGCCGGAACGTACTGTTCAAGAGCCATGGTGGCGTTGCCCAGGATGTTCAGCAGGACGCCGATTCCGGACTCGGCGGCAGCGAAGCGGAGGACAGCGTCCACATACTGCGATGCGGGTGTAATGCCGTCCCGGGCAGAATTCCACAGCGCGGACCAGCACAGCGCACGTGCCATGGGGTCGCTGACCCGGTCCAGGGAGGAACGGACGGTGGCCTCGGAGGCCGGATCCAGCCGCACCTTGGCATAACTCAGGTCCTCATCGTTGACCAGGAGCAGGGCCGGCCGGGCCCTTCCGGACAGAGCCGTGACTTCCTCGGCCGCGCCGGCCAAGTCAATCTCTACCGAATCCGTCCGGACCAGCATGCCGGCGGCGTCGAAGTTGTAGAGCCCGAGGCGCAGCCGGTGCGGGCGCGGCTCCTGCCGGCCGGTCACTGGATCGGGCCCGTCCTGCCGGAGCGTGACCCGCCCGAGGGTCTCAGTTCCGTCCGGCGCTTCAGCTGTCTCGAGCTCGGCGCTCAACGTGGAGATCCCTGAGGTCTGGAGCCACTGCCGGGCCCAGGTGGTGAGGTCCCGGCCGGAGGAGCTCTCCAGTGCGCCGAGCAGGTCAGCCAGCGTGGTGTTGCCGTACTCGTGCTCCCTGAAGTACTGCCGGGAGCCCGCAATGAAGGCGTCGAAGCCAACGTAGGCCACGAGCTGCTTCAGGACGGAGGCGCCCTTCGCGTAGGTGATGCCGTCGAAGTTCTGCTTGGCCGCCTCGAGGTCGGGGATGTCGGCCACGATGGGGTGGGTGGTGGGCAGCTGGTCCTGAACGTACGCCCAGCCCTTGCGGTTGTTCGCGAAGTTGACCCAGGCCGTGTCCCAGTCCGTAGCGCGGTCCACGCCAAGGGTGCCCATGTAGTCCGCGAAGGATTCCTTCAGCCACAGGTCGTCCCACCATTGCATGGTCACGAGGTCACCGAACCACATGTGCGCCATCTCGTGCAGCAGGGTGTTGGCACGGCCCTGGTACTGCGAGTCGGCGGCCCGGGAAGTGAACACATAGTTTTCCGTGAAGGTGACCAGCCCGGGATTTTCCATGGCCCCGAGGTTGTACTCCGGGACGAAAGCCTGGTCGTATTTGCCCCACGGATAGGGGTAGTCAAAGAGCTGGTTGAAGAAGTCCAGGCCCTGCTTGGTGAGCCTGAACAGCTCGGCGGCGTCGAACGAGGGCACCATGGAGGCCCGGCAGTAAAGTGCCAGCGGCACGTCAAGGCGGGTCCCGCCGGCGTCCGTCCCGCTCCAGTGGTCCTCGGCCTTGAAGTATGGGCCGGCCAAAACTGAGGTGATGTAGGTGGACATGGGCAGGGTGGGGGCGAAGTCCCAGCGGGCCGCGGCGTCGTCCTCCGTCAGGGGCAAGCGCGCTGCCTCGGCACCGTTGGAGGCCACCTGCCAGCCGGCCGGGGCGGTGACGGAGAAGGTGAACCGGGCCTTGAGGTCGGGCTGTTCGAAGTTCGCGAAGACCCGGCGGGCATCGGCCGGCTCGTACTGGGTGTAGAGGTAGCACTGGCCGTCGGCGGGGTCGAAGAACCGGTGCATGCCCTCGCCCGAACTGCTGTAGAGGGCAGTTCCGGTGACCGTCACCCTGTTCTCGGCCTGCAGGTTGTCCAGCCGGATCCGTGCCCCGTCCACCACGTCCGGCACCGGCAGTTCCACGCCGTTCAGGACCACGCTGTGCACGTCCCCGGCGATGAAGTCCAGGAAGGTGGATGCGCCCGGCTTCGCCGCCGAGAAGGCGATGGTGCTGCGGCTGGTGTAGCCGGCCGTGTCCGGATCCGCTGCGCTGCGGACGTCGAGCGAGACGTCGTAGCTGTGGGTGGTGACCAGGGCGGACCGCTCTGCCGCTTCGTTGCGCTGGAGGTTCTGATTCGACACCACGCTATTGAATCACGCGGGCTACTGCACCACGGGCAGCTACTGCACCATGAGCAGCGCAGCGGCCAGCCCCAGGACGGCAATCAGCAGCCACGCCGCAAAGGCGGCCAGCACGGCGCGGGCACCGGTGTGCAGCAGGGTGCGGATCCGCACCGCTGATCCCAGGCCAAACAGGGCAGCACCCAGCAGCACGTCCTGCAGGCAGGCCGCTGCTTCCAGCCAGCCGCCGGAGAGCCAGCCGCTGGAGCGGAGCGCCACCATCACGATGAAGCCAACGACGAACAGTGGGACAAGCGGAGGCTTGCCCGCCGCGGGGCCGCCGGCCCGGGCGCCTGCCTCACGTCGGTGCCGGATCCGCTGCTCTGCCCCGGCCAAGGCCACCATCGGCGCCAGGAGGATCACACGGGTGAGTTTGACGACGACGGCGAGGGCCAGTGCCGCCGGACCCGCGGTTTGCGCCGTGGCCACCACCTGCCCGACGTCGTGGACTGAGGCGCCGGTCCACGCACCAAAGGCCCCGGCGCTCAGCTGCAGCGGATGGACCAGCAGCGGGAGCACGCCGATGGCCAGCGTCCCGCACAGCGTTACGAGCGCGACCGGGAGGACTGTGTCACGGTGGCTAATCCGCCGCACCGCCGCCATCGCGCCGATCGCCGAGGCGCCGCAGATGGAAAATCCGGTGGCGATCAGCAGGGCTGTGTCGGCCGGAAGCCGGAACAGCCGGGAAATCCCATAGGTGCCGGCAAAGCTGACCACCACGACCGCCGCGATGAGCAGGAGGGCCAGCCAGCCGAGGCCCAGCACGTCCGAGAGGCTCACCTTCAGCCCCAGGAGCACGATGCCGCCGCGCATCAGGTGCTTGCCGGCGAAGTCCAGCCCGGGCCGCGCCCGGCCGGCCGTCCACACCCCCGTGCAGGGCAGGTTGGCCGCCAGCAGGCCCAGGACCACGGCCAGGGTCATGGCCGGCAGCGCGGGCACGGCGGCGTGTATTGCGAAGGCGAAGGCCAGGGCGACGACGGCGGTCAGCAGGCCGGGCAGAATCCGGGTAAAGTTCTGATGCGTCATCCCGCGCAACTGCAGCAGCAGCGGTGGCGGAAGTCGGAAGTCTGGCACCTCCCAACCTTGCCGGACGCCGCCGCCAAAGACCAACCGGAAGCCCGCCAACACGCCAGGGCGGGACGGGAAATGAATTCGCAACAAAAAGGTGGTTGGCTAATGACCATGTCTGACCTATTCCAGGATTACTCCGAGGCTGCCGGCCGCACCGGCGCCTACGACGAGATGTTTGCCCCCGGGCAAAAGGCACGCCAGTCGTATGGCCAGGTTGCGGGCGCCTTGCGGGAGCTGTCCCTGGCAGACGTCAGCGCGCGGGCGGACTCGATGGCGAGGACGTTCCTGGACCGCGGTGTGACCTTCGACTTCGCGGGGGAGGAGCGCCCGTTTCCGCTGGACATCGTGCCGCGCGTCATCCCCGCCGACGAATGGGATGTGCTGGAAGGCGGTGTGGCCCAGCGGGTCCGGGCCCTCGAGGCGTTCCTGAACGACGTCTACGACAAAATGACCGTGGTGTCCGACGGCGTGATCCCGCGTCAGCTGATCACCACCAGCGCGCACTTCCACCGCGCCGTGCACGGCTTCGAACCGGCCGGCGGCGTGCGGGTGCACATCTCCGGCATCGACGTGGTCCGCGACGCCGCCGGAACGTTCCGGGTCCTGGAGGACAACGTCCGCGTGCCCTCCGGCGTGAGCTACGTGCTGGAGAACCGGAGGGCCATGGCAAAGGGCCTGCCGGAAGCCTTCGGCCAGCAGCTCATCCGCCCGGTGGAGGAATACCCGCGCCGGCTGCTTTCGGCGCTGCGCAAGACGGCGCCGTCGGGCGTGGACGACCCCACAGTGGTGGTGCTGACCCCCGGCGTCTTCAACAGCGCGTACTTCGAACACACCCTCCTGGCCGGCCTGATGGGCGTGGAACTCGTGGAGGGCCGCGACCTCATCTGCCGCGGCAACCGGGTGTACATGCGCACCACCGCCGGCGAACAGCGCGTGGACGTCATCTACAAGCGTATCGACGACGACTTCCTCGACCCCCTGCAGTTCCGCTCTGACTCCATGCTCGGCTGCCCCGGCCTGGTCAACGCCGCCCGTGCCGGCGGCGTCACGATCGCCAACGCGGTGGGCAACGGCGTGGCTGACGACAAACTCGTCTACAGCTACGTCCCGGACCTGATCCGCTACTACCTCGGCGAGGAACCGGTGATCGCCAACGTCGACACTTTCCGGCTCGAGGAGAAGGAAGCCCGCGAGCACGTCCTGGACCGCCTGGACGAACTCGTGGTCAAGCCGGTTGACGGCTCCGGCGGCAAAGGCCTGGTCATCGGCCCGGACGCGTCCAAAGAAGAGCTTGAGGCGCTGCGCAAGCGCGTCATCGCCGACCCGCGCGGCTGGATCGCGCAGCCGGTGCTGCAGCTGTCCACCGTGCCCACCCTCAGCGGCGACAAGTTCGGCCCACGGCACGTGGACCTCCGGCCGTTCGCGGTCAACGACGGCGACGACGTCTGGGTGCTGCCCGGCGGTCTGACCCGCGTGGCCCTCAAGGAAGGGTCGCTGATCGTGAATTCGAGCCAGGGCGGCGGGTCGAAGGACACCTGGGTCCTGGCTGGTTCCCCGCAGGTGCCGGTGGAACGGCTGCCGCAGCAGTCGATCACCGTCCGTGAGCGGGTCTCCGTCTGGCCGGTCGAGAGCAACTGGCGGGACCGGCAGTCGGAACAGCAGCAACAGCAGATTTCTGACGCGCAGGAGGTAACCGCAAATGCTTAGCCGAATTGCCGAGTCCCTGTTCTGGATCGGCCGCTACGTTGAACGGGCCGATGGCACGGCACGCATCCTCGACGTGCACCTGGAGCGCCTGAACCACCTGCCCACCGAAGAGCGGCGCAGCGTTGCCCGCGAGCTCCTCGGCGTCATGGGGGCGCGCCCCCAGAGCGAGGATTTTGGGCTGGAGGAACTGCTTCACGCCCTCGCCTACGACAAGCACAGCGCAACCTCGATTGCGGGGTCCCTCGGCGCCGCCCGTGAGAACGCCAGGCGCGCCCGCGAGACGGTCTCCTCCGGCCTCTGGGAAAGCCTGAACACCACCTACTACGGGCTGAACCAGCACCGCAAGGACGTGGTGGGCACGTACCGCTTCTGCCACTGGGTGCTCGAGCGCACCGCCATGGTCAGCGGCTTGGCCGACACCACCGTCAGCCACGACGACAGCTGGCTCTTCCTGGCGCTGGGCCGCTCCCTGGAGCGGGCCGACATGACCGCCCGGATGCTCTCCACCCGCGACGTCCTCTCCGCAGGCATGTCCTGGGTGAACATGCTCCGCTGTGCCGGCGCCTACGAATCCTTCCTGCGGACCCGCCGCGCGGCTTTCGGCGACCAGCACGCGGCCGAGTTCCTCCTGCTGGACCGACTGTTTCCGCGGTCCATCGTCTACGCCCTGAGTGACGCCGACGAGTGCCTGGCCAAGCTGGACCCCTCGGCCCAGCGCGTCGGCTTCATCAACGACGCCCGGCGGATTGTGGGCCAGGCCCGCACGTTCCTGGAGTTCCACCGCACGGATGACCTCATGTCCGAGCTTCCGGAGCACATGGAGCGCGTCCAGAAGGCAGTCGCGCAGGCGTCGGACGCCATTTCCCGTAAGTACTTCAATCAGGCGGATGAACTGGCCTGGGTGGGAGAAGTTTCATGACCCGGCTGAGCATCGTCCACAGGACAGGCTACAAGTACAAGCGACGCGTCACCTTGTCCTACAACGAGGCCCGCATGACCCCGCTGACGGACCCGCAGCAGGTGGTGCTGGAGTCCTCCATGAAGGTCACGCCGTCGCAGGCTGCTGTCAGCAGCTACCGCGACTACTGGGGTACCAGGGTCACCGCGTTCGACATGCAGATGCCGCACGAGCATCTGGAAGTCCTGGCCACCACCACCGTTGAGGTCCACCGCGCGGTGCGTGTGCCGTCGGAGGCCGACATCGTGGGCTGGGACGACCTCGCCTCCCCGGAGACGCTCAACCAGTTCAGCGACTGGGCCCCGCAGTCCCAGCTGACTGGACCGGGGGAGGAAGTCCTGGCCATCATCCCGGGCGTAGTCGAGGGCAAGAACCCGCATGAGGCAGCCCTTGCCATCTTCGCCTGGATGCGCGGCGAGATGACCTATATGAAAGGCACTACCGGCGTCACCACTAACGCCGAGGAAGCCTGGACCCAGCGCCAGGGGGTGTGCCAGGACCTGGCGCACCTCGCCATCGGCGCCCTGCGCAGCTGCGGTATCCCGGCCCGGTACGTCTCGGGTTACCTGCACCCGCGGTCGACGGCGGACATCGGCGAGACGGTGGCCGGCCAGTCCCACGCCTGGCTGGAATGGTGGGACGGCGAATGGCGCAGCTGGGACCCCACCAACCACAAGCCGGCGGGAAACTTCCACGTGACGGTGGCCCGCGGCCGTGACTACCGGGACGTGCCTCCGCTGAAGGGCATCCTGTCCGGCGGCGGCGGCTCGAAGCTGAGCGTGAGCGTGGAGATCACCCGCCTGGCCTAGGCGCACTGTCTGAGGTGCGCTCTACTCGAGAGTCACTCCGGTGAGGACTTCACCGCGCCGCTGAGCTGGGTCCACCAGGTGAGCGGCGCGGTGACCTTGAACCGCCTCCCGGTGATCGAGTCCGGCGTGATGCGGATGAAGTGGTCCTTCTGTCCCGCCTGCCACGGGAAGAGGAAGAGCGAGGCGGAATCGAGCACTTCCTCGATGCCGGTGACCGGTGCGGCCTTGCCCTTGACCACCACGCTCCAGGCCAGCCCCGAAACGGCGTCCACGCCGTCGGCCTCCAGCGCCACCGGGGCTTCGCCCAGCGCGCCGCCAAGCTTGGTTCCCGTGCCTGTCCGGAACACCAGCGTTCCGTGGTCCACCGTGTAGTTGAGCGGGAAAATGTCCGGGTGGTCGTCCACCCAGACGGCGAGGCGGCCCACCGAAACCTGCCTCAGCAGGTCCCAGCACTGCCGGGATTCGAGATGTTCCACGGACTCCGGAGGGGGGCCGGGCGACGCGTCAGCTGCCATGCACCAGAGCCTACGCCCGAGCCCCCTGTCCTGCCAGAGTCGGGGCAGCCTGCCGCCGCGGGCCGCCTTCCGGGGCGGCTGACTACTCGAACGACTCCCTGCGCTGGTCCTCGAGCCGGGTTGACCAGATGTGCGGAGCAGTAACCTTGAAGCGCCGCCCGGTCAGTACCTGCAGTGACAGGCGGACGTAATGGGATTTGACGCCGGGCTCCCATGGCTCCAGGCCCAGTGCGTCCGCCGCGGCCTGCTCGGTACTGCTGTCCACCAGGGCGGTGGTGCCGCGTGCCACGACACTCCAGGCCTCCTGGCTGTCCGCATCGTAGCCGTCGATCTCAAACGCAGCGGGCATCTCCTTGCTGGATTGCCAGAGCTTGGTGCCGCCCGCGGTGCGGAAGACGATGCTGCGGTGCTCGATGACGAAATTGACAGGAAATATTTCCGGGTGGCCGTCCACGATGAGGGCGAGCCTCCCCACCACCGAAGCAGCAAGCAGGTCCCAGCACTGGTCGAAGGTGAGCTTTCCGTCCTGTGATGCCCTGTCCTGCAGTGCGCTGTCGTCTGATGGCCTGTTCATGGACCCATGCTACGAAACGACGGCAGCAGTCGCGAGCATTTACCAGGGGCTGGACTTGTAGTCCTTCAGGAACACTCCGTACTGGTCTTCGCCCTTCTCGCCCATGACGATCGGATCGTAGACGCGGGCTGCGCCGTCCACCAGGTCCAGCGGCGCGTGGAAGCCTTCCTCCATTAGCCGGACCTTGGTGAAGTGGGGGCGTTCGTCGGTGATCCAGCCGGTATCGACGGCGGTCATGAGGATCCCGTCCGAGTCCAGCATCTCTTGGGCGCTGGTCCGGGTCATCATGTTCAGGGCCGCCTTCGCCATGTTGGTGTGCGGGTGGCCCGGTCCCTTGTAGGCCCGGGAGAACTGGCCCTCCATGGCGGACACGTTGACGATGTACTTGCGGTGCGCAGTGGACCGCTTCATGGCCTCCCGCAGCCGGCTGACCAGCAGGAAGGGCGCGGTGACGTTGCACAGCTGCACCTCGAGCATCTCCAGCGGGTCCACCTCGTCCACCACCTGCGTCCAGCTGTTGATGGTGGCGAGGTCCGGGACCAGGCCGCCGGCGTCGATGGCTGTTCCGGCGGCGATCCGCTCCAGTGACGCCGAACCGGTGGACAGGGCAAGGGACGTGACGGCGTCGCCTGCCAGGACCGGGTGTTCGGTGACGCTGGTGGCAATCGCGAGCGGGTGCTTGTCGTGTGCGTGGCCGAAGGTGACCAGTTCCGGGCCCCCGTTGGCTGCCTCCAGGGCTGCTGGGAGCGGCTCGTCCTCGGCGTCGACCAAAGGCTTGTAGGCATTGCCGGAGCGGCGCACCGTCTGGGCGGCGTTGTTGATAATTATGTCCAGCGGCCCGGCGGCATTGAGGTTGTCGGTGAGGGCCATGACCTGCGAGGGGTCGCGGAGGTCGATGCCCACGATCTTCAGCCGGTGCAGCCATTCACCGCTGTCCTCCATGGCCGCGAAGCGCCGCGCGGCATCCTTGGGGAACCGCGTGGTGATGGTGGTCTGCGCGCCGTCGCGCAGCAGCCGCAAGGCAATGTACATGCCGATCTTGGCGCGGCCGCCGGTCAGGAGGGCGCGCCGGCCGGTGAGATCGGTGCGGGCATCGCGCTTGGAATGGCTGAACGCCGCGCACTCGGGGCACAGCTGGTGGTAGAAGGCGTCCACCTGGGTGTAATGCTGCTTGCAGATGTAGCAGGGCCGGGACCTGATGAGGTGGCCTGCGACGTTCCCCGTGGCGGACGTGGCGAGTTTGTTGCCGCGCGTCTCGTCGTCGATCCGGTCCGGCGCAGCGGTGGCGGTCTGGGCCAACACGGCGCGGTCCGCTTCGGCGATCAGGTCTCGCTTGGTGACGCGGCGGTGCCGCTTGACGGCCTTGAACATTTTGCCGGTGGCGCGGCGCACCGAGACGTAGTCAGGGTGCTCCTCGTCATAGACGTGGATGGTGTTCAAAACCTTGAGGCAGGCCTGAATCTCTTCAGGCGTCAGATCGGCGGAGCTCATTGATCTGATTTTACAGCCTGTGGAGGGTCAGACCTGCCTCAAGGGCGTTGCTTGAACAGGGGATCAGGAACGGACGGCCTGCTGCGGGGAGTTAACACCAGCGGCGGCGGCCTGAACCTTGCCCACGTGTTCGACCGAGCTGCGGATCTCGGGCCAGTTCTCCGTTGCAGCCTTCACGGCGTCCGGAACCAGGTGCAGGTTCGCCGCGGACAGCGCACGCTCGGCGTCGTCGGGTTCCGGCACGATCTGGTGCTTGGAGAGGACCGTGATGCCAGAATCCGTCACCTTGAAGCCGCGGGCGCGGTCGAGGTCCGGGTCCAGGCCGATGGCCGCTCCCGCGGGGACCTTGACGTTCTTGTCGATGATGGCCCGGCGCACCACGGCGCCCTTGCCGATCTGAACCTTGTCCATGAGCACTGAGTCGATGACACGGCTGGCAGAGCCGATGTAGACGTCGTTGGACAGCACAGACCCTTCCACGATTCCGCCGGAGATGACCACGCCGCTGGCCACGATTGAATCAAGGGCCGTTCCCACGGTGTTGTTGTCACCGCGGACGAACTTGGCGGGCGGGGAAATGCTCTGGCGGGTGTAGATGGGCCACTCGGAGTTGTACAGATTGAACACCGGCAGCGGCGAGATCAGGTCCATGTGGGCGTCGTAGAAGGAGTCGATGGTCCCTACGTCACGCCAATAGGTCCGGTCCCGTTCTGTGGAGCCCGGAATGTCGTTGAGGGTGAAGTCGTAGACGCCGGCCTGACCCTGGTTGACGAAGTAGGGGATGATGTCCCCGCCCATGTCGTGCTTGGTGTCCAGCCGTTCGGCGTCGACGTGGAGGGCGTCCACCAGGGCGTCGGCGTCGAAGACGTAGTTGCCCATGGAGGCCAGGAACTGGGTGGGATCAGCGGCCAGCCCGGGCGTGGATGCGGGCTTCTCCACGAATGCGGCGATCTTCTGGGGATCTTCCGGATCGACTTCGATAACGCCGAACTGGTCGGCCATGTTGAGGGGCTGGCGGACGGCCGCCACGGTGGCCTTGGCGCCGCTCTTGACATGCTGTTCGACCATCTGGAAGAAGTCCATGCGGTAAACGTGGTCCGCGCCCACCACGACGACGATGTCGGGGTTGGCGTCGTGGATCAGGTTCAGGGACTGGTAGATCGCATTGGCGCTGCCGAGGAACCAGCTCTTGCCCACGCGCTGCTGGGCCGGAACGGACGCGACATAGTTGCCGAGCTGCGTGGACATTCGCCACGTCTCGGAGATGTGGCGGTCAAGGCTGTGCGACTTGTACTGCGTCAGGACCACGATCTGGAGGTACCGGGAGTTGACGAGGTTGGACAGCGCGAAATCGATGAGCCGGTAACTGCCGGCAAACGGCACAGCAGGTTTGGCCCTATCTGCCGTCAGCGGCATGAGTCGGTTTCCCTCGCCCCCGGCGAGGACTATGGCCAGGACTTTCTTAGTTGACGGCATGGTCGCTCCTGTACGCCTTCGTATCTCCCCAAAAAATCCGGTTTGTCCGGACTTTCTTCACACTAGAACAGTTCAACCGTAACGACTACCTTGGGTAACGTGCGAATAGACATTGTGACTAAAGAGTTTCCGCCGGAAATCTATGGGGGCGCGGGCGTCCACGTGGCCGAGCTGAGCCGGGTCCTGGCCCAGCATGTCGACCTTCAGGTGCGCGCTTTTGGCGCGCCCCGGGATGCCGACTACCATGGCGCCGCCGTGACGTCCTACTCGGTGCCCGAGGATCTGGGTGCGGCGAACGCCGCCGTGCAGACACTCGGCGTGGACCTGCGAATTGTTCCGGACGTTGCCGGCGCGGACCTGGTGCACTCGCACACGTGGTACGCCAACATGGCCGGCCACCTGGCGTCGCTGCTGCACGGCATCCCGCATGTGCTCAGCGCTCACAGCCTGGAACCGCTGCGGCCCTGGAAGGCTGAGCAGTTGGGCGGCGGTTACGCGCTGTCCTCGTGGGTGGAGAAGACCGCCTATGAGGCGGCTGCCGCAATCATCGCCGTGTCCGAGGGCATGCGCCAGGACATCCTGCGCAGCTACCCGGAGGTTGACCCGGAGAAGGTCAAGGTGGTGCACAACGGCATCGACGTCAGCCTGTGGAACCGTGACGAAAACGATGACGTCATCCGAACCCTGGGCATCGACCCCGCCCGCCCCAGCGTGGTGTTCGTTGGGCGCAACACCCGGCAGAAGGGTGTCCCGTACCTGTTGCGGGCCGCCGCGAAGCTCCCCGCGGACGTCCAGCTGGTCCTCTGCCTCGGCGCGGCGGATACGCCGGAACTCGCAGCGGAGACCGCCCGCCTGATCGAGGAGCTGCAGAGCCAGCGCAGCGGCGTGGTGCTGATCGAGCGCATGCTTCCCCGCAATGAGCTGATCCAGGTGCTGAGCCACGCCACCGCTTTCGCCTGCCCCTCCATCTACGAACCGCTCGGCATCGTGAACCTGGAAGCGATGGCCTGCGGTGCTGCCGTGGTGGCCAGTGCAACCGGCGGCATCCCCGAGGTGGTCAACCACGGCGAGACCGGCCTGCTGGTGGAGCTCGAGCAGGTGACCGACGGTACGGGCACGCCGCTGGATCCGGAGAAGTTCGTCACTGAATTCGCCGCGGCCCTGACCGAGGTTGTGTCCGACCCGTCGCGTGCACGCGAAATGGGCCGGGCCGGCCGCAAGCGCGCCGAGGAGCACTTCTCCTGGGAGTCCATCACCCAGACCACGCTGGACGTCTACCGGTCAGTCCTCAGCTAGCCTCACGCAAAGGCAAACAACGACGGCGACGGTCTCCGGAAAGGGGAGCGTCGCCGTCGGGCATTGGACTTATTGGCGGTTTGGGCCCACGACCGCAGGGTCCCCTGGCCGAGCTTGCGAGGTTAGGGAGCGGTTGGGGAGCGCAGCGACTTCTCCGGCACGGGGGCTGTTCCGCTGGCACGCTGGACGCGGTAGTAATCCCGTGCCTCGTCCTGGCGGACCTTTTCGGCGCCGGTGGCGATGGCGGCGCGGAGGTGCGCCGGGCCGTAGCCGAAGGCATCCACAAGGTCCAGCGCATGCGGGCGCAGCTTGACCAGGAGCCGGTTTATGTAACCGCCTACCGTCCGTGCGCGCTGCATCGAGAGCCTGCCGTTCATCAGGTACCAGGAGAGGTTGTCCTCGATGAGGGATAGCCCAAAAAGATCCCGTAGCCAGGTCAGCACAGTCCTGGTTCCGGGATCCGTGACTTTGTCCAGCGCCTCGGTGAAGGCTTCCCACTGCAGGAGTTCGGCGTGTGCCCGGGCGGCGTCGATGAGCTCGTCCTGGTGCTGGTTGAACACCGCTGACGCCTCGCGCTGCGGAAGCCGGTTGGCCCCCCTGAGGGCAGCGGCCGCTTCGGCAACCATCGTCTGGACGCGGTCGGTGAGCAGGGCACGTTGGCTTTCCTCGTCGCGGAGGGCAATGGCGGCCTTCTGGACGGAGCCGGTGTCAGCCACAAACTGTGCCACCTGGCGCAGGCCCGTGCGGTGGACGGCGGTACCGGCTGCTTGGTTCACCACATAGCGTGCCAGCACGCCGAAGGTGGCGCTGCGGAATTCCTTGGCATAGTCGGCCAGCAGCCGCTTGGCCACGAGCTGCAGCAGGACGGTGTTGTCGCCTTCGAACGTGACGTAAACGTCCAGGTCAGCGCGGAGCGAGGCGAAGCGGTTCTCGATCAGGAACCCGGCTCCGCCGCAGGCTTCCCGGCATTCCTGCAGCGTATCCAGTGCGTGCCAGGTGCTTAGCGGCTTCAGCGCCGCAGCGAGGGTTTCCAAGTCCTGGCGGTCCTCGTCGGAATCATGGGCGCCGGAAAAGACGTCGTCCAGCTTTTCGAGCAGCTGATCATGAGCGAAGCCCGCGGCGTACGTGGTGGCCAGCCGGGTGAAGAGCCGGCGCTGGTGCCGCTGGTAGTCCAGCAGCACCTCTTCCTCGACGGGGGATGAGGCGTTGAACTGCCGCCGTTCGGTTGCGTAGGTGATGGCGGTCTTCAGGGCGAGCTTGGACGCGGCGACGGCGGCACCGTCCAGGCTCACGCGGCCCTGCACCAGCGTGCCGAGCATGGTGAAGAACCGGCGTCCGGGGCTCGCGATGGGCGAGCTGTAGTTGCCTTCGGCATCCACATCGCCGTAGCGGTTGAGCAGGTTGGTGCGGGGCACACGGACATGGTTGAAGTGCAGCCGGCCGTTGTCGATGCCGTTGAGCCCGCCCTTGACGCCGTCGTCCTCGCCGCCGATCCCCGGCAGGAACGCCTTGCTGACGGGGTCGCGCAGGTCCACGTAGAACGCGTGCACGCCGTGGTTGACCCCGCGTGTCACGAGCTGGGCGAACACCACGGCACCGAGCCCGTCGACGGCCGCGTTGCCGATGTAGTCCTTCCAGGCGGCACGGAACGGGGTGTGGATCACGAACTCCTGCGCGTCCGGATCGTAGGTTGCCGTGGTGGCGATGCTGGCGACGTCCGAACCGTGTCCGGTCTCGGTCATGGCGAAGCAGCCCGGGATGTCCAGGTTCATGATGCCGGGCAGCCACTTCCGGTGGTGCTCCGCCGTGCCCAAATGCATCACGGCCGAGCCGAACAGGCCCCACTGCACACCGGCTTTGATCTGCAGGGACGGGTCAGCGGTGACCAGTTCCTCGAATCCGGCGATGTTGCCGCCGTGGTCGTCGGATCCGCCGAAGCTAGCAGGGAAGGCGCGGTGCACGGCGCCGCAGTCCACCAGGTGCTTCAGCTGGCCGAAGGTGCGCTGACGGTGCTCCGTGTGCGTAAGCCCTTCCGCCTTGTGCAGCTCCTCGCGGGCCGCCAGCTCACGCGCCTGCCGGCGGACGTCGGCCCACCGGCCCAGCAACAGCTCACCCAGGGCAGCGACGTCGACGGCGGGCGATGGGCCTGCCATCCCGGCTGCTGCTGCATGGGTGGTGCCCGCCGGGCGGTCCGCTACTTCAGTCATGTCGATCCCTTCGTTGGTACTGGTCCCTCGTTGCTTCTGGCAGGTTTCGGTGCTACTGAATGTCCCTGAGTTCCGGCGCGATGCCGACACACAGCCAGTCGGTGATCTGCCGCGCCATGGTTTCCTGGTCCGGCTTGGCGGGGGAGTCCGGGCTGGCCAGCCACTGCTCGCCGGCGTTGCGGACCAAGCCGATAGCGGCGTTGGGCCAGTAGCCGATCACGGACTCCCTGCCTTCGCCGAGATGAGTGCGCATGGGCGTGGCAATCATGTCTGCAATGGCCTCAAAGAAGTGGCCCAGGGCACCGGCCGTCGTAATGGTGGTGGGACCGCCGTCGGACTCCGCAGCGGAGTATCGCGTCACAAAGATGTAGACGTTGGGGCTGGTTTCAGCCATCTGGAGGTAGGCCGAGACCATGGCGAACAAGCCCTCGCGGGGTGTCTGCGCGCTTTGCGCCGCCTCCCTGATGCGCTGCTGCATCTGTCCCAGCACCACTTCGCCCACCGCCTGCTGCAGCCCGGCCTTGTCTCCGAAGTACCGGTAGAACACGGACTTCGACGTGCCGGCCGCCGCGGCAATGTCCTCCATGGAGGCGTCGCTGCCGAGCATGTGCACCGCCCGCCGGGCAGCCTTGATGAGTTCCCGCCGGCGTTCTTCGCGGTGCCCCTGCCAGCGCGAGGCGCGGCCGTCCACAGGTTCTGAGGAGGAGTCCGGAGCCGCGGGCGGAGAAGTCATGTTCACGATACCCAGCGTATCAGGTACGCTGGGTATCGATAATCAGCCGGATCAAAGGAGATAGCACATGCCCGTGGATGGACAGCCTCAAACCGTGCGGAAGGCCGTGGTGGTCGGCGGCAACAGGATCCCGTTCGCCCGGACGGGCGGTGCGTACACCAAGTCATCCAACCAGGACATGCTCACCGCAGCCCTGGACGGCCTGATCGCCCGCTTCGGCCTGCAGGAGGAGCGCATCGGCGAGGTGGCCGCGGGCGCCGTCCTCAAGCATTCCCGGGACTTCAACCTGACGCGTGAAGCAGTCCTCGGCTCGGCGCTGTCACCGGAAACTCCCGCCTACGATCTCCAGCAGGCCTGCGCCACCGGCCTGGAAACAGTATTGGGCCTGGCCAACAAGATCAGGCTCGGCCAGCTGGACTCGGCCATCGCGGGCGGCGTGGACTCCGCCTCCGATGCCCCCATTGCCGTCAGCGAAGGCCTGCGCGAGGTGCTGCTGGACCTCAGCCGCGCCAAGACACTCCCGCAGCGGCTTCAGATCCTGGCCCGGCTCCGCCCCAAGGACCTCGCCCCGGACGCGCCGAATACCGGCGAGCCCAGGACCGGACTGTCGATGGGTGAGCACCAGGCCCTGACCACGGCCCAGTGGAACATCTCCCGTGAGGCGCAGGACGAGCTCGCCCTCAATAGCCACCGGAACCTCGCGGCCGCCTACGATGCCGGGTTCTTCGATGATCTCCTCACGCCCTACCGCGGTCTCACCCGGGACTCCAACCTCAGGCCGGACACGAGCCCCGAGAAGCTGGCGTCGCTGAAGCCCGTATTCGGCCGGAACCTGGGCTCCGAAGCCACCATGACGGCCGGCAACTCCACGCCGCTGACGGACGGCGCCTCCACGGTGCTGCTCGCTTCGGAGGACTGGGCGGACGCGCACGACCTGCCCAAGCTCGCCACCGTCCTGGACGGCGAGGCAGCCGCCGTCGATTTCGTCCACGGCAAGGACGGGCTGCTCATGGCGCCGGTGTTCGCAGTCCCGCGCCTGCTGGCACGCAACGGCCTCACCCTGGATGACATCGACTTCTTCGAGATCCACGAAGCCTTTGCCGGGACGGTGCTGAGCACCCTCGCCGCCTGGGAGGACGACAAGTTCGGCCGCGAGCGCCTCGGGCTCGATGGTGCCTTCGGCAAGGTTGACCGCTCCAGGCTGAACGTCAACGGCTCGTCGCTGGCCGCCGGGCACCCGTTTGCTGCCACCGGCGGCCGCATCGTGGCCACGCTGGCTAAAATTCTGCATGAAAAGGGCACTTCCGGCGGGCGCCCCGCACTGGGGCTCGTGTCCGTCTGTGCCGCCGGCGGCCAGGGCGTCGTCGCGCTGCTTGAGGCGTACACGGAAGGCAACACCCTGGGGGACATCCATGACTGACACCTACGCAAAGCTGGTCAGCCACGGCCTCGGAAGGGACCTGGCCCGGAAGCTCGGCTTGCCGCAGCCGACTGAGCTTCGGCGCTACCAGCCGGGCCAGCCGCTGATCGACGGACCAGTCCTGGTGGGCGGCTCCGGACCAGGCGCAGACGGGATCGCGGCGGCGCTGCTTTCTTGGGGCCTCGACGTCCGCCGCCACACTGTTCCCAAGGAAAAGCTTGGCGGAATCGTGCTGGTCCTTGATGACGTCGAAGCGCCTGCCGACCTGGAGCAGCCGGTCCTGGCGGCAGCGCCGTCACTTCGTGATCTTGCCCCCGGCGGACGCGTGGTGACTGTCTCGCGCGTCCCCGGCGGAACGCCGGCCATCGCCGCCGCCAGGCAAGGCGTGGACGGGCTGCTGCGTTCCCTGGCCAAGGAACTGCGCGCGGGCGCCACCGGCAACGGCATCCTCCTGGAAGAAGACATCAGTCCCACCGCCCCGTCAGCCCTGGGCGCCCTGCGCTTCTTCCTGTCCGGCCGGTCAGCGTTCGTGGACGGCCAGTTCGTCCGCGTCAGTTCCGCGGAGGGCAGGGTGCCCGACGACGCCGACGCACCGCTTGCGGGAAAGGTCGCCGTGGTGACCGGCGCGGCCCGGGGGATCGGGGCCGCCATCGCCCGGACACTGCACCGCGACGGCGCCACCGTGGTGGCGGTGGACGTTCCCGCGGCCGGGGACCACCTGGCGGAGGTCGCTAACAGCATCCGCGGGACCGCGCTGCAGCTGGACATCACCCGCGACGATGCCGGGCAACGAATCATTGACCATGCCGTGCAGCGCCACGGCCGGCTCGACGTCGTGGTCCACAATGCCGGCATCACCCGGGACAAGCTGCTGGTCAACATGGACCAGCCCCGCTGGGGTTCGGTCATCAATGTGAACATCGCCGCCCAGCTGCGCATCAACGACGCGCTCCTGGCCTCCGAGCACTTCCGTTCCGCGCCGCGCATCGTTTCGGTTGCCTCCACGAGCGGCATTGCCGGCAACCGCGGACAGACCAACTATGCGGCATCCAAGGGCGGGGTGATGGGCATGGTCAGGGCCACCGCGCCGCTGCTTGCGGAATACGGAGGTTCGATCAATGCCGTGGCGCCTGGCTTCATCGAAACAGAGATGACCGCCCGGATTCCCTTCGCCACCCGGGAGATTGCCCGGCGGCTGAATTCCCTGCAGCAGGGCGGGCGGCCGGAGGACGTCGCCGAGGCTATTTCCTTCCTCGCCGGCGATTCCGCAGGAGGCGTTTCCGGACAGGTACTGAGGGTGTGCGGACAAAACCTGGTGGGGGCATGACCGGCGCCCAGCCCCGCATCCTGGGAGAAATGCCGTCCCTCTCCAAGCTGTATGTGAACGCGGCGGCCACGGCGGCGCGCCGCCGGATCCTGGGCTCACATGCCGCCGTCGTGCTGCCCGCCGTGAGCCACGAAGTCCGGGACGTCCGTCCCGACGTCGAAAACCTCACGGCGTACCAGCACCTGCTGGGTGAGACTGCCAGTGACGTGCTGCCGGCAGGGTTCATCCATGCCCTGGCGTTCCCCGTGGCCATGAGCGTCATGAACCGCGAGGACTTCCCGCTGCCACTGCTGGGGATGATCCATCTGCGGAACGTGATTGAGTACCGCAGGCCGGTCAGGTTCACGGAACCGCTGGACATTGTGGCCAGGGCGGAAAGGCTTCGCGCACACCGCGCCGGAACACAGCTGGACATCGTGGCGGAGGTACGCGCTTCCGGTGGCGGCGACATCTGCTGGAGCGGAGTGTCCACCTACCTGGCCAAGGGCGTGTTCCTGCCCGGCATCGACAAGGCCTCGGCGGCAGTCGCGCCAAAGGATTTTTCGGCTCCGGACCCTACGGCCCTCTGGCAGCTCGGCGTGGACACCGGCCGTGCCTACGCTGCCGTGTCCGGGGACTTCAACCCGATCCACCTGAGTGTGCTTTCCGCCAAGGCACTGGGCCTGCGCCGGTCCATCGCCCACGGCATGTACCTGGCGTCGCGGGCGCTGGCGGACGTGGGCGCGGCCAAAGGCGACGCGTTCCGCTGGGAGGTGGCGTTCGAGGCCCCGGTTTTCCTTCCCGCACGGGTGGCGCTGGACATTTCGACGGCGGAGGCCGGGGACGGCGGCTGGCTGCGGTCCGGCTACGTGGCCTGGAGTCCGCGGTCCGGCCGCAAGCACTTCAGCGGGTCGGTGGCGGCGCTCTAGCACGGGAATGCCTCAGCCCGCGCGGGTGCAGCCGGGGCTACGTGCCGTTGGGGTTGGCGACCCGAAGGATGCGGTGCAGGCTAAGCAGGATTGATCCTGCCGCGCTCGGGGTGCCGGCCCCGTTGCCTTCGGCGGCGGTGCGGTCTTCGAGCGAGGCGACCGCCGCATGGGCTGCCTGGAACAGCTCCACCTGTCGTTCGGCGTCGTCCTCCTCTGCCGAACGGAGCACCTCACCCACGGCAGTAAGGGCCTCCGCAAGCGGTTCGCTGTAGGGCAGGGGGATAGTGAAGGGCATGTCCTCGCTCCAGATGACGTCGGCAAGCACCTCGGTCATGTCCTGGATGTGGAAGGTGATCTGCTCAAGGTCGCGGACGCTCTGGTAGTCCTTGTCCACGTCGCGCGGATGGAAGCGGCGCCGCGGATTGGCCTCCCGGCTGGCGTCCGCCTTCTGCACCGCTGCCCGTACGGAGCGGGCTGACTGCGCCAGGTCCTCGGACCGGCGCGACCAGTCCTCATGTTCCGGAGGCCATTGTTCGTGCATGGCCGTCCCCATATCGTGCAGCTGGCGTGCGAGCGACAACCGGAGCTCCGCGAGGCTCAGGGCGGCGGCGTTGAAATGCAGCGGTGGAAAGACCAGCAGGTTGACGGCGACGCCGACCACCACGCCCACGCCCATCTGCAGCAGGTAGCCGTAGGAGAAGTCGTCCGGGTTCTGCCTGCCCACCAGCAGCACCAGCAGGGCCGCCGTCGGAATCCAGTCCCGGCCCGCGCCCAGGCGCGGAAGCCCCGCGAGCAGCACGCCGAATGCCATGACCACTGCCACGCTGAGTGGCGTGGCGCCGAAACTGAGCAGGAGAAATGCCAGGGCGATGCCCGCACCCAGTCCCACCAGGGTCTGGAGACCCTGACGCATCGAACCGGACACGTTCTCGTACATCACCACCAGGGCGCCGAGCGGGGCGTAATACGCGTAGTGGGCGGCGGCCCCGGGCATGAAGGGTGCCACCCAGAACGCGATACCCGCCGCAAGACCCGCCTTGGCGGCAAGTTGAAGGCGCGGCGCGGCGAGGGCGCGGGCAACCCTGGTGGACACTGACCGCCAGACCCTGCGCGGCAGGGGATCACGGGCAGCTGCCTGGTGCTGTTTCGAGGTGCTCATCGGGCCCCGCGCGCGGCGCTATCCGGCTCCGTGGCCGGCGGCCACTTCCTCGCCCGCCTTCACCGGGCCGGGAGGTGTGCCGTCGCCGAAGGGGCTCCCGCCCAGGGACTCCCTGCCATGGGGGGTCAGCCAGCCGGACAGCTCCGGGCCCGCGGGAACGATCTGCGTGGGGTTAATGTCCTCGTGCACTATGTAGTAGTGCTGCTTGATCTGCACGAAGTCGATGGTGTCCCCGAAGCCGGGCGTTTGGAACAGGTCCCGGGCGTAACCCCACAGCGCCGGCATTTCGCTGAGCTTGTTCCGGTTGCACTTGAAGTGGCCGTGGTACACGGCATCGAAGCGCGCGAGGGTGGTGAAGAGCCGGACGTCCGCCTCGGTAATGGACTCGCCCACCAGGTATCTCTGGCCGCTGAGCCGTTCCTCGAGCCAGTCCATCGCGTTCCACAGACGGGTGTAGGCGGCATCATAAGCCTCCTGGGACCCAGCGAAGCCACACCTGTAAACACCGTTGTTGACCTCGGTGAAAACCCGCTTGTTAACACTGTCGATTTCCCCGCGCAGGTGTTCCGGGTACAGCTGCGGCGCGCCCGTCCGGTGGAACGCGGTCCATTCCGTGGAGAAGTCCAGCGTGATCTGGGGGTAGTTGTTGGTCACCACCGCGCCGCTGGCGATGTCCACCACAGCAGGAACTGTGATGCCGCGGGGGTAGTCCGGGAAGCGCCGGAAGTATGCCTGCTGCAGCCGCTCGATGCCCAGCACGGGGTCCTTGCCACCGGCGTCCAGGTCAAAGGTCCAGGACCGGGAATCGTGGGTGGGGCCGGGCTGGCCGAGGCTGATGACGTCCTCGAGCCCCAGGAGCCTGCGGACGATGACGGTGCGGTTGGCCCACGGGCATGCCCGCGCGGCAATCAGCCGGTAGCGCCCCGGTTCCACGGGCCAGCCTGGTTCACCGTTTTGGCCGGGTGTGCCGTCCCGGGTGATGCGGTCCTCGATGTAGTTGGTGTCCCGGTTGAACTCGCCGCCGGTGACGTACGCGCCCTTGGTGCTGTGTGGTTCTTTGCTGTGTGGTTCTTTGCTGCGGGGCTCGGCGCTGTGAAATTCGGTGCGTTGGGGTTCCCCCGCGTGGCGTCCCCCGCCGTGTGCTTCGACTGTGCTGGTCTTCTCACTCATGGTTCCAGACTATGTTGCCGCTCCAAAGACCCGCGACATCGGCTGCCAGGCAACCAGCCAGCAGGCCGCCACCACCAGGGAGAAGAGGACGATCCAGACGCCGGAGGGCACTGCGGTGGCGCGGTAGAGGATGTAGGCGTCGGAGGACCGCAGCTGGTCGCGGCGGCGGAGGTGGACATTCGTCAGCTTGAGCAGGTCCCGGACGGCAGCAACGAGAAGTGCGACGCCAAGAATGATAGCCACGTGGCCGGTGAACGCGGCGGGCACATTGATGATCATGGCCGCCACCGCCACCACCGCCCCAAGGAGGATGAGCACGCCGGCGGCGTTGCGGATGAAGAGCAGTGACGCCAGCAGGATCAGCAGTCCGGCAGACATGGCGGCCGGGCCCCAACCGCTGAAGCCCGCCCACACCAGGGCGGCGCCGGTCACTCCGGGAACTGGATAGCCCCAGAATCCTGACCACACGGCGGCGGCGCGCCCGCGGGTATAGGACGTGGTGGTCCCGCCGTGATTCAGCTGCAGCCGGATGCCGCCCAGCCGCTGGCCGCTGGTCAGTGCGGCAAAGGCGTGCCCCAGTTCATGGGTCACCGTGGCGAGCAGGCCGAAATATCGCCATGTGGCATTGGGAACGGACAGCGCCGCCGCGATGAGCACGACCGCCAGGAGCTCGGTGACGGAGACCGCTGGAATAGCGGTCTGGGTGAATCCGGCAGCCACCCGGTCCCACCATTGTTCGGGCAGGGATGGGCCGGGGAGTTGCACATAAACCATAGGAATCAAGGCTACAGGGGAATGCCTTTCGGGTCCGGGTCACAGCCCGGGCAGGGTTGGCGGATCCTCCATCAGCGATGAGGCGTCGTCAGGGACCACCAAATGCAGCATGCTTTCCACGGGGGCTTCGCCCATCGCGATCAGGAGCTCATTGATCGACATCTGCCCGGCAAGCTCCCCGGGATGTTCCTCTTCCATACATAGAACATATGTGCGAAGACCGTGGCAGCGGGGAAGGACACGCGGCAACACCTGATCCTGGGCGGTACCGGTCCCTTGCAGCGCGGGTTTCTGCGCGATGCGGGGTCCTGGGCATTGCTGTGTCCTAGTCGCTGCAGGCCAGCGGGTCCACGATTGAGGTACACACCCTGTCGAGAGAAGGAAGTCATGGCCACGCTGAAAGAACGCCTGCACGGGGACGTCGTAGCACACCTGAAGGAGCACAATAAGGTGGCCCTGGGCACCGTGCGTAGTGTCCTGGGCGAGATCGAGACCCGGGAGAAGTCGGGCAAGACGCCGGTGGCGCTCGACGACACGCAGGTGACGGCATTGCTGCAGAAGGAGGCGGCGAAACGGCGCGACACCGCCCGCATATACACCGAAGCGGGGGAAACGGAGCGGGCCGCCGCGGAAGTCGCCGAGGCAGAGGTTATTGAGGCCTACCTGCCGAAGGCCCTCACCGCACCCGAGGTGGAGGGCATCGTGGACGAGGTCATCGAAGGTTTGCGGGCGGACGGCACGGAGCTGTCCGTGCGGCACATGGGCGCCGTGATGAAGCCGGTGACGGCCCGGGTGGCAGGCCGTTTCGACGGCAAGGCGGTGAGCGATATCGTCCGGCAGAGGCTGACCTGAGCAGGGTGGGACGGGGCGACCTCAAGCCATCCACACTGCCTGCCAACCGGCACTGGCCGGTGATCGACACTGAACGGCAATCGACACTGCCCGGCAATGGGAGGACGATAAAAGTACACCAACTGTTAGGAGGTCGGTGATGTGCTATTCATCGTGTGAAGGATGGCGGAACTACAGGAAGGAAGCGGCCAAGGAGGCCGAGGGACGCCCGGAAGCAAGGCCGGCCGAGACCCCCGAACCCCAGGTGCAGGCAGAGGAAAGCAGGATGTGGGCCTACCTCGCCCGGCTGGAGGAAACCGCTGACCGTGGGCGTGACCGCATCCGCGAGAATGCATAGGCACAGCAAAGAAAGGCCCCGCAGCGGCGGGGCCTTTCTTTCTGCTTGCGGCCATCCGTCAGGAGGCCGGATGGCCAGTGCTTCGCTGCCGAAGTCCCGCTGCTATGTCCTGTCCGATCCGGTGCAGCAGTGCGGCGGACAGTTCGGGGTCTTTGGAGGAGTCCTGGTCCGTGTAGTCGGCCAGGGTGTAGACCCGGTCCAAGGACATCTCGGACCAGCGCTCCTGCGGGAGCAGCGACCGTCCGGCCACCGCGATGATCGGGCGGCCGCCCGACCGGCGGGCGACGGCGGCGGGAAGCTTGCCGGCCAGGGTCTGTTCGTCGATGCTGCCTTCGCCGGTGATGACGACGTCGCAGCTGTCCTTGCGGGCGTTGAAGTTCAGCAGGTCAAGGAAGTAATCGGCACCTGACACCTGCCTTGCCCCGAGCAGCAGGCAGGCGTAGCCGAGTCCTCCGGCGCTTCCGGCCCCTTCGTGCCCTGCCAGGGCCCCGGCCTGGGGAACGCCTGCCTCTGACAGTTTGGCCACGAGGTGCGCCAGGCCGGCGTCGAGGGCCGCGATCTCCGTGGACCCGGCGCCTTTCTGCGGTCCGAAGACGGCGGGGGCACCGGTGGGACCGAGCAGCGGATTGTGCACATCGCTGGCCACGATGAGGTCTGTATCCGCGAGTTCCGGCAGAACCGCGGGGTGGATGGAGCGGATCCGGCCCAGGGTCCTGCCGTTGCCGTCCAGCCGCCGCCCGTTGGCATCGAGGAAGCGGTAGCCCAGGGCGGTGAGCATTCCCATGCCGCCGTCGGTGCTGGCGCTTCCGCCCAGAGCCAGGACGATCCTCGCAGGACGAAGGCTGAGGGCAAACAGGACGGCTTCGCCGAAACCTCGGCTGGAGGCGTTCAGCGCCGCCAGCTTGCCTTCCGGCAGGAGTGCCAGTCCACAGGTGTTGGCGACCTCGACCACTGCGGTGGAGCCGTCGAACGCGATGCTGGCCTGGACGGGCTGGCCGGTGGGGCCGGCCACCGTGTAGCTGCGGCGGGTGAAGCCTGCGGCGACGGCGGCGTCGACGCTGCCGTCGCCGCCGTCGGCCAGGGGAAGCAGTTCGCACCGGACCGCTCCGGCCGTACCGGGCACATCAGCTGCCGAGCGGAGCCCGGCGGCCAGCGCCTGCGCGACTTCGGCCGCGGTGAGGCTGCCTTTGAACTTGTCGGGGGCGATGAGGGTCCGCACGGTCTGCGGGGCGGGGGTGCTGGTCATGTCAGACGTTTTCCGAGTAGGCGGGGCGGCGATCAGCGAACGGTGAGCGTTCGGCGTCGGCTACGTGCCGGGGTGTCGAATTTTCGCCGTCAGGGTGCTGCCTGGGTGAGTGGTGGCCGTATTCGGTCAGGTCGTCGTCGATGTCGGTGACGTCGTCGACGTGCACGGGATCCTCAGCGGGCATCGGCTCGACGGTTTCTCCGGCGAAGACGCGGCGGGCGCGGTCGGCGTCGAGGGTCCGGTCCCACCAGGCAATGAAGAGGGTGGCGACGGCGTTGCCGGTGAAGTTCACGATGGCCCGGCATTCAGACATGAACTTGTCGATGCCGAAGATGAGCATGATGCCGGCGGCCGGGATGGTGCCGATGGTGGTCAGGGTTGCGGTGAGGGCGATGAAGCCGCCGCCGGCGACGCCTGCTGCGCCCTTGGAGGTGAGCAGCATGACGGCGAGCAGGCCCAGCTGCTGCCCGATGGTCAGGTCGGTGTTGGTTGCCTGGGCGATGTAGAGGGCTGCCAGGGAGAGGTAGATGGCGGCGCCGTCGAGGTTGAAGCTGTAGCCGGTGGGAACGACGAGGCCGACGGTTTCCTTCTTCACGCCGGCGTGCTCGAGCTTGCGCATCAGGCCGGGCAGGGCCGGTTCGGCGGTGGAGGTGCCCAGGATGAGCATGTATTCCTCTTTGAGGTGCCGGATCATCGTGAAGATGTTCAGCTTCAGGAACGCCATGACCGAGCCGAGAACCACCACGATGAACAGGATGGAGGTGACGTAGAACAGGGCGATGAGTCCGCCCATGCTGGTCAGCGAGGACACGCCGTACTTGCCGACAGCGAACGCCATCGCGCCGAATGCGCCGAGCGGGGCGGCCTTCATGATGAAGCTCAGGATCTTGAACATGACACCGGTGAGGCGCTGCACGCCGTCCAGGACGGGGGCGCCGACCTTGCCCATGGCGTTCAGGGCGATGCCGAAGACGACGGCGATGAAGATGATCTGCAGGATGTCGCCCTCAACGAACGGGCCAACGATGCTGTTGGGAATGATGTGGGTGAGGAACTGCCACCATTCCTGGTGCGCGCCGGCGTCGATGAGCTTCGCGGCGGACTCGGAGGTCTTGATGGTGGACGCGTCGGCGTTGACCCCGTCACCGAGGCGGAAGACGTTGATGGCGACCAGGCCAAAGACCATGGCGCAGATCGTGCCGATCTGGAAGTAGGTCAGGGCCTTCAGGCCTGTCATGCCGACCTTCTTCAGGTCGGCGACGCTGGCGATGCCGCCCACGATCGTGAGGAACACGATGGGGCCGATGAGCATCTTCATCGAGTTCACGAACGTGGTGCCGATGGGTTCCATGGCGATGCCCGTGGACGGCGCGAGCCAGCCGACCAGGATGCCGATGAGAATGGCGGTCAGTACCCAGAAGTACAGCTGCCTGTACCAGCGGGTTTTGCGGGCAGGGGCTGCCTGGCCGGCGGTGGTGATGTGGTCCATGATTCCTACCTCATTGTGGAATGTCGCTGGAGATGTCTTGAAGAATGAATGTGCGGGACGGGCGGGAGTTAGTTACCTCGCCGCCCGTCCCGGTGCTGGTTTGTGCGCTCGGCGGGCCGGGCGCGGGAGGTGTTGTGGCTAGACGGTTGCCAGCGTGCTGGTCAGGGCCTTGATGATCGCCTCGGTGACGTCCTCGGTGTTGGCGTCGCCGCCGATGTCGCGGGTCAGGTATCCGGCGCCGGTGGTCTGCTCGATGGCGGCCTCCACCTTGCGGGCTTCCTCGTGCAGGCCGAAATGGTCCAGCATCAGCGCGGCGCTGGCGATCGCGCCGATCGGGTTGCTGATGCCCTTGCCGGCGATGTCCGGGGCGGAGCCGTGGACCGGTTCGAACATGGACGGGAAGCGGCGCTCGGGGTTCAGGTTGGCGCTGGCGGCCAGGCCCAGGCTGCCGGCCAGTGCCGAGCCCAGGTCGGACAGGATGTCCGCGTTCAGGTTCGAGGCCACGACGACGGAGAGGTCCTCGGGCTTGAGGATGAACTTCGCGCTCATGGCGTCCACCAGGACGCTTTCGGTCTGTACGTCGGGGTAGTCCAGGGCCACGCGGTTGAAGACTTCATCCCAAAGGACCATGCCGTACTGCTGGGCGTTGGACTTGGTGACCGAGGAAACCTTCTTTACCGTCCGGGTCCGGGCCAGGTCGAAGGCGAAGCGCATGATGCGCTCGCAGCCCTTCTCGGTGAACAGTGCGGTCTGCAGGGCCACTTCGTTGCCGGGGCCGCGGCCGCTGAGGTTCCGGCCGCCGAGGCCCGCGTACTCGCCTTCGCTGTTCTCGCGGACCACGATCCAGTCGAGTTCGGTGTTGTCCGCCTTGCGGAGCGGGGACTCGACACCCGGGAGGAACTTGACCGGGCGGATGTTGGCCCACTGGTCGAAGTTCTGGGTGATGTTCAGGCGCAGGCCCCACAGGCTGATGTGGTCCGGGACGTTTTCCCAGCCGACGGCGCCGAAGTAGATGGCGTCGAAGTCCTTCAGGGCGTCCAGGCCGTTGGGGTCCATCATCTGGCCGGTCTTTTCGTAGTAGCCGCAGCCCCAGGGGAACTCGGTCCAGTCGAAGGCGAACTTGCCCCCGGAGTTCTCTGCCAGGGCGTCCAGGACGCGGCGGCCGGCGGAGACAACTTCCTTGCCGACGCCGTCTGCGGGGATTGAAGCGATGCTGAATTTCTGGGTGGCGCTCATGTGCCGACCTCCTCGTTGAGTTTGTTGGCAGCGTGGCCCTGTTAGCGGGGTCACACTGTTTTCTTCCTCTTCAAGTAGACGGTCCGGCGGCTGTTCGCGTCCAAGACTTAGTTTCGATACGGCAGATAGGTTCTGCCTATCGTTCCAGCGTCCGGTCGGCGTCCGGTTCCTTGACCACGTGCAGCTCAGCAACTTTCAGGAAGGCATGGGCAGCGGGCGTCAGGCCGTCCTTCCGGCTCAGGATGGCCACGTCCAGATGGGAAACGGGTTCGATCTGAACGGTCCGCAGTCCGGCCTTGTGTGCCGTCGGCGCCCAGGACGATGGCATGACGGCATGTCCGACGCCCGCCAGCACCAGGGGAAGGATCGAGGTCCGGTGCGCCACTTCGACGACGATTTCTGCTTTGACGCCATGGGCAAGGGCGTCGTCCACGAGCCACCGCATCAGTGATCCGCGCTGGCTGGCGATCAGCCGGTGCCCGTCGAGGTCCTCCCGCTGGATGGTGCTCCCGGCGGTGAACGTGTCGGCGTGGGGGTTGACGATGAGGATGAGCGGCTGGCGTTCCAGGTCCAGGACGTTGACTCCGGGGACGCGGATGGGACTCGAGGATCCGGCCAGGCCGATTTCGGTGCTGCCGCTGCGGACCGACTCGACCACCTCCTCCGGAGTGAAGGCGGCGCTGACGTTGAGGCGGACCTCCGGGTGCAGCCTGGTGAACTCGGCGGTCATGGATGTCAGCGGCTCGATGCCGGGGGAGGGCATGGTGATGATGTCCAGGCGGCCGCTCCGCAGGCCGCGAAGCGACTGAACGGCGGACTGGGCCGCGTCCAGATCCCGCATCACCAGCCGGGCGGGGCCTACCAATTCCTTTCCGGCCTCGCTGAGGACAGCCCTTCGCCCGATGCGGTGGAACAGCGGCACGCCCAGGTCCTTTTCCAGGCTGGCGATGGTCTGGGACAGGGACGGCTGGGCGATGAGCAGGTGTTCTGCCGCGCGGTTGAATCCGTCGTGGTCAACCACCGCCAGGAAATACTTCAGCTTCCGGGTGTCCACGCCAGCTCCTTCTCCGGTCCGTTCGTTTGGCCCGGTCCGTTCGTTTGGCCCGGACCTGGCCCTTCCCTTCGTGGCGGAGGCCCGGCGGGGCTCTGATAGCTTACGCCTATCAGCGGCCGCGGGACGTGATCCGAAAGCCCGCCACGGCGCCGGAGGGGTGACCGGACTCGAGCCGCAGCAAACGCGCCTGGATTGGGCCGCGCTCCAGTTTGGCCGCGTGCTCTGAGACCTCGCCGCAGTCGAACGCAGTTTCCACGATCTCAGAGCCCCCCTGATTCGCCTGGCTGACGGTCAGCTGCGCGTCCGGGGCGCCAACGCACGCGAAGGTGACTGTGTACTGGCCGGCCGCCGGTACCTGTCCGGTCTTGGAAGAGCCCATGGACTGCCCGCCGACAAGTACGGAGTCGGCCAGGACGAGGCCGGTGGCCGGTGCGCCGCCAAGGAGCTGGTCCAGTTTGGTCCGGTTGCTGGCGATGCGGGCAGCGAGCGCGGGATCGTCTGCCGGCTGTGGCGGGCGGCGGGTAGCTGGTGACACGGCGTCCGTCGGTGTGTCTCGTTCGGTTGCGTACTCGCAGCCGGCCATGCTGCCGGATACGAGCAGGCCTGCCAAAAGTATCCGTGCCTGCCGTGTTCCCCCAAGTCCTGACATGCCCCGAGCCTACGTGAGGCGGTGCCGAGGGCAAGCGTTCAAAGGCTGTCAACACATTGGTGAAACGGCTGGCATACTCTGAGCATGGCCGTCACCTTCGAATGCACCTCGTGGACAACCATCGGGATGACCGAGCTGTTCGACCTCTCCCGGAGCATCGACGCCCACAAGGACTCGATGGCCCGTTCCCGGGAGGAAGCCGTTGGAGGCGTCACGTCGGGGCTTATCGCCTTGGGGCAGGAGGTCACCTGGCGCGCCTGGCACTTCGGGCTGCCTATACGGATGACGAGCCGGATCACGGAGATGCAGGCACCGCACTACTTCGTCGATGAACAGGTCCGGGGGCCGTTCCTCCGCTTTCGCCACCTCCACGAATTCAGTGAGGTCCCGGCCGGAACTGTCATGGTGGACCGGATCGACTTCGCGGCGCCGTTCGGGCTTCTGGGACGCGTCGCGGAGAAACTCTTCCTGGCGCGCTACCTCCGCAAGCTCATTGAGACGCGCAACCAGCACCTGACCGCCGGAGCACGGGCTGAGTGATGCTCGGGCGGCCAAGCGTAAAGACCCTGCCTACTGGACTGCGAGCTCCTTCAGGGCGTGGCTGCCTGGCGTTCCGTGCTTTCGCCCAACAGCGCGGCTCCATTGCTACTGGTCGCATTGGTCATCTCACCGGCCCGCAATGAGCTCTGCGACCCGAACCAGCTCTTCCTCGAGATTATAGAAATGGGTCGCCAGCCGGATCCTGCCGGCCCGGAGTGACACAACCACGTTTGCACCGCGCAGCCGGGCCATGACCTCGTCCGGGGCGCTCACCGGAACGGAGATGATGGTGGAGCGGTGTTTTGCGGGGAAGGACCGGAAGCTGACGCCAGCCGCTTCCAGCGCGTTCTGCAGGTGGAGCGCCAGCCGGGCGTTACGCTCCAGGACCGCACCCATACCGAACCGGCGAAGGACAGAGAGCCCCGCCTGGTCGGCCAGCGCCGGAAACCACGCCAACGAAGCGTCCAGCTTCGACGCCGTCGGCGACAGGTCCATGTCCGGGCCAAGGAAGCTCTCGAACGGCAGGCGGGCGGCCTTCCAGCCCGGCACGATGGGTTGAAGGCGGTCGAGCAGCCCGGGGCGGACGTAGAGGTAACCCATGCCCCGCGACCCGAGAAGGAATTTGTGGCTGGCGGCTGCCAGGAAATCCACTCCGTCGCGCGCCACGTCAAGGGGAACGGCACCGGCCGCCTGGCAGGCGTCAACGAAAAACCAGGCTCCTGAGCCGGCGGCGATGCGGCTGACCGACGCCAGGTCCGCCCGGAATCCGGTAACTGGATGAACGGCGCTGACAGCGATCAGGCGGGTTCCGCCGTCGGCAGCCCGGCCGAGGGCTTCGGCCGGCACCACCTCCCCGTCCGCAGCGACGGCCCGCACGTCGTAGCCACGTTCCCGGAGCAAGAGCCAGGGGTAGTAGTTCGAGGTGAATTCGTTCTCGCCCACCACGATGTTCTCCCCGCGCCTGGCGGGCGGCAGATTGGCGGCAACAATCCCCGCCGCAGTGCTGACGGCGGGGACGATGGCGATGTCCGCCGCTGTGGCTCCAATGATCTCCGCGAACATGCCGCGGGCGTGCTCACCCGCCTGCTCGGCCTCCATCCAGTCGAACCGCCCGGCCGCCCAAGCGCTCCGCAGCCAGTTCGTATGCTTCCCTGGCAGGTGCGCAGCCGACGCACATGGTGGCAGTGTTCAGGTAGATGGTGTCTTCGAGCCCGGGGAAAAGCCCCCGGATGTCGCTGACGTTCATGGCATGGACCGTCCTTCATCTAGGCCACGGGTGCATCTAAGCCACGGGTGACGGTCCTCCCGGTTCGACGAAACGCTGGGTCCGTTCGATCTCGGCAACCTTGGGGTCCGTTTCATCAGCGCCGTAGTCAGACCGGCGTGTCTTGTCCTCTCCCTGGGGCACCTTCAGTGCCCTCAGCACCAGGGTCAGCACGACGGCGACAAGCAGGTTGAGCACGAACGCCGACACGGCGATATACACGGTGAAGTCGGTCCCCGGGAGCGGAGCAATGGAACCGCCGAAGTGTGCGTGCGTGACAGGATTGATGACGTTGTAGGCCGAGGCGGTGCCGAAGGCTATTCCTACCGCCCATCCCACCAGCAGTGCCCAGCGGTCGAACCACCGCGTATAGAGGCCTGCCACAACAGCGGGGAACGTCTGCAGAATCCAGATGCCGCCCAGCAGCTGCATGTTGATGGCCGCGGACTGGTCCATGGCGATGACGAAAATCAGCGCACCGACCTTCACCACGAGCGAGACAATCTTGGACACCTTCGCCTCGGTCTTCGGATCCACGTCGGGCCGGAGGAAGTCCCGGTAGATGTTGCGCGTAAACATGTTGGCCGCGGCAATGGACATGATGGCTGCCGGAACCAGCGCCCCGATGGCGATGGCAGCCAGGGCCACCCCCGCAAACCAGGCAGGGAAATGGTCCAGGAACAGCTGCGGCACCACGAGCTGGGGATTGACCGCCCCGTTCAGGTCGATCGGCTTGGTGCCGGCCTTGATGGCCACGAAGCCCAGCAGCGCGAGGAATCCGAGCATAAGGGAGTACAGCGGCAGAATCGCGGCGTTGCGCCGGATGGTGTTGCGTCCCTTGGACGCGAGCACGCCGGTGATGGAGTGCGGGTACATAAACAGCGCCATGGCCGATCCGAGTGCCAGCGTCCAGTAGGCCGAGTAGTTGGCGCCCGATGGGATGAACACCCCGGTGGGCTTGCCGGTCGCCTCGTTGACGGTGTCCAGCTTCGTTTTCGCCGCCCCGAAGATCGCGTCCCACCCGCCGAACTTGATCGGCAGGTAGATGACCGCGACGATCACTGCGAGGTAGATGAGCAGGTCCTTCACGACGGCGATCATCGCCGGTGCCCGCAACCCAGAGGTGTAGGTGTACGCGGCCAGCACGACGAACGCCAGAATCAGCGGCAGGTCCGTCAGCAGCACATTCTCGGAGCTGCCCAGGCCGAGCACGGTGAGGACAGCCTTGATGCCCACGAGCTGGAGGGCGATGTACGGCATGGTTGCCACAATGCCGGTGACGGCGACGGCGAGGGACAGCCAGCGGCTCCCGTAGCGGCCTCCCACGAAGTCCGCCGAGGTGACGTAGCCGTGCCGGTGGGACACCGACCAGAGCCGGCTCATAATGATGAAGATGATCGGGTAGAGGACGATCGTGTACGGCACCGCGAAGAAGCCGCTGACGGCCCCCGTGGCCCACATCGCGGCAGGAACGGCAACGAACGTATACGCGGTGTAGAGGTCGCCGCCCAGCAGGAACCACGTGATCCATGTCCCGAAGCCTCGTCCGCCCAGCCCCCACTCGTCGAGGCTGTGCAGCCCCTCGCTCTCCGCCGTTCTGCGCCACCGGGCGGCCAGGAAGCCCATGACGGCGACGACGATGAAGAGCAGCACCACGATGATGAGGGCGACCCAGTTGATTTGGCGCCCGTTCACGGCCGTTCATCTCCGTCCGCTGCTTCACCGTCGGGCCCGGATGATCCAGCTCGGGCCGCTGCCCGACGTCGTCGGTCTTCGGTGTTCACGAGCCAGTACGCCACGCCGCTTAAGGCAGCGGAAAGTGGAACCCAGAGCAGCTGGTACCAATAGAAGAACGGCATGCCGCCCAAGGTCGGCGCGTTGAAGGAGTAAGTCTGCGGCATGAGCGGTAGCAGGATCGCGACGGAAAGCAGTACGCCGGCCATGACATACCGCCCGCGCCGCGCCGGGCCTCGGGTTGCGGTGTTACGGGTTGGCTGTCCGCTGCCGGGGGGAACCCCTGGGATGGGGCGCTGCCTCGGGCCAGGACGATCTTGATGGGACACCCCACGACCTCCTTGTCAGCCCGTCTCCCGGACTCCGGATCCCCGGAGGGCGGTGAGGCGGAGGTTACAAACGTTGCCCTCCAGTTCCTTTGTACGCCGCTCCAGCCCGCTCGGGAAGAGAGCGGTTCCGGCCGAGGCAGGGGGTGCGGGGACCGGCACCGGTAGCGCTCCCGACGCCGGCGTTGGCTCGGAAACTGCCGGTATGTCCGCGTATATTAGCTTCGGGCTAATCACGAGACTGGGGGACGGATGCCGCTTCGTTTATTGACGCGTGCAAAACAACGCGCACTGGCGTCGGCAACGACGTTTTCGGCCATTGGACTGCTTGTGGCGGTGGCAGTCATCCACCCGGGGTTCCGGACCACGCAGATCGACCTGAACGACGGCGGCGTGTGGGTAACCAACTCCGACATGAACCTCGTGGGCCACCTGAACTTTCAGTCCAAAACGTTGGACGGCGGCCTCATGGCAGCGAGCTCCGACTTTGACGTCCTCCAACACAGCAGCACTGTGCTCGTGTCCGACCGCGGCAACGCCTCCCTGGGCAGGGTCAAGGTTTCCGAGGTCACCCTTGAACCGCCCCAGCAGCTTCCGGGATCGGCGGTCCCGGCTTTCGGGGAAAAAGCGGTGGCGCTGGCTGACCCGAACTCGGGCCGGCTCTGGGTGACGCAGAGCAGCATGCTCGGCTCTGTCGACTTCGATTCACAGGAGCCCGTCCTGAGCGATGCCAAAGGCATCGTCGCGACGGTAGGAGCCGACGACGTCGTTTATGCCGCGGACCCTGCGCGCGGGGAAGTGACTTCCCTTCGTGTGAATGCGACCGGCGGAGTGGATTCCCGCAACACCGTGGAGTACCAGTCCATCCGGAATAAGGAAAATGTCCAGGTCGCCGCCGTCGGGGATCAGCCCGTCATATTCGACGCCGACGCCGGGACCCTTCACCTGCCTTCCGGCCGGCTGGCGCAGTTGCCGGACGCGGCGGACGCCAAGCTGCAGCAAAGCGGCCCCGCCGCGGACTTTGTCGCCGTCTCCACAAAGAAGGGCCTGATCAAGCAACCCCTGGACGGTTCTGCGGCGACGGCTGTGGACCTCGGAACGTCGGGAACACCTGCCACTCCGGTCCATGTGAACGGCTGCGTCTACGCGGCGTGGTCCGGGGCAGGCAAATATCTGCGGGATTGTGCAAACGCGGCTGACAGCCGGAGGGCTGACATTCCCGGGGCAGGCGCCCGCTCCAACCTGGTCTTTCGCGTCAACCGGGACATCGTGGTCCTTAACGACGTCACGTCCGGCAACGTCTGGTTAGTCACCGAGAACATGAGGCTCGTAGCCAACTGGGACGAGATCATTCCTCCGCCGAGCAAGACCGAGGCACAGGACGAACCCGCCGCGGAAGACAACCTGGTGGACACTCTCCCGGACCGCACCAAAGAGAACCGGCCACCCTCCGCCAGGGACGACCAGTTCGGAGTGCGGCCCGGCCGAACAACGCTACTGCCAGTTCTGGACAACGACTCGGACCCGGACGGAGACGTCCTCACCGTCCAGCTCCAGGGCGACAACCCCGGCGCCGGCAGCGTGCAGGCCGTCTACAACGGAACCGGCCTGCAGGTGAAGGTGCCGGCCAATGCAACCGGAACGTCACAGTTCCGGTACGTGGCCAGTGACGGCCGTGGAGGCACCGCCGGAGCCACGGTCACCCTGACCGTAAAGGACCCAGCCAGCAACGGGGCGCCTGCACAGAAACGTGTGCCCACCATCATCCTGGAGCAGGGCAAAAGCATCTCCCAGAACGTCCTCACGGACTGGGCCGATCCCGACGGCGACGACCTGCTGCTTCTGGGAGCACGCACTTCCAGCGAAGGCGACCAGGTGCGTACCCGGGCGGACGGTCTTTTGACCTTCAAGGATGTGGGATCAACGCTGGGCAAAAAGGACGTCGTGATCACTGTCTCCGACGGCCGGGACCAGGTTGAGGGCACGGTGGTGGTGGATGTCCGCGCCAAAGGCGACCTTCCGCCGAAGGCCAACGCGGACCACGTTTCGGGTACCGCCGGGCAGGACATTCTGGTCTCTCCGCTGAAGAATGACAGCGACCCCACCGGCGAAGGACTGCGGCTGACACGCGTGGCAGGCGCGAAGGAGCAGGCAATTTCCCCCGACTACCAGGCGGGGACCTTCACCTTCCGTGCAGCCAACGCCGGAACGTATTACGTGACGTATCTGGTGACCAATGGACCTGACAGCTCCGAGGGACTCGTGCGGATCGATGTCCGCGCCGCCGGGGCCGGCCGGGGTGAGCCGGTCGCCGTCGCCGATACAGCACTGCTGCCGGTGGGAGGCGAAGTGCTGCTGGACGCGCTCGCCAACGACTCGGACCCGGCCGGTGGCGTTCTTGTCATCCAGTCCGTGGGGCTTCCCCGGAACTCGGCTGTAGCCGTCGCCGTGGTCAATCACCAGATCCTGCGCATTACCGACGTCCGTGGCCTGACTGCGCCCACGAGCCTGACGTACACGGTGTCCAACGGCGTGGCCAGCGCAACCGGGCAGGTAACCATCCTGCCCGTTCCGGCTCCTGCCAAACTGCTCCCGCCTGTCGCGGCCCCGGATGAAATCACAGTGCGGGCGAACGACGTCGCCACCATCGCCGTGCTTGCCAATGACGCCCACCCGAACGGCGCCAAGCTGAAGCTGAAGCCGGTCCTCGTGCAGGGAATCAGCCCAGCCCAAGGCCTCCTCGCGGTGTCGGGGGACGTGCTTCGGTTC
Source organism: Arthrobacter sp. FW305-BF8 (assembly GCF_021789315.1). Classification (NCBI taxonomy): domain Bacteria; kingdom Bacillati; phylum Actinomycetota; class Actinomycetes; order Micrococcales; family Micrococcaceae; genus Arthrobacter; species Arthrobacter sp. FW305-BF8. The sequence continues at coordinate 2,644,494 of NZ_CP084561.1, forward strand.
AAGGCAGGCAGGGCAGGAGGAACGGTGCACGCGATCTACGCCGTTACCGGCCCGGACGGGCAGGAAGACTCGGCGCAGGTGACCATTCACATTCGCGGCGAGGGCACGAACTCCAGGCCGCTGCCCCACAATGTCACCGGTCGGGTCGTAGCCGGCAACACCACAAGGATCGCAATTCCGCTGGACGGTATTGATCCCGACGGCGACTCTGTCACCTTGGTGGGGCTGGAGCAGCCACCGCGCAAGGGAACGGCTGTGGTGGGTGCCCACTATGTCGAATACACTGCGCCCACCAACGCCGCCGGACAGGACACCTTCACCTACGTGGTGGAGGACCGGTTCGGGGCACGGTCCACCGCCCGCGTGGCCGTGGGCATCGCACCCGCGCCAGGATCCAACCAGCGTCCCGTGGCCGTTGAGGACAGCATCACTGTCCTCCCGGGGCGGCACGTGGCAGTGGACGTGCTGGCCAACGATTCCGACCCCGACGGCGACAATGTCACCCTCACATCCAACCGGTTGGAAGCTGCCCCGGAGTTGGAGGCCGAGGTCATCGACGGACGGGTGCAACTCACCGCACCGTCGCCTTCCGAAGCCTCCACCACAGCGATCGTCCGGTACGAGATCAGCGATGGCCGCGGTGGCACCGCCGTCGGAACCCTCAAAGTCCAGGCGCGCAAGGACGCCGCCACGTTGGCGCCCGTCGCCCGGGACGACCGGGTGGCGTTCGCGGAAACCCTGGGCAAGGCCGTCGTCGAAGTCCCCGTCCTGAAGAACGACGAAGACCCGGACGGAGTCGCCGCGGAACTGAAGATAACCTTCCCGGAAGCGGCACCCACTGCCAGCATCTCGGCTCCCGGTAAGGTTTCGGTGCGGCTGGAGAGCCAGCCGCAGATCATCGCGTACACCGTCACCGACGTGGACAAGCTCAGCTCAACGGCGTTCATCGTGGTACCTGGCCTGCAAGGCCAGGCACCCGCTCTACGGAGCACCGCACCGTTGGACGTGGTCAGCGGCCAACAGCTGACCATGAACCTGCGGGACCTGGTGGTGGTCCGCGCCGGCAAGAGCCCCCGCATCACCCAGGACACCAAGGTCCAGGCGGTCGCTTCCAATGGAGCGCCGCTGGTGAAGGACGCGGCCACCATCGTGTTCACTTCCGCCGACGACTACGCAGGCCCGGCAGCGGTTTCCCTCGAGGTCACCGACGGCGTGAGCGTTGATGACCCTGACGGACGTACTGCGGTCCTGACCATTGGCATCAGGGTCCTGCCCGACCCGGGGCGCAACCATCCGCCGGCTTTCCCGTCCAGCACCGTAGACGCTGCGGTGGGCGAGGAAGCCACCCTGGACCTGCGCCAGGTGGCTACCGACGTCGACAAGGCAGATAGGGACAAGCTCACCTTTGCCCTCCAAGGGACACCGCCGGCCGGCATCAGGGCCTCATTGGACGGCAGCCTCTTCAAGGCCACCGTGGGCAGTGCAGCCAAGGGGAGCACGCTGACCGTGCGAGTCACCGTCTCGGACGGCCGCAGCGCACCGGTTGCAGGTGCCGTGGACGTCCGGGTGGTCGCGTCCAAGCGTCCCCTTGCCGCAGCGAACGACGACGTCATCGCCAGCGCCCGGGCCGGGCAATCACAGCAGGTACCGGTGCTGGACAACGACATTAACCCGTTCCCGGAATCACCGCTGAAAATACTCAGCGCCGCCGTCGAAACCGGAACGGGCACGGCAGCCGTGGAGGGCGGCATCGTCGTCGTGACGCCCGCCGAGGAGTTCGTTGGCACAATGGTGGTCCGCTACCGCGTCCAGGACAAAACGCAGGACGCGGAACGCGAAGTTGACGGCCGCGTTCGGCTCACCGTCAAGGACAAGCCGGACGCTCCGTCCACGCCAACTGTCGGGGAGGTGCGCGACCGTACCGTGGTCCTCAACTGGTCGCCTCCCGCCAACAACGGAGCCGCAATCACCGGCTACAAGGTCAGCGGCAGCGGAGGGTTCTCGCAACAGTGCCCTGCGACCACGTGCACGCTGACGGGGCTGACCAACAACGTGGAGTACACCTTCACTGTGGTAGCCACGAACGAGCTGGGGGACTCGGCACCGTCTCCGGCTTCGGCACCTGCCCGTCCTGACGCGAAGCCGGATACCCCGGCAGCGCCGGCGCTGGTTTTTGGCGACAAATCCCTCACGGTGAACTGGGTACCTCCCAAGAGCAACGGCTCACCGGTGGAGAGCTACAACCTGGAGATCTCACCCGCACCTCCGGCAGGAAACATTAGGGCAAGCAAGGTTACGGGGACGTCCTACCGGTGGACGGGCCTCCAGAACGGGACGCCGTACCAGGTCAGGATCCAGGCTTCCAACAAGGCGCCGGATCCATCGGAGTGGAGCGCCTATTCAGCCAGCGTCATCCCGGCCGGCGCACCGGGTGCCCCCGGCAAGCCCAGCACCACCCGGACCACCTCCGGCGGGACGGAATCGATCATGGTGGTGTCGTGGACGCCGGCAGCGGACAACGGCGCCTCCATCGACACCTACACCGTCAACGCAATGCAGGGGGGGTCCACGGTAGCGAGCAGCACCGTGTCCGGCAGTCAGCTGAGCGTGCCTGTGACCGTCGGCAACTCCGCCACCGATTACACCTTCACGGTTGTGGCCAAAAATAAGGCAGGTACGTCAGCGGCGAGTGCGCCGTCGGACCCCCGCCGTGCTTTCGGCGCGCCCGGTGCCGTCCCGGGCGTCCGGGCCGATCCATTGGACAACGCGGTGCAGCTTTCCTTCGGTGCGGCCGCGGGCAACGGTGCCACACCGAGCTACCAGTACCAGGTCAACGGAGGCAGCTTCTTGGCAGTGCCGTCCGACAAGGTCATCCGGTCCGGTGTGCCCAACAACGGCAACTACACCATCGGGGTGCGCGCCGTGAACAGCGCGGACGGCGCCACCTACGAAGGGCCGGTCACCAACGCCAACCCGGTGGCGCCGTACGGCAAACCACATGCGGCGAGCGTCAACCCCGTTACTGTGACCACGACGGTGAGGTTTGACGTCGGTGCCGTGGTCAATAACGGACGCCGGGTCGTGGCGCTGGAGTACCAGTCATCGGACGGGAAGTCAGGCACGTTGGGTGCCGGGGGAGGATCCGTCACCACCGGTAACGGGTACGACCAATCCATCTCCATCACCGTGACAGTCGTGGATGACCTCGGCCAGCGCACAGCGGTCTCGGCGTCCGGAAGGACGGCCCCGGCGAAGTACCTCATGGTGGACAACGGCACCGCGAGTCCCGGCACCTGCGAGTGGCCCACCAACGGCACCTCTTCTCCGGACACAGCGGCCAACTGTGCCGCCGGCGGCGGAACCTTCGTGGCGCAGGGCACGCGGGTGCAGGTCCAGTGCGTGACCACCGGCGCCGCGTACACCATTTACGACGGAACCACCGGCCGCCCCACCGGGTCCACGAGCAACGTTTGGTACAAGGTGATCAACAACCTCTGGATCCGTCCGACCGACGGGCCGGTGGATTCGGGGGTTCCGGCCTGCTGACGCGGCCTTGGGGCCCCGGACTATCCAGCTGAACGCCCCGGCCGCTTGCGCGGCCGGGGCGTTCGCCGTTCAGGGCAGCGCGAAAATCACGGAGCGGTGCAGGTCAACGTGCCGTGGTCATACCTGACCTTTTCGATTGCGGAGAGGAAGTCTGTCTCGAAGACGCACGTGGAAAATTCGCTCTGGCCCTGCATGATCACGACGCCTGACGCTGTGCGGACTTCGATGCGCCGCTCGCTGCCCTCCAGGCAGGACACCAGGCCCACTTCCTCATCCGTTAGGCAGACGTCGTAGGTGAATGTTTGCCGGCCTTCGGTGCTGGCCGCGTTGGCCGGCGACGCGCCTGCCGCCGCAAGGAGCGCCACTGCTCCCAATCCTGCCGTTGCCACGCGCGCTGATTTACCAAACATGGAAATTCCCCCCGGTTCATGTTGCTGTGCCCCTCATTGGGCACCGCCTACGAGGTGGTGACTTGGGCCGTGAACGGTCCGCTCTGGGGTCCTGCGTAACTGGATCCGGGCCCGCCTAGGGGCACGGCTGGCGCCTGGCAGCGAAACCCAGAATCCAGTAATTGCCACTTCACCGGAAGTACGTAACGGACGCGGAATTTCGTCGATCCTTCGGGCCGGCGCATAGCTGGCGAATAATCAGGAAGAATGGGCATCGTGAACTCCCCGGACACCGCTGTAGCCCGCAAACCCCAGACCTTCTGGTCACAACTTGGAGGCATCGCGTTCGTCGCGCTGTTGCTCCTGACTGGTCCGGTGATGATCGGGATCGGTTCCTCCATGACCCACGCCGATGACGAGCTCGCGCGCACGGGTGTTCACACCGCCGGAACGATCGTCGACTTCTCCGACGCCAGAAGGGCCTCACAGCGGAACATCTCAGTGAAGTACATGTCGGCGGACGGCTCACCATATTCGACGTATGCCTCTGTGGATCACGACCAGCACCCCACCGTCGGGGACAACGTCACGGTGATCTACCGCGAATCGAACCCCAACGAGTCAGTCGTGGTGGGCTACGAAAGCGGCGGCATGTCCGTCGGCGGGATCGGCGCCCTCTTCACACTGATCTTCACCATCCCGCTGGGCCTGGTCCTCATCATCAAGAACTTCCGGAGGCGACGGAAACAGCGCACCGCCTGACAGCACAGAGAAACCCCGGCACGAGGAAATGAACTGGTCCCCGGAGGGACGGTTTAGTTAGAGCCTAGGCAACGGGCCTGAGCACGGTATTGCACCGGGCTCAGGCCCTTTAGCTTTGTGGAGATTCTCTCGGTGTTGTACCAGCGGATGTATTCGTGCAGTGCCGTAGCCAGTGCATCCGTGTTGAGGAATCGGACGTGGTGGAAGAGCTCTTCCTTGAGGTGTCCAAAGAAGTTCTCGATCACGGCGTTGTCGTAGCAGTTGCCTTTGCGGGACCCTGATTGGACGGCGCCGGCGCTCCCCAGGAGCGTCCGCCACGAGGTGTGCCGGTACTGGAATCCCTGGTCCGAATGCACGAGCGGTTTCTGCCCGCTGTTCGCCTTGGTAGGAGTTGTAGCGCTTCCGCTGCCGGACCTTGCAGACAGCCCGAGTGCGCGCATTATCTTCAGCACGGTTTTCTTCGCGACCGTCCAGCCTTGGTTGAGCAGTTCCCCATGCACGCGGCGGTGCCCGTAACGGCCATAGTTCTTCTTGAAGATGTCCATGATGGAGGACTTGAGTTCCTCCTGCGGGTCAGGGGCCAGGAGCCGGCCCTGGTGATAGAAGAACGTGTATCGGGCAAGACCTGAGACCTGCAGCAGAACCGGAAGAGAGAAGTCCGCCTTGAGGGCGATGAGAGCCTGAACCTTCACCGTTGTTTCTGAGCCCTCAAGGCCCGCAATTTTCCCAGGTCCGGGGTCGGCCTTTGGGCTTGGGGCGCAAGGCATCCACGCCTTCGCGACAATAGGCACGAGCCCACGTCTTCACCAAGCCCGGTGAAGACAACTCAGCCTCGGCTGCCAGATCCGGGGCAGCCGCCACTGGCGCTGGGACCCCGGGTGCAGCTGGACGAGGGCGAGCGGCGGCCAGCTCCTCGGGGTTGTCCTTTCGCAGGGCTTGCGGGGCCGGGCCGGGGTGTCCGCCAGGCGCTCCACAGGCGGCGGTCGATGGCGGCCACCATGGCGTCGAGGCCCAGACGGGCAGCGGTTTCGGCGCAGGTGGTTAATGGCTGGCCTAGGGGTGGTCTCGTCCGAACCGGGCGGTGTCCGCGGTGATTTCAACCACAAGTGGCTCCACCAGTGTGAGGGTCACGGGTGCTTTCTCGCGGTTGAATCTGACCCGAGTGGTGCCCTTTACAGTGGTGGGCCAGGGGTGAATGCCGTGGGGTGGTTTCAACCACCGGACGAGCCCCCTCGCGGTTGTGGCCTAAAGCGGGTGGTTGTGCCGACGATCCGTAGCTCCTCGTCTAGGACCAGCCCCGCGACGAGCTCCGACGGTTGCGTGATTGGACCGGTAAGTGCGCCGCAAACGACTTCCAAGCTTTTGTAATGCTTTAGCTTAGGCCAGCGGACCACGCTCACGGCGGCCGGCGTGGCCCAGGTCGGCCGCCGTGAGCGATCACTGCTGCCGGGGCCAGCGCCCGGCGCTCTGGCAAGATAGGTTTGACCACCCGACGAACGAGGAATATTGAAGACCACCGCCGCCGAAGCCACCGCCGACAACTACGCTCTCGCCTACGCCCAGCAACGCTCCTGGGTGATGTGGTCCTGGGCGTACGGGGCACTGATCGCAGCTGCCGGCACCGCCTACGTCCTCGCCTCCTGGCTCACCGGCAACAACCCGGAAACCGGCGCCTTCATGATCGTCCTCGGTGCGGCGCTGGCGGCTCTGGGCTGGCTCGCGTCAGCACCGAAGCGATTTTCCCGGAAGCTGCCGAAACCGGCCATGGATGTGCGGCGGGCTGAGCAGGCAATACGCATCAACCCAGGCGTCGTCGTGTTCTCCAACGCCCTCATGGCAGCCATCCTCCTGGCGATGACGTTCCTGACCCCCAGGGGTACAGCCCCCGACGTCATCCCGATCTCCGCCATGCTGTCGGTCTGGGCGCCGCTGGTAGGGGTCGGCATACGGCGGACCACGACGCTCTTGAAAGACCGAGGAGCACTCTATGACCGTTGGATGGAGCGCTGCCGGCCGACCCCCGAGGACGGCTAACGCAGCCTCCGCACACATGAAATAAGTGCTCCGAGGCTTGCCGATCTGGCTTCCTGCCCCAAGTCAGCAGCACGAACGCTCCCCTGACATCGCAAGGAATCCCTGAAGCCCGATCAATCCGCTATGCCTCCATTTCCCTTGGAGAGCTCATGTCGCTCACAGCGGCCCTGCTACCTGCTGCGGTCAGTTCAGCGAAGCGCACGCGCATTTCCCTTCTGACAGTCCTTGCCCGATGTGGCGCCGTCTACGTCAGTCGGCGGCGGTGGGCCAACGGTCCACCCTCCGGGACCTGGCTTCCTAACCCAGTCCGCCGCCGACGTCCACACTCACCTGGGGAGCGGCCTCAAGGACGACCAGGGCGGCGTTGCGGCCCACGGTGCCCAGCATCGCATGGCCGGTGCGGTTGCCCCGGAACCTGGGCTCGACAGTCATGGACGACAGAACGAGCAGGTCACCGCCGTGCTTCACGCCGGAACGCACAAGATTGGGTCGCTCGTGGGCGAGCATCTCTGCCACGCCATCATCTCCGAGTCGACGGCATCCATGGTGTAGAGCAGGTCATGGCGCCGGCGTCGGGGACGATCCTGTCGAATGCCCCGCCGACATGAACCCCCTCGCCGTTGCCATCCTCGTCATCGGACCAGTCGGTCCCGGTGACCGACGCAGACCAGTCGATGGGAAAGCCGCCAGGGTCGTGGTCCGGTCCGGGACTCCGCGGGACTCGCAGTTGTAATGGAAGCTCGGATACTAGGGGTCAAGGGCGGGCATAGCTGTCTCTGCGGTCGGGGTCGGGAATCCTCGAGGAGTCTATGTGATCGGCAAGTCAGACTGCCGGTCCGATCATCACTTGAGGCTTGAGAATGGAGGCATATACTGACGCCGTACGTGGTACACGTGCAACATCAGCAACACCACGAGGGGGGAATTGCGATGAAAAAACTTGCCGCCACACTTCTGATGACCGGCATTCTCGCCGTAGCAGGGTTCGCTGCTCCGGCCAACGCCGCACCAAAGGACAAGGACACCACCACGGCTAACCACGCAACCGTCGGCTGGTGGCCGCACTAAGTCCAACCGTATTAGCGTCACCCAAAGGGCCGCCCTCACCATTCTTGGTCGGGGCGGCCTTTTGACACCAAAATCGCTGTCCCGGGCGGCAACGGTGCGAGCGACCCGTTCGATGAAGCGGGGAGGATAGTCACATAGCCAACGGTGAGTGGCCGGACTGTTCGAGGTCGATCTCCCGCGCGGCTTACCTAGTCCGCACTCGGTTTGTCTCGGGATTCGGTGTCCTGGTCCGGGTTGCTCGGCTGCGCAGCGCCGCCTGCCTGGTTATGCCGGCTCAGCAGGAAGTCCTTCACTTCGTCCCGGTAAATGATCCACGTCGTGTCGATGAGGACGCCGGGAACCTCGCCCTTATTCAGCCACCGGTAGACAGTGGTCCTGTCTTTGCCAAGGATCCGCGTCAGGGGCGGTGACACTCAGAACATGGGCAGGTTCTCAAACAGTTCGTCAATTCTGACCGGCATTCGGTGGGTTCCTTCAAGGGCAGTATCTGGCTCGGCCGAGGACTGTGGTCCGGCCATCGAGGCTACCCAGCAGGGGCCATGCCGGGATTTACGTCCGATAGTCCGCGGACGCCGCTGCGGGTAACGGAAGCACATTAACTTTTCTTGCTTCGGCTGTGCCACAAACGGCCGGCTTTGCGGCGATAGCGCTGCAGGTGTCGCATTGTGACACTCGCGCGGACTAAGAGGGATCCGGGGTTTTGGCAAACGAAAAACCCCGGGAATCCATTGGATTCCCGGGGTTTTCCCTTTGTGCGCGGAGGGGGACTTGAACCCCCACCCCCTTTCGAGGACTAGCACCTCAAGCTAGCGCGTCTGCCATTCCGCCACCCGCGCAGGTGGTATTTCGAAGGACTTTCTCCGCCTTCCAGCGGTTCGCATCTCTCCGAAGCAGCGAGAAAAACTCTAACACGAACTTTCCGGAAAGATGGAATCGAGTCGACTGGGTAGGCTGAACCTGGGTGTTCCGGCGGCCATAATCCGCCACAACCCGCACGAATCCGCGTTTTTCCCGCTATTAGGAGTGATCAATGACACAGATCCGGCCAGAGGATGAAGTCGTCAGCATCTGCCAGGAGCTCATCCGCATCGATTCATCCAACTACGGGGATGGTTCGGGTCCCGGCGAACGTGCCGCGGCCGAATACACCGCCGGCCTGATCAGCGAGGTGGGGCTGGACGCGGAAGTCTTCGAGTCGGAACCAGGCCGGGCCAGCGTGGTTACCCGCATGGCGGGGGAGGACCCCTCCGCAAGCGCCCTCGTGGTCCACGGCCACCTGGACGTGGTGCCCGCCCTCCGTGAGCAGTGGTCTGTGGACCCGTTTGGTGCCGAGCTCAAGGACGGGCTGATCTGGGGCCGCGGCGCGGTGGACATGAAGGACATGGACGCCATGATCCTGTCCGTCCTGAGGGACTTTGCCCGCACTGGCCGCAAGCCGAAGCGGGACATCATCTTCGCGTTCTTCGCGGACGAGGAAGCCGGCGGCGTTCACGGTTCCCAGTTTGCGGTGAAGCACCGGCCCGAGCTGTTCGAGGGGGCCACGGAGGCCATCTCCGAAGTGGGCGGATTCTCCGCCACCATCGGCGGCCAGCGCACGTACCTCCTCCAGACGGCGGAGAAGGGCATCTCGTGGCTGCGCCTCGTGGCCCACGGCCGCGCCGGCCACGGGTCCCAGATCAGCACGGACAACGCCATTACGCGGCTCGCGGCCGCCGTGACCCGCATCGGCGAGTACGAGTGGCCCATCGAGCTGACGGCCACTACACGCCAGTTCCTCGACGGAGTCACGGAACTAACCGGCGTCGAGTTTGATCCCGACAACCCCGACAGGCTGCTGAAGGAACTGGGCACTGTGGCGCGCTTCGTGGGCGCCACGCTGCAGAACACCTCCAACCCGACGCTCCTGAGGGGCGGCTACAAGCACAACGTCATTCCCGAATCGGCCGAGGCGCTGGTGGACTGCCGGACCCTGCCGGGCCAGCAGGAGCACGTCCTGGAGGTCGTCCGTGAACTGGCGGGCAGCGGCGTCGACGTCAGCTACGTCCATCAGGATGTCTCCCTGGAAGTTCCGTTCTCCGGCAACCTCGTCGACTCGATGATCGACGCGCTGCACTCCGAGGACCCCGGCGCGAAGGTCCTGCCCTACACGCTGTCCGGCGGAACCGACAACAAGGCGCTCAGCAAGCTCGGCATCACAGGCTATGGCTTCGCGCCTCTGCAGCTGCCGGACGACCTCGACTTTACCGGCATGTTCCACGGCGTTGACGAGCGCGTCCCGGCCGATTCGTTGAAGTTCGGCGCACGCGTCCTGAACACGCTGCTCACGAACTACTGAGGGACGCGAGTGGACCCCCAAACACCCCTGGACGCCGAACGGCTGCTGCCTGATGACCTGCTCGAACGGATCCGGGGGAGAGCGGCGGGATACGACGAGCGGAACAGCTTCTTCACGGAGGACCTCGAGGAACTGGCCGCCGCCGGGTACCTGTTGCTTTTCGTGCCGGAGGCCGACGGCGGGGCCGGCCTTGGACTGGAGGCTGCGGTCCGCTGCCAACGGCGGTTGGCGACGGCGGCCCCGGCCACCGCGCTGGCCGTCAACATGCACCTGGTCTGGACCGGGGTGGCGCGCGTCCTGGCCGAACGCGGCGACTCTTCCCTGGACTTCGTGCTGCAGGAAGCGGCGGCGGGGGAGATCTTCGCCTTCGGCAACTCCGAGGCCGGCAACGACTCCGTTCTTTTCGATTCGCTGACGGAGGCCAAGCCCCTGGGGGACGGCAGCTACTCGTTCACGGGCACCAAGATCTTCACGAGCCTTTCGCCGGCCTGGACGCGCTTGGGCATCTTCGGGAAGGACCCGGCCGCGCGGGAGGGTGAAGGTGAACTGGTGCACGGCTTCATCCGGCGGGACACAGCCGGCTACCGGATCCGGGAGGACTGGAACACGCTGGGCATGCGCGCCAGCCAGTCCAACACCACCATTCTGGACGGCGCAGTTGTCCCGCCCGGCCGCATCTTCCGAAAGCTTCCGGTGGGGCCCAACGCGGATCCCCTTATTTTCGCCATCTTCGCGTGCTTTGAAACGCTGCTTGCCGGCGTCTACGCGGGCATCGGGGAACGGGCCCTGGTGCTGGCCGTGGACGCCGCCAAGCGCAGGACATCATTCAAGAATGGGGGCCGGAGCCTGGCCCAGGACCCCGATATCCGCTGGAAGGTGGCCGAGGCAGCCCTCGCCATGGACGCCCTGTACCCCCAGCTTTCCGTGGTGGCCGGCGATGTGGACCGGCTGGCGGACCACGGCAGCCAGTGGTTTCCGAAGCTCGTGGGCGTCAAGATCCGAGCGACGGAAACGGCGCGGACGGTGGTGGACCTTGCCGTCCGGGTCTCCGGGGGATCCAGCTACTTCAGGGGGTCGGAACTGGAACGCCTGTACCGTGACGTCCTGGCCGGGATGTTCCACCCCTCGGACGACGAGTCGGCGCACAACACCGTTGCCAACGCCTGGCTGGGCCCGCTCGAAGAATGACCGCAGCGTTCACCGGCTCGGACACCTGAAGCAGGCAGCACGAAAGTGGGCGCACGCCATCGAAGGCGCGCGCCCACCCGCCCAAGCGGCCTAGGCCGTGCGCTGCACCTGGGTGACCCGGCGGCGAAGCCAGAAGCGCCTGCCCCCGCCCACATAGAGCCTGCTGCGCTCGAGTTCCCACTTGCCGTACTCCGAATGTTCCACGAGCCGGCGCCGGGCTTCGGGCAGGGAATCCTCAGGACCGACGGTCAATACGAGGTACTCGTATTGCCGGGCATAGTCCCGTTCCCGCAGGACCGAGCTGGTCAGAAAATGTTCCTTCATTGCTCTCCATTTTCGTCCTTTTCCCGCTAACGTGAAGGCATGAGCATCGATCCGCGTGTCGCGCTTCAGTCCCTGACTGCCGCCTTGGAAGAACATCTTGCAGCCGCCTCAGCCCGCCGCGGGGATGGTGACCCTTCGGTGGAGGCGGCATTCTTTGCAGTTGCCGATGCCTTCGAAGTCTACGAGGACGCCCTCTATGAGGCCTACAACGAAGTGACGCCGCTCCAGGTGTTCGATGACGAGGAAGACGAAGAAGAAGACAGCGAAGTGGATGACGAGGATCTGGAAATCGTCGAGGAGAGACCCGGCTCGGTTTAGATCCCGGCGGGATCCGGGCCCGGCTAAGCCAGGCTGCTGGAGACATCCTCCAGGGCACGTGCTATTTCCGCCGGCAGCGGCGTGAGCTGGGCATCCAGGATTTCCTTGAGCTGGACCGGCGTGCGCGCGCCCACGATGGCCGTCGCCACCCCGTGCCGGGACAGCAGCCAGCTCAGCGCAACGTCCAGGGAGGACCGACCCAGGCCGCGGGCGGCCATGGCAACAGCTTCGACCACCTGCGACGCGGGCTGCTCGAGGTAGGGCTCCACGTAGGTGGCCAGCCGTGTACCCGCTGCCCTGGAATCGGAAGGCACATGCCCGCGATACTTGCCGGTGAGCACGCCACGGCCCAGCGGCGCCCACGCCATCAGTCCCAGGCCCGCATCCTCGACGGCGGGAACCAGTTCCGCCTCGGGCTTGCGGCGCAGCAGTGAATACTCGGACTGGTTGGCGACGAGCGGGAACCCGGCGACCGCGGCCGCCTTGGCGGTCTGCCAGCCGTTGTAGTTGGCGATTCCCGCATAGCGTGCCCGTCCGCTGCGGACGGCGAAGTCAAGCGCGGACAACGTCTCCTCAAGCGGGACGTTGGGGTCCCACGCCTGGGCGAGCCAGAGGTCGACGTAGTCGGTGCCGAGGCGCGCCAGGCTGGCTTCCAGCCCGGACAGCATCGCGTTGCGTGATGCGTCCACCCGCTGCCGCCCGTCCGACGGCGACACCCCGGCTTTGGTGGAGATGACCACTTCCGTGCGGGACACGACGTCGCCGAGCATCGACCCAAGCATGGCTTCGGCCTGGCCGTCGGCGTAGGAGGCCGCGGTATCCACGAGGGTTCCGCCGGCGTCCACGAACGTGCGCAGCAGCTCCGAGGCATCCTGCTCGTCCGTTTCACGGGACCAGGACATTGTGCCCAGGGAGAGGGATGACGCGCGGAGCCCACTGTTGCCTATGTAACGCTGCTGCATAGCAGTTAGCTTACGGGGAAACCACCCGCATCATGACGTAGGGTCTTAGCGTGAACTGGATTGAAGCGGCCCTGCTGGGTCTTGTGCAGGGACTGACCGAATTCCTACCTATTTCATCGAGCGCCCACCTCCGGATCGTGGGCTCTTTCCTGCCGAACGCGGCTGACCCCGGCGCGGCCTTCACCGCCATCACGCAGCTCGGCACCGAGACCGCCGTGATCGTCTACTTCTGGCGGGACATCGTCCGGATCGTAAAGGCCTGGTTCGGCTCCCTGTCCGGACGGGTCTCCCGCCAGGACCCCGACGCACGGATGGGCTGGCTGGTGATCCTGGGCAGCCTGCCCATCATCGTCCTGGGCCTCCTGTTCCAGGACCAGATCGAATCCGTCCTGCGAAGCCTCTGGATCGTAGCCACCATGCTCATCGTCTTCGGCCTCATCCTGGCCGTGGCCGACGCCATCGGCAAGCAGGACCGCGACCTCTCCGGGCTCACCTACAAGCATGGCATCCTCTACGGCTTCGCCCAGGCCATGGCCTTGATTCCCGGGGTTTCGCGCTCCGGCGGCACCATCACCGCGGGTCTTCTCATGGGGTACACCCGTGAAGCGGCGGCCCGGTACTCCTTCCTCCTCGCCATCCCGGCGGTCTTCGGCAGCGGCCTCTACCAGCTGTTCAAGGTGGTCGCCAAGGACGGAGCGAGCGGCCCGTTCGGACTGGGGGAGACGGCCCTGGCAACAGTGATCGCCTTCGTCGTCGGCTACGTCATCATCGGGTGGTTCCTGAAGTTCATCTCAACGCGCAGCTACCGGCTGTTTGTCTGGTACCGCATCTTCCTTGGCCTCGCCCTGTACCTCCTGCTCGGTTTCAATGTCATCAGCGCCTAGCACTAGGCTTGGTCTGTGAAGTCCTGGATCTCCCGCCCCGTGCCTGTCCTGCCGGGGGAAATGCCCGCGCTCCGACTGTTCGACACAACCGCACAGCGCGCCGTAACCCTGAATGCCGATGGCGAAAAATCGATGTATGTCTGCGGGATCACCCCGTATGACGCCACCCATATGGGACACGCCGCCAGCTACGTCGCGTTCGACCTGCTGAACCGTGCCTGGCGCGACGCCGGCCAGCAGGTTGCGTACGTCCAGAACGTCACCGACGTCGACGACCCGCTGCTGGAACGTGCCGAGGCCACCGGCGTTGACTGGCGCGAGCTGGCGGAGAGCCAAATCGAGCTTTTCCGCACTGATATGCAAGCCCTCAACGTCATCGCCCCCGATCACTACGTGGGCGCCGTCGAAGCCATGCCGCTGATCGTCCCCGCGATTGAACGGCTCCTGCGCCAGGGGCTGGCCTACCGGGTTAACGGCACCCCGGGTGAGCCCGACGGCGATGTCTACTACGACGTCGAGGCAGCCAGCAAGCACGCCGTCGGCGTGGACGCCTGGACCCTCGGAGCCGTCTCCGGACTTCCGGAAGCCGAAATGCTTGAACTGTTCGCCGAGCGCGGCGGCGACCCCGGCCGGGCCGGCAAGCGCCAGGCCCTCGACCCGCTGCTGTGGCGCGTGGCCCGCGACGGCGAACCCAGCTGGCCCGGCGGCGAGCTGGGGGAGGGCCGGCCCGGCTGGCACATCGAATGCACCGTCATCGCCCAGAAGTACCTGCCCGCGCCCTTCACCGTGCAGGGCGGCGGCTCGGACCTGGTTTTCCCGCACCACGAGATGGGGGCCGGGCACGCGTACTCGCTCTCCGGTGTCCCGCTGGCCGAGCACTTCGCCCACGCGGGCATGGTGGGACTGGACGGCGAAAAGATGTCCAAGTCCAAGGGCAACCTGGTCCTGGTCTCCAAGCTGCGCGCTGCGGGTGAAGAACCCGCGGCCATCCGGCTTGCCATCCTGGCGCACCACTACCGGTCCGACTGGTCCTGGACGGCGGAAGGCTTCGACGAGGCCAAGGCACGCCTGGAACGGTGGCGTTCAGCCTTGGCGGCGGCGCCGGCCGTGACCGCCGCGGAACTGATCGGGCAGATGCGCGAGGCCCTGGCCAACGACCTCGACGCGCCCGCGGCCCTGGCCGCCGTCGACCGGTGGGCAGAGCGCACCCTTAACAACGCCAGCGACAACGAAGCGTCTGAAGCAGACCAGGCCCTGGTGCGCGACGCCGTCAACGCCCTTCTCGGCGTCGAACTCTAAACGTCGGTTTAGACGGTTCCCTGCCCACACGACGTTCCGCAACGTCTTGCGGGCGGGGAACCGTCGAAGCGGCGCGGGCGCCGGTTCTGCTAACGCCTAGGGCTTGTCCTTGCCCCGCCGCTTCAGGTAGCGCTCAAACTCGCGCGCAATCGATTCGCCGCTGGCCTCGGGCAGGTCGGCGGTGTCCTTCGCTTCCTCCAGCTGCCGCACATAGGCTGCTATTTCGGGGTCCTCGGTGGCCAGCTCGTTGACGCCCCGCTCCCACGCCTCGGCCTCCTCAGCCAGCTCGTGTGTGTCCAGCGGCACCTGGAGCAGTTCCTCGATGCGGTGCAGGAGCGCCAGCTGCGCCTTGGGTGACGGGGCCTGTGCAACGTAATGCGGCACCGCTGCCCAGAGGGAGACGGTGGGAATGCCGGCCAGCAGGGATACCTCGGACAGCACGCCGACGATCCCCACGGGTCCCTCATACTGCGAGGCTTCGAGATTCAGCCGTTCCCGCAGCACGCTGTCGTCCGTGGAGGTACTGACCGGAATGGGGCGGCTATGCGGCACATCGGCCAGCAGCGCGCCGACGAGGACGACGTAATCCACATGAAGCGCCTCGGCGTGCACAAGCAGTTCCGCTGTATATGCACGCCACTTGTAGGACGGTTCGGTGCCCTGGATGAAAATCACGTCAACGTTGGTGCCGGGGGCGCTGGCCTTGTAGATCCGGGTGGACGGCCACTTGATCTTGCGTTCTCCGGAGGCCGTGCGGCGGACCGTGGGCCGGGTGAACTGGAAGTCGTAGTACTCGTCGGCATCTATGGAGGCGACCTTCTTCCCGCCCCACAGTTTGTTGAGGTAACGGAGCGCGTCACTGGCGGCTTCCCCCGCGTCATTCCAGCCCTCGAACGCAGCCAGCATCACAGTAATACGCTGGCCCTCGGGAACAGGCTGCAGCAGCTGCTCCGTCTCAGGCGCTGTGCCCGGTTCGTTGGTGTCTCCGTCAAAGCTGTTCATCCCTTCACCCTACGTCCACAGGTGTTGCTGTTGCATAGAACGAACCGCCGCAGATCCGGACAAACTCCACGTCCGCGCAGGTCATCCCGCCGGTTACCCCTGCTGATCATCCCTGCGCGTCATCCCTGGCGGGTCATGCGCGGATATTCGCCGACGGCGTAGGGCCGTGGCCCGCGGCAGGGCGCCGCCGGGCGGCCCGGTACAGTGGAAAGCATGGAATCTGCCGCCACTCAGCCCTTGCTCAAAGCCGTTTTATGGGACATGGACGGCACCATCGTTGACACAGAACCGTACTGGATCGAAGCCGAACACAACCTTGTCGAGTCGTACGGGGGGACATGGTCGCACGAACAGGCCATGCAGCTCGTAGGGCAATCACTGGTCCACTCGGCCGGCATCCTCCAGCGGGCCGGCGTGCGCCTGGAGATCCGCGAGATCATCGACACCCTTACGGGCCAGGTCATCAGCCGCGTCCGGGAGAACGTGCCGTGGCGCCCGGGGGCCCGGGAACTGCTGGATGAACTTTTCACCGCCGGCGTGCGTTGTGCCCTTGTGACCATGTCAGAGGCGCCGCTGGCCCGCGAGATCGTGGCGAGCCTTCCCCGGCCCTACTTCGAGTTCCTCGTTACCGGCGACACCGTAACCCAGGGCAAACCGCACCCGGAGGCCTATCTCAAGGCTGTGGACCTGCTGAAGCAGCAGGACCCTGAGCTCACCGTCGATCACTGCGTGGCGCTGGAGGACTCGGAACCGGGTGCTGCCGCGGCCGTGGCATCGGGCGCCGTGACCGTGGCCATTCCGCACCTCGTGCCGCTGCCGGACGATGGCCGCAGAACCACATGGGATAGCCTCGCAGACCGCACCGTGGCCGAACTCGAGGAGCTGGTCAGGCTCCGTCTCGGCTCGCGCGAGCCGGCGACAGCCTTCGAGAACGTCAACTAAGGAGCCCGGAACGTGTCTGATCCCGCGGGATCCGGTCAGCAGCCCCCGAACGTGCAGACCAAGAACAGCCGCCGCGAGGGTATACCGCTCGGCAGGATCGCCGGCATTCCCATCGTCCTGGCCTACTCCTGGTTCATCATTGCTGCCTTCACGGTGATTGCGTACGGACCGGTGCTGCAGCATGGCACCCCTTCTTTGGGCATCGGCGCGTACTACGTGGCCTTCGCCTACGCGCTGCTGCTCCTGCTGTCAGTGCTCGTCCATGAGCTCGCGCACGCGCTGACCGCAAAGATCTACGGCTGGCCCAGCGAGAAGATCGTGCTCAACCTCTGGGGCGGCCACACCCAGTTTGAAAGCTTCACCGCCACCCCCGGGCGGTCCGTGCTGGTGGCCATGGCCGGCCCCGCCGCCAACTTCGTGCTGGCAGGGGCGGCTTGGCTGGTGATCTCCTCGGGCGGCCTGTCCGGCGTAGCGGACACCCTCCTGAACATCTTCTTCTGGGCGAACCTCGTGATCGGCATCTTCAACGTGCTGCCCGGGCTGCCGCTGGATGGCGGCCGCCTGGTGGAATCCGCCGTCTGGAAGGCCACCGGCAGCCACGCCAAAGGCACCGTCGCGGCCGGCTGGGGCGGGCGTATCATCGTCATCGCCCTGGGGCTATGGTTCATTGTCCTGCCGCTGCTCAGCGGAGGCGCCCCGGACACCAGCATGCTGCTCGTTACTATCCTGGTGGGCGGATTCCTGTGGATGGGCGCTTCCGCCTCGATCCAGCAGGGCCGCCTGCGCAGCCGGCTCCACCTGGTGAGCGCCGCCGCATTGGCCGAACCCGCCGTCGGGCTTCCCGATGCCGGGAGCGTCAGCGACGTCCTCCGGGTATCAGCAGGCGGGCGGACTGCCGTCGTGCTCTGCGGTCCCGACGGCAGGCCCAGCGGCGTGGTAGACCCGGCGGCCCTGGCCGCGGTACCCGCCGCCGTGGCCGGCACCACCCCCGCCGGAGCGGTGGCTTACCCGCTCGGCGCCGGCGCGTATGTGCCGGAATGGTCCAAAGGCCAGGAGCTGCTCCAGTACCTGGCACAGCTCGAGGGACACGACTACGCGGTTGTTGACCACAACGGCCGGGTCACCGGCCTGCTTCGGCAGTCCACCGTGGTGACCGCCATAACAGGCAAGGCCCCCCGCTAAAACACGCGCCGGCAGGGCCAGAACCGGTAGAGTTACGTGCCGGTCGTGAAATCGGCAGCGGGTGCACGGCGCCCTGCCGGACCGCCACGGTGCACGCCAACACAGCTTTCACAGGAGCGAGGACACAGTCATGAGCAGCGAATCTGCCGCCAACGGAACCAGCACGGGCCTTTCCTCCGGCACTGCAGCCGGCACGGCGGACCAGCCGGCCGGCGCTGCCCGGCGGCGCGGCCCCTTCCGGGAAGGCGAACGGGTCCAGCTGACGGATGAGCGCGGCCGCATGAATACCATCAGCCTCGAGGCCGGCGGAGCCTTCCACACCCACCGCGGCTTCCTCAACCACGATGACATCATCGGCAAGGTTGACGGCTCGGTGGTGGTCAACAACGTCGGGCAGCAGTACCAGACGCTGCGCCCGCTGCTGTCCGACTTCGTCCTCTCCATGCCCCGCGGCGCCGCCGTCGTCTACCCCAAGGACGCCGCACAGATCGTCACCATGGCTGACATCTTCCCCGGGGCCCGGGTGGTGGAGGCAGGCGTTGGCTCAGGCGCACTCTCCATCTCGCTGCTGCGCGCTGTGGGGGACCAGGGCTACCTGCACTCCTTCGAACGGCGCGAGGAATTCGCCGCCATTGCCCGTGGCAACGTGGAAACCATCTTCGGCGGCCCGCACCCGGCCTGGCAGATCTCCCTGGGCGACTTCCAGGATGAAGTGGTCCGCACCGAAGAGCCGGGCTCCATCGACCGCGTGGTCCTGGACATGCTGGCCCCCTGGGAATGCCTGGACGCAGTGGCGACCGTCCTGGCCCCCGGCGGCGTGTGGATCAACTACGTTGCCACCGTCACCCAGCTCTCCCGCACGGCCGAGGCCATCCGCGCTGACGGCCGGTTCACCGAACCGGACGCCTGGGAATCCATGGTCCGCGGCTGGCACCTCGAAGGACTCGCCGTGCGCCCTGACCACCGCATGGTCGCCCACACGGGCTTCTTGCTGGTGACCCGGCGGCTCGCCGACGGCGTCACCGGCATCTCCGTTAAGCGGCGTCCGTCCAAGACCGATTTCAACGAAGAGGACGTCAACGCCTGGACACCGGGCGCCGTGGGGGAACGCCTGGTCTCGGACAAAAAGCTGCGCCGTGCGGCCCGGGACGCGATCGCGGGGACAAACGTGAAGGACGAACCGGAGATCACAAACTAGTCCGTATTTCGGATGTCGTCGGCTCTACCAGCCAACTTGGGGCTATCGTCTTAAGAAGAGCGCAGGAAGGGGCTGATGCATCATGGAGACGCCAAACAAGGACTCCGTGCCTACGCCGGCTGAACAGGCTGGTGCCAACGAACTGTCTGTCGCGGACCGGCAGGTCAATATCCTCAGGGACAAACTGAGGCATATCGACCGCCAGCTGGCAGCTGCCACGCAGAACAACACCAAGCTCGTGGCAATGCTGGAAACTGCCAAGGCCGAAATACTCCGGCTGAAGAACGCCCTGGACCAGGAGGGGCAGCCGCCGTACAGCTTTGGCACCGTCCTCCAGCTGAACCCGCGCCGGCTGGCTGCCGGCAGCGGCCAGGCGGTCACCGAGGAATCGGTGGACATCTTCAACGCCGGGCGCAAAATGCGGGTTGGCATCAGCCCCCTGGTCAACATCAACCAGCTGGCCGTGGGCCAGGAGGTCCTCCTCAACGAGGCGCTCCTGGTGGTGGCCGGCCTCGGCTACGAGCGCGCGGGCGAACTCGTCACGCTCAAGGAACTGCTCGGCCCGGACCGCGCCCTGGTGCTGGGCCGTGCGGACGAAGAGCGCGTCATCAGGCTCGCCGGCCCGCTCCTGGGCGAAAAGCTGCGGGTAGGAGATGCCCTCTCCATCGATTCGCGCACCGGATACGCCCTCGAGAAGGTCCCGCGGTCCGAAGTTGAGAACCTCGTCCTGGAGGAAGTCCCGGACATCACCTACGAGGACATCGGCGGACTCGGCCCGCAGATCGAACAGATCCGGGACGCCATCGAGCTGCCGTTCCTGCATCCGGACCTGTACCGCGAGCACGGCCTCAAGGCCCCCAAGGGCATCCTGCTCTACGGCCCGCCGGGCTGCGGCAAGACCCTAATCGCCAAGGCGGTGGCCAACTCCCTGGCCGCGCGCGCCGCGGAACGCTCGGGCAATATCGACCTGAAGAGCTACTTCCTAAATATCAAGGGACCCGAACTCCTCGACAAGTACGTCGGCGAGACCGAACGCCACATCCGGCTGATCTTCTCCCGGGCCCGCGAAAAGGCCTCGGACGGCAGCCCCGTTGTGGTCTTCTTCGACGAGATGGATTCGCTCTTCCGCACCCGCGGCACGGGCATCTCCTCCGACGTCGAAACCACGATTGTGCCGCAGCTGCTGAGCGAGATCGACGGCGTGGAGCGGCTGGACAACGTGATTGTCATCGGCGCCTCCAACCGTGAGGACATGATCGACCCAGCCATCCTGCGCCCCGGCCGCCTGGATGTTAAGGTCAAGATCCAGCGTCCCGACGCCGAGGCCGCGGCGGATATCTTCAGGAAATACATCACCCCGGACCTGCCGTTCCACGAGGATGACCTGGTGGAGCACGACGGCGATGTCCAGGAGACCGTCGACGCCATGGTCCAGCGCACCGTGGAATCGATGTACTCGACGGAGAAGTCCAACGAGTTCCTGGAAGTCACCTACGCCAACGGCGACACCGAGATGCTGTACTTCAAGGACTTCAACTCCGGGGCCGTGGTCCAGAACGTCGTGGACCGCGCCAAGAAGTACGCCATCAAGGACCTCCTGACGACGCAGCAGAAGGGCCTGCGCATCGACCACCTGCTGCGCGCCGTCGTCGATGAGTTCCGCGAGCACGAGGACATGCCCAACACCACCAACCCGGATGACTGGGCACGCATTTCCGGCAAGAAGGGTGAGCGCATCACGTACATCCGCACCATCGTCCAGGGCAAAGCCGGCCAGGAGCCCGGCAAATCCATCGAAACCATGCCCAGCACGGGCCAGTACCTGTGACGGCCGGCTCCGAGTCGGTGCTGGGAGGTGGCCTGCCGGTTGGCGGCGCCATGCGGGTCATGGGTTCGGAAACCGAATACGGGATTCACGCGCCGGCTGCTCCGGGCGCCAATGCCACCATGATGTCCGCCCGGGTGGTCCAGGCTTACGCCCAGGTCACCCGGCTCCGGGCTGCGGGCGGCGCCGAGACCCGCTGGGACTACACGGACGAGGAGCCGCTGCACGACGCCCGCGGCTGGACGCTTGAGCGCGGACAGGCCCACCCGAGCCAGCTGACGGACCAGCCGCCTGTGCTGGACGCCGAGGCGGTGGCGCTTGCCTACGGGCGTGAGGAACTTGAGCTGGACGGCGAGGACGAATCGGGCTCGCTGCTGATGAATATGGTGCTCGGCAACGGGGCGAGGCTTTACGTGGACCACGCACACCCCGAGTACTCCAGCCCGGAGGTCACCAACCCCGCGGCCGCAGTGGCCTGGGACGCGGCCGGCGACCTCGTGGGACTGGCCGCGGTCCGCAGGCTGGCCAGCGACACCGAGCTGCCCGCCGTCAACCTCTATAAGAACAACACCGACAATAAGTCCGTGTCATACGGGTCCCACGAAAACTACCTGATGCCGCGGTCCGTCCCGTTCGGCGACATTGTCCGCGGGCTGACCCCCTTTTTCGTGTCGCGGCAGATCATCTGCGGCTCGGGGCGCGTGGGCATGGCCCAGGACGGCTCCCGGTCTGGTTACCAGATCAGCCAGCGGGCGGACTTCTTCGAGGCGGAGGTGGGGCTCGAAACCACTATCCGGCGTCCCATCATCAATACCCGCGACGAGCCGCATGCAACGGCGGACAAGTACCGGCGGCTGCACGTCATCATCGGCGACGCCAACCTGAGCCAGGTGTCCAACTACCTGAAGTTCGGCACCACCGCCATGGTGCTGAGCCTGATCGAGGCGGGCCTCGCCCCACGGATCGAGGTGCACGAGCCGGTGGCCGCGCTGCAGGCCATAAGCCACGACACCACCCTGACCACCACGGTCAGGCTGCAGGACGGCCGCCGGGTGACGGCCCTTGACCTGCAATGGATGTACCACGAGGCCGCCGCCAAGCTGGCGCAGGACACGGGAGTCTCGGACGCCGTCGACGGCGACGGCCATACACACGCCGTGCTGGAGCGGTGGGCCACCACCCTGACGCAGCTGGACAGCGACCGCTCTGCCGCCGCCACGTCGGTGGAGTGGCTGGCCAAGCTGTCCATCCTGGAGGGCTACCGCCAGCGCGACGGGCTCCAGTGGGATGACGCCCGGCTGGGCCTGGTCGATCTTCAATGGTCTGACCTCCGGCCCGAAAAAGGGCTCTACTACCGTCTGCTCTCCCGGAACAGGATGCAACGGATCGTGGACGACGCCGACATTGCCGCCGCGGTGACGGAACCGCCGTCGGACACCCGGGCATACTTCCGCGGACGCTGCGTCAGCAGCTTCAGCAAGGACGTGGTGGGGGCCAGCTGGGACTCGGTGATCTTCGACGTGCCGGGCTACGGAAGGCTGCAGCGCGTGCCCACCCGGGAGCCGCTGCGGGGCACGAAGGCGCTCACAGGAGGGCTGTTTGCCAGGCACCGCGAGGCGGGTTCGTTCCTTGCGGAACTGCTCGGAACGGCACCGGCTCCGCCACCGGCATAATGCACCCCGCAAGGGCCCTTTGCGTGGCAATATGGGCATACAGGATGTCCCTCCGGAGTGGGGGACTGGATGAAGGAGAAGGACATGGCAGGCCAGGAGCAGCAGCAGCCACAGCCACGGGACACCGAGGTCGAGGAAGAGGTCCCCGTACCGCCGGCGCCAGCAGAAGGACAGGCATCCGCCTCGACCCAGGGTGTTGACGATCTCCTCGACGAGATCGACGGCGTCCTGGAGTCCAACGCGGAGGAATTCGTCCGGGCGTTCGTGCAAAAGGGCGGCCAGTAGACCGGCAGCCACGCCACCCGCACCGGGCACGGAAGCCACAGCTACCGGACAGCCGCTGAATTATGACGTTGAAGGAGTGCACCAGTGCAGGAGACAACAGCCAACAAGGTAGCCGCCCACGCGACGTCGTCGTTCACTGAGCATCTCCAACGAGACCGTCCGGAACTGCTTCCCCAATACGCACCATTTGCTGCCGGCACAGCCGCCGGCACGCCGCCCGCCGTGCCCCACGCCACCACCATCGTGGCCATGACCTATGCCGGCGGCATCGTGATGGCTGGCGACCGCCGCGCCACCATGGGCAACATCATCGCCAGCCGGCACATCGAAAAGGTCTTTCCCGCCGACCAGTACTCTGTAGTCGGCATCGCCGGCACGGCAGGCATCGCGATCGACCTGACCCGCCTGTTCCAGGTGGAGCTGGAGCACTACGAAAAGATCGAAGGCACCCCGCTGAGCCTGGAGGGCAAGGCGAACCGGCTGGGAGCCATGATCCGCGGCAACCTGCCGATGGCCCTGCAGGGCCTGGCCGTGGTCCCGCTGTTCGCTGGCTTTGACGCTGCCGCGGGAGCGGGGCGGCTCTTCTCCTACGACGTGACCGGCGGCCGTTACGAGGAACAGGAACACCACGCTGTGGGCTCCGGATCAATGTTCGCCCGCGGCGCACTCAAGAAGCTTTGGCGGCCCAACCTGCCCGAGGACGAAGCCATCGCCGTCGCGGTGGAGTCCCTCTACGACGCCGCCGACGACGACTCCGCCACCGGCGGCCCCGACCCCGTGCGGCAGCTGTGGCCCGTCGTGTATGCCGTCAACCGGGCCGGCGCCCGCCGGGTCTCGGAGCGGGAACTCGCCACCATGGCCGGAAACATCATCGAGTCACGGGCAGCAGCCCGGAGGGAGGCCTGATATGACACAGCAGTTCTATGTCTCTCCCGAGCAGCTGATGAAGGACCGTGCGGATTTCGCACGGAAGGGCATCGCCCGCGGACGGTCCGTGATCGTGGTCAGCTGCGAGGACGGCATTGCCCTCGTGGCCGAGAACCCGTCACCGTCGCTGCACAAGATCGGCGAGATCTACGACAAGATCGCCTTCGCCGCGGTGGGGAAGTACAACGAGTTTGAGAGCCTCCGCCAGGCCGGGGTGCGCTATGCAGACGTCCGCGGCTATTCCTACGACCGCGAGGACGTCACGGCCAGGGGACTGGCCAGCGTCTATGCCCAGAGCCTGGGTGCCGTCTTCACCGCGGAGCAAAAGCCGTTCGAGGTGGAACTGGCCGTAGCAGAGGTAGGAGCCAGCCAGGACCTCGACCATCTCTACCGCCTCACGTTCGACGGCTCCATCGCGGACGAGCACAACTTCATCGTGATGGGCGGCCAGGCGGACAAGGTGTCCGGAGCGATCGAGGGCGGCTGGCAGCGGGACCTGTCCTTCGCGGCCGCGATCCGGCTCGCCGTCCGGGGACTCGTGACGGACAACGAGGCACCCGACCTGCCGGCCAAGGCCTTGGAAGTGGCGGTGCTGGACCGCAGTTCGGAAAGCAGCAGGGGGACGCGGAGGGCTTTCCGCAGGTTGTCCGACCAGGACGTTGTGGAACTGCTGGCTGAGGAGAGCTGACATGGACAAGAGGATTTTCGGCATCGAAACCGAATTCGGGATTTCCTACTCGAGCCCGGACTCCCGGCCCCTGGCACCCGAGGAAGTGGCCCGCTACCTGTTCCGCAAGGTGGTCAGCTGGGGCCGGTCCTCCAACGTGTTCCTCACCAACGGGTCCCGCCTGTACCTCGACGTGGGCTCCCACCCGGAATACGCCACCGCGGAATGCGACGACCTCGCCCAGCTGATCGCCCATGACCGCGCCGGGGAGCTCATCCTGGACGACCTCGTGGACGAGGCCCAGTCCAGGCTTGCCGCCGAGGGCTTCAACGGGACGGTGTACCTGTTCAAGAACAACACCGATTCCGCAGGCAACTCGTACGGCAGCCACGAGAACTACCTCATTCCGCGCCGCGGCGAGTTCACCCGGCTGGCCGAGATCCTCATCCCGTTCCTCGTCACCCGCCAGCTCATCGCCGGTGCCGGCAAGATCCTGAAGACGCCGCACGGGGCTACCTACGCGTTTTCGCAGCGGGCGGACCACATCTGGGAGGGCGTGTCCTCGGCCACCACCCGTTCCCGGCCGATCATCAACACCCGCGACGAGCCCCATGCCGACGCGGAGTTCTACCGCCGGCTCCATGTGATCGTGGGCGACTCCAACATGTCCGAGACCACGGCGCTGCTCAAGGTGGGCACCGTGGACCTCATCCTGCGCATGATTGAGGCCGGCGTGATCATGCGGGACATGCGGATGGAAAACCCCATCCGCAGCATCCGGGAGATCTCCCATGACCTGAGCGGCCGCGCGCTGGTCCGCCTCGCCAACGGCCGCCAGCTCACCGCTCTGGAGATCCAGCAGGAGTACCTCAGCAAGGTCACGGCGTTCGTCGAGGAAAACGGCGCCCACAACCCGCATGTGTCGCTGATCCTGGACCTGTGGGGGCGGACGTTGCGCGCCATCGAAAGCGGCGACACCAGCACCATCGACACCGAAATCGACTGGGCCATCAAGAAGAAGCTCATGGACAGTTACCGCAGGCGCCACGGCCTGGGCCTGGACGCCCCCAGGATCGCGCAGCTGGACCTCACTTACCACGACATCTCCCGTTCCCGCGGCCTGTATTACCTGCTCCAGTCCCGCGGCGCCGTTCGCCGGGTGACCGAAGAGACGGCCATCAAGGACGCCGTGGACGCCCCGCCGCAGACCACCCGGGCCAAGCTGCGCGGCGATTTCGTCCGCAAGGCGCAGGAACTGGGCCGGGACTACACCGTGGACTGGGTCCACCTGAAGCTCAACGACCGCGCGCACCAGACCATTTTGTGCAAGGACCCGTTCCGCAACGTTGACGAGCGGGTTGATGCCCTTCTGGACTCTATGGGCTGATACCCAGCTTTCCGCGTTACTCTGGAAGAGGCCGTTCTGCGGTCCTGACTGCCTTGCCGTGTGCGGCACCTCCACCGGCAGGGCATCCACCTTGCCCCGACGAAAGTTCTTACGTGCGCCGACTACTAGCAATCCTTCTTCCCGCGCTGCTTCTGCTGACCGCCTGCGGTGGCCAGGAGCCAGCAGCCCCGGAACCGACCAGCCAGTCCGCGGGTGACACCGCCAAGTTCGACTCGCTCAAGCTGACGGACAACGGTGACAAGAAAGCCCCCAAGGTCGAATTCACCAAGCCGCTGGACGTTGCCGAACCCACCGTCAAGGTTGTCACGGAAGGCGGCGGGGACCGCGTCAAGGCCAACCAGATTGCCGAGATTTCCGTCCTTGCCCTCAACGCCAAGGACGGTTCCACGCTGGACGACAGCTTCCCCCGCGATCCCGAGCCCATTGAACTGAACGACAAACTCAAGACCGGCAGCGCGATCGTCTACAACGCGTTCGTTGGCGCCAAGGTGGGCTCACAGCTCGCCCTCGCCGTACCGGGCAAGGCAGCGGCTGAAGGCCAGGCTGCCCAGCCGACGCAGCTCCTGATCATCAAGGTGATCTCGGCCAAGGAGGCCCCGAAGGTCCTGGAGAAGCCTGAAGGCGATCCGGTCACCCCGCCGGCGGGCCTTCCCACCGTCACCGAGAAGGACGGCATCCCGGAGATCTCGGTCAAGGGAGTGGCGGCCCCCAAGAAGCTCATCGCCCAGGACCTGATCAAGGGCAAGGGCGCCGCCGTCAAGGCCACGGACACCCTGACGGTCAACTACGTCGGCGTGGCCCTGGCCAGCGGCAAGAAGTTCGACTCCAGCTTTGACCGCAAAGAGCCGGCCTCGTTCGCGCTGAACCAGGTCATCAAGGGCTGGACCCAGGGCCTGGCCGGCAAGACTGTCGGCTCCCGCGTTCTGCTCGTCATCCCCAAGGATCTCGCCTACGGCGACTCCGGCCAGGGTGACGCCAAGGGCGACCTCGTGTTCGTCGTCGACATCCTCGGTGTTAAATAAGCAAAGCGTCGAGTAAGCAACTCAAACACCACCAGCAGAAGGAGCAACCATGTCATTTGGCCAGCGCAAAATCGACCGTGAAAAGCCGGAAATCGAGTTCCCCGAAGGCCCCGTGCCTACGGAACTCGTCATCACGGACATCGTTGAGGGCGACGGCCCCGAGGCCAAGGCCGGCGACACCGTGTCCACCCACTACGTCGGTGTGGCCTGGTCCACCGGCGAAGAGTTCGACGCATCCTGGGGCCGGGGAGCCCCGCTCGACTTCCGCGTCGGCGTCGGCCAGGTCATCCAGGGCTGGGACCAGGGGCTGCTCGGCATGAAGGTCGGCGGACGCCGCCGCCTTGAGATCCCCTCGGAGCTGGCTTACGGCTCACGCGGTGCCGGCGGAGCCATCGGCCCGAATGAGGCCCTGATCTTCGTCGTGGACCTGGTGGGCGTCCGCTAGTCCCCACCGGCTCGCTGCCCCTCGCAGGCTCCAGGGCTGGGGCCCACGCCGGCGGGGGCCAGCACCGAACTGCGGAAGCGCGGTAACAATCGGAAGGATTTTCCGGATTGTTGCCGCGCTTTCGCGTTTTTGCCGGAACGGCTTTAGTAACGTAACGAGGGTGTCCGCCCAACGTACTGAACGCCTGCTGAACCTCCTGATCGCCCTGCTGAACTCGCGGTACGGCCTCCGGCGCAGTGAGCTGCGGGAGAAAATCTATGCCGGCGGCGCGGCCAGCGACGCCGCCTTTGGCCGCATGTTCGAACGCGACAAGAACGACCTTCGAGACTTCGGCTTCGACGTCGAGACGGTCACGGACCTGGGCTGGAGTTCGGACGATCCCGGCACCACGCGGTACCGGATCGGCAAGGAATCCAACCGCCTCCCGGATGTGGAGCTGACCCCGGACGAATGGGCGGTCCTGCTGCTGGCTTCGCAGCTGTGGGAGCAGGCGGCGCTGGGCACGGCGGCGAGCAACGCGCTACGCAAACTTCAGGCGGCGGGCGGCCTGGTCGACGTCGAACTTCCGGCGGGCGTGCAGCCGCGCATCAAGCCCGCCGGGCAGGCGTTCGAGGACCTCGTCACCGCCATGCACGCCCAGCACGCCGTCCAGTTCCTCTACCTGGCCGGCAGCACGGGGCGGGAAGAGGAGCGCGTCGTTGAACCGTGGGGCCTCGGCAGCCGCTTCGGACAGTGGTACCTCGTGGGCTTTGACCGCGGCCGCGGCGCCAAGCGCTTCTTCCGGCTGTCACGCTTCACGTCCGCCGTGACAATTCTGGAGCGGGAGGCCTTCACCCCGCCCGCCGGTTTCAACGTGCGTGCCGACCTGGACAGCCTTCCCGAGCTCCCGGTCAGGGCCGCCGTCGTGGACGTCCGCAGCAGCAAGCTGCTGGGCCTGCGCAAGCGCGCCGCCGAGGCTACTGTGTCCCGGGACGCGGACCGGGAAGCGTCCCGGGGTAAGGAGGCCGACGCCGGGTGGGACCGGCTGACCGTCCCCTACCGTGACGCTGAGGTGCTCGGGGAGGAGCTGGCCTCCTACGGGCCGAACGTCAGGGTGGTCGGCCCAACGGAACTGTCCGCCGCCGTGCAGCGCCGCCTGGAGAACGCCGCCGCCTTCATCGACGCCCCGGTGCCGCCTTATTCGTTCGCGCATGCCGGGTCGGGAAAACGGACCCGCAAGCGCACGTCGGAGGACCAGCTCAAGCGGATGCTGCAGCTTGTCCCGTTCCTGGTCCGCAACCAAGGCCTGCCCATCGAGGAGGTCGCCGACAGGTTCGGGGTGACCCGGCAGGAACTGGAGGGCGATCTGCTGATCCTGATCTGTTCCGGTCTGCCGCAGGGATACCCCGACGAGCTGCTGGACATCCAGTGGGAGGAAGGGCACGTGTTCATCAGCCAGTCCATGGAGCTGAACCGGCCGGTCCGCTTCACCGTGGACGAGGCCTGCGCGCTGCTCACGGGCCTCGAGACCCTGAACGGCCTGCCCGAGCTGGCCGAGGGCAGCGCCCTGGAATCGGTGACGCTCAAGCTGATGGCCGCCGCGGGGGAGGAGGGGCTCCGTGCCGCTGCCCTCTCCGGGCCGGAGGTGGGCCCCGGCAACTCGGCCGACCTCGAGGTTATCCGGGACGCGATTGAATCAGGGTCCCAGCTGCACCTCGTCTACCTTTCCGCGCAGAAGGACACCCTGTCGGAGCGGGACGTGGATCCGCTGCGCCTCTACTCCATGGACAACACCTGGTACTTCGAGGCCTACTGCCATTCGGCGGCCGGGCTGCGGAATTTCCGGCTGGACCGGATCGAGGGCCTCACCCCCACCGGAAAGCCGGTCTCGTCCGGCATGAAGCCCGACGGCGGGTTCCCGGCAAAGCTGTTCACCCCCAATGACGACGACACCCTGGTCACCGTCCAGCTCACCGCGCGCGGTGCCGGGCTCGCGGACGATTACTATGCCGAGCGGACAGCGCCGTTGCCGGACGGGGGCCTGGTGGCCGAGATCCGGTTCGGCAACACGGCATGGCTCCCCATGTTTGTGGCCCAGCACGGCGGGACGGCACGGATCCTGGAACCTGAGTCGCTTGCCCGCGCCTCGCGGGACTGGATCGCGGCGGCCCTGGCCCAGTACAAGGGCTAGCCGGCACAACGGCTGGCCCGTACAACAGTTAACCTGTCCGGCAGTTAGACTACTCAGCATGCCTTGGTGGTCCTGGATTCTTATTTGGGTGGCGCTTGTGTCACTGTCGCTGCTGTTCTTCGTGCTCATGGGCGTTCGCCTGTTCCGCCAGTTCATGGCAACGGTCAAGGAGCTCGGCGAAGCGGGCGACAAACTCACCAGCCTTCCGGTTGCGGCGGCAGCGTCCGCGGGCGCGGACCCGTTGCCTGGCCCGTACGCCGTCGGGGTGGCGCCGGGCATGGCGCCTTTTGCCTCGCCGCACCAGATGCAGCATGATTACCACGCTTCCAAAGAGGCCCGCAGGGAGGCCCGGCGCCAGCGCCGGGTCCGCCGGAAGACCGATCGGGGCCAGCCCCAGCGGCTGCGCGACATCGAATTCAGATAAACGTAGGATGTAGCTAAACGAAAGGAACACCCACCATGAGGCTTGAAGGCTGGCATCTCATCATCATCATCGTCCTGGCTTTGGTGCTCTTCGCTGCACCGAAACTTCCCGGCATGGCCCGGAGCCTCGGCCAGTCGATGCGCATTTTCAAGTCGGAAGTCCGCGAAATGAAAAAGGACGGAGCCCCTGAAGCCAAGGACGGCTCGGATCCCGTCGAAGGCACCGTGGTCAATCACCCGCGTTCCGCCGCCACGGACAACCGTCCCGCAGACGGGAACGACGTTCCGCCGCCCAACCGCGCCTAGGATTTCGTGGCACTGACCATGAGTCGTCAATCCAACCCTGAGGGACGGATGGCTCTGCTGGACCATCTGCGCGAACTCAGGAACCGGCTGTTCAAATCCGCCATTGCCGTTGTGCTCGCCACAGTTGCGGGTTTCCTGGTCTACCAGCCCATGCTCGCGGCCCTGATCAAACCGATCAAGGACCTCAACGAGAGCGAGGGCCGGCAGGCGTCACTCAACTTCGACGGCGTGGCGAGCTCCTTCGATCTGATGATCCAGGTGTCGGTGTTCCTGGGATTGATCCTGGCCAGCCCGGTCTGGCTGTACCAGCTCTGGGCGTTCATCGTCCCCGGACTGCACAAGAAGGAACGCCGGCTGGCGTTGTCCTTCGTGGCGGCCGCAGTGCCGCTCTTCATCGGCGGCGTGACGATGGCATGGCTTGTCCTGCCCAATGCAGTCCGGGTCCTCACCGACTTCACGCCCTCCGGCGGGTCCAACTTCATCAGCGCGCAGGTCTACCTGTCCTTTGTGCTGCGGTTGCTGCTGGCGTTCGGCATCGCCTTCCTGCTCCCTGTTGTCCTGGTCGGGCTGAACCTCGCCGGAATCCTCCGCGGGGAGCAGCTCATCAAGAGTTGGCGCATCACAGTGTTCCTTGTCTGCCTGTTCGCAGCCATGGCCGCCCCCGGCGGCGACGCGATGAGCATGTTCTACCTTGCCGGCCCCATGCTCCTGCTCTTCTTCCTGGCCATCGGCCTGTGCGTCCTGAACGACCGCCGGCGGGCACGCCGGGCAGTGAAGCGCGCCGCTGAGACAGAGGCCACAGCCGATATCGGAACTCCGAGCAGCGAGCTGAAGAATCTCTAGGCACGCCACCGCTAGGCTTGAGGAATGTCCACCACCACTCCGTCGCCCTCCGAACGGTACCGCGCCAGCGCCGAACGGGCCGCGGAAGCAAAGACCCACTTGGGCGCGTTTTCCCGCACACTGAGCTTTGAACTGGATGACTTCCAGCGGCAGGCCTGCAAATCCCTGCAGGAAGGCCGCGGGGTGCTGGTCGCCGCGCCCACTGGTGCCGGCAAGACCATCGTGGGCGAGTTCGCCGTCTACCTGGCACTCCAGCGCGGACTGAAGTCCTTCTACACCACACCCATCAAGGCACTCAGCAACCAGAAATTCACCGAGCTGACGGAGAAATACGGCGAGGCGAACGTCGGCCTCCTGACAGGCGACACCAGCATCAACGGCGACGCACCCGTGGTGGTCATGACCACCGAGGTCCTCCGCAACATGCTCTACGCCGACTCCGACACTCTGTTCGACCTCGGCTTTGTGGTCATGGACGAGGTCCACTACCTGGCCGACCGTTTCCGGGGAGCAGTCTGGGAGGAAGTCATCATCCACCTGCCCAGCGAGGTGCAGGTGGCCTCCCTCAGCGCCACGGTGTCCAACGCCGAGGAGTTCGGCGCCTGGCTGGACACCGTCCGCGGCGACACCGACGTGATCGTCTCCGAGCACCGGCCCGTGCCGCTGTGGCAGCACGTCATGGTGGGCCGGGACATTCTGGACCTTTTCGCGGGCGAGACCACCTTCGACGAAATCGCCCCCGCCGGCAGCCCTGCGGCGGCGGATGCCCTGCCACTGGCGCCGTCACCCGAGGACGCCGGTCAGCGCGGTTTCGAGGTCAATCCTGAGCTGCTGACCCTCTCGCGGGCCGAAAGCCAGCTCAACTTCCAGGGGCGCTTCGGCCACGGCGGCCGGAGTCAGCGGCGCCAGCAGCGCCAGCGCTACGGCGACCGGCCCCAGCAGGAGACCCGTACCGCGGCACGGAGGGCCAGCCGCCCGCAGGTCATCGCAAGCCTTGACCGGCAGGACCTGCTGCCCGCCATAACCTTCATTTTTTCCCGGGCCGGGTGTGACGCCGCCGTCGCCCAGTGCGTGGCGTCCGGGCTCTGGCTCACCACGGAGCGGGAGCAGCGCATCATCGCCCAGCGCGTGGACGAAGCGGGCCAGGATATCCCCACTGACGACCTTGAAGTGCTGGGCTTCTGGAACTGGCGCGACGGGCTTCTCCGCGGCTTCGCGGCCCACCATGCCGGCATGCTTCCCACCTTCAAGGAAGTCGTCGAAAAACTCTTTGCCGACGGCCTCGTGAAGGCGGTTTTCGCCACCGAGACGCTGGCCCTCGGCATCAACATGCCCGCCCGCTCGGTGGTGCTGGAGAAGCTGGACAAGTTCAACGGCGAATCCCACGTGGACATCACGGCAGGGGAGTACACCCAGCTCACCGGCCGGGCGGGCCGGCGCGGCATTGACGTCGAAGGCCATGCCGTGGTCCTGTGGCAGCCGGGCACGGACCCGGCCGCCGTGGCCGGCCTTGCCTCCCGCCGGACGTATCCGCTGAATTCCAGCTTCCAGCCCACGTACAACATGAGCATCAACCTGCTGGCCCAGTTCGGGCGGCAGCGGGCCAGGGAAATCCTGGAGTCCTCCTTCGCCCAGTTCCAGGCTGACCGTTCGGTGGTCGGGCTGGCCCGTCAGGTGCGCAGCCGTGAGGAATCCCTGGCGGGCTACGCCAAGTCGATGACATGCCATCTGGGCGACTTCACCGAATATGCGCGGCTGCGGCGGGAACTTTCCGACGCTGAAAATTTCACGTCGCGGAGCAAGTCGCGGGCCCGCAAGTCGCTCAACGAGGATTCCCTGAGCCGGCTCCTGCCGGGCGATGTTGTGGATGTCCCGGCCGGGAGGGCCCCGGGTTTTGCCGTCGTGCTGAGCTCCGACCACAGCTCCCGGGAACCCAGGCCCGCGATCCTGACGCTGGAAAACCAGCTGCGCCGGATCGGCGTCGATGACCTCGAGGGGCCCATTGCCCCACTGACCCGGATCAGGATCCCCAAGTCCTTCAACGCCAAGGTTCCCAAGTCGCGGCGCGACCTGGCCTCGTCGGTCCGGAACGCGCTGCGGGAGAACCGGCCGCCGGCCCGGGGAAGCAGCCGCAACACCGACTTCGGGCTGGGCTCTGCCATGCAGAACCAGGAGAAGAAGATCGCCGACCTGCGGCGTGCCCTGCGCGCCCACCCGTGCCACGGCTGCAGCGAACGCGAGGACCACGCAAGGTGGTCAGAACGCTGGTGGAAGCTTCGCAAGGAAACCGACGGCCTGGTCCGCCAGATCCAGGGGCGCACCAACACCATCGCCAAGACGTTTGACCGGGTCTGCGATGTCCTGTCGGCCTACGGCTACCTCGAATCCACCGAGGACGGGCAGCACCGCATCAGTACTGACGGCCAGCGGCTGCGCCGGATCTACGGCGAGAAGGACCTGCTGATCTCCCAGGCGCTGCGGCAGGGCGCCTTTGATGACCTCGACGCCGTGGAGGTGGCTGCCTTCGCCAGCGTGCTGGTGTACCAGGCCAAGCGGGAGGACCGCGGCCTGCGGCCCCGCATGCCCAGCGTTTCACTTGAGACGGCCGTGGATATCGCGGTTCACGAGTGGTCCGCCCTGGAGGACGTGGAGGAACAGAACAAGCTGCCGCTTACCGGCGAGCCAGAACTTGGACTGGTCTGGCCCATGTACAAGTGGGCCCGCGGCCGGCATCTGCAGGAGGTGCTCAGCGGCACCGACCTGGCCGCCGGCGACTTCGTCCGGTGGGTCAAGCAGGTGATCGACCTGCTGGACCAGCTTGCCAAGATTCCCGGCCTCGACCCCCGGCTGGCCCGGCTCTGCGCCGAGGCCATCAAACAGATCAGGCGGGGCGTCGTCGCCTACTCCACGGTGGGCTGACGGCCCGCACGGCCCGTCCCCGCACCAGTCAATTCCGTACCAGTACGCCGTTTGAACACCCCAAGGAGCGCCTCCATGGCCGATGCCCCCGCCCGCCCGCCGGAGGGAACCGGACCGTCAAAGGTCACGCTGTACCGCAACGGTTCCGTCTACACCGCGGCCGATCCCTTCGCCACGGCCATGCTCGTGGACGGTGACACCGTCGCGTGGGTCGGTTCGGAGCAGGCTGCTGCTTCCATCGCAGACAGCTCCATGGACATCATCGATCTGCGCGGCGCCCTCGTCGCCCCGGGATTTGTCGATTCCCATGCCCACCTGACGGAGACAGGCATCGCCCTGGACTCACTGCAACTGGGCGGTGTCCGGTCCGCCCGCGAACTGCTGGACGCAGTCGCGGCCTCGGGAGGGGACGGAGCAGTGCTGGGACACGGCTGGGATGAGTCCCGCTGGGACAACCCCACGCTCCCGGACGCCGGAGAGCTGGAGCGGGCTGCCGCTGGCCGTCCGGTATACCTTTCCCGTGTTGACGTGCACTCGGCCCTCGTCTCGCCGTCACTCATGGCCAGTGCCGGGCTGGCGGAGCTGGACGGCTACGCGCCCGGCGGTCACGTCAAGCGCCAGGCCCACAGTGCTGCCAGGCAGGCCACCCGCCGCCTGTCATCGGCTGCGCTGCAGGAATACCAGCGTCGTGCGCTGGACGAGGCTGCGGCCAACGGGTATGTAGCGCTGGCCGAGATGGGTGCACCAAAAATCAGCAGCATGGAGGACCTGCGGCTGGCGGCCGGATGGAATGACGCGGCAGGCTCCCGTCCGGCGCCGGAGGTGCTCCCGTACTGGGGGCAACTGACGCCGATGGCGGCCGACGCCGAGGCGCTGCTTGCCGAGCTCGGCATCCGGGTCCGCGGATTTGCCGGGGACCTGAACATCGACGGATCCATCGGCTCCCGCACGGCGTCCCTGCGGGAACCCTACGCCGACGCACCGGAGGAGATCGGCACAACCTACCTTTCCGTCGCTGAGGCTGCCGCGCACCTTGCGGCCTGTTCCGTGCTGGGTATCCAGGGCGGATTCCACGTCATCGGCGACGCCGGCCTCGATGCAGCCCTGCAGGCCCTCGATGAGGCAGCCGCCGAGGTGGGGGAGCAGCGCGTCCGGGCCGCCGGGCACCGCTTCGAGCACGTCGAAATGGCCGACGCCGACGCCATTGCCCGCCTCGCGAAGTACTCCGTGACGGTCAGCGCGCAGCCCGCCTTCGACGCCGCGTGGGGCGGTCAGGGACGCCTCTATGAGCAGCGTCTGGGCACCCGCAGCCGGGGCATGAACCCGTTCGCCTCGTTCTACTCCGCCGGCGTCCCGATCTGCTTCGGCAGCGACAGCCCGGTGACGCCGCTCCGTCCATGGTCCAGCGTGCGGGCCTGCCTCGAACACCACAACGCCGAACAGCGGATCTCCGCCCGTGCAGCCTTCCTCGGCCACACGCGGGCGGGCTGGCGCGCCGCACGGTATGAAAACCCGATGGCCGGCCAGCTGGTACCTGGCGCACCCGCAAGTTTCGCCGTCTGGGAAGTGGATGAGCTCATGGTCCAGGTGGCTGACGGCAGGGTCCAGTCCTGGAGCACGGATCCCCGTGCCCGCACGCCGCTGCTGCCGGCACTTGACACAGGCTCGGACCCCCGGTGCCTGCAGACGGTGCGCAATGGGCTGGAGCTGTTCTCCGCAGAGGCCCTGCGCGGCTGAACAGCCCGCGGGTCCGGCGGCGACTTATTGCGCCATCCAGCCGCCATCTGACGACACATCACCCGCCAAGAAGTGCCGCTGACCTGCGGCGATACATGAACTGGCAGGTCAGAGGGCTGTTGACAGCCCCCAGCCAGTCCGTAGCATTGAGCTTCCGGGGCGGGTCCAAAGCGCAGCAGAAAACAGTTCCTCCATCCGCTCATCGCGGCATCGGCAACTGGCCCGTGGCGCGTGGACCCGCCCGTGGCGTAGCCCGACCCCGGCCACCAGTGCTGCTGCAAGACAAGCGCGAACGGGCACTTGCCGCCCCGATGCCGACCAAACGGACGGAAGGGCCGTCCGGGGCACGTATAATGGGGAGTTGCGCTTTGCGAGCCGGCGTTCCCGCCAGGCTCCGCACGTGCTGACCGCTCCCATCCAGGAAAGGCCTCCCCTGTGCGTGTCCTCACCATCATCCCGACCTACAACGAGCTGGAGTCGCTTCCCAAGACTCTGGGACGCCTGCGCGCCGCCGTGCCGGCTTCCGACGTCCTCGTTGTGGACGACAACAGCCCGGACGGCACCGGACAGCTGGCGGACAGCATCGCTGCCGGGGACAACCAGGTCCACGTCCTGCACCGGAAGGGCAAGGAAGGCCTGGGGGCCGCTTACATCGCGGGCTTCAAGTGGGGACTGGACGCCGGCTACGACGTCCTTGTGGAGATGGACGCCGACGGTTCGCACCAGCCCGAACAGCTGCCCTCCCTGCTGGAGGCCGTGGACCAGGGCGCAGACCTCGCCATGGGTTCCCGCTGGGTGAAGGGCGGAAGCGTCGTGAACTGGCCGCTGTACCGCCAGGCGATTTCCCGGACCGGGAGCACATATGCGCGCATCATGCTCGGCCTCAAGATCAAGGACGTGACCGGCGGGTACCGGGCGTTCCGGCGCACGACGCTCGAGAAGCTGAACCTGAACCAGGTCGATTCCGTGGGTTACGGCTTCCAGGTGGACCTCGCGTGGCGCGTAGCGAAGATGGGGCTGAACATCGTGGAGCGGCCCATCACGTTCGTGGAGCGTGAACTGGGCGCTTCCAAGATGAGCGGCAATATCGTGGTTGAGGCCATGGTCAACGTGACCAAGTGGGGCCTCACCGCCCGCTGGCGGAAGCTGACCGGCAAGACCCCGCGCGACTAGCGGCACAAAGACCGGGCGGATACGCAAAAGGCCGGATCTGCTGCAACCATATGGTGCAGCGGATCCGGCCTTTTTGGCTGTAGCGCCTGCCTGCCGGCTAGGAGCGGTTAGGCTGAACGCCGTTCGCCGCGACGCTCGCGCAGGATGGTGAGGCGGTCTTCGAGGATTTGCTCAAGCTCGGGAAGCGAGCGGCGCTCCAACAGCATGTCCCAGTGGGTACGGACTGCTTTTTCGTTGCTGGTGTCCGGGCGTTCGCCATCAACGAGCAGCGCTTCCTTGCCGGTCTTGGAAACCCAGACAGGGGGAATTTCGGCTTCGGAGGAAAAGGTTACGAAAACCTGTTCGCCGTCCTCGCACCGGTACTCAACCCGCTGACGCGGAGCCGGCTCCACGCCGGATTCGGTCTCCATGCTTTGGGCGCCAAGACGCATGCCCCGCAGGCTGCGATCGCTCATGATTTCTCCCTCTAATCGGTTCGCGGAGCGGACTCCGCGCTAGCCGGAAGCCCTGATAAGGGTGCCTCCGGACTACGGTGTGGTTCACGTAGCATCACTAGGTGAAACGCTTCGCCAAGCATTGTTGTTCCGCACGGACTGATCCGGCCGGACAAATATCCCATTATACGGATTCCGGCAGGCCGCAGCAATCCGGCCATCCAGCAATCCGCCCATGCAGCAATCCGGCCGGACGCAGCAACGCGTCCAGCTGCGCAAGCAAAGGGAGGCAGGCCAATCGGCCTGCCTCCCTTTGCTTGCCCCGGAACTCTACGCCTGGGTCCGGGCTGCCGCCTCGCCGGGGTGGCCGTCGGACTGGCCGGACGAGCCTCCGTCCGTGCCCCCGAACAGGTCGCCGGACCGGGGATCAGGGTTGGTTCCGCCCAAAGCGCTGCCGATGCCTTTCAGTGCCTCGCCGACTTCGCTGGGGATGATCCACAGCTTGTTGGAGGAGCCTTCCGCAAGCTTCGGCAGGGTCTGCAGGTACTGGTAGGCCAGCAGCTTCTGGTCCGGGTTGCCCTTGTGGATGGCGTCGAACACCTTCTGGATGGCCTGCGACTCGCCGTCGGCGCGCAGGATGGCAGCCTTGGCGTCACCCTCGGCCTTGAGGATGGCGGCCTGCCGCTGCCCTTCAGCGGTCAGGATCTGGGACTGCTTGGTTCCCTCTGCCGTCAGGATCGCGGCGCGGCGGTCACGTTCCGCCCTCATCTGCTTCTCCATCGAATCCTGGATGGAGTGCGGCGGGTCGATCGCCTTCAGTTCCACCCTGGAAACGCGGATGCCCCAGCGGCCGGTGGCTTCGTCCAGGACTCCGCGCAACTGGCCATTGATCTGGTCCCTGGACGTGAGCGCCTCTTCCAGGTTCAGGCCGCCCACCACGTTACGCAGGGTGGTGGTGGTCAACTGCTCCACGGCCTGGATGTAGTTGGCGATCTCGTAGGTGGCAGCGCGCGGATCGGTGACCTGAAAGTAGACCACGGTGTCGATGGACACCACGAGGTTGTCCTCCGTGATCACGGGCTGCGGCGGAAAGGACACCACCTGCTCGCGCAGATCCAGCAGCGGCAGGAGCCGGTCAACAAAGGGGATGAGGAGGGTCAGGCCGGGGTTGAGCGTCCGCTGGTATTTTCCCAGCCGTTCCACGACGCCTGCGCGGGCCTGCGGCACGATCCGCACGGAGCGGACCAGCACGATGATGACGAAAATGATCAGAACCACCAGCACGAACGTGAGTGCGATTCCTCCTGGGCTATCCATACTTCTCCTTTGTCCCCAACTTTCAGTGAAGCTCTAACCTGGCAAAAACTCGCCGCAATCTGCAGCTCCGCCGCGGCGGGAGCAGAAACTCATGGGGATCCGCCTACTGGACGGCGGTCTCAGCCTGGGGTGACACGACCGCCGTCGCACCTTCAATGGCAGAAACGATCACGCGCTGGCCTTCGGGCAGGACACCGGACTGCGAGCGGGCGCTCCAAATGTCGCCGCCGATCTTCACGCGTCCGCCGGTGGCCGTAACGGCCTCCAAAACGAGCGCTGTTTCGCCGATCAGGCGGTCGATGTTGGTGCGCTGCTCGGGCGGGCCTTTGTGGAGGTGCTTGAGTGTCACCGGACGGACGAAGGCGATCATCAGCAGCGAGACGACGCAGAACACCACGATCTGCAGCCAGAGGTCAGCGCCGGCGAAGTCGGCCACCAGACCGGCCAGGGCGCCTCCGCCCAGCATGATGAAAAACAGGTCAAGGGTCAGCATTTCCACGGCGGCGAACACCAGGAAGAGGGTGAGCCACAGCGCCCACCAGTTTTGCCCAAGCCATTCAAACATCGCGTTCCCCCTTGATTCCAAGGGCTGCGGGGCAGACCCTCAGTAACTTTCTTCCATCGTAGACCGAAGCAGGACCGCCCGGCAGGAGAATGGGAGGCAGCGCAGGAACGTGGCCAAGCCGTTATGGAGCGGGGCTTTCCGAAGGCACGGATTCAGCCGGCACGAAGATACTGATCCGGAACCGGGCGGACACCCTTGTGGTCTGCGGAAAGCCGGCCAGCCGTTCGGTCAGTGTGGCGCGGTCCGTGTGGTGGCCGGCAGGGCCCATGAGCGCCAGGTTGGCCACGTCCTCGGGGGAAAGGGACAGGTCCACGTCGAGGTCCTGCGTCGACAGCGGCGAGAAGCGGCCTGCGAGCGCGTCGGCGAGGCGCTCGTCCTTTGCGGGGTCGATGCCCAGCATCCCGGCCTGGCTGGCGATTTCCCCGAGGTGGCCTGCGCGCGGGGTCACTACGATGAGCCTGCCCGTGGGTTTGAGTACGCGGGCGAACTCGGCCGCGTTGCGGGGCGCGAACACCACGGTGACGACGTCGACGGCGGCGTCCGGGAGCGGCAGTGGCTGCCAGACGTCACCCACCAGGTTGATAGCTTCCGGGTTGAGTTTGGCGGCGCGGCGCAGGGCGAACTTGGAGATGTCCAGCCCGACGGCGGCCACGCCGTCGCCGCCCTCACCATGTGCACTGGTCTTCAAGTGATCGCCCAGATAGTCAAGGACCGCCCGCAGGTAGTGGCCCGTTCCCGTCCCGGAGTCGAGGACCGTTGGGGCGGGGCCGTTCAACGCCGGCTCGGCTGCCTGGGCCAGCGCCT
The DNA here is from genome assembly GCF_021789315.1 of Arthrobacter sp. FW305-BF8. Classification (NCBI taxonomy): domain Bacteria; kingdom Bacillati; phylum Actinomycetota; class Actinomycetes; order Micrococcales; family Micrococcaceae; genus Arthrobacter; species Arthrobacter sp. FW305-BF8. Next base: position 2,684,870 of record NZ_CP084561.1, read on the forward strand.
CGGCCAGCGGCCGGTAATGACCGGCGTCGAGGAAGGCTGACCGTGCAGCAACCATCTCGGCGGTATCCGATTCGAAGGCGGTTCCCTTGCCCACCAGCATGTTGAAGTACCCCTGCCGGGCGGCGTCGAAGCTGTGCCGCTCCCGGCACGCCAGCGCCCGGACCCGGCCGGTGCCGCCGTCGCCGACGGGCCGGAGGTTCTGGCGGCAGACGGGACAAAGCAGAACGGGCAGGCGCGAGAGCATGAGGACAATCCTAGGGCAGGTGTTTTCCTCGGTTGCCGTTCCGTGCCCTTGCCTGACCCGCTAGGCTCACGTGGATGAAGCCTGAACATCTTCCGCTGCTCAACTCTGTCTCCGCCCCTGCCGTGCACCCCGACGGCACCAGGGCCGTTGTGTCCGTCGTCCGGCCGGACTTCGACTCCGACTCCTATGTAGGCCAGCTGTGGAGTGTGCCCCGGGACCCGGAAAAGCTTCCCCGCCGCGTGACCCGGGGCTTCCGGGACACCGCGCCGGCTTTTTCGCCGGATGGCCGCGTGCTGGCGTTCCTCCGCGCCGCCCCCGGCCGCCCGCCCCAGCTTCACGTGGTGGAGGCCGCTGGCGGGGAGCCGCAGGCCCTGACCGACAGGAAGATGGGTGTCAGCTCCTTCGCTTGGTCGCCGGATTCGAACCGCATCGTGTTCGGTTCAAGGGAACCGGAGGCGGGCCGTTATGGAACGCTCGACGGCGTGGGGTCCGGCGCCGAGGACGCCCGGCTCATCCAGGACTACAAGCACCGGATGAACGGTGAGGGCTACACCCGGGACAAGCCGCTGCAGCTTTTCCTGCTCGACGTTCCGGAGCTGGGCGGCGAACCCTGGGTCAAGCCAGTGGGGCGCGCCGCCAAGCGGAGCGACAATGAGAAATCCAAGACCAATGGCGAGCCTGAAAGTCCGGCGCAGCCCGGCGAGGCATCCGGCGGTTTCCCGGCGGCACGCCGGCTCACGACGTCGGCGACCGACCACACCGGTGCAACCTTCAGCAGCGACGGCAGCGCCATTTACTTCGTCGCAGCCCTCCACGAGGATGCCGACCAGGACCTGGTATCCGGGATCTACCGTGTGGCGGCCGACGGCGGCACACCGGCTTTGGTGCCGGTCCCCAACCTGGGTGCCCAGACCGTTACCGACGTCCGGGAGTCGGCGGACGGGCGCTGGCTGTTTTTCACTGGCCAGGACCTGGGCAGCACCCGCCAGGACTTCGTCGCCAAGAACACGGTCCTCTACGTCATGCCCACAGCGGGCGGCGACGCCACGGCCCTGAGCGACGCGGAGACCATGGACGTCGAAGCGCCCGGTGCCACCATCGGCCTCCACGGCAAGGACAGTGCGCTGGTGCTCAACAGTGCCCAGGGAACGGTGGAGCTGCTCGAATTCAGCGCCACGGGGGACCACTCCCTCCTCGTTCATGGCGACCGGGTGGTCGCCGGGGCCGGCGACGGTGCGGGCACGGTGTTCCTCAGCTACAGTGACCCCGCCACCGCGGGGGATGTGGGGGTCCTCGAAGACGGACAGCTCCGCCTGCTCAGCGACTTCTCGGCCGCCCTGCGGAGCGAGGCAGGCATCATCGAACCGCAGGAACTGACGTTCCCCGCCCCGGACGGCTATCCCGTCCACGGCTGGCTGGTACTGCCGCCCGGCAAGGGTCCCCACCCCGTGCTGCTGAACATCCACGGCGGGCCGTTCGCGCAGTACACCACCGCGTTCTTCGATGAAGCACAGGTCTATGCCGAGGCGGGATACGCGGTGCTGATGTGCAACCCGCGGGGCTCGGCCGGTTACGGCCAGGCCCACGGCCGGAGCATCAAGGAGCGGATGGGCACCGTGGACATGCAGGATGTGCTCGCCTTCCTGGACGGAAGCCTCGGGAAGTTCTCTTCCCTCGACGCCGGTGCCCTGGGAATCATGGGCGGTTCCTACGGCGGCTACCTCACAGCGTGGACCATCAGCCAGGACCACCGGTTCCAGGCAGCCATCGTGGAGCGGGGTTTCCTTGATCCCGTGAGCTTCACGGGCTCGTCAGACATCGGCTGGTTCTTTGGCGGTGAGTATGTTGGCTCGGCTGCCGAGCAGATTGCCGCGCAAAGCCCCATGGAAACGGTGGCCGCGGTCCGGACACCCACGCTGGTGATCCACAGCGAGGACGACCTGCGCTGCCCGGTGGAACAGGGCCAGCGTTACTTCACCGCCCTCAAGCAGCAGGGCGTCGACTCCGCGTTTCTCGTGTTCCCGGGCGAGGACCACGAGTTGTCGCGCTCGGGAACGCCGCATCACCGGCGGCAGCGGTTCGAACACATCCTGGCCTGGTGGGCAAAGTACCTGCCGACGGACAGCAACCGCATTGGCACCGCCTGAGTCGGACCCGGCCCAAGCAGGCGCCGCCTAAACCTGTCCCTGCCTAATCCGTGAAAGCTTCCCGGCCGGCCTGCGCGCCGGCCGGGAAGCCGAGCTCCCGGCTGGCGGAGCCAATGCCCGGTTCTGCCCAGCGGGCGGCGTACTCGCTGTTGGTGCTGAGCGACCGGAGCTCGGCCCGGTCAATGTAGAGCCTGCCGTGGAGGTGGTCGGTTTCGTGCTGCACGATCCGCGCCTGCCAGCCGCTGAAGTCGTTGGTGACCTGACCGCCGTCGGGTGTTACGTACTCCAGCCGCACGCTTTCGGGACGTTCCACCACAGCCTGCAGTCCGGAGAGCGATAGGCAGCCTTCGAAGAAGGCGGCGGACCCGTTGCCCAGGCGGGAGTACGACGGATTCAGCATGGCAAAGAACTCCAGCGGCGCCCTGCCCCGAGCCGCGGCCGTGGCCTCGTCGATCTCGAACTGGTCCTCGAGGACGGCCAGCTGCAGTGGAACACCCAGCTGCGGCGCCGCCAGGCCGACGCCGGGCGCGGCGTGCATGACCTTCCTCATCAGGACGATCAGCTGGGTAAGTTCGTCGGGCTCCAGCTGGCCTTCGAAGGGAGCGGCGTGCTGCCTCAGGACCGGGTGTCCGGCCTGCACGATGGGTGGCAAGCCCTCTGCGGCCAGCAGTTCCTGCACTGTTTCCCTGATGCGGGCGGGGCTGTAGGTCGTGGGCGGCGAAACGTGGTTCATGGGGACAGCCTAATGCTGTCTGGTGCAGGGCTGTGAAGTCTTGAGATGCGCGGTCATGTGCCGTGCAGTGGCGCGCTACTGCATGGTGAAGCGCCGGGCTACGAGGGCGTTGAAGGCCGGTACGGCGGCGGCACGGGCAATGACCGCATTCCGGGGCCCCAGCAGGCCGGCCGGAAGCGGCCGGCCAAGCGCCATGTTCACCTCGGCCTGGCGTTTGGCCGCAACTGCCGCCCGGCGTCGTGAGGCATCGAAGCGCCGGAGGGCTTCAGCGGAAGGATCCCCGCGCAGGACGGCGAGGATCGCCGGCAGCAGCGCCTCTGCATCCAGCCAGCCAAGGTTCATTCCCTGCCCGCCGATGGGGCTGATCTCGTGCGCCGCATCACCGACCAGCGCCGTCCGGCCCGAGACCATGCGCGCGGCCAGCCGTGAACGGACACCGAAGCTGCTGAGCATGGTGTTCGCGCCGGGGTCCAGTGCCACTCGCGTTCTGCGGGCAACGAGCGCCGCCAGCTGCTCCGCGTTTGGGCTGGCCGGCGGGCTGCCCAGCCGGACCACCCAGCGGCGGACGCCGCCGGGGAGCGGGAAGGACTCCACGATGCCGTCGCTTTCCAGGAACAGCGCGGCATCGCAGCCATAGGGGCTGGATTCGGGATAGTCACCCATCAGGTAGTCGTCCGGATACTGTTTCTCCGGCGCCGCGACCCGCAGAAGGGACCGCGTGGTCGAGTAGGCGCCGTCGGCGCCCACCGCGAAAGCGGCGGTGTAACTGGAGGCAGCCCCGGCAGTGGTGACGCTTAACGTGACCCGGGCGCCGTCGTCGTGCATTCCCGTAACGCGGGCGTCGCGGACCAGCGCGCCGCCGTCCAGCTCCCGGAGCCGCCGCTCCAGGACCTCCTCGGTCACGGGCTGCGGCACGGCGAGGACGAACGGGAAACGGTCGGAGACCGGAGCGAACGGCATGTGCGCAATCCTCCGGCCCCTGCTCACGGCGAAGCCCTGACGGATCGGAACACCCCGGCCGATCAGCTCCTGGGCAACGCCGATGCGTTCCAGGGCGGCGAGCGCCGGCGGATGGATTCCGATGGCCCTGGTGTGGGCATTCCGCCCGGTCCGCCTTTCGAGGACCCGCACCGCGACGCCGTGCTGCAGCAGCAGTGAACCCAGGAAGAGCCCAACGGGACCGCCGCCCACGATCAGGACATCGGTCATGCCTGGCGCGGCCGGTAGCTATCGTGCGGCCGGTAGCTATCGTGCGGCCGGTAGGTGAGCAGACAGTGGAAGGGGGAGTGCGGCTCCACCGTCCAGCCGGTGGGAACCACGGCGGCAAGCTCCGGGACGGTGTAGCTGCGCCTGATCGACGTCAGTCCGTCGCCGCGGATGTAGGAGCCGGCGAGCGGCAGGGCGCCGGCACTGAACAGGGCATAGGCGGCTGCACTCCGGCTGAGATCGTTGTGCAGGGCCAGGCGGCGGGCCAGCCCGGCGGAATCGTCCAGGAATGACTGCAGTTGCGGCGCGGTCAGGTGGTGCAGCACGTGGTTGGAGATGACGACGTCGTAGGACTTGCCCTCGGCGAGCAGGTCGCCGCTGCTTGCCTGGCGGAACTCGACCCCGGGGACGGGTTTGCGGTTGGCGGCGAAATGAAAGGCCCTTTCATCCGGATCGATCCCGGTCACGTGGAGCTGGATCCCGTCCCTGGCCGCCCAGCGGGCAAGCATCACGGCCAGGTCCCCGCCGCCGCAGCCGACGTCCAGCAGCGTTGGCGTGCCACCGCCTGCCAGCTTCGGACGCACCGTGCTGCGGTACAGCCGGCGCCAGCCCGACACCACGCGGTTCACCAGTGCGAACTGTTTGTAGGTGCGCTGCAGCCGGTCCGGGTCGCAATCCGGCCGGTCCATGTCCTCGACGGCGTCCGTGTCCCGCAGGCCGAGGACGCCCGGGCCGCTTCCTGGGATCCGCACGGCCGTCAGGCCAGCGACGGCTGGGCCCCGCCGGCCATGGGGTAAAGCTCACCGGCCGGCTGCTTCACCTTGGTGAACAGCCCGGTCTCCACGGTCAGGCCCGGGCCGAAGGCCATGGAACAGACGCGTTCGTCCCCCTCCCGCGACGGAAGGTCCAGGATGTGCTTGAGGACGAACAGCACCGTGGCGCTGCTCATGTTGCCGTAGTTCCGAAGTGTCTCGCGGGCCGGACGCAGCTGCTCGTCGGTGAGGTCCAGCCGGGACTGGACCTTGTCCAGGATGCTGCGGCCGCCAGGGTGGATGGCCCAGTGGGTGACGTCGCGGTAGGCGAGTTCCCGCAGGGAGGGGTCGCGTGCCAGCAGCGGCTCGAGCGCGCCCACGATGTGCTCGTCGATGATGTGCGGCACATAGTTGCCGAGCACCATCTCAAAGCCTTCATCGCCGATGTTCCAGGCCATCGAGTCCTCACCCACGGGAGTCAGGACCGTCTCGAAGTGATCCAGTTGGAGCAGCGGCGTGGACTCCAGGTCCGCGCGGGCTGTCACGACGGCGGCCGCTGCGCCGTCCGCAAACAGCGCGGATCCCATGATGGTGTCGGGATCGTTGGAGGTCCGGACATGCAGGGAGCAAAGCTCGGCGCATACGACGAGCACAACCGCCGTCGGGTCCGCCTCGCAGAATGACTTGGCCGCACGGAGCGCCGGAAACGCTGCGTAGCATCCCATGAAGCCCAGGTGGTAGCGCTGCACGGCGGGGTTGAGGCCCAGCGCGCGGACGATCTTGTAGTCCGGGCCGGGGTTGAAAAAACCGGTGCAGGAGACCGTGACGAGGTGGGTAATGTCCAGCGGATCAATGCCGTCGCATTTGGATACGGCCGCGTCCGCCGCATCGATGAAAAGCTTCGTTGCTTCCTCGGCGAAGAGGTTGTTGCGTGCCTTGGTGCTGGGGCTGCGCAGCAAACCGGTCGCGGGATCGAAAAACTGGGGATTTTCGGCGGCGGAGTCCAGGGTCAGTTCGCTGACTGCGGTGTACCGGGTGTCGATGGCGGCGGAATCAAAGCACGTTGACACGAGCCGTGAGCCAAGGCGTGTCAGGCCGGGCTGGGCTGCGAACACGTCACGGGCCTCGTGCTGGATGAGCAGAGTCGGCGGAACTGCGGTTTCGAGGGCTCTCACATAGACCGTCATTTGTTCATTCTTAACGAGACCGCAGGTTAAGACAATGGATTGGACTGGGGTTCGGCTGGACAACTCCTGACTGGACAACTTCCGCCCGACGTAGCACCATCTCGATTGTGACCAGCAAACCCGCCGCAGCGCAGCGCCTGGACGATCTGGCGCTGCTGCGCCGCGTCCGTGACCGCATCGACAGGGAATACGCCCAGCCGCTGGACGTCGAGGCGCTGGCCCGTGGCGTGAACATGTCAGCCGGGCACCTCAGCCGGCAGTTCCGGGAGGCCTACGGCGAGCCCCCGTACAGCTACCTGATGACGCGGCGCATCGAGCGGGCGATGGCGCTGCTGCGCCGGGGTGACCTCAGCGTCACGGAGGTGTGCTTCGCCGTCGGCTGTTCCTCGCTGGGGACGTTCAGCAGCCGCTTCACCGAACTCGTCGGCATGCCGCCCAGTGCGTACCGGGCGCAGGCCGCGGGGGAGGCGGCAGGCATGCCGTCATGCGTGGTGAAACAGGTGAGCAGACCGGTCAGGAATCGAGAAGCCGTCCCGTCCGGCCGCACCTAGACTGGCGGCATGAACCTCACCATTCACTGGACATTCCTTCCGCATAACGACGCCGACGCCTCCCTGGCGTTCTATCGCGACACCCTTGGGTTCGAGCTCCGCAACGATGTGGGATATGGCGGAATGCGCTGGCTCACCATCGGCCCTCCGGACCAGCCCGGCACGTCCATTGTCCTGGAACCGCCGGCCGCCGACCCGGGGATCACCGAGGACGAGCGGCGCACCATCACCGAAATGATGGCCAAGGGCACCTACGCCCGCCTCGTGCTCGGCACTTCCGACCTGGACGGCACGTTCGAGAAGGTGCAGGCCAGCGGCGCAGAGGTGGTTCAGGAACCCACCCAACAGCCGTACGGTGTCCGCGACTGCGCCTTCCGCGATCCGGCCGGGAACCTGATCCGCATCAACGAGGTTAGCTAAACACGGCTACTATCCGTTTAACAGATGGAGACACGATGACGATAACGACGAAGACGGACACGCAGTCATCCGGACCGCACACCGCCGACGGCCATGACCTGATCCGTGTGCAGGGCGCGCGTGTGAACAACCTCAAGGATATCAGCGTCGAGATCCCGAAGCGCCGCCTCACCGTGTTCACCGGCGTGTCCGGCTCGGGCAAGAGCTCGCTGGTGTTCGGCACGATCGCTGCAGAGTCGCAGCGGATGATCAATGAGACCTACAGCGCGTTCGTGCAGGGCTTCATGCCGACGCTGTCACGGCCCGAGGTCGATGTGCTGGAGGGTCTGACGACGGCCATCATCGTGGACCAGGAACGGATGGGGGCCAACCCGCGCTCCACCGTTGGCACCGCGACGGACGCCAACGCGATGCTGCGGATCCTTTTCAGCAGGCTGGGCCAGCCGCACATCGGCTCTCCCAACGCCTACTCCTTCAACATCCCGACGGTAAAGGCCAGCGGCGCTATCACCGTGGAACGCGGCAACAAGACCAAGGCCGAGAAGGCAACGTTCAACCGGCTCGGCGGCATGTGCCCGCGGTGCGAGGGCATGGGCAACGTCAGCGACTTCGACCTCACGGCGCTGTACGACGACAGCAAGTCACTCAGCGGGGGCGCCCTGACCATTCCCGGCTACAGCATGGACGGATGGTACGGCCGCATCTTCAGCGGAGCCGGCTTCAACATGGACAAGCCGATCAACAAGTTCACCAAGAAGGAACTCCACGACCTGCTCTACAAGGAGCCGACCAAGATCAAGGTCGAGGGCATCAACCTGACCTACGAGGGCCTCATCCCCAAGATCCAGAAGTCGATGCTGTCCAAGGACGTGGACGCACTGCAGCCGCACGTCCGCGCGTTCGTGGAGCGGGCCATCACCTTCACGACGTGTCCGGACTGCGGCGGCACCCGGCTCAGCCAGGAAGCACTGTCGTCGAAGATCAAGGGCAAGAACATCGCCGACGTCTGCATGATGCAGATCACCGACCTCGCCGACTGGGTCCGGAGCCTAAACGAGCCGTCCGTGGCCCCGCTGCTCGCCGGGCTGCAGCACCTTCTGGATTCGTTTGCGGAAATCGGACTGGGCTACCTTTCGCTCGACCGGCCGTCGGGGACGCTGTCCGGTGGAGAGTCGCAGCGCACCAAGATGATCCGCCACCTGGGCTCATCCCTCACGGACGTCACCTACGTCTTCGACGAGCCCACGATCGGCCTGCACCCGCACGACATCGAACGCATGAACTCCCTGCTGCTCCAGCTGCGCGACAAGGGCAACACGGTGCTCGTCGTGGAACACAAGCCGGAGAGCATCGCCATCGCCGACCACATCGTCGATCTCGGACCCGGCGCCGGCACCGGCGGCGGTACCGTCTGCTTCGAAGGCACGGTCGACGGGCTGCGGGGGAGTGACACCATCACCGGCCGCCACCTCGATGACCGGGCGCAGCTCAAGGATTCCGTGCGCTCCGCTTCCGGCGCGCTGGAAATCCGCGGCGCGTCAACCAACAACCTGAAGAATGTCGACGTCGACATCCCGCTCGGCGTGCTGTGCGTGCTGACCGGCGTTGCCGGGTCCGGAAAGAGCTCGCTGATCCACGGCTCGGTGGCCAAGCGCGAGGGCGTGGTGGTGATCGACCAGGCCGGCATCCGGGGCTCACGGCGCAGCAACCCTGCCACGTACACGGGGCTGCTCGAGCCGATCCGCAAGGCGTTTGCCAAGGCCAACGGCGTGAAGCCCGCGCTGTTCAGCTCCAACTCCGAGGGCGCCTGCCCCACATGCAACGGCGCCGGCGTCATCTACACGGACCTGGGTGTCATGGCCACGGTCGAGACCACCTGCGAGGAGTGCGACGGCAAACGGTTCCAGGCAGCGGTGCTGGAGTTCACCTTGGGCGGCAAGAACATCGCCGAGGTGCTGGCGATGTCGGTGGCCGAGGCCGAGGAGTTCTTTGAGGAGGGCGATGCGCGCACGCCCGCCGCTCACAAGATCCTCGACCGGCTGGCCGACGTCGGGCTCGGTTATCTCACCCTCGGCCAGCCGCTCACAACGCTGTCCGGCGGTGAGCGGCAGCGGCTCAAGCTGGCCGCGCAGATGGCCGACAAGGGCGACGTCTACATCCTCGACGAACCGACCACGGGACTGCATTTGGCCGACGTCGAAAATTTGCTGGGCCTGCTTGACCGGCTGGTCGACTCGGGCAAGTCGGTGATCGTCATCGAGCACCACCAGGCAGTCATGGCCCACGCCGACTGGATCATCGACCTCGGACCCGGGGCAGGGCACGACGGCGGCAAGATCGTTTTCGAAGGATCGCCGGCTGACCTTGTTGCCGGCCGTTCAACGCTGACTGGCGAACATCTCTCCGCCTACATCGGCGCCAGCTGACTTAGTAAGCCAACTTATTGAAGCCTCAACCAAGCCAGTGGTATACCTAGAAACATCGGGGTAGGGATTCAGCCTTGCCACCGAGACATTGGGGGACCCACATGAATATGCAACAGAGGGACGAGCCTCGTTATCAGCACCTGAAGAAGATCGCCGACCTACTGGACTGGGCAGGCGATCTTGCAGGTGCGGAGTACACGGACGAGTCCCGCGAGGCCTACGCATTGGCGCGGAAATTCCACGACCGCGCTGACGTGCTTGGCGCAGCAGCCTCTGACATCCACACGCCGAACTAGGCCGGGAGCCGGGGTGGTCGCTTGAGCGACATTATGTCAAGTAAACGGCGGAGCTGACGCCGGTATGGCGAACTGCTGCGACAGGCGGTGGCTGCTGGCTGCGGCCGCAGCGAGTTCCCGCGGAGCTCGTCCAAAGTGAGCTGGCAGGACGATGTGATCGTCCAATGAGCATCCATCGGGACATTGGCGACGCAGACACATGGTTCGAATCCTGGAGGCGTGAAGTCGACGCCGGCCGAGTGCTTCATTCGAGCTGCCGGCGTAGCCATCCATGGAAGCGCGCTCGCGCCCACTTCCGGCCCCCACCGGTATAACGCCGATAATCAGCATTATGTAAAGTAAACCCAAATTACTGCATCCGATGCCCGATCGCTCCTCCTCCGCTCTGCCCTCCCGCGCTGTCCTCCCGGCAGCCCGGTCAAATCGACCGAGCCGTCATGTACACGGCGCAGTAGTGCAAAGTCTTGGCAGGACGGCTCGTGAGCACCAGCGCCGCGCACGCAAGCGCCGTTGACCGTGAAATGCTCAAGAACCAAGAAGTCTGGACGGTTCGAGATGCGACCGGATATCCGGCTCTTGTCGGGTCACATGCGGGCCGCGCACGCTGCAACGGCCAGCAGAACGAAGGGCGACTGGTCCTTAAGGTGTTGCGCTCCGGCAGTGTTGTTGCCACGTCTCCCCCACTTCGCAGTTACCGGCACGGAGGCGCCAAACTTCTCATGAGCCAACCAGCCCGGCGGCGGGTTCCTCAACATGAGGGCTAGCCTTAGCATTGACTTGCTGGGGCGACGGCGCCTAATACAGGCCTGGCCGGGCGTGGTGCCGCACACGGCCACACCAGTGCCATCTCTCCCCTCATCGGAGGGCTCGCATGCGCTCGAAGAATCGCACCTGGAGGCGAGCGGTCCTCGCCCTTGTCCTCGCGGTCTCTGGCTGCACCTACACCACGGACGACACCGCACAATCACCAACTTCGCCGGGTGCCTTCGCATCTTTGGAGCGGCAGGTCCAGCTATTCATGGATCAAGGTGCGGTGGCCACCGTCGTCCATGTCCGGTGGCCGGAGGGCGACTGGTCCAAGGCATACGGCGTGCGGGACCTCGAGTCCAGGACGCCAGCCCAGCCGACGGACCGGGTACAGATCGCCAGCGTCACTAAGACCATGACAGCCGTGGCGGTGCTCAAGCTTGTGGACGACCACCTGATCGGCCTCGACGACCCCGTCAATGACGTCATCCCCGGGTTCACGGCCTCGCTAAAGCCTCCGGGTCCGATCACCGTGAGGCAACTGCTCAGCCACACGTCAGGGATGCCCGAGGTCAACGACGCGCTGCCGCACGATGTTGACTTCCGCCCTGTTCTCTCGCAGCGGATGACGATGGAGCGGGGCATTAGGCTGGCCGGAACGCTCCCCTGGCCCGTGTCCAGTGTGGGCTCCTTCAAGTACTCGAACACGAATTACCTCGCTCTCGGTCTCCTGATCCAGGCACTGCGACACAAGCCATTCGTCCAAGTCATGCGTGAGGACGTCTTTGACCCGCTCGGCATGAAGAACACCAGCCTCGACCGTGTCGACCTGCACGAGACCGGCCTTTTGCACGGTTACGTCACCCTGCGAGGTGAACGCGTCGACACAACAGACAACAGCTTCTCCGCCGGTTCTCCGGCAGGCGGGGCCGTGTCGACAGTGAAAGATATGAACCTCTTCATGGCAGGCCTCTTCCAGGGGCGTGCCCTCTCGCCGGGATCGCTGCGGGAGATGAAGACAAGTCCCGGATTCGTGCCGTATGGGCTGGGACTGTGGCAGCACGCGGACGGATGCTCGATCGAGTCACGGCACCAGGGCCGGGGCAGCTTCTGGGACTACCAGACGGTCGCGGTCAGCAGCGACGACGGGCGATACCAGGCCGCGATGACCGTCACCACGCCACCATTGCCCACTGAGTTAGAGGACGAGGCCAGCCAGAATAAGCGTGACCTCCTGAATGGCCAGATCGAGTCCACCCTCAACGAAACCTTGGACAGACTCTGCTAGTCGGCTGGCAGTGGGAGTGGCAGTAACAGGTCGATGGCCGCGAAACTCACAGGTCAGTGCCAAAGCGACGTTCGCGCACGCGGTCGAGCCACTCGGTGATGAGCGCCTTGGTGAGGCCGGGCTGTTCGTGCGGCAACGCATGACCGGCTCCGTCGAGCACGGCGAATGTAGCCCGCGGATAGTGCTCGAGCAGATCCCATGGCGCGGCGTACCCCACCACGGAGTCCTGGCGTCCGGTGACTATGAGGACGGGCCCGGAATACGGCGTGCCCCCTTCGGGACCGGCGCTGAACAGCCAGTGTTGGCCGATCCGCTCGAGACCGTCTTCGTCCACCAGGCCAAGGGCGGGCAGGACGTACTCCTTGTATCGCGCCAGCGTGGCCTGCGTCTGCACGACAAAGTAATCACGGAACACGCTCTCCTCGTCCGGGCCGAGCGTCTCGCGCGGATTGACCAGCGCGCGCAGGACTTGGTGCGTGGGAAGATTCCGGGCGTTCTCGACCAACGGACAGATCAGCGCCAGCCCCGTCACCTGCCCCGGGCGTCTGCCGGCGATGGCTCGGGCGTAGTACGCCCCTGCCGAATAGCCGATAAGCCGGAACTGCCCGTCGCCAATCACCCCATCGATAAACGCGAGCAGGAGGTCAAGAACGTCGTCGGCACTTTCCAGCGCGCCCGCGGGTGTGTGCCCCATGCCCGGCAAGTCAGGGTAAACGCGCCGACAATCAGCTAGCTCGCTGAATATCGGCTCCATGGCACCGACCATCTCGCGGTGGTCCACGCCGGCACCATGTAGTACCAGGATCGGGGCCCCGTTACCGTGCTCGACATAATGTACGGGTATCCCGCGGACTCTGTACTCCACAGCGTCAGCCTAATCTGCGCGCGTGGGTTCGTGCCCGGATTAAATGGTGCCGGGCCCCGCGGCCGATGTCTAGGATGTGCATGTGAAGCAGCAGAACACCAGATGGCAGCCCTCCTCCAGCACATCGGAACTGTGTCCCGGCGTCTTTCTTGTCCAGGGGCCCGCGTCAAACTGGATCGTAGTCCGCGACGACAGCGGATTCATGATTATCGACAGCGGTTATCCCTCCGACCGCCCACTGGTCCTGGAATCCATCCGCCGTATAGGTCTGCGGCCCGCCGACGCCCGGGCCCTGCTCATCACGCACGGCCACGTCGACCACACCGGTTCAGCTGCCTACTTCTCCGAAACCTACGGAACCCCCATCCTGTGTGCGCCGGAAGAGTTGGCTCATGTCCAAGGGAAGGAAAAGCACCAGGTCACGTTCGGCCGAGTCGTCCTGCGCGCCTGGCGTCCCCGCGTATTCCGCTGGATGGCCCACGCCATCAGGGCGGGAGCCCTCAAGGCGAAACCGGCAACCGGCGCCCAAGCCTGGAGCGCCGATACGCTCAGTAGCCTTCCCGGGAAGCCTGAGGCCGTTCTTCTGCCAGGGCATACACCGGGCAATGTCGCGATCCTTCTTTCCGCAACAGGAGCGATAGCGGTGGGCGACTCGTTCGTCAGCGGCCATCCGCTGAGCCGGCAAGAGGGACCGCAGATGCTACACCCCATGTTCCATACAGACGCCGCACAGGCGCTGGCGGCAACACACCGCCTCGACGGAATCGAGGCCGCGGTGGTGCTGCCGGGCCATGGCCCTGCCCTCCGGATGCCTCTGGCGCACGCGCTGGCAGCGTTGCGGAGCCAGGGGCCGGCCTCGAGGCACTGAAGGCAACGGCGCAACCCGGAGCATGCCGTTATGTAAAAGGGCCCAGACCGCATAAAATGAATATCATTCATTTATTGCGTCCGCCCCGGGACAGAGTCGGGCCGACGCCGATCAAAGCCGAAGGAGCCACCGACAATGACGCCGGCGACAGTTGCAGGAACCACACATGATGCGCGAGACCTCGTAGGGACAAAGGTCAGGGTGGAACAGGCGGGAAGCGTCATCCGCGTGGGCTACGTGGACACCGTCGTGCCCTCCGGGGAACTGTTTTGGATCCGGGCATCCGGCTGCGAACCCCGGGAACTCTTCGGCACGGCGCTGGGCCACAGTGTTTTCCCCTTACCGGAAGCCCATGAGGACGAATTCCCACCGCCAGCCGAGTAACGCCTGGGGAGGATGATGCCCTAGCCGGCGGATGGGGCACGGTGGTTGATCTTTGCCGTCAGCCGGTCGATCCGGTCAACCGCGGCGTCAAGGCTTTCAACTGTCGACCACAGGGCGGGCTGCTCTTCCCGAATCTGCTCCAGCGTGCGGCCCGCGGAGGTGAGCGCAGCGAGATCGAAACTCACGTTGGTACGGGCCCCGGTCACCGCTGCCCTCAGGGCCCCGCACGCGACCACGACGTCGGCAACAAGCGCCGGGTTCCCGTTGGACGCCAGCCACTCCAGGTCCCCAATGGCATCGATGGCGCGCTCGCCGAGCACGGCAGAGGCTTTGGCGGCGTCCACGGATGCCCGGCGTATGGCATCCTCCCGTTCCGGCCCCGGATCCAGCCGGAAGGCGGCACCGAAAGACTGGGATGCTGAAGCATCCTCATCGGCCAGCCGAAGGGCGGCTTCCCTGAGCGAGCGGACCCGCGCGTGCACATCGGCCAGGTCCTGCCGCTGGTCCCCGTCAGCTTCCGTGTATCCGGCGACCATCGAAGCTAGTGACGCGGCGATCGCAAGCATCACGCCCGCCCCCGCGCCGCCGCCAGGGGAACCAACGGACTCCGCCAACGCCTGCGTCCAGTCCTCAACTGTCGAACGCTGGGTCGTAACAGCCTTCGCATCATCATTCATGGCACCAGTCTGCCTTAAGCCGGAGCACGATCAGGGCTAGCCGCGTGAACCGGAATCCAAGCGCATTGGGCTGGAACCCTAAAAGCCGCAAACCCGTTTGGATTCCGTCACATATTTCGGGGGAAATCCAGTCGATACCATGAGGTGACCGGACAGAGCCGTCCGGACGGACGACGCAGAAGGAAACCATGGCCGCGGTTACGGTGGACGATATCCTCTCGGACTTCCCCCTGGGTTTCGCCACCCTCATCATGCGGCCCGCCCCCGAGCGTTCGGCAGTCGAAAGGTTCCTGATCGTCGATGCCGACGACGAAACGTCCGACGCCGGTGCAGCCTTTGTCCTGCTGATCGGCGTCCGTGGCCGCTCGGCTTTGCCGGTGCTGCGCCGGCTCCTGAAGAACCCGCCGTCGGTTGTTGCGGTCAAGGGAAGCCGGGAAGAGCTGACTGACGCCGAGGAACTGCTGGGCGCTGCGGGCACGGGGCTGCTGCTGGTGGACCCGGCTGCCGATTGGGACCGGCTCTTGTCGATCGCCAAGGACCGGATCCAGCCGCGCAGTTACCAGAGTGAAGTGCTGACGCTGCTGGAAGAAGACCTGTTTGCCATCGCCCAGACCACCGCACGCCTGACCTCGAGCCATGTGGTTATTGAGGATGCCGCCAACAAGGTCCTGGCCTACTCCACGGTCTCGAACGACATCGACGAACTGCGGACGGCGTCCATCCTGGCCCGGCGCGGCCCGCGGAAATACGAACTGCTGCTTAAGGACCTCGGTGCCTACCGGGAACTGCACAGAACCCGGCTCCCTGTGCGTGTGCCGGCCAGGCCGCAGGACGGCCTGAGGGAACGTGTAGCCATCACGCTGTTCGCCGGTGACCGGATCATGGGCTATATCTGGCTTCAGGAAACCGGGGACGGCTTCACCGCCGATGTTGACTATGTGCTCACGGGATCCGCGGCCCGGGCCTCCGCCGAGCTAATCCGTTACCGCAATCAGCAGTCCGTGCACATGCGCGAGGACCGCATTGCCCGGATTCTGTCCGGCGCCGCCGAGGCCGCTGCGAGTGCCCGGAGCGGGAAAATCCCGGTGGAGCGTCCCGCGGCGCTGATCCTGATAGGAATGTCCCGCGCGGACACCCAGGCCGACGATGCCGCATTGAAGCACGGCGAGCTCGCCAGCCTGGCGTCCATCCACGCGGCCGCTTACAAGGCGTCCGCCGTCGTCGGGCAATACAAGGGCGACACTGCCGTCATCGTTCCAGGTCTGCTGTCCGCTGCGGCGGAACCTGGGCTCCGGAGCCTGGCCGAATCCATCGTCCGGGACGCAACCAGGCACCTGGGCATCAGCCCCTTCGCCGCCGTCGGCCCGGTGGCACCGGATCTGTTGGCTCTCCACTCGGTCACCCCCATCACCGAGGCCCTGCTGGACTGCATCGGCGCCTCCCCTGACACCCCCGTAGCCACGGTGACTGACTTCGAGCCCGAAATTTTATTCCAGGACGCCGTCCGGAGGTTCGGGTCCTCCTCTTTCCGCCACCGGAGCCTGTCCGCTCTTTTGCAGGACGACGTCGAACTCGCGGAAACCCTGCGCGCATATTTCGACTCCTCCCTCGACGTCGCTGAGTGTGCAAAACGCATGGCACTGCATAAGAACACCGTCTACTACCGGATAAGCAAGGCCGCCCGGGTCACGGGCCTGGATTTCGGCAAGCCCCGCGATGCGCTGGTGGCACTGCTGCATGTCCAGGAGTGGGCCTGCACGCACAACGAACTTCAAGGCAGGAAATGACCACAACACTTGACGCTCCGCCCTTGGGCCCGATGCTCGATGACATCGTCCGCTGCCACAGGCCACAGAGGGAAGCCGGCTCTGTCCCGGCAAGTATCCCATCCCTGGCGGAGGTTCCCTTCAACCGGTTCGGAATAGCTGTGGCCACCGCAGCCGGGGAGGTCTTTTTCTCGGGTGACGCGGATGTCCCCTTTTCCATCCAAAGCATTTCCAAGGTGTTCACACTGGCCATGGCGCTCCGCCGGGACAGCCTAGGAACACTGTGGTCCCGGGTATTGCGCGAACCTTCGGGCACCGCCTTCAATTCCCTGGTCCAGCTGGAGGTGGAACACGGCATTCCGCGGAACCCATTCATCAACGCCGGCGCCCTGGTGGTCACCGACCACCTGATGGAGGAGACCCCCGACGCCGCGGGCGCGCTCCTGAGCTTTCTCACCGGACTGACCGGACAGGCAGGGCCCTTCATCGATGCAGCGGCCGCCGCCAGTGAACTCTCCAACAGCAGCCGCAACCTGGCCCTAGCCCACTTCCTCAAGAATTTCGGCAACCTCAGGCAGTCCGCCGAATCCGTGGTGGAAAACTACGTCCGCCAGTGCTCCATCATGATGACCTGTGTGGAACTGGCCAAGGCCGGCCTGTTCCTCGCCCATGACGGACGCGGAGCCTTGGGAACTGTGGTGTCCCAAAGCGAGGCGAAACGCATCGGCTCGATCATGTTGACCTGCGGCATGTACGACGCCGCCGGCGAATTCGCCTACCGCGTGGGATTGCCCGGAAAGAGCGGCGTGGGCGGAGGCATCCTGGTCATCGTTCCCGGTCACTGCGCCATCTGCGTCTGGAGTCCCCGGCTGGACGCCAAAGGCAATTCCCTTGCTGGCAGCGCTGCGCTCGCCGATCTCTCCGACCGCACAGGTTGGTCGGTCTTCTAACGGGCTGCCCAGCCGTCCCCCCGCCGGCCCCAGACCGACAAACATTCCTCCACCTCATTCCCCCTAACCGGCCAGATCTTTCCGGATCGAAAGGAACAACATGCCTCAGGACAACTTCAAGGACGAGGTTGCTTTGCATCAGGCTGTCCCGCACCATTTGCATGCCACCGAGAACCTTCTCCACGCGGAGGACAAGGGCTACCACAAGAGCCTCAAACCGCGGCAGATCCAGATGATCGCCATCGGCGGCGCGATCGGCACCGGCCTGTTCCTCGGCGCCGGCGGCCGGCTCAACGCTGCCGGGCCATCCCTGGTCATCGCCTACGCCGTCTGCGGCTTCTTCGCCTTCCTGATCCTGCGCGCCCTCGGTGAACTGGTGCTGCACCGGCCCTCCTCGGGCTCGTTCGTCTCCTACGCCCGTGAATTCTTCGGCGAGAAGGCAGCCTTCGTCTCGGGCTGGTTCTACTGGATCAACTGGGCCACCACCACCATCGTGGACATCACCGCCGCCGCCCTCTACATGAACTTCTTCGGCAACTACATCCCCTGGATGGCCGACGTCCCCCAGTGGGTCTGGGCACTGACCGCCCTCGTCGTCGTCCTCTGCCTGAACCTCGTTTCCGTCAAGGTCTTCGGCGAAATGGAATTCTGGTTCGCCATCATCAAGGTCGCCGCCCTCGTGGCGTTCCTCCTCATCGGCACCTACTTCGTCATCTTCGGCACCCCCGTCCCCGGCCAGGAAACCGGCTTCAGCCTCATCACCGACAACGGCGGCATCTTCCCCAACGGCCTGCTGCCCATGATCATCCTCATGCAGGGCGTCCTGTTCGCCTACGCCTCCATCGAACTCGTCGGCACCGCAGCCGGCGAAACCGAAAACCCCGAAAAGATCATGCCCAAGGCCATCAACTCCGTGGTGTTCCGCATTGCGGTGTTCTACGTCGGCTCGGTCATCCTGCTGGCCCTGCTGCTGCCCTTCACCTCCTACCAGAAGGGCGTCAGCCCCTTCGTGACGTTCTTCGGCTCGATCGGCATCCAGGGCGTGGACGTCATCATGAACCTCGTGGTCCTCACCGCAGCCCTGTCCTCCCTCAACGCCGGCCTCTACTCCACCGGCCGGATCCTGCGCTCCATGTCCGTAGCGGGCTCCGCCCCCAAGTTCGCCCAGCGCATGAACAAAGCCGGTGTCCCCTACGGCGGCATCGCCATCACCGCCGGCGTCTCCCTGCTCGGCGTCCCGCTGAACTACCTCGTCCCGTCGCAGGCCTTCGAGATCGTCCTGAACATCGCCTCCGTAGGCATCATCGTCACCTGGGCCACCATCGTCCTGTGCCAGATCCAGCTCAAGCGCTGGGCGGACAAGGGCTGGCTCAAACGCCCCTCGTTCCGGATGTTCGGCGCGCCCTACACCGGCTACCTGTCCCTGCTGTTCCTCATCGGCGTACTGGTCATGGTCTTCATCGACTCACCCCTCACGCTCCTGGTCACCCTCACCGCCATCGCCCTCATGGTCGCCGGCTGGTACGCCTGCCGCAAACGGATCCACGAGATCGCCGAAGCCCGCGAAGGCTTCACCGGCATGTCCCCCGTCATCGCCAACCCGATGCCCCTCAGATAGATATCCCCACTTTCACAAACACCCGCCCACCAATAACCAAAGAAAGCTCATGACAACAGAGTCTCAGTCCCCCTTGACCGCAAACGATGTCCCTTCCGATCTTGGGCAGTTCGACGACCATACGCTGCAGCAGACTGGCCGCGAGAGCAGCACCGCACCATCCCGCGCGGCCCTGAAATCCGCCGGGCATGTGATTGTTGATTCGCTCGCAGCCCATGGCGTGAAACGCACCTACGTGGTTCCCGGCGAAAGCTTCCTTGACGTATTGGACGGCCTGCACACCTCGGAGATCGAAACCGTCGTGTGCCGGCACGAGGGCGGGGCAGCGTACATGGCCGAGGCCGGCGGAAAAATGAACCAGGTGCCCGGTGTGGCGATGGTTACCCGGGGACCCGGCGCAGCGAACGCGCACGTGGGACTGCATACTGCCTGGCAGGACTCGACGCCGATGCTCCTGTTCGTGGGCCTGATTCCGTTCGCGCACCGGGACCGTGAGGCGTTCCAGGAGTTCGACATCAAAGCCTGGTTCGATACCGGCGCCAAGCGCGTCATGGTCCTTGACCACGCTGAACGGGCGTCCGAGATCGTGGCCGAGGCCATATTTGCCGCGATGAGCGGCCGACCCGGGCCGGTGGTGGTGGGCCTGCCGGAGGACATCCTCCGGCAATTGGTCGATCCGGCGCTGCACCCGGCGATCCCGGTGGCGGCCGGCGGCATGAGCAGCAGCGACGCCGCGGCCCTGAAGGCTGCGCTGGCCTCGTCCAACAAACCGCTTTTCGTAACGGGCGGCAACGACTGGACCCAGGCGGCAGCTGACCAACTGACCGCGTGGCTGGAACGTCACCAGATTCCAGCAGCAGCGGAATGGCGCACCCAGGGAACCATCTCCTTTGACTCCCCGTCCTATGTGGGCCCCATCGGGTACGGCCGCCCGCGCCCCACCTTCGACCTGCTCGAGGAGACCGACCTCCTGGTGTTTGTGGGCACTGTCCCGGGAGACGTGATTACGGACGGATTTGTCTGCCGCCAGGACTGGAGCAAGAAGAACTTTCTGGTCACCATCGACCCCTCGCTGCGCGGCCGTTCCGGTCCTGTCTCGCGGCAGATCCTGGCGAAACCGGGGGCCTTTGTCCGGGATCTGGCAGACATCGACCTGGAAGTGAAGGAGGAATGGAAGGCGTGGACAGGCCGGATGAGGGCCGAACAGGAGTCCTTTGCCGCGCTGCCCGCTTCCACTCCCACTGCCGGACCGGCAAGGATGGACACCTTGATGGCGAACCTGGTCCCCAGACTGCCGGAGGACGCCCTGGTGACGTTCGGAGCGGGCGAGCACACCAACTGGGCCCACCGGTACTTCCCCACCCGCCGCTACGCTTCCATGGTCAGCGCCAGGAACGGCTCCATGGGCTACTCCATCCCCTCGGCCATCGCGGCGTCGCTGGCGGAGCCACGGAGGCGGGTGGTCACCATCGCCGGAGACGGGGAGTTCCTCATGAACGGCCAGGAACTAGCCACCGCCGCCCAGTACGGCGCCACCCCGCTGGTTATCGTCATGGACAACCAGGAGTACGGCACCATCCGCACCCACCAGGAGCGGCACTATCCCGAACGCGTATCCGGCACCCAGTTGAAGAATCCCGACTTCGGCATGATGGCCACGGCCTTTGGCGGTTTCGGCATCACTGTCACCGAGGACAAGGGCATTCCGGCCGCCTTGGACGCGGCCCTGGCAGCCATCGATGATGCCCAAGTCTTCGCCCTCATCCATCTCGTGGTGGAACAGCGCGTCAAGGCCTACAACTCCGCGCCCTGACAGAAAACGGACGACGGCGGGTCCTCCCGCCGTCGTCCGTCGGAGGCCCTTTCTGATCCGGTGCTGCCTGTAAACGCGCTGCCTGTCGACAGTCACCTGTGAGCCCGGGAACTGCTTATCATCGACCATGAGCATTTCCGATTCCCTCCTTCAGTTCGCCCTCGTGGCCGCCCTGCTTACGGTGATCCCGGGAATGGATACCGTGCTCGTGCTGCGCACGGCCATCAGCGGAGGCCGCGGGTCCGCCTTCGCCACGGCGGCGGGAATCTGTACAGGTACCGTCTTCTGGGGAGTGGCCGCCGCCGTCGGGGCATCGGCCTTGCTGGCCGCCTCGGAAGCAGCCTTTACCGTCCTGAAGGTTGCGGGCGCCTGCTATATGGCGTGGCTGGCTGTGAGCATGATTATCCGAAGCTTCCGGCCGGGGGCGGCTGCTGAGGCCGGCCCCGCGGGCCCGGCCAGCTCCCGCGCCGCGTGGCTTTCGGGCACCACGACCAGCCTGCTGAATCCCAAGGTCGGGGTTTTCTACATGGCCATGATCCCGCAGTTCCTTCCGCCGGAGGCGCCGCCGCTGCTGATGGGCGTGCTGTTGCCGCTGGTCCACAACGTCGAGGGCATGGCGTGGTTTGCGGTCATCATTTTGGCAACCCACCATGCGCGCCGCTGGCTCCAGTCGCCTGCCGTGGCCAAAACCACCGACCGCGTCGCCGGCGTTGTCCTCCTGGGTTTCGCGGCAAAGATCGCCACCAGCAAATCCTGACGCCCTAACCGGCGGGCGCCCCGCCGTCGAACGCGTGGCTCACCAGTCCCACGGTGTTCCCCTCGCTGTCCCTGATGAAAGCCATCCATTCGTCCGCACCCGCAGGGCCGAGCCGTGCATCATCGTGATGGAAGATCACGTGCGGGGCACCAACCACCTCCACTCCCCCAGCCTCAAGCTCAGCAGCGCGCAACCTCACGTCCGGAACGCCAAGGTAAATCACCGCCGAGGGTGCTCCCCGTTCCAGCAGCAGCCGGACGCCGTCGAGGTCGAAGAACAGCAGTCCCGGCGGGTCGAAGACAGCTGCCGGCGCGGTGCCCAGCAGCCTCGAGTAGAACTTTGCCGCCCGGTCAAGATCCTCGGCGTGCTGCGCGATCTGGGTGAGCTTCACTGGGCCTCCTTCAGGAGTGCGTATGCTTCCTGCCTGACATCGTCACGGGATATTCCCGCACGGGCAAGACCTGCCAAAAACGGATAGGCTCGGAAGCATGCCTTCCACAACAGACCGCCCCGGAACGCGGGCGGTTCCGGCCCTCACGGCCGCCGCAGCTGCGGCAGATTTCATCCTCATCCTGACGTTCGCTGCCATCGGCCGGGACGCACACGCACGGGGAGAAACAGTCATTGGAGTCCTGTCCACCGCCTGGCCGTTCCTGGCCGGCGCAGCCGTCACCTGGCTGCTGCTGCGGCTCTGGCGGCGGCCGCTCGCGCTGTGGCCGGCCGGGGTGGCCGTGTGGCTGGGCACCGTGGCCATCGGAATGGCGCTGCGGGCGCTCACCGGACAGACGGTTGTCCTCCCGTTTGTGATCGTGGCGCTGCTGAGCCTGGCGGTGTTCCTCCTCGGCTACCGCCTCATCGTTGCCATAGTTCTCCGCCTGCGCGCACGCCGCCGCGCCTGACCCCTGGGGGCGGCGCCGCCACGGGAACCACCACCGGCGCCCGCCCATGTACTGGACCGCCCATGTAATAGGCTGGCAGCACAGCTCATCAGATCCGGAAGGGTTCACAGTGATCACCGCATTCGTCCTGATCAAGACAGACGCCTCGCGTATCCCCGAAACGGCCGAGGAGATATCCTCCATCGACGGCATCAGCGAGGTCTACTCAGTGACCGGGGAATGGGACCTGATCGCCGTCGCACGCGTGTCCCAGCACGAAGATCTGGCGGACGTCATCGCCGACAAGCTGTCCAAGGTCCCCGCCGTCGTGCACACCACCACCCACATCGCCTTCCGGGCCTACTCGCAGCACGACCTCGATGCCGCCTTCGCGCTGGGGTTCGAGGAGTAGCAGCACGCCAGAACACAACAGAGGGGCCAGGCACCCGCAGGTGCCTGGCCCCTCTGCTGCTGAATTTGGACTGTTCGGAGCTCTAGGCCCGGGAGAGGCTGACCCACTTCTCAAGCACGGCAGCGGCTGCGCCGGAGCCGATGGATTCCGCGGCACGGTCAAGGGCAAGCTTCATGCGGTCAGCGAGCGGACCGTTAGCCTGAAGGTCGTACGCCACCAGGCCCGCCGCCGCGTTCAACAGGACAGCGTCCCGGACCGGCCCGGTTTCCCCGGCCAGGACATTGCGGACGACGGCGGCATTCGCCTGTGCGTCACCGCCGCGCAGCTGATCGACAGTGGCCTGACGGATCCCCAGGTCCCCGGGCGAGAAAGTCTGCTCCGTCACTTCGCCGCCCCGGATCTCCCACACGGTAGACGGCCCGGTGGTGGTCAGTTCGTCCAGGCCGTCGCTGCCCCGGAACACCAGGCCCCGGCTGCCGCGCCGCGCCAGGACGCCGGCCACGAGCGGCGCCATGCGGGCGTTCGCCACGCCTACTGCGGAGGCCTGCACCCGGGCGGGGTTGGTAAGGGGGCCCAGGAAGTTGAAGGCTGTGGGGATCGCGAGTTCGCGCCTGGGAACCGCGGTGTGGCGGAAGGACGGGTGGAAGACCTGTGCGAAGCAGAAGGTGATGCCCGCTTCCTCCGCGTTCCGGGCGACGTCAGCTATGGGAAGGTCGAGCCGTACCCCCAGCGCTTCCAGAACGTCCGCTGACCCCGATGACGACGACGCCGCACGGTTTCCGTGCTTAACCACCTTGGCGCCCGCTCCGGCACAGACCAGCGCGGCCATGGTGGAGATGTTGACAGTGTTGAGTTGATCACCACCAGTGCCCACGATGTCCAGCTTTTCGCCGCTGATGGAGATCGGATTGGCGTGGGACACCATGGCGTCGACCAGGCCGGCGATCTCCTCAACCGTCTCGCCCTTGGCGCGCAGCGCCACCAGGAAACCGGCGATCTGGACGGGCGTGGCGGCCCCCGACATGATGGTGTCCATGGCCCATGCCGTACTGTCCGCGCTCAGGTGTTCGCCGTTCAACAGTGCCGAGATGAGGCGCGGCCAGGTGTTGCCTGCCGCCGGTGCCGATACCTGTGAAGTCACCTCCTGATGCTATCGAGGTGCCCGTCGCAAAGACCAATATGAACGTGTCCGGGAACTTTTCCGCGCGATTTCGCGTCTTTGTAGAAAAAGTCTCCGCAAAAGGCGGTTTGCGTTGGGCAAGCCGAAGTTTTACAGACATAATGTCTATGTGACATCTGCGACCCATGCCCCCAGTACCCCTGCGCACCCCACGCTGAACCGCCCGAATATGGTCTCTGTCGGGACCGTTGTCTGGCTCTCCAGCGAGTTGATGTTCTTCGCCGGTCTCTTCGCCATGTACTTCACACTCCGGTCCACCTCTGGCCAGATGTGGGCGGAAGAGACGGCCAAGCTCAACTTCCCCTTTGCGCTCGTTAACACCATCGTCCTCGTGGCAAGTTCCTTCACTTGCCAGATGGGCGTATTCGCTGCCGAAAGGCTCCAGCCGCGACGCAGCGGCGGGGCCCTCCAGTTCACCCGCTGGGGCATGAACGAATGGTTCACCCTGACCTTCCTCATGGGCGCCTTCTTCGTTGCCGGCCAGACCACGGAATACGCCATGCTGGTCTCGGAGCACGTGTCGCTGTCCTCCAACGCCTACGGCTCTGCCTTCTACATGACCACGGGCTTCCACGGCCTGCACGTCATCGGCGGTCTGGTCGCCTTCCTGCTCATCATGGGCCGCTCCTTCGCCGCGAAGAAGTTTGGTCACTTCGAGGCGACCTCGGCGATTGTCACCTCCTACTACTGGCACTTCGTGGACGTCGTGTGGATTGGCCTCTTCCTGGTCATCTACGTCCTCCAGTAGCCCAGACTTTTCTCCCTC
Source organism: Arthrobacter sp. FW305-BF8 (assembly GCF_021789315.1). NCBI lineage: Bacteria > Bacillati > Actinomycetota > Actinomycetes > Micrococcales > Micrococcaceae > Arthrobacter > Arthrobacter sp. FW305-BF8. The sequence goes on from NZ_CP084561.1 coordinate 2,709,801, forward strand.
TTTCCCAAGAGAACGAATTCTAAGAAGCGGCTCACGGAGCCGACGCACGATCGAATAAAGGAACCACCACGTGAAGGCACTCTCGCAGAAGCGACGTCACCCACTGGCAGCAATAGCCCTGCTGTTGATGGGCCTCCTCCTCACTGGTGGGCTGTACGCCGTTGCCACCACCGTCAACGAGGCCAAAGCCAGCACTGCAGAGTTCACCGCCACCGATACGCAGGAAGGCGAGAAGCTCTTCGAAGCCAACTGCGCCACCTGTCACGGCATGGGTGCCAGCGGAACGCAGGACGGTCCCTCACTGGTTGGCGTCGGCGCCGCCGCTGTTGACTTCCAGGTCGGCACCGGCCGCATGCCCATGCAGATGAACGGCCCCCAGGCCTACAAGAAGCCTGCCCAGTTCAACGACACCCAGACCCACCAGCTGTCCGCGTACGTCGCGTCGCTGGGTGCGGGTCCGGCCATCCCGGCCGAGGAACTGCTGGATGAGAAGGGCAACGCCGCCGAAGGTGGCGAGCTGTTCCGCGTGAACTGCGCCATGTGCCACAACGCTGCGGCGGCCGGCGGTGCACTCACCCGCGGCAAGTTCGCTCCGGCCCTGGCCGACGTCACGGGCAAGCACATTTACGAAGCAATGGCGACCGGACCGCAGAACATGCCGGTGTTCAACGACTCGAACATCTCCCCCGAAGGCAAGCGCGACATCATCACCTTCCTGAAGCAGATTGAAGCCAACGGCTCGCCGGGCGGCGCAGACCTGGGCGCACTTGGTCCTGTTTCTGAAGGCCTGTTCGTATGGATCGCCGGCCTCGGCGTCATCATCGCTTTCACCATCTGGCTGACGTCCCGCACGTCGTAGCCAAACCAGGCACAACAAGAACGTCCTGCTGATTGCACAGCAGGTTTGGAACTGAACATAACTCGGCAAAGGCCGAGACGAGAGAAGGATGAGGCGAATCATGGGCAACCATAGTGACGGCAGTCCGAACCACTCGGGCACCGTAGCTACGGCTGGTCAGCATGAGGTGGAGAAATTCCAGGATCCTGGACTTCCCCCGCACCGCTTGCGCCTGGCTGACACGGACCCGAAGGCCGCCAAGCGGGCAGAACGGCAGGTTGCCGCTCTCTTCGCAACCTCAGTTGTTGGCACCGTGATCTTCCTGGTGGCGTACTTCGCCATCGATCTGGGAGACGACTCAAGCATTGCCACCATCCGGCTGCAGAATGCGCTGCTTGGCATTGGCACAGCGTTCGCCATGCTCGGCATCGGCACCGGTATCGTGCACTGGGCCAAGGCCCTGATGCCGGACCACGAAGTCTCCGAGGAACGCCACGCGATCCGCACCGAGGATGACCGCCAGGCTGCGGTCCGCATCGTTGACGACATCGTCGAGGAAACGGGCATTAAGCGCCGCCCCCTCATCCGGAACACCCTGCTGGGCGCCGTGGCACTGGCACCACTGCCTGCCCTGGCCGTCTTCGGCGACCTGGGACCGCGCCCGGACGACAAGCTGGCACACACCATGTGGGCCCCGCAGGAGGGCAAGCTTAAGCGCCTCACCCGTGACCCCGATGGAACCCCCATCAAGGCCTCGGACGTCACCATCGGTTCCGCCTTCCACGTCATTCCGGAAGGCCTCAACGAACTCCACGAAGGCAAGCTCAACGAGAAGGCCAAGGCCGTCGTTCTGCTGATGCGCCTCGACCCGGCTTCGCTGAACCCCTCCGCGGGACGCGAAAACTGGGGCTACAACGGCATCGTTGCCTACTCCAAGATCTGCACCCACGTTGGTTGCCCTGTTGCCCTCTACGAGCAGCAGACGCACCACCTGCTGTGCCCGTGCCACCAGTCAACCTTCGACCTGACCCAGGAATGCAAGGTTATCTTCGGCCCGGCCAGCCGCCCGCTCCCCCAGCTGCCCATCGCAGTTGACGATGAGGGCTACCTGGTCGCCACCAGCGACTTCAAAGAACCTGTAGGACCAAGTTACTGGGAGCGTGATGAGCATGAGCGCAGCATCAACAGCTGAAGCCCCCGCCTACGTAGCCAACACCAAAGTCGGACGCTTTACTGACTTCGTCGACGAGCGCGTCGGCGGATCGGGAATCCTCCGCGAATTCGGCCGCAAGGTATTCCCGGACCACTGGTCCTTCATGTTTGGCGAGGTGGCGCTGTATTCCTTCGTCATCCTGCTCATGTCGGGAACGTTCCTGACGTTCTTCTTCGATCCGTCCATGGCTGAGACGCACTACGCCGGCTCCTACACGCCACTGAAGAACGTCGAAATGTCTGTCGCCTACAGCTCCTCGCTGGACATCTCCTTCGACGTCCGCGGCGGTCTGTTCATGCGCCAGGTCCACCACTGGGCAGCGCTGCTGTTCGTGGCCTCCGTGGCCGTGCACATGCTCCGGGTGTTCTTCACCGGCGCGTTCCGCAAGCCCCGTGAAATGAACTGGGTGGTGGGCGGTGTCCTGCTGATCCTGGCCATGGCCGCCGGCTTCACCGGTTACTCCCTTCCCGATGACCTGCTGTCCGGCAACGGCCTGCGCATCATCGACGGCGTGATCAAGTCGATTCCCGTGATCGGCACGTACATCTCCTTCTTCCTGTTCGGTGGCGAGTTCCCCGGCACGGTCATCATCAGCCGCCTCTACACGCTGCACATCCTGCTCGTGCCGGCACTGATCCTGCTGATGATCGTCGTGCACCTCTTCATGGTGGTTGTCCACAAGCACACGCAGTACCCCGGCCCGGGCCGCAACGACCGCAACGTCGTGGGCTACCCGCTGGGCCCGGTCTACGCTGCGAAGGCCGGCGGCTTCTTCTTCATCGTGTTCGGTGTCATCGCCCTCATGGCCGCGTTCTTCACCATCAACCCGATCTGGAACTACGGCCCGTACGATCCCTCCCCCGTGTCCGCAGGCACCCAGCCTGACTGGTACATCGGCTGGGTTGACGGTGCCCTGCGCCTGATGCCCGGTGTGATCAGCGGCTTCCACTTCGAATACATCATCTTCGGTCACGTCCTGACGCTGAACGTCCTGCTCCCGGCACTTGTTCCGGCTGGCCTGGTGTTCACCGTGCTGTTCACCTACCCGTGGATCGAACGCTGGATCACCAAGGACAACCGTGAGCACCACGTCCTGGACCGCCCGCGCAACGCTCCCACGCGGACCGCGATCGGCATGGCCGGCTTCATGTTCTACTGCGTCATGTGGGCAGCTGCCAGCTCCGACCTCATTGCAACGCACTTCCACGTGGCGCTGAACGACGTTACCTATTGGCTGCGCGCACTGTTCTTTATCGGACCGGTCATCGCGTTCGTCGTCACCAAGCGTGTAGCTCTGGCCCTGCAGCGCAAGGACCGCGAAATCGCCCTCCACGGCCGCGAGACCGGACGTATTGTCCGCCTCCCGCACGGTGAGTTCATTGAGGTCCACGCTCCGCTCGACGAGTACAAGCGCTACAAGCTTGTTGGCTTCGAGTCGCCCGGACCGCTTCCGGCCCAGCCGAACGAGCACGGTGTGGTCACCCGCAAGGAAAACCGCCGCGCCAAGCTGTCCCGCTGGTTCTTCGAGGACAGGGTTGCCCCGGCGACCCCCGCAGAGCTGGAAGCAGGCCACGGCCACCACGAAGCTGTTGAAGCCGGCGAGGGACAGAAGACCCTCAGCCACTAAGAAGCCAGGCCACTAGGTAGCAAGGCTTCTCAGCAACAGCGCTTCACCCAAGCAACAGACAGAAAGGGCCCGGTCCATCAGGACCGGGCCCTTTCTGTATGCATGTTCTGCTTGCCAACCGGGCTGCTGTGACAAATGGGCTGCTGTGCGTGAAGCCAGCGGCAACCAGCCGGGTCTACTGCTGCCTGTAACCCGACGCGTAGTTCCGGGTGGGCCGGACGCCGGGCCGCTGCAGCGGCACCCACAGCTTGTACCGGTCGGCGCGGTAGTAGGACACCGAGTAGTCCACCATCGACCTGGCGACGAAGGCGTGCCGCTGGATCTTCAGCAAGGGCGCACCGATTTCCACGTTAAGCAGCCGAGCGGTGGAGGGCGAAGCGGCGGTGGCCTCGATCATGTCCTCGCCCCATTCCATGACCAGCCCGAACTGTTCGCTCAGGACGTTGTACAGCGATGTCGGTGGCTCGCCGTCAAGAAGCCCCGGAACCCGGTGGGCCGGGATAAAGTTCTCATCCACGCTCATTGGCTCGTTATCGGCCAGCAGGAGGCGGCGGAAGCGCACCAGGGGTGTTCCCTCCTCCAGCTGAAGTTCGCGCGCCAGGAAGGCGCTGGCGGCGATCTGCTCAAAGCTCAGCACCTTGGCGGCCGGCACCATGCCTCGGCGCTGCATCTCCTCGCTGTAGGAGGTCAGCTTGACCTGGAGGTCGAGCTTCGGTTTCCGGACGAACGTGCCCAGGCCGACCACCCGCTCGATGACTTCCTCCCCCACCAGGGCGTCGATGGCCTGGCGGACGGTCATTCTGGCCAGGCTGAAACGTTCGGCCAGGTCACGCTCGGAAGGCAGCGCCGAGCCTGGCGGGCAGGACGTTGCGATGTAGGTCCTGAGGATCTCACGGAGCTGGACGTAAATCGGCGTCCCGCTGGTCCTGTCAATTTCACCGGCAATGCCGGCCACGTTAGCAGCCACGGCGGCCGCTCCTGTAGTGCATGCTCACAGTTCAAGGGTAAGCCAAGCTGGCCACAGGTCTAGACCAGGGCCGGCGCCCGGAAGATTGACGGCGCAGGGGCCGATATTCTTAGAGGCGAACCAAATGGAAAGACGGCGGAGGCTTCCCCAATGTGCCATCCCGTCCAAAACGAAGGAGTCCAGTTGCCCGTTCGTAAGGCAATAGTTTCTGCGGCCGTCGGCCTGCATGCCAGGCCCGCAGCGGTGTTCGTCCGCGCGGTCACGGAGACAGGCTTACCCGTGACCATCCGCAAGGCCGGCATTGACGCCGTTGACGCCCGCTCCCTGCTTGAAGTTATGACGGCCGACTTTGACTACGGCTGCGAAGTCGAACTCGCAGTCAAGGAATCAGCCCTGCCAGCCGGCAAAAGCGTGGGTGAAGCGGAGGCGGCCCTGTCGGGTCTGGTCGAGCTGCTGGCGTCGCAGAAGGCCAGCTAGGGCGGGATTAAACACAAGAAGAACGACGGCGGGCCCCACCGAAAAGGTGGGGCCCGCCGTCGTTCTTGGTACTGAAACGCTTAGTGTGCGTGGTCTCCGCGGCTGTACTCGTAGACCCAGCCCACGAGGGCCACCAGCGCCATACCACCGGCGATGAAGACGATCCAGAAGCCTACGGCCAGGCCGAGGAATCCTGCCGCGCAGGACAGGCCCAGGACCAGTGGCCACCAGCTCCAGGGGCTGAAGTGGCCCTGCTCGCCGGCGCCTTCGTGGATTTCCGCGTCAGCACGGTCCTCGGGCCGCATGCCCACGCGCTTGCCGGTGAAGCCGAGGTAGGCGCCGATCATGCCCGCCAGACCGCCAACCAGGAGGATGCCCAGGATGCCGACCCACTCAGACCAGTTGGTGAGGAAGCCGTAGATGATGGAAACCGGAACGAAGAAGAAAACTCCTGCTCCAAAAATCCATGACTCGATTCTCATTGCGCGGTGTCCTTCTGATCGGCGTTACCGAGCACGCTTGCTGCAGGTGCCGGCGACTCAATGGTGTGTGACTGGGAGAGCTCAGGGTGGTGCAGGTCCAGCGCCGGGCGTTCGGAGCGGATGCGCGGCAGGGACGTGAAGTTGTGCCGCGGCGGCGGGCAGGACGTGGCCCACTCCAGTGAGGCGCCGAAGCCCCAGGGATCGTCGACTTCCACCTTTTCCGCGCTGCGTGCGGTGATGTACACGTTCCAGAAGAACGGGATCAGGGACGCACCCAGGACGAACGAGGCAATGGTGGAGAACTGGTTCATCCAGGTGAAGTTGTCCTCCACCAGGTAGTCGGCGTAGCGGCGGGGCATGCCCTCGACGCCGAGCCAGTGCTGGATGAGGAAGGTGCCGTGGAAGCCCAGGAACAGGAGCCAGAAGTGGATCTTGCCGAGGCGTTCGTTGAGCATCTTGCCCGTCCACTTCGGCCACCAGAAGTAGAAGCCGGCGAACATCGCGAACACCACGGTGCCGAAGACCACGTAGTGGAAGTGTGCCACCACGAAGTAGGAGTCGGAGACGTGGAAGTCCAGCGGCGGGGAGGCCAGGATGATGCCGGTCAGGCCGCCGAAGAGGAACGTGATGAGGAAGCCGATGCTCCACAGCATAGGGGTCTCAAAGGTGATGGAACCGCGCCACATGGTGCCGATCCAGTTGAAGAACTTCACACCGGTGGGGACTGCGATGAGCATGGTCATGAAGGAGAAGAACGGCAGCAGCACGGAGCCGGTGACGTACATGTGGTGTGCCCACACGGTTACGGACAGGGCGGCGATGGCGATGGTCGCGTAGACCAGGCCCTTGTAGCCGAAGATCGGCTTGCGGCTGAAGACCGGGAAAATCTCGGACACGATGCCGAAGAACGGCAGCGCGATGATGTAAACCTCGGGGTGGCCGAAGAACCAGAACAGGTGCTGCCACAGGACGGCGCCGCCGTTCTCCGGGTCGAAGATGTGCGCACCGAAGCGGCGGTCCGCGCCGAGGGCGAAGAGTGCTGCGGCAAGCGGCGGGAACGCCATCAGGACCAGGATGGCCGTCACAAGGGTGTTCCAGGTGAAGATCGGCATGCGCCACATGGTCATGCCGGGGGCACGCATGCAGATGATGGTGGTGATGAAGTTGACCGCGCCCAGGATGGTCCCGAAGCCGGAGAGTGCCAGGCCGAAGACCCAGAGGTCACCGCCAACGCCGGGGCTGAAGGTGGTGTTGGAGAGCGGTGCGTAGGCGAACCAGCCGAAGGATGCAGCACCCTGCGGGGTGATGAAGCCGGAAACGGCAATGGTAGAGCCAAACAGGAAGAACCAGAAGGCCAGCGCGTTCAGCCGCGGGAACGCGACATCCGGTGCACCGATCTGCAGGGGCATGATCACGTTCGCAAAGCCGGCAAAGAGCGGGGTGGCGAACATGAGCAGCATGACCGTGCCGTGCATGGTGAACAGCTGGTTGTACTGTTCCTTGGTCTGCAGGATCTGCATGCCGGGTTCGAAGAGCTCGGCGCGGATGAGCAGGGCCATCACGCCGCCGAAGCAGAAGAACACGAAGGACGCGATCAGGTACATGTACCCGATGGTCTTGTGGTCCGTGGAGGTAATCCAGTTGACGACGATGCGACCCTTGGATTTGGGAACTACGGGAGCCTCAAGGATCCCGGGGGTCTGGGTGTAAGTAGCCACTTCGCTTCCCTTACTTCGTAACGTTCAGGTTCGGGTTGCGGTCATACTCTTGGCCGAGCAGGCCCGTGTTGCCGTCCTGGCGCAGCTGGTTCATGTGAGCCTGGAATTCCGACTCGGAAACAACCTTGACGCGGAACAGCATTTCGGAGTGGTACTCACCGCAGAGCTCGGCGCACTTGCCGTCGTAGGTGCCCTCTTTGGTGGGGGTGAACCGGATGTAGTTGGTCTTACCCGGGATCATGTCCCTCTTCTGCAGGAATGCAGGAACCCAGAAGGAGTGGATGACGTCGCGCGAGTTCAGTTCCAGGTCAACAGACTTGTTGACGGGCAGGTAGAGCGTCGGGAGCTTCTCCTTGTCGATCGCTTCACCTGTCAGGTGCGCCTGGACGCCGGCCTCGTGGAGGTCCTCGGTGACGACGTCGCCCTTTTTGTAGTTGAAGTCCCAAGCCCACTGCTTGCCCCGGACGTCCACTACGACGTCGGCGGGCTGCGAGCGGTCATCGATCGCCTGCTGGTCACGGTCGGTGAAGTAGAAGAACACCAGGACCATGAAGAGCGGGATCGTCAGGTAGAAGACCTCAAGGGGCAGGTTGAAGCTGGTCTGCCGAGGGAAACCCACGGTGCCCTTGCGGCGGCGGTAGGCCACGAGGCACCAGACGATCAGGCCCCACGTGATGATGCCCACCACGAGGGCGGCAATCCATGAGTTGACCCAGAGGTCCATGATGCGGTCAGTGTGATTGGTGGTGCCACGCTCGGTGGGCAGCCACCCCTTCTCTACCTCTGGCGAACATCCAGTCAAAACCAACGCGCCGGCAGTTGCCAAGCCAGTGATCGTAGAGATCGTTTTGCGTCGGCTGCCGGTTCGGTTCTGCGAACTCACAGACGGCCCTTCCTACTTGTTGCTGTTGCCAGGGCGGCGAAAGCTTCCCGGGCACACTAAAAGTTTTACTACTCGGTGTAGAGCTTACCGCTCCCCGCAGGTTTTCGCCCACATGTCCCCACCGTGTGGCGGCGCCGGTTTTCACCGGCGCCGCCAAGAGGTTCAGGAAGGGCCACTGACCCTTTAGTGGAACGAATCACCGCAGGCGCATGAGCCGCCCGCATTCGGGTTGTCGATGGTGAAGCCCTGCTTGGAGATGGTGTCCTCAAAGTCGATGCTGGCACCGCTGAGGTACGGGACGCTCATCTTGTCGACGACGACCTCGACACCGTCGTAATCGCGTACGGCGTCGCCTTCAAGGAGGCGCTCGTCAAAGTACAGCTGGTAAATGAGGCCGGAGCAGCCGCCCGGCTGCACGGCTACGCGGAGGCGAAGATCGGTGCGGCCTTCCTGCTCCAGGAGGCTGCGGACCTTGCCTGCTGCAACGTCCGTCAGCTGAACCTCGTGGCTCGCCAGTTCGTCACTGGCAGTGCCGGTGGGTTCGGTGCTGTTTTCATTGGTCGTAGTGCTCATTGGCCTACCTTACTAACGACGGTTGTGGCTGCCCCGCTTGCACGGTGCCTGCCCCTACGGAAACGGTACGGGCTATAGCTACATGCTACGTCGATCCGGCGCGGAGCTCTAACTTCAGGCGTAACCCTGACAGGCCCCGCATTGTTCCCTGCCAGCCGCCTACTAAAGGCCTTCCGCGTTCAGCCGCGCCAGCAGCAGGGCCTCGGCGACCACCGCGTTGCGGAAGTCCCCCAGGTGCAGCGACTCGTTGGCTGAGTGGGCACGGGAATCAGGGTCCTCCACACCCGTCACCAGGATCTGGACTTCGGGGTACAGCTCGGTCAGGTCACTGATGAACGGAATGGAGCCCCCGATGCCCATTTCCACCGCCGGAACGCCCCAGGCTTCGCCGAGTGCCCACATAGCGAGGCCGGCAGCTGAGGACGCTGTGTCCGTTTGGAAGGCGTTGCCGCTCTCCCCCGGCGTGAAGGTCACCCTGGCGCCGAACGGTGCGTGGGTTTCCACGTGCCGGCGCACGGCCTCCATGGCTTCGGCCGGGTCCTGGCCGGGGGCCAGCCGCAGGCTGAACTTGGCCCGGGCGCGGGGCAGCAGGGTGTTGGAGGCAACGCTGACGGCTGGAGCGTCGAAGCCGATGATTGACAGGGCAGGCTTGGTCCACAGCCGTGACGCGATGGTTCCCGTGCCGGCCAGCTGGACGCCGTCGAGCACTGAGGCGTCTGCCCGGTACTCCTCTTCGGTCAAGTCCACGCCGGTTTCATCCCTGCTCACCAGGCCCTCAATGGCGACGCTGCCCTGGTCGTCGTGCAGCGTCGCGATCAGGCGCGAGAGCACCGTAGGGGCATCCAGCACGGCACCGCCGAACATGCCCGAATGCACGGCGTGGTCAAGGACCTGCACCTCGATGGTTCCGTCGACGAGCCCGCGCAGGCTCGTGGTCAGCGCCGGCACGCCCACCTTCCAGTTGCTGGAGTCGGCCACCACAATGACATCGGCGCGGAGCAGTTCGCGGTGGGCTTCCAGGAACGTCCTGAAGGTCGGCGAGCCGGCCTCTTCCTCCCCTTCGAAGAACAGTGTCACGCCAAGCCCGAATTCGTCGCCGAGCACCTTGGTGACGGCGCCATAGGCGGCGATGTGGGCCATGATGCCGGCCTTGTCGTCGGCCGCGCCGCGCCCGTAGAGGCGGCCATTGCGTTCGACGGCGGTAAACGGCTCGGACTCCCACAGTGCCGGATCACCGGGCGGCTGGACGTCGTGGTGGGCGTAGAGAAGAATGGTCGGCTTGCCGGGCGCGGCCTCGCGGCGTGCCACGACGGCGGGCCCGCCGGGGGTGCCGTCTTCCTTGTCGCACCGCAGGATCCGGACATCCCCGATGCCCGCCGCGCGCACCAGGCCGGCGACGGCCTCGGCACTGGCGTCCAGCGGTGCGGGATCAAAGCTGGGCCAGGCAATGCCGGGTATGGCCACCAGCTCCTTCAGCTGTGCAACTGTGGTGTCGAAGTCCGCCTCAACGGCGGTCCGCAGGGCATCGGTGTCGATGCCGGCCGCTGTCCCTTCATAATGCCGGGCGTCGTACTGTTGCGGGGTCGCCGCGGAGAATGTAGTCATGGCCAAACACTACCTGTGTCACACGACACAACATACATCGCCGTCAGCAGGCGCCGGACTCCGCGCCATGGCGTTCAGCGGGCGGCCGGGCATGACCGGGGGCACGGCCCGCCAAGGTATTCTGTTGTGGTGTTCGGACGTAAAAAGGAAGCGCCAGCGGCGCAGGATGTAGTTGACCAGCAGGCTGCCGAGGCAGCCGCGATAGCGGGCAAGGGCGCGCCCACGCCCAAGCGCAAGGCACAGGAAGCGGCCCGCAAGCGCCCCCTCGTCCCGGAGGACCGGAAGGCCTCCAAGGAAGCGGAGCGTGCTGCCGCCCAGGAGCAGCGCCTGAAGATGCGCCGGGCAATGGACACCGGCGACGAAAGGTTCCTGCCGATCCGCGACAAGGGCCCGCAGAAGCGGTTTGCCCGGGACTACGTGGACGCCCGCTTCAATCTTGGCGAGTACCTGATGTTCGGTGCCCTGGTGTTCGTTGTGGTCTCCCTCGTCGTGCCGTCCACCAGTGAGATGATGATTTACGTGCTGGGGGGCTTCTGGGTGATGTTCCTGGCGGTCTTCGTGGACGCGTTCATCCTGTCCCGCAAACTCCGCAAGCGTCTGGCTGAAAAATTCGGCGAAGTTGAGCGCGGCACCGTTTGGTACGGCACCATGCGTTCGCTGCAGTTCCGGAAGCTTCGCCTGCCCAAGCCTTTGGTCAGCCGCGGGCAGTACCCGTCCTGATTCCTCGCTTTCCTCCCGCGGCACAGGCCGCCCGAGGGTCCCGGACCTAAAAACACAGCAGCCCGGCGGTAAAACCGCCGGGCTGCTGTGTTTAAGCCTCAGATCAGCACTTAAGGCACGGATCAGCGGTTCCTGGCCAGTTCCTTGTTGATCCGGGCTGCCCAGAACGGCCCCTCGTACAGGAAGGCGGTGTAGCCCTGAACCAGGGTGGCGCCGGCGTCCAGGCGGTCCTGGACGTCCGCGGCGCTCTCCACCCCACCCACGGAAATCAGCGTCAGCCGGTCCTGGGTGACCGACTTCAGCCGGCGCAGCACCTCCAGCGAACGGCTTTTCAGCGGAGCACCCGACAGGCCGCCGGCACCGCAGGCCTCCACCGTGTCCGCTGAGGAGCTGAGCCCATCGCGGCCGATGGTGGTGTTCGTGGCGATGATGCCGTCGAGCCCCAGGTCCATCGCCAGCCGGGCGACGTCGTCGATATCCTCATCGGTGAGGTCAGGGGCGATCTTGACCAGGAGCGGGACATGCCGGCCTGCGGACTTGTCCGCCTCCTCCCCCACTGCCTTCAGCAGCGGCCGGAGCGTCTCCACGTTCTGCAGGAGCCGGAGCCCCGGCGTGTTCGGCGAGCTGACGTTCACCACGAGATAGTCGGCCGCCGGGGCCAGGCTGCGGGCACTGACAAGGTAGTCCTCCACGGCGTCCTCGAGCTCCACCACCTTGGTCTTGCCGATGTTGACGCCGATCACGGGCCGCACCTTGGCATGGCGCCGCTGCAGCGCAGCCCGGGCGGACTTCAGCCGCGGAGCCACGGCAGAGGCGCCGTCGTTGTTGAATCCCATCCGGTTGATGACGGCCCTGTCCTCGATCAGCCGGAACAGGCGGGGCTTTTCGTTGCCGGGCTGGGCCTGGCCGGTGATGGTACCCACCTCGACGTGGCCGAATCCGAGCTCCATCAGTGCCTCGATTCCGTGGCCCTCCTTGTCAAAGCCGGCGGCCAGCCCGAACGGGGATGGGAAGGTCAGGCCGAGCGCATTCGTCTGCAGGGACGCCGGCGGTGCCGTGAACCTTTCCAGCAGCCGTCCTGCTCCCACGGTATGGACCAGCCGGATTCCCTTGAAACCGATTTTGTGGGCGCGTTCGGCGTCCATCCATGAAAAAGCCAGCCTGAAAAAAGTGGGATATACGCGCATGCCTCTAGTTTTCCGTCTTCGCGGGTGCAGACCAAATTCCCCAGTGCAGACCAAATTCGCGGGTGCAGACCAAATCCCAGGGTGCGAGCCAAACCGGGCTGGCACAACACCGCCCGGGCGGGGACTCGAAAGTCCTACGCTGGTGCCATGAAGTGGCAGAGCGACATTCTGGGGCCGGGCTTCGAGTCCTGCGCCTTCGAAGCCGCGGGCGTGGACGGCGTCCGCCGCCGTGCCACGCTGGTTCGCTTCGCTCCACAGGATGGTCCGGAGGTCCGCATCGCCGGGCCCCGCCGGGCGGTACTCTTCCTGCACGGCTGGAGCGACTACTTCTTCAACATTGAGCTGGCGCGGTTCTGGGACGCACAGGGCTTCGAATTCTTTGCCCTGGACATGCACAACCACGGCCGCAGCCTGCAGCCGGGCACCCATGGCGGCTACGTCGCAGATCTGGGAAACTACGACGCCGAGATCGGCACCGCGGCCGGCATGATTACCGAGTCCGGCGGTGCAGGACCGGTTCAGCTCGCGCTCATGGGGCACTCCACGGGCGGCCTCGTGGCGGCCCTGTGGGCCAGCCGCAACCCCGGCGCCGTCTCGCAGCTGGTCCTGAACAGTCCCTGGCTCGAAATGCACGGCAGCGCCCTGGTCCGGCGGGCGGCCTGGACCATGGTGGAGCCGATCGCCCGCCTGCGGCCGGAGGCGGTGCTCAGGCTGCCGGAGCGCGGCTTCTACTGGCGGAGCATCAGCAGTACTGCTGAAGGCGAGTGGACCCTGGACGCTGCCTACCGTCCGCCCCTGGCCTTTCCGGTGCGTGCAGCCTGGCTCAGTGCCATCCTGGCAGGGCAGGCCAAGGTGGCGCGCGGCCTGGGCATCGACGTTCCCGTTCTGGTGCTGCTGTCGGCCGCGAGCGAGAACGGCATGGTGTGGAACGAGGCAATGCGGCGCACGGACGCGGTGCTGGACGTCAACACGATTGCCGCCCGTGCCATGTCGCTGGGCCGGAGCGTCACCGTGGAGCGCATCGACGGCGCCCTTCACGACGTGTTCCTGTCCCGCGCCGAGGTGCGGGCCGACGCCTACCTGCGCTTGGCCAAATGGATCAGGGGTTACGCCGCCTGATTCGGGTACAGGGTGTCCGGTACCGCGACCCCAGCGCCGCGCAGCCTAAAGGGCCTGGGCGGCGTCCACTGCGCCGCCGTACCGGCGGTCCCGCTGGGCATAGATCTCCACTGCGTCCCAGAGGGTCCGGCGGTCGACGTCGGGCCACAGGGTGTCCAGAAAGACGAACTCCGCGTACGCAGACTGCCACAGCATGAAGTTGGACAGCCGCTGTTCACCGGAACTGCGGAGGAAGAGGTCGACGTCGGGAAGGTCCGGCTCGTCGAGGTACTTTTGGATCGTCTTCTCGGTGATCGCCCCGGGCTTGAGCCTGCCGTCGGCCACGTCACGGGCAATGGCGGACACCGCGTCCGCGATTTCCGCCCGGCCGCCGTAGTTCACGCACATGGTCAGCGTGCAGGTGCTGTTTCCGGCGGTGTACTCCTCCGCCTCCTCCAGTTCGCGGATCACCGAACCCCAGAGCCGGGGACGCCTGCCGGACCAGCGGATCCGCACGCCCCACTCGTCCAGCTGGTTGCGCTGCCTGCGCAGCACCTCCTTGTTGAATCCCATCAGGAAGCGGACTTCCTCGGGAGACCGGCGCCAGTTCTCCGTGGAGAAGGCGTACACACTGACGTACTCGATGCCGAGTTCAATGGCGCCGGCCACGACGTCCAGCAGTGCGGGCTCCCCCGCCTTGTGGCCCTCGATGCGCGGCAGGCCGCGCTGGTTGGCCCACCTGCCGTTGCCGTCCATCACGATGGCCACGTGCCGGGGCACGAACTCGGCCGGAATCGATGGCGGGACCGCGCCCGAGTGGTGCGGGTACGGGGGCACCACCGGGGCGGTGCGGCGCCGGGCAGGGCTGGTCTTCTTTCCCAAGGACACTGTTAGGTACGCTCCACATGTTTGAGGGATTTCAGGACACGCTCAAGGTGCCACTGCAAATAGCTTGCCACCAGCCCCGCCGATTCCCGGCGGTGGACCGGAAGGGAGGCGTCCGCCGTCGTCCAGTTCCCGGTGAGCAGCGCACCCAGCAGGGAGACCGTCTCAGGCGCCGGGGCCGGCGACCCGGGCGGGCGGCATTCGGCGCAGACCATTCCGCCCAGGGGTGCGGAGAAGGCGGTGTGCGGCCCGGGCGCGCCGCAGCGCGCGCAGTCCGTGAAGCTGGGCGCCCAACCGCCGGTTGACAGGGCCCGCAGCAGGTAGGAATCCAGGATCAGCTCCGGCGCGTGGTCCCCGCGGCTTAGCGAGGCCAGGGCGCCGACCAGCAGGTTGTACTGGGCCGTCCCGGCTTCGCCGTCGACGTCGGTCAGTTTCTCGGCGGTTTCGGTCATGGCCGCAGCCACCGTGTAGCGCCCATAGTCGGCGGCGATGTTGCCCCCGTACGCCCCTTTCGCGACGGCCTGCGTCACGATGTCGAGGGTCTTGCCGGACACGAGCTGCAGGTCCGCCACCATGAAGGGCTCCAGGCGGGCACCGAAGCGGCTGGTGGTCCGCCGGATCCCCCTGGCCACCGCCCTGACCTGGCCGTGGTGCTTGGTCAGCAGGGTGATGATGCGGTCCGCCTCGCCCAGCTTGTGGGTGCGCAGCACCACGGCGTCGTCGCGGTAGCTGCGCGCTGCAAATGATTGGACCACGCTTAATCTTCCCATTGACTCAATGAAGCAGCTGAGCCGCCGGTGTGGACCGGCGGCGCAGCTGTCAGGAAGCTCAGGCCTGGGCGTCCCGGATGGCCCGGTTCACGGCAGAGATCACTGCCTTCAGCGCTGACGTGCTGGTGTTGGCGTCGATGCCGACGCCCCACAGGACACGCTCCCCCACGGCGCATTCGACGTAGG
Organism: Arthrobacter sp. FW305-BF8; assembly: GCF_021789315.1. Lineage (NCBI taxonomy): Bacteria > Bacillati > Actinomycetota > Actinomycetes > Micrococcales > Micrococcaceae > Arthrobacter > Arthrobacter sp. FW305-BF8. The sequence goes on from NZ_CP084561.1 coordinate 2,725,030, forward strand.
CCGCGGCGAGGGCGCTGCCGCCTTCCGACAGGGCGTGCTCGCTGTAGTCCAGGACCCGCACGTCCACGCCGTCCTGGCTGAGGATGTCCAGCAGCGCAGCGATGGGGCCGTTGCCCGTGCCGGTGCGGTTGACGTGGGTGCCGTCCACACCCAGCGAGGCGTGCAGGGTCATGGAGCCGTCCTCATCGGTTTCGGTTTTCACCGAGCCGAGGGAGTACCGGCCCCACTGGCTTTCCGCCTTCGCGGAGGGCAGGTACTCGTCCTGGAACAGCTGCCACAGCTGGGCACCGCTGACCTCGCCGCCTACGGTGTCCGTGCGCTTCTGAATGACGCCGGAGAACTCGATCTGCGCCCGCCGCGGCAAATCCAGGCTGTGCTCGCTCTTCAGCAGGTAAGCCACGCCGCCCTTGCCGGACTGGGAGTTGACGCGGATCACGGCCTCGTAGCTGCGGCCAAGGTCCTTCGGGTCCACCGGCAGGTAGGGCACCTGCCAGGTGACGTCGCTGACGTCCTTGCCCGCGGCTGCCGCATCCTTCTCCAGGGCTTCGAGGCCCTTCTTGATGGCGTCCTGGTGGGACCCGGAGAAGGCGGTGAAGACGAGGTCGCCGCCGTAGGGTGCACGCTCCGCCACAGGCAGCTGGTTACAGTACTCCACGGTGCGCCGGACGTCGTCGATGTCGGAGAAGTCGATCATCGGGTCAACGCCCTGCACGAACATGTTCAGGCCGAGGGTCACCAGGTCCACGTTGCCGGTCCGCTCGCCGTTGCCAAACAGGCAGCCCTCGATGCGGTCGGCGCCGGCCTGGTAGCCCAGCTCGGCCGCGGCCACACCGGTGCCGCGGTCATTGTGCGGGTGCAGGGAGAGAATGATGCCCTCGCGCGGGTGCAGGTGGCGGCTCATCCACTCGATGGAGTCCGCGTAGACGTTCGGGGTGGCCATCTCGACCGTGGCGGGCAGGTTGATGATCACCTGGCGGTCGGCGGACGCCTCAAAGACGTCGGCGACGGCGTTGCAGACGCGGACCGCGTACTCCAGCTCGGTGCCGGTGAAGGACTCCGGCGAGTACTCGTAGGTGATGTGGGTGTCGCCCAGCGTTTCTTCGTACTTCTTGCAGAGGCGGGCGCCCTGCAGGGCGATGTCCATGATGCCGTCCTCGTCCTGGTTGAACACCACGCGGCGCTGCAGGACGGACGTGGAGTTGTACAGGTGCACGATGGCCTGCTTGGCGCCCACCAGAGACTCGTAGGTCCGCTCGATGAGGTGTTCGCGGGCCTGGGTCAGCACCTGGATGGTGACGTCATCAGGGATGTGGTTGCCCTCGATCAGCTGGCGGACGAAGTCGAAGTCGGTCTGGGACGCTGAGGGGAAGCCGACCTCGATCTCCTTGTAGCCCATCCGGACCAGCAGGTCGAACATCTTCATCTTGCGGGCCGGGCTCATGGGGTCGATCAGTGCCTGGTTGCCGTCCCGCAGATCAACTGCGCACCAGCGCGGGGCCGTGGTGATGATCTTGTCCGGCCAGGTGCGGTCCGGCAGATCGACCTTGATCTGGTCCTGGAAGGGGACGTAGCGGTGGATCGGCATTCCCGAGGGCTTCTGTGCGTTTCGCATTAATCTGGCCTTTTCTGTGATTCCTGAGTGAAAGGGTGGCCGGGCAACACAGACTCCGCGACGAGGGTGGGCCTTGCGCTAGATAGCGTCTGAGGCCTCGCCGCGGCAGCTAAGAAGAAGGAGCTCTGCACGCACCATTTCACAGTAACACGGGTGCGTAAGATGAAGGAGCAACACCTCCAGCAACGTCCACCATGCAGACGCTGCACCGGTGAAAGTGCCGGCCGCAGCCCGTCATCGAAGGAGCTCCTGTGCCAATTTCGGGGATCGCCCTGTCAAACATCGACCACAGCGTGAGGCCACAGGACGACCTCTACCAGCATGTGAACGGTGCCTGGCTGAAGGACACCACCATCCCTGACGACCGCGCGCTGGAAGGCACATTCACAGCCCTGCGCGACGGCTCCGAGCTGGCAGTCCGGGAAATCATCGAGGAAGCCGCGGCCAAGGGGTCCGGAGCCAGCGGCATCGAGCAGAAAATCGGCGACCTCTACAGCAGCTTCATGGATGAGGCAGCCGTCGAGGCCAGGGGCCTGGACCCCATCCGCGGACGCCTGGCCGAGGTCTTCGACACTGCGAGCATTTCCGAGCTGCTGGCACTGGCCGGCCGGCTCTTCCGCGCCGACGTGTCCGGACTCTTCTACATCTACCCGGCACCCGACGCCGGCAACCCCGACCGCGTTCTGCTCTACACGGGGCAGGGCGGCCTCGGGCTCCCCGACGAGTCCTATTACCGCGAGGAGAAATTCGCCCCCGTGGTGCAGTCCTACCGGGAGTACGTGGGCACCATGTTCGGCCTCGCCGGCGTCGCCGATCCCGAAGAGGCCGCGGCCCGGGTGGTGACACTGGAGACCGCCCTCGCCTCGCACCACTGGGACAACGTCACGCTCCGTGACCCGCAGAAGACCTACAACCTAAAGTCTGCCGACGACGCACGCGAGCTGTTCCCCCTGCTGGACACGTGGTTTGAGGCCGCGGACATCGCCCCGGAGAAGCGGCAGGAGATCGTGGTCAGCACCCCTGACTTCTTTGCCGGCGCCGCCGCACTGCTGGCCTCGGAATCACTGCCGGTGTGGCAGGAATGGCTTGCCCTGCGCGTCATCAATTCGGCGGCCCCCTACCTGTCGTCCGCCTTCGTGGACACGAACTTCGCCTTCTACGGCACCACCATCAGCGGCACCCCGCGGAACAAGGACCGCTGGAAACGGGGCGTCGCCGTCGTCGAGGCGGCACTGGGCGAGGCCGTTGGCCAGATCTATGTGGCGCGGCACTTTCCGGAGGGCCACAAGGCCCGCATGCAGACACTCGTGGCGAACCTGATCGAGGCCTACCGGCAGAGCATCAGCGGGCTGGAATGGATGGGCGAGGACACCAAGGCCGAGGCGCTCCGGAAACTGGGGGCGTTCCGCGCGAAGATCGGCTTCCCCGACGAGTGGATCGACTACACGGCAGTGGTGATCGACCCCGCCGACCTGCTGGGGAACGTCGAACGGGCCCACAACGCCGACGTCGACCGCCACCTTGATGAGGTGGGCAAGCCGGTGGACCTCAACAAGTGGCTCATGACGCCGCAGACCGTCAACGCGTACTACCACCCGATGCTGAATGAGGTCGTCTTCCCGGCGGCCATCCTCCAGCCGCCGTTCTTCACCGCCGACGCCGACGATGCGGTGAACTACGGCGGCATCGGGGCCGTGATCGGGCACGAGATCGGCCACGGCTTCGATGACCAGGGCTCGCAGTTCGACGGCAAGGGCGAGCTGCGCAACTGGTGGACCGAGGACGACCGGAAGGCCTTCGAAGCCCTGACCGGCCGCCTCGTGGACCAGTTCGACGCGCTGTCCCCGTACGCCGCGCCCGGCCACAACGTTAACGGCAAGCTCACGCTCGGGGAAAACATCGGCGACCTGGGCGGGCTCACCATTGCCCACAAGGCCTACCGCCTCAGCCTTGACGGCCAGGAACCTGAGGTGCTCGACGGGCTGACGGGTGAACAGCGCTTCTTCGCTTCCTGGGCGGCCGGCTGGCGCCAGGTGATCCGCACCGAGGAGGCCGTCCGGCGGCTGGCCACTGACCCGCACTCCCCCAACGAGTTCCGCACCAACGCCATCGCCAAGAACCTGGACTCCTTCCACACCGCGTTCGGCGTCACGGAGGAGGACGGGATGTGGATGCCCCCGGCGGAGCGCGTCAGCATCTGGTGATTACAGAAATGCCGGGCCGCCCCCGTTCGGGGCGGCCCGGCATTTTTTTTGGAGCTAAACCGCAGGCAGCTACGGCACAGTCATCTGGAGCACGATCAGCTACTGCACGATCAGGTCGGGGTTTGCCTGCTGGCAGACGGTGTCGCCGGCTGTCTGGTTGACGATGTCCTTGGGAACAGTGGTCTTGCCGAACTTCGTTCCGGACGGGAAGTCGGAACCGAGGTATAGCTGCACGCCTGCGACGCCGGACGACGGCGCCACCTGGGCGGCCGGAATACCGAACAGGGCAGCAACATCGGCGGCGACGTCCGCGAACTCGGGTCCGTAGTACACCATGGTCTTTGCCGTGGTGTCGGCCTCCAGCTGCCCCACCTGGGTGAAGCCGCCAGCCACCACGGCCTCAACGATTTCCTGGGTCCGGGTGGGCGAACCGGTTCCGTTTGCCACGGTGATGGGCTGCAGCGTCTTGTCATACGGCGCCGCCGTCGCTGTGGGCTTGGGCGTGGCCGACGGCGTGGAGCTCGCCGAAGGCTTGGGCGTGGCCGACGGCGACGGGGTTTCCTTCCCGTCCGGGTCCGTCAGGTCGACGTCCTTCCGCAGGGCGGCGAACAGCTGCGAGGCGGCCGGCTGCGCAGCCTCGAGCCGGTTGGGATCGCTGGCCGCAGGGACGGTCGGTGTCGCCACAAAGGCGACCTTGCCGACGTCGATCGTCTTCAGCCGGTTGCCGATGGTAACCATTGCCGGTACCGAGGCGAGCCCGTCGTCGACGGTGAGGTTCTTGGTGATGACGTCGGCGATATTCAGGAGCTGAGCCGGGTTGGAGAGGGTGCCGTCATCCTTGATCTTGCGGGTCAGGGAGGACAGGAAGCCCTGCTGGGCCTTGATGCGGCCGAGGTCACCGCCGTCGGCGAACGCGTGGCGGGTGCGGAGGAAGGCGAGGGCCTGTTCGCCCTGCACCTGGGAGGTGCCCTTGGGCAGCTTCAGCCGCGAGTCGGGGTCGTAAACGGCGTCGCTGATGCACACCTCGACGCCGCCCACGGCGTTCGACAGTTCCTTGACGGCGTTGAAGTCAGCCATCATGAAGTGGTCAATCTCCATGCCGGTCAGCTTGTTGACGGTGTCCACGGCGCAGCCGATGCCAGCCTCTTTCATGGCTTCGTTGATCATGATGCCGCTGCGGGCCGGGTACTGCTTGCCGGTCTTCTGGTCGGTGCACTTGGGGATGTCCACCAACAGGTCGCGGGGGAAGCTGATCACGTTGACCCGCTTGTTGTCCTCCGAGATGTCCATGAGCATCATGACGTCGGAGTTGCCGTAGCCGGTGGAATCCTCGGTGGTGCCGTAATTCGAGTTCTTGCCGTCGCGGGTGTCGGACCCCAGGATCAGGATCTGCAGCCTCCCGGTGGCATCGTCCGTGGCGTCGGTGCGGCTGCTTCCGGCGCCGAGCGCGGCGGTGGAGATGTTGGACTGCAGCCTGAAGTACCAGTAGCCGGCAAAGGCCAGGCCGCCGACGAGGACCACAGCGACGACGGCGGTGGTCACCTTGAGCCACGTGGGCATGTGGCGCACATTCAGGTGCCGGGCAGCGCCCAGCCGGGCGTCCTCGGCATGCCGGGCAGCTGGCTCGGAACGGGCGGGTGTGCCCGGTCCTTGGGCGCGGTTGTCGCGGCGTCGCACCACAGGGTGTACCTTCCTCGAAAAAATGGGATCCGGCCTATTTTAGTTGCCGTTTCTGGGAAAACGCCGGACATCCGGCGTTCGCGGCCCGGCGCGCAGGCGTTAGCCTTGGCGCGTCGGCGTCAGCGGGTCAGAACCCGAGCTTCACCAGCTGCTTGGGGTCGCGCTGCCAGTCCTTGGCCACTTTGACGTGGAGGTCCAGGTAGACGCGGGTGCCCAGGAGCGCCTCAATGCCCTTCCGGGCGTTGGTGCCCACCTCCCGCAGGCGGCTTCCGCCCTTGCCGATAATGATGGCCTTCTGGGACGGGCGCTCCACGTAGAGGTTGACGCGAACGTCGAGGAGCGGGTTGTCCTCGGTCCGGCCCTCGCGGGGAACGATCTCCTCCACCACCACGGCCAGTGAGTGCGGCAGCTCGTCGCGCACGCCCTCCAGCGCAGCCTCGCGGATGAGTTCGGCCACCATCACGGCCTCCGGCTCATCCGTCAGCTCGCCGTCCGGATAGAGCGGCGGCGACGGCGGCATGTGGCTGATCAGGACGTCCGCCACCGTACCCACCTGGAACCCGTCCGCGGCCGAGACCGGAACGATGTCCTTCCAGCCGTCCTCACCCAGCACTTCCCTGCCGAGCTCGGCGACGGCCAGCAGCTGCTCCGTCAGGGCCTGCCGGTCCACCAGGTCGGCCTTGGTGACGAGGGCAATCACCGGCTTGCGCCCCACGGCGGCGAGCTGGGCCGCAATGAACTTGTCACCGGGGCCGATCTTCTCGTTGGCAGGGATGCAGAACCCGATCGCGTCCACCTCTGAAAGCGTGTCGGCGACGAGGTCGTTCAGGCGCTTGCCCAGCAGAGTGCGGGGCCGGTGCAGGCCGGGGGTGTCCACAAGGATCAGCTGGGCGTCCTCGCGGTGGACGATTCCGCGGATGGTGTGCCGCGTGGTCTGCGGCTTGGCGGACGTGATGGCCACCTTCTTGCCCACCAGCGCGTTGGTGAGGGTGGATTTTCCGGCGTTGGGCCGGCCCACCAGCACCGAGAATCCGGCATGGTACCCGCCGAACGGTTCGCCGCCGTCGGCCTTATTCTGCTTGCTCACGTGGAACTCCCTGTTGCATTGATTCGGCCTCGTCGAGAAGTTCTTCAAGGTCAGTATTTTGTGGAACGGGGCCTTTCGGCGCGGCGCCCGCAATGATGTGGCTGACGCGGTTCCGGCGGCCCTCGAGCCGCTCGGCGCGCAGCGAAACGCCGTCGACATCCACGGCGCTGCCCACGATCGGGACCCGGCCCAGGGCCTTGGCCAGCAGGCCGCCCACGGTATCCACCTCGTCGTCGTCCAGTTCGATGCCGAACAGCTCACCGAGGTCGTCGATCCCCATCCGGGCGCTAACCCGGTACGTGCCGTCGCCGAGGTCAACGACGGCGGCGCTCTCCGAATCGTATTCATCCACGATTTCGCCGACGAGCTCTTCGATAAGGTCCTCCAGCGTCACTAGCCCGGCCGTCCCGCCGTACTCGTCGATGACGATGGCCACGTGCGTGGATTCCTTCTGGAGTTCCCGGAGGAGGTCGCTCACCGGCTTGGAATCCGGCACGTAGCGGACCTCGCGGGCCAGCACATCCACCACGGGCGGTTCGGCCTCCGGATCCATGCCATGGATAGCGGCGGCCACATCCTTGAGGTAGATGATGCCCAGGATCTGGTCGGTGCTCTCGCCGATGACGGGGATCCTGGAATACCCCGACCGCAGGAACAGTGCCATCGCGCTGTGCAGGCTTGAGCCGGCGTCGATGGTCAGGATGTCAGTCCGCGGCACCATGACGGCGCGGACCAGGGTGTCGCCGAACTCGAAGACGGACTGGATGAGTTCCGCCTCATTGTCCTCGATCATGTCCGACTCGGTGGCCCGGTCAACCAGTTCGCGGAACTCCTCCTCGCTGAAGTAGGAGTCGTCGCCGTTGGGCGAACCCGGGGCCACGGCACTGCCCAGCCGGACCAGCCACGCCGGGATCGGGCCGAGTATCCAGGCCAGGAACCGGACCATCGACGCCGAATACTGCGCCACGGCGGCCGGATGCGAGCGGCCCAGCTGGCGCGGCGAGACGCCCACCAGCACAAAACCCAGGACCGCCATGATGCCCGTCGCGGCCAGGCCGGCCAGCCAGACGTTGGCCAGCACGCTGTAGAGGAGCACAGCCACGGCCACCGCGGAGGCCGTCTCGAACCAGATCCGCCAGAAACGCAGGGCACGCATGTGCGTCATCGGCTGATCCAGGATCCTCCGCAACGCCGGCCCCCGGCTCCCCTGCACCGCCTGCTCGGCGTCGTGGCGCGGAAGAAAGCTGAACGCCGCCTCGGCAGCAGTCAGCAGCGCTGCGGCACCGAGAAACGCAAGCGCCATGCAGACAAGGAGCAGGGAGGTCACTGGGTGGTCTCGGCCGGTGCTTCTTTGCCGGTGAATGCCGTCAGCAGTTCGCGCTGCAGGCCGAACATTTCTGCCTTCTCCTCGGGTTCGGCATGGTCATAGCCGAGCAGGTGGAGGATTCCATGCGTGGTCAGCAGCAGCATCTCGTCCTGCGTGGAATGCCCGGCGCTGCGGGCCTGGACCTCGGCCACTTGGGGGCAGATCGCGATGTCGCCAAGCATCCCCTGCGGGGTGGGCTTGTCCGGGGTCCCCGGGGTCAGCTCATCCATGGGGACCGAGAGCACGTCGGTGGCTCCCGGCTCATCCATCAGCTCGATGTGCAGCTTCTCCATGGCCGGCTCGTCCACCAGCAGGATGGACAGTTCCGCCTGCGGATGGATGTACAGCTGCTCGAAGATGAAGCGTGCCAATGCCACCAGCCGGGGTTCGTCCACCTGAATGCCGGATTCGTTGTTAACTTCGATGCTCATGCGTGTTCTCCCGTCGTTCCCGGGGAACTGAATGCTTGACCCGGTTGCGTTGTGCTTCGTCCCAGATGCTGTAGGCGTTGACGATGTCCCCCACCAGCCGGTGGCGGACAACGTCGGCGGCGTCCAGAACGGAGAAGCTGACGTCGTTGATTCCGGTGAGGATCTCCTCGACGATGCGCAGGCCGGAGCGGGTTCCGAACGGAAGGTCCACCTGCGTGACGTCGCCGGTGACCACCATCTTGGAGCCGAAGCCAAGGCGGGTCAGGAACATTTTCATCTGTTCCGGCGTGGTGTTCTGTGCCTCGTCAAGGATGATGAAGGCGTCGTTCAGCGTCCGGCCCCTCATATAGGCCAGCGGAGCGACTTCAATGGTTCCGGCCGCCATCAGCCGGGGAATGGACTCGGGGTCCATCATGTCGTGCAGCGCGTCGTACAGCGGCCGCAGATACGGGTCGATCTTGTCGCTGAGCGTGCCGGGGAGGAAACCCAGCCGTTCGCCAGCTTCGACGGCGGGACGGGTGAGGATGATGCGGCTGACTTCCTTCTGCTGCAGCGCCTGCACCGCCTTGGCCACCGCCAGGTAGGTCTTGCCGGTACCGGCGGGGCCGATCCCGAAGATCACCGTGTTCGCGTCGATGGCGTCCACGTAGTTCTTCTGGTTCAGTGTCTTGGGCCGGATGGTCTTGCCGCGGCTGGACAGGATGTCGTGGGTCAGCACCTCGACCGGGTTCTGCAGGGACTGGCTGCGGAGCAGCAACACCAGTTGCTGGAGGACTGCCGGCGTAATCACCGTGCCGCGGGCCACGAGCCCCCGGACCTCGTGGAGAAGTCGCATGATCCGCGGAACATCGGCCGCGGGTCCGTTGATGGAGAGTTCGTTGCCGCGGACGTGGAAACTGACCGCCGGGAACTGGTCCTCGATGAAGCGGAGGGCCTCGTCGTGGCTGCCCAGCGACTGCACCATCTGATCAGAGTTATCGAAGATGACCACCTCCGTCCGGACGCCGGGGAGAGTATGGGGGAATTCGCCCGTGGTGCGGTCCCCCGTATTGAGGCGGCGCTTTCCGTTTGCTGATTCAGTCATGGTGACGGCCTGGGGCCTTAAGTTCCCTCCAGTTCGGAAAAATAACTCATTTGTGTCTTTACATCTTACGCCAGCGCACGCCCTGGCCTGCCGTCCGGGAAGGTCACGGCAGACCCCATTTCTGTAACGCGTTCCCGCAATTAGATATCAACTTTGTATCGGCCTCATATCGTTCCCGTTGCAGTTCGGCCGCCTGCCCTGAAAGGCACGGTGTGCCCCAAAGTCTCGTGTAATGCTGGAAAAGGAGCCCGCCGGCAACGGTCCGGCGTGCCCGCAAGCACTGCTCATTTGAAGGGACCGTCAGCATCAGTCAGCCAGGAACTCCGGGCCGGAAAGTACCGCGGATTCGCTCCGTGCTGCTGTCCGCGCTGCTTCCGGCTGCCCTGCTGCTGTCCGGATGCATTGCCGATCCCGATCCTGCGGTGACATCCGCCAACTCTCCGACCTCCTCGTCCCGCCGGGCCGCCGGCACGGACGGCGTTCCCACTACCAGCGCTCCGCTGGAAACAACGCAGTCCTCGAACAAGGCGCCCGTTTACTGGATCGGGCGAAGCAACAGCAACGTCTTCCTGTACCGCGAGTTCCGCGACGTTCCTGACGATGAGAACCCGATCACACGGGCCCTGCGGGCCATGATGTCGGAGACGCCGCTGGATCCGGACTTCTTCACGCCGTGGCAGAACCCCAAGAACCTGGCGACGTCGATCTCGGGCACGAATGTCATTACCGTGGACGTCTCCGCGGATGCCTTCAACAGCAACCTCGACGCCGACATGGCCCAGCGGGCCATCCAGCAACTGGTCTACACCGCAACGGCCGCCGGGGCCAGCTCGGGCCTGATCGACTCAGGCCAGCAGATCGAGGTGGTCATCCTGGTGGACGGGCACACCGATTACCTGGCGTTCAAGCACGTGAAGCTCGGTGCGCCCACGTCCCGCAGCGCCGGAATGGTGGCACCGGTGTGGATCATCGATCCGCAGCAGGGCACCGAAGTCAGCGACGGACGGGTCAAGATCGCCGGACGAAGCACCGTCCCCAACGGCAAACTGCACTGGCGAATCCTCAAGGTCCAGGACAACGGCGACAAGGAAAGCTATCTGACCGGGGAAGCCGTGGCCGCAGCGGATCCCGCCAGCTCCGGGGTTTTCGGCATCACGGTCAACCTCGCGCCCGGCAACTACGAGGTTCGCGTCTCCCAGACCGGCCCAGGCAAGCCTGAGGACGAACTCAACGTGGACTCACGGGGTTTCACGGTTCGCTAAGTTCACAGTTCGCTAGCGGTCCCGTCAGCGAAGCGTTCGGCTGAAGTTACCAGCGGTCCGGACTTACCAGCGGTCTGGGCTTACCAGCGGTCTGGACTTACCAGCGGCCGAGGACGTCGCTGGCAACCACGACGCCGGCGGGTCCCGCCGTCGATGACCGCAGGACGTGCGGTCCCAGCAGCGCCGTTACCGCCCCGGCGCTGCACAGCCTGGTGACCTCACGGGGGCTGATGCCCCCTTCGGGACCAACGATGAGGAGGACCTCGCCCGGGTCCGACGCCTCCCGGCGCTCCTCCGACCACTTGCCCAGGACCCGCCGCAGCGGCGTCACCGCGTCCTCGTGCAGAATCACGGCAAGGCCGGCTTCCGCCACTTCCCTGGCCAGCGCCTGGGTGTCGACGGCGGGCCTTACCTCGGGGATCCAGGCGCGGCGTGCCTGCTTGGCGGCGGCCGTGACGGCCGACTGCCACTTGCCGTGCGCCTTGGCCGCCCGCTCACCCTTCCAGCGGACGATGGAGCGTTCCGACTGCCACGGAATCACCGCGTCGATGCCCAGTTCGGTGGCGGTTTCGATCGCCAACTCGTCCCGGTCGCCCTTGGCGAGGGCCTGCACCAGAACGAGGCGGATGCCCGGCCGCGGTTCCACATTGACGGAGGTGCATTCGACCGTCAGCTCGGCGGGGGCGGCTTCCGTCACGGTTCCGGTGATGCGTTTGCCGGCGCCGTCGGCAATGTCAACCTGCTCCCCCACCGCCAGGCGCTTCACGGTGACTGCGTGCCGGGCCTCGGCACCGTCCAGGACGAACACCGAACCGGGAACAGTGCTGTCCAGCGCGCCGGCCGGGGTGAAGAATACGGGGTTGCTCACCGCTACAGGTTACCGAGGCGGTCCCGCAGCTTGGCGAAGACGCCGCCGCCGGCTGCGAGCTTGCCCTCGGAGAACTGCTCGCCGCGGAGCTTGGCCAGCTGCCGCAGCAGGTCCTCCTGGGCGGGGTCGAGCTTGGACGGCGTTTCCACCTGCAGGTGAACCCTGAGGTCACCGCGGCCGTAGCCGCGCAGGTGGGTGACGCCGAGGCCGCGGAGGGTGATGATCTCGCCGGACTGTGTGCCCGCCTTGACGTCGATCTCCTGCTTGCCGTCGAAGGTTTCCAGGCTCAGTTCCGTGCCGAGGGCGGCGGCGGTCATGGGAATGTTGAGCGTCGCGTGGAGATCGTCGCCCTCACGGACATACGTGGGGTCGTTGTTGACGCGGATTTCCACGTAGAGGTCGCCGGACGGCCCGCCCGCCGGGCCGGCCTCGCCCTGGCCGGAGAGCTGGATCCGCGTTCCGGTGGCCACACCGGCCGGGACCTTGATGGTCAGGGAGCGGCGGCTGCGGATGCGGCCCTGGCCGCTGCACTCGTTGCAGGGGTCCTTGATGACCGTGCCGAAGCCCTCGCACGAGCCGCAGGGGGCGGCGGTCATGACCTGGCCGAGGATGGAACGGACCGCCCGCTGCACCTGGCCGCTGCCGCCGCAGATGTCGCAGCGTTCCGGGTGGCTGCCCTCGCGGCAGCAGGACCCTTCGCAGGTGGGACAGGTGACGGCCGTGTCCACTTCCAGCTTCTTGTTGACGCCGAAGACGGCATCACGCAAGTCGATCCGCACGCTGATGAGCGCGTCCTGTCCGCGGCGGACGCGGGACGCGGGGCCGGAGGTGCCACCGGCGCCGAAGAAGGTGTCGAAGATGTCCTGGAACGCGAATCCCTGGCCGGCATAACCGCCGCCGCCAAAGCCATTGTCCGTGCCGTTCTCGTTGCCGGTGGTGTCGTAGACCCTGCGCTTCTGCGGATCGGACAGCACCTCATAGGCGTGGGTGACGGCCTTGAACCGTTCGGCGGCGTCTTCCCCGGGGTTGACGTCCGGGTGAAGCGAACGGGCCAGCTTGCGGTAGGCCTTTTTGATCTCCTCGCCGGTGGCTTCCGCGGAGACTCCAAGAACGTCGTAGTGGCTGCTCAAAGTTCGTATCTCTTCCTCGTTGTACTGCCTGTTGTCAGGGGATGTCCGGGGCGTGCGGTCACGGGCCCAGAATCCTCGAAAGATAGCGGGCCACCGCGCGCACGGCGGCCATGGTGGTGGGATAGTCCATCCGGGTAGGGCCCAGTATGCCCACCTTGGCGGTGGCGTCGGGGCCGTAGCCCGTGGCCACCACTGAGGCCTCGGCCAGCCCGTCGTAGGGGTTTTCGCGGCCAATGCTGACGGCCACGCCGCGCGGGTCCTGTGCCATGTCGCTCAGGAGCCGCAGCATAACCACCTGCTCCTCGAGGGCCTCAAGGACAGGTCCTATGCTGAGCGGGAAGTCCACGTTGGACCGCGCCAGGTTGGCCGTTCCGGCCAGGACCATCCGGTCCTCCCGGCTGTTGTGGGCCAGGCCCTCCAGCCCCTTGCCGAGGGCCATGGCAACGGAACGTTCGGCCGGCGTGCAGCCGGCCACGACGGCGGCCAGATGCTGGGGCAGGATGGCCACCGGCGTTCCGGCCACACCGGTCATGAACCGGGTGCGCAGGGCGGCAAGAGTGTCGTCTGACAGGTCCTGTCCGGCGTCGACGACGCGCTGGTCAACCTTGCCGGAGTCTGCGATCAGCACGATCAGCACCTTCCGCGGGGCCAGCAGCACAAATTCGATGTGCCGGACCACGGCCCGGCTCAGGTGCGGGTACTGCACGACGGCGACCTGGTTGGTCAGCTGGGACAGGAGCCGGGCCGTCCGGTCCAGGACGTCGTCGAGGTCCTCGGACCCCTCGAGCAGGGTCTGGATGGCGCGCTTCTCCGCCGGGGAGAGCGGCTTGACCGCCGAGATCTGGTCGACGAACAGGCGGTAACCCTTGTCCGTGGGAATCCTGCCTGCGCTGGTGTGCGGGGCCGTGATGAGGCCCTCATCCTCCAGTGCCGCCATGTCGTTGCGGATGGTGGCGCTGGAAACGCCCAGATGGTGCCGTTCCACCAGGGCCTTGGAGCCGACAGGTTCGCGGGAATGGACATAGTCCTCCACGATGGCGCGCAGCACCTCAAGCTTCCGTGGTTCGCTCACAGTCCACCTCCTTTTGGCCGTTACCGCGCCGGGCGTTGTTCCTGCCCGTCAACGCTGTGGTTAGCACTCGACATGCCTAAGTGCTAACAAGTCTAATATGAGTCGCCGCGTTGTTAGCATTGGTACCGCTCCGGGCGAAATTCCGGACGCCTGTCCCCCGGCGGCACGCCCGCGGCCGGAGCGGCTCCTTCCGAATACAAAGCGGTGAACGAATGCAGTACCAGACCTGGGGCCCGCAGGAGATCGCAGCGCCTGCCAAGAACAGCCTGCCCGAGGTGCCGGTGGAGCGCGGCATGGTGCTGGAGGACGTCCAGTCCGGCTGGGTGGGCGCAGTGACCCGGGTGGAGAAATCCGGCGGCATGCACGTGGTGGCGCTCGAAGACCGCCGCGGAAAATCCCGGTCCTTCAAGCTTGGCTTCGGATTCCTCCTGGACGGCCAGCCGATCCGCCTGATGCCTCCGGCGCCCAAGGCGAAGCCCGCGGGATCGGGCACGGCCGGACGGACGGCGTCGGGTTCGGTGCGGGTGGAAGGGCAGCGCGCCCAGGTGGCCAAGGCCAGCCGGATCTGGGTTGAAGGCAAGCACGATGCCGAACTCGTGGAAAAAGTCTGGGGCGACGACCTCCGGGTGGAGGGCATCGTCGTTGAACCCCTGCACGGCATCGATGACCTGACGGCGGCCGTTGCGTCCTTCCGCCCCGGCCCCGGCCGCAGGCTGGGCGTTCTGGTGGACCATCTGGTCCCAAATTCCAAGGAGTCCAGGATTGCCGACGCCGTGATGGCGTCCCCCGGCGCCGCCGGAAACGTACTGATCGTCGGCCACCCGTACGTCGACGTCTGGCAGGCGATCCGCCCGTCGGTGCTGGGCATTCCGCAGTGGCCCGTTGTACCGCGCGGCACGGACTGGAAGACCGGTATCCTCACCGCCTTCGGCTGGCCGCACGAGACCAAGGAGGACATCGGCCTCGGCTGGCAGAAACTTCTCGGCGCCGTGCGCACCTACGCCGACCTTGAGCCCGCCCTGCTGGGCCGGGTGGAAGAGGTCATCGATTTTCTAACAGTGCCCTAATTCCTATCGCTACGCTCCCCGGATTCAGCGTTGAGCCCACGATTGCCCCTACGGCCCGGTATCCTTGGTACGGCGGCACCGCACTGCGGCCCCGGCGCCAAGGCACTATCGCACCAACGCAAGCTTAAGGAAGACACCGTGGCACAAGACGCTCGCGACCGCAGGGACACACAGTCCGGCCAGGACCTGCCCCAGTACCATGGCGTTCCGGCCAATGCGCTTCCGCTGACCGCCGGCGAGGACCGGCAGTGGGCCACCCTGGCGCACTTCGGCGGCATTCTCGGCTGTGTTCCGGCCCTGCTGATTTACCTCATCTTCCGCGACCGCGGCCCGTTCACCGCGCAGGAGTCCAAGGAAGCCCTCAACTTCACGCTGCCGGCGACGATTGCGGCCTTCGTGGCCAACCTCCTGGTGCTGCTTCCGGTCGTCGGCAATCTGTTCGCCGTCCTGGCCACACTCATCTGGATTGCGCTGACCTGCTTCGCGGTGTCCGCCGGTGTCCACGTCAACAAGGGCCAGCCGCACCGGTACCCGTACAACCTCCGCTGGATCAAGTAACCGCGCTGGAATAACCAGACAGCAACGCGGGGTCACTTCCAGCCCAATTCCCCAGGGATATTGGGCTGGAACTGACCCCGCGTTGCGGTTTCAGGACTAGTCCGGCAGGATCCTGCGGACCACGGCATCCGCCAGCAGGCGGCCCTTCAGCGTGAGGACCAGGCGGCCCCTGAAGGCGGCCTCGGGCACCACCAGGCCGTCGGCGATCAGCCCGGCCACGGCCTTCCTGCCCGCCGGCGACAGGGCAGCGGTCTCGAGCCCCGAGGAAAGCCGGGCTTCCAGCATGACCTTTTCGACGCCCCGGGTTTCCGGGTCGAGCGTTTCACGTCCTGCCGCCGGCGAGACGCCTGAGCCGAGCCGTCCGGCATAGGCGGTGGGATGCTTGACGTTCCACCAGCGCACCCCGCCCACGTGCGAATGCGCGCCCGGGCCAATGCCCCACCAGTCGTCCCCGCGCCAGTAGGCGAGGTTGTGGCGGCACGCCTGCTCCGGCGTCGCGGACCAGTTGCTGACCTCGTACCAGTTCAGGCCGGCGTCGGTGATCATCCGGTCGGCGAGTTCGTACTTGTCGGCGTGGTCGTCGTCGTCGATTTCCGGAACTTCGCCACGGCGGATCTGGGCGGCGAGCTTGGTGCCGTCCTCAATGATCAGCGCGTAGGCGCTGATGTGGTCCGGCTGGTACGACAGGGCGGTCTCGAGCGAAAAGCGCCAGTCCTCGAGGGACTCCCCCGGTGTTCCGTAGATCAAGTCCAGGCTGACGGCCAGCCCGGCGTCGCGCGCCCACTGCACCACGAGCGGAACACGGCTCGGAGTGTGCGTGCGGTCCAGCACCTTCAGCACGTGGGGCACAGCGGACTGCATGCCGAAGGAGACCCGGGTGAAGCCCGCGTCGGCAAGCAGTTGGAGGGATTCCGGCGTGACGGAGTCCGGGTTGGCCTCCGTGGTCACCTCGGCGCCGGGTTCGATCCCCCAGGTGTCGATGGCGGCACGGAGGATTCTGGCCAGGTCCTCTGCGGGCAGGAGCGTCGGCGTGCCGCCGCCGAAAAACACGGTGCTCAGCTTGCGGGCGGGCAGCCCCGACTGCTCAAGGACCCGCGCGGCAAAGTCCACTTCCGAGATGGCGGTGGAGGCGTACGCGTCCTGGGACGCGCCGCCGCCGAGCTCGGTTGCGGTATAGGTGTTGAAGTCGCAGTAACCGCACCGCACCGCGCAGAACGGGATGTGCACGTAGAGTCCGAAGGCCCGGGCGGCCGCACCGTCCGCCGCCTGTTGCGGCAGCAGGCCGTCCGACGGCGCGGGGTCGCCGAGGGGAAGAACGCTAGGCATGGGTGCGGCCTCCGGAGGTTCCGGCCACGGTCATCACTACTTCTTGGCCTTGTCCTTGGATTCGTCAGTGGTCAGGGCTGCGATGAAGGCTTCCTGCGGCACTTCCACGCGCCCCACCATCTTCATGCGCTTCTTGCCTTCCTTCTGCTTTTCCAGCAGTTTGCGCTTACGGGAGATGTCGCCGCCGTAGCACTTGGCCAGAACGTCCTTGCGGATGGCGCGGATGGACTCACGGGCGATGATCCGGGATCCGATGGCTGCCTGGATCGGCACTTCGAACTGCTGGCGCGGTATGAGTTCGCGCAGCTTGCCGGTCATCATCACACCGTAGGCGTAGGCCTTGTCCTTGTGGGTGATGGCGCTGAAGGCGTCCACCTGTTCGCCCTGGAGCAGGATGTCCACCTTGACCAGGTCGGCGACCTGTTCGCCGTCGGCTTTCCAGTCCAGCGAGGCGTAGCCGCGCGTCTTGGACTTGAGCAGGTCAAAGAAGTCGAAGACGATCTCGGCCAGCGGCATCCAGTACCGCAGTTCCACCCGGTCCTCGGACAGGTAGTCCATGCCGCGCATGACGCCGCGGCGGCCCTGGCAGAGCTCCATGATGGCGCCGACAAACTCGTTGGGGGCGAGGATCGTCGCGGCCACCATGGGTTCGCGGACCTCGTTGATCTTCCCGGAGGGGAATTCACTGGGGTTCGTCACAGTGATCACGTTCTTGTCCTCGAGCGTGACCTCGTAGACCACGTTGGGCGCCGTGGAGATCAGGTCCAGGTTGAATTCGCGTTCGAGGCGCTCACGGACGATCTCCAGGTGCAGCAGTCCGAGGAAGCCCACGCGGAAGCCGAAGCCGAGGGCCGCGGAGGTTTCCGGTTCGTAGATCAGGGCTGCATCGTTCAGCTTGAGCTTGTCCAGCGCGTCACGGAGCACCGGGTAGTCGGTGCCGTCCAGCGGGTAGAGGCCTGAGAATACCATCGGCTTGGGATCCGCGTAGCCGCTCAGTGATTCCGACGCAGGCTTGGCGAGGTTGGTGACGGTGTCGCCCACCTTGGATTGGCGCACGTCCTTCACGCCGGTGATGAGGTAGCCCACCTCGCCGACGCCGAGACCCTTGGAGGGTGTCGGCTCCGGGGAGCTGACGCCGATTTCCAGGAGCTCGTGACTGGCCTTGGTGGACATCATCTGGATTCGTTCACGCGGGTGCAGCATGCCGTCCACCACACGGACGTAGGTGACCACGCCCCGGTAGGTGTCGTAGACGGAGTCGAAGATCATGGCCCGGGCAGGCGCGTCGGGGTTACCGACGGGTGCGGGCAGGTCGCGCACGATCTTGTCCAGCAGCGCTTCTACGCCGACGCCAGTCTTGCCGGAGACCAGCAGCACGTCTTCGGGATCGCCACCGATCAGGCTGGCCAGCTCGGCGGCGTACTTCTCCGGCTGGGCGGCGGGCAGGTCGATCTTGTTCAGGACCGGGATGATGGTGAGGTCGTTTTCCATCGCCAGATACAGGTTGGCCAGCGTCTGGGCCTCGATGCCCTGCGCGGCGTCCACCAGCAGAACGGCACCTTCGCAGGCGGCGAGGGAACGCGACACCTCGTAGGTGAAGTCCACGTGGCCCGGCGTGTCGATCATGTTCAGGGCGTAGCTCACCCCGTCGAGTTCCCAGGGCATCCGGACAGCCTGCGACTTGATGGTGATGCCGCGCTCGCGTTCGATGTCCATGCGGTCCAGGTACTGGGCCTTCATGTCGCGTGCCTGCACCACTCCGGTGGACTGCAGCATGCGGTCGGCCAGGGTGGACTTACCGTGGTCAATGTGCGCGATGATGCAGAAATTCCGAATAATGGCCGGATCTGTCGCGGCGGGCACCGGGGCGGTGCGGGCCATGGGAGACACGCAGGGTCCTTACTGTTGGCATTTCAGCGGCTTTGCTCAGGCTGAACTCTGGCCATCCTGCTGCCTGCCGCATATCTGAACCTCTAGTCTCCCACGTCCCGGGCGCGGGCAGTACATTTTGCGCGGCCTTCGCGCCGGAGATCCGGCCGCTCCGAAGGCCGCGCGGTAGGGTGGCCCGCATGGCTTTGAACTTCTCCTCCATCGGCGGCGCCGTCCGCGCATCGCTCCGCTTCCTCGGCGTACTGAGGCAACCGGCGGTCCGAACTCCGGTGCCCGCCCGGGCCAGGGCAGGAAAAGCGCCCGGGCTCGCGGCCGGTGTCACAGGTACATACCCTGGCGACTTCACCGGTACGGCGACGCTGCAGTACTCCCCCTCCCCCGACGGGCGGCCGGACCCCGGCGAGATCGTGTGGACGTGGGTTCCCTTCGAAGAGGACCATTCGCGGGGCAAGGACCGGCCTGTCCTGCTGGTCGGCAGCCACGGGAGGTATCTGCTGGGTCTGATGCTGACCAGCAAGGACCACGACGGCCACCCCCGCGGCCGCCGCGACTACGTGGATATCGGCACAGGGAGCTGGGACAGGCAGGGCCGCCCCAGCGAGGCCAAGCTCGACCGCGTCCTGCAGATTCATCCGGCCGACATCCGCCGCGAAGGGTCGGTGCTGGACCGGAAGACGTTTAGGCTTGTGGCGGACGAGTTGCGTCGGCTGCACGGCTGGAGATAACTGCGGCGCGCCGTCGGCACCCGGAATGGCCACACGTGGCCCGGGCCTGCTAATATTTATAGCTGTGTGTCCGTGCAGGTCGACGGTCACTGATGGCTGGCCGCCATAGGTATCCCCACGCCGCTCAGTCAAGGCCAGCTTGAAAGCCCTCTAGACCATTTCCGCATTACAAAGAGAGTTCACACGTGGCAAATATCAAGTCCCAGAAGAAGCGCATCCTGACCAACGAAAAGGCTCGCCTGCGCAACAACGCAGTCAAGTCCGAGCTGAAGACGGCCATCCGCGCCGTCAACACCGCTGTTGAGTCCTCCGACAAGGACGCTGCTACTACTGCGCTCGTTTCTGCCAGCCGTAAGCTGGACAAGGCTGTCAGCAAGGGTGTTCTGCACAAGAACAACGCTGCAAACCGCAAGTCGGCGATCTCCAAGAAGGTCAACGCACTCTAAGGTTTTCCAGTTCAACTGAACTGATGCTTGTGGCCGGCACCATTGGTGCCGGCCACTTCTCTTTTAATTCCGACGGCGGGACTCCCGACGGCGCGCTCCAGGCTTCCGACGGCGGTCTCCGGGCTTCCGCCCCCGGGGCCGGCTGCCCCGGCTGCTGAGGCTGACCACCCTGTCCGGACCACTTCTGCGGGATCAAGACTGTCTGGATCATCCCTGTCTCGACCACCGACCGGACCCGTCGCTGCGCCAGTCCGAGGGCGCGGCGCCCGGCGTGAGGACGTCGTTGAGCCAGTAGGTCTCATCGGGATCCCAGCCCGCCAGAACCGTCCGCTCAAGCACTGCAACTGACGGTCCGGCGGATGGCCGCGCGGCCAGCGCGCGCCCGGCGGTCGTAAGGTATCCCCAGAGGGTGAGATGAACGCCGTCGTAGTCGCCAGCAACGGCAGACCAGTCAGGAACCAGCCAACGGCCGGCGATCCCTGTGGTCCGCCACCAGTCGTGGCGTTTGGCAAGGCTGACGTCCATTGGATACCGCGCAGCCAGCCCGGTCCACGCCGCCGGGCCATCGATTTCGTAGACGCGGGCGTCAGGCCGCGGGACGAGCGGCCAGACGGTTGCCTGCTTCCATCCGATGCTGTCCTCGACCAGCAGGAGACCAATGGCGCCGAGATCCGGCAGGCTTCTGGTGGTGGTGAGCAGCTCGGATGGCCTGGGCGTGGACCACCACCAGCCGCCCCAGTTGGCGGCCGGGTTCTTGGGCCGTTCAGCCGCCTGGCGTTCATCGGCGAGGGCGGCCGCTATCCAATCGGCCAGCGTCCTGGCTGCCCCGCCTGGAACCGGCGGCTGGCCTTTTCGTTCGTCTGTCCACTGCACGAAACTCTGGTGGTCCCCGTCCAGGAAGCCGGGACCCCACCACGCGGCAAGGGCATCAGCCAGGGCATGGGCGATCGGGCCCAAAGCCAACCGGATGGCGGGCTGCGCGAGGAGGGCGTCGGTTTCATCAGGCTGCTGCCAGTAGCGCGCGGCGTCGACGGCCCCGGTAAGGCCAGCCATCAGCGCCTGGCCACCAGCTGATTCAGCAGCCGATACGGCCGCCGGGCTGCCGAGCGCCTCGGCCAGTTCGCTGGCAAGCCCGTGATCCTGGGGAGATGACGCCGATCTGGCAGCCACGGTCCAGATTTCCGGTTGCGTTGCCGCGAGAACGCCCAGGCAGAACTGGCGCCCTCGCGGACCGCTCAACAGATCATCAGTCACAACCGCACCCCCTTGACCCCGAGCCTACAAGCTCAGCCCGGTTTACAAGCTGGCCCGGGCTTACAAGCCAGTGAAGCGCTAACGGCCGCGGGCGGCGGAAGCGATGACCGTGACGGCGTGTTCGACGGCGTAAACCGGATCGCGGGAAAGTCCTTTGACCTGCGCATCGGCTTCGGCAGTGACCTGAATGGACCGGGCCAGGCCCTCCGGCGTCCACCGCCGGACGTCCCGCTGCGCCTGCTCCACCAGCCACGGCTGCATGCCCAGCTGCCTGGCGATCTGCGCCGATGATCCTTTGGCGCCGGCGACCTTGGCCACGGTCCGCAGCTTGGCTGCCAACGCCGCCACCAGCGGTACCGGATCGGCGCCCGTTGCCAGCGCGTGCCGGAGTGTGGACAGGGCCAAAGGACCATTGCCTGCCATGGCGGCGTCGGCCACCTTGAACGCCGTGGCCTCCACCCTTCCGCCGTAGTAGCGGTCCACCCTGTCAGCGTCGACGGCAGTGGAGGCGTCGGCTATGAGCTGGCTGCACGCCGCCGCCAGCTCTGACAGGTTGGCGCCGACCGCGTTGACCAGCGACTGGACTGCCTCCGGGGTGATCCGCCTGCCGGCGGCCTTGAACTCGGCCGTGACAAAGGCGGTTTTTTCCGCATCCTTTTTCAGCGGCTGGCAGTCGACAGTCGGCCAGCCCCCGGCCTTCACGGCATCGAGGAGCTTCTTGCCGCGGGTTCCGCCGCCGTGCCGGAGCACGAGGACAGCGTCCTGTTCAACGTGCTTGAGATACGTCAGTGCGTCCGTCAGGAAGGCATCATTCATCGCTTCGAGGCCGTCCACCTCGATCAGCTTGTTCTCGCCGAACAGTGACGGGCTGACATTCATGGCCAGCGCCCCGGCCTCGTACGCGCCGGCGCCGAGCCTGGTGACCTCCACGTCGGGTGAGGCCGCCCGCACCTGCGTCCTGACACGGTCCATCGCCCGGATGCCGAGGTACTCCTCGGGACCCGTGATCAGGACGACCGCCGCAGGCGTCACGTCCCGCCAGGTCGCCGAATTGGCTGCCGGCGTCTTCGGTCGTTGCTGGGCAGCGGCCACTGGTGATTCCTCCCGGAGTTCAGATTGCAGACTCTAAGTCTCCCACGGCGGCCCGGGCCGCCGTGGGAGAACGTGGCCTCGGGCAGTCGGTCAAGGATCTGAACAGTAACGGCGTGCGCCGCCAGGACCAGTTTGATAGTGCCGGCCGGATGGGCGGCCATCCACACGGCGAGCAATGTCACAACGGAGAACAGCAGCATGGTCAGCAATCCGAACACGCCCTCAGGCCAAGGCGGCGCGGAGCCGGGAAGACCGGCGGTGAACCGGGCGATAGCCGCCACACCACCGGCAAAGAACCCGGCGACGCCGATCAGTACCGCCGCCAGCCAGGGCACGAGGGGCAGGAGCGCCACGGCCGCCGTGCCCAGGATGGTGACGGGTGCCACGAGAGGGGCAACAAGCACGTTGGCCAGCAGCGAGTAGGTGGCAAACTGCGGCTGCAGCACCACAATGACGGGGCCGCACAGCACCTGGGCCGACAGGGGAACAGCAACAGCTGCCGCGGCCCAGCGCGGTACGCTCGGCGGGAACCAGCCCATGATGCAACGGCCCAGCACAATGATCCCCAGGGTGGCCAGGACCGAGAGCAGGAACCCAAAGCTGACCCCCAGTTCCGGCTCCACGAGCAGCAGGGCCATCACGGCCAGGCATAGGAAACTCAGCCCGCGGCCGGCCCGTCCACCTGCCAGAGATACCAAAGCAATAGCACCCATCAGCGATGCCCTGAGCACGCTCGCATCGGGACCAACCATGAGGACGAACAGGCCGAGGCCCGCGAGGGCGACGGCTGCGGCCGGAATCCTGGCCAGGCGAAGCGAGCGTGCCGCCAACAGCAGCGCGCCGAGTATCAGGCTGCAGTTGGCCCCGGACACGGCCGTCAGGTGCGTCAGGCCCACGGTTTTCATGGCTGTCTCGAGCTCCTCGCTCAGGCCTCCGGTATCGCCTGTGACCATGCCCGGGAGGATTCCCGCCGCGTCCGGGGCCAGCCAGGCGGCGGCTGAGGCGAACCGCTTGCCCAGAGCGGCCGGCGCCTGCTGCCAATTTAGTGCAGCTGCGAGCTGGACAGGCGGTGATGACGCCGTCAGGATCGCCGCCTCCACCCGGCCCGGATCCGGAGGCCGGAGCTTTCCGGTGACCCGAAACAACTGGCCGGTGCCCGCGTGCTGCCACTCCTGCCCGCCGATGATGACCACCGGCAGATGCGCGTGCATCACCTGGCCGCCCGACGTCAAGGTCCGGACCGCCGCGGCCACTGCCCAGCGTTCTGCACGTCCGGAGGGGCCGGGCGTCTTGAGGGCACGGGGCGCCCCGGTGATCTCGGCTTCAGCCACTGCTGATGCACCCGCGGCGATGATTCCTGACACCTGCTCGTCGTGGCGCTGAGAGGATGACACTGCCGAATGGGCAGTCGATGCCGCGGCAAGCATGAGTGCTGCCGTCAGGGTGGTCAGGAAACTGCGCCGCCAGCGTCCTTCGGCTTTCTTCCTCCGCAGAAGCATGCCGAGCAGCACTCCGGCGCACGCGGCGAGGCTGCCCCACACAAGCAGGAGGATGCCCGGTGTCAGCCACGGCCCGGCGACGGTTGCTGCCCACACCAGCAGTGCGGCCGGGGCAAGGCGAAGGTCGGTCCGGCGCCGATTCGGTTCGGTTGTGGTCACGTCCTGTCCGTCCGGCAGCAGACGACGGCGGATGTCAGCGCGCACCTTCCGGCTGAGGCCACTCGCGGGGCCGGGCCTGTCCGGAGGCTGTGACGGCAAGGAATCAGCCGTGGCGGAATTTCCGGACGCATTTTCACCCTGTGGGGAGTCGGGCCTTGGGAAATCCACGGCCGCCTGGACATAGCGGTGCCATCGGCTGGGCACGCGTTCGTTCCTGCTATCCATGTCAGACGGTCACCAGCGGAAGCAACGTTTCCAGCATTTTTGGGCCGACGCCGTCGACGGCGTCCAGTTCCTCGGGTGACTTGAAGGGGCCCTGCTGCGTGCGCCAGTCGACGATGCGCTGGGCCAACACGGGGCCAACCCTCGGCAGCTCGCCGAGTTCTTCCATGGTTGCGGTGTTGAGGTTGATCTTGCCTCCGGCACCGTCGGATGCAGGCCCACCGGTTCCACCGGCTTCGGCGCCGTCCGCTCCTGACGTGCCGGCCGCGCCGGCCGCACCGGATTTATCCGCTGGCGCGGCACCTGATGTGCCATCGGATGCTGGCTCGCCGCGGCCCGGTACGTAGATTTTCTGGCCGTCTTCCAGTGGGGAGGCGAGGTTAAGCCGGTCGAGATCGCCCTCTGGGCTGGCGCCCCCGGCGGCGGCGATTGCCTCATGTACTCTGCTTCCCCGCGGGAGCTGGACCACTCCGGCCTTCTTCACCGCCCCGGCGACGTGCACCACGACGTTCCCGGCCGCCGAGCCGGTACCCTCTTTGCCGCCAGCGGCCTTCCGGTCACTGTCTGGACCAGTGCTACCTGAGCCGTCATCGTCCGGGCCGCTGCCGTCTGGGTCATTGCCGTCCGGGTCATTGCTGTTCGGGTCGTTGCTGTTGTGGCCTTCTGTACCGGCCGCTGATTTTGCCGCAGAATCGTGCGTGACTGAGCTGAGCGGAAGGACAACAGGACCGTTGGCAGCCACCTGCCACCAGAGGAAGACTCCGGCAATCAGCGACAGCACGCCCACCAATGCCGCGGCACGTATACCCAAGCGCCAGCGGAACCGCGGTTCGGCCATTTCGCCGGACACCGCAGGCCCGGCGGAAGCTGCCTGCCGGCCGTAGGCGAAGTGACCTCCCGTTCCCGTCTCCAGTAGCCCCGAGCGGCCACCGCCCGGCGACGGATCCGTCTCTTCATTGCAGACAACGCCGGGCTTAGCAGGCGGTCCGAGCGTGGCTGCCAGCCGTCTGGCCGCCCGCCCGTCTGTTGCCCTCTCCCCCACGGTGCCACGTCCCGCAGCTCGGCCCGCGCCCGGGCGCCCCTCACCAAGGCGCGCCTGAGCGCTGGCTGAGGCTCCAGCGGTCCGGCGTGACATATCAACCACGGTAGGAAACGGTCAGCCTTCCCGACAGTCCCGTCATTCCCTATGTGGATTGCGCCCTGCGGATGGCGCCACTACCGCTGGTAGGTGATGTAGGCCTCGTATTGCACGCGCCACTTCTCCGGTTCCTTGGGATCAGGGATTGTGGTGGTGAGGAACTGGACGCTGGTCACCTGCCCTTTCAGGTACTTCATCCATTTCGTGACTTCCTCGGCCACATCCCGGTCCAACTGGGCGACGTGGTGGACTTGCATGGACATGGGAGCCTCCTTGCTCGGTGGGGAGACTGTACTACCGGCGGGCAGGCTCTGCTAGCTATGACAAGTGGGCAGCGGGGATTGTGCCCCGACGGCCGCGGGGTGGGGGTAGGCGTGCTCCTACGCTGCTGTGGATGATGCCCAATAGGGCCGGGGATCCAGAGGCAGTGGTGATTCAGCGCCGTCGACGGACATCCAGCTGCCGACTCCGTCGAGGTCCTCACGGGCATCCAAAGGTCCGGGGCCTGAATAGTCGTCAAACCCGTCGAAGCTATCGGGTTCGTCTGGCCAGTTCGGTGGATCCGGTCGATCGGGTGGCTCCGGCCAGTCCTCACCGGATGGTAGGTCTTGCAAGTTCTGGGCGGGTGGCGGTTCTGGCCAGCTGGGTGGTTCCCAGTCCTGGTACTCGGCCGGATAGGACCGGCCCGACGGTGAAATCCAGCCCGGTGGGGCGTCCCGGGTCGCGCCGACCGGTCTCCACGCCGTGGCGTGTTTCAGTCGGTGGTGTTTCGGGCAGGGCTGGCCAAGATTCGCGACGCCGGTCCCGCCGCCGTCGGCCCACGCGAGGATGTGGTCGGCGTCGTTGTCCAGGGAGTGGTTGTTGCAGTTGGGGAACGTGCACTTGGCGTCGCGGAGCCGCAGCCATTGGCGCATCGGCTTCGTCAGCCGGTAGCTGGCGCGTCCGATCTCCAACGGCGCCCCATCCCGCGGGTCGACGAGCACCCGGAGGAATGATGCTGCGCCGTCGGCAACCAGCCGGCGGGCCATCGACGGCGGGATCGGCCCATACCCGTCCAGCGTGGCCGGGTCCTCGGACAGGCCGAGCAGCGAGAACACCGGAACCGTGACCAGAACCTGCGCCGACGGGGACGGTACTTCACGGGCTGGCGCATCACCGGCCCGCGCAGAGTCTGCGGGCAGGACATCCGCGGGCGGGTGTTCACTCGCGCCGCCCACTCCCGGTGCCGGGCCGAGCAGCCACGTGGCGAAGGCGTCGACCCGCAGCTGGGTCAGGGTCCGGGATTCGGTCGGGCCCTGCATGGCGCGGGCGGCGGCGGTGGTGCCGTTCCAGATCCCCGCCGCCTGGTCCGCGGGCAGATACGCCGAGAACCAGGCCATGCCGTCCCGGTCCGGGGCATACTCCAGCCGCCGGTCCTTCACACTCTTGGCGTGCCGTTTTTCGATGCTGACCGGATGGTGTCGTTCCCGCCAATACCGGGCCTTCGCCCGAAACCTGCCCGGGTCAGCTCCCCCGCCGGGCAACCCCGCGCGTACCCCGGCGCATCAGGGTCCAGGAAATGCGCCTCAAACGCCGCGGCAGCTTCCGGATCCAGGCCTTCGGTTTCGTCGCACATGACCCGCCCGTGCTGCCACGACAGAGTCCCTGCCTGAAGGGCGGCCAGCGTTAACGGCAGGTCCCTGGTCAGTTTGGCGGATTCAACCAGCAACCGCTCCGCCGACCCCTCACTCACAGTCAGCGCACCAGCAACCTCCGCAGTCACAGACATCCGCCGGACGGTGCGGTCCTGCACAGACGCGTTGGGCGGAGTCATGGCCTCCTCCACCGCGGAATAACCTGCAGCGAAATTCACCTTCACGGCCGCCAGCCGCGCCTCCATCCCAGCCACCTCCGAAAGCCCGCCCAGACACTCATCCGCCAGATCCCCCAAGGGATCCGCTTCATCGGGCAGCGCAGCCGGGCCCGGATCAGCCGCCCGACGAAGGTCAGCTGCGAGTGAAAGAGCAGAGGCACCGATGGCCTGCAACGTCTTCGCAACTGCCTCGTTATCCATACCCACAGCATGACAGGGGGTACCGACAATATAGCCGAGGCAAAGAAACGCGGCATAGTGCCGAGCAGGCTCGCATCAAATGCTGCCTGCGAGGCCTAAGTGGCGGCCTCGGTACCGCTGGTGCCGGCCGCCTTTGCACTGGGAGCGAGGCAACCGGCAACGGAAGAGCTGCTCTCCCCCACGATCACTGCAAGGACACCGAGCCCGGCGTGGGCCGCCAGCACGGCAGGCAGTGAGCTGATCTGGGCAGGCGGAATGACCGGGAGCTTTGCCGCGAGCCGGGCCGCAAGCAGCTCGGCCTCGGGCCGGTTGCCGAAATGGTGGATGGCCAGCCGGGCCTCCCCCAGCGGCCGGCCCAAGGCCTCCGCCACCACGATCTCCTCAAGCCGGGCAATGGCTCTCGCCGCGGACCGGACTTTTTCCAGCGGAACGATCTTGCCGGCGTCGACCGCGAGAATCGGCTTGATGGACAGCATGGCTCCGACCAGCGAAGCTGCTGCGCCGATGCGTCCGCCTCGCCGCAGCTGCTCCAGGCTGGGCACATAGAAGTAGACCTTGGTCCTTGCCGCACGCTCCTCAGCGAGGCGGCGCACCTCGCCGGCACCGCGGCCGTCCGCGGCCGCCACCACGGCACTCTGCACGGCCAGTCCCTGCGCCATTCCGACCGTGCGGGAGTCCAGCACCTCAACAGGGATCCTGACCCTGCCCGCCGCGAGACGGGCGGCATCAGCGGTGCCGGAGAGGCCACCGGAGATGTGGATGGAGACGACGGACTCGAAGCCCAGCCGTTCGGCGGCCAGATAAGCCTGCTCAAATTGTCCGGGCGACGGGCGGGAGGTCTTGACCGGCGTCGCGGCGGCCATGGCCACGGCGATGGTCCCGGTGATGTCGTCCTCGCCCTCGCCATAGATCTCCTCGCCCACCATGACGGGCATTGGAATGACGGCCAACCGGCCGTTGATGGAGAAGGCCCGCACCCAGTCGGCGGGCAGCGCGGCAGCGGAATCCGTCACCACTGCGGTACGGACGACGACGGCGGGCTCGCCCGTGAGCGGGATATGGCCCGGCCTGGTGGCCTGACGGAGACGGACCAGATGCTCCTTTAACCACAGCCAGGCTGCCGGCTCGCGGTCTATCACGGCACACCCTCCTGCAGTTGTTTCCGGCCGCCGGCAATGCCGGCGGCCGGAGCCCGGTCAGTCGCTCCCGGGCTACTCAAATAACGCTGCTAGGCCGGGACGATGTTCACCAGTTTAGGTGCCCGCACGATCACGGTCCGGATGCCGCGGCCATCGAGCGCACGCTGGACGTTCTCGGAGGCCAGCGCAAGCTCGCGCAGGTCATCCTCGGAGATGGCCGGTGACACCTCGAGCCGGTCCCTGACCTTGCCCTGGACCTGGACCACCGCGGTGATGGTCTCCTGCACCAGCAGGGCCTCGTCGTGGGAAGGCCAGCCGGCGTTGGCCACCGACGCCGGGTGTCCTAGGACGTTCCACAGGTCCTCCGCCGTGTAAGGCGCGAAGAGGCTGAGGATGACGGCCACCGCCTCGGCGGCTTCACGAACGGCCGGATCGGCACCGCCGGCACCCGAGTCGATGGTCTTGCGGGTGGCGTTGACCAGCTCCATCAGCTTGGCCACGACGACGTTGAACTTGTTGTTGTCCAGCAGCTCCGCCGCGTCCGCGATGGTCCTGTGGGTGACCGAGCGCAGCGCGCGGTCGCCGGTGCTGAAGTCAACACCGGGTTGGCTGGACACATCCTGGCCGAGCCGCCAGGCACGGGCCAGGAACTTCGCGGAACCCGACGGCGAAACGTCCGCCCAGTCGACGTCGTCCTCGGGCGGGGAAGCGAAAATCATGGTGAGCCGGACGGCGTCGACGCCGAACTTGTCCAGCTGTTCACCCAGGTCAACACCGTTGCCCAGCGACTTGCTCATGGCCTTGCCGCCGTTCAGCACCTGGCCCTGGTTAAGCAGCGCGCTGAACGGTTCGTTCGCCTCGATCAGGCCCAGGTCATTGATGACTTTGGTGAAGAACCGGGCATACAGCAGGTGCAGGATGGCATGCTCCACACCACCCACGTACTGTCCCACCGGCATCCAGTCGTTGATCTTTTCGGGATCGAACGGGCCTTCGGTGTAGTGGGGCGAGACAAAGCGCAGGAAGTACCAGGACGAATCCACGAAGGTGTCCATGGTGTCCGTGTCCCGGCGCGCCGGTCCGTGGCAGGTCGGGCATTCGACGTTGACCCAGGCTTCGGCGGCGGCCAGCGGCGAGGTGCCCTTCGGCGCCAGGTCCTCGCCGCGCAGGTCTGCCGGCAGTTCGACGGGCAGCTGCTCGTCCGGAACCGGAACCTCGCCACAGGCTGGGCAGTGGATGATCGGGATGGGAGTGCCCCAGAAGCGCTGGCGGCTCAGCAGCCAGTCGCGCAGGCGGAAGTTGACGAACTTTTCGCCCGTGCCCTGCCCTTCGAGGATCCGAATGGCTTCCGGGATGGCCTCGGCCTTGGGCAGGCCGTTCAGCGAACCCGAGTTGATGAGCGTGCCCTCACCGGCCGTCGCCGTGCCGGATACGGCCGGGTCCTCCTCGCCGGTGTCCAGGACCGCGCGCACAGGGAGGCCGAACTCCTTGGCGAAGTCGAGGTCGCGCTGGTCGTGTGCGGGGACGGCCATGATGGCGCCCGTGCCGTAATCGGCCAGGACGTAGTCGGCAGCCCAGACGGGCAGCTTCTCGCCGTTGAGCGGGTTCACCGCGTACCGGCCGGTGAAGACGCCGGTCTTTTCGCGCTCGGTGGACTGGCGTTCGATCTCCGACAGCGCCTTGACCTTGTCCAGGTAGGCGTCCAGGGCGGCGGCGTGCTCCTCGGTGACCAGTTCCAGGGCCAGCGGCGCGTCGGCGGCGACGACGAAGAACGTGGCGCCGTACAGCGTGTCCGGGCGCGTGGTGAAGACGGTGACGTCCTTGGCGGGCTTGCTGCCGTCGGCTTCGATGACGAAGTTGACGTGGGCGCCCTCGGAGCGGCCGATCCAGTTCTTCTGCATGGCCAGCACGCGCTCGGGCCAGTGGCCGCGGAGCTGCTCCATGTCCTCCAGCAGCCGGTCGGCGTACTCGGTGATCTTGAAGTACCACTGGTTCAGCGACTTCTTGGTCACCGCGGTACCGCAGCGTTCGCAGGCGCCGTTAACAACCTGTTCGTTGGCCAGCACCGTCTGGTCCTTAGGGCACCAGTTGACCGGGTGGTCCTTGCGGTAGGCCAGGCCGCGTTCGTAGAAGCGCTTGAACAGCCACTGCGTCCAGCGGTAGTACTCCGGATCCGACGTATGCACGCGGCGGGACCAGTCGGCGGAGATGGCGTAGCGCTTAAAGGATGCGGCTTGGGTCTCGATGTTGGCGTAGGTCCACTCGCTCGGGTGGGCGTTGCGCTTGATCGCCGCGTTTTCCGCGGGCAGCCCGAACGAGTCCCAGCCGATCGGGTGCAGCACGTCGTATCCCTGCTGGCGCAGGTACCGCGCCACCACGTCACCCATGGCGAACGCTTCGGCGTGGCCCATGTGAAGATCGCCGGACGGGTAGGGGAACATGTCCAGGACGTAGCGGCGCTCCTTGGAACCGTCGTCGGCGGGGGTGAAGACCTTCAGGTCTTCCCACACCTGCGGCCACCGGGCCTCCATTGCCGCGAAGCTGTACGCGCCCTCTTCGGGTGTCTCGGCTCCACCTGCTGCTGTTCCGGTTTCGGTCTCCGGCTGAACGCTCACTGCTGCCCTCTTCTGTTCTGTCATGACCTCTGTCCTGTCACAACGGTCTGATCCCCGCCGCCCGCCGGGAAGGTCTCCCCGGACACACAAAAGCCCCTCGACATGGAGGGGCGGCCGCTCGATAATCCGTATTTGTTCGGGATACCAAGCGGCTAGCTAAGCAGAAGGATCGCACGCATGATGCCAGTTTAGCGCACCCCTACCCCCTTCCCGCCCTCGTTACCAGTCCCAACGAGGGGCTGAGTAGCCCGACCCAGCGGAAGAGGGGAGGCCGCACCCCGCCATGGTGTGGTGGGCACCGCGAAGCGGGCGGGCGGGTGCGACCTCCTCTCTGAAGCGGAACGCGAAAGCTACCGAACGTCCTCGTCGACCCAGTCCATGGACTTGGTGACGGCCTTCTTCCAGAGGCGCAGCTGGCGTTCCCGCTCCTCCGTGTCCAGGTTCGGCTCCCAGCGCTTGTCCTCGGACCAGTTCGCGGACAGCTCGCCGAGGTCCTTCCAGAAGCCGACGGCGAGGCCCGCCGCGTAGGCCGCGCCAAGCGCCGTCGTTTCCACCACCTTCGGGCGGATAACCGGAACGCCGAGGATGTCCGCCTGGAACTGCATGAGGGCATCGTTGGCGACCATGCCGCCGTCGACCTTCAGTTCGGTGAGCGGAACGCCCGAGTCGGCGTTGACCGCATCCAGAACCTCGCGGGTCTGGAAGGCGGTGGCCTCAAGCGCGGCCCGGGCAATGTGGCTCTTGTTGACGAACCGGGTCAGGCCCACGATGGCGCCGCGCGCATCCGAGCGCCAGTAGGGCGCGAAGAGTCCGGAGAACGCCGGCACAATGTACACGCCACCGTTGTCCTTCACCGAAGCGGCGAGGGACTCGACCTCGGGGGCGCTGCTGATCATGTTGAGGTTGTCGCGCAGCCACTGGATGAGCGAACCGGTGACAGCGATTGACCCTTCCAGCGCGTAGTGCGGGGCGGCGTCGCCCAGCTTGTAGCCGACCGTGGTCAGCAGCCCGTTCTTCGAGTGGACGATCTCCTCCCCGGTGTTGAAGATCAGGAAGCACCCGGTGCCGTAGGTGTTCTTCGCCTCACCGGTCTCGAAGGCCGCCTGGCCGAAGGTGGCCGCCTGCTGGTCTCCGAGGATGCCCGCCACCGGGACTTCCCGCAGCAGCTGCGAGGTGTGCACCGTGCCGTACACCTCGGAGGAGGATTTGATGGCGGGCATCATGGACGCCGGAACACCGAAAATGCGCAGGATCTCCTCGTCCCACTGCAGCGTGTCGAGGTCCATGAACATGGTCCTGGAAGCGTTGGTGACATCAGTGACGTGCACTCCGCCGTCCACGCCGCCCGTGAGGTTCCACAGCACCCAGCAGTCGGTGTTGCCGAACACCAGGTCCCCGGCCTCGGCCTTCTCCCTGGCGCCGTCGACGTTGTCCAGGATCCACTTGATCTTGGTCCCGGAGAAATACGTTGCCAGCGGCAGCCCGACCTTCTGCTTGAACCGGTCCGCTCCCCCGTCCCGCGCCAGTTCATCCACGATGGGCTGGGTCCGGGTGTCCTGCCACACGATCGCGTTATAGATCGGCTTGCCGGTGGTCTTGTCCCAGACCACCGCTGTTTCGCGCTGGTTGGTGATGCCGACGGCGGCAATGTCGTGCCGCGTCAGGTTCGCCTTGGACAGGGCAGAGCCGATGACCTCGCGGGTGTTGTCCCAGATCTCCGTGGGATTGTGTTCCACCCAGCCGGCCTGCGGGAAGATCTGTTGGTGTTCCATCTGGCCCGAGGACACGATGTTGCCGCTCTGGTCGAAGACGATGGCGCGGGTGCTGGTAGTGCCCTGGTCGACGGCGATTACGTATTGGCTCATGATGACGTCCTTGTCGTTGTGCTTGTGTGTTAACTGATGTGGTTATGGACTTGGTTTTGAAAGTCTTCGAACGCAGATGCCGGGGCTCAGGTGGCTGCCGTGAATACGATGGGAAGCAGCCCCACCAGGCCGGCCAGCGTGCCGCCGATCAGCGGGCCGACCACCGGGATCCACGAGTAGCTCCAGTCGCTGGACCCCTTGCCCTTGATGGGAAGGACGGCGTGCGCGATGCGCGGTCCGAGGTCGCGGGCAGGGTTGATGGCGTAGCCGGTGGGCCCGCCCAGGGACACACCGATGCCGACGACGAGCAGGGCCACCGCCAGCGGGCCAAGACCGGACGGCGTTCCACCAAAGGTCAGGATCACGAAGACCAGCACAAAGGTGCCGATGATTTCCGTGATCAGATTCCAGGGGGTGGAGCGGATCGCCGGGCCGGTGGAGAAGACGCCGAGCTTGTTCGCGGGCTCGGGTTCGGCATCGAAATGCTGCTTATGCGCCAGCCAGGTGACCACGGCGCCAAGGAATGCGCCGGTAAGCTCTCCGCCGAAGTAAGTGAGCGTGGAGGCAAAGTCCACTGGAACGCCCGCCGCATACTCCGGTTTGCCGTTGACAAGAAGGCCCAGCGTGACGGCCGGGTTCAGGTGCGATCCCGATCGGGCGGCGACGTACACGCCGGCGAAGACGGCAATTCCCCACCCCCACGTGACCATCAGGAATCCTCCGTTGTTGCCCTTCGTGCCTTTGAGCGCAACGTTGGCCACCACACCACAACCCAGCAGGGTCAGCATGGCGGTTCCGAAAACTTCGGAAAGAAAAACCAATCCAAGAGACATCTTTGACTCCTCTATTTTCTGTTGTCAGTCCTTCGCGTGTTTGAAGGACGGTTTCCCGCTAAGCGACGAGGCTGTGGACCTCGACGCCGTGGTATCGCTTCAGCACCGCCTGCGCGTGGATGATCTCCGCGGCAACCCTTGCCGTATCCCAGCCGAGCGGCTCGGCCAAGGCCTCGGCCACTTCGTTGAGCAGCTCCCCGGTAACCAGGCCGCGGAAAGCGAGCGAAGTGCGGCGGATCAGCACGTCCACGAGGTGGCCGATCTGTTCGTGAGCGGCCATGAACTGCAGTTCCCGGACGCTCAGCTCCCGGGTGGAGCGCAGCAGGCGGTCGTGGCCGGCGTCGAGATAGCTGATGACTTCACCGGCGCGGGTGCCGTACCTGGTGAGGAGACCGGCCGTCCGGTCGGCGTCGTGCGCGGCAGTCATGTGGGCCTTGATCCACTTCTGGATCCCGGCTTCGCTGTCGGGGAACCCTGCGCCGCCGCCGATGGCGAGCTTCGCCGTCGAAATCTTCCGTTCCGTTCCCAGTTCTGCGAGGACGTCGTCGGCGAGGTGTTCGGCCAGGGCGCGGAAGGTGGTCCATTTGCCGCCCACCAGGCTAAGCACGGCGGCGCCGCCCTCCTCGTGCCCCGCTTCCGGGCCGCCTGTTTCCGAAATATGCCGTTCGATGCGGTAGTCCCGCGACACGAACCCGGGCTGGGTGGCGTCGTGCCGCGGCAACGGACGCACGCCCGAGAACGTGTAGACGATCTGTCCCCGGTCCACGGCGATGTCAGGGAAGACGTGGCCAATGAGATCGAAGAAGTAGTCAATCTCCTCGTCTGAACAGACGGCGTCTTCCGACATGTCGGCGTCGACGTCGGTGGTGCCCACCAGCACGCGGTCACCCATGGGATAGATCAGGACTATCCGGCCGTCGGTGTGTTCGAAGAAGATCTCGCGTCCGCCGCAGGCTGCGAGCAGGCCGGGGTGGTCAAGGACGATGTGCGAGCCCTTGGTCCCGCCCATGAACGTGGTGGGCGTACCCATGGCCTGGTTGGTGAGGTCCACCCACGCGCCGGTGGTGTTGACGATGATTTCTGCGGTGAAGGCGAACTCCTCACCGGTCAGCTCGTCACGGAGAGCCGCCGTGCTGGAACCGTCTGCGTTAGAGCTGATGGACACCAGGGACAGGTAGTTGCTGGCCCGGCCGCCCGCCTTCTCGCCGTCCTGCAGGACGTCCAGGGTGAGGCGCTCGGGGTTGTGCACCGACGCGTCGAAGTAGGTGGCTGTGTACTTGACGCCGGGGTGCAGCATCGGGAGTTCGGCCAGCGCCTTTTGCCGGGTGCGGAACTGGTGGCGCGGGACGCTGCCGCCGTCGCGGGAGAAGGAGTCGTAGAGGCTGAGTCCCAGCTTGATCAGGAACGCGCCGCGCTCCTTGGGCTTGCCCTGCTGCTTATGGGTCAGGAACCGCAGGGGCGCGGCAAGCACACCAGAGAATGTGCTGAAAATCGGGATCGTGGTCTGCAGCGGCTTGACGTAGTGGGGCGCGATCCGCAGGAGCCTGTTGCGCTCAACCACGGATTCCCGGACCAGCCGGAATTCGCCGTTTTCCAGGTAACGGATGCCGCCGTGAATCATGTGCGACGAGGCGCCGCTGGCGCCCTGGCAGTAATCGCCGCGTTCCACGAGTGCCACGTCGACGCCCTGCAGGGCGAGGTCCCGGAATGTTCCGACGCCGTTGATTCCGCCGCCGATGATCAGGACCCGAGCGTTGGGCCGCCGGTGCAATCGGGAGACGGACTCGCGCTCCGCAGCTGGTGCGGCAGCGCTGTTGGTATGGCCGGATGGATCCTTGAGTCCCAAATCTGCTCCTTTGGGTTTGGTTCGAAATAGCGCTTGTTGCAGGCCGCGCACCGGATGGTGCGGGGCCGTTCACCACTATTGTTTGAATTATTGGAAAATAACGTCAAGCACTATGCACAAACGTGCAGAACGGAACCATGCATGCCCCGTCCCCGACATTCCGAAGCGCTGCGCGCCGCCCAGCTGTACTACATGCAGGACCTCACCATGGACGCCATCGCCCGGGAATTGCGGACCTCCCGCTCCACGGTTTCCCGGCTGCTCTCGACGGCGCGGGAGACCGGCCTGGTACAGATCCAGATCCGCAGCCCCCTGGACACAGGGCCGGAACTGGAGCGGCTGATCCGGGCGCAGTACAAGGTGGACGTGCACGTGGTGCCCGTCCTGGACACCCTGAACGAAGCGGAGACGCTGGACCGCGTGGCCATGCAGGCCGCGCGAACCATCGGACCGCTTGTGGACTCCAACGCCATCATCGGGGTGGCGTGGGGCTCCACCCTCAGCGCGGTGAGCCGGCATCTGACGCGCAAAATCACCCACGACAGCGTGGTGGTGCAGCTGAACGGCGCGGGCAACATGCAGACCACCGGCATCACCTACGCCAGCGACATCATGCGGCGCTTCGGCAGCGCCTACGGCGCCCGGGTTGAACAGTTTCCCGTGCCGGCCTTCTTCGACCATGCCGCCACGAAGACCGCGATGTGGAATGAGCGGAGCGTGCAGCGAATCCTCGACCTGCAGTCCCGCATGAGCATTGCGATCTTTGGCGTGGGTTCGGTGGACGCCGACTACCCCAGCCATGTGTACGCCGGCGGCTACCTCGACGAGGACGACCTGGTCACCCTGGCGAAGTCCGACGTCGTCGGTGACGTGGCTACGGTCTTTTTCCGCGGCGACGGCTCCTCTGACGGCATCACGCTGAATGAACGCTCCACCGGACCTTCGCTGGACCAGCTCCGCCAGGTGCGCCGGCGGATCTGCGTGGTGTCCGGCGCGTCCAAGATCAATGGGCTCCGGGGGGCACTGGTGGCCGGGCTGGCCACGGATCTGATCCTCGATGAGGCCTCGGCCCGGCGGCTGGTCAGCTTTAAAAATGGGAACTGAGAGACGCCCTGCCAGCCGGGACCACCCGCCTAAAACTGGTGTGAAGCTCTCGGAATATCATGGGGTCCGTGCAAGGATGGCGGCATGAAAATCACCAGAGAGATCGTTGTGTTCGACGCCGCCGACCTTCCTGCCGAGAGCGCCTTTTGGGCCGGCCTCCTGGGCGGCACCGTGGACGCAGAGGATGACTGGCACACCGTCAGTGTCGACGGAAAACCGCGTCTGGGCTTTCAACTCGCACCCAACCACGTGCCGCCGGAATGGCCCGACGGGAACCCACAGCAGATCCACTTGGACCTGTATGTTGAGGACGTCGCATCCGCCCACGACGAGGCCCTGTCCCTCGGTGCACGCCTGCTGAAGCCCGCCGAGGACATCACCTCCGCCGAGGGCTTCCAGGTCTATGCGGACCCTGCCGGCCACCCGTTCTGCCTCTGCTGGGGCTGACGAACTTCTTCGGGCCGGGCCTGAGCCGGGACTGAAACTGCGCCTGCCGGTCACACGCGGCGCGCCGCGGTATCGGTAGAGTCGTAATCATGACTACCTCACCCCGGCTAAGCCTGAACAACGGCGTGCTGATCGACCAGTTGGGTTTCGGGCTATACAAGGTTCCGGCGAAAGACACCGCCAACCTGGTGGCCACAGCCCTGGAAGCCGGGTACCGGCATTTCGATACAGCGGCCATGTACGGGAATGAATCCGGGGTGGCCCGCGGCCTGGTCGAGGTGTTCGCCGCGGAAGCAACCACCGGCGGTTCCGGAGAGGCCGGCGGCACCTCGCGCGAGGACCTCTTCATCACCACCAAGGTGTGGAACGACGACCACGGCTACGACGCGACGCTGCGGGCCTTCGACAGGTCCATGATCAACCTCGGGCTGGAATATGTGGACATGTACCTGATCCACTGGCCGTGCGCGAAACGGGGACTTTTCCAGGAAACTTACCGGGCCATGGAGACGCTGTACCGCGAGGGCAAAGTCCGGGCCATCGGCGTGTCCAACTTCCAGCCCCAGCACCTGGACCAGCTGCTGGAAACAGCCGAGGTGGTGCCGGCCGTCAACCAGGTCGAGCTGCATCCGTGGCTGCAGCAGGCCGAGCTCCGGGAAAAGCACCGCGGGCTGGGAATCCTCACCGAGGCGTGGAGCCCGCTGGGCCGCGGCCAGGTACTGGAGGATCCCGTCATCGGCGCCCTCGCGGCCGAGCACAAGGTGAGCGCCGCACAAATTATCCTGCGCTGGCAGCTGCAGTTGGGCAACGTCACCATTCCGAAGGCAAGCTCCGCCGCCAGGATCCGCGAGAACCTCGACGTCTTCGGCTTCGAGCTCTCGGCGCTGGACATGGCAGACATCGAAGCCCTGGAGCGCGGCCACCGCACAGGTTCCCACCCCGACAACGTCAACTAGGACTCCCCCAGCACATGAAAACAGCCGACTCCGAGCCCGCTACCGCACCATCCTTCGTCAGCAGCGGACTCGCCGCCCGCACGCGTGCATCCACGGTGCAACTGGCGGGCAGCAACGTTGCCTACTGGGTCTACGAACCGGAAAAGCCCACGGCTGAAACCCGGACCATCCTGGTCATCCACGGCTTCCGCGGCGACCATCACGGGCTGCTGCGGGTTGCCGACCAGCTGCCCGGGATGCGCCTGATCATGCCGGACCTCCCCGGGTTTGGCAGCTCCGGCGCATTCACCGACGGCGCCCACAGCGTGGAGCGCTACGGAAGGTTCATCAGCGACTTCATGGCGGCCCTCGGACTCGGGCCGGAGACCGTACTGTTGGGACACTCCTTCGGATCCATCGTGGCCGCCCATTTCGTAGCGGCCCATCCGGACGCGGTCCGCCCGCTGATCCTGGTCAACCCCATCGCGGCGCCAGCGCTCGAAGGCCCCAAGGGCCTCATGACCCGGCTGGCCGTTCTGTACTACCGCCTCTCCGCGCGCCTCCCCCGCCCTCTTGGCCTGGCCCTGCTCCGCAGCCCGCTCATTGTGCGGGTGATGAGCATGGCCATGGCAAAAACGAAGGACAAGGACCTGCTCCGGTTCATCCACGGGCAGCACCACGCCTACTTCAGTGCGTTCGCCAACCGGGACAGCCTGCTGGAATCGTTCACGGCGTCCGTCAGCAGCAACGTGGCCGAAGTCGCGCCCGCGCTCACCCTGCCCGTGCTGCTCATCGCCGGCGAGAAGGACGAAATCGCCCTGCTGCGGGACCAGCACCGCCTGGCCGGACTGCTCCCCGACGCAACGCTGGACGTCATCCCGGGCGTCGGCCACCTGATCCACTACGAAACGCCAGAACCTGCCGCAGGATTCATCCGCCGCTTCCTTAAGGACCACCCCGCGTGAAGATAGTCATCGATGCCCGTTTCACCCGGACGGACCACCACGACGGGATCAGCCGCTACGGTTCCAGCCTTATTGCCGCCGTCTCAAAGATCGCCGATGTGTCCATGCTCATCAGTGATCTCCGGCAGCTGGCACTGCTTCCCGACGTTCCGTACACGCTGATCAGCAGCCCGCTCTCCCCCGCCGAGCTTTTCGTGGCCCGGAAGGTTAATCGGCTCGGCGCGGACGTGGTGGTCTGCCCGATGCAGACGATGGGCACGTGGGGACGCAAGTACGGCCTGGTGCTCACTCTGCACGACCTCATCTACTACGAACACCCGGCACCTCCCGGCTTCCTGCCGGCCCCCGTCCGGATCCTGTGGCGCCTGTACCACAAGGCGTTCTGGCCCCAGCGCCTCCTGCTGAACCGGGCCGACGTCGTCGCCACCATCAGCAGGACCACGGAGGCGCTGATGGCCAAGTACCGCCTGACCAGCCGTCCGGTGCGCATCGTCAGCAACGCCCCGCAGCCGGCCCAGCAGCCCCGTGATCCGGCGGCGGCGCCGGAGAAGACGCTGCTCTACATGGGTTCGTTCATGCCCTACAAGAACGTCGAAACCATGCTCGCCGGGATGGCCGAACTGCCTGACTACACGCTGCACCTGCTCAGCCGGGTCACACCGCACCGCCGCGCCGAGCTTGAAGCGCAGATCCCCTCCGGAGCCAGCGTGGTGTTCCATAACGGTGTCACCGACGACGAATACACGGCGCTCTTGAACCGCACCACCGCGCTGGTCACCCTGTCCAAGGCCGAGGGCTACGGCCTGCCCCTGGTTGAGGCGATGGCGCTGGGCACACCGGTGATCGCCAGCGACATCCCGATCTTCCGCGAGGTGGGGGCGGACACCGCCACCTACGTCAATCCGGAGTCGGCGACGGAATTCGCCGCCGCCGTCCGCAGCCTCGGCGACGGGCAGCACTGGCAGGACGTCTCGCGGCGGTCCGTGAGGCGGGCAGAGCAGTTCAGCTGGGACGAATCCGCCCGCCAGCTGGTGGACGTGGCGGCAGAGGTCATAGCACTCCGCCGGCGCTAATCGGGCAGCCCGGAACCGGTCAGCCCCGAACCGGCCGGCGCTGACCTGTTAGCCCCGAACTGTCAGAGCACGTCGACGCCGTCGAGCCGCAGCTGCACCGGGTCCTCGGTTCGCTTGGCCGCGCCCGCGGCTTTCGCGGCCCGAAGCACCCTGGTCACGGTGGCGGCCTGCGCGTACGGGATGAACAGCAAAGTGCGCACGTCCACGCTGTCCGGGCCCGGCGCCGGAACGCCCGGTGCCTGGATGCTCGGGGTCGGGATGCTTGCCGTCTGGAGCAGCGGCGCCGGGCCCGCAATACGCAGCTCGACGCCCTCGGCGGCCAGCAGCTTTGTGGCTGAGGCCGTGAAATGCCCGACGGCGGTGCTGCCGCCGGTGACGGCGGCCACCCTCACCGCCGGGGGCAGCTGCAGCTCAGTGCGCAGGCCCAGCTCCCGCTGGGCATAGCCCGAAGGGTCCCACCGCAGCAATGCTCCGACCGCGGCGGTGTCGTCCGCGGTGATGACCACCATCCCGCCCTCGGTGGCCGGCCGGACGAGGGCAGCGGCGTTGAACCAGCGCCGCACGGCGTCTTCGCCCGCGCGGAGGTTCTCCCGGCGCAGCAGTGAATCGCCGTCGAGCAGCAGCGCCGCGGCATATCCGCCCGGCGCGACGGGCTCGGCGCCCACGGTGGCCACCACCAGCGCCCCCGCATCCGGCACCGTGGCTTTGACGTTCTGGCCGGAGGAGGTGACCACGGCTTTGCCGGGAAACGCCCTGCCCAGTTCCTCCGCCGTGCGGAGAACACCCGCCGCGCCGCGGCGCAGCCGGGTGCCCTGGCAGTGCGCGCAGCGCCAGGTAGGTGCCGGCGTCGAACACCAGCGGCATTGGGGCACAGCTGCGCTGCCTGCGATGGCGAGCGGCCCCTGGCAGGACGGGCAGCGCGCGGGTTCCCGGCAGGTTTCGCACGCCAGCGACGGCGCATAGCCGGCACGGGCAACCTGCACCAGGACCGGACCGCGCTCGAGTGCGTCCTTGGCCGTGCGCCACGCCGCCCCCGGCAGCCTCGC
Organism: Arthrobacter sp. FW305-BF8; assembly: GCF_021789315.1. Taxonomy (NCBI): domain Bacteria; kingdom Bacillati; phylum Actinomycetota; class Actinomycetes; order Micrococcales; family Micrococcaceae; genus Arthrobacter; species Arthrobacter sp. FW305-BF8. The sequence goes on from NZ_CP084561.1 coordinate 2,766,123, forward strand.
CAGCCGGGCGAGCGGGTCCCGCTCCTGTTCAAAGCTGTCCGCCGTGTTGAGGACCCGCGGAACCGTGCGGCGGAGTACCGTGCGTTCGGCGTCGACGGGCATCGCCCAGCCGGCGTCCACCAGCCGCTGCACTTCCGTGCTGCGCGCGTGCCCGGCCAGCAGGCAGGCAGCCCCCTCCTGTTCGGCACGCAGCAGCAGCACCTCGCGGGTGTGGGCATACGGGGAACGCTGCTCCACATGCAGGTCGTCGCCGTCATCCCAGCACACCACAAGACCCAGGTTCGGCACGGGGGCGTAGGCAGCCGAGCGGGTGCCTACGGCGACGCCCGCCGTGCCCTTGAGGATCCTGAGGTAGTTGCGGTACCGGGGTGTTTGGCCGTCGTCCGCCGTCAGCCGGGCAACGTCATCGGCGGGCAGGATGTCCTCGAGGGCAGCCTGGACCCGGTCGAGGTCGCGGTAGTCGGGAACGACGACGACGGCGCCACGTCCGGATTCCCGGACCGCCGCCACAGCGTCCGCAATGAGGCGCGGCCAGCCGTCCGGGCCGAAACCCTGCAGCGCACTAAGGGCGGCCCGGGGTGCGCCTCCCGATGCGAGATGGCGGAGGAAGGCGCCGCCGTTCCGGTACCTGGTCCACGCGGAGCCGGGCAGGTCATGGGCCGCCCCGGGCTGTGTTGCCGGTCCGGAATGAGCGGCCGATTCGGCGCCGGCAAGTTCCTTCTCCACCTTGACCACCCGCGGCGGGATGGCCACGCGGAGCACGTCGCTGACGGTGCCCGCGTAGCGTGCGGCCACGCGCCCGGTGAGTTCCTGCATCGCGGGGGTGAGCACGGCAACCGGCGAGACGACTTTGTGCAGCGGGACGAGGGGCTGGCCGGCGTCGGACTCCTCGACCCGGTCCAGGATGTAGCCGCCCAGTTCCTGGCCACTGAACTTGACCCGGACACGGACGCCCGGCTGGGCGTCATCATCCAGTTCGGCGGGAACGCTGTAGTCGAACGGCCGGTCCAGGTGCGGCAGCGGGGACTCAATGAGCACGCGCGCCACCGGACGGACGGCAGCCAGCGGCGGGCCGCCGGCTGTCCTGACCGTGACCGGGAACCCCTGCAGCAGTGACAGCTGCAGCGGCTCCGGCGTGGGGTGCGAAGACATGGCGTTAGAACACATGGCGTTTGAAGACATGGCGTTTGAAGACATGGCGCCTCACCTCCGTCCTGGGTTAAATATCAGCCAACCACACGGGTCTGACATTGCTCCCGTACGGGTGCGGACGGGCCGGCTTAGGCGTTGAAGTACGCCTTCAGGTCGTCCACGCGGTCCAGGCGCTCCCAGGTGAAGTCCGGATCATCGCGGCCGAAGTGGCCGTGAGCGGCCGTCTTGGCGTAGATGGGGCGCTTGAGGTCCAGGGCGTCGATGATGGCGCGGGGGCGCAGATCGAAAATCTCGGCAATCGCGGCGCTGATCTTCGCCGGGTCCACGGTCTCGGTCCCGAACGTTTCCACGTAGGTTCCCACCGGGCGGGCCTGGCCGATCGCGTAGGCGATCTGGATCTCGGCGCGCTTGGCGAGTCCCGCGGCCACCACGTTCTTGGCAACCCAGCGCATGGCGTACGCCGCGGAGCGGTCCACCTTGGACGGGTCCTTGCCGGAGAAGGCGCCGCCGCCGTGGCGGGCCATGCCGCCGTAGGTGTCCACGATGATCTTGCGGCCGGTGAGTCCGGCGTCGCCCACCGGGCCGCCGATTACGAAGGCGCCAGCGGGGTTGAGGATGTTGTTGGTGCGCGAAATGTCAAGGTCCGCGAGGGCGAGGACGGGGTCAATGACGTGCGTCGCGAGGTCGGCCCGCAGCTGGTCGAGGCTGAAGCCGTCGGCGTGCTGGCTGGAGATCACAATGGTCTCCACGGAAACCGGCCGGTCGCCGTCGTACCCAATGGTGGCCTGGGTCTTGCCGTCCGGGCGGAGGTAGGCAAGTTCACCGTTCTTGCGGACCTCGGTGAGGCGCTCCGACAGTCGGTGCGCGATCCAGATCGGCGTGGGCATGTAGGACGGGGTCTCATCGCTGGCGTAGCCGAACATCAGGCCCTGGTCACCGGCGCCCTGCAGGTCGTAATCGTCCTCCTGGCGGCCTTCGCGGGCCTCCAGAGAGTTGAAGACGCCGCCGGCGATGTCGTTGGACTGCTGCCCGATGGACACGGAAACGCCGCAGCGTGCGCCGTCGAAGCCGTTGGCCGAGGAGTCATAGCCGATGCCCAGGATGGTCTCGCGGACAATCTGTGGAATTTCGACATACGCGTCTGTGGTCACTTCGCCGGCCACGTGGACCAGGCCGGTGGTGGCCATGGTCTCGACGGCGACGCGGGACTCAGGGTCCTTGTCCAGCAAGGCGTCCAGGATCGCATCACTGATCTGGTCGCAGATCTTGTCCGGGTGCCCTTCGGTGACCGACTCCGAGGTGAAGAGCCGAAGCGCGGCGGGTGCGGACCCGTGGGATTCTGGAATGTGCAGCGGTAAAGTCACTCAACTACCTTACTTGTTGGCAAACGGCGGGGCGGCAGCGTGTGTCCCCGTGCTAAGGAGACGTTGCTTACGCCCATCACGTTCGCGGAAAGACCCGGCTTAGTTCGGAGCCGACGCGGTCAATGACAATGGCGGCGACGTCCTGCTTGGAGCCTGACGCCGACTGGGGTTCGGAACCGGCCCGCGAGAGGATGACCACGGAGTTGTTGTCCTGGCCGAACACCTTGTCAGCGCCCACGTGGTTCACTACCAGCAGGTCGCAGCCCTTGCGCTTCAGCTTCGCCTCGGCGTAGGACAGCACATCGCCCTGCTCGTCGCCGGTCTCGGCGGCAAAGCCCACCACGAGCTGGCTGCTGCCCGCGGCGTCACGGACCTCCACGAGCTCGTGCAGGATGTCGGGGTTGCGGACCAGCGTGATGACGGGGTCGGCGGTATCGTCCCGCTTCTTGATTTTGCTTCCGGACACCTCCGCCGGCCGGAAGTCGGCCACCGCCGCCGCCATGATGACGACGTCGGACCCGGCTGCCGCTGCCAGCATGACCTCGCGGAGCTGCAGGGCAGTTTCGACGGCGATCAGTTCGACACCGGCCGGGGCGGGCACCTCCATGTGGGCGGCGACGAGCCGCACTGTGGCTCCGGCGTCGCGGGCCGCGGCGGCCAGCGCCACGCCCTGCTTGCCGGAGGAACGGTTGCCCAGGAACCGGACGGGGTCGAGGGGCTCCCGTGTGCCGCCGGCGCTGATGGTCACGGTGCGGCCGGCCAGCGGGAGGAGCCGCGCGCCGCCGGTTCCGGCAGCGCCTGCGGTTACGTCCGCCGCCGGGGTCAGCGGTGCCTCCGTCTGGAGGCCGTGTGCCAAGGCCATGGCCGCTTCGAAAATGGCTTCAGGCTCGGGCAGCCGTCCTGGGCCGGAGTCGCTGCCGGTCAGCCGCCCGCTGGCGGGTTCCAGGACTGTCACGCCGCGGCTGCGCAGCGTTTCGACGTTGGCCTGGGTGGCCGCATGCTGCCACATTTCAGTGTGCATGGCAGGGGCGAACAGCACCGGGCCGCTCGCCATGAGCAGCGTGTTGGTTAGCAGGTCACTGGCTTGGCCGGTGGCGGCGCGGGCCAAGAGGTCGGCGGTGGCCGGCGCAACCACGATGAGATCTGCCTCGTGGCCCAGCCGGACGTGCTTCACCTGGTCGACGTCGTCGAAGACGCTGTTGGTCACCGGGTTTCCGGACAAGGCCTCCCAAGTGGCAACGCCGACAAAGCGAGTGGCAGCTTCGGTGGGGATGACGGTGACGGCATGGCCGGCTTCAGTAAAAAGCCGGAGGAGCGATGCCACCTTGTAGGCGGCGATCCCTCCCCCGACTCCGAGGACTATGCGCACGTGAACTCCGTCAGCAGGCAGTCTGTTTACTCTGCGGAAGTTACTCTGCAGCTTCGATCGGTGTGGAAACCAGCTTGCCCTCGTTGATCTCGCGCAGGGCGATGGACAGCGACTTCTCGTTCAGCTTGGTGTCGACCAGCGGGCCGACATACTCGAACAGGCCCTCGTGCAGCTGGGCGTAGTACGCGTTGATCTGGCGTGCACGCTTGGCACCGAAGATCACCAGGCCGTACTTGGAATCAGCCGCCTCGAGCAGCGAATCGATCGGCGGGTTGATGATGCCTTCAAGGTTCGTGGACACGAATTCTCCAAATTTCTAACGGGCTGACGGCGTCTGCGTCTGGCGCGGGTGCGGGGTCAGCCCCATGAGTGAAACAAGCTCGTCCGCTGCCCGGCGGACGTCGTCATTGATGACGGTGTGGTCGAACTCCGGTTCAGCAGCAAGTTCTACTTTACCGGTTTCCAGCCGGCGCTGCTGTTCCTCGGCCGATTCGGTGCCCCGGCCCACCAGCCGGCGCACCAGTTCTTCCCAGCTGGGCGGTGCCAGGAACACGAACTGGGCATCCGGAACGGCCTGCTTGACCTGGCGTGCGCCCTGCAGGTCGATCTCCAGCAGCACCGAACGGCCTTCGGCAATGGCCTGGTTGACGGTGCTCTTCAGGGTCCCGTAGGTGTTCTGTCCGTGCACCACTGCCCACTCGAGGAATTCGCCGGCGGCCACGAGGGACTCGAACTCTTCCTTGGACTTGAAGTAGTAGTGCACGCCGTCGACCTCACCGGGCCGCGGAGCCCGGGTGGTGGCCGAAACGGACAGCCAGACCTCGGGATAAGTGTCGCGGATATAGGTGGACACGGTGCCTTTGCCAACAGCCGTAGGACCAGCGAGGACTGTCAGTCCGGGTTTGTTGCTCACGTATTCCTTTGGACGGTCTACAGATGACTCTGTTCGGATGAAGCTATTTCTCGTTCATAAAATCTACCAGCGCCCGGCGCTGGTGGATGCCCAGGCCCCGGACCCTGCGGGAGGCGGCGATGCCCAGGCTGTCCATGATGGCTGCGGCCCGGACCTTCCCGATCCCCGGCAGGGCCTCGAGGAGTTCCGAAACGCGCATGCGCGCTATGGCCTCCTCCGTGCCGCCGGAGTCGAGGATCTGCGCCACGGTCAGCTCTCCGGATTTGAGCCGCTCCTTGGCCGAGGCCCTGGCGGCCCTTGCCGCCGCGGCCTTCCTGAGTGCGTCGGAACGTTCCTGCGGAGACAAGGGTCGCAAGCTCACGGTCATTTCCCCTGGGGTCAGCCAACGGATCCGCGGCCGGCGGCGTTGGAGCAGCCACGGATTTGTCCTGAACCTACTCCCTGCCGGCCGGAGAAATCAATGGACTATTCCGAGCGGAGTCCGGCGAGGGTGCGCTCCGCCGCCTCGGTCAGCTCCCGGACGCCCGGGCCGGCCTTGAGGATGTCCCGGCTGGACGTTCCCAAAACCTGGGGATAGGCGGCGCCGAAGGTCTTCCGCAGGTCTGCGGGTGTCGCCCCCTGCGCGCCCAGGCCCGGGGCCAGGATCGGCCCGCGTACGGTGCCCAGGTCAAGCTGCAGGTCCGCCAGAGCCGTGCCCACCGTGGCTCCCACCACGAGGCCCACCGAGCCCATGGCGCCGGAGTAGCGTTCGTTCTCCCCCGCCGCGGCCTGGACAATCCGGCGTGCCACGGAATCGCTTCCGCCCACGTGCTGCACCGAAGCTCCCTCCGGGTTGGAGGTCAGAGCCAGGACAAACACGCCCCGGCCGTGTTCCGCAGCGAGATCCAGTGCCGGCCGGAGCGACTCGAAACCCAGGTACGGGCTCAGCGTCACGGAATCCGCGGCAAGGGCAGAGCCGTCCCGGAGCCAGGCGTCGGCGTAGGCGGCCATGGTGGAACCGATATCGCCGCGCTTCGCGTCGGCGATGGTCAGCACGCCCTCGTCCCGGGCGGTGGCGAGAACCTCTTCGAGGACTGCCATTCCGGCCGACCCGTGCCGTTCGTACAGTGCCACCTGCGGCTTGACCGCGGCAGCGAGCGAAGCCACCGCCTCCAGGGCGGTGAGCGAAAAGCGCCTCAGGCCGGCGACGTCGTCGTCCAAGCCCCAGCTGGCCAGAAGCGCAGGGTGGGGATCAATCCCGACGCACAGCGGACCGCGGTCCGCCATGGCGCGGCCCAGCCGGGAGCCAAACGACTCCCGGCCGGTACCTGTCGTTGCCTCAGGCATTCTGCGCTGCCGGGCTCTGCGCCGCTGCCTTCTGCAGGGCGGCCTCCTGCGACGCAGCGAGGGCTGCGGCGTGCTCCTGCAGGCTGGTCACGGACCAGGCGTAGGTGCGCAGGGCCTCTATGGCCTGGACGGCCGCGTTGAACTCGGCCACGGTGGTGATGCAGGGGATGCCGATGGACGTGGCGGCCGCACGGAGTTCGTACCCGTCGCTGCGGGCCTCGCCGCCGGACGGGGTGTTGAACACCATGTCGATTTCGCCGGCCACCACGAGGTCGGCGATGGTGCCTTCACCCTCGGCGCTGCTGCCCTCGGCCACCTTGCGCACCGGAGTGGCCTGGATGCCGTTGCGGCGCAGGACGTCGGCGGTGCCGCCGGTGGAGACGATCTCGAAGCCAAGGTCGGAGAGGCGCTTGACGCCCATGATCACCGAGCGTTTGTCCCGGTTGGCCACGGACACGAAGATCTTGCCTTCGGTGGGCAGGGCGTTGTTGGCGCCGGCCTGGCTCTTGGCGAAGGCGGTGTCGAAGTGCTTGTCGATGCCCATGACCTCGCCGGTGGAACGCATCTCCGGGCCGAGCAGTGAGTCCACGACCTTGCCTTCGAGCGTGCGGAAGCGGCTGAACGGCAGGACGGCTTCCTTGACGGAGACAGGAGCATCCAGCGGCAGCGTGGACCCGTCACCGGTCTCGGGCAGCATCTTGTAGGCGCTGCGCAGCTGGTTGATGGTCACGCCGGTGCCGATCAGGGCTGCGGCCTTGGCCATCTGCACGCCGGTGGCCTTGGACACGAACGGCACGGTCCGGGACGCGCGGGGGTTGGCTTCCAGGACGTACAGGACGTCGGAGGCCAGCGCGAACTGGATGTTGATGAGGCCACGGACGCCCACGCCCTCCGCGATGGCCCGAGTGGCGGTGCGGACGCGTTCGAGAACGTTGTTGCCCAGTGTGATGGGCGGCAGGACGCACGCGGAGTCGCCGGAGTGGATGCCGGCTTCCTCGATGTGCTCCATGATGCCGCCCAGGTACATGTCCGTGCCGTCGAAGAGGGCGTCGACGTCGATTTCGACGGCGTCCTCGAGGAAGCGGTCGATCAGCACCGGGTGGTCCGGGGTGATCTCGGTGGCGTTGGCAATGTAGCGGGACAGGTTGGGCTCGTCGTAGACGATTTCCATGCCGCGGCCGCCCAGGACGTAGGACGGGCGGACCAGGACCGGGTAACCGATCTCGTCGGCGATCTTCTTGGCGTCCTCGAAGGAAACGGCGGTGCCGTTTTTCGGGGAGACCAGGCCGGATTCGTCCAGCACCCGGGCGAAGGCGCCGCGGTGCTCGGCGAGGTCGATCGCCTCGGGCGAGGTGCCCAGGATGGGCACGCCGGCGTCGGCCAGCTGCTGGGCCAGCTTCAGCGGGGTCTGGCCGCCGAGCTGGACGAAGACGCCCATCACACCGCCGGTGCGTTCCTCGGCCGCGATGACTTCGAGGACGTCCTCGAGGGTCAGCGGCTCGAAGTACAGCCGGGTGGAGATGTCGTAGTCCGTGGAGACGGTTTCCGGGTTGCAGTTGACCATGACGGTCTCGTAGCCGGCCTTGCGCAGGGCCATGGAGGCGTGGACGCAGGAGTAGTCGAACTCGATGCCCTGGCCGATGCGGTTGGGTCCGGAGCCGAGGATGAGGATGGACGGCTTGGAGTGCAGCGCCACCTCGTCCTCCTCGTCGTAGGCCGAGTAGTGGTACGGCGTGTAGGCCGCGAACTCTGCGGCGCAGGTGTCCACGGTCTTGTAGACCGGGCGGATGCCCAGTGCCTGGCGGACACCGCGGACAACAGCCTCGGAGTTGTGGGTCAGCGCACCGATCTGTTCGTCGGAGAAGCCGTGCCGCTTGGCGTTGCGGAGCATGTCCTCGGTGAGGGCGCCGGAGCGGCGGATCTCCTGGGAGATCTCGTTGAGCAGCTGCAGCTGGTCAAGGAACCACGGGTCGATCTTGGTGGCCTCGAAGAGGTCCTCCACGCTGGCGCCGCCCAGCAGGGCGCGCTGCACCTGGTGCAGGCGTTCCGTCGTGGGGCGCTTGGCCTTCTCGATGAGCTCCGGGACTTCCCATTCGGGGACGGAGCTGAAGTCCAGCTGCGAGCCCTTCTGCTCGAGGGAGCGCAGGGCCTTCTGCAGGGCTTCGGTGAAGTTGCGGCCCATGGCCATGGCCTCGCCCACAGACTTCATGGTGGTGGTGAGGGTGTTGTCGGCAGCGGGGAACTTCTCGAACGCGAACCGCGGGACCTTGACCACCACGTAATCGAGCGTGGGCTCGAAGGAGGCGGGGGTCTTCTGCGTGATGTCGTTCGGGATCTCGTCCAGGGTGTAGCCGAGCGAGAGCTTGGTGGCGATCTTGGCGATGGCAAAGCCCGTGGCCTTGGACGCCAGCGCCGAGGAACGGGACACGCGCGGGTTCATTTCGATGACCACCACGCGCCCGGTCGCGGGATCGATGGCGAACTGGATGTTACAGCCGCCGGTGTCCACGCCGACTTCACGGATGACGGCGATGGAGATGTCGCGGAGCCGCTGGTATTCGCGGTCGGTGAGGGTCAGTGCGGGGGCCACGGTGATGGAGTCGCCGGTGTGCACGCCCACGGGATCGAAGTTCTCGATGGAACAGACGACAACCACGTTGTCGTTCTTGTCCCGCATCATTTCGAGCTCGTATTCCTTCCAGCCCAGGATGCTCTCTTCAAGCAGCACCTCGCTGGTGGGGCTGTACTGCAGGCCCTGGCCGACGATGCGGCGGAGGTCCTCTTCGTTGTACGCCAGGCCGGAACCGAGGCCGCCCATGGTGAAGGAGGGGCGGACCACCATGGGGTAGCCGAGGTCTTCGGCTGCCTTCAGCGCCTCGTCCATGGTGTGGATGATGTGGCTGCGGGCGGATTCCGCGCCGCAGCGCTCCACGACGCCCTTGAACTTCTCGCGGTCCTCGCCGAGCTCGATCGCGGCGATGTTCGCGCCGATCAGTTCCACGTTGTACTTCTCCAGCACACCGTTCTTGTCCAGCGCGATGGCGGTGTTCAGCGCCGTCTGGCCGCCCAGGGTGGGCAGCACTGCATCCGGGCGCTCCTTGGCGATGATCTTTTCCACCACCTCGGGGGTGATGGGCTCGATGTAGGTGGCATCGGCGAACTCCGGGTCGGTCATGATGGTGGCCGGGTTGGAGTTGACGAGGATGACCCGCAGGCCTTCCTCCTTGAGGACGCGAAGGGCCTGCGTGCCGGAGTAGTCGAATTCAGCGGCCTGGCCGATGACGATCGGGCCGGAACCGATGACCAGGACGCTCTTAAGGTCAGTTCTCTTGGGCATTACTTCTTGTCCTCAGTCTTGTTGTCAGTCGTGGTCGGCTCGGCGTCGTTCTGCCGGGCCTCTGCGGGGTGCTGGGCGTCCACCGGTTCCTTGGACAGGTTGGCGGTGCGGCCGTCCCGGGACCCTTCCATCAGCTCGATGAAACGGTCGAAGAGGTAGGCGGCGTCGTGCGGTCCGGCGGCGGCTTCCGGGTGGTACTGGACAGAGAACGCAGGGATGTCCAGGCAGGCCAGGCCTTCAACGACCTCGTCGTTCAGGCTGACGTGGCTGACCTCGACCCGTCCGTAGCGCTCTTCCGGGGCGTTGGTGGGGCCGTCCAGCGGGGCGTCGACGGCGAAACCGTGGTTCTGCGAGGTGATTTCCACCTTGCCCGTGCGGCGGTCCATGACGGGCTGGTTGATGCCGCGGTGGCCGTAACGCAGTTTGTAGGTGCCGAAGCCGAGGGCGCGGCCCAGGATCTGGTTGCCGAAACAGATGCCGAAGTACGGCAGCTTCTCGTCCAGGACGGTGCGGAGCAGTTTGACCTGGTTGTCGGCGGTGGCGGGGTCGCCGGGGCCGTTGGACATGAAGAAACCGTCGGGGCTGACGGCCTTGACGTCGTCGATGGTGGCCGTGGCGGGCAGCACGTGCACGCGGACGCCGCGCTCGGCGAAGCGCACCGGCGTCATGGCCTTGATGCCGAGGTCGATCGCCGCGATGCTGAAGCGCGCGTCGCCGTCCCAGCCGTGGTCCTTCGGCTCCACCACGTAGGCTTCGTCGATGCTGACTTCCTCGGCAAGCCGGGCGCCTTCCATCGGCTCACTGGCGAGCACGGCGTCGACGAGGTCCTTGTCCGTGGCCTTGGCGGCCTCGCCGGAGAAGATGCCCGCGCGCATGGTCTTGTGCTCGCGCAGGTGGCGGGTGATGGCCCGGGTGTCCACGCCCTGGATGCCGACGATGCCCTGCTCGACGAGTTCGGAGTCAAGAGATCGCTCAGAGCGCCAGTTGGACGGGCGGCGGGCGGCGTCCCGGACAATGTAGCCGGCCACCCAGATGCGGCGGGATTCCGCGTCGTCGCTGTTTACACCGGTGTTGCCGATGTGCGGGGCCGTCTGCACCACCAGCTGGCGTGCGTAGGACGGGTCGGTAATGGTCTCCTGGTAGCCGGTCATGCCGGTGGCGAAGACCGCTTCCCCCAGGGCGGTGCCCTGCGCGCCGTAGCTGCGGCCGCGGAAGAGGCGGCCGTCTTCGAGCACCAGGACGGCGGGGGCGGATGCTGCGGCCTGCGGCGCAGTTCCTGCGTTTACTGTCACTTCGGTTTCCGTCACTTTATTACTTTCCACTATGGGCACCTGCCTGGGGGCCTGGGGAGATCATTTCCTGAAGTTGTTGAAGGACGGCCGGCTTGTCCGCGGCGCGGCGGGTGCGGAAGCCGGTGTCCAGGGCGTGGGTTCCGAGCGTCCAGCTGAGGATCAGCAGCCCGTCCTTTTCCACGAATTTACCGGCCATCCCGCTGTCCTGCCGAACACCGGCCAATGAGGACGCCGGGATGAACAGCGGCCCTGCGCCGGAGCGGTCCAGCAGCACGCCCTCCGGGTGGATGGTTATCTGCGCGTTGGTGCGGATGCCGAGGCCGTGCACGGCAATCCTGTCCAGCCAGTCCCCCGCCGTGGTGGAGGCCACGTACTGGCCGTCCGCCGAAACCAGCGGCTCGCCCAGCCCGGCAGGAACCGCCGGCAGCTGTGCGATGTCGGACTGCCGCCGGAGCCGGTTGCGCCAGCCGATCCAGATCAGGACAAAGACGACGGCGACTACCGCCAGCATCGCAAGTCCGGGAAGGACTTTTTCCATCAGTTCGCGCCCGCGGCGCCGGCAACCGGCGCTTCCGAGGGGTAGCGGTAGGGCGTGTTCAGCTTGCCATCCAGGACCGTGGGGTGGCCCTTGAAGAACGTGGCCACTACCTTGCCCGGGAGTTCCATGCCGCGGAACGGCGAGTTGCGTCCCATGGTGGCCATCGCGGAAGGGTCCACGGTCCAGCGCGCGGCCGGGTCCACGAGGACAATGTTGGCGGGTTCGCCCTTCTCGAGCGGCCGGCCCTGGTCCGAGAGGCGACCGATGCCGGCCGGCGCAATGGAGGTGACCCGGGCAAAGTCGGCCCAGGTCATCAGGCCGGTCTCGATCATGGCGTGCTGCACCACGGACAGCGCCGTTTCCAGCCCGGTCATGCCCATGGCCGCCTGTGCCCACTCGCATTCCTTGTGCTCGCTCGGGTGCGGGGCATGGTCGGTGCCGACGACGTCGATGGTGCCGTCGGCAAGGGCCGCGCGCAGCGCCTGGACGTCGTCGTTGGTGCGCAGCGGCGGGTTGACCTTGTAGACGGGGTCGTAGCTGCGGACCAGGTCATCCGTGAGCAGCAGGTGGTGCGGGGTCACTTCGGCAGTGACGTTGATGCCGCGGCTCTTGGCCCAGCGGATGATCTCGACCGAGCCTGCGGTGGACACATGGCAGACGTGGAGCCGGGAGCCCACGTGCTGGGCCAGCAGGACGTCGCGGGCGATGATGCTTTCCTCGGCCACTGCCGGCCAGCCGGTCAGGCCCAGGACCGCGGAGACTTCGCCCTCGTTCATCTGGGCACCGGCGGTGAGGCGCGGTTCCTGCGCGTGCTGGGCCACGACGCCGTCGAACGCCTTGACGTACTCAAGGGCGCGGCGCATCAGGACGGGATCGTGAACGCAGATGCCGTCGTCGGAGAACATGCGGACCTGGGCGCGGGAGTCGGCCATCGCGCCGAGTTCGGCGAGCTGCTCGCCGGCAAGACCCACAGTGACGGCCCCCACCGGGCGGACGTCCACCCAGCCGGCGGCACGGCCCAGGCTGTACACCTGCTCCACCACGCCGGCGGTGTCCGCCACCGGGGTGCTGTTGGCCATGGCGTGCACGGCCGTGAAGCCGCCGAGGGCTGCGGCGCGGGTTCCGGTTTCCACCGTTTCGGCGTCTTCGCGGCCCGGTTCGCGGAGGTGGGTGTGGACGTCCACCATGCCCGGCAGCGCGACGAGTCCGCCGGCGTCGATCACGGTGGCGCCCTCAGCTGCGTCCGCAGCTGTGACTGTCTCTGACAGGTTGGCGCCACGGGCCGTGATCACGCCGCCGCGGATGAGCAGGTCCTCGGCGTCGCCGCCAAGGATCGCTGCACCGCGGATAAGGTACGTGGTTTCTTCAGCCATCAGTTGCTCTCCTTCAGGGTGGCGGCTGGTTCACGGGTATCCCCGGAGAGCAGCAGGTACAGGGCGGCCATGCGGATGGACACACCATTCTTCACCTGCGCGAGCACGGTGGAACGGGGCGAATCGGCGGCGGCCGCGGAAATTTCCAGGCCCCGGTTCATGGGGCCGGGGTGCATGATGATGGTGTCCTTGAGGCCCAGGCTGTCCAGCGCGCGGAGCCTGTTGTCGTCGAAACCCCAGCGGCGGGAGTACTCCCGGGTGGACGGGAAGAAGGAGGCGTTCATCCGCTCGCCCTGGACGCGCAGCATCATGACCGCGTCGACGCCCTTTTCCAAGGTCTCGTCAATGTCGTAGCTGATGCTGCAGGGCCAGCGTTCGACGCCGATGGGCAGCAGTGTGGGTGGCGCCACCAGGGTCACGTCGGCTCCGAGCGTGCGCAGGAGCCAGACGTTGGACCGCGCCACGCGGGAGTGCAGGACGTCGCCGGCGATGGCGACGCGCATGCCACGCAGGTCCGCACCCGTGGACGGCAGGCCGGAGAGCTTGGTCCAGTGCCTCCGCATGGTGAACGCGTCAAGCAGCGCCTGGGTGGGGTGTTCGTGGGTGCCGTCGCCGGCATTGATCACTGCGGCGTCGATCCAGTCGGTGGCTGCCAGCCGGTGCGGTGCACCGGAGGCCCAGTGGCGGATCACGACGGCGTCAGCACCCATGGCGGACAGCGTCTGGGCGGTGTCCTTGAGGGACTCGCCCTTGGAGACCGACGATCCCTTGGCCGCGAAGTTGATGACGTCGGCGGAGAGCCGCTTGGCTGCGGCTTCGAAGGAAATGCGGGTCCTGGTGGAATCCTCGAAGAAGAGGTTCACCACTGTCCGTCCGCGCAGGGCGGGAAGCTTCTTGACCTCGCGCTCCCCCACGGTCGACATCTCTTCGGCGGTGTCGAGGATGCGGACGGCGTTGGACAGGCTGAGGTCTTCAGTGGAGAGCAGGTGCTTCATGCGCCGCCCTCGATTACCACTTCGTTGACTTCCTGGCCGTCGATGGCGTCGGTCTCCTCGAGCCGGACCCGAACCTTCTCGGCGGAGGACGTGGGCAGGTTCTTGCCCACGTGGTCGGCGCGGATGGGAAGTTCGCGGTGGCCCCGGTCAATCAGGACGGCCAGGCGCACAATGCGCGGCCGGCCGAGGTCCACGAGCGCGTCCAGGGCAGCGCGGATGGTCCGGCCGGAGTACAGGACGTCGTCGATCAGCACGACTACCTTATTGTCGATGCCCGTCAGCGGCAGCTGTGTACGGTGCGGCGGCCGCGTGGGCTGGTGGGAAAGGTCGTCCCGGAACATGGTCACGTCCAGCTGGCCGACGATGGCTGCGGCGTCCACGGTGGGATCGGCGGCGGCGATTTTCTGGGCGAGCCGGACGGCGAGCGGGTAGCCGCGGCGGGGAATGCCCAGCAGCACCAGGTCCTGGGAGCCTTTGTTGGCCTCGAGGATTTCATGGGCGATACGAGTGAGGGCACGGTCGATGTCCGCCTGGTTGAGAACAACCCTGGCCGGAACCGGTGCCTGCGTGACAGAAGTCATCGCTCGTCTCCCCTTTCCCCGCCTCACGGGACGGAATTAAAAAAGGAACATTTGCCTTCCAAAATTACCACACGGGCGTCTGTCCCCGACCCCCGGCAGAGAGCGTCGTCCGTCACACCGCGGGGCTTCTCGTAACCCTGTGCTTTGTTGCCCACAGCGGGGCACATAGGCTCTGTCTATGTCGATGAACCCGCAGCAGAGGCAGTTCCCCGGACCTGAGTTCAACGGGCAGCCCACGAATCCCAGCTGGATGGGCCACGTCCAGCCGCAGAACTACCGGCCGGCGCCCGGGCACCGCGGCGGTGCCGTGTACCAGGTCATCCCGGAGGCCGCGTCCACCGTGGCCGCCCGCCCGGGGGCAGGGACGCTGGGGCTCGTGGTGGGTGGCGGGATCCTTGCCTTCGTCAGCCTTTTCCTCGTGGTGCCGTTCCTCCTGTCCAGCACCGGCGTCACCGGCTTCGTCATCGGTTTTGTTGCCTCCCTCATCCCGTTGGCGGCGGTGCTGTTCGCCGTCGCCGTCATTGACCGCTGGGAACCCGAGCCCAAGCGCCTGCTGGTGTTCGCCTTCACCTGGGGCGCAGCCGTGTCCATTGCCGTGACACTGCTCATTCAGCCGGTCTTCGCCCTCGCGGCCCCGGCCACCGATGAGGCGTCATTCCGCGATTTCATGACCACGGTGCAGGCACCGGTAGTGGAGGAATTCGCGAAGTCCCTGGGCTTGCTGCTGCTCCTCCTCTTCGCCCGCCGCAACTTTGACGGCCCCGTGGACGGGGTGGTGTTTGCGTTCACCATCGCGGGCGGCTTCGCCTTCACCGAGAACATCCTGTACTTCGGGCGGGCGATCGCCGAGTCCAGCACGCCCGGCAGCGACCTTGTCCAGATCTTCTTCCTGCGCGGGGTGATGTCGCCGTTTGCGCACGCAATCTTCACCGGGACCACCGGCCTGATCATGGGCCTGGCAGCGCGGCGCTGGCATTCCGGCGTCTCCGTGCTCGCCTTCTTCGTGGGCCTGGTTCCCGCCATGATCCTGCACAACCGGTGGAACAGCATGGGACAGGATTTCCTCGCCCAGTACGTGCTGGTGCAGGTCCCAATCTTCCTGCTGGCCGTGGCCTGCATCGTGGTGCTGCGGGTCGCGGAAACACGCCTCACCCGGCAGCGCCTTCAGGAGTACGCCGCCGCGGGATGGTTCGCGCCGGCCGAGGTGGAGCTGCTGTCCACTCCCGGAGGCCGCCGGCAGGCCGTGCGCTGGGCGGGGTCCTACAACCGGGGCGATCAGATGAAGGAGTTCGTCAAGGCGGCGACGCGCCTGGCGTTCACCCGGCAGCGGATCCTCAGCGGCAGGGATGTACAGTCCCACCAGCAGGACGAGGTGCAGCAGCTGCGCCACCTGACCGAACTTCGGGCCGCCGTCCAGCAGTAAGGAACAGTCCAGCAGTAACTGGGCGTCCAGCAGTAATGCAGAAAGCCCTGCCGGGAACCCGGCAGGGCTTTCTGCGCAATACTCAGCTCAGGCGAGCAGGGACGGCTTCAGCTGCTGAAGGCGCCCCAGGAGGCCGTTGATGAACGACGGCGACTCGTCGGTGGAGAGCGTCTTGGCCAGCGCGACAGCTTCGCTGACCGCGACGCCGTCGGGAACGTCGTCGTTGTAGAGCAGCTCCCAGGTGCCGATCCGCAGGATGATGCGGTCCACGGACGGCATCCGCTCAAGGGTCCAGCCCTGCGAGTAGGTCTCCAGGAATTCGTCGATGGTGGTCTGCATCGACACCACGCCTTCAACGATCTCGAGGGTGTACGGATTGACAATCTGGTCGGTCCTCTCGCGGCGCGCACGCAGCACGTCGAAGGCCGAGACAGAGCGCTGCTCGGCTTCGAAGAGGACCTCAAGAGCCCTGTTGCGGGCCTTACCGCGGGCGCTCACTAGTCGTTGACCCGGCCCAGGTAGCTGCCGTCGCGGGTGTCGACCTTGACCTTGGTGTTGTTCTCGACGAACAGGGGCACCTGGATCTCGTAGCCCGTCTCCAGGGTGGCGGGCTTGGTGCCGGCGGAGGAGCGGTCGCCCTGCAGGCCCGGCTCGGTGTAGGTGATTTCAAGGACAACGCTCGGCGGCAGCTCGATGTACAGCGGGTTGCCTTCGTGGATGGCGATGTTGACCATCTGGTTTTCCAGCATGAAGTTGGTGGCGTCGCCCACCGTGGCGCCGGAAACGGTGATCTGGTCGTAGTCCGAGGTGTCCATGAAGACGAAGTCGGCGCCGTCCTGGTACAGGTACTGGTAGTCGCGGCGGTCCACGGTGGCGGTCTCGATCTTGAGGCCGGCGTTGAAGGTCTTGTCGACGACCTTGCCGGACATGACGTTGCGCATCTTGGTGCGCACGAACGCGCCACCCTTGCCCGGCTTGACGTGCTGGAACTCGATGACGTTCCAGAGCTGGCCCTCAAGCTTCAGGACAGTTCCGTTCTTGATGTCGTTTGTGGTTGCCACTGGTTTCCTCTGGTTGTGTCTGACTGGTTCTGGCTGCCAGCTGTTATTTCAAGCAGGCATGCCGAACGGCGCGCCAGCGTGTAGTTATCAAAAATCCAGAAACTATTCTAGCGGAAAAGGCAGGCACAGTTTTCGGGGCCTCGTGGCGGCACGGCCGGAGGACCAGTCAGGTACAGCGGGAAGACCCGTCAGGAGGCCAGTTCGAGAACGTCCCGGGCCCGCTGCAGCGCCACCGTGGAGGAAAAGATGAGGGCCGCATCGGCGGACTGGGCGACGCGCAGGTCCAGCGCCCGGGCGAAGGATTCCACCGCGGCACCGATGTTCCCTGCGACGAACTGCGTCCGTCCGAGGTACTGGTGGGCGAGGGCCTCGTTGGCCGTGCCGTGCGCCTCTCCGAGGAGTTGCCGGAAGAGTTCAATGGCGCGGTCGTAACGGTGGGCCACGCGCAGGACATCCGCTTCGTAGGCCCGGAGCCGGAAAGATTCGGGGTCCTTGTAGCGGGCCTCGGCCAGCAGTTCGGCCGCGTCACCGGCGTGACCCTCCACCAGCAGCACCAGGACCCGGTCGGCGGGGTCGGTGGACGCCTCGAGCGCGGCGGCACATGCCTCTTCGCTGGTGATCTCAGGAAGCAGTGATGCAGGGTTGATCCGGATTCCCGGGAACCCGCCGTCGGGCCATTCGGTGGTTCCGCCCTGGTCGTCGCGCATCAGGAGGCGATCTCCTGGTAGGCGGCGAAGAGCAGGGAGGTGTCCGGCACGTCCAGGATTCCCGGCTTGGCGATTCCGTCGAGGACCACGAAGCGGAGCAGGTCGCCGCGGGACTTCTTGTCGCGGCGCATGCCGTCGAGGAGCCCCTGCCAGCGGTCGCGCCGGTACGTGACGGGCAGCCCCAGGGATTCGAGGATGCTGCGGTGCCGGTCGGCGTCGGCGTCGCTGAGCCGGCCCACGCTGCGGGACAGCTCGGCCGCGAACATCATGCCCACCGAGACGGCAGCGCCATGCCGCCACGAGTAGCGTTCCACGAGTTCGATGGCGTGGCCCAGGGTGTGGCCGTAGTTGAGGATTTCGCGGAGCCCGGATTCCTTGAGGTCTTCGGAAACGACGCGGGCTTTGACGGCGATGGCCCGTTCGATGAGTTCACGCAGGGCGTCGGAGCCGGGATCCGTGACGGCTTCGGGATCCTTCTCCACGAGGTCCAGGATGGCGGGATCGGCGATGAAGCCGCACTTGATGACCTCGGCCATGCCGGAGATGATCTCGTTCCGGGGCAGTGTCTTCAGGGTGTCGAGGTCGGTGAGGACGGCTGCGGGCGGGTGGAAGGAGCCCACGAGGTTCTTGCCTTCGGCCGTGTTGATCCCGGTCTTGCCGCCCACGGCCGCGTCGACCATGCCGAGGAGGCTGGTGGGCATGTGGATGACCTTGACGCCGCGCAGCCAGGTGGCTGCCACGAAACCGGCGAGGTCGGTGACGGCGCCGCCGCCGACGGAGACCACGGCGTCGGAGCGGGTGAAGTCGTTCTGGCCGAGCACCTGCCAGCAGAACGCGGCCACCTGGATGTGCTTGCCTTCCTCAGCGTCAGGGATTTCCGCGGTGACGGCGGTGAAGCCGGCAGCGGCCAGTTCATCCCGGACCGTGTCGCCGGTGAGCCGGAGGGCCCGCGGGTGGATGACCAGGACGCGGCGGACGCGCTCCCCCAGCAGTCCCGGCAAGGTGCCGAGCAAGCCGCGGCCAACTACGACGTCGTAGTTGTCCCCGGCAGACTGGCCGGTGACCTTGATGACGGTTGATTCGCTCACTTTTCAACTTCCTGTTTCGCGGCGGCGCTTCCGTTGGCTGCCGTCGTCGCGGTTTTGTTGATCTTGCCGGTGGTGGGTCCGGTTGACTTGCCGGTGGCGAAGTCGCACAGCGCCGCCTCCAGCTTCAGGCCCAGTTGCGGCACGGTTCCCTGCCGGACATCCAGCACGATGTCCGCGAGGCGTTCATAGACAGGCTTCCGGGTCGCGAACAGCGCCTTCCAGCGGCGGACGCCGTCACCCGCGAGCAGCGGACGCCCGGAATTCTTGGCGATCCGTGCGGCGACGGTATCGGCATCGCACTCCAGATAGACCACCGTGCACCGATCCAGCAGCTGCTGGGTGCCGGAGTCCAGGACCGAGCCGCCGCCGAGGGAAACCACCGTGGGCGTGCCGGCAGCGGCTTCGATGATGCGGGCAACGGTCCGGGCCTCAATCTCCCGGAAGGCACGCTCGCCGCGGCTGGCGAAGATATCCGCAATGGAACCGTGGCCCTCCACAATGACCGCGTCGGTGTCCACGAACGGGGCGTCCAGCTGTTGCGCCAACTGCTGCCCGATCGCCGACTTGCCGACCGCCATGGGCCCAATGAGCACAATGGGCCGGTCCCCTGCGGCGCAGGGTGTCTTGCTCCGGGGCACTAGAGTCCGATCGTATCCAGCGACGCCGGAATGTTCTCGAGGTAGCCCCTGATGTTGCGGGCGGTCTCGGCCACGGAGTCGCCGCCGAACTTTTCGGTCACGGCCTCAGCCAGGACCAGAGCAACCATGGCCTCGGCCACCACGCCGGCGGCCGGAACCGCACAGACGTCCGAGCGCTGGTGGTGGGCCTTGGCCGCCTCGCCGGTGCTGATGTCGATGGTCTTCAGGGCACGCGGCACGGTGGCGATGGGCTTCATGGCGGCGCGGACC
This sequence comes from Arthrobacter sp. FW305-BF8, assembly GCF_021789315.1. Classification (NCBI taxonomy): domain Bacteria; kingdom Bacillati; phylum Actinomycetota; class Actinomycetes; order Micrococcales; family Micrococcaceae; genus Arthrobacter; species Arthrobacter sp. FW305-BF8. The sequence goes on from NZ_CP084561.1 coordinate 2,785,550, forward strand.
CGCAGGACGTCCCCGATGCTCATGCCGCCTTCGATGCCGCCGGCCCGGTTGCTGGTGCGGATGATCCTGCCGTCGGCTTCCTTGACGATCTCGTCGTGGGCGGCGGACCCGCGGCGTGCGGCGGTGAGGAAACCGTCGCCCACCTCAACGCCCTTGATGGCCTGGATGCCCATCAGGGCGGCGGCAAGGCGCGAATCGAGGCGGCGGTCCCAGTGGACGTAGCTGCCGAGTCCCGGGGGCAGTCCGTAGGCAAGAACCTCCACCACGCCGCCGAGGGTTTCGCCTTCCTTGTGGGCGGCGTCCACCTCCGCCACCATGGCGTCGGACGTTTCCCGGTCGAAGCAGCGCAGCGGATCGGCGTCGAGCGCGATCACGTTGTCCGGCACCGGCAGCGGCCGGCCCTCGGGAACGGTCACGCTGGCGATGGAGACGGTGTGGCTGACAAGCTCAATGCCCAGGTGTTTCAGGAACTGTGCGGCAACGGTGCCCATGGCAACACGCGTGGCGGTTTCACGGGCGCTGGCGCGCTCAAGCACGGGACGGGCCTCGTCGAAGCCGTACTTCTGCATGCCGGTAAAGTCCGCGTGTCCCGGGCGCGGCCGGGTCAGCGGGGCGTTGCGGGCCTGTCCCTCGAGTTCCTCGGGGGCTACAGGATCGGCGGACATGATCTGTTCCCACTTGGGCCATTCGGTGTTGCCCACCTGGATGGCGACGGGGCCGCCCTGGGTGATGCCGTGGCGGACACCGCCGAGGATCGTGACGACGTCCTGCTCAAACTTCATCCGTGCCCCGCGGCCGTAGCCGAGCCGCCGGCGGGCAAGGGCATCGGCGATCTGCCCGCTGGTGAGTTCAACACCTGCGGGGACGCCTTCGATAATTCCGACCAGTGCCGGGCCATGGGACTCACCGGCGGTCAACCAACGCAACATAAAAACCATCCTGCCATGTCTGGCGGTCAGGACACCCGCCGGGGTGCCCCGACTGCGTCGCACATCACATCTATGACGCCGGCGCTGCCGGCCTCTGCCAGGCCGGTGAAATGCCGGACCTGCTCCACCGCCTGGTAGAGCAGCATCTCAAGGCCGGGAACCACTGTTCCGCCGCCGGCGTGCCACGCGGCGGCAATCCGACTGGGCCAGGGATCGTAGGCGACGTCCAGCATGACGCCGTCAGTGCGCCGCCCGAGCGCCTCCAGCTCTGTGGCCATCCCGTCGGCCGCCCGCGGCGGCAGCGTGGAGATTACGACGCCGGCGCCCGCCATCGCGTCGACCGCACCTTCGAGGGAATGGACGGTGATGTCCATGCCGAGCCCGCTGGCTGCGGCCTTGGCCTCTTCGGCCCGGGCGGTGTTCCGGACATACAGGTCCACGGACACCGCGCCAAGCTCCTGCAGGGCAGCCACTGCCGCGGCGGCGGTGCCGCCGCCGCCAAGAATGACGCCCGAGGGTCCGTCGGCGGCGCCGGCGTTGCGGAGGGCGTTGACTATCCCAGCAACGTCGGTGTTGTAGCCGATCCGCCTGGTGGCCTCCCCGGCACCTTCGAACACCACGGTGTTGATGACGCCCAGGACCTGGGCCACTCCCCGGACCTCGTCCACCTCGGAGACCATGGCCTTCTTCAGCGGCATGGTGACGGACAATCCCCGCCAGCCGGCCTCGGCGCGGATGGAGTCCATGAACGCCGGCAGTGACTCTTCAGTCACATCAATGGCGCTGTAGCCGATGTCCGCGCCCAGCCGCGCGTAAGCGGCAAGGTGGAGCGCCGGTGACTTCGAATGGCCGATGGGGTGCCCCAGGACGGCTGCCCGCAGGCTCATACGCAGCGGCCCGGGTTGGCCTCGCACCAGGCGTTGTACTGCTCGACGTAGCCGTTGTGCTCGGCCAGCGTCTTGGAGAACTTCGTCTCCTTGGTGTCGAGGTTGATGGTCACCCAGTACAGGTAATCGTTGTCGTTCGGCTTGGCGGCCGCGTCGATGGCATTCTTGCCCGGCGATCCGATCGGCCCGGCGGGCAGGCCCTGGATGGCGTACGTGTTGTACGGGTTGGACTTGTCTGCCTTCTCGGCCTCGTCGATGTGGAACGTCTTCTTGCCCAGGCCGTACGTCACTGTGGCGTCCGATTGAATCAGGCCATTCGTTTCGGTGTTGGTGGGCTTCAGCCGGTTGTAGATGGCGCCGGCGACGTCCTTGTACTCGGCCTGGCCGCCCTCAGCCTGCACGATGCTGGCAACGGTGACGGCGTCGTACTGCTTGGCGGGATCCGTGACGCCCTGTGCCTTCAGTTCATCCTGGGTGGTCTTCACCAGCTTGGTGAGGATCTCCCTGGCGGTGGTTTCCAGCGGAAAACGGTACTCCCCCGGCGCCAGGAACCCTTCCAGGTTCTTTGCCTTCGCGGGCAGTCCGAACTGCTTGGGCGCGTCACTGAGTGCCTTCAGCTGCGCCAGCGAAAGACCGGACCCCTCCGAGATCGCCTGCAGGGATTCATCAATCCGCAGGCCCGCGTTGAGGGCGAAGTACATGACCTTCGCCTGTCCCTCGTTGAGAAGTACGGAGACGGCGTCGGAGTTCTTCATTTCCTGTTTAAAGTCGTACTCCCCCGGCGACAGGGTACCGCCGGATGCGGTCAGGGCTGCTATGAAGGTTTCGGCGTTGGCCACCACCTTCGCGTCTTCGAGCTTGGCAGCAACAGACACCGGACCTTCGCCCGGATCGACCGACACCTTGACCTGGCCGGTGCCGGGACCTGGGAAGTCGCCCGGCTTGTCGTTCCCCAGCAGCGGCTTCAGGAACTGCGCACCGACAACGGTGGCGGTGACGAACAGCGTGAGCGTCAGCAGCAGCGCCACAAGGCGGCGCCGGCGCCGGACTTTCTTGGATGGCCGGGCCACCGTGGCTACGTCTTGGGCGCCGGCCAAGAGCTGGTGCCCCGCGGCCTGTTGCTCGTAGTGCTCATGCTCCTCGTAAGTTTCGTGGTGCTCGTCGTAGTGGTGGCCATCCTCGTAAAGGTGGCCGGGCTCGAACTCGGCATGGTGGCCCTGCGCGAATTCGGCGAAGTGCGGCGCATCTTCCGACTGGGCGACGTGGACCTCCGACTGGGCGTCGTGGACCTCGGGCCCAGCGTCCGCATCCGCGACGGGATCGTGGATGGTGGGCGGAACCGGCGGAGCGTCTGGAACCTCATCGGGTGAAAGAGGCTCGGCAGCAGGAACCGGCTTCGCCGCCGGAGCAGCCGGCATGGCCGCCGTCCGGGGGGCGTTCGAACCGGAAACCGGGGCCGGAGCGGAGACTGAAGCGGAAGCCCCGGTCCGCTGTGCGGCTCCCGCTCCAGCGTGCACCTCTTCGCCGGACTCGTGGGCCTGCTCGGGCACGGCATCGCCGGACTCGTAGGCCTGCTCGGGCACGGCATCGCCGGTGACGGCCTTCTCGCGGGCGCGGATCTCCTTGCGTGTCAGGGGCAGTCCGGCGTCCGTGAAGGGGTCGCCGGAGGAGTCGTCGCTATTGACCGGGCTCACTGTAGCTTTCCATCCTCTGAAGATCGTGTTTCCTTTTCCGGAGACGGCCGTGCAGCAGTTTCTGTTGCGGCGGCGTGTCCGGGCAGCCCCGTACGGGGAAGCGCGTGCACACGGCTCCCCACATCCGTTCCCCTGGCTTTTTGCATGTCGATGGCGTGCTGCAATATTCCCGCAGCCGCAACCTGATCCACCACTTTACGGTGATTTTTGCTGCTCATGCCAGCTTCGTGAAGGTTGCGGTGGGCCGTGACGGTGCTGAGCCGTTCGTCAACCAGGTGTACCGGGACGTCCGAACCGGATCGCTCCAGCTCTTCAACCAGCAGCTGTGCGTACTCGGTGGCCATCCGGGCTGAGGCGTGTTCCTCGCCTTTCATGGTCCGCGGCAGGCCCACAAATATCTGCACGGCTCCCCGGTCCGCCGCCAGCGCGGCGATGATCCGGACGTCCAAATTCTTCTTGGCATTGCGGTCCAGTGTCTTCAGCGGTGTGGCCAGGATCTCGTCCCGGTCACAGATGGCGACGCCAACGCGGACGGTCCCCACGTCCACCCCCAGTTTGATGCCCCGGGGGTGGACGTGCGGCTCAGCGGAAGAAGTCACGGTTTGTTAGCGCCTGGTGATTGAATCAACGACGGCGGACAGTGCGGCGCCCACCTTGGAGGCGTCGGTGCCGCCGCCCTGCGCCACGTCGTCCTTGCCGCCACCGCCGCCGCCGAGGATCCCGGCAGCGAGCCGGACCAGCGCGCCGGCCTTGACTCCGGCTTCACGGGCGGCTTCGTTGGTGGCCACCAGGATGACCGGGCGGTCGTTGCTGACGCCGGCCACGGCAACCGTGGCGGCGTCGGAGCCGAGCCGGCTGCGCAGGTCCAGGGCCAGACCGCGGATGTCGTCGGCACCGCTGACCTGGCCGGCGTCGTGCGCGATAACCCGGACGCCAGCGGCGTCCACGGCGGTTCCGGCGAGCTGGGCAGCAGCGGCCGCGAGCTGTTCCTTGCGGAGCCGCTCGAGTTCCTTTTCCGTGGCCTTCAGCTTGGTGAGGGTCGCGGAGATGCGGTCCGCCAGCTGCCCGGAGGGCACCTTGAGCATCTCGGTGAGTTCGGTCACGAGGGCGCGTTCGGCGGCCAGATGCCGGAAGGCGTCCATGCCGACGAAGGCCTCGACGCGGCGGTTTCCGGATCCGACGGACTGTTCGCCGAGCAGGGACAGGCTGCCGATCAGGGAAGTGTTGGACACATGGGTGCCGCCGCACAGCTCGCGGGACCACGCGCCGTCGATCTCCACAACCCGGACCTCGCTGCCGTAGTTCTCGCCGAACAGCGCCATGGCACCGAGGGCCTTGGCCTCGGCGAGGCCCATGACCTTGGTCTCCACGTGGAAGTTGTTGCGGATGGCGAGGTTGGAGACTTCCTCGACCTCGGACTTGGTGGCGGCGCTCAGTCCTTCACCCCAGGCGAAGTCGAACCGGAGGTACCCGGCCTTGTTGAACGAACCGCGCTGGGTGGCCTGCGGGCCGAGAATCTGGTGCAGCGCCGCGTGCACAATGTGCGTTCCGGTGTGCGCCTGCTGTGCAGCGTGGCGCCGTTCGCGGTCCACCGCGGCACGGACCAGTGCGTCAGAAGCGATCTCGCCTTCGCGGACGATGGCCTTGTGCACGCTTAGGCCCTTGATCGGACGCTGGACGTCCAGTACCTCGACGACGAATCCGTCACCGGTGATGAGGCCGGTGTCGGCTGCCTGGCCGCCAGCCTCAGCGTAGAACGGAGTCTCGGCGAGCACCAGTTCGATTTCGTCGCCGGTGGCTGCCTGGGACACCTTGCTGCCGGCGCTGAGGATGCCGCGGACCCGGGATTCGCCCTCGAGGTCGGTGTAGCCCGTAAAGACGGTTTCGCCTTCTGCCAGGAGTTCCTGGAAGGCGGAGAGGTCGGCATGGCCGCCCTTCTTGCCCTTGGCGTCGGCCTGGGCGCGCTGGCGCTGCTCGAGCATGAGCTTGCGGAACTCGGGCTCGTCCACCTTCAGGCCGGCTTCCTCGGCCATTTCGAGCGTCAGGTCGATGGGGAAGCCGTAGGTGTCGTGCAGCGCGAACGCGTCGGCGCCGGACAGGGAACGCCCGGCAGCTTTCGATTCCTTGACGGCATCCTCAAGGCGGGCAGTGCCGGAGGCGATGGTGCGCAGGAACGCCTTCTCTTCGGCGTAGGCGATCCGGCTGATGCGGTCGAAGTCCGTGTCCACGATGGGGTACACGCCCTTCATGGCGTCGCGCGAGGCGGGCAGCAGGTCCGGCAGGCAGGCCTGTTCCACGCCCAGCAGGCGCATGGAGCGGACCGCGCGGCGGATGAGGCGCCGCAGCACGTAGCCGCGGCCTTCGTTGGAGGGCGTGACGCCGTCGGCGATGAGCATCAGGGAGGACCGGATGTGGTCGGCAACAACGCGCATGCGGACGTCGTCGGTGTGGTGCGGGTCGTCCTCCGTCTCGGCGGAGGTGTATTCCCTGCCCGAGAGCTTGGCGGCCATGTCGATGACCGGGCGCACCTGGTCGGTCTCGTACATGTTCTCGACGTCCTGCAGGATCATGGCGAGGCGTTCCATGCCCAGGCCCGTGTCGATGTTTTTCTTGGGCAGTTCGCCCATGATGTCGAACTCGACCTTCGAGCGGACGTTGTCGATCTGGTACTGCATGAACACGAGGTTCCAGATCTCCACGTACCGGTTCTCGTCGGCAATGGGTCCGCCCTCGGCGCCGTAGGCGGGGCCGCGGTCGTAGTAGATCTCCGAGCAGGGGCCGGCCGGGCCGGGCTGGCCGGTGGACCAGTAGTTGTCCGACTTGCCCATGCGCTGGATGCGCTCGGCGGGGACTCCGGTGTTCTTGAGCCAGAGTTCCTCGGCCTCATCGTCCTCTTCGTACACGGTCACCCACAGCAGCTCCGGCGGAAGGCCGTATCCGCCGTCGGCGACGCTCGTGGTGAGCAGCTCCCACGCGAACTTGATGGCGTCTTCCTTGAAGTAGTCCCCGAAGGAGAAGTTGCCGCACATCTGGAAGAAGGTGCCGTGGCGGGCGGTTTTGCCCACTTCCTCAATGTCACCGGTGCGGATGCACTTCTGGACGCTGGTGGCCCGGGAGTAGGGCGGTTCCTCGCGTGCGGTCAGGTACGGGATGAACGGAACCATGCCGGCAACCGTGAACAGCAGGGAGGGGTCGCTGGAGACCAGCGATGCGGAGGGAACCGCCGTGTGGCCTTTGCTGACGAAAAAATCCACCCAGCGCTTTGTGATCTCCTGCGACTTCATGAGCTGATTACTTACCCTTCTTGGTTCACGCATGCTGGCGCGTGAGAGTTTGATTCAAAGGCAGTCCCGGTGTCGGACGGCACTGCAGGTTTTAATTCTCGCGCGTTTAGCGGCGGGCGAGGTCCTGGGATTCAACACCCAGCGCGGTGCGAAGGTCCGTTTCCCGTTCGCGCATGCCGGCGCGGACGGCGTCGGCGAAGTCGTACACGCCGTCGGCGAGCCGGCCCACGGCCCGGTTCAGGCCCTCGGGCCCGAGCGCGGACTGCGCCTCGGTGACCTTGCGGAACGCGATGACCCCGATGGCCACGCCGATTCCCATCCAGACAAGTCGTTTCATTTCAGTTCTCCGGGTGGGCTTAGCGGCTGCGGCGGCCGGTGGCGGGCTTCTTGCGGGCGGCGAACGCGGAGCGGACGCCGTAGCTGAACGCGGCCACCTTGATCAGCGGCGAGCCGACGGTTGCGGCCACGAGGGAGGACAGCGCGGAGATGTTCGCTGAGGCGTCCGAAACGTTGGACGCAATGCCGTCCACCTTCTTCAGTTGCTGGTTGGTGGTGGAGACCGTTGCGGTGACCTCGTCCATGAGCGGGGTGGCGCCGTCGCTGATGGAGCGGATGGATGTCCGCACCTCGTCGAACACCCGCCCCAGCTTGAGGATGGGCACAGCAAGCAACAGGACCAGGAGCGCAAATACCCCGGCCGCGATCAGGCCGGCAATATCGCCACCAGACATAGACGTTCATCTCCTTGAAACTCCGTGGAACCGTACGGGGCGCGCGGCGGCAAAAGTAGTGGAGCCGCAAATGTCCCCCAAGTACCTTACATACAAAGAAGCCCGCGGCGCTTGCCACGGGCTTCTTTGGATACGCTGCCGGAATTTAGCGTGCGTAGAATTCGACGACGAGCTGCTCTTCGCAGGTCACGGGGACCTCGGAGCGCTTCGGGCGGCGAACCAGGCGGGCCTGCAGGGCGTCCAGCTTGACGTCCAGGTAAGCCGGCACGGCGGGCAGGACGTCGCGGTGTGCGCCGGCTGCTGCAACCTGGAGCGGGACCATGGTCTCGCTGCGGCTGTGTACGTGGACGAGCTGGCCTTCACCGACGCGGAACGACGGGCGGTCAACGCGGATGCCGTCAACCAGGATGTGGCGGTGCACAACCAGCTGGCGGGCCTGGGCGATGGTGCGGGCGAAGCCTGCACGCAGCACGAGGGCGTCGAGACGCATTTCGAGCAGTTCGATCAGGTTTTCACCGGTCAGGCCCTTGGTGCGGCGTGCTTCTTCGAAGGCACGGGTCATCTGGGCTTCGCGGATGCCGTACTGGGCGCGCAGACGCTGCTTTTCGCGCAGACGTACGGCGTAGTCGGAGTCCTGCTTCTTGCGGGCACGGCCATGCTCGCCGGGGCCGTACGGACGGCGCTCCATGTACTTGGCGGCCTTGGGGGTCAGAGCGATGCCGAGTGCACGCGAGAGGCGTGCGGTACGGCGAGCACGAGTGTTGTTAGCCACTTGTGTCCTTCCAATATCTGCGGTGTGTCAGTGTTACTGGCCTCCAAGATGGAGAGCATCGGCCAACCGCTGCCTTTTGCTACTGGGCGCAGGGCATAACCTCATCAACGTGAATTGGTGGGATTGTGCGTCCGAGCCTTGCCAGACAAGGATCAATCTTACCAGAACCTCACTGGCCCCGGACAATCTTCCGGAGGCGCTCAAGCCGGACGGCGATGTCCCGCTCCGCGCCGTTGGCCGTGGGCTCGTAGTAGTCGCGGCCCACGAGGTCGTCCGGCGGATACTGCTGGGCGGCCACCGAATGCGGCGCATCATGGGCGTACTTGTAGCCCACCCCGTGGCCGAGCTGCTTGGACCCGGGATAATGCGCATCGCGCAGGTGCGCCGGGATGCCGTTGCCCAGTCCTGCCCGCACGTCTGCGATGGCCTTGTTGATGCCCATGTAGGCCGCGTTGGACTTCGGCGCTGTGGCTAGGTGGACCACGGCCTCGGCGAGGACGATGCGGCCCTCTGGCATTCCGATGAGCTGCACGGCCTGCGCCGCGGCCACGGCGGTCTGCAGGGCGGTCGGATCCGCCATGCCCACGTCCTCCGCGGCCGAGATCACGATCCGCCGGGCCACGAAGCGCGGGTCCTCCCCCGCTTCCAGCATCCGCGCCAGGTAGTGCAGTGCTGCGTCAACGTCTGACCCGCGGATGGACTTGATGAACGCGCTGGCCACGTCATAGTGCTGGTCCCCTGCGCGGTCGTAGCGGACTGCTGCGGCGTCCAGGGCACGCTCGGTGTGCCGCAGTTCCACGGTGACCGGCTGGCCCGGCACATCTGCAGCAGTGTCACCTTCCGCCGCAACTGAACTGTCGACGTCGTCCGCGTCACCGAACGCAACGCCGGCGGCGGCTTCCAGCGCCGTCAGCGCCCGGCGGGCGTCCCCGCCGGAAAGCCTGACGAGATGTTCCAGTGCCTCGTCGCTGAGCCGGACGTCGTTGTTCAACCCGCGGGGATCCTCAACGGCCCGCACCAGCAGGCCCTCGATGTCCGCGTCGGTGAGCGGCTTGAGCGTCAGGAGCAGGGAGCGGGAGAGCAGCGGCGACACCACCGAAAACGACGGGTTCTCCGTGGTGGCCGCCACCAGCACCACCCAGCCCTTTTCGACGCCGGGCAGCAACGCATCCTGCTGTGCCTTGTTGAAGCGGTGGATCTCGTCGAGGAACAGGACGGTGGTGGTCTTGTACAGGTCACGGGCGGTCAGGGCGTCGTCCATGACGCGGCGGACATCCTTGACGCCGGCGGTGATGGCGGACAGTTCCACGAATTTGCGCCCGGGACCCCGCGCGATCACGTGGGCCAGCGTGGTCTTCCCGGTGCCCGGCGGCCCCCACAGGATGAGCGAGCTGGGGCCGGCCGGCCCGGCGGCTTCGGCCCCGGCTGCCAGCTGCCGCAGCGGGGAACCCTGGCCCAGCAGATGCTGCTGGCCCACCACCTCGTCCACCGTGCGGGGACGCATCCGGACGGCCAGCGGGCCGCGCGGCTGGGTGGAACGGGCCTGCGCGGAACGGGCCTGGCCGGACCGGGACTGGGCCGATTCGGCGGCGTCGTCGTTGTCGCCGTCGTCGCTGTCCTGTAACGCCGAACCAAAGAGATCATCCACATAGATAGGCTACTTCCAGAATCAGCAGGAAAAATCCGGCCACGAAAGCGGGGAATCGGGAATGCCAGGCAGCCGTCCGGAACAGGGACATGCAGTGCGAGGACGGGCAGCGTCCACGAGGACTGCGTTCGTCCCCGGCCCGCGGCTGGCCGGCTGGGTTGAACGGTTCGCCGCCAGCCACGGTGACCTCGGCTATGAGGACCACGACGACGGCGTACGGCTGGCTGCCGCGGACGGCGCCACCGCGCTGCTGGTGGCGCCGTGGCCCGACGACGGGCGGCCGGGGCGGGGATCCCGCCTCGTGGAACGGCTGGCTTCCCTGGCATCCCAGCCGCGCACGGTGGGCCTGCTGCTGGTCCGCCGCGGAGGGTATGGCGTGGCCGTGGCCAGCGAGGGGGTCATCCTCGCTGCCAAAACCGGTTCCAAGTATGTGCAGTCCCGCACCGCCGCGGGCGGCCAGTCGCAGCAGCGGTTCGCCCGGCGCCGCGGCAACCAGGCGGACGCCATGGTGGAGGCCGTGGCGGAGCAGGCGCGGCTGATCTTTGGCGGCCAGGTCTTCGAATACATCCTCCCGGGCGGCGACCGCGGCCTGGCTGACGAGGTCCTGGCCATGCCTGCCCTGAAGCCCTGGGCAGGCCTGCCGCGCCTGGCCTACCTTGATGTTCCCGATCCCCGGGCCGCCGTCCTGAAGAAGGCCGCGGCGGACGCCTGCGCGGTGCGGGTAACAGTGACGGACCCGCCCGCTTAGTGCAGCTCCCTCTCGCCGTTTCGACGGTTCCCCGCCCGTTAGACGTTGCGGAACGTCGTGTGCGCGGGGAACCGTCGTATCGGCCGGGACGCGGCTACTCTTCGGGTGCCAGCGTCACGGTGACCCCGTTGAGGTCCCGGCTGAAGCCCACCTGGCAGGAGAGCCGCGAGCCGCATTCCCGGTAACCGTCGGCCTCCACGAGCAGCTCGAGTTCGTCCTCGCTGCGTTCCCCCAGGGTGCCGAAGACGTCCTGCTCCAGGAACACGTGGCAGGTGGCACAGGAGGCGGTGCCGCCGCACGATGCCAGCACGGGCAGGTCGTTGTCCCGGAGGGCCTCCATCATGCTCTGGTCCGGCTCCCATTCAAGGTCATGGGTGGCGCCTTCGCGGTCGACGACGGTCAGTGCGTTGTTGCTCATGCTGGTGTTGCTCATGTCGGTTTCCTTAGGATCGTGCTGCTGCAAGGTCAGCATCGGAGTGGTTGGGTGTGCCGGAAATGGCTCCGGCGAGGGGGATGACGGGGTCCGCGGCCAGCACCGGGTCGATGCGGGCTCCTTGGGCGATCAGCCGCTTGGCCGTGCGGAAGTCGGCCAGGTTGGCGATGGTGTCGACGGCGGCGAGCCGGCCGTCGCGGAGGTAGACCACGGAGAATTTGCCGCCGGAGGCTTCGCCGCGGACTATTACCTGGTCCTCGGGATGGCGGACGCCTGCGGTCTGCAGCCGGACACCGTGCTGGACGGTCCAGAACCAAGGGATTTCCAGTTCAGCGGGTGCCTGGCCGGTGATGTGCGCGGCCACCCGGTCCGCCCGTGCCAGCGCGTTCTGGATGCATTCGAGCCGCTGGCTGGCGCCGTCGATGGGACTGGTGAAGCGCGTGACGTCCCCGCTGGCGTAGACCGCGGGATCGGAAGTCCGGCCGTCCCCGTCCACGAGGATGCCGTCCCGGCAGTCGATGCCGGCGTCCTCGGCAAGCTCCTGATTGGGCAGGACGCCGATGCCGGCGAGTACGACGTCGGCAGGAAAGACTGTGCTGTCGGCGACGGTCACGCGTTCGGCCCGTTGTCCGCCGTCGATCGACGTTACCGCGGCGCCGAAGACGAACCGGACCCCGTGCCGCTCGTGGAGCTGTTCGAAGTGGCGCGAGACGGGGACTGAGGTTACCCGGCTCATCACCCGGTTCTGGAATTCGAGCACTGTGACCTCGCAGCCCTTCGCGGCCGCAGCCGCGGCCACTTCCAGGCCGATGTACCCGGCACCGATGATGGCCACGCGGGCTCCCGGAACCAGCAGCCGCTTGAGTTCGAGGGCGTCGTCCCGGGTGCGTAGGGACCTGACTCCCGCAAGACCGGCACCTGGCACGGTGAGGGGCCGCGCCCGCGAACCTGTGGCGATGACCAGCCGGTGGTAGGCCTGCCGCGTCCCGTCGGACAGCAGCACTGTCCGGCCGTCCCTGTCGATGGACTCCGCGGTGACCCCGGAGAGCCGGTCGATGCCCTTGTCCGCGTAGAACTTCTCCTTGCGGAGCACGGCTGAGTCATCCGGGGCGCCGTCCTTCAGGAGTTCCTTGGAGAGCGGCGGCCGCTCGTAGGGCAGTTCGTTCTCCGCGTCGATGAGCAGGATGCTGCCTTCCCAGCCGCGGGTGCGGAGCCCTGCGGCGACAGCGACGCCGGAGTGTCCCGAACCGACGATGACCACCGGGTCCTGGGTCAATGCCGGTGCTATGGTGCCTGTCCCGCTACGCATTGGTCTCCTCCAGCATCACGTGGAGGTGCTCCGGGCCCGAGTTCGTCAGGTTGTTGCCGCGCACGTACTCGATGGGCTTGTCCGGATCCAATGTGAGCGATCCCAGCTTCTCGGCGAGAAGCTTCACCGTCACCAGCACCTCAAGCCTGGCAAGGGGCGCACCGAGGCAGCTGTGGACGCCGTGCCCGAAGCCGAGGTGGCCGTCAGTGTTGCGGTCGATGTCGAAGCGCTCGCCGTCGGGATACTTGCTGCTGTCCCGGTTCGCGGCGGCGGGCAGCAGGCGGACAATGGCGCCGGCGGGAATCGTCACCCCGGCAACCTCCACCTCCTCCGTGGTGATCCGGCTGGCCCGCTGAACGGTGCCTCGGTAGCGGGCCAGCTCCTCGACGAAGAGGGTTCGCGTCATCCGGATTCCGGCGGATCCGGTCCAGCAGGTCCGGCTGCTCGCTGAAGACCCGGAACGCGTTGGCCAGCAGGATGGTGGTGGTGTCATGGCCGGCGACGAAGACAAAGGCGCAGAGCTCTTTGGCTTCCTTCTCGCTGAGCAGGCCTTCCTTCCACATGCGGGCGATGTGCCCGCCGACGGAGTCGCTCTCCTCGCGGTGCAGGCGCTCCATGGTCTCCTTCAAGTAGGCAAAGAACTCGAAGGTGCTCTGCTCGTCGGTGCCTGTCCCCTGGGCGTTGCGGGCCAGCCGGCCGAAGTAGCTAAAGGTTTCGTCGGACCAGAACTTCATCTTCTCGAAGTCCTCGGCCGGAACGTCGAGCAGGGCGCTGATCGTGGACATGCTCAGCGGGATGGCGTACTCATCCACCGCGTCCCCGCCTGCGGCGGCGAGCATCGGTGCCAGGTACTTTTCGGCGTTCTCCCGCACCCGGTCCTCGAAGCGGGCGATGGCCTTGGGGATGAAGGCCTGCGCCACCACCTGGCGGAGCCGGGTGTGGTTGGGGGCGTCGAACAGCGTCAGGAAGGTCAGCGGGACCGGGTCCACAACCTGGGAGGAGAACACTTTCGGTGCCCGCATGGCCCGGCGGACGTCGTCGTACCGGGAGATGAACCAGACATCCGAAACGGGCGAATGGGCACGGAGTATGGGCGCGTTTTCGCGCATCCACTGGTAGTGGCGGTAAGGATCCCCCTGCGTCCCGTCGTCCACCACTTTGAAGGGCGCCATGCCCCCGGGCCAGTCCAGTTCATGCGAATACGGGGGCAGGCCGGCACTTTCGCCTGCGCTGGCGTCCCTGCTTTCGACGGAGGCGACGTGCGTGGAGACCGGGGGTGTTGCTGTCATTGGGCAAGACATCATCGTCCTTCTTTCCGGTTGGCTTCGGCATGATCCGATGTGATCCGCCTCTCACTCCACAGTGCGGGATGCGCCGTGGCCGCCCCCACAGGTCTTCCGTTCATCGGTTGCGAAAGTCTGCCTGCCATTCGGTCTGGGCGGCTTTCAGCTGGGCCGGCCTTCAGGCTGGGCGGATTTCAGCGCGCGGGAGATCCCGTGCGCAGCAGTCAGCAGGGCGGGGACGATCAGCGGAACAGCCGCGTCCTGCCGCGGCACGATGGCGTTGAGCGCCGCAGTTATCGTGTTGCCGGGCCCGAAGACGGGCACGGCGATGCCCGTCCACTCGGTGACGCCAATGCCGGGCAGGGCCACGTAGCCGCGCTGCCTGATCTCGGCCAGGTGCTTGCGGATGAGGGCAGGGTCGGTGATGGTTTCGGAGGTCACGGCCGTTAGGGGCTGTGCGAGCACCTGGGCCTGAACGGTGGGCGGCGAGAACGCCAGGAGTACCAGGCCGGACGAGGCCGCGTGGATGGGCATCCGCTGTGCAATGTGGGCTGCATCCAGGCCGGAGTGCGGCGAGGAGAGGCGCTCCACGTACAGCACGGTGCCGTGGTCCAGCACGGCGAGGGTGGTGTGCTGGTGGACGGCTGCCTGGACGTCCTCCATGAACGGCAGCGCCAGCTCACGAAGGTTCAGTGCACGGGAGCCCCGGGCGGCGAGCTCCCACATCCGCATCCCGGAGCACAGGTTCCCGTCAGGCAGCCGCTCAATCAGGCCGTGGAGGACCAGGTCATCCACGAGCCGGTGCGCGGTGGTCAGCGGGAGGCCGGCGCGGCGGGCGAGGCCGGAGAGCGTCATGGCCGGCAGGTCCCGGTCGAAGGCGCTCATGAGCCGTACCACGCGGCTGATCACGGATTCCCCCGAGGGAGAGTTGGCCATGGCGGTCTCCGGCCCGGCGCCTAGCGGCCCGCCACGTTGGCCGGCCGCGTCGCGTTCCGCGCCCCGGTGCGCGCCACGTTCCGCTCCCCGGCAAGCCTGGCAATGTCCCGTCCGGCACGGTAGCCGAACACCAGGGCCGGGCCGATGTGGGAGCCGTAGCCGGGGTATCCGCCGCCGAAGACGCTCACCGCGGCCGTGCCCACGGCCAGGAGCCCCGGAACTACCGATCCCTCAGCCGTGACCACTTCGGAGTGTTCGTTGACGCCGAGGCCGGCGAAGGTGCCAAGATCGCCCATCTGGATCTTCGCCGCGTAGTACGGGCCCTTGCCCACCGGTGCGAGGTTCGGGTTCGGCTGGTGCTCAAGGTCGCCCCGGAAGTGGTTGTACTGGGTGGAGCCGCGGCCGAAGGCCGGGTCCTCGCCGCGCTCCGCGGCCGGGTTGAATTCAGCGACGGTGGCTTCCAGGCCCGCGGCATCGATGCCGAGCTTGCCGGCCAGCTCAGCAAGCGTGTTCCCCTTGACCAGGTAACCGGTCCGGTAGAAGTAGCCGCGCGGCATCGGCCAGGGCTTGGCATAGCCGATGCCGTATTTATGCATCGTTTTCGCGTCGCCGATCACGTAGCCGAAGGTCCTGTCCTCGTCCTTGTTGTGCTCGATCATGGCCCCGCCGAAGTCGTGGTAGCTCAGGGCCTCGTTGCCGAAGCGCCTGCCGTGTCGGTCGATGGCGATAAGCCCTGGCAGGCCGATGGCCCGCAGATGCGGGAAGAGCCGCTGTTCGCCGCTGAGGTACCTGAACACGGTCACGGGTGCCCAGGAGCCAACGCTGAACACGGAATCGTCGATGTAACCGCCGGCGCCCATCGCCAGGGTGGCGGCGTCACCGCCGTGTCCGACGGTGGGCGTGAAGTGGTCGTCGCCGCCGGCGTCGTGCGGGAAATACCGCTGCCGCAGTTCCCTGTTCCCGGAGAATCCGCCGGCGGCGAGGATGACGCCGGCCCGGGCTGTGACGGTGACGGCGTGCTCTCCCCCGATGACCGCACCGGTGACGGTCCCGGCGTCGTCCCTGGTGAGGGACAGCGCCGGTGAGGACTTCCACAGCCGGACGCCCAAGTCGTCGGCGCTCTTGACCATGCGGGTCATCAGGGCGTTGCCGTTGGAGCGCAGGACCGGACGCTTGTAGCGGGCGGCGTCGGCCCAGGTGCGCAGCAGTTTCTTCGCGACATAGATGAAGGATTTGACCGACTGGTTCACGTGGAAGAACTCGTTGATGTCCGGCCCCACCTGCGGCATGTAGCCGAAGACGGTGTACGAACTCATGTACGGCTGCATCAGGAGCCGCTTGTCGCCGAGCACCCGTGCGTCCACGTCCTGCGGCAGGATGGCCCGGCCGGAGAGCCTCGCCCCGGGCAGGTCCATCTGGTAGTCCGGGGCCTTCTCAGGGTAGGTGAACTTCACGTCGGTTTCGTTTTCGAAGAAGGAGATCGCTTCAGGCACGGTGTCCAGGAAGTTCCGAACTCCTGTCTCGTTGAACGTCTCCGGCGCCAGGTTCAACAGGTAAGTCTCGGCGTCCTCGCGGGTATCACCCTGTGCAAGGCCTTGCTTGTTGCCGGGGACCCAGGCCCAGCCCGCGGAAATGGCGGTGGTTCCGCCAAAGTACTGTTCCTTTTCCGCGACGATAACGCTCAATCCCTGCGAAGCCGCCTTCAAGGCCGCGGCCATCCCGGCCACGCCCGATCCGATGACGAGGACGTCACAGACCGCCGTGTTTACGGTTTCCGTCATGGTTCCTGCTCCGTTCTGCCTGCTGGCCACACCTTTGCGGCGGCAGGCGTTGACTGACAAACCCCCAGTAGAACCGGAAGCACGGCCGCCCGGGAGGAGGATTACCATTGAGCGGGAATCGACACAGGAGGAACAGTGGCCAACTCCGCATCCGGCGAGTCGATCATCGGCCGCTTCGTGAAGATCGTGAGCGCCTTCGATGACCGGCACCCCGCCATGAGCGTTGCCGAGCTCGGGCGCCGCACCGGCCTGCCGGTGACCACCACCTACCGGCTGGTGAGCGACCTGCTGCTCGAGCGGCTGCTGGAACGCGAGCCCGGCGGGGACGTCCACATCGGCACCCGGATGTGGGAACTGGCTTCCCGGGGCTCCAAGATGCTGGGCCTGCGTGAGGCCGCACTGCCGTTCATGGAGGACGTCCAGGCCGTGGTGCAGCACTCCACCACGCTGGGCATCCTCGATTCGGACGAGGTCCTGTACATCGAGCGGCTCGGCTCGGACAAGACCATCGTGGATATCACCAAGATCGCCGGCAGGCTGCCGGTCCACGCCACATCCTCGGGCCTGGTGCTGCTGGCCCACTCCCCCGCCGCGTACCAGGACGCCTTCCTGGCCCGGCCCCTGATGAAGTTCACCGAGACCACCCTGACCGAGCCAGCCGCGCTCCGGCGCCACCTGGCCGAGATCCGGCAGCGCGGCTTCGCTGCCATGCCCGGGGTGATCGTGCCGGAGTCCAGCGGCATCGCCGTGCCGGTATTCGGCCCCGACAATACAGTCCGCGCAGCGCTCAGCGTGGTGGTGCCGCGCAACGAGGAGAACGCCCCTGCCCGGGTGCCCGTCCTGATGGCCGCGGCGCGCGGAATCTCCCGTGCCCTGGGCTGGCGGGGCGAACTGAAGGGGACGCTCAGGCAAAGCCACTGAAAGCAGGTTTTGCCATTCATCGGCAATCGTGTGGTTCTGCTCACAGGTCCCCTGCCACGCTGGCTGGGAAGCAGCGACGAGGCTGCAGGATCACGAGGAGCACCACATGAATCCCATCCAAAACCGCGTGGCCGGAAAGACCGCCATTGTCACCGGAGGCCGCGGAGACCTGGGCAGCGCAACCGCCGCCCTCCTTGCCGAACACGGCGCGAAGGTAGCCAGCCTGGACGTTGCCGGCATCCCCGCCGCCGCCGCCGCTGCACACGACAACATCAGTGAGTACGACGTCGACGTCACCAGCGAGGCCAGCGTCGCCGAGGCCATCCGCCGGGTCCGCGACGAACTGGGCACCCCGGACATCCTGGTCAACGCCGCCGGCATCATCGGCCCGGCAGGAGCCTCCCACACCGCCTCGACGGCCGACTTCGACACGATTTTCAACGTCAACGTCAAGGGCGTCTGGCTGATGACCAAGCACGTGGTCCCCGGCATGATCGAAAAAGGCACCGGCAGCATCGTCAACTTCTCCTCCATCCACGGCCTCACCGGTGGCCGGAACGTTCCGCTGTACCACGCCACCAAGGGGGCAGTGCGGCTTCTGAGCAAGTCGGACGCCGCGGCCTATGGCGGCTACGGCATCCGGGTCAACTCCATCCATCCGGGATCCATGAACACCAGGATGAGCCGACGCTCTGCGGAGCAGTCGGACATCGGTCCCGAGGCCTACTACAAGCAGCTGGTGGGCTCCAACCCGTTGCCCCGCCAGGGCGAACCGGATGAGATCGCGTACGGCGTGCTCTACCTGGCCTCGGACGAGTCGCGCTTCACCACAGGTTCAGAGCTCGTCATCGACGGCGGCTACACGGCCGTCTGACGCCCCCAACTCAGCAGCGCCCCACCTGCAGCAGCACCCATCATCTTCCTTTTGAAAGGCAACACCCCATGAAATTCGTCAACGGCACCTCCGCGGACACGTACGACGTCGTCGTCGTCGGTTCCGGTGCGGGAGCCCTCACCGCAGCGGCCACCGCCGCCCGGGCCGGCAAGTCCGTCGTCGTCCTCGAAAAGAGTGACCTCCTGGGCGGGACCTCCGCCGTGTCCGGGGGCATGCTGTGGGTGGCGGACAACCACCACGCACGGAACGCCGGGATCACCGATTCCAAGGCAGCGGCCGGGGAGTATGTGCGGGCCGTCGCCCGCGGCAGGGGCCGCGAGGAACTGCTGGACGCTGCCCTGAACTACGGCGACCAGATGCTCCGGTTCGTCGAGGCGGAGTGCGGCGTCCGCTTCATCTTCCTCGACAACTTCCCCGATTACCGGCAGGATCTCCCCGGTGCAGTGACGGGCGGCCGGACGGTGGAGCCCGAGCTGTTCAACAGCAAGGAAGCCCTGGGCGACCTCAAGGAACACGTGCGCAGTGACGGCCGCGCCCCGTTCACCATGCAGGAATACGAGGAGTGGGGCGCCTTCACCAAGTTCCCGTGGGACGACCTGGCCGGCCGCCAGGACGACGGTCTCGTGGCCAAGGGACAGGCCCTCGTGTCCATGCTGCTCGCCAGCCTGGTCGGCGACAATGCCACACTCATCACCGGGGCACGCGGGCACCGCCTGCTCACCCACGGCGGCCGGGTGACCGGCGTCGAACTGGAAACCGGCGAGGCCTTCCATGCCCGCGACGGCGTGGTGCTCGCGACGGGCGGCTTCGAATGGGACAAGGCCCTGGCCGACTCGATGCTCGCTTCCCGGCTCTACACCATGTGCTCGCCGCCTTCGAACACCGGCGACGGGCTGCGGATGTCGCAGCGCATCGGCGGCCAGACCCGCGGCACCCGCGAAGCCTGGTGGGCGCCGATGTCCGTCACCGGCGACACCCGCGACGGGCAGGCGATCGGCACCCTGCTGCGGTTCGAACGCCAGGGTCCGGGTTCGATCATGGTGAACCGGCACGGCCGCCGCTTCGCCAACGAGTCGCAGAACTACAACGACCTTGCCCGCAGCCTGCAGTCCTGGGACTCCGCTGCCAACTGCACGCTGAACACCCCGGCGCACGTCATCGTGGACCACCGATACCTTGAGCGCTACGGCATCCTTGCCCACCGCGAGGGCCAGCCGACGCCGGATTACCTGATCGAGGCGCCCACGCTGGCTGAACTCGCCGCGAAGATCAACGTCCCCGCGGAAAACCTGGAAGCCACAGTGGCCCGGTTCAACGGGTTCGCGGCCAACGGCGAGGACCCCGACTTCGGCCGCGGCGAAAGCGCCTACGACAAGTACTGGGGCGACGCAGACTGCCCGTGGCCGAATCCCTCGCTGGGTCCGCTCGAGTCCGGGCCCTTCTACGCGCTGGAGGTGGTGAACGGCGCCTTCGGCACCAATGGCGGCGTGGCCACCGACGGGTCAGCCCGCGTGCTCGACGTCGACAACCGCCCCATCCCGGGCCTGTTCGCCGCCGGCAATACCACGGAAAACGCCTACGCGGCAGGCTACCCCGGAGCCGGCGCCACCCTCGGACCCATCATGACCATGGGCTACCTCGCCGGCCGCACCCTTGCCGGCCAGTCCCTGGAGTACCGGTCCCCCGACGACAGCACTGCCCAGCCGGCAGCGGAACTGGTGGAGGCCTGAGATGATCCGCCACACCGTGCTCTTCCAGTTCAAGCCCGGCTTCCCGCCGGCCGACCGGCAGACCTGGATTGACGGGCTCAACAACATGGCCGGAAAGATCCCCGGCATGCTCAGCCTCAGCCACGGGCCGGACGTCCTCAACACCGAACGCTCCTTCGACTACGCCATCGTGGCCGATTTTGAAAGCGTCGAGGACATCGCCGTCTACAACACGCACCCCCTCCACGAGCCGCTGAAGGCGTACTCGTTCCCCAACAGCCGGCAAATCCTCGCGGTGGACTTCCACCTCCCGGACACCACGCCGGCGCCCGCTGAGACAACGCAGTCTTAAGGAGATTCCTGTGACCACT
This sequence comes from Arthrobacter sp. FW305-BF8, assembly GCF_021789315.1. Lineage (NCBI taxonomy): Bacteria > Bacillati > Actinomycetota > Actinomycetes > Micrococcales > Micrococcaceae > Arthrobacter > Arthrobacter sp. FW305-BF8. Next base: position 2,805,881 of record NZ_CP084561.1, read on the forward strand.
ACCCCATCACCGCAGGTTCCGCGCCAGGTTCCCCAGCAGGCCCCGCGGAAAACGCCGCGCAAGGCTGCCCTTGCGTCGTTCCTCGGCAGCACGCTGGAGTACTACGACTTCTTCATCTACGGCACCGCCGCCGCACTCGTGTTCCCCCACCTGTTCTTCCCCTCCGCGGACCCGGCCATCGGGCTGATCGGCGCCTTCGCCACCTTCGGTGTCGCGTACGTGGCGAGGCCCGTTGGCGGCCTGGTGATGGGCCACTTTGGCGACAAGCTCGGCCGCAAGAAGATCCTGCTGCTGACGCTCGGCATCATGGGCCTGGCGTCGCTCGGCATCGGCTTCCTGCCCACCTATGAACAGTTGGGCGTCTGGGCCCCCATCCTGCTGGTGGCGGGCCGGCTGGCACAGGGCTTCTCCGCCGGCGCGGAATCGGCGGGCGCCTCCACCCTGACGCTGGAACACTCGCCCGAAGGCAGGCGCGGGTTCTTCACCAGCTTCGTGATGACGGGGTACGCCTCCGGCATGGTGCTGGCCACCCTGGTCTTCATCCCGGTTACGTCACTGCCCCGGGAAGCCATGATGAGCTGGGGCTGGCGCGTCCCGTTCTGGCTCTCCATCGTGGTCCTCGCCATCGCCTACTGGGTCCGCACGCACCTGGATGAAACACCGGTCTTCGAGGAGGCCCAGGAACGCCGCCAGGTGGCCCCGATGCCCATCAAGGAAGTGCTCCGCTTCCAGGCCGCGGATGTGCTGCGCGTGGCCGGAATGTCCATCATGTCCGTGATGCAGACCATCTTCACGGTCTTCGGACTGGCCTACGCCACTTCCGGCGCCGGATTTGACCGGGCATCGATCCTCACGGTGAACGCCGTGGCCATCGGCCTGTCCATGTTCGCCATGCCGCTGGCGGCCAGGCTGTCCGATCGGATCGGCCGCCGCCCCCTCCTGCTGACCGCCGCGATCGGCTGCTCCACCACGATCTTCCTGTACTTTCTGGCGCTCTCCTCCGGCAACATCGTGCTGGTCTTCCTTGCCGCATTCCTGAACATGACGGTGCTGTACTCGGGCTTCAACGGAGTCTGGCCGGCGTTCTTCGCCGAACAGTTCGCAGCGCCCGTCCGCTACTCCGGCATGGCGCTGGGCAACCAGTTCGGCCTGGTCCTCGCCGGCTTTGGCCCGATGATCGCCGGGCTGCTGCTGGCCCCCGGAGCCTGGGGCTGGGTGCCCGTGGCCGTGTTCGGCACCGTCTGCATGCTCATTGCCGCCGGATCCGCGTTCTGGTCAAGAGAGACTGCCGCCACACCCATTGCGGAGCTCGGAGGACCATACCTGGAAGGCACCGCTCGCCGGCGGCAGGCCGAGGCAGCAAGGCAAATACCGCCGCGGCAGCCGTCCGTCGATGTGCGCTAACCTGCGCGCCATGAACGCCCACGACAACGAAGGCGCCGACGCGTCCGCTTCCGAGCCGGCGCTTGCGGCACCCACACAAGCGGTCGAGGCCGGAGAGCTGGTCACGGCCCCGTGGATGGGCCTGCACTACCTGCCCGAAGGCCCGTAGCACCCCGCAGCTTCCGCTCCGTTTCGACGGTTCCCTGCCCACACGACGTTGCGCAACGTCGTGTGCACGGGGAACCGTCGTATCGGCGGGTGGAGGCACAGCTCAGCAGCCGATCAGCGATCGCCGCGGCCGCTCCTGCCGGTAGTAATAGCGGGACACTTCACGGAAACCTGCCCGGCTGTAGAGCTCCCGGGCAGCGGTGTTCGACGCCATCACCAGCAGCCAGTAGCCCGCCAGCCCACGCTCCGAACCCGCATGGACCAGGGCCTGCTGGATCCGGGTGGCGTGGCCGCGGCGGCGGGAGTCCGGCTTGGTGGCCATGCAGTACAGGCCACCCCAGCTGCCTGCCGCGCCGGGACCAGCAGCCCCGTTGGGATCAGCAGTCCAGCCGTGAACAACGGCAAGGCGTCCGACGGCGGCCGGCCCGCCGTCGTCGTCCCTCACCAGTGCGTACAGCGCCGGGCAGCCGGTGAGAATCCCACGGGCAATCTCCAGCTCCGCGGCGCCGCCGCGGCCGTCCACGGACCACCACAGGTCCAGCCATTCCGCTGAGGGACGCTCCGAGATTTCGACGCCGAGACTTACCGGAAGACTGCCCTGCGGCTCCGCAGGCCGGGACATGACCAGTGTTTCCGACTGCCTGGTGTAGCCCAGGCTGTCCAGCACGGCATTCAGCGGGGCGGCGCCGTCGTGGTCGAAGATCTGGTAGATCGCCGGTAACCGCCGCTGCCGGTACCAGGAAACGGCGTCCCGGACAGCGGCGGCGTCGTCTGCGGCAGCCACCCGCGGCCAGACTGAGTTCGCCCGCTGCGTTACACCACCGGCGGCTCGGAGAACCCACTGGCCGGTGTCGTGACGTTCGGGCGCGGGCCAGGCGGCATCCATCAGCGCTTCCAGACCGGACAACACTTCCACCCGGGTATCCTCCATCCGCCGCAACCGCGCAGTAAAGAGCAGCTGTGCACTAAAGAGCAAGAGCTCCCCGTTTCCGGGGAGCTCTTGCTGCGTTCAGCCAACCAGCCTGTTGAGGCTAGTCCGCCTTCTTCTCTTCGGGCTTCTTGGCCTCGGGCTTGAAGTCGACGCCGGCCTCCTTGCGCTGCTGCCCGGTGATGGGCGCCGGGGCGTCGGTCAGCGGGTCGTGGCCGCCGCCGGACTTCGGGAAGGCGATGACGTCGCGGATCGAGTCCACGCCTGCCAGCAGCGCCACCACGCGGTCCCAGCCGAAGGCGATGCCGCCGTGCGGCGGGGCGCCGTACTTGAAGCCCTCCAGCAGGAAGCCGAACTTCGTCTGGGCATCGGCCTTGTCCAGGCCCATAAGCTCAAAGACGCGCTCCTGGACTTCGCGTTCGTGGATACGGATGGATCCGCCACCGATCTCGTTGCCGTTGCACACGATGTCGTAGGCGTAGGACAGCGCGGACTCCGGGTCCTGGTCAAAGCTGTCCAGGAACTCCGGCTTCGGCGAGGTGAAGGCGTGGTGCACTGCGGTCCACTTGCCTGTACCGACGGCCACATCACCCGACGCCACCGCGGCAGCGGCGGGTTCGAACATGGGGGCGTCGACCACCCAGCAGAAAGCCCACGCGCTGGGGTCGATCAGGCCGGTGCGGTGCCCGATCTCAACGCGGGCAGCGCCCAGCAGCGCACGGGACGGGGTCTTCTCGCCGGCGGCGAAGAAGATGCAGTCGCCGGGCTTGGCGCCAACGGCGTCGGCCAGGCCGGCGCGTTCGGTCTCCGTGAGGTTCTTGGCGACGGGACCCGCGAGCTCGCCGTCCTCCTTGTAGAGGACGTAGGCCAGGCCCTTGGCGCCGCGCTGCTTGGCCCACTCCTGCCAGGCATCGAGTGCACGGCGGGCCTGTGAGGCACCGCCGGGCATAACGACGGCGCCGACGTAGGGAGCCTTGAAGACGCCGAAGTTGGTGTCCTTGAAGAACTCGGTCAGCTCGGTCAGCTCCTGGCCGAACCGCAGGTCGGGCTTGTCCGACCCGAACCGGGCCATGGCATCGGCGTAGGTGATGCGCTGGATCGGCGTCGGGATCTCGACGTCGATCAGGTTCCAGACGGCCTTAACGATGTTCTCGCCGAGCCGGATGATGTCGTCCTGCTCGACGAAGCTGGCCTCGATGTCGAGCTGGGTGAACTCGGGCTGGCGGTCGGCGCGGAAGTCCTCATCGCGGTAGCAGCGGGCGATCTGGTAGTACTTCTCGAAGCCGCCCACCTGCAGGAGCTGCTTGAACAGCTGCGGCGACTGCGGCAGCGCGTACCAGGAACCCGGCGCCAGGCGGGCCGGGACCAGGAAGTCACGGGCGCCTTCCGGCGTCGAACGCGTCAGGGTCGGCGTCTCGATTTCGACGAAGCCTTCGTCGTGCAGCAGGTCGCGGGCCACGCGGTTGGCCTCGGACCGGAGTCGGATGTTGCGGCTGGGGCCGGGGCGGCGCAGGTCCAGGTAGCGGTGCTTGAGCCGGGCTTCCTCCCCCACTTCCACATGCTCATCGATCTGGAAGGGCAGCGCGTCGGCGGTGTTGAGGATGACCACCTTGTCCGCCATGACCTCCACCTCGCCCGTAGCCAGGGCAGCGTTCTCGTTGCCTTCCGGGCGTTTGGAGACCGTACCGGTCACCTGGAGCACGTATTCGTTGCGCAGCCCGTGGAAGACCTCTTCCTCACGGACCACCACCTGCGCCACGCCGGAGGCGTCACGCAGATCGACGAATGCGACACCACCGTGATCACGACGGCGGCCAACCCAGCCTGCCAGGGTTACGGTTTGTCCAATGTGCTCGGAACGAAGGGATCCGAGGTCATGTGTGCGCAGCACAGCATTCCTTTCAGAAGGAAGACAGAATGAAGTTTAAAGGCGATCGTTGCGGAAACGATCCCGTCCGAGTTTACCCGTTTGAAAGGTTCCTGCCCCGCCATGACCAAGCACCAGCAGCTGCAACGAAGGCTGGGTGTGGCCGACGCAACAGCCATCGGGCTCGGATCCATGCTCGGCGCCGGCGTTTTTGTCGTCTTCGCGCCGGCGGCCCGGCTGGCCGGAGAGCTGCTCCTCGCGGCCATAGCCCTGGCCGGCGCCGTGGCCTACTGCAACGCCGTCGCCTCGGCCCAGCTCGCCGCAAAGTATCCGCAAAGCGGCGGCACCTACATCTACGGCCGCAAACAGCTTGGCGAGTGGCCCGGCTTCCTCGCCGGCTGGGGCTTCGTGACGGGCAAGTCGGCCTCCTGCGCGGCCATGGCCCTGACCTTCGGCCAGTACGTTGCACCGGGTTACGCGATCCCCGTGGCCATCGCAGCGGTGGCCGCACTGACCGGCGTGAACCTGCTGGGCATCACCCGGACCGCCTTCCTGACCCGCATCCTGCTCGCCATCGTCCTGGCCACGCTGGCATTCGTGGCCGCGGCGAGCATCGTGGGACCGCATGTTGCCGACGGCGGGAGCGCTACTTCTGCACAGGCTGGCGCCGCGGTCTCCGGGCAGGCCGGCAACGGCTGGGGCATCCTGCCCGCCGCAGGCCTGGTGTTCTTCGCCTTTGCCGGGTACGCGCGTATCGCCACGCTCGGCGAGGAGGTCAAGGACCCGGAGCGCGCCATTCCGCGTGCCATCCTCGGCGCCCTGGCGGCCGCCCTGGTCATCTACCTGCTGTTGGGTGTCCTGCTCCTGGCACATCTTCCGGTGCAGATACTTGCCGCCTCGACGGCGCCGCTGCTCGACGCCGTGGAACAGTCCCGCCTGGCCGCCGGGGCACCCGTGGTCCAGGCAGGTGCCGCCGCAGCCTCGCTCGGCGCCCTGCTGGCCCTCATCACCGGCGTGGGACGCACGGCCATGGCGATGGCCCGCGAAAGCGACCTCCCCGGTCCCCTGGCCAGGGTCGGCGGACGCCATCCGGTGCCGGCAACCGCCGAACTGGCGGTGGCCGCCGTCGTCGTCGTCCTGTTGTTGACCACCGACGTGCTGACGGTGGTCGGCTTTTCCAGCTTCGGCGTCCTGCTGTACTACGCCGTGACGAATGCCGCCGCATTCACGCTCCGGGACCGGCCCCGGCACGCGCCCAAGTGGCTCAACGCCGCAGGGCTGGCCGGCTGCCTTGTCCTGGCCTTCACCCTGCCGGCGGCCTCGGTGCTCGGCATGGCGGCCGTCATGGCCGCCGGACTGGCCGGGCGCGCCGTCGTGCTTGCGTTCCGGAAGCGAGGATTCCGGAAGCGACGGTTGCGCTGATTGGGGAAACGCTAGCTCAAGAAGCCGGCGCGGCGGTGATCAGCTTGCCGGTGCGGCCGCGACCTGGACGCGGATGTCCTCGTCCGACGGCGTCCACGTCGCGGGATCAGCGTCGACCTGCTCGCCGGACCGGATGTCCTTCACCTGGTGCTTGCCGTCCTCGTCCGTGAACCAGACGAAGGGGATGCCGCGCCGGTCCGCGAACTTGATCTGCCTGCCGAACTTCTCGGCCTTGGCGGCGACCTCGGCGGCGATGCCGCGGCTGCGCAGCTCCGTGGCCACGTCCTGCGCTTCGCCCCAGCTCTCGTCCGAGGTGAGCGCCACGAACACTGCCGTGGGCACGGAACGGGAGGCCTTGGCCAAGTCCTGGCTCAGGATGCGCGAGACGAGCCGGGTCACGCCGATGGACAGCCCGACGCCGGGGAACTTCCGGTTTCCCTTGCTCGCCAGGGCGTCGTAGCGGCCGCCGGAGCAGATCGATCCGAGCTGCTCGTGGCCCACCAGGACGGTCTCCACAACGGTTCCGGTGTAGTAGTCCAGTCCGCGGGCGATGCTCAGGTCCGCGACCACCTTGCCCGGAACCCGCTTCACGGCAGCCTCGATCACCTGTTCGAGTTCGTTCAGGCCTTCCTCGAGGAGGTCGTTGCTGACCCCGAGCGAACGGACCTGCGCCACGAAGGACGTGTCCTCGGTCTTGATGCCGGCAAGATTCAGCGCCGCCTGTGCCTGTTCGTCGGTGGCACCGAGCTCGGACTTGAGCAGCCCGGCCACCTTGTCCGGGCCGATCTTCTCCAGCTTGTCGATGCTGCGCAGCACTCCGGCGGTGTCGGTCAGGCCGATGCCGCGGTAGAAGCCCTCCGCGAGCTTCCTGTTGTTGATGCGCAGCCGGAACTCCGGAATCGGGAGGGCGCCCAGCGCCTCCGCGATGACCAGCGCGATCTCGACGTCGTAGCGGAAGGGCAGCTCGCCGTCGCCCACCACGTCAATGTCAGCTTGGGTGAATTCGCGGGCGCGCCCTTCCTGCGGGCGTTCCCCGCGCCAGACCTTCTGGATCTGGTAGCGGCGGAACGGGAAGGCCAGGTAGCCGGCGTTTTCCACGACGTACCGGGCGAAGGGCACGGTGAGGTCAAAGTGCAGTGCCAGGGCGTGCGGATCGTGCTTGCCCTTCCCCGCTTCCTCCCCCTCGTCGTCCTGGAGCCGGCTCAGCCCATAGACCTCTTTGTCGATCTCGCCCTTGCGGAGCAGCTGGCCCACAGTTTCGACGGCGCGCGTCTCAATGGAAGAAAAGCCGTGCAGTTCAAAGGTGCGGCGCAGCGAGTCCAGGACATGCTGCTCCACCAGCCGCTCCTCGGGAAGCCACTCGGGGAATCCGGACAGGGAGGCGGTGCGTGCCATGGTGGAGTTTCTCCTCAGGTAAACGAAGGCCGGAGCCGCTGCGCCTTGTTCCGCGTCGACATGTGAACCTAACGGCGGCGGCAGCGGCGGGAGTCCAGCCTGTTCTGCATAAACTTATGTGCGGCAGTCAGTTTATGCTTTCGGCGCCTGCATCTCTAATGCGGAGGCCGGGCGCTGGCGGGCTGCCGCAGCCCAATCTGCAGCCGGGGATGCCTTCAGGGGCTAGCCCGGTCCGGCGGTGACGATCAATGAGGAGGACCCGTGGCGGCCAGTCCACGCGAAACACGCGAAGCCAAGAGGCGCATCCAGCAGATGGAGGCCAAACGCGAGCTTCGCCGTGACCAGGAGAAGCGCCGCAAGCGGGACAACCTGGTAGCGGGAGGTGCGGGAGCCGCAGCGGTGATACTCGCCGTCGTGCTTCAACTGACGGTGTTTGCCGGGAACCCAACCGAAGCGGAAGTAGCCGCCGCCGAGGCGGACCTGGCGACGCCCCCCGCTTCCGCATCCGCTTCCCCCGCTGCGTCGGCGTCCCAGACCAATGCTGCGAACATCCCCAAGCCCGCGACGGCGGCCGGCAAGACGTTCACCGGCGAACTGAAGCTGAACAGCGGCACCCTCGGCGTGCAACTGGACGGCACCAAAGCCCCACAGGCAGCCGCGGTGTTCAAGTCCCTGGCCGACCAGGGCTACTACAAGGGCGTCAGCTGCCACCGCCTCACTACTGGCGACAACTTCGGTGTCCTGCAGTGCGGCTCCAAGACCGGCGATGGCCAGGGCGACCCCAACTACACCTGGGGGCCGCTGGAGAACACGCCCGCAGACAACAAGTATCCCGCCGGCACCATAGCGGTGGCCCGCACGGGCAACAACGCCTACGGCAACGGCACGCAGTTCTTCATCGTCTATAAGGACACGGCCATTCCGGCCGACTCCGCCGGCGGCTACACCATCGTGGGCAAGGTGACCTCCGGCCTGGACACCGTCACCAAGATTGCGGCGGCAGGTCTTAAGACGGGCGAAAGTGACACGGACGGCGCACCTGCGGAACCAGTCACGATAGACTCATTTTCTCTGAAGTAGGAACCTTGTGGCGCCAGTGGCCACCGGCGACTTGTGAATGAGTATTTTCCTCCAAGCGAAAGACTTTTAGCGGTGACAGACAGTCAGAAATCCGACGAAACAGCAGCCGAAGTGACCGAGGTCCAGGCTTCCCCCGAGACCGTGGATGGAGCACAGTCCGTGGAAGCGGCCGAGCCCGTGCAGGCGACGCAGCCCGACGAGGCGGTAGAGCCGGACGAGGCAGCACAGCCCGGGGATGCGGCACAGCCCGACGCCACGCAGGAAAGCCCGCAGCCGGAGGCTGTGCAGGAGGACGCCGCTCCGGCGGAGGACGCCGCTCCGGCCGAGGCCACTGCCACGGCGGAGGACGCCGCCAGCCCACAGCCCGAAGCTGTGCAGGAAAATCAGGCAGCCAGCCCGGCACCATCACCGCGTCCGACGCCGGCACCCCGGCCCTCGCCGACGCCCGCCGCGTTTGCTGCGCGGCCCAAAGCAGGTCCGGCCGCCACAGCGGCTCCGGTGCAGGCATCGCCTTCCACGTCGCTGGCCGAAGCTGCCCGCTGGGGCCGGGTGGAGGGCGATGGCCACGTCTTCCTGACCATCGACGGCGAAGAGCACCCGGTCGGTCAGTACCCGGATGTCAGCAACGACGAAGCACTTGCGTACTTCGCGCGGAAGTATGACGACATCGTCGCCCAGGTTGTCCTGCTGGAACAGCGCGTGGCCTCGAAGGCCCCCACCACTGACATGCAGAAGACCGTGACGCACCTGCGGGAGCAGCTCGCTGAACGCAACATGGTGGGCGACATCCGTTCCGCGGAGAGCCGGCTGGACACCCTGTCCACCCAGATCGCCGAGCTGGAGAAGTCGGAAAAGGCGCAGCACGACGCCGTCCGTGCCGCCGAGCTGGCCGCCCGTGAGGCCATCGTGGCCGAGGCCGAGGCCATCTCCGGAACCGATCCGGCCCAGGTTCAGTGGAAGACGTCCAGCGCACGCATGAACGAGCTGTTCGAAAGCTGGAAGACCGCGCAGAAGAGCGGGGTACGGTTGGGCCGCAGCAACGAGGACGCCCTGTGGAAGCGTTTCCGCGCCGCCAGGACCGTCTTCGACCGGCACCGCCGCGCCTACTTCTCCCAGCTGGACAGCAACAACTCGGCGGCGAAGTCTGCCAAGGAGAAGCTGATTGCCGAGGCCGAGGCACTGTCGACCTCCACCGACTGGGGCTTCGCCGCCGGAGAATACCGACGGCTGATGGACGAGTGGAAGGCATCGCCGCGTGCCAGCCGCAAGGATGACGACGCGCTGTGGGCCCGGTTCCGCGCCGCGCAGGACGTCTTCTTCAGCTCCCGCCAGACTGCCAACGACGAGATCGACCAGGAATACGCTGCGAACCTGTTGGTCAAGGAGGCGCTCCTCGAGGAGGCATCCGGCATCGTTCCGGTCAAGGACATCGCCGCCGCCAAGAAGGCCCTGCAGTCCATTCACGACCGCTGGGAAGAAGCAGGCAAAGTCCCGCGTGCGGACATGGGCCGGATCGAAGCCGGGCTGCGCCGGATCGAGGATGCAGTGCGCCAGGCCGAGGACGAGAAGTGGCAGCGCTCCAACCCGGAGACCAAGGCCCGCACCAACAGCGCCTTGAGCCAGCTCGAATCCGCCATCGCCGGCCTGAAGGATGACCTGGCCGAGGCAGAGAAGAAGGGCGACCAGCGCAAGATCAAGGCCGCCCGGGAAGCCCTGGAAGCCCGCCAGGCATGGCTTGACCAGATTCAGCGTTCGGCTAGCGAGCTCTCCTAGCCAGCAACCCTACGGCCCCGTTCCGGTTATCCACATAACCGGGGCGGGGCCTTACCCGTTAAGGCCGCGTCCGGCAGGATGACGGAATGGCACCGTTCTCCCAGCCCCCTGATTCGCAGACACGGGGTGATTCCCCGCCCAGGGACTCCTCCACACAGCTGCTGGAGCTCTATTCGCCGGGGCTGCCGTTCACCTGGCCGGAGCTCCAGTCCATGGCCTCCGACGGCGTGCTCACGCAGCTCTATCAGCACGGCTACACCGTTCCCGGGACTGCGGCCTCACCGCAGCTGCGGGCACGTGCCGCTGCCCACGGGGTGCCCGCGCCGGTGCGGCGGCGTGTGGTGGCGGGGCGGATGACGGCGGCCTGGATTTACGGGTGCGCCCGCGAACCGGACCGGTTGGCCCTACTGGTGGACGCCAAACGCCGCATCTCCAGCCTCCGCTCCACACGCGGCTGCACGCTTCACGAAGTCCGGCTCGGACCGTTCGACGTCGTCAGCCTGGGCGGCCTGATGGTCTCGAGTCCGCTACGGACGGCACTGGACATCGCCTTGCATGTGGAAGCCGAGAGGGCAGTTCCTGCCCTGCGGCTGCTCCTGGAGAAGCCCGAACTTGATGTCAGGCTCCGGCTCCTGGTCCTGGCGGTCGAGGCGATGCCACGGCTGCCGCACAAGAACGCAGCTCTGGAGAAGCTGTCGCTGTTAGCTTCTCCGGTGGTTGCCCGTGGTCCGGTAGACGTCGAACACCCCGTCGATCCTCCGCACAGCACTGAGCACGTGGCTGAGGTACTTGGGGTCGCCCATCTCGAAGGCAAACTTTGAGATGGCCACGCGGTCCGTGGACGTGTGGACACTGGCCGCCAGGATGTTCACGTGATTCTCCGAAAGTATGCGCGTCACGTCGGAGAGGAGCGACTTCCGGTCCAGCGCCTCCACCTGGATCTCCACCAGGAAGACGCTTGACTGCGTCGGCGCCCAGTCCACGTCCACGATCCGGTCAGGCTGGTCCTTGAGGCCGGCCACGTTGGTGCAGTCCGTGCGGTGCACCGAAACGCCCGAGCCGCGCGTGACGAAGCCGAGAATCGGATCCGGAGGCACGGGGGTGCAACAGCGTGCCAGTTTCACCCAGACATCGCCCACGCCGCGGACCACCACACCGGAATCGGAGAACCGGGCCTTGCTGACCTGCGTGGGAATGCTGACTTCGGTGAGGTCGTCATCGGGTGTTTCATTGCCGCCAAGGCTCTCGACGAGCTTTTCCATGACGGACTGTGCGGAGGTGTGGCCGTCGCCCACTCCGGCATACAGCCCGGAAATGTCGACGTACTTGAAGTCCTCGGCCACGGCGGCCAGCGCGTCGTGCGTCATGAGCCGCTGCAGGGGGAGGTTCTGCTTCCGCATGGCGCGGGTCAGCAGCTCCTTGCCGCGGTCGATCGCCTCTTCGCGGCGTTCCTTGCTGAACCACTGCCGGATCTTGTTGCGTGCCCGGGCGCTCTTGACGAAGTGCTGCCAGTCCTGGCTGGGGCCGGCACCCTCGGCCTTCGAGGTGAAGATCTCCACCCAGTCGCCATGGTTCAGCTCACTGTTGAGCGGCACGAGCTTGCCGTTGACCCGGGCTCCGATGGTGCGGTGGCCCACCTCGGTGTGCACGGCATAGGCAAAGTCCACCGGCGTGGACCCGGCGGGCAGCGCCATGACCTCGCCCTTGGGGGTGAACACGAACACTTCGCGGGCGTTGATCTCGAACCGCAGCGAGTCGAGGAATTCGCCGGGGTCGGAGGTCTCCTGCTGCCAGTCCACGAGGGAGCGGAGCCAGCCCATGTCGCCGTCTCGCGGGCTGCCGGGTCCGGTGGCGGTCCGGTTGGGCTGGTCCTTGTACTTCCAGTGCGCGGCCACACCGTACTCGGCGCGGCGGTGCATCTCGTGCGTCCGGATCTGGATTTCGACCGGCTTGCCGCCCGGGCCGATCACCGTGGTGTGGAGGGACTGGTACATGTTGAACTTCGGCATCGCGATGTAGTCCTTGAACCGGCCAGGCAGCGGGTTCCAGCGCGAATGCAGGGTCCCCAGGGCGGCGTAACAGTCGCGGACCGAGTCCACCAGGACCCGGACGCCCATGAGGTCGTTGATGTCGTCGAAGTCCTTGTCCCGGACGATCATCTTTTGGTAGATCGAGTAATAGTGCTTGGGCCGGCCGGTAATCGTGGCCTTGATCCTGGCGGTGCGCAGATCGTCGGCGATCTGGTTCCGGATCACGCTGAGGCTCTTTTCGCGCTCCGGCGTGCGGTCGCCCACCATGCGGACGATTTCCTCGTACACCTTGGGATAAAGCGCCGCGAAGGACAGGTCCTCAAGCTCCCACTTGATCGTGTTCATGCCGAGCCGGTGCGCCAGCGGCGCAAAGATTTCCAGGGTTTCCCGGGCTTTGCGGGCCGACGACTCGGCGGAGACGAACCGCCATGTACGCGCGTTGTGCAGCCTGTCCGCAAGTTTGATCATCAGGACGCGGATGTCCTTGGCCATGGCCACGACCATCTTGCGGACGGTCTCGGACTGGGCTGCTTCGCCGAAGCTGACCTTGTCCAGCTTGGTGACGCCGTCAACCAGTATGGCGACTTCGGGGCCGAAGTCCGCCCGGAGGTCCTCAAGGGTATAGGGCGTGTCCTCCACCGTATCGTGGAGCAGCGCAGCCGCCAGGGTGGTGCCGCTGAGCCCCAGCTCGGCGAGGATCGTCGCGACGGCGACGGGATGGGTGATGTAGGGGTCGCCGCTCTTGCGCTTCTGCCCGCGGTGGCTTTGCTCCGCCACCACGAACGCCCGCTGAATGAGGTCGAAGTCTTCCTTGGGGTTGTTCGCCCTGACGGTCCGCAGCAGCGGTTCCAGGATGGGTGAGTACGTCGCGGTGCTCCGGCCCGTCAGCCGTGCCAGGCGGGACCTCGTGCGCTCACGCCGGCCCGGGAACGTGGGCCGGACGCCAGAGTTGTCCACGGGCACGCCCGGCGCCGGGCGCCCGGCAGCCACCAGACCAGTCTGCTGTCCCTGGCCCGGACCGTTGCCTCCGGCTGCCGTTGGCGCCGACGTCGAACCTTCTTCCAATGAAGTACCCCTCACGACCCGTTTAATTATCCCAGTGTATTCCCGCTCCGGGCCCGACCGATAACCGCGTCCGTCACCAGCGGCCCAGCCGGGTATGCAGCCGTGTACGCAGCCGGCCCGATGTGACTTAGAGAGAGTCGCTTAACGCAAAGACCGGACGCCGTCGCGGTGACGGCATCCGGCCTAAGGGCAGGTACTCCAGGCTGTGGCAGGCGCCCCAGCCTGGAGCCCTAGGCTTTTGCGGGCTCGGCGGCGGCAGCCTTGGCAGCGGCGTCCGCGCGGCGCTGCTTGACACGCTGGGCCTGCTTGACCAGCGGCGCCTCGCCCTGGCGCAGCCAGGCGTACATCGGCGCGGAGATGAAGATCGTCGCGGCGGTGCCGATCAGGATCCCGACGAACAGTGCGAGCGAAAGGTCGCGCAGGGTTCCAGCACCCAGCAGGCCGGCCCCGATGAACAGGATCGCCCCGACCGGGAGGATGGCAACCATCATCGTGTTGATGGAGCGGACCAGGGTCTGGTTGACGGCCAAATTGACTTCCTCGCCGAAGGTCCGGCGCGTGGAGGAATCGATGTCGGCCGTGTTTTCACGGATCTTGTCGAACACCACGACCGTGTCGTACAGCGAATAGCTGAGCACCGTAAGGAACCCGATGATCGCCGACGGCGTGACCTCGAAGTCGCTGAGGGCGTACACACCGGCCGTGATGAACATCGTGACGAGCATGCCCGCGATCGCCGAGAGGGACATCTTCCAGGTCCGGAAGTAAAGGGCCATCAGGACCGTCGCGAGGGCAACGAAGACCACCAGGCCAATCAGGGCCTGCTTGGTGACGTCAGCACCCCAGGTGGGGCCGACGAAGGTGGAAGTCACCTCGTTGTCAGTCACGCCGTAGGCCTTGGTGAGGCCCTCCTTGATCTTCAGGGTCTCGTTGTCGGAGAGTTTGTCCGTCTGGATCCGCATGGTGGTTCCGGCGACGTTCGCGACGCGCGGCACACTGCCGGGAACCACGTCGTGGACAGCCTTCTCGCCTACGGATGCCTCAGTGGTCTTGACGTTGGACACCGTGAACTCAGAACCGCCACGGAACTCGATGCCCAGGTTGAAGCCGCCCTTGGCCACCGGGATAAGGATGGACAGCGCGACAGCCGCGGCGGCCACGAGGAACCAGATCTTCTTGGACCCGACGAAGTCATAGGAACGCTTGCCCGTGTAGAGCTCGTTGCCGAATTTCGCGAAACTGGACATTACTTGCCCTCCTTGGCCGGGCCCTTGGAGGAACCGGCGAGCTGCTCCTGCTGCTCCGCGCGGCGGCGTTCAGCGATGGTCATCCGGCGCTCAGCCTCGGCCGCGGCACCGGTGTTCTTGGCGCGCACCACTGACGGCTTGTCCTCGGGGCTGCGGAGCCTGCCGGCGCCCCGGTAGAGCGGCACCGCGCCGAGGCGCTCGGGGTCAAGACCGGAGAACTTGTGGCCCTCGCCAAAGAACCGGGTCCTGGCCAGCTGCTGGAGCGTCGGATGAGTGAACATGAACACGACGATGAGGTCGGCGATGGCGGTCAGGCCGAGGGTAAAGGCAAAGCCCCGCACGTTGCCGACGGCCACGAAATACAGCACCAGCGCGGCCAGGAGGTTGACCGCCTTGGATGCCAGGACGGTCCGCTTGGCCCGCTTCCAGCCGTTCTCCACAGCCGACACCAGGCCGCGGCCTTCGCGGAGCTCATCACGGATGCGTTCGAAGTAGACGATGAATGAGTCCGCGGTCTGGCCGATAGACACGATGATGCCGGCCACACCGGCGAGGGAGAGCCGGTAATTCTCGGTCCAGCCAAGGATGGCAATGGCGAGGTACGTGAGCGCACCCGCCACCACCAGCGACGCGATGGTGACGAAGCCCAGCGCACGGTACTGGAACAGCGAGTAGACAACCACCAGCAGCAAACCGATCAGGCCAGCAAGGAGGCCCATCCGGAGCTGCTCACCGCCGAGGGTGGCGGAGATCTGCTGCTCGCTTTGGATGTCGAAGCTGATGGGCAGGGCACCGAACCGGAGCTGGTCGGACAGTGCCTTGGCGGACTGCTCGGTAAACCCACCGGTGATCTGCGGGCGACCATCGGTGATCACGGCCTGGGACCGCGGGGCCGATATGACCTGGTCATCCAGGACGATGGCGAACTGCGACTTGGGATCGCTGCCGGTCTCACCGCCCGCGGCAACGTAGAACTGGTTAAGGCGCTCGGTGACCGTCTTGAACTTGGACGTACCCTCGGCGTTGAACTGGATGTTCACAGCCCATTCGTTGGTGACGGCGCCCTGGGCGCCCTGCTGGAGTTGGAACGTCGAGCCCTGGATCTCCACACCCTTGACCTCGACGGGACCCAGGATGTACTTGATAGCAGGTGTCTGGTCCGTGGCAGGCTCACAGGTGACCAGCGGCTTGGCCGGGTCTGAGCGTTCCTGCTTGTCCTGGGCCGGATTGTCACAGTCGAGGGCTTCGAACTGCTTCTGGATGTCGGCGGTGATCCAGTTCGAATCGCTGGCGTTCGTCGGCTTCGCCGTCGGTTTCGGCAGCTCCGCGGCAGGTGTCCGCTGGTCGGCCGGAACCACGGCCCCCGCGCCAGTGACGAGGACGGGGCGGAAGTTCATGTCCGCTGAGGCCTGGATGAGGGCGCGGGTCTGCGAGGACGGAGTGCCGGGCAGGCTCACCACCACATTGCGGCCGGACTGCGTGCTGATCTCAGCCTCGGCAACACCCGAGCCGTCAACACGCTGACGGATGATGGCCACCGCCTGGTTGAGCTGCTCCTCGTTAATGTCCGAGCCACCCTCAACCTTGGGTGCCAGGATCATCTGGGTGCCGCCCTCCAGGTCCAGGGCAAGTTTCGGGCTCCAGCTGGCAACCCCTGACATAGTGCCGCCCGCAAGGACGGCCGTCATGGCAGCCAGGATTACGCCAAGCCAGACCAGCACCCGAAGGGATGGTTTATTGCGGCCAGTTCGTGCCATTGCCTATCTTTCTATTAATTGCGGAGGGCCGCCGGAGCGCGCCTTGTCGCACTCCGGCGGCTCCGCAGCCGTAGACAGCTGTACCGTCCGTAAGCGGCGGACTAGATGTCCTTCTTGCCCTCGTCGTTGAGGCGCTTGAGGGTTTCGTCCGGGGTTTCGTCGGCCGTGCCAGCCTTGGCTTCAGGGGTCAGCGAGTCCTCGGCGGTCAGGGCGGATGCGTCATCGGGAACTGCGTGCGTTTCGGCGGCGGGTTCCACGATCTTGGTCACGGCCTGGCGGTGGACGGTGGCCAGGTTGCCGGGCGACAGTTCCAGGACGACCTTGTTCTCCGCGTCATCAAGCGACACGATGCGGCCAAACAGCCCGAAGCTGGTCATCACCTCGACGCCCGGAGCGAACTCCGACTGCAGCTTGGCTTGCTGCTGCTGGGTCTTCTTGTTGCGGCGGAACATCATGAAGATGAATACGCCGAGCATGACGAACAGCAGAATTGTCATTGGATCCAAGAGGATTTTTCCGTTCTGTACTTGCGTAGCTGGTTGACAGCGACGTCCGCTTTGCACCGGGCTGCCCGCCCGGACGCGGGAGACCGGCGCGGGCGGCCCGCCGAAGCGGGACACGGAAACAAAGCCCGGACGTGCCGAGCGTCTTTCCAGTCTAGAGGGAAAAGCTGGGAGGGCGCTGCTATTGCGTGCTGGAAACCCATTCAGACGACGATTCTTCATCGCCCGGGCCGGCCGCGAAAAGGTCCAGGGTTTCCTGCCCGAAGACCCCTGCCGGTACTGCCAGCCCAAGGTGCGTCCAGGCCGGAGCCATGGCGATGCGGCCCCTCGGCGTCCTGCCCAGCAGCCCTTCCCGGACCAGGTATGGTTCGGCTACCGTCTCCACGGTCTCCGGCTCCTCCCCCACGGCGATGGCCAGGGTGGACAGGCCCACCGGGCCGCCGCCGAATTTGGTGATCAGCGCTTCCAGCACTGACCGGTCCAGCCGATCCAGCCCGCGCTTATCCACTTCATACATGTCCAGTGCCGCAGAGGCGGACCGGGCGTCAATCTGTTCGATCCCGTGGACCAGCGCCCAGTCCCGGACGCGCCGAAGCAGCCGGTTGGCGATGCGGGGCGTGCCGCGCGACCGTCCCGCGATCTCAGTGAATCCGGCCGAGTTCACCTTCAGGTCGAGGAGGCCGGCGGACCTGCGCAGCACCAGCTCCAGCTCCTCCACCGAATAGAACTCCAGGTGGCCGGTGAACCCGAACCGGTCCCGGAGCGGACCCGGAAGAAGTCCGGCGCGTGTGGTGGCACCCACCAGCGTGAAGGGCGGCAACTCCAGCGGAATGGCCGTGGCACCGGCTCCCTTGCCCACCACGATGTCTACCCGGAAGTCTTCCATGGCCATGTAGAGCATTTCCTCGGCCGGACGGGACATCCGGTGGATTTCGTCGAGGAAAAGGACCTCGCCCTCCGACAGTGAGGAAAGGATGGCGGCGAGGTCGCCCGCGTGCTGGATGGCCGGGCCGCTGCTGATGCGCAGCGGGGCGTTCATTTCGGAGGCGACAATCATTGCGAGCGTGGTCTTGCCGAGGCCGGGAGGACCGGAAAAGAGCACATGGTCCGCGCTGCGCCCGCGCATCCGGGATGCCTGCAACACGAGGGAAAGCTGTTTGCGGACCCTGTGCTGGCCCACGAAGTCGTCGAGGTTTTTGGGCCGGAGCGCCGCCTCGATGGCCCGCTCCTCCGGCTCTTCTCCCCCGGCGACCAGGGACGGCTCAGCCACGGCTGCCTACCCTGTTGCCCGCCCGGGCTCCGTCCTGGCCGAGCCAGCGCAGCGTGGTGCGCAGGATCTCGGCGACGTTGCCTTCGCCGGCAAGTTCCGGCGCGTCTGCGAGGGCCTTGTCGATGCTGCCCGTGGCGTCCTTTTCGGACCACCCCAGGCTGGTCATGGCAGCGACGACCTGCGGCTTCCAGACGCCCTCCGATGACGCAGCCGGCGCCCCTGCAGGCGTCGCCGTGCCGTGCGGAACCAGTTTCCCGGCCAGTTCAAGAACGATGCGTCCGCCAACCTTCGGGCCGATGCCCGGGACCTTGGTGAACGTCTTGCTGTCCCCGGTGTGTGCGGCCACACGGATGGCCTCGGGATCGTGCACGGCGAGGACCGCGAGGGCGAGCCGCGGACCTACTCCGCTGACACTGAGCAGAACGTCGAAAACTTCCCGTTCGTCGTCGCTCGCGAAGCCGAACAGGGTCAGGGAATCCTCCCGGACGATCAGGGACGTGAAAAGCTTCCCTTCCTCGCCGGTCCGCAGCTTGCTGAGCGTCTGAGGCGTCGCGTAGACGCTCATGCCCGCGCCGTTGAGGTCAATGACGGCGGTGGACAGTCCGACGTGCGCCACGGTTCCGCGGAGAAAACTAATCAAGGCCGGGGCTCCTGAACTTGCGTCGGCAAGAACCGACTATCCGAACATATCTACGAATACCCTAGCAAGCGCCGGCGGCATTCAGCGTGCACGGCGCGCCTTGGCCTCCGCCTCGGCCCAGGCGCGCTGGGCGGGCGTCAACGACTGGCTGCCGGGGCCGGTGGTGGCTACGCTGGCGCCGCTGCCCGCCCGCCATGCGTGCGTAATGGCGAGGGCCAGGGCGTCGGCCGCGTCCGCGGGACGCGGCGGAGCATCGAGCCGGAGAATCTTGGTGACCAGCTTGGTCACGGCCTCCTTGTTCGAGGATCCGCTCCCGGTCACCGCCGCCTTGACCTCCGACGGAGTGTGCAAAGCCACGGGGATGCCGCGCCGGGCCGCGGCGGCGATGACGACACCGGAGGCCTGGGCCACGCCCATGACCGTGCTGACGTTGAGCTGCGAGAAAACACGCTCCACCGCCAGCACGTGTGGCTCGTAACGGTCGAGCCAGTCGTCAATGGCCAAGGCGATCACCAGCAACCGTTGGTCGAGTGTTTCCCCGGGGGACGTCCCCACCACACCGACGGCCACCATGGTGGCCCGGCGGTTCTTTTCGACGTCCACCACGCCGATGCCGCAGCGGGTCAGCCCGGGGTCGATGCCCAGTACGCGCAGCGTCACGTGTAACCGCCCCGGTCCGCCGCGCGGAAAGTCACTCGGCTTCCAGGGCTGCCTGAACTTCGTCGCTGAGGTCAGCGTTGCTGTAGACGTTCTGGACGTCGTCGAGGTCCTCGAGGGCGTCAACGAGCTTCATGAACTTCTTCGCGGCGTCAAGGTCCAGCGGCACCTCCATGGAGGGCACAAACTCGGCCTCGTCGGTGTCGTAGTCGATCCCGGCGTCCTTCAGCGCGTCGCGGATGGCCTGCAGGTCCTTCGGGTCCGAATGGATTTCGAAGGTCTCGCCGTTGTCCTTGACTTCCTCGGCGCCGGCGTCGAGCACCGCCATCAGGACGTCGTCCTCGCTGAGGCCGTTCTTAGGCAGGGTGACAACGCCCTTGCGGGAGAACAGGTAGCTGACCGAACCGGGGTCGGCGATGGTGCCGCCGTTGCGGGAGATGGCCAGCCGCACCTCGGAGGCCGCGCGGTTCTTGTTGTCCGTGAGGCACTCGATCAGGAGCGCAGAACCCTGCGGGCCACGGCATTCGTACATGATCTCGGTATAGTCCACGACCTCGCCGGTGAGGCCGGCGCCGCGCTTGATGGCACGGTCGATGTTGTCGGCGGGAACCGACGTCTTTTTCGCCTTGGTGACGGCCAGTTCAAGGCCGGGGTTGCCGGAAAGGTCCGGGCCGCCCATGCGGGCGGCAACTTCGATGTTCTTGATCAGCTTGGCGAACGACTTTGCCCGGCGGCTATCAAGGATGGCCTTCTTGTGCTTGGTCGTTGCCCATTTGGAGTGGCCTGACATGCTTTACGCTTCTCCTCTGATCATGCGAATAAAAAGTTCATGCACGCGCTTCTCGCCTGTCACTTCCGGATGGAAGGAGGTGGCCAGCAGCTGGCCTGAACGCACTGCAACAATTCTAGCCGTCCCCTGCAGATCGGCCGCGTGGGAAGCGTGCTCCTGGTCGGCCGGCTCCACCTGCGCCAGAACTTCAACGCCGGGGCCCACGCGCTCCACCCAGGGCCCGCGGATGAACACCGCGTGAACCGGAGCTACGCCGTGCTCGGTGGCGCTGAACTCCAGGCCCTTGAAGTCGAGGTCGGTCTCGAAGGACTCGCGCTGCCGGCCAAATGCGTTGCGGCGCACCGTGATGTCCAGGCCGCCGAACGTCTGCTGGGGGTTTCCGGCCAGGTCTGCGGCGGGGTCGGCGATGTCGTGCGCCAGCAGGATCATGCCCGCGCAGGAGCCGTACACCGGGAGGCCCTCGGCGATCCGCTGGCGCAGCGGCTCGGCGAGGTCGAAGGCGCGGGCCAGCTTGTCGATGGCCGTCGACTCGCCGCCGGGGATGATGAGTCCGTCGAGCCCGTCGAGTTCCGCGGGGCGGCGGACACCGACGCCGGTGGCGCCGGCGGTCTCGACCGCCCGTAGGTGCTCACGGAAGTCGCCCTGCAGCGCCAGGACGCCGATGCGCAAGCCAGATCCCGGCTTTTCGGGCATGCCGGCCGGGCGCGGAAGGGCGCTGGAAAGGGAATTGGTCATCTAAACAGCATAGTGTCCCGGGCACAAACAACCGTTCCGGCCGCCGGGCGCCCGGCACATTGCATGCCGCTGCTGGGATATATTACAGAGCATGTTTTCCCTCAGCGTTCCGCTCGGCAAATTCGTTCGCCGGGTCTCCCGGCTCAGGGGCGGAGGCTCTGCATTCCCCGGCCTGGTCGTCGAAAAAATCGATCCCGGTTTCATGCAGCGGACCCTGTCCACCCTTCCCCACGGCGTGGCCGTAGTAAGCGGCACCAACGGCAAGACCACCACCACCAAGATGGTGGTGGAGCTGCTGGAAAGCCAGGGCCTGAAGGTGTTCACCAACCGCACGGGCAGCAATTTCACCCGGGGCGTGGCGGCGGCCCTGATCGGCGACGTCGACTGGCGCGGACGGCTCGACGCCGATGTTGCCGTGCTGGAGCTGGACGAGGCCCACGCCGTGCACTTCGTCAACCGCGTCCCGCCGCGCTACAGCCTTCTGCTGAACGTGCTCCGCGACCAGCTGGACCGCTTCGGTGAGATTGACAAGACAGCCCAGCTCCTCCAGCACATCGCCTCCAAGACAACGGGGACTGTGGTGCTGAACCGCGAGGATCCGCGGGTGGCCCGGATCGCCGGTACGCTGCAGGGCCCCGAGGTCCTCTACTTCGGCCTGGACGACTCGCTGCTGGGCACCTTCCCCAGCGACGATGAACTTCGCGCCGGGCCGGGCAGCCCCGTACCTGCGGTACCGCCAAGGCCCCAGGCCGACGTCGTTCTCCGCCGCGTGGGTGCCGATGACGCAGACTTTGAGTACGACGGCGTCACGGTCACCACCGGGATGAAGCTCCGCGGCGTCTACAACATCTTTAACGCCGCGGCTGCGCTGGTCCTGGCCCGCAGCATCTGCGGCAGCGGTGCCGCCACGGCGGACCACGGCACCCTGCTGAAGGCTCTGTCCGAGGTCGCCCCGGCCTTTGGACGCGGCGAAAGCCTCACGGTGGACGGGCTCCCGCTGGATCTGGTCCTGGTCAAGAACCCGAGCGGCTTCAGGCTGGGCCTCAAGTCGTTCCCCTCGGGCGGTTACGCCACCATGATCGCGATCAACGACAACTACGCTGACGGCCGCGACATGTCCTGGCTGTGGGACGTCGATTTCGACTCGCTGCGGGCGGAAGGCGTGGACCAGGTCAGCGGCTCCCGGGCGTACGACATGGCCCTGCGCCTGCAGTACGACGAAGTGCAGATCGGGTCGGTGGACACCGACATCCCGGCCGCACTGGCCGACTTCATCCGCAAGGGCAAAGGCAAGCCGAAGCGCGTCTTCTGCACCTACACCGCAATGCTCGCCATCCGCCGTGAGCTGTCCAAAATCACCACAGTGGAGGTGGTCTCTTGACCCCCGAATTGACCGCCGGCACTACCGCGTCAAAGGGAACCATCCGGGTCCTGCAGCTGTACCCGCGGGAGATGAACATCTACGGCGACTGGGGCAATGCCCTGGTGCTGCAGCAGCGCCTGAAGTGGCACGGCTACACCCCGGAGCTGCTGGAGTACAACGTGGGCGACGAGTTCCCGGAGGGCGTGGACATCATCCTTGGCGGCGGCGGGCAGGACAGCGGCCAGCTCGTCATCCAGGACGACCTCCAGTCACGGGCCAGCCTCCTGAAGGGAATGGCCGAGGACGGCACGCCCATGCTGCTCATTTGCGGGCTGTACCAGCTGTTCGGCCGCTTCTTCAAGACCCGCTCAGGCCCGGTCATTCCCGGCATCGGCGTTCTGGACGTGGAGACCCACGGCACGGATGAGCGGCTGATCGGCAACGTCAAGGTCACCACCGCGGAGTTCGGCGAGGTCCTGGGCTACGAGAACCACAGCGGCCAGACCACCCTTGGGCCCGGCGTCGCACCGCTGGGGACGGTGGCGAAGGGCACGGGGAACAACAGCAGCGACGGCCAGGAGGGCGCCCGGTACCGCAACATCGTGGCCAGCTACCTGCACGGTTCCCTGCTGCCCAAGAATCCGGCCATCGCCGACTTCCTGATCCGTACCGCCGTCGAACGCAGGTATGGAACCTTCACTCCCGGCGAAGCGGATGACCGCTACGCCGTCCTGGCCCGCGAACACGCGGTCCGCCGGCCGCGCTAGGAGCAACCGCGCCAAGGACACCGCTCCAGTGTCAGCGTTCCTTGGTGACCAGCAGCTCGCGGGCTCCGGCCTGCGCCGCGCCCATGGACTCCACCACCTGTTTGGTCCGCAGCCGGGTGTCGGCGTCCGCCGCGGGACTGGCGCAGACACCCTGCGGGGCGTCAGCGGCCACAGAGCACCAGCGGTAGGGGGCGCTGACGATAACTGACGGTGCCCAGGCGACGTCGGATGCGGTCCACTTGCCGGCACTGTCCTGGCTGAACTGTGCCCGGAGCAGCAGGCCCTCGTTGTTGACAACGTACGTCGGGGACAGTTCTGTCACACCGTTGCCCAGGCCGTAGGCGATCCAGGTTCCCTTGTACTTTTCGACGGGCAGCACCGAGTGCGTGTGGTGCCCGTAGATCATCGTGAACTGGCCGCTGTCCGCCAGCGCGTGCGCCACGTCCAGCTGCTGGGCGTTTGGGGCACTTGCGTACTCGTCCCCCGCGTGCATGGCGCCCAGGACGATGTCCGCGCCCAGCTTCCTCGCCTCCTTGGCCTTGGCGATCATGGTGGGGGCGTCGAGCATGTCCACCTGCCACGGCTGTTCCGGGACCTGCCCGTTGAGTCCGTAGGTGCCCTCAATGACGGCAATGCGGGCGGCGTCGGTCTGCAGGATGAGGATGCCTTGGGACTCGGCCTGCGTCCGGTAGGAGCCGGTATGCTCCAGCCCGGCTGTGTCCAGCACATCGAGGGTCCTGGCGAGGCCCTCGGTGCCCTGGTCGATGGTGTGGTTGCTGGCCGTGGTGCAGGCGCGGTAGCCGACCGACTTGGCGGCAGCGGCAATCTGTGGCGGAACGTTGAAGGAAGGGTACGCGGAGAAGGGACCCCCGGGCAGCGCCACCGGCGTTTCCTGGTGGCAGATGGCGAGGTCGCTCTGTTCGATATAGCGCCGCTGCCCTTCCAGCAGCGGGCCGAAGTCCAGTCCCTTGACCCCGCCGGCGACGGCATCTTCGTGGGCCTGTTGCCACAGCTGGGTGTGCACCAGCATGTCACCGGTGAGCAGGACGGACGTGCAGCGCACCGATGCGCACGCGGGACCGGCACCCGGGGTTGGGGTGGGTGCTGCGCTCGGGGTGGGGTCCGCCGTCGGCGTTGCAGCGGCAGTGCTGACGGCGCTGGACTGCGCTGCCGGGCTCGAAGGCTGGCCGGCCGCACTGGCAGGCTGGCTGCCGGACGCACTGCCGGACTTGTTACCCGGCTGCGGCCGGGCCTGCTCAGCGGCCACGCCGCAGGACGCCAGCCCCGCCATCAGCAGTGCAGCAGCGGCCGCTTGAAACGCACGGCCAGATACGGTCTTGTTCCCCATGACCCTAGCGTAAGTCCGCGGCACGCCGACGGCGGGCAACCCGCCCAGGGAAGCACGCCAAAACATTGTGCACCGCAGAGCTGCATGAAAGTGTTGCTTCATGACCAACCCCCTCCTCTCCCCCAGCGCCCTGCCCTTCGGGCTGCCGCCGTTTGCCGACATCGGCGACGACCACTACGCCGAGGCGGTTGACGCCGGGCTCACCGACCACCTGGCCGAGATCCAGGCCATCGTGGACAACCCCGAGCCCGCCACGTTCAACAACACGGCGCTGGCCATGGAGAAGTCCGGCCGGTTGCTGGACCGCGCCGCGGCTTCCTTCTTCACCCTGGTTTCGGCCGACGCCTCAGAGGCCATCAGGAAGCTGGAGACGGAACTGTCGCCCCGCTTCGCCGCGCATCAGGATGCCGTGTACCTGAACCGGCCACTCTACGAGCGGTTCGCCGCCGTGGATACCGCCGGCCTAGACGCCGAAGCCGCACGGCTTGTCGAGGAGTACCTCAAGGAGTTCCGCCAGTCCGGGATCCAGCTGGACGACGCCGGCCAGGACCGGCTCCGTTCGCTGAACGCCGAACTGTCCCGGCTGGGTACGGAATTCGGGCAGCGCGTCAAGGAGGCGATGAAGTCCGCCGCCCTCCTGCTGGACAGTGCCGACGACCTCGCTGGACTCCCCCAGGATGAGATCGCCAGCGCCGCGGAAGCAGCCCGGGTTGCCGGCCATGACGGCAAGTTCCTCCTGACGCTGATCCAGCCAAGCAACCAGCCGGCCCTGGCCTCACTGGACAACAGGGACGTGCGCCGGCGGCTCTTCGAAGCATCCGTGGCCCGCGGCAGCACCGGCGGTGACCTCGACGTCCTTAACCTCGTGAAATCCATGGTCCGGCTCCGCGCCGAAAAGGCCGCCCTGCTGGGCTTCGCGAACTACGCCGAGCTGGTGGTGGACCGGCAGACGGCTCCGGATTTCGGAGCTGTCCGGTCCATGCTGAACCGGCTGGCACCCGCGGCCGTCCGGAACGCCGACGCCGAGGCGACCGCCCTGGCCGAGAGCGCCGGCCACCAGCTGGAGGCCTGGGACTGGGCGTACTACTCCGCCAAGGTGCGGCGGGAACGGTACACGGTGGACGAGCAGGCCCTCAGGCCGTACTTCGAGCTGGACCGGGTACTGACGGATGGCGTGTTCTTCGCCGCGACCTCGCTCTTCGGCATCACCTTCCATGAGCGCAAGGACCTCGCGGGTTACCACGAGGACGTCCGGATCTGGGAGGTCCGGGACGCGGACGGAACAGAGCTGGGGCTGTTCCTCGGCGACTACTACACCCGCGAGACCAAGCGGGGCGGCGCGTGGATGAATTCGCTGGTGGACCAGTCGGCGCTTCTGGGCACCAAGCCGGTGGTGATCAACAACCTGAACATTTCCAAGCCGCCCGCGGGTGAGCCCACGCTGCTCACTCTCGATGAGGTGCGCACCGCGTTCCACGAATTCGGCCACGCCCTGCACGGCCTGTTCTCCAACGTCACCTACCCCCGCTTCTCCGGCACGTCAGTACCGCGGGACTTTGTGGAGTACCCGTCCCAGGTCAACGAAATGTGGATCATGTGGCCGGAGGTGCTGTCCAACTACGCCCGCCACCATGCCACCGGGGAGCCGCTGGCCCAGGACGTCGTCGACCGGCTCAACGAGTCCCGCCTGTGGGGCGAAGGGTTTGCCACCACGGAGTACCTCGGTGCGGCGCTGCTGGATCTGGCCTGGCACGTCCTGGACTCCGACAGCGTTCCGGACGCGGCACTGGAGTTCGAGGCGAAAGCCCTGGCAGCCGCGGGAGTGGCTCATCCGCTGATTCCGCCACGCTACCGGACGGGCTATTTCCAGCACATCTTCGCGGGTGACGGCTACTCTGCGGGCTACTACTCCTACATCTGGAGCGAGGTGCTGGATGCCGAGACCGTGGACTGGTTCACCGAGAACGGCGGTCTCAGCAGGGCCAACGGCGACCGGTTCCGCGCCGAGCTGCTCTCCCGCGGCAACAGCCGGGATCCGCTCGAGTCGTTCCGTACCCTGCGCGGACGCGACGCCGCCCTCGAGCCCCTCCTCAAGCGCCGCGGCCTCGAATAATATTGGAGTTTTTGTCCACTTGTCGCGACTTCGAGGGCCTTAAACCCCCAATATGTGGACAAAAACTCCAAGGAATTAAGGCGAACGACGTCGGCCGGTCACCTCGGAAGGTGACCGGCCGACGTCGTCGTTAACTACGTGCTGTTACCAGCCGCGCTCGGACAGGCGGTGCGGCTGCGGAATCTCGTCCACGTTGATGCCGACCATGGCCTCGCCCAGGCCGCGGGAGGCCTTGGCGATAACGTCCGGGTCATCGAAGAACGTGGTGGCCCTCACGACGGCAGCGGCGCGCTGGGCCGGGTTGCCGGACTTGAAGATGCCCGAGCCGACGAACACGCCGTCGGCGCCGAGCTGCATCATCATGGCGGCGTCCGCCGGGGTGGCGATGCCGCCGGCGGTGAACAGCACCACGGGGAGCTTGCCGGTGGCGGCAACTTCCTTAACCAGTTCGTACGGGGCCTGCAGTTCCTTGGCCGCGACGTAGAGCTCGTCCTCGGGCAGCGCCGCGAGCTTGGCGATCTCGGCGCGGATCTGGCGCATGTGCCCGGTGGCGTTGGAGACGTCGCCGGTGCCGGCCTCGCCCTTGGAGCGGATCATGGCGGCGCCCTCGTTGATGCGGCGCAGCGCCTCACCGAGGTTGGTGGAACCGCAGACGAAGGGAACCTTGAAGTTCCACTTGTCGATGTGGTTGACGTAGTCGGCCGGGGTCAGAACCTCGGACTCGTCAATGTAGTCGACACCGAGGGACTGCAGGATCTGGGCCTCGACGAAGTGCCCGATGCGGGCCTTGGCCATGACCGGGATGGAAACGGCGTCGATGATCTGGTCGATCATGTCCGGATCGGACATGCGCGACACGCCGCCTTGGGCGCGGATGTCGGCCGGGACGCGCTCGAGCGCCATGACGGCAACGGCACCGGCGTCTTCGGCGATGCGGGCCTGTTCGACGTTGACGACGTCCATGATGACGCCGCCCTTGAGCATCTCTGCCATGCCGCGCTTGACGCGGTTGCTGCCCGTGACGCTGTTGGCGGACGAGCCGGCTTCGTTGCTTACATCAGGTGTAGACACAAAAACCCCTATGGGTAGCTAGATGACCTTCGCCGGGAGTGCAGGCACGGCACGGACATGCCGTTTTTCGCACACACCGGATTACCGGATCCATTGACCGGGCAGTCCTAATACTAGTCCCACGGCGGCAGCCCGGCTTAATCAGGTTTGTTCGGAGTCTTCCAGCGCCTGAATGCGCACCGCCAGGACACGCTGGACCACCGTGACGAGGCTCGCCGCCGCGAGCAGCACCAGGGTCGCCAGCAACACAACGGGCGGCAGTCCGACGCCGGTGAGGCCGGTGATCACCAGGACGGAGACCAGCCGTTCAGCACGTTCGGCAATGCCCACATTCGCCTGGAAGCCGAGGGATTCGGCCTTCGCCCGGACATAGGAGACCACCATGCCAAGGACAAGGCAGACGACGGCGGCAATGGCTATGGGGGCATTCGCACCGCCGGTGAAAAACCAGATGGCCAGGCCGGCAAAGAGGGCACCGTCAGCCAGCCGGTCCAGGCTGGAGTCCAGGAAGTTGCCCCAGCGCCCGCCAAGGTTCTGCATCCGCGCCATGATGCCGTCGATGACGTCGGAGAAGATGAACAGGGTGATAAAGATCGTTCCCCACCAGAGTTGGCCCAGCGGATAGAACACCAGGGCCCCGACCACCACGCCGGCCGTTCCCACAATTGTGATGGCGTCCGGCGAGACGCCAATTTTCAGAAGCCAGCGCGCAAGCGGGGTAAACAGCGCGGTGAAGAACCCGCGGGCATGCCTATTCAGCATGCGTCTCCCCAGGCCAGGCGTCGGCAACCTGCTGGCGGACTTCGTCGAGGGTCTGCGTGATCGCCTTGGTCTGGGCGATGATGGGGAAGAAGTTTCCGTCCCCGCCCCAGCGCGGAACGATGTGCTGGTGCAGGTGCCCCGCGATGCCGGCCCCGCCCACAACACCCTGGTTCATGCCCAGGTTGAAGCCGCCGGGATTCGCCACCTTCCGCAGCACCCGCATGGCGGTCTGCGTCAGGTCGGCGAATTCGGCGGTCTCCTCCACCGTCAGGTCCGTGTAATCGGGGAGGTGGCGGTAGGGGCACACCAGCAGGTGGCCGGGGTTGTAAGGGAACAGGTTGAGCACCACGTAGCACGTGCGTCCGCGGTACACGATGAGCGACTCCTCGTCGGTGCGCGCGGGCGCGATGCAGAACGGGCAATCGTCCTGGTCCTTGAACTGGTGCTGCCCGCCCTTGATGTAGGCCATGCGGTGCGGAGTCCACAGCCGCTGGAAGGCATCCGGAACGCCGGCGAGGCCAAAATCGTCCGTCACCTCCGCGTCCCCCGGATAGCCCGACCCTGTGTTCTCCTGCACGTGTGCCCCCTCCGCCGCGGCTAGCTTGTCCGGTCGCGGACAGCGTCCACGATCCGCTGGACAGCCTCGGCCACGGGCACGCCGTTGTCCTGACTGCCGTCCCGGAACCGGAAGGAGACAGCGCCAGCCTCGGCGTCCTCACCGCCGGCGATGAGCACGAACGGGATCTTGTCCTTGCTGGCCGTGCGGATCTTCTTCGGGAACCGGTCCGAGGAGATGTCCACCTCGGCGCGGATGCCGGCAGCCTTGAGCTTGTCGACGACGTCGAACATGTAGTCGTTGAAGGCCTCCGCCACCGGGATGCCCACCACCTGCACCGGAGCGAGCCATGCCGGGAAGGCACCTGCATAGTGCTCGGTGAGGACGCCCATGAACCGCTCCACCGATCCGAACAGGGCCCGGTGGATCATGACCGGCCGTTGGCGGGTGCCGTCGGCGGCCTGGAACTCAAGTTCGAAGCGCTCAGGCAGGTTGAAGTCGAGCTGGATCGTGGACATCTGCCAGGTGCGGCCCAGGGCATCCTTCGCCTGAACCGAAATCTTGGGCCCGTAGAACGCAGCTCCACCCGGGTCCGGAACGAGCTCCAGCCCGGACGCCTCGGCCACTTCGGCCAAGGTGCGGGTTGCTTCCTCCCAGGTGGCGTCGTCGCCGACGAACTTGTCCTCGTTCTTGGTGGACAGCTCGAGGTAGAAGTCGTCCAGGCCGTAGTCCTTGAGCAGGCCAAGGACGAAGTTCAGTGTGGTGGTGAGCTCGTCCTTCATCTGCTCGCGGGTGCAGTAGATGTGGGCGTCGTCCTGTGTCATGCCCCGCACGCGGGTCAGGCCGTGGACCACACCGGACTTCTCATAGCGGTAGACGGAGCCGAATTCGAAGAGCCGCAGCGGCAGTTCGCGGTAGGACCGGCCGCGCGAGCGGAAGATGAGGTTGTGCATGGGGCAGTTCATCGGCTTCAGGTAGTAGTCCTGGCCGGGTTTGCGGACGGTGCCGTCCTCGTTGTGCTCGGCGTCGATGTGCATCGCCGGGAACATGCCGTCCCGGTACCAGTCCAGGTGGCCGGAGACCTCGTACAGGTGCCCCTTGGTGATGTGCGGGGTGTAGACGAACTCGTAGCCGGCGTCCACATGGCGCTGCCGGGAGTAGTCCTCCATGGCCTTGCGGATGATGCCGCCCTTGGGGTGGAAGACCGGCAGGCCCGATCCCAGCTCGTCGGGGAAGGAGAACAGGTCCAGCTCGGCGCCAAGCTTCCGGTGGTCGCGGCGCTCGGCCTCCGCGATGCGTTCCTGGTAGGCCTTCAGGGCGTCCTTGGTGGGCCACGCGGTGCCGTAGATTCGCTGCAGCTGCTGGTTGTTCTGGTTGCCCAGCCAGTACGCCGCCGAGGACCGGGTCAGCGCGAAGGCGTTGGAGATGAGCTTGGTGTTGGGCAGGTGGGGGCCGCGGCACAGGTCGCACCAGACGCTGTCCCCGCTCTTGCGGTCGACGTTGTCGTAGATGGTGATGTCACCGGCGCCCACTTCGACGTTGACGCCTTCGCCGGCGTCGGCGGCGTCGTTCTTCTTGCCCAGCAGTTCGAGCTTGTAGGGCTCATTCTTCATGGCCTCACGGGCCTCGTCCTCGGAGACGACGCGGCGGACGAACTTCTGGTTCTGGTTGACGATCTTGAGCATCATCTTTTCCAGCTGGCGCAGGTCCTCCGGGGTGAAGGGCTCCTCGACGTCGAAGTCGAAGTAGAACCCGTCCGCGATGTAGGGACCGATGCCCAGCTTGGCGTCCGGACGCAGCTGCTGCACGGCCTGGGCCATGACGTGGGCGGTGGAGTGGCGCAGCACGTTGAGCCCGTCGGGGGAATCGATGGTGACGCCCTCAACCTGGGCACCCTCGGGAAGGGGCTGGTCCAGGTCCTTGAGCTCGCCGTCGACCCGGGCCACAACGACGTCGCGGCGCTCAAAGAAGAGTTCCGCGCCGGTGGTCCCGGTAGTCACCTTCATTTCTTCGCCATCGACGATGAGGGTGATCTGCTGGGCATCTGACACGGGTGTCTCCTATTCAAAGTTCAGGCTTCGTAGCTTGTGGCGTACGGGGACCACAGCCAGCCTCGTCAATGCTATCTGTTGCGGAAGTGGCGAGCCAAAGCGCCACGGTGGCGGCCAAGTGGAACAAGGCGGCGGAAAAGTGGAAAGGAGGGGCCAGGTCAGCTTCCCAGGCCGGTGATGGCCAGGTTTCTGCCGATGCCTTCCAGGGGCCCCGGCTGCCAGAAGTCCTGTTCAGATGCATCTGGTCCAACGTCCCCTGGTCCTCGATTTCCCGGGGCAGCGCTCCCCCGTTCACCGTTTTCCTGGTCGGGGAACGGCAGGGAGTCCACCTGGCTGAGGTCCCAGGCCATGCTGACGCTGAGGCTGATGCCGCGGGGACCGGTCCGTCGGGTGGTTCCACGGATCAGCAGCAGCCGGGTCCCGAACAGCAGCGGGCCCGCGTGCTCCTGGGCCTCGTGGAAGAACACGGAATCCACGCACCCGGTGCCGTCGTCGATGCTGATGAAGACCACACGCCTGCCACCGCGCATGGGCGGGGTCTGGGTGGCGATCCTCACGCCGGCCACCAGTACCTCCGTGCCATTGCGCAGCCCCAGCAGCTTGTCCGCGGTAATGACACCAAGCTTGTCCAGGAGCGGCCGGTGGCTGGACATCAGGTGTTCGCTGACGTCAACCGCCATCAGGTCGAGTTCCGCCCGGACGTTCTCCACTGTGGTGGGCTCAGGCAGCCCGGGCTTGACGTTCCGCAGCTCTACATCCCCAAGGGGCAGCGCGAGTTGCCCCTCAATGACCTCGGCGCCTTTCTTTACCGGCTTGCTTTGCAGGCTTTGCAGGTGGTGGACAAGGTCTGCCCGGTTGGCTGTCCCGCCGGATTCCCGGTGCAGAGTGTCAAAGGCACCGAGTTGGGCGAGCCGCTTGATGCTGGGCTTGCTCAGCCTGGAGCGTGCCCGCAGATCCGCCAGTGAGTCATAGGGCTGGCCTGCGACGATCCGCTTAAGTTCTGAACCGGACAGTCCGAAGATGCCATTGAGGCTCAGCCGGATGCCCAGCTTTCCCCGGTCAGGGCCCTCAGCGACACGCTCCACCCGGTATTCTGCCCTGCTTCGGTTGATGTCCAGCGGAAGGATGGGGATGCCCATGCGCCGTGCCTCGGCCACAAGGAGACGCTTGGGGTACATGCCGGGATCGTGCTCCCAAAGGCCCGCGAGGAACGCCTCCGGATGGTGGGCCTTCAGCCAGGCGGACTGGTAGGTGGGCACGGCAAAGGCGGCGCCGTGGGCTTTGCAGAACCCGAAGCTGGCGAACGATTTCAGGGTGCCCCAGACCTTGTCCACTACCTCCGGCGAATACTTCCTGGCCTTTGCCTCGCGGCGGAAAAACTCCTCCACCTGGCCTTCCCTGACCTCGTTGCTCAGCGCCCTGCGGAACTCGTCGGCTTTCGCCAGCCCGCAGCCGGTCATCACATCAAAGGTCCTCAGGATCTGCTCATGGAAGACCGTCACTCCATGGGTTTCCTGCAGCACCGGCAACAGGTCCGGGTGCGGGTAGGTCTCCGGGGCGAAGCCGTGCCGGTGTTCAAGGAAGGGCCGGACCATGTCCGATTTCATGGGCCCCGGGCGGAACAGGGAGATGTCGATGATGAGGTCATTGAACTCGCGCGGGGCCATTTTGCCCACCAGCTCCCGCTGGCCGGGTGATTCGATCTGGAAGCACCCCAGCGTGTGGGTGCTTCGGAT
Source organism: Arthrobacter sp. FW305-BF8 (assembly GCF_021789315.1). Lineage (NCBI taxonomy): Bacteria > Bacillati > Actinomycetota > Actinomycetes > Micrococcales > Micrococcaceae > Arthrobacter > Arthrobacter sp. FW305-BF8. The sequence continues at coordinate 2,838,358 of NZ_CP084561.1, forward strand.
CAGCTCATACGTCGGCTCATCATCCAGGGGCACGGCATTGAGGTCGATCAGGCCGTCCTCGGCGATGAAGTCCGGCCCGTTGCCCCGAGGTCCAGCGGGATGGGCTCCGGCAGCCACCACTTCAGCCTTTGAGGGGTGGATACGGATGATCTCCCGCACGGCAAAGGCCATGGCACTTTGCATCCTGACGCCCAGGACATCCAGCTTCAGCATGCCCATCGGGTCCATGTCGTGTTTGTCGAACTGGCTCATGGGCAGGCCAAGGCCGCTGGGCTGGACCGGGGTCCGGTCCAGCAGGGTGGCATCACCGAGGATCACCCCGCAGGGGTGCATGGAGATGTGGCGCGGAAGGCGGTCCAGCCGTTCGGTGAGGTCCACCAGCAGGTCCAACTGCTGGTTCTCAGAAAAGTTCCGCTGTTCCACCCGTCCCGCGAACTCGCGAAGTTCCGGTTTTTCCTCCAGGGCCTCCCGGAACTTCCGTGCCGAAAAGCGCCACAGCTGTTTGGCAATTTCGCCGACATCGCCGTCGTCCATCCCCAAAGCCATCCCGGCGTCCCGCACCGCACCGCGAGCGCGGTAGCCGTTCTGCATGCTCATCAGTGTGACGCGCTGTGAGCCGAACCGGTCAAAGATCTTCCGGTAGACGTTGTGCCGCTCCGCGCTTTCCACATCGATGTCGATATCAGGCAGCGTGGACCGGTCGCCGGAAAGGAACCGTTCGAAGATCAGGTCATGCTGAAGGGGGTTCACCTGGCTGATGTCCATCAGGTAGTTGACCAGGCTGGAAGCGCCCGATCCCCGGGCTGCCGCCCGCACATTCATGTCCAGGATCATGCGGGAGACCTCGGCCACGGTGAGGAAGTAGGAGGCAAAGCCGAGGCGGGCGATGATCTTCAGCTCATGCTGCAGCCGGGCGCGCATGTCTGCCTCTGCCTTCCCGGAGATGCCAGGGAATCGCCGCGCAATTCCTGCCTCGCAGCGCTGGGCCAGCTCTGCCAGCGGATCCCCCTCAATGCCGATGACGGCGGCCTCGGGCACCACCGGCTGCTTCCAGCCCATGTCGGACACGCGATCCATGCGGCACCGGTCCGCGAGCGCCTCAGTCTGCGCGAGCAGCACCTGGAGATCGGCTGCCCCGTAGCCGGCGGCATGGATGATTTCCTTGCCCAGCTCCACCATCTGGTCCGGGGTTTTCAGCCAGCCCTGCCCATTGGGCTGGAGCAGCGGCTCGGCGGAGAGTTCGGGAAGCGACTTGAGCGTGCGGGCCGAATCCAGGACGTCGGCGGTGGCCGCCCCGTCCTCCTCGCAGTAACGGACTGCGTTGGTGAGCACGGCCGGCACACCGTACTCCTGCGCCAGCTTGAGCATGCGGACGGCGTGGGCAGTGCTCAAGGGTTCACCCGGTGCGCTGAGGTGGGTGACGATCTCTGCCGCGACGCTTCCGGCGGGCATGGCGTCCAGCCAGCCTTTGAAAAGGGTGCGGGGCCGGAGGTACCGCCTCCCGCCCAGTGCGAGGCCGACGTCGGAATCCGGGCCCAGCAGCACGGTAAGCACCGGCTTCAGGGTTTCCGGGTCCAGGACGCGTGAGGCGAGTTCAGCCCTGGTGACAGCAACGGGCACCGCTCCCCCGGCCTTGCCCGTGGTGCGGGCGTGCGCGTCGGAGATCAGCCGGCACAATGCCTTGTACCCCGCACCGTTGTTATGGCCATGCGCCAGGACCACGACGCGCCCGGTGACGCGGTCCGCCGAAAACCGGGTTTTGGTAACCCGGACGCCAGCCATCCGCTCGCCAGGCACCATGGCATCGTGGTCCCCCTCGTCGTCGAACACTGACAGATCAACGCCGACCACCGGGTCAATCCCTGCAGCCATGCATGCCTTGAGGTGTTTTACGGTGCCGTAGAGGCCGTCCCGGTCAGTGCATCCAAGGGCGGTTGCCCCCTGGGCCGCTGCTGCCTGGGCAAGTTCATCTGGCCAGGAGACACCGTAGTGGGCGCTGAAGGCGGTGGAAACGTGTAGGTGAGTGAAGCTCATGCTGATTTGGGCCGGAGTGCATCTTTAGGCTGGAGGGCGTCGTGGATGCGGAGCAGCCGCCAGCGTCCGCTGCCGGTATGCCGCACCAGGTCAAGGGTGAGTGGTTCAGTGGGTTCTGCAGCCGAAGTTTCAAGTGGGCTGTTTCTGCCGGCAGGCAGGACCTGCACCCGCCAGATCTCATGGTCCACAAGCCCGGGGCCGCTACCCAACGGGGCACGCCGTTCTTCGGCCCACCACTGGCGGCGTTCGTACCAGCGCATGGGTTCGGTGCAGACCCGGTATTCCCTGCCGCCCCAGCGAAGCTCCGCCGGCTCACCGGTAGGTGCGCAGACGACGTCAACAGACTCGCTGAACGTTCCCATGGGTGCCTCCGGATACCAATCTCATCCTGCAGAAAATACGCAGTCATTCGAAGCAGTCATTCGAATATGTATTCGAATAGTTCCAGTCTACGCCGGGCCGGGGACAAAACCTAGATGGGTGTGGACGGACGGCGGCTCACAGGGCAGGATGGTCCCATGAGTTCCAATGACGCGCTCCTGAAGCAGGTAAGCATCGCCGCCAAAGAAAGCACATTGGTGGCCAGGTTCGATATCGACGGCAACATTCCAGCATCGGGCGCCTTTGTTGTGGGGCTCGTGGCTGCCACTCCGGATTATTCACATCAACGGAGGCTGGGAATCGAGTTCATGAACGGCGAGGCGGTCTCGATCTACTCCTTCAGCCATGACGGCACAGAGGAGAACTTCGACCTCAGCAGCGTTGAGCACTCGGGCAACACCATCACGGGCAACTTCCCCATGAGCACGGTACTGGGGCTGGACAAGAGCCACCTCATGTCCGCGTTCAGCGAGGCGGACGGGCGGGAATTCCAGTCCGGCGTGCCTGTCGAGGAGAAGCTTTAGAGGGTCGGCGCCCCCCGCGAACGGCATCGGGCACCAGCCCGGATCAGCCGGCCCGGCGCCTTGACGCGCCTGTTAGCGGACTGAACCTGTCCGCAACCAGAAGCAACAGCTCAGCTGTTGTCGTTGTGGATTTTCATCTCCAGCTCGATGAACTTCGAGATCATGGCCCGGTACGTGCTTTCCACGATGTCCGGGTCTATTTCTTTTTTCTCGGCGGCCGAGCGCACATGCTCGATGACCCGCTCCACGCGTCCCGGCGCCCGCACTTCGGCGTCGTCACCCTTCAGTGTTCCCGCGATGCGGATCAGGCGCTCGCGGCGGGCGATCAGCGTGACGATCTGCTCGTCCACCTCGTCCACCGCAACCCGCACGGCGGCGAGCTGTTCCCGGTCAGCCTGGGCGTTTTTCTCGTCTCCGTGATTTGTGGGCATGATCATGACAGTATCGAACCATGCAGCCCAGAGTCGATTTTATTTCATTGGGAGTGCGCAGCGTGGCCGCCTCCCGGCGCTTCTATGTGGACGGCCTGAGTTGGCCGGTCCACCGTGAGGTTCCCGATGAGGTGGTCTTTATCCAGGCCAATCACGGTCTGATTCTTTCCCTGTGGGATGCCGGGCAAATGCGGGCCGAGGCCGCCGTTGATGCTCCCGCCGCGGTCCCCTGCATTACGCTCAGCCACAACGTCGGCAGCGCCGAGCAGGTAACCCAGGTGATGGCCCAGGCCGAGTCGGCCGGCGCGTCTGTAGTGGCCCCACCCAAGACCCAACCGTGGGGCGGCTACACCGGATACTTCGCGGATCCGGACGGCTTCCGCTGGGAGATTGCCTTCAACCCCACGTGGACAGTGGACGACGGCGGCCAGGTCACCGTCTGATTGCACGCTCGGCTCTGATTCCGGTAAGGGTCCGCTAGTCCGGGACCCTCAGAAGGGCAGCTCAGAAAAGTGCCTCCACGGGCTCGATGAGCTCCGGGGAGTTGTTGCGGACGTTGCCTACCGCCTTGCCCACGGAATCCACCCGCCAGCCCGCGGCGACGTCCTTCACGCCGGACCGGACGAGGTCCACCAGGCCCGCGGCGTCGTCAACCTGCGGGTCAAGCCAGGCCGCCATGGTCTCGCCGCTCATGGGCAGCGGGACGCGATCGTGGAGCGCTGTCAGTTCGGCGAACACCGTGCTTTCAGTTCCCGCCGGCGGCGAGTCCGCCGTCATGATGGACATCGAGAGCATCCACTGGGCGGGTTCCCCCGGGGGCGCGGACGGGTCCTTCCACCACTCGTACAGTCCGGCGAAGGCCATGGCGGACTCGTCACGGGGGTGGACATAATAGGGCTGCTTGCTGCGGCCCTCGCCCTGTTTCCATTCGTAGTAGCCGTCCGCCGGGACGGCGCAGCGCCTTGACTGTACAGCCTTGCGGAAGGCCGGCTTCTCGAGCACCGACTCGCTCCTGGCGTTGATCATCTTTGCGCCGATGGCCGGGCTTTTCGCCCAGGACGGCACAAGCCCCCAGCGGGCGACGTGCAGCTGGCGGACCGTGTCGCCGTCGATAAGCCGTTCGAGGACAATGGGCGCGCCGTCGGTGGGTGCAACGTTCCACGACGGCGGGATTTCGGTTTCGTTTTCAAGTTCGGCGTCGAATTCGGCCAGCAGATCCCCCACTGCCCGGGCCATGACGTAACGTCCACACATGGCACCAGCATGCCATTGCAACAGAGGCTGGGGAATACCGGTGCCCGGGTTACGGTTGTGGGGAAGGAAACCGACAGGACCATATCAATCCGAGGAGAGCCCGTGGACTTTACCCCCGAAGACGGCACCATCACCATGTTCTCGACCACCTGGTGCGGCTACTGCAACCGGCTGAAGAAGCAGCTGGACGCCCAGGGCATCGGCTACACCGAGATCAACATCGAAGAGGTCGACGGCACGGCCGAGCTCGTGGAGCAGATCAACGGCGGCAACCGCACCGTCCCCACCGTCCTCTTCCCGGACGGCACCGCTGCAACGAACCCGTCCGCAGCCGAGGTCAAGAGCAGGCTCGCCGCGTAGGGCTGACGCCACAATCAAGATTCAACAGTAAAGGCACCGGATTCCGGTGCCTTTACTGTTCTATTCAGACCTTTTCGTCGATCCGGTCCTGCATCGGCCTGGGAGCATGGGCTTCCTTCCGGCGCGGCTCCTTGCGGCGGGCCAGGAAGGCCCACAGCCTGGTGTCGTCCGTGTCGGCCCGAGGTTCCGGGCGGTCCACAGGTTTCCCGGGCGCAGCTTGCGGCGGCGCCGGTTCCCGGTGCGCCTCGGGCTTTCGGACGGCATCCTTCCGGGTGTCCCAGCCGAAATCCGCCCGCGATGAATAGCACATCACCGACCTCCTTTTTCAGCGGCTGTTCCTTAATCGTCCTCTCCTGCGCGTTTGAAATCGACAGGTCCGGGTACGAAAAATCCGGGCGAACCCCGCCCCTGGCGGTCACTCCAGCGCACTACAGTTCGAGTTCCTTCCCGCGTTCCAAAGGATTGCTGTGACTCCAGTTTCCCCGCAGATCGGCACCGTCTTCGTCCCCGTCAGCGATATCGAGGAGGCCCGCGACTGGTATTGCGGCATGCTGGGCGTCCCCGCCGATGAGAAGGTCCTGCTGGACCATCTGTACATACTGCCCATGGAGGGGGCCGGCCTCGTCCTGGACAGCAGGATCTACTCTCCGGGCGCCGTCTTCCAGGTTCCTGCGTTCCATTTCAACACCGCCGACATCCATGCGGCCCACGCCTTCATGAAAACCCGGGGCGTGGAACTCACCGAAGTCAACGATGACCAGTGGTTCAACTTCCGGGACCCGGACGGAAACGTCCTCATGATCTGCCAGATCCCCCCGGCCACCGAATAGACTGCGCTGAACAAACCGCGCACCGCGGGCATGGTGCAGCGCTAGGCGCGAAGACTGCTGAAGTCCGCCTGCCCCAGCGTGGCGTACTCCGCGTAGGTGCTGACCACCGCGTCCTCGATGGCCTGCACATCGAGGGCAGGCACAAGGTCGTTAGCCGCGCCGGCGGTCGCGGGATCCCACTCCAGCCCCAGGGCCTCGTAGTTGGCCGTCAGCACCTCGCGGATGGGCGCCGAGTTCTCTACCACGACGACGGAGCTGAACAGCCAGGCGCCGGACACCACGCGCTGGGCTGTGCCTACCAGCTTGATCCGGTGGTCGGGGGCCTCGGGCGCGAAGCCGTGGACGCTGTATTCGCCCGGACAGTACTCCCCCGGAATCTCGCCGACGGCGGCGTGCACGCCAACGCTCTGGAGCGCCCCCGCCAGCATTTCGCCGAAAAATGCGAAACGGCCTTTCGCTCCGGCGATCGCATCGCTGTGCGGCTCCACGTGGTCAATGATCAGGGTGCCTTCGTGATACGCGGCGGCACGGCCTCCCGCCTTGCGGATCAGCGGTTCGAACCCCAGGTCGCGGCAGGCCTGGGCGGCGGCGCCGAAGCCGGCCAGGCGGGTGTCGCGCTGGCCGAAGGCAACCGTCGGTGCTGGCCGGTACAGCCGAAGGGTGGATCCAATGTCCCCGGCCCTGGCCTTGCCGAGAAGTTCGATCCCGAAATCAAGGTCCCGGACGGCGCCCAGGGACTGCTCCTGCCGGACGAGGGTCAGAGTCCGCGAATCAGCCCCGGCCTGCTGCATGTTGCTAAGCTCCCTTATGGTCGTGTTGCAATTTCTGGTCGTCGCCGCTGCCTTCGCCGTGATCGACGCCGTGTGGCTCAAGCTCATGAACCCGTTCTACCGCAGCCATCGGTGAATTGCTGGCCGACAGGCCCCATCTAGGGTACGCCGTGGCGTTCTATGTGATTTACATTGCGGGCATCGTTTTCTTTGCCCTGCGGCCCGCGCTCGACGGCGGCACCTGGCTGACCGCCGTCGGCCATGGGGCGGCGCTGGGCGCCTTCGCCTACGCAACGTACGACCTCACCAACGCCGCCACGCTCAAGACCTGGCCGCTGCAGCTCATTGTTGTGGACATGGGGTGGGGCGCCCTGCTGACCGCCCTCGCCACGCTGGCGGGCTGGCTGGTCTTCCACTAGGAGGCCCGCGGTCAGCTCTTCCGCAGGGTGAGGATCTGTTCCGCCCGGCCGAACGGGCCGGACCGGTCGTGGAGCACCGTCGAGGTGAGGCCGATGCCGTCAGCACCGAAGGACACGGCGTTGTCCAGCCCCAGCCACTCGCCCTCCGGCCGCCGGTACATGTGGATCTGGAGGTCCAGGTTCGGGAAGGCGTAGCTGTCCTTGCCCGGAGGCACCCGTGCGGCGATGCCGTTGGCGGTGTCCACAAGCCCCATCAGCCTTGCCATGTCCGTGCTGTCGTTTCCGTCCGTCAGCGGATGGTCCGTGCGCAGCCAGACCTTCCCGGCGCCGGGCCGGTGACCCTCCGCCACCCTCATTTCGAGGGAGCGGATGTACCCTCCCGGCCACACGCTCGCGCCGTCATAGGGCTTGCATTCCTCCGGTGAGGGAATGGCTCCGTCCTCGACGGCGGCCACGGCACCCGTATCGCTGGTGACCATGCGCCAGGCCGTCGCCCTGATAGCCACACGACCCGCCGCCACCAGTTCAGCCTGCAGCAGCTCGATGGTGCGCCCCGGGCGCAGCGTCGTGGTGACGATTTCAAATTCGCCGCCGGGGATCAGTCCCAGGATTTCGTAGCTGAGCCTGGCCATCCGCATGTCGTCCCGGGGTTGGTGCCGGTCCAGCCGGTCAGCCAGCAGCCCCGACGCCGGGGCCATGTGCTGTTCGTGGGCGTTCCAGGCCCCCTGGGCGTGGATGGTGGAGCGGAAGCGGCCGCCGCCCAGGTCCTGGTAGTAGAAGTCGCCGCCGGCGAGTTCAGGGAGTTCAGCAGTCAACGGTGACTCCTTCAAAGCGTGATCGGTTAATCCCGGTTCACTCTATCGCTTCCGGCATGCCGAGCCGTCTCAGGCCTCGATCCGCACGCCGTGCCAGAAGGCCACATGATCCCTGATCCGGGCAGCTTCCAAGGACGGATCGGCGTAGTACCAGGCGGCATTCTCGTTTCGCAGGCCGTCAACCCGCAGGCTGTAGTAGCTTGCCTCCCCCTTCCAGGGGCAGTACGTGGAGTGGGAGCTGCCCTCCAGGTACTCGGTGCGCACTGACGATGCGGGGAAGTAGTGGTTCCCCTCAACCTTCACGGTGACGTCACTCTCCGCTATCACGGCACCATTCCAGACCGCTTTGACCATATCGCTTCCTCCTCCAGGACAGGTTCGCTTCATCCACAACACGCGGCTGTCCGCAATGATTCCTGTGGCGGAGCCCGTTGGCGGGCCAGGAGCTTTCACAGCCTCCTCAAATGTGCGACTCACGGCCGGCATAAGTCCGGTCCATACAAATGATGCATGACCTCTCAGCAGAACGCCCCCACTGAAGAAATCCAACCCGGCGAAAACCATCAACCCGGTGAGGCGGGCCGCCCCGGTGAGCCCGGCCCGCCCGGCTCAGCCCGCAAGCGCGGCAAGGCCAGGCCGACCCGCCGGGCCGTCCTCGCCGGAGCACTCGCCCTGACACTGTCCGCCGGCGGCGCCAGCGCATGGGCGCTGGACCGGTTCGTGGTCCAGCACGTGGAAATCTCCGATGTGTCAGCCTACGAGACAGCCCAGGGCGTGTCCTCCGGGGCCACGACGGTGGGATCGTCAGCCTCCGTCACCGACACCTCGTACACGGCCGACGGCTCCACCATCAACATCTCCACGGTGGTGACCGGCAGCGGTGACAGCACGGTCACCTACTACGTTGCCGACGTCGTCCTTGACGATGCGACGACGGTCAAGTCGGCGTTCGCCAACGACAGTTTCGGCGAGAACATCACACAGACCACCTCGGAGATCGCGGCAGCCCACAACGCCATCTTCGCCATCAACGGCGACTATTACGGCTTCCGGGATACCGGCATCGTCATCCGCAACGGAGTTGTCTACCGGGACGAGGGCGCCCGCCAGGGGCTGGCGTTCTACCGGGACGGAACCGTGAAGGTCTACGACGAAACTGCCACCACCGCTGCACAGTTGGTCGCCGACGGCGTCTGGAACACCCTGTCCTTTGGACCGGCGATCGTCCAGGACAGCCAGATCGTGGATGGCATCGAGGACGTCGAGGTGGACACCAACTTCGGCAACCACTCCATCCAGGGCGAGCAGCCGCGGACGGCCGTGGGGCTCATCGACACCAACCACCTGGTCTTCGTGGTGGCTGACGGCCGCAGCCCGGGCTACAGCGCAGGCGTGACCATGACGGGAATGGCACAGATCATGAAGGATCTCGGTGCAGAAACGGCGTACAACCTCGACGGCGGCGGCTCCTCCACCATGTATTTCAACGGCGCCCTGGTCAACAACCCGCTGGGTGCCAACCGCGAGCGCGGCACCTCGGACATCCTGTACATCGGCAAGTGAGGTCCCTCCATGATCATCCTGGTCCCCGCCTATGAGCCGGACGCCCAGCTCCTTGAAGTGATCGGCGCGATCCGCGCAGCAGACCCCGCCCTCGGTCTCGTCGTCGTGGATGACGGCAGCGGCCCGGCCTACGGGCATATTTTCGACGGCGCCCGCCGCGCCGGCGCGCACGTCATCAGCCATCCGGCGAACCGGGGCAAGGGCTTCGCACTGAAGACCGGCTTCCGTTTCATTCTGGACCGTTTCCCCGCCCAGGACGTGGTGTGCGCGGACAGCGACGGCCAGCACAGCGTCGTGGACATCCTGCGCGTCGCCGAGCTCGCCGGCACGGAGGCCACCTCCATGGTGCTCGGCGCGCGCACCTTCGCCGGTGACGTTCCCGCACGCAGCCGCTTCGGGAATGCCGCCACCCGGCTGCTGTTCCGACTGGCCACCGGCGAACGCATCTCCGACACACAGACCGGGCTGCGCGGTTATCCGGCATCTATGCTGCCCTGGCTCCTGACAGTCAGTGGCGAGCGCTATGAATACGAACTGAACCTCCTGCTCGAGGCCAAAGCCGCCGGGTACCGCATTGCCAGCGTGGGCATCGCCACCATCTACTTGGACCACAACTCCGGATCCCATTTCCGGCCGCTTGCGGACTCGGTGCGCATCTACGCCCCGCTGCTCAAGTTCCTGCTGTCGTCCTTCGCCGGCTTCCTGATCGACACCGTCGCCTTCCTTGTCCTCAGCGCGGCCACCGACTCGGTCCTGGCGGCAGTCGTCGGCGCCCGCTGCCTGAGCGCCACGGCCAACTTCCTGATCAACCGCCGGCTCGTGTTCAAACACGGCCGCGAGAAGCCTGCCCGCGCCACGGCCGCCCGGTACGTCGCCCTCGCGCTCTCCCTGCTGGCGGCCAACTACGCACTCCTCACGGCGCTCGGAGGCGCCGGCGTCGGAGACCTGCCCGCCAAGCTGCTCACCGAAGCCGCACTGTTCGCCGTGAGCTACGCCATCCAGCAGCGGTTCCTTTTCGCCAAAGGTCACAAACCAGACCTTGTTCCGGCACAGCCCCGGCACAGCTTGGCCGTGAATCGTAACAAGTAGCCCATCACGAGACCCGGAGAACTCCATGAACCACCTGATACTTATCGCCGCAGACGTCATCGCCATCTGCGTGCTCACCTTCGCCCTTTACGTCCGCCGCCACCGGCGCAGGGACCTGGCCGTGTCCTACCTGGGGATGAACATCGGCGTCCTGGCCGTGGCCACAGCGCTCTCCGGTTCCACCGCCGGCCTCGGACTTGGACTGGGCCTCTTCGGGGTTCTCTCGATCATCCGTCTCCGTTCCACCGAACTGGCCCAGCACGAGGTGGCCTACTATTTCTCCGCGCTGGCCCTGGGCCTGATCTCGGGCGTCGGCGTCGAACCGGTCTGGCTGACGCTCTCCCTCATGGGACTGGTGCTGGCCGTGATGTTCGTCGGCGACCACGAGAGGGTCCTTCCCACGTACCGGCACCAGACCGTTGTCCTGGACCGCGCCATCTCCCGCGAGGACGAACTCACGGCCCGCCTTGAGGAACTGCTCGCCGCGAAGGTCCATACCGTCACGGTGCAGGAACTGGACCTGGTGAACGACAAGACCATCGTGGACGTCCGCTATGCCTGCCGCTCGGCCCGGGGAACCCGCCTTGCCGGCCCGGACAGCGCCGGCCTGGACAGCGCCGGCCTGGACAGCGCCGCCGGAAACCTCGGGGCATGGCATGAGTCACTCCCGGCGCAGACTCCCGCGCCTGCCGGTACCGCCCACCAGGCTCCCGCATCGCAGGCTCCCGCACCGCAGGCAGCAACCGCCCCGGCAGGTGCGGCATGAGCTCAATGCCCATAACCGAACAGGCAATGCTCATGAGCCTGGCCGCACTGCCGCCGATCGGCCTCGAGGAACTCAACGCCGAAGCCGCCCTGCAGACCCGGGTGGACCGGAAGTACGTGATCCCCGCCGCGACTGCCCGCCAGGCGCTGGCAACCTTCGCCGGCCAGGCCCGCGTCCTCGAAATGGACGGCCTCCGGTCGTTCGCCTACGACTCCGTCTACTTCGACACCCCGCAGCTGCACAGCTACATGCTGGCGGCCCGCGGCCGTCGCCGCCGCTACAAGATCCGCACCCGGACCTACGCGGACACCGGCACCAGTTTCCTCGAGGTCAAAACCGAGGGGACGCGGGCGGCCACCGTCAAGGAACGCATTCCCTATGACATCGCGGACCGCTCCCGGCTCACAGCGGAGGGCCTGGAGTACGTCAACGAAACCCTGGCCAGGGCCGTTGGCGACATTCCGGCCGGCGCCCTGGGTCCCGTGCTGGAAACCCGCTACCGCCGGACCACCCTCTACCTCCCGGAGTCCGGCAGCCGCGCAACGATCGATTCGAACGTCACCTGGCAGACCGGGGACGGCCAGCCGTGGGTACTGGCGGGCAGCGTTGTGCTCGAGACCAAATCCGGATCGGCCGCCGGACCGCTGGACAGGCACCTCTGGCAACACGGTGTGCGGCCGTCCAGGATCTCCAAGTTCGCCACCGGCATGGCCGCACTGCACCCGCACCTGCCCGCCAACCGCTGGAACCGGACGCTCCGGCACAGCATGCGGCTGGCACCTGGAGCCTGACCCGTCCCCTGCTTTCGACAGACAAGACCTCCAAGACCCCAAGACTCCGGACTCCGGACTCCAAGACCCCAAAGGAACCACCATGCGTAAATTCAGCAAGACCTTCTCCGTGGCCGCCTTCGCCCTGGCCCTCACCCTCGCCGGCTGCTCCGCCTCTGGAAGCACGGCCTCCAACGGAACTGCCGCCGGCAGCCAGTCCGGCACCAACACAGCGTCCACCACGCAGATGGTGACGGCAGCCTCGATCTCCGAGGACAGCCACTACGACGCCGACGACCTCACCTGGGATGCGGCCAAGGAAGTGGCCGTCACGCTCAAGGATGGTGCCTCCACGGTGGCGGGCTCCGCCGCCGGGGTAAAGGTCGACGGCGACACCGTCACCATCACAGCTGCCGGGACGTACCGGCTGTCGGGTTCTCTCAGTGACGGCAAGGTGGTGATCGCTGCCGGCGAAGAGGATGTGGTCCGCGTGGTCCTCGACGGCGTGACCCTCGCCAGCTCAACCGGCTCGCCGTTCGTCGTCCAAAGCGCCAACGAGGCCATCCTGTTCCTCGACGAAGGCAGCACCAACTCCATCAAGGACGCTGCAACGTACGCTGACCAGGGCACCGACGCCCCGAACGCGGCGCTCTACTCCATGGCCGACCTGACCCTGGCCGGGACAGGCTCACTCGAGGTCACCGGCCAGTACAACGACGGCATCGTGTCCAAGGACGGCCTGGTCCTGGCCGCCGGCAACGTCACTGTGAAAGCCGCCGACGACGGCATCCTCGGCAAGGACTACGCAGTGCTGCTGGACGGCGCTTACCAGATCACGGCCGGCGGTGACGGCTTCAAATCGGACAACGACACCGACGACGGCCGCGGCTGGCTCCTGGTCAACGGCGGCAAGCTCAGCGTCAGCGCCGGGGACGACGGCGTCAAGGCGCAGAACCAGCTCGCCATCGCGAACGGCACCGTGACGGTAACGGAGTCCTCCGAAGGCCTTGAAGCCCAGCACATCGCGGTGAGCGGCGGCACGGTATCGGTGACCGCCACGGATGACGGCGTGAACGCCTCCGGCGGCGCCTCCACCGCAACCCAGTCAGGCGGAGGCATGGGCGGCGGGCCCGGCGGCGGCGAATCGGTGGGCGACTACTCCGTGGACATCTTCGGCGGCTCCCTCACCATCAATTCCGAGGGCGACGGCCTGGACTCCAACGGCAACGCCTCCATCTCCGGCGGCGCCGTGGTGGTCAACGGGCCCGAAAGCAACGGCAACGGTGCACTGGATGTCAACGGCGAACTGGCAGTCAGCGGCGGAACGGTGGCGGCGGCAGGAAGCGCCGGCATGGTGGTCACCCCGGGAACAAGCTCCACCCAGTCAGGCGTGCAGGTCGCATTCGCCTCGACCGTGCCGGCGGGCACCACTGTGCAGCTGGCCGACGCCGACGGCAAGCTCGTGGCCACGTTTGTGACCACCAAAGCCACCGGATCGCTGATCTTTTCCGCGGCGGGCATCGAAGCAGGGAAGCAATACACGGTGTACACCGGAGGCACTGCGAAGGTGCAGTCAGGACTGGGCGAGGGCTCGCTCGACGGCGCCACGGAGCTCGGCACGGTCACGGCCGGAGAGTACACGCAGGGACACGGACCCGGCGGAAGGTAATTCAGGCCAGAGGCCACGGCATCAAGTGGAATCCGGCATGCGTCCGGCGGGGCATATTTGCCTCGCCGGACGCGCGCTTAATGTACGGATCTCCATATGATGATCTGGGTAGACTCGGAGACTGGTCCTTCTAGCAGCCCTCGGAAGAGGTGTTCGATGCGAGTTATTAGCTACAACCTCCGCAAGCACAAGGCGAGCGGCGAACTGATGAGTCTGGCCCGCAACTTCGGGATAGACGTCCTCTGCCTTCAAGAGTGTGACTCATCCGATCTGCCTGACACTCTCGGCCCGCTCCATCTGGCCGACTACACAAAAGGCAACAGGCTGGGCCTGGCCATCTACTACCGGACTGACCGGTTCACGGCCCTGGATACCCAGACCTTTGCCCTGAAGAAGTCCATGCACGACCGCGTGATGGCACCGGCCCATGAGCGGCTGATCGGCACCCGGATGGTGGACAACGAAACCGACCATGAGCTGGTGGTGGGTTCGTTCCACGCCGCCCCGCTCACGGCGTCGAACTCGCTGCGGCGCAAGCAGATCCACGCGGCGCATGCCGAGCTGCTGAGCATGGGCACCGGGCTGATGACGCTGATGGTGGGTGACTTCAACTATCCGTTCTTCACCAAGAGCCTTCACGCACACATGCAGGACTCCGGCTATGCCCTGTCCCTGAGCAACCGCAGAACCTACACCCGGTACAAGGTCTTCAAGGGCCACTTCGACTTTGCCACATCACTGGGCCTGGACATCGAAAGCGTGGAAACGCTCCCCCGGGGGAAGTCGGATCACCTGCCCATCCTGGTGACAGCCGAATACGGCGCCGACCGGTCACCGATCAAGGGGCAGCCCATTTCCTGAGGCTTCTGTCAGGAGGCTTCTCTCATGAGGCGGTGTGGTCCTGTACGGGGATGACATCGATCCGGCCGCCGGGCCCGACGACGACCAGCACCCGCTCAGCGCTCACACCTTCCAGCGCGGCCATAAGCATTCCGGCATCCGGCAGTCGCGGATCCGACTGTCCCGGATCCGGCCCTGCCGGTAGGCCGGACCGCAGCCAGACCGTCACGTCGGCACCGGTGGCTTCCCGGATGGCGTGTGACAGCGGAACGTGATCGGAGCCCGTCACCAGGACGACTTGGCCGATCGTCCGTCGCGCGGTCAGTACTGGACCGGCGTCTTGCACCCGACCAGCTTCCTGCAGTGGGCCGGTTTCCTGCAGTGACGGAGCGTCCCCCTGCAGCACCGCACGCTCCCTGCGCCAGACGCTGTAGTGATAGGTGGCCACGAGCGCCGTGGCGGTCAGCAGTCCGAGCGGCGCCCGGATCCGTCCCACCAGGTTTCCCTGGCGCTCCGGATCCAGCAGATACTCAAAGGCCTGGTAACCGACCAGCAGCAGGGCGATCAGGGCCACGACGGCGCTGATCCCAAAGATAGCCACGAGGTAGATGCGCCGCCCGGCAGCGGTGCGGGAAGGCAGCCCGTCTGCACCATCTGCCCCGCCTGCATCATCGGCGCTCGCCGATCCGCGGCGGTCCGCCGGCATCCACGCCCTCCACCAGACCGCACCGCCCACAATCAGGGCACTGATTCCGCCCAGCAGCAGCGTGCGCGTGCCCGTACCCGCCAGCGTTGTCTCGGCAAAGCCCAAGGCCGCGTTGACAACAACTCCCACACCGGAGGCCGCAGCGACCACCGCCACTCCGGATGCCAGCAGCAGCCCCGTCTCCCGCATCTTCTCCGACCGCGGGGCCGTCAGCACTGAGTGGTAGCGCCAGACGAGGCACCCGACAGCTGCCGCGGCCATCGCGGGGCCAAGGGGATCAACGAGCCGGATCATGTCTTCGGAGCGGTCCAGTATCAGCCGCAGCAGGACGAACACCGTCGTGATGGCGCCGGCCATTGCCGTAATGCAGCCGCCAAGCACACCGAAGACAGCCGCAGCCACATTGGCCAGCGGTGAGGACAGGTGCCGTGCTTCGCCGAAGACCCAATGCCACCACCAAACCAGGAATCCGCCCCCGGCCCAGATGAGTGACTGCAGCGCCGAAAACCACCAGGGCGATCCCACGTCATGGGCACCTGCCAGCCCCCGCAGCGCCGCGTCGAGAAGACTGCCGAGCGCAGTCACGGCCCCGCCGGCACCTACCAGCAGGCCGAACACCGAGCCCGCGAGCGCCGGGACGGTGTCCAGCCGGCGCGGGCCCTTGCCACGGTGCTGCCACATCCAGCGGTGCCATGCCCAGACGGCCGCCCACACCACACCCGTGGCCAGGGATGAACGCCATTCCAGGCCCTCAGCCACCGCGCCGGATGCGGCACCGGCCAGCAGCCCAATCAACTGCGATACAGCGCCGAGCACAGCCGTAACCGCGGTGATAAGGGCAACGATATATACACCGATGACGTACAGTCCCCAGGCAACAGACGAGCGCTCCGCTTCCTCCCCCTGCCGGCGCCAGACCAGCCACCACAGAACAGCGGCCAGGCACCCGCCAACCAGGCCGAACGCGAGGGACCGGGCGAGGCTGCCGACGTCATTCCCGGCCAGCCCTGTGCCCGAGACAAACAGCCGCTCAAACAGGCCGCCCACGCCGGAAGCGCCGATCAGCACGAGGACAAAGAGGAGTACAAAGACCACCAGCCGCCGCACCGTGGGCACCGCCGGCGACGATGATTCGCGCGTGCCGGGCCGGACGGTACTCACGGCTTCGCCGCCGGAACCGGACAAATGGTGAGCTGCCACGGGGCGGTCGCAACCAGCCAGTTGCCGTTCACCCGTTCCAGGGCAAACACGGCCTCGGTCTCGTATTCGGGGTTCCCGAACGGACCGCTGCCGGTGGAGGTGGTCAGAACAACGTGCACCTCCGCCGTGTCCGCATGCTCCACGGTGGAGGCCAGCGTGACCCGCAGTGCGCCAAGTGCGGGACGTTCCACCTGAGTGCATGGCCCGTCCGGCTGCCCGGTCCCGTAACGACCGTCAGTCGAGTAGCGCCTAGTAGCCGCCTCGTCACCGTTGAGGACGGCGGCAGCATACCGCTGGACCACACCCGCCGGTGTACTTTCGGCAAGCGGCTCTGGCTCACCGCGAAAAAAGACGACAGCGAGCGCCACGGCGACGAGACCGGCAATGATGGCAAGGACTGAAATCAGGGTCCGGTCGGGCCGTGGCGGTGCGGTCATCCGGGCAGCTAGGTGGTGTGGTGCTCGACGGTGAAGTCGCCGCCCGGGTACAGGATGGTCTCGTGGCCATCATCAAAACGGACGTGGTACGGCGGCGCCCCGTCGGCGCCCCGGACCTCCAGAATCTCACCGTGCCGGTCCGAGGACTCCACTGTCCTGCCCCGGATGATGATTCGGTCTCCCTGGGTTGCCTGCATGGCAATCACCTCCCAGCCCTAGAGTACGGCGCTCTTCCCTTCGGCGGAACAGCTCCGAGGCATCCTCGGCGGCGGAGCCGGGATTAGGCCCGGCCGCCCGTGTGGCGGATGCAGAAGGGGGTCCAGGGCCGGGCCTCCAGCCGCCCTTCGGCGATCTGTTCTCCGCACACCGTGCATATTCCGTAAGTGCCCGCGCCGATCCGCTCGAGGGCAGTGTCCACGTCCGCCAGTCCGGACCTGCTTTGGTCCAGGAGTGCCGACGCCTGCGAAAGTTCGAAGGCGATGGTGGCACCCTCGGGGTCATGTTCGTCGTCGACGTTGGAGTTGTGCCGGGCGGCGTTGGCCGAGGCTATGTCCGCACGCAGGGCCGGCAGGAGGGCGAGCTTCCTCGCCCGTTCCTCTTCCAGCAGCAGCCGGAATTTCTCAGTGTTCAACACCGGAGCCGTCCAGCAGCCTGCCGCGCAGGTCCGGCCAGGAGGCAGCAAAGGCAGGATGCAGGTTGATGCCGGCCACCTCTTCGACGGGAATCCACAGCAGTTCGATGCTTTCGGGATCGTTGATGGCCGGCTCAAAGGGCTCCAGCACCCGCACTGCCACGGTGGTGTAGGACCAGTAGCCGACGTCGAACACGGACGTGAACAGCACTTTGACGCTCTGTTCGGGGACTGCCGCCTCCTCGTGGGCCTCACGCAGTGCGCCGGTCACGGCGTCCTCGCCCTGGTGCAGCGCGCCGCCGGGAAGCCCCCAGGTTCCACCGTGGTCGCTCCAGGTGGCACGGTGCTGCAGCAGGACGCCCTTCTCCGCATCATGGACCAGGAGGCCGGCCGATCCGAAGCGCCCCCAGAACCGCCCGCGGTCGCCCTCCACCCAGGCATCGCCCGGGTCACGGGGGCCAAGGGGACGCCGGGGATCACCGGGCGAAGGCGGAACGATTTTCTCCATCGTCCCAGTCTGCCTCATGGGAAGATGCTTCGATGAGCCTGCGCCTGGTCCTTGTTGCCGACACCCACGTCCCCAAGCGCGCCCGGGCAATGCCCGAGCAGGTGTGGACCGCCGTCGAGGCTGCTGATGTGGTGTTCCACGCGGGTGACTGGATCAGCGCAGGCTTGCTCGACGAGTTCGAACAGCGCAGCAGGCGCCTGGTCGGTGTCTACGGCAACAACGACGGCGACGAGCTTAGGCGGCGATTGCCCGAGACGGCCAGTGTGACGCTCGACGGCGTCCGGTTCAGCATGATCCACGAGACCGGTCAGGCCAGAGGCCGGGAGCAGCGCTGCGAGGCCCTCTTTCCGGATGCCGACGTGCTGGTTTTCGGCCACTCGCACATTCCCTGGAACACGGTGGCGCCCGGCGGCCTGCGCCTGCTTAACCCCGGCTCCCCCACCGACCGCCGCCGGCAACCTGTGTGCACGTACATGACGGCCGTCGTCGTGAATGGCAGTTTAGGTGATGTCCAGCTGGTGGAGCTCAGCACCAGCCCCTGACTGGGCGTACGAAAGGGAGTCCTGCCGCGGTTTCCCGGGCGGGACTCCCTTCGAATCTCCGTTGGAGACGGAGAGCCAGACGTGGTGATCCTGTTTGGTCAGTCCTTCTTGAAGGCGTCCTTGACCTTTTCACCGGCCTGTTTCAGATCCGCCTTGGACTGGTCAGTTTTACCCTCCGCCTCCAGGCCCGGGTCGTCGTTGGCCTTGCCCGCCCCTTCCTTGGCCTTGCCGCCAAGCTTTTCCGCTGCATTGTCGATCTTGTCGTCCAGACCCATGCCACTGTCCTTCCGTCTGCCCAGCCCGCTGGCTGCACGCTGGCTTGTCCCCTCAGTCTAGGTCGGCTAACTAGCCCGGTGAAGGGTAGCTACCACTTACATGCGCGGGCTTGCCAGCAGCCCGTCGGTGGCGGCGTCGGCTTCCCCGCCGAAGTAGTGCTCCAGAACGCTCCGGAACACCGGTTCGTCCGGTGCCGCACGCAGGAACAGCGTCATGGAGGACTGGAGCTTCCGGGCATCGATGCCGCCGAAAATCTCCGCCGCGCCGCGGTTGCCCACGTTATCCACCGCGGTGGCACACTCGATCAGCCGCGGTCCCAGCACGGGATGCTGCAGGTACGCCCGGGCTTCATCAAGGGATGCGATGGCGTACCTTCTGGAGGTGGCGCTTTGCCCCAGGCCGGCAATCTGCGGAAAGACGAACCACATCCAGTGGCTGCGCTTGCTGCCTGCGCGGAGCTCCTGCAGAGCCTGGGCGTAGGTGTCGCCGTCATTCTGCGCGGCGACGAACCGTTCCAGGTTATGTGGGTCGTTCATGGGTTTTCCTAGCTGGAGACGTCCCGCTCGATATCTTCGGCGAGGTCATCCACGTCTTCAGGCCGCATGCTGATGCCGGCTTCGTCCAGCCGTTCCTCAAGCACGTGGCTCACCTCGTCCTCCACATGGCCCAGCCGGATCTCGTCCCGCACGTCCCCGGCGATGTCTTCGACAGTAGCGGAGCCGTCCGCGCCCGCCGCGGCATCACCCGCTTCCGCCGCAACATCCGCGTGCGGATTCTCAGTGAAGTAGTCGTCGCCGGTCGCTGCAGATTCAGTCATATCCCATGGTGGCTGCACAGCTCAGATCCGGTCAACAGGTCCGGCAGGGAATCCATCCGGTGGCCGGCAACGGACCCGGGGATGGATATGTTTCATTCATGTGCTGGTAACGCGGCATAACAGCGGCAGCCCTCACCGCGGCGCCCGCGGTTCTACCCGCAGTTCCGGCCGAAATGACTGCAGAGCCAGCAAAAAAGCACCCCGGCCATCAGGTGCCGTTAACAATTTCGAAACATGGCAGTCACGCGGGCTTTACGTAGGCGGCATTTTTGAAACGCCCGTGTAACTTGCCACGCCCAGACCCGAAACATCAATCCACGAATATCGATGAGGGGCGTGGCGCCGGCTTCAGCGGTCCGCGGAGAGGATGAGTTTCCTGGGAAGGGAAAGCGCGTGGAAATCACTGCGGCAAACGTTTGGATGATGGTGTCAGCGGCACTGGTGCTGCTCATGACCCCGGCACTGGGGCTCTTCTATGGCGGCATGACCCGCGCCAAGGCCTCCCTCAACATGATCATGATGAGCTTTGTGTCAGCCGGCATCGTGGGCGTCGTCTGGGTGTTGTGGGGCTACTCCATGAGCACCGGCGAAGGCGTCCTGGGCCTGTTCGGCAACCCGTTCGCCAGCTTCGGCCTGAGTGGCCTTATGGGCACTCCCGACCTCATCAAGGCAGGCTTCGCCGGAACCTTCGCCATCCTCACCGTGGCCCTCATCAGCGGCGCGATCGCCGACCGCGCCAAATTCACCGCCTGGGTCCTCTTCGTGCCGATCTGGATCACAGCCGTCTACTGCCCGCTCGCTTTCATGATCTGGGGCGGGGGCCTCATGAGCCAGGGCGGAGCAGTAACGGCCATCTTTGGCCAGGTCATCGACTTCGCCGGCGGCGCCGTCGTCGAAATCAGCTCCGGCGCTGCCGCCCTCGTGCTGGCCCTGATCGTCGGCAAGCGCCACGGTTTCGGAAAGGACCCCGGGCACCGCCCGCACAACGTCCCGTTCATCATGCTCGGCGCGGGCCTCCTCTGGTTCGGCTGGTTCGGCTTCAATGCCGGCGCCGCCACCACGGCAGAACAGGCCGGACTGATCTGGGTCAACACCCTGGTTACGCCGTGCGCCGCCATGCTGAGCTGGCTCCTCACGGAGAAGGTCCGCCACGGCCACCCCACCTCCCTGGGCGCTGCGTCCGGTGCCGTCGCCGGCCTCGTGGCCATCACGCCGTCGTGCGCCAACATCAGCCCAGTGGCCGCCATCGGCCTGGGACTCGTTTCGGGCGTGGCGTCTGCACTCTTCGTCGAACTGAAGTTCAAGTATGGCTTTGACGACTCGCTGGACGTTGTCGGCGTGCACCTCGGCTCCGGCCTGGTGGGCACCCTCGCGCTCGGCTTCATTGCCCTCCCCGTCAACGGCGAAGGCGGCGGGCTCTTCTACGGCGGCGGCGTTCAGCAGCTCGTCGCCCAGACCGTTGCCGTACTCATCACGCTCGCGCTCTCCGGCCTGATGACCGCGATTATTGGTATCGCAATTCACAAGACCATCGGGTTCCGCGTCAGCCATGAGGCCGAAGTTGCCGGTGTCGACCGCTCCGAGCACGCCGAGAGCGCCTACGAATTCGGCAGCATGGGGCACAGCCAGTTCCACCCGCTCCGCCAGCACATCGCCGCGGCTCCGGCCGTTCGCCCGGCAGGCACACCGTCTGTACCGGCCGCGGACGACGCCTCCTCCCCGGAGGCGGCGGAGGACCTGCAGCCCGCAGCGGCTTCCGTGTAGTAGTCCGGCTGTTACTTCGGCTTTCCCAGGACCGGTGTCCTAGCGATGGAAGGAGAGCCGGAGCTCCGGCCTTCGCTCCGCCACCGCGTCCAGCACGGCGGCAACGGCTTCCCGGTCGGGGCTGCTGTCCGCCGTCGGACCCGGTAGTACATCAGCGGCGATCCTGGCGCGGCGGACGAATCCGTCCCAGTCGCCCCCACCCGAGCGAAGTGCCCGCAGGGGCGCCATCAGCGACGCGCGGCGGAGCCAGACATCCGGGTCCCCCGCCCATCGGTCCAGCACCGCGTCAGCACGCACACGCGCCTGGCCCCCGAGCCTTTCCACCAGCGGACCAACGACGTCGACGGCGAGCGGGTCCACGAGCGTTGGCATGTGCGTGTTCCGCACAAAGCCCTCCATGCGCGTCAGGTCGGAGTTGGTCAGCAACTCCAGCTTGGACTGGAGGATCACGACGGCGGCCAGGCGCCGCTCGTAAACCGGAACCGCCCACAGTTCTGAACTGAGGGCGGTGATCTCGTCGTGGGTCAGTCCTGCATAGCGGCGAAGGGCATCACGGACCGTTCCGCGCACCGCGCCCACTGACGCGCCGTAGTACTGCATCCCGCTGCCGAACCGGTGGCGCATGTCTTCGGCCCGGTACCACGAAGCCTCGCGCTGCAGGGTGTCATCCACGAACTCGCCGGCAGCACTCATCCGCTTATTCTTTCCGCCGGGTGGCGGGCAGTCCAACTCCGCCCCCTTGCTCCGGCCGTCATCGATCTCTGCATAACGTGGTGCCCGCGGACGCTCACCGCCGGGGCCGGCGGATTCTCCTAATCCGACTCAGGGGATATTTCCGCGCCGTGCTGGTCTGTACAACGGATACTGACTCACGGGAGACTGACGCCATGCGCAAACTGGCCTTCGCCATGAACGTGAGCCTGGACGGCTACATTGCCGCGCCCGGCGACGACCTCGGCTGGAGCGTGCCGAGCGACGAGCTGTTCCAATGGTGGTCCGACCGGGTAGGGGCGACGGGGCTGGCGCTGTACGGGCGCAAACTGTGGGCGACCATGAGCTCCCACTGGCCGACCGCCGACCAGCAGCCTGGCGTCACCCCGGCGCAGGTCGAGTTCGCCCGCCGTTGGCGGGACATGCCGAAGGTGGTGTTCTCCTCGACGACCAGCACGGTCGACTGGAACACTCGCCTGGTCACCGGCGACGCCGTCGCCGAGATCACCCGGCTCAAGGCCGACGACGGGGGCCCCATGGACATCGGCGGTGCCACACTCGCCGCGGCGGCCATGCGGGCCGGGCTGATCGACGAGTACGCGCTTGTCACCCATCCGGTGCTGGTGGGCGGCGGCACGCCCTTCTTCACGGCCCTGGACAACTGGGTGAAGCTGAGCCTGGTGGAGACCCAGACGTTTCCCGACGGAGTGGTCCTCACCAGGTACCAGACCAGGCGCTGAGTCCCCGACGTTTGACAACCAGGTTCTACATCGCTGCGTAGTGCGGCCTCCCGTCGAAGCCATTAGCGCCTCGAACGGAAGCCGTCGAGCACTAGTAATTCGGTGCTACCGACTGGTGCCGGCCGAGTAGCCTGAAGACGTTCCATTGCTGAGGAACAACCAGATGAGGCCGACGCCAAATGGCGCCGGCCTCATCGTTCTGAACATCCACGCCAACCAGCTCGCATGGGAATGCCTTTTTGCCGAGGGACGAAGGTAAGGTCGGCGCCGCCTACGGTGCCAGCCTTACCGCCTCTGATAATCGCCCAGTTCCTCCACGAACCTAACTGAATGTTCCTGCGTGTCTGCTTCACTCGGAGTCGGTCCCAGAAACGGGCCGAGGGGCCTTCCTCAGTCGGTACCCGAGCACTGCTGCGCCTGCCAACAAACCCACGCCCAAGCGGATGAGAAGGTCTTGCCACCACTGATCTATCTGCTGACCCACGGTAAGCCCTGCGGCCAACATCAATCCGCCAACTACGGCCACCAAGATAATCCGTTGTCTTACCTTCCTCCTCCTCGGAGCATCCAAGCGGTCTGGCTCACCCTGCTCTTTGTAGTCCTCCCGATCAAAAAGCATGAGAGGCAGTGACCCGAAAAGGTTCGCGAACATCGTCTGCAGTATGAGGGGCCACCACACTGCATCGTCCTTGACGGACGGCAGGCTCAAGAGAAAGAGCAGCATTCCAACGACCAGCAGGGCGAGGAGAGCTGCGACTAAAAGTCTTTTCCAGTCCCTGGCGAAGACAATTCTCTTGCCTTTGGAGCGTCCCCTGATTAGCCAGATGCCACCCCATGCAAGCCCCAAGCCCCACAGGAAAAAGCCCCATATTGTCACTGCGTCCTGGCCGGTCATTGTGCTCGCGTGCCTGAAGCTCGAAACAACGCAGATGAGGCTGAGCGCCAAAGTTGAGCAGCCACAAAAAATGCGGAATGTTGATCCAAGGAGGCCGCTTTTGGAAGACTCTGTGCCTGTTGCCAAATTGACCGCCTGCCAAGAGAACGAGGTCTAGCACGTTGTGACCTGAACCTACCTGAAGATCCTATCTTTTGCAGTTCCACGTCGTCGTGGGCAGAGGCGCGGCACGATTGGCCTACACGGGCTGACCGCAGGGCTGGTTCAAATCAGTCTTCGTCCTGGGGACGGTCCGAGTTTCGGTGAAAGAGAAGCTCGCCTACGGCTTCGAGAACGCCCTGAACTACGGCCGCGATGACTTCGATGAGGACGGACATGCGACCACCATACGACTGTTCGCATGGCATGACCCAGTCATTCCCGACGTCTGCTTCCGGCAGTTTAGACACGAATGCTGCCATTCAATCCGCAGCTCCTCCAAGGGTGACTACGGGCACCGTACGGCTTTCGTTCGGGCCAGTCGTCATTTGTGCGGACCAGCTCTGACGTTCTGTGCAGCCGACTTCTAAAATCGAGCCCTGTGCTGCTGCCTACTTTCCGATCTCGGTGGATCGAAAGAATCTTTTGCATTCCGTCATTCGGGTGCCGGAACGGCCTTTAATTGTCAGACCCCCTTGGCAGACTGTGTTCATGGAAGCCATCGGGAATTCAGCACTGGCAGCGGCGCCGCACGGCGACGCCCTGCACGTTGCCGCGTTCCAAGATGCCGAACCATACGATGCCGGATTCCCCTTCAATGCCGTCGCGGACCACCGGTCACCCTATGACGATGACCGCAACTTCGTAGACTCGGACGATGTCTCTCCGGAGGACCCTTTCGCCGCGGGCTTTATCGCCGACAGCTCCTTTCCGGAGGACCCGTTTCCCGAGGCCCTCTTTGCCGACGTACTTTTCGCCGAGGCCGGTGCCTCCGGCGCTGGGACGCCGCGGCCCAGTTGGGAGGACAGGATCGCGGCGGCAAGTGTCCTGTTGCGGGCTGACCTTACGGCCGACAATGCCGGGCTGATCGACCAGCTCCGCGCCTCCGAGGACGCGAAGGGCATGCTGGCCGGGCAGCAGGCGAGGCTTGCTGTGACCTTGGAGGCCCGGCTCCGTCAGGAATCCACCGACCGGGCGCCACTGACCACGGAGGACCTGGGCAAAGACCGCACCAAGGAAAACGGCTTGGGCGCGGCCGAGCAGATCGCGCTGGCCCGGGGCGAGTCCCCACACCGCGGGCACCGGCTCCTCGGCACAGCCAAAGCCCTGGTGCAGATGCCGCACACATTGGGCGCGCTGGACACCGGGCAGCTCAACGAAGAGCGCGTCATGCACGTGGTGAAAGAGACCGCCTGCCTCAACCCGGCCGATCGGACCGCCGTCGACGAGGAACTCGCCGCCGACACCGGCACCTTCACCGGCGCCGGGACCAGGACCGTCATCGCCGCGGTACGCACCGCCGCGACCCGGCGGGACCCCCGCTCCGTGGCCCAGCGCGCAAGCCATGCCACCTCGGAGCGAAGGGTGAGCCTGCGCCCGGCACCGGACTGCATGACGTATTTCACGGCGTTGCTGCCCGTTCACGAAGGCGTCGCCGTGTACGCGGCATTGACCCGGAACGCCGACTCCCTCCACGCCGCCGGAGACCCGCGCTCCCGCGACCAGATCAAGGCCGACACCCTCGTTGAGTGGACCACCGGCACGCCCGGCGGGATCACCGGCATCGAGCTCAACCTCGTCATCACCGACCGAACCCTCCTCCGAGGCGACAGCGAACCCGCCCGGATACCCGGCTACGGCATCGTTCCCGGAGACTGGGCCCGGAACCTGGTGAGCCCCCAACAGGCCAAGGGAGTTGAGGAGCTGAAGATCTGGGTCCGGCGGCTCTACACCGCGCCCGGAACCGGCGACCTCGTCGCCATGGACTCGCGGCGGCGTCTATTTCCGGCACCGCTGCGCCGCTTCATCCAAATCCGCGACGACACCTGCCGCACACCCTACTGCGACGCCCCGATCCGCCACCACGACCACATCATCCCTTGGCACAACGACGGTCCAACATTCCTTGCCAACGGCGCGGGACTGTGCGAAGCCTGCAACCACACCAAGGAGCTCCCCGGCTGGAAGGCCCAACCCAGGCCGGGCCCTAGGCACACCGTCGAACTGACAACACCCACGGGCCACACATACAGTTCGATGGCACCCCCATTACCGGGCACCTCCATGGGGACCCGGGAGGTGCTGGGACCGGAATAATTCCGCGAGCGCGGCCGCCGGCAAGGGCTTACTCCTGCGGGCACGGCGGCCTGCGAGCGCTACCGCTTCACAGGCTGATCGTCTGTCATTCTCTGTGCTTGTGAGACACTCGGTGACATGCGCGAACTCGTCGTCCTTGGCACCGCATCGCAGGTCCCGACGCGGACGCGCAACCACAACGGGTACCTGCTGCGGTGGGACGGCGAGGGCCTCCTCTTCGATCCCGGCGAGGGCACGCAGCGGCAGATGATTCATGCCGGTGTTTCTGCCAACCGGATCACCCGGATCTGCCTGACCCATGTTCATGGTGACCATTGCTACGGGCTTCCCGGCGTGCTGTCCCGCATGGCCCTGGACGGCGTGAAGCACCCGGTGCACCTGCACTATCCCGCTTCCGGAGAAGACGTTGTCCGGGCACTCGTCTCCGTGGCCTCGCCCAGCATCGACCTCCGCCTGCGACCCCACTCGGATGCCGGGGAAATCGCCCCCGGGCTCGAAGTGCGGCCCTTGCGCCACCGCATTGAAACCTATGGCTATCGGCTGACCGAGCCGGATGGCAGGACCATGCTGCCGGAGCGGCTGGCGGCGGCAGGCATCACAGGCCCGGACGCGGGCCGTCTGCAGCGGGAAGGGGTCCTGCGGGGTGTGCGGCTTGAGGATGTCAGCATTCCAAGGTCCGGCCAGGGCTTCGCCTTCATCATGGATACCGCCCCGTGCGAGGGAGCCGAGGGCTTGGCCGACGGCGTCGACCTCCTTGTCGCGGAATCAACGTTCAGCGACGACGACGCCGCGTTGGCGGCGCAGTACGCGCACCTCACGGCCGGGCAGGCCGGGGATTTGGCCGCCAACGGCGGCGCCGGAACTCTCGTTCTCACGCACTTTTCCTCCCGGTACGGCGACGTGGGTGTCCTGGCCGAGCAGGCCCGCGCACGGTCCGGGAGGACCGCCGTCGTACCTGCGACTGATCTGGACCGGATCAGCCTTCCCAAGCGGCAGCGGCCGCCATCCTGACCGGCGGCCAGAAGTAGCCTGCAGAAAAAGTAGAATTAACGAGACATGCAATGTTCCTACTTCGATGCCGCCCGATGCCTTTCCTGCACCCACATGGGCCGGCCCTATGACGAGCAGCTGGCCGGCAAGCAGCTGCACTGCCAGACACTTCTCTCCGACCACAGGTCCGTGGAGTGGTTGCCGCCTGTCGGGAGCCGTGAGTCCGGCTTCCGCAACAAGGCCAAGATGGTGGTGGCCGGAACGGCCAAGAACCCCACCATCGGGATCCTTGACGCCGAGGGCCGCGGTGTGGACCTGCGCGAGTGCGGCGTCTGCTCGCCCGGACTGCTGGCCTGCTTTCCGGTCCTGGCGGCCTTTATCAGCCGGGCCCACCTGACGCCCTACGATGTCCCCCGGCGCAGCGGCGAGCTCAAGCACCTGATCATCACCGAGTCCCCCGACGGCGAGATTATGCTGCGCCTGGTCCTGCGTTCGGAAAAGCTGGTGCCGCGCATCCGGGAGCACCTCCCCACCCTCCTGGCCTCCCTGCCGCAGGTAAAGGTTGTCTCCGTCAACCTGCACCCGGAGCACAAGGCGGTCCTGGAAGGCGACCGCGAGATCCTGCTCACCCAGCAGTCCACACTGCGGATGCGCGTCAATGACCTCGACCTCCACCTCCGGCCGCAGAGTTTCTTTCAAACGAACAGCGACATGGCGGCAGCCCTGTACCGGCAGGGCCGCGAATGGGTCAACGCACTGGCACCGTCGTCGGTCTGGGACCTGTACTGCGGCGTGGGCGGCTTTGCCCTGCACTGCGCTGATCCTTCCCGCGAGGTGACCGGCATTGAAACCAGCCGCGAAGCCATAGTTTCGGCCAATCTCAGCAGCGACGAGGCAGGGCTGGAGCGCATGAACTTCCAGGCGGGCGATGCCACGGCCTTTGCCTTCGCCGCTGCCCAGGCGCCCGACCTGGTTATTGTCAATCCGCCACGGCGCGGCATCGGCAAGGAACTGTGCGGCTGGCTGGAATCGTCCTCCGTGCAGCACGTGGTCTACTCCAGCTGCAATGCCCAGTCACTGGCCCGCGACCTGGCGGCGCTCCCCTCGTTCACCGCACGACGGGCCAGGGTGCTCGACATGTTTCCGCAAACCACGCACTACGAAGTGATGGTCCTGCTCGAGCGTGCCTAGCCGGCCCATATTCTTGATCCGAACATCGGCAAAAGTTTCTCCTGTCTTGAGGTCACCGCGGAAAAGTATCCGGTAAGCCGCGCAGCAAGGTCGCGGCATGAACCGATGGGCACAACATGCGACGGACAGCTGGCGGTGCGAAGTGACCGGCACAGAAGACGTCCCCGTCCTGGACGCCGGCCCGCTGCAGGTCCTTGCCGCCGAGGTGGGTCCGGCATTCGCCGAGGCCTTCATTGATGACTACCTGCAGATGTTGCCGGACCGGGCCTCGAAGATCCTCCGCGCCCTGGCCGGCGGCGACGCGCGGTTGGCGGCTGACGCCGTCGTCAGCCTGAGGGCGACGTCCGCCATGGCGGGAGCCCTGCGACTGGAACGCTGCTGCAAGGAACTCGAGTCACGCATCCGGCGCGGGCAGCGGCTGGAGCCCGACGCGGTGAGGGCAGTGCTGTACGCAAACATTCGGCTGCTGGTGCGTGAAGCCGCACGCCAGGGGCACCTCCCCCGGACGTAGAATCGTCGGACAAGATCGCCTGAAAAGTAGCCGAACGGCTGAAACGTTTACAGGAGGATTCACATGAGCCGCACGAGCATCAGTCCAGTCGCCCCCGCCGCTGCCACTGCCGCACAGACCATTTTCCGCGTGGGCCTGGGCGGCGTCCTTTTTGCCCACGGCACCCAAAAGCTCTTCGGCTGGTTCGGCGGCGGAGGGATCGAGGGCACCAGCAAGGGGATGCACGCCATGGGGTTCCGGCCGGCGAAGCCAAGCGCGGTGCTGGCAGGCCTCGGCGAAGCGGGTGCCGGCCTGGCACTCGCGCTGGGCTTCGGCACTCCGGCCGCCGGGGCGGCTGCTGCCACTACCATGGGCGTTGCCGCCAGCGTGCACGCCCCCAACGGCTTCTTCGCCACCGAGGGCGGCCTGGAATACCCGGCGGTCCTGGGACTTGCGGCAGCATCCTTCACGATTGGCGGGCCTGGCAGCATCTCCCTCGACTCCGTCACCGGCCACGTCCTGGACCGCCCCTGGATGCGGGCCGTCGCCCTCGCCGTCATTCCGACGGCCATCGCGATCCAGGTCTACCGCCGCCAGAAGGCCCTGGCCCACGACGCGTCCGGCCCCGATGCCGGAGAGATTGCCGCAGAGATCCCGGGCGCCACCAGCTGATGACCAGTTAGACGTATTTCTTGAACCACGCCAGCGTGTCGTTCCAGGCGGCCGTCGCCTGCTGCTCGTTGTAGCGGTCGCCTGTGTCGTTGTGGAAAGCGTGGTCGACGCCGGGATAGACCTTGAGCTGGTTGCGCACGGTCGTGGCCGCCAGGGCATCCCGAAGTTGCGGCATGGGTCCGGTGATCCGGTCGTCCTGCTCAGCGTAGACGCCGAACACCGCGGGCTTGATGGACGGCACCTTGTCCAGGTCGGGCGCCGGACCGTAGAAGGCCGACGTCGCCTTGAGTCCCGTAATCTCGACCGCGGACTGCCAGGTGATGCCCCCGCCGAAGCAGTAGCCGGTCATGGCGATCCGGCCCTGCTCCACGAAGGGCTGCTTCTGCAGGTAGTCGAATCCCGCCGAAAAGTCCGCCACGTGCCGCTGCGCGCCGGCCTGCGTCAATGCTCCCGGGACGGCATCCCGGTCCAGGCTCACCGTGCCGCCTTCCCTGCTCAGCAGGTCAATCGCCAGGGCCGCATACCCCTCCTTGGCAAAGCGCCGGGCCACGTCCTGGATGTGGGGGGTCAGCCCGCGGTTCTCGTGGCAGACCAGGACGGCGGGGCCGGGTTTTCCGGATTCGGGCCGGGCGAGGTAACCACTGATCTCGGTGCCGCCCGACGGGAACTTGACTGTCGACGTCGTAATTCCGGCTGTTCCCTCGGGAACGGACAGCGGGCTCTTCGCCCCGGGAACGGCGCCTCCGGAGGCAGCGCCTGTGGCGGAGCCGGACGGGTTGGGAGTGGGCATGGGGTCGGTGCTGCGCGGAACTTCCTGCGGTGTGCAGCCGACCAGGAGCATCGCGGCGGAAGCGGCAGCCATGCTGCCGGTGATGAACGCCACCCGGCGGGTGAAGGTGTGCTGGCTCATGGCCCCGGCACGGTAGTCGTCGAAGAATTCCTCGATCAGGTACTTCTCAAACTTGCCAAGCTGGGTCATCACGGCCTCCTGGAGTTTTTGCCGCTTATCCTCCCCCATACCCCATGGCCAGGCAAGGGGACCGCGTGGACGCCGGACTGCTAGGCCCGTGCGTCGCCTTTGAGGCCCCTGGCGTACGCGGCCTGCCCCACGTGCTGCAGGCAGTCGGCCACGGTGCTGACCAGCCGGACGCCGAAGGTGACCGGCGGGTCCCAGCGGGTGTCGACGACCCGGTCAAGGTCGTCGTCGCCCAGGCTGTTAAGTACCTCGACGGTCTGCCGGTGGACCGCCTCGTAGTAATCGGCGAGCAGCTCCGCCGGGGCCCGAACGGCGTCCACGTTGTCTGACGAATGGCCGTAGCCGGTGTCATGTTCAGGAAGCGGCAGGCCAAAACGGCCGGCAAAGCCCTGCGAGGTCCAAACCTGCGGCAGACCGGCGGCGGAAGCAACCTGCGTATCCTCTACCCGGCTGAGGTGCCAGATCAGCCACGCGATGGAGTTGCCGTTGCCGGCGGGCCGGCGGGCCAGGGTTTCGTCGTCGAGCCCGTCGAGTGTGGCGTCGACGATTTCCCGAACACGGCCAAAGGCGTCCAGCAGCAGTTCATTGGCTTTCATAGTGTCCCCTTACATCTGGCTGTGGGCGGCGACGGCGGGATCAGAACCGATGCGTGCACCGGCTTCGAGGGTGGTGATGTGGGCCATCTCTTCAGGCGTCAGTGCCACGCCGACGGCGGCAAGGTTGTCCCGCATGCGGCCGCTGTTGGCTGACTTGGGAATGACGATGGTGCCCTGGGCGAGGTGCCACGCCAGCACCACCTGCGCGGGGGTGACGCCGTACTTGCCGGCAACGGATGTCACAGCCCCCGCGTCCAGATCAGCGCCCTGGCCCAGCGGGCTGTACGCCTCCACGGCTATGCCCAGGGAGCGGCTCTTCGCGGCCAGTTCGGACTGCTGGAACGTCGGGTGCAGCTCAATCTGGTTGACCGCCGGAATCACGTCCGCGCTTCGAAGGAGTGCTTCCAGGTGGTCCGCCAGGAAGTTGGACACGCCGATCGCGCGGATCTGGCCGCTGGCATGCAGCTTCTCCATCGCCTTCCACGCCTCGCTAAAGAGGTTCCGGGACGGCACCGGCCAGTGGATCAGGTACAGGTCGACGTAGTCGACGCCCAAGGCCTGGCGGCTGTTCTGGAAGGCTTCCTGGGCCACGCCCTGCTCGCCGTTGCGCAGCTTGGTGGTGAGGAAAATGTCCGCACGCGGAATCCCCGAGGCAGCGATGGCGGCGCCCACGGCGGCCTCGTTCCGGTACGCCGCGGCCGTGTCGATGTGGCGGTAGCCGGCTTCGAGTGCGTCCTCGACAATGCGCTGGGTCTGTTCAGGCGGAACCTGGAAGACGCCGAAGCCGAGCTGCGGGACCTGGACCCCGTTCTTCAGGGTGACGTTCGGTATGGCTAAGGGTGTCGTCATCAGAATCTTCCGTTGGCGTGGCAGGCCCTCCCAAGTATGCCTCGCACCGGGCGGCGGAGCACCCCCTCAGGGTGAGCGGGCCACCTGGACCATTGGTATGACTTTCAATAAAGCCATGCGCCCAACACGGCCAGCGCAATAGCCCAGGTTGTTCTCTGCCGTTTCAGGCCCGCTCACAGAGATTTATCCTCACGGTGCTCTCCCAGCACCATTTCACATCACGACGACGGCCCGGCGCCAGAGCAGCCAGCATGACCAGGTGTGGCCCTTTCGGCCTGCCCGGCCCGGGACTACGATTTTTGCTGTTAAACCGCCAACGCTGACGGGCGCCGTTCCGGCAGCGCCACAGCAAAATCTGCAAGCACCAGAGCAAAGGGGGGAAGTTCCGTGAACAGAGAGACCAGGCAGAGCGGGCCACACTGGCGGCGGGTCATGGCAGCCCTCGGCAACCGCGACGCGCGGACCGTTTACGCCCAAATTGTCCTTGGGGCCACTCGCAATGATGTGTCTTCCGGCCCTGCTGGACAACGGCGGGACCGGGCCATCGCCGCCTTGCTCGACGCTGGACTGGTCGAACGGAGCGCCGGCGATGAGCTGGAGGCCTCCGAGTCCATCTTTCACGCCCTCCTCACACAGCAGCCCAAACGCCAGGCGCAGACGGGAGTGGCGCGCTTCATGCGTCTTGGCCGCATCGACAGGTATCCGGCCAATCAGGAGGAACGGCGGGAGCTCCTGGCCTGGATCGCCGGCGAGACCTTCGAACCGGGCGAGGAACTCTCCGAACGAAAAGTCAATGAACGGCTCCTGGGCTACACCGACGATGTGGTGCTGCTGCGCCGCTACATGATCGATTACGGCGTGCTGGAGCGCACGCCGTCGGGATCCTCCTACTGCCGCCCCAGGGAAGGGTAGGTTCAGTCCCCGCGGGCCTTCCGGGTGGCGGCATCGTTGGCTTTCTGGATCGCCTCGACAAGTTCGTCCTTGCCCATCTTCGAACGTCCCCCGATGTTCAGCTCCCGGGCTCGCTTGTAAAGGTGATTCTTGGAAGCGTTTGCGTCCACGCCTCCGGCGGTGGGGGCCGCTGAATCCAGTCCCTCCTCCGCGTGCTGGTCAGACGGGCCGCGCTTCTCCTTGGGTTCCCAGTGGTCGCCTACCTTCTCATAGCTGTGCTTGAGAGATGCGAAGGCTGTCCGGGCGGCCCGGCTCTCGTCGTTGTCGTAGGACTCAAGGGCTGAATCGTAGGTCTTGGCGAAGGTGTCCTGGGCTTTCTGCTCAGACCGCTGCAGGGTCGACGGAAGCTCGTCCTTGCGCGCGTGATCGTTTTTGCCGGTCTTGGGCATGACACCAGCGCTCCTTATCAACTGCCGATTCAGGCGGATGCAACCAGCTTGGCACCGATGCTGAGCTTTTGCATGGGCCAGTGGCAACGAAAGGCCTATTCGGGAATTTTTCCGTATACCCGATAGTGCGCGGGAAGCCCGTTGGATAGGCTGTCGCCTAACGGGTTTGGGGGAACATGGGGGCGGGCATGAGTGACGAGGAACGTATTTCCCGAATTGGTGTCGCCATCGACGCCCAAGTTGCGAGGCTGACGGAACAGCATGCTCACTTATCCGCTTCGCTCACGGCAATTCAAGCGGCTATCGAAGCCCGCTTACGGGACGACGGCCTCAACTATCACCTCGTTAAAGGTCGTGTAAAGAGCTCCGAATCGGTCAAAGGAAAGCTCAGTAAGATCGGGTCCGAAGGCACACTGAAATACCCCAACGGGTTGGACGACCTGGACGATATTTTGGCCGTTCGCGTGATCACTTACATTGAGCCCGACGTAGCCAATGTTGTTTCCGCCCTGACAGGCCAGTTCCGGGTCTTGGAGAATACAGACAAAAAGGCACAGCAGGTCAACAAGGGCGTTCTTGGGTACGCGGCCCACCATCTGGTTCTTGAAGTAGGGGCGGACAGCACGCCCACTGGATGTGCCGGCTGCATAGGCCAGCGCTTCGAGGTCCAGGTGAAGACTGTTCTGCAGCACGCTTGGGCAGAATTCGAGCACGATATCCGCTACAAGGCTGTTGGTGCCATACCGCCCGCAATCGACCGCGCGTTTACGCTGGCTTCTGGCCTCCTTGAATTGGCAGACAACGAATTCGTGAAAATCCATCAGGCTGTTGCCCGGGAAGACGCGAGCATTCCTGGCGACGCACGCAGCCGCGCCGAGCCCATAACCTCGGACGCGCTGGCAGAGGTTCTAGTGGCCGAACTCCCGGACCATCCGCGCAGTAAAAAAGAACAATATGACTGGCTGGTGAATTTGCTCAATGCGGTGAATATCACAACCGTGGAGGAAGCCGTGGACCTGATCGGCAGCGCGGACTGGAATTTCGTCCGCGAAAGAATGGACTACAAGTTTCCTGCCGGACACGTGCGGATTGTCGATGATTTTCTTCTCAAGGAATTTGGGCACCAGTACATAGAGGAAACGAAAGCCCTCGGCGATGACCCCGCTCGCGCATCAAAGCTCCGCTTCCGCCTCAAAAAGCTTGGGTCTTCCTAGGCATCCTCGGAATCCAGATCGAGGTCCGGGATGTCCAGCAGGCCCAGGTCCTCCAGGACCGCTGCGTCCTCATAGGTGTTCGCTATGCACCGGACCAGTGCAGGCGGTACCCGGAAATGCGTGTCGATCGTCAGGATGCCCTGCTCGGCGAGTGCTTCCAGTTGGCCCATGGCCGCGGCCTTCAGCGCCTCGACCGTCGCCCTTTCCTCTGGTGACGCACCGGTCCTGGGGTCCAGCACAGTGTCCCTTCGCGGGGGATCCGCCGAGGCCGCCGCCAGCAGGATCGATGCCACCGTCGCGGCAACGAGGACTTCCCACGGCTGTTCAGGGTCGTAGCCGAGTACGGAGGCCGAGAGGAACTGGTCAACGAAGAACACCAGCTCCTCCAGCCGGTCCGGGGTGTCGCCGGCCAGGAAGACGGCGGTGGCCGGTGACGGCGCCGCCTTCGTTGAGCCGACCTTGATCAGCTCAGTGCGGGACAGCGCCTCCCACACCTGCGTCAGCAGCGGCACCTCGTACATGCTGCGGACTGTCGGCACGGGCCTCTCCGAACCGCCATTTCCGGCCTGCGGGACTCCAGCCTGTTTGGGGCCGCCCCTGGCTTTCAGTCCGACGCACGCAGCCGCTGCTTCGATGTCCTTGGTCCGGAGTGCACCGGTTCCGGTCACCGGCTTCGCATCGCCTATCCACTGAAGCAGTGCCGTGGTCCGCTGGATCAGAGGGAGCTCCGAGAAGACCTTCAGCGCGTCGTCGTCGGAAATGACGGGCACGTCGACGAGCCGCCAATCGTCCGTCTCCCCCAGAAGGGCGTTGAGTAGCTCAACGACGTCGGCGAGCTGTTCCGCTGGCCCTGACCACCGGTCGGTGTCCGCGAGAAAGTCAACGAACCCGTGCACAGCGGCGATGACAAACTCACCTCGGTCGTCGTCGTCTGCCTCTGTGACGGCGAGATCGGCAGCGAGAGCGTCGGCCAGGATTACAGGATCAAGGCGTGTCAGGTCAGCAGCGGCCACCCGGTCCATGTACCGGCCCATGACGCTTTCTATGGCTGCCAAGCAATCCAGGGCGGTGGCAGCAGCGCCCGGAGCACCGTCGTCGAACCACCGGACAAACGCCGGCGCGAGCGAGTCCACGGCCCGCCCGGCCCGGAACGAGCTCAGGGAAGCGGGCGAAGAGCCGCGTGCGGGGGAACCGCCGGTGCCAGCGGGACCCTTGCGCTTGTTCCGGTTCCTGCTGCTCTTGCTCATGCTGCCCCTGACTGATTGCGCGTTGGTTCTTACGACGACGGTACTTACCATCCGCGCACTGTGCCACCCGGCGCGCTGCACTCAGGGGCGTGCTCCTGGCCACTACGCCTCCCGCCCGCCTTCTCGGTGGGGGCCACAACTATCCGCCAGGTGCAGGGTTGGCAGCGCTGGGCGATCCTGACCACCGACACGCCCGGAGCGTGCTGAGACTGCCGGTTCGGTCCTCTCGCCGTCCCGCGAATGCCTAGGACTTTTCGCCCCCTGCAGCGGCGGCGTCTTCACGCTCGAGCAGGTAGCGCAGGAACGCGGCCTGGTTGTCGATTTCCCGCTGCTTGCGGGGAGACAGCCAGTCCAGCAGTTCTTTGTCGTCAGCCATGATGTTCACCCCCTTAGGCTCGAGATAATGCTCACTCCGCTAGGGCAAGATCGGCGAAAGTTTCAGGCAAGATAGGCGAAGGTCTTATCGCGAGGAGGCTTCGGCCCTGCGCAGGTGACACCGCCGGAGCCCCGACGGGTAGCCGGGCCGGGCACCTGCTGGGGAGTGCGCCAAGCCCGGCTATCCTGACCCGGACGGACGCCGGCAGACCGTCCGGAGGGCTTCAACACTGATATCCGCCCGCCTCATAGTTAACACCCCGTCAGAAAATAGAGCAGCAGTGGCAGTTACCTGTTTTTCGGCCAATACGGCTACGCGTTTGCGCAGGCACAGGGGCGGGGGCAGGGGCAGGGGCAGGCGCAGTATCTGGCATTAGAGGCTCTCACCGCTCCCCTGCGTCCCCGGTGCATGGACGTTAGGCTAGCCTCAATCTCGGGCGACACGCCGGATGTAGCCGTAGCCGACGGGCCCCTTCGTTATGGTCGGAACGCCGGCCACTGTAGCTTGGGAAAACCTTGGAGGCCTCCCCCAGCCCCCTCAAACAGGGGGTCAAAGTGGGCGGCGGCTCTCAGGTGGACCACGCATTTCACAATGTGCCGGGTACACACTGGTCTTGTCACTGAAGCTCAGGTAGCCGCGAACCTGAGCTTCAGATCGCCGGGTCCGGAACGCATTCCCCCCTTGCATCCGGACCCGGCGGACAATTTCAGCGCGGCCTGGAGTCCCCGTCCTGCTGGCCGGCGTACAGCCGCTGAATGGACCGCTTCATCACGGGTGCGATCTCGGACGGGTGGACCGGCTGGGGCTCCTGGGCGTAGACAGATCGGGTGACGGCCGCCGAGAACTCATCCCAACTGAAGAACTGGGCGGGGAGCCTGACGAACCAGCGGAAACCCGGAGGACGCTGCTCCACACCGGCGTCGGTCAGATACGCATTGGCTTCCTCCTCGACGATTCGTCGGTCCTCAGCGGTAAAGGCTTCGACGGACTCCACAACGCTTCCGTCCGTACCAGTCCTCGCCACGGCCACCGTTCTGGCGCTGTCGTCCTGCCGGGGTCCCCGGCGGAGGTTCTCCGGACCGGCAGCCCAGCCGATCAGGGCACCCCAGCCGTTCTCATCAAGCTCGCCCCAACCCTGGGCCGGTAGGCCCTCAGGCACAGACTCCCACATGCTGCTCCCTCCTAAAATACGAGAAACCTGCGCCAGCTGCCCCTACTTGCTGGCCGGCTTCGCCAAGGGCGGATGAATATACCGGTCGGTGGCGGTGAACAGCGCCGCGGGTGCCCCGATCGAAGCCTTGGATTTCCGGCCGGTATCTTGGAGCTGGGGCAGCATCTTTCGGGTGAAGTTCCCGGCCGCGAGTGTGGTGTTCCAGACGGCCTCGTACACGGTGCGAAGCTGCGTCATGGTGAACTCTTCGGGCAGCATTCGGGCGGCGACGGTCGTGTACTCTATTTTTCCGGCCAGCCGGTCCAAGCCGTTCCTCAGGATGGTGGTGTGGTCGAAGGCCAGGTCCGTGCCGTGGAGAACATCGTGAACAGGATGCCAGGCGGCGGCCGCGGCGTCCGAGCCGGCCGAGAGATCCGGCAGGGACTGGCCGTCGGTGGCGAGCAGGCTCAGGTGGGCTACAGAGACCACCCTCATCCGCGGATCCCGGCCCGGGTCGCTGTACGTGGCCAGCTGTTCGACGTGAACCGGCAAGCCCCCCAGGTCCAGGCCTGTTTCCTCGGCGAGCTCCCGGTAGGCGGCCTGCTCCGCCGACTCGTGAGGGCCGACGAAGCCGCCGGGCAGGGCAAGCGCATCCTTGAAGGGGTGGCCGCCGCGACGGACCATGGCGGCGTGCAGCACTCCCCCGGCCACGGCGAAGACCACCAGGTCCGCGGTCAGCGCGATCGAGGGGTAATCCTTCGGTTTATAGGCTTCGAGGAATTCCCGCTCGTCTCCCGGTTCGCGGTTCAAGCCTGGGCTCCGTCCAGGACGGTGCGCGTGGCCCAGGGCGGGGAGGCGAAGCCGCTCCGCTGGGCCAGGATCAGGTCGATGATCTCGGTCGCGGTCTGCATGCGCCGGGAGTGGTCGCCGTTGAGCAAGATCCAGGAGTGCCGTTCCTCGGTCAGGGTCTCTTTGAACCATTCGGTCATTTCGGCCCGGCGGTGTTCCCCTTCACGCCAGCCGTCGTCTTCGAAGTCCACTCCTTCATGATCGGTGATCAGGTAAAGGTCCCGGTGGGGCAGCTGTTCGGCGGCATGGTAGGAGCCGTAGCTGTGTTCGCCGATGTAGAACCTCTCCCAGAGGGTGGTGGCCAGGGAGTCGGTGTCGGCGATGACCAGCGGGCAGAGGTCGGCGGCGGCGTTTTCCATCTCGTTCTGCCGTGCACCGATGCGGCCGAAGTCCTGTTCGGTCCAGACCATCTCCTCCAGTACAGCGTCCGGTTTCTGGGTGCGCAGGGCGTCGAACTTCTCGTACGTGTACTTGCGGCCGTATTCAGGCACATCCGCGAGCCGGGGGAAGCGGGGCCGGTAGTGCTCGCTGAGCGCCCGGGCCAAGGTGGTGGTGCCGGTGGATTCAGCGCCGACGATGATGATGCGTGTGGCCAGTTCCTGCCGGGCCGGGGCAATGATGTAGGGCCATGCGGCGCCGAGGTCTTCCCGGCACAAAGTCCCGCTGATGGGGTAGGTGGAGCGCGACAGGTCCACAAGAACGTGCTCCGCACCGAAGGCCTCCGCCAGCCGGACGCCATACTCCTCGGAGCTGAAGACCGCGTCGACGGCCGTGACCCCGTTGGACTTCAGTGCCAGGCGCATCAGTTCGTTCTGCGCCTTCCAGATCTCGTCCGACTGGTAGTCCTCGGGACAGTCGTTGCGCATTCCGATGATCTGCACTCCGGCAGTGTCTGCAAACTCTTCTGACAGCCAGCTGGTCCGTTCGGCAACAGTGACGGATTCGAAGCGGTTGCCCTGGACGAGGACGGAGACGTTCTCGGACCGTGCGGCTGCCGTGGCGATGAGGTGGGCGTGGCCGGTGTGGGACGGGTAGAACTTGCCGATGACCATGGAGTTCTTGTACATCTCAGGCTCCTGCGGTGACGGTTTCGGGAGTGCTGGCCGGCGCTTGGAAGCCGCGGGTGCGCTTCCAGCCAATAAGTCCGTAGACACACAGGACGAGAAATCCGACGTAGAGGACGGCGGTGAGTGTCAGTCCCCGGCTGAAGTACAGCGGGATGGACACGATATCGATGAGGATCCAGACGTGCCAGTGCTGGAAGATCTTCTTAGCCTGCGCGTAGGTGGCGACGAGGGAGGCAGTCAAGACGAAGGCGTCGGGCCACGGGACCTGGGAGTCAGTTTCGTGCGTGAGGATCATGGCGACGGCGGCGGTCCCCACGGCGCTGGCGCCGAGGCCGAGGAGAATTTCCTTGCGGGAGGCGTCGCGGATGAGAAGGTCGTTCCTGCCCTCGGTGGCGACGCTGCCGCGCATCCAGTTGTACCAGCCGTAGACAGCAACGGCGGCGAAGATGACCTGCAGCACGGTTTCACCGTAGAGACCGGCCCCCAGGAACAGAATGATAAACGCCAGGTTGTTCAAAATCCCGACCGGCCAGTTCCAAAGCTTTTGGCGGGCGACTCCGTACACGCAGGCAGCGCCGGTGACGAAGCCAATCATCTCGATCCAGCTCACCGGATTGCCGAGAAGGTTAGGGATTGCTGCGGAGTTCATCCAGTCGAGCAAGGCGTTCATCGGGACTCCATTCGTTGTTATCAACCTGATAACAAGTACAGTAGCACCCTTATTATCGACCTGACAACAACGCACGCTTCTCTCCGAGTTGACACCACCGCGGGACTGTCGAAGCGCAAATCAAGAACGGCCCCGCATCCGAATGGGCGCAGGGCCGTATGTGAGATTCCGCGCTAGTAGGTACACGCCGCATAGTCACCCCCACTGCCCTCCTGGATTCTCGACCACGAATCGGGGGACGGACGAAGTCTTCAACAGCGCATAGGTGCGCCATGTGCAGGCTACAGAGATCGGGACACGACCGGGACGTCCGCTTCCGGCTTCCCGAGTGTTGCGTGAGTAGCCCGGACACAGGGTTGAACGATGTGCCACCAAGTACACCTCTCCAGGCGGACGGTAACGCCGGCCGCAACGAAGCCCGGCGGTGGGGGCGACCGCGTACAATTGGGGCTCTGAACCCCCGGTTCCTTGTGAACCCAAAGGAATCCGTAGGTCCTGTGATATTCCGTGATGTTGAGATGCGCTCTGACCAAGGCGGCGGGCCATCGGACCCCTTCACGGTCAATCGAGGCTGGAAGGCAACTTCTTCGATGTCGCACATTGATCGCAAGGCTCTAGTCTCGGCCGTCATCGGTCTCGTTATCGCACTCGTTCCGGCGTTGCTCGGTGCTCCCGAACTCGCGCCCTTGATCGGATGGTCTGTCGCCGGCTGCGTCTTCCTGATCTGGGCGTGGGCTAAGGCGTGGCCCGCTGGTCCGGAGGCCACGGGTGAACTAGCCCGCCAGGAAGGTCGGTCTCGACGGCTCGTTGACTCCCTCATCACAGGCGCGACATTCGTCAGTCTCGTGGCGGTCGTCTTTGCATTGATCCGCAGCCAGCAGAAGGACCCCATCGGTGTGGCCGCGGCGATCCTGGCGGCTCTCGGCGTGGTGCTCGCGTGGGCTCTCGTCAACACTGTCTACGCGTTCAAGTACGCTCGGATGTACTACCACGACGACCGCCATCGCTTCCGCTTCAACCAGGACGAAGACCCGTCATACAGCGACTTCGCCTACGCAGCATTCTCTATCGGCATGGCATACAACGCGAGCAATGTGAACGAGTCATCCACTCCCTCCCGCAGGATCGCCCTGGGGCACGCTTTGCTCTCCTACTTCTTCGCCACCTTCGTGGTCGCAGTGGCGATCAACCTCGTCGTCAGCCTCGGCCAGTCCAGTTGACTACGACACGGCGTGGGTGATGTGTAGCGGACCTAGACCAGCATCCCGCCCTGCGAGTCGAGTTTGGCTGCCGTCTTACGCTGCCGGCGGGCGTCAATCGTCCCGCCGTGGCAGGTAGTAGTTGGTGTCCAACTACTACCAAGGAACATGCCCATCTGTAACTGTGATTCGGCCATGCTGCACGAAACATAGCCA
The DNA here is from genome assembly GCF_021789315.1 of Arthrobacter sp. FW305-BF8. Classification (NCBI taxonomy): domain Bacteria; kingdom Bacillati; phylum Actinomycetota; class Actinomycetes; order Micrococcales; family Micrococcaceae; genus Arthrobacter; species Arthrobacter sp. FW305-BF8. The sequence continues at coordinate 2,879,487 of NZ_CP084561.1, forward strand.
TCTAAATTGGGAAATGGCCATGTCCCGTGGAACCTCACACCGTACTCAAATACGCAGGCTGCTGAACTAGAAGTCCCAGTCCTCATCCTCGGTGTTGACTGCCTTACCAATGACGTAGGACGAGCCCGAACCCGAGAAGAAGTCGTGGTTCTCGTCAGCGTTCGGCGACAGGGCCGAGAGGATCGCCGGGTTCACGTCGGTGACGGAGGCCGGGAACATGGCCTCGTAGCCCAGGTTCATCAGCGCCTTGTTGGCGTTGTAGTGCAGGAACTTCTTGACGTCCTCGGCCAGGCCGACGCCGTCGTAAAGGTCATGCGTGTACTGGACTTCGTTCTCGTACAGCTCGAAGAGCAGTTCGAAGGTGTAGTCCTTGATTTCCTGCCGGCGGGCCTCGGAGACCTTCTCGAGTCCCTTCTGGAACTTGTAGCCGATGTAGTAGCCGTGCACTGCCTCGTCGCGGATGATCAGGCGGATCAGGTCTGCGGTGTTCGTCAGCTTGGCGCGCGAGGACCAGTACATCGGCAGGTAGAAGCCGGAGTAGAACAGGAAGCTTTCCAGCAGCGTGGAGGCGACCTTGCGCTTCAGCGGATCATCGCCCTGGTAGTAGTCCATGACGATCTGGGCCTTCTTCTGAAGGTTCTCGTTCTCAGTGGACCAGCGGAAGGCCTCGTCGATCTCCTTGGTGGAGGCCAGCGTGGAGAAGATGGAGGAGTAGCTCTTGGCGTGCACGGACTCCATAAACGCGATGTTCGTGTAGACAGCTTCCTCGTGCGGGGTCAGTGCATCCGGAATCAGGGAGACAGCGCCAACGGTGCCCTGGATGGTGTCCAGCAGGGTCAGGCCGGTGAAAACACGCATGGTGAGCTGCTGCTCGGCCGGCGTCAGCGTGTTCCAGGACTGAACGTCGTTGGACAGCGGCACCTTCTCCGGCAGCCAGAAGTTGTTGACCAGGCGGTTCCAGACGTCAACGTCCTTATCGTCCTGGATCCGGTTCCAGTTGATCGCCTCGACGTGGCTCAGCAGCTTGACCTTCTCGGTCATGTCATCCCCTAAAAAGTTGGGTTGGTTCTTACTTAAAGCGTACGACGGCGGGCGGGCACCCGCCGTCGTACCGGTTACGATTTAGTTGAAGATTAAAGCATGCATGAAACGCAGCCCTCAACCTCCGTCCCTTCCAGCGCGAGCTGGCGGAGACGGATGTAGTAGATGGTCTTGATGCCCTTCTTCCAGGCATAGATCTGGGCCTTGTTGATGTCGCGGGTGGTGGCGGTGTCCTTGAAGAACAGGGTCAGCGACAGGCCCTGGTCCACGTGCTGAGTGGCGGCGGCGTACGTGTCGATGACTTTCTCGTAGCCGATCTCGTACGCGTCCTGGTAGTACTCCAGGTTGTCGTTCGTCAGGTACGGCGCCGGGTAGTACACGCGGCCCAGCTTGCCTTCCTTGCGGATCTCAATCTTGGACGCCACCGGGTGGATCGAGGAGGTGGAGTTGTTGATGTAGGAGATCGAGCCGGTGGGCGGGACGGCCTGCAGGTTCTGGTTGTAGATGCCGTGCTCCATGACGGAGGCCTTCAGCGCGCGCCAGTCCTCCTGCGTGGGGATGTGCACGTCCTTGAAGAGCTCCCTGACCGTCTCGGTCTGCGGCACCCACTCCTGCTCGGTGTACTTGTCGAAGAACTCACCCGAAGCGTACTTGGACTTCTCGAAGCCGCCGAACGTCTGGCCGGTCTCGATGGAGAGCAGGTTCGACGCCCGCACCGCGTGGTACACCACGGAGTAGAAGTAGATGTTGGTGAAGTCCAGGCCCTCCTCGGAGCCGTAGTGGACCCGCTCACGCGCCAGGTAGCCGTGCAGGTTCATCTGGCCCAGACCGATGGCGTGGCTCTGGTCGTTGCCGCGGGCGATGGACGGCACCGAGGTGATGTTGGACATGTCCGAGACAGCCGAGAGCGAACGGATGGCCGTCTCGATGGTCAGGCCGAAGTCCGGCGAGTCCATGGTCTTCGCGATGTTCAGCGAGCCCAGGTTGCAGGAAATATCCTTGCCGGTTTCGTCGTAGGACAGGTCATCGTGGTAGGTCGTGGGCTGCGAGACCTGGAGGATCTCCGAGCACAGGTTGGACATGATGATCTTGCCGTCGATCGGGTTCTCCCGGTTAACGGTGTCCTCGAACATGATGTACGGGTAGCCGGACTCAAACTGGATCTCGGCGAGGGTCTGGAAGAACTCGCGCGCCTTGATCTTGGTCTTCTTGATCCGGGAATCGTCCACCATCTCGTAGTACTTCTCGGTGACCGAGACGTCGGAGAACGGCATCCCGTAGACGCGTTCGACGTCGTACGGCGAGAACAGGTACATGTCCTCGTCCTTCTTAGCCAGCTCGAAGGTGATGTCCGGGATCACGACGCCGAGTGAAAGGGTCTTGATGCGGATCTTCTCGTCCGCGTTCTCCCGCTTGGTGTCCAGGAACCGGTAGATGTCCGGGTGGTGGGCGTGCAGGTACACGGCACCGGCACCCTGGCGGGCACCGAGCTGGTTGGCGTAGGAGAAGCTGTCTTCGAGGAGCTTCATCACGGGAATGACGCCGGAGGACTGGTTCTCGATCTGCTTGATCGGCGCACCGACCTCGCGGATGTTGGTCAGCGCGAACGCCACGCCGCCGCCGCGCTTGGACAGCTGCAGCGCGGAGTTGATGGAGCGGCCGATCGACTCCATGTTGTCCTCGATGCGGAGCAGGAAGCAGGAGACCAGCTCGCCGCGCTGCTTCTTGCCGGCGTTCAGGAACGTCGGGGTGGCAGGCTGGAAGCGGCCCTCGATGATCTCGTCCACCATCTGGGTGGCGAGCTGCTCGTTGCCGCGGGCCAGGTGCAGGGCAACCATGCACACGCGGTCCTCGTAGCGCTCCAGGAAACGCTTGCCGTCGAACGTCTTCAGCGTGTAGGACGTGTAGAACTTGAAGGCGCCCAGGAAGGTCTCGAACCGGAACTTCTTCTTGTAGGCGCGGTTGAACAGGTCACGGATGAAGTTCATCGTGTACTGGTCGAGGGTTTCGCGCTCGTAGTAGTCGTTCTTGACCAGGTATTCGAGCTTCTCCTCCAGGTCATGGAAGAAGACCGTGTTGTTGTTCACGTGCTGCAGGAAGTACTGGTGGGCCGCCTCGCGGTCAGCCTCGAACTGGATCTCGCCGTTCGGACCGTACAGGTTCAGCATCGCGTTCAGCTCGTGGTAGCCCAGGCCCTTGTAGGCAGCCGGGAGCGCCGGCTTCTCCTGCTTTTCGACAGCCGTGTCCATAGAGGCGTCCTTTCCTTCGGGCCTGGTTACTTCTGTGTCTGCGACAGTCGTGTCCAAAACTCTTCCAATCCTTCTTGTACACGGGAGACGTCTTCCGGCGTACCCATGAGTTCAAACCTGTATAGGTGGGGGACCTTGCATTTGGCGGCGATGATGTCGCCCGCCATGCAGTAGTTGTCCCCGAAATTCGTATTTCCGGCCCCGATGACGCCGCGGAGCAGGCGCCGGTTGTCCGGGTTGTTCAGGAACCTGATGACCTGCTTGGGCACTGATCCCTCGCCGCCTGTCCCGCCGTAGGTGGGGACCACGAGCACGAACGGTTCACAGGCAACAAGGGGTTCATCCTTGGCGTGCAGGGGGATCCTGGCCGCGTCAGCACCGAGCTTCGCGATGAAGCGGCTGGTGTTCTCGGAGGCCGAGGAAAAGTAGATGAGGCGGCTGTGAGTCTGGTTCACGGGCGGTGTCTGGTTGACGGGCGTCGTGTCCGCAGCACGGGCTGCGGCCGGCGCATCGGCAAGTGCCGGCGCAGCCATGGGAGTCACCTCATCTACGTGCGAATTCTCTGCCGGAAACGGCGTGGGCGTAGCCTCAGGCCACAGAAGCGGAGGCGCTCAGCGCCAGCTCTTCGATCTTGTCCGGGCGGAAACCGGACCAGTGGTCCTGGTCCGTAACGACGACCGGAGCCTGCATGTAGCCGAGCGACTTCAGGCGCTCAAGGGCGTCCGCGTCCTGGGAGATGTCCACGCTCTGGTAGGCAATACCCTTCTTGTCCAGTGCACGGTAGGTGGCGTTGCACTGTACGCAGGCCGGCTTGGTGTAAACCGTAACGGTCATGGTTCCTGTCCCCTTTGTTGAAGTCACTGCTGCTGCACTCTTCTGAGACCTTGCTGGTGTCTCGGTATTAAAATCTCTGGCATCGTAGCGGTGGACTCTGCCCGGACCTTACTGTCCAGTACTGGCTGCGCCGGTCTCCCGCTCAATCTGTATGTCGATACTACATGTAGTGCGCGGCCCCGGATGGGACCCCAAGATGATGTATTACAAGTATGTCATTTAATGCACTTTTAATCCACAGGCCGGTGCCCTCAAAATGTCCGGATTTCCGGGTTTTTGATGGACGGAATCCACACCCTGTGGAGTAGTTCCCCACATTTAAACCACAGCGTGTCGGCCCGAAGACGGCGTGTCGCGGCACCTCCGGGGGCACCTTTTGGGTGGGCCGGAACACAGCAGTGGGGGTCCCGAAGCAAGCCTCGGGACCCCCACTGTGATTAAGCAGACGGCAGACTGGAGCTGAGCCTCCCGGCGGCTAGAGCTGAGCCTCCCGGCGGTCCAGGACGATCTGCTGCACGTCCAGGTATCCGGACTGGAAGCCGGCCCGGGAGTAGCAAAGGTAGAACAGCCACATCCGCTGGAAGACCTCGTCGAATCCGAGCCCGCGCACCTCCTGCGCACGCTGCAGGAACCGCTCCTCCCACAGCCTCAGCGTGGCGGCGTAGTGGTCGCCCATCCCCCGGCGCTCACGCACGCGGAGTGTGGTGTGCTGCTCCGTGACGCTCTCGATCGCCCGCACGGAGGGCAGGAACCCGCCGGGGAAGATGTACTTGTGCACCCAGGTGTAGGCGTTGCGGGTGGCGAGCATCCGGCCGTGCGGCATGGTGATCGCCTGGATGGCCACCTTGCCGCCGGGCGCCAGTACCCGGTCGATGGTCTGGAAGTAAACGGGCCAGTATTCGTAGCCCACCGCTTCGATCATCTCCACGGAGACGACGGCGTCGTACTCGCCTTCCACGGCGCGGTAGTCCTGCAGGCCCACAGTGACCTGACCGGAGAAGCCGGCTTCCTCAATCCGGTGCTGCGCGAGCGCCTGCTGCTCACTGGAGAGCGTCACCGTGTACACGGTGGCCCCCCGGGCTGCGGCACGCAGGGCCAGCTCGCCCCAGCCGGTGCCGATTTCCAGCAGCCGCGTGCCCTTCCCCACCCCGGCCTTGTCCAGCAGCCTGTCGATCTTGGCGTGCTGCGCTGCCGCCAGGGCGTCCCAGCCCACCTCAGCCAGCTGGCCCGCCGAGGCCGGAAACAGGGCCGACGAGTAGCTCATGGTCCGGTCCAGGAAGCTGCCGAACAGCTCGTTGGAAAGGTCGTAGTGGCGGGAGATGTTGCCGCGGGTATTCTGCTCGGTGTTGCGTTCCTGCCGGGGCGCCCGCGGCAGGTACAGGCTCCGGAGTCTCTGCAGCGGGGCGGGGATGAGCGTGTCCACGGAGGAGGCAAAGACCTCAAGGACGGCGGCGAGGTCGGACGCCTCCCAGTCCCCCGCCATGAAGGACTCCCCCAGCCCGATCAGCCCGTTGTCGCCGATCCGGACCGCGAAGTCCACCGGACGCACCACGGTCATCACCGGCGCGCCTGCACCGCCGGTGCCCAGGACCGTGCCGTCGGGGTATTCCACCCGCAGCGGCAGGCGGCGGACCGCCGCGCGGAACAGCGAATCCGCAGCCTTGCCGGCCACCTGCGCCTTCAGCCCCGCGGGCGGACGGGCGACGCCGGGCCACACCGCCGCGTCGACGGTCTCCGGCGCCGGCGGCACCCGGAAGGCCTCGCCTGGTGTGTTGTGTGAATGCTCCCTGTCAGAGGGGTCAGAGTATGACGGATCTGTGTATGACGGATCTGTGAGAGTCACGAGACGGCCTCCTGTGCTCGATGGTCGGGACGGTTGGTGATGGGCAACCCGCGGGCCCAGAGTTTGATTCCTTGCCAGCGGATCTGCAGACCCAGGCGGAGCGGCGCAAGCGGAACCGCGGCCGCTGCAGCCAGGATGCTGCCGGCTGTGGCGGGCCGCCGGAGCCCGGTCATGGTGGCAGTGAAAGGCTTCCGCCCGGCGCGCTCCAGCACCACTGCCACCGAGAGCTCTCCCGCCGGTTCGGGCAGGCTCATCCGGTAGCTGCCGTCCACCTCGTTGAACGGGGACACGAAGAATTCCTTGTCGGTGCGCGCACGGCCGGCGCCGTCCGGGTGCAGAAGGTAGCAGTGCCGTTCGCCGTAGGTGTTGTGGACCTCGGCGATGACAGCACGGAGCGCACCGTCGGCACGGTGGCACCAGAAGATGGTGATCGGGTTGAAGACGTGTCCCAGCACCCTGGCGTTGGCCAGCATGGTGACCACGCCGCCGTCGGGCTCTTCACCGTTTACGGCGAGGAAGCGGTCCACGTTCTCGCGGATGCTCGCCGCGGGATCCCCCAGATGATCCCTCGCATGGAATCCTGCAAGCGGCCGCAACCACCAGGGCAGTTCTGGCAGGTCATCGACGTCGACGTACCAGCTGTAGCTGCGGTAGGTGAAGGCGTTCTTCAATGGATCCCGCCGCACATGGCGGATCCTGGTCCGGTAGATGGCCGCGCTCATTGGACCAGCTCCGAGTCCTGCCCGGCGTCCGTAGCCGCTGGCTCCGAATCAGGAGCGAATGGGTCCTCCCAGGCGCGGCCAAGCTGGGCCGCCGCGCGCACCCCGGAGGCGGCGCCGTCCTCGTGGAATCCCCAGCCGTGATAGGCCCCCGCGAAAGCCAGCCGGTGGTCGCCGAGCTCCCCGAGGCGCTCCTGGGCCGCCATGGATTCGGGCGTGTACTGGGGGTGCTCGTACACAAGGTCCTGCAGCACGGACTCCGGCTCGATCAGTTCCGATTCGCCGAGGCTCACGATGTAACTGCCGCCGTCGCCGGGGGTAAGACGCTGCAGCCGGGTGAGGTCGTAGCTGACCAGCACGTGTCCGGGACGGGCAGCGCAGGACGGCAGCCGGTAGTTCCACGACGCACGGGCAGCGCCGCTGCGCGGCAGGACCGCCGGATCGCGGTGGAACTTGATGCGGTTCACGGAATACGGGATGTGCCCCAGAATCTGGACCTCCGCCGGCGTCGGTTCCCTCATCATGGCAAGTGCTTCGCGGGGGTGGGCGGCGATCACCGCGGCAGCGAAGTGCTCGGTTCCGGCCGCCGTCGTAATCTCCACTCCTGTTGGCTTCCGGCGCACGGCAAGGACCGGACTGGACAGGCGGACATCCTGTAGACCGTCGACCACACGGTCAACATAGCGCCGGGATCCTCCCTTCACCGTCTTCCACTGCGGTGATCCTTTGACGCCGAGCATGCCGTGGTGTTCGAGGAAGGTAAAGAGATACCGTGCGGGATAGGCCAGCGCCGTGGTGGGATCGCAGGACCAGACCGCGCTGACCACCGGCGCCATGAAGTGCGAGGTGAAGTAGTCGCTGAAGCGTTCGCGGGCAAGGAACTCGCCCAGCGTTTCCTCCTGTCCCTCACCGTCCGCGCCGGCGGCCAGCAGCGCCCGCGCCTTCCGCCAGAACCGCAGGATCTCGGCAAGCATCAGCAGGAACCGGGGCCGTGCGAGGTTGGCGGGCCTGGCAAAGACACCGGAAGCGCCCTTGGCCCCGGCGTACTCCAAACCGCAGCCGTCGCAGCGGATGCTCATGGTCATGTCCGAATCCTGCGTCTCGACGCCGAGCTCCGCGAACAGCCGGATGAGGTTCGGGTAGGTGCGGTTGTTGTGCACAATGAAGCCGGTGTCCACGAACAGGCTCCCCGAGTCCTGCCGGACGTCGTGCGTGTGGGCATGCCCGCCCGGCCGGGAATCCGCCTCAAACAGGGTCACGTGGTCCCGGCGGCTGAGGATATGCGCGGCCGTCAGGCCCGCCACTCCGCTTCCGACGACGGCGACCCGCCGCCTTTCGTCTGCACTCCATGCTGGGCTCGGTGACAATCTTTGCTCCTCTGCTGAACAGTTGCCGGGGAATTGGTAGTTACGGGCAATTCGGAGCCGTACTGCGCGCCGGATGGGTGGCCTTTTTCCAGCGCTTTTTCTGCCACTGAGCACCCGGTAAGGTTGGCTGGTGGTCAACCCCGTGCATTTGAGGACGCTCCTTGAGGTGACGCGGCTGGGCTCCTTCGCGGCCGCCGCGAGCAGGCTTGGCTACACCGCCTCAGCCGTGTCCCAGCAGATGTCTGCCCTGGAGCGTGACACGGGCGTCCGCCTGTTCCAGCGTTCCGCCCGGAGCGTGGTTCCTACGGACGCCGCGATGGTGATGGCGCGCCACGCAGCCAAGGTCCTGACGGACATCGAGGCGCTGATGGCTGCAGCGTCCAAAACGCAGGACGCCACGAGCCAGGAGCTCCGGCTGGGCATCTTCCCGAGCCTCGCCACCTACGTGCTGCCGCGGATCCTGCGCAGTCCCGCGTGGAAGGACCTGGGCATCGACCTGCGGGTGTCGGTGGCCGAACCCGCCCAGACCATCCAGGGGCTGCGCACCGGCGGCGACACCGATGTGGCGCTGGTGTACCAGGTGGGACAGTCCGGGCTGGCCTGGCCCCACACCATCAACCGGCAGTGGATCGGTGACGACAACTTCCGCGTTGTCCTCCCGGCCGGCTGGGGATTCCGCACCGAGGCGAGGGTGGCCGCGGACCATCTGTCGGACATGCCGTGGATCATGCACCACCCGGGCACAAGCGATGCCACCGTCATTGAGCGGCTCTTCGCGGGCTGCAACCTCCACCCGCGCGTGGTGGCCTACAGCGACGACTTCCATGCCAGCCTTGAAATGGCGGCCGCCGGGCTGGGGGCAGCACTGGTGCCGGAACTTGCGCTGCTGCACCGGCCGGCCGGCGTCGTGGTGCTGGACGTCCCGGAAATCCGGCTGGCCCGCAACGTCTTCGCGCTGCTCATCAACGACAAGAAGACGGCCCGGGTACAGCTGTTCGTTGACCTGCTGGCGGAAACGATGGGCGGCCTGGGGCAGTCAGTTAAATGATCCCCGATGCTGGAATGCTCTGCTTTTCGGGTCTATGTTGAAGATATGACCACCAAGGTAGCGAGCCAGCACTTCGGAGTAATCGAGCTGAACCACGGCAGGGACCATAACGTTGCCGCGGAGCACGAGCTGGCCGGACAACGCCTTGAGCTGGACCTGAACATCAACGCCCATGACCACTTCGACGAGGCGGCCATGCACAAGGTGGACTACCGGCTGCGGTACCTCCCCGAACTCGTGGACGAGGTCAGGGAGATGATCGCCGAGGAGCTCGAGCAGGAGGGCACCAGCCCGCAGGAATACCTCCGCTTCCACTGCAACGCCATCAAGGACGAGCACCTGCAGAAGGTCTTCGGCGTGAAGGAGAAAAGCCAGCTCACCCATGCGGTGTTCCTCAAGGCCCTGAAACTCGGCCACGTGGGAATCTACCCCGGCCAGCCCGAACGCTACTTCGTCCTGGACTTCACCCTGGGCGAGCACTTCACCGACGAGGTCCTGGTGGCGTCCGCGGACGAGGACGGCGTCGTGGACGACGAAATCGTCTGGGAGTCCTGAACACTCTTTAAAGAACGACGCCGGCTGGTCACCCAAGGTGACCAGCCGACGTCGTACGTGTTGCTATTTACTTCTTGGCGCCTTCGAGCAGTCCGGCGCGGACCGTCTTGGTGGCCTCGACCAGGTTGCGCAGGGACGCTTCGGTCTCGGCGTAGCCGCGGGTCTTCAGTCCGCAGTCCGGGTTGACCCAGAGCTGGCGGGACGGAACGTGCTTCACGGCGGTGCTCAGCAGTTCGGTGACTTCCTGCTCGCCCGGGACGCGCGGCGAGTGGATGTCGTAAACACCAGGTCCAACGCCGCGGCCGAAGCCGTGGGACTCGAGGTCGTGGACGACCTCCATGCGGGAACGGGCGGCTTCGATCGAGGTCACGTCGGCGTCCAGGCCGTCGATGGCGTCGATGATCACGCCGAACTCGGAGTAGCACAGGTGGGTGTGGATCTGCGTGGCGTCTGCAGCGCCGGCAGTGGCCAGGCGGAAGGAGTTGACGGACCAGTCCAGGTAGGCGGGCTGGTCGGCCTTGCGCAGCGGGAGCAGCTCACGCAGGGCTGGCTCGTCGACCTGGATGATCTTGATGCCGGCAGCTTCGAGGTCGGCGATCTCGTCGCGCAGGGCCAGGCCCACCTGGTTGGCGGTCTCGCCCAGCGGCTGGTCGTCGCGGACGAAGGACCAGGCCAGGATGGTGACGGGACCGGTGAGCATGCCCTTCATCGGCTTGTTGGTCAGGGACTGGGCGTATTCCGCCCAGGCCACGGTGATGGGGGCGCTGCGGGTGACGTCGCCCCAGAGGATGGACGGGCGGGTGCAGCGGGAGCCGTAGGACTGGACCCAGCCGTGGACCGTGACGTCGAAGCCTTCAAGGTTTTCGGCGAAGTACTGGACCATGTCGTTGCGCTCGGGCTCGCCGTGCACCAGAACGTCGTAGCCGAGCTCTTCCTGCAGCTCCACAACGCGCTTGATCTCGTCCTTCATGAGCTGTTCGTACTGCTCGTTGGTCAGGTCACCCTTGTTGTTACGGGCACGGGCCGAACGGATTTCCGAGGTCTGCGGGAAGGAGCCGATGGTGGTGGTGGGCAGCGGCGGCAGGTGCAGGGCTGCTTCCTGGGCGGCTTCACGGACCGCGTACTCGGAGCGGTTGAAGTCGGCCGGGGTCAGGGCCTCGGTGCGGGCACGGACGTCGGCGCGGCGTACGCCCTCGGCTTCGGCGCGGGAGGCGATGACGCGGGTGGCCTCGTCGATAGCCGGCTGGACTGCCGCAGCGTCGGTCAGCAGGCCGGCGAGGGTCACAACCTCAACGGCCTTCTGGTCGGCGAAAGCCAGCCAGCTGCGCAGCTGCTCCGACAGCTGGGTCTCTTCTGCGACGTCGTGCGGGACGTGCTGGGTGGAAGTGGAGGTGCTGATGGCCAGCTTGGCGACGCTCTTCTGCAGCTCGGCGATCTTGTTGGCCGAGGCGGCAAGATCGTTGCGCCAGATGTTGTGGCCGTCCACGACGCCGGCAACCAGGGTCTTGGTGCCCAGCGCAGCCAGGGCTGCGGCGGAGGGAACCTCGCCCTTGAAGACGTCGATGTGCAGGGCGTCAATGTTGGTGGCGGCAAGGGTGGCGAGCTGGCCGTTCAGCCCGCCGTATGGAGTGGAGACGAACAGCTGCGGCCGGCTGGCGGCAGCGGCGAGGACCTCGTAGGCACGGGCTACGGCGGCCTGGATCTCCTGCTCAGGGGTGTCCTGGTCCACAACCAGGGCGGGCTCGTCCAGCTGCACCCAGCTGGCGCCGGCAGCTGCCAGCTTCCCGAGCAGCGCGGTGTAGACCGGCAGGACGTCCTCGAGGCGGGACAGCGGGCTGAAGCCGGCGGGGGCGTCGTCGGAAGCCTTGCTCAGCAGCAGGAAGGTGACGGGGCCGACGATGTAAGGGCGGGTCTCCACGCCGTTGGCGAGGGCGTATTCGAACTCTTCAACGATCCGGTTGGAGGTCAGGGAGAAGTTGGTCTCCGGGCCGATTTCGGGCACGAGGTAGTGGTAGTTGGTGTCGAACCACTTGGTCATTTCCAGCGGCTGCTGTTCCTTGTTGCCGCGGGCCAGGGTGAAGTAACCGTCGATGTCCAGCTGTCCCTCGGCGTTGAGGAGGTTGCCGAAACGGGCGGGAACGGCGCCGACGTGGGCAGCGGCGTCGAGCACCTGGTCGTAGAAGGAGAACGTGCCCGGAACTGCTGCGGCTTCGGTAAGCCCGAGGCCCTGGAGGCGCTTGGCGGTGCCCAGCTGGATCTCCTTGGCGGCGGCGTCCAGGGCAGCGGCGTCGATCTTGCCTGCCCAGTAGGCTTCAACGGCCTTCTTCAGCTCGCGGCGGCGGCCGATGCGGGGGTAGCCGAGGATGGAGGCGGACGGGAACGCGGTGTTCTGTTCAGTCATGTCAGTTCCTTGAATGGTTGCGAAAAGCTGGCAATGTCGGGGGGAGGAAGCGGTCAGCTGGCAGGCTGACGGCAGGCGAATCTGGTCGGCTCGCGAGCCGACGGCAGGCGATTCCGCTCAGCTGGCGAGCTGGCGGCGGGCGAGTGCGTTCAGACGGCTCGACGGGCGTGCCGGCCGGGCAAGCGACAGCTTGTCCAGCACCTCCAGCGCGCTCTGGTGCTCATTGAACGTGTAGATGTGGAGTCCGGGTGCGCCGGCGTCCAGGGCCGCGTTGGCCAGGTCCACCGTCGCGCTGACTCCGATGCGGAGCCGCTGGGCGTCGGTATCCGCGGCAGCCATCCGCTCGATGAGCTCCGGTGCGGGTTCGACGCCCGTCAGCTCGCCGAGGCGCTTGAGCCTCCGCAGGCTCGTGAGCGGCATGACGCCGGGAATGATGGGGATGGTAACGCCGGCCCTGCGTGCCCTGGTCACGAGGTCCGCATATTGCTCCGTGCGGAAGAACACCTGGGTGATCGCGAAGTCGGCACCCGACCGCTGCTTGGCCAGCAGCACCTCCACGTCGTGGGCCTCGCTCGGCGATTCAGGATGCCGCGTGGGGTAGGCTGCCACACCGACGGCGACCTTTCCGGCGCACAGCAGTGCCGAGCGCCGCTGCTCCACCCGGCGGATGAGCTCAATCAAGTCCTGGGCGTAGCGCAGCGAGCCGCTGACCGGTTCGCCGCTGTCCTTGGGCAGGTCGCCGCGAAGGGCAAGGATTCCGCGGACGCCGGCGTCGAGCAGTTCACCGATGATTTCGGCGAGCTCAGCTGGCGTGTTGCCCACACAGGTCAGGTGGGCAAGCGGGCGGAGTGTGGTCTCCAGCACCAGGCGGTTAATGAGTTCGACGGCGGTGTCCCGGTTGGAGCCGCTGGCACCGTAGGTGACCGATACGTAGTCGGGATCGGTGGCTTCCAGTTCCCGGATGGTGTTCCACAGGGTCTCGGCGGCAGCCGGCGAACGGGGCGGAAACAGCTCATAGGAGAGGGCCACCGGCGCGGTGTCGGAGAGATTTTGATGTGTTTCAATAAGGCTTGGTGGTGACATTTGCGTCCTTGGCTTTGGGCCATTGAAGGCTGCGCTGCCGTGGCGGTCAGCCGGGGCAGCAAGCGGTCAATGAATTGAGTTTGGGGAACACGGGACGAACTTCGGCAGGGCGCAGCCGCGACTGTTACGCCTGTAAAGAAGTCCACCGTGAGCAAATGTCAGGCCCACATGGGGGCACCCACACCCTCCTTGGCGGCCGGCGGGCGGCACATCCGCAGCGGAGGATCGCTGACACGTTACCTAGGTAACTTGTATAGAACTCTAGAAGCCCTCCGGGGACGCCTTCAAGTTGACGCCGAATTAAGACGCTGCTTTACGCCGGATTGGATGCCCGTCCAAAATTATCTTCGCCGAAATGGACTCTTGCGTTTCTTGGACCCCGGGAGCCGCGCGAGAAGCCAGCCCGCGCGCGCCCTGTTCAAACCGGGGAAATTAGTCCATTCTTTTGTCACGTCGTATCGGATTCAGCAAGGTCTCAGGTTGAGGGGGCTGGATGCTTCTTCTGGTTCTTCCTCGGTGACTCGTCCCGAGAGAACATTATCCGCGCCCACGAGAGCCCGCACCGTCCCATGATTCGCCTGCCGGCAGGGCGCGGTTAGCCAGCGTTCTGCTGCGGCCGGGCACGGCTCTGACGCCGCGGTGGAGGTGCTGGAAACCAGAATCCCCACGGCGAAAGGCCCCCGAGATGTTCCAGCTCAAGAAACCACCGCTTTACAAAGCACCGTCCGCCCCGGGCTTCTCCCTTGTGCTCCTCGTCGCGCTGGCCACAGTTACGTCCTGCTCCGCTCAGCAAAATGCCGCCCCGCAGGCCACCTCCGGTTCCGCCGCACCGACAGAGACGTCGGCCGCAGCCTCCCCAACCGGATCTGCCGCTTCGGGATCCGCCACCCCCGGCTCAACCGGCACAGCCGGTGCGGACGAGCTTTGCGGTCCCGGCTCCGCGATCAAATTTGACATCTCACAATTCCAGTCATCGCCCAACGTGGACAACAAATGGTTCCCGCTCAAGCCGGGTATGCAGTACACCACCACGGGCGACGTCAAGAGTGCCGAGGGAGACATCAAACGGACGGTGGTGCACTCAATAACGGGACTGACCAAGGTCATCGACGGCGTGAAGACCCAGGTCATGTGGGACCGCGACTACGCCGACGGTGAGCTCGTGGAATCCGAATTGGCGTTCCTCGCCCAGACCAACAGCGGCGACGTCTGGCTGTTCGGTGAATACCCGGAGGAATATGAAGGCGGGAAGTTCACCGGTGCGCCTGCCACCTTCATCCATAGCCTGGACGGGGCCCAGGCTGGAATCGCCATGCAGACGGACCCCCGGACCAACACGCCCAGTTATGTCCAGGCCCACGCGGCGAGCGTCGACTTCCTGGACTGCGGGCAGGTCTTCAAACAGAACGAGCATGTGTGCGTCGCCACGGGCTGCTACGACGATGTGCTGGTGATTGACGAACGCAACCCGCTGGAGCCTGCGGCAGGCCACCAGCGGAAGTTCTACTCGGCCGGAACGGGCTTGGTGAAGGTGACAGCTGTGGGCGGAACTAACCAGGAGACGCTGGAGCTCGCCAAGATCGAACAGCTCACCGACGCCAAGCTGAAGGAAATCAACCAGGAGGCGCTCAAGCTCGACCAGCATGCCTACCAGGTCAGCAAGAACGTCTATGCCAAGACGGACAAGGCTGAGGTTGCCACTGAAACGTCTGCCCCTGCCAGCGGCCCGGCTACGAGCGACAGCCCGACGGTTCAGCCCGGCTACTAGTCGGTACTAGTGTCCAACACAGGAAGGGGTACCCGGCGGGAGGTCACCGGGTACCCTCCCCTTAGCCCACGATCAGGTCTATTCTGATGCCATGATCCAGCTACCAGCCAGCTACGAGGAATATCTCGTTGGCAAGGACCCAAGCTTCGTCGACATGGTCCGTCCGATCCTCCTCCAGTCGGCAGCGGACCAGTTGCACGGCGTCCGGGTGCTCTATATCCCCCGCGGGCACCAGGCACACCTCGACGATACGATTCCCTACGGGACAATCGTCGAGGACATCGACTAGGGCTCAGCCCTCCAGCAGCAGCCGCTGGGCCCGGGGCGCAAGGGTGTGCTCAAGGACCAGGCATGCAGCGCCCACCGCACCCACGTCCTCCCCCACGCCCGTGCCCACGACTTCGACGGCGTGGATGTTGCCGGCGTCGCTGTTCTGCTGGATCAGGCCGGGGACCTTCGCTAGGTAGCGCGCGGACAGCAGCGGCCAGAAGGGGCCGCCAAACACCACCCGGTCCACGTCCAGCGTGTTGGCCACCGCTGACGCAGCCCTGGCCACGAGTTCTGCTGATTTGTCGATGATGGCCGCCGCTTCGCTGTTGCCGGCGTCGGCTGCTGCGCAGAGCATGGCGAACCTTTCCTGGACGGCAGAGTTGCTGGTGGCAGTTCCGGGCCCATCCAGAATGCCCGCAGCCTGGGCCTGCGCGACGAGGACCTGGGGTATGCAGGTGGACTTGACGCAGCCGCGCAGCCCGCAGTCGCAGGGGGCTCCGTCAGGGTCGACGATGATGTGGCCGATTTCGCCGGCGTTGCCTGACGTGCCGCGGACCACCTCGTCATTGAGGACAATGCCGCAGCCGATACCGGTGCCCATGTACATGAAGACAAAGCTGCCGGCGCCGCTGGCTCCGCCCGCCCAGGTTTCCGCGACCGCCGCGCTGGTGACGTCCTTGTCCATCAGCACAGACAGTCCTGTCGCCTCAGCCAGCGCATCCCGGAGCGGAACACTGTCCCAGCCGTCCATGAGCGGCGGCTCCACCACCGTGCCGTTGTCGTGGTCGATGGGGCCTGGTGCGGCGACGCCCAGGCCGGCAATCTTGGCGCGAGCCACCCCGGAGGCCTCGATCAGCTTGTCGATTTCGGCGGCAATGGCCGTAATGACCGCCTCGGGCCGGGAGCTGTCCGGCGTTTTCACGCTCGAATGCAGGACCACTGCACCCAACAGATCAAGGACGACGAACGTTGCCACGGCGGGGTCCAGATGCACCCCGACGGCATACATGCCGGCGGGATTCAGGCGAAGGATGGTTCGCGGCTTGCCGGGACCGCTGCCCTCTTTGCCCGCCTCGACAATAAGGTTCTGGTCCAGCAGCCGGCGGGAAATGTTCGAAATGGTTTGCGGGGACAGACCGACGATCTGGGCAAGCTCAACGCGGCTGAGCCCTCCGGCGGCACGGCGGATGGCATCGAGAATGACAGTCAGGTTGAAGTCGCCCATCCGCGGCAGGTTGGTTCCGCGCCTCGGCGAGGGCTGGCGGATCTCGGTCAAGAATTCCCCTTAACATCTTTTGTTGGCCACTACCAATGTCTGAATCGTACGTTACGCCCCGGGGAACGGGTACGCCCCACGCTCAGTGCGGTGCAGTCGCGTCCGACGACGGCTAGCGGGGCTCAGTCGACCGCCCGCCTGACGCTGACGGCCATCGTGAATTTGGGATTCCGGCCCCGCACCGTGGTGGGACCAACCAATCGCTCCAAGGCCGTCACGTAGCGCAGGTGACTGTTGAATACCGTCCAGAGTTCGCCGCCGGGTGCCAGTACCCGGCCAGCTGCTTCGAAGAGCTTCAGCCCCGCCCCGGCGTGGACGCTGGAACCGAGGTGGAACGGGGGATTCAGCAGGATGAGGTCCGCGCTCCCGGCCGGAAGGGTGCTCATTGCGTCATCCTGGACAGCCGCGATGCTGGCCGCGAGGCCGTTGGCCCGGGCAGTTGCCACTGCCGACGCCACTGCGGCCGCGGACCGGTCCGTGGCGATGACCTCGGCTTCGGGGTGCCGGCGGGCATACATTGCGGCCAGGATCCCGGTGCCGCAGCCCAGGTCCACGGCCTTGGCGGCGGCCGGGATCTCCGGCAGGAATGACAGCAGGAAGCGGGTTCCAATGTCCAAACGTGTGCCGGCGAAGACGGCGCCGTGCGCGCAGATGTCCAAGCCGAGTTCGGCGTTGTGTTCCGTCACGGGGTAGGGCGGTTCGCACTCCGCACGCTTCGGGTCGGTGGCCAGGAGCAGCCGTGATTTTTGCCGGGCCAGCTGCGGCTGCACCGTTCCGAAGTATTTGCCCAGCACGGCGTTCATGCCCAGGGACATGTGCTTGACCCGGCCGCCGGCAAGCAAGACAGCGCCGGCGGGCGCGTGCCGGGCAACGGCGTCGGAAATTTCCTCGAGTTCGGCGAGGGTCCGGGGAAGCTGCAACAGCACCAGGTCCGCGCCGGCCAGCAGTTCAGCGCCGAGCGGCAGCTGCGCAAAGCCTCCGGAAACTCCCAGGGCCTCAGCATTGTTGCGGAGCGCCCGCTCCCCCGTGACCAGGTCCTGGTGCACCTTCACCTCGGCCGGCACCGGGCCGGCACCGCCGGCCAGCAGCCCGAGCGTGAGCGCCCCGTAGTTGTCCCCGATGACGGCTACCGTGCTGTCCGGGGTGAGCAGATCCCCGGCGGCGTCCAGCAGGAGGGAGTCCGTGGCGTCCCACGCCTGGAGGTTGGCGGCCTCGACATCGGGGTGCCTTCGGAGCAAGCCAAGGACCTGCCCAAGACCATTTTCTGTCACGTGGTGCCGCCGCCTCTTCCTTGCTGATGACCCGGCGGAATTCCGCCGGTGCAAATCTACCGCGGATCCGTCACGGCTGCGGTGGGGCCAGAAGTTTGAGGATAGCGGTCACCGCGGCCCGGCCGGCGCGGTTGGCGCCGATGGTGGACGACGACGGGCCGTAGCCCACCAGGTGCACCCGGGGTTCCGCCGCCACCTGCGTTCCCTCCATGGCAATCCCGCCCCCTGGTCCCCGCAGGTGCAGCGGCGCAAGGTGCTCCAGCTCGGCGCGGAACCCGGTGGCCCACAGGATCACATCCGCCGCGAGGAACCCGCCGTCAGCGAGCCGGACGCCGCCGGGTTCTATCGCCGTGAACATCGGCCGGCGGTACAGTACGCCGCGCGCGGCAGCCGCCCGGAGAGCCGGAGTCCAGATGAGGCCTGTGGCGGCGACGACGCTTTGCGGCGGCAGCCCCTGCCGCACCCGTTCTTCCACCAGGGCGACGGCGTCGTGGCCGGACTGCCGGTCGAACGCGTCCCGCCATACGGGCTCGCGGCGGGTGAACCAGCTTGTCGTCGTGACGGTGGAGATTTCGTCCAGCAGCCCGACGGCGGAGATTCCGCCGCCCACCACGATGACGTGCAGCCCGCGGAACTCCTCGGCGGACACGTAGTCGGCCACATGCAGCTGGCGGCCCCCGAACGTGAACTGGCCCGGATAGATCGGCCAAAAGGGCCTGGTCCAGGTTCCGGTGGCGTTGATGACTGCCCGGGCCGTCCAGCCGCCGTCGGACGTGGTGATCCTTAACCGCCCCGCCGGATCAGCGTCCGCACGTTCGACGGCGAGTACCTTGACGGGCCGCTCGACGGCCAGCCCGACCTGCCGCTCGTAGGCGGCGAAGTAGCGGCTGAGGAACGCCGAGCTTGGTTCCGCCGGGTCGACATTCCGGGAAGGTCACTGATGCCGTTTACGGTGGCCATGAGCAGGGTTTTCCAGCGGTGCCGCCAGGCTCCGCCCGGCCCGTCCTCGGCGTCCAGCACCGCGTACGACCGCCCTGGACCGTCCGCCATGGCAGTACCTTTTTGCTGTTCTCCGTCCGGGGCTGGCGTGAAGCCGCGGCGGGCCAGGTGGAAGGCCGCGGAGAGGCCGGCCTGCCCGGCTCCGATCACCACGACGTCGGCATTGCGGTTGGATCCACCGCTTACGGTGCCGCCGTTCTGGGTGCCGCCGTTCTGGATGCTGCTGCTCAATGGCGCCGCTCCCCTGGCTCGCTGATCCGCTTCATGTCTTCATCCTAGGCGCCGTCCCGGCCCGGCTGCCGCTCATCCTTGGCACACAGAAGGCCCTCCTGGACACCGAGGTTCAGGAGGGCCTTTAGGGCTATTAGTCGGTTGCTTTGCTTGTTCAGTCGTCGCTGCCGTGGCCGCCGCTGCCTCCGCTGTCATCGCCCGGCTCAACGGCCTTGCGGTCACCGCCCTTGTCGTCGCCGGGCTCGGCAGACGTCCGAAGTCCGCCGTGGTCATCGCCGGGTTCAGCAACGCGCGGCGCCTGGCCTGAGCGGAGACCGCCGTTGTCGTCGCCGGGCTCCGGGGTGGTCCGGAGGCCTCCCTTGTCATCACCGGGTTCAACCGAGAGGGAGCCGCTGCCAACGAAGTTTTCTGCAGGCGCTGCCACGGTTCCGCCCTTGTCGTCGCCGGGCTCAGGGGTGGTCCGGAGCCCTCCCTTGTCGTCACCCGGCTCGGCAGGCTTGGACGCCTTCTTGGCGGCTGATGCCTTCTTGTCGTCGGCGTGCGTGTCATCACTGGACTTCACGGCCGACTTGGGGGTTGCCTTGGCGGAGTTGACGGCGGGGGTTCTGGTGTCAGAGTCGTCCGTAACAAGGACGTTCCTGGTGTCGTCACTGGTACCCGTGCCGGTGTTGCTCAGCGACTGGGTGGTGGCGAAGGCGGCACCTCCGGTGAGGAGAACGCCGGCGACGGATAATGCGAGGGCTGCTCTTGTTTTCATGGCTCCACACTAGGAACTCGCTGTCGAGGATAGATGCAAAGAAAATCCAAGAGTTGTCCAAGATTGCCTGCGGGGTTCTCCCCAAGTTGCACCGCCCTCCGGGGCCTTGCGGCGGCTGACCGCCGCGGCACAGGACGGAGTTCCCCGGTCAGGTGCGACGGGTCGGGCAGGGAGAGCGCAAGGCAAGACAGCGGTCAGGAAACGGTGCGCCGGCAGGAACGCAGGCGGCAGGGTCAGTTGCGCCCCGTGGGTCAGTCGTGCACTGCGGGTCAGTCGTCGGCGCCGTGGCCGCCGCTGTCGTCGCCGGGCTCCGGCGCCTTCCGCAGGCCGCCCTTGTCATCCCCCGGCTCAACGGAGACCACGCCGCCCGGCACAGGTACGGGCTGAACTGTCACCGCTCCACCGGCCGGCCCGCCACCGGGGCCGGACGTCGACGGTACCGCCGCGGAACCGCCGGCATTACCGGGCGCGGCCGGGACAGATTTTGCCGGATTGGCTTTCGCTGTGTTTGATGCCGCTGCACCGGACTTCGCGGGGCCTGGCTTCGCGGGGCTGGGTTTTGCCGGGGTGGCATCCTTCTGTGCGCCCGCCGGCGTCGCTGTTGTCTGCGGGGTGGCCTTTGGTCCGGCGCTGGTGTCAGGAACGGGCGGCACTGCGGCATGTGGAAGGAGGACAATGTTGGCATTTCCGGTGCCGGGGGGCGAGACGTTCAGGACCTGCGTGTTGACGGCAAGGGCCGCCGAGCCCGCTGCGAGGATACCTGCAACGGACAGCACCAGGGCCGCTCCCGTCTTCATGGCTCCACTTTAGGGGCAAAGCGGGAAAGACAGTCCCAAGGAATATCCAAGATTCGTCAAAGATCGCGGTCTCGGCAGCGGGATTAACGAAAAAGCCGCCCGATCACGGTCAGTTCCGTGATCAGGCGGCTACTTGGTGGAGCTGAGGGGACTCGAACCCCTGACCCCCTGCATGCCATGCAGGTGCGCTACCAGCTGCGCCACAGCCCCAAGCTGTTCCCTCCGGGATCTTTGCGTTTTCCCGAAGCAACCCGACCAGCGTAGTCCAGAAATGGCCAGGATGCGAATTGGTGCCATGTGGCTTCCGTCACGTTCTCCACAGCACCCGCGAGCGGGATCAGCACTACTTTCCGGCAAAGAAAAAATCCGCCGGAATCTTTCGATTCCGGCGGATCGTCCGGTGGAGCTGAGGGGACTCGAACCCCTGACCCCCTGCATGCCATGCAGGTGCGCTACCAGCTGCGCCACAGCCCCATATTCTTGCTGCTTCAGTTTCCGATCTCTCCGAAGCAACTCAAATATCTTAGACCAGCGTTTCTGAAAATTCCAAATCGGGCATATTCAGTCGCGCGGGCTACTCCTGCTCGGCGGCAGCAGCGGCCTTGGCCGATGCGTCGTCTCCCAGCTGCAGGTCCACCACCGGGCAGTCCTTCCACAGACGCTCCAGGGCGTAGAAGACACGGTCTTCCTCGTGCTGAACGTGGATGACGACATCTGCGTAATCCAGCAGGACCCAGCGGCCGGCCGAACGGCCTTCGCGGCGGACCGGGCGGAGATCCTGCTTGATGAGTTCCTCTTCAATGCCGTCGACTATGGCGTTGACCTGGCGTTCGCTGGGTGCTGAAGCGATCAGGAACACGTCCGCCAAAGCCAGGCGTTCGCTGACGTCGAGGGCGACGATGTTTTGGGCGATCTTGTCCGCCGCGGCCCTGGCTGCGTGCCGGGCTATGGTGACGGATGATTCGGATGCGGTCACGGGACTCCTTGTGGTGATGAAAAGCGTAGGTGGTGGTACTGGCTGAAGTCAGCGTGAAAGGCCGCTGATGATCATGATGATGCCGGCAACGAGGGCGATTGCGCCGAGCGCCAGGACGCCAAGCTGGATCATCCTCAACCGGTTGGCCCGGGCCAGCCCGGCGGTGGCTGCGTCCAGGGGCTCCAGCCCGTAGGCGGATTTCGCGGACACGGGCGGCAGCACCGCGACGTCTTCGCCGGACCCGTCGGTCCAGGCCTCATTCTGGCGGGCCACGGCCGGAGGCGCTGCTGCCGACCGCGCCGCCGCTTCCGCCCGGGCAATGACCCGCGACCGTCCGGTGGACGGCGCGCTGGGGCGGGACGCCTTGGCTGTCCGGTTGCCACGCGCCGGAACCCGCGGACCAGGGTTGGTCACCACGGGAACATGAGAGGTGGCCGGCCGCTTCATGACGGGACGGTCCACACCGGGCACCTGTTCGAATTCCAGCGGTGTCACCATAGCGAGGTTGCTGGCGGTGGACGGACCGTTTTGTCCGCTCTGCTGGGGCGTGTTCTGTTCGGCAAGCTTCTGCTTGGCCATGGCCCGCTTGTTGAGCACAGCGGCCCGTTCGGCCAGGGCAATCTGCTGGGCCAGGATGTCCGGATCCACGGCTTCAGGGTCTGTCGCCGCGATGTGTTCCATCTTGGCGATCTGGTTCTTGGCCTGTTCGGCGAGGAGGGTACGCGCTTCAAGGGCCTGCTCAACGGTCATGCCCTCGGGCAATTCGTTCCCCGCCGGCGTCGCGGGCCGCGGGCCCGGACCGCCGGAGGGCTGGCCTGCAGGCTTCGACCCGGTGGCAGGAGAGGGTTTGCCGGCCGTACCGGAGGAAGGGTCTGGCGAGGAAGCGGGCGCTTTCCCGGTGGAGGCGCCGCCGTCGGCCGGGGGCACCACGGGCATCGCCGAAGTAACCGCCTGCTCCTTGAGCTGCATCAGCCGCAGCTGGCGGCGCGTCGGCGGGCCGCCGCCCGAAAGCTGCTCTTCCTTTTCGGACAGCTCCTTGATGGTCCGCAGGGCGGCCCTGTCGCGGGCACGGATCTGGGACGAGCGTTCGGCGGCTGAGCCGGCTGGCGCGGAATCCGCGGGGCCCGGTGCCACCCGGCGCACGCGTTCAGCGGCATTTTCCTGCCTGGCATCTCCGGCGGCACGTGAAGAGCCAGGCTTTTCCGGGCCGGCGGGAGCTGGCGTGCCCGTGCCTGCCGGCGCCGGGCGCTTCGAGGCAGCCGGGTTCGGGGCGGGAGCCTTTGAAGCGGGCGGTTTGGAGGCAGGGACTGACTCACCGGCACCCGGGGGCGCGGCGTTCCGGTTCTGGGCCAGGGCTTCGTCCCGGGCCTTGCGCAGTTCTCGGCGACTGCGGATCGGTTGCTGTTCCTGACTCATCTCAAACTCATTCAGTGCTGGCTGGATCGTTTGTCTCGGTAGTTTCGGAGCTGCTGTTCCCGGCCGGTGCGGCATAGAGTCCGTATTTCGCGATGTACTGCACCACTCCGTCCGGCACCAGGTACCAGACGGGGTTATGGGCAGCAACGCGGGCGCGGCAGTCTGTTGACGAGATCGCCATGGCGGGGACCTCGAGCAGGCTGACGTCCTTCCGGCCCATGCCGTCGAGCTCATGGCCTGGCCGGGTTACTCCCACGAAGTGGGCCAGCGACCAGAGCTCGTCGATGTCCTTCCACGACAGGATTTGCGCCAGGGCGTCGGCGCCGGTGATGAAGAACAGGTCGGCGTCGGGCCGCTGCGTCCGCAGATCGCGGAGGGTGTCGATGGTGTACGTGGGACCGGGCCGGTCAACGTCGACCCGGCTTACAGTGAAACGCGGGTTCGACGCCGTCGCGATCACCGTCATCAGATAACGGTGTTCGGGTTCGCTGACCTTCTTGCTGGACTTCTGCCACGGTTGGCCGGTGGGGACGAACACGACTTCATCGAGGCCGAATTTGTCGGCCACCTCGCTGGCGGCCACAAGGTGGCCGTGATGGATGGGATCGAAAGTCCCACCCATCACGCCCAGCCGCAGCCGGCGCTGCGTATCCTTGTGGTGCAGTGCGGCGGAAATGTTAGTGGCCCTGGCCGTGGTCGTGCTTGTTGGGGTGCTGGCGGTGCGGGTCCGCGTGCTCGTCAACCGGAGAGTGACGGTTGCCCAAGTTGACGTAGGAGAGGGTAACGAGCATCAGCACCACCAGGATGGCAAACATCGAGATGCCGAAGACCCATGGCTCGGCCCACAGGGGCGCTCTCTCCTCGTGTTCGGCAACTGACGCGGCAATCTGCTGGAGCAGCATTTTCTCCCCTAGGAATGATAAGGATGACAACGGCGGAGATTCCCGCCGGTCCGGACTTCTTTACTATGTTACCGCTATGTCAGGAGCGGTTTCCGCGACGTTAAGCGCGGACCTGGCCCTCGCCCTGGACAATCCACTTGGTGGTTGTCAGCTCGGTCAGGCCCATAGGGCCACGGGCGTGAAGCTTTTGGGTGGAAATGCCGACCTCGGCACCCAGGCCCAGCTCGCCGCCGTCGGTAAACCGCGTGGACGCGTTCACTATGACCGCAGCGGAATCGATTTCCGCGATGAAGCGCTCCGCGTTTCGCAGGTCATTCGTCAGGATGGCTTCCGTGTGTCCAGTGGACCACGTGCGGATGTGCTTCACGGCGTCATCCAGGCTGTCCACCATGGCCACGGCCAAGTCCAGGTCCATGTACTCGGTGGCCCAGTCGTCGTCCGTAGCCGGCAGGGACTCCACCGACGCGGGAAGCGCAGCCCGGACGCGGTCATCGGCGTGCAACCGGACACCCGCCTTGCTCAGGGCTGCGGCGACCGCGGGCAGGACCGTGGAGCCGGAGTGCACAAGGAGTGTCTCCACTGTGTTGCAGACGCTGGGGCGCTGCGTCTTGGCGTTGAGGAGGATCTCCACCGCCATGTCTTCACTGGCCGACTCGTCGATGAAGATGTGGACGTTCCCCTCGCCGGTCTCAATGACCGGCACGGAGGAGTTGTTGACGACGGTCTGGATCAGCTCACGGCCGCCGCGCGGAATCAGCACGTCGACGCGCCCGCGGGCACGCATGAGCACGTTGGCGCCCTCACGGCCGAACTGGTCCACGGTCTGAACGGCATCCGCCGGCAGGCCAACGGACTCCAGGGCGTCGCGCAGCACGCGGATGAGGGCTTCGTTGGTGAAGCCTGCTGCCGAACCGCCGCGGAGGATCACGGCGTTGCCGCTCTTGAGCGCCAGGCCGGCGATGTCCACGGTCACGTTCGGCCGAGCCTCGTAAATCGCGGCAACCACGCCCATGGGGACGTTGACCTGGCGCAGGCGCAGGCCATTGGGCAGGGTCTGGCCCCGCACCACATTGCCCACGGGATCGGGCAGGCCGGCCAGGTTTTCCAGGGCGGCCGCGAGGGCGGCAATGCGGGTTTCGTTGAGGGTCAGCCGGTCCAGGAGGGCGGCGGACGTGCCGTTGGCGCGGCCTGCTTCCACGTCCTTGGCGTTCGCGGCCAGGATCTGCTGCTTGTTCGCGACCAGGGCGCCGCCGATGGCGCGCAGGGCCTTGTCTTTCCAGGCCCGGTTGGCGCGGCCCATGCTGCGGGCGGCCTGGCGGGACCGGTCGGCGATCGCGTACACGGCGGACTCGGTCTCAGCGGGTGTGGGCTGCCTGTCTTCCGGCAGGCTGGGGACCGTCGTAGCGTCGTTGGATGTCTCGGCTGCTTGGTTCATCAGTGCCTCAGTCATCATTCAAGTCTAGGCGAGTCCGGCGCCTAGACCAGAACCAGGTCGTCAACGTGAACAACTTCACGGTCGAAGCCGCGGCCCAAAGCCTCGCCCAGCTCCACAGTGGACCGTCCGAGCATCTGCGGCAGTTCCGCCGCGGAGTAGTTCACCAGGCCGCGGGCGATCACCGTGCCGTCCAGCGAAACCATTTCGACGGCGTCTCCGCTTTCAAAATTGCCCTCAACAGCCTTGATGCCGGCGGGCAGCAGCGAGGTGCGGTTGTCCCGCACGGCCCGGACGGCGCCGTCGTCAATGATCAGCCGTCCCTGCACATGGGCGAGGTGCGCGAGCCACATCATCCGGACGGACTTGCGTCCGCCATTGACGGTAAACCAGGTTCCGACGTCCTCGCCGGCCAGCGCGGACGCGGCGTTGGCGGTGGACGTGACGAGGGCAGGGATGCCCGAATCGGCCGCCATCAGGGCGGCCTCCACCTTGGTCTGCATGCCGCCGGTTCCCACGCCGGCCTTGCCGGTCTTGCCGATGGAGACGCCGTCGAGGTCCTCAGGACCGTCCACCTGGGGAATCCGTTTTGCGCCCTGGGCGGGCGGGCCGTCATACAGGGAGTCGACGTCGGACAGCAGCACCAGTGCATCCGCGCGCACCAGGTGCGCAACCAGGGCTGACAGCCGGTCGTTGTCGCCGAAACGGATCTTGTGGGTGGCCACGGTGTCGTTCTCGTTGACGACGGGCACGACGCCGAGGTTCAGGAGCCGGTTGAGGGCACGGAAGGCATTCTGGTGGTGGCTGCGCCGCATGAGGTCATCGGCGGTGAGGAGCACCTGGCTCACGGTGACGCCGTGGGCGGCGAACGCGTGGGTATACCGGGCCATGAGCAGTCCCTGGCCCACGCTGGCCGCCGCCTGCTGGGTGGCGAGGTCGCGCGGACGCTTCGCCAGGCCGAGCGGCGCAAGGCCGGCCGAGATGGCGCCGGAAGACACGAGGATAATCTCGGTGCCCGCATTACATTTGGCGGCCAGCGCGTCCGAAAGCTCGGTCAGCGCCTCCTCCGATATTCCGCCCTTGATGCTGGTAAGGGACGACGATCCTACTTTGACCACAATGCGGCGCGCCCTGGCGAGCATGCTGCGGTCGTCGGTCTTGGGTTCCTCGATGACAATTGCGGAAGTATCAGTCACGTGTGCGGGTTCACTCCTCATGTTCGGTGTTCAGTCCACTCTCCTTGAGGGGCCGGGCCGCCCGGCGCGCGCTGACGGACTCGGTCCAGATGCCGGCCTTGCGCTCGGCTTCCAGCTCGGCCCGTGCCGCTGCCTTCGCGTCGCGGCGCTCGATCTGCTCCTCACGCTTCTGGCTGCGGGTGGGACGGTCGCCGATGTCTGCGAAGCGGACGTCCGTGCCGCGCGGCGAAGCCAGCAGCTCGGCGCCAGCCATCATGGTCGGCTCCCAGTCGAACACCACGCCGTCGTCCTCACCGATCACTACGGTGTCGCCGGGCTTGGCGCCCTGCTTGAACAGCTCGGTTTCGACGCCGAGCTTGGCCAGGCGGTCGGCAAGGTAGCCAATGGCTTCCTCGTTGGTGAAGTCCGTCTGCTTGACCCAGCGCACGGGCTTTTCACCCAGCACGCGGAACAGCGGCTCCAGGTTTTTCTCCTCGCGGCGGATCCGGAAGCCGGTCTCGTTGACGGCGCGGGGCCGCAGTACCGGTGCGTGCACCTTCGGCGGCGTGGCTGCCACGCTGTCGCGGGCGGCCTGGACGATCTCTGCCATGGCGAAGCCAAGCTGGCGCAGGCCCTCATGGCTCGTGGCCGAAACCTCGAACACACGGTAGCCGCGGGATTCAAGCTCGGGCCGGACAAACTCGGCCATGTCCTTGCCGTCCGGCAGGTCCACCTTGTTCAGTGCCACCAGCCGGGGGCGGTGGTTGAGCGGGACAACTTCGCCGTTCGAGCCGGCGTAGCTCATGTCCACCGCGTACTTTTCGAGCTCGGTTTCGATAATTGCGAGGTCGGAGAGTGGATCTCGGTCAGATTCCAGCGTACCGCAGTCCAAAACGTGCACCAAGGCGGCACAGCGTTCGACGTGCCGGAGGAAGTTGTGGCCCAGGCCCTTGCCTTCGCTGGCACCCTCAATGAGGCCCGGCACGTCGGCGATGGTGAAGCGGACGTCGCCGGCCTGGACCACGCCAAGGTTGGGGATGAGGGTGGTGAAGGGGTAGTCGGCGATCTTCGGGCGGGCGGCCGACATGGCCGCGATCAGGCTGGACTTGCCGGCGGAGGGGAACCCGACCAGGGCGATGTCGGCGATCGACTTCAGCTCCAGGACGATGTCGGCGGCGTCACCCTCGATGCCGAGCAGGGCGAATCCGGGCGCCCGCCGCTTCTGCGAGGACAGCGCGGCGTTACCCAGACCGCCGATCCCGCCGGACGCTGCGACAAATTCGGTGCCCTCCCCCACGAGGTCAGCAAGCACCTTGCCGTCCTTGGTCTTGACGACGGTCCCCTCGGGGACGGGCAGGACCAGGGTTTCGCCGTTCTTGCCGCCGCGCCAGTCGCCCATGCCGGGGCCGCCGTTGGTGGCATGCCGGTGGGGTGCGTGGTGGTAGTCCAGCAGCGTGGTGGTCTGCGAGTCGACGCGCAGGATGACGTCGCCGCCGTTGCCGCCGTTGCCGCCGTCAGGTCCGCCCAGCGGCTTGAACTTCTCACGGTGAACGGAGACACAGCCGTGGCCGCCGGTACCGCCGGATACGTGCAGTACTACCCGGTCTACAAAGCTCGCCACGTTGAATCTCCTCTGTTGCTGATCAGGCCGTCATGGACGTCCAAATCGATTGTAATGCGGTTAAAAGAACAGTGGAGCGAGCCATCATGGCCCGCTCCACCGGTTCAGAACTTGTTGTTACTCTGCAGCTGCAGCAGCAACGATGTTGACGACCCGACGGCCGCGGCGCGTGCCGAATTCAACGGCACCTGCCTGCAGCGCGAAGAGGGTGTCGTCGCCGCCACGGCCAACGCCCGCACCGGGGTGGAAGTGGGTGCCGCGCTGGCGGACGATGATCTCGCCAGCGGAAACTACCTGGCCGCCGAAGCGCTTGACGCCGAGGTACTGGGCGTTGGAGTCACGACCGTTGCGAGTGGAGCTCGCGCCTTTTTTGTGTGCCATTTGGAATGCCTGCCTTTAATTCTTGAGACTGCGGGAAACCTGTCCAGTAACCGGTGGTTACTGGATACCGGTGATCTTGACCTTGGTCAGTTCCTGGCGGTGACCCTGGCGCTTCTTGTAACCGGTCTTGTTCTTGAACTTCTGGATGACGATCTTCGGACCACGGAGGTCCTGGAGGATCTCAGCCGTAACAGTTACCTTGGCCAGGTCCGCAGCTGCGGAGGTGACCTTGTCACCGTCCACCAAAAGCAGCGCGGGCAGCTCAATGGTGCTGCCAGCTCCACCGGCGACGCGGTTCAGGGTAACGAAGTCTCCAACGGAAACCTTCTCTTGGCGGCCGCCTGCGCGGACAATCGCGTACACCACTTGGGAACTCACTTCTCTCGACGTCTATTACTAAATTTGCGTGCGGAAGCCGGGTCCGGAAATTGGCCTGGTTCTCGCTGTGCCTCAACGCCGTGGATTCCCCGGGGGAACCCGTGAGCTATCCCAGGAACCTGTCCGAGTGGACGATCCCGGGTCATAACCCAAGTGTTGGCGTAAGCACCGAAGATCTAGAATACGCTAATTCCGTCGTCGGCCGCAAATGAGGCTGGCAGCGGCGGGTTGTCCGTGATAAGCGCCACAGGGGCAGCTTTCCCGCACATCCGATGCCGTGCGCGACTATCCTACCGGGTAGCGGGCCCGGTTCCGCTCAGCTGTGGCGGCTCGGCGCGTCGAAAAATTCCACCTCGTACCGGCAGGACTGCCGGAAAGCAGTGATCATCGCCGCGCGCTCCCCCGCTGACGCGGCCCGGCCGGCGTCGTCGGCGATTTCGATGGCCCGCAGGGTGGCGGCAGCGAAGTCCTCGTCGGCGTACGTCCGCAGCCACTCCGCGTACGGGTGCCCGGCCTGCGCTCCGGCGGCCACATATTCGGCGTGCAGGGTCTCCCCCACCTCGGCGTACAGCCAGAAGCACGGCAGCACAGCGGCAACCAGCACTGCGTAACTGCCGCCCGCCGAAGCCGCGAGCAGATGATCGACGTAAGCCTTCGTGACCGGGCCCAACACCGGCTGCACGGTTCGCGTGCTGAGCCAGTTGCGGTGCAGTTCCGATTCAACTTCCAGGCACTGCTGGGCGGAGCGCGCCCAGAACAGCTGCTCGGACTCGGTTGGCGCCAGCGCGCTGGCCCTGGCCAGGACCCGGGAGTAGCCGTTGAGGTAGATGGCATCCTGTGCCAGGTAGTACGCGAATTCCTTCTCCGCCAGGGTGCCGTCGGCAAGCCCACGGATGAAGCCCAGGCCATAAATCTCTTCGAGGTCGGCAGCGGTCTCGGCGCGCAGCAGCTCCGCGAAGGCGCCCCTGAACCCGGGCTGGGCTGTCGTTTCAGTCTGGCGGACGTGGTGGAAATGGTTGACCGGTCCGTTGCCGGCGCCGACTTCCAGCAATCCGGAGGTCCTCAGGGCCCCGGCCAGCCAGGGTTTGACCGCCCGCAGTGACGCTTCCCAGTCATCCAACCGCGCCTGAGCCGTGGCCATGGCCGAGGAGAGCGAGCATCCGGTACCGTGGCTATTCCGCGTGCTGATCCGTTCACCCGCAACCTCCACCACCTCCCCCGAGAGCAGCCCGGCAGTGTTCACGAGGGCGTCCGGGCAGGTTGAGCCGTTCAGGTGCCCGCCTTTGACGAGGACCGTTGCACCGGTCTGGTCCGCGAGCCGCCTGCCCTGGTCAAGCGCGGCGGCCCAGTCCGCGGCCTCCGGTTCCCCCAGCAGCATGGCCAGTTCGGGAAGGTTCGGTGTAATCAGGTGCGCCAGAGGCAGCAGTTTGCGGAGTGCGGCCTCTGCAGACTCCTGGAGGAGGCGGTCGCCGCTGGTAGCCACCATCACCGGATCGAGAACCACGACGCCGGGCCTTACCTTTTCGAGCCAGCCGCGGACGGCTGCGATGACACGGTCATCGCCAAGCATGCCGATCTTCACGGCGTCCACGTGGATGTCGTCGCTGACAGCGTCCAGTTGCGCTGACAGGAAGGAGGCTGGCGGAACGTGCACGCCGAGCACGCCCGTGGTGTTCTGCGCAGTAAGGGCTGTTATTGCGGCCATTCCGTAGCCGCCGTGGGCCGCGATGCTTTTCAGATCGGCCTGGATGCCTGCACCGCCAGAAGGGTCCGAGCCTGCGATGGCCAGGACGCGGGGAACGTCGCGGGCCCTCTGAATGCCCGGCACATCGGTTTCCAGGAGTGACTTGTCGGCGGCCGAGGGTGCCGGCAGGAGTGACGCGGATGACAGTGTTGATGACAAAGAAGACATCCCTTCGCCGGTGCTAACCGGACAGGTTCAACGGGTTTGGATCTCAGCCGGCCCTTGCGCGGCACCCCGTGTCAGTTCTCCAGCCTAGCGGTTGGTTAAGTGCGCGGCGCCAAGTTTGACGATTGCGACAGGCTTCCGCGTGCGCTGTTGTCCCCTGCCCTTGCCTGCTGCCATTTGTCTACTGCCCTTTGCCGGCGGACGAATGTCCGGAACCAGAAAGGTCCGGCACCGCAACCGCGGTGCCGGACCTTTCAGTGGCGCTTGTTCCTACAGTTCTGAGGCGGGTACGCCGACCCCCAGAATGATCGGCTCGCTGGCCGGCCGTGGAGCCGCCTTGGCCGTCTGCGCATTGCCTGCCTCAGGCGCCTTGGCCTCGTGCGAGTGCCCGGCGGCTGCAGCCGGAGCGACCTCGTGGTGTTCCACGGATGTCTCGTTGGCTGCACCCTGGGGGCGGCTGGCACTGCGGTTGCGGCGCGGACGGCGGCTGCGGGACGGTGCCGCGGGGCTTTCCACCGGCTGCCGTGCAGCAGGCTGAGCCGCGGGCTGGCTTGCGGCCTGCTGGCCCTCCGGCTGCTGGCTTTCCGGGCGCTGGCTTTCCGGGCGCACCGGCGCGGGAGCCTCGTCCTTGGCCTCCTCCTCTTCGGCGGGGGCAATCGGAGCGCCGAGGTGCGCGAAGGCTTCCTCCAGGCGGTCCAGCGTCAGTGCCGGCGCTTCCTGGACCGGTTCATCGCTGTGATCGACAAACGGAAGCACCACTTTCTCGCCGCCAAAGGTGAGCACCGCGCCGGGCCGTCCGGAGACGCTTTCCGTTTCCGGAGCGCGGTGCACCACGGGGCTTTCCGGTGCGGCGGCGGCGGGGCGGGGGGCCTCACCGGACGCTGCGGCACCGTGCGCAGCTTCTTCCTCATGCAGGTGTGCGGCATGGGCTGCGGCGGCGATGTTGGCGAGGGCAGCGCGGGTCGCTTCAGCCTTGGCGTGGCGCTCCGCGTCTGACGGTTCGGGGTGGTGCGGCACGGCGGGGGCGGCCGGAGCTGCCTCGGAGGACGGCTGTCCGCCCTTGCCGCGGCGGCGCTTCCGCTCTGTCCGGGCAGGGGGCTGGACCTCGGCACGGTGCACGTGGTGCTCCGCGGCCACGGTGTTGGCGCGGCGGTGCTCCACCGGCTCGTCATGGGTGACGACTCCCCGGCCCGCACATGCCTCGCACTGCTCGCCGAAGACTTCCAGGAGGCCGGTGCCCATGCGCTTGCGCGTCATCTGCACGAGTCCCAGGGAGGTCACTTCGGCCACCTGGTGCTTGGTCCGGTCACGGCCCAGGCATTCCACCAGACGGCGCAGGACCAGGTCGCGGTTGGACTCGAGCACCATGTCGATGAAGTCGATGACGATGATGCCGCCGATGTCGCGGAGCCGCAGCTGGCGGACAACTTCCTCGGCAGCCTCAAGGTTGTTCTTGGTGACGGTCTCTTCAAGGTTGCCGCCGCTGCCGGTGAACTTCCCGGTGTTGACGTCAACCACCGTCATGGCCTCTGTCCGGTCAATGACCAGTGAGCCGCCGGACGGCAGGAAAACCTTGCGGTCAAGAGCCTTGTGGATCTGCTCGTCGATGCGCCAGGCGGAGAAAATGTCCTCGTCCTTGGTCCATTTTTCGAGCCGGCCCACCAGGTCCGGGGCAACGTAGGTGACGTAGGCCTCGATGGTGTCCCACGCTTCGTCGCCGGAGACGATCAGCTTGGAGAAGTCCTCGTTGAAGACGTCGCGCACAACCTTGATGGTCAGGTCCGGTTCGCCGTAGAGGAGTTCGGGGGCGAGGACCTTGGTGGACTTCGC
Organism: Arthrobacter sp. FW305-BF8; assembly: GCF_021789315.1. Lineage (NCBI taxonomy): Bacteria > Bacillati > Actinomycetota > Actinomycetes > Micrococcales > Micrococcaceae > Arthrobacter > Arthrobacter sp. FW305-BF8. Next base: position 2,912,016 of record NZ_CP084561.1, read on the forward strand.
CTGGCTCTCGATGCCCTCCCACTGGGCACGGAGGCGGTTGATGTCGTGGGTCAGTTCCTCCTCGGAGGCCCCCTCGGCGGCCGTGCGCACAATGACGCCGGCGTCCTCGGGGAGGCGGTCCTTGAGGATTCGCTTCAGCCGGTTGCGTTCGACGTCGGGCAGCTTGCGGGAAATGCCGGTCATGGACCCGCCGGGAACGTACACGAGGTAACGGCCGGGCAGGGAGATCTGGCTGGTCAGCCGCGCACCCTTGTGGCCCACCGGATCCTTGGTGACCTGGACCAGGACGGAATCGCCGGACTTGAGCGCGTTCTCGATGCGGCGCTGCTTGCCTTCGAGGTTGACGGCTTCCCAGTTCACCTCACCGGCGTACAGCACGGCGTTGCGGCCGCGCCCGATGTCCACGAAGGCAGCTTCCATGGACGGCAGGACGTTCTGGACCTTGCCCAGGTAGACGTTGCCGATCAGGGAGTCCTGCTGCGTCTTGGAGACGAAATGTTCGGCCAGGACGCCGTCTTCCAGGACACCGATCTGAATTCTGTCGTCGCGCTGGCGCACGATCATCTGGCGGTCCACGGATTCGCGGCGGGCGAGGAACTCAGCCTCGGTGATCACGGTGCGGCGGCGGCCGGTGTCCCGCGATTCGCGGCGGCGCTGCTTCTTGGCTTCCAGGCGGGTGGAGCCCTTGACGCTGGTGACCCGGTTGCTCGCCGGTGCCTCGCTGATGGTCCGCGGGGCGCGGACGCGGGTGACCGTGTTGGGGGGATCGTCTTCTCCGCCGCCGGTCAGTTCCAGGTCCTGGTCGCCGCGGCGGCGGCGACGGCGACGGCGGGACGTCACGCCATCTTCGAGTGGCTCGCCTTCGTCTTCGCCGGCCTCGTCAGAAACTTCGGTGCCTTCATCGCCGTCGGTGATCTCACGGTCGGTCCGGCTGCGGCCTCGGCGGCCGCGGCTGCGCCGCCGGCGCCGCCCGCCGTCGTCCTCCAGCTCGTCCTCGCCGTCCTCGGCTGCGGCTTCCTCTTTCGCGGCGGAGGCGGCAGGGCGGACCACCGTGTTCAGGTCAGGGGCCTGGAAGATAATCGACGTCACTGACGACGGTTCCAGGAAAAGCGAGCCCAGGGGCGACTGCCCTGCGGCCTCGTCTTCGGCCTCTTCCTCGACAGCGGACTCCTGTGCAGCCACGGGTGCAGCAGGGGCTGCAGTGGCCGGCGCTGCCTGGGTATCAGGGGCGCCGGCGGCCGGGGCGGGCTCATCAGCCTGTCCGGCTGAAGGCGCCTCAGTGGCTGTTCCCGGAGCGGCCGGAGCGGGCGACTCGGCAGATTCGGCTGACTCCGCGGGGCTTTCGGCCAGCTCCGCGGCCTTGGGCTTTGTTGCCCGGCGGCGGCGTACAGGCTTGGACTCGGCGGCCGGCTCTGCAGCCGCCCGCTCGGTGGCGACCTGCTCAGTGGCGGCCGGAAGGGCCGCAGCCTCGACGGCCGGCTCCTTGGCGGCTACCTGCGCGCCACCTTCCTGCACATCAACTTCGGCCCCGGCAGCTTCCGCAAACGCGGGCAGCGGTTCTTCGGCGACCTTCTTCCGGGCGCGGGTCCGGCGGACCGGGGTTTTGGCAGGGGCTGCTGCGGCATCTCCGACAACCGACTGCAGCACTGCCGCTTCTGGTGCTGCCGTTTCTGGTGCTGCGCCTTCAGACGTCAGCGTTTCCGGAGCGGGCAGCTCCGACGCCGCAGTCTCCGTGTCCGCTGCTGCGGCCTTGGGCGTGGCCTTGCGGCGGGTCCGGGTGGCTTTCTTGGGGGCCTCAGCGGCGGCTTCGCCGGTGGCAGCCGGTTCTTCGTTGACGGCTATAACCTGGTCATTATCCATATGTGGCAACACTCCTGCCCCTGACCTGCCGCCACATTCGGCACCCATTGGGGCACATATTGTCAAAACCCGCAGGCATTGACAGAAGTCAATTGGATACCAGCAGGCTCGCACCGGCAGTGGGGTGCGGCAGGCCTGACAGGCCGGCGGGATTGTTACTGGAACCCGTTGTTTCTGACAACCACAACCAGGTGCCGTCCAATGGAAGGTGGGAGGCTGGATCTTCTTTCCAAAGCCTGCACCACTGCTCATTGGCGGTCTTGGGAACAAGCCACCGGACTGGAGTTCGAATGTGGTTCGCGCTCCAGCCACGTTTATTCTCTCATATTGCCGTTCAAATACGCCGTAATTGTGTGACAAAGCCGGTCAAGGGCGCGATTGGCTACGAGCACAGCCCGCGTCAAGGTGGCGGCGATAGAATCTGGGCAGGAGCACCCGAGACAAAAGGACGCAATCCCATGCCACGCACTTCGCCTTCCACAGGCACGGACTACGAACAGGACCAGCGGGACGGTGCCCGGGCTGCTGCGGCTTCGGCCGGTGCCGCCGTGCCGGCCATGACGCGCGACCGCCCCTTCGGCTGGCTGCTGGTCATCACCGGCGTTGTGGGCTGGCTGGCATCCGGCATTCTGGTGCTGGAAAAGCTTGAGGTCCTCAAGGATCCCAACCATGCCACCGTGTGCGACGTGAACCCCTGGATTTCCTGCGGGCAGGTCATGCAGACGTGGCAGAGCTCGGTCTTCGGTTTCCCGAACATGTTCATCGGGATAGTCGCCTTCGCAATCACGACCACAGTCGGAATGGCACTGCTTGCCGGCGCCCGGTTCGCCAGCTGGTACTGGCTCGGGCTGCAGGCCGGCATCACCCTCGGCTTCATCTTCGTGGTGTGGCTGTGGTCGCAAGCGCTGTACTCCATCCACATCCTGTGCCCGTTCTGCATGGTGGTCTGGGCGGCGATGATCCCGCTCTTCGTCTGGGTGACCGTGCGGAACGTGGTCCACGGCGTGATTCCGGCGCCGGCAGGCCTGGCCCGCATCCTGGGCGACTCCGGCTGGATCATCACGGCGCTGCTCTACGTAGCCGTGATTGCGACCATCTTCTTTGCGTTCATCCAGGTGTTCGCCGGCACGTCGGGCTTCTAGCAGCACAGTCTTCCGAACGAAAAAGCGCGAACTGGCAGCTAACGCCCTCAAAACCAGCTTTTCGGGGCATTAGCTGCCAGTTCGCGCTTAACCTGCGGTGAAGCTTAGGCCTGGAACCAGATCTTGATTTCGCGCTCAGCCGAGTCCACCGAGTCGGAACCGTGGACCAGGTTCTGCTGGACCTTCAGGCCCCAGTCGCGGCCGAAGTCGCCGCGGATGGTGCCGGGGGCCGCCGTCGTCGGGTCCGTGGTGCCGGCCAGAGACCGGAAGCCCTCGATCACGCGGTGGCCTTCAAAGATCGCTGCAACCACCGGGCCGCTGAGCATGAACTCCACGAGCGGCTCGTAGAACGGCTTGCCCACGTGCTCCTCGTAGTGCTGCTCGAGCAGTTCGCGGCTGGCGTTGGTCTTCTTGAGTTCGGCCAGGGTGTAGCCCTTGGCTTCGATCCTTTTGAGGATTTCACCGGTCAGGTTGCGGGTGACGCCGTCCGGCTTGATCAGGACAAGGGTGCGCTCAATGCTCACAGTTGCTCCAATGGGGTTGGTTGTGGGTTTCGACGGTAAGTCTACGGGGTCCGGCCGGATCCTTTAGGTGCCGGATCCTTTAGGTGCCAGCGCCTTCAGTGCCGGCGGCCTCAGGGTGCGCGGCATCCCACTCAGCCTGCGCCTGGTCCCGCTGGGCGGACTCGCGGTCGATTCGGATGCCCGCCCGGATGCCGTACCACCAGGCGAGGGCAAACAGCGCGCCGACGAGGAACATCAGGGGTTCCGCGAAACCGCTCAGGATGAGCACCAGCTGCAGGATCCAGCCCAGCGCCACGCCCCACGGTTTGGACAGCACCGCGCAGGCCAGGATCAGCACCACGCTCAGTCCGATGCCCACCGAGAGGATCAGCGCCGGGGAGATCTCGGCGCGGCGCAGGCCGAACACCGCCAGCGTTGCGAAAAAGACCACGAAGGCCTCCAGCAGCAGCACCGTCGAGGCGAACATGACCTTGGTGGACCGCCGCTTCTTGGGCATGCCCGGGCGCCATTCACGCTGGGCCTTGGTCAGCCGGGCCATCAGCCGGCCGCCTTTCCAAGCAGGATGCGGGCGTCCGCCACCAGCGTGATGGAGCCGGTCACCAGCACGCCGCCGGCGAGGTCGTCGTTGGCTTCGGCGCGTTCAACGGCCCACTCCAGTGCGTCGTCCAGCTTTTCGGCGATGTGCACGTTTTCCTCGCCAAAGCCGAGGTCGACGGCGAGCTCCGCCAGTTCCGCTGCAGGCACTGCCCGCGGGGAGTTGGACTGGGTGAAGCAGAATTCCTCCGCGAGGTCACCCAGGGATTCCTTGAGCTGGCGCAGGATCTCCTCGGCGTCCTTTTCCTTGAGCACGCCCACCACGACCACCAGCTTGCTGAAGCTGAAGGCCTCCTGGATCGCCTCGGCGGACGCCCGGATGCCATCCGGGTTGTGGGCAGCGTCCACGATGATGGTGGGGGCTGTCCGCACGACTTCCAGCCGGCCCGGGGACGACACGGTGCCGAAGGCTTCCTGCAGGACCTCCAGGGACAGCTCCTTCTCGCCGCCGCCAAGGAACGCCTCCAGCGCTGCCACTGCCACGGCGGCGTTCTCGGCCTGGTGGGCGCCGTGCAGCGGGACCATGAGGTCCGGATAGCGGCCGGCGAGGCCCTGGACGGTCACCACCTGTCCGCCGACGGCGACCTGCCGGGATTCGACGCCGAATTCCACTCCTTCGAAGCGGAACGGCACCTGCACCTCCTTGGCCTTCTCCAGCAGGACCTGTGCGGCATCCAGCGGCTGGGCCGCGCTGATAAGGAAGCCGCCGGGCTTGATGATGCCGGCTTTCTCGTAGGCGATGTCCTCGGTGGTGTCACCCAGCAGGTCGGTGTGGTCGAGGGAGATGGGTGTCACCACGGACACCTGGCCGTCGCCCACGTTGGTGGCGTCGGTGATGCCGCCGAGGCCCACCTCCATGATGGCCACGTTGACCGGCTGGTCGGCGAACACGGCGAAGGCCAGAATGGTGAGGCATTCGAAGTACGTCAGCCGGGGCTGGCCCTCGGCGGTGAGTTCGTCGTCGACGATCTGCAGGTACGGCCGGATCTCGTCCCAGATGCGCACGAACGTCTCGTCGGAGACGGGCTCACCGTCCAGGCTGATCCGCTCCGTGACCTTGGACAGGTGCGGGCTGGTGTAGCGCCCGGTGCTGAGGCCGTGGGCGCGCAGGCCGGCCTCGATCATCCGGGCCGTGGACGTTTTTCCGTTGGTCCCGGTGATGTGGATGATCGGGTAGGCCTTGTTCGGCTCCCCCAGCACATCCATGGCGCGGAACAGCGGGGCCAGCCGGGGCTCCATCTTGTTTTCCGGTGCGCGGCCCAGCAGCTCGGCGTAGACGCTCTCCACGGAGAATTCGTCGGTCATGGCTTAGTTGGCCTTTACTTTTTCGACAGTGATCTGCAGCTCGGTGTCAGGACCCGAGGAACCGAGATCGAGTTCAACAGTCAGCGTTTCGGTGGTCAGGAGCTGTTCGTATGCCCGGACGGCGTCAAAGACATCCTTCGGAGCCTGAATGATGGTGCGGATCCGGTCGCTGACATTCAGCCCGGCGTCCTTGCGGGCCTGCTGGATGGCACGGACCATGTCCCGGGCCAGACCTTCAGCCTCGAGCTCGGGGGTGACTTCCGTGTTGAGGACGACGAAGCCGCCGCCGGGCAGCACTGCGACCGAGGCCGAACCGCCGTCGGACTCTGCCACCACCGTTTCCAGCGTGTATTCCTGCGGTTCCAGCTCAAGGCCGCCGGCGGTGACCACGCCGGCGTCGGAGACAGACCAGTCGCCGGACTTGGAACCCTTGATGGCCAGCTGCACGTTCTTGCCGAGGCGCGGACCTGCGGCACGGGCGTTGACCACGAGCTTCTGCTCGATGCCGAACTCCTCCGGGGAGGCGCTGGCGGCGTCCAGCAGGCGGACCGAGCGCAGGTTCAGTTCGTCCGCGACGACGGCGGCAAAGCCTTCCAGCGCATCTGCACCGGGTGCCACGACTGTGAGTTCCTGCAGCGGCAGGCGCACGCGCAGGTTGGCGGCCTTCCGCAGCGAGGAGCCGGTGGAGCAGATCTGCTGCACGCGGTCCATCGCCTCCACCAGCGCGGCGTTGGCCGGGAACAGCTCCGGGTCCGGCCAGTCGGCGAGGTGCACGGAGCGCCCGCCGGTCAGGCCGCGCCAGATCTCCTCGGAGACCAGCGGCAGCAGCGGGGCGGCCACGCGGCACACGGCCTCCAGAGCTGTGTACAGGGCGTCGAACGCGTCGGCGTTCTCGTCGAAAAAGCGCTGCCGGCTGCGGCGGACGTACCAGTTGGTGAGCATGTCCAGGTAGCTGCGGAGTTCGTCGCAGGCGCCGGAGATGTCGTACGTGTCCAGCTGGGCAGTCATGTTCCGGACGAGGTCACCGGTGTTGGCCAGCAGGTACTGGTCCAGCGTGTCGGTGTAGCCGTCGTACCGCAGCTGCGCGTCATAGCCAGAACCACCAGCAGCGGCGTTCGTGTACAGCGTGAAGAAGCTGTACACGTTCCACAGCGGCAGGATGACCTGGCGGACGCCGTCGCGGATGCCCTGTTCGGTGACCACGAGGTTGCCGCCGCGCAGGATGGGACTGGACATGAGGAACCAGCGCATGGCGTCGGAGCCGTCGCGGTCCAGCACCTCGGAGACGTCCGGGTAGTTGCGCAGGCTCTTGGACATCTTCTGCCCGTCGGAACCCAACACGATGCCGTGGCTGATGACGTTCCGGAAGGCCGGGCGGTCAAACAGCGCGGTGGACAGGATGTGCAGCATGTAGAACCAACCGCGGGTCTGTCCGATGTATTCCACGATGAAGTCGGCCGGGTTGTGGGTGTCGAACCAGGCCTCGTTTTGGAACGGGTAGTGCACCTGGCCGTAGGGCATGGAGCCGGAGTCGAACCAGACGTCCAGCACGTCCTCCACGCGGCGCATGACCGACTGGCCCTCTTCAGGGGTGCGGGGATCGTCCGGGTTGGGCCGGGTCAGTTCGTCGATGAACGGCCGGTGCAGGTCCACCTCGCCGTCCTTGTTCAGCGGCAGCCGGCCGAAGTCGGCCTCGATGTCCGCGAGCGACCCATACACGTCGGTGCGCGGGTATTCCGGGTCGCTGGACTGCCACACCGGAATGGGGCTGCCCCAGTAGCGGTTGCGGCTGATGGACCAGTCGCGGGCGTTGGCGAGCCACTTGCCGAACTGGCCGTCCTTGACGTTGCCGGGGATCCAGTTGATTTCCTGGTTCAGCTCGGACATCCGGTCGCGGAACTTGGTGACCTCCACGTACCAGGAGGAGACGGCGCGGTAGATCAGGGGGTTGCGGCAGCGCCAGCAGTGCGGGTAGCTGTGCTCGTAGCTGGCCTGGCGGACCAGGCGGCCCTGGGCGCGGAGCACCTGGGTGATGGGTTTGTTGGCGTCGAAGACCTGCAGGCCGACGATGTCGTGCAGGTCGCCGTGGGCGAACAGGTGCAGGAACTTGGCGCCCTCGTCCACGGAGAGCACCACAGGGATGCCGGCTTCCTCGCAGACCTTCTGGTCGTCCTCACCGTAGGCCGGGGCCTGGTGGACGATGCCGGTGCCGTCGGTGGTGGTGACGTAGTCGGCCACGAGGAACACCCAGGCGTTCTGGGTGCCGTACTTTTCCGTGTCGGCGAAGTCATGCCAGAGAGGCTCGTAGCTGAGCCCTTCCAGCTCGGCGCCGGTGTGGGTGGACGTGACGGCGGCGGCCGCGGCAGCGGCGTCGTCGTACCCCAGGTCCTTGGCATAGGTCCCCAGCAGGTCTTCAGCGAGCAGGAAGCTGCCGGTGACCGGCGCCTCGGCCGCGGCGGCCTTGATGCCGTTCGGCCCGGCGGGCAGCACTGCGTAGCTGATGGAGGGTCCGACGGCGAGCGCCAGGTTGGTGGGCAGCGTCCAGGGCGTGGTGGTCCAGGCGAGCGCCTGCACACCGGCCAGCTGCTTGGACAGTTCCGACTCCCCCGCCTTGACGGGGAAGGTCACCGTGACGGTCTGGTCCTGGCGGTTCTTGTAGACGTCGTCGTCCATGCGCAGCTCATGGTTGGACAGCGGCGTCTCGTCCTTCCAGCAGTACGGCAGCACGCGGTAGCCGTTGTAGGTCAGCCCCTTCTCGTGCAGCTGCTTGAACGCCCAGAGCACGGACTCCATGTACTCGACGTTGAGCGTCTTGTAGTCGTTGTCGAAGTCCACCCAGCGGGCCTGGCGGGTGACGTAGGCCTGCCACTCGTTGGCGTACTTCATCACCGAGGCGCGGCAGGCGTCGTTGAACTTGTCGATGCCCATGGCCTCGATCTGGGTCTTGTCCGTCATGCCCAGCTGCTTCATGGCTTCCAGCTCGGCGGGCAGGCCGTGGGTGTCCCAGCCGAAGCGGCGCTCCACGCGCTTGCCGCGCTGGGTCTGGTAGCGGCCCACCAGGTCCTTGGCGTAGCCGGTCAGCAGGTGGCCGTAGTGCGGCAGGCCGTTGGCGAAGGGCGGGCCGTCGTAGAAGACGAATTCATTGCTGCCGGGGGTGCCGCCTGGAAGGTCGGCGCTGCGCTGGTCGATGCTGGCCTGGAAGGTGCCGTCCTCGTCCCAGTACTTGAGGATCCGCTCCTCGATCTCCGGGAACTTCACGGAGGCGGACACTCCTGCAGAGGAGCCCGGACCGGACGGGGCTGCTGAGGCCTTGGGGTAATACGTCATCTCGAACATCCTGGGTTGAGCTGGTGAACAAATTCAGGATGCGAGGACGGCGCACGCACAGTCCTGCGACTGCACCGGCACCGCGGTACCACCTCACTTACCGCTGCCAACTCCAAGGAGTTCGACGACGGCCGCTCATTGCTGCTGTGACGGGCTTACCCGTCCGGTTCTACTGGCCTGGTCCCCGCGATCGGTTGTGCGCACCGCGGGCCGGGTTTTCTTCCGGAAGCTCACCGGTGATGGCCGGGTCAAAGCTGCTGGCTCCAGTCTAACTGCTGAGGCCGGGGCGGCCACAACCATCCGGCGGCCGGAGCCTAGACTCGATCCATGACTGCTTCGGCCCGCCGCGGGCAAACCGTCTGGCTGGTGCTGGCACTGTGCGTCCTCCTGCCGGTCGCTTCGCTTTCGGTGTTCCGGGCCATCCCTGCCGAGTGGCCCACGCCGCTGGTCCAGCTGCTGTCCTTCACCCCGTGGCTGGTGATTCCTGCCGCCCTTGCGCTGGCCCTGGCGCTGCCGGGCCGGCGGCATCTGGTCACGGCCGCTGCCGTGCTGCTCCTGGGAGCCCAGCTTTTCTGGCTCTGGGCGCCGGATGCCGGGCGCGCGGATGAAGAGGTAGCAGACGCAGGACAGGCGGGTGCAGGCCGGGCAGACTCCGGAGCCTCCGGTACCGGCGGCACCGTTCCGCTGACGGTGATGAGCATCAATTCCCGCTTCGGCAGGGCCGACGCCGCCGAAATCGTCCGGCTGGTCCGGGACAACGGGGTGGAACTTCTCGCCATTCAGGAGTACACCCAGGCGCTGGAGGACCGGCTGGCGGCGGAAGGCCTGGGAAGCCTCCTGCCCAACAGGATCAGCAGTCCCACCGAGAACGGCTCGGGCAGCGCAACGTACTCACGGCACGCCATCCGAGCCACCGGGCTGATTCCCGACACCCCGTTCCAGATGCCGACTTTCCGGATGACGGTGCCCGTTGCTGGCGGCGCCGTTGCGGGTGCTGGCAAGACGGATGCTGCGCCCGCCACGCTTGAGGTCACGAACGTGCACACGCTCCCGCCTGTGGATGTCCGTGTGGGCCAGTGGCGCAGCGACCTGGAGTCACTGGGCCGTCTGGTGGCACGCAACGGAGCCGTGGGCCGGGGCAACCAACTGACGGGCAACCAGCTGCTGCTTGGTGACTTCAACGCCACTTACGACCACGCGGAGTTCCGGAGGCTGCTCGACGGCGGCCCGGGCGGCCGGAAGCTGGTGGACGTCGGCATGGCGTCGGGGGCGCGGTTCATGCCCACGTGGCCGATGGACGGCCAGCCGCTGCCCGGCATCACCATCGACCACCTGGTCACCAGCCCGCGCATTCCGGCCTCGGGCTACGCGGTGCACCGCGTCCCCGGGACGGACCACGCTGCCGTACTGGCCACGCTGTACGTCCCGGTGAACGGATAGCGAAGCCTGCTCAGGCCTGCTTGCGGATCAGCTTGAAGGTGGAAGCCTGCGCCACCGGGCGGATGACGATCTGGTCGAGGTTAACGTGGTGTGGTGCGCTTACGGCGTAGCGCACCACGTCGGCCACGTCCTCGGCGGTCAGCGGCTTCTCCACGCCCTGGTAGACCTTCCCGGCCGCCTGTGCGTCACCAAGCCGGTTGAGGGCAAACTCCTCGGTCTGGACCAGGCCGGGGGCGACCTCGATGACCCGGACGTTGTGATCGGCCTCTTCCAGCCGCAGCGCCCCGGTCAGGCCATGCTGGGCGAATTTGGCGGCGTTGTAGCCGCCCCCGCCCTCGTAGGCATCCAGCCCGGCCGTGGATGTCAGGTTCAGGACGGTGCCCTCGCCGTTCTCACGCAGCATTGGCAGGAAAGCGCGGGTGATCTTCATGGTGCCGAGGACGTTCACGCGGTACATCCACTCCCAGTCCTCGGTCACGGCCTGCCCTACACGGTCCGCTCCGCGGGCGCCGCCGGCGATGTTGACCAGCGTGTCGATCCCGCCAGCGGAGGTCACCTCTGCCAGCAGGCGGGCCACGTCCCCGTCCTCGGAAATGTCGCCAGCGAGGGCGACGGCGCCGGTCTCGGCTTCGAGCGCGGCCAGCCGTTCCTGGCGGCGGGCGACGGCGTACACGGTCCAGCCGTCTGCACGGAGCGCGCGGACGGTGGCCTCGCCAATGCCGGAGCTGGCGCCGGTAACGAGGGCTGCCTTCCTGGGGGACTTGTTGGTGGACACGTCAGTGCTTGCGGAAACCTCAGTCATGGCACCACCCTAGCGCCAACCACAGGATGGGCCAGCCCAATGTTTACTTCCGCGAACCGCTTACTTTCCTGAACCCCGGGCTGCCAGGAACTCCAACAGAACCCTGGCATGGTTCACCTCCGGATCCCGGGCCGCGTACAGCAGCGTTACCTTCCGGTGCCTCGCCGCCAGGTCCCGGAGCTGGTCCACCGCGGGATTGGCCGCCAGCTCGTCCTCATACTGGGCACGGAAGTCCTCGAACCGCTCCTGCATGTGGGCGAATTCCTGCCGCAGCGGCGGCGACGGCGCCACTTCCTTGAGCCACAGCTCCAGCTGGGCCCTTTCCTTACTGACCCCGCGTGGCCAGAGCCTGTCCACCAGAACCCGGCAGCCGTCGTCGTCCGCGGGTTCCTCATAGATGCGTTTGATCGCAAAGGAAGCGTCTGCTGTGCCCATAGGCGGCATGCTACTCCCGGCATCCGGCAGCAGGCACGCACCTCCCGGCAGGAAACAAATGCCCGGCATGAAACAATTGGCCCATGGCTGAATCAACGCAGGGTACAGACACGCCCGCCACCGCCCCCATCAACGTTCCCGACAAGCCGGCCCTCGAGGGCCTGGAAGCTGCCCTTACGCAGCGCTGGCTCGAGGAAGGAACCTACCGGTTCGACCCCGACACCACCCGGGAGCAGGTCTACTCGATCGACACTCCCCCGCCCACCGCTTCCGGTTCCCTCCACGTGGGCCACATGTTCTCCTTCACGCAGACCGACGTGCAGGCCCGCTACATGCGCATGACCGGCAAGAACGTCTTCTACCCGATGGGCTGGGACGACAACGGCCTGCCCACCGAGCGCCGCGTCCAGAACTACTACGGTGTCCGCTGCGATCCCGCCATTCCGTACAACCCGGACTACCAGCCGCCGGCACAGCCGGCGAAGAACCAGCGGGACTTCGACGTCGTCTCCCGTCAGAACTTCATCGAACTCTGCGAGGAACTCGCGGTCGAGGACGAGAAGGTCTTCGAGAACCTGTTCCAGACCCTTGGCCTGTCCGTTGACTGGAACCTCACCTACCGCACCATCGACGACACGTCCCGCGCTGTGTCCCAGCGCGCCTTCCTCGCGAACCTGTCCGCCGGCGACGCCTACATGGCCGAGGCCCCCACGCTCTGGGACGTCACCTTCCGCACCGCCGTGGCCCAGGCCGAACTCGAGGACCGCGAGGTGCCGGGCGCGTACTACCGCTACCCGTTCTTCACCGCCGACGGCGAGAAGATCTTCATCGAGACCACCCGCCCCGAACTGCTCGCGGCCTGCGCCGCCCTGGTGGCAAACCCCGACGACGAGCGGTACCAGCCGCTGTTCGGCAAGACCGTGAAGTCCCCGCTGTTCGACGTCGAATTGGAGGTCAAGGCCCACCCGCTGGCCAAGGCGGACAAGGGCTCGGGCATCGCGATGGTCTGCACCTTCGGCGACCTTACCGACGTGACCTGGTGGCGCGAACTCCAGCTTCCCACCCGTGCGATCGTGGGCCGCGACGGCCGCATCCTCGCCGAGACCCCGGAGTGGATCACCACGGATGCCGGCCGCGAGGCCTACGCAGCGATCGCCGGCAAGACGGTCTTCTCGGCCAAGGAGGCAGTGGTGGAGCTGCTCACGGCCGCGGACCTGCTCGACGGCGAACCCAAGAAGATCACCCACCCGGTGAACTTCTTCGAAAAGGGTGACAAGCCCCTCGAGGTGGTGACGTCCCGGCAGTGGTACATCCGCAACGGCGGCCGCGACGAGGACCGCCGTGAACGCCTGATCGGCCGCGGCAATGACATCGACTTCCACCCGTCCTTCATGCGCTCCCGCTACGAGAACTGGATTGCCGGCCTCAACGGGGACTGGCTGGTCTCCCGCCAGCGCTTCTTCGGCGTGCCGATCCCGGTCTGGTACCCGCTGGACGCCCAGGGCAACCCTGACTACGACAGCCCTGTCATCCCCTCGGACGAGTCACTGCCGGTGGACCCTGCGGCTGACGCCGCGCCCGGCTACGACGAATCGCAGCGCGACCAGCCCAACGGCTTCACCGGTGACGCTGACGTGCTGGACACCTGGGCCACCTCGTCCCTGACCCCGCAGATCGTGGGCGGCTGGAGCCGGGACGAGGACCTGTTCGCGAAGGTGTTCCCGTTCGATCTGCGCCCCCAGGGACACGACATCATCCGCACCTGGCTGTTCTCCTCCGTCGTCCGTGCGGACGCCCTGCAGGACGTCGCGCCCTGGAAGCACGCGGCCATCTCCGGCTGGATCCTGGATCCGGACCGCAAGAAGATGTCCAAATCCAAGGGCAACGTGGTGGTGCCGACGGACGTCCTGAACGAGTACGGCTCGGACGCTGTCCGCTACTGGGCTGCCTCCGCACGCCTGGGCGCGGACACCGCCTACGAGATCGCGCAGATGAAGATCGGCCGGCGCCTGGCCATCAAGCTGCTGAACGCTTCGAAGTTCGTCCTGAACCTGGGTGCCACGGAGAATTCGGTGGTATCCACCGATCTGTCTGTCCTGACGAATCCCCTGGACCGTGCCCTGCTGGCCCAGCTCTCCGACGTCGTGGCCCAGGCCACGAAGGCGTTCGACAACTACGACTACGCCCGGGCGCTGCAGATCAGCGAATCGTTCTTCTGGCAGTTCACTGACGACTACGTCGAGCTGATCAAGGACCGTGCCTACGGGGCCGCGGGCGAGACCGAGCAGGCTTCGGTACTCGCTGCCCTGGCCACCACGCTGGATTCGCTGCTGCGGCTGTTCGCACCGTTCCTGCCCTTCGCCACCGAAGAGGTCTGGGGTTGGTGGCGGGCCGGGTCCGTGCACCGCGCCGCGTGGCCGGCGCCGCTGGAGATCACCGACGGCGACACCGGCATGCTCGGCACCGTGGGCATTGCGCTCAGCGGCATCCGGAAGGCCAAGTCCGAGGCCAAGGTCAAGCAGCGCACCGAGGTCCTGTCGGCGACGATCACGGCGACGGAGTCGCTCGTAGCCCAGCTTCAGGCAGGCCTTGGAGACCTCAAGGCAGCGGCCAACGCGCAGGAGATCACCCTCAACACCGGCGAGGGCGAGCTTACCGTGAGCGATGTTGAACTGGCCCCGGCCGAGGAGCCAGCGCAGGCCTGATGCGACGTGAGCCCGGAGCATTCCGGGCTCACCGGCCTATTTTTGGGCACCGCCCTATTTCGGGCAAAGGGGAAGCCCCATCAGCGTTTTGCCGTTGGTGGGGCTTCGACTTTTCGGCTGTCTGGTGACATCTTTGACAGTCTGGCAAGATCCTTAGAATTTCAGGTCTTCCTACCTTGTCACCGGTAGCCTGCTTCTAACTTTGCCGAAGGCTGCGTTGGAAGCATGTCACTGAATCTTTGGTTCCTGCGTCTCACTTCTTTCGAAGTGGGTAAGAACTATCTTTGTCCTCCTCTTGCGGATGCGCAAGAGCCCCGGCGGAACTACTCTCATGTAGTTCAGCCGGGGCTCAAACGGTCAGTCGAAGGCAGGGCTTTCAGTCCGGCTGCGCTTGATCTCAAAGAAGTGCGGGTACGACGCCAGCGTGACCGACGCATCCCAGATCTTCCCGGCTTCCTCCCCGCGCGGAATGCGGGTGAGGACGGGCCCGAAGAACGCGGTGCCGTTAAAGGCGACCACGGGGGTTCCGACGTCCTGGCCCACCAGGGAGATGCCCTTTTCATGGCTCTCGCGCAGCTGCGGATCGTACTCGTCCGAGCCGGCGGCTGCTGCCAGCCCGGCGGGGAGGCCGCAGTCGGCCAGTGCCTTGCTGATGACGATCGAGAAGTCCTTCTGCCCGCCGTCGTGGATCTGTGAACCCATGGCGTCGTACAGCGGCTTGACCACGTGGTCGCCGTGCTGTTCCTGTGCGGCGATGATGACCCTGACAGGCCCCCAGGCCTTGTCCATGGCCTCGCGGTACTTGGGATCGAGGTCGCGGCCTTCGTTCAGCACGGACAGGCTCATGACGTGCCACTCCGTCTGGATGTCGCGGACGCCTTCCACCTCGCCGATCCAGCGGGACGTGATCCAGGCGAACGGGCAGAGGGGGTCGAACCAGAAGTCAGCCTTATTTGGGGCGGTTTCAGACACAGCAAATCTCCTCAGGGAAGTCTTCGGGGTGTGGCGTGTGGCGCGCCGCAGAGCCATACTCGCAGGGCGCGCTTAAGGGACAGCGATGGATCGGGCCGTTTTATTCCGGCCCGGCGGATGGAAGCCGGCTAAGCGGACTTGTTCCGCCGCTTGGCCACGACGTCGTGCGTGATCATGGTGGGCTGGGCCTTCTTGCCCACCACGTCAGCGGTGATGACCACGCTGGCGATGTCGTCCCTGCTGGGCAGATCGAACATGACCGGGAGAAGGACTTCCTCCATGATGGCGCGCAGCCCGCGGGCTCCGGTTCCCCGTTCCAGGGCCTGGTCGGCGATCAGGTCCAGGGCATCGTCGTCGAACACCAGCTCCACGCCGTCCAGCTGGAACATCTTCTGGTACTGCTTGACCAGGGCGTTCTTGGGCGTGGACAGGATCTGGATCAGGGCGGGGCGGTCAAGGTTGGAGACAGTGGTGATGACCGGCAGGCGGCCGATGAACTCCGGAATAAGCCCGAACTTCAGCAGGTCTTCCGGCATCACTTCGCCATAGGAGTCGGTGTTCTTGACCTCGTTCAGCGGGGCTCCGAAGCCGATGCCCTTGCGGCCGGAACGGGAACCGATGATGTCCTCCAGGCCGGCGAAGGCGCCGGCAACGATGAAGAGGACGTTCGTTGTGTCGATCTGGATGAATTCCTGGTGCGGGTGCTTGCGGCCGCCCTGCGGCGGAACGGAGGCAACCGTTCCTTCGAGGATCTTCAGCAGGGCCTGCTGCACGCCCTCGCCCGAGACATCGCGGGTGATCGAGGGGTTTTCGCTCTTGCGCGAGATTTTGTCGATCTCGTCGATGTAGATGATGCCCTGTTCGGCCTTCTTGACGTCATAGTCGGCGGCCTGGATGAGCTTGAGGAGGATGTTCTCCACGTCTTCGCCCACGTACCCGGCTTCGGTCAGGGCGGTGGCGTCGGCGACGGCGAAGGGGACGTTCAGCCGGCGTGCCAGGGTCTGCGCAAGGTAGGTTTTGCCGCAGCCGGTGGGGCCAATGAGGAGAATGTTGGACTTCGCGATTTCAACGTCATCGTGGTGGACGCCATCGGCCAGCGTGCCGCTCTTGGGCGCGTGGCCGGCTTGGATCCGCTTGTAGTGGTTGTAGACCGCGACCGCGAGGGAACGCTTGGCCGGTTCCTGGCCAATGACGTATTCCTGCAGGAAGTCGAAGATTTCGCGGGGCTTGGGCAGTTCGAAACTGCCCAGATCGGCGACCTCTGCGAGTTCTTCCTCGATGATCTCGTTACAGAGCTCGATGCACTCGTCGCAGATGTAGACGCCGGGCCCGGCAATGAGCTTGCGCACCTGCTTCTGGCTCTTGCCGCAGAAAGAGCACTTGAGCAGATCCGCGCTCTCGCCAATCCGAGCCATATGTGAACCCCTTAGTATCTTGCCGCAAGGGCAGCTTTGCACCGGTTGAATCTAACCATGGCCGGGATCCGGCAATGATTTACATCCACTCTAGGTCACATTCGGCCCGAGGGGTGGAAACCGGGCGCCGGTGCGGTTCAAAAATCTAAACCGCACCGGCGTCCGTTACTGCTGTTTACGCGTGTGTCCGCATTTAGCGGGCAGGCGCCTGTTTTACCGGGCGAGTGCCTGCGGCTTGATCTTGCGGGAATCAAGGACCTGGTCGATCAGGCCGTAATCCTGAGCCTCGGCCGCGGTGAGGATCTTGTCGCGCTCGATGTCATTGTTGACCTGTTCCGGCGTCCGGCCGGAGTGCTTGGCCAGGGTCTCCTCCAGCCAGGTCCGCATGCGCATGACTTCGGCCGCCTGGATCTCCAGGTCGGATGCCTGTCCGCCCTGGCCGCCGGACAGCGCCGGCTGGTGGATCAGGACGCGGGCGTTGGGCAGCGCCAGGCGCTTGCCCGGCGTTCCCGCTGCCAGCAGCACGGCCGCTGCACTTGCGGCCTGGCCCAGGCACACGGTCTGGATTTCAGGGCGGATGTACTGCATGGTGTCGTAGATCGCGGTCATGGCCGTGAAGGAGCCGCCCGGCGAGTTGATGTACAGGGTAATGTCGCGGTCCGGGTCCGTGGACTCGAGCACCAGCAGCTGCGCCATGATGTCATCGGCAGAGGCGTCATCCACCTGCACTCCAAGGAAGATGATCCGGTCCTCGAAGAGCTTGGTGTAGGGATCCTGGCGCTTGAAGCCATACGGCGTGCGCTCCTCGAACTGCGGCAGGACGTAGCGGCTTGTCGGCAGGTTACCGGCAGACGATCCGAAATTGTAGTTCATGTTCATTGCTCCTGGATTCAGTTCTGTCTTGGTGCCGGTTTAGCTCTGGCCGTTGGATGACGCGTTCTGGGTTCCGCCGCCGCCCGCGACCGATCCTGCGTGTGCCGAGATCTTGTCGAAGAAGCCGTATTCCAGCGCCTCGGTGGCCGTGAACCACTTGTCGCGGTCGTTGTCCTTGAGGATGGTTTCCACGGTCTGTCCGGTCTGGTCCGCCGTGAGCTCAGCCATGACCTTCTTCATGTGGAGGATCAGCTCGGCCTGGATCTTGATGTCCGAAGCCGTGCCGCCGATGCCGCCGGAGGGCTGGTGCATCAGGATGCGGGCGTTCGGGGTGGCGTAGCGCTTGCCCTTGGTGCCGGAGGACAGCAGGAACTGTCCCATGGAGGCCGCCAGGCCGGTGGCGACGGTAACGACATCGTTGGGGATGAACTGCATGGTGTCGTAGATGGCCATGCCGGCGGTCACCGAGCCGCCGGGCGAGTTGATGTAGAGGTAGATGTCCTTGTTGGGATCCTCGGCGGAAAGCAGCAGCAGCTGTGAGCAGATGGCGTTCGCGTTCTCGTCGCGGACCTCGGAGCCAAGCCAGATGATGCGCTCTTTCAGCAGGCGGTTGTAGATGTAGTTGTCCTGGGCTGCAGGATCGACGGTTGCCATGCGGGGGGCCGCTGCTTGCTGTGACATTTGTACTTACCTCTCGCTGGTGACGGTGACATCACTGAACGACATCACTGAACTTCACTACTTGGACACTAACCGCTTTCGGAGCGGATTTGTTCGTCGGAATCGCGCTGTTCGCTGACGGCGCACGATTGCCAGCGGGAGCTGTACACCGGCCGTTAACGCGCCAGCCCCCGGATCCGAGGACCCGGGGGCTGACGCCGCTGATGCGTGGTGCTGCTAGAACTTCACGGCCGCGGGATCGTTGTTCGCGACGGTCTCGCCGGCTGCCTCTTCAGCTTCGGTTTCTGCTTCGGCTTCGACGGCCGGAGCCTCTTCGCCGCCGGGGCGGACGAAGTCGCTGAGGTCAACCTTGTTGCCCTCGGAGTCGGTGACCTCGGCCTGGCCCAGGACGACGGCCAGCGCCTTGCGGCGGCGGACCTCGGAGACCATCATGGGAACCTGGCCGCTCTGGTCGATGATCTGGGCGAACTGGTTCGGGTCCATGCCGTACTGGCTGGCGGTGGTGACGATGTAGTCGATCAGCTCGTTCTGGCTGACGCCCACTTCTTCCTTCTCGGCGATGGCGTCGAGGATGATCTCGTTCTGGAAGGCGCGCTCGGTGTTGGCCTTGACCTCGGCGCGGTGCTCTTCGGTGTCGTGCTCGCCTTCACCGTGGGAGTTCTCGGCCTTGAAGTGCTGCTCGAGCTGCTCTTCGACGACGGACTCCGGAACGGGAACCTCAACCAGCTCAACGAGCTTGTCCAGGACCTTGTCGCGTGCCTCGACGCCCTGCTCGACGACCTTGGAGTCGGCGGCCTGCTTGGCGAGGTCCTCGCGCAGTTCGGCCAGCGTGTCGAATTCGGACGCCAGCTGGGCGAAGTCGTCGTTCGCCTCGGGCAGCTCGCGCTCCTTGACGGACTTGACGACAACCTTGACCTGCGCGGCTTCGCCGGCGTGGTCGCCGCCCACCAGGGTGGTGTCGAAGATGGCGTCCTCGTCAGCGCTCAGGCCGGTGACGGCCTCGTCCATGCCCTCGAGCATGGTGCCGGCGCCAACCTGGTAGGACAGCCCTGAAGCGGAGTCCACCTCGGCGCCGTCGATGCTCGCCGTGATGTCGATGCTCAGGAAGTCGCCGTCAGCTGCCGGGCGGTCCACGGACTTGAGCGTGCCGAAGCGGCCGCGCAGTTCGTCCAGGGCCTTGTCGACGTCTGCGTCGGAGGACTCTGCCGCGGCAACCTCAACCTTGATGCCGGCGTAGTCGGGCAGTTCGATCTCGGGGCGGACGTCAACCTCCGCCTGGAACTTCAGCTCACCATCGGTGGCGGAAGGATCCGGAACCTCGGTGATCTCAACCTCGGGACGGCTCAGGGGGTGGATGCCGGACTCCTGGACTGCAGCCTGGTACCAGCCGTTGAGGCCTTCGTTGATGGCGGTCTCCAGGACGTAGCCGCGGCCGACGCGCTGGTCGATCAGCTTGGCGGGAACCTTGCCCTTACGGAAGCCAGGGACCTGGATCTGCGAAGCAACAGTCTTGTATGCCTCGTCGATGCTGGGCTTCAATTCCTCAAAGGGGACCTCAACATTGAGCTTGACCCGCGTGGGGGTGAGGTTCTCGACAGCGCTCTTCACGGTCTAAGTACTCCTGGTTTTGTTGGATGGGTTCTGCAAACGCGTTGTTGTGACCAGGCCTGGGGCCCGGGCCGCAGAGTCGGGGTGACAGGATTTGAACCTGCGACTTCCTGCTCCCAAAGCAGGTGCTCTAGCCAAGCTGAGCTACACCCCGTAATGCACAGGACAGTCTACGTTCATCCCCGCCGTGATTGCACATTTGACAGTTGGGACATGAATTAGGTTTAGTTATATCCGGCTTGAACAGCCGCCGAAGAAAAGCCCAAGGCCCGCGCCCCCAAAAGCCGGCGCCGCAACGCTTTCCTCGGGGACGTAGCTTAATGGTAAAGCCTCAGTCTTCCAAACTGATTACGCGGGTTCGATTCCCGTCGTCCCCTCCACACCAAGAGAGGCCCCTCGTTGAGGGGCCTCTCTTGCGTTAAGCCCCACTGGCATCCCAGCGACCCTGGGCAGCGACTCAGGCCCGGGCCCATCAGCTCATACGGGCTGCTGGCAGGAGGGGCACCAGTACAGTTTGCGGGCGGCGTGTTCGGCCAGGGCAACCGGAGTGCCGCAGACCCGGCAGGGCTGGCCGTGGCGGCGGTAGACGAAGTGCGCCTCCTCCCCCGGCGGAAGCTGGCCGCTCCGGGTCCAGAATCCGGCGGTGGTGGTGATGATCCGACCGTCGCGGACGCCGTCGGCCATCACCGCGGCGGTGTCATCCCAGAGGAGGCCGGCGGCGTCCGCGGTGAGCGCACGGCCGGGAAGCAGGGGGTCGATCCTGCCGCGGAACAGCACTTCGGCCCGGTAGACATTCCCGACGCCGGCAATCACCTTCTGGTCCATCAGCAGCGTGGCGAGCGGCGTCCACTTTGCCAGGACGCGCCGGATGAAGTCGTCCCTGCTGCCGCCAGTGTTGTGGAGCGGATCGGGACCCAGCCTGTCCAGCACGGCTGCCGCCTCTGCGTCGGTGATGGCCGCGCACGTGGTGGCACCGCGCAGGTCGGCCCAGCCGTGGTCACTCACCAGCCGGACCCGCACCGCTCCCACCGGCGCCGGCGGCCCGGCGTACTCGGCGGGCGCAGCATCGTTACCGGGCCCGTCGGTTGATGACCCAGTGCCATCGGCCACTTCCCGTTCCCCCACCCGGCGGGGCGCGCCGATGCTGGAGGCCCCGCGGAACTGGCTGTCCCCGCCGAAATCCCAGGCCCCGTAGAGGCCGAGGTGGACGTGCAGGACCAGTGCGTGCTCGAAGTGCAGGAACAGGTGCTTTCCATGGGCGGACGCGTGCACCATGGTGTGTCCGTCCAGCAGTGCGGCGCCGGCGGCGAAGCGGCCCTGGGGGCTGCTGACAGCCAGCGGCTCGCCGGCGAACACGTCACCGAACTGGCGGGCCAGCCGGTGTATGGAGTGGCCTTCCGGCACTACTCGACGATCTCGCCGGTGGTTTCGTAGGTGGCGATCTTGCCGATGCGGCGGACGTGCCGCTCGTCGTTGCTGAAGGGCTCCTGCAGGAAGGCCTCGATCAGGGACGTGGCCTCCTCGACGCTGTGCTGGCGCCCGCCGACGGCCACGACGTTGGCATCGTTGTGCTCGCGGGCCAGCGTGGCGGTGGAGTGGTTCCAGGCCAGGGCGGCGCGGACGCCCTTGACCTTGTTGGCCGCGATCTGCTCCCCGTTGCCGGATCCGCCCAGCACGATGCCCAGCGCGTGGATTCCTGCTTCCTGGTCCGCCACCACTGCGAGCGCCGCGTTGATGCAGAACGACGGGTAGTCGTCCAGGGCGTCGTATTCCTTGGGCCCGTGATCCACCACGTCGTAGCCGTTCGAGGTCAGGTGCTTGACCAGATGGGCGCTCAGCTCCATGCCGGCGTGGTCGGTGGCGATGTGGACCCGCGGAAATGCAGGGTTTGTTGTCACGGTAGCTTCCGTTCAGTCATGAGCACCGGGGCGCGGCCGGGCTGGTACAGGGCAAATCAACAGATCCAAGAGTACTCGCTGCGCTTCCCCCGGGCGGGGTCCGCCCGGGCAATGACGCGGCAGTTACGCGTCCTTGCCGTCCTAAGCTGACGGGTGGGTATCCGGCGGGCGGGCGTCGCGGCGGGCCCTTGCCGCAACACGTGTCAGGACCTCTGCCAGACGGGCGGCCGAGTCGGGGTTGCCGCCGCTTACGGCAAGCTTGTGGCCGTCGGTCTTGCGGACGACGACGGCGGGGCCGCTGCTGACGAGGACCGCTGCGGTTCCGTCGTGGTTGCGGTAGCCCCACCCGCCGTAGTCGGCGGCTCGGACGTCGGCTGGTTGGGCTGCGGAGATGGCGGCGGCGGGGACGTCGATGACACGCAGGATGCCTGCAAGGAAGACCCGCAGACCGCTCCGGTCCGCGGTGACCCGGGCGAAAAGGAACGCGGCGCCCACCAGCGCGGCCGCCACGAGCAGCGCTGCGAGCCACGGCACGGCGATCGCGATCAGGGAAGCTGGAAACAGGCTGGCTATGGCGATCATGACGAAGACCGAGCTGCGCGCATGCACCCAGAACCGGACGGAATCGCGGACGAGCTCAGGGTCGAGCTCAAGTTCCAGGGCCTGCTGCAGGGCACGGTCATCCTCCGGTGTCCACTGCTGGTCCGCCTTGAACACGAACCCGATGATGACCCCCAGGGCAAGGGCGGCGCCGCTGCCCGAGGCGAGGACAATCATGTCCACGCTTGACTGGCGTGCGTCAGCCACACCGGCCTGGCCTACGAGGGCGGCCGCCAGCACGGTGGTGACGAAAAGGCTCACCGTCAGCCCCGCGCCCATCATGATCCGGCGCATCACGGTTGGCCGCGACACCGGCACGGACTGCAGCAGCACCAGCCAGCCGGTGATGACGATCAGGGCTGCCCCGCCGCCCACGAAGGCGGGGAACGGAGCGAAGGCGGTGCCGCCGTCGTTATTCCACATGACCGCCAGCGGTTCCGGCAGATCCGGCCGCAACAGCACGGCACAGACCGCGAACCCGGCGGCAAGCAACACTGGGAAGCCGATCGCGAACCGCAGCGCCTTGGTGTCCACAGCATCGAGGATCTTTCCCATGCCTTAACGCTACCCCTGCCCCGGCCGGCCGGAGAGGACTGCCGCAGGGAACGGGCCCGGAGTTGGGCCAGGGAAGTGAGCTGCGCAACTTGCCAAGCGGCCCCGAAATGAAACAATGGCTTCACAGTGATGCAACCGCACGCGTGACTACCGTGCGCGGCAGCCGGCGGGCCGGGCCTGCCCGCACCACCACAACCTCTGGAGGCACAACCTTGCCAGGCATGAACCTGACCCGCGCCGAAGCACGCGAGCGCGCCGCCCTGATCGCCGTCGACTCCTACGATGTCAGCCTGGACCTGACCAAGGGGGCGACGGTCTTCGGTTCCACCACCACTGTCAGGTTCACGGCGGCGCCGGGATCCTCGACGTTCATCGACGCCGTGACGGACGCCGTCCACAGCGTGAGCCTGAACGGCCGCGAACTGGACCCGGCCGAGGTGTCCGACGGCGTCCGGATCCAGCTGCCGGACCTTGCTGCGGACAACCAACTGACCGTCGTGGCGGACGCTCCCTACATGAACACGGGCGAAGGCCTGCACCGCTTCGTGGACCCGGTGGACGGCGAGGTGTACCTGTACACGCAGTTCGAGGTGCCGGACTCGCGCCGCATGTTCGCGGTCTTTGAACAGCCCGACCTCAAGGCCACCTTCCGGTTCCGCGTCACCGCACCCTCGCACTGGGACGTCATCTCCAATTCGCCGACGCCGGAGCCGGTGGCGGCACCGGGGAACGACGGCGCCGCCCGCTCGGTCTGGGACTTTCCGCCCACGCCACGCCTGTCCTCCTACGTCACCGCGCTGATCGCCGGACCGTACCAGTCGGTGCGCAGCGACGTCACCAGTTCGGATGGCCGCGTCGTTCCGCTTGGCGTCTTCGCCCGCAAGTCCCTCATGCAGTACCTGGACGCGGACAACATCTTTGAGCTCACGCGCCAGGGCTTCGAGTTCTTCGAGACTCAGTTCGGCTGCCCCTACCCGTTTGAGAAGTACGACCAGCTGTTTGTCCCGGAGTTCAACGCCGGCGCCATGGAAAACGCCGGAGCCGTCACCATCCTCGAAGGCTACGTTTTCCGCGGCAAGGTCCCGGAGGCGCAGGTGGAACGCCGTGCCATCACCGTGCTGCACGAACTGGCCCACATGTGGTTCGGCGACCTCGTGACCATGCGCTGGTGGAACGACCTCTGGCTCAACGAATCCTTCGCCGAATACATGTCGCACCTGGCCGCGGTGGAGAACACCAAGTTCCAGAGCGCGTGGACCACGTTCGCCTCGGTGGAGAAGTCGTGGGCCTACCGCCAGGACCAGCTCCCCACGACGCACCCGGTCTTCGCCGAGATCAACGACCTGCAGGACGTCGAGGTGAACTTCGACGGCATCACCTATGCCAAAGGTGCCTCCGTGCTGCGGCAGCTGGTGGCCTGGGTGGGGCCGGACCACTTCATGGCCGGCGTGCGTGAATACTTTGCAAAGCATTCCTGGCGGAACACCGAGCTCGGTGACCTGATGGTCGAGCTGGAGAAGGCCAGCGGACGCGACCTGGACCAGTGGGGCCGCCTGTGGCTCGAAACGGCCGGCGTGAACTCGCTCAAGCCGGAGCTGGCGGTGGACGACGACGGCACCATCACCTCGTTCGCCATCCTGCAGTCAGCGGTTGACGAGCAGCCCACCATCCGCCCGCACCGCCTGGCGGTGGGCTTCTATGACCTCACCGGCGAGGGAACGCTCGAGCGCGTGCACCGGGAAGAGCTCGACGTCGACGGAGAGCGCACCGAGGTCCCCGGACTCGCCGGACTCAAGCGGCCGGACCTCATCCTGCTCAATGACGATGACCTCGCGTATGCCAAGGTGCGGCTCGATGAACAGTCCCTCGCCACCGCCACGGCGCACCTGAAGGATTTCCGCGAGAGCCTGCCGCGGACGCTGGTGTGGGGCTCGGCCTGGGACGCTGCACGGGATGGGGAAAGCCCCGCCCGCGGATACGTCGACCTGATCCTGGCCAACATCGCCTCCGAGTCTGATTCCTCCGTGATCCTGGTGCAGTTGCGGCAACTGGCCACCACGCTTACGTTCTACGTTGCCGAGGAGCACCGCGAAGCCACCACCGTTGCCGCCGTCGACCGTCTCTGGGAACTTGCCACGGACGTGCCGGGCGGGTCCGACGCCCAGCTGCAGTTCATCAAATCGTTCGCGCTCCTTGCGCGCAGCGGTCAGCAGCTGGACCGGATCGCCGGGCTGCTGGACGGCTCGGACACCCTGCCCGGCCTGACCGTGGACCAGGACCTCCGCTGGGAGCTCGTGGCCGCCCTCGTGGCCGGCGGCAGGCTGGGCCAGGCGGACATCGACGCGGAACTGCAGCGGGACAACACCTCCAGCGGCCAGAACGCGGCCGCCCTGGCCAAGGCCGCCATCCCCACCCCGGAGGCCAAGTTGGCAGCCTGGGAGTCGATCGTGGTCAAGGGCGAGCTTTCCAACGCCATCCAGGCCTCGGCCGTCGCCGGGTTCACGCGCGTGCTGGACACGGCGCTGCTGGAGCCGTTCGCTGAGAAATACTTCGAGGCCGTCCCGGGAATCGTGGCCGAGCGCACCAATGCCCTGGCCCAGCAGATCGTCGTCGGGCTGTACCCGGCGCAGCTGACCAGCCAGGCCACCGTGGACCGGACCGACGCGTTCCTTGCGTCGCTGCCGGAGGAAAGCGCTGCGCTGCGCCGGATGATGCTGGAAAACCGCGACGGCGTGGCCCGGGCGCTGCGGGCCCGCGCGGCGGATGCCTAGGCAATGGCACTCAACGAACACCACTATGCGCTGACGGTCCGCTGGACCGGCAACCTTGGAAGTGGCACGTCGTCCTACCGGGACTACTCCCGGGACCATGACATCGAAATTCCCGGGCTGCCGGTCCTGCATGGCTCGGCCGATCCCACCTTCCACGGCGACCGCTCCCGGTACAACCCCGAGCAGCTGCTGCTGACGGCGCTCGCACAGTGCCACATGCTGTCCTTCCTGCACGTTGCGGTGAAGCATGGCGTGGTGGTCCTGTCCTATGCGGACAACGCCACCGGCATGATGCGGCTCAACCGGGACGGCAGCGGCCAGTTCGAAACCGTCACGCTGCGCCCGCAGGTGACGGTTGCGGATCCGGGGCACATCGCGCTGGCGGACCGGATGCATCACGAGGCCAACCAGGTGTGCTTCATTGCCCGTAGCGTAAATTTCCCCGTCCTGCACGCTCCCGTTACCACAGCCGGAAGTCCTTAGCCAGCGGCAGACCCCGTTAGGCTTAATGGCGACCAAAGAGCGGCCGGCCTCCAGGAAAGCGCGGAGACCGGCCGCCACCGGACAGCAGCAAGGAGCCTTCCAGCAGATGCACAGCATGTTCACCGCACCCTCCGCCTCACTGGAGCCCACCGGACTCGACCTGGCCGGCGTGGCCATCAGCCTTGGCGCGGGCATAATCCTGTGGCTGATCGCCAGTTTCCTGATCGCCAGGATCACCAAGCGTGTGGCCAGCGGCACGTCGCTGTTCAAGAAGCCGCACTTCCGCTGGGTGGCGCCGGCGCTCCGTGCCCTGGACCATGAGCGGCGCGTCCAGCGGGCCAACACGATCGGCTCGCTGCTGAAGAGCGGCATCGGCGTGATGATCGCTGTCATCACCACCATCTACATGCTGAAGAACCTCGACGTCGACGTGGCACCGCTGCTGACCAGCGTGGGAATCCTCGGTATCGCCATCGGCTTTGGCGCCCAGCAGCTGATCAGGGACTTCCTCGCCGGCATCTTCATCACCATCGAGGACCAGTACGGCATCGGCGACATCATTGAAACCAGCGAAGTCGTGGGCGTCGTGGAGTCGATCGGGCTGCGGATCACGCGCGTCCGCGACGAGAACGGCGCCATCTGGTACCTCCGCAACGGTGAGATCCTCCGTGTGGGCAACCGCTCGCAGGGAAACTACGTCCCGCCTGCGGAGCCTGAAGAGACGGCTGCGGAAGCCGAGCACGCACCCCAGCAGAAGTCTGGAGAATAGCCATGACCATCCCATCCCTTCCCACCCCGCCCGAGCCCGGCGTCCGGAAGCCGCTGATGCGCAACGACCCCTTCAGCCAGCCGGGCTACACGGACAACTTTTACGACGCCGTCGGCGGCCATGAAACCTTCGTGAAGCTCATCGACGTCTTTTACGACGGCGTGGCCACCGATCCGCTGCTGCGCCCCATGTATCCGGAAGAGGATCTGGGTCCGGCCAAGCGGCGGTTCCTGATGTTCCTGGAGCAGTACTGGGGCGGCCCCACCACCTACGGCGAGGAGCGCGGCCATCCCCGGCTGCGGATGCGCCATATGCCGTTCCGGGTGACGCCCGAGGCGAAGGACCGCTGGCTGCATCACATGCGGACAGCCGTCGATTCCCTGGACCTGCCGCCCCTGCATGAGGGAACCCTGTGGGATTACATGGAGCGCGCCGCGCTCTCGATGGTGAACAGCCCGTCCGAGGCGCAGGGCTGATACCGGCTGCTGCTTCGAGCCGCCGGGTGTCGGCGGCCTAAAGCAGGCCGGCGCCGGTACGTGCCAGCACGTGCCCGCGGTTGCTGCTGAGCCGGAACCAGCGCCCGGAACGGTAGAGCTTCTGTTCGTCGCCGGCCAGTTCGTCCCCGCCCAGGAAACCCAGGGCGAGGGCGGCGAACGCCGCTCCGGCCGGCAGCCCGTGCCGTCCCTCAAGCCCGCGTCCCCAGACGGCGGCCCGGGCGTTGTTCACGATCAGGGCTCCGGGTTTGTCCGGAACGATGCCGGCCACCTCGGCGATGCCGGTTTCGGCGGCCTGCCGCAGTTCGGCATCGGGCACGGAGTCCACGAGTTCCCAGCCGCTGCGCGGCGCCCCCACGCCGGCCCATGACTCGGTGACGGTCGACGGCGGGACCGGAAGATCGGCGTCGTTCTCCCCCGCCCGGGCCAGCCGGTCCAGGACGGCAGCGAGCGGAACCGTGACATCAACAGCGGAGGGCTCTGCCAGTCCCATCGTGCGCAGGCCCAGAATCGTGGGGGTGGACTCCCCCAGGATCCGGGGCCGGAGCACGCACACGTAGGCGGCCAGGACCGTGCCGGCCGCCTGGAGGCGGATGGCGCCGTCGTCAATGGCCTTGGCGCGGGTGACGAAGGTCTTCAGATCGGCGAGATCGCGCGGGTCGGCGAAGCGGAAAGACTGGGTAAGGAGATCAGACACGTTAAGAACACTACCGGCTGGGGCGCGGTTGAGCGGTGCCGGGGCGCCGTCTAGAGTCAAACCATGACTGAAGCGGACGCCGGATTGCAGGCCTTGCCCACGAATGACCCCACGAACTCCCTCCTCGAACTGCTTGACCTCGGCGAGCTGGAAGGCGCCCGCACCGACGAGGATATTTTCATGGGTCCGTCGCAGCGCCAGCCGCACCAGCGCGTCTTTGGCGGCCAGGTCCTGGCCCAGTCCCTGATCGCCGGGATGCGCACCGTGGACGAGGACCGCACCGTCCATTCCATGCACGGCTACTTCCTCCGGCCCGGTGACGCGAACAAGCCCATCACCTTCGGCGTCCAGCGCCTGCGGGACGGCCGCTCGTTCTCCGCCCGGCGCGTGCATGCCTACCAGGACGGCACCCCGATTCTGTCCATGATCGCCTCGTTCCAGGCCGGCGATGACGGCATTGAGCACCAGTCCGAGATGCCTGCCGGCATTCCGGATCCGGAGTCGCTGCCCAGCACGGCCGACCTGCTGGGCAAGTTCGACCACCCCGTCGCCCGCCACTGGTCATACGAACGGCCCTTCGACATCCGCCATGTGGATCCCGCACTGTATGTGGCGGCCACGGGGAAGAAGGAAGCGCGCAACGCCGTGTGGATGAAGACCTTCAGCCCCATGCCGGACAACGCCAACACGCACCGTGCCGCGCTGGCCTACGCCAGCGACTACACGCTGCTCGAGTCGATTCTTCGCAGGCACGGGCTGAGCTGGATCACGCCGGGCATGAGCGTGGCCAGCCTCGACCACGCCATGTGGTGGCACCGTCCCGTCCGCGTTGACGAATGGCTCCTGTACGTGCAGGAATCGCCCAGCGCCCAGGGGGCGCGGGGCCTGGCGACCGGCAAGATCTTCAACCGGGAGGGCCTGCACGTGGCATCCGTGGCGCAGGAGGGCATGGTCCGGGTGCCGACGGACATCAAGAGCAAGGTTGCCGGTGCCGTGCAAACCAAGATCCTGCAGCACCAGATGCGCAAGGCCTGACGGACTTCCAGCACACGAAAAGGCCGGCCCCGGGTTGATCTTGTCAACCCGGGGCCGGCCTTTTCGTGCTCAGCGCCTGATTTAGTCGCGGGTCAGGCGGCGGTGCGTGACGCGGTGCGGCTTGGCCGCGTCGGGGCCGAGGCGCTGCACCTTGTTCTCCTCGTAGGATTCGAAGTTGCCTTCAAACCAGTACCACTTCGACGGGTTCTCCTCGTCACCTTCGTACGCGAGGATGTGAGTGGCCACCCGGTCCAGGAACCAGCGGTCGTGGGAGACCACGACGGCGCAGCCAGGGAACTCCAGCAACGCGTTCTCCAGGCTACTGAGGGTTTCGACGTCGAGGTCGTTGGTCGGTTCGTCCAGCAGGAGCAGGTTTCCGCCCTGCTTGAGGGTCAGCGCCAGGTTCAGGCGGTTGCGCTCACCACCGGAAAGCACGCCTGCCTTCTTCTGCTGGTCCGGGCCCTTGAACCCGAACGCCGCGACATAGGCGCGGGAGGGCATTTCAACGTTGCCCACCTGGATGAAGTCCAGGCCGTCGGAAACAACCTCCCAGAGGGTCTTGTTGGGGTCGATGCCCCCGCGGCTCTGGTCGGCGTAGGAAATCTTGACCGAGTCGCCGATCTTCAGCTCGCCGCCGTCGAGGGGCTCAAGGCCCACGATGGTCTTGAACAGCGTGGACTTGCCCACACCGTTCGGGCCGATGACGCCGACGATGCCGTTGCGGGGCAGGGAGAAGGACAGGCCGTCGATCAGGGTGCGGTCGTCGAAGCCCTTCTGCAGGTTCTTGGCTTCGAGCACAACGCCGCCAAGGCGCGGTCCCGGCGGGATCTGGATCTCTTCGAAGTCCAGCTTCCGGGTGCGGTCGGCCTCGGCCGCCATTTCCTCGTAGCGGGCAAGACGCGCCTTGGACTTGGTCTGCCGGCCCTTGGCATTGGAGCGGACCCAGTCGAGTTCCTCGGCGAGGCGCTTGGCCTGCTTGGCGTCCTTCTTGCCTTGGATTTCCAGGCGGGCGCGCTTCTTCTCCAGGTAGGTGGAGTAGTTGCCCTCATAGGGGTACAGGTGGCCGCGGTCCACCTCCGCGATCCATTCCGCGACGTGGTCCAGGAAGTACCGGTCGTGGGTGACGGCGAGCACTGCGCCCTCGTAGGAGGAGAGGTGCTGTTCCAGCCACAGCACGCTCTCGGCGTCGAGGTGGTTGGTGGGCTCGTCGAGCAGCAGGAGGTCCGGCTTCTGCAGCAGCAGCTTGCAGAGGGCTACGCGGCGGCGCTCACCACCGGAGAGCAGGGTGACATCCGCGTCGGCCGGCGGGCAGCGGAGGGCGTCCATGGCCTGCTCGAGCTGGGAGTCCAGGTCCCAGGCATCGGCGGAGTCGATGGCCTCCTGCAGGTGGCCCATCTCCTCGAGGAGCGAGTCGTAGTCCGCGTCCGGGCTGGCCATCTCCTCGGAGATTGCGTTGAAACGCTGGATCTTGCCGTAGATCTCGCCCACGCCCTCCTGGACGTTGCCCAGGACGGTCTTTTCCTCGTTCAGCGGCGGCTCCTGCAGCAGGATGCCGACCGTGTAGCCGGGGCTCAGCCGTGCCTCGCCGTTGGAGGGGGTATCCAGGCCGGCCATGATTTTCAGGATGGTGGACTTACCGGCACCGTTGGGGCCAACGACGCCGATCTTGGCGCCCGGGAAGAACGACATGCTGACGTCGTCGAGAATAAGTTTTTCGCCAACAGCCTTTCGGGCCTTGGTCATTGTGTAGATAAATTCCGCCATGGTTCCAAATCTAGTGGGTTGGCGGTGATATCTCACATTCCGGGCTCAGCCGGCGGCTCCTACGAAACACTTGCCGTTCGACAGGGCCGGCAGCACGGTCACCGTCACCTTCCCATCGCGGATCTGGCCGATCACGCATTCCTTGGCCTGGACAGCCGCCGCTTCCATGGAATCCACCTCGAGTCCGGTGGGTGTACGCCCCGCCGAGACCTCCAGGCTCCGCGCCGGAACTCCTGCCGCCGTGAGGGCTGAGGTGATGTCGGCCGTAGCGGGCTTCGGGTTGGCCGCTACTACACTTCCAAGGACGTCAGCCATGGTCCGCTGCAGCGCGGCCGTGGCTGCGGAAGCGTCCTTGGTGGCTGCCGCAGGCGCCGAGGGTTTTGCCGAAGGTTTTGCCGAGGCTGATGCTGTCGCCTGGGTGGCCGCCTGTTCTCCGGCGGCTGGTGCTTCCGCCGTCTGGTGCACGGTGGCCTGATCTCCCGGTGCCGTGCAGGCGGCCAGGGACACGACAACAACCGCCAATGCGAGCCGGCCGCTAACCTTCTTGGCGTTTCCCAGGGCACCAGTGGCATTGCCGCGGAGTGCTTTGTTCCGCTGAAGTGTAGTCGCTCGCATCACGCTGCCATTCTGCCATGCGGCACCGCCAGGGGGTGCCGTGCCGCACGGCACCGGCGTTCAGGCAGCGGCTCCCGTCAGCTCGCCCGTTTCGGGGTCGAGCTGCAACTCGTCGCCGGCGTCGTCGAGGAAGATGCCCGCCGCAGCCGGGCCTTCGTCGGTTTCGTCGCCTTCCTCCCGGTCCTCGTCGGGGCCGTCCCCGGCCTCGCCTGGGGATCCGGAAACGCTGCGGTCGCCGTTCCCGGGGCCGAATCCGTCAGCGGCCTGCGGGTTTCCGGAATTGCGGATGAAGTTGGCAGTGCCCCACTTGAGATCGTGGCCCACCGCGTCCGCGTCGATCTCGGCGTCGTGGTACATGCGGCCGTCTTTCTCCCAGCTGCGCATCTTGAGCTTGCCCACGACGACGACGCGCTGGCCCTTCTTGATGCTGCAGCCCATGTTCCCGGCCAGCTGCCGGTATCCCTGGACCGTGAACCAGTTGATGTTGCCGTCCACCCAGGCGTTGGCCGTGCGGTCGTACCGCCGTTCAGCGGAACCGAGGCGGAATGAGGCGGTGGGAACGCCCCCGGGAGTAGTGGAACTGCGGATCTCCGTGGCCACGAAGCCCCGGACCGTAATGTTGTCACTCATCTTGGTGTCCTGTCTCGAAGTGTCTTGCCCTAGCAGGCACTTCCAGCATCAACCGCCGACGCGACCGCGGGGAGGTACGCAATGCTGTATGTGGATAACCGAAACGTTCGTCCTCGGTGCCGCCGACAGGCCCGCAGGCAATGTAGACTTTTTCAGGCACCCGGGAAGCCGGGAAACCAGTTGCCCCAGTAGCTCAGGGGATAGAGCAGCGGCCTTCTAATCCGCCGGTCGGGGGTTCGATTCCCTCCTGGGGCACGGCCACGAGCGGTCCTGGCATTCGACACCGAAAGTCAGGACCGCTTCTTTCCGGCAGCCCTTCATTCGTCTGTGACCGCGTGGAATGCACGGCCACCCTTGCCCGCCAGCGACAACATAGTCGGATCGGCCATGAACCGCTTGCCCTCGACCGTGTGCCAGCCTGCCGGCGAATATTCCCGCTCAAACGTCCACTCGGCCTGACCCGAGGCCTGGGCCAGAACATGAAGAGTTCCAGCCGGACCGACTCGGTAGGAATAGGACTTTCCCGAGTCTGAAAAGAGCGTCCTTTGACCGTCGAACACTACGGTGACGTCTGCCATCTGCCCTGTTGCCTTTCGCTCTCGCCAGGATCCTCAGCGCCCCCGGTTTCCACGACTATAGTTCCATGACAGGGCCAGTTCTGCCTCTGCCTCCGGATGGATAGGGCCCCCGGGTGACCTCCCGACAGCAAGTGCCAAGCATGCTTACTAATAAGGCCCGACTGTGCCTATGATCGGATTGGGCGCCGGCGATGTGCACGCGCCGGTCAGCTTGGACCAACCGTCAGGGAAGGAACATCCGCATGCAGCAAAGCCAGTCGGGCGGAAACCCCGTCGATCCGGAAACGCCCCGGCCAGCGAGCGCGGCAGCAGGCCAGCCAGGCGCCGCTGAGCCGCTTGACCCTGCACCGGCCGCAGCGGCGGCGAGTACCGGCGCGGCGGCCCGCCATCCCGGCACGGCCGCGATCCCGGGTTACGACGGGGCCGCGTCACCGCGGCCCGGCCGGGCGGAGCCGGAACGGCAGGTGACGCGCGCAGGTATGATCTGGGCGGCGGTGGCCTCGGCCCTGGTGGTACTGGTGCTGCTGATCATCTTCATCCTGCAGAACCAGGAACTCGTCCAGGTGAAGTTCTTCGGCCTTGAAGGCGCGGTGTCGCTCGGGATGTCCCTCTTTATCGCGGCAGTAGGCGGAGGAGTCCTCGTGGCCATGGCAGGCGCAGCCCGGATCATCCAGCTGCGCGCTGCTGCCCACCGTCGCAGGGTACAGACTGGCCGGAATCGGTAAGCCGCCACCGACGGTCAGTCCTCGAGGTAGTCCTTGAGGTTGCCGAGCACCATGCCCCAAAGTTGCTCGGACTCTGCGGCTTCGTCATCACTCTTGTTGTTGCCCTGGGTGATGCTGACCCGGGTGCCCTCCGCCACGGGCTCCAGGCCGTACTCCACCGTGTGGTAGCTGTCCGGCTCGTCGGGCCGGCCCGACAAGGGGCTGTAGTGGGTGATCCGCAGGAGTTCGTTGGGGCGGACTTCCAGCACGGTCCCCTTGTCCTGGTAGGACTTGCCCTGCCACTCCCCCTCGAACGTCACCGGCTCACCTTCCCGCCAGGTGGATGTGACGTTCGTGCCGAGAAAGTATTCCCTGACGTCCGCCGGATCCGTTAGCGCCTTCCACACCCGCTCCGGCTGCGCAGCGACAACAACGCTCGCCTCGGCATCCCTGATGCGCTTGTCCATGGCTACCCCTCCTGGCGCCACCCTACCCGCGGACGGCCACCGAAGTAAGGGCAGGTTCAGGCGAAGGGTTGCACCAGTTCCGCGTAGCGGTCCTTCATCCTCGCCAGGACGTCGGCGCCGTCGGCGTCCCAGATCTCCTGGTTGAATATCTCCACCTCGATGTCGCCGGTGTATCCGGCGTCCCGGACCCAGGTACCGATCGTCGCGAAGTCAATCACGCCGTCGCCCATCATGCCGCGGGAAAGCAGCGCGTCCGCGGCGATCGGAAGGTTGAAGTCACACACCTGGTAGGAGGCGATCCGGTTCTCCCGTCCGGCGCGGTCGATCTGCGCTTTCAGTTCCGGATCCCACCAGACGTGGAAGGTGTCGACGGCGACCCCCACCGCCCGCGCATCGTACGGCGCCGCCAGGTCCAGCGCCTGCCCCAGCGTGGAGATGAGCGCACGGTCGGCGGCGTACATCGGGTGCAGGGGTTCCAGCACCAGCCGGACGCCGTGTTCGACGGCGAATGGGACGAGATCCTCGAGCCGGTCGGCCACGCGCTGGCGGGCAGCCACGACGTCCTTCTCCCCCGGCGCCAGGCCCCCGACCACGAGGAACAGTTCTTGCGTATCGAGAGCAACGGCCTCCAGGATCGCGGCCCTGTTGTCGGCGAGCGCTGCCGCCTGCCCGTCGGCGTCCGGAGCGGTGAGGAACCCGCCGCGGCACAGCGAGGAGACCCGGAGCCCGGCGTCCTTGATCAGCTTCGCCGCCTTGTCCAGCCCGGCCTCGGCGACGATGTCCCGCCAGGGCCCGATGGCGGGGATTCCTGCACGGGCGCAGCCGTCAACAGCCTCGGCGAGCGTCCACTTCTTGGTGGTGGCGCTATTGAGGGAAAGCCGTGAAAAGGGGGACGGTTCTGAATAGAAGGTCATACTCCCACTCCGTTAATGCGAAGGTATTCGGACATCCGGAACGCTGCGAGGGCGGGGTCCTTCAGCAGCCCGGCTTCGTCGGCCAGTTCGAAGGTCTTCGCGAGGTGCACCACGGAACGGCCCGAGTGCAGCCCGCCCACCATCTGGAATCCGGGCTGCTTGCCGTTGAGCCAGGAGAGGAAGGCGATTCCGGTTTTGTAGTAGAACGTGGGGGCACTGAAGATGTGCTTGCCCAGTTCGCGGGTGGAGTCCAGGATGGCACGGGCTTTGGCGGCGTCTCCGGCGTCGTAGCTTTGCAGCGCCGCGGACGCGGCGGGATAGATTGCCGCAAAGATTCCCAGCAGAGCATCCGAGTGGAGGGTGCCGTCGCCGTCGATCAGTTCCGGGTAGTTGAAATCATCGCCGGTGTAGAGGCGGACGCCCTCGGGGAGCGCCGCCCGCAACGCGATTTCGTGCGAGGCATCCAGGAGGGAGACCTTGACGCCGTCCACCCTGTCCGCGTTCTCGCGGATGAGGGAGAGGAACGTCCCGGTGGCCTGGTCAACGCTGTCTGAGCCCCAGTAGCCGGCCAGCGCGGGATCGAACATGGTGCCGAGCCAGTGCAGGATGACGGGCTGGTCGGCCTCCTGGAGC
Source organism: Arthrobacter sp. FW305-BF8 (assembly GCF_021789315.1). Classification (NCBI taxonomy): domain Bacteria; kingdom Bacillati; phylum Actinomycetota; class Actinomycetes; order Micrococcales; family Micrococcaceae; genus Arthrobacter; species Arthrobacter sp. FW305-BF8. The sequence goes on from NZ_CP084561.1 coordinate 2,947,306, forward strand.
AGTGTGGAGTACACCTTCAGGTAGTCCTCGGGACCGGACGCCACCTGGGCCAGCGCCCTTGAGGCCATGAGGATCACCTTGGGTCCGGCCTCGCTGACGGCGGCGACCTGCTCACGGTAGGCGGTCAGGACCGCCTGCAGCCCGGCCGCGCCGGAAGGCAGTGTGGCAAGGTCCAGCTGGTCGGTGCCGGCGCCGCAGGACACGAGGTCGCGGACGGTCATGCCTGCCGTGGCCATGCCCCCGGTGGAGACCACGGACGCCGCCTCCGCGCCGGTGCGCTTGATCAGCTGCTGCGTGGCGGGCCAGTCCAGGCCCATGCCGCGCTGGGCGGTGTCCATCGCGTCGGCAACCCCGAGCCCGTAGGACCAGAGCTCGTGCCGGTAGGCCAGGGTGGCGTCCCAGTCGAGACGGGCCGGGGCACCGGGAGTGTTGTCTGCGGTCACCTCGGGGATGACGTGGGCGGCAGCGTAGGCCCGGCGCGATGTCAGGCGTGCCGTCGGTTTGGCCCAGGTGGTGGCAGCGCGGAGCCGGTACTGCCGGGTTCCGCCGTCGGAGGTGGGAAGGATCAGTGAAGTCATCAGAGCGTGATCTCCGGGATGTCGATGGTGCGGCGTTCGTCGCTGGACTGCAGGCCGAGTTCGGCGAGCTGCACGCCGCGGGCGGCGGAGAGCAGCCCGAAGCGGTGCTCGCGGCCGGCGACGGCGTCGCGCAGGAACTCTTCCCACTGCAGCTTGAAGCCGTTGTCCAACTCGGCGTTGGCGGGGACTTCCTGCCACTGGCTGCGGAAGGATTCTGTGACTGGAAGGTCCGGGTTCCAGACCGGCTTGGGTGTGTGGGCCCGCTGCTGCGCCACACACTTGTTCAGGCCGGCGACGGCAGATCCGTGCGTGCCGTCCACCTGGAATTCGACCAGCTCGTCACGGTAGACCCGGACGGCCCACGAGGAGTTGATCTGGCCGATAACGTCGTCCCCGCCCGGGGTTTGCAGCTCGAAGATGCCGTAGGAGGCGTCGTCTGCCGTTGCCTTGTACTCCTTGCCGGCCTCGTCCCACCGCGCGGGGATGTGGGTGGCCGTCTTGGCGTTGACGCTCTGGACCTTGCCGATGATGCCTTCCAGGACGTAGTTCCAGTGGCAGAACATGTCCGTGGTCATGCCGCCGCCGTCCTCCTTGCGGTAGTTCCAGGACGGGCGCTGGGCCGCCTGCACGTCGCCTTCGAAGACCCAGTAGCCGAATTCTCCGCGGATGGACAGGATCCGGCCGAAGAACCCTTCGTCCACGAGGCGGCGGAGCTTGACCAGTCCGGGCAGGTAGAGCTTGTCATGCACGACGCCGGCGGTGACCCCGGCTTCCTTGCCGATGCGGGCCAGCTCGATGGCCTCCTCGAGGGTTTCCGCCGTCGGCTTCTCAGTGAAGATGTGCTTGCCGGCCAGCATGGCCTTCTTCAGGGTTGCGGCCCGCAGGCTGGTCATCGAGGCGTCGAAGACGACGTCCACAGTGGGGTCGTTGATCACGCCGTCAAGGTCGGTGGTCCATTCCGAGATTTTGTGGAGCTCGGCCAGTTCACGGATTTTGGCTTCGTTGCGGCCGACGAGGATTGGCTCGATCTGGACCTTGGTGCCGTCCTCCAGGGTGAAGCCCCCTGCGTCCCGGATGGGGAGGATGGAGCGCAGCAGGTGCTGGCGGTAGCCCATCCGGCCGGTAATCCCGTTCATGGCGATACGGATCGTCTTTGTTTCGAAGCCCATTAGTCCTCATTCATTCGTGGTGGATGGATCGGAAAGCGCATTCCCGCTGCTTCCATAGTGCAGAACTCGCGCGGATCTGGCAAGCGCTTTCCGAACTTACTTGTAACTGCGATAATGTGGGCATCAGCCGAGTTTCCCGAGGCTGGGGCCCGTTGAAGAGGAGTTTCGCCTGTGGCAGCAAGCACGCTGACCGAAGTAGCCCGCCTGGCCGGAGTCTCCCCCGCCACCGCGAGCCGTGTCCTGAACGGTTCCGCCAGAACCCCCGGACCTGACATCGCTGAGCGCGTCCGGAAAGCTGCCGACTCCCTCGGCTACATCCCCAACGCCCAGGCCCAGGGCCTCGCCAAGTCGAGCTCGGGCCTCATCGGACTCATCGTTCACGACATCGCGGACCCCTACTTCTCAGCCATAGCCCGCGGCGTCCAGACCGCGGCCCGGCACCAGAACAAGATGGTGCTGCTGGCCACCACCGCGGGCAGCCCCGCCGACGAGCGCGCGGCCGTGGCGGCCTTTGCGGCGCGCCGGGCGGACTCGATAGTGATTGCGGGATCGCGATCTGCACGGACCGCGGACGATGAGGCCAACGCAGAACTGGCCGCCGAGCTTGACCGCTATTGCCGCAACGGCGGCCAAGTGGGCGTGGTGGGACACGCCGTAGTGGGCGCGGAATACAACGAGGGCTATCACGTGGTTGAGGTTCCCAACGAGGAGCTCGCTGCCGAACTCGCCCGGGAACTGGCCGCTTCGCATGCCGGGGAGTTCGTGGTCATCGCCGGTCCGGAGGGCCTCCTGACCTCCGACGACCGGGTGCGGGGCTTCCAGCGCGGCCTGGCAGACGCCGGGCTTTCGCCGGCACGCGTCCTGCACACCGGATTCGACCGTGCGGGCGGTTACGAGGCGGGCATGGAGCTCGCCGCACGCATCGGGCCGCACCGGGGCAAGGGCGAGGCCGGCGATGACGCCGCCGCACCGCCACGGCTCTGTATCTTCGCCGTCAACGACGTCATGGCGATCGGGGCCACCGCCGCGCTGCGCTCCGAGGGGCTGCGCGTCCCCCGAGACGCCGCCATCGCCGGCTTTGACGACATCGAAACACTGCGGGACTTCCGGCCCGCCCTCTCCACCGTCCGTCTGCCACTGGAGGAGATCGGGAGGCTGGCAGTACCCGCCGGTTCCGGCCACGTGGCGGCCGGCGCCGTGGGGGTCACAGGCGAGGTGACCCTGCGCCGGAGTACGGAGCCGGGCGGCGAACCCGCTTCCTAGCCGGCAGCAAGGCAGGCGGCCATGACAGACCATCCACAGGAGACAGCAGGCGGCATCACCACCGCGGCCGCCGAGTGGGCCGCCGTCGAGGAACTTTTCGGCGTCCGCGGCGAACCGTCACGCTGCTGGTGTCGGTTCTTTGCCCTGCCGGGAGGCAGCTTTGCTGCCACGCCCCCTGCCGGCCGCAAGGCACAGCTGAAAGACAGGTTCGACGGCGGCGGGCCGGCGCCGGGGGTCCTGGCCTACCGCGGCGGCTCCGCAGTCGGCTGGTGCGCCGTGGAGCCGCGGGGATGCTACCCGCGGATTCTCCGTTCCCAGGTGTTCAAGGCCGCCGGAGCTGCGGCCAACGACGACGGCGGCGGGAGCGTGTGGTCGGTGAGCTGCTTCGTCGTCGCACCCGGCCACCGGCGCAGCGGCGTGGCGGCGGCCCTGCTGTCTGCCGCCGTCGGCCATGCACGCGCCACCGGGGCAGCCGTCGTCGAAGGGTATCCGGTGGATCCACGGGAACGGCCAAAGGCCGGGCCGTCCGATCTCTACCAGGGCACGCTGGGGCTGTTCCTGGCCGCCGGGTTTGAGGTGGTCAGTGACGCAGTTCCCGGCCGCAGGGTGGTACGGCTACAGGTCGGATGACAGGACCACGCGGACCACGGCGGCAATGGCAACCGCTGCCGCAGGCTCCTTGGACCGGCTATCTTGGCAGCATGGCAAATGAAGCGGTGCTGGCGCTGATTCGCGCCGAACTACGGGCAGCGGCAGACCCCATCCGCGGCGCCGCAGCGCAGGCCTACATGAAGTCCTCAACGCCGTCCCTCGGCGTCCGTGTGCCGGAGGTGCGCAAGGCAACTAAGGCCGCGGCCGCTGCCCATCCGTTTGAATCCGCTGAGGACCTGCGGTCAACGGTCCTGGTCCTGTGGCGTGAAGCCCGTTACCGCGAGGAACGCTATGCGGCGATTGACCTGACCGGGCTGCGGAGCGTAGCCCGAGACCCGTGGATGCTTGCGGTGTACGAGGAGATCATCCGGACCGGCTCGTCCTGGGACTATGCAGACGGCGTGGCCCACCGGATCGGCGCGCTGCTCCGGGCCCACCGGGACGAACTCACCCGGGTGCTGCTCCAGTGGAGCGCCGACCGCGACTTCTGGATTCGGCGGGCGTCCATCACTGCCCAGCTGGGGGCCAAGTTCCAGACGGACACCGCGCTGCTCTCCGCCGTCATCGAGGCGAACATGGCCGACAGGGAGTTCTTCATCCGCAAGGCCATCGGGTGGGCGTTGCGTGAGTACGCCAAAACTGATCCGGAATGGGTCCTGGATTTCCTGACGCGGAACGGCACGTCACTCAGTCCGCTCTCGCGCAGGGAAGCCCTGAAAAACCTTTAGGTCAGATTACGGGGCGCGTCGTGACGGGCTGGTCAGCCTTGCTGAAAAGCAGCTTGGTGCTGCGGTCCAGGAAGATCAGGTAGAGGGCAAACAGCAGGGCAATGATGGCGGCTGCGTTGCGGGCCAGCGCCAGGGCAAGGCCCAGGTCGCCGGTCTGCAGGTAGGGGAAGACTTCCAGCTGGTCGGAGATGGCGTAGACCATGAAAAAGGAAACGATGAAGTACAGGGCCTTGACCTGCCAGTCGTCGCGGATGCCCGTGACGGCGAACAGCGGGATCAGCCACACCACGTACCAGGACTGGATCATTGGCGCGAGCACCACGACGGCCGCGAAGGCCAGGGTCAGGCGGCGCATGAGGCGGTCGTGTTCGCCCCGGAAAATCTGCCAGGCGACGATGCCCACGGCAAGGAGCTTGCCGGCGTCGTAAACCCATTTGGCCAGCCCCCAGCCGTCAAGGCTGAACGCGTTGAAAATGGAGGCGACCACCAGGCCAAGCAGTCCCACCGGGGCGTACCAGATCCAGACACTGCCGGGCGCCGAGAGTCCGTTGATCCAGCCGAACCCGAAGCCGTTGACCAGGCTCATGGCGTAGAGCAGGGCGAAGCTGATTCCGGCGGTCAGGCCCCAGAACACGAACTTCCTGGGCCAGCTGGCCGCTTTGCCCGCCCAGAGCAACCCGATAAACGGAAGGAACACCACGGTGATCGGCTTCACGGCGATGGAAGCCGTGACAAGAACGAGGCCAAGGATGACGCGCCGGGTGGCGCAGTAGTAGAGGCCCGCGAGGGCCAGGCCGATCATCAGCGCATCGTTGTGGACGCTGGCGATGAAGTTGGTCAGGAAGAGCGGGTTCGCCGCCGTCAGCCAGAGGGCACGGTGCGGATTGACGCCGTGCAGCTCTGCAAGCTTGGGCACGTAGATGATGCACAGCACCACACCCGCCAGAGCGGCGAGGCGGAACAGCATGATGCTGGCTTCCGGGTGCACGTTGGTGGACCAGACCACGAACTGCTCGATCCACAAAAAAACCTGGCCGTAGGGAACCGGGGCCTCGGTCCACATCTTGTCCGCGCCCAGCTGGAAGTAGTTGGACAGCGCCGAGATTCCGTTCTCGTACGGGTTGAAGCCCTCGACCATCAGCCGGCCCTGGCCGATGTAGGCGTAAACGTCCCGGCTGAACAGCGGGACCGTGAACATCATGGGAAGGCCCCACGCGACGACGGCCTGGAGGGTGGCCTTCCGGGCCTCCCGGCCCCACACGTGAACGTGCTGGCCAAGCCTGAGCCACGCCCGGACCAGCAGCATGCCGCCCACCGCAAGCAGCACGATGGACAGTCCGACGCCGAACGCCTCCGTGCGCATCCAGATGAACAGGGGCATCCGCCGCAGCTCCGAGACCGGCGCCAGCCAGCCGACGCCGAGCGAGCCGACGAACAGGAACATGGAACCGATGAAACCGGAGAGGATCGGGGAGCGTGGGTTGTCCACTTCCGGCCGGCCCGGGTCCGTGGAAGTGCCGGTAGCCGTTTCCCCTATCGCAGGCACAGGCGCCGTCATCTCAGGATCGTCCAATCTCTTCTGCGCCTAACTCTCTTGCGCGTATCTCTCTTGGGCATATCTCGTTGGGCGTGCTGCCCCGTCGGCAGCCTAACTGCGCGGCCAGCCAAATCGGGCGGCGAGCCAAAACGGGCGACGCCGGGGGCGCGGCTGCCGCAATGAGGCGTTGCCACGTACCCGAAATATTAGCATCGGAGCGCCTCTCCAAGGCTTGCACGCGGCTAAACGGTAGGCTGAACGGGTGCCTATTACTAACGAACGCATCGTCTGGATCGACTGCGAAATGACCGGCCTCGACAGCGTCAACGACGCCTTGATCGAGGTCGCGGCCCTGGTGACCGACTCCGAGCTCAACATCCTCGGAGACGGGGTGGACGTGGTGATCAAACCGGACGACGCCGCCCTCGCCCAGATGAACGACTTCGTCCGGGACATGCACACCCGGTCAGGCCTGCTCAACGAGCTTCCGGCCGGCAAAACCATGGCCGAGGCGGAGGCCCTGGTGCTGGACTACATCCGCAAGTGGGTGCCGGACCCCCGCAAGGCGCCCCTTGCCGGCAACTCGGTGGGAACGGACCGGGTCTTCCTCGCCAGGGACATGCCCTTGGTGGTGGAGCACCTGCACTACCGGATCATCGACGTCAGCACCATCAAGGAACTGGCGCGGCGCTGGTACGCGCGGGCCTACTTCCAGGCGCCGGCGAAGCTCGGCGGCCACCGCGCCCTCGGGGACATCAAGGATTCCATTGATGAACTCCGGTACTACCGGGAAGCAGTCTTCGTGCCTGCCCCGGGACCGGACAGTGCCACGGCCCAGAAGATCTCCAAGCGCATCTCGGCGTCGCCGTCCGCAGTGGACCAGCAGGCCCCGGAAGGCGTCCTGCCGCCCGCAGCGCAGCAGTCCGGAAAGTAATCTGCGCCACGTTTGGGGAAAATTTTGCCGAAACAGCCAAAAGTGGCAAAAGCATCCCCAAACAGCAGGTAAGCTATTTGTCGTTGCCAATTCGGACGGCCGGGAAACCGGACAGTCTGCGGGGCACATGGTGGGCGTAGCTCAGTTGGCAGAGCGCCTGGTTGTGGTCCAGGAGGTCGCGGGTTCAACCCCCGTCGCTCACCCTCACCGAGGACGGCAGTTTCTTGCCGGCCAGCAACAAAGGCCGTACCGGTTTTCCGGTGCGGCCTTTGCTTGTTTTCACCATTGCTGCTTGTTTTCACCACTGCCGGTTCCACCCCGGCAAAGCGTCGAAGGATCCTCACATGACCGTTCTGCCCATCACGATCTGGGGCGAGCCGGTGCTGCACCGCCGGGCTGCTGAAGTGGAAGAGTTCGACGACGGGCTTCGCCAGTTGATTGCCGACATGTTCGAAACGAACGACTTGGCGAACGGCGTCGGCCTGGCCGCGCCGCAGATCGGCGTGGGCAAGCGCATCTTCGTGTACAAGTACGAAAACGAGGACGGCGCTCCCCCGGCCGGCGTGGTGGTCAATCCTGTGCTGACGCTTTCCAAGGTGTCCGGGGCGCTGCCGGATCCCGATGAGGAAGTGGAGGGCTGCCTTTCCTTCCCCGGCGAGCAGTATCCGCTCAAGCGCGCCGAGTGGGTGCGAGTCCAGGGCTTTGACGGGCTCGGCAATCCGGTGGATTTCGAAGCCACCGGCTGGTTCGCACGCATCATCCAGCACGAATACGACCACCTTGACGGCAAGCTGTACGTCAACCGACTCATCGACAGGTATGCCCGCAAGGCGATGAAGCAGGCCAAGAAGAGCGGCTGGGGCGTACCGGGCCTGACCTGGATGCCGGGGGTTGACCCCGACCCGTTCGGCCACTGACACCGCGCCTGCTTGCTGCCTTTGCGGCCCTACTGCGGCACCACCGTCTGCTGCTGCGGGCATGAATCCAGCACGCGGGCCATGGCGTCCCTCTCCGGCTGGGTGACCCAGAGTCCGTACGCTGCCTTCACCGAGATCTGCCGCGCCACGTAGTGGCACCGGAGGGCCTTGTTCTTCGGCAGCCACGTGGCGGCGTCCGACGCGCTTTTCTCCTGGTTGGCGTCACCGTCCGCGGCAATGAGGTTGACCGGATCGTTGGCAAGGTTCTGCCGCTGCTGCAGCGTCAACTGCTGGGCCCCCTTCTGCCAGGCGTCGCCGAGCGCGACGACGTGGTCGATCTGCACGGCCTTGCTGGACTCTGCGCCGCGGACGAACCTGACCACCAGCCCCACGTACGGCTCATGCATGGTTCCAGCGGAAACCTTGCACTTTGACCCCTCCGTAAACTCAACGTCGTGAAGGTCCCGGCGCAGGATGTCGTTGCGCGTGTCGCAGCCGTTGTGGTCTGCGTCCTGCCAGGCCTGGCCGAAGGCGGACCGGTCATAGTCGCTTCCCGATGCCCGGCCCTTCACTGCCAAGGTTTCAAGTGCGGCGGCCGCGCCGCCTGGCGGCACCGCGTGCGGGGGCGTCACGGGCTTCATCCAGGCCGCATCGAACACCGGCGCCTCGCTGGGTCCGGACATGGCCGGCTCGGCGGCGATGAACTGGCCTGCCGTGAAAAACCACACGGCGGCGGCGACCACCGATGCCGCTGCGGCACCGAGCACCGCCCAGGCCTGCCGGGAGCGGCGGCGCGCACGCCGGTAACCGGCCCAACTGACGCTCACAGGGGCGTCCGGGGGCGCCGGGCGTGGCGGGCAGGTTGTGGATACACATCCAGGAGCCTAAGCGAAACCACCCGTCGGTGTGCGGGTATCCACAGTGTGGAGGACAGGTGCCCTGTGGAGGGCGGGCCGGTTACTGCTCGCGCATGACCCGATGGAGATCGGTGTTGGCCAGATCCAGGAGCCGCTCAAGCTGGGCCACCCTGTCCTCGCCTATTTCCCCGGCCGTATGTGACGCGCGTGCCTCGTCCAGAAGCCGTTGGGCTTCTTTCTGGTTGGCCTTGGCAACATCGAGGGCGTGTTCCAGGGTTGTCTCATGCTGGAGTGTCGGGTTCTGTTCCATGACACAAGTTTGTGCCCGATTACCGCCTGATTCCAGAGAATTGGCCGGGAACTTCCCGGGAACAGGTCAGCCCCGCCGGCACAACTGTGCCGGCGGGGCTGACGAAACGTTCCGGTTAGGCCGAGGCTGCCACGGCCAGGACCGGGGCGGCGTCCTTTTCGGAGTCCTTGGCCGGGAAGGTCGGCGGGTTGACCCCGGCCATTTCTTCCATGACGCGGACCACCTGGCAGCTGTAGCCGAACTCGTTGTCGTACCAGACGTAGACAACGAGGTTCTTGTCGTTGGCGATGGTGGCGAGGCCATCGACGATGCCTGCCCGGCGGGAGCCGACGAAGTCTGTGGAGACGACCTCAGGCGAGTCGATGTAATCGATCTGCTTGCGCAGGTCCGAGTGCAGCGACATCTCGCGCAGGTAGTCGTTGACCTCGTCCTTGGTGGTGCCGCGTTCCAGGTTGAGGTTCAGGACGGCCAGGGATACGTCCGGGGTGGGGACCCGGATGGAGCTGCCGCTGAGCTTGCCCTGCAGCTCCGGCAGCGCCTTGGCCACGGCCTTGGCCGCGCCGGTCTCGGTGATCACCATGTTCAGCGCGGCGGAGCGGCCGCGGCGGTCGCCCTTGTGGAAGTTGTCGATCAGGTTCTGGTCGTTCGTGAACGAGTGGACGGTCTCCACGTGGCCGTGGATCACACCGTACTTGTCGTTGAGCGCCTTCAGGACCGGGGTAATGGCGTTGGTGGTGCAGGAGGCTGCCGTTACGATCTTGTCGGAATCGGCGATGTCACGGTGGTTGATGCCGTGCACGATGTTCTTCAGCTCGCCCTTGCCCGGTGCGGTCAGCAGAACCTTGGCAACGCCCTTGCTCAGCAGGTGCTGGCCGAGGCCCTCGGCGTCGCGCCAGCGGCCGGTGTTGTCTACCACCAGGGCGTTGTTGATGCCGTAGGCCGTGTAGTCGATGGTGGCCGGGTTGTCCGAGTAGATGACCTGGATCTGGACGCCGTTGGCCGTGATGGTGTTGGCATCGGTGTCCACCCGGATGGTTCCTTCGAAGGAACCATGGACGGAGTCGCGGCGCAGCAGGCTGGCCCGCTTGGTCAGGTCGTTGTCGGAGCCGCGGCGGACCACGATGGCGCGCAGGCGCAGGCCGTGGCCGCCACCCGCCTTTTCGATCAGGAGGCGCGCCAGCAGGCGGCCGATGCGGCCGAAGCCGTAGAGCACGACGTCGGTGCTGGTGCGGTCGTCCGCGCCCCGCTTACCCACAATCTCAGCCAGCTCGGCGCGGAGGAATTCCTCCAACGTCAGGTCCCCGCCGTCGGACTTGAACTTCTGGTTCAGGCGGGCAATGTCGATGGCAGCGGCACCCAGGTCCAGCTGTGCCAGCGTGTCCAGCAGCGGTGCCGTCTCCTCGAGGAGCAGCTCGTCCTTGCTCATCCGGCGCGCAAAACGGTGCGCCTTCAGGATGTTCATGGTGGACTTGTTGATCAGGCTGCGGCCGTGGATGGAGGTAACCACGTTGTTTTCACGGTACAGCCGGCCGATAACCGGGATCATGGCCTCGGCGAGCGCCTCTCGGCTCATCCACGTATCAAGACAAGAATCTGACGTCTGGCTCACAGAACTACCTTCCTTGGTTCAACCGGCTACGTCCTCGTAAACCGGATGGCGGCCACTGGAAGTTATCCAGGGCATGCTGGCACCGGCAGGGTTTCGGTCCACCCCGGATGCCGTTGGACGTGCAAAGAAATACCGCCGGCTGCGAACGCAGATCCGGCGGAAGAACTTCTACGTTCACCATCCATTCTAGGTCGGGCAGAGGACTTCTTTTGCCTTGGAGCCCGTGAAATCACTCACACCACCGGACGGGCAGCATTTACGCCTCTCCGTACTGGAGGCGGCCAATGCTCCAGGCCGATACCTTGCGGAGGTCCACCCTCGTCGCGTTCAGCCGGATGGGGTTGCCGCCGGAGATCACGACGGGTTCAAGGAAATGGATGAACCGGACCTGGTCCTCCAGGATCGGGTTGTTGCCGGTTTCCTGCGCGTCTCCGGGAACCTCAGCCTTGTACCCGCCTGATGCGCTGATCTGCGATTCCTGGCGCCTGGACCACGCTTCCTCACTCACCACCGAACCGGACATGATGATTCCGTCGACAATGACTGTGAGCTCGATAGTTCCATCCGGATCGTGACGGCCGGGGCCCACGATCGGCACCAGCACGGCGTTCAGTCTTGGGTCGATGTCATAGGAGGACTGCACGGGCATCTACCTTCCAGACGCGGGTTAAGTGGATGGGTTGACCGATACGCCGGGTTCTGTGCTCCTGTGCCGTTGCCAGCACGGGAGTAGCGGCCATCCATCTACGAACGCCGTTGCCGGCGCCCTCCAGCGGCCTACCCGGACACTCGGGCGGGCAGCCCTCAAACGTGTCCTGTCTGGCCTTGCTCCGGGTGGGGTTTACCTAGCCTTCCCGGTCACCCGGGAAGCTGGTGGTCTCTTACACCACCGTTTCACCCTTACCTGCTTCGTGCCGCTTTCAAATCGGCGCGACGCAGGCGGTCTGTTTTCTGTGGCACTGGCCTGCGGGTTACCCCGAGTGGGCGTTACCCACCACCCTGCCCTGTGGAGCCCGGACGTTCCTCGAGCCACTTGCGTGACGCGCGGCCGCCTGGTCAACCCATCCGGAGTCCAGTTTACGGGCTTTCTTGAGGTGCCGGACACGCGCCGGTTCGGGGGTCTAAGATCGGGAAATGGACCAGCCGTCCTTCCCACGGCGACGCATGCTGCAGCTGGCAGGTATGGCTGCCGGCCTGACTGCAGCCGGCTCGTCGGCCTGCACGGCCCCGGCACCGCCGGTTCCCGGCCCCACAACGACGGCGGCCATCCCGCCGGGTCCCCCGTCGGCACTTTCGGCATCCGCAGTGCCCCCGCCCAGCTCGTCCCCTTCCAGATTGCCCCTGTCCAGCGTGTTGACCCGGACAGGCTCTTTTAGCTCCCGCTTCCGCCCGGCGGCCACCACCCACTGGTCCCTGGCGGTGCCGCTTCCGGAGCAGGCCAACCAGGTGCTGCCGGTGGCGGTCTTCCTGCATGGCCTGGGCGGCAGCAGCGAGGTGCTACTGCGTGACCTCGTTGCTGACCAGGCCCTGCAGCGCCATCTGGACGACGGCGGCCAGCCCTTTGGGATTGCTGCCGTGGACGGCGGCGACTCCTGGTGGCATGCCCGCGCTGACGGCAGCGATACGCAGTCGATGCTGGTGCTGGAGTTCCTGCCGTTCCTGGCCGAGCAGGGGTTCGACCTCGGAAGGGTCGGCCTCCTCGGCACGTCGATGGGAGGGTTCGGCGCCCTCCTCCTGGCGTCCCGGGGCAGGGTGTCCGGGCTCCGCGCCGTTGCGGCCATGAGCCCGGCCGTCTGGTCCAGTTACGACGCGGGGATGCAGGGCGCCTTCGACGGCCCGGCTGATTTCGCGGCGAACAACGTTTTCGCGCTCCGTCCCCGGCTTGCAGCGATTTCCAAGCGGATCGACTGCGGCACTGAGGATGAACTCGCGTCGGCGGTGCGCCAGTACCGTTCAGGACTTCCCGGCCGGGTGGAGGGAGGCTTTCAGCCCGGCGGCCACGACAGCCTGTACTGGCGGTCGGTCCTCCCGGACGTGCTGGACTTCCTGGGCCGCCACCTGGACTGATCCCGCGCGCACCCGGCCGGTAAGATCGTACGGTGCTGATTCTGCTCCCCCCATCCGAAGGCAAGACTCCGGCCGTCCGCGGTGACGCCATGGACTGGGCTTCGTTGAGTTTCCCCGCGCTGAACACCTACCGGGCCAAGGTGCTCGACGCGCTGGGGACGGTCAGTGCGCATGAGGACGCCCTCGCCTTGCTGGGCGTCGGCGCCTCCCTTAAGGACGACGTCGAACGCAACACCCGGCTCCACGCCGAACCGGCGGCCCCGGCGCACCAGGTGTATTCGGGTGTGCTGTACGACGCCCTGGGCTACCGGTCGATGACGCCGGCGCAGCGGCGCCGGGCGGATGAATCGGTGCTGGTCATCTCCGCGCTGTGGGGCGCCATCCGGTTCGCCGACTCCGTGCCCGCCTACCGGCTGTCCATGTCAACGGCACTGCCCGACGTCGGACGCCTCGCCTCATTCTGGAAACCGCAGCTGACCGATGCCCTGGGCGGAATGGCCGGCGGCCAGCTGCTGGTCGATTGCCGGTCCAGCACGTACGCCGCCGCCTGGACTCCCCCGCCGGCAGACACCGTGGCGGTCAACGTCTTCACTGAAGTCAATGGGACGCGCAAGGTGGTCAGCCACTTCGCCAAGCACACCCGGGGCGAGCTGGCCCGGCACCTGCTGACGCGGCGGGGCAAGGCCCCGCAAACCCCCGAGCAGCTGCGGAAGGCCGCGGCCGAGAAGTGGCAGGCCGAACTCGTTCCGGGCACGGCACGCAAGGCCCACGCCCTGAACATCATCCTGCCGGGCTGACCCAACTGGCTCGCATTTGATGTCGTTTTGAGCCCTCAAAACGACATCTACTGCCAGTCAGTTGGGTGAGGCGATCAGACCCACTCGGCCGAGCGCACCAGGATGCAGCCGGAGTCCGGGCAGAACACGATGTCGTCCTCGGCGGCGGCCTTGATCTCGGCCAGGTCGCCGGGGCTCAGCTGCATGCCCGATCCTTCCGACGTCCCGTGGAAGAGCCGCGCCGCGCCTACTCCGCGCCTGGCCAGCGTCTTCTCGTAGATCGTAAGCATCCCGCCGTCCAGCCCCGCTGCGAACTCTGCTCTTTGGCCGCGGACTACTGTCTCTTCAGCGTTGATCTCCGCAATCTGCTCATCGAGCTCGGCACGGATCCCGCCAAATGAACCCTGGATGTCGTCCACGATGCTCTGCTGGGCGGCCTGGCGTTCGCGCAGGACATCCAGCCGCTCGAGGACCTCGAGTTCCACGTCCTCCAGGTCTGAACGGCGCTTGTTGAGCGAGGCTATGTCCTTCTGCAGGGCGACGAGGTCCTTGGAGAGGCCGGTTCCGCTGTTGAGCTTTGCCTCGTCCCGTTCGATGCGGGTAGCCACCTGCTCCACGTCGGCTTCGGCCCGCTTCAGCTCCGCTTCGGCGTCGTGGACGGCCAGTTTCGCGGCGCCCAGCTCACCGGTGGCCACGCTGAGGGCGGCCTCAAGATCGGTGATCCGGGGATCGGATTCAAGGGCACGGCGGCGGTTGGACAGTGACTTCAGCCGGGCGTCCAAGCCTTGGAGCTCGAGCAACTTCAATTGTTCCGCCGGTGCTGCCTTGGCCACGTTTTACCTCCGCTTGATCCCATCCGGCTCCGGCCGGCACCCCCGTTGGGGGTTTTCTAGACTCTAGCGCCTAACGCGCTCCCCAGCCTCGCTACGCATCCCCACCGGCTCCCAAACCTCGCTGCGCTCGGTGCGGGCCCCTCGCCGGCGTGGGCCCTGCGATGGACTTCGCGCGACAGGCTTAGCCGGGAGTGAGGATGAAGTCCCATGGATCGCTGTTGGTGGTGCTCACCCGTATTTCGACGTCGAGGCCCTGGTCCGCAAGCACGTTGCCCAGCGCTTCGGCCGCGGCCGGGAGCCACAGCCATTCGCTGGCGAAGTGCGAGACGTCGATGAGGTACGGGCGGTCATTGACAGCAGCCTCCCTGGCTTCCGAGGCCGGGTGGTGGCGCAGGTCCGCGGTGACGTACAGGTCTGCGTTGCTGGCCCGGACCTCGTCAAAGAGGGAATCCCCGGCCCCGCCGCACACCGCGACCCGCTGCACGAGGCCGTCCTTGTCCCCGGACACGCGCACCCCTCCCGCCACGGCCGGGAGGATGCCGAAAACGCGCGCGGCGAAATCGCCCAGCGTCATGGACTCGCTCAAGTCCCCGACCCGCCCGATGCCTTCCTCCGGAAGACCGTCGGCTGCGGGAGTCAGTGGCGATACGTTTTCCAGGCCCAGGGCGTCGGCCAGTACATCGGAAACGCCGCCCACTGCCGAGTCGCCGTTGGTGTGGACCGTCAGCAGTGCCGTTCCGGATTCGATCAGGCGGTGGACGGCCCGGCCTTTGGGGGTGTTGGCGGCAACCGAGGTGACCCCCTTGAGGAGCAGGGGGTGATGGGTGATGAGCAGCTCCGCGCCCCATTCAATAGCCTCGTCGATGACCTCGATGGTGGGGTCCAAGGCGAACATCACGCGCGTAACGTCGGCGGACGGATGGCCGGCCACGAGGCCCACCTCGTCCCATGACTCTGCCAGCGACTCCGGCCAGAGTTCCTCCACGGCCAGCATGAGCTGCCCCAGGGTTGCAGCGGCGGGTGACTCCGCGGCGTCGGGAGCGTCTTCCGGTTCCGCTGCAACGTCACTGTTCACAGGTTCCATACTCATATTTTTACCCTACAGTCGGCTCTGGCCTGTGCCCGGTATATGACCCTAGGGTTGGCTGGGGAATCATTGGCGGCCGCTGACCATTAAAGAGGACATGAGTAAAGAGGACATGAGAACTTTTGTGCTTGGCGGGGGCTGCTTCTGGTGCCTGGACGCCGTCTACCAGAAAACGAAGGGCGTCACGTCCGTGGTTTCGGGGTACACCGGCGGCCATGAGCGCAACCCGGATTACTACTCCGTTTGCTCCGGCACCACGGGGCACGCGGAGGTGGTGGCCGTGACCTTCGATGAGGATGTCATCCCGGCCGAGGTCATCCTGGACATGTTCTTCGCCCTGCACGACCCCACCACGCTCAACCGGCAGGGGTACGACGTCGGCACGCAGTACCGTTCGTCAATGTTTTACGAGACCACCGAGGAGAAGATCCTCTTCGAGGAGGCGATCGAACGGAACCAGGCGCTCTGGTCCCGGCCGATTGTGACCGAGGTCAGCCGGCTCCCTGTGTTCTTTCCGGCGGAGGACATCCACCAGGACTACTACGCCAAGTTCCCTGAGCAGGGGTATTGCCAGGTCATTATTAACCCGAAGCTGGCCAAGGCCCGGAAATATTACTCTGCATGGCTTAATGCGTAGCAGCGGCGCTGACCCCCTCGTTAGGCTGACCAAAGTATTCCTTCCTGAGAGATAGGCGCAAGTACACATGGCACGGATCTACGACGATGTAACACAGCTGGTGGGCGGCACCCCGCTGGTCAAGCTCAACCGCCTGACGGAAGGCCTGGACGCCACCGTTGCGGTCAAGCTTGAGTTCTACAACCCGGCCAACAGCGTTAAGGACCGCATCGGCGTCGCAATCATCGACGCCGCTGAGAAGTCCGGCGTGCTGAAGCCGGGCGGAACCATCGTCGAAGGCACCTCCGGCAACACCGGCATCGCCCTGGCCATGGTGGGCGCAGCCCGCGGCTACAAGGTCATCCTGACCATGCCGGAAACCATGTCCACCGAGCGCCGTGTGATGCTCCGTGCCTTCGGCGCCGAGATCGTGCTGACCCCGGGTTCCGAAGGCATGCGTGGCGCAGTGGAGAAAGCCCAGGAGATCGTCGCCAACACGGAGAATTCCATCTGGGCCCAGCAGTTCGCCAACGAGGCCAACCCGCAGATCCACCGTGAAACCACGGCCGAGGAAGTCTGGGCCGACACCGACGGCAAGGTAGACATCTTTGTCTCCGGCATCGGCACCGGCGGGACCATCACCGGCGTCGGGCAGGTCCTGAAGGAGCGCAAGCCGGGCGTCCAGATCGTGGCCGTTGAACCCAAGGACTCCGCCATTTTGAACGGCGGTGCCCCCGGCCCGCACAAGATCCAGGGCCTCGGCGCCAACTTCATCCCGGAACTCCTGGACACCAACGTCTACGATGAGGTCCTCGACGCCACCCTGGAGGACTCGGTGGCCGTGGCCCGCGAGCTCGGCATCAAGGAAGGCATCCTGGGCGGCATCTCCTCGGGCGCCATCGTGTGGGGCGCCCTCGAACTGGCCAAGCGCCCGGAAAACGCCGGCAAGCTGATCGTGGCGGTCGTCTGCGACTTCGGTGAGCGTTACATCTCCACCGTGCTCTATGACGACATCCGGGGCTAGACCTTAGCCAGCCGCTTTCCGTTTCCTGTAGAAAGATCTTTGTGGGTTTCTTCGCAAGACTTAAGGAAGACCTCGACGCCGCCCGGTCCCACGACCCGGCGGCTCGAGGTTCTTTTGAGAACTTTTTCGCGTACTCCGGGCTGCACGCCATCTGGGCGCACCGCCTGACGCACAAGCTGTGGCAGGACCCGTCCACGCGGTTCCCGGCCCGGCTCATTTCGCAGCTGACACGCTTCCTGACGGGCATCGAAATCCATCCGGGTGCCACGATCGGACGCCGCTTTTTCATCGACCACGGCATGGGCGTGGTCATCGGCGAAACGGCCGAAATCGGCGAGGACGTCATGATCTACCATGGCGTCACTCTCGGCGGCCGCTCCCTCGCGAAGGTCAAGCGCCACCCCACCATCGGGGACCGGGTGACCATCGGCGCTGGGGCCAAAGTCCTGGGACCGATCACCATCGGCAACGACAGCGCCGTGGGGGCGAACGCCGTCGTGGTCAAGGACGCCCCGGCGGAGTCCATAATCACCGGCATCCCCGCGAGCTGGCGGCACCGCGACGCCCTGCGGGAAACCAAGCCCGCCGTGGACCCGGCCGAGTATTACATCGAATACAGGATCTGATCCCTTACGTCGGAGCGCCTGTGCTTTTAGGCGCCGGCCGGCTCAGCGGGCCACGCGTTTCAGCACCGCCGTCACCGCCAGGTCGTAGACCCGGTCGGGCAGGAGCCGCCGCAGTCCCGTGATGGCAGCGGCACCCCTGCCCACCGGGTAGCGGGTCCGGGGACGGGCGGCGGTGGCGGCCTGCAGCACCGCTCCGGCGACGACGTGGGGCTGGGTGGACGTCGCAGGCCTCCCCGTGGACGTGAGCACGGCCGCCATCTCCCTCGCCTGGGCCGCGTACGGCCCGTCGCCCGAGCCGGCCAGCAGCCCCGCGGCCGCAATGCGGCCCCACTCGGTGACCGTGCTGGCGGGCTCGATGATGGACACGCTGATCCCGTGCGGTTTCAGTTCCAGCCGCAGCGCATCGCTGAGTCCTTCCACGGCGAACTTGGTGGCGTGGTACCAGGTGCCGAGCGGCTCATAGAACTTGCCTCCGATGGAGGAAATGTTGATGATCCTGCCCCTCCCCGCGGCACGCATTGAGGGCAGGACCAGCTGCGTCATCCGCGCCAGGCCAAAGACGTTCACGTCGAACTGCCGGCGGCCTTCCGCCAGTTCCATCTCCTCCAGCGCACCGAAGGAGCCGAACCCGGCATTATTCACCAGGACGTCGATCCGCCCCTGCTCCCGGGTGACCGTGGCCACCAGGCTCTGCATGGACGCGTCATCCGTGACGTCCAGCGGCAGGACCCTTATCCCCAACGCCTTGAGCGGTTCCATCCTGTCCACCCGCCTGGCTCCGGCGTAGACGGTGAACCCCTTGGCGCTGAGGAGCTTCGCCGACTCGAAGCCGATGCCGGTGGAGGCTCCGGTGACAATCGCAACGGGCTGGGACACTCGGCACTCCTCGGGATAAATCGGCTGGAGGGGATCAGCTACGGGGCGGATCGGCGTCGCCCTGAAAAACGGCTGGAGCCGGACGCACGAACGGCCGGCACCTCCCAGAGTATCCGGGAGGGCCGGCCGTTCCTGCGTTATGCGCGGCTGTGGCTAGTGGGTGTCCACTGCCTCGACCTCGGACTTGTCCTCGCCCCACAGCGTGTGGAACGTGCCCTCGGCGTCGACGCGGCCGTAGGTGTGCGCGCCGAAGAGGTCGCGCTGGCCCTGGATGACCGCGGCGGCGAGGCGCTTGCGGCGCAGGCCGTCGTAGTAGGCCAGCGAGGAGGAGAACACCGGGACCGGGATGCCGAGCTGCACGGCGGTGGCCACCACGCGGCGCCAGGCCGGGAGTGCTTCGGCGATGGCCTTGGTGAAGGCCGGGGCAAACAGCAGGTTGGCCGGCTTCTGCTCCGCGGCGTAGGCCTTGGTGATTTCCTTGAGCAGCTCTGCACGGATGATGCAGCCGCCGCGCCACAGCGAGGCGATCTCGTCCAGCTTGAGGTCCCAGCCGTATTCCTTGGCGGAGGAAGTCAGCATGTCCAGGCCCTGGGCGTAGGAGACCAGCTTGGAGGCGTACAGCGCCTGGCGGACGTCCTCGACGAAGTTTTCGGGGATCTCGACGGCGATTTCCTCGCCGGCCAGCAGTTCCTGGCCGAGTTTGCGCTGCTCCGCCTGGGAGGACAGGGCGCGGGCGAAAACAGACTCGGCGATGCCTGAAACCGGGGAGCCCAGTTCGAGCGCGGAGATGACCGTCCAGCGGCCGGTGCCCTTCTGGCCGGCGGCGTCCACGACGACGTCGACGAACGGCTTGCCGGTCTTGGCGTCCACGTGGCCGAGGACCTCTGCCGAGATTTCGATCAGGAAGGAGGCAAGCTCGCCCTTGTTCCAGTCGGCGAAGATCTTGGACTGTTCGGCGGGCTCGATGCCGGCGCCGGAGCGCAGGAGATCGAACGCCTCGCCGATGACCTGCATGTCGGCGTATTCAATGCCGTTGTGCACCATCTTGACGAAGTGGCCGGCGCCGTCGGTGCCGATCCAGGCGCAGCACGGCTGGCCGTCAACCTTGGCGGAGATCTTTTCCAGCAGCGGCCCGAGGGCGTCGTAGGACTCCCTGGAGCCGCCGGGCATGATGGACGGGCCGTTGAGGGCGCCTTCCTCACCGCCGGAGACGCCTACGCCCACGAAGTGCAGGTCCTTCTCGGCCAGCGCGGATTCCCGGCGGCGGGTGTCCTCGTAGTGCGAGTTGCCGGCGTCGATCACGATGTCGCCCGGTTCCAGCAGCGGAACGAGCTGGTCGATGACGGCGTCAACCGGTTTGCCGGCCTTGACCATGATGAGCACGCGGCGCGGCTTCTCCAGGGAGTCCACCAGCTCCTGCAGCGTTTCCGTGCGCACGAAGTCGCCGTCCGTGCCGTGCTTCTCCAGGAGGGCGTCGGTCTTTTCAACCGAGCGGTTGTGCAGGGCAACGGTGAAGCCGTTGCGGGCCAGGTTGCGGGCGAGGTTGGCGCCCATCACCGCGAGGCCGGTGACACCGATGTGTGCTGACATCAAAAACTCCAATTCAGTGTGTGCAACATGTGTGCATTGCATCCCGCGGGTGCCGCGGAACACGCCTTGAGAAAAGTGGGCTGTGAATAAAGCATATATATTCGGGGACGAGTGCGAAAGCGGGTGACCACTCCTTGGACGCCAGCCGCGCCATAAAAAGTCTATGACGTGCCTCTCCCGCGGCGTCCAGACTCTTCCGGTTGCTGGGAACAAAGCCTTCCGGCCCGATTATGCTTACCACTATGTCAACCAGCCTCCACCACCGTGCCGTCGAGCACCTGGGTACCAGAATCGTCGACGGCAGCCTCCCGCCAGGGCATGTGATGCTGGCGGAGCAGTTGGAGGACGAACTGCAGGTATCCCGGTCTGTTATCCGGGAAGCCGTCCGCGTGCTGCAGTCGCTGGGCCTGGTGGAGACCACCAAGCGCGTGGGCATCAAGGTCCTGCCGGCGCACCGCTGGAACCCGTTCGATCCGCTCGTGATCCGTTGGCGGCTGGCCGGGGAAGGGCGCGGTGCCCAGCTGCGGTCCCTCGCGGAACTGCGCTCCGCCGTCGAGCCCGTGGCCGCCGAACTCGCAGCGGCCAACGCGCCGCAGGACCTGCGGCAGGAACTGCTCGACGTGGCCCTGGCCATGCGCGACGCCGGCCAGGCCGGCGACGTGCCGCGTTTCCTGGAACTGGACATCCAGTTCCACTCCCTGCTGCTCAGCGGCTCCGGCAACGAGATGTTTGCCAACCTCGTGGGCCAGGTGGCCGAAACCCTGACGGGGCGCACGGTGCACGGTCTCATGCCCGACCGGCCCCGGGACCTCACGCTGCAGTGGCACCTCGATGTGGCCGAAGCCATCTATGGGGGCAATGCAGCGGAGGCCCGCGAGGCGTCGAGCAGGATCATGCGCCGTACCATCTCGGAAATGGAGCCCGTCTGGGTGGAGCAGCCGAGGGTTTTCGTTCCCCTGCAGCCGCGGACGCAGTCCGCCTAACTCCCTTTGGCCCGCGTTACCCGGCGAAGTTGAGGAGGACTTTGCCGGATTGGGCGGAGTTGCGGGCGGTGTCGAAGGCTTCGAGGGCGTCGGTGACGGGGTAGTCGTGGGTGATGACCGGGTCGATGGTGAGGGTGCCGTCGGCGAGGGCGGTGATGACCTCGTCGATTTCGTCGTTGAACCGGAACGAGCCTTTGAGGTCCAGTTCCCGGGTGATGGCCAGGGAGATCAGGACCGGCTGCGCTCCGGTGGGCAGCAGCCCGACCATGACCACGGTCCCGCCCCGGGCCGCGCCCTGGATCGCGGAGGCCAGGCCGTGGTGGTTCCCGGAGGATTCAATCACGACGTCGGCCTGCACCCTGGCGATCGCCTCACCATCGGCGGCGTTCAGGACCTCGTCCGCGCCCACCGCCGTGGCGATCTCCAACGGTTTCTCATGCATGTCGACCGCGACGATCCGGGCCGCGCCGGCGCGTTTGAGCACCGCGACCACCAACGCCCCGATCGGGCCGGACCCGATCACGAGCGCGGTCTTGCCGGCCACGTCCCCGGCCCGGGCCACCGCGTGCCAGGCCACCGACGCCGGTTCGATCAAAGCCGCGGTGCGCAGGTCCAGGGTCGCCGGGAGGGCCCGGAGCATCCGGACCGGCAGGTTCACGTACCGGCTGAACGCCCCGTCCGTGTGCGGGAACCGCGCCGCGGACCCCAGGTACGTGCACCCCGGGGACAGGTTCGGCCGGTCCGCCGGATACCGCGGCGCGTCCGGGCCCGTCCCCGGGCCCGGGGTGGCCGGGTGCACCGCCACCGGCGTCCCCGCAGCAGGCCCCGCACCATTGGCGGCGGCCCTGACCACCCGGCCGCTGATCTCATGGCCCAGCACCAGGGGCGCCCTCAGGATCGACTCGCCCGCCGCGCCGTGCAGCCAGTAATGCAGGTCCGACCCGCAAATCCCGCCATACAGCACCTCGACCACGGCCTCGTCCGGGGCCGGGGCCGTCAGCGGGACGTCCTCGATCCGCAGGTCACCCTTGGCGTGCGCGACCACCGCCGGACCCGAAACCGGCAGCTCACTTTCGGCCGCTGCCGTTGCTGCCGTTTCCGCCGTTGCTGCTGCTGACGTGCCTGTTGTTGAAGATTCTGTTGTGTGTGTCATCAGACCACCACCGTCATTCCGCCGTCGATAAAGATCGTCTGCCCGTTCACGAAATCAGACCCGGACGAGGCCAGCCACACCGCCGGGCCGGCCAGATCCTGCACCGTGCCCCACCGCGCCGCCGGGGTCCGGCCCAGGATCCAGGCATTGAACTGCTCATCATCCACCAGGTTCTGCGTCATCTCGGTATGGATATACCCCGGCGCGATCCCGTTAATCTGCAGCCCGGCACCCGCCCACTCCGCGGTCATCGCCCGGGTCAGGTTCCGCAGCCCGCCCTTCGCCGCCACATACGGGGCGATCGTGGGCCGGGCCAGGTCCGTCTGCACCGAACAGATGTTAATGATCTTCCCGTGCCCCCTGGGAATCATGTGCCGGCCCGCCTCCCTCCCCACCAGGAACGCGCTGGTCAGGTCCGTGGAGATCACCCGCTCCCAGTCCTTCACATCCAGCTCCAGCATCGGCACCCGGTGCTGGATCCCGGCATTGTTCACCAGGACCTCCAACGGGCCCACATGCTCCTCCACCCACGCCACCCCGGCCGCGGCCGCAGCATCGTCAGTGACATCAAACGCAACACTGTGCACCCGGCCCGGCGCGTACTCCGCGGCCATCGCCGCCTCCGCGGCCTTCAACCGCTCAGCATTCACACCGTTCAACACCACCGTCGCCCCCGCATCAGCCAAAGCCCGCGCCAACGCATTACCAATCCCCCGGCTCGAACCAGTCACCAAGGCAACCCGCCCGGTCAAATCAAAAAGTGAAGTCATGAAGAGGTCCCTTCTGCGGCGCTCACGGCACCCATCCTGCTGAGGTTTGAAATGGTTTGCCGCACCACGGCCAGGTCCTGGTCCCCCAGGCCCTGCCGTTTGAGTTCGGCGTAAAGTTCGACGCCAGCCCGTGCCATTGGGGCGGCCGACCCGGCGGTGTCGGCGGACTCCACGACAAAGGACAGGTCCTTGTGCATGAACTTTGCCGGGCCGGTTGGGGTGTAGTCCTTCCGGGCCATCCGCGGGCCCACCTGGTCCAGGACGCGGCTGCCGGCGAGGCCGCCGGACAGGACCTCATAGAGGGCCGCGACATCGACGCCCGACCGTTCGGCGAGCTCGGCCGCTTCGGCGAGTGCCGCCGTCGTCGTTCCTACCACCAGCTGGTTGCACGCCTTAGCCAACGATCCGGCGCCGAGCGGACCCAGGAGCCGCACGGTGGTGCCCATGGCCTCGAAGAGCGGAAGCAGCCGCCGGAAGTCGGCTTCGTGGTCCGCGCCGGCCATAATGGCCAGCGTGCCATCGATCGCACCGTTCGTGCCGCCGCTGACCGGCGCGTCCACCACTACGGCATGGCCTGAACTGGCCTCCCGGACCCTCTGCCCAAAAGCTTTGACCGATGTGGGGGAAACGCTGCTCATGACCACCACGGCTGTGCCGGCGGCCGGCGGTGCTGACTTCCAGCTCTCGAGGAGTCCGGATGCCGCCTCCTCAATGTAGGCGAGGTCCGGCAGCATGAAGACGATTACCGGCTCGTCCCTGAGCTGGACCACGCTGTCCGCACCGGATCCGCCGAGCTGGCGGAGATAATCCAGAGCGCCAGGCGACCGGTTCCATGCCGTAACCGCCCAGCCCTTCAGTACGAGGTTCGCGGCCATCGGCGCTCCCATCAGGCCCAGGCCAACGAAGCCTGCCCTCTGTATATTCATGTGCAGCGAGTCCTCACGTCGTTGTGGTCAATCTTCCCAAATCTGTTCAGTATTCTAGCCTCTATTCAGTATGATGAACAGCATGACGACTGAAACCACCGTCGCGATCGCCGTCCCGCTCGAAGCCGAGTTCGTGGAACGCATCCGCGCCGTAGATCCCTCCGTAACCGTTCTCTACGAACCCGATCTGCTGCCGCCCGAACGGTTCCCGGCAGACCATGCCGGCGACCCCGCCTTCAAGCGCACGCCTGAGCAGGAGGAGCGCTACTGGGAGATGCTGGGCAAGGCCGACGTGCTGTACGGCTTCCCGAACGAAAACCCCGCCGGCCTGGCGCGGATCGCCAGGGAAAACCCGCGCCTGCAGTGGATCCACGCCATGGCGGCAGGTGCCGGCGGAGCGGTCAAAGCCTCCGGCCTCGACGCCGAAACCCTGAACAAGTTCAAAGTGACCACATCCGCAGGCGTTCACGCCCTCCCCCTCGCCGAATTTGCGGCCCTGGGCATCCTCAATGGCTTCAAGCGGACCGCGGAGCTCGCCCAGGACCAGGCCGCCAAGGTGTGGCCGGAACTGCGGATACCCACCAAGCTGGTCAATGGCTCCTCGCTGGTGGTCACGGGGCTCGGCGAGATCGGGCTGGAAACCGCCCGCATCGCCCGTGCACTCGGCATGAAGGTCAGCGGCACCAAGCGCTCCGTGGAGCCGATCGAGGGCATCGAGGAAGTGGCGGACAACAACGGACTGGCCGGGCTGCTCGCCTCCGCCGACGCTGTGGTGAACACCCTCCCGGGCACGCCGTACACGGAAAGGCTTTTCAACCGCGAGGTCTTCGCGGCCATGAAGCCCGGCACCGTATTCGTGAATGTTGGCCGCGGAACGGTGGTGGACGAGGACGCGCTGCTCGAGGCGCTGGAGAACGGACAGGTGGCCTACGCGTGCCTGGACGTGTTCCCCGTCGAGCCGCTGCCGCAGGACAGCCCCCTGTGGAACCACCCGCGTGTCATGGTCTCGCCCCACACCTCGGCACTGAGCGCAGCCGAGAACCGCCTGATCGCCGAGCGCTTCTGCAGCAACCTCAGGACATTCCTCGACGGCGGCGAACTTCCCCACCTCGTGGATACGGTCCACTTCTACTAAAGCGTCCTTCCACTAAAGCGCCCCTGCAGCGGGAGACACCGGAGAGCCGGGCAGCCAAAGGTTGCCCGGCTCTCCTGTTGCCCCCAACACCGAAGCGCGAACGTACACCCGTGGCCCCAACCCGTTGCCGGGAGGGACCGCAAGTGTACGTTCGCGCTGTGTGGCTTCTAGCGGGCGTCCTCGATGGCCACAAGGTCGCGGCCCTTGGTTTCCGGCGTGAAGAAGGTGCTCACGAAGGAGATCAGGGCAAGCACCAGCGAGTAGATGGCCAGCACCAGCCAGGAGTATCCAGTGGCCGCGAGCAGCGCCGCTCCCACCAGCGGAACCAGCCCGCCGGCCAGCACCGCGGAGAGTTCGCGCGCCATGGCGACACCCGTGAACCGGTACTGTGATCCAAACAGTTCAGGCAGCAGGGGGCACTGCGGTCCCAGCATGGACTGCACGCCGAGAGCGATGCCAACCACCATGACAACCCACACAAGGGTGACGTTGCCGAGGGTCACGAGGTAGAACGCCGGGAAGGCGATGACAGCCTGGAACAGGGCGCCGTAGCGGTAGACCGGGACGCGGCCGAAGCGGTCGGACAGCGCACCGAAGGTGACCACCATGACGGCGGCAAAACCGGCGGCGATCAGGAGCCCCACCGGACCGATGAACTTGTCGCCGGGAAAAACGCCCGCCGGGGCTGCCAGAAACGCCACCAGCAGCGCAGAGTAGATGGAGGAATTGCCGTTCTCGCCCATGCGGAGGCCGATGCCCACCAGCACGTTCTTCTTGGAGTGCTTCCAGAGCTGGCCCACCGGGTTCTTGACCACGTTCTTGTGCTTCTCAAGCTCCTGGAACACGGGAGTTTCCTTGAGCCGCAGGCGGATGAAGACCGCGACGGCGATAAGGATCACGCTGGCCAGGAAGGGCACACGCCAGAGCCATCCTTCGAGGACCGCCTTGTCAGCGGTCGCGATGAGGGCGAAGGTGCCGGCACCCAGGAGGGTGCCCAGCTGGATCCCCACGAACGGCAGTGAGGCAAAGAAACCACGACGGCGGCGCGGAGCCACTTCGGAGATCAGCGTCGTTGCGCCGGCCTGCTCTGCACCGGCACCGAGGCCCTGGACGATCCGGAGGATGACCAGGAGCACCGCCCCCAGCATTCCTGCCTGCTCGAACGTCGGCAGCAGGCCGATCGCAAAGCTGGCGGTACCCATCAGGCCGATGGTCAGGATCAGCACCATTTTCCGGCCGAAGCGGTCTCCGATGTAGCCGAAGACGATGCCGCCGAAGGGCCGGGCAGCGAAGCCCACGCCATACGTGGCGAACGATGCGATCAGCGCACCTTCATCGCCGAGCGGCTTGAAGAACAGCGGCCCGAAGATGAGGGCCGAAGCCAGGCCGTAGATGTAAAAGTCGTAATACTCCAGAGCGGAGCCTACGGAGCTGGCAAGTGTTGCCCTTCGCAGCTGTTCCGGTTCGACGACGGCGCCGTCCGCATCAGCCAGCGGTGAATCAGTACGAGTTGTCACTAGCACTCCCTCAGAGACACCAGGCCCCCGTTGGCCTGGTGAGTAGTGACACCACCATTGCATCGGTCACTATGCTGAACAGCGTACAACATGATGAACGTTGAGCCAATAGTGTCTGGGTTTTCGCTTAGCCCATGGGGTTGCCGAGGGATCTGGCCAGCTCATTGAGCTCCTTGACCATCTGCGCACCCTGTTCCTGCGAGTAGGTCGCCTTCAGTGCGGTGACGGACAGGCCAAGACTGGGGCCGTGCGCTCCTCGTGTGGGCACGGTTACGGCGAGGCACACCACACCTGTAGTGGATTCCTCGTCTTCAAACGCGTAGCCCTGCTCCCGGATCTGCTCCAGCTGGGCCTTCAGTTCCGCACCCGTGCGCAGTGACTTGGGCGTCAGCACGGGTAGCTCCGTATCGTCAGCGAACATCGCATCGATGTCGTGGTCATGAAGCCTGGCGATCAGGGCCTTACCCACGGCGCAGAGGGACACCGGCATCTTGTCGCCGATATTGGATGTCAGGCGGACGGCCGGATGGCCCTCGTACCGTGCCAGGTAGATCACGTTGGAGCCGTCAAGCATGGCGATGCGCACTGTTTCACCTGACAGCGTGGGCGCCTGCTCGCAGAAACGGTAAAACTCCTGGACTTCATCGAGGCGGCTCAAGTAGGCGGCACCCAACTCAACGAGCTTGCGCCCCAGCGTGTACTCGGCTCCCTGCCTGCTGATGAGCCTGGCCTCCTCGAGGGCCAGCAGGAGATTGGACGTGGAAGACTTGGGGATTCCGAGGTCCCGGGCGAGGTCACTGAGGGTAAGCCGGCCAGTGGCGGACGCCGCGAGCGACTCCAGAACGGCGGCTGCCCGCGTGACGGCCGGCGCCGGGGATGCGCTGCCCAGTCCGTCAGTGGCTTTGGGGGTGCGGGAATCGGCCATGATTCTCCTTATCGGTACGCGCTCAGACAGCGGGGGTCGGCAGACTGCACCGCGCGCAATCACCGGCGACGATGCCAAAACGTCCAGTCAACTGAACACATACCATCATACTGGCTGGACGGCTGCCGCCGTAGGCCCCGCCTGGTCACCCGCAAAAGGACCACTGGAAGTAACCTTCCTAATGGTTTCGTGTTTCCGGATGTTCACGGTATATTCAATTTCAAGCCTTCCACCGCGGCATCCCCCAATAGTCGCGGTGGAAGGCTTATCCAATTCTCGGGCCTCTTCGGATCTCAGGCCTGTCAGGTTCTTAAGCCTTCCCCGATCTCTGCGCCCGCTGCTCAGGCCGCATTCGCAACAGCGTGTTCCGCGGCGGCATGGTCCGCTACCGCGCTCCGCAGCCTCCACCCGCCGCCGAGCCCGTCGCGGATGATCTCCATGGTGGTCAGCGCCGAACCCGCGTTTCGCCCCAGCCGGGTCTGCAGCCGCCACACTTCGACGTCAACGCGGCTACGTCCCAGCGGCATCCGGCGCTCCGCCTCCCACCAACTGACGCGTTCAAACCATCGCAGCGGTTCCGCGCCCACCGTCCATTCCTGGCCGCCGCGGATGACAGCGCCCGGCTGCCCGTCGGCAGCGGTCCTCACAAGTACATGTTCCATGCCCGCAGGTTATGGCCGGGCAGAGACATTAAAGACAAAACCGACATCAAACACAAAACCCCGCCTGACCAAGATCGAAGACTTGGTCAAACGGGGTTTTCGTGGTGGGTCCTACCGGGATCGAACCGATGACATCCACGGTGTAAACGTGGCGCTCTACCAGCTGAGCTAAAGACCCAAAGAGAGGTTTTTCGCACCGAAGCGCTCCAACCAACGAACATAGACTCTACCCGAACAGTGCCCGCAAACGCTAATCGGGTCTTGGGGCAGCGAGGGCGGGCAATTCATCTGCCAGCCAGGCAAGGGACTCGCTTACTCCGGCTTCCAGCTTGACCGTGGCGAGGTCGTCCCCGCGCGTCTGGCCGCGGTTGATGATGACAACGGCTTTACCTTGTTTGGCGGCGTGACGGACAAACCGCAGCCCGCTCATGACGCTGAGTGAGGAACCGGCAACAAGCAGGGCCTGGGCTTCATCCACCATTGCGTATGCGCGCTCCACGCGCTCCTTGGGGACGTTCTCGCCAAAGTACACAAAGTCCGGCTTCAGGACGCCGCCGCACGCAGGACAGCGGGCAACCACAAAGCTCCGGATCAGTCGCAGGTCCTCCACTGTGGCGTCGGCATCGGGAGCCATCTCGACAAGTCCGGATTCCATGGCATGGCCAAGGAAGTCCGGATTCAGCTCCTCCAGAACCTTGGCGAGCAGCTGCCGTGAATACGTGCGGCGGCATTCCAGACAGATCACCTGGTCGAAGCGTCCGTGAAGGTCCACCACGTTGACGCTGCCGGCGTCCTCGTGGAGGCGGTCCACGTTCTGGGTAATGAGTCCGGTCAGGAGCCCACGCTGCTCCAGGACTGCGACGGCGGCGTGGCCGGCGTTGGGGCTGGCTCGCCTCAGGTGGGACCAGCCGATGTGGTTGCGCGCCCAATAGCGCTGCCGGTTGGCCGCCTCAGCCACAAACTCCTGGTAAGTCATGGGTGAGCGCGGGGCCGAATCCGGTCCGCGGTAGTCCGGTATGCCGGAGTCGGTACTGAGCCCTGCCCCCGTCAGAAGTGCCAGGGGCAGCCCGGCCAGTACGTCACGGATCCCGCCCAATGCTTCGAGGTCGCCGGCCGACGACGCGGCGGCTGGAGCCGCAGGCAGACTGGCGAAGCCTGTCAGGCCGATGCCGGTCCGCCGCTGGTCCATGGGCTGGCCCTAACGCCTAGCCCTGGGCCAGCTCTGCCAGGACCCGGCGGTATTCGGTGAGGTCACGGGCCTGGCCGCGCGGATTCACAACGACGTACCGGACCGTTCCGCCGGCGTCGATGATGAACGTTCCGCGCCTTGCCATTCCGCTTTCCTCATCGAACACGCCGTACTTTCCGGCAACGGCGCCGTGCGGCCAGAAGTCTGCCAGCAGGCTGAATTCGTAGCCTTCCTGCTCGGCGTACGCCCGGAGGGCAAACTTGCTGTCCACCGAGACCGCCAGCACCTCGGCGTCGGCATGTTCGAAGACTGCGAGGTTGTCCCTGATTTCGCACAGCTCGCCGGTGCAGATGCCCGAGAACGCGAAGGGGTAGAAAATAACCACCACGTTGCGTCCGCGAAAATCGGCGAGCCGGACGGGCTCACCAAATTGGTTAACCAGGGTGAAGTCCGGCGCCTGCTGCCCTACTTCGGGCACTCCGGCGAGGTCCACCGTTGCGACGGCGGCCTGTCCGGTCACTTGTTCTTCCTGGTCACCAGTCGCGTGGCGCTCCAGTCCTTGGAAACGCCCGCGGACGTGGTGCAGTGCAGCCCTGCGGTAGGTGCCGCGTCCTGGATGTCCGACGGCGAAACATATCCGGCACGTCCGGACTTCGGCGTGAGGACCCACACCACGCCACCCTCGGTGAGCGTCGTGAGCGAGTCGACCAGCGTGTCCACGAGGTCCCCGTCGCCGTCCCGCCACCAGAAGATCACGGCGTCCACGACGTCGTGATCATCCTCATCCAGAAGCTCCGACCCGGTCAGATCCTCTATGTCATCACGCAAGTCGAGGTCGACGTCGTCGTCGTAACCGAACTCCTGAATCAGATCCCCGTCCTTGAAACCCAATTTTTCCGCCACATTTACCGAAGTGGCGGCGTCGGCCTCGCTCACGTGTTCCTCCTGTGCATGGTGATTTCGATTACTCCAAGCCAACACCCTTTGGGCGTGTGCTTCAAGCTACGGGCGCCGCGGTGCGGCTTATTGTGCGTCACACAACAAGTATGACGGTCAAATAGGCCGGAGGGTTCAGGGGCGGCTACGCATCCGCAAGCCGTCGGAGCTACAGTGACTGTTGACAACTATGCCTAGCGGGGCAACCGCCCCGGACAAATAGGCAGTCATACACACGAGATAAAACCCTGCCCGGCGCACATGACCGGGCTGTTGTAACCGATACGACGCACACGACGCGTTCACGCCGGGCAGCTACCCTGCCGGACCTGAGTGCGCCGCTGAATGCGCGCAAAGAGAGGTTGGACGTGGCTGCAGGAGAAGATACCTCCCATATCCTCAGCGGGTTGACTAACCAGCTGCCTGATCGTGATCCGGAAGAGACCGCCGAGTGGGTTGAGTCCCTGGATGCGCTGATCAGGGAACAGGGCACGGAGCGTGCCCAATACATCATGCGCAGTCTCCTGCAGCGTGCCGGGGCGCAGAGCGTCGGGGTTCCGATGGTGACCACCACGGACTATGTGAACACGATCCCGGTGGACCAGGAAGCGCAGTTCCCGGGCAACGAGGAGTACGAGCGCCGGTACCGGGCGTACATGCGCTGGAACGCCGCGGTGATGGTGCACCGGGCGCAGCGGCCCGAGATCGGGGTGGGCGGGCACATCTCCACCTACGCCGGCGCCGCGACCCTGTATGAGGTCGGGTTCAACCACTTCTTCCGCGGCAAGGACCACCCCGGCGGCGGGGACCAGGTGTTCTTCCAGGGCCACGCGTCCCCGGGCATGTACGCCCGGGCGTTCATGGAAGGCCGCCTCTCCGAGGAGGACCTGGACGGGTTCCGGCAGGAAAAGTCCAAGGAAGGCCACGCCCTCTCCTCCTACCCGCACCCGCGGCTGATGCCGCACTTCTGGGAGTTCCCGACCGTGTCGATGGGCATCGGCCCGATGAACGCGATCTACCAGGCCCAGTCCAACCGGTACCTGCACAACCGGGGCCTGAAAGACACCGCGGACCAGCAGGTCTGGGCGTTCCTGGGCGACGGCGAAATGGACGAGCCCGAGTCCCGCGGCCTGCTCCAGCTCGCCGCAAACGAGAACCTGGACAACCTGAACTTCGTGATCAACTGCAACCTCCAGCGCCTGGACGGCCCGGTGCGCGGCAACGGCAAGATCATGCAGGAACTCGAGGCGTTCTTCCGCGGCGCGGGCTGGAACGTGATCAAGGTCGTCTGGGGCCGGGAATGGGATGACCTGCTCACCCGCGACGCCGACGGGTCGCTGGTGAAGATCATGAACGAAACCCCCGACGGGGACTACCAGACCTACAAGGCCGAATCCGGCGGGTTCGTCCGCGAACACTTCTTCGGCAAAACCCCGCAGACCAAGGACCTCGTCGCCGACCTCTCCGACGACGAGATCTGGAACCTCAAACGCGGCGGCCACGACTACCGCAAGGTCTACGCCGCGTACAAGGCCGCGACCGAATTCAAGGGCAAACCCACCGTGATCCTGGCCAAAACGGTCAAGGGCTACGGCCTGGGCCCGCACTTCGAAGGCCGCAACGCCACCCACCAGATGAAAAAACTCACCCTGGACGACCTGAAGAAGTTCCGCGACCACCTGCGGATCCCGGTCACGGATGAGCAGCTGGAGAAGGACCCCTACCGGCCGCCGTACTTCCACCCGGGCACGGACGCACCGGAAATCAAGTACCTGCTCGAGCGCCGCGCCGCCCTCGGCGGTTCCGTTCCGGAACGGCGCTCAAAGCACGCGGACATCGAGCTGCCCGAGGCGAAGACCTACGAGGTGGCCAAGCGCGGTTCGGGCAAGCAGCAGGCCGCCACCACCATGGCCTTCGTCCGCCTGCTCAAGGACCTGATGCGGGATAAAAACTTCGGCAAGCACATCGCGCCGATCATCCCGGATGAGGCCCGCACGTTCGGCATGGACGCGTTCTTCCCGACCGCGAAAATCTACAACCCCAAGGGCCAGAACTACCTGTCCGTGGACCGGGACCTCGTCCTGGCCTACAAGGAATCCGCCCAGGGCCAGCTGATCCACCCCGGCATCAACGAAGCCGGCGCCGTGGCAGCCTTCACCGCCGCCGGCACCGCCTACGCCACCCACGGCGTGCCCCTGGTCCCGGTCTACGTGTTCTACTCCATGTTCGGCTTCCAGCGCACCGGCGACGCCTTCTGGGCCGCCGCCGACCAGATGACCCGCGGGTTCATCATCGGCGCCACCGCCGGACGGACCACCCTCACCGGCGAAGGCCTCCAGCACGCCGACGGACACTCCCCGCTGCTGGCCTCCACCAACCCCGCCGTGGTCACCTACGACCCAGCCTACGGCTACGAAATGGGCCACATCGTCCGCGGCGGCCTCGAACGCATGTACGGGCACGACTCGACCGACCGTAACCTGATGTACTACCTCACGGTCTACAACGAACCGATCGTCCAGCCCGCGGAACCGGAGAACCTCGACGTCGAAGGTGTCCTCAAGGGCATCTACAAGCTCGCGGCCTCCACCACCGAAGGCCCCAAGAGCCAGATCCTCGCCTCCGGCGTCTCCGTCCCTTGGGCCCTCGAAGCCCAGCGGATCCTCGCCGAAGACTGGGGCGTCTCCGCCGACGTCTGGTCCGTCACCTCCTGGAACGAACTGCGCCGCGACGGCCTCGCCGCCGAGGAGGAGGCCTTCCTCAACCCCGGCAAGGACGCCCGCCAGCCGTTCGTCACCAAGCAGCTCGAAGGCGCCCAGGGCCCCGTCGTGGCCGTCTCGGACTACATGAAAGCCGTCCCGGACCAGATCCGGCAGTTCATCCCGAACGAGTTCGCCACCCTCGGCGCCGACGGCTTCGGCTTCTCCGACACCCGCGCGGCCGCCCGCCGCTTCTTCAAGAACGACATCCACTCCGTCGTTGTGAAGACCCTGCAGCTGCTCGCGGCCAAGGGCGAGGTTGACGGACAGGCACCCGCGCAGGCGATCGAGAAGTACCGCCTGCTCAACGTGAATGCGGGCACCACGGGCAACGCCGGAGGCGAATCCTAATCCCCACCGCGCGGGAGTTTTTGTCCAGATAATCCCCACCCGCACCCTCGCCTCGCAAGCTCGGCCAGGGAACCCTGCGGGCGTGGCCCCAGCCTAAAATGAACGACGGCGGTCCCCACCCACGGTGGGGGCCGCCGTCGTCCGTTTGGGGTGCTTCCCCAGCGCCGGAGGGGTTGTGATGCAGCACAAGCGAAGTTGTAGCCTTTGCACAAAATGGAGCTTGTCCCGCAGGCACCGTATGCTCGGATTATGCCCGAGCCGTCCCCTGCCCCTGCACCGCGCAAACCGTCCTCCCGCACCATGTCTCCGGAGAAGACGGAGACCCTGAAAAAGCTCAGGGCCAGCGTCGGCCAGTTGTCCACCACCACCATGCGCCAGCTGGAGAAATCGCTGCCGTGGTACAGCCGGCTCAGTTCGGACGAGCGCTCCGCGCTGGGACTCGTGGCGCAGAACGGCATCGCCGCATTCGTCACTTGGTACGAGCGCCCCAGTTCCCCGTCCTGGATTCTTTCCGACGTTTTCGGTACTGCCCCGACGGAACTGACCCGGTCCATCAGCCTGCAGAAGGCGCTTCAGCTCATCCGGATCGTCGTGGAAGTGGTGGAGGACCAGGTCCCGGTAATCGCTCCCGAAGCGGACCAGCCCTCCCTTCGCGAAGCAGTCCTCCGGTACTCGCGCGAAGTGGCATTTGCCGCCGCCGACGTGTACGCCCGGGCCGCGGAATCCAGGGGATCCTGGGACACGCGGCTCGAAGCCCTGATCGTGGACGCCATCCTGCGCGGCGAAAACACCGACGCGCTGCGTTCCAGGATCGCCGCGCTCGGCTGGAAAGCACAGGAACGCTTCACCGTGATGGTGGGAAACTCGCCGTCGGAACCCAGCGCCAGCTACGTGAGCGAACTGCGGCGCATGGCGGGCCGGTACGCGGAGGATGCCCTCGTGGGGATCCAGGGCGACCGCCTCATCCTGATCCTGGGCGGCGTGCACGACCGGGAGACCGCGTATGTGAAGCTCAGCGAGATGTTCGCGCCCGGTCCGGTGGTTTACGGCGCGGAGGCCAGCTCCCTGCTCGAAGCCAGCGGCTCTGCGCAGTCAGCCTTCGCCGGGCTCACCGCCGCCCGGGCGTGGCCTGCCGCCCCGCGCCCGGTGGCAGCCGACGATCTCCTGCCGGAACGGGTCATTTCCGGGGATGATGCTGCCCGGCGGTCCCTGGTGAAGAACATTTACCGGCCGCTCCTCGCGGCGTCGAATGGGCTGGTGGAAACGCTCGGCACCTATCTGGAGCTGGGGCATTCACTCGAGGCGACAGCGCGTGAACTCTTCGTCCACGCCAACACCGTGCGGTACCGGCTCAAGCGGGTTTGTGACGTGACAGGCTGGGATCCGCTGCTCCCCCGGGAAGCTTTCGTGCTGCAGGCAGCCCTTGTGGTGGGGCGGCTTTCCACTCCCCCGAAGCCCGCCGTCGAGCGTGTTGCCGTGCGGAACACGAACTGAACCGTTGTAGACTTCCTACAATCTGACCCCGTGAGGTTGGTGTACGCAAACACCAATGAATCACCCGGTAATTTGGAAAGCTGGATACGTGCTTGCAATCGTCTGCCCTGGACAGGGCTCACAGACCCCCGGTTTCCTGGCCCCGTGGCTGGAACTGCCTTCCGTAGCAGGCCATCTGGCCTCCCTGAGCGAAATTGCAGGCATCGACCTCACGGCGCACGGGACCACCTCTGACGAGGAAACCATCAAGGACACTGCCGTCGCGCAGCCGCTGATCGTGGCGGCCGGACTGGTGGCCGCCAAGTCGCTGTTCGACGTCGAACTCAGCACGCTGCCGGTCATCCTGGCCGGACACTCGGTGGGCGAGATCACGGCGTCCGCACTGGCCGGCGTGCTCACCGAAAAGGAAGCCATGACGTTTGTGCGCGAACGCGCCAACAGCATGGCCGCAGCCGCTGCCGTTACCCCCACCGGCATGAGCGCCGTGGTGGGTGGCGACCCCGCCGAGGTCCTCGCCGCCATTGAGGCCGCCGGCGCGACGCCCGCAAACGTCAACGGCGCGGGCCAGACCGTCGCCGCGGGCACCTTCGAACAGCTCAAGGCCCTGGCCGAGAATCCGCCCGCCAAGGCGCGCGTGATTCCGCTGAAGGTCGCCGGCGCATTCCACACCTCGCACATGGCTCCCGCGGTGAGCGCCCTCGAGGCGCTCCGCCCGGAACTGCAGCCGCAGGCACCTGCCGTGCCGCTGCTGTCCAACTTCGACGGCCAGGAGGTCACCGCGGGCAACGCCGCCGTCGACAGCCTGATCGCCCAGGTCTCGCGCCCGGTCCGCTGGGACCTGTGCATGGAGACCCTCGTGAACCGCGGTGTCACCGGCGTGATCGAACTCGCTCCGGCGGGCACCCTGGCCGGACTGGCAAAGCGGGGCATGCCGGGGGTCAAGACCGTTGCTGTCAAAACGCCGGACGACCTGTCCGCGGCCCTTGCACTCTTCGCAGAACTGGAAGGACAGGCATGAGCACGCCGGTACTGAAGCAGACCCCGGTCAACGAGCACACCCGGATCCTGGGCATCGGCGCGTACCGCCCCGACGTCCTGGTCACCAATGAGGACGTGTGCCAGTGGATCGATTCCTCCGATGAGTGGATCCGCCAGCGCACCGGCATCGTCACCCGCCACCGCGCACCCGCCGACGTCAGCGTGATCGACATGGCCGAGGGCGCGGCCCGTGAGGCCATGGAGAAGGCAGGGATCGAGGCATCCCAGCTTGGCGCCGTCATCGTCTCCACGGTGACCCACCCGTACGCCACGCCGTCGGCTGCCGCGAGCCTCGCCGACCGGCTGGGCGCCACGCCTGCCCCCGCCTTCGACATCTCCGCTGCCTGTGCCGGCTACTGCTACGGCATAGCACAGGGCGATGCGCTGGTCCGTTCGGGGGCCGCCAACTACGTCCTCGTAGTGGGCGCCGAAAAGCTCTCCGACGTCATCGACAACCGCGAACGCACCATCTCGTTCCTGCTGGGTGACGGCGCCGGAGCCGTTGTCATCGGCCCGTCGGACACCCCCGGCATCGCTCCCTCGGTGTGGGGTTCGGACGGCAGCAAGTGGGATGCCATCGGCATGACCCGCTCCATGCTGGACGTCCGCGACCTTGGCATGGCGGCACGCCGGTCTGACTCCACCGGTGACCTCGCGCTCCTCGAAGAGGCGCAGGAGCTCTACCCGACCCTCCGCCAGGACGGCCAGACGGTGTTCCGCTGGGCGGTCTGGGAGATGGCCAAGGTGGCCCAGCAGGCGCTGGAAGCCGCCGGCGTCCAGGCCGAGGACCTGGTGGCCTTCATTCCGCACCAGGCCAACATGCGGATCATCGATGAGATGGTAAAGAAGCTCAAGCTGCCCGAGACCGTTACGGTCGCGCGGGACATCGCCGATGCCGGCAACACCTCGGCGGCATCGATCCCCCTGGCGACGCACCGCCTGCTCCAGGAAAACCCCGCACTCAGCGGCGGACTGGCCCTGCAGATTGGCTTCGGCGCCGGACTGGTCTTCGGCGCCCAGGTGGTTGTCCTTCCGTAGCAATTCCGATAACCAAGCCGCAACCGCGGTTTGCCCCATTTCCGGCATCCCCTGCCGGCAATAACAAGAAAAGGAGCCATCAATGGCTAGCAACGAAGAAATCCTGGCCGGACTGGCTGAAATCGTCAACGAAGAGACCGGCCTGGCCCCCGAGGCTGTCGAGCTGGACAAGTCCTTCACCGAGGACCTGGACATCGACTCCATCTCCATGATGACCATCGTCGTCAACGCCGAAGAGAAGTTCGGCGTCCGCATCCCCGACGAAGAGGTCAAGAACCTCAAGACCGTCGGCGACGCCGTGGACTTCATCTCCGGCGCCCAGGCGTAAGCAGGACACGCCTTCGTTGGCGTCAGCCTCTACAGGCTCCAGCCCTCGCGGCTGAACCCGGCTGGCCGGACCGGACGCACGTATTCCGGACCGGCCAGCCGATGCACCACCCCTAAATTTTCTTGCAGAATTCCCCGCACGCCACCCACTCAGGCCTCCGGCCAGCAGCACAGGACACGGCAGGCGCACCGACAGAGAGTGATCCCATGACACGCAAAGTAGTCATTACAGGTCTGGGTGCCACCACGCCCATCGGCGGCGACGTACCCACTATGTGGCAGAACGCGCTGAAGGGGGTTTCCGGAGCCCGCACCCTCGAGGATGAGTGGGTCGCCAAGTACGAACTGCCGGTCCACTTCGCTGCCCGGTGCACCACGCCCGCCCTTGACGTCCTGTCCCGCGTTGAAGCCAAGCGCATGGACCCCTCAACGCAGTTCGGCGTCATCGCCGCCCGCGAGGCCTGGGCCGACTCCGGCATCACCGAAATCGACCCCGACCGCCTGGCCGTCGCGTTCGCGACCGGCATCGGCGGCGTCTGGACGCTCCTGGACGCGTGGGACACGCTGAAGGAGAAGGGCCCCCGCCGCGTCCTGCCCATGACGGTTCCGATGCTCATGCCCAACGGCGTGGCCGCCGCTGTCAGCCTGGACCTGGGCGCCCGTGCCGGTGCGCACACCCCTGTCTCCGCCTGCGCATCCGGTACGGAAGCCATGCACCTCGGACTGGACCTGATCCGCTCCGGCAAGGCCGACGTCGTGATGTGCGGTGGCGCCGAAGCCGCCATCCACCCGATGCCGCTGGCGGCGTTCTCCTCGATGCAGGCACTCTCCCGCCGCAACGACGATCCCGAGCACGCCTCGCGTCCGTACGACCTTGACCGTGACGGCTTCGTCATGGGCGAAGGCGCCGGCGCGCTGGTGCTTGAAGCCGAGGAGCACGCCCTCGCCCGCGGCGCGCGCATCTACGGCGAACTCGCCGGCACGTCCGTGACCGCCGACGCTTACCACATCACGGCACCGGACCCCGAAGGCCTGGGCGCCACCCGCGCACTCAAGGCAGCCATGTTCGATGGCCGCATCCAGGCGGAGGACGTGGTCCACGTCAACGCCCACGCAACGTCCACGCCGGTCGGTGACAAGCCGGAGTACACGGCCCTGAAGGCAGCGCTCGGCAGCCACGTCGAGAACGTTGCCGTCTCGGCTACCAAGTCGCAGATGGGCCACCTGCTCGGAGCCTCCGGCGCCGTCGAGGCCGTCCTCACCGTCCTGGCGGTGCACGAACGCAAGGCCCCTGTCACGATCAACCTCGAGAACCAGGACCCGGAGATCCCGCTCGACGTCGTGACTTCCGTCCGCGCCCTGCCGGCCGGCGACATCGTTGCGCTCAGCAACTCCTTCGGCTTCGGCGGGCACAACGCCGTCGTTGCCATCCGCAGTGTGTGATGTGACCTGATTGGACGCTGAAGCAGCCCCCGCCAGTTAACTGGCGGGGGCTGCTTCGTTGCTATGGGGGATTGCTGCTGGCTGTCGCGTCAGCCTGCTCAGCAGTGTTAGCCGGGCTGCCCTCAGCCGACCTGGTGCAGCCAGCGCACCGGCGCGCCTTCGGCGGCGTGCCTGAAGGGTTCCAGCTCCTCGTCCCACGCCTCGCCGAGGGCAAGCGACAGCTCGTGGTAGACGGCGGAGGGATCGCCGGCGCCGGCCTCGTAGGCGTAGCGGATCCGGTCCTCGGACACCATGATGTTGCCGTGCACATCGGTCACGGCATGGAAAATGCCCAGTTCAGGTGTGTGGGACCAGCGTCCGCCGTCCACGCCCTGGCTGGGTTCTTCGGTGACCTCGAAACGCAGATGCGCCCAGCCCCGGAGGGCAGACGCGAGCTGCGCACCGGTCCCCTGCGCGCCGGTCCAGGACAGCTCCGAGCGGAACATGCCGGGCGCGGCGGGCTGAGGGGTCCATTCCAGGTCCGTTCGCTTGTCCACGACGGATCCAATGGCCCACTCAACATGAGGGCACAGTGCGGTAGGGGCCGAGTGAATAAACAGCACACCGCGGGTCATTGCAACAGACATTCCATCCTCCATAGCTGTAGGTACGTCTTCCCCAACGACCTGCATGGACGGGATACTTGCTGCTTTGGGCGCCGCGTGGTGCCGGTGATTCCTGCCAATCTATGAAATTACCTGCCGGGCTGACAAGAAGCGCCTGAAGACAGGTGCTTCAAGCACAACTTGAAAGTTGCCGAACTTGGATCTTATTGTGCCGTACACCGTCTAATTACGCCAGTGCAATTCGGCGTGGTGTAGAAGACGCGCCGGTGTAAAGCGCCTAGGCGCGCGGATGGGCCTGCTGATAGCTCTTCCGCAGCCGGTCCACCGACACGTGGGTGTAGATCTGGGTGGTGGCAAGGCTGCTGTGACCGAGGATCTCCTGGACCGCCCGGAGGTCGGCTCCGCCATCGAGCAGATGCGTGGCGGCGGTGTGCCGCAGGGCGTGCGGGCCGGTAGCCGATGTATCGCCCAGCGCCTCGAACAGTCCCTTCACCACGCTCCGGACCTGGCGCTGGTCCACGCGGCGGCCGCGCATGCCGAGGAACAGGGCCGGGCCGCTGTCCGGGACTGCTAGGTTTCCCCGCCCGCGGCGGAGCCAGTCGTCGACGGCGAGCGCAGCCGGGAGCCCGTACGGCACCGTCCGTTCCTTGTTGCCTTTGCCGAGCACACGGAGGGTTCTGCGGTCGGGGTCGAGGTCATCGACGTCCAGACCCGCCAGCTCACCGACCCGGACACCCGTGGCGTAGAGCAGCTCGACCATGGCCCGGTTGCGGAGGGCCACGGGATCACCGTCTTTCGCTGCTTCATTGAGGTCGTCCAGCAGCCGGGCGAGCTGCTGCTGCTGCAATACCCCCGGCAGTGAGCCGTCGCGCTTGGGGGCCTGCAGGCGCAGGGCAGGATCAGTTTGGATAAGTTCTTCCCGCAACGCCCAAGC
Source organism: Arthrobacter sp. FW305-BF8 (assembly GCF_021789315.1). Taxonomy (NCBI): domain Bacteria; kingdom Bacillati; phylum Actinomycetota; class Actinomycetes; order Micrococcales; family Micrococcaceae; genus Arthrobacter; species Arthrobacter sp. FW305-BF8. The sequence continues at coordinate 2,987,539 of NZ_CP084561.1, forward strand.
GGTGAAGCTCCGCGCCGTCGCGGCGCGGCGCGCAAGGGTGGAACGTGACGCTCCAGCCTCGCTCTGGCTGCCCAGCCAGCGCCGCAGGGTTCCAAGCTCGAGCCCCCCGGGATCTGTGACGCCTTCGCCTGCCGCATAGCCCAGCAGACTGGAGACATCGGACAGGTACGCACGCACCGTGTGCTCGGACCGGGCCCGCTCACCCGTCAGGTACCGTCCGAACCCCGTGACGGCCTGGGCGAGGGCCGCCGGCAGTTCCTGTTTCTCCACTCCCTTACTGTCCCAGCATTTGGCATGGAACCAAGGAACGGCACGCCAATCATGAAACCGCAGCATTCATGTAACGGCGCACCGCCCGGCGAGGGGACGTCGCCGGGCGGCAGGCGCTATGTTGATTGCTTGGTGCGCTTCCAGCCTCCCTTCTCGGATTTGGCCAGCCCCAGCAGCGACAGCCTGCCAAGGCCCGCGCGCACCGATTCAGCACCCAGTCCGGCCACACTGCAGAGTTTTTCGACGGAGCTGGCGGACCGCAGCGGGAGCGCGTCCAGCAAGATCAGGTCCTCGAGCGTCAGGCCGTCGTGATCGGCGGACTGCCCGCTCTTCTCATCAGGCAGGGACTGGCCGCTGGGCGCCGCAAGCTCGGCGATCTCCCCCGCATCGGTGACACAGACAGCGCCGCCCTCGCGCAGGAGCCGGTGGCAGCCGGCCGAGTTGGCACTGTGGACAGATCCGGGGACAGCTCCGACCGCACGGCCCAAGGTTTCCGCGTGATGGGCGGTATTCAGGGCCCCGGACCGCCACCTGGCCTCCACCACAACCGTGACGGACGCAAGGGCAGCGATCAGCCGGTTCCGCTGAAGGAACCGGTAGCGGGTGGGGGCGGAGCCGGGCGGAACTTCGGCGAGCACGGCACCCTGGTTGGCTACAGCACGCAGCAGATCCTCGTTGCCGGAGGGATAGAAACGGTCCACGCCCCCAGCCATCACGGCTATGGTCGGCATGGCATCCGAGCCCCCTGCCAGTGCTGCCCGGTGCGCGTGGGCGTCAATTCCGTATGCGCCGCCGGACACCACAGTGAAGCCACGCTGCGCCAGCGAGTAGGCAAGGTCACCGGTGACTGACGCGCCGTAGCTGGTACTGTCGCGCGAGCCAACCAGGGCCACCGCCTTGGCTGCCGGGGGAAGTTCGAGCTCCACGCCCCGCCACCACAGGCAGATCGGCTGGTGCAGGCCAAGGTCGTCAAGTTGCCGCGGCCAGAGCCCGTCGGCCGGGATGATCATTCGGCCGCCCAGTCGCTGCATGGTTGCCACGTCGCGCTCCGGGGCGAGGTCAGGAATTCTCGGCGCCCAGCGTTTCAGCGCCGCACCGAGGCCTGCCCATGAATTCACGGAACTGTGCTCTGCCAGCAACCCGGTGATGTCCTGTTCCAGCCCGGGCCCGTAGCTGACCTGGCCGGTGGCGATCCGCAGGGCGTCCTCGGCCCCGGCGAGATGCACCAGGGCCAAGCCCGCCACGTCCTGCGGCTCCATCAGCCTGGACAGCGCTGCCCGGGCAAGTCTCTCGTTGTGCATGTGGCATTCCTTTCACGCCGCCGCTGAGGCGGTCTGGCGGAGGCTCAGGGCCTGTCCGATATCGTTCCCGTCCGGCTGCTCCCGGCCAGCGAGGTCAGCCAAAGTCCATGCGAGCCGGAGGACACGGTCGTAGCCCCTGGCTGTGAGGACGCCCCGTTCCAATGCATGGTCCAGGATCCGGGTTGTGGCGGCCGGGAGTCTCAGCTCGCCGCGCAGGATGCGTCCGGGCACCTGGGAGTTGGTTTCCATGCCCCAGGGCTGAAGCCGCTGCAGCTGGCTTGCCCGGGCAGCCAGGACGCGGGCACCGACAGTTGCGCTGTCCTCCGCTCCCCCGGACTGGCCAAAGTCCGCCAGCGACACCCGGTCCACCTGCAGCTGGATGTCCACGCGGTCCAGGAGCGGGCCAGACATGCGCGACATGTAGCGGCGCCGCATGAAGGGGGTGCAGGTGCATTCAATGCCCTTCCCCGAGGCCTTGCCGCACGGGCACGGATTGGCTGCCAGCACCAGCTGGAACCGCGCCGGGTAGGCCGCTGCTCCGGCCGAGCGGTGGATGACGAGCTCGCCGCTCTCCAGAGGCTGCCTGAGTGCATCGAGGACCCTGCGTTCGTACTCGGGCGCCTCGTCCAGGAACAGGATTCCGCGGTGGGCCCGCGACGCCGCGCCGGGGCGGGGGAGCCCCGACCCGCCGCCGATGATCGCCGCCGCTGTGGCCGAGTGGTGGGGATTCTCGAACGGCGGCCGCCGGACCAGCTGCACCCCGGCTGAAGGGAGCTGGCACAGGGAATGGATCGCCGTCACCTCCATCGCCTCGGTATCGCGCAGATCGGGCAGAAGCCCGGGAAGCCGCTCGGCCAGCATGGTCTTGCCGGCTCCGGGCGGGCCGGTCAGCAGCAGGTGGTGCGCACCGGCGGCGGCTACCTCAAGGGCACGCCGCGCCTCTGCCTGGCCGGACACGTCACACATGTCGGGGACAGGCGCATCCACGGACACCGGCTCAGTCCCGGCTGGTTCATCCTCGGGTGCAAAGTCGAGGACAAGTTCCTGCGGGTCAGCCCCGAAATCGAACACCAGCCGCGCCAGGGTCCGGTAGCCGCGGACCCTGGCACCCGGGACGAGTTCGGCCTCGGCTGCGTTCGCATGGGCGACCACGATGTCATGGAACCCGGCCTGCACCGCGGACATCACGGCCGGCAGTATGCCGCGGACAGGCCTGAGGCGTCCGTCCAGTCCCAACTCGGCGATGAAGACGGTGCGCCCGGTGGGCCTGATGTCCTCCGCGGCACGCAGCACAGACATCGCGATGGCAAGGTCGAAGCCGGAACCGCGCTTGGGCAGGGACGCCGGAATGAGGTTGGCGGTGATCTTGCGCCGGCTCAGCGGAACACCGGAGTTCTGCGCCGCCGAGCGGATGCGGTCACGGGCTTCGTTGAGGGAAGCGTCCGGCAGGCCGAGGAGCACAAAGGCCGGCAGTGTCTGGCCGATGTCAGCCTCGACCTCCACGATGTAGCCGTTCAGGCCGACGAGGGCCACCGAATAGGCTCGCCCCAGCGCCATCACAGCACCTCCCTGAGGTGCTCAACCGTGGGTTTGCCCACGCCGTCGTCCAGCACGGCAATGACGTCCACCCGGCGCAGCGGCAACCGCAGTCCGTGGTCCCGGCACCAGGCGGAACCCAGGCGGTGCAGCCGGGCGAGCTTGTCTGCACCGACTGCTTCAAAGGGGTGACCGTAGGCGAGCGAACGCCGCGTCTTCACCTCGGCAATGACAAGGGCATCGCCGTCCAGGGCGACGATGTCGATTTCGCCGTCCGGGCAGCGCCAGTTGCGCTCCACGATCAGCATCCCCACCGATTCCAGATACTCCGCCGCGAGCTCTTCCCCGCGCCGGCCCAGCAGATCCTTGGCTTTCATATCCACCTCCGCATCAAGACTGCGGGGGCGGGATCACACGGAACAGGGCAGGGTCACGCTATGTGGGAAAGGTCGCGGGGATCATGGGGAAGGCGGCCGGAATGCCGGAGAAACACCGGCTGTGGAGGAGCAGTGCCCCGGGGAGGCCCGGGAGGGTCAGGAACCTCAGTTGCCGAGGTCGACGTCCTTGGGCAGCGCGAGCTCCTCGTTGCGGGGCAGTTCCTCGACGTTGACATCCTTGAACGTGATGACCCGGACACTCTTCACAAACCGCGCTGAACGGTAGACGTCCCAGACCCAGGCGTCCTGGAGCGTGAGGTCGAAGTAGACCTCGCCGTCGGCGCTGCGGGCCTGCAGGTCCACGTGGTTGGCGAGGTAGAAGCGCCGCTCGGTCTCGACCACATAGCTGAACAGACCCACGACGTCGCGGTACTCACGGTAGAGCTGGAGCTCCATGTCGGTCTCATAGTTCTCAAGGTCTTCGGCACTCATGGTTCCATCTTGCACCATGCAGCGGGAACCCGCGCACCGCGCTGCCCGCAGAGCAGGTTCGCTACTCGGACAGCAGGTTCCAGCTGACTCGGTGGTAGGGGCTCGGGCCGCGGGCGCGGATCGCTTCCCGGTGCAGCGCGGTGCCGTAGCCCTTGTTGACGTCCCAGCCGAAGTCCGGGTACTCGAGGTGGAGCTGCTGCATGTGCTGGTCGCGCTCGACCTTGGCCAGGACACTCGCGGCGGCGACGCTGAGGCATTGCATGTCCGCCTTGACGAGGGTGTGGACGGGCGCATCGCAGCCGGGATCAGTGACGACTTCGTCGAACAGCGAGGGCTGAACGGCGGGTGAGAGCCAGTTGTGGCTGCCGTCCAGCAGGACGACGTCGGGCGTGATGCCGGCGCCGAGGATCTCGAACCAGGCCCTGTTTCCGGCAGCCCGCAGGGCACCCATGATGCCGAGGTCATCGATTTCGCGCGCAGTGGCATGTCCGACGGCGGAGGCGACGCTCCAGGCCCGCACCAGCGGATCGAGCCGTTCGCGGTCTGCCGCCTTGAGCAGCTTGCTGTCCCGGACATCGGCCAGCAGTTCCATGTGCTGCAGGTCCACGACGGCGATTCCCACGCTTACCGGCCCTGCGAGGGCGCCGCGGCCTACTTCGTCGACGCCGGCCAGGAACCGCGCCCCGCGGGGAAGGAAGCGCTTCTCGTAGTCAAGGGTGGGTGCAACGGACATGGCTAACCTGCCGACGGCACATTCTTGAAGACGTCAGGATAGTTGTTCAGGGCGGCCCAGCGGTTCATCGGCCAGGCGATGACCGCTGCCTTGCCTTCGATGTCGGCGATGTCCACGAAGCCCCCGTTGGTGTCGGTGTGGGCACGGGAGTCCGCCGAGTGGTTGCGGTTGTCCCCCATCACCCAGACTTTGCCCTGCGGCACCACGACGTCGAAGGTCCGCACTGCGGGAACTTCGGCTGGATTGACGTACGCCTCGTCCAGCCCGGCGCCGTTGACGGTGATCTTCCCTCCGGCGTTACAGCAGACGACGTGGTCGCCAGGCAGCCCGATAACCCGCTTAACCAGATGCTGCTCGGAGTTGTCCGGCAGCAGGCCAACGAAGGTCAGCCCGTCCTCAACAACGCTGAACGGCCCGTCCGCCTTCTGCGGTGTGGGTGGCAGCCAGCCCTTGGTGTCCCTGAAGACAACGACGTCGCCGCGCTCGAGGGCAAACGGTTCCGGCACGAGGAGGTTCACGAAGATGCGGTCGTTGATGTCCAGCGTGTTCACCATCGACTCGGACGGTATGTAGAAGGCCCGGAACAGGAAGGTTTTGATGAGGAAGGACAGCACGACGGCGATCACCACCACCGTGGCGATTTCCTTCAGCCACAGCAGGAAGGGGTTGCGGGGACTGCCCTTTTCCTGACGGCGGGCACCCGCGGGAGCGGGTGACCCGGGTCCGGTTCCGCCGGGAGCGGGTACATCCGAAACGGGCTCGTGGGCGGCATGCCGTCCCGGCCCCGCAGAAGTCTGCTGCGGCTCGGAGCTCCCGGGATCGATTTCCGGCATCTACTGTCCGTCCTTTGTTGTTGTTATGGCCGCCAACGGCGGCCGCGCCACTGACGCAAATCTATCAAGCGGCCAGAGAATCTGTACCGGCCTGCCGATCACCCTGTCCAGCCGCACCATGCCGCCGCCTGGCGCCCCCAGGAGGCTGCGGGAGTCCGCGGACACCGACCGGTGGTCCCCGAGCAGCCACAGCCGGCCCTCTGGAACAACGACGTCGAACTTCTGGCTGCTCGCCGCATCACCGTCATAGAGGTAGGGTTCCACGAGCGGCTGACCGTTGACTGTGAGGCGCTTGCCGGCGTCGCAGCACGCCACGTGGTCGCCGGGAAGCCCGATGACCCGCTTTACGTATGTGGTATCACTGCCGGACAGACCCAGCCAGTGTCCTGCCGCGGCCGCCGCTTCCTGCAGCGGACCGGCCCCGCTGTTGAGCGGGGCGAACGAGCCCCGGCCGTCGAACACGACGACGTCGCCGCGGCGGATCGGTTCCGACTGGAAGGCCGTGCGGGACACCAGGATCCTGTCACCCGCGCCGAACAGCGGCTCCATTGAGGCGGACGGAATGTAATAAACGTCCAGCCACAGGGAGCGGATCAGCCCGCTGACCAGGACGGCAGCCAGCACTGCCAGCAACGCAAAACGCCAGCCCGGTTTCCCTGGCTGGCGTTTTGTGTGGTCCATGATCCGTATCCTGTGGCGCTGTTGCGGATGACTCCGGCGTTGGCCGGACACGGGTCGGGGACCCGCCGTGAAAGTCCGTTGGACTTACTTGGCGGTGCTGAAGTCGCGCTTTTCCTTGATCTTCGCAGCCTTACCGCGCAGTGCACGCATGTAGTAAAGCTTGGCGCGGCGGACGTCACCCTTGGTGACAACCTCGATCTTTTCGATGATCGGGGAGTGCACCGGGAAGGTACGCTCAACGCCGACACCGAAGGAAACCTTGCGGACGGTGAAGGTCTCGCGAATGCCGTCGCCCTGGCGGCCCAGGACGAAGCCCTGGAATACCTGGACACGGGAGTTCTTGCCTTCGATGATGTTCACGTGAACCTTGAGGGTGTCACCCGCGCGGAACTCGGGAACGTCAGTGCGCAGCGAGGCTGCATCTACGGAATCGAGGATATGCATTGATCCACTCCTGGTGAACGCCACAGGTCATCCACTTTGGGTCACGGCGGCCAAGCCCGGATATTTCCGGGAATCGCTGCCGAAGTGTTGAGGTCCGGTCCCGCCACCCTTTGGCGGTACCGGGGTGTCTTGCTGTTGGTTACGCTCCCCCTGTGGCAGGCGCGGACCCAGCAGACACAACGACTAATTTTGCCACATATGGCACGAATTGGTTAATTATGGAACGTTCCGCGCTGTACGGCTCCGCGGCTGGGCAGCGGGAGCAGCTCAGGCTTCCGGCCGGAGCCTGAGGTGACCGTCGACGACGTCGTACCCCAGATCCGCGAGGGCGGTGCGGTCCGCGCGGGGCAGGGTGCCGGCGTCGAACGTCTGCAGCAGGTCAGGACGGCGTTCCGCCGTCCTGCGGTACTGCTCGTGACGGCGCCACTGCGCGATCTTGCCGTGGTTGCCGCTGAGCAGGACGGCCGGGACCTCCCGGTCGCGCCAGACCGACGGCTTGGTGTAAACCGGGTACTCAAGCAGGCCGTCCGAATGCGACTCTTCAACGAGTGACTCGGGGTTTCCCACAACGCCGGGGAGCAGCCGGCCGATGGCTTCCACCATGGCCAGTACAGCCACTTCGCCGCCGTTGAGGACGTAGTCGCCGAGGCTGACCGGGCGGACCGTGAAGTGCTCCTCGGCCCACTCGATGACGCGCTCGTCAATGCCCTCGTACCGCCCACAGGCGAACACCAGCTGCTCCTCTTCGGCAAGCTCGTAGGCCAGCGCCTGGTTGAAGCGCTCCCCCGCCGGCGACGGGACGATCAGCACGGGTTTGGCCGCACCGGCCGGCCGGGCAGCGGCCACGGATTCGAGCGCCTGGGCCCACGGCTCGGCCTTCATCACCATGCCGGCGCCGCCGCCGTACGGGGTGTCGTCGACGGTGCGGTGGCGGTCGGTGGTGAAGGTGCGGAGGTCGTGCACGTTCAGGTCCAGCAGCCCGTCCTGGCGGGCCTTGCCGATGAGCGACAGTTCCAGCGGTGCCAGGTACTCGGGAAAGATACTGACGACGTCGATTCTCATCTACGCTTTGGCCTCCGGCTCAGCCTCTTCCCCGGCGGAGTCCTCGGCGGAGTCCGAGCCACTGGTCTCCGGGTCCTCAGCGCTCTCCTCGTTGACCTCGAACAGGCCCGCCGGCGGAGTGAGCAGGACGTAGCCCTCCTCGGTGTTTACCTCGGGGACGATCTGTTCCACGAACGGGATGAGGATTTCCTTGCCGTCGGCCGTTTCGATGACGAGCAGGTCCTGCACCGGCATGGTGTTGAGGGCGGTGACTTTACCCACAGCCTGGGAACCGACGCGGGCCTCGAGGCCCACGAGCTCGTGCTCGTACCAGCCCTCGTCGTCGTCCTCGTCGAGCTCTTCGGTCTCGATGAACAGCTTGGCGCCGCGCAGGGTCTCGGCGCGGTTCCGGTCGGCCACCTCGTCAAAGCCGAGCAGGAGGATGTCCTTGTTCCATCGGGCACTGCGCAGGGTGAGCGGCCCGGCTGAGGCGGGTTCCACCACAAACTCGGTGCCGGGGACGAACCGGTCCTCGGGCGCGTCGGTGAGCACCTGTACTGTCACCTCGCCGCGGATTCCGTGGGGCTTGCCGATACGGGCCACCTGAAGCTGCATGTGTTCCTCTGTTTTGGGCTGCGTGTTGATGTACGACTTTTGGCGGGCGTCCTGAAGACGTTCAGGGCCCAAAGCAGTCCGGCCCCTCCACCGTTACTGGTGGAGGGGCCGGACGTTAAGGCAAGTGTTGCAGGCGCGTTACCGGCGGCGGTCGGTGTCGACGACGTCGACCCTGACCTGCTCGCCATCTGCCAGCGCCGCCACGACCGTGCGCAGTGCACGCGCGGTGCGGCCCTGACGTCCGATTACCCGTCCCAGGTCTTCCTGGTGGACGCGCACCTCGAGGGTATCCCCGCGGCGGTTGTTCTTGGCACTGACTTTGACATCCTCAGGGGAGTCGACAATGCCGCGGACAAGGTGTTCGAGCGCTTCTGCCAGCAACTTACTCAGCCTCGGTGGTCTCTGCTTCAGCCTCGGCGGGGGCTTCCGATGCCTTGGCCTTCTTAGTGATGGCTTCCGGGATGATCACGGAACCCTTTTCCGGAGCAACGAATGCTTCCTTGTCGGCCTTGGTCTTCAGGGTGCCTTCCTGGCCCGGCAGACCCTTGAACTTCTGCCAGTCACCGGTGATCTTCAGGATCGCGGCGACCTGCTCCGACGGCTGGGCGCCGACGGAGAGCCAGTACTGTGCACGCTCGGAGTTGACCTCGATGTATGAGGGCTCTTCGGTGGGGTGGTACTTGCCGATCTCTTCGATGGCACGGCCATCACGCTTGGTGCGTGAATCGGCGACAACGATGCGGTAGTACGGTGCGCGCATCTTGCCGAAGCGCTTAAGGCGAATCTTTACGGCCACTTTTGTGGTCACTCCTGTTTCTGAAACGGGGTTGAACCCGCGTTCTGCACCCGTGGGGCGGGCCGTACTGGGGGGTTCGAAAAGGACAGGATCCGGACGCGGAGAGAGGGGCCACGCGGATCGAGTACCTGTTTATTGTGCCAGATCGTCCGCGTTATTTCGACTTGACATGCGGACGGGGTCTTTTTGAGTGCTAGGAAGACCAGACATAGAGGCCGGTCCGGCTGCCTTCGTCCACGGTGCCGGCGAGTTCTGCCAGCTGCTGGACGTAGTTCCTGGCTTCCCCGGCACCAAAGGGCATGTCATCCTCGGCGGCCCAGCGCTCGGCCACCTCATCCAAAACGTTGCCCTCACCCTCGGATTCGTAAGTGAGGAGCTCGGCCAGCGCCCGGACCATCGCCGCCGGTACGCCCAGAAGCGAATCGCTGGCCACGTCAACCATGGCCAGCTCGTAGTCCGCGCCCGCGGCGTGCACCGCGGCACCCGCAAGGTCGCCGAGCTGTTCGATCTCAAAATCACTGATGCCGGCAATCCGGATGCCGTCTCCGGCGGCGGCACCGCCCTCCAGCGCCTCTGCACGCTTGAGGGCGTCATTGTGGGTGGCGACAAACACTTCGGTGAAGCCCATGGATGCGTCCTCATTCCGTCGGCGGTGCATGCCCCGGCAGCGGCAGTACCGGCCGGGGCTCTTCGAAATCAGCCTAACCCAACCGCGTTCACACGACTTAGCGCACGGCGACGCGGAGGCGGTTGCGCCACGGATCGTCAAACCGGAGCTCGGCGCCGGTGTGGTGCGATTCGACTCCGGCGACCCTGAGGCGGTCGGCGAGGGCGCCGACGTCGTCACCGGACGGCACCTCGATGAGCACCTCACCCAGGCCCAGCGTGTCCCGGCGCGGGCCGGCACCCCGGCTGTTCCAGACGTTCATGGCCATGTGGTGGTGGTAGCCGCCAGCCGACACAAAGAGGGCCTGGCCGTGCCAGCCCGCCGTTTTTTCGAATCCCAGGGTGCCGACGTAGAAGTCGTGGGCCGACTGGACGTCACCCACCTGCAGGTGGACGTGCCCCACCTCCGCGTCGGTGCCGCGCTGGCCTTCCACGGACTGCTGCGTGAGGTGGTCCTGCAGGTACTTCTGCGGCGGCAGCGCCAGGCTGTCCATGACCACGTTCCCGCCGTCCCAGGACCATGCCTCGCGCGGGCGGTCCCAGTAGAGTTCGATCCCGTTTCCTTCCGGATCGGTGAAGTAGAACGCCTCGCTCACGAGGTGGTCCGCGCTGCCCGCGAAAGACTGCGGCTCGTACTGGGCCGCGCTGGCAATGGTGGCGGCCAGCGAGGACTGGTCCTCAAACAGAAGCGCCGTGTGGAAGAGGCCGGCCTCACCGCGGCCGGGGATGTTGAGGCCCGGAGCGGGAGCGAGGTGCACCAGCGGCGTCTTGAGCCGGCCGAGGTAGAGGCCGCCGTCCTGCTCGGCGACGACGTCGAGGCCGAGGGCGCGCTGGTAGTAGTCGGTCATGAGCTTCATGTCGCCCACCTTGAGCATGACGGTGCCCATGGTGAGGTCGGCAGGAAGCAAGTCCTGGCTGCTGTCTGCTGCTGTCATTGAATACTCCCGGATGTCCGGGCCACCGGATTTCGGCGACCTCTACATCTCTAAATTACTTGAAGCTTCAATTTATTCCTAATGCACGATTGTGCCCCGGAGGACCACATTCGTGAGGCTCCGGATGGTCTCCGGCACGGCTCGCGGGTCTTCCCGGCACACCACCACGTCAGCGTCCGCGCCTTCCGCCAGGCCCTCGGCCCCCAGCCAGCGGCGGGCACGCCAGCAGGCCGCGTCCAGCGCCGCACGTGCCGGAAGCCCGGCGGCGTGGAGTTCGAGGATTTCGTCCGCGACGCGGCCGTGGCGGATCACGCTGCCGGCATCCGTTCCCGCATAGATTTCGACGCCGGCCTCGTAGGCTTCCAGGACACGCTCGCGACGGCGGGCCCACAGTGCGCGCATGTGCTCCGCATACCGCGGGAACTTCTCCTCAGCCTGGCTGGCGATGTCCGGGAAGGTGGCGATGTTGATGAGTGTCGGCACGATCGGCACCTGCTGCTCAACGAACCGGGGGATGTGCCTGGGCAGCAGGCCCGTGGCGTGCTCGATGCAGTCGATGCCGGCGTCCAGCATGTCGTCCAGGGTGTCCTCGCCGAAGCAGTGCGCCGTGACCCTGGCCCCCTCGTCGTGGGCGGCCCGGACGGCGTCCCGCACGGCAGCGGCCGGGAACGACGGCGCGAGGTCGCCCGCGGTCCGGTCGATCCAGTCCCCCACCAGCTTGACCCAGCCGTCCCCCTCCCTCGCCTGCTTGCGCACCGCTTCCACGAGGCCCTCCGGCTCGACTTCCACCGCAAAGTTCCTCAGGTACCGGCGGGACCGGGCCACATGCCGGCCGGCCCTGATGATCCGCGGCGTGTCGGCCCGCTGCTGCAGCCATCTGGTGTCGCTGGCCGCTCCCGCGTCCCGGACCAGCAGCGTGCCGGCGTTGCGGTCCGTCATGGCCTGGTCATACGCCACGTCGTCGTCCACGGCACCGCCCGGACCCAGCCCGATGTGGCAGTGGGCATCGACGAAGCCGGGCAGGACCCAGCCGTCCAGAACGGCGTCCGGCCGCTGGCCAGGAGCATTGAACGTCAGCTTCCCGTCCACCGCCCAGAGCCCGCGGCGTTCCTCATCCGCCGCAGTGAGCACGGGTCCGCTGAATTCGATGATGTGCGCCATGACACTAGCCTAAGGCGCAGCTGTGGTAGCTTCGTCTACGACCACACGGGTGCCCCTGCAGGGGCTGAGATCAGGCTGGTGCAGCCTGCGACCGTTGAACCTGTCCGGGTAATGCCGGCGAAGGAAGTGAGCAGTAAATTGAGCACCCAGAAATTACAGCAGACCCCTGCCCAAAACGGTTCCGCCACCGTAACGCAGTCGCTGAAATCCCATTCACTGGCTTATCTGGAGGGGGACGGCCTGCGGGTTCCGGTAACGGAAATCGCGCTGGAGCCTTCACCGAACGGTGAGCAGAACGAGCCGCTGCGCGTTTACCGCACGGCGGGTCCGGGCAGCGACCCGGTGGTGGGCCTCGCGCCGTTCCGCGCGGAATGGATTGCGGCACGGGCGGACACGGAGCCGTACGACGGCCGTGAACGGAACCTGCTCGACGACGGCAGATCAGCCGTGCGCCGCGGCGCGGCTTCTGCCGAATGGAAAGGCGCCCGGCCGGTGCCCCGCCGTGCGGCGGACGGGAAGACTGTGACGCAGATGCACTATGCGCGGCAGGGAACCATCACCCCCGAGATGCGCTTCGTGGCCCTCCGCGAGAACTGCGATGTGGAACTGGTCCGCAGCGAACTCGCCGCCGGACGGGCCATCATCCCCACCAACATCAACCACCCGGAATCCGAGCCGATGATTATCGGCAAGGCGTTCCTTGTGAAGATCAACGCCAACATCGGCAACTCGGCCGTCACCAGCTCAATCGCCGAGGAGGTGGACAAGCTGCAGTGGGCCACCCAGTGGGGCGCGGACACCGTGATGGACCTGTCCACGGGCGACGATATCCACACCACCCGTGAGTGGCTCATCCGCAACTCCCCCGTCCCCATCGGCACGGTCCCGATCTACCAGGCCCTGGAAAAGGTCAACGGCGAGGCGAACGCCCTGACCTGGGAAATCTTCCGCGACACCGTCATCGAGCAGTGCGAACAGGGTGTGGACTACATGACCATCCACGCCGGCGTGCTGCTGCGGTACGTCCCACTCACGGCGAACCGTGTCACCGGCATCGTCTCCCGCGGCGGCTCGATCATGGCCGGCTGGTGCCTGGCCCACCACCAGGAAAACTTCCTGTACACCCACTTCGACGAGCTGTGCGAGATCTTCGCGAAGTACGACGTCGCCTTCTCACTGGGCGACGGCCTCCGGCCGGGCGCGACGGCGGACGCCAACGACGCCGCACAGTTCGCCGAACTGGACACCCTGGCTGAGCTGACCCAGCGGGCCTGGGAGTACGACGTCCAGGTCATGGTGGAAGGGCCCGGGCACATCCCGTTCCACCTGGTGCGCGAGAACGTTGAGCGCCAGCAGGAGCTCTGCAAAGGTGCACCCTTCTACACATTGGGCCCGCTGGTCACGGACGTGGCCCCCGGCTACGACCACATCACCTCGGCCATCGGCGCCACCGAAATCGCCCGGTACGGCACAGCCATGCTGTGCTACGTCACGCCAAAGGAACACCTGGGCCTGCCGAACAAGGACGATGTGAAGACCGGCGTCATCACCTACAAGATCGCCGCCCACGCGGCCGACCTTGCGAAGGGGCACCCCGGCGCGAACGAGCGGGACGATGCGCTGTCCAAGGCCCGGTTCGAGTTCCGCTGGCGCGACCAGTTCGCGCTGTCCCTGGACCCGGTGACGGCCGAGTCCTTCCATGACGAGACACTGCCTGCCGAGCCTGCCAAAACGGCGCACTTCTGCTCCATGTGCGGTCCCAAGTTCTGCTCCATGCGGATCAGCCAGGACATCCGGAACGAGTACGGCTCAGCCGAGGCGCAGGCCGCCCTCGCGGAGATGGCGGAGGGCATGCGCGAGAAGAGCCAGGAGTTCCTGGCTGCAGGCGGAAAGGTATACCTGCCGGAGCTGCGGCTTCCGGAGTCCGCGAGCAACTAGCGGGCGTTGGAGACCACGTCCGGCTGGCATTGGGGGCCGGCCGGACGTGGGCGGCGGAACGCTGCTCAGGAGGCCGGGCCTTTAGGAGGCCTGGGGCTGCTCCCGGCGGCTGACCGCGGCGATGAATGACCGAATGTAGCGGTCACCCTCGGGTGAATCGTGGGGCCGGTGCCCTCCGGCAGCGATGCGGTGCAGGGCACCGGTCTCGCGCAGGTAGCCGGCGATTTCCTCGTACAGCGGCTCCCAGCCGCCGGTGAGGACCAGGGTGGGAACACCAGGCACGATCTGCAGCGGCGCCTGCCACGGCGGTGCCTGCAGCCGCAGTCTCCTGGCCGCGCGCCTAGCCTCGGGGGTGCTGGGCTCCGGCGTGTCCGCGGCGAAGGCCCGCCGCAGGAACTCACGCTCGTAGTCGTCGTCGCCAAGCTGGTGCCGGACTTCGAACAGCGGCTCCATCAGGGCACGGTGCGCGGCGGTGGCCGGCAATTCAGCGGTAAGCGACAGGCATGCCGGCTCCACGAGCGTCAGCGAGAAGACAAGGTCAGGGCGTTCGACGGCGGCCATCATCGCTGCGATGGCCCCCTGCGAATGCGCCACCACGTGGCCCCCGGCGGCCCCGCGGCCGTCGTCAGCCAGGGACCGCAGCACGATGCGGGCGTCCTCGGCGAAGTCGGTTTCCAGCGGCTCTGCCTCGGCGTCAAAGCCGTGGCGCCGCAGAAACAGGGCGTCATACTGCAGGGCCATGCCGTGCTGGCGCGGCCACGCAACGGAGCCGAAGTTACCGGCACCGTGGACGAACACTACCCGCTGCTTAAACATGACCCAACCTTATGGCAGCAGTCTGACATCGGCGCCGGCCGACATGACCGTGCTCCCTATTTGCCGCCCATGAACTTGTCGAAGCCCTTGGGGAGGTTCAGCTGGGACGGATCAAAGTCGCCCGACTGCTGGCCGAAGGCGGCTCCGGTAGGCACCGCCTTGGCCCCGGCGGCCCGCCTGGCCTCGGCCTCGCGAAGCTCCTGCGCCGCCTTGGCCGGGTTGCCGGAACGCGCCTTCTTCTTGGGCGCGTTCTTGCCGCCGCCCTTCCGGGCGCCGCCTGCCCCCATCCCGGGCATCCCGGGCATTCCCGGCATGCCGCCGCCCTGGGCCATCTTCTTCATCATCTTCTGGGCCTGGGCGAAGCGCTCCAGCAGCCCGTTGACCTCGGATACGTGCACGCCGGAGCCCCGGGCGATGCGGGCCCTGCGCGAGCCGTTGATGATCTTGGGAGCCACACGCTCGTGCGGGGTCATGGAGCGGACAATGGCCTCCACCCGGTCGATCTCGCGCTCGTCGAACTGCTCCAGCTGCTGCCGGATGTTCTGCGCACCGGGCATCATCATGAGCATCTTCTTCATGGAGCCCATTTTGCGGATCTGCTGCATCTGGGCGAGGAAGTCGTCGAGGGTGAAGTCCTCCTGGTCGGCGAACTTCTTCGCCATCCGGGCGGCTTCGTCCTTGTCCCAGGACTTTTCAGCCTGCTCAATGAGGGACAGGACGTCACCCATGTCCAGGATGCGCGAGGCCATCCGGTCCGGGTGGAACAGTTCGAAGTCGTCCAGGCTTTCACCGGTCGAGGCGAACATCACGGGCTTACCGGTGACCGACGAAACGGACAGCGCGGCACCGCCGCGCGCGTCGCCGTCGAGCTTTGACAGCACGATGCCGGTGAAGTTCACGCCTTCGTCGAAGGCGGTCGCCGTGTTGACGGCGTCCTGGCCGATCATGGAGTCGATCACGAAGAGGACTTCGTTGGGCACAATGGCGCGGCGGATCTGGCGCGCCTGCTCCATCATGTCGGCGTCGACGCCCAAACGCCCGGCGGTATCCACGATGACGACGTCGTGCAGCTTCTGGCGTGCTTCCTCGATGCCGGCCCGTGCCACGGCGACGGGATCGCCGGCCGGGTGCGCCAGTTCGGAGGTGGCGCCCGGGTGCGGAGCGAAGACCGGAGCTCCCGCGCGCTTGCCCACTACCTGCAGCTGCGTGACGGCATTGGGGCGCTGGAGGTCACAGGCGACGAGCAGGGGGCTGTGGCCCTGCGCCTTCATCCACTTGGCGAGCTTTCCGGCCAGGGTGGTCTTGCCCGCACCCTGGAGGCCGGCGAGCATGATGATGGTGGGGCCGGTCTTGGCCATCCGGATGCGCCGCGTCTCGCCGCCGAGGATCTCAACAAGTTCCTCGTTGACGATCTTCACGATCTGCTGGCTGGGATTCAGTGCCCCGGAGACCTCGGCGCCAAGCGCGCGTTCACGGACCTGCCCGGTGAACTCGCGGACCACGGGCACGGCAACATCCGCGTCCAGCAGGGCGCGCCGGATCTCGCGGACTGTGGCGTCGACATCTGCCTCGGTGAGGCGGCCCTTGCCGCGAAGGTTCTTGAAGGTTGCTGTCAACCGGTCAGAGAGTGAATTGAACACGCGCCGTGCACTTCTTTCAGTGGATGTACGGGACTCGACTATCTAGGGTATCAAGACACGCCTGCAAGGTGGCATGCTGGCAGGGTGACGAGCCAAACGACTGTGAAAACCCTGCTCATCCTCGGTGCCTCCGGCGATCTCACCGGACGGCTCCTCCTTCCCGGCCTGGCCAGGCTGGTGGCCACAGGACGTGCCGCCGGCCTGTTGCTCGTGGGAGCCGGCTCGGACCCGTGGTCACCTGAACAGTGGCAGGAACGTGTGCACACCGCCTTTGACGCTGCCGCCGAAACGGCGACGGACGCCGGCAGGGACGCGCTGGCGGCCATGGCAAAGTCCACGCAATACCACCAGGCCGACGTCACCGCGGACGGCCCGCTCGCAGAACTCCTGGCAGGCCTTGAGGGGCCCATTGCCGTCTACTTCGCGTTGCCGCCGCAGGTGAGCCAGAAGGCCTGCGAGATCCTGCGCCCGGAGCAGGTCCCCGCCGGGACCCGTCTGGTCATGGAGAAGCCCTTCGGCGCCGGCGAGGAGTCGGCCCGCGAACTCAACCGGACACTCCTGTCCCTTGTTCCGGAGGACCACATCCACCGGGTGGACCATTTCCTGGGCAAGGCCACTGTCCTGAACATCCTTGGCCTGCGGTTCGCCAACAATTTCCTGGAGCCGGTCTGGAGCCGCGACCACATCGCCAAGGTGGAAATCATCTTCGACGAGGACCTGGCCCTGGAGGGCCGTGCACGCTATTACGACGGTGCGGGCGCGCTGCGCGACATGATCCAGAGCCACCTGCTGCAGATCATGGCGCTGCTGGCCATCGAGCCGCCGGCCACCATCGGCGAGCGCGACCTCCGCGACGCCGTCGCCGCCGTCCTGCGGGCCAGCAGCATCAAGCCGCCCTACACGGACAGCACCCGGCGGGCGCGCTACCTGGCGG
The DNA here is from genome assembly GCF_021789315.1 of Arthrobacter sp. FW305-BF8. Lineage (NCBI taxonomy): Bacteria > Bacillati > Actinomycetota > Actinomycetes > Micrococcales > Micrococcaceae > Arthrobacter > Arthrobacter sp. FW305-BF8. The sequence continues at coordinate 3,004,748 of NZ_CP084561.1, forward strand.
GACGCCTCGGCGGCAAGGAAGTCCCCGATTACGCAGGGGAAGAGGGCGTGGACCCGGACCGGAACACCGAGACCCTGGCGGAGGTGCACGTGCACATCGACAACTGGCGCTGGAAGGACGTGCCGTTCATCCTTCGTTCCGGCAAGGCCCTCGGGACCAAGCGCAAGGAGGCTGTGGTCACCTTCCGGCCGGTTCCGCACCTGCCCGCCGGATTCACCGGCAGGGACACGCCCAACACGCTCCGGATCGGCTTCGGCCCGGACACCTTGGAGCTCGACGTCGACGTCAACGGCCCCGGGGACATTTTCAGCCTGGACCGCGCCGCACTCGTGGCCGAGCTCAACGCCTCCGAGCTGCTGCCGTACGGCGAAGTGCTGGAAGGCGTCCTGACCGGCGATCCCCTGCTGTCGGTCAGGGGCGACACCGCCGAGGAATGCTGGCGGATCGTGGAGCCGGTGCTGGCTGCCTGGGCAGCAGGCAAGGTGCCGCTGGAGGAATACCGGGCCGGCTCCGGCGGCCCCGCGCCCAAACAGGCCTAAGCGCCCAAACAGCCTAAGCGCCCAAAGGCTTAGCGCGGAGAGGGCCGGTCACCGTTGTGGTGACCGGCCCTCTCGCTGCGTTGGGCTGCTGGCCGGTGCTAGATGGCGGCTACGCCGCGTTCACCCGTCCGCACCCGCACTGCTTCGAACACATCGACCGTCCAGACCTTGCCGTCGCCGGCCCGGCCCGTGTTGGAGCTGGCGATGATGACATCCAGGATGTCGTCAGCCTGTTCGTCCGTGGCGAGCACCTCCACGCGGATCTTGGGCAGCAGGTCCACGTTGTACTCGGCGCCGCGGTAGACCTCGGTGTAGCCGCGCTGCCGGCCGTAGCCGCTGGCCGCACTGACCGTCAGGCCCTGGACCCCGTAGGCCTCCAGGCCTTCGCGGATCGATTCGAGCTTCTCCGGACGAACGATTGCTGTGATCAGTTTCATGCCCCCACGCTTTCCTTACCTGTTGCTGCTGCTGTGTTCTTGCCGTCGCTGCCTGCGGGAACAGCGTCGGTGCCGCTGGTCTGCCCGCCGGTGATCAGCTCGTGCAGGGGCTGGAAGCTGCCCCCGTGGCCGCCGACGCCGAACTCGTAGGCGGTTTCTGCGTGCAGGCTGAGGTCCACGCCCACGGCTTCCTGCTCCTGGGAGACCCGGAAGCCCATCGTCTTGTGGATGGCCACTGCGATAATCGCGGTCAGGACAGCCGAGTAGGCGATGGCGATGCCGGCTGCGGCCAGCTGGGCCCAGAGCTGGGCGAAGCCGCCGCCGTAGAAGAGGCCGCCGCCGACGCCGTCGGCCGGAAGGGCGATGAAGCCGAGGGCAACGGTGCCGATGATGCCGGAAACGAGGTGGACGCCGACGACGTCCAGTGAGTCATCGAAGCCCCAGCGGAACTTGAGGCCGACAGCGAGGGCCGAGGCCACACCGGCGACAACGCCGAGTCCAAGGGCACCGACCGGGCTGACGTTTGCGCAGGCCGGGGTGATGGCGACCAGACCGGCGACCACACCGGAGGCAGCACCCAGCGAGGTGGGGTGGCCATCACGGACGCGTTCGGTGACCAGCCAGCCGAGCATGGCCGCAGCCGGAGCAGCCAGGGTGTTGACCCAGATCAGGCCGCCCTGCTCCGCGGTGGTGGCGGCGCCGCCGTTGAAGCCAAACCAGCCGAACCACAGAATGGCCGCGCCGAGCATGACGAACGGGATGTTGTGCGGGCGGTGGTTCGGGTCCTTGCCGAAGCCCTTGCGGTTGCCGATGATGAGGACCAGGATCAGCGCGGCCACACCGGCGTTGATGTGGACCACGGTGCCGCCGGCGAAGTCGATCGCGGGGCCGAGAGCCTTGCCGATGGCGCCCTCGGGTCCGAAGAGGCCGCCGCCCCAGACCATGTAGGCGAGGGGGCAGTACACCAGCGTGACCCAGACGGGCACGAAGACGCTCCAGGCGCCGAACTTTGCGCGGTCCGCGATGGCGCCGCTGATGAGGGCGACAGTGATGATCGCGAACGTGGCCGCGTAACCGACCTTGATGAGGCCGTCAGGGGTGGTGATGCCCTCGAGGCCGAACGTGGCGAACGGGTTCCCGACAATCTGCAGGAATCCCTCGCCGGAGCTCATCGATGCGCCCCAGAGTACCCACACCACGCCGACCATGCCGATGGAGATGAAGCTCATCATCATCATGTTCAGTGCTGCCTTGGCGCGCGTCATGCCGCCGTAGAAAAATGCCAGACCTGGTGTCATGAACAGCACGAGTGCCGCCGCCACCATGAGCCATACGTGACCTGCGGTAAGTTCCATGGTGCACGTCCTCTCTTGATCGAATGCTGCGGAGTGATCCGCCTGCCCAACGCCTTTTTGCGTCCTGGACCAAGTTTTGCCCCGGTGTGTTTCGCTGGCGGAGGATTTAGATTGCCGGTCTGTTACAACAACCTCCCTGACGTAAATGGTGCATATCCTGCTTGTTACGGTTATGTTTCATCGCCCCCAAACGCCCGCCGTGCCTGTTCAGCAAGGATCCGCCGCTTCATGAGCCCACTCCCCCGTAATGCCGCGGGCAAACTTCGTTTCACCGCGGTCCGCCGCGCCGACGGCGCTCCGCTGCCCCGTGACATCAAGGTGATGCTTGTCGCAGCCTTCCTGATTGCCCTGGGCTTTGGCCTGGTGGCGCCGGTGCTGCCGCAATTCGCCACCACGTTCGACGTCGGCGCGACGGCCGCCGCTGTCATCGTCAGTATCTTTGCTCTCATGCGGCTGCTGTTCGCCCCCGCCGGCGGCGCCCTTATCGGCAGGCTCGGCGAGCGTCCGGTCTACGTCGCTGGACTGCTCATCGTGGCGGCGTCCACGGCCGCCTGCGCCTTCGCCCAGAGCTACTGGCAGCTGCTGGTGTTCCGCGGGCTTGGCGGTGCCGGATCGGTCATGTTCACGGTGGCATCGATGGCGCTGGTCATCAGGCTGGCCCCACCGGAGAGCCGCGGCCGGGTGTCCGGCGCGTACGCGTCGGCGTTCCTGATCGGCAACGTCTGCGGGCCCATCGTCGGCGGCCTGCTCGCCGGCTTCGGCCTGCGCATCCCGTTCCTGGCCTACGCCGGCGCGCTCGTTCTGGCTGCCCTGGTGGTGCAGACGCAGCTCAGCCATGTTCCCGGCTCTGCCCGCGGCCAGGCAGCGGCTGCGCCGGCCATGAAACTCGGCGAGGCCTTCGGCGACAGCGCCTACCGGGCAGCCATGCTCTCCAGCTTCGCCAACGGCTGGGCTACTTTCGGTGTGCGCATGGCCACGGTGCCGCTGTTTGCCGTTACGGCCCTGAACTCCGGGCCCGGGGCGGCGGGCTGGGCGCTGGCAGTCTTCGCCGCCGGGAATGCCCTCGCCCTGACCGTGTCGGGCCGGCTGGCCGACAGCCTGGGCAGGAAGCCGATGATGGTGGCGGGGCTCGTGGTCACGGGCGCGGCGACGGCCGGGATTGGCCTGACTCAGGGGCTGGGGTGGTTCCTGGCCGCCTCGATGCTGGCGGGAGTGGGAGCGGGAATGCTCAATCCCGCGCAACAGGCGGCGGTTGCCGATGTGATTGGCCGCGAACGTTCCGGCGGACCTGTACTGGCGGCCTACCAGATGACCTCGGACATCGGTGCCATCCTTGGGCCGGTGCTCGTCGGTTTGCTGGCCGACCGGCTGGGTTACAGCTGGGCCTTCGCAGCCACGGGCGCGGTGCTCCTGGCCGCCGCGGCAGGCTGGCTGGCCGCGCGGGAGACGGTGCACCGCGAGCCTGCAGACGCCCCCTAAACGCATGTAGGTAGCAGCAGGGGGCGTTCCCAAGACTGGGAACGCCCCCTGCTGCTACCTAGTTGGGAGAGCGACTAGTTCAGGAGGGCGTCGACGAAACCCTCCACCTCGAACGGCGCGAGGTCGTCCGCACCTTCGCCTAGGCCGATGAGCTTCACTGGTACTCCGAGGCTCTTCTGGATGGCGACGACGATGCCGCCCTTCGCGGTTCCGTCCAGCTTGGTCAGCACGATGCCGGTGATGTTGACGACCTCCGCGAAGACCCGCGCCTGGTTGAGCCCGTTCTGGCCGGTGGTGGCGTCCAGCACCAGAAGGACCTCGTCCACCTCGGCCAGCTTCTCCACAACGCGCTTGACCTTGCCGAGCTCGTCCATCAGGCCGACCTTGTTCTGAAGGCGGCCGGCAGTGTCGATCATGACGACGTCGACTTCCTGGTCGATGCCGGCCTTGACGGCCTCGTACGCCACGGATGCCGGGTCCGCACCGTCGATGTCGGATTTCACGGTGGGAACGCCCACGCGCTGTCCCCAGGTGGCCAGCTGCTCTGCCGCGGCGGCACGGAAGGTGTCGGCCGCGCCGAGGATGACGTCCTTGTCCTCCGCCACGAGCACGCGGGCCAGCTTGCCCACCGTGGTGGTCTTGCCGACGCCGTTGACGCCCACCACCATCACGACGGCCGGCCTGTCCGCGTGCCGGTCTACCCGCAGGGTCCGGTCCATGGACGGGTCCACGATCTTGATGAGCTCTTCGCGGAGCAGCGCCTTGACGTGCTCGGGGTCGCGCGTGCCCAGGACCTTCACGCGTTCGCGGAGCGCGTCCACAAGCTGCATGGTCGGTTCGGTGCCAAGGTCGGCCAGGAGCAGGGTTTCCTCCACCTCATCCCAGACGTCCTCGTCGATCTTGTCGCTGGAGAGCAGTGCCAGCAGGCCCTTGCCGAGCACGTTGTTGGACTTGACTAGGCGTTCCCGGAGGCGGTTGAGCCGCCCCGCCACGGGCAGCGGCGTCTCCACCGGGATGGTTTCCAGGCCTGCGGCGTCGTCCGGGACCTCGGTTTCCAGGCCTTCGATGTCGACGGCGTCCGGGTCCTTTCGGACTGCAGGCGCAGCAGGCGCAGCCGCGCGGTCCTCCAGGAGGGTCCCTCCGCCGCCGTGCGGCGCAACGGGGTCGTTGGCGTCCCGGGTGCCGAGGTATTGCGTGCGGGATTTCCGGGCCTTCATCAGCACCGGGACCAGCCCGCCGATCACTACCAGGGCAGCCAGAATGGGCAGAAGAATGGGGATAATGTCATTCACACCCCTAGCTTCTCACAAGCCACACGTCCCTATACGTCCGCTCCGAGCCGCTGGCTGATGACCGTGGACACGCCATCGCCCCGCATCGTCACACCGTAGAGCGCGTCAGCCACTTCCATGGTCCGCTTCTGGTGTGTGATCACGATCAGCTGGCTGGATTCGCGGAGTTCTTCGAAGATCGTAATGAGCCGGCTCAGGTTGGTGTCATCCAGCGCCGCTTCGACCTCGTCCATGACGTAGAAGGGCGAGGGCCGGGCTTTGAAGATAGCCACGAGCAGGGCCACCGCGGTGAGTGACCTTTCGCCGCCGGAGAGCAGCGACAGCCGCTTGATTTTCTTGCCCGCGGGCCTGGCTTCGACCTCGATGCCGGTGGTGAGCATGTCCGTGGGGTCGGTCAGGACCAGCTTTCCCTCCCCGCCCGGGAAGAGCCGGCCGAAGACCCGCACGAACTGGGCCGAGGTGTCCGCAAATGCCTCAGAGAAGACCTTCTGCACGCGGTCATCGACTTCCTTGATGATGTCCAGCAGGTCCTTGCGGCTGGCTTTGAGGTCCTCCAGCTGGGTGCTGAGGAACTGGTGGCGTTCCTCCAGTGCTGCGAACTCCTCCAGCGCCAGGGGGTTGACCTTGCCCAGCGATGACAGGTCCCGTTCCGCCTTGCGGAGCCGCTTTTCCTGCTCCTCACGGACGAACGGCACGCCCTCCACCACGGGCTGGCCCTCGGTATCGACCGGCGCCCGCAGCGCCGCCCACTTGTCCGTGGAAGCGGCGGCGGGCAGGGGCACCGGCTGGTCCGGGCCGTAATCCGCCACGAGCTGGTCCGCCGTCAGCCCCAGCTCCTCCACCGACTTCGTTTCCAGCGCCTCGATCCGGAGCCGCTGCTGGGCACGCGCCAGCTCGTCGCGGTGCACCGAGTCGGTCAGTTCCGCCAGTTCGCGGGCCAGCGCGTCGTTGGCCGTGCGGATAGCGGAGAGTTCCCGGTCCCGCTGCTCCCGGACCTGCTCGGCAAGGTCCCGCTCCCGGCCGGCCAGCTCAACGGAAACGTCGCTGAACCGGATCAGGTGCTCCGCCGCGGCCGAGACTGCCGCCGCCCGCTTGGCCTGGATCCTTCGGCGGCGGGCCCGTTCGGCGGCCTGTTCACGCGCCCGGCGTTCCGAGGCCGCCGCACGTTCCAGCGAGGCGGCCCGGTTGCTGATGGCCGTGAGCTGCTCCTCCCGGCTGCGCAGGGACAGCCGGGCTTCCATTTCGGCCGACCGTGCCTGGGATGCGGCCAGGGCCAGCGCGTCCCGCTGTTCCGTGGACGGTTCCTCCTCGGCGGGCGCGTCCTGGGCGGCCGCCAGCCGCGATGCCACCGCCGTCAGCGCCTCCTGCTCGGCCACGATGTTTGCCTCCGCACGGGCCAACGACGCGGCCAGCCGTTCGCTTTCGCCGACGGCGCTGCGAAGGACCGAGTTGAGGTGGCCCAGCCGTTCGGCCACCGCTGCCAGCCGGGCGTCCGATTCATGCAGGCGCTCCAGCGCGGCGTCCGCGCGTTCCTGCGCCTCGCCGCGCCGGGCCTCGGCGGCCGCCAGGGCAAAGCGGCCCTGTTCCAGCCCCGCCGTGACCGCCGCCAGGCGGGACGCGGCGTCGTCGACGGCGGCCTGCACCTCAAGCAGCGAGGGCGCCTTCGCGGAACCGCCGGTGACGGTCCAGGCGGTGAATACGTCGCCGGCGAGCGTCACGGCGGTAAGGTCAGGACGCCCGGCGACCAGGTCCGCCGCCGCTTCATGATCGTCGACGACGGCGGTGGCAGCGAGCAGCGTACGCACGGCCGCCGCCGTGGTTCCGGAGGCCGTCACCAGGTCCGCCGCCGGGCGGGCCCCGGCTGGCAGGGCACCGTTTCCTGCAGCGGGTATTCCTGCAACGGGTATGCCTGCGGCAGCGGGCGCCGCTGCCGGAGGTGGCGCGGCCTCGAGCAGCAGCGTGGCACGGCCGGCGTCGTCCTCCCTGAGCAGGCGCACCAGTTCTGATGCCGTTCCGGCGTCCCGCACCACGATGGCGTCCGAAGCGCTGCCCAGTGCTGCAGCCACGGCGGCCTCATAGCCCGGTTCAACGGTCAGTGCAGTCGACAGCGGGCCGACGGTACCGGCCACCCCGGCATTGAGGACATGCTCAGAGCCGTCCTTGCGGTTGAGGCCCAGCTGGAGGGCCTCGTGCCGTGCCTTCAGCGCGTCCCGTTCGCGGACGGCGTCCCGCTCGGTGCTTTTCAGCGAATCAATTTCCGCCAGGATGCCGTCGAGGGCGGCGCTGGCGTCCTCGTATTCGGCATCAAGGGTTTCCTCGCCGTCCTCGACCCCCGCTACCTGCGATTCCAGCGCGGTGAACTCGGATTGGGCATGCCGGCGGCGCTCATCGCCTGCTGCCAGGGATTCGCGCAGCCTGCCCACTTCAGCCTGGGCAGATTCCACCTTTGACCGCGCCGCGCCCACCTGGCCGGCGAGCCGCGCCAAGCCCTCACGCCGGTCTGCGGCTGCGCGCAGCGCGGCGGTGAGCCGCTTCTCCTCGGCCGCGGCTGCATCCTCAGCCGCTGATTTGGCGGCGGTGGCAGCCTCCAGCGCGGCGCGCCCGGCAAGGATGTCCTGCTCCAGCTCCGCCTGCTCGCCGCGGACGCGCGCCGCCTGCCGCTCCAGCTGGTCCGGGTCCCGGCCGGGCTCCGGCGCTGGATCCGCGGATCCCAGCAGGCGGCAGCGTTCCTGGGCCAAAGATGCGAGGGAGCGCAGCCGCTCGCGTCCTGCGGACAGCTGATACCACGTGTCACGGGCGGCGTTCAGCTGCGGGGTCGCCTCCGCCGCAAGCTGTTCCAGGGAGGCCTGCCGCCGGCGGCCCCCCTCAAGTTCGATTTCGACGACGGCGCGCCGTGCCTTGAGCGCGGACTCGTCGGCGATGTCCTGCGCAAGGGTGTTCTGGAGCTGGACCACGTCATCTGCCAGCAGCCTGGCGCGGGCATCGCGGACCTCGAACTGGACGGTCTGCGCACGCCGTGCCACCGCTGCCTGCTTGCCGAGCGGTGTAAGTTGCCGGCGGATTTCCCCGGTCAGGTCGCTGAGCCGCTGCAGGTTGGCCTGCATCGCCTCCAGCTTGCGGACGGTCTTCTCCTTGCGCCGCCGGTGTTTGAGGATGCCGGCGGCTTCTTCGATGAAGCCCCTGCGGTCCTCGGGAGTGGCGTGCAGGACGCGGTCCAGCTGTCCCTGCCCCACGATGACGTGCATTTCGCGGCCGAGCCCGGAGTCGGAGAGCAGTTCCTGGATGTCCAGGAGCCGGCACGCCGAGCCGTTGATGGCGTACTCCGAACCGCCGGTGCGGAAGAGCGTGCGCGAGATGGTGACTTCGCTGTACTCGATCGGCAGGGCGCCGTCGGCGTTGTCGATGGTGAGCGAGACGTGCGCGCGGCCCAGGGGCGGGCGGCCGGACGTGCCGGCAAAGATGACGTCCTCCATCTTGCCGCCGCGGAGGGTTTTGGCGCCCTGCTCCCCCATGACCCACGCCAGGGCGTCCACGACGTTGGACTTGCCCGAGCCGTTGGGCCCGACGACTGCCGTGACGCCAGGCTCGAAGTCGAACGTCGTGGCCGACGCAAACGACTTGAAGCCCCGGACGGTCAGACTTTTGAGGTGCAAGGTTTTCAGATCTCCATAGGTGGCTGCAGCGGGTGCTGGTCCTCCACCAAATCTAGTGGCAAACGGGCAGGAATCCCCGGATTTGCGGCGTTCCGGGCCTTCCCGACCAAGGTGTCCATGGTCACCAGCGGCCGTTGCGGGGCCGCGGCTGGCATACGGGGCAAGTGTAGGAGGAACGGTTCATGAACTGCTCGCGCCTCATGATGCTGACGATCCCGGCGGCAGCACAGCGCCGGCATTCCTGCCCCTCCCTGCCGTAGGCATTGAGGGACCGCTCAAAGTAGCCGGACGCGCCGTTGACGTTGACGTACAGGGAATCGAAGCTCGTACCGCCGGCAGCCAGGGCATCGGCCATCACGTCGCGGGCAGCGGCGAGGAGGCGTTCGGCTTCAGCCCGACGGAGTGTGTCGGTGGGCCGCGCATAATGCAGTTTTGCCCGCCACAGGGCCTCGTCAGCGTAGATGTTGCCGATCCCGGACACGAGCCCCTGGTCCAGCAGCGCGCGTTTTAGCCCGGTCTTCCGCTTCCGGAGGCGGCGGTAGAAGGTGTCAAAGGAAAAATGCGGGTCCAGGGGGTCACGCGCGATGTGCGTGGCTTCCTCCGCAATGACCGGCAGCGGGTCCTCCGCAGTCCCGCCGGGTCCGCCGTCGTCCGTGGGAACAAGGGTGGTGATGAACAGGCCGCCGAAGATCCGCTGGTCCACGAACCGCAACTGCTCCGGCATGGCTTCCTCCGGACTCAGCCGCAGGCGGACCTTCAGGTGTTTCTCGTCCGGAACGGAGCTGTCCTGCATCAGGAGCTGGCCGCTCATGCCGAGGTGGGCCATCAGCGCGACGCCGGGCAGCCCCGAACCGCCGCTACCGGTGCTGCCACGGGACACACCGTCTTCCTGCAGCGGCATCCAGAGGAACTTGCCCCGGCGGACGACATCGAGGATTTTGGCTCCCTCAAGGTTTCCCGCGAAATCCTCGGGCCCCAGCGCGTGCCGGCGCACGGATCTCGGGTCCACAACGTCGACGCCGGTGACGGTCCGGCCGCGGACCCAGTTGACCAGGCCGCGCCGGACCACCTCCACTTCGGGAAGTTCAGGCACCGGTGCTTAGCTGCCCGCGGCGGAATCCGAGGGAGCCGCCGCTGCGTCTGCCGGTGCAGGCTCCGCGTCGGCGACCTTGACTGCCGCGCCCGAAAGCTTCCGCCAGGCGTCCGCGGCAGCTTCCTGCTCGGCTTCCTTCTTGGAGTGGCCGGAGCCTGTGCCGTAGGCGGTTCCGCCGATCTGAAGTTGGGCGACGAAGGTGCGCGCGTGGTCCGGGCCGGAGCCCTCAACGGCGTAGTAGATGCTGCCCAGCTGACGGCCCGCGGCCAGCTCCTGGATGCTGGTTTTCCAGTCCGTGCCGGCACCGAGCGCCGCGGCGTCCTTCAGGAGCGGACCAATGAGGCGCATCACCAGCTGGCGTGCGGTCTCGATGTCGTTGGACACGTAGGTAGCGCCAATGAGGGCTTCCATGGTGTCAGCCAGAATCGAGGCCTTGTTCTTGCCTTCGGTGAGCTTCTCCCCCTGGCCAAGGTAGATGTAGTCCCCGATGCCCAGACTGCGGCCGATACCGGCGAGGGCACGGGTGCTCACCACCGCCGACCGGCGCTTGGCCAGATCGCCCTCAGGGAGCGTCGGGTTGTCGCGGTACAGCGCATCGGTGACGGAGAAGCCCAGGATGGAGTCACCCAGGAACTCAAGGCGCTCGTTGGTGGGTATGCCGCCGTTTTCGTAGGCGTACGAACGGTGTGTCAGAGCAAGACGAAGCGTCCCGGCGTCAATGAAGACACCGAGACGCTTCAGAAGCTCTTCAGTTGAAGACATCCTGATCGACTTGTAGGCCGATTAGACGTCCGCGACCTTGCGGCCCTTGTACTCAAGGAACAGCGCAGTGCCAGCCGAGTCGGTGACGACCTTTGCCTGGTGCGGCAGGCTGTAGGTGACCTGGCCGTTCTCGACGGTCTTCACCAGGTGGGGGGCAGTTGCCTTCCACTGGGAACGACGGGCGCGGGTATTCGAGCGAGACATTTTCCGCTTGGGAACAGCCACGGCTAACTCATTTCTCTCTAGAAAAACACTTACAAATCAATTTTGCCGGTCAGGCTTAGCCAGATCAGCTAGGGCAGCCCAGCGAGGATCTACGACCTCGTGGTGGTGCCCCGGCTCGTCTTCCAGGCGCGCTCCGCATTCGGAACACAGACCCTGGCAGTCTTCCCGGCACACCGGCTGGAACGGCAGCGCGGTCACGACTGCGTCCCGCAACACCGGCTCAAGATCGATCAGATCGTGCTCGACTCGACGTTGCTCTTCATCGTCTTCCCCGTCGGAAAGCAGTACGCCTTCGTAGAGGAAAAGTTCTTGCACATTGACCTCAAGGTCATACGCAAGGGGATCCAGGCATCGGCCGCACTCACCGTTTACTTCGGTAAGGGCGGTTCCTGATACCAGAATTCCTTCGTGTACGGCCTCAAGCTTCAGGTCGAGCTCGATATCCGAGCCTTCCTGAACGCCAATGAGCGCCACGCCGAGATCTTTCGGCGCGGGTAGATGTTCCGTCAGTGTACGCATGCTCCCCGGGCTGCGCCCGAGGTCCTTGACATCTAACATCAAGGGCGAACTTGCATCTCGCTTAATGAGAACTCCTGTTGAACATATGACCGACGTACCATCTTAGCCTGAACTCCCTGACGGACTCAAACCGGATGCCACGCCGGGGCACGCGGCCGGCGTGCACCGGAAACGTACCGGACAAGCCTACCCCCTTCAGGGCTGGCGGGCCTAAGGCGCGCCGCCAGCCAGAAGCCGTTTCAGCACGGACCTGGGAACGTACTCGGAGACGCTGCCGCCCAGGCTGGCAACTTCCTTGATCAGGGTTGATGACAGGTGAAGGTAGTGCGCCTCTGCCGGAAGGAACACGGTCTCCACCCCGCTCAGCTGGCGGTTCATCGTCGCCATGGGAAGCTCGTAGTCAAAGTCCGACGACGACCGCAGCCCCTTCACGATGGCGGACACCCCGCGCTGCCGGCAGTACTCCGCCAGGAGTCCCTCCCCGACGGGTTCCACGACGATGCCGCGCAGGGAGGCCAGTGTCTCCCTGGCCATCTCAATCCGTTCCTCCAGCGGAAACCGGTACTTCTTGGCGTAGTTGGTGGACACGGCGACTATCACTTCATCAAACAGGCTCGCGGCTCTGGCGATGACCTCGAGGTGTCCATTGTGGATGGGGTCGAAGGAGCCTGGGCATACGGCGCGTCTCATGCTCCGAACCTACCGTATCCGCAGGCCGGGATACCATGACTGGGGCACGGCCGCGAACGCGCCCGCGGCTGAAAAGAGTGCCGAACAGACAGGCAGGAAACCAATGACAGAAACCCTTCCGGCTCCCTGGCAGCGTGCGGCCACCGGAGCGAACCTGCTGGCGGGGAACGGCACTTTGGGTGTGACCATCTTCGAGGAGATGACCACGCTCGCCATGCAGACCGGTGCCATCAACCTGGGGCAGGGATTTCCTGACGAGGACGGCCCCGCGGAGATCAAGGCGGCCGCCCAGGCCGCGATTGCCGAGGGCTCCAACCAGTACGCGCCCGGCAAGGGGGTCCCCCAGCTCCGGAAGGCCGTGTCCGCACACCAGAAGAGGTTCTACGGGCTGGAGCCGGACCCGGACACTGAAATTATCGTCACCACCGGAGCCACCGAGGCAATTGCCGCGTCACTGCTGGCCTTCGTCGGCCCCGGCGATGAGGTCCTGACCTTCGAGCCGTTTTACGACTCCTACGGTGCGATCATCGGGCTCTCCGGCGCCACGCATGTCACGGCCCCGCTGCTGGCCCCCGATTTCCTGCCCGACTCCGCAGCCCTGGAGGCGGCGTTCACCGACCGCACCAAAGTCGTGCTGCTGAACAACCCGCACAACCCGACCGGTGCGGTCTTCCCGCGCGAGGTGCTTCAGCGCGTCGTCGACCTAGCCCGGAAGCATGACGCGATCATCATCACGGACGAGGTTTACGAGCACCTCACGTTCGGCGTCACCCACATTCCGGTGGCCACGCTGCCGGGGGCCGCCGACAGGACGGTCACCATTTCCTCGGCAGGCAAGACGTTCTCGTTTACGGGCTGGAAGGTCGGGTGGCTGAGCGGCCCTGAGCACCTCGTAGCGGCGGTCCGTACCGTGAAGCAGTTCCTCACCTACAGTTCCGGCACCCCGTTCCAGAGTGCCATCGCCACCGGCCTGGCCCTGCCCGACGAATTCTACCAGGGCATCTCCGCCACGCTGCGGAAAAAGCGCGACATCCTGAGTGAGGGGCTGCGCGCGGCCGGACTGGAGGTGTTCACCCCCGACGGCACCTACTTCGTCAACGTGGACACCTCCCCGCTGGGCATCCGCGACTCGGTGGACCTGGCCCGCCGCCTGCCCGCGCTAGTGGGAGTGGCGGCCATTCCGGTGCCCGTGTTCTGCCACCCCGAGGGCGCGGAGCGGACGCGCAGCCTGCTGCGGTTCGCGTTCTGCAAGCGCGACGAAGTCCTCGAGGAGGCCGCCGCGCGGCTGGCGACCCTCCGGGACAGGCTCTGACCATGCCCGGCGGAGCCCGGGCATCGCGCTTTCTGCGCGCCACCGGCCAGCACGCCGTCATCGAACCGGATACCTACACTGACGGGGGTTTCGTGCTCAGCATCGGCGGCGCCGAGCAGTCCCACGTGGACCTGGCCGACCCCGAGGACATCTTCTACGAATACCTGCGCCGTGTCGGGCACGTCGTGGACCTCGCCGCTCCGTGGGGTGAACCCATCCGTGCCCTGCATCTGGGGGCCGGGGCGCTGACCCTGGCACGGTACATCCAGGCGACCCGCCCCGGCTCCGTCCAATACGCCGTGGAACTGGAACGGGAGCTGCTGGACTTCGTGCTGGAGCGGCTGCCGCTGCCGGACGGAACCGACCTCCACACGGTCATCGGCGACGCCCGCGCCGCCCTGGCCGAGCTGCCGCCGGACCTGCGTTTCGACGTTGTCATCCTGGACATCTTCTCCGGGCCGGAGGCACCGGAACACATCGCCTGCACCGGGTTCTACCAGGAGGCCGCGGCCCTTCTCTCGGAGCGGGGCGTGTTGATTGTGAATGTGGGCGACGAGCCGGGCCTGACGCTCGTCCGGAGCCAGGTGGCTGCGCTGCGCAGGGCCATGACCGACGTCGCAGCCTGCGCCGAGGCGGGCATGTTCGCGGGCAAGTATCCCGGGAACATCATCCTTGCCGGCACCCGCAGGCCGTGGCCGCCCGAGTGGACCGCCGCCCTGACAGCCCGCGGCCCCCATCCGGCCAAAGTCCTGGCCGGTGTGGAACTGGACGGGTTGTCCGACTAGGAGCTAGTCCTCGGCCTCCAGCGCGAGGTCCACATCCTGGCCGCTGGACGGTTCGGCGTACCACAGCCGTGTCTCGCCGTACTTCTTCTCGGCAAAGCGCTCCAGGCCTCCGGGCCACCCCGGTTCGGTAGAGCGCGACGACCGTTCGACCACTACCACCGCCCCGTCGCTGAGGTGCGGGGCAAGCTTTTGCAGGACGGACGCCAGCGCGGGCTCGTCGAGGGGGTAAGGCGGGTCCAGGAACGCGACGTCCCATGCGGTGTCCGCGGCCGTCCGCTCGAGGAAGGATTCCACTTTGGAGCGGTGCACCGTGACGGCCTTGCGGCCCAGGACTCCGTTGATGAGGTCCGCGTTCCGCTGGCACACGGCGCTGGCCTTCGCGTCGAACTCCACGAGATCGACCGTTTCCGCCCCTCTGCTGGCGCTCTCGACCCCCAGCGCACCGGATCCCGCGTAGAGGTCCAGGACGCGGGCGCCGCCGAGCACGTTAAACGCGTCCAGCCGGGAAAACAGCGCCTCCTTGACCCGGTCCGTGGTGGGCCGCGTCATTGAACCTGGCACGTTGGCCAGCGGGGTTCCGCCCGCGGCGCCGGCAACGATCCTGCTCATGCGCCGGCCCCCGCGCTGTCCCCTGCCTGCGGCAGTGCGGGTGGCAGGGTCATCGTGCTAGCCGCGTTCAAGGAACGCCTCCTTCTCGGGGTTCAGGTACTCGTCAATGGCCTCTGCAAGTGCCGCCTGGCCGGCCAGCGCAGGGTCTGTGCCCACAATCTTCTGGGCGTCCTGCCGGGCCCGGGCAATGATGTCCTCGTGCTCCAGGACACGGAGCAACTTCAGCGTGGACCGGCCACCGGACTGCGAGGCGCCGAGGATGTCGCCCTCGCGGCGCAGCTTCAGGTCCTCCTGGGAAAGCTCGAAGCCGTCGGTGGTGGCGGCGACGGCGTCCAGCCGGCGCCGGCTCGGGTGCCCCGGTTCGAGGGTGGTCACGAGCAGGCACGTGCCCGGCAGCCCTCCCCGGCCCACGCGCCCGCGGAGCTGGTGAAGCTGGGAGATGCCGAAGCGGTCCGCGTCCAGGATGACCATCAGGGTGGCGTTATGCACGTCCACGCCCACCTCGATGACGGTGGTGGATACCAGCAGCTTGGTCTTGTTGGCCGTGAAGGAGGCCATGGTCTCCGACTTCAGCACCGGGTCCTGGCGCCCGTGGAGTGGCGCCAGCGCCACTCCGGCCAAGGCCGGTTCCTCCCTGAGGTGTTCGACGACGGCGGTCACGGAGGCCAGTTCGCGCGCGGCTCCGTCTCCCTCCAGTTCCCCGGGGTCGGGTTCCGCTTCACCGGGAGTGAAGTCGCCGTCGTCGTCCGCCCCGATCTTGGGGCACACGACGTAGACCTGGTGGCCCGACTCGATCTCTTCGCGGGAGCGGGACCAGATGCGGCCGGCCCAGGCGGGGTTTTCCGCGAGGCCGACGACGTGCGTGGTGATGGGTGCCCGGCCGGCGGGCAGTTCGTCAAGCACGGATGTTTCAAGGTCGCCGAACACCGTCATGGCCACGGTCCTGGGGATCGGGGTGGCGGTCATGACCAGCAGGTGCGGCGGCTTGCTGGCCTTGGCACGCAGGGCATCGCGCTGTTCCACGCCGAAACGGTGCTGCTCATCCACCACGATGAGGCCCAGGTCAAAGAAGGTGACGTTGTCGCTCAACAGCGCGTGGGTGCCGATGACGATCCCGGCAGTGCCGGACGCGGCGTCGAGCAGCGCCTGCTTGCGCGCGGCAGTCGGCATGGAGCCGGTAAGCAGGCTGACCTGCACCGAATGGTCGCCCAGCCCGCCCAGGAGCCCGTCGCGGGACAGCTCGCCAAGTGTCCGCCGGATGGAATCGAAGTGCTGTGCCGCCAACACTTCCGTGGGCGCCAGCAGCGCTGCCTGTCCCCCGGCGTCGACCACCTGGAGCATGGCCCGCAGCGCCACGATGGTTTTTCCGGAGCCTACCTCGCCCTGCAGCAGCCTGTTCATGGGCCAGTCCTGCGACAGCTCCTCCGAGAGGGTCTTGCCGACGGCGGACTGGCCCGCGGTCAGGGTGAACGGCAGCTGGCGGTCGAAGGCCG
This sequence comes from Arthrobacter sp. FW305-BF8, assembly GCF_021789315.1. NCBI lineage: Bacteria > Bacillati > Actinomycetota > Actinomycetes > Micrococcales > Micrococcaceae > Arthrobacter > Arthrobacter sp. FW305-BF8. The sequence continues at coordinate 3,020,991 of NZ_CP084561.1, forward strand.
CGAGCAGCCCCTCCGGCACGGGACGCCGGGCGGTGGCCTCCTCGGAAGCGAGCTGGGCCCGGCGCCGGGCCAGAGCCGACTGGAGGACCAGGGCTTCCTGATAGCGGAACCGGTCCCTGGCATTGCGCCAGTCCTGCGCGGTCTCCGGGGCGTGGATGAGCCGGTAAGCCTCCGGCACCGGAAGGAATTTTTCCCGCGCTGATATGGCCGCCGGCAACGGGTCCGGCAAGGCGTCCAGGTCCGCGGTTTCCAGCAGGGCTTTCACGACCTTCTGGATGGACCAGCTGGTAAGGCCTGCGGTGGCCGGGTAGATCGGGATGGGCATGGCCGCGAGCTTTTCAGGGTCCATGTCCGGGACATCCGGGTCCTTGTCCAGCAGTTGGTAGTTCGGGTTGGTCAGCCCCAGTGAACCCTGGTAGCGCGTCACCTTCCCGGAGAACATGGCCCGCCGGCCGGGATGCAGCTCGGCCCTGGCGAGACGGCCGTTGAAGAAACTGATTTTCAGTGTGCCCGTGCCGGCGTCATCGGTAACGACGACGTCGGTGATGGAGCCTTTCCGCGCGCGCATCTGCCGGGTGCTGTTGGAGACGACGCGGGCGATCAGTGTCGCTTCCTCATCGAACGGAAGTTCGCTGATGCGCGTCAGCTCACCGCGGTTGAGGTAGCGGCGCGGGAAGTGGTTCAGCAGGCCGCCGACGGTGGTGATGCCAAGGTGCTTCTCGATGGCCGCCGCGGAGCGCTTGCCGACCCGGCGCTCCAGGCCGAGTTCCAGTTCGGCGTTCATCGTCCTTCGGCGCCCACTTCTCCCGACGGGTCCCGGGGCAGGGCGAGCTCGCTGACGGAGACGTCCGCCGGATTGCCCAGCGACCTGATCACGCCAAGGGCCGGAGCGGGGTCAGGGACGTGCACGTGGACACGCCACCGGTACCGGCCCTCGGCATCGGCGGAAGGGCCAGCCTGGCTCATGATGACGGAGTCGCCGAGTTCATCCAGGCGCTGCCTGAGGGTGGCGGCGTCCAGCGGGGACAGGCTGATGGTGCACATGACCTCCACGCCGTCGTCGTCCGGCATGCCGGTGTGGATGTGGGGGTCCTGGAGGTCGTACCCGTGCAGGCCGTCCAAAAGCTCGCTGCGGAGTTCCTCGCCGAGCACCGCCGAGCGGAGGCAATCCAAGATCAACAGCATTCCCACGCCGCCGGCGTCCACCACGTGCGCGGCCTGCAGGGCATCAAGCTGCCCCTCCGTGCGGACCACGGCCTCGAGGGCAGCCGCCACGGCCGCATCCAGGACCAGGCCCAGGGCATGGTTGCTGTCGTTGCCGTTCTGGCCGGCGTCGACGGCGGCCGCGGCCCGCCCCGCCGCCTCCATCACGGACAGCATGGTGCCGGGAACGGGGTCGCTGAGCGCTGACCAGGCCCTGATCTGCGCCCGGTTGAGGGCAGCTGCGAGGAGCGAGGAGGTGAGCCTGGCGTGTCCGGCCAGCGGTTCGGCCGCTGCGCAGAGGAAGACGGAGAACAGCGTGCCTGAGTTCCCCTTGGCCTGCTCCATGGCCGCCTGCCCGGCATGCGCCAGAACGGCGCCCACGTCATTGAGCTGTGCCGGGTGCCCGGCCTGCTCCGGCACCTGCATCTGCATCTGCATGGGGCCTGCGTCTGCGGGGACGGCGTCCTGGAGCGCCCGGTGGGCGGCGCGGACCGTGAGGTAGAGGTTGGTACCGGTATCGCCGTCGGCTACCGGGAAGATATTGATGGCGTTCAGGCGGTCGCTGTGGTTGCCCAGTGCGGTTTCGGCCTTGCCCAACCACCGCTTCATCGCTTGCGCGTTCGCGGCAACCTTAGTCTGCAAAGTGATCCCATCCCACGGAGTCAGCGGGCCGTCCCGCGATCGTCACGCCGGGCGCCTTGTCGGCGCCGCAGGCTTGTACTGAGCCTATCCCAGTAAAGCCGGGCGGCACCTGCATGCCCGCCGGGAATGTGGCCAGGAGCCCGTGGTCTTCCCCGCCGCCGAGTACCCACGCGCGCGGGTCGGCACCCAGGAGGGTGGCCGCGGGGCGGAGGGGCTCGGCGAGCTGGCCAAGGTGCCCGGGATCCAAGTCCAGCACAGCGTGGCTGGCCACCGCCATCCTGGTTCCGTCCCGCACCAGGCCGTCGGAAATGTCCATCATCGCTGTGGCTCCGGACATGCGTGCCAGCGGCCCGGCCTCCAGGGGCGGCTCCGGCCGGCACTGAAGCTCAAGGAAGGACAGCAGGCCCGGTGAAAGGGAACCCACCTGATGGGCGGACTCCAGCAGTGCCAGCCCGGCGGCAGCCCAGCCTGCCCGCCCGGCGATGGCCACGGTATCGCCTGCCTGGGCGCCGGACCGGAGTACCGGCTTGCCACCGTCGAGCGTGCCGAGGACCGCGACGGTGACGGACAGTTCGCGGCCGCGGCCAAGGTCGCCGCCCGCGACAGAACAGGCACGCGCGCCCAGCTTGCTGATGGCGGCCGTGAGGCCGTCCGCCAGGTCCTCCACCCATCCGACCGGCGTGCGAGGCGGCAGGGTCAGGCTCACCACCATGGACGTTGCCGAGGCACCCATGGCGTTGATGTCGCTCAGGTTCTGCGCCGCGGCCTTCCACCCGACGTCATATCCGGTGGTCCGGTAGCCGTTGCGCCACTCAAGCCGAAAATCCTGGTCCTGGACCTGGGTGTCGATGCTGATGACCGTTCTGCCGTCCGGAACAGCAATAATGGCGGCGTCATCGCCCGGTCCAAGGAGCACGGCGGCACTGTGCAAGGCATTGAGTTCCAGGCGCGGGAAGATCCGTACCAGAAGCTCCGCTTCGGACAGCTGGGCGACAGTCAATGGTGTTTGGGGCACGCCACTACGCTACCGCCACGGACGGACATTCTTTGGCTGGCCGGGTTTCCGGGCCCGGCCAGCACGAAGTGCGGGCGTCATTCGGCGGTCAGTCCGGCTCTGCGCGGAACGATAGGCTTGAAGGATGCAATACCCGCCTGCCGAGAACCCTGTCCAGAAACCCATCCGCAGGCTGACAGTGGCCGTGGGCACCGCGCTGACTGGACTGGTGCTGGGCGGCTGTTCACCCGCCGTCGATGTTGCCCCCGCCGCCGACGCAGCCAATCCGGCCTGCGCCCCGATGATGGTGGCCCTTCCGGATGCGATCGGCGAGGCCCGCCTGCGGAAGACGAACAGTCAGGCCACCGCCGCCTGGGGCGACCCCTCGCAGGTGGTCCTGCGGTGCGGCGTCAACGTCCCCGGACCCACCACGGACCGCTGCGTCAGCGTCAACGACGTCGACTGGGTCATCAAGGAGGGCAGCCCCGTGTGGACGCTGACCACCTACGGCCGGGAACCCGCCACGGAAATCCTGATGGATCCGGACAAGATCAGCTCGGCCACCGTCCTGGCTGACCTGTCCGCCGCAGCCGCAAAGATCAAGGCCAGCCGCAACTGCGTGGGCCAGGAGGATCTGCAGGACCTGCCCACCAGCAAGTAGCGGGCCAGGTCCCACATGTCAGCGCAGGCCGGTCTTGCGGGTCAGCGCCAGGTAGATCAGCTCGTCGATCAGTTCCGGATAGCTCAGTCCGGTGGCCGCCCACATTTGCGGGTACATGCTCTTCGGCGTGAATCCGGGCATCGTGTTGATCTCGTTGATGATCAGGTCGCCGTCCGGAGTGTAGAAGAAGTCGACCCGGCTCAGGCCCTCCGCTCCCACAGAGTCGAACGCCGCTGCAGCGAGCTCGCGGACGCGGGCAATCGCTTCCTCGGGCATGTCCGCGGGGCAGCTCAGGGCGGCCGCGTCATCCACGTACTTGGCCTGGAAGTCGTAGAACTCGTGCCCGCCGCCGGCCACGGAGATCTCGCCGGGCAGGGACGTGCGCGGCGCATCGCCACCGCGGCCCTCGAGCACGGCGCATTCGATTTCCCGGCCCACGATGCCGGCCTCGATCACCAGCTTCGGATCATGTTCGCGGGCCGCCTCTATCGCGGCGTCCAGGCCGTCAAGCGAGTCAACTTTGGAGATCCCCATCGAGGATCCGGCGCGGGCGGGCTTGACGAACACCGGGAAGCCCAGCAGGTCAACCTGCTTGCGGACAGACTCGGGGTCGTTGCGCCACTGCCTGTCGGTCACGGCGATGTACGGGCCCACCTTCAGGCCGGCGGCCTCGAAGACCACCTTCATGAAATGCTTGTCCATGCCCACCGCCGAGGCGAGCACGCCGGCACCGACGTAGCGGGTGTCGGAGAGTTCCAGAAGCCCCTGGATGGTGCCGTCCTCGCCGAACGGCCCATGCAGCAGCGGGAACACCACATCCACGGATCCAAGTTCCTGCGGCACCTCGTTGGGAGCCGTCACGATGAGCTTGTGCTCCCCCCCGATCTCCGTGATGCTCACTGTCCTAGCCGACGGGGCGACCTCCGGAAGCGAGGTTGCGGACAGCGACCACTGTGCCGTGTCCCCCGGCGGGAGGACCCACTGGCCGGACTTGGCAATACCGATGGGAACGACGTCGTACTTGTTCCGGTCGATGGCCCCCAGCACTCCGGCAGCAGTTACGCAACTGACGGCGTGCTCGCTGGAGCGGCCGCCAAAGAGGACGGCCACCCGCGGCTTGGGCTGGCTACCGCCGTGGGCGGCCTTGGTCTGGCTGGTGTTGTCCGCTGCGGTCAAGTTTTCTTCCGACACTGTCAGTAATCGCCTTCGGCTTTAAGTTCCCGGGACAGCAGTAGCGGCCCGAGTTGGTCAACGGACAATTTTCCGGCGAGGACCGCGACGACGGCCGCCGTGATGGGCATCTCGACGCCGAGCTTGCCGGCCAGTTCGTGGACGGCCTGGCCGGATTTGATGCCTTCGGCGGTCTGGGTCATTTTCTGCGCGACCTCGTCCAGCGTCAGGCCCTGTCCCAGCAGGCGGCCGGCAGTGTGGTTCCGGGACAGCGGTGACGAGCACGTGGCCACCAGGTCCCCAAGCCCGGCCAGGCCCGCCATGGTGTGGGCCTTCCCGCCGAGCGCCAGGGCCAGCCGGGAGGTTTCGGCCAGGCCGCGGGTAATGACGGACGCCTTGGTGTTGTCCCCCATCTGCTTTCCCTCGCAGATGCCCACGGCCAGTGCGATGACGTTCTTGACGATGCCGCCGATCTCCACACCCACGATGTCCGAGGTGGTGTAGGGGCGGAAGTATGGCGCCGTGCAGCTTCTCGCGATCCAGCCGGCGACGGCCGAGTCGGGACAGGCGACCACCGAGGCTGTGGGCTCCTCCCGGGCGATCTCCATCGCCAGGTTGGGGCCGGAGACGACGGCGATTCGGTCGGCCGGGATGTCCAGTTCCTCAGCGATCACCTCGCTCATCCGGACGTCGGTGCCCAACTCAAGGCCTTTCATCAGGGACACCACGAGGGCGTCGGGCCCGATCAGGGGCTTCCACTTGCGCAGCTGGAGGCGAAGGGACTGCGCCGGTACGGCAAGGACAACCAGGTCGGCTCCGGACAGCGCGTCCGCCACGTCGGTGGAGGCGGAGATGCTCGGCGGCAGGTCAATGTCTGCCAGGTACTGGGGGTTGCGGTGGTTGCCGTTGATCTCGGCGACGACTTCCTCGCGGCGCCCCCAGAGCCGGATGCTGCGCTCCACGCCGGAGGCGGTGGCTGCGTCGGCCAGGATTTTCGCGAACGTGGTGCCCCACGAGCCGGCGCCCAGGACTGCCACGGATACCGCGGAGCCGGGCCGGGCGTGAACAGGCGTCACTTCCCGCCCCGCTCGACGTCGCGGCCGTGCTTCGTCTGGTTGTGGGCGGTGGGGTCCCAGCGCCGGGCCGGCGGCTGCTCCCCACGGAGTTCGGCCAGGAGACCGGTGACGGCATCCATGATGACATCCGTGGCTTCGGCCAGGGTGGCCTTGTCGCGGGACCGGCCCGCGAAGCGCGAGAGGTCGACGGGGTCGCCGATCCGGATCCTGGACGTCTTCCGCGGAAACAGGTGGAACCGCTTGGCGTAGCGGGGAAAGAGCTCGTGCGCGCCCCAGTGCGCCATCGGCACCACGGGGATGCCCGTTTCGAGAGCCAGGCGGGCGGCGCCGGTGTGGCCCTTCATCGGCCACAGATCGGGGTCGCGGGTCAGCGTACCCTCCGGGTAGATGATGATCGCTCCGCCCTCCGCCACAATCTCCTGGGCGAGCTGCAGCGAGCGGTTAGCCCCCGCCGTCGAGCGTTCCACCGGAATCTGCTTGGTGGCATGCAGTACGGCGCCCACCACCGGGACCTTGAAGAGGCCCGACTTCGCCAGGAAGTGCGGGGCGCGCTTGTTGCTGTACAGCATGTGCCCGATCACGAGGGGGTCGATCTCGGTGCAGTGGTTGGGCACGGCGATGAAGCCGCCGGCGGGAAGCTTGTCCGTGCCCTCCCATTTTTTGCTCATGATCAGGTTCAGGACCGGCCGGACAATGCCGGCGATGATCACGAACGTTGTATGGCTTTTGGCCGATTCTTTCACCGGGCCCCCGCTACTTCGCCGGTGAAATGTCGAAGTCGGCGCCGAGCCCGGCCAGCTTCTCGGTGAACCGCTCGTAGCCGCGGTTGATGATGTCGATTCCGGTCACGCGGGAAGTTCCCGTGGCGGCCAGGGCGGCGATCAGGTGGCTGAAGCCGCCGCGGAGGTCAGGTACGTCGATGTCGGTTCCCTTGAGCTGGGTGGGGCCGGAGATGACGGCGGAATGCAGGAAGTTCCGCTGTCCGAAGCGGCACGGCACGCTGCCCAGGCATTCCCGGTGCACCTGGATGCTGGCGCCCATGCGGATGAGTGCCTCGGTGAAGCCGAAGCGGTTCTCGTAGACGGTCTCGTGCACGATGGACACGCCTTCGGCCTGGGTCAGGGCTACGACGAGGGGCTGCTGCCAGTCGGTCATGAATCCGGGGTGGACGTCCGTTTCGAGGACGAGGGGACTGAGCTTGCCGCCGCGGTGGTAGAAGCGGATGCCGTCCTCGCCGATGTCCATGCCGCCGCCCACCTTGCGGAAGGTGTTCAGGAAGGTCATCATGTCCCGCTGGGAGGCGCCTTCAACGAAGATGTCGCCGCGCGTCACCAGCGCCGCGGACGCCCAGGAGGCCGACTCGTTGCGGTCCGACAGCGCGCGGTGGTTGTAGCCGCCCAACTCGCGGACACCCTCGATCCGGATGGTGCGGTCCGTCTGGACGCTGATGATGGCGCCCATCTTCTGCAGCACGGCGATGAGGTCAACAATTTCCGGCTCGGTGGCGGCACCGGAGAGTTCGGTGATGCCTTCGGCGCGCGTGGCACTCAGGAGAACCTGCTCCGTGGCGCCGACGGAGGGGTACGGCAGGGAAATCTTGGCCCCGCGCAGGCCCTTGGGCGCCGAAATGTGTATGCCGCCCGGACGCTTTTCGACGACGGCGCCAAACTGCCGCAGCACGTTCAGGTGGTAGTCGATGGGCCGGTCCCCGATCTTGCAGCCGCCCAGGTCCGGGATGAAGGCCTCGCCGACCGCGTGGATCAGGGGACCGCACAGCAGGATGGGGATCCGGGAGTCGCCGGCGTGGGCGTCTATGGCCGTGCTCGGCGCAGTCTTGGCACCCTTGGGATCCAGGGTCAGGTCACCGGTGACGGGATCCTTGTCGACGGTCACGCCGTGGAGCTGGAGCAGGCTGGTGACTACCTCGACGTCCTTGATTTCCGGAACGTTCCGCAGCACGGAAGGCTCGTTGCCCAGCAGCGCGGCCACCATGGCCTTGGGCACAAGGTTCTTGGCACCGCGGACGGTGACACGGCCAGTTAGCGGGACGCCTCCGCGGATTGTCAGAACACTACTCATTTACCGGTTTCCTCACGACTACTCGCCCCCAAATCCTTACAAAGGCACCAGCTAAGCATATGAGCTCGCGTTACCGAACCGAAATACTGACGCGGGCGCGTGGGCTCCCAGGGCCGCACCGGGGGCAGCGGAAAGGCCCGCCGCGGCTATGCACGGCGGGCCTTTTTGGCGATGTTTATGCGGTCAGGAAGTCCTGGCCGGGAGTGTAAGCGGCTTGAAGGACGGCCGGGTGGCTTCGTAGGCCGTAATGTCCTCCTCGTGCTGCAGGGTCAGTCCGATGTCGTCGAGGCCCTCGAGCAGGCGCCAGCGCGTGTAGTCGTCGATCTCGAACGGCGCAACCACGCTGCCGCAGGTGACGGTCTTGGAGGCGAGGTCAACGGTCACCTCGGTTCCCGGTGCGTTCTCGAGGGTCTTCCAGATGAGCTCGATGTCATCCTGGGCAACCTGGGCGGCGAGGAGTCCCTGCTTGCCGGAGTTGCCGCGGAAGATGTCCGCGAAGCGCGAGGACAGCACAGCTTTGAAGCCATAGTCCTTGAGCGCCCAGACGGCGTGCTCCCGGGAGGACCCGGTGCCGAAGTCCGGCCCGGCCACCAGCACGGAGCCGGCGTTGAACGGTTCCTGGTTCAGGATGAACGCCGGGTCCTTGCGCCAGGCCGCGAACAGCGCATCCTCGAAGCCGGTGCGGGTGATGCGCTTGAGGTAGACGGCGGGGATGATCTGGTCCGTGTCGACGTTGCTCTGGCGCAGCGGGACGCCGATACCGGTGTGGGTGGTGAACTTTTCCATGGCGTCTTCCTAGGCGGCGTCGGTGGTGAGGGCTGCGGATGCCGGTGCCGGATCGAGGTCCGACGGCGAACTCAGCGTTCCGCGGACGGCCGTGGCGGCTGCAACCACAGGAGAAACAAGGTGCGTGCGGCCTCCCTTGCCCTGCCGGCCCTCGAAGTTGCGGTTGGAGGTGGAGGCGCACCGCTCCCCCGGCTCCAGCTGGTCCGGGTTCATGCCCAGGCACATGGAGCAGCCGGCAAAACGCCACTCGGCGCCGAAGTCCTTGAAGACCTTGTCCAGGCCCTCGGCCTCGGCTTCGAGGCGCACCCGGGCAGAGCCGGGGACCACCAGCATCCGGACTTTCGGGTCCTTCTCGCGGCCGCGGACGATGTCCGCCGCGGCCCGCAGGTCCTCGATGCGGGAGTTGGTGCAGGAGCCCAGGAAGACGGTGTCCACGCGGATGTCCTTCATGGGCGTTCCGGCCGCCAGGCCCATGTACTGCAGGGCGCGTTCCGCGGCGGCCTTGGCGTTCTCGTCGCCGAAGTCCTCCGGGGACGGTACCTTTGCCGACAGCGAGACGCCCTGGCCGGGGTTCGTGCCCCAGGTCACGAACGGCTCAAGGGTGTTGGCGTCCAGGTCAACCTGGACGTCGAAGACGGCGTCGTCGTCCGTGCGCAGCGTGTTCCAGTATTCGACGGCGGCGTCCCACTCGGCGCCCTGCGGCGCGTGCGGGCGCCCGCTCATGTAGGCGTAAGTCGTCTCATCCGGAGCCACCATGCCGGCGCGCGCGCCTGCTTCGATGGACATGTTGCAGATGGTCATCCGCGCGTCCATGGACAGCGCGCGGATGGCCGAGCCACGGTATTCCAGGACATAGCCCTGGCCGCCGCCGGTGCCGATCTTGGCGATGACGGCCAGGATAATGTCCTTGGCGGTCACGCCGGGGCGCAGCGTGCCCTCGACATTGATGGCCATGGTCTTGAAGGGCTTGAGGGACAGCGTCTGGGTGGCCATGACGTGCTCCACCTCGGAGGTGCCGATGCCCATGGCCAGCGCGCCGAACGCGCCGTGGGTGGACGTGTGCGAGTCACCGCACACCACGGTCATGCCGGGCTGGGTCAGTCCAAGCTGCGGACCTACAACGTGCACGATGCCCTGCTCGGCGTCACCGAGGGAGTGCAGGCGGACACCGAACTCCTCGCAGTTGTTGCGGAGGGTCTGGATCTGGGTCCGGCTGGTGAGGTCGGCAATCGGCTTGTCGATGTCCAGCGTCGGGGTGTTGTGGTCCTCGGTGGCGATGGTGAGGTCCGGGCGGCGCAGCTTGCGGCCGGCCAGGCGGAGACCCTCGAAGGCCTGCGGGGAGGTCACCTCATGGACGAGGTGGAGGTCGATGTACAGAAGGTCCGGCTGGGCGTTGGCGCCTTCGCCGTTGCCTTTGCGCACCACGTGCGCATCCCAGACTTTCTCGGCCAATGTTTTGGCCATGGCCATCTCCCTTCGATGCTGTTTGCTGTTAGGTCCACTGAAACAGCAGACCCCTGTAATAAGCCAGTCAAATGATTTGCATCTCAGATAATGAGACGGCAATATCAATACATGGACAATTCTAGTGGAGTCGGCGTCATTGATAAAGCAGCGCAGGTGCTCGACGCGCTTGAGGCCGGGCCCACCACTCTTGCGCAGCTGGTCGCTGCCACCGGACTGGCGCGGCCCACCGTGCACAGGCTCGCGCTGGCACTGGTCCACCACCGCCTCGTCAGCCGGGACATCCAAGGCCGGTTTGTCCTCGGCAGCCGCCTCGTCGAGCTTGCCTCCGCCGCCGGCGAGGACAGGCTGATTGCCTCCGCGGGGCCGGTTCTCATGCAGCTTCGTGACGCCACCGGCGAAAGCGCCCAGATTTTCCGCCGCCAGGGCGACTGGCGGGTCTGCGTCGCCTCCGCCGAACGGCCCATCGGCCTGCGCGACACGATCCCCGTCGGAACCCAGCTGTCCATGAAGGCCGGTTCGGCCGCCCAGGTCCTACTCGCCTGGGAGGACCACGACCGCCTGCTGGAGGGCCTGCAGTCCGCGCGTTTCACGCCCACCGTTCTGGCGGGAGTACGACGGCGGGGCTGGGGCCAGAGCCTTGGCGAGCGGGAGCCCGGGGTCGCCTCCGTCTCGGCACCCGTGCGGGGACCGTCCGGCAGGGTGATCGCCGCCGTCTCCATCTCCGGCCCGATCGAGCGCCTCACCCGGCAGCCCGGCCGGCTGCACGCGGAGGTCGTCTGCAACGCCGCCCGCGTCCTGACCGAAGCGCTCCGCAAGAACAACGACTAGCCCCACGTTCCCCAACTAGGTAGCAGCTCGGGGCGTTCTCAGGGCTGAGAACGCCCCGAGCTGCTACCCAGTTTCGCTCCTGGACGCCGTCCTGAAAAGTTTCCTGATCCTGTCCGGATCTGAGCTCGAGCGGCCTTAATATTCCGCGTACCTGACGCCACTGGTCTCGACGTCGATCCGTACTTCCGATTGCCGTACGACGATGATCTCGACGCCGCGTATCTGGCAGTGCTTCCGAAGGACCCGTTTCCCGAGGCCCTGTTCGCAGACCGTCCTTTTGACGAGGACCTTCCTTTTTGACGACGGACCGTACTCAGACGCCGCTGCCGTGGCCTCTACAACAGCGTCGGGCTGGGTTCTCCCGGCAGCCGATCTCACCGCCGACGGTCCCGGGCTGATTAACCAGATCCGCGGCTAGGAGAACGTCAAGTGCTGGGCGGCCGGGCAACAGGCCAGGCTTTCTGTGACCTACGAGGCCCGGCTCCGCCAGGAATCCACCGACCGACCGCCCCTGGCCGCAGAGGAGCTGGGAAAGGACCCCGAAAAAGACCGGGGCAGGGGCGCGGCGGAGCAGATCGCGCTGGCCCGCGGAGAGTCCCCACACCGCGGAGGCCGGCTGCTCGGCATGGCCAAGGCTCTGGTCAGCGAGATGCCGCACGCCTTGGGGGCCTTGGATACCGGCCAACTGAATGAAGAGCGCGCCATGTTTTTCGTGAAAGAAACAGCCTGTCTGACCGTCGAAGACCGGACTGCCGTCGATGAAGAGTGGGCTGCGGATACGGGGACCTTCACCGGTGTCGGAACCCGCGGCGTCATCGCCGCGGTAAAGGCAGCCGCCGCCCGGAGAGACCCGCCCTCGGTCACTCAACGCGCGAGCCACGCCGCCTCGGAATGGTCCGTGAGCCTGCGCCCGGCACCGGACTGCATGGCCTATTTCACCGCCCTGCTGCCCGCCCACCAAGGTGTCGCCGTGTACACCGCCCTGACCCGGCAAGCCGATGCCGTTCGCTCCGCCGGCGACCCGCGGACGCTGAACCAGATCAAGGCCGACGAGCTCGTCGAATGCACCACCGGCTCCCCCGGCGGGATCACCGGGATAGACCTCAACCTCGTCATGACCGACCGCGCCCTCTTCCAAGCGGACAGTGAACCCGCCCGTCTCACCGGCTACGGCATCGTCCCCGCCACTTGGGCCCGGGAACTCCTCAACCGAGAAGAAGCCCAGGAACGCGCGCCAGAACACCCGCGGACGCAGGGAAGTAACCCTCGCGTTGGCAGCTCAAACGCATCCGACTCCCACGCCGGCCAGAACGATGCGGTGAAGGAACTGGAGATCTGGCTCCCGCGCCTGTACACCGCGCCGGAAACCGGCGACCTGGTAGCCATGGACTCCCGACGCCGACTCTTCCCGCCACCACTGCGCCGCTTCATCCAACTCCGCGACGACACCTGCCGGACCCTCTACTGCGACGCCCGATCCGCCACCTTGACCACATCATCCCCTGGCACGACGACGGCCCAACATCCCTCGCCAATGGTGCCGGGCTCTGCGAAGCGTGCAACCACACGATGGAACTCCCCGGCTGGAAAGCAAAACCGAGGCCCGGGCCACGGCACACCTTCGAAATCACCACCCCAATCGGGCACACCTACCGGTCAATGGCGCCACCGCTGCCGGGAACCCAATTAACGGAGAATGGAGCCCGCGAGGCGCCTCAATCGAAGCAGAGCGGCCCGGCGCCGTAACGGGCAGTAGTCTGGGCGCATGACCAGCTACGCAGTGTTCCTCCGCGGCATTAACGTGGGCGGCATCAACATTAGGATGGCGGACCTCAAGGAAGCCCTGAAGTCGGGACCGTTCACCGGTGTGAAGACGCTGCTGGCCAGCGGCAATGTGGTGCTGGCCAGCGAACTTGAGCCTGCCGCCGTCAAGAAGGAATTCGAGACAGCCCTGCGGAAGGCCTTCGGCTATGACGCCTGGGTGGTGGTGCTGACCTCAGACCGCGTGTCGGACCTCGTTGCGGCCTGCCGCTATCCGGCAGACGACAAAAGCACGCACACCTATCTCACGCTGGCCTCCGACGCGGCCGCACTGGACGAGCTGTTCACCGCGGGGGAAGCATTGGATGGCGCCGAGCAGGAGCGGCTGGGTCCCGAGGCCATGGCCTGGCTGGCGCCCGCTGGCGGCACGCTCGAAAGCCCGTTCAGCAAACTTTCGGCCAAGCCGAAGTACAAGGCCTCCACCACCACCCGAAACCTCCGCACCATGATCAAGGTCCGGGACGCTGCGGCAGCCCTGCAGACGGCAGCCGGCTGAGTAGAACTAGCCGGCTGCGGCCCGCAGCGCCGCGTTGAATGCCTCCAGCCGACGGACCTCCGCCTCCACGGGTTCCACCACAAGCCGGCCAGCCACCTCTGCCACGGCGGCGTTGAGCCGCTTCCTGGCCCTCGCGCCGCGGCGGCGGGCGACCCCGGCAGAGATGAATCTGGCCGTCACGGCAAGCAGGATCCCCAGTGCAGCTCCGCCGCCAATCAGCAGGGTGGGGACCGGCCAGCCTTCTACCCTGGGCACCTCCGGAACAGGCAGCTGCAGGTAGCCTAGCCCCGCCAGTACACCCAGCCAGCCCAGCCCCGCCACGGCCGCGACCAGCGCGAGCCACTGAATCACGTTAAACGCCCCCCACCACCAGGACTTCCGTCCCGCAGCGAGGTCAGCGCCGGCGATCGCCTGGTCAAGGGCATCAGGCAGCCGGTCCCTTCCCGCCCGGGCCGCCGCGCGGATGGACGCCCGCCAGGGGCCAGGGGCACCGTCACTGGCGGCGTCAGCAAACTCGCGGACCGCAGCATCGGTCCGCGCGCGCTCGGGAGCCCCGGCGGACGGCAGTGATGTCCGGTTTACCTCCGCGCTAGCGTTGCGGCGCAGGTTGAGCCGGCGGAGGGGGTCAGACCTGAAACGCACAAGCCACCGCGTCACCGGCCAGCCCGTGCGCCGGGTGGACTCTATCCGGTAGGACGCGGACACTGCAGCGGCCACCAGGGGTACGTTGGCCGCCGTCGCCAGTTCGTCACCAAGCCGCGCGACGGTCCCGCCCCTCACGCCCGCGGCGTCGCCGCGGCCCGCTGCTTCCTCCAGCTGCGCCGCCGCCTTGGTCACATCCGCGGAAAGCCGCAGCGACAGCGCTTCCCGCTGCGATACCACGCGGCGGATGGCGGCTCTGACGCCGTCTACACCCACTCCGGTCAGCGCGGAGGCCGCCAGGACCTGGACCTTGCCCAGCCCGTCGCGCGCCAAGAGTCCCCGCAGCGACTCGAGCACGGGCGCGACATCCCCCGCCGGAAGCCTGTCCACCTGGTTGAGGACCACCAGCGTTACGGCGCCGTGTGACGCCAGCGGCGCCAGGAAGCCGTTGTGGACGGCGTCGTCGGCGTACTTCTGCGGGTCCAGCACCCAGACCAGGACATCCACCATCCCCACCAGGCGCTGCACAATCTCCCGGTTCGCGGTGCGCGTCGAGTCGAAGTCGGGCAAGTCCAGCAGAATCAGCCCGGCGTCCTCGTCGGCGAACCCGTCCACGGCATCTGCATGGTGGCGGGCCCGGACATCAAGCCAGTCCAGCAGCGGCTCACTGCCGTCCGCGCCCCACACACTTGCCAAAGGTTCGGACGTCGTGGGCCGCCGCGCCGCCGCCGTCGCGATTTCAGCGCCGTTCACGGCGTTGAACAGGGTGGATTTTCCACTTCCGGTCGCCCCGAAGAAGCCCACCACCGTATGGTCGGCGGAAAGCGCCCGCCGCGACCTGGCACGTTCCAGCACCCCGACGACGTCCTCCAGGGCGGCGCCGGGAAGCACGCCTTCGGCCAGCTCCCGGGCCCTGCCCAAAGCCTCCAGGCGGCCCTGCAGCCGCGTCTCTTCCTTGGCCCTCCCCCGGCGGTTCACGTGGCATCCGCCAACCGTGTGAGCGCCCGTGCGTGTTCGGCGAGCCCCACGGCGGCCTGCCCGGCTTCCGGGGCAAGCCGGTCCAGGAAGCGCTGCTGCTCAGCCGCCAGCAGGGTTCGGCACCTGCTGCTCAAATCGTCACGGGCGGTACGTGCAAGCCTTCGGACGGCGTCCTCACCGAAGACGGCTTCGAGCAGTTTCTGACCCACGACGGCGGTACCTCCGGCGACGCCGATCTCAAGGCCGGTCAGCCCGGCAGTCATGGAGAACACCACGATCATCAGGGCCGCACCGAGGCCGTTGATACCGAAAGAGAGCCAGCGCGCCTGGGTCCGCTTGTCCTGCCCTTCGGTCCTGATAAGTTCCATGAGGCCGGCCTGCCAGTCGCGTATTTCCGCAGCCACGAGGTCCGCAAAGCCGGGGCTCGTGCCCGAGAGGTCGTCCGTACCTAGAAGCTGCCGGCCTGCGGGATCCGAGCGCCAGCGCTGGTCTGCGTCCTCCGCCGCCTTGGCGGCCTCATCCACTATGACCGCGTGGAGCCCCGTTTCAATGGCGGTTTCCACTTTCACTGCGGGCGCGGGCTCGCCGCGGAAGAACGCCCCAAGCCGATGGCGGAACCGTCCCACGTTCTGCTCCAGGCTGCGGAAAAACTCACCCGTTCCCACAAAGTCCTGCCAGCGGGCCAAGACCTCGCCGCGCAGGAGCGCCCCGTCCTTGGTGGCGTCGATGATCCGGGTTCCGGCGTTCTGGTAGGCCGCCCGTACGTCGTCGCCCAGCAGCGTGGCCGCGCGGCCCTGTTCCGTGGCCGCGTCGGCGATGCGGCCGACGCGTTGGCCGAGCTCGCGGACGGCACCATGCAGCGTCCGCCGTGCGATGTCAGCGCGGGCTGCGGCGTCGTCGGCAAGGCCGCGGAGCCAGGCTTTCAGGGGCTGCACGGTTTCCGGCGGCAGCATGCCGGAGCTGCCGAGGGCGACTTCCGGGATGACGAACAGACGGGCGGCACCAAGGCCTTCCCGCGCCAGCATGCTGCGCAGGTCCTCGCTCACTTCGGCTTCCGCCGCGGGCGGCACGCGGTCGAGGACCACCGCCACCATGATGTCCCTCGACGCCGCGTTCAGCAGCAGCTTCCACGGAACCGCGTCAGCGTAGCGGTTGGCGGTGGTCACGAAGATCCACAGGTCGGCTGCCGCCAGCAGCTGCCCGGCGAGCCTGCGGTTCTCGTCGGAGACGGAGTCCACGTCCGGAGCATCGAGCAGTGCGATGCCCTCGGGCACGGCAGCCTCTCCCACGAGGACCAATGACGTGACGGGCGCGGTGTCCGTTGCCGGTCCGGCAGGGCCGGCTGGTGCAGCAGTGGCGGCAGGCGTCGCGGCGGCCGGGATCACGGTTCCGCGGATCCGGCTGAGGCCGGGCAGGACCCGCTGGTCCTCGAACCAGTCGGCTTCCGAGGGATGGTGCAGGAGGATGGGCTGGCGGGTGGTGGGCCGGATGGCGCCGGCCCGTGTGACCGGATGGCCCACGAGCGCGTTCACGAGTGTCGACTTGCCGGCTCCGGTCGAACCGCCGACGACGGCCAGCAGCGGAGCGTCAAGGCTGCGGTAGCGGGGCAGGACGTAGTCATCGAGCTGGGCCACGGAGTTCCGGATCTCCAGCCGCGCCTGTTCGGCCGTCGGCAGGGCCAGCGGCAACGAGACGGCTGCCAGATCGCGGCGGACGTCCTCCAGGAGCCGCACGCCGGCAGGCTGCGTTTCCATGTCCTGGCCTTGGGCTGGCGGGATCCGGTCGGAGGTCACAGCCTCATCATGCCAGTTCAGCCCGGGTTTAGGTCGGACCCGCGCACAGCGGCCGCTAAACACCCAGGCGGGCCCACGGAATTTTCCGGCAAAACAAAACCGGCCCCGGGCTGTTGCCCGGAGCCGGTTACTTGTGACCCCAGCGGGATTCGAACCCGCGTTACCGCCGTGAGAGGGCGGCGTACTAGGCCGCTATACGATGGGGCCGTGTACTTTCCGATCAGCGTCTCCGCCGATCAAGCCAAGTTAGTGTTTCACACATTTGGCTTCGTTCCAAATCGATGATTTTCGATTCGCAACACCTGAAATTCTGCGGAAAATCCGAAGAAATTCAGAGCTGGGATACCAGGACTCGAACCTAGAATGACGGTACCAGAAACCGTAGTGTTGCCAATTACACCATATCCCATTGGCACTTTCGGGCCGGTCGAAAGTCTTTATCTTTCGCTCCGTGCCCCTCAGCACGAGTAATTACTCTACCCGAGAGTTTTGCCCCGCACAAATCGGCGGGCCGTTACCTGCGCCACACTTTGAATAGTCCGCAATGGGCGCAGGCGACGGACCGGGCAGACTAGCTGGACCCGGCCGGCAGAGCCAGCAGTTCCAGCAGCGAGGCAATCTCTTGCCCCTGGAAACCCGGAGCCTGTTCCCCGCTGCGGTTCAGCCAGATGCCCAGCAGTCCTGCCGCCGTCGAGCCCTCTGCGTCCAGGAGCCGGTTGTCCCCGATGTAGAGCGTGGTGGCGGGTGTGCTGCCGATCAGCCGGACGCCCTCGAGGTAGATGGCAGGGTCCGGCTTGGGGACGCCGACGGTATCGGTGCCCACGAGGAACCGGATGCGTTCCAGGCCGGCGCTGTCCAGCTTCACCCGCTGGTAGTCGTGCACGTTGTTACTCACGGCCCCGTACGGGATGCCGGCATGGTCCAGGGCGTTGAGGAACGGCAGGACGTCCTCGTAGGCCCGAACGTAGCTGGGCTGCAGCCGCGAGTAGGTGCTGAGCCAGTTGTGCGACTCCTCCCCCTCGCCCATTTCGACGCCGAAGTGGCCCAGGGCGGCGCGGCCCCGGAGCAGTCGCTGCTCATTGAAGGTCAGCTCACCGGCGAGGTAGCGGTCGTAGTAGTGGGTGGTCTCGTGGGTGAAGATCCGCCCCACCTTCTCCCACCCGGCCTCGTCCAGGCCGGGAAGGAGGTGTTCGCTGGCGTCCCGCAGCGCCGTGGTCATGGCGTAGGCAAGGTCCACAAGGGTGTCGTCAATGTCGAACAGGACACCGCTGACCGCCCCGAGGCTGCGGGACAGGACGGTGGTTTCCACTGCAGGCTGTGACATCAGCCGCGGAAAGCCCGCAGGCGGGCCAGGGACGATTCCTTGCCCAGGATGACCATGGACTCGAACAGCGGCGGCGAGATCCGGCGGCCGGAGATGGCGGTGCGTACGGGGCCGAACGCGAGCCGGGGCTTGATGCCCAGGTCCTCCACCAGCGCCTGCTTCAGCGCGGACTGGATGTTTTCAGCATTCCAGTCGCCGATCGGCTCGAGCGCGGCCAGCGCCGCGTCAAGAACCTCGGTGACGTTCTCCGGCAGGCCCTTGCGGGCGTCGGCGGCGACGTCGATCGCGTCGTCGGATTTGAACAGGAACGCCAGCATCTCCGGGGCTTCGCCGAGGAGGGTGATTCGCTCCTGGACCAGAGGTGCGGACTCCGTCAGGATTTCCTCCTGGCGGTCGGTGAGGGTCTCCCCCACCAGGCCGGCGTGACGGAGGTACGGGACCAGCCGCTCGCGGAACACCGCAGGGTCCAGCAGCCTGACGTGTGTTCCGTTGATCGCTTCGGCCTTCTTGAGGTCGAAGCGGGCCGGGTTGGCCAGAACATCGTGGATGTCGAAGTTCTTCACCAGCTCTTCCACCGTGAAGATATCCTCGTCGGCGCTCAGGGACCAGCCGAGCAGGGACAGGTAGTTCAGCAGCCCCTCGGGGATGAAGCCGCGCTCCCTGTGCAGGAAGAGGCTTGATTCCGGGTCACGCTTGGAAAGCTTCTTGTTGCCCTGGCCCATGACGTAGGGCAGGTGACCGAACTCGGGCATGTATTCCGCGACGCCCACCGCATACAGCGCCCGGTACAGGGCGATCTGGCGCGGCGTGGAGCTGAGCAGGTCCTCGCCGCGGAGAACGTGCGTGATCCCCATGAGGGCGTCGTCCACCGGGTTGACCAGCGTGTACAGCGGTGCACCGTTGGCGCGCACCACGGCGAAGTCGGGGACAGAGCCCGCCTTGAAGGTGATCTCGCCACGGACCAGGTCGGTGAACGTGATGTCCTCGTCCGGCATCCGCAGGCGCAGCACGGCTTCCCGGCCCTCGGCCTTGAACGCCGCGACCTGTTCGTCGCTGAGGTCACGGTCAAAGCCGTCGTAGCCCAGTTTCGGGTCCTGACCGGCGGCGCGGTGGCGCGCTTCGATCTCATCCGGCGTCGAGTAGGACTCGTAGATATGGCCGCCCGCCCTGAGTTTGGCGATGACGTCCTGGTACAGCTCGCTCCGCTGCGACTGGCGGTACGGCGTGTGGGGCCCGCCCACCTCGACGCCCTCGTCCCAGTCGATGCCGAGCCACTTCAGGGCATCCAGCAGCTGGTGGTAGCTTTCCTCACTGTCGCGCGCCGAGTCCGTGTCCTCGATGCGGAAGATCATCTTGCCGCCGGTGTGGCGGGCGTAGGCCCAGTTGAACAGCGCCGTGCGGATCAGCCCGACGTGCGGGGTGCCCGTGGGTGACGGGCAGAAGCGGACGCGGACGGGCGTTTCGGCGGTGACGGCAGGAATGGCAGCAGGAGCGGCGGAGGGGGTAGTCATAGTGATACCAACTTTACCAACCGGGCACCGCTGCCCCGTCCCCGGCTGCGCTGCCCGCAGGCAGCGCCGCCGGGTGCGCAGCTAGCGGCGGACGACGGGGTTCGACAGACGGCCTATGCCCTCGATCTCCACTTCGTACCGGTCGCCGGCCTGGACGAGGCCCACGCCTGCCGGGGTGCCGGTCATGATGACATCCCCGGGCAGCAGGGTGAACGCGCTGGAGACGATGGACACCAGCTCGCGGACGCCGCGGATCATCTGGGTGGTGCTGCCGTCCTGGCGGAGTTCGCCGTTGAGCCGGCCCTTGATGGACAGGTCCTCGGGATCAAGTTCGGTTTCGATCCACGGTCCAAGCGGCGCGGACGTATCGAAGCCCTTGGCCCGCGCCCATTGCAGGTCTGTTTTTTGGATGTCGCGGGCGGTGAGGTCGTTGCCGCAGGTGTACCCGAAGATGACATCGTCGGCACGTTCTTCGGGGACGTCCTTGCAGATGCGGCCGATGACGACGCACAGCTCCGCCTCGAAGGAAACCTCCTCGGAGAACTCCGGCAGGACAACGGGATCGTTCGGGCCCACTACGGAGGTGTTGGGCTTCAGGAACAGCAGCGGCTGCTGGGGCACCTCATTGCCGAGTTCGTGGGCGTGCTCCACAAAGTTCCGTCCGACGCCGATCACCTTGCTGCGCGGAATGATGGGGGCCAGCAGGCGGACATCCTCCAGCTTGTGCCGCACGGAGGTGCGTTCAACGCCGTTGAAGAACGGGTCGCCGTTGATAACAGTGATTTCCTCACTGCCGGGCTGGCCTTCAACAACGCCGTAAAGGGGATCAGAATCGACTACAAACCGGGCAATACGCATGGCCCCAAGCCTACAGTCTCAGTCCCTCTCCCTCAGGAGGCGCAGGTATTCCAGCTGTGCCGCCACGGAATTCTCGGCGGCGCGCCGGACGGAGGGGTCGACGTCGGCATAGACAACGGTGGTCACGTCACCTACGGCGGCATCCGGGCCGAGGCCGGCGAGGGCAGTCCGGATCTGGGCCAGCCGGTCCAGCCGGTGGTCCCGGTAGGCGCGGACCACCGCGTCGAGTGCGGGCAGGACGGGGCCGTGGGCAGGCAGGACGGTGGCCGGCCCCAAGCGCTCCAGTTGGTCGAGGGAAGCGAGGTAGTCCGCCAGTGTGCCGTCCGGATGGTCCAGCACTGTGGTCCCCCGGCCCAGGATGGTGTCGCCGGTCAGCACGGAGCCGGCAGGCCCGTCAAGGGGCAGGTGGAAGCAGACGGAGTCGGACGTGTGCCCCGGCGTGGCAACCACCCGGATCTCAGTCCCGCCGGCAGCGATCGTTTCCCCGGACTGCAGCACGGCTCCCCCATGGCAATGCGCGGCAGCAGCGGCCCGGACGGGCGCGCCGGTGATTTCGGCGAGACGGGCCGAACCGGCGGTGTGGTCCGCGTGCCGGTGCGTGACCAGGATGAGCTCCACGGGTCCGGCCGCAGCCAGCGCCTGAAGGTGGGCCTCATCAAGCGGACCCGGATCAACCACCACTGTTGCCGCGTGACCCGGCTCCCCGACGATGTAGGAGTTGGTCCCCTCCAGGCTCATGGGCCCCGGATTGGGCGCGAGGCGGAAACGCGTCAGCGGGCTGCTGCCGGTGAAGGCGCTGGTGGTGTCCTGGTTCACGTGTTTCATTGTGTCATCCCGGAAAAGCGACCGGCAGCAGCACAACGACAGGAGCAAAAAGACAGCAGAACGACGACGGGCGGCCGGTGAGCTGCCGAAACAGCCCAGCCGGCCACCCGCCGTCGTTCTAAAAAGAGTCAGCCGAAACGGCTAGGCGAGCCGGGTCAGCCAGCCGTGGGTGTCCTCCACGGCGCCCGTCTGGATGCCAAGCAGCTGGGCGCGGATGGCCATGGTGGTCTCCCCGGCCTTGGCGTCCTCGGAGCCGATGTACTCCGTGGCGTCCTTGAGGACGCCGATGGGCGTGATCACAGCGGCGGTGCCGCAGGCGAAGACCTCGGCGATGTCGCCGGAGGCAACGCCGTCGCGCCACTCATCCAGGGTGATCTTCCGCTCGGTCACCTCGCGGCCCATGTCCTTGGCGACCTGCATGATCGAGGACCGGGTCACGCCCTCGAGGATGGTGCCGCTCAGCGCGGGCGTCACCAGCGAGCCGTCCTTCATGACGAAGAAGACGTTCATTCCGCCCAGTTCCTCAACGGCGTTGTCGTTGAACTGGTCCAGGAACAGCACCTGCTTGCAGCCGTTCGCTTCGGCCTCCTGCTGCGCGATGAGCGACGCGGCGTAGTTGCCGCCGCACTTCGCAGCGCCCGTGCCGCCGCGGCCTGCCCGCGCGTACTCGCGAGAAATCCAGATCGAAATCGGCTTGAGCTCGCCGCCGAAGTAGTTCCCGGCCGGCGAGGCAATGACGCGGAACGACACCTCACGCGCTGCCCGCACGCCCAGGAATGCCTCGGTAGCGATCATGAACGGGCGCAGGTACAGGGCCTCGCCGTCACCGGAAGGAACCCATTCCTTGTCCGCCGCCACAAGCTCGCGGATGGCGCCCAGGAAGTATTCGGCCGGAATCTCCGGAAGCGCCAACCGGCGGGCGGACTTGTTCATCCGGGCGGCGTTGGCCTCGGGCCGAAAGCTCCAGATGGAGCCGTCCGCGTGACGGTATGCCTTCAGTCCCTCGAAGATTTCCTGCCCGTAGTGCAGCACAGCGGCCGACGGGTCCAGCATGATCGGCCCGTAGGCCTCGATCCGAGCATCATGCCATCCGCCCTGGCCGCTGGCGTCGACCGTGTAGTCAACAATCGCAGTGTGGTCGGTGAAGTGGTCGCCAAAGCCTGGGTTCGCCAGGATGGCTGCACGCTCCTCAGCAGACTTCGGGGTGGCCGAAGGCTGCTGGGTGAATTCGACGCCATGGGCAGTCTGAGTCATGGTTCCTCCACGGTCGGCTGCCTGGCATCTGAACGTGGTTCAGCATCGGACCACGGCAGCGATTGGTAATTCAGGTCAAGCTTACGCCTGCTGGCGGAGGCTAAACGGCCGCCGCAATGGCGTCACCGATGGCGCTTGTGCTGCGCACTTCGCCGTTGCGGCTTTCGACGTCGGCCACCACCGCGGACTCAATCTTCCGGGCCGCATCGGGGTAGCCCAAGTGCTCCAGGAGGAGGGCCGCGGACAGGATCGCAGCGGTGGGGTCCGCCTTCTGCTGGCCGGCAATGTCGGGCGCGGAACCGTGGACCGGTTCGAACATGGACGGTGCCGTGCGGTCCATGTTGATGTTGCCCGAGGCGGCCAGTCCGATTCCGCCGGTGATAGCGGCAGCAAGGTCGGTAATGATGTCGCCGAAGAGGTTGTCGGTGACGATGACGTCGAAGCGGGCGGGATCGGTGACCATGAAGATGGTCGCGGCATCGATGTGCAGGTAGTCGTGGGTGACCTCGGGGAATTCCTTGGCCACGGCCTCGACGGTGCGCTTCCACAGGTGGCCGGCAAAGACCAGCACGTTGTGCTTGTGGACCAGGGTCAGCTTCTTGCGCGGGCGCTCGTTGGCGCGCCGGAACGCGTCCCGGACCACGCGCTCCACGCCGTGGGCAGTGTTCAGGGAAACCTCGGTGGCCACCTCGTGTGGTGTGCCGCCGCGCAGGGTGCCGCCGTTGCCCACGTAAGGACCCTCGGTTCCTTCACGGACAACAATGAAATCGATGTTGCCCGGTTCAGCCAGCGGGCTGCCCACCGTGCCGTAGAGCCGCGAGGGGCGCAGGTTGACGTAGTGGTCAAGGCTGAAGCGCAGCTTGAGGAGCAGTTCGCGTTCAATCAGTCCGGACGGGATGCGGGTGTCCCCCGGCGCTGCGCCGATGGCACCGAAGAGGATGGCATCCCGCGACTTCAGGTCCTCGAGGACAGCCTCCGGAAGGGTCTCGCCGGTCTCAAGCCAGTGCTGGGCACCGAGCTTGTAGTGGGTCTGGTCGAGGGTGACGCCCTCGGCGGCCACCACCTTTTCGAGAACCTTCAGGGCTTCGGCGGTGACCTCCGGGCCAATGCCGTCGCCCGGGATGACAGCGAGATTGATGGTAGATGCGCTCATCTTTTCAGGGTAGCCAAGCCATCCACATTCTGGTCAAGCCGTCTCAGCATCCGAACAGCGGTCCCGCGCTCACGCTCCTGCTGGTGACGCCACCACAGCCACGTTCCTGCCCCAAAGGTCCTCCGTATAGCAACTGATCAGGACCAGGCGGTTGGGGACGACGTCCCAGATCGGGCTGTCCTTCAGGGTTGACTTGGTGTAGGTGGTCACTGAGTCAACCCTGTACTTGAGTTGCCCTGCCGCCGTGTGCACGGTGAACACGTCTCCGCGCCCGGCGCGCGTGCTGAGCCGGTTGAATGGAGCGTCAAGGCCTTCCCAGCTGTGGCCGACGACGTAGGTGGTGTTCCGGGAACCGGAACCGGGCATCCCGTACGGGGTGAGCCAATAGCCGTCCAGGGTCACCGGAGGGACGATTGACTGCGATTGCACGTCGCTGCTGCTGGGTTTCAACGGGTGCACCGGGACGTCCATCCCAATGTCCGGATAGACAATGCGTTGTGGAGCAGATCCGGGACGGCCCGCCACCCCTGCTGTGGATGCCTTGCCCGCCGC
This sequence comes from Arthrobacter sp. FW305-BF8, assembly GCF_021789315.1. Classification (NCBI taxonomy): domain Bacteria; kingdom Bacillati; phylum Actinomycetota; class Actinomycetes; order Micrococcales; family Micrococcaceae; genus Arthrobacter; species Arthrobacter sp. FW305-BF8. The sequence continues at coordinate 3,045,104 of NZ_CP084561.1, forward strand.
AGCCGTGGACTGGGCGGCCGGACTGGCGTTGCCCGCAAGGCTGAGTGCCGGCGGCTCGGCCGACACCGCGGGCGGTGCCGCCGCTGCGTGCAAGGCGGGAACCTGACCGGCCGGCGGGTGCGCCGTTGTGCCGGCGTACAGCAGCCACGATCCCAACAGCCCCACAAGACAAAACGTCAGCACTGCCAGCTCTACGCGGCCATATGCCAGCATGCGCCTGCCAACCCAAATCCGGAGACGGCTGCGGCGCCGCCGGGCGGGTTCCACTCCGGGCAGGCGTTCTTCCCGCTGCCGGCGATGGGTTGCCATGAAACTCCTCGGGCTAAGAGGCGCTGTTCCTGTGGTGAAGGACCGGTCCTCGGGGTGGTCCTGTGCGGGTGCCCGTGGGCTCAAGGCACCCGCACGACTGCTTGTTATGCCTTATGTTTCCTGGCACGGACCCCGCTCTTGACTAGCACACCGCCTGAAAGCGCGGCAAACAGTCCCGTCACCGCAGCCAGCCAGGCCGGAATGCCGGCGTCATGTTCGGAGCCCGCGGCGGCGGCGGTCTGCACGTTGAAGCCGGCGTTGGGCGCGGGCGGGACAACAGCAGCCACCGCGGGAGCCGGCTGCGCCGGGGCGGCCACGACAGGCTTGACCGCCTGCGGCTTCACCACAGGTTTGACGACAGGCGTAACTGCTGGCGGCTTCACCACAGGCTGCTGCTCAACCGGCGGCTGCTCAGCAGGTGGCTGCTCGACCGGCGGCTGCTCGACCGGCGGCTGCTCAGCAGGTGGCTGCTCGACCGGCGGCTGCTCAACGGGCGGTTCCTCGTACGGGGGTCCCTCGGACGGGGGTTCCTCGTACGGCGGCTCTTCGTACGGCGGCTCCTCGTAGCCTCCGCCCGGTCCCTCATTGCCGCCCGGCCCTTGGTTGTCGCCCGGTCCCTGATTGTCGTCCGGTCCTTCATTGCCGCAGTCGTCGTCGCTACCGCCCGAGGAGCGCTGGATACTGACAGTCAGCGCGGAGAAGTCGTCATCGGAGCCGAACACCTGGCAGTTCTGGCCTGAACCCCCGCTGTCATCGCCAGATTGCGCAAGCGCAGCAGGAAGTGAGGTGCCGAGGAGTCCCACACCCACAAGAGCAGCCGTTGCTAAAACTCGTTTCATTTTCTGTCCCCTCCAGGTCCGTTTTAAACTGACCAGTCGGGGGAAGAGACCGTTCCTGATTCGCTCGGCACCTGGTGGTTGGGACCACGGCGACCACTAGCGGTGTGGAACCGGAACCCCCGAATGAGATGCCAGTTTGCTTGTTCCTTCAGGGTAGGTTTGCCGTTTTATCCGCGTCCCGAGTAGCCGGTACCTGTTTGTACAGCCCGTCCCACTTGCTTCACTGGTAACACCACTCACATGCGCATCAGGGTACCGGGGCTACATGGCGAAGTGGGCTGTCAGGCGTCCGCGGGTTCCTCGTACTTCGGGAACACCGGCGCGGGGGCGGGCAGGTCGGTGCCGGCGGCGATCGGCGTCGCGATGGCGGAGAACTCCCGGGCCGCCCCTTCCGGCTGGCCGAGGTACCCGAGCAGCGCGGCGGTGGCAGTGGGCATGACCGGCTGGGCGAGGATCGAGACGATGCGCAGCACCTCGAGGGTCACGTACAGCACCGTCTGCATGCGTTCGACGTCGGTCTTCCGCAGCACCCAGGGTGCCTGGTCCGCGAAGTACGCGTTGGTGTCCCCCAGCTCCGTCCAGATCGCCTCGAGGGCACGGCTGAACTCCTGCTTTTCGAAGGCCGCACGTGCCTGCTCCAGCAACGCGTTCGCCTGGCCCAGGATGGCAGTGTCCGCGTCGCTGAACGCGCCCGGCACGGGTACCCGGCCCTCGCAGTTCTTGGCCACCATGGACAGTGAGCGCTGCGCCAGGTTTCCGAAGTTGTTCGCCAGGTCCGAGTTCATCCGGCCGACGATGGCCTCGTGGTTGTAGCTGCCGTCCGCGCCGAACGGAACCTCGCGCAGGAAGAAGAACCGGACCTGGTCCAGGCCGTACTGGGCCACGAAGTCCGCCGGGGCAACGACGTTGCCGAGGGACTTGGACATCTTGACGCCGTTGTTGTGCAGGAAGCCGTGGATCATGACCCGCTTGGGCAGTTCGAGGCCAGCGCTCATGAGGAAGGCGGGCCAGTAGATGGCGTGGAAGCGCGAGATGTCCTTGCCGATGATGTGGACATCGGCGGGCCAAAACTTCTTGAACGACTCTGATTCGACGTCCGGGTAGCCGGCGCCGGTGAGGTAGTTGGTCAGGGCGTCCACCCACACGTACATGACGTGCTTTTCATCGCCGGGGACGGGCACTCCCCAGTCGAAGGTGGTCCGGCTGATGGACAGGTCCTCCAGGCCGCGCTTGACGAAGCTGATGACCTCGTTGAACCGGGACTGCGGCGCGCCGAACTCCGGCTGTGCTTCGTACAGGGCCAGCAGCTTGTCCTGGTAGGCGGACAGCCGGAAGAAGTAGCTTTCCTCGGCGGTCCAGGTCACCGGGGTGTCCGTCTCCTTGGTGTACCGGGCGCCGTCCTCCTTCACCACGGTGTCGTCCTCACCGTAGTAGGCCTCGTCCCGCACGGAGTACCAGCCCTCGTACTTGGACAGGTAGATGTCCCCGTTGGCTTCCATCTTCTTCCAGATGGCCTGCGAGGCGGTGTAGTGGTCCGCGTCCGTGGTGCGGATGAACCGGTCGTAGCTGATGCCGAGGGCGGCGTGCGCGGCTTTGTAGATTTCCGCGTTCCGGTCCACCAGTTCCTTGGGCGAGACACCTTCCTTCTCCGCGGTCTGCGCGATCTTCAGCCCGTGCTCGTCCGTGCCGGTCAGGAACTTCACGTCGTAGCCGTCGAGCCGCTTGAACCGGGCCATCGCATCCGTGGCGATGTACTCGTAGGCGTGGCCGATGTGGGGCACGCCGTTCGGGTAGGTGATGGCCGTAGTGATGTAGAAGGGGCTCTTGTCTGAGGAAGTCACGGGCGGAACGGTACCTTTATGCGGAGGGATGGAGCTAGATCAGTTCGGTCAGCGTATCGCTGAGCCGGACCAGTTCGTGGTCATGTGACGCCACGAGGACTGCAATGCCGTCAGAGGTTGTGTCCTTGAGGATGCTGATGATGCGGTTGGCGGAGGCCCGGTCCAGGCTGGCCGTGGGCTCGTCCACCACCAGGACGCGGGTGCCCAGGATCAGGGCGCGGGCGATGGCCACGCGCTGGCGTTCACCGCCGGAGAGCTGCTCGGGACGGTGCCGCATGCGGCGGCCGAGGCCCACGAGGTCCAGCAGGTCCTTGGCCATCTCACGCCGCTGCTCCACCTCGCCGTCCGGAACCGCCGGCAGGAGCACATTTTCAAGCGCACTCATGCCGTCGATCAGGGCACCGCCCTGATCCACATAACCGATCAGAGCACGGCGGCGGTCGGCGATTTCGTCGTCGCTCATGGTTTCGAGCGAATCACCCTCCCACAGCACCCGGCCCGACGTCGGCAGGGTCAGGCCCGCTCCGACGGTCAGGATGCTGGTCTTGCCCGAGCCGCTGCGGCCTGCCACGCAGTGCATCTCCCCCGCGTTCAGGGTGAGGTCAAAGCCCTCCACGACGCTGACCGCGTCGGAGCCGTTCTTGCCCCCGCCGTAGCGGATGGTGATGTTGCTCAGCTCCAGCGGGGTGGCGTGGTCGGCTTCCTTGACGATGGTGTTGGCCCGGGTCTGGACCGGGGTTACAGCCTCATTGTTCCCGCGCACGCGGCGAAGGTTCAGGTCGTTAGTCATTTGACCACTTTCGTTGCAATCGGAATCCAGCAGAGAACAGCCACGAGCCCGGCCACGGCGGCCCACAGCGCGGCGTAGGGGGCAAGAACAAGGCCGATGCCCAGGGCGCCGAGGATACCCAGCGGGACGGCAACCGCGCCTACTAGGGCGTTTTCGAAGAAGCGGACCTGGCCAAGCATGTCGGGGTTCCAGCCCATCGCCTGCAGCGTGCCGAGGTACCGCCGCTTGGCCTTCAGCTCGAAGCGCCCGGTGACCAATGTGAGCAGGAGCCCCACCGCCACGCCGGACAGGCCAAGGATGATGCTCGGCAGGGCCACGCTGGCGGCGGCCAGGCCACTGAGCGCACTGGCACCGGCGGCACGCGGGATATCGATCAGCAAGGCGATCAGGCCGCCGACTGCCGAGCCGAACACGCCAACGGCAACGGCAAGCGAGATGGCGTTGAAGCGGTGCGTGCCCAGCTGCCGGTTCGCGAAGGTCAGCGGCGAATCGACGGCGATGAGCTTTTCGTCGTGCTGGGGCTCCTGGTCGACCACCTCGCGGTGGCGCAGCTGCTGGGCGGCGAAGAAGGCCGCGCCCAGGTACAGGGCCAGCACGGACGCCGAGACGATGGCGGTGGCGATGTTCCAGCTCAAAAGGCTGAGCACAATGCCTGCCACCGCCAGCAGTCCGGCGCCCACAGCAAACTCCTCCAGCACCCAGGACCGGATCCGTCGCTGGGTCCAACCCATGGCGCGCAGGGTGCCGGCTTCGCTGCGGCGCAGCCGCACGTAGCTGACCGTCGAGGCGCCAGTCAGCAGCGCGGCACCGCAGAGCGTGAGGAACAGCAGCGTCAGGTTCGTCGTCGTCAGCGAGCCGGCCACGGCGTCGGCCGCGTTCTGCCTGACCCAAGACTGCTGGACGGTTCCCAGGGCGGACTCCTTGCCGGCGTCGTCCTTGGAGTAGCCGGGAACGAAGATATTGGCGTCCTCGCGGGCAGAACCGGCCACAACGGTGGCTTCAAGACCCATGTCCCGGATTTCGGTGGCGAGCTTGTCCACCTCGGGCTGGACCTGCTTCCAGCTGCCGGCGGCGCTGGCCCGCACGCGGACGGCGTCGATGACGGAGGCGTTCTTCTCGTAGCCGCGGGCAGCAGCCAGGCCGTAATAGTCGGTGATAGCGCCGGCTGACTGGCTGACGAGTCCGGTGGCGCTCAGGGAAGGCTTGAGCGCGGTGTCCGTAACGTCCTTGCCCTGCGCGTCCTTGGTCAGCGTCATAGGCGTGGGATCGTAGCCGCCGAGCGGAAGCCGGTTGACGTCCCCGGCCGCTTCCTGGACGGCGGCGGGATCGAAGGTGCCGTAGACCATGGCGAGCGGGGTGGCCAGCTTCTTGCCCGTTTCCAGGTTCTCCCGGTAAGAACGCTCGTCCACGGGATTGCGCTGTGTCTGGTCCACAGCCTCGCCGTTGGCGCTCTTCTCCGGCAGGCGATTCACGGTGACCCACTCGCCCGGGGTGGCGGTCTTGTCCTCGGCACCGTTGCCTGCGGTGGAGCCGTCCGTGTATTTGGGGGCGGAGGCGAAGTTGGTGCTCCAGGTGGCAGGGCTGTAGAGGCCGCGGCTGAAGTTGGCCGAGTTGCCGAGCAGCTTGGAGTAGTCCGTGGACCCGGGCCAGGACAGGGCGAAAGGCGACTTGGAGACGAACGGCAGGTAGTCCTTGTCCAGGGAGCGCTCAGCGGTGCCTACCTCCTTGACCACGTTTCCGGAATCGTCGATCTCCTCGATTTTCACGGAGTACTTCAGGTCGACCGACGTGCCGGAACGGACGATCAGCGGGATGGCCTGGGAATCCTCGGTGAGCTGCCCGTTGCGCTTGGCCTGCTGGTACTGGGTCATGATGGGCGCCCAGTACTTGAGCTTGACGCCAAGGAAGTCAGGGCCTTCCTCGAGTTCCTTCATGCCGATGCCCGTGGTGAAGAGGCTCTCCAGGTGCTGGCCCACCGCCTCGGCGCTGCGGGCGTCGGCCGGCGGTGCCTTCTCCAGCGGCGCCAGGAAATCACCCGAGGTGCCCAGCAGGGCACGCTCGGAAACGGGGTCGACGGCGACCACGGACTCCGTGACCTCCGGCGCCATGGGCAGGGCAACAGTGAGGTTGAACAGGTTGTGCTCGGACCCGCCGGCCGGGGCCGGGAACTTGATCCCGGTCTCGCCTTCAGGACCGGCGATCTGGATGCTGTTGCCTCCCTCGACCTGCTGCTCCACGAGCTTGCCCTTGCCGAGGGCGCCCTCGGCAGTGGACTTGAAAAGGGTGTGCTGGGAGGACCCGTCGGAGCTAGTGGCGCTGGCCGTCAGGCGGTACTTCTTGGGGGTGTCGCTGAGCACGGACTGGGCTTCGGGCCATTTGCTGGGATCGGTGCCGCCGGGCTGCCCCGCGGTCGCGGTGCCGACGAGTCCGGCGTTGAAGCCCAGGTAGTCCATGGCCTCCAGGCGCGGCGTCTCGAGGTTTTGCGTCACGCGCGAGACCAGGCTGATGGGCGCGGCAACGGAGGTGCCGGACAGATCCCGGATCTTCTGGAGCTGGTTGAAGCTGATGCCGCCCTGCCCCGTGGCAATCTCGGGCTGCATGAGCGAACCGTCGGAGCCCGCCTTGGCCTGGACCAGGATGTCGTAGAGCCCGCGCGAGTTCTGGTCCACGGTCCGGTTCAGCGCTGCCTGCGACTGGGTCTGGACGAGGACTGACAGGCACATGGCGAAGATCAGAATTGCAGCGGTCAGCAAAAGCACTTTGCTTCTGATGAACCTCTGGACGGCGTTCATTGGGCTCCCTGAAACCTGGATTGCGTGCGCACGCCACGATGACCGCAGAAATGTGTGGGTGTCCCTTGCGGGCGTGCAAAAAGTATTGGCCGGCCTGCCGGCTGGATCCTTAAATTCGAACCTAGCTATTGTAAGCAGACCGGCCAATCATACTTGGCCGGGGAGAACTCCAAGGGACAAGGAGTTCACCCCGCGTTGGGGACCTGGCCGTCGCCGGCCAGGGTTCGTCGGACTAGTCCTCGAGGTCCACTTCGCGCACCATTTCGGCACCGATGCCGGCCTTGATGGCGTCCAGCACCTGCTGCGGGACGGAGCTGTCGATGGTGAGCAGGGCCAGGACCTGGCCGCCCTCCGCGCTCCGTGCCACCTGCATGCCGCCGATGTTGATGTTGTTCATGCCCAGGATGTGGCCGATGGTGCCGATGACGCCGGGACGGTCGGCGTAGGAGACCACCACGAGGTGCTCGCTGATCGGGATCTCGACGTCGTAGCCGTTGACGCCGACGAGCTTCTGCACCTGCTTGGGTCCGGTCAGGGTGCCGGACACGGAGATCTGTGCACCGTCGCTCAGGGCGCCGCGCAGCGTCAGCACGTTGCGGTAGTCCTCGGCTTCAGGGGTGGTGATGAGGCGGACGTTGATGCCGCGCTGCTCGGCGATCACGGGGGCGTTGACGTAGGACACCTGCTCGGTGACGACGTCGGCGAAGATCCCCTTGAGGGCGGCGAGCTCCAGGACCTTGACGTCAAGCGCGGCGATTTCGCCGGCAACCTCGACGTCGATCTGGGTCACCGAGGCGTGGGTCAGCGCCGTGAAGATGCGGCCCAGCTTCTCGATCAGCGGGATCCCCGGGCGGACGTCGGGGGCGATCAGGCCGCCGGCAACGTTCACGGCGTCCGGAACCAGTTCCCCTGCGAGGGCGAGGCGGACGGACTTCGCCACGGAGACGCCGGCCTTTTCCTGCGCCTCGTCGGTTGACGCGCCCAGGTGCGGGGTGACCACAACATTGTCCAGTTTGAAGAACGGCAGGTCGGTGCTGGGCTCCTGGACGAAGACGTCCACGGCAGCACCGGCAATCTGGCCGTCCTGCAGTGCGGTGTAGAGGGCTTCCTCGTCCACGAGGCCGCCGCGGGCCACGTTGACCACGTAAGCGGTGCTCTTCATTTTCTTGAAGGCTTCGGCGCCGAGCATGCCGACCGTTTCCGGCGTCTTGGGCATGTGGATGGTGATGAAGTCGGACTGCGCGAGCAGCTCGTCCAGGGTGACGAGCTTCACGCCGAGCTGGGCGGCGCGCGCAGAGGTGATGTAGGGGTCGAACGCGAGGATCTCGGTATCGAAGCCCTGCAGGCGGGCGGCGACCAGGGCGCCGATGCGGCCCAGGCCGATGATGCCGATCTTCTTCTCGAAGAGTTCGATGCCGGTGTACTTGGAGCGCTTCCACTCGCCGTCCTTCAGGGCGGCGCTGGCCTGCGGGATGTGGCGGGCCAGGCTCAGGATGTGGCCAACGGTCAGTTCCGCGGCGGAAACGATGTTCGACGTCGGGGCGTTGACCACCATGACACCGGCCTGCGTGGCCGCCTTGATGTCCACGTTGTCCAGGCCGACGCCGGCGCGCGCGATGACCTTCAGGTTCTTCGCGGCGGCAATGGCCTCGGCGTCCACCTTCGTGGCGGAGCGGACCAGGATGGCGTCAACGTCCTCGATGGCAGAGAGCAGCTGGGAACGATCGGCGCCGTCGGTCTGGCGGATTTCAAAGTCCGGGCCAAGGGCCTCGATGGTGGCGGGCGAAAGTTCTTCGGCAAGCAATACTACGGGTTTTGACACAGCTGATCCTCTGCGTTGAAGTCCTGGGGGTACATAAAGTCTAGGCGTACGGAAAGGCCGGGCTCACATTGTTAAGTGTGAACCCGGCCTCACCGCCGTGCTTTGAAGGGCTCAGCCTTAGCGGGCTGCGGAGCCTTCCACGTAGTCCTCGTCCTGCTGCTGCCAGGAGAACAGGGAGCGCAGTTCGCGGCCAACTTCCTCGATCGGGTGCTGCTCGGCCTTGGCACGCAGCTCCTTGAACTCGGCGCCGCCGTTGTCCTGGTCGTCAATGAAGCGCTTGGCGAAGGCACCGTTCTGGATGTCGGCGAGGACAGCCTTCATGTTTTCCTTCACCTCGGGGGTGATGACGCGCGGGCCGGAAACGTAGTCGCCGTACTCCGCGGTGTCGGAAACGCTCCAGCGCTGCTTGGCGATGCCGCCTTCCCACATGAGGTCAACGATGAGCTTGAGCTCGTGCAGCACCTCGAAGTAGGCGATCTGCGGCTGGTAGCCGGCCTCGGTCAGGGTCTCGAAGCCGTACTGGACCAGCTGGGACACGCCGCCACACAGGACGGACTGCTCGCCGAAGAGGTCCGTTTCGGTCTCTTCGGTGAAGGTGGTCTTGATGACGCCGGCGCGGGTGCCGCCGATGGCCTTGGCGTAGGACTTGGCCAGCTCCCAGGCGGAGCCCGAAGCATCCTGCTCAACGGCAATGATGTCCGGGATGCCGCGGCCGGCTTCGAACTCGCGGCGCACGGTGTGGCCGGGAGCCTTCGGGGCGACCAGGATGACGTCAACGCCTTCCGGGGCCTCGATGTAGCCGAAGCGGATGTTGAAGCCGTGGGCGAAGGCCAGGGCCTTGCCGGGGGTCAGCTTGTCTTTGATGGAGTCTGTGAAGATCGCGCGCTGGTGCTGGTCCGGCGCCAGGATCATGATGACGTCGGCCCATTCGGCGGCGTCGGCAACGTTCTTGACCGTGAAGCCTGCGTCCTCGGCCTTGGCGATGGACTTGGAGCCTTCCTTGAGCGCGATGACAACCTCGACGCCGGAATCGCGCAGGTTCTGCGCGTGGGCGTGGCCCTGGGAGCCATAGCCGACAATGGCTACCTTGCGGCCCTGGATGATCGACAGGTCTGCGTCGTCGTCGTAAAACATTTCAGTCACTTGCGTAACTCCTCTTGAGTGGATTTTTTGTAGATGTATAGCTTCGGTGCTGCGTTTGCGGGCGAAGCGCGCCGCCTGGGCTGGGCTCTAGGCTGTGCCCTGAGCTGTGCCTTTAGGCGCTGCGCAGGGCCCGATCACTCATGGAGCGGGATCCCCGTCCAACGGCCAAGGTGCCGGACTGCACAATTTCGCGGATACCGAAGGGCTCCAGCACCGAGAGCAGTGCCGTGAGCTTTTCGGGATGGCCAGTTGCTTCAATGACCACCGAGTCTGTGGAGACGTCGACCACTGAAGCACGGAACAGGTCTGCAGCCTGGGTCACCTGCAGACGAGTTGCGGCATCCGCACGTACCTTGACCAGGATGTGGTCGCGCTGTACGGAAGATTCGGAAGTCAGTTCAACAATCTTGATCACATTGATCAGCTTGTTCAACTGCTTGGTGACCTGTTCGATCAGGTCGCCGTCGGCGTTGACGACGACGGTCATCCGGGAGATGCCTGGAACTTCCGTCGGGCCGACGGCCAAGGAATTGATGTTGAAGGCGCGGCGGGCGAAAAGGCTGGCCACGCGGGTCAGCACACCGGGCTTGTCTTCGACCAGAACGGACAGTGTGTGGCGGCTCATGATCAGTCCTCCTCTTCCCATTCCGGGGTCATGTTGCGGGCAACCTGGATCTGGTCGTTGCTGACCCCGGCGGGCACCATCGGCCACACCATGGAGTCGGGGCTGACCACGAAGTCGATGACCACGGGGCGGTCATTGATCTCCAGCGCCTTCTGAATTGTTGCGTCGATGTCCTCGGCCCGCTCGCACCGGAAGGACGCGCAGCCGTAGGCCTCGCCGAGCTTGACGAAGTCCGGGATGCGGATGGTCTCGTGGCCGGTGTTCAGGTCCGTGTTGGAGTAGCGTCCCTCGTAGAAGAGGGTCTGCCACTGCCGCACCATGCCCAGCGAGGAGTTGTTGATGACGGCAACCTTGATGGGGATGTTGTTGATGGCGCAGGTGGCCAGTTCCTGGTTGGTCATCTGGAAGCAGCCGTCGCCGTCGATGGCCCAGACCACACGGTCCGGCTCGCCCACCTTGGCGCCCATGGCGGCCGGAACGGCGTAGCCCATGGTGCCGGCACCGCCGGAGTTCAGCCAGGCATGCGGGCGCTCGTACTTGATGAACTGCGCGGCCCACATCTGGTGCTGTCCCACACCGGCGACGTAGATGCCCTCGGGGCCGGTCAGGGCACCGATGCGCTCGATGACCCGCTGCGGTGCAGTGAGGCCGTCCTCCGGTTCGGTCCAGCCCAGCGGGTAGGTGTCCTTCAGGTTGTTCAGGAAGGCCCACCAGCTGGCCAGGTCCGGAGTCCCGGAGGCGCCGAACTGGGTCCGGACAGCTTCCGTCAGTTCCGGAATGATCTCCTTCACGGAGCCCACGATGGGAACGTCGGCCGTGCGGTTCTTGGAGATTTCGGCGGGGTCGATGTCGGCGTGGATGACCTTGGCGTTGGGCGCGAAGGTCTTCAGGACACCGGTGACGCGGTCATCGAAGCGCGCACCCAGGGTTACCAGCAGATCCGCCTGCTGCAGCGCGGTAACAGCCGAGACCGTACCGTGCATGCCGGGCATGCCCACGTGCTGCGGGTGCGAGTCCGGGAAGACACCGCGGGCCATGAGTGTGGTGACCACGGGTGCACCGGTCAGTTCGGCCAGCTCGCGCAGTTCAGCCGCCGCATGGGCCTTGGACACACCGCCGCCGACGTACAGGACGGGCTTGCTGGCCGCGGAGATCAGCTTTGCTGCCTCGCGGACCTGCTTGTTGTGGCCACGGACCACCGGGCGGTAGCCCGGCAGGTCGATCTTGGGCGGCCAGGAGAAGGTCATCTGCCCCTGCTGGGCGTCCTTGGCGACGTCAACGAGGACCGGGCCCGGACGTCCGGTCGAGGCGAGGTGGAAGGCCTCGGCCATGACGTGCGGAATGTCGTTGGGGTCCGTCACCAGGAACGAGTGCTTGGTGATGGGCATGGTGATGCCCACGATGTCGGCTTCCTGGAAGGCATCGGTGCCGATTACTCCGCTGGAGACCTGGCCGGTGATGGCCACGAGCGGAACGGAGTCCATGTGGGCATCCATGATGGCGGTGACGAGGTTGGTGGCACCCGGGCCCGAGGTGGCGATGCAGACGCCCACCCGCCCGGTGACCATGGCGTAGCCTTGCGCGGCGTGGCCGGCTCCCTGTTCGTGACGGACCAGAACGTGGTTCATTTTGGAGGCCATCAAGGGGTCGTAGGTGGGCAGGATCGCGCCACCGGGCAAACCGAAAATATCGTCGACGCCGAGTTCTTCGAGCGCACGGACAATTGCTTCTGAGCCGGTCATCACCGTCGGGGGTACGACGTTGTTCGGCCCAAGGACAGGAGAGGCGGCTGCAGCAATGTCGACCCCGGCCTCAGCCGGCTTGTCGACGCGTTCCGGAGCCTTGGCGGCTCCAGCGGACTTTGAAGCCATCAGCGAGGGGCTGATGGGCGATCCTTTGCTCATCGAACTCTTCCTTAGTGGATCTTGAATTGGTGTGGTGCTAGGGAAAACTGAACGTTCCGTCCCGCCCGGAAAATAAAAAAACCCCTCAGCCTGGTGGCTTTTCGAGGGGTTGCGCGTGACAGTTCGTTACCAGTCGGGCTATGGAGCCACGCGCTGAGTAAGTACGACGACGGTGCCGACGGTAACGAAGATCATGCGTTCAGTTTTCCCTCTGGTGGATAGCGTGTCAACGAAGCGGCCCGCGATCTCACCATGTGGACATCAGTGTCCACCAAATGGTCCCCGGGGTGGGGACCACTCGTTGCGGCGGGCTCCACCAGCGTCCGCTGGTTGAGCCCGCCGAAACCGTACTACCCGCAGTAGGCGCCGGTGGAGGCGCTGTGCACCAGCTTGGCGTACTTGGCCAGGACGCCCTTGGTGTACCTGGCCGGCAGCGGCGCCCAGCCTTCCTTGCGGGATTCGAGTTCTGCGCTGTCTACGAGCAGGTCGAAGCTGCGGGCGGCGATGTCCACGCGGATCCGGTCGCCGTCCTTGACGAAGGCGATGGGGCCGCCGTCGACCGCTTCGGGGGCGACGTGGCCGATGCAGAGGCCGGTGGTGCCCCCGGAGAAGCGGCCGTCGGTGAGCAGCAGGACATCCTTGCCCAGGCCTGCACCCTTGATGGCGCCGGTGATGGCGAGCATCTCGCGCATGCCCGGACCGCCCTTGGGGCCTTCGTAGCGGATCACCACGACGTCGCCCTTCTGGATCTCGCCGTTGTCCAGTGCATCCAGCGCGCCCTGCTCGCGTTCAAAGACGCGGGCAGTGCCCTCGAAGACGTCGGCGTCGAAGCCGGCGCTCTTCACGACGGCGCCTTCCGGAGCCATGGAGCCGTGCAGGATGGTGATGCCGCCGGTCTTGTGGATGGGGTTGTCCAGCGCGCGGAGAATCTTGCCGTCCACGTCCGGCGGGTTGATGGCCTCAAGGTTCTCCGCTACGGTCTTGCCGGTGACGGTGAGGCAGTCGCCGTGCAGCAGGCCGGCGTCGAGCAGGGCCTTCATGATGACCGGCACGCCGCCGATCTTGTCGACGTCGGTCATGACGTAGCGGCCGAAGGGCTTCAGGTCACCCAGGTGCGGGATCTTGTCGCCGATGCGGTTGAAGTCGTCCAGGGTCAGTTCGACCTCTGCCTCGCGGGCGATTGCCAGCAGGTGCAGGACGGCGTTGGTGGATCCGCCGAAGGCCATGGTGACGGCGATGGCGTTTTCGAAGGCCTTCTTGGTCATGATGTCGCGGGCCGTGATGCCGTGGCGGAGCAGGTTGACCACGGCTTCGCCGGACTTGCGGGCGAATTCGTCACGACGGCGGTCTGCCGAGGGCGGGGCTGCCGAGCCGGGCAGGGACATGCCCAGGGCCTCACCGATGCAGGCCATGGTGTTCGCGGTGTACATGCCGCCACAGGCGCCTTCGCCGGGGCAGATGGCCTTCTCGATGCGGGTGAGGTCTTCCATGCTCATCTTGCCCGCGGCGCACGCACCGACGGCTTCGAAGGCGTCGATCAGGGTGACTTCCTTTTCGGAGCCGTCCTCCAGCTTGACCCAGCCCGGCATGATGGAGCCGGCGTAGAGGAATACGCTGGCGAGGTCCAGGCGCGCAGCGGCCATGAGCATGCCCGGGAGCGACTTGTCGCAGCCCGCCAGCAGCACGGAGCCGTCGATGCGCTCTGCCTGCATGACGGTCTCCACCGAGTCGGCGATGACTTCGCGGGAAACCAGGGAGAAGTGCATGCCCTCGTGGCCCATGGAGATGCCGTCGGACACGGAGATGGTGCCGAACTGCATCGGGAACCCGCCGCCGGCGTGGACGCCTTCCTTGGCGCCCTGGGCCAGCCGGTTCAGGGACAGGTTGCAGGGAGTGATTTCATTCCAGGAGCTCGCGACGCCGATCTGGGGCTTGGCGAAGTCATCGTCGCCCATGCCCACGGCCCGGAACATTCCACGGGCGGGAGCTGCGTGAATGCCGTCAGTGACAACCCGGCTCCGGGGCTTGATGTCAGGCTTGTTATTAGTCGCGATCTGGGTGTCCTCACTCATGGGTCAAAGTCTATGACTCCTGAAAGGCCGCCAACGACCGGAAGTGACCGGTTTCGCCCAATTTTCAGAAAAATTCGATCAAATAGTGGACTCACGTCTCACATTTTGAGACGGAGGGGCTGCGTGCCCCCTCCCCCATCGGCGTTGCCAAGCCTAGACAGCCCTATTGACACCGACGTACCGTCAAGCAACGGCAACCTCGTGTGACGGATGAAAGGTTTTGCTATGGAGTGGATTATCTGGGTCATTGTCATTGTTTTGATCATTGCCGTTGTCTGGTGGCTGCTGAATCGGAACTCGCGGGGAACGGCAGCCGACGCGGCACGGACCGAACAGGTGGCGCCCCGTGCCGGAGCCTCTCCCGCAGCGTCAACCGGAACGCAAGAGACGCCGTCGGCCGTTTCTGCCGCAGCAGCGGCGGCGGGACCTCCGTCAGCCACCACCCGGACCGTACCGGAAACAGTCCGCCTGGCAGAGCCTGAAACAGTGCCGGACGCCGGGCCGGACGCCGGGCCGGCGGCCGCGGAAGCCGCGCCGCTGGTGGGCCAGCCCACCCCTGCAGCCACGCGCCCGGACCCCGAGGACGTGGAACCGGACATCGAATCCTGGGAAGCCGCCACCGCCCGCCCTTCCTCGGCGCGGCCCGCCGGAGGAGATGTTGACGACTGGGACGACGACCAAGATAAGGCCGAATGGGATGCCCAGTGGTCGGATGCCGGCAGTGCAGAAACAGGCAGTGCAGAAACAGGCAGTGCCGCTGCAGGCAGTTCCACTCAACCCGCAGCACAAGAGCGTGCCGCACAGCCTGCCCCGCCGACGCATCACGCGGAGTACACGGAGCCCCATGCCCCTACCCTTCCGGGCGCGGAATCCGCAGCCGCCGAATCGATGGACGCTGAGGCCGAAACCCGGCAGCGGATCCAGTCCTCCGCCGCCACGGAAGCCGGAGCCAGCCACGAGGCCCAGCCCCACCACCGCGAACTCCAGCCGCATCATCTGGAACAGGGCTTCGGCGCGGAACGTGGTTTCGGCGAACAGCCCATCCATCGTGAACGGGTCGCCGATGTGAGCGAAGCAGCCGCAGGGGATCAGCCGTATGGCGAGGGATCGGCCGCGCCCGCAGCGGACGGCAGCGCCCCGGACGGATTCGCCGTCAAGGGCGACGTCAGCGCCATGACCTATTACGACGAAGACAGCGCCGGCTACGAGGACGCCCGGGCGGAGGTCTGGTTCCAGTCCCCGGCACACGCCGAGGCTGCAGGGTTCCGGGCGCCGCGGCGGTCCCGGCGCTAACGCCCAGCGGCGGTGGCAGATTGCGGACGGAGTAGGCGGATGACACGCAACCGCGCCGGGAAACCCGCAACGGCTGCAGCCGCCATGGCCCCGCCGTGCCTCCGGCAATTGACCGCGCGCGCGTATTCCGCCTTCGCGTTGTCCCTGGCCCTGGCATTGCCCCTGTCCGGCTGCACCGGTGACGGCGCTCAGCCTGGTCCGGGCAGCACGGGCTCCGCGGCCACCGGGGTTCCCGCGCCATCCGCCCCCGGCTCCGGCACACCGGGAACGCGTACCCCCGGCACGAGTGCACCGGCTACTTCCAGTGCGGCTCCGACACCGCCGCGGGCACCGGAAGTACGGAGCAGGATCGAGGGGCTGCAGGTTCCCTGGTCCACGGTGTTCCTGCCGGACGGCACGGCCGTCATCTCCGAACGCGATACCGCCCTGCTCAGATCTGTCCGGGACGGCAAGGTCAGCACCATCGGGTCCGTCCCCGGCGTCGTTCCTGGCGGTGAGGGCGGATTACTGGGCCTGGCACTGTCGCCCGGCTTTGCCTCGGACCGCTATCTCTACGCCTACTTCACTGCGGCCGATGACAACCGGATTGCCCGCATGCGCCTGGACGGCAGTGGGGCAGCTGGTGGTGCGGGCTTCCGCCTGGGTGAGCCGGAGGTGATCTTCTCCGGCATGTCCAAGGCCTCCACCCACAATGGCGGCAGGATCCGGTTCGGCCCGGACGGGTTCCTCTACGTCGGCACGGGAGACTCGCAGCGCCGGGAGCAGCCCCAGGACCGGAACGCCCTGGGCGGCAAGATCCTGCGGCTCACCGAGGACGGCGCCCCCGCGCCCGGCAATCCCTTCCCGAACAATCCCGTCTACAGCCTTGGCCACCGGAACGTGCAGGGCCTGGCGTGGGACAGCCAGGGCCGGCTCTGGGCCAGCGAGTTCGGACCCGACGTCAATGACGAACTCAACCTAATCCAGCCCGGAGGAAACTACGGCTGGCCGGAAGTCACGGGAGCGCCCCACCGCGACGGATTCATCGACGCCAAGATTGTCTGGCCGTCCACCGCAGACTCCTCCCCCAGCGGGCTTGAGATCGTCGGCAGCACGGCCTACCTTGGCGCGCTGAGGGGCCAGCGCCTGTGGGCTGTTCCGCTCGACGGCGAAAACGCCGGCAACCCTGTGGGCTATTTCACGCAGCAGTTCGGGCGGATCAGGAACGTTACAGTGGCCCCGAACGGGGATTTGTGGGCTCTGAGCAACAACCAAAACCCTGATTTTGCGCTGATTTTGCGGATTCCACGCTAAGCGGCACCATCCGCCCACTTCGATTTCACACCAGCCAAAACTTCGTGTAGAGTTTCATGTCGTTGCGGAGGTCAACGAGGGAAATAAAAGCCCTCGGACGAACTAAACAACAGATGCACCTCTAGCTCAATTGGCAGAGCAATTGACTCTTAATCAATGGGTTCCGGGTTCAAGTCCCGGGGGGTGCACCACCGAAGCCCCGCCTTCAAGGCCACGAGCCTGAAGGCGGGGCTTTCTCGTTCCCGGAATGTGCGTGGTGCTGGCCACCAGGCACGAGTTGTCGCAGCCGAAACTTCGTGTAGAGTTGGATGTCGTTGCGGAGGTCAACGGGGAAACTAAAGCCCGCGGATGAACGAAGCAGCAGATGCACCTCTAGCTCAATTGGCAGAGCAATTGACTCTTAATCAATGGGTTCCGGGTTCAAGTCCCGGGGGGTGCACCACCGAAGCCCCGCCTTCAAGGCCCCCTTGCCTGAAGGCGGGGCTTTCTCGTTCCCTCGGCATGGCCTCACGCGCGGCGCGCCTGCGGAGGATCCTAGTCCGGAGCACTGCCCGAGGATCCCCTGACCTGCAGCTCGCTGCTGACCAGATGCGTCCGGCCCGGCAGATCCGGGTTGCCCAGCCGCTCCAGGACGAACTTGCCGGCCTGGACCCCCACCGCGAGATTGCCGTTGTCCACAGAGGTCAGGGACAGGTGCCGGATGCGGGCCAGATACGTGTTGTCGTAGCCGACCAGGGAAATGTTCCCCGGAACAGTCACCCCCGCGTCCGCTGCCGCGGACAGCACGCCCATGCAGGCGATGTCATTGAAAGCGAAAATCGCCGTCGGCGGGGTGCCCGCGGCCAGCAGGGTGCGGGCTGCAGCGTAGCCGCTTTCCTCACTCATGCCGCCGGCCACCGTGCGCGGTTCCAAGCCGGCCGTTCGCATCGCCTGCTCGTAACCCGACCGCCGCAGGCGCCCGATCCCGTCGGGCCCCTGGAGGTGGGCGATGCGCTTGTGCCCGAGCGCAATGAGATGCTCGGTGGCCTTCCGCGCACCCGCGGCGTCGTCATTGACCACCACATCCACGCCCGGCAGCTCCGGATCAAGCGTGCCTGCCAGCACCACGGGAACCACGGCGGAGGCGGCCCTGATGGCGGTGGACTCCGTGGTTGTCCCCACCACTACCAGGCCATCAATCCGCTGCTCCAGCAGCGCCTCGACGGATGGTCGGCCGATCCTGCGGTCCGTGTAGGAGTCGGCGAGGACGGGGGAAACGCCGGCGGCGTGCAGGGAGGCGGAAAGACCCTCCAGGAGCTCAATGAACCAGGGGTTCCGGAGATCGTTGAGCAGAACGCCAACGGTCCCGGTGCGCGGCATCGAGAGCCCGCGGGCGAGTTTGTTGGGCCGGTAACCCAGTTCGTCCATCGCCTCAAGCACCGCCCGCCGTCGGGCATCACTGACGTTCCCGGAACCCTGCAGAACCAGCGAGACGAGTGACTTGGACACCCCGGCCCGGTCTGCCACATCACGGATGGTGGGCTTCGCCGGGGGCTGACCGCTGTAGGGGAACGATGGGCTCAACAGTGCTCCTCTTCACGTCATGGCAGCTGGTGCTGCCTGTCCGGTTCCAGCCTAAGGGGTTGACGAACCGGGCCTGTGCCATTGATTATGGACCGATCCAAGAAAATTCCAAAGAGCCAAAGAGGATCTTGATGAGTGAACCGCACGCACGGCAGTTGGTGGCCGGAATGGTTGGCGGCGGCGCAGGGGCAGACATCGGCAAGACGCACCGCCGCGCGATGCGTCTGGACGGCGAATATGACCTTCAGGCCGGCGTCTTTGGCCGCGATAGGGCCCGCTCCGCTGCCCTGGCGTCCCAGCTCGGCGTCCCAGAAGACCGGCACTACGCCGGTTACCGTGAGATGGCGGAAAAAGAAGCGCGCCGGGAGGACGGCGTCGATGTAGTGGTTGTTGCGACCCCGAACGACAGCCACTTCGAGATCGCCCGCACATTTCTCGAGGCCGGCATCTCGGTGGTATGCGAGAAGCCGCTGACCCGCGACTCAGTGACCGCCGCGGAACTGGTGCGGATCGCCGCTGACAACGGCGCCGTCCTGGCGGTTCCGCACGGCTACTCGGCCTACGCCATGGTGCGCCACGCGGCCCGGATGGTGCGCGACGGCCAGCTGGGAACGGTTACGTTCGCGGACGTAGAACACGCCTCTGGCTGGGCGGCCACTCCCCTGGAACAAGGCGGGCACAAGCAGGCCACCTGGCGGACGGACCCGGACATCGCCGGCTTCCCGAGCGTCGTTGGCGACCTCGGCACGCATGGCTTCCACCTCCTTCGCTACATCACCGGGCTCGAGGCCGAGAGGGTCTCCGGACGGCTGAAGACCCTGGTTCCGGGCAGGCGGGTCTTCGACCACGCCACGATCGAACTGCAGCTCTCTGGTGAGGTTCCGGGCCGGTTATGGGCCAGCATGGCCGCCGCCGGTCACAACCACGGCCTGCGGATCCGGGTCTTCGGCACGAAGGGAAACCTCGAGTGGCAGCATGAGGACCCACATCACCTGTTGGTGCAGGACCTCGACGGGACCACCACGGTGCTGACGGAAGGGCTCAGCACCCTGTCAGAGGACGCCTCCCGGCTCACCAGGGTGGGGTTGGGGCATCCCGAGGGATTCCTCGAAGCGTTTGCCAACTTCTACCGCGATCTCGCCGCAAAACTGCGCGCCCGCCGGGACGGCACCCTGCCGGAGACCCGGGAACTGTCCTTCCCCACCGGTTACGACGGCCTTGTCGGCGTCCGGTTCGTCGAAGCGGTCGCCGCTTCGAATGCCCAGGATGCCGCCTGGGTAATCCCGGCTGGTGCCGCGGAGAAGGTGGGGGTCTGACCATGCAGCGCTTCGCACTCCTCGGCGCAGGCTTCATTGGCTCGGTTCACGCCGCCAACCTCGCAGCCCACCCGGCCGCTGACTTCCGCTTGGTCTTCGATGTGGACCAGGACCGCGCGAAGGCCCTGGCTGCCAAGCATGACGCCCGGGCTGCCGCGGGCCTGGAGGAGGTGTTCGATTCCTCCTCCATCGACGCGGTGTTCATTGCCTCGTCCACCGACACCCATGCCGCACACCTGCGCCGTGCCGCCGAAGCCGGCGTGGCAGTGCTGTGCGAGAAGCCGATCGACCTGGACCTCGGGCAGGCCAGGGAGACTGCAGCCTTCGCCGCCAAGCACGCGGTGCCGGTCATGGTGGACTTCAATCGGCGCTTTGATCGCGACTACGCCGAGCTCAAAAGGATTGTCGACGCCGGGGAAATCGGAGATGTAGAGCTTATCCAGCTCACCAGCCGCGGCCCGGCCATGCCGCCGCTCTCCTACATCGCCACGTCGGGCGGACAGATGCGGGACCAGACCGTTCACTTCTTCGACCTCGCCCGCTGGCTTACGGGAGCGGACCCGGTTGAGGTCTTCGCCACCGGATCGGCCCTGGCCGAACCGCGGCTGGCCGAGTACGGCGATGTGGATACGTCCGTGGTGTCACTCCGGCTTCCCGGCGGCGCCCTGGTCCAGATCGACTGCGTCCGCCGCACCGGTTACGGCTATGACGAACGGATCGAAATCATGGGCTCTGAGGGCATGGCCGAGGCCGGCCGCCAACGTGCCGGCGCTGTGTCCCGCTACTACTCAGGGAAGGTGGTGGACGACGGCATGCACCCCGGCTGGTTTGAGCGGGTTCAGCCGACCTACGCCGCGGCCCTGGCCCACTTTGTGGCCGCGCTGGAGAATGGAACAGCGGGCGGCGGCGGTTCAGCCGTCACGCCGTCACTCGAGGATGGCTTGAAGGCCCAGGCCATCGCCGAAGCGGCAACGCTGTCTCTGCGCACCGGCAGAACGGAGACGATCCAGTACTGATCCGACTCCCGGCACCGGCTCCCCCGACTGCAGCGATGCCTGGGCAGCGTCCGCCACCATGGACGCTGCGACGGCGTCCTCCGGCGTGCACGGGTTCGGCCGCTGCCCCAGCACTACTTCCACGAAGGCCGCCATCTCGGCACGGTAGGCCGTGTGGAACCGCTCGGCGAACGTCAGGTGCGGCGGCCCAGCCGGGAAACCGACCCCGGGCTCGGCAGAAGACATCGCCATCTGCTCATCCATCCCTACCATGACGGACCCTGCAGAGCCCTGGAGTTCCAGCCGGACATCATGGCCCGCCCCGTTGTAGCGGGTGGCCGAGACCGTTCCGACGCTGCCGTCGTCGAACGTCACCACAGCCAGCGCGGTATCGACGTCGCCCACGGCACCGATTGCGGGGTCACCGTTGTTGGACCCCTTGGCGAAAACCTCCACGATTTCCTTGCCGGTGAGCCACCGGAGGATGTCGAAGTCGTGGACGGAGCAATCACGGAAGAGCCCGCCGGACGTCGCGAGGAATTCCACCGGCGGCGGCGTCACGTCGCAGGTGACCGCCCTGACCGTGTGGAGCCATCCCAGCTCCCCGGCGTCGAAGGCGCGCTTGGCCTCCAGGTAGCCTGGATCGAACCGGCGCTGGTGGCCGATCTGCACCGTGCCGGCCGCGGTCCGGATGTGGTCGAGCACAGGCAGTGATTCCTCGACATTCACGGCGACGGGTTTCTCGCAGAACACCGGGATTCCCGCGTCCACTCCCGCCCTGATCAGGTCCGGATGCGTGGCGGTTCCGGTAGCAATGACCAGACCATCGATGCCGGAGTCAAGCAAGGCTTCGGCGGAGGGCAGGAGCCCGGCACCAATTCCGCCGGCCAGGGCCCGGGCATGCTCCGCGGCAACGTCGGTCAACTTGAGGTTCACCGTGATGCCCTGCGGCTTCATCAGCCCATTCAGGCCGGTGATGTTGCGTGCGTGCATCGCACCGATCCTGCCCACTCCCACAAGTCCAAGAGTTACTTCTTTGATGCTGCTGCTGCTTGTCACGGCTCCCCTACCCCGATGCCCGGCTGGTGTCGGCAGTGGAGTCAGTCACGCCGGCGACCTCGGCCTGGACCTGCTTGACGACGTCCCCGTGGCCGCCGAGCTGTTCGAGTTCGTGGGCCAGTTCGGCCAGTTCGGCGCCGCCTGCCATCTGGGCGGTGAGTTCGTCGAGGGTGATGTCCTTCTTGTCGTAGTAGCCAATCGACCTGCCGCGCTTGAGCAGCAGGAACCGGTCTCCGACGGGGAAGGCATGGTGGGGGTTGTGGGTGATGAAGATGACGCCCAGTCCGCGGTCGCGTGCCTGCAGGATGTAGCGCAGCACGACGCCGGACTGCTTCACCCCCAAAGCGGCGGTGGGCTCGTCCAGGATCAGGACCTTCGCGCCGAAGTACACGGCGCGGGCGATCGCGACGCACTGGCGTTCACCGCCGGAGAGCTGGCCGATGGGCTGCTCGACATCGCGCAGGTCGATCCCCATGTCCGCGAGTTCCTTCTTGGTGATGTCCTTCATGGCCTGGACGTCCATGCGCTTGAAGGGACCGAAACCCGTGGTCAGCTCGGAGCCGAGGAAGAAGTTGCGCCAGATGGGCATCAGGGGAACGACTGCGAGGTCCTGGTAGACGGTGGCGATGCCGGCATCCAGGGCGTCACGGGGCGAATCGAATTTCCGCTCCTCGCCCATGATGTGGAGGACACCTTCATCGTGCTGGTGCAGGCCGGCGATGATCTTGATCAGCGTGGACTTGCCCGCACCGTTGTCCCCGAGCACGCAGGTCACCCTGCCGTTGTCCACAGCCATCGTGACGTCCGTGAGGGCGACGATGTTGCCGTAGTGCTTGCCCACGCTGTCCAGTGAGAGCAGGTGCACCGGGGTGTGGGTCAGCGGATCCTTCTCGTCCCGGAGGAGTTCCTGCTGGTCGATTTGTTTGGCGTCCATGGTGTTCAGCCCTTACTTGAGTCTGCGCGGCGCTTGACGATCAGGTTCACGATGGTGGCAAGGAGCAGCATCAGGCCGAGGAAGAACTTGAACCAGTCCGGGTTCCACTGCGCGTACACGATGCCCTTGTTGGCCATGCCGAAGATGAAGGCGCCGATCGCGCCGCCCACTGCGGATCCGTAGCCTCCGGTCAGCAGGCACCCACCGATCACGGCGGCGATGATGTACAGGAATTCGTTGCCAACGCCCTCGCCGGACTGGACGGCGTCGAATGCGAACAGGTTGTGCATGCCCAGGATCCAGCCGCAGAAGCCCACGGCCATGAACAGGCCGATCTTGGTCGCCTTGACGGGAACGCCCACGGCACGGGCGGCGTTGGCGTCGCCGCCGACGGCGAAGATCCAGTTGCCCACCTTCGTGCGAAGCAGCACCCAGGAGGCGATGGCAACCAGGGCGATCCAGATGAAGACGGTGTTCTTCACGTCCACGCCGCCGATGTTCACCGACGAGGAGAAGATGGCCTGCGCGGACTCATAGCCGTCCATGTTGGAGATGGACGGTGATGAGACGCCGCCGCCGATCATGCGTGTCAGGCCCAGGTTCAGGCCGGTCAACATCAGGAACGTGGCGAGCGTGACGATGAAGCTGGGGAGCTTGGTCTTCATGAGGATCCAGCCGTTGATGAAACCGATGCTCAGCGACACCACAAGCGCCAGGATCACACCGACCCAGACGTTCATGCTGAAGTACCAGCTGAACATCGACGCCGTGAGCGCGGAACTGATGACCGCGACGCCGGTGGACAGGTCGAACTCGCCGCCAATCATCAGCAGCGATACCCCCACCGCCATGATGCCGATGGTCGAGGATCCGTAGAGCACGGTGGCGAACGCGTTCGGCTGGGTAAAGGTCTGGGACACCGCAGCAAAGAATATGAAGAGGACGATGGCTCCCACAAGGGCGCCCACCTCGGGACGGCCAAGCAGCTTCTGCAATGGATTGCGCCTGCCGACACGTTCGTCGGTCACCGCCGGTTTGGAAATTGTCTGGGTCATGGTCATTGGAATGCTCCTTGCTGCCCGGTCCGGCGTTTCCGCCGGGCCGGGCTGGCGGACTGCTAGCGGATACCCTGCTGGGCGAAGGTGAGGGCGTTGGCTGCGCCGGCCTTGTCCACGATGGTGGGGCCGGTCAGGACAGGCTGCCCGCCGCCGAGCTTGAAGCCGCCGCGCTTGGCCTGCCACAGCGCGTCCACCGAGCCGTAGCCCTGCAGCCAGGGCTGCTGGTCAACGGTGAATTCAACGGTGCCGTCGGCGATCTTCTGGGCGAGTTCGGCGTTCATGTCGAAGGAGGCCACCTTGGCTTTGCTGCCGGCCGTGGTCACCGCTTTAAGGATGGTGAGCGTGTAGGGCGCACCCAGCCCGATGATGACGTCGGCATCAGCGGTGGCCTGCAGTTTGGCGGTCACTGTGGAGGACACCTGGGTCATGTCAGTGCCCTGCACGTACAGGATCTCGGTGGCCGGAACCTTGGACTTCACGCCAGCACAGCGGGCTTCCAGGCCGACGTGGCCCTGCTCCTGGATAACGCAGACGGGGTGCTTGAGTCCGAGGGAGTTGAGCTTGTCACCCACTGCTTCACCGGCGAGTTTCTCATTGGAGCCGAAGTGCGTGAACGCCCCGAGCTGGGCGAAAACGGATTCACCGGCGTTGAGGCTCACCACGGGGATGCCGGCGTCGGTTGCCTTCTTCAGGGCGTCTTTCAGGGCGTCCGGCTTGGCCAGGGTCACAGCGATGCCGTCCACCTTCTGGTCCACGGCCTGCTGGATCAGCTGGGCCTGGCGGCCGCCTTCGGGGTCCGAGGTGTAGAGCAGCTCAACGTTGTCCTTTGCGGCGGCTTCCTCAGCTCCCTTGCGGACGATGTCCCAGAAAGTGTCTCCGGGAGCGGCATGCGTGATGAGCGCGACCTTGATCCGCGGCGTCGACGCAGCCTGCCCGCCGCCTCCGGCGTTTGCGTTCTCCTCCGGCCTGCCACCGCTGGACGAACAGGCGCTCAGCGCCATCATCGGCACGACGACGGCTACCAGCGCCGCCCTCCGCCATGAAAATTTCTTCACCGAAAATCTCCTTTGATTCGGGTTCCGGCCGTGCCACGCCTCACCGGCCGGAATGTTGATATCTCTGATCATCGTGACTCGAGTCACAGTTGTCAATCTTTGTCCTAACATTAGGACGATATTAGTTTTGCTGCTGACCTACTCGCCCGTGAAGGCGTGCCGGAAGGCCGCCAGAGCCTTGTCCCCTGCGGCGACTCCTGAACCGCCCGACGCAGCGGCCTCAAGGCCAATGACGCCCGAGTAGCCGACGTCGGCAAGCGCCTTGGCGACGGCACTGTAGTTGACCTCCCCCGTTCCGGGCTCGAAGCGGCCCGGGACATCGGCCACCTGAATTTCCCCGATCCACGGCTGAGCCCCGCGAACAAGTTCAATCAGGTTTCCCTCGCCGATCTGGGCATGGTAGAGATCCAGCATCATCCTTACGTGCGGGTGGTCGGCTGCGGACACCAGCGCCAGGGTGTCCTTGGCCCGCGCCAACGGTATGCCCGGGTGGTCCAGGACCGTGTTGAGGTTCTCAAGTGCAAAGACCACACCATGCCGCTCACCGAGCCGGCCCAGCCGCTCCAGGGTGCGGAGGCCGGTCAGCCACATCTGGCCGGTGGAGCGGTGAAGGGGCCGCACGGCAACCCCGCCGTCGCCGAGTTCCGCCGGGTGCACCACCATGCGCTCGACACCCAGCTCCAACGCGGTGGGAATGAGTTTCTCCGCCGATTCAACGACCCGGTCCGCGCTGTCCGGGTCAATGAGGCTGCCGCCGAAGTAACCGCTCATGGAGGAGAAGCGGGCACCCGTCGCGGCGAGCGCTGAAATGTCCCGGTTCCGTGTGTCCCAGAGTTCCACCTCGAACCCCTGCCCATGAATGCGCTGTACCCGTTCGACGAGGGGCAACTCGCCGTAGATCATTTCCGCGCATGCTGCCAGCCGGAAGGTCATGCGCCTTGTCCTGTGGAGTGCAGCCCTGCGGAGTGCTGCCCTGTGAGATGCAGTTCGGTGGGCTGCAGCTCGGGCTCGGCCGCCTGCAGGTGCGCCACAGCCGAAACGTCCACCGGGAGGCCGCTCTCATGCGACCGGATCGCCGCCAGTGCCACGGCGAGCGCATTGCGGGCATCGACGCCGCCCGGAACAGCCGCTCCCGCTGCGCGTCCGGCCCGGCGGGCCGCAACGCCCTCGACGAAGCGGGCGAGTTCAGCGGTGTAGGCGTCGTGGAAGAGGTGGATGTTCAGCCGCACGGTGTCCGAGGCAATGCCCGCGGCGGTGTAGCTCACGGCACTGGATGCCTGCGGCCCGCCGACGGCGACCATGCCGGCGGATCCGAACACCTCACCCCTCACGTCATAGCCATAGAGGGCGTTGAAGTTGGCTTCGGCCACTGCGATGGCCCCGTTGCTGTAGGTCACCGTGACCACCGCCGTGTCCAGCAGCCCCCCGGCTTTCGCTTCCGGCGCCACCAGGGCGTCAGCCACTGCATGCACCTTCACCGGAACCGCTCCCGGGTTCAGCCAGTTCAGGGTGTCGAAGTCATGGATCAGCGTCTCCAGGAAGATCGTTCCGGGCGCGATCCGCTCCGGGGACGAGATTCCGGCCGCGGTGCCCGGGTCCCGGGTGAGGGAGCGCAGCAGCTGCGGGGTGCCCACGGCGCCGTCGTCGATGAGTCTCCTGGCGGCGGCGAAGTCCGCCGCGAAGCGCCGGTTGAAGCCAAACTGGACGTTGACCCCGGCGGCGTCCGCGGCGGCCAGTGCCTCATCCAGTTCTTCGACGGTGCGGCCGCCCGGTTTTTCGCAGAACACGTCTTTCCCGGCCCGGGCCGCAGCTGCGATGAGACCTGAGTGGAACTTTGCCGGCGATGCCACCAGGACCGCGTCAATGTCCGGGTCGCCGATCACGTCCGCCGGATCTGAGGTGATTCTGGCAACCCCGAGCTTGCCTGCCAGTGCCTCGGCGGCGGGAAGAGCAGGGTCAGCGATGGCATCCAGCCGTGCATTGGGAATCCGGCGGGCCACTGACTCGGCGTGGAAGGCGCCGATCCAGCCGGCTCCAATCAGGCCGAGGCGGACGGGGCGGTTGTCGCCGGCCGTTTGCTGGACGTAGGTCATGTTGCAATCCTCTTCTCAGGGCATCTAGATCGTTCTAGTGGCATGATCGTGGCACAGTTTTTAGCCATCTGTCTAGATCGTTCTATAGACTGCTGGCAGCAAGGAGGCACATGTCTGAACAGCAACGGCGCCCCACCCTCGTGGACGTAGCCCACGCGGCCGGCGTATCGCGGGCCCTGGTTTCCATCGTGATGCGCGGCGCCCCCGGCGCAGCCGTTGCCACAAGGCAGAAAGTGCTGGACGCCGCACGCGAACTCGGCTACCGGCCCGACAGCCGTGCCCGGCTGCTGCGCAGCACCCGGACCAAACTCCTGGGCCTCAGCTTCTCGACGGGCCACGCGTTTCACGCCGAAATTGTGGACGCCGCGTACGCCGAGGCCAGCGCCAAGGGCTACGAACTCGCACTGGGCGGTGTCACCAGTGGCAGGCCAGAGGACCGGACCATCGAGGCCCTGCTGGATTTCGGGTCCGAGGCGCTGATCCTGATCTCGCCCACGCTCAGTAGCGACGAACTGGCCCGGTACGCCGGCCAGGTGCCGGTGGTGAGCCTGCTCCGCAACGACGTCGGCGAACTCACCGATTCGGTGAGCAGTGACGATGACGAGGGCATCCGGATGGCGGTGGAACACCTTGTGTCCCTGGGGCACCGGCGGATCGTCCATGTAGACGGCGGCACCGCGGTCTCCGCCGAACCGCGCCGGTCCGCCTTCCGGGCGGAGATGGAACGCCGCGGCCTGGAGCCGGCCATCATTGCTGGCGGTGCAATGGAGGAAGACGGAATGACTGCCGGCAATGCCCTCGGCCCGGACATGCCGACGGCCGTCATTGCCTTCAACGACAGGTCAGCCCTGGGACTCATCGAGAGTCTCCGGGCGCAGGGCCTGAAGGTCCCGGCAGATGTGTCAGTGCTGGGCTACGACGACAGCCAGTTCGCGCGGCTCAGCTATGTGCAGCTGTCTTCGATCAGCCAGGACGCTCCGCTTCTTGCGGCAGCAGCCGTGGACCGCGCCGTGGCCCGGATTGAGGGAACGCAGCCGCCCGGGCATGTTGTCCGGACCCCGCACCTGGTTGCGCGCAGGACCACGGCGGCCCCCGCCGCCGGCGGGTAGTCGCCGGTGCAGGAACTTGACTCGACCTAGGAATTTGCCTCGACGGTCAGCCCGGCGTCAGCTCCGGCCACGATGGCGTTGGTCTCAGGCGATGCGAAGCGCTTGGCCAGCTCCCGGACCACGGCCTGGAGTTCCTGGCGGAGCCGGTCCGGGTCGATGGAGGCCGCGGCCAGGACCGACCGCTCCATGTCTGCTGCAGCCATGACGGCTTCGGTGCCACGCTCCGTCAGCGATACGACGTGGCTGCGCCGGTCCGACGTGCTGCGCTGGCGCACGATGTGCCCGTGCGACTCGAGGCGGCTCAGCGTCTTGCCCATGGTCTGGGCCTGCACCCGCACAAGCTGGGCAAGCTGCGCCTGCGTCATGGGACCGCTGTTGTAGAGCACCTCGATGGCGATGACGCCGGCATGGGTCAGGCCAATGGCACCCAGCTTCTCGTTCCAGGAGTGCTCTACGAGGCGGGCCGCCGTGGACAAGAGACGCCCTGTGGGCCAGCGATCCATATCAGGCATACCACCAAGTATAACTAAGCCTGATTAGTACCCGGGACGACGCCTCACTAAGCTGGAATGTCCTGCACGAAAACAAGGAGACAACGTTGGCTGAAAAACTTACGGCGGGCGACACTGCCCCCGGCTTCACACTGAAGGACGCAACGGGAGCAGACGTCAGCCTCAGCGACTTCCGCGGCCGGAACACCATCGTTTATTTCTACCCGGCCGCCGCCACGCCCGGATGCACCAAACAGGCCTGCGACTTCCGGGACAGCCTGGCATCCCTTCAGGCTGCCGGCTACGAAGTGCTGGGGATCTCACCCGACCCGGTGGGCAAGCTGGCCAGCTTTTCCGACGCCGAGGGCCTCACCTTTCCCCTCCTGTCGGACGAAGACCACGCCGTTGCCGAGGCATACGCCGCGTGGGGCGAGAAGAAGAACTACGGCCGGACTTACGAGGGCCTCATCCGTTCCACCGTGGTGGTGGACGAGGACGGCAAAGTCGCTGTGGCCCAGTACAACGTCCGGGCCACCGGGCACGTCGCCAAGCTGCGCAAGGACCTGAAGCTCGAAGAGGTCGGTCAACCCGGCGCCTAACCACCAAGGCCTCACCTGCGGCGAGGACCGCACAGGTGACGGTACAATTGAGGCTGGCATCCGCCGTCGTACGTCTTCCTGCTGGTGACAGCAGGCAGGGCAGCGCGCGGAGCCGGGCGCGAGTGGTGAAATTGGCAGACACGCAGGATTTAGGTTCCTGTGCCTTCGGGCGTGGGGGTTCAAGTCCCCCCTTGCGCACAAAACTAAAGAGTAGGAAATCCCGGGTTACGGCCCGGGATTTCCTCGTTTAAAAGACCGCCAGAAATTTTTTCGCGGTTCACCCATCCGCTGCTGCCGGCCAGGCGAATACCCAGTGAGACACCGCCCAAGCCTGGAACTACAGGCCGGTGCCCCACCCAGTCGGAAAAGGATCACCGGAGGGCTCCGCAGCCCCTCCAATCCCGTTCGTCGGCACAACTAAGGAGAATCGAAATGCAGTCTTTCAAGCGCTCAACCTTCACCGTCGCAGGCATTGCAGCCGCAGCCCTGCTGAGCCTCACCGCATGCGGCGGCTCCGCAGGCACGACCAGCAGCTCGTCGGCCGCCGCCGAGCCGTCTGCTTCCAGCATGGCGCCGTCACCGTCAGAGACCGCGACGGCGGCCATGGATCCGGCGGCCAACCTCGCTGGTCCGGGTTGTACCGACTACGCCAAGCAGGTCCCCAGCGGCAAGGGTTCCGTCGCAGGCATGGCCCTGGACCCCGTGGCCGTCGCAGCCTCGAACAACCCGTTGCTGAAGACCCTGACAGCCGCTGTCTCCGGCAAGCTGAACCCCAAGGTCAACCTCGTCGACACCCTGAACGGCAGCGAGTTCACGGTGTTCGCGCCCGTTGACGATGCTTTCGCCAAAGTGGATGCCGCAACGATCGAGACCCTCAAGAAGGACGATGCCCTGCTGAGCAAGATCCTCACGTACCACGTGGTCCCCGGCCAGGTCACCCCGGACAAGATCGTGGGCACGCACAAGACCGTGCAGGGCGGATCGGTAACCGTGACCGGGACCAAGGATGCCCTCAAGGTGGACGGCGCCAACGTGATCTGCGGCGGCGTCCAGACGGCGAACGCCACCGTTTACCTCGTGGACTCGGTGCTGATGCCCAAGTAGGCGCTGGGCCTGATCCGGGGGTCGTCCCGGGCAGAGGCCGCGGTTCGCACCCGACAGTGCGGACCGCGGCCTTTTGCTGCTCCGGCCCCCGGCGTGTCCTGGCTCACGCATAAGCCAGGGGTCCGCGATCCGTCAATTAGACTGGGTGGCGGGCAACAGCCGCCCACGCGCACCCCAGCAGTCCAGAGGTGGTATTCGAGTGCCCAGCAGCAGTATCCCGCGCCGTACGGCCCTCAAGACCGGCGCCGTCCTTCTGGGCCTGTCGCTCACTTCCTGCACGAGCGAAGCCCAGCCCACGCCGTCGTCCGCTGCGGCAAGCACCACGACGGCAGCCGCTGCCCCTTCAGAAACCTTCACGTTCGGCACGGCCTCGCAGCCTCTGGGCCTGGACCCCGCCCTGGCCAACGACGTCGAATCGCAGCGGGTCACCCGGCAGATCCTGGAAGGGCTGGTGGGCGTCGACCAAACGACGGGCGAGCCTACGCCACTGCTGGCAACGCAGTGGACGGAATCGCCGGACGGCCAGGCCTATACCTTCACCCTCCGCCCAGGCATCAGGTTTCACGACGGTTCCCCTTTCAACGCCGACGCCGTCTGCACCAACTTCGACCGCTGGTTCAACTTTTCCGAGGCCCTTCGGAAGCAGGCTCCGGGAACCACCTTCAAAGGGGTCTTCAAGGAGCACGCCGACCATCCGGAGCTGTCCGTTTTCAAATCCTGCACCGCCCTGTCGGCGCTGCGCGTGCGGATCAGCCTCACGGAACGCTTCACCGGGTTCCTGCAGGCCCTGACGCTTCCCGCGTTTGCCATCTCCTCCCCCAAGGCACTCGCCGCCGGGAAGGCCGATCAGCCCAGCCTGCGGCGCGGCAGCCAGGCACTTTCCGCTTACGCCACCCATCCCGTGGGCACCGGACCCTTCCGCTTCTCCGCCTGGGACAGCGCGGGGGTCACACTCACGGACAACAAGGAGTACTGGGGCACCCGGGGACAGATCGCCACGCTCAAATTCGTCACCTATGACCACCCGCAGACGCGGCTGCAAGCCCTGCTGGACGGCAGGATCGACGGCTATGACTCCGTGACGGTGGGAAACTTCGACCAGCTGGTCAAGCGCGGCAAGCAGATCATCCAGCGGGACCCGTTCTCGGTGATGTATCTCGGCATGAACCAGGCAATTCCGGTACTGAAGGACCTCAAGGTCCGCCAGGCCATCGAGCTGGCCATCGACAAGGACACGCTGATCAGGCGCTTCTTCATCGACAACACCGCCCAGGCTTCGCAGTTCGTTCCGCCCAAGCTGAGCGGGTTCAACAACAACGCACCCGCACTCGGCTACGACCCCCGCAAGGCGAAGGAACTCCTGGCAGAGGCCGGCTACAAGGGCCAGGCCCTGAAGTTCTACTACCCCATGAACGTCACCCGGCCGTACCTGCCCACCCCGGAAAAGGTTTATGCGGAGATCAGCCGGCAGCTCACGGCGGTGGGCCTGAACATCCAGCCCGTCCCCGTGGACTGGACGGACGGCTACCTGCAGAAGGTGCAGAACCCCGGCGACCATGCCCTGCACCTGCTCGGCTGGAACGGCTCCTATTCCGACGCCGACAACTTCCTCGCCCCGCTCTTCGGCGAGAAGAACGGCGAGTTCGGCTACCAGGACCCGCAGGTGTTCTCCAAGATCGACCGCGCCCGCGGGCTTCCGGACGGCCAGGAACGCACGCAGCAGTACCAGACCATCAACGCCCAGATCGCGGAGTCCCTGCCCGCCGTCCCCATCGCTTTCCCGATCTCCGCACTGGCCCTGTCCGACCGGGTGATCAGCTATCCTGCTTCGCCGGTATTAAATGAAGTTTTCACGAAGGTCCAGCTGAGGCCTTGACGCCGGGGCGCAATTTCAGTTAGAGGGCGGTACAGGGATATTCTGTGACAGCCAGAGCCGCCTACGGGAGACTGATTGTGACCTTCATTTCCAAGACCCAACATGCCGACGTCGTCCTGATTGGCGGCGGCATCATGAGCGCCACGCTGGGTGCGTTCATCAAGCAGCTCGAACCCAACTGGACCGTCTCGCTGTTCGAGCGGCTCGACGAGGCCGGCCTGGAGAGTTCAGGACCGTGGAACAACGCCGGCACGGGGCACGCCGCGCTGTGTGAGCTTAATTACTCCCCCGCAGCCAAGGACGGCTCTGTCAATCCTGCCAAGGCCCTGCACATCAACGAGCAGTACCAGCTGTCCCGCCAGTTCTGGTCCCATCTGGTGGACAACTCCCTGATCGGCTCGCCCAAGGGCTTCATCAACACGGTTCCGCACATGAGTTTCGTCATTGGCGACGACAACTCCACCTTCCTCAAGACCCGGTACAACGCGCTCAAGGAGCACACCCTGTTCCGGAGCATGGAGTTCTCCGAGGACTTCGCGCAGATCGCCAAGTGGGCGCCGCTGATCGTCAAGGGCCGCGACACGAAGCAGCGCGTCGCGGCCACCCGCGCCGCCGAAGGCACCGATGTCGACTTCGGTGCCCTGACCCGCGAGCTGACCGGATACCTTGCCAACAACGGGGTCGAAATCAACTACGGCCACGACGTCACCGATCTCCGCAGGGCGTCCGACGGCGGCTGGGACCTTTCGCTCAAGCACCCCGCTTCCGGTGAGCGCGGCAGCATCCGGGCCAAGTTCGTCTTCGTCGGCGCGGGCGGCGGAGCGCTGCACCTGCTGCAGGCTTCCGGCATCCCAGAAAGCAAGGGCTTCGGGGGGTTCCCGGTTTCCGGCCAGTTCTTCCGCTGCACGGACCCGTCCCTGGCGTCCCAGCACAACGCCAAGGTTTACGGCCAGGCGTCCGTCGGCGCACCGCCGATGTCCGTGCCGCACCTGGACACGCGCTACGTCAACGGCAAGCGCTCCCTCCTGTTCGGCCCGTACGCCGGCTTCTCGACGAACTTCCTGAAGAACGGCAGCTACCTCGATCTCCCGCTGTCCATTCGGCCGAGCAACATCATCCCGATGCTCGCCGTGGCCAAGGACAACATGGACCTGACCGCCTACCTGGTCAAAGAAGTGGCCAAGCGCCACGGTGACAAGGTGGAGGCGCTGCGCGAGTACTACCCCGAGGCCAAGGACGGCGACTGGGAACTCATAACCGCCGGCCAGCGCGTGCAGATCATCAAGAAGGATCCGAAGAAGGGCGGTGTGCTGCAGTTCGGCACCGAGGTGATCGCCGCCCGCGACGGTTCCGTCGGCGCCCTCCTCGGCGCTTCACCGGGAGCCTCCACGGCCGTGCCCATCATGATCGAGCTCCTGCAGAAGTCCTTCCCCAAGAACTTCAAGGGCTGGCAGTCCAAGCTCAAGGAAATGATGCCGGGCTACGGCGTCAAGCTCAACGAAAACCCGGAGCTGGCGGCGGAGCTCGAGAAGGCCACCGCCAAGAGCCTCCAGCTGGAAGCATCGCCCGCAGTCCAGCGGTGACCCTCCAGCGCTGACCGGCGCGGGTTGCGGCAGGCACCACCGAAGGCAAACAGTCCGTCAACCCAGGAGAGCATGCGATGTTCCGGCTGGCCCAACTATCCCTCGGGAACCGCGCGCTCATCGCGCTGATCACCATCTTCGCCTCGGTTTTCGGCGTGATCACCATGTCCTCGCTGAAGCAGGAACTCATACCCTCGGTTGAGTTCCCGAGGATCACGGTGATCACGTCGATGCCCGGGGCGTCCCCCGAGGTGGTGGACAAACAGGTCAGCCGTCCGCTGGAGACGGCGCTGAACGGCGTCGAAGGCCTGGAGTCGACGTCGTCCACCTCCCGCAACGGCGTCTCGCAGATCAGCCTGGTGTTCACCTACGGTTCCAACCTGGACCGGGCCCGGAACCAGATCGACCGGGCGATCTCCAACGCGAAGCGTACGCTCCCGGACGACGTCCAGCCCCAGGCTATCGCCGGCAGCATCAGCGACTTCCCGATCGTCTTCCTCGCCGTCTCCTCCGACAAGCCGCTGAGCGAGCTGAACACGGACCTTCAGCGGCTGTCGGTACCGCGGCTGCAAAAGCTCGACGGCGTCCGCGGCGCCGACGTGACGGGCGGCGCCAACCGGCACATCCTGATCCAGCCGAACGCGGCCAGCATGGCCGCCGGCGGTGCCAGCATCCAGGCGGTCCGGGACGCCCTGACCAACAACGGCGATCTCGTTCCGGCGGGCACGATCGAGGAGAAGGGCCAAAG
This sequence comes from Arthrobacter sp. FW305-BF8, assembly GCF_021789315.1. NCBI lineage: Bacteria > Bacillati > Actinomycetota > Actinomycetes > Micrococcales > Micrococcaceae > Arthrobacter > Arthrobacter sp. FW305-BF8. Next base: position 3,079,410 of record NZ_CP084561.1, read on the forward strand.
CCTCTCCCTGCAGATCGGCAGCCCGGTCGACTCGGTGGCCGCGGTGAAGTCCCTGCCGCTCACCGGCGCCACAGCCGGCACCACCATCGGTTCCGTAGCCGACGTCAGCATTCAGGATGACGTGCGCACCTCCATCACCCGGACGAACGGCCTCGAAACACTGGCCATTTCCGTGACGAAGAAACCCGAGGGCGACACCGTGGCGATCTCGCACGCGGTGAAGGATCTGGTGCCCCAGCTCGAGGCGGAGCTTGGCTCGAACGCCAAGTTCACCCCCGTCTTCGACCAGGCGCCCTTTATCGAGAAGTCCATCAAGGACCTCACCACGGAGGGCCTCCTGGGCCTCGGTTTCGCAGTGGCCATCATTCTGCTGTTCCTGATGTCCGTCCGCTCCACCCTGGTCACCGCCGTCTCCATTCCGCTCTCTCTGCTCATCACCTTCATCGGCCTGTCCGGCACGGGGTATTCGCTGAACATCCTCACGCTCGGGGCGCTGACCATCGCCATCGGCCGGGTAGTTGATGACTCGATCGTGGTGATCGAGAACATCAAGCGGCACCTGAGCTACGGCGAAGCCAAGCTCACCGCGATCCTCACGTCCATCCGCGAGGTGGCCGGCGCCATCACCGCCTCCACACTGACGACAGTGGCTGTCTTCCTCCCGATCGCCTTCGTCGGCGAACTCACGGGGGAACTGTTCCGGCCGTTCGCCCTGACGGTCACCATTGCGCTGCTCTCCTCGCTCCTGGTGTCGCTGACCATCGTTCCCGTGCTCGCGTACTGGTTCCTGAAGAGCCCCGCCAACGGTGCCGGCGAGGCCCCGCGCTCCGCCCGGGAAGTCCAGGCACAGGCACACGAGGCCGAGCAGCGCAGCCTCCTGCAGCGCGGCTACCTTCCCGTCCTGACCAAGACCCAGAAGCACCCCGTGCTCACCCTCATCGCCGCGGTCCTGGTCCTCGGGGGGACCGCTGCAATGACGCCACTGCTCGCCACCGACCTGCTGGGACGCTCAGGCGAGAACAGCATGACGGTCAAGCAGGAACTGCCCGCCGGCACGAGCCTCGAGGACACCAGCGCCGCGGCCCGGAAGGTCGAGGACGTGCTCCTTGGCATCGACGGCATCAGGGACGTCCAGGTGACCTCCGGCAACGCGCAGGCGGGCTTCACCGCGCTGACGTCCTCGGGCGCCTCCAACTCCTCTTTCACCGTGGTCACCGAAGAGAAGGCAAACCAGGGCAAGCTGCAGGAGACCGTCCGCAGCGAACTGGCGGCGGCAGGTGCTGCCGGCAAGATCTCCGTCGGTTCCCAGCAGGGAGGCTTCGGGACGTCCTCCACCGTGGACGTCACCCTGAAGGCTGCCACCTCCGAAGATCTAAGGAAGGCCAGCGACTCCATGGTCAAGGCATTGACCGGAGTGCCCGGAAGCAGTGAGGTGACCACCAACCTGGCTGCCAGCCAGCCCGTGGTACAGGTGAAGGTTGACCGGGCCAAGGCCGTTGCCGCCGGCCTGACCGAAGAGCAGGTGGCGGGCGTCCTCGCCTCCACCATCAGCCCCGTCCCCGCAGGCACCGTGCGCATCGACACGGACGATTTCCCGGTCCAGATCGGCGAAGGAAAACGCTTCACCAGCATCGCCGCCGTCCGCGACATCCCGCTCCCCACCGCTTCCGGCGCGGTCCCGCTCAGCCGGATTGCCGCCGTCGAACAGGTCGACGTCCCGGTCTCCATCACCTCCAGCAACGGCCAGCGGACCGCGCAGGTGTCCGTCACGCCGTCGGGATCCAACCTGGGAGCCGTCAGCGCGGAGGTGCAGCAGCGGCTCAAAGCCGTGGACCTTCCCGCCGGGGTGACCGCGGCGATCGGCGGCGCCACCACCCAGCAGGCGGAGTCCTTCCGGCAGCTCGGCCTCGCACTGCTGGCCGCCATCGCCATCGTCTACGTGATCATGGTGGCGACGTTCAAGTCCCTGGTGCAGCCGCTGATCCTCCTCGTTTCGGTGCCGTTCGCCGCCACCGGAGCGGTTGCCCTGCTTCTTGTCACGCGGGTCCCCCTGGGGCTGCCGTCGCTGATCGGCATGCTGATGCTCGTTGGCATCGTGGTGACCAACGCGATTGTGCTGATCGACCTGATCAACCAGTACCGGAATCCGCGCGGCGGCAATCCGGGGATGAGCGTTGCCGACGCCATCACCCACGGCGCCCGGCAGCGACTCCGGCCCATCCTCATGACCGCGCTGGCCACGGTCTTCGCGCTGACCCCCATGGCCCTGGGCATGACGGGCGGCGGCGGGTTCATTTCGCAGCCGCTGGCCATCGTGGTGATCGGCGGCCTGGTGTCCTCCACCGCGCTGACGCTGGTGCTCGTCCCCGTCCTCTACCGGCTGGTGGAGGGGCGGAAGGAGAAAAAGGAGCTCATGCGCCAGCTCAAGCAGCGTCCCGGATTTTCCCCCGCCGAAGACGACGTCGACGCCGAGTTCGCGGACTGGACCACCGGCATGGTGCCCAAGCTCAGCGGACGGCGTGCCGCCCCCGGCTCCCCCGAATAACCCGGCGCCTCCCCACTTCTCCTCCCCACCCAACTAGGTAGCAGCAGAGGGCGTTCCCAGCGCTGGGAACGCCCTCTGCTGCTACCTAGATCACGTGCCTGCCGCGCGCCCTGTGGATAACCCAAATCCCGCCTCTCGTTTTTGGCACGATGGGGCCATGAAATATCCGAGCCCGTTGCCGGAGCATCTCTCGGCCGTGGCCTTCACCGTGGATGAGGCGCTCAACGCCGGAGTTACCCGGGCCCGGCTGAAGAACGGCGGCCTCGTGACTCCCAGCCGGGGCATCCGGATGCCTTCGGGAGCCGGCACCAGCCCCGAGTGCCTGGTGCAGCTTGCACAGTTGGCCAGGCCGCACACGCTGGTGGCCCGCCTTTCGGCCGCGTCACACGCCACGGCGTTCCTGCTGTGGGAGTTCCCCGGCTTTCTCCCGGGCGCCGACAGGCCGGGCATCCACATTTCCCGTCCGGATGCGGTTAGTATCACCCGGCGCCGGGGTGTGGTGGGCCACCGCGGGCAGTTCTTTCCGGACGAAGTCGTGGAACTCTACGGGGTGTTCGTGACCAGCAGGGCCCGGACGTGGCTGGACATCGCACGGCGGATGAGTGTCGACGAGCTGACGGTGGTGGCTGACCACCTCCTGCGCCGTCCCCGCCCCGAATTCGAGGGTAGGTCCGCAGCCCATGCCACCAGCGACGAACTCGCCGACATGTTGGACAGGCACAAAGGAACGCCCGGGATCAGGAAGGCCCGACCGGCACTGGAACAGGCGCGCGTCGGCGCGGATTCTGCCCCCGAGACACGGCTCCGGCTTGCCTTGGCCCGCCGTCGCCTTCCCGAAGCTGACGTCAACGTCCCTGTAACGCTGGTTGGCGGCGTCGTGCGCCAACCCGACCTTTCCTACCCGGAGTTCCGTGTGGCGGTGGAATACGACGGTGAAGGCCATTCGGATCCGGCTCAGGTGCTGAGGGATATCAGCCGCGACGAGGATTTCGCGGCCGCGGGCTGGATTCTGGTGCGGATCGGGAAGGCGCACATGGAGAGCAACGCGCGGGCGGCCGTCCGAAGGTCCGCTTGGCGCTCCTGGCGCGTGGCTGGTCCCCATCTGAGTAGCAGTTCAGGACGTTCCCGGCGCTGGGAACGCCCTGAACTGCTACTCAGTTGGGAAGGCCGGGAATAACCTGACGCTGAAGACGTTGAGGGCAGTACATGCAAATGCATGGAAATCGGGTACACTGTTAACACAGGCCCGAACAACCTCGGCGAACGGAAGGCTCATCATGCAGATCGGCGTATTCAGCGTCAGCGACATCACCCAGGACCCCACCACGGGCCGGACCCCCACCGAGCACGAGCGCATCAAGGCATCCGTGGCGATCGCCAAGAAGGTCGAAGAAATCGGCATGGACGTCTACGCCATCGGTGAGCACCACAACCGGCCGTTCTTCTCCTCCTCCCCCACCACCACGCTCGCGTACATCGCCGCGCAGACCGAGCGCATCACGCTGTCCACCGCCACCACTCTGATCACCACGAACGATCCGGTCAAGATCGCCGAGGACTTCGCCATGCTGCAGCACCTCGCCGACGGCCGCGTGGACCTGGTGCTGGGCCGCGGCAACACGGCCCCGGTCTACCCCTGGTTCGGCAAGAACATCCAGGACGGGATCGAGCTCGCCATCGAGAACTACAGCCTGCTGCGCAAGCTGTGGGATGAGGACACCGTCAACTGGTCCGGAAAGTTCCGCACGCCGCTGCAGAACTTCACCTCCACCCCGCGCCCGCTCGACGGCGTGTCCCCCTTTGTGTGGCACGGCTCCATCCGCAGCCCACAGATCGCGGAAGTGGCTGCCTACTACGGCGACGGGTTCTTCGCGAACAACATCTTCTGGCCCAAGGAGCACTACCAGCAGCTGATCAGCCTCTACCGCGAGCGCTACGAGCACTACGGCCACGGCAAGGCGGACCAGGCCATCGTGGGGCTGGGCGGGCAGTTCTTCATGAGGAAGAACTCCCAGGACGCCGTGAAGGAGTTCCGGCCGTACTTCGACAACGCCCCCGTCTACGGCCACGGCCCGTCACTGGAAGACTTCACGTCCCAGACGCCGCTGACCGTCGGCAGCCCCCAGGAGGTCATCGAGAAGACCCTCACGTTCCGCGAGTTCTTCGGTGACTACCAGCGCCAGCTGTTCCTGATCGACCACGCAGGGCTGCCGCTGAAGACCGTCCTGGAGCAGCTGGACCTGTTCGGCGAGGAAGTCCTGCCGGTCCTGCGCAAGGAGTACGCAGACCGCACGCCGGCGCACATCCCGGCTCCGCCCACGCACGCCGGACGCGTTGCCGCACGGATCGCAGCCGAAGAAACCGCTGCCTCCCCGACGGAGACGCGATGACACCCCGGACAGCGTCGGGGACGTCGGGGCCGTCGATGTCCACAGTCCGGCTGGCCGCCGAAACCTGGGAGTCGCTGTTCCGCGCCCAGGTGGCCGTGATGCGGCGGCTGCAGTCCGGCCCCGCTTTCCGGGACCTGGCGGTGAACGAGTATGACGTGCTGTTCACACTGTCGCGGTGCCCGTCAGGCTGGCTGCGCCTGAACGAACTGAACGACAACGTGCTCCTGAGCCAGTCCAGCCTGAGCAGGCTGGTGGACCGGCTGGAGAAACGAGGCCTCGTGGAACGCACGCCGGCGCCGGACGACGGCCGGGGCGTGTTGCTCAAACTCACCGAGGAGGGCGCCGCGCTGCAGAAGGAGATCGGCCGGGAGCACGTGCGGGACATCGCCGAGCTCGTTGGCCCGGCACTGACGGCGGCAGAGCAGCGGGAACTGCTGCGGCTCACGGAGAAGCTGCGCGCGTCGCTGCCGTCCCGTTAGTCACTGCCGTCCCGGCAGCGGGACGGCAGGCGGCGCCGCCGTCGGACGGCCGACGCCGGGACGCCAGTTAAGCGGATAGTTCCGGTCAGCGGATGAAGGCCAGCTTGTCCGGATCCTCCGCCGGCAGCTCGCCGTCCACCGTGGCCATAACCCGGATTTCCCGGAGGGAGAGGCTGCCGCCCACGGTGGACAGGAAGGCTGTGTCCGAGGAGTCGCGCCCGGCCGTGATGCGCAGCATGGCCTCCCTGGGCGCGAGGCCGGTGGGGTCGATCACGTGCCACGCCCCGTTGATATGGGCCTCGGCCACGGCGTGGAAGTCCATCGGGGAAAGGCCCGGCGCATAGACGGCCGCCAGCCTGGCAGGCACGTTCTTGGCGCGCAGCAGCGAGATGGCCAGGTGCGCATAGTCCCGGCAGACGCCCCGCCGGTTCAGGAGGGTCTCCACGGCGCCGTCGGTTCCCCGGGAGGAGCCGCTGACGTAGCGCAGTTCGTTGAACACCCAGTTGCGGACGGCGTGCAGGAGCTCCTCGCCCTGGAGTCCGCCGAACTCCGCATACGATGTGGGGAGCAGCCGGTCGGACTCCGCGTAGCGGCTGGGCCGGACGTAGCGGATCAGCTCCATCAGCGCGGCATCCTCAGGTTCGGCCCGGCCTCCGACGGTCGCGGAGTAATCCACCGTGACCTCCGTGGGCTCGGCGAACTCCATGTAGTGGAACCTGCCGCCGTGGTGGTCCGAAAGCTCAGTCAGCGGAACCTGTTCCCCGCCCGCCGTCACGCTGAGGTTTTCCTCGAAGGACGTGTAGCCGGCGTTCCTCGCCACGGAGATGGCCATTGCCACCTTGGTGTCGGCCACGGTCTTGAATACCAGGCGGGCAGCAACAGTTCGTTCCATGGGTCTCCGGGGTGTGAGGCGGCGTCAGCCAGTCGCGGCTGCGGGCGGGGGATGCCGGAGGCGCAGCGGGACTAGTTCTTGATCTTCAGAGACATTAGCATCCGCTGGACATTGGCGAATTCGGAGCCCTCGTTGACATAGCCGGCGGCCTGGTCAAGGGTGTCGAAGGCCTTGGCCGGGGCCACCCTTTCATCCGGGGCGAACGCCTTCAGGGAGCGCACGTCGCTGAACGCGTAGTTCCCCTTGCCGGCCAGGCCCTGCACCACGTTCTGCAACTGGCAGGCCTTGGAATCGGCGCCGCCCACCAGGTTGGTGATCCCGTAGGAGCCGAAGTAGCGGTAACCCTGGATCACCCTGAACACCACGTGCGGGTCGATGGTCCCCCGCCCGCCGCTGTGCGGCAGCTCGACGGGGACACTGCTGACGACGACGTAGGATTTGCGGGCGGAGGCGGCACACGTTGCTGCCGATGCCTCCGGCAGGCCCGTCTGCAAGGTGGCCAGATAGCCGCCTTCCGCGTCCTTGACCTCGATCTTCACCGCGCCGGGAAGGGTTCCCTTGTCCGGTTCCACCGACTGGGCAATCCAGTCCTGCGGAAGCTCGAAGCTCACGGTCTTGGCAGGGTCGGTGAAGACCTTCCAAGCCGCTGCCGTGGCGCCGGGCGAGGCCGAGGCACTGCCCGATGCAGTGCCGGTGGGGCTCGCGGAACCCGACGCCGCCCCGGCAGCCGGGCTCGTGCCAGGCTCCACTGTCCAGACGGGCGCGCCCTTGCCGTCGCTGCTGCAGCCGGCGATCAGTCCTGCAGTCAACAGCACGACGGCGGCGATGCCCGTGCGTCCAGAGGCCGTGATCCCTGTCATGGCTCCAGCCTAGCCCGGACGCCGGGCCCGACCCGGGGATGCCCGCCAGCGTTTCGACCGTGAATTAGCAACTAGGCTGAGGTCATGGCCGAACATGAGCTGGACGCAGCCGAGCAGACCCTGGCGGGCATGTCCGCCGTCGACATTGCCGACTGGCGGCTGCGGACCTTCGCCCTCTATGACACTGTGCGCAAGATCGCCGCGGACAGCCCCGAGGAAGCGCACGCCTACTGGCGCCAGGAGCGCGACCGCATGTTCGGCACTCATGCTGCGTCGGCCCTGACGGCCGAGGCCAAGGCGTCCTTCTACGGGCTCAAAACGGCGGACTATGATCCCATCTACCGCTTTTACGTACCCCTGACCAAGGAAGGGGCCGGGCGGGAAATGACCGTGGAAACTGGGACGGACGGGCTGGTCAGGTTTGTCCGGCTGGGAACATTCGACCTTCCCGAGATGGGGCAGCTGGCCGTGTGGAAACTGATGGGCTACGGCGGCGGGATCTTCGTTCCGTTCCGCGACGCCACCGCCGGAAAGCCCGGCGGAAGCTATGGTGCCGGCCGCTACCTTCTGGACACCATCAAGGGCGCGTTCCATGGCGTCCGCGGCTCCGGGCCCGACGCCCAGTACGTGCTGGACTTCAACTTCGCCTACAACCCCTCGTGTGCCTACAACGAGGCCTGGGCCTGCCCGCTCGCCGGCCCCGCCAACCGGCTGGCCGTGGAGATCCCCGTCGGCGAGCTGTACTGACGTCACGTAGTTCGGGGCCGCTCCGCAGGAATTCTTCACAGGACACATACGCACAGGGCACATACGATGGCTCAATGACCCCAGCTTTTCCGCGGCGGATCGCCCGCGTCCGCCCCCTCGCCCCTGCCCCGTCGTCGTCCCCGTCCTCAGCCCCGGGGACAGACTCGGACAAAGGACAGCTTTCCGAACAGTTCTTCGTGGCCAACGACGCCGCGGACTTCGCGGGCATCGCCGGCCGGACCTGGACAGTAGTAGAGTCGCCGTTCCCCGGCTCGCGCGCCAATGCCGGCAGCGCCCACCGCAAGGGATGGGAACCCGGAGCTGAGGTTCCCGAAGACAGTTTCACGTTCCTGGCACCGAGCGTCCCGGCCAACGTCCTCGGGATGGCACACAACACGGGGCAGGCCGGCCGGAACCTTCCCGCGCAGGCCTTCCACAAGGCGGCCACCAGCGTGATCGGCCCGGGCGAGCCGATTGAACTGCCGGCGGGAATCGGACTGGTGGAGCCGGAGGCGGAACTGGCCGTCGTCGTCGGCCGGACAGTGAAAAACCTGACCCTCGGCAGCGCGCGGACGGCGGTTCTGGGCTACACCATCGGCAACGACGTCACCGCGCGCAAGCTGCAAAAGTCCGACGAGCTCTGGCTGAGCGCCAAGAGCCAGGACACCTTCACGCCGGCCGGCCCCTGGATCGTGACCGGACTGGACCATGCGGACCTGCCTGTCGGCGTCGTCCATAACGGTACCGAACTGCCCACGGCCAGCACCGCGGACCTGGGCTGGAAGGTGGATGAGATCCTGGTCTACCTGACGTCATTCATGACCCTGCATCCCGGCGACCTGGTGCTCACCGGGTTCCCGGCGGCGAGCGCTGGCATCCAGCCGGGCGACACCGTCACCTGCCGGGTGGGCGGGATCGGAGAGCTTTCCAACCCCGTCACGGCCCCCAGCTGACCGGCACCTTAACCCGGAATCAGGCCCAGGTTCCGGACGCTTCCGACGGCGGCCGTCACCGCCGCGGCGGCCGCCTCCAGGTCCGCGGCGGTCACCGACGAATCAAAGCTGAACCGCACGGCGGTCTGCGCCACCTCCGTTTCGATGCCGAGTGCCACCAGCACCGGCGACGGCGCATCGGAGCCGGCCGCGCACGCCGAGCCGCTGGAGCACACCACGCCCTGGCGCTCGAGTTCGAGGAGCACGGATTCTCCGCTGGTGCCCGGGAAGCAGAACGACGCCACGGAGGGCAGCCGCTCAGACGGATGGCCGGTCAGCAGCGCACCGGGAATGCTGCCCAGCACGGCGGCAATAAAACGGTCGCGCAGTCCCGTGACGCGGGCCGCGAGCGCAGGCTGGTCGGCGTGCGCCAGGGTGAGGGCGGTGGCCAGCGCCACGGCACCGGCAACGTTTTCGGTGCCCGAGCGCCGGCCGCGTTCCTGGCCGCCGCCATGCACCAGGGGCTCGATGCGGGTCCGGCCGCGAACGAACAGGACACCGTTGCCCTTGGGCGCCCCGAGCTTGTGCCCGGAGATGCTCAGCGCGTCCACGCCGAGTGCCCGCACATCCAGCGGCAGCCAGCCGGCGGCCTGCACGGCGTCGGTGTGGAACGGGATCCCCCGCCCCCGCGCCAGGTCCGCAAGCTTGGCCACCGGCTGGACGGTCCCCACCTCGTTGTTGGCGTACATGATGCTGACCAGCGCGGTTTCGTCCCGCAGCACCGCGGCGAGTGCCTCCGGGGTCACGGTTCCGTTCCCGTCCACCGGCACGACGTCCACGGCGATACCGTGGAAGCGTTCGAGGTACCGTGCGGACTCCTCCACAGCAGGATGCTCGACGGCGCTGATCACTACCCGGTTCAGCGCCGGGTCCGCGGCCTGCCGGGCCAGGGCAATCCCCTTGACGGCGAGGTTGTCCGCCTCCGTGCCGCCCGCCGTGAAGGTGATCTCCCCTGGCCGGCAGCCGAGCACCGCGGCCACAGTCTTCCGGGCGTCCGCGAGTGCCCGCGCGGCGGAGTCACCGAGCGAGTGGTGGCTTGACGGGTTGCCGAACTCGCCGGTGAGGTAGGGCCACATGGCCTCCAGCACCTCCCGGCGGACCGGTGTTGTGGCTGCTGCGTCCAGGAAGATCATGGTGTGCTCACCCCACTGTCAGTTCGACGTCCAGGCCGAGGTCCAGGGCCGTGACGCTGTGCGTCAGGGCGCCGACCGAGATGACGTCCACGCCGGCGGCGGCGATGTCCGCCACGGTGCGGAGGTTGACGTTGCCGCTGGCCTCGACAATGGCCCTCCCGGCCACCTGCCGGACGCCGGCACGGAGTTCCTCCGGGCTGAAGTTGTCCAGCATGATGGTGTCCACGCCCGCGGCCAGGACGGGTTCGATCTGCTCAGCGCTGTCCACCTCCACCTCGAAATGCGTGGTGTGGCCGAGCTGGGCCTTCGCGTCGGCGAGCAGCGCGGTCAGCCTTGCCGGGTCTCCCCCTGTCATGACGGCCAGGTGGTTGTCCTTGGCCAGGACGGCGTCGGACAGGCTGTAGCGGTGGTTGGCGCCGCCGCCGCAGCGGACGGCGTACCGTTCCAGCACCCGCAGGCCGGGGGTGGTCTTGCGGGTGTCCGTGATGCGGGCCTTGGTGCCGGCAGCCAGTGCCACGAATTCGGCTGTCTTGGTGGCGATGGCACTCATTCGCTGCGCCAGGTTCAGGCCCACCCGCTCGGCCAGCAGCACGCTGCGCGCCCGGCCGGTGACCCGTGCCAGCTTTGTCCCTGCGGCGAAGGTTTCGCCGTCGGCCACGAGCAGCTCCACCTGCGTGTCCGGGTCCACCATCAGCATGGCGTCGCGGAACACGCTGCCGCCACTGAAGACGCCCGGGACGCGGGCGTTGAGCACCGCGGTGGCGCTGGCCTCGGCTGGGATCAGCAGCTGCGAGGTGATGTCACCGCTGGGCGCATCCTCCGCGAAGGCCCGCTCCAGGATCTCGCGGACGGGTGCTGCAGGGAGGGTCAGGCTAGTCATGGACAAGGCTCGCTTTCGGGCTCATTCTGAATTCTTCGTCAAGGTCGCCGACTGGAAGATCTGCCGGCTGGCTGTCATCCCGGTAATGCGCGCCGAGCGACACCTGCCGCTCTCGCGCCGCGTGGACCAGCAACTGCGCGGCGAGCAGCAGGTTGGCGTCCTCGTGGGTCCGCGGGTCTACCGACTGCGGCACCGCTTCAGGACGCACGACGGCGGCCCACGCCCCAAGCGCTGCCCCCGCCTCCCGCAGAAGCTCCCCACTGCGCAACACCCCGGCCTTGGCAGTCATCAGCCGCCGCAGGGCGTCCCGAGAGAACTCGCCGGGAACCGCGGACACATCACGTTCAGGACCATCTCCCCGCTTTTTCCCGGGGTAGGGCGGAGCGTTTTGGTCGTCCGCCACGAAGTCGCGGGACAGTGCAACGGAAGCGTGCGTCAAGGGGAGGCCGCTAGCGGCTGAGCTAGCACGCGGAGTAGTGCTGTCTTGCGACGGTTCCGCCAGGAATGCTTCTACAGCCCGCCGGCCGAACACCAGTCCCTCGAGAAGCGAGTTACTGGCAAGCCGGTTGGCGCCCTGGACGCCGGTGCAGGCTACTTCTCCGGCGGCATACAGCCCGGGGACGGTGGTGCGGCCGTGCAGGTCGGTGGAGACGCCGCCCATCCAGTAGTGCGCGGCCGGTGCGACGGGAACGGGCTCCCGGGTCCAGTCGATGCCGGCTTCGCGGGTGCCCCGTGTGATGGTCGGGAAGCGGCGCTTGAGGAACCCTGCTCCCCTGGCGTCTTCGAGAACCCGGGCGTCCAGGTAAACGTGGCCGCTGGGGTTACCGAGCGCGGCAAGGTGCAGGGCAATGCTACGGGAAACGACGTCGCGCGGGGCGAGTTCGGCGTCGGGGTGGTACCCATGCAGGAAGCGGTGGCCGTGTGTGTCCACGAGGACGGCACCCTCACCGCGGACGGCCTCGGAAATCAGCAGCGGGTCCTGGCCGCCGTCGGACTTTGCTCCCTTGTCCTGGCGGACGAGGCAGGTGGGGTGGAACTGGAAGAACTCCAGGTCTGCCACGGCGGCACCGGCGCGCCAGGCGAGGGCCAGTCCGTCCGCGGTGGCAACGGATGGGTTCGTGGTCTGGGCGAACAGCTGACCCGCCCCGCCGGTGGCCAGCAGCACCGCGTCGGCCTGGATGCTGCCGGGCCGGCCGTCCTGCAGGAACTCAACGCCGGTGACCCGCCGGCCCTGCTGGAGGAGGGCTGTGACGCTGGCGTGGCCCAGCAGCCGGATCCTGCCAGTGGCCTGCGCGGCCAGCACGGCGCAGATCAGGGCGTTGGCGATGCCCGCGCCGGTGGCGTCGCCGCCGGCGTGCAGGATCCGCGGCGCGGAGTGGGCCGCCTCGAGCCCCAGGGCGGGGTCGCCGTCGTCGTCCAGGTCAAAGCGGACGCCGAAGCGTCCGAGCCCGGCGATGTCCCGGCGCGCCTCGGTGCACAGCACCCGGACAGCCGCCGCGTTGCAGTGCCCGGCGCCAGCCCTCAGCGTGTCCGCGATGTGGGCGGCGACGGTGTCGCCGGGCGACGGCTCGTCCAGGACGGCGGAAATGCCGCCCTGGGCGAAGTACGTATTGCTGTCCGCGAGCGCGCCCTTGGTCAGCAGCACCACATCGGCGCCTGCCTCCGCCGCGAGCAGCGCGGCGTAGAGGCCGGCGATGCCGCTGCCGACGACGGCGAGCCGCTGCCGGCCGGCGGTGCCGTTTTCGCTGGGGATGGTCATTGCGGGCTCCCTATTGGGGCTTGGAAGCGAGCATGCGCTCGAGCGCGGTCCTCGCGTCCTGCTGCACGTCGTCGTCCACGGTGATGCGGTTGACAACGCGGCCGGCGACAAGTTCTTCGAGCACCCAGGCCAGGTAGCCGGGGTGGATCCGGTACATGGTGCTGCAGGGGCAGATCACGGGGTCCAGGCAGAAGATGGTGTGCTGCGGGTACTGGGCCGCCAGCCGGTTCACCATGTTGATCTCGGTGCCGATCGCGAACACCGAGGGCTCGGTGGCCGCCGCGATGGCCTTCTGGATGAAGTCAGTGGACCCGGCGGAATCGGCCGCGTCCACCACCTCCATGGGGCATTCCGGGTGCACGATGACGTTGACGCCCGGGAAGTCGGCGCGTGCCTTCTCGATCTGGGCCACGCTGAAGCGCTTGTGGACCGAGCAGAATCCATGCCAGAGGATCACGCGGGAGTCCAGCAGGGCCTGCTCGTCGTTGCCGCCAAGTTCCTTGCGCGGGTTCCACATGGGCATCTGCTCGAGCGGAACGCCCAGCGCCTTGGCCGTGTTCCGGCCGAGGTGCTGGTCCGGGAAGAACAGGACGCGCTGGCCGCGCTCGAAGGCCCACTCGAGGACCGACTTGGCGTTGGAGGACGTGCAGACGATGCCGCCGTTCCGGCCACAGAAAGCCTTCAGCGCCGCGGAGGAATTCATATAGGTGACCGGGATGACCGGAACTCGGCCTTCTGCGTCGGGCTCGGTGCCGAAAATCTCCTCGAGCTGCTCCCAGCAGTCCTCCACGGAGTCGGCGTCGGCCATGTCCGCCATGGAGCATCCGGCAGCAAGGTTGGGCAGGATGACCGCCTGCTCCGGCGTGGAGAGGGTGTCAGCGGTTTCGGCCATGAAGTGCACGCCGCAGAACACGATCGCTTCGGCATCGGGCCGGGTCAGCGCGGCGTTGGCCAGCTGGAATGAATCGCCGACAAAATCGGCGTACTGGACAACCTCGTCGCGCTGGTAAAAGTGGCCCAGGATGACGGCGCGGTCCCCGAGCGTGGCCTTGGCAGCCCGGATCCGGGCATCGAGTTCAGCTTCGCCGGCAATCTTGTACTCCTCGGGAAGCTGGCCCTGGCGCGGCGTGGAGGCAGGCGCGACGTCCGCGCTGGAGGCGCCGGGACCGTAGGCGGGAACGCCGGCGAGCGTTTCCGCGAGGTCGTATTCCCAGGGACCCTTGGCAAGCGCCGGGCTGCAGGTGCCGGCGGTGCCGGCAGCCTGGGCCAGCTCGGCCTGTTCACGCGTGATCAGCTGGATGGCAGTGTTGACGCTGCTCATGGGGTGCTCCTGTTATCTGGGTCAAGGCCGGGGCGGCCGGTAAAGCGGTAAAGACGCGGCGGGCGGTGCTTGCCGCCCTGCAGGTATTCACCGGTTTCTTCGATTTCCGGCGTCGACTTGATCTGCCGGCGGAAGTTGGCGGGGTCCAGTTGCGTGTCCAGCACGGCTTCGTAGACCTCGCGGACCTGGGCGAGGGTGAAGTATTCCCCCAGGAAGTGGTAGGCGATGGAGCCGTAGGCCAGCTTGTTCCGCAGGCGCCAGAGTGCGTAGTCCACTATCCCGTTGTGGTCGAAGGCCAGGCTGCCAAGTTTGTCGGCGCGGAACCACCGGACGTTCTCGGATTCGTCCGCGAGCGCCGCTTCGGTGGGCTGGACCAGCGCCCAGTAGACGATGGACACCACGCGCTGCGTGGGCGAGCGGTGCAGGCCGCCGAAGGCGTAGAGCTGCTCGAGGTAGCTGGGCGCCAGCCCGGTTGTTTCCCTCAGGTTCCGCGAGGCGGCGTCCTGCAGGGATTCAGCGTGGGTCAGCGGACCGCCGGGCAGGGCCCAGAGCCCCTTGAAGGGCTCCCGGATCCGCCGGACCAACGGAATCCACAGGGTGGGTCGGCCTGAGGACTCGCTGGGACGGAGGGCGAAAATCACCGTGGAAATGGCGAGCGACGGCGGCGCGGACTGCCGCTCGGCCACGTTGGCTGAGGTGGTGTACACGGTAATCACCCGCTTCGCTGCGATCGGCGGGCCCGTCTGGTGCCCGCCCCAGTTAGTTATAGTCAAGTTGACTCAAACTGATTCTACGACCGGTCGTCCGGGATGCAAAATGTTTCGCCGGAAGTTGGGTGTAAATTCAAAAGGTCCCAAAAGGACCAGTTCCCCAACCCCAAGAAGGTACGCAGCATGACGACGAAGTCCACGGCGGAGCGACCCGCAGTACAGCTCCGCCACAGCATGAAGCCGAGGCAACTCACCATGATGGGCCTGGGCAGCGCCATAGGCGCCGGGCTTTTCCTGGGCTCCGGCGCCGGCGTCCAGGCGGCCGGCCCGGCGGTCTTGGTTTCCTACCTTGTGGCCGGCACGCTCATCATCCTGGTCATGTGGGCGCTCGGCGAAATGGCGGCAGCCAACCCCAACAGCGGAGCCTTCTCCGTTTACGCCGAACGCGCCATGGGCAAGACCGCTGGGGCAACAGTGGGCTGGCTCTGGTGGCTGCAGCTGGTGGTGGTCATCGCCGCCGAGGCGCTCGGCGCCGCGGGGCTGCTGTTTTCAGTTTGGCCGGTGGTTCCGGTATGGGCGCTCTCCCTGGTGTTCATGGTGGTGTTCACTGGCATCAATCTGGCCGGTGTGAAGAACTTCGGCGAGTTCGAGTTCTGGTTTGCCATCCTCAAGGTGACCGCCATCGTCCTGTTCCTGGCCATCGGCGCCGCGCTGCTGCTGGGCCTGCTGCCGGACGCGGCATCCCCGGGCCTGGCCAACGTCACCGGGGACTTCGCGCCCTCGGGCCTGGCCGGCATTGCAACCGCACTGTTCGTGGTGATCTTTGCGTTCGGCGGCACGGAGATCGTCAGTGTCGCAGCGGCTGAGACCGAAAACCCCGAGCACAGCGTCACCAAGGCCATCCGGACGGTCGTGTGGCGGATCCTCGTCTTCTACATCGGCTCCGTCTTCGTGATCGCTGCCGTTCTTCCGGCCACCTCGGAGGCCCTGTCCTCGCCGTTTGCCGGCGTCCTGGATGCCGCCCGCATCCCGGGTGCCGCCACCGCCATCACCCTGGTGGCCGTCGTCGCACTTTTGTCCGCCCTGAACGCCAACCTGTACGGGGCGTCCCGCATGGTGTTCTCACTGGCAGAGCGGGGCGAGGCTCCCGCGTTCCTGTCCCGGCTGAGCGGCGCGGGCGTGCCGATGGTCGCGGTCGGCGTCTCGGTCGCGTTCGGCTTCATCGCCACGGTCCTGGAACTGCTGTTCCCCGAGCGCATCCTGCCGGCCCTGTTCCAGCTCGTCGGGTCAACGTGTCTGGTGGTCTGGGGTTCGGCGCTGGTCTCCCAGCTCATCCTGCGCCGGCGGGCAGACCGTGACGGCACTCCCCTGCCGCTGCGGATGAGGGGCTTCCCCGGGCTCACGGTGTTCGGCCTTGTGCTGCTGGGGCTGGTGTTTGCCGTGGGTTTCAGCGCCGAGAGCAGCCGCATCCAGCTGATCAGCACGCTGCTGCTGATTGCAGGCATCGCGGCCGCCTGCTGGGCCGGTGCCCGGATCGCGGGATCCCGGCGCGCCCGGCGCTCCTAGCCGTGGATTTTCCCGCTCCGCCGGCAGGTAGAGTGGTGCCCATCCACGGCGGACCGGCGACGAAGCAGTCCCGGCGAGCCCAGTACATGATGAGGACTGAGACTTGACGAGGACTGAGGCGATGAGCGGCAGACACACCGGCGAACAGCACTCCCACACGGTCGAGGGCACTGACCCGCAGCTGTACGTCGCGGTGCACGACCCCCAGAACGACGCTGGACTCCGCCCCATCCTGCTCATCCACGGCTTCTCCGCGTCCAGCAAGCTGAACTGGGAAGACACCGGCTGGATCCCGGCGCTGCTGGAGGCCGGCCGCCGCGTCATCGCCGTCGATCTCCCCGGACACGGCCGGAGCGGCGCGCCGGAGGACATGGACTCCTACTCCCCCAGCCGGATCAGGGCGGACCTGCTGCAGATCGCGTTCGACGCCGGAGCCCGGCCTTTGCGCGACGGTGACCCCGCCAGCGGGCTGGACGTGATCGGCTACTCCCTCGGTTCCCGGCTCGGCTGGGAGTTCGGCGCCACCCAGCCGGAACTGGTCCACCGGCTCGTCCTGGGCGGCCCCAACATGGCGGACCCGCTGGCAGCCTTCGACCTCGTCGCCGCCCAGCGCTACCTGGCCGACGGCACGCCCATTGCCGACGCCTCCACTGCCGGGCTCCTCAGCATGGCGCAGGCGCTTCCGAGCAACAACATCTTCGCGCTGCTGTCCCTGGTGGAGGCCATCAAGGGTGAACCGTACGATCCGGCCGAGGCCGTGCCGCACATGCCCGTGTTGCTGGTCGCCGGCGAAAACGATGAACGCGCCGCGTCCATGCCGCAGCTTGCCGAACTGGCAGCTAAGGCTGGTTCCGTGGCCGAGCAGCTGGTGCTGCCCGGCCGCACCCACACCAACGCCATCACCAGCCGCGCTTTCAAGCAGGCTGCCATCGCGTTCCTCGGCAGTTAAGGGAACCGGCAGCTCCCACCCAAGCCGACCGGCGTAGGCTGGACTTTAGGGGCGGAGACACCGGAAGAGGAGCCCATGGGCATGGTTTTTGAGGACCGGGAAGACGCAGGACGGCAGCTTGCGGCCGCCCTGCCGCAGTTCCGCGAGCGCCTGGACACCCTGGTGCTGGGCCTGGCCCGGGGCGGCATTCCGGTGGCCGCCGCCGCGGCCGAGGTCCTGCACCTGCCGTTCGGTGCCCTGCTGGTCCGCAAGCTTGGCATACCGGGTCATGACGAGACCGCATACGGCGCGCTCGCCTACTCAGGCGGAAGGATCGTCCGCCTTCTCAACAGGCCGCTCGTGGAGCGGATCCTGGACGACGGCGTGCGGCAGGAGTGGCTCGACCAGGTGGAGCAACGGGAGCGGACCGAACTCATGCGCCGCGCCGACAGCTATCCGGCCGTGCACCCCGATGTTCACGGCAAGACGGCCCTGCTAGTGGACGACGGCTTGGCGACCGGGGCCACCATGCGGGCGGCCGTCGAGGCTGTACGGATGGCCGGCGCGGCAGCGGTAGTGGCCGCCGCGCCCGTCGGTTCGATCGAGGCAGAGAAGTCATTGTCCCGTGTGTGCGATGTCCTGTGTCTCCACCTGCCCGGAAGGTTCCGGGCAGTGGGAGCCTTTTACCGGCACTTCGAGCAACTGCGGGACGAGGACGCCATTGCCCTGCTGCACGGCGCCCGCATCTAGTGCCGGCTCACGCCGAGGGGCCGGCCCCGAGTCTCCTTCGCCAGGATCACTCCGATAGCCGAGATGACGCACAGAACCATGATGTAGATGCCGATGGAGCCGGTCCACTTGGTGGCCAGCAGGAGTGACTCGGCGATGGTGGCGGCAAACGCGCCGCCCAGGATGGCGCCGAACGCGTAGCCGATCGAAATCCCCGAGTATCGTACGTTGGCGGGGAACATCTCCGCATACATGGCCGACATGGGGCCGTAGGACAGGCCCAGGCCCACAGTCAGGACAAACAGCGCCACGCCGTAGAGCACGATGTCCTTCGTGTCGATGAGGGCGAACATTGGGATCATCCAGACGAAGACAATCGCGTAGCCGGTCAGGAAGGTCTTGACCCGGCCGATCCGGTCCGAGAGCCAGCCGCCCACCAGGGTGAAGATCAGCCACCCGAAGGATGCCAGCGTGGTGGCCAGCAGAATTTGCGGCGTGGGCATCTTCAGTGTCCTGGTGGCGTACGCGATGAAGAAGGCGATCAGGAGGTAGCCTGCCGCGTTGTTGCCGATGAAGATCAGGGTGGAGTGCAGAACCGCCTTCTTGTGATGGCGGATGAGCTCGCCGAGGGGCGCCTTGCTTTCGGCCTTGCGCGCGGCCATTTCCTTGAAGACCGGGCTTTCGCCGACTGCGCGGCGGATGATGTAACCCACCACGATCAGCACGATGGAGAGCAGGAAGGGAACGCGCCAGCCCCAGGAGGCGAAATCTTCCTTCGACATTCCGGAGTTCAGGAAGAACAGCAGCCCGGTGGCCAGAATCATGCCCACGGGAACACCGATCTGCGGGTAGGCGC
Organism: Arthrobacter sp. FW305-BF8; assembly: GCF_021789315.1. NCBI lineage: Bacteria > Bacillati > Actinomycetota > Actinomycetes > Micrococcales > Micrococcaceae > Arthrobacter > Arthrobacter sp. FW305-BF8. The sequence goes on from NZ_CP084561.1 coordinate 3,098,197, forward strand.
CGAACAGCCCCCTTTTGTGCAGCGGCGCGTGCTCCACAGCCATGAGGGCGGCACCGCCCCATTCGCCGCCGGCGGAGAAGCCCTGGAGCACCCGGAGGAGGATCAGCAGGATTGGTGCCCACGCGCCAATTTGGGCGTAGGTCGGCAGCATGCCAATCAGGGCCGTTGCGGCGCCCATCATGATGAGGGTGAACACCAGCATTGCTTTGCGGCCCAGGCGGTCGCCCAGGTGTCCGGCAACGATGGCGCCGAGCGGCCGGAACAGGAAGCTGATGCCAATCAGGGCGAAGGAAAGGATCTGCGCCAGGCCCGGGTTGGATGCGTTGAGCGGGGCGAGGAACAGCGGGGACAGCAGGGTTGCCGTCAGCTGGGCGAAAATGAAGAAGTCGTACCATTCGATGGTGGTGCCCACCAGCGTGCCGGCGAGGACTTTGCGTTCCTCCCGCTTGCTGCTGGGGCCAACTTCTGAATCTACGGGTGAAGTTGCGGTCATTGAAACTCCGTGGCCGGGGCAGTGCTACTGCCAAGTTTGATGTGAAGCTGTTCGATTTACCGATCGAACGGTCAGTTAGTGTGAGGATACTACGAAGTGTGATCTGGCGCACCCTAGGGCCGGTTTGGTGCGCAAGCGGCTACAATGTTCCATATTTGAACACAGAAATCTCATAGAGAACGACGAGCGGCAACAGGCCATGTGAGCCCCTTTGGCCGGCCGCCCCGCTTTACCTGCCTAGGATGGACAGCATGACTCCCAACGCCGGTGCCGCAGCGCAGGTTGCGCCCGCCCAGACCTCGCCATCGCAGACGCTCTCACGGGGCATCCGCGCATTGGAAATCCTTGCCGACGCAGAGCGCCCGCTGACCATCGCCGAGCTGGCGGAGGCGATGGGCGTCCACCGTTCCGTGGCCTACCGGATCCTGCGGACCCTTGAGGATCACTCCCTTCTGGTGCGCGACGACGCCGGGCGGGTCCAGCCCGGCCCCGGCCTCGCCGTTCTGGCGCGCGGCGTTTCGCGGAACCTCCAGACCGCAGCGCTGCCGGAACTGACCCAGCTGGCCAACACACTTAACATGACGGCCTTCGTGGCGGTATGGGACCACCAGGAATGCGTGACACTCGTGACGGTGGAACCACGGCATTCGGCCGCCACAGTGGTGCAGCACCCGGGGTCCCGCCATCCGATCAGTTCCGGCGCGCCAGGCATCGCCATACAGTCCGCCCTGACCGAGCACGAGTGGAGCCAGCTGGCTCCCGCCGTGCCGTACCGCCCCGAGGCGGGAGAGGCGCGCAAGCGCGGTTACGCGGCAAGCCACGACGAAGTGATCGCGGGGGTCTCTTCGCTTGCTGCGCCGGTCCGTGTGCCCGGCGGACGCCCGGCGGCTGTCGCCGTCGTCTATATCCGCTCATCGGAGGATCCGGCCGAGGTGGCCGCTGCCCTGACGGCCAGCGCGGCCCGGATCGAAGCTCAGCTCGCCTGAGCTGAGCGCTTGCGGGAACGGACGACGGCGGAGGCCGCCGCCCCGAGAGCGAACAGCGCCGCCGCGGCGGCTGCCGAAACGAGGAAGGCGGCGTGGTGGCCCCCTTCCTGTGCCAACTGGCCGCCGAGGGAGGAACCCAGGGCCGTGCCGGCGACGATGCCGCTGGCGAGGGCCGTCATCACAGTGGACAGCCGGCCCGCGGGAGCCACGAGCCCGCCGATGGCAAACACCGTGACCATGACCGGGCCCACCGGCAGGCCCAGCGCAAGCAGTACCAGCACCATGCCCCAGCCGTCGGCTGGCAGGAACAGCAGGGCTGAGAGCCCGGCCATGGCCGCCGCCCCGGTCACCCAGCGGGCAGTTGCGGGGAAGCCGGCCGGCCAGTAGGCCACCGAGATCGCGGCCGCGGCCGAGCTGATTCCCATGACGGCGTACAGGAGACCGGCCGCCTCCGACGTTGCGAAAGCGGCGGCAAACGCGCTCAAGGCTGCCTGGGTGGAGCCGAAAAACGTGCCCATGCAGACCATGGCCAGGACCGGCAGTGCCACGCCGGCCAGGCCGGCAAAGCGGCTGCCGGCCCGGGCTTCGGCATTATTTCCGGCGGCATTTCCCCTGACTGCGCGGCTGCCGGCGCGGGTGCCGGCGGCAGCCCGCCGTGGAACAGCGGCGTGGGTACGGTGGACGGCGAAGGCGGGAACGAGTGTGAGGGTGAGCGCGGCGGCCAGGGCGAGCGGCAGCCACGGGGCGACCAAGCTTGCCAGCACGCCCACAAGGGCCGGACCGAGCACGAAGGTCAGTTCGTCGGCCGTGCTCTCATAGGACAGCGCGACATCCAGATCGGTGCTGTCCCCGGCCCGCCGACTTTCGGCTGTGAGCGCCATCCACCGGACGCGGGCCAGCGGGCCAACCTGGGGGCAGCTTAGGCCGGCCGCCAGAGCGGCCGCGATGACGCCCCGGGCGGCGCCGACGTCGTGCACGCCGGGAATCAGATACGCGGTGGCAATGACGGCAAGTACGGCCACGACGTTCAGGACGGCCGAGATCAGCAGTACCGGGCGCTGGCCGAGCCGGTCGGCCAGCCAGCCGAGGATCGGCGCACCGACGGCCGAGCCGATACCGACGGCGCCGGCAGCGGCCCCGCCTACGGCGTAGGAGCCGGTGACCGACGTGGCAAGGGTGAGGGTTCCCAGGGTCAGCATCGCAAGGGGCAGGCGGGCAAAGAGGCCCACTGGCAGGAATCCCCTGCCCGCCAGCGCCGGCAGGCGCGCGAAACGGCCACCGAACTGCGGGACGGGCGCCTGAGTGTTGGCGGACGGGGCAATGGGACGGGGGTCGGCGGGCGGTTGGGGCGCCGTTGAAGTGCTCATGTATGCGGGCTCGTTCAGTCGTGCGCATCGTCCCTCCTCCCGATGCGCTGAACCCGGTAACAGTCCCATGGTACTGGACCCCGCCCGCCGCGGGGCGGGCATCACCTGGTTCAGACCGTTACGAGCGCATCAACGATGTGCACCGTGGAGCCGTTGCGCTGCTTCACCACCTGGAGCTGGCTGCCGATGCGCTGCTTCATCTCCCCCACGTGGCTCACGAGGCCGACCACGCGGCCCCCGTCGCGGAGGCCCTCCAGTGCATCCATGACCTGCTCCAGTGCCTGCTCGTCGAGGCTGCCGAAGCCCTCGTCGACGAACAGCGTTTCAATGTCGACACCGCCGGCTTCCTGCTGCACCACGTCCGCGAGGCCAAGGGCCAGCGACAGTGAGGCCATGAACGATTCCCCGCCGGAGAGGGTCGAGGTGTCGCGGCGGCGGCCGGTCCATTCGTCCACGACTTCCAGCCCGAGCCCGGACTTGGCGTTCCGGGCTGCCCGCGCGTCCGAGTGCTGCAGGGTGTAGCGGCCGTCGCTCATGGCCACGAGCCTTTCCGACGCGGCAATGGCGACCTGTTCGAGCCTCGCCGCCAGGACGTATGCGTTAAGGCTCATTCGGTAGCTGTTGTCGCCGGAGCCGCGTGCCGCTTCGGCGAGGCCTTTCAGGAGTTCGGCGCGTTCCCGGGGCTCCCGGCCGGATTCAGCGAGTTCCCCGTACTCCGTACGGAGGCGTCCCAGCGTCTGGGCGGCCTGCCGCGCCATACCCGCCGCCAATTCGATGTCCTTTGCTGCCTCGGCGGCCTGTTCGGCTTCGGTGCGCAGCAGGACCAGGTCCGCTGGGGTGGTCGTGGAGCCGCTTTCGTCTTCCCTGGCGCTGCGTTCCCTGGCTGCGACAACGAGCTCTTCACTGGCGAACAGTTCCTCCAGCCGTACCTCCTCGTCGCGCCCGGCCTGGACGGCAGACTCCAGCCTCGCCGCTTCCGTCCCCGGCAGCAGGGCCTGGCGGGCCTCGGCGGCGGACGCGAATCCGGCCTCGGGAAGAGCGCGGTCCAGCCCGGTCCGGGCCTCTGCCAGCCGGGCGGCAGCCTGGTCCAGCTGCGACCGGGCAGCGTCTGCCTGTTCGAGAATGTCGACAAGCTGGGCGACGGCGTCGCTGCGGAGAGCGAGGCTGGCGTGGCCGGCACGAAGCGTTTCGAGCGACGATTCCAAGGCGTTGGACTGCCCCTCGATCTCGGTCAGGGCGGATTCTGTTTGCGCCAACTGCGACAGCAGGTCCACTCGCAGCTGCTCCGTGGCCTCGATGCGCTCAGCCAGTTCCTCCTGCCGGCTCCTGCTCGCTGCCAGTTCCCCTACGGCCGCAGCCGCCTCGGCAGCAGCTTCCCGGGCGGACTGGGCGGCTTCCGCCGCTTCGGCGGGATCGGTGTCGCCGTTTTGGCCGGCGAGAACGGCGACTAGCTGCCTGGCCTCGGAAAGCTCTGCTTCCAGTGCAGCCAGCGCCCTTTCGGCCGCCTCGCTGCGCTCCTTGGCCCGTTCCTCTTTCTCGGCAAGCCCCAGGACGGAGTCCCCGGCGGGAACCGGCTCGGGGTGCTCCGGGCTGCCGCAGACGGGGCAGGGCGCCCCGTGTTCCAGGCGCGAAGCCAATTCGGCCGCCGCATTGGCAAGGCGTTCTTCCCGGACGTCCAGCCATTGCCGGCGCAGTTCCTGGTGGTGTTCCCGGCCTTTGAGGTGCCGCTCGGTGACCGCAGCGCATGCGGCCGCAGCAATGCCGTAGCGCCGGACAACATCCACCAGCTCGTCGGCGGCTGCGGCTTCCTTGGTCCGCAGCACGGATTCCCCTGCCAGCTGTTCCAGCGGCTCCAGCGCTGCGCGCAGAGCCTCCACCTCGGTGCGGAGGGAAAGCAGCCTGACGGCCTGGTCATCTCCGGAACGGGTAAGTTCCTGCCGCCGCTGCCCAAGCCCGGCGGCCCGTGCGTGCAGGCCACCCAACCGGTCCTCATCGGCAAGGCGTTCACCGATCACAGCGGCCAGCGAGCGCAGCCGCGAAAGCTCTGCGGCGACGTCGACGGCGGCGTGTTGTGCGAGGGCGCTGTGTTCAATCACGGTGCCGTGTTTTGCAGTGCCGTGTTCCGCGGTGCGGTGTTCCATAACTGCCAGTTCCATAACTGGCAGTTCCGAGCTTGAGCTCACTGCCTCCCGCACGCCCGCAAAGGCGAGGTCCGCAGCTCTTTCCGCCCGTGCAAGCAAAGATTCGGCGGCGGTCACGGCCTTCAGCTGGCCGCCCAGGAGCTCGGCCTTCCGGTGCAGGTCAAGCGCGGCTCCCGCGCTGGCCAGTCCAGGCGCGGCGGCCTCTGCATCTGCCCTCCGGCGCAGGGCAGCAGCAAGCTTCAGGCGCCTGTCCTCCCTTGCCAGCCCCGCTTCGAGCCGCTCCCTGCACCCGCGGCGCTGCACCTCGGCGGAAGCCGCATCCCCGGCCAGGGCAGAGGCACGCTCGGAGGCGGCAGACTCCAGCCATGACAGCAGTTCGGGACCGCCGTCGGGTTCCGGCGCCGCGTCGGGGTCGACTTCGAGGGCCGTGGCCTCCGCCCTGGCCCTCGCCACCAGCAGGGCCAGCCTGCCCTCAAGATCGGCTACTTCACTGACAGCCCGGGCGGCCTGTAACCCAAGCTCCCGTTCCACTGCCTCGAACCGTTCGGTTCCGAAGAGCTTCTGCAGCAGGTCGAGGCGGTCCGAAGCCTTGGACCGGAGGAACGCGGCGAAGTCCCCCTGGGGGAGCAGAACCACGCGGGTGAACTGCTCCCGGTCCATGCCGAGGAGCGCGGTGATCTCCGCCCCGGCTTCGTCGTTCCGGCCGGACTTTTCCACCCACGCACCTGCCACCCGTTCACGCAGCAGCGTTTTGGCCTGCTGCGTGGTGAACCCGTTCCGTCCGCGGGTGCTGGGCTTGTCCCAGGCCGGCGTGCGGGAGACCTCAAAACGCCTGCCCCGGGCCGTGAATTCGCAGGTCACGCGGGGTTCGGCAGCCGAGTCGGCATGGTCGCTGCGCAGTCTCTTTCCGTCCTGCCGCGCGCCCGGCACGGACCCGTAGAGGGCATAGCAGATGGCATCCAGCACGCTGGTTTTGCCAGCGCCGGTGGGGCCATTGAGCAGGAACAGCCCGTGGGCGCTCAGCCGGTCGAAATCGATTTCCTCGGTTCCGGCAAACGGCCCGAACGCGGAGATCTCCAGACGATGGATCCTCACAGTGATGCCTCCTGCAGACGCACGTTCTCCAAAGCTTCGGTGAGGGCGGCCTGTTCCGCCGTGTCCGGCTCCCGGCCGCGGACGTGTTCCAGGAATCCGCAGCAGACGGCGAGGTCATCCTCCGCCTCCGCCAGCCGGCTGCTGTAGCTCGCCTGCGAGGCGGCGGGTGCGCCCTCCGGCTCGAAACCGAGGACGAGCGTATCCGGGAACCTGGCACGCAGCCGCTCCATGGCCTGCGCCGGCCGCTGGGCGTCCGTCAGGGTCACCTGGCAGTAGGCTTGCTCGGCCCAGGCGTGCTCCGAGGACTCCAGCAGCCCGTCGAGTGTCCCCCGGAGGACGGCAAGTTTCCGCGGCGCGTCCCAGAGGATCTCCTCCACGGCCGTGACCCCGGACCCGTCAACGTCAACGAGCCAGCCGCCCTTCTGGTGCTTTGCTTCGGAGAACGAGTAGGCCAGCGGCGAGCCCGAATACCGCACCTCGGTGGACAGGGACTGCCGGCCGTGCAGATGGCCAAGTGCTGTGTAGCTGAAGCCGTCAAACAGGTCCAGCGGCACGGCACCCACTCCCCCGATGCTGAGATCGCGTTCGCTGTCTGAGCTGATGCCCCCGCTGGCGAAGGTGTGTGCAAGCACAACGGAATGGACCGTCCGGGATTCGCTGCGCGTGGCGACGTCGGCCCTGACGCGTTCCGTGGCGGCCCGGGTGACTTCGAAGTGGCTGGCGGTGTCCACTCCCAGCTGTTCGGCGACCAGCCGGGGTTCGAGCCAAGGGATGCCATAGATGGCCAGTACCGGGTCGGTCCCCGTGCCGCCGAGAGGCAGCAGGACAGGGACGTCCAGCTCCTGCAGGCGGGTCCGCAGGTGAACACCGCCCTTCTCCAGAAGCCGGGAGGCGAAGCCGAGCCGGATGGCGGAGTCATGGTTTCCGCTGGTCAGCACCACCTGTGCGCCTGCCCCGGTCAGCCGGACCAGCGCATCGTCCAGGAGGTCGACCACATCGACGCCGGGCAGTGCCCTGTCGTAGACGTCGCCGGCGATCAGCACGACGTCGACGGAGAGTTCCCTGACCCGGGCTACCAGTTGATCGACAAAGGCGCGCTGGGCGTCCAGCATGCCGACGCCGTGGAAGGACCGGCCCAGGTGCCAGTCGGAAGTGTGCAATAACCGCATATTCATAAGCTAGACGCGGGCACCGACAAAATAGCCGACCCCGCGCCTCGGCGCGTCAGGACTCCTTGCTGCGCGGCCCGTCGAAGAAGTCGCGCGCATCGTCGCCGCCTGCGCCAGGCGCTGCGGCCGCGGGCTTTTCGGCTGCTTCTCGGCCCGAGGTGCCGTCGAAGTCGTCCTCAGGGTCAGACGCGGAATCCGCGGCGTCGTCGGCGTGGCCCGCGGCGTCGTCGGCGTGGTCCGCGACGGCGGCACCGCGGCCCTGGGCGTCGGCGAACCCACGAAAAACAAGTCCTGCGATGCCGGCACCGACGATCGGGGCCACCCAGAACAGCCAGAGCTGCTCCAGCGCCCAGCTGCTGCTGAAGAGCGCCGAGGCGGTGGCCCGGGCCGGGTTGAAGGGCGCGTTGCCAAGGGCCTGGCCCAGCTGCAGCAGCACCGCAAATGCCAGCCCGACGGCGAAGGGCGCGGCGGCCGCATGGTTGTTGCGGCGGGCCGTCATGCCAAGGAACACGGCGACCAGGAGGGCTGCTCCCAGCACCTCCACGAGCAGCACGCCGGCCATCGACGTTTGGATCACGGAGTGCTCGCCGAAGCCGGCGGTGACAGTGTCGAAGGCCGTACGCGCGTCCTGGATGTTGGGCACCGTGCGAAGGATGCCGAACAAGGCGAGCGCGCCTGCCGCTGCGCCGACCAGCTGCGCGCCGACGTAGGCAGCCGCGGCGGCGATGCCGATCCTGCCGGCGACGAGGTTGCCCAGGGTGATGGCCGGGTTGAAGTGCCCGCCAGAGATGTATGCGAAGGCCAGCATCGCCGCCGTCACGGCCAGGCCTCCGGCGAGTGCTCCAGGGAGCGGATTGGACTGCGGCAGGGTGAAGAGCGGCACGCCCAGCCCGGCGACCACCAGAAAGAGTGTTCCGAACGCCTCCGCTCCGAGCCTGGACAGGAGTCCGGGCTTGAATCCGTTGCTTCCGGCGGAATGCCGGTCATCGGTCGGGGGGACGGACACAGGCGTGCTCATGGGGGAATCCTTTGGTTTCTGTCAGCGGGGAATGCGCTCGCTTCGGGAGCCGGCCCCAGCAGTCTGGCAGCAAAGTCTGGACGGTTGCTGAATCCGAGCTTATCGTCCGGCGGCCGGGCCCCCGGCATTGCGAGTGCGACATCACAGCCCAGTCGGGGGCGCAGCGGTCAACACCACAGCATCCGGAAGGCCTGAGCCGGGACAGCGCCGGCGGGAAGGTAAATTTGCCTGCATGAGCACTGTTCCCGGCACCGTTCCCTCCCCCGAGTCCCGCATCCATGGCTGCCTGCTCGGCGGCGCCCTGGGCGACTCGCTCGGCTACGCCGTCGAGTTCGATTCCATAACCGAGATTCGGCGCCGTTTCGGCGCCGCCGGGCTCCGGGATTTTTCCGCGATCGACGGCGGAGCCCACTTCTCGGACGACACCCAGATGACGCTGTACACGGTCGACGGGATAGTCGAGGCCCTGGAATGGGCCAACTCGGGTGTCGGCGCCGACGCCAACGCCTGCGTGTGGCTTGCGTACCTGCGCTGGCTGGACACGCAGGGCGTGCCCGTTCCCGAATCTGCGCCGCGGCCGCAGCCCCGCTGGATTGACGCCCAGGAAGTGCTGCGGCACCGGCGGGCGCCCGGCAACGGCTGCCTGAGCGGGCTGGCCACCGGCGAAATGGGAACGGCCGCCCGTCCGGTCAATCCCGAATCGAAGGGCTGCGGAACCGTGATGCGTTCCGCCCCCTTCGGGCTGGTTCCGCACATTCCCGCGGACTCCGTGTACAAGTTGAGCGCCGACGCGGCCTCACTCACGCACGGGCATCCTTCGGCCCGGCAGAGCGCGGGTGTTTTCAGCCTGCTCATCCATTCGCTGGTGCAGGGCGGCAGCCTGCCGGAGGCAGCGCAGGCAGCCCTCGCCCATGTGCTGGCTGATCCGGAGGCAGCACCTGAACTCCATGAGCGGCTGGAGGCCGCAATCCGTCTCGCCGGCCAGGCCGGACCCGGTACCGTGCTCAGCCCGGAGGAACTGGTCCGTGAACTCGGTGAGGGCTGGGTGGCAGAGGAGGCTCTCGCCGTCGGACTCTATGCGGTCCTCGCGACTGCCACCCCATCAGAGGGAGATGGCGCGCCTGATCCGGCGGACCATTTCAAGGCCGCCATCGCCGTGGCCATCAACCACAGCGGCGACAGCGACTCCACCGGGTCCATCGCAGGCAACATCCTGGGCGCGTACTACGGCACGGCCTGCCTGCCCGTGGACTGGCTGGAAGCCCTTGAGGCCCCCGAGGTGATCCGAGGCATGGCCGGGCAGCTGGTTGCCGTCACGTCTGCCTGAGCGGAATGTTGTTGCAGGCCTCGCAGATATCCTCGGGAATGAGGCCTCGGCGCTGCAGCAGGCCAAAGATGGCACAGCCGAGGCAGAACCCGGCGAAGGCTTCCAGCGAGGCGGCAACGATCAGCACGGCCAGCAAAATCCACGCGGCGGGCGCCAGGCCGGCGGCCAGCAGGACGGCGGCCGCCGTGGACATCGCGGCGCCGATGCCTTGGGCGAAACGCTTGGGCGGCCCGGGCACCAGCTTGACCCGTCCCAGCCGCGGAGTGAGGACCCTGACAGAAAGCAGGGCGAGCGGTGAGATTCTCGGCCCGAACAGCACGCGCAGCCAAAAGCCGGCGGCAATGACCGCCAGGCCCCAGCCGAAGCCGGTGAGCAGCGTCGCGGCCGCCAGCAGGACCACCAGCCCGGCGGTGATGCGCGCGGCGTACTCGTTGACCGGGTTGGGAAAGGCGAAGACGGAGCCCGGCCCGTCCTGACTGCGCGGTTTGCCCGGTTTACCTGGAACGCTTAGTTTGCCCATGGGGCAAGGCTAGGGAGCGGCGGCGGCGCCGGGAAGCTTTATTGCGCCATGTGTACTCTGCGCCCCCATGCCTTTCGGGACGCTTCCTCAGATCATGTCGGTTCTCCCGCGATCCTTCCTCAGGTCCTGTCGCCTTTCTGACGACGCTCCCTGAGATCCTGTCGCTCTTGGTGCGACCCTTCCTCACTTGAAGCCGGGCCTGGGCCATGTCGGGTTGCCCGTGTGTTCCGCCGAGATGAGGACGCGTTTGAAGAATGCCTTCAAGATGTGAGGGAGCGTTTGAAGAAAGCCTGCAAGAGGTGAGGACACGTCGGAAGAAACCCGACGGGATGTGAGGGAGCGTTTGGGGGAAAACCCGCGAGAGGTGAGGAAGGGTCAGTGGGCGGCGCGTAGCTTTATTGCGCCATGTATTCAGAGGCGCCGTGAACAGGCGCGCCGCCCACCATCTGCAGGAACTCCCCTTCGGAGATCACCTCGATGGCCTGGCCGCGGTCGTGCAGCTCCAGCACCCGTTTGGCTTTCCCGGTGAGCCGGCCGGAGCGCAGGTCGCCGGCCACGAAGCCGTCGCCCACCACGAGGACGCTGGTCCGAGCCGTGACCCGGCTTTCCGGGCGCGCCCCCAGTTCCGCCGACCGGGTCTTCGCCTCGGGCCGCGGCATCCCGAGCTGGCCGGTGAACACGACAGTTTGGCCAAACAGCGGGTTCCCGGGTTCGGCGTCGGGATTGGGCTCGGGATTTGGCCCTTCCTCGGGCCACCCGCTGCGGAACGGCCGGACCACCCGGTCAGCACCGCCGCCCGCGGCGGCGAGGGCTGAGACGGTCGCCTTGGAAAGCTCACCGCTGGACGGATCGAACGCTGCCTGTTGCGGTATGGACAGCCCCAGCGAAAGGTAGAGCTCGGCGATACTGTTGGCCCGGTTGCGCCCCGCGATGTCGATGAGGATGCCGGCGCACGCCCGGGCGTCCTCGGCGGCATCGTGGTGGTTCACGAGCGGCACGCCCGCTTCCTCGGCGGCAAAGGGCAGGGAATTCGAAACCAGGGAGTAACAGCGCCGGGAGAGCATCACGGTGCACACATAGTCGTAGGCGGGGCCGGGAAGCCCCGAGACTTCCAGCCCGGAGCGGATCACGCCGAGGTCGAAGGCGGCGTTGTGGGCCGCGAGGATGTCACCGCCGATGAATGCGCCGATCTCCGGGAACAGCTCCCCAAAGCGGGGCCGGCCGGCCACCTGCTCCGGCCTGATGCCGTGGACGCGGACGTTGTGGTAGTCGAACGAGTCGTGGTTTTCCGGCGGCCGCATGAGCCACGAGGCTTCCTCGACGATGACGCCGCTGCGGACCTTGGTGAGGCCAACGGCGCACGGCGAACCGCGGAAGCCATTGGCGGTCTCGAAGTCGATCGCCGTAAAGTCCAAACCCACGGGGACAACTGTAGCCCGGCAGGGGCGCTGAGCCCGTCAAGTACCCTTGAAACGTGAACTTTAATGCATTGAGCGACTTTGCCGTGCCCGCGCTGGGTGGCGCCGGCCCCGTCCAGCCGCATCTGGCATCATTCCTGCCCGATTGGCTCAACCCCCAGATATTCCTGGCCGACCCGGCCCTTGCCCCGTGGGTTGTTCTGTTGGTGTGCGGGATCATCTTCGCCGAAACCGGGCTGCTGATCGGGTTCTTCCTGCCCGGCGATTCCATGCTGTTCACCGCGGGCCTGCTCGTGGCGACGGACACGATCAAATTCAATATCTGGCTCTTCGCCGCGCTGATCATCGTGTCCGCCATCATCGGCAACCAGACGGGCTATCTCATCGGGTCCAAGGCGGGCCCCGCCATCTTCAACAAGCCGGACTCCAGGCTTTTCAAGCACGAGAACGTTGACAGTGCTCACAAGTTCTTCGAAAAGCACGGCGGCAAGGCCCTGATCCTGGCACGCTTTGTGCCCATCATCCGTACCTTCGTCCCCGTCATCGTCGGCGTTGCCCAGATGGACAAGCGCAAGTTCTTCCTCTTCAACGTCATCGGCGCCCTCCTCTGGGGCGGCGGCGTGACGCTTCTCGGCTACGTGCTGGGCGACAAGATCCCGTGGGTGCGGGAAAACCTGGACATCATCTTCATCGTGATCGTCCTGCTCTCGGTGATTCCTGTCGGCATTGAAGTTCTGCGCGGCATGACCGCTAAGCGCGAGGCCGCGGCCTTCGGGACGGACCCGGTGGAGGAGTTCATCGAGGAGCACGAGCCTGAGGCCGAGCGCAAGACCAACCTCGACTGACCTCGCGGAAACAGCAAAGGCACCTCACGCGCGTGAGGTGCCTTTGCTGTTTGTGCAGTCAGCGATTTACCGCAGGGCCTCGACGATCGAGGGAAGCAGTGCCCGGAACGCCAGGCCCCGGTGGCTGATGGCGTTTTTCTCCTCCGGGCTGAGCTCGGCGCAGCTCCGGTCCAGGCCCGCGGGTTCCAGGACGGGGTCATAGCCGAACCCGCCTTCGCCGCGCGGCTCACGCAGCAGCGTGCCGGCCAGCTGCCCGTACTCCACCACTTCCCGGGCCCCGTCCGCGGATGCGGACGCCGGCACGGCGAGCGCCGCGGCGCACACGAAGGCGGCGCCGCGGTGACCGTCCGGCACGTCCGCCAGCTGGGCCAGCAGGAGGTGCAGGTTGGCGTCGTCGTCACCGTGCCGGCCGGCCCAGCGCGCGGAGAAAATTCCCGGCGCGCCGCCCAGGACATCCACTGACAGCCCGGAGTCGTCGGCGATGGCCACCAGCCCCGTCGCTTCGGCCACCGCCCGCGCCTTCAGCAGCGAGTTTTCCGCAAAGGTCACCCCGGTTTCCGCGACGTCGGGGGCTCCGACGGCGGCCGCGTCCACCACCTGCGTGTCGACGTCGAGCCCAGGGATCTGCCCGCGCAGCAGCTCACGCAGCTCCCGCAGTTTCCCGGCGTTGCGCGTGGCCAGCACCAGCCGGGGTGCCGCTTGAGTTTCGGGCACGCCGCTGACGGCGCTGTCGCCGCTCACGGAGCTTCGGCCAGGGTCTCGCGCTGGATCGCGGCCAGCTGTTCCGTCCCCAGCAGTGCCAGGTCCAGCAGCTTGTTGAGCTCGTCGCGGTCGAAGGGGGCGCCCTCGGCCGTGCCCTGGACCTCCACGAACTTGCCGGAGCCGGTCACCACGACGTTCATGTCGGTTTCGGCCCGCACATCCTCGATGTACGGCAGGTCCAGCATTGGAATACCGTCGATGATTCCCACGGACACGGCGGCGATGGTGTCAACCAGCGGCTGGGCGTTACGGGCGATCATCTTGTTCTCGCGGGCAAAACGGATGGCCTCGGCGAGCGCCACGTAGGCGCCGGTGATGGCCGCCGTCCTTGTGCCGCCGTCGGCCTGCAGGACATCGCAGTCCAGCACGATGGTGTTCTCCCCCAGGGCTTTGGTGTCGATGATCGACCGCAGCGAGCGCCCGATCAGGCGGGAGATCTCGTGGGTGCGGCCGCCGATCTTGCCCTTGACGGACTCGCGGTCCGAGCGGGTGTTCGTGGCACGCGGGAGCATGGCGTACTCGGCGGTCACCCAGCCCCGGCCTTCGCCCTTGAGCCAGCGCGGAACACCTTCAGTGAGGGAAGCGGTGCACAGGACCCGGGTGTTGCCGAACTCGATGAGGGCCGATCCCTCGGCCTGCTTGGACCAGCCGCGGGTGATGCTGATGGGCCGGAGCTGGTCCGGGGTGCGGCCGTCGGCACGGATGACGGGGGCAGTGGTTGCTTCGGAAGTCATGCCTTTAGCTTATCGAGGCTGCAGGCGCGACGGTGCCACGTCCGACGGTGCCCCAGCAGCAAGCCGGGCTCAGACGGTGTAGTGCACGCCCGCCACGGCCACGGCCACGTCACCGGCGAAGGCGGGACGTGCCTCGGCCATAACCTTGGTCTGCGACGTCCACACCGGAATGTGGGTCAGGAGAAGGCGGCGGGCACCGGCGGCGGTGGCTGCCTCGGCGGCCCGTTTGCCCGTCAGGTGGACGTCCTTGATGCCGTCGTCGCGGCCTTCCTCGAAGGCCGCCTCGCAGAGGAAGAGGTCGGCGTCCTTGGCCGCCTCCTCCAGCCCGCGGCACGAGTCGGTATCACCTGAATAGGTCAGCACGCGGGTCACGTCGTTCCCGGCGGCGTCCGGTTCGGTCACCTCCACGCGCAGCGCGTAGGCCTCCTCCACCGGGTGGTTCACGGCGAAGGGCGTGACAGTGAAGGGGCCGACGGTGACGGACTGGCGCTCGGTCCAGTTCGTGAAGTCGAACTCCTCGTGCATCCCCGGATCCAGGTCCAGCCCGTAGGCAGTTGCCATCCTGTCGGCGGTGGCGGCGGGGCCCCAGACGGGTATCCTGCCCCGGTCCCAGCCGCCGGGCTTCCAACGGACCGCCACGTGCAGGCCGCAGAGGTCCATGCAGTGGTCGGGGTGCAGGTGGGTGAGGAAAATCGCGTCGATGTCCTCGAGGTCCGTGTACCGCTGGATGGCGCCCAGGGCGCCGCTGCCGAGGTCCATGACCATTTTCCACACCCGTCCGCCGTCGTTGGCGGTCAGCAGGTAGCAGGACGCGGGCGATCCGGGGCCGGGAAATGAGCCCGTGCAGCCGACGATGGTGAGCTTCACTGGAACGACCCCCCGGTGGCTGCCCCGCTGCCAGCGGCCTGCCCAACGAAGTTGGAGATGCGCGGGCGGGCGGCCGCGTTCCGCGCGGCTGCGATCATTTCGGGGGTGATCCGGGCCAGGCTGCCCGTGGGGTACTGTGCCGCGACATGGTCCACGTGCTTGACGCTCAGCACCTCCGGCCCCAGGAACCTGCGGGCAAGGGCTTCGAACTGGCCCGGATCGCCGGTGGCGATGAAGCTGTGCTCCGGCGGCGCCGGGTCCGTCCGTTCGAGGCCGTTGCTGGCCAGCGCCCGGTAGACGTCCTTGGCGGTTTCCTCGGCGCTGGAGACCAGCGTGACGTCCTCGCCCATGACGTAGGAGATCACGCCGGTCAGGAGCGGATAGTGCGTGCAGCCCAGCACCACGGTGTCCACTCCGGCGGCTTTCAGCGGCTCAAGGTACTCACGGGCGATGTCGAGAAGTTCCGGCCCCGTGGTGATGCCGGCCTCCACGTACGGCACGAATGCAGGGCAGGCTACGGAGGTGATCGCCAGGTCAGGCGCCGCGGCGAAGGTGTCCTCGTAGGCCCGGGAGCCCACGGTGGCGGAGGTGCCGATCACGCCGACGCGACCGCTGCGGGTGGCTGCGACGGCGCGGCGCACGGCCGGCTGGATCACCTCGATGACGGGAATTCCGTAACGCGCCGTGTACCGCTCACGGGCGTCCCGCAGCACCGCGGCCGACGCCGAGTTGCAGGCGATGGTGAGCAGCTTGACGCCGGAGTCCACGAGTTCGTCCATGACGCCGAGGGCGTTGGCGCGCACCTCTGCGATGGGCAGCGGCCCGTACGGGCCGTGGGCGGTATCGCCGACGTAGAGGATGGATTCGTTCGGCAGCTGGTCGATGATTGACCGCGCCACCGTGAGGCCGCCGACACCGGAGTCGAAGACGCCGATCGGCAGCGATCCCACATTTACGCCGTCGGCCGTTGCGGACTCCGCTGCAGCTCCCGCTGCCGGATCCATGCTCGATGCTGAAGTCATGATTATTTGAGGATAGGTCTTCCCGTGAGGTGCGGCCATCACTTGTGGCGGGCGACTCGTGTCGAATTTGTCACATCCGGAGGCCGAAGCGGCTCATCGCCGAAGCCGCCCAGTGGCGGAAAAGTTCACCGCCGGAACGGCTCAGGGCCGCGTGTCCAGTGACTGCAGCATCGCCTGCACGAGGGATTCCTGCAGCCACGTGGTGAAGTTGTAAACCAGGGCGAGGTAGCTTTCCACGTCCTCGGCCTGGGACCAGTCCTGCATCTGGTGGACGTGGTCCGCGTCCGCCTCGTCCCGGATGTCGAGCCGTTCCGCGAGCACCAGCCGCACGTCATTGAGCGCGGTGGACCAGTGGCGGGCATCAGCCGGTGTCAGGACGAGCTCGTCCTTGTCCAGGCCCAGCGCGGCGGCGCGCAGCGCGCCGATCTTGCTTTCCCGCAGTGAGCGTTCGGTGAGCTGGCGGAACTCAAGCGAGGCCGCGGCGTCGTCCTTCACTGCATTGGGCAGCAGCCGGCGGAGGGCGCGGTCCGACGGTTCCCGGACCTCCATGTCAAGCCCGATCATCGCGGCGAGCGGATCCTCGGAGCCACGGTCCGTGGGCTCCAGCATGGAGATGACATCGGCGAAGAGGCTGCGGAGCAGTTCCCTCTCGGCCGGTTCCAGAAAGCCGGAGATACCCTTGAGTCCGTATTTGAAAGCCTTAGCCACGTTTTCCCTTGCCCTTGCCCGGGCCGCGCTTGCCGCCCCCGCTGTCTCCGCCGGTGGCCTTCTCCACGGTGGCCCACAGGCCAAACCCGTGCATGGCCACCGCGTGCTGCTCCACCTGTTCCTTGCTGCCGTGGGCAACGATGGAGCGGCCCTTCCGGTGGACCTCAAGCATCAGCTTGTTCGCTTTGGTCTCCGAGTAGCCGAAATAGCTCTGGAACACGTAGCTGACGTAGCTCATGAGATTGACGGGGTCATTCCAGATGACAAGGTTCCAAGGGACGTCCGGGGCGGTCAGTGCGTCGGTGGACACCGCCGTTCCGGTCTGGGTGCTCTCCTGGGTGTCAGGGCCGAGCGCAACACTTAAGGTCATCTGTCCATTCTATGGCGGTGCTGGGCCCACGCCGGCGAGGGCCCCACGGCGAAGCGAAGCGAGACGTGGGAGCCGGTGGGTGGGCCCACGCCGGCGAGGGCCCCGCGGCGAAGCGAAGCGAGACGTGGGAGCCGGTGGGTGGGCCCACGCCGGCGAGGGCCCCGCGGCGAAGCGAAGCGAGACGTGGGAGCCGGTGGGGACTAGAGTGATTTTTGTGAGTAACTCCGCCGGCTGGGAGCAGCCCCGCACGTCCCTGTTCACCGACCATTACGAGCTGACCATGCTGCGGGGGGCCCTCCATTCCGGCGCCGCGCACCGCAAGGCAGTGTTCGAGGCGTTCGCGCGCCGGCTCCCGGACGGGCGCCGCTACGGGATTGTCGGCGGAACGGGCAGGTTGCTCGAAGGCATCATGGCGTTCCGGTTCGGCGACGCGGAACTCGAATTCCTGGCACGCACCGGCGTGGTTAACAAGGAGACGCTCGACTACCTGGCTGACTTCCGCTTCACCGGCGACATCTGGGGATACGCCGAGGGCGAGGCGTACTTCCCCAACTCCCCCATCCTGATCGTCGAATCAACGTTCGCCGAGGCATGCATCCTGGAGACCTACATCCTGTCCGTCCTCAACCACGACAGCGCCATCGCCTCGGCGGCCTCGCGCATGGTGATGGCGGCCGGCCAGCGGCCCTGCATCGAGATGGGGTCCCGGCGGACCCAGGAGGAATCAGCCACGGCTGCCGCCCGTGCCGCCGTCATCGCCGGATTCGACAGCACCTCAAACCTCGAGGCCGGGCTCCGGTACGGGCTCAAGACGGTGGGCACCGCCGCCCACTCCTTCACGCTGCTCCACGACACCGAGCGGGACGCCTTTGAGGCGCAGATCGCCTCCCTGGGGGCCGGCACCTCACTGCTGGTGGACACGTACGACGTCGAAACCGCCGTCCGTACGGCCGTTGACATCGCCGGGGACAAGTTGGGCGCCGTGCGGCTGGACTCCGGCGACCTGGTGGAGCAGGCGCAGTGGGTCCGGCAACTGCTGGATGACCTGGGCAACGAACGCACCCGTATCACGGTGACCTCGGACCTGGACGAATACGCCATTGCGGCCCTGCAGTCCGCCCCCGTCGACTCCTACGGGGTGGGCACGTCCCTCGTGACGGGCTCCGGTGCACCCACCGCCAGCATGGTTTACAAGCTGGTCAGCCGGACCAACGACGCCGGGGATTTTGTTTCGGTGGCCAAGGCCGCCAAGAACAAGACGAGCAAGGGCGGGCGCAAGTACGCCCTCCGCCGGCTCAATGACAACGGCACGGCCACGCAGGAGCTCATCGGGGTGGGCCACCGGCCGGCGGACGACGGCAATGACCGGGCGCTGCTGCAGCAGTTCATCAAGAACGGCGAGCTCCTGCCCGGCTGGACCGGCCACGAAGGCGTCCTGCGCGCCCGGCAGCGCCACGCCGATTCCATGGCCGAACTGCCCTCGGTAGTCCACCGTCTGCACCGCGGCGAGCCGGCCATCCCCACGCTCTATGAGGACAACTGATGGGAACTGAGGAGAACTGATGGCACGGGCACTCATCATCGTCGACGTCCAGAACGATTTCTGCGAGGGCGGCGCGCTGCCGGTGGAGGGCGGGGCCGCCGTGGCCGGGGCCATTAGCGAGTACGTCGAGAACCACCACGGCCAGTTCGACCACATCGTGGCCACGCAGGACTGGCACATCGATCCGGGCACACATTTCTCGGAAGCCCCGGACTTCAAGGACACCTGGCCGCCGCACTGCGTGGCCGGGAGCCCGGGTGCCGAGCTGCACCCGGAACTGGACACCGAACACATCCAGGCCTACTTCCACAAGGGGCTGTACACCGCGGCCTATTCCGGGTTCGAAGGCCTGCTGGCACCGGAGGACGCCGTCCCCACCGGCGAGCGGCAGCCCGGCTCCCTGCCGGGTGCTGCCGACCCCGGTTACGCTCCTGAAGAAGACGCGATCGGCCTCGACGACTGGCTCCAGAGCCACGACGTGGAGGACGTCGTGGTGGTGGGCCTCGCCACCGACCACTGCGTCATGGCGACGTCACTGGATGCTGTCCAGGCTGGCTACGCCGTCACCGTGATCAAACGGCTGACGGCGGGGATCGCCGATGACCTCGACGACACCTACGCCGAAATGGAGCTGGGCGGCGTGGACCTCGAGTAGGTTCCCGCCTCGTTCCCGCCTGCCTACGTCGTGCGGCGTTAAGTCCTGCCGATGAACCAGTCCTGGAGCTTCTTCAGCCTGGACTGGAGCTGCTCCTCGTTGGCCTGTGCCACCGGAGGGCCGCCGCAGACGGTCCGCAGCTTCGTGTGCACCACGCCGTGCGGGGTGCCCGTCCGTGCGGACCAGGCCGCCACGTTCTTGGCCAGCTCGTTCCGCAGGTCCATCAGCATCCGGTGGTCGGGTACCGCGGGGGCGGCGGGCACCGCAGGGCCCTGGCGTTTCTTGCGGCCCTGCTGCTCGTGCTGGCGCTGGCGCAACAGCATGCCCACCTGCTCGGCGTCCAGCAGGCCCGGGATGCCGAGGAAGTCGAGCTCATCCTCGGAGCCGATGTCGCCTCCGGTGCCGAACTCGCCGCCGTCAAACAGCACACGGTCGAAGGAAGCCTGCGAGTCCAGAGCCTCAAACTTGCCCTTGGTCAGGCTGTCCGACGCCTTCTCCTCGCGGTTCGCCTCGTCCATCAGCGACTCTTCGAGGTCCATCAGGCCGTCCCCGTCATCGTTCTGCGGCCGGTCCAGGGCATGGTCACGTTCGGCTTCCATGCTGTTGGCCAGCGCCATCAACGGGGGAACGGACGGCAGGAAGACCGAGGCCGTCTCGCCCCGTTTCCGGGAACGCACAAAGCGACCCACTGCCTGGGCGAAGAACAAGGGGGTGGAGGTGGATGTGGCGTAGACGCCCACCGAAAGACGCGGCACGTCCACGCCTTCGGACACCATGCGCACGGCAACCATCCAGCGCTGGTTGCCCGCGCTGAACTCCTCAATCTTGTTTGAGGCCTTTGCATCATCGGACAGGATCACCGTCGGCGACTCGCCCGTGATCTTCTTGAGCTGGCCGGCGTACGCCCGGGCGTCCTCGTGGTCGGTCGCGATCACCAGGCCACCGGCGTCGGGAACGGACCGCCGGACCTCGCTGAGCCGCTTGTCCGCTCCCGCCAGGACGGCGGGAATCCATTCCCCCGCGGGGTTCAGGGCGGTCCGCCAGGCCTGCGACGTGATGTCCTTGGTGACAGCGGCCTCGCCGAGGGAGGCGGCCATCTCGTCACCCGCGCTGGTGCGCCAGCGCATCTGCCCGGAATAGGCCATGAAGATGACCGGCCGCACCACGTGGTCACGCAGCGCATTGCCGTAGCCGTAGGTGTAGTCCGACTTGGAGCGGCGGATGCCCTCGCGGTCCTCGGTGTACTCCACGAACGGAATGGGTGAGGTATCCGAGCGGAAGGGCGTACCGGTCAGGGACAGCCGCCGGGCCGCGGGGTCGAAGGCCTCGCGGAGACCGTCGCCCCAGGACAGCGCCTCGCCGCCGTGGTGGATCTCATCAAGGATCACCAGGGTGCGGGCGGCTTCGGTCTTGGCCCGGTGCAGCATGGGCTTGCTTGCCACCTGCGCATAGGTCACGGCCACGCCGATGAACCCGCGGCCGTGCTGGCCGTCGGAATTCTTGAAGTTGGGATCAATCGCGATGCCGACACGCGCGGCGGCGTCAGCCCACTGCCGCTTCAGGTGGTCGGTGGGCGCCACGATGGTCACGCGGTTCACCGTGCCGGCCTCGATGAGCATGGAGGCCACCCTGAGCGCAAAGGTGGTTTTGCCGGCGCCGGGCGTGGCCACGGCCATGAAGTCGCGGGGAGCCTTGCTGAAGTAAAGGTCCAGGGCTTCCTGCTGCCAGGCACGGAGCTTCTGGGCGGTTCCCCAGGCTGCACGTTCCGGATAAGCCGGAGGCAGGGTGGGTCCGCCGAAGAGTGTCTCCGTCACTACTTGTTGTTGCCTGAGTCTCCGCCGGACCCCTTGCCGCCGTCGTTGCCCGGGCGGAGGCCGTCATAGACCTCTTTGCACTCCGGGCAGACCGGGAACTTCTGCGGATCCCGTCCGGGCGTCCAGACCTTGCCGCACAGCGCGATGACCGGTTCGCCCGTCATGGCGGACTCCATGATCTTTTCCTTGCGCACGTAGTGCGAGAAGCGCTCACGATCGCCGGGCTCCACTTCCTGGCGCAGTTCCTCGCGCTCAATGGTTGCGGTGGACGATCCGGTGCCGGAAAGCTCACGCATGGGGTCGTTGTCGAGAGGATCCGTCATGCTACTCATGGCATCCATCTTAGCCGTTCCGGACGGGCGGCCGCGGGAGGACCCGGGCGCAGGTTGCTGTCAGAGCCCCTGCCACGCCGGTTTGTGGTCGAAGGTGTGCCGGTAGTAGTCGGCGAGCTTCAGTGACGACGCGGCGGCCTCGTCCACCACGATGGAGGCATGGGGGTGCAACTGCAGGACAGAGGCAGGGCAGATCGCGGCAAGGGGCCCCTCCACGAGGTCGTGGACGGCCTGCGCCTTCTGAGCTCCGGTGGCAATCAGGATCGCGTGCCGCGACTCGAGGATGGTGCCCAGCCCCTGGGTCACCACATGGTGCGGAACCTCTTCAAGGCTGTCGAAAAAGCGGGCGTTGTCGCGCCGGGTCTGCTCGATGAGCGACTTGATCCGGGTGCGGGATGCCAGCGATGATCCCGGCTCGTTGAAGCCGATGTGCCCGTCGGTTCCCAGGCCCAGGAGCTGCAGGTCGATGCCGCCGCGCTCCCTGATCCGGTCCTCGTAGGCCCGGCAGGCTGCCGGGATGTCCGCAGCGCTTCCGTCCGGTCCGAGGACGTTCCCGGGGTCGATGTTGACCCGGTTCGCGAAATCGCGGCGGATCACCTCCCGGTAGGACTCGGGGTGTCCGGGTTCCAGCCCGACGTACTCATCCAGGGTGAAGCCGCAGGCGCGGCTGAAGTCCAGGCCGGCCTGTTCGTGGCGCCGGGCAAGTTCCTCGTAGACCGGCAGCGGCGATGATCCCGTGGCCAGCCCCAGCACTGCGTCGGGCTTGCTCCGCAGCAGGCTTTCCACCGCGTCCGCCACGAGGGAGGCAATCTGCTTGCCGCCCGGAAGTATGACGACTTCCATTTCCGGCCTTTCTCTCAGCTGTCCTGCTAGTCAACCACGGCGGGTAGCTACTTTTCAGCGGTTGACCGTGACCTGGGCCAGGAGCTCGGGGCCGCGGGCATCAAGCCAGCGCCCGCCCACCCGGACCCCCACAATGAACAGGGCCGCGCCCAGGACGGGGCCGAGCGCCAGGTTGATCCAGCCGAACAGCGGATCACCGGTAAGCACCTGCGCCAGGACCAGCCCGGCCTCCGGGAGAACCAGCACCAGGAGCACACCCATCCCGCCAAACTGGACGGCGAGGGTCTGCCCCACGTTGCCCGGCGGCTTCTTGAACGGGCTGTCACCGGGAAGAGGCACGGCAATCGTGTAGCGGGCGGACACCACCGACGACAGGCCCAGCCCGGTCAGCAGCACTCCCATGGATATCCCCAGGATGGAGGGCCACCACGCCCAGTCCCCTGTGATGAAGAACGGCACAATGGCGAGAACCAGCACGGCGGGCAGCGCAAACGCCAGGCAGGCCAGCGCGCGTCCCAGCCGGTCATGGACACCCCGCACGCCTGCGGCCAGGTGCAGGGCAAACGCGGTGTTGTCGTACGAGACATCCCCCGAGATGGACCACGCCAGGAGGAACGCGGTAAGCGGCCCGGTGATCATCAGGACGCCATAGTCATTGGTTTGGCTCCCCTGGAAAGCGAGCACCACCGGCAGCAGCGGAATGACCACCAGCGAACCTGAGTACCGGGGATCACGGAACCAGTAGGTCAGCGCCCGTGCCGTGATGGCGCCGGCCGGTGTGCCGGGCAGGAGCGCGAAGAGCCCGAGCCGCCCGCCCTTCCGGCGTCTGCTTCCGGCATAGGGCGGCGTGACCAGCGCGCGTTCGAGCAGCAGCTTCCAGCACCAGGAAAGCCCGGCGAGCGTGGCCACGGCGATGAGCAGCTTGAGTCCTGCCGGGCCCGCCTGACCCCTTTCGAGGTCGCCGCCCAGTGACCAGGCGGCCCCCAGCGGCGTCCAGGAAATCCTGCCGGCCAGCTCGGACAGAAAGGCTCCTGAACCCGCCATCCCCTGGAAGATGCCGGCGGTGATGGGGCCGAGGAGGACCAGGGGAACCATGAAGGCAATCCCGCTGACGTCCTTGAAACGCCGCGAGGCAGCCAGGCTTGCCGTGGCCGTAGTGACGACGCGGGAAAACACCACACAGGTGAGCACGCCCAGGATGGCGCCGGCCAGTGCGCCCACGGCTGGCAGCACACCGCGAGACCAGGTGACCACGGTTCCCAAAGCGACGAGCAAAGTGGCCAGCCCCGGGAGCCCGATGAGGCCACCGAGTGCGAGGCCGGCCAGCAATTGCGGCATGGGCACGGCCGACATCGTGAACCGGGCCGGGTCCAGCGTCATGTCCACCGCCGAGGCAATGACGGGCACAATCCCCCAGCCCAGCAGGGCGGCCGAGCCGCCGAGCACAACCACTGTCTGGGCCAGGCCCGGATCCTCCTGGCGGAGGAGGACCAACAGCACCACGCACATGCCCACGATTCCCAGCGCATACAGTCCGCCAAAGGCCAGCCCCACCAGCTGCCACGGGCTGCGCCTCAGACCGTTTCGGAGCAGCGTGAGCTTCAGCCTCAGAAGGTGCGCAACCATTCGAGCCCCTCCGTCTGGCTCCTGCCACCCACAAGCTGCACGAACCTCTCCTCCAGGCTCACGCCGGCCCGCACCTGGTCCACCGTTCCGGCGGCCAGGATCCGGCCTCCGGCAATTACGGCGACGTGGTCGCACATCCGCTGCACGAGGTCCATCACGTGGCTGGACACGATCACGGTGCCGCCCGTGGCCACGTATCTTTCCAGGATGTCCCTGATGTTGGCGGCGGACACGGGATCCACGGATTCGAAGGGCTCATCCAGCACGAGGATTTTCGGAGCATGGATCAGCGCTGAGGCCAGCGCGATCTTCTTGGTCATGCCGGCGGAGTAATCCACCACGAGGGTGCCCGCGTCCTGGCTGAGGTCCAAAGCTGCGAGCAGCTCCCCCACCCGGGCAGCCACCACGGCCCTGTCCATGCCACGGAGCAGCCCGGCGTAGGTGACCAGTTGCTCACCGCTGAGCCGGTCAAAGAGCCGCACCCCGTCGGGCAGGATGCCCATCAGCTTTTTGGCCTCCAGCGGCTGCGCCCAGACATCCACCCCGTGGACCACCGCCGTTCCGAAGTCCGGGCGGAGCAGGCCCGTGGCCATGGACAGGGTGGTGGTCTTGCCGGCACCGTTGGGCCCGACAATGCCGAAGAATGAACCGGCGGGAACGTCGAGGCTGATGCCGTCCACCGCGATCTTGGTGCCGAAGCGCTTGGCAAGCCCCCTGATCGAGAGGGCCGTTAAGGGAGTGCTCATGCACTTACCCTAGTCTTGGCCCGTCGCCCCGGGGATCCTCCGGAAGGAGTAGAAACCCCGGAAGGCCGGTACGCCTGAGCGCTGTCAGAACGTGCGGCGCGGCACGGCCCGTTCGTACTGCGGCGCCCAGCGCAGCTCGTGGCCGAGTTCAAAGGCGGCCCGCAGCCACCAGTGCGGATCCCGCAGTGCCGCCCGGGCGATAAAGACGCCGTCGGCCTGTCCGGTGGCCACCACATGCTCGGCCTGGCCGGGGGACGTCAGCAGCCCCACAGTGCCGGTGGCGACTCCTGTTTCGCGGCGGATCCGGGCTGCGAACTCCGTCTGGTAGCCCGGCCCGGGCTGGATCTGCTGGTGCGCCACGGCCCCGCCGCTGGACACGTCCACCAGGTCCACTCCCCGCGCGGCGGCCTGCGCGGCCAGGCTGACCGAGTCCTCGACGCTGATGCCGCCCTCCGCCCAGTCGGTTGCCGAGATGCGAAGCAGCAGCGGCATGGACTCCGGGATGACCTTGCGGACAGCGTCGATGACGGCCAGGGTCAGCCGGTTGCGTGCCTCCGCATCGCCTCCCCAGGCGTCCGTGCGGTCGTTGATCAGCGGGCTCTGGAACTGGTGCAAGAGGTAGCCGTGGGCGCCGTGCAGCTCGATGGTGTCAAAACCGATGCCGACGGCGCGGCTTGCAGCGGCGGCGAAATCCGCGATGACGCGCCCGATGTCATCCTCGGTCATGGCCGCGGGCGGCGCGTAGCCGTCGAACGTCTGGGTGCCCGGTCCCACTGTCTCCCAGCCGCCGTCGGACGCCGGGACCGATCCGCTCCGGCCCGAAAACGGCCAGTAGGTGGACGCCTTCCGTCCCGCATGGGCCAGCTGGGCACCGATCTTGGCGTCGGCGACGCCGTGGCGGTGCACGAAGCGGACGATCCGCTCCCAGCCCTCCGCCTGCTCGTCGTTGTACAGCCCCGCGTCGCGCGGGCTGATGCGCCCTTCGGCGTTGACAGCCGCAGCCTCGGTCAGGATGAGGGCCGCTCCCCCGGCGGCGAACGATCCGAGGTGCATGAGGTGCCAGTCGTTGGGCACTCCGGGGGCCTCGTCAGGTTCGCAGCTGTACTGGCACATCGGCGAAACCCAGCCGCGGTGCTGCAGCTCCAGGGAACGCAGCGTCAGGGGCTGGAACAGCGCGGGCACCGCCACTAAAACAGCACCCGTGCCAGGGCCTGGCGGGCCTTGCCCACGCGTTCATCGGTGGTTCCGACAACTTCGAACAGCTCGAGCAGGCGCACGCGGGCGGACTCGCGTTCCGGGCCGAAGTTCCTGCCGATATACGCGACGACGCGGTTCAGGGCATCCTCCACATGGCCGCCGGCGAGATCAAGGTCGGCAATGCCCAGCTGGGCGGTGAGGTTGTCCGGTTCATCCGCGGCCAGCTGGCGCAGTGCCTCGCCCTCAGGTCCGGAAAGGCTCTGCAGGCGTTCCATGAGTTCCACCTGCGCCAGGCCAGCCTTGGCCTCGGCGTCCGCCGGCATCTCGACGAGCGCCTGCCGGTAGGCAGCGGCCGCAGCAGCGTAGTCACCCTCTTCAATCGCGTCGAAGGCCTTCTGGTGAAGCGGCGGCAGAGGGGCCGGGGCGGATTCTTCCGATGTGCCCGCGCCGCCTCCGACGTTGCCGGTCACTCCGTTGGCGGCCGCAACCGTGAGCAGTTCGTCCAGCAGCGGGCGGATCTGCTCCTCGTCGGCGCCACCCTGGAAGAGCGGAACCGGCTGGCCCTTGAGCACGGCGACGGCGGTGGGAACGGCCTGCACCTGGAACGCCTGGGCCAGTTGCGGGAATGCTTCGATGTCCGCGGCGGCGAGGACCAGCCGGCCGCCGTAACTCTGGATGATCCGGTCAAGCGCATCCAGCACGCTGGTGGACTCGGGCGAATAGGCGGCCCAGAGGGCAAATACCACGGGCACCTGGGCGGACAGCTCCACAAGGCTCTGGAAGTTCGCCTCGGTGACGTCCACCCGGAGCGCGGGTCCGGCGTCGGCCTGCTGGGAATCAGCGGCGCGCGTGTTGCCTGGAGGCGCCGGCGGCGCCGGGCGCTGCTTGAGGGAGGAGAGGTCGACGGCGCCGCGAAGGTTAAGCTGGCTCGCGGCCGAAGGGACAGGGCGGGAAGCTGGCGAACTCATAGCTCCCACTCTAGCCACAAGAGCGGCCGCGGTAAGCACCGCGGCCGCTCGAGTGACGGCAGGTTTACGACAAAGCCGTTCCCTACTTGAAGCTGGCGCCAACCAGTCCGCGCGTGGCGGCCACGAGCTTCATCGGATCCTTCGAGGCGGCCGGCGGCACATAGACGGCCACGGATTCGGCGAATTTCAGCACCATCCCGGTAGTGGTCTCCTTGCCGCCGGCGAGAACGGCCGCATCGTTGCCGATGGACAGCTTGTCGCCCACCGCCTTGGGGGTGCCGTCGAAGTTGAAGGTCAGGCGGCCAAGGACCAGCGCCCCGCCGTCCTCCGTCCGGAACACGACAGTGCTCTCCGGAATGACCTTGTGCGTGAACGCGAACTTGCCGTCGACGCCATCCTTCACGATGTCAGCCTGGTAGGACAGCGTGTCCGCGATGTACGGGGATGATTCCCCTTCAACCAGCTTGCTCTTGAATGTGGAGTTGGACTTGGTCAGCCGGTCAGCCAGGCCGGCGAGCGCTTCCTGCCCGCTGTAGAGCAGGCCGGACTTGTCGTCCGCGGCAAGCGACTCGGTGCCCCCGCGCACGATCGCGGGGAAGGTGGTGCCGGGCTGCAGCGGCGACGTGCCCACAAGCTTGTAGTTTTCCCGCGGCGAGTTCTGCACGAGCGTCAGCAGCTGAGGCACGACGTTGCCTTCGCCCTGCGTAACGGCCATGACAGAGCGCGGCCATTCGCGCTTGTCCGTCACCACCGTGGTCAGGAGCTTCGTGGAACGCACAGGCATGCGCGCGTCATAGGAGGCCACACGCGACCTGATCTTGTAGTTCTGGGTCCGGACCTCAAGTTCCGTTCCGGCAACGCGGGCGGTCAGCTTCTTGGCGTCCTTGGCGGCGTCGCCCGCGTCGGTGGCGCTGGCCACCTGCTCCAGGATGCGGCGGAACTGGGCGTCCAGGACCACCGGCGTGCCCGTCGCTGCAGGGGCTGCGGATGCGCTGTTCGTCGGGGCCGCGGACGTGCTGGCCTGGGCGGCAGCTGCGCCGCCGGCGAGGACAGCGGCGGTGGTGGCCGCGACCACCACGCTGAGCCGCGCGGAGGAGGACCGTTCACCAGCCTTGGCCGCCGCCTTGGCGCGGGCGCGCCGGGCAAACGGGCTGCCCTGCTTGTCCGTGGCCTTGCCGGCGGACCCGCCGTCAGCCGACCCGCCGTCGCGGGGGGCCCCGCCCTTGGGCTTGAGGACCAGCAGTACCCCTCCCGCGATAATGAGGAGTCCGCCGAGGACCATGAGCGGCACGGCCCAGGGCATGGAGGTGTCATTGGGGAACGTCATGGAAATGGACGACGGCGCGGGCTTCTTTCCGTCTGCTGCGAGCAGCAGGGACCAATCGCCGTCGGCCGGGGCGGACCACGTGTAGTCCAGCTCGCCGCTGGCGTTCTCGGTGCTGACCCAAAGGTCGGAGCCGGCAGGCGACGGCGCGCTGGCTTCGCCGTCGGTGTGCTTAACCTGCAGCGACTTCTTGTCCTCGGAAAGTCCGGTGACCGTGTTGTGGGCGGTTTTGCCCACCCAGGCGTCGACGTCATCCGGGCGTCCGGCCGCGAGCAGGAAGCTGCCCTCACCCTTGACCTTGATGGTGACCGTTCCGCCCTCGAGGGTGCGGAGCTTCTGGTCGATCACGGTCAGGGGTGCGGCTTCGCCGGCGGAAGCCGTTGCCGTGACCGTCTCGGCAGGGGCCCAGAAGGTCTTCTGCCCGATGCCGGCCAGCAGTGTCAGGAGGCCGAGCAGCACAAGTGCAACTGCAGTCTTGAAACGCAAAGGAATACCTATCATCAGCGGGGGTTTACCTCCAATAGTAACCGTTTTGTTACCAACAGGCCGGATCGGGGGCCGCGGAGCCCCTGATGCCGGCCCATCGAAACGCCGCCCGCCCGGCTATTCACAAGGCTGCTGATAGTGTTTGCGATGATCATCACATCCGGCCCGCAGCCGCGGCGCCACGCACGGTAAAGGCATCAAAAAGCAGTGACTGAACACACGGATCCGTCCATGCGCGGCCCCGAAGATCTGCCCGACGCCGACTCCCCCCAGAGCCTGCCGGCACCACAGGACACTGCTGCACACCACGCGGCAGAGTCCAGCACCGCGCCGCAGCCCGCCCCGCACCAGAAGCCCGTCAAGACGAAGGGCCGTCCGGCAGCCCTCGGTGCCGTGCTGAGGCGTCTGCGCCAGCCGATCCCCGGCGCCCAGCCGCGGCTCCGGTTTGAATTCCCGCCAGAGCATCCCGACAACCTTCAGGCAGAAGATGCCGGCGAATCCGGGGACACCGAGCGTTTCGGTTCGCCCGGGCCCCGCATCTCGACGCAACACCCGCTGTACCTGGGATTCATGGGCACCGTGGGCGTCGGCTTGGCCCTCCTGGTCTACTGGATCGGTTCCCACACCACCCAGCTACTGCTCTGGATCGTGGCCGCCCTGTTCATCGCCCTCGGCCTGGACCCGGTGGTGCGCTGGCTGGAGGGCAGGAAGATCCCCCGGCCCGCCGGCATCCTCGTGTCGGTATCCGTGCTGATGCTCGCCGTCGTCGGCTTCTTCGCCACCCTCATCCCCACGATCGTGGAGCAGGTCACCGAGCTCGTGAAGCAGGCTCCAGTGTGGGTGCGCGACTTCATTAACTCGGATTTCTTCCGGACGGTGGACAACCAGTTCGGCGTTCGCGACCGCATCACGGAGGAACTGGACAAGTTCGTCAAGAACCCGGAGGCCATGAGCGGCATCTTCGGCGGCGTCGTCGGCTTCGGTTCGACGGTGGCCAATGGCCTCTTCGGCACCCTGATCGTGCTGGTGCTCAGCCTGTACTTCCTCGCCGCCCTGCCCGCAATGAAGAAATGGGGCTACCGGCTGGCACCGCGGTCCCGGCGGGGACGGGTTGAGGCGCTGTCCGAGGAGATCAGCCGCTCCGTGGGCAACTACGTCATCGGCCAGGCGGTGGTCGCCCTCCTGAATGCCACCTTTGCCTTCATTGTCATGTCCATCATCGGCGTTCCGTTCGCCGTGCTGCTGACGTTCGTGGTGGCGCTGCTGGCCTTCATCCCCCTGGTGGGCGGGCTCATCGCCGGCGTGGTGGTCATCCTGATCACGCTGACGCTGGGCTGGCAGTCCGCCCTGGCCTACGCCATCTGCTACTTCGCCTACCTGCAGTTCGAGGCGTACTTCATCTCGCCGCGCATCATGCAGAAAGCAGTGGCGGTGCCGGGCGCCGTTGCTGTCATCTCGGTGATAGCGGGCGGCAGCCTGCTAGGCGTCCTGGGGGCACTCATTGCCATCCCGACGGCGGCCGCCACCCTGCTGCTCATCAAGGAGATCTACATCGTGCGCCAGGACAAGCACTAAACACGGGCAAGAATTAGACACAGGCAAGCACCAGGCTCACCCAAGCATTAGACGGCGGCGGCCACCGGCCCTTCCCATTCCTGCGGCAGGCCCTCGACTCCCGCGCCGTCGCGGGTGACGTCGTCCACGATCTCATTCAGCACCCGGGCGGCCTGCTTCTCCCCCACCCAAAGGTGCTTGGCGCCGTCGACCCCCACCACCCTGGCCTGCGGCACAAGGCCGAACCGGGCCTCTGCGGCGGCGGGCCGGAGGTAGTCGTCGTGCTCGGGCACCAGGACGGTCAGCGGCTTGCCGGCGGCCGCCCAGAGCAGCAAGTGCTCGTCGGTGGCGCGGTGCAGCGGCGGGGACAGCAGCACTGCGCCCTCCACCTGGGACGCCACCGGTTCCACGGCGCCGTACATGAGGGCGAGCTCGGTGCCGAAGGACCAGCCCACCAGCCAGCGGTTCGGCAGCCCCCGCTCGACGGCGAAGCGCACGGCCGCCTCCACGTCGTACCGCTCGCCGATGCCCTCTTCAAAGGTTCCGTCGCTGGTTCCGCGCGGCGAGGACGTGCCCCGGGTGTTGAAGCGCAGTACGGCCACTCCGGCCAGCGCCGGCAGCCGGTAGGAGGCCTTGCGGTACACGTGGGAATCCATGAAACCGCCATGTGTGGGCAGCGGATGGAGGGTGATCAGCGTGGCAGTGACCGGACCCGATTCCGGCAGAGCCAGTTCGCCCACAAGAGTGTGGCCGTCCTCGGTGTGAATTTCGATGTTTTCGCGCCGGGCGGGAAGCACCGTGGAGGCGCGGATCGTGGTGGCTGCTGATGGCTGGCTGAAAACGTACGACGCCGGGTCAAAAGTCATGCGCACCAGCTTATCTTCCGGCCGGGCTGCTCCCGGTACGGGTCCACAGGGCGTTAGCGGTACCGGAAGTTACGGGACGTCCAGCAGTTGGTGTGCCAGTGGCGCCGCTCGGCCAGCCCCGCGGCGGCTCCGAACAGGTGGTCGTCCGCCCAGACCACAAGGTGTGCGATCCCGGGCTGCACAGCGGTGGAGCAGCCCGGACAGATGTACGTCTTCTCGGCGTTGCGCGCCGTCATGGTGCGCACCATCCAGTCGCCGTCCGGCGCGCTTTCCCTGCGGGCGATTCCCGCGCGGGCTCTCTCCAGGTCAAGTTCCGGGGCGGGACCTGCGCCGTGCTTTCCTCCGCCCGGCGTGTTTCCGGCGGCACCGCGACCGACTCTGGGGCGGCGGGGACGGTTGGAGCGGGGCATGCCTCCATTCTGCCTTAGCGGATCCCCATGCCCTGCGCTGCATGACACCGCGCTACTGCACGCCGCGGTTTCGTCCCTGCCTCGCGGCCCTGCAGGGCAGGCCCTGCAGGGAAGACACTGCAGAGAAGGTATGGTGTAGGGCGTGCGTCTCGTCATAGCCCGTTGCTCCGTTGATTATGTTGGCCGGCTCAAAGCCCATCTCCCCCTCGCCACCCGGCTCCTGCTGGTGAAGGCCGACGGTTCGGTGCTGGTGCACTCCGACGGCGGCTCCTACAAGCCGCTGAACTGGATGAGCCCGCCCGCCGTTCTCCGCGTCACCTCCCCGGAGGACGCCGAAGTCGAAGTTGGCGTCGTAGAGCAGTGGACGGTGCAGTCGGCCAAGACGGACGACCGGCTCATTATCAACATCCATGAACAGCTCCACGACAGCTCCCACGAACTGGGACAGGACCCCGGCCTGATCAAGGACGGCGTCGAGGCCGACCTGCAGCGGCTCCTCGCCGACCAGATCGAAACCCTCGGGGAAGGGTTCTCCCTGATCCGGCGGGAGTACTTCACCGCCATCGGACCAGTGGACATCCTTGCCCGGGATGCCGGCGGCGCCACGGTGGCCATTGAGCTGAAGCGCCGCGGGGACATCGACGGTGTGGAGCAGCTGACCCGGTACCTTGAACTGCTCAACCGGGATCCCCTGCTGGCACCGGTACGCGGCATCTTCGCCGCCCAGCAAATCAAGCCGCAGGCCAGGGTGCTTGCCACGGACCGTGGCATTGACTGCGTGACCCTGGATTACGACGCGATGCGGGGCGTGGACGACGTCGAGTCCCGGCTTTTCTGACCCTACTTTTAGGCTGCGGGGCCGTAACGGATGGGTGATCAGGCGTTCACTGCGTATTTGCCCAAAATTTGGCGTAATTCGCGTTTTGACCGTTGACCAGACGGTTTGCCCATGAAATTCTTATACCAGTCTTTGTGTAGGTGGTTTTCATGCTCGCAAGACATGTTGCGAGCGCGAAGCTCCTGCAACGCAATTCCGGTCATCGGGGGTGCAGGCCAGGATTCTTCTCGCGGAGTAACCAAGACCAGTACGAGGTGTGCTGGCCTTAAAAGTTCCATACTGAGGAGAAATAAATGGCACAGGGAACCGTCAAGTGGTTCAACGCTGAAAAGGGCTTCGGCTTCATCACCCCGGACGACTCCGATGGCGATGTCTTCGTTCACTACTCCGAGATCCAGACCGGTGGCTTCAAGACCCTCGACGAGAACCAGCGCGTTCAGTTCGAAATCGGCCAGGGTGCCAAGGGCCCCCAGGCGACGGGCGTAACCGTCGTCTAATTTGTCGCAAAATAAATGATCCTCGGCATTCGTGCCGGGGATCATTTTTTGTGTCACTAATATTTTCAGACCATGAAACATTCACGGCGCCGCCTTGTGCGATTCAGGCCGGTGCGATTCAGACCGGTGCGATTCAGGCCGGTGGCGGCAGCCTCAGCGCCAGGTCCCCACGCCGATGACCGGGCCGGCTTCAAGCCACGAGGACAAACCCGTGTAGGCGTCGAACTTCATGGCCAGGAAGACATCCTCCCCTTCGTACCGAAGCTCCACGATCACCACATCGGGCTGCACCTTGACCAGTTCCGCCTCCGTGGGCTGGCGCCGGCCCAGCAGCTCAAGGGAACTCCGTTTGAAACGGTGGCCGGGCCGAACGCTCAGGGACAGCAGCCTGAACCACTCAAGCTCATTGTCCTGATAACGACAAACCCCCATCCGCCAGCTCTTTCCAGCCGTACGAATGGAGGCGTCCACCGTGCCCAGGGCGCGCCGCAGGTTGAAGCGGCGCACCCCAAACAGGCACAGCGTAAAAATCAGCACCGCAAACACGGTTGCTATGGCGATGAACGGAAAGGAAGTAACGTCCATCAGGGTTGTGCTATCGGATCCCCGCAGTGGCCGCGTCACCCAGTTGGGCGTTGTCAGCAACAATTACCACCCGGTCGTTGTCGACGGAGAAGAACCCGCCGTCAACATCCACGGCAATGCGGTCGCCGGAAACCGGCTCGATTGCCAACTGGCCCTCGGCCAAAATCGCCAGCACGGGCGAGTGGCCGGGCAGGATTCCGATTTCACCATCGCTGGTGCGGGCCTTGACCATCTTGGCCGCCCCGGACCACACGAAGTGATCCGCTGCGACAATCTCAACCTCAAGCTCAGCCATATTACTTGGTCTGTTCCTGAATCTTGGCCCACTGGCGCTCAACGTCATCCAGGCCGCCGACGTTGAAGAACGCCTGCTCTGCGATGTGGTCGAGTTCGCCGTCGCAAATCGCGGAGAAGCCTTCAACGGTGTCCTTGATGGAAACCGTGGAGCCCTCAACGCCGGTGAACTGCTTGGCGGTGTAGGTGTTCTGCGACAGGAACTGCTGGATACGGCGCGCACGCGAGACGACGATCTTGTCCTCTTCGGAGAGTTCGTCGACACCGAGGATGGCGATGATGTCCTGGAGTTCCTTGTTCTTCTGCAGGATCTGCTTCACACGGACAGCCGTGTTGTAGTGGTCCTTGCCGATGTACTGCGGGTCCAGGATTCGGGACGTCGAAGTCAGCGGGTCCACTGCGGGGTACAGACCACGGGAGGCGATTTCACGGGAAAGTTCCGTGGTGGCGTCCAGGTGTGCGAACGTCGTGGCCGGTGCCGGGTCGGTGTAGTCATCTGCGGGGACGTAGATGGCCTGCATCGAGGTGATGGAGTGGCCCTTGGTGGACGTGATGCGCTCCTGGAGGAGGCCCATCTCGTCGGCAAGGTTCGGCTGGTACCCCACGGCGGAGGGCATGCGGCCCAGCAGCGTGGAAACCTCGGAACCTGCCTGCGTGAAGCGGAAGATGTTGTCGATGAAGAGCAGCACGTCCTGGTTCTGGACATCGCGGAAGTACTCCGCCATGGTCAGGGCGGACAGGGCCACGCGAAGACGCGTTCCAGGCGGCTCGTCCATCTGGCCGAACACAAGGGCGGTGTCCTTGAGGACGCCTGCCTCTTCCATTTCAACCCAGAGGTCGTTACCTTCACGGGTACGCTCGCCGACACCGGCGAATACGGAAGTACCACCGAAGTTGCGGGCAACACGGGTGATCATTTCCTGGATCAGAACGGTCTTGCCCACGCCGGCGCCGCCGAACAGGCCGATCTTTCCACCCTTGATGTACGGGGTGAGGAGGTCGATGACCTTGATGCCCGTTTCGAGCATTTCGGTGGAACCCTCGAGGGACGCGAAGGACGGGGCCTTGCGGTGGATCGGCCAGTAGTCCGAAGCCTGGATCTCGGACTCGTCGACGTCCAGCGGCTTGCCGAGGACGTTGAAGATGTGGCCCTTGACGCCGTCGCCAACAGGCACGGTGATCGGGGAACCGCTGTCGACCACGGACGTGCCGCGGACCAGGCCGTCGGTTGCCTGCAGGGAGATAGCGCGGACGAGGTTGTCACCCAGGTGCTGTGAGGTCTCGAACGTGATGGTCTTGGTCTCACCGTTGAGAGTGATCTCGGTGGTGAGTGCGTTGTAAATCGAGGGGATTGCGTCAGCCGGGAATTCGACGTCGACAACCGGGCCAATGACACGTGCGATACGGCCGGTGGCACCGGCCGTTGCGGCTACGTGTTCGGTAGCGGTGGCAGTCATCTCTCTCACTTCACTCGTAGATGGCGTGGGGTTAAGTTTATCTTTTGTTGCAGGGGTCCGGGACCGGTCCGGCTACGACGCGAGTGCGTCGGCGCCGGCCACGATTTCGGAAAGCTCCTGCGTAATCTCTGCCTGGCGGGCGGTGTTGCGCAGACGCGTGTACTTCTTGATGAGGTCCGTGGCGTTGTCGCCGGCGGATTTCATAGCCCGCTGGCGTGCAGCAAGCTCAGAAGCCGCTGCCTGCAACATGGCCGCGAAGATGCGGGATTCGATGTAGCGCGGCAGGAGTGCGTTGAGCACCTGTTCCGGCTCCGGTTCGAACTCGTAAAGCGGCAGCAGTTCCGATTCGGAGGCCGCCTGCTCTTCCACAACTTCGAGGGGAAGAAGTCGGATGACGGTCGGCTCTTGCGTCACCATGGACTTGAAGCGGGTATACACAACGTGGATCTCGTCCACGCCGCCCTCTTCGAAGTCAGTGGCGAAGTCTTCGAGCAGGGCCGCGCCGATTTCCTGCGCCGTGGCGAACTCAGGGGCATCGGTGTTGCCGGTCCAGACGCGCCCATAGGGACGGTTCCGGAACTCGAAGTAAGCCTGCGCCTTGCGGCCCAGCAGGAACGTCTTGACTTCCTTGCCTTCGGCACGGAGCAACTCATTCAGGCCTTCGGCCTGCTTGAGCACGCTGGCGGAATACGAACCTGCAAGGCCGCGGTCTGAGGTGATGACCAGGACGGCGGCCCGGCGGATGTTCTCCGGCTCGGTAGTCAGGGGGTGGTCAATTTCGCTCTGGCTTGCGACAGCAGAAACAGCGCGCGTGATCGCGTTCGCGTAAGGCAGTGAAGCTGCCACCCGGGCACGGGCCTTGCCAATGCGCGAGGTAGCGATCAGTTCCATCGCCTTGAAGATCTTGCGCATCGACGTCGTCGAGCTGATCTTCTGACGGTAGACCCGGATCTGGGCTCCCATACTTATCCTTTCCTAAGATCCCGATGGCCGGGACTGCCGGACCCCCAAAGGGTTCCGGCAGTCCCTGCCAGCGAAACTAGCGCTTCTGCCTGACGATTTTTTCCTGGTCGACCTGACCCTCCGAGATAGCTTCATGCTCCTCGTGGCCGGCGCCCACCAGCTGGTTGTCCCCCTCGCCGAAGAAGCCCTTCTTGAAGTCCACGATGGCGGTCTTCAGTGCTTCGACGGTGTCATCGCCCAGAACGTTGGTCTGAGCCAGCGTCGTGAGGATGGAGGACTTGTGCTTGAGGTGGTCCAGGAATTCGGACTCGAAGCGGCTGATGTCCTCAACCGGAACGTCGTCCAGGTAGCCCTGGGTACCGGCCCAGATGGACACAACCTGGTTCTCGACCGGGAACGGCGAGTACTGGCCCTGCTTGAGCAGTTCCATCAGGCGTGCACCCCGGGTCAGCTGCTGGCGGGATGCGGCATCGAGGTCCGATGCGAACATCGCGAACGCCTGCATGTCGCGGTACTGGGCAAGATCCAGCTTCAAGGTACCGGAGACCTTCTTCATGGACTTGACCTGGGCGGCACCGCCAACGCGGGACACCGAGACACCAACGTCAACAGCGGGGCGCTGGTTGGCGTTGAAGAGGTCAGACTGCAGGAAGATCTGGCCATCAGTGATGGAGATCACGTTGGTCGGGATATAGGCGGAAACGTCGTTTGCCTTGGTTTCGATGAGCGGCAGACCGGTCATCGAGCCTGCGCCGAGTTCGTCGGAGAGCTTGGCACAACGCTCCAGCAGGCGGGAGTGCAGGTAGAAGACGTCACCCGGGTAGGCTTCGCGTCCCGGGGGGCGGCGGAGCAGCAGCGACACGGCCCGGTAGGCTTCGGCCTGCTTGGACAGGTCATCAAACACGATGAGTACGTGCTTGCCGCCGTACATCCAGTGCTGGCCGATGGCCGAACCGGCGTACGGTGCAAGGTACTTGAAGCCGGCCGGGTCGGAAGCCGGGGAGGCAACGATCGTGGTGTACTCCAGCGCTCCGTTGTCCTCAAGGGTCTGGCGGATTGCTGCGATCGTAGACGCCTTCTGGCCGATGGCGACGTAGACGCAGCGGACCTGCTTGGTGACATCCCCGGAAGCCCAGTTGGCCTTTTGGTTGATGATCGTGTCGATCGCGATCGCGGACTTGCCGGTCTGGCGGTCGCCGATGATCAGCTGGCGCTGGCCGCGGCCGATCGGAATCATGGCGTCGATGGCCTTCAGGCCGGTCTGCATTGGCTCATGCACAGACTTGCGCTGGGTAACGCCAGGTGCCTGGAGTTCCAGGGCACGGGTGGTCTCGGCCTTGATCTCGCCGAGGTCGTCGATCGGCACACCCAGGGGGTCCACCACGCGGCCAAGGAAGGCGTCGCCCACCGGCACGGACAGAACCTGTCCGGTGCGGTGAACTTCCTGGCCCTCTTCGATGCCGTAGAAGTCACCGAGGATGATGACACCGATCTCGCGCACGTCGAGGTTCTGGGCGAGGCCCAGGGTGCCGTCTTCGAAGCGAAGCAGCTCGTTCGCCATGACCGAGGGAAGGCCCTCAACACGGGCGATGCCGTCACTTGCGGTGGTCACACGGCCGACCTCTACGCGCTCTGCGTTTCCGGGTTCGTAGGACGCCGCGAATTCGTTCAACGCATTACGGACGTCGTCGGCGTTGATGGTCAATTCGGCCATCTGCAGTCCCTGCTCTCCTGTATTCGTGATCATCGTTGCTCACGATGACCGGGGTTTCTATCAGTTGTGTTGTGCTTGTCCGGCTAGCCGGCCAGCTGGCGCTGAAGGTCGTTCAGGCGGGTGAGGAGCGAAGCGTCGAGCACTTCGTCCCCCACCTGAACCCGGATGCCGCCGATCAGCGTGGGATCAACGTTGAAGTTGACCTTCAGCTCGCGTCCGTAAAGGGAGTTCAGTCCCTGCTGCAGACGGTTCTCCTGCGTCCCCGTGAGGGGACGCGTGACGCTGACCGTCGCAATCCAGCGCTGCTGGCGCTTGGCGGCGAGCTCGGCGAAACGGCTCACGAGTTTGGTTGCCTTGATGCCACGGGGCTGCGCGACCGCCTGTCCGATGAGGACCTTGGCTTCCTCACTTGCGGAAGGAACCAGCCTCTCGGCCAGGGCGATCTTTGCAGCAGCGCTGGCCTGCGGTTCAGACAGGGCGCGCTGCACATCGTGGTTGGCAGCCACGGCCTGGTTGAAGGAGAAAAGATCGTTCTCCAGCTCTTCCAGGCCGGTGATACCGGAGGCAGAAACGGCCGACTTGTTTTCAGCAACGGCGATGACCACCGTTGCGGCAAGCGTCTCGAGTGCATCGCCGATGTCTCGCGCCGATGCCCAGCGTGAGCTGGCCAGACCGGCTGCGATGTCCACGGCTTCAGCGGAAGCTTTTCCGCTGAAGAGCTGCTTGATCAACGCCGACTTTTCCTCACCGCTGCGGGAGGGGTCAGTCAGGGCGCGGCGCAAACCAGCCGAGCTGTCTACCGCTCCCAGGATCCCGAAAAGTTCCTTTGCCAACTGCAGCGATGCAAACGGAAGCTTTGGCTCCAGCTCGGTCAGCGCCTTGGTCAGCGATTCGCTCGATACACCTGCCATTACTTAGCTACACCTGCGTTCTGGGTCTCCAGATCAGCCAGGAAGCGGTCAACGACGCGTGCTGCACGTGCGTCGTCCTCGAGGGTTTCCCCAACGATGCGGCCCGCAAGCGTGGTGGCAAGGGTGCCCACCTCCGAACGCAGCGACACAACGGCCGCCTGGCGCTCGGATTCGATCTGCGCGTGTGCCTGAGCGGTGATGCGTGCAGACTCTGCTGCAGCCTTCTCCTTCAGTTCCGCCAGGATCTGGGCGCCTTCGGCACGCGCTTCCTCACGGATACGGTTTGCCTCGGCACGGGCATCGGTGAGCTGCTGCTTGTACTCTTCGAGTGCAGCAGAAGCCTCAGCCTGAGCCTTCTCAGCCTTGGCGATGCCGCCCTCGATGGCCTCGGCACGCTCTGCAAACGTCTTCTCGAACATCGGGACAACGAACTTGACCACGATGAAAAAGAGGACAGCAAAGCCGGCGAGGACGACGCCCATTTCCCAAAGATTGGGAACGAGCGGGTTAGCCGCCTCGGCGCCTTCAGCGGCGGCTGAGATGATCAGCTGATTCATATTTCACCCGTCCTTATCTACTCGGTTCTGAATGTTCGCTTGGTTCTGAAGGTTTACTTGAGAACGAAAGCGAAGACCAGGCCCAGGATGGCGAGGGCTTCAGTCAGCGCAAGGCCGAGGAATGCGATCGGCTGCAGGACGCGCTGGGCTTCCGGCTGACGTGCCACACCGTTGATGTAGGCAGCGAACACGAGACCCACACCGATACCACCGCCGATGGCCGAGAGACCGTAGCCGATGAGGTTGAGGGAGCCGTTGATGGAGCCTTCCATTTTTCTTCCTTTCAAGATGCCATGTATATGGCAGGTTGTTTGGGTTGCTTCATCCCCACGAGGGGAAGTTTGGGGTGCCTAGTGGCTGTCGGCGTGGAGTGCGCCTTCGATGTAGATCGCAGTCAGCAGTGTGAACACGTACGCCTGCAGCGCCATGATCAGCGCTTCCAGCATGTACATGGCAATCGCGCCGGCCAGAACCAGCACGGAGGTGCCCTTGAGAAGGACGTTCTCCTGCATGACGAGGTATTCAATGCCTGAACCGGCAATCATGACGATCAAGTGACCGGCCAGCATGGTGGCGAAGAGACGCAGGCTGTGCGTGACCGGACGGACCAGGAAGTTGGAGATGATCTCGATCGGAATGACGATCGGGAGGATGTAGACCGGGACACCGGAGGGAACGGTGGCGAGCTTGAAGTAGCGCAGGCCGTTCTTCTTGATGCCGATGCCGATCCAGGTGACGTACACAATGGCGGCCAGCACGTAGGCGCCGCCGACGTGCGAGAAGCTCGGGAGCTGGATCACCGGGATTGCACCGTAGATGTTGTTCACCAGGATGAAGAAGAACAAGCTGAACAGCAGCGGGACATACTTGATGAAGTCCCTGCCGCCGATGATGTCCTTGGCGATGCTGTTGCGGACGAAGCCGTAGGCGGCCTCACCTGCGAACTGCAGCTTGCCGGGAACGAGCTGCTGCTTCCGCGCAGCGAGCACAAAGAATGTGGCGATAATGACGACGGACAGGATAACCAGCAGCATCTGCTTGGAGAATCCGTCTGCCGCACCCCACGGCAGGATTGCCGGCAGGTGCATTTCTTCAATTCCGGGAGGTGTGAACTCTCCTGAATTTTGGGCCGGGAGCGCAAGCGCGATCAACGCGTTTCCTCTCTGCAGTGTCCATCGTTGGGCGTTGGTAAGGTTCCGGCGCGCGTCATGCTTGCCCTCCCCCTCGTGAAATTATTTGGCATTACTGTTCCCGTCCTCAGACGGGCCGCTGGCTGCACCGTTCCCGCCAGTTGGTTTCCTTGAACTGGTGAGGCCGTGCATATGGGACAGATAGAACCCTCCCGCAGCTCCAAGCAGAGCGCCTACGAGCACAATCCAGCGGGTTCCCCACAGATAATCCAGTCCCCACCCTATCAAACTCCAGACGATGATTCCGCCAATTATGTAGCTAAAGACGGCCATTCCAGCGTTGTAACCGCCGTCGGAATTTTCGCTGGGTACGGCGGCAGGACCGGGCGTCGGTTCAGGTGCCTTAGGCTCGTTTTTCCCGGGGTGCTTGTGCTTGGTCATCAGTGTTGCTCACCGTTCGACTTGGGGCCGCTATCCGGTTCGGGGTCGTTGAAGATCTGCAGCCGGGCTTTGCTGAAACCGTAGATCTCGGCAGCCTGCCACGTGACCACAGCCACGACGGCGCCTATGACGAACCAGCGGCCGTGCAGCCAGTCGGGAGCACCCACTGCGAACAACACCACGGCGAAACCGATGACCTTGACGAAGTAGGTAGCCACGAACAGGCCGACGGCACCCGAAGGGTTGTTGCGACCCACAAAGTGTCCGATCAGCAGGCTGATGGCGAAGAACACGACCACCAGCAGGCCGCCGAGGCTGCTGGACACAACACCGGTCCAGCCGTTCAGCAGCACGGCCACCACGCCGGTTAGGACGAGCGCTCCGCATGAGACTGCAGAACTGAGTCCAAGCAGGCCGAGCCAGAGCGACCGCGTGGGCCCGGAGACACCAACGGATTCCTTGCCGGACACAGGTCCGGGCTCGGCGTTGGAGGACATGCGAACCAATCTTCGGGGCAGGGTGGAGTGGTGCAGGAAAGACCCGCACCTGAATTCTACATGAGATAGAAATTTTCCGAAAAGCGCGTCTTACTCCGGTGTTGGCCCTACTCCGGCGTCATCGCCGCGGCGGCTCAGGTACGGCCAGGCCGTGACCAGACCCATGACCAGGGTGGCGGCGACCATGACGGCCACCACAACCTGCCAGGGGTAGACGGCGAAGGCCAGACCACCGAAAGACAGCACCGCCGCCCACAGATACAGCAGCATGACCGCGGTGCGGTGGGAGTACCCGATGTCCATGAGCTTGTGGTGCAGGTGCCCCCGGTCGGCGGACCACGGTGAACGCCCGACGGCGGTGCGCCGCACCACTGCAAGGCACAGATCCAGGAGCGGCAGGAACAGCACGGCGAACGGCAGCAGGATGGGGATGATCGTGGGGATACCGTTGACGCGGTCATAAAGGCCCGAGGTGATCTGCCCGGTCGAGACCACACCGGCCGACGCCATGAGCAGGCCGATCAGCATCGCACCGGAATCGCCCATGAAGATCTTCGACGGAAACCAGTTGTGTGGGAGGAACCCCAGGCAACTGCCCACAAGGACCGCCGTCAGGAGCGTGGCGAGGTCGGATCGGTCCAGGATCGGCGCGTTCCGGTGGACCCAGTAAGCGGTGAGGAAGAACGCGGACCCGCCGATGATGGCCACCCCGGCGGCCAGTCCGTCCAGCCCGTCGATGAAATTGAAAGCGTTCATCGTGACGACGATGAGGCCGGTGGTGAGGACGATGTTGATCGGGTCCGAGTCGAAACGGATCGGTTCCGGAATGAACGGGATGATGGTCATCCGCACGCCCCAGACAGCCACCACGAGCGCGGCGAGGGACTGCCCTATCAGCTTGACCCACCAGCGAAGATCCAGGAGGTCGTCAGCCACTCCGACCAGCACGATGACGGCAGCGCCCGCCAGCACACCCCACGGGGCGCCGTTGTTGCGGAAGATGTCCTTGACGAAGAAGGATTGGCTTGCCACGGCCAGTGCCACCAGCACGCCGGCGAAGATCCCCAGCCCGCCGAGCCGCGACACCGGGCTTGAATGCATGTCCCGGCTGCGGATAGGGGCGAACAGCTCAAGCCGGTTACCGATCAGCCGTGCACCCCATGTGGCCCCGTAGGACACGAGCGCCGCGGTCAGCATCATGGACAGGTACATGATCATGGCGCAGCCACCATTCCAGTGGTGCTGGCGCAGTGCTTCCCGCCATGCTGCAGGCTATGCGGATGCGAATGCGGGGTCAGTCCGGGCGGACCATGCGGGCTCGATAGGTGTGGATCTGACGTGCAATAAATGAAACTTCTCCGTCGCCATGCGCGCACAGACAGGCAGTGCATAGTGCCTGACGGGGCTGTATTACAGTGGACTCTAGTCAAGATACTAACGCCAACGGGTACATCGCTTCGCGTCACACGGCCTTACGCCGGCGGGAAACTTGCCGACGGCTGTGCTGAAAGGATCCCCGAAATGCCAGTGTCAGTCGCAGTTGCCGCCGTGACGTTTGACCGTCCCCATGAGCTAGCGGTCCTGCTGAAGGCCATCAATGGGCAGACAGCCCGCGTGTCGACAATCTGCCTCGTTGACAGTGGCACAGTCCCCGCAAAGGACGTCGCCGCCCAGCATGCAAATGTGGACTACATCCGTTCGGAAGCCAACCTTGGCGGCGCCGGGGGCTTCTCCCTTGCGGCGCTCAAGGCCGTGGCCAGCGGCGCCGACTGGGTCTGGATGATGGACGACGACGCCGAGCCGGCGGACGCCGAGTGCCTGGCCACGCTGATCCGGGAAGCGGAGGCGCGAGATCTTGAGGCCGTTGTGCCCCTGGTGGT
Organism: Arthrobacter sp. FW305-BF8; assembly: GCF_021789315.1. Lineage (NCBI taxonomy): Bacteria > Bacillati > Actinomycetota > Actinomycetes > Micrococcales > Micrococcaceae > Arthrobacter > Arthrobacter sp. FW305-BF8. The sequence goes on from NZ_CP084561.1 coordinate 3,141,167, forward strand.
AGCCCCGGGGCATCCCGACCAGCTCTCCTTCTTCTTCCGGCTGGACGGCAAGGTGTCCCACGACCGGGCCGCGCTGGAGAAGGTGGGGTTCCTGCCGAACGACGGCCACTTCTTCAACGGCGCGCTCATCCGCTCGGATGTCTTCTTCAAGGTGGGCCTGCCGGACATGCGCCTCTTCATCCGCGGCGACGAGGTGGACTTCACCATCCGGCTGCGCAAGGCAGGCATCCGTTTCGGCACCGTCACCACCGCTGCAATCATGCACCCGCACGCGTTTTCCGAAACGAAGCACGTGTTTGGTGCCCGCTGGCACGTCATCGTCCCGGAGGGCGCCTTCAAGCGCTACTACTACTACCGCAACCGCGGTTACCTCATTCGCCGCCATTTCCGCGTGAAGTCCCTGGTGGCCGACGTGGGCGGCTACCTCGGCTATTTCCTCCGCCGCGGGGATGTCCGGGGGCTGGCGGACTGGTTCCGGGCGTTTTCCACGGGGCTGCGCGGCAAGGGATTTGGCCCGCTGAAGGACCAGAAGTTCTAGCGTAGGCGGGCGGGGCTGTCAGCCCTGCCCGAGCAGCCGGCGCCGCAGCAGGAGTGCCAGCAGGACCCACGGCTCGCCAAACACCCTGTACGCCACGCGGCGCGGATGCAGCAGCAGCCGCCACGCCCATTCCAGCCCAAGCCGGCCAAGCCAGCGTGGCGCCAGCTTCTGGATGCCGGCGATCTGCTCGATGGCTCCGCCGACCGCGCAGTAGACCGCGGGCGGCAACGACGGCAGGCGGCGCCACAGCACCTCTTCCTGCAGCGGCATGCCAAGGCCGATCAGCACCAGCTGCGGCTGGAGTTCCGCCAGCCACGCGGCAGCTTTCTCCTCCAGTTCCGAGTCCCAGTCCTCCCCCGGCATGCCCGCGACGGTGGCGCCCGGCACCGTGGCCTGCAGTTTCGCCACGGCCTTGGCGTTGGCAGTCGCGCCGGCCCCAAGGACAGCAATGCGGTGGAGGCCGTCCAGCCTGCCCAGCGCGGGGATCCAGTCCGTTGAACCAAGCCGGTAGTCCATGACGGACCTTGTATGCCGGGCCGTCTTTTGCCTGCTCCTCCCCCACAGCCAGAGGACGGGCGCGCCGTCGAGAAGTACAACGTCGCTGTTCTCGTAGAACTTCCTGAACTCCGGTTCGGAGTGGAAAAGCGTGACGCTGTGCAGATTGTGTCCGACGACCGTCCTGGTGGTGCCGTCAGCCACGAATCCGTTGAGGACGGCGGTGAGTCCGTCGACGTCCAAGGGCGTGGCGTCCACTCCAAGAACGGGAATAGGCTGCCTTTGCAGTGTCATTCGGCGCTTGCGGGCTTTTCGCCGGCGTCGGACTGCAGAGGAGCGTCAGGAGCGCTGTCGGGCGCCGCGTCCCCGGGCGAAGCATCCTCGGAGCGAGCGTCAGCCGGGACAGCGGTGAGCCCAGCTTCGTCCGCCGCGTTGCCGTTGATGTCGAGAACTCCGGGAACAACCTCGCGCAGCCGCTCCAGGCTGATGGCGCCCTCGCGGACGACGCGCAGCGGGAACGAGGTGGCATCCACGATGGTGGACGGCCGGGCGTCGGTCCCCTCGATCGGACGGAAACCGCCTTCAAGGTAGACCTCAACGGACTCCGCGAGCTGGGAACGCGCTTCAAAGGCTGTCTGCGCCGGAGCCTGGCCGGTCCGGTTTGCCGAGGACACGGCGAGGGGTCCGGTAACGGTCAGCAGGTCAATGGCCACCTCGTCGTCCGGAATGCGAAGGGCAACGGTGCCCTTGGTCTCGCCCAGATCCCAGTCGAGGGACGGCTGCGCGTGGAAGATCAGGGTCAGTCCGCCGGGCCAGAAGGCCTCAGCCAGGTCACGGGCATCCGGATACACATCGGTGGCCAGCCCGTCGAGCGCGTTCAGGCGCGGAATCAGGACGGGCGGCGGCATGTTCCGGCCGCGGCCCTTGGACACCAGCAGCATGGTGACAGCCTGCGGGGAAAAGGCATCGGCTGCGATTCCGTAGACGGTGTCCGTGGGCAGGACAATGCACTTCTTCTCGAGGATCGCCCGCCGTGCGTGGGCGATTCCGGCGGTCCGCTCGTCGTCGGCCGTGCAGTTGTACGTAGTGGTCACTGCCTCATTCTTTCATTACTCAGCGGGCGGGAAAGCAAGGACGGCGCTGGTGGCGCGTTCCTTGCCGTTAAGGTCAAAATGCGTGGTGACGTCGGTCCAGAGCTTCGTCCGCTTCAGCATCGTCGATATCCAGCCAGCCTGGACTTCGGCGTGTTCCATCACGAAGTAGCCGCCCGGAACCAGGAGCCGTGCTGCGGAGGCGGCGGCCGCCGTCGGCAGTTCCATGCCGTCCGCTCCCCCGCCGTAGAGTGCTTCCGGCGGGTCGTGCAGCGCCACTTCAGGTTCATTGGGGATGGCTTCGGCGGGGATGTACGGCGGGTTGGAGACGACGACGTCGAACGTTCCGTTGAGTTCCGGCAGGGCGTTCCGCAGGTCCCCCAGCAGCAGGGTGACCCCCAGCGGGCGGAGATTCTTCGCCGCCCAGGCGTGCGCGAACTCGCTGAACTCCACTGCGAAGACTTCGGCCTCTGGCACCTCGTGCGCAATGGACCCGGCGATGGCCCCCGAGCCGGTGCCCAGGTCCACCACCTTGGGGCGGACCACGCCGGCACGTTCCAGTGCACGCAGCCGGTCGATGACCAGCTGCACCACGGACTCCGTCTCCGGGCGCGGAATGAACACACCAGGCCCCACTGCGAGCTGGAGGTAGCGGAAGTGCGCCACGCCGGTGATGTGCTGGAGCGGAATCCGGGTGGCGCGCTCGGCGACGAGTTCGGCGTAACCGGCCGGGGCCGGGGCATCGCCAAGCATCATGGACCGCAGCCGCCCCAGGCCCACGCCCAGCAAATGGTCGGCCAGGAGTTCGGCGTCCACCCGCGGGCTGGGGACGCCGGCCTCCGTAAGCAGCTCGGTTGCCTCCCGGACGGCCTCCGCCAGGGACGGGGCAGACAGGGATTGGGCAGGCGGCTCCGGGGTGTGCTCGGACGTCATGGAATCCCCGGGCTCCTAGTCGCCGATGGCGTCCAGCCGCGCCTGCTCGTCCATTTCGATGGCGGACTGGATGACCGGCTCGAGGTCCCCATTCATGACCTGGTCAAGGTTGTAGGCCTTGTAGCCCGTGCGGTGGTCGGCAATCCGGTTTTCCGGGTAGTTGTACGTGCGGATCCGCTCAGACCGGTCCATGGTGCGGATCTGGGACTTCCGCTGCTCGGAGTTGGCGGCGTCGATCTGCTCCTGCTGATGCGCCAGGATGCGGGCACGGAGGACGCGCATGCCGGCTTCGCGGTTCTGCAGCTGGGACTTCTCGTTCTGCATGGCCACGACGATTCCGGTGGGAAGGTGGGTGATGCGGACGGCGGAGTCGGTGGTGTTGACGGACTGGCCGCCGGGACCCGAGGACCGGTACACGTCGATCTTGAGGTCGTTCTGGTTGATCTCGAGCTCTTCTGGCTCATCCACCTCGGGCAGGACCAGGACGCCGGCGGCCGAGGTGTGGATGCGGCCCTGCGATTCGGTCACGGGCACACGCTGCACACGGTGCACGCCGCCCTCGAACTTGAGCCGCGCGTAGACGCCTTCGGCGGGGTCGTTGGAGCTCCCCTTGACGGCAACCTGGACATCCTTGTAGCCGCCGAGGTCCGACTCGGTGGAGGAGATGATCTCGGTCTTCCAGCCGCGGGACTCTGCGTAGCGGGTGTACATGCGGAGCAGGTCTCCGGCGAACAGTGCCGCCTCGTCGCCGCCTTCGCCGCCCTTGACCTCGAGGATCACGTTGCGGGCATCGTCCGGGTCCCGAGGAATCAGCAGCCGCGTCAGCCGCGCCGCCGCGGCCTCCAGTGCTTCCTCAAGTTCAGGGACCTCGGCAGCAAAGTCCGGGTCCTCGGCAGCCATCTCCTTGGCAGCCGCGAGGTCATCATGCAGCGCATGCCACTTGTGGTAGGCCTCCACAATGCCGTTCAGCTGAGCAGACCGCCGCCCCAGCTTCCGCGCCAGCTTCTGGTCAGCATAAACAGCCGGATCCCCCAACTGCGCCTGGATGGAATCATGCTCATCCAACAGGCCCTGTACGGACTCAAACATTCTCAAAACCTCTTTCGACTTGTAATCAAGTCTAGTGATGACAGCAAAGCACGACGGCGGATGGTGAGCTTAACGACGAAGCCGCACGGATTTTCCGCTGGGGAATGGCAACTAAGGGTCGGGCCGAGGGCCCCGACGCGAGCTTGCGAGTGTTGGGAAGGCCCCTACCCGCTGTCGGAGCGTTGCAGCTGACGTACGCAGTACGTCAGCTGCAACGCGAAGGGGCGGGGGCGGAACATCCGCGCGGCACCCACCGCACGAACGCACCTGCGCCCGCCCCTAACTCAGCTACTTGTCGTTATCCGACTTCGCACCAAGCGTCGTCTTCTGAACCTGCATGAGGAACTCGACGTTGCTCTGGGTTTCGCGGATCTTGTTGGTCAGGAGTTCCAGGCTCTGCTGGGTCTCCAGGCCGGAGAGGACGCGGCGCAGCTTCCACATGATCTTGACCTCTTCGGCCGAGAGCAGGTTTTCTTCACGGCGCGTGCCGGAGGCGTTGACGTCCACGGCGGGGAAGATGCGCTTGTCCGCCAGCTGGCGGGACAGGCGGAGCTCCATGTTGCCGGTGCCCTTGAACTCTTCGAAGATGACCTCGTCCATCTTGGATCCGGTCTCCACGAGGGCCGTCGCCAGGATGGTCAGCGAGCCGCCGTTTTCGATGTTGCGGGCAGCACCGAAGAACCGCTTGGGCGGGTACAGCGCTGCGGAGTCCACACCACCGGACAGGATGCGGCCGGAGGCCGGGGCTGCCAGGTTGTAGGCACGGCCCAGACGGGTCATGGAGTCCAGGAGCACCACAACGTCCATGCCCATTTCCACGAGGCGCTTGGCGCGTTCGATGGAGAGCTCGGCCACGGTCGTGTGGTCGTCGGCGGGACGGTCGAAGGTGGAGGCAATGACCTCACCCTTGACGGTGCGCTGCATGTCCGTAACTTCTTCGGGACGCTCGTCAACCAGCACCATCATGAGGTGGACCTCAGGGTTGTTGGTGGTGATCGCGTTGGCGATGGACTGCAGGATGAGCGTCTTGCCGGCCTTGGGCGGGGAGACGATCAGGCCACGCTGGCCCTTGCCGATCGGGGCAACCAGGTCGATGACGCGGGGGCCGATCTTCTTGGGGTCGGTCTCGAGGCGCAGGCGCTCGGACGGGTACAGCGGGACGAGCTTGGCGAACTCCACGCGGTCCTTGAGGTCCTCGGCGGTCTTGCCGTTCACCGAGGTAACGCGGACCAACGCGTTGAACTTCTGGCGGGCGGACTGCTGGCCGCGGTCCTCGCCGTCACGCGGCGCACGGATGGCGCCAACAACGGCGTCGCCCTTGCGCAGGTTGTACTTCTTGACCTGGGCCAGGGAGACGTACACGTCGTTCGGGCCCGGCAGGTAGCCGGAGGTACGGATGAACGCGTAGTTTTCGAGGACATCCAGGATGCCGGCCACCGGCAGCAGCACGTCGTCATCGGTGACCTCGACGTCGTCGACGTCGGGCCCCTGGCTGCGTCCCCGGCGGCGGTCGTTGCGGTCGCGGAACCGTTCGTTGCGGCTGCCGTCGCGGCTGTCCGAACGCTCGTTGCGGTCGTTCCGGTCGCGCCGGTTCCGCCGGTTGCGGCGGCTGCCGCCGTCGTCGTCGGCGTCGCGGTTGTCGTCACGGCGGTTATCGTCCCGCCGGGTGTCATCACGGCGGGTGTCATCACGGCGGGTGTCGCGTCCGCCAGCTTCGCCGGCGTCACGGCCACCGCGGCCGCGGGCATCCCGGCGTTCGCGCTGTCCGGCTTCGCCCTCCGGTGCCTGCTCGCGTGTCTCAGCACCGCGTGCTTCAGTGCCGCGGGTTTCAGTGCCGCGGGTTTCAGTGCCACGTGCCTCGGCGCCGCGTGCTTCAGCACCGCGTGCCTCGGGGGCAGCCTCAGCGGGGGCAGCGGGTGCTTCGACGGGAGCCGTTGCGGCTGCTTCGCCGCGGCGGCGGTTGCGGGTGCGCGGCTGGCGGCGCTCTGCGCCTTCTGCTTCACCGGAGGCTGCACCTTCGGCCGAAGCAGCAACGGGCGCCTCGGGGGCGGACGGTGATTCAGCCGCAGGAGCCTCAGCGGGGGTTTCCGTTGCGGGTGCGGCAACAATTCCGTCGCTCACTGCCCGGCGGCTGCGGCCGCGGCCACGTGCACGGGTTTCCTGGGCCGGAGCCTCGGCTGCTGCAGCGGCTTCCGGAGCCAAAGCTGCTGCGGCGGTATCGGCAGCCGGAGCTGCCGCGCTGGCTGCAGCGGCCTTCGCGGAGGTCCGTGCCGGCGCCTTGGTGGCGGTGGCGGACGTGCCTGCACGGTGCGCGGAAATAGCCGCCACCAGGTCGCCCTTGCGCATGCGGGATCCGCCGGAGATACCGAGCTGGCTGGCGAGGGCCTGCAGCTGGGCGAGCTTCAGGCCGGCAAGGCCGCTGCTCTTGGCGGGTGCTTCCGTCAACGATCCGGAAGCAGAAGATGATATGTCCACAGCTGGCGACAGCTCAGTGGTTTCGGTCACGAAGGATCCTTCCCCCTCGACGGCGTCCAGACTGTGAGCTGGACGCGATGATTGGATCTGGGCTGCAGTTCAGATCTGCAGCCGCGATGTTCGGCCTTGCCGGTTGGAGTTCGGCCAGCAGGGCCGGATACTGATCACCTTCAAACGCTCCGCATAGCTGGCGGGGCGGCGGACTGGCGGTTCAGGGAACAGAATCACATCTGTAGGTTCCTGGCCAGGCCAAGCAGGTGGCACCGAAAAATATCGCGCAAGTAAGAGATCGAAGCAGCAGCAGCAGATCGAAGCAGATTCTGACCCGATGACCGGTTAAGGCCATTTTCGGAGTCGGTGACTGCACGGTCTCTTGGCTGCAGGGCCCTCTCGACTGCAGAGTCGCCGTCTGGCTGCATCAATGAATGCTGTGATGGCTCAGTGAATGCGGTGCTGACTGCGGAGACTGCATGCGGTGTTACCGCCGGTGCACTCCCACTTTAGCACCTTCGACGTCTACTGCCAGCTTCATCACACGCCAGTTGATGTCCGGAGTGTTTGCCTCGGAAAACGACGCAATGAATTCCAGAACCTCGGCCGCCTCCGCCTCGCCGTCGGCCAGGACCAGAACCGTGGGTCCGGCTCCGGAGACAACGGCAGCGTGGCCGGCAGCGCGCAGGGCCCGGATAAGGGCCGCACTGGGCCGCATGGCCTCCGCGCGGTAGCTCTGGTGCAGGAAGTCCTCGGTGCCGGCGAGCAGGAATTCAGGCTTCTGCGTCAGGGCATGAATGAGGAGTGCTGCACGGCCGGAGTTCATCGCCGCCGCGTGATGGCCGATGGATGCAGGCAGCAAAGCACGCGCCGCCTCGGTGGAGAGCTCGAAGTCGGGAACTGCCACGATCGGGATGACGGCAGCGTCCACGGTGGCGCACGTGGTGCTGTACTGGTCACTGTCCTGCCACGACAGCGCCAGTCCGCCGTAGATCGCCGGAGCGACGTTGTCCGGGTGGCCTTCCATCTCGCTGGTCAGCTGCAGGATCCAGTTCCGGTCCTGCTGCTCCCCCGCCGGCAGCAGCGCGTTTGCGGCAGTCACGGCTGCCACCACTGCGCACGCCGACGAACCCAGGCCACGGCCGTGCGGATTGACGTTTTCCGCCGTGATCTTCAGGCCCGTGTGGCGGTAGCCCAGCCGCCCGAAGGCGGCATTCATCGCCCGGACCACCAGGTGGCTGGCGTCCCGGGGAAGAGAATCCGCACCCTCACCGCTGAGCTCAAAGACCAACTCGTCGGTGTCGAGGCTCTCCACGGTAAGGGTGTCGTGCAGCGTGAGTGCCAGCCCGAGGCTGTCATAGCCGGGACCGAGGTTGGCGCTGGTGGCCGGTACGCGGACCGTCACCTGCTGCCCGGCCTTGATGGCGGGCAGCTGGGCGGTCTGCGGCAGCATGGTTTCCACTGTTATTTGTCTTCCAGTCCCAGTTCTGCGGCAACGGTGACGACGTCGTTGGACACCTTGACGGGCTGGACATCGCTGCCGTCCTCGGTCCTGAGAGCCCACTGCGGGTCCTTGAGGCCGTGTCCGGTGACAGTGATGGCGATGGTCTTGCCGGCGGGCACCTCACCCGCGGCGTGCTTCTTGAGCAGGCCCGCCACGCCGGCAGCCGAACCGGGCTCCACGAAGACGCCCTCACGGGACGACAGCCAGCGGTGGGCGGCCAGGATTTCTTCGTCAGTGACGGAATCGATGAATCCGCCGGACTCGTCACGGGCCGCAATGGCGCCGTCCCAGGAGGCGGGGTTGCCGATCCGGATGGCGGTGGCGATGGTGTCCGGTTCCGTGATGGGGTGGCCGGCCACGAACGGCGCGGCGCCAGCGGCCTGGAAACCCCACATGGCGGGGGTCTTGGTGGCGACGGGAGCAAGCGTACCGGCAGTTTCGGACTCGAACGGGGCTGCGTACTCCTTGTAGCCCTTCCAGTAGGCCGTGATGTTTCCTGCGTTGCCGACCGGGAGCACGTGGATGTCCGGGGCGTCGCCCAGGGCGTCGACGATCTCGAAGGCGCCGGTCTTCTGGCCCTGGATGCGGGCCGGGTTCACGGAGTTGACCAGGAAAACCGGGTAGGACTCGCCCAGCTTGCGGGCGATGTCCAGGCAGTTGTCGAAGTTGCCGTCAACCTGCAGGAGCGTGGCGCCGTGCGCGATGGCCTGGCTCAGCTTGCCCATGGAGATCTTGCCTTCGGGCACCAGCACGGCACACGTCAGGCCGGCGGCGGTGGCGTATGCCGCGGCGGAAGCTGACGTGTTTCCGGTGGAGGCGCACACCACGGCCTTGGCCCCGGCCTCCACGGCCGCGGTCATGGCCATGGTCATGCCGCGGTCCTTGAAGGAACCGGTGGGGTTCATGCCCTCGACCTTGAGGTAGACCTCGGAGCCGGTCAGCTCGGACAGCTTCTGGGCATAGACCAGGGGCGTGCCGCCCTCGCCGAGGGTGATGACCCTGGTGGCCGCTGTGACGGGCAGACGGTCAGCGTATTCGCGGATGACACCGCGCCATTGGTGAGCCACTTAAGCTCCTTCTACCCGCAGTACGGATGTAACGGAATTGATCACGTCGAGGGCCTTCACGGCCTCGACGGTTGCTGCCAGTGCAGCTTCGCTTGCGCGGTGGGTGACGATCCGCAGCTCGGCCGATTCCACGTTGGAGTCGGCATCGCGGTGGATGGTCTGGCGCATGATTTCGATGGAGACGCCGTGCTCGGCGAACAGCTGCGCGATCTTCGCCAGCACGCCGGGCTGGTCCGCAACGTCCAGGCCGATGTAGTAGCTAGTGGAGGCCGCATCGATCGGCAGCGCCGGCACGTGGCCGGTGGTGGACTCGATGCGTCCGGGACCGCCCAGGACGATCCGGCGGGCGGCGGAGACGAGGTCACCCAGCACGGCAGACGCCGTCGGGGTTCCGCCGGCACCCTGGCCGTAGAACATCAGCTCGCCGGCGTTCTCCGCCTCGACAAAGACGGCGTTGAAGGCACCGCGGACAGCTGCCAGCGGGTGTTCGCGCGGCAAAAGCGTCGGGTGGACGCGCACCGAAACGCCCTCGCTGCCGTCTGTTTCCGTGCCGGTGGCGGTGATCTTCTCCGCGATGGCCAGCAGCTTGATGACAAAGCCCGCTTCCTTGGCGGCGGCGATGTCGGCGGCGCTGACGCGGGTGATGCCCTCGCAGTAGACGTGCTCCAGGTCGAAGCGGGTGTGGAAGGACAGGGACGCCAGGATGGCGGCTTTGGCCGCGGCGTCGTGCCCCTCGATGTCGGCGGTCGGGTCAGCTTCGGCATAGCCGAGCCGCTGGGCCTCGGCGAGTGCGTCGGCGAACTGCGCGCCGGTGGAGTCCATCTGGTCGAGGATGAAGTTGGTGGTGCCGTTAACGATGCCCAGCACGCGGGTGATGCGGTCACCGGAGAGGCTGTCCCGGATGGGGCGCAGGATGGGGATAGCGCCTGCGACGGCGGCTTCGTAGGACAGCTCGACGCCGGCCTTGTCCGCCTCTTCGTAGAGTGCCGGGCCGTCGGCGGCAAGCAGGGCCTTGTTGCCCGTGACCACGCTGGCGCCGTTCTGGATGGCGGAGAGGATCAGCGAGCGGGCAGGCTCGATGCCGCCCATGAGCTCGATGACAAGGTCGGCCTCTTTGACCAGGGTTTCAGCGTCGGTGGTGAAGAGGTCGCGCGGGAGGTCCACCTCGCGCTCGGCGTCGAGGTTCCGCACCGCGATGCCGGCCAGTTCCAGGCGTGCGCCGGTGCGCGGCGCCAGGGTGCCGGCGTCCTCAATCAGAATCCGCGCCACCTGAGCCCCGACGTTGCCACAGCCCAGCAGGGCCACTTTCAGGGTTCGCAATTCGGTCATTCAGGCTCCCATGTCGCGGTTCAGCAGATCTTCTTCGGTTTCCCCGCGGACAATCAGCCGGGGAGATCCGTCGCGCACAGCGACAACGCCCGGCCGGGCCAGATAGTTGTAGTTGCTTGACAGGGCCCAGCAGTAGGCGCCGGTCCCCGGTACAGCGAGCAGATCACCGGCTGCCACGTCCTCGGGCAGATATACATCTCTAACAACTATGTCGCCGCTCTCGCAATGTTTGCCCACTACGCGGGACAGCTGCGGGGCCGCTGCGGAGGTCCGCGACGCGAGAATGGCCGAATAATCCGCGTCGTACAGCACCGGACGGGCGTTGTCGCTCATGCCGCCGTCCACTGACACATAGCGGCGCGGGTGCGTAACGTTTTTAGCGGTATTTTCAGCGGCTGCGCCGCCGCCGGCCGCCGGGGCGTCCACCCGGACAGTTTTCAGCGTGCCCACCTCGTACAGCGTGAAAGTACTGCTGCCCACGATTGCACGGCCGGGCTCGATGGAAATCCGGGGTGCAGTGATCCCAAGTTCGGAGCACTTGGAACGTACGACGGCGGCCATCGCCTGCGCGATGTCGGCTGCGGGCCGGGGCGTGTCCACCGGCGTGTAGGCAATGCCGTAGCCGCCGCCGAGGTCAAGCTCGTGAAGGGTGATGGAATATTTGGCCTGCACGGCAGCCAGGAAGGTCAGGAGTTTCTGGGCGGCCAGCGCAAAGCCGTCCGGCTCGAAGATCTGCGAACCGATGTGGCAGTGCAGGCCCAGCAGCTCGACGCTGTCGTAGGACGTTGCCGCGGCAACGGCTTCCTCGGCGGCTGACAGGCCTGCCTCGTCGGTCGTATCCTCCGCCATGGAGAGGCCGAATTTCTGGTCCTCGTGGGCGGTGGCGATGAACTCGTGGGTGTGGGCGTGCACGCCTGGCGTCAGCCGCAGCATGACCTTGGCGGTCTCGCCGCGGCCGGAGGCGATCTTGGCCACGCGCTCCAGCTCGTCAAGGCTGTCCACAACGATGCGGCCAAGGTTCATGTCCAGCGCCCGGTTGATCTCGGCGTCGGATTTGTTGTTGCCGTGCAGCGAAAGGTGCGCACCGTCGATGCCGGCGCGTGCGGCGACGGCAAGTTCGCCGCCGGAACAGGTGTCCAGCCGCAGGCCTTCTTCGGCCACCCACGCCGCCACTGCGGTGCAAAGGAAGGACTTGCCGGCGTAATAGACATCCACTCCCCCGCAGATGTCGGCGAAAGCGTCGTCGAAGGCATCCTTGAAGGCGCGGGCGCGCGCCCGGAAGTCCGATTCGCTCATGACGAAAAGGGGCGTGCCGAACTGTTCCTTGAGGGTGCTGACCGGAATGCCGTCAACGGCAAGTTCGCCGCCGGCGTTCCGCTCCACGCCGCCGGCCCACACGGGGGTATGGAGGGCGTTGAGGTCCGCGGGGACAGCCAGCCACTCCGGTGCCAGCGGCGAGGCAGCACTGCTGTTGCTGGTTTCCTGCACGTCGATCACATCCGTTCCGGCGCCGAAACGCCCAGCAGTTCGAGTCCGTTGGCCAGCACCTGGCTGGTGGCGTCATTGAGCCACAGCCTGGTGCGGTTGGTGTCCGTGACGGGTTCGTCGCCCATGGGCGCCACCCGGCAGGCGTCATACCAGCGGTGGTAGGCGCCGGCGATGACCTCGAGGTGCCGGGCCACGCGGTGCGGCTCGCGCAGTTCGGCTGCCTTGGCGACGATGGAGGGGTAGCTGCCCAGGTAGGACAGCAGTTCGTTCTCCGTGGCGTGGTCCAGCAGCGAGGCGTCGAAGGCGCTCCGGTCCACTCCGGCAGCCACGGCGTTGCGCGCGGTGCCGCGGGAGCGGGCGTGTGCGTACTGCACGTAGAACACCGGGTTCTCGTTGGAGTGCTTCTTCAGCAGCTCGGGGTCCAGCGTGAGCGGCGAGTCGGCCGGGAAGCGTGCCAGCGAGTAGCGGACCGCGTCCGTTCCCAGCCAGGAGATCAGGTCCTTGAGCTCAATGATGTTGCCTGCACGCTTGGAAAGCTTGGCACCGTTGACGGAGACCAGCTGGCCGATCAGGACCTCGATGTTGACCTCGGGATCGTCGCCGGCCGCGGCGGCGATGGCCTTGAGCCGGTTGATGTAGCCGTGGTGGTCGGCTCCCAGGAGGTAGATCTTTTCCGTGTAGCCGCGGTCCTTCTTGGACAGGTAGTACGCGGCATCAGCGGCGAAGTAGGTCGGTTCGCCGTTGGCGCGGATCATGACACGGTCCTTGTCATCACCGAAGTCGGTGGTGCGCAACCAGACGGCACCGCCGTCGTCGAACACGTGGCCCTGCTCGCGAAGGCGGGCAACGGCACTTTCGATCGCACCGGCGTCGTGAAGTTCCTGCTCGGAGAAGAACACGTCGAAAGCGACCCCAAAGTCGGCCAGGGTGTCCTTGATGTCCTTGAGCTGCGCCTCGTAGGCCGCGGCCCGGATCACGGGCAACGCCGCGGCATCCGTCAGTTCGCGGATGTCCGGGTGCCGGGTCAGGACATCGTGGCCCAGGTCGCGGATGTATTCGCCCGGGTAGCCGCCCTCAGGCACGTCGCGGCCATGCAGGCGGGACAGCACCGAGTTGGCGAAGACGTTCATCTGGGAGCCCGCGTCGTTGATGTAGTACTCGGCGGTGACATCTGCACCGGAGGCGCGAAGCACCCTGGCGATCGAGTCACCCAGCGCAGCCCAGCGCGTGTGGCCGATGTGCAGCGGCCCGGTGGGGTTGGCGGAGACAAACTCCATGTTGACGGTGTGGCCGGCAAGCGCGGCGTTGGTGCCGTACTCGCTGCCCGCTTCGACGATGGCCTTGGCCAGCGCTCCGGCGGCGGCAGCGTCAACCGTGATGTTAAGGAAGCCGGGACCGGCGATTTCCACACCGTCGACGCCGTTGATGTCCTTGAGCCGCGCGCTGAGCAGCGTGGCGAATTCGCGCGGGTTGGTTCCGGCCTTCTTTGCCAGCTGCAGGGCGATGTTGGTGGCCCAGTCGCCGTGCTCCCGGTTCTTCGGTCGCTCCACCAGGACGGAGTCCGGTATCGCCGCCTCGGCAAGGGCGATGTCGCCGGCGGCGACGGCGTCTTTCAGGCAGGCGGATATTGCGAGGGAGAGTTCTTCGGGAGTCACACTCCTAGACTACCGGGGAGCCCGTCGTGGCGCGGAATCCGGCGGGGGCCCGCACGGCTCCCCGGCGTCACAGCAAATAGTAGGGAAATTCACAGGAAAACCCCTTAGCCTTTACTGACCGAAGCAATTGTTGAAACATCAACACTAGAGATCAACACTGTCAGCGCTGTCCCTAAAGTGCCCGCACCACGAAAAGAGACCCCGTGAAGCCTTCAATCCGTAAGACTGTTTTCGCCGGCGTGGCCGGCCTGTCCCTCGCCGGAACGGTGGCCGGTTGCGCGCCGTCGGCCCAGCAGCCTGCCGCGCAGGAGACCGAGCCCCCGGCGGCGTCCGCTTCCGCGGCAGCCGGTTCCTCGGCGGGCGCCGCAGCCGGCTACAAGGACGGGACGTACAGCGCGGACGGCAACTACAAGTCCCCCAACGGCACCGAGACCGTGGGCGTTCAGCTGACGCTGGCCGGCGGGACCGTGTCCGCGGTGGAGATCACTGAGCACCCGTCCAATCCCAATACCCGGAAGTTCCAGGGCCAGTTCGCCGGCGGCATTGCTGACCAGGTGGTGGGCAAGAGCCTGGACGAGATCAAGGTCTCCAAGGTGGCCGGCTCCTCCCTGACCAGCGGCGGCTTCAACCAGGCGGTTGAAGCGATCAAGGCGCAGGCTCTGTAGGCGGCTGCCATGCCGCATCCGGGCTGGCAGAGCTTCCGTTTTGACGGCATCGGCACCAGCTGGGAAATCTCCACTCCCGCCCCGTTGCCCCCGGGGCTGCGCAGTTTAGTGCTGGCCGAAGTAGAGCGCTACGACTTTACGTGGTCCAGGTTCCGCGAGGACTCCCTGGTGACCCGGATCGCCGCGGCGCCCGGACAATTCGAGTTGCCGCCCGAGGCCGCCGGCCTGGCCGCGCTCTACCGGCAGCTTTACACGCTCAGCGGCGGGGGGATGACGCCCCTCATCGGGGAAAGCCTTGAGCGGCTGGGCTACGATCCGCGCTATTCGCTGCAGCCCCGCGGGGAAGCTGCACCTCCCCCTGCCTGGGACGCCGTTATGGAGTGGCACGGGACGTCGCTGCGCACCACTGCCCCGGTGGTGCTGGATATCGGCGCGGCAGGCAAGGGCCAACTCGTGGACCTTCTGGCCGAACAGTTAAGGGGTCACGGTGTTCCGGACTTCTTCATTGACGCCAGCGGGGACCTGCTGAACGGCAGCAATGAGAACGGCAGTCAGGAACCGGTGCAGGTGGCGCTGGAGCATCCCTATGACGCTGCGAAGGCGATAGGAACTGTGCCGCTGGGATCCGGCGCCCTCTGTGCTTCGGCGTCGAACCGGCGGGCCTGGGGAGACGGGCTCCATCATGTCCTGGACGGCACCACCGGGGCGCCCGTCAGGACGGTGGTGGCCACATGGGCCCGGGCGGACACGGCCATGGAGGCTGACGCCCTCGCCACTGCCCTGTTCCTGGTTCCGGCCGAGGACCTGGAACGGCATTTCCGTTTCTCCTGGCTCAAGGTATTTTCCAACGGCAGCGCGGAGTACTCCGCGGAATTCGAAGGAAGGCTGTTCACATGAGTTCAACCACCTCCCTACAGCAGGCCTCACCCGGCACCGCCCTGGACGCGTACCTGGGCCGGTTCACGATGTACAGGCTGGTGTTGCTGGTGCTTGCCGTGCTGGCTGCCTACAGCCTCCTGCTCGACGCCCTCGGCTGGCTGACCTTCGGTATTCCGAACATGCTCGCCCACCTGGCCCTCTGCCTGGGGCTGACGTACATTTCCAACCGCGCCCTGGCCGTGCTGTTCAAGGTTCAGCCGCACGGGGAATCCTCGCTGATTACGGGGCTCCTGCTTTACTTCCTGTTCTGGCCAACCCAGCTCGGCCCGGCCTTTGCGCCGATGGACCTGGCCGGGGTGGCCCTGGCCTGCGTCCTGGCGTCAGCCTCCAAGTACGCCCTCGCCTGGCGCGGCCGCCACGTATTCAACCCCGCAGCGGCCGCAGCCTTCATCACCGGGCTGACTGGCCTCAACATCGCCACGTGGTGGGCCGGCACACCTGCCATGCTCTGGCTTCTGGTCCCGGGCGTCCTGCTGGTGCTCTACCGGACCCGCAAAACGCTCATGGCTGCAGTCTTTGTCCTAGTGGCAACGGGCGTCGTGGCCGCGGTGCAAATGCCTTCCGGCGTCGACCTCGGAAGTGCCGTGTGGCAAACCATGGCGCAGGGCCCCGTGCTGTTTTTTGCCGGATTCATGCTCACCGAGCCGCTCACCCTGCCGCCCCGGCGCTGGCAGCAGCTGGCGATCGCCGCCGTCGTCGGAATCCTGCTGGCTACTCCCTTCAACCTCGGCTACCTGGCCAACTCCCCCGAACTGGCGCTGCTGGCGGGCAACCTGCTGGCGTTCCTGGTGGGCCAGCGCGGCAGCGTCCGGCTGCTGTTCAGCCACTCCCGCAGCCTTACGCCGACGACGACGGAATTTGTGTTCCGCCCCCAGCGCCCGCTCCGCCACTCATCCGGCCAGTACCTGGAACTGGATCTTCCGCACCCCAAGCCGGACGGACGAGGAAGGCGCCGCGTCTTCAGCCTGACCAGCCCGCCCGACGCAAAGCATGTGACAATCGGGGTCGGCACTGCTGACCCGGTCTCCGCTGCCAAG
Source organism: Arthrobacter sp. FW305-BF8 (assembly GCF_021789315.1). Lineage (NCBI taxonomy): Bacteria > Bacillati > Actinomycetota > Actinomycetes > Micrococcales > Micrococcaceae > Arthrobacter > Arthrobacter sp. FW305-BF8. Next base: position 3,157,463 of record NZ_CP084561.1, read on the forward strand.
CGTAAGCTGTTGTCCCTCAAACCCGGCGAGGAGCTCATGGCCACCACCGTGGCGGGTGACTTCGTCCTGCCCAAGGGTTCGGACCCGGTGCTGCTCATTGCCGCCGGCATCGGTATCACGCCGTATCTGGCGCACTTGTCCGGCGGGGTGGCCCGCGAGCGCGACACCGTGCTTCTGTACCTCGCCCGGAGCGCGTCGGAACTCGCCTACGCAGCCGAACTGGAGGATTGCGGCGCCCGCGTCGTTGCCCGGCTCGCCGACGGATCGGCGCCGCCGGACTTCATCGAGGACGCCGGCGCGCTGCTTGCCCCGGGCGCGCGGCTTGACGGCCACGCACTGCAGCGGCTGGTGCCGGACATCGGCCAGCGAAGGGTTTTCATCTCGGGTTCACCGGCCAGCGTCGGCTCGCTGCGGCGCGCCGCGCGGCACGCCGGCTCACGCCGTATCCACGTGGATTCATTCGCGGGATACTGATGTAGGGCACGGAAACGGGTTTCGTTTTCCGTTCCGGCCCACCTTCCTGCTAAGCTCTAGGACGTCCGGCCGGGAACGGCAGGATCCCTGGATGCCCTCGTAGCTCAGGGGATAGAGCGTCTGCCTCCGGAGCAGAAGGCCGTAGGTTCGAATCCTATCGAGGGCACAGAAGAAACCCCCGCCGCTTACTGAAAGCGGCGGGGGTTTCTGCGTCTCCAGTGCGCCTGACGCAGAATGTCAGAGGCCGTTCGTAGTGTGAGTGGCATGTTCTGTTCAATTGTTCCGCCGTACATCCTGCGCCGCCTGGCCGCCCAGAGGTCACCCCGGTTCACGGCCGTTGCCCGCGCCGCCAAGGAAGCCCTCCTTCACGTCGGGGCCGTGCATGCGGGCCGCGCGGCGGCCCCCTCGGCCCCTGCCGGCATCAGGCAACTGGAGCCCGGCCCGGTCAACAGGTCCGTCTTCGACGCGAAGTCCGGCGAGTCGCTGCCCGGGCAGGTTGTCCGGAAAGAGGGCGACGCTGCCACGGGCGACCCCGCCGTCGACGAGGCCTACGATGGCCTGGGCCGTACGCACATCCTCTACGCGGACGCCTTCGGGCGGAACTCCATCGACGGCCTGGGAATGCCGCTGAACGCCACGGTCCACTTCGGCAGGATGTACGACAACGCGTTTTGGGACGGCCAGCAGATGGTATTCGGCGACGGCGACGGGGAGGTCTTCGAGCGGTTCACGAGATCGCTCAGCGTGATTGGCCACGAGCTGGCCCACGGTGTGACGCAGTTTTCGGCCGGGCTCGCCTACCGCAACCAGGCCGGGGCCATCAACGAGTCCGTGTCCGACGTTTTCGGCGCACTCGTGGAGCAGTACTTCCGGAAGCAGACCACCGCCGAAGCGTCCTGGCTGATCGGGGAAGGGCTGTTCACCCAGCAGGTTGAAGGGTCCGCTCTGCGCTCCATGAAGGCACCGGGAACCGCGTACGACGACGACGTCCTCGGCAAGGACCCACAGCCGGACTCCATGGACGCCTACGTCCGCACGAGGGCGGACAACGGCGGGGTCCACATTAACTCCGGCATCCCGAACCGGGCGTTCTGCGTCGTCGCCCAGACCCTGGGCGGGAACGCCTGGGAAGCGCCGGGCCAGATCTGGTATGAGACCCTGACAAGCGGCTCGCTGAGCCCGACCAGCACCTTCACAGCCTTCGCCAAAGCCACCACGGCCACGGCGAAGGAACTGTTCGGCGAGGAGTCGGCAGAGCATGACGCCGTGCGCGGGGCGTGGGAGACTGTGAAGGTAAAGCTCTAACCGACGCCGGGACTGTGACATTCCGCTTCCCGGCGGCCGCGGAAACCCGGGAACCTCGCCATGAAAATCACAGTCGAGCGCAGCGGCGGGATAGCCGCCCTCACCCGTGTCTGGACAGTGCTGGCCGTCACGACCAGTGACAAGAGCCGCTGGCAGCCGCTCGTGGAAGCGTGCCCGTGGGACGCCATCGACGACCCACGCCAGGCAGTGGACGGGCAGCCGGACCGCTTCATGTACTCCATCCGTGCCGGCCAACGCCGCGCCACCCTGCCGGAGACGGCTGTGACCGGTCCCTGGCGGGTGCTGGTGGAGTCCACCCGGGCAGCAGCTGAAGAATCGGCCTAGCCGGCCGGGGCCATCTGGCCGCGGAAGGCCCGGCGGTAGGACTGCGGACTGGTGTCCAGCACCTTGGCGAAGTGGTGCCGAAGCAGCACGGGATGGCCGAAGCCTGACTGCCGCGCCACCTCGTCAATGTTCAGTTCCGTGGACTCCAGGAGCTCCTGGGCGCGCAGGACCCGCTGGGAATTGAGCCACGCAGCCGGGGTGGCTCCAGTTTCAGCACGGAACCGCCGGGCAAAGGTGCGCGGCGACATGTGCACGCGGGCGGCCAGCTCCTGGACGGGATGCTCCTCGTCGAGGTTCGCCACCATCCACCGGAGGAGTTCCTCCATGGGCTGGGAGCCGCACTCGGGCATCGGCCGGTCGATGAACTGGGCCTGGCCACCGTCGCGGTGCGGCGGAACCACCATGTCCCTGGCAATGGCGGCAGCCACGGCGGCCCCAAACTCGATCCTCACCAGATGCAGGCAGGCGTCGATGCCCGCCGCGGTACCGGCGCTGGAGATGATCCGCCCGTCCTGGACGTAGAGGACGTTCTCGTCCACCAGGACTTTGGGGTACTGGGCGGCCAGCTCTTCCGAGTAATGCCAGTGCGTGGTGCACCGGCGTCCGTCGAGGATCCCGGCCCGCGCCAGCGCAAACGCGCCGGAGCAGATCGACATCACCCAGGCACCCCGGCTGTGCGCCGCCCGGAGGGCATCGAGCACGGATTCCGGAACATCTTCCTCCCGGCCGTAGGGCGCCATGATCACCAGGTCGGCATCGGCGGCGGCTTCCAGACCGAGGCCGACGTTCATGGTGAGGCCGGATTTCAGCGGAACTTCCCCGGGCACCGGAGTGCAGACGCGGAAGTCGAACTGCGGCACGCCTGTTCCCCGGTCCGAACGGTCGATGCCAAACACCTCAAAAGCGGTACCGAACTCGAAGATCGAGAAGTTGGGAACCGCGATGATTGCCACTGATTTGAGCATGTTTCCAGTATGGCAGAAATTTGTACTTTTTAGGCATTTCTGCCACTTCTTTCGCTACTTCCAGGGGAGAACCATGGAGACATGGAAATCTTCGGAATCGCCCTTCTTGTCCTGGTCCTCGTTGCAGCTGCCGCCACGGTCGGCGCCATTCTGCGGGACGGGCGCGGCCATACCCCTCCCGAACACTCAGTCCGGGACTGGTCCGCACTGGACCTGCCCAGCAGCAACTACACCATGCGCATCTTCTAGCGGCGCATGGCCCCCCGTTCCCTGGCCGCCCACAACTTCCTTCCACACGAAAACATCGCCCACCCAGAACCACAGTCCCCACCAACACCAAGGACCCGGCGTACGCCGGGTCCTTTTACGCGGCAGTAGACTTGTGGGAGCCATGACTTTTCACATCTCCTACCCCGCCGAGCTGCCGGTTTCCGAGCGCCGCGAGGACCTGATGGCCGCGATTGCCGCCAACCAGGTGACCATCATTGCCGGTGAGACCGGCTCCGGAAAGACCACCCAGATTCCCAAGATGTGCTTGGAGCTGGGCCTGGGTGACAACGGCCTGATCGGCCACACCCAGCCGCGGCGGCTGGCAGCCCGCACGGTGGCCGAGCGCATCGCCTCCGAACTCGGCGTCGACATCGGGCAGGAAGTGGGCTTCCAAGTCCGCTTCACCGGCGAGGTGAGCAGGTCCACCAAGGTCAAACTGATGACCGACGGCATCCTGCTGGCCGAAATCCAGCGCGACAAGCTTCTCCGCAAGTACAACGCGATCATCATCGACGAGGCGCACGAACGAAGCCTGAACATCGACTTCATCCTCGGCTACCTCAAGCGGATCCTGCCGCAGCGCCCGGACCTGAAGGTGATCATCACCTCCGCAACCATCGACCCCGAACGCTTTGCGAAGCACTTCGGCTCTGACGAGGAACCGGCACCGATCGTTGAGGTCTCCGGGAGGACGTTCCCGGTGGAGATCCGTTACCGGCCGCTCTCCCAGCCGGCGGGCGGCCCGTCGGGCGACGACGAAGACAACTCGTCCGACGATGAACTCGAGGAAGACCGGGATCCGCTGGACGCGGTGTGCGACGCCGTCGACGAACTCGCCCTCGAAGCCCCGGGCGACATCCTCATCTTCTTCTCCGGCGAGCGCGAGATCCGGGACGCCGCGGACGCCCTGAACGCCAGAATCCAGTCCAACCGGCGGCTGGCCGGCACCGAAGTGCTGCCGCTGTTCGCACGGCTGAGCCTGCAGGAACAGCACCGGGTGTTCAATCCGGGCAGCAAGCGGAGGATCGTGCTGGCCACCAACGTGGCCGAGACCTCCCTCACCGTTCCCGGCATCAAGTACGTCATCGACACCGGCACCGCGCGCATCTCGCGCTATTCGCACCGCACCAAGGTGCAGCGGCTGCCCATCGAACGGGTGTCCCAGGCGTCGGCCAACCAGCGCTCGGGACGCTGTGGCCGCGTGTCGGACGGCATCGCCATCCGGCTCTACTCCGAGGAGGACTTCGAGTCCCGGCCGCTCTACACCGATCCGGAAATCCTGCGCACCAACCTGGCCGCGGTCATCCTGCAGATGACTGCCATGGGTGTCGCCCGCGGGCCCAAGGACATTGAAAACTTCCCGTTCGTGGAGCCGCCGGACTCGCGCGCCATTAACGACGGCGTGACCCTCCTTCGGGAGCTCGGCGCCTTGAGTGCGCCGCAGGCAGCAACTAGTGCGCCGCAGGCAGCCACTGGCGCTCCCCCGGCGGTCAACGCCGAAAACGGCAAAGGTGGCGGCCGCAACGGCGGCGGCGGGCTTACCGCCGTCGGACATAAGCTTGCCCAGCTTCCGGTGGATCCGCGGCTCGGACGCATGATTGTTGAGGCCGGCCAGCGCGGCTGCGTCCGCGAAGTCATGATCCTGGCGGCGGCGCTCACCATTCAGGACCCCCGCGAGCGTCCAACGGACAAGCAGCAGCTGGCGGCCGAGAAGCACGCCCGCTTCCGCGACGAGAACTCAGACTTCACCGGGTACCTGAACCTCTGGAACTACATCCACGAGAAGCAGCAGGAGCTGTCCTCCACCCAGTTCCGCCGCTTGTGCCGCAACGAATTCATCAACTACCTGCGCGTGCGCGAGTGGCAGGACCTGTTTACGCAGCTCCGGCAACTGGCCCGGCCGCTGGGCATCAGCCTGGACAATAGGCGCCAGGCCGATGCTGTGGGCAACCACGAGGGCATCCACATCAGCCTTCTCTCCGGCCTGCTAAGCCATATCGGCATCCTCGACGAACGCAAGCGGGAATATGCCGGCGCCCGCGGAACCCGCTTTGCCATCTTCCCCGGCTCGGCGCTGTTCAAGAAGTCGCCTACGTTTGTCATGGCCGCCGAGCTCGTGGAAACAAGCCGGCTGTGGGCCCGGGTGGCCGCAAAATTCGAGCCGGTGTGGGCCGAGCAGGTGGCGCCGCACCTGATCAAGCGCAGCTACAGCGAACCCCACTGGTCCACCAAGATGGGCGCCGTGATGGCGTATGAAAAGGTCACCCTCTACGGTGTACCCATCATCGCCCAGCGCCGGATCAACTTCGGCAGGGTCGATCCCGTCCTTGCCCGTGAGCTGTTCATCAGGCATGCGCTGGTCCAGGGCGAATGGAAGACACACCACAAGTTCCTCCACCGCAACCGGGCCCTGCTGCAGGAAGTGGAGGAACTCGAAGCGCGGATGCGCCGCCGGGACCTCCTGGTGGACGACGAAACGCTCTTCGAGTTCTATGACGCGCGGGTTGGCAAGGACGTCGTCTCGGAACGGCACTTCGACAAGTGGTGGAAGGACGCCCGGCAGCAGAATCACACGCTTCTGGACTTCGACGAGGCCCTGCTTCTGAGCGAGGACGCCGAGGCGCTGGACGAGTCCGCGTACCCGAAGACGTGGCTGCACAAGGGGTTCGAACTGCCCCTGAGTTATGAATTCCATCCCGTGGCGCCCGGCTCGACGCCCAACCCGTCCGACGGCGTTACGGCGGAAGTTCCGGTCCTCTTCCTGAACCAGCTGGAAGACGCACCCTTCCGCTGGCTGATCCCCGGCCAGCGCGTGGAACTGGTGACTGCGCTGATCAAATCGCTGCCGAAGCAGGTCCGCAAGAGTTTCGTCCCTGCCCCCGACGTCGCCCGGCAGGCAGTGGCGGCGCTGGAAGCCGATTTCGACCCCGCCGAGGACGAGTTGGAGAGCTCGCTTGAGCTTGTCCTGCGCCGCCTCAAGGGACAGGTCATCCCGCCCGGGTCCTGGAACTGGGAGGCCGTTCCGCCGCACCTGCGGGTGAGCTTCAAGGTGGTGGACACCCGCGGCAAAGTCCTGGACGAGGGCAAGGACCTGGAAGCGCTGCAGGAGCGGCTGGCGCCGGCCACCCGCCGGGCCATCGCGGAGTCCCTAGGCGCAACTCCGGCCACCGCCGGCCCGCGGTCCGCGAAGAAGGGCCAGCAGCAGGGGGCCGCGCAGGACGCGCGGGCACAGGACACACGGGCACAGGGCGGCCGTCCGCAGGCGCACGCCGGGTTCACGGAGCAGTCCGGCCTGACCGAGTGGCGGTTCGGCGCCATTCAGCGGGAAGCCAGCGTCACCGTCAAAGGCCATACCGTCACCGGATTTCCCGCGCTGGTGGATGAAGGAAAGTCCGTGGGCCTGCGCGTCTTCCAGACAGCCTCGGAGCAGCAGGAAGCCATGCGGGGCGGTGTCATCCGACTCCTCGCACTGCGCGTGCCAGCGCCTGACCGCTATGTCCTGGAGCACCTGAACAACACCGAGAAGCTGACGTTCAGCCAAAACCCGCACGGGTCCGTCTCGGCCCTGATCGCGGACTGCGTCCTGGCTGCGGTGGACAAGCTGACCCCCGCGGAACTCCCCTGGGACCAGGCAGCGTTCGACGCCCTGTTTGAGCACGTCCGGGCGGAGCTGATAGACACCGTCTTCAGTGTTACCGCTGTGGTGGAGCGCATCCTCGCGAGCACGCGCCGGATCCAAAAGCAGCTCAAGGGCACCACGAGCCTGGCGCTCATCAGCGCACTCAACGATGTCCGCAGCCAGCTTGAACAGCTTGTCTTCCCCGGCTTCGTAGCCCGCACGGGCTACGCCCAGCTGAGCCAGCTCCCCCGCTACCTCACCGCCATCGAAAAACGCCTCGAAAAGCTGCCCGGCAACGTGCAGCGCGATGCGCTCAACATGGCGGCGGTCCAGCAGCTGGAGGACGATTACGACGACGCCGTGTCGGCTCTGCTGCCCGGCCGCCGGGCAGGTGCCGAGCTGACACAGGTGCGCTGGATGATCGAGGAGCTTCGGGTGAGCCTCTTCGCCGTCGAACTCGGCACAGCCTATTCCGTGTCCGAGAAGCGGATCCGGACGGCGTTGAACAAGGTGCTCGCGGCATAGCGTCAGCGGGGTACACCAGCCAGGAATTTCCCGTTCGACGGCGCTGCTGCCGCGGCTTGGGTTGTCCGCTCGCCCCGGCACCCAACTGGGTAGCACTTCAGGGCGTTCCCAAGGCCGGGAACGCCCTGAAGTGCTACCCAGTTTTGTTCTCAGGCATAGCCGAAAAACTGTTTGGATCCCGCCCGCATCCGGCCCCCTATCGGCCCTTTATTGTCGGTCCCCCTTGGCAGACTGTGTCCATGGAAGGGTTCGGGAATTCAGCACTGACAGCAGCGGCGCCGCGCGTCGACGAGCTGCATGCTGCCGCGGTTCCTGACGCCTTTATTGCAGACGCCGTTTCCTCCTGCCCCGTTTCCCTCCCGACGAGGACGTCTTTGACGACCGCTTTTTGGACGACGGCGTTTCTAGGCACAGCGTTCCCTCGAGCGCTGCTGCATCCTCGGGCCGGTTTATCCCGGCAGCTAACCTCACCGCCGACAATGCCGGGCTGATCGACCAAGTCCGAGCCTACGAGAACGTCAAGTGCTGGGCCGCCGGGCAACAGGCACGGCTTTCTGTGACCTTCGAGGCCCGGCTCTGCCAGGAATCCACCGACCGGCCGCCACTGGCCGCCGAGGACCTGGGCAAGGACCGCGGCAAAGACCAGGGCCTGGGCGCGGCCGAGCAGATCGCGCTGGCCCGGGGCGAATCCCCAAACCGCGGGCACCGACTGCTCGGCACCGCAAAAGCCCTGACACAGATGCCCCACGCCCTGGCCGCGCTGGACACCGGGCAGCTGAACGAAGAGCGGGTCATGCACGTCGCGAAAGAGACCGCCTGTCTGAGTCCGGCGGACCGGTCTGCCGTCGACGAGGAACTAGCCGCCGACACCGGCACCTTCGTCGGTGCCGGCACCCGGACCGTCATCGCCGCGGTCCGGACCGCCGCCATCCGCAGGGACCCCCGCTCCGTCGCCCAACGGGCAAGCCATGCCGCCTCGGAGCGCAGGGTCAGCCTGCGCTCCGAGGCGGCATGACGTATCTGACGGCGCTGCTGCCGGTCCACGAGGGCGTCACGGTCCTCGCGGCGCTGACCCGGCACGCCGACTCTCTCCACGCCGCCGGAGACCCGCGCTCCCGCGACCAGATCAAAGCCGACACCCTGGTCGAGTGGACCACCGGCACGCCCGGAGGCATCACCGGCATCCAGCTTAACGTCGTCATGACCGACCACACCCTCTTGCAGGGCGACAGCGAACCCGCCCGGATTCCCGGCTACGGCACCGTTCCCGGAGACTGGGCCCGGAACCTGGTGACCACCGAACAGCCCAAGGGAGTTGAGGAGCTCAAGACCTGGGTCCGGCGGCTCTACACCGCGCCCGGGACCGGCGACCTCGTCGCCATGGACTCGCGGGGGCGTCTCTTCCCGGCACCACTGCGCCGCTTCATCCAAATCCACGACGACACCTGCCGCACACCCTACTGCGACGCCCCAATCCGCCACCACGACCACATCATCCCCTGGCACGACGACGGCCCCACCTCCTTGAGTAACGGCGCCGGACTATGCGAAGCCTGCAACCACACCAAAGAACTCACCGCTGGAAAGCCCAACCTAGACCAGGGCCGCGGCACACGATCGAAATCACCACGTCCACCGGACACAGCTACCAGTCCACGGCACCGCCGCTGCCGGGATCAAGACTGACCCGAGCCGACTTGCGTGAAACGCACGAGTCCGGACATCCCGGCCCGGCCCCGTAACCCGCTGGGCCGGGCGGGCAGGCCATGCCGCAGCTTAGGCCTCCGGCACGAACTCCCCGTAGCCGGCGTCACGCAGGCCTGCGCGCAGCTTCTCGGCGTTCGCGTCCAGCCGCGCCGGATCGGGGTTGTGCTCGGCGGTGGCGAAGTTGTACTCGGCCATGCTGTTGGACGGCCACACGTGCACGTGCATGTGGTTGATCTCGTAACCGGCCACGATGAGTCCTGCCCGGGCTGCCCCGAACGTGTCCACCTGCACCGCGCCGATGCGCCGCGCCACCTCCATGACCCTGGCCAGGGTCTCCGGCGAGGCGTCCGTCCAGCGGTCCACTTCCTCGGTCGGCACAACCAGCGTGTGCCCGTCAGCAAGCGGACCCATGGTCAGGAACGCGGAGACCTCCGGTTCGCGCCAGACAAACCGGCCAGGGATCTCCCCGTTGAGAATCTTGGTGAACAGCGTGCTCATGCGTCAGCCCTTTCCGACGGTTCCTGCAGTGTGGATGCATCAAGGACAAAACGGTACTTCACATCTCCCGCGACCATCCGGTCATAGGCGTCGTTGAGTTGCTCGGCACCGACCAGTTCGATGTCCGCGACCACTCCGTGCTCGGCGCAGAAGTCGAGCATCTCCTGCGTCTCGGCGATGCCCCCGATCAGGGAACCGGCGTACGAGACCCGCCGCCGGATCAGCGCCCCGGGATTGACAGGCGGCATGGCTTCGGAGGGCAGACCGAGCTGGAACAGGGCCCCGTCCCGGCGCAGGGCCCGGAAGAACGGGTTGAGGTCGTGCGGTGCTGCCACCGTATCGATGATGACGTCGATGCTCCGGTTCTCAGCGGCCATCGCTTCCTCATCGCGGGAAAGCACTACGGCGTCAGCGCCGAGTTCCAGCGCCGCCGACACCTTGGATTCAGAGGTGGTGAAGACCTTGACCTCGGCTCCCATCGCTTTGGCCAGCTTGACGGCCATGTGGCCCAGACCGCCCAGGCCCACGACGCCGACCACATGGCCCGCCCGGACACCGAAGCGGCGCAGCGGCGAGAACGTGGTGATCCCTGCACAGAGCAGCGGGGCAGCCGCTGCAGGGTCCAGGCTTTCCGGCACCCGCAGGACGTACCGGCGGTCCACCACCATCGATGTGGAGTAACCGCCCTGGGTGATCGCGTCCCCGTTCCTGGCGTCTTTGGCTCCGTACGTCCCGGTCAGGCCGCGTTCGCAGTACTGCTCCAGCCCTTCGAGGCAGCTCCCGCATTCCCGGCAGGAGTCCACCATGCAGCCCACGCCCACGCGGTCTCCCGGCTGAAAGTCCAACACGCCAGAACCGACGCGGCTGACCCTGCCCACAATCTCGTGGCCGGGAACGAGCGGGTAGTTCTGGGAGCCCCACTCTCCACGGGTGGCGTGAACGTCCGAGTGGCACAGCCCGCAGAACTCGATCGCAATTTCGACGTCGTCGGCATTGGGCGCCCGCCGGGCAACGGTCAGCCCGACCAGGCCGCTGGTGGCGGATGACGCGCCGCGGGCGGCAGCAAGGCGTCCCTCAAGGGGTTCGGCGGCGGTATCTTCCAGCGGAATTCGCAGGTTCAGCGGCGGGGGCACGGGGCGTCCAGGAGTCATAGGGCGACGCTACCGCGGCTCCCCGGCGAGTTCCAATTACCGGTGCACTCCGTATCCGGGCGGGCCCCGATACTCACTTTCCCGGATCGGCGCCCGTCGCCACCTGGCGGGAGGCGTCGTTGGACCATTCTGAGAAGGAACCGGGGAATAGCACGGCACTGAATCCGGCGATTTCCAGGGCCGCTATCTCGTGCGAGGCCGTCACGCCGCTGCCGCAATAGACGGCGGTGGCCGTCTTTGCGTCGACCCCAAGGCCCGCGAAGCGCTGCCGCAGCGTCTCCGCCGGGAGGAAGCGGCCGTCGTCGTCGAGGTTCCCGGTGGTGGGTGCGCTGACTGCGCCGGGAATATGGCCGGCCCGGGGGTCCACCGGTTCGACTTCCCCGCGATACCGTTCCCCGGCGCGCGCATCCAGCAGCACGCCTCCCGCTGCCCAGTCTGCGGCTCCGTCGGCGTCGGTCACCGGCATGCTGCCGTCGGCGAGCGCTACGTCTCCGGTATCCGGCTGCACTGCCCCGCCCTCCACAGGCAAACCTGCCGTACGCCAGGCGGCAAGGCCGCCGTCGAGCAGGTAAACGGTGCGCACGCCGGCATTCCGGAGCATCCACCACGCACGGGCAGCGGAGGTGTTGCCGGCATCGTCGTAGGCGACCACGACGTCGCCGTCGCGAATTCCCCAGGACCGTGCCGCTTCCTGGAAGCGGGCCGGCGAAGGCAACGGGTGGCGCCCGCGGCCGGGATCCGCCGGGTCCGCCAGCTGGGTGGGCAGGTCCACATACACCGCGCCCGGAATGTGCCCCGTCAGGTAATGGCTGTAGCCCTCCGGCTCCCCGAGTGCCCAGCGGACATCGAGCACCACGGTGCGCTGGCCGGAGTCCATCCGGGCATTCAGCCCGGCCACGTCAATGAGGGTGTCCATCTGTCTCCTTGGGTTTGCACCAACTCTAGCCCCGGCTGTCCGCCCCGGTAGGCTGAATCCGTGAGCAGGCGATTCAGTGAACGGGCATGGGCCGATGAGGCTGTCCGCAAGATCAACGCGGAAAACAACCGGTCGGCCGACACCCACCTCTATTCGGTGCCGCTGCCCGAACACTGGGGCGTCCAGCTGTACCTCAAGGATGAATCCACGCACCGCTCCGGCAGCCTGAAGCACCGGCTGGCACGTTCCCTCTTCCTGTTCGGGCTGGTGAACGGGTGGATCCACGAGGGCACCACCATCGTGGAGGCGTCCAGCGGCAGCACCGCGGTCTCCGAAGCGTACTTCGCACAACTCCTGGGCCTGCCGTTCATCGCCGTGATGACGCGCACCACCAGCCCGGAAAAGATCGCCCTGATCGAACAGTTCGGCGGCGCCTGCCTCCTGGTGGACCATGCCTCAGAGGTGTACGCGGCAGCGGCCGAGGTAGCTGCCACGAGCGGCGGCCACTACATGGACCAGTTCACCTACGCCGAACGCGCCACCGACTGGCGGGGCAACAACAACATTGCCGAATCCATCTTTGAGCAGCTGGCGCTGGAGGAGCATCCGGTCCCCCGCTGGATTGTGGTGGGGGCCGGAACGGGCGGGACCAGCGCCACGATCGGCCGGTACCTCCGCTATCACCGCCACGCCACGTCCCTGGCGGTTGTCGATCCGGAAAACTCCGCCTTCTACCCCGGCTGGCGGAGCGGCGCTGCGGACTTCAGCACCGGAATGCCCTCCCGGATCGAGGGGATCGGCCGGCCCCGCATGGAGCCAAGCTTCGTCCCCTCCGTGATCGACCACATGATCCAGGTTCCCGACGCCGCGTCGGTGGCCGCCATGCGGCACCTGCACACACTGGCGGGGCTGCACGCGGGGCCGTCCACGGGCACCAACCTCTGGGGTGTCTGGCAGCTCGTGGCCCAGATGGTGGCGGACGGCGAACGGGGCAGCATCGTGTCACTGATGTGCGACGGCGGTGACCGGTACGCCGGCAGCCACTACAGCCCAGCGTGGCTGGCCGCGCAGGGACTGGATCCGCAGCCGCACGAGGACACGCTGAAGGTGTTCTTCGAGACGGCTATCTGGCAGCCCTAAAGCTCCACGGATTCCCGGCTGGAGAGGTGGGTGTATTCGGTTCCGTACCTGGCCCCGATCCGCTTGACGTGACCCTCCACCAGGCCGAGGCCGGTGTCATTTAGGAGCCCGTCGTGGATGGCGAAGGCCCGCTCCGCGCGGACGCCGATCACAAAGTCCACCACCTCGCTGACCTTGTTCCACGGGGCATGGACCGGGACAAGGAGAGTACGCACGCTGATGCCGTCCGGGATGATGAACGAGTCGCCCGGGTGGTACACGTTCTCGTCCACGAGGTAGCCGATGTTGGCGACCACCGGAATCTGGGGGTGGATCAGCGCGTGCTGCCCGCCGAAGCTGCGGATCGCGAAGCCTGCGGCGTTGAACGCGGTTCCCGGTTCCACGGCGTGCACCCGGCCACCGGCATCCGGCGCTTCCTTGCGCACGCTCTGCGCCACGCCCTCCGGTGCGAAGAGTTCAAGCCCGCCATTGTCCGCAAGCGCGGAGGTCACCGCGGGAACATCGATGTGGTCGGCGTGCTCGTGCGTGATGAGGACGGCGTGTGCGCCGTCCAGCGCCTCGGCGGTTTCGGAGAAGGTCCCCGGGTCCAGGACCAGCACATGGCCATCCTTTTCGAGCCGGACACAGGCGTGCGTGAATTTGGTCAGCTTCATGAAGCAAGCCTAGGGACGGCCCCGATCAGTGTCCACGCGGCTCCGGCTGGTAACGTTAAAGCCTGCCATTACCCGGAAGAAAAGCGAGTTCATTCATGCCACAACGCACCAGCGCTGACGGCAGACCACAGGCACCTTCGACGGCGGCCGGCGGGAAAGAGCAGCGCGTCACCAAGCAGCGGATCGCGGTCAGCGCCGCCCTGGACGAACTCAATGACTTCGTGAGCACCCAGGAGCTGTACCGGATCCTCCAGAACAAGGGTGTCTCGGTCTCCCTGGCCACCGCCTACCGGATCCTGCAGTCACTGGCCGACGAGGAACTCGTGGACGTGCTGCGCAACGGCGACGGCGAGGCCGTCTACCGCCGTTGCGCCGTGACGGTGCACCATCACCATCTCCTCTGCCGCAACTGCGGCAAGGCCGTTGAAGTGGAGGCCCCCGCCGTCGAGACCTGGGCCGCGCGGACCGCGCAGGAGCACGGCTTCACGGAAGTGGCCCACACGGTTGAGATCTACGGCCTCTGCCCCGACTGCTCCGCACGCAAGGCCTCCGCGCAGTAGGAACCGAGCGCACTAGTCAGCGCGCCTACAGAATTCAGGCGGTCCGCATGACCCGGCCGTTGAGGCCGCGCCTGGCGCGGACGGTGCCGATGACCCTGCACACCACGTAGATCAGGAACGACAGCGTGGTGACGTAGGGGCTGATAGGGATGCGGCCCCCAAGGGCGAGCAGGATTCCCCCCACTGTCGCAGAAACGGCGAACACCACGCTGAGCAGGACAACGAGGCGCGGCGAGGACGTCACCCGCAGGGCAGCGGCCGCCGGAGTAATCAGCAGGGCCAGAACCAGCAGGGCACCCACGATCTGGATCGACAGCGCCACGCTGACGCCCAGGAGCACCATGAAAACCAGGGCCAGGGACCGCACGGGAACACCGCGGGCCTCGGCCAGTTCGGGATCAACGCTGGCGAAGCTCAGCGGGCGCCAGATGACGCACAGCGCCGCCATCACGGCCACGGCGGTGCCCGCCAGCACCTGGAGCTGGACGGTGTCCACGGACACAATCTGCCCGGTGAGGAGGCCGAACTTATTGGCGGCCCTGCCCTCGTAGAGCGACAGGAAGAGAATGCCGAGCCCGAGGCCAAAGGGCATGATCACGCCGATGATGGAGTTCTTGTCCCGAGCCCGGACGCCCATGAGCCCGAGCAAGAGCGCGGCCGCCACGGACCCCACCAGGGAGCCGAACACCACGTCGGTGCCGATCAGGAGCGCGAAGGCCGCGCCGGCGAACGACAGTTCGGAGATTCCGTGGACGGCAAACGCCAGGTCGCGCTTCATCACGAAGGTCCCCACGAGGCCGCCGAGGAGCCCAAGCACCGCACCGGCCCACAGCGAGTTCTGCACCAGCACCAGCAATTCGCCGTAGTTCTCGAAGTTGAACACAGACTGCAGGATTGATTCCAGATCCATCAGGAGCCCTCCCCGGCAGCGGCGTGCGCGTCGTCATGATGGTGGGTGGTGGCGTCGGGCAGACCGACGACGACGATCCGGCCGTTGGCATGGATCACTTCCACGTTGCTGTCGTAAAGGTCGGAGAGGACCTCGGTGGTCATGACCTCGTGCGGCGTTCCCACGCTGAACCGGCCGCCTGCCAGGTACAGGATGCGGTCCACGTAATCGATGATCGGATTGATTTCGTGGGTCACGAACACCACGGCGCTCTTCCGGTCATGGCACTGCTTGTTGATGAGTGCGCTGACGGCCTGCTGGTGGTGGAGGTCCAGCGACAGGAGCGGCTCGTCGCAGAGCAGCACCTTCGGGTCGGTGGCAAGGGCCTGGGCCACGCGGAGACGCTGCTGCTCACCGCCGGACAGCTGCCCGACGGGGACCTTGGCATAGTCGCTGGCCCCAACCAGGTCCAGCAGTTCATCGATCCTGCGGTTGGCTTTGGCCGTACCCAGCCGGATTCCCCAGCGGTGCCCGTCGACGCCCAGGCCCACCAGGTCGCGGGCCCGCATGGGGGTGTCAGGCAGGAAGGGCTTCTGCTGCGGGATGTAGCCGATCAGCCGGCTGCCCCGCTCTACAGGATGGCCGCCGAGGCTCGCGTGACCGGAGTGCAGCTCCTGCAGCCCCAGTAGGACCTTGAGGAAGCTGGTCTTGCCACTGCCGTTTGGCCCCAGCACTGCGAAGAACTCCCCCGGATTGATGTCCAGGTTCAGGTCTTCCCAGAGCGCGCGCCGGCCGAACTTCAGGGACGCCTGTTTCAGGCTGATGACTGGGTTCAACGCTGGCTCTTCAGGGCTTTGCTGACGTTTTCCACGTTGTCCGCCATCCATTCCAGGTAGGTCTTGCCGTCCGGAAGTGTTTCAGTGAAGTCCACCACCGGCGTTCCCGCGGCACTGGCGGCGTTTTTGACGGCCTGGGTCTGCGGGCCTTCCGTCTGATCGTTATAGGCGAGGAAACTGGTGTCCCTTGCGGCCACCGCCGAGGTGGCAGCCTTCAGGACGGCCGGCGGAACGTCGGCGCCTTCCTCCACGGCGGCCGTGTACTCGGCAGGAGTGCGGTTCTCAAGTCCCGCCGCTTCCAGCAGGTAGAGGGGCACCGGTTCGGTGACGGCGACGCCGGCACCGCCGTGCGAGGTCTTCATTGCGGAAATCTTACTCTCAAGCTTTGCGAGACCGGACTTGAACTCGGCGGCGTTGGCAGTGAACTGGGAAGCTGACGCGGAGTCGAGCGCGCCGAGCCGGGCCGCCACGGCGTCGGCGAGATGTGTCATGGCATCAAGGCTGTACCAGACGTGCTCGTTGAAGTTGCCGTGGTCATGGGCGTGCCCGTCCTCCGCGTGGGCGGACTCTGAGTGGGCGGAGGCCGGGCCAGCCGATTCCGGGGCCAGCCCGGACACGTCTACGGCACTGATGATGTTCTCATGCGGCACATTGCTGTCATCCGCCAGGGTGTGGATGAAGTCGTCGTAGCCGCCCCCGTTTTCCACCACCAGCTTGGCCTTGGATACGGTCAGCCGGTCCTGGGCGTTGGCCTCGTAGGAGTGCGGGTCCTGGCTCGGACGCGAGATGATGGCCGAGACATTGACCTTGTCCTTGCCGATGGCCTCAACGATGTCCCCGTACACATTCGTGGACGTTACGACGGTAATGCGGCCGCCGGCGTCTGCACTTGGAGTAGAGGCCGCCGGCGAACCACAGCCGGTGAGGAGCAGGCCGAAGCCGGCCACGGCGGCGGTCAGGAAGATGCGGGCGTTGCTGGGCACGGAAATACCTCGGTTCTGGACAGGTCAGGTTGCGGGGAGGGGCAACCCCTCATCGAGTGTACCGCTAAATAGGAATGATTCCTATTTAGAAAACACCACGGCGGACTCGGCCGGAGCACCCTCGCGCCTATTCGCCGTCGGGACTGCCCAGCCGCCGGATGCCCTTGGCCTGGGTCGCATCCCGGATCTCCCCCACGAGCTGCTCGATCACGTCTTCCAGGAACAGCACTCCTTCGGTCTGGCCGCCCGGCCCGATGACGCGCGCCAGGTGCGAGCCGGAGCGCTGCATCACGGACATCGCCTTTTCTATCTCGTCGTCGCGCGAGAGGTTGGCCAGCGACCGGATGCGGCTCTCCGCGATGGGCAGCTCATAACCGGATTCCGGGATGGCAAGCACATCCTTGATGTGGAGGTAGCCGGCCAGCAGGCCGTCGTCATCCAGCATGGGGAAGCGGGAGAAGCCGGTGCGGCTGACAGCTTTTTCAAACTCCAGCGGGGAGGTCGATGACCTCAACATGACCAGCCGTTCCAGCGGGACCATGACACTGCCGGCGGCGTACTCCGAAAATTCGAGGGCCCCGGTGATCAAGCCGGCGTCGTCATCCACCAGGCCATGCCGCGTGGACTCCTGCACGATGGACTGAACCTCCTCCAGCGTGAACGTGGAATTGACCTCGTCCTTGGGCTCGATGCGCATCAGCTTCAGGATGTGGTTGGCGGACCAGTTGAGCGCCGCGATGACCGGGTTCACGATCCGTGCAATGAACATCAGCGGCGGAGCCAGGAGCAGCGCTGCCTTGTCGGCAACGGAGACGGAAATGTTCTTGGGGACCATCTCCCCGAACGTCACATGCAGGAACGTCACCAGCATCAGGGCCACAGCGAACGCCGAGACGTCGGCAATCTCCGTCGGCACCCCCAGCCCGGCAAGAGGCACAGCCAGCAGGTGGTGGATCGCCGGCTCCGCGACCAGCAGGATCAGCAGCGAGCACACGGTGATACCCAGTTGGGCGCATGCCAGCATCAGTGAGACGTTCTCCATGGCCCGCAGCGTGGTCTGCGCACGGAGGACGCCCTCGTCCGCCAGCGGCTCAATCTGGCTGCGGCGTGCGGACATGACCGCGAACTCCGCGGCCACAAAGAAGGCGTTGCCCAGGAGCAGCACCACCAGCCAGATCAGTCCTGCCCAGTCGCTCATCACCGGCCCCCGTTCCCGGACTTGCCGTTGCCGGGCTTGCCGCCGTTCCCGGATTTGCCGTTGGCGGGCTTGCCGCCGTTCCCGGATTTGCCGTGGTTGGCGGCGCTGTCCCTGGGCTCACGGTGGGGCCTGAAACAAATCCGGTCAATGCGCCGGCCGTCCATCCTCGTAACACTGAGCGTTCCGCCGCCCGCTTCCACGGTGTCCCCAACCTCGGGAATCCGTCCCAGCTCGCTCATGACATACCCGCCCACCGTCTCGTAGGCGGCCTCGTCGGGAACGGCGAGGCCCGGAATCTGTTCCGAGAGCTCGTCCGGCCGCATCAGGCCCGGAAAGTACCAGTCACCGGAGGCGCTTTGCAGCAGCCCCGGCCGGACCTTGTCGTGCTCGTCGGCCACTTCGCCCACGATTTCCTCGACCAGGTCCTCCAGCGTGGCGATCCCGGCAGTTCCGCCGTACTCGTCAAGCACCACGGCCAGCTGCAGGTTTCCTTCCCGCAGTTCGGCCAGCAGGGCGTCCAGGTGGATGGTTTCGGGCACCCTGAGGACGTCCGTCATGATGGCGCCGGCCTCGAGCTTCCGCCGCCGGTCCGGAGGAACTGCGATGGCCTTCTTGACGTGCACCAGCCCGCGGATATCGTCCGGAGACTCACCAATGACGGGGAAGCGCGAATACCCGCTGCGGCGGGCCGCGTCAATGATGTCCGAGACCGGCTGGTCGGCGTCGATGGTTTCAACGCGGATGCGCGGTGTCATCACGTCAGCGGCGCTGCGGCCGGAGAAGTTCAGCGTGCGGGCAATGAAGTTCGCGGTCCCCGGATCGAGCGTGCCCATGGCCGCAGACCTGCGCACCAGGGAGGCAAGCTCTGCCGGCGTGCGCGCCCCGGAGATCTCCTCCTTGGCCTCCAGCCCGAAGATGTTCAGGACCTTGTTCGAAAAACCGTTCAGGACCACGATGGCGGGCTTGAAAATGGCGGTGAAGACCAGCTGCGGCCGTGCCAGGGCACGGCCGATGCGGAACGACAGGGCTATGGCCATGTTTTTGGGAACGAGCTCGCCCAGGAGCATCGAGAGCCCCGTTGCTATCACCATCGCGACCACAAGGGAGACGGAACCGGCCACCGGCTCGGGGATCCCGACGGCGGCAATGGGCGCCTCGAGCAGCGCCCCGACGGAGGGCTCCATGACGTAACCCGTCAACAGCGTGGTCATGGTGATGCCGAGCTGGCAGCTGGACAGCTGCGTGGACAGGGATTTCAGGCACCTGAGCAGCGGCACTGCGGCGGCGTCGCCGTCGTCAACGGCACGCTGCACCGTGGGCTGGTCCAGCGCAATAAGGGAAAATTCGACGGCGACGAAGAAGCCTGTTCCGAGGATGAGCAGCAGTCCGGCCGCGACAAGGAGCCACTCCATCATGGGCCGGCCGGAAGTATTCGGCTGCAGTGGCCCGGGCCAGTGGGTTTGCCGGCACTGTGGTCGGGCTGTGCGGCGCTGACCGCGCTCCGCTGAAGGCCCCCAGGCCGGCACCTGGATTTACCGTCCATGGCACCTATATCTGCTGTCCATAAGGATTGCAGTCTACAGGAGCAACGCACGGCCACAGAGGACTGAAGGGGCTCATCCGGCCCGTCCGGAACGGCCGTCCGGGCACGGTGGAAAGGACACTGTTCGGGGCCTCGTTTGAACGCCATTTCGCCATAATTCGGGCGGTACATGATTTGGGTCACCCTTATTGGCAGTTAACCCTGAACGGTCATTAGACTGGCAAAGGTCTGGGTTCATAGGACACAGAAACTGGTTCGATCGTTGTGCCGTGGCACCTTAGGCGACCAGAGGGAAATCAAACTCATGGAAGAGGCGTATTTCAAGTGCCAGAGCAGCCTAGCCACCGTCTGCCAGAGGAATTTGGTGGAAACGAGTGGCTCGTTGACGAACTGTACGAGCGTTACCAGCAGGACAAGAACACGGTTGATGCCAAGTGGTGGCCGCTGTTCGAGTCATTCGACAGCGGCAGCGGTCCATCTTCCAACGGCGTGCCGGCAGTGACGTCACCGGCGGCCAATCCGGCTACCCGCGAACTGCCTGTTGTCACTCCCCCGGCGCCCACAAAGGCACCGGCATCCGCTACTCCCGCGGCCCAGGCGCCTGCGGCAGCTCCGGCATCGGCGCCGGCGGCAGCCCCCGCCCAGCCCGCACCTGCCAAGAAGGCTCCGGCAACGGTAGCCCGCGACGGCGCGAAGAAGACCGAGGCGGGCACCGGCGCCCAGCCTATCCCGGCCCAGCTGCCGAAGAACGTCAAGGCTCCCACTGCCCCCGAGGAAGACGTCGTATCCGTCCTCCGCGGACCGGCCAAGGCCATTGCAACGAACATGGTCACCAGCCTCGAGGTGCCCACGGCCACCAGCGTCAGGGCGGTCCCGGCCAAGCTCCTGATCGACAACCGTGTTGTCATCAACTCCAACCTGGCCCGTGCCCGCGGCGGCAAGGTGTCCTTCACCCACCTCATCGGCTACGCCGTTGTCCGGGCGCTGTCCCAGTTCCCGTCCATGAACGTGTACTACGACGAGGTCGACGGCAAGCCCGTCGCGGTCCAGCCGGCACACGTGAACTTCGGCATCGCCATTGACATGCCCAAGCCGGACGGCACCCGCCTTCTGATGGTTCCCAACATCAAGAAGGCCGAAACCATGAACTTTGCGGAGTTCTGGCACACCTATGAGGACCTCATCAAGCGTGCCCGCAACGGCAAGCTGACGGCCGACGACCACGCAGGCACCACCGTATCGCTGACCAACCCGGGCGGCATCGGCACCGTGCACTCCGTGCCCCGCCTCTCGAAGGGCCAGGCCGCAATCATCGGCGTCGGCGCCCTCGACTACCCGGCCGAATGGCAGGGCGCCAGCGAGAAGATCATTGCCCAGAACGCCATCAGCAAGATCCTCACGCTGACCTCCACGTATGACCACCGCGTCATCCAGGGTGCAGGCAGCGGCGAATTCCTCAAGCTCGTCCACTCCCTGCTCCTCGGCGCGCAGGACTTCTACGACGAAATCTTCGAAGCGCTGCGCATCCCGTATGAGCCTGTGCGCTGGAGCCCGGACCTGCAGGTGGACCCGGCCGACCAGATCAACAAGGTCGCCCGCATCCAGCAGCTGATCCACTCCTACCGCGTGCGCGGCCACCTCATGGCGGACACCGATCCCCTCGAGTATGTCCAGCGCAAGCACCCCGACCTCGACGTGCTCACCTACGGCCTCACGCTGTGGGACCTCGACCGCGAGTGGCCCACTGGCGGCTTCGGCGGCAAGCCGATGCTCAAGTTCCGCGACATCCTCGGCGTGCTCCGGGACGCCTACTGCCGCACCACCGGCATCGAGTACATGCACATCCAGGACCCGGCCGAACGCAAGTGGTTCCAGGACCAGCTGGAGCACCCGTACTCCAAGCCGAGCCGCGACGAGCAGCTGCGCATCGTCTCCAAGCTGAACGCCGCAGAGGCTTTCGAGACCTTCCTGCAGACCAAGTTCGTAGGCCAGAAGAGGTTCTCGCTGGAAGGCGGCGAGTCGCTGATTCCGCTGCTGGACGCAGTCATCTCCGATGCAGCCGACGACGGTCTGGACGAGGTTGCGATTGGCATGGCCCACCGCGGCCGCCTGAACGTACTGACCAACATCGCCGGCAAGACCTACGCCCAGGTGTTCCGCGAGTTCGAAGGCACCCAGGACCCACGCTCCGTGCAGGGTTCCGGCGACGTCAAGTACCACCTCGGCACCGAGGGCACGTTCACGTCGGACAACGGCAAGGAGACCAAGGTCTACCTCGCCGCCAACCCCTCGCACCTCGAGGCGGTGGACTCGGTCCTGGAGGGCATCGTCCGCGCCAAGCAGGACCGGCTGGACCAGGGACAGGCGTTCCCTGTGCTGCCCATCATGGTCCACGGCGACGCGGCCTTCGCCGGCCAGGGTGTTGTGGCGGAAACGCTCAACTTGTCCCAGCTGCGCGGCTACCGCACCGGTGGAACCATCCACATCGTGGTCAACAACCAGGTCGGCTTCACCACCGCACCGTCCTCCTCTCGTTCGTCCACGTACTCCACGGACGTCGCCAAGATGATCCAGGCTCCGGTCTTCCATGTGAACGGCGACGACCCCGAGGCAGTTGTCCGCATCGGCCAGCTCGCCTACGAGTTCCGCCAGCGCTTCCACAAGGACGTTGTCATCGACATGGTGTGCTACCGCCGCCGTGGACACAACGAGGGCGATGACCCCTCGATGACGCAGCCGCTGATGTACAACCTCATCGAAGCCAAGCGTTCCGTCCGGAAGCTTTACACCGAATCGCTGATCGGCCGCGGCGACATCACCGAGGAAGAAGCCGAGCAGCTGCTCCGCGACTACCAGGAACGCCTCGAGCGCGTCTTCGCCGAGACCCACGCCGCCCAGACGTCCCCGATTCCGATCATCACGGCCGATTCGGCTGCGGTTTCGGACATCGAGCGCCCCCAGGCCCAGCAGTCGGACATCGGAACGAACGCCCCGGCGTCCACGGCGATTTCCGCCGACACCCTCGCCCGCATCGGCAAGGCCCACGTGCGGATCCCCGAGGGCTTCACCGTCCACGCGAAGCTGAAGCAGCTGCTGGAGAAGCGTGAGCAGATGTCCCGTGAGGGTGGCATCGACTGGGGCTTCGGCGAGATTGCCGCCTTCGGGTCCCTGATCATGGAAGGCGTGCCCGTACGCCTTGCCGGCCAGGATTCACGCCGCGGCACGTTCGTCCAGCGCCACGCCGTGTTCCACGACCGCGCCAACGGCAACGAGTGGCTGCCCTTGGGCAGCCTGTCGGACAACCAGGCCAAGCTCTGGATTTACGACTCCCTGCTGTCCGAATACGCTGCCATGGGCTTCGAATACGGCTACTCGGTGGAGCGCCCCGACGCCCTGGTCCTGTGGGAGGCGCAGTTCGGTGACTTCGTCAACGGCGCGCAGACCATCATCGATGAGTTCATCTCCTCGGCCGAGCAGAAGTGGGGCCAGCGCTCTTCGCTCGTGCTGATGCTTCCCCACGGCTACGAAGGACAGGGCCCGGACCACTCCTCGGCCCGGATCGAACGCTTCCTGCAGATGTGCGCCGAGGAAAACATGATCGTCGCCAACCCGACGACGGCGGCATCGCACTTCCACCTGCTGCGCCGCCAGGCCTACAGCCGGCCGCGCAAGCCGCTCATCATCTTCACGCCGAAGCAGCTGCTGCGCCTCAAGGCCGCTGCCTCGTCCGTGGAGGATTTCACCACCGGCGGTTTCCGCCCGGTGATCGGTGACCATGAGCAGCTGCCGGCGGACGCCGTCGAACGCGTTCTCCTCGTCTCCGGACGTCTGTACTACGATCTTCTGTCCACCCGGCAGAAGACCGGCGACAAGACGACGGCGATCGTCCGCGTGGAGCAGCTCTACCCGCTGCCGCAGGCGGAGATCGAGGCCGAACTGGCCAAGTACCCGAACGCTGAAGTGGTCTGGGCACAGGACGAACCCGCCAACCAGGGTCCGTGGCCGTTCATGGGCCTGCACCTGCCCACCGCCCTGGACCGGAAGGTGCGCCTGGTTTCACGCCCGGCTTCGGCTTCCACCGCGGCCGGCTCCATGAAGCGCCACGCAGCGGAGCAGGACACGCTCCTGAAGCAGGCATTCGCCCGTAAGTAGCAGAACAGCTGCCCGGCCGGACGGTGACATACCGTTCCAGCCGGGCAGTTCTGTTTAATCGGCGTGAGTTAATGGACCTTTAGGCTGGCATGCAAACGGTCCGTATCCGGGACACGCCCTCCCAACAAGTGAAGAGGTAGTAGTGGAAGACAGGAAGCTGCGGATTGCGGCTGTTGGAGATGAACTGCTGGCCGGGCTCGGCGATCCCCGGGCGCTGGGATGGCTGGGCCGGGTGCTCGCCCGCACTCCGCAGGACGGCATGACGGTGGAGAGCTTTTCCCTTCCGTGCCCCCAGGAAGGAACCGAGGGCCTGGCCGCGCGCTGGCTCGAGGAGGCCGGCCGCCGGTTCGCCGACAACCACGAGAACCGCCTGGTCATCGGGCTCTCCGGCCGGGACATCGAGTTCGGGCTCTCCACTGCCCGGAGCCGGCTCAATCTCGCCAACATCCTGGATTCAGCCACCCAGAAGCGGCTCGAGGTCTTCGTCGTGGGGCCGCCTCCCACCCTGGATCCGGTGCAGAACCGCCGCCTCGGTGAGCTGAACACTGCCTTTGCGGACGTAACCACCCGGCGCAAGCACCTCTACGTCGACACGTTTTCACCGCTGCTGAACCACGAACAGTGGCGCCAGGACCTCGCCGCCAACGGCGGCACGCCCGGGCAGGCGGGCTACGGGCTGATGGCATGGCTCGTCCTCCACCGGGGCTGGTTCCAGTGGCTGGGGATGGACACCCCGGAGTAGGAAAACCCACTCGCGATATATCTTGATCTCCAGACGCTTGCGGACTAGCGTGTCTTTCACAGTCACGATATATCGCAAGTGGAGGCAATGATGGAAGAGAACTCCTGGACCGTCACCGGCCCGCAGACCATGGACGTCGACGGCGTCTCGCACCTTAAGGTGGGCATCGTCCGCGGCAGGCTCGACATCGTCACGCACGATGAGGCAGCCGTCCGGATCGAGGTATCGGACGTTCACGGGGATCCGCTGGCCGTGTCAGTGACCGGCGGCCGCCTTGAAATCCGCCACCAGCTGCATGGGCCGCAGGGCTGGTTCAAGAATCTGATGGATTCGGTCAACAACAGCAGCGACAATTCCGTGGTTATCAGCATCGCTGTCCCAGCCGGCGTCGAGGTCGAGGCAGGCACCGTCAGCGGGGACGGACTGGTCTCGGGCGTCCACGGCCGGACACGGCTGAGCACCGTGACCGGATCCCTGCTGGCAGACGGGACCACTGGTGAACTGCACGTCAACACCGTCAGCGGCGAAGTGATCGCCCGCAACCACAGCGGCGTCCTTACGGCCAAGAGCGTCTCAGGCGAGGTCACGGCGTCCGGCCAGTTCAGCAATATCCGGGCCAACACCGTCAGCGGCGACATGAGCTTTGACCTGCACGGCTTCACCCACGACTTCGGCGCGAACTCGGTGTCCGGGGACCTCACTGTCCGCGTCCCGAACGACGTCGGCGTGGACATCGTTGCCCAGTCGGCCACCGGTCCGGTGGTCATCGACGACCGGAAGTATGGCCACCCTGGCGGCAAGGTGCAGACCATCGCGGGCCCGGACGCCAAACTCATGCTGGTCCGGACCAACTCCGTGTCCGGGAAGACGTCCATTTTCCACGGCCAGGCACCGGCCACGCCGGAACCGGCGCTCTGATGCCTCCCGTCTTTGCCCACGGCGCGCTCCGGCTTTATCTGCTGGCGCTCCTCGAGGCGGGCCCCAAGCACGGATATGAACTCATCAAGGCGCTCAGCGACCGGTTTGGCGGCACCTACTCCCCCAGCGCCGGCACTATCTATCCGCGCCTGGGCAAGCTGGAGGAGGAAGGCCTGGTGTCAACGGAATCCCAGGGGCGCCGCACCAACTACCGCATCACCGCAGCAGGCCTGGCTGAGCTGAACAGCCGGCGCGGGGAGCTGGAGACCGTTGAAAACGACATTGCGGCATCCGTCCGCCGGCTCGCCGATGACCTTCGCGCCGACATCCGCAGCAACATGCGCGGGCTGCGCGCGGACCTCGCGGCCACGGCGGAAGCGGCACGCAGCGCGGCCAGGTCGGCGGATCCGGCCGGCCCGGGCCGCTACACCGCAGAAGGGCAGCGCATGCTCAAGGAAGCGGAGATGCTGCTGCAGGCGTTCCGGGACGACATGCGCGCGGAGCTGCGCCTGCACACCAGCGCCCGACCCTTGACACCGGTGGCCCTGGAAACCGTGCGGACCGTGCTGGATCAGGCCCGGGTCTCGATCCGGAACTCACTGTAGGCGCGGTCCGGGCACCGCGTCCCGGTTCCCTGCCCCCACACCGCCGTCGGTTCGCAGCCGGTCCGCTGATATGGGAGACTGGAGGGCAACTCTTTTGGGTAACGAAATTAAGGAGGCCAGCTATGAGCAAGCGTGCACGTAAGCGTCGTGACCGTAAGCGTGGCGGCGCTAACCACGGGAAGCGCCCCAACACCTAAGCCACGGCTTGAACCGAAGCTTAAACGCGATGCCCCCGCTACCAGCAAGGTAGCGGGGGCATCGCGCTTAAGTTATGCAACCGTCAGGCGTCCACCGGCCGTATCGTGTGAATCCGCTGCAGGATGGCGTTCTTCAGGTTTTCCGGAGCAGCCTCGGTACAGGAGCGCTTCACCACTTTCCGAATGACGCACTCCAGATCGTACTGCTGCGTGCATTCAGGGCACTCGTCCAGGTGCTGCTTGATCTCCGCAAGGTCGCTGCGGGTCAAAGCCCCGTCCAGGTACTCGTAGATGCGCTGCATCCTGGTGTCATCGCAATCGCCCAATCCCTGGCAGTCGCTCATTTCCCGTTCTCCTGTTTGTTGCTTTCCGTTGCCGCCGTGGCGTCTGCAGCAGCTTTGAATCCCCGGTCGGCGGCGTAGTCCGCCAGCTCGTCCCGCAGCATTTTCCGGCCCCGGTGGAGCCGGGACATCACAGTACCGATGGGGGTGTTCATGATGTCCGATATTTCCTTGTACGCGAAGCCCTCCACGTCGGCGAAGTACACGGCCAGCCGGAACTCCTCCGGGATGGCCTGCAGGGCCCGCTTGACATCCGAATCAGGCAGGTGGTCCAGGGCTTCGGCCTCCGCGGACCGCAGACCGCTGGAGGTGTGGGACTCGGCACGTGCAAGCTGCCAGTCCTCGATGGTGTCCGAATTCGACTGCAGGGGTTCCCGCTGCCGCTTCCGGTACAGATTGATGTAGGTGTTCGTCAGGATGCGGTACAGCCAGGCCTTCAGGTTGGTGCCCGGCTTGTACTGGTGGAACGCTGAGAACGCCTTGGTGTACGCCTCCTGCACGAGGTCCTCGGCATCGGCCGGGTTCCGCGCCATGCGCATGGCCGCCGAATAGAGCTGGTCCACGTACTGCATGGCGTCACGCTCAAACCGGGCCCGGCGCGCTTCGGCGCTCTCCGAGCCGACGTCGATATCCTCTGCCGCTTCAGCGGCGGGTGACGTGCCAGTCTTCGGGATGCCGTTGGCGGCGTCCTCCTGTATGCCCTGCAGGGCCGGATCCACGGTGCTCATTGCGCTCAAGTCTACTTTGATCGTGGCTGACCGCTTCTGACGGCGTGCCGTGCCGAAGAGTGCCGTGCCGGAGCGTGCCGCCCCGTAGTCCGGGCCGGCGAAGACGTCCGGGCCCGAGAGGGCATTTCCGCCCTCGAGCGCCTGGGCTTCCGGCACCATAAACGGACGCATCCTGGCGGGACTTCGCACCCCCACAGCTTCCTTCACCAAAGTCAATGCTCCATCTCCACTCCGCTTATTAAGACCGCTTGCTCAGGCCCGCGCTCGTGCGGCGGTCCGTGCTCTTGCCGGTTCCGGCCATTCCCCAGCCGCCGCTGAACACCGGAAACCGCACAGGACACCGCCTGCTGGCTGCTTCCGGCCTGAAGTACACAACGACGCACGGTGGGCAAATATTCCGCAAAGGTGCAAGACTAGAACCGACTCCGCCGCGGCCACCGCGGCTCGGCCATCCAGGAGGAAATTCATGTCCGTTGTCCGCTTTTTTGCCCGGCCGATGCTGGCCTCAAGTTTCATCCTCGCCGGAACGGACAAGCTCAGGAATGCGGACGACACCGCACAGCAACTGTCGCCCCTCCTGCGCCGCGCCTCCGAAGCCCTGCCGTTCCAGACGGACGAGAAGGTCCTGGCACGGGTCATCGGCGGAGCCCAGGTGGGTGCAGGTGTCCTCTTCGCGCTCGGCAAATCTGCGCGCCTGGCAGCCTCGGTGCTGGCCGTCATCTCGGCACTGAACGCCTTCGTTGAATGGCGCAGCGCAGACATCAGCAGCAAGGAGGGCCGGGAAGCCCGCCGCAACCAGCTGCTCAAGAACATCACCCTCACCGGCGGCGTGCTGCTGGCCTCCGTGGACACAGCCGGCAAGCCCGGCCTGGCCTGGCGCGCAGAGCACCTCGCCGCCGACGCACGCAAGACCGCGAGCCACCTTGCCGCGGACGCCCGCAAGACCACCGGCAAGAAGCTGCACAGCGCCGACAAGGCTGTCCGCAACGCCGACAAGGCAGTCCGCCGGGCTGTTGACCACGCGGTGGGGGCATAAGCAGGAATGACGGCTTCACCCATGGTCGCGTCCGCTGAAACCTCCGGCGCAGCTCCGCACTGGCCCGCGCCGTTTGCGGAGCAGCCGGTTGACGCCACCGTCCGCGTGCCGGGCTCAAAGTCGCTGACCAACAGGTACCTGGTGCTCGCCGCGCTGGCCGACGGGCCGTCCCGGCTCCGGGCGCCGCTGCACTCCCGCGACTCAGCGCTGATGATCGAAGCCCTGCGCCAGCTGGGCGCGGACATCCGGGAAGTGCCGGGCGACGGCGCCTTCGGCCCGGACCTGGAGGTGACGCCGATTCCGGCCAACTCCGGCGGTGCCGACGTCGCCATCGACTGCGGCCTGGCCGGAACCGTCATGAGGTTTGTTCCGCCGCTGGCGGCGCTCCGCCGCGGTTCCACCGTTTTCGACGGCGACCCCCACGCCCGGGCCCGGCCGATGGGGACCATCATCGAGGCGCTTGCAGGCCTGGGCGTGGCCGTCAGCGGCGACGACGGCGGCATGCCCGCTTCGCTGCCGTTCCGCGTCGAAGGCACGGGGGAGGTCCGCGGCGGTCACCTCGTCATTGACGCCAGCGCGTCCTCGCAGTTCGTCTCCGCCCTGCTGCTGGTGGGGGCACGCTTCGCGGACGGCCTGCACCTTCAACACGCCGGCAGCACCGTACCCAGCCTGGACCATATCAACATGACCATTGCCGTGCTGCGCGGCGCGGGCGTGGTGGTGGATGACTCCACGCCGAACCACTGGATAGTCAGCCCCGGCCCCGTCCGTGCGTTCGACCAGCGCATCGAGCAGGACCTGTCCAACGCCGGCCCGTTCCTGGCCGCTGCCCTGGCGACGGGCGGCACTGTACGGATTCCGGACTGGCCGGAGCACACCACACAGGTGGGCGACATGTGGCGCAGCATCCTCACCGACATGGGGGCAACGGTGACCCTGCAGGCCGGCACCCTGACGGTCACCGGCGGCAGCGAAATCAAGGGGGCCGACTTCGCCGAAACCAGCGAGCTCGCACCCACCGTCGCCGCACTGTGTGCACTGGCCTCCGGACCCTCCCGGCTGAGCGGCATCGCCCACCTCCGCGGACACGAGACGGACCGGCTCGCCGCGCTCGTCACCGAGATCAACCGCCTCGGCGGCGACGCCGAGGAAACAGAGGACGGACTCATCATCCGGCCCGCGGAGCTCCGCGCCGGCGTCGTGCACAGCTACGCCGACCACCGGATGGCCACCGCGGGGGCCATCCTCGGGCTGGCGGTCAGGGGTGTGGAAGTGCAGGACATCGCCACAACGTCCAAAACCATGCCGGACTTCCCCAAGCTCTGGGCGGAGATGCTCGGACAGCGTGGTGGCGCAGGCGGCAACAGCGCAGGCGCAGACACGGCAGGCGCAGCGACGGCAGGCGCCAACACCGCAGGGACCCCCGGTGGCACGCAGCACTGATTCCTGGGACGAATCCGACGTCCGGATCCGGCCGAACAAAAAAGGTTCCCGGCCCCGAACGAAGGACCGCCCCAGCCACGAGGACGCCGTGACCGGACGGATCATCACCGTTGACCGGGGGCGGTACACAGCTGTCGTCGGCGAGGACTCGGGCAACGAGCGGACGGTCATCGCCGCCCGCGCCCGGGAACTCCGCCGCTCCCCCGTGGTGGCCGGAGACTTCGTGTCCCTCGTTGGCGATGTGTCCGGCGAGCCGGACACGCTTGCCCGGCTCGTGAAAATCCAGGACCGCAAAACCCTGCTGCGCCGCAGCGCCGATGACACCGATCCCGTGGAGCGGGCTGTTGTGGCCAACGCGGACCAGCTGGTGGTGGTAGTCGCTGCTGCCAACCCGGAACCCCGCACCGGGTTCATTGACCGCGCCCTGGTGGCAGCCTACGACGCCGGGATCGAACCGCTGCTGCTGGTCACCAAGGCGGACGTCAAGGACCCCACCGGGCTGCTGGACAACTATCGCCACCTCGACTTTCCGGTCATTATCAGCCGCACCGCCGATTCCGAGGCCGGCGGCATCGACGCCCGGTCCGACGACGGCCTCTCCGCCCGGCTCGACGTTGTCGCCGTGTCCGAGCTCCGCGCCCACCTGGACGGCAAGGTGACCGTGATGCTGGGCCATTCCGGCGTCGGAAAATCCACCATGGTCAACGCCCTGACAGGCGCCGAACGTGCCACCGGCGGCGTCAACGCCGTGACGGGCCGCGGACGGCACACGTCGTCGTCGGCCCTTGCCCTCAAGCTCGCTGACGCCCCGGCGGGGAGCTGGATCATCGACACGCCGGGCATCCGCTCCTTCGGGCTGGCCCACGTCGACCCGGACCGCATCCTGCACTCCTTCCCCGACCTTGAGCCGGGCACCGAGGCCTGCGAACGCGGCTGCAAGCATGACGCCACCGCCGTCAACTGCGGCGTCGATGCATGGGTAGCGGCCGGGCATGCCGGCCCAACCGGAGCAGCCAGGCTCGCGTCCCTGCGCCGCCTGCTGGGCACCGACCCGCGCATGGAGGCTCAGGAAACCAAGGAACTCGGCAGCGTCGGCTAGCCTCCCGCGGCGCAGCCCGGCGGCTGCCTCCCCGCCCCGCCGGGCCTTTGAGGGTAGTTTGGAACCATGACCCAACCCGCTTCAACGTACAACGATGACCTGCGTCTGGCCCATGTGCTGGCCGATTCCGTGGACGACCAGACCATGAGCCGGTTCAAAGCGCTGGACCTCAAGATCGAGACGAAGCCAGATCTGACGCCGGTCACCGATGCGGACAAGGCCGCCGAGGAGTCCATCCGCGGCCAGCTGTCCCGTTCCCGTCCCCGTGACGCCGTCCTCGGTGAGGAGTTCGGAAGTTCCGGCCACGGTTCCCGCCGCTGGATCATCGACCCCATCGACGGCACCAAGAACTTTGTCCGCGGCGTGCCGGTGTGGGCCACGCTGATCGCCCTCGTCGATGAAGGCGAACCGGTCGTCGGCGTGGTCAGCGCCCCTGCGCTGGGCAAGCGCTGGTGGGCGGCCAAGGGCGCCGGCGCCTACTCCGGCCGTTCCCTCGCGGCCGCCACGAGGCTCAAGGTATCCAATGTGTCCAGCCTTGCCGACGCGTCACTGTCCTACTCCAGCCTCGGCGGCTGGAAAGACCGCGGAAACCTCGATGAGTTCCTCCAGCTCACTGAGGAAGTTTGGCGCACCCGGGCCTTTGGCGATTTCTGGTCCTACTGCATGGTGGCCGAAGGGGCCGTGGACATCGCCTGCGAACCTGAGCTGAACCTGTACGACATGGCGGCGCTGGTGCCGATTGTGACCGAGGCAGGCGGCCGTTTCACGTCCCTCGAAGGCACGGACGGCCCGTTCGGCGGCAATGCGCTGGCGACCAACTCGATCCTGCACTCGGAAGTCCTGAAGCGCCTGAACCCGCAGCTGGACGATTTGCTCTAGTTTTGTCCTGCCGCCCTGCGCCTCTTGTGCTGAATATTACGACGGCGGCCGCCCCCTTCCGTGGGCGGCCGCCGTCGTTTATTCGGCCACAGGCCCGATATCCGGGCTACGTAATAATCCGCTTAACATTCCGGACCGGCTTTTTCATCGCCCGTCCGGATGTCCTAGTCTCGTAACAGGTCACGAGTGCCAGCGCTAAACCCCGGTTTGCTGGCCGGCAACCCTCCATTCGCGGTGGGGTGCCCCGGGTGACGACCAGGCCGATCCGGAACGGACCCGGCAAGCGCGGATCCCCGTCACACGGGGTCCTTTCTCAGTGAGGTCCCATGACGACTGCAACCATTTCTTCCACCGTATCTTCCGCCGCGGACGCGGCCCTGCTGGACGGCCGGTTCGCCGCCGCAGGCCGCCCCCTGGCAGCCGTCACCGGCGCAGAAATCCAGGCTCCGCTGATCCAGGGCGGACATGTCCGCTACGCCAACCTCGACTACGGCGCTTCCGCCCCTGCGCTGTCGGTGGTTTCTGCATACCTCAACGAGATCCTGCCGTATTACGCGAGCGTCCACCGCGGTGCAGGCTACGCCTCGCAGATCAGCACGTCCGTGTACGAGAACGCGCGGGACATCGTGCGGGAGTTTGTGGGCGGCCGCGCCGATGATGCCGTCATCTTCACCCGGAACACCACCGACTCCCTCAACCTGCTGGCCGGCTGCCTTCCCGTGCAGGACCACCACCACACCGGCGAGGTGCTGTACCTGGACATCGAGCACCACGCCAACCTGCTGCCATGGCAGGGCGTGCCGCACCGCAGCGTCGTGGCCTCGGAGACGCTGGAAGCCACCATCGGCAGCCTGCGCGCCGAACTGGAGCACGGCGATGTCAGCCTCCTCGCCGTGACCGGCGCCTCCAACGTCACCGGCGAAATCCTTCCCATCCGACGCCTCGCTGGCCTTGCCCATGAATACGGCGCCCGGATCGTGGTGGACGCCGCGCAGCTCGCGCCGCACCGCCGCGTCAACATCGCCGCGGACGACGTCGACTACCTCGCCTTCTCCGGCCACAAGCTCTACGCCCCCTTCGGGGCCGGCGTCCTGATCGGCCGCCCCGACTGGCTCGACGCCGGCACTCCCCACCTCGCCGGCGGCGGCGCCGTGAGCGAGGCCAGGCTCGACGGCGTCAGCTGGGCCACCGGCCCCGCCCGCCACGAGGGCGGCTCACCCAACGTGCTCGGCGCAGCCACCCTGGCCCGGGCAACCCAGGTCATCGCTGCCCTGGATCCGCAGGGGTGGCACGCCCATGAGGCGGCCATCCGGTCCTTCCTCATCGAGGGGCTGGGCAAGATCGACGGTGTCACCGTCCACCAGATCTTCGCCGACAGCGACCCGGACGACGCCATCGGTGTGGTCAACTTCTCCGTGGAGGGCTACGACGCCGGCCTGGTGGCCGCCTACCTGTCGGCCGAACACGGCGTGGGCCTGCGCGATGGCCGCTTCTGCGCGCACCCGCTGCTGAAGCGCCTCGGCCTGCCGTCCGGATCCCTGCGCGCCAGCTTCGGCGTGGGCTCACGGCTCGAGGACGCCCAGCGACTGCTCGCCGGCATCGAGGAACTCCGCCGCTCCGGCCTCGGCTGGGACTACGTGGTGGACGCCGGACGCTGGGTCCCGGCGAACGACACCCGCACCTACCCGGAGTGGGCACCCAACACCCCCGGCACCGCGGGCGCCGCACCCTGCGCGCAGGACTAGCCCCCGCCCCGGACATAGGCGCGCCACCCCGGACTGCTACGGCAGCGGTCCCCGTGCGGTAAATTCGAAAGGTAATTTTCGACGTCGGGCTAAGGAGACTGCGCGTGGCACGGGGCGGTCCCAAACTTCATCACGGGCGGCGGCAGGAGCTTGGGCAGAGCTTCCAGGACGGCGGCGAGCACTACCACCGCGTCCGTCCCGGCTACCCTGCTGATTCCGCGGACTGGCTCATTCCGGCGGGGGCCCGCACGGCCGCAGACATCGGCGCCGGAACCGGCAAATTCACGGCACTGCTGGTGGAACGCGGGCTGAGCGTCAGCGCGGTGGATCCTTCCGTGGACATGCTGGAGCAGCTCAGCCGTGTCTTTGGAAACAGTGCCTACCCCGCGGTGCAGGCTCTGGAAGGGACCGCCGAGGCAACCGGACTGCCCGAGGCGGCGTTCGACGTCGTCAGCGTTGCCCAGGCATGGCACTGGTGCGACCCGCTGCTGGCCAGCACCGAGATTTCCCGGATCCTCAAGCCGCACGGGGTGCTGGGCCTCATCTGGAACCAGCTGGACACATCCGTTCCTTGGGTACACCGGCTGTCCCGCATCATGCACGCGGGCGACGTCCACAAACCCGACTTCCGCCCCAAAATCGGCCCCGAATTCACGTCCCTGGAAAGCCACCTGACGCAGTGGGAGGATCCGGTCACCCCGGACGACATCCTCGAACTGGCCAAGTCCCGCAGCTATTACCTCGCGGCCAACGACGCCACCCGCGCCAAGGTGACCGGCAACCTGACCTGGTACCTGCACGAACACCTCGGGCATGCCGAGGGCGAACTGCTGCAGCTCCCCTACCTCACCCAGACCTGGCGGGCTGTCAGGGCGTAACGCCCCGGTGGCAGCAGGTAGGCTTGAAGCTGTGAAGACCAGTACGCCCTCCTCCTCAATCGAGGACTACGTTAAGGTCATCTATTCCTTCACGGAATGGCAGGACAAGCCCATCACGTCCACCCAGCTTGCACAGCGCCTCGGCGTGGCCAATTCCTCGGTCTCCGAGATGGTTCGCAAGCTCAAGGACCAGGGCCTGGTCCTGCACAAGCCGTACAGCGCCATTACGCTCACGCCCCAGGGAGTCCGGCTTGCCCTCTCCATGGTCCGGCGGCACCGGCTCATTGAGACGTACCTGGTCACGGACCTCGGGTACAGCTGGGACGAAGTCCACGACGAGGCCGAACAGCTGGAACATGCGGTCTCGGACACGTTCATTGAGAGGCTGGCAGCCCGGCTGGGCAACCCGTCCAGGGACCCCCACGGCGATCCCATCCCCTCGGCCGACGGTTCCGTCCGGATGCCGTCCGCCCACCGGATGATCGAGCTCGACGACGGCCACACCGGCAGGATCACCCGGATCAGCGACGAGAACCCGGAGCTGCTGCGCTACCTTGCCGCCGAAAAGATCAACCTCGACGCCGATGTCGAGGTGCGCGGCCGCAAGCCCTTCGGCGGCGCGCTGGTTGTCCGCATCGGCTCCCCCGGGACCAGCCGCGACGTCGACCTCGCCGACGAAGTGGCCTCCGCGCTCTGGATCCACAGCGACTCCGCACATCCCGGCTGCCGCATGGCCGGCCTGTAGGCACTGGTGCGGTCTCCCCTGGCCGGCAGCACCGGCGCCGGCCCCACGACGGGCTACGGGTGGCGGGTCTGGACGGCCGTGGCCGCCGGCGGCCTGCTCGGCACCGAACTCCGGTACGGGCTGGGCCTGCTGTTCCCCGACCAGGCGGGAGAGCTGCCGTGGGCCACGCTGGGCATTAACCTCGTCGGCAGCTTCGTGCTGGCAGCCCTCACCACCATCTGGATCACGCGGCCGCAGACCGCGTTCTGGCTCCGTGCGGCAATCGGGCCGGGCGTGCTGGGCTCCTTCACCACCTTCTCCGCCGTCGTATTTTCCACTGACCAGCTGACCCGCAGCGGGCTGCCCGGCCCGGGCCTTATCTACCTCGGACTCTCCGTCCTGCTGGGGCTGGCGGCGGCTGCCGCCGGATGGCGGACGGGCAGGGTACTCGGCGCGCCCCGCGCCTTCCGCGGCGCTCCTCGTGGTGCTGGACAGTGACGGCGCTCCTCGTGGGTCTTTTCGGTATCGCCGGAGCCCTTCTCCGGTTCGCCGTGGATGGCTGGCTGGCCGGCTTCCCGTCGCCGCGGCGGCACTGGCCCTGGGCTACCCTGCTGGTCAACGTGGCCGGCTCGTTCGTGATCGGGCTGTCCGTGGGCGCCGCAGCGGTGTTCGGCCCCGAATGGCACTCTGCCCTGGCCACCGGGTTCGCCGGCGGCCTGACCACGTTCAGTTCCTGGACCACTGCGACGGTGCGGCTGGCCAGCGAACGGCGCTACCTCGCCGCCGCCGCCAACATCCTCGCCAACTTGGTGCTTGGGCTGGCTGCTGCCGCGGCGGGAATCGCGGTCAACGGCGGCTAGCGGGCACCGGGTTGCGGATTCCGACGGCGGAGCAGGCGGCACCCAGCAACAGCAGCGCCGCGGTGGCCAGCAGCGCGCGGTGCAGGCCCGGCGTCGTCAGATCGGGACCGACGATGAAGCCCGCAAAGGCGATGCAGACCAGGCCTGCGATCCTCGAAACAGCATTGTTGACCGCTGACCCCACCCCGGCCTGCTTCTCAAGGACTGATCCCAGGATGGCCGCCGTCAGGGGTGCCACCGTCATGGATAGGCCGAGGCCAAAGACCACCTGCCCGGGCAGGACCTGGGTCCAGTAATTCAGGGGGCCGCCAACGGACAGCGTCAGCAGGAATCCGGCCGCACACAGCACCGGACCGGCGGTCATGAACCACCGCGGCCCGTACTTGCCGGCCAGGCCGCCAAAGAACGATGCCAGCAGCATCAGGATCACCGTCGAGGGCAGCAGTGCCAGGCCGGCGGTGGTCGCCTTCATGCCGCCGACCTGCTGGATATAGATACCCAGCACAAAGAACCCGAGGGAAAAGCCGCCGTAGATCGCGGCGGTGGCGATGTTGCCCCAGCCGAAGTTCCGGACCGTGAACATGCCCAGGGGCAGGAGCGGCGCGGCCGTCCGGGATTCATGGATGAGGAACAGCACCGTGGCCGCGAGGCCCGCCGCCAGCGGCAGCCAGACCTGCGGACTGCCCCAGCCCGCAGTCCCCTGCTCGATCAGCGCGTACACTGGTCCGCCAAGCGCGATGACGGCCAGGAGCGCCCCGGCAACATCGATGCTGCCGGCCGGGCCCGGGACGGCGTCGGCCTTGCGCAGCCTGGCCAGCACGGGCCAGATGACCGCCGCCGGCAGGACGTTGACGAAGAAGATGACCCGCCACGAGAGCAGGTCCACTGATACGCCGCCGATCAAGGGGGCCACGATGGCGGCGGCGCTGGTCCACGCCGACCATTTGCCGATGGCCGCCCCCTGGGCGCCGCTGTCGAAGTGGCTGACGATCAGGGCGAGCGAACTGGGCACCAAGAGTGCTCCGGCCACTCCCTGAAGACCGCGGCTGACCACCAGCATTTCACCGGTCCATGCTGCCCCGCAGAGGACCGAGGTGAGGGCAAACCCGCCCAGCCCCCACTGCAGGACACGCGCCCGTCCGAAATGGTCCGAGAGCGAGCCGGCCGCCAGAATGAGCGCCCCGAGCGTCAGGAGGTAGGCATCCACTACCCACTGCTGGACGCGGAGGCCGCCGCCGAGTTCCCTGCCGATGGCGGGCAGCGCCAGGCTGACCACGAAGCTGTCGAGGATCGCCATGAAAGACGCCACGATCGCGACAGCCAGCACCTGCCGCTGCAGGCGCGTGGGCGCGGTGGTCTGGCTGGCATCGCTCATGACTTACCGTATCGTGGACTGGATGATCAGCAGACGTGATGCGGCAATTGCCCTGGATGTACCACTGGAAATGGCGCAGCGCCACGGCATTCCCAAGCTTCTGACCGAAGCCCAGCTGGGCGAACTGCTGGACAATCCGCCTGCGTGGCTCGTCCAGTCCCGCGCCAACCGGACAGGGAAGCGGCCGGTGTGGGTGCACCTCGTCTGCGCGGTCTGCGGTTACGAGGAGGCGGCACGGCCAAAGAAGTGGTGGCCGGAGTTCACGTACGTCGTGTGCGACCATCACCGCCCGTCCGAGGTCCCCCCGCCCACGTCCGGATACGTACGGAGCGAGTTCGACGGCGTGGGCACCAGGTTTGTGGGAATCGCCGACGTCACGGGTTGACGGGTGATCCGGGCAGTTACATTCGGGCTGAAACAGGCGTAATTTACGTAGGGAGGGGCACCCTCCTGCCCCTCGGACGAGGGAGCACGCCATGCCGGACAAATCGCCGCACCAGCAACAGCAGAAAAAAGCAGGCAAGACCATCAAGCAGAAACGCGCAGACAAGAAGGCCAAGGCCCCGCATGAGGGAGCAGTGGACCCCGTAGCGCATCTGAAGAAACGCTGATTGCCCAACCACCGCCGGACAGGGGTGGCCAGAATTCCCTGGCCACCCCGTTTAGTGTCCGGCTCCTGAGTCAGTGCCCAGGCTGTGTATCCGCGGCCCGCCTATCCCCAGTCCGCCATCTCGCCGGGGACGGCCGCGACGTCGGTTAAGTGGCCGTCACGAAGCACGGCTATGTTCATCGGGACGCCGATGGCCTCGGCGAAGAGGAGTTTCTGAAGGCTCTCGGCATTGCTGACGGCGCGGGAGCCTACCCGCAGCAGCACATCGCCGGTCTTTAGACCTGCCTGCTCCGCCGGGGAACCGGAGAGCACCTCCACGACGCGCAGCCCGTCCCGCTGCCCTGTGCGGACCACTTCGCTGGCGCCCAGGCGGATCGGGGTGCTGACCACCCCGAGATAGGCGCGCCGGACCCGGCCGTCCGACAGGAGCGCGGAAATGATCCGGCGCGATGTCCTGTTGA
Organism: Arthrobacter sp. FW305-BF8; assembly: GCF_021789315.1. Lineage (NCBI taxonomy): Bacteria > Bacillati > Actinomycetota > Actinomycetes > Micrococcales > Micrococcaceae > Arthrobacter > Arthrobacter sp. FW305-BF8. The sequence continues at coordinate 3,195,833 of NZ_CP084561.1, forward strand.
TGGGAACAGCCAGCCCCAGCCCGGCACCCGCCACCGCTGTGTTGATTCCCACGATCCGGCTTCGGGAGTCCGCCAGTGCCCCGCCGGAACTGCCGGCATTCAAGGCGGCGTCGGTCTGGATAACATCCTCAATGACCCTGCGGTTGCGTCCGGCCCAGACAGGGATGGCGCGTCCCAGTCCGCTGACCACACCTGCCGTCACCGAGCCCGAGAGTCCCAGCGGGTTTCCGACGGCAATCACCAGCTGCCCCACCTGCAGTGACTCGGCGTCCCCGAACTCCGCAGGAGCGACATGCGGGGCGCGGCCCCGGACCACTGCAAGATCGGACAACGGATCCGCGCCCACCACTTCAAGGTCCGTGCCGGAGCCGTCAGCGAAGACGGCGCGGCCCTTCTGGGTGCCGGCCACCACGTGGGCGTTGGTCAGCAGGTAGCCGTCCTCGGTGAACAGGACCGCGGACCCGGCGCCGACCCGGAACCGTCCGTTGCGGCGGTTCCCCGTCATCTCGATGGCGGCCACATGGGGCGTGACGGTCTTGGCCACGCTGATGACCGTGGTTGAGTAAGAGTCCAGGGCCGCGCCGTCGTCGACGGGATCTGGTTCGTTTGCAGCCGCCGTGGACATGGCATGCCTCCCTACCGCTGGTTTGGAATCGCCGGATTCGTGATACCTGTCACAACCCCACAGGGAGGGCGGGTAGTCCCGTACGGGCTACGCCGTGGGTGAACGGCAAGGGGCATAACGCTTTAAACAAGGAATGCCCGGACCGAGGTCCGGGCATTCCCCGTTGGGTAACGGGGTTTGGTGGAGATGGGGGGAATTGAACCCCCGTCCGATGTCGTGTTGTCAGGGCTTCTCCGGGCGCAGTTTGCGTCGGATTTTCTCGGCCCCAGCCGTCCTGCAAACAGGCGGCTGATCCGGGCCCAGTCATCTAAAAGTCCCGTTTACTCCGATGACAGGAGCAAACAGCAGTGGCTATCTAAATGACGCCAGGATCCGGGGCGATAGCAACCTCGGGCTGACGGACTGTCTTACTGCTTAGGCAGCAAGAGCGAAGTCAGTGCGCTTAGATTCGGCACTTATTGGTTTGCAGACAGCGTTTACGAGATAATTCTGCATCCTCGGCCCGCTTCACCTGTCGCGACTAACATCGTCGAAACCGATCATCCCCGTATTTTGTTACCAAACCGGCGGAGCATAGGTTCTGGACCAGATCCCTGCCGGACTATCTAGCATAACGCATCGGGGCGGTTATTGATTCCAGCCGAAGTACCGCGCGTCGGCCTTTCCGTCCTAGCGCCGGTTGCGTTCCCGCATGACGCGGAGGGCCTCGCGCTTGTCCTGCTGCTCGCGCAGAGTCTGGCGCTTGTCGTAATCCTTCTTACCCCGCGCGATGCCGATTTCCACCTTGGCGCGGCCGTCCACGAAGTACAGCTGCAGTGGCACAATGGTGAAGCCGGATTCGCGGATTTTGTGCGAGATCTTGATGAGTTCCTCGCGGTGCAGCAGGAGTTTCCGCCGCCGGCGTGCTGCGTGGTTGGTCCAGCTTCCCTGGTTGTACTCAGGGATGTGGATGCCCTCCATCCAGAGTTCGTCGTTATAGAACGTGCAGAACCCGTCGACCATGGAAGCGTGGCCTTCGCGGAGGGACTTGACCTCGGTCCCCATGAGAGCGATGCCGGCCTCGTAGGTGTCCATGACGTGGTAGTCGTGCCGGGCCTTCCGGTTGGTGGCCACGACTTTTCGGCCACTTTCTTTGGGCACGGTTCAACTCCTCAGTTCTCGGTACTGACTGTCCCGGCGGCACCGGAACAAAGTCTTACTATTCTACGGCAGGTGCACCGGCGGGCCGGCGCCGGCAGGTTGCCGCTTCCCCCACTGCCTGCCCTGGTCAGAGCAGGCGCATCGGGTCGACAGCTTCACCGTTCAGCCAGGTCTCAAAGTGGGAGTGGCAGCCGGTGGAGTTTCCTGTGGTGCCCGAGTATGCGATGAGCTGGCCCTGGCTGACCTGCTGGCCGGGCGAGACCACCACACTGGTGTTGTGGTAGTAGATCGTCGTCAGCGAGTTGCCCTGGACCACGCCGTGCGAGATCTTAACGTTGTTTCCGCCGCCGTCGTCCGCCCAGCCGGCTGAGAACACTTCACCGGCCGCCGCCGCGTAGACCGGGGTGCCGCAAGCGGCACCGAAGTCAATGCCCGTGTGCATGTAGCCGCCGGCACCGTAGAAATCGATGGTGCCGGGCGGCGTCGCCCGCCATCCAAAACCGGAGGTGATGGGTACGCTGCCGGGGAACGGGTGGCGGAGGCCAAAGGCCGACGGCGGGCCGGTCACGGGCGGCACGTAAGGCGGGGGCTGCTCCCCCTTGGCCTTCGCCGCCGCGGCGGCAGCGGCGGCGATCCGCCGCTGTTCGGCGAGCCACGCCTCGCGCAGCCTGCGGTCACGCTCTTTGATTTCGGCGGCGACGGCGTCCTGGCGTGCCTTGACGCCAGCCAGCTTCTTCTGGATTCCGGGCCTGGCCGCCTCGAGTTCGTTGTTCAGGCGGGTGGTGTCGGCGATGAGCTTGTCCACCTTGGCCTTCTTGTCGGCGGCCTCGTCGCGGGCGGCCTTCTCTTTGGCCAGCGCCGCATCGGCCTTGGCCTTCAGGTCCCTGATCTCGGCTTCGACCGCCTGCAGGCGTGCTTGCGAGTTTACGTTGGTGGCGTTCTGCTGCGTGAGCTTGTCCATTGCGGAGTTCTGGCTGCGCAATGCCTGGTCGGCCATGTCCATCGTGTCGGTGAGGCTGCCCGTGTTGTTGGAACCGAAGAACAGGGTGAGGTCAGACGGAACGCCGCCGGACTTGTACGCCTGCGTCGCGATCTGGCCGATCAGCTTCTTCGTGCTGGCGATCTTCTGCTTGTCTGCATCCAGCTGCTGGGTGATCTTGGCCTTGTTCTGCTGGGCCAGATCCACCCTGGCAGCGAGGGCCTCCACTTCCTTGACGGCGCTGGCCACCCGACCCTGGGCCTCGAGCAGCGCCTGCTGCGCGGCCGGAAGCTGGCCCCGGTAGATCACCAGGTCGCCGACAGCTTTGGAAATCTTTGCGTCGACGAATTCGAGCGACTGCTGGACGCGGGCAGCTTCGGCTTTCAGGGCGGCCTGCTGGTCTTCAAGGTCGCCTGCAAAGGCGGCAGGAGCCGACGCCCCCAGGCTCGCGGCCAGCACCAGTGCCACGGCGGCACTAAGAACCCTGCGCTGGCGCCCGCCCGGGCTTCGTCGCACGGGCCTGCCGGAACTGGTCATGGGCATTCCTTCGATGAGCATGGCCTACACCCTCAAGTATCGGCGCAGCGTGAGCAGAGATGAAGTACCCGCCAGGACAACACCCAGCCCGACGAGCGCCGGGGCGAGGAGCAGCGTCTGCGCCGGCGAGATGAACGCCGTATCCGGATACTGCTTGGACAGGTACTCGCCCAGGAAGAAGTGGGCCACGGCCCACAGTGTTCCGGACGCGAGGGCGGCCCCGATCACCGCGGCAATCACGCCCTCCAGGATGAAGGGCAGCTGGATCACTGTCTTTGACGCGCCCACGAGCCGCATGATGCCGGTCTCCCGCCGCCGGCTGAACGCCGAAAGCCGGATTGTGGTGGCGATGAGCAGGATGGCGCACACCGTCATTACGCCGGCGATGATGACTGCGACGAGGGACGCCGCGTTCATCACGGAGAAGAGCCGCTCCAGGACCTGCCGCTGGTCGATGACAGTTTCGACGCCCGGCTGCGAGGAGAACGTCTCGCTGATGATCTGGTACTTTTCCGGGTCCTTCATGTTGATCCGGAATGAGGCGGGAAGCTGGTCCGGAGTGACTGAATCCACGATCGGAGAGTTCGAGAACTGCTCCTTGAAGTGCTTGTAGGCGTCGTCCTTGGATTCGAACTGGAAATCATTGACGTACTGGGCCACCGCCGGCGATTCCAGCAGGGTCCGCACGTTGTCCTGCTGTTCCGCCGTCACCGGTCCCGAGGCGCAGCCGGCCGCCGTCGACCCTTCCCCGCACAGGAAGATGGCCACCTGGACCTTGTCGTACCAGTAGCCTTTCATCTGGTTGATCTGGAGCTGGAGCATACCGGCGGCGCCCACGAAGGTCAGGGACACGAAGGTCACCAGGATGACGGAGACGACCATCGACAGGTTGCGTCGCAGGCCGCCGCCGATCTCGCCGAGGATGAACTGGAGCCTCACAGCCGGCCCTCCCTTGCCTGCTCGCGCGCTGCCTGTTCGCCGGCCGCCTGTTCGCGGGCAGCCTGGCCGCCGGAGTCCGCGGCCTCATCGCGTCCGCTGGCGTCCCTGAGCCTTCGGGACTGGCCGACCACAGGCATCATCGACGTGTAGAGGGCACGGGCTTCGTCGCGGATGACTTTGCCGTTCTTGAGTTCCACGACGCGCTTGCGCATCTCATTGACGATGTCGTCGTCGTGGGTGGCCATGACCACTGTGGTGCCATTCTGGTTGATCTTGTCCAGGACGCCCATGATGCCCATGGACGTCGTGGGGTCCAGGTTGCCGGTGGGCTCGTCGGCCAGCAGAATGCCGGGGCGGTTGACTACGGCGCGGGCAATGGCCACGCGCTGCTGCTCACCGCCGGAGAGCTCGTGCGGCATGCGCTTCTCTTTGCCCTCCAGGCCTACGGTCTTGAGCACCTCAGGGACTGTATCGCGGATGACGCTGCGGCTCTTGCCGATGACCTGCATGGCGAAGGCGACATTGGCGAAGACGTTCTTCTGCGGCAGCAGGCGGAAGTCCTGGAACACCACGCCGATTCCGCGGCGGAGGCGGGGCACGCGCCAGCTGGAAATGTTGGCGACGTTCTGGCCGGCCACGTGGACCGTCCCGGAGGTGGCGCGGTCTTCCTTGAGGACCAGGCGCAGGAACGTGGACTTGCCGGATCCCGACGCGCCGACGAGGAAGGCGAATTCACCACGGTCAATTTCAAGGCTGACAGAATCCAGGGCGGGCCTGGCTTTCTGGTCGTAGACCTTGGTGACATTTTCGAAACGGATCATGACCCTAAAACCCTGCAGGACACGGCTTTATGGGCATGGTCTGCAACCGGCGCGGGGGCTTTCTCTAGGGGGAAGAAGAGCTCCGGCCTCTCGACTATACGCACGGGCCACCGTGCTCAGGCGGGAGTCAGAGGGGCGTGTCGCGGGATTAGGTCCCTTGACCGGGCGGTGCGTCTAGCGTTCGGCGTTGCGGTTGTCGGTGCGCCAGCGGATCCCGGCTTCGATGAAGTCGTCAATGGCGCCGTCCAGCACGGCCGTGGTGTTTCCCACTTCGTGCTCGGTCCGGAGGTCCTTGACCATCTGGTACGGGTTCAAGACGTAGGAACGCATCTGGTCGCCCCAGGATGCCTTGACGTCGCCCGCGAATGCCTTCTTCTCCGCGTCCTCCTGCTCCTTCTTGAGCAGCAGGAGCCTCGACTGGAGCACCCTCATCGCGGCGGCGCGGTTCTGCAGCTGCGACTTCTCGTTCTGCATGGAGACCACGGTCCCGGTGGGGATGTGGGTCAGCCGGACGGCGGAGTCGGTGGTGTTGACGGACTGGCCGCCGGGGCCGGAAGAGCGGAAGACGTCCACGCGGATTTCGTTGTCCGGGATGTCAATGGAGTCTGTCTGTTCGATGAGGGGAATGACCTCCACGGCAGCGAAGGACGTCTGCCGGCGGCCCTGGTTGTCGAACGGGCTGATCCTGACCAGCCGGTGTGTTCCCGCCTCGACGCTCAGCGTGCCGAACGCGTACGGCGCGTTGACCTCGAAGGTGGCGGACTTGAGGCCCGCCTCCTCCGCGTAGGAGGTGTCCATGACGGTGGTCGGGTAGCCGTGGCGCTCCGCCCACCGCAGGTACATGCGCAGCAGCATCTCGGCGAAGTCCGCGGCATCGACGCCGCCGGCGCCGGAGCGGATAGTCACCACGGCCTCGCGCTCGTCGTACTCGCCGGAGAGCAGGGTGACGACCTCGAGGTCCTTCAGCGACTTGCGGATGGACTCAAGCTCCGCCTCAGCCTCCCCCATGGAGTCGGCGTCGTCCTCGTCCTGGCCGAGTTCCACCAGCACCTCAAGGTCGTCGATGCGGGAAACCAGCGTGTTCAGCCGCTCCAGCTCGGATTGGCGGTGCGACAGCCGCGAGGTAATCACCTGGGCTGCCGCGGGGTCATCCCACAGGTCCGGCTCGCCGGCCCGCTCGCTCAGTTCTGCGATCTCTTCCTTGAGCGCCTCGACATCGGTGACCTTTTCGATGGAGGTATAGGTGCCGCGCAGCGCGCGGATTTCTGCAGCAAAATCAATTTGAGCCATGGTTGTTTAAGCGTACGCTATCCGCCCTCACCGGCCTGACGGTGGAACCGGCGGCCTGGGCTACCGGGTCAGCCGCGAGCGCGCGGTGGACGTGGCGGCAATGGTTATGCCATCCGGGATGAGGAAATTGACCACCGGCGGGTGCACGGTGGCGCTGAGGACCACGACGGAGGTGGAACCGTCCGGCGTCCCTGTTCCAGCTGCGACGACCAGTCCGTCGACGCGCCCGAAAGCGCCGCTGCGGCTGAGATAATCGGCGGCGACGTTCCGGACTCTGTCACCGTTCAGAAGCGCCGACGGAGTGCCGCTGGCCGTTTCCACCTGGCCAAGCGTGTAGGAGTCGGCGGCGGCCACGGAGGCGCCGTCCGCGAGCGACAGGAGTTTCTTGTGCTCGATGTAAAGGCTGGACGCCGCCATGACCACGGTGCTGACCAGCAGGGCGAGCATGACGAACCCGATGATGAGGACTGTCATTTGCCCGTCCTCATCGCGGCTGGTTCGCGCTGGCCCGGCGGAGGGGCTACTGGCTGCAGGAGGCGTCAACGGAACCTGCCCACAACCTGGGTGGCCGAAGCGCTGAGCTGGCCGGCGTTGAGGCGCATTGCCTCCCCGAAGGGAGCGAAAGGCAGCGGCACGGTGAGCCGAACGGTGACGGTGACTGCCGACCCCGCCGCCGTGCAGTCACCGCCAGAGTCACAGCGGATCTCGACGCTGGCGTTCCCGGCCGGATGGCCGTAGTCAGCAAGGGCCACCATGGTGGCCTGCTCTGCCGCTGCCCGGCCCGACGGTGCGTCGGGCTGGGCCACGTAGACCTTGGCCGCCTGGTCCGCTGCGCCCACCACGGCGAACGAGCCGCCCTGAAGCTGGCCGACAGTGATGATGAAGTACACGACGGGAACCATGAGGAGCAGTCCGAGGAACGTGAACTCCACGACCGCACTCCCCCGTTGCCCGACGTCGTCCCTCGCGTTGCCGGGGTCAGCGGTGCCTTGGGCGGCGAAGCTGCCGAGCGGAACTGAAGCACCGCCGGGGCCGATGCACAGAGCCTCTCGGAACCTGTCCGCACATTGCTTGGTGAAGTGGCGCCGCCTGCGGTCAGCCGGTGATCGCGGCATGGCCGGTGACCTCCAGCCCTCCGCGCGGACCGATTAGACCGATGACCGGCAGCGGGGCCCTGACGGTCACCTCCAGTGTCCGCAGCCCTTGGAACACGACTTCACGTGTTTCAATGTCGCGGGCAAAGTCGGCATTGAGCGCCGTGCCGATGAGCTCGCCGGTGCGGTGCCGGGCGTCGTCCGCGCTGCGGTCGGCCAAGGTTCCGTGCCGGGCGCCGGACGCCGCAGCGTCGATAAGTGTGTTCCGGACGTGCAGGATGAGCGCGAGCTGAATCATGGAGACAAAAAACATCGTCAGCAGGGCGCCGACGAGCACAAAGTCGACAACGGCAGCACCGCGCTCGCGTCCGGAAGTGGCCGGACCGGTTTCGTTCACGGGCTACTTTCCGACCGTGTCCATCGCCTGGTTGAACATGGCTTCCAGTGCCGGGCCTGCCACGGCCAGCAGCGCGGCAACAAGGACCGCGGACATCAGGGTGATCATGACCCAGCCGGGCACATCCCCACGTTCAGGATGGTCCGCGAAGGTCTTCCGGGACCGCGGGGCCGCGGTCAAGGAGCAGCCGATCAGCGCCGCCACTGCGGCGACAAGTGCAAGTCCGTGCCTGGCCATGAATGTCATGTGCTTCCCTTTTCTCGGAGTTGTTTCGTTTGTTGAATGTGGCTACTGTCGGCGGTTGCCGGAGCAGCGGCGTCAAAAATTCAGGCTGAGTGCGGCTATCCCGGGGAACACGGCAAACACCACTGTCAGGGGCAGCACACCGAAGACAAGCGGCACCATCATCGCGATCTCCTTCTTGCCGGCGGACTCCATCAGCTCACGCTTGGCCGTGTCCCGGACGTCCTGGGCCTGGGCCCTAAGGACTTCGGCCAGTGGTGTTCCGCGTTCCACCGCCACGATGATGCCGTCAACAAAGCGGATGAGCGGCCCCAGGTCGGTGCGTGCAGAAAATTCCTGAAGCGCTTCCACCAGAGGCTTGCCCGCACGGGTTTCGGCCAGGACCCTGCTGAATTCCTTGGAGAGCTCGCCCCGGGCGGTCCTGCACACGCGGTCGAGGGCACCGGTGGCACTCTCCCCGGCGCCCACAGCAAGCGCAATCATTTCTGCCAGGCTGGGGAATTCTGCCAGCATCCGCTCCTCCCGCCGTTTGATCTGCACCCCGAGCCAGTAGTCCCTGAAGAGGAAGCCGCCGATCGCGCTACCGAGGGAGACCGCCACGGCCAGGACAGGGCTGAATCTTCCAGAGAGCGCGGCCAGCACTACCACGCTGACAGCCGCAATGAATGCGCAGAGCCCCCAGAAGAGCTGCTGGGCCCGGAAGTCCAAGGGCGACTTGTCGATGCGTGCCTGCGCAAGTCTTCTGCTGAGGGCGGCGGAGCCGAGGTTGAACCTGGCCAGTTTGGCTGTAGCTTCCCGGATCAGCGGGCGGAGTATGCGTTCGAGGGGACCAAAAGGAGTGAGAACGCGTTCCTCCGCCCGGAGGAGCCTCGATTCGAGGTTTTGGGATCGGAGTTGCGGTTCGATTCGTTCCACGAAACTGATGGACCGCATGAATGGGAGCCTGACAAGGAGGAGCCACAGACCAGCACCCAGGAATGCACCGCAGACCATTGCAGCCGCTGGAACGGTGGTCATCGCAGCACCCTCTCTTCCTCTGGGAGGGCTCCTATCTTCAGCATGACCGAATAGCAGACCAGCGAGACAACCAGGCCTCCCAACAGCACGGCCGCCCCGATGGGCGTGTTGTATGCAGCCACAGCCTCCGGACGGCTGACCAGCAGCAGCATGACGATCCACGGCGCCGCGACGGCCAGCCGGGCAGCGTTGACTGTCCACGACTGCCGCGCTTCGAGCTCGCTCCGGGTCCGTGCACTTTCGCGCAGGAACTCGGCGAGGGTCCCGAGCAGCTTGCCGAGATCGGAGCCGCCCACCTCCCGGGTTAGCCGAAGTGCCTCGATGATGCGGTCAGCTACGGGGTCCGCCAGCCGTTCCTTGAGCCTGTTCAGCGATGCGTCGAACTGGCCGCCCGAGCGGTAGTCCGAGCCGAAGTCACGAAATACGTGCCGGAGCTCCTCCGGCCCCTTTTCGCCCAGCTGTATCAGTGCTTCGGGCAGCGACAAGCCGGCCCGGATGGCCGATCGCAGATGGTCCACGACGTCGGGCCACACCCTCCGTAAGACGGAGCTTCGCCTTTTGACCCGCCATTTCACCACCGCCACCGGAAGCCAGGCTGCGAACAGGCCGAAGCAAACCGAAATGGGCAAGGACCTGCTAACCGCGAAGAAGGCCAGCGTCGCGAAGGCGCCAAGTCCCAGGCAGCTGCCGATGAGACCGGCACCGGTGACCTTTTCAATTCCGGCAGACATCAGCAGGTCATGGAGACGGTTCGTCCGCGGTACCCGCGTGGGACGAGGGGGCTCGTCCCAGGCCGACCACCAGATGAGGAACAGCCCGGCTCCTACCAGGACCCCCAGCAGCGCAGCCATCAGCGCGGGTCCAAGAGGGCCGCGACCTCATAACCTGCTTTTGCGAATTTCTCCTCCGCCGGCATTGTGTTGGCCGTCGGTTCCAGCAGGCCGCCGATGGTCGAGAAAATCATTGAGGACTCGATGATTCCGTTCTCGACCCGCCTGCCCAGGGAGAGAATTTCCGTCACCTGCCTCCGCCCGTTTGCAAGGCGGCTGCAGTGAACCACCAGATCGATACACGAGGCCACCGTGGGTACCACGAACGCGCTGGAAATGTTGTCCCCGGCGAGCAGCGGCAAGGTGCACATCTTGGTCACGGCGTCGTGTGCGGAATTGGCGTGGACGGTGCACATCCCCGGCAGCCCGCTGTTGAGGGCGATCAGCATGTCGAGGCTCTCTGCTTCGCGGACCTCGCCCACCACCAGGCGGTCAGGGCGCATGCGGAGGGCTTCCTTGACGAGCCTGCGGAGCGGTATCTCACCTTCGCCTTCGAGGTTCGGCTGCCGGCATTGCAGCCCGACCACATCGCGCAGCGGAAACTGCAGTTCGAAGATCTCCTCGACCGTAATGACTCGCTCACGGCTGCCGATGCTGGCAGCGAGGCAGTTCAGCAGCGTGGTCTTCCCCGCCTGCGTCGCGCCCGACACCAGGATGTTGAGTCCGCTCGCGACAGCGGCGCCAAGGAAGCGCCCGGACTGGGGGGTCAGTGTGCCCAGTTCCACGAGATGATCCAGCCGGGTCGCCTTCACAACAAACTTACGGATGTTTACTGCCCAGTGGCGTCTGGTGACATCGGGAATGACCACATGTAGGCGCGATCCGTCAGGCAGTGCTGCGTCCACGAAGGGTGACGAGATGTCCAGCCGCCGGCCCGAGCTCTTCAGCATCCGTTCAACGAGGTCCCTGACCTGCTGGTCCGTCAGGCTCAGGGATGTGAGTTCGGATTCGCCGTTCCGGGCCACATAGATTTCGGTGGGCGCGTTGATCCAAATTTCCTCAATGCCCGGATCGTCCAGAAACGGTTGGAGGGCACCGAAGCCGGCCACCGCGTCAAAGACAAACCGGCGTGCTGACTCCAGCGGCCCCAGCGGCGGGAGCGGCCCCATGAGGGCGCGCTCATCATAGTCGGTCACGGCCGCTTCCACGAGCCGCCTAACCTCGGCTGCCTGGTGCAACGGATCGAGACCCCGCCGACGAATCAGCTCCCGCACTTCATCCTCGACAATGCGTACTGCATCCATGAATTCCCCCGAACGACTGCCGCCCCCAGCGGAGGCAGTACATCTGGGTTAAAGCTAAGGTGCGCGCCGGCCCACAACAAGAGCCTTCGTACTGAGTGTGGATAACACGAGCTGCAAAATAACATTGGTACCAACAGAACCACTCGCCCCATTGCTAACACTGGTGTTAGGGTAGTGCGCGTCACAGTCCTACCTTCACAGTTCAGGTCTCAGCCCGGAACTCACTGGAGCTGCAAACCAGATGCGGCGCTCCGATGGCGCCCATTGCTTCGGAGCGGAATATGAAGCGGAACCTTATCCACGTCAATAGCCATCGTGTCCGCATCGTCGGTCTCGCACTGCTCTCTGTCGCGCTGATGGCAGGCCCCGGGCTCGCTGCCCCGGTCTATGCTGTTCCCCCGGCGATGTCCGAGGTCAACGCCGGCAGAACCCAGCAGAATCCCTCGTCGCCGGCGCCGGATACCCCGACTACCGACGACAGGAATGCGGCGATGGCAGCCGCCATCGGAGCCGGCGGAGCTGAGATGGGGCAGCGCTCGCCGCGCGTCACCTCTTCCGCCTCCGCCTCCGGCACCGATGCAAAGCGGCTTTCGGCCGAAGCGCTTTCGACGGAGGGGACATGGAGCCCCACGTTCGGCATCAAGGGCCTGGACGTCAGCGGCCACCAGGCGAGTGTCGATTGGCAGCAACAGTGGAATATGGGTGCGAAGTTCGCCTACGTGAAGGCCACCGAAGGCAATTACTACGTCAATGAGGCTTACAGTTCCCAGTATCAAGGGTCGCGAAATGTGGGGATGGTCCGGGGCGCGTACCACTTTGCCATCCCAAACTGGTCATCAGGTGCCGACCAGGCGCGGTACTTCGTGCGGAACGGCGGAGGATGGACAGCTGACGGCTGGACGATGCCCCCCGTCCTGGATTTCGAGTTCAATCCCTACGCCGGCCGCACCATCAACGGGTTCAATTTCGGGAACACCTGCTACGGAATGTCCCCGGCGCAGCTGACTTCCTGGGTCAGGGACTTCGGCAACACCATGCGTTCCCTCACCGGCAGGTTGCCGGCTATTTACACGAACACCTCCTGGTGGAAACAATGCCTGGGTGATCCGACAGGCTTTGGTGACTATCCCCTATGGGTTGCCGCTTATCCAAGCACCCCCACCAACAATGCGGGATCCATTCCCGCCAGCTGGAGTACCTACAGTATTTGGCAGTACAGCAGCACAGGACCTTTCGCCGGCGACTCCAATGTCTGGAACGGCACGCTGGAACAACTTAAGGCCTTCGCCCGGGCCGGGAGCAGTTCCGGCGGAGCCATCGAGCGCAAGTGGATTGCGATGGGTGGGGCAACTGGTTCCCTCGGCGCCGCAACGACTTCTGTAGACAACTGCAACCTGATAAACGGCGGTTGCTACCGCACGTACGCCAACGGCACCATCTATTGGAATGCAGCCACCGGAGCCTTCCCGGTAACCGGCAGTTTTTGGACGGCCTGGGGTGATGCCGGCTGGCAAAAGGCGATCGGCTACCCCACCGGGGATGTGACCTGCCCCTACGGTGATCCCGCATCAACGACATGCCACCAGGCCTTCGAAGGCGGGATAGCGTACCGCACACCTGGCGTCGGCACGCACGTCGTCACAACTGCGTACCTGGCTGGGTGGAAAGAGGCGGGCTGGCAGGACGGGCTGGGCTACCCTACGGCTCCTGTTACGTGCGGACTGTATGGCAACGGCTGCTACCAGCCCTTCACCAAGGGCAACCTCTACTGGACCGCCGCCACCGGAGCGCACGCTGTAACGGGAGCCTACTGGACCGGATGGAAGGACGCCGGCTGGCAGCAGGGACTCGGGTACCCCACCGGCCCTGTCACCTGCGGACTCTACGGCAACGGCTGCTACCAGCCCTTCGCCAAAGGCAACCTCTACTGGTCCGAGGCCAACGGAGCCTACGCCGTAACGGGAGCCTACTGGACCGGATGGAAGGACGCCGGCTGGCAGGAAGGTCTCGGCTACCCCACGGGCCCTGTCACCTGCGGGCTCTATGGCAACGGCTGCTACCAGCCCTTCACCAAAGGCAACATCTACTGGTCCCCCACCACCGGAGCCCACGCCGTCACCGGCGCCTACTGGATCGGCTGGCAAGAAGCCGGCTTCCAACCCGCCATCGGCTACCCCACCGGCCCCGTGACCTGCGGGCTCTATGGCAACGGCTGCTACCAGCCCTTCACCAAAGGCAACATCTACTGGTCCCCCACCACCGGAGCCCACGCCGTCACCGGCGCCTACTGGACCGGCTGGCAAGAAGCCGGCTTCCAACCCGCCATCGGCTACCCCACCGGCCCCGTGACCTGCGGGCTCTATGGCAACGGCTGCTACCAGCCCTTCGCCAAAGGCAACGTCTATTGGTCCGCCACCACCGGAGCCCACGCCGTCACCGGCGCCTACTGGACCGGATGGCAAGAAGCCGGCTTCCAACCCGCCATCGGCTACCCCACCGGCCCCGTGACCTGCGGGCTCTATGGCAACGGCTGCTACCAGCCCTTCGCCAAAGGCAACATCTATTGGTCCGCCACCACCGGAGCCCACGCCGTCACCGAACCGTACATGAGTGCGTGGCGGTCTGCGGGCTGGCAAAAGGGTAATCTCGGGTACCCGACCAGCGCTGCCGTCGCCTACCGCGGATATCGCACCGTCTATTTCCAAGGCGGATCGATGACGTGGACGACGTCGGGAGTCACCGTCCGGTGACAATGGACCGGCCGCCTGTATTGCGCTAGAGCGAGTCGGTAGCCGGCACGTCAACGGAAGCTGCCTGCCTCGCCTTCCGGCGCGAACGGACCTCCGCCAAAAGGAGCCCCAGTCCCAAGGACGCTCCAACCCACAGGCTTGAGCCCAGCCGTTCCGCCTGGGAGTAGACAGGATGGGCCACAACGCTCAGGACGCCGTAGAGGGACAGGCCCGCCAGCACCCAGGCTTCCGGGCCGATCGCTTTGGCGCGCAGCGCCAGCACGTAGCCAGTCACGGCAGCGGCAAACACAAGCACATAGAGTGCATTAGCCGGGAGCGCCAAGATGAATTTCCACAGGAAATCTCCCTCAAGCATGAGGAGACGGAGATAGGGGTCGTCCACGGGCGGAAGCCTGAAGTGGTCCGTGAAGGTGTCCTGCAAACTGTGGCTAAGGCCCGGAAACCCGAAGAGCCGATTCACGCCCAGACTCACCACTGCGCAGGCGGCGGTGACAAAGACAGCCAAGCGGACCTGGCGTCGCTGGCGGTAGCTCTTGACCAGGACAAGGCCGAGGCAGACAGCCAGGAAGCTGACGCTGAGGAGAAGCGTGGATGAGTACTTGAAGAAGAATACAAGTGCAAGGCCGGCGCTCACCAGGATTGTTCCGCGAATCGTCGACCCTTTGAATACGTGGACCAGTCCAAGAGCCATGACCAAAGCCGATGTCAGGGTTGCAGCCTCCGCCAGCAATGCCACACCGTGAGGCAGGCTGACAGGCAAGACGTAAAACGCCACTTGGACTGCCGTTGCGGAAAACAGGCCCAGTCCCACAAGTCGCGCTATTCTTGCCATGATCAGACCGCCGATCGCGGTGGCGGCTACTGACACAATCCACAGCCCCTCGCGGTCGCCGAAGAGCGCCATCAATGGAATGGACAGCAGCGGGTACCCGATTCGCGGAGAAAAGATCTCCTGGTATTGCGCATTTCTGTCGATCCAGCCAATGATGGGGCCCCGTCCCGCCATGGTCGTCGAGATACAGTTATCGAGAGTTCCTGTGTACGGGCGCGACGGGTGCTGGCACCATAGCGTGTACGCATCCAGCCATGATTGCTCGACCGGCACGCCTTGGAGGGTATATGCGATGCGGAGATACTGGACCGTGTCGGCCCACACCACCCCTGGACCGAGTACTACAGCTACGACGACGAAGATCAGGCCGGCGAGCGCAGTAATCGCCGGCCCCGACTTCGGGGATGACGCAGCCAATCGGATCAGGCTCACTTCACCACACTCCTATGACTGTCCTTTGTCCCGTCCCCTTTTTTCGTCCCGACGGGCCGTGGCCGACGACGGGACAGGAGCCGCCACGTCAGGCCACCGCCGGCCAGCGCCGTAGCCACAACTGCGACGGTTAGCACACCGGTGAAGATGTTGCGGGGAAGAAGTGTCAGGACAACTACGTATGCGGCAGCGGCGAAGGTGCACGCACCGTAAATCTTAAGCGCCCAGCCGCCTGCCGCGCGCCGTCGGACGATCACAAAATATGCGACACCCAACACCATGAACGTCAGGACGGAGGTGACCGCCATTCCGACAAGGTTCCCCTCAAGCGCCGGCACGAGGGCAAGGGCAGCCCCCACCACCAGAACCAAAGGCGTCACAACGGATAGCCACCATGTGGTGTTGTCTGCGAATAGCAGGGTTGACGCGTTCAGGTAGAGCAGATAGCCCATGGCCACGAGTGGCATTACCTGCGCTACCGGGATCAGGCTCTCCTTGCCCCCGGCCATGATGTGCGTGACGAGGTTTGCCCCTGCCGAAGCGACGACGACGATTCCCAACCCGGCCAAGCTCGCCGTCCGCATCGTGGAGCGTAACCGGGCAACCCGTTCAGCGCCCTTCACGGCCATCAGGGCCGGCACCCAGGCATTGTTCAGCGCACCTAGGAGCGTAATCGTGCCGAGGACGAAGACCTGCACCTTGCCATAGTCGCCAGACACGCCTTCAGCCGCCGTGACAGCCAAGAGGAAAACAGCACCCTGGGTCAGGAGCATGAGGGCTCCTGTGTGGGGAAGCACGGGCAACCCGATGGCGATGCCCTCCCTCACGGCGCCCTGGTAGCTCAGGGGCCAGCTCGGCTTTGTTGTCCACGCGGCGACAAGTGCGCTGACCAGAACCATGAGGCCGTAGCCGGTCATGAAGATGTTGGCTTCCGCACCGTAGAGAAGCATCGCGGTGAGCCCGGCAATGTAGGCCGCCATCGACGAAATCAGGCTGAGAACCACGAACATGGCTGCCCGCCCCTGAGCCCGCAAAATCGCTTGGGCAGCCAGGACACCGGCTTGCAGCCCCATAGCGAGAAGCGCAATGGAAAAACTGGTGGAAGCGCCACCGCCACCGCTGGCGAACTGGCATATTCCGGCTGCCAGTACCCCCAGAACGAGACCGCCCAGTGTCATGAAGCCGCTGATCGCGCGCGCTTTAGCCGGACCGCCGGCGTCGAACCAGGCCTTAGTAATTGCCAGCGGCAGCCCCGCCGCCGCCAGCACGACTCCCACCTGGATGATGGATACTGACAGGAACAGCTCCTGCCATTTCGCATCGCTTTGAAGAAGCTGGAGGGCAAAGGGCTGAACAAGGAAGATACCGAGCCCCTGAAGGAGCGCGCCGGCCAGGTAAAGCAAAGAATTTCGTCCTGTGCGGAGAGCCGCAGGTGCGGCTTCAGCGGGGCCGTTCTCTGGCACGGGGTTACTCACTGCCGAGTTGGAGCCATTCATGGACGCGATCGATAACCCGCTTCTGATCCACTGCCGTCAGGTCGGTGGAGCATGGCAGGGACAATCCTCTCGCGAAGAGGGACTCCCCGACGCTGCCTCCAACGAGAGCCTCATTTGTCAGCGGCGGCTGCATGTGAAGCGGGCGCCACAGCGAACGGGACTCAATACCCACCTCAGCGAGGAAATCCTGCAACTGGTCCCTGGCTCCCGGTCCGCGGTCAGCAGGCACCTGAATCGAGTAGAGCCAGTATGTGGAGTGCTGGCCCGGCAGGTCCGGCGGCGTCTGGATGGCTGTCCCGGCAAAGGCATCGTTGTAGCGCTTGGCAATTTCGCGCTTGGTGGAGACGAAGTCGTCCAGCCGTTCAAGTTGGGCCACACCCAGCGCAGCGGCAATGTTGGTCAGCCGGTAGTTGAACCCGATCTCGTCGTGCAGGTAACCGCGGTCGGGCAAGCGGGCCTGGGTGGACAGGTGTTTCGCCCTGCGGGCGAGCTCCTCGTCGTTGGTGGTGAACATGCCGCCGCCGCCAGTAGTCATGATCTTGTTGCCGTTGAAGGAAAACGCCCCCATGTGGCCCACAGTTCCGACGTGCTTTCCAGCCAAAGGACCTGACGTCCACGTTGCCCCAAGCGCCTCGGCCGCGTCTTCAATAACCGTAATGCCGTAATCCCGGGCGACTTCCATGACGGCTACGGCATCTGCCGGCTGTCCCAGGATGTGCACGATCTCGATTACCTTGGGCAGCTTCTCCCCCGCTGCCTGACGCCGTTCCAGCTCCGAGCGAAGGAGGTCGACGTCCATGCACCAAGAATTCTCCTCTGCGTCAACGAGGAGAAGCTCGGCGAACTGGTACGAGGCGGCATTGGAACTGGCCATGAAGGTGAAATCAGAAACCGCAACCAGGTCCCCCGGCTGTACACCGGCCAGTCGCATGGCGATGTGGAGTGCCGCTGTGCCGGAAGCACAGGCCACTGCATACTTGGCACCCACATACTGCGCGAACCGGTCTTCGAACTCACTGACGAACCGCCCCACGGACGAGACGAAGCCGCTGCTGATGGCTTCGTTCACCAGTTCCGCTTCACGGGCACCAATGTTGGGAATAGCAAGGGGGACGCGGGTCACAATAAGCCTTTCGAGCGGGCGTTAGCGGGAGTATTTAGCGGCCGCAGACGCATCAACGCCCCGGGCCTTGATCCACTCGGCCGTCTGGCGAAGTCCTTCTTCAAGGCCCACCTGCGGGGCCCAGCCGAGTTCCGCCAGAGCCTGGGACGGGTCCGAGAGCAGGTGCATGACTTCGCTGGCCTCCGGGCGGACACGCTCCTCCTGGGTGATGATCTCAGCCGTCGACCCTGTCACCTTGGCGGACATTTCCACTAGGTCGCCGATCGTGACGTCGTAGCCCGTGCCAAGCTGGATTACCTGTCCCTTGAGCGGGATTTCGGCGGTGGCTGCTTTGACGAATCCGTCGGCAGTGTCAGAAACAAAGGTGAAGTCGCGGCGCGGGCTGAGGGATCCGAGGTGGATCTTCTCGGCGCCAGCCACCATCTGCTGCAGAACCGTGGGGATGACTGCGCGGGCGGATTGCCGCGGACCGTAGGTGTTGAAAGGTCGCAGGACTACTACGGGGGTCTCAAAGGAGCTCGCCCAGGCCTCGCACAGCTTGTCAGCGGCGATCTTGGTGGCACTGTACGGCGACTGGCCACGCAGCTCATTGTCGATCGTGATCGGCACGGTCTTCGGGGTGCCGTAGACCTCGGATGTCGACGTGTTCACCAGACGGCCGACGCCGTGGCGGCGCACGCCTTCGAGAACATTCAGAGTACCGACAACATTCGTTTCAACGTATGACCGGGGTGCCTGGTATGAGTAGGGAATGGCGATCAAAGCCGCCAGGTGCAGCACAACGTCAGAGCCCTTGACCAGGTCCGAGACGAACTCTGAATCCCGGATGTCGCCGAGTTGAAGGTCAACCGCGTCACGCTCGGCCGGCGTCAGGTCATCGAGCCAGCCGTAGGAGCCGTTGGAGTTGTAGACGCAGAGCGCGCGCACGTTAGCGCCCTCTGCAATCAGCCGCTGCGTGACGTGGCTGCCGATAAACCCGTCGGCGCCCGTGACGACTACTGTCTTGCCTTTTATGTCTTCGTAGTTCACAGCTGTTACTGGCCTTTCGCTGTTGCTAGGTCTTTGGGAGTACCGACGTCGATCCAGTCGGACTCTATGGGCCACGCGGCCACATTCTTGGAATTGTCGATGCAAGCCTTGACCAGCTCCGGCATGGAGAAGGGCTCCATGTAAGGCACCATCGCCAGGGCTTCAGGTGACACCGCATAAATGCCGGTACTGATTTCGAACTCCACCGTCGGCTTCTCGACCACCGAAGTGATGGAACGCCCGTCGCCTATTTCCAGTACGCCGAAGGGTACCTGGTGAGTGTAGGGGCGGGCCGCCACGGTCACCGCAGCCTTCTTCGAGCTGTGGAACGCCAGCAGGTCGGCGGCAGAATAGCGGACCATGAGGTCAGCGTTAGTAACAATGACCGGCTCGCTGATTTCCGGGACCTGGCGGGAGAGGAGCCCGAGAGCGCCGGCGGTGTTTAGCGGCTTTTCGGGGTCTTCGTGCAAGTAATTGATCTTGCACCCCAGCTTCGAGCCGTCGCCCAGATGGTTCTCGATCTTCTCAGCCAGATATGCCACGGAAATGTAGATGTTGGTAATTCCCGACTCCACCAGGCCAAGGATGATCCACTCAATGATGGTCCGGTCTGCCACTTTCATCAGCGGCTTGGGCGTGTCCTTGGTGAGCGCGCCAAGCCGGGTACCCTTACCACCGGCCATGATGACGGCTATGTTGCTCAGCGGCCTGTGGCCGACAATGTCCGTCAGTGTATGCAGTCCAACCAACGTCCCGGCCTCATCCACCACCGGAACTTCGCTGATCCTCAAGCTGCGCATGAGGTCGAGGACGGCGGCCCGAGTGACGTCCGGAGTGACTACGTGCGGCTGGTCATTGGCGAACTCCAGGATCGAGGATTCAAGGCCAGCGCCACGCAGGAGTCCCCGGCGAATGTCGCCGTCAGTGATCACACCGTGAAGCCGCCCGTCATTGCCCGTCACGAGCGCGATGGCGGAGGCCCCACGGTCGATGGCCTCAAGGGCCTGGCGGACGGTAGCTTCTGGGCCGATGCAAACGTTTCTCAGCGGTCCGTCAATGCTCATAGATTCGGTTCTCCAGCGGTAGGTCAATGAAGGCCTTGGTCAGTCCCGTTGCCGGGCTATCGACGACAACCCGTTCGATCAGAGCGGCAGAACGCGAATTTCCGTAGGGGTTGACGACGCCGCGGCAAATCAAAGCAAAGTCCGGGCTCAGGGCCTTCTCAATACTAGCGCGAATCTCTTCTCGCTCATCCCGGCACTGGATGACATTGGCTCCGTACTCCCGTCCGCGCTGCCTGTCGCCGATGTTCACGACCGGTACGTGGAAGGACGCAGCTTCAAGGATCCCTGAGGACGAGTTTCCCACCAGGGCCCGAACGGTGGCCATCACACGGGGGTACAGCGGACCGAGGCTTTCCCGTACGATCACGCCGGGCAACCCCTGGTCTTCAATGTCCTGCAGCACCTTGACGATGTCCTCGCGGCCGGCGTCGAAACCTGGATACGTGAGAATAGCGGTCCCGGCCTGCGCCAAGGTTTCCTCGAAAACCTGCCGGGCCAGCGGTCCTGCGTTGGTGCCCATTTCGGCTGTGGGCGGATGATAGGTGGCCATCAGCAAGGGCTGAACCAGGGGAATGCCGAACTCCGCCAGGAACTCCTCTGCGCTGAGCGGCACGGGGCTGGCGAAGCGGTCCAGCCCGGGGGCGCCGGTCTGGTGGATGCGGTGATCGGATTCGCCCAGCTGGGCGATGCGCCGAGCAGCACCGGCAGTGCTCACACAATGCTGGTCTGCCAGCTTGGTAACGGCATGGCGCACCCTTTCATCCAGTGCTCCCTCCGTCACCTCGCCTCCATGCAGGTGAACGAGCCGTATGCCGCTAACCACCACGGGCGGAAGCACATAAAGCAGCTCCCACCGGTCACCGAGAACCACCACCGCATCGGGTTGAACCGCAGGAAGGAGCTCAGCCGTGGCCGAGGACAGGCTGGCTCCGGCCTGCGTCTGTCCTGCAGCGGTTGCCTCAGCCAAATAGAGCCCCAGCTCATGATGCATGAAACTGCCCGGCCTGAGTCCTGCCTCCAGCAGTCTGTCCAGCGCTGTGCCGTCTGGAAACCCGATCGCCGTAGCCACGTGCAGGTCCACGCCCGGGTTTTCGGATAGGGCGACGAGGACCGGCCCGAGGGGGAAGAGGTCCGCCCTCGTACCGGCAAACGCGAGAACCCGCATGCCTAATCCAGGTCCTCAGCCGTCAGCGGAGACCCCGCGCTGACTGCCCGGGAGGTCTTTTGGCCAATTACCAGCGAAGACGGGGTCAGCCCGCCTTCGGGACGAAGGATGGCGACATCGGCGGCACTAACCACGGAACCGGCGGCCATGTCGCGGACAGCGTGGTAGGAGCGGCGAACCAGTGCAGCATTGGCTTCTTCACTAGGCATGCGGCGCTTCCTTCCGTCACCGAGGGAAGCGTGGGCATCCCGAACGGCACGCACATAATCAGCGAATTCTGCCTTCTCCAACGAAGCTGAGTGGTCCGGCCCGTTTCTGGTCTTGTCAGTCGTGATGTGTTTCTCGAGCAGCGTTGAGCCGAGTGCAGTTGCGGCGACGGCAGTCACAGATCCGGGAGTATGGTCCGACCAGCCCACCTCGACTCCGAACTCATTGCGCAGGGCCGGGATGGCCCGAAGGTTGGCTTCTTCAAGGGGCGCCGGGTAAGCCGAGACACAGTGCAGCAGGACGGTGGCCGGCGCAGCAGCCGTCGCTTCGAGCGCTGCAGCGATTTCCGAAAGCGTACCCATGCCGGTTGAAACGATCATGGGGATACCAAATTCAGCGATTGCCGAAAGGTAGGGGGTGTTGGTGAGCTCACCCGACCCGATCTTGAGCCCTGGCACGCCCAACTCGGCAAGCATCTTGGCGCTGTCGTAGTCGAACGGAGTCGAAAGGAAGGTGATGCCACGATCTGTGCAATGATCGCGCAGCTCGGACCAAGCGCTTTCCGGAAGTGTAAGGCGGGCGAGCATCTCAGACTGCGACTCCGCGAAGCCGGCCTTCTTCTGATAGGGAGTGGTGTCAGCCGAACCGGTGACTAGCGCCTCAGGTTTGAACGTTTGAAACTTGACCGCGTTTGCGCCAGTGTCGGCCGCCAGATCGATGAGTTCATGTGCCACGGCGACGTCACCGTCGTGATTTACGCCCGCCTCCGCGATGATAAAGATATCTTCTTCCGGTCCTATGCGGTGGCTTCCAAACGTAACCGGGGCGGAATTAGGGTCATGAGTCAATGGGCTGGACCTTTCTTAGAGACGAGTGGCTGCGCGGGCACTCCCACATATGTTGCCATACCGGCCAGCGGCCGCGTTGCCACTGCCCCGGCGCCCAGGACCGCGAAGTCCCCCACCACGACGCCGGGGAGCAGCCGGGCTCCGGAACCCACAAACACCTGCTCGCCCACTTCCGTTGCGCCGAGCAACACAGCCCCCGGAGCGATGTGGGCGCCATTTCCAACAACTGAATCGTGCTCGACGACGGCGCTGGTGTTAACTATCGCGCCGTCGCCGACTGTGGCCAGCGGGCCTACGTGAGCGTGTTCGCAAATCTGGCTCAGTGGGCCGAGGGCAGCAGTCCGATCCACGGTGGCCGTTCGGGCCACCAATGGATCGGCCCGGAGAGCCAAGCGGGTCTCGGCAAGGATACCCGCAGCGATTCTTGATCGCAGGGCGTTATCGCCGATTCCTATGGCGATTGACAGCGCATGCTCAGCGGCGAATGCAAAGGCGTCTGAGTCCTCGCCAAAACAACGCGGAGTTGAGCCGGAGTCACCGCGGAAAGGAGCAAGATCGGGCCCGGCACCGGTGGACAGGTCACCGAACCGACTGTCGCTTAGCGCGGCAACGTCTTCGCCGCGTCCTCGGATAATGGCAGCCAGGCTCTTGCCGTGACCTGACGCTCCCACAATCAGCCAACGCGTCATTGGACCACCAACCGGTTCAGCATGCCGTTAAAGCTTCCGTCTTGCTGTGGCGGGTGCGGGCACCGGGAAGGCGCCGCTGGCTGGTTCCGAACCGGATCTTCATTTGCAGCTGCAGCACCCCAATGGTCTCTTTCCCTGATAACAGTTGAAATCATACGCGCCAGCATTATTGAGCATGTGCCAGCATCCCCGGCCGGGCGGCATGCTCGCGACGGTAGTGTAGTAGTACTGCTTCCGGCGACCTCCGATCGCCACCAGACTATGAGGTTGATACTAACGATGAACGAGAACTCGTCTGCGCCCAAGATACTGGCCGTCATTCCCGCACGAGGCGGCTCAAAGGGACTGCCCGGCAAGAACATTCGCCCTCTTCTGGGCAAGCCGCTTATCGCGCATACAATCACGCTGGCTTCCCAGCTCAGCACAAACGTTCGCTTCATTGTGTCAACGGACGATCCGTCAATCGCAGAAGTTGCCCGGGACGCAGGAGCGGACGTCCCCTTCATCCGTCCGGCTGAGTTGGCCAACGACACAGCCCCCATGAGCGTAGTGCTCCGCCATGCACTCCAAACCATGGAGGAGATTGATGGCGTCACCTACGACATGGTCCTGTTGTTGGACCCAACCAGCCCGACCAGGCTGGCAACCGACATCGAGGAAGCCATCGATTTGCTTGGCAAGAGCCAGGAACTCGACGGCGTCATCGCCGTTTCTGAACCCTCCTTCAACCCGATCTGGGTGGGTGTCAAGCCGCAGGCTCAAGACAGTTCCACGCTCGAACGCTACTTTACGGAAGGCACCGGCGTCATCAGGCGCCAGGACGTCCCCCGATTCCTGAGGATCAACGGCAGCTTCTACGTGTGGTGGGCCGATTACATCCGGCGCCTTGAGAACAGCTGGTTCGACGAAGGACGCCACGGCTACGTTGAGATCCCGGAATCACGGTCCTTCAGCATCGATGACGAGACCGAGTTCCGTCTGCTCGAGGCCGCCGTCAAGAGTGGCATCGCCCCGTTGCCCGGCTACCATCAACCGGCCGGCACGCAGTGACGGACGCAGAGCTTCGGTCAGCTTAACTGGATGTGGCCCCAACGGCATGCTGTTGGGGCCACATCTCTTGGTCCCGAGAACCAGATCTGGGTCCGTCAGGCGTGAAGTGGCTCTACCGGCACCATGGCAGGAAGCTGTGGCAATGGGGACGGCAGGTGCTTCAACGGATGCCGGATCCAGTGCCAGGGCGAAAGGCCCTTTTCAGTCGCGTGAGCCCCCTCCGGGACCTTCTTCAGCCCGAGAACAGTCTGAACCTTGGTGAGTGGTCCGCTCGCCCAGTACTCCAGGAACGGAACCACGGTGTGGGAATCCCACCCGAGCAGGTGCGACAGTTCCTGCGGGGAACGCATGTCTCCGCGCCCCAACTCCGCTTCCGCCAGCTTGGTCAGCACGTCCTGTGGAGTCGACTCGTCGTAAAACTCCGGCCACAGGTCACGCATCAGCAGACCCGGATCCGCTGCCGCGTTATGACCCAGCTTGAAATCAGGGCCGTAAATAGCAACGTCAGCGCCACTAACGGCGGCGTACATGAGCGACGTGGAGAGCCGGTTGGAAACGACTCTATCGGCCTCCAACATCATGCAGAGAATCCGTCCTATAAACTGCGGGTCCCTGCGGTCACCGGCACTGACAACCTCGTGTCCGGCCGACTTCCACGCCGTCAGTATCTCGTCGTTATGCAGGTCGTCAACATGCAGACACACGACTGCCGGGCCCTCCCGGTCCCTGACCATGCGGGCAAAGGCGGCATGGTCGCCGTCGACCTTCAACAAGGCTGTACCGTGAAGCGGCAAGACAAGAGCCCGGTTCCCCCGGTGGGGAACAGTGCCTTCTTTCATGGCGGCGTCCAGAAGATACAGATAAGGGGCGCCGACAGCCGTGAGCATCGGAGTGCCGTCCTCAAAGAAGTTGCCGGCGTCCTCCGGGCTCCAGGCCCTCGACGTACTTGTCCAGGAAAGCCTGCGCCGGCTAGGGCCCCAGCTCGCGAAGTCGCCGAACTGGGCTGTGACGGGGCTGCTAACGGTCCATCCATGCTGGATCAGACCGGACACGTGCCGCAGCCGCTCCAAACCGCAATAGCGGGCAAAAACCGCCGAGTGACCGTAGTAGTGGTTCTGGATGTCCATATTAACTCAGTGGCACCTTTTGTTGCAGGCTTGAAGTTTGGGTTCTATCCGTGAGCGGCTGCCGGATCAAGGACGCACAGCGTGTGTAACGAGCTTGCGCAGCCCGGGCCACATGCGCTTTGAGACCACCTTGGGGGTGAGGGAAACGGCATTCAGACGCGACGTCAGGTGCCAGCGCGCCGATCGTGCAGCGTTGTTCCAGCCCCTGACGGAGAAGTCGCGAACGCACTCATCAAAGAAGGCCCGTTCCTCAGCGAAACGGCGTCCATCCAGAGCCCGGACGGAGGAGTCCGACTCCCGGTGCCTGCGGTACTGGAAGCATACGGTGTCGACGACGGCCATCTTGCCGCCAGTCAGGATGATGTCGATTGCGAGAGCCAGATCCTGAACGACGTCATACTGGGGCCGGAAATCATGCTTCTTGATGGCTTCCGCACGCCACGCTACCGACGGAAAATACAGCCAGTCTCCAACCAGGAGGCTTTCGGCCACCGCCTCGTCGGAGACGATTGCCTCAGAGGCCTTGCCTACCAGCCTGTGCCGCAGGTACTGCTTAACGTTGTCGCCGAGCGGCGTGTACACAGCACCGTTCTCGTCGATGACCTCGACTCCGGGCTGGACGATGGAAACAGCCGGATCCCGGAAGGCTTTCCGGACAGTGCCAATGTAGTTCGGAAGCATGATGTCGTCGGCGCCCATGATGACGACAATGTCGTGCTCCACGAGGCCAACACACTTCTTGTAATTTCCGTTGGCGCCAAGGTTCACGTCGTTGCGGAAGTACCGCACCCGGTCGTCGCCTTCAACCAGGCCACGGAAGTACTCCGGAAGGCTTTCATCAGGGTAGCCGTCATCAACGATCGTGAGGCGGAAGTCCGTGTCGTCCTGTGCAAGGACTGAGGCAACCGCGGCCTTCATCATCGCCACGTCGCCGTAGTACGGGAACATCACGTCAATTGTCATTATCTTCTCTCGGTAGGCGGCGTCGGGGAATCTGTTTGACCGTCGTCGGTCGATGGTTGTGACGGGGTGAGCTGGCTCTGCAACTGGTCCACACCTGCCCGCAGAATGGCCACTTCCTCGGCAAGGATCCGCGTTTCATCCTCCAGGATGGTCAATTCGCGCGAGACGTGCAGGCTTACACCGACCAGCAAGAGGATGGAAAGCGAAAAGAGCAGGTTGGCCGGGACAACGATACCCACAACGGAAGCCGCCCAATTGAGGAGCCTCGGAAAGAGGCCGAGAATGATCGTCAACCCGCCGATGACCAGCCAAAGAATGGCGTACTTTTCCCGGAGCCGGCCGTTCCGGAGCATAACCAGAACAACCAAGACCATAACAATGGCCAGAATTAATGAACCTGCGACGTTCATTCCTTAGGCACTTCCCTCTCCGGCAATGTCGCCGGACAACGGCGTATGTAGTTCAGCGGCACGCGGCGTTCGCCGGCGCGCAAGGGCAAAGCAGAGGACGAGGCCGGACCTGGCCAGGTAAATGGACGCCTTGATTGGCCCCTGGCTTGGAGTCCCCGCCTGCCTGGCTTTCATGTCCACGGGTATCTGCGTAACAGTGCAACCGGACTTGATCGCCACGACCAGTGAGTCAATGGTGTCGCCCAAGTATTCGGCTGGAAAGTGAGAGATGTACTGGCGGATTGCACGTGAGTTTGCCGCACGGAACCCCGACGTCACATCCGTCAGACGCGTTCCCGCGATGCCTGAGATCACTCTGGCAAGGAAGAACATGGCCCAGCGCCGCGGCCCCTTCGCCCCGTAACTTCCCCTGCCGGCGAACCGGGCACCAATGGAAATGTCAGCATGCTCCAGGCCAGCCAGCACGCGGTCAATATCGTGCGGATCGTGCTGCCCGTCGGCATCCACCTGGATCACAGAGGTGTACTTATTCCGTAGTGCGTACTTGAATCCCGCTCGCATGGCTCCGCCGACACCGAGGTTGAACGGTAGCCTCAGCACGGTCGCACCAGCCTCCGCGGCGATCCTGGGAGTATCGTCCTTGGATCCGTCGTCCACGACAAGAACGTGGTGTTGGGGGGTTACGGAGAGCACATCACGGATGGTCTGGCCAATCGCTTCTGCTTCGTTCCAGGCCGGCATGATTATGAGCACGCCAGACCGCTGTGAGTTACCCATGGTTGGCAAGTATACCAACGGTAACGGACCCGGATTACGGTGCACCTCCGCTTCGGAGACTCAAGGTCTCCTTCAAAAACGGCGGGTCACAGGCCCGTGTGCACTTGGTCCTGCACCCGTCGCGCGGTGGCCGGCCAACGCCGGTCACCCGAATACCGAGGGCGATGGTCCTACTTGTAAGGTGGGGTGTGACTTCTGAGGAGCTTGATAGATGACTTGGTGGGAAACTTTCCCTACGTTCGCCGCAACAATTCTGGTGTATTTCCTGCCCGGCTTGTTGATACTTGCAGCCGCCGGCGTCAGGGGGCTAAGCCTCGCAGCGCTTTCAGCGCCGGTATCAGCGTCCGTAGCCGGATCGGTGGCCGTGATTCTGCCTTACCTGCGCCTGCCCTTCAACCCGGCCGTCTATTTCATCGTCTCGGCTCTGGCCGCCGCCGCCATCCTGGCTGCCCGCGGACTGCTGCAACGGCGCCGCAGCCTCACGGGAGCCGGCAAGAAGTGGCGCCTTGATGCCAGTGAGTCGCTGCCGGCCACGTCGCTGGGCATCAGACTGACACAATTTCTGATCCCGCTCGCCGTACTCTTTCCCGCCATAATCATCGCGGCCCGGTACATCTCAGGTTTTGGTTCGCCCGAAAGTTTCTCAGAGTCTTTTGACAACATCTATCACCTCAATGCTGTTCGGCACATCGCGGAAACGCAGAACGGCTCGACCCTGACTTTGGGGAACCTGACGGATGCCTCGCAGGCACTCTATCCCGCCGCCATGCACGACGCGATGGCGCTTGTCGTCATGCTTGGTGCACCGTCGGTAATGGTCGCAGTCAACGTGGGCACCATCGTCACGGGAGCAATCGTCTGGCCCCTGTCGTGCATCTTCCTAATCAGCAGGGTCGCAGGATACCGTCCGGCGCCCTTGCTTGCCGCCGGTGTTCTATCGGCCGGGTTCAGCGCTTTCCCCTATCTCATGGTCGCCTACGGCGTTCTCTATCCGAACCACGCAGCGATTGCGCTCCTGCCTGCTGTTTTGGGTCTCGCTATCGAGGCACTGGGCATGTCACGCGCATCCCATGGTGTGACCGACAAAAACTGGATACCCGCCACTCTTGCCCTGGCAGCTACCCTTCCCGGCCTGGCTCTGTCGCACCCGAGCGCTGCCGTGGCGCTCCTGGCCTTTGCAGGACCGGCAGTAATCGCTGCGTGTATCAAGTCTTGGCAGGCCAATAGTGGGGACTCTGACCATCGAGCGGCTCGCCGCTGGGTGATCTTCGCAACAGGTTATGTATTGCTTACCCTCGTAGTCTGGGTGGCTATCCGACCGAGCTTGGCGTCATCGGGCTGGCTTGCATTCCAAAGTAATGCCCGGGCCATAGGCGAAATTTTGGGAAGCGCCCCAATGGGAACTACCACTGCCTGGGTCTTGCTGGTTCTGACGGTCATCGGACTCTACGTTATTGTCCGGCACCTGCAACGAATGTGGTGGATTGCCGGAATGTATCTCGTCGGCGCCCTCCTGTACCTGGTCGCTTCAAGCTGGATCGACGGCGACTTCCGGAATTTCCTGACCGGAGTTTGGTACCGTGACAGCAATCGCCTGGCCGCCCTGCTGCCAACGGTCACGTTGCCTGTAGTCGTCATCGGCAGTGAATGGATTATCCTGCGCGTGCGGCACGTCGTAGGGTCACTCGCACGGGCGGATTCGAGCCGTTCCCGGGGACAGCGCATCCTGAGCCGGCTCGTAAAACGGCTCCCTGGCAACCCGGGTGTGGCAGCTACATGTGTTGTTCTGCTGGCCCTTGGAGCGGGGGTTCAGGGCGGTTCCCTTTATGCCGTCCAAGACCGGCTGGCAACTGTTTTCTCAACGACGGAGAATTCGAAGCCGCTCACCAGGAACCAAGTCGACCTGTTCTCGGAATTGGCGAATATCGTCCCGAGCACGGATGTGATAGTTGCGAACCCGCGAACGGGCGCGTCGCTTGCCTACGCTTTCAGTGGCCGCCGCGTCCTTGCACCCCACATCTTCGGCACGCGGACGGAGCAGGAACAATTGCTTCTTGACCACTGGGCTGAAGCGTCCTACAACCCCAGAGTTTGCCCGGCTATCCGGGACTTGAAGGCGTATTGGGCCTTGGACTTCGGCGCCCAGGAAATTTTCACGCCACGGGGGGAAACACTGCTGGGGCTCCGTGATCTTGTCGATGATTCTGCGCCAGGTGTTGAGTTGGTGAAAGCTGTCGGTGACGCGAGACTGTTCCGCGTAACTGCCTGCGGCTAAAGCGGAACGGTTGTTGCAGAGCCTTGAGCTTGCAACAACCGTTCGTTTTTTGGGGGGGTATTTCAGACGCCTATTTTTGACCGGAGAGGTAGGCGGCCTTCGCCAGTTCCGGCACAAGATTTCGGCTGGCCCATGCCATGCTGAGAGGTGTGCCGCTTTCCATCGCCAGCGTTTCATTTCCCGTGATGAAGTACGGTTGTCCGTTGCCAAAACGCGGAAGCCCAGGGACCTTACCGGTCGCCCTATAGTCCGTCATATCAACGGCACCGAGAGCAATCACCATGATATCGGCGCTGAGCTCAAGGGCGCGCTCGTGCGGCCATATGAATGAAGGCTGCGCCGTGGGATCTGTATAGCTCTTCCCTTCTGCCTTGACTACTTGCAAGCAAGGGGCAGCGACCGATCCAAACTCTTCGGCCAGCTGCATGGGATTCGAAGCCTGCGCGAACACTCGCACATCTGCACCGGCCACTGAAGATGCCCGCAGGTAGATAACACTTGTCCCCTTCAACGCGGCATAGTCCCGGACAGCGTCTTTCATGGACGTCTCGGTCTTTCGCACAAGCTCCGTTGCAGCGTCCTGCCTGCCCAAGGCCCGGCCAATAACTGTGACAGCACTACGCCAGTCGCCGTCCTCAGCGGTCGCTTCAGGCACGACGACGGGAGCAAGGCCTGAGAGGGCATCATAGTTTGCTTTGGACAGCGTGTTGGTCAGGGAAAGGATGAGATCGGGCTCAAGCTTCTCGATCTCGGAAACGGGAACCCCGCGGCCGTCATTGAAATAGCTTGGAGCTGGAGCGCTGATGTCATTCAACGCCACCTGCAGCCAGGGAGACTGGTCTCCCTGTGGCATCCCTACCGGGCCCAACCCGAGCGCTGCACACGTGTCTGCCTCGAGGGCTCCAAGCACCACAACGCGTGTCGGCGGGGCATCGATGGTGGTCGACCCAAAGGCATGGCGCATCGTCACCGGGAAGGCGTCCGCTCTGGGCGTGACTGCGGGTACGGCTTGCTCATCACCCGAGCAGGCCGCCAATGCAAGCGGCAACGCACCGACGGCCGCCAGGAAGCTACGGCGTCCGATTGCACGCACGGTGTGTCCACTGTCCTTGGTCCTGGCCATCTATATGTTCCTCAGTACTAGTTCGGTTCGTTTCCCGGCGGCACCGGATGTTGAGTCGGGCGCTTCCATCCTTAGGCAGCAGAGCGCCGGCGAAGTTCTGCCACCACATCGCGGACAGGGCCGTCCATCTTTACCTCGCCGTGTTCCAGCAGGACGCCCCGCTCACAGACGGTTGCCACAAGGTCCAGGTCATGGCTCACGACGAAAAGGGTCTTGCCCTTGGCGGACAGCTCCTTGATCTTGGCAATGCATTTCCGTTGGAAAGGCTCATCCCCCACCGCCAGGATCTCGTCGATGAGGAACACTTCCGGGTCGGTATGAACGGCAATCGAAAAGGCCAGCTTCAAGTACATCCCCGAGGAGTAGAACTTCACTTCGGTGTCGATGAACTCCCCGATCTCGGCAAATTCGACAATCGAATCGAACATATCGGTGATCTGCCGCTCGGTCATTCCCAGGATCGCGCCATTCAGATAAACGTTATCCCGTCCGCTCAAGTCGTGGTGGAATCCGGCACCGACCTCGATCAGGCCCGCCACCCGGCCACGGGTGTGAACAGTTCCCTCATCCGGCTGCAGAACCCCGGAGATGAGTTTCAAGAGTGTTGACTTCCCGGATCCGTTGAGGCCAAGGAGCGCCACTGTCTCCCCTTGTTCAACGTCCAATGAGACATTCTTCAGAGCGTCAAACTTCTTGGACAGGTCGCCCTTGCGGCCCGTAAGCAGCCAAACAATGGCTTCCTTCATGCTCCGGGTATGCCTCAGGACAAACTTCTTCCGGAGATTCCGGCAGGTTATAGCGACGGTATCGGATGTGACTGCAGGCACAGTCATACTAAAGCTCCTGGGCAAAGTGGACGGAAAGCTTCATAAAGACAACCTGGCCAATCGCAAGGACCAATGCCGCCACGCCGAACGACGCCGGGAACCACACTGACAGGAGGTCAGGCGGCATAGCGACGGCGGCAGACTGTTCGGCGCTGAGCGTCGGCGACCAGAAGGCCCAGTGGAAGATCTCCACGGCCACCGTCACCGGGTTCAGCATGTAGACAAAGAACCAGCCGCGCATGACCTCCTCCACCATTGTCCAGAGGTACAGAACTGGCGAGGCCCAGGTGACTACCATCAGAATCATGTCGACAATGTTCTCGGAGTCGCGAAAATAGACATTGGCGGCACCGAAAAGCAGCCCCAGGCCAGTGGACAGGATGGCAACGAGCAGCAGCGCAGCAATGACCGCAAGAAGCTGCAGGATCGAGGGGCGCCATCCGCCAAGGAGGCATGCCCCCATGAGGACAACCAGTTGCGGGAAGAGGTGCACTGCCGACACCCATACGGTGGATACCGGAAAGAGTTCCCTGGGCAGGTAGATTTTCCGGATCAGGTCCCGGTTGTCCACGATGGAACGGGTCGCGTTGCCAAGCGATTCCGTGAAGAAGTTGACCAGCACAATGCCGGAAAAAAGGTATATCGCATAGTTTGGCGTGCCGCGTTGCATCCCGAGAAAGATGCCGAGCGCGACGAAATAGATCGAGAACTGCATCAGGGGCTTGACGTAGGACCAAAGAAGTCCCAGCACTGAGCCGCGGTAGCGGATCTTGATTTCCTTGCGAACCAGCAGTTGAAGCAGGAACCTATGTTGGAAGACGTCGACGATCCCGCGGCCGCGCCCGGGCCGCGTCAGTTCATCCGGGCCAGCAGACACTCAGCTGTCCTCCCCGGCACTGATCCCGAACGTCTTCCGCCATGCATCGAACGAGGTGATCTGCGGTAGCGCGCTGCGGTACTGCTCGCCGAGCTCTTCCCAGCGCCGGTACAGGCGGGCATGCTGCTGGCCTGCTTCGACCAGCATCTTCTTGAACTTCTGGGGGTTTCTCCGGTACCAGGAGGCAGCAGTTCCATCCGCGTTGGACACCACCACGCTGTCGTAGTGGGCCAACCTGAACCACCGGTTGTCGCGGTGGGCCAGGAAGCCCTGCGGCCGCTCCGCGGCCTCCGCATCCGGCCTCTTGACCAGTTGCCGGGCTACGGTCCTGACGCCCCACTTAACCAGGTCCTTCCGGTTGGGAAGGCCAATCGGTTTCACCCCGGACGGCCCGCGGCCCGCGGCCGGTGCGGGGAAATCGTCGATATCCTCCAGCATCTGCGCATCGGAATAGAGCTCACGCCGTTTGTTGATCTCCGCCAGCTTTGTGGCGAGGTTCTCATGCAGCCCCGCTGGCCCTTCAAACAGGTCTTCCAGAGCATCCAGCCGCCCGTGCTCCGTGAAGTACTGCATGGACACGAGGTGTTTAACATCGGACTGGAATGACTCACGGATCATGCGGCCGCCCTTGGCGTGCGTGCTGTACATGAGCCCCACCATGAGGCGGTTACGGCCGTGGAAGTAGGCCTGCCACCCCACGAGATCGTCTTTGTCCACCCATGAAACGTGCCACACGGCCGCCCCGGGGAGCGAGACCGTAGCGAAGCCTGCCTCGCGGGCTCTCAGCCCGAACTCGATGTCGTCCCACTTGATAAAAATGGGAAGCGGCAATCCGATGCTACGGATCACCGAGGTGGGGATCATGCACATCCACCACCCGTTGAAGTCCACGTCCACCCTGCGGTGCAGCCAGGGCGTCTGGCGGAGATTGGCGAGACTGAAGTCGTGCCGCATCTCCATATCATCGTGCGGATGGGCAGGCAGGAACCGGTATGAATCCACGACTTCACCGTAGGAATGCAGGACGGTGCGGCTGTGCAGGTCAAACATGTGTGCGCCGACAATTGTGGGCCGCTTGCAGTAGTCAGCAAACGTCAGCATCCGAATGATGCTTTCCGGCTCGATCACTACATCGTCGTCCAACAGCAGGGCGTAGTCGCTGCCGTTTTCTACGGCTTCAAACATTCCCCGTGCGAAGCCGCCGGATCCGCCCAGGTTGTCCTGGTCGATAATGCGGAGCTTGCCGCCCAACTCTGCAGCAACCTCAGCAAACCCTGGCTGGTCCGCGACCTTTTGCGTTCCCTGATCCACGATCAGGACTTCCCGCACATGCTTCAGCGCGTCAGTATTCTCCGCCAGGATTCGGGCGTTGTTCAGGCAGAAGTCAGGCTTGTTCATGGTGGTGATCTCAAGGGTCACCGCGCCGGGCTCGCGGCCGTGATCCTCACCCAGCCATTCCGCGGATTCCAGCGTGAGGTCTTTGCGACTGGAGGCCAGGTCGAACCAGAACCATCCGCCGTCTCCAAACGGCTTTAGCGAAAGATCAAAAACGGTGACGGCGTCGCCGTCAACACGCGCTCCGTCCACACGCTGCAGCGTCCCCCGCGCATTCGACTTATTGACCGTGATGGTTCCGTGGCCGCTGGTTCGCACGACGAGCCGCACGGACCGCAAGGGGGTCCAGCGCCGCCAGTAACTGGCCGGGAAGGCGTTAAAGTACGTTCCGAATGAAAGCTGCTCCCCCGCCCGGACTTTCAGCGAATGCCGCGAGAGTATGTCTTCGAAGTGGACTTCGCGGCCGCCCGAGCTCACCAGGTGGAGCTTCTCATCCAGTGCTTTTGGGTTTCGCGCGAACTCATCTGTTTCGCTGAGCCGTATTCCGCTGGCTGGGCCGGCATCCACGTACAGCGAAAGAGTGTCCGTCTGGGACTCAGGCGGAAGAATCACCCGCTGCAGCATCATCCACTGTTGGTCAGCGGCTGCGCTCATGCGTCAACGCCCCCGCTTTCAAGGTTGGCTCCGCTTTCGAAATGGGGCCGAATCTGGTTGTCGAACATTGTTAGCGCCGACCCGATGGCCATGTGCATGTCAAGGTACTTGTACGTACCGAGCCGGCCGCCGAAAAGAACGTTCTTTTCGTCTGCAGCGAGATCGCGGTATTTGAGCAAACGCTCGCGGTCTGCGCTCGTGTTGATCGGGTAGTAGGGTTCATCGCCCTTTTCCGCGAAACGTGAGAACTCGCGCATGATGACGGTCTTCTCGGCCTGGTAGTCGCGTTCCGGGTGGAAGTGGCGGGGCTCGATGATGCGGGTGTAGGGCACATCGGCATCGTTGTAGTTGACCACTGAAGTGCCTTGGAAATCACCTACGTCGAGCACTTCTTCCTCGAAGTCAATGGTGCGCCAGGACAGGTCGCCCTCAGCGTAGTCGAAGTAGCGGTCCACGGGTCCGGTGTAGACCACCGGGATGCTGCCGACCACTTTGCCTTTGCTGTACTCGTGCGACTCGTCGAAGAAGTCCGTGTTGAGCCGGACCTCGATATTCGGGTGTTCGGCCATCTTTTCGATCCAGGCCGTGTAGCCGTTGGTCGGCAGACCCTCGTACTTGTCGTTGAAGTACCGGTTGTCGTAGTTGTACCGGACGGGAAGGCGGGAAATGATGCCCGCCGGCAGGTCCTTGGGATCCGTCTGCCACTGCTTGCCGGTGTAGTGCTTGATGAAGGCTTCGTAAAGCGGACGCCCAATGAGCTGAATGCCCTTGTCGTTCAGGTTCTGGGGATCGGTGCCGGCAAGTTCCCCGGCCTGTTCCTGGATGAGTTCCTTCGCCTCGCCCGGCGTCATGTTGGCGCGGAAGAACTGGTTGATCGTGGCCAGGTTGATTGGCAGGGAGAAAACCTCCCCGCCGTGCACGCCATAGACCTTGTGCACGTAGTTCGTGAAGGCGGTGAAGCGGTTGACGTACTCCCAGACGCGCTCGTTCGACGTGTGGAACAGGTGCGCACCGTAGCGGTGAACCTCGATCCCGGTCTGCTCTTCCTTCTCGCTGTAGGCATTGCCTCCGATGTGGTGGCGGCGGTCGAGGACGACTACCTTCAAGCCCAGCTCACTGGCGGCCTGTTCTGCGATCGTCAGGCCAAAGAAGCCTGATCCTACGATGACGAGGTCAGCAGTCACTAAATCTCCTGTTTCGAATTCGGGCAGCCCAACGTTGTGCATTGTCTGCTGACCTAGCCTACCCGAGTCTCCCCCGGCGGCAGTGACCGCAGTCCGGCGGGGGTTTGTCCACATACCCGGAAATGCAGGATCGGCTCGCATGTGAAGAGGACTAGCGTTTCCACCAAAAGGGCCCGGGAAGGAGGATACGCATGGAACTGCAGTGCACTCTGGTACGCGCTCCCGGGTCCCTATCCCCAGGCGGACCGGTCGAGCTGACGGTCTCGGCTCCGGACGGGTGCCCAGGGTCCGATCTGGAAACCGAACTCTCGCGCCGGTTCCAGACCGGCAGGCTGTCAGTGGAGGGCAGGCGCCTGGGTCTGTTAACAGTCGGCAGAAGCCCCTTGGTCGACGGGGCTGTTGTGGTTGACGGTGCTTCCACCGGTGGCGGGTCCGACGCCGCCGTGTCCGAGGCCGGAGCGGACGGCGAGCTTCCCGCTGCCGTGCTTCTCGTGGTGGACAGCGGTCCCGCCGCAGGCTCTGTTCTTCCGCTGCGACGGGGAAGCTACAGAATCGGCCGGACCAACGCCGAACTGACGATTCCGGATGCCGATCTCTCCCGCGAGCACGCCAGACTCGAGGTTACGGACAAGTCACTAACCCTGGTAGACCTTGGCAGCATTAACGGAACCGAGGTCGACGGCAAACGGGTGTCAAAATCAGCCGTCGCGATCGGTTCCCGTATTCGCTGCGGCAATTCGTCCATGTCGGTCGTGCTGGCGGCGCCGTCAGGGGCACGGGGCGCCGAGCTTGGGTTCGCCGGAAGCTCTGTGGCGGAGCCGCTGACCGTGTCACACCCGGCTGTGCCGGCGGGCCGGTCCATGCTGCTCCTCGGGGCGGTTCTCCCGGTGATCATAGGGATGGGGCTCGTGCTGGTGACCGGGTCGTGGATGTTCCTGGCCTTCACCGCTGTGTCGGCAGTGTCACTACTTGTCCCGGTGTTCTCGGGCGCCCGGCAGCGCCGCGAGCTCAGATCGGCTGTCGCGGCAGCAGTTGCGCAGGATCTGGATCGACGACGGCGGTCCGCACCGTCCGCTGCTGATCTTGCGCTGAGCGCTGCGGTTCCCGCGCGGAGCCCCGCCGGCGCCGGCCGGAGTACAGAACGGGAGACGTCAAAGCACAAGGAAGCGCCAAGGCCTGCACCGGGCGTCTGGCTGAGACTCGGCCTGGCTGAACAACTGGCCAATGTACGCCTGGAGCCAAACCCGCCGGGCTTCAAACCCCCTGGGCTCGGCCCAGTGCCGCTGCTCCTTGATCCTGACCTTGGGGTCCTTTCCGTCCGGGGGCCAGAGCCGGAGGTACGCGGTCTGGTCCATTCGTTCCTGATGCAGCTCACTGGATATCCGCTGGCCAGGGGCACCCGGATCGCGATTCACGGACCGGCTTCCGCCCTGCCGCTCGCGGCGCGGTTCCTTCCCGGGGTCTCACTCCATTCAAGGATTCCCGACACCCTGGCGGCCGTAACGGACGCGTCCGGCGGACAGGATGCGTCCCGCATCCTCCTGCTCTTCGGCGAAGCAGCAGACGGCACCCCGGAGGCAGGCATCATCGCAACTGCCCGCGGTCTCGGATGGCGGGTGGTCCATCTGCCGGGCCGCGGACAGCAGCCGGCGGAAACCGACATTGAACTCGGCGAGCGCGGAGCCATGCTTCGGGCGCGGGCAAGGCACCACCGCTTCGTTGCAGACCTGGTGCCCTCCGCCGTTTTCGACCGCTACTGCCGGACATACCGCCGGTCCCACCCAGAGTCGCCGGCCGGCGGGCACCCCCTCCCTGCGAGCTGCGGGCTGAGCGATGTCCTTGACATGTCGGCTGCTGCGACCGCCAGACGCTGGGCGGCAGGCAGACTGGAACCGGGACTCACCATCCCCCTGGGCCGAGCCGACCGGGGAGCGCGTGTCCTGGATCTTGAGGCGGATGGCCCGCATGTCCTCGTTGCGGGCACCACCGGCGCCGGGAAATCGGAACTCCTTCGCACTATTACCGCCGGGCTCGCCCTGTGCTACCCGCCGGACCGCGTCAATGTTCTTTTCTTCGACTTCAAGGGCGGGTCCGGACTCAGTCCTCTGACCGGCATCCCCCACTGCGTCGGCATGCTGACAGACTTGGCCAGCAACCAGCTGGACCGCACGATTATGTCACTGCGGGCGGAAGTCCGCAGGCGTGAGCAGGTGCTTGCCGCAGCTGGCGCCCCGGACCTGGCCGCCTATCGCATGGCGCCTGCGGACGGACCGCCCCTCCCCCAGCTGATCCTCATCATCGACGAGTTCCGGATGCTCGTCGAGGACGCTCCGGAGACCCTGACCGAGCTAATGAGGATCGCTGCCATTGGCCGCTCCCTGGGCGTCCACCTGATCATGGCGACCCAGCGTCCGCAGGGGGCTCTTACAGCGGATATCCGGGCGAACGTCACTACTAGCATCGCCCTTCGGGTGCAGTCCGCGCACGAGTCAGCCGACGTGATTGGCACCAATGCGGCATCGGCAATACCCGTCAACCGGCCCGGCCGCGCCTATCTGGCGAGGGGTACCGAAACTGCCGAGGAGTTCCAGTCAGCATCTATTGCCGGCACCGGCGAGGACCCTGCGACGTGCCGGGTCAGGGCGCTTGAGGCCACCGAGGCGCTGGCGATGCTGCCTTCTGTCACCGGCAGCAGCCTTCCGCCGGCAACGCCGTCGGACGCTGCCACGCCTGTGGTGGAACTGACTGCCTCCCTTTGGGCCGGAATGAGTGGTCTTCCGGTGCGCCGTCCGCTGGCTCCACCGCTTCCGGACGTGCTGACCGATTCCGCCGACCTGGCCGCACTCACCGCAGATTGCCCCGTCCTTGCAGACGCCGTCCCGGCGACTGCCGGGGACGCCGCACTCACCGCAGATTGCCCCGTCCTTGCAGACGCCGTCCCGGCGGCTGACGGGGACTTGGCCGTCGGGCTGGGCTTGCTGGACCTGCCCGAGGAGCAGCGGCTGGCCCGCCTCACCTGGCGGCCCGGAACCGATGGGCATCTGGCGCTGATCGGCGCAAGTTCCCCGGATGCCGCCCACGCCATGTCAATGGCGATGCAACAGCTGCTGGCCCATCCTGCGGAATGCCACCTCTATGCCCTCGATGCGGACGGGTCCTTGGCGGGAATGGCGGGCGCGCACCGCGCAGGGTCCTTTGTAAACCTCGACGACCTCCGCCGCGGTGTGCGCCTCCTGGAGCGCCTGGCGGCCGAAGCGTCCGGGCGGCTCAGCCGGCTCCCGGCCGCATTGGGGCCGCCGCTGGTGCTGGTCATTTCAGGCTGGGGCTCCTGGCTATCGGCCCTCCGCTCTGGTCCTCTGACCCGCGCCGAGGACCATGTCCAGGACATCGTCCGGGACGGTCACCGTGCCGGAATCACCCTGGTGATCTCCGGCGACCGGGAACTCGTGACGTCACGGTTCTTCCCTGCCATCCCCAACCGCATCTACTGCCCGCGGGGCGCCAGCGCCGAGAGCAGGCTGGCATGGCCCAAGATGCCCGACCTTCCACCAATTCCGGGCCGTGCCGTGGCATCCGGTACTTTGTCGGCCGGGCGCCAGGCGGTCTGCCAGCTCTATGGTCCAGAAGGTCCACGTGCCGGTTCCGGAACTGTCATTGCCCTCGGCGAAGCGATGCAGGGGCCGGTGCGGGTTAGGCCCTTCCGCGTGGATCCTCTTCCGCTGCAGCTCTCTGTGGCGGACGTACTCTCCCGGATGCCCAGAGCATGTCAAGCTTCAAGCGACGCTGCTTCCGATGGGCCTGCTTCAGACGTCCCTCTGCACGGATCAGATCACGCGGCGGCCAAACCGGTGCTTACAGCCGCCCGGTGCCTGGTGGTCGGCGTGGGCGGGGATGAACCCGCCCCTGCCGGGGTGCGCCTGCCCCAAGGCGCTGTCCTTGCCGTGCTGGGCAGCGCCGGGTCGGGCAAGTCCTCGTTCCTGGCTTCCCTGCCGCTGCTCAATCCCTTCGTGGCCAGCTGGCTGCACCCCGGCCCGGCGTCCCATCCCGGCGACTTTTGGGGTTCGGTCCACCGTGACGCGGTAGAAGGAAGCCTGCCCAAGGACGCCATTCTCCTCGTCGATGATGCCGACATGCTGCCTGCCATTTCCCAGCAGCAACTCGTGGAGCTGAACAGCCGCGGTTGGGCGACAATTTTCTCAGCCGCGTTCAGCCAGTCACTGATGCAGCGTGTCCCGCTCGCAATGGCAGCCCGCAGTGGCGGCAGGGGCATCCTCATAGCGCCCCGCAGTCCGCTGGATGGCGACATCTTCGGCCTGCGGATCGAGCCGGATCCCCATCCCCCACCAGGACGCGCCCTGCTCGTGGCGGACGGCACGGCGGTGCCCGTTCAGCTGGCGGTGGCCGACGACGAAGTCAGAAGGCCTTAAAGTGCCGGCGGAGCGGAAGCGGCGCGGGAGGCGAAGCGGATCACGCGCTTGTCGAACAGCAGGACGATGGCCGTGGCGGCCGGAATCAGCATCGCGGCGCCAGCCACCGGGAAACCGCCGGTGAGCGTAGGGAAGCCGATGGTCAGCACGAACAGCTGGGCCACCAGCGCACCGGCCCTCGGCCAGCGGAAGCCCCGGAACAGGAACACGGCAACGGCATACAGCCACGACGCAAAAGCCAGGAGCAGTCCGAGCGTGAAAACGGCACCCCAAAACGACATGACAGGCGCCCCGCTGACCAGCTGGAAACCGTACCAGGCTGCTGCGCCCAGCAGGGCCGTGGCCTCCGCTGCCACGATCCCAGAGATCACGGCGACGGCGCGGGGACGGACGGGACCTGAAGGCTCCGTTCCCGGGGCGGCCTGGTCCTCCGGCAGTCCGCCGTCTCCGGCATCAGCGAACGGGCCGGAAGGGTCTTCTGGGGGTCTTGACACACTGGCACACTACCCGAGATAGTCGACTCACGGCGGGACAGCCCGCTGATGTGATGCATCGCTCACGTTTCTTGGGGATTTCGTGGTCCACTACCCCTTGTTTACACAGCGTTAACATGAAACGCTTGATCCAGATGACCAAGGGGGCCCTCCAGGGCCCCTTTCCTATGTAAGCCCTAGTGAATATTTTCACAAGGGTATTGACTTCCCAGGAATGGAGTGACTGATCAGCATGGATTGGCGTAACCGCGCGGCCTGCCTCGACAAGGACCCGGAGCTGTTTTTCCCCGTAGGCAATACTGGCCCCGCTCTCTTGCAGATCGAAGAAGCCAAGAGCGTCTGCCGCCGGTGCCCGGTCGTTGACACCTGCCTGCAGTGGGCGCTGGAGTCCGGACAGGACGCCGGCGTGTGGGGCGGCATGAGCGAGGACGAGCGGCGCGCACTGAAGCGCCGCGCCGCCAGGGCCCGCCGCGCGTCCTAACGCGCGCCTCAGCAACGACGGCACCCGAGCAAAAGCTCCGCAAGTAAAGGCGACTGCCACGGACCCTATGGTCCGCAGCCGTCGCCTTTGTCGTGTTAGCGGCTTGCCAGGCTCAGGACAATCTGCACCGCCGTGCCGCCGCCCTCGCGGGGCTGCCACTGGATGGTGCCGCCGAGCTCGCTCGTGACCAGCGTCCGGACAATCTGCAGCCCGAGGCCCTCCACATGGGGCGTCTCCGGCAGGCCAACACCGTCGTCCGCCACCGTGACAGTGAGCAGCTCCTCATCGTCGTCGCCAGCGGAACGGTCGGCAAGCAGCCACACCGTGCCGGTGCGCCCCTCCAGTCCGTGCTCGACGGCGTTGGTGACGAGTTCGTTGATCACCAGTGCCAGCGGTGTCGCGAAGTCGCTGGGGAGCTCACCGAACAAACCCGACCGCTGCGTCCGGACTTGCTGGGACGGTGAAGCCACTTCGGCGGAAAGGCGGAACTGCCGTCCAATCAGTTCATCAAAGTCGACGCTTTGGGTCAGCCCCTGCGAGAGCGTCTCGTGTACCAGGGCAATCGTCGCCACGCGCCGCATGGCCTGTTCCAGCCCCTGCTTTGCCTCGTCACTGACCATTCGACGGGACTGCATGCGCAGCAGCGCGGCAACGGTCTGCAGGTTGTTCTTGACCCGGTGATGGATTTCACGGATCGTGGCATCCTTCGTGACCAGCTCCATCTCGCGGCGCCGCAGCTCGGACACGTCACGGCAGAGGACCAGGGCACCGAAACGCTGCTGCTCGTCGCGGAGCGGGATCGCGCGTAGTGACAGGCTGACGCCGCGGGATTCAATCTCGCTTCGCCAGGGCATCCGCCCTGTGACAACAAGAGGCAGCGTCTCGTCCACCATGCGGCGGTCCTTCAGCAGACCCGCCGTGACTTCAGCCAGCGAGCGCCCTTCGAGGGATTCTCCGTCGCCGAGGCGCCGGAACGCGGAGACCCCGTTCGGGCTGGCGTACTGCACGATGCCCTCGGCGTCGAGGCGGATCAGCCCGTCACCAACGCGCGGGGCTCCGCGGCGGGAGCCGGTGGGCGAGGCGAAGTCCGGCCAGAGGCCCAGTGTGCCCATGCGCAACAGGTCATAGGCACACTGGCGGTACGTCAGCTCCAGCCTGGACGGCATCC
This sequence comes from Arthrobacter sp. FW305-BF8, assembly GCF_021789315.1. Classification (NCBI taxonomy): domain Bacteria; kingdom Bacillati; phylum Actinomycetota; class Actinomycetes; order Micrococcales; family Micrococcaceae; genus Arthrobacter; species Arthrobacter sp. FW305-BF8. The sequence goes on from NZ_CP084561.1 coordinate 3,237,796, forward strand.
GCGAGCTGGAGAGGTCCATGTGTGAGGTGACCACCGCCAGCGTCCGGCCGTTCCTGACCATCGGCACGGCTTCGACCCGCAGTGCCATGTCGCTGCTCCAGTTCGTCTCACTGGAACGCTCAATGGTGCGGGTCTCCCACGCCTTGTCAACCAGCGGCTGCAAGTCCGAGCGGATGCCCTCCCCGACGAAGTCGGCGTGGAACACCGTATGCGTCGTGGAGGGCCTCACGTGTGCCAGGGCAACGTAGCCGTGCTCCGGGTGGGGGAACCACAGGGCCAGGTCGGCAAATGCAAGATCGGCCACCATCTGCCAGTCGCCCACCAGGAGGTGCAGCCACTCGGCATCCCCCGGCCCAAAATCAGCGTGCTCCCTGATGGGGTCCGTAAAGATTGCCACTGCACCTCCAGTTTTTCGACGGCGGGACCTTGTCCTAGCGTCGGACGATTGACCTCAAGAGCCTCAATGCTACCGAGAGCGAGGCCATGTCGTCCGCTTCGAGGGCGTTGACCTCATCAAACATGCTCTTCGCCCGGCCCAAATGTTCCGCGTTCAGCTGCTCCCAGGCCTTGAGCCTGTCCTCGGCCGGCGACCCTTCCTCGGTCGAGTCCAGGACCGCCGTCGTCATGTCTGAGACCGTCGAGTAGAGGTCATCGCGCAGAGCTGCACGGGCCAGGGCCTGCCAGCGGTCCGCCCGAGGCAGGGAACTGATCCGCTCCAGTAGGGAGTCCACGTGGAACCGGTTGAACACCGTGTAGTAGACGTTGGCGATGTCCTCCACCGGCTCCTTGCGGCTGTGCGCGATTTTTGCGATGTCAAGCAGGACGAAGCTCTCGAACAGTTCTGCCCAGCGGTGGCCCAGGTCCTCGGGCACACCCCACGACCGCGCCTTCTCAAGCCAGGAGGCCACGCGCTTGCGGTCGTCACCGCGCAGGTAGTCCAACAGCCTGGCCCGCATGGGTTCCATTGGCGGCTGGAACTCGGCGACGATGTCGGCGATGGGCCGCGACGCGTTGCCCTGGGCAAGGACCCAGCGCACCGAACGGTCCAGCAGCCGACGGACATCGAGGTGGACGGTGCTCCAGTGCTCAGTGGGGAACGACGCAGGCAGGTCGTTGAGTTCGGACACCATGACGTCCAGCTCGTAGATTTCCCGCAGTGCCACGAACGCCTTGGCCACAGCCACCTCGCTCGCCGAGGTCTCCTCCATGGTCCGGAAGGCAAAGGTGATGCCGCCCAGATTGATCATGTCGTTGGCCACGACGGTTGCGATGATTTCCCGCCGCAGCGGATGGGTGTCCAGTTCGGCGTCGAATTTCTCCCGAAGCTGGACCGGGAAGTACTGCCGGAGCGTCGTGCGGAACCACGGGTCGTCGGCCAGGTCGCTCTCGCGCAGGGCCGTCCCCAGTTCGATCTTGGCGTAGGCGGCCAGCACTGACAGTTCCGGTGAGGTCAGGCCCTGCCCCTGCTCCAGCCGTTCGCGCAGGACAGCAGTGGACGGCAGCGCCTCCAGGTCCCGGTTCAGGTCAGCCGTCTTCTCCAGCCAGTCCATCAGCCGCTCGTAGCTCGGGCTCCATTCGGCGACCTTCTGCCGGTCATTCAGCAGCAGGATGTTTTGGTCGATGTTGTCTTCAAGGACCAGCCGCCCCACTTCGTCGGTCATCGCCGCGAGGAAGTCCGAGCGCTCGGCGGCGTCGAGCTTGCCCGCGGCCACCATCCGGTCCACGAAGATCTTGATGTTGACCTCGTGGTCAGAGCAGTCGACGCCGGCGGAGTTATCGATGGCATCGGTATTCAGGATGACGCCTTGCAGCGCCGCCTCGATACGGCCCCGCTGCGTCATGCCGAGGTTTCCACCCTCGCCGACGACCTTGACCCGAAGGTCGCGGCCATCCACCCTGATGGCGTCGTTGGACTTGTCGCCCACCATGGCGTTCGTCTCGGAACTGGCCTTCACATACGTGCCGATGCCGCCGTTGTAAAGCAGGTCGGCGGGTGCGAGCAGGATGGCGCGCAGGAGTTCGGGCGGGCTGAGCTGGGTCGTGTCCTCGGGCAGCCCCAGCGCGGAGCGGACCTGAGTCGATACCGGAATCGACTTGGCCTGCCTCGGGTAGACCCCGCCGCCTTCGCTGATCAGGCTCTTGTCGTAGTCGTCCCAGGACGACCGGGGCAACTCAAACAGCCGCTGCCGCTCCGTGTAGGAGGTCGCCTCGTCCGGGTTCGGGTCGAGGAAAATGTGCCGGTGGTCGAAGGCCGCGAGCAGCCGGATGTGCTTGGACAGGAGCATGCCGTTGCCGAAGACGTCCCCGGACATGTCGCCGACACCCACAACGGTGAAGGGCTCGGACTGGGTGTCCAGGTCCAGCTCGCTGAAGTGCCGCTTGACCGACTCCCAGGCACCCCGGGCGGTGATGCCCATGGCCTTGTGGTCGTAGCCCACCGAACCGCCGGACGCGAAGGCGTCGCCCAGCCAGAATCCGTAGTCAGCGGCCAAACCGTTCGCAATGTCAGAGAAGGATGCCGTGCCCTTGTCCGCCGCGACCACCAGGTAGGAGTCGTCGCCGTCGTGCCGTACAGCGTTCGACGGCGGGACGAGCCGTTCGCCGTCGGCTTCCGTAACGAGGTTGTCAGTAATGTCCAGCAGTCCGCGGATGAACGTCTTGTAGCTTTCGACGCCCTCCGCCATCCAGGCCGACCTGTCCTTGGCAGGATCCGGCAGCCGCTTGGCGAAGAACCCGCCCTTTGCGCCCGTTGGAACGATGACGGCATTCTTGACCGTCTGCGCCTTGACCAGACCCAGGATCTCCGTCCGGAAGTCTTCCCTGCGGTCCGACCAGCGGAGCCCGCCGCGGGCCACCTTGCCGAAACGCAGGTGCACGCCCTCCACCCGGGGAGAGTAGACCCAGATCTCGAACATAGGCCGCGGGAAGGGCAGCCCTTCGATGGCCGAGGGGTCAAGCTTGAAGCTCAGGTGCGGCTTGTCCTGGTAGAAGTTGGTGCGCAGCGTTGATTCGATCAGGTTGGTGAACGTCCGCACCACGCGGTCGGCGTCCAAAGTAGCGACGTTGTCGATCGACGTCACCAGCTGGGCGCGGACGGCCGCCTGCTTTCGCGCCCGCTCGGCCTCGGGCAGGCTGGGGTCGAAGCGTGCCTCGAACAGGGAAATGAGTCCGCGGGTGACCTCCGGATTGGCCAGCAGCGTATCGGCCATGAACTCAAAAGAGTTGGTGTTTCCCATTTGCCGCATGTACTTCGCGTACGCCCGCAGCACGATGACCTGCCGCCACGTCATGCCCTCGCGAAGCACCAGCCGGTCAAAACTGTCGGATTCGACACCGCCGGAAACCGCCGCCCCGAAGGAATCCGCCAGCAGCCGGCCCGTGGACACCGGGTCCACCCCGGCCGGGTACTTCAGTCCGAGGTCGTAGAGGAAGAAGTCCCGCCGGTCGGCAGTCTCGATCTCGAACGGCCGCTCGTCCAGCACTTCCAGCCCAAGGTTGTGGAAATAGGGAAGGATCTGGCTCAGGCTCTTCGGCTCCAGCATGTACAGCTTGACCCTGGCATCCTCCTCGAGGGTGGCACCGGCGCCTTCGGGAAGATAGACATGGACTCCCGGCCGTTCCTGCCGGGCGCCAACAGTTCGCTCCGCCTCGGCCCCGTACTGTTCAAACCGGGCGATGTCCTCGAGGGCATCTTCGATCTCGTAGTCGACGCGGTAGCCCGGCGGGAAAGCCTCGGCCCAGATGGCCGCCAGTTCATTGGCGCCATCGTCGGCGCTCCGCTCGCGCAGTACCTCGGCGATCCCTTCGCTCCAGGACCGGGCAGCACGGACGAGCCGCTTTTCCAGCGCATCGGTGTTGACGTGGCTGACGTCCTCGCCCTTCGGCAGGCGGATGCGGAAGAACAGGCGGGCGAGGGCGGATTCGGTCATCCTCGCCTCAAAGTCAATCGACTCAGCGTGGAATGTCTCCCGGAGTTCCTGCTCGATCCTCAGCCGGACGTTGGTGGTGTACCGGTCACGAGGGAGGTAGACGACGGCGGACATGAACCGTCCGTAGATATCCGGCCGGAGGAACAGACGGGTCCGGCGCCGTTCCTGCAGCCGCTGGATCCCCGCTGCCGTCGCGGCAAGGTCGGGAATTTCAATTTGGAAGAGCTCGTCGCGGGGGTACGTTTCCAGGATGCCCAGCAGGTCCTTTCCGGAGTGCGAGTCGGGCGGAAATCCGGCACCGCGCAGCACGGCCTCGACCTTTTCCCGCACAATCGGGATATTGCGCACCGAGTCGGTGTAGGCGCTGGTGGCAAACAGTCCGATGAACCGCTGCTCGCCGTTGACGTTGCCGGCGGCATCGAAGCTTTTCACGCCGACGTAGTCCAGGTATGCAGGCCGGTGCACTGTTGAGCGGGAGTTGGCCTTGGTGATGACCAGGGCGCGCTTTTCGCGGGCCTTGCGCCTGCCCGCGTCGGTGAGATGCTGCACCTGATGGGTATCGTGGTGCGCCCGCAGCAGGCCCAGGCCGCTGTCCTCGCGCAGTTCCAGGACATCCTCGCCTTCTTCGTTGACCAGGTCATATTCCCGGTAGCCGAGGAAGGTGAAGTTGCCCTCGTCGAGCCAGCGAAGCAAGTCCTGGGCCTGGCGCAGCTCTGCGATCTGGGCCGAGTGCGCCACCTTGTCGAGGTCCTGGGCGATCTGCAGTGCCTTGTTGCGCATTTTCGGCCAGTCTTCGACGGCTGCCCGGACGTCCCCGAGGACGCGTTCCAGCCCTTCCTGCAGGCGGTCAGCGGCTTCATCACTGGCGCGGCCGATCTCGACGGCAATCCAGGATTCCATGTGGGACGCATTGTCGCCCTGGGCGATCAGGTGGGACAGGACGGGCAGCGCGGCTGTGTCGCCGCTGGAGAGGCCGATGTTGGAGGGGACCCTGTCCACCTTGACGAGTTCGTTGGTTTCGCGGTTGCGCGTGACCACGAACATGGGATGCTGAACAAGGTGAATGGCCGAATTCTGCCGGACCAGCTCGGCGTTGACTGAGTCCACCAGGAAAGGCATGTCGTCGGTGACGATGTACACAACGCTGCGGTCGCCCTCCGGAACGATCGAGATGTTGGCACTCCCCGGCCGGCGTTCAAAACCGACTGCGCGGTGGGTCTCAGCCCGGGCTGTCAGCAGCTCGTGCGGATAAGTGCGCGCGTCCTCCTCCGCCAGATGCTCGTAGTAGTCCGCAAAGAAGCCTTCTTCGGCTCCGATTGAACGGGACTGATCCTCCACGCTGGACCCAGACGACATCGACACACGCCTCCATCACACAGTTTGCGGCTGCTTCCTTGCAGCCCTCACGGTGAGCCTAGCCCGTCAGCCTGCGCCTTGCTGTGGAGGAGAACACAGTGGATCTGCGCTTTTGCTGGACAGGTGCACAAACCAATTCCGCAATGGCCGACCGGAGCCGGGAGTCCGGAGCCGATTCCAGCAATAGCGACCCAGATTGCAGCGCCGCATCTGTTGCGCCCGGGTCCCACGGAAGGAAGGCTTTGATGCTCGCGGACGGGCCAAACCGGTCCCACGCCTCCCGGAGCTGACGTTCCGGCGAACGGCCCACAGCCGAGGCACGGACCTTGTTGAGCACCACCTCGGGGCTGACCCCCGGCACTGCCCCTTCCAGTTCCGCCAGCCCCCTGACCAGGCGGGGAACACCGACCGGATCCGCAGAGCCAACCGCAATCACGGTATCGGCCAGCTCAAGGCTCCTGAGCGTCGCGGCGTTGCGTCGCGGTGCCATGGTGTCGAAACTCAGCTCCTCGTCGGCCTCAAGGCAGAAGCCGGCGTCGACCACGATAAAGTCGGCCACTTCCCGCGCCCGGTCCAAAACAAGCGCCAGCGCGGCCGCCCGCAGCTCGGTCCAGCGGTCGGCTCGGGTAATTCCGGTCAGAACCCGGAAAGTCCCGGCCGTGGCAGTAACCGGTACGGCGACTCGGAGCAGTGCCTTCCGGTCCAGGAGGCCCTGGTCGGCCAGCCGGCAGGCCTGCGCCAGACCCGCCGCGTCGTCCAGCAGCCCGAGGACGCCGGCGACGCTGGCCCCGTAGCTGTCGGCGTCAACCAGCAGGACGGACTTGCCTTCCGCAGCCAGCTCCCCCGCGACGTTGACGGCAACCAGCGTTCTGCCGGGTGCACCGGCCGGCCCCCACACCGCCAGGACCCTGCCGGTTCCGGCAGGAGCCGGCTCCGATTCGACGTCGGCAGCCTCCGGGTGCAGGGCCGCCCCGGCATCCGCGAAACCCGTGCTGTAACCGGGACCGCCGCCGGGAGTCGGCCCTGCCGGGCTCGAGCTCGCGTGCCTGCCGACGGCGTCGGCAATGGTCTCCGCCAGTGCTGTGGATTCGACGGTCAGAGGTGCCGCGGTGACTCCGATCCCCCGGAGCCTCAACCGCTCCTCAGGGCTGTCCGTCAGGGCAATGATCACTACGCCTACTGCGGCGAGCCTGTCCACCAGCGAGGCAGTCAGGTCCTGGCTTCCCTCGGCTACAACAGCCGCCCGGGCCAGCCCGCTCTGGCAGGCAGCCAGCAGTTCTGCGAGCTCCGCGCAGCGCCGGACTACTGTGACGGGACCGTGGAGCCGCTCCAGTCCGCCCACCAAATCTTCCTGCGACTCGCCGACGGTGACAACCGGAATACTCACTTGGCGGCCCCGCCAGGATTCCACACCACGGAGATTTTGGCTTCGTTCGCCTGCGCGCCGAGGAGGGAAGCCATCTGCTCGTTTCCCACCAGGACCATCAGGACCGTCGATTTCGAAGCGCCCAGGGCGGTGGATCCCTGTGAGACCTCCGCGATTTCTGCGCCCGGGAGCAGCAGCTTCGGTTCGGCAAAACCGTTCCGGGCGTCGGGCATGGAGACCCAGACGTCAACCCGAGTGCCTGCAACGGCCTGCTCCGGCAAGGCCTCCTGAACCGTGACGGCCACGGGTTTCCGGTCCAGGGCGTCGACACTGCCCAGGCTTTCACGGGGAACCAACTGATCCTTGGCAATTCGCTGGACGGCCACCTGGCCGTCGGGAACGCCAGAGGCCGCTGTGACATAGTGCGCTTCGACGTCGCCCAGGCGCACCTTCACGCGGCTGATGTTTTCAGGAGTGAGTTTCTGACCGACCGCGATCGCCTCACGGGCAGCGAACACCTCTGTGGTCCGGTCTGCGCTGCCGACGAGCGCAACGACTCCGACAACGGAGGCGAGGACAAGCAGCACGCCCACCAGAAGCCTCGGGTCCTTCCAGGAAGGCTTCTTCAGCCGGGCTCCGGTGGCCGCCGTGCTTGCACTCATGCGTACTGCTCCCCCTTGACGCCTGGGCGCTTCAATCGCGCCGGTCATGATCATTGTTACGGCATGCCTGCTCAATCGGAAAGGTATTCAGGCAAACAACATCAAACTGTGGATAACGGCATCATCCACGACCAGCGGTGGCACAATTGGACTATGCCCCGATTCCTTACGCTTGCAGATGTAGCCGAGCAGCTTCAGATCAATGCGCCGGCAGCGTATGCCCTCGTCCGCAGCGGCGAACTGAAGGCGATCCAGGTGGGTGGCCGCGGCCAGTGGCGGGTTGAGGAAAAGATGCTCGAGCAGTACATCGAAGAGCGTTACGCCGAGGCAAGCCGCATGATCCAAGAGGCCAAGTCCAAGTCGGTTTGAGCACGGGCGGTTTCCAGGCCGGACGCTTCATTCCCCGCCTCGGGCGGTCAGAGTTCCCCTCCGCGCCGTGACCGGAGCGCGCCGAGCGCCCGAAACGGAACCGTAGCCACGTCGGTGACCCGGCCAGCCCTCCGCGCTTCTCCGGGCAGCGTCGTGGCGAGGTCGAAAAAGTCCCGCCCCACCCTGTCAATCACACCTGCGAGCTGCACATCGGGTGACGGGCCCGCCATCAGCACAGTGAGTGCTGCCCTGTCCCGCGCCAACCCCCGCAGCGCGCTGGCAAGGCCGAGTCTGCGGCGCACGGGGGACGCCTCGCCCACCGCGAAGCGCCCAAGTCCGGTGTAGTGGCCGACGGCGGCATACGGAACCAGCACCTGGTGCGATGCCTCGTCGATGACGAGGCTCTCGGACCCGGCATGGCTGAGGGTGCCGGCAAAGACCGGTCCCGCGCTCAGATGGATGCCAATGCGGCAGCCCAGGGATCCTCGCAGCCTGTCATCGAGCGCAATGGCAGCAGTGTCCGCCCGGGAGCGCTCGGCGATCTCGGACTCCAGGCCCAAGACCCCGGCCTCGGCGAGCTGCATTTCAAGATCCTGAAAGAGTGCATTCCATCGCATGGCGACAGCGTAGGCGCGCCCACGGGGACGGTCAATTAATCCAGAAACTTTTCTATCTTCATAGACAAGCCAGATAAACGTGCTGCAAACTTGCTCCAACGGGATCAATCACATCAAAGTCTATCAAACTGCATCAAATGCGTCAGTTAGGGGAAGTCATGGGGGCAGAGGTACAACGTCCGGTGAGGGCAGAAGCCGCCCTGGCGGCCGTCACCCTGGGGCTCGGAGTCTTTCTGGCTTTCACCGGGGCCGGGATCGTCGACAAGTGGACGCGGTCGGCTGCACGCCAGCAGGCTTTGCACTTCGATGACCTCATTGGCCTGCTGGCCCTGGCGGCCGGGCTGACAGTCACCGCCTGGTGGCTGCTGTCCCTGGCTACGGCCTTTGCATCGGCACTCCTGGAACGGACCGGGCACCATGCCGCCGCCCGCGCCACGGGGCGGTGCACCCCTGTTTTCATGCGGAGGCTGGCGATCGCCGCGGTGGGCGCGCAGCTTCTCGGCGCACCGCTCGCCCATGCGGATGCCTTGGCCGCCGCGGCCGCTGCCTCGAACAACGGATCGTCCCTGTCCGCGGCGTGGACGCCCCTGGCTGAGGGGCGGCCGGGCCTGCCCGCCAACCGCTCCGCTGGCTCCGGCCTCACCGAAAGATCCGTCGCGGACGGCAGCGAACTCCAGCCTCAGTGGAAGCCGCGCGTTTTGGTTGTGGAACCCGGCCTCGTCACCCCATTGCCCGCCCGGGCAGCGGCTGAGCCGGTCAGTGCCCACCGCGAGGTACCCGTGCGGGCCGGAGAATCCCTGTGGACCATCACCGCGCGCGAACTCGGGCCCGGCGCTTCCGACGTGGATATAGCAGCCCGCTGGCCGCTCTGGTACCAGGCCAACCGGAACGTCATCGGAGCCGATCCCAACATCCTTCTCCCGGGCCAGCTCCTCAGCCCTCCGCCGCCGTAAGCGGCGTTGGCATGTTTTCCTTTCGCGCCACCGAACCCGCGACGGCCGCACTCCCGCGGCCTTCCCAAGCCAGCCTCTACCGAAGGACCGATCATGACTGCAGTAACCCCGATACGGCGTGCAGGAAGCGCTGTTCTTGAGCCCTCCCCGGCGGCTGCTCCCGGCTCCGGAGACGAGGCGCGCGAAATTTGCGCCATCACCAGGGCAACAGTCCAGGCCGCCGTGGAAGTCCTTGCGGGAACAAGGCCAATCCACCAGCTGGCACGGCGGCTGGACCAGCGCTGCCTCACCGTGCTCCAGCACCGGGCGGTCCTCACCCGGCGCGTGGCTGCCCGGGCTCCCCGGAAAATGGGGCTGCTCCACCGCAACGCATCAGTCCGCTCGGTCCGCGCCTGCGAGGTGACGCCGGACGTGTATGAGGCCAGCGCGGTGGTGATCGATGAAGTGCGGGTCCGGGCTGTCGCAGTGCGGCTGGAACGCAGCAAGAGCGTCTGGCGCGTCACTGCGTTGGAGATTGGCTGACGCGAAAAGGAAGGGACCGGAGCTCCTGCTCCGGTCCCTTCCTGCCATATCCTCTGGCTAGCGCTTTTTCTTCTTCCCGTCGCGCCGTTCCTGGGAAGCGGCCTTGGCGGGGTTGCCCGAGCGGCCCGCAGCCCGGCCCTCGATCCGGGTCTCGGCTCCGCCGTCCTCCCGGGGCGCGGTGTACTGCAGCTGGGCGGGCTTCTCCGGGGCTTCAAGACCGGCGGCGCGGATTTGCGGCTCGTGGTGTTCGGTGTGGCCGCCCGCGGCGTCGGCAACCACGAGGTCCTCGGCCGGGGTGACCTCCACTTCGAGGTTGAAGAGGAAGCCGACGCTCTCCTCCCGGATGGCTTCCATCATGGACTGGAACATCGTGAAACCTTCACGCTGGTATTCCACCAGCGGATCACGCTGGGCCATGGCGCGCAGGCCGATGCCTTCCTTGAGGTAGTCCATCTCGTACAGGTGTTCCTGCCACTTCCGCCCTATGACGGAAAGCACAACACGCCGCTCGAGTTCGCGCATGCTCTCGGAACCGATGGCTTCCTCGCGTGCCTGATACACCAGCTTGGCATCAGACATGATTTCTTCCTTCAGGAACTCCACGGTGATCCGCGACTTGCCGCCTGCCTCGTCGATGACGTCGTGCGGCGTCACGGTGACCGGGTAAAGCGTCTTGAGGTTGGTCCAGAGCTGGTCGAAGTCCCAGTCGTCGCCGTTGCCCTCGGCGGTTGCTTCGTCGATCAGTGCGTTGATGGTGTCTTCCAGGAAGAACTGCACCTTCTCGTGGAGGTCGTCGCCTTCCAGGATCCGGCGGCGGTCGCCGTAGATGGCTTCGCGCTGGCGGTTGAGGACGTCGTCGTACTTGAGGACGTTCTTGCGCTGTTCGGCGTTGCGTCCTTCAACCTGACCCTGGGCGGAAGCGATGGCACGCGAGACCAGCTTGGATTCCAGGGCCACATCGTCCGGCACGGAGCTGTTCATCAGCCGTTCTGCTGCACCCGAGTTGAACAGACGCATGAGGTCGTCGGTCAGCGACAGGTAGAAGCGAGACTCGCCGGGGTCGCCCTGGCGTCCCGAGCGGCCGCGCAGCTGGTTGTCGATCCGGCGGGATTCGTGGCGCTCAGTTCCCAGCACGTACAGCCCGCCCAGGCCCAGGACTTCCTCGTGCTCGTCCTTGACGGCCTTCTTTGACGCCTCCAGAGCACCGGGCCAGGCTGCCTCGTACTCGTCGGAGTTTTCCTCCGGGTCGAGTCCCCGCTGGGCGAGTTCAGCGATGGCGGTGAACTCGGCGTTGCCGCCCAGCATGATGTCCGTGCCGCGGCCGGCCATGTTGGTGGCCACGGTGACCGCGCCCTTGCGTCCGGCCTGGGCCACGATCGCGGCTTCACGGGCGTGGTTCTTGGCGTTGAGCACCTCGTGCCGGATGCCCTCCTTCGCCAGCAGGCGCGAGAGGTACTCGCTCTTTTCGACGCTGGTGGTGCCCACCAGGACCGGCTGGCCATTCTCGTGGCGTTCGGCGATGTCCCGGACGACGGCCTCGAACTTAACGACTTCGTTCTTGTACACCAGGTCGGACTGGTCGATCCGCTGCATGTCGCGGTTCGTGGGGATGGCCACCACCCCGAGCTTGTAGGTGCTCATGAATTCGGCGGCTTCGGTCTCGGCCGTGCCGGTCATGCCGGAGAGCTTGTCGTACATGCGGAAGTAGTTCTGCAGCGTCACCGTTGCAAGAGTCTGGTTCTCCGCCTTGATCTCGACGCCCTCTTTGGCCTCGATCGCCTGGTGCATGCCCTCGTTGTAGCGGCGGCCGGCCAGAATACGGCCGGTGTGCTCGTCAACGATGAGGACTTCGCCGTCGAGGATGACGTAGTCCTTGTCCCGCTTGAACAACTCCTTGGCCTTGATGGCGTTGTTGAGGAAGCCGATCAGGGGGGTGTTGGCGGATTCGTAGAGGTTCTGGATGCCCAGGTAATCCTCAACCTTTTCGATGCCGCTTTCAAGCACACCGACGGTGCGCTTCTTCTCGTCGACTTCGTAGTCCTTCTCCGGCTGCAGGCGCAGGACGACCTTAGCGAACTCGCTGTACCAGCGGTTGGTGTCGCCCTGGGCCGGGCCGGAAATGATCAGCGGCGTTCGGGCCTCGTCGATGAGGATCGAGTCGACTTCATCGACCACCGCAAAGTTGTGGCCCCGCTGCACGAGCTCGGTTTTGTCCCAGGCCATGTTGTCGCGGAGGTAGTCGAAGCCGAATTCGTTGTTGGTGCCGTAGGTGATGTCGGCAGCGTACTGCTCGCGGCGGACGGACGGGTCCTGGTTGGCGAGGATGCAGCCGCTGGTGAGCCCCAGGAAGCGGTAGACACGGCCCATGAGTTCGGACTGGTATTCCGCCAGGTAGTCGTTCACGGTGACAACGTGGACGCCCTTTCCGGTGAGGGCGTTGAGGTAGGCCGGAGCAGTGGCCACCAGCGTCTTGCCTTCACCGGTCTTCATTTCGGCGATGTTGCCCAGGTGCAGGGCAGCGCCACCCATGAGCTGGACGTCGAAGTGCCGCATGCCGAGCGTCCGCGATGACGCCTCGCGCACGGCGGCAAAGGCTTCCGGCAGGAGGTCGTCGAGCTTCTCGCCGTCCTGGTGGCGTGCCCGGAGCCGGTCTGTTTCTTCACGCAGTTCCGCATCCGTGAAGGTTTGGAACGAGTCTTCAAGGGCGTTAATGGAATCAGCATAGTTCCGCAGTTGCCTCAGGAGTTTTTTGTCACCTGTGCGGAGAATTTTTTCGATTAGTGATGCCACGTGAAGTTGCTCCCAGTCTCAAGCTGCCGAATTCTGGCGTGATTTAGTCTACGGGAGAGACACACGGCACGTTGCCCTGTTCCCTCACAGCGGATAGCCGTTACTGGCGGCCGCCACCGCGGGGGCAAGGTCCCCCACCGGCGAGACGGCTACGCCGTCCAGTCCCAGCCAACCTGCCATCAGGTGCAGTTCGGCAGCGAGTTCGACGGCGGTGTCCGCCGGAGCGTCCGGCTCACCGAAGCACGCCTTGGCAAGCAGCAGCCCCGCTGCCCGGTCTGCCTTAAGGTCCACCCGGGCCACAATCCGGTCGCGGAGCAGGAATGGGAGAACATAATAGCCAAAGCGGCGTTTGGCCGCAGGGGTGTAAATCTCGATCCGGTAGTGAAACCCAAAGAGCTCCTCAAGCCTGCGCCGTTCAAACACCAGCGAATCGAACGGGCTGATCAGCGCCCTGCCGGCCGCCTGGCGCGGCAGCCGCGCCTGGGCGTGGCGGTACACCTTCCTGTCCCACCCCGCCACCGTCACCGGTTCCAGGCGTCCGGCATCAATTAAGCGCTGGACAGAGTCCGCGGCCGCCTTGACCGGAGTCCTGAAATAGTCCGCGAAGCACCGCACCGTTCCGATGCCGTGCGCCTGCGCCGCCGCATCAATGAGCCTGTCCATGGCGGCCGAGGGGTCAGGTACCGCTTCAATGTCATGGCCGGGCAAAACCTGCCGCGTCAGGACATACTGCCGTTCGAACTGGTCCGTCCTTGAAGCCGACGAGACGACCCCCTCTTCAAACAAGTGCTCCAGCACGCGCTTGACGGCGTTCCAATTCCAGCCCCAATCGACGTGCTTGCGGTCCTCAACGTGCCCGAGCCTGGCGGTCAGTTCGGCCGCCGTCATGGGCCTGCCGTCGGCGAGCGCGGCCAGGACCCTGCCGGTCACACCGGAACGCAGCCCTGGATCCATCCCCGAAGCCCCGACCCACCTCCGGTTCTGCCACACCACCAGGTCCGGGAAGTGTTCCGGCCGGATGTAGCTGGCTTCGTGGGCCCAGTACTCCATCATCCGCCGCGGGTGCCGGCCTGCCAGCTGCTGGAGGATGGCGCGGTCGTAGTCGCCGAGCCTGGAAAAGAACGGGAGGAAGTGGCTCCGGGCCAGAACGTTGACGGAATCGATCTGCACGAGCTGTATCCGGGCAAAGGTCCGGCCCACCGCCCGTGAGGTCACGGGGCCGGCGGGCCGTCCTTTGTCCAGTCCCTGGGCTGCCAGTGCGATCCGCCGGGCCTGGGAGAGGCTCAGCGATGCACCCATGTCAGCCCTTTCGTTGCCTGGGCACCATCTTAGGCAGTTGCGGCCGCATCATCCGAGCGGTACGCAAGGATTTTCTCCTCATGCGTGTTCTCGCCGGGTTCGCAGTAGTGGTCCAGGGTGATAACCCCGTATGTCCAGCCGCGACGCCGGTACACAACCGATGGCGCGTTCGTGGCCTTGTCCACGAAAAGGTAAAAGTCGTGACCGATAAGTTCCATGTTGTCCACGGCGTCGTCAAGGGTGAGGGACGCGGCCGGGAACACTTTGCGCCGGATCAGTACCGGCGAGTCGCCGGCGGGGATGTCGTTATCGACGTCGTACGGCGATTTCTCAGCCGGTTCCGGAGCAGCCTGGGTGTTGTTGCTCGCTTCGACGTAGATGGGCTGGTTGGAGCTCGCGGGCTCCAGTGTTGCAGTTGCCTCGCGTACGGCTTTGGGCGTGTGCCGCCCGTGGTGGACCTTCTTGCGGTCCTTGGCCCTGCGCAGCCGCTCAAGCAGCTTGTTGTAGGCGAGGTCGAACGCGGCGAACTTATCTGCGGCGCTTGCTTCGGCACGGATCACGGGGCCTCGGCCCAGGACTGTCACTTCAACCGTGAGCTGGTCACCGGTCTGCCGCGCATTTGTTTCCTTGGAAACCTTCGCGTCGACCCTCTGGACCTTGTCCCCAAGCGATTCGATCTTTGAGATCTTCTCGCCGGCGTATTCGCGGAATCGGTCCGAGACCGTCAGATTTCGTCCGCTGATCATGAACTCCATGGTGCCCTCCAAATGACTTCGGTGACACGACGGCGGCACTTCCGGGGGACGATCTGATTGACAGTCGAGCCCCTTTCCGAGCCGCTATCGAAAGGTACAACTGATCTTGGTACCCATATCCGACGTTAGTTCATAGCAACAAGTTATTCATCCTTTCGCAGTTTATTTTTTTCTATGTCTCAGCTACGTCCCAGGTAGTCCCCAGGATGCCGGAACTGCGCCGGCCCGGCCGCCGCAGCGGGTGCGCGGGTGGCGGCCAGGACCACGGCGCCGCGCACAACTCCGCCGGCTTCGTGGATGGCCCGGGCAGCCTCCGCCAGAGTGGCGCCGGTAGTCAGAACGTCGTCGACAATGATGCACTGCCTCCCCCGCAGAGAGCGTCCGCGGGAGCCCCGCGCGGTGCGCATGGAGCCGCGTACCTTTCGCGATCTGTCTCCCCTGCCGAGTCCCTTCTGCCCACCGGACAGGCCGTTTCCGGCCAAACCAATGCCAGTTCCCGGGTTCCTGACCTTGCGAAGCGCATCAGTGCATTCCGGGCGTCGTCCGTCGAAGCTCCGCCTGACGCCGGCCAACAGCAGATGAACGGGACTGAACCCGCGTTTCCGGTAGGCGCTGCCGCTGCTTGGGACCGGAACGAGCACCATAGTGTCCGTTCCCGCATACGCTGCCGCGAGTGCGCCGGCCAATACCTTCGACAGCACGCTCTGCAGCTGGCCCTGCCCGTGGCGCTTGAAGGCCAGGATCGACTGCGAGAGCTCCTCGCGGTAGATGCCCGCCGCCACGACAGGAAGGATGACTGAGCCGTCGGTGTCCATGAGCGCGGGCGCACCGGTCTCTGCCCGGAAGGGATAGCGGGTGAGCATCCGGAGCCTGCGCTCGCAGCCGGCGCACAGCGCCAGGTCCTCCCTGCCACAACAGACGCATTCCACGGGCAGTGCCAGGGCCGCAATGTCGGCCACAGCCCCGGCCAGCAGGTCCCAGGCCTGCAGGAGGCGCTGACGGTGCTCCCCCCGGTGGCGGGCGCGCCACAGCGGCTGGGCCTGGAGGTCCGGATCTGCCGAAGTCCTCTGGCCGTCTCGCATCCTATGGCTCCCCACGGTTCAAGGATGGTCCGGCACCGCCGGCCGGAAAAGAGGCAAGGTACCCCATGTGGAAAAAGCCTCACGCAGGACGGGTGGGGAACGGTCAGCCGGGGAAAGACGGGTCGGTGGGTCCCCTCAGCTGCGCCGACCACCCGTTGCCGAGCCGCTGGAAGATGCCGTCCCTGGACTGGGCGTAGATTTCCTCCGGGCCGTTGCCGGCGCTGAGGGCAACCAGCCCCGGCCAGGGGGCCAGCTTCTGGGGCTGGGGGGAGGTGAGCGAGAGAAGTTCCGGGGTCACGTTGGACGTCGACGCGCCCTTCATCACCACAACGGTGGTGTCGTTTACCCATACGCCCTGGTCGGGGTTTCCGCTGGACTGCAGCGTGACGGGCGCCGTCAGTTCCTTAGGCGTGCCGTCGGTACTGCGGATGATCCCCGTCACCTGCACGCGTGTCTCCCCGTTCTGCTCGGAGATGACCAGTGCCCGGACCCCTTCCCGGGACACCCGGAAATCCTTCACGCTGCGGCCGGCCAGCCAGGAGGGTGTCAGCGTGACGGCGGGCACGGGTGCGCCCTGGGCCACGCCGGTGGGACGGAAGGCCGTGATTTCGGTGACGCCCTGGGCTCCGGGACCCGCGGTCCACAGCCAGTCGTGCAGGCTGAACGACGGGTGCGTCAGCGTGCTGCGCGTGGTCAGGGCCCGCGCGGGCTGGCCCGGCACCATCGAATAGAGGGTGCTGCGGCTGCCGTTCAAAAACGCGACCGTCTGCGAGATGGGCGATTCGGCGGGCGAACGCGGCTTCAGCCCGGCCACCGGCTGCATGTCGGGCAGCGGCGACACCCTGTTGTTCTCGTACCGCACCAACTCGTTGTTGCTGATGGCGATCTGGCGCGCGGGGGCATTTCTGTTCTGGACCGGCGGCAGGACTGAACCGTTGTCCTCCACGCGGACAAGGTCCTGGTTCGCCCGCAGCTCCACATTGATGACGTCCGGCTGGCTGCGGAAGGTCAGGGCCAGCTGCGTCTGCATCCTCAGTCTGTCCTCGGTGGAGGCCTCGGTCAGCTCCTTGGCCGACAGGTCCACCTGCGCTGCCCCCGAAACAACGGGCACCGATTCCCTGGCAAGTTTCATCCCTGAAGGGAACGCACTGACCACGGCGCCCTTAAGATACGGGGCGGGTCCGCCGAGCAGGGCGCTCGTCATGGCCTTCACCGTTTTCTTCTTGATAAACCAGCGCACATCCGGAACGGCATACGTGAAGCTGGGGTCGTAGAAGTAGATGGGATAGGCACCGTAGATGACCTTGAAGGTCTCCTCGGGAATGGCGGTGCCGTCCGGGATCTTGGAGATGCGCCATTCACCGTCAACCTGCACCAGCGTCACGGGAATGTTTTCCTTGGTTCCGTCCGGCATCGGGGTGGCCACGCCGTCGGAATCCACTGAGTATGCGACGTCCAGTTCGTAGTTATAGACGCCCTCGACGCCGGTTTTCACCACGCGCTCGGAGCGGAACACCAGTGTCCGCTGGTCCGGCTTCCAGGCAACGGACGAAGCCTGGGTCAGGTACTGCCGCGCCACCGCGTAGTCGTCCTCATACCCGCTGCCGGCCAGGTAGAAGTCCTCAATGACCGCTTCGGGACTGGACCCGGTGCGCGGCGCGACAGGAAAGAACACGGGAGCGTTGGGATTTCCCGCGCTTTCGTCCGTGCTCTTCCCGACAGGCCCGGACCGCGGAATCTGGGCGCATGACGCCAGGAACAGCAGAATGACGGCGAGCAGCCCTGCGGCAAGCCCGCGGGCCGCCGGGCGCACCCCGCTCACGAACGCTCCCCCGTGCGCGCTGTCTCCGGTTCCCCTGCCACGGCGTCGGCATTACCGGCAGCGGAGTCCTCCGGGGCAGAGTTCCTGGCCGCGGATCCCTCCAGCGCAGGGGTGGCGCCGGGACCCAGCACAAGGACGCTGTGGCCGCCGGGCCTGCCGAACCCTACGTCTGCAGGTTCAAGCGGCAGCGGCGACTTTGTGATGGTGCCGCCCTGTTTAAGCGGAAGCGTGAGCCTGAAGTTGGAGCCGACCCCCGTGTTCCCCCAGGCCTGGAGCCAGCCGTTGTGCAGTTTGGTGTCCTCAGTGGCAATGGACAGGCCCAGCCCGCTGCCGCCGGTGGTGCGGGCCCGGGCGGGGTCGGCGCGCCAGAAGCGGTCGAAGACGCGGGCCGCCTCGGCGGGACTCATACCGATTCCGTGGTCCCTGACGGTGACGGCGACAGCGTCCGCGCTGGAGGCGACGGAGATGTTGACGGCCCGGCCTTCGCCGTGTTCGAGTGCGTTCAGGATCAGGTTCCGCAGGATGCGGTCTATGCGCCGGGAGTCCATTTCGACCACGACGCTGCCTTCCGGCGCATTCAGCTGCATCTTCGAGCCGTACTCTTCGGCGACGGGGGCCGCGCCCTCCATAACGTGCGAGATGAGCTGGACTATGTCCGTCGCCTCGGCATCGAGCATGGCCACGCCGGCGTCGAACCTGGAAATTTCCAGCAGGTCCGCCAGCAGCGACTGGAATCGCTCGACCTGGTTGTAGAGCAGTTCGGCCGACCTCTTGTTGATGGGGTCGAAGTCGTTGCGGGCGTCGTACAGCACCTCAGCGGCCATCCGGACGGTGGTCAGCGGGGTCCGAAGCTCGTGGGACACGTCGGAAACGAACCGCTGCTGCATCTGGGACAGCGTGGCCAGCTGCGTGATCTGCTCCTGCAGGCTTGCCGCCATGTGGTTGAACGAGGCCCCGAGGCGTGCCACCTCGTCCTCCCCCTTGACCACCATGCGTTCCTGCAACTGGCCTGCTGCCAGCTTTTCCGAGACCACGGCGGCGTGGCTGACGGGACTCACCACGTTGCGCGTGACGTACCAGGCGATGCCGCCGATCATGAGGATCAGCGCGGCGCCGCCGGCCCAGAGGACATTCTGGATTTCATTCAGGGTCTGCTGTGCCGTGTTGAGGTCGTAGATCAGATAAAGTTCGTAAACCGTGCCGTTGAACGTCACCTTGTTGCCGACGGCGATGCCGGGCCGGTCTTCGGTTCCCACCGGGAACTCCGTGGACGCCCAGAACTGCTCCTTGCCGGAGTCCTGGACTGCTGCCCGGAGGTCCGGCGGGATGACGCTGATGGTCAATTGGTCGGAGGCGCGCGACTCCACCCACCGGTTGCGGGGCTTGGTCTGCTCCGGCATCGCCTCAAATACGTAGCGGCGCTGGATCACCGAGCCTTTGCCCTCAACGGCATTGAGGGTGTCGTAGACGAGCGTGATCACACTGGACTGGTCGGTGACCTGGGCGCCGTCGAACGTGTCCTGCACCTGCTTGACGTTGTAGCGCGTCTCGGACTCTGCCTGCGTCAGCCGTTCGTGGAACAGGTTGTTGGCAATCTGGTTGGACAGGTAGGCGCCGACGATCGCGAACGAACTGATGGACAGCAACAGGGTGGTCAGGACGGTGCGGAACTGCAGCGACCTGCGCCACCGGCGCTGCAGGGAATGCAGCAGGTACCGGATGCCGGGAAAGATGCGGTCGAAGCCGGTGCGCACCAGGCGGCCGACCCGCAGCACCACGATGAGAGCGCGGCGCCGCCAGATCCGGGCCCTCAAAGGCAATCCCGCGAGCCCGGCTCCGAAGGCGTCGGTGTGCTCCGGGCCTGGACGCGGACCGGGTTTGCGAGCGGCGTCCCGAGGGTTCCCTGCCACGGGCGAGTTGCCGCGGGGACCGGATCCGGATCCCGCGGGCGCCTCAGTAGGGGGATTCTGGCCCTGGGGTTCAGGACCCTGCTTTGTAGCCGACACCACGAACCGTCATTACAACTTCCGGAGCTTCCGGATCACGTTCAATCTTGGACCGCAGTCGCTGGACATGGACATTGACCAGCCGGGTGTCAGCCGCGTGCCGGTAGCCCCAGACCTGCTCAAGAAGCAGTTCACGGGTGAATACCTGCCAGGGCTTGCGTGCCAGGGCAACCAGGAGATCGAATTCGAGCGGGGTCAGTGAAATCCGCTCGTCGCCACGGCTCACCAGGTGGCCGGCGACGTCGATGGTGATGTCCGCGATGCGCAGCGTTTCAGGTGCCTTCTGGTCACCGGGGCGCAGGCGCGCCCGCACCCGGGCAACGAGTTCCGCCGGTTTGAAGGGCTTGGGCACGTAATCGTCGGCGCCCGACTCCAGCCCCCTGACCACATCGGAGGTGTCAGATTTGGCCGTCAGCATGACGATCGGCACGTCCGACTCGGAGCGGATCTGCCGGCATACCTCGATGCCGTCCGTTCCCGGCAGCATCAGGTCGAGGAGCACGAGATCCGGCTTTGATGAGCGAAAGACGTCCAGAGCCTGTCCGCCGTCCGCGCAGAAGACGGGCTCAAAGCCGTCGTTGCGCAGGACAATGCCGATCATTTCTGCGAGCGCCTCGTCATCATCAACCACCAGAATGCGTGCCTTCATAGTTATATATTCCCTTATTGCTGTTGCTTTGTCCTATTGATGGAGTTTTCGGCGGGGCGCGTCCCGGGGCGCCGGACGCGGCGGCCAGCGGTCCGCCGCAGCCCGAACCGGCGGGAAGCTAGGATGCCCGACGGCGGAACTATAGTCTGGAGGTGCCGGGCCGTTGGTCTGTGCGCACCTTGGGGAGGAACAGGTTGTCAGAGCAGGATCCGCAGCACCCGCCGTCCGGGCACCGGCTACCTGAACACCGGCCGCCTGAACAGCCATGGGGCGCACCCCCGCAGTGGGGCAGCCAGCAGCCCGGGCCCTACCAGCCCGGACCGTACCAGCCCAGTGCCCACCAGCCATTCGGGCCGAACCCCGCCGTTCCCTATCCCATGTACGCGGCCCCGCCGAAGCCCGGCGTGGTGCCGCTGCGGCCACTGATGTTCGGCGAAATCATGGACGGTGCCTTCCAGACGATCCGGCGCAATCCCAAAGCGATGCTCGGCGCAGGCCTGGTGGCACAGGCGCTGGGCGCCGTGATCGCCGGCGTCGTCCCGCTGGTCACCCCGGCCTCCGATGCTTCCGCTGAAGCCTGGCTGGCAAACCTCAGTTCTTCGGAGATGACCAGCATCGTCGCGGGTGTGGTGGGCGGCTTTGTGGTTTTCGGCCTGGTGTCCGTGTTTATCTCCGTGGTGATGCAGGGGGCCATGGTGGTCCCCGTGGCCAGGTCCATCCTCAACCGGCAAACCGGCTTCCGGCAGATGTGGCTGCTGGCGCGCGGCCGGGCGTGGGCCCTGGTTCGCCTGGCCGGGATCGGGGTGGCAGCCGTGCTGCTGGGCGGGGCCCTCATCGTCCTGGCGACCGTGCTGCTGGCCAATTCGCTGGGTACAGGGTCGCTGGTCATCGTTCTTCCGCTGTTCCTGGCTTTTATCGCCACCATAATCTGGGTGTCCGTCAAGCTGACCGTCGCACCTGCGGTCATCGTCGTCGAGGACGTGGGAGCGCTCGATGGCATCCGGCGTTCCTGGGCCGTCACCCGGAAAAGCTGGTGGCGGGTCTTCGGCATCGTCCTCGTGGTGTCACTCCTCGTCGGCATCATCGGCCAGATCGTCCTCATCCCGCTCACCCTGCTCACCGGACTCCTCACCACCGTGGCCGGCCCCCAGGACCCGGCCAGCCAGGCGGCTGCCCTGCAGGTGGTGGTCGGTGTCGCCACGGTGATCGTGTCCGCCGCCGTCGGCGCCGTCGCGTTCGCCTTCCAGACGTCGGTCATGGCTTTGCTTTACATGGACTTGCGGATGCGCAACGACGGACTGGACATCGCGCTGTTCCGGCTGCTGGAAACGGGCCATGACGACGGCGGCATCCCGGGCCGGGGCGTACCCGTCTACAGCCCGGGCCGGAACGGCGCGGGCCCTCACCAGTCCTGGCCTTACCAACCCGGACCCCATCGGCCACGCCCCTACCAACCCGGCCCCCCTCAAGCAGGCCCATACGGGAATTCAGCGGGCTGGCCGCCGCCCCCGGGACCGCCGACGATGCCGGGATGAGCCCCGTCGGCTTGGTTCCGGTCCTGCAGCACGCCACGGCACTTCTGAACCGGACCCTGGAACCACCGGTGCAGCCTGGCCGGGAAGAAGCGCGCCGCTGGGCGGCGGAAGAGCTCTCCAAACGCGAGTACAGGGAGGCGGCGCCAGGCTGGCTGGAAACCCTGTGGCAGCAGTTCCTCGACTGGCTGCAGTCCTTGACCGATGGCCAGTCCCCTGCCGAAGGACCTCCGGTGGCACCCTTCATCGGCCTTGGCATCGCCATTCTGATAGCTCTGGCCATCATCCTGGCGCGGCCAAGGCTGAACGCCCGCCGCCGCACTCCGCAAGAGATCTTCGACGCCGAAGCACCCGCCACCGCAGCCGACTACAGGGAGCGCGCAAAAGCCGCAGCCGCACGCGGCGACTGGGCGGCCGCCGTCGTCGAACAGTTCCGCGCGCTGGTGAGTTCGGCGGAAGACCGCGCCGTCCTCGACCCCCAGCCTGGCCGGACAGCGGACGAGGCTGCCGGACAGCTCAGCCGGGCGTTCCCCACCGCCAGTGACCAGCTCGAGGCCGCTGCCCGCACGTTCGATGCCGTCCGCTACGGCGGCGGGAGCGCCCAGGCAGCCGACCATGCCGCGGTGGCTGAGCTGGACTCGGCCCTGGAAAGGCTCGTCCCTTCCTACGCAGGGGCCCCATCCGGCGGACTGGCGGTGCCGAGGTGACGCATCCCCTCATGGTCGCAGCCCGGCGCGAGAAGACAGGCTGGATCCGCAGGCACCGCGCTGGAGTGCTCTTCGGCTTGGCCATGGCTGTTGCCCTTGCGGTGGTCCTCGCCTTCCAGTCGACGCAACAGGGTGACAACCAGGAGCTATCCATCCGCAACCCCGGCCCGCAGGGTGCCAGGGCAGCAGCCCAAATCCTCGGTGCGCAAGGCGTCAGCGTTAAACAGACGGCGTCGTTCGAGGAAACTCTGGCAGCGGCGCGTGCAGGCCGCAACAGCGGGTCCGGCTCCACGGTCCTGGTCTACGACCAGCGCGGCTTCCTTGCTCCCGATCGGCTCCGCCGGCTGCTTGCAGAGACGGACCGGCTGGTGGTGGTCTCGCCGCGCCTGGCCACACTGACCGGCCTGGGCAGCACCATCCGGCAGGCCGGGGTGGTCCCCGGCTCGGAGCGGACCCTCCAGCCGGGATGCACCGTTGCCGATGCCCGAGCCGCCGGCGACATCAGCGCGGACGGAGGCTTCCTCTACACCGGCGGCACCGTCTGCTACGGCGCCGGCGGGAGCGGGCGGGGACTTTACGCCTCGGCAGAGGACGGCAAGCTCGTGGTCATCGGCAGCACAGCCGTGATCAGCAACCAGTTTCTGGCCGTCAACGGCAACGCCGCCCTCACCCTGCGGACCCTGGGCAGCCAGGGAGACCTCGTCTGGTATCTGCCCGGTCCCGGGGACCTCGGGGGCAGCCCCGCACCGAAGACCCTGGCCGAGCTTGCACCGGCGTGGTCGGCGTTTGTGACCCCGTGGCTCATTGTGGTGGCCCTGTTTGCCGTGCTGTGGCGCGGGCGCCGTCTGGGCCCGCTGGTCTTCGAGCCCCTGCCGGTGGTAGTGAAGTCCGCGGAAACCGCCGAAGGCAGGGCCCGCCTGTACCACGAGGCCCACGACGTTGCACGGGCGGCGGATACCCTCCGTGCCGGCACCATCGTCCGGCTTGCCTCGGCACTCCGGGTGGGCACCGCAGGGTTTTCTGACGTGGCCGGCTCTGACGTGGCGGCCGCCGCGGCCCGGCACCTGGACCGGAACGCCGCGGACATACAGCAGCTCCTGCAACACCGTCCCGCGACCGAGGCCCAGCTTGTCCGCTGGGCCCAGGACCTTGTCCGACTAGAGAAAGAGGTACAGGCCAGATGAGCCAGCAGCCAAGCGGCCACCCGCACGGGACCCACGGCAACGGAGCCAACGGCAACGGGACCTACGGCGAAGCGCCGGTGGGCACCATGGCCGCTCCGCACACCCCGGATCAGGTCTGGGATCCGGTCCGGCAGGCGCTGCTTGACGTCCGGCATGAGGTGGCCAAGGCAGTGGTGGGCCAGGATTCCACGGTCACCGGCATGCTGATCGCCCTGCTGTCGCGCGGACATGTGCTGCTCGAAGGCGTGCCGGGCGTGGCGAAGACACTCCTGGTCCGGGCCCTGTCCGCTGCCCTGAGCCTGGACACCAAGCGCGTGCAGTTCACACCGGACCTCATGCCCGGCGATGTCACGGGGTCCCTGGTGTACGACGCCGCCAATTCGGACTTCAGTTTCCGTGAAGGCCCGGTCTTCACCAACATGCTCCTGGCCGACGAAATCAACAGGACGCCGCCCAAGACCCAGGCCTCCCTGTTGGAAGCCATGGAGGAACGCCAGGTGTCCGTGGATGGCGTGTCGCGCCGGCTGCCGGTGCCCTTCATCGTTGCGGCCACGCAAAACCCCGTCGAGTACGAGGGCACCTACCCCCTGCCCGAGGCCCAGCTGGACCGGTTCCTCCTCAAGCTGACCATGCCCCTGCCTGACCGTGCCGCCGAAATCGAGGTCGTCCGCAGGCACGCCGCCGGCTTCGATCCGCGTGACCTCGCCGCGGCGGGCATCCGGCCGGTGGCGGGCGCCGAGGAACTGGAACGGGCACGGCGGGCAGTATCCGGCGTCGAAGTGGCGCCGGAGGTGCTGGGCTACATCGTTGACGTGGTCCGGGCCACCCGGGCGGCCCCGTCCTTCCAGCTTGGCGTCTCGCCGCGCGGCGCCACGGCGCTGCTGAACACCTCGCGGGCCTGGGCCTGGCTGTCAGGCCGGAACTTTGTCACCCCGGATGACGTCAAGGCCCTGGCCCAGCCGTGCCTGCGGCACCGCGTGGCGCTCCGGCCCGAAGCCCTGATGGATGGTGTCCAGGTGGACGACGTGCTGGGCAGTATCCTGGCCTCCGTGCCGGTCCCCCGCTGATCCCGTGGCCATTTCCGGACGGTTGGTACTCCTGGCGGCGGCCGGGCTGGCACCGGTGCTCCTCTTTCCCGGCTGGCTGACCGTGCTGGCCGTGCTCCTGGTTATTGGCGCCCTTATGCTGCTGGACCTGGTGCTGGCTGCGGCGCTGCAGCAGGTCTCGGTGGAAAGGTCAGCGCCTGCCAACGTCACCCTTGGGGGTACGGCAGACTCCCTGCTGACGGTGCATAACCGTGGCACGCGCAGGCTCAGGGCCGTCGTGCGCGACGCCTGGCAGCCCTCCGCCGGGGCTGAAAATCCGGTCCAGGCCACAGAAGTTCCGGCCGGTGAACGGCGCCGCCTCGGCGTCAGGCTCAGGCCGGTCCGGCGCGGTGACCTTAAGGCGCCCCACATCACCGTCCGCTCCTTCGGCCCGCTCCGGCTGGCCGCCCGCCAGAAAACGGTACACGCTCCCGGATCCCTTCGGGTGCTGCCACCTTTCAATTCCCGGCGGCACCTGCCGTCAAAACTGCACCGGCTGCGGGAACTCGACGGTAAGGCCGCAGTGCAGATCCGCGGCGCAGGAACCGAATTCGATTCCCTGCGCGACTATGTCCGGGGCGATGACGTCCGCTCCATCGACTGGCGCGCGACGGCGAGACGGTCCGCCGTCGTCGTCCGCACCTGGCGGCCGGAGCGCGACCGCCGCGTGGTGATCATGCTGGACACGTCGCGAACCGCCGCTGCGCGCGTGAACGACGAACCCCGGCTGGATACCGGGATCGAGGCCGCACTGCTGCTTGGTGTCCTTGCCGAACGCGGCGGTGACCGCGTCGACTTCTTCGCGTTCGACCGGAGGATGCGCGCCCGGGCAGGTACCACGGCGGGCGGCAACCTGCTGGGCCAGCTGGTGCAGGCGGCGGCGCCGTTGCAGGCAGAACTCATCGAGCTGGACTGGGCACAGGTGCCCGCGCAAGTACGTGCGGTGTCGGCGCACCGTTCGCTCGTGGTGCTCCTGACCGCGCTGGATAGCGGCGCGCCGGAGGAAGGGCTCATTCCGATCGCTGCGCGCCTCGCCCAGCGGCACGTCGTGGTGGTGGCGTCGGTCCGGGACCCGCTGCTTGGCGAGATGCTCCAGGACAGGACAACAGCGGCCCAGGTGTTCCGCGCGGCGGCCGCGGAACGGGCCCTGCTCGAGCGGGAAGCCGTGAGTGCCCAACTCCGCCAACTCGGCGTCGAAGTGGTGGACGCCGAACCGCACCAGCTGCCGCCGGCGCTGGCCGATACCTATATCCGGCTCAAGGCGGCAGGGCGGCTGTGAGTGCCAGCCGGAACGCAGAATCATCAGGCCAAGACCAAATGCCAGGAGCCGCCGTGAATGCCCCGATCTACCGCCAGGCGCTGGGCGCCGCCTTCTTCCGGCTGCAGCCGGAACTGCAGGAGTACTTTTCGCTTGCCCCGGGTTCGGGCAGTTATGGCGTCGGCGAGGGCGTTTTCGACGTGGTGGGCTGCAGGCAGCGGTGGCTGCGGCCGATGCTTCAGCTGACCGCCGGTGAACAGGCCTTCTTTCCGGAGTACGGCGAGGGCGTGCCGTTCCGGATCGAAAACCATGCGCATCTCGACCCTTTCGGCCGCTCCAGCCTGACAGCCCGGCGCGAGATATTCTTCCCGGGCCGGACCAGGGTCTTTCAGGACACCACCAGCGCGGAAACGGGCGACGCCGGTGGCCAGGCACGCCTGGTGGACTACGTGGGCAGGTACCGTCGGCTGGTGACGGACCTGAATCTCGACGTGACAGCGGAGGGTAGGTTGCGCGGAGTCTCCGAAGTATCGCGGCTGTTCCTCGGCCCGCTCAGGTTGCCGCTGCCCGCCGCCCTTGACGCAAAAGCGTACGCGGAGCAATGGTGGGACCCGGACGCGGGGGAAACCGGGCGGCACAGGATCCAGGTGAAGGTGATCCAGCCGCAGCTCGGCCTCGTCCTGGTTTATGCCGGCCACTTCGACTACCGCCTGGAACCCCATCCGTCCGGAAGTTCTTCAGCGGGTTTTCTTCCGGCGTACGCCAGGCCCGACCACTGGGAGCGGCGAAGCTAAGGAAGCACCAGCCTGCTCACCCTGGCGCTGATCAGCCGAGCGCCAGCTGGTTCAGGCCGTCGGCAACCTGGGTCAGGCGGGTAAGGACTTCCGTCGCGGCGGCTGGTGACTGCCTTTCAAGGCCGCCCGACGGCGTGACCCGTACGGTGCCGAGCGACGCCAGCGGCAGGCCGAGCTGCTGCCATGGACGCCGGACAGATTCAACAACGTCCGACGCCTTCGGAACGCCGCCCGGCCCGTCAGCCTGCAGGGCACCGGCCCAGAGCCGTTTGCCGGCTTCGACTGCCTCAGCGAGCTGTTCCCATTGCCGGGTGGTCAGGGCCCGCAACGGAACCGCAATGGCGTCCGCGCCCGCAGCCACGATCCTTTCGAACGGCGCCTCAATCTCCGGCACCGCGACGGCGATCTCGGAGGCGCCGGCCTCGCGGAGGGCGTCAACCACCACGCGCCAGAGCTCCGTGACCTCGTGTCCGGCGACGGAGCGCAGGGTCCGGTAGCCGCTGGAGGTCGGGATGGTGCCGGCGAGGACCGAGGCAATGTCCGGTTCGTCGAGCTGCACCACGAGCCTGGCCCCGGGAACGGCGGCGGACACTTTTGTCAGGTGCGCGCCGACCCCGGCGGCGAGGGAAGCAGCGATGTCGCGGCGGGCGCCATAGTCGATCAGGGCACGCTCGCCGTTGTGGAGGTGCAGGCCGGCGGCCAGGCTCAGGGGGCCCCGGAGCTGGACCTTGATTTCGTCTGCAGCGCTCTCCTCTTCGCCAGCGATGTCGGCCAGCACATTGATGTCCGTGGAGAGGGCGGACCTTGCCCGCACCAGGTCACGCCCGGGCCGGTCAACGATCCGCCAGCCGTGCGGCTGGACGTCCACTGCCAGGTCCACCAGGAGCGAGGCAGTGCGGCCTATGGCGTCGGCACCGACGCCGCGGTCAGGCAGTTCAGCAAGAAAAGGAAGGTGCGGGCTGCCGAGCTCACCGCGGATGATGCGGGTGGCCTCCACCGGGTCCTGGCCCGGCCAGGGTCCCAGGGCGGTGGCCGTTACCTGGGCGGGCAGCTGGAAGTCTGTATCCGGCACGGCTTAGGCGGTAAGCGGTGCGGAGGGGCTGGCCGACCCGTTGGCCGTTCCGCCGGCGGCGTTGTGGTCCTCGGCGATCGCCTCGTGGTGCCGGATCACCTCGCCGATGATGAAGTTCAGGAACTTTTCCGCGAACGCCGGGTCCAGCTGGGCATCCTCGGCAAGGCGTCGGAGCCGGGCGATCTGGGCGGTTTCACGGCCGGGATCCCCCGCCGGAAGACGGTGGGCAGCCTTGAGGAAACCGACCTTCTGGGTCGCCTTGAACCGCTCCGCGAGAAGGTAGACGAGGGTTGCATCAATGTTGTCGATGCTTGACCGGATCGATAGCAGCTCCGCCATCACCGCAGGATCCACATGCCCGGCCAGGGAGCTGGCGGCAGGATTGTAGGAGTCGGTGTTAGGCAGATCATGGTTCAGCTCGGTCATGGTTCCAGTCTATGGGCACCGCAGGACTCCCTGCCCGTGTTAAGGATGCTGGCGCAGAATGTAGGTGCTTGAACATTCCGATCAGGGAGGATGCACATGAGGATCGCAGTTCTTGGTACCGGCGTGGTGGGCAGGACCCTGGCGGGAAAACTCGTGGAGTGCGGGCACGACGTCGTGCTCGGATCACGGACCGCCACCAACGAGGCCGCCGTGGGGTGGGCTGCGGGGGCGGGGCCGCGGGCCAAAGCCGCGACGTTCTTGGACGCCGCGGCGCAGGCCGAGGTGATCATCAACGCGACGCCCGGCGCCGTTTCGCTGGAGGTGCTGGCTGCGGCCAGCACGAAGAATCTCGCCGGCAAGGTGCTGATCGATGTGGCCAACCCCCTGGACCATTCGGCCGGGTTCCCGCCGTCGCTCTCCATCTCGAACACCGACAGCCTGGCGGAGACCATCCAGCGGGCGTTTCCCACGGCCCGCGTGGTGAAGGCCCTGAACACCATGCGCGCCGATGTCATGGTGGCGCCGGACCGGCTGGCCGGCGGGGATCACGACGTGTTCATGGCCGGGGACGACGAGCGAGCCAAGGAAGTGGTGGCCGGGATCCTGCGGGAATTCGGCTGGCGGGCTGAACACATCAGGGACCTTGGCCCGCTCGATGCGGCGCGGGGCATGGAGATGTGGCTGCCGCTGTGGCTGCGGATTTTCCTGAAGCAGGGAGGCAGCCCGTTCAACATCAAGGTTGTCTCTGACTAGAACAGCAGGCCCGTATCCACCCTTGCCGAAGGTGGGATACGGGCCTGCCGCGCAATTTCCGGTGCCTGGATACTCCGCGTTCTAGATGCCCAGCAGGGCGCGGTGGTCCTCCCGGCGCTTGGCCTGCTCGGCGGGATCCGGGACAGGCAGCGACGCGATCAGCCTCTTCGTGTATTCATGCTGCGGAGAGCCCATGACGTGGTGGCCGATTCCCTGCTCGACGAGCTTGCCCTTGTACAGCACCCCAACCCAGTGCGACAGCATGTCCACCACCGCGAGGTCGTGGCTGATGAACAGCGCCGCGAACCCGAACTCCTGCTGGATCTCACGGAAGAGCTCCAGGACTTTCGCCTGCACCGAAACGTCCAGTGCGGACGTCGGCTCATCAGCGATGAGCAGTTTCGGGTTCAGGATCAGCGCACGCGCCAGCGATGCGCGCTGGCGCTGCCCGCCGGAGAGCTCATGCGGGAATCGGTCGGCGTACGACGCCGGCAGCTGGACTGACTCCAGCAGCTCTCCCACGCGCTTGCGCGCCTGCGCCGGTGAAGGGTTGGTGTGGATGACCAGCGGTTCGGCGACGCAGTCGCCGATGGTCAGCTGCGGGTTGAAGGACGCTGCCGGGTCCTGGAAGACGAACCCGATTTCCTTGCGGAGCGGCTTGAAGGTCCGTTCCTTGAAGTTCAGCATCTCGTAGCCCAGGACGTTCAGGCTTCCGCCAGTGGTCCGGTTAAGGCCTGCGATGGCCCGGCCGATGGTGGTCTTCCCGGAACCGGATTCGCCAACGAGTCCGAACACTTCGCCTTCGGATACCGTGAAGCTGACGCCGTCGACGGCCTTGAAGGCGGGGCTGCCCAGCCTGCCCGGGTACTCGATGGTGAGGCCTTTGGCCTCCACCAGCACCTGTCCGCCCTGGTGCGCCCGCTCCGTCATTCCTGCGGAGGCCGAGTGCCGGCCAAGGTGCGGGACGGCGGCCAGTAGCTTCCGGGTGTACTCCTGCCGCGGCTCTGCGAAGAGTGATTTCGCGCTGGCTTCCTCGACGACGTCGCCCCGGTACATCACCACGACGCGGTCCGCGAGGTCGGCTACAACGCCCATGTTGTGCGTGATCAGCACAATGGACGTCCCGTATTTGTCCCGCAGGTCCCGCAGGAGCTCCAGGATCTCCGCCTGCACGGTGACGTCCAGGGCGGTGGTGGGTTCGTCGGCAACGATCAGCCCCGGGTTCAGGGCGAGCGCAGCGGCGATGACCACGCGCTGCTTCTGGCCACCGGAGAACTGGTGGGGGTAGTAGTTGACGCGAGTTTCGGGGTCCGGGATGCCCACCTTGCGCAGCGCTTCGATGGCCCGGGCCTTCGCCTCTTTCGCGGTGACCCGTTCGCCGCCGTCCCGGCCCGCGTGGGCAAGGATCCCTTCGGCGATCTGCCAGCCGACGGTGAACACGGGATTCAGTGCCGTGGACGGCTCCTGAAAGACCATGGCCACGTCACGGCCCCGGATCTGGCGGAGCCTGCCCGGGGAGACGCTGATGACGTTGCTGCCGTTGATCACCACCGCGCCGGAGCTGATGGCGGTTTCCGGCAGCAGGCCCAGGATGGTCTTGGCAGTCACGGTCTTGCCGGAGCCGGACTCGCCGACGATGGCGAGCACTTCCCCCGCCTTCACTTCGAGGCTCACGTCCTTGACGGCGTGGACGTCCCCGGCGTCAGTGGCGAACGTGACCTTGAGATGGTCGATGTTCAGCACCGGTTCGGCGCCGGCGGCGTGCCGGTCAGAAACAGATCCGATATTGATGGTCATGAGCTTCTCACATCTGCAGAAATGGCTGCCTGGGCCGCCGCGGTCGAGTCCGGTCCGCCCTTGTTTCCGGCGCGCTTGCGCCCGCGGAGGCGGGGATCGTTGAGGTCGTTGATGCTCTCCCCCACCAGCGTGAGGCCAAGCACCGTCCAGACGATGGCGAGGCCCGGGAACACACCGGTCCACCAGATGCCCGAGGTGGTGTCCGCCAGCGCCTTGTTGAGGTCGAAGCCCCATTCGGCGGCGGACGAGGGTTCGATGCCGAATCCCAGGAAGCCCAGGCCTGCGAGCGTCAGGATCGCCTCGGAAGCATTCAGGGTGAAAATCAGCGGAAGCGTGCGGGTGGCATTTCGGTAGATGTGCCGGCCCATGATGCGGATGCTGGAGGCGCCCACCACTTTTGCCGATTCGACGAATGGTTCCGCCTTGAGCCTGATGGTCTCCGCCCTGATGACCCGGAAGTACTGCGGAATGAACACCACCGTGATGGAGATCGCCGCGGCGAGCACGCCGCCGAAGAGACTGGACTCGCCGCCGCTGATGACAATGGCCATGACGATGGCCACCAGCAGTGACGGAAATGCGTAGATGGCGTCTGCCACCACCACGAGGACCCGGTCGAGCCAGCCGCCGAGGTATCCGCTCACCAGGCCGAGGATGACGCCGGCGAAGATGGACAGCACCACGGCCACCACGATCACGAGGATGGCGGTCTGGGAGCCCCAGATGACCCGGGACAGGACATCATAGCCGCCCACAGTGGTGCCCAGCAGATGCTTTCCGCCGGGAGGCTGCTGCGTGGGAAAGCTGCCGTCGGCGTCGGAAAGTTGCGCAAAACCGTAGGGGGCGAGGAGCGGGGCGAAAATGGCGGTCAGGAGGAACGTGCCGGTCAGGACGAGGCCGACGACGAGCATGCCCCGCTGGAGTCCGACGCTTTTTTTAAAGTGGGAGATCACAGGCAGCCGTTGGAGAAGCGGTGCCTTGTGGTGCATGGTGGCGTCCACTGGAGTGGGAGTGCTCATGTCAGTACCTCACACGGGGATCGATCAGCGCGGCCACAATGTCCACGATGAAGTTGGTGACGGCGACGATCACGGCCAGGAGCACCACGATGCCCTGGACCGCCACGAAGTCGCGGGCGGTCAGGTAGTTGGCCAGCTGGAAGCCCAGCCCCTTCCACTCGAAGGTGGTCTCGGTGAGGACGGCGCCGCCCAGCATCACGGCGATCTGCAGGCCCATCACGGTAATGATGGGGATCAGGGCAGGCTTGTAGGCGTGCTTGGTGACCAGGCGGAATTCGCTGACACCGCGCGAGCGTCCCGCCTCGATGTAGTCCCGGCCCAGGGTGCCGATGACGTTGGTGCGCACCAGCCGGAGGAAGATGCCGGCCGTCAGCAGGCCCAGGGCAAGGGCGGGCAGGACGGCATGCGCCATCACGTCACCCAAAGCGGCCATGTTGCCGCTTCGGAGCGCGTCGAGCCAATAGATCCCCGTCGGTGCCTGGAGTCCCGTGAGGGCTAGTTCGGTGGAGGTCTTCGCCCGGCCCGCCACGGGGAGCCAGCCAAGCCAGACGGAGAAGGTCAGCTTCAGCAGGAGCCCCGCAAAGAAGACGGGAGTGGCGTAGCAGAGGATGGCAAAGACGCGCAGCACGGCGTCGGGCAGGTGGTCACGCCGGTGCGCAGCGATCATCCCGAACGGAATGCCCACCAGCAGTGCAACGATCAGCGCATTGATGGTCAGTTCAAGGGTCGCCGAGCCGTAGGTGGTCAGCATCTCCGTGACCTGGCGGTTGTCGGACAGCGTGGTTCCGAAGTTGCCCGTGACAAGCTGCCCCAGGTATTCGAAGTACTGCACGGGAAGCGGGCGGTCATATCCGGCCGCGTGGATCCGTTCCTGCAGCTGCTCCGGGGGCAGCCGGCCGCCCAGCGCGGCCGTGATGGGATCGCCGGTGATCCTCATGAGGAAGAACACCATAGTGACCAGGATGAAGATCGTCGGAAAGATCAGGAGGAACCTGATCAGGAGGTATTGGCCCAGTCCCCCGCCGGACTTCTTTTTCTTTGTCGGCAAAAGGCCGTCGGCGTCGCTTGGCGGCGCCTCGATGAGAGTTGTCATTACTGCCTGATTCTGTGTTTCCGGATCCGTC
The DNA here is from genome assembly GCF_021789315.1 of Arthrobacter sp. FW305-BF8. Taxonomy (NCBI): domain Bacteria; kingdom Bacillati; phylum Actinomycetota; class Actinomycetes; order Micrococcales; family Micrococcaceae; genus Arthrobacter; species Arthrobacter sp. FW305-BF8. The sequence continues at coordinate 3,270,724 of NZ_CP084561.1, forward strand.
GCCGGACCTGGAATCGGCTGTTCACTGGCCAGCAGGAAGGCGGGACGCCGGGAAGGCGTCCCGCCTCCTTGGCTGGTCAGGACCTGATGGGTGAAGCCCTACTTCGAGATCACTCCGAGGCGGGTCTTGAACGACGCGTCGAGGGTCTGGTCCACGCCCTTGACCTCGGCCCCCGCCACCATGAGCTGCGCGCCCTGCAGCAGCGGCAAGGTGGAGAGGTCCTTGGCGACGGCGGTCTGGGCATCACCCAGCACCTTCTCGCGTTCGGCCTTGTCCACCGTGGTGAGCTGCTTGGTCACCAGGTCGGTCACGGCCGAGTTCTCGTAGTGGTTCTTCAGGAAGTTGCCGGGGATGAAGAACGGCGTGAGGTAGTTGTCGGCGTCGGAGTAGTCCGGGAACCAGCCGAGCTGGTAGACCGGGTAGGCGTCGGCGGTACGGGCCTTCGAGTAGGTGACCCATTCGGTGGACTGGAGGTCCACCTTGAACAGGCCCGACTTTTCGAGCTGTTCCTTGATCATGGCGTACTCGTCGCCCGAGGACTTGCCGTAGTGGTCGGGGTTGTACTGCAGCTTGATGTTGACGGTGCCGGTGATGCCGGCGTCGGCGAAGGCCTTCTTTGCCTTGTCCAGGCTGGGCTTGCCGTTGCCGTCGCCGTACATTTCCTTGAGCGGCTGGATGGCGCCGTTGAAGCCGTCGGGAACAACGGAGTAAGCGGGCAGGTAGGTGCCCTTGTAAACCTGGGTGGCGATAGCCTCGCGGTCCACAACGTTCGCCATCGCCTGGCGCACGGCGAGCGCCTTCTTGGCATCGGCGTCGGCCGTCTTTGCACCGAACGGCATGGTGTCGAAGTTGAAGACGATGTAGCGGAGTTCGCCGCCGGGGCCCTTGTGCACCTTGACCTTCGAGTCCTTCTCAAGGTCTGCGGCGTCGGTGGCCGTCAGGCTGCGGCCGGCGACGTCGATGTTGCCCTGCTGGACGTCCAACTTCAGGTTGTTGGAATCTGCGTAGTACTTGATGTTGGCGCCGTCGTTGGCGGGCTTGCCCAGGAGCCCCTGATAGTCCGGGTTGGCCTTGAGGCTGACAAGCTCATTCTTCTTGTAGCTCTCGATGGTGTACGGCCCCGCGAACGGCTTGCCCTTGACGATCTCGTCGTCGCTCAGCACCTTGTCCGCCGGGAAGACCTCTTCGTCGACAATCGGTCCAGAGTTGGCGGCCAGAACGCCGGGGAAGACCTGGTCGTTGCCGGCCTTGAGGGTGAAGACCACGGTTGAGTCGTCCTTGGCCTGCACGGACTTCAGGTTCGACAGCAGCGCCGCCGGGCCGTTGGGGTCGGCAATCCTGACCACGCGGTCGATCGAGAACTTCACGTCGGAGGAGGTCAGGGCGTGGCCGTTGGCGAACTTGAGCCCCGGCTTAAGCTTGACCGTGTACTCGGTGGGCGTGGTGAAGGATGCCGATTCCGCGATGTCGGGGACAGAGTCAGCGCTGCCCGGCTTGGAGTTCATGAGGAACGGATAGACCTGGTTCATCACCATGAACGAGCCTGCGTCGTAGGAGCCAGCGGGGTCCAGGGTGACAACTTTGTCCGTGGTGCCGTAGGTGATGGTCCCTCCGCCGGCGTCGCCGGTGGACGTTCCCCCGCCTCCGGACGGGCCGGTGCAGGCTGTGAGTGCGAAAGCGGAAACGCCTGCCAGCGCGATAGCGCTCTTCAAGGCCCTCTGATTCATTGCCATCTGTGAACTTTCTGTTCGATGAGTACGCGCGGGGTGCCCGAACTGACTCGTGCGCGGGCAGCCCGCTGATGCCTCTGATTCAACCAGAAGGTTGCCCGGTGAAACATTGCATCGTGTGAGTTGAGACACAAAATTTACCAGAACGGCTGGCGGTCCGCTGACCGAACGGTCGGAAACCGGGAAAGGGCACAAAAAACGGCCGGCGGAAATCCGCCGGCCGCTGTCACTCCGGAGAGCGGAGCACGGTCAAAGTTGTGCCCGCTGCAGGGACCGCGCAGCGTCGATGGTCGCCTGGCCGAGGACCCTGCTGCCCTGGTAGAGCACCACGGTCTGGCCCGGCGAAACACCGCGCAGCGGATCGGTCAGGGTCACCACGAGGCTGTCCCGCGCAATCCCGGCGTCGTCGGCAACCCGCTCAATGCGCGCAACGGCAGGAACGGGGTCGCCGTGTGCACGCACCTGCGCATGGCAGTCAAAGTCGGCTCCGGAGTCAACCTCGCCGATGGGCAGGCCGGCCCAGGAGACCTTGATGCCGCGGATCTCGTCGATGGCCAGCAGGGCCTCGGGCCCCACCACCACCTTGTTTTCCTTCGGCCGGATCTCCAGCACGAACCGCGGCTTGCCGTCCGCGGCGGGCCGGCCAAGCTTCAGCCCCCGCCGCTGCCCGACGGTGAACGCGTTCGCTCCGGGGTGTTCGCCCACCTTGGCGCCGGTCTCGTCAACGATGTCGCCAGTGGTCATTTCGATCTTTTCCGCGAGCCACCCTGCGGTGTCACCGTCCGGGATGAAGCAGATGTCGTGGCTGTCCGGCTTGTTGGCCACTGACAGTCCGCGCCGCTCGGCCTCCGCGCGCACCTCAGCCTTCGACGGGGTGTCCGCGAGCGGGAACATGGAGTGCTTCAGCTGCTCATGGGTGAGCACGCCCAGCACGTAGCTCTGGTCCTTCGCCCAGTCGGCGGCACGGTGCAGCTCGCGGTTTCCGTCGGCGTCCTCGATGACCTTGGCGTAGTGGCCCGTGCACACGGCCTCGAACCCGAGAGCGATCGCCTTTTCGAGCAGGGCGGCAAACTTGATGCGCTCGTTGCAGCGCATGCAGGGGTTGGGGGTGCGGCCGGCGGCGTACTCGTCGATGAAGTCCTGGACCACATCCTCCTTGAACCGCTCCGAGAAGTCCCACACGTAGTAGGGAATCCCCAGGACGTCGCAGGCCCGCCAGGCATCGCGGGAATCCTCAATGGTGCAGCAGCCCCTGCTGCCGGTGCGCAGGGTGCCCGGCATCCTGGACAGGGCGAGGTGAACGCCAACGACGTCGTGCCCCGCCTCGACGGCGCGGGCGGCGGCAACGGCGGAGTCAACTCCGCCGCTCATGGCTGCTAGAACTCGCATTATGGCTTTCTGTTGGATTTGGACCCATGACGCACGGGTTGCCGGACTATTCTACTTGCTGCCGGAATCAGGGCCTAAATTTCCTTGACGGTTCCGGCCCGCCCTTCTAAAGTCACGAGTACCATTTTTAGAACGTGGGCCACTGGCCTGCCGGGCGAATCGAGTAGCCATGAATCCTGAAAGCATCATCATCGCCGGCGCAGGACTGGCCGGAGCGACGGCGGCCCGCACCCTGCGCGCCGAAGGGTACGCCGGGAACATCACCATCGCAGGAGCCGAGCCGCACCCGCCCTATCTCCGGCCGCCGCTGTCCAAGGAATACCTGCTCGGCAAAGCCGGGGAGGACGCCGTCGAGGTCGCGCCGAAGGGCTGGTACGCGGACAACAACGTCAGCCTCAGGCTGGGCAACCCTGTGGCATCGGTCGATCCGGCGGCCCACACCGTCCGCTTCGCCGATGGGACGGTCCAGGAGTATGGGTCACTGCTGCTGGCACCCGGAGCCACGCCCCGGACGCTGCCCCTGAACGGTGCGGAACTGGACGGCGTCACCACCTTCCGCACGCTCGATGACAGCCGCCGCCTGCGGGAACAGCTGTCGCCAGGAGGTCGGAGCATTGTGCTCATCGGTTCCGGCTGGATCGGGATGGAACTGGCCGCGGCGGCAAGCACTTCCGGCAACCAGGTCACACTACTCGGGCTTGAGGACATCCCGCTTGCAGCGGCGATCGGCCCGGAGCTGGGCAGCTTTTTCCGTACCCTGCACGAGGACAACGGAGTCCGCTTCCGGCTACCCGCCTCGGCCAGGGAAATCACCGGAAACAACGGACGGGTGACGGGCGTGCTGACCGACACCGGCGAACTCCTGCCCGCGGACATCGTGGTCATCGCCGTTGGAGTGGTTCCGGAAACGGCACTGGCCGCCGAGGCCGGGCTGGAGGTCCGCAACGGTATTCTCACGGACGCTTCGCTGCGCACCAGCGCCCCGGATATTTTTGCCGCCGGCGACGCCGCCAATGCACTGCACCCATTCACCGGCGAGCACCACCGCAGCGAACACTGGTCCAACGCGCTCAACGGCGGCAAGGTCGCGGCGAAAGGCATGCTTGGCCAGGACGTAGCGCTGGACACGGTCCCCTACTTCTATACCGACCAGTTCGACGTCAGCATGGAGTACTCGGGTTTCCCGTCGCTCGCAGCGAAGGCGGCTCCGGTCATCCGCGGCTCGCTGGACAGCAAGGAATTCGTGGCGTTCTGGCAGCAGGACGGACGGGTCGTGGCCGGCATGAGCGTTAATTGGCCGAGGTCCGTCAAGCCAACTGCCCAGAAGACCATCAAGACGCTCATCAGCGGCCGGATCGAGGTGCCTGCCGAGCGGCTGGCCGATGAGACTGTTCCGCTCGACAGACTGCCGCCGGAAGCCAGCTGACACCGGAAATCAGTTGATGCCGGAACCCTGACGGGCAACGGTGGCAGCCGTCTGAATGGAGGACTCGTGTCCGGCCATTCCGGCCTGCCGCGCCCGGGCGTAGGCACCGGGCAGGGCCGCGAGGAGTGCGTCGACGTCCGCTTCCGTCGAAGGATGCCCCAGGGTGAAGCGCTGTGCACCGCGCGCCGCCTCCTCGTCCAGGCCCATGGCAAGAAGGACATGCGAGGGACGGGGAACACCTGCCGTGCACGCGGAGCCGGTGGATGATTCGACGCCGGCGAGGTCCAGGAGGAACAGCAGGGAGTCGCCCTCGCATCCGGGAAAGGTGAAGTGGGCGTTGCCGGGCAGGCGCCCCTCCCCCTCTGGCCCGCGCAGCACGGCCGCCGGAACTGCGTCACGGACTCCCGCGATCAGACGGTCGCGCAGCCGGGAAATCCTCCCTGCCTCGGCGTCGAGGTTCCTCGCCGCGGAGTCGGCTGCGGCGGCGAAGGCCGCTATGGACGCGGTGTCCAGTGTTCCCGAGCGGACATCGCGCTCCTGGCCGCCGCCGTGCTGCACCGGTGTGAGTTTCACCGACCTCCCCAGGATGAGCGCACCGACGCCAACCGGCCCACCAATCTTGTGGCCTGAGATGGACATGGCATCCAGCCCGGAGGCCCGGTAATCCACGGGGACGGAGCCAAACGCCTGCACCGCGTCCGAATGCACCGGGACGCCGGCGGCGTGCGCAAGCTCCACCACCCGCTGGACGGGCTGGACGCTGCCCACTTCGTTGTTGGCCCACATGACCGTCACCAGGGCGATGGACGCGGGGTCACGCTCAAGTTCTGCCTGCAGCGCTTCGAGGTCCAGCACGCCGTCCTGGCTGACAGGAAGCCAGGACACTTCCGCACCTTCGTGGCGCTCCAGCCACTCGACGGTGTCCAGCACGGCGTGGTGCTCGACGGCGGAACACAGGATCCGGCGCCGGCGCGGGTCTTCCGCGAGCCGGGACCAGTACAGGCCCTTGACGGCCAGGTTGTCCGCTTCCGTGCCGCCCGAGGTGAAGATGACCTCCGAGGGATGGGCGCCTGCCGCGGCGGCAAGGGTTTCCCGTGCGTCCTCCACGGAGCGTCTCGCCCGGCGTCCGGAGCCGTGGAGGGACGAGGGGTTCCCGGTCCGGGACAGCTCACGCGTCAGTGCGGCCAGGGCTTCGGGGGCGATGGGCGTGGTGGCGGCATGGTCCAGGTAAACAGGCACGCTTAAATTCTAGACGCCGCTAAATTCCGACGCCGCGTTTCAGCCGCCCTTAGGGCCTGATCCGTGCGCAGCAGCGCCCGATCGTCCTGTCCTCCACCACTTTCTCCTCGGGCACCCCGCAGGCAGCAGCGGCACCACTCAAAAGCGCGCCGTTCATGGCACACACCACGTCAGTGTGTCCGTCAGCGAGCCGGTGGAAAGGACAGTTCATCAGGATGGTTCCGCCCTCGCTGTCCTGCTCCGGCATGTAGCCAATGCTGCCGAGCACTTCATCGAGGGATGCTCCGTTCCCACCCAGGGCGCGGCCCCGGGAATAGGAGGCGTCGGTCAATGCCTCGCGGACCCCTCCCCCGCCGGTCATGGAGGATTCAATCGCGGTGGCCATCAGCTCGCCGGCCAGGTCGTAGCTCCGGTCCGGTACCGACGCACCCACTTCTTCCAGCGCCGGACGGTACAGCTTCGCCGGACGGCCCGACCCTGGGCCCGCCTTTTCGCCGAGCTTGCGGAACTCGACGGCGAGCAACCCGTCGCGGACCAGCCTGTCCAGGTGGAAGGACGCCGTAGACCTGGGCATGCCCAGCGCAGCAGCAGCGTCGTCCCGCCCCACCGCCGAGGGCTCCCCGGCGACGTACTCAAAAAGGCGCCGCCTGCTCGTGTCACCCAGCGAGGCCAGGGCTGCCAGGCGGCCGGTCCACGAAAGAGCGGTCCTGGATTCGCGGTTCTCGGCTGTACTGCTCATAGGTCCAGCGTAACTCTAAAATCAAGATTTGTTGCTAAACAAGGGATGAGGGTTCTAAAATCAAGTTATCAACTTTTAGAAAGGAGCTCGCCATGAAAACCACAGCCCTCAGGGAGTCCGCAGGCCAGCACACGCTTGCGGCGGATCCGGCCCGCCAGGCGTTCCTGCTACTGCGCACGGTGTTTACCGTCGCGCCCATCCTGTTCGGCCTGGACAAGTTCACCAACCTCCTGACCGGCTGGACCGGCTACCTGGCACCGATGGTTCCGGATACCTTGCACCTGCCGGCGCAGACGGTGATGTACGCCGTCGGCGTCGTGGAGATCATCGCCGGAATCCTGGTAGCCGTGCGGCCGCGCATCGGCTCGCTCGTGGTGGCTGCCTGGCTCCTGGGGATCATCGTGAACCTGCTCGTCCTCGGGGCCTACTACGACGTCGCCCTGCGCGACTTCGGCCTGTTCGTGGGTGCGCTGGCCCTCAACCGGCTGGCCACCGCCGCAACGGCTCATCAGGCCGGCGGAACCACAGTCAGCCACTGAGCAATGTCTGCCCGGGCGGCGGCGAGCGACGCCGCCGTCGGGCACGCCGCCGACACATACACGGACGAGCCGGCCGTACCGAAAACCCGGGCCAGCACCGCGGTGGCCCGGCCGGCTTTCTGACCTGCCGGCTTGGCAACACGTTCCAGAACCAGTACATCAACGGCCGGCCCCGGTTTGCCCCGCTCACCGCCCCACCGCAGCGATGCCGACGTCAAATAGGCGGGCAGGACAGTGGGGTCCAGATAGGCAAACAGCGCCGCCGTCGATGCCCTGTCATCAGCCGCCACCAGGGGCCACTGGTTCTGCCGCACCTCGGCCGCCACCTGGCAGCCGTCGGATTTTTGATAGCTGCTGGCACCACCCGCGTTACTGACCACCTGTTTCCATTGCGGCGCTTTGGCCAGGTCCTCCGACAGCCCGACGGGAACCCCATGGGCCAGCGTGGCCCCTGCCGCGAACGGCATGTCGCGGGCGGCCACGGCACCGGCGTCGTGTCCGGGGGTAATGGTCGGCGTGCCCGGTCCGCTGCTGACAGGCCGGTTACTCGTGGCAGCCGGATCCGGTACGCCAACGCTGCAACCGCCGAGAAGGGCAGCGGCCGCGACGGCTGCCATCACCACGTGTATACGGCGGGCATCACCGCGACCTGTCCGAACTCCCATTCCGAAAAGTCTAGACGCCCCGGGTTCCTCCAGCGTTTCCACCGGCGGGAACCCGCAACCCTGCTGTGGCCGTTGTTCCAGAAGACCGCCAAGACCGGCTTATATGCTTGGCACACCGGACAGCGCATGCACGCCGGCAACAACGACTTAAGGACCATGCTTGACCAAGGGCAGCAGTTCCCACTACGAAGTGCTCCGCGTGGCGGTGACCGCGACGGAGAGGGAGATCAAGGTGGCCTACCGCAAGGCTGCCCGCGCTTCGCATCCCGATCACGGAGGTGACGCCGCGACGTTCCGCCAGGTCACTCTTGCGTATGAAACGCTCATCGATCCCCAGCGGCGGGCCGCCTATGACCGCTCCTACGCGACCGGCCCGCGCAGGAGCCGCGCAGACGGCGACGAAGCGCACTTCGACGCCCCGGCCGCCGGCAGCCACGCCTCGGCGACCATCCACAAGCCGGGAACGCCCCGGAACACCTCCGGCGATGCCCCTGTCTACGTCCCGCCCTTCGACACGCCGGGCACTGTTCCGCTCCTCCCGCCGGAGCTGGCCAGCCAGCAGGTTCACGGCATGCCCAGGAAGCGCGGCATCTTCGGCGCGGAAGCCCGGATCCAGCGCGAGCTGCGCACGGTACAGCTAATCAGCCGGCAGGTCCTGCCGGCGATCCCGGCGGCGCGCCTGATCAACGGCCTGCAGTCGCCGGCGGACAACAGCCACATTGACCACGCGCTGCTCTCGGGCTACCGGCTTGCGCTGATCGGCTCCATGCTGCTGCCCAAGGGGGCTTACGCCTGGGACGGAAACACGCTCAATCACGGCGGCAGGTCGGTCGCCCCGCCACAGCTGGCCCACGTGGTCTGGCAGATGCAGGACATTTTTCCCGAGCTGAACGTGACCGGGTGGACCGTGGTCCACAGCCCGGACGGCAACCTCCACGAACCCGTCATCGACCGCCACCGCCGTTCCCGCGGCGGCTCCGACGTCGTCCAGGTGGTCAACGCTGCCGGCCTGTCCCGCGGGCTCAAGGATTTCCTGGCCTCCGGCCCGGCGCCGAACACCGTCAATGTCCAGGTGCTCGCCCGGCTGCTCAGGGGCATGCACTAAAACCATGCACTCAGGTCCTGGCCGAGGAGTGCCGGATTTTCCGACGCTAGGATTGAACCGTGTTCCGCATCCTCTTCCACATGCCCGAAATTCCCGGCAATACGGGCAACGCCATCCGCCTCGCCGCCATCACCGGCGCCGAACTCCACCTCGTGGAGCCTTTGGGCTTCGACTTCTCCGATGCCAAGCTCCGCCGCGCCGGCCTGGACTACCACGACCTTGCCGTGGTTACCGTCCATCCCAGCATCGAGGCAGCCTGGGAGGCGCTGCGGCCGGAGCGCGTCTTTGCCTTCACCTCTGACGGCGAGGTGTCCTACACGGACATCGCCTACAGACCGGGCGATGTCCTGCTGTTCGGCCCGGAGTCGGTGGGCCTGCCGGATGCCGTGAAGCGCGATCCCCACGTCACGTCCCGGGTCCGACTGCCCATGCTGCCGTCGCTGCGGTCGCTGAACCTGGCAAACGCGGCATCCATCGCCGTCTACGAGGCCTGGCGCCAGCAGGGTTTCACCGGCGCACAGCTCTGAGCGCAGCCCGCGGGCACGGGCACCCATCCAAAGCCGGTGCTGCCCCGAATCCCTCCTGAGCACGTCCCAGGGCGCGCACATCCACAGGGCGTAAGGAGCGGCAGGTGAAAACACTCCAACCGGGCAACGCGGCGTTCCGTTTTGCCCGGCACGATGCTGCCATAGCCCCAACTCCTGTGCAGCCCCCACCGGCAGGCAACCTATGCTTGAGAGTGATGGAAACTCCCAACGCGCCGAACTTCGACGCCCCCGCGCCGCCCGGCACCGCCGTCGACCTTAACCAGCAGCTGGCACAGCTGCTGGAGCGGATTGCGGACGGCGACCAGGCGTCCTTCGCCGAGTTCTACCGGCTGACGTCGCGGCGGGTGTTCGGCATGGCGCGCCGGGTGCTGATCGACCCGGAGCTCAGCGAGGACACCACGCAGGAGGTCTTCCTGCAGGTCTGGCAGAACGCCGGCAAGTTCGATCCGGCGAACGGAAGTGCCCTGGCCTGGCTCATGACCATCTCGCACCGCAGGGCCGTGGACAGGGTCCGGTCCTCGCAGTCCGCGAGCGACCGTGAGGCCAGGTACGGCGCCAACAGCCAGGACATCGACCACGACTCGGTGTCGGACGAGGTGGACAGCCGGCTGGAAGCCGAAGCCGTGGTGCGCTGCCTGGAGACCCTGACCGAGACGCAGCAGGAATCCGTTCGGCTCGCCTATTACGGCGGCCTCACCTACCGCGAAGTGGCTGAAAGGCTGAACGCGGCCATTCCGACCATAAAGTCCCGCATCCGCGACGGACTGATCCGACTCAAGACCTGCCTGGGGGTGAGCTGACAATGACCGATATGAATGATTCCCGCGGGCGCCAGCTGCCCAGGGCCTTTGCTGCCGATATTTCCACCGACCTTGCGGCCGGGCGGGCAGTGGAACTCGCCGAAATATACGCTCTGGACGCCGTCAGCGACGCTGAGCGGGAGGCCATCGACGCCTACATCAGCGGCGCTCCCGAGGCCGAACGCGAGTCCTTCAACGACCGTGTCCGCCAGGCCAGGGAGACACTGGCATTGTCCTTTGCGGCCGAGGAGGAGCCTCCTGCGGACCTGTTCGCCCGGATTGTCGCGCAGCTTCCCGCTGCTGCACCGGCGGCGGAGCCGGCCGCGGCACACGCCGCTGCGGCCGAGCCGGCCCCCGCTGCCGACGAACTTTCCGCTGCTCGCCAGCGCCGTGAAGTACGACGCCGGACGTCCGGGCTCCGTAACTGGCTGATCGGTGTTGCGGCTGCTGCCGTGATCGCGCTCGGCGGTGTTGGGGTGGGGGCCTACCTGGCAAACCAGAACGATCCCTTCAACCAGGTCATCGAGGCACAGGACGCGCGGCAGGCGACTGTCGATGTCAACGGCGGAGGCACGGCGACTGTTTCGATCTCGCAGTCGCATGATGCGCTGGTGGTGCGGATGAAGGATGTGCCGCCGCCGCCCGCGGGCAAGGTCTACCAGATGTGGCTGATTCCCAAGGACGGCTCCACCCCTGTCTCGCAGGGCCTGATGGACGCGGAGGCACTGTCGAAGCCGGCCCTGGTCAAGGGCATCGGCTCCGCGGCCTCGCTCGGCATCACGGTCGAACCCGTCGGCGGATCCGCTACGCCGACGCTCCCCACTGTGGCCGCCGCCCCGCTGAACACCTGAGCCTGGCTGACCCACCTGGACCAGAGCCACTTCATGCAGGCTTGACGTTGACGCTGCGTCAACTTCTACGCTCGAGGCATGAAGCAGGAAGAACTCAGGAGCTGGTCGATCGCCGAACTGGCGAAGCTGGGCAGGGTCTCGTCCAGGACCCTCCGGCATTACGACCGGGTGGGGTTGCTGCCGCCTGCCTACACCGGGCACAACGGCTACCGCTACTACACGCAGCCTGAATTGCTGCGTCTTCAGCGGATACTGCTTCTCCGCGAACTTGGCCTTGGCCTGGAAACCATCAGCCAGGTTCTGGACGGCCAGGCAGACCAGCTGGATGCGCTGAACGTGCACCGGAAGTGGCTGCTGGCCGAGCGCGACCGCCTGGACCGCATGGCCAGGACCGTCGGCGCCACCATATCGGCACTGCAGCGAGGAGACGCCATGTCAGGCGAAGAAATTTTCAAGGACTTTGACACCAACCCGTACGAGGAGGAGGCCCGAGAGCGCTGGGGCGATAAGGCAGTCGAGGACAGCAAGGCGCGGAACGCCGCGCTGAGCGCTGCCGACAAGGAGGCCTTTCTGGCTGAGGCCGGTGCAATCAACGAGGAGCTGGCCCGGTGCCTGGACGCCGGCCTGCCGGCGGACGACGCCCGGGTGCAGGCCGCCGTCGAACGCCACTACCGCTGGGTCTGCGTCAGCTGGACCCCGGATGCGGACAGCTACGTTGGCCTGGGCCGGATGTACGTCGAAGATCCCCGGTTCAGCGCCTTCTACGACAAGAGCCGCGCAGGCCTCGCCCCGTACCTGCTGGAGGGGATCAAGGTCTACGCGGCGTCGCAGCTCAGTTCAGCCGGAGGCTGACAGCACGCCGGAAGTCAGCTTAGAAGCCTGCGATAGTCCCCGGCCCGTTGACCATGACCACGTGGAACGCCTCGGCGCTCCGGCCAGTGGGGAGCCCGGAGCGTTCGGCGTTCACTTGCATGCCGCGCCTGACAGTGGCCTCCATGGCCTCGGCGTCAGGATGCTGGCTGACGTGCACGTGGATCGCCTCGAGCTTGCTCTCCACATGGTCTGTGACGTCCACAAAGTGGTTCTCCCGCTCCTCCGGACCGGCGTAGAGCCACAGCCACGGAAGCTTGAAGGCCTCGAGGCCGGCCTCTGCGAGGTCCGCGTAAGCGAAGGGGTTTTCCACTGCCGGGTAGACGGCACGGGTCACCGCCTCCCCCACCGCCAGATGGTCCGGATGGCTCTTCTGGATGCGCTTCCAGTTGCGCTCCGGATGCATGGAAAGCACGACGTCGGGCCGGATTTCGCGGATCAGCTTCACGACTCCGCGCATCACCTCGTGGTTCGGTTCAAGGTACCCGTCCCGCTGGTGCAGGTAGTGGATGTCCGTGACGCCGACCAGGGCGGCGGCACGCTCCTGCTCGGCCGCCCTGAGGGCGATGATTTCGGCGCGCTGCGCAGGGTCGAAGCCGCCGGCGTCGCCGTCGGTCATGATGCAGTAACTGACCTCGACGCCGGCCGCCGTCCACGCGGCGATGGTGCCGGCGGCGCCGAAATCGATGTCATCGGGATGGGCTGAGAAACAGAGCACCCGCTCAACCCGGTGCTGTTCCGGATTGAACGGGCTCTGCGCTGGTGCAGCGTTTGGGGTCAAGGATTCACGCCTTGCGCTTCTTGATTTCTTCAGTTGCCTGCGGCAGCACCTGGAAGAGATCGCCCACGATGCCGAAGTCCGCGATTTCGAATACCGGAGACTCGGCGTCCTTGTTAACGGCGACGATGACCTTGGCGGTCTGCATGCCGGCCTTCTGCTGGATGGCGCCGGAGATGCCGGCGGAGATGTACAGCTGCGGCGAAACGGTCTTGCCGGTCTGTCCGACCTGCGCGTCGTGGCTGATCCAGCCGGCGTCAGTTGCCGCGCGCGAGGCGCCCACGGCCGCACCCAGTGCATCCGCCAGTTCCTCCACGGGGCCGAAGTCGCCGTCGAGGCCGCGTCCGCCGGCCACCACGATGCGCGCATCGGTAAGATCCGGGCGGCCGCTGGCGACCTTCTGTTCCCGGGAGGTGATGCGGGCTGCCGCGGCAGTTGCCTCGGCGGGGACATCAACAGTGAGCGTCTCCGGTGCGCCCGGAGCCGTCGCGGGTTGTGGCTCGACGGTGTTGGCCTTCACGGACAGCACGGTGACCGGGGTGGTGGCCTTCGCCGTCGTGGTGTAGGAACCGGCCAGCACCGACTTGTGGGCGGTGCCGTCGGCGTCCACCGCGACGACGTCGGTGATGACGCCGGCGCTCAGCCGGATGCCAAGCCGGGCCGCTATTTCCTTGCCCTCAGGCGAGTTCTCGAGCAGCACGGTGGTGGCACCGGCCTTATCCGCTACGGCAGCGAGGAAGGCGGCCTTCGGCGCGACCAGGTAGTCGTCGAGGTCCGCTGCGGACGGCCGGAAGACGGCGGCCGCACCGTAGGCGCCCAGGGTGCCGGCGACGTCGTCGGACAGTTCACCGTTGACTGCCACGGCAGTTTCCCCAAGGGAGCGGGCGATGGTGAGGAGTTCCAGGCTGCTCTTCTTGAGAGCCTGCCCGGGGTTGTCAATGAATACCAGTACGTTTGCCATGTTGTGGGGTCCCCTTAGAGCAGCTTCTGGGCGGCCAAAAAGTCAACCAGCTGGATGCCGGCGTCGCCTTCGTCCGTGATGATGGTGCCGGCAGTGCGCGGCGGACGTTCCTCGGCCGCCGTCACGCGCGTCCAGGATCCGGTGTGGCCCACCTGGGAGGAAGCCACGCCGATGTCGGCTAGGGACAGGGTGGTGATGCTCTTGCGCTTGGCCGCGATGATGCCCTTGAAGTTCGGGTAGCGCGGCTCGTTGATCTGGTCGGTCACGGAAACCACTGCGGGCAGCGACGCCTCAACCGTTTCCGAGTGGGTATCCGCATCGCGGCGTGCCGTGACCCGTCCGCCGTCGACCTCCAGGGAGGAGGCGAACGTAACCTGCGGAAGCCCCAGACGCTCGGCGAGCTGTGCCGGCACCAGGGAGGTCTCGCCGTCGGTGGAGGCCATGCCGGTCAGTACGAGGTCCACGGGGGTATCCGCGCCGAGATGGCGGACGGCGGCCGCGAGCGCCAGGGACGTGGCGGCCGCATCAGAGCCGGCGAGGGCCCCGTCGGTGAGGTGCACGCCTTCGGTGGCACCGATCTGCAGGGATTTCTTGATGGCGTTCACGGCGCCGGCCGGTCCCATGCTCAAAGCGATCACCTTGTTGCCGGCCTTGGCACCGCCGCGGGCTTCGGCCAACTGCAGCGCGGCCTCCAGGGCGTACTCATCCAGTTCAGACAGGATGCTTTCGTCGCGGTCCGTGGTGTGGCCCTCGCCGCTGAGGTGCCGGTCGAACTGGGCGTCCGGCACATGCTTGACCAGGACGACGATCTTCAATGTCTCTTCCACTGTGTTTACAGCAGCCTTCCGTGCTTGTGGATAGCCAGCCGGGTGAGGTCGTGGCCGTGGAACGCCCGGGATACGGGTAGCTCCTAGCTAACCATATTGGGCCCGTCATATGACGTCCCGTTAACGCCTGTGTCAAAGGCCTCGGCAAAGGCAAGGACGACGACGGCGGGCCGCACCTCAGGTGCGGCCCGCCGTCGTGCTGGGCGCAGTTACTGCTCTATGCCTACTGCTCTGCGGCTACTGCTCGGCGGCTGCGCCGAGCGTGACGTCCAGTTGCTGCTCACGGTTGTTGCGCAGGACCGTAATCTTCACTGACGAGCCGGCTGGCTGCTCGCGGACGGCTGCCGTCAGCTGGTTCGGGTCACTGATGGCCAGATCGTTGAAGCGCGTCACCACGTCGCCCACCTTGATCCCTGCCTTGGCCGCCGCCGAGCCCTGCTCCACCGAAGCAACATCGGCACCTGTCGAGAACCCGGCGTCCGATGCCGACTTCGGCTGGACGCTCACGCCCAGCTGGCCGTGCGTGGCCTTGCCGTTGTCGATGATTTCCTGCGCCACGCGCCTTGCATTGTTGATCGGGATGCTGAAGCCCACGCCGATGTTGCCTGTTCCTCCCGCGGCGGAGCTGCCGCCGGCGGAGGCGATGGCGACGTTGACGCCAATCACTTCACCCTTGCTGTTCACCAATGCACCACCGGAGTTGCCCGGGTTGATGGCCGCATCCGTCTGAATGACGTTGATGGAGATCGAGCCCTTGCTGGCCGAACTCTGGCCCTGCCCCTGGCCCGGAGGAGCGAACTCGAAGCCCTGGTCGCCGCCCTGCGAGTTGTCCGTCCCCTCTTTCGGAGCTGCCGAGGACGCAACGCTGATGGTTCTGTTCAGCGTGGAAACGATGCCGTCCGTCACCGTGCCGGTGAGGCCCAGCGGCGAACCGATGGCAACAGCCGTGTCCCCGACGTTCAGCTTGCTGGAATCACCCAGCGCCGCCGGCGTGAGCCCTGAAGGGTTGTCCACCTTGATGACCGCCAGGTCGGAGAGCGGGTCGGTTCCAACCACCTTGGCACTAAGGACGCGGCCGTCGTTCGTGCGGACCTGAATTTCCGCGTTGGCGGTGGCGCCGTCCAGCGTCACCACGTGGGTGTTGGTGAGGATGTGGCCCTGGTCGTCGAGGATGATCCCTGAGCCCGTGCCGCCGTCGCTGCCGCTGGTGGCTTTGATGGTCACAACGCTCGGTGACGCCTTGACGGCCGCGGCCGTGATCTCGTTGACCGAGTCCTGGTTGTTCACGATCACGGTGCCGGGCTGGCTGCCGGAGCTGACGGCCGGCGCGGTGCCGCCGGCGTCGAACAGGTTGCCGGAGCCAACGGTGGCAACACCGCCGCCCACGAGGCCTGCGGCGAGGATACTGGCCACGAGGGTCCCCACACCGAACGTCGCCTTGCGCTTTGGCTGGCTGCCACGGGTGCCCTGGAACGCGGAATGCGCGTTGTGCTGGGAGTACTGGGTACCGATCGGCTGGGTAGCCGGTGCCGACTGCTGCCCGTAGAAGGGCGCGTGCTGCGGGTAGACGGGGTGCGGGCCGCCGGGACGCTGCTGCTGGTTCGGCTCGGGCGCGGGCCGGTACAGCGGCATGGTGGGGTTTCTATCGGAGTCCAGGCGCACCGTCGGGTTCTCGGAGGCGTTAGCGGTGCGATGCTCGCCGTCCTGCTGCGCAGGAGGCTGGAGACCCTCGGCGGACTCAGGCCGAGGGCTCGGATCAACAGGCCGCCCTGCAGGATCTCGGTTCTCAGGTGCTGCGCCCGGTACTGGGTGCTCAGTCATTGGACTTCCTTTCATCCTCGTCTCTATTAACTATGGACGATCCGACTGAAACTAAAGCGGACGTTTGCTGGGAGGTTCCTGAATGGCTTCCGGGATGGTGTTCCTGACCAGCTTTCTGGACGGCCACCAAGGTCTCCAGCGCTTTTCGCTGGTGGCATATTCCCCGCCGTGGACGCTCCCGCTGGTGCACCATAGAATCAAGAAGAATTGCCACAGCGACCTGCGGCTTTACACCCGGCGTGGGGGCGCTGCTGCATTCTATGACGGCTGTTTCGTCCCGAACCAGCCGCGGCGTGCTGAAGGGTTGCCATGCGGTCAATGTTGAAACGTGTTCTCGCCGTGATCGGCCTCACGGCAATGCTGGCGGCTCCGGCCGCGGCGGCCTGGGCCGAAGATCCGGTAACGCTCGATCCGGTAACAAAAATTGTTGACAAGGCCGGCGTCCTGGGCAACCGGGAGGCCGACGTTGAAGAGGCAATCAAGAAGCTCGGAACCGACCACGCGATGACTTTGCACGTCGTCTACGTGAAAAAGTTCGAGAATCCCACTGACGGAACTGCATGGGCTGCCGACGTCGCCAAAAAAGCCAATCTCGGCTCCAATGCCATGGTGCTCGCCGTTGCTACCGAGACTCGCAAGTACCAGCTGAGCAAGCCCTCCAGCAGCAAGATCACCAACGCCCAACGCGACACGATCGTGAAGAGCGCCGTGGACCCGCAGCTTCGCAACGGTGACTACGCGCAGGCTGCCATTGACGCAGCGGCCGCCGTCGGCGACGCCGCAGGTGGCGGCAGTGGCAACGTCCCCTCAGGCGCCGGAGCCGGAACGGCGGTCCTCGTGGGCGCCGGCGTCGTCGCCGCCGGTGGCGCGGGCACGTACCTTTACCTGCGCAACAGGCGTAAGAAGGCAGGACAGGCGTCCAGCGCAAGCTACGGCCCGCAGGGCGCGGAACTCGATCCCCTGGCCGGCATGAGCATCGAAGACCTGCGCAGGAAGAGCGGCTCGCTCCTGATTGAAGCCGACGACGCGATCAAATCGAGCGAGCAGGAACTGGGCTTCGCCGAGGCGCAATACGGGGAAGCGGCCGTGGGCAACTTCACCAAGGCACTTCAGGAGGCCAAGGCGCACATGTCCGAGTCGTTCAAGCTGCAGCAGCAGCTGGACGACCACATCCCCGACACCGAAGAACAGCAGCGCAGCTGGCTCGGCGAAATCATCAGGAGGTCGGAAGCGGCTCTGGCGTCGCTGCAGGAGCAGAAGGCCGACTTCGACTCGCTGCGCGAACTCGAGAAGAACGCGCCGCAGGCCCTCGCGGCAGTGGACGCCGGCGCCGCAGACGCTGACGCCAAGATCGCCCGGGCTGACCAGACCCTGGCCGAACTGCGCGGCAAGTACGCGGACAGCGCGCTGGCCCAGGTGTCGGACAACATCAGCCAGGCCAAGGAACGGCTGGCCTTCGTGCAGAATGCCAGCAAAGCGGCGCGTGAAAAGCTCGCTGGCGGAGAGGGAAGCCTCGCGGCCGTGGCTGTCCGGGCATCGGAGGAGAGCCTGCACCAGACGCACGTGCTGCTCGACGCAATCTCCAAGGTGGCCGGCAACCTGGACTCGGCCCGTCAGGGACTGGAATCCGCTGTGGTGGACACCTCCCAGGACCTTGCCCAGGCGAAGGCCATGATCCAGTCCGGCGCCCATCCGGAGCTCGAGGGGCCCGTGGCCGGCGTCGAAGCGGCCCTCGCGCGCGTGAAGAGTGAAATCCAAAGCGGCAAGATTGACCCCATTGCCACTCTGGAGCGGGTCGAGTCGGCACATCAGGCCCTCGACCATGCCTTGGGCGGCATTCGGGACCAGCAGGAACAGGCCCGCAGGGCTCAGGCGTCGCTGCAGCAGACCATCATGTCGGCCCAGGCGCAGATCAGCGCGACATCGGATTACATCACCGCCCGCCGCGGCGGGGTCGGCACAGAGGCCCGGACCCGTCTGGCGGAGGCCCAGCGCAACCTCGATTACGCGCTGTCCATTTCGCGCAACGACCCCGTCACCGCGCTGACCTACGCCCAGCAGGCACACGCACTGGCGGCCCAGGCGGCTCAGCTGGCACAGTCTGACGTCGACCAGTTCGGTGGCTACGCCAACCAGGGCTACGGCCGGGGCGGCATGTTCGGCGGCGGCGGAGGCGGCGGCCTGGGCGGCGCCATCCTTGGGGGCATACTCATCAACTCCATCCTCAACGGCGGCAGCGGCGGCGGCTGGGGCGGCGGCCACAGCGACGGCGGCGGCTGGGGCGGCGACTCCGGCGGCTTCGGCGGTGACTCCGGCGGCGGCGATTGGGGCGGCGACTTCGGCGGCGGAGGCGACTTCTAGCCGGCAAAACTAAGCGCCGGCCCGGCCACCGGGCCGGCGGATAGAAGCGGTATAACAACAGTTCACTGTATTCAGTGGCACACACGGAGCAGGACGAAAGGTAACACCATGGTTAAGCAGTCCATTTTCGGCCGCATGGCGCAGCTGGCGAAGGCAAACATCAACGCCTTGCTGGACCAGGCCGAGGACCCGCAGAAGATGCTGGACCAGATGGTCCGGGACTACTCCAACAACATTGCCGAAGCCGAGTCCGCGGTGGCCCAGACCATCGGAAACCTGCGCATGCTCCAGGACGACTACAACGAGGACATCAAGAACGCGCAGGACTGGGGCAACAAGGCCCTGGCGGCTTCCCGCAAGGCTGATGAGTTCCGCAGTGCCGGCAACGCAGCCGATGCACAGAAGTTCGACAACCTGGCCAAGGTGGCACTGCAGCGCCAGATGTCATCGGAAAATGAGGCCCGCGCCGCGGAGCCCAACATCGCCTCCCAGTCCGACGTGGTGGACCGCCTCAAGACCGGCCTGGACCAGATGAAGGGCAAGCTGAACCAGCTCACCAGCAAGCGCAACGAACTGGTGGCCCGCTCCAAGACCGCGGCCGCGCAGTCCCAGGTCCACGACGCGCTGCGCAGCATCGACATTCTGGACCCCACCAGCGAGGTGGGCCGCTTCGAGGAAAAGATCCGGCGCGAAGAGGCCAAGGTCCGTGGCCAGCAGGAGCTTGCCGCCTCGAGCCTCGATGCCCAGTTCAACCAGCTCGAGGATCTCGGCGAACAGACCGAGATCGAGGCCCGGCTGGCGGCTCTGAAGTCAGGCACCGCCAAGCCGGCCATCGGGGCCGGTGGCAATGCGACGTCCTCTTCGTCGTCCACCGTTGACGAGGCGGACTTCGACAAGCTGTAACGGGCGCTCAAACCGGGCACACCGCTGCGGGGCCGGGATCCACAGGGATCCCGGCCTCTGCCGTTTCCGGGACGTGTAGCGTGAATCCATGGCTTCCACCATTGTCTGGCTCCGCGACGACCTGCGACTCGACGACAATCCCGCCCTCGCGGCCGCGGCTGCACTGCCGGATCCGGTGACGGTGGTGTACATCCTGGATGAAGACTCCCCCGGCATCCGCCCGCTGGGCTCCGCAGCGAGGTGGTGGCTCCACCACTCCCTGTCCGCCCTCGCCGGCAGCCTCGAAGCGCACGGGTCCCGGCTGTTGCTGCGCCGGGGCACCGCCGCTTCGGTCATCGAGGATTTGGCGGCTGAGACCGGCGCCGGCCAGTTGTTCTGGAACCGGCGTTACAGCCAGCCGGAGCGCAGCATCGACGCCGGCATCAAGGAGTGGGCCGCCGGGCAGGGCATCGAGACCACCAGCTTCCAGGCAAACCTGCTGTTCGAGCCGTGGACGGTGCGCACCGGTTCAGGCGGGCCATACAAGGTCTTCACACCGTTCTGGCGTTCCTGCCTGGCTGGTGCGGAACCCCGCCTTCCCGCCGATGCCCCTGGCCACTTGCCGCAGCCCGCAGCCGGAACGTCCGGCCGCCCGCCGGCCGGTGACCGGCTCGACAGTTGGCGGCTCCTCCCCCGCAAGCCGGACTGGAGCGGCGGTCTCGCCGCGACTTGGACCCCGGGCGAGGACGGCGCCCACAACCGGCTGGACAATTTTCTCGACGGGCCCGTAGAGGACTATGGCAGGGGCCGGGACCTGCCGGGCGTCGAAGGCACCAGCCGCCTCTCGCCGCACCTGCGCTTCGGCGAGATCAGTCCCTTCCGTGTCTGGCATTCCCTGCGGGAACGCTTTCCCCGCCAAGCACCGGCCGACGTCGGGATCTTCCGCAGCGAGCTCGGCTGGCGTGAGTTCTGCTGGCAGCTTCTGTACGAGAATCCGGACCTGGCCACCCAAAACTACCGCCGCGAGTTCGACCACTTCGCCTGGCAAACGCCGTCGGACGCCGAACTGGAGGCCTGGCAGCAGGGGCACACCGGTTATCCCCTGGTGGACGCCGGCATGCGGCAGCTGTGGCAGACCGGCTGGATGCATAACAGGGTCCGGATGGCTGCGGCGTCGTTCCTGGTGAAGAACATGCTGGCGGACTGGCGCGTGGGCGAAGCCTGGTTCTGGGACACCCTGGTCGACGCGGACGCAGCGAACAACCCGGCCAACTGGCAATGGGTGGCGGGTTCTGGCGCGGACGCGTCGCCTTACTTCCGCATTTTCAACCCGGTGACGCAGAGCAAGAAGTTCGACGCCGGTGGCAGTTACCTCCGCGGCTACATACCGGAACTCGCGGACCTGGATGACAGGACGGTGCACGAGCCGTGGAAGAACCCGGCGGCGGCTTCGGGCTACCCCGAACCGCTGGTGGGCCTGCAGGAATCGCGGGAAAGGGCGCTGGACACTTACCAGCGGCTCAAGGACCGGTGAACAAGCAGGTGAACAAGCGGGCGATCAACCGGGCGCGCAGCGACGCCGCTGAGCTAGCGGCTGGTGACCTTACCCATGAGGGACGCAATCGGACGCAGGAACAGGGGCCGGGCCAGGAACCATGCCGCAACCATCACCGCAACTGATGCGACGAAGAACCAGAAACCGACCCAGCTCACGTCGTCGCTGCCGCCGTACATGTGGTTGAGGTTGCGGAGCGCGCCCGTGGCCAGCACCAGGAAGACGTGGACCACAATGAAGGCCACAAAGTAGATCATCACGGGGAAGTGCACTGCACGGGCCGCTTCGATGGGGAAGGCCCTGTTCAGCACGGAGGCCTTTTTGGGCCACGCGGCGGACATGCGCAGGCCCGTGATGAAGGCCAGCGGAGCCGCAACGAACACCGTGGCGAAGTAGGTCAGCAGCTGCAGGGCGTTGTAGTTGACCCAGCCGTTCTCCGTGGGCCAGTTCAGTGAAGCGTACTGCAGGGCGGCCGAGACGGCGTTCGGGAAAACATCCCAGGATGTGGGAACGATCCGCGTCCACTGGCCGGTCGCGAACAGCAGGATCACAAAGACTAGCCCGTTGAGGATCCACAGCGCATCAAGCGTGAGGTGGAACCAGAGCTCCAGGCTGATCTTGGTGGGAGCCGTCCGGGTTTTGATGAGGCCCTTGTTGTTCCGGGTCCAGTAGCCGCCGGGGCGGGTGGTGGTACGGACCTGCCAGCCCGAACGGATGATGAGCAGCAGGAAGAAGGCGTTCAGGAAGTGCTGCCAGGCCAGCCAGGCCGGGAAACCGACGGGGGCGCCGGCGGGAAGCTCGGAATGTCCGGGGTAGTCCTCCATGAAGGAGGCAACGGCGGACAGTCCGGTGATCCACTTTGCGAGGAGCACCACAAGCACCAGTGCCACGAGCGCTGCAGGCACCCCCCAGTACAGCCTGGCGCGCTTGCCCCTGGCAGTGCCGGACTTGTTCTTCGTTGTGGACATCGAGCTATCCATTCCTCTCGAGAATGACTGACCAGTGGAGGCGCCCCGCGCCGGCCAGGAATTCCGGGCCCTGCGAAAGAGAATACTAGGAACCCCGAGCACATGAACAAATGCTCCGGTAATGCAGAAAGCCCCGGCCACATTGTGGCCAGGGCTTCCCTCTGGTTGCGGGGACAGGATTTGAACCTGTGACCTCTGGGTTATGAGCCCAGCGAGCTACCGAACTGCTCCACCCCGCGTCGCTTGATCAACAATACCCTACTTTTGCGGAGGCTTTGACCACTGCTGTTTTTGCGGGGTCCCGCGCCTGTTTTATGGGCACCCCGCCGGACCGGGAGGCGCCCTCCCAGGCAAAACCCCCGCGCCACCAAGATGGTGCTATGAAAATCGGGCACCGGAAAAGCAGACAACAAAAGACCCGGACCACCATACGGTGATCCGGGTCTTTTCTTCAGTTGCGGGGACAGGATTTGAACCTGTGACCTCTGGGTTATGAGCCCAGCGAGCTACCGAACTGCTCCACCCCGCGTCGCAAGAACTACTCTACCGGCCGGTGAACAGGGGGCCAAATCCAAACGACGTGATCTGCGTCTCGGGACCCCTGGGCCCCTCCCATACGCGAAAGGCCGGTCCTCCCCGCGGACCAGTTCAGTCGCGGGGAGGGCCGGCCTTGCACTCCATCAGTTGCCGCTCGGTTAGCGGCTCTCAGTCAGTGGCTGTCAGTTAGTGGCTGCCAGTCAGCTGCTGGGTGTCGGCGTCGGCGTCGCGGACGGCGAGGTCTGGCTGCTGGCCGTGCCTGTACTGCCAATCCTGGCCTCGGCGTCGAGCGCCTTCTTCAGTGCCGCTGACAGCTTCTTCTGCTGCTCGCCGTACGCCGCAAAGTCACCCTTGGCCAGCGCCTCCTGGCCGGCCTTGATGGCCGCGTTTGCTTCATCCAGCGCCGCCTTCAGCGCCGCCTTGGCGTCCGCCGCGGGAGCCGGAGTGGCGCCACCGCCCCCGGGTGGTGCGGGCGTCTGCCCGTTGTTGTCGGAGTCACCGGCCGTCGCCCCGGACCGGCCCCCAAACAGCTGGTTGAGAGCCTCGTCCAAGGTGGGCGCGAACCCGATCTTGTCGCCAAAGGCCACCAGCACCCTCTGCAGCGTCGGATAGGACGTTTCACCCGTGGACTTCAGGTACACCGGCTGGATGTAGAGCATGCCCCGGCCGGCAGGAAGCGTCAACAGGTTGCCGTTGAGCACATCCGATGCGCCCTGCCGCAGCAGGTTCAGCGCCTGCGAGACGGTGGGATCCGAGTTGAATTTGTTCTGTGCCTGGCCGGGGCCCGGCACCTGGGCTTCGGGCGGAACCTGCAGCAGCCGGAGCTGCCCGTAGCTGTCCGCCTTGACGCCCTTCTTCGAGCCCGCGTCCGAATCCGCCGCGAGGAAGCCGTAGAGGACGTTGCGGGCGTTGTTGTTCACCACCTGCGGAATGTAGGACGACGTCAGCTGGAACGCCGGTGCCTTCTGGTCCGGCATCTGCAGCGACATGTAGAACGGCGGCTGCTTGACCTCCTCGGACACGGTGGGATCGTTCGGAACGCTCCACGCGTCGTCGTTCTTGTAGAAGCTCACGGGGTCCGTCACGTGGTAGCGGCCCAGCAGCTCACGCTGCACCTTGAACAGGTCCTCCGGGTAGCGGACATGGCTCATGACAGCGGCGGACATCTCCGAATAGGGCTTCAGGGTGGAAGGGAACACCTTCTGCCAGGCCTTCAGGAGCGGGTCCTGATCGTCCCAGGCGTAGAGAGTGACCGAACCGTCATAGGCGTCAACCGTGGCCTTGACCGAGTTGCGGATGTAGTTGACCGAGCTGTTGGGCAGTGCCACGTTGCGGCCGGCAGTGGTCTGCGAATCCGTGGTGGCGTCGGAGAGCTGTTCCTGCTGCGAGTACGGGTAGTACTGGCTGGTGGTGTAGCCGTCCACGATCCACTTGACCCGGCCGTCAACGACGGCCGGGTAGGCATTGCCGTCCACCGTCAGGTAAGGCGCAACTTTCTGCACGCGTTCACGCGGGTTGCGTTCGTACAGGATCTGGGAGGCTTCGTTCACGCCGTCGGAAAGTAGCAGGTCCGAGGACTGGAACTTGATGGAGTACAGGACCTTGTTGAAGAAGCTTCCAACGTTCGGCCCGCCGTTGCCGGTGAAGGTGTACTGGGTCTCGCCGCCCTCCTTGGACGCCGGCCGGTCCTGCTCACGGTGCGCCGCGCCTTCCGGGGCACCCACAATCGAGTACTCCGGGGAGTCCTCGCCGAAGTAGATGCGGGGTTCGTAGGTCTGGTCATTGCCGAGGACACCGGTGGAGGGTATGCCGGACTGCAGGAACTCCGGCTTTCCGTCGGCCGTGAACTTGTTGCCCTTCGCGGCGACCACGCCGTAGCCGTGGGTGTAGACGATGTGGCGGTTCAGCCAGGACTGCTGGTCGGCGGCGAGGCCGTCCGGGTTCAGCTCGCGCACGGCGATGACGGTGTCCTGCATCTTGCCGTCCACCATGTACCTGTCGACGTTGAGCGCCTTGGGGAACTGGTAGTACGGGCGGAACTGCTCGAGCTGCGAGAAGGCGTCCGAAATGAGGTTGGGGTCCAGGAGCCGGATGTTGGCCGTGGTCTGGGCGTCCGGGGCCAGGGCGCCGGCGGTCGTGGTGGTGGTGGCGTTGTACCGCTCCACCTTCACCTGGTCCAGGCCGTACGCTGCCCGGGTCATGCCGATGTTGCGCTCGATGAACTTCCGTTCAAGGGTCTGCTCGGACGGCCGGACCTGGAACTGCTGGATGACCCACGGGTAGACGCCGCCGGCAAGGATGGAGGTGATGACCAGCATCGCCGTGCCGATGACCGGAAGCCGCCACTTGCCGATGACGGCTGCGACGATGAAGAGGATGGCGACCAGTGCTGCCGCCACGGCCAGGATCGCCTTCGTGGGGATGACGGCGTTGACGTCGGTGTACAGCGCGCCGGCCCAGCGGCCCCCGCTGTTCTGCAGTGCAGAGTAGCGGTCCAGCCAGAAGTTGATGCCCAGCAGAACCAGGAACGAAGCGCCGGTGACAGCGAGGTGGATCTGCGCGGCGCGGCTGGTGAAGATGCCGCGTTCCATGATCCTGATGCTGCCGTAGAGGTAATGCGTGAGGATGCCTGCGATGCCGGCCACGATGGCCACGCTGATCAGGAACCCCGTGACAAAGCCCAGGAACGGCAGCGTCATCAGGTAGAAACCGATGTCCAGTCCGAACTCCGGATCGTTCTGGCCGAAGGACTCCTGGTTGAAGAACAGCATGACCTTTTGCCATTGGCTGGAGGCGGCGCTGCCGGCGAAGAGCCCGAACAGCACAGGCAGCCCGATCATGACCACACGCCGCACGGGTTCGAGTTGCGCCTGGTAGCGGTTGAGGTTATCCCGGATTTCTGAGTCCGGCGCGTAGACGGGCCGGGCGTGGTAGGCGATGCGGATCGCGTAAAACACGGCCGCGAACATGATGAGGAAGCCGGCGGCAAAAATGCCGATCCTCGCCAGGTTCTCCGTCAGGAACACTTCGAAGTAGCCAAGCTGCTGGTACCACAGGACGTCCGTCCACACATTGGCGAAGAAGATGAACCCGACAACAACCAGCGCAACGACGATGAGCGTGGGCGTCAAGGCACCTCGCCTTGTCTGGAGTTTTCCGGGCGGGGTGGGGCTGGCAGGACGGGACAAACTCGTACCTCATAGCTTTTGTCAGTTGCTGGTATTAATTTTAAGTTTTCAGTGGAACGCCTGCATAGCGCCGGCACCGGCTGTCAATAAGTGCCACGAGCGGGCCGGAGCCTTAGTTCCTCGATTTAGTCTAGTTGTTGGTGCAGCCCGGAAGGCCCGACGTGTCGGCGCTCTTGGCGGCCAGCTCGACGGCCGATTTTGCCTCGTCCAGGTTTTCCACCTTGACCACCTGCAGCCCGTCCGGAATATGCCCCACAACTTCTGCGCAGTTCGCCGCCGGGGCCAGGAACAGGGTGGCGCCGTCCGCCCGGGCACCGTGCATCTTCACCGCGATACCGCCGATCGGGCCCACCACGCCGTCGGGGCTGATGGTGCCGGTCCCCGCGATGTGTTTTCCGCCGGTGAGGTCCCCGGGTGTCAGGGTGTCCATGATTCCCAGGGCGAACATCATCCCGGCGCTCGGGCCGCCCACTTTGTCCAGGGATATCTTCACGTCGAACGGGAAGGTGAAGCGGTACTGCAGCAGCACGCCCAGGATGTACCGTCCGGACGGGTTCTTCGCCGGCGTCACAGTTTCCGTGACCTGCTTGCCGTCCCGGCGTACGACGACGACGGCGGGCTTTCCCTTACCGGCGGCCAGTTCGTCCTGGATCACCTCCAGTGAGGTGACAGGTTTGGCGTTGATGGAGGTGAAGGTGTCACCCGCCTGCAGCTTGCCCTGCGCGGCCGAGCCCTCGGACAGGTCCGCCACTTCGAGCTTCTGCCCGTAAGGAATGTCGAGCCCCTTCAGGGCCGCCGCCACCGCGTTCTCCTGCGACGTGGCCATGGCCACGGCACTCTCCTGCTGGGATTTTTCCTTGGTCACACCCGTCGGGAAGATCAGTTCCTCGGGATACACCGCTTTGGATCCGTCCAGCCAGGCCGAGAACGCCTCAAATACGCTGACGGGACCGTTGGGGCCCCCGTCGACGTAGACAGTGGTCAGATCGAGGTTCCCCTTGGCCGGGAACGTCTCGCGGCCGGAAACGCTGATCACTGGCGTCGTATTCTCCGTGCCCAGGGTGTTGAACGTCGGCCCGGGCGATTCCACCACATACGGGACCGGCAGGACGGCGGCCGTCACGCCCAGCCCGAGGGCCAGGAGACCGGACAACGTCATGGCGGAGATGCGGGGATCCCTGCCCCGGGCACGCCGGGACCGGCGGGCGTCCCCGGTTCCGTCGGGATTCCCGCCACCGGCGGCAGGCGCCGGGGACTCCTCTGCGGGCTGGCCGCCCTTGGTAATCGTCACTGAAGGACCTCTCCGCACCGCGTCGTTCAGCGCTGCACCTCGGCCGCGGCCCGGCGGACGGCCGGGGCGCGGCCTACATACGTTCCGGCTTCTAACAGTACGCGTCCGGGCCTGCCGTTAGCTCTTTGCCTACAGCGAACGTCCCCGCTTTCGGCAGACAGCCGCTCCTGCACAGGGGTAGCGTGAAGTTGATTAATAGTCACACCGACGATCGGCGGGATCATGACCTCCAATCCACTCAATCCGTCCAATGGCGACGAAAATCCAAAGGATCCGCTCGCGGAGATGCTGCAGAACCTTATGGGCGGCAAGGGCCTGGGTGACATTGACCCCGCAGAACTGGCCAAAGCCGCCGGACTGCCAAATGATCCCAACCTGCTGGCCCAGATGTTCTCCCAGGTGCAGGCCATGATGAGCGCCCCCTCGGAGGGCCCGGTCAACTGGAAGCTCGCCCACGACAACGCCCGCCGCGTCGCCGCAGGCAGCTCCGACCCCTCGGTCACGTCCGCGCAGTCACGTGAAGTGGATGAGGCGCTGCGGCTCGCCGAACTGTGGCTCGACCAGGTCACGGACCTGCCCGCTACAGGCCTCATCGGCAAGGCGTGGTCCCGCGCCGAATGGGTGGAGGAGACACTCGGCACCTGGAAGCGTCTGACGGAGCCCGTGGCCAACAGTGTGGCCAACGCCCTCTCCACCGCCATGACGGAGCAGATGCCGGAGGAGATGAAGTCCATGATGGGCGGCGCCTCGTCCATGCTGCAGAACGTGGGCGGTGCCATCTTCGGCATGCAGCTGGGCCAGGCCATCGGTGCCCTGTCCACCGATGTGGTCAGCTCCACGGACATCGGAGTTCCGTTGGCCGATCTGGAGATGGCGCTGCTTCCCGGCAACGTGGCCAAGTTCGGCGAGGGCCTCAGCCTTCCCGAAAACGACATCCGGCTCTTCCTCGCCGTCCGCGAGGCCGCCCATGCCCGCCTGTTCGTCCAGGTTCCGTGGCTGCGCGGGCACCTGCTGGGTGCCATTGAGGCTTATGCCCGCGGCATCCACATCGACACGTCCCGGATCGAGGAGCTGGCGCGGGACCTTGATCCCAGCAACCCGGAGGGGATCCAGGAGGCCCTTTCGCAGGGCGTCTTCATGCCGCAGCGCACGCCGGAACAGGACCAGGCCCTGCAGAAGCTGGAGACGGCCCTTGCCCTCGTCGAGGGGTGGGTAGACGAGCTCACCGCTGCCGCCACGGAGAAGGTCCTCCCCTCTGCTGCAGCGCTCCGCGAAACGGTCCGCCGCCGCCGGGCCACCGGTGGTCCCGCGGAACATGCGTTCGCTTCGCTCGTCGGGCTGGAGCTGCGGCCCCGCCGGCTCCGCGAAGCCGCCACGCTGTGGGCGTCGCTCAAGGCCGAGCGCGGCATCGACGGCCGCGACGCCATCTGGAAGCATCCGGACCTGCTCCCCACCGCCGAGGATCTTGACGATCCCCAGGGATTCAGCGAACGCCGCAAGCTGGCCGAGGCCAGTGACAGCGAAGTGGACGATGCCCTCCAGAAGCTGCTGAACGGCGGCTTTGACAGCCCGGCTGAGGGCGCTGGAGACAAGACCGATGAGGACGAAGGCGAAAAGCCCTCCGACGACGGGGACGACGCGCCGAAGAGCTAGTCGAAAACCGCGCTGGTTGAGCTGGCCGAAACTGGTTTCGACAAGCTCAACCAGCGCGGCCTGCTCAACCAGCAGGGCCTGCTCAACCAGCAGGGCCTGCTCAACCAGCGGCCTCTAACGAGCCGGTTCAGGTTCGCCGACCGGCAGGCCGCGCGACGTGGCGAACGCCACGCCCTCCAGGAAAGCCTTGGCGCGCTCCGTTTCGGGGTAGGCCTCCAGCAGCTTCCAGAACGCCGCGTTATGGCCTGCCACCAGCAGGTGCGCCAGTTCGTGCAGCAGCACGTAGTCGATGACCCACTGCGGCATGGGCCGGAGCTTGTCTGAAAGCCGGATGGACCCGTCCGAGGGCGTGGCTGAACCCCAGCGGGAGTTTTGGTTGCTGACCCACCGGACCGATGTCGGGGCTGACCTGCCGCCCAGGTACCTGGCCGAGAGCTGAGCAGCGTGCGCGGCCAGCGCCGCGTCCGAGGAAGGCCGCCGCCCCGCACCGCTGGAACGCTTCTCCCCCTGGATCCGGAGCTTCTCCAGCATCCGGTGCACCCAGTCCGCCTCCTGCGCCCGGGTGAAGTGGGCCGGGATGGCGACGACGGCGGTGCCGTTTTCCCAGAAGGCCGCGACCGTGCGGCGCCGGCGGGCAGAGCGACGGATCTCAACCGGAGCCCCGTCATGGGTGGTTAGTGGCCTGCCGGTCCCTTGCTTTCCGGGCATCTGTTTTCCGGGCATCAGAGGGTGCTGCTTTCCGTCAGCACCGCGAGGACTGCTTCGCCGTACCGCTCCAGTTTGGACGGGCCTACGCCCGCGAGCCCGGCCAGTTCCTCGAGCGAGGACGGCCGGGCTTCGGCGATGGCAGTCAGGGTTGCGTCGGTAAAAACCACGAAGGCCGGGACGTCCGCGGAGTGTGCGACTTCTTTACGCCATTCACGGAGCGCGTTGAACGTCTGCTCTTCATAGCTGGGGGGGCACTGGCTGCAGCGGCCAACCTTCCGCTCGGCTCCGCTGGCCAGCATGCTGCCGCAGACCCGGCAGGATGCGGGGGCGGCCGCCTTGCGGCGCGGCGCGGCGCCCCGTCCCCGTGCGGTCGAGCTGGCCACGGAGTCCGGACGGAGCCCGTCGAGAAAGCGGGACGGTTTCCGGTTGGCACGACCGCCGGGGGTACGGGCGGTGGACCACGAGAGGGACAGGTGCTCGCGGGCCCGCGTGATGCCGACATAGAGCAGCCGGCGTTCTTCGTCCACCGCGGCGGGATCGTCCGCGAAGGAGATGGGCATGAGCCCTTCGCTCAGCCCCAGGAGGAAAACCGCGTCCCATTCGAGGCCTTTCGCCGCGTGCAGGGACGCCAGCGTGACCCCTTGGACGGTGGGCGCGTGCTGGGCAACGGAGCGTTCCTGGAGCTCGTTGATGAAGTCAGCCAGGCCGAACTGCGGCCCGCGGTTCTGCGCCAACTCGTCCGCCAGAGCCACCAGCGCGGCCAGGGATTCCCAGCGTTCCCGCAGGGCACCGCCGCTGTGCGGGGCGGTGTCGGTGTAACCCAGCGATGCGACGATGTCGCGTACCAGCTGGCCCAGCGGCTGCGGATCGGACTCGGATACGGCACGGGTGGCCGCACGGAGCTGGAGGATCGCGTCGCGGACCTCCTTCCGGGCAAAGAAGCGCTCGCCGCCGCGCAGCTGGTAGCCGATCCCGGCCGATGCCAGAGCCTGCTCGTAGGCCTCTGACTGGCCGTTGGTCCGGAACAGGACAGCGATCTCACTCGCCGGCACGCCGTCGTCGAGGAGTGTGCGGATCTTGCCGGCGACCGTCGCAGCCTCGGCTTCGTCATCCGTGCATTCCGTGAATTGCGGCAGGGGTCCGGGGTTCCGCTGGGCCACGAGTTTCAGCGGCGTGGCCCAGGCAGCATCGGCCGCCGGCCCGCCGCTGCGGCGCGAGGCGAGGAGATCGTTGGCCAGCTTGACCACCTGCGGAGTGGAGCGGTAGTCCCGGACCAGCCTGACCACGTTCGCGTCCGGGTACTGTGCCTTGAACCCGAGGAGGTGCTTCGGGGATGCGCCGGTGAACGAGTAAATGGTCTGGCTGGCGTCACCGACGACGCAGAGCTCGTTGCGGCCGCCGAGCCAGAGCTCCAGGAGCCGCTGCTGCAACGGGGAAACGTCCTGGTATTCATCCACCACGAAGTGCCGGTACTGTTCCCGGACGGTCGCCGCCACCTTGGGGTCTTCCTGCAGGATGCCCACAGTAATCAGGAGGACGTCCTCGAAGTCGATAACGTTGCGGTCGGTCTTCACGTCCTCGTAGGCCTGGAACACGCGGGCCACGGCCGTGAGGTCAAAGCCGCCCGGCGCGCCCCTGTCCTGTGCGTTTTCCAGATAGTTGGCAGGCGTGAGCATGGATACCTTGGCCCATTCAATTTCCGACGCCAGATCGCGGATGGAGGCCCGGTCCGTGCTCAGCCGGAGCCGCCGGGCGGCCTCGGCGATCATCTGTGCCTTGTGGTCCAGAAGGTTGGGCAGCGCCCCGCCCACCGCCTGGGGCCAGAAAAACTGGAGCTGCCGCAGCGCGGCCGCGTGGAACGTCCTGGCCTGGACGTTGCCAACCCCAAGATCGCGGAGCCGGCTGCGCATTTCCGCTGCCGCCCGTGCCGTGAATGTGACCGCCAGCAGCCGCTGCGGACTGTAGACCCCCGAGTGCACGCCGTAGGCGATCCTGTGGGTGATGGCACGGGTCTTGCCGGTGCCGGCTCCGGCGAGCACGCAGAGCGGGCCGGTCAGGGTGGTGGCCACTTCCCGCTGCTCCGCGTCGAGGCCGCCTAGGATCCGGTCCTCCAGGGAGGCGTTGCCATCAGGATTTTCTGTCGTCACTTCTTGCTGCTTGCTTCATGTGGGTGGATGGGCTGCTCCGCCATGGTGGCGTCAACGGTGTGCATGTTGCCGGCCGGGGTGCCGGTCAGTCGTCAGCCGGACGGTCCTGGATCACGCCGCCGTACCAGTGTTCGATGAGGGACCTGGCGATGGAGAGCCGGGTGGAGATGGTAATTTCGCCGCTGAGTACTGCCTCCTGGAGTTCCTCCCGGCTGTACCAGCGCGCCCGGGTGACCTCGACGCCGTCGGGCTTTGCTTCTGTGTCATCGGTGACGGCTGTAAAGCCCAGCATGAGGGACGCCGGGAACGGCCACGACTGGGAGCCAAGGTACTGGCACGCCCGCACCCGCACGCCCACCTCTTCCTGGATTTCCCGGACGACGGCCTGTTCGAGGGATTCCCCGGGCTCGACGAATCCGGCCAGCGTGGAGTAGTTCTTCGCATCCAGCGGACCGCCGCCGCCCAGCAGGACGCGGCCGTCCGGGCCAACCACCGTGACGATGATGGCCGGGTCCGTGCGCGGGTAGTGTTCGGAGTTGTCGGCCGGGCACCGCCGGACCCATCCGCCGGCCTCCACGTTGGTGACGGCGCCGCACCGGGGGCAGTGGGTGTGGGTGGCGTGCCAGTTGGCAATGGCACTGGCCTCAACGAAAAGGGCGGTGTGCGTCGCGTCCAGCTGCGCGGCGACGTCCCGGAAGCCTTCCCAGGTGGCGCCGGCGGGCAGGCCGGCAGTACCGGGCTCCACCGGTTCCGGCAGAATGAAGAGCAGGACTCCCGTTCCGGCAGGCAGGTCTTCGGAGCCGAGGGCCGCGCCGAGATAGATGATGTGCGCAGGGCCGGACGCCGCCCCCTCGAGCTGGTCCAGCAGCGGCCGGGCCTCTGCCAGGACGAGCGCGTCCCCGTGGACCAGCGCCTGCCGGCCGGACAGGAGCATGGCCTTGGCGGTTCCCGCCGCCAGCAGGTCCGGAATCAGGCTTGGCCTCATCCGTTCAACCGACCCCCTGTTGACCATTGCGGGCCGAACCGGCAGCACTGTATCGAAGAGATGGTTAGCCGGCAGTTGGCCTGCCGGCAGCTGGTTTTCCGTGATGGCGCCCGCCGCTTGACCGACCGGCGCAGCGGCCTCCGCATGACTCATGTATCCACCGTACTGACTCGCAGTGACAATTTACATTTCGGAAGGGTAGCGGAAGGCCCGGACAGTGCGTTTCCACTCGCCTCGCGGTACCCATATTTGGGCGGATCTCAAGACTCGCCGCGACACATCATGGTCTTGGACGCCGCTCAATCTACCGTGGAACCGTGAGAAGAGAACCAATCGAACTGGCAGCTGTGGCCACCGCGGCAGTCCCCGGACTGAGCCCGACTGCAGTGAGCTCTGCCCCGGATGACCCGGCAGACTTTGATTCGGCCCTCCTTCTTGATGCCGAAGGCAAGCGCTGGCGCGTCCGCTCACCCCGGCACGCGGAAGCAAGCACCAGGCTGGAGACGGAGTTCCTGGTACTGCGTGCTTTCGCGCCCGCCATCCGGGCCGAACTGCCGTTTCTCATGCCGACCGTGGCCGGCACCGTCCGGCAGCAGGACCTGACCACCTTCGTGTACTCCCACCTCCAAGGCACCACTCGCACCGTCGAAGAGCTGACGGCGGGCCCGCAGGAGCTGGCGAAGGAGATCGGCACCGCACTGGCGGCCATACATGACCTGCCCCGCGCGCTGGTGAGCAACGCCGACCTTCCCAGTTACACCCCGAACGAGTTCCGGCAGCGCAGGCTCAACGAACTCGACATGGCCGCGACCACGGGCAAGATTCCAGCCCTCCTGCTCCGCCGCTGGGAGCACGCCATGGAAGACGTCTCGCTGTGGCGTTTCAACCCCTGCGTGGTGCACGGCGACCTGCACGAGGACAACCTGCTGGTCGAGGATCACCGCGTCACCGCAGTCACCGGCTGGACCGACCTGCGCATCGGCGATCCCGCGGACGACCTCGCGTGGCTCGTAGCATCCAATGAGCACGAATTCGTCGACGCCGTGGTCAAGCACTACACCGCGAAGCGCCGCGATGCGCCGGACAACCACCTGCTGCGCCGCGCCGCGCTCTCGGCCGAGTTTGCGCTGGCCCAGTACCTCGTCAAGGGCATCGCGGCGGCCGACGCCGACATGATCGCCGAGGCCGAAGGCATGCTTTCCACACTGGCAGACGACATCGCCGAATACGGCGGCCAGCCCATCAGCGTGGAACCGCTGCCCCCGGCGAAGCCCGACTCCCCGCCAAGCGGCCAGGCACCGGCCGCTCCCGGTCTGGTGGATGCCCCGGCGGCCACCGACATCTCGGAGGCTATGCCCGCGGTCCACGTCACTCCCATCCCCGTCCAGGTCACGCCCATCCCCGTCGACGTGACACCGGTCCCGGTCGAGGTGACACCCATCCCGGCCGACGGGGGGAACGCCGGGGGCACCACCGACCAGCCGTCAGGGCAGGACGCCTCGGATAACGCACGGGAGGATGATGCGGCATTGGATGACGCGGCGGAGGATGCCGGCGCATCTGACAGTGCCCAATCGACCGGTGCGGAAGACGGGCCGCACGACGAGGCCCAGGCTCCGAAGCCCTCTGGCGCCGACACCTCCACCGTTGCCCTCACGGTGGTCGACGCGAAGACGACCTAGCCTTCCAGGGCGGCGGCCACGATCCCTTCCAGCTCGGTGCCTGACGCGAGGTCGTGCGGGCGCACCACATGGTTGTCCGCCACGTAGAAGAAGGCAGCCCGGACCTCTTCCAGCGGCACGCCCTTGAGCCTGGCCCAGGCCAGCCGATAAACAGCCAACTGGATGCTCTTGGTCTTCAGTTGCCCTGCCGACGGCCGGCGGCCGGTCTTCCAGTCCACGAGGTCCCAGCCGCCGTCGGCGTCCCGGAACACTGCGTCGATTCGGCCGCGGACAACGACGTCGCCGATCCGGGTCTCCACGGGGACCTCCACATACGCGGGCGATCTGTGCGCCCACCGGGAGTTCCTGAAGGTAGCCACCATGTCGTCCAGGCCGTAGGCCTCGTCAATGTGGTTGTCAGAGCCGGGCGCTTCACCGAGATCCAGCATGCCCGCTGTTCCAAAGTACTCTTCCACCCAGGCATGGAAGGCAGTGCCCTTCCGGGCGGACATGCCCGGTTCTCGAGGGACAGGCCTCCTGAGCCGCTGCACCACGGCCTCGGCGTCCTCCCCCAGGTCCACCAGGGTGGACGCTGAAATGTGCCCCGGCAGGTGTACGTCGCGGCTCCTGGCCCGCCTGGCACGGCGTTCCAGAAGGAGGGCGGCTTCGCGTTCCCAGCCTGCCGCCTGGGGGCGGAGCCCCTGGCCCGCGGGGAGCCCCGGCGTACCGGCTTCCACCGCGGCGATCTCGGCGAGCAGCCGCTCCGCGGCTCGGTCCATCGCTTCCCGCCGTCCCGGCACAAGCCGCAACCGGTTCCCGCTGCGGGGGTCCACAGGTCCTTCCAGCGGATCATACGGCCAGGCCGCCACCTCCAGCTCCCGGGTCAGGGGACTTTCCTGTGGCAGGGATTCCTCGTCGACAGAGCCAGGGTGGATTTCCGCAGTTTCTTGTTCTGCCAGGGGCGCCAGCTCGGCGAGGAACGGCGACATCTCCGCTATCCCGCCACGTCCACCCACCCAGGCCCCACTGGATACCCAGAGCACGTGCTTGGCCCGGGTGTAGGCAACGTAGGCCAGCCTCCGTTCCTCAGCCTCCCCGTGGGCCTGGACGTCGGCCTTGAACATCTTCTCGGCGTCCAGCCACCCTTTCTGGTCCGGCTGGTCGAGATCCCACTGCGGAAGGTCGGCACGGTCCCCGCGCAGAGGCCAGGGCAGGGCCGCGGAGCCACTGCTCCACCTCGAGTCACGGCTGCTGGGGAACGCGCCCGAGTTCAGGCCGGGCACGAACACGACGTCCCATTCGAGACCCTTCGAGGCGTGCACGGTCAGAAGCTGCACGGCCTCGTGGTTGACGTCCGCGGGCGGCACGTCCAGGCCGCCCTCCTCCGA
The DNA here is from genome assembly GCF_021789315.1 of Arthrobacter sp. FW305-BF8. NCBI lineage: Bacteria > Bacillati > Actinomycetota > Actinomycetes > Micrococcales > Micrococcaceae > Arthrobacter > Arthrobacter sp. FW305-BF8. Next base: position 3,306,336 of record NZ_CP084561.1, read on the forward strand.
TGCCGCCGCTTCCAGCCACGAAAGGAAGGCCAGGACGTCCACCCGGTGGGATGTCTGCAGGAACCCGGCGGCCGCGTCCTGGAACGCATCCAGGTTCCGCCGCGCCTGGTGGATGCTGAAGCCGGGCCTCGCGGCGACCTCGATGTCCAGCAGCATGGCCCGTTCGACCTCGCCCAGCAGGGTTGTCAGGTCTTCCCCCATCAAGGCCCGGAGCTGCCGCAGCTCCGTGCCCAGGCGCTGCAGCCGCTCCAGTGCAAGAGGGGTCAGGCTGCGGCCGTGCGCGGACGTCCACCCTTCCTTGGGCAGCCAGTCCAAGGCTTCGACGAGGCTTGCGGCATCGGTGATGTCGCCCTCGATAACGACGTCGGCGGCCTCCGGATCCTCGTCACCGGACGGATCGCTTCCGGCCAGGCCGCGGCCAGAATCAATCATGCCGCGGCCGTTTTCAATCATGCCGCGGCGCCGGGCCAGGAATGCGGACCAGTCCCGGAACGCCATGAGGTCGGCCGGACCGATCCGCCACCGCGCTCCGGCCAGGAGCCGCATCAAGGAATCCGACCGGCCTGGGTCGGCCAGGACCCTCAGCGTGGACACCAGGTCCACAATTTCGGGAGTGTCCAGCAGGCCTCCGAGTCCCACGATTTCGTACGGGATGCCTGTGGCCTCGAACTCCTTGCGGAGGCATTCCATCTGTGCGCGCCTGCGGCACAGGACGGCCATGGCCGGCTGGATGGGCGGTTCCGAGGAGGAACCGTCGAAATCCGTGGCCCTGAATCTGAGGAGGTCCTTGGCGATCGCCGCTGCTTCGTCTTCGTCGGTGGCAAAACGGCCGATGACCACCCGGCCCTGCACCGCCGCGGGGCTGGGCTGCAGCGCAGGCACCTCCACCGCCGCGCTGGAGGACCTTTGCCCGGCGGGCCCGGCCTGGGCCGCGGCGGCGCTGAGCGGCGCCGAGATCAGGTTGGCCGCGGCCAGGATGTTGCGGCCGTTCCGCCAGGCAGTAGTCAAGTATGAAACGGGGGCGGGACGCCGGGACGCCGTCCCTGACTGCCCGTCGTCGCAGACCGGAAACTCGTTGACGAAGTGGAACAGCTGCCCGGCAGACGCCCCGCGGAAGCCGTAGATGGACTGGTTCGGATCACCCACGGCCGTGACGGCGTGGCCGTCCCCGAAGAGCCTGGAGAACAGCACCAGCTGGGCGTGCGACGTGTCCTGGAATTCGTCCAGGAGCACCACCTTGTAGCGCTGGCGCTCCATCTCGGCGGCCAGGGGCACCTCGCGGGCCACGCGTGCCGCGAGCGCCACGAGGTCGCCGAAGTCAAGGGCTCCGCGCGCTCTTTTGGCTTCGGCGTACCGCCCCACGAGCTCCGCCACGCTTGCCCGTGTCCGGAGCATGGCTCCGAGTTCGCCGGCGGCCTGGCTGGGGTTCTTCTTTGCCCCTGCCGCATATGGCAGGGCCTCGAACTCGGCGAGCCGCTGCATCAGCCAGTCCTGGACACCGTCCGGCTCCTGGAGGTGTTCCGCGCACTCCCCCGCGAGCTGAATGACGGCTTTGACGAGGGTGGACTTGGCCACCCTGAAGTGCGAGTACTCGCCGTCGAACGCTTCAACCACCTCACTGGCCAGCTGCCAGGCCTGTGCGCCGCCGAGCAGCACGACATCCCGCTCGATTCCGAGGCGCAGGCCGTAGTCGGAGACGATGCCGCTGGCAAACGAGTGGTAGGTGGAAACCTTCGGTTCCAGGGCATCGCCGCTGAGCAGTGCCCCTGCAGCGGCGCCCCCGGGGTCACCGGGGGTCCGCTGCAGGGCACTGAGCTTGGCGCGGATGCGGCTCGCCAGCTCCCCGGCAGCTTTCCGCGTGAAGGTCACACCGAGGACTTCCTCCGGCCTGACCCAGCCGTTCGCGACCAGCCAGACAACGCGGTCGGCCATGGTGGCAGTCTTGCCCGAGCCCGCGCCGGCGATGACGAGCCGGGGCGCAAGCGGCGAGGAGATGATGGCCGACTGTTCCGCGGTGGGCAGGTTTTTCTCCCCCAGCAGGACGGTCAACTCTTCGGGACTGAATCTGGGCTCGGGCAGCTCCGCCGTCCGGCTCATTCGGTAACCTGCTTTCCCCGCGCACACAGCGGACATACTTCCGGCAACCGGCAGCCGGGGCCGCCGAAACCGGCCTTGGCCGCATCGTGCCGGGCTTCAAATTCGTAGCCGGACATCACCGCGGCTGCGTCGTTCACCATTTCCATCGCCCAGTTGTCCGCCGGATCCAGGGGATCCTGGTGCTGGATACCCGGGCTCTTGGTGGTTGTGCCCAGCTGGGCCAGCACGGCGCCGCCGGGCTGCGGATCGGCCCCGGATGCGGCGGCGGCACCAAAACCGCCGGCCAGAACGGCCGCCTGGTAGGCGCCCAGCTGCGGGTGCCTGCCCAGTTCGGCCTTGCCCGGCTGCCGTTTGCCCGTCTTGAGGTCGACAATCACCAGCCGCCCTTCGCCATCGATCTCCAGCCGGTCCACCTGTCCGCGCAGGACGGCTGACCGGGGTCCTGCATCGGTGGGAACATCACCGCGTGGCACAGCGCCGGGCTCGGGCAGACTCACCTCGAAGTCCTGCTCGACGCCGGCCAGGCGCCGGCCCTCGCTGCGCATGACCAGGATGTACTGCGCGAGTTTCCGGACCATGGCTTCCGCCCTGCGGAAGTCGAGTTTGCCTTCCCAGTTGTCCTTCATGCCCAGGGTGGGCCAGCGCTGGACGAGTTCGGCAAGGTATTCAGCTCCGCTGGCGTCGGGGAGGTCCTGGGCGATGGCGTGCACCAGGGTGCCGAGGCTGCGGGCGAAGTCCGTTGCTGCCTCGCCCCCGGCGGCCTGGACGAACCAGTCCAGCGGCGATTTCTGCACCGATTCCACCTTGGACGGCGACACGTAGACGGTGCCGCCCGGAGGCACAACCCGGTCCACGGACGTCAGTGGGGCCAGCCCCCACCAGGTATCCGGATGGGCTCCGGGAACTTGCGGCTCCGCCGAGGCAAGCCGGGCCAGGACGCGCACGGCCTCGTCCGCTTCTGTGGCCAGCCTGCCGTCCAGCTGGGCGTACTGGCGGAGTTCGGCCACGAGCGCTCGCAGCGTCAGGGGCCGTTCCACCGGGGTGTAGCCGCGCCCCTCCTGGTCCGGCAGCAGCGGCGCGACGTAGTCCAGGAAGGAGGACGGCTGCTCATCTTCCGACGACACGGCGGTGCACAGCAGCACGTCCTTGGCCCGGGACACCGCCGTGGAAAAGCTGCGGAGTTCGTCGTAGCGGATCTCCCGCAGCCGGCTCAGCGGGCCGAGCTGGAGCGCATACTCCACGCCATGTTCTACGGCGTCCGCGAACAGTGTGCTGCCAAGGAGCTCGCCGCGGAGGCGGGTATTGGGCCAGACGCCCTCCTGCAGGCCGGCGACGATGACGAACGGCCATTCCCGGCCTGCGGCGCTGGCAGGCGTCATGAGCTCAACGGCGTCGTCAACCTGGGCACGCGCCGCGAGGGTGTCCATGGGCAGTTCCTGGTTGAGCAGGTATTCGAGGAACTGTTCGGGGCCGGATCCGGGCATCTGGTCCACGTAGCGCTCGGCCGTGTGGAACAGCGCCATCATGGCGTCCAGGTCCCGGTCCGCGCGCGCTCCAACCAGCCCGCCGGCAAGGGCGGCGGCCGTCCATGCCGCCGCGAGGCCGGTGGAGTGCCAGAGGGCCCACAGCACTGTCTCTGCATTCGCTCCGGGGGCAGCAACGGCCTTCCGGCCGGCCTGGATCATCCGTGCGATCCTGCGGGCCGAGCGTCCCTCGATGCCGAGTGAGCCTAGCGCGCCGGGTTCAAGGAGCGCCTCCACCAGCAGGGAATCGCTGGAGCGGCCGCCGCCGCCCAGCAGTTCCTCCCGCCGGAGCGACTGCCTGAGCCTGCGCAGCTCGAGGGAAGTTGCCCCGCCGATCCGGGAGGTCAGCAACGACACCGCGGATTCCGGCGTAAGGACTTCCGGATCCAGAGCCACCGCGTAGGCGTCGAGCAGCGGACGGACGGCCACTTCATCGCGAACAGCAGATTCAGCCACCGGGATCCGCACCGGAATCCCCTGGCCGGAGAGATAGCGCTGCAGCTGGCTGAGCTGGCCGCCGTTCCGGACAATGACGGCAATGTCCTCGAACGACCGCCCGTCCCTGAGATGCGCCTCGAGAATCCTTTGGGCCACGTAGCGCAGTTCGTGCACCGCGGAGGGCAGAAGGTGCGCTTCCACGGTGCCGCCTGCCGGCGGGGTGGCGTCAGCGGGCTCCCCGGCAATATCAGCAGGGTCGGACCCAACCGGGTCCAGACGGCGTGCGAGCTGGCCGCCTGCGCGGAGAGAAATCCGGTCCGCCACACCGAGCCAGGCCCGGGCTACTGCCGGCTGATGGCGGTGGGCACGGGACAGCGGCTTCTCAAGGGCTGTCCGTTCCTCGCCGCCGAGCAGGGCCGGGAGCTCAGCCACGAGGTCCGGCCGCGCTCCGCGGAACCCCTGTACCACCGTGTCCGGTGCGGACGTCACGTAGACATCCTTGCCGGCGGCCACATCGGCCAGGAGTTCGAAGACGGCTGGATTGGCTTCCTGGATGTCGTCCACAAGAATCAGCTGGAGACGGTCGCGTTCAGCCGCCAGGAAGTCCGGGAAATCCTGAAAGAGCTGGCGGGCTGCCGTGATGATGCCCGCGGGATCGAACGCCTCCGGCATGCGGAGGTCGAGGACATCGCGGTACTCGGCGTAGAGCGCGGCAGCGGCGATCCAGTCCGGCCGTCCGCAGGCGTGGCCCAGGCCAGCGAGGTCCTCGGCGGTGCGGCCCGACTCTGTGATCCGGTCGAAGAGCTGGCGGACCTCGTGCCGGAACCCGCGCGTAGGCAGGGCGGCCGTGAGGTCATCGGGCCAGGGCAGGCCGAGGCCCGGCAGGGCGTGGCCCTCGAGCAGCTCCTTGATAATGAGGTCCTGCTCAGGGCCTGACAAGAGCCGCGGTGCCTTCGACAGCGGAAGGAGCCCTTCCGCCTTGGCACGGCGGATGAGGTCAAAGGCATACGCTGCCCAGGTGCGGGCCGGGGTGGTGCTCAGGCTCCGGTTCAGCCTGGCAGTAAACCGGTCCCGCAGGGTGTCGGCCGCGAGCCGTCCGGGGGCGAGAATAAGGATTCGCTCGGGGTCCACCCCTTCCGCCTCCACCCTACGGATTGCCGCTTCGATGAGCACGGTGGATTTGCCGGTGCCGGGCGCCCCGGGGACCAGTACGGGGCCAGCTCCCCGGGGCACTTCGACGGCGGCCCGCTGGTCCGCTGTGAGGACCAGAAGCCGGGAGTGCACCTGGCGAGGGGGCAGCAAACGAAGACCCGCAGGGCGAAACGGGGCGGCGGAGAAAGAGTCCGCGTGGTCCCGCTCCGAAGTGAGTGCGGAAGCCTGATCGTCGGTGGTTTGATCGTCGGCGGTCTGATCGAGTGTTGCGGTCACACCGACATTCCATCACCCGGGACTGACAATTTTCGCAGCGACGCTTCCAGCCGCTCTGCAATTCCATCCAGGGCGTCAAAATCGGCGTCCGAGGGCGACCACCGCGCGGCGGTCAGATCCACGCGCCACCGTCCTTCGCCCGTCCTCGCAAACTCGCGATGGTCCCCGCGCAGGGGCGTGCCCTCCTGCAGGTAGTACCTGAGGGCCTCGGACTCATGGCCCTCCGGGGCCAGCCCGCTGGCCCGCAGGACCCGCCACCATGGCACGCCGCTGCCGTGATGACTCAGCACCGACCCCACCTGCCGCGGCCCTCCGGCGCCGAGAAGCTCAGCGATGTCGCCATAAGCCACCGCCGATCCGGCCGGAATGAGGTCAACCACCGCCAAAACCGCTTCCACGTACTCCGCCCGCATGCCCTCAGACTATCGGCCGGCGCGCACCAGCAGCCACGAGGACGGGCGCCGTGTGCCTCTTCCCTCAGCGTGTCTTCCCACACCCTGCCGGACACGCGCGGGGCAAGGACCTTGACTGTCGGTGCCTCCGGGTAATTTGGAGCCATGAGCACTTGGAACACTCTCCCCCGAGCCGCGTTCGACCTCGAAACCACGGGACGCAACTCCCGTGCCGCCAGGATCGTGACGGCTTCTGTCACCGTGGTGGACAGTTCCGGGAACGTGATTCGCGAGCATGAGTGGCTGGCTGATCCGGGCGTCGAGATTCCGGCCGAGGCCAGCGAAATCCACGGGATCACCACCGAACACGCACGCAGCCATGGCCGGCCTGCGGCCGAGGTCACCAAGGAAGTCGCTGCAGTGCTTCAAGGGCTCTTCGACGACGGCGTCCCGGTGATCGCGTTCAACGCCAGCTACGACTTCACCGTCCTGGCCGCTGAGTCGGCCCGCTACGGCGTACCGCAACTGAGCCGGTTCCCCGTTCTGGACCCGTACATCATGAATAAGCAGGTGGACCGGTACCGGAAGGGCAAACGGACGCTGACCGCCCTGTGCGAGGAGTATGGCGTGGACCTGGAGAACGCCCACACATCGGCCGCGGACGCCTTGGCGACGCTGCGCATGCTCGATGCCATGGCCGGCAAGTTCCCCAAGCTGAACATGCCGGCCAGCCAGCTGCACCAGCTTCAGGTGGACTGGGCCGTGAGCCAGGCCGCCGACTTCCAGCAGTACCTCCGCAAGACCAAACCGGCCGCAGTCATCGAGGGCGACTGGCCGGTCCTGCCGCCGGAGGACGCCAGCCGCGGCGGCTTCTAGATCGAGGCAGCAATAAGCCAGAGAACATGGCAGGAACAGAACGGAAGCCACTGGGACGAAGATCACAGCTCCCGGCTAAAGCCCGGGCGGCCACTCCGCCGTCATCCTGATTCGGGAAGTGCATTGAGGGCCGTCAATCACGCGGTCCCCGCGATACAACGTCAGTCAACGGTGCAGCGCAGACCCTGATAGCCGAACAATGTTCGGAAGTGGCTGGGGTTTCCCTGCGCTGACATAATTTAGTTCAGAACCGTGCTTGTGCTATGCCCTGCCCAAGTCCTACCTCCTGAGGATAAATGATCACAGTCACTGACCTGCGCAAGGTCTACCGTCAGGGGAAAAAGGAAGTGGTGGCCCTCGACGGGGTATCGCTTTCTGTCCCCAAAGGCTCCATCCACGGCATCATCGGCCATTCCGGAGCGGGCAAGTCCACCCTGGTGCGCTGCCTGACACTGCTGGACCGCCCGACGTCGGGGTCGGTCAACATTGACGGTACCGAACTGAGCTCTGTCCGGGACTCGGAAATCCGCGCCGCCCGCCGCCGCATCGGTATGGTCTTCCAGCACGCGAACCTCATGGATTCGCGCACGGCCGCCGGAAACGTGGCCCATCCCATGGAACTGGTCAAGGCGCCGAAGGACAAGATCCGGGCCAAGGTCGCTGAGCTGCTGAAGCTTGTGGGCCTCGAAGGCTTCGAGAATGCCTACCCCTCCCAGCTTTCCGGCGGACAGCGCCAGCGCGTTGGCATCGCCCGCGCCCTGGCATCGGACCCGGACGTCCTGCTGTGCGACGAGCCCACGTCCGCGCTGGATCCCGCCACCACCGATGAAATCCTGGACCTGATCCAGGACCTGACCCGACGCCTGCAGCTCACGGTGCTCATCATTACCCACGAGATGCATGTGGTGAAGCGCGTCTGCGGGTCCGTGTCCCTGCTGTCCAAGGGCCGGGTCATCGAGTCAGGTCCGCTCGCCGAGGTCGCCTCGGACCTGGACAGCAAGCTGGCACGGGCACTTTTGCCCCTGCCGGCCTCGGAACCCATCAAGGGTGCGCTCCAGGCCGGGCCGGTCCTGGAAATCCTCTTCTCCGGCGACGGCGCCAAGGAGCCCGTGCTCACGGGAGTGGCACGGCATTTCGACATTGACCTGAACGTTCTTGCCGGCAGCGTTGAAACCCTCGGCGGCCAGCAGTTCGGCCACCTGCGGGTCCAGCTGGGCGACGACGCCGACCGCGACGCCGTCCTGGGCTACCTCCGCAGCCGCGGCATCAGCGCCAAGCTGGCCGGTTCCACCGCCGACGAGGCGGATCTGGCTGAATTCGCCCCGGCGGACACTGACTTCGCCGCCGAGACGGGAGACTCCAAGTGAACGAGATCTTCAGCAACCCTGTCCTGGCCAAGGCGCTGCCGGAGGCCATCGGCGAGACCCTCCAGATGGTGGGAATCTCTGCCTTCTTCACCGTGCTGATCGGACTGCCGCTCGGCGTCTTCCTGCACGTCACCGTCCCCGGCGGGCTGCGGCCCATGCCGGTGGTCAACCGGATCGTCAGCGACATCGTCGTGAACATCACCCGATCCATCCCCTTCGCGATCCTGATGGTGGCACTGATCCCGCTCGCCCGGCTCCTCGTGGGGACCAGCCTCGGGCCGGTGGCTGCCTCCGTTTCGCTGTCCATCGGAACCATTCCGTTCTTCGCCCGCCTGGTGGAGGCGTGTCTTCGCGACGTCCACCACGGCAAGATCGACGCTGCCCAGGTGATGGGCTCCACCCGGATGCAGGTCATCAGCAAGGTGATGCTGCCCGAATCCCTGCCCGCGCTCGTTGCAGCCGCGACCACCACTGTTGTGACCCTGGTGGGCTACAGCGCCATGGCCGGCCTCGTCGGCGGCGGCGGACTGGGCAAGCTCGCCTACAACTACGGCTTCCAGCGCTTCGACGTCACGGTCATGATCGTCACCATCGTGCTGATCATTGTCCTCGTCCAGCTCATCCAGCTCACGGGCGAATGGATCTCCCGCAGCCTGGACCACCGCTAAAAGTCTTCACGGCAGCGAGTAGCCGCTCGCTGCGCCTGAATCGGATCTCCCCGGCGCCGCCGTCGGGATCCAGGTTATTTCGAAAGGAACGCATCCCATGCGTAAATCACTCACCCTCCTCGCCACCGGCATCGCCGCGGCCCTGGCACTGACCGGGTGCGGCGGTTCCTCCGCCCCCAGCGCCGAGTCCAGCCAGGCTCTTGACCCGGCCAAGCCCGTCACCCTCACCGTCGGCGCCAGCCCCGTTCCGCAGGCGAAGATCCTTGAGTTCCTGAACCAGGACCTCGCCCCGAAGGCCGGCCTCAAGCTGGACATCAAGGAGATCGAGGACTACCAAACGCCCAACACGGCGCTGAGCGACGGCTCGCTGGATGCCAACTACTACCAGCACCTGCCGTGGTTCGAGGACCAGGTCAAGACCAAGGGCTACGACTTCGGCCACGGCGCCGGCGTCCACATCGAGCCGTACGCCGCCTTCTCCGAGAAGGTCAAGAACATCAGCGAGATCAAGGACGGCGCCAAGATCGCCATCACCAACGATCCGTCCAACCAGGTCCGGGCGCTCCGCGTGCTGGAAAAGGCCGGCCTGGTCAAGGACATCAAGGATGACACCTCCGTCATCGCCCTGACCGATGCCCAGAACCCGAAGAAGCTGAAGTTCTCCGAGAACCAGCCGGAACTGCTGATCAACGACCTGAAGGATCCCTCCGTGGACCTGGCACTGATCAACGGCAACTTCATCCTCAAGGCCGGGCTCAGCACCACCGATGCCCTGGCCGTGGAATCCACCGAGAACAACCCGTACGCCAACTTCTTGGCATGGCGCTCGGAGTCCAAGGACGACGCCCGCATCAAGAAGCTGGACGAGCTCCTCCACTCCGCCGAGGTCAAGGCCTTCATCCAGAAGGAATGGCCCAACGGTGACGTGACCGTAGCCTTCTAGGCCAGCAGGACACTGAAAACCAAAAAACTCTGGCACCCGCCGCGGCGGGTGCCAGAGTTTTTTTTGATTAGGGGAAAGTCCGACGGCGGTTCAGGCCTTCGCTGCGGCCGCCGCCTCCGCGGCGGCGGGCAATGCCTCGAAGATCCGGTTCATGGCGGCGTCGTCGTGCGCCGCGGACAGGAACCAGGCCTCGAACACGGACGGCGGCAGGTAGACGCCCGACTCCAGCATGGAGTGGAAGAAGGGCGCGTAGCGGAACGACTCCTGCTTCAGAGCGTCGCTGTAGTTGTGGACGCCCTGCTCCGAAGTGCCAAAGGCCACCGAGAACAGGTTGCCCGCGCGCTGGATGGAGTGGTCCACGCCGGCCGCAGCGAGCGCGGAGGACAAAGCGCCGGACAGTTCCAGCGACCGCGCGTCCACAAACGAGTACACCTCACGGGTGGCGTGCGTCAGGGTGGCGACACCGGCAGCCATGGCTACCGGGTTGCCCGACAACGTGCCGGCCTGATAGACGGGTCCGAGCGGCGCGAGGTAATCCATGACGTCGGCACGTCCGCCGAGGGCCGCCGTCGGCATGCCCCCGCCGATCACCTTGCCGAACGTCAGAAGGTCGGGGGTCCACTTTTCGGTGGCGTCTGCGGCGCCGCCGGTGAGGCCCCAGTAGCCCGAGTATCCGGTGCGGAAGCCGGTCAGGACCTCGTCGACGATCAGCAGGGCGCCGTGGGCGGCGGTGATCCGTGAGAGGCCGGCGTTGAAGCCCTCGCCCGGTGTGACCACGCCCATGTTGGCCGGCGCGGCCTCGGTGATAACGGCAGCAATGTTGGGCCCGTGCTCGGCGAAGGCGGCCTCGACGGCGCCGAGGTCGTTGTAGGGCAGCACCAGGGTCTCGGCGGCGGTGGCGGCCGTGACGCCGGCGGACCCGGGCAGGGCGAGAGTGGCCACACCCGAGCCTGCGGACGCGAGCAGCCCGTCGAGGTGCCCGTGGTAGCAGCCGGCAAACTTGATCACGAGGTTGCGGCCGGTGAAGCCCCTGGCGAGCCGGATGGCCGTCATGGTGGCTTCCGTGCCGGTGGACACCATGCGCAGCCGTTCGACGGCGGAGACGCGTTCCTTGACGATGGCCGCCAGGTTGGCCTCATCGGGGGTCGAGGCACCGAAGGAGAGTCCGCGGTCCACGGCGGCGTGCACGGCGTCGAGGACGGCCGGGTGGGCGTGCCCCAGCAGGGCCGGCCCCCAGGAGCAGACCAGGTCCACGTAGTCCTTGCCGTCGGCGTCGGTCAGGTACGGGCCCTTGGCCGCCACCATGAAGCGGGGGGTGCCGCCGACGGAACCAAAGGCGCGGACCGGGGAGTTCACGCCGCCGGGCATCAGCTGGCGGGCGCGGTCGAAAAGTTCCTCGTTGCGAGGGGTACTGGAAGTCATGGTTCCCATTCTTTCAGTCTGCGGGAGTGTCACCGGACAGGAGCTCGGCCACCCGGGGTGCCACCACGGTGCCGAAGAGTTCGATGCAGCGCATCATGGATTCGTGCGGCAGCGTGCCGTTGCCGTATTTCAGGTCGAAGCGGTCCACTCCGAGGTTCCGCTTGAGCAGCGCGATCTTCTGCGCCACCGTCTCAGGCGACCCGACGTACAGGGCGCCTTCGGGCCCGCACATGGCGTCGAATTCCCGCCGGTTTCCCGGGCCCCAGCCCCGCTCGGCGCCGATCCTGTTGCGCTGGGCAAGCCAGTGCGGAAAGAGCTCCTCGCGGGCCGCCTCGTCGGTGTGGGCGATATGGCCCGGCGAATGGGTGGCGATCTGCTGCATGGGCCGGCCGTACTTGGCCATCGCCTCACGATACAGGTCAACCAGCGGCGCGAAGGCGCGCGGCTGGCCGCCGATGATGGCAAAGATGATCGGGTAGCCGTACTCCGCGCAGCGCAGCACGGACTCCGGCGTGCCACCCACTCCGATCCAGGCCGGCAGCAGGTGGTGCTCCAGCGGCGGATAGACACTCAGCCCGGCAAGGGAAGGCCGGGTGCGCCCTTCCCAGTGGACCGGCTTCTGCGCCCGCACCCTGTCGAAGAGCTCAAGCTTCTCTTCGAACAGCACCTCGTAGTCCGCCAGGTCCAGGCCGAACAGCGGAAAGGACTCGATGAACGAGCCGCGGCCCAGCATCACCTCGGCGCGGCCGCCGGAGAGGGCGTCCACCGTCGAGAAGCGCTGGAACACGCGGATGGGGTCATCCGAACTCAAAACGGTCACGGCCGAGCCGAGCCTGATGTTGGTGGTTCTGGCCGCGGCGGCCGCCAGGAACACCTCCGGGGCTGAGACGGCAAAGTCCCGGCGGTGGTGCTCGCCCACGCCGAAGGCGTGAAGTCCGACGCCGTCAGCCAGCACCGCCTGGTCCAGCAGTTCCCGCAGCACCTGGGCGTGCGGCTTCGGCTCGCCGGCACCGTCCACTCCGACGTCGCCGAAGGTGTTCAGGCCCAGCAGGATCTGCCCGGGACCCACCGGAGCGGTGGGTCCCTTGGCCGGTGTTGTGGTCTGGCCCGTGCCCGGCTCCGGCATCAGGATTCCTTGAGCCAGCCGGCGATTTCGCTGGCCCAGTACGTGAGGACCATGTTGGCCCCGGCACGGCGGATGCCGAGGACCGATTCGGTGATGGCGGCACGCCGGTCGATCCAGCCGTTGGCGGCGGCGGCCTCGATCATGGCGTACTCACCCGAGATCTGGTAGGCGGCGACCGGCACCGGGCTCATCGCGGCGACGTCGGCCAGGATGTCAAGGTAGCTCATGGCCGGCTTGACCATCACCATGTCCGCCCCCTCGGCAAGATCCAGTTCCACCTCCTGGATGGCCTCGCGGCGGTTGGCGGCGTCCATCTGGTAGGTCCTGCGGTCGCCCTTGAGCTGGGAGTCCACCGCTTCCCGGAACGGGCCGTAGAACGCCGACGCGTACTTCGCGGCGTAGGCCACTACGGCGGTGTTCACATGGCCGGCGTCTTCCAGTGCCTGGCGGATGACGCCGATCTGTCCGTCCATCATTCCGGACGGGCCAAGCACGTGGGCGCCGGCGTCGGCCTGGGCCACCGCCATCTTCGCGTAGATCTCCAGCGTGGCGTCGTTGTCCACGTAGCCGTCGCTGTCGAGGACGCCGCAGTGGCCGTGGTCGGTGAATTCGTCCAGGCAGACGTCGCTCATGACCACGAGGCTGTCCCCCACCTCGGCCCGGACGTCACGGATGGCCTTGTTGAGGACCCCGTCCGGGTCCAGCGACGCCGTGCCCTCGGCGTCGCGGGTCTCGGGTATGCCGAACAGCATGATGCCGCCGACGCCCAGCTCCACGGCCTCGGCTGCCGCACGCTTGAGGGTGTCGGTGGTGTGCTGCACAACGCCCGGCATGGAGGCGATCGGGTTCGGCTCCGAGAGCCCCTCGCGGATGAACGCTGGAAGGATCAGGTCTGCCGGGGCAAGCCGGTGCTCCGCCGTGAGCCTGCGCATTGCGGGGGTGGTGCGGAGCCGCCGGGGGCGGTGGTGCGGAAAGCTCATGTCTTGTCCTTCACTGTGGGCCTGCTGTTGATGAGTGGATGTAGGGGGCAACGGCCCGGATGACGGCGGCCACGAGCCCTTCCGGTGTGGCCTCCCGCGCCGTGGCAGCCACGGCGAGTCCCAGGGCTTCCGCCTCAGCCGCTGTCGCCGGTCCGATGGCCACAAGGCGGCAGGAGCCGAGCGGCACCAGGGTGGCGCCGATGCGCCGCACCGCGCTGGGTGAGGCGGCGACGACGGCGGCCAGGGCGCCGTCGTCGATCTCGGCTTTCGCTTCGGCGGGCGTCAGCAGCGGCAGCGGGGCGGTGCCGCTGCTGCCGGTTCCGTCCAGTCCTGCGCCGAGGCGCCGCGCCGGCTCGGCCGGGAAGTCCACGGTGGAGTAGGCCACCACAGTGCGCACCCTGGCGCCCTTCGCGGCCAGCCCCCGGGCCAGGGCAGGGGCCGCGATATCGGCCTGCGGCAGCAGCACGGCGGCAGGGCCGCCAGGCCACCCGTTGACGATCCCGGCGGCTGAATGTTCCTGCTCCGGCTCGAAGTGCACGGCAATCCCCGCAGCCTCAAGCGCCTTCCGGCTCGCGGGGCCCACAGCGGCAACCCGGGTTCCGGCCGGAAGCCAGTCGCCCAGTTCCACAGCGCGCTCTGCCGCCTTTTCCTGCAGTGCCAGGACGGTGGTGGCACTGCTGACCACGAGCCACTCAAAGGTGCCCGCGCCCAGCGCCTCGAAGGCGTCGTCAAGCGCCGCCTGGTCCGGGGCGCGTTCGGCGGCCGTCAGCGGCAGCAGGAGGGGAACGGCGCCGGCCAGCCGCAGTGCCTCCGTGAGGGGCCCGGACCGCTCGGGGCTCCGCGTCACCAGGACCCGGCGCCCGTCCAGCGGACGTGCTTCCGGCGGACGTTCTTCCAGCGGGTGTTCGTCCGCCCGGTGCTCCCCGCTCGTCGTTCCCATACGGTGGCCGGCTGCGGTCAGGAAGCCGTCAGGTCCGCGATGTCCGCAGCCCCCGCTGCCAGCAGAACCTCGGCCAGTTCGATTCCGAGCAGGGTGGCTCCCACCTCGGTGAGTCCGTCGGTCGCCCGCTTGTCCCGCACCGACGCGGTGCCATCCACGGCGCAGACCACGGCTTCCAGATGGAGCATGCTGCCCTTCCGGTAGGCGTACGCGCCCACGGGGGCGGCGCAGCCTGCCTCGAGCCGGGCAAGCAGCGCGCGTTCGGCCGTGACGGCAAGCCTGGTGTCGGCGTCGTCAAGGGCGGCCAGCGCCTGGGCCAGCACGCCCTGCGACCCCTCGGTGGAGCCGGCACGGCGCGGCGCCTCGCCGGTGCGGCATTCGATGGCCAGCGATCCCTGGCCGGCTGCCGGGAGCATGATGTCCGTCTCCAGGTATTCGGTGACGGTGTCCAGGCGGCCGATCCGTTCCAGTCCCGCGGCGGCCAGGACGACGGCGTCGAGGTCGCACGACTTCCCGGCAACCACCGCGTCCGTGACGTTGCCGGGCAGCCCGGGCACCCTGCCCAGCCGCGTATCCACGTTGCCGCGGATGTCCACGATGTCCAGGTCGGGGCGTACTGCGCGGAGCTGCGCTGCCCGGCGGGGTGAGCCGGTGCCGACGCGGGCACCCTTGGGAAGGTCGGCCAGCTTGAGTCCGTCGCGGGCGCAGAGGACGTCGCGGACGTCCACGCGTGGCGGGGTGGCGGCCAGCGTCAGCCCCGGGGCGGAGCCAGTGGGCAGGTCCTTCAGGGAGTGGACGGCCACGTCGCACTCGTTCCGCAGCAGCGCGTCGCGCAGCGCGGCAACGAAGACGCCGGTGCCGCCCATCTGGGACAGCGAGCCGGTGAGCACGTCGCCGTCGGTCCGGACATGGACGAGTTCGACGTCGAAGCCCCCGACGGCGGCCAGCCGGTCGGCCGTCTGCTGGGTCTGTGTCAGGGCGAGCTTGCTCGCCCTGGTGCCGATCCGTACCGTCACTTCGCGTCCTGCCCGGCGGCCGGGTAGGGATCGTGCCCCTGGCCGACGGTGGTGTCTGCACCGGCTATGGTGGGCTTTTCGCCGCGGAAGTTTTCGCAGCAGCCGGGACGGCATACGTCGTACCAGGGCCCGAGGCCGGTCACGGCCTGGCGGTCCGGGATGTTGTTGGCCACCGTGCGTTCGCAGATCAGCTCCACGAGCCCCTCGACAAAGCGGCGGTGGGTGCCCGGCGTGGGCACGCGCGTGGCCGCGAGGCCGAGGTCGCGGCAGGTCTGCAGGGCTTCGGTGTCGAGGTCCCAGACCACCTCCATGTGGTCGCTGACAAAGCCCAGTGGCACGATCACGATGCCCGCGACGCCCTGCTTGGCGAGTTCCTCGATGGCATCGTTGATGTCCGGCTCCAGCCACGGGATATGCGGGGCACCGGACCGCGACTGGTAGACGAGGGACCACGGGGCGGACAGGCCGGAATCGGCTTCCACGCGGCGCATGATCTCCGTGCCGTTGGCGAGGTGCTGGGCCACGTAGGCGGAATCCTCCGCGAACTCGCGGGGCTCGTCCTCGGAACGGCCGGCCGCCACAGCATCCCGGGTGGGGATGGAGTGGGTGGCGAAGAGAACGTGGATGGGGGCGTCCGGCTTGCCGGCGGCGGCAAGCTGCGCGCGCACCTCGGCAACTCCCTCGGCGGTACCCGCAATGAAGGGTTCCACGAAGCCGGGGTGGTCAAAGTACTGGCGGACCTTATCCACTTCCAGCCTGCCGTCGAGCCCGGTTTCGGCCAGGGCCATGCCGATGTCCTCGCGGTACTGGCGGCAGCTGGAGTAGCAGGAGTACGCGCTCGTGGTGAGCATGAGCAGCCGGCGGTGGCCGGCGTCGTACGCGTCCTGGAGGGTCTGCGGGATGTAGGGGTCCCAGTTGCGATTGCCCCACAGCACGGGCAAGTTGATCCCGCGCGCGGCCAGCTCAGCCTCGAGGGCGGCCTTCAGCTCGCGGTTCTGCTGGTTGATCGGGCTGATGCCGCCGTTGGCGCGGTAGTGGTGGGATACCTCTTCGAGGCGCTCATCGGGGATTCCCCGGCCGCGGGTGACGTTGCGGAGGAACGGGATGACGTCGTCCTGGCCTTCAGGGCCACCGAAGGAGGCGAGGAGGACGCCGTCGTATTCCTTGGGGGCCAGCCTGCCGGTCTCGGTGAGGTTCGCGGGGTCTTCCTGCGGGGCCAGCGGACTCATGCGAGGACCTCGGCGATCTCGCCCGCGGTGATCCGCCGCCCGGTGTAGAAGGGGATCTCCTCGCGCACGTGGTTGCGCGCTTCGGTGGAACGCAGGTGGCGCATCAGGTCCACGAGGTCCACAAGCTCGGGTGCCTCCAGGCCGAGGATCCATTCCCAGTCGCCGAGCGCGAAGGATGACACGGTGTTCGAAATGACCTGCGGGAAGTCGCGGCCCAGCAGGCCGTGGTCGCGCAGCATCTGGCCGCGCTCGTTCTCTGGCAGCAGGTACCACTCGTAGGAGCGGACGAACGGGTACACGCACAGCCACTCGGCCGGCGCCACTCCGCGTGAGTACGCCGGGGTGTGGTTCTTGGCAAACTCCGCTTCACGGTGCACGCCCATGGCGGACCAGACGATTTCAGTTCCAGCGAACAGCTTGCTGCGGCGGATGTCACGGATGGCCTGCTGCAGCGCCTCGGGCTTGGGGCCGTGCAGCCAGACCATGACGTCGGCGTCGGCGCGCATGGCGGACACGTCATAGCTGCCGCGGTGGGTGACCCCGCCCTCGGCCAGGCGCGCCACCAGGGCGTCGAAATCCTCGGCGGCATCGGCGCTGCGGAGGGCCTCGGCGGAGCGCTTGAAAACGGTCCAGAGGGTGAAGAACTGCTCGGCTGATTCTTCGGTTTTGGTGACAGATTCGGCAGGAGTGTGGCTCATGGTTACTATCCTGCCCCTTCCATGCGGCCTAAGTCGAAAAACTCAACTTCTACGCTGTGTAGAAGTGGTTAATTTCACAGCGACCGCCGGATCCGTACTGCCGCCACACCGGCCGCCCCGGCAAGCGCGAGGAGCCCTGCACCCCACCACACCTGCGGCTCAATGGTTCCGCTCCGTGACACGCCCATGACGGCACCCTCCGCCGGCCCGCGCGTGTAGGGCGAGCTGATCGTGGCCATGTTGGTGGGTCCCGCGAACTGCGCGGAGCCCCAGACTCCGCCGGCAACCCCCCCGGCCGAGCGTCCCCGCTGGCCGGCGCCGGCTGACAGGCCCGCGATCTCCCCGAACGGGCTGGCGGCCGCGGACGGGGCTTCGGTGGTCGCAGCGCTTTGGGAACTGCCGGCGGCCGGCGCCGGGGATCCCGCGGTTCCGCTTGCCGGGGATCCGGCGGGTGCTGATCCGGCGGGGGAAGAGCCGCCGGTTCCGCCCGACGATCCTGACCCATTGCCCGACGGCGACGGTGTTCCCGACGGCGCTGGGCTTCCCGAGGACTTCGTGCCCGAGGGCTGTGTTTCAGATGGCTCAGGCGCTTCCGGAGTCCCTGATGGGCGGGAGGGCCGGGAGGGCGTCGCCGTCCCGGAAGAAGTCGGGGCTCCAGAAGAGGTCGGCGCGGGCGACGGCGCCGGCTCTGTGTCACCTGGATCCGACGGCGTCGGAGCGGCCTGCGTGGGCGTGGCCGAGGCAGTAATCGACGGGTCAGGCGTCGGTCTGGCTGCGAAGGTCACAGATGGAACAGGCATCGGAACCAGCGGCGCTTCCGAGGGCGATGGCTCGTCCGCGGTGGGCCGGGTGGGGCCGCCTGCACGGCCCTCCGACTTACCGCCGTGCGACTTACCGCCGTGCGGAGTGCCCTCTCTCTTGCCGTGATTCGACAGGGCCGCCGCCGCCCAGGCCTCGAGGCCCGCGGCGTCGGCAGTGGCGCCGAGCGCCGTTCCGGCAGCAGCCCCGCCCTGGTCGGGCTCCGCCAGCAGGTCGGATACCGGCAGGTCGGACGCAGCAGCGTTGCATGCAGCAGCGTTGGATGCAGGAACCCCTGCGGACAAGACCAGTACCGCTCCGAACGCTGCCGCTGCTGTGCCGCGCCGAAGTCCCCCATGGAAACCAGTCAGCGAACGAAAACCATCGGACTTCTGATTGACCATAGTCATCGACCCTAGACACAATTTTGCGCCGGGGAAAACTTGCGGAAGGTCCTCCCGGAAGGTATCGCGGGCGGCAGGGAAGCTGCCTTCCCGCAGCCGACCGCGAGAGCCGGGACGGCTACGCCAGGAAGGCCGTGACTCGTGTTTTCGTGTCGGCCACCACAGCCGCCAGCCCGTTACCGGCAAGCCAGCCGCCGACCATCAGCAGCCCGTCCGTGCCGGCGCAGATTTGCCGGACCTCGGCGACCCGCTGCCGGTGCCCCACGGCGGCAAAGGGCAGCGCCCCGGCCCAGCTGACGACGTCCCAGTCCACCAGCGCCTCCCGTGTGACGGGCACCGTCAGCAGCGCTGACGCATCCTGCAAAGCCGTGTCAAGCAATGCCTCATCCGAATCCGATTCCGGCCCCGGCGCAGCGGGGGCCGCAGCGGCTGACGCACCTTCGCTGCGCCCGTAGGAGAGCCGCAGCACATGCCTGCCGGGTCCGGCCGCGTCCGCCACCCAGTCCCATTTGCCGGTGGCATGGGTGAGGGCCTTCGCCCGGATTCCCTCCGTTTGCGGCGCCACCAGGATCCCCGTTCCGCGCGGACGACCGTCCAGCGAGGGGAGGTCAACAACGAGTGTCACAAGCTTGACCACAGGCCCGGGCGCGGGCTGATGCCCGGCCAGCGCCGGGACTGCTTTCCCGAGGAGCCGCACGGCCGATGGTCCGTCCAAGGCAACCACCAGGACGTCAGCCTTGTAGCTGCTCTCCCCCGCCGTCACCGTCCAGCCCTGCTGCGTCCGTGCAGCGTCAGTGGCCGCTGTCCCCGGCACCAGCTGCACGCCGCGCGCCCTGAGGTCCGCCACGAGCTCAGTGACGAGGGTGTGCATGCCGCCCTTCAGGCCGGCGACGGCGGAGCCTGCCTTGGCAGGTTTGGCGTCCGTTGGTGCGCCCTGCGTTGGCGTGGCTTGCGTTCCTGTCCCCTTGCGCTGGGCAGCCACGGCGGCGGCCAGCGAGCCGTGCCGGGCGATGCCCGCGCGCAGCCCCGGCGCCACCATGTCGACGTCGAGCAGACCGGGGTCAGCCGAATGCACGCCGCCCACCACGGGTTCAACCAGCCGTTCCAGG
Source organism: Arthrobacter sp. FW305-BF8 (assembly GCF_021789315.1). Taxonomy (NCBI): domain Bacteria; kingdom Bacillati; phylum Actinomycetota; class Actinomycetes; order Micrococcales; family Micrococcaceae; genus Arthrobacter; species Arthrobacter sp. FW305-BF8. Next base: position 3,325,790 of record NZ_CP084561.1, read on the forward strand.
ACGCGGCGTCCCATCCGGGCCCGCACCAGCGCGGAGACGCTGGAAACCTCGGCGGTGGTTCCCACGGAGGCGGGCAGCAGTTTGTCCAGCGAGGCGCGCAGGGAACCGCCGAGGCCCAGCGAGCGCCGGACCTCCGGGTCCCACGGATTGGCCGGGATACCCAGCACGCCGGTCTTGGGAAGCTCGCGGGGTCCGCCCGGCAGCTGCACCCAGGCGCCGCCGGGCCGCGGGGCAACGATATGTCCGCCCAGTCCGAGTTCCGCGGCGAGGTCGGCCACCGCAGTGGAGCGCGTGGCAAAGGACTCGGCCCCGCTGTCCAGGGTCAGCCCCGCAACGTCATGCCTGCCGACGCAGCCTCCCCAGGCTTCGGCAGCTTCCAGCACTGTGGTGTGCAGGCCCGCCCGGGCCAGTTCCCGGGCGGCCAGGAGCCCGGAGATGCCGCCTCCGACCACCAGTGCAGTGCGGCCGGCGGCCGGAGGCCTGCCCGCAGCCACAGCCCTTTACTCCGGGGAGATGGAGTGGATGAGTTCGACGACGCGCGTCAGGACGCCGGGGTCCGTTTCCGGCGGCACGCCGTGGCCGAGGTTCAGCACGTGGCCTGGGGCGGCCGCCCCCGAGGCGATGACCGCCCGGACGTGCGCCTCGAGGACCTCCCACGGGGCGGACAGCAGCGCCGGATCGATGTTGCCCTGCAGCGGGACGGTGCCGCCCAGCCTGCGGTTGGCCTCCTCCAGCGGCAGCCGGTAGTCCACGCCGACGACGTCAACGCCGACGTCGCGCATGGCCACCAGAAGCTCGGAAGTGCCGGTGCCGAAGTGGATCAGCGGCGCGCCCAGGTCACGGACGTGGTCCAGGGCGCGTGACGAGGCTGCGGCAACGAATCGGGTGTAGTCGGCGAGGCCAAGGGAGCCTGCCCACGAGTCAAACAGCTGGCCCGCGGAGGCGCCCGCCTCCAGCTGGGCGCGCAGGAACAGGCCGGAAGCGTCCGCGGCCCAGTTGGCCAGCGCCGTCCATGTCTCAGGGTCGGCGTGCATCATGGTGCGCGGTCCAAGGTGGTCCCGGGAGGGCCGGCCCTCCACCATGTACGCGGCCAGAGTGAAAGGCGCGCCCGCGAAGCCGATGAGCGGGGTCTTGCCAAGCTGATCCACGGTCAGCCGGACGGCTTCCCGGATGGGTTCCAGCGACTCCTCAGTGAGGCGCGGCAGGGCGGCGACGTCGGCGGCAGTCCGCACGGGCTTATCCAGGACCGGCCCCACGCCGGGCACGATGTCGACGCCGACGCCGGCCAGCTTCAGGGGAATGACAATGTCGGAGAAGAAGATGCCCGCATCAACGTCGTGCCGGCGCACCGGCTGCAGGGTGATTTCCGAGGCAAGTTCGGGGCGCAGGCAGGAATCCAGCATGGCGACGCCCTCGCGGAGCTTCAGGTATTCCGGCAGCGAACGGCCCGCCTGGCGCATGAACCACACCGGGCGGCGGCTTGGCTTGCCGCCGCGGTACGCCGTAATAAGCGGAGAGTCGGCAGTGCGTCCGTCGCGCAGCGGATGGCCTGCGTCGAGTCCGGTACCGGCGGGGGTTACAGCGCTAGAAGTCATGCCTTTGATTGTGCCCAAAATCGCCCCTAAAAGATAACGACAGCCTGTCACCCGCGGCAGTCCCATCAACGGGTGGCAGGAATCACACGCCCGGAAACCGGGGATCCGGACCAAGGGTTGTTCTACGCGCCTGCGAAAAAGCTATGATTGTCGTGCTGTGGTTCTTTTCTCATTGGTGGCTACACACGCCGACATCGACCTCGAAACCGTTGCTCAGCTAAGCAACGGTTCTTCTGGCATCGCCACGTCCGCCCTCGCCGGTTCGCCGGCGGTCAAGGGTGCGGTTGTCCTTGCCACCTGCAACCGCTACGAAATTTACGGCGAAGCGTCGCACGCCGACGACGTCGAGGCCGCACGCGCCGCCCTTGTCGGCCAGATCAGCGATTCGAGCGGCCTCAGCGAGCAGCTGGTGTCCCGGTCGTTCAGCACCCGCACCGGCCCCGAGGTCACCGAGCACCTCTTTGCTGTGAGCTCCGGACTCGACTCCGCCGTCGTCGGTGAGCGTGAAATTGCCGGGCAGGTGCGCCGGGCCCTGATCACGGCCCAGCATGAGGGGACCGCCAGCGCCGGGCTGGTCCGCCTGTTCCAGGCCGCCTCCAAAACCGCCAAGGATGTCGGCGCGCAGACAGCCCTCGGCTCCCGCGGCTTGTCCATCGTTTCGGTCGCTCTCGACCTCGCCACCGACCTTTCCGAAGAGACCGACTGGTCGAAGAAGAAGGTCGTGGTGTTCGGCACCGGCGCCTACGCCGGAGCCACCATGGCCCTGCTCCGCGAACGCGGCTGCCGCGATATCGCGGTGTTCTCATCGTCAGGACGCGCGGCCACCTTCGTGGCAACACGCGGCGGGACCGCCCTCAACGGCGACACCCTGCACGCCGCCGTCGCAGCCGCCGACGTCATGATCGGCTGCAGCGGCTCGGACACAAGGGTGGAAGCCGCCGAGCTCGCCCAGGTCCGCGCCGGATCCACCCAGCCGCTGATCGCCATCGATCTCGCGCTCACCCACGATTTTGATCCCGCGGTCGGAGAACTCGACGGCGTGGAGCTGCTGACCCTCGAGTCCGTGCGGCTCGCGGCGCCCCAGGAACAGGCAGAGTCACTCGCGCAGGCCAGCAGCATGGTTTCCGGCGCCGCTCAGGCGTTTGAACAGGAACGTGAGGCGCGCTCCGTGGACTCGGCCATTGTGGCCCTCCGCCGTCACACCATGAACGTGCTCGATGCGGAAATGGAAAAGGTGCGCGCCCGCCACGGCTGCACCGCCGCGGCCGAAGAAGTGGAGTTTGCGCTGCGCCGCATGGTGAAGCAGCTGCTGCATGTCCCCACCGTGCGCGCCCGCGAACTGGCGTCCAACGGACAGCAGGACGACTACGTCGCGGCGTTGGAAACCCTGTATGGCATCACCGTCGAGCAGCCAGCTGCCGCGTCCAAGGCCGAGTGCCCTGTGGACCACAGCGCACTCGCTGCGGGCACCCTGACCACTGCTACCGGGCACCTGCAGGACTCCGCAGGCCCGCACAAAAACGAGTCCCGCAGGAACTCCGCCTAACCTGCATATGTTCTGACAAACAGAACTTCACAAGCTTTCCATAGGTTCCCCGTGCAGCATTGACGTTGCCCGTGAAAACCATATTGGGGAGCCATCATGAATTTTGCTTCACCGGCCTCGGCCGTGCCGCCCCTGAGCCGCCGGCAATTCGGACTTATCGTGGGCGGTGGAGCGCTCCTGCTGGTAGGCGGTGGAACCTACGGCGTCGTGTCCCGCAGCAGACCCGGCGGCGGAGCCGGGCTCTCCACAACCTTCGGCACAGTGTCGCTCGTCGACGCCGGACGCCTGGCCCGGCTTGATGCGCAGGGGCGGCCTGCTGCCACGCCGCTCGCCTCGGCCGTATCCCAAGTCACGGACGGAACGCGAAGGGCCGTTGCAGCAGGCCAGCCCGGAATCCAGCGCGTTTCCAGCCGCCAGGATGCCGCGGTGGACGACCACCACGGCGACCCCCTCCTGGACTCAGACTGGCCGCAGCCTGGAAACTTCACGTGGGGCGACGTCGTCGTGCTGGAAGTGGCACTCACCAATGTCCGGTCCGAACCGGTCCTGTTCAGCCCGGGACAGCTGCGCCTCAAGCTGCTGCCCTCCGGCATCACGGTCGCCCCGCAGGACGCCGACCGCGGTCCGGGCACGATTGCCGCCGGTGCCACCGAGAAGGTCTGGATCAGTTACCTGGCCCCGCACGATTCGGTGGCCATGGAAATCGAGTACACGGGGCTGGAGGACGATGCCCCGCAGGCGCTTGCGCTTCCGTTGCTGACGGTCGCCAAGGTACTCTCATGAGCCCCCTGGTGCCTTCACATCGACGACGGATGCCGATCCCGGTTACGGCACGGTGAGGCAGGCTGGATCAGTAGACCGGCTTCTGCGGCTCCACGTCACGCACCCAGGCGAGGATGCCGCCGTCGAGATGGCTGACCCGCTGGTAGCCGGCCTTCCGGGCGGCTGCCAGCACGGCGGCAGACCGTGTCCCGGCCTTGCAGTGGAACACGATGTCCCTGTCCTGCGGCAGCTCGCCCCACGCCTCACCGGAGAGGATCCGCCCCTGCGGGATCAGGACGGACCCGTCGATCCGGACAATGTCGTACTCCCCCGACTCGCGCACGTCCACCAGGTCGAAGTCCTTCAGCCCGGCCTGCCGCGAGGCCAGCATCGTGGCCAGCTGCGTTGCCGTCACGGTGTGCCCGGTGTCGGCTGTCTCCGCCGGGGCGACGCCGCAGAAGGCCTCGTAGTCGGTGAGTTCCGTGATCCGCGGGACGTCCGGGTCCTTGGACACCCTGATCTCGCGCCAGCTGCCGCCCAGGGCGTCGTACAGCGCCACCCGGCCCAGCAGGGAGCGTCCGACGCCGGTAATCAGCTTGACGGCCTCCGTGACCATCAGCGAGCCGACAGCCGCGCACAGCATGCCGAATACGCCGCCCTCCCCGCACGACGGCACGGAGCCGGCCGGTGGCGCCTCCGGGTAGAGGTCCCGGTACGTGGGGCCGTGCTGTTCCCAAAAGACGCTGACCTGCCCGTCGAAGCGGAAGATGGACCCCCACACGTATGGCTTGCCGAGGATGGCGGCGGCGTCGTTCACCAGGTAGCGCGTGGCGAAGTTGTCCGCCCCGTCCAGGATGAGGTCGTATTCGGCGAAAAGCTCCAGGGCGTTGGAGGCATCGAGCCTGACGTTGTGCAGGCGGACGTCCACCAGCGGGTTCAGTTCCGCGATGGCGTCGCGGGCGGACTCGATCTTGGGCCGGCCCACGTCCCGCACACCGTGGATGATCTGCCGCTGCAGGTTGCTCAGGTCCACGGCGTCGTCGTCGATGATCCCGATGGTCCCCACGCCGGCTGCGGCAAGGTAGAGCAGCGCCGGCGAACCCAGTCCGCCCGCCCCGATGACCAGCACTCGCGCGTTCTTCAGCCGGCGTTGTCCGAGTGCGCCGATTTCGGGAATGATGAGGTGCCGGGAATACCGCTCCACCTCTTCGGTGGAGAGGCCGGGAGCGGGATCGACGAGGGGGCCCGGGAGCGTGCGGACTGTATTTGCCGTGGACGGAGAAGCCATACTTCAATGTATGCCTGAAGATACCGCGCGGTCATATTACCCCCGGGTAAAGTGAAGTTAACTGCAAAGGAAAGAAGGCCAACAGTGGTTCATCATGCACCGGTTGATCGAACTCAGGCCGCGCAATCCAATGCCGGCCCCGTCCGCGCCTCCGGCCAGCGTTCCGCCAGGCTGCCGCGCGACGAGCGCCGGGCCCAGCTGCTGGCCGCAGCCCAGGAGGTTTTTGTCGCCAACGGGTACCACGGTGCCGCGATGGACGAGATCGCGGAAACGGCCCGCGTCAGCAAGCCTGTGCTCTACCAGCACTTCCCGTCGAAGCGTGAGCTGTACCTTGCCCTGCTGGACAGCCATCTCGAGGCACTGACCGAGCTCATGCTCGGGGCAATGAACTCCACCACGGACAACAAGGAACGCGTGCAGGCCGTCATGCGCGCCTATTTCCGTTTCATTGACAGCGATGACCAGGCACACCGGCTGGTGTTCGAGTCCGACCTCATCAACGACGCCGATGTCAGCTCGCGCCTGGAGACGTTCAACAAGACCTTCGCCGAGGCCATAGCGCGGATCATCGCCGAGGACACCAAGCTCCCGCTGCTGGAGGCCCAGCTGCTGGGACGCGGGCTGGCGGGCATGGCCCAGGTCAGCGCGCGCTACTGGCTCGAAACAGACGGAGATCTCGATCTCGATGTGGCCAGCGACTTGATTTACCGTTTAGCTTGGCGCGGAATCTCTCGCTTCCCCAAAGAGACCTAGACTACAAATGAAACTACCTTTGAAATTTCAACCTTGACTGGCTGGGAGGCCTTGCTGTGGAAGTAAAGATCGGCATTCAGAACGTCGGCCGTGAAATTGTGCTGGAATCGGCTCAGGATGCTGACGCTGTGGCCAAAGTAGTGGCCGAGGCCATCGCCAAGGGCAGCGAGCTGCGCCTGAACGACGAGAAGGGCCGCCAGATCATCATCCCGGCAAACGTCCTCGGCTACGTCGAAATCGGCGCAGAGGAAGTGCGCCGGGTCGGCTTCGGCGCCCTGTAGGCCGAGCAGTGCTGTCCCTCGTGATCGTGGTCCTGGTGACCGCTGCCGCCGGGTTCGTCGTCTGGGCCAACGACCGGCGCCACACCAAGTACGGCATCCTCGTGCCGGCGGGCACCGCTGCCGCGGTGGGCATGCTCGCCTGGATCATCTGCATCTGGGCGGGGCTGGGCTACCAGCCCGGCCTGACCTGGCTGTCCTGGGTCCTGCCCATGGCGGCCGGGACGGCTGCTGCCCTGGCAGTGGCGGTCTACCTCGGCCGGGCACGCGCCAGGCAGGACACCCAGCGGCTGACGGCAGCGCTGAAAATTTAGCTACCGCAGGATCTGGGCGGCGCCAGGTCCCCTGGGCATCAGTGACCACCACCCAAGCGGGTGCGTGGTCACTGTCCCTTAACCTGCTTCCCAGTAGGGATCGTCATCACGCAGCGGCGCAACGCTGGCTCAATACATCCGCTGATGTACCGTTGGACGTATGCAGACTCTGACACACGCTCCGGTGCTGGCCCGGTTCGGGTACGCGGTCTCTGACCCGACGCGTGCACGGATCCTGCTGGCACTGGCCGATGCGCCAGCCTACCCCTCTGACCTTGCTGATTCCCTGGCGGTGTCGCGCCAGAGCATGTCCAACCATTTGACCTGTTTGCGCGGCTGCGGCCTGGTGGTGGCTGTCCCGCACGGCAGGCGGACGCGGTATGAGCTCGCCGACTCCCGGCTGGGTCACGCCATCCGGGATCTGATCGGAGTGGTGCTTGCCGTGGATCCGGCGTGCTGCGCACCTGACGGGACGTGCCTGGCATGAGCGCTGTGCAGGCGTCACCGGCGCCGGCTCGGCGCTCGGTCCTGAACCGCCGTATCCGCCTCTTCGCGGCGGCCACGATCACCTACAACGTGATTGAAGCCGCGGCGGCCCTGTGGGCCGGCGGCGTCGCGGACTCCTCCGCGCTTATCGGATTCGGGCTGGACTCAGTAATCGAGGTTACCTCCGCCCTTGCTTTGTCATGGCAGTTCTCCTCTAAGGACCCTGAGCGACGGGAACACCTCACCCTGCGGATTATCGCCCTGTCCTTCTTCGCGCTGGCGGCGTTCGTCTCCGTTGACGCCATCCGGTCCCTGGCCGGCGGCGGGGAGGCCCAGCATTCGACCCCCGGGATCGTGATCGCCGCGCTGAGTTTGGCCATCATGCCTGTTCTGTCCTGGCTGCAGCGCCGGGCCGGCCGTGAGCTGGGCTCCAAGACTGCTGTTGCCGACTCCAAGCAGACGCTGCTTTGCACATACCTCTCCGCGGTCCTGTTGATCGGCCTCGTCCTGAACAGCACGCTGGGCTGGTGGTGGGCCGACGCCGGCGCCGCCCTGGTGATCGCGGCGATCGCCGTCCGTGAGGGTGTCAATGCGTGGCGCGGGGACGTGTGCTGCACGGTCCCGCAGGCGGTGCCCGGTGAAGACCAGGAAGCATCGTCTGTGCCGTCCGCGGACGGCTGCTGCGACGGCTGCACAGCATCAGAACCGGCGCCTGCACTACAGGTACTGGGCCTGCCGCTGGTCCGCCGGGACAACCGCGACCAGGAAAGCATCCACCCCTGATGCCGCAAACGACACAAGCCACCCCCACACCTTCCAAGCCTGGAGACCCGGCGCGGAAGGCGCGTCTGGTTATCTGGATCCTGCTCGGGGTCATCGTCGCCGCCGGCGTCATCTGGTACACCGTGTTCAACGCGACCAAGGCCGCCCAGCCCGCCGCGCAGCCGGTCGCCGACGCCCAACTGGTCCGCGAAGACAGCCACCGCGTCACTTCACCTCCCACCGAGAAGGCCCAGCTCGTGGAGTTCCTGGATTTCGAATGCGAGTCCTGCCGGGCGGCGGTGCCGCTGGTGGAGGAACTGAAGAAGGAATACGGGGACCGCATCACCTTCGTGAACCGCTACTTCCCGCTGCCGGGCCACCGGAACTCGGGCACAGCTGCTCTGGCAGTGGAAGCAGCCGCGCAGCAAGGCAAATACCAGCAGATGTACATCAAGATGTTCGAGACCCAGCCGCAGTGGGGAGAGAAGCAGGCGTCTCAGGGACCCCAGTTCCGCACCTTCGCCCAGGAACTCGGCCTGGACATGCCTACATATGATGCCGCGGTCGCGGATGAGAAAACCAAAAACCGGATCCGCAAGGACATCGCCGACGGCACCGCCCTCGGCGTGACCGGCACTCCGACGTTTTTCCTGAACGGGGAAAAGCTGACCCTCAACTCGGAAGAGCAGTTCCGGCAACTGCTGGACAACGCCGCTAAATAGACCCCGGAGGCGCGGCAACGTCCGGACCGCGGCCTTCCTCGGTGTGCAGGCAGAGCCGGTTCCCCTGGGCATCAGTGACCACCACCCAGTTGGGTGCGTGGTCACTGTTCATTTGTGCCCCGGTTGCCGCGGTCTTCTCCAGTACTGGTGCCGACTCGGCCTTGGAGCGGTGGACATCGAGATGCAGGCGGTTGTCGTTCGGCGTCAGCGTCTCCTGAAACCACACGCTTGGTCCGCGCCCGTAGGGGTCAACCAGGTCCCCGGACCTGCCCTTCCGGTAGCCGAGGGCTACCCGCCAGACCTCGGAAATTTCCGCCGCGTCAGCCGTGTCGATGCCGATGTCCACCGTCCGGTACAGGCCGGGCTGGGCTTCGGCGCCAGCCGCCGAGGCGGCATCGCTGACGGAGGCGGCAGCACGGGTATCCCGCGCGGACACCTCACCGCCGACGTCGTGGGAACTGAACCGGATGAACACCCGGTTATAGCGCCATTCCAGGTCCGGATGGTGGTCCATGTCCTCTGCCAGACGCCCGACGGCGGCAATCAGCTCCAGTGCGACCGCCGCCGTCGGCGTCTTATAAACAGTGATAAGCCCGCCGAGGCGGTAGCGCCAGTCGGGCAGCCCGGCGAGCGCTTCGTCGATCTGGGGTCGGGTGAGGATGTCGTCGCTGGCTGCCACAACTGGCTCCTGGGAAGTACCTGTTGAGCTGGCCGCACGCCACCGGGCACGGGTTGGCCGGGCTTAGAGGAACTCCGCCCGGCCCTCCATGGCCGACGACGCCAAGGCATGCTCACGGCGCGGGATCCGCCCGGCCGCACGCGCCAGCCTACCGGCGATCACGGAGTGTTTGAAGGCTTCGGCCATGAGAACGGGGTTCTGGGCCCGGGTCACGGCGGTGGCCAGCAGCACGGCGTCGCACCCCAGTTCCATGGCCAGGGCCGCGTCCGAGGCCGTGCCGATCCCTGCATCCAGAACCACGGGAACGGAGGCCCGTGACACGATCAGCTCGATGTTGTGCGGATTGAGGATGCCCAGGCCCGTGCCGATCGGCGCTCCCAGCGGCATGACCGCCGACGCACCGAGGTTCTCCAGCCGCAGCGCCAGGACGGGATCGTCATTGGTGTAGGCGAACACCTTGAAGCCTCGGTTGACCAGCTGCTCGGTGGCGTCCACCAGTTCCACGGCATCAGGCAGGAGCGTGTGCTCGTCGGCGATGACTTCGAGCTTGACCCAGTCGGTCTCCAGCGCTTCCCGGGCCAGCTCCGCCGTCATCACAGCGTCCCGGGCCGTGAAGCAGCCGGCGGTGTTGGGGAGCACGCGGATGTTGTGGTCCACCAGCAGCTGGAACAGCGAGCCGGTTTCGGCAGGCGAGTAGCGCCGCATTGCGACGGTGGTCAGCTGGGTCCCGGACGCGAGCAGCGCTGCGCCGAGACCGTCCAGGCTTGGAGCGCCTCCGGTGCCCATAATGAGCCGCGAGGTCAGCTCCGCCCCGTCAATGACCAGGCTGTCTGCTGTTTCAATCATTGTTTCTGCCATCGTCCTTACCCTCCTTGGACTGCCGTGACAAGTTCGATCTCGTCGCCGTCTGCGAGTGCCGTGGCGTGCCACTGGCTGCGCGGCACGACGGCCGAGTTGCGGGCCACCGCCACACCCAGCCGCTGGCCGTCGGCCGCCTGACCGCTGGCGGCCAGTTGGCGCCCCGTGACCTGGCTGACGAGTGAGGTGACGGAGGCGCCCTCGCTGATTTCCTGTTCGATGCCGTTCAGTGTGATGTTCATGCTGGTTCCTTGGTTAGGTCAAAGGTGACGCGGGTCAAATGCTGAGTGCAGCGGCAGATCCCAGAGGGTCTGGGAGCCCGGGAGAGAACCTGCCCGGCCGGAACTTGGCCCAGCGCGGATCGGTGATGCCGTCCATGAGCTGGCGACAGATGACCGCGGCGGCCGGGGTCAGCAGGACGCCGTGGCGGAAGAAGCCGGTGGCGATGATGAGGCCAGCCACGTCCGTGCCGGCATCTTGCCCGCCGGCCGGCACCCGGCCCAGCAGCGGGGCGTTGTCCGGCGTGCCGGGCCGGGCCCGGGCGGTGGCTTCGAGCAGCTCGAGCTCTGCGACTGCCGGCACCAGCGCCTGGGCGTCGCGCAGCAGCTGGTAGACACCCCCGGCGCTGGTGCCCGGCACGCCGTCCTCACGCTGGGTGGCGCCGATCACCACCGTGCCGTCCCGGCGGGGCACCACGTACACCGGCACGCCCCGCACCATGCCGCGGACCGTTGCGGTGAGCAGGGGCTGCAGGTGTTCGGGGACCCTGAGCCTGAGGATGTCTCCGTAAACCGGGCGCAGCGGCAGCTGCAGGCCTTCCGGAAGGTTCTGCAGGCGCGCCGCGGCCAAGCCGTTGGCCACCACCGTCTCGGCCGCCGTGACGGACCCGCCGCCCGCCAGCCGTACCCCGCAGACCCGGGCGCCGTCCCAGAGCAGGCCGGCGGCGTGCTCCCTCACCGCGTATCCCTCCGCTGCCACATTTTCCTGACGTTGCGCGGCCAGCTCGGCAGCAAGGGCCCGGACGAGTCTGCGCGGATCCACCTGGTGGTCCGCCGGGATGTCGAGGGCGCAGGAGATCCCGGGGCTGAGCAGCGGCTCCCGGGAACGTGCCTCGCGGATGGTCAGCGGTTCCACGTTCAGGCCGTGGGCCCGCTGCACGTCCCGCAGGTCCATCAGGGCCCGGCGGTCGGCCGGATCGGCACCCACGGCCAGGGTCGGCGTCGTCAGGTAACCGGCATCCCCGCCGGAAATGAGGGTGGCCGCAAAGTCAGGCCATCGGGCGGAGGATTCCAGCATCAATTCCAGGAGCCCTTCCTCCTGGTAATGCAGCTCGCTGACCGGGGCGAGCATGCCGGCCGCAGCCCAGCTTGCACCGCTGCCCGGGGCTTCATCGATGAGCACCACCGAACGGCCGGCGCGCCGTGCCTCCCAGGCGATGCCGTGGCCGACGACTCCGCCGCCAACGACGGCTACATCGGCCTCAAGTCCGACGGGCTCCAACGCGCCCGCGGAGCAATCTTCGCCGCTTATTTTAGGGGGCATGGAATTCCTTCCCTACGCCGGTACTAACCGGATCAGGTCAAGCGGTCGGCTCTGACGCCCTCTCAGCCCTGCGTCTTTATGACAGCAGCAACGGGCTCCCGCGGTACCTGCCCAGTTTAGAGGAACTAAGGTGGTTGCCATGACCGTGCACTCTGCCCACACCGCTGCCCGCCTGTACCTCTGCACCGACGCCCGCAAGGACCGCGGGGACTTCGCGGACTTCGTGGACGCGGCGTTCGCCGGCGGTGTGGACATCATCCAGTTGCGGGACAAGAGCATCGAGGCAGCCGAGGAACTCGAGCTGCTGGAAGTAGTCCATGCTGCCGCCCGCAGGCACGGCCGGCTCTGGGCCGTCAATGACCGCGCCGACATCGCGTCCATCGCCGGCGCACCGGTGTTCCATATCGGCCAGAAGGACCTGCCGCTCCGGGCCGCCCGGAAGCTGCTGCACGATTCCACCGTGATCGGGCTGTCCACCCACAGCACGGACCAGGTGGATGCCGCCGTCGGCGCCGCCCACGGGCGCAGCGGCCTGGACTATTTCTGCGTGGGCCCGCTGTGGGCCACCCCCACCAAGCCCGGGCGCGCCGCCGTCGGGCTTGACCTGGTGCGCTACGCAGCGGAGGCCGTCCGCACCGCAAACGAGGACCGGGTCGGCGGCCTGCTGCTGCCCTGGTTCGCGATTGGCGGGATCGACCGCACCAACGTGGAGCAGGTCCTGGCGGCGGGAGCCAGCCGCATCGTCGTCGTGCGGGCCATCACCGAGGCGCCAGACCCGGCGGCAGCCGCGGCGGAACTGCTCGACGCCCTCGAAGCGACGTCCCCGGCCGCCGTCTCCTAAATGGAGCGGCCGGCACGCGGGCGCAGAGAGGGCTCTGGGCTACCCGCTCAGGCCCAGCTGGACCATCCGCCGGGAGTGGTTCTCCACGACTTCGGCGGTGATGCCCCGCACCAGCTCGCGTGCTGTGGCGTCCGTGGCACCGGGCTCCGCCTCGACGAACAGCTCGCCGAGAAAGGCGTGTTCGTGGCCCACGCGCTGGGCCTGCGTGATCGCTTCGCCGAGGAGGCGGCGGCCCCACAACGCCAGCCGGGACGCGAGCCGGGGATCGTCCGCCAAGGCCCCGCTGAGCCGTTCCCGCAGCACGGCCGTGGCCTCTTCCGACGACTGAATCTGCTGGATGACGTCACGGGTTCCGGCATCCACAAACCGGGCCACGGCCCGATAGAAGTCGGCGGAGACCGTGTCCACCACGTAGGCCTTCATCAGGGACTCGTACCAGTCCGCCGGGCGGGTCCGTTCATGGAAGTGGTCCACCGCCAGCTGGAACGGCAGCATCGCATCTTCGACGTCGACGCCCATCCCCGCCAGCTTGGCGCTCACGAGCTCGTAGTGCTGGAATTCGATGACGGCGATCCTGCCGAGCACGGCACGGTCGTGCAGCGTGGGTGAGTAACGGGCGTCCGACGAGAGCCGTTCGAATGCGGACAGTTCGCCGTAGGCCATCACGCCGAAGAGGTCCGCGACGAAGCGGTCGTAGCGAGCGGTGTCAGCCGAGGATGTGCCCATAATCCAAGACTAACGGCGCAATTCGGGCTAACCTGATTTTCGTGTCACATCATCGGTTGTCGCCCAACGTCCACGAGCAGACCAACGCGCTCGAGGAGGCATTGAGCGCGCTGCGGACGGAGCTGGAGCTACCGGGGGAATTCCCCGAGGACGTGCTCAAGGAAGCCGAAGCGGCCGTCGCCGACCGGGGATTCCCGGCCCTGGACCTGACCGGAGTGGACTTCCTGACCATCGATCCGCCGTCGTCCACCGACCTTGACCAGGCACTGTTCATCGAACGCCTCGGTGAGGGCTACCGGATCCTCTATGCCATTGCCGACGTTCCGTCGTTCGTGCAGCCGGGCGGCGCTCTCGACGCCGAGACCCGCCGCCGAGGACAGACCTTCTATGCCCCGGACGGCCGGATCCCACTGCATCCGGAGGTCATCAGCGAGAACGCCGGCAGCCTGCTGGCAGGGCAGCTGTGCTCCGCCTTCGTCTGGGAGTTCGAACTCGACGCCGCCGCCGAGGTGGTGTCGGTGCTGGTGCGCCGGGCCGCCGTGCGCAGCCGGGCCAAACTCAACTACAAGGGCGTCCAGGCAGAACTGGATGCCGGCACGGCCGCTCCCATCCTGCAACTCCTGCGCGAGGTGGGGCGCAAGCGCGTCGACCTGGAACGGGCCCGCGGTGGGGCCAGCCTGAACATGCCGGAACAGGAGATCGTCCAGCTTCCCGACGGCGGCTACCGGATCGTGGCGGTCCCCCAGCTGCCGGTTGAGGACTGGAACGCCCAGATTTCGCTCATGACCGGCATGGCCGCCGCTTCCCTGATGCTCAACGGCAAGGTGGGGATCCTCCGGACCATGCCTGCCCCGGATGAGCGCTCACTGGGCCACTTCAGGCGGCAGACAGCCGCGCTGGGCAAGCCGTGGGACGGGCAGGAAACCTACGGCGAGTACCTGCGCACCCTGGACCCCACCGACCACCGGCAATTGGCCATCCTCCACGCCGCAGGCATGCTCTTCCGCGGCGCCGCGTACACGCATTTCGACGGAACCGTTCCGGAGGACGCGGTCCAGTCAGCCATCGGCACGGCGTATGCCCACACCACCGCTCCGCTCCGCCGCCTCGTGGACCGCTTTGTGTTGGTCATCTGCGAGGCCCTGAGCAATGACCTGCCGGTGCCGGCCTGGGCCCGGGAGGCGCTCCCCTCGCTGCCCGAGATCATGGCCTACTCGGACCAGCTGGCGGCAAGGATGGAGCGGCTTGCCCTGGACACTGTGGAAGCCGCGCTGCTGAGCAACCACATCGGGCAGGAGTTCGATGCAGTGGTGATCTCCGGGTCAAAGCCGGCCAAAAACGGCAACGGGAACGGGAACGGGAACGGCTCGGCCAACGGTAATGGCGGCAAGGGCGTGAACGGCAAGGGGAGCAACGGATCCGGCCCCTCCGGCGTGGTCCAGATCGCCGAACCCGCCGTGACGGCCAAATGTGAAGGAGAGATGGAACCCGGCACCAGGGTCCGGGTCCGGCTGGTCTCCTCGGACATCGCGACCCGCGAGATCCGCCTCGAACTCGTCGACTGAACCGCTCCTGCGGGCCGCAACTGTCCCCGCGGCGGCCCGAGTCAAGGAAAACACGGGTTTGCCAGTAGACTGGCTAGGTAGTAATGGATGCCCGGTCGTTGATTTCCGTAAATTGAATTCAACAAGCCCGCCCCTACGCGATCTTGAGTCACACCCGCCGGTCCCCAGTGCCGGCAATTAGATAGCCCGCGATCGGCTTCCACTGGAATTGCTTGCGCGCCTGAGCGTGCTCCGGAACGGCCCCCGCGGCCGGCCCGTTGAGCAGGCGGCGCCAATGCCCAAATGAATAAGGAAACTCCCCTGTGAGTGAATTGCATACCCACCAGCTTCTTTCCGACGATACCGGCACCGAGACCATCGAGCCGGAAGAGACCATCATCTCGGACGAGAAGCCGCACGAAATAGCCGAAAAGTCGTTCGCCGACTTCGACGTCCGCGCCGACATCGTCGAGTCCCTGGCTGACGCCGGCATCACGCACCCCTTCCCGATCCAGGCCATGACGCTGCCCGTCGCGCTGTCCGGCCACGACATCATCGGCCAGGCCAAGACCGGCACGGGCAAGACCCTCGGCTTCGGCATTCCTGCGCTGCAGCGCGTGGTGGGCCGCGACGACGCCGGCTTCGACAAACTGCCCGCTCCCGGTGCGCCGCAGGCCATGGTGATCGTACCCACGCGTGAGCTCGCCGTGCAGGTTGCCAACGACCTGCAGGCCGCATCCCGCAAGCGCAATGCCCGGATTGCCACGATTTACGGCGGCCGCGCCTATGAGCCGCAGATCGACGCACTGCAGAAGGGCGTCGAGGTGGTGGTCGGCACGCCGGGCCGCCTGATCGACCTCTACAAGCAGAAGCACCTGGTGCTCAAGAACGTCAAGATCGTGGTGCTGGACGAAGCTGACGAGATGCTGGACCTCGGCTTCCTTCCGGACGTCGAGACCCTGATCGCCGGCACCCCGCCGGTCCGCCAGACCCTCCTGTTCTCGGCCACGATGCCCGGCCCGGTCATTGCCATGGCGCGCCGGTACATGACGCAGCCCACCCACATCCGCGCCGCCGATCCGGACGACGAGGGCCTGACCAAGCGCGACATCCGTCAGCTCATCTACCGTGCGCACAGCATGGACAAGACCGAGGTAGTCGCCCGGATCCTGCAGGCCCGCGGCCGCGGCCGCACCATCATCTTCACCAAGACCAAGCGCACCGCCGCAAAGGTTGCCGAGGAACTCGTGGACCGCGGGTTCGCTGCCGCCGCCATCCACGGTGACCTCGGCCAGGGCGCGCGCGAGCAGGCGCTCCGCGCCTTCCGCAACAACAAGGTGGACGTCCTGGTGGCCACCGACGTAGCAGCCCGCGGTATCGACGTCGACGACGTCACGCACGTTATCAACTACCAGTGCGTCGAGGACGAGAAGATCTACCTGCACCGCGTGGGCCGCACCGGGCGCGCCGGCAACAAGGGCACCGCCGTCACGTTCGTGGACTGGGACGACATGCCGCGCTGGGGACTCATCAACAAGGCACTCGGCCTGAGCGTCCCGGAGCCCGTCGAAACGTACTCCTCCTCGCCGCACCTGTACGAGGAACTGGACATCCCCGAGGGCACCAAGGGCCGGCTCCCGCGCAGCAAGCGCACCCTCGCCGGCGTCGATGCCGAGGTCCTGGAGGACCTGGGCGAGACCGGCAAGAAGAACAGCCGCTCCGGCGGCCGCGATTCCGGCCGCTCCGGCAGCAGGGAAGGCGGCAGCAGGGAAGGCAGCCGCCGCAGCGGTGACTCGGGCAAGCGTTCGGGCGAGCGTTCGGGCGAGCGCCGCCGTCGTTCTTCAGACGGCCGTTCTTCAGATACCGGTGCGGACGCCGGAAGCGGCCCCGCCGCCGCTGCCACTGCAACTGTTGACGGCGAGCAGCCGGCGCGCCCGCGCCGCAACCGCACCCGCACGCGCCGCCGCAACGGAGAAGTGGTCTCCGGCGGCGAATCCGCCGCAACAGGCTCACAGCCCGGCACCGAGGCCCCATAGCCTCAATGACTGAAACTGTCTGGGCGCCGGACGGCAGCAACCTGGTGGTGCACGCGGATAACGCGGACTTCCTCCCCACGCTGCCGGACGGCGCCTTCACACTCATTTACGTGGACCCGCCGTTCAACACCGGCCGGGCCCAGCAGCGCCAGGAAACAAAGATGGTGCTCAACGCCGACGGCGACGGCGACCGGGTGGGCTTCAAGGGCCGCTCCTACGACACGATCAAGGGCGCCCTGCACCGCTACGACGACGCCTTCAGCGACTACTGGTCCTTCCTCGAGCCGCGTCTTGTGGAGGCCTGGCGGCTCCTGGCCGACGACGGAACCCTGTACCTGCACCTTGACTACCGCGAGGTGCACTACGCCAAGGTGATGCTGGATGCCATCTTTGGCCGCGAGTGCTTCCTGAACGAGATCATCTGGGCATACGACTACGGTGCACGAGCCAAAAACCGCTGGCCCACCAAGCACGACAACATCCTCGTCTACGTCAAAAACCCCTCTAAGTACCACTTCAACAGCGCCGAGGTGGACCGGGAGCCCTACATGGCCCCGGGGCTCGTGACTCCGGCCAAGCGTGAGCTGGGCAAGCTGCCCACGGACGTCTGGTGGCACACCATCGTCTCCCCCACGGGCAAGGAAAAGACCGGATACCCCACGCAGAAACCCGAGGGCCTGGTGCGGCGCGTGGTGGCCGCGTCCAGCCGCCCGGGTGACTGGTGCCTCGACTTCTTCGCCGGTTCCGGCACGCTTGGCGCCGTTGCGGCCAAGTTGGGACGCAGGTTCGTCTGCGTGGACCAGAACCAGCCGGCCATCGACGTCATGGCCAAGCGGCTCGGGGCGCACGCCGAGCTCGCGTCCTACCCGCCCAAGTAGCTCGCATTTGTTGTCGTTTTGAGGCCCCAAAACGACAACTAATGCCAGTCAGTTGGGACTTAACGCACGACGGCGGTGCCCGTGCCCAGCTCCTCGATCCGGTCAAGGACGTCCGGGGCGGTCAGGTTCTCGCCCAGCCTGTTCGGCTTGCCCAGGCCGTGATAGTCCGAGGACCCGGTCACCACTAGCCCGTGCTGCGCGGCCAGCTTCCGCAGGAACTCCCGGCCCTCCTCGGGGTTGTCCCGGTGGTTGACCTCCAAACCGGCCAGGCCGGCGTCGATCATGTCGTGGTACGTGCTTTCACCCACCACCCGCCCGCGTGCGGAGGCGACGGGGTGGGCAAAGACGGGAACGCCGCCCGCGTCGCGGACCAGTTCGACGGCCAGCGCGGGCTCCGGCGCGTAGTGCTGCACGAAATAGCGCGAATGGGAGGTAAGGATCGAGGTGAAGGCCTCGGAACGGTCTGCTACCACTCCCGCCGCCACCAGCGCGTCGGCGATGTGTGGGCGTCCCAGCGTGGCTCCTGGCGCCACATGGTGGATCACGTCGTCCCACGTCAGGGGGTAGTCCTCGGCGAGGAGCGTGACCATGCGTTCGGCGCGGGTCAGGCGGGCGTCCCTGGCCTTCGTGATTTCCTCGAGCAGGCCCGGGTGCTGGGGGTCGTGCAGGTAGCTCAGGAGGTGGACGCTGATCCCGTGCTCCGTCCGGCAGGAAATCTCCATGCCGGGCACCAGCGCCACGCCGTTGTCAATCGCCGCCCGGGACGCTTCCGCCCAGCCGTCCGTGGAGTCGTGGTCCGTCAGCGCGATGACGTTCAGCCCCGCGGCCGCCGCGGCCGCCATGACCTCCGCCGGTGTCTCCGTACCGTCGGAAATATTCGAGTGGGCGTGTAGATCTATCCTCACCAGCCCAGCCTAGTAGATGGGGCGCCCCTGTGGCCGGGAAGTGCGTGATTCACCCTCCCGCGCCGGTGTTGGCCTAAGCCGCTCGGCTGGTGAGACTATTGGACGGTGAACGATGCAGACAACACCCACAACGGTGAAAACACAGCTTCCCAGCCCCTGGAAGAGCGCGTCAACAACCGCTCCCAGCGGCCGAGTTCCGCCGCTTTCAAGGCCTTCATGGCCAGCAACTGGGCGCCCGCGCCGCAGGTGACCCCTGAACGGGAGGCCGTCGCCAGCCACGCCGCGAGGAGGCGCCGGGCCATTTCCGACCAGTTCAAGGGGGAACGCCTCGTGCTTCCGGCCGGGCCCCTGAAGGTCCGGTCCAACGACTGCGACTACCGGTTCCGGCCGCACTCCGGCTTCGCCCACCTCACCGGCCTCGGGCTGGACCATGAGCCCGACGCCGTGCTCATCTTCGAACCTGTAGGGGAAGGAAAGGGCGACGACGGCGGCAACCACCGTGCCACGCTCTACTTCCGGCCGCTGGCCGGACGGGACACCGAACAGTTCTACGCCGACGCGCGGTCGGGCGAGTTCTGGATCGGGGCGCGGCCCACGCTGGCCGAATTTGAGGCCCGGCTGGGAATCCCCACCGCCCACATCGACGAACTTGAGATGGCCGTCACCAAGAACGTCGGCGCCCCAGAAATCGGCGGCATCTCGGTCCGCCTAGTGCGCAAGGTGGACGAAAACATCGACGCACTCGTGGACACCGCCCGCTACAACACCGCCAAGGATCCGGACAACCTGGACCTTGGCGTGCTGGACGCCCTCGACGAGAAGCTGTCCGAGGCACTGTCCGAGCTGCGGCTGACCAAGGACGAGTGGGAAATCGAGCAGATGAAGACCGCCGTGGCCGCCACCGTGGAAGGCTTCACCGAGGTGGTCAAGGCCCTGCCCCGCGCCCTGACGCACTTCCGCGGCGAACGCGTGGTGGAAGGCGCCTTCTTCGCCCGTGCCCGGGAGGAAGGCAACGAACTCGGTTACGACACCATCGCTGCCTCCGGCAACAACGCCACCGTCCTCCACTGGACCCGCAACACCGGCAAGGTCAACGCCGGGGAGCTGCTCCTGCTGGACGCCGGCGTCGAGGCCGATTCGCTCTACACCGCTGACATCACCCGTACGCTCCCGGCCAACGGCACGTTCTCGGACGTGCAGCGCAAAATCTACGAAGCGGTCCTGGACGCGGCCGACGCCGGCTTCGCGGCCGCCCGGATCGGCGTGAAGTTCCGCGACATCCACACCGCCGCCACCACTGTCCTCGCGGAGCGGCTTGCGGAATGGGGCCTGCTCCCGGTCTCCGTCGAGGAGGCCCTCGGCGAGGACGGCCAGCAGCACCGGCGCTGGATGCCGCACGGCACCAGCCACCACCTCGGCCTCGACGTCCACGACTGCGCCCAGGCCAAGCGGGAACTCTACCTGGACGGCGTTCTGCGGGAGGGGATGGTTTTCACCATCGAACCGGGCCTCTACTTCAAGCAGGAAGACCTCGCCATTCCCGAGGAGTACCGCGGCATTGGCGTGCGCATCGAGGACGACATCCTGATGACGGCCGAGGGACCGGTGAACCTTAGTGCGGCACTCCCCCGCACAGCGGACGACGTCGAGGCCTGGATGGCAGGCATTTACCAGGAGACCGACGCCAAGGGGTAGGGGAACAAACAAAGAAGGGGACGGCCACCGGATGATCCGGTGGCCGTCCCTTTTTCTGCTGCCCTGGCCTTCTGCCGTCCTGGCCTTGCTGCTTGCTTTGGCTACTGCTACTGCTGCTGCCCGTCCCGGCCCTGGTCGGCCTGGTTCGGATCCACGCGCACACCGTACTGCGGCCGGCCGTCCGGCAGGTCCGGGTAGCGTACTGCCGACGCCGGGCGCTGGTCCGCTGCCGGCGCACCCTCCCCGGCCTGGCCCTGCTGGTGAGCCCCGTACTGCTGGCCGTCCCTGTAGGGCTGCTCCCCGTCATGCTGCTGGCCCTGCTGGCCTGTGCCATATTGCTGGCCTGTGCCATATTGCTGGTTGGGGTCCTGCGGCTGCCCGCCCTGTGCGTGCTGGCCTGTGCCGTACTGCTCGCGGGGCTCCTGGCTGCGCTGGCCGTAGGGGTCGTTCCAGCCCGCCGGCCGCTGCGGCGCCTGCCCCTGGGGCGGGCCCTGCGGCGGTCCCTGGTGCCGGCCCGGCTGCTGGTACGGCTGGTTCTGGTAGTCCTGCTGGTTCTGGTAGTCGTGCTGGCTGTGCGACGCCGGGCGCGCACCCGGGGTGGCGTCGGACGGCGTCATCGGGAGCTGCTGGAGCAGCCGGCGCGCCTCATGGGCGGCCTCGAAGGCCACGACGACGTCGTAATTGGTGGCAACCACCTGGCTGGTGGACGTGAAGTCGCGCTTGCCGCGCTGCATGGCGTAGGTGACGATCCCGAACAGCATGAAGAACGCCGCGCCCATCAGCACCGAGCTGATGATGGAAAACGTTCCCCCTGCAGGCGTGAAGAAGGACAGCATGACGCCAACGAAGAGGCCGAACCACATACCGCTCAGGGCACCGGAGAGCGCCACGCGCGGGTAGCTGAGCCGGCCCGTGACGCGCTCCACCATCTTGAGGTCGTTCCCCACGATGGACACCAGGTGCACCGGGAACTGCTGGTCGGCGAGGTAGTCCACGGCCTTCTGGGCGTCCAGGTAAGAGGTATACGAGCCCACAGTGTCCCCCGTGGGGACGGTCTTCGACTCGTCCGAGCCGTTGGGCGCAGCCTTCGGAGCACCAAAAATGTTAGCCATAACCCCATTCTTGCCCATAAGGATGGGTGAAAGCTGAAAATTCAGCTAAAAGAGAGCAGACTCGGTAGCCTGTAGAGGTGAGCACGAATCCTACCCGCGTCTTTGTCGCGCGCCTCTTGGGACTGGACGTCTTCGACCCATTGGGCGACCGTCTGGGGCGGCTGCGTGACGTCGTCGTGCTCTCCCGCGGAACCCGGGGCGCCCCGCACGTGGTGGGCATCGTCGTCGAAGTTCCCGGCAAAAAGCGCGTCTTCGTTCCCATGACCCGCATCACCTCCATCGACCAGACGCAGGTCATCTGCACCGGCCTGGTCAACCTCCGGCGCTTCGAACAGCGCGGCGCCGAGACCCTCGTGGTGGCGGAGATGTTTGACCGCCGCGTGACCCTGACGGACGGCAGCGGTGACGCCACCATCGAGGACATCGCCATGGACCAGCACCGCTCGGGCGACTGGTTCGTGAGCAAGCTGTTCGTCCGGCGCGGGCACTCGCTGGCGCCCCTGAGCAGGCTGCGCCGCAACGAAACCATGATCATCGACTGGGCCGACGCGCACCAGGGGGCCAAGACAGAACCGCAGGCAGCCACCCAGTTCGTGGCCAACCACGAGGACCTCAAGCCCGCGGACTTCGCCGAGGCACTGCAGGAGATGAGCGACAAGCGGCGCTTCGAAGTCGCCAGCGAACTGCAGGACGAGCGGCTCGCTGACGTCCTGCAGGAGCTGCCAGAGGACGACCAGGTGGAAATCCTCTCCGCCCTCGACGTCCAGCGCGCCGCGGACGTCCTGGAGGAGATGGACCCCGACGACGCCGCTGACCTCCTCGGCGAGTTGCCGTCCGCCCAGGCGGAGGAACTCCTTCAGCTGATGGAGCCCGAAGGCGCCGAGGACGTCCGGCGCCTCCTCGAATACGACGAGGACACCGCCGGCGGCCTCATGACCCCCGTCCCGGTCATTCTGCCGCCTGAAGCCACGGTAGCGGAGGCGCTCGCCCACGTCCGGCGCGAGGAACTCTCCCCTGCCCTCGCCTCGTCCATTTTCATCGCCCGTCCTCCGCTGGAGACCCCCACCGGCCGGTTCCTCGGCGTGGTGCACATTCAGCAGCTGCTGCGCTTCCCGCCGTTCGAGTCGCTGGGCAACCTCGTGGACAAGAACCTGGAGCCGCTCTCGGACCTGGCCCACATCAGCGAGGTCGCGCGCACCCTCGCCACGTACAACCTGAACTCCCTTCCGGTGGTTAACCAGGCCGGCCGGCTGGTGGGCGCAGTGACAGTTGACGACGTCCTGGACCATCTGCTGCCCGACGACTGGCGGGCCAACGACGGCGAGGCCCCGGTCAGGAAGCTTGGTGGCCGCATTGGCTGAAAACACGGCAAAGGCAGCGCGGCCCGGCGGAAAGCCGGCCCAAGGAAGCCTGGACACGCCGCTGAGCGGCCGCCAGCGCATCCTCCCCAAGTTCTCGCCGAACCCTGACGCCTTTGGCCATGCGACAGAGGGCTTCGCCCGCTTCATGGGCACGCCGCAGTTCCTGCTCTACATGACCGTGTTCTGTGTCTTCTGGCTGGCATGGAATACCTTCGCGCCCACAGCCTGGCAGTTCGACAAGGTCGAACTCGGGTTCACGCTCCTGACGCTGATGCTGTCCCTGCAGGCCTCCTACGCGGCGCCGCTGCTGCTCCTCGCGCAGAACCGCCAGGACGACCGCGACCGCGTTTCCCTCCAGCAGGACCGCCAGCGCGCGGAGCGCAACCTCTCGGACACCGAATACCTCACGCGGGAACTGGCCTCACTGCGGATCGCGCTGCGCGAAGTGGCCACCCGCGACTACGTCCGGGCGGAACTTCGCAGTCTCCTGGAGGACCTGTTGGAGGCCCAGGAGGAGCTCCGCACGCACGAACCCTCCGGGCCCGGAAGCCATGAATCGCCACGCGAACTGGTCCGGGAAAAGCTGAAGGAGAAGCGGGAAAAGCAACGCAATCCCCGCACCCAGCAGATCCCCAAGGTCAAGTCTGAAAAAACGCGCCAGGGCCGGGCAGCCCACCGACCCACCTCTCCCGAAAGCTGAGCACCACGGCATGAGCACCACCCTCCTCCAGGCAGTCAACGCTGCCCTGGCAACCGTCATTGATCCGGAACTCCGGCGCCCCATCACCGAGCTGGGCATGGTTGATTCGGTGGAAATCTCCGGCGACGGGACCGTCCGCCTGGCGGTGCTGCTCACCATTGCCGGCTGCCCCCTGCGCGACACCATCACCAGGGACTCCGAGGCGGCGCTGCTGGACGTGCCAGGCGTCACCGCCGTCGAGGTGGACCTGAAAGTCATGACCCAGCCGCAGCGAGACGCACTGAAGGAGCAGCTCCGCGGCCCCGGCGGCGAGCGGGGCATCCCGTTCAACCAGCCGGGGTCCCTCACCAAGGTCTTTGCGGTGGCCAGCGGCAAGGGCGGTGTGGGCAAGTCCTCGGTAACGGTGAACCTCGCCTGTTCGCTCGCGGCACAGGGGCTGCGCGTGGGCATCGTGGACGCCGACGTGTACGGCTTCTCGGTGCCGGCCCTGATGGGGATCACCCAGGCCCCCACCCGCGTGGACGACATGATCCTCCCGCCGGTGGCCTACGGAGTAAAGGTCATTTCCATCGGCATGTTTGTCACCGGCAACCAGCCTGTGGCCTGGCGCGGACCCATGCTGCACCGGGCCCTCGAACAGTTCCTCACCGATGTCTATTTCGGCGATCTTGATGCGCTGTTCCTGGACCTTCCGCCGGGCACCGGTGACATCGCCATCTCAGTGGCGCAGCTGCTGCCCAAAGCCGAGATACTGGTGGTCACCACTCCGCAGGCCGCAGCGGCCGACGTCGCAGAGCGTGCCGGCGCCATCGCCACGCAGACCGGGCAGACGGTGGCCGGAGTCATCGAGAACATGTCGTTCCTGGAAATGCCCGACGGCGGCCGGATGGACCTGTTCGGCACCGGCGGCGGGGAGGTGCTCGCCGAGAGGCTCAGCGCGTCGACCGGCACGGACGTGCCGCTGCTGGGCCAGATTCCGCTGGACATTCTCCTGCGGGAAGGCGGCGACTCGGGCCAGCCCATCGTCCTGGGCGCCCCGGACACGCCGGCAGCAGTGGCGCTGTCCGGCATCGCCGGGAAGCTTGCGGCCAGGCCGCGGGGGCTGGCCGGCATGAAGCTGGACGTCCAGCCCCGCTGATTATTTCAGTCCACCGGTTGAACCTGCAGACTCCGCTGATTGAGCTTGCCGGAACCCGCCGGTTGAGCTTGTCGAAACCCGGCTACGTCGCCTCGGAATCGAAGGGGGCCCGCTCGCCCACGCCGAGGCTTTCGATAATGCGCGCTGGCCGCTCCTCCGTGTGGGAGGCGGCGGCTGATGCCGCAGCGGCTACCGCCGCCGGACCGCCAGCGCTGACCGGCTTGGTGTCATCCTCGAGGAGTGCTTCCTTGATAATGCGCCGCGGATCGTACTGGCGGGGGTCGTACTTCTTCCAGTCGACGTCATCGATGTCGATGCCGACTTCTTCCTTGATCTGCTCCCGCGCACCGGAGGCCATCCGGCGCACTTCGCGGACCAGGTTTGCCAGTTTCTGGGTGTATTCGGGCAACCGCTGGGGGCCGATCACCAGAACGCCGATGAGCAGCAGAAGGATAAACTCCGGGCCGTTGATTCCAAACACTTTAGGAAGATTACCCTTTCCGGGGAGGCAGTGACGATTTCGACCCGGCCCGTGCCCCCTGGGGGCATGCCGCTGGGACACGGAAGCGTCTCAAAGCCCCAACTGGCGGGCTATTTTACGGAGGCCGCGTTCGACCCGGTCCACGACAGTTTCCTGCGCTGCGCTGCTGTCCCCCGCCGTATCGGTTCCGGCCGCCAAACCCGGACCGGCCATGCTTCCGGGCGCTGCGAGCACCGCCAAAGCGTCGTCGGCCGAGGTGGCGGGCAAGTCGGACACGTAGGTGAACGTGCTCCGTGGTGTCTGGTAAATCGCGCTCCACGGTGACCCCGCCTTGACCCAGACCCGGCCGTCCGCCGTCGCTCCCGGCAGGTCAGCGGCAACGTAACCGTCGCTTCCCGCCGGGTGGCCCGTCAGCGGGTTGACCGGAGACAGCGCAGACGGCGACCCCTGGTGCTGTTCCAGAATCCTGGCCGTATGCTGCCCGTCGGTGAGGCGCAGCTCCACCGTGGGCCGGCCCGCCAGCACCGTCGTGCTGGCAGATACCAGGCGGAAACCCATGGCACGCAGTTCAGGGCAGGTCCAGCCGGAGGAACGCAGCGCGGCGAGGCGGCTGTCTGTTCCCGGGGAATGCCCGGACTGGCCATAGAGCGAGGCCGTGCCGGCGGCGTACTGCCCGGGTTCACCGGCAACGGTGTAGGCACCGGCAGCGACGGCCCCTGCCGCCACCACGGCTACGCCGCCGGCCAGCCCCGCCAGCCTCATCCGGCTGGGCCGGGCTACGGGAGGCGGCGCCATGGCCAGTTGCTGGGTGCGGAGCAGGAGCCGCGCGGTCAGTTCGTCACTGGCGGCCGGGACTGCGGCAGCACGGAGCCGTTCAATGTACTGGCGCTGCCGGTGCAGCGCGCTGGCGCATTCGGCGCACGCACGGATGTGGTCCGGTGTCTGCGGGTGCCGTCCGCCGGCAAGCGGCGGGAACCCTGTGTTCTGTCTGAGCCCCTCCAGCAAGCGATGTAGCCGACGCATGTCGCCGATCAGAGAACGCCGGCGATGCGGGGCAGCTTCAGCCGCGGCTTGCGCGCCTGCTGCGGGCGCGGATCCCGGTGGGCAAGCTTTTCGCGGAGCATGGTCCGGCCGCGGTGAATGCGTGAACGCACAGTGCCCAGCTTCACGCCAAGGGCCTCGGCGACCTCGTCATACGACAGTCCCTCGAGGTCGCACAGGACGACGGCGGCACGGAAGTCCGGTGGGAGTTCCTCGAGGGCGGCCTGGACGTCGAGATCCAGGTTGTTGAGTTCGAAGCTTTGCTCGGGGCCGGGTTCACGGCCGGGCAGCCGTGACTCGGCATCCTCGGCCAGCGCGTCAAAGCGGATCCGGCTCTTGCGCCGCGCCTGGTCCAGGAAGAGGTTGGTGGTGATCCGGTGCAGCCAGCCGTCCAGGGTTCCCGGCTTGAAGTTCTCCAGCGAGCGGAAGACGCGGACGAACACCTCCTGGGTGAGGTCCTCGGCGTCGTACTTGTTACCGGTCAGCCGGTAGGCGAGCCTGTACACCTTGGCGGAGTGGTTGGTGACCACTTCTTCCCACGTGGGCATGGCCCACTCGGCAGCGTGCTCTTCAGTTGCAGGGACAGGTGCCGCAACGGATGCTGACATCGTCCACTCCCCTCGTGGATGTAATAACGCCTGACGTGCTTTACATCATTGGTTCGGCGCCGATCACCACTTGGATGAGCGGATTATTATCATGTCAAAGTTGGCTGGGAATTTCCTGACTGCGGGGCTTCTCTCTGCTAAAGGCGCAACATTTCGCCCGCATTTTCGGCCGGCAATCCGTAAAACTTCGTCACCCTCCGCCGGGCAGCAGGACAGTATCCGCCATCACAGGCGTGCCCGCTGTCACTTGCCCCTAGGGCGCCGTCCAACCAAGTACGCTGTAATAACATGCCCCCTGCCGCCCAGAAAGCGAAATCCATGAGCGCCGATAAGTCCACGAGCTGGTCCTATGCAGAAGATCTGCCTGCCGAGGATGAGGTCCTGCTGCGCGCCCGGGAGCGTTCGTTCGAGCTTGGCGTGACACCCATCGGCCGTGGCGTTGGCGCCGTCTTGACCGTACTGGCGGCTGCATCCAAGGCGCAGACCGCCGTCGAGATCGGCACCGGCGCCGGCGTCTCTGGCGTCTGCCTGCTTCGCGGCCTCGGTCCGCAGGCCGTGCTCACCACCATCGACGTGGACGTCGAGCACCTGAAGGCCGCCCGGGAGGCGTTCCAGGAGTCAGGCAGCCCGGCCAACCGCACCCGCACCATTTCCGGCCGCGCCGGTGATGTCCTGCCGAGGCTCACCGACGCCGCCTATGACCTCGTCTTCATCGACGGCGACAAGCCCAACTTCCCACGTTACGTTGAGCAGGCCGTGCGCCTGCTCAAGACCGGCGGCCTGCTGATCGTCAATGACGCCCTGGACAAGGACCGGGTATCCAACCCGGCAGCCCGCGACGCAACCACCGTTGTGCTGCGCCAGGTGGGCAGGGCCGTGCGCGACGACGACCGGCTGGCCTCCGCCATGCTCCCCACCGGTGATGGGCTGCTGGTAGCCGTCAAGAAATAGGCCGGCGGGCAGGCGGCCGAACGGCTGCCCCAGGCAGGCCACGCAGACCAAAAAGCCAGGGCCCGCAGCTTTCAGCTGCGGGCCCTGGCTTTACTCTTATTCGGTGACGCCGACGAGGCAGTCCTTGAGATTGGCCGCCTCTGCGGCGTTAAGTTCAACCACGAGCCGGCCCCCGCCTTCGAGCGGCACACGCATGATCAGGCTGCGGCCCTCCTTGGTTACTTCCATAGGGCCGTCGCCGGTGCGTGGTTTCATAGCCGCCATGAGGAATATCCCCTCCATTAGTCCCAGGACCGAGCAGCCCGGCCGGGCTGAGTCCGCGTAGTCAAAACAATGCCGCTGTGGCGGTCCTTTCGGCAGCCGCCATGGCTGAACAATGCGTGCTGAACAATCCGAGTGCTTTTTGTCCTTGCCTATTACCTATTATCCTGTAATTACCCGCCTGTAGCTAATCGATGGACAATCGGTTCACCTGCGGATTACTGCGCCCTTCTGCGGGCTGATCTGGGCAAACCTGTTTGGCAACCTCCGGCCCGTCACGGCGGATAGTCCCCTCCGCCCGGCAGTTGGGCCCACGCCCAGAGCCACACCACCCACACGATCTGCAGCAGGACAAACATCGTGATCACCGCGCCACGGTAGGCCCGCGACCGGGAAACGAGTGCGGCCGCCAGCGCCAGCGGAAACAGCGGCAGCAGCATCCGGAAGGTGCTGGTCTGTGGATGCAGGAACACCACGAGGTACCCCATGTAGCACACACACCACAGCCGGAGTTCTGGTCCCAGCTGGCGCACCGGCGGCGAGGCCATCAAGAGCCCGAACACCGCTACGAAGACGAACGGTGCCACGAGCCCCAGCACCGGCCCGAACAGCAGGACGCCGGTGTCGAACCAGGGCTTGAAGGGCACCAGGTCGTGTCCGCGCCAGACGGTCTCGGTCTTCGTGTACGCAGCGATGTCGCCGGTGGCAGCCCACGCGATGGCGGGCCAGGCGAGAGCACCTGCACCGGTGACGGCGGTCAGCCCGGCGAGGGACCACAGTTCGTTCCCGCCGTGGACACTGCGCCCCTTGGCGGCCAGCCCGTTCGTTCCAGGACCCCGGTTCCGAGCCTCGAGCCAGGCCTCACCGGCGCGGAACAGGAACAGGAGGCCGAGGGTCGCAGCGAACGGAACGCCCGTGGGCCGGGAAAGGCACATGGCCAGAACCACGGGAATGGCCCACAGGTAGTGCCGCCGGACCACCAGCAGCAGCGCAGCGGCCAGCAGCAGGAGGTTCAGGGATTCCGCGTAAGGCACCTGGAGCACCGGCGAGACAGGGAAGGTGGAGAAGAACGCGGCGCCCCACAGGGCGGGCCAGTGGGCTGCCTTGGTGCGGAACAGCAGGTAGACCACCAGCGAGGCCGCCAGCCCGGCGAGCATCGCGATCAGGATGAGGGCGGCGGCGGGGCTCATGCCCGTGGCAGCGGACAGCATCCGCCCCAGCGTTGGAAACAGCGGATAGAACGCCCAGGTGTTCTCCTGCACGTTGCCGGCCGCATCCACCGGCAGTTCGTTCGGGTACCCCCCGGTCATCACGGACTCGTACCACCGCGCGTCCCAGATGTTGATGAAGTTCCAGTAGTCGGGCTTGGCCGGGAACCAGGGGTTGAATCCCTGGTGCAGGGCGGCCGACATGAAGATGCAGGCACTGACCAGCCGCGCGGCGACGTACACCGCGGCCACCTGGGCCCACCACGGCCAGCGGACCAGGCGGCCGCCGAGCCTTGCCGCGGCGGCCCGGAACGCCTTATCTAGCCGTGTCTCGGCCAGCCGTGTCCCGGCCAGCCGCTTCCCGCGATGCGGCGACGGGGGTTCGGCTGTTGCTGGCGGCACGGGGCCCGGAGGCGGCGGCATTGGGGAGCTCACGTCCGGTCCTCGGCGGCCGACCGTTCGGCAGGGGCCAATTGATCGGCGGGGGGCAATTGTTCTGCGGGGGCCAATTGGGCGGCCGGCTGTTGGCGAGCGGCCAGTGGTCCAGCAGAGGCACGCAGCTGCTCCCGCAGGCTTTCTATCTCGGCGTTCCTGGCTGCCAGCTGGTCGCGCAGGTCGTCCAGCACCTGGTCCACCTGGTCCATCCGGTACCCCCGCAATCCCAGCGCAAACCGGACCTGGTCGACGTCGGCCGGTTTTGCGTCGTCGGGGAGCAGCACCGGCGGCAGGGACGCCACGGGTTCATCGAAGCCGTCCTTGAAGCCCTCTCGTTCGAGAGGCGCGCGGGCGCGCTTCCTCCGCAGCATGCCCGCCCCGAGGTTGGTCCCGATGAGGGCGGTGGCTCCAATCAGGACGATGGCGAGGAAAACGAGGAAGAAGCTCACACACCAATCGTGCCAGACGCAGCCCCGCCGGCTGCCTTACCCAGGCAGCTGCTGCCCGGGCCGCGTGTCCGAGCTGCTGCCCGGGCCGCTGCTACTCGGGGCGCTGGTCCTCGTCGGAGGACGGCGCCCGGACATGGCCGTGGAGGACGAAATTCACGGCTTCCTCCGGGGTGTCCACCACCTGGATGAGGTCCAGGTCCTTTTCCGAGACCATTCCCTCAGCCACCAGGGTCCCCCTGATCCATTCGATCATCGGACCCCAGAATGACGCGCCCAGCAGGACGATCGGGAACGAGGTCACCTTCTGCGTCTGGACGAGGACCATGGCTTCGAAGAGCTCGTCAAGGGTGCCGAGGCCGCCTGGAAGAACGATGAAGCCCTGGGCGTACTTCACGAACATGGTCTTCCGCGCGAAGAAATAGCGGAAGTTGATGCCGAGGTCCACCCACTGGTTCAGGCCCTGCTCGAACGGCAGCTCAATACCGAGGCCAACGGAGACGCCGTTGCCTTCCACCGCTCCCCTGTTGGCTGCTTCCATCGAGCCCGGTCCGCCGCCGGTGATGACGGCCACGCCGGCTTCGGCCAGTTTGCGCCCCACCTCGACGCCCATGTCGTAGAACGCGCTTCCCGGCTTGGTGCGCGCGGAGCCGAAGACGCTGACCGCCTGGCCCAGGTCGGAGAGGGCACCGAAGCCTTCCACGAACTCGCTCTGGATCCGCATGACCCGCCAGGGGTCGGTGTGAATGAAGTGGCCGGGGCCCTTGGTGTCGAGCAGCCGCTGATCCGACATCTCCACGGCCGCCTGCTTGCGGCGCAGTTCTAGGGGCCCTTTCCGGCGGGGCTGTACGGATTTTGACGGATCTGCGTTGATGCTCATCCCCCAAGGCTAACCTGCTGACCTGCAGGTATCTCTTGAATTACGATCAGCGGGAAGTTGGGGTGATTCCGGTCATAAGCGGGCAATGTTCGCTAGATTCTTACTTATGACTACTCAACTGCCCGGCGATGCACTCGTCTCTCTGAATGCCGTCAACAAGCATTACGGTCAGCTGCACGTTCTGAAGGACATCAACCTCCAGGTCCGCAAGGGCGAAGTGGTTGTGGTCATCGGCCCGTCAGGTTCGGGGAAGTCCACACTGTGCCGGGCGATCAACCGGCTGGAAACGATCGACGACGGCGACATCGCCATTGACGGCAAGCAGCTGCCCGAGGAAGGCAAGGAGCTCGCCCGGCTGCGCGCCGACGTCGGCATGGTGTTCCAGTCGTTCAACCTGTTCGCGCACAAGACCATCCTGGAGAACGTGACGCTCGGCCCCATCAAGGTCAAGGGCGTCTCCAAGGCGGAGGCGGACAAGGAGGCCATGGCCCTGCTCGAGCGCGTGGGCGTGGGCCACCAGGCGCCCAAGCTCCCGGCTCAGCTCTCCGGCGGCCAGCAGCAGCGTGTGGCCATCGCACGCGCCCTCGCCATGAAGCCCAAGGTCATGCTGTTCGACGAGCCCACTTCTGCGCTCGACCCCGAGATGATCAACGAGGTCCTGGATGTCATGATCCAGCTGGCCAAGGAGGGCATGACCATGATCGTGGTGACCCACGAGATGGGTTTCGCCCGCAAGGCCGCCGACCGTGTGGTGTTCATGGCTGATGGACAAATCGTGGAGGACGCCACTCCCGAGGAGTTCTTCACCAATCCCCAGAGCAGCCGCGCCAAGGACTTCCTGTCCAAGCTGCTCACGCACTGACAACCGATCCAGCACTCCCCACCAACTTCAAGACCACCCGAATTCGCACCCAGGCCGTCACCGGCGGCCGCCCAATGAAAGGAATGTCATGAAGGCATTTTTGACCCGAAGGAAATCCCTTCTGGCAGCAGCATCCGCGGCCATCGCTCTTACCCTGAGCGCTTGCGGCGGCGGCGGCACCGGGACCGGGTCCAACCCCACGCCGGTCGAAAAGCCGAGCTTCGCTGCAGGCACCACCATGGAAAAGATCGCCTCGGCCGGCAAGGTGACCATCGGCACCAAGTTCGATCAGCCGCTGTTCGGCCAGAAGGGCCTGGACGGCAAGCCTGTCGGTTTCGACGTCGAAATCGGCAAGCTGCTCGCCGCCAAGCTGGGCGTTCCCGCGGACAAGATTGAATGGGTCGAGACCGTCTCCGCCAACCGTGAGCAGTTCATCAAACAGGGCAAGGTGGATCTGATCGTGGCCACCTACACCATCAACGACAAGCGCAAGACCGAAGTCGACTTCGCCGGCCCGTACTACGAAGCCGGCCAGGCGCTGATGGTGAACAAGGACAACACGTCCATCACCAAGCCCGAGGACGTCAAGGGCAAGAATGTCTGCTCCGTGACGGGCTCCACCCCGGCCTCCACCATCGTGGAGAAGTACGGCGCAGTCCTGGTTCCGGCCGCCACTTACTCGGCCTGCCTCGAGCCGCTCCGTAACAAGCAGGTTGAAGCCGTCACCACGGACAACGTCATCCTGGCCGGCTTCGTCAACAAGGAGCCGGACGCGTTCAAGCTGGCTTCCGACGAGACCTTCACCAAGGAGCCTTACGGCATCGGCCTGAAGAAGGGCGACACGGCGTTCCGCAACTGGGTCAACGACCAGCTGGAAAGCTTCTCCAAGGACGGCTCCTACAAGAAGGCCTGGGAAGACACGGCCGGAGCGGTCATCAAGACGGCACCGGAACTTCCGGCCATCGACCGCTACTAAGACGATCGTGGCGGTTACCGGCGGCTGTGCATGCCACAGCCTGCCGGTAACCGCCGCTTCCGTTTTCCGCACATTCCCCTGAACGCAGCTAAAGGATCCTATGGACGTCATCATTGAAAGCCTCCCCCAGTACTGGGACGGCTTTCTCAGAACCCTGTTCCTGGCCGCCGTTTCCGGCATCATCGCCTTGGTCGCAGGCACACTGCTGGCCGCCGCCCGCGTCTCCCCCGTTGCTGCACTCCGCGGCTTCAGCATGGCCTACGTGGAGGTGGTGCGTAACACCCCGCTGACCATTGCCTTCTTTTTCGCGGCGGTGGTCCTTCCCCGCCTGGGCGTGACCTTCCAGCAGTTCGAAATTGCGGCCATCATCGCCCTGAGCGCCTACACCGCCGCCTTCATTGCCGAGGCTGTCCGCTCGGGCGTGAACAGCGTTCCGGTCGGCCAGGCCGAGGCAGCCCGCAGCATCGGCATGAAGTTTGGCCAGGTGCTCTCCCTCATCATCCTTCCGCAGGCGCTCCGCACCGTGATCCCGCCGATGATCAACATCCTCATCGCGCTCGTCAAGAACTCCTCGGTTGCCGGCGCCTTCTACGTGCTGGAGCTGTTCGGCTACGGCAAGCAGCTGGCCAACGACCACGGTGACGCCGTCATGTGGGTGCTGGTGGGCGTTGCTTTCTTTTATCTCCTGATCACTGTGCCGCTGGGTTACCTCGCCCACCAGGTCGAACGAAAGGTGGCGATCGCACGATGAGTTCGGTTCTCTACGACGTCCCCGGCCCCAAGGCCCGCCGCGTCTCGCTGATCGGGTCCGTGATCGGCGTCGTGCTGATCGCCGCCCTGCTGGCCTGGGCCATCATGACCCTGGCCCAACAGGGGATCTTCCAGGCGCAGCGCTGGGCGATCTTCGGCCAGGCTGATGTCTGGTCGCTCATCGCCAACGGCATCGGCGCGACGCTGGCCGCGGCGGCCATCGCAGCGGTCATTGCCTTTCCGCTGGGGCTTCTGCTGTGCCTGATGCGCATCTCCGACGTCGCCTGGATCAGGATTCCCACCAGGATCGTGCTCGAGTTCCTGCGCGGCATGCCCGTGGTCCTGATGATGCTGTTCGTGCTGCTGGTCTTCGCCACCAGCTCGTTCATCGCCGTAGTGGCCGGTCTGGTCCTGTACAACGCCGCGATCTTCGCGGAGATCATCCGCGCAGGCATCCAGTCCCTCCCCCGCGGCCAGCGTGAAGCGGGTCTGGCGATCGGCCTGACCAGCTTCCAGTCCCGGCTGACCATCGAACTGCCGCAGGCGGTCCGCCGCATGCTGCCGTCCCTCGTGGCGCAGCTGGTGGTCCTGCTAAAGGACACGTCGCTGGGGTACATCGTTGCGTACGGCGAACTGCTGCGCGCAGTGCAGGTGATGGCTGACTTCCTGGGCCCGCAGTTCCTGTTCCCGGTCTTCTTCGTGGCCGCGGCCATCTACATCGCCATCAACCTGGCCGTGTCCCGGCTGGCCATCTGGATCGAGCGGCGCGGTTCCAAGAAGGCCGCCGGTGGAGTGGCGAAGGCCCCCACCGCCGGCGTGTCCACCGTTGTGAAATAAAACGCCAGGCACTAACAGCGAAGGGTCCGCAGCCAACCGGCTGCGGACCCTTCGTGTTTATCGGCCGAACCTCAAGACAGCCACGTCTGCAGTGCGCGCAGGCAGGTGCGGATGGCTTCGGCCTCCACGTGTTCGTTGTCCTTGTGGGCCAGCAGCGCGTCGCCGGGCCCGAAGTTCACTGCCGGGATGCCCAGTTCACTGAAGCGGGCGACGTCGGTCCAGCCGTATTTGGGTTTCGGCTCGCCGCCCACGGCGGCAACGAAGGACGCGGCGGCAGGGTGGTTCAGTCCGGGGCGCGCGCCGGCGGCGCTGTCAGTGCGGACGACGTCGAACCCGTCCAGCAGCGCGCGCACGTGCGCTTCAGCCTGGTCGGGGGTCTTGTCCGGGGCGAAGCGGTAGTTGATCTCCACGACGCAGCGATCCGGGATGACGTTGCCCGCGGTGCCGCCGTGGATCTTCACTGCGTTCAGGCTTTCGCGGTAGTCCAGCCCGTCCACCGTCACGGTCTGCGGGCTGTACGCGGCGAGGCGTTCCAAGATGGGCGCGGCGGCGTGGATCGCGTTGCGGCCCATCCACGCCCGGGCGGAGTGGGCAGCCTCCCCGGAAGTTGTGGCGTGGAACCGCATGGTGCCGTTGCAGCCGCCCTCCACAATGCCGTCGGTCGGTTCGAGGAGGATGGCAAAGTCGCCGGCGAGGAGCCCGCCGTGGTTCCGCACCAGCCTGCCCAGCCCGCTCTTGACGGCCTCCACCTCCTCATGGTCATAGAACACAAAGGTGACGTCCTTGCCCGGTTCCGCCCCGCCGTCGAACATTGAAGCTGCCAGTGCAAGCTGGACCGCAACGCCGCCCTTCATGTCCGTCGCACCGCGGCCGTACAGGACGCCGTCGCCCGGGACCCCGGACGGCCAGGTGGACGGCACCGTTCCCAGCGAGCCTTCCGTGACCGGCAGGGGCACCGTGTCCAGGTGGCCCGCCAGGATGACCCGTTCGCTGCGGCCGAGGTTGGTCCGGGCGATGATGGAGTCGCCGTCACGTACCAGCTCCAAGCCTGGGAGCTGGCGGAGTGCCGACTCGACGGCGTCCGCAAGCTGGCGCTCGTTGCCGGAGACGCTGTCAATGTCGATGAGCGCGGCGGTCAGCAGTGCCACGTCCTGGCGCAGGTCAAGGGTTGCGGGGCTTGTTTCGGCAATCACCGTCCCACTGTATCCCGCGCCTGCCCGTCCCGACCGGGTAGCAGCCCGGGGCGTTCCCAGCGCCGGGAACGCCCTCAAATGCGACTCGGATATGTGCGGACCGGTTTCGGTGCGTGCACGTCGTCTCGATAGACTTGGCGCATGACTGAAACCGCTTCTTCCGCCGTGCCCGCTGCCCAGACACTGTCCGACGATTCCCGTTCGGCCTATGGATTCGGCGTAGCCACCATCGCCACGCGGAACGGCGAAGCCACCGTGCTGGATGCCTGGTTCCCCGCCCCCGCCCTCGGTGTTGCCGCCGAAAGCCTCCGCGCCGTGGAAAACGCCGACGAAACCCTGGCTGACATCGCGGCCGCCGGCACCGATGCCGACCGCGGCACCGAGCAGAAGGTGGTGTTCGTCCAGATCAACCTGGACGAGGCCCCGGCGGACACCGCCGATGCCTACCTGCGCCTGCACCTGCTCTCGCACCGCCTGGTCCGGCCCAACAGCATCAACCTGGACGGCATCTTCGGCAAGCTCCCGAACGTCGTCTGGACCAACTTCGGCCCGTGCGCCGTGGACGGGTTCGAACTGACCCGCGCCAAGCTGCGCAAGCGCGGCGCGGTCACCGTCTACGGCGTGGACAAGTTCCCGCGCATGG
This sequence comes from Arthrobacter sp. FW305-BF8, assembly GCF_021789315.1. Lineage (NCBI taxonomy): Bacteria > Bacillati > Actinomycetota > Actinomycetes > Micrococcales > Micrococcaceae > Arthrobacter > Arthrobacter sp. FW305-BF8. The sequence continues at coordinate 3,361,883 of NZ_CP084561.1, forward strand.
TGGACTACGTCGTTCCGGCGGGCGTCCGCATTGCCGACGCCGATCGCGTGCGCCTGGGCGCCCACCTGGCCGATGGCACCACCGTCATGCACGAGGGCTTCGTGAACTTCAACGCCGGCACGCTGGGGACCTCGATGGTTGAGGGCCGCATTTCCGCCGGTGTGGTGGCCGGTGACGGAACCGACGTCGGCGGCGGTGCCTCGATCATGGGCACCCTCTCCGGCGGCGGCAAGGAGAAGGTGTCCCTGGGCCAGCGGGTCCTGCTGGGTGCCAACTCCGGCGTCGGCATCAGCATCGGGGACGACTCCGTAGTGGAGGCCGGACTGTACGTCACGGCAGGCACCCGTGTCCGGATTTCCGGGCCCAAGGACGCTGACGGCGAGGACACCAGCAAGATCGTCAAGGCCGTGGAGCTGTCCGGCGTGCCGAACCTGCTCTTCCGCCGCAACTCCACCACGGGTGAAGTCGAAGCCCTGCCCCGCCAGGGCCAGACCGTGGAACTGAACGACGCCCTGCACGCCAACTGACGGCACGCCAACCGACCGTGAGGACATAGCCGGCACGCCACCCAGAAGGGCGTGCCGGCGGATTGCTGGAGTAACAACGTGACACGCAGACGCAGGCTGCGCGGGGCTGTCATCGGCGGCCTCTCCCTCGTCCTGGTCGCTGGCGGCATCTACACCGCGGCCACTTTGCTGCAGCGCTCCGAGCAACTGATCACCGAGGAATGCACCGCCGCCGTCGGCTCACAGCGCGCGGACCTGGCCACCGACCAGGCCGCGAACGCGGCGCTGATCACGGCTGTGGCGGTGCGACGCGGTCTCCCTCCACGTGCAGCCAGCATTGCCCTGGCCACCGCCATGCAGGAATCCAAGCTTCGGAACATCGGCCACGGCGACCTGGCCGGTCCGGACTCCAGGGGCCTGTTCCAGCAGCGCCCATCCCAGGGGTGGGGCACCCAGGACCAGGTCATGGACCCGGTCTACGCCACGAACGCCTTCTACGACGCCCTCGTGAAGGTGCCCGGCTACGCCACCTTGGAAATCACCGACGCCGCGCAGCGCGTCCAGCGCTCCGCCTACCCGAGGGCCTACGCCGAGCACGAGGCGATGGCACGGTCCTTCGCCTCGGCATTGACGGGTGAGACGCCCGCTGCCCTGAACTGCACGCTCCGCTCACCGGACACCGCCGGCAACACCGCCAGCATGCTCATGGGGCTGGAAGCCGCCTACGGAACCATCCAGACGGCGGCCTCCGGCCAAACGCTGGAGGTGGACGTCGCCGACAGCTATGCCTGGTCCGTGGCCCACTGGGCGGTGGCAAACGCCGAAGAGTATGCGGTGGAACGGGTTGATGTGAACGGAAAGCGGTGGGACAGAAAAGCCCGCGACGGGTGGCAGGATGCGCCGGACGCGGGCGGCCGGGTGGCCATCACGCTTGCTGCCGCCGGATCGTGACTCTGCGGACGTCCTGAATCTACGGACTGCCTGAATCCGTGGACTTAGACGAGGATCTCCACGACCGGCTGCACGTAGCTGCGGAACACCTCGGGCTGCGAGAGCAGCTCGTGGCTCATGATGATCTTGTCCGGCTCCAGGTACCACGCCCGCTGCTCATCGAGCGGCAGCTCTATAATCGTCAGCGCAAAGTCCCGCGAATCCCGGCCCACCTCCAGCAGCCGGTCCTCCACGATGTCCTCAATGAGGTGCGCGGAGCCTCCGGCCACGCGTTCGGCCTCCAGTTCGGCATACTCCGCGCGCCGCTCCCTGGCCCACGTCAGGGCTGCGCCGAAATGCGCCTGCAGGACCTTGCGCAATGCCGGCGAGTTGGCAAAGGAGCGAAATCCCGGCGGCGACAGTTCAGGGGACATCTGCGGGTGCGCCTTGAGCAGCTGCTCCCACCAGGCTTCCCACTCGGTTTTGAGGGCGCTGATGCCGCCCACTTCGGCGGTGAGATGGGAATGGTCCACGTGGCGGACCTTGGGTGCAGCATGCGAAAGCGGCGGAAACCCCGCACCGTCGAGTCCGGCAACATCACGTATATAAAGGGCAATAAGCATGGGACCCGACGTGTCCATAGTGATTCGCCAGCCTGGACCGCCTGTGTGCTGCATGCGTATGCCTCCTTGGCATCTCGTTTTCCACCCCGTTGTGCCGGCAACCCGCTCTCCGGCTTTCAGTCTATTCCCCCAGCCCGGGGAGGTTAATGGTTGGCACTGACCCTCCTGCGGAGGCCCTCGATGTGCAATTCGAGCACGTCACGGCACATTTCCGGGGACATCCAGCCCGGCTGTAGCAGGGCATGCATGGCCAGCCCGTCCAGTGTGGCCAGCAAGTGTTCGGCAGCAGTCACCAGCTGCGGCCCGGCATCGTCCGCCGTGGCATCCTGCTCACGCACGAGCCGGTTGATCACCTGACCGACGACGGCAGCCACCGCCCGATGGCTTCTGTCCGCCTCGGCGGCGAGGAAAGGCCGGGTCCTCGCGGCATTCCGGAACGCCAGCCAGGCGCATGCATCCAGGGCGCGTTCTTCGTCCAGGGGCAGGAATTCGCCCAGCAGTGTTAATACCGCCAGATCTTCGTCGGCCCCATCGGCTGCCGGCCCGAGCCCTGTAAGCGCTTCATTGAGGCGCGTCAGGATGCGGCCGGAAACAGCTGTAAAGGAGTAGGCCAGCAGGTCATCGCTGCTTTCGAAGTAGTGCCGCACCGAGCCCACCGCGAGGCCCGCCTCATCCGCCACTTCCCGCAGGGACGCTCCTTCCAGCCCGTCTGTGGCGATGATCCTGCACACGGCGCCAACGATCTCCTGCCGGCGCTGGGCGGCGTCCACAATTTTGGGCATCTCTCTTTCTAGCACACATGCGCTAGAAACACTCCGTGGGGGCAAGTGTGGTTGCGGTATCGTGGACAGCATGAAAATTCTGGTTACTGGCGGCACCGGGTACATCGGTTCGCACACCGTTTTGTCCCTTCAGGAAGCCGGGCATGACGTGGTTGTCATTGATAACCTCATTAACTCCAGTGACGAAGCGCTGCGCCGGGTCGCCGAGCTAACAGGGAAGCCGGCTGCGTTCCACCGCACGGACCTTCTGGACGAGCAGGCCGTGGACGCTGTCTTCGCCGAGCACGCCGTTGACGCCGTCATTCATTTTGCTGGGCTCAAAGCCGTGGGTGAATCCGTCAGCGAACCTCTGAAGTATTACCATAACAACCTCGTTGGTACCCTCAACCTGCTCCGGTCGATGGACCGGCACAATGTCCGCTCGATCGTATTTAGCTCCTCGGCCACCGTCTACGGCGAACACAACGCTATCCCGTACGTGGAAAAGATGGAGATCGGTGCGAACAACCCCTATGGCCGCACCAAGGAACAGATCGAAGATATTCTGTCCGACCTCGGCGCCGCAGACGGCCGCTGGCATATAGCCCTCCTGCGCTACTTCAACCCGGTGGGGGCCCACCCGTCGGGACGAATCGGCGAGGACCCCCAGGGCATCCCCAACAACCTCGTACCCTTCATCGCCCAGGTCGCCGTCGGCCGGCGTGAAAAGCTCATGGTGTTCGGCGGTGACTACGACACCCCGGATGGAACCTGCCTGCGTGACTACATCCACGTCGTTGACCTTGCCGAAGGCCACGTGGCGGCCCTGAACCACATCGCGGAACGCGCTGGTGTGTTCCGCTGGAACCTCGGCTCAGGGACGGGTTCCTCGGTGCTCGAAGTGCTGCGGTCCTTCGAAAAGGCCGTGGGCAGGCCGATCCCCCACGAGATCACCGGCCGCCGTGCCGGCGACCTTCCCGCATTCTGGGCAGACGCCACGTCCGCACTGGCCGACCTCTCCTGGTCCACCTCGAAGTCCCTTGACCAGATGTGCGAGGACCACTGGCGTTGGCAAAAAAACAATCCGCAGGGCTACTCAGCCGACTAAGAGCTCATCGTTGACAACGCGAACGGCGGCCGCCCACCGGAAGGTGGGCGGCCGCCGTCGTAATTCGTCGCGGGGATTAGCGGGCGGGGTACTGCCGCTCGGGCTCGCCCGTGTAGAGCTGCCGCGGACGGCCGATCTTGGTGTTGGGATCGTTGATCATTTCGCGCCACTGGGCAATCCAGCCCGGCAGGCGGCCGATGGCGAACAGGACGGTGAACATCTTCTCCGGGAAGCCCATGGCCTTGTAGATCAGGCCCGTGTAGAAGTCCACGTTCGGGTACAGCTTGCGCTGGATGAAGTAGTCATCATTCAGCGCCTTCTCTTCGAGGCGCAAGGCGATCTCCAGGAGTTCATCGTGGCCGCCGAGCTTGCTGAGGATCTCGTGTGCGGTTGCCTTGACGATCTTGGCGCGCGGGTCGTAGTTCTTGTAGACCCGGTGGCCGAAGCCCATCAGGCGGACGCCGTCTTCCTTGTTCTTGACCTTCTCCATGTAGTCCTCGGGCTTGGTGCCGTCGGCCTGGATCTGGCGGAGCATCTTCAGGACGGCCTCGTTGGCGCCGCCGTGGGCGGGGCCGAAGAGGGCGTTGATGCCGGCGGACACGGACGCGAAGAGGTTGGCATTGGAGGAACCGACCAGCCGCACCGTGGAGGTCGAGCAGTTCTGCTCGTGGTCCGCGTGCAGGATGAGGAGCAGGTCCAGCGCCTTGGCGACCACCGGGTCCACCTCGTACTGCTCAGCCGGCAGGCCGAAGCTCAGGCGCAGGAAGTTCTCCACCAGGTTGTGGGAGTTGTCCGGGTACAGCATCGGCTGCCCGATCGACTTCTTGTGGGCGTAGGCCGCAATGACCGGCAGCTTCGCCATCAGGCGGATGGTGGAAACCTCCACCTGCTCGTCATTGAACGGGTCCAACGAGTCCTGGTAGAACGTGGACAGCGCGGAGACGGCGGAGGACAGCACGGGCATCGGGTGTGCGTCCCGGGGGAAGCCGCCGAAGAAGCCCTTGAGCTCCTCGTGCAGCAGGGTGTGGCGGCGGATCTTCTGGTCGAAGTCCTCCAGCTCGGCCGGCGTCGGGAGGTTGCCGTAGATCAGCAGGTAGGAGACTTCCAGAAAGCTGGAGTGCTGGGCAAGCTGCTCGATCGGGTAACCGCGGTACCGCAGGATGCCCGCGTCGCCGTCGATGTAGGTGATGGCCGACGTCGTGGCGGCCGTGTTCATGAAGCCAGGGTCAAAGGCAACGGCGCCGGTCTGCTTCAGTAGCTTGGAAACGTCGTAGCCTTCGTTTCCCTCAACAACCTTGATGCGCGGAAGTTCGAGTTCGCCGCCCGCGTGGCGCAAGATCGCGCTGGTTGTCTCAGTTGCGCTGGTGGTCTCAGTCATGGAGTCCCCTTCATGAGGCCTCTTGGCCTCGCTAGAAAGCTTGATCCAACATCAGGTGAGCCGCGCGGGATCCCGCACGGCGGGACATCCAACGGCCGTGCTGCCTTCTTGTAGAAAGCCACCATTGATAGTCAGTTAAAAACTACCGCCACTTGCGGGCTGCCACTAATCCGGAAGCGCCAAATTATCCCCAAAACGGGCAAGTTGTGGCGCGAGTCACATCATTGTTACGGCGCCACCGCTATGCCAGGCGGGACACCGCGGCGTCGATTCGCTCGTCGGTTCCGGTGAGGGCCACGCGAACATAGCCGTGCCCCGCGTCGCCGTAGAACACCCCCGGACCCACCACGATCCCCCGCTCGGCGAGGCGAGCCACGGTGTCCCAGGTTCCTTCGCCCGCCGTGCACCACAGGTACAGGCCGGCGGCGGACTGGTGCAGCGTTAGCCCGAAGGACTCAAGCGCCGGCAGGAGCCGCTCCCGCCGCCCGCGGTACAGATCCTTCTGCTCCACAACGTGCGAGTCGTCGCCGAGGGCCACGCGCATGGCTTCCTGCACCGGGTATGGCACGATCATGCCGGCGTGCTTGCGGCTGTTGACGAGGTTGGCCATGAGGGCCGCATCCCCGGCAACGAAGGCCGCCCGGTAGCCGGCCACGTTGGACTGCTTGCTCAGCGAGTACACGGCCAGGAGACCGTCGTGGGACGCACCGGCGACGCGTGGATCCAGGATGCTGGGAACAGCCTGTCCCCCGCGTTGCAGGTCCCACTCGCCCCAGCCAAGCTCGGCGTAGCACTCATCGGAGGCCACCAGGGCACCGATTTCGCGGGCCTGGTGCACGATCTTCTTCAGTGACGCGGCGTCCCGGACGCTGCCGGTGGGGTTGCCCGGCGAGTTGACCCAGATCAGCCGGACCTTTGCCCGGGTGGCCGCGTCCAGTTCGTCGAGGTCATCAGCCGCTACCGCCGTGGCCCCGGCGAACGTGGCCCCGATGTCGTAGGTGGGGTAGGCGACCGTGGGCCGGACGACGACGTCTCCCGGCTTGAGGCCCAGCAGGAACGGCAGCCACGCCACGAGTTCCTTGGAGCCCACCGTCGGCATGACGGCGCGGGGGTCCAGCCCCTCGACTCCCCGGCGGCGGGCGAACCACGCGGCGATGGCCTCCCGGAGCGCCACCGTGCCGTGCACGGTGGGATAACCGGGCGCATCCGCGGCCGCCTTCAGGGCGTCCTGGATGACCGGGGGCGTCGGGTCCACGGGCGTGCCGATGGACAGGTTGACCGCGCCGCCCGGGTGTTCAGCCGCTTTGGCGAGGTACGGCGCCATGGCCTCCCACGGGTAGTCGGGCAGGCTAAGGCCGAAACTGCGCACAGCTGTAGTCACGAAGGGGTCCGCCTCAGTGGTCCTGGTTCTGCGGCGGGAGCGCTGCAATCATCGGGTGGTCCTTGCCGGTATTGCCCACCTTGGCGGCGCCGCCTGGGGAGCCGAGGTCGTCAAAGAACTCGACGTTCGCCTTGTAGTAGTCTGCCCATTCCTCGGGGGTGTCATCCTCGTAGTAAATGGCTTCCACCGGGCAGACGGGCTCGCATGCACCGCAGTCGACGCACTCATCGGGATGGATATAGAGGGAGCGATCGCCTTCGTAGATGCAATCGACGGGGCACTCCTCAATGCATGCCTTGTCCTTAACATCTACACACGGCTGCGCGATTACGTACGTCACGTCCCTTGCCTCTCCACGTTGATTCCCGGCGACTGGCCGGTTGCTGCATCCGGCCTGCGTGCCGGGCTGTCCACTTCAGAGCCTATTATCTCCCAGGCCCTTCCCGCTAACGAAGCGGGCGCGTCACACTCCGGGCGCGTCATACGATGGACCGGTGAGTCTGACAACACCAACGCCCCGGCAGTTCCTGGCCTCGGCCCCCGCCGGAACGCGCGTGGTGGTGCGGTACAGGATCGACGGCGGCTTTACGGATGCGCTGGGAGTCCTCCTGGCGTGCGGCGAAAGTGAGTGCACCGTGCGGACCCGCAGGTCCGACGTCGGCATTCCCCTGGACAGCGTGGTGGCCGCCAAACAGGTGCCGCCGGCCCCGCCGCGGCGGGGTTCACGGCTGGCCCCGCCCGCCGCGGACTGACAACCAACCTCGGGCCCCTGGCTTCAGTTCCGGGCAGTGAGTGGCATATGTCTATCGTTCGTTGCTCGTTACACTGGCGTCTATGACACCCCCGCCGGAAAGCGATGACGCGGACCTGGTGGCAAAGGGCCGCGCCCTAAGTTCTCCGCTACGGCTGAGGATTCTTCGTCTATGCCTGCACCAGTCACGTACCAACAAGGAGATCGCCGAGCTGCTCGGCCTCAATCCCGCGTCCAGCCTCCACCACGTCCGCACCCTGGTGCGGACCGGGTTCCTGCTGGCGGAGGAGCGCCGGAAGGGGCGGCGGGGAGCCACCGAGGTGCCCTACATCGCCAGCCGAAAGTCGTGGAGCACTCCTGTGGACAACGTTGCGCCCATCCTCATTGAAACGTTCCTGCTGGAAACCCGCGACCTTCCGCCCGAGGACATCGAGGTGTGGCGCCTCGGGGTGAAGTTCAACACCGCCAGGCGGGAGGAAATGCTGGCCAAGCTCCGCGCTGTCATGGAGGAGTACATGGCACTTCCCGCAGACGACGACGGCGAGGCCACCTCGCTCATGATTGCGCACCACCGGGACCCGGCGGCAGATTAGCCGCGCTGAAGCCGGCCGGCTGACGGGCGGCTGTACCGCCGGCACCAGGCCAGCATCGCGACGGTAACCACCACGATCCCGTAGACCCAGATGCCTCCGGCCAGGTCACCGGCAATCAGCCGCTTGCCCGGCTCCATGCCGGACCACCAGCCGGCCAGGGCATAGCAGACCGCGCCGCACACCGCCGTCGGAATCAGCGTCCGGAACGCCGCCCCGAGGAACAGCTGAAGCGATGCCAGGAGCAGCAGCGCCGCCACGGCACCCACGGGCAGAGCTGAACCGGCGGCGGCCAACTCCTGGCCGTGCAGCGCGGTTCCGGCGAGGGCAGCAAAAAGAGCTGCCGGCACGGCGGCGGCCAGGCCACCTGCCATGCCGGCAGCTCTTCTGTTCACTGTTTCAGTTCCCTGCGAAGGGTGCCGTTATGCCTTCGCGCGGGCGCGGTTGGCCTTGGCGCGCTCGTTGGTGTCAAGGATGACCTTGCGGATGCGGATGGCGTCCGGGGTAACCTCAACGCACTCGTCCTCGCGGGCGAATTCGAGGGACTCTTCGAGGGTCAGGTCACGCGGCGGCGTCAGGTTTTCGAAGGTGTCCGAGGACGCCGCACGCATGTTGGTGAGCTTCTTTTCCTTCGTGATGTTCACGTCCATGTCGTCGGCGCGGGAGTTCTCGCCCACGATCATGCCTTCGTACACCTCGGAGGTGGGCTTGACGAAGAAGGAGCCGCGTTCCTGCAGGTTGATCATGGCGAACGGGGTCACGACGCCTGCACGGTCAGCCACCATGGAACCGTTGGTGCGGTATTCAATCGGGCCGGCCCAGGGCTCGTAGCCCTCGGAGATGGAGGCTGCGATGCCGGCGCCGCGGGTGTCCGTCAGGAACTTGGTGCGGAAGCCGATCAGGCCACGGGCGGGAACGATGAACTCCATGCGGCACCAGCCGGTGCCGTGGTTCGCCATGTTGGTCATGCGGCCCTTGCGGGCGGCCATCAGCTGGGTGACCGCGCCGAGGTACTCTTCCGGCACGTCGATGGTCATGTGTTCCATCGGCTCGTGGATCTTGCCGTCAACCGTCCGGGTGACAACCTGCGGCTTGCCCACGGTCAGCTCGAAGCCTTCACGGCGCATCTGCTCCACGAGGATGGCCAGCGCGAGCTCGCCGCGGCCCTGGACTTCCCAGGCATCCGGGCGCTCGGTGGGGAGAACCTTGATGGAGACGTTACCGATCAGTTCCTTGTCCAGGCGGTCCTTCACTTGGCGGGCCGTGACCTTGGCGCCCTTGACCTTGCCGGCCAGCGGGGAGGTGTTGATACCGATGGTCATAGAGATCGCGGGATCGTCAACGGTGATCAGCGGCAGCGGCTGCGGGTTCTCGACATCGGTCAGGGTCTCACCGATGGTGATTTCCTCGATGCCGGCGACGGCGACGATCTCGCCAGGGCCGGCGGACTCAGCAGGAACGCGCTCGAGCGCCTTGGTGGCGAGGAGTTCGGTGATCTTGACGGTCTTCAGCTCACCGTTGGCGCGGGCCCAGGCAACCTGCTGGCCCTTGCGGAGGGTGCCGTTGTAGATGCGCAGCAGGGCGAGACGGCCCAGGAACGGGGAGGCGTCCAGGTTGGTGACGTGCGCCTGCAGGACACCTTCCGGGTTGTAGGTGGGGGCGGGGATGTGCTCGATGATCGCGCTGAAGAGCGGCTCGAGGTCCTCGTTCTCCGGGGCAGTGCCGTCGGCCGGCTGCTCCAGGGATGCGCGGCCTACCTTTGCGGCGGCGTAAACCACCGGGACGTTGAGGATCTTGTCCAGGTCGAGGTCCGGAACCTCATCGGCAAGGTCGGAGGCCAGGCCCAGCAGCAGGTCCATGGACTCGTGGACGACCTCTTCGATGCGGGCGTCGGGGCGGTCGGTCTTGTTGACCAGGAGGATCACCGGCAGGTGGGCGGCGAGGGCCTTGCGGAGAACGAAGCGGGTCTGGGGCAGCGGGCCCTCAGAGGCATCCACGAGAAGAACAACGCCGTCCACCATGGACAGTCCGCGCTCCACTTCGCCGCCGAAGTCGGCGTGGCCGGGGGTGTCGATGACGTTGATGGTGATGGTTTCGCCGTTGGAGGACGGTCCGTTGTAGGCCACCGTGGTGTTCTTGGCCAGGATGGTGATGCCCTTTTCGCGCTCCAGGTCACCGGAGTCCATGACGCGGTCTTCGAGGTGGTTGTGCTCGGCAAAGGAGTTGGTCTGCTTGAGCATGGCGTCCACAAGGGTGGTCTTGCCGTGGTCAACGTGGGCCACAATCGCGACGTTGCGCAGGTCACTGCGAACTGCAGTTGCTACCGCGGTGTTGGTGGTGGTTTCAGACATGCGTTATTGCTCGATTCAGTGGTGAAGTCAGCTGTTGTATCGCGACATTTCCAACCGGAACGCACGACGGATCAGACCCTTAACACAGGGCACCTGCCTCCAGTCTAAACGCTGAGCCATTTATTGGCCTAAAACGGGCACCTTCTCCCACCCCGGCCCCGCTACCAAATCGTGAATGGGATCAGGCGTCTTGTGGGCAAAATCACTAGCTTTTCCGAAAGTGATCCCCCACTATTGCTAGACCACGTACGAACACGCCAGGAGTCCACGGATGTTACAAGCCTCGACGCGGGCCCTCCTGATTGGCCCGATCATCGCCGCCACCGTGTTTTTGGCCGGCTGCGGCGCGGCGACCGTACCGGCGTCCGGTGCGGGATCGGCGGCGCCCGCGGCGCCGCGTGCCGCCGCCCCGGAGGCCGCCCCCGGTGAGGCCATGGCCGCCGGCCCGGCCGTCGTGAGCGACCTGGGGGCCGCCGTCAACCCCGCCAGCCTTCCCGCCGGAGCGCTGTACCGCAATCCGGCCAACGGGCGGGACGAAGTAATCGTTGGCAACATCGCCCGCACCGCACTGCTAATCGGTGACTCGCAGTCGGAGCCGCAGGCCAGCTGGCCGCGCCGGGCGCTGGCGGGGCTGGGCTACGACGTCTTCTTCTGCGGCAAGGGCGGCACAGGCTATGTCGCCTCCAACGGCACCACCGGCAATTACGTGGATGCCCTGCAGCGCGGCGACTGGCATCTCCCCTACGGTTTTCCGCCGTTGGTGGTCATCGAGGGCGGCGGAAACGACGCGAAGCAAGGGGCGAGCGACGAGCAGATCTCGGCCAACGCGGACCGGCTGATTAGGACGATCAAGCAGCGGTACCCGGGCGCGAAGCTGGCCATGGTGGGAACCTTGGGCAAGGGAGCGCACCACGGCGGCGGCCGGCGCGCCGAGGTGGACGCGCTGCTGGGGACCGTCGCCGCGGACCACGGGATTCCGTTCGTCGGTGTCGGGGACTGGCTCTCCCGCTACGGGCTGGAGGCGCAGCTTAAGGACAGCGTCCACGTGAACGGCGACGGTCACCGCGCCTTGGGTGCGCTGCTGGGTGCCAGGCTCGCGAAGCTGGGGCTGGCCCTGTCCTAGGTGCATTGGTGCAGACCCGCGTTATAGGCAGAAAAGGAGCCGGTATCCACGTTTGTGTGAATACCGGCTCCTGTTTTTTGTTGCCGCGCTACTTCGTTCCGGTGGCCAGCAGCTGTGCCCGCAGTTCCCGGCGCTCGCGCTGCTGTTCCGGATCCGGCAGCGGCACGGCGGCAAGCAGCCGCTGCGTGTAGGCCTCCTGCGGGTTCCGCAGGATCTGGTCGCGGGAGCCCTGCTCCACGATGCGGCCGCGCTGCATGACACAGATGCGGTCAGCCAGCACATCCACGACGGCGAGGTCGTGGGTGACGAACAGGCAGGCGAACCCGAGTTCACGCTGGAGGTTCTGGAACAGCTCCAGGACCTTGGCCTGCACGGACACGTCGAGCGCAGACGTCGGCTCGTCGGCCACCATGAGCTTCGGCTTGAGCGAGAGCGCCCGGGCGATGCCGACGCGCTGTTTCTGCCCGCCGGACAGCTCGTGCGGGTACCTGTTCCGGTAGTTCCGCGGCAGCTCCACCTGGTCCAGCAGCGCCTCGATGCGCTTCTGCAGGTCGGCGCCCTTCGCCACGCCGGCAAGGTACATCGGCTCGCCGATGCTTTCGCCGATGGGCAGGCGCGGGTTCAGGGATGAGGACGGGTCCTGGAACACCATGCCGATGTGGCGGCGCACCTGATGCAGCTGTTTGCCGTTCTTTTTAGCAGCAGAGATGTCCTCCCCCACAACACGCATCGTTCCGGCAGCCACCGGCAGCAGTCCGACGGCGGCCCGCCCGATGGTGGTTTTGCCCGATCCAGACTCCCCCACGAGGCCCACAACCTGCCCCGGATGGATGGTCAGGTTGGCCCCCTCGACGGCGCGGAAGGCCGGCACGCGGCCCTGCTTGGGGTACTCGATGGCGACGTCGGTCAGCTCCAGGACCGGTTCCCCCACGGGCCCCCTGGATTCGGCCGCTGCCAGGGCCGCCGCGTTCTCCCGCTCGCGCCGGACCAGTTCGTCGTGGTCAACGGAGTCAAGCTCCGCGTGGGTGGCCGCTGCCAGCGCCGCTGTCACGTCAACGTCCGGCGCAGCGTCCGTTCCGCCCTGCCCGAGGTGCGGCACAGCCGCAAGCAGCGCCTGCGTGTAGGGATGCTGGGGGTTGTGGAAGATCTGCTCGGCGGTGCCGGTCTCCACGATCAGGCCCCTGCGCATGACCGCGATCCGGTCCGCCAGGTCCGCCACGACGCCCATGTCGTGCGTGATCAGGACGATGGCACTGTCCAGCTTGTTGCGCAGGTTCCGCATGAGGTCCAGGATCTCCGCCTGCACCGTGACGTCCAGGGCCGTGGTGGGCTCGTCAGCGATCAGCAGCTTGGGATCGCAGGACAGCGACTGCGCGATCATGGCACGCTGCCGCTGGCCGCCGGAGAGCTGGTGCGGATAGGACTTGAACGCCTTCACCGGGTCCGGCAGCTCCACCAGCTCCAGCATCCGCAGCGCGCGCTCCTTGGCCTGGTCCGGAGAGACTTCGTTGTGCAGCCGCACCGTCTCGACGATCTGGGCACCCACCGTGTAGACCGGGTTCAGCGCCGTCATGGGCTCCTGGAAGATGACTGCCACGTCCTTGCCGCGGACACTGCGGAGGTTGGCCGCATCCGCGCCCAGCAACTCCCTGCCGGAGAGCCTGACGCTCCCGGACACCCTGCTGTTGCTGGGCAGCAGGCCGAGCAGCGCCATGGAGCTGGCACTCTTGCCCGAGCCGGACTCCCCCACGATGGCCAGGACCTCGCCGGCGCGGACCTCATAGTTAAGCCCGACGGCGGCCGGCACCCATTTCTTTTCCACGCCGAAGTCGACGCTGAGGTCGCGCACTTCGAGGACGACGGACCCCTTCCCGTCTGCCCTCCGCCGTCCGGTGCCGGGCTCAATGGAGTCCGGCTCCAGCGGGTCCGGGGACGGGCGGTCAGGGCTGATGTAGTCAGACATGTTGGGGTTTTCCTTCCACCCGGGCCAGCGGAGCAGCTGAGATTAGTGCTGCGGCCGGGAATACTGAATTATTGGGGGCATGAGCACAGTGCCGCATGCCGGAAACGCCGCAATCTTCAAGGCGCGCACCAACAAATGGTTTGCCGGTTTCTCGTGGTTCGTGGCGGCCGCCGGGCTGGCCGGCCTGGTGGTGGCGGGCGGACTCCCCTCCCTGGCCGGTGCCGCGCCGCTGCTGCTCATCGCCTACCTGGGCTGGCTGCTGTTCTGGCGGCCGGCGGTGGTTGTCCACGACGCCGGCGTCACCATAGAAAATCCGTTCCGCGCCATCACCGTGCCGTGGGCGGCGCTGGTGCAGGTGGACACCCGGTACGCGCTGACTCTTGTCACGCCCGGCCGAAGCTACGGGGCCTGGGCGGCTCCCGCCCCGGGCATCTGGGGCGGACGCAACGCCCGCCCGGAGGACCTCCGAGGACTGCCGGACAGCACGTACGGGCCCGGGAACTCCGTCCGCCCCGGCGACCTCAAGAGCACCGACTCGGGGCAGGCCGCACAGCTGGTCCGGGGACGCTGGCAGCAGCTGGTCGAATCGGGGCTGCTTGATGCCGGCGCAGCCGAAGCCACTCCGGTCAGCGTGAAGTTCCGCTGGCGTGAAGCTGCCGCAACTCTGATCCTTCTCGGGCTCAGCTACTGGAGCGTGGCCGCCCTGTAGGCAGGCAGCGCGCTGCACCCGCCCGCGGCGTCGCAGCAGCACGTCAGGCTCCCCTGTCCCCGCCGGCGGTCCGGCCGTCATCAGCGCTGCTGTCCAGGGCCGCCAAAGGCGTCTTCTCGGGAACGGCAGCGTCAGCGTCCTTGGCCTTCTTGGCGTTGAACTTCTTTTGCCTCGGGTCGAAGGCGTCCCGCAGGCCGTCGCCAATGAAGTTGATGCTCAGGCAGATGAGGACGATGAACAGTCCGGGGAACCAGAAAAGCCAGGGTCGGGTGGCGAAGGCTTCCTGGTTCTGCGAGATGAGCAGGCCGAGCGAGGTGTCCGGAGACTTGACGCCGACGCCGAGATAGCTGAGGGCCGTTTCGGTAAGGATCGCCGCTGACATGGTGAGGGTGACGTTGACGATCAGCACGCCCACTGCGTTGGGCAGGATGTGCTTGAAGATGATCCGGGCGTTGCTGGCCCCGGAAATCCGCGCCGCGTCCACGAACTCGCGCTCACGCAGGGTGAGGAACTCGCCGCGCATGAGCCTCGCCAGGCCCACCCAGCTGATGAGCCCCAGGAAGATGCCGAGTGCCAGGACACCGTTGCTGCTGGCGAAGGACGCAAACCAGCTGCCTTCATCCCGGCGTCCTGCCAGCTGCGCCATGACGGCGGCGAGGAGCAGTGCGGGGACAATGATGATGACGTCGGTGAGCCTCATCAGGACGGCTTCCATCCAGCCCCGGAAGTATCCGGACAGCGCCCCGACGACCACACCGACCAGGCCGGCGATGAGGCCGATGACCACCATGATGGTGATGGACTGCTGGGCGCCGCGCATGGTCATGGCGAAGAGGTCGCGCCCGATCCGGTCCTGGCCGAAGGGATGTTCCCCCCAGGCCAGGGGCCACAGCGACGCCGTGGGCGTGCCGTCGTTGACCAGCGGCGAGACGGCCTCATGGGTGTACTTCCACCAGCCCGGGATCCCGGCATACCCCACTGACGTGAAGGCCATGACGAAGATGATGGCGAAGACCACAAGGCCGACGATGGCGCCGGAATGGCCAAGAAACCTTTTGCGGACGATCTGGCCCTGGCTCAGGCCCCGGGCTTCGGAGACAGGCTCGACGCCGGCAGCTTCCTGCCGCAGGCCGGCCTCCTCCGCCATGATTTCGTCCTGCTGACTGGGCTGGCTCATGCTTTCACCCTTACTCGTGGATCCAGTGCGGAGTAGGCGAGGTCCGCGATGAGGTTGAACGCCATCGCCGTAATGGCGACGCAAATGAAGACGCCCATGACGGGGTTGGGGTCAACGTGCAGGATGCCGTCCAGGAACAGGAAACCCATGCCCCGGACGGAGAAGACCGTCTCGGTGATCACCGCGCCGCCGATCAGGCCGCCGATGTCGAATGCGACGATGGTGGCCACCGGGATCAGGGCGTTGCGGAAGGCGTGGCGCATGACGACGGTCCGTTCTGACAGGCCTTTGGCACGCGCTGTCCGGATGTAGTCCATGTTCATGATTTCCAGCATGGAGGCCCGGGTGAACCTGGTGTAGCCGGCGAGGGAGATGAGGATGAGCGCGGTGGTGGGCAGGATCAGGTGCGTGAAGGAGTCCAGGCCGAGAATCCAGAAGTCGCCTTCGATGTTCGGCGTGCCGGCGCCGATGGTGGCAATCGGCCGTCCCCGGACCCTGCTGTTGTTGAAGTAGGCGGGCCAGGCCTGCATGAAACGGTCAAGCACGATGAGGAAGCCCACCAGGAAGGACGTGATGGCCGCCGCGCGCATGGACTGGCCGCGGTCGTAGCCGCCCATGAAGTAGCCAATGGCCATGCCGATGAGAACCGCGGCAACCGCGAGCAGCACGACCATCAGGAATGTGGCCTGGTCCAGCAGGGGCTGGACCACAAAATAGAGGACCAGCCCTACGCCCACGGCAATCAGGGCGGACTGCAGCGCCTTGCGGTTCCGCAGGCCGGCGGTCAGCAGAGTCACGGCAAAGGCGATGCCCACCCCCGCGATGGCGATGACCACCGGGCCCAGGCCCGGCGTCTTGAACCACTGGGTAACCGAGAAGTAGATGAGGACCGCGGCGACAGCGGCGAAGACGATGCCGCCGGTCATTGCCTTGCGTCTGGCGTCGCCGCCAGCCACGATCACGGCCACGGCACCCAGGACGGCGCCGATGCCGAGAGAGACCGGCAGCGGAATCTCCGGGTTGCGGAGGAAGTTGTTGAAGCCGATGGCGCCGAATTCCTTGAGCAGGACGGCGACCCAGAAGATCGGCAGGGAGAAGAACAGGAAGGCCATGAAGGTCACGCCGTAATCCAGTGTGCTGTACTGCCGCAGGGCGGTGATGATGCCCAGCGTGATGCCCACAAGGATGGCCAGGACGGCGGCCCCGGTGACCAGTGTCAGGGTCTGAATGAGTGCATGGCCGAGGGCGTCAGTGATGGGCTGGCCGGCGATGTTCTTGCCGAGATTGCAGGATCCGGTGAAGGGCACCAGGCACTGGGCCGCGCCGCCAAGCCATTTGAAATACCGCACGGGCGCCGGCGTATCGAGGTCCAGCAGCGCGGACCTCGAGTCCATGAGCTGCTGCTTGTTCGGTGCGCTGCTGGCACGGAACTCTGCGAGCGGGTCGCCTGATGCGGCGGTCAGCAGATACACCAGGAAGGACGCGCCCAAAAGGATGAGTGCGGCGGTGACAAGCCGCCGGACTATGTAGGTCACCATTGTGATAGAACCTCAGGATTCGGGCCCGGGGATTGCCCGGGCCGGTCGCAGGTTTGGCGGCGCCTTACTGCTTGTGCTGCCAACACAGGCACTGCCGGGAGATGGCGCTGCAAGGCGCCGGGACCGTGGTGCATGGTCCCGGCGCCTCACCTAGCTGGTTGAACTTCGTGGCACGGGCTTACTTCTCGGCCCACTCCCAGAAGTTCCACCAGACGCCGGTCTGGTTGGGCATGAACTTCACGCCGGTGATGCGGTCGCTGTAGGCGTCAACACCAACGGACTGGAACAGCGGGAGGCCGTAGGCCGAGTCCCAGATCTTCTTGTCGATCTGCTTGGACAGATCATCCTGCTTGCTGCGGTCAGTCGTCACAATGAGTTCGTCCATGAGCTTGTCGGCTTCAGGATCGCTGAACTTGTTGAAGTTGGAACCGTTGCCGGAGCGGAAGATCTGCGGCACGCCGGAAACTCCGACGCCCGGGTTGATCCACCCGAAAATCGTGGCGTCGTAGCCGCCCTTGCCGAGGGCCTTGCCCCAGTCAGAGGCGCCAAGTCCGCCGTCGACAATCTTGAAGCCGGCCTTGGTTGCGGACTCACGGATGAGCGAGAACGCGTCCACACGGTTCGGGTTGTCCTTGTTGTACATGATGCGGACCTCAGGGGTCGCACCGTTCAGGAGCTTCTTGGCGCCGTCAACATCTGCATCCGCGTAGGCCGAGGATCCGTTGGCCTGGACGGAGGCGTCATAGGCCGGCTGCGCGGGAACGAACAGCTGCGAATCCAGGGGCTTTGCCTCGGGGTCGAGCTTCTTGATGATCTTGTCGACGATGTCCTTGCGTGGAACCGTCTTCATGAATGCCTCACGGACAGTCTTCTCGGCGAAGGGTCCCGAGTAGTTCAGGTCGATGTGGTCGTAGGAGAGCTGGTTCCCCTGCTCGACCGTGACGCCCTGGCTCTCGAGTGCTTTGAGCTGATCGAGGGTGTCGGCCGAAGCCTGCGGGGCGATGATATCGGCTTCGCCGTTCTTCAGAGCCTGGACCTGGGCCGGGGAGGAACCGATGTAGCGGACGGTGATCTCGTCCAGCTTGGCCTCGGGGCCCCAGTTGTAATCCTTGTTGCGCACCATGGTCAGGGACTGGTCCTGGTTGATGCTCTGGACCACGAACGGGCCGTTGGAGAGGAACAGGCTCGGGTCACTCGGCAGGGTCTTGGAGTCGAAGCCGGTGTTCCACATGTCGGACATGGCCTTGAGCTTGGCATCAGCGGCCTTGGGCGCCTTGGCGTCGCCGCGGGGCATGCTCTTGAGATGGTCAATGAAGGCCTGCGTGTCGGCCAGCCCGGCCTTCTTGGCCAGGACGTGGGCCGGGATGTCGATGCCCGGTCCGCCCAGTGCGATCTCCCAGTCAGCGAACGGCTTGGAGTACTTGATGGTCATGGAGCGGTTGTTGTCGCCGATTTCGGGGAAATCGGTGAGCGCCAGACCGGTGGGGTCGCCGGCGTAGGAGAAGTAGGACGTTCCCGCCTTGCCGTCGGCGTCGGCGTCGTTGTAGTAACCGGAGAAGGCTGCCCACTGCAGGAGCAGGTCAGCTGCGGTGACGGGCGTGCCGTCCGACCACTTCACACCTTCGTTGATGGTGTACTTGACGGTCAGCGGATCGTCGGACGTCTTTTCCATCTTGCCGAATTTGTCGTTGTGGACAATGTTCAGCTGGTTGTCGATGTAGTAGAACCCGGAGTGTGTGGCGTAGCTGACCTTCGAGTTGATGTCAGTGTTGCCGTCGGCCGTGTTGGGGTTGAAGGTGTTGAACGCGTTGACCTCAACTACAGTGGCTGTTCCCCCCTGCTTGCCGGCCGCATTACTGGACGGGGTTGTCCCGCCATTGGTGCTCGCGCAGGCGCTGAGCGCCAGTGCAGCCGCGGCTGCAACGCCTACTGCTTTGGAAATACGACTGAATCGCATTCCGCCTCCTATGTTTCTGTGAGTGTGGAAAGGACCTTCGCTGTGGGCGCCGGCCAGACCCGCTACATCCCCCCAGTGAGATGTGGCGAGTCTCACATGACAAGTAGCCTAGACCCGAACCCGCCACCTGCGGTCCGAAAGTTGTCCCTCAGTAAAGGTTGTTACCGAGATGCAACCAAGCTGTTGCCGTGCGAAAAGTTCGCGCCCTTTTTCCTTGACGCCGTGTTGCACGGAGGGTAGGGGAGCCAATCACAGAAAAAGCCCCGGTCAAAAGGACCGGGGCTTTTTGCCGTTAATACTCAATCACTGAGTTGCTCAGCGCATACTCACACGTTGAAGCGGAACTCCACCACATCGCCGTCGGACATGACGTATTCCTTGCCCTCAATGCGGACCTTGCCGCGCGACTTGGCCTCCGCCATGGAACCGGCGTCGATGAGGTCCTCGAAGGAGACAACCTCTGCCTTGATGAAGCCGCGCTGGAAGTCCGAGTGGATGACGCCGGCTGCCTGCGGGGCGGTGTCGCCCTGGTGGATGGTCCAGGCGCGCGCCTCCTTGGGCCCCGCCGTGAGGTAGGTCTGCAGCCCCAGCGTGTGGAACCCGACGCGGGCCAACTGGTCCAGCCCGGATTCGTCCTGCCCGTTCATTTCGAGCATTTCACGCGCCTCGGCCTCGTCCAGTTCCACGAGGTCGGACTCGAGCTTGGCGTCCAGGAAGATGCAGTCGGCCGGCGCAACCATCGCGCGCAGCTCGGCCTGCTTCTCCTCGCTGCCGAGAATTCCTTCGTCCGCGTTGAAGACATAGATGAAGGGCTTGGCCGTCAGAAGGCTGAGCTCCTTGAGGTGCTCCATCTCGAGCTTGTCGCTCGTGACTGAGGAGTAGATGGTGTCACCGCGCTCCAGAACTGCCTGCGCGGCCTTGATGGCAGCGAGTTCCGCGGCCTCGCGCTTCTTGATCTTGACCTCTTTTTCGATCCGGGGAATGGCCTTCTCGATGGTCTGCAGATCGGCGAGGATCAGCTCGGTGTTGATGGTTTCCATGTCGGAGCGGGGGTCCACCTTGCCGTCGACGTGGATGACGTCGGGGTCGTCGAAGACGCGCACCACCTCGGCGATGGCTTCCGCTTCACGGATGTTGGCGAGGAACTGGTTGCCCAGGCCTTCCCCTTCGGAGGCGCCCTTGACGATGCCGGCGATGTCGACGAAGGAGACGGCCGCGGGCAGTACGCGCTGCGAGCCGAAGATCCCGGCCAGCTGCTGGAGCCTGGGGTCGGGCAGGTTCACGACGCCGACATTGGGTTCGATGGTGGCGAACGGGTAGTTCGCGGCCAGGACCTGGTTGCGGGTCAGTGCGTTGAAAAGAGTTGATTTGCCGACGTTGGGCAGGCCGACGATGCCAATAGTAAGAGCCACGGACATTGATTCTACCTGTTCGGCCCCCGCACCCCGTGCCGGGCTGTTGCCTTTCCAATAAATGTCACAGCCCCGTGCCACAGTGAAGGCATGGAACCTTTTGCAGTCATTCTGGCCCTTTTGATGCTGTTGCTGGGCGCCGTGTCCGGCGCTGGCGCGGTATACGTGGTGTTGCGTCGGCGGGGCGCCGCCGTGGAAGCGGATTTCGACGGCGTTTCGGCGCGGCTTTCGGAAGTCAGCGCCCAGTTTGCTGCCGCGGATGCCGAGCGGAGGCTCCTGTCGGCCCAGAACCGGGAGCTGGGCATGTCGCGTGAGCAGGATGGGAGCGTACTGCGGGCCTTGGCGCCGGTGGCTGAAAAGCTGACGGCGGTGCAGCAGCAGGTAGCCCTGCTGGAACGGGACCGGCTCGAACAGTACGGGCAGCTGGCCCAGCAGCTGCAGGAAGCCCGCCTCACGGACGAGCAGCTGATGCGCTCCACGCATGCCCTTGAGTCGGCGCTCCGGTCGAACAGCGCGCGCGGCCAGTGGGGGGAAGTGCAGCTGCGCCGTGTTGTGGAGGCGGCCGGCATGATGCGGCATGTTGATTTCCATGAGCAGCAGCACGGCACGTCAGGCGCCGAGGCCGCCGTCCGTCCGGACCTTGTGGTCCAGCTGCCGGGCGACAAGCAGCTCGTTGTCGACGCTAAGGTCCCCCTGTCCGCCTACCTTGAGGCGCAGGAGCTGGGGCAGTCGGCCGGCGACAAGCCCGGGCTTAGCCAGGCGGCATTGCAAAACCTCATGGCGGCACACGCCAAGGCGCTGAAGTCCCACGTGGACGCCCTCAGCACCAAGAAGTACTGGGACATTTCGGGGAATTCGCCAGAGCTGGTGATCTGTTTCGTCCCGGCCGAATCCATCCTCGCGGCCGCTCTCTCCGCCGATCCCGCGCTCCTGGATCACGCCCTCTCCAGGAATGTGGTGCTTGCGTCCCCCGGCACGCTGCTCGCGGTGCTCAAATCCGTAGCGTTCACGTGGCGCCAGGACGTTCTAACGGACAGTGCGCGGGAGCTCTTCGAACTTGCCCGGCAGCTGTACGAGCGGATGGGCACGCTCGGGGACAACGTCGGCAAGCTCGGGTCCTCGCTGAAAAGCTCCGTGGACCGCTACAACGCGTTGGTCGGCACGCTGGAGGCACGCGTACTACCCACGGCGCGGAAACTGAACGCCCTGGACACCAGCGGACTGGTCACGCCGCCGGCTGTGCAGGTCACGCCGCGGTCCCTCGCAGCCCCTGAGCTGCAGGGCACGGAACCGGGGGCCGCCGAGCTGCGGGCGGCCGTGAAGGAAGAGGACGCCGCTTAAAGCGCCGAAACCCAACGACGCCGGAACTCAACGTGAGTTCCGGCGTCGTGCGTTATCCGCGGCTGCTAGCGCGAGCGGCGTCCGCCGAGGGCGCGGGATACGTCCCCCGCCTCCTTGAGCGTGGCGCGGAGCTCCTTCGGCAGGGAGAAGAGCAGGTCCTCCTCCGCAGTCACAATTTCCTCGACAGCGTCGTAGCCGTAGTCGGCCAGGAGCCGGAGCACGTCCTTGACCAGGACCTCCGGAACGGACGCGCCCGAGGTGACGCCCACCGTGGCAACACCCTCGAACCAGGACTCGTCCACCTCGTTGGCGAAGTCAACCCGGTACGACGCCTTGGCGCCGTACTCCAGCGCCACCTCGACGAGTCGCACCGAGTTGGAGGAGTTGGCCGAACCAACCACGATTACCAGATCGGCCTGGGGCGCGATCTTCTTGATGGCCACCTGGCGGTTGGTCGTGGCGTAGCAAATGTCGTCGCTGGGCGGGTCCTGGAGCGTGGGGAACCGGTCCTTGAGCAGCCGGACGGTCTCCATGGTCTCGTCCACGCTGAGCGTGGTCTGCGAAAGCCAGATGACCTTTTCGGGATCCCGTACCGTCACCTTGTCCACCTCATGGGGGCCGTTGATGATCTGGATGTGTTCGGGAGCTTCGCCGGCCGTTCCTTCAACCTCTTCGTGGCCGTCGTGGCCGATCAGGAGGATGTCGAAGTCGTCCTTGGCGAAGCGGACGGCTTCCTTGTGGACCTTGGTCACGAGGGGGCAGGTGGCATCGATGGTTCGCAGTCCGCGGTCCTCTGCGGACTGGACCACGGCCGGGGACACGCCGTGGGCCGAGAAGATGACCAGGGCGCCCTCGGGCACTTCGTCAGTTTCGTCCACGAAGATGGCGCCCTGCTCCTCAAGGGAGCTGACCACGTGCACGTTATGGACAATCTGTTTCCGGACGTAAACGGGCGGTCCGTAGTGCTGCAGGGCCTTTTCGACGGCGATGACCGCGCGGTCCACGCCCGCGCAGTATCCGCGGGGAGCCGCCAGCAGAACCCTCTTCGGGCCCGGGACCGGTGCCGCCGCGAGCACTTCCTCCGGCGAACGCCGCCGGCGCGGGACGGTTGGCATCGAAAGGGAAACTGCAGAGGAAGTCATTGCTCCATGCTACCGGTTGGGCTGCAGGCATCCGGGCATGCTCATCGTCCGCGGGCAGGACCGCCGACCAGCCTGAGCAGCAGGCCTGCCGCCACCAGTGCCGCACCGGCGATCGCCGCCGCCAGCGTCCAGGACGCAAACCCGGCGGCGGAAGCCGCAACGAACTCCCGCTTGAACAGGTCTGCCATTTCGTTTCCGCTCGCGGTGCCCGTCACGGCGTCGGAGGCCCAGCGGGACGCCAGCGTCCACAGTCCGGAAAGCGCCAGTGCGCCCACTCCAATGCCGGCCAGGACTTTCCACCGCCGGCGGGCAGTCACGAGCGCCAGGAGGAACGCCACGCCGGCACCGACGGCCAGGCTGTATCCCAGCGGAGAGTATGCCGAAACCCGTTCAATGAGCTGGCGCTGGTTCGTCTGGCCGATGCTCACCAGGGTCTGGCCCGGGGCTTCCAGCTGAACACCAACCTGGCTGGAAATCTGCTTGGCCGCGAGGGCGACGAGCGGGGCCACGTCCAGGGTCAGCGAGGTGCTCGAATCAGCTTCGGGGGGAAGGGACGCCGGATCGGCGAAGTTGAGCCGGTGGCTCTTTCGCAGCGTCTCTTCCCAGGCCGCCGGATACTCGGGCAAGCCGGTGAGGGAGGTTGCCGCCTTCTCCAGCACCGGCCGGATCAGTTCCGCCGCCTGCGCCGGGATGCTTCCGCCGGTATCGATGCTGTTAACGGCGGCGGTCGCCAGGCGCTTCTGGAAATCCGGATCCTTGCCCAGCGGTGCCGCCAGGGCTACGAAGCCATCTTCCTGCACGATGTTGCGGTCCACCCAGATGGCCGGAACGGCGGCGGCGGAGAGGAGAAGACCAAGGATGACGGCCAAGGCCGCAAGAAATGAGCGCAAGGGGTTCCTAGCTGGTCGGGTTTCTCGGCTGGTCGGGTGCCTGGCTGGTCAGCAGGCCACTGCAATCCTAGGCGCGCCGTCCCGCTATCGGAAAAGTAGGGCGGTCAAAGGTGCCAGCGACCAAAATGCCGGCCACCCAGTCTGCCGGGTCTTCAGCGGTCCCGGCAAATGCCCCGAAACCAACAATGTCCGAGGCCGGTGATACAGCTATGGATAGAGTTGATTAACCCACCGCGCACGCACCACCACAGGCAAAGGACCGCGACCATGCAACTGGCATTCGCCGCCACCGGGGCTGCACATGGCTGAAAACGCCACCGTCCCTGTACCCGGCACCGCCCCTGCAGCCGGCACCCCCGCTGCGTCCGGCCCCAGCACGGTGCCGGCCACCGCCGCCGACACGAGCCCGGACAACCCCTGGCCGCTGCAGTTGCTCTCCCAGAAGCTCAAGGTCCACATCGAGCGGGCGCCGGCAGCGTGGGTTGAAGGTCAGGTCATCGAACTCAACCGGCGCGGCGGCAATGCGTTCCTCACCCTCCGGGATGTGGACGCGGAGATCTCCCTGCCTGCTTCCATCTGGTCCAAACTGCTCGACCGGCAGGAGACGCCGCTTGAGCGCGGAAGCCGGGTGGTGGCCCTGCTCAAGCCCGAGTTCTGGCTGAAGACCGGGCGCCTGAACATGTCCGTGAAGGATATCCGCCCCGTTGGACTGGGCGATCTCCTCGCACGGATTGAACGGCTCCGCCATGCCCTGGCCGCTGAAGGCCTGTTCGCCGAGTCCCGGAAGAAGCGCCTGCCCCTGCTCCCCCACCGGATCGGGCTCATCACCGGCCGCGATTCCGATGCGAAGAAGGACGTTCTGCGCAACGCTGCCCTGCGCTGGCCGGCAGTCGAATTCGAGATCCGCGAGGTCGCAGTGCAGGGCAACACCGCCGTATCCCAGATGATCAAGGCGCTTCGCGAACTTGATGCCCGTCCCGAGGTGGACGTGATCGTCATCGCCCGCGGCGGCGGCGCGCTGGAGGACCTGCTGCCGTTCAGCAGCGAGGAACTCATCCGCGCCGTGGCGGCCGCGGTGACTCCGGTGGTCAGCGCAATCGGGCACGAAGCGGACCGGCCCATCCTGGACGACGTCGCCGACCTCCGGGCCTCCACGCCCACGGATGCAGCTAAGCGCATCGTGCCGGAAGTCTCGGAGGAACTTGCCCGGGTCCGGCAGGCTGAAGCCCAGCTTCGCCGCTCCGTGACGCTTCTGGTTGCCAGGGAAACGGACCGCCTGGCGGCCATCCGTTCCCGTCCGGTCCTAGCAGCCCCGGACAGCATGATCACGGCGCGCGCGGACGATGTGGAACGGCTGGCCCGCCGGTCCACGGCGGCCATCAGTGCAGCCGTGACGAGGGCTTCCGACCAGCTGGTCCACCTCCAGGCGCAGGTCCGGGCATTGTCACCGCAGCAGACCCTGGACCGCGGCTACGCCGTAGTGCAGCTTTCCGGGCCTGCCGGGGCAGTTGTCCGCCAGCCGTCCCAGGCCCCAGCGGGAACACCACTCGCGGTCAGGGTGGCCGGCGGGCGGTTCGGTGCGGAATCCACGGGCGCCCCATAGGCCGGACGCATACGGACCAGCACCTCAAATGACGCCAGCACCGAATGACAGCACCACCTACACGACAGGCCAGTGACCATGACAGATCCGACCATCAACACAGACCAGCCCCACAGCACGGAACAAAATACCGCAGCCCAGCCCGGCCCCGCACTCCCTCCGGAGATCGATGCCCTCAGCTATGAGGAAGCACGGGAACAGCTGGTTGCCGTGGTTTCCAAGCTCGAGGCCGGCGGGACCAGCCTTGAGGATTCCCTGGCGCTGTGGGAGCGGGGCGAGGCCCTGGCCCGGCGCTGCGAGGACTGGCTGGAGGGCGCCAGGAAGAGGCTCGCCGCTGCCCGCAAGGACAGCTGACCGCCAGCTGGGATCGATCCGGAGGTTAAGCGGCCTGACGACCGCCCGGCCGGGTCAGGACCGCTCGACGAGTCGGCGCTCGGCCTCAACGTCGAACTCAGCCTTGGGCCACTCCAGTTCGAGCTCGCCGAGCCCCTCCAGCAACAGTTGCTGCACTGCGATGCGCGCGTACCATTTCTTGCTGGCAGGCACCACATACCAGGGCGCCTGTTCGGTGTTGGTGGCGTCGAAGGCAGCCTGGTAAGCGGCCATGTAGTCGTCCCAGAAAGCGCGCTGCTTCAGGTCCTCGGTGTTGTACTTCCAGTGCTTGGCGGGGTTGTCCAGCCGGGCCAGCAGCCGTTCCTTCTGCTCCTCATTGCTGATGTGCAGCATGACTTTGATGACTTTCGTGCCCACGGCCGCCTGCCTGGCCTCGAACTCGTTGATCGCCCGGTAACGGCGTTCCAGCTCCTTGGGGTCGGCCCAGCGGTGTACCCGGTGGATCAGGACGTCCTCGTAGTGGGACCTGTCGAAAACCCCCAGCATGCCGGCGGCCGGGACCTCGCGTTCGATGCGCCACAGAAAGTCGTAGGCCTTTTCCTCGGGCGTGGGGGCCTTGAAGGACTTGAACTGGACACCCTGCGGATCCATGGCGCCCAGCACGTGCTTCACGATTCCGCCTTTGCCGGCAGTATCCATTCCCTGCAGGATCAGCAGGACGCGCTTGGTGCCGCCGAACTTGGACTCGGCAAACAGCCTCTCCTGAAGATCCGTGAGTTTGTCATCGAGTTCCTCAAGGAGCAGCTCGCCGTCGGCCTTGTTCCCCGGATAGCCCAAGGTGGCATCAGGGTCAACGTCGGCCAGCTGGAATCCCTTGCCGACCTTCAGGGTCTCGGAGGGGAGCTTCGTGAATTCCACAATGCCGGCCATCGGGTCCTCTTTCCACGGTTGAGTGTGGGTAAAGGCTAGTTCCCCTGATACCTGCTGAGGAAGTCTCCCATCCGGCCAATTGCTTCCTCGATGTCCTTCACGTTCGGCAGGGTCACCATCCGGAAGTGGTCGGGCCGGACCCAGTTGAACGCCCGGCCGTGGGAGACCAGGATCTTCTGTTCCTTGAGCAGGTCCAGCACAAACTTTTCGTCGTCCCGGATGCTGTAGACCTCCGGGTCCAGCTTGGGGAACAGGTACAGGGCGCCCCGTGCCTGCTGGGTGCTGACGCCGGGGATCGCGTTGAGCATGTCGTACGCCTTGTTGCGCTGTTCCAGCAGCCGGCCGCCGGGCAGGATGAGGTCGTTGATGCTCTGGTACCCGCCCAGGGCAGTCTGGATGGCATGCTGGGCCGGAACGTTGGCGCAGAGCCGCATGTTGGCCAGCAGGTTGATGCCTTCGAGGTAGTCCGCGGCCTCCTTCTTGGGCCCGGAGATGGCCATCCATCCTGCCCGGTAGCCGCAGACGCGGTAGGCCTTGGACAGTCCGCTGAAGGTCAGGCACAGCACGTCGTCGCCCGTGAGCCCGGCCATGTTTACGTGCACGGCGTCCTCGTAGAGGATCTTTTCGTAGATCTCATCGGCAAAGATGACCAGCCCGTGCTTTTCAGCCAGGGCAACAATCTTGCGCAGCGTGCTTTCCGGGTACACGGCGCCGGTGGGGTTGTTCGGGTTGATGACCACGATGCCCTTTGTCCGGGGCGTAATTTTGGCCTCGAGGTCCTCCAGGTCAGGCTGCCAGCCGGACTCCTCGTCGCAGAGGTAGTGCACCGGACGGCCGCCGGCCAGCGCCACCGAGGCGGTCCACAGCGGGTAGTCCGGGGTGGGGATCAGGATCTCGTCGCCCTCTTCGAGCAGGGCCATCAGTGACATGGTGATGAGTTCGCTGACGCCGTTGCCGAGGTAGATGTCGTCCACGTGGATGCTCTGGATGCCGCGTGTCTGGTAGTACTGCGAGACGGCGGTGCGGGCGGAGAAGATGCCGCGTGAATCGCTGTATCCCTGGGCGTGGGGCAGGTGGCGGATCATGTCCACCAGGATCGCGTCCGGCGCTTCAAACCCGAAGGGTGCGGGGTTGCCGATGTTCAGTTTGAGGATGCGGTGACCCTCTGCCTCCATCTGCTGGGCGGCCTGAAGAATCGGTCCACGGATGTCGTAAAGGACATTATGAAGCTTGGTGGACTGCTTGAATTCTGCCATTCATCAAATATGCCACAAGCGGGATGTACTTCCGGGGAGACGTGCCTCACACGGTGTTGACCGGACTGCGCCGCCATCCGCCCCCCACATAACGCCGACGGCGGCTGCCGGTCCCCGCGGAACCGGCAGCCGCCGTCGTACTTTCCTAGTGAGCCACCGGGCCTACTTGACGATGCCCTTGTCCTTGAGCCACGCAGCGGCCGCGTCCTTGGCGTTCTGCTTCTGGCTTCCGCTCACCGCACGGTTGAGGTTGATCAGGTCCTCAGTGGTGAGGGTTTTGGAGACATTGTTGAGCGCCTCCTTGGCTTTGTCCGTCACCTTGGCGTCGTTGTAGAGCGGCAGCACCTGCTGGGCCTTGAAGTTGTTCTTCGGGTCCTCCAGCACAACGAGGTCGTTGTCGGCGATGGACGGCGTGGTGGTGAAGATGTCGGCCACCTGGACCTCATCGCTCAGGAGTGCCTGCAGGGTCAGGTTGCCGCCGCCGTCGCTAAAGGGCTTCAGCGCCTTGAGTTCGCAGCCGTAATTCTTCTTGAGCCCCGGGAAGCCGTAGGACCGGGTTTCAAACGTGGCCGGCGCGGCCATGGTCAGGTCCTTGCAGACCTTGGCCAGGTCCTCGATCGACTTCAGCTGATACTTTTCGGCGGTGGCCTTGGTGACCACCATGGCGTCCTTGTCCTCGGCCTTGGACGGCTCCAGCACGGCGAGTCCCTTCGGCAGCTTGCCGGGCAAAGCCTTGACGATGTCCTCCGGGGTGACCTCGGCGGCCTGCGCGTCGACGTGGGACAGGAGGTTGCCGGAGTAATCGGGAACCACATCCACCGATCCGTCCTGGACGGCCTTGAAGTAGATCTCCCGCGAGCCGATGTTGGGCTTGGTGGTGGCGGTGACTCCGGCCGCGGTCAGGGCACCGGCGTAGATCTCGGCGATGATCTGGCTCTCCGGGAAGTCCGCGGAGCCGACGACGAGGGAACCGCCGGAGGTGGCGCCCCCGGTAGCACTCGTGGAGGGGGACGACAGCGGATTGCCGCTGCTGCAGGCGGACAGGGCGAGGGCGACGCCGACACCGGCGGCGAGGCCGCCCAGGCCACGGCGGGTAAGAGTCGTGCGGACGGGGTGCTTCATGCGGTGCCTCCTTGAACAGCGGCGGCCGCGGGCGCGGCAGCCGAGAGATCGGTGGCGGCCTTGCGGCCACCGCTGGAACGTGCGGAAAGTCCCGGTGAAACGACCAGCCGCTGCACGGCGGCCAGGACAAGGTCGACGACGATCGCCAGTGCCGCTATGAGGAGCGAACCTGCCAGCATCCGCGGGAAGTCCTGGAGCACCAGCCCGTCGAACAGGTAGCGTCCCAGGCCGCCGAGCGGAAGGTAGGCCACCACCGACACAGTGGCGATCACCTGCAGCACGGCGGTGCGGATGCCGCCGAACATCACCAGTAGCCCGTTGGGAACCTCCACGCCGAACAGGACCTGCAGCTCTTTCATGCCCATGGCTCGGGCGGCGTCCACCACGTTTGAATCCACGCTGGAAATGCCGGCGTAGGTGCCGGCCAGCAGCGGCGGCACCGTAAGGATGACCAGGGCCCACACCGGCGGCATGAGGCCGCTGCCGGCGACGAGGGCGAACAGCACCAGGAGCCCGAGCGTTGGCAGCGCGCGGAGGGCGCCGGCCACGGCCACGGCCACGACGCGGCCCCTGCCGGTGTGGCCGATGTAGAGGCCCACCGGGACGGCGATGGCGGCGGCGATGATCAGGACCAGGAAGCTGTACTGCAGGTGTTCGAGCAGGCGGACGGGTATCCCGCCCGGACCGGACCAATGCAAGGGATCGGCGAGCCAGGCGAACGTTTCGGTGAAGATGTTCATGAGCCCGCCCCAGCGTGGACTTTGGCATCGGCAATGAACTCAGCGCCGGACCGGGCGTGCGCGTCCGTCTTTACGGAGCCGGCCCTGGTCCACGGCGTGAGGACGCGTTCCAGGATTACCAGCAGCGCGTCCATCACCACTGCCAGCAGCAGGATGGCGATGATGCCCACCACCACTTCGGTGACGAAGTTCCGCTGCAGTCCGTCCGTGAACAGCATCCCGAGGTTTCCCACGCCCAGCAGGGCGGCGACGCTCACCAGCGAAATGTTGCTCACCGACACCACGCGGAGGCCTGCGAACATCACGGGCAGGGACAGCGGCAGGTCGATCTGCAGGAACCGGGCGGCCGGCTTGTAGCCCATGGCCACAGCCGCCTGCCGGAGGTCGTCATCGACGGAATCGAAGGCGTCCATGGCAGCCCGCACCAGCAGCGCCACGGCGTAGATGGTCAGGGCGACGATGACGTTCAGCGGGTCGAGGATCCGCGTCCCCAGCAGCGGCGGGAGAATGATGAAAAGCGCCAGGGACGGGATGGTGTAGAGCAGGGAGCTCACGGTGGCCACGAGCTGCCGCAGCGCGCTGTGCCGCCTCGAGAACTGTGCCAGCGGGATGGAAATCAGCAGGCCCAGGACCATCGGAACCAGGGCCAGGACCAGGTGCTGGCCGGCCCGTTCAAAGACCATGGGGCTGTTCGCCAGGAACCACTCCATCAGAGGGCGCCCTGCCGGACCTGGCGTGCGGACTCGATGACGGCCAGAACCTCCGCGCCCTTGACGACGCCGGCAACCTTGCCGTCGCCGTCGACCGCCACGCCGAGCCCCGAGGGCGAGGACAGCGCCGCGTCCAGGGCCCGCCGGAGGGTGTCGCCCGGCCGGAACAGGGAGCCTCCGGGGATGAGCTGGGAGTCGAGGCCGGGGCCTTCCCAGCCCAGCGGGCGCTGCTGGTCATCCACCACCAGGCGCCAGTCGTCTGCGTTGGCCCTGGCATCCCCGCCCCGGGTGACCGTGTCAACGGGGTGGACCGCGACGCCGTCGGCCGTGGTGAAGGCGAGGTGGCGGAACCCTCGGTCCCTGCCCACAAAGGAAGCCACGAACTCGTTGGCCGGTGCCCGCAGGATCTCCTCGGGCGTGGCGTACTGCGCCAGCTTGCCGCCGACGGCGAAGACTGCCACCTTGTCCCCCAGCACGGTGGCCTCATCGATGTCGTGGGTGACAAAGACGATGGTCTTGGCCAGGTCCCGCTGCAGGCGCAGGAGTTCCTGCTGGAGTTCGTCACGGACCACGGGATCCACGGCGCTGAAGGGCTCGTCCATCAGCAGGACGGGCGGGTCGGCAGCGAGCGCCCGGGCCACGCCAACGCGCTGCTGCTGGCCGCCCGAAAGCTGCGACGGGTAGCGCTTGCCCAGCGAGGGGGCCAGCCCCACGACGTCGAGCAGTTCTTCCGCGCGTTTGCGGGCGTCGGCTTTTGGCACGCCGTTAAGCCGGGGCACGGTGGCGATGTTGTCCACGACGGAGCGGTGCGGCATCAGGCCTGAGGACTGCATGACGTAACCCATGGATCGCCGGAGTTCGGCCGCCGGCACGGAGGTGACGTCGCGCCCGCCGACCGTGATGGTCCCGGACGTGGGCTCCACCATCCTGTTGATCATGCGCAGGGAGGTGGTCTTGCCGCAGCCTGATGGTCCGACGAACACCGTGATGGAGCCACGGTCAATGGACATGCTCAGCTGGTCCACGGCCGGTTGCCCGCTCTGGTACTGCTTGGTGACGCTCTGGAACTCGATCATGGCTTCGGCCATACCCGGCTTACCTAACTGTTGGGCGGCAACATCGGACGGTAAAGCGAATTGATCATAAGCACGCTGTTTTTGGCTGTAAAGCGCACCTTTACCCAGCGTAACCAGCGCCCGAAGCAAAACCGCCGCAGGCACGGATACCGTAATCATTCGGAGATAAACACGATTGATTCGGTGCCCTCCCCCGCCCGGATGGGTGGTGGAGTTTTTGTCCAGATAATGGGCGCTCCGTGCGCTTTTCGAGCCATTATCCGGACAAAAACTCCGGTCTAGGAATGGCGGTAGCGTTCGGCGGCCCGCTGGCTCCGCCCGGCCACCACCACCTTCTGGTGCCACTCCCGCTGGTACGCCCTTCTCGCCGCTGCGTCGTGACGCCGTTCCAGGGCGGCGAGCTCGCGCTGGAGCTTGAGGTAGCTGGCCCACCGTCTCTCCTCGAGGGATCCGTCGTCGAGTGCCGCGCGGACGGCGCACCCGGGTTCCCGGTCATGGGCGCAGTCGGAGAAGCGGCACTGCTCGAAGAGCACCTGCAGGTCGCCGAACATTTCCTCCATGCCGTCCTCGGCGTCGAACAGGCCGAAGCCGCGGACTCCGGGAGTGTCCATCAGCACGGCGCCATTGGGCAGCGGCACCAGCTCCCGCGACGTCGTGGTGTGCCGCCCCCTGCCGTCGGTGGCCCGCACATCCCCGGTCGACTGGACGTGGTGCCCCACGAGTGCGTTGATGAGGGTGGACTTCCCGGCGCCGGAGGGGCCAAGCACGGCGAGCGTCCACCCCGGCTGCACCCTGGCGAGCAGGTCGTCGATGCCGTCGCCTTGCTCTGCGGAGGTGGTCACCACGTCCACGCCGGCGGCTTGCAGGACCACCTTCCCGACGACGTCGTCCGCGATGTCTGCCAGGTCCGCCTTCGTGATGATCACCAGCGGGGTGGCGCCGGAATCCCAGACGGCCACCAGGGTCCGTTCGAGCCTGTTGTGGCTCAGCGGACGGTCGACGGGAACCACCACGCCCACCATGTCGATGTTCGCGGCGAGGACCTGCGCCTCCGTGGACGGGTCGAAGGCACGTTTGCGGCTGAGCTCGGACGTGCGCGGAAGCACCCCGACGACGGCCGGTTCGGCAGCCCGGTTGCGGCCGAGCCAGACCCAGTCGCCGGTGGCCGGCACGGTACCGGGCGGATACGGCAGGTGCACCAGCCCGTCGGCCGTGGCTGCGACGATCCGGTTCCGGTCCACCCGGACGACGCGGGCGGCAGCCTCGGCCCCGCTGGCCGGATGGGCCGCGAAGTGCTGCGCCATGGCCTCCGTGAAACCATACTGGCTGGGGCCGGGCAGGGGCTCAGGATTGACGAGCTCAGTGTTGAGAAAAGGGTTTGGGTTATGCGTTTGGGTTTGAAGCTGGTTGGCACGAGTGCCGGAAGAATTTTTCACTGGAAACCTCGGGTTGGCCCCGAAATGCCGCCGGCCGGCAAGCAGTGCGCCGTGATCAGTGTGCTGGGCGCGCTGGGCTGGCTACGAGTGGGCAGCAGCGGGGGCAGGAGTGATGAAGGTGTTGTCGAGAAGGCGCGGGGCGCGCACAAAATCTGCAATCATCAGGTCCACCTCCCCCGTACGAAGTTCATGCCGGACTGGCTGCCGCCGGACAGAAGGTCCGGGGACTCCCCCAGAATAGCCAGCGCGGCGCCGGCTGGCTAGGGCAATCGGGCGGCGGCAGGCAAATCAGTCCAACAGGCTCAGTCCAGTGAACCCAGCTTGCCGTTGACCGGCCGCTCCGAGAACAGCCGAAGGGCGGCGTCAACCAGGGACACCCTGTTCAGCGAACCGACGTCCTGCAGCGGAATCCACGCGGCATGTGTGGTGGTGCCGTTCGTCTCGTGGGTGAGCTCCCCGCCCGTCACCCTCGCCTCATAGACCAGGCGGAGCGCCTGGAAGTCCCGGTCCGCTCCGTCCAGCCGCGAATCAGCCGGCCAGTGCCCGACGTCGATCCCGAGCATCTCACCGATTTCGGCGTGATAGCCCGTCTCCTCGAAGACCTCACGGATGCAGCCGTCCACGGGGTGCTCGGCCAGGTCCAACCCGCCACCGGGCAGCGTCCAGCCTTCCTTGCCGTCCTGCTTCCAGTACGCCAGGAGGATGGCGCCGTCGCGGATGATGACCGCGTAGGCGGCAGGGCGGGTGTCGAAGAGAACGGTCATGGCTCCAGCGTAGCCCTGCGCTGTCCGCGTGCAGGCAGCCGTCCTAGAGTGGGACTGTGACGAATTTGGAGCTTCTCCCGCAGGAGGAAACCTGCCCGCCCGCCGGCCCGGACACAGGAACGGGAGGCGGGCCGTGCCTGCAGCTGTGGCCGGCACGCGAGGTGCCGCTGGGCGGGGTCCGCGCGATGTCGGTGCTCCGAACCCTGCCACAGCGCGGCCTGCCGACGGTGGGTGCCTGGTGCTTCCTGGACAGTTTCGGCCCCGACCGGAAAGCGATGTCCGTGCTGCCGCACCCGCATACCGGGCTGCAGACCGTGACGTGGCCGCTGGCCGGGCAGATCAGGCACCGGGACAGCGTGGGCAGCGACGTCATTGTCCGCCCCGGCGAGCTGAACATCATGACCGCGGGCCACGGCGTCTCGCACTCCGAGTTTGCCGTGCTGCCGGAAACGGCCGACGGCGGTGCAGGGCTTCCGCTGCAGCGCGGGCTGCAGCTGTGGGTCGCATTGCCGGACGCGGAGCGGGACAGGCCCCCGGCCTTCGAGCAGCACCGCGAACTGCCCACGGTTCAGGGCCCGGGCTTCACCGCAACGGTGATGGTGGGAACCTTCGGCGGCGCTTCCTCGCCGGCCACGATGTACACGCCGATCGTCGGTGCCGACATCAGCTGCGGCGGTGCCGCCTCCTTCCCGCTGGACCCGGCGTTCGAGCACGCCGTCCTGGTGCTCGACGGCGGCCTGACGGTGGACGGGCAGGAGATCGGCCCGGGGCCGCTGGGCTACCTGGGGGCCGGGCGCGAAGTCCTGTCCGTGGACGCCCTGCCGGAGACCCGGTTCGTACTGATCGGCGGTGAGCCGCTCCAAGAGGAGCTGCTGATGTGGTGGAACTTCGTGGGCCGGACCCATGAGGAGGTGGCCCAGGCACGGGCGGACTGGGAGGCCCAGGCAGAGCTTTCCGACACGGCCGCGAAAAGTGCCCGCTTCGGGCTGGTCCGCGGCCACGGGCCCGATGCGGGGCGCGAGGCAGGCAGGATCCCCGCGCCGCCCTTGCCCGGAGTGAAGCTCAGGCCGCGGACCCGTTCCTAGGGCCCGGTGTCAGCGCCCGGTATCAGCGCCCGGTATCAGGGCTGGTCGCGGTCAGGGCTGGTCGCGGACCAGCAGCGGGACACCGAAAACGGGGTCCTGCTCGAGGATCCGCACGTCGCTGACTCCTGCTGCGGCCAGGTGCTTCCGGAACGACTCCTGCAGCCGGACCACGTTCATGCCCAGGCCGCTGCCCAGGATGACAGGCCCGTCCAGCCCGAGCTGCTGCAAAACCTGGGCGGCCATCTCCGCCAGGTCCTTGCCCGCCTGGTCGATCAGGTCGCGGCTGACGCTGTGGCCGGCGTCGGCCGCCTCCACCACCAGCCGGGCCTGCTGCGCCCAGAACCGGCGACCGGTCTCCGGGGAGTGGAACAGCGCGATCAGCTTGTTCGGGTCATCGGTGCGGCAGGAGTCCAGGAGCGCACGTGTCAGCTCGTCCGGTTCCTGCCCCTGATTCATGCGCCGCAGGCTGTGCCGGACCGCCTCGCGGCCCAGCCAGTAACCGCTGCCTTCGTCGCCCAAGAGGTAGCCCCAGCCGCCGGCCCGCGCCTCGGCCCCGTCCCCGTTCGTGCCCCAGGCCGCCGAGCCGGTGCCCGCGATGACTGCAACGCCGGTGCTGGCGCCGCCGGCCGCGAGCAGGAGCCGGGAGTCGTGGACCACGGTAATCCGGGCCCCCGGGGCGTGCGGCTCGATGAGGGCGGCCAGGGCGGCGGCATCCTCATCGGTGTCGATCCCGCCGGCGCCGGCGTAGACCTGGGCCACCGGCCCCTGGCCGATTTTGGCGAAAAGCTCCGCAAGGTGTGCCGCGGCTTCCGCACCGCTGACGTTCTGGACGTTGGCGCTTCCCACGCTCTCGTCAGCCACCGGTTCCCCGTGCTCGAAGCGGACTCCCCGCGTCTTGGTGCCGCCGATGTCGAGGCCGATCACGACGTTGGCGCCACCCATGCTGGAACCGGCGGCGCCGGCCGGGACTTCGCCGGCCGGGACTGTGCTGGGCGGAACAGCATTGGACGGGACTGCATTGGACGGGACTGCATTGGACGCGCCTGCGCTGGACGAAGCAGGGGCCGCACCGGATAGGTTGTCAGAGTTAGTCACCTGAACAGATTACTGATTAGCCCGAAGGAGCCGGCCATGCCCCACGCCGAGATTGATTCCCGCATCATTGCAGCGCCCATGGCAGGCGGGACGTCCACGCCGGGCTTCGTCCAGGCCGTCCATCACGCCGGAGGACTGGGCTTTCTCGCCGCGGGGTATAAGAGTGCGGATGCGGTCAGTGCGGAGATCCGCGCCTGCCGGGACGCCGGCGTCCGGTTCGGCGTCAACGTTTTTGTGCCTGACCATGCCCAGCTGAACCCCTCGCCCGACGCCGTGGCAAGACTGGAGGATTACCGCAGCAGCCTTAGCCAGGACGCCAGCCGCTACGGCGTGGCCGTGCCGCCCCTGGTGCTTGACGACGACGACGCCTGGCAGGCGAAGATCGACCTCCTGCTGCGGGACCCGGCTGAACTGGTCAGCTTCGCCTTCGGTTTGCCCGGTTCCGACGTTGTCGAGGCGCTTCGGAAGGCGGGGTCGACGGTCATCGCCACGGTCACCAGCCGTGCCGAGGCCGGGCTGGCAGCGGACCGCGGGGTCGACGCCCTCGTCGTCCAGCACAGCAGCGCGGGCGCCCACTCCGGCGCGTTCCTGGCTGCGACGCGAACTGGCGGCATGCCGCCGTCGACCGCTGACCTGATCCGGGAGGTGGCGGCCGCCGTCGACCTGCCGCTGATCGCCGCCGGCGCCGTGTCCGACGCCGCCGCTGTCAGATCGGTCATTGCCGCCGGGGCGGTGGCCGCGCAGGTGGGAACGGCGCTGCTGCGGACGGACGAAAGCGGTGCGCGGCAGTTGCACAAGGACGCCCTTGGCGATCGCCGTTTCACCGAGACAACACCCACCCGCGCGTTCACCGGCCGTTATGCCAGGGCGCTGGTCAATGACTTTGTCCGCGACCACGGGGACGCCCCCGAGGGCTACCCTGCCATCCACCATCTGACCGCTCCAATCCGCGCGGCGGCAGCCGCGGCAGGTGACCAGGATCGGCTGAACCTTTGGGCAGGCAAGGGGTGGCGCTCGGCCAGGACGGGACCGGTGGCCGAGGCCGTGGGCGCGCTCCTGGACGGTTAACGCCCGGCGCCCGGTTAGGCCTATGCACCCGGTTAGGCCCCGGCGCGGGTGCAGGCCCCCGGCACGAGGGAAAGGCCGGTCAGGCGCCTGAGCGGGCCCGGACCAGCCCCGCCAGAAGCCGTGGCCCCTCCTCCAGCACCAGTTCCCGGAAGAGCCGGACGGCGTCGGGTTCGCTCTCCCGTACGCTGCGGCGCTGCCTCCAGGCCAGGCCGATCTCGCGGTATGCCAGTTCCGATTCCAGCGCAATTTCGACCCAGCCAAGGTCGCCGGTGTCCGCCGTGACGCCGAGGCCCGGCCCGCTGCCTCCTTCCGGAGGGAGGATGCTGACACCCAGCCCGGCGGACACCAGACCACGCGCGGTGTGTGAATCCTGGCTTTCAAAAGCAATCCGCGGCCTGAAGCCTGCCTCCCTGAACAGGGCATCCGTAAGGGAGCGCAGCCCGTAGCCGGATCCGAGAGCCACGAACGGATCTTTCCGGATGTCGCCCATGGCCACCGATTTCCGGTCCGCCAGCGGGTGCCGGTGGTGCACCACGAGCCGCAGCGGCTCCCGGTACAGCGCCGCAGAGCCGATGGCCCTGCTGGCTGGCGCCACGGGTGCGGTCAGGGCGAGATCGGCGGCGCCGGAGGCGAGTTCTGCGAGGCAGCTGTCGCGGGAGCCCTGCCGGAGATCGAACTCTGTCTGCGGGTAGCGGCTCCGGAATGCGCTGATAAGCAGGGGCAGCGTCGCCTCGCCGAACGTGTGCTGGAAGGTCACGGCGACCCGGCCGCGCACCACTTCCGATTCGTGCCGGACAAGGTCCAGACCGGCACGGAACTCGGCGAGCGCCGCTTCCACATAGGGCAGCAGCGTCGTGGCGGCAGGTGTCAGCCGGACTCCCCTGCCGTCCCTGGCCAGCAGCTCGGTTCCCACCACGGCGCTGGCGCGTGCCAGGGCCCGGCTCACCGTCGACTGCGGAACGCCGAGCAGCTCGGCGGTTTCGGTGATGTGCTGGGTCCGCCCAAGTTCCGCCAGCAGCGGCAGAATCGGCAGGAGCTGCACCAGCTGCCTGTGCTCGATGTCCACTGTTTTCCTCCGTCATTCAATCCCGCTAGAGCATGAATTACTGACGAACCATGCATTGGATACTAAGTCAGCATAGATCTACCCTGAAGGCATGCCAACGTCCCGCAAGCGCGCCCCCGGAAACCTGGAGTGGAACGGGCACCCCAAGGGGTCACAGGCCTACGGCAGGATCCTGGCCGGCCTCGCGTTCGCCGGCGTGGCCACCTTCGCCCAGCTCTATTCCACCCAGGCTGTGCTCCCCGTGATGGCCGCCGAGCTTAGGGTGACGGCGGCTGAAGCCGCGCTGACCATTTCGCTGGCAACGGTCGGCCTCGCCGTCACCGTCATTCCCTGGTCGTTCCTCGCTGACCGGATCGGCAGGGTGAAGGCCATGACCTGGGGAATCTGCCTGGCGACGGCGCTGGGCCTGCTGGTGCCGCTGGCCACGTCCTTCCCCGTCCTGCTGGGCCTCCGGATGCTGGAGGGAATGGCCCTGGGCGGCATTCCTGCCATCGCCATCGCCTACCTCAACGAGGAAATCGACAGGGCACACGCCGCCGTGGCCGCGGGCAGCTACGTTGCGGGCACCGCACTGGGCGGCTTGGCGGGAAGGCTCGTCGCCGGGCCGGCCGGGGAATTATGGGGATGGCGCGCGGCCGCGCTCGCGGTCTCCATCCTGGCCACTGTGGCCGCCGTGCTCTTCCTGGTCCTGATCCCCATGGCCCGCGGCTTCAGCCCGGTCCGGGGCAGAGGCCTCCGGGGCGCGGCCACGACCCTGTCCGGCCATCTGGCCAACCCGAGGCTGCTGGCGCTTTACGTGCAGGCCTTCCTGCTGATGGGCGGCTTCGTGGCCGTCTACAACTATCTTGGGTTCCGGCTCTCCGGCGAACCGTTCAGCCTTCCCACCACGCTCATCAGCCTCATCTTCCTGGCCTACCTGTCGGGCACCGCGACCTCGCGCTGGGCGGGCGCCCTGACGCAGCGCTTCGGCCGGCGCACGGTGCTGCTGGCCGGCATTGCGGTCATGGCGGCGGGCCTGGCCCTCACCCTCACCCAGGTACTGGCGCTGATACTGGCCGGGCTCGTCATCTTCACCGGCGGCTTCTTCGCGGCCCACAGCATCGGCGCGGGCTGGACCGGAGCCATCGCCCAGACAGGCCGGGCACAGGCGGCGTCACTGTACAACCTCGCGTACTACCTCGGCTCCAGCATCCTGGGCTGGGCAGGAGGACTGGTGTTCCAGTCCCTCGGCTGGCAGGCGCTGGCTGCTGCCGTCATCACCCTCGGGTGTACGACGGCGGTGATCACCGCCGTCGTACATCCCGCCTCAGGGCGGCAGCGGCGGCAGGACAAGGCGAGCCTGCAGCATCCGTGAATAATCCGCCGCCCGATAAGGCAGGACACCTGCAGATGTTCGGGAGTGCCGCCCGAAGGTGAATGTCTTGGCAACATTCGCGCCGCTAAGATGAACGGAGACCACTTCAGGAGGATCCGTGAGCAGCAACGCGAAGAATATTCGCCCGGCGGCGGGGCACGAACCCCTCGACGCCATCGACGAGCGGCTGCTGGCAGCCCTCGTGGACGACGCCCGGATATCCAACAAGCAACTGGCTGAACTGGTGGGCATTGCCCCCTCCACCGCCCTCATGCGCACCCGCGCTCTCTCGGACCGGGGCATCATCCAGGGGTTTGAGGCGAAACTGAGCCTTTCCGCGATTGGCCGATCGGTGCAGGCCCTCATCGCCGTCCGTCTCCGCGCCCACGACCGGGAGCAGATCGACCGGTTCACCTCCCGCGTCCCCAAGCTACCTGCCGTGCTGTCGACCTTCCACACGTCGGGCTCGGTCGACTACCTGCTGCACATCGCCGTCGCCACCACCGAGGACCTGCGGGACTGGGTTCTGGACAACCTCGCCACGGACCCTGTGGTGGGCCACACCGAAACCACGCTGGTGTTCGAGCACATGCCAGGGAACCAGGGGCCACTGCCGGATCAGGACTGAGCCCGCACCGGGACTGAACAGGCACCGGGACAGCGCGTCGGGACTGAGCAGCACCGGGACAACTCGAGGCTGCCTAGCGGCGCGAAAGCAGCAGGCCTGAGTGGGCTGCGCCGAGTATGTCACCGCGGAGAAGGTTCAGTTCATCCCGGCGCCGCGCAGCATCCCGCTGCAACCGGACGGTTTCCTCCGGAACTACCCTGCGCCGCTCCGCCCATTCCACCAGGCCGGCGCCGATACGCACGGCCACGGCTTCCAGCACGGAGGCACGGCGGTAACCGGGGACGGACTGGTTGACCGATAGAGCACTCATGGCTCTTTCCTTTCGGGGCTCATTGACTGTCGTGTGCTGATGGATTCCGACTTGGCTGTGTTGTGCTCCGCGGGCTGCGCCTTACGCTGGCCGCGGCTGCCGGCGGACGCCGGGACACCCAGGATGGGGAAGGCGTTGAAGTGGATCTGGACCGGCCGGGCGCCTTCCTGCTCGTCTTCACCCCGGACCTCCTCCAGGAGGCGGTAGGAGTAGGCGTCCATCGCCCGCGTGTAGGCGGCCAGCTGCTCTTCGTTCATTCGCACGTTGGCGGTGCTGACGATGGCCGCTTCCAGCCACCCGCGGTCCAGGGTGTCCGCCCCGTGCGCCATGAAATCGGCCAGCACGGCCTGCCGGCGGTGTTCGAACTCCCGGTTGACCAGCCGCGACGCTTCCTGGGTGGCGGGAGAACCTGCAAGCTCAGGTGACGAGACCTCAATGGCGCCCCGCGGACGCTCCCACCACCGCTCACGTGCCGTGCCTTTTCCTTCCACTTCCCGAACGAAGTCGTGCTTGGCTAGCTGGCGCAGGTGATAGCTCGTGGAACCGCTGGACTCCCCGAGCAGCTCGCCGAGGCTGCACGCCGTCTGTGCGCCGTACCGGGACAGCATTTCCAGGATCTGGACGCGCAACGGATGCGCAAGGGCCTTGAGGGAGGCCGGGTCCATCTTGCGGACGGGGTACGGCAACGCCTGCTCGTCGGCGGTTTCGGTGTTGTGCTTACTGGCCATACGGCAAGGCTACTCTTGCAAAGATTTCTTTGCAACGGTTATTTTGCAATCAATTCTTCGCAACTGTTTCTTTGCATTCCGCGTGTCCGACGGCGGCGCCTCCCCCGCTGCTACTGACGGAGGCTACGGCGCAAGGTAATCGCGGCCAGCAGCCCCGCCGCACAGGCGCAGGCAGTCACGAATGCGGCGACGGCCGCGTCGAGGCCGTACGATGCCGTCGCGAGCCCCAGTCCCACCACCGGCACGGCACTTCCGAGGTAGGTGATCACATAAACGGTGCTGACGATCTGTGCATGCCGGGACGCCTCCACCTTGCCCGCCACGTCGTTGAAGACGGTCCGGAAGGCGACGCCCTGCCCGGCGCCTGCGGCCACGCTCGCCGCAACCAGCAGCCACGGGTTGCCGGCGGCAGCCGCCGCCGCGAGGAGCGCCACGGCGCCGCTCAGCACCGCCAGCCCCGCCGGCACTGCGAACCTGCTGCGGACGGCGACCAACTGGCTCAGGGCGGAAGCGCCCAGGGTGAGCCCGGCCAGCAGGCCGATCAGTGGCCGCGAGTCGGTGCCGAGAATTTTCGCGAAGTAACTCGGCGCAAGAGAC
This sequence comes from Arthrobacter sp. FW305-BF8, assembly GCF_021789315.1. NCBI lineage: Bacteria > Bacillati > Actinomycetota > Actinomycetes > Micrococcales > Micrococcaceae > Arthrobacter > Arthrobacter sp. FW305-BF8. Next base: position 3,403,415 of record NZ_CP084561.1, read on the forward strand.
AGGCAGAAGCCGAAAACGGCAAAGCTGAGGAAGCCGACGGCGGCCGCCAGCCAGAATGCACCACGGGCCTCCCGGGACACCGTCGGCCGGCGCGGCGCCAAGGCCTTCAGCGGGCGGGGGCCGGCAGCAGGTTTGATGGCGGGACGGGCACGCAGCAGGTACAGCGGGATCAACAGGGCGGCCAGGACGAGCGAATGGATGAGGTACGGCGTGGTGGTGGCGCCGGGCAGGAGGGAAAGGATCCCGCCGATCGCGGGGCCGGCCGCCACTCCCCCCGCCGAGGCCAGCAGCGTGAAACGGGAAGCCCACTCCGGGCGCTCCGGCAGCAGCTCGCGCAGGGCTGCCGAGCTCGCCCCCGTGGCCAGTGCGACGGCTACGCCCTGCAGCGCCCGGCCGCCGCACAGCCCGGCGAGACTGTCCGCGTTCGCAAAGAGCAGGCCACCGGCGAGGCCCGTAAGCACGGCAAGCAGGAGTGCCGCCCGGCGCCCGATGTGGTCGGACCAGTGTCCCGCGAGCATTAGCGTTGCCACCAGCGCCAGGACATAAGCGGAGAACGCGACGGTGATGCCAAGGGAACTGATGCCGAGCCGCACCTGCAGCAGCGGGTACAGAGGGGTCGCCAGGTTTGCTCCCACCAGGAGCGTGAAAATGACGACGCCGGCCATGGCCAGCCGTGAGGTGGTAGACGCATCCCAGCCCCAGCGGGTAGCTGTGGCCGGACGCATTCGAAGTTCACTAAAGACGGTCATGCCCGTGCCCTTGCCTATGTGCCCGGCGAACCTGCCCGTTGTGGGGGCTGCTCGCACGGATTGAATCCTGGTACCTCAAGAATGCGGCAGGAGTGCGTACCCGGTACGTGATTCTGTGCGAATATTGAGCAAAACCATCAATCTTTGGCCGGATTCATGAACCGGAGTGACGTTTTGAACACCTTGGACCCTACGGATCTGAAGATCCTGCTCGAGCTGATCCGCGACCCACGCGTCCAGATCGGCGAGCTGAGCGAAAAACTCGGCATTGCGAGGAACACCGCCCAGTCACGCGTGCGCCGGATGCTGCGCTCCGGCATCCTGCACGACGGCGGCCGTGAGATCGACCTTGAGGCGGTGGGATACGACGTCGTCGCCTTCGTGACGATTGAAGTGACCCACCGGGAGCTCGACGGCGTGATCGCCGCGTTGCGGCTGATACCCCAGGTCCTGGAAGTGCACGAGATTTCCGGCCGGGGCGACGTCTGGTGCCGGGTGGTGGCCACGGACACTCAGAATCTCCAGGCCGCGCTCCGCTCGATCCTGCGCATTAAGGGTGTGATCCGCACCGAAACCGTGCTGGCCCTCCACACGCACATCCCGTACCGGACCGAGCCGCTGATCAGCCGCCTCGTGCAGTCTGCCGGGGCTCAGTCGGAATAGGATTCGAGGATGGATTGGCTCTCTTACTTCTTTCAGGTCAACTGGCTCGCGGTGTTTCTTGCCTTCACCGCGAGCATGGCCATCGGCTTCATCTGGTATTTGCCCGCCGTGCTCGGCAACCGGTGGATGGAGGCCGTGCGCAAGACGGAAGAGGACCTTAGGAACTCGGAGGGCGGCGCCGCGGTCTGGGTTCCCATGATGGCGGCCGCAGCCCTGACAGCAATCCTCCTCGCAGTGCTGATCAGCAAGCTTGGCCTCGACACCGCACTGGCCGGCGGATGGTTCGCTTTTGTGCTGGCCGTGGTATTCCGGGTGGGAGGCCACGTAATCCACAACGGTTTCGCCGGACGCCCTGTTGCCGTGACGCTCATCGACTCCGGCCATGATGTCCTCGCTGTGACCGCAGCGGGAGTGATCATCGGCGCGATGTCCTGACCCAACAGACGGAGACCTGCAGACTGTGACCATCATTGACAACGCCGTCTATGTCGACGGTGTCCGCACAGCGGAGCCCGAAAACCTGGAACAGACGTTTGAAACGCTGGAGAGCCATGGCGGGATGGCCTGGATAGGCCTGTACCGTCCCTCGAAAGCCGAGATGGCCGCCGTCGCCGAGGAGTTTGGGCTGCACGACCTGGCCGTCGAGGACGCCATCTCGGCCCACCAGCGGCCGAAGCTGGAGCGCTACGGTGACAACCTCTTCACTGTTCTGCGGCCGGCCCGGTACCGCGACGACACCGAAACCGTGGAATTCGGCGAGCTCCATATTTTCGTTGGCAGGAACTTCGTGGTGACCGTCCGCCATGCGGAGATGTCCGGCGTCGGACAGGTACGCCGCCGCCTGGAGTCCAGGCCGGATCTCCTCCGCCACGGACCGCCGGCAGTACTGTACGGCCTGCTGGACCAGGTGGTGGATGATTACGCTCCCGTGGTGGCCGGGCTGGAGAACGACATCGACGAAATCGAGGACCAGCTCTTCTCCGGTGACTCCGCGGTGTCCCGCCGCATCTATGAACTCGCCCGCGAGGTCATCCAGTTCCAGCGGGCCATCCATCCGCTGCCGGCCATCATGCAGCAGCTCAACGAGGGTTTCGATGACTTCGCTGCCGACGCGGAGCTGCAGCACAACCTTCGGGACGTCGAGGACCACGTGGAGCGGGTGATTTCGCGGGCCGACTCCTTCCGTGACCTCCTGCAAAACGCGCTGACCCTGGACGGCACGCTCACCGCCAACCGGCAGAACGAGGCCAGCGCGCAGCAGAACGAGCAGGTAAAGAAGATCTCGTCCTGGGCGGCCATCTTCTTCGCCCCGTCCTTTGTGGCCGGCGTGTACGGCATGAACTTTGACCATATGCCGGAGCTGCACTGGGCCTACGGCTATCCCATGGCCATGCTGCTGATGGCCGCCACCGCCGCGCTGATGTATGTCATCTTCAAGCGGAAGGGCTGGCTCTAGTGGCAGGTTTCGACCAGGGCCTGGTCATCACGCCCGGCACGGAACGGCAGCTGGGCACCTACGGGCTGTTCAGGCCCTCAGCTTCCCAGCGGGACGTCCTGGCACTGCCCACCGGTCCGCTGCCCGTCAAGGGCGCCGACCCGGACATCCTGTGGGCCAGCTTCGCCGAGCTGTGCAGCGGGGGTCGGGCGGCGGCGGACTATGTCTTGCTGGCGGGAACGTTCCCCGCGTGGGTGGTGGACGGCATCCCTTCACCTTCAGCGGAATCAGCGGCCGGCCCGGCCGACTGGCAGCGGTTCCTTGTTTTGCTGGACGTCCTCCACGAGCGGGACATCACTCCGTTCCTCATCGCCCCTGCCCCGCTTGGCGATCCCTTTGGCGCGCCGGAGGACAGCGTTCCCGTGGACCTGGCCGCCGTCCTGTCACGGATAGACGAGCGGCTCTCCGCGCTTCGCCGGATCGAGTCGGACGAACAGTTGGCGGATGAGCAGTCCCGCGGCTGCTAGCAACAGCCGTAACCCGTCCGTCCTGACCCGGTTGCGTCTGCTTACAATCGATTGACATCAACTACTGAGGGAAACATGAAGAAACTCACCACCGCCCTGCTTGCTGCCGGGTTCGTCCTCTCCGCTTCCGCCTGCGCCGCACCGCAGCTCACCACCGCACAGACGTGCGACCGGATCCGGACGGTTGTCTCGAACCCCGCGAACTCCGTCGGCAAGACCGGCATGACCCGCCTGGCCAACCAGATCCGTCCCATCGAGGCAGTGTCCTCGGACGAGCTGCGGCCCGCCCTGCAGGCCATCCTGGAATACACGGACGAGTCCGCTAAGGAAACCCCGGACGAAGCAAAGCTCACCGAGCTGAAGACCGGCTACGAGCAGGCCGGCAGCACCTACAGCAGGTTCTGCGGCGGCCAGTAGCCCGCATCTCGTACTCATCTGGCGGCCACGGACAGGACACCCCTCCTGCACGTGGCCGCTTTTCGCGTCACCAAGACAACCCCGCCCCCGCGCTGCTTGAGGCGGCCAAGGGCCCTGGAGCTTGCTGTCTGCGAAACCGGATGCCGCTCCTGAATTGATACTGGCCAACTCTTGATCCGAACCTGCGACGACGGTGGCAGGTTCTTGAGCCGCGTCCGGGACCATTTCATTGAGAATCACAGGACGGCGTGGACAAATGGATGAGGTGGCTGCATGGCGGAGGACCCGGACGCGGGCCAGGACCTTCCGGTCCTGGATGACGCGGCGTTGCAGGACCTCAGCGACGAAGCCGGCGAGGATGCGGCGCAGAAGTTTATGGAGGAGTATCTGGTGATGCTTCCCGTGCGGGCAGCCAGGATTTTCAAGGGCCTTACCCGCGGTGATACCGCGACGACTTTGGAGGCGATCATCAGCCTCAGGGTCAGCTCCGGGATGGCCGGCGCGCGGCGCCTTGAATCCTATTGCGGCAGTCTCGAGAGCGCACTGAAGCACGGCCATAGCCCTGACATGACAGCAGTGAAGGCCGTGCTGTTCGCGAACATCCGGCAGGTGGTCCGTGAAGCGTCGCGGCGCGGACACCTCCCGCCCAGAGCACATGGTCCTTCCGGCCCATGAGCTGCCGCCTCGGATTCCCTCGGTGGCCTCACGGAAAACAAAACACCCCGGTCCGAAGACCAGGGTGTAACTGTGGAGCTAAGGGTGTGTAGTTTCACGACATAGTTCTCACATGAGTCGGGACATTGTTCCCAGCTGACGCTTCGCCGGTGAGTCGGGACATAGTTCATACCCGGTACAGGCTGAGCATGATTCATGTCGAAGCAAAAAGTCATCGTCCTCGCCGTCCGGAACCAAGGGCTGAGCGTCGCTGACGCAGCCCGCCGATATGGTGTCAGCCGCCGCTGGGTGCACGAGCTCCTGCGGCGTGAAGCAACAGGAGGCATCGCGGCCGTCGAACCCCGATCAAAACGGCCTCTCAGCAATCCCCGCCGCACTGACGACGTAGTCACAGCACGTATCCTGGCCCTGCGCCAGGAACTGCAGACAGCCGGACTCGACGCCGGTCCAGTCACGATCGCCTGGCACCTCGAACGCGAAAACCTCCCCGCGCCCTCAACGTCCACGATCCGCCGGATCCTCCACGCGGCCCACCTGATCACTCCCGAGCCAAAGAAACGCCCGAGGACCTCCCTGCACCGTTTCGAAGCGCACCAGCCCAACGAGACCTGGCAGTCCGACTTCACCCACTGGCCCCTGGCCGACGGGACCGACACAGAGATCTTGAACTTCCTCGATGACCATTCCCGCTACCTGCTCGCATGCACCGCCTACCGGCCCGTCACCGTCATCGCCGTGGTGACCACGTTCCTCACAGCTGCCGCCGAATACGGCCTTCCGGCCTCGACCCTGACAGACAACGGCATGGTCTACACGACCCGGCTCGCCGGCGGCAAAGGAGGCCGGAACGCTTTTGAACACCAACTCCACACGCTGGGCATCACGCAGAAGAACGGCTCCCCAAGCCACCCGCAGACCCAGGGCAAAATCGAACGGTTCCACCAGACGCTGAAGAAATGGCTTGACGGACAGCCGCGCGCCCACACCCTCGAGGACCTCAACGAACAGCTCGGCAAATTCCGGCACATCTACAACCATGAACGCCCGCACCGCGCCCTGGACCGACGCACGCCGGCCACCGCCTACACCGCCACCCCCAAAGCAGAACCCGTAGGAGCGAGGCAAGGGGACCACTGGCGCCAGCGCATCGACCGCGTGGACCGGTTCGGGAAACTAACCCTCCGCCACGCAGGACGCCTGCACCACATCGGCATCGGCCGCGCCCACGCCGGGAAACACATCCTGATGCTCATCCACGACACCGACGTCATCATCAGCGACACCGCCACCGCCACCGGAGAGATCATCCGGGAACTCACCATCGACCCCGACCGGGATTACCAATCCAGACAAAGAAAAACACCCCGGTCCTAAGACCGGGGTGTTACCGATGACTCGACTCATCCGTGAAGGATGTCCCGACTCACCACACTGTGGAGCTAAGGGGATTCGAACCCCTGACCTCTTCGATGCGAACGAAGCGCTCTACCAACTGAGCTATAACCCCGTGGCGCCGTTTTCCTGAGAAATTCAACGCCGGTTTCCCTAGGCTACAAATTTTCCTGCCGGTTTGCCAACCAGGCCTCAAATGTCGCGTGTCCGTAACGCTGTTCGGGCGCCAGGTTCTTTCCTTCCCGCAGAAACTTGCCTGTCGATCCGGGCAGCGGCAGTTCGGTCACGAGGCCCCTGGCTCCGGTTATCCGCTTCCAGGCACCGGCCAGCCAGTCCATGCCCAGCACCTCCGGGCCTCCGACCGTCTGCACCGAGTGGGAAGCACCTGACGGCTGGCCCAGTGCCGCTTCCACCAGCGCCGACGCCACATCGGCCGGCGAGATCGTCTGGAACCGGGCACCTTTGATCACCGGCACCAAGCCAACGCGGGAACCCGCACCGAAAATCCCCGCCACCAGGCTGTGGAACTGCGTTGCCCGCACCGTGTGGGTTTCGAGCGGCGACCTCGCGTACACACGTTCCTTGTCCGCCTTGGACCGGTAATACGCGAGAGTGCTCTGATCGCAGTTGACGATGGAAAGCTGCACGGCCCGAGCCACGCCAGCCGCCGCGGCTTCGCCCAGCAGCAGGGCGCCGCCGGCAGCATAGTGCCTGAGTGCCTTGCCGGTCCGGGCTTCGAGGCAATCGACGACGACGTCGGCACCCGCCAGCGCTTCCGGCAACCCTTCTCCGGTGGTGACGTCCGCACGGAAGTAGGCGGCGCCGTCGTAATACTCCCGGGCACCCGGGAGCGGCGGGTTCCTGGTCAAGACGGCGACGGCGTGACCCTGGCTAAGTGCCTGGCGCACCACTTCACGGCCGGCCTCGCCCGTGCCGCCGGCAACGCAGATGCGGACCATTACTGTGACGCCTGGTGCTGCACGGACGCCGGGCTATGCGCGCCGGCGCTGCAGGACGTCATCAAGGTTGCTCAGCGCGCTCTGGGCCTTGGTCAGCGGCTTGGCGGGCACGGCATTCGGGGAGGCCACAGGAGGTGCGGCGGCCGGACCCTGCTTGAGTGAAGGCTTGCCCATGGACTTCGGAGCCTCGGGCAGCGCCAGCGGCTCGGGTGCCGGACGCTCCGCTTTGGGCGCTTCGACGTAGGTCGGCTTGGGAACTTCCACCGGCTCCCAGCTGGATTCAAGCGGAGCTGTTGGGCCCTGCACCGGGGCTGCGGCGCTTTCGTCGCCGGCGGCAAGGGCAACTGCCAGTGCAGCCTCGCGAAGCTCGATTGCCGTCAGGGGCTTGGGCTTCGGCGCTTCCAACTCGGCATCGAAGAGTGCGCTTTCGCGGGGCTTCTCGGGCTCCGAAGCGGGTGCCGCTTCCGAAAGGCGCTCGGCGGCCGGCGCCTGGTCCTGCGTCCGGTCGGAGGGCGAGCCCATGGCTGCCCTGAAGGCGGCGCTGACTTTCCTGCGCCGGTCGCGCACGGCAAGCCGCCGCAAGACCACGACGGCGGCAATACCGGTCAGGAGCGCCGCAACCGGAACCCAGGGGTTGCCGATCCCGAAGAGACGCAAGAGACCGGCAATGATCGCCGTCAGGAAGGACAGCAACCCAACGAACGCGATTGCCGTCCGCCCGTACCGGATCCGGAAAGCGCCGGCCCCCAGGGCGGCAGGCCTGCTGCCGGACGGAGCCGGGGTAAGGCCTGTTGCGGGTTCGCTGCTCTTCCTGGTGTCCATGCGTTTCTCCTGCTGGGCGGCCATATACACAACCGTCCCGGCTTGCGGGTTTGCAGTTTCGGCGTCGACGCTCTCCAGCGTCAGGTCACCGGCAGTCTGGAACTGATGCCGGCCGTTGCGGAGCACGTAAGGGGCGACCCAAACGATCCAGAGCGCAACAGCAGCCACAAGGATGACTGAGCTGCTAAGGGGGAAGTCCACACACAAAACCGTATGAGGAATGATGGGGCTCTTGTGGCATTCGTCTCGGTGTGTCGCGGCCGAGCTTCAAATCAATGGACTTATGCGCGGAATCCGGTCCTGACCAGCGGCTCTGCCGGTCTGCGGGTCAGGCGGGCCGGACCCGCAGCCAGCGGCTGAGGAGTCCTTCGGGAACTTCCTCTGACGTCAGTGCGAACGAGCGGTGGTCGGCCCATTCCCCGTTGATGTGCAGGTAACGCGGGCGGTAGCCCTCGTCCCTGAAGCCGAGCTTTTCCACGACGCGCAGGCTTGGGCCGTTTTCCGGACGGATGTTGATTTCCATCCGGTGCAGGCCAAGGGTCCGGAAACAATGGTCGGTTGCCATCGCCACCGCTGTCGGGGCGATCCCGTGTCCGGCCCGGCCCTGGTCCACCCAGTAGCCGAGGGTCGCCATCAGGGCGGATCCCCACACAATGGAGGAGACGGTCAACTGCCCCACGATGACCGGGTCACGGAACCCGGGTGTCCACTCCGCGATCACAAACGGCAGCGCCGTGGCCTGGGCCGCCTGAGTGTTCAGGGACCTGACCATCTGCCGGTAATCGGGCAGGGCCCCGCCCGCGATCGGATTGGAGGCCTCCCATGGCGCCAGCCAGTCGCTGTTACGCGAACGGACCTCGGTCCATTCCTTCCGGTCACGGTACCTGATGGGCCGCAGGACAATATCCCCGCACTCCAGCGTGACCGGCCAGATGTGGCTGACCCTCATGAAAGGTTACTCGGACAAACGGGCAGCAACCTGCGGAAGCCAGTCACGCAGGCCAGGTCCGAGGTCGTCGCTGTCGATGGCGAGCTCCACACAGGCCTTGAGGTAGCTGAGCTTGTCCCCCGTGTCGTAACGGCGGCCACGGAAGACCACGCCATACACGCCGCCGCCTTCACCGTCCCTGCTGGCCAGTTCCTGCAGCGCGTCCGTCAGCTGGATTTCGCCGCCGCGGCCGGGTTCTGTCTTTTCCAGCACATCGAAGACATCGGGGTGGAGCACGTAGCGGCCGATGACGGCCAGGTTGGAGGGCGCGTCGGCGACGTCCGGCTTCTCCACCAGCTTGTTGATTTTAACGAAGCCTTCGCCGCTAATCTCGGAGATGTCCGCGCACCCATAGGCACTGATCTGGGACGGCTCCACCTCGATGAGGGCCACGACCGAACCGCCGGTCTTCGCCTGCACATCGATCATGATGTTGAGGAGATCGTCGCGGGCATCGATGAGGTCGTCGCCGAGGAGAACGGCAAACGGCTCATGGCCCACATGCTGGCGTGCACGCAACACCGCGTGGCCAAGGCCCTTGGGGTCACCCTGCCGGACGTAGTGGATGTCGCCCAGGTTGCTCGCGGCCTGGATCGACTCCAGCTTGGCGGTGTCGCCCTTGGCCTCCAGCGTCGCCTCCAGCGTCGGAACACGGTCGAAGTGGTCCTCGAGCGCGCGCTTGTTGCGGCCGGTGATCATCAGGACGTCGCTCAGGCCGACCTTGACGGCCTCCTCGACGACGTACTGGATGGCCGGCTTGTCAACCACCGGCAGCATCTCCTTGGGCATGGCCTTGGTGGCCGGCAGGAACCTGGTGCCGAGCCCAGCAGCGGGGATTACGGCCTTGCGGACTGAACAATTAGTGGAAGTCACTGGTCTAATCTATCCGAGGGAACATTCATACGGTAAATGCTTCCGGCAGCGGCCCGGCCGCCTGCCGCTGCGACAAAGGAAGACACCCATGCCAACAGGGACCATGCCTTCGAAGGACGTTATCCGCTCACGGCACCGGCAACTCCGGGCCACGATGACGGCGGCGGACCTATCCAACGCCGGCGACGGCATCGCGTCCCATGGCCTGCCATGGGCCGAGGCTATCGCCGCGGGCAACCCGGCCACGTTCACCGCCTACCTCGGCGTCGATTTCGAACCCCCGACCCTGCCGCTGCTGCACGCCCTGCATGAGGCCGGGCACAGTATCCTGCTCCCGGTCTGCGAGCCTGACCGCGAGCTCAGCTGGGTCTTCTGGACCCCGGACAGCGAGTTCGTACGCAGCCGGTATGCGCCCATCCAGGAGCCGGCCGGTGAGCGCCACGGCCTGGACACGGTGCGGAGCGCGGCCGGGATGTTCATGCCCGCGACGGCCGTGGACCGCAGCGGCAACAGGATCGGGCAGGGCGGCGGCTACTATGACAAGTTCCTGGCTGCAGCCAACGCGGGCGGCCTGCACCTTCCCAAGGCCGCCATCATCTACGACTCCGAGCTCCTGCCCGCACAGACCATCCCCGCTGAAGACTTTGACCGCCCCGTCGAGGCAGTGCTCACGCCATCGGGGCTGATAGCCTTCGCGTGACCTCGCGGGGGCGGGGTGATAGAATTGGCACTCAGGCCCTGCGACTGCTAATGGAGTCATTTTCACCGCGGTGATCCGTCAAGGAGAATCCGGCAAATGAAACCAGGCAGCACGGGACCTGTCGTTTGTCCAAGAGGAGGATCTACAGTGCCCACGTATGCCTATGCCTGCAAAGATTGCAGCCATGCCTTCGACATCGTGCAGTCTTTTACCGACAGCACTCTGACGTCCTGCCCCGAATGCCAGGGCACGCTTCGCAAGAAGTTCAACAGCGTCGGCGTGGTCTTCAAGGGCTCCGGCTTCTACCGGACTGATTCGCGCGATTCCAAGGGAAGCACCGTCTCACCCTCCCCTGCTGCGTCAGCACCGGCCGCTCCGGCCGCCACCTCCTCGTCGGCATCGTCCGCTGCCCCGGCAGCTGCAGCCGCGAGCTAGGCGAGTTCCCGCGGCACGTGCCGCCTTCAAGCTACAGGAGTCCGGCCGGGTGTACCCGGCCGGACTCCTTTGCTTTTGCGCGGGTTCCGGGTCCCAAGTGGCTGTTCGCGATTGCAGGGCAATCCGTTGAGCGTTACGGGGTGGCTTTTCCACATACCGCTCCCGGTGCCTGTCGACGGCCAACCGGGGCCCGTAGCGTGGCGGCATGCCAGCTACCGGAATTTTCCCCGCAAGGGCATCCCGCCCGGCCGTACGTCCTGGGCGCCGCAACGCATTGCCCGGTTCCGCCGGACGCCCGCGTCCGCGCGGCAGGCGCCTTGCGGGATGGCTGAACCGTAACCGGCGCCTTGCCGTGGCATTGCTCCTCTGTGCGGCTGCGGGCATCGCGGTTCACCAGCTGACTCCTGCCCCTGCCCGGACCGTGAGCGTCCTGGCAGCCGCCCGTGATCTTCCGGCCGGGGCAACCCTGAACGGCAGTGATGTCACGATTGTCAGCGTTCCGCCGGCCATGATGCCGGACGGGACTTTCGCTGACGGCTCCGCCGTGGACGGCAAGCAGCTGGCAGCCCCGCTCCGCGAGGGACAGCTCCTCACCGATGCGCAGTTGGTGGGTCCAGGCCTGCTGACAGGAGCGCCGCCCGGGTCCGCGGCGGTGCCGCTGCGGATGGCAGACCCGTCATCCATCCAGCTGGTTTCCCCCGGACAACTCGTGAACGTGGTCCTGACAAGCGGCAACGGCTATGAGCAGGCCTCAGCCTCGAAGGTACTCGCCAAGTCCGTGCCGGTCCTGTGGACCTCCGGTCAGGAAGGCCAAAGCGGCCAGTGGCTTGCTGCCGGGGATTCGGACGGGCTGCTGGTCGTGGCCGCCACCCCCGCCCAGGCCGTCGCCCTGGCGGGCGCGTCAACCCAGGGAAAGCTGTTTTTCGTTCTCGTGGGATCCGGCGCCCGGTGAATCAACCCGTGCTCGTCCTCGGCCCCCGGCGCCTAAGCTACGCGCAAATCCGCGGCGTGTTTGCCCGGTTGCTCAGCCCCAGTGCGGGGGCTTCTGCTCTTTCAGCCACGCGTCGTGGTCGTTGCCGGATGCTGCATCGCCCCAGGTGCGCGGATCGTCCTCGGCAGCCCTCTTGGGCACGACGCCTGTCCCCTGCTGCGCGCCGGTTTTGGCACGGCGCGCCTTTGGGGGCTTCTCCCCCGCGGCGGCCTGCTCGTCTTTGGGCTCGTCTTTGGGCTCGGTTCCGTCCTTGCGCTCAGCCCCGTCTTTGCGTTCGGCCCCGCCGTCGGATGTCACAGCGGGCCCTCCTTCCGCTCCGCGGCTGCTCCGTCCCGGCCAGCCTCAGAACCGAAGCCTACTCCGGCGCCCGCGGCCTCGGAACCGGAAGTGTCGTGATCCGCCTGGTCAACGTCCGTCTGATCGGTGCCGGCCCGATCCACCTCAATCCGATCAATGTGTGTCAGCTCCCGGTCGGCCCGATCGGTGCGGGCCTGATCGGCGCCCGACGACACCGCATCGTGCTGATCGGCTTCCAGTTGATCCACATCCGACGCGTCCGCCTCGTCCCGGCTCAGCTCTTCGCCGAAACCGTCATCCAGGTTCTCGTACGCGGTCTCCTGTCCCGGCTCTGGCTCAAGGTCGCCCACAGCGAGGGTACTGACGTCCTCATCCAGGAAGAATCCCGGTGCGCCAACCGAGCGCACCGAAGGCGACGGCTTCTCCAACCCGAGGTACCCGCCGATCCTGTCGGCGCACGCCGAGGGATCGGTGAAAACCTCGATGGTCCACAGCGGCATGTACCGCCAGCCGAGCCGCTCCAGCAACTGGGGCCGCAGCCGGCTGCGTTCCCGGACTGTCATCTGCCGGTACTGCTCGGTGCCGTCCGATTCGATGGCTACCGGCCGCGGAATGTCGGCGTCGTCCTGGCCCATGGTGCTGAGCGGATCCGCCGCGGCCACCACATCGATGGCGCCGTCGTACTGGTGCCATACGCGGGCACCGCGGGCCCGCAGCCGGTCGCCGAGATCAGCAACCAGCGGATCGGCGCCCAGCGCCTGTTCACTTGCCGCTGCCCGGGACGCCGGAGTCCCGAGATCGGTGTTGCCGGAGATCTCACGGTCCAGAAGTTCGAAGAGGTCGACGGCGCCGTGGGCCAGCCGCGTCCGGTCAAGGTCCTCCGGCTTGAAGCACGTCAGGACGTGCAGCGACTGCCGGGCCCGGGTCATGGCCAGGGCAAACTTGGCCCGGCCGCCCTCGGCGGACAGCGGACCGAAGCTGTGCAGGGCCCGGCCGTGGGGCGTCCGCCCGTAGCCCGGCGAGAAGATCACCCGGTCGCGGACCAGCCCCTGGGCGCGTTCCAGATCCACCACCCTGAAGGATTCTTCACCTGCCGTGAAGAATCCGGACAGGGATGGATGGTTGGGCAGCTGCAGCCGGATGGACTCGCCGATGCGTGCCGCGTGCCGGAGGCTGGCGGTCACCACAGCCAGCGAGGTCCGGGGCCGGAGCCGCGCGTGTTCGAACACGAGTTCAACTACCCGGTTGACTTCGGCCACCACCGATTCGACGCCCTCATGGTCCGCGCTGGGCAAACCGGTGCCGTCGGGCAGGTACTCCACCGTCAGCGCCCGGTCCAGCCCGGTAGCCGACTGGCCCTCCGGCAGCCGGCGGAGGCCGCCGTCGTAGAAGTTCTTGCTCAGCTGCAGCACCAGGTCCTCGTCCACCGCGCGGTAGACGGAGCGGAGCGGCGCCGTCGGCAGCACCGCCGACAGTGCGGTGAACGCGCTTTCGACACTCTGGTGCGACTGTTCGCCGGCGGCAAGACGCTCCACCGCGACCGTGAAGGTGCGCGGGCTGGCGATCCTGTCGTCGCCGAAGGCGATCACCTGCCGGGCGCGGGCGACGGCCGGAAGCACCGCCTGCAGCGACGTCGCCTCGGCGTCGAGGATCACCACGGCATCAAACTTCTGCTCGGCCGGGAGGAGTCCTGTCATGAGGTAAGGGCTGACCGACCAGACGGGCACCAGCATGGGAACCAGCCCGGGGGCCTGCGCCGTCAGCGCAGCCAGCGTGACGCGCCCGTCCTTGAGCAGGCTCCGGAGCAGGTCGGCCTGCCGGGCATGCTCCTCGATCCCCGCGCGCCACCGCTCGGCCAGCTTCCACCGGAGCCGCCCGGCGCCGCTGGCGATGTGCGCGTTATCCGCGAGCCGGTACTCGGCCTCAAGCTGGCGCAGCGCATCGCCGTCGGACATGGCGAGGTAGTCGTCTCCGCTGATCATCGCTTCGAGCGCAGACTGCCACCAGGCCAGGTCAAGTTCGGCCGCGACCGAGCCGGCCCCGACCTCGCGCTCGGAGAGGTCCGCCAGCAGCTCCCCCAGCCCGTGCTCGCGCATGTTCTCGATGAGCAGTGTGCGCTCGGGCAAGGTCTGCAGCGTCTGTGTGTCCGCGACCAGCCGTTCCAGCCGCTCCATGAGCTCCGGGTACGGAATGTTTTCCAGCGAACCGCCGGCGGCCGTGTGGCGCAGGGCGTCGCCCAGCATCTTCATCTCGCGGGTCAGTCCGCGGTGCATGATGCTGATCTCGGCCAGGCCGGACGGCACCGCCGGATGCCGCTGCGTGGTGGCATACCCAGCCCACTGGGAACGCTGTTCCTGGACCAGCACCAACGAACTGTGCAGGTCGGCGATGTGCACTCCCGGCCGGACGTACTCCTTGGCCACCCGTCGCAGGCGCGACCGCTGCATCGAGGCCATGTCGATGCCACGCTCCCTGCGCCAGGACGAGGAGGCCGTGGCGGAAATCAGGTCGGTCACGGGCCGGTCAAAGATGTCGGGGGTGAACTTGTCCAGGCTTTCCCGGACGGCCACCAGGAGTTTGAGCTGGGAGCCCCATTCTGCGAAGGTGGTGCCCAGGCGGATTTCGGCGTGGCTGGCCACATCCTTCATCCGTTCCTGGAGCAGCGGCAGCTTTTTCGCCACCGCACGCGTCAGCTCCTGCGCTTCCTCGGTTTCCTTGCGCGTCACCAGCCTCGCACCGTGCCAGGGGCTGGTGGTCGACGCCCTGCTGAACGCACCGAGTTCGGCGGCGCGCTTCAGCCGTCCGGCGAGCTCCTCGCGGTCCCGGATGCTGTCCAGGACGCTGCGCTTCAGGCGGACGGTGGTGGCCGGGGCGGGCTGGATGGAGGTGAGTTCCGCGAGCGACTGCATCGCCTGGTAGGGCGAGCAGCCCCACCGCTGCCGGACGTTGTGCAGCGACGCGACGTGGTCCAGCAGGGCATGGCGGTGCTCGGTGAGAGTCTTGTGCAGGCCGCCGAGCTGCGGCTCCTGGGCCTTCTCGTTGCGCACGATGGCGCGCACCAACTGGCCCTTGAGCTGCTGGGGTGTTGCGTTTCCGGACAATTGGAAAAGGATGGAGTCCAGTCCCAGGCCCTCGAGGCGCCCGGCCACCTCATTGAGGCTGGCTCGTCTGTCCCCCACCACCAGGACGGTCTTGCCTTCGTCCACGAGCGCACCGATCGTGTTGATGGCCGTCTGGGTCTGGCCGGTGCCGGGCGGGCTGCTTACCACCAGTGAGTCCCCTGCACGGACGGCGTCAATCACATACTGCTGGTCGGCGTCGGCGTCGAGGAGCAGCAGCTCTTCCGCCGGGTCCCGCTCGTCCACGCTGGGGAAGCGCCCGGGCTGGAGCGCGGGCACGTCGACGATCTCACCCGACGCTGTCTTGGCCAGCGAGGCCACCAGCTCGTTCTGGCCGTTGATCCACGGATCGTCGAGGTTCCCGGAAAGGTCCGCGAAGGTGGAGACGAGCAGGTTGTGCTCCACGTCGGCGCCGTGGATCGGCTTGACCAGGGTGCTGATCCGGTCCAGCACGGGCAGGGGGTCGAACCGCGCGGTGCTGTACGCCATCCGGGTCACCGCGTTGACGTCGAACACGATCCCGTGGATGGTTTTCAGGTGGCGGATCAGGGCCGGGTTGATCTGCGCCTGTTCCGTGAGCTGCAGTTCATAGTCGTCTTCGCCGGGGCGGATGGTGAGCGACATGGCGGTCAGCATCACCGGTGCCGAGACACGCTGCGGTTTGCCGCCGACGGCTGAGGTCCACACCACGGTGCCGGCCGAGAAGTACCCGGCCTCGATGCCGCGGTCATTGGCCAGTTCGAAGATCTTGGAGCGCAGGTTCCGGCAGGCCCGCGCAGCCACGACGTACTGCTGCTGGTCACGGATCAGGGTGGAAAGCCTTGTGCGGCGCCCGGCCATAAGCTGCGCCAGGCCCGAAGGATGCGCATGCGTGAGGTCGATGGAACCCTCGGGCGTCTTGGTGAAGCGCAGCATGGTGTCTGCCCCCGTAACGGGCTTGAGCCCGGACAGCCACTTCCTGAGCTCCTCCGAACCCTCGGAGTCGACCTGACCTACTGACACTGCTGCCTTCTTTTCTGTGCTTGCGCGTGACGCCTTGGACCATACGGGCATAGTTTCGAGCGTAGCCGGAAACCGCCGCGGTTGAGAGACCGCAACACTGGGACGGCCCAAGTTGCGGCGCATTTCGCACCGTTGCGGCCATGCCGGACGCCACACCCGGGTAAGCAAAATGGCCGGCCTCCCTGCGGAGGCCGGCCATTCTTACAACGCTATTCCCACTCGATGGTTCCCGGCGGCTTGCTGGTGACGTCGAGCACCACCCGGTTGACGCCGTCCACCTCGTTGGTGATCCGGTTGGAGATCCGGGCCAGCAGCTCATACGGAAGCCGCGACCAGTCGGCCGTCATGGCGTCCTCGGAGGAGACGGGGCGCAGCACGATCGGGTGGCCGTACGTGCGGCCGTCGCCCTGGACGCCGACGCTGCGGACGTCCGCCAGCAGCACCACGGGCATCTGCCAGACGTCGTTGTCGAGTCCGGCAGCGGTCAGTTCGGCGCGGGCGATGGCGTCAGCCTTGCGCAGCAGGTCCAGGCGTTCCTTGGTGACTTCGCCGACGATGCGGATTCCCAGGCCGGGGCCGGGGAAGGGCTGGCGGCCGACGATTTCCTGCGGCAGGCCGAGCTGGGCGCCCACGGCACGCACCTCGTCCTTGAACAGGGCACGCAGCGGCTCGACGAGCTCGAACTGCAGGTCCTCCGGCAGGCCTCCCACGTTGTGGTGGCTCTTGATGTTGGCCGCGCCCTCGCCGCCGCCGGATTCGACGACGTCCGGGTACAGTGTGCCCTGCACGAGGAACTTGATCTTTTCGCCGTGCGCCGCGGCGTCCGCGATGATGGCACGCTCGGCCTCTTCGAAGGCCCTGATGAATTCCCGGCCGATGATCTTGCGCTTGGTTTCGGGGTCACTGACGCCTGCCAGCGCCGCCTGGAAACGCTCCTGCTCATTGGCCACGTAGAGGTTCACGCCGGTGGCGGCAACGAAGTCGCGCTCCACCTGCTCGGCCTCGCCTTCGCGCAGCAGCCCGTGGTCAACGAAGACACAGGTCAGCTGGTCGCCGACGGCACGCTGGACGAGGGCCGCGGCAACGGCCGAGTCCACGCCGCCGGAGAGTCCGCAGATTACGCGGGAGTCGCCGATCTGCTTGCGGATGCGCTCCACCTGCTCCTCAAGGATGTTGCCCGTGGTCCAGTTCGGTTCCAGTTTGGCGCCCTTGAAGAGGAAGTTTTCCAGCACCTGCTGGCCGTAGGCGGAGTGCTTCACCTCGGGGTGCCATTGCACGCCGTACAGGCACTTCTCCTCGTTGGCGAAAGCGGCAACTTCCGCGCCCGCCGTGGTGGCCAGCACCTCGAAGCCCTCGGGAGCCTCGTGGACGGAGTCGCCGTGGCTCATCCAGGTGTTCTGGTGCTGGGGCATTCCCTCGAGGACGGAACGGCCTTCGCCGAGGATGGTGGTCTGGGTGGAGCCGTACTCTCGCAGGCCGGTCCTGTCCACCTTGCCGCCGAGGGCGTTGGCCATGGCCTGGAAGCCGTAGCAGATGCCGAAGACCGGGACGCCGGCCTCAAAAAGGTCAGCGCCGACGCTCGGGGCGCCGTCCGCGTAAACGCTGGCGGGGCCGCCGGAGAGGATGATGGCGGCAGGGTTCTTGGCCAGGAGCTGCTCAGTGCTGTGGGTATGCGGAACCACTTCCGAATACACATTCGCTTCCCGGACGCGGCGGGCAATCAGCTGCGCGTACTGGGCACCGTAGTCAACAACCAGCACCGGCTTCTGGGAAGTCTGGGATGCAGTGGGAGTAGTCACCGTACTAGCCTACTTTGCGCGCTTGCCCCGACGCATCTTGAGCGGCCCCGCTGTGACGCACGGAACGCGGTGAAGCGCGGAACGCGGATCAGTAGCGGCTGGCGGCCTGCGGGTTGGCGGCCAGTTCAGCCTCAACCTCGGCGTGGAACTTCTTCTCCACGATGAAGGACAGCAACGGGACCACGCCGCCGAGTGCCAGCAGGATCATCTTGCCGAACGGCCACCGCATCAGTGTCCACAGTCGGAAGTTTGACATCAGGTACACGACGTACATCCAGCCGTGGACGATGAGCACGGTCACGGACACGTTGAATCCGCCGAGGACGCCCTTCGGTTCCGCCTGGGCGAAGCCGAAGCCGAACGGCTGGCCGGTCAGGGCGTCCGTTCCGCCGGCGAAGAGGTACTGGCCGAAGCCGTAGCGGGCCACCAGCTCCGCGCACAGCAGCAGCAGCATGGCACCCGTGAGGTAGGCCATGACCTTGTAGAACTTCAGGGCGGAGCGGATCTGCGCCTCCGTGCCGCCGAAGCGTCGCTTCTTCGCCGCCCCGGTCGGGTTCGAGGGCTGGATGGCCGGCTTGGGTTCGATCATGGCTGTACCTTTTGTTGGATCTCGTTGGGTTGGGTAGGTTCTGGTCCGCCGCCAGCGGCGTCGTTGTCCCCGCTGGCGTAATCGTCAGCGTCCTCGAGGCTTCTGCGGTAGTCGTCCTTGACCAGCCGCCACCAGATGAACAGGGCGAAGCCGGCGAAAACAATCCACTCCACGGAGTAGAACAGGTTCAGCCAGTTGACCTTCGCGGCCGGGGGCTGGGCCGCGATGCTGAGCGGCTCCAGGCCGCTGCCGGCGGCAGCACCGACGTCGGCCGTTCCCGCCTTTTCCGCCGTGGCGGAAACGAAGGCCGGGTAGCTGCTGACGTTCCAGGCATTGATGAGTTCGGCCACGGACACGGCCGTCGCCCGGCCGGGCTCAGGGGCCGTGTTGGGCACCGGGGCCTCGGACGGCAGCAGCCGTCCGGTCAGCCGGATAACGCCCGACGGCGGGGCGCTGGCGTCGGCGGGATCGGCGATCCAGCCGCGGGCCACCGGTATGTAGGTTTTCGGCGAGGCAGCCGCGCCCTTGAGGACCGGGGCGTCTGCCACCGCGAAGGCCGTGACCACCCAGTATCCGGTCTTGCCGTCCTTGAGGCGGCCCGGAACCAGGACCTGCTTGGCAGGATCGTAGGTGCCGGATGCCGTGACCATCTGGTCCGCCACCGAGCCGCGGAAGAAGTCGCCGGGCTGGAGGGTTTTCGTCAGGGCCTGGACCTGCTCCGTGGTGGGGCTTACAGGCACTTCCGGCTGCGTGGAACGGCCGAACTGCCATTGGCTCAGTAGCACAAAGACACCCGAAACGGCGATCGCAAAGACCAGGCCTGCGATCCACCGGGGCTGGAGGGCTGTTTTCCACACCCCTTAACGTTACTTCGTCCGTGTGTAGAACAACGAAACGCCTGCCCAGAGTGGGGCAGCCGGGTCCCTGCGTGGCGACGGAGTCGACACGAAAGGGCCTGCCGCAATCTTTAGTGATCGAAGAAGACGAGGCTTGAGTTGATGAGCTCTGCGATGATGTCGGCATCGTAGGCCCGCCGCAGCGACTCGCGGAAGGATTCCTTGGACAGGGACCGCGCCAGGGTGGCGAGCACTTCCAGGTGGTCGGAGAACGAGCTCGCCGGCGTGGCAATGAGCAGGACCACGGTGGCGGGGCCGTCCGCGGCCCCGAAGTCGAGAGCCTTGCCGTACTTGGTGATCCCGACGGCGATCGAGGTCTCGGAGACAAACTCGCTGCGGGCGTGCGGCAGGCCCACGCCCCCGGGCAGGCCGGTGGCCAGCTGGTGCTCACGGGCGTTGACGTGCGCCAGGAAACCCTCGAGGTCCGAGACGCGGCCGGCGTCGAACAGCTTCCGGGCCAGCTGGCCGGCTGCGTCCACCTTGTCCTCGGCGTCCATTTCGAGGATCACCATGTCCGGTGTGGTGAGCTCGGCATCGTAACGGTCCAGTGGTTCCGCCAAGTGGTGTCCCTTCAGTGAGGCCGGGGCCCGTCCGGCGGCGGTCTGCGATCTCAGCGCAGCGGGACGATGTCCTCCGCGCCCAGCCGGGCAGCATCGGCCGATTCGTCATCGGGCTGCTGCTGGCTGAGCCGTTCGGCTTCCACCCGCGCAAGGTAATGCTTGATTTCGCTTTCCCGCTGCGCATCGCTCCAGCCAAGAATTTCTCCCATAAGCTTAGCGACTACCGGGACGGCAGACACACCGCGGTCCCACGCCTCGATGGAAATCCGGGTGCGCCGGGTCAGGACGTCATGCACATGCCGGGCGCCCTCATGGGTTGCCGCGTAGACCGCCTCGGCCTGCAGGTAGTCGTCGGCGCCGGGCAGCGGTTCGGCCAGTTCGGGCCGGTCCTGGATGATGGCCAGCACCTCAGAGGTCATGGATCCGTAGCGGTTCAGCAGGTGCTCCACGCGGGCGACGTGCACCCCTGATTCCTCGGCGGTCCGGTTCCGGCGGTTCCAGGCGGCCCTGAACCCGCTGGCTCCGAGCAGCGGAATGGTCTCGGTGCAGCTCGGGGGCACGCGCTCGTCCATGCTGCGGACGGCTTCGTCCACGGCGTCCTTGGCCATGACGCGGTAGGTGGTCCATTTGCCGCCCGCCACCACCACCAGGCCCGGCACGGGGTGGGCCACGATGTGCTCGCGGGAGAGCTTGGCCGTGGAGTCGCTCTCTCCGGCCAGCAGCGGCCTCAGCCCGGCGTAGACACCCTCCACGTCCTCCCGGGTCAGGGGCCGTTTGAGGACCTTGTTGACGTGCTCCAGGAGGTAGTCGATGTCCTTGCTGGACGCGGCCGGGTGGGCCTTGTCCAGGTGCCAGTCGGTGTCCGTGGTGCCGATGATCCAGTGCCGTCCCCACGGAATGACGAACAGCACGGACTTCTCCGTCCGCAGGATCAGCCCGACCGTTGACTGGAAGCGGTCGCGCGGCACCACCAGGTGGATGCCCTTGGACGCGCGCACCTTCAGCTGGCCGCGGTCGGTGACCATGGCCTGCGTTTCGTCGGTCCAGACCCCGGTGGCGTTGATGACCTGCTTTGCGCGGATGTTGAAGTTGGAGCCGTCCTCGCGGTTCACCACCTTGGCGCCCACCACACGTTCGCCTTCGCGCAGGAAATCGACGACGGCGGTCTGGTTGACCGCGTGCGCACCGTAGTAGGCGGCGGTCCGCACCAGGTTGGCCACGTACTTGGCGTCGTCCACCTGGCCGTCGTAGTACCGGATGGAACCGACGAAGGCGTCGTCCTTCAGGCTCGGGGCGGCGCGCAGGGTGCCCCGGCGCGACAGGTGCTTGTGGAACGGCACGCCCCGCTTGTGCCCGCCCGAGATGGACATGGCGTCGTACAGCGCGATGCCGGCGCCGATGTACGGCCGCTCGACGAAGTGTTTGGTCAGCGGGTACAGGAAAGGCACCGGCCGGGCCAGGTGCGGCGCCAGCTCGGAAAGCAGCAGCCCCCGCTCCTGCAGCGCTTCCTTCACCAGTGCAAAGTCGAGCATTTCGAGGTAACGGAGGCCGCCGTGGATGAGCTTGGAGGACCGTGATGAGGTCCCGGCCGCCCAGTCGCTGGCTTCCACGATGCCGACGCTCAGGCCACGGGTGACGGCGTCGAGGGCCACCCCGGCGCCGACGATGCCGCCGCCGACGATGAGGATGTCCAGTTCCTTGCCCGGCTCCGTTGAAGCCTTGAGCGCGGCCAGCGCGGACTCCCGCGCTTCGGGGCCCAAGGCTCCCCTGGTCGCCGGCGGACGTTCACCGAAACCGGTCATGACAGGCCTCCATCCTCATGGAACGTTGTAGTTCACCAGAGTACTTCGTACGCCTGCCGATGGGCAGGGCGCGGACTGTGTTGCCGGGGGCCGCAGGTCAGTTTCCGGCGTAGGGTGACACCACGACGTCGACCCGCTGGAACTCTTTGAGGTCCGAATAGCCGGTGGTGGCCATGGAGCGGCGGAGCGCGCCGATCAGGTTGGAGGTTCCGTCGGTGTGGTGGCCCGGCCCGAAGAGCACCTCTTCCAGCGGACCGACAGTTCCGATGTTGACCCTGTCGCCGCGGGGCAGTTCCAGGTGGTGCGCCTCCTGGCCCCAGTGCCAGCCCTTTCCGGGGGCCTCTTCCGCCCGGGCGAGGGCGGTGCCGAGCATGACGGCGTCTGCGCCCATGGCGATGGCCTTGACGATGTCGCCCGAGGTGCCCATGCCGCCGTCGGCAATTACGTGGACGTAGCGTCCCCCGGACTCATCCATGTAGTCGCGGCGGGCGGCGGTCACGTCGGAGATGGCGGAGGCCATGGGCGAGTGGATGCCCAGGGCGCGGCGCGTGGTAGTGGTGGCACCGCCGCCGAACCCGACCAGGACACCGGCCGCGCCGGTGCGCATGAGGTGCAGTGCGGGCGTGTAGCCGGCAGCGCCGCCCACGATCACGGGGACGTCGAGTTCGTAGATGAACTGCTTCAGGTTCAGCGGTTCGTGGTCCTTGGAGACGTGCTCGGCGGACACCGTGGTTCCGCGGATCACAAAAATGTCGACGCCGGCGGCCACCACGGTCTTGTAGTGTTCCTGCGTGCGCTGCGGGGTCAGGGACCCGGCCACGGTGATGCCCGCGGCGCGGATTTCGGCCAGGCGCGAGGTGATCAGCTCAGGCTGGATGGGTGCTTTGTAGAGCTCCTGCATCCTGCGCGTGACGGCGGGGCTGTTGGTTTCGTCCGCAAGAGCGCCGATCTCGTCCAGCACGGGCTGCGGGTCCTCGTACCGGGTCCAGAGGCCCTCGAGGTCCAGGACGCCCAGGCCGCCGAGCTTGCCCAGCGCGATGGCCGTCGCCGGGGACATGGCGGAATCCATCGGGGCCGCGATAACCGGCATGTCGAACTTGTAGGCATCGATCTGCCACGAGACGGAGACGTCCTTGGGGTCACGGGTGCGACGGTTGGGGACGATCGCAATGTCATCCAGGGAGTAGGCACGACGCCCACGCTTGCCACGGCCAATCTCAATCTCGTAAGTCACTGCTCTAGGTTATCCCAGTCGAACGCCTGTCCGAGGATAGAGTGGGCCCACGCCAGCGGGGTTCCCTGGCCGAGCTTGCGAGGTTAGGGAGCTGGTGGGGACGAATGGGCGGACGCTGGGTCTTCGACGGCCACATCGGAGGGATCGGGACCGGCTCCGGCCTGCGCGCGGTGGTCGGGATCTGGCAGGAATCGCCCTTCGGCCCGTTCGCGGACGTGATGGTCCAGCTGCCGTCGGGGCGGCGGATACTGCTGGCTCCCGCTGAGGAGGTGGCTGAGTTCATCGCCGCCACCTACAGCTTCGAGGAGGTCCGCGTCCTGGACGTCGCTGCCGTGCTGGCCGGGAAGTGGTTGACGGTCGACGCCGGTCCCTTGGCTCTCCGGGCCAGTGTCGGCGGCAGGGCCCTCCTTGGTTCGCTGCTGCGTACGGTCCCCCGGCCCGTTGCCGTCCACACCCGCTGGCTGGCCGCGGTCAACCCGCTCGTGGCTGCAGCCAGCCCCGGAACCCGGACCTTCGGCACGGCGGGGAACGGCAGGCTGGAGTATTACGGGGTGAGCGACCTCCACCACATCAGCTCCGCCGTCGTCAGCTGGGAAGGCGAGGACGCCGGACCGCTGTCCCCCGTCAGCCCAGCGGTGACCTTCGGGTTCAGCAGTGTTCCGCCGCGGCCCAGCCTTGCCCGGGTCCGAACCACGGTCGTGGAAGCTAGATCCCGCCGGCTTCTGGGCCCACGCCAGCAGGGTTACCTGGCCGAGCGTGCGAGGTTAGGGGGCTGGTGGGGACGCTGAGCTGGGACTCGAACATCCGGAAGTAGCGGCCGCGGAGCGCCACCAGTTCCCGGTGCGTTCCCTGCTCCACGATCCGGCCGTCCTCCAGCATGTACACGATGTCAGCCTTCTCGATCGTGGCGAGCCGGTGGCTGATGGCGATGATGGTGCTGCTGCGCTCCGCGAACAGCCGGGTGAAGATGCGGTGCTCCGCCAGCGCGTCGATGGCGGACGTGGGCTCGTCCATGACCATGAAGGAGGCGTTCCGGTAGAAGTTCCGTGCCATGGCCAGTCGCTGCCACTGTCCGCCGCTCAGCCCGCTCCCCTTCCGGCCGCGCGGATCCTCCATCCAGTTGCTGACGTGGTTGTCGAGGCCGTTGGGCAGTTTGTTGAGAAATTCCAGCGCCTCGGCATCGGCGGCCGCCCGGCTGATCCGCTCGTCGTCGCGGGGTGAGTCGACGTCGCCGAAGAGGATGTTTTCGGCTGCGGTGGCGAACTCGTACTTGAGGAACTCCTGGCTCAGCACCGCCAGGTGGCGGTGCCAGGAGGTGACGTCGACGGCGGCGAGGTCCACGCCGTCGAGCATCACCTGGCCAGAATCCGGGCGGTAAAGCCCGGCAAGGATGCGGATCAGCGTGGACTTTCCGGCGCCGTTCTCCCCCACGATCGCGATGTGCTGGCCCTCGCGGATGGTCATGCTGATCCCGCGGATCACTTCGATGTCGCTGCCGGTGTATGTGAAGCGGATGTCCCGGAGCTCGACTGTCTTTGGCGCCTCCAGCAGCGGCGGCGCGTAACTGGAGTGCACGGGCAGTGCCATGAACAGCTCGTAGTCCTTGAGGTTGGCGAGATCCTCATCGATCGAGCTGAGCGAGGACACCAGGCTGTTCGCCGTGGACAGGGCCCGGCTGACGATCTGCTGGACGTAGAGGAACTGCCCCACGGGCTGGGCGCGGGCGATGATCTGGCCGACCACCCAGATGAGCGAGACGACCTCCGCGGCGTACTGCAGGGCGTCGGCGGCCAGCTGCTTGGGGATGTACCGCTTCTGGAAGTCCAGACGGCGCTTCTCGTCGGCGTCGCGTAGCCGGGAGCGCAGCCCCATGAGGTACCCGACGATGCCGTAGAGGCGCATCTCGGCGATGTGCTGCGGCCGGAGCAGGTTGGTCTCGATCATCCGCCGCTGCCGCCGCGAATCCACCTGCGTGTTCCAGTGCGCGATCTGCTCGCGGGACAGCTTGAACTGCAGGTAGACGCTGGGGACGATCGCAACAAGGACGATCACGGCGATCCACCAGCTCACCAGCAGGAGCGCGCCGATGGCCAGGATCACCGACACCAGCTGCGTGAAGATGGCCGCGATCCTGTCCAGGACCCTCGCATAGGAATCGGAGAACCGCTTGGCGCGGTCGTAGAGGTCCACCGTTTCCTTGTCGTCGTAACGCCAGAAGTCCAGCGCGAGGAACCGCTCGTACATCAGGTCCCCCACGATGGCACCCACCCGGAAACTCATGAGCTGCTGAATGTAGCGGTCCACGCTGCCGAACGCGCCCCAGAACAGACCAAGGGCGGCGGTGATGACGACGTACACGATGGCCTGCTGCCCGGCGGCGGCGTCCCCGCTGTAGGCGGCCGCCAAGGCGGTGGTGGTCAGGCCCGCGAAGTACGTGGTGACCAGGGGCAGCACGGCCGAGATCAGCGATCCGGCCACCTTCATGAGGACGGCACCGGGCGACGCACGGAAGCTGACGCGGAGCACCTGGGCGACGGCGCGGGCGTAGGGCTTCAGTGCCAGCCGCCGCTGGGGTTCCTTTTTCGGGTTCAGTTCGGCGGGATGGCGTGGTTGGGACATGGCTCCAGCCTAGTCCCGCGCCCGTGGACGGCGTCTGTCAATACTTCTCGCCGTATTCGTACTCCGGGAAGTCGAAGCAGGCACTGTAGCCCTCGACCCGCAGCGATTCAGGACCGTCCACGAAGAACACGAACAGGTGGGTGCCGTCGGTGTGCAGGAGGTCGATGCGCCGGGCTCCATCCGGGGCCGCCCCGTCTTTCACCGTCCAGCCGTCCCTGGCCTGCATCAGCTCTACCACCTCATCGAGGGTGGCATCGCGGTCCACGCCTGCCCCGACTTCGGCAACAGCGTCCCCGGTCCACTTCCACCTTTCCCCGTCAGTGCAGGGCATGAGGCTGGACGTATCGTGAGCGAACGTGGACAAAACCGCATGATCAGGCAGCAGCCCCAGGATTTCCTGTTCTGAGGACATGACTTTGGATTTGGCCGATTCGAGGCTGACGTCCGTATTCTGTCCGGTTCCAGGCTGGCCGCAGGAGACCACCATTGCCAGGAGTGCAGCTGCTCCGGCCAGACGCCATGCCAGCGCAGGCCTGGACCTACCGTTCACGGACACTCGCTCCCCCAGTTTTCAGCCCGGTGTTCCTTGACCGAATATACAAGGCGGGAACGCAAAAGGAGGTGGGGAGAACTCCCCACCTCCTTTCTGCGCTGGATGGGCCCAGGGCGCCCGCGTTCCCTGGCCGAGCCGGCGAGGCCAGGGAACCGGTCAGCGTGAACCGTAGTTCGGTGCCTCGACCGTCATCTGGATGTCGTGCGGGTGCGATTCCTTCAGGCCGGCCGGGGTGATGCGGACGAACTTGCCGCGGGCCTTCAGCTCGGGAACGGTGGGAGCACCGGTGTAGAACATGGTCTGCCGGAGGCCGCCCACCAGCTGGTACGCCACCGAGGCCAGCGGTCCGCGGTAGGCCACGCGGCCCTCGATGCCCTCGGGGATGAGCTTGTCATCGCCGGAGACGTCAGCCTGGAAGTAACGGTCCTTCGAGTAGGACGTGTTCTTGCCGCGGGACTGCATGGCACCGAGGGAGCCCATGCCGCGGTAGCTCTTGAACTGCTTGCCGTTGACGAAGATGAGCTCACCCGGGGATTCGTCACAGCCGGCCAGCAGGGAGCCGAGCATCACGGTGTCGGCACCGGCGACCAGCGCCTTGCCGATGTCGCCCGAGTACTGGAGGCCGCCGTCGGCGATCAGCGGAACGCCGGCCGGAATAGCGGCCTTGGCGGATTCGTAGATGGCGGTGATCTGCGGGACGCCCACACCGGCCACGACGCGGGTGGTGCAGATGGAGCCCGGACCGACGCCCACCTTGATGCCGTCCGCACCGGCATCGATCAGGGCCTGGGCGCCTTCGCGGGTGGCAGCCTGACCGCCGATGATGTCCACGTGCGCGGCAACCGGATCGGACTTCAGGCGGCGGATCATGTCCAGCACACCCTGCGAGTGGCCGTTCGCGGTGTCCACGAAGAGGGCGTCAACGCCGGCGTCCACCAGCTTCATGGCGCGCTCCCAGCCGTCACCGAAGAAGCCGATGGCAGCACCGACACGCAGCCGGCCCTCGTCGTCCTTGGTGGCCAGCGGGTACTGCTCGGCCTTGGTGAAGTCCTTGGTGGTGATGAGGCCCTTCAGGCGCCCCTGCTCGTCCACCAGCGGGAGCTTCTCGATCTTGTTCGTGGCCAGCTTGTGCGAGGCTTCCTCGCGGCTAATGCCGACGTGGCCGGTGACGAGCGGCATCTTGGTCATGACGTCGCTGACCAAACGGATCGGGAAGTCGGATTCCGGCACGAAGCGCGTGTCGCGGTTGGTGACGATGCCGAGGAGCCGGTTGCCGTCGTCCACCACGGGAAGGCCGGAGACGCGGTAACGGGCGCACAGCTCGTCGAGTTCCAGCAGCGTGGCCTCGGGTCCGATGGTGAGCGGGTTGGTGATCATGCCCGACTCGCTGCGCTTGACGCGGTCCACCTGGTCGGCCTGGTCGTCGATCGCGAGGTTGCGGTGGACGACGCCGAGGCCGCCTTGGCGTGCCATGGCGATGGCCATCCTGGACTCGGTGACGGTGTCCATGGCCGCCGAAAGCAGCGGCGTCTGGACGGTGATGCGCTTGGAGATCCGGGACGACGTGTCCGCCTCGGAGGGGATCACGTCGGTGTGGCCGGGAAGCAGCAGGACGTCGTCATACGTCAGGCCGATGAAGCCGAAGGGGTCGTGCTCGGGCTGGGTCATGAGTGCGCCTCTTACCTTGGTTTACAGGTTCACGGGTAGGGGTTGCAGCCGATGACCAGCCCGTCATTACGGGACTGGCCTGTGCAGAAGTATTGAATAAATTCTAGAACCTCCGCGGCGATCCCCATATTCCGGGACGGCTTTGTGAGCAAAGGCACGACCGTGGCGCTATTTCCAGCCGGTCGCCTTCAGCAGCCGCTTCTCGAACATCGGAATCATGGACTGGACGTAGGTCTTGGTGAGGTGGTTGTCGTCCTTGTAGACGTAGACGTTGCCCACCACGGCCGGGCAGATGCCGCCGGCGCAGATGAAGTCGCTCATGTCCATCAGGTGCAGCCCGTCCACCTTGCCCCGGTACGCGTCCAGCGGCGATGTGGCCGCAAGGGATTCGCCGAGCGGCGGGTTGCACTCGGGAGCGTCGGTGCCGTACTTCTGGACGCATTCCGGCATGTTGATGGCGAACCGTGGGTTGTCCCGGACCCCCACCACGTCAATCCCGGCGTCGGTGAACGGCTTGATGCCGTCCAGGTAGCCGGGCACCTCCGTTTCGAACGGGGCTTCCTTGTGCGTGAGGGATGCCACAGTAAACACTGCGTCCGGCTTGTGTTTACTGACGTACGCGGCGCTGGCCTTGTTGAAGGCGTTGCAGTCGGCGTCCCGTTCCGGGGATTCGGCGCCGAACCGGCAGTTCCCCTTTAGGAGGGTGACCACCTCCCAGCCGTGGTCCCTTGCGATGGGGCCGAGCGCAGCCATGTACTGCTGTGCGTGGGAGTCGCCAAGCACCACGATTCGTTTGGTGACCTTGTCCGGCTTGCTGTTCTGCAGGCAGCCGTTGAGCAGCGGGTCGCTGGGGACGTTTTCGCCCGTGCACAGCCCGTCGATGTCCGCCCACTCGTTTTTCATGGCGGCAGGTGCAGGGATGACGGTGGCTTCCGGCGTCGCCTTTCCGGCGTTCTCCGGCGCCAGCGCGGCCGCACCGGGCGTCAGCTCGCGCGGTTGCGCGGCTGCTGCCGCTTCCTCAGCGGTCAGCTTGGTCTGCCACACCGCGACCGGCCCGGCCAGCAGGGCGCCGCAGGCAACAATCACGACGGCGGTGCGCCAGGCCCGCAGTTGCGGCCAGTGCCATTCGCGCAGGGGCTTTTCCACGAAGCGGGTGGTGAGCACGGCCAGCACCACGGAACCGGCCACAATGGCGAGGCCCTGGACCAGGTTGGGCTTTTCGATGCCGGTGGCCGCGAGGGACAGGACCAGGACCGGCCAGTGCCAGAGGTACAGGGCGTAGGAGTTGTCCCCCAGCCCGACCAGAGGCCTTGCGGTCAGGAGCCTGTCCACGCCGAACCGGCTGCCGCTTTGACCAGCCACGATGATGGCAGCCGCGGCCAGAGTGGGCCACAGCGCAATGAAGCCCGGGAAGGACCGGTCAACGGTGAGCAGCAGCCCGCAGGAGATCATGGCGGCGAGCCCGGCCCAGCCCAGCACGACGCGCAGCGCCTTCCTCGGCTTCAGGTAGGGCAGCACCAGTGCCAGCAGCGATCCCAGCGCGAACTCCCACAACCGGGTGCGCGTATCGAAGTAGGCGTAGGCCTGGTTGCCGGCCGTCTGATCGATGGAGTACAGCAGGGAAGCGATGAAGATGCCGCCGAAGGCAACCATCAGGACGGTCCGGTAGCTGACATCCCGGCGGGCCCGCAGCAGCCGCCACACCAGGGCGGAGCCAGCGAAGATGAGCGGCCAGAGAATGAAGACCTGGCCCTGGATGGACAGCGACCAGAAATGCTGGAGGGGGCTGGCTCCGGAGTGGTCCTGCGCGTAGTAGTCCACTGCTGTGTTGGCCAGCAGCCAGTTCTGCCCGTAGAGGAGCGATGCCCAGGCCTCGTCGAGGACGTCGGGCCAGCGGCTCTGCGGCAGGACCAGCCAGGTTCCGGCCAGCACACCCAGGATCACCACGACGGCGGCCGGGATCAGCCGCTTGGAGAGGTGCAGCCAGTGGCTCACGAGGCGCAGCGGCGTGCCCTTCTCCACCTTGCGGACGAAGGACATGGTCAGCAGGAATGCCGAGATGAGGAGGAAGATATCCACGCCGCCGGAAACCCGGCCAAGCCACACGTGGTACGTGACCACCATGAGCACCGCGAGGGCGCGAAGCCCCTGGACCTCGGGACGGTAGCCCGGTTTGGCCTTCAGCCGGGCAACCCGTGGCTCTTGGGTGTGTTCCTTGGTTTTTGGCACAAATAACCCCTCAAACGGCAGCACAAAGTAACCACGTTACCGTTTCGTGATTTTTCAGACCAATCTGACGCGCTGGATGTGATCCCCGTCTCAACTGGGGAAACGCCACAGAAAACGCCAAGAAGGCCCGCCCAGCGGCTGCTGGACGGGCCTTCTTGTGAAGCCGCGAGGGCGGGCTGCAGCCTAGTGGCTGTGGCCTGCGTGCTCGTCTTCCTCGGCCGGCTTGTCAGCCACGAGGGTTTCGGTGGTGAGCACCAGCGCAGCGATGGAGGCTGCGTTGCGAAGAGCGGCACGGGTGACCTTGACGGGGTCAATGACGCCCGCCGCGATCAGATCCTCGTACTCGCCGGACTTGGCGTTGAAGCCGTGGTTGTTGTCCTGCTCGGCAACCCGTGCGGTCACAACGTAGCCGTCGTGGCCGGCGTTCTGGGCGATCCAGCGCAGCGGCTGGACCAGGGCACGGCGGACGATGCCGACGGCGGCAGCCGCGTCACCTTCGAGTGCCGTGACGGCCGGGTCCTCGTCGAGCGCCTTCAGCGCGTGGATCAGGGCGGAACCGCCACCGGCCACGATGCCTTCTTCGAGGGCGGCGCGGGTGGAGGACACTGCATCTTCGATGCGGTGCTTCTTTTCCTTCAGCTCAACCTCGGTGGCTGCGCCGACCTTGATCACGCCGATGCCGCCGGCCAGCTTGGCCAGGCGTTCCTGCAGCTTTTCCCGGTCCCAGTCGGAATCGGTGCGGGTCAGCTCGGCGCGCAGCTGCGCAACGCGTGCTGCAACGTCCTCGGCCGAACCTGCGCCGTCGACGATGGTGGTGTTGTCCTTGGTCACCGTGATGCGGCGGGCGGTACCCAGCACCTCGAGGCCAACGGAGTCCAGGCTCAGGCCCAGTTCCGGGGACACAACCTGGGCGCCTGTCAGCGTCGCGATGTCCTGCAGCATGGCCTTGCGGCGGTCACCGAAGCCCGGAGCCTTGACGGCAACCACGTTCAGGGTGCCGCGGATGCGGTTGACGATCAGCGTGGACAGGGCCTCGCCGTCGACGTCCTCGGCGATGATGAACAGCGGCTTGGAGCTCTGCAGCGCCTTCTCCAGCAGCGGCAGGAATTCCTGCACCGAGGAGATCTTGCCCTGGTTGATCAGGATAAGGGCGTCCTCGAGGACGGCTTCCTGGCGCTCGGTGTCGGTGATGAAGTACGGGGACAGGTAGCCCTTGTCGAACTGCATGCCCTCGGTCAGCGCCAGCTCGGTCTGCGTGGTGGAGGATTCCTCGATGGTGATCACACCATCCTTGCCGACCTTGCCGAATGCCTCGGCGAGCAGCTCGCCAACCTCGTCGCTCTGCGCGGAAATGGCGGCAACGTTGGCCACCTGGGTGCCCTCGACGGGACGGGCGTTCTCCAGCAGGCGCGCTGCGATGGCCTCGACAGAGACCTCGATGCCGCGCTTGATCTGGCCAGGAGCGGCGCCGGCGGCAACATTGCGCAGGCCTTCCTTGACCAGTGCCTGGGCGAGCACGGTTGCGGTGGTGGTGCCGTCACCGGCGACGTCATTCGTCTTGGTGGCGACTTCCTTGGCCAGCTGGGCGCCAAGGTTCTCGTACGGGTCGTCCAGTTCGACTTCCCGGGCGATGGTCACGCCGTCGTTGGTGATGGTGGGGGCGCCCCACTTCTTGTCCAGCACGACGTTGCGGCCGCGGGGACCAAGCGTCACCTTAACCGTGTTGGCGAGCTTGTCGATGCCGGCTTCAAGCGACCGGCGGGCAGCGTCGTTAAACGCAAGCTGCTTTGCCATGGTTTGTCCTTTCAAGACAGAACCCCGCGCAGCCGCCCGGTCCGACAGAATCAGACTCGGGCAGCGGCACGGGGATCCAAAGAGTTACTTAACGACGATCGCCAGAACGTCGCGGGCGGAGAGCACGAGGTACTCGGTGCCGCCGGTCTTGACTTCGGTTCCGCCGTACTTGGAGTAGATGACGACGTCGCCAACAGCTACGTCGACCGGTACGCGGTTGCCATCTTCGAAGCGGCCGGGGCCTACTGCAACAACTTCGCCTTCCTGCGGCTTCTCCTGGGCGGAGTCCGGAATGACCAGGCCGGAAGCCGTGGTCTGCTCGGCTTCGAGCGGGCGGACAACAATACGATCCTCAAGAGGCTTAATAGAGACCGACACTCGGACCTCTCCTTTTCGTCAAAATTCATGGACAGTAAAAACTGTTGCGCCGTGGCGGCAGACCGTCGTCGCGGTGCCGGCAGCAGCCAGGCTGGCAGCTCTTCGTGTGTTAGCACCCTCCTAGGGAGAGTGCTAATGATGACTCTATGTAAGGGGTTAGCACTCGGTCAAGGTGAGTGCCAGAATTTCATCCGCCGTAACCCGCACGGACCCGATTTCGGCGGGCGGTTCAGCGCCCGGCGAGGTCGTCGAACCCCAGGTCCGGGCCGCCGTCGGCCTCTTCGTCCCCGGCTTTCCGCTGTTCGCGGACAAGCACGACGGCGGCCGCCGCCGCGGTCACGACCGACACGATGAGCGCCACGATGCCGCCAACGCGCGCCCCCAGGTACAGGTCCCGGATCTGCCGGGCTTCCTCAGTGGCGTCGCTGATGTTCTTGCCGCCCACCGAGTAGACGGTGGCATTGAAGGAATCCAGCAGGAAGATGATCACCAGCAGGACAAGACAGACGACGGCGGCAACGGCTCCGGCGATCAGCACCGGACGTGCGTACCGGACCAGGCGGCTATGCTGTGCCGGACCGGGGCCGGTGCTTTCGGGCTGACCTGAATCGGACTGACCTGGGGTTGGCGTTGCGCTGGATTCCATTCAGACCACCCTATCGGGAAGAGCAGGCCGATCGGGAAGAGCACGGGCGGCCGCTCCACTAGGCTTGATCCCATGTCTGAAGCACCGCAGGACCAGATCGCCCCGCTCCTAACCGAAGAAGGATGGGAGCTGCTGGCCTCGCTCGGACCCTACCGGGAAGACGACTCCTTCAGCCTCAACTCAAGCCTCCGCAAGGGCGGCCACTCCCCCGAACTCGTGTCCGCCGTCCTGACACAGTCACGGCTCCGGACCAGGGCCGAGGCCAAGTTCGGTGAGTTTGCCCGGCAGATGCTCTTCACCCAGGCCGGCCTGGAGCAGGCCACCCGGCTCAACGTCGCTGCCAGGCACGCCCAGCGCTTTGCCCAGGCTGGCGTCAGCCACGTTGCGGACCTCGGCTGCGGCCTCGGCGCGGACGCCATGGCCCTGGCATCCCTGGACATCGCCGTGACCGCCGTGGAGGTCGACGAGACCACCGCCGCCTGCGCCACGATCAACCTCATTCCCTTTCCCCACGCCACGGTGGTCCATTCGGACGCAACGTCCGTGGAGCTGGAGGACGGGGCCGGCGTCTGGCTGGACCCCGCCCGGCGCACCACCACCACGTCCGGCACCAAGCGGATCTGGGACCCCGAGGCGTTCTCTCCGCCGCTGTCCTTCGTGGAGTCGCTGGCCGCCGCCGGGCG
Organism: Arthrobacter sp. FW305-BF8; assembly: GCF_021789315.1. NCBI lineage: Bacteria > Bacillati > Actinomycetota > Actinomycetes > Micrococcales > Micrococcaceae > Arthrobacter > Arthrobacter sp. FW305-BF8. Next base: position 3,436,909 of record NZ_CP084561.1, read on the forward strand.
CGCCGTCGGCGTCAAGATGGGCCCCGGCATGCCGCACGAGTCGGTGCCTGCCGGCTGCGAGGCACAGTGGGTCTCGGTGAACGGCGACGTGACGGAAGTCACGCTGTGGTTCAACGCCGTGGCCCGCCCGGGCATCCGCCGGGCCGCCCTGGTCATCGGTGCAGAGGGCGCCGCCGAACTCACCAGCGGGGAGGAGTTCGACGCCGGACCCGTGGCCCCGGTTGGCCCGGTGGAGGGTTTCCTGTTCGAGCCGGACGGCGCCGTCATCCGCGCCGGGCTCGTGGCAGACCTCGCCCTCGGACTGGGCGGCCACCTCGTGGACGAGCACATCGCCTACATTTGCGCCCCGGAGCTGGTGGACACGCCGTACGCCCGGGCCTACCGGGTTCTGGAAGTCATGCCGTACAACGTCAAGGCGCTCAAAGCCTGGGTCCGGGAGAACGGCGTCGGCGTGCTGGACATCAAGAAGCGCGGCACGTCCGTCACTCCTGAGGAGCTGCGCAGGCAGCTACTGCCGGCAGGCAAGGGGGCGGGTAAAGCCGGCGGCAAGGGCGCAGCCAAGAAGACAGCCACCCTGGTCCTCACCCGGATCGGGGAAGAAAGAGTGGCTGTCTCCGTGGAGCCCGTGTAACCGCTGGCTGCTACAGGGCTTACTGGGCGCGGACGAACGCTTCGGCGTCGCGGACCTGCTCCTCGGTGGGGCGGATTCCCGTGTACAGCACAAACTGCTCCAGCGCCTGAATCGTGGCCACCTCCGCTCCGGTGATGACCTGCTTGCCGGCCGCCCGCGCCGCCTTGATGAGCGGTGTTTCTGCCGGCAGCGCCACGACGTCGAAGACGATCTTGGCGGCCTCGATGGTTTCAGCGGGGAAGGACAGCGCGTCCGCCTCCGGTCCCCCGGCCATCCCCACCGGCGTGACGTTGATGACCATGTCCGCTGTGGCCTCCGGGCCGCTGCCTAGCTCGGCGCGCCAGGCAAAGCCGTATAGATCGGCGAGCGCCCGGCCGGTTGCTTCGTTGCGGGCGATGATGGTCACGTCCTTGAACCCCGCGTCGCGCAGGGCCGCGGCTGTGGCCTTCGCCATGCCGCCGGCGCCCTTGAGCAGCACCGATGACCCGGCAGGAACGGCGTTGCCCTCCAGCAGCTGCTCGATCGCCGTGTAGTCCGTGTTGTACGCCGTCAGGCGGCCGCCGTCGTTGACGATGGTGTTGACGGAATCGATGGCCTTGGCGGACGGGTCCATGGCGTCCACCAGGGCGATCACGTCCTCCTTGTAGGGCATGGAGACGGCGCAGCCGCGGATCCCCAGGCCGCGGACGCCCGCGATCGCCTGGGCTAGGTCGGTGGGCGCGAAGGCCTTGTAGATCCAGTTGAGGCCCAGCTGGTCGTACAGGTGGTTGTGGAAGCGGGTCCCGTTGTTGCTCGGCCGGGCCGAGAGGGAAATGCACAGGGTCATGTCTTTATTCAGAATCGGCACCCCTCCATTAAACGGCGGGGCCGGGTTTATTACCTGAAGCCGGTTGTTATTTGCAGCCCGTGCCGGCCCGGTAGGGTCCGACGGCGGCCGGCAGCTTTCCGGGGGCGGTGGCCTTCCCCATCAGGACGGCCAGCAGCGCCTTGTACGCTCCGGGCGTGCGGCCGTAGAGGGCGATCTTCGTGGGCGCGACGGACTGCGCCAAGGGCCACGGGGCATCCAGTGCCACCGCAATGTCGCCCTTCGCGGGGCCGCCACCATAGCCGATGAGAGCGACCAGGGGCCCCGTTCCGAGCGCGATCCCCGCGTCCTTGGCCGCGGCGGCGAAGCGGGCCCGGTCCACTGCCGTGCCGCCCGCCACCCGGACGTGGCCGGCCACGGAGGCGCCCTTGCATCTCCCCGTGACCACCGTGATGGCCCGCGCCGAGACCTTTGCGGAAAGCGCCTCGCCGCTTCCCGGCGCTGCCGTCGGCTGCGGCTGGGCCGTCCGGCCCCGCCAGATCATCATGGTGACCACGCGGCGGGCCGCCTCCTCGAGTCGTGACAGCGGGAGCTTCCCCCCGGTGACCGCCCTGACGACGGCGGCATGAGCGGCGGCTGCATCCGCCGGCATCAGCAGCAGGTCTGCCCCGGCTGCCAGCGCGGCCGGCGCTGCGGAACCGTGGGGATGGCGGCCTGTCACCGCGCCCATGTTCAGCCCGTCCGTGACCGCCACGCCCTTGAATCCCAGGCCGCGCAACGCAGAGTACGTCGCCTTTGAGAGGGACGCGGGCACGCCCGGATCAAGGGCGCGTGTGGCAATGTGGCCGGTCATGACCATCGGTGCTCCCGCCTTGACCGCGGCCTGGAACGGCTTCCAGTCCCGCGCCTTCAACTGCGCGAGGGTGGCGTTCTGGACGGGGAGGTCCTTGTGGGAATCGGTGGTCACCGAACCGTGCCCGGGAAAATGCTTGACGGCGGGCAGCACGCCGCCGGCCAGCATGCCTTTGGCGAAGCCGGCACTCAACGATGCGGCGGCACGGGCGTCGGCGGACAGGGACCGCGCCCCGATGGTGGGATCAGCGGGGCCCATGGTGACGTCGGCCGCGGGGGCGAAGTCCACGGTGAAACCCAGGGGCGCGAGTTCCGCCGCCAGCCCGGTGCCGGCCTCGGCCGCGAGGGGCACGCTGCCGGCGGCGCCGTAGCTCATGGGCGTGGGCCAGCGGGTCAGCGGAGCGCCGACGCGGCTCACCGCTCCGCCTTCCTGGTCAACGCCGATCAGGCCGGGCCAGGTGCGGCCGCCGGAGCGGGACGCGTTGTCCAGCCGGCGCGTCACCCCCGCCAGCGCCCGGACGTCCACCAGGCCGGTGGCTGTTCCGGGCACGTTGTCGGCCATGATCATGGACCCGGCCAGGTGAAGCCGTTCCACCGTGGCGGCCTGGGTTTCGTGGTCAAGGCCGGTGTAGAAGGGCAGGAGCACCTGCCCGGCCTTCTCCTCCAGGGTCATTGTGGCCACCGCCGCGGCGGCCGCGTCGGCGTCCCGCTGCTGCGGGCCCCAGCCCAGCGCCGCCCTGTCCTTCGGTGCGGGCGCCGCCGTGGACGGGGCCTGACTCGGTGTATTTTCCTGGGGTGAACCGGGGTGCGGTGCAGAACTCTGTGCCGTCTGCGGCGAGCCGGAAGCGGAAGCCGCGGGCGCCGTCGTCGTTCCCTCTCCTGGGTCGGGTGCTGCCGGCGTACACGACGCAACCGCGAACAGCGCCGCGAGCGCTGCCGCAGACGCCGCCGGTGCGTTGCGCGCACGTGCACTGCCGGGACGTTTCCTGGGGGATGTGGGGCGGCTGGTGGTGTGAACACTCTCACGCGCCCTGTGTAGCCAAGCCATCACTTCGATGCTACCCCTGCACTAGACTTGGATGACCGTTCCCCTGCCAGCCGTTCGCCAGGAACGGACGGCGACCGGACCCGACGTCATTAGGCCAGCACACAGCGAGGAACACATGAAGATTGATTTCGCTTCATCCAGGCAATCAACTCTTGGTGTGGAATGGGAACTCGCGCTGGTGGATTCGCAGACCGGTGAACTGTCGTCCGTGGCCAACGAGGTCCTGCGCGGGGTCGTGGCACGCCACCCCGAGCTGAACGAGGATGACGAGCATCCCCACATCAAGCAGGAGCTGCTGCTTAACACCGTGGAGCTGGTAACCGGCATCTGCGAGACCGCCGCGGAAGCGAAGGAAGACCTCGCCCGTTCCCTGGCCGCCGTCCGCGAAGTGACGGACCCGATGGGCGTGGAAGTGTTCTGCGCCGGTAGCCACCCGTTCAGCCCGCCGCAGCTGCAGCCGGTCACGGACAAGGAACGCTACGCCAAGCTGATCGACCGCACGCAGTGGTGGGGCCGGCAGATGGTCATCTACGGAGTACACGTCCATGTTGGCCTGGACCGGCGCAGCAAGGTCCTCCCCGTGCTCGACGGCCTGGTCAACTACTTCCCGCATTTCCAGGCCCTGTCCGCGTCCAGCCCGTTCTGGGGCGGCGAGGACACCGGCTACGCCTCGCACCGCGCCCTCATGTTCCAGCAGCTGCCGACGGCGGGGCTGCCCTTCCAGTTCGCCAGTTGGGAAGAGTACGAGTCCTACGTCCAGGACATGTTTACCACCGGCGTGATCGACACCATCTCGGAGATCCGCTGGGACATCCGCCCCGTGCCGGCCCTCGGAACCATTGAGATGCGCATCTGCGACGGCCTGGCCACACTGGAGGAAGTGGGCGCCGTGGCAGCCCTGACGCAGTGCCTGGTCCACGAGTTCTCCACCATCCTCGACGCCGGCGGCAGCATTCCCACCATGCCGCCCTGGCACGTCCAGGAAAACAAGTGGCGGGCCGCCCGCTACGGCATGGATGCGATCATCATCCTAGACGCCGAGGGCAACGAGCAGCTCGTCACCGACCACCTGTTGGAGACACTCAACCGGCTCGAACCGATTGCCGCAAAGCTGCGCTGCTCCGATGAGCTGGCCGACGTCGAAAAGATCATCAGCCGCGGCGCCGGGTACCAGCGCCAGCGCCGGGTGGCCGCCGAGAGCGGCGGAAACCTGCAGGCCGTGGTCCTCGACCTCGTAAAGCAGATGCGGAACGGCCCCACCGCGTAACCCGACGTCCGCTCTCGCCTCCGCGTCACCCAACCTCCGCGGGGCGGGCCCAACTAGGTAGCAGTTGAGGGCGTTCCCAGCTCTCAGAACGCCCTGATCTGCGACCTACTTGGCGCCGAGACCGTGGTCACCGGCATGGAGGAGTCCGGCGCGAAGCTGATTCCGCTGGGTTCGATGCCCGCCATCACCAGCTGCGCTCCGAGCGCGGCCACCATCGCGCCGTTGTCCGTGCACAGATCCAGCGGCGGAACGTGCAGCGTGATGCCGGCGGCCGAGCAGCGCTGTTCTGTCAGCTGCCGCAGCCGCGAATTCGCGGCCACTCCCCCGCCCAGCAGCACATCCGTGATGCCACGCTCCCGGCAGGCCAGGACCGCCTTGGAGGTAATGACGTCCACCACGGCTTCCTGGAATGCTGCTGCGATGTCCGCAACCGGCACGGGATCACCCGCGGCTTCGAACTGCTCCACGCAGCGGGCCACCGCGGTCTTCAGGCCGCTGAAGGACCAGTCGTAGCGGTGCTTGCCGGGCTCTTCCGCGGTGCCCATGTATTTGGGCTGCGTCAGTCCGCGCGGGAACCTGATGGCCTTGGCGTTGCCTTCGCGCGCCAGCCGGTCAATGGCCGGGCCGCCGGGATAGCCGAGGCCGAGGATCCTGGCGACCTTGTCGTACGCCTCGCCGGCGGCGTCGTCGATGGTGGAACCGAGCAACTCGACGTCGTCCGTGATGCGGCGGATCCGCAAAATCTCGGTGTGCCCGCCGGAAACCAGCAGGGCGCCAAGGTTGTCGGGAAGTTTGGGCTTGCCGGGCAGAATGCGATGGTCCGCGCCGCCGCCGGTGTTGCCGTCCGTTCCGACGCCGGGCCGCGGGTTGAGCAGGCCGACCCCCACATGGGCCACCAGGTGGTTAATGGCGTAGAGCGGTTTGCCGGTGGCGACGGCGAGCGCCTTGGCGGCGCACACGCCAACCATCAATGCACCCGCCAGCCCCGGACCGGACGTCACGGCGATGGCGTCGATCTCGTCCAGCGTCACGTCTGCCTCGGCCAGTGCGGCCTTCAGGGCTGGAACGAAGGCGTCCAGGTGGGCGCGTGAGGCAATTTCGGGGATGACCCCGCCAAACCGGACGTGCTCCTCCATGGACGAGGACACCGTGTTGGTCAGGAGTTCTGTGCCGCGGACGATACCTACGCCCGTTTCGTCGCACGATGACTCAATGCCGAGTACTAGCGGCTGCGTGCGGTTCATTTCTGGTCTGCCTCCGTCGGAGCGGTATCGCCGGCGCGGCCGGCTTCGTCGGTCTGCCCAGGCTGGGGTTCGGCGTCATGCACGACGTCCTGGTGCACGATGTCACGGTGCACAGCGAGCACGTCCTCCAGCTGAAGACGCATGATCAGGGCATCGACGCCGTCGCGGTAGTACTTTTTCCGCACGTGGATCTGCTCGAACCCGAAGCGGATGTACAGCTGCTGGGCGCGCGGGTTGTCGGCCCGGACCTCCAGCAGGATGTCGGCTGCGCCGCGGCGCCGCCCCTCGGCGATCAGGTCGGTGAGGAGCGCCGTGCCGATGCCCCTGCCCTCATACTCGGGAACCACGGCGATGGTCTGGACGTCGGCGATCGGCTCCACGCACATCAGTCCCGCATAGCCGACGATGCCGTCCGCAGCCTCCGCCACGAAGTACCGGCGGGTTTCGGGCTGCACCAGTTCGTCCCAGAACATCTGCAGCGGCCATGCGTCCACCGGGAACAGCCGGACCTCCAGCTCGTGAACGGCAGGGATGTCCGCAGGAAGCATGTCGCGGATGGTCACGCCCGAGTCCAGCCGGCGGGGCAGGACGTTCACAGGGCACGCTTCCGAGGGCCGGGGACCTGCGCGTCGGATTCACGGAGGTAGAGGGGCGTGGAGTCCAGGAGCTCCTCGTCGGCCTCCAGCCTCGCCAGCGCAAACTGGCCCAGATACAGCGCGTCAGGCTGTTCAGTGCTGAAGTCCGGATCCGCGCGGAGGGCCTCGGGGTAGAGCCCGGCGCCCGCGCCGTAGGCCGGGAGGTCGGGGAGGTCCGCGGCGAAGCCCACGTGCGGGCCGTCCGTAAGCTTTGGCAGCTGGCCCGCCGCCAGGGTGTAGCGCGCCCAGTAGACCTCTTTGCGCCGGGCGTCCGTGGCAACGAGGAACTCGGCCGGCGCATCGGTGGACTCGGCCACTTCGAGGGCGACGGCGTCGAGGCTCATCATGCCGTGCAGCGGGGTGTTCCAGACAAAGGCGAGGGTACGCGCCGTCGCAATGCCGGACCGGAGCCCGGTGAAGGGACCGGGGCCAACGCCTACAACGATCGCGTCGATGTCGGCCCCGGTCACCCCGGCGTCTGCCAGCAAGCGTTCGATTCCGGGCGCAAGGACCTCGGCGTGGCTCCTCGTGTCCTCAGTGGAGAAGCTGCCCACCACGCCTTCCAGGGCGTCGTCCGACACCAGCGCGGCGCTGGCCACGGCTGAGGTGTCAATGGCAAGAATAAGCATCAGGAGATTCCTTCCGCGGCGAGAGCGGGCTGTTCCGCCCAGCGCGGCCCGAAGCCGCGGATGATAATGGTGCGTGGTTCGTCGTCGTCCTCGGACTCGAAGTCCAGGGCTCCGTTCCCGGTATGGTGGGCCGCGGCGGCGCCGCCCAGCTGGCGGTGCAGCTCCACCTCGAGCCGGCTCTCGGTCAGGTGCTCCACGCGGTCCCGGCCCCACTCCACCACAGTCACGGCAGAGTCCAGCGTGTTCTCCAGGTCAATGTCGTCGATTTCCGACGCCGATCCCAGCCGGTAGGCGTCCACGTGCACCAGGTCCGGCCCGCCCGGGCGCGGCCCGTCGGGGAGGTTGGGGTGAATGCGCACCAGCACGAACGTCGGGGAAATGATGCCCTCACGGACGCCCAGGCCCTCACCGAGGCCCTGCGTGAAGGTGGTCTTGCCGGCGCCCAGTTCGCCCGTGAGCACCAGGAGGTCCCCGGCCCGGAGCACCTCTGCCAGAGCCGCGCCGAGCGCGTGCGTCTGGTCCGCCGTCGTGACCGTCAGGTTCTGGACCCACAGTGGAGCACTGCCGGTTTCCGGGATGCCGCCGGTTTCCGGAACACTCATGGCGCCGGGGTTCCGGTTGCGGTCGGTTCACCTGCGGGCGGTTCGCCGGCCGGCGCTTCGCCGCTGGGCGATTCGTTGATGTAGGTGCGGGGCACGCGGGGGCTGATGCGGGTGACGATCTCGTAGTTGTTGGTGCCGGCAGCGCGGGCCCAGTCGTCAGCTATGGGGCCGCCGTCGGCACCGTCACCGAAGAGGACGGCCTCTGCTCCGAGGACGCTGTGGCCGCCCCGGGACACGTCCAGCGGGCCGAGGTCAATCACCATCTGGTCCATCGCGATCCGTCCCACCACGGGATAGGTGACGCCCTCCACCCGGACGGGGCCGCCGGTGGCGACGCGGGGAACGCCGTCGGCATAACCGAGCGGAATGAGCCCCAGCGTGCTCTCGCCCGAGGTGCGGTAGTTGAAGCCGTAGGAGACGCCCTGGCCCGAGTGCACGTCCTTGCAGTGGGACACGACGGTGCGCAGGGTCATCGCGGGCCGGAGGCCCAGTTCCGCGGAGTTCTGCCCTTCGAAGGGCGAGAGGCCGTAGATTCCCAGCCCCACGCGGACCAGGTCAAAGTGCGTATCCGGCCTGGACAGCGTGGCCGGGGTGTTGGCCAGGTGGCGGACTTCGGGGTCCACACCGGCGTCCTCGGCGATGGCCAGCACCTCGCGGAACGCGGCGAGCTGGTCATCCGTTTCCGGGCGCTCGGGCTCGTCGGCCACGGCAAGATGGGAGAAGATGCCCACCACGCGCAGCAGCCCCTGGTCCTGGTACTCCACGGCTTCACCCACCAGCCGGTCCCACGCCTCGACGGTGGCACCGTTGCGCCCCAGTCCGGTGTCCACCTTCAGGTGGACGCGCGCCGGCCGTTCCTGTTCCCGGGCGGCAGCCACGATCTGTTCCAGCTCCCAGCCGGAACACCCGATGTCGATGCCGGCGGCGACCGCCGCGCCAAAGTTGCTTTCCGGGGTGTGCAGCCAGGCGAGCAGCGGGGCTTCGATGCCTGCCGCGCGCAGCGCCAGCGCTTCGGAGATGTGCGCGACGCCGAGCCAGCTGGCGCCCGCCTCGAGGGCTGCACGCGCCACCGGCACCGCCCCGTGGCCGTAGGCGTCGGCCTTGACGACTGCCATGACCTTGGCCGGCTCGGCGGCCGCGGCGAGCCGGCGCACGTTGTGCCGGATGGCCCCGAGGTCGATCACTGCGGAGCGTTCATGGGCCGTCCGGTTGTAACCGTGGGACGTCCCGGCCGGGCCCGTTACTGCCGGGCGGTCTCCTGTTGCTGCTGGATAAATCACGCTATTGATTCTAGTGCTGGCGCTTCGGGCCGGATAATTGCCGGGCCGGCGGCGTGCCGGGCGCTCAGGCGTCCGAGAGGTGCGCAATGGTGGCGGCCGCGCGCCGCTGCGCCTGCAGAGGAACGTCCCGGACGATGTCGGCGAGGAAGGAGTAGCGGCGCAGCCACTGGCTGCCGCGGCGTTCCGGCCGGGCGTTGGCGCGCTTCCACCAGTCAGCGATGTCGCCCCAGCCCGGCGCCGCGAGGGAGCCGCCCACCTCCTGGACCGCCAGCGCGGCACAGAGGTTGGCGAACCGCAGCCGGTCGCCGAGGGGCCACCCTGCCAAACTGCCGACGATGAACGCGGCTCCGAAGCAGTCCCCGGCACCGGTGGGATCATAGGCGGCCACGGGCAGGGAAGGCACCCACTCCTCCTCGCCGGTTTCCGAATCCACGGCCACGGCCCCCTGCGCCCCCAGGGTCACCACCGCCACCGGCACCCGGTCCGCCAGGGAGTACAGCGCCGCCCAGGGATCGTCCTTGCCGGTGAAGGCCATGGCCTCGCGCTGGTTGGGCATGAAGGCGTGGAAGTGCTGCAGGTTCGCCAGCCGCGCGTGGGCCCACTCGCCGGTGGGGTCCCAGCCGACGTCGCCGAACAGCTTCACGCCCTCCTTGTGCGCCGCGAGCGCCCATGGCTCCAGTTCATGCCCGAGGTCCGCCACTGCTGCCAGCGCGCGGGGCGGATTCCCGATCAGTTCGGAGGAGGTCACCGGCGCCGGGTGCCCGTGCGTGACCATCGAGCGGTCGTGGTTCACGCTGAGGGATACGGTCACCGGCGAGTGCCAGCCCGGGACCCGGCGGGACAGGGACAGGTCCACATGCTCCTGCCGGTCCAGGATTTTCCAGTTGTAGTCGCCGTAGCCGTCGTCGCCGAAGGCCGCCGCCAGTCCGGTCCGCAAGCCAAGGCGCGCAGCTGCGATGGCCTGGTTGGCCACGCCACCGGGGCAGCTGCCCATCCCTTCACTCCAGATTTCTGTTCCGGGCTCGGGCGCATGCGGCAGGCCGGTGAAGATGATGTCCTGAAAAACGGTCCCGGCCAGCAGCAGGTCGAACTCGCCGGCCGCCTGGGTACGGACGGCCGAGAGCGGGTCGAAACGGCGTGCGGGATTCGCCTCCATGTTCGGCACATTACGCCGTGTACCTTGGCGTTGAAACCCCGCGATGTGGGGGTTGGGACGGGACGGCGGGACTGCGCCGCCGCAGTTCAGGCCATATTGTCGGCTGCTGCGCATAGACTCCTGCCATGCGGCTCATGATCGCCGGCGGCGGCGGATTCCGGGTTCCCCTCGTTTACCGTGCCCTGTGTTCCGGGCCCTATTCTGGCCTGGTCAGCGAGGTGGTGCTGTTCGACGTCGACGGCGGCCGGCTGGCCGCCATCGAGGCTGTGCTTCGGTCCATGTCTTCGGACGTGAGGGGCGCTCCGGACGGAAGTTCCGCCGTCGAACGTTCATGGCTTCCGCCCGCGGTGACGTCCACGACCTCCCTCCCCCACGCCCTCAAGGGGACGGACATCGTATTCGCCGCCATCCGCCCGGGCGGCACCGCGGGGCGTGTTGCCGACGAACGTGTGCCCCAGGACCTCGGGCTGCTGGGCCAGGAAACCACCGGCGCGGGCGGCATCTCCTACGCGCTGCGGTCCATCCCCGCCATGCTGGAGCTGGCCGCCAGCATGCGCACGCACTGCCCGGACGCCTGGCTGATCAACTTCACCAACCCCGCCGGGATGGTCACCGAGGCGCTGGTTCCCGTGCTGGGCCGGAAGGTGATCGGCATCTGCGATTCCGCCAGCGCCCTGGTACACCGCGCCGCCCGGGCGGCCGGGGCGCCGCTGCCAGCGGGAAGGCTCGACGGCGTGGGCTACTACGGGCTGAACCATCTTGGCTGGCTGTACCGGCTGGAGAGCGGCGGGCGGGATGTCCTCCCCGGCCTGCTGGCCGACGCGGAGGCTCTCGCCGGCTTCGAGGAGGGCAGTCTGTTTCCGCAGCCGTTCCTGCGCGATCTGGGGCTGCTGCCGAACGAGTACCTGTTTTACTACTACGAGACTGTGCGCGCGGCCGCGGGCATGCGGGCCATGGCCAGGACCCGCGGCGAGTCGATCCACGGCCAGCAGGCGGAGCTGTATCCGCGGCTGGCCACGGCAGGCGACGAAGCGTACGGCATGTGGGAGGCCGCGAGGCGGTCCCGCGAGGAAGGGTATCTGGCCGAGGCCAGGTCCGGCGGCGAGGCACGGCACCCCGAGGACCTTGCCGGCGGCGGCTACGAGCAGGTGGCGCTGGCGGTGATGCGGGCGCTGGCTGGGGGTCCCGGCGTCGACGGGGCGGGGGTGGCCAGCGCCGCGGAGCTGATCCTCAACACACCGAACTCCGCTGGACAGTCCCCCGCCTTGGCGGGCGGCTCCCAAGCCGCGATTCCCGGTTTGCCGGCGGACGCCGTCGTCGAAATTCCCTGCACGGTCACGCCGGAGGGGGCAGTGCCCATTCCGCAGGCTCGGCCCGCCCCACCGCAACTCAGCCTGCTGCAGCAGGTCAAGAAAGTGGAGCTGCTCGCTGTCCGTGCGGCTTCTACCGGCGACCGCGAAGCAGCGCTGGAAGCCTTCGCCGAACACCCGCTGGTCGGCTCGGCGGCGCTGGCCAACGCGCTGCTCACCGGCTACGAAGGCGCGTTTCCGGAGTTGCCGCAGTTGTGGCGGCGCTGAGGCGCGCATGGGTGGCCCCCCGTGGGCCGCGGGCATCCCCTGAGCGGTTTTAGCAGGAGCGTGCCACATCCGCTGCCCGCCCTGGTTGGCGTGGGAAACGCCACGTCTGGAGCAACTGAACCCCCACCGTTGCCGGGACGGTTCAGGAGTAGTGTTTTATCCGATGCAGTTCCAGCAGTACGGAGAGGAGGGAGGCTCGTGTCTGTGATCAAACGTGTGGCCCTCCTATCGCTGCACACCTCCCCCATGGAACAGCCCGGTTCAGGGGATGCGGGCGGCATGAACGTCTACATCCGCGGCCTCGCCTCCGCCTTGGCCGAAACCGGCATCGAAGTGGAAATTTTCACCCGCTCCACCGCCACCGGCCAGCCCGCCGTCGAGCACCCCGACCCCGGCGTCTGCGTCCACAACGTCCTCGCCGGGCCGCCCCGCAAACTTCCCAAGGAAGAACTCCCCGAACTGCTGCACAGCATGGTCGCCGAAATCGAACGCATCCGCGCCCAGCAGCCCCACGGCCGCTACGACCTCATCCACTCCCACTACTGGGTCTCTGGCGTCGCCGGCCTCGAACTCTCAGGCCTCTGGAACATCCCCCTCGTGCACACCATGCACACCATGGCCAAAGTCAAGAACCTCCTCCTGACCTCCGGCGAACAACCCGAACCCCGCCGCCGCGAAGACGGCGAACACCGCATCGTCGACGGCGCCACCCGCCTGATCGCCAACACCACGGCCGAAGCCGCCGAACTCGTCTCCCACTACGGCGCCGACTTCGACCACATCGACGTCGCACCGCCCGGCGTCGACCTCTCCGTCTACACCCCCGCGTTCCGCACCCGAGCGCGGACTGAACACGGCATCAGCCCCGGCACCTTCCACCTGCTCTTCGCCGGCCGGATCCAACGCCTCAAAGGCCCGCAGATCCTGCTCAAGGCCGCTGCTCTCCTCCGCCAACGCCGCCCCGACATCGACCTCAAACTGACCATCCTTGGTGCGCTCAGCGGCGCCAAGGATTTCAACCTCAAAACCCTCATCAGCTCCGCCGGGCTGGACGACGCCGTCACCCACCACCCGCCGGTCGGCGCACCGGAACTGGCCACCTGGTACCGCTCGGCCGACGTCGTCGTCATGCCCTCCTACAGTGAATCCTTCGGCCTCGTGGCGCTGGAAGCCCAGGCCTGCGGCACCCCCGTGGTCGCCACCCGCGTCGGCGGACTCGCCCGCGCGGTCAGCCACGGCCGCACCGGGCTTCTGGTGGACGGCCACCGGGCATCAGACTGGGCCGACGCCCTTGAAGCCCTCCACGACGACCCCGCCACCCGCCACCACATGGGCGCTGCCGCTGCCATCCACGCGGCAAACTCCGGCTGGCAACGCACCGCCGCCATCACCCTCGACAGCTACCACGCCGCCGTCGACGAATATGCCTCCAGCCATCCCATGGCCGCCATCTACGGGTCACGGCTCACCGGGTAAACACCTTCGGAAAGGACGACGATGTCTAACAGCACTCCCCTGAGCGATACCGGCCAGAGCAGCACTCCCCTGAGCGACCTGGACATTGCCCGCAGGGCAGTGCTCCGGCCGATCGAGGAAATCGCCGCGGCCGCCGGCATCGACGCAGGGGCTGTGGAGCTGTATGGCCGCTTCAAAGCCAAAATCGACCCCGCGAAGCTGTCAGCGCCGGCGCCCGCCGGAAAAGTGGTCCTGGTTTCGGCGATGTCGCCAACGCCCGCCGGGGAAGGAAAATCGACAACGACGGTGGGACTTGCGGATTCATTGGCGCGGGCGGGCCACAAGGTGATGGTCGCACTGCGGGAGCCCTCGCTCGGGCCGATCCTCGGCATGAAGGGCGGGGCCACGGGCGGCGGGCTGTCCCAGGTGCTGCCCATGGACGAGATCAACTTGCACTTCACCGGCGACTTCCATGCCGTCACGTCCGCCAACAATGCCCTCATGGCCCTCGTGGACAACCACATCTACCAGGGCAACGAACTAAACATCGATCCGCGCCGGATGACGTTCAAGCGGGTCCTGGACATGAACGACCGTTCCCTTCGCGAGGTGGTCGTTGGTCTCGGCGGGCCTTCACAGGGTGTACCCCGCCAGGACGGCTTCGACATCACGGTCGCATCAGAAATCATGGCGGTCTTTTGCCTCGCCACCGACGTGGCCGATCTCCGGGACCGGCTGGGCCGCATCACCTTCGGCTACACCTATGACCGGACGCCGGTCACCGTGGCGGACCTGGGCGTGCAGGGCGCGCTGACGCTGCTGCTGAAGGACGCGATCAAGCCGAACCTCGTCCAGACCATCGCGGGCACTCCCGCACTGGTCCATGGCGGGCCGTTCGCGAACATTGCCCACGGCTGCAACTCGCTGATCGCCACGCAGACCGCCCGCCGGCTTGCCGACATCGTGGTGACGGAGGCGGGGTTCGGGGCCGACCTCGGCGCGGAAAAATTCATGGACATCAAGGCGCGCATCGCTGATGTGGCGCCGGCCGCCGTCGTGGTGGTGGCGACCGTTCGCGCACTCAAGATGCAAGGCGGGGTTCACAAGGACCGGCTGAAGGAGGCGAATGTCGAGGCCTTGGCCGCGGGCGTGGTGAACTTGCGCCGGCATGTCCGTAATGTGGAGCGGTTCGGCGTGACGCCGGTGGTGGCGATCAACAAATTCCCCGCGGATACCTTGGAGGAGCTTAACTGGCTGCTCGGCTGGTGCGCCGGCGAGGGCATCCAGGCTGCGGTGGCTGACATCTGGGGAAAGGGCGGGGGCGGCGACGGCGGCGATGAGTTGGCTGCCAAGGTTGCCGCTGCGGTGAGCGGACCGTCGTCGTTCCGGCATCTCTACCCGCTGGGCATGTCTGTGGAGGACAAGATCCGCACCATCGTCCAGGAAATCTACGGCGCCGACGGCGTGGACTTTTCCGTGCCCGCACTGCGCCGGCTGGCAGACATCGAGAAAAATGGCTGGTCCGGGCTGCCAGTCTGCATGGCAAAGACGCAATACTCATTCACGGACGACGCCTCTCGGCTGGGGGCTCCCAAGGGCTTCACCATCCATGTCCGCGACCTCATCCCCAAGACCGGCGCCGGCTTCATCGTGGCCCTGACCGGAGCGGTGATGACCATGCCAGGCCTTCCGGCCGTCCCCGCGGCAATGCGCATGGACGTGGACGACGACGGCAACCCCATCGGCCTCTTCTAGCCCCCCATCCCTTCCTCACCTTTCGCCGCTTCAAACCCATCCCTTCCTCACCTTTCGCCGCCCCAAACCCAACGCCTCCTCACCTTTCGCCGCCCCAAACCCATCCCTTCCTCACCTTTCGCCGCCCCAAACCCATCCCTTCCTCACCTTTCGCCGCCCCAAACCCATCCCTTCCTCACCTTTCGCCGCCCCAAACCCATCCCTTCCTCACCTTTCGTCGTTTCAAACGCATCCATTCCTCAGTCGGCATCGGCGAAACCCGACGCCTGAGGATGATCCAGCCGACTCCTGCGCATTCCCCGTCTGATCAGGCGGATGGCACGCTCGAAGCCGTCCGCCAAATCCTTCTTGCCAAACACAACAACGGTCCACCCGGCTGCCTCGAAGGCTTTGTCACGCCGCCTATCGCTGAAGACTTGGGGCTCGAGAAGGTGGTGGTCGCCGTCGTACTGTATGGCCAGCTTCCGGTGCCTGTACCCGAGATCGGCAGTCGGCCCGATGGTCTTGTCCTCTCGCAGCGGCACCTGCAGCTGAGGCTCCGGAAGGCCTGCGTCCTCCATCGCGAGGCGGAGTAGTGACTCAGGCGCAGAATCCGCCCCGACGCGCATTCGCTCGATCGCGGCGCGCGCCCGGACCACTCCCTGAAGATTCGGATGGCGGCCCACGAGGGACCGCAATCCCTCCAGCGTGTCGAACGGCTCGGTGCGGTCTTCGAATTCCGCTCTCGGAACGCGAATCAGTTCATCGCCCATGCAGACCAGTTCACTCTCCGACAGCCGTCTCGCCATATCGAGCCAGGTGCGGGACCTGCTGCTGATTCGGATGCCGTCGACGAATTCGATCTCACCCTCCGCTGCCAGCACGCTGTGCCCGATCACCCCTTTTCGCCGCACTTCCGGCAGGGAATGCGGTTTGCTCAGATGCAGCTCCGTCGAGTCCGCCAGCCACGGCGGGAGGATCTGGCTTCGAATCCGAGCCGCTGTGACGTGCGAGATCCAAGCGCCGGGCGATGCCGCAGAAAGTGCCCGTGCCGCCGCCTCAAGCTCGAAGCTCCAGGCAGTCGGGCGGTACAGATCACGACTTACATGCGCGACATCGGACCGGCGCAGTCTGTTGGGTGGAACACCTGAAGCTTTCGCGGATCCCAAGGTGAAGGGGGCAGACACCAGGCTGACAGGTAGATCGGTTCGTCTTTGCATACGGCATTGTTGCTCGAAACGGCCCCGCCCTGCAGAAGTTATCCACAGGCTCGAGTATGCGCCAGCCACATCTGAGGAGGCGTTTGGGGTGAAGCGACGAGACGTGAAGAAGCGTCCCTGTTGAAGCGACGAAAGGTGACGAGGCGTTTGGGCTGAAGCGACGAAAGGTGAGGAAGCGTTGGGGGGCGGGGACTACTGAGGACTCGTCGCGGTCCCTGCTGGGGACGCCGCCGCCGGGAGCTGGTCAGCCGGGCGCCCTGCGCCCTGGATGCGACGGCCCTCGCCGCGCCGAAGCGAAATGAAGACGACGGCGACGCTGAGCGCCACCAGCGCGGCAACGTACAGGGCCGTCGGCAGATCCTCGGCCAGGAGGCGCGGAATAGTACGACCTGGCACAGAGACTGCGAAGCCGAACGCCACAGCGATGCCGATGTAGCTGCCGATCATGTTTCCCCTATGCGCGGGTATGTTCCGGCGAACCGCACTGACCAGCCCAAGGGTGACCGTCACGATGGTGAACGCGGAGAGCCCGTGAAGCCAGCTGAAGTGCCCGTTACTGACGATCCAGAAACTGCTGAGGCAGACGTAGTACATGGCCGCGACCCACAGGTGTCCCATGGTGCGGTGGATGCGGTCCCGGCGGCGGCGAAGGATCTGGAACGGGCCAATGGCAAGGACAAAAAGGGCGGCAATAACGTGGCTGGCAAGCAGTACATTCCAAGGCTCCATGCGTCTAGGATAGGAGCACTATCCAGTGGTGTAAATCAAGATAGCCAGCGCGGCAGCAGCTATCCAAGAGGCTCCCGTCCGCCGAGGAAGGAGCAAACATGCAGCTGAAGGAACTCAGCGAGCGGACGGGAGTCTCCCCCGCCAGCATCAAGTTCTACCTCCGCGAGGGGCTGCTGCCCGCGGGCCGATCGGTGCACGCCACCCGGGCGGAGTATGCGGAACTCCACGTGAGCCGGCTGGAACTTATCCAGGCGCTGCGGCGTGTGGTCGGACTGAATATCGCCCAGATCGGTTCCCTGCTCAGGATGGCCGACGACGGCGTCCCCCGCCTTGAGCTCTTGGCCGCAGTCCAGCGCACGGTGCTGGGCCTCGACGCGGTGGGCACCGAGCATGGCGACATGCAGTCATGGGCGGGAGACGCCGTCGTCCGTTTCCGGAACTGGCCGGACGTGCCGAGCGACGCCAGAAACTCGCTCAATGCCCACTTGGCCCTGATGGAAAGTCTCGGCGTGCAGGTGCCCGACACCTTGCTCGACGCCTACAGCCAAGCGGTGGACGCCATTGCCACGGTGGACATATCGGCCACCACGGCGCCGGACGACGTCAATGAGCTGATCATGACTGCGGCTGTCGGCATGCACCTCCACGGCCAACTGGTCCTGAAGCTGCTGGCCCTTGCCCAGGCGAGCCACGCGATTCGGCGCTACACAAAGGACGCTTAAGCAGCGATGCTCCCCCACCGAAAGGTGAGGGAGCATCGCGTCGAAACCTGCAGGACCTGAGGACGCGTCCGGGGGCGGGGTTTAGCGGTCGAGGTCGCCGCGGATGAAGGCCTCGACCTTTTCGCGGGCGAGGTCGTCGTTGAACTGCTCCGGCGGGGACTTCATGAAGTAGCTCGAGGCCGAGACCAACGGGCCGCCGATGCCACGGTCCAGGCCGATCTTCGCCGCACGGATCGCATCGATGATCACACCCGCGGAGTTCGGCGAATCCCAGACCTCCAGCTTGTACTCCAAAGACACCGGCGCGTCACCGAAGTTCCGGCCCTCCAGGCGGACGAAGGCCCACTTGCGGTCATCCAGCCACTGCACATAATCGGACGGGCCGATGTGGACATCCTTCGCGGCCAACTCGGCCTCAACATTGGACGTCACGGCCTGGGTCTTGGAAATCTTCTTCGACTCCAGCCGGTCCCGCTCGAGCATGTTCTTGAAGTCCATGTTGCCGCCCACGTTCAGCTGGTACGTGCGGTCCAGCGTCACACCCCGGTCCTCGAACAGCTTCGCCATCACACGGTGCGTGATGGTCGCACCGATCTGGCTCTTGATGTCATCACCCACGATCGGCACACCCGCAGCAGTGAACTTATCAGCCCACTGCTTCGTCCCGGCAATGAACACCGGCAGCGCGTTCACGAACGCCACACCCGCGTCGATCGCGGCCTGCGCGTAGAACTCCGCGGCCTCCTGCGACCCGACCGGCAGGTAGCAGACCATCACATCGGCCCTGGCGTCCTTCAGGGCCTGGACAACATCGACCGGCTCCTCCGTGGACTGCTCGATGGTCTCCAGGTAGTACCGGCCCAGCCCGTCCAGGGTGTGCCCGCGCTGGACCGTCACACCGGTCGGCGGGACCTCGGCGAGCTTGATGGTGTTGTTCTCGCTGGCCAGGATCGCATCGGCCAGGTCATGTCCGACCTTCTTGCCATCCACATCGAACGCGGCCACGAACTGCACATCATTGACGTGGTACTTGCCGAACTCCACGTGCATCAGACCCGGAATCGTGGCCTGGGGGTCGGCATCCCGGTAGTAATGGACACCCTGGACCAGCGAAGCGGCACAGTTACCCACGCCGACGATAGCTACACGAATCGGATTTGAAGACACGGAACTCCTTTGAGAACAAACTTCATGTGCCCTGCGCGTCCGTACCTTGTTGTACGACGGCGTCTGACGGGCACCGCGCCACGCGGCGCGCTTATCAGTCTAACCAAACGCCGCCGGCGCCGGCTTTGTTCCCGCCGGCCCCGGCAGCTTGATTACGTGCCGCTTTGTTGACGTGGGGAATCAGACCCGCTGCGCCCAGAGGTTAATGTCGGATTCGACGGCGAACTCGTCGATCGCGGTCAGCTCCTCGCCGCTGAACTCAAGGTTGGTGATCGCGGCCAGGCTGTCCTCGAGCTGCCTGACGCTGGAGGCACCGATGAGCGCTGAGGTCACCGGGGAACCCTTGGGCTGGTCGCGCAGGATCCAGGCGATGGCCATCTGCGCCAGCGACTGTCCGCGGCCGGCGGCGATGGCGTTCAGCCCCCGGACCCTGTCCAGCTTGTCCTCCGTCAACGAAGATTCGGACAGGAACCTGGCCTTGGCGGCGCGGGAGTCGGCCGGGACGCCGTTGAGGTAGCGGTCGGTCAGCAGGCCCTGGGCCAGCGGGGAGAACGCGATGGAGCCGGCGCCCACCTGGTCCAGCGCCTCGTAGAGGTTGGGTGCGCCGTTCTCGGTCCAGCGGTTCAGCATGGAGTAGCTGGGCTGGTGGATGAGCAGCGGGGTGCCGAGCTCCTTCAGGATGCGGGCAGCCTCGAGCGTCTGCTCCGGGGTGTAGGAGGAGATGCCCGCGTACAGCGCTTTGCCCGAACGGACAGCGTAATCCAGCGCGCCCATGGTCTCCTCCAGCGGCGTCTCCGGGTCCGGGCGGTGGCTGTAGAAGATGTCCACGTAGTCCAGGCCCATCCGTTGCAGCGACTGGTCCAGGCTGGAGATCAGGTACTTCCGGGAGCCCCACTCGCCGTACGGGCCGGGCCACATGTAGTAACCGGCCTTGGTGGAGATGACCAGCTCGTCGCGGTAAGGCTTGAAGTCGTCCTGCAGGTGCCGGCCGAAATTGGTCTCCGCGGAGCCGTCCGGCGGGCCGTAGTTGTTGGCGAGGTCGAAGTGGTTGACGCCGAGGTCGAAGGCGCGGCGCAGGATGGCGCGCTGTTCGTCGAAGCGCTTGTCGTCGCCGAAGTTGTGCCACAGGCCCAGCGAGATGGCCGGCAGTTTCAGGCCGCTGCGTCCGACGCGGCGGTACGGCATGGTGTCATAGCGGGTGTCCGAGGCCACATAAGTCATACGTTCCATCCTGCCAGCCGCACCAAAGCTGCGGGGCTGGCGTCCACCATCCGGTCACCGGCGGTGGACGCCGCCCCAGCAGTTCACTCAGTCACTGACGACGGCGGCGCTCAGCGGGCCGAGCACCGCGCGCTCACCTTCCAGCCGGACAGCGTCGTCGGTGGCCAGCAGCAGGGCCGTCCCCGCACCCTCCAGGCTCACCGGCTGCTCCGAGAAGTTGAGCAGCACCTGTACGCCACCGCGCCGGAACCGCAGCCAGCGGGCGTCGTCGTCGAACTCCACCTGCGTGTCCTCAAAGCCCAGCTTGGTGAGGTCCGGCGTGGAGCGGCGCAGCGCGGTGAGCGAACGGTACAGCTCCAGCAGCCGGGCGTGGTCGCCTTCGCCGGCTTCCGCCCAGTCCAGCTTGGACCGGCGGAACGTCTCCGGATCCTGGGGATCGGGCACGACGGCGGGATCCCACCCCATGCGCTCGAACTCTTTGATCCGTCCTTCCGCGGTAGCCTTGCCGAGCTCCGGCTCCGGGTGGGAGGTGAAGAACTGCCACGGCGTGCTGGCCCCGTATTCCTCGCCCATGAACAGCATGGGCGTGAAGGGTCCCGTCAGGGTCAGCACGGCGGCGAGCGCCAGGCTCCCGTACGGCAGGGTCTGCGAGAGCCTGTCGCCGGTGGCGCGGTTGCCGATCTGGTCGTGGTTCTGCGAGCAAACCACCAGGGCGGCCGGGTGGACGGCGCCGAAATTGATCGGCCTGCCGTGGTGCCGTTCACGGAAGCTGGAGTAGCTGCCGTCGTGGAAGAAACCGTCCCGGAGCACCTTGGCGAGGGCACCCAGCGAGTCGAAGTCGCTGTAGTAGCCCGTGGTCTCACCGGTGACGTTGACGTGGACGGCATGGTGGAAGTCGTCGCTCCACTGCCCTTCCAGCCCGTACCCGTTGGCGTCCCGCGAATACAGCAACCGCGGGTTGTTGAGGTCGGATTCGGCAATAAGCGTCAGCGGCCGTCCCACCTCGGCGGAGATCTGGCTGGCCAGCGCCCCGAAGTCCTCAAGGATGTGGACTGCGCGCTCGTCCTTCAGGGCGTGGACGGCGTCGAGCCGCAGGCCGTCCACGCGGTAGTCGCGCAGCCACATGGCCAGGTTGTCCAGGATGAACCGGCGCACATGGTCGGAGCCGGACCCGTCCAGGTTAACGGAGTCGCCCCACGTGTTGCCCTCGCCCTGCTTGAGGTAGGGCCCGAACCGCGGCAGGTAGTTCCCGCTGGGGCCGAGGTGGTTGTAGACGACGTCCTGGATCACGCCGAGGCCTGCCGCGTGGGCCGCGTCGACGAACCGCTGGTACGCCTCCGGTCCGCCGTAAGCCTCGTGGACGGCGAACCACTGCACGCCGTCATAGCCCCAGTTGTGCGTGCCGTTGAACGCGTTCACGGGCAGCAGCTCGATGAAGTCCACGCCCAGGCGGGCGAGGTAGTCCAGCTTGCCGGCGGCCGCATCCAGCGTCCCCTCGGGCGTGAACGTCCCGAGGTGGAGCTCGTAGATGACCGCACCTTGCAGTTCCCGGCCCTGCCAGCCGTCCTCCTGCCAGGTGTGCTCCCCGGGGTCGAACGTACGGGACAGTGCGTGGACGCCGTCGGGCTGGCGCCGGGTCCTGGGGTCCGGCAGCGGGGTTTCGTCGCCGTCCAGGAGGTACCCGTAGTCGACTTCACCGCCAGCGGGTGCGTCGGCGGCGGTCCACCAGCCCTCGTCCTCGGGTCCGGTGCCGGGCCGGCGCTGCATGGCGTAGCGCTCTCCGCCGGCCAGCAGCGTCACGGATCCGGCCTCAGGGGCCCAGACGTCGAAGCGCCCGGGACCCTGCACGGGCTTTGCGGCTTCGCGAGGGTAGGTTGCCTGGCCTGTCTGCGTCACGACTTTCCTCCTGTCTGCGTTACTTCTGTATCGGGCACCAGCAGAGCCACGGGGTAGGTCCGGAAGATGTCAGCGATCTTCACGGTCCCCGGTCCGAAGCCGGCGCCGGTCAGTTCGTCCTGCATGGCGGTCTCAAGTTCGACGGCGGTGTCCCGCCAGCCGCCGTCACGTTCCAGTCCGTAGGGCAGCCGGGTAGCGAGGGTCAATGCACCCGGCGCTCCCGGGGTGCCACGCTGGAACGCGAGCAGGTGCCCGGCGGCCGCCCCGTTCGCCTGCACCGGGCGGTAGCCGGTGAACAGCTCCGGCCGGTCCCGGCGCAGCCGCAGTGCACGCGAGGTCACCAGCAGCTTGGTCCGCTCATCTGTGAATGACGGGGGCAGGTCGCCGGCATCAAGCTGCTCCAGTGCGGCACGCCGGTCATCGAAGCTGAACGGGCGCCGGTTGTCCGGGTCCGTCAGCGACCGGTCCCAGAACTCCGTGCCCTGGTACACGTCCGGGACGCCGGGCATGGTGAGCTGCACGAGCTTGGCCGAGAGGGAATTCGAGGCACCATGCGGCGCCAGGAGTTCCACGAGCGACTCAACTTCCGCCCGGACCGCAGGATTGTCGAACGCGGCATCGACGGCGGCGGCCAGCTTCTCCTCGAACGCAGGATCCGGATCGGTCCAGTTGGTCGAGTTTCCGGCTTCGCGCGCGGCCTTCAGCGCGTAGGACTGCAGGCGCTCCCGGCTGGCGGGCCAGGCGCCGGCGATGGCCTGCCACAGCAGCGCGGACAGCGGGCCGTCAGGCAGCGGAGCCAGCTCGCGGAGCCGGTTCAGGGCCTTCTCCCATTCGCCGGCAACCTCGGAGATGACCGAGATCCGCGCCCGGGTGTCCTCGCTGCGTTTGGTGTCGTGCGTGCTGAGTGTGGTCATGGACAGCGGCAGCTCGGCCTGCCGGCGGGCCATTCTGGTGTGGAACTCGTCGGGCTTCACGGCGAACTCAGTGGGGTCGGCGCCCACTTCCGTGAGCGTGCCCAGGCGGTTGTAGCGGAAGAACGCGGTGTCCTCCACGCCCTTGGCCATGACCATTCCCGAGGTCTGCTGGAAGCGCCGGGCCAGTTCCAGGTCGGTGTCCAGCAGCAGCGGCTGCAAAGCCTGGATGCTCTGGTCGAGTTCCGGACGCCGGCGCGCGGCAAGTTCGCACGCCTCCTTCAGGACCTCCGCCCCCTCGGGCAGGTAGGTGCGGTAGACCGGAAACGCCGCGATGATTTCGGCGATCGCGTCGGCCGCGGCGTCGGCGGCAAGTCCGGCGTCGCTGGGAACGAGCCGGGCCAACCGCAGGATCTCGGAGTGGAGGATGCCGTCGGTGATCCGGCGCTTGGTCCCCCGGATCATGTCCTCGTAGTCCGCAGGCTCGCCGCCGCGCAGCGAGGCATCCAGCCGGTCCAGAGCTTCCTGGCCCCGAGGGTCCACGAGAACCCGGTCGACGTCGGCGAGGGCGTCGTAGCCCGTGGTGCCCTCGCATTCGAAGCTGGCAGGCAGCTGCTCCCCGGGCTCGAGGATCTTTTCGACCAGCAGGTACGCGCCGCCGG
This sequence comes from Arthrobacter sp. FW305-BF8, assembly GCF_021789315.1. NCBI lineage: Bacteria > Bacillati > Actinomycetota > Actinomycetes > Micrococcales > Micrococcaceae > Arthrobacter > Arthrobacter sp. FW305-BF8. The sequence goes on from NZ_CP084561.1 coordinate 3,460,352, forward strand.
TGGCTTCCCGGAGCCGCTTCAGGTACCCCTCGGGGTCGGCCAGGCCGTCCGGGTGGTCGATCCGGAGGCCGTCCGCGAGCCCCTCACGGAACCAGCGCACCACCTCCTGGTGTGCCTCGTCGAAGACGGCAGGGATCTCCACACGGACGCCGGCGAGCGTGTTCACCGCGAAGAAGCGGCGGTAGTTCAGCTCGTTGTCCGCGCGCCGCCAGCCCATCAGTTCGTAGTGCTGCCGGGCGTGGACGTCGCGCGGGGAGTCGCCTTCGGTGTAGCTGCCGTCGGCCAGCGGAAAGCGGTGGTCGTAGTACCGGAGCTCCCCGTCCTTGATTTCCAGCTGGTCCAGGTCATCGTCGCTGCCGAGGATCGGGAGGCGAATGCGTCCTCCGCCAAGGTCCCAGTCGACGTCGAACGCTTCCGCGTACGGGGACTGGCGCCCCTCCTTGAGCAGCGACCACCACCAGGGGTTCTGCACCGGCGTGGCGACACCGACGTGGTTGGGCACGATGTCGATCAGCACGCCCATGCCGGCGGCGCGAGCCGCCTTGGAAACGGCCGCCAGCCCCTCCGGGCCGCCCCGTTCGGGGTCGACGGCGGAGGGGTCGGTGACGTCGTACCCGTGGTCGGAGCCCTGTTCGGCGGTCAGGACGGGAGAGAGGTAGACCCAGTCGACGCCGAGCGAGTGCAGGTACGGCACGGTTTCGGCGGCGTCGAACAGCGTGAATCCCTGCCGGATCTGCAGCCGGTACGTGGAGACTGGCGTTCTCATGCGTCCTCCCCTGCGGGCTTGACCGCCTTCAGGTGGCCGTCCCGCCGGCCGGCAGGCTTCCGCGCCGGCTTCTCCCCCGGCTGTTCCTCCGCGGCCTTCGCAGGCTCGGAAGCCGGCTCGGCGGCCGGTTCAACCGCAGGCTCCGCTACAGGCTCAGCAGCCGGCTCGGCGGCCGGTGCAACCGCAGGCTCCGCCGCAGACTCTGCAGCCGGATCAGCGGGCTGCTTCGTCTTGGCCGGATCCGGGACCGCAGGCGCGGTGAGCGCTGCCGTCTCGGCGGTGGCGGTCTGCGTCAGTGCTGCCAGCGAGGCAGCGACGGAGTGGTCGGGTTCCTCTTCCGGGGCGCTGTGGGCGCGGAGTACCACGAGGGACTTGGCGGCGACGGACAGCAGGCTGCCCGCGTTGGCCGGCTTGGAGTCCGCGCCTTCACCCGCGGTGTCAATGATGACGTCCCAGGCCGGTGCGTATTCGTCCGGCGGCAGCGTGAACTCAACGTCGCCGTCGTGGGCGTTGAAGTACAGCAGAAAGTTCACGTCCGTGATCCGGCGGCCGCGGTCATCGTGGCCCTGGATGCCGTCGCCGTTGAGGAACATGCCCACCGAACGGCCGAAGCCGCTGTCCCAGTCCTCCGGGGACATGAGGTTGCCGTCAGGATCGAGCCATACGATGTCCGGCAGCCGCTCGCCTTCGCCCCGCCGGACGGGCCGGCCGTCGAAGAAGCGGCTGCGCCGGAACGTGGGGTGCTTGGCGCGCAGCGAGTTGACCGCCGCGGTGAACTCGATGAGGGGCTGGTCCACGCTGTCCCAGTTGACCCAGGTCAGCTCCGAGTCCTGGCAGTACCCGTTGTTGTTGCCCAGCTGGGTGCGGCCCATCTCGTCGCCGTGCAGGATCATGGGCACGCCCTGTGAGAGCAGCATGGTGGCGATGAAGTTGCGCTGCTGCCGCGCCCTCAGTGCCAGGACCTTGGGATCGTCCGACGGGCCCTCGGCTCCGCAGTTCCAGGAGCGGTTGTGCGACTCGCCGTCCTTGTTGTCCTCGCCGTTGGCGTCGTTGTGCTTCTCGTTGTAGGACACCAGGTCCCGCAGCGTGAAGCCGTCGTGCGCGGTGACGAAGTTGATGGACGCTACGGGGCGGCGGCCGGAGTGCTCGTAAAGATCGGCCGAGCCGGTGATGCGCGAGGCGAACTCGCCGAGCGTGGCAGGTTCGCCGCGCCAGAAATCGCGGACGGTGTCGCGGTACTTGCCGTTCCACTCCGTCCACTGAGGCGGGAAGTTGCCCACCTGGTAGCCGCCGGGCCCGACGTCCCACGGCTCGGCGATGAGCTTGACCTGGGACACCACCGGGTCCTGCTGAATGAGTTCGAAGAACGTGGAGAGCCGGTCGACGTCGTAAAATTCGCGGGCCAAAGCGGCGGCGAGGTCGAAGCGGAACCCGTCCACGTGCATCTCGGTGACCCAGTAACGCAGCGAGTCCATCAGCAGCTGCAGGGAGTGCGGCTGGCGGACGTTCAGGGTGTTGCCTGTGCCCGTGTAATCCATGTAGTACTGCTTGTCGTCCTCCACCAGGCGGTAGTAGGCCTCGTTGTCGATGCCCTTGAAGCTCAGGGTGGGCCCGAGGTGGTTGCCTTCGGCGGTGTGGTTGTAGACGACGTCGAGGATGACCTCAATGCCTGCCCGGTGCAGCGAACGCACCATCGCCTTGAAGTCCTGCACCTGCTGGCCGGTGTCCCCGGTAGAGCTGTAGGTGTTCTGCGGCGCGAAGAAGCCGATGGTGTTGTAGCCCCAGTAGTTGCTCAGGCCCTTCTCCTGCAGCGTCCCGTCATTGACGAACTGATGCACGGGCATGAGCTCGATCGCGGTGACGCCCAGCTTCTGCAGGTGGGAGATCACGGCCGGGTGTGCCACGCCGGCATACGTGCCGCGCTGCTCCTCCGGAATCTCCGGGTGCAACTCGGTGAGCCCCCGGACGTGCGCCTCGTAGATCACCGACTTGTGGTACGGGATGCGCAGGTTCTGGTCGTTGTCCCAGTCGAAGAACGGGTTGATGACCACGCCCATCATCATGTGCGGCGCGGAATCGGCGTCGTTCTTGGATGCGGGGTCGCCCAAGTTGTACGAGAACAGGGCCGGGTCCCAGTCGATTTGGCCGGCGACTGCCTTGGCGTACGGGTCAAGGAGCAGCTTGTTGGCGTTGAAGCGCTGGCCGTTGTCGGGGTCGTAAGGACCGTGGACGCGGTAGCCGTACTTCTGCCCGGGCTGGATCTGCGGCAGGTAGCAGTGCCACACATAGCCGTCGACTTCGCGGAGGGTGACGCGGGTTTCGGTCCCCTCCTCGTCGAAGAGGCAGAGCTCAACCTTTTCCGCGTGCTCGCTGAACAATGCGAAGTTGGTTCCGGTGCCGTCAAACGTGGCTCCCAGCGGGTAAGCCGATCCGGGCCAGATTTCCATTCGTGCTCCTATACCTCGTCCAACACTGCGTCCGGCAGGTCTTCACGCACGACCTGCACGGAACTTGGTCTTACCGTAACTGGTGGGTGTGACTATTACGTGACCCACCGTTAATTACTAAGCGTGCTGACTTTACCCCATATTTCGGGTAGGGCGTCGCAAATCCGCCCCGCCGTCAGCGGGCCGCCAGCTCCAGCCGACGCTCCGGCCAGGCCGTGCAGGCTCGCCCCCATGGCGGCAATGGCCGCCCAGCGTTCGTCCGGATCGATGCCCATCCCCCGGAAGCGTCCGACGTCGGACCCCACCTGGGCGAGCAGCGCACCGATGATTCCAGCCAGCACGTCACCGCTTCCGGCGGTGGCCAGCCAGGGCGTCCCTTCGGACTGGCTGTAGAAATCCTGGTACGGCGACGCCACGAGCGTGCTGGCGCCCTTCAGGAGAACGGTGGCCTCGGTCAGGCCTGCGGCGCGGCGCACGGCAGAGAGGGTGGAGGCCTCGACGGCCTCGCGGTCCAGTTCGGCGCCGAGGCGCTGCAGCAGGGTGGCCAGTTCCCCGGCGTGCGGCGTCAGCACCACCTGCGGGGCCAGCACGTCGGGCAGCACGGGCAGGGCGCCCGCGTCGGCCACGGTGGGCAGGCCGGAGTCGACGGCGTCACGGACGCGCTGCATCTCTTCCTCGTCCTTGCCGTCCATCCCGGACCCGACGAGCCACGCCTGGACGTGCGTCTCCGCCACGGTGCCGGTACTGCAGACCACCTCGGGGCAGCTGTGGCGGACGAGGTCCGCGACCTCCGCCGGCCCGACGTAGCGAACCATCCCGACGCCGGCGGCAAGCGCCCCGCGGCAGGCGAGCACGGCGGCGCCGGGGTAGGCCGGGGATCCGGCCACCACGCCGAGGACTCCGCGCGAATACTTGTGGGCGCGCCTCGCGGGGCGAGGGAGCAGGACGGCCAGGTCTGCGGCCTCCAGGCGGCGCAGGGCGGGCCACGGGAGCGAATCCTCGATGCCGATCGGGACCACCACCACCCGGCCGGCGAAGTCCGCCCCGGGGTCCGACAGCAAACCGGCTTTGGCCCCACCGAAGGTGACGGTGATGTCAGCGGCCAGCACGGGGCCGGCGGCCTCGCCTGTGTCCGCATCCACGCCGCTGGGCACGTCACAGGCCACAACGAGGCCTCGGGTGCCGTCGGAAAGCTGGGACACGAGTTCCGCCGTTGCTCCCCGGAGTCCGCCCTGGGCGCCGGTTCCGAGCAGCGCGTCAATAACGACGTCGGCCCTGCCGGCCAACGTTGCCAGCTCGCCGGCGTTCCCGTCAGTCAGCGCCAGCACCCGGCCGCCGGCGCGCCGAAAGGCCGCCAGGCCGTCGGGGTGGGCCGTGGCGGAGGCGAGCACCGCCGTCGTCCGCATTCCCCGTCCGGCAAGGTGCGCGGCGGCGAACAGTCCGTCGCCGCCGTTGTTGCCCTTGCCGGCCAGGACAACAATGCTGGACCCGTACAGGCGGCGTCCGCGGCTGCGCAGCTCTGCAATGGCAGCATTGGCCATGCCGCGGGCTGCCCGCTGCATGAGAACAGCGCCCATACCTGAATCCAGCAGGGGCTTTTCAGCCTCCCTGATCTGGGTTCCGGTATAGGCGCTGATCATCTTGGTCAGTCGGTCCGGGGTCAGCCCTCGGCCAGGACGGTGGCCGTGGCGATGCCGCCGTCGTGGCTCATGGACAGGTGCCACCGTTTGACGCCCTTGGCCTCGGCCACGGCGAGCACCGTTCCCTTGACCTGGACGGTGGGGCCGTTCTGGTCCAGCCCGATCCAGCAGTCCTGCCAGTTCATGCCGGCAGGCGCGCCCAGGACCTTGGCCACGGCCTCCTTGGCGGCAAACCGCGCCGCCAGGGACCGGGTGTTCAGTTCCCGTTCGGCCGGCACGAACAGCCTGTCCCGGAGCCCGGGGGTGCGCTCCAACTGCCGTCCGAAGCGCTCGATGTCCACTACGTCTACGCCGATGCCAACAATCATGGGCTTACTCTACTGTGACGCTCTTGGCCAGGTTGCGGGGCTGGTCCACGTCGTATCCCTTGCCGGCGGCAAGTTCGCACGCGAAGATCTGCAGCGGAACGGTGGTCAGCAGCGGCATCAGCAGCGTCGGGGTTTCCGGGACGTAGAACACGTGCTCGGCGTAATCCCGGACCGCTTCATCGCCTTCCTCGGCGATCACCAGGGTGCGGGCACCGCGGGCCCGGATCTCCTGGATGTTGGAGACCACCTTCGCATGGAGCGAGTTGCGCCCGCGCGGGGACGGGACCACCACGAACACCGGCTGGCCCTCGTCGATCAGCGCGATCGGGCCGTGCTTCAGCTCACCGGCGGCGAAGCCCTCGGCGTGGATGTACGCGATTTCCTTCAGCTTCAAAGCGCCCTCCAAAGCGACCGGGTAGCCCACGTGGCGGCCCAGGAACAGCACGGACTTCTCGTCCTTCATGCTCCGGGCCAGCTCGCGCAGTTCCTCGGCGGAGTCCAGGATCTGCTGGATCTTCGCCGGGATCTTGCCCAGGTCAGCCAGCACATCCTTGACCTGCCCGGAGAAGATGTTCCCGCGCAGCTGCGCCAAGTACAGGCCCAGCAGGTACGCCGCGGTGATCTGGGCCAGGAACGCCTTGGTGGAGGCCACAGCGATCTCCGGACCGGCGTGCGTGTACAGCACCGCGTCGGACTCCCGGGGAATGGTCGAACCGTTGGTGTTGCAGATCGACACCGTCTTGGCACCCTGCTCCCGGGCGTAGCGGACGGCCATCAGCGTGTCCATCGTCTCGCCGGACTGGCTGATGGAGACCACCAGGGTGTTCTCGGTGACGATCGGGTCCCGGTAACGGAACTCGTGCGCGAGCTCCACCTCGGTGGGGATCCGGCACCAGTTCTCGATCGCGTACTTGGCCACCAGGCCCGCGTACGCGGCCGTGCCGCACGCCAGCACGATGATCTTGTCGACCTTCTTCAACAGCTCCGGATCAATCCGCAGCTCATCCAGGGTCAGCCGGCCGTTCGCATCCGAGCGTCCCAGCAGCGTCTGCGCCACGGCGTCGGGCTGGTCATGGATTTCCTTCTCCATGAACGAGGCGAAGCCGCCCTTCTCCGCAGAAGCCGGGTCCCAGTCAACGTGGTACTCCTTGCCCTCTGCCGGGGCGCCGAAGAAATCGGTGATCTCCACCGTGTCAGCGGTGATCGTCACGATCTGGTCCTGGCCCAGCTCCACCGCACGCCGGGTGTAGTCGATGAACCCGGACACGTCCGAACCCAGGAAGTTCTCACCCTCACCCAGGCCCACCACCAGCGGGGAGTTCCGCCGCGCAGCCACGACGACCTCAGGCTGGTCAGCGTGCACCGCAAGGAGCGTGAACGCACCCTCGAGCCGCTGGCAGGCCAGCTCCATCGCCCGGGTCAGGCCGCCGTCGGAGACGTCCCCGCCCAGCTTGTTCCGGAAAATGTCGCCCAGCAGCGCCGCGGCCACCTCGGTGTCCGTCTCCGACGCGAAGACAACACCCTTGGCCAGCAGCTCCTGCTTCAGCTCAGCAAAGTTTTCAATAATGCCGTTGTGGATCACCGCGAGCTTCCCACCATCAGACAGATGCGGGTGCGCGTTCTGATCCGTCGGGCCACCATGCGTGGCCCACCGCGTGTGCCCGATGCCGGTCAGCGACTCCGGCAACGGCCGCTCCTCCAGCTCAGCCAGCAGGTTGCTCAGCTTCCCGGACTTCTTCCGCGAGGAAATCTCCCCGTCAGCCACGACAGCGACACCGGCCGAGTCATAGCCCCGGTACTCCAGGCGGCGCAGCCCCTCAAGAACAACATCCAACGCACCGTGCCCGGCATCAGCCCGGCCCGACGTACGGCCTACATAACCCACGATTCCACACATGGGTATAAGCCTAACCGGCTTTGGAGTGAACCAACGTCCGATGACATCCCCGGGCGTGCTCCGGCAAAACAACGTTCTGGCCCTGCCCACAGGACGCCCATGGCCCCGGCGAGCCCTTCATCAGGGGCTTTACGGCAGGGTGCATTTCGCTCTCGGCGCCGGGCGGGGCAGAATCTCTAGGGTGACTTTGCAACGCAACGAAGCGAACGGAGAGGGTGTTTCCCCGTTCGTGGAGCTGGACCGGCAGACCTGGTCCCGGCTTTCGGCCCAGATGGAGCAGCCCCTTAATGAAGAGGACGTGCTGCGCCTCCGCGGCCTCGGTGACCCCTTGGACATCAGCGAGGTGCGCGAGGTCTACCTCCCACTGTCACGGCTGTTGCACCTCTATGTGGAGGCCGCCGGGCAGCTGCATGCGGCCACCACCACGTTCCTCGGTGAGCGGACCGAACGCACCCCGTTTGTTATCGGCGTCGCCGGGTCCGTTGCCGTGGGCAAGTCCACCATCGCGCGTGTTCTCCGCGAGATGCTGCGGCGCTGGCCGGGCACGCCGAACGTGGAGCTCATCACCACCGACGGCTTCCTTTATCCGCTGGCCGAGCTCAAGCGCCGCCAGCTGCTCGACCGCAAGGGTTTCCCGGAGTCCTATGACCGCCGGGCGCTGCTGCGCTTCGTGAGCGAAATCAAGGGCGGCGCCGAGGAAGTGCGGGCACCCTGGTACTCGCACGTCACCTATGACATCGTCCCCGGCAAGGAAGTGGTGGTCCGGCGTCCGGACGTCCTCATTGTCGAGGGCCTGAACGTGCTGGCACCCGCCCGGCCCCGGCACGACGGCCGGCAGGGTCTCGCGCTGAGCGACTTCTTCGACTTCTCCATCTATGTGGACGCCAAGACGTCGTACATCGAGGAATGGTACGTGGACCGCTTTCGCAAACTCCGTACCACCGCCTTCGCGCAGCCGGAGTCCTACTTCCACCGCTACGCCACGCTTTCCGACTCCGAGGCCGAGGAGACGGCCCGCGGCATCTGGAAGCGCATCAACGAACCCAATCTGGAAGAGAACGTGCTGCCCACCCGGGGACGGGCCCAGCTGGTGCTCACCAAGGAAGCGGACCATTCCGTCCGCCGGATGCTGCTGAGAAAGGTCTAGCACGCATGTGCTACAACTGCGCTTCCGAGCCCTCTGCCGAGGCCCGGCCCGGGGATCGGCCCAGCCGCCGCGCGGTGGCGCGGCTGCTGATGGCGGGTGCCGGCCTGTCTGCCCTGGCGGCCTGCACTCCTGCCCCTGCGCCGGAAGCCTCGGGGACCATTTCGGCTTCGGGCACCGCGTCCCCAGCCGCTTCCGGCGAAGCCTCTCCGGTCCCGTCCGGGTCCGGTTCCGCCTCCTCCGGCTCCCCGGCAAGAACCAGCGGCGCCGCCTCCCCCACAGCCCCCGCTTCCGCTGCGTCCCCAGCCAGCGCATCCGCCACGCCGCCGTCAGCAACCGCACCAACCACGACGGCGGCGGCAGCCCCGCCGTCGGCCGCCTCCCGCCTGCCCAAGCAGTACTCGCTCACGGCCCCCGCCAGCCCCTGGGTGATCGTGAACAAGCACCGCCCGCTCAAGCCGGCCAACTACGTCCCGGTCGATCTGGTCCAGCCCCGCGTCGCCCTCGCTGTCACCGGCGAGGCGGCACAGCTGAACCGGACGACGGCGGCTGCCGCAGAAAAGATGTTCGCCGCGGCAGCGGCGGACGGCGTGACAATGACACTGGCGAGCGGCTACCGCTCCTACGCGACGCAGGTCGTAACGTACAACGGCTGGGTTAGCTCCGAGGGGCGGGCGGCGGCGGACACCGCCTCGGCACGGCCGGGCTATTCGGAGCACCAGACAGGCTGGGCGTTCGACATCGGCGATGGCGGCGGCGCCTGCAGCTTCCAGCCGTGCTTTGCTGAGCAGCCGGCCGCCGTCTGGGCCAAGGCCAACGCGCACCGCTTCGGCTTCGTGGTGCGATACCCGTTTATGCAGCACACCATCACCGGGTACTTCTACGAATCGTGGCACCTGCGGTATGTCGGTGTGGATGCGGCCACGGACATGCGGAAACGCGGCATCGCCACCCTGGAGCAGTATTTCGGCCTGGAGGCCGCCCCCGGCTACCGCTGACGCCGCTGCCGCCGGCACCTGTGCTCTACGGGCCGGTCCCTGTCCCGTCAACCCGGTGCGGTAGTTTGGTTGGCATGCTTAGTGGATTTAAGAAGTTCATTCTCAAGGGAAACGTCATCGATCTGGCCGTGGCGGTGGTCATCGGATCGGCGTTCAGCGCCGTGGTGGATGCGCTGGTCAAGAGCGTGCTGATGCCGCTGATCTCGGTGCTGGTCGGCGAGCCGAACTTCGATGATTTCCTGGCGTTCGGAGACGTGCGGTTCGGCGTGCTGCTCACCGCGGTGGTCAACTTCCTGCTGGTTGCCTCCGCGCTCTACTTCGTCATCGTCGCCCCGATGAACCGGCTCATCGAGCACCGCAACCGCAAGCTGGGCATCGGGCAGGACGCGAAGAAGGAGGCTGCCGAGGATCCGCAGATCGCCCTGCTCAAGGAGATCCGTGACGCCCTGCAGGCCCAGAACCAGGCGGCTAAGTAGCGCCAGCCGGGAAGTAGCGCCAACCCGCCGCGCGCCAACCGGCAGCAAAAAAGCAGCCCGTCTCCGTCAGGGAGGCGGGCTGCTTTTTGCATTTTGAGGCGAGGCGGAACCTAGTCGCCGACCAGCTCGAGGGCTAGCTGGGTCTTCACAACCTGGGCGAGGCGCTCGGCGATGACCTGGGCGGTCTGCTGATCGCCGGCCTCCACCATGACGCGCACCACTGGCTCCGTGCCGGAGGGGCGCAGGAGCACCCGGCCAGTGTCGCCCAGCTCGGCTTCGGCTGCCGCCACGGCTGCAGCCAGGGTTGCATCGCCGCTGACCCGGCTTCGGTCCACGTCCTTCACGTTGATGAGGACCTGGGGCAGTTTGGTCATGACCGTCGCGAGTTCCTTGAGCGGGCGGCCGGTCAGGGCCACCTGCGCGGCCAGCTGCAGGCCGGTCAGCACACCGTCGCCCGTGGTGGCGTAGTCGGCGAGGATCACGTGGCCGGACTGTTCCCCACCCAGGTTGTAGCCGCCGTCGCGCATCTGCTCCAGCACGTACCTGTCTCCCACGCCCGTCTCGCGGATGGCGATACCAGCGTCCCGGAGGGCGATCTTGAGGCCGAGGTTACTCATCACGGTGGCTACGAGGACATCGTCCTTGAGCTTGCCGGCCTTCTTCAGTGCAACGGCGAGGATGGCCATGATCTGGTCGCCGTCCACCTCGTTGCCTTCGTGGTCCACGGCGAGGCAGCGGTCGGCGTCGCCGTCGTGAGCGATGCCGAGGTCGGCGCGGTGCTCCACCACGGCGGCCTTAAGCGGGCCGAGGTGCGTGGAGCCTACGCCTTCGTTGATGTTCAGGCCGTCAGGTTCGGCGCCAATGACAATCACGTCAGCGCCGGCATCCTTGAAGACCTGGGGGGAACAGCCGCTGGCGGCACCGTGCGCACAGTCCAGCACCACTTTGATGCCGTTGAGGTTGTGCGGGAGGGTTCCCAGGAGGTGGACGATGTACCGGTCCTCGGCGTCGGAGAAACGCTGGATGCGGCCCACCTCTCCGCCCACCGGACGGAAAGGCTCCTTGCCCATCTGGACCTCGATGGCGTCCTCCACCTCATCGGGGAGCTTCTGGCCACCGCGGGCGAAGAACTTGATCCCGTTGTCGGGAGCCGGGTTGTGCGAGGCGGAGATCATGACGCCGAAGTCAGCCTTCAGGTCTGCTACCAGGTAGGCGGCGGCAGGCGTGGGCAGGACACCGGCGTCGTAGACGTCGATGCCGGAGCTGGAAAGCCCCGCCTCAACGGCCGCGGCGATGAACTCGCCGCTTGCACGGGGATCCCTCGCCACTACGGCGCGCGGCCGTGCACCTTCGCTGGTGCGTTCATGGCCAAGCACGACGGCGGCGGCCTGGGCCAGCTGCAATGCGAGCTCGGCTGTCAGCAGGCCATTCGCCAGGCCACGGACACCGTCTGTTCCAAATAATGTAGACATCGCGTCCAAGTTTAGACGATTCAGGCGCCTGCCCCTGCCTTGAACCCGCCTTGGACGGCGTCATCTGGCAGCGCCGGGGACGTTTTGCCTGCTCGCCGTGGACCATGTCCCGTAACTCTGGTTAACGGCAGAAGCCCGCCCCGCCACATGGCGGAACGGGCTTCTGATCGAGGCGAAACGCCCCGGCAAGCGGATTTAGCGCTTGGAGTACTGCTGAGCCTTGCGTGCCTTCTTGAGACCGGCCTTCTTACGCTCGATGACGCGGGCGTCACGGGTGAGGTAGCCGGCCTTCTTCAGGGTGGCGCGGTTGTTCTCGACGTCGATCTCGTTCAGCGAACGGGCGATGCCGAGGCGCAGTGCACCGGCCTGGCCGGAGGGGCCACCGCCGTGGATGCGGGCAATGACGTCGTAGGCGCCTTCGAGATCCAGGATCTTGAAGGGCTCGTTGACGTCCTGCTGGTGCAGCTTGTTCGGGAAGTAGTTATCCAGCTCGCGGCCGTTGATGGTCCACTTGCCGGAGCCCGGCACAACGCGAACGCGTGCAACGGCTTCCTTGCGGCGGCCAACAGCTGCGCCGGCAACGGTCAGTGCCGGGCGCTCCTTCTTCGGAGCAGCTTCAGTAGCGCCGCTTTCCGAGGTGTAGCTGGTCAGGTTTTCCTCAGCCTCAACGGCTTCGGTGGTCAGTTCATCGTTCTGAGCCACGGTTCTCCTTGTAGATAAAAGTGTTGGTGGCCAGGACTACTGGGCGACCTGGGTGATTTCGAAAGTCTTGGGCTGCTGGGCTGCGTGGGGGTGCTCGGCGCCACGGTAGACCTTCAGCTTGCTCAGCTGCTGGGCAGCGAGGGAGTTCTTCGGGAGCATGCCCTTGATGGCCTTCTCAACGGCGCGGACCGGGTTGGACTCCAGGAGCTCCGCGTAGTTGACGGAGGTCAGGCCGCCCGGGTAACCGGAGTGGCGGTATGCGCGCTTCTGCTCCAGCTTGGCGCCGGTGAGGGCAACCTTTTCAGCGTTGATGATGATGACGAAGTCGCCCATGTCCATGTGGGACGCAAAGGTCGGCTTGTGCTTTCCGCGCAGCAGTGTTGCGGTCTGGCTGGCAAGACGACCCAGGACAACGTCGGTGGCGTCAATGACGTGCCACTGGCGGTTGATATCGCCGGGCTTCGGGGTGTACGTACGCACGGTGTTTGCCTCGTTCTTGTTCTGGCGTTCTTGTTTTAGGCGTCACACGGGGTGCACCTACTATCTATGCGCGACCGGAACAGAGGTGAGGGCTCTATGGACCAGTTATCCCCTAGTCCCGAAAATGCCCGTCGGGTAGTGATCCTGCAACTGGATCCCCAAGCGGGCACGCATCATCGAGAAAGGACACGCACAACGACTACCAAGAATAGCGCCAACCGGAGGCCCGGGTCAAAATGGGGTATCCGGTGGCGGGGGTCGTGGAGTCCTGCGCCAGCGCCGGGCCCTTCCAACCAGGAGTGCACGTGACTTCAGCAGGTATCGCCACGCTTATTGCCCTGGCCGTGGGACTCATTGGTATTTTACTGAGCCTCCTTGCTGAGTACGTCATAGCACGCACCCTTCCCCGCCTCGGCGGGCTTCCGGGCGCACGGACAAGAATTACGACGGCGGCACTCACCGGACTGCTCTTCGCCGCCCTTGCGCTGCGGCTGGGACTGGACTGGTCCCTGCCGGCTTTTCTCCTGCTGGCTGTCGTCGGCGTGCAGCTGGCCCGCGTTGATGTGGCCCATCATCTGTTGCCTAATCCCCTCGTGCTCACCCTGCTGGTGGCCGGCCTGGCGCTCCTCTTGCTGGGCAGCTTCGCCACAGCAGAGTGGGCGGAACTGCTCCGTGCGGCCGCTGGGGCGGCCATCCTGTTCGTCATTTTCCTGATTCTGGCCCTGATTTCGCCAAATGGCATCGGCATGGGCGATGTCAAGCTCGCCGCCCCCGTGGGCCTGTACTTGGGCTACTTGGGGTGGAGCCACTTGTTCTATGGCGGAGCACTCGGCTTTGTTCTGGGCGGTATTTTATCCGTCGTTTTGATTAGGCTAAAGCGCGCAAATTTAAGCTCGGAAATTGCCTTTGGGCCCTCGATGCTCGCCGCAGCCCTGGGGACTGTATTACTGGCATCCTAAAGACCGGTATTTGTGGTGAAAGGTTGAATTTCCTACAACGGCCTTGATGATTTCTTGAGTTTCCAAGTAGTCGAGTGCTTGCAGTTTTCCTAGTGTGAGTACCCGTTTGGGGGGAATACTTATTTCCTTGGGGGGAAAGTCGGGTAGAACTACGCATTGTTGCCGGCCTGCTTTCCGGTGGATTCTTTAGCTATCGAAGCACCAGCCCTTTCGCGGTACGGGGGAGGCTGGAATTCGAAAGCATTTATTCCATCGAACTTAAGGAAAAACAATGTCTACTCTCATGGTCTCGGTTCTTGCCTTCGTTTCCGGAATCAAGGACCGGCTGGCATCAGAAAAAGGCGCCACCGCAACCGAATACTCGCTGCTCGTGGCCTTCATCGCATTCATCATCGTCGCCGGCGTGACCGCCTTCGGCAACGGCCTGAGCGGCTGGTTCACCGAACTCGGCACTAACGTCCGCGCATGGTCTAACTAATAGCGTTCGCACATTTTCCCCAGCCGGTGCGCCGCGTGAGTCTGATTGCGAACGCGGCGCACCACCCCAAATTCAGCTGCACCTACTCGCGGAGGGTCCAGTGAAAGGCAGAAGTTCACGCTCGAACAAGGGAGAGCGCCACCGGAAAGAGCGCGGCGCAGTTGCCGTCGAGTTCGCCCTGGTCGCCCCCATCCTTCTGGCCTTGGTGGCCGGTATTGTCGAGTTTTCGCACGCTTACAACCTGCAGATTTCCATCACTCAGGCTGCCCGGGAGGCTGCCCGGGAAATGGCTATCGAGGACGACCAGAGTGCAGCCGCCGTTGCCGCAACCGCCGGCGCGCCCGGCCTGAACGGTGCGGATTTTGGGTACGCCTTCTCCCCCGCGTCCTGCACCGCTGGCGAGAACATGACCGTCACCATCACCTACCCCGCCCCAACACTGACGGGCATCTTCGGGAGCACGGTCACAGTTGCCGGGATAGGGGCCATGCGATGCGAGGGCTGAGTCGTGGCCAACAGGATGGCGAACGCGGCGCGGCCGGCGTCCTGGTAGCCGTCATGATGCTGGTCCTCATCGGCGCGGGCGCCCTGGCCGTGGACGTGGGCCAAATCTATTCTGAGCGGGCGCAGCTCCAAAATGGTGCAGACGCCGGCGCCCTGGGGGTTGCCCAGGCCTGCCACAAGTCAGGCTGCACGCAGGCGGAGGCCCAGGCATTCGCCGACGCGCTGGCGTCCGGAAACGCCAACGACGGCGACGCGAACGTCTCCGAAGTTGACCTTTCCGTGCCGGACCAGGTGACGGTCCGGACCACGACGAAGAACGGCAGCAGCAGCGTGCTCGCCAAGCTCTTCGCCAGTGCCCTAGACGCACCGGCAGTCAGCGTCGGTGCCCATGCCACTGCTTCTGTTGAAGTTCCGGGATCGGGCGCCGGCTTCCCGCTGGCCCTGTCCGAATGCCAGTACGACCTCAGCGACGCAGTGGAAACCGGCGTCCTTCAACAGATCCGTTACAAGCCTGGAATGGGTGACTGCACGTCGACGTCCGGGCACGCAATTCCCGGCGGGTTCGGCTGGCTGGACCAGAACGACGGCCAGTGCCAGGCTGCCACCGACACGGAGGACAACGCTGCATACGACCCCGGTGCCGACTATCCCAACAAGCCCGGCGAGAACTGCGATTCGGTCCTCCAGGGCTGGATCAACACCATCCAGGCCGGCGACGAAGTCCTCGGTATATTTCCGGTCTTCGACAACGCCGGCAAGGACAAGGGCGATGGCTGGTTCCACATCCGTGGATATGCGACGTTCCAAATGGTCGGTTGGAAGTTTGGCGGCGGCTCCACCAGGCCGCAAACGTACAACAGCTCTCCCACTCCGGCTACCGCCTGTGTGGATCCTTGCCGAGCCATTATCGGCAAATTTAAGAAATTCGAGTCCATTGAGGCATTCGAAGGAAATTCCGGCAGCGGAGACGACCTTGGAACCGTCTACATCCGCCTCACCGATTAAGACTGTAGGGGGATAAAATGAAAACTCGCCTCATTGGAGGAATTGCCGCTTTATTGGTGGCGATTATTGGAACCGTCCTGCTCGTCAATTATGTGCAGAATGCAGATAAACGCGCCCTCGCGGACACGGAAACCGAATCTGTTTACGTAGTCGAGAAAACCATCACGGCCGGCACCGGCATCAATAAGGCGGCAGGCGCCGTCGTCCGGAAAGAAGTACCGAAACTGGCCGTGGCCGCCGGCGCCGTGACCGACCTGAACCAGGTAGGCCAAAAAGTGGCCGCAGTGGACCTGATGCCCGGCGAGCAGCTTCTCGCCACGCGCATGGTGGACGCCAATGCCCTGCTCGGGCCGGCCCGGGCGCAGGTTCCGGGGGGCATGCAGGAGATCTCCCTCAAGTTGCCGATCGAACGCGTAGTGGGCGGCACGCTTGCCGCAGGAGATACCGTGGGTGTCTTCCTCTCCGTGGACGACTCCACGGCGAAGACCGGTCGCACTCAACTTACCTTCCACAAAGTGCTGGTCACAGCGGCGCAGTTCAGCAACGGAAGCACGGCCAAGTCCCAAGAGGCCGCGGCCGAGGAAGAGGCCGCAGCCGGTTCCCTCAATACGAAGAAGTCCTCCTCCTCGGATGACACCTACCTCATCACATTGGCCCGCAACTCCGCTGACGCCGAACGCATCGTCTTTGCGACCGAATTTGGCAAGGTTTATCTTTCCAGGGAACCGGCAAATGCCGTCGAGTCAACCTCCGGCGTTGTGACTGGCGCAAGGCTGTTCCGATGAGCCGCTTTGTCCTCATCACCCCAAACGCCGACTTCGAGCGGCGCATCCAGCTGGCAGTGTCCGGGATGCACGGCTCGCTGCGGGTGTTCCAGGCGGACTACCTTCCCGAGAGCCCGCAGGATTTTCTCCGGCAGCTCGTAGGTGAGCCGCCGGAGGTGCTGATCCTCGGACCCGGCCTGCCGGTCGACGGCTCCTTAAAGCTGGCGTCGGTCATGGATCTGCAGTACCCCGAAATCAGCGTTGTCCTGGTGGTGCCTGAAACCAAGGAAGTAGTCCTCCAAGCAATGCGTTCCGGGGTCCGTGACCTCCTCGATCCGTCCGCGGACCCGGATGCCATCCGCGTCCTGCTGGAACGGGCGAGCCTTGCGGCAGCAGGCCGCCGTCGTGGTTTGGCCCCAGGGGCGTCGGAGCACGCCGACCACGGCGAGGGCGGGCGTGTCATCGCGGTCATGTCCCCCAAAGGTGGGGTTGGCAAGACCACCGTGGCAACCAATCTCGCCGTCGGCCTGGGCAGGGCTGCACCGATGAGCGTGGTGATCGTGGATCTGGACCTCCAGTTCGGCGACGTTGCCAGCGGGCTGATGCTGGACCCGGAACACACCATCACCGATGCCGTCGTGGGCGCCGCAAGCCAGGACTCCATGGTCCTGAAGGCGTACCTCACCGTCCACCCCGCGGGGATCTACGCCCTCTGTGCGCCGAGAAACCCGATCGAAATGGACAGGATCTCCGGCGAACAGGTCAGCAGGCTCCTGAAGCAGTTGCGCGAGGAGTTCCACTATATCGTGGTGGACACGGCCCCGGGTTTGGGTGAGCACGTCCTGGCAACACTGGAGCAGGCCACGGACGCCGTTTGGATCTGTGGCATGGACATTCCCAGCATTCGGGGCCTCAGGACGGGGTTCCAGATCCTGGCCGAGCTTGGCCTGCTCCCGGAGAAACGGCACGTGGTGCTGAACATGGCGGACCGCCGGGCGGGACTTACGCTGCAGGACATCGAGACCACCATTGGCTCACCTGTTGACGTTGCGCTCCCCCGCTCCAAGACCCTGCCCTACTCCACTAACAAGGGAGTGCCCATCCTCCAGGACGGCAGCCGGGACTCGGCCGGCAAAGGCCTCCGCCAGCTGGTGGAGCGCTTCAAACCGAACTGGGAAGAAAGACCCCACAAGAAGCTGCACAGAAGGGCGGTAGTCCAGTGAACCTCACCGACCGGTTCCAGAACCTCCGGGGCGAGCCCAAAGGCGATCCCGAGAAGCCACAGCCCGCTGACGTCTTCAAGCCCAAGCCGGCTGCCGCCACGCTTGGCAAGAAGCATGAGGAGCAGGCGGCGGGCTCGGCGGCGAGCGCCACCGCAGCCCTGGAAACGCCAGCCGTCGCCTCTGTTGCCAGCGAAGCCCTGAACGCCCTGAAGGAACGGGCCACCCAGACGCTCTTTGAACGGCTGGGTTCACGGCTTACCGATTCCACCCTCGAGGACGAGGAACTGCATCAGTTTGTCCGCGATGAACTGAAGATCGT
Organism: Arthrobacter sp. FW305-BF8; assembly: GCF_021789315.1. Lineage (NCBI taxonomy): Bacteria > Bacillati > Actinomycetota > Actinomycetes > Micrococcales > Micrococcaceae > Arthrobacter > Arthrobacter sp. FW305-BF8. Next base: position 3,477,994 of record NZ_CP084561.1, read on the forward strand.
CGTGGACGAGGAGCAGGTCCCGCTGTCGGGCCCCGAGAGGCAGCGGCTCATCCGGGACATCATCGACGACGTCCTGGGCCACGGACCCATCCAGCGGTTCCTCGACGACCCCTCCATTACGGAGGTCATGGTCAATCGCTATGACCAGGTCTATGTGGAACGCCAGGGCCGCATCTTGCCCACGGACACGAAATTTAGCTCCGATGATGCGCTGCGCAGGGTGATCGACCGGATCGTGTCCAAGGTGGGGCGCCGCATCGATGAGTCCTCACCGTTGGTGGATGCACGGCTTGCAGACGGCTCCCGCGTCAATGCGATCATCCCGCCGCTGGCAGTCAACGGGCCGGCCTTGACCATCCGAAAGTTTGGCAGGGAAGCTCTGACGGTCAATGATCTGGTGTCCCTGGGCAGTCTCTCCCCCGAGATGGCGGAACTCCTGCACGCCTGCGTCGCCGCCAGGATGAACATCATCGTTTCCGGTGGCACCGGTACCGGCAAGACCACCCTCCTCAACGTGCTGTCAGGCTTTATCCCGCCGGAGGACAGGATAGTGACCATCGAGGACGCCGTGGAACTCCAGCTTCAGCAGGAGCACGTCATCCGGCTCGAAAGCCGTCCGCAGAACATAGAAGGCAGGGGTGAGGTTTCCATCAGGGATTTGGTCCGGAACTCGCTGCGGATGCGGCCGGACAGGATTGTGGTGGGTGAGGTCCGTGGCGGCGAATGCCTTGACATGCTGCAGGCCATGAACACCGGCCACGACGGTTCCATCTCCACCGTGCATGCCAATTCGCCGCGGGACGCCATAGCCAGGCTCGAGACGCTGGTGCTGATGGCAGGAATGGACATCCCGCTCCGCGCGGTGCGCGAACAGTTGGCCTCCGCCGTCAACCTCGTGGTCCACATCACCAGGATGCGCGACGGCTCGCGACGGGTCACCCACATCACCGAGGTACAGGGCATGGAGGGCGACATCGTCACCCTCCAGGACGCCTTCGTGTTTGACTACTCGGCCGGCGTGGACGCCAACGGGCGGTTCCTCGGGAAACCAGTGCCCACGGGCGTCCGGCCACGGTTCACCGAGCGTTTCGCCGAACTCGGCATCGAGATCTCCCCTGCCGTGTTCGGGGGATCCCTCATCGGCGTTGCGCCGGCAAGGGGGCGGTGACAGTGCCCGGCGACTCCGGCGTTTTCGTGGTGGCGCTGGTGCTGCTCTACCTCGCCATCTTCCTGGTCTTCGGCGTAGCCCTCCGGCCCAACTCGGGCATCCCGATGTCACGCCGCCGACCGGATGTCCCCAACGAGACCTCGCCGCTGACCAGGCTGACCGGCCAGGCCGTGGGCGCACTGAACAAGGGCCTCAGGAAGCGCGGACCGGGCCTGCTGACCCAGGACCGGCTGGATGAGTGCGGGCTCAAGAAAGAACCGGGCGACTACCTCATCATGGCCGGGGTCATCGCCCTGACTGCCGCCGTCGTCGGATTCTTCCTTGGCGGCCTGTTCGCCGCGGTCCTCCTGACTCTGCTGACCCCGCTTGGGCTGCACCTGATGCTGAATGCCCTGGCCGGACGCCGCCGTCGGCAGTTTGACCAGCAGGTGCCGGATGCGCTGCAGATGTTCTCCGGTGGCCTGAGGGCCGGGCACAGTCTGCTTCGGGCCGTGGACGCGGCCGGGCAGGAAAGCCAGCCCCCGATGTCGGAGGAACTGGGCCGGATCGTCAATGAGACCAGGATTGGACGCGACCTCGGCGAATCGCTGGCGGATGTGGCGAGACGCACCCAGAGCGAGGATTTCCTCTCCGTCTCGCAGGCCATCGAGATCCACCGAGAGGTGGGCGGGGACCTGGCGGAGGTACTGGACCATCTGGGCAATACGGTCCGCGACCGCAACCAGGTGCGCGGCCAGATCCGGGCGCTGAGCGCTGAGGGCCGGATGTCGGCGATCGTCCTCATGGCTCTGCCCGTGGTGATGTTCATCGGGCTAACGCTGTTCAACGAGATGTATTCCCGCACGTTTACCGGCACAGTTCCCGGCTATTTCATGATCGCCGGGGCAGTTGTTCTGCTCACCGCCGGCGGTTTTTGGCTCAGCCGGATCGTCAAACCCAAGTTCTAGAAAGAAGGTGGTCATTATGCAGCCTGTGGCTTATGCGGCGATTCTGGCAGTGATCGCACCCGTAACTGTCATGACGTGGTTTGTGTTCACCGGCGACCGGGCGGGGCTCCGCAACATCCAGGCAAACCTGGGTCGTGTGTCCAAAGCCAAGGAGCCTGCGCTCAGCGTCAATGAGAAACTGATGCTGGCCAGCCAGCGCATCATGCCGAAGGGCTATGCCGCTTGGTTGGACCGGCAACTCGCGGGCGCTGGCCGGCCCAAGGACTGGCCACTGGCCCGGCTGATCATGGTCAAGCCGCTGCTTGCCTTTGCGGGCGCCGTCCCCGGGTACCTGTTCTTTGCCGGCAGCCCGTCACCCCAGCGGTTCCTGATCCTGTCGGGTGTGACGGCCCTCTGCTACTTCACCCCAGACCTGCTGGTGCGCAACCGGGCGCAGAAGCGGCGGGAAGCCATCCGGCTGGAACTGCCTGTCGCCCTGGACCACATGCTCATCTCGGTCCAGGCCGGCCTCGGGTTCGAAGCAGCGATGGGACGCGCCGGCACCAACGGCAACGGTCCGATGGCCGAGGAGCTGATCCGCACGCTTCAGGACATCCAGGTGGGCAGGTCGCGGAAGGACGCCTACCTCGCGATGGCAGAGCGCGTGGATGTGCCGGACGTTCGCAGCTTCATCCGGGCAGTGGTCCAAGCTGACGCGTACGGCGTAGCCATCGCTGGCGTCCTCAAGACCCAGGCCGAAGACATGCGGATCAAGCGGAAGCAGCGCGCGGAGGAGCACGCCATGAAAATGCCGGTGAAGATGCTGTTCCCGCTGATCTTCTTCATCCTGCCCACGCTGTTCATCGTGGTTCTCGGGCCGACGGTGATGAGCATTATTTCGATGTTCGCGGGGTAGCTTTTCGTTTGCAGGGCCCTTCGGTTCGTGGAACCGAAGGGCCCTTTTGTCTTTTCACTGCTGTCTGCGCGGCCCACGATATCCGCATCAACTCCGCAGGAAATGTGCAGTAAACGCAGTAACAACCCCGTTTGGCAAGGCTTGGCGCAGGATGCTGCAAGATCCCGGTTCGATGGCGAAATCCGTTGCTAATTTTATTTCAGCGCTGGTGACGGACCAGCTCCCCCCAACTCGCTCAGGAGTCCAACATGCTTTCTCTCATCGCAAAGTTCCAGACCCTCGGATTCACCATCAAGAACCGCCTCCAGGAAGAAAAGGGCGCCACCGCCGTCGAATACGGCATCATGGTCGGCCTCATCGCAGTCGTCATCATCGCAGTCGTCGTCATCCTCGGCCCGCAGCTGGCCGCCATGTTCCAGGGCGTCAGCGACTCGCTCCCTGAAGCACCGGCCACTACCGCCCCCGCAAACACAAATGGTGGCTAACCCGCAGACAGCTACACCACTTAGTCGATACGGCCGGACGGCAAGGCAAAACCTAGCCACCCGGCCGTATCGGCGTTTAACGCGGGCCGACGACGCACACCATCATTTTGAAACGGTAACGTCCAAGCTGGCAGTGCAAATGACGATCAGTGATGCCCAGAGCAGCTTCCTGCGTAGACGGTCGCCGTCGGACGGGTGCGGACGCGGCCCTCGGTGCCGCGAGCGTCCACGTCGGCTTCGCCACAGGGAGGGGACTATTGCTGCCAAACGCCGGGTTCACCGCCGGCATCGAACCATCGTGCTGCGCCCATTCCGCGGGCCGCGAAGCGAGCCGCGAGGATCTGCCCAGAGTCGGCACCACAGGCGGCAGCGATCCAACAGGCCGGCCCACTCGATCCACTGACCGAGGAATTCTGTTTGTGCCCGGACACGGCAAATACGCGTCCCTCCAGCAGCGCACTAAATACGCAGGTTTAGCGCAGAAATCATGGGAATTGCATGGTTAGGCAAGGCTTGGCGCAGGATGCTGCAAGATCCCGGTCCAGCCCCGAATTCGCTTGCTAATTTTATTTCAGCGCTGGTGACGGACCAGCTCACCCAACTCGCTCAGGAGTCCAAAATGCTTTCTCTCATCGCAAAGTTCCAGACCCTCGGATTCATCGCCAAGAACCGCCTCCAGGACGAAAAGGGCGCCACCGCCGTCGAATACGGCATCATGGTCGGCCTCATCGCCGTCGTCATCATCGCAGTCGTCGTCATCCTCGGCCCGCAGCTGGCCGCCATGTTCCAGGGCGTCAGCGACTCGCTCCCTGAAGCACCGGCCACTACCGCCCCCGCAAACACAAATGGTGGCTAACCCGCAGACAGCTACACCAATTAGTCGATACGGCCGGACGGCAAGGCAAAACCTAGCCACCCGGCCGTTTTGGCGCCTAACGTGGCTGACGACGCCCAAACATGCGCTAGCAAACGAAAAGGAGGGCCACCGCAAGTGCACGACTCATCAGAACGTGGCGCGGCCGCGGTTGAATTTGCAATCTTGCTCCCGCTCCTCGTTATGCTCGTGATGGGAATTATCGAATTCGGCCGGGCTTATAACGCGCAGATTTCCCTCACAAGCGCTGCCCGTGAGAGCGTCCGCGTCATGGCGATTTCAAACAATCCGGCTTCGGCAAAAACGGCGGCCGTCAACGCTGCCGTTTCCTTGCGGCCCGCGCTCCGACCAACCGACGTCGCCATTACTACGAATGGGCCTTCTGCCGGGCTCTGCGTCACCGGGGCCACCGCCACCGTCACCCTGAACTATTCCCTCAGCACCATGACAGGCATCGCCGGACCGTTCACCTTGACAGCCAAGGGCGTGATGCAATGCGGAGGCTAAGTGAGGACGGCGAGCGCGGTGCAATAGCCGTCATCGTAGCCGTTCTAATGGTCGCACTGCTGGGCTTCGTAGCCATCGCGGTCGATGTTGGAATGCTGTATGCCGAACGCGCCCAGCTTCAGAACGGTGCGGACGCTGCGGCGTTGTCCATAGCCCAGACCTGCGCCCGAGATTTGAATGGTCCCGTCTGCACGTCGCCGGCTAGCCAGGCCAAGACGTTCGCGGACGGAAACGCCCTGGACGGACAAAGCAACGTGCAGGCCGTCCAGATGAACCGCTCAGGCGGCAACGTTACGGTGGTCGTCGGAGCCCAGGAATCGGGCGGCGAACCCAACGAAGTTTCGCTGCTCTTCGCCCGCGCCCTCGGCATACCAACGGCTGAGGTCGGAGCGAAAGCCTCCGCCATTTGGGGTAGTCCCCAAGCAGGCCGCACTCCCTTTCCCCTGGCCTTCTCCGTTTGTCAGGTCCAGGGAAGCGTTGAGGGTGGACTCCAGAGACTGCAGAGTCACGGCACCGGGGCCAACACAAGCTGCAACTATGGTCCGAACGGCGCGGCAGTTTCTGGAGGCTACGGGTGGCTTGTGCAGGATACAGGCCTGTGCGGAGGCACTGTGGACATCCTTGTTATGGAAGGTGGAAGCGCAACGGGCAACGACGGTCCCTCAAACTGCGGGCCCACCATGCAGCGCTGGGTTGATGAACTGACTGCCGGACGTGACGTCATCGTCCTCCTTCCCGTATTCAACCAAGTTACTGGCACCGGGTCGGGGGCCACTTACAAACTGATCGCTTTTGCTGCCTTCAGCGTCAAAGGATGGAAATTCGCTGGTAGCGACAAGACGCCCATAACCTTCCGCAACACGTCCCAATATGCCGGAACACTGGCTTGTACAAACAACTGCCGCGGAATTATTGGTAGGTTCGTAAAATACGTTTCCTTGGAGGATGGTTACAGGCTGGGGCCCCTGGACGCCTACGGATCTGCGGTCGTCCGAATGAACGGTTAGGAGTGCTGGGTGAAGTCGCGCTTATTGGCCGGTGTTGCCGCTGTTGTCGTGGCAATAGTCGGAATCCTTCTGATCTTCTCCTACGCGCAGGCGGCCGATAGCCGGGCCATGCAGAACCTAGAACCCACTAAAGTCCTGGTCGTCCAGAAGCCCGTTCCCGCCGGCACGTCTGCGGAAGCCCTGGCCAAACTCGTGGCAGTGGAAGAATTACCGCGCACCGGCGTTCCCGGATCAGCGCTCGGAAGTCTCGATGGCCAGGCCGGAAAAGTCACGGCGACAAACTTAGTTCCCGGTGAACAACTCCTCACCGAGCGGCTCATTGAGCCCTCCGCCCTTGACGTGCCAGGTTCAGTTCCCGTTCCCAAGGGTTTGCAGGAAGTGACCTTTGCCCTCGAACCGCAACGCCTAGTGGGCGGCCGGGTCGTTGCCGGGGACACGGTCGGGTTGTTCGCCACCTTTGATGGCGACATCAAAGATTCAGTATTCCCGCCAACGACCGGCCGCGTCCTGCACAAGGTTCTGGTCACAAGCCTCCAGCGCGCCGAAGCGACCCAACAGAGAGCCCCAGCGTCGCCGTCCTCGGGACCAAATCCCCAGGTGCTCCCCGCCGGAGGCATGCTCGTCACAGTCGCCGTTGCTGACACCGCGGCAGCAAAGGTTATCTATTCGGCCGAATTCGGCAGAATTTGGCTGACGAAAGAGCCGGCGGAAGCCAAAGCCGATCCGCCCACCCAAATCAAGCGGGGTGACGTTTACCCGTGAGCCGTTTCGTCCTGATCAGTCCAAACACTGACTTTGACCACCGCTTACGCCAGGCGGTGGTCGGAGGTCTGCAAGGCAGCGTGCAGACATTCTTGACGGCCGCCATGCCAGCACAGCCGGAGGACCTGTTCGCGCAACTCAGCGGAGAACCCATGGAGGTGCTGATTCTTGGGCCAGATGTCGCTCTGGAGGATGCCCTGCGTCTCGCAACAATCTTCGATGTCCAGCTGCCGGAAGTCAGCGTTATCCTCGTCCGGCAAAGCGATGCAGAGCTGGTGCTTCATGCCATGCGCGCAGGCATCCGGGACATCATGGACCCTTCGGCTGACCCTGCCTTTATACGCATCATCCTCGAACGGGCCTGCCAGGCTTTCGCCAGCCGCTACCGCAGCCAGGATGCATCGCCCAGGGTAGCCTCCAACAGCGGCCTGGTCATCGGTGTGTTCTCCCCCAAGGGCGGCGTCGGCAAGACCACGGTTGCCACCAACATCGCAGTCGGGCTGGGCAAGATTGCGCCCATGAAAGTCGTCATCGTCGACCTCGATCTTCAGTTTGGGGACGTGGCTTCAGGGCTGTATCTGGAACCGGAACACACAATCACTGACGCTGTGACCACTTCGGCGAGCCAGGATTCCCTGGTACTCAAGGCCTTCCTGGCGGTCCATCCCGCCAGCATCTATTCACTCTGTGCTCCCAGGAATCCGGCTGATGCCGACCACATCACCCCAGAGCAGATCACCCGTCTATTGGAGCAGTTGGCCAGCGAGTTTGATTACGTCGTGGTGGACACCGCGCCGGGACTCGGCGAAGTGGGCCTGGCTGCTATGGAGCAGTGTACTGACGTGGTTTGGGTCACTGGTATGGACATCCCCAGCGTCCGCGGCCTCCGCTCAGGATTGGAAATCCTTCAGCAGCTGGAAATCCTGCCCGAGACCCGGCACGTGGTTCTGAACATGGCTGACTCCAAGTCGGGGCTTACTGTGCGGGACGTCGAAGCATCCATCGGCGCACCGGTGGATGTGAGCATCCGGCGGTCTAAAGCGGTCGCTTTTTCAACAAACCGCGGTGTCCCGATCCTGCAGGATTCGCGGCGTGATCCCGCCGTTAAGGGCTTCAAACAACTGGTCCAGCGGTTCGATCCGGCCTGGCGGACCAGCGACCAGCGGAAGCAGCATCGACGAGTGGTGGTGAAGTGAAACTTTCTGAACGGCTTTCTGCAGCCCAAGTCAAGGCGAATCCTGCCCTGCCGGAACACACTGTGAACCCACCTGAAGAACCGGATGCCGACGAGACTGATCACAGTTTGGAGGAACCCGTAACCTCCCCCTTCACGCCGAGCAGCCAAAGGCCGCCCACCGCGCCTGCAGCCAAGTCACAACGGCCGGTGGACGCATTGGCAGGCTTAAAACAACGCGCAGCGGATGCTCTGTTCGAGCGCATGGGCGCCCGGTACAGCGACTCGGGGCTTGGTGAGCACGAACTGCGAGCAAGCGCCCGCGACGAACTCTCCCAGATTATCGACGCGGAGCGCGTTCCTCTGACGCCCGAAGAAAGAATCCGGTTGGTCCAGGATGTAGCGGATGACGTGCTGGGCTTTGGTCCCCTACAACGGCTTCTCGATGACCCCAACGTCACGGAGATCATGGTCAACAGAATGGACCAGATCTACGTTGAAAGGAACGGCAAGCTGAGCCTCGCAGACGCGCAATTCACCTCAGAGGATCACCTGAGACGCGTCATCGAACGCATCGTTTCCAAGGTAGGCCGCCGCATTGACGAATCCTCACCGCTGGTGGACGCGCGCCTCGAAGATGGCTCCCGTGTAAACGCCGTAATTCCACCCCTCGCCGTCGGCGGATCCTCGCTGACCATTCGAAAGTTCAGCAAGATTCCACTGACTGTGCGGAACCTCATTGATTTCGGGACGCTGACTCCGGAAATGGCCGAACTCCTGAACGCCTGCGTCAAGGCCAAGCTGAACATCATCGTTTCAGGTGGCACGGGAACCGGAAAAACCACACTGTTGAACGTCCTCTCGTCCTTCATCCAGGACAACCAACGGATCGTCACCATCGAAGACGCCGTGGAGCTGCAAATCCAGCAGGAACATGTTGTCCGTCTCGAAAGCCGGCCTCCCAACACAGAAGGCAAGGGCGAAGTCACCATTCGGGAACTGTTGCGCAACTCTCTCCGGATGCGTCCGGACCGCATCGTCGTGGGCGAGGTCCGCGGCGGCGAGGCACTGGACATGCTTCAGGCCATGAACACGGGCCACGACGGTTCCCTTTCCACTGTTCACTCAAACTCTCCGCGGGACGCCGTCGCGCGGCTGGAGACCCTTGTCCTGATGGCCGGCATGGATCTACCGCTCCGTGCCATCCGCGAGCAAATAGCCTCCGCCGTACACCTGATCGTACAAATCTCGAGGCTCCGCGACGGAAGTAGAAGAATCACGCACGTGACCGAGGTCCAAGGCATGGAAGGGGACATCGTGACCTTGCAGGATGCCTTCGTTTTCGACTTCGCGGCGGGGGTGGATGAAAGGGGAAGGTTCCGGGGCAAGCCGGTTGCCACCGGCATCCGCCCCCACTTCATCGACCGCTTTGAGGACATGGGCATCCACGTGTCCCCTGGTGTGTTCGCCGCCAAGTCCGCGGCCGGGCGGCGGTAGGATCCCGCCATGTTTCTTGTGTCAGGCCTTATCCTGCTGTTGTCCGCCGCCATCCTGACGCTGGTCCTGATCCTGATCCCCGGCCCGCCGCGCATTCCCACGGAACGGCGGCGGCCTGTCGATGATGACTCGATCTCTACGGTGTCGCGCTTTGCAGGCTCTGCAACCGCCGTCCTCGAAAGGTACCTGTCCTCTCGGGATTTGAAGCTGTACAGCAAGGAATCCCTCGAACTCGCGGGCCTGCGTTTGAGCCAAGCGGACTACATCATTCTTGTACTGGCCGGGGGCTGTGTCGGCTCGCTCATGGGGCTGATTGCTGGTGGACCCGCGCTTGCCCTGGTGTTCTTTCTGTTCGCCCCGCCCGCCGGCATTCTCTTTTTGAGCTACCGGACAGGCAAACGCCGCGCCGCTTTCGACCAGCAGCTCAGTGACACGCTGCAACTTCTTACCGGAAGCCTTCGAGCCGGGCACAGCATCTTGCGGGCGATTGAGGCAGCCGCCGTCGAGTCCGCCAGCCCAACAGCCGAAGAGATGCGGAGAGTAGTCGCTGAAACGAGCCTGGGCAAGGACCTCCTCTCCGCACTGAATGATACGGCGACCCGGATGATTAACGAAGACTTCACCTGGATAGCCCAGGCCATTCAAATAAACCGCGAAGTCGGAGGTAACCTGGCGGAGGTACTCGACCAGGTCGGGGATACCATTCGCGAGCGGAGCGAAATCAAAGGACAGATAAAGGCCCTGGCCGCGGAAGGTAAGTTTTCGGCCTATATCCTTATGGGCCTTCCCGTCGGGATTATCCTCATCCTTTTGGTTGTGAGCCCGGGTTACATGAACCCGATGTTCGGGCACCCGCTGGGCTGGGGCATGATGGTTGTTTCGGTCATATTCATGACAATCGGCGGCTTATGGCTCCGCAAGATCATCGATCTGAAGTTCTAGGCAGCCATGTCAATACTTGTGCCCCTCTCAGCAGGAATGATTGCCCTGCCATTCGCCTATCTTGCCTGGGCCGCATTGTCGGCCGACAAGAAATCGGCTGCAGCCATCCAGGAGAACCTCAAACGCAGTGCTCCCGCACGGGCACCTGGGGAAGCACCAGAAGACGGATTCTTCCTTCGCTTAGGCAGGCGAATCACCCCTGCCAGCTATGTCCGTCGGTTGGATAAGTTACTCTCGCTGGCCGGAAGGCCTCCCAGCATTCCCTTGGGTCGGGTTCTTGCGGCGAAACCGGCACTGGCCGCCGTCGGCTTCGCAGTGGGAATCTTCCTCAGTTCAACAAGTCCGTCGCCGATCCTGAAGCTTCTGGGTCTGTTCATCTTGGCCATGGGCTACTTCATTCCGGACCTGCTGTTGGTCAGCAAAGGCCAGGAGCGGCAGAAAGCCATTCAACTTGAGCTGCCCAACACGCTGGACCAAATGCTTATCGCTGTGGACGCCGGGCTTGGGTTTGAAGGAGCCATGGCCAGGGCCGGCGGGACTGGCAAGGGCCCATTGGCTGAGGAACTGGTCCGCACCCTGCAAGACATGCAAGTGGGGCGTAGCCGCCGTGAAGCCTATTTGGCACTCACGGAGCGCACTAACGTGCCGGAGCTGCGGAGCTTCGTGCAGGCCGTCGTGCAGGCCGACGCCTACGGCATTGCAATCAGCGGCGTTCTCAGAGTGCAGGCTAAAGTCATGCGCGTGAAAAGGCGCCAGCGCGCGGAAGAAAAGGCCATGAAGCTGCCGGTCAGTGTGCTGTTCCCGTTGCTTTTCTTCATCTTTCCGGTCCTGTTCATTGCCATCTTGGGCCCTGCCGTCATCAAGAGTATCGAGACTCTCGGCAGCTAGTAAGGTGGGGACTTCCGCAGGTTTGGCGCCACCACAAGGTACCCGCAAGGTTTCCACAGGATCCAAGCTCAATCAGGGTTTTCCCAACCTCACAAAGTAGCCTTAACTCATGTCCATTTCGAGTTCCGGAGCAGCCGACAGCAACGCCAGCGGCGTCTGCGTTCCGGCCCCTGCGAGCCATGATGGCATGCTTCACGACGAATCGGAGAGTGCAGCCTTGCCCGTATTAGACCTGGACGTCCTTCATGACCTCGAAGATGACATGGGCAGCACCGGAGTGGCACACAACTTCGCTAGGGACTACATCAGGATCTGGGACAAGCGCCGGACCTACCTCGAAGCCTCGGTCGAACACGACGACGCTGACGCAGCTATGGACGCCGTCCTCAGCCTGAAGAACTCGGCCATTATGGTGGGTGCCTCTCGGCTGGCTCAGCTGGCGGTAAACCTGGAACGCCTCGTGAAGAGCGGAGACCTGCCCGCTGTCCGCCGGCTGCTGCCCTTTGTGGCGCTTACCGGCGACCAAACCGTGTGCGGCCTCAAGAATGGTTACCTCCCGCCGGAGGCCTAGACGCACTAGGAGCCCAGGTAAGCGCCCTACTCAGCCCGCTTCGGGGCGAGCCGGTACCCCACGCCCCGCACCGTCACGAGCCACCGGGGATCCTGGGGGTCCTCGCGTAGCTTGCGGCGCAGGTTGCCGATATGGACTTCAACGGCCCTTTCGTCAGCTTCGCTGATATAGGTGTCCTCGCCGTAGTACTCGCCCCGCACTACCCGCACCAGATCGGCCCGGGTGCGCACCGCGCCCGTTCCCCTCAGCAGCTCGTGCAGCAGGTCGAATTCGCTCCGGGTCAGCCCCAGGGGCGTGCCGCGCAGGGCGACGGTCCGGGTTTCGGTGTCAAGTGCCAGGCCATTGTGCTGCAGCACGGCGCCGCGGCGCGAACCGGCGGGAGCGGCGGAGCCAACGGGCCCGGACTCTGCAGCAGACGGAGCATCATCTGCAGAAGAAACACGGGGCCTGCGCAGCATCGCCGTTATCCGGGCCCGCAGTTCCCGCGGCCGGAAGGGCTTGACGATGTAGTCGTCCGCCCCGCCCTGGAGTGCCGTGATGGTGTCAAGCTCCTCATCGCGGCCGGTGAGCATCACAACGTAGGCGTCACTGAACTGCCGGATGCGCCGAAGGACTTCAAAGCCGTCAATGTCCGGAAGACCGACGTCGAGAGTAATGACGTTCGCCTGGCGCTGCTTAGCCATGTCAACCCCGTCGCGGCCGTTCCCTGCAGAGTGCACCTCAAAACCCGCCTGCTGCAAAACCGCGTCGAGGAGATTCCGAACGTCGACATCATCCTCGATGACCACGGCAACACCAAGATCACCCACCACTACCTCTATCCAGGCAAAACCACCGCACAGCCCAGCGCAATGCGGTAAGCGTTACCAGATTACCTACGCTACAACGTAGAAGGGCCGAAAGAACGAAAATTACCCATATCTTTTAGGCTTACGCCGCTCACCGGCGCCGCCCCCTGCAAATACCGAAGAATAGGTGTGCATAATGGGCATCATGTCTTCGTATAACCACGAGCGGTCTTGGAATTCGGAAGTGCAGGCCAGAACCGGGCGCAGCCGCATTGGGTGAGCACGTGCTGGTCCGCGACACGGACCGATTCTTCCGCCGGCTGCGGCCCCGCGTCCAGGTGGCGCTCTGCCAGCTCCCGGTTACGGTCATTCTCGCCGCGCTGGCGATTGCCGCCCCCGCGGTGTGGCCAACGCTGATCGAGAGCCCGGTGTTTATTGCCGCCATCGTCATGATGGTGACGACGTTCCTCGCCTGCTTTCTGGTTCCTTGGGAACGGCTACCGCCCAACGCCTACTTAGTTATTCCGATACTCGACATGGTGGTCATCGGGCTCGCCCGCAACGGCGCGGTTCCCGCCGTTGCCGGACTTGGAGTTCTGGCGATATTCCCGGTGATCTGGCTTTCCAGCTCCGACAACTTCCCGCGCACCACCATCTTCCTGAGCTTTTTCGGCACCCTCCTCATCGGCATTCCCACGCTGGTGCAAAAGTTTCCCAAGATTTCACCTTCGGACATTGCCACCGCAATTCTGCTGCCGCTAATGATGCTGGCCGTCTCGCTGGCAATAAGGTTCGCCACCGCCAACGTCCGCCTGCAGCGCCAGCGACTGGAGAAGAAGGACGCCGAACTCCGCGAACTGCTCGTGGAAAGCCGGAACCGCGAACGGCTGCTCAAGACCATCCTGGACACCACCGACGTTGGGATTGTGGCCGTGGATGCGGACGGCCAGAAGGTTCTGGTCAACAACCAGCAGCAAACCTTCCGGCAGGCGGCAGCCCCGGCCGGCACTGAGCAGCCGCTGGAAGCCCAGCAGCTCATGTTCGGGCAGGACCGAGTAACGCCGCTTCCATTGGACAAACGCCCGATCAGCCGTGCTGTGGCCGGTGAGACCTTCGCCGATTACCTGGTGTGGCTGGGCGAGGGACCCTCGCAGCGGGCGGTCGCCACTGCTGCCCGGATTATCAAGAACGACGACGGCGGGTTCAGTGGGGCGGTCGTCGTCTACAGTGACGTCACGGGCCTGGTGGAAGCGCTCTCCGCCAAGGAAGAATTGATCTCCAACGTCTCCCACGAGTTCCGCAGTCCCCTGATGTCTGTGCTCGGGAACGTGGACCTGGTGCTGGACGAAGCGGACGCCTTGAGCCCCGATTCCGTGCGCCGGCTGGAGGTGGTCCAGCGCAATGCCGAACGCCTGCTCTCCCTCGTCTCGGAGCTTCTGGTGTCGGCCTCGGCCGTTCTGGCCGTGCATCCCCGCCGGACCGATCTGGCCGGCCTCATCGAGAACAGCATCGGCTCGGTCCAGGCGCAGGCAGACGCGAGCAACGTTTCGCTCAGCACCGACGTTCCGGCGCCGCTGTGGGCGCACGCTGACCCGCTTCGCATCAGTCAGGCGCTGGACAACCTGGTGTCCAATGCCGTCAAATACTCTCCCGACGGCGGCAAAGTCACCGTCAGTGCCCGGCGTAGCGAATCGTGGGTGCAGCTGAAGGTCCAGGACACAGGCATGGGCATCAGCGAAGAGGAAACTTCGCGTATCTTCACGCGGTTCTTCCGCACCCAGGCGGCGCGCCAGGCTGCCATTCCAGGGGTGGGGCTGGGTCTGTCCATTACCAAAACCATCGTGGAGCGGCACGGCGGGGACATCTCCTGCCAGAGCAAACCCGGCGCAGGCACCACCTTCACCCTCACCCTGCCGGCTGAGGGAACGCCCGAGTCCTGACGCGGGGATCAGGCCCAATCCGGTTTTCCACATAGCCCCGGGGCAGAGTCGTTTTTGTCATAGGCCGATGGCATGCTTTGGGTATGGATAACAGTGCGGCTGCGGATGCGCTTGAGGCTATCAGTGCTTCTGCCGCGGCGCTGGCTGCCAAGCTCCGCAAGGCCGCTGATCCGGGCACTGGGGGCGCGGACCCTCTGCCGAATTACGCCGATCCACTGCAGGAGCGGGCCGATGCCGTCTTGGACGGACTGGCCGAGGCGGCCAAACTGGAGGCCCGGGCTGCTGCCCTTAAGGTCCACCTCACGGCCGAATACGCCGACATTTCCGCGGCCATGGCACCGCCGGCTGAGAGCCTGCGGGACCGTGAGATCCGGCAGATGTCCTTAACGGCCGAAGTCGCCGGCGCCCTGACTGTGAGCGAAGGTGCGGCGACACGGCTGCTTGTTGAATCCGCCGCCCTCAGCCATACCCTGCCGTTGGCGCTGGAGGCACTGCACGCCGGAACAATTTCGTGGCAGCATGCCCGGGTGATGTGCGATGAAACCATCGGGCTGGATCCCGCGTCCACAGCTGGGTTGGAGGCGCGCACTTCCTGGACCCGGACGCGCCCGGGGCCGCCCGCGGATGCCCGGCCGGAGAGTTGGTGCCCTCCAGGTTCCGGGCGAAGGTACGTGCCTGGCGGGAGCGGCATCATCCGGACAGCATCGAAACCCGCCATGCGAAGAGTGCAAAGGACCGGCGGCTGGAGTACACACCGGACCGGGACGGCATGGCCTGGCTCTCGGCGTTTCTGCCGGCGGACCAGGCTGCGGCGATCTGGAACCGCACCACCGCCGCGGGCCGCGCCATGCAAAGTCCCACCGAATCCCGCACCTTGACGCAGCTGCGCGTCGATGCTGCCGCCACGTGGCTGCTCACAGCAGGTCACCAGCTTGATGGCGCGGTTGACGGCCCGCCCGCTGAGCCGGTTCCCGCAGACTCCGCGCCGGCAGGTTCAACGCCTGCGGGTTCTGTTCCCGTAGGTGGTGCGCCGTCCGGTCTTGTACCGGTCGGCGGGGTGCCGTCCCCCACGGCGCAGGTCCTGGTAACCGTTCCGGTGTTCTCGTTGCTCGGCCTGACGGAGGAACCGGCCATGCTGGACGGGTACGGTCCCATTCCCGCGTCCATGGCCCGCCGGCTCGTCGCCGACGGCGGAACGTCATTCCTGCGGGTCCTTACAGACCCGCGGAACGGGGCGCCGTTGGAGATCGGACGCACAAGCTACCGGTTGACGAAGCCGATGCGCCAGTGGCTGCGGCTGCGCGATGCTCGATGCACGTTCCCGAGCTGCAACAACCACTCCATGGACAATGACGCCGACCACATTTTGGCCTGGTCCGACGGAGGGACCACCAGCATCAGGAACCTCGGCCAGCCCTGCCCCAAGCACCACCGTCTGAAACACTCCACAGCGTGGAAACCGGTCGGCGCCACCAAGGACACGCCGCCCGGCTGGATCTCACCGTCGGGACGTTCCTACCCCAGCGAACATCAGGACTGGGAACCACCCCACTGGCCCGAACCGCGGCTGGCTCTGGAGGCTGGCCAGGACTGGCCGCTGCCGCCCGACGTGCCTGATGCACCGGACGGGCAAGAACTCGCCGCTTGGCCCGAACCGCCCTCCTGGCCGGAGTCGCAGATGGACCAAGACTCTCCGGAGCTGCCGGACTGGCTCATGCCACCAGGCTTGCCCGAGCCGCCGGACTATTCTGACGCCGTCGGTTTCGAGGGCTACCCCGACCCCGCGGACATCATCGATCCCGACACCTTCGACGGCCTCGACGCCCTCAACGGCGCCGAACCACCACTGCCAACGGATCCTTGGCCCAGCTGGGCATCAGTCACAGCCGCGTAGGAAGCGCGTGCCAGTCTGGAGAGGGCCTAGTCCAGCGGCAGGGTCACGGTCACGCGGGTTCCCGCGGCGGGGGCCGACTCAATTGCCATTTTGCCTCCGGCGGAACCGACGGCAAGGGTCATGAGCCTCAGCCCCATGCCCGAGTGCCTGCCGTGGGTCGCGGCCTCAACGTCGAAGCCGCCACCGTCGTCGGTGACGCGGAGCTGGACCGCATGGTTGTCCCCGGAACGGCAGACGCAGCAGAGCCGGACGGTCACGGAGGACGCGTCGGCGTATTTATGGATGTTGCTCAGGAGCTCCTGCGCCGCCCGGTAGAGCAGCGCGGCGGACTTCCTGTCCACTTCCATTCCATGGTGGGGCGCCTCGAGGTGCACGGTGATCCCACGTTCGCGCAGCGGGAGGGCCAAACGGTCAATCGCCCCCGCGACGCCAAGCACGTAGAAATCGACCGGATGCGTATCGGTAAGAACGCCACGGACTGCGACGACGTCGTCGCTTGTTAGTGATTTCATGCCTTAAGGGTGCGCCCGCTGCCTTGTTATTTTCTTGTAACCTTGGCGGCGTGTCCCCCGTTTGAAGGGGCGCATTCTGAGCGTCCTGGAAAGCAGCGGAGCAGCCGCGTTCTGAGCTGCGGCTACGTCCGGACGACGGCCCTACGCCAGGGTGTAGCCGGCCCCGCGGACAGTCTTAAGCCAGCGGGGCTGCCTCGCGTCGTCCCCCAGCTTGCGGCGCAGGTTACCGACGTGGGTTTCGATAATTCTGCCAGCGTCCCGCACACCGGCATCGCTGCCGCCCATGGTGCCCGCTTCCCGCTTCGCAAGACCCAAAAGCCCGACGAGTTCCGCCTTGCTGACAACGCCGCTCCCCCGCTGCAGCAGGATGTACAGGAGGTCGAACTCAGTACGGGTCAGCTGCAGGGCGCGACCGCCGAGCGTCGCGGCCCGCGTTGCGCTGTTGATCGCCAGCCCGTTGTGCTCGAAGGCCTGGGCAGCTGGCAGGCCCTGGGCAGCTGGAACGTCCAGCGCTACTCCAAGGCCCCGCGCTACTGGCAGACCGTGGGCCGGAGCGGGTCCAGGCGCGATCTCCGCCCTGGCCGAGGCCCGCAGCCGGGGCGAAACCAGTGGTGCCTGCCGCGGCGTCACGATCGGCGGGACCGTCAGTTGCCGGGGCCGGCGCAGCATGCCGTCAACACGGGCACGCAGCTCCCGCGGCCGGATGGGTTTGACCATGTAATCGTCAGCACCGGCGTCGAAGCCCTTCAAGGTCGCTCCAAGGCCGCTTCGCGCGGTGATAATCAGAATGTAGGTGTGGCTGAATTCGCGGATGCGCCGCAGCACCTCATAGCCATCCATGTCCGGAAGCACCAGATCCAGCGTGACGGTGTCCGGCTGCTTGGCACGGACCAGCGCAAGCCCGGCTTCGCCGGTGGCAGCGCAGTGCACCACGAAGCCGGCCTCCCCGAGCGTGGTCCGCAAAAGGGACCGGACTTCCTCGTCCCGGTCGATAACCACAACGACGCGACGATCATTCATCCCTTACCCCCTGTAAGGACCGCATGATTTAAGACTGCGTCTCAGCCTACTAGCCGCGCGGCGAAAACCGGGGCAGGGCCCTACTGGCGCACTGCCCGTGTGAGCTCTGCCCGGGCCAGCAGCTCGCCGTCGGAGGGGTAGGCCACTTCCTCGAACACCAGGGGGTGCGGTGCAGCCAGGACGGAACGGGCGTCGCGCATCCTTGCCAGCAGGCGCTCGTGCAGCCACTCCGGACGTTCCTGTCCCTCCCCCACGTACAGCGCCGAGCCCACCAGGGCACGCACCATGTTGTGGCAGAAGGCGTCCGCCTGGACCGTGACGACAATGACGCCGTCCTGCCCGCGCCCAAACTCGAAGCGCTGCAGTTCCCGGACGGTGGTGGAACCTTCCCGCGGCTTGCAAAAAGACAGGAAGTTGTGCAGGCCCAGCAGCTGCGCCGCCCCTTCGTTCAGCAGGTCCACGTCCAGGGCCGTCTTGTGCCAGAGCGTGCTGTACCGGCCAAGCGGATCCCACTTCTCCGGGCCGTCCGCGATGCGGTAGCTGTAGCGGCGCCACAGGGCGGAGAACCGGGCGTCGAACCCTTCAGGGGCGACGGCGGCCTTGTGCACCATGATGGCGCCGGTCTGGTCTTCCAGCCCGCGGCTGAGCGTGCCCCGCAGGCGGCGCAGGAGGGCGACGGCGGGATCGACGTCCGCACCACGGTTCAGTCCCAGCCACTCGGCTTCCGTCAGATCCAGGTGGACCACCTGACCACGGGCGTGCACGCCCGCGTCGGTGCGGCCGGCCACCGTGACTCGTATGGGGCGGCGGAGCAGCAGCTCCAGCGCCCCCTCCAAAACTCCCTGGACGGTACGGCGCCCCGGCTGCACTGCCCACCCGCTGAACGGACCGCCGTCGTACGCGAGATCGAGCCGGATACGCAAAAACCCGCCGCCCCCCAAAACGGGGGCAGCGGGTTCTTGGTGGGTCATAGACTCAAGTCTATGCGAAGGATTTAGCGAATTACTTCGCGTCCTTCTCCTCGGCCGCAGCCTCTTCAGCAGCAGCCTCTTCAACCGGAGCTTCCTCAGCAGCAGCTTCTTCAGCCGGAGCTTCTTCAGCAGCGGGAGCCTCAGCAGCTTCGGTCTCAACGACCTCTGCCTCGGGTGCTTCCTCAGCGGCCGGAGCAGCAGCGGCAGCAGCCTGGGTGGCCTCGGCTACAACAGCCTGCTTGGCGGAAACCGGATCGAGAACCAGCTCGATGACAGCCATGGGAGCGTTGTCGCCCTTACGGTTGCCGATCTTGGTGATGCGGGTGTAGCCGCCGTTGCGGTTCTCCACAGCCTGCGCGATGTCGGTGAACAGCTCGTGGACGACGCCCTTGTTGCTGATCAGGCCGAGAACGCGGCGGCGGGAAGCGAGGTCGCCACGCTTGGCGAAGGTGACCAGGCGCTCTGCGTACGGCTTCAGGCGCTTGGCCTTGGTGACCGTGGTGGTGATCCGCTTGTGCTCGAACAGTGCTGCTGCCAGGTTCGCGAGCATGAGACGCTCGTGAGCCGGGCCGCCTCCGAGGCGCGGACCCTTAGTGGGGGTAGGCATATTTGTTTCTCCTCATATGGAAGCCGGGAGGCTGCGCACTACGCGGTGCGGGCCAGCCTCTCGGCCAAGATCTGCTTGTTAGAGCTCGTCGTCGCTGAACGCGGCGTCGTCCTCTTCGATGGCTGCGGCGCGGGCTGCCAGGTCGAAACCGGGAGGGGAGTCCTTCAGGGACAGACCCAGTTCAACCAGCTTTGCCTTGACCTCATCGATGGACTTCGCACCGAAGTTGCGGATGTCCATCAGGTCAGCCTCGGAGCGGGCAACGAGTTCACCCACGGTGTGGATGCCCTCACGCTTGAGGCAGTTGTAGGAACGGACGGTGAGGTCCAGATCCTCGATCGGCAGAGCCATGTCTGCTGCCAGGGCAGCATCCGTCGGCGACGGGCCAATCTCGATACCCTCAGCTGCGGTGTTCAGCTCGCGGGCCAGACCGAACAGTTCCACCAGGGTGGTGCCTGCGGAAGCAACGGCATCGCGCGGGGCGATGGCCTGCTTGGTCTCGACGTCGACAATCAGCTTGTCGAAGTCGGTGCGCTGCTCAACACGGGTGGCTTCCACGCGGAAAGTAACCTTCAGCACCGGCGAGTAGATGGAGTCAACCGGAATACGGCCGATCTCTGCGTCGCCGGACTTGTTCTGAGCTGCCGAAACGTAGCCGCGGCCGCGCTCGATGGTCAGTTCGAGTTCGAACTTGCCCTTCGAGTTCAGCGTGGCAATGTGCAGATCCGGGTTGTGGAACTCGACGCCGGCCGGCGGAGCGATGTCCGCGGCGGTGACGACTCCGGGGCCCTGCTTGCGCAGGTAAGCAACAACCGGCTCGTCGTGCTCGGAGGACACGGACAGGTTCTTGATGTTGAGGATGATCTCGGTGACATCTTCCTTGACACCCGGAACCGTCGTGAACTCGTGCAGCACGCCATCGATCCGGATGCTGGTTACAGCGGCACCGGGGATGGAGGAGAGCAGGGTACGGCGGAGGGAGTTTCCGAGGGTGTAACCGAAGCCCGGCTCCAGCGGTTCAATGATGAACCGGGAGCGGTTTTCGGAGACGACCTCTTCGGAGAGGGTGGGGCGCTGTGCAATGAGCACTTAGGTTTCCTTTCGGCGAGCATCCGCTATATGACGCAACACAGGTGGTGGAAAATCGGTCTGAGGACTTAACGCGGCGGGCTTGCCCGGACCCGAAACGGGTCCGGGCAAGCTCCGGCTGCGGAAAATACTTAGACGCGGCGGCGCTTCGGCGGACGGCAGCCGTTGTGCGCGGCGGGGGTGACGTCCTGGATGGAGCCAACCTCGAGGCCGGCAGCCTGCAGCGAACGGATGGCGGTTTCGCGTCCGGAACCCGGTCCCTTGACGAACACGTCAACCTTCTTCAGGCCGTGCTCCTGTGCACGCTTGGCGGCGGCTTCGGCAGCCATCTGCGCAGCGAACGGGGTGGACTTACGCGAGCCCTTGAATCCAACCTCACCGGCGGAAGCCCAGCTGATCACAGCACCGGTCGGGTCCGTGATGGACACGATGGTGTTGTTGAACGTGCTCTTGATGTGCGCCTGGCCAAGCGCGATATTCTTCTTGTCCTTCTTACGCGGCTTGCGAACCGCGCCACGAGTCTTCGGGGGCATTTCTTCTCCTACAGAAAGTTATTTGGGGGAAGGCCTTGCTGATCCCACATTTGCCGTCAGGCAAGTGCGGTTTAGCGGGCCTTCTTCTTGCCGGCGACGGTACGCTTCGGGCCCTTGCGGGTACGAGCGTTGGTCTTCGTACGCTGACCGCGTACGGGCAGGCCCTTGCGGTGACGCAGGCCTTCGTAGCTGCCGATTTCAACCTTGCGGCGGATATCTGCTGCTACTTCGCGGCGAAGGTCACCCTCAACCTTGTAGTTGCCTTCAATGTAGTCACGCAGCTCTACCAGCTGCGCATCCGTCAGGTCCTTGACCCGAACGTCAGCGCTGATGCCGGTGGCAGCCAGGGTTTCGTGTGCACGGGTCTTGCCCACGCCGTAGATGTAAGTAAGCGCAATTTCCAGCCGCTTTTCGCGGGGAATGTCTACGCCAGCGAGACGAGCCATAGTGGCGGTACTCCTTGAATAAACCGGAGGTCGTAGGCAGTACACCCGCACTTTCAGTGCGGCCCCAGCCTCCGACCGGGGGTTAGCTGTCCGGGCTCATGCGTCCCAGTTCAGCTTGTGCTGCCTTTATTTACTTGCGTGGGTTAGCAACCCAGGGATTCCCTGACGGGAATTAGCCCTGGCGCTGCTTGTGGCGCGGGTTCTCGCAGATCACCATGACCCGGCCGTTACGGCGGATCACTTTGCACTTTTCGCAGATCTGCTTGACGCTCGGCTTGACCTTCATGGCGTTCCTTTGCGTGATAGCAGTTGGGCCGTTGGAGCGGTCTTAGGCAATTGCCTTGGCCGCCCAACGTTTACTTGTAGCGGTAGACGATACGACCACGTGTCAGGTCATAAGGGCTCAGCTCCACCACTACGCGGTCCTCAGGAAGAATCCTGATGTAGTGCTGACGCATCTTCCCAGAGATGTGTGCGAGGACAACGTGCTTGTTGGTGAGCTCAACGCGAAACATCGCGTTGGGCAGCGCCTCAGTCACTACGCCCTCGATCTCAATGACCCCGTCCTTCTTGGCCATATCCTCCGCTAACTGTTGTTTGCCACAGCCTTCGGGTTTGCACCATGAAAGACTGCGGACGTTTTTGATTTGATTGACCGTCGCCCTCCGGCCGCAAATGGGCGCGGCAGGGCAGACAACCAACATGCAACTCTACGGCATTAGGCCCGGAAAGTTAAATCCAGCCATGTTAGCGCACATTGCCCGGGTATGCACCAAATTCGCCCGCCGGAGTTGTTACCGCCTGGGCGCTGCTGATCCCGTCAAGGATGGCCAAACGTACGACGTCGGCTGCCGCACTCTGCAGGGTAATGAGACTTATCTGCCGGGCGGCTTCCGTACTCCTGTCCAGCTCGTGGCCCCCGGTGGCGAGGCAGAACACGGTGTCCCCGTCGGCCAGAGTGTGGCTCGGATTCAGCGCCCGCGCCAGCCCCGCGTGGGCAGCCGAGGCGGTCCGCTTGCACTCAGCCACGTCGAGCACGGCATTCGTGGCGACGACGACGAGGGTGGTGTTAAGCGCTGGGCCGGGTTCCGTCCCAACGGCCGAAACCCTCTGCGTGCTCGCTTGTTCCTCGCTTAGACGCACGCTGGCGGGTTCCACCCGCTGCTCCGGTGTGCCGGGCTCACCGCAAGCCTCTGCTGCCAGCGGAAGGCCGAGCGCATTGACCACTGCCAGGGCACCCACCACCACGCCGTTCTCCAGGGTGATGGACGCTGTGCCCACGCCGCCTTTGTATTTCCCTCGTCCGATGACGGCTCCGGTGCCGGCACCCACGTTGCCGCGTTCGACGTCGTGTCCTTCCGCCTGTCCGCCGGCGGCCGCTGCCGCCGCGTAGCCCATGGCCTCATCCGGGCGGGCGCTGAAGGCGCCGCCGCGGCCGAGGTCGAAGATGGCGGCTGCCGGCACGATGGGCACCACCCCGCCCGTCACGGCGAAGCCGCGGCCCTGCTCCTCGCACCAGCGCTGGACGCCATGCGCTGTAACCAGGCCGTAGGCGCTGCCGCCTGTGAGCACCACGGCGTCCACGGTGCGCACCAGGGTGGTGGGGTCCAGCGCATCGGTCTCATGGGTGCCTGGCCCTCCCCCGCGAACGTCCACCGAACCCACTGTCCCCGCAGGGGGCAGCACCACGGTCACCCCGCTCAGCCACCCGCCGTCGGACTTCTGCTGGTGCCCCACACGCACGCCTGGCACGTCGGTGATCTGTCCCTGCGCTGCGGCTCCGCCACTCGGTCCCATGGCTCCCATTCTGCCCCGGGAGCTGACACGGCGACGCAGAAAGATCCCCATGACGCGCAAAATCCCTGGCGACACCGGAATTCCGGTAGCGTCAGGGATTTTGCGAGTCGCCAGGCTAGGTGCGAGTCGCCCAACTAAAAGCGTGTCCTCAGGGGATCGGGACCGGCACCACGCCAAGGGGCGCGAGCCTGGCCGCGCCGCCGTCCGGCGAGGACAGCACCCAGATGCCCTTCTCGTGGACGGCCACGGAATGCTCCCACTGGCACGAACGCTTGCCGTCGGTGGTGACCACGGTCCAGTCGTCCTCCAGCACTGCCGTCTCGATGCCGCCGCGAACCAGCATCGGTTCGATGGCCAGGCACAGGCCGGGGCGGATCTTCGGACCGCGGTGGCTGGTGCGGTAGTTCAGGACGTCGGGGGCCATGTGCATCTCGGAGCCGATGCCGTGGCCCACGTAGTCCTCAAGGATGCCCAGGGGCTTGCCCGGGACGGAGGAGACATAGTCGTCCACTGCCGCACCGATGTCGCCCACGAACTTGCCCTTGGCCAGGGCTGCGATGCCGTGCCACATGGCCGTCTCGGTGACGTCGGAGAGGCGCTGGTCCTCCGGGTCCGGCGTTCCCACGATCACAGTCCGCGCCGAGTCGGAGTGCCAGCCGTTGACGATCGCGCCGCCGTCGATGGAGATGATGTCCCCGTCCTGGAGGACCTTGTCGCCCGGGATGCCGTGGACCACTTCCTCATTGACGGAAGTGCAGATGGTGGCGGGGAACCCGTGGTAGCCCAGGAAGTTGGACTTGGCGCCCGCCTCGAGCAGCACGGCAGCGAAGACCTCGTCGAGCTGCTTCGTGGTGACCCCCGGGGCAGCCGCGGCCACGGCCGCATCGAGGGCGCGGCTCAGGACGAGCCCGGCCTCGTGCATGGTGCGCATCTGGGCGTTGGTCTTGTATTCAATCCGTGGCTGGCCGAATGCCATCAGCGGTTTTTCCTCTCGGTGTGCCTCGCCCTTGCGGCCGCAGGATGCGGGACCGGAAAGCGCGGGGCTAAATGCCGGAGGCCCCTCCCCATGATCCGGGAGGAGCCTCGCAGCGTTGGAACTAATTTCAGGCGGCCTGAGCTTCCTTGATGGCCTGCATGACGCGGTCGGTGACCTCGTCGATCTGGCCGATGCCGTCAACCTGGGTCAGGATGCCGCGTTCGGCGTACTTGGCCACAACGGCTTCGGTCTGCTCGTGGTACAGATCCAGGCGGTGGCGGATGACGGCTTCGTTGTCGTCACTGCGTCCGGTTTCCTTCGCACGGCCCAGCAGGCGGGCAACGAGTTCCTCGTCATCGGCCGTGAGCTGCAGGACAACGTCCAACTTCTGGTCGCCGTCGGCCAGGATCTGGTCCAGGTAGTCAACCTGGGCGGTGGTGCGCGGGTAGCCGTCCAGCAGGAAGCCGTCCTCTACGTCGGCTTCGCTGAGACGGTCGCGGACCATCTTGTTGGTCACGCTGTCCGGCACGAAGTCGCCCGCGTCCATGTACTTCTTGGCCTCGACGCCGAGCGGCGTCTCACCCTTGACGTTGGCGCGGAAGATGTCGCCGGTGGAGATCGCAACGACGCCGAGGCGGCCTGAGATGCGTTCCGCCTGCGTGCCCTTGCCCGAACCCGGTGGTCCGATAATCAACATTCTGGTCATCGCAATAGCCCTTCGTAGTGACGCTGCTGTAGCTGCGCGTCAATTTGCTTGACGGTTTCCAGGCCAACGCCCACCATGATCAGGATCGAGGTGCCACCGAACGGGAAGTTCTGGTTTGCGTTGATCAGCACGAGCGCCACCAGCGGGATCAGTGCCACGAAGCCAAGGTAAATGGCACCGGGCAGCGTGATGCGCGACAGGACGTACTGCAGGTAATCCGCGGTCGGCTTGCCGGCACGGATACCCGGGATAAAGCCGCCGTATTTCTTCATGTTGTCGCTGACCTCTTCAGGGTTGAAGGTGATCGCGACATAGAAGTAGGTAAAGAAAACGATCATGGCGAAATAGAGCGCCATGTAGATGGGGTGGTCCCCGCGGGTCAGGTTGTTGTTGATCCACTCAACCCACGGCTGGAGGGACTCCCCCGGTTTCGGCTGGTTGAACTGTGAGATCAACGCCGGCAGGTAGAGCATCGAGGAAGCGAAGATGACGGGAATGACGCCGGCCATGTTCACCTTGATGGGAATGTAGGTGCTGGTGCCGCCCACTGTGCGGCGGCCGATCATGCGCTTGGCGTACTGCACCGGGATGCGGCGCTGGGACTGCTCCACGAAGACCACCAGGGCAACGGTCAGCAGGCCGATGGCCAGGACGATGAAGAACGTGCCCGGACCCTGCGCGGACCAGATGGCGCCCAGCGAGGTGGGGAAGCCGGCAGCGATGGCCGTGAAGATCAGCAGGGACATGCCGTTGCCGACGCCCTTCTCGGTCACGAGCTCACCCATCCACATGATGAGGCCGGTGCCGGCCGTCAGCGTGATGACGATGAGGATCGTGGTGATGACGCTCTGGTCCGGGATGATCGGCAGGTTGCAGCCGGGCAGCAGCTGGCCGGACCTTGCCAGCGACACCAGTGTCGTGGCGTTCAGCAGGCCAAGGGCGATCGTCAGATAGCGAGTGTACTGCGTCAGCTTGGACTGCCCGGAGGCACCCTCTTCGTACAGCTGCTGGAACCGCGGGATGACCACGCGCAACAACTGCACAATGATGCTTGCCGTGATGTACGGCATGATTCCCAAGGCGAAGATGGAGACCTGCAGCAACGCACCGCCGCTGAAAAGATTGACGAGCTGGTAGATCCCGCCCTGGGTCTGCCCGTTCGACAAGCATTGCTGGACATTCTGGTAGCTCACACCGGGCGAGGGGATAAAGGCTCCCAAGCGGAAGATTGTGATGATTCCCAGCGTGAACAACAACTTGCGTCGCAGATCAGGCGTCCGAAACGCCCGGCCGAATGCGCTTAGCAAGCGTCCTCCTCAGTTGTTAATAAGTCTCGTGATGCAGGTCTATAAACCCAACAACCGAGTCTAACCGGTGTTTGCGGCATGCGAACAATCCGGAAGACCCAATAGGTATGAAAAAACTCCCGGCACAGGGGCCTCGGCCCCCGTGCCGGGAGTTTGCGCAGCGGGCTATTGCCCACCGGCTCCGGGACGGAATCCCTTAGAGCGCGGTGGTGCTGCCGCCGGCTGCTGCGATCTTTTCTGCGGCGCTGGCCGAGAATGCGTGGACGGTGACGTCAACCTTGACGGTGATGTCGCCGGTGCCCAGCACCTTGACGGGCTGGTTCTTGCGAACGGCACCCTTTTCGACCAGGTTCTCCACGGTGACAGCGCCACCTTCGGGGAACAGCTCGTTGAGCTTGTCCAGGTTTACAACCTGGAACTCAACCCGGAACGGGTTCTTGAAGCCGCGCAGCTTCGGCAGGCGCATGTGCAGCGGCAGCTGGCCGCCGGCAAAGCCAGCCTTGATCTGGTAGCGGGCCTTCGTACCCTTGGTACCGCGACCTGCGGTCTTACCCTTGGAACCCTCACCACGACCAACACGGGTCTTGGCAGTCTTGGAACCCGGGGCGGGACGCAGGTGGTGAACCTTCAGAGCGCTCTGCTTCTCAGCAGCGGCGGTCTCGGCGGTGTTCTTCTCTGCCATTACTTCGCCTCCTCAACATTCACGAGGTGCGGAACCGTGTTGAGCATTCCGACGGTCACGGCGTCAGCGGTGCGGACAACGGTGTGTCCGATGCGCTTGAGGCCGAGCGACCGAAGGGTGTCGCGCTGGTTCTGCTTGGCGCCAATGACGCCCTTGATCTGGGTGATCTCCAACTTGGCGTCGGAGGGAGTCAGGTTCTTAGCCATAACCTAGACACCTGCCTTTTGGTTCATCAGAGCCTTCACCAGTGCCGGCGGAGCGATCTCGTCGAGGGGCAGGCCGCGGCGTGCTGCCACAGCTGCCGGCTCTTCGAGGCGCTTCAGGGCATCAACGGTCGCGTGAACGATGTTGATGGCGTTGGAGGAACCGAGCGACTTGGAGAGGATGTCGTGGATGCCCACGCACTCCAGTACTGCACGGACCGGACCACCGGCGATAACACCGGTACCGGCGGAAGCCGGACGCAGCATTACGACACCAGCGGCGGCTTCACCCTGAACGCGGTGAGGAATGGTGTTGCCAACGCGGGGAACGCGGAAGAAGGACTTCTTGGCCTCTTCAACGCCCTTGGCGATAGCAGCGGGAACTTCCTTGGCCTTGCCGTAGCCGACGCCGACCATACCGTTGCCGTCACCAACGACGACGAGTGCGGTGAAGCTGAAGCGACGACCACCCTTGACGACCTTGGAAACGCGGTTGATGGTGACAACGCGCTCTACGAACTGGTTCTTCTCGGCTTCACGTCCGCCATCGCGGCCGCCACGGCCACCGCGGTCGCCGCGGCCCTGGCCACGGTCGCCACGCTCGCCGCGACGGGCGCCACCACGGCGGTCGTCGGCAGCGGCGGGGGCAGTGGTCTCAGCAGCTGCGGCTTCGGGAGCCTTCTCTTCTGCAGACACAGTGTCCTTTTCCTTGTTTGCTTCGGTCACAGTGACAGCCCACCTTCGCGTGCACCGTCAGCGACGGCAGCGATCCGGCCGTGGTACTTGTTACCACCACGGTCGAAGACAACAGCTTCGACACCGGCAGCCTTGGCACGCTCGGCTACGAGCTCGCCAACGCGCTTGGCCTTGGCGGTCTTGTCACCGTCGAATGCACGAAGGTCAGCTTCCAGAGTGGACGCGCTTGCTACGGTCTGGCCAATGGTGTCGTCGACAACCTGGACAAATACGTGGCGTGCGGAGCGGTTGACGACCAGGCGAGGACGTACAGCCGTTCCGGAGATGCGCTTGCGGATACGAAGCTGGCGGCGGCTGCGCGAAGCAGACTTGCTCTTGTTCGTACGCTTCTTGTTAATGGCGATGGCCATGGTTACTTACCAGCCTTTCCGACCTTGCGGCGGATGACTTCGCCCGCGTAGCGGATGCCCTTGCCCTTGTACGGGTCAGGCTTGCGCAGCTTGCGAATGTTGGCAGCAACCTCGCCGACCTGCTGCTTGTTGATGCCTGAGACAGAGAGCTTGGTCGGTCCCTCTACTGCAAAGGTGATGCCGGCCGGAGCGGTAACGCTGACCGGGTGGCTGTAGCCGAGAGCGAACTCAAGGTCAGATCCCTTGGCCTGAACGCGGTAACCGGTACCGACGATTTCAAGCTTCTTCTCGTAGCCTGCGGTGACGCCCTGGATCATGTTGGAGATCAGGGTGCGGGTCAGGCCGTGGAGCGAACGGGAGGCGCGCTCGTCGTTCGGGCGGGTGACGGTCAGGGTGCTGTCTTCCAGCGCAACCTCGATCGGGCTGGCCACAGTGTGGCTCAGCTCGCCCTTGGAACCCTTGACGTTGACGACAGAGCCGTCAACCTTGACCTCAACGCCGGCAGGAACGGTGATGGGGAGACGTCCAATACGTGACATTATTCTCTTCCTTTCCCGTTACCAGACGTAAGCGAGGACTTCGCCGCCCACGCCCTTCTTGCCGGCCTGCTTGTCAGTCAGGAGGCCGGAAGAGGTGGACAGAATTGCGATACCCAGGCCACCCAGCACGTGCGGCAGGTTGGTGGACTTCGCGTAAACGCGGAGACCCGGCTTGGAGATGCGACGGACACCCGCGATTGAACGCTCGCGGTTCGGACCGAACTTCAGGTCAAGGGTCAGCTTCTTGCCGACTTCTGCGTCCTCTTCCTTCCAGCCGGCGATGAAACCTTCGGCCTTCAGGATGTCAGCAACGCGAGCCTTGAGCTTGCTGTAAGGCATAGACACGGAATCGTGGTATGCCGAGTTTGCGTTACGCAGGCGCGTAAGCATATCTGCGACAGGATCTGTCATAGTCATTTGGGCACTTGCCCTTCCTCGTAACGGTTTCCGCCGTCCTCTTCCCAGGGAAGCAGAGCGGCCGGACCTTTTACGTAGTTAATTAAGCTTCGGTTTTGAACGGGAAACCAAGCGCCTTGAGCAGCGCGCGGCCTTCGTCGTCGGTCTTGGCGGTGGTCACGACCGTGATGTCCATACCGCGGGTGCGGTCGATGGAGTCCTGGTCGATCTCGTGGAACATAACCTGCTCGGTCAGACCGAAGGTGTAGTTGCCGTTGCCATCAAACTGCTTGCCGCTGAGGCCGCGGAAGTCGCGGATACGGGGCAGGGCCAGCGTAACCAGACGGTCCACGAATTCCCACATGCGGTCGCCACGCAGGGTTGCGTGTGCACCAATGGGCATGCCTTCGCGCAGCTTGAACTGGGCGATCGACTTGCGGGCCTTGGTGACCTGCGGCTTCTGGCCGGTGATCAGGGTGAGGTCGCGGACAGCGCCGTCGATCAGCTTGGAGTCCTTGGCGGCATCTCCAACACCCATGTTCACTACAACCTTGACCAGACGGGGAACCTGGTTCACGTTCTCGTACTTGAATTCCTCAAGAAGCGCGCTCTTGATGGAATCGGCGTACTTGGTCTTCAGACGAGGAACGATCTTCGTTGCCGGAGTCTCGAGAGTCTCAGTCATTAGATGTCCTTCCCGGAGCTCTTGGCCACGCGGATGCGGACGGTCTTCTTGACGCCGTCCTTCTCTACGGTGTCGAGGCGGAAACCAACGCGGGTCGGCTTCTTGGTGGACGGGTCAACCAGGGCCACGTTGGAAACGTGGATGGAAGCCTCGACAACCTCGATGCCGCCGGTCTTGGTGCCGCGCTGCGACTGTCCGACCTTGGTGTGCTTGGTTACGCGGTTGATACCCTCAACCAGCACGCGGTTGGTTTCCGGGAACACGCGCAGGACCTTGCCCTGCTTGCCACGGTCGCCGCCGCGCTCAGCCTTGGCGCCAGTGATGACCTGAACCAGGTCACCCTTCTTGATCTTAGCCATGGACTAGAGCACCTCCGGAGCCAGAGAAACGATCTTCATGAACTTCTTGTCACGGAGTTCACGACCAACCGGTCCGAAGATACGGGTACCGCGGGGGTCACCGTCGTTCTTCAGGATGACGGCTGCGTTCTCGTCAAACTTGATGTAGGAACCATCCGCACGGCGGCGTTCCTTCTTGGTACGGACGATGACAGCCTTGACGACGTCGCCCTTCTTTACGTTGCCGCCCGGAATTGCATCCTTGACGGTTGCGACGATTACGTCGCCAATGCCTGCGTAGCGACGGCCAGATCCACCGAGAACGCGAATGGTAAGGATTTCCTTAGCACCCGTGTTGTCGGCGACCTTGAGTCGCGACTCCTGCTGAATCACTATTTACTCCTTGCGTCGCGCCGGTTCTCAGACCGAAAATCTTCCTACGGAATGAGCCTTGCGGAACGGTTGATCGGGGTGTCTCTTGACCTGACTGGATTTTGCCAGACCAGGCCTAAACGCCCGTGCCACAAACAGTTGCTTCCCAGCCCTTCGAGGCGCAGGGGAACACTATGCCGTGGCACGATTGTTTACGAGGTTTGCTGTCGGCGCACAAAAGGCGCCATACAAACTCAATATCCTAGCACAGTTCAGGGCAGACTCCATATCACC
Organism: Arthrobacter sp. FW305-BF8; assembly: GCF_021789315.1. Taxonomy (NCBI): domain Bacteria; kingdom Bacillati; phylum Actinomycetota; class Actinomycetes; order Micrococcales; family Micrococcaceae; genus Arthrobacter; species Arthrobacter sp. FW305-BF8. Next base: position 3,508,912 of record NZ_CP084561.1, read on the forward strand.
AGTCGGGGCTCCCCCGCAACGTACGACGGCGACATGTACGGCCGGCATTCGTCCCGCCGTCGGCCGCGTCCCCACTTAGACGCGGAAACCCCCGCTCCCAAAGGGAACGGGGGTTTCCGTTACAGCCGCCGGGGGCGATGCTGCAGGTGTTACTTAGCCTTCTCGAGGATCTCCACGAGCCGCCAGTTCTTGGTGGCGGACAGCGGGCGGGTCTCGGCGATGACAACCAGGTCGCCGATGCCGGCGGTGTTCTGCTCGTCGTGTGCCTTGACCTTGGAGGTGCGGCGGATAACCTTGCCGTACAGGGCGTGCTTCACGCGGTCTTCAACCTGAACAACGATGGTCTTGTCCATCTTGTCAGAGACCACGTAGCCGCGACGCGTCTTACGGTAACCGCGCTGCTCAGCCGTAGCTGCCGTAGCAGTTTCCGTCACGTTCTCGTCCTTTTCACTCACTTGGCGTCCTCCTCGGTCTCAGCCTCGGCAGGCTTTTCAGCCTTCTTAGCTGCAGACTTCTTGGACTTCTTTTCTTCCTTGGCTTCCACAACCGGTGCGGCAACCTCGGCACGAATGCCCAGCTCGCGCTCACGGAGAACGGTGTAGATGCGTGCGATGTCCTTCTTTACCGCGCGCAGACGACCGTGGTTCTCCAGCTGTCCGGTGGCGGACTGGAAACGCAGGTTGAACAGCTCTTCCTTGGACTTGCGGAGTTCTTCAACGAGACGCTCGTTGTCGAAACCGTCCAGCTGTGCGGGTGCAAGATCCTTTGACCCAACTGCCATTTCTATTCACCACCTTCGCGACGCACAATGCGTGCCTTCAACGGGAGCTTGTGGATCGCCAGGCGCAGGGCCTCGCGAGCTACCTCATCACTGACACCGGAGAGTTCAAAGAGAACCCGGCCCGGCTTGACGTTGGCGACCCACCATTCCGGCGAACCCTTACCGGAACCCATGCGGGTTTCGGCAGGCTTCTTGGTCAGCGGACGGTCCGGGTAGATGTTGATCCAGACCTTACCGCCACGCTTGATGTGGCGGGTCATCGCGATACGGGCAGATTCGATCTGACGGTTCGTGACGTATGCCGGGCTCAGGGCCTGGATGCCGTACTCACCGAAGGAGACCTTGGTACCGCCCGTGGCAGCGCCGGAACGACCCGGGTGGTGCTGCTTACGGTGCTTGACTCGACGTGGGATAAGCATTTAAGCCTGTCCTCCTTCTGCTGCCTGTGCCGGAGCTGCTGCCTCGGCTGCCGGAGCTGCGGCAGCCGGTGCTGCGTCGGCTGCCGGACGGTCGTTACGACGACGGCGGTCACCACGGTCAGCGCCACCCGGGCGGCCCGGACGGTCGCCGGAACGGCCACGGGACGGAGCAGCAGCTGCCTGCTGAGCCAGTTCCTTGGAGGTGACGTCGCCCTTGTAGATCCAGACCTTCACGCCGATGCGGCCGAAGGTGGTCTTGGCTTCGTAGAAGCCGTAGTCGATGTTCGCGCGGAGGGTGTGCAGGGGCACACGGCCTTCGCGGTAGAACTCCGAGCGGGACATTTCTGCGCCACCCAGACGGCCCGAGCAAGCGATACGGATACCCTTGGCACCGGCACGCTGTGCGGACTGCATGGCCTTCTTCATCGCACGGCGGAATGCCACGCGGGAAGTAAGCTGCTCTGCAACACCCTGGGCAACAAGCTGGGCTTCCATCTCGGGGTTCTTGACCTCGAGGATGTTCAGCTGGACCTGCTTGCCGGTGAGCTTTTCGAGCTCGCCGCGGATGCGGTCTGCCTCGGCGCCGCGGCGGCCGATGACGATGCCCGGACGTGCCGTGTGGATGTCCACGCGGACACGGTCGCGGGTGCGCTCGATCTCGACCTTGGCGATGCCGGCGCGCTCCATGCCCGTGGACATGAGCTGGCGGATACGGATGTCTTCGCGAACGAAGTCCTTGTACCGCTGGCCGGACTTGGTGCTGTCAGCGAACCAGTGCGATACGTGATCGGTGGTGATGCCGAGTCGGAACCCGTGCGGGTTTACTTTCTGTCCCACTTAGCGAGCCTCCTCTTTCTCCGGGGTAGCGACTACCACGGTGATGTGGCTGGTGCGCTTCTTGATCTGAAATGCACGACCCTGAGCACGCGGCTGGAACCGCTTCATGGTCGGGCCTTCATCAACAAACGCTTCGCTGATGATGAGGTCACCTTCGTCGAACGCAACACCGTCGCGGTCCGCGAGGACCCGGGCGTTGGAGATCGCCGACTGAACTACCTTGAATACCGGCTCCGAAGCTGCCTGGGGGGCAAACTTCAGAATTGCCAGAGCCTCGTTCGCTTGCTTACCACGAACAAGGTTGACGACGCGCCGGGCCTTCATAGGCGTTACGCGGATGTGGCGCGCAATTGCCTTGGCTTCCATTGCTTTCCTTCTCTCGTCTTTGACGTAAGTGCAGGCGCCTAGCGGCGCTTGCCCTTACGGTCGTCCTTGACATGGCCGCGGAATGTCCGCGTGGGAGCGAATTCGCCGAGCTTGTGCCCGACCATCGACTCGGTGACAAACACCGGGATGTGCTTGCGTCCGTCGTGCACGGCGATCGTGTGCCCGAGCATGTCGGGGATGATCATCGAGCGGCGGGACCAGGTCTTGATGACGTTCTTGGTGCCCTTTTCGTTTTCCCTTGCGACCTTCACAAAGAGGTGCTGGTCAACGAAAGGACCTTTTTTCAGGCTGCGTGGCATATGTCCAGGCTCCTATCGCTTGTTCTTGCCAGTACGACGGCGACGAACAATAAGCTTGTCGCTCTCTTTGTTGGGGCGGCGGGTACGGCCTTCAGGCTTACCGTTCGGGTTGACCGGGTGACGACCACCGGAGGTCTTACCTTCACCACCACCGTGCGGGTGGTCAACCGGGTTCATGGCGACACCACGGACGGTCGGGCGAACGCCCTTCCACCGCATACGGCCGGCCTTGCCCCAGTTGATGTTCGACTGCTCGGCGTTGCCGACCTCGCCGATCGTGGCGCGGCAGCGCACGTCAACGTTGCGGATTTCGCCGGAGGGCAGACGCAGCTGGGCGAAACGGCCTTCCTTGGCGACGAGCTGAACAGAAGCACCGGCGGAACGGGCCATCTTGGCACCGCCGCCCGGGCGCAGCTCCACCGCGTGGATAACCGTACCCACGGGGATGTTGCGCAGGGGCAGGTTGTTGCCAGGCTTGATGTCAGCGTTGGCGCCGGCTTCCACGAAGTCGCCCTGGGAGAGCTTGTTCGGGGCGATGATGTAACGCTTGGTGCCATCAACGTAGTGCAGGAGGGCGATGCGAGCCGTGCGGTTCGGATCGTACTCGATTTCGGCAACGCGGGCGTTGACGCCGTCCTTGTCGTGGCGACGGAAGTCGATCAGACGGTACTGGCGCTTGTGGCCACCACCCTTGTGACGGGTCGTGATCTTACCGGTGTTGTTACGGCCGCCCTTTTTGGGCAGCGGACGTACCAACGACTTTTCCGGCGTCGACCGCGTGATTTCGGTGAAGTCCGCTACGCTCGAGCCGCGACGGCCCGGGGTAGTCGGCTTATATTTACGGATTCCCATAATTCATTTCCTCGTTAAAGTGGTCTCCGCTACGCGAGCGGACCGCCGAAGATGTCGATCGTGCCTTCTTTGAGGGTCACAATGGCACGCTTGGTGTTCTTGCGGGTTCCCCAGCCGAATTTGGTGCGCTTGCGCTTACCGGCACGGTTGATGGTGTTGATCGATTCGACCTTGACGGAGAAAATCTTCTCCACGGCCAGCTTGATCTCGGTCTTGTTCGAGCGGGGGTCCACCAGGAAGGTGTACTTGCCCTCATCGATCAGGCCGTAGCTCTTTTCCGAGACGACGGGTGCAAGCACGACGTCGCGCGGGTCTTTGATGGTGGCTGCGCTCACTTGGCATCCTCCTCGTTCTTTGCAGCCTTGTCAGCAACGAATGCTTCGTAGGCAGCCTTGGTGAAGACTACGTCGTCGGAAACGAGCACGTCGTAGGTGTTCAGCTGGTCCACGTACAGGACGTGAACTTCGGCGAGGTTGCGCACGGAGAGTGCAGCAACGTCGTTCGCGCGCTCGATGACGACCAGCAGGTTCTTGCGCTCGGAAACTCCGCGCAGGGCTGCCAGTGCTGCCTTGGAGGACGGCTTGTCGCCGGCAACCAGTTCAGAAACGACGTGGACGCGGCCGTTGCGGGCGCGGTCAGAGAGAGCGCCGCGCAGTGCAGCAGCAATCATCTTCTTGGGGGTGCGCTGGCTGTAGTCACGCGGGGTGGGACCGTGGACAACGCCACCGCCGGTCATGTGCGGAGCACGGATCGAGCCCTGACGGGCGCGGCCGGTACCCTTCTGCTTGAACGGCTTGCGGCCTGCACCGGAAACTTCGGCGCGGGTCTTGGTCTTGTGGGTACCCTGGCGAGCAGCAGCGAGCTGGGCAACGACGACCTGGTGCAGCAGCGGCACGTTGGTCTGAACGTCGAAGATCTCTGCAGGCAGGTCAACCTTGACAGTGTTAGCCATTGAACTAGGCTCCCTTCACGGCGGTGCGTACGAGTACGACCTGGCCGCGGGCACCGGGAACGGCGCCCTTGATCAGGAGCAGCGACTTCTCGACGTCAACCGCGTGGACCGTGAGGTTCAGCGTGGTGTGACGAACGGCGCCCATGCGGCCGGCCATTTTCATGCCCTTGAAGACGCGGCTCGGGGTGGATGCTCCACCGATAGAACCGGGCTTACGGTGGTTCTTGTGGGCACCGTGGGAAGCTCCAACGCCGTGGAAGCCGTGACGCTTCATAACACCGGCGAAGCCCTTACCCTTGGTGGTGCCTACGACGTCGATCTTCTGGCCGGCTTCGAAGACCTCTACGGAGAGCTCCTGGCCCAGCTCGTACTCAGCAGCATCTGCGGTACGGAGTTCGACGACGTGACGGCGAGGCGTGACGCCTGCCTTTTCAAAGTGACCAGCCAGCGGCTTGGTGACCTTGCGGGGATCGATCTGGCCGTAGCCGATCTGAACGGCGACGTAGCCATCAACTTCTGCGTTCCGCAGCTGGGTGATGACGTTCGAGTCAGCCTGGACAACAGTGACGGGGATGAGCTTGTTGTTCTCGTCCCAGACCTGGGTCATGCCGAGCTTCGTGCCCAGCAGGCCCTTTACGTTACGGGTTGCGGTCATAGTCTCTCAGCACCTCCCTACAGCTTGATTTCGATGTTCACGTCGGCCGGCAGGTCGAGACGCATGAGCGAGTCAACAGCCTTGGGCGTGGGGTCGATAATGTCGATCAGACGCTTGTGCGTGCGCATTTCAAAGTGCTCGCGGCTGTCCTTGTACTTGTGGGGAGAGCGGATAACGCAGTACACGTTCTTCTCCGTGGGCAGCGGCACGGGGCCGACTACCGTTGCGCCTGCGCGCGTGACCGTCTCAACGATCTTCCGTGCTGAAACGTCAATGACCTCGTGGTCGTATGACTTCAGCCGGATGCGGATTTTTTGTCCCGCCATGTCGCCTGACTCTCTTTCAGTAAGTGCTGCTCTGTTTACTTGCGTGTTGCATGTGGCTGCCGAAGCATTTGAAGTCGTAACTACCACCCGCCGCACAAGCTGAATCCGGATGAATCCGGGTTCCTCAACCTGCCGACGTAACCGACCCCCGCGGTCGGGCGTGTCGCGCCGTGCAAAACGCACGAGCCCGCATTTCCTTGGGGGGTGGGTTATGTTTGGGCTCCAACCTGGACCCTGGCACCCGGCATTATCCGGATCGGGACGCGAAGAAGCGCTTGAACAACTCATCTAGTATGCCGGAATTTGTCCGAGGAAGCGAATCGGGCCCCGGAGGGCATCACCTGCCGCCTCAATCCCCGCCTGCCCGGTCGTTGCCGACGGCCACCTCCGGTTGGATGATGGGTTGATGGCCGCGCAGAACGCCGACGCCGGCAGCGACGTAGTGAACGCAGATGCAGTGCAGGACCTCGCCCGGCGCCTGCGCCCGGATTTCACGCTGGGCGTTGCTGCCGCCGCCTTCCAGATCGAAGGTTCCCTGGCAGCGGACGGGCGCGGGCCGGCAGGCTGGGATGCCTTTGCGGCCACACCGGGCAACATCCTCAACGGGCATTCGCCGGCGGTGGCCTGTGACCACTATAACCGCGTGCCGGAGGACGTTGCCCTCATGCGCGAACTCGGCATCGACTCGTACCGCTTCTCGATCTCGTGGCCCAGGATCCATCCGGAGGGCCGCGGCTCAGCCAACCCGCGGGGCCTGGACTTCTACGACCGGCTGGTGGACCTGCTGCTGGCGGCCGGAATAGCCCCCATGGCCACGCTCTACCACTGGGACACTCCCCTCCCCCTCGAGCGCGGCGGCGGCTGGATGAACCGCACTACGGCTGAGCACTTCGCGGAGTATGCGGCAGCCGCCGGAAAGCGGCTCGGCGACCGCGTGGCGCAGTGGGTCACGCTCAACGAACCCGTCTCCGTCACACTGAACGGCTACGCACTCGGCGTCCATGCGCCCGGCCGCGACCTGCTGTTCAACGCGCTGCCCTCGGTCCACCACCAGCTGCTCGGCCACGGACTCGCGGTCCAGGCGCTGCGCTCCGCCGGCGTGGCCGGGACCGTCGGCGTGACCAACCTGCACTCCCCCGTTCGCCCTGCCACACGTCGGCTGGCGGACAGGCTGCTGGCCAAGGTCTGCGACCTTGTCCTCAATCGTGTGAACGCCGATCCCATCCTCCTGGGACGCTACCCCGCCCCGCCACTTGCCGCCCGCCCCTGGTTCAGATTCTTGTCCCGGACGTCCGACGACGACCTCCGCCTGATCAGCCAGCCGCTCGACTTCTACGGGGTGAACTACTACTACCCTGTGCGCGTTGCAGCAGGCCAAGGACCACCTGACACCCCGGCAGGCAACGCCCGGGCCATGGCACGCCTGCCGTTCCACTTTGAAGCTTTCCCTGAATATCCCACCACGGGCTTCGGGTGGCCTGTGGCGCCGGACCATCTGGGCATCCTGCTGCGGGAGCTTAAGGACAGGTACGGGGCAGCCTTGCCGCCCGTGTACATCACCGAGAGCGGCGCAAGCTTTCCGGAGCCCGAGCATGTCACCGGTCCCATAGCGGACTCGAAGCGCATCGAATACCTGGCCCGCCACTTGGACCAGGCAGTGAACTCGACTGCGCCCGGCGGCATCGCGCACGATGTGCGGCTGCTCGGCTACTTCGTCTGGACGTTGATGGACAACTTCGAGTGGGCCGCCGGGTATTCACAGCGCTTCGGTCTGGTGCACGTGGACTTCGACACCCTGAAAAGGACGCCCAAGAAGTCCTTCTACTGGCTGCAGGCGGTCAGCCAGGCGCGGGCCCGGCCTGCCTGACGCCGCCTGATGCCGTGCGCGCGGCGCGCCTACTGGTTCTTGTTCGCCCGGTTGATCCGCTTGGCGCGTTCAATCTCGTGGCGGAAGTGCTTCTTCGCCCAAACAACGCCTACCACCACGGCGGCAACCACCAGCAGGAAAATAAGCCAACCCATGATGTTCCTCTCTTTCGCGAGCACTAACCCTATCAGGCCGGCTGGCGGCCCACTATTGGGAACCGCGGATACAAAAACAGCCCCGCTGCGAGTAGCAGCGGGGCTGTTTTCGAACATCACGTCAGGCCGTTAGCCGGCCCTTCGATCCGCAATCAGCAAGAGTTACTTGTTGATCTTGGTGACACGTCCCGAACCAACGGTGCGGCCGCCTTCACGGATAGCGAAGCCGAGGCCCTCTTCCATAGCGATCGGCTGGATGAGCGCAACGGTCATCTCAGTGTTGTCGCCGGGCATAACCATTTCCGTGCCTTCCGGCAGGGTGATAACGCCGGTTACGTCCGTGGTACGGAAGTAGAACTGCGGGCGGTAGTTCGAGTAGAACGGGTTGTGACGTCCGCCTTCGTCCTTGGAAAGGATGTAGACGTTGGCCTCGAAGTCGGTGTGCGGGGTGATGGAACCCGGCTTGACGACAACCTGGCCACGCTCGACGTCGTCGCGCTTCAGACCGCGGAGCAGCAGGCCACAGTTCTCGCCGGCCCATGCCTCGTCGAGCTGCTTGTGGAACATCTCGATACCGGTAACCGTGGTCTTCTGGACCGGGCGGATACCGACGATCTCGACCTCAGAGTTGATGGCGAGGGTACCGCGCTCGGCGCGGCCCGTCACAACGGTGCCACGACCGGTGATGGTGAAGACATCTTCGATCGGCATCAGGAACGGCTTGTCACGGTCACGTACGGGGTCCGGAACGGACTCGTCGACAGCAGCCATCAGGTCCTCAACGGACTTGACCCACTCCGGGTCGCCTTCCAGAGCCTTCAGGCCGGAAACGCGGACAACCGGTGCTTCGTCGCCATCGAAGCCCTGCGAGCTCAGGAGCTCACGAACTTCCATTTCAACGAGGTCGAGGAGTTCCTCGTCGTCAACCATGTCTGCCTTGTTCAGCGCGACCAGCAGGTAGGGAACACCAACCTGGCGGGCGAGCAGAACGTGCTCGCGGGTCTGGGCCATCGGACCGTCAGTAGCGGCAACCACGAGGATTGCGCCGTCCATCTGAGCAGCACCGGTGATCATGTTCTTGATGTAGTCAGCGTGACCCGGAGCGTCTACGTGTGCGTAGTGGCGCTTCTCGGTCTGGTACTCAACGTGGGAGATGTTGATGGTAATGCCGCGCTGACGCTCTTCGGGAGCAGAGTCGATCGACGCGAAGTCACGCTTCTCGTTGAGAGTCGGGTACTTGTCGTACAGCACCTTGGAAATGGCGGCCGTCAACGTCGTCTTACCGTGGTCAACGTGACCGATGGTACCGATGTTAACGTGCGGCTTAGTCCGCTCGAACTTTGCCTTTGCCACAGGTTCCTCCTAGAACGTTTTTCAAATGGCTTACCTTCGACCGCGCTTATCGCGGCAGAAACTCCAGTAAGTCTACTTGGGGGCTTTGGATTGGTGAAATTTCAGATTCAGGAACTAATACTAGTGCCTAGAGCCTGTTCGTGCTGATGGCCGGAACCAGGACGGAACCAGTGTTCCGGCCATCCGCACTAGGTGTGTTCCGCAGGGGGAACCCACCCGGTTTTTCGCAGCTTGTCGCGTGGACAGTCCTAAGGACTACTCGCCGCGGGACTTCTGGATGATCTCGTCGGCAACTGCCTTCGGGACCTCGGCGTAGCTGTTGAACGTCATGGAGTACACAGCGCGGCCCTGGGTCTTTGAACGCAGGTCACCGATGTAGCCGAACATGCCGGACAGCGGTACGTGTGCGCGGACAACCTTGACGCCCTGGGCATCCTCCATGGACTGCATCTGGCCACGGCGGGAGTTGAGGTCACCGATAACTTCACCCATGTATTCCTCAGGGGTGCGGACCTCGACATCCATCAGCGGTTCGAGCAGAACAGGATTCGCCTTGCGTGCAGCTTCCTTGAAAGCCATACGGCCGGCGATCTTGAACGCCATTTCCGAGGAGTCAACATCGTGGTACGCGCCGTCAACCAGCGTCGCCTTGATGCCAACAACCGGGTAGCCAGCCAGGACACCGTCGTTCAGTGCGTCCTGGATACCGGCGTCCACCGACGGGATGTACTCGCGCGGAACGCGGCCACCGGTGACCTTGTTCTCGAACTCGTACAGCTCGCCTTCGGCAGTGTCCAGAGGCTCGATCGCGATCTGGATCTTTGCGAACTGGCCGGAACCACCGGTCTGCTTCTTGTGCGTGTAGTCGTGACGCTCAACAGCACGCTTGATGGTTTCGCGGTAAGCAACCTGCGGCTTGCCAACGTTGGCCTCGACCTTGAACTCGCGGCGCATGCGGTCCACCAGGATGTCCAGGTGGAGCTCGCCCATGCCGGCGATGATGGTCTGGCCGGTGTCTTCGTTGAGGGAGACCTGGAAGGTCGGGTCCTCAGCGGAGAGCTTCTGGATGGCCGTGGAGAGCTTCTCCTGGTCACCCTTGGTGTTCGGCTCGATGGCAACCGAGATCACGGGCTCCGGGAAGCTCATGGACTCGAGGACGATCTGGTTGCTGGAGTCGCACAGGGTGTCGCCCGTGGTGGTGTCCTTCAGACCGATCGCTGCGTAGATGTGGCCAGCGGTAGCGCCCTCAACAGGCATTTCCTTGTTGGCGTGCATCTGGAACAGCTTGCCGATGCGCTCCTTCTTGCCCTTGGTGGAGTTGACCACCTGTGCGCCTGCTTCCACGTGACCGGAGTACACGCGGACGAAGGTGAGCTGGCCGAAGAACGGGTGCGCAGCAATCTTGAACGCCAGAGCGGAGAACGGCTCTTCGGCAGACGGCTTGCGGGTCAGTTCCTTCTCTTCGTCGCGGGGATCGTGACCGATCATCGGCGGGACGTCGAGCGGGTTCGGCAGGTAGTCGACGACTGCATCGAGCATCGGCTGAACGCCACGGTTCTTGAACGCGGAACCACAGAACACCGGGTAGATCTCGGAGTTGATCGTCATCTTGCGGATGCCGGCCTTGAGTTCGTCGATGGTGATTTCTTCACCTTCGAGGTACTTCTCCATGAGTTCTTCGGAGGACTCTGCGACGGCTTCCACGAGGTTTGCGCGGTATTCCTCGGCCTTGGCCTTGAGGTCTTCCGGGATCTCGCGGATTTCGTACTTGGCGCCCATGGTGACGTCACCCTTGGCATCGCCAGGCCATACGAGCGAACGCATGTACAGCAGGTCGACGACGCCGATGAAGTCGTTCTCGGCACCGATCGGCAGCTGCATGACCAGCGGCTTGGCGCCGAGGCGGCTGATGATGGTGTCCACGGTGAAGTAGAAGTCAGCGCCGAGCTTGTCCATTTTGTTGACGAAGCAGATACGCGGAACGTTGTACTTGTCAGCCTGGCGCCAAACGGTCTCAGACTGCGGCTCAACGCCTTCCTTGCCATCGAAGACGGCAACTGCACCGTCGAGGACGCGCAGGGAGCGCTCAACCTCAACCGTGAAGTCCACGTGGCCGGGGGTGTCGATGATGTTGATCTGGTTGTTTTCCCAGAAGCAGGTCACGGCGGCAGACGTGATGGTGATGCCGCGTTCCTTCTCCTGTTCCATCCAGTCAGTGGTCGAAGCGCCGTCGTGCGTTTCGCCAATCTTGTGGTTCACACCTGTGTAGAACAGGATGCGCTCGGTGGTGGTGGTCTTGCCGGCATCGATGTGGGCCATGATGCCGATGTTGCGGACCTTACTAAGGTCTGTAAGCACGTCCTGTGCCACGGTGTCTCCCTTTCGGATGGACTACGCGTTCGCCGCCGGCTCGTGTGAGCCGGCGGCGTACGGGAAGTTTTACCAGCGGTAGTGGGCGAAGGCCTTGTTGGACTCGGCCATCTTGTGGGTGTCTTCGCGACGCTTCACAGCGGCACCGAGACCGTTCGAGGCATCCAGGATTTCGTTCTGGAGACGCTCGGTCATCGTCTTTTCGCGGCGGGCCTTGGAGTAGCCGACCAGCCAACGCAGGGCGAGTGCGGTGGAGCGGCCCGGCTTGACCTCAACCGGAACCTGGTAGGTGGCGCCACCGACACGGCGGGAGCGGACCTCGAGGGAAGGCTTGACGTTGTCCATGGCCTTCTTGAGGGCTGCAACGGGGTCGCCGCCGGACTTCGCGCGGGCACCTTCAAGGGCACCGTAAACGATGCGCTCGGCGGTGGACTTCTTGCCGTCAACCAGCACCTTGTTGATCAGCTGGGTAACCAGCGGGGAGCCGTAGACGGGATCTGATACGAGCGGCCGCTTCGGGGCCGGACCCTTGCGAGGCATATTACTTCTTCTCCATCTTTGCGCCGTAGCGGCTGCGCGCCTGCTTACGGTTCTTCACACCCTGGGTATCGAGGGCACCACGGACGATCTTGTAGCGGACACCGGGGAGGTCCTTCACACGACCACCACGAACGAGCACAATGGAGTGCTCCTGGAGGTTGTGGCCAACACCGGGGATGTAGGCGGTAACTTCGATACCACCGTTGAGGCGCACACGTGCAACCTTACGCAGAGCCGAGTTCGGCTTCTTCGGGGTGGTGGTGTAAACGCGGGTGCAAACACCGCGGCGCATCGGGCTGCCCTTAAGCGCGGGAGCCTTGGTCTTGGAGACCTTCGGCGTGCGGCCCTTGCGGACCAGCTGGTTAATCGTAGGCACTTTCGTGTTCTCCGTTGGTTGATCTCTGCCCCGCGCCAGGCGACAGCCTGTGTTGCGTGAGAGCTTTGGCGTTGTCCCTGCGGCTTCGGATCCGAAAGGGTCCGTGGGCGTGCAAAAGTGCGGCATTCGTTGCGCACGTAGCCCGCAACCCGGAAACAGGCTCCACCCAACATCATGAGAACAAAACCGAAATGATGCTGCGGCGGCCTTCATCCACTGCCACACAGAACAATTACACAAAGTCTAGCATGGCTTGATCTGGAGCCTTAATCGGGTGTAGGGCACAAACGGGGAAGGACCCCGCACTCAGTGAGCGCGGGGTCCTTCCTTCGCGAAGCGACTACTTTCAGCGGAAGTCGTTTCCGAGGTCGTAGTCATCCAGCGGGATGGCGTGGAACTCAGGAGCTCCGTCACCGCCCAGCGTGTCGTAGGAGAAATCGCTGAACGCGCTCGGGCCGGTGAACAGGTTGGCCTTTGCTTCTTCAGTCGGTTCCACCGAGATCTCGGTGTAGCGCGGGAGGCCCGTGCCGGCCGGGATCAGCTTACCGATGATGACGTTCTCCTTGAGGCCGAGCAGCGGATCGCTCTTGCCTTCCATGGCCGCCTGCGTCAGGACGCGGGTGGTCTCCTGGAAGGAAGCTGCGGACAGCCAGGACTCGGTGGCCAGCGACGCCTTGGTGATACCCATGAGCTCGGGACGTCCGGAAGCCGGAGTCTTGCCCTCGGATACAACGCGGCGGTTGGCGTCCTCGAACCGGCTGCGCTCGGCCAGCTCACCGGGGAGCAGGTCGGAGTCGCCGGATTCGATGACCGTGACGCGGCGCAGCATCTGGCGGACGATGACTTCCACGTGCTTGTCGTGGATGCCAATGCCCTGGCTGCGGTACACGCCCTGCACTTCGTCCACGAGGAACTTCTGTGCGGCACGCGGGCCCATGATGCGCAGGACCTGCTTCGGGTCGACCGGACCGTTGATGAGCTTCTGGCCCACCGTGACGTGCTGGCCGTCTTCGATCAGGAGGCGCGACCGGCGCAGGACCGGGTAGGCGATCTCTTCGGAACCGTCGTCCGGAGTGATCACCAGACGCATCTGGCGCTCGGATTCCTCGATGGTGATGCGGCCGGCTGCTTCCGCAATCGGCGCCACACCCTTCGGGGTACGGGCTTCGAAGAGCTCCTGGATACGGGGCAGACCCTGGGTGATGTCGTCGCCACCGCTGGCGGAGACAGCACCACCGGTGTGGAACGTACGCATGGTCAGCTGGGTACCGGGCTCACCGATCGACTGGGCGGCGATGATGCCGACAGCCTCTCCGATGTCCACGGTCTTGCCGGTGGCCAGCGAACGGCCGTAGCACAGGGCACAGGTGCCGACGCTGGACTCACAGGTGAGCACAGAGCGGACCTTGACCTCGGTGATGCCGGCTGCGAACAGCTCAGCGATCACGACGTCGCCGCAGTCGGTACCGCCGGCAGCCAGGACGTTGCCCTTGGAGTCGACGACGTCCACGGCGAGCGTACGGGCGTAGGCGCTGTTCTCGACGTTCTCGTCCAGTGCCAGCTCACCGTTGGCGTCGGCCACGGCGATCGGGGTGACAAGGCCGCGCTCGGTGCCGCAGTCCTCTTCACGGACAATGACGTCCTGCGAGACGTCCACCAGACGACGGGTCAGGTAACCCGAGTTGGCGGTACGCAGCGCGGTGTCGGCAAGACCCTTACGTGCACCGTGCGTCGCGATGAAGTACTCCAGCACCGACAGGCCCTCACGGTAGGAGGACTTGATCGGACGCGGGATGATTTCACCCTTCGGGTTGGCCACCAGGCCACGGATACCCGCGATCTGGCGGACCTGCATCCAGTTACCACGTGCACCGGAGGACACCATGCGGTTGATGGTGTTCATCGGCGACAGGCTGTCGCGCATGACCTGGGCGATCTCGTTGGTCGCCTTGTTCCAGATCTCGATCAGTTCCTGGCGACGCTCGTCGTCGTCGATCAGGCCCTTGTCGTACTGGCCCTGGATCTTGGCGGCGCGCTCCTCGTAACCGGCAAGGATGGCCGGCTTCTCTTCCGGAACCTCGATGTCGGAGATGGCGACGGTGACGCCCGAGCGGGTGGCCCAGTAGAAACCGGCGTCCTTCAGGTTGTCCAGCGTTGCGGCCGTGACAACCTTCGGGTAGCGCTCCGCGAGGTCGTTGACGATGCGGGAGAGCTCGCCCTTGTCCGCGACAGCCTCAACCCACGGGTAGTCCTCAGGCAGGGTCTCGTTGAAGAGAACCTGGCCCAGGGAAGTGTCCACCAGTGCGGGCTGGCCCTGCTCCCAGCCTTCCGGAGCTTCCCAGCCGGCGTAAGGAACAAAGCCCTCGAGACGGATCTTGACCTGGGAGTTCAGGTGCAGCTCGTGTGCGTCGAAGGCCATGATGGCCTCGGACACCGAGCCGAAGACACGGCCTTCACCGGCTGAACCCACACGCTTGGTGGTCAGGTGGTAGAGGCCGATGATCATATCCTGCGAAGGCAGGGTCACCGGACGGCCGTCGGACGGCTTCAGGATGTTGTTGGACGACAGCATCAGGATGCGTGCCTCAGCCTGGGCTTCGGGGCTCAGCGGCAGGTGGACTGCCATCTGGTCGCCGTCGAAGTCAGCGTTGAACGCGCCACAAACCAGCGGGTGGAGCTGGATGGCCTTGCCTTCAACAAGCTGCGGCTCGAATGCCTGGATGCCGAGGCGGTGCAGGGTAGGTGCACGGTTGAGCAGCACCGGGTGTTCGGTGATGATCTCTTCCAGCACGTCCCAGACCTGCGGACGGTAACGCTCGACCATGCGCTTTGCCGACTTGATGTTCTGCGCGTGGTTAAGGTCAACCAGGCGCTTCATCACGAACGGCTTGAAGAGCTCCAGTGCCATCTGCTTGGGCAGGCCACACTGGTGCAGCTTCAGCTGCGGGCCGACGACGATGACCGAACGGCCGGAGTAGTCAACGCGCTTGCCGAGGAGGTTCTGGCGGAAACGGCCCTGCTTGCCCTTGAGCATGTCGCTCAGGGACTTCAGCGGACGGTTGCCCGGTCCGGTGACCGGACGGCCGCGGCGGCCGTTGTCGAAGAGGCTGTCAACAGCTTCCTGAAGCATGCGCTTCTCGTTGTTGACGATGATCTCCGGAGCACCCAGGTCAAGCAGGCGCTTGAGTCGGTTGTTGCGGTTGATCACGCGGCGGTAGAGGTCGTTGAGGTCGGAGGTCGCGAAGCGGCCACCGTCCAGCTGGACCATCGGGCGCAGTTCCGGCGGGATCACCGGGACGGCGTCCAGCACCATGCCGAGCGGGCTGTTGTTGGTGGTCAGGAACGCGTTGACCACCTTCAGGCGCTTCAGGGCGCGGGTCTTGCGCTGGCCCTTGCCGTTGGCGATGATGTCGCGCAGGTTGTCGGACTCGGCCTGCATGTCGAAGTTCTCAAGACGCTTCTTGATGGCCTCGGCACCCATGGAGCCTTCGAAGTACATGCCGTAGCGGTCACGCAGCTCGCGGTACAGGCCCTCGTCACCTTCGAGGTCGGCGACCTTCAGGTTCTTGAAGCGGTCCCAGACCTGCTCGAGGCGCTCGATCTCGGCGTCGGCGCGCTTGCGGACGTTGGCCATCTGGCGGTCGGCGGAGTCGCGTGCCTTCTTCTTGTCGGCAGCCTTCGCACCCTCACCCTCGAGACGGGCAAGCTCGTTCTCAAGGTCGCGGGCGATCGCGGCGATGTCCGAGTCGCGGTTGTCGATCAGCTGCTTCTTCTCGACGTCATGCTCAACCTGCAGGTTGGGCAGTTCCGCGTGGCGGTTTTCTTCGTCGACGCTGGTGATCATGTAGGCAGCGAAGTAGATGACCTTTTCGAGGTCCTTCGGAGCCAGGTCAAGGAGGTAGCCCAGGCGGGACGGAACACCCTTGAAGTACCAGATGTGGGTGACGGGAGCAGCCAGCTCGATGTGGCCCATGCGCTCACGGCGCACCTTGGCGCGGGTGACCTCAACGCCACACCGCTCACAGATGATGCCCTTGAAGCGCACGCGCTTGTACTTGCCGCAGTAGCATTCCCAGTCGCGGGACGGGCCGAAGATCTTCTCGCAGAAGAGGCCGTCCTTCTCGGGCTTGAGCGTGCGGTAGTTGATGGTTTCCGGCTTCTTAACCTCGCCGTACGACCAGCCGCGGATGTCTTCCGCGGTGGCGAGGCCGATCTGCATGAGGCCGAAGGAGGATTCGCTGGACATATGGTCCCTGTTCTCTCTTGTTCTCTAAATTCTGAAGTCTTGTTTCCGGGGTTTCGACAAGCTCAACCACCGGTCCCTTGGTTGCGGGATGAGGGAGGAGGACGACGGCGGACGGCCCGCCCGCCGTCGTCGGACTCCTTAGACCTCTTCTACGGAGCTGGGCTCTGCACGAGACAGATCGATGCCCAGTTCTTCCGCAGCCGTGAAGACTGCGTCATCAGAGTCACGCATTTCAATTGTGGTTCCGTCGGTGGAAAGAACTTCCACGTTCAGGCACAGCGACTGCATTTCCTTGATCAACACCTTGAAGGATTCGGGAACACCCGGCTCAGGGATGTTCTCGCCCTTGACGATCGCCTCGTAGACCTTCACGCGGCCGTGAATGTCATCGGACTTGATCGTGAGCAGTTCCTGGAGCGTGTAGGCGGCGCCATAAGCTTCGAGCGCCCACACTTCCATTTCACCGAAGCGCTGGCCACCGAACTGTGCCTTACCACCCAGCGGCTGCTGCGTGATCATGGAGTACGGGCCGGTGGAGCGGGCGTGGATCTTGTCGTCCACCAGGTGGTGGAGCTTCAGGATGTACATGTAGCCGACCGAGATCGGGTCCGGGAACGGCTCGCCGGAGCGGCCGTCGAACAGGCGCGTCTTGCCCGAGGAGTCGATCAGGCGGTCACCGTCGCGGGTCACGTTGGTGGAGTCGAGCAGGCCCGTGATTTCCTCTTCGCGGGCGCCGTCGAAGACCGGCGTTGCAACAGTGGTCTGGCCACTCTCGCGCGGCAGGTTCGGCAGCTGCTTGACCCACTCGGGCTCGCCTTCGATCTTCCAGCCGGTCTTGGCGACCCAGCCGAGGTGCGTTTCCAGCACCTGGCCGACGTTCATACGGCCCGGAACACCCAGCGGGTTCAGGACGATATCAACGGGGGTACCGTCGGCAAGGAAGGGCATGTCCTCGATCGGCAGGATCTTGGAGATGACACCCTTGTTGCCGTGACGGCCGGCGAGCTTGTCGCCGTCGGTGATCTTGCGCTTGGCAGCCACGTAGACGCGGACCAGCTGGTTGACGCCCGGGGGCAGTTCGTCGTCGTTGTCGCGGTCGAAGACGCGGACGCCGATGACGGTGCCGGACTCGCCGTGCGGAACCTTCAGGGACGTGTCGCGCACTTCGCGGGACTTCTCACCGAAGATGGCGCGGAGCAGGCGCTCTTCCGGGGTCAGCTCGGTTTCACCCTTCGGGGTGACCTTTCCGACCAGGATGTCGCCGGCTTCAACCTCGGCACCGATGTGGATGATGCCGCGCTCGTCCAGGCCTGCCAGGACTTCCTCGGACACGTTGGGGATGTCACGGGTGATTTCCTCGGCACCAAGCTTGGTGTCGCGGGCATCGATCTCGTGCTCCTCGATGTGGATGGACGAAAGGACATCCTCGGCAACGATGCGCTGCGAGAGGATGATGGCGTCCTCGAAGTTGTGGCCTTCCCATGACATGAATGCCACGAGAAGGTTCTTACCGAGGGCGAGCTCGCCCTGGTCCGTTGCCGGGCCGTCGGCGATGATGCCGCCAACTTCCAGGCGCTGGCCTTCGTTCACCAGGACACGGTTGTTGTAGCAGTTGCCCTGGTTGGAGCGGGCGAACTTGTTGATGCGGTAGTTGGTTTCCGTGCCGTCGTCGTTGAGCATGATGACGAGCTCGGCGGAGACCTCGGTAACCACACCGGCCTTCTTGGCGATGGTGACGTCACCGGCGTCGACGGCTGCTGCACGTTCCATGCCGGTACCCACGAACGGGGCCTCGGAACGGACCAGCGGCACAGCCTGGCGCTGCATGTTGGCACCCATGAGTGCGCGGTTGGCGTCGTCGTGCTCGAGGAACGGAATCAGGGCCGTTGCCACGGACACCATCTGGCGCGGGGAGACGTCCATGAACTGCACGTCAGCGGCGGGAACGAGCACGGGCTCGCCTCCACCACCGCGGGCACGGACCAGGACGGTCTCTTCAGCGAAGCTCTTGTTCTCGTCGAGCGGAGCGTTGGCCTGTGCGATCAGGACCTCTGCCTCGTCGTCGGCCGTCAGGTACTGGACATCGTCGGAAACGACGCCGTCCTTGACCAGGCGGTACGGAGTCTCGATGAAACCGAACGGGTTGATGCGGCCGTAAGACGCCAGCGAACCGATCAGACCAATGTTCGGGCCTTCAGGGGTTTCAATGGGACACATACGTCCGTAGTGGGACGGGTGGACGTCTCGGACTTCCATGCCTGCACGGTCACGGGACAGACCGCCCGGGCCCAGCGCCGAAAGGCGGCGCTTGTGGGTCAGGCCCGAGAGCGGGTTGTTCTGGTCCATGAACTGGGACAGCTGGGAGGTTCCGAAGAACTCCTTGATGGCTGCCACCACGGGACGGATGTTGATCAGGGTCTGCGGCGTGATGGCCTCGACGTCCTGCGTGGTCATGCGTTCGCGGACGACGCGCTCCATGCGGGACAGGCCAGTGCGGACCTGGTTCTCGATGAGCTCGCCGACGGCGCGGATGCGGCGGTTGCCGAAGTGGTCGATGTCATCGATCTCGACGCGCAGCTCGTGGTCTTCGCCATCGCGCTTGCCCATGAGGGTCTTCTCGCCGGCGTGCAGCGCGACGAGGAACTTGATCATGGCGACGATGTCTTCAACGTGCAGGACCGAAGCTTCCTTGTCACCAAGGGAGCGGTCGATGCCAAGCTTGCGGTTGATCTTGTAGCGGCCAACCTTGGCCAGATCGTAGCGCTTGGAGTTGAAGTACAGGTTGTCCAGCAGGGACTGGGCAGCCTCGACTGTGGGCGGCTCGCCCGGACGCAGCTTGCGGTAGATGTCCAGCAGGGCGTCTTCGCGGGTTTCGGTGGCGTCCTTCTCCAGCGTGGCACGCATGGAGTCGTACTGGCCGAACTCCTCGAGGATCTGGCCTTCGGTCCAGCCGAGGGCCTTCAGCAGCACCGTGACGGACTGCTTGCGCTTGCGGTCGAGGCGCACGCCGACCTGGTCGCGCTTGTCGATCTCGAGCTCGAACCAGGCGCCGCGGGACGGGATGATCTTTGCGGTAAAGATGTCCTTGTCGCTGGTCTTGTCAGCGGCGCGCTCGAAGTAGGCGCCCGGGGAACGGACCAGCTGGGAAACGACGACACGCTCGGTGCCGTTGACGACGAAGGTGCCCTTCTCGGTCATCAGCGGGAAGTCACCCATGAACACGGTCTGCTGCTTGATTTCGCCCGTGTTGTTGTTCATGAATTCGGCCTTGACGTACAGCGGTGCCGAGTACGTAGCGTCCCGGTCCTTGCATTCAGCCATGGTGTACTTCGGATCAGCGAACTCCGGATCGGAGAAGCTCAGGGACATGGTGCCCTGGAAGTCCTCAATCGGGGAGATCTCTTCGAAGATGTCGGAAAGACCGGAGGTGGTGGCGACGCTCAGGTCGCCTTCTTCGACGGCCTTCGCAACGCGGGCCTGCCAGCGTTCATTTCCGACCAGCCAGTCGAAGCTGTCCGTCTGCAGGGCAAGCAGATTCGGAACGTCAAGAGGTTCGTGAATCTTTGCGAATGAGAGCCGGCGAGTCGCACCATCGGTGCTTGCCGTGTTAGCGGTTTCGTTATTAGAGGTGCTCGAGGCGACCAAGAGGGATCCTTCCACAGACCTTCAGGCGTTTTCAGATCTCCCCCGCTTTTCACCCTGCGAAGTGACTTCGCAGTGCTACCATCCGGTTCCGCTATATGACCCGGGACCTGGTCCTGCCCATGCTGGTGACGTTGTTCACGGCACATTGATGGAGCAGCTAACAGGCTAAGCCCACCGCTATATGAAGGCTGAAGGTAAACAGGGAAGACGCAAATATCTACGATACGGCAAAACCCCACGCGTGTCTACCCCACTTACCAGCAGAATGCAAGCACCGTTGCTGCGGGCACCTAACCGGAATGCGCCCCGCTTCCCCAGCGTTTGAATGGATAGGTGACCGGGCTCACGATACCCTTAGGCCAACCAACGACCAAAGATCGGAAGAGAACAACCATGAGCAATTCCGTGGACAACAGCGATGTTGTCATCCTGTCCGGCGCGCGCACCCCGCAGGGCCGGCTGAACGGGCAACTGGCGAGCTTCAGCGCCGTCGAGCTCGGGGCGCACGCCATCAAGGCGGCCATCGCGGCCAGTGGGCTGGAAGCAGATCGGGTGGACGCCGTCATTATGGGCCAGGTCCTGCAGGCCGGGGCCGGCCAGAACCCGGCACGCCAGAGCGCTATCGGCGCAGGCATCGGCTGGAACGTCCCCACGGTGACCATCAACAAGGTCTGCCTCTCCGGGCTTACGGCCGTGATCGACGCCGCGCGGCTGATCCGTGCCGGTGAAGCCACCGTGGTCGTCGCCGGCGGCCAGGAATCAATGACGCGGGCTCCGCACGTCCTTCCGGGTTCCCGCCAGGGCTGGAATTACGGCGCCGTCCAGGCGCTGGACGTTGCGGCTCACGACGGCCTGACCGATGCCTTCGACGGCCACTCGATGGGCCTTTCCACCGAATCCAAGAACCTCACCTTGGGCATTGACCGGACCGCCCAGGACAACGTGGCTGCCAATTCACACCAGCGCGCAGCGATCGCCTCGAAGAACGGCGTGTTCGACGACGAGATCTCACCGATCAGCGTCAAGCAGCGCAAGGGTGATCCCGTGGTGGTCTCCACCGATGAGGGCGTCCGGCCGGACACCACCGTTGAGTCCCTGGCCGGGCTGCGTGCCGCCTTCGTCACCGACGGCACCATCACGGCCGGCAACTCCTCTCCCCTGTCCGACGGCGCCTCCGCCCTGGTCCTGACCTCGCGCAAGTTCGCGGAGGAGAACGGCCTGGAGTACCTGGCCGTGGTGGGCAAGCCCGGGCAGGTGGCCGGGCCGGACAACTCCCTGCACTCACAGCCCTCCAACGCGATCGCGCAAGCTCTGGAGCGTGCCGGCTGGAGCACTTCCGACCTCGACTTCATCGAAATCAATGAAGCATTCGGTTCGGTGGCCGTGCAGTCCCTCAAGGACCTGGACTACCCGCTGGAGCAGTGCAACATCCATGGCGGCGCCATCGCGCTGGGACACCCGATCGGTGCCTCCGGTGCGCGGCTGGCACTCCACGCGGCGCATGAGCTGAAGCGGCGCGGCCAGGGCAAGGCGGCAGTCTCGCTCTGCGGAGGCGGCGGCCAGGGCGAGGCCCTCCTGCTGTACCGCGACTGATGAACGCCGTTCCGGCGTCGGGCAGGGAGCGCTTCCTCTCCGACGCCGCGGCGCGCGGCCTGGACGTCCAGCTCGTCGAACGGCTGGCCGCCCGCAGCCTCGAGGAGGCGGCCGCGATCCTTGGCATCAGCCCGGCGGACATCGTGAAGTCCCTCGTGGTGAAGCATAAGGACGGCAGCTTCCTCTTCGCCCTTATCCCGGGCGACCGCCAGATCTCCTGGCCCAAGCTGCGCAGCCTGGTGGGCGTCAACAAGCTCTCGCTGCCGGCAGCGGACGTTGCTCTGGAGGCGACCGGCTATGAGCGCGGCACCATCACGCCCCTGGGCAGCACCACGGCCTGGCCCGTCTATGCGGACCGGTCCATCGCCGGCAGGCGGATTTCCATGGGTGCCGGGCAGCACGGCTACAGCGCCTTCGTCGACGCCGACGCCCTGATCTCCGCCCTCGGCGCCGTCCTCGCCGACATCAGCGAGCCCAACTGACGCGCCCTAAAGCAACGCGAGGTCACTTAGCGCCCAATTCGACGTCCCGACTGGGCGCTAAGTGACCCCGCGTCGCTGCTACTTGCCGTTAAACGCAGGAATCCCCGCCCACCGGAGTGGACGGGGATTCCTGAACAAGCAGTGTTACTTGAGGGTAACGGTGGCGCCAGCTTCTTCGAGCTGAGCCTTTGCCTTCTCGGCAGCTTCCTTGGTGGCGCCTTCGAGAACAGCCTTGGGAGCGCTGTCAACCAGGTCCTTGGCTTCCTTGAGGCCCAGGGAGGTGATGGCGCGAACTTCCTTGATCACTGCGATCTTCTTGTCGCCAGCAGCTTCGAGGATGACGTCGAAGTCGGTCTTCTCTTCGGCTTCCTCAGCGGCGCCGCCACCGGCGGGGCCGGCAACAGCTACAGCAGCAGCGGTAACTTCGAAGGTCTCTTCGAAGAGCTTGACGAACTCGGAGAGCTCGATGATGGTCAGTTCCTTGAAAGCTTCAATGAGCTCTTCGTTGCTGAGCTTCGCCATGGTGTGGCGTCCTTCCTATAAAGGTGGCCGGGGCTTGATGCCGTTCCGATCCACCGGAGTCTTTTTGGGAGAGAGAACTAGTTCTCTTCGGCAGCGGCTTCGGCCGGAGCCTCAGCTGCGGCTTCTGCGTCAGCCTCTGCGGCAGGAGCTTCTTCAGCGGCGGGAGCTTCGGCTTCAGCCGGAGCACCGTTCTCTTCTTCAAGCTTGAGGCGCAGTGCGTCGATGATGCGTGCAGCAGCGGCAGCAGGGGCCTTGAGGATGCCTGCAACCTTTGCGAGCTGCAGCTCGCGGGACTCGAGTGCTGCCAGGGCAGCAACTTCGCTGGCGTTCAGTGCCTTGCCTTCGAAGTAACCGGTCTTGATGACCAGCTGCTTGTTAGCCTTGGCAAAATCCGTCAGGCTCTTGGCAGCTGCAACTGCGTCACCCTTGATGAACGCGATTGCAGTGGGGCCGGCGAGCTGGCCGTCGAATGCTTCGACACCAGCTTCCTTGGCTGCAATGGCGGTCAGGGTGTTCTTGACGACCGCGAACTTGGTGTCCTGGCCGAGAGAAACACGCAGCTGCTTGAGCTGTGCAACGGTGAGCCCACGGTATTCGGTCAGGACAGCGGCGTTCGATTCCTTGAAATCGTTAGTGATCTCAGCTACTGCTGAAACCTTGGTAGGCGTTGCCATAACCCTCCTTCCGGGGATAGTGCCGGTATTCCGGGTCCCCGCTCAGGTGAGCTAAAACTAAAAACGCCCCGCGCAGATGCACGGGGCTTGGCTCAACGCTGTTCAAACAGCGGAACTTTGCTTCGTTCACCTGCGCCGGCCGCCCTATGTTCAGGGTCCTTCGTCCGGAAACCCACTGGCTCTTTCGCACACAACTGCAGAGTTGAGCTGAGCTCGAAAGAGTGGGAATCCAACAACCGACGGTCTTTGGTAGTTCAAGCTTAGGGGACGGCCCTGTGCATTACCAAATCGGGCATTACCAAATCGGGCATTACCAAATCGGCCGCTCCTCCGCCGCCAGGACCTAGCTCCTCCTCGGTCCAAGGTCCGGCAGTTCCTTCTGCCAGATCCCGGTGACTCCCGCCGTCGTGAACCCAAGCTGGAGGTTAACCGTCAGGAGGTACCGGTTCTCCGGTGCGTTCCAGGTGTAGATCACCCGCGCAGCGGGGAACTGCTCGGTGAGGCGCTCCATATTGGCCACCTTGATAAGCAGGCCGAGCTTGTTGCCGCGGTGCGCCTGCAGGACCACCGTGTCGTCCTGGAAGACGACGTCCTGCCGCTGCGCCAGGACGCTGATGGTCGTCAGCCCCACAAGCGTCCCGGTAGCAATGTGTTCGACGGCGGTCACCACCGTGCGCCGTCCCTGCGAGATAGTGACCTCCTCGGCTTCCCGCAGGATCCGGGCATCGAAGACGATGTCGTCGGTCCCCTCGACCGGTCCGGCGTCGCCGCCGGCCTGGTTTTCGAGGGCCGCCACCGATTCCAGCCAGCGCTCCGGGCAGCGGTCGGTCCAGTGATGCAGGCGGTAGCGGCCGTTGTTGGCCTCCTCCGCCTCCGCCTCGAGCTCGGCCACAAGCTTGCTGTCCAGCGGCAGCACGCACGAGCTGAACTGTTCGATGTGCTGCAGCGTGTAACCGGTGCGCTGGGCGAATTCCACCTCACGGCTCCCCAAGGGCACATAGCCTTGGCCCGATCCGGGCACCAGCTGCTCGGGCTCGAATTCGTGCAGGGACGCACCGGGGTGGTTGGTGTCCACCAGGATCATGGTGCGGCCCTCGTTGCGGGCGAACTGCTCGGCAGCTTCCAGCAACTGCCTGCCCACGCCCTGGCGCTGGTACTCGGGGAGGATGTCCAGGGTAAATTCGGCGAGGTCCAGGTTGTCGGCGAGGGGCAGGGCGATGTCCACGGTGCCCACGATGTCGTCACCGACCTTTGCGACGAGGATGACCTGGCGTTCGTACGGGTCTTCCAGTTCGAGGAGCTTTTCCAGCGGCGTATAGGCGAGGTCGTCACTCCCCCAGGTATCCATCCTGACCTTGCGCCCCACCTCCACCGCGGCAAGGAAATCCGCTGCATCGGCAGCATCCACTGAGTCAGGAATCCACAGCCGCTCGATCCGCACCTCTATTGCCATCATCCCCAGCCGTTCCGCCGCTTGCCATGAAGGCTGCGGGCTTGAGTCCACGCGGTGTATCCGTCGCCAGCATATGCCGGTTAGCGCCGGCGCTGCCACTCACCGTCGTACCCTGCCGGACGGAAGCCCAACGCCACATTGATGGCCAGCATGTGGTCATTCTCTGCAGCGTTGAACGTCAGGACCCGTTCCACTTCGGGGTGGTCCTGCTGCAGGCGCCGCAGGTTGCGCACCTTGACCAGCATCCCCAGCCGGTGTCCGCGGTGCGCCTTGGCCACCAGCGTGTCGTCCTGCTCCGCCAGCCACGGCTTTTCGTCCGAGTGCTGCAGCACGGAGTAGGCCGCCAGCTCGCCGCTCCCCTTATGCCGGGCCACCGCCACCAGCGACTCCAGGCCCGCCCGCTTCCACTCGTCCTCGACGTGCCGGACGCGCGGGGCGTCCCACACCTCGGCGTCGTAATGCAGCGCACCTGCCGGGGAGTCCGTGCTCATCCTGGACATGAGCGCGGCCATCTGTTCCACGTACTCATCCGGGCACCGGTCCGTCCAGCCGAGGATTTCATACTGGTCCCCGGCGATGCCGGCGGCCTCGCCTTCCAGTGCGTCCAAGGCACCGTCCGACGGCGGCATGTCCAGTGCGCTGAAACGCGTCACCTGCTCGAGGGTGTACCCGGCCGCCACGGCGAAACGGACGCCACGCGCCGCGGCCGGGACCCCGCCCGTCCCGGTTCCGGGCCTTAGGATCCCCGGGCCGTCCAGGTCGAACCCGGGGGCGTGTTCAGTGAAACTCTGCAGGGTGCTGCGTCCGTCCTCCGTTGCCAGTGCCTCTGCGTGCCCGAGGAGGGCCAGTCCGATGCCGCGGCCGCTGAACCCGTTGAGGACGTCCACCCTGAGGAACGCATCCTGGAGGTTTTCCTTTTGCGTGAGCCTGACCCAGGACCTTGCCACCATGCGGCCGTCCAGCCGTACGAAGAAGAGCCGCAGCTTCACGTAGTCGTCGTCACGCCACGATTCCAGCCTGGCCTTCGGCGGCGCTGCCCGGTCCAAATTGCCCCATAGTTCCAGCGCCACCGCATCACTGAGGTCGCTGAACTCCAGGAAGTCCGTGGCGTCTGGCGCGTCAAGTGACGCAGGCAGGAAAAGCGGCTCGATCCGGTAGGAGGGCGTCGTCACCGGATCAGCCTAGCCGCAACGCCCGGGGTCCGACAGAGCCCCTGCAAGAGCGAGCCGGCGCACTTACCGGAGTCCCGTCGTCGTACTTCAGAAAACGAAAACGCCACCGGAATACAAAAGGACCGCCCGGCAAACGCCGGACGGTCCTTCTGTTTTGGCCGGATATCCGGCCGAGGTTCGCGAGACTTATGCCTCGATGAGAACCTTGGTGACGTTGGGGTCGACGGAGATGCCGGGACCGAACGTGGTGGCAACCGTTGCCTTCTGGATGTAGCGGCCCTTGGAAGCGGACGGCTTCAGGCGGAGCACCTCTTCGAGGGCAGCGGCGTAGTTCTCGGCCAGCTTGACGGAGTCGAACGAAACCTTGCCGATGATGAAGTGCAGGTTGGAGTGCTTGTCGACGCGGAAGTCGATCTTGCCGCCCTTGATGTCGTTGACAGCCTTGGTGACATCGGGGGTGACGGTGCCGGTCTTCGGGTTCGGCATCAGGTTACGCGGACCCAGGACCTTACCGAGGCGGCCAACCTTGCCCATGAGGTCAGGGGTGGCAACGGCTGCGTCGAAGTCGGTCCAGCCGCCGGCGATCTTTTCGATCAGGTCGTCGGAACCAACGAAGTCGGCGCCGGCAGCGATTGCTGCTTCAGCCTTCTCGCCGGTGGCGAACACGAGGACGCGGGCGGTCTTACCGGTGCCGTGAGGCAGGTTGACGGTGCCGCGGACCATCTGGTCAGCCTTACGAGGGTCAACACCCAAGCGGAAGGCAACCTCAACGGTGGCGTCGAACTTGGACGGGTTGGTGTCCTTGGCGAGCGTCACTGCCTCGAACGGCGCGTAGAACTTCTCCGCGTCGATCTTGGCTGCGGCTGCCTCGTATGCTTTGCTGCGCTTTGCCATGCTGCTTATTTCTCCTTGTGCAGTTGTGGTCTGCGGACCGCGCTGGGCCCTGCCACAGTCAGCTGCCCGGGATGGACTGCTGACATTTCAATGTTCAATGGTGCCGGTTTCCCGGCGGGTAAGGGAATTAACCCTCGACGGTGATACCCATGGAGCGGGCGGTGCCGGCGATGATCTTCGCTGCGCCTTCGAGGCTGGTGGCGTTGAGGTCTTCCATCTTGGTGGTGGCGATCTCGTTGACCTGTGCCTGGGTCAGCTTGGCAACCTTGACGGTGTGCGGGGTAGCCGAACCCTTGGCGACGCCTGCAGCCTTCTTGATGAGCTCTGCAGCCGGCGGGGTCTTGGTGATGAACGTGAACGAACGGTCTTCGTAAACGGTGATTTCAACAGGAATAACGTTGCCGCGCTGGGCTTCCGTCGCAGCGTTGTACGCCTTGCAGAATTCCATGATGTTGACACCGTGCTGGCCAAGCGCAGGACCGATCGGCGGGGCCGGGTTAGCGGCACCTGCCTGGATCTGCAGCTTGATGAGGCCGGTGACCTTCTTCTTGGGAGCCAATGTAGGGTCCTTCTCTCAAATGCGTCCTGGGACACAGGAGCGTGCCTCAGGTGGTTGACCGCCATGGCGAGGCGGCCGGCCGTTCCGGAACTGCTAAGCGGGCCGTTCCGGAGCGAAATCTGTGGTGATCAGCTAGATCTTGGTGACCTGGTTGAAGGCCAGCGTGACCGGGGTCTCGCGTTCGAAGATGGACACCAGGACCACGAGAGTCTGGGAATCGATCTTGATCTCGGAGATCGTGGCGGGAAGGGTCTCGAACGGACCTTCCTTGACGATGACCGACTCGCCGACCTCGAAGTCGACGTCGACCTGCGCGGCAGCCTGCTTGGCGGGCTTGCCCTTCTCTGCCTGCTCCTCTTCGAAGACAGGAGCCAGCATGGAGAAGACCTCATCGAGGCGCAGCGGAACGGGGTTGTGGGCGTTGCCCACGAAGCCGGTGACACCCGGGGTGTGGCGGACGGCGCCCCAGGAGGCGTCGGTCAGGTCCATGCGGACCAGCACGTAGCCGGGGATGCGGACGCGGTTGATGACCTTGCGCTGAGCGTTCTTGATCTCAACGACTTCTTCCATCGGAACCTGGATCTCGAAGATGTAATCTTCCATGTCCAGGGTCTGGATGCGGGTCTCAAGGTTGGCCTTGACGCGGTTTTCGTAGCCGGCGTAGGAGTGGATGACGTACCAGTCACCCTCCTGGCGGCGCAGCTTGGACTTGAACTCTGCGGCAGGATCAGAGGCCTGGGCGGCAGCGGCGGCCAGGACATCGGTCCCTTCGGCGCCTTCCTCGGCGTCCTCTCCGGTCACGGCGTCAGCGTCAGCGGCGTCGGTCTCGGCCTCATCAGCGTCGGTCTCGTCGTCGGCGTCAGCGTCGCCGTCGTACTCGGCATCGCCTTCGGATTCGGGCGCAGCAGACTCAACCTCGGAGCCCTCGGCGGACTCAGCCGCGGGGTTCTGGGTTTCATCCAGCTCAGTCTCAGTTACCTCGAGCTCCTGCTCAGACACTTGGTCTCCTGCTTCCTCATTGCCTAATTGCCTATTTAAATGGCTCAATTCCGCACACCCCGCAGCTCCTGCCGATTCCGGCCGGGAGTCCACGCAGTCTGCGGACCGATCGCCTTAGCGGTCCAGGGCGCCTGTGCCGCCGAAGACCCAGCTCACCGCGGTGCCGAACCCCAGGTCCAGCAGCGTGACGATCACCATCATGATGACCACAAATACGAGCACCACGAGCGTGTAATTGATCAGTTCCTTGCGGGTGGGAGCGACGACCTTCTTCAGTTCGCCAATGACCTGGCGGACGAAGAGTGCGATGCGAGCGAAGAAGCCGGCCTTGGCGGCCTTCTTTGCGGGGCGGCCCTTGGAGCTGCTTGCAGCTGTTTCGGTCACCTGTTCCTCACTCATCCTCGCAAGTCGGATTACCCGGCTCTGAACTGAACCTTTGGTTGCTGCGCTTGCTCCGGCATTTCGCCGGAACAGCCTGCGCAGGGCAGACAGGACTCGAACCTGCAACCTGCGGTTTTGGAGACCGCTGCGCTACCAATTGCGCCACTACCCTATGGATCAAAAACCGATGAAGGCCGCACTTTCCCAAGGACATCTGGGGCGCACGTCATCATCTGTGTTTTCAACACCGGAGAACCAGTCTACGCAACAACTGCGCTTACGTCGAACCAGCCTCATTCCGGACCGTTTTTCAGCTTCAGAATCCGCGCCGCACCGCAGTCACAAATCCGCGTTCCACCTCGAACGATCCGGTGAACAGCATAGAGTAGATTCCGTCGAATTCCACCATTCAGCTTTCCAGCTGCAAGCGAAGAACGGACCCGCCATGTCTGCCGCCCGCGTTTCCCAACGCATTTCCGCTATTGCCGAATCCGCCACCCTGGCTGTCGACGCCAAGGCCAAGGCGCTGAAGGCCGCGGGCCGGCCGGTGATTGGTTTCGGTGCGGGCGAGCCCGACTTCCCCACTCCGGACTACATCGTCCAGGCAGCCATCGAAGCCGCCAGCCAGCCGAAGTATCACCGCTACTCCCCCGCCGGCGGCCTGCCCGAACTGAAGAAGGCAATCGCCGAGAAGACGTTCCGGGACTCCGGCTACAAGGCGGACGCGTCCCAGGTACTGGTCACCAACGGCGGCAAGCAGGCCGTCTACAACACGTTCGCCACCCTCGTGGATCCGGGCGACGAAGTGATCGTGCCCACGCCGTTCTGGACCACCTACCCCGAGGCCATCCGCCTCGCCGGCGGCGTCCCGGTGGAGGTCTTTGCCGGCCCGGAGCAGGACTACCTGGTGACCGTGGAGCAGCTCGAAGCGGCTATCACGGACCGCACCAAGATCCTGCTGTTCGTGTCGCCGTCGAACCCCACCGGCTCCGTCTACTCGCCCGAGCAGGTCGCCGAAATCGGAAAGTGGGCCGCCGCCAAGGGCCTGTGGGTGGTCACCGACGAGATTTACGAGCACCTGACGTACGACGGCGTCCCCTTCACCTCCATCGCCACCGCCGCCCCCGAACTGGGCGACAAGGTTGTGATCCTCAACGGAGTGGCCAAGACCTATGCGATGACCGGCTGGCGCGTGGGCTGGATGATCGGACCGGCGGACGTCATCAAGGCAGCCACCAACCTGCAGTCGCACGCCACCTCAAACGTGTCCAACATCCCGCAGATCGCCGCCCTGGCAGCCGTCTCCGGTCCGCTCACGGCAGTGGACGAGATGAAGGTCGCCTTTGACCGCCGCCGGAAGGCCATCGTGGACGGGCTTAACGCGATCGAGGGCGTTGAATGCCCGACGCCGAAGGGCGCCTTTTACGTGTACGCGGACGTCCGCGCGCTGCTGGGCAAGGAATTCCCGACGGCGAACGGCACCGTCCGCCCGGAGACTTCGGCCGCGCTGGCCGCGTTGATCCTGGACGAGGTGGAGGTGGCCGTGGTTCCCGGCGAGGCCTTCGGCCCGTCCGGCTTCTTGCGCCTTTCCTACGCCCTGGGCGACGAGGACCTTGCCACCGGCGTAGGCCGCCTGCAGGACTTCCTCGGCAAGGCGCAGTAACCTAACGCTTCCTCACGTCCTGTACTGCTCCCCGGAAGTTGGACTGAGATATTCAGTTCCGACTTGTGGGGAGCAGTTTTATGCGTGCGTCTAGTTCGTTGTCTGAGGTCCAGCGCAAGGCCGCTGTAGCGTGGTTCGAGAAGGGCATCGCAGCTAGAGCGACGGCCGGAGTGCTGGGTGTGCCCTTGCCGCCGGTTCGGGGTCTCTACCTGCGGTGGAGGATTCATGGTCGAGGAGTTTTGATGCCGCAGCCGCCAACGTCGTACTCATTCGAGTTCAAACTCGCCTTGGTGGAACGGTTCCTAGCGGGCGAGACCGCCCCGGACCTGGCAGTGGAAGCCGGCCTGTCCTCACCTCGCGTGCTGCAAAAGTGGGTACGGGGCTACCGGGAGGAGGGTGCTGATGCATTGCGGCCGAAGCCCAAAGGCAGGCCCCGTAAGTCCGACGCCCCGCCGCCGCCGGATACACCGGAGATGGAACGGTTACGCCGGGAGAACGAGCGGTTGCGGGCGGAGGTGGCCTATCTGGGAAAACTGCGGGCCTTGAGGGAACAGGGACGACGGTGAAGGTCCAGGCCGTCATCTCCCTCAAGGCTGATTATCCGCTGGGCGTCCTGCTGGACGTCGCCGGGCTTGCCCGGTCCACGTTCTTCTATCACCAGGCCCGCCTCCAGGCCCCCGATCCGCGGGCGTCGCTCAAGACCACGATCACCGAGATTTTCAACGACAGCCAGGCCCGGTACGGGCACCGGCGCATTCACACAGAGCTGCTCAAGAAAGGGTGGACGGTCGCGAAGAAGACCGTTCTGAAGCTGATGCGTGTCCTGGGGCTGGTCTGCAAGGTCCGGCGGAGGAAGCGCTACAACTCCTACCAGGGCGAGCAGGGCAGGATCGCCCCGAACCTGCTGAACCGGGAGTTCGACGCCACCGCCCCGAACCAGAAGTGGGTTACCGACGTGACAGAGTTCAGCGTCGGAGGCCGAAAGCTTTACTTCTCCCCGATCATGGACCTCTTCGACCGGCAGATCATCTCCTACGCCATCGGCTCGTCCCCGAACCTGGAGCTGACCAACGCGTCGCTGCGCGACGCCTTGGCCACGCTCGAGGACGGGCAGAAACCGCTGGTGCACTCGGACCAGGGCGTCCAGTACCAGCACATCTCCTGGCGCACTCTCCTCAAGGAAGCCGGCGCGGTCCAATCAATGTCCCGCAAGGGCAACTGCTACGACAACGCCGTGATGGAGAACTTCTTCGGCCACCTCAAGGAAGAACTCTTCCACCACGTCCGGTTCCTCAGCCCCGGCGCCCTGGCAACAGCACTGCACGAGTACATCCGCTGGTACAACACCGACAGAATCTCAACGAAGCTCAACGGCCTGAGCCCGATACAATACCGAAGCCAGGCCCTTGCAGCCTAGGCCTTACTAACCAGGTCCAACTATCGGGGACCAGTTCATCCTGCAGGAAATCCACGGACCCTTCCTCAGATCCTGCAGGAAACGCTCAACGCTCCCGCACCAATTAATTTTTGGTGCGGGAGCGTTTGCGTTTCGGCAGCAGGAGGTGAGGACGCGTTAGGAAGAAGGCGGCAGGACGTGAGGACGCGTTTGGAGAAAGGCGACGGGAGGTGGGGACGCGTTTGGGCTAGAGGAGGCGGCGCTCGGCGGCCCACTTGGTCAGTTCGTGGCGGCTGGACAGCTGCAGCTTCCGCAGCACGGCCGAGACGTGGGTTTCCACGGTTTTGATCGAGATGAAGAGCTCCTTGGCCACTTCCTTGTAGCTGTAGCCGCGGGCGATCAGCCGCATCACCTCGAGTTCCCGGGCGGAGAGCTTGTCGAGTTCGTCGTCGGCAATGTCCGCCGGGGCGGTGCCGAACGCGTCCAGGACAAAGCCTGCCAGCCGCGGCGAGAACACGGCGTCGCCGCCGGCAACCCGGAACACGGCGTCGGTGATCTCCGCACCGGAAATGGTCTTCGTAACATAGCCGCGGGCTCCGGCGCGGATGACGGCTACCACGTCCTCGGCGGCGTCGGAGACGCTCAGGGCAAGAAAACGCGTGGTTGCCAGGAGTGCCGCGGAGCCGCTGATGACCTCCCGTCCTCCCCCGCCGCGGCCGCCGGGCAGGTGTACGTCCAGCAGCACGACGTCGGGCCGTGCTGCGGCAATAACTTCGACGGCCTGTTCCACGGTGCCGGCCTCGCCAACCACCACCACGCTTGGGTCCAGGTCAGCTTTGAGACCTGACCTGAAAATCGCGTGGTCATCCACGATCACCACCCGCACGGTTCTTCTCGCCGCGCCTGTCCCTGCTGGTGTACTCATGACTTCCCTTCCCCGTTGTCCGCGACGTCCGCAGGCAGCCTGAGGCGCACCTCCGTGCCGTCCGGACCGCTGTTGATTGCGGCGTTGCCGCCGTGCCGTTTCATCCGGCCAATGATCGATTCGCGCACGCCCAGCCTGTCGTGCGGGACGTTGTGCAGTTCAAAGCCCGGGCCACGGTCCTTGACGAAGACTTCCGCGCCGCCGTCGGACACCTCCAGGTAGACAGAGACGGGACCGCCGCCGTGGCGGGCGGCGTTCAGCATGGCCTCGCGGCTGGCCTGGACCAGCGCTTCGTGGCGCTCGGTCATCTCCGTGTCCCCCACGGTCACGACGTCGACGGCGTTTCCGAGGCCGTCCTCAACCTCCGCGGCGGCCGCTTTGATCCGGTCCGAGAGCTGGCCGGCGTCGCGGGCCGGATCCTTGAAAAGCCAGCCTCGCAGCTCGCGCTCCTGCGCCCTGGCCAGGCGGACGACGTCGTGCTCGTTGCCGGCTCGGCGCTGAATGAGGGCAAGGGTCTGCAGCACGGAGTCGTGCAGGTGGGCGGCGATCTCGGCCCGCTCGGTCTCCCGCACGCGGCCAGCCCGTTCGGTCTCCAGGTCGCGCCAGAACTTCAGGCCCCAGGGCAGCAGCACCAGCGCCACGCCGCCCAGCACGGCCACGGACGCAAGCAGCGCGAGCCAGGTCTGCTGCCATGAGCCGGACCCGGAGACCATGACCAGGACCCCCGCCACCACGAGCGCCAGGCCCGCCGCCAGCCGCGCCCAGCCGCCGGCCTGGTCCGCCTTGGTCTTATCCACCAGTCCGGCGCGGCGGGTTTCATCCAGCTGCATCCACGCGATTGCGGCGCCGCCGAGTATCGCAGCCGCGGGGATCAGCGTCCCGAGGGGCACTTCCACGCCCAGCAGCCTGGCGATCAGGATAGCGGCGACGAGCAGGAGCCCGGCGCCGAGCAGGATCTCCTTGCCGTAGCGCATGCTCCGGATCCGGAACCATGTGCCGGTCCCGGGAGCTGCGGCAGGCGCCCGGAGCTGGAAGGCGGTGCCGGCGTCGTACTCACCTGCGGGCGGAGGGACAGACGGAGGAAAAGGAACTGTGCCGAATGAAGGGGCGGGGGCCTGGCCGGGCTGCAAACCCGCGGGCGGCAGGCTCACGGCGGGGGCAATGGGCGACACCGGGCGGCGGGCATTACGCTTGGCGTTCTCGTCCGCGGTGGGAACCATGATCCACAGCCATCCATAGAAGGCGAGCCCCGCACCCCCGGCGAAAGCGGCCACCACCATGCCGATCCGGACCATGCGCACCGGCCAGCCAAGATGGACCGCCAGGCCGGAGCAGACGCCGGCGATCACGCGGTCGCTGCTGCGGACCAGAGGTGGGCGGACAGGGGCTGTGGTCATGCATCAATCCAAACACGGATCAGGGTTCCGGAGTCCCGTTGTGAGGGTGAACCCGGGGTAAGTCAGGGACGGCTCAGGGTGTTCCCCAATAGAGGACTGACCAGCCCAAACGGCACTATCGAAGTATGAACTCGCAGAACCCCAACCCCAATGAAGGCCAGCAGCCGGGCACCCCGTCCGAGGGCAACACCGGCCAGGAACCGGAACAGCCGGCAGCGGCAGAAATTACCGGGCCGGACAACGCGGAAGCGCAAAACACCGCGCCGGAAAATCCTGCGCCGGAAAATCCCACGGAGCCGCTGTTCCCGTCTCCCGCCGCCGACGAACCTCCGCACACTTCCGCTGGAGCCACCCCTCCCTCCGGAACCCACGCCGGGTCCGCGTACGGTGCTCCCGGTTATAGCGCTCCCGCCTATGGCTCTCCCGGCTACGGCCGTGCCGCACAGCCGGTGAACTTCTTCGACTGGATCCGAAGCCACGGAGTACACCGGGGACGCGACCGGTGGATCGGCGGCGTCTCGAGCGGCATCGCTGAGAGGATGGGCATCGATCCCCTGATCGTGCGCGGCATCTTCATCGTGCTGACGCTGTTCGCAGGCATCGGCGTCCTGCTGTATGGCCTCGGCTGGGCACTGCTGCCGGAGCCGGATGGCCGGATCCACACCCAGGAGGCAGGCGCCGGCCGCTGGAGCACGGGCATGACGGGGGCGCTCATCACCTCAATCATCGGGCTCACCGGCATGGGCGGCGGCTTCTGGGGATGGGGCCACGACGGCTTCGGCTTCTTCTGGGCGCTGTTCTGGATCGGCGGTGTCATCTACCTCATCTACTTCCTGACCCAGCGCAACAAGAACCGAAGCGGAGCGCCAATGGACGCCACCACCGTCGGCCGGGCGGCCTACGGCTACACCGGCAACACACCCGCGGCTGCCGCAGCCGGATCTTCCGCGTCTCCGTCCGCTACGTCACAGTTCCAGGCGTCCGCCTTCGCTGCCGGAAGCCATACGCCCACCCAGCCGTACACGGTGCCGCCGACTCCGGACGCCATCCCGTCGTACGGCTCCGCCACCTCGTACGGCCCCACCGCCCCGTACAGCTCCACAGCCCGTTACGGGGGCGGCACTCCGCCCCGCCGGCCCGCTCCGGTCCCGACGCCGGCACCCAAGCCGCGGCCGAGCGGCCCGGGCGCTCCCGCCGTAGCCATCACCGCCGGACTGGCGCTGCTGGCGGGCGGCACGCTCAAGGCGCTCGACGCCGGCAACCTGATTGATCTCGGCGACTCGGCAAACGCCGTGGTCTGGGCAGCCGGCGCAGCGGTCCTTGGCCTAGGCATCCTACTGGCCGGGATGCGCGGCAGGACCTCGGGTGTGCTCGGGTTCTTCGCCGTGGTGGCGCTCATCGTCGGCGGCGTCTTCAGCGCAGTGCCCAACGGTGACCGGTTCCGCTTCCAGAACGCGGACTGGAACCCGGTCAGCATCGAACAGGCCCGCCAAGGCTTCCAGATCACCGGAGGCCACGGAACTGTGGACCTGACCGGCCTGAACCTGAACCCGCCCCTGGGCACCGACGTCGTAATTCCCCTCGACGCCACAGCAAGCAACCTGACGGTGGTCATTCCGAGCACAGTGCCGGTGGATGTCCGGGCCGACATGACCCTGGGCAACCTGAACGAGGGCGCGGGTAACCGAAGCGGCATCACCTCCCGGCAAAGCAGCTACAACTCGGACAAGCCGGGCGCCCGGCTGATCCTCCAGATCGACGGCACCGTGAGTAACGTAACCATCCAGGAAGGAAACTGACATGAGCAGTTTTGATCCGTCACCGGAAACAAACCCTGCGCCCAAACCGCCCACCGTGGGCAACAACGAACCCGCCGAAGCGCCCGCACGGGTGGGCACCATCGTCTGGGGACTCGTGGTCCTCGCCCTGGCCGTCCTGATCACCGTCTCCCAGCTGGGGATCGTGGTCCTGAACGGGACCTATGTGCTGATCGGCCTGATGATCGGAGCCGGGGCCGCGCTGGTGATCGGCGGGCTGCTCTCAGCTCGCAAACGTGACAACAGCACAACAAACGGGAAGTCTTAAACCATGGAAAAGTTCTACAGCATTGTCAGGGGCATTGGCCTGAAGCGCGGACCCCAGCGCTGGCTGGGCGGCGTGTGCGGCGGAATCGCCGAGAAGCTGAACGTGGACGTGGCATTCGTCCGGATCGCCTTTCTCCTCTTTTGCCTGCTGCCGGGCCCGGCCGTCGTGTTCTACCTCGCGGCATGGCTGATCCTGCCGGACCAGAACGACTCGATCGCGCTTGAGTCCTTCCTCGCAAAGCGCGGCACAGGCCGGTAGTACCCCGCTCCGGCCGGCCGGAACCGCCCAGCGGAAACCCGCCGTCATCCGTTTTATCCGCGTACACCGTTTTACGCAGCGCCCCTGTTCCCGCCGGAACGGGGGCGCTCTGCCGTCCCGGCCGTTACCGGTCCCGTATTCGGGTCCCGGTCTCCGGGCCCCGGCGTCCTGACCGCCGCGTCCAGACCCCTGCGTCCGGACCACCGGGGCTGTAACCGTTTGTGTCCTACCCCACACTCCGCACTAGAATCTCTAATTGAGCTCAGCGTGGCGCTCTGCCCGTAAAACCTTCGAACCAGGATTTGAGCCAAGAAAATGAAAATCGGAATCCTCACCAGCGGCGGCGACTGCCCCGGACTTAACGCGGTTATCCGCGGCGCTGTCCTCAAGGGCATTGCCATCCACGGCCACGAATTCGTGGGGTTCCTCGACGGTTGGCGCGGAGTGGTTGAGGGTGACATCATCCCTATTCCCCGTACTCTTGTCCGCGGTATTGCCAAGCAGGGCGGCACCATTCTGGGCACCTCCCGCACCAACCCGTTCGAGAACGGCGGCGGACCGGACGTCATCAAGGCCCACATGGACCGGCTGGGAATCGACGCCATCATCGCCATCGGCGGCGAGGGAACCCTTGCGGCCGCAAAACGCCTCACCGACGCCGGCCTGAAGATCGTCGGCGTTCCCAAGACCGTTGACAACGACCTCGACGCCACGGACTACACCTTCGGTTTCGACACCGCCGTCCAGATTGCCACCGAGGCCATCGACCGGCTGCGGACCACCGGCGAATCCCACCACCGCTGCATGATCGCCGAGGTCATGGGCCGCCACGTCGGCTGGATCGCCCTGCACGCAGGCATGGCCTCGGGCGCCCACGCCATCCTGATTCCGGAGCAGAAGACCAGCATCGAGCAGATCACCAAATGGGTGACCGAGGCCCATGACCGTGGTCGTGCGCCGCTGGTGGTGGTGGCCGAGGGATTCGTGCCGGAGCACATGGAATCGCCGCACTCCGAACGCGGGCTGGACACTTTCGGCCGGCCGCGGCTGGGCGGGATCGCCGACCAGCTGGCCCCGGAAATCGAAGCCAGGACCGGCATCGAGACCCGCGCCACTATCCTGGGCCACATCCAGCGCGGCGGCGTCCCGTCCGCTTTCGACCGCGTCCTGGCCACCCGGCTGGGCATGGCCGCCGTCGACTCCGTGGTCGAAGGGCGCTGGGGCACCATGGTGTCGCTGAGCGGCACCGACATTGACCATGTGGGCTTCGAAGCCGCGCTGGGCAAGCTCAAGACCGTCCCGCAGCACCGCTACGACGAGGCCGCGGTCCTGTTCGGCTAAGCCCCGCTCCCACTCCCGTCCGGCTTCCAGCGGCGCGAACTGGCAGTTAATGCCCTGTTTTTTGGTTTTTGAGGGCATTATCTGCCAGTTCGCGCTTCTCGGTAGGCTGGGATCATGAGTCTTGACCCCGGATCCGCCGCCATCATCCAGCTTGCCTGGGCGCGCCGCCTGGGGCTCGACGACGGCGCGTTCGCCCGTGCGCTGGAAACCGGCGAGCGGATCACCAGGGTGGACGACTCCGCGCACTCGGTCGAATTCGTGCGGCTGTTCGGCAGCTCGGCCCTGGTGGGTCCGCAGTGGGCGCTGGACGCCGCGGCCGGAATCTCGGACGAGGAGATGGCCCAGCACGTTACCCTGCTGACCATCACCCGCCG
This sequence comes from Arthrobacter sp. FW305-BF8, assembly GCF_021789315.1. NCBI lineage: Bacteria > Bacillati > Actinomycetota > Actinomycetes > Micrococcales > Micrococcaceae > Arthrobacter > Arthrobacter sp. FW305-BF8. The sequence continues at coordinate 3,547,140 of NZ_CP084561.1, forward strand.
GCACGGCGGACATGGCCAGGGCTCCGCCGCGCTCTTCTTTGCCGACGACCTGCCGCTGCTGCAGCCGGCGGAGGACCTGACGGTATCGCACGGCAACCCCGAGGCCATTGAGCTTGAAGGCCTGTGCCCGCCCGATGACGTGAACGAGGTGGGCCTGTCTGACCTCGAGAACCGGTACACCATCATGCACGACGACGAGGGGCAGCGCGCGCCGGTGGCCTGCGGCGCCTACTCGGAATGGGAAGGCATCCTGGCGAACATGGGGGTTCTCGTGGCCCCCGGGTGGCGCCGCCGCGGACTGGGATCGCTCGCGGCCTCCGTGGCTGCCCACGAAGCGCTGGCCTCCGGGCTGACGCTGCAGTGGCGCACCGACGTGAGCAACAAGGGCTCGCTGGCCACGGCACGCAGCCTGGGCTTTTCCACCGGCGGCATCCAAACCAGCGCGCTGCTCGGCTAGCCGCCGCCAGGCTGCTAGCGCGTTGTCGCCTCCGCGTCCTGGTCGGCGGCCGGCTGCTGTCCGCCCCAGCCCTGTACTGCCTTGGGCCGGGCGAAGAACAGTGCCACCGCTGCGCCGAGCACGATCACAGCTGCAGGCAACATGATCGACTGGCCCATCGCCGTCGCGAAGCCCTCATGGAGGGCCGGAGGCAGCTGGCCGCCGAAGCCGCCGGCTTCACCCCCGGCTCCGTCGGATGCGCCCGGTGCCGCCGGGAGTTCCGCCGCGAGCCGGGCCTGCATGAGGACGGCGATGGCGGCACTGCCGAGGACAGCGCCGATCTGCCGGGTGGTGTTGTAGACGCCCGCCCCGGCCCCCGCCTGCCGCACGGGCAGGTTGCGGGTGGCGGTGGAACTTAGGGGCGCCCAGATGCCTGCGTTCGCGAAGCCAAGCACCGCGCTGGGGAGCAGGAACAGCCACACCGGGGTGTCCGGGTGCATGAGGGCTGAATTCCAGAACAGCGCCGCGGCCATGAGCAGCAGCCCGGTGGATGTGATGTATTTGGGGTTGACCCTGTCGATAATCCGCCCCACAACGGGCGCCAGTCCGCCGGAAATCAGCGCCATCGGCACCATCATCAGGGCCGACTGCGTCGGGGTCATGTCCCGCACCATCTGGTAATAGAAAATTAGCGGCAGCCCAAAAGCTGTGACGGTGAACCCCACCGTGGTGATCCCGATGTTGGCAAGCGAGAAATTTCGGTCCTTGAAGAGACCCAGCGGAAGCAGCGGCTCACCCTTGTTGACCGCCTGCCACACGACAAAAAGCACCAGCACAACGAGGCCGCTGATGATCAGCCCCCACACCGTGACCGGACCGGTGATGGTGCCCCAGTTGTAGGTCTCGCCCTCCTGGATGCCAAAGACAAGCAGGAAAAGCCCGACGGCGCTGAGCACCACGCCGGGGATGTCGAACTTATGCGGGTGGGTGGTCAGGGACGGCACCAGCCGCCAGGCGAGGATGAAGCCGACGATCCCGATGGGTACGTTGATGAAGAAGATCCACTCCCAGCCAAGCCCGTCCACCAGCACGCCGCCGAGAATCGGGCCCACCAGCGTGGCCACGCCGGCAGTGGCACCCCACAGACCCATGGCGGCGCCGCGCCGGTCCGGCGGGAAGATGCGCGTGATCACGGCCATGGTCTGCGGCGTCATCAGCGCTGCACCCAGCCCCTGGAGAACGCGCGCCGCGATCAGCATCTGCACATTGCCGGAGAGTCCGCACCACAGCGAGGCGAGGGTGAAGACCACCAGGCCGGACAGGTACAGCCGCTTGGGCCCGAACCTGTCACCGAGCCTGCCGGTGATCAGCAACGGCACCGCATAGGCCAACAGATAGGCGCTGGTGACCCAGATGACGGCGTTGATGTCCGTGTCCAGCCCCTCCATGATGCGCGGGTTGGCCACCGAAACGATCGTGGTGTCGATCAGGATCATGAAGAATCCGATGACGAGGGACCAGAGTGCAGGCCACGGCCTGCTGACGTTCTCCAAGTGCTCAGCCCAGCAATTCCAGGATGTCGGTCCGGGCGAACATCTGGGCGGCGGCACGCGCGGAGGGGGTGCCGGCGTCGGGATCTGCTCCGGCGTCAAGCAGCACCCGGGCGACGTCCGAGTAGCCCTTGAAGACGGCGCCGGCCAGCGGTGTCTGTCCGCGGTCGTTGGCTCCGTTGGCGTCACCGCCGTGGTGGAGGATCAGCTGCACGGTCTCGGCAAAGCCGTGGTAGGCGGCGAGCATGAGCAGCGAGTCGCCCGCGGAGTTGGTCAGCGTGGCCGGGGCGCCGGCGTTGAGGTAGCTGCGCAGCAGCTCCGTCTCGCCGTTGCGGGCGGCGTCGAAGAGGGTGTGCGCCAGGGCGAGGGTTTCCTCATCCGGCTGCTGCTGAGCCTGGTCTCCGGGCGCGGTGGAGTCTGTCATCTGTGGGTCCCCCTCAGGAATCCTGTCTGCCTTCCGACCACCTGGCCGGCGTCGGGCGCCACGATTACTTCCTGCGCGGCTGTGTACGGTTCATCCCCGTCCATTACCGTCAGTATTTCATCCGGCGCGACAGAACGCTTGATGACGGCCAGCGCGATGGGGCCCATCTCATAGTGCTGCGCCACGGACGTCACGGCGCCCACCTTGCGCTCCCCCACCAGGACCTCGCTGCCGGCGGCCGGCAAGGTGTGCTGGGACCCGTCGAGCTGCAGGAACACCAGGCGCCGCGGCGGGTGGCCAAGGTTGTGGACGCGGGCGATGGTCTCCTGGCCTTTGTAGCAGCCCTTGGCCAGGTGCACGGCGGTGCGCAGCAGGTCCAGTTCGTGCGGGATGGTCTTGTCGTCCGTTTCGGCACCGAGCCGCGGACGCCAGGCAGCCACGCGCAGGGCTTCGGCGGAGAGGACGCCGGCGAGCTTGCGGTCCCCCACCGTCTGCTCAAGCTCCGCCGCGGGCACGAGATATTCAAACCACGGGCGTTCGGCCCCCGGGTGGGTGTCCTCCGGAACCACGGAGTAGGCGTACCCGCCCGCACCGACGTGCGGCCAGGGGTCCTGCCACACTTGCAGGCCGGACCATTCGGGCACGGCCTTGGTGGACCCAACAACTGCCCAGTCGGCCGACACGTCCGCCACCTCGACGCGGAGCATGAACTTCATCCTGGTCAGCCACTCGGCCAGGGGACCCGCTTCGGCCGCCTCGACAATCAGCCAGGTGGTCCCGCCGTCGTCCACCACGCGCGCATCGAATTCGATGCGGCCCTGCACACTCAGGAGCAGCAGTTCGCTGGACTCGCCGGGCTTGAGATTGGTGACCTGCTGGGACGACAGGGTGTTCAGCCAGCTCAGGCGGTCCGGTCCGGTGACCGTCACCACGCCGCGGTGGGAAAGATCAACGACGGCGGTCCCTGCCGCGAGGGCGCGCTGCTCCCGCAGCGGTTCGCCGTAATGGGACGCGACGCCGGCGTCGGCGCCGCCCGCTTCAACGGCGCCAGGGCGCGACAACAGAGGGCTCTTGGTAGTCATATGAAGGGGAACGTCCTTGGCTGGGAGGGTATTCCGGCCACCTAGCGGTATTCCGGGTTTTCGAAACCGAACTTGGTTCCGGCCTTCCATTCTTCCGGAAGGTTGCCATAGGCGGGAATTCCGCCGGCGTCCTTGAGCGTCCGGGCCAGGTGCAGGAGGTTCCACGTCATGAACGTGGTGTTCCGGTTCGTGAAGTCGCTCTCCGGACCGCCCGAACCCTCGTCCAGGTAGCTGGGTCCCGGCCCGACGGGGCCGATCCAGCCCGCGTCGGCCTGCGGCGGGATGGAGAAGCCGATGTGCTGCAGGCTGTAGAGGACGTTCATGGAACAGTGCTTGATGCCGTCCTCGTTGCCGGTGATCAGGCAACCGCCCACCTTCGGATAAAAGGCCCACTGGCCCTTCTCGTTGAGCTGGCCCGAATGGGCGTAGAGCCGCTCGATGAGCTTCTTGGTCTGTGAGGAGTTGTCCCCCAGCCAGATGGGTCCGGCCACCACCACGATGTCCGCGTCCTTGACGGCCGGGTACAGCTCCGGCCATTCATCGGTCGCCCAGCCATGCTCGCGCATGTCCGGGTAAACGCCGCTGGCGATGTCGTGGTCGACAGTCCGGATGACCCGGGTGGTCACGCCCTGCTTCTCCATGATCAGCCGGCTCACCGTGATCAGGCCCTCGGTGTTGCTCTTCTCCGGCGAACGCTTGAGGGTGCCGTTGAAGTACACGGCCTTGAGGTCGCTGTAGTCAGCCGGCGGCTGGGACTCATCCATCGGACACTCCATCGGGTTACTTTGGACTCAGGCGTGGAGACCTGAGGCCAAAGTAACCGAAAGGAGCGCGGCGGAACAGGGTTTCGGAGCAGCCGGGTGCAGCAGCGGTGTGCGCAGCAGCGGGTGGCTGAGTTCAGGAGACCTTGTTAAGGAACGCCGAGGCGTGGGCCTCCAGGCCATTGCCCGGTTCAGCAGCCGCGGTGCCTGCGGACGGGCTGCCGGTGGCCACATCCCACCGCCAGAGGAGGTTGCCCTCGACCAGCCCGAAGATCCGGGTGGCCGCGCTGTAGTCCTTGGAGTGGCTGCCGCGCATCACCATGTCGGTGCTGAGCTGGATCTGCGGGCCCTTGATCTGCCCGTAGTACAGCTCCGAGATGCCGCCCGGGTGGCTGATGGACACCGAGATGTCGAAGCCACCGTCCTTGTTGCGGAGCGCCTCAACCTCGTCAGCGCTTTTCAGCACGGGCACGATGTCCCCGGGAACAAGGCCGGGGCCGCTGTCGGCCTCCAGCTGTTTGCGCTCCAGGGCCCAAAAACCGGTCTCAACTGTGAGGGGCCGGAGCTTGGTGCCGTCCTCGTCGGTCAGCCAGCTTTCCGCACGGTACTGCAGGTACGGCAGACCATTGTGGGTGAAGGAAACATGCTGCAGGAAGTGCTCTGAGCTTTCATCACCGGCCCCGAGCCGGCCACGGCCCTCCCACTCACCGATGAGCCAGGAGAGGGGAACCAGTTCGGGGGTCAGGTCTGTAGGAATTTCAATAGGCACAGCCGCTACCTCTCGAAACCGCTAAGCAGGGGTTTACCGCTGTCCCTTGAACAGGCGGTAGACAACAAAACCGGCAAACCAGGCCATGGAAAGGCTGGCAACGCCGAGCAGGACAAGGAAGAAGATTTCAAATGCAAGTACGGACATGATGCCATCCTAACCCGTCAGGAGATGAGTAGTTTGTCTATGAAGTAGGCGAGCGAACCGACCGCCGAAATGGGCGCCAGGCCCATGCCCAGGGCAGCCGGAAAGTTCAGCGGAGCGCCCCGGAGAGTCACGAGCCGGCGGAAACTGACTAGGACCGCCCCGACCACCACACCGAACACTGCCGCGGGCAAAACGGCGATGTCGGAGAACACCAGCCCGGCGAGCGGCCCGGCCAGTCCGGCCAGGGTGATGCCCAGTGGCGCAATGATCCGGTCCGGCCAGCGGATGAGGCCGGCGAGCAGTGCGACGGCGGCGCTGATGCCGGCCACCAGCACCATCTCCTTGACACCGTTGAACCTGGTGCCGGCGATCCATCCGGACCCCAGGCAGGAGAGGAGGACGCCCACGCTGCAGCCGAGTGTCGACTCGAGGCGCTGCGCCTGGCCAGTGCCTCGCATCAGCTGGACGATGAAGACAGCCGTGACACCGAGGGCAATGAAGCCGGGCGTCCAGTTGAGGTAGCCGGGGGCGGCCGCGAAAGTGGCCGCAACGGCCGAGCCGGCCCCGGACAGTCCGATCACGGCAGCGAGGGTTTTCTTGGCAGGGATTCCCAGGTAGTGGGGCCAGCCGACGCCGATCCCCAGGGCAAAAAGCACGGCAACCGCGAGGAGGACGTCCGGAGTCCGGAAGACGCTGGCCACCAGCGTTGCCAGGCCCGCCAGGCCAACGACTCCAATGCTCCATGACCGGAGCGTCCGGCCGCCAGTGGCAGGAGCGCTCACCTCGGGGGCAGGCCCTGGCGTACTCATCTCGGACTCTGCACTCAAATCTGCTGCGACCTCATCCTGGCTGTGCCGTTGACGGGCAGGGGCTCGGCCCCCTGACGGTTTCAATCCTGCCCTATGTGACCGCCATATGTCGTAAACAAGGCGCGCGGGCCTGGCCCACCCATGTCCGTCAGGGAGCCGTTGGGTATACTCAGACATCAGCTCAGTCGCCCGACGATGCGCGGACAGCCCCTTGGAGGAATAATGTCGCACATCCTGTTACTGACCAACAGCACCGGGTCATCGGTGGACATTCTGCCTGCCCTGGAGCTCCTAAACCACCGGGTGCATATCCTTCCCGCCGAGCCCACCGCCCTGCTCGAGACAGATCCTTGCGACGTCGTCCTCCTGGACGCGCGCAAGGACCTAGTGGGCGCCCGCTCCCTGACCCAGCTCCTGAAGGCGACCGGCCTCAGCGCACCTCTGGTGCTGATCCTCACCGAGGGCGGCATGGCGGCCGTATCCTCAGCCTGGGCCGTCGACGACATCGTGCTCGACTCGGCCGGCCCCGCCGAGGTGGAGGCACGGATCCGCCTCTCTGTCGCCCGGGCTGTACCGGAGCAGGAGGAGGCTCCCTCCGAGATCCGGGCCGCCGGCGTCGTTATTGACGAGGCGAGCTACACGGCGCGCGTCAACGGCGCGGCACTGAACCTGACCTTCAAGGAGTTCGAACTCCTGAAGTACCTGGCGCAGCACCCCGGCCGGGTATTTACCCGGCAGCAGCTCCTCACCGAGGTCTGGGGCTACGACTACTACGGCGGCACCCGGACCGTGGACGTCCACGTCCGGCGGCTGCGCGCCAAGCTGGGCGCCGACCACGAGAACCTGATCAGCACGGTGCGCAACGTCGGCTACCGGCTCACCCTGATCCGCCAGCAGGAGGACGAACTCACCGAGGCGTAGGCCCCGGGCCGGACCCCCAGGGGCCGGCGGAGAGTGCCTGGACCTGCAGTAGAAATACAGAACGGCCCGGCTCACCAGAGCCGGGCCGTTCTGTATTTCTACTTATCAGTGGAGGACATACGGGTCGAACGTATCGAGGCCACCCCAGTGGTGGATCCCCCTCACAACCTGCCATGAATGGCGGCTGAGGTAACGACTATACGGGGCGCCACGGCATGTTCCAAATCGGGCGCGCGTGGGTGGCGTCCGTATAGCCTTACAGCATGAGTCCTGCGCACCCGGAGAAATGGCCCGTCCTAGTCATCAGGGGCGGCGTGGATGAAGAGCTGCTGCGGGACGTCCGCGCCCTGCTGGCCGCCGCCGAGGAATCGGACGGCAATCCGCCCATTTCCGAACAGACCCTCGTGACCATGCGCGCGGCGGACACGGGCCCGCACATGCTGCTGACCCTTGCCCTCTACGCCCCGGACGAGCAGTCGGACCCCGCCACGGCACAGGACCTGGCCGGATTCGCCGTGGTCGTCGAGGAGCCGGACGGGACAGGCGTGGCGGAAATCGCAGTGCACCCCAGCTACCGGAACCAGGGCGTGGCAGACCGGCTCGTCAGCACGCTCAAGTCATCGCGCGGCCTGGACGGGCTCAAGGCATGGTCGCACGGCAACCATGAGGCCGCCGCGGACCTGGCGGCCCGGTACGGCTATGGCCCGGTGCGGGAACTGTGGAAGATGCGGCTCACCACCGCCGCCGCTGACCTGCCCGACGTCGGCCTTCCGGACGGCGTCTCGATCCGCGCCTTCGCGCCGGGGAAAGACGAAGAAGCCTGGCTCGTGGCCAACCGGGAAGCGTTCGCGCACCACCCGGAGCAAGGATCCCTGACCAGGGCCGACCTGCAGGCCCGGATGGACGAACCCTGGTTCGACCCCGCCGGTTTCCTGCTGGCGGAGGGCCGGGACGGGCGGCTCCTGGGCTACCACTGGACCAAAGTGCATCCGCAGCACGGGTCACACCCTGCCATCGGTGAGGTTTACGTGGTGGGCGTCACGCCCGCAGCCCAGGGCATGGGCCTCGGCAAGGCGCTGACCATCGCGGGGATCCGGCATCTCCAGCAGCAGGGCCTGCACGCCGTGATGCTGTACACGGATGCGGACAACACTCCGGCTGTCTCGCTGTACCGGCGGCTGGGCTTCACCCGCTGGGATATGGACGTGATGTACGGGCCGGTTGACGGGCGTTAATCGGCTCTTTAACGCTTGGTCCGGCCGCCCCGAAATCTTCGGGTCCCGGACCCCTGAATGCTTGTAAGGTTGAAACTAAACCCGCCAGTACTCAAGGAGAGCGCATGCAACCGGAATCCGCCGGAACAGCCACCACCGAAATCAAGGCTGCGCCTGTGCGCGCCCGGTTCGGCTCCTCCGAAGTGCCGGCCTCCCGCGCCACACAGGACCGGATCGACATTCCTGAGTTCGCCGCCATCCTGGAGCCGGATGGAGAGATCAGCCCGGACCGGTTCCTGGACCGCGAGCTGAGCTGGCTTGCGTTCAACGCCCGGGTCCTCGAACTGGCAGAAGACCCCACCCTGTACCTGCTGGAGCGCGTCAACTTCCTCTCGATCTTCGCGTCCAACCTCGATGAATTCTTCATGGTCCGCGTGGCCGGCCTGAAGCGCCGCATCGCCACCGGACTCGCCGTCCCGTCCCCGGCGGGCCTGAGCCCCGTCCAGGTCCTGGAGCAAATCGGCGAGGCGGCCCACCGCCTGCAGCAGCGGCACGCCCAGGTCTACGCGGAGCAGATCCGGCCGGCCCTGGCCTATGAGCACATCCACCTCATGCACTGGGATGAACTCGACGACGAGGCCCGGCACCGGCTCAGCGCCATGTTCGCGGAGAAGGTCTTCCCCATCCTCACCCCGCTGGCCGTGGACCCCGCCCACCCCTTCCCCTACATCTCGGGCCTTTCCCTGAACCTGGCCGTGGTGGTCCGGAACCCGGTCAGTGACAAGGAGCTGTTCGCCCGCGTCAAGGTGCCGGACCAGCTGCCCCGCCTGATTTCCATCGACGGTCCCCGGGCCGGCTCGGTGCCCGGCCGCGTGGCACGGTTCATCGCCCTCGAGGAAGTCATCGCCGTCCACCTGGACCAGCTCTTCGCCGGCATGGAGGTCCTGGAGCACCACACCTTCCGTGTGACCCGCAACGAGGACGTCGAGGTGGAAGAGGACGACGCCGAGAACCTCCTGCAGGCGCTTGAGAAGGAACTGCTGCGCCGCCGGTTCGGCCCGCCCGTCCGGCTCGAGGTCACCAACGACATCAACCCGAACATCCGCGCCCTGCTCATCCGCGAGCTCGGTGTGGACGAGTCCGAGGTCTACTCAGTTCCGGCACCACTGGACCTGCGCGGCTTGTCCGTGATCGGCAACATCGACCGCGCGGACCTGCACTACCCCAAGCACGTGCCCCACACCTCGCGGTACCTGAACGAGTCCGAGACATCCAAGGCCGCGAACGTCTTCGCCGCGATGCGCCGCCGCGACATCCTGCTGCACCACCCCTACGATTCGTTCTCCACGTCGGTTCAGGCATTCCTGGAACAGGCGGCGGCGGACCCCAAGGTGCAGGCCATCAAGCAGACCCTGTACCGCACGTCCGGCGACTCCCCCATCGTCGACGCCCTGATCGACGCTGCCGAGGCGGGCAAGCAGGTGCTGGCCCTCGTGGAGATCAAGGCCCGCTTCGACGAGCAGGCGAACATCTCCTGGGCGCGCAAGCTGGAGCAGGCCGGCGTCCATGTGGTCTACGGCATCGTGGGCCTGAAGACCCACTGCAAGCTGTCCCTCGTGGTCCGCCAGGAAGTGGACGGGCTGCGCCGCTACTGCCACATCGGAACCGGCAACTACCACCCGCGCACCGCGCGCTACTACGAGGACCTCGGGCTCCTGACGGCCAACGAGCAGGTGGGCGAGGACCTGTCCAAGCTGTTCAACCAGCTCTCCGGGTACGCCCCCAAGTCGACCTTCAAGCGGCTCCTGGTGGCCCCCCGGTCCGTGCGTTCGGGACTGATCGAAAGGATCGAGGCCGAAATCCGCAATGCCCGCGCAGGCATCCCCGCGCGCGTGCAGATCAAGGTCAACTCCATGGTGGACGAGTCCATCATCGATTCCCTGTACCGCGCTTCCCAGGCCGGCGTGAAGGTGGACGTCATTGTCCGCGGCATCTGCTCCCTGCGCCCCGGCATCCCCGGGCTGAGCGAGAACATCACGGTCCGCTCCATCCTTGGCCGCTTCCTTGAACACTCCCGCGTGTTCGCCTTCAGCAACGGAGGCGACCCCGTGGTGTACATCGGCTCCGCGGACATGATGCACCGCAACCTGGACCGCCGGGTGGAGGCGCTGGTGCAGCTGTCCGGCGGCGAGGACACCGCCTACGTCCTTGACCTGATGCGCCGGTACATGGACCCGGAGACGTCCAGCTGGCACCTGGACAGCGACGGCGAGTGGACCCGCCACCACATCGGCGATGACGGCAGCAAGCTGGACGATGTCCAGTCCTGGCTGCTGGCATCACGATCCCGGCAGCGCGCCGTCGTCCGGCGGTAGGAACCCGGCCTTTGAAGAGCAGCGACTCACCCATAGCGGATCAGACCGATCACCCGGGCGAGCCGGTCGCCGTCACGGCCGCCGGCGCCCTGCCTTGGCGCGTCAAGAAGGACCAGCTGGAGGTCCTCCTGATCCACCGGCCGCGGTACGACGACTGGTCCTGGCCCAAGGGCAAGCTCGACCCGGGCGAGACTGTGCCCGAGTGCGCAGTCCGCGAGGTGGAGGAGGAGATCGGGCTCGTTGCGCCGCTGGGCATCCCGCTCCCGCCCATCCATTACCATGTCGCCGCCGGGCTGAAGGTTGTGCACTACTGGGCCGTTGAGGTCACCGGCAATTCCCTGCGGCCCGACGGCAAGGAAGTGGACAGCGTCATGTGGTGCGTACCGGAGCGTGCCGCCGAGCTGCTGTCCAACCCCTCGGACCGGGCCCCGCTGGAATACCTGGCCGCGGCGCACGCCCGCAAGGAACTGCAGACCTGGCCGCTGGTCATCGTGCGCCATGCCAAGGCCAAACCGCGGTCGTCATGGACCAAAGCGGAAGGCGAACGGCCCCTGGCAGCCACCGGCATCCGCCAGGCCCAGGCCGTGCACCGGCTGCTGAAGGCGTGGAAGCCGCTGCGCGTGGTCAGCAGCCCGTGGCTTCGCTGCGTGGCGACCATCGCCCCCTACGTCAAGTCAGCGGACGCCAAGGTGAAGCTCGTGGATGCGCTCACGGAGCACCGGCATGCCCGCAATCCCAAGAAGACCGCTGCCGTGGTGGACGCGTTATTCGACAAGCAGCGCGCCGTGGTGCTGTGCACGCACCGTCCGGCCCTCCCCACCGTGCTGGGCCAGCTCGCCGGCTACATGCCCCCGCGGCTCAGGGGCCTGCTGCCGGTAGCAGACCCCTATCTCGCCCCCGGGGAAATGATCATCTGCCACGTGGCGCACGGCAGCAAGAGCAGGATCGTCTCGGTGGAGCAGTTCAAGCCCTTCGACGACTGAGCCTCCACCGCCGTCCAGGCCTTCACCTTGACCCCGCCATCTTTGTATCGAATACTTGATACAAAGATGGCGCTTCGGGATCATTTGGGGGGTCTGATGCCACTACAGTTTGAGTTGCCGCCCATGGCGCTGCTGGGACCGCTGCTGGCCGCAGTGGGCATTTACGGGCTGTTGCGCTGGGTTGTCTGGGCGCCGGGCGGCGGCACCTCGCCCAGGTCCATTTCGGACCATGCGCTCTGGGTCGGCGTGATCGGCTGGCTGGCGAGCACCCTGCAAGGGGCAGCAAACGCCGGCATCATTCTCCTCAACCCCCAGACGCCGTCGCTGGCGCAACCTGCGGACATCCTGGAGGCGCTCGCCTGGCCGGTCGTCGGCTGTCTTGGGGTCCATGCGCTGGGCCAGCTCAGCTATCCCGGTCCCCGGGGTTCGCGCCGGCTGGCAACCCTGTCCGTCCGGCGCGTCAGGGACTTTCTTCCGCGGAAACTGGCGTGGACCACGCTCGGCATTTTCGCTGCCTCCGCCGCAACCATCGCGTGGGCAGCCACGCTACCGGCGTACCGTCCCTTGCCCTACACTTCCCCGCCCCGCGGGGAAGCTGGCCCCACGGTGGGCGGCGACGGACGGATTCCCGGCACAGAACTGGCGGCCTGCCTGGCTACCGCGCTGCTGCTGCTCGCGGCCGGCACGGTTCTGGTGCTGTGGCTGATTTCCCGACGCCGGCAGCTGGAAGCCCTTGATGCCGACGACAACGTCCTCCTCCGCACCATCGCGATGAACCGGCTGCTGCGGACGGTCTCGACTGTCGCCGCAGGACTGGCAGCCATCGCCGGCAACTTTGCTTCCCGGCCGGATCCCACAGTTACCACTGATTGGACCAACCCGGCCGCACTGGTCGCCATGATGGTGCTGTTCGTGATGTGGCTGTGGCAGCCGCCGCAGCTGGCGAGCCTCCGGCCCCGGAAAGCCCAAATCCGCCGGGCTTCGTCTTCCGCCCGGAAAATCGTCCGGAATCTGCCCGGCGAGAAGCATCCCGCCGCGGTGCTCACCGTGTCCCTCGGCGCCCTCCTCGGGCTGGCCGCGGTGGCGCCGGGCATGGGAGTTTTGTTCTTGCTGGGCTCCACCAATCCGGTCCGTGCCACCATCATCTCGGCTGTGATGGCCGGGTGCGTCCTGCTGGCCATCCTGGCCGGCGAGCTGCTACTGGAACGGAATTACGGCGCCGCCTCAGCAGTCCGCGGCTGGCCCGTCCAGCCGGTGGCGCCCGCCCTCCTCACCGCTGCGATCATTGGCCTGCTGCTGCTGGCAGTCCTGGTTGTTCTGACCGCCGTCGGAGAAGCGGCCGTTCCGTCCGGAACACCTGGAGCCCCGAGCTGGATTCCGACGGCGGTGGCCACTGCGGCCGTCGCCGCCACGGCTGTGCCCGCCGCCCAAGCCGTTCGCCGGCGCCGCGGCATCGTCACCGTGGGCAGCGTCACCGTGGATGACGGACTGGACGCGGCGCTCCGCGCCGTCACGCTCAACAGGATCGTTCGGATTCTGGCCGCCTTCCTGCTGGCACAAGCAGGTGGCCTGCTGATTTCGGCAGGCCCGGCATGGAGTGCGCTGCTGGGAATGCAGACGGCTCCGGCGGGACTGTGGGAAGGGACGGCAGCCGCCTGCGGGTACGTGCTGGTAGTAGCCGCCGTGGTGCTTTCCCTGGTTCCCGTGACCGCTTTCGGCCCCAGGAGCACGCCGGCCACCCGGCGTACACCGGTGGAACCTGCCCGATGACCGCGGGCATCTCGGTGGACCTCGGTTCCCCCACTCCCCCTTATGAGCAAATCCGGCTGCAGGTCAGCGCGCTGATCGCCGCAGGCGGGCTCACTGCCGGCACTCGCTTGCCGGCAGTCCGCAGCCTCGCGGCAGATCTGGGTCTTGCTGCCGGGACCGTCGCCCGGGCGTACAAGGAACTGGAACAGTCGGGGCTGATCGAGACCCGGCGCAGGAACGGAACCGTCGTCGTCGGGCTACCGGCGTACAGTGCGTCGGACGCCGAGGCGCCCGGGTCCGATGCATCCGGCTCCGGTGCCTCCGCAGCGGAAGTGGCTGCCGCCGTCGAACATCTCATCAAAGCGGGGGCCAAGGCGGGTCTGCCCGACGAGGAGCTTCTTGCGCTGGTCCGTGTTGGTCTGCAGCGGCGCCGCGGCCTGCCTTCGGGCCCGCCCTCGAGCTCCGACTAGACTGGACGGGTGAGCACCCCAACGCCCTATGAAGACCTTCTGCGCGACGTCATGGCAAACGGCACGCACAAATCAGACCGCACCGGCACCGGAACCAGCAGCGTTTTCGGCCGGCAAATCCGCTTTGATCTGAGCGAAAGCTTCCCGCTGATCACCACCAAGCGGGTGCACTTCAAGTCCGTAGCCGCCGAGCTGCTGTGGTTCCTCCGCGGCGACTCCAACGTGAAGTGGATGCAGGACCAGGGCGTGACCATCTGGAACGAATGGGCCGACGCCGACGGCGAACTCGGGCCGGTCTACGGCGTCCAGTGGCGCAGCTGGCCCACGCCCGACGGCGGCCACATTGACCAGATCGCCGAGCTCTTGGAGAGCCTGAAGTCGAACCCGGACTCGCGCCGGCACATCGTCTCAGCCTGGAACGTGAGCGAGCTCAAGGACATGGCACTGCCGCCCTGCCACGCTTTCTTCCAGTTCTACGTCGCGGACGGCAAGCTCTCCTGCCAGCTGTACCAGCGGTCCGCGGACATGTTCCTTGGCGTGCCGTTCAACATCGCCTCCTACGCGCTGCTGACCTGCATGCTGGCCCAGCAGACCGGCCTCGAGCCCGGCGAATTCGTCTGGACCGGCGGCGACGTGCACATCTACGACAACCACATGGACCAGGTCCTGAAGCAGCTGGATCGGGAACCGTACGCGTACCCGCAGCTGAAGATCACCCGCAAGCCGGAATCGATCTTCGACTACACCCTGGACGACTTCGAAGTGGTGGGCTACCGGCACCACCCCACCATCAAGGCGCCGATCGCCGTATGAGCACGGAGGGCACTATGGATGCGCAGGCTTTCAGCGAGGACATCGCCGCGGGGATGTCCGGGATCGGACTCGTGTGGGCCCAGACGCCGGCCGGCGTCATCGGCAAAGACGGCGACATGCCGTGGAACTTGCCCGAGGACCTGAAGCACTTCACCAAAGTCACCACCGGCCATCCCGTTATCATGGGCCGGAAAACCTGGCTGTCCTTCCCGGCGAAGTACCGTCCCCTGCCCAACCGGACGAACATCGTCATTACCCGGCAGGAGAACTGGGGCAGCTCGCCTGAGGCGGAGGGCGCCGTCGTCGTCAAATCCCTCGATGATGCCCTGCTGGAATCACAGTTCGCCCCAGGCTGCGAAGCAGTCTGGATCCTCGGCGGCGGCGAAATCTTCAAGGAGTCCACGGGCCTGGCCAACGTTGCCGTGGTCACCACCATCGACGTGGACGCCGACGGCGACACGTACGCCCCGGAGCTCGGCGACGGCTGGGTGGCCGGCGCCTCTGTGCCGGCCGACGGCTGGTTCACGGGAGCCAACGGCACCCGCTACCGGTTCACCAAATGGAACCGCCCGGAAGGTTAGAACATGCTGCGTAAACCCGAAACCCTCTTCGTGCTCGGCTACATGCTGCTGCCGCTGTTTGCCCTGCTGTCCGCGATTGTCGGGCTCACAATGATCCTCGGCGGCAACAAAATTGCCGGCATCATCGTCCTGGTGGTGGTGACGCAGGCGTTCGCCTTCGGCGCCTTCTTCGCCCTGCGCGCCCGCAAGACCGCCCTGATGGAGGAGCCCGACCGCCAGTAGCGCCCGGATGGGGAGTGCTGCCCATCGCGGCGGCCCGGGGCGCGAATTAGAGTGATGGCTGGACTTAGCAGCAACCGTGCCCGTTTGGAACGGTCAAATTTTGGGGGACGATGTGACAGGTAATTTGTGGGGCGCCGACGTTGCGCAACTTCGCACACTCGCGCAGCAGTTTGGAAGCGTCTCCGACCACCTGATGCAGACATCGTTGCAGCTGACCAACCAGATCAACAGCAACCCTTCCTGGAAGGGCAACGACGCCACCCAGTTCCGTTCGGACTGGAACGGCAACCACAGGGCTCTTATCCAGCGGACGGTGCGCGCCCTCAAGGACGAATCCCGCAAGCTGCTGGACAACGCCAACGAGCAGGAGAAGGCCAGCGACGCCGCCCCGGGGTCCGGCGGCGGGCCGATCGGCGTGTTCGCCGGTGATCCGGGGTGGACAGGGGACTCCGCCGGCGACGGCAAACCCTTTCAGTTGGGTCCGGACTGGCTTGCCGACGGCGAGAACTCTCCCTTCCGCAAAGGCTGGGAAACTTACAACCTGATCAAGGCCTTCCCGAACCTTCGTGCGGGCATCTACGACATGGCCTCGATGCTGGACAAGTCCCATGTGAACCAGTTCCTGTCAAAGGCCGCCTGGGAAACTTTTAAAGAGTCGAACGCAATCAGCAGATACTTCAATATGTCGTCCGATCTGTTCGATGGGAAGCTCCATACGGCGCTGAATCTGGCGCCGGACACTACTGCGTTTAAAGCTCTCGGTGCTTTCGGTCACGCCCTCGGCGGGGTAGGCGTCGGCCTCGACGCCCTAGACGCAGTGAACAAGTTTCAGACCGGGGACACAGGCGGCGCCTACTATTCCAGCGCGAAGGTGATTCTCGGCGTCGGATCCTTCTTTCCTCCACCTGCCGGAACAGTGTGCATGGTAGCCAGTGGAGCACTTGCTATCTACGACAACGTCCCCGCCGTGAAGAACTTCGTGAATGGGGTGGGCGGCAAGATCGCTGAAGGCTGGAACGCGGCCGGCGGCGCCGTCGAACAAGGCGCGGAAGCGGCTGGAGAAGCGGTTCTCGATGTCGGAGAAGCGGTGGGCGATGCCGGAGAAGCGGTGGGCCATGCCGTTAGCGACGGAGCGAAGGCCGTGTCGAAATTCTTTGGATTCTAGAAAAGGGAAGCTAAGTGACTGAGACCATCACTGAACCAGCAGACTCAAGGGACAACCAGTACCCCGATTCAATCGGTTTCGGTTTCGCCGAGATCATAACCCTCCTGAACCTTCACCGAGGGGAGGCAGCCACCGCTACCGCCCACGCCCTCCGCGTTGGAGACGAACTGGATGACATTAGAATCATTTCCGCGGGCGCTTCATCCTTGGTTGCCAGGGGATTGGCCACCGTTGAGCCTGACGGAGAACTGTCCGTAGCAGGCCCCGTGGCCGCGGTCACGTCGGCGCTTACTTCGGCTATCAGACGCATGGAAATATCCCTCCTGGTTCCCGGATCAGGAGACAGCGTCTTGTCCGTCGAATCCGAGGACTACCAGATCATCCTGCAGCCACGTGCGTACTTCACTTGGTTCGCAATGGCACAAAACCCGGATATCTCCGCCGCTGAAGCGAACTTTTTCGTTATGCGGAAACATCTCTCGGACAACCCTGCGGGAGGAGCAACCATTTTACGGCGCGAAGATCCCGCCAAGCGCCGGCTCCTCCTCAAACATGGAATCGGTGGCTGGAGCGTCGGCTTTATCAACCAAGGCGACGACGAGGTCGTGGGGGAACTTTCCGGGCTCTCGGACTCCGAGGTCCTCGAACAAATACGCAAGATTAGGAACGAGACATAATGCACAGCAACCCGGAACGCTCGGCCCGCGACGAAGAAGTGTGGGAGTGGCACAAGCAAGCCTTGGCTGCGGGGCAGCATCGGGTTATTTCCCGGACCATGAGCGGTGAACTCTACAGCTACGCGAAAGACGAAATCGGTTTCCGGCGCAATGGCCCGGGATATGGGGTTTCTACGCTCTGGGGTCTCAGCGTCGTAACTATTGTGATGGCTGTGGTTGGCGTCTTCATGATCGTGGTGGCAACCGGCGCACTGTCGCCAGACGGTAAGCCAGCCTGGGGGTTTCTCGTACTCAGCGTTTTTGCAGCAGGGATGGTCTGGTGGGGCGTTCACTGTGCCATGTCCGAATTCAAGGCCAGGAAGATCCGGGAACAACGCGGGGTACCCACGCCCAGCAGCGCGCCGCTCTGAGCGAAGCGGCTCGTCGATCCCGTCGTCGTGTCTATCTGCCCGGCAGTGACGTAACCGACTGCGGCCCGCCAAATCCAAAGATAAACTGTCCCAATGACTACAGCAGCTACTCCGTCCGTTGGACTGGTCGGTTGGCGTGGCATGGTCGGCTCCGTCCTGATGCAGCGCATGCAGGAAGAGGGCGACTTCGCCAACATCAACCCCGTATTTTTCTCCACCTCAAACGCAGGAGGTGCCGCGCCTTCGTTTGCTGAAGGCGCAGGCAAGCTCGAGGACGCGTTCGACGTTGACACGCTGGCGAAGCTGCCCATTATTGTCACCGCCCAGGGCGGTGATTACACCAAGCAGGTCCACGGCGAGCTGCGCAGCCGCGGCTGGGACGGCCTCTGGATCGACGCCGCCTCCACCCTGCGCATGAATGACGACTCCATCATCGTCCTGGACCCGATCAACCGCGATGTCATCGACAAGGGGCTCGCCAACGGCACCAAGGACTTCGTCGGCGGCAACTGCACCGTGTCCTGCATGCTGATGGGCCTCGGCGGCCTCTTCAAGAACGGCCTCGTCGAGTGGGGCACGTCCATGACCTACCAGGCGGCTTCCGGCGGCGGCGCGCGGCACATGCGCGAGCTGCTGAGCCAGTTCGGCACCCTCAACGCCGAGGTCAGCACGGAACTGGACGACCCGGCGTCGGCCATCCTGGACATCGACCGCAAGGTGTTGGCCCACCAGCGGAGCGACATCGACGCCACCCAGTTCGGTGTGCCGCTGGCCGGCTCGCTGATCCCCTGGATCGACGCGGACCTCGGCAACGGACAGTCCAAGGAGGAGTGGAAGGCCGGCGTCGAGACGAACAAGATCCTCGGCACCTCGGATGACAACCACGTGATCATGGACGGCCTCTGCGTGCGGATCGGGGCCATGCGCTCGCACTCGCAGGCTCTCACCCTGAAGCTCCGCGAGGACCTCTCCGTTGCCGAAATCGAGACGCTGCTGGCCGAGGACAACGAGTGGGCCAAGGTGGTGCCCAACTCCAAGGAAGCCTCCATGGCCGACCTGACCCCCGTGGCTGCCTCGGGCACGCTGACCATCCCCGTGGGACGCATCCGCAAGCTCGAGATGGGCCCGCAGTACATCAGCGCCTTCACCGTCGGCGACCAGCTCCTCTGGGGTGCCGCCGAACCGCTGCGCCGCATGCTCAACATCGCCACCGGCACGCTGTAACCTGCTTCGCGCCACTCGACCGGCCCTGCCCCGAACGACCGGCCTGCCC
This sequence comes from Arthrobacter sp. FW305-BF8, assembly GCF_021789315.1. NCBI lineage: Bacteria > Bacillati > Actinomycetota > Actinomycetes > Micrococcales > Micrococcaceae > Arthrobacter > Arthrobacter sp. FW305-BF8. Next base: position 3,565,971 of record NZ_CP084561.1, read on the forward strand.
TAGCTGTATCAGGGCCGGCCGCTCATGCGGAGCGGGGCCGGTTTTGCGTCTGCGCCCGGACGGTCGCGGGGCCGAGGCCGGTCAGGAAACGAGGAAGCCCTCGTACCGTTCGGCGGCCCGGCGGAAGCCCGCCAGCGCCGCCGGGCCCAGGGGCTTGGTGTCATCGAACGGCACGGGTACGACGGCGGAGGTCCGCCCGCTCCCCTGCCTCGCCCAGGTGCCGGTCACCTCGCCGCCGGCTACGACGGTCTTCTTGAACACGCCGTTGCCGCCAGGGACGACCTTCTGCGCATGCTCGGGCGGCAGCACGATGCTCCGGTCCGTGTAGCCGAGGACAAACTCATCGAACCCCGGAAGGGCTAGAACCGAGCGTTGGCCCGGCACTCCCTCGTCCAGCAGTGCTGCGGCCTCAGGGGACGTCCAGTACTGCGTCCCGTCGTACTCAAGCTCCGCCAACTCGCTCTTCACCGCTGGCAGGGCCCGCCGCACCTCGGTCAGGGGAATGCTGGACCACCACGCGAAGTCGCGCAGCGTGGCGGGTCCGTGGCCGCGCAGGTACCTCAGCAGCAGCTCGGCGATCCCCTCCTCACGGTCCAGGTCGCGGGACGTGGTGATCCACTGGTCGAACGCAACGAACTTCTGCTGGTTGCCGTCCAGCGGCCCGGGCACCAGTGTGGCGCTCTGGCACAGCATCCACAGCAGGTGGATGCCGCGCTGCGCCCTGGTTGGCTGCCCGGCCGCCTCGAAGGCTGCGAACAGCTCCTCCCGGCTGGCGGCCCGTCCGCCGTCAACCAAGCCGAGTGCTGCCTCCCGGCACGCTTCGATGTCGCTGCCCGTGATTTCCAGTTGCCGGTGCCGGCCGGCCGTGCCCTGGACCATCCGTGCCGTGGTGATGTTCAGGATCCAACGCAGATCCTCGGGCGCCAGCAGGTGCAGCGTCCCTCTCATGGGCCAGGAGCGGACCAAGGACCCGTCGTCCAGGGCGCGGCGGACGTCACTCAAGCCTGCGCCGGGAACCCGGATACCCACCGCCCACAGCGCGGCTTGGAGATCCTGGGCCTGCATCGCGGCCATCGAGCGGACTGCCTCCGGCACCCCGGTGAATCCGGCCCCCAGCAGGCCCTGCGATGCCAGCCTCAGCCGGCCCATCACCTTGGGCGTAACCCGGACCCTCACCGTTGCAGCCATGGACCCATCCTAGGGCTCCCCGTATCCGAGCAGCCCGGTTACCGGAGCAGGCGCGGCCAGACCTAGAGCGAGAGGCCGATCAGGAGCGGTTCGGGGTGCAGTTCGATGCCAAAACGCCCGACGACGCCGGCACGCACCTCGCGTGCGATCGCCACCATGTCTGTGGCGCTGGCAGAGCCGCGGTTGGTGATGGCCAGGGTGTGCTTCGTGGACAGCGAGGCACGGCCGCCGGAGACACTGCCGGCCTCCAGCCCGAAGCCCTTGCCGAATCCGGCGTTGTCGATCAACCACGCCGCAGACAGTTTGACCGCACCGCCGGGGCCGCCCGGATACCGGGGAGCGTTGTTGGGCAGTCCGTCCGCCACGGAAGGCGGCACGATCGGGTTGGTGAAGAAGGAGCCCGTGGAGTAGGTGTCGCGGTCCGCCGGGTCCAGCACCATGCCCTTGGACGCGCGCAGACGGAGCACCTCGCGGCGCACGTCGTTGGAGTAGGCCCGCTGCCCCTGCTCGACGCCCAGGACCCTCGCCAGCTCGGCGTAGCGAATGGGTGCGCTCATGCGGCCCAGCGGCAGCTGGAACTCGACGGTCAGCACGACGTAGCGCGGAGAGCCGTTGACGGTGGTCTGCTTGAGGATCGAATCCCGGTACCCGAACTTCAGCTCCGAGGTGGTGAAGGTCTTCACGGCGTTGCGCTCCCGGTCCCAGGTGCGGACCGCAGCAATGGTCTGCGACACGTCCGCGCCGTAGGCACCGACGTTCTGCACCGGTGTGGCTCCCGTGGCGCCGGGGATCCCGGACAGCGCTTCAATGCCGGACCAGGCGTGGAGCACGGCGTGCTGTACCAGCGCGTCCCAGTTGTGGCCGGCCTGGACCACCACGGATACGCCGCCGCAGGAGTCCTCGGCGTTGACGGTGAACCCCTCCGAGGCGATCTTCAGGACGGTTCCGGGGAACCCGTCGTCGGAAATCAGGAGGTTGGATCCGCCGCCGATGATCAGCAGCTGCTCACCGGCGGCGTCCGCGGCACGCACCGCCTCGATGATCTCTGCCTCGGTGCGGGCCTCGACGTATTTGCCGGCGGGACCGCCAACGGCGGCCGTGGTCAGATCGGAAAGCATTGGAGGGTTCGCCATCACGTCACGTCAACCGGACGAGGGCCTGGGCTTTCATGAGGACCTTCTGACCTTCGAACACCACAGTGAGGTCCACGCGGGCGGTGCGCGCATCGGCATCCAGCGCGCCGACCGCGCCGCTGACGTCGATGACGGCACCGGCGTCGCCGGTTCCCGTGGTGTCGGAGACCAGCACCGGCTTGGTAAACCGGGTCTGGTAGTCGACGACGGCGGCCGGGTCACCGGCCCAGTCGCTGACCAGCTGCACGGCGGCGCCCATGGTGAACATGCCGTGGGCGATCACGCCGGGAAGCTCGACGCCCGTAGCGAAGGCCTCGTTCCAGTGGATGGGGTTGAAGTCTCCCGACGCGCCGGCGTACTTGACCAGGTCCTGCCGGGTCACCTCGATGCTGCGGCCGCCAATGTCCTGGCCGACGCTGAGTTCTTCGAATGTGGGGCTCATGGCTACTGTCCCTCTCCGCGGACCAGGATGGATGACTTGGTGGTGGCTACCGGCTCGCGCCCGTCCCCGTCCGTCAGTGCAAAAATCTCGCTGCGGGTGGTGATCATGGCACCTCCGCCCATGGCGCGCACGCCGTCGACGTGCAGTTCCGCCACGAGCCGGTCGCCGGCGAAGATGGGGCGGTGGTGGGTGAAGCGCTGGTCCGCGTGGACGACGCGGGAAAAGTCGATGCCGGCCTCCGGATCCTCGACCAGCTGGGCGTCGGCACGCTGCGCGATGATGATCGCAAACGTGGGCGGTGCCACGAGGTCGGGGTGGCCCAGGCCCTGCGCGGCGTCAACATCGAAGTGGGCGGGGTGGGTGGCCTTGACGGCGCGGGCGAACTCGCGGATTTTCTCTCGGCCAACGTCATACACCTCAGCGGCAGGGTAGCTTCGTCCCTGCAGGTCCGGATTGATAGTCATGGGTTCAACCCTATCGGGGCGGGCGTGCAGGTCGGATACGTGTCGTTATTTCCTGATGTTCTTCCGGATCCTCTGGCCGCGGACCACCATGCCGACCATGTGCAGCACGAGGCCCAGGCCGATCACAGGCAGGGACGCGATCATGAGCACCTGGTTGGCGGTGACGTTGCCCACGATGTTGAGGATCAGGCCGACGGCGATGAGGCCCATTGCGATGAAGACCAGGATTTTGTAGGACTTGGGTGCGGTGACCCAGAATTCGTGCAGCACCGTGCCAGTTTACCCAGTCAGGCCTGCGCGTTCGGAACGGTGCGCCTCAGAAAAGGGCTTCCTGCACGGCGGGCACCTCCGAGCTGTACTCCCCCGGTTCCACCAGGCGTCCCTTCAGCAGCCCGAGGTTCACCACGAAGTCCAGCTCCGACCCGTCCAGGCCGGCCAGGCCGTGGCTGCCGCACAGGGCCCTGAGGGTGAAGCCGTGGCTTCCGCCGTGCATCCGGTGCGGGTAGGCGTGCCGGGAAGCAGCCGCGCACAACGCCCCTGCCTGCGCCGGGCGGACCCACTGCTCATCCACAACGGCGAAACCCCCGACGGCGGTGACCGCCAACAGGGTCCGCACCTCCTCCGCCCGGCGCCGGTTGAGGAGGTCAAGCTCACCGGCGGGGAGCGGGTCCGTCAGGGCGGCAGCCTTCGCCGCGCCGCGAACCTGCTGGGCAAGGCCCACTTCGCTCGTGGCCAGGTCCTCCAGGACGCGCACCAGCCGCCCGTCCTCGGCCAGGGCGACGTAACGGGCAACCACCGCACCCTGCTCGGCCAACCGGTTCCATTTGCGCGGCTGCGAGGCCGTGCCGATCTTGCTGGCACCGTTGGCGAACGTGGCAACGTAGAGCCAGTGCGGCTGCATGAGATAGTCCCGGAGGCCCGCCGGGACCCGTCCACCACGGTGAAAGTCGTGGATCAGCCGGGTGTCGTCTGCCAGCTGGCAGGGCTCACACTGGCTGCCCCGTACCGCGTGGGCACTGTCCGGGCAGGTGGCGTGCCGGCGCTCGGCGGCGGAGAAAACCCTGGTGTGGCCCAGGCAGTGTTTGACGCCGTCCGCCACCCGGAACCCGAGGCGGGTGCCGGCGTCGAGCGCCATCTCACTGAACCCGCCGGAACGGTGCTGGAGGCGCAAAACGGGCCTGCCGCCGTCGGAGGCTGCGGAAATAGCTGGCGGCCCATCCCAAAAGACCCCGTGCACCAAAAAGACCCCGTGCACCAGATAACGGGTATCGGTCACGGGGTCTCCTGGTAATGCTGATGGCGCTTACAGCGCGGGCTGCACGCCGAACGCTACCGCGAGCTTCATGATCTTCTCTGCGCGGCCGAGGCGGGGCAGGTCGGAGCCGTCGCGGATGACGCGGCCGTTGGCCTCGAAGTCGGCCATGAAGTCGGTGGCCCAGGCGACGTCCGACGGCGTGGGGCTGATGACCTCGTTGATGACGCTGGTCTGGTCGATGGCCAGGCACAGCTTTCCGGTCATGCCCATCATCACCGTGACGCCCGTCTGCTCGCGCAGGATCGGGTGGTTGGTACCCACGGTGGGTCCGTCGATGGGGCCCGGCAGGTTCCCGACGCGGCTGGCGACGACGAGCTTGGCGCGCGGGTAGGCCATGGCCTCCTGGGTGTTCGCCATGCCGGTGTCGCGGCGGAAGTCTCCGGAGCCGAACGCCAGACGGAACGCACCCTGGGCCTTGGCGATGTGGTTGGCCTCCTCGATGCCGAGCGCGGACTCCACGAGCGGGATGACCGGCGTCTTGCCGTCCATCCGGTGGAAGCTTTCGGTCACCTGGTCAGCCGACTCCGTCTTGGCCAACATGACCCCGAGCAGCCCCGGTGTGCCGCGCAGGCCCGCGAGGTCGTCTGCCCAGAACTTGCTGGTGGCGTCATTGATCCGCACCCAGGCCTGGCCGCCGCCGGAAAGCCAGTTCACGACGTTCTCGCGGGCCGCATCCTTCTGCGAGGGGTCCACGGCGTCTTCGATGTCCAGGATGATCGAGTCCGCGCGGGACACGGCGGACTGGTCGAAAAGCTCGGTTTTCATTGCGTTGACAAGCAGCCACGAGCGGGCGATCTCGGCGGGGATATTGCGTTCTTGCCGGGTGATCTCGGCTGTGGAAGAAGACGTCATGGTTCTACCGTATCGGGCGGGCGCACGTCTGCGCGACGCAGATCGGCCCCGCAGGGCAGACCAATACGAACAAAAGCCGTCCGCGGAGGGCCCAGATCCCACAGTGTACAGCCCAGCGCGGGGATCTTTACTGCCGTCGGTCACGGGGCAACACCTGCCGCAACGGGGCGCCTCATGTCCCGCTGTTGCGCCGTGTTTCCGCGGATTTCCAACGGTTTCCCGCCGTGACCGCCGCACTTTTCTGCTTCGTCAGAGTGCGCTTACATCGATCCATCGGCCGTTGCAGCGGCCGGAGCGAACGTGGCGAACCAGCCAAACCAAACCCCCTGAAGGAACCCCCAATGAAACGACACCTGACCATCCTGAGTGCTGCGGCCGCCGTCGTCATCGCGCTGACGGTGTCCGGCTGCGGTGGGAGCGCCGCCGGTGATGTCACAGGCGGCACCGGCGCTCCCGGCGCCAACGAAGTCAAGGAGCTCCGCTACCAGGGATGGGCCAACAACGTGACCCTTCCCGAGTTGGCGGAGGACCTCGGCTACCTGGGCGACGTCAAGCTGAACTGGGTGGGCAACACCATCAGCGGCCCCCAGGACATCCAGTCCGCAGCCACGGGCCAGACCGACTTCGGCGGCGCGTTCGCCGGCGCCGTAGTGAAGCTCGTGGAGGCCGGCGCCCCGGTGAAGGCCGTCATCAACTACTACGGCGAGGACAGCAAGTCCTTCAACGGCTTCTATGTAAAAGAAGACAGCCCGATCAAGACCGCCCGGGACTTCATCGGCAAGAAGGTCGCCGTGAACACCCTCGGCGCCCACTCCGAGGCGGTCATCAACACCTACCTCCGCAAGAACGGCCTGAGCGCAGACGAGATCAAGCAGGTCCAGCTGGTGGTGGTTCCGCCGAACGACACGGAGGAAGCCATCCGCCGCGGCCAGGTGGACGCCGGCTCCCTCGGCAGCATCCTGCAGGACCGGGCCGTCGCCAACGGCGGGCTGCGGTCCGTCTTCAGCGACTTCGACCTGTTCGGAACGTTTGCCGGCGGGCCCTACGTCTTCCGGGAGGACTTCCTCGCCCAGAACCCCAACCGTCCGGACCTTCACCACGGGTGTGGCGAAGGCCATCGAGTGGGAACGGGCCACGCCCCGCAAGGAAGTGATTGCCCGGCTCACCAAGATCCTGAAGGAACGCGGCCGCAACGAGAACCCGGCCGCCCTGCAGTACTGGAAGAGCGTCGGTGTCCCCGCCAAGGGCGAAATCAAGGACGAGGATTTCACCCGCTGGGAGGAATACCTGAAGTCCGTGGGCATCATCCAGTCCGACCTGGACACCAAGAAGCTGTACACCAACGAGTTCAACGGTCTCCTGACGAAGTAATCCATCGCAGCGACACAACAGTAAGGAAGAAGACATGACTGTCATTACCGAAACAAAGCTCGAATTCTCCAAGCTGGGCTCCCGCATCGGCGCCGAGATCCGCGGCCTGGACCTCAGCGGCGACCTGCCGGCAGAGACCGTTGCACAGATCCGTGCTGCCCTCAACGAGCACAAGGCCCTCGTGTTCCGCGAAGCCAACATCCTTACCGACGAGGCGCAGGTGAAATTCGCCAGCCACTTCGGCCCGCTCACCAAGGCACACCCCACCGTGGCGTCCGTGCAGGGCGAGGAGAACGTCCTCCCCGTGGACAGCGAGAACGGTTCGGCCAACAACTGGCACACCGATGTCACGTTCGTGGTCAACCCGCCGCAGGCATCCACGCTGCGCAGCATCGACCTGCCGGCGTACGGCGGCGAGACGCTGATCGCCTCCTCCGCCGGGGCCTACAGCGACCTGCCGGACGAGCTGCGGAACTTCGCCGACACCCTGTGGGCCATCCACTCCAACGACTACGACTACTCCGTACCCAAGAACCTGGAGCACGCGAACGCCGAGGAGCGCCGCAAGGAGTTCACCCGGCTCAAGTTCGAGACGGCCCACCCCGTGGTCCGCGTGCACCCGCTGACCGGCGAGCGCGGGCTGTTCATCGGCGGCTTCGCGCAGCGCCTGCGGATCGTGGGTCTGTCCAACACCGAGTCCAGGGACATCATCCGGCTGCTCCAGGCCTACGTGACCCGACCCGAAAACGTGGTCCGGGTGAACTGGGAGCCGAACCAGCTGGTGCTCTTCGACAACCGGATCACCCAGCACTACGCCCCGGACAACTACGACGGCCAGCCGCGCAAGCTCAACCGCGTCACCATCGCCGGGGACATCCCGGTGGGCGTGGACGGCAAGCAGAGCCAGGCCTGAAGGGTGATGCCTCCACATACTCGGAGATCGCCCCGCTCTAGGGTCGCTTCCCGCCGGGAGCACGCCGGCCCAACTAGCTCGCAGTTGTTGTCGTTTTGAAGGCTCATAACGACAACAACTGCGAGCTAGTTGGGTTTAGGGGATGTTGCTGCCGCGGGCCGTGACCCACAGCCGGTACCACTCGGCCCGGGTCATGGTCCCGGCCACGCGGGCGGCCCCGGCGCAGGCACGGATCCGGTCCGGGTTGGCGCTGCCGATGACCGGCGCGATCCCGGCCGGATGCTTCATCAGCCATCCCAGCAGCACCGCCTCCACCGTGGTGTCCTTCTCCCGGGCCATCTCCGCCAGCAGCGCGGCCGTGGCGCTCTCGGCCGGGGTGGGCCGTTCGGGCGGGTTGCCGGTGTAGTGGCCGCGGGCCAGTGCACCGTAGGCCTGCAGGGTGATCCCCTGCCGGGCGCAGTACTCCAGCGTCCCGTGCGGAAAGCTGTAGCTGTGGGCATCCGGATGGTTCACCAGCACGGTGCTCTCCAGCCAGTCCCGCTTGAGCAGGCTGAGCTCCAGCTGGTTGGCCACCACCGGGGTTTCCAGGCTGTCCTGCAGGAACTCGATCTGCGCGGCGGACATGTTGGACACGCCCAGTGCCCGCACCTTCCCGTCAGCCATCAGTTTTCCGACGGCGGCCGCCACTTCCGCGGGGTCCATCAGGGGATCCGGGCGGTGCAGCAGGAGGATGTCCACGTAATCGGTACGCAGGCGCTCGAGGCTGCCGTTCACACGCTCGACGATGGCGTCGGCGCTCAGGTCGTAGTGGGTCTCCAGCCCCCGCTCGTTCAACCGGATCCCGCACTTGGTCTGCAGCTGGATGCGCTCCCGCAGGCCGCTGGTGCCGGCCAGGACCTCGCCGAAGACGGCCTCGGCCTTTCCATGCCGGTAGATGTCGGCATGGTCGAACAGCGTGACGCCGATGTCCAGCGCCGCCTCGATAGCCTCAGCCGCGGCTTCGACGTCGGTGATTTCGTGGGGGTCAGTCGACCAGTCCCCGCCCAGGCCCATGCAGCCGTAAAGCAGCCGGCCATTCGGGACTGCAGTCTGTTCAGTCATGGCATCACTCTTTCACTTGTTGCCGGCCCCGCCCAGAGGCTGGCCTGCAGAGGGGTGTTAACGAACCGCTGGCGGCCCCACGTGGGACCGCCAGCAGCGTGTCATTCAGTCACCGGCTGCCAGCGCAGCCAGTCAGGTTCAGCGCAGCCAGGCCGTGGTGTTGGCCGGCAGCTTGCCGCCTTCCAGCGGTACGCTGCTCACCAGCACCGTGCCGGCGGGGAGTTCGACGGCGGTGTCCCCGAAGTTGGTGACCGCCTGCCAGCCGCCGGGGCGGCTGAAGTGCAGGACCTCCGGGTTGCCGGTTTCGATCCATTCCAGCTCTTCGTCCGCCTGCAGCTCGCGGCGGAGCTTCAGTGCCGTGCGGTAGAGCTCGAGCGTGGAGCCCTGGGTGCCGTCCTGCGCCTCGACGGCGTACTTGCTGAACCAGTCAGGCTGCGGCAGGTGGGCGCCGCCGTCGCCGAACCCGAAGGAGGTGCCCTCCACGGCCCACGGCAGCGGCACGCGGCAGCCGTCGCGGCCCACTTCCACTCCCCTGTTGCGGAAGAACGACGGGTCCTGGCGCTCGGACTCAGGGATATCCGCCACTTCCTGCAGGCCCAGTTCCTCGCCCTGGTACAGGTAGGCGGAGCCGGGCAGCGCGAGCATGAGGAGCGTGGCGGCGCGGGCACGGCGCTGGCCGAGCTCGGCGTCGAGTTCCTCCTCGGGTCCGCCGGCCAGCAGCCAGGCCTTGCCGTCCTGGCCCTTGGCGTGCTTGCCCTTGGACCCCTTGGGCAGGCCGTAGCGGGTGGCGTGCCGGACGACGTCGTGGTTGGAGAACACCCAGGTGGAGGAGGCGCCGGTGGCGGCCGCCTCGGCCAGGTTGCGGGTGATGATCTCGTGGAACTCCTCGGCGTCGAAGTCCGCCTGCAGGAGGTCGAAGTTGAACGCCTGGCCGAGGCCCTCGGGGCTGGCATAGCGAGCGCGCCGGGTGGCGTGCACCCAGGCTTCGGCGACGGCGGTGCGCGGCGGGTTGTATTCGTTGAAGACCTCGCGCCATTCGGCGTAGACCTCGTGCACTTCGTCGCGGTCCCAGAACGGGTGGGACCCGTCGTCGAACCCGTCCGTGCCGGTGTTTGCGGCGCTCAGCTCCAGCTTGGAGAGCAGAGGCTCGGTGAGGTCCTTGGTGAGCGCGTGCGCCACGTCAACGCGGAAGCCGTCCACGCCGCGGTCGGACCAGAAGCGCAGGGTCTTGAGGAAGTCGTCGCGGATTTCCCGGTTGGCCCAATTCAGGTCCGGCTGCTCCTTGGCGAAGATGTGCATGTACCACTGGCCGGGGGTGCCGTCCGGTTCGGTGATGCGCTCCCAGGCGGGGCCACCGAAGACGGAGTCCCAGTCCGACGGCGGGAACTCGCCGTTCGGGCCCTTGCCGTCCCGGAAGATGTACCGGTCCCGCGCGGCGGAGCCCTTCGGGGAGGCCAGGGCTTCCCTGAACCATTCGTGCCGGTCGGAGGAGTGGTTCGGGACGATGTCCGCGATCAGCTTGATGCCGGCGGCGTGGAGCGCGTTGGCCATCTCGTCGAAGTCGTCCAGTGTGCCGAGCTTCGGGTCCACGTTGCGGTAGTCGTCCACGTCGTAGCCGCCGTCGGCGAGCGCCGAGGGGTAGAACGGGCTGAGCCAGACGGCGTCGATCCCGAGGGACTTCAGGTACGGGACCTTGGCCGTGATGCCCTTGATGTCGCCCAGGCCGTCGCCGTTCGAATCGGAAAAGCTGCGGGGGTAGATCTGGTAGACGGACGCCTGGCGCCACCAGTTCGGATCGGCCAGGCGGTCGGAATCGGACAGGGTTGCCAGCGTGGCGGTGGTGGACAAGGGATGATCCTTTTCTTGTGGGTGGGGTTGTTGCTGGACTGGTTTGATGGGTCTACTTGACGGCCCCGCGCATGACTCCGGACAGTACCCAACGCTGGGCCAGGATGTAAACCACCAAGGTGGGGGCCATGGCCATCAGGTAGGACGCGAACGCGAGGCTGTAGTTGGTGTTGAACTCTCCCTGGAAGAGCATCTGCACCACCGGAAGGGTCTGCAGGGCGGGATCGGCGATCATCATCTGCGGCAGCAGGAAGTCGTTCCACGAGCCGAGGAAGGCGAAGATGCCCACGGTGGCGTTCATGGGGGCCAGCAGCGGGAAGATGATCTTGCGGAACACCTGCCAGGTGGTGGCGCCGTCGAGCCTGGCCGATTCCTCCAGCTCCACCGGAATGGAGCGGACGAAGGCGATGTACAGCAGCGTGTTGAACGAGATGCCGCCCAGCACGTGCAGGAACACCACGCCGCCCGGGTTGTCCAGGCCGAGAAGGGCCGTCTGCTTGATCAGGGGCAGGATGATCACCGGGAACGGGATGAACATGGCCGAGAGCAGGTAGACGAATGAGCCCCGGAAGAACCTCCGGTTCCAGTTCCTGGCGATGGCGTAGGCCACCAGCGAGCTGCAGGCCAGCGAACCGAGGACGCTGAACACAGTGACGAACGCCGTCGACATGAAGGCAACCGGGAAGTTGGTGGCCACGTACGCGGCGGCGAAGTTCTCCCAGTTCATCGGGTTCGGCCAGGCCAGGCCCGTGCCCGTTCCAATCTGATCCGGGGACTTCAGAGCCATGGCCACGGTGAAGTACAGCGGCAGCAGGACGGTCAGGGACGCCACCAGCATCAGCGCGGTGAGCCACCAGTTGACCTTGTAGCCCTCCCGGTTGGAGCGACGGGTCCTGCCGGACCGGCCGTTCCGGCGGAGCGGGGCCATGCTGTTCACGGGCTTGGCAAATGTGGATGCGGTCATTAGAGAGAAACCCCCCGGCGCTGGATGAGGCGCAGCTGGATGACGGAGATGAGCAGGGTGATCAGGAAGTAGATGACCGCGTTCGCCATCTGGTAGGAGTAGTCCCCTCCCGTGAAGCCGGAGAAGATCCGCATGGCCACGGACTGGGTAGCCATGCCGGGCCCTCCGCCGGTGAGGCCCACGATGATTTCGTAGGTCCCCAGGAAGCCCTTGAAGCCGAGGATCACGTTGATGACGAGGTATCCGAGGATCAGCGGCAGGGTCAGGCTCAGGAGCTGACGGAAGCTGCCGGCGCCGTCGAGGTCGGCGGCTTCATACACCTCGGCCGGGACGCTCTGCAGCCCGGCCAGGTAGATGATGGTGGCCCCGGGAGCCGCCTGCCAGACCGTGACCAGCACGATAGCCAGCCAGGCGAGGTTTTCGTCGGCCAGGATGCTCGTGGCCAACGGCGTCACGCCGAAGCGCTCCGCCAGCACGGGCAGGGTGTTGGAGAACAGGTAGTTGAACACGAAGGACACCACCAGGGCCGAGAGCACCATGGGGATGAAGAACACGGTGCGGACGCCGGTGCGCCACTTGATTTTGGCGTTCAGGCCGAGGGCGATCGCGAGTGCCACGATGTTGACCACCACGGTGGTGGTCAGGGCGAAAACGAACGTGAAAATGTAGGACTGCAGGACGGCCGGGTCCCGGAAGATGTTGACGTAGTTGGACAGCCCGATGAACTTCCAGTCACCGTAGCCGGCGTAGTTTGTGAGGCTGAAGAACACGCCCACGAGTGCCGGCAGGGTGATGAAGAAGGCGAACAGCGCCAGGACCGGCACCACCATCCAGTAGTAGGCGGGGTCGATCCTGTTTTTGGGCCTGACAGCCCGCGACATGGCTTTCGGGGGGACGGTGGAAGCGGCGGGCGGTGCTGCCTGCGCCGTCTCTGAGGTTGTGGTCATGGGGGCTCCTGGATTCGGGCGGGTCAGACCGCGGTGCGCTCGGCGACCCGGCGCCATTCGTCGTCGAGGGCGGAAAGGAACTGTTCGCCGTTCTTGCCGTACACAAAGGACTGGACGTAGTTGTACAGAGGGACCGACGGCGGGAAGTAGGTGGTGGCCCCCTGGTAGTACCGCCCCTCCCGCACCGAGGCGGCGAGGCCGGTGATCTGGGGATTCCCGACGGCGGGAGCTTCCCTGAGCGGCGAGAACGCCGCGTTCTTCTCGTTGTAGGCGTTCACCACCGAGGGGTCCAGCAGGTAGCTGACGAAGCGCCGTGCCGCCGCCATGTTCGGGGTGTTGCGTGTGATGGACAGGGCCATGTCCACGTTCACCCGGACCTTGGTGTCCGCGGGGTTGTTGGTGACGGGCAGCGGGAAGCTGCCGAGCCTGACGTTCTTGTTGGCGGCCACAAGCTGGGAGAGCGCCCACGGGCCCTGCAGGTACATAGCCGCCTGGCCCTTGGCGAACGCGGCATTTCCGTCCGCGTAGTTCTTGCTGGCGGCACCCTTCTGCGAGAACGAAGCCAGCTCGAGCATCTTGGGCAGGGCCGGGCCGAAGTTACTGGTGAACGACTCCGGGGCGTCCGCGCTGATGGCGGCGCCCTTGGCCGTGAGCCTGGCGAAGAAGTCCGCGATGTCCAGGGCGCCGCCGGCCACGTAGTCGAACATGCCCTGCCCGAGGGTCCAGTTGTCCTTGAAGGTGCCGTAGACGGGGGTGATGCCGGCGGCCTTGAACTTTTCGCAGGCAGCGATGAACTCGTCCCACGTCGTGGGGACGGACACGCCCTGGGCCTCGAAGATGTCCCGGCGGTGGATGACCCCGGCAGCGGCCAGGGAGAACGGAAGGGCGCTGGTTTCATGCCCGTTGTACTGTCCCCATGACCTGACCAGGTCCTGGATCTTGGGGTCGATCGTGGCCGCGGCCGGCAGGTCGGAGAGGTCCGCGAACACGCCCTTCCGGACGAAGTCGGCGGTGGCCTGGGCGAAGCCGCGGGTCACGACGTCGGGCGGGTCGTTGCGGACCAGGCCCGGAACGAAGTTGCCCTCGTTGAAGTCTTGGATGACGCGGATGTCCGGGTTGAGGGCCTCGAAGTCCTTGATGACCCGGTTGAAGTAGGCCACCACCTCGGGCTTGTTCTGCATGAAGCGGAGCGTGGTGACGCCGTTCTGGCTGCTGGGCCCAGAACCGGTGGGCACGGAGCCGCAGCCCGCCAGCGGAAGGACGGCTGCCGCGCCGGCGAGCCCGGCCGCCTTGAAGAGCGCGCGGCGGCTGAGGTGAGTGCCGCGGGTAAGAGAAGTTGCGTTCACAGCGCAGAGGCCGGGGCGGAGTGCTGGCAGGTGGCGCGCCGTAGCGGGTTGCGGAATCGGGAGTACTTCAAAGGGCTGATCACAGTTGCTCCTTTGCAAAAGGCGGAGGAAAAGCTGGAAGGAAATTCCGTGGCCGGTGGCCGTCCGGCCTACGTAGTCAATTTATATGGAATCTAAATTTAGTTCCTCAAGTATTATGTGGGGCAGAGCACAAGGAGGTCAACACCATGTCCGAAATGACGGCGGCCACGCCCCAGCTGCTGCGGCGCGTGAGCGCCGGGGCGGTCCTGGACTTCATGCGCGCCTCGGGTGCGGTGACGGTTACTGAGGTCATCCAGGCAACCGGACTCACCCGGGCCACCGCCATCTCCGTGTGCGAGGACCTCATGCAGCGCGGGTGGATCACCGAACTGGAGAACCAGCGCGCCTTCGGCGGCTACCAGAAGGGGCGGCCTGCCCGGCGGTTCGAACTCAACGAGCGGGCCGGGTACGTCCTCGGAATGGACGTGGGTTTCTCGAAGGCAACGGTGGTGGTATCCGATCTTCGCGGCAAGGCGCTGGGACGGGCCAGCCAGCCGTTTGACATTGAGGTCATTTCCGCCGAGGAACGGGTGGCGGTCATTGACCGGGCCGCCATGATGGCGCTGGACGGGGTGGGGGCCTCCCCCGACGCCGTGCTGGCCGTGAGCGCCGGCATCGCCGCCCCGGTGGACCGGAAAGGCAACGTCCTCGCGTCCCAGCACTTCTGGGGGCTGTTCGACGTGGGCCTTGGGTCCGCGCTGCACAAACTCCGGGGATGGACGGTACTGCTGGAGAACGACGCCAACCTGGCCGCCCTGGGCGACCGGTGGCGGGGTGCGGCGGCGGGTGTGGACGACGTCGTCGTAATCCTGGCGAGTGAGCGCTTCGGTTCCGGCGTCATCGAAGGCGGCCGCCTGCTCCACGGCAGCGGCGGCGGCGCGGGTGAACTCGCGTACCTGGACCTGCTGGAGGGTGTGGGCGACACGTTCGGCATCGCGACGCTGGCGCGGACCTGGGCCGCGGAGGCGCTGGAGGGCACCGCAGAGACGTCCCTTCGCGACCATGCGGCCACGGGCGCGGAAGCGGAGCACGTCTTTGCCGCGGCGGCCGCCGGTGACTCGGAGGCGCTGAAAATCCTGGACCGGCTGGCCGACAGGATGGCCCGCGTCATCGGCTCGGTGGCCACCATGATCAACCCCGAACTCGTGGTGATCGGCGGGGCCGTGGCCAACTCTGCCGGGGTTCTGCTCAGGCCCATCGCCGCCCGGCTGCCGGAGTTCACCGCCACCCCGCCGCGGGTGGCGGTCTCGCCGCTGGGCGATTCAATCGTGACAGTGGGCGCGGTCCGGCGTGCCCTGGACTACGTGGAGACGAACACGCTGGACCTGGAGCTCAACCTCCCGGCGTGACCTGTGCCGCCCGGCCACCGGTCCAAGACGAGCGCGAACGTCATGATCCCTACTCCGGCATGATCATGGTCCGCAGGTCGAGCTGGCGCAGCACCCTGTCCGCCACCTCGGGGTCCATGTCCGGTTCACTGCGGGCCGCGACGACTTCCTGCCGAGCAGCATCCAGCGCGATGGTCTGGACAGCGATAGCCAGCTCCCTGCCCCGCTCCCGCTTCTCGGCCAGGCTCTCGTTGCGGAGGCTGCCGTCCAGCAGTTCGGCATGGAGCCGGGTCATCTTCTCCTTCACGAGTGCCACCTTCTCCGGCGGCAGCTCCTTCATGAGCTCGTTGTCCTTCAGGGCAGCGACGGCGGCTGCCTGCGCACGGCGGGCCAGGAGCCGGGCGGCGTCGCGCTCCTCGGTTCCGTCCTGGGACGCGTTCAGGACCTTCATCAGCCAGGGCAGGGTCAGCCCCGGCAGCACCAGGGTGGCCAGCAGCACCGCGCAGGCGATGACCAGCAGTTCATCCCGGGCCGGGAACGGCGTGCCGTCGGCGAGTGTCAGCGGCAGTGCCAGCGCAAGTGCCAGGGTGGCGAGGCCGCGCATGCCGCACCAGGTCAGGATCAGGACCTCCTTTGCAGAGGTTGGCTGCAGCAGGTTCTTCCGTTTGCGGGCGGATACGGCCAGCAGTCCCAGCCAGCCGAACCGTACTGCGAACACCAGGACACAGACCACGACGGCAGTTCCCGCCATGCCGAAGATTGCCGCACCCTCCGTATGGACCACGTCCTGGATCTCGAGCCCCACGAGCCCGAAGGCAAGCCCCGTCACCAGGAGCTCCACCACGTCCCAGAAGGCCGTCCGGGTCACCCGCTCCGCGGCGTCCTGCGGGCGGGTGTGCCGCTGCATCTCCAGGGCGGTGACCACAACGGCGATGACGCCGGAGGCATGGAATTCCTCCGCCAGGATGTAGGCGGCAAAGGGCACCACCAGGGTCACGGCGCTTCGGGCCACCATGGAGGCCACGAGCCGGGTGATCAGCGCCGTCAGCCAGCCCATGGCGATGCCGACCACGACGGCAAGCGCAGCGCCCACGACGAACTTGAGGACGACGTCGGGCCCTATCCGTGTACCGCCGACGGCGGCGGCAACAGCTGCCTGGAAAATGACGATGGCGGCGGCGTCGTTGAAAAGGCCTTCGCTCTGCAGCACCGTGATCAGCCGCCGGGGCATGTGCACGCGGCCGGCAACGGACTCCACCGCGACCGGGTCAGGCGGGGCCACCATGGCTCCGAGCGCGATGGCGGCGGGGATCCCGATGCCCGGGATCATGAGCCAGGCGGCGCCGGCGACCACCGCGGTGGAGATGACCACCAGGGCCACGGCGAGCATGATGAGCGTGCGCCACCGGACCCGGAAGACGGCCCAGGAGCTCCGCTGCGCCGTGGCGAACAGCAGCGGCGGGAGGAAGATCGGCAGGATCAGCTCCGGCGGAATCTCGATGTCCGGGAAGCCCGGGATGAAGGTCAGCGCCACGGCCAGCAGCAGCATCAGGACCGGATAAGGCAGCCGCAGCCGGTCCCCGAGGCCCACTGCCACGACGGTGGCGAGCAGGAGCCCGATGATGAGTGCCAGCTGGTCCATGTGCCCACTTTCCCCGGAGTGCGCCGCGCCTCTGGACGGAGGGCGGCCGTGCCTTTCAACCCTACCGGGAACACCCGCTCGGCCTGCGTACGGGGCCCGCGTCAGCTTCGCTGCTTGCTGCCGGGCTACTCCTGGACTACTGCAGGGCGTCCAGCGCGGCCGCGACCGGCTCGGTGCCGTCGCGGAATTCGATGGTCTTACCGGCGCTTCCGGGCCGGTCCAGCACCGCGGCGGCAACGATGGCCACGTTGGCGCGCGAGGTGTGCGTGCCGGTGCCGGCATCCTCGGGGTTCACATCGATCAGCCCGTTCCCCGGCCCCTCTGTCAGGGAGCCCGGCCCCAGGATGGTCCATTCGAGGTTGGTGCCGCGGAGGTACTCGTCGGCGGCGGCCTTGGCCTCGGCGTACGCGTGGAAGCTGTGGCCCTCAGGAACCCCGTGGTCCGGGCCGGCGCCAAAGTAGGACACCATCACGTAGCGCCCGACGCCGGCCTCCGCGGCCGCGTCCATGGAACGGATGGCGGCGTCCCGGTCCACCGCGTACGTGCGGGCCGGGTTCCCTCCCCCGGCTCCGGCTGACCAGACCACCGCGTCGTGGTTCCGGAGCGCGGCGGCGATGTCCGCCGTCGTCGAGTTTTCAACGTCGAGGACCGACGGCGATGCACCGGAGGCGGCGACGTCGGCCGCATGGTCCGGGTTGCGGATGAAGGACGTGACGCTGTGCCCCTGTTCCGTGAGGAGGGCGGACAGTTGGAGGGCCACCTTGCCGTGGCCGCCGATGATTGCGATACGGGTCATGTTCCCATTGTGTCCCAACCCTGCGTTCCGGCCGTTTATCCCGTCCGGTTGGCGTAGCGGAGGAACACCGTGCCGTTGCCGAACCGCCGCTCCTCGAGCAGCTCAAGCCGGAGGCGGACGTCGTCCGGGAGGAAGCGCTTGCCGCCGCCCACTGTCACGGGCGAGAGGCACATCTGGAACTCGTCCACCAGACCCGCGCGGATGGCCGCCGCGGCGAGCTCCGCGCCGCCCACCGCCAGGTCCCGGCTGGCGTCTGCCTTGAGCCGTCCGACGGCGTCGGCGCTGAACTCCCGCTCGATCCTGGTCCGTGCGGTGGTCACGTCCTGCAGGGTGCGGGAGAAGACCACCTTGTCCACTGCCTTCCAGAGGTCGGCGAAGTCGCGGATGTGGGCGGGCAGGCCGGCAATCTCGCCGAAGTCCTCCGGATGCTCCCAGGCGGCCATCACCTCATACATCCGGCGGCCGAGCAAGTGGGTTCCCGCCGGCCGCATCAGGTCATTAACGAAGGAATGCACCTCAGCGTCCGGCTCAGCCCAGTCGAAGTTGCCGTCCCGGTCCGCAATGTACCCGTCGACGGATAGAAGTCCGGAGTAGATCAGTTTGGCCATGCCGGTTCCTGTCGTCCGCCTGCCTGTTTTGTGAGCCTCCTGCAGCAGTCCGACCTTAGGTTCATGCCGCCCGAAAGACAACGGTTGCGCTGATTTTGGCCGCAGTCGCAGCGTTCCCACAGGATTGCGTCAAGACCTGATCAAGGATCCGATTCTCCCGTAATCCGGCTGACATGCTGGTTGATGCATCAAGCAATTCGTACCGTTCCAGGAATCATCATGGGGGAATCATGCCGCTAGGCACGTTCAATCACACTGTCCCGCCTAAACCCGCAGGCCCGTTCAAACGGGCCCGACGCCGGGCTGTTGCCGTTACGGCGTCCATCACACACGGCCTGTGGGTCCGGTCGCTCTCCGCTACCGCCGTGGCCGCTGGCCTGCTGCTCACCGGGCTGGCCGTCCCCGCCGAGGCTGCCACGTACTATTCCGCGCCGCTGCGCACCGCCGCCCGCGCCCTTACGGTGGCCGCGGAGAACAACGCAGGCTACGACCGGACCCGCGACTTCGGCACCTGGCTGGACACCAACCGTGACTGCCAGAACACCCGTGCGGAGGTCCTGCTGCAGGAGGCCAAAGTCGCCGCAACGTACACCACTACGCGCCGCTGCACGGTGCGCACGGCCCGCTGGGTCACCAGGTGGGACAACCGCACGCACACCTTGGCGTCGGCCGTAGAGATCGACCACACCGTTCCCGTCCACGAGGCGTGGGGCTCAGGTGCCCGCTACTGGTCGCAGGCTCGCCGTGTGGCGTTCTACAACGACCTCGGCGACGGACGGTCACTGAACGCCCAGACCGCGGCGTTGAACTCCTCGAAGCAGGCGAAGGGGCCTGAGGCCTGGATGCCGCCGGCCAACCGCTGCGAGTACGTCGGCAACTGGATCGCGGTGAAGATCCGCTGGGGCCTGCGGGTGGACAGCGCCGAGAAGGCAGCGCTGATCCGCTACGCCGACTCCTGCCCAAACGTGCGCATCAGCGTCACCAAGGTTTAGCCCTGCGCGGAGCCCCGCAGCCGAATAGCCCCGCACCACCCAACTGAGCAGTTCAGAACGGCGGTGCGGGGCTTTTTCGTGCTTTGGGCCTGGGGCCCGTTCTAGACGGGGCACTTCGGCACGGGACGAGCCGGCCGCCGTCGTGATTTACGACGCCGACTCCCCCCAAAGTGCCCCACGACGGTTCGGAGCGGGCGCTGACCCGGCGACACGGGTCCAGGACCAGAACATGCCCAAAGACAAAAGCAGGCCAGGGGCTGAATGCCTCTGACCTGCAGTCTCTGTAGCGGTGGGGAGGCTCGATCTCCCGACCTCACGATTATGAGTCGTGCGCTCTAACCAACTGAGCTACACCGCCATGAATGAGAAAAACCTGTGTCAAGCCGGTCAAGACCGCCTTGACACAGGCCCTCATTCAGAGCCCCCCACCGGAATCGATCCGGTGACCTCGTTCTTACCAAGAACGCGCTCTACCACTGAGCTAGGGGGGCAACGAGTAAATACTCTACCGGAAGATTTCGCACTCAACAAATCGGCGGCTGAATGGGGTCCGTAGGGCCGAAAAAGCCCGGAAATACGGGCTCGGAGCTGGCTGCAGGGCACCTCCGGATGCTTCTTCAGGACCTTTTCGGACGTGGATGTGACCAAGGAAACACGCCGCCAGGCAGAACAGCCTTAAATAAAAACAGGCCGGCTGATCAGCCGGCCTGTTTCTATTCGGATGCGGAATTCACCGCAGCGTCATCATCGCGGAAATTATCGCGATGAGGTGACTACCACTTGCCCTTGCGGTTGAAGTCGCGGTGGCCGCCCTCGTTGCCGTGGCGCGGCTTGCGCGAGCCGTCGCCGTGGCCGCCGAAGCGGGAGTCGCTCGACTGCCCGCGCTCACCGAAGGAACGTTCGGAACGCTCGCTGTACGAACGGCCGCCGCGGTCCGCGGAGGAACGCTCGCCGTCGTTCTTGCGGAACTCCTTCTTGAAGCCCCCGCCGCCCTTGAAGTTGCCGCCGCGGCCGCCGCCCTGGTAGCCGCCGCGGTCACCGCGGTCGCCCCGGTCGCCGGAGGGCTTCCGGCCGGAGTCCAGCTCGAGGTGGATCAGCTCGCCGCCGATCCGCGTGCGGGACAGGGCCTTCAGCTGATCGGGGCTCAGGTCGGCCGGGAGCTCCACGAGGGAGTGGTCCGAGCGGATGTCGATGCCGCCGATCTGCGACGAGGAGATGCCGCCTTCGTTGGCGATGGCGCCCACGATGGAACCCGGCATGACGCGCTGGCGGCGTCCGACGGCGATCCGGTAGGTGGCATTGCCCTCAGTGAGCGCACGGGTCGGGCCGCGCGAGCCGAAACCGTCCTTGGACCGTTCGCGCTTCTGGTACTCCGGAGCAGCAGGCAGTTCCTTGACCAGCAGCGGCTGGCCGCCTTGGGCCATCACGGCCAGTGCCGCAGCGATTTCTGCTGCCGGCACGTTGTGCTCTTCTTCGTAGGATGCGATGAGGTCACGGAATGCCGCCACGTCTTCGGACTCGAGCGTCTCGGTGATGCGCTCGGCGAACTTGCCCAGACGCAGGGTGTTGACGGTCTCAGCGGTGGGCAGGTGCATCTGCTCCACCGGCTGGCGCGTGGCCTTCTCAATGGAACGCAGCAGGTACTTCTCGCGCGGAGTCATGAACAGGATTGCGTCGCCGGAGCGGCCGGCGCGGCCGGTCCGGCCGATGCGGTGTACATAGGACTCGGTGTCGTGCGGGATGTCGTAGTTGACCACGTGGCTGATGCGCTCGACGTCCAGGCCGCGGGCGGCGACGTCGGTGGCAACCAGGATGTCGATGCGGCCTTCCTTGAGCGCGTCAACGGTGCGTTCGCGCTGCTGCTGTGGGATGTCGCCGTTGATGGCGGCAGCCTGGAAGCCGCGGGCGCGCAGCTTGTCGGCGAGGTCCTCGGTGGCCATCTTGGTGCGGACGAACGCGATGACGCCGTCGAACTCTTCGACCTCGAGGATACGGGTCATGGCGTCGAGCTTGTGCGGGCCCATGACCTGCAGGTAGCGCTGGCGGGTGTTGGCGCCGGTGGTGGTCTTGGACTTCACCGAGATCTCGGCCGGGTTGTTCAGGTACTGCTTGGACATCCGGCGGATCTGGCTCGGCATGGTGGCGGAGAACAGTGCCACCTGGCGGTCCGACGGGGTCTGCTGGAAGATCTGCTCGACGTCTTCGGCGAAGCCCATGCGGAGCATTTCGTCGGCCTCGTCCAGAACCAGGTACTGGAGCTCGGACAGGTCCAGGGAGCCCTTGGCAATGTGGTCGATCACTCGGCCGGGAGTACCGACGACAACCTGTGCACCGCGGCGCAGGCCGGCGAGCTGGGGGCCGTAGGCGGAGCCGCCGTAGACGGGGAGGACAGTGAAGTCATCGATGTGCTTGGCGTACGAAGTGAAGGCCTCGGCAACCTGAAGCGCGAGTTCGCGGGTCGGGGCGAGAACCAGGGCCTGCGTCTTGCGGGACGGGCCGTTGAGGTCGTGGAGCTCGGCCAGGCGGGACAGAGCCGGTACTGCGAATGCTGCAGTCTTACCGGTGCCGGTCTGGGCGAGGCCCACGACGTCGCGGCCTTCGAGCAGCAGCGGGATGGTTGCTGCCTGGATCGGGGAAGGCTTTTCGTAGCCGACGTCCTGCAGGGCGGCCAGCACGCGGCCGTCGATGCCGAGATCGGCGAACTTCACGCCTTCTTCATCGTTTTCATCGGCCTTGGCAGCAGGGGCCTCAGCGGGAGGGGCGGCGGCTTCGGCGGGCTCGGCTGCGGGGACAGCAGCCTCGGTGAATTCGACGTTTGCGGTTTCGGCGGTTGCCGTCTCGGTGGCGTCGGTGTTCTGGGCGTCGTCGTGATTTTCGGGCATAGGGAAATGTTCCTCATCCATAGGGGGCCAGGCGGCACAACCCGAGGTGAGCGGAGCCGCAGTACATGTGCCGTGGGCGCCGGGCATACATTGACCGGCCGGTCACGTAGAAGTCCGGCGCTTTCGCAATCCCGTGGCAGGACTTCACACTGCATCTCTTGGCTGCTATCCCAGCAGTCTGTACAGCGTTTTCTTCAGCCGGCTCTCCCTATGAAACTGCCCGCATCACATTTGCGGGCCCCAACACTTGCCAGTCCTGCCTCAAAAATTGGGCAGGAATAAGGGATTTCCGGAGTGGGGGATGTTTCAAGTGTAGGGCATGACCCCGCATGCGGGCGAACCGAGGGGCCGGCAGGGGCGGTGAGCTTGCGCACACGCGGCACTTCTGCACCTGTTTACGCAGCAACCGCAGCCCGCGTCCGCGCCGGTTCAGGGGCACCTCCGGCGGAACCCCGCCAAAGCGGTGCAGAAATGCGGCAGGTCCAGCGGCCAGGTTCTGCGTACTAGCGGCCCTCGCGGCGCAGCATCTTCTCGAACCGGTCGTGGTATTCGGGCTGCAGCCGGATTTCGCCGTCGGCCTCGGCGTCGCGCAGGGCCTCCATGGCGTCGACGTCGGGCTCGCTGAACCAGCGGCCGACGGTCACTCCGTGCTTCGGAACGAAGAGGCGGTGGATGTGGTCGCCGGCCTGCACGGAGCCGGTCTTAGTGACGCGCAGGTAGGCGCCCACCCGGCCTGCCTGCGTGAAGCGCTTGACCCACTGGGCCTCGTCCATGCGCCGCTGGAAGGCCGCGCACGGAACTCGCGGCGAGGTCACCTCAACTTCGACATCCAGCCCGATCCGCCAACGTTCACCGATGACGGCACCCGTGGTTTCGATCCCTGCCACGCGCAGGTTCTCCCCGAAGATCCCCGGTGGCAGTTCACGCTGCAGCTCACCGGTCCAGTAGTCGGCGTCGGCCTGGGAGTAAGCGTAGAGTGCCTGGTCCTCTCCCCCGTGGTGGATGCGGCTGGCCTGGACATCGGCGTGCAAGCCGAGCTTGTGCACCTTCACCGGACCGTCCACCGGCCGTTTGTCGATGGCCGTGACGCCCACGCTTCCCTCGTCCGGAAGGAGCTGGTGGACCCGGCAAACGGCAAGAAGAGTGGCTGTGTGCATGGCCTTAGTCTAGGTTCTCGTCCTGACCAGCGCTTTTGGTGGTACCAACGGATAGTTGAGCAGGGAAATTTATTCACCGCAGCACCTTCCAGCCACTAGGCTTGCTGCAGTGTTCACCGGCTGGACGGACAGCCGGTTCCGCCGGGCGCAGCCAAGCGTTCCGGCCGCCAACAGCACCGCGTTCAGCAGCACGCGTATTCAACAGCACCCGTATTCAACAGCATGGAGCAGCAGGGGGAACCATGGACCCGGAGAAGGACCCGAGCAAGGACGCTCACGGGGGCCGCAGCGACGACGTGTCCGGCGGGGACGGCACCTCCGGCAACCAGGCGGGCGGCCCGTCCGGCGGCCAGGCCAAGCCGCCGCCGTGGCAGGTGCCAAAGCCTGAGCTCCACCCCGAACTGCTGACCCCCGGCACGCCGGAACAGGAAAGCCCACGGCAGGAAAGCTCCCGACCGGAAGGCCCCGGAAACCAGAACCAAACAGGCTTCCCCCAGCCCAGCCCCATCTTCGACCCGTTCGCCCGTGACCGCGAGCGCGACGCCGCAGCACGGAAGAAGCGGTCGCAGCGCCGCACGGTGGTGGTGGGCCTCGGCGTCACGGCGCTCCTGGCCGGCACCATCACGGCCATCGTGGCCAGCAACGAGCAGGATCCCGACTATGCCCAAGTCTGCTTCAACGAGGAAACGGGTGAGCGGGTCGAGGATACCCAGTGCAACAGCTCGGCCGGGCGCGGCGGGGCCCTCTATGCCTGGTACTTCTACGCGCGCGGGGCCAGTGTCCCGGGCATCGGCCAGAACCGGACGGCCTACCCGAACTTCACCAGGACCGTGCCGCAGGGAGCCAAAACGTCCACGGGCTACAGCAGCAAGGGCGGCACAGTCAGCAGGGGCGGCTTCGGCAGCAGCTCCAAGGGCGGAAGCACGGGAGGCTAGTCGTGAAGCGGTTACTTTCGGAGCCCCGGCCGGACTGGAAGCACAAGATTGAAGAGCAGGGCCTGGTGTTCTCCACCACCACCCTGCCCGGCGGCAAGAAGATCGAGTACTGGAACGAGGCCGCCTACTACGAATTCACCATGGACGAGGTGGAGGCGCTCGAGGTCACCGCCGAGGACATGCACAGGATGTGCTTGGAGGCCGCGAAGTTCCTGGCCACGGGTGCCATGGGCCCGATCGGCATCGGTCCGCAGGCGCTGGAACTGGCCGCAGAGTCGCTGCAGGCCGGGGACGTGGACATCTACGGCCGCTTCGACTTCATCTATGACGGCCAGGGCGGCGCCGCCAAGATGCTCGAGTACAACGCGGACACCCCCACCGGTCTCATTGAGGCGGCCGTGGCCCAGTGGTTCTGGCTGCAGGACGTCTTCCCGGAGAAGGACCAGTGGAACGGGATCCACGAGGCACTGATCCGGCAGTGGAAGAAGCTGCAGTACCGCACGGGAATGAGCACGCTGCACGTGGCCCACTCCGAGGCCGAGGAATCCGGTGAGGACTGGATGACGGCCGCCTACATGCGGGACGTCGCCGGCCAGGCCGGGTGGACCACCATCGGGATCAACATGTCGGACATCGGCTGGGACCCGAACCTGAACCGGTTCGTGGACATGGACAACTTCATGATCAGCACCATCTTCAAGCTCTACCCCTGGGAGCTGATGATGAAGGAGCCGTTCGGCCACCGCCTGCTGCAGCGCTCCCACAATCCCCGCTGGGTGGAGCCGGCCTGGAAAATGCTGCTCTCCAACAAGGCGCTCCTGGCCGCCCTTTGGCACCTCTACCCGGACCACCCGAACCTGCTGCCCGCCTACCTCAACGACCCCGGACCTTTAAAGGAGTGGGTGGCCAAGCCGCTGCACGGCCGCGAAGGCGACAACATCCGGATCCATGCTGAGGGCATCAGCCTGGAGAAACCGGGCGGATACGGCCGCGAAGGGTGGTGCTACCAGCAGTACCACTCCCTCCCCGACTTCGACGGCAACCACCCGGTCCTGGGCCTGTGGGTGGTGGACGGCGAATCGGTGGGTTGCGGCATCCGCGAGTCGGACGGGCCGGTCACCGATTATTTCTGCCGCTTTGTCCCGAACACCATTGACGCGCCGGCGCCGCTGAGCGTCCAGGCGGCACAGGCCAACGCGAACAAGGCAGGTATAGCTTTATGAGAACCCGAACGACAGCTGCGGCCGGCGGCGCCGGGGCCCAGCCCGGCGGTGCCGTCCCCGGCAAGGGGCTGCGCGCCGGGATCCTGGATCTTGGGGATTCGGTGATGCTCGGGCTCGCCTCCACCGCGCCGGTGTACTCGCTGGCCGCGACCCTGGGCCTGATCGTGGCCGTCAACGGGAACTACACCCCGCTGATCCTGGTTTTGGGCTTCATTCCCGTGCTGTTCATCGCCTACGCATTCCGCGAGCTCAACAGCGCCATGCCGGACTGCGGCACCACCTTCATCTGGGCCCGCCGCGCCTTCGGCCCGTGGGCGGGATGGCTGGGCGGCTGGGGCGTGGCCCTGGCCGGCGTCGTGGTCCTGGCCAACCTGGCGCAGGTGGCGGGCCAGTACCTTTGGCTCCTCATCGGTGACGGGTCGCTGGCGGAGAACAAGGCGGTGGTGACGGCCACCGGCGTCGTTTTCATCGTCTTCATGACCATGGTCAACTACCGCGGGATCCGGCTGGGTGAGCACGTCCAGCGCACCCTGACGTACGTGCAGTACATCTCGCTGGGCATCTTTGCCGTGGCGATCATCCTGCGGATCACCGGCCTGACGGGCGGCACTCCGGCGGGCCAGCCGTTCGATATCGAGTGGTTCAACCCGGCCGGGGCGTTCGCCGATCCCGGCGCGGTGGTGCACGGCATCCTCCTGGCCCTGTTCATCTACTGGGGCTGGGACACGTGCCTGGCGGTGAACGAGGAGACCGAAAATCCCGCCACCACCCCGGGCCGCGGGGCAGTGATCTCGGCATTCGTGCTGGTGGCCATCTACGTCTCCGTGGCCTTGCTGGTAATGATGTACGCGTCCGTGGGAACAGAGGGAATCGGGCTTGCCAACGCCGAAAACCAGGACGACGTGTTCCTTGCGATGAAGGACGTAGTGCTGGGTCCGTGGGGCTGGCTGATTGTGGTGGCAGTGCTGGCATCCGTGCTGTCCTCCACCCAGACCACCATCCTGCCCACCGCCCGCGGCACCCTGTCCATGGGCGTGCACCGGGCCCTGCCGCCGAAGTTTGGGGCGGTCCACGAGCGCAACCAGACCCCCGGCTTCTCCACCCAGGTGATGGGCGCCGCCGCGGTGGTCTACTACGTGGCCATGAGCTTCCTCAGCGAGAACCTGCTGTCCGATTCCATCAGCTCCATCAGCCTGTTTATCGCGTTCTACTACGCCCTGACCGGCTTTGCCTGCACCTGGTACTTCCGGAACACCCTGCGTGAATCCACCCGCAACCTGTGGTTCCGCGGCATCCTTCCGCTGTTCGGGGCCCTGCTGCTGACCGCGGCATTCTTTGTCTCTGCCGCGCAGATGTGGGATCCGGCCTACGGGAACACGCAGATCTTCGGCGTGGGCGGCGCCTTCGTCAGCGGCGTGGTGCTGCTGGCCCTGGGCGTCGTGCTTGCCGCGGTCTGCCGGTTCCTGCCGTCAACCCGCGAGTACTTTGTGGGCCGGAAGCAGGATCCCGCAGGAAGATAGGGCCGGCACGTAGGATGCTGCAATGAGCAACGACGCCCTTGATCCTGTGGAAGCCACGGCTGAGTACGGGCTCCCGGACCCCTCGGATGTCCTGGCGCTGGATTCCCTGCTGTCCCCTAATGAACTGGCCCTCCGGCAGCGCATCCGGGACTTCACCGACCAGCAGATCCGCCCCGACATCGCCGACTGGTACGAGCAGGGTGTCTTCCCGCTGCACCTGCCCGCCCAGCTGGGCGAGCTGGGCGTGCTGGGCATGCATCTGGAGGGCTACGGCTGCCCCGGCCGGTCCGCCGTCGAGTACGGCCTGGCCGCGATGGAGCTGGAGGCCGGCGACTCCGGAATCCGCACGTTCGTCTCGGTCCAGGGTTCACTGGCGATGAGTGCCATCCACAAATGGGGCTCCGAGGACCAGAAACAGGAGTGGCTCCCCCGGATGGCCGCCGGCGAGGTGATCGGCTGTTTCGCGTTGACGGAGCCGACGGCGGGCTCGGACCCGTCGTCGATGACCACCACAGCGCGCCGGGACACCGCCGCGCGGCGGGACGGAACCGGCGAGGACGCCGGCTGGATCCTGGACGGCGCCAAGCGCTGGATCGGGCTCGCTTCCGTGGCCGACGTCCTGGTGGTCTGGGCGAGGACCGACGACGGCGTCCGCGGCTTCCTCGTTCCCGCCGCCACGGCGGGCGTCACCGCCACCCCGATCGGCCGGAAACTGTCCATGCGCGCATCGATCCAGTGCGATGTGACGTTCGACGGCGTCCGGCTGGGTCCGGAGGCAATGCTGCCGGGTGCGCGGGGACTCAGCGGCCCGTTCAGCTGCCTCAACGAGGCAAGGTACGGCATCGCCTGGGGTGCCATGGGCGCGGCCCGCGATTCCTACGAGGCGGCACTGCGGTATTCGATGGAGCGCCAGCAGTTCGGCAAGCCACTGGCCGGGTACCAGCTGACGCAGGAGAAGCTCGTCAACATGCTGCTCGAGGTCCAGAAGGGCACCATGCTTGCGCTGCACCTGGGCCGGCTCAAGGACGCCGGGCGTCTCCGTCCCGAGCAGATTTCGCTGGCCAAGCTGAACAACGTCCGCGAGGCCATCAAGGTGGCGCGGGAAGCCCGGACCATTTTGGGCGGCAACGGCATCACGCTTGACTATTCGCCTCTGCGGCACGCCGCCAACCTCGAGTCTGTGCGCACCTACGAAGGGACGGACGAGGTGCACACCCTCATCTTGGGCCAGCACATCACGGGGCTCCCGGCCTTCCGCTGATGACAGTGACCGCTGGTTGAGCTGGGCCCACGCCGGCAGGGTGCCCTGGCCGAGCTTTGCGAGGTTAGGGTGCCGGTGGGGACGGCGCTGTTCGCTTTGGCTCCGGCGACGGCGGCCGGCCTCGTCCCGTGGCTGCTGACGCGTTGGGAGGTGCAGGGTCCGGTGCCCGGAGGCGCCGTGGCCCAGGCGGCCGGCGCGCTCCTCGTGGGGGCGGGCGCTTCCGTCGTCGCAAACTCCTTTGTGCGGTTTGCCATCGAAGGCGTGGGAACGCCGGCACCCTTCGCGCCACCGAAGCATCTTGTAGTCAGCGGGCTGTACCGCCACGTCCGGAATCCCATGTACGTGCCCATCGCCGCCGCCGTGGTTGGCCAGGGCCTGCTGCTGGGCCAGCCGAAACTCTTCGGCTACGCCGCGCTGGCGGCGGTCCCGGTTGCGGCCTTCGTCAGGTTCTACGAGGAGCCCGCGCTCGCGCGCAAGTTCGGGGCTGAGTATGGGGAGTACCGAAAGAACGTTCCGCGCTGGCTGCCGCGGCTGACGCCGTGGCGGCCGGACAACTGACGAAATGGGGGTCCGGCGCCTAAAACGCGTTCGGCAAGCTCCGGGAAGATGCCTCTGCTGGGCGGCTTGTGAGCATCCAGAGGGCCAGCCAGATAACTGAGGCGCCAAGCAGCGCCAGGGCTGCATCGAGGGCGAGCTCCGGGACGAGGTTGCGCAGCGCGATGGGAATGGCGGCCATGGCGTAGGCGATTGTCGGGGTCCGGGGTGCCCTGCCGTCCCGCAGCAGCGCCAGGCAGTACAGGATTGATCCGACTAGGAAGATCATCGAGGCTGCCACCAATGCTGTTCCGAGCGGCCCGCCCCGCAACGCAGCGATTTGGGAGGGATCGAGCCGGACGAACACCAGGTTGATCACCCACTCCGCGCCGGTCGCGGCGCTGAGCCCCACGACGTTCACCGCGAGGGCGACCGAGGAAAACTTTGATGATCGGCGCAGGGCGACCCGGGCGAGGCCGACAACCAGGATGATAGCGAATGCCTGTGCCAGGGGCGCGGCAAGCTGCGTCGCGGAGCTGACCGGTATCAGTTCGGCGCGCTTGGCCGCATTGACGAACAAGACGGCGGCTGCGGCCAGGCCCGTAACTGCTGCGAGGCGGGCCGGAAGCAAGGTAGTGGACTGTTTTTCCAGGGATGGGCTGGCGAGCGTGAGCATGGCGTTCATCTTTCGCAAGAGTGCAATGGGGGGGGTCTTGATGGCCCGGCGGTGTTCGGGACGCCGGTCCTTCGGTAATCAAGCGGGGACGTCTCTGGGGGTGGGAGCTGCGACGGCGGGCGTCGTGCCATTAGTGATGGGACTGGGGCTAAAGCCTTTGACGATCAGCCAAACGCCCAGCGAAAACTCCCAAAGCGCGATCGGGGCCGTCGCGATCAACGACCACACGGAGAGGGTGTTATTGATGCCGAAATAAGTTGCGGCGGTGGAAGCGAGGAGCAACGGGGCGCCCACCAGTCCCAGCAACGGAAGAACCCGGGGCACCAGGCGGGACCGGTACAGGAGGGAGCCCAGGAGAAGGGCGTTCATGGCCGGCATGAGGGTTTGTCCGAGGAGGAACGTCCAGCCATACATCGCAGCCAGCGCCTGGCCCGTGGGCAAAGCGCTTGCTCCGGCTCCGGCCTGCCGCAGGGTCACGACCGAGAGAAGGCAAACAACGCCGGTGACAATGACAGCAGCTTCGAGGACGCGTGCGCCGACGAAGCCAAGCGCGACCGCTTCGTTTTGCTTTTTAACCACCGGGTACAGTGCGACCGCGGTCCCGATGCAGGCAAGGGCTACGATCATTTCAAGGGCACCGCCCCAGAGTGTGGCGGTGTCCGGGCCGGGGCCGGTGATGTAGTTGGAGTCTGTTCGCACCGCCCTGTAGAGGGTGAGTGTCGGGATTGAGACGAAGGTGATCAGGTAGAGCACGCCCGCGGCCAGCGCGGTCTTCCGTAGCGGGTCCATCGGCACTCGTTTCGTTGCGGCTTCTGGCCGGATGCTGGTCATGATGTCGTTCTCCTTCGTGGGATGCGGGTGGAAGATTAGCTTCGGGGCTTTGCGGTGGATCCTGGCTTGTCGGCTTCAACCTGGGCTACAGAGAGCAGGGGCAGGCCGATATCGCGCACTTTCTGGAGCAGGCCATACAGGGCGGCCTGGTCTGCCACCTGACTCCGGAAGACTGTGGTGCCGTCGCTCTCATTCGTCAGGCTCAGTGCGTCGAACCAGGCAGCCCACCGGGAATCCAGGTGGCCCTCGATCCGGACCTCGTACCATCCGGAGTCGTGGTGATGTCCGATCGGCATGTCATGCACGGGCCCTCCTTTCGCTTTATCCGGCCGATGGACCTCGGCCGGCGTTGCTTCTGTTCGTTGTCCTGATCGAACAGTAGAAGGAGATCTAAGGACCGCGCCTCACCACATGTGGTGATTGGCGTGGTGATTTAGTTACGGGCGTTGGCAGCGTTCCCCGGCCGTCGGCGTCGTCGCGGCTTGGGCTACCGGTCGCTGGCTCGGGAGAACAGACCGAGTTCCTGGCCCTGACGGACCGCGGCCCGGCGGTTGTTCACGCCGAGCTTGGCGTAGATGTGTCTGGTGTGAGTGCGCACCGTGTTCAGGGACACCACGAGCACGCGGGCAATGTCCGGACCGTCGAGGTCCGTTCCGAGCAGCTGGAGAACGTCCAGCTCACGTTCACTCAGCGGCTCGATCAGGCCCCCACTGACACGCGTGGGCACCTCGGCAATGTTCATGAACGTCATGAGCCGGCGCAGGTAACCCGGGGCTATCCGTTGGTTCGCAGCCGCTCTCAGCAGTGAACCCATCGGGGCGCCCTCATCAGCGAAAACGCGAACGTAGCCCTCCGGCTCCGCCAACGCTACTGCTCGACGCAGTGATGCAAGCGCCGCAGGGATGTCGCCCCGTGCCTGGTCGGCCAGGGCCTGCAGCACGAGAATCTCGATGACGCTTCCCGTTCGGCCGCCGTCGTCTGCCGCCCGCAGCAGGCGCCCCAGCAGGCGGATGGCCTCCTGGAGCGAGGACGCCGCGCCCTCTTCCGCATGCCGGGCCAGGAGCACCCTGGCAAGGGTGATGTGCTCGAACTCCCGAAGGTAACTGAGGTCATCGTCCACCGACAAGTCTCGCTCCCGCACCCAGCCGAGGGCTTCACCCAACCGCCCTTGCGCGAGCTGGATCCGGGCCCTCAAAGCCGGCACCGGACGTACATTGGGAAAGTAATCGCCCACGTAGAGTCGCTCCGCCTCAGCCAGGAGGTCGAGCACACCGGCCAAGTCACCTTCCCCCTCGAGGATCCGCGCCATGGCGACCCGCCCGCGATACAGGTTCTGAGGCAGCTCGCCAAGGGGCCCCAACTCCTGGCTGCGCTCTAGGAGTCGGATGGCTTCCTGCTGGTCGCCGCGCTCCCGGCAGACCCCGCTCATCCCCACATACATGTCAGCTTCCCCGCGCAGAACCGATCCGCGCCGTCCAGAAGCAGCCTCCAAAGCTTGCTCGTAGGTGCACATGGCATCGGTGAGACGCCCTTGCGCCAGGCGTATGTCCGCCAAGGCAATCGCGCATCCCAAGGTGTCCGCGAGGTGCCCTGCACGGCGCAGGCCAGCCATGCATTCGTCATACCCCCGATGGGCTGCCTCGAGCTCCCCACGCCCCCAGTAGGCGAGTCCCAGCAATCCGGAGGCTGCGGCGCGGCCGACATTGTCGTCCTCAGGTGCAAGATCAAGCGCACGCTGGGCGTGGCTTACCGTCCCGGGTCCATCGCCCCGGCCCAGCGCCAGCGCGGCCCGGTACACTTCAATCGTCTCGGGAAGGCGGCGAAATTCCTCGTCGTCGGCTACGACCATCTCCGTTGCTCGGCCTTGAATTTCTTTGCCCACACCTGGGGGTGGATCCAGCCACCGTTCGACGTCCCGCAGCCGGTCTTCGACTCCCCCGACATCGCCGCACACCACCAGCGCGCCCACCAGTCCCACGCCCAGCACCGGCCTGACACGGACCACATCGTACGGGAGCACCATCAGCCAGCCGCGCAGCAGGGCCTCCTGCCTGTTCCGCCGGATGTCCGGCACCGCCAGCTCGATAAGGTCCGCCGCCCGTTCGAAATCCTCCGCAGCCAAGGCATGGCGGATGGCATCGAACGCCTCGCCGTTCTGTTCGTACCAAATGCTCGCCCGCCGATGGAGACCCGGGAGCTCGTCGCCGCGCTCCTCCACGAGGCGCGCCTGCAGAACATCCGCAAAAAGCTGGTGATAGCGGTACCACTGACGGCGGTCATCCAAGGGAACCAGAAACAGGTTCGCCCGCTCCAGTGCCGCCAGCCTGAGCTTGCCATTGTCCTGTCCTGTGACGGCATCGCACAGAGGGCCGCTGAGCCGATCCAGGATGGACGTCTGGAACAGGAAGTGTTGAACATCCTCTGGCTGGCGCTGCAGGACCTCCTCAGCCAGGTAGTCGACGATATATCGGTCGTCCCCGGCGAAGCCTGCGATGAATGCGGCGACGTCCTCGCGGCCCTGCATCGAAAGCGCAGCGAGCTGGAGTGCCACGATCCACCCTTCGGTGCGGTCTTCCAGCGCCGCTACGTCCCGGCCCGTCAGCTCCAAGCCCATGGAGCCGTTAAGGTAGGCCTCCGCCTCATTTACGGTAAATCGCAGATCGGCGGCGCGGAGCTCGACGAGCTCGCCCCGGGCCCGTAACCGCGCCAGCGGCAGCACCGGGTCGGCTCGGCTGGCGATGACCAGGTGCACCTGCGGGGGCAGGTGCTCCACCAGGAATGCGATCCCGTCCTGCACCTCGTGCGCGTCGATCACATGATAGTCATCGAGAACCAGGACGACATCGTTCGAGACAGCGTGGAGGTCATTGAGAAGAGTGGCAAGGAGCACTTCGATGGGGGGCTGCGCCGACTGCAGGAGCGAGAGCGCAGGGGCGCCAACCCCGATGGACGCCCTCCTCAGCGCCGTGACGAAGTAAGTCCAAAACAGCGCGGAATCGTTGTCACGCTTCTCGAGCGAGAGCCACGCTGCCGACCACCCATTAGCGGAAACGGTTGCCAGCCACTCAGTCAGCAGCGTCGTCTTACCGAACCCGGCCGGAGCCGACACGAGCGTTAGCGTGGCATCAGCTCCACGGTTCAGGCGCTCGATCAACCTCGGGCGCGTCGCCAGGCCGGGTCGCTGTCTGGGAACGTGGAACTTGGTCTCGAGAAGTAGTCCCGTCATGACCGCCTCCCCTCACGGACAGTGTACGGCTGCCGCGGTCCCTCGGCACCCGAGAGCGTTAGGCCGAGAACCCGCCGTCGGCCTTAATGAGCTGACCGGACACCCAGCGGCCCGCCGGGGACAGCAGGAAAGCCACCGTTCCCGCCACCTCGGCGGGGGTGCCCAGGCGGCCGCCGGGCTGGCGCCGGGCGAGCTCGGCGCGGGTCTGGCCGTCCATCCAGCCGGTGTCCACCGGCCCGGGGTTGAGGACATTGGCGCTGATGCCGAGCGGTCCAAGTTCACGCGCCGCGGCGATCACGATCCGGTCCAGGGCCCCCTTGGACGCACCGTACGGCAGGTTGAACGCTGTGTGGTCACTGGTCAGCGCGACGATCGCGCCGCCGTCGTCCGCCGCCTGCTGCGCGAAGGCGCGGACTAGCTGCCAGCTGGCCCGCGTATTCACGGCGAAATGCCGCTCAAAGCTTTCGAGGGTGGTGTCCAGGATGCCGGAATCGACGGATTCGGCGTGGCTGAGGACCATTCCGTGCAGGGTCCCCGCCTGCGCGGCCACGTCTGCCATCATCCGGTCGACGGCGCCCGGGTCCTGGAAGTTGGCGGGCAGGGCCACCACCCTGGAGCCGATGGCCTCCAGTTCGGCGGTGAGCCGGCCGACGTCGTCCGGCTGGATTCCCCAAGGCATGCGGGCGTCGTAGTCCTGCCAGTAGGTCAGCACCAGGTCCCAGCCGTCGGCGGCCAGTAGGCGGGCGATCCCCGCACCGATTCCGGCGAGCCGCCCGGCGCCGGTGACCAGCGCCGTGCTCATTCCGCCAGCTCCGCCACCGCATCGCGCCGCAGGGCCACGAGCCAGCACACCATGATGGCCAGCGCGCAGAAGACTCCGGCACTGGAGGCCATGATCCACAGCACCGGCGTCTGGAGGTTGAGGTTTTCGGCGCCGAGGGCCGTGCCGATGGTCTTCGGCGAAAACAGGAACACCACGGTGGACATGCCCAGGACGGCGCCCATCACCGCGCGCTGCAGCCGGTACCGCTGGGGCGTTTCGCGCAGCGTCCAGGCGAACGCCGGAAGCACCGCGGCCATCCACACCCAGTGGTGCGACCAGGAGACGGGGCTGATCAGGAGCATGGTGAGGGCCGTGGCGGATATAGCCACCACCCTGGCACCCTGGCTGCTGGCCACCTTGATGAGGGCGGCGCCCAGACCCACAGCGAGCAGGCTCAGGACCAGCCAGGGCACGTTCACTGCGTCCGCCGGAACTCCGAAGTGGAGCAGCGCACCCTTGATGGAAAGGTTGTCCACGTAACCGGCGCCGCCGATCCGGGACGTGTCGGGAAGAATCTCCAGCCAGAAGGTGAGGGATTCGGCCGGGCGGAGCAGCCAGCCGAGCAGCACGGTGAACGCGAACCCGGCGCACATGTTCAGCAGGCCGCGCCAGTCCTTGCGCACCAGGAAATACAGGCCGAAGACCAGCGGTGTCAGCTTGATCCCGGCGGCAACGCCCACCAGGAAGCCGCCGCCGGGCAGGCCATGCCGCCAACGGGGACTGCGGGCCAGCAGGTCCGCCGTCATCAGCCCCAGCAGGAGGATGTTGATCTGGCCGAAGGCCAACGTTTCGCGCCACGGCCCAAGATTCAGGACGGCCAGGAACAGCACGACGGCGGCGAGCCGGTTGAGCGCGGACCGGAAGGTCAGCGAAGCGAAGGTGCTGCGCCAGGTGGGCTTGCTGTTCCAGTAGCGGACGCCGAGCGCCGCCACCCAAGCGGCGACAGCGACGCCGGCGGCGTTGAACAGCAGCAGCGCCGTGGCCTGCGGCACTTTCGCGAGCAGGCTGAAGAGGAGGGCCGCGAATGGCGGGTAGGTGAAGGGCAGTTCGGGGCCGCCCGCCCAGTTCACCGTCGGCTGGTAGAGGCCCGACGGTGCCAGGCCGGCGTCGTTGAGGATCTTGCCGCCGAACCAGTAGACGCTGAAGTCCAGGCCCTTCTCGCCCCAGGCGTTCAGCCGGGACGCGACGAAGACGGCGGTGGCCGCCACCGTCAAAAGGACACCAAGTTCGACGGCGGCCAGTACGGGCCCGCGCCGGCGCGGCTGCAGTTCAGTGGTCTGATCCAGCCCCTGGCCGGGCCCTCCTGCGGCGCTGTCTGGCCTGTCGTTCCTTGTTCGGGCAGTAAGCAGTGCCATTCAGTGTCCCCCAGCTGTAGTCCGGCAGTGTGCGCCTCCGGGACGCGTAGCGCGTTCTGCCGCAAGAGCCGGCGCCGCAGAGGGCGCCCCGCTTAGTCTACTGAAGCCACGGCCACCGCTGCGGGCTTCCGTCGCCCGGCGTCTTTGCGGATGGTGGCGCTGATCACCGCGGCGATGGTGCACATCGCGGCGGCACCGAACCACGCGTAGGTGTAGTGGCCGGTGGCGTCCCGGATGGCTCCGGCGGCCAGGGCTGCCGCGGCGGCACCGAGCTGGTGCGCGGCGAACACCCACCCGAACACCACGCTGCCGTCGGCTCCGAACACCTGGCGGCAGATCGCGGCGGTCGGCGGAACCGTGGCCACCCAGTCCAGGCCATAGATCACGACGAACACGATCATGCTGGGCTGGACCGAGGAGCCCAGCAGCAGCGGGAGCACCAGGAGCCCGATCCCGCGGAACTGGTAGTACACGGCGAGCAGGACCCGGGGGTTGAACCGGTCGGTCAGCCAGCCGGAGGCGATGGTGCCCAGGATGTCGAAGATCCCGACGACGGCGAGCAGCCCGGCCGCGGTGGTCTCCGGCATGCCGTGGTCATGCGCGGACGGGATGAAGTGCGTCCCGATCAGCCCGTTCGTCGTGGCGCCGCAGATGGCGAACCCGGCGGCCAAGGCCCAGAAGGTGCGGTTCCTGCTGGCGCTCCGCAGCACCTGCAGTGCCCGGACGGCCGCGTTGCGGCGGGGCTCCGCAGCCTCCGGGGCAGCGGCTGCTTCCGGCTCTCCGGTGGGGGCGCCGGACGGTTCCTCTGCCCCGTAAGGCAACGCCCCGACGTCGGCCGGTGAATTTTTCAGGAACTTCAGCACCAGAGGAACCACGACCAGGGCACCGGCGGCGATGAGCAGCGAGGCCTGGCGCCAGCCCGGGTCCTGGGCGAGCATCGCGATGAACGGCAGGAAGACCAACTGCCCGGCGGCGCTGCCGGCGGTCAGGATGCCGATCACCAGCCCCCGGCTCTTGCTGAACCAGGTGTTGGCGATGGTCGCCGCGAACACCAGCGCCATGGAGCCGGTACCCAGGCCGATGAGCAGGCCCCAGGTGAGAAGGATCTGCCAGGACTGGTTGACCAGCACAGTCAGGGCGCTGCCGGCCCCGATCATCCCCAGCGCGACGGCGGTGACGGTCCGGACGCCGAACCGTTCCATGAGCGCAGCGGCGAAGGGGGCCGTCAGCCCGAACAGCACCAGGTTGATGCTGACCGCGGCGGACAGCACGGTGGTGGACCAGCCGAACTCCTGCTGCAGCGGCACCATGAGCACGCCGGGCGCGGCACGGAAGCCGGCGGCTCCGACGAGCGCCAGGAACGCCACCGCGGCAACGGCCCACGCAGGGTGCAGCCGGCCCCGCTTCTTCGGCCGCCCCTCCCCTGGAGTCCCCGGCCCCGCCCCTGGAGTCCTCGCCCCCTCCTCAGGACTTTTGCCCGCCTCCTCAGGACTTTTTGTCCAGATATCGTCCTCTAATGCCCCCTCAGGGCGCGCTATCTGGACAAAAACTCCCGGGTCCTCAGAGGTGCTCATGCGGCTGTTCCTTTTTCTCCGCCGCCTTGTACGCGGTTGGTGGGTGTGTTGGACGGTGTCGAGGTTGCCGGGGCGCCGTCGCCAGCGGGAGCGGATCGTCGCTTCGGGTGAGGCTGTGCCAGCTGGTGTTGTCCGCGGTGAGGCGCTCCCCGCATTCGGTGCAGGTGTCGGCCGAGCCCGTGCTCTGCCCGCACGTTGCGTGGATGACGTACATGTGGGCCTGCTCGGACGGCGCCTGCAGGTGCTTTTCTGACCAGATCACGACGGCGTTGAGCACCGGCAGGGCGTCCTCACCCTTGGCGGTGAGGACGTACTCCTGGCGGGTCCGTCCGCCGTCGTCGTAGGGCTGTTTTGCCAGCAGGCCGGACTCCACGAGGGAGGCGAGCCGCCGGGTGAGGACTGAGTCCGCCACCTGGAGGCGCGTCTTCATCGCGTCGAAGCGGCCGTTGCCGAAGAAGACCTCGCGGAGGACCAGCATGCCCCAGGGGTCGCCGAAAATGTCCAGGCCGCGGGCCATGCTGCAGTTGCGCGTCGACCAGTCGGAGCGGAGAGCCATGCTGCGACACTAGCTGACTTTCTTGAAGAAAGCTACCCTTCGCCGTGTGGGCGGATCCCCGACCGCGAGGGCCGGTACGCAGCGGCCCAGTACACCAGAAGCGCCACGCCGCAGAGCACGCCCAGGCTGGAGACCATGAGCGGCCATTGCGTCTGCGGGTTCACGCCCCACACCTCGGCCCCGGCGGCCATCGCGAGGTCCTTGGGCGCAAGGTAGAAGGCCACGGCCGACGCCGCCACCACCAGCCAGCCGGCCAGCCGCATCAGGCCGGTCCTGGAGGGCACGCGGTGCATCGCGAAGGCCATGGACGGCAGTGCCACGGCGATCCATACCCAGTGGTGGGACCACGAGACGGGGCTGACCAGGAGCATGAGCACGGCGGTCGCGGACACCGCCACGAAGTTTTCCTCCACGGCCACCGCCCACCTGATCACCAGGGCCGTGAGTCCGGCCAGGGCCAGGGCCAGCACCAACCAAAGCAGGCTGGTGAACCCCGAGTCCGGCAGCCCGGCGTGGAGCAGCAACCCCTTCAGCGACAGGTTGTCCACGTACCCCGGATCACCGATGCGCCCCGTGTTGGGCAGGATCTCGGTCCAGAACGTCACCGAGGCGTGGGGCAGTGCGGCCCAGGCCACGGCGATGGAGCCGAGGAAGCCGGCCGCCATCCAGCCCAGTGCCTTGAAATCGCGGCGCACCAGGAAATACAGGCCAAACGCCAGCGGTGTCAGCTTGATGCCGGCAGCGACGCCGACCAGCAGGCCGGCAGGCCACCGGATCCCACCCGCCCGCGTTTTCCCGTGCAGCGCGAAGTCGGTCAGGATCAGGCCCATCAGGATGATGTTGATCTGCCCGAATACGAAGGTGTCACGCCACGGCCCCAGCAGCACGATGGCCCCGGTTCCGGCCAGGGCCACAGTCCGGAACCGCCAGTCCGCAAAGGCCTCCTGCCAGCGGGTCAGGCCGAAGTAGTGCCGGGCGAGCCAGGCGGATACCACCGCGGCCCCGCCCAGCGCGGCCCAGATGAAGAGCTGCCCGCTTTGGCCCAGACCCATGGTGGCCAGACCAGCGAACAGCAGCGCGGCGAACGGCGGATAGGTGAACGGCAGGCCGTCCCGGGGCGCGTACAGCTCGCTGATGCCGGTCTCGCCGGTTTGCAGCACCTTGGTGCCGCCGTAGTAGTAGACCTCGAAGTCGTTCATGGCCGGGGCATACCCGGCGTACAGCCACAGCAAAGCGAGGACGACGGCGGCGGCACCGCCCGCCGTCGCCAGCCAGCCGAGGACAACCCGGCGCGCATTACCCTGGCTGCCGGCCCCCTCTCGGGTCCCGGCACCCTCCTGCGTCCGCGGCGAGGCCGTCACTGGATGTGCGTGAAGGCTTGCTCAAGGTCGGCGATGAGATCCTCGACGTCCTCGATGCCGCAGGAGAGCCTGATGAGGTTCACGGGGACGGCCAGCTCGGTGCCCTTGACCGAGGCATGGGTCATCTCCGACGGGTAGTTCATCAGCGACTCGATGCCGCCCAGCGATTCCGCCAGGGTGAAGACCGACGTCGATTCGGCCACCTTCCGGGCAGCGGCCTCGCCGCCCTTGAACTGCACGGAGATCATGCCGCCGAACTTCTTCATCTGCTTCTTGGCCAGCTCGTGCCCGGGGTGCGAGGGCAGGCCCGGGTACAGGACCGCTTCCACCTCGGGGCGTTCGAGGAGCCATTCGGCCACGGCCTGGGCGTTGTCGCTGTGCCGGTCCATGCGCACGCCCAGGGTCTTGAGCCCGCGCGTGGTGAGGAACGCGTCCATCGGGCCGGACACGGCACCCACGGCGAACTGCACGAAGCCAATCTTCTCGGCCAGCTCGGCGTCCTTGACCACGATCGCGCCGCCCACCACGTCGGAGTGGCCGCCGATGTACTTGGTGGTGGAGTGCACCACGACGTCGGCACCCAGGTCCAGCGGGGTCTGCAGGTAGGGCGACGCGAAGGTGTTGTCGACGATCAGGAGGGCCCCGGCGTCGTGCGCCACCTTGGCGAGCGCCTCAATATCGGTGATTTTCATCATCGGGTTGGACGGGGTCTCCACCCAGACGAACCGGGTCTTGTTGGCGGCAACCGCGGCCTGCACGGCATCGAGGTCGGCCATGTCCACCGGGGTGTTGCCGATCCCCCAGTCCCCCAGCACGCGGCTGATCAGCCGGTAAGTGCCGCCGTAGGCGTCGTTGCCGAGCACGATGTGGTCGCCGGGCCGCATCAGGGCGCGGATGAGGGAATCCTCGGCGGCGAGTCCTGAGCTGAAGGAGTAGGCGTGCGTACCCCGCTCCAGCGCCGCGAGCTGCTGCTGCAGGGCGTCGCGGGTGGGGTTGCCGCCGCGGCCGTATTCGTAGCCGTCCCGCAGATTGCCGATGCCGTCCTGGGCATAGGTCGAGCTGAAGTGCAGGGGCGGAACGACGGCGCCGGTGCGCGGCTCGAATGCCTGGCCGGCGTGCACGGCGCGGGTGTTGAATCCGTGGTTCTCTTCAGACATGGGGCTCCTTCGATCAGTTGCTGAGGTAGGCGAGGAGGTCGTGGCGGGTCAGGATGCCGATGGGCGCGCCAACGAATGTCACCATCACGGTGTCGACGTCGGAGAGCAGCTCGCGGGCGGCGGAAATGGTTTCGAGCGAGCCGATCACCGGCAGCTTCTCCCCCATGTGCTCGGCGATCTTGTCCGTCAGCTTGGCCTCGCCGCGGAACAGCTTAGCGGTCAGGGTCCGTTCATCCACGGCCCCGAGGACTTCGCCCATCACCACGGGCGGCTCCGCGGAGAGGACCGGGATGTGGCTGACGCCGAACTCGTTCATGATGTTGATGACGTCGCGGACAGTTTCGTTGGGGTGGATGTGCACCAGGTCCGGCAGTTCGCCCGTCTTGGACTTGATGACCTCGCCGACGGAGGCCTCCTCGCCGCCGGAGAGGAAGCCGTAGGAGCGCATCCACTGGTCGTTGAAGATCTTGGCAAGGTAGCCGCGGCCGGAGTCGGGCAGGATCACCACCACCACAGCGTCCTCGGGGAGGTCCCGGGCCGTGCGCAGGGCGGCCACCACGGCCATGCCGGAGGACCCGCCCACCAGCAGGCCCTCTTCGCGCGCCAGCCGCCGGGTCATCTCGAAGGAGTCGGCGTCGCTGACCGCCAGGACCTCGTCCGGGACCGACTTGTCGTAGTTGCCGGGCCACATGTCCTCGCCCACGCCCTCGACGAAGTAGGGGCGACCGGAGCCGCCCGAGTAGACAGAGCCTTCGGGATCGGCCCCGATGATCCTGACCCGGCCGCCGTCTGACTCCGGTCGGTCCGCCGACACTTCCTTGAGGTAGCGGCCGGTGCCGGTGATGGTGCCGCCGGTGCCGGCGCCGATGACGCAGTGGGTCAC
Source organism: Arthrobacter sp. FW305-BF8 (assembly GCF_021789315.1). NCBI lineage: Bacteria > Bacillati > Actinomycetota > Actinomycetes > Micrococcales > Micrococcaceae > Arthrobacter > Arthrobacter sp. FW305-BF8. The sequence goes on from NZ_CP084561.1 coordinate 3,607,256, forward strand.
CTTGCCGTCGGTGTCCCGCCAGATCTCGGGGCCAGTGGTCTCGTAGTGGCTCAGCGGCGCTGCGGGGTTGGAGAACTGGTCCGGCTTGTACGCGCCGGGGATCTCCGTGACCAGGCGGTCGGACACGCCGTAGTAACTTTGCGGGCTGTCAGGCTCGACGGCGGTGGGCGTCACCACCACTTCGGCGCCGTAGGCCGCCAGGACAGCACGTTTGTCCTCACCCACCTTGTCCGGGACCACGAAGATGCACTTGTAGCCCTTTTGCTGCGCCACCAGAGCCAGGCCGACGCCGGTGTTCCCGGAGGTGGGCTCGATGATGGTGCCGCCTGGCTTGAGCTTGCCGTCACGCTCGGCTTCCTCGACCATCTTCGCCGCGATGCGGTCCTTTATGGAGCCGCCGGGGTTCACGTATTCCAGCTTCACGAGGACGGTGGCCTTGACGCCCTCGGTGACGTGGTTGAGCTTGATGAGCGGGGTGTTGCCGATGAGGTCCAGGACAGACTGGGCGTACTTCATGGGTACCAACTTACCGTCTTGGGCTGGCTGGTTGTCCCAGCGGCTTTCGGTGCGAAGATTGGGCCGTGGCGCGCCTGCAAATACCGAAGAATGTGCGGAGCTATCTTCTGCCAGGCTTTATGCTGCTTGCCGGGACCGGCTGCCTGGCTGGCGGCCTCCTGCCCTGGCCCGCGTTCGGGCAGCTGGCCGGACGCACGGCCCCCATCCTGGCCTTCGTCGTGGCGATGACCGTCGTCACGGAGCTGGTTGATGCTGCGGGCCTGTTCCGCGTGGTGACGGACCGCATTGCGGCACTCGGCCGGGGCAGGGTCTTCCTGCTGTGGCTCTTGGTGCTGGCCTTGTCCTCCGTCGCCACGGCTTTTCTGTCGCTCGATACCACCGCGGTGCTGGTGACTCCCGTGGTGGTGCTGCTCGCCGTCCACGCGAAGATCCCGCCCCTGCCCTTCGCCCTGACCACGGTGTGGCTGGCCAACACCGCGTCGCTGTTCCTGCCGGTCTCCAACCTCACGAACCTGTTGGCGCAGTCAAACATGTCACTGAGCCCGCTGGGATTCGCCAAACTGATGTGGGCGCCTGCCGTCGTCGGCCTCCTGGTGCCTGCGCTGCTGCTCTGGCTGGCCTTCCACCGGGAACTGAGTGGCCGTTACGGGCCGCAGCCGGCCCACGCGCCCGGCGACCGGACACTGCTCCGGGCATCGGGCGGAATGCTGCTCGTGCTGCTGCCGGCACTGGTTTCGGGGATTCCCGTGGCGGTGCCTGCGGCGCTCGCGGCCGGGTTCCTGGTGGCTCTGTTCCTGTGGCGGCGGCCGGCGGCCCTACGCTGGTCGATGCTGCCATGGCGCCCGCTGATACTGACCGCCGGGCTGTTCATGGTGGTTGAAACTTTCCACGCGCACGGCCTCACCGAGGCACTGGCACCGGCCGCCGGGGCCGGCGAGACCTTCCTGGACCTGCTGCGCCTCGCAGCGCTGGGCGCCGCCTCCGCGAACATCGCCAACAACCTTCCCGCCTACCTGGCCCTGGAGCCCGTGGCCGGATCGCCGCTGCGGCTGGGCGCACTCCTGATCGGGGTGAACCTGGGCCCGCTCATTTCGCCCTGGGCGTCCCTCGCCACACTCCTGTGGCACGAGCGGCTGCAGAGCCTCAACCTGCGCGTGCGCTGGGGCGGCTTCGCTGTTGCCGGCCTGGCCGCCGTTGTCCTCGCCCTTCCGTTGGCCGTCCTGGCACTGTGGCTGGGGAACGGGATGCCATAGTCGCTTCCCTGCGCCGTGCCGTTGCCGTTCCCGCGCTCTGGCTAAGGTACTAGCCACGGCCTGCCTGGGCAGGGCAAGCTGGCATCGGCACCCGTGGCCGGGCGCCGCTCCTCAGCGTCGTTGAAAGGAACTGTGCCTTGGACTGGACCCTCGAAGTTGTTGTGCTGCCCGTGAGTGACATCAGCCGTGCCGTGGAGTTCTACCGGGACAAAGTCGGCTTCAACCTTGACCACGACACGCAGAACGAGCACATGCACGTGGTGCAGCTGACGCCTCCGGGTTCGGGGTGTTCGATCGTGATCGGCGACCTGCCCTCGCAGAACGAGATGGCCCCCGGCTCCATGCGGGGCCTGCAGCTCGTGGTGGCGGATGCCCGGGCGGCGCGCGACGAGCTGCTCAGCCGCGGCGTGGAGGCGAGCGAGATCACCGTTTTCGACGAGCGCGACGGCGGCACCTTCTTCGGGTTCAGCGACCCGGACGGGAACACCTGGGCGGTGCAGGAGCTCAGGATCCGTGCCCAGAAGCCGCTGATCCCGGTGGAGGCCCGCAGCCGCTTCGGCGAGGAGTAGCGGCAGCCGGGCCCCTGGCTCAGCCGGTGGCACCGCCGGCGTCTGCGGGCAGGTTCTCCCAGAGCCCCAGGATGTTCCCCTCGGTGTCCTTGAAGTAGGCGTAGTGGCCCATTCCCGGGATGGTGTCCTTGGGCTTCACCACGGAACCGCCCAGCTGCTCGACAGTCCGCAGGGTCGCATCAATGTCCTCGACGTCCACGGTGATGACGGGCGTGGTTAGCTCCCCCTCCCGGGCCATCATGCCGCCGTTGATGGCCCCCGGCTCCGTGGGCCTGCCCGTCTTTTCGTCCATCGGGGTGGTGATCACCACGTTGTAGTCCATCTCCGGCATGGGGTCGATCCGCCAGCCGAGCGCCTGATTGTAGAAGTTCCTCGCCCGGTCCTGGTCGTCCGCGGGAATTTCAAAATGCACCACTCCACCCATTGCGATCACCTACAACTCGAAGGAAGGGACACGGCCGACCCGCGCCACACTGGGGATTGTAGTCCTGGCACCGTCCCCGGTTAAGGGCCTGGTGAAACCCTCCCCGCGGGCCCGGCGGCAGCTTTGTCGGTCCGGCGTGGGACGATGAATGCATGACCATTGCTGACGCCCCCGCCCGGCTGGCAGCCGCGGCGGACGCGTCCCTGAGGTGGCATCCGGGCGGCCCATATGACCTTCGCCGCACCCTGGGGATCCTGCTGCGCGGCAACGGCGACCCCTCCTTCTCCTCGCGGCCGAACGGGCTGTGGATGACCTTCACGACGCCGGATGGCCCGGTGACGCTGCGTCTCACCGCTGCCGGAGAGGGCCTGGAATGCTGTGTCGATGCCCAGGCCTGGGGTCCCGGTTCGGGAGCTGCCCTCGCAGGACTTCCCCGGCTGCTCGGCGCCGGTGATGACTGGTCGGAGTTCGATGAGCCGTCCTTCGCCGCGACGCTCCCCCGCATGGTCCGTGAGGCGCGACGCCGGAACTCCGACGTGCGCCTGCCGTCCACCGGGCGGATGGTTGATTCCCTCGTGCCCACCATTCTGGAGCAAAAGGTCACCGTCATTGAGGCGCGGCGGGGTTTCCGTTACCTCATGTACCGCCACGGAACGCCCGCCCCCGGCGCCGGTACCATCGCACCTCCCGGGCTGCTGGTCCGGCCCACCGCAGAGGCCTGGCTCCGCATACCTTCGTGGGAATGGCACAAGGCAGGTGTCGGGCCGCAGCGCTCGGCGACCGTCATGCGCGCCTTGCGCTCCGCCGTCGCACTTGAACGTCTGGCTGCCCTGCCGGCGGCAGAGGCCGCCGCCAAGATGCAGACCATCCCGGGAATCGGGGTGTGGACGGCGGCCGAGGTGGTGCAGCGGACGCACGGCTGCCCCGACTCAATCGCGGTGGGCGACTACCATCTGGCCGCCTATGTGGGCGCGGCGCTGACCGGGCGGCGCACTGACGACGCCGGCATGCTGGCCCTGCTGGCACCGTGGACGGGGCACCGGCAGCGGGTGGTCCGGATGCTCGGCCTGAGCGGCTTCCGGAAGCCCACGTTCGGCCCGCGGATGACCATCCAGGACCACCGCGCCCACTGATGCTCCCCCGCTAACTGCAACGCGGGGTCACTTAGCGCCCAATAAACCACCTCCACCGGGCGATACCTGACCCCGCGTTGCTTCAGGCGGCGCGGCGCTTTGCCCTTTTGATCCGGCCGATGACGCCTTGGAACCCCTCCTCCAGGTCGTCGGCGTTCACCTTGAAAGAGGACCAGCCGGCGCGAATGAATGCTTCGTCCCGCCGGTTGTCGCGTGACTGCTGTTCACGCGACAGGTGATGGGCACCGTCGTACTGGAGGGCGATGCGAAAACGCCTGTACCCGATGTCAGCTGTGGGCGACCAGGGGTCGTGCGGGTCGAGGCGCAGTTGCAGTTCCGGCTCCGGCAGGTGGGCATCCAGCATCGCGATCCGGAGGAAAGTCTCCGGATAGGAGTCGGCGCCCACCCGCATTTCATCCAGGGCTAGCCGTGCCTTCTCAACACCCTTCATGTTGGGGTGCTGCCTTATGAGCAGGCGCAGTCCCTCCTTGTAGGCATAAGGCGTGGTGCGGCCCTCGAACTCAGGCCTGGGAATCCTGATGAGCTGGTCGCCCATCGCGACGACGTAGCGGAGCGGCAACACGGCTGCCAGGTCCAGCCAGGTCCGGGGCGGCAGCGAGATGGGGATGCCGCCGCATTCCCCGATCTCCCCGGGAATGACACGGACGCGGTGGCCAATGGCTCCGCCGCGGCGGACCCTCGGCAGCTCATGGGGTTTGCTGAGGTGGATGGCGTCCTCATCCATCCACGGCGGGTGGCCCAAATGCGTGAGCTCGGCCGCGGTCTGGTGGGATACCCACGCTCCCGGCGTTGCCGCCGCCATGACCCTGGCACATTCCCGCAGGTCGGGGGCGCGTCCCTGCGGCAGATAGATCAGGCGGCCGCCGTCGGCCAAGTCTTTGGCACGGAGCCGCTTCGCAGGGACGCCCAGCGCCCTCGACGCGTACACCGTAAACGGCGAACAGTGCAGGATATCGGGGAGCGGCGTTGTCCGGGCCATGGAAATATTCTGGCTGCCCGCCGGAGGCCTTACGGAGTTATCCACAGCCCAAAGCCTTAACGGGCAACGCGGGGTCACTTAGCGCCCAATAGACACCGGCGGATTCCAGCGGTCGTTGCAACACGCGTCCTAAGCTGCTGATTCTTCCAGAATTTGCTCGAGGGCTTGTGCGGGGGTTTTCCAGCCGAGTGTTTTGCGTAGGCGGCCGTTGAGCCCGGCGGCGGCGTAGTCGAGGTCCTCACGCGTGACGGTGGTCAGGTCCATCCCTTTGGGGAAGTACTGGCGCAAGAGCCCGTTGGTGTTCTCGTTCGTGCCGCGCTGCCAGGGCGAGTGAGGGTCGCAAAAGTACACATCCGCTCCGGTGGCGACCTTGACGCGGTCATGGATTCCGACCATCTCCGCGCCCTGGTCCCAGGTCAGGGACCGGCGCAAGTGGGCGGGCAGCATGGGCAGGGTTTCCTGGATGGCGGCCAGAACCTGCTCGCCGGTGTGGCCGTTGGGCAGGTGCAGGAGCATCACGAAGCGGCTGCTGCGTTCCACTAGCGTTCCGATCGCCCCGGTGCCGGGGGTGCCGATGACCAGGTCGCCCTCCCAGTGTCCGGGAACGGCCCGATCATCGGCCTCCGCCGGGCGCTCACTGATCAGCAGCTCCTTCGGGACCCGTGGCTTCCGCATCCCGGCCCGCCGGTTTGGTTGGCGCACCGCACGCCCGGTCCGCAGGGCCGCGGAGAGCTCGGCTCTCAGCCCTCCGCGGCCCTGGATGTAAATGCACTGATAGATCGTCTCCGGGCTGATGCGCATGCTCTCATCATCAGGGAAATCGATCCGCAGCCGGACACTGATCTGCTCCGGAGACAACCGCTCACGGGCCGTCAGCATCCCGGCAACGTAGAGCGCCAGGGCCTCGTTGGATGCCAGCTTCCGGGCCTTGGGCCGCCGTGCCAGCTTCTGGGCCCGGTTCTGGGCCGCGGACGCCAGGTAGGGGCGGTGGCCCCCGTTGCGGACGTTCCGGGCCAGCTCCCGGCTAATGGTGGACGGGCTCCGGCCCAGACGACGGCCGATCTCGCGCGCACTGCACCCTTCCGCGCGCCACACAGCGATCAACTCACGCTCATCAAAGGACAGGTACCGCCCACACGGGGGCGCAATCGAAGGATCCACCCCACCATGCTGACGGACGATCCCTCGCGCCGCCGTAGCGGAAAGCCCGGCAACCTCCGCGGCCACCTCATCGGACAACCCGGAAGACCTCGCCTCCCAGAACACCCGCACAACCTCACGCAACACCTCAGGCCGACCAAAACGTCCCACAACACCACCAATCACTCAGGTGTTGCAACGACACCTAGAACCTGCCACCCTCTATTGGGCGCTAAGTGACCCCGCGTTGGTTGAGTTGGCTCAGAGGCCCAGCCGGGCGACGGCTTCCTCGCGCATCTCCACCTTGCGGACCTTCCCGGACACCGTCATGGGGAAGCTCTCGCGCACATCGACGTAGCGGGGCACCTTGTAGTGCGCCAGCTTGCCGCGGCAGAACTCAGCGACCGCGGCCGCATCCAGCGGTTCGGCGCCGGGTTTGAGGATGATGCAGGCCATGAGCTCCTCGCCGTACCTGACGTCGGGCACCCCGATCACCTGCACGTCCTGGATGGACGGATGCGTATAGAGGTACTCCTCGATCTCCCGCGGGTAGATGTTTTCGCCGCCGCGGATCACCATGTCCTTCATCCGGCCTTCGATCACCACGTACCCGCCGTCGTCCATGCGGGCCAGGTCGCCGGTGTGCATCCAGCCGTCGGCGTCGATGGCCTCCGCTGTCTTGTCGGGCTGGTTCCAGTACCCCTGCATGACGGCGTAGCCCCGGGTGCACAGCTCACCGATTTCGCCGCGCTCCAGAACTTCCCCAGCCGGGTCAACGATCTTGCTTTCCAGCCGGGGCATGGTCCGCCCTACAGTTTCCGTCCGCTGCTGCAGTGTGTCGCCGGTGCGGGTCATGGTGGACACCGGCGACGTCTCGGTCATGCCGTAGCAGATGGCCACGTCCAACATGTTCATCTCGGAAATCACGCGGTTCATCACCTCGATGGGGCACAGCGAACCGGCCATCACCCCGGTGCGGAGGGTGGAGAGGTCGTACGAGGCGAAGTCGGGCAGCGCGAGTTCGGCGATGAACATGGTGGGAACCCCGTACAGGGAAGTACCGCCGAAATCCTGCACGGCCTCCAGCGCGGCGGCCGGGGTGAACCCGCGTCCCGGAATGATGGTGGCGGCGCCGTGGCTCAGCGCGTTCAGGTTGCCGATCACCATCCCGAAGCAGTGGTAGAACGGCACCGGAATCACCACGCGGTCGTGCTCGGTGTACTTGAGCAGTTCGCCGATGGAATACCCGTTGTTGAGGATGTTGTGGTGGGTCAGCGTGGCGCCCTTGGGGAAGCCCGTGGTTCCGGAGGTGTACTGCAGGTTGATCGGGTCGTGCGGATCCAGGTCCGCCATGCGGGCTCTCAGCTCTGACTGCCCGACGGCGTCCGCCCGCTTGAGCAGCTCGGCGTACGTGAGCTCCTGCTCACCCAGGGGGACGCCGGCGTCGAGCCCTTCCAATTCAAAGTCCGGCAGGAACACGAGCTCTTGGAGGTCCGGGCATCCGGCGAGCGCCTGGCGCGCCATCCCCACGTAGTCGCTGTTCCGGTCCGACGGCGCCGTGACCAGCATCCGCATGCCGTTCTGCTTTACCACGAACTCCAGTTCGTGGCTGCGGTAGGAAGGATTCACGTTGACCAGGACCGCCCCGATCTTCGCGGTCGCGTACTGCAGGATGGTCCATTCCGCGCAGTTCGGGCTCCAGATGCCGATTCGCTCCCCCTTCGCGACGCCAAGGGCGAGGAGCGCGCGGGCCAGCCGGTCGACGTCGTCATTCAGTTTGGTGTAGCTCCAGCGGCGGGCGTCCGCGCCCGGCACTGCGGCAGCCTCGATCAGCGCGTCGCGCAGGGGGAACTGCGCCACCACGCGCTCAAAGTTCTCGCCGATGGTTTCCTCGAGCAGGGGGACGTCCGCGTCCCCGGCGGTGTAAGCGCGCATGATGGCACGCTATCAAGCCGGTATTGTGAAATCCATGAGTGCACCCATCGACCTGCAGGCCACGTTTATCCCCAACGACGGCGAGTTCTTCCGCGTGAAGCTCGCCCTGGAAATCGCCATTGACGAGGTAGTCAACGAACCTGGCTGCATCCGCTACGAGCTCACCGAGGCGACGGAGGAGAAGCTGGTCCTGACCGAGCGGTGGGAATCGGAAGAGGCCCTCGACGCGCACTCCAAGGGCATTGCCCTGCAGGACCTGAACGAATCCCTCAGCGCCCTCCTGGCCGAACCTGCCCAGGTGGAACGACTCTAGTCCTTCTTTAGAACAGCAGCCCTCCGCAACATAGCGACGCGGGGTCACTCTGCGCCCAATGAACCGAGTCTATTGGGCGCAGAGTGACCCCGCGTTGCTGTTGCTTTTTAAGCGAGGGTTTAGAAGTCGGGGATCTGCGAGCCGTCCTGAGGCCCGGCGCTCTTGCCGGCGCTCTTGCCGGCGCTGTTGCCCGCGGCCGCAGCCGCCTCGGCCTGGGAGCGGGCCACATGGGCGTGGACTTCCTCCATGTCGAGCGCCTTGACCGCGTCAATGACCTGCTCGAGCTGCGGGGCACCCAGCGCACCCGGCTGTGAGAAGACCAGCACCTTCTCGCGGAATGCCATCAGCGTGGGGATCGAGGAAATGCCCGCCTCCGCTGCCAGCTGCTGCTCGGCCTCAGTGTCCACTTTCGCGAAAACGACGTCCGGGTGCTTTTCCGAAACCGCGGAGTACGTGGGGGCGAACTGGCGGCACGGGCCACACCATTCAGCCCAGAAGTCCACCAGGACAATGTCGTTGCCCTCGATGGTCGATGCGAACTGTTCACCTGTGATGTCAACGGTAGCCATGGTTCAACCGTACGCGAGCCGTGTCCGTAAGTCCCGCGGCCCGGCAGCTTGTTCGCTCCCCGCGTCACCGGGAATATTCTGCGCCCGCTGTGTGCCCCCCCCCGGCAGGCGTGGGCTGCCGGGCGTACGGGCAACGACGGATACTGCGGAAAAACCTGCGGGAAACAAGTGCCCGCTCCCGGAAAAACAGGTATTCCCTACTCGTGCAGTGCCTGTGTGGTGGTTCCATACTCGAATCAGGCTGGGGCCGGCACGTTAGCGAGCAGCGTGCACCACTCATGAATAGCGGTCATGCGCCCCATATGCCGTGCTTCCGCCCCCGTGGGCCCCAGCGCCTCCTGTGTCTGCGCGTCACCGTCCGCCGCGCACCCGGACACCCGCCTGCGCACGAAGCAAAAGGTCCGCCATGAACCAGCAGGAGACGCCAGATCCCCAGAGCACCCCTGGCCACGAGAACGATCCGCAGCGCCTGCCGTCGGGACCCACGAGCTTCGTCAGGCCCGCCCCGGGGCGGCATGGACCACTGGCCCGCAGGCCCGGCGCGCGGGTGCTGCTCATCTCGGCAGCGGTGGCCGCTGCCCTGCTGGCGGCGTCGGCGGGCGTCAACGCGCTGGTGGCGTCCGACGCCGGTAGCCCGGCTGCCGCCGTCGGCCAACCGGCCGCCGTCGAACAGTCGCCCGCCTCCGCTCAGTCGGCAGCAGAAGCCGCGGCACCTGCCGCTAACACGCCGACCGCCGCTGCGCCTGCTGTGGCGCCAGCCGTCAAGGCGCCCGCCGTGGCACCGGTTGCCAAGGCACCGGCGAAAGTACCCGTCAAGGCGGCGGTCAAGGCACCAGTGGCTGCCAAGGCGCCGGCACCGAAACCGGCAACGGCACCAAGAACGGCAACGGTCCGCAAGGTTGCGCCGGCCCCTGCGCCCAAGCCCACCACGTACCGGGTGGTTGCCGGTGACACTGTCAGTTCCATTGCGGCACGCTTCGGTGTCAGCGCCGGGGGTGTGCTGGCAGCCAACGGCCTCGCACCCAGCTCCGTGATTTTTCCTGGCCAGACGCTCAAGCTCACCGGACCCGCGGTGGCCGTACCGGCGCCGGTCCCGGCACCTGCCCCGGCGGCACCTGCGCCCGCACCTGCCCCAGCGCCCGCACCTGCCCCGGCACCGGCTCCGGCGGTGCGGACCATCTATGTGGCTGGGGCCGGCGGCCAGGCGATGGTGGATAGCTGCATCGGTCCCATCCATTTCACGCCCACTGACGGATACTCGCTCTTCATCACCGAGCACGACTTCTGCGGCGGCTGGGCGCGGTTCTCCGGAATCAGCGTCGGTGAACGCGTCGACATCCCGGGCTACGGCTCCTACACGGTCTCGGCCCGGAGCCAGGTACCCAACCCCGGCACCACCAACGACGTCGCTGCGGTGTTCGGCGGGTTCCCACGGGCAGTCCTCCAGACGTGCATTCCGGGCACCACCCAGATGCTCGTCATCGCCCTAAACTGATTGGTGACCGGAACGCGGCCCTGGTTATTCGTGGCCCGGTACCCGGGCGCTCCCCAGCCCCGATCCGAGAACCGGAAAGCAAAAGACCTCCGGAACCAATAGGTTCCGGAGGTCTTTTCCAAGGTGGCAGATGAGGTGTGTAGTTTCACGACATAGTTCTCACATGAGTCGGGACATTGTTCCCAGCTGACGCTTCGCCGGTGAGTCGGGACATAGTTCATACCCGGTACAGGCTGAGCATGATTCATGTCGAAGCAAAAAGTCATCGTCCTCGCCGTCCGGAACCAAGGGCTGAGCGTCGCTGACGCAGCCCGCCGATATGGTGTCAGCCGCCGCTGGGTGCACGAGCTCCTGCGGCGTGAAGCAACAGGAGGCATCGCGGCCGTCGAACCCCGATCAAAACGGCCTCTCAGCAATCCCCGCCGCACTGACGACGTAGTCACAGCACGTATCCTGGCCCTGCGCCAGGAACTGCAGACAGCCGGACTCGACGCCGGTCCAGTCACGATCGCCTGGCACCTCGAACGCGAAAACCTCCCCGCGCCCTCAACGTCCACGATCCGCCGGATCCTCCACGCGGCCCACCTGATCACTCCCGAGCCAAAGAAACGCCCGAGGACCTCCCTGCACCGTTTCGAAGCGCACCAGCCCAACGAGACCTGGCAGTCCGACTTCACCCACTGGCCCCTGGCCGACGGGACCGACACAGAGATCTTGAACTTCCTCGATGACCATTCCCGCTACCTGCTCGCATGCACCGCCTACCGGCCCGTCACCGTCATCGCCGTGGTGACCACGTTCCTCACAGCTGCCGCCGAATACGGCCTTCCGGCCTCGACCCTGACAGACAACGGCATGGTCTACACGACCCGGCTCGCCGGCGGCAAAGGAGGCCGGAACGCTTTTGAACACCAACTCCACACGCTGGGCATCACGCAGAAGAACGGCTCCCCAAGCCACCCGCAGACCCAGGGCAAAATCGAACGGTTCCACCAGACGCTGAAGAAATGGCTTGACGGACAGCCGCGCGCCCACACCCTCGAGGACCTCAACGAACAGCTCGGCAAATTCCGGCACATCTACAACCATGAACGCCCGCACCGCGCCCTGGACCGACGCACGCCGGCCACCGCCTACACCGCCACCCCCAAAGCAGAACCCGTAGGAGCGAGGCAAGGGGACCACTGGCGCCAGCGCATCGACCGCGTGGACCGGTTCGGGAAACTAACCCTCCGCCACGCAGGACGCCTGCACCACATCGGCATCGGCCGCGCCCACGCCGGGAAACACATCCTGATGCTCATCCACGACACCGACGTCATCATCAGCGACACCGCCACCGCCACCGGAGAGATCATCCGGGAACTCACCATCGACCCCGACCGGGATTACCAATCCAGACAAAGAAAAACACCCCGGTCCTAAGACCGGGGTGTTACCGATGACTCGACTCATCCGTGAAGGATGTCCCGACTCACCACAAAGGTGGCAGATGAGGGATTCGAACCCCCGTAGGCGTTGCCAGCTGATTTACAGTCAGCCCCCTTTGGCCGCTCGGGTAATCTGCCGAACTTCAAAAGAAGATCACCACGGTTTTGTTTCCATCACCGCGGCAAGACAACCTTACAGAACTTCTGCCGAAGAATGAAATCGGGGACCTACAGGCCAAAAAGCCGGAGAAAATCAGGCTTCGCCGAGAATCCGGCCGGCGAGCTTTGCCTCGAACCGCAGCGCCTGCTCCTCGGTGATCTGGTTGAGCTGCACCGCCCGCTGAAGATCCGCCTGCACTCCCTCCAGCCGGGTTGAGGCGTCGGCGACGGGGCTGAGGATAATGGATGCGGCCACGGCAGCGGCGGCCACGGACGAGGCCGCGGTGGCGATGGTTCCGGCGGCTGCGGCCGTGGACCGGGTGACGTAGCGGACGGCCTTATGGGACATTGCTTTCCTTCCGAGCGGCTTCCAACTGCTACAACTCTGGGCGCCGAAACTTCGTTCCCGCCATGACTTGGCTATGAGTGAACTGTGAATGCCCCCACCTTCACTTCCCCGCCATCCGTACTACGCTGGAAGCCAGCTATCAGCACCCTGCCCGGAGCCTCACAGCCCGGGCGACGCAGGCACCAGCAAAGGAGAGTCATGGCAGGCGAGTCCACATTCGACGTCGTAAGCAAGGTAGACAAGCAGGAGGTGGCCAACGCGCTGAACCAGGCGCAGAAGGAACTCGCCCAGCGGTACGACTTCAAGGGCGTCGGCGCCGAGGTCGATTTCAGCGGCGAGAAGATCCTGATGAAGGCGAACTCCGAGGAGCGCGTCCTGGCCGTGCTGGACGTGCTGCAGTCCAAGCTCATCCGCCGCGGCATCTCGCTTAAGTCGCTGGACACCGGCGAACCGTACGCGTCCGGCAAGGAATACCGGCTGGAGTCCTCCATCAAGGAAGGCATCGCGCAGGACCTCGCCAAGAAGATCAACAAGCTCATCCGCGACGAGGCCCCGAAGTCCGTCAAGTCCCAGATCCAGGGCGACGAGCTCCGCGTCACCTCCAAGTCCCGCGACGACCTCCAGGCCACCATGGCCCTCCTGAAGGACTTCGATGAGGCCGACCTTCAGTTCGTGAACTTCCGGAGCTAGACCCCCAGCGGTTTTACGACACGCAAATGGACTGGCGACACGGGAATGCAGGTGTCGCCAGTCCATTTGCGCATCCCGAGCCGAAAGACAGGAAAGCCGTGAATTACTCCGTGACGCCCGAGCCGTGGGACGCCGAGGACGGGGTCAGGCTCCGCAGCATGCAGCGGGCCGAACTCGATGCCCGCTACGGCAGCGACGACCACGAGCCGGGATCCGCGCCCAGTGCCGAGGACATCACCGTGTTCCTGGTGGCCCGGAGCCGCGAAGGAACGGCCGTTGCCTGTGGCGCCCTGCGCCGGCTGGACGCCCGGTCCGCGGAAATCAAGAGGATGTTCGTGCTGCCCGGCTACCGCGGAAGTGGCGCAGCCACGGCGGTCCTGCGAAGCCTGGAGGCCGAGGCCGCCCGCCTGGGCCTCACCGAGCTCAAGCTGGAGACCGGCACAGCCCAGCCCGATGCCATCCGTTTCTATGAGCGTGAGGGCTACCGCCTGATCGACAACTTCGGGCCGTACGCGGGCGAGCCGCTGTCCGTCTGTTACGCCCGCCCGCTCTGAAGCAACGGGAAGTACGACGGCGGCGCTCAGCTGAGCGGCCGGCCCGCCATCCGCTCCAGGCGGCTGATGCGGTCCTGCATCGGTGGGTGCGTCGCGAAGAGCTTGCTGAGCCCGCCGCCGCGGAACGGGTTGGCGATCATCAGGTGCGAGGCGTTGACCAGCCTCTGGTCCTGCGGCAGCGGCGCGGCCTGGACGCCCTGGTGGATCTCGCGCAGGGCGGAGGCGAGCGCCAGCGGGTCGCCGGTGAGCTGCGAACCGTCCTCGTCGGCGTCGTACTCCCTGGTCCGGGAGATGGCCACCTGGATCAGGGAGGCTGCCAGCGGTGCCAACAGCGCCATCGCGATGAGGGCCAGCGGGTTCGAATTGCGCCGGTCCCCGCCGCCAAAGAACAGCAGCATCTGCCCCACCGAGGTGATGACGCCGGCCACCGCCGCCGCCACGGACGACGTCAGGATGTCGCGGTTGTAGACGTGCATGAGCTCGTGCCCGAGGACGCCGCGCAGTTCCCTCGGGGTGAGGAGCTGCAGGATCCCCTCCGTGCAGCAGACCGCGGCGTTTTGCGGGTTGCGCCCGGTGGCGAAGGCGTTGGGCGCCATGGTGGGCGAGACGTAAATCCGCGGCATCGGCTGGCTCGCGCGGGCGGAGAGCTCACGGACCATCTGGTACAGCTGCGGCGCCTGGGCTTCGGAGACGGGGTACGCCTGCATGGAGCGGAGCGCGATCTTGTCGCTGTTCCAGTAGCCGTAGGCCGTGGTCCCCAGGCCGATCAGCGCCATGATCAGGATCGGGGCCGAGCTGCGCGTATTGGCGGCAATCAGGGCACCCAAGCCCAGCAGGATCGCCCACAGCACGCCGAACAGCGCCGCCGTTTTCAGTCCGTTGTGGTGATTGTGCACATTTGCCTCCACAGCTCAGAAGTCGAACAGGCACCGCCGCTACGGAACGGGATTCCGCGCGTCGTACTCCAAAAAGCCGGATTGCCACCGCGCCACCATCCAGGCCACCACGATGCACAGGATGCCGCCGAGTAGCAGAACCCAGCCCTCAGTAAGAATTTTAGTGCCGCCGCCTGCGAGCATGTCGCCCAGCCGCGGCCCGCCGGCGACCACCACAATGAAGACCCCCTGCAGCCGGCCGCGCAGGTGGTCCGGGGTGGCAGCCTGCAGGATGGTGGTGCGGAACACGGCGCTCACCGAGTCGGCAATTCCCGCCAGGGCGCAGCAGATCGCCGCCGGAACCAGCCAGACGGTCACGCCGCCGGAACCGGACCGCCCGGCCAGCACCACCACGAGGCCGAACGCCGCAAACGAGGCGCCCCAGCCCATGACCGACCACACCACAGCACTCCCCTGCCGCCGGACTGCGCCGAGCGGGCCGGAAAAGAGGCCGGCGAGGAAGGCGCCCACCGCTACGGACGCCAGCAGGATGCCTACCGTCGTTTCCCCGCCGCCGATCATGAGCGCACCGATGGCCGGCAGCAGGGCGCGGGGCTGGGCCAGGATCATGGCGATGAGGTCGAGGATGAACGTCATCCGCAGGTTGGGCCGCGTGCCCAGGAACCGGAAGCCCTCCACCACGGACCGCATCCCGGCACGCCCTCCCTCTTTGCCAGGCGGCATGGGCGGAAGTTTCAGCAGGGCCCAGAAGGCGAAGACAAAGCTGACCACGTCCAGCGTGTAGGTCCACCCGAAGCCGACGCTGGCCACCAGGACCCCGGCGAGGAGTGGCCCAGCGGTCATGGACAGTCCGAATGTCACCATGTTCAGCGCGTTGGCTGCCGGCAGGAGCTCCTTCCGCAGCAGTGCGGGAATGATGGCACTGCGGGCAGGCTGGTTGATCGCCTGGGCGCCGCTTTGCACTGCCACGAGGGCGTAGAGGAGCCACACGTTGCCCACCTGCAGCCAGGCCTGGAGGGCGAGTCCGCCGGTGGTTAGCCACAGCACCGCGGACGACAGAAGCGCCACCGTCCGGCGGTCGTGGGAGTCGGCGATGGACCCGCCCAGCAGCCCGCCGACCACCAGCGGCACCAGGGCAAAGATGCTGAGCAGTCCCACATACAGACTGTCCTGGGTCAGCCGGTACACTTCGAGGCCAACCGCCACGAGGGTGAGCTGGCTGCCAACGTTCGATACTGCCGACCCCAGCCAAAGCCGCCGGAAATCGGGGCTCTCGCGCAGCGGCGTGATGTCAGCCAGAAGTTTTCCCACCCGGTAACTCTAGTCCCAGCAGAAACTTAGTCTCGCCTTATTGTGATCTAGTCAAAATAAGTGTTTCAATAGAGTCATGACCGATCACCCGGAAAGCCACGAAGCATGGGCCGCGGCCCTGCGCGCCCACGGCCGCCGGGTGACCAAGCAGCGGCTGGCGGTGCTGGCCGCCGTCGAACATCACCCGCACTCCCCGGCGGAAAATATCTTGGCGGCTGCCCGCGAGGAACTGCCGGAACTGACGGCGCAGTCCGTGTACGTGGTGCTGGGTGACCTGACGGATCTGCACATGCTGCGCCGGTTCGAACCTCCGCATTCCCCGGCGCTGTATGAGACGCGGGTGGGCGACAACCACCACCACGCGATCTGCATCAGCTGCGGCCGGGTGGAGGACGTCGACTGCGCTGTCGGCCATGCCCCGTGCCTGACCCCGCACTGGAACGAGGATTCCCACCCCATGACCATCCAGATTGCGGATGTCATGTACCAGGGGATCTGCGGAGAGTGCCAGCGGGCCCAAAAACTTCCTGCAAACGTAACTGACAAATCCTCGACAGCCGTCGAAAACTGACACTGTCGAAAACCAACTAATAGGAGAAAGATGACCTCGAACATCTCTGCGCCTGCCGTGTCCACCACGCAGTCGGGTGCCCCGGTGACGTCCGATGCACATTCCAAGGCTGTCGGCGCTGACGGCGCGATCATCCTCACGGACCACTACCTGGTGGAAAAGCTCGCCCAGTTTAACCGCGAGCGGGTTCCGGAGCGCGTAGTGCACGCCAAGGGCGGCGGCGCTTTCGGTACCTTCAAGGCCACCGAGGACATCTCCAAGTACACCAAGGCCGCGTTCCTGCAGCCGGGCGTCGAGACCGAGATGCTGATCCGTTTCTCCTCCGTCGCGGGCGAGAACGGCTCCCCCGACACCTGGCGTGACCCCCGCGGTTTCGCGGTGAAGTTCTACACGTCCGAGGGCAACTACGACCTGGTGGGCAACAACACCCCGGTGTTCTTCATCCGCGACGGCATCAAGTTCCCGGACTTCATCCACTCCCAGAAGCGCCTGCCCGGCTCGCACCTGCGCGACGCCGACATGCAGTGGGACTTCTGGACCCTCTCCCCCGAGTCCGCACACCAGGTTACCTGGCTGATGGGTGACCGCGGCCTGCCCGCGTCCTGGCGTGAAATGCAGGGCTACGGCTCGCACACCTACCAGTGGATCAACGCCGAGGGCGAGCGGTTCTGGGTCAAGTACCACTTCCACTCCAACCAGGGCGTGAAGAACATCACGGGCGAAGAAGCCGAGGCCCTCGCCGGCTCCGACGCGGACTTCTACATCCGCGACCTGCACGAGAACATCGAAGCCGGCAACCTCCCCGCCTGGGACCTGCACGTCCAGGTCATGCCGTACGAGGACGCCAAGACCTACCGTTTCAACCCGTTCGACCTGACCAAGGTCTGGCCGCACGCGGACTACCCGCTGATCAAGGTCGGCACCATGGAGCTGAACCGGAACCCGGAGAACTACTTCGCGCAGATCGAGCAGGCCACCTTCGCGCCGTCGAACTTCGTGCCCGGCATCGCCGCGTCCCCGGACAAGATGCTCCAGGCCCGGATCTTCTCCTACGCGGACGCACACCGCTACCGCGTGGGCACCAACCACGCCCAGATCCCGGTGAACCAGCCCAAGAGCCAGGTCAACAACTACAGCCAGGACGGCGCCGGACGCTTCCTGTTCAACGCTCCTTCGGTTCCGGTCTACGCACCGAACACGTTCGGCGGCCCCGCCGCCGTGGAGCCGCAGAGCCCGGCAGGCGGCTGGGAGAACGACGGCGAGCTGACGCACGCTGCGCACTCCCTGCACGCCGAGGACAGCGACTTCGTTCAGGCCGGCGCGCTGTACCGCGAGGTTTACAACGACGCCGAAAAGGCCCGCTTCCTGGACACCATCACCGGTGCCGTGGGCGGCGTGAAGAGCCCCGGTATCAAGGAACGCGCCATCCAGTACTGGACCAACGTTGACGCCGAGCTCGGCGCCAAGCTCCGCGCCAACCTCGGCGCAGCAGCCCTCTCCGATGCCGAAGCCGCCAACAAGATCGGCTAACAGCACCAGATAGCGACCGGAACCCCGCCGCGGCACAGTGACCCGTTCACAGCCGCGGCGGGGTTTCCTGCGTCCGGGGGTTCCCCGGGCAGGCCCTCCGTTACGCCGCGCCGCTGCCGCAGCCGAAGTGAGGCAGGTTGAGCCGGTCCCCGGGCATGTTTTCCACATGGGCAAGGTGCCCGTAGCCCAGGCGGGTCAGCTTACCTAGGCTTCATTCATGAGCACATTCGAGGGCATTCCCGCAGCAGCAGCGGAATTTTATGCTGAGCTGGAAGAGAACAACAGCCGGGAGTGGTGGCAGGCCCACTCGGAGCTGTACCGCGAGTCCGTGAAAGAGCCCCTTGCCGCACTGCTGGCCGCGCTCGAGCCCCGCTTCGGACCGTGGAAAATGTTCCGGCCCAACCGGGACGTCCGCTTCTCGCAGGATAAATCTCCGTACAAGACGGCCCAGGGCGCTTTCGCGTCGTACCAGGAAGGCGTGGGTTTCTACCTTCAGATCAGCGCGGACGGCCTGCTGCTCGGCGGCGGCTACCACTCACATTCTCCCGCGCAGCTGGTCCGATACCGGAACTCGGTGGACGCAGCAGGCAGCGGCGGCCAGCTGCAGCACATCGTGGACGCCGTCGCAGCAGCCGGCTTCGCTATTGAAGGCGAAAAGCTAAAGACGGTGCCACGGGGCTTCCCGAAAGACCACCCGCGCGCCGAGTTGCTCAAGCACAAGTCGCTGTCCGCGGGTGTTGCGCTGGGCGAGCCGAACTGGCTCAGGTCATCGGAAGCGGAACGGGAGATCGCCGCCCGGTGGGAACAGCTCCGTCCGCTGGTGGACTGGGTGGGACGGCACGCCGCCCCCTGACGGAATCAGGGGGCGGCGGACCCGAGGAACAGGGATGGCTCGGGCCGTGGTTGCGCTAAACCTTGCTCAGCTCGTCGTCATCCCGGTCGCCGAGGTCGCTTGTAGGGCCGTCCACAGCTGCCTTGGCGCCGGCGAACTTCTCGTTGAGGCGGGAGTGGCGCTGCCCGTACGCGAAGTAGATGGCAATGCCCAGCAGCAGCCAGATGCCGAAGAAGATCCAGGTCTCCACGGCGAGGTTGGTCATCAGGTACAGGCACAGCACCGCGGATACGACGGGAAGCACCTTGCCGAACGGGACCCGGAAGGCCGGCTTCAGGTCGGGGCGCTTCTTGCGCAGCACAAGGATGCCCAGGCTGACCATCACGAACGCGGACAGGGTGCCAATGTTGATCATTTCCTCGAGCAGGTCCACGTTGGTGAGTCCGGCAACCAGTGCAACGGCGGCGCCGCAGATGATCTGCAGGCGGACCGGCGTCGAGCGCTTTTCGCTGGTCTTGGATAGGGAGCGCGGCAGCAGGCCGTCGCGGCTCATGGCCAGCACCACGCGGGACAGGCCCATGAGCAGCACCATGATCACAGTGGTCAGGCCCACGAGCGAGCCGAAGGCGATCACCTTCGCGGCGTCGGTGTTGCCAACGGCCTCGAAGGCCGTGGTGAGTGTGGGGCTTTCCGCCTCGGCAAGCTGCGTGTAGGAGACCATGCCGGTCAGGGCGAGGGACACGAGGATGTACAGCAGCGTCACCAGGGCCAGCCCGCCGAAGATGCCGCGGGGCAGCGTCTTCTGAGGGTTCTTGACCTCTTCTGCGGAGGTGGCCACCACGTCGAAGCCAATGAAGGCGAAGAACACCAGCGCGGCGCCGGCGAAGATGCCCATGGTGCCGTACTGCGCGGGGGCAGCACCCGTGAGGAAGCCGAAGAACGACTGCTTGAGAACGTCGGCCGCACCAGCGTTGGCCGTAGGCTCAGAGGCCGGGACAAAGGGGGTGTAGTTGGAGAACTTCACGTAGCTGAACCCCACGATGATCACGAACACCACCACGGCGATCTTGATCAGCGTGAAGATATTGCCCACGCGGGCGGACAGCTTGGTTCCGAGCACCAGCAGCACGGTGAAAACGGCAACGATGAGGAAGGCGCCCCAGTACAGGTCAACGCCGCCGATCGAGATGGCAGGCGGCATTTCGACTCCCATGAGGGCGAAAACCTTGCTGAGGTAGATGCCCCAGTACTTGGCGATCACCGCAGCCGCCGTAAAGAGCTCGAGGATCAGGTTCCAGCCGATGATCCAGGCCAAAATCTCGCCCATGGTGGCGTAGGTGAAAACGTAGGCCGAGCCGGCCACCGGGATGGCGGTGGCAAATTCGGCGTAGCACATGATGGCCAGGGCACACGTGACGGCGGCGACCAGGAAGGAGATGGTGACGGCGGGGCCTGCGAAGTTCGCGGCGGCCTTGGCGCCCACGGAGAAGATGCCGGCGCCCACAGCAACAGCGACGCCCATGATCATGAGGTCCCACGTGCTCAGGGAGCGCTTCAGCTTGCGTCCGGGCTCATCGGCGTCGGCAATCGACTGCTCGATGGATTTGGTCCGGAAAAGGTTCATTGGAAGTCCACAGTCCTGATAGGGGATGGAAACAGACCTATCAAGGATAGTGTCCATCCAGTGGACGGCCACATTTGTCCCGAATACTGAGACGATCGGCACGCAAAACCACGCCCGACCTTCCTCCGCGCTGCGGCTGCGCGGTGTGGTGGAGGGCCGGGCGTGGGTCCTTGGAGCGCAACAGCGAAGTGGCTGCTGCTGTCGCAACCGCCGCCCGGTCCGGGGGACACGGGCGGCGGTTGACCGTTCTAGCTGATGCGGCTCATGAGGTTCCAGCCGCCGCCGGCCGAGACCCGCGTCGGGAAGACGCCGCTGCCGTTGCCGAAGTAGGACCAAAGCGTCCCGTTCGACTGTCGGGCCACCAGGTCGGACCTGCCGTCACCGTTGACATCGCCGGCGCCGGTGATGACGTTCATGCCGTTCCAGCCGGTGCCGACCCGGATGCGGTTCGGGAATGTTCCGGAGCCGTTGCCCAGGTAGGACCACAAGACACCGTTCGATTCCCTGGCCAGCAGGTCAGCCCTGCCGTCATCGTTCACGTCGCTGGTGGAGGTGATGGCGTTCATGATGTTCCAGCCGCCGCCGACCCGGATGCGGGTCGGGAAGGTCCCGGCGCCGCTGCCCCGGTAGGACCACAGCACGCCCGCGTTGTCACGGGCAACGAGGTCAGCACGGCCATCCCCGTTCAAGTCAGCGGAGGCGCTGATGGTGTTCATGCCGTTCCAGCCGCTGCCGACCCGAATGCGGGTCGGGAACGTTCCGGAGCCGTTGCCCAGGTAGGACCACAGCACGCCGTTCGACTCCCGCGCCAGCAGGTCGGACCTGCCGTCACCGTTCACGTCGCCGGAGGCGCTGATGATGTTCATGCCGTTCCAGCCGCCGCCGGCCCGGACGCGGGTCGGGAAGGTCCCGGACCCGTTGCCCAGGTAGGTCCACAGCACACCCGCGTTGTCCCGGGCGACGATGTCGGCGTTACCGTCACCGTTGAAGTCCCGGAGAGCGCTGGGGGAAGTGACCGGAAGAGCCGCTACCTGTACGGCCGCCGAGGTGGTCGATACCGACTCGTACCCGTCCTTGGCTCCGGTGACCGTGACGGTTACCGGCTGACCGGCATCTGCAGGCCTAACAGTGTAGGTGGACAGGGTAGCGCCGACTACGGCAACTCCGTTGCTGAACCACTGGAAGGACATTGTCACCGGCGCCGGCCCCCAGACTCCTGTAGCTGCCGTCAGGGTGCTGCCGGCTGCCGCGGTTCCCGTGATGGACGGAACAGCGGTGACGAGCACGGGGACTGCCGGGGTCACCATGTTGGACATTGCGGAGAAGGCGCTGGTGCCGATGGCGTTCTCCGCCTGCACCTGGAACCGGAACGCCTGACCATTGGCCAGACCTGTCACCACCAGGCTGGTGGCGTCGGCGTCGGCGGTGCGGAGTGCACCCACCTGCGCTCCTGCGGCATCGACGACCCGGACGTTGAAGCCCGTGACCGCCCCTGCCGCCGGGGTGAAGTTCACCGTTGCCTGGGTGTTGCCGGCGGTTGCCGCGCCAATGACGGGCGCTGCCGGAGCAACACTGTCGGAGAAGAGGAGGCGTTCGACGTTCCGCAGGGTGTCGGTGCCGTCGGTGCCGCCGTTGTGGACCACGGTGGTGACCGAGCCCGGCGAGCCGAGCTGGCCGTTGCCGCCGGTGGTGGTCACGGTGTAGTTGGCTTCGACGTCAGAGAACACGGCCGAGTCCGTTCCGCCAGTGCCCGTGAGGATCTCGCGGACCGCCACGATGTTGCCCGGGTTCACGGTTCCTGCGAAGACAGCCTCCTGGAGCGTCGGTCCCGTGAGGTTGCCGTTAGCGTCCTTCTGGTACCGGCTGGTCATCGCGCTCTGGCCCGGTGCGTCAGCAGCAGCACTGCCGATCTCGGTGGCCGGATCATTGGGGTTGGTGCGGACACTGAGCCGGACCGAGAGGTACCGGTCACCGTCAATGATGTCGTCAGCCCCGCGTCCCTCCAGGACGTCAGAGCCACCGCCGCCGAGGAGGATGTTGCCACCGCCCCAGACGTTCGAACCGGGAGTCAGGAGCGGGCAGTCCTTCGACGCCGATGCTCCAATGACCGTGTCCGCCGGGGTGCTGAGCGTCGGCACCAGATCGTCCAAGCCAGCAATGCGGTCAAGGCCCTCCTGGTTCAGCACGTTGCAGCCGATGAAGCCGCCACCGCCTACGCCACTGGGAACTACGTCGTCTCCGCGGATCTTGTCATCGAATTTCCAGCCTGAGGCCGCCTCAACTTCGTTGAACTTGTCACGGACATCAGCAGTAAGGATGTCAAGCGGAACAAGCGGCAGGTCAAGATCCAGGTTCTGCGGCTGGGGGTCCCCAAGGCCGATCTCCCAGTCGTAGCCGGACGCTCCAGCAACCTTTTCGATGCCGGGGCCGCCGAGGCCGATGTCGTCGCCGCCCTCCATGTCGTAGTCGTCGTCACCGCCCTGGCCGATCAGGATGTCGTGTCCGGGCTTCTGAGAGTCGTCCAGGAAGAACAGGTTGCCGCTGTCCCCCTGCATGAGGTCCGGCTGGTCGCCGCCTTCTTCCCAGTCATCGCCACTGTCGCCGAATGCGGCGTCAAGGCTTTGACCAAGCATGACGAAGTCGTCACCGGCTCCGGCGAAGGTCTCGTTGGCGTTGGCTCCGCCGTTAGTGAAGTCCTTGCCATCGCCGCCCATGACGATGTCCAGGCCGGGGCCGGCGTCGATCGCGTCATTGCCCGGGCCGCCCTTCGGGACGTCGTCACCGGCGAGGTCAGTGATGATGTCGTCACCGTCACCGCCGAGTGCGACGTCGGCGCCGTCACCACCTTCGATGATGTCATTGCCTTCGCCACCCCAGAAGGTGTCGCTGTCGTTGCCGCCGAAGATACGGTCCACGCCGGCGGTGCCGGTGTAGACGCTCTGTCCGTTGATACCGGAGGGATCAACTGTGTTTCTTGCACGGTACTTGATCGTGCCGTCGGGCATACGGATCAGCAGGTCTGGCTCACTGCATTCTGAATCCGGGTCATTCGCCACTGTGTTGCCGTCGGCAGCAAAGCCAGCAGGGGTGCCTGCCAGTTTCTTGAGGTCAAACTTGCAGTCCGAGGTGGCGAACACGTCGGCCTTCAGGCTGTGAACGTTGGTGTTGCGCATCATCATTTCGGCGAAGGAGTTGCCTTCCAGCTGCGCCCTCAGGTTCATGCCCGGGGTGCGCGCCAGGTAGTACAGGCGGTCGCCGTTCTGCAGGTCCGTCAACTGGTTCTCAAACACGTAGTTGAACGTGCTGCCCAGCAGGCCACCAAATACCACCGTCTGCTCCGCGAGGCCGCCCACCCAGAGGTCGACGTTGTCGAGGCCGGTCTTCGAGTTGACGCCGTCGTTGCTCCAGTTAAGACCCGTGCTGTTCATGAATTCCGCTGCATCAGCCGGAGCGACTTCCCCGGCGGCGGGGCTGACGATGAGCCGTGCGGCCTCCCGCTTGGCTGCCAGCGTCGTGGCGCCCGTGATGGACGGGTGCTGGCCGTACGCTGCGACGAAGTTCACCAGGGACTCCGGGTGCTTCAGGTTCTCTCCGAAGTCGACCCAGCTGATGTAGGGCTTGAGCTGGCTGTCATTCGTGGAGTTGAACAGCTCCCGCCGAAGGACGTTCAACCGCGGAATGCCTTCAGAACGTGCACGCGTCATGTTGATCGCGGCAAGGTCCAGGGGCAGGCCCAGCAGGTTGCTGCGGAGCGTGTCCGTCACGAACTCGTCCAGCTCGTTGCCTGCCTGGTCCGACATTCCCATGATGATGCTACCGGCAGCCTCTTCCGAGGTCAGCGGACCGGCAGTGCCGCCATTGGTGTACTCCGGCGGGTTAAGGAAGCCCTCGAGCAGCGAGATGTCGTTCTGGCTGCCTTTGGTGTCGTCGGACGTGCCGTATGCGGCGTCTGCGCCGGGCCCGTCCTCATTCCTGCGCGAGATTGTTTCCGTCAGCATGGAGTGGCCGAAGCGGTACACGGCGTGCGCGAACTCCGCCTTGACGGCGGGGTTGAGCTCGGTCTGCGTGAACGCAAACGGTTCAAAGGGGTTGATGGCAGGCTGGACCTTCCGGGCAAATTCCTCGAAGACCAGGTGCTGGTACTCCATCTCCGTGATGAACCGCGCCGCCTGGAAAAGCCGCTCACCGTTCCAGCCGTCGGCGCCGGCGGCCAGCTTCCACTCGGCCAGGGCCTTGACGCCGCTGGCAGATGTGTCGGTTGTCAGGACGTTTTCAATGTCGTCGACGAGCCTGTCGTGCTCTGAGTGGAAGATCTGATGGATCGCGGTCAGGCCGATGTTCTCATTGACACGGCCATCACCGGCGATGAAGTGTGCATTCAGCATCTCGTCGTCGTAGGTGCCGGGTGCCTGGCTGGCGAAGTCGGCCGAGGCCGTGGTGTCCGCATCCGGAGTTGGAGAAACCGGCGGGGTTACGGGGTTGTGATCGGCGTCCTGCGGGGACGGATCCGCGTTGTGCGCGATGTCCGTCAGGAACGGGGTGTCAAAGTACTTGACGTTCGCTGGCACCAGGGTGCCGGCGCCGCCGTTGTCGGCGCGGTTGGCTTCAACAAGTCCGGTTGCAGTCACGAACTGCGGCAGCCCGCGTGCCGGACCGGGAATGAATTTGCCGTAAGCGTCTGCGGCGATCATTGGAACGTTCAGGACGTCCTTGTCCCTCAACTGGATACCGAGAAGCGCCGCAGCCTGGGCCTTGGTGGTGGTCCAGGTTGCCATGCCGCCGGCGGTGGGGCCGTCAGGACCGCCGAGCAGCTTGCCAGTCGCAACCGGCTTGCCGTCGGCGTTGTTGACGTATTCCCGCAGGAAAACCTGGTGTGACGAGTGCGAGGTGTAGGTCTGGCTCTGGTCGACCCAGGGCGAGTCCGTGTTGTTCGCGTCCTGGACATCATCTGCGGTGCCCATGATTCCGTCCGTACCGGGCTGGTTCTGGCCGCGGGTCAGGACCATGAAGGCCTGGCTCGCCGGAACTTCGTCGCCCGTGTTTGCTTTGCGGTCGGGGCCAACGGTGCGCAGCGGGTCGTCGGCCTTCAGAGGCACGAAGACGGTGCCGCCGCCCTTGACCGTCTGGTCAACGCCGTGGTCGAAGAACTGGCCAAAGAGGGTGAACATCGAGTTGTAGGGCGGGGAGAGACCGACGTCAGTGGTCACGTTCTCGATGAACAGCGTGCTGTGGGACGGCACGCAGTCTGCGGGAACGCCGGCGACAGGCGGCGTGGCCAGGGGATCCGGGTCGCTGGTGCAGGGAACAACGCCTTCGTTGCCCTGCGTCCTGACCGGGTTGCCGGCCGCGGCCACCGCGGCCGGGTTGGTGGAGGTCTGGTCCACGATGAGGTTGCTGATCACCCGCGGCTCAGAGTCCACGACAGTCCCGGACTTCTGGCTGTACGACGAGGCGGCCGGGCCGCCGAAGGTCGTTGCGTTCTCTGCACCCTTAAACACCGGAGTGGTCAGGCGCGGGAACTTCTGATCAGCTGCTCCGAAGGTCTCCTGGCCGGGCTGCAGGTTGTTGCAGGACCCGTCGACCGTCCGCAGCCCGGCTGACACCAGGGGGCTCGGGATCTGGTTGGGGCCCGTGCCGACCAGCGCGCCACAGGGGCCGGTAGCCGAGGTCGTGTTGGCCACGTGGGCTTCGGCGATCTTGATCTGCTTCAGGATGTAGGAGAGGTCGGAAGCGGTGATGGTAAAGCCTTCCCCCACCGGCGCCTGGACCGCGTTTGCTGCAACCACGGGCAGCCCCATCGCTGCCGGCATGGCCAAGGTGGTGGCTGCCGCAATCAGGCGGAATGACATTGATTGCTTGCGTTTTTTGCTGCGTCGTTGACGCCGGTTTGTTGGTGGATCCACGGGGGCCCAGGATCGACTCTGATCCGGGTCCCCCTCTGACTTCAAGGCTGAGTTGTTCATGGCACACCTGCCGCTAGGAGGAATGTAACGGTGCCATCGTCCGGTGGAGTGCCCGTGAAAACCTTGGGGGTGTGGCTGGTCGGCCCGCTGAGCCACCCAAATTGGGGGTTCCCAATCGCGGTTTGAATATGCAAAGCCCGGACGAAGCCCCTTAGTTGGGGCCCCGTCCGGGCGTAACAATTTGGAGTTTTGCTGGGCAAAGCTTGTCTACACGGGCCAGTCCATGAGCGTGGAGCGGATCAAGAAGCGTTTGCCTTCCGGCGCCTCGACGGAAAACCCGCTCCCCCGGCCCTCCACCACATCCACCGTCAGGTGGGTGTGGCTCCAGTAGCCGAACTGTTCCCGGGACATCCAGAACTCCAGCGGCTGCCCGCCGTCGTCCGCGGAGAGATCAAACCGCCCCAGCAGCACGTCGGAATCCCCCGTGAGGAACTCGCCCGCCGGGTAGCACATGGGCGCCGAGCCGTCGCAGCAGCCGCCGGACTGGTGGAACATGAGCGGTCCGTGCTGCGCCCAGAGCTTCCGCAGCAGCCCCACCGCCTCGGCGGTGAGCGCCACCCGGGAGAAGTCCTCCCCGGGCAGCGTCACCGCGGCGTCCAGCCTCGTCGTCATCAGTTCGCCCGGTCTAGAAGAAGCCGAGCTTGTTTTCGCTGTAGCTGACCAGCAGGTTTTTGGTCTGCTGGTAGTGGTCCAACATCATGGCGTGGTTCTCGCGTCCGATGCCGGAGGACTTGTAGCCGCCGAACGCGGCACCGGCCGGGTAGGCGTGGTAGTTGTTGACCCAGACACGGCCGGCCTGGATTTCGCGGCCCGCCCGGTATGCGACGTTGCCGTTGCGGGACCAGACGCCGGCGCCGAGTCCGTAAAGGGTGTCGTTGGCGATGCCCATGGCGTCGTTGTAGTCGCTGAAACGGGTCACGGACACCACAGGGCCGAAGATTTCCTCCTGGAAGATGCGCATCCGGTTATGGCCCTCAAAAATCGTCGGCTGGACGTAGTAGCCGCCGGCCAGGTCCCCTTCGAGCTGGGCGCGGGCTCCACCGGTGAGTACCTTGGCACCCTCCTGCTTTCCGATGTCGATGTAGGAAAGAATCTTCTCCAGCTGGTCGTTCGAGGCCTGCGCTCCGATCTGGGTTTCGGTGTCCAGCGGGTTGCCCTGGATGATCTTCTCGGTCCGGGCCAGGGCGTCGGCCATGAAGGAGTCATAGATATCTTCCTGGACCAGGGCGCGGGACGGGCAGGTGCAGACTTCGCCCTGGTTGAAGGCGAACAATGCGAAGCCTTCCAGTGCCTTGTCGTAGAACGCATCGTTGGACTGGGCGACGTCGTTGAAGAAGATGTTCGGGCTCTTGCCGCCGAGTTCCAGCGTCACGGGGATCAGGTTGTTGGAGGCGTACTGGCTGATCAGGCGGCCGGTGGTTGTCTCGCCGGTAAAGGCGATCTTGCGGATCCGCGGGCTGGAGGCCAGCGGCTTCCCCGCCTCGACGCCGAAGCCGTTGACCACGTTGACCACGCCGGCCGGCAGCAGGTCGCTGATCAGTTCCATCAGCACCAGAATGGACGTCGGCGTCTGTTCCGCGGGCTTGAGGACGACGGCGTTGCCTGCCGCGAGCGCCGGGGCCAGCTTCCAGACGGCCATCAGGATGGGGAAGTTCCACGGGATGATCTGGCCGACGACGCCCAGCGGCTCGTGGAAGTGGTACGCGGTGGTGTCGTCGTCGAGCTGCGACAGCCGGCCCTCCTGGGCGCGCACGGCGGAGGCGAAGTAGCGGAAGTGGTCGGCGGCCAACGGGATGTCCGCGTTGAGGGTCTCGCGGATCGGCTTGCCGTTGTCCCAGGTTTCGGCGACGGCGAGCAGTTCGACGTTCTCGTCGATGCGGTCGGCGATCTTGTTCAGGATCGCCGCGCGCTCTGCAACGGAAGTCTTGCCCCAGGAAGGGGCCACCTTATGCGCGGCGTCGAGGGCGAGTTCGATGTCCTCGGCGGTGCCGCGGGCCACCTCGCAGAAGGGTTTGCCGGTCACCGGCGTGATGTTCTCGAAGTACTGGCCCTTCACGGGTGCAACCCACTCGCCACCGATCCAGTTCTCGTAGCGGTCCTGGAACGTGACCTTCGAACCTTCGGTGCCGGGCTGTGCGTAAACGGTCATTGCTAGCTCCTTTGCTGTGCAACACGGTGGCGATATGTCATGGGGATCGCCGATGCATCGAGCCTAGGAGCGGGCAGGTTGCAGCAAGGTTGCAACCCTGTCCCCACCTGCCCCCTAACCTCCCCACCCGCCCCCTAACCTCGCAAGCTCGGCCAGGAAACCCGGCAGTCGTGGGCCCAGCTCGGTCAGGGAACCCGGCAGGCGTGGGCCCAAGGTCGGACGTTAGCCGAGTTCGGCTTCCAGCCGCTCCAGATCGGCGACGACGGCGGCCCGCTTGGGTGAGCGCGGCGGCAGGAGCTTCAGGGCGGCGCGGCGGACGTCGACGTCGTCCGCCGCCTCCGGCAGTTCCGCATACGTGAGCAGCGACTCCGCGCTGCCGTCCGTCAGGACGGCCTCCCGCAGCAGCGCTGACACGCGGTTCCGGAGCTCGACGACGCCGGGCGCCTCCGACCGGGGCAGGACAGCGCCGCGGTAGATGTCGAGGGCGATCCGGTGGGCGCCGCGCTGCAGGCAGGTGAGCACCTGGCTGCTGTCCGGCAGGAGATCCAGCACCAGCCTGTACGGCCGCGATTCCGGCACCGCGGCGGGGTTTAGCTGCTGCAGGACCTTCCGGAGGCGCACCATCTCGGCCCGCAAGGTGATCGTGGACCCGTCCCCCGGATACAAAAGGACGCTCAGTTCCTCGGCACTGAGCCCGTCCGGACGGGCGCTGAGCAGGGCCAGGATCTCGCTGTGCCGGGCGGACAGCACCACGCTGCGGCCCTCGACGCTGAGCAGTGCCTGGTCTCGGCCCAGCAGCTGCAGGCTGTTGCGGTACAGGCTGCCTTCGCGCGCAGGACCGCCGCCTGCCCCGGCACCCGCGTGCCGCCGTCGTGCCTTAACGCGTTCCTGGGCGGCCGCGAGCTGCAGGCGTTCCACGCGCAACTGGGCCTGGGCGGCCGCCACGGTGGCCTCCACGAGGGAGAGCGTGTGCGGCGCGACGGCCGCCTCGGTGCCCGTGATGTCCACGACCCCCAGCAGCGCGCCGGAATCGGGGTCCTGGAACGGCACCGCCGTGCAGCTCCAGGGGTGGACTGAACGTTTGTAGTGCTCGGCGCCCGAAATCTGGATGCCGCGGCCCAGGGCGAGCGCCGTCCCGGGGGCGCTGGTCCCCACTGTCGCCTCCGACCAGTCGGCGCCGGGAACGAACATCATGCCCTCGGCCCGGCTGCGCGCGCCGGCATCGCCCTCCACCCAGAGAAGGCGACCCACTTCGTCGCCGACGGCAACCAGCAGGCCGCTGTCATGGCTGGGCCGGATGAGGAGCTTCTGGATGACGGGCATGATGGCGGCCAGGGGGTGTTGGCGGCGGTACTCGTCAAGCTCGTCCGCGGCGATGGCCAGCGGGGCTTCGGGGTGATCGGGGTTGGCCCGCAGCTTGGCCGACCGCTGCCAGGATTCACGGATGAGCCGGCGCAGCCCTGGGATTTCTTCGGCATCGGGGAACGCTTCGCTCGGCGCGTGGCTGTCCAGGAGTTCATGGCCGGCCAGGGCGCGGCGCTGCAGCAGCACCGGATCCTCCGTTCCGGGTGCCGCCAGCTGGATCAGGTTCTTCATCGAACTCCCACTCGCCCAAACGCTTGCCCGCGACAGTCTAGTTCACCGCACGACGCTCGGCTCAGGCGCGGGAGATCTGGATCATCTCCTCGCGCGGCACCACCTTGACGCGTTCTCGCACGACGCCGTCGGACGCGGCGGATTCCGTCCAGGATGCGCCGAGGGCAGCCTCGTGGGCGTTCAGCTTGTTCCAGCCCTCCCAGGTGGTGTACTCGATGCCTCGCTCCTCGAGCAGGTCGATGATCGCCTGCGGGTCCGGGTTCTGCGCCGGCGGAAGGGTGAGCCGGTCCTCGAGGAGGAAGCCAATGGTCTCCAGGGCGTCGCCCTTGGTGTGCCCGATCAGTCCGACCGGGCCGCGCTTGATCCAGCCGGTGGTGTAGATGCCGGGGACGGGGTTCCCGTCGGCGTCGAGGACTCGCCCGCCCTCATTGGGGATGACCCCCCGCTTGGCGTCGTATTCCAGTTCGTCCAGGGCGGAGCCGTGGTACCCGATGGCGCGGTAGACGGCCTGCACCGGGTAGTCGATGAACTCCCCCGTGCCCTTGACGTTGCCGGTGCCGTCCAGCTGCATTCGCTCGAACTTGATGCCGGCAACCTTGCCCTGCCCGCCGTCGTCGCTATCGCTCCCATAGATCTCGACCGGGCTGTGCAGGAAGTGCAGATGCAGGCGGCGCGACGACGGCTGCTCGGCCTCTGCGTGCTCCTCGACGAGCCAGTTGGTCATGGTGTTGACCATGGTCTTGGTCTGGTTGTTGCTCCGGATCGCGTCATCGGAGGCCTCGTCGAATTCGAAGTCCTCCGGGTACAGCACAATGTCGACGTCGCGGGCGTGGCTGAGTTCGCGCAGCTCCAGCGGGGTGAACTTCACCTGGGCGGGGCCGCGGCGGCCGAAGACGTGGACGTCCGTCACCGGCGAGTTCTTCAGGCCCTGGTAGACGTTGTCCGGGATCTCGGTGACGAGCAGTTCGTCGGCATGCTTCACCAGCATTCGGGCTACGTCCAGAGCCACGTTGCCGTTGCCGATCACGGCGACTTCCTTGGCATCCAGCGGCCAGTCCCGCGGAACGTCGGGGTGGCCGTCGTACCAGGACACGAAGTCGGCGGCACCGAAGGAGCCGTCGAGATCAATGCCGGGGATGTCCATATCGGCGTCCTTGATGGCGCCGGTGGAGAAGATGACGGCGTCGTAGAAGGCACGGAAGTCGTGCAGCGTCAGGTCCCGGCCGTAGGTGACGTTGCCCAGGAACCGGATGTCTCCGCGGTCCAGGACCTTGTGCAGGGCGTTGACGATGCCCTTGATGCGCGGGTGGTCCGGGGCCACGCCGTAGCGGATCAGGCCGTACGGTGCCGGATAGGCCTCGAAGAGGTCGATGCTGACCTCAAAGTCGCCGTCCTTGACCTCGTTGGACTTGGTCAGGATGTCCGCGGCATAGACGCCTGCGGGCCCGGCGCCGACGATCGCGACGCGGAGCGGGCGCTTGGCCGTGGATTCAGCTGTGTTGGACACCGTAAGCCCTTCCGGAACGGGAGACCGCGCCCCACCGGCGCGCAGTTTTCAATTCTAATTGTCCGCCCGGCCCCCGCCCGCATCAGCCGCTCTTGCGCAGGTCCACCACGTCGCCCTCGCGGTACAGCAATGCCCGCAGCTCCGACTCCGCCGAGGCCAGGCGCTTGGGGTCTATGGTCTCCCCGGCTGCGAAGTGGTCCAGCAGGCGGGGGTCCACGTAGCTCTTTCGGGCGATCGACGGCGTGTTGCCCAGCACCGCTGCCGCCTCCATCATGGCGACGCTGACGGCACGCTTCCGCTTCCCCTCCGTTTTCTGCGGGCCGCTCTGGGCCAGGCTGACGGCGGCCGCGACGGTGCCGCGCAGGGTGCGGAAGTCCTTTGCCGTGAAGTCGTCGCCAGTGCGTTCCTTGACATAGCCGTTGATGTCGGCGCTGGTCACCGGGTGCCACGTCCTGCCGTTCTTGTAGGCCAGCAGCCGCGCGTTGCCGCCACGCCGCTTGAGGGCCTGGGCGAGAGGCGCCAGGTCCGGGTCATCGATGCGGGACTCCCAGGTTTTGCCGCTCTTGGCCGGGAAACTGAGGTGCAGGCATTCCTTGCGGACACGGACGTGGGCGCAGAGCAGCGTGGCGAGCCCGTGGCTGCCGTTTTCGTTCGTGTACCGCTCTGACCCCACCCGCAGGGAGCCGCTGTCCAGCAGCCTGAAGGCCGCGGCCAAAACCCTCTCGCGGGTGAAGCCGTCGGACCTCAGATCCAGGGTGACCAGCCGGCGGGCGGTGGGCAGCGACTCGGCGAGCTGGAGCGCGCGGTCGAATTTCAAGCGGTCCTTCCGCTCGCGCCACTCCGGATGGTAGATGTACTGCCGGCGGCCCACGGCATCCAGCCCCGTGGCCTGGATATGCCCGTTCTCGAAGGGCGCTATCCATACGTCCGTCCAGGCGGGCGGAATGCCGATGCTTTCCAGCCGGTCCCGGACCGGACCGGGCGGCAGCGTGGAGCCGTCCAGGTCCCTGTAACTGAACCCGGCGCCGGCCCGCACCCTCCGGTAACCGCGGCCGGAGGCGTTGCTGTGACGGAGCCTCATCGGGCCGGTGCCCTGCGGTGAGTCGTACTCATAATGGCAAGCCTACTGACTAATTCGTTTCCGTAGGCAGCTTTTGGCTCGGCTCAGGCGGAATACCGCTCCTTAGGATGGTGTTATGGGACTTGTGCCTAACCCCGACGGATCCGTCTCCTCCGCTGTTCCGACTGCCCCTACACCCGGCGCCGCGCCCCCGGGCGCGAGCGGCTCCGGCATGACCGGCGCCGGTAGGGCCGGGTCACCCGGTTTGCCCGGCTCACCCAAGTTGCCCGGCGCACCGAAGCCGGTGGACAAGGAGACGACGGCGGGAATCCTGTTCGGCATCGGCGCCTACGGCCTGTGGGGGCTGCTTCCGCTGTACTTCTACGTTCTCCAGCCCGCCGGTGCGGTGGAAATCGTGGCCAACCGGGTGGTCTGGTCCCTGATTTTCTGCGCCCTCCTGATCACGGTGACCAGGGCGTGGCGCGTCCTGGGGGCTGCCCTGCGGAACCGCGCCATCCTCGGAACCCTGGCGCTTGCCGCCGGCCTCATCGCGGTGAACTGGCTGACGTACACCTACGGAGTCACCACCGGGCAGGCGGTTGAGGCCTCACTTGGCTACTTCATCAACCCGCTCGTTTCCGTCCTCCTCGGCGTCTTCGTCCTTAAGGAAACGCTCCGGCCGCTGCAGTGGGCCGCCGTCGGAATCGGTTTCGTCGCCGTCGGGGTGCTGACCGTGTCCTACGGAAAACTGCCGTGGATCGCCCTGACCCTGGCCGTCAGCTTCGGCCTGTACGGCTTCGTGAAGAAGCGGGTGGGACCGCGTGCCGACGCCGTCACCAGCCTTACCGTGGAAACGATCGTCCTCGCTCCCCTGGCCGCTGCCACCATGATTTTCCTCGCGGCGAGCGGCACTGCCTCGCTGACCACCCACGGACCGGGGCACTTCTGGCTGCTCCTGGCGTCCGGCGTCATCACGGCCGTTCCCTTGGTGT
The DNA here is from genome assembly GCF_021789315.1 of Arthrobacter sp. FW305-BF8. Taxonomy (NCBI): domain Bacteria; kingdom Bacillati; phylum Actinomycetota; class Actinomycetes; order Micrococcales; family Micrococcaceae; genus Arthrobacter; species Arthrobacter sp. FW305-BF8. The sequence continues at coordinate 3,640,816 of NZ_CP084561.1, forward strand.
TCTTCGGGGCCTCCGCCCGCCGGCTGCCCATGACCACTATCGGGCTGCTGCAGTACTTCGCGCCGGTGCTGCAGTTCATCGTTGCCCTGGTGGTGTTCCGGGAGGCCATGACGCTGGACCGCTGGATCGGCTTCGGCGTCGTGTGGCTCGCCCTGCTGGTGCTCACGGCGGACATGCTGGCCGCGACGCGGAAAAGCTCAGCGGCCAAGCGCCTCGCCCGCAGGGAAGCGCGAACGGACAGTTAAGGCCCCGGGCAAGGGGCCACAACTGTCCGTTCGCGCTCGGAAGGGCTGCACCGGTCAGGGGGCCGAGTCCTCCCGGTCGTAGTCGCGTGGAACAACCACCATGGGAACCGGCAGGGCCCGCAGCACCTTGTTGGCCGTGCTGCCCAGGAACATGCGGTTCTTCTCGGCCAGGCGTGAGGAGCCCACGATGAGGATTTCGCCGTCGTCCCATTCGAGTCCGTCGATGGCTTCCTCGATGGTGCGGCCATGGGCCACAGCGACGCCGACCTCGTGACCGGCGGGCACCTTCCCCGATGCGGCCGTCAGTACGGTGTTCGCGTGGATGTGCGCGGCATTGATGGCCTCCCCTGCGTCGCCGGCGGCGTCGAGCTCCACCAGCGACGCCAGCCGTAGCGGCACACCGCGCCTCTTTGCGGCCCGGATGGCGGTTTCGATTGCCGCCTCGGCCCCGGCACGCTGCCCCACGGCCAGCGTCAGGCGGGTAACGGGTGCCGTCCGCTGGTAGCCGCGCGGCGCGAGTGCCACCGGGACCGTTGAGGCGTGCAGCAGCGCGTTGGCCACGCTGCCCACGGTGTGCCGCTTGAACAGGCCTGCGCTGGCGGCGCCGACCGCGATGAGTCCGGCTTCGAACTCCACCGCTGCGTCGATGAGTCCCCCGGCGAAGGAATCCGCCTCCCGCACATGGAATCTTGCGGGCAACCCCTGCGGCACGAGGGCCAGGCCCTGCCGTTCTGCCGTCAGCACCTCCTGCTCCGCGGCGCTGACCCGGCTGCCCTCCGGGTTGAGTGCCACGTACGGCGTGCCCGGCTTCACCACGTAGACCAGATCCAGTTCGGCGCCCTGGGCCAGGGCCAGTGACGTGGCCAGGGCGACGGCGTCCGCGCCGCGCTCGGTGGGTGTGTAGCCGACTACGTATCGCATGCGAAACCCCTCTTTGGGTAGTGCAGACCGGCGCCCGGATCGCGGCGGTGCCCACCGGCCTGCGGCGTGAAGTGCAGTGGTGAGGATGACTCTACCGCGGCGCCCGTGCCGGCGGGCGGCAACGCAACGGGAGTTCGACGGCGGCGAGAACGACGGCGGGCCGGGCACCTTTCGGTACCCGGCCCGCCGTCGTCGTACGTCCCCGCGCGCGAACTGGCAGCTAATGCCCTGTTGCGAGGATTTAGGGGGCATTACCTGCCAGTTCGCGCTAAAGGAAGGAGGAAACTATGCGTTGGCCTTGATGGCCGCGGCGAGTACTTCCAGGCCGTCCAGCAGCAGCTCGTCGCTGATCACCAGCGGCGGCAGCAGGCGGATGACGTTGCCGTAGGTTCCGCAGGTCAGGATGATGACGCCTTCCTTGAGGCAAGCGGCGGCAACAGCCTTGGTGAGCTCCGGGTTGGGCTCCTTCGAACCGGCCTGGACCAGCTCGATGGCCAGCATGGCGCCGCGGCCACGAATGTCGCCGATCACGGAAACTTCTTCGGCGAGCTCGCGCAGCTTGCCGAAGGACAGGTCCTCGATGTGCTTGGCGCGGGCGTTGAGGTCGTACTCCTGCATGGAGCCGATGGAGGCCAGTGCGGCGGCGCAGGCCACCGGGTTGCCGCCGTAGGTGCCCCCGAGGCCGCCCGGGTGGACGGCGTCGAGCAGGTCGGCGCGGCCGGTGATGGCGGAAAGCGGCATGCCGCCGGCGATGCCCTTGGCCATGGTGATGATGTCCGGAACGATGCCCTCGTGGTCCACCGCGAACCATTCACCGGTGCGGCAGAAACCGGACTGGACCTCGTCGGCGATGAAGACGATGCCCTTTTCCTTGGCCCAGGCGGACAAAGCCGGCAGGAAGCCTTCGGCCGGGACGATGAAGCCGCCCTCACCCTGGATCGGTTCGATGATGATGGCGGCCACCTGGTCGCCGCCGATCTGCTTTTCGATCGCCGTGATGGCGCGCTTGGCGGCCTCGGCACCGGTGATCTCCGGGTTCTCCTCGCGGAACGGGTAGCTCATGGGCATGCGGTACACCTCGGGCGCGAACGGGCCGAAGTTGGTCTTGTACGGCATGGCCTTCGCGGTCAGCGCCATGGTCAGGTTGGTGCGGCCGTGGTAGGCGTGGTCAAAGGCGACGACGGCGTCCCGGCCGGTGGCCAGGCGGGCCACCTTGATGGCGTTTTCCACGGCTTCGGCGCCGGAGTTGAAGAGGACGGTGCGCTTCTCGTGGCTGCCGGGGGTGAGCTTGTTCAGCTGCTCGGCAACCGCGACGTAGCCCTCGTACGGGGTGACCATGAAGCAGGTGTGGGTGAAGTGCTCCACGGCCTCCTTCACGGCACCGACGACGGCGGGATCGGACGCGCCGACGCTGGTCACCGCGATGCCCGAGCCGAGGTCGATGAAGGAGTTGCCATCGACGTCATGGATGATGCCGCCGTCGGCGTCTGCGACGTAAACGGGAACGCTGGAGGCGACGCCGGCGGCGACCACTGCCTTGCGGCGTTCGGTCAGGGCCACGGACTTAGGGCCCGGGAAGTCGGCCTGGACGCGGCGCTTCTGCTCGAGGCGGTAAGTGATTTCTGATGCTGTTGCGGTCATCGTGTTTCTTTCTTTACTGAATGAGGGCCGGTCAGGCGTCGAGGGCGGACATGACGTGCTTGATGCGCGTGTAGTCCTCGACGCCGTACATGGAGAGGTCCTTGCCGTAACCGGACTGCTTGAAGCCGCCGTGGGGCATTTCGGCGGTGAGGAGAATGTGCGTGTTGATCCAGACCGCACCGAAGTCCAGATCGCGGCTGAGCCTCATGGCCGTGCCGTGGTCGCTTGTCCAGACGCTGGAGGCCAGGGCGTATTCGACGTCGTTGGCCAGTTCGACGGCTTCGGCCTCCGTGCTGAACTTCTGGACCGTGATGACCGGGCCGAAGGTTTCCTTCTGCACGATGTCGTCCGTCTGCTTGGCGCCGGTGATGATGGTGGGCTCGAAGAAGAACCCCTTCTCGCCGGCGCGGTGGCCGCCGGTTTCGATCCGGCAGTGCACCGGCAGCGAATCGACGACGGAGCTGACCGCCTTGAAGTGGTTGACGTTGTTCAGCGGACCGAAGTAGTTGTCCTCGTCGTTCTGGGAGCCGGTGTGCAGGGTCTTGGTGTGCTCCACCATGGCGGCCACGACGTCGTCGTGCACGGAGTCCTCCACCAGCACACGGGTGATGGCCGTGCAGTCCTGGCCTGCGTTGAAGAACGCGAACTCGGCGATGGCCGCGGCGCTCTTCTTGATGTCGGCGTCCTTGAAGACAATGGCCGGGGCCTTGCCGCCGAGCTCCAGGTGGGCGCGCTTGAGGCCCTTCGCGGCGCCCGAGGCGACGGCGATGCCGGCACGCACGGATCCGGTGATGGACACCAGGCCCGGGACCTTGTGCTCCACCATCAGCGCGCCGGTTTCCCCGGTGCCGAGGATGACGTTCAGGACGCCAGCGGGCAGGATGTCCGCGGCCAGCCGCGCCAAGACCAGGGTGGACTCGGGCGTCGTGTCGGACGGCTTCAGGACCACCGTGTTACCGGCTGCGAGCGCGGGGCCGATCTTCCAGATGGCCATCAGGAACGGGTAGTTCCACGGCGCCACCTGGGCCACGACGCCGATCGGCTCGCGGCGGACGAAGGAGGTGTGGCCCTCAAAGTACTCGCCGGCGGACTTGCCTTCGAGGATGCGAGCGGCGCCGGCGAAGAAGCGGAGCTGATCGGCGCCGGCGGCGACTTCCTCTGACGCGATCAGGGAACGGACCTGCCCGGTGTTGCGGTGCTGCGCGTCGACGAGCTCGTCGCTGTTGGCCTCGATGGCGTCGGCGAGCTTGAGCAGCATGAGCTGCCGCTGCCCGGGGGTCACGTGCTTCCAGGACTTGAAGGCGTCCTTGGCGGCGGCCATGGCGGCGTCGACGTCGGCCTCCACGGAAACGGGCGACTTGGCCACGACGTCGCCGGTCACGGGGTTCACGATGTCGATCAGGCCCGTGCCCGCAGGCGTGACGAACTCTCCGTTGATGAAGTTCTGCAAGGTTTGAACCACGGTGTACAACCTCTTTCGTCCTGAATAGTGTGATGCGGCTGACTCGAGCCTATTCCAGCCCGATACCGGGGGGAATAGCCACCTGCACACCGTCGAAGCGGCGCTTTAGTGCGATCGGCCAGCCTCCGGCTACCCTTGATCCATGGCAATTTCCCTCGCGGCGCTGCTGGCCGTGCAGTCTCTGGGACTCAAGAAATCCAGCCTCGCGGAGACCACCTCGCACCAGGACATCCGCTGGGTCGCGGTCACCGAACTGGAGGACCCGCAGCGCTTCCTCAACGGCGGCGAGCTGGTGCTGACCACCGGGCTGCGGATGAAAAGCGCGCCCGAACAGCGCCGCTTTGTCCGCCAGGTCCAGCGCGCCGGCGCCGTCGGGATCGGGTTCGGCGTGGGGCTCTCGCACGACGCCGTTCCCCCGGCTCTGGTCGCCGAGGCGAACCGCTGGGGACTGCCCGTGGTCGAAGTGCCGTATGGCACCCCGTTTATTGCCATCAGCAAGCTGGTGGCGGACGCACAGTCGGCGGACCACTACTCCAAGCTTGAGCGGCTCATCGCCGGGCACCAGATCCTGGCCCGCGCGCTGCTCACCGGCGGCGGGCTGGCTGAGCTCCTGCGCCACCTAGGCGGCATGCTCCGCACCGAGATCGCACTGACGCAGTTCACTGCCCAGTTGTACAACAGCGCCAGTGAGCCGCCGTCCGCGGACTCCTGGACCACGTACCCCATTCCCACCGGACGCCGCGATGCCTGCACGCTGTGGGTGAAGCAGCCGTTCGAGGATTCCGGCATCATCGGCTACGCGCAGAACCTCATCAGCGTGGAGCTCAACAACATGGTCAAGCAGCGCCAGGCCGAGCGGGCGCTCTGCGGGCAGGTGCTCGAGGACGTGATCCACGGGACCCTGGACCCCAGCGAGGCACAGCGCCGTCTCGCCGGGACGGGCATCAACAGCACGCGCAAGAATGTGGTGATTCTGGCCGGTTCTGAGGCGCACCACAAGCAACTGGTCAGCTCCTCGCTGCCGCAGGCGTTGGAGACGGCGGTGACCGCCGTCGTCGGAAAGGATCTGGTCACCGTGGTGCCCGACGACGGACGCGGCGCCACGGTCATGGCCAGGAGCCTCAGCGACCACCTTGCCGAGGCCGGGATCCACGCCACCATCGGCATCGGCGGCGCCTACACCAAGCCGAACGGCCTGCGTTGGAGCTACTTCGAGGCGCGCGACGCAGCCAGCCACGGGCTGCCGGTGAATGAACCCGAGCGGCTCAGCCTGACCTCCCTGCTCCTGGCGAGCGAGGACGTGCCGCTGGCGGACATGGCCAACGAGTCGCTGGATCCGCTCCGGAGCTTCGATGCCGCCCATGGCGCCGAGCTGATGGCTACGCTGGAGAGCTACCTGAACAGCAACGGCTCCGTTGCCGCCGTCGCCGAGGCCCTCACCCTCCACCGCAACACGGTCCGCTACCGGCTGGCGCAGATCACCGAACTCACCGGGTACGACCCCTCCGTCACCGCGGACCGGGTCCAGCTGTGGCTGGCCCTGGCGGTTGCCAGGCTCGGGGCGCGGCACGCCGGCTGAGCGGGGTACCCGCAGCCACGGGGTCAGCGGGCGTAGTTGTCCAGCCGGCGCGCGAGTTCAACCGGGTTGCTCAGGGCGACCAAGTGTCCGCCCGGGATTTCGTCAATTCCCAAGCCCAGCCGGGTCCGGACAACACGCCGCTGAAACTCCAAGGGGAAGAACCGATCATCGCGCCCAACCAGGACCCTGGTGGGCACGTCAGGCCAGCGGTCGATCTCGCAGGGCTGCCCGAACGGCGTACCGGACGGGCCTCGCTGCTCGCCGGCGCCCGCGGCGATCACCTCCGGGGGAACGTCGTGCAGAAAGTGCACGCGTTCATCAAAGTCACCCCTGCGCCCGTTCAGCCTGTCATTGAGTTCGCGTGCCGCAGGCTGGCCGGTGGCCTCCCACCACTCTCCGGGTGTCTCACCCGGCAGAGGCACCATCGGGTTGAGCAGGACGATGAGGTCCACCGGCACCCGGGCAGCGACAACCGGGACCGTGAAGGCGCCCAGGGACTGGCCCACGAGAACCACGTTGCGGTGTTCACCAATCGCCGCGACGACGGTGTCGGCGTAGTCCGGCAGCCCCAAGTGTGGGTCGTCCTCGCGGATATCCACGGCAATGGCCTGGTGCCCCAGCCGTTCCAGCTCCGGCACCAGCCGGTGCCAGTACCAGCCCACTCCTCCGGCGCCCGGGACAAGAACGAAGGTGGTCACGTGGCCTCCATGACTTAGATCGCTGGGCCGGGCGTTACTCGAAACGCACGGCGTCCCAGTCGAGAATGCGCGGGTCTGCAAGGCCCTCGGTGACGAAGGGGTCGTCGGCGATGAAGCGTTCAGCGTCCTCGCGCGATGTGAAGATTCCCATGGAGGAGCCGGCCGGGTCCGGGGCTTGGAAGGGGCCGAGCGCGACGAGCCCGCCGCCGGCGGCGCGGAATTCCTCGTAGTAGGCCTTGTGGCGGGGATAAGTCTCAAGAACGCGGGAGCGGTCGACGCCCTCACGCAGGCTGTACATGACGACGGATTCCATGGACGCGATCCTACCGGCCGCCGTCGGCCTCAAGGGAGGTGTCAATCACAACCGTCCCCGCCGCTCCGTCCACGGTGACGGTGTCCCCGGTTCGAATCCGCAGGGTTGCGTCGGGGACACCGACGACGGCGGGAATCCCGTATTCGCGTGCCACCACAGCTCCGTGCGAAATGGGTCCGCCCATTTCCATGACCAGCGCCCCGGCGGTCATGAACAGAGGCGTCCAGCCCGGATCGGTCGACGGCGTCACGAGGATTTCACCCGGCTCCAGGTGGGCGCCGGCCGGGTCCAGGACGACCCTCGCTTTGCCTGTCACGGTACCGGCCGACGCCGGCGCCCCCGCCAAAGCTCCAGGCTCTGCGTCCGAAGACGCCCGGGACTGCGCGGCCATGGCCGCCTCAACGTCGGTACCGTCCGAAAGCAGCAGGCGGGGGATGTGCCGGCGCCGCATCTCGCGCTGGTAGCTCCGGCGCCGTTCGGCGGCGAGGCCGCGCAGGTCAGCGCCGCGCAGACCCACGCGGGCTTCGGTGAGGTCCAGGACGAAGACGTCGTCCGATACCTGGATTCGGCCCGCGTCCGCGAGTTCCTCACCCACCAGCTGGAGCTGGTGGCGGAGGACGGCAAACGCCACAATGAGCCGGAACTTGGGATACTCGCGCATGCCGGCGGTTTCCCGTGCGCGCCGCAGGCTGTGGGCAACGATCCTGCCGAACAGCCTGCCCCTGGACCGGGCAGCGCGTGCGGCCAGCTCGGCTGCCTTGGCTTCGGCGTTTTCTGCGGCCCGCCGGAATGCCCGGTCCGGTGCGAGTTCCGGGTCCGCAAGCTTCAGGTAGTTGGCTAGGGCGTTGATGATGTGGGCGGGGTCCTCACTCCAGCGGGGAACGCCGAGGTCAATTTCTGCCACGGCGCGGTGACCGTACCTGGCGAGGAAGGCACGCAGCGCGCCCTGGCAGGCGGCAGGCAACGTCCCGTCCGCGTAGCGGCCGGCAAGTATCTGGGGTTCTTCCCCGGTCAGCGTGCGGACCGACTCCGGGTCCTCCCGGATTAGGGTGGCGGTCCGCCAGAGCTCCAGATCCATCTCTGTTGTCACGTTGTGCGGCAAGCCTCGCAGCACGGTCTGCAGCTCGCCGGCCTGCGCAAACCGGCCCAGCAGCAGCCGGGCCAGACCCAGCCAGACATACCCGGCGGCGGCAGGCGGCAGTACCCGCATCACGGCGGGCGCGATCTCTTTGGTGAGGAGGCGTTCCACGAAATCCAGCCGCCGGGCGCCGGAGACCGGCTCCGGCAACAGCAGCATCCGGTCCAGCTCATGGTCCGCTTCCCTGACCCGCTCAAGCGCGGCGGCGGGATTGACCATCGCGCGCAGGACCTGCCCAACCAGGCCAAAGGGCGGTGAGGCCCCGAGCCCCGCCTTCAGCGACGCCAGCTTGGATGCCTTGGTGAGGGCGAAGCGGGGGTCGGCCGCCAAATAGGCCAACACATCCACAGACCTGGCATCGGCCACTTTCATGGCTCGCAGCAGGCCGCGCCTCCCGCCCTTGCTCCGCAGCAGGGACGTGACATCCACATACATGCGCATCCCGATCTGGGCGGAACGGTAAGCCGCCGGTTCGTTGCCTGCCGACCGGGAGCTGTCGCTCATCAGGGTGAAGGATGCCAAGCCCATGGGTGTCAGCGGCCTGGTCAGCCCCTGCAGCAGGCTGGCGCACAGGTAGGCGCGGGCGCCGCCGTCGCGGTTGTCAGGCTCGGGCAGGGGAAACAGCGTAGTGACGGGACGGGATTGCACCACCCGGATCCCGCCGTCCGCCGCGATGGCCCACTCCACGTCCTGCGGCTCGCCGTAGAGTTCTTCCACACGGGTCCCTACCCTGGCCAGCGAGCGGACCTGCTCATCCGTCAGGCACGCCTGCTGTCCGTCCTGCCGTGCACTGTCCTGGCGCGCACCGTCCTGCCGGCGCAACACCCGTGTCCCGCCGCCCGGCACGGGCCGGATTTCGGCCCGTTTGTCACCCAGGCTCCGCTGAAGAATCGCTCCGGTGGCCGCGTCAACCGTGAACTGGTCCGGGTTCACAGCCCCGCTGACCAGCGCCTCGCCGAGTCCGGGCGCTGCGTCGATGACAGTTTCCCTCCTCCGGCCGGTCAGCGGGTTCGCCGTGAACATCACGCCGGCCACCTCGGCGTCGACCATTTCCTGGACAACGACGGCAATGCTGATCGGGTGCTGGCCGATCCCGTGGTCTGCCCGGTAGGCCACCGCCCGGTCCCTCCACAGGGAGGCCCAGCAGCGGCGGACCGCGTCCAGCAGCGAGTCGGGGCCCACGACGTTGAGGTACGTGTCCAGCTGGCCGGCGAAGCTTGCTTCGGGAAGGTCCTCGGCGGTGGCAGAGGAGCGCACGGCCACCGGGATGTCCTCCCCCAGGCCGGCGTAGGCGGCAAGAACGTCTTCGGCAATGTCCCCGGGCATGGGAGCCGACTCCAGCCTCCCGCGTGTCTGCTCCGCCGGCTCGGAAGGTTGCACTCCTGCCGCGGCCGCCGCCCGCCCATAGGCCACGGTGGTGACGCAGAAGCCACGCGGGACCGGCATTCCGGCGGCCAGAAGGACACCGAGGTTGGCAGCCTTGCCGCCCACCTCAGGCACCATGTGCGCGTCCACGCCGGCCAGGCTGATGACAGTCCCCACCGGGCGTGATGCGCGCCGCTCTGCCCGCTCAGCCACCGGCCGCCGCTATCCCACTCCGCGCCGGACCAGCTTCCGGGACTTCCGGTGCGCCTTGCGGTACTTGGCTTCGGCCTTGGCCGCGCTCTTCTGCTCCCGCTCCAGCAGCGAGCCGTAGGCCGCCGCCACGGGCTCCGGCAGGTCCGGGCCGCCGGCGAGCTTTCCCAGGAAGATCCGCGCCATCACGCTGTCGTGATGGTCGCCAAGGATCTTCTGCTGTTTGTGCGCCACTTTGGCGAGCTTCGCCGCGCGCTTGCCGAAGACGGGGTCGACGGTCTCGGCGGCGTGCCGCAGCCGTTTGGCGTCCTTCCGCACCTGGTGCAGCGCGGTTTCGTGCCCGGTAGCGTCTTTGAGCTCCATGCCCGGCTTTCCGCCAGCGTCGGCTTTGACCCGCAGGGCCGCCTTGTGGGCGCGGCGCAGCCGTTTTGCCGACTTGCCCACCAGCTTGCGGGCGGCCTTACGTGCAGGTGCTGCAGCAGCCGGGCGTACGGGCGGGTGGTCACGGAAGTCTTCGAGGTCGTCGAGGAGGCGGAAGTAACGGTCGGTCAGGAGCACCTCCTGCGTCTTGCGGTAACCGGCCTCCAACCTGGTGACCAGTTCCCGCTCGATGCGCCGCTTCACGTCGTCTGCCGCTTCCCCCGGCGGGAGCTTCTCCGCATGGGTCCGCAGCCGGTCCAGCATGACTTCAGCGTCACGCGGCGTGCCGAGGATCCGGCCCAGCCACTTGAGCTCGTCGCGCAGCCTGCCCACCGCTGCCCTGCCGTAGAGCTTCCGGTAAGCCGCCAGGGCAGACCGCACGCGGCGCGTGGCCGAGCGCATCGCATGGACCGCGTCCGGCTCCTCCAGCCGCACCCGGGGGTCGTTGGCCAGGATTTCGCTGATCTGCCCGTCCAGGTACGCGGTGACGACGGCGGATGCCGGCCACTTCTTGCCCGGTTTCCTGCCGCCGGGCTGCTTTACGCCGCCTTCGGCTGCCGCCGTGCGGTCAGTTTCGGCAGTCCCTTCACGTTCCTTGCCTTGAGCTTTCGGCGTCGCCTCCCCCAATGCGCGCCGCAGCTTGGACCCGTGCGCGGACGGCCGGGCACCTGCCGCGGCCAAGACCGCTGCGGCTGCCTTGAACACCCCCGGCTGGCCGTGGACCAGCTCAAGTTCCCATTCGCGCCACTGCTGCTCCCGGCCGGCGGACTCACCTGCCGGTTTCTGGTCCGCACCCAGAAGAAGCTTGGCGACCACGGTGTCGTCTGCAAAGTCGGCGAGGTGCACGCCGTCGTCCCCGTACAGGGCAAGTATCGTGCGCCGCGTGCTGAGGCGGGCCACGGGCACGGGATCCGATCCGCGGAGGTAAGCGTGCAGGTGGGCCAGCAGTTTCCCCGGAACGACGTCGGCCTGGCCCAGCGGGGCGTGGATCTCCCGGCGGGCTTCGGGCAGCTCGTCCGATGCCGGTCCGGTGCCAGCCGCGGTCTCGGGTGGCAGTTTCACGTGCCAGCCGGCGTCGGCTCCGCCGCTCCTGCGCCGCAGCGTGATGCGGCGGGAGGCGAGAACCAGATCCTCCGTGTCGAAGTAGACGGCTTCCAGTTCAGTATCGTGCGGCTCGCCCACGCGGCCCACCCCGGGGATGGCGGCGAGGTCGGGCAGCTCCGTGGCGGCGTCGACGTCGTACTTCTTCTCCGTTTCAAGGCCTTCGGCGGTCATGGCCGGACGGCGTCCTTTCCCCTTGCCGGGTTGCTGCGAGTGATGCGCCTGCTGGCCTGAGTCTATGCCCGGGCCGAAGGGCCCGCGAGAGGTTCCCCACAAAACTCTAGACATCAAACGTCAAACGTCTAACGTTAAGGAATGGCGACCACTTCCTCAGCACCCCCGACCACGGCCAGTTATACAACCAAGCCGCGTGCCGCCGTCGTCGCCGCCGTCATTGCCCTGGTCCTCATCGGGCTGAACCTGCGCGCGGGCATCACCGGCGCCTCGGCGCTGCTGCACGACTTGCAGCAGGTGCTGGGCTACGGGCCGCTGGTCGCCTCGCTCATTCCCTCCATTCCCACGCTGTGCTTCGCGGTGGCCGGTGCCGCGACGTCGTGGCTGACCGGGAAGCTCGGCGTCGAGAAAGCCATCCTGCTCTCGCTCGGCATGCTGGCAGGCGGGCTGCTGCTCCGGGGCATTCCCACCACCGGGATGCTGGTGGCGGGCACGGTGGTTGGGATGTCCGGCCTTGCTGTCTGCAACGTGTCCATGCCGTCCTTCATCCGGGAGCACTTCGCCGCGCGCACCTCGCTCATGACGGGCGTCTACACGGTGACCATGACCAGCGGCGCCACCACCATGGCCGTAGCCGTGGTTCCGTTGTCGCAGGCGCTGGGGTCGCCGTCGGCCGGGCTGGGCACCATCGGGGTCCTCGCCCTGTCAGCATTCCTCGGCTTCCTGCCCGTGACGCTGCACGCCCACCGCAACACGGCCCGCAAAACAGCCGGACACATCTCCCCGTGGCCGCTGCTGCGGACCAAGACCGGGCGGCTGCTCACCGGCATCTTCACCCTGCAGGCGCTGCTGGCCTACGCGCTGCTCAGCTGGTTCCCGTATATGCTCACCACCATGGGCCTCAGCCCGGCGGACAGCGCCCTCATGTTCGGCGTCATGCAGCTGGTCTCGGTCCCTGCCGGAATGGTGCTGATCGCCATCGGATCCCGGCCGCGGATGCTCCGCCCCGCCGTCTACCTGGCCACCCTCACTATGACGGCCGGCATCACCGCGCTGCTCTTCCTTCCCGTGTCACTGGCCGTCATCCCGGCGGTGCTGCTGGGCTTCGGGCTGGGCATCTTCCCCCTGGTGATGGTGATCATCAGCCGCAGCGGGCGGAGCACCGCCGAGACCACGGCACTGTCCACGCTGGCCCAGTCCACCGGCTACCTCCTCGCCACCGTCGGGCCGTTCGGCATGGGCCTGCTGCACAGCGCGACGGGCAGCTGGACACTGCCGCTGGCGCTACTGCTGGTCATCGCCGTGGTGCAGATCGTCGTGGCCCACCTGCTCAGCAGCCGGCGGGCTGCCGGAGTGAGCGCCACCGGCACGGGCGCTGCCGGAATGAAAGAATAGGACGCCATGACCCTGAGCACGTCGCACCGCCAGCCGCTGGCGGACGAAGTCACTGCCAAACTCCGAGAAATGATCCAGACGGGCGAGTGGCCGCTGCAGCAGCGCATCCCGTCCGAAACCGAACTCATGACCGGACTAGGCGTGTCCCGCGGGACACTCCGGGAGGCGGTCAAGGCGCTGGCCCACAGCGGGATGCTCGAAGTCCGCCGCGGCGACGGAACCTATGTCCGTGCCACCAGCGAAATCTCGGGGGCCGCGCGCCGGCTGTACAAGGAGCACACGGACGAACACGTCCTCGAGGTCCGCGTGGGGCTGGACACGCAAGCGGCGCGCCTTGCCGCCCGGCATGCAACGGCCGACGACGTCGCCGCCATGCGCGTGCTGCTCACAGACGGCGAGGAGGCCTGGCGCGCCGAGGACTTCGCCCGCTGGGCCCGCGCGGACTGGGGCTTCCACGAGCGGGTGGCACAGGCCTCCGGCAATCCCCTCCTGCACGAGCTGTACGTCAGCTTCGGCGACGTGTTCCACGCCGACCTGCTGAAGCAGCACCGGCGCCCCGGCTTCAACGGTCTGCCGCAGGCGGGCCACGGTGAGCTCGTGAATGCCATCGAAGCACACGACAGCGAGGCGGCCGTGGCCAGCGTGCACCGGAACCTCAATTCCTGCGCAGAGTGGCTCCGGGAGTAAGGGGCTTTCACCCCCACGGGGAACATCAGTAGGCTTACTAATCAAGCCGGTTGGCTGATTGCCCTGATGAGTAGGAGTTCCAATGGCCCGAACAGCCCGACTGTCCGAGCAAGATCCACCCCAAGAGCTCACGTCCGGTCCGCTCCTGCGCCGTAAGGCACCCGGGCAGCCGGACCACAAACCGCCCCGGGAGCTGTGGTCCGACAACCTCGGCAGGGTCGGCATCCGGTGCGCCCAGATCCTGCTGATCCTGGCCGTGGCAGCCGTGTCCGTGTACGGACTCCTGCAGGTCCGGCTGCTGGTCATTCCCGTGCTGATCGCATTGATCCTTGCCGCCGCCATCGGGCCGTTCGTCAACCTGCTGCGGCGCCGGGGACTGCCCGGCGGGGCCGCCACGGCCGTGGCCTTTGTGGCCCTGCTGCTCCTGCTGGCCGGGGTCGGCACCGTGATCTACTTCTCCGTCCGCAGCCAGTGGGGCGACCTGGTCCAGCAGGCCTCCGGGGGGCTCGACGAACTCGAAAGCTTCCTCCTCTCCGGCCCGGTCCCCATTGACCGCGAGCAGCTGAACCAGGCCCGGGAAGGCGCCGTCCAGTTCGCCACGAGCAGCCAGGTGCGGTCAGGAGCCATCACCGGCCTGTCGGTGGTGACGGAGTTCCTGGCCGGCGCGAGCCTCATGGTGGTGATCCTCTTCTTCTTCCTCAAGGACGGCGCGAAGATCTGGAACTTCCTCCTGCGGCCCTTCTCCGGGGACCGGGAAGCCAGGCTGCGGCGTGTGGGCAAGCGGACCCTCGAGGTTCTGGGCGGCTACGTCCGCGGCACGGCCATTGTGGCACTGGTGGACACCGTGGCCATCGGCGCAGCGCTGCTCATCATGCAGGTGCCGCTGGCCATTCCCCTCGCCATCATCGTCTTCATCGGCGCCTTTGTTCCGCTCGTCGGAGCGACCGTGGCCGGCATCCTGGCAGCCCTGGTGGCCCTGGTCGCCAACGGCCCGGTGGTGGCGCTGGTGGTGGTGGCAGTGGTCATCGCCGTCAACCAGCTCGAAGGCGACCTGCTGCAGCCGGTCGTCATGGGCAAGTCCCTGCAGCTCCACGCCCTCGTCATCCTCATGGCCCTGACAGCGGGCACCATCCTGGCCGGCATCATCGGCGCCGTCCTGTCCGTGCCGCTGGCGGCCGTGGCGTGGGCGATCATCCAGGTGTGGACGGCCGAGGACCCCCACCTCCAGGACATGAACCCGGACCTCCCGCCGGCGGACAGCCAGCCTACGTAGGACAACCCTCTTCAGTTGAGCTGATCCGCGCACGACGGCGGCCGGGCACGTTGGGTGCCCGGCCGCCGTCGCGCGTTATTTACTTAGAGTCCGTTGTCGCCTGAAGGGAACGCCGTCAGCGCAGCCCCTTGAACACATTCTTGGGCCGCTGCATCTCGCCATGCTTGGCGCCAAGGACGATGACGGAGGCGGCGAAGGCGGGGATGGTCCACTGCAGCACCTTCAGCTGCTTCTGCGCCGCCTGCAGTTTCTCGGAAGAGCCGGGCCGTGGCTCTGTGGCACCTTCGGCCCCCTCATCGGCCAGCTTGTCCACCTTCTTCCCCAACACACCCGCATACAGGGTGACCGCGGCCCCCGCCACCGTGACGGCCGTCTTGTAGATGGTGTCCCGGGCCACGCCCTCCTGGCTTGCGATCCTGTCCTTGTTTTCCAGCGCAATGAACAGGTCTGCCAGCAGGTGGGTTGCGAATGCGGCCGTCTGGACCGGGGCCCATTTCATCCAGCCGCGGCTCGAGAGGCGCGTGCGCTCAGCGGGGTCCTTCGCCTCCGCAGTGGCTCCGTTGAGGCCGACCGCCCCCATCAGGGAGCCGCCAAACCAGGCCGCTGCCGTGAGGTCATGAACAGACCGTGCAAAGAGATTTCCAGCCATGATGTCCTTCCTAATACGAGAGCTTCAATCCGGAACAGTGGCTGCGGCGGGCCCTGGGTCCAGGTGCCCGGCAGCCGTACCAAAGACATGGTCTGCACATGGTAAGCACACTTACTAACGTTACGATAGCCCGTAATATCGATGGTTCTGTGCGTAAAATCGACGCCATGGGATCAACAGGAACACTGTTCGGCTGGGCATTCGGCGACTCCGAACGCGAGGACGACCAGGCTTACGTGGACGGGCTGAAGGGCGAGGCGCTGGCGAACGCGACGCAGGCCGCCAAAAGCAAGGGCTTCGATGTCGAGGCGGGCTCGGAAGTATTCACCGTCCTCAGCGCCGGCGACGCCCTCGTGGACATTGACACGGCGCCCGACGACCTCGTGGTGCGCTGTACCGTGAAACTCGTGGGTGAGGGCGCGGAGCGCATCCACGCGGAAGGGCCGATGAACGGCTGAACGCCGTAAGGCAAATGCAGTACGGCTGAACGCCGGACAAAGGCGGGACGGCTAAGCGGGGAACGGCTACCGGAGGGCACTACGGACAACGACTCGACGATCAGCGAGGCGGCCGACGCCGCGGAGGCTGCATCGAACACCAAGGCGCTCGACGTCGTCGCGCGTTCCGGCTTCGCTGTGATGGCCCTGCTGCACATCATTCTCGGCGCCATCGCGATTGCCCTGGCCTTCGGTCATCCCGGGGAGGCCGAGCCCACCGGCGCCATCGAACAGCTGGCCGCCAATCCCTGGGGCCCGGCAGTCATGTGGGCGTGCCTGATCGGGTGCTGGGGGCTCGCCCTCTGGCAGCTGAGCGAGGCCACTCTCCGGGCCCGCCATCTGCCGCGCAAGGAACGGATCGGGAAGCTGATCTCCTCCGGCTTCCTCGCGATCGCTTATGGCAGCGTGGGGCTCAGCTTCGGCGGTTTCGCTGTGGGGCTTCGCGGCGACTCCGGCGAATCAACACGGGACGTGAGCGCGGCTCTCCTCAGCAACCCCTTTGGAGGCGTGATCCTCAGCGCCCTGGGCCTGACCGTCATCGGCGTGGGCATCTACTTCGTGGCGAAGGGCTTCCGACGCGGCTTCAAGGAGGAGCTCTTCCACTTTGACGGCACCCGCCGGGGCAAACTCATCGACACCCTGGGTGTGACCGGACACGTGGCAAAAGGCGTCGCGCTGTTCCTTGCCGGGCTGCTTTTCGCCATCGCGGCTGCCAAACACACCCCCGAAGAATCCACCGGCCTCGACGGCAGCCTGAAGGCCTTGCGCGACCATCCGTACGGGCCCTACCTGCTGTTTGCCATCGGTGCAGGCTTCATTTGCTACGGAATCTTCGCCCTGGTCCGGTCAAAGTTCGGCAGGATGTAGCGATGGGAAGGGTCTAGCCTTGGGAGGACGACGCATGAGTAGACGGTTCAGCGGTGATCCGGGCGGAGCGCCCAATCGGTCATCCAACCGGGCGGCAGACCTCGCCGGCCGCGGTTTCGCCGCCGTGTTCCGGGGCCTGAAGGCAGTGCGCCCCGGACGCCCCATTCATCCGCGGGGCATCAGCCTGGTCGGGGAGCTGACCCTCACCGGCTCCGCGGGCCGGGCAGCGGCAGGTCTTCCGGCGGCCAGCGGAGTCGCCTGGCTCGACGACACCGGGACCCGCCAGGTGCGCGGGCGTTTCTCCCGCTCGGTGGGCCTTCCCGAGGACCTGCCGGACATACTGGGTTTGGCGCTGCGGACTTCGGGCGCATCCGGAGATCCCGGGGTTTCCGGCGCCCGTGACCTTGACGCCTTTGGTGACAGTGCCGACGTCGGAGATGTCCTGTTCGCCTCGACCGGCTGGGGCCTGCCGGGCCGGTTTATGCTGGTGCCCAAGCTGGATGTCGGGACCGCGAAATTCACCACGCTAATGCCCTACAAGGGGTCCAACGGTCCCGTGCTTCTGGGGCTGCGCACGCTGTCCCTGCCCGGGCGTGCGACCGGCCGGGCGGACACTGGGGGTAACTTCAGGGAGTCGTTGGCCACGGGTGACTGGACCCTGGCCCTGTCATATACCACCCCGGCCGGCCGGTGGGTGCAGGCCGGCGTGCTGCACCTGCGGGCCGCTGCTCCGGAGAGTCCGGACACCGCCCGTGCTGGCACAGCCGGCGGGGACACGGCCAGCGGAGACACCGTCATCCGCTTCGATCCGCTGAAGCACCCGCTCCCCGGCGCCGGAACGTATGCCTGGACGCGTCGGCTCCGGGAGCGCTCCTACCGTGCCGCCCGGCGCCCCGCCGCGCGCATCATCGGCGCGCCGGACCCCACCGGACTCACAGCTGCAAACGCGAACGCCGCCACCCGGCGTCGGGCTTCGGCCGACGAAAGGAACACCATGTCAACCGTCACGCAGGTCTTCAATTCACCGGCATCAGCAGTCTGGAAAGTGATAGCGGACGGCTGGCTCTATTCCGGCTGGGTGGTCGGTGCCTCGAGAATTCGGGACGTGGATGCCCGCTGGCCGGAGGTTGGCGCACTGCTCCACCACTCGGTGGGCGCCTGGCCGCTGCTCATCAACGACTCAACGAAGGTGACGGCGGTGGAACCGGAGCGGCGGCTGGAGCTGATCGCCCGCGGCTGGCCCGTTGGCGAGGCCAAGGTGGTCATCACCCTCGAGGACCTCGGCGAGCAGTGCCGGGTGACGATCATCGAGGACGCGGTCCGCGGCCCGGGCCTGGCTGTTCCCAAAGCGCTGCGGGATCCGGTCATCACGGTCCGCAACCGGGAAACCCTGAACCGGCTGGAGCTCATGGCCGCCGGCGGCGCGGGAGCCTGAACCAACGCGGGTTAAACCAACGCGGGTGGGCCCACAGCCGCAGGGTTCCCTGGCCGAGCTTGCGAGGCTAGGGCGCGGCTGGGGCCACTTGGCGCCCAATATTCCGTAGGGAATGGGCGCGAAGTGACCCCGCGTTGCTTTAAAAGCTCTCAGACGCTGGCGGCAATACCGTCGCGGGAGATGGAAACCATGTCCTCGCGCGGCACCACCTTGATGCGCTCACGCACAACCTCAACACCGTGCGAGCCGCCGGCCGCGGTCGCCTCGGCGCCCAGGGCGAGCTCGTGCGCGTCCAGGGCCAGCCAGCCTTCCCAGGTGGTGTATTCCACGCCGCGGCTTTCGAGCAGGTCGATGACGGCGCTGGCAGCGGGTGCCGCGGCAACCGGCAGGTTCTCGCGGTCTTCCAGCAGGAAGGTCACGGTCTCGAGGGCATCGCCCTTGGTGTGGCCGATCAGGCCGACCGGTCCGCGCTTAATCCAGCCGGTGGCGTAGATGCCCGGGACGTGCTCGCCGGAGGCGTCCAGGACGCGGCCGCCGGCGTTCGGGACAACACCCTTCGTGTGGTCGAACTCGATCTCCGGCAGCGCGGAACCGAAGTAGCCGATGGCCCGGTAGACAGCCTGGACCGGGTAATCGACGAATTCACCGGTGCCGCGGGCGTTGCCCGTGCCGTCCAGTTCGGTGCGTTCAAACTTCATGCCGCTGACGCGCCCGGGGTTCTCGGCGTCGTCGTAAATTTCCACCGGGCTGTGCAGGAAGTGCAGGTGCAGGCGGCGGGAGGCCTTGAGCTCGGAGAGGTCCTCGGGCTGCTCGGCGATCCAGTTGGTGAGCGTTCCAACCATGGTCTTGATCTGGTTGTTGCTCTGGATCTGGCGGTCTGATTCCTCGTCGAACTCGAAGTCCTCCGGGTACAGGATGATGTCCACGTCCTTGGAGTGGGACAGCTCGCGCAGCTCCAGCGGGGTGAACTTGACCTGGGCCGGGCCGCGGCGGCCGAAGACGTGGACGTCCGTGACCGGCGATGCCTTCAGGCCGGCGTAGACGTTGTCCGGGATTTCGGAGACCAGCAGGTCGTCGGCGTGCTTGGACAGGACACGGGCCACGTCGAGGGCCACGTTGCCGTTGCCGATCACGGCGATTTCCTTGGCGTCCAGCGGCCATTCGCGGGACACGTCAGGGTGGCCGTCGTACCAGGACACGAAGTCGGCGCCGCCGAAGGAGCCCTCGAGTTCGATGCCGGGGATGTTCAGGTCGGCGTCCTTGATGGCGCCGGTGGCGAAGATGACGGCGTCGTAGTGCGCCTTCAGGTCCTCTATCGAAAGGTCCGTGCCGTAGTCCACGTTGCCGAAGAAGCGGATGTCGCCGCGGTCCAGGACCTTGTGCAGGGCGTTGACGATGCCCTTGATGCGCGGGTGATCCGGGGCCACACCGTAGCGGATCAGGCCGTAGGGTGCCGGGTAGCGGTCAAAGAGGTCGATGCTCACGGTCAGCTCGCCGCTCTTGACGGCCTCGCTCTTAGTGAGGATGTCCGCTGCGTAGACGCCGGCCGGGCCGGATCCGATGACGGCCACGCGCAACGGGCGGGCGGCGGTTCCTACGGGGGTGCTGGTTGACACGGCTGTGTTCCTTTTCTTCGGTCCCACCCAAATAGCTCGCACTTGTTGTCGTTTTGAGGGCTCATAACGACAACAACTGCCAGCCAGTTGGGATTCGGGGGCTAGGGGGTGAGAACGCGGGTGGTGCTGGTGCGGGGCTTGTTGGGGCTGGTGGTGCTGTAGTCAGCGGTTTTGAAGTGCGACGGCGCGAAGGGGCTGACGCGGACAACGTCACCGATGACGATCACTGCAGGATTGGCGACGCCGGCGGCCTCGGCTTGGTCGGCGATGGTGCCGAGGGTGCCGATGGTGACGCGCTGGTCCGGCAGGTAGCCGTTTTCAACAATACCAATTGGTGTGTCACCGGGCAGGCCGGCTTTGCCGAGAGCGGACGCTGATTCGCGCAGCTGGCCGACGCCCATGAGCAGGACGACCGTGTGGTCGGGGCGGGCCGGGACCTCTGACAGTTCCTCGTGGCCTGTGACAACGCTGAAGCCCTTCGCCAGGCCGCGGTGTGTGACGGGGATGCCGGCGGCGGCGGGTACGGAGATCGCGGAGGTCACACCGGAAACCACTTCGACTTCGACGCCGTGCCGGCGGCAGAATTCTGCTTCCTCGCCGCCGCGGCCCAAGACGTACGGGTCGCCGCCCTTGAGGCGCACCACGCGGTGGCCTTGGAGGGCCTCGTCGACGAGGATGCGGTTGATCTCGGCCTGTGGCACGGGGTGGTGGCCGGGGGTCTTGCCGACCTCGATAACGCGCACGTCCGGGGCAAGTTCGTTGAGCAGTTCACGCGGGCCGAGGCGGTCGGCGACGACGACGTCGGCCTGACCGAGCAGCCGGCGGCCGCGGACGGTGATGAGGCCGGTGTCGCCGGGGCCTCCGCCGACGAGGGCGACGGATCCGCGGTGGGCACGCCGACGGCGCAGCGGTAGGTCGCCGGATTCCAAAGCGGTGGCGACGGCGTCGCGGAGCGCCATGGCGCGGCGCGGGTCTCCCCCGGCGTTGACGGCGATCTTGACGTCGTCCACTTCGGCCACGGCGGGCGTCCAGGCGGCTGAGGATTCGTGGTCGGAGGCGTTGACGCACCAGACGCGCTGCGCCTCGGCGTCGGCTGCCACGCGGGTGTCGACGGCGGGATCGCCGGTGGCGGTCTGAACGAACCAGACGCCGTCGACGTCGTCCGAGCGGTAGATGCGCGGTTCCCAGGTGAGAAGGCCGGCGTCGGCGAGTTCGCGGAGCGCGGGGGTGGCTTCGGGGGCAACCACGGTGACGCGGGCACCGGCGTCGAGCAGGCCCTTCGCGCGGCGCGCAGCAACGCGTCCGCCGCCCACCACCAGCACGGGGCGGCCGAGGAGGCGCAGCGCCGTGGGGTAAATGTCCTGAATTGCCATGGATCAACGGTAGGGCTGTGTTACGGGCCCGGCCAACGGCGCGGAAACACCAGTTCACGCAAGGTAATGCTGCGTCACATTGGAACAGGATGTTAGCGCGCCGCCGTCGCCGGACTACCGGAACGAAAATGTCTGTGACCGGCCCTACAATAACTGGGATCGGGATCTCCGATCGGTCTCAGATCGGTCTCAAGTCGGTCTCAACATGGGGGAAGGGGACTCGTTGTCTCTGCATGAAATCGTCCGTTCGCGGACGCGCCCTGGTCTTTTGACCAGGAGCATTGCCACAGCCGGCAGCATCGCGCTGCTTGCCGGACTTCTGATGGCTCCGGCAGCACAGGCGCTGCCGATGGAAACAGGCGCAGTCACGGAGCCCGCAACGGCTCCGGTTGATTCGGCCCCGGCCGATTCCGTGCCGGAAGAAACAGTTCCAACGGCCGAGGTAACACCGGCGGAAACCGTGCCGGCCGAGGTAACACCGGCGGAACCGGTGCCCACGGAAGTGACGCCGGCCGCTCCTGAAAACCTCAGCCTTCCTGTTATTGAGGGGGACGCCGTCGTCGGCGGCACTCTTTCCTCCACAGGAGGTCAGTGGAGCGGGGATGCAGGCTGGATCCAGTACACCTGGATCATCGACGGCGTTCCCGTCCAGACCGCCGGTCATCCGGTTGGCGAAGCGGATGTCCTGCACCTCGTCCCGTCGATGGCCGGCAAGAGCGTCCAGCTCACGGTTCTGGCGTCGTCGGAGGCCACAGCTCCCGGAACCGAAGCATCAGCAGCGGCCGTCACAGTGCGCACGGCCGCCTTCACGGGCGTTGCCTGGAGCACCCTCGTGACCGGCAGGCCGGCCGTCGGACAGGATCTGTCGTTGAGCGCCCCCCAGTGGGACAACTCAGCCACCGACGGTGCCGTGACCTACCAGTGGTTCCGCGGCACCTTGGCTATCGAGTCGGCCACATCCCCGCGCTACACAGTCACAGCCGCCGATGTTGGGCAGAAGCTGTGGGCGAAGATGACCCTGTCCGCCCCGGGCTTCACCTCGGTGGAGCTCTCCTCCGGTCAGGTCACCGGTGTCGCTGCGACCTTCACAACCGCACCGGTGCCCACCGTCAGCGGAACCGCCCGCGTGGGCCAGGTGCAGACGGCCAACGCCGGAACGTGGGCTCCCGGCGGCGCGGTGCTGTCCTACCAGTGGTACCGCGGAACGGCAGCCATCACCGGCGCGGTCGCCCGCACTTACACCACCACAGCGGCCGACTACGGGAAGGCCCTCAAAGTGCGGGTCCGGGCAACCAAAGCCGGCTTCGTAACGATGGACAAGGTCTCCGCCCCGCGCACTATTGCAGCCGGGACGATCGTTGCAACCAAGTCCCTGAGCGTAGTGGGAACCCACCGGTACGGCCAGACTGTGAAGGTATCCCAGGGTTGGCCTGCCGGCACCACCATCCGCTACCAGTGGTACCGGAACGGCGTGGCAGTCAGGGGCGGCACCGGGTATGCCCTCTACCTCAACACCAGCTACATCGGTGCACGGGTGAACGTGAAGGTCACGGTCTCCAAGCCCGGCTATGCAACACGGTCGGTCACCACAGCAACCCGCACAGTTGGCAAGGCACTTATCACCCTGAGGACGGCGCCCAGGGTCACCGGCGGAACGTCGCTGGGCTCCACCCTGACCGCCAACGTTGGCACCTACTCCCCCGCGCCGTCGGCCTACGCATACCAGTGGTACCGCAATGGCGCCACGATCTCCGGCGCGCGCTACCGCACGTACCGCCTCAACGCCGCCGACAATGGCAAGTCGCTCTCCGTGCGGGTCTGGGTAAGCAGGACCTACTACGAGACACGGGCAGTTGGCAGTGCCGCCGTCAAACTCCCGGTATGGGCTGTGACAGTGCTCCGCGGCGACGGCACCTACCGGGTCGGGACCCAGATCAAGCCGGGGCTGTATAAGGCGACTGGAACAGGCAACGGCTGCTATTGGGAACGGCTCAGCGGCTTCTCCGGCAGCTTCAGCCAGATCAAGGCCAACTACTTTGGCTCCGCCCGGACATACGTTCAAATCCTTCCCGGCGATGTCGGGTTCCGGTCAAGTGGTTGTGGCGCTTGGACGACGGTCCCTTCCACGGGGGCAAGGGCAACGAGCATCACCAAAGACGGAATCTACCGGGTAGGCATCGACATACTGCCGGGCGACTATGACGGATACGGATCCGGCAGTTCCTGCTACATGGCGCTGCTGACTGGCTTCGGCGGAACCCTTGACGACATCTACGACAACTACTTCGGTTCAGCCTCGGTTATCGTGACCGTTCCGTCCTGGGCCAAGGGTTTCGAAGTCCGCGGCTGCGGCACGTTGATTCGGGAGTGACAGTGACCCGCCGCTGACTCATAGGACAGCAGAAAGCCCGACGGCGAGTCGCCGTCGGGCTTTCTGGTTCGGTGCGGGGGTGCTTAGCGGGTGCTGCCTGCCAGGAGGCCGCGGCGCTGGAGCAGGCGCTTTTCGATCGGCGCGAACACCAGGAGTTCGATCAGGATGCCGACCGCCAGGATCAGGAGGATCGCGGACATCACGATGGTCATGTCGGCCAGGTCGCGGCCCTGGTTCAGCATGGAGCCTAGGCCGAAGCCGATGGTGCCGCCCACCGCGATGATCTCAGCAGCCATGAGCGAACGCCAGGAGAAGGCCCACCCCTGCTTCAGGCCGCTGAGGTAGCCCGGAAGTGCAGCGGGGAGGATGATCTGCAAAGCCATCTGCAGCCGAGAGGCGCCTAGGACGGTGCCCACGCTGCGGTACTGCGGCGGGATCTGGTCCACACCAGAGATCAGGCCGTTGATTATGGACGGGATGGCGCCCATGAATACCACGAAGTACACCGTGGCGTCGGTGAGGCCGAACCAGATGATGGCGGCCGGGACCCAGGCCACCGACGGCAGAACCTGCAGGCCAGAAATCAGCGGACCGAACGCCCGGCGCAGCGGAGCCACCTGGGCCAGGAGCAGCCCGACCGGCGTGGCGATCGCGACGCTGATCAGGAACCCCAGAAGCCCGCGCTGCAACGATGTCCAGACGGCTTCCTGCAGCGATCCCTCGGCCCACAGCGTGCCGAACTGCTCCAGCACGTCCATGGGGCCGGGCACCTGGTCCCGGCGCTTGAGGCCCAGCGAGACGTAGAACTGCCAGATGATGATGAGCACCACGACGGCGGCGACCGGCAGCAGGATCCGGCTCCAGTCGATGCGCGCCTTGCGGACCGCATCCGACTGCAGCGAGTCCAGCCCGGACTCGAGTTCTCGCAGGTCCGCAGAGCCGGTGGAGGACCGGGTCAGCGCGGCATGCACCTTCTCGGCGGCGCCGGTTGAGCGCTTGGTTTCAAGACGCGGGGTCTCGACAGGCTCGACCAGCGGGGTTTCGGTTGCCTCGGGTGTCTCGGCCACGGGAGATGAGTTACTTGGCATGGCGGCGGATCTCCTCTCGCAGCCGGGCGGTGATGACCCCGGTCAGCTGTCCGGCAAGACCGGCGTCGGTACGGTGTTCTTCGGTGACTTCCCATTCCTGCACCACGCGGCCGGGCCGGGAGGACAGCAAGAGGACGCGCTGGCCCAGGCGGACCGCCTCGCGGACGTTGTGGGTCACAAAGACGATGGTGCGCCCGGTTTCCTTCCAAATGCGCTCGAGTTCGTCGTGCAGCAGGTCGCGAGTGATGGCGTCCAGCGCCGCAAACGGCTCATCCATGAGGAGCAGCTGGCGGTCCTGCGCGAGCGAGCGGGCCAGGGCCACGCGCTGGCGCATGCCGCCGGACAGCTCGTGCGGACGCCGGTCAGCGGCCTCGGCCAAGTGGACCAGTTCCAGCAGTTCGGCGGCCTTGACCCGGCGTTCGGCCTTGCCCACGCCGCGCAGCTTCAGCGCCAGCTCCACGTTCTCGCGGGCAGTGAGCCACGGGAACAGGGCAGAGTCCTGGAACATGAAGGCGGCGCCGTCGCTGGGCACCTCGAGGGCTCCCGACGTCGGGAGCTCCAGTCCCGCCATGATGTTCAGCAGGGTGGACTTGCCACAGCCGGACGCACCGAGGAGGGCGACGAACTCGCCTTTGCCGATGGTGGCGTTGACGTCGTCCAGCACCGGGGCGCCTTCGCCGAAGCGCTTGCCCAGGTTCTCCAGTACGACTGGCATGGTCCCGTCCTTTGTTCGAGGTGCAGTGAATGCGACGGTGCAGATGCGGGGCGGGCTAGTCCCGGCCCAGCCCTGCAGCCGAGGTTTTTTCCGGGGACACTGCGTTCAGCGCCCGGAGGTCGAAGAGTCCGCTGAGGTCCGCCTGCTTGGTGGTGCCGGCATCCACACCGTCCTGCAGAAGCTTCTTGTAGGTTCCCGCCAGCGGGTCCACGGTGAAGACGATGTTTTTCAGCGAGCGGTCAATGACATTCTGCGCCAGTGCCTTGCCGGCGTCCTGTTTGAGGGCGGCGTTGACGACGGCGGACTTCTCGGCGGACGGGGTGTCATGGAGCCACTTCACGGCTTCGACATGGCCTTTGAGCAAGGCTTTCACGGTCTGCGGGTGCTCCGCGGCGAACTTCTTGTTCACGATCAGGATGGTGGTGGGGAACTCGCCCGGCTTTCCGGTCAGCGACCCGTCCCACAGGTCCTTCTCGTCCACCAGGACCTTCGCCCCGGCCTGCAGCACCAGACGGGACGCCCACGGCTCGGGCACCCACGCGCCGTCGAGCTTGCCGTCCTGGAACAGCTTCAAAGTCTGGGCGTTCTCGGTGGGGTTGATGGCAACGTCCCCACCGCCGTCGGGAGTGGTCTTGTAACCCTGCTTGCCCAGCCAGGCGCGCAGCGCCACATCCTGGGTGCCGCCCAGCTGCGGGGAGGCCAGGGTCTTGCCCTTGAGGTCGGCCGCGGACCTGATCTCCGGCTTCACCACGAGCTGCGCGCCGCCGGAAGCCGCCCCGGCGATAACGCTGACGGACTCGCCCTTGCTCTTGACGAAGGAATTGATGGCCGGGTTCGGACCGATGTAGGTGGCGTCAATCGCGCCGGCGTTCAGCGCCTCTATGGCGGCCGGACCGGCGTTGAACACCTGCGTGCTGAGCTTGGTGCTGCCCAGGTTCTTGGCAATGAGGCCTTGCTTCACTCCGACGAGCGCCGGTGCGTGGGTGATGTTTCCGAAGTAGCCCAGCTTCAGCTCCGCCGCCGGGGTGCCGGCCCCGTCCGTGGCCGCCGAGGCATTCGAATCCCGGGCCACCGCCGACGCAACAACCGCTCCAACACTGATCAGCAGGACCAGGCCGACGGCCAGCGCGACTTCCAGGGCGCGGCGGCGCTTGGGCGTCTGGCTTTCGCCGGCCACAATGCGGGTCATGCCCGGCCTGGAAGTACTCATGGATTCACCATAGGGACTGGCATAAACACGGTTCAACGGAGCGGAAACCCGGGGTCACGCACGTTCATGCAGCGTCACATTCAGCCACAAAATCGGCTTGCCCGTGCGCCCTTAAGATTTCAGGGCTAATCCCCCTTGACATTAACGAGCTGGCGCAGCCGGTGCCGTACCTTCACGAGGTCCGCGGCGTCGTGCATGACCTGGTCGATGGGCTTGTAGGCTGCCGGGATCTCGTCGATGAACGCCTCGGTGGCCCGGAACTCGATGCCGTGCATGGCCTCCTTCAGCTGGGCCAGCGAGAACGTCTTGCGCGCCGCGTTACGGGAATACTCCCGGCCGGCACCGTGCGGCGAGGAGTTCAGGGAAGCGGTGTTGCCGAGTCCCTCCACCACGTAGGAGGCTGTCCCCATGGACCCCGGGATCAGGCCGGGGTCGCCGGCTTCGGCCTTGATGGCGCCCTTGCGCGACACCCAGACCGACTTTCCGTAATGCGTTTCCTGCTGGGTGAAGTTGTGGTGGCAGTTGATCCGCTCCGTCTCCTTGACCGTTCCGCCGACCCAGTCACCGAACTGCCGGATTACGCGGTCCATCATCTCCTCGCGGTTCAGGAGGGCGAAGTGCTGGGCCCAGCGCAGCTCCTTGATGTACCGCGTGAACTCGGGCGTGCCCTCCTCCAGGTACGCGAGGTCCGGGTCCTCCAGGGTGATGCGCTTGTCCCTTGCGACTCCCTGCGCCACCCTGATGTGGTGCTGGGCGATCTTGTTGCCGATCCCCCGGGAGCCGGAGTGCAGGAACAGCCAGACGGCGTCCGTCTCGTCGGTGCACACCTCAATGAAGTGGTTGCCGGAGCCGAGTGAGCCAAGCTGCAGGTCCCATTTCGCCACATACTGCGCCGGGTTGAACCCTGCCTTTTCGGCGCGCCTGTGCAGTTCGGCGATGCGCGGCTCCGCGGTGGCCGTCACTTTGCGGTTGTTGTGACCGGCGGACAGCGGAACGGCGCGCTCAATGTTCTCGCGCAGCGGCTTCCGGTCCCGCGGCAGGTCCTTAAGGCTGTACTGGGTACGGACCGCGATCATGCCGCAGCCGATGTCCACGCCGACGGCGGCCGGAATGATCGCGCCGAGCGTCGGGATAACGGACCCCACCGTTGCGCCCTTGCCCAGGTGTGCGTCCGGCATCAGCGCCAGGTGCGGGTAGATGAAGGGCAGGCGGGACGTGGTCAGTGCCTGCTCACGGGTCTTGTCGTCCAGGATCGATGCCCAGTTGATGAGCCGGCTGGTGATGGATTCCATGCTTCGCCTCCCACTGACGATCATGGTGGGGCGGGAGGCAGGTGGCAAGGGCAGCGCGGCTCATCGGGCTGAACCGCGGACTCGCCGGAACGCAGCGAGGCCGCCGTATCGCCACGGCGGCCTCGCAGGTTTCCGGCGAATTCGGCGGGATCAGATCGAGTAGCGCTCGTCCTCGTGGTCGCCCGGGTGGTCCTTGACCAGGCCGGCGGCGAGGGTGTTGCCGTCGAGCGGGTCGATCACCAGGAACGCGCCCGTGCGGCGGTGGTGCAGGTAGTTCTCGAGCGGCAGCGGGGCGGCGAGCCGGAGCTGCGCGTGCCCGATGTCGTTGAGCTCCAGGCTGGAGGCACCCTCGAGGTTGAAGGTGGCCAGGTCCAGCTTTCCGTTGACGCTGCGGACCAGGGCCTGCACGGTGCGGGTGCCGTGCTTGACCAGGACCTTGGCGCCCTCGCGGAGCGGCTTCGGGGACAGCCAGCACAGCTGCGCGTACAGGTCGGCGGTGCTTTCGCGGACAGTGCCGGCGGCGGCGATGGTGTCACCGCGGGCGACGTCGAACTCCTCGGCCAGCCGGATCGCTACCGACTGCGGGGCGGTGGCTTCTTCCAGCGAGGCGCCGGCGAAGTCGATGCCGGTCACGGTGGTGGTCCGCGGGTCTTGGCCGGGGGTCAGCACACTGACCTTGTCCCCCACCTTCACGGAGCCCTCGGTGATCTGTCCAGCGTAGGCGCGGTAGTCGCGGTACTCTTCTACGTCGAGCCCGCCGGCAACAGCGTCCGGTGCCAGTGCGCCCTGCGGCCGGATCACCAGCTGCACCGGGAAGCGGAAACTCTCCAGGTGGCTCTCGAGCTCATCGGCGGCGGGCAGAGTCTCGAGCACCTCGAGCAGCGCCGGGCCGGTGTACCACGGGGTGCGCTCCGAGCGCTCCACCACGTTGTCGCCGTCGAGCGCCGAAACGGGAACCACCAGCAGGTCGGCGATCCCATCGGAGCCCAGGCCCAGCTCACGGCCAACCTTTTGAACGTCGGCCTCGATCTCACGGAACACGGACTCGCTGAAGTCCACCAGGTCGATCTTGTTCACGGCCACGATCACGTGGGCCACGCGCAGCAGCTGCAGCACGGACAGGTGCCGGCGGGTCTGCTCCAGGACACCCTTGCGGGCGTCAATGAGTACGACGACGGCATCCGCAGTGGACGCGCCGGTCACCGTGTTCTTGGTGTACTGAACGTGCCCGGGGCAGTCCGCGAGGATGAAGCTGCGGCGGTCCGTGGCGAAGTAGCGGTAGGCCACGTCGATGGTGATGCCCTGCTCGCGCTCGGCACGCAGGCCGTCGGTCAGCAGCGCCAGGTCGATGCCGCCAGCCGAACCGCCGAAGCCGCGGTCCGAGGACGTGCGGGCAACAGCCTCGAGCTGGTCGGCAAGGATCGCCTTGGAGTCGTGCAGGAGGCGGCCCACCAAAGTGGACTTCCCGTCGTCGACCGATCCTGCGGTGGCGAAACGGAACAGCGAGGCGGACGCGAGCGGGGCCTCGTCCAGGAGCGCCGCGGCGCGGGCGGTGTCAATGTCGGTAGTCATTAGAAGTAGCCGTCCTTCTTGCGGTCTTCCATGGCTGCCTCGGAGATGCGGTCATCCGCACGAGTGGCGCCACGTTCAGTGATGGTGGAGGCGGCAACTTCGATCACGACGTCGCGCACAGTGGCGGCAGCCGATTCGACGGCGCCGGTGCAGGACATGTCACCGACGGTCCGGTAGCGGACGGTCTTGGTGATGACTTCCTCATGCGGCAGCGGCTGGGACACCTCGCCCACCGCACGCCACATGCCGTCGCGGGCGAAGACCTCGCGGTCGTGGGCGTAGTACAGGCCCGGAAGTTCGATGTTTTCGCGCTCGATGTAGCGCCACACGTCCAGCTCGGTCCAGTTGCTGATGGGGAACGCACGGACGTGCTGGCCCACGGTGTGGCGGCCGTTGTACAGGTTCCACAGCTCCGGGCGCTGGTTGCGCGGGTCCCACTGGCCGAACTCGTCGCGCAGGCTCAGGATGCGCTCCTTGGCGCGGGCCTTGTCCTCGTCGCGGCGGCCGCCGCCGAAGACGGCGTCGAACTTGTTGGACTGAATGGCGTCCAGCAGCGGGACGGTCTGCAACGGGTTGCGGGTGCCGTCGGCACGCTCGGCCAGCTCGCCCCGGTCGATGAACTCCTGCACGGAGCCGACGACGAGCTTCAGGCCCAGCCGCTCAACGGTCCGGTCGCGGAAGTCGATGACCTCGGGGAAGTTGTGGCCGGTGTCCACGTGCAGCACCGGGAAGGGGACCTTGCCCGGCCAGAACGCCTTGGTGGCCAGGTGCAGCATGACCACGGAGTCCTTGCCGCCGGAGAACAGCAGGGCCGGCTTCTCGAACTCGGCCACAACCTCGCGGATGATGTGGATCGCTTCGGATTCGAGGGTGTCCAGGCTGGAGAGGCGCGTGGATTCAGCGGCGTCGGTCACCAGGGTGGGCTCCTCAGTAATGAAAGTGCTCATACGTGTAGTCCGCATTCTGTCTTGTTGGTTCCTGCCCAGCGGCCGGCGCGGGGGTCCTCGCCGGCGGCCACCTTGCGGGTGCAGGGCTGGCAACCGATGGAGGGGTAGCCCTGGGACAGGAGCGGGTTGACGGGCAGGAGGTTGTCGTCGGAGTACTGGACCAGCTGGTCGAACGTCCAGGCGGCCATCGGGTTGACCTTGACCAGGCCGTTGGCTTCGTCCCAGGTCACCAGCGGCGTGTTGGTGCGGGTGGGGGCCTCGTCGCGGCGGACGCCGGTGAACCAGAGTTCGTAGCCGGCGAGCGTGCGGCGGAGCGGGGCCACCTTGCGGAGGGCGCAGCACTGCGCGGCGTCACGGGCGAACAGGTCCTTGCCCAGGAGCCGGTCCTGCTGCTCCACGGTGTTCTCCGGGAGTACCTCAACCACGTTGACGCGGAGGTTCGCGGCCACCTCGTCGCGCGTGGCGTAGGTTTCCGGGAAGTGGTAGCCGGTCTCCAGGAACAGGACGTCGACGCCGGGAAGCTGGTCGGCAACCAGCGCCGGCAGGACGGCGTCGGCCATGGAGCAGGCAACGGCGACGGCGGGCATCTCGAAGTTGCGCTCCACCCAGGCGATGACGTCGCGGGCCGGGGCGTCCCAGCCGAGCTCGGCGGCGCCGGCCTCGGCCAGGGCCTTCAGCTCTTCGGCGGGGCGCTTTGTACCGCTGGTCGGGGTTTCGACGGGCTCAACCACCGGGTCGATTCCAAATGAGGGCCCACGGCCACCGGGAGCCCCGGCCGAGCTTGCGAGGTTGGGGAGTGGCTGGGGATTCACTGGAGTGCCTCCTCGTCAGCTGCGTGGGCCCACTCGGCGAAGGTCTGGCCTTCGGCGCGGTCGGCGACGAACTTGCGGACAACACGCTCGACGTAGTCGGGCAGGTCGGCGACGTAAACCTTCAGGCCGCGGACGGTGCGTCCCAGGCCGGCCTCGTCGCGTTCAACGGAAGCCAGCCCGCCGCCCAGGTGGACCTGGAAACCCGGGGTGGGGTCGCCGTCGGGCGTGGGAAGCATCATGCCCTTGAGCCCGATGTCCGCGGTCTGGATGCGGGCGCACGAGTTGGGGCAGCCGTTGATGTGCAGCGACAGTGCCTGCGGGAGCTGGCCGCTGTCCGCGAGGTCGGCGAGGCGGCGTTCCAGCTCGGCGACGGCAGTGGCCGCGGTGACCTTGGTTTCCACGATGGCCAGCTTGCAGTATTCGATGCCGGTGCAGGCGATGGTGCCGCGGCGGAACACGGACGGGCGGGCAGACAGGCCCAGGGCGTCGAGTTCGGCCACAAGCGGCTCCACTTCGTCCTTGGGAACGTCCAGCACCACGAGCTTCTGGTGCGGGGTGGTGCGCAGGCGGTAGGAGCCGCGGGCCTCGAGGGTGTCGGCGAGCTTGACCAGCTGCGCCCCGGAGAGGCGGCCGGCAATGGGGGTGGCACCGATGAAGAACTTGCCGTCCTTCTGCTCGTGCACGCCCACGTGGTCGCCCGGAGTGGAGGGCTTGGGCGCGGCAGGGCCATCAGCCAGCTTGTAGCCGAGGTATTCGTCCTCAAGGATCTGGCGGAACTTCTCCGGACCCCAGTCGGCCATGAGGAACTTCAGGCGGGCCTTGGTGCGCATGCGGCGGTAGCCGTAATCACGGAAGATGCTGGTGACGCCGAGCCACACGTCCGCGGCCTGCTCCGGCTTCACGAAGGCGCCCAGGCGCTTGCCGAGCATCGGGTTGGTGGAGAGGGCGCCGCCGGCCCAGAGGTCGTAGCCGATGCCGAGTTCGGGATGCTTGACGCCGACGAGGGCGAAGTCGTTGATCTCGTGCACCACGTCCTGGCTGGGGTGGCCGGTGATGGCGGTCTTGTACTTGCGCGGCAGGTTGGACAGCAGCGGGTTGCCGATGAACCGCTCGCCCAGCTCTTCGATGAGCGGGGTGGGGTCGATGATCTCGTCCTTGGCGATGCCGGCGACGGGCGAGCCGAGGATGACGCGCGGAACGTCGCCGCAGGCTTCGGTGGTGGACAGGCCGTTGCTCTCGAGGCGGCGCCAGATCTCCGGAATGTCTTCGACACGGATCCAGTGCAGCTGGATGTTCTGGCGGTCCGTGAGGTCTGCGGAATCGCGTGCGAAGTCCACGGAAATCTGGCCGATGACGCGCAACTGCTCGGTAGTCAGCGCGCCGCCGTCAATCCGGACGCGGAGCATGAAGTACTTGTCCTCAAGCTCGTGCGGCTCCAGCGTTGCTGTCTTGCCGCCGTCGATCCCGGGCTTGCGCTGCGTGTACAGCCCCCACCAGCGGAAGCGGCCGTGCAGGTCCTGGCCGGGGATGGCGTCGAAGCCTTCCTTGGCATAGATGGACTCGATACGCTCGCGGACGTTGAGGCCGTCGTCTTCCTGCTTCCAGGTTTCGTTGGCGTTCAGCGGGGTGGTTCCGTCCACCTTCCACTGGCCGTGAGGCTTGGCGGCGGGTCGGGAGGCACGGGCTGGGCGCGCGGGCTTGTCCGTGGCCGCTCCGGCTAGAGCTGTATCAGTCATGCATCGACTGTAGGGCCGCCCCGAAATACGTCACAAAGGCCCGGAAATGCTAAGTCACCTAAGGAAACATTTCGTCATGACTCGCCGGGAGGCCTTGAACGGCGCCGTCGGCTGTGCTTCGGACGGCTGTGGCTACCCCGCTTTTCAGGACCTGACGGCGTGGGCCGCCAGCGCGGCGTCGTACCGTTCCAGCGCGATCTCCGCGAGCACCGGCGAGGGCAGCAGCGGCTCGGTCACCAGGTCCGCCCCGGCCTTGGCGAGCTGGTCGTGAAAGAAGCCCGGCGCAAGGAGGTACGAGGCCACCACCACGCGGCCGCCAACGCTCACGCCCCCGGCCGACTCCCCCGCGCCGGCGCCGCCCGCGGCTTCCTCGCGGAGCATGGCGACGGCCTCAGGTACGGACGGCCTGGCCGAGGCACCGTACGCCGGGACGATCCGGTTGGAGCGCAGGGTCCTTAGCTGGTCAGCCAGTTCCTCGACGCTGACCGCGGCGTTCGGGTTGGACGAGCCCGCGGCGGCGAGCACGATCGCGTCGTTGTCCGTAACCCCGGATTCCCGCAGCCGCTGGTCCAGCAGGGCGGCGAGGCGCGGGTCGGGTCCCAGCGGCCCCGCGGCCGCCGTGCCGGGCCGGCTCTTGACGGCCTTCGCGATATCTACCTTGACGTGATAGCCCACGCTGAGCAGCAAGGGCACGACGACGGCGGAAATACCGGCTGCGGCCGGCTCACCGGCGGCAGCACCGCCGTCGGCCGTTGCAGCAGAGCCGGGGTCCGCCGGGAGCCCTGCCACCACGTCCACCAGATCGGGCTGCTGGACGTCCACATAAGCTTCGCGGACGTCGAGCCCGGGACGCAGCGCGGCGATGGCGTCGCGGAGGGCGTTGACCTCGGCGGCTCCTTGCGCGTTGGAGGTCCCATGGGCACAGGCGATCAGGATCGGGCTATTCATAGGGGCTAGCGTAACGTTGGAGCTGCACTGTCCGCCCCTTGAAATATGCCGGGACGCTCCATGACATTCTCTTTTGACATCGCCCTGGCATGGCTGGACCTGGCCGGCATCTTCTTTTTCGCGGTGTCCGGATCGCTGCTCGCCGCACGGAAACAATTCGACCTCCTCGGGTCCCTGCTGCTCGCCTCCCTGGTCTCGTTGGGCGGCGGTGTGATCCGCGACATTATCCTCAACTCCGGCCCGCCCGCCGCGTTCAGCAACCCGGCCTACCTGGTGCCGCCGCTGCTGGCCACCGGGCTGGTGTACTTCCTGTTCTCCAGCGTGCAGCGCTACACCTCGCTCCTCACCCTGTTCGACGCCGCCGGCCTGGCCCTGTTCTGCATCACGGGGACACTCAAGGCGCTTTCCTTTGGCATGAATCCCACTGCGGCCGTCCTGCTTGGGGTCACAACCGCGGTGGGCGGCGGCCTGCTGCGCGACATCACCGCCAATGTGGTGCCCCAGCTATTCGATGCCCGGGATCTGTACGCGCTGCCCGCCTTCCTGGGCGCCGGACTCACCACAGTCCTCTGGCTGCTGGGTGCGTTCAACGCCCTCTCGGCATTCGCCGTGGCGGCCCTGGTCTTCGCGTTCCGGGTGGTGGCCTGGCGCCGGTCATGGCGCATCCCGCTGGCTGTCCGCGGGTGGCACCGGCTGGGCTTGGAACCCGGCAATTCGAGGGGCCGGGATTAGCTAGGATAAGAGCCATGACTGACATGTTCCTCGAGAAGTTCCGTGCGCTTGTTCCGAAGTATCTCGAAGACGAATGGCAGGAAGAGGACGGGCTGTCCGCCGAGGAACTGGACGCGGAGCTCGCCGACCACAAATTCACCATCCCCCTGGTGCTGCGCGAGTTCTACCTTGCACTCGGCGGGTGCGAGGACCTCATGGAGGCCTACCACTACTTCTGGGACCCCGAGGAACTCGAGGTGGACGACGAAGGCTTCCTTATGTTCCTTGAGGACGAGGAAGAAAACTTTACGTGGGGCTTCCGCACCGGCGACCTGAGCGTCCCCGACCCTATCGTCTACCGCCGGAACAACGCCCGCGGCCAGTGGAAGAGCGAGGAAGGCACCTTCTCGGAGTTCGTCTTCGACATGTTCGACTGGGCCTTCAACGACGAAGACTAGTTTTTGTCGGGCCGTCGTGACCCTGTTTGACCCCCTCCGGGCAGCGGCTCGCCGCTTTCGTCGGCGTGTCGCGAGGCTCCCGGCCGCAAAGTAGGTCACGACGGCGTCACTCAGGAGCAAATCTGCCCAGTGCCCGCAGCTGGAGTACCGCACGGACCTCTTCCACCATCGCCTCGGGGTGATACACCACGTCGTCGTAGTAATAGCGGAGCGTGAGAAAGCCCCCGCGCATGCCGGCGTTGTTCCTCCGGTGATCCTTCTTAACCTGGCGGGGTTCAAAGTGCGTAGACCCGTCCAACTCCACCACGAGGCATTCCTCAACCAAGCAGTCAACCTCGCCCACCCCGGGCAGGGGAACATGCACTCGGACTTTGAGTCCGGCCCGGACAAAGTGCGTATGGGCCAGCACCTCCAACACGGAGTCTGATCGCGGAATCAGCAGACCCAGCACCGCGCGGGCGCGGCCATTCCTGTTCCCAATGAGTTTGTCCCTCAGGAAGTCGGCGGATATCTCGCCCCGACCGGTGGCTGACTGTACCAGCGCGAGCGCTTCAAGCTCCGGGAGGCACCTCAGCGCATGCAGTAGCACGTCGGCCAAACCCGCCACCGGAAAGCCGGGTGGGGTTGGGTGCCCACATGGTGCGTGGTCAATGATCCCGGGCTTGGGCACCCCGTTGCCGCAACTCAGGTGAACCTCGCCGGGCGGGTGAAGGGCCCACAGGCTGTAGAAGGGGGCCGCCGACACGCACGTGAGCCTGCCGTTCGCCCTGAAGGCGGCCAGGACGCCGTCGTCCGCGGTGTTCAGCGCGTAGACTCCGCGCAGCGGCCGGTACAGTCGGCCGGATTCTACGGCAGCCTCAATGGCGGGACGGCGGAACCCGGCGCGCAGCAGATCACCCCTTTTGGCCGCTCCCGCGCGGCGAACCAGATATTTCTCAAGGTCCATCGCTCCACGGCGCGCGCGCCCGGGGCTGTTGGGGAGCCGCAGGTTTGCCTATGTGCACAAAGCAGACCCGGCCCGTCATGACCCGTTTTCACGGCGGGCTCCTCAGTACGCCGCATGTTGACGGCGTGTCTTCCGGGGCGGGTGACCAAACAGGGTCAGGACGGCGGGGCCTCGAAGGAGTGGGCTGTGTGACACGCCGCTTAACAAGAGATTTGTGGATGTGACAAATCTGTCATAGAGTGTTTCTCGGATCCACTGAATGCCTCCGGTGGATCTGATGCGAACGGAGAGACGGCCCCGGTTCCGCGCAGCGTTTGACTCGTTTACGCTGCAGGGAAACGGGGCCGTTCCGTTTAAGCCGGATAAGCCAGAAGGGCCCGGCACCTCACGGATACCGGACCCAAAGCGATGCCAAGTTAGCTGGCGCGGTCCACCACGGCATGCGCGAAGCTGGACAGCGAGGCCTTCACAACACCCTCGGGCAGCGGGGCCAGCGCGGCGATGGCCTCGGCCGCCCACGCACGGGCTACCACCCAGGACTCCGCCGCGACGGGGTGCTCGCGCAGCCCGGCGACGGCTTCGGCGAGGGCCTCATCCGAGGAGAGGTCGCCGTCGATCAGCTTAAGAAGTTCGACGGCGGACTGGTCACCGTCGGCCGCGGCCTTGCGGAGCAGCAGCACAGGCAAGGTGGGAACGCCTTCACGCAGGTCCGTGCCCGGGGATTTGCCGGATTTGACCTTGACACCCGTGACGTCGATGACGTCGTCGGCAAGCTGGAAGGCGACGCCCACCTTCTCGCCGTACTCCACCAGGATGTTCTCGTAGGCCTCGTCGGCGCCGGAGAAGATAGCCCCGAACTGGCCCGAGGCGGCCACCAGCGAACCGGTCTTGTCCGCGATTACGGACAGGTAGTGCTCCACCGGGTCCTCGTCCGGGCGCGGCCCCACGGTTTCGTGCAGCTGGCCGAGGCACAGCCGCTCGAAGGTGCGGGCCTGGATGCCGAGCGCGCGGCCGCCCAGCTCGGACACGAGGATGGACGCGCGGGCGAAGATCAGGTCGCCGGTGAGGACGGCCACTGAGTTGCCCCAGACTTCGTGGGCCGTGGGGGCGCCCCGGCGGAACGGCGCTGAGTCCATCACGTCGTCGTGGTACAGCGTGGCCAGGTGAGTCAGCTCAACCACGACCGCGGCCTGCACCACGGAGGGCAGCGACGCGTCACCCAGGTGGGCGCAGAGCAGAGTCAGCAGGGGGCGGATGCGCTTGCCGCCGGCTTCCACGAGGTGACGCGACGTTGCGTCAGCCAGGGGGTCGGAGTTGGCGATGGCTTCGCGGAGTTTCTTCTCCACCCGGGCCAGATTGGTGGTGAGGGCAGGACCCAGGTCGGGGTCTTCCGCGATGGCCGCGAAGCCTGCCGGCAGCTGCAGTCCGGTGGCGATGGCAGTGGTGTTGAGGCTGGGTTCGGAGTCCGGCAGGCCATGCCCGGCGTGCGTCCAGCTGTGGTTCGCGGAGTTGGTCACGGGTTAACCCTAACTTTTTGTTGCGGAAACCGCTGATTTGGAGCCGGAGGGGGCAAGGACGGAGGTGTTGGAGGTGGCCGGGACCAGCAGTTCGAGGAGGCGGATCACGCGGTCTTCGAAGCCCTTGGCCGACGGGTCGGTCAGGTTGGCCAGCAGCCGGACCACGAAGCGCATCAGCACCGGAATGGGCATCCCGGTCCGCAGCGCCAGCTTCATGACAGCGGGCTTGCCGATCAGCGCGGCGAAGGCACGCCCCAGCGTGAAGTGGGATCCCCACTGTTCACGCACATAGTCCGCGTACCCCGAGAGGCGGGCGTCGGCGTCGGACGCGTTCCAGCCCCCGGAGGCGGGCCGGCTGCAAGCAGACCCACTGGCGTCAATGATGAACTCGGCCGCGAAGCGGGCGGACTCCATGGCGTAGGAGATACCCTCGCCGTTGAACGGGGACACCATGCCGCCGGCATCGCCGAGCAGCAGCAGGCCGGGCGAGTAGTGCGGGGTGCGGTTGAAGCCCATGGGGAGGGCGGCACCGCGGATCTCCCCCACCTGGTTCTCCGGGGTGAAGCCCCACTCGGCGGGCATGCCGGCGGTCCACTCGCGGAGCACCTGCTTGTAGTCCAGCTTGCCGAATTCCTTGGAGGAGTTGAGGATGCCGAGGCCCACGTTGGAGGTGCCGTCGCCGACGCCGAACACCCAGCCGTAGCCAGGCAGGAGCTTGCCGTCGCGGCCGGGAAGTTCCAGCCAGCCTTCCATCCAGTCGTCGTCGTGCCGCGGCGAGGTGAAGTAGGTGCGGACGGCGACGCCCAGGGGCCGGTCGTCGCGCTTCTGGATGCCGAGCGAGACGGCGGTGCGGGTGGAGTTGCCGTCGGCAGCAAGCACGACGTCGGCGCTGAAGTCGAGCGTCTCCCCCGTCTTCCGTCCGGACTCGTCCAGGATCGCTGCGCGCGCACCAGTCACCCGGCCGTCACCGTTGCGGAGCGCCTCCGTCACGCTGTGGCGTTCCAGAACAGTGGCGCCGGCCGCCTGCGCGTGCCGGGCGAGTTCCTCGTCAAAACCCAGGCGGGTGCGGATCAGGCCGTACTGCGGGAAATCGGACACCTCGGGCCACGGCAGTTCGATGCTGCGGCCGCCGGCGAGCAGGCGGAGCCCCTTGTTTCGGCGCC
The DNA here is from genome assembly GCF_021789315.1 of Arthrobacter sp. FW305-BF8. Lineage (NCBI taxonomy): Bacteria > Bacillati > Actinomycetota > Actinomycetes > Micrococcales > Micrococcaceae > Arthrobacter > Arthrobacter sp. FW305-BF8. The sequence continues at coordinate 3,679,361 of NZ_CP084561.1, forward strand.
AGCCGTCCTGTTCGGGGTGCGGCAGGCCCAGCTTCTGGATTTCGCGGACAGCCCGCGGAGTGAGGCCGTCACCGCACACTTTTTCGCGCGGGAAACTGGTTTTTTCCAGGACCGTGACGTCGATGCCGGCTTTGGCGAGGTAATACGCGGCGGTGGATCCGGCGGGACCCGCGCCAACAATCAGTACTTTCACAGTGTCAGCGGGCGGTCCGCGGGAGGTTGCGGCGCAGTTTGGCCACCGGGCCGGTGTGGGCTGCGATGGCTTCCGCCGAGCCGTTGCCCGTGCGGGGCTTGTGGGCACGGTGGACGGCCACGATGCCGCCGCTCAGGTTGCGGTAGGTGACATCTTCCCAGCCGGCGTCCTGCAGCCATGCGGCGAGGTTGTCCTGGTCCGGCCAGGCCCGGATGGACTCGGCGAGGTAGACGTACGCATCCGGGTTGGAGGACACCTTGGTGGCAATGGCCGGCAGGGCGCGCATGAGGTACTCGGTGTACATGGTGCGCCACAGCGGAACGACGGGCTGGGAGAACTCGGCGATGACCAGCTTGCCGCCCGGCTTGGTCACCCGGAGCATCTCGGCCAGGGCCTTCTTGGGTTCGTTGACGTTGCGCAGGCCGAAGGAGATGGTGCTGGCATCGAAGGTGTTGTCGGCGAAGGGCAGGTTGGTGGCGTCACCGGCGATGAAGTCGATGTCGGGGCGGCGGCGCTTTCCGACCTTGAGCATGCCGAGGGAGAAATCGCAGGCCACCACGTCTATGCCTGCATCGGCATATGGCTCGCTGGAGGTTCCTGTTCCGGCGGCCAGGTCCAGCACCCGCTGGCCGGCCCGTACGTCCATGGCTTCGACCACAACCTTGCGCCACCGGCGCGTCTGCCCCATCGAGAGGACATCGTTGACGACGTCGTATTTGGGTGCGACGTCGTCAAACATCGTGGCTACTTCGTCCGGACGCTTATCCAAGGATGCTCGGTTCACCATGTCATTGTCTCAAAAGTTCCGCGGGCTCCGTGACACGGCCGCCGCCGGGCGTGGTGGCCCGGCTGGATTACTGCGAATCACCGTAAATTGCTGCGCGGAGTAGTGTTGACCCATCATGACCAGCACGCTCCGCACCCTGACAGTCCCTTTGGATGGAGATTCGGCTCCCGAGGGGCTGCCGTCGTATCTGGTCCGCGATGACGTTCTGTGCTGGACCCGGCGCGAGGCCGGCCTGGTGGGCTTCGGCGAGGCGGCGCGCTTTACCGCCACGGGCCCCGAGCGGTTCCTCGAAGCGGACATCTGGTGGCGCCACCTGGTCATCGAGGCAGACATCACCGACCATGTGGAATGCCCCGGCACCGGCCCGGTGGCTTTCGGGTCCTTTGCATTCTCCAAGGCTTCCGCCCAGGAATCCCGCCTGATCGTGCCGGAGATCGTGGTGGGCGTCCGGGACGGCCGCGCCTGGCTCACACAGATAACGGCCGACGACGGCGAGCTCACCGAGGCGGGCGCGTTCGCCGCCCTGAAGGGGTGGCTGGAGTCGGACCCGGCTGGCGCCGTCGAACTTACTGACCCGGCCGCGCGTCCGGATCAGGCCACGCTGAAAACCGGATCCCTCAGCGAACAGGACTGGATGGACGCCGTCACCGCCGGCGTCGCGGAGATCCGCACCGGGAAACTGGAGAAGCTGGTCCTGGCCCGGGACGTCGTGGCGACGGTTCCCGAGGGCGTGAACGCCGCCGAGGTGTTGCGGCAGCTCGCCGGCCGTTACCGGGAATGCTGGACCTACGGCGTGGACGGCCTCGTGGGGGCGACGCCGGAAATGCTCATCCAGGTGGAGGGCCGCACGGCCCAAGCCCGGGTGCTCGCCGGGACGCTGGACCGCCGGGACGCCGTCGGCGAGGCCGGGCTGCCGCTGGAGTATGCCGAGCGGGTCCTGGCCGGCTCGGAGAAGCAGCGGCACGAGCACGAGATCGCCATCCAGTCGCTGACCACCCAGCTCGCACCCTTCTCCGAGGCCATGAATGCGCACGACGAGCCGTTCATCCTGGAGCTGCCCAACGTGTGGCATCTCGCATCCGACGTCAAGGCCGAGCTCGCCGAGGTTGAGGGCCACGTCCCCACCTGCCTGGCGCTGATCAATGCGCTCCACCCCACCGCCGCCGTGTGCGGCACGCCAACGCAGGTTGCGGGGGCACTGATCCGGAAACTCGAGCACTTAGACCGGGGACCATATGCCGGACCGGTGGGCTGGCTTGACGCCGCGGGCAACGGCGAGTGGGGCATCGCGCTGCGCGGCGCCGTGATCGAGACCCCCACTACCGTCCGGCTATATGCCGGGTGCGGCATCGTCGAGGGATCGCAGCCGGAGGCGGAGCTCGCGGAGACGTGGGCCAAGTTCCGGCCGATGCTGGAGTCGCTGGGGATCAGCAGCTGATTCGAGCCGGGCGGCCATCTGCGCACCCTTTGGCCGGGGCCCCAACGCGTCCGGTATCCCGGACAGGCCTAAGATTAAAGCCCTTGAAAAACGCTGTGGTTTAGTTATCAAATAGTGAAACTTAGTTTTCTGTGATGCACATCTCCTCTTCGGCGATACACTATGAACCGATTTAGTTCCGCATACCCCTGCAACAAAAGGTAATCAAATGCAGCTCAAGTCCCGTGCCACGGCCAAATTCAGCGCCAAGGCAGCCGCAATCCTCGCCGTCGGGGCCATCAGTCTCACCGCTTGCGGCGGCGGAAGCTCCACCCCGGCTGCCACCAGCAGCAGCGGCGTGCAGCTCATCAATGCCGGAAAGCTCACCATCTGCTCCGACGTCCCCTACGAGCCCTTCGAATTCCAGAAGGATGGCAAGATCGTGGGCTTCGACATGGACATCGCCGCCGAACTGGCGAAGGACATGAAGGCCGAAGTCAACGTGGTGGACAGCTCCTTCGAGGCCATCGAGACCGGCACCGCACTCACCGGCTGCGACGTCTCCATCTCCTCCGTTTCCATCACGGATACCCGCAAGGCCCTCATGGACTTCTCCGACCCCTACCTGAACGACGACCTGACCCTCGTGGCATCCGAGGCCTCCGGCATCACGAACATCGACGGCGCCAAGGGCAAGAAGGTTGGCGTCCAGCAGGCCACCACGGGGGCCAAGTACGCCAAGGACAAGGGCCTCGACGCGCAGCAGTTTGAGGACACCGGCCTCCTGGTCCAGGCGCTCAAGGCGGGCACCATCGATGCCGCCCTGGGCAACCAGTCGGTCCTCGGGTACGCCATCAAGGATGACTCCAAGTTCAAGCGTGTCGAGAACTACGCCACCGGGGAAAAGCTCGGCATCGCGGTCAAGAAGGGCAACACCGCCATGCTCGACCAGGTCAACACGACGCTGAAGCGCCTGACCGACGACGGAAGCCTCAAGAAGTTCGAGACCAGCTGGTTCGGCGAAGCCACCAAGTAACCGGCGCGCCTGACACCTACGCGGCAGGGGCCTCGTCCGGGATCTGTTCAACAGTCCGTGCGAGGCCTCCACTGCGCAAAACGAATGTGAGTACACCATGGCAATGACCGCACGACAGCGGGCCAGAGTAAGTCTGTACGTCCAGGCAGGGATTTTTGTTGTGGCCGTGGCCGCACTGATCCTGGCCACCGACTGGAAGACCCTCACCACCAACGTCTTCAACTTCGGCAAGATCGGCCCGATGTTCCCGGACATCTTCTTCTCGGGCCTGAAAAACACCCTGATCTACACGTTCCTGGGGTTCGTCGTGGGCCTGTCCGGGGGCCTGCTGCTGGCCCTCATGAAGCTCTCCAGCTTCCCTTTGTACCGCTGGATCGCCACCGGTTACATTGAATTCTTCCGCGGCATCCCGGCGCTGCTGGTCTTCATCGCCTTCGGCTACGGCGTTCCGCTGGCGTTCGGTGTCCAGTGGAACGTGGCCGTCGTGGTGATGGTTTCGCTGGGCATGGTGGCGGCCGCCTACATCGCCGAGACACTTCGTGCCGGGCTGCAGGCCGTGCCCAAGGGCCAGACGGAAGCCGCGCGGTCGCTGGGCATGCCGCAGTGGCGCGCCATGGTCACGATCGTCATCCCGCAGGCCTTCAGGATTGTCCTGCCGCCGCTGACCAACGAGGTCATCCTGCTGACCAAGGACTCCTCGCTGATCTACGTGCTGGGCCTGACGGCGGCACAGTACGAACTCACCAAGTTCGGCCGCGACGGCATTTCCAGCCTCGGTGCAGGGCTCACCCCGCTCCTCGTGGCGGGTGCGTTCTACCTCGTGGTCACCATCCCGCTGAGCCTCCTGGCCCGGAAGTTCGAAAGCCGCTCCGCGCGGACCAAGCGTTAGGCAGGGAAGTCATGAACGACGTCGAAATTCACTCCCGCACCCAAAGCGGGCGCGTCCACGCCGCCGGTGTGGCCATCAAGGGCCTGCGCAAGTCGTACGGCTCCAACGAGGTCCTCAAAGGCATCAGCCTGGACGTCGCACCGGGCGAAGTGGTGTGCCTCATCGGCCCGTCAGGTTCCGGCAAGTCCACCCTGCTGCGGTGCGTCAATCTGTTGGAGCAGCCGAATGAAGGCAGCGTCCACGTGGGCGGCTTCGATGCCACGGATGCCGACGTAGACATCGACAAGATGCGCCGCAAGGTGGGCATGGTGTTCCAGCAGTTCAACCTGTTTCCGCACCTGAACGCGCTGCGCAACTGCACGATCGCCCAGACCAAGGTGCTGAAGCGCCCGCAGGCAGAAGCCGACAAGATCGCCCGGGCCAATCTTGAGCGCGTGGGGCTCGGCCACCTCGCCGACCGGTTCCCGGACCAGCTCTCCGGCGGTCAGCAGCAGCGTGTGGCGATCGCCCGCGCGCTGAGCATGGACCCGGAGCTGATGCTTTTTGACGAGCCCACCTCCGCCCTCGACCCTGAGACGGTCGGCGACGTGCTCTCGGTCATGCGGAACCTGGCCAAGGAAGGCATGACCATGCTGGTCGTCACGCACGAGATGGGCTTCGCCCGCGAAGTCGCGGATCGCGTGGTGTTCATGGACGGCGGCGTAGTGGTCGAGGAGGGCGTGGCCGAGCAGGTCATCGGCTCCCCCACCCAGGGCCGCACCAAGGAATTCCTCCGCCGCGTGCTGGACCCGACCCACATCGAGATCGCCGAGTAGGCCACTCTTCGCTCCTGCGACGCGGGGAACCGCCCTGCGACCCGCAAATGCCCCGGCGCTACTGGAATTCCGGTAGCGCCGGGGCATTCCCGCATCGCGGGCAAATTTGCGCGTCGCCAGGAAATTTGCGCGTCGCCAGGAGGAGCGACGTCACTGTGCGGACCGGGCACGACGGCGGGGCAGGCCTGCCGCCGCCAGCTTCCGTTCCAGCCGTCCCGGCGTCATCAGGTCGGGCCACACCCATCGGACGACACTGCGGCCAGTCGCCCGGATCCTGTCCTCCCGGTATTTCTCGTCCACCGCTGCCTGGGAAGGCGTGCGGCCCTTCAGGTGCTCCGGCTTCATGTACTTTTCCACGCCGTCGAATTCCCCGGCGACACGGGCACCGTCCCAGTAGTAGTCCGAGTAGCCGATTAGCCCGGCCCCGTCCCGGATCTCGTGCTGGAGGGCAGGCGCCTCGAAGCCTGCCACATACATGAGTGCCCGGCTGTACGACTCCCCCGCTGAGGCCGACAGCGGATCGGCGAAATCGATGGCGAGGGCAATCCGCCGTGCTGCTGCGGCTGTGTAGTTTCCCTCGATCTCCGCCAGGAGCTGTTCCTTGGACAGTGCCGGCAACTGCTTGGAACTGTCAGGACGGAGCACGTGGTCAAGCGGAACGATGGCTTTGGCGATGGGCGTGAACGCCGCAAGGTCCAGGACAGTGCGCGCGCGGCTCGTCACCAAAAGGCCGTCGCGCCGGATTACTTTCACGCCGGCCGGATCCGCATAGTGCCTGTGGACGCCCGCCCGGGAACGGCCGCCGTCGTTCTGAAACGTCAGTGCATGCACCGGTGGTGGTGGCCGACAGTCGGAACGCCCCACACACTGGCCGCCGAATGCCAGGCGAACACTGTCGGCGCAACGAAGGTCTCGGCCGCTGCCTGCACCTGCAACCGGTACTGTTCCCATGGCTGGAGGGAGCCCCACTCGTCCCCGTCCGCGTACACTCCGTGCCGCAACCCGGACGAGCGCACCGGAACTACAGCGGCGGGCCAGCATTTTTGGCGTCAATCCCTGCTGAATGTGCTCGCGGGCGAGGACGAGCCTTGGCAGTTCCGTCATGGCTCGTACTCTGGCAGTTCCTGGTGCCGCCCCGACAGATGTGCGTGCCGCCATGTGGATACTCCCGCCGCCCATGACGCCGCCGCAGCCCGACGATGCCGAGATCACCCCGCGACGCGCACATTCCCCTGCGCGCAGGGAATTCCGCCCGCGTGGGGTATTTTGCGCGTCGCCAGACGAGAAGCGCGTCGCCGGCCTAGCCGGCAAGCACCCCGGCCACGGCCGAACCCACCGCAGCCTTGATCCTGCCGTGCAGGGCACGGAGTTCATGCCGGTCCGTGCGCACCTCGATGATGGTGCGTCCCGTGAACGGTGCCGCCAGCGCCTCGGCGAGTCCCGCCGTCGTACTCACCGAACAATGCCCCACGCCGTACGCCGCGGCGAGTGCCGCGATGTCCACCGAGTGCGGGGTGCCGAAGAGACGTTCGACGGCGTCCCCGTAGCCGCCGGACTCGGCGACGGCGCCGTGTTCCAGGAGGCTGAAGATGGCGCCGCCCGAGTCGTTGAGGACCACGATGCGCAGCTGCGGCTGTTCCTCGCCGGCGCCGAGGAAGAGGCCGCCGGCGTCGTGCAGGAAGGTGACGTCGCCGAGCAGCAGGGTGGTTGCCTGGTGGCCGCCGAGGGCGATGCCGGTGGCCGTGGAAATGGTGCCGTCAATGCCGGCGAGGCCCCGGCTGGCAAAGACCGTGGCCGACGGCTCGGGTGCGGGCTGGCCGGCGAGGTCGACGTCGCGGATGCCGTTGGATGAGCCGAGGACCAGCTGTCCGCGGGCGTGCTGCCAGACCAAGGAGCCGACGGCAGGACCGGTTGCGGCCTCTTCGGCGGAAAGTATGCCGTCCACGGCATGCTGGGCCGCGGCGCCCGCGAGCAGCCAGGCGTCGAGCCAGGCGGACGAACCCCGGCCTGCGAACTCCGCAAGTTGGGCCAGGCTGGATATCGGCGTTTCCTGGCGCCGGCCCGGCTCGTACCAAGCGACCGGCACCGGCTCGTAGAGGGCTGCCGGGACGTCCGTCCGGGCCAGCAGCGCCGACACCGGCCGGGAAAGCGTGGGGCGCCCGAACACCACGGCACGCTCGATGGGCAGCGCCGAGTCCGGGCCGAAGTGCTCCAGCAGCAGGCGGTACGGTCCCACGGCGTTAGACCCGAAACGGGAGTTGGACGACGGCTCGGCCAGCAGCGGCAGGCCATGGGCACGGGCAAAGGCCTCCGCGACCGGACCGGCGTCGTGCCCGGCAAAGACCACGGTGCGCCGCTCCGGGAGGTCGGCCGGGGCCGGATCGAGCGTCATGGTGAGCGGTTCAGTGCCGATCCGGAAGGTCCCGTGACCGCGCTGTTCGGGCAGCCGCTCCCCCGTCTCAGGCACCAGAGGATCACGGAAGGCGAGGTTGAGCTGCACCGGCCCCGGCGGTGTGTCCTCGAAGGCACCCGTCGCGGCGGCAAGCGATGTTTCCACCGCACGCTGCGGGCTCTCGCCGGCGGGAACGTCGACGGCGAAGCGGACGTGCTCGCCGAAGAGGTCCAGCTGGACGGTGGTCTGGTTCGCGCCCGTGCCGCGCAGCTCTTCCGGCCGGTCGGCCGAGACCACCACCAGCGGGACGGCGGCGTGGTTGGCCTCCATCACGGCAGGGAGGAGATTCCCGACGGCGGTTCCCGACGTCGTCAGCACAGCCACCGGCGCGCCGGTGGCCAGGGCCAGGCCGAGTGCTGTGAAGCCGGCCGAACGCTCATCGATGCGGACCAGCAGTTCAACCTTCCCCGCTGCCGACGCCTCCGCAAGTGCATAGGCCATGGGGGCGGACCGTGAGCCCGGGGCCACGACGACGTAGCGGATGCCTCCTGCGACCAGCGTAGCGACGGCAATCCGTGCGGAAGCCATGGACGTCAGGGCGGGCTCGGGGTGGGCCGTGGCAGCTGCGGGTTGGGCAGTGCCGGCGGGGTCTGCGGGGGCGCCGATGGTGTTGGCGGACGGCTCAGTGGGTTCGTGCGAAGTCACCGAACCAGTCTGCCACCAACCGACGCTCCATCAGATCCTGCCGCCCAACGCCAAACGCGTCCTCACATCCCGCCGCCCAACGCCAAACGCTCCATCAGATCCCGCCGTCTAACCACAAACGCGTCCTCACTTTCCCAAGGAAAGTGAGGACGCGTTGGCCTAAAAGCGGCAGGATCTGACGGAGCGTCGGGAAAAAACCGACCGGATGAACTGGTCCCCGATAGTTGGACCCGGTTAGTAAGGCCTAGGCTGCAAGGGCCTGGCTTCGGTATTGTATCGGGCTCAGGCCGTTGAGCTTCGTTGAGATTCTGTCGGTGTTGTACCAGCGGATGTACTCGTGCAGTGCTGTTGCCAGGGCGCCGGGGCTGAGGAACCGGACGTGGTGGAAGAGTTCTTCCTTGAGGTGGCCGAAGAAGTTCTCCATCACGGCGTTGTCGTAGCAGTTGCCCTTGCGGGACATTGATTGGACCGCGCCGGCTTCCTTGAGGAGAGTGCGCCAGGAGATGTGCTGGTACTGGACGCCCTGGTCCGAGTGCACCAGCGGTTTCTGCCCGTCCTCGAGCGTGGCCAAGGCGTCGCGCAGCGACGCGTTGGTCAGCTCCAGGTTCGGGGACGAGCCGATGGCGTAGGAGATGATCTGCCGGTCGAAGAGGTCCATGATCGGGGAGAAGTAAAGCTTTCGGCCTCCGACGCTGAACTCTGTCACGTCGGTAACCCACTTCTGGTTCGGGGCGGTGGCGTCGAACTCCCGGTTCAGCAGGTTCGGGGCGATCCTGCCCTGCTCGCCCTGGTAGGAGTTGTAGCGCTTCCTCCGCCGGACCTTGCAGACCAGCCCCAGGACACGCATCAGCTTCAGAACGGTCTTCTTCGCGACCGTCCACCCTTTCTTGAGCAGCTCTGTGTGAATGCGCCGGTGCCCGTACCGGGCCTGGCTGTCGTTGAAAATCTCGGTGATCGTGGTCTTGAGCGACGCCCGCGGATCGGGGGCCTGGAGGCGGGCCTGGTGATAGAAGAACGTGGACCGGGCAAGCCCGGCGACGTCCAGCAGGACGCCCAGCGGATAATCAGCCTTGAGGGAGATGACGGCCTGGACCTTCACCGTCGTCCCTGTTCCCTCAAGGCCCGCAGTTTTCCCAGATAGGCCACCTCCGCCCGCAACCGCTCGTTCTCCCGGCGTAACCGTTCCATCTCCGGTGTATCCGGCGGCGGCGGGGCGTCGGACTTACGGGGCCTGCCTTTGGGCTTCGGCCGCAATGCATCAGCACCCTCCTCCCGGTAGCCCCGTACCCACTTTTGCAGCACGCGAGGTGAGGACAGGCCGGCTTCCACTGCCAGGTCCGGGGCGGTCTCGCCCGCTAGGAACCGTTCCACCAAGGCGAGTTTGAACTCGAATGAGTACGACGTTGGCGGCTGCGGCATCAAAACTCCTCGACCATGAATCCTCCACCGCAGGTAGAGACCCCGAACCGGCGGCAAGGGCACACCCAGCACTCCGGCCGTCGCTCTAGCTGCGATGCCCTTCTCGAACCACGCTACAGCGGCCTTGCGCTGGACCTCAGACAACGAACTAGACGCACGCATAAAACTGCTCCCCACAAGTCGGAACTGAATATCTCAGTCCAACTTCCGGGGAGCAGTACAGGATGTGAGGAAGCGTCTGGTACGGAAGGGAGGCGGAGCCTAGGAGCGGAACACCTGGATCACGGCCGGGCGGGGAGCCCGGACCTGGCCAGGGCGGGGAGTCGCGCCGGCGCGCACGTAGTCCGGGAAGTACGAGTTCGGTGCCTCGAAGGTACCCTCCTCGCCCGGGTGCTGCACGGACACGAAGACGCTGCGTTCGGTGTCGTGGACGATCGGTCCGCAGGTTTCGGCGTCGCGGGGCACTGCGAGGAACTGCTCCACGCGGCCGCGCTCGGGGCCATCCAGGGTGACCTTGAACAGACCGTCAGCCTTACCGATGCCGGAGGGAGCGCCGTCGGTGGAGATCCAGAGGTTGCCTACGGAGTCGAAGGCCAGGTTGTCCGGGCAGGAAATCGGCGAGACCTGGTCAGCCGGGAAACCGGAGAAGTAGGTGACGTCGCCGGTGGAGGGATCGCCGCAGACCATCAGCAGGTTCCACGTGAACTTCCTGGAGGTCTGGTCGCCGGTCTCCGTGATTTCGACGATGTGGCCGTCGCGGTTCTCGTTGCGCGGGTTGACCTCGGTGGCACCTTCCTTCCCCGGCTTGCCGCGGTCCGAGTTGTTGGTGCAGGCCACGTAGACCTTGCCGGTGTGCAGGCTGGGCTGGACGTCCTCGCAGCGGTCCATCTTGGTGGGGCCCACCTTGTCCGCCGCCAGCCGCGTGTATACGAGGACTTCCTCGACGGACATGCCAGCCACCATGGACTTGCCGCCGACCACTAGGGGCAGCCATTCGCCGGTGCCGTCGAAGGATCCGTCCGCCGGAACGGAGCCCTTGCCGTCGATCTCGGCGGCCGGGGCGCTGCCCGCGAACTTCGCAACGTACAGGTCGCCCTCGGAGAGGAGTGTCATGTTGTGCTTGCGGTCGCCCTCGCGGTACTTGGCCTTGGAGACGAACTTGTAGAGGTAGTCGAAGCGCTCGTCGTCGCCGGAGTAGGCAACCACGTGGCCGGACTTGGCCACGATCACGTTGGCGCCCTCGTGCTTGAAGCGGCCCAGCGAGGAGTGCTTCTTCGGAGTGGACGTGGGGTCGAACGGGTCCACCTCCACGATCCAGCCGAAGCGGTTGGTTTCGTTTTCGTAGCCGGCGTTGTTGGCGTTGAAACGCGGGTCGTCCAGCTCCCACTGCCGCGCCGTGGCCTTGTTGGTGAGGCCGTAGCGCTTGTCCGAGGCGGAAGTGCCCGGAGCGACGAAGTAACCGTTGAAGTTTTCCTCGCCCGAAAGGATCGTGCCCCACGGGGTGGTTCCGCCGGAGCAGTTGCCCAGCGTGCCGTTGATCCAGCGGCCCGCGGGGTCGGCCACGGTCTTGACCAGGTCCGAGCCGGCGACGGGCCCGGTCAGCTCGTAGCGGGTGCTGTTCAGGTACCGGCGGTTCAGCGGGGCGCCTTGGACGTAGCTCCACGGCTTGTTCTTGTTCTTGCGCTCCAGCTCGACGACGGTCAGGCCGTGGGCCGCCGCACCGACCGCACGCATCTGCTCGGCGGGCATGCTGGCCGGGAACATGATGTTCTCGTTCGTGTATTCGTGGTTCGCGAACAGCAGCGCACGGCGGCCCTTGCTTCCAGGGATCTCGAGGATGTCCGAGTAGTCGTTGTTGTAGCCGAACTGGCGCTCCTGTGCTGCTGCGGTCTGGTTGCCCAGCTCGAACGCCGGGGCATCCTTGAAGATCGGGTCACCCCAGCGGATCACCGGCTGCCAGGCGAATCCTGCCGGCACCGTCACCGCATCAACCTCGGACGCAATGGAAGGGATGGCGGTGAACTGCAGCTTGGACGCGCCCGGGCCAAAACCGTTCTTCGCGGCGGCGGAAAGTCCCGTCCCGCCGTCGGCGACGGCCTTCTCAGGGGACGTCGCGGCACCGCCAAGTACGACGGCGAGGGCACCGGCGGCGCCAAAGCCCAGGGCGGCGCGGCGGGACAGCGTGGTGGAAGCAATGTCGCGGAAGTAGCTGTTGGAGCTCGTGTTGCAGACGTCGCCCGCGCAGGCGTTGTCGCACTTGAGCGCGCAGGTGACAGGGCTGCGTTTGCCTTTGGTGTGACCGAGCATGGGCAGCAGTGCGAACTTGCGTCCGGAGATTTCAGACATGGGAGAGAGACCTTCCGAGGGTTTAGATGCGGCACCGCCACCTTGCCAGCGAAAGCCAACCGGAAGCCGACACTCAGATGAAGATCCGGTGAACTCGACGCGCAGGTGAGGACGCGTCGCGGGAAAACCCGCAGGAGGTGAGGACGCGTCGGTCAAAAACCTGCAGGAAGTGAGGGAGCGTCTGTTGCCGGGAGTGCAGCGTACGCGCGGCGGAGCCGGGCGAGCCACCAGTCCCGGCGCTCGGACGGGGCTGCGTACTGCTCAAGCAGCCCCTCGTCGGCGACGGCATCGCGCAGGGTGATGGCGCCGTCGTCGGCCACCAAGGGCGCAGTGGAAACGTCCGCCGCGAGCAGCGACACCGTTCCCAGCCCGCACGCAAACGGCAGTTCCGGCAGTGCGGCAGCGAGCGCGAGCCCGGCCCGGATCCCCACTGACGTATCCAGGGCGGAACTCACGACGGCGGGCATCCGCGCCTGCGCCACCAGCTCCAGTGCACGCCGGACTCCCCCGAGCGGCGCCACCTTCACGACGAGGAGATCGGCCGCACCTGCACGGGCCACCCTGAGGGGATCGTCTTCCTTGCGGACACTTTCGTCGGCCGCGATCAGGACAGACACGCCCGCCGCGCGGAGCCGCCGCCGCACCTCCGCCAGGCCCTCGATCTCCGGCACGGGCTGCTCAGCGTATTCGAGACCGACGTCGGACAGCCGGGTCAGCGCCTCCACGGCCGCCGGAACGTCCCAGCCGCCGTTGGCGTCCACACGGACGGCAGCGTCCGGAAGAGCGGCGCGGACAGCGGCGACGCGGGCCGCGTCGTCGTCGAGCGTCTGGCCGCGTTCTGCCACCTTGACCTTGACGGCGTCCACGCGGCCGAACCGGGCCAGTATTTCCGGTACGGCGTCTGCGGAGACGGCGGGCACGGTGGCGTTGACGGGGATGCTGGTCCGCAGGGGCTCCGGGAACCCGTGCCAGCTGGCCTCGATGGCGGAGGCAAGCCAGCGGGAGGCCTCGGCGTCGCCGTACTCGGGGAACGCACCGAACTCGCCCCATCCCATTGGACCGCGGAGGAGCAGCGTTTCGCGTTCCAGGATCCCGCGGAACTTCACGCGCATGGGCAGAGCCACCACGCGGGCGCTGTGCAGCAGTTCCTCGAGGGGCGGGTACGGGAGAGGCATGGATTCACTGTACCGGCGCGCCCGCCACCTTCAGGGAGTCATGCCGAGGGGATCGGTTCCTGTTCGTGCTCGACGGCGGCCGGAAGCTTGGTGCCCCCCACTCCGAAGCGCGCGATCACCGTGGTCCCCCGACCGGGAGCGGACATCAACTGGAGCGTCCCGCCGGCCTCGCCGATGGTGTCCTTCATGATGCGTAGGCCGAAGTGTCCTTCCGGCGACCCCTGGCTCTGGTCGAAGCCGCAACCGTCGTCCTGGATGCGGATCTCCGAACGGTGGCTGTCCTGATGGAGGTGGAGTTCAGCCCTGGTCGCCCTGGAATGTTTCGCGGTGTTGGCCAGGGCCTCACGGGCTACCCGGTAGAACAGTGCCGCGCGGTCCCGGTCCAGCTCGCACTTCTCCGGCAGGTCCAGCTCCACGCTGATCCCCCGTTCCTCGAGCGGATCGCCGAGCCGGGCAAGCGCCCCGGGGAGGCCGAGGCGGTTCAGGTCCGGCGGGTACAGCTCGCTGGTCATGGCCCGCAGGCTGCGGACGTTGTCCTGCAGGATCCGCCGGGCGTCGGAGAACAGCCCACGCTGCCCCACCGGGCTGTGCAGTTCCTCGGACTCCATCACGTAGGACAGGCCCGAAAGCTCCTGGATCACCTCGTCGTGCAGGTCCCGGGCAATGCGCTGGCGCTCGAGCTCGGAGGCTTCGATGGCCCGGCGCAGCAGGCGGCTCCGGCCGGCTTCGTAGGCCTGGATCCTGCGTGCGAGCCGGACTGCCGGGAACAGCTGCGCCAGCTGCAGGACGGCAAGTGAGAGCAGGAACGGCGGGGCCATGCCGAACAGAACGGCAGCCTGCTCCTGGCGGACACCGTCGTCGTCGTAATAAGTCTCAAACACCAGCTTCTGCCCGTCGGGGGCCGTGACGGGCACGTAGACCTCCACGAGCTCGCCGTTTTCGACGTCGGGCGTGTTGACCTCGTCCTTCTGCATTTCGAGGTTGGCGGGGACGTCCCCGCCGTCCAGAATTTCCTGTGCCTCGTGCGGCAGGTCGAAGGTCTTGCCGATCAGTTTTGGATCGTCCGAGTAGACGATGCGCCCGTCCTTGTCCCACAGCCTGATCTCAAAGACGGACCGCCTCTCCATCCAGGGGCGGAGGCGCTCGTCGAGCCGCTCAACGGCGGTGGGGTCGCCGGACAGGACTTCCTTGTCCAGCAGCGGCCCCACCACGTTGTTGGCCAGGTGGTCGGTGGCCTCCTTGGAGTTCTCCAGCGCGTGGCGTTCCGCCTCGGACCAGATCCAGAAGGCCACCGGGGTGGTGACCACCACCAGGGCAACCAGCCCCATCAGCAGGAACCGCCGGACGGCCTTGAAAACTTCGGAATTGTGGTAGGCCGGCGATTCGAACGGGCGGAACAAGGCAGGTTTACGGAGCGATGGCCTAGCCATTTGACGGCTGCTCGAGCATGCCGCGCCGTGACGCTTCCATGACCGATTCGAGCTGCGAGTGGGTTCCGAGCTTGGCGAAGATTGCCTTCACGTAGCCGCGGCAGGTGTTGAGGGAGATGTCCAGCTTGCTGGCTACTTCCTTTGACCCGTGGCCACCGGCCATCAGTCGGAGCACGTCCAGTTCCCGGGGCGTCAGGACGGGTCCGCCGGGCTCCACTTCACGGACCGCGGGGGCCGGAGCGGGGGTGGACATGCCCAGCTGGGCCACCAGCGAGGGGTGCACCACCATGTTGCCCGCCCGCGCATAGCGGAGGGTGTCCAGGAGGGTGGAGAGCGATCCGCCCTTCGGCAGGAAGGCGCAGATGCCCATGGAAGCGGCGGTCCGCAGCGCTTCCGGCGTCGGGTCGCCGGTGAGCATGACGATCCGGGTGTTCGGGGCGTCAGCCAGGATGCGGGCAGCGGCGGTAAGGCCGTCGCCGTCGGGCAGGTGGAAGTCCATGATCACGACGTCGGGCTTGAGGGCGATGCTCTGCTCCACCCCGCTCTTGGCCGTGGTGGCCGAGGCGACGCTCCGCAGGTCGGGCTCGCGGTCGAGGGCCGCCGTCAGCAGTTCGGTGAACGTGCTGTGGTCGTCGATGGTCAGGATGCTGATTTCCCGGGTGACCTGGGAAGTTGCCGGGGCCTGGGCACCCGAATCTGTGAGGTCCATGTCATCCTCGCTGGCGGCTGTTGCCTGGAGCAGCCGGGCGTGCGCTTCCCGGAGCGGGCGTCCGGGGAGGCAGCCGATCTCCTGGTCCATGACCCGGCGGCAGCGCCCGTAGGCCCGCAGTGCTTCCATGTACTGCCCGGATTCTTCCAGACCCAGGATCAAGGCGGTCCAGGCACGCTCGTTGATGGGGTCGTCCACGAGCAGTTCGCTGGCGAGGGCCACGGCGCGCTCCGGGTGTCCGACGGCGACGGCTGCTTCCGCTGCCCGTGCCTTGATGCTCGCAACGCGTGCTGAGTGGAGCGACCGCTCTTCCTCTGCCCAGCCGGCCAGCAGCTCATCGCTGAGCAGTGGCACGGAGGCGATGCCGAGGGCCTTCTCGAGCAGCCGGAAGGATTCCTCCGGTGAGGCGTGCCCCGCCTGCTTCAGAAGCTCATCGAACCGATCGAGGTCAAGGTCAACCATGGTGCGGTCGATCATGTAGCCGCCGGTGACCGTGCGGAGGGCTCCCCCCTTGCCGCTTCCGGGCTGAAGGTGCCGGCGCAGGACGCTGACGTAGCTTTCCAAAGTGGACAGTGCCTCGGACGGCGGCTGGCCATTCCACAAGACTTCAATCAGGTGGTTCTTGGAGACCGGGGTCCCCAGCTTGAGCAACAGGATTTCAAGGACCTGGCGCGGCTTGGGCCCGCCAAGCTCGTGGGATCCGATCTCCTCGCCGCCGCGGCGGACACGGAGCGGTCCCAGGATGTTGATGGACAACTTCGTCGTTGTTCCACCGGCGTCTTCCATTGAGTTCGGAAGGTACTCGTCGTCGTTGGCTCTCCGGGACCAACGAGTATCTTCTGCAACAGTTTGTACCATTTTGTGCACCTACTATCCCCATGAACTGCATTCCCCATGAATGGCTTGGATTCATACTTGTCACTCGGGCAAGTATGGGCACGAGTAGCGAGTACTCGAATTTCGGCTCGGCCACTACTTGGTAGCTTTCCCATCAGGCGGGCCACCACCGGGTTGGGGCGGCCTACGGCTCCCCTGGAACCTCTTAGCGGGAATGCAGCGCCGGTGCAGACAACAAGTTTTTCCCAAGAATTCGGGGCTAGATTCGTAATACCGCAGTAACAGCGGTGCTATTGCGATCCTCGTCCCCGGAGGACCGCCGAATCAGCGTGAAATGGGTGATCCAATGAGACAGACCATGGCCGGCCCGGGTACAACCAAGTATTCCGAGTACTCGGCGATGAGCGTCTTTGCCGGCGACCCCCGATTTCAAAAAAAATTTGCTTGGCCGGCTCTGGCTTGCAACGTGTTACGTGCATCACACGTCAGATTCGGCCCGGTGGTCCCATGAACACGGCCGGCGCACTGCGCGCGGAAGTGCATTCCGTCCGCTTCCGGCTGCTGGCCACGCTGCTCGTCTTCATGGCCGTGGGCCTGTTTGTCGCCGGCGCCGCCACCCATGCGGCCCAGCTGAACAGCCTCAATGACCGGGTCAATGCCGAGCTCCAGTTGCCGCGCAAGAACCTGGACGCGCTGGCCAAGCGCGGCCAGCCCAATTCCGGCGCACCTTATGCCTCCCTGGACAGCCTGTTTACAACTTATCTGCGTAGCGGGGCTCCCGGGGGCTACGAGTCGGTGATGACCGTGGTCCGCGGCCGCAGCGTCATACTGCCCTTCGGCGAGCAGCCCACCGAGCTCAACACGGCCGCTATTACCGACAACATGTGGGACTGGAGTGTGCCCCGTCAGACCGTGATGCGGGACATCGACCTCGACGGCCGGCAGGTTCGCCTGGCCATCACGTCGGTGTCCCTGCCGGGCGGGCGCCCAGATCAGGGCCTCCTCATTGCCTCGAGCGAGATCGGCTCCCGGCGCGCGGAGGTTTTCGGTTCGATGTGGACCTTCGCCTTGGCCTCCACCGCAACGCTCACAATGACCGGCCTGGTTGGGTACCTGGTCACCGGGCGGCTGTTGCGCCCCGTTCGGCGGCTCCGCGAGGCCACCGAGGCCACCACATTTGAGGACCTGTCCAAGCGGGTGGAAGTGCCGGACAGCACCGACGACATCGCTCAGCTGGCCATGAACTTCAACCGAATGCTCGAACGGCTGGAGTCCGGATCGGAGAACCAGCGTCGCTTCGTCCACGACGCCAGCCACGAACTGCGCACCCCCATGACAATCATCCGCGGCTACCTGGAGCTGCTCCGCAGCGGGGACCCCGACGATGTGGACCAGACCCGCGAGCTGCTCCTGGATGAGCTTGACCGGATGCAGGTGCTGGTGGATGACCTGCTGCTGCTTGCCCGCAGCGGACGGCCCGACTTCGTGACGCCCGGCTGGGTGGAGGCGGATGACCTTCTGGAGGACGTCCTGAACCGCGTCCGGGTCCTCGGCGAGCGCCAGTGGCGGCTGGAGGCCAGGCCCGGCGGCCTGATCCGCGCTGACCGCCGCCGGCTCACCCAGGCGCTGGAGCAGCTCGCTTCCAACGCAGTCAACCACACCTCCGAGTCGGACCGGATATCCGTTGGCGGCGCCTGGGTAGAGGACGACGGCGGCGCTCCCCAGGGCGGGCGGGCAGGAGTTCTGCGGGATCTGGCAGCGCGGCAATCCGCATCCAGGGAGCTGGAAATCTGGGTCTCGGACACCGGCACCGGCATTCCGGCGGACGAGCATGAGCGCATATTCGAGCGCTTCGGCAAGGGCCGCAACTCGGCGGCCATGGAGGGCTCGGGCCTGGGCCTTTCCATCGTCAAAGCCATCGCCGAGGCACACGGCGGCACGGTGCTTCTGGAGTCGGAGGAGGGCAAAGGCAGCCGCTTCACCCTCCGGATACCATCCGGCGGCACAGATGAGGGCGATGAAACCGATGGCTCCATTGCTGCGGACACCGGCGGCGACACCGAGGGCTTCGACGCCAAGGAGGATGTGCGGACCAAGAAACGGCGCCGCGGCGAGCAACCGAACCTGGCCGGACCGGCGTCGGGCATTGAATGGGCCATCCGGACGGGAGGTACGCCTTGACGCGGATCCTGATCGCCGACGACGAACCCCGCATTGCCGCCTTCCTCGCCAAAGGGCTCACAGCGGCCGGCTACACCACCACCCAGGTCTCCGACGGGGTGAAGGCGCTGGATTACGCGACGTCCGGGGAGTTTGACCTCCTCATACTGGACATCACCATGCCGAGGATGGACGGCCTTACCGTCCTCAAGAACCTCAGGAACATGCACTCGACGATTCCGGTGATCGTGCTGACGGCGGCGGACAGCCTCGAGAGCACTGTGGCGGCGCTCGACGGCGGTGCGGATGACCACATGACCAAGCCCTTCCGGTTCGAGGAACTGCTCTCCCGCATCAAGCTCCGGCTCCGCGGCGCGCAGGCGGTTGCTTACGCCCCGACGTTCGTCTGCGGCGACCTGTCCCTCGACGTGAACCTCCGCACGGCAGAGATCCGCGGCCGCGTGATCGACCTGTCCGCGAGGGAGTTCGTCATGGCCCGGACATTCATGGAGAACGCCGGCAAGGTGCTCAGCCGCGAGCAGCTTCTGAGCAGGGTATGGGGCTACCACTTCGAGGGGTCGTCCAACGTGGTGGACGTCTACGTACGGTACCTGCGGCACAAGCTGGGCGCGGACCGCATCCAAACTGTCCGGGGCGTGGGTTACCGTCTCGTGTGCCTTGGCGCTGATGGCGTGAACGGCCATGGCGGTCCGGCTCAAAACCCTTAACCTCGCTAAGCCCACCCGGCGATGAGAAGACTCTCATCTGCCTCTCATCCCTGCCTCACCTTCACGCTTCAAAGTGAAAGCACAAGGAGGTGTGCCGGCCAATGAAGAAGTGGTCGTTGCTGAGCATTCCGCTGATTGGTTTCGCCGGAATAACTGTCTGGGCGCAGGCTGTTGCCGGGGCTCCAACCGGCCAGGAGCCGGGCGTGACTGTTAGCGAAGAGGCACCCCGCCACTCGGTCGAAAAGCTCGAGGGATCCACAGGAAATCGGCGGTTGTCGCCAGCCACCGCCCCCACTGCCTCGCCCAAGACCACCTCACCGGCGCTTAAATCGGCTCCGCTGAACGATGCTTCTTCCTCTCTGCTCTCGACGAAAGCAGCCGAACCGTCCCCGACGGCACCGGCATCCGATGACCCTTCCTCCGATTCCAGCGACGAGTCCGGCGACGAGTCCGGCGTCGAGTTCGTGGAACCGGCCCAGGTCACTTCCCCGGCACCGGCACCCACCGACGATTCAACGTCCTCGAGCCAGCTCGAAGACCAAGGCGGTCTCTCCAGCAACGACGGCAGGAGTGGCAGCAGCAATGGCTAGGCGTACCCGGAGGCAATCCGCGGAAGCAGTTTCTCCCCGCAAGAAGGAGCCAGTGATGCACACGGAATTCCGCGACCTGTATGAACCCATCCCGCCGGAACGGTGGGGGGCGACGGTCGACGCTGCCTCTGGCGAACCGACGACCGTGCTGGTTGATGACTCTGAACTCCATCAGCAGGTCCTGGATATTATCCACAACGTGCTCGCCACGGCTGATCCGCGATCGGAGGTCCGGCGCCGGCTCCTGCGGCATCTGGCAGAGAACCCCGGGCATCCCGAACAGGCGCTGCTGGACCATCTGCGGGACCGGAACCGGCGCGGCGGACGCCCCGCACGCGGCGGCCGGGCTGCAACAGTGGATCCGCACGCCTAGCAGGAGAACAGCGCAGCACCGCCGCCCCACAGACCGGGTACCCGCCGCGGCACGGGTACCCGACGCATGTTCGGCCCCGGGTTGGTTCATCCTCAGAAGAGCAGCAGCACGAAACCCCCGACGGTGCTCAGGATGCCCACTCCGGTGAGGATCCAGCCGAGGACCAGGATGACGTTGTCGTGCTTAGGCGGTTTCAGGCCCCAGCGTGAAGGGTGGCAGAGGTCGTAATGGAGCTCCACCTGGGTGCCGGCCACGAGGCCCCGGGCGACGTCGGAGTCCACCAGGGTCTGGCGCGGGACGTTCTCCTGGTCGGTCCAGCGGAAGCCGGTGAATCCGCCGGCCGTGTAAACCTCACCCGTGGTCTTGGTCCAGGCGCAACGGCGCCGTTCGATAATGAGTCCCCACACGAGCAACGGCACGCCTGGGAGGAAGCCCACCCACGTCATTATTTCCAGGATGGGGCCAAGTACATCCGCGAGACCGCCCATGCACCAACTTTAGCCGTCAGCCGGCCTGCGTTTAGCCCCCGGGACCGGCCCCGGTGCAGGGCGTCAGCTACCGGTTTCCTCGGGATGCTCCCGGGCGCGCTTGGCTTCGGGCGTCTCGCCCTGCTGCGGGATGAAATCCGGATCCAGCTTGGTGCTGAGGTCGGTTTCGTCGCGGTCGGATCCTGCGCGACCGGGCTCTTCGGAAACAGTGCGGGTCTCGTCTGGTTTTTCGGTCATGCCCCAAACGTAATCCCCCCGCCCCACGGAGTCGAGCATCAGGAAAAGCCGGGCGAGCAGGATCCACTCACCCGCCGGACAGGCGCCTCCCAGCAAACTGTGACACCCTTGTGACGATGACTTTCCAGCTCAGGGACCCCCGCCGTAAGAAACAGGGCCGCCAGCAGCAGGGCCGTCAGAAGCCCCGCCGGCCTGCAGGACGAATGCGCCTCGCGGCGGGCACAGGCTTCCTCTTCGCCGTGGCCACGCTGGCTTGCGCCGCCGGGCTCGCGGCCACCTATTACTACTTCGTCCGCACCACGACGGGCCAGTTCATCGACGAGTCCGCCCTGGTGGAGGCCGTGGACATCCACGGGCCCGCGGGCAAGGTGACCACCAGGTTCCTGGACTGGCTGCCTACCATCTCCCTGGTGATGGCCGCCGTCGTTGTTCTTCTGGTAACGGTGATTCACCGCCGGTGGCGGGCCGCGGGTATTGCCGTTGCGGCGTGCGTCGCGGCGAACATCGCAACGCAGGTGCTCAAGGACCTGCTGCCGGTGCGGCCGTACCGGGGCGTAGAGACGCTGGAGCTGAACTCTTTGCCGTCCGGTCACACCACACTGGCGGCGTCCGCGGCGGCGGCCGTGTTCCTGATGTCGTCCCCGCGGTGGCGGCCGCTGGCCGGCTTTGTCGGCGGCACTTTTGCTATCGCCTCGGGCATGTCCACACTCGTGAACCAGTGGCACCGGCCGGCGGATGTGGTGGCGGCATTCCTGGTGGTGGGCTGCTTCATGATTCCCGCGGGCTGGCTGATTCTCCGCAATGACGGCCACGAATGGAACGTCTGGGACGGCTTCGGCGGGCACTGGGGATCGGCCCGGCTGTGGATCGGGCTGCCGATGGTGCTGGGGCTGGCCTCGGCAGCGGTGTCCGTGTATTCGCTGGTCATGATCGCCCCGGGCATCGGCCACGAGGCCAGCACCACCAACTACTTCTGGGCGGGTATCTCACTGATCGTGATAGCCGGGTACCTGGCCACCGTGGCCACGACGTCGCTGTTCGCGTACGCCGTCCGACGCCGGAACTGACCAGGGCGCTGACCTCCCCTCCCCCTGTCCCCACCGCCCGCAACCTTTACAACCCCGGCCGCGGAGCCCACAATAAGTCGCACCACAGCCTCCACTGACTGGGCAGTGCGCTGGAACTGGACCTGCGAAAGCAGAGGTGCGCGGACATGAATGACCAGGCCGGGGCGGACAAAGCCCTGAAGGAAAAGCACCGGGCCATGTGGGCGCAGGGCGACTACCCTGCCCTCGCGAGCGAGCTCCTCCTGGACCTGGGCGCCATCCTGGTGCAGGCCTGCAACATCAAACCGCGCCAGCGCGTCCTGGATGTCGGCGCGGGCGCCGGCAATGCGGCCATTCCCGCGGCCATGATGGGCGCCCGCGTGATCGCCAGCGACCTCACCCCGGAGATGTTCGACGCCGGGCGGCGGCAGGCTGCCGACCGCGGGGTTGAGCTCGAGTGGGTGGAGGCCGACGCCGAGAATCTCCCCTTTGCGGACGGTGAGTTCGACGTCGTCATGTCCTGCCTCGGTGCCATGTTCGCCCCGCACCACCAGGCGAGCGCCGACGAACTGGTCCGCGTCTGCAGGCCGGGCGGGACCGTCGGGCTGCTGCACTGGACCCCGGAAGGCTTCATCGGGCAGATGTTCGCCGCCATGAAACCCTTCGCGCCGCCCCCGCCGCCCGGCGCACAGCCGCCACCGCTGTGGGGCAGCGAGGACCACGTCCGTGAGCTGTTCGGCGGACGGCTGGACGACATCCGGGCGCAGAAGCGGACCGTTGCCATCACGAGCTTCCGTCAGCCCGAAGACTTCGTGCACTATTTCAAGTCGCACTACGGGCCCACCATCTCCGTGTACAAGTCCCTGTCAGGCGACGACCAGAAAGCCAAGGCCCTGGACGAGGCCCTGACGGAGCTTGCCAGCACGTACATCGAAGCCCACGGCGATACGCCCGCACAGATGGAATGGGAGTATCTGCTGCTCACGGCGAAGGCCAACGCCAAGCCCCAGGAAACCGGGCTGTGACGGACTCCCCCGCCTCGCGCCGCGCCCTTGAGGTGGCCTCCATTCCGTCCTTCCAGAGGATCTCCGAGCACCTCAACCATTCCACCTACGCTCGCCGCAAACATCATCCCGGCATCTGCGACTTCACCTTGGGCAACCCGCACCAGATGCCGCAGGACGCCTACGTGGATGCGCTCCGGGACGCGCTCCACCCGCATGACGACCAGTGGTTCGCGTACAAAACCAATGAGGCGGATGCCCGGGAGGCGGCCGCGGACTCGCTAAGCCGGCTGCTCGATGTTCCGTTCGAAGCCGAGGACCTGTACCTCACCACCGGCGGCTTCACCGCAATCGCCCTCGCGCTGAAGGCGGTTACTGATCCTGGCGACGAGGTCATCTACAGCCTGCCGCCCTGGTTCCTCTACGAACCGCTGGCTGTCGAGGCCGGACTGGTCCCGGTGAAGGTCCGGATCGACCTCGAGACCTTCGACCTCGATCTGGCGGCCATTGAAGCGGCCATCACGGAGCGGACCCGGGTGGTGATCATCAATTCGCCGAACAACCCCACCGGCAGGATCTACCCGCCCGAACTCCTCCGCCAGCTGGCAACCCTCCTCGACGAGGCATCGGCACGGATAGGGCGGCGCATCTACCTGGTCTCCGACGAGCCGTACAACAGGATCGTCTTCGACGGCGCCCGCTTCCACAGCCCCGCGGAGTTCTATCCCTATACCCTCCTGGCCTATTCGTACGGCAAGACGCACTTGGCGCCGGGCGAGCGGATCGGGTACCTGGCGCTGCCGCCGAGCATGCCGGACCGCAAGGAGCTCGGCACCGCCGTCGAGGCGATGCAGCTGGCCATGGGCTGGATCTACCCCAACGCGGTGCTGCAGTACGCGCTTCGGCGGCTGGAGACGTTCACCATCGACGTCGGCCAGCTGCAGCAGAAGCGGGACCGGCTGGTCCAGGAGCTGGGCGGGATGGGATACCGGCTCCGGCCGCCCGAAGGCACCTTCTACCTGTTCATCCATGCCCCCATTGAAGACGACGAGGCCTTCACCGAGGCGCTCGGCCAGGAGGACGTCTTTGTGCTTCCGGGCGTCCTGTTCGAGACACCGGGGTTTTTCCGGATGTCCCTCACTGCCAGCGAGGACATGGTGGAGCGCAGCCTGCCCCACTTCCGGGCGGCCATGGAACGGGCGGGGCAGGACCGCCCCGAAGACGCCGACATCAAGCTCCCCACCGGCCTGATCCCCATCATTCCGGCGAGCCCGAGAAAACTGCCCTGACCGGCCCATCCCCCATTTTGGTGGCCTAGGTCAACTGTTTTCCAACCAGAGTTCCACCTTTTCCCAACCTCCGAGTGCCAGCGTGGCCGTATGCCGCCCCTGACGAAGCGGCAGACGAAGTGGGGTGAGGCGGGTGGCAGTCGGTACACATTTCCGGACCGGGTCCGGAAATCCGGGCAATGATCTCCGGGCAATGAGGACCCGGTAATGAGCAGGGCTCCGGGCCGGCATCGCGTCCGCAGCCGCCGCCGGCCAGGCGCGGCAGCAACCACCCAAACAGTTCCCCGGCCTGCAGAGCCGCGCGGCCGGCTGCTGATCATCTGCGCCGCGATGGTGCTGACCGCAACCACTGCCTACGCGTCAGCCGTGGCGCCGTCACCGGTGCCATCAAGGGTCATGCCGGCGGCGGCCTCCCCTTCCGGAACCCCCGCAGGGCAGGCAACCAAGCCTGTTCAACAAGCGACGACGCAGGTCCCCAGCCCAGCAAAAGCTACCAAACCCAAGGCGACGGCCACTAAGCGGGCGGCACCTTCCCCGCGCGCCGCCGTCGTCCGTCCCACCCCGGCACCCGCCGCGCCAGAACCAAAGGCGGCCCCTGGCCCACCGCCGCCGCAGCCGGTGGCCCCCGCCAATGCAACTCTCAAGCAGCAGCTCAGCGCCATCATCGCGGCTAACAGCAGGTACCAGATGGGGGTTGCCCTGGTTGACATGTCCGACGGCGTTGTCCGCCAGTATGGAGTCGAAGAGAAGTTCGTCGCGGCCAGCACGGGCAAGATCCTTGCCGCCGCCGCGTACTACCACCTGGCCGAAGCAGGTGTGGTGTCCCTTGCAGCGCCAATGGGCGGCACTACCGCGGCCTTCCAGATCCGCCAGATGATCCAGCAGAGCAACAACACATCCTGGGCCCTGATCCTGGGGGCAGTCGGCTACCAGGGGATCCACGACTACGCGGCGTCGCTCGGCATTCCCTACGACAGGACCTACAACACCCTGTCCGCGGCGGAGACGGCCAGGATTCTGGTCCAGCTGTACAACGGGCGTCTGCTCAACGCGCCCCACACCGCCGAGCTGCTGTCCTACATGCAGAACACGAACTTTGAGTCGCTGATCCCTGCCGCCGTGCCGCCGGCCGTTACCGTTTTCCATAAGTACGGGCTGCTCAACGGGAACCTGCACGACGCCAGCATCCTGGTCCAGGGCCAGCGCGCCTTCGCATTCGTCGTGTACTCCCGGGGCCCCAGCGTTGCAGACATCCCCGTACAGACGGCCATCATCCGCCAACTCACCCAGGTGGTCGTGGAACAGCTGTTCTGACCGGATGGGGGGTGCCGGCCCGGCATGTCAGGGGGTGCAATGCCGGGCCGGCCAGCTGGCCGAACGACCACTCGCGGCTGTGGCTTCGGACCAGATGGAAAAAGAGTGCCAGCGGCTCCTAGGAAATTCCCGGTCAACCTTGGAGAAATGCGACCCCCCACCCAGCAGCGGCCGCTCGCCGCCGCGCTCTTGCTGCCGCGCCCTCCGTTTTGGGGGGCCTCACCCTCTTCGGCGGTCCAAGGTTCACCGGTAAATCCACCATGACCTGGCGCAACAATTACCGCAGACGGCACTTTCCCTTCATACCGGGATTCTGCCGGCAACGCCGCCGGTCTCAGCGCATGCCGGAAGGGCCCGCGGGGCGGCGAAGGTGGAAGGTGAATAAGATGATGACCCCGGACCCGCACTCACCCGGTGACAGCCTCTGGCAGTCCCACAAGCAAGAGAGGCTGCCTTCTCACCACGCTGCCGGCGGCCCAGCACTTCCTGACCCGGCCTGGCCAAACCAGCGGCCAGCGCACCGCGCTCCCGAGGGCGGCATAATGCAGCGCCAACTCATGCGGCTCATCGGCGAAATCCTCGGCGACGAAAGTCTGGGATCGGACCTCCGGTTGTCACTGCTCAGGCACGTCTCCGAGCATCCGGGACACCCGGAACAGGCAATGCTGGCGCATTTGCAGGAGATCCAGGACGGAGGATGATGGCCGCCGGTTCCTGACCTCCCAACAAAGCCCTTCCCGACGACCCAGGAGGATCCATGAAAACCAGAGCAGCCCTCGCGCTTTCCGTTGCCGGGATCCTCGTAACAGGATCCGCCGCTCTCGCCGTCAACACGCAGGTGCTGGGCACCAGGCCGTCCGGTACCGGCGACGCGAACAGCGTCCTCCTGCCGCACAACTCCAGCAGCACTGCGGTACCGACCGCCGCCGCGAGCGCGAAGGCCACGCCTAATGTGACGTCCGTGGTCGATGGCGGCAGCACAACTTCCACCCTGGCGAAGACTACCGGGGCGCCGGAGTTAGGTGACGGCAAGGGCGGCCGGCGGGCGGCGACATCGCCGTCGCTTACGCCGTCGCCGTCGTCCGAGCCCGGTGACGATCGGGATCACAACAAGGACGGCACTGTTACGGACACGTCCGACGCCGGCCCTGCCGCGCCCCAGCCCGGCGGCACCTTCGGTTCTCTGTCCGAAGGCGCCGGCACTGCCGGGGATCCCGCCGTCGTCACCGGCCAGCCGGGCGACGACAAAGGCGGCCTTCGGACCCTCCCGGAACCCGGCGATGACAAGGGCGGGCAGCGCAAGGACTCCGGATCCAGGGAAGACAGCGGCGGCCACGGTTCGGACGACTGAAGCGCGATTAACCCGGGGCGCAAACCCCCAATAGCGGGCCTTCTGCACACACGCGGGAGGCCCACGCACATTGCGCGTGCTACCTGAAACCTTGCGTAAATCAGAACCGCCACGCCGAGGAATACAGAACTATTTCTTTGCTTAATCCATAAATCAACCTGTATCGTATTCATTTAGGTAGACCGAAACTCCTCTGGAGCACCTCCAGGGGCCTCGCCCTGCATCGCAGCGCGCCAGCCACTCCCGGCCCCCCACAAAAATCCCCAATCAAGCCCAGCAATGCCCTGCTGTCCG
Organism: Arthrobacter sp. FW305-BF8; assembly: GCF_021789315.1. Taxonomy (NCBI): domain Bacteria; kingdom Bacillati; phylum Actinomycetota; class Actinomycetes; order Micrococcales; family Micrococcaceae; genus Arthrobacter; species Arthrobacter sp. FW305-BF8. The sequence continues at coordinate 3,706,385 of NZ_CP084561.1, forward strand.
GAACGCCCCGGTCAGCCCAGCTCCCGGCACCACTCTCAGGGGAGCACAACAGTGATGAAAGGCCGGCATTATGTTCGCCGACACCCGCACCACCTTGACCCGCCCTGAAACCCGTACCGCCACAAACCCCGCACCCAGGTATCAACCGCAGCGCCGACTAGTCCCCGCCCGCCGCGACCGCGCCGCGCTGAGGACTCCCACGTCCCGCAAGCAGACCGTCCGGCTGTTCCTGCTGGGCGTCCTCTGCACCGCAGGCTGGCTCGCCTCCCTGTTGGTGGGGCACTTCGTGGAGTTCGGTCCGGTACTGCACCGCATCGGGCTTGCCGGCCATATCCTCGCCCTCGTGCTGGCCTTCGGCACCATCCTTGTTGTCGACTGGCTGGGCCTGCTGTGGCTTATGGGCAAGGTGCACATGCATGCATCTCCCAAGCTTGAACGCGCAACAAAGCCGCTGATTTGGGGCGGCCTGGCGCTTCTGCTGGCTTCCGGAGCGCTCATCCAGCCCGACATCACCAATCCTGTGACCGCCGTGAAGCTCGGCTGCGTGCTCATTCTGATGCTGAACGGCCTGAGCATCGCGCCGGCCATGCACAAGATGTTCGCGCTTCCGCGGGAAACCAGCTTCAGCGAACTGGGCCGCCGGCTGCGCACGCGCCTGCTGATCGCACTCAGCATCTCGCAGGCCTGCTGGTGGACCGCCGTCCTGATCGGCCTCGTGAACAGCACACTCCGCCGCTGGTCAGGGATGTAACCCGAACCCTAACGGCTCTGCTCCCGCAGGCCGCCCTTGGGTATGGGGGCCGGGTCCGTCGCCGTCCCGAGGGTGCTGGGGCGGTGAATCCCGTGCAGCAGCCGCGGCAGCAACAGGGCAGCCAGGACCGCGAGGCCCACCATCGGCAGCCAGGGCGTTCCCGGCCACCAGTGGTTCCGGTCCGTCAGATCCAGCAGCCAGCCCAGCAGCGCATTCCCCGCCAGGACGGCAATGCCGCCGCAGGTGGCGGACAGCCCGTAATACGCGCCGCGCCCCGAGTCCGCCCCTTCCGGCGGGATAAACCGCGGGATCAGCGACAGGATGGTGGGCCGCAGGAGCATGTGGCCGAGGATCAGCGCGCCGACGATGCCCGCCATCAGCACCAGGGAGCCGGCCTCCGCCGAACCAGCCGGTACGGGCCCTCCCACTCCAGAATTTTCCGCCCCAGCACCGCCGGCTTCCGTCTGCACGGACGTGAAAGCGGCGGCCGCCAAGGCAGCTGCCACCAGCAGGAAACCCGCCGACATGGCCCGGCCCGGCCCCAGCCGCTGGCCCACCGCGGCCACCGGCAGCTGCAGCAGCAGTGTCAGCACGGACGCGAGCAGGAACAGCATGGCCAGCCACGAAGCGTCCAGCCCCCGCCGGTCAAGCTCAAGCGGGAACGCGAAGTAGAGCTGGTTGTAGGCCACCATGTTGGTGCTGGCGAGCAGGCAGAACGCCACGAAGCGCCGGTTCTTCAGGCACCCGAGTGCGTTGCGGGACTGGCCCGGTGCGGCTTCCGGGTCCCGCGCTCCGGCAGTTTCCGGCTTCCCTGGTGGCCCTGCGGGGAGGCGGAACCACAGCAGGACCGTCACGGCAACGAAGATTGCGATTCCCGCCGCCAGCGCCGCGTCAAAGCCCCACCCCAGCAGGGCCGCCCCCAGCAGCGGGCCGACGAGGGCGCCCATCTCCCCCGTGATGGCCAGCCAGACGAACACCGAGCGCCGGCCCTTGCCTGGAGCGCGCTCCTCGGCGCTGGCATGCGCACGGTCCGCGTGCGACAGCCGGGACTCCAGCGCGGGCGAGAACAGCGCACCTCCCGCACCGGTGAGCGCGGCGCCGAGGAGGAACAGCGTGAAATCCGACGCAGCCGCCAGGGTGGCGTATCCGGCGATGCGTACCAGGCAGCCAGCCAGGATCGCCCGCCGGGCACCCCACCGGTCGGCCAGCAGGCCCCCGAACAGGAACATCCCCTGCTGGCTAAAGGTGCGGGCGCCCAGAACAAGGCCGACGGCGGCGGCGTCCAGTCCGTAATCCCCGCCCATGGCGCCGGCGAGGAAGGGAATCACTGCGTAGAACCCCAGATTGAACACCATCTGGGTGCCGAGCAGAACACGCGTTTCAGGCAGGTATGACTTCAAAACAAGGCGTCCCTAGGCGTCCGGGGCGCTGACGAGTTCCAGGGCGCCGGAAATCCCGGGCCGGCCGCCAGCAACGTTCGCGCCCAGCACCCGATGAGCACAGGCGGCAAGGTCACTGCAGGCAACGGGAGCAGCGCAGGCCGTCGGATGCACGCGGGCCGCCGCCACCAGCTCCTTGCTGTGCCCGTGCCGGGGGTTGGCGAAGAACTCGGAGGTGCCGGCCAGCTCCACTAGGGCGCCCTGGTACAGCACGGCCACCCTGTGGCTCATGTACCGGATGACGTTCATGTCGTGGGAAATCATGATCAGCGAAAGCCGGCGGTCCCGGTGCAGGCGCAGCAGCAGATCCAGGACCTTGCGCTGCGTGACGGCATCCAGCGCCGACGTCGCCTCGTCGCAGATCAGCACTGCCGGGTCCAGCAGCAGGGCCCGGGCGATCGTCAGCCGCTGCAGCTGGCCGCCCGAACACTGGCTTGGGTACCTGTCCAGCAGGTCGGTGTCCAGCTCAACATCCCGGACGGTCTGGTGGATGCGCTCCCGGCGCCCGTCCGGCGTCCCCGTCCGCTGCCTGAGCAGCGGCGCTTCGAGGCTGGCGAACAGTCTCATCCGCGGGTCGAACGCGTCGTGCGGTTCCTGGAAGACGAGCTGCACCTCGGTGCCGGGGACACCGAGAGTGCTGCCGCCGCCGTCGCCCTTGCCGTCCCCTGCCGGCAGTGTCCGGGTAATGCTGCCGCGGTCGGGGGCCTCAACCTCCACCAGCAGCCGGGCCAGCGTGCTCTTCCCGGAGCCTGACTGGCCCAGGACGCCGAGGATCTCGCCTTCGCGGAGGCTCAGCGAGACGTCCTCCAGAGCCGGCCGGGCGCCGCGCCCCTTGGCGAACCGCTTGGTGACGCCGTCCAGCGCAAGGATGTCGCGGGACGGGGCGAGGCCGAGGGCCTCCCCGGCCACCACAATTCGACGGCGGGTGAGGGCGCACGCCTCCAGCAGCTCCCTGGCACAAGCAGTTTGGGGTGCGCCGAGGACGGACCTGGCCGGGCCTTCCTCCTGGACGCGGCCGGCATCCATCACCACCACGCGGTCAGCGAAGGCGGAGACGGTGGCCAGGTCGTGCGTGATGTAGAGGACGCCGAGCCCGTGCTGGCGCCGCTGGGAGTCGATCAGTTCCAGGATCTGCCGCTCCAGCACCTTGTCCAGCGCGGACGTCGGCTCGTCGGCGAGCAGCAGCTCCGGCTGTCCGGCCATGGCCAGTGCCAGCATGGCCCGCTGCGCCATGCCGCCGGACAGCTGGTGCGGATACGCCCGGGCAACCCGTTCCGGGTCCTCAAACCCGGCGTTGGTGAGCAGCTCCAGCGACTGCGCCCTGGCCAGGCGTCCGCGCAGGCCGCGGTGCAGCTTCAACGGCTCCGCCAGATGACTGCCAATGGTCATGCGGGGGTTGAACATGCGCTTGGGCTGCTGGTACAGCATCCCGATCCGGCCGCCGCGCAGGCGGTTGAGCTCGGCGCCGCTGGCCGCAAGCAGGTCGGTTCCGCCCAGGGTGATGGACCCCGACACGGCCTGGATCTGCGGCGGCAGCAGCCCCAGGACGGACAGCGCGGTCATCGTCTTGCCGCTTCCGGAGGCCCCCACCAGGGCTACAAACTCGCCAGGAGCCACGGTGAGGCCGACGCCGGACAGCACCGGACGGACGGATGGACCCCCGGCGGGAGCCCGCAGGCTGAGGTGCAGGTCCTCGATGATCAGGCCCTCACGCATGGGTGACCTCCGGGGCAGGGGCGGAAGCCAGCAGCAGCCGGCTGCTGGACATGCGCGCCAGGTGCTGTCCGATGAGCGTGACGCACAGCGCCACCGTGAAGATCACTAGGCCGGGCGCGAGGATGGTCATCGGCGATCTCACGGCGTATGGCTGGGCGGCGGCGAGCATCGAGCCCCAGTCGGACTGCGGGGGCTGCACACCGAGTCCCAGGTAGGACAGGGCGCCGACGCTGATCAGGAACTGCCCGAACCGGAGCGTGGCCTGTCCCAGCAGCGGCGCGGCCAGGTGCGGCAGGATGTGCCGCCGCACCGTGAACCAGGGAGTGCAGCCCAGCACGCGGGCCGCCTCGATGAAGCCGCGGGCGGAAACGTCGTAGGCCAGGGCCCGGGCGAGCCGCGCGAAGGGTGTCCAGCCTGTGACGGTCAGGGCCAGCAGCAGGGACGGATAGCCTGCTCCCAGCGCGGCCACCAGGAACAGTGCCACCACCATCTCCGGCATGGCCAGCAGGATGTCGTTGGTGCGGGTGAAGAACTCGTCCAGCCACCCCCGCCGGCGCGCGCTGAGGACGCCGATCGCCGTGCCGATGACCGCGGTGAGCACCGTGGCCAGGGCGGCGATGGTCAGGGAGAAGCGGCCGCCGTCGAGCAGCCTGCTCAGGGTGTCACGGCCTAGGTGGTCGGTGCCCAGCCAGTGGGCTCCGGTGGGCGCGGACAGGCGTGAGGCGAGGTCCTGTTCGGCGGACGGATAAGGCGCGATCCAGCCGGCCAGGGCCACGGACAGCACCACGACGGCCAGCACACAGCAGGCGAGCCGGATGTGCAGGGGAAGTTTACGCATGCCGCATCCTGACCTGGGGGTTGAGGAGCCCGTGGACCAGGTCCGCGGCCGTGGTCAGCAGGACAGCCAGCCCGACGACGACCACCACTGCTCCCTGTGCCAGCGGGATGTCGCTGTTCAAGACGCCGTCGAACAGCAGCCGTCCCATCCCGGGGATCGCGAAGATGACCTCGACGATGACCGACCCGCCCAGCAGGCCGGCGAACCACACGGCCGCGAGCGTGGTGAGCGGCAGCAGGCCGTTGGGGATCACGTGCTTGCGCACTGTGTGGAAGTAGCTCAGTCCCCTGCCCCGCGCGGCAGTGACGTGGTCGGCGCCGAGGGCGTCGAGCATTCCCTCCCGCACGGCGGACGTGAAATGGCTCGCCGGACGCAAGGCGAGGACCGCCACGGGCAGCACGGCCGACGTCGGGCCTTCCCACCCGGCCGAGGGCAGAACGGACAGTTCCAGCGCGAAGACCAGCACCAGCATGGGTGCCAGCCAGTACTCCGGCATGGCGATGAACGCCTGCGAGACGGCGGTGATGGCCTTGTCCGCGGCGCGGCCCTCGTTCAGCGCGGCGGCGATGCCGAGGACCACGGCGATCAGGGCCGCCACGGCGAGCGTCATGACCACCAGGCTGAGCGTGACCCAGAGGGCGGGCAGCACCTGATCCACCACCGGGGTGCGGCTGGTGTAGGACAGGCCCATGTCGCCGCTGGCGAAGCGTCCCAGCCAGCGCAGGTACTGCGTCCACAGGGGGTCCTGGAGCCCCAGCTGGGCGGACAGCGCCTGGATGGCGGAGTCATCAATCGCGTCACCGGCCACCCGCGAGCGGATGATCTTGCGCACCGGATCGCCCGGGGTGACGTACGGGATGAGGAACACCACGAAAGACGCCAGAAGAACGGCGACCACCAGGGCCGCCGTTCTCCTGGCGAGGAACAGCATCATGCCGGACCCTGCTCTGGGGATCCGTTACAGCGAAAACTCACGAGCCTGACTTGGCCGTTTCCGCCCGGAGCACGTAGCGCGCCAGCGGGTCCTGGACGTGTGCCTGCAGGTCTGTGCGGACGGCGTCGATGGCCTGCTCGTTGACCAGCCACACGTTCACGGCCTGGTCCTGGAGGATCTGGCCGGCCTCCGCGTACAACCTGTAGCGCTCCTCGGCGTCGGCCGTCGTGGCTGCCTGGGCGATCTTCTTGTCGTACTCCGCGTTGCAGAAGTGGCTGAGGTTGTAGGTGCCGTCGCAGGTGTAGTCCGCGGTGAGGAAGCCGATGGGGTCGGCGATGTCGATCAGGCGGTTGCGCTGGCTCAGCACCATGTCGTAGTTGCCGGACAGCAGGTCCGGTTCCACGGCGGCGTACTCCTTGGTGGTGATTTTCACTGGAACGCCCACGGCCTTCAGGTTCTCCTGGATGACGGTGGCCACGTCAGCGAACTCCGCGCGCTCCACGATCGCGATGATCTCCAGCGGCCGGCCGGCGGTGTAGCCGGCGGAGGCGAGCAGCTTCTTGGCGGCGTCGAGGTCCTGCTTCGGCGTCTGGGCACCCTCAGCGGCCCACGGCTCCGACGGCGCGAACGGACCGGTAGCCGGGACCGCAGCGCCCTCGTAGACGCTGGCGGCCAAGGCGTCCAGATCGAGAGCCGAGCGCACCGCCTTGCGGAAGTCGACGTCGTCGAACGGGGCCTTGCCGTTGTTCATGTACAGCGTGGCGGTCCGCGGCGAATCCGCCTTCAGGACCTTGACGTTGGAGTCCGACTCCAGGGCAGCCAGTCCCGAGACGGGGATGGACAGGGACACGTCCGCTTCGCCGGTCTGGACCTGCGCGGTGCGGGTGGCGCCATCGGTGATGAACCGGATCTCGGCGCCGGCAAGCTGCACCTGCCCACCCCAGTAGTTTTCGTTGCGGTCCAGCGTCAGGGACTGCTTCGGCTTCTCGGACACCGGCTTGAAGGGGCCGGTGCAGTGGCCGAACGGGTCGACGGTCTCGCCCTTGAAGGCGGCCGGGGACAGCACGCCGGTGTTGACGCTTGCCAGCCGGTAGGGAACCAGCGGGCTCTCCGTCGGCGTGGTCAGGCGGACGGTGTTTTCGTCGACGGCCTTGACCGCCTTGACCACCTTGGGGCTGAACGCGCGGGCGGGGACTTCGGCGTCAAGGACGTTCTGCAGCGAGGTCACCACCGCTTTGGCGTCCAGCGCGGCACCGTCCTGGAACTTGACGCCCTCGCGAATCTTGAAGTCCCACTCGAGGTCGGAGACCTGCTTCCACTCCGTGGCGAGCGACGGCACGATTTTGCCCTGGGTCTCGTCGTAGCGCGTCAGCGTCTCGAGGCAACCGGACAGGGACAGGATGTAGGCGGCGTCGCTCTCCAGCGCCCAGTCCGCCACGGGTGCGCGGAAGTTGTCGACGACGATCCGCTGGTCAGGGTCGGCCGCCTGGCTGGATTTGCCGGACTCGCCGCTGAAGCCGCAGGCGGACAGGGAAAGAAGCGCCACGAGCCCCACGGACACGGACAGCGGGAAGGAAGAGCGCAACGAAACCACCTAGATATGAGTGCCTGCGACGCTGCAGACGAGTGAAACGGCCAGAACGGCCAAAGCTGAGTGTAGGCTAACCTAACTTCCTCCGCCAAAGCGGGCCGTCCCGCCGTCGTAATATATCAGCGTGGCTTTCCGGGCATCAGTAGTTCCGCCGGTGTTTGAGTCTGGGAAGCACGACGGCGAAAACGACTGCCGCCGCAAACCCCAGTACGCCCGTGGCCGTCACGCCGGCACCGAGGGAAGCCACGGCCGTCACCGCGGAGAGGAGAACCGGCCCGCCAGTGGAGCCGGCGTCAGCCATGAAGCGCCAGAGGCCGAGGAACTGCCCGCGGCCGCGGTCGGGCGAGAAGTCGGCGCCGAGCGTCATCACCAGGCCGGAGCTGATCCCGTTGCCAAAGCCGATCAGCAGGGCCGCGAGCAGCAGGCTGGTGAAGCCGCCGGTGAGCGGGATGAGGACCAGCGCCACGCCCATGATCAGGGTGGACGGGATGGCCACCCATTGCCGCCCGCGCCGGTCCATCACCTTGCCGGCGGGATAGAAGACCAGCATGTCGATTGCCCCGGAGAGCCCGTACACCAGAGAAGCGTGCGTGGGGTCCAGGCCCAGGTGGTCGGCCCACAGCGGGATCACCACCTGCCGGGAGGCGCGCAGGGCGCTGAGCAGCAGGATGCCCATTCCGGCGGTCAGGAAAACGCCCGCGTGTGAGACGGCCACGCCGCGCAGGGTGGGCTCCGGGCCGGTCTTGCCGTCAGATCCGTGCACCGCCACCAGGTCGGGTACTGCCACGGCCAGGATGGCGGCCGCCGCCATGCCGGCCACACCCACCCAGTACGCACCGCTGATCCCAAGGAATGCCATGGCCGCGGCACCGATGAACGGGCCGATAAAGGTTCCGATGCGGCTCACGCCGCCCAGCGTGGACAGGGCACGGGCTCGGAACTCCACCGGGACGGCTTCGGTGAGGTACTTCTGCCGGGCCAGGCTGAAGACGGCGGCGGACATCCCGACGACGGCCATCGCCACCGCGAGCAGCCAGAGCCCGTCGCTGATCACCAGCGACAGCCCGGCGGCCAGCAGCGCCAGCGCCCCCGCGGCGGCCGCACCCACGATGGACCACCGTTCGCCGAACTTCAGGGTGATCATCGACGCCGGCAGGTTGAAGAACCACGAGCCCAGCCCCATGAGCGTGACAATCAGGGCGGCCACGGCAACGGATGCGCCCAGTTCACGGGCGGACAGCGCCACAACAGGGAGGATGGCGCCCTGGCCAACGCTGAACAGGAGGGCAGGGCCGAACGCCGGAACAGCAATGCCGCGAAGGCTGAAGGGCGGCGGGCTGTTCGGAGTCATCCCCATTATCGTAGGCGGCGGCCGGGGCGGGACGGCGGAAACCCGGGCTCCGCGAGGCCAGGATCACAACGATTTGATTTACATTGCTCCGGGACCTGAATCTAGCTTGGCGAAAGTACTAAGTATGCTTAGCCTTGAACCAGGGCGAGGCGCGCGGACCCCAACTTGACATTGAGCATGGCTCCGAGACAACTGAACAGCCGCAGGAGTGATCATGGAAGTCTGGCCGGGCAGCGCGTATCCACTGGGTGCGACTTTTGACGGGATGGGGACAAACTTTGCGCTCTTCAGCGAGGTGGCCACCGCCGTCGAGCTGTGTTTGATAGCCGGAGACGGCACCGAAACGCGCGTCGAACTCCTCGAAGCGGACGGGTATGTGTGGCACTGTTACCTGCCCCAGATCCAGCCCGGGCAGAAGTACGGATACCGGGTCCACGGGCCCTATGACCCCGCCAGGGGCCAGCGCTGCAACCCCAACAAGCTGCTCCTGGACCCCTATGCCAAGGCCGTCGCCGGGCAAGTGCACTGGCACCCGGCGATGTTCTCCTACAACTTCGGCGATCCCTCCTCCCGCAACAACCAGGATTCCGCGCCGCACACCATGTTGGGCGTGGTGATCAACCCGTTCTTCGACTGGGCCGGGGACCGGCCGCCCCGGATCCCCTACCACCGCTCCGTCATCTACGAGGCACACGTCAAGGGGCTCACGGAGCTGCACCCCGAGGTGCCCAAGGAGCAGCGCGGCACTTTTGCCGGCGTCGCCCATCCTGCGGTCATTGCGCACCTACAGCGGCTGGGCGTCACGGCCATCGAGCTGATGCCGGTGCACCAGTTCGTCAATGACGGGACGTTGCAGGAGAAGGGCCTGAGCAACTACTGGGGCTACAACACCATCGGGTTTTTTGCGCCGCAGAACACGTACAGCTCGATCGGCCAGATGGGCCAGCAGGTGCAGGATTTCAAGGCGATGGTCCGCTCACTGCATCGCGCGGGCATCGAGGTGATTCTCGACGTCGTCTATAACCACACGGCGGAAGGGAACCATCTGGGACCCACCATGAGCTTCAAGGGGATCGACAACGCCGCGTACTACCGCCTGCTGGAGAATGACAAGCAGTACTACATGGACTACACCGGCACCGGCAACACCCTCAACGTGCGGCACCCGCACTCCCTCCAGCTGCTGATGGATTCGCTCCGGTACTGGGTCACCGAGATGCACGTGGACGGGTTCCGCTTCGATCTCGCCGCCGCTTTGGCCCGGGAGTTTTACGACGTCGACCGGCTCTCCACGTTCTTTGAGCTGGTGCAGCAGGACCCGATCGTGTCGCAGGTGAAGCTGATCGCGGAGCCGTGGGACGTTGGCCCGGGCGGGTACCAGGTGGGCAACTTCCCGCCGCAGTGGACGGAGTGGAACGGCAAGTACCGCGACACCGTGCGTGACTTCTGGCGGGGCGAGCCGGCCACTCTGGGTGAGTTCGCGTCGCGGCTGACCGGCTCCGCCGACTTGTACGAGCGGTCGGGGCGGCGTCCGGTGGCGTCCATCAACTTCGTCACCGCGCACGACGGCTTCACGCTGCGTGACCTGGTGTCCTACAACGAGAAGCACAATGAGGACAACGGCGAGGGAAACCGCGACGGCGAATCCCACAACCGCTCGTGGAACTGCGGTGTTGAGGGGCCGACGGCGGATCCGAAGGTGCTGGCGCTGCGGGCGCGGCAGCAGCGGAACTTCATTGCCACCATGCTGCTCTCGCAGGGGGTGCCGATGATCCTGCACGGCGACGAGCTCGGCCGGACGCAGCAGGGCAACAACAACGTCTACTGCCAGGACTCCAAGCTCAGCTGGGTCAACTGGGACGCCATCGACATGCCGCTCATGGACTTCACGGCAGCGGTGAACCGGCTGCGGGCCCAGCACCCTACTTTCCGGCGCAGCACCTTCTTCGACGGCCGGCCGGTCCGGCGCGGCAAGGGCGAGAAGCTGCCGGACATCGTGTGGCTGAACGAGGACGGCATGGAGATGCTCCCCGAGGACTGGGGCCGCGGGTTCGGCCGGACCATCGGTGTGTTCCTCAACGGGGACGGCATCCAGGGCCGGGACGACCGCGGCCGCCGCATCACGGATGTGAACTTCCTGCTGTACTTCAACGCGCACGACGACGACATCAAGTTCACGCTCCCGGCCGGCGAGTTTGCCGAGGCCTGGGACATGGTGATCAACACGGCCGGGACCGGAGTGGAAACGGGCCCGATCGACGCCGGCTCCGTACTGAAGGTGGCTGCGAAGTCCATGGCGGTCCTGCGCGCCCGCGACCTGACCCAGCCCCAACCCAATCTCTCCATAGCCCTCGGCCTGCAGTCCCCCGGCCCGGCGTAATTCCCTTCCTCACCTTCCGCCGCCCAAACCCAAACCCTTCCTCACCTCCCGCCCTGGCGCTGATACACCCGGGACCCCTTGGGCAAAATGTGGTGGTCGCGGCCTCCCCTGCGCCGGCCTAGGTCCGACGCTCTCTCAGCTTTCGCCGCTTATCCCCCAACGCTTCATCGCTCCACAGCAACCTTGACTCAATCCTGATGGAATCCTGCGCAGATCTTAGGCGTGATGGGGCAGGCAAGTGAGAGCGCTGTGACAGTATTTATCCTGTTGCAAAAAACCCGAAAGTAAATTCCTGGGGGGAACTATGTCCAAAACTGAAATCGCGCCCGTAACCGCTTTGCCTTCTGCGGATAATTCCAAGAAGAGGAAGCTCAAGGCAATTCTGGCCGGCGGCTTGGTCCTCGGCATTGGTGCGGCCGTGACCCTGGCGGCGTGGAACGACTCTGAATTTGCCTTCGGGGACTTCCGTAGTGGGAAATTCAACGTCCAGAGTAGCGTGGACGGAACAACCTTCACGGATCACTCGTCCGCAGAAGCTGCAGACAGGGCAGATCTTGATTTTTCCGCGAACTACGACAACATGAGCCCGAATGACATCGTGGCCGCTCCTTATGCACTGCGGCTCGAGGAATCAACAACCTACCGCGGATCCCTCGAAGTTGAGAGCGTGACGGCCGGCGGACTTGCAGCTCCGCACTTGTCCTACCGCATCATCAAAGTCAACTCGTTCGCTGACTGCTCGGCTACAGCAACGGGGGCCGTTATAGCCTCGGGTCCACAGCTCGACGCACGGGCGAATGTGACGCCGGTTTTCCTTGCCAAGCCGGAAAAATTGGAGGGAAATGATAACCCCGGGGAGATCACGAACCTGTGCATTCAAGTGACGGCGGGCGACGACCTTCCCCAAGGTACGGCAGCCAACGCGACCTGGAAGTTTGTCGCCACCTCAGTTTCCTAAGTATGGGCGGAGACGAAGTCTCGCTGCGGCACCGCACTTTCACGCGTGTACGCGCAGTCCTCGCTGGTGCCCTCGTCCTTGGCGTGGGCGCCAGCGTGACCCTTGCGTCCTGGTCCGACTCGGAGTATGCCGCCGGTACATTCACGGCCAGCACGTTCCGTCTGGAATCCAGCACTCAGGCTGCGGACTGGAGAGACAGCACCTCAGCAACGGACGCATCACTCACGGTAAACGCGACCGGATTGTCGCCTGGCGCATCCGCCTACTCATGGCTCAACATCCGCACCACCCCCGCATCCACAGTCGGCGGAACAATTGTCCTGACCAGTTCGACGCCGGTCGGAGACTTGTCGGATGCGCTTGAGTACCGGGCCGTGATGAAAACTTCGACGTCCAGCTGTGATGCCACCGCGTTTTCCGGCGCGCCTACGTATATAGCGGGGTCGTCGGCATATTTGCCGGTGACGGCCGTGGAGGCTCCGGCAGTAGCCACGCCGATCGCTGCCGCCGGCAGCAGCCCGTTGCGCTACTGCTTCGACATTCGAATCAAGGCCGGCACGGACAACAGCTTCCAAGGCAAGTCGGCGACGGTCACCTGGCTGTTCACTGGAACATCAAATTAGCGAGGAGGAGATCATGAATAAAAGGAAAAGCGGAGCCAGCCCGGTCGGCAATGCCCTCCTAAACGTCGCCGCACTTGGCGGCACCGTTTGCATCGTCCTGGTGATCCTCGCCTTCTTCTTCCAGATCACGCTGATCATGTTCAAGACCGGCTCCATGAGCCCGACAATTCCGGCGGGTTCGCTCGCCGTCGTCAAGAAAATCCCGGCGTCCGAGGTGCGGGTGGGAGACGTCGTCACCATTGACAGGCCGTCGGCGCTACCGGTGACGCACCGCGTCACGTCGGTATCGCCGGGAGAAAGCGGCACCGCCAGCATCAGGATGCGCGGCGACGCCAACCCCACTGACGATCCCCTGCCGTATGAAGTCGAGACGGTGCGCATCGTGCTGTGGTCCGTTCCGGAACTCGCCTACACCGTGAATGCCGCCAACAACCCCCTCGTCATGGGCGGAATGACTGTCGCAATGGCCGTCGTCGTAACGTGGGCTTTCTGGCCGCGGGATGAGCCTCGCCGTCGTCGGAATGAAAGCGACCGCCAGGAAGCGGCGACGTGAAGCGGCAGCGTCTAGCCGTCGTCGGACTGCTGACTCTGGGGGCGGCCCTGACGGTGGCTCCCCCAGAACCGACGACGGCGGCCTGGACAGTTCCGCAACTCGCTCAAGGGACGTTCCAAGCCAGAACCGTCATGCCGCCGGTGTCGCTCGCATGCAGCGAGGGTGGCCTCCTGCAGAGTGCGACCTTCTCGTGGACAGCGCCGGCAGATGGCTTGCCCGTCCTTGGATATGAATGGACCGTCACGCCTGAGGGGGGCTCGCCGTCTACCCCGGATACGACGACGGCCACGAGTCAACGCATCAGTTCAGACATACTCAATGCTGGCAAAAGTACCTTTACTCTAGTCACGGTTGGACCTGGCGGCTGGAAATCTAGCGCGGTAAAAGGGACGGTCTATAGGCTGGGGCTACTTGGCCTATCCGTGTATTCGAGCTGCAGCCCATGACCACCGAACCCGCCCCACCAGAACCGGACCCTACTGCCGACCCGGACCGTGAGCGCCTCAGCCGCAGGGAGAAGGCATTGCTCTTCCTGAACTCCCGCCGTCGGAGATTCTGGGCGGTTTTCACACTCATCGTCAGTTGGTTCTTGCTCGAGATCCTCTTCGATCGGTCCCCAGTTTTCCCGCTCAGCCTGGTCCCCAACCTCTTCCTCTACGGAGGCGGCGCGCTCCTTGTGGTCCTCTGGACGAACGGTGCCATCCTGAACCAACCCGCCCCTCTGCCCGTGGGCATCATGCGGAACACCGCAACGACGCGGTTCATGAACGAGGAAACGTGGGAGACAGACTTGTCTCGCACCCAGGCCCAGGACGCGTTGGTCCGGCTCTTTCAGCAGCCCGGCACCGAGGCGCGCGTCATTGGCAAGACCGTCTGGGTGCAGCTCGGCAAGGAATGGCACGCCGAGGAGTGGTGGCACCGAGACGCAGCCCCGCACATGAAACGCACGCCGCCGGTCCACTTCTTCCTCAACCCCACCGGCTCGGGGACAGCCATCACCGCCTTCAGCCAGGACCGCAGGCTTGCCGGGATGCACGACGTCGTCCGCCTCTCGGACGAGATGAGCGCCACCGCTGTGAAGCTGGCCCGGGACGCAACCGAGAGACCGGACGACGACGAGGGCCGGGAGCGGTAAGCGCCCGGCCCCCACCTCCGGACGCGGCCGGAAAAGACGAATTACTTGCTCAGGAACCTGTCCAGCGCGGGAAGGTCGTCGGTGTTGATGTGGTCGACGCCGGCGTCACGAAGTTCGGTCCACATCGCGTCGCGCGCAGCCCCGGCCTGGTCCGGCGTCGCCCAGAACCGCACCCGGTACCCCTGGGCATGTGCCGTCGCCACATACGCTCGCAGCTTGGCACGCTCGGCCTCCGGCATCGGCCCGACACCCTCCCACGTAAACAACTTGGTCCAGTTGTCGCTGACCAGCGGCATCAGCGCGGCAGGCATCCCCGTCGCCAGATCCGCCGAGCGGCCGTCATAGAAACCGAACCGCTTGGGCGCAGCCTGCATCGTCGCCAGCGGGCGGTTGCCGCTGATGACGGCGGTGACCGGGCCGGTGGAAACCTCGCCGTTGGCGTAGCGCGTCATCAGCGCAGGGTGCTCCGCCAGTTCCTTTTCCATGGCCGCATAGGTCATCTCGCCGTCGCTCTTAATATCGATCAGCAGCTGCAGGCTGCCGTCCCAGCCCGGGTACACGCTGTGGCCCTGCTGCCGTACGAGCTTGTCGAGCGGGTCCAGGTAGAGGCTTTCGAGGGTGACGCCGGCCCGCGCATCCGCGAGGTCGTGCGCCACGCGCAGCTCGCCATCCACCAGCCAGACGTCCGCCTCCACACTCGTGAACCCATGTTCCAGCGCGTCCAGCAGCGGCCGGTCGTGTTCGTAGTCGTTGTGCGCGTGCGCTGCGGCATGCGGCTCCCCCAGTACGACGGCGGCATCCGGCGCCGCGGTGGACGGGGCGGCGATTCCGGCGAGCGCCGTTAGGGCGACGAGTGCGGTGACGGTGCTTTTGAGCAGCACAGGGTTCTCCTTCAGTGCGGTTGGGGACGCCGCCGCGTTTCGCGGATTGGGAACGTCCGACGGCGTGCCCCACCACCCTGCCCGCCCGCAGCTAACGCTTGCCCACGCTCACCTGACGCCGCGGTGAACAGGACATGTCGTGCGCCGCGGTTGGCAACTGATAAGGCGTTGGGGGAAAACCGGCAGGAACTGATAAAGGGTTGGGGGGAACCGGCAGGAAGTGAGAGAGGGTCCCGCTGGGCTAGCCGACGTGGATGCCGGGGCGGCGGGCGGGGTCGGGCTCGTTTTCGCGGATGATCTCGCGGACCACGGGGGCGGTGTCGCCGCGGCCCAGGAGCAGGTAGCGCATCAGGTGGGCCAGCGGGTTGCCCTCGGCCCATTCGAAGTACGCGTGCGGCCGGACTCCGGTGGCCTCGTGCAGGGCCAGCAGGATCGCGGCGATGGCGTTGGGCGCGGCCGGGCTGTTCGCGCGGAGGACCCGGTGCCCGGCCACCTCGACGCCCCGGACCTCGAGCACCTCGCTGAAACCCGACGGGTCCGTGACGTCGATCTCCAGGAACATTACGTCGGCTGTGCCGGGCACCGGGTTGTTCTCCCGCTGCGCGGCTTCCTTCTCCGCGTACTCCTTGGCGTCCCTGGCCTGCGGGCGGTTGGCGATGATGTTGATCCGCCCGTCGTAGTCAATGGTGTCCGTGACGAAGCGGCGCGCGGCCTCGTCGAACTCGATCCGGTCCACCCGGAGCTCGGTGGTCCGCGAGACACGGGACACCAGCGACACCACCACGATGCCCAGGATGAAGAACCCGGAGATCGCCAGGCCGTCCGGCTTCTCGATCACGTTTTCCACGAGGGCGTAGAGCAGCACGAGTGTCAGGACGGTGAAGCCGACGGCGGCCCCGCGCTTCTTCTTGCGCGCGGCAGAGATGCTCACGGCCACCGCGCCGGAGACCATCATGAACAGGATCCCGGTGGCGTAGGCACCGGCCTGGGCATTGACGTCGGCCTTGAAACCGATGGTGATGAGGATGCTGATGGCCGTGTACACCAGGACCACGGGCCGCACCGCGCGGGACCAGTCGGGCGCCATGCCGTAGGAGGGAAGGTACCGGGGCACGATGTTGATCAGCCCGGCCATCGCGGAGGCGCCTGCGAACCACAGGATCAGGATGCTGCTGACGTCGTACACGGACCCGAAGCCGTTCCCGAGCCGCTCGTGCGCCAGGTAGGCGAGCGCACGCCCGTTCGCGGGCCCGCCCTCCTGGAACGCCTCGGCCGGGATCAGCACGGTGGTTACGAAGCTGCTGCCGATCAGGTAGACGCTCATCACCACGGCAGCCGTGGTGAGGAGCTTGCGGGTATTGCGGATCCGGTTCTGCAGCGTTTCTTCCGGCGTGGACCCGGAAGCCTTAACCAGGGGCATCATGCTGACGCCGGTTTCGAAGCCGGAGAGGCCCAGCACCAGCAGCGGGAACGCCAGGACCGCGGGCCCGGCGATGTTGCCAAAACCGCCCCCGAAGGAGCCGAGTGAAGCCATCCAGGCGGCGACGGCACCCGGCTGGGTGACGGCGTCGTAAATTCCGGTGCCAATGATGACCGCGTTCAGCAACAGAAAGACGCCCACCAACGGAATGGCCACCGCCACCGCCTCGGAGAAGCCCAGCAGGAACACCCCGCCCAGGATCAGCAGCATCACCACGGTGATGGGGACGGCCTGTCCTTCCAGGAACGGCGGCAGGTACGGGTTCTCCAGCATGTGCACGGTGGCGTCGGCGGCGGACAGGGTGATGGTGATGATCCACGACGTCGCCACGAACCCGAGCAGCACCAGCACGAACACCTTGCCGCGCCAGAACGGCAGCAGGTTCTCCAGCATGGCCACCGACCCCTGCCCGTGCGGGCTCTCGTGCGCCACCCGCCGGTACATCGGCAGCATGCCCAGCAGCGTCAGGGCCACGATCAGCAGCGTGGCCAGCGGCGACAGGGCCCCCGCGGCGAGCGCGGCGATGCCCGGCAGGTAGGACAGCGTGGAGAAGTAGTCCACGCCGGTCAGGCACATGACCTTCCACCAGCTCTGCTGGTGCCCGGTGCCCTCCGCGGATTCCGGCCCCACCGGCTGGTGCACCTTGTGTTCCAGCAGCCAGCGTGCGAACGCACCGCCGGGACCGTTCTCCCGCTCGGGGTTGGGCACGCTGGCCGGAACGGAGTACTGGGCTGGTGCGGTCATGGAGTGTCTTTCTGGTTTTTGGGAAGGTCCGCTGTTGGGCCGCTGAGAGCGGCGGGAGGTTCGCGGTCAGCGGCTCGAGGGTTCCGCCGTCGGACCGCGGGATGCCCGACGGCGGGGGCTACTTCGTTGCTCTGATAAGCCGGTAGATCATGTAACCGGTTGCTCCGATTCCGAGGATCAGCCACAGCAACGGGGCGCTTTGGGTCAGCATGGCAGGACACGGCCTTGCGTGCTTGAGGTGGCCACGGGGTCCTTCGATTCACATGGGCAGTTTGCTGATGACCACGGGAGCCTAGCACCGGCCGGAATCCGCAAAGTGCCAAAACCGGCGATCTTAACGCTTTCTTAACGCCTCGCGCTTCACACCGGCCCGGGGGAATTCAGCGGTGGTAGCGTGACGCCTATGCGCGACGTTCCTGACCCGAAGGCCCGGCCTGCGGGCAGGGACGCCAGCCCTCCCGGCAACGGTCCCCTCCACGGCGGCTCCAAAGTCTTCCCGCGCATCCTCAACGTCTTCGCACCCCAGCATCCGGCGCAGGTGATCGTGCTCGGGTTCGCTGCCGCCGTCGCCGTCGGGACAGGCCTGCTTATGCTGCCCGTCGCGCGGAACGGCCCCGAGGGTGCACCCTTCCTCGATGCCCTGTTCACGTCCACGTCCTCGGTGTGCGTCACCGGGCTGATCACCGTGGACACGCCGGTGTACTGGAGCGGCTTCGGCAAGGTGGTGATCATGGTCCTGATCCAGATCGGCGGGTTCGGGGTCATGTCCTTCGGCACTCTGCTGGGGGTGCTCATGGCCCGCCGGCTGGGCCTGCGGTCACGGCTGTCGGCGGCCGCGGAGACCAAGAGCACGGGCTTTGGTGACGTCCGCCGTGTGCTGCTCGGCGTGCTGGCGATCAGCCTCACCGTGGAGATCGTGCTCGCCGGCATCCTGGCAGCGAGGCTCGTCGCCGGTTACGGCTATGAGCCCGGCCGTGCGCTATGGCACGGCGTCTTCCACGCAGTGTCCTCCTTCAACAACGCCGGGTTCGCGCTGCATACGGACAACCTCATCGGCTTTGCCGGGGATCCGTGGATCTGCCTGCCCATCGCCGCCGCGGTAATCATCGGAGGCCTCGGCTTCCCGGTTCTGTTCGAACTGCGCCGGCAGTACCAGCGGCCCATCCACTGGAGCATGAACACCAAGCTGGTCCTGGTAGGCACCGGGGTGCTCCTGGTCAGCGGTACCGTCTTCCTCACCGCCGTCGAATGGTCCAACCCGGCCACCCTCGGCCGGCTGAACCCCGGTGAGCGCATCCTGGCCGGATTTTTCCAGTCCGTCATCACCCGCACAGCCGGGTTTAACAGCGTCGACATCGGGCAGATGCACGAGGTGTCCTGGCTGGGCATGGACATCCTGATGTTCATCGGCGGCGGCCCGGCCGGCACCGCGGGCGGCCTGAAAATCACCACCTTCAGCGTGCTGTTCTTCATCCTGCTGACCGAACTGCAGGGCGGCACGGCCGTGAATATCTTCGGCAAGCGCCTGTCCCGCGCCGTGCACCGGCAGGCCATCACCGTGGTGCTCCTGGCCATCGGCCTGGTGGTGGGCTCCACGATGTTCCTGATGATCATCACCGACTTCGGGCAGGAGCGGATCCTGTTCGAGGTGATCTCCGCGTTCGCCACAGTAGGTCTGTCCACCGGCATCACTGCCGCCATGCCGCCGGCCGGGCAAGTGGTGCTGATCCTGCTCATGTTTGTCGGCCGCCTCGGCCCGGTGACGCTCGGCGCTGCACTGGCGCTCCGCGAACGCCCGCTCCTCTACGAATACCCGAAGGAAAGGCCCCTCATTGGCTAAGAACTTCTTCTCCCGTTCCCCCGAATCCACGGCGCAGGCGGATTCTGTGGTGGTTATCGGACTGGGCCGCTTCGGCGGGTCGCTGGCGCTGGAGCTCGAGGCGCAGGGCACCGAGGTGCTGGGCATCGACTCCAACGAGGACACCGTCCAGTCCTACAACGGCCGCCTGACCCACGTGGTCCGGGCGGACTCCACCAAGGAGGAGGTGCTGCGCCAGCTCTCCGTCCACGAGTTCGACCGCGCCGTGGTGGGCATCGGCAGCGACATCGAGGCGAGCATCCTGACGACGTCGCGTCTGCTCACCTTCAAGAAGCCGCAGATCTGGGCCAAGGCCATCAGCGAACCGCACGCCGAGATCCTCAACCAGCTCGGCGTGGACCACGTGATCCGGCCAGAGCATGACATGGGCAAGCGGGTGGCCCACCTGGTCCGCGGCTCGCTGCTGGACTACGTCGAGTTCGAGGACGACTTCGTGATGATCCGCACCAGCCCGCCCACCGAGGCCCGCGACCGTCCGCTCGGCGTGCTGGGCCTGCGCGACAAGTACGGCATCACCATCGTGGCAGTCAAGCGCCCCGGCGGCATCTGGGGCCACACCACCGCGCAGACCGTCCTGTACGACGACGACCAGATCATCGTGCAGGGCAGCAAGACCCAGGCCGAACGGTTCAGCAACCTGCCCTGACGCATACCGCGTGGCCGGTTATCGTGTGGCAGCCTACCGGGTGGCCGGCGCCTCAATGAAGACCACCTGGCTCAGGCTTCTCACTGGCCTCCGCCGGGCGGCAGGCTTGCCGACGGCGTTGGCCGGGTTCCCGGCGTCGGACGCCTTTAAGCTGCCGGCACCGTTGGAATGCCCGACGGCGTTGGCCGCCTTACCGGCCGCGACCCGCCGCACGCTGAGCTGCTCGAGATCCAGCAGCCGGCGCGTGCCGGTCCGGGCGTCGATGATCCAGACAAGGTCGATGTCCCGGAATGTGCTGCTCACGGTCCCGCGGTGAGCCAGCCGTCCCCGGTGCCAGGCCTCGATCTCGTCGCCTACAGCGAGCTCCGCGCCGGACTTCACTTCAAGCTCCACAACTTCGTTCACAGCCGGTCCCCCTCCATCAGAATGTTGA
The DNA here is from genome assembly GCF_021789315.1 of Arthrobacter sp. FW305-BF8. Taxonomy (NCBI): domain Bacteria; kingdom Bacillati; phylum Actinomycetota; class Actinomycetes; order Micrococcales; family Micrococcaceae; genus Arthrobacter; species Arthrobacter sp. FW305-BF8. The sequence continues at coordinate 3,726,717 of NZ_CP084561.1, forward strand.
TGGGACCAGCCTGCACCAGGTTGTTTTCTAAGACGTTTCGAGTTGATGATGAGCTCGTGTCGTGTCCAGTGCCGCGGAGCTGCCGGGCAAGGTAACAGTTCCCGAGGGCACCGTGGTTCCATTTTCAGGAAAATGCGCCCTTTCTTGATGCAAAACTGTGGAATTCTTGCGTTTTGATTTGCAGTTGGGCTATCCATTACAAGCCGCGGAAATAGACAGGCCTTAGCCGCCTTGTCAGCTCATTACACCCTATTTTTCCACTCGGTTTATATACTTCTATTCGCGGGTTACACTAAGTCGTTCTTTGACAATTGAATGGCGCAGCCGTACCGCTGCCGTACCCGTGGGGGGATGGAAAATGCTCGCTAGGAGCAGGCGATTCCGCATGAGAATCGCAATATTGTTATCGGTGTTTTCGGCACTCATAGTTACGGGGTTAACGCCGGCGGCCGCAGTAGAGGTCGGAGGCGACGCCACTGCCTCCATCAGCGGAAAAATCACCGCCGACCTCTCTGGGGACAGCCAAGGGAACATGGGCGTTCACGTGACCAACGCCGAAACTTCTGAATATGTCACCAGCGGCTACGCAGATGCGGACGGCAATTACAGTGCCGGAAATCTTCCTGCAGGCTCGTACAAGCTTCAGTTCTTTGACTACGGCCGCCACAACCTCGGACAGTGGTACGGCGGCACCGCGGGTCAGGAAGGCGCCACGGTTGTGGTGCTCGCCGCTGGCCAGCAACTCACCGGGATTGATGTAACTCTCGCCAAGGGCGCGACCATCAGCGGTCACGTAGAAGCCTCCGCTGGAGTTGACCTCAGCGGCACTGAGGTCAGGGTCCATACTGCGGACGGCATGTCAACGCCGGGGTATGCGGCTGTGGCGGAGGATGGCAGCTACAAGGTCTATGGCCTTCCCGCGGGATCCTACAAAGTCCAGCTCGGCGGATACGGCTCGGGAGCACTGGACCAGTGGTACGGGGGCGCCGATTCTTTTGAGGCCGCCACCCCGCTGACGCTTACTGCGGGCCAGGATGCCACAGGAATCGATGCCAGCCTGGTCAAGGCGGCCACAATCAGCGGACGCGTCAGCGCACCCGAAGGCGTCGACCTCAGCGCCGTGACAGTCGCGGTTCACGAAGCCGACCGCATCTCCTACACCGGGTACGACTGGGTCAGGCCGGACGGCACCTTCAAGGTCACGGGTCTCCGCGCGGGAACCTACAAGCTGCAGTTCCAGGGAAGTAACTCCGGGGCACTGGACCAGTGGCACGCAGAAGCCGACTCCATTGAAACTGCCACGGCAATTACCCTCGCCGCGGGCCAGGACCTCACCGGCATCGATGCCGCCCTGGTGAAGGGGGCGACAATTAGCGGCCAGGCCACCGTACCGGCGGGCACCGAGATTAGTTCCGTAAGTGTCCTGGTGAGCCAGGCGGATAACATGTACTACTTCAACAGGTACGCGTCTGTGGGCCAGGACGGCAGCTACAAGGTCACCGGCCTTCCTGCAGGAACCTACAAGGTTCAGTTCCAGGGGAACGACTCCGGCGCACTGGACCAGTGGTACGCCAATGCGGAATCGGCCGAGACCGCAACACCTGTAAGTGTCACTGCAAACCAGGATCTGGCCGGAATCGACGCGACACTGGTCAAGGCCGCAACGATCGGCGGCAAGATCACCGCGCCAGCAGGGGTCAACCTCAGTGACGTAAGTGTCAGGGTCCACGGGACTGACGGCATGCCGATCGCCGCATCCGTCTCGGTCAACGCAGACGGCAGCTATCGGATCGGAGGCCTGGCGGCGGGCAGTTACAAACTTCAGTTCGAGACGGGCAACTCGGGCGCTCTGGAGCAGTGGTATTCCGGTGCTGGCACCTTTGAGACCGCCACCGTGTTGGCACTCGAAACAGGCCAGGACCTCACCGGAATTGACGCGGCCCTGGTCAAGGGTGGATCCATCAGCGGATCGGTCACTGCACCCGCGGGCGTCGATCCGACGTCGCTGCGCGCGTACGTGTACCCGTCAGAGAACCAGTACCGTAGCTGGTCTGCCAGAGTAATGGCCGACGGCAGCTACACTGTCCTCGGGCTCGCCGCAGGTAGCTACAAGGTCGAGTTTTCGGGCTACAACACGGGAACCCTGACACAGTGGCACGCCGGGGCCTCGTCATACGAAACAGCGACCCCCGTTGCACTTTCCGCCGGCCAGGACGTTACTGCCATCGACGCCGACCTCGTAATTGGCGCCTCCATTACCGGCCGCGTTAGCGCGCCCGCGGGAGTCGACGTGGCCCGGGTGCAGGCTTACGTGTTCCCGGAAAGCACGGACTGGAACTGGTTGGCACAAGTCGACCTTGGCGCCGACGGCTCGTACAAGTTCAGCGGACTTCCTGCCGGCCCGTACAAGATACGGTTCACTGCGGGCAGCTCCGGCGCCCTGGACGTATGGTACGGCGGCGCGGCGACGTCAGCCGGCGCTACCGTCATTGCGCTCACAGACGGCCAAGCTAAGTCGAATGTCGACGCCACTCTCACAAAGGGCGCATCCATCAGCGGCAAGATGTCGGGAGCTCCCGGCGTCGACATTTCCGCAGTCAACGTGGAACTGTACAACGTTGATAATTTCCGCGCGTACCCGGTTAATGCAGATGTCCGCCCGGACGGAAGTTTCTCACTGGTCGGGCTCCAGGCCGGCAACTACAAGATCCGCTACTACGGGTTTGACTCTGGCGCTCTGGAGCAATGGCACGAAAATGCCACCAGCATGGAGTCCGCCACTGCTGTGGCACTTGCCCCAGGGCAGGACGTGACAGGGATCAAAGCCTCGCTCGCCAAGGGCGCCTCCATCAGTGGCACCGTGAAGGCACCTGACGGTGTCAGCCTGACATCGACGTATGTACGGGCCATCTCCGAGACAGAGCCGAACGGACCGAGTGCAAACGTGCGCACCGACGGGATCTACAAGCTGCGCGGCCTCCCGGCCGGAACCTACAAACTGCAGTTCTACGGCTACGGCTCGGGGGCCTTGGAAGAGTGGTACCAGGATGCCCGGACCTCCGCTGAAGCAACTCCAGTAACAGTAACGGCGGGCCAGGATCTCACAGGCATCGACGCGACTTTGGCCAAGGGCGCCAGCATCAGCGGCAAGGTCACGCTCCCTGAAGGCGTTCCCGCCTACTCGGTGTACGTCAGCCTTTACCAGGGCGGCGAGTTGATGCCTCTGAGCACCACCTCGCTCAATGACTACGACGGCTCCTATTCTTTCCGCGGGCTTGCTGCGGGAAGTTACAAGCTGCAGTTCCAGAGCTACGGTTACGCGGGACTCCTTCAGCAGCAGTGGTACAGCGATGCTTCCTCCATTGACACCGCTACGGAAGTGGCAGTCACGGACGGCCAGGACCGCACGGCCATTGATGCGACCATGAAGAAGAGCGCCTCCATCAGCGGCAAGATAACTGCCCCTGAGTCAGTGAACCTCAGCAAGGCCGTGGTCTACGCGGTACCGGCCGGATCAACGGACCAGACCGCAGCCGTCGCACCGGTATCGGCAAACGGAACTTACACGCTTAGCGGCCTCGAACCGGGTACCTACAAGGTGCGGTTCTCAGGCGAACAGAGTGGAGCCACAGATTCCTGGTACGGCGGCACCACCCCGGACACCGCAACCGCTGTGATCCTTGCGGCGGAAGAAGCCAAAGCATCAATCAACATGACAGTCACCACCGGCGCATCCATAAGCGGCACCGTGACGGGCTCCGGAAGCCAGTACGGCTACCCGGTCACTGTTTATGATCAGGCAGGTAAGACAGTAAGGACCATGCAGACGGACGCGGCCGGCAAGTACAGCGTGGTCGGCCTCGCTGCAGGGTCCTACAAGATGGCATTCAACCGCTCCAGCGGGACCTACCAGGACGAGGCGCAGTTCTACTCGAACAAGCCGGAGTCCGCGGGTCTGGAACAGGCCCAAACCATCACCCTCGCCCAGAACCAGTCACTGCAGAACATCGACGCAACGCTCAAAACGGGCGGATTGGTAACCGGAACGTTGCTGGACAAAGCCGGAAAGCCTTTGCAGTACGCGTACGTTGAGGCCTACACCCGCGACGGTTCACTTGTCAGCCGGTATGGAAGCTCAGACGCCACTGGGAAATTCAGCATCGGGGGCCTCACCACAGGAAAGTACTTCCTGCACGTCTTCCGTGACGCGACACGCGGCAACCTCTACTCGGGCAACACCGCCGAGGAAACCAGCGCGACCCCGGTAACCGTGACCAGCGGGAGTGCCACCGCGTTTGACCTGTCCTACGCGGCACCCCAGCTCACCGCCCCGGCGCCCACCATCACCGGCACCGCCAAGGTGGATTCCACCCTCACCGCGGCACCCGGCACGTGGGGACCGGCACCGGTGACGCTGAGTTACCAGTGGAAGGCCGACGGCGCCGACATCGCCGGGGCCACCGCCACCACCTACAAGCCCACGGCCGCGACGGTCGGCAAGATCCTGACCGTGAGTGTCACGGGCTCGAAGGCCGGCTACGCCACGGCAACCAGGACCTCGGCGGCCACCACCAAGGTCGCGGCAGGCACCCTGACAGCACCAACGCCCACCATTTCGGGCACCGCGGCAGTGGATTCCACCCTCACCGTGGCACCCGGCACGTGGGGACCGGCACCGGTGACGCTGGGCTACCAGTGGAAGGCCGACGGCGCCGACATCGCCGGGGCCACCGCCACCACCTACAAGCCCACGACGGCGACCCTGGGCAAGATCCTGACCGTGACCGTCACCGGCACCAAGGACGGCTACACCACGGAAACCAACACGTCCGCGGCCACGGCCAAGGTGGCGGCAGCCGCCCTGACCGCCCCCACACCCACCATCAGCGGCACGGCCAAAGTGGATTCCACGCTTACCGCGGTACCCGGCATGTGGGGACCTGCGCCGGTGACGCTGAAGTATCAGTGGAACGCCGACGGCGTCAGCATCGCTGGAGCCACGGCAGGTACCTACAAAGCCACGGCGGCGACGGTCGGGAAGACCCTGACCGTCACCGTCACTGGCTCGAAAGCTGATTACGCCACGGTCACCATGACCTCGGCGGCCACCGCCAAGGTCGCAGCCGGAACCCTCACCGCGCCCACCCCTGCAGTCAAGGGCACGGCCAAGGTGGGTTCCCTGCTTACGGCAACCGTCGGTACATGGGCGCCCTCACCGGTTGCCCTGAAGTACCAGTGGAAGGCCAACGGCGTCGCCATCACCGGCGCCACCGCCGCCACGTTCAAGCCGGCCGCGGCACAGGTGGGCAAGACGCTGACCTTCAACGTGACGGGCACCAAGACCGGGTACACCACGGCAACCAAGACCTCTGCCACCACCGGCACGGTCATGGCCATCAACCCCGTCCTCACGGCCCCGACTCCGAGGATCACCGGAACCGCCAAGGTGGGCTACACCCTGACAGCAGCTCCGGGAACCTGGGGACCGGCGACGGTCACCCTGAAGTACCAGTGGAGGGCCAACGGCGTCGCCGTCGCCGGAGCCACGGCCAGCACGTACAAACCGGCCGCGGCCGTGGTGGGCAAGACCATCAGCGTCACGGTCACCGGAAGCAAGGCCGGCTACAGCACGGCGGCCAAGACGTCGGCACTCACCGCGAGGGTCGCCGTCGGAACCCTCAGCGCACCGGCTCCCAGGGTCACGGGAACGGCAAAGGTGGGCTACACGCTGACGGCGGTTCCCGGCGCGTGGGGACCGGCACCGGTCACCCTGAAGTACCAGTGGAAGGCCAACGGTGTCTCCATTTCCGGCGCCACGGCCAGCACGTATAAGCCGGGCGCGGCCGTGGTTGGCAAGACCATGAGCGTCACGGTCACCGGCAGCAAGGCGGGTTATGCGACGGCGGCCAAGACGTCCGCGGTCACCGCAAAGGTCGCCGCAGGAACCCTCAGCGCACCGGTTCCGGGCATCAGCGGTGCTGTCAGGGTGGGGTCCGTCCTCACGGCAACAGGAGCCTGGGGGCCGGCACCGGTCACGCTGAAGTACCAGTGGAAGGCGAACGGCGTTGCCATCACGGGCGCCACGGCAGGCACCTATACCCCGTCAACCGCGGTGCTCGGCAAGACCCTGACGGTCACGGTCACCGGCTCCAAGTCCGGCTTCACCACCGTTACCAAGACCAGTGCGGCGTCGGTCAAGGTGGCGGCGGGCGTGCTGACTGCTCCCGTGCCCACCGTCTCCGGTACTGCCACAGTGGGGTAACCGTCACCGGATCCAAAACCGGATTCACGACGGCGGTGAGAAATCTCCGCCGCTACCGCGGCGGTGAGCTGACGACCTGAGTGACCTGGCCGTCGTCGTAAGCTAGGCGCGTGACGGCACGGCCGCTGGAACTCCAACCGGGGTTGCGGCGGCCGTTCCGCGTTAAAGGCAGGAGCCTTCTGGAGCGGCCGCCGATAAACTGGGAGTGGCCGCCGCGGCAGCAGGCCGCCCGGCTTTCCCAACAGGAGGTCACGATGGGTTTGGGTGACAAGATCCACAATGCCGCCGAAAAACTCCACGGCAGAAGCAAGGAAGCAGCCGGACGCGCCACCGGTGACAACCGGCTCAGGGCTGAGGGCAGGGAGCGCCACATCAGGGCCGACCTCAAGCAGGCCGGCGAAAAGATCAAGGACGCCTTCAGGAGGCACTGACCAAGGTCCCGTTTAATGCTCGAGGCCCTGTCCGGTAAGAGCGGACAGGGCCTCGCCGCGTTCGACGCTCCCCCGCGCCGGCACGGCGGGGACAAGCGCACCCGGCAGGCAGGGGCTCAAACTGCGGTCGCGGGGCGGCAGCTCGGGGCGTTCCCACAGATCACCGAAAAGCACGTCGTCGGTGAGCTGCGCGAGCTTCGGGGCAAACTCGCCGAACATCTTCTGGGCGCCGGACGGTTCGTTCTCAGTCATGGGTTTTTCCTGCCCTTCCTACTTCGCCACCGTGCGGGGGCCGTTGTATTCCTCGTCGGTGACGTGTTCGAACCAGCCGCCGTCGGCCGGGTCCCCGCCGCTTTCCAGCATGGCCAGGTGCTCCATGTAGCTGTCCGGGGCGGCTCCATGCCAGTGCATTTCTCCGGGCGGCGTGTAGATGGTCTGGCCGGGGTGAACTTCGAAGAGCTCCCCGCCCCGGGACTGCACCAGCCCGATTCCCTCGGTGATGTGCAGGGTCTGGCCGTTGGAGTGGCTGTGCCAGGCAGTGCGTGCACCGGGCGCGAAGCGCACCTTGGCCACGACCATGCGCTGGTTGTCGTTCTGCGGGCTGGCGATCATGTCCAGCCACACGTCGCCGGTGAACTGCTCGGGCGGGTTCTTGACGGTGGGCGGCTTCGGCGCAATTTCCACGGTGAGTCTCCTTCTTGTTCGTATTCAGTCACCAGACAACCGCAGACAGGACGGGTATGGGAGTCTCTGTTCATAGGGGTACCGGCAGGGACTCCCTCGCAGGGCCGGAATTCCCCTAGCGTTGTAGGCATGGACAACCGCACCGAAATCCGAGACTTCCTTGCCTCCCGCAGGGCGAGGATCACCCCGGACCAGGCCGGCCTGCAGGATTACGGCGGCAACCGGCGCGTGCCTGGACTGCGCCGCGGGGAAGTTTCCTCCCTGGCCGGGGTCAGCATCGAGTACTACACCCGGCTCGAACGCGGAAACCTCGCGGGAGCCTCCGATGACGTGCTGGAGGCGGTTGCCAGGGCACTGCAGCTGGACGAAGCCGAACGAGAGCACCTGTTCGACCTGGCCCGCGCGGCCAGCGCCGGAGGCAAGTCCCGCCGTCGACCCGCCCGCAAGCAGACGGTCCGTCCCAGCCTGCAGGCGATCCTTCACGGGATGACCGGGTCGCCGGCCTTCGTGCGCAACGGGCGGCTGGACATCCTGGCCATCAACAGCCTGGGACGGGCGCTGTACTCGGAGGCGTTCGGCCGCGCGGAGCAGCCGGTCAGCCTGGCCCGGTTCTGCTTCCTCGACCCGCGCGCCCACACGTTCTATCCGGCGTGGGAAGACTCGGCGAACACCACCGTGGCCTTGCTGCGCACCGAAGCCGGCAGGGACCCGTACGACAAGGCACTGCAGGACCTCATCGGGGAACTGTCCACCCGCAGCGATGAGTTCCGCATCCGGTGGGCTGCCCACAATGTGCGCCTCCACCGGACTGGCCTCAAGCACTTCCACCACCCGGTGGTGGGCACCCTCGACCTCTCCTTCGACGCAATGGACCTGCCGGCTGATCCCGGACTGACGCTGACCGCTTACAGTGCGCAGCCAGGCTCCGCCGAGGAAGACGCCCTCAAACTGCTGGCCAGCTGGGCCGCGAGCCAGGAGCAACCCGCGGCTGGCTCGCCACGGCAGGCGGCGCTGGAGCCCAAGCCCGCCAACGGGTGACCCTCCGTGGGTTGACCTTCTGCGTCATCCCAAACGCGAAGAGGCGTTAAAAAAACGTTAAGATCCCGCCGCCACCCGCGGAAATGCTGTTGCGGCGAAGCGCGGCACAGTACCTTTGATCCATGCCGTCCTGCGATGGCCCCCAACACCGCAGGGCGGCAATTCCATGCCCTCAGCCGGGGGTCCTCAGCCGGGGGTCCACAGCCGGGGGTCCTGCGGGCTCCCGGGGTCTGCGGCAACACCAAGGGCCCCGGAGTTGAGGCTCATCGTGCCAAAACGAGGCGCGCAGGGTGGATCCGGCAGGCCAGAAACGGCGTACGCTCATTGATATATGAGTGCCCCAGCAAAGCCGCGTGAACATGCATTATCTAACTAAATTGGCAGTTGTAGGAGCCGTGCTTTTGCTCCCGCTGTCGGCATCGGGCGGCCCGTCCCAGCCCCCAGCAAACCTTCCGGCAGCAAGGTCCGAGCTCCTGCCCGCGACGCCCCGGCCCACCGTAAGCCAGCCTTCAACAGGCCAGCGCGCAGCTGTCCCCCGCGCCATCCGCAAACCCGTCGTCGGCCGTGCTCCCACCGCGACTGCTGCACCCACTCCGGCGCAGCAGCTCGCCCGGCTCACACTGGCGCAGCGTGTCGGCCAGCTGTTCATGGTGGCGGCCGCGGCCACCGGAGCGGACGCCAACACGATGTCCGGCCTCACCAGGTACCACGTCGGCAATGTGTATCTCGCCGGGCGCAGCCGCGCGGGCACTGCGGCGACGGCCGCCGTCGTTCGGCGGATGACGGCAACCGTGTCAGCGGCCACCACCGGCGGCATCCGCATTGCCGTGGCCACCGACCAGGAGGGCGGCTTCGTCCAGGTCCTCGGCGGCCCCGGGTTCTCGGCGATCCCCACAGCGCTGTCGCAGGGAACACAGCCGACGGCAGCCCTGCAGGCAAACGCGCGCGTGTGGGGTAGCCAGCTGCGCGCGGCCGGGCTCACCATGAACCTGGCGCCGGTTCTGGACACCGTGCCGAGCAGACAGTTCGCCCCGCGCAACGCGCCCATCGGGTTCTTCGCCCGGGAATACGGGTTCACGCCGCAGGCGGTCTCAACCCACGGCGGCGCCTTCGCAGCCGGCATGCGACAGGCGGGCATCGCCCCCGTCGTCAAGCACTTCCCCGGCCTGGGCCGCGTTACCCTGAACACTGACACCACCCGGAACGTGAAAGACACCGTCACCACACGCACCGACCCCTACCTGCTGCCGTTCCGGACAGCGATCCAGGTGGGTGCCCGGTGGGTGATGGTCTCCAGCGCCTACTACACGCGCATCGATGCCGGCCACATCGCGCCGTTCTCGCCGCTGGTCATGCGGACGATGTTGCGCTCGGACCTGCACTTCACCGGCGTCGTCCTGTCCGACGACCTGTGCAACGCGGTGCAGCTGGCTCCCTGGGCCTTGGGCACCCGGGCCACGAACTTCATCCACGCCGGCGGAACCATGCTGCTGTGCGCTAACCCCCGCGCCATTCCCGCCATGTACACCGCGGTGCTTCAGCTCGCCCAACACAGCCCTGCGTTCGCGGCGGAGGTCAACGCCGCTGCCCTGAAGGTTCTCACGGTCAAGGCCGGGCACTAGGGGCGATCCCTGAAGCGCGAACGGACACTTGGCGCCCTTGCCTGAAGGGCCTCAAGTGTCCGCTCGCACTAAACGAAGCCGCGCTAGCTGAGCGCGGGCACCTGCACGTGCCCCGGCTTGAACCGTGCGCCGTAACCGGGGGCGGCAGGCACGTCGATCCGCGCGTGGGTGTGCACCTCGCCGACTGTCGCCTTGGTGTGCTCCGCGATCTGCTCCAGCGTGGCCACCCACATGCCGTCCATGCCCTTGACCCGCTCGATCAGCCGTTCCAGGGCCACGGCTTTGGAGGGCCGGCCCGAGATGAACGGGTGGTTGGTGAGCACGAAGCAGCTTCCCTGCGAGTGGTGCGCCTCGGCCTCCAGGGTCCACATCTCCAGCACCTTCGCGGGGCTTTCGATCACGCCACTGCCCGTCACGCCGGGGTAGAACGCGTACTGCTCCCAGTCGTCCAGGGTCCAGTCCACCGGGATCTCCACGATGTCTCGGGTGTCGCCGGCACCAGAGGGAGAACCCGAGGAGACCGACATCCGGTACGGCGCATCGCCGTCGAGCAGGCTCGAATCGTAGAGGAAGCCGCGGTCAGCCAGCAGCGCCGGGGAGTGCCAGTTCAGTTCCCACCACGGTGCCCGGTACCCCACCGGACGGATTCCGGCGACCTTCTCGAGTGCCTCCAGTCCCCGGTCCATGTAGCTCGCCTCGGTGGCGGCGTCGATCCCCTGCATCGGCTCGTGCAGATAGCCGTGGTGCGCAACCTCGTGCCCGCCGTCGACGATCTGCCGTACGACGTCGGGGTAGCACTCCGCGGTGAACCCGGGGATGAAGAACGTCCCGCGGACCTCCTGCCGCGCCAGGATCTGCAGCAGTCGCGGCACCGCGACCTTCGGCCCGTACGACTGGTGGCTCATGAGGGACATCCGCCGCGTACTGGTGGGGTCGTGCGCGATGACGCAGGATTCGGCGTCAACATCGAAGGTGAAGGATGCGGCAGCGGTGAAGCCGGCCGGCCAGGTGATGGGGTGCTGGGAATCCGCGAAGGCGCTGGTGCTCATGCCGGGGTTCCTTTCGTCAGAGGGCGAAGTGGAGCGGTGCAGAAGGATTTAGAGTTCGACGGCGGGAACCGGCTGGGGTGCCTCGGCGGCGGAAGGCGCGTTGGCCGCAACAGCCGCGGAGCCGCCGTCGGACGTCACCGTCACGTACGGCCGGTGCAGCCGGGGCCCGAGAACCGCGTAGACCGCGGCGCTGGTGAGCCCGCCGGCCAGCCAGGACAGGTCCCAGCCGCCCAGTGCCACCGCGATGGGGCCCTGCATCACCGGAACCAGTCCGTACATGAACAGCCAGGTGGCGAAGATGCCGGCGAGCAGCGACGTCACGCCGGCCCAGTTGACGACGGGCAGGCGGCGGGTGCCGACGCCGTCGAACAGCCGTTCCACGTTGCCGGGCCAGCGCTTCTCCAGCCAGAAGAAGTGCACCAGCATCACGCCGCCCCAGGCAGCTACCCAGGCCACCAGTCCGATCAGCCAGGCGTCCAGCACGGCGGCGAAGTCCTCCTGAAAGATGAAGTAGACGACGGCGATGAGTGAGAAGACGCCGACGAACAGGTTAAGTTTCCGGCGGCTGATGGTGATGTCGAGTGCCTGCGTGGCCACCGAGAAGGTGTAGATGTTCAGGATGTTGGTGGCGATGGGCCCGTGCAGCACCATCAGGAGGACGGGCAGCGCCATGGCGCCGAAGTTCTGGACGATGAGCTTGCCGGGGTCGACCTCGCCGCTGTTGGTGGCGAGGCTGGCACCGAGGACCCCGAGCCAGACGACGGGGATGAACTGGCCCAGGACCGAGGCCAGGTAGACCTTTTTCTTGGGCACGGAGGTGCTGACGAAGCGGGAGTAGTCGGCGGCGTAGGTGAACCAAGTGATGCCCCAGCCGATGCCGATGGCCGTCATCACGGCGCTCATGGCGGCGATCCGCTCGGAGCCTTCCAGGATGTTGCCCGCGGGGCCGGCGTAGGTCCAGTCGATCTTGAGGCCGAACCATGCGACGGCGGACATGACCACCAGGATGATGATGGTGGGCGGCACGGTCCATTTTTCGAAGGCGGCGATCGCCTTGTAGCCGAACCAGGCGATGGCGACCTGCGCGGCCATGATGAACGTGGCGACTCCGATCTTCCAGGCGTAGTTGTGGGCTTGCGGGTCGACCCAGCCGAGTGTGCCGAAGAGTGCCATGACCAGGTCGAGGATGATCCAGGTGTTCACGGCGCACCAGCCCACCACCAGCAGTGCCTGGATGGCGGCCGGCAGGTAGTTGCCGCGGCGGCCGAACGCCGCGCGGGCCAGGACCATGCCGGTGGCGCCGGTCTTTTGGCCGAGCAGGACGAAGCAGCCGAAGAGCAGCATGCCGATCAGGTTGCCCAGGACCAGGACGGTGACGGTGTCGGCGAACCCGAGGCCCAGGTTGATGCCCAGGGCGCCGAGGACCCAGTTGATCGGGGCGAGGTTGGCGCCGGCCCAGATCCAGAACTGGCCGGACACCTTGCGGGTGCGCGCGGATTCGGGAATGGGCTGGAGCCAGGCTTCGAAGTCCTCAGCCTGCTCCATTGCGGGCCCGGACTGCGGTGTTGAGGAGTTGTGCATCGGAAAAGCCTCCGTATGAGGAAGAAGAGCCTCCGTGAAGAAGGGATGGATTAAGCGTATGTGCGCCGCATCACAGCAACAAGGTACGATCCGTCTAAGAGAATCCCCTTCCTTATGACGGAGTGTCATGTTCCTCGACGAAGTCCTGAAGCACCGGAGCGTTCAGGCGGCTGACCCGCTCCTCCGTGCCGCGCGGTCCGCTGTGGAGGGCAGGCAGGTGCGGTGGGTGCACTCGAGCGAGGTCCTGGACATCGCTCCCCTGCTCCGCGGCGGCGAGCTGCTCCTGACCGGCGGGCAGGCCCTGGCCGCGGCTTCCGATGAACGGCGGGTCGGCTACGTGCGCGAGCTCGCCGGACGCGGCGTGGCCGCCCTGGCCATCGAGACCGGGCCTTCGCTGCCCGACATTCCCGAGTCGATGCTGGTTGCTGCCGAGTCCAACGGGCTGCCGCTGTTCGAGCTCCGCAAGGTGGCACCCTTCGTCGGCATCATGCAGGAGATCAACTCCATCCTGGTCGGCCAGTCCGTGGAACTGCTGCAGCGCGGCGACGAGATCAGCCACGCCATGGCCGCCGAACTCGCCCACGGCGGCGGGCTGGACGAGGTGCTCGCCGTGCTCGCCGGGCAGACCGGGACCGGCGTGCGGCTGGTGTCGCCGGCGGGGCTGACGCTGGGGAGTGCCGGAGCGGCCGACGGCGGCGCTTCCGACGGCGGTCCGGGGACCGGCGGTTTGGGGACAGTCGGTTCCGGGGCCTCAACTACGACGGCGGTCGACGTTCCGGTCCGCGGAGTGCTGGCAGCGCGGCTGGAGCTGGAACTGCCTGAAGGCATCGACCCGACGTTTATCCGGGTGGCGGGCGAACGGTCCGTCGACATTCTCGGCCTGGCGTTGCTTCAGCGGATGCCGCCGGGCCTGAAGGAACTGGCGGGAGCGGAACTGATGCGCGCCGTCCATTCCGGTGCCCAGCCATGGCGGCTGGAGCAGCTGGGGGCAGCGGCGGGCTTCGCCATCGACGGTCCGGTGGCCGCCGTCATGGTCCGCTCCGCCACATCGGGCCGGCTGCGCCCGGCGCTGGACGCGGCCCTGGCAGGGGCGGTGCCGCATGCCGCGAGTTATGCGGACAAGCTGGAGCTCATTGCGCTGGCCGGCCTCCCCCGCGAGGGAACCCGGGCCGCGCGGTCGTTGCTGATCGAGGCGCTGGGCAACCTGGAAGTCCCGGAAGGTTCCGCGATCGCCGTCGGACCTCTGGGGCTGGGCATCGGCGAGGCGGCCTGGTCCATGGCGGAAGCCCGGCGGACGCTGGACCTGGCGCCGCGAACTGGCCGCGCCGGCGGTCCCGCCCGGCAGGTGCGGGATGCGGATGCCTTTGCTGCCGAGCGACTGGCTGCCGAGAGTATCGACGCCGGCGCCCGCCGCGACTTCGTCCGCCGGACACTCGGCCCGATCCTCGAGCACGACGAGCAACGGAACTCGCAGCTGCTGCACACCCTGACTGTATGGCTCGACTCCGGCTGCAACACGGCGCAGGCAGCGCGCGAGCTGCACCTGGAACGGCAGTCGATGTACCACCGGCTGCAGCGCATCTTCGACCTCTGTGGCGGCGACCCACGGGGAACCGGCCGGCTCGTCGGCCTACACCTGGCTACCCGCCTGGCCCCACTCCCCTAGCACCCCGCCAAGCGCGTCGTCACATCCCGTCGCCTCCCACCCAACGCGTCCTCACATCCCACCGCCTCCCACCCAACGCGTCCTCACATCCCACCGCCTCCCACCCGACGCGTCCTCACATCCCGTCGCTTCAAAGCATCACCTGCTGTTTCGGCTGCTGGTGCGCCCCTGTGCACCACAGCTTGCCATGCAACCTAAGTAGTGCCACTATCTAACTGTGCAAGAAATCGATTGGCAACAGGAGCTGACCAGGGCGGCTTTGCCGCACGCGGTACTAGCCGTGCTGACGAACGGCGAGATGCACGGCTACGCCATGCTCGAGGTGTTGAGCTCCCGCGGGTTCCCAAAGATTAAAGGCGGAACCTTGTATCCGCTGTTGAAACGGCTAGAAGACCAAGGCCTGGTCAGCCATGAATGGCAGCACGACACTGCAGGGCCAGGACGCAAACAGTTTGCAGTCACGGAACAGGGCCGCCAGGAGTTGGCAAGAGCGGCGAAGGCATGGTCCCAGATGGATGAAGTGCTGAAGAATTTTCGCGCAGACAGACAGGAAACTTCATGAAATACGAGCGTGACCTCGCCTTCAATCTCCGGATACGCGGATTCTCCGAACGTGAAATCGCTGAAGCGCTGGAAGATGTCCGCTCCCATGAAGCGGCTACCGGAGTACCGGCGAGAGAAGAGTTCGGCACGGCCGCAGAATACGCCCAGCAGTTTCCCAAGAAGAACCACTGGTCCCGAGGGAAGGTCGTTGGCGCCGTCGCTGCGCTGCTGGCTCTCGCTTACGTAGTGGCATCGGTTCTCCTGATGTTCGTTGGCGTTGACATCCGAACATACGTGGGCCCGGTATCGCTTATGCCAGCGCTGGCGTTGGTCCTCACCGGCACCCTCATAGGATTCTTTGTCGACTACCTGAGACCGGCACCGCGGCTCACTCAAGGTGTACGCGCGTAGGTCCTGCCTCACATCAGTCCGGCTTCCCAGTTGGTGCAAGAGTCCTACGGCGAGGAAACGCCTCTGCGCGTGAGCGTTATGCTCGACCCATGTTGCACGGTCGCTACCTTGCCGAACTCACCAGCAGCCTCGGCGCCCTCGAAGCACTGGCTCGCCAGTCCGAGGGCATGCTGAAAAGCCCAGTTCCGGCCTGTCCGGGATGGACCCTGGATGCGCTTTTCGGGCATCTCGGCTCGATTGAACGGTGGGCTGCCGCAGTGATTCGTGCCGGCAAATATGTCACGGAGCCTGACCCACCAGCGGAGAAGGCAGCAGCATGGTTCCTCGATGGAGTGCCTGACTTTCTGGCCACCATGTCTTCCCTGGATCCCGCGGCGCCGTGCTGGAACTTCGGCCCTCCCCCACGCACGGCCGGTTTCTGGCTCCGCCGGCAGGCGCACGAACACGCCATCCACCTCGTCGACGCCCACCAGTCATCCGGCCTGTCGGACCCGGAATTCACCGAGGACTTCATGCTGGACGGCATCGACGAGGCGCTGGCGATGTTTGCCCCGCGGCAGCTCCGGCTGCAGCGAATGGCCGACCCGGGAAAGGCTGTGACGTTCCGCGTACCGGGCGGCACGGCCTGGAACTTCGGAGCGGGAGAGGTCGCGGCGTCGGTCACAGCAGCGCCGCAGGAAATGTACTTGGGCCTCTGGGGCCGCGCCAGCCTTTCCGGAACGGCTGTGCTCGACGGCGACGTAGGACTCGCGTTGCGCGTCATCCGCGGTCCGCTGACGCCGTAAACGATCCGTCACCGTTCGCAGTGGACGTCTTCGCGCACCCGCTCAGACCGGTCAACGGCGCACGCGATAGCGCAGGTGAAGCACCCTGTTGCCCTGAATCACCACGTCAGGATCCTCCAACAGGTGCTGCGCGTGGACCGACCCGAAGTAGCGCTTGCCGGAGCCGAACACGACGGGTACGACGTCCATGCGCACCTCGTCGACCAGGCCCGCGGCAAGCACCTGGCCACCGACGTCGCCAGCAGCGACCTCGACCATGCGGTCACCCGCAAGCTCCTGCGCCTTGGCCACGGCTGCCTCGACGCCGTCGACGAAGTGAAATGGCGCCTCTGGGTCCCAGCCCTCAGGCTCCGGCCGGTGCGTCACGACGACCATGTAGTCGATCCCGCCTGGGGGCTTCCCGTCCCAACCGTCCGTCATGTCGAAGACGTGGCGGCCGACGACGGTCGCCCCGATCTGGTCCCAGTACGGCCGGGTGTAGTCGTAGGACGCCTGCGACACCTTCAATACGCCACTCTCATCCAACGGCACGTCCCCGCTGGTCAACCAGTCGAACAAGGGCCCGGGCTGGTCGTTCTCGTCGGCGATGAAGCCGTCCACCGACACCGAGCTGTACATGACCACCTTGCCCATGGGGCTCTCCTCTGCTTTCGGGTGCCCTCAGATTAGTTGCTCTTCGCTGCTGGTGGCGGGTTGACCTGCTTGAGGGTGTTCACGCAACGACGGTAGTTGCGCTCATTGCGGAAGCTGCAGCCTGGCCGGCAAGAGCTGAGGAAGCGTTCGGCATGAAGCGACGAAAGCTGAGGACGCGTTCGGCAGGAAGCGACGAAAAGTGAGGAAGCGTGCGGGGACCTGGAACCCTTCCTCACATCCCGTCGCTTCAAACCCAGACCCTTCCTCACGTCCCGTCGCCCAAACCGCAACGGTTCTGCAGTCCGCAGAAACGATTGGGTTTTAGGCCACCAGGGCTGGACGCGGCCCTACGAGATCTTGCGCCGGTAGACGGCCATGGCGAAGACGTAGGCCAAAACGAGGATCCCGACGCACCATGCCAGGGCGACCCAAATGTCGACGCCGACCGGCCGTTGCGCGAACAGGTCCTGGATAGTGTTGACGATCGACGTGACCGGCTGGTTTTCAGCGAAGGCCCGCACAGGACCCGGCATGGTGGCCGTAGGGACGAAGGCTGAACTGATGAACGGCAGGAAGATCAGCGGGTAGGAGAAGCCGCCGGCGCCGTCTACGGACTTCCCCGACAGGCCGGCGATCACCGCGATCCAGGTGAGTGCAAGGGTGAACAGCGTGAGGATTCCGACGACGGCGAGCCACTCCAGCGGGCCTGCAGACGTCCGGAAGCCCATGAGGAGGGCAACCAGCACGATAATCACGAGCGAGAGCCCGTTGGCCGCAAGCGACGTCAGGACATGGGCCCACAGCACGGACGAGCGGGCGATCGGCATGGACTGGAACCGCTCGAAAATGCCGCTCTTCATGTCGGTGAACAAACGGACGGCGGTGTACGCGATGCCCGACGCGATCGCGATCAGCATGATCCCGGGAAGCAGGTAATTGATGTAGTTGTCAGTGTCTGTCCGGATGGCGCCGCCGAACACGTAGACGAACAGCAGCATGAGTGCGATCGGCGTGATTGCGGTAGTGATGATCGTGTCCACGCTGCGGAAGATGTGGCGCATCGATCGGCCCAGCAAAAGGGCCGTGTCGCCGAAGAAGTGCGTGCTCATGACTGCTCCCTACTCAAGGTGACGTAGTCCTTCCCCACCAGCGCGAGGAAGATGTCCTCCAGGGACGGCTGCTTTTCGACGTACTGAATTTCCGCCGGCGGCAGGAGTTGCTTCAGCTCGCCCAACGTCCCATCAGCGATGATCCGCCCCTCATGAAGAATGGCGATCCGGTCCGCGAGCTGCTCGGCCTCGTCGAGGTACTGCGTGGTGAGCAGAACGGTTGTCCCCTGCTTGGCCAGATCCTGAACAACCTGCCACACTTCGATGCGCGCTTCGGGGTCCAGCCCCGTCGTCGGCTCGTCGAGAAAGATCACCTTCGGCTGCCCGATCAGACTCATGGCGATGTCGAGGCGGCGGCGCATGCCTCCGGAATATGTGGACACTTTCCGGTGTCCTGCATCGGCGAGGTTGAAGCGTGCCAGCAGATCATCGGCCACTTTGCCGGGGTCCTTCAGGTGCCGCAACTTGGCCACCAGCACCAGGTTCTCCCAGCCGGAGAGGATTTCGTCGACCGCCGCGAACTGTCCGGTCAGACTGATGGATTCCCGGACCCGGAGCGGATCTGAAGAAACGTCGAAGCCGTTCACGGTGGCTGTGCCGCCGTCGGGCTTTAACAGTGTGGACAGAATCCTCACCATTGTGGTCTTACCTGCTCCGTTCGAGCCGAGGAGCGCGAAGATGCTGCCCGGCGCCACGTCGAAGTCCACGCCCCGCAGCACCTGCAAAGACTTGTAGGACTTCTCCATGCCCCGCACGCGAATAGCAGGATCGGCTGAAGCGATGTGGCTCATGGGACTTCCTCCTTCGCAACGCTCTCGATTGCCTCGTTGAGCCGCTTCCGTTCCTTGTTGATCCACTGCCCCTCCGAGTAGTTCTGGAGGAATGTCTCCGCGAACTCCACAGGGTCGTCCCCGACGATGTCCCGGATCGGGGCTCCGTTCGCCGCGCTCTGCTCGAAGAGATCCGCCAGATCCTCCAGCATCTTCACCAGGGTCTCCCCTTTCGTGATCGCCCCGAAATACGTCAGGTACCGCTCCAAGGCTTCGATCGCTGTGCGGTAATTAGCGGGAAGCTGCTTGGTGCGTGCTTTGTACTGCTTGTACTGCTTCTTCTGTTCGAGCGAGCCGGTGACCTGCTCTATCCATCCCATGGCCATGTCTAATTCCCTTCATCGCGGAGCTGTTCGAGCCGCTCGGCCAGAAAGCTCCATGTTGTCCAGAACTCCTTCAGGTACTCATCGCCCTGGGTGTTGAGCGTGTACACCTTGCGCGGCGGGCCTTTCTCTGACGGACGCTTCTCGACGTCGACAAGTCCCTTTTGCTCGATCCTCACCAGCAGCGCGTACACGGTTCCCTCGGCGATATCGGCGAAGCCCCTGTCCCTGAGCAGCGTTGTGATCTCGTACCCGTACGCCGGTTTCCCGGTGAGGAGGGCAAGAACGATGCCCTCCAGCGTCCCTTTGAGCATCTCCGTCATTTGCTTGCCCACCGGACACCTCCTCCAACTACTTAGTACTACTAGCTACCAGTACATAGTAACGCTAGGTAGCGAAACCGCAAGACCTAGTGGACAGGAGCTGACACCGGTACCGTTGTCGCCGAAAGGGAGGTCCCACGATGTCAGAATCTGATTTCTCCGCACTCCAGGACCGGGCCGCCAACGGTGATCCCGATGCCGTCGACGAACTTATCGAACTCGCCGCGGAACGGGAGGACTTCGATTTACTCCGGCAGCTCGCCGCCAACGGCAGCCAGGACGCCGTAGACCAGCTCGTCGAGCTCGCCACCGAAAAGGGCGACGTCGAAGAACTTCGGCGCCTCGCCGCCGGCGGCAGCCGGGACGCAGCAGACGTTCTGTCCGAACTGGAAGGTTAAGGGCGGACCGGACGACGGCGGCCACTCACCTTTAGGGCGAATCGGACGACGGCGGCAACTCACGTTTGAGACGGAGCGAACAGGTAACTACCCCGCGGCGCGAGGAACCGTGCTCGCAACCCGGGCGGCGTCCTCATACCTGACCGGCGCATCCTGGCGGAAGGCAGCCGTGGCATCGGCCCACCGCACCCCTGACGCCAGCAGCCGCACGTGCACCACCTCATCGTGGGATTCGCTGCAGGCCAGGATGTCACCGATAACCCGGTCCCCGTGAGAACTGGATTCCGGATACGGCTGGAAAATTACCCGCCACGCATCGCCGGCCTCATCCCGCAAGAGATAACCGGCGGCGGTGGTGACAGCGGAACCGTCCACCCCACGGCCGCCATAGCCTTCCACCTCGTCAGGCTGCGCGGAAAACCTGATCCCGCCTTCTTCCCTCAGGCCCTTTGTCCAACGCATCTGCAACCCGCCTTGAAGAACACAAGTGCTTTGGTTACATCAAAGCCCCGCGCATGCCCCGCAGGATCGCCCTGCCGCGAATATTGACGGATTATTTACGCGCCCCATGCCCGAGCCATCCCGGTTACTCGCCGAGCGGCCGCACCGGCCTGATCTCGATCTTTCCGAATTTCGCCATGGGGTGCTTGGATGCCACTTCGATCGCCTCGTCGAGGTCGGTGCATTTGATGATGTCGTAGCCCGCGATCCAGCCCTGCGTCTCCGCAAACGGTCCGTCCGAAACCACCACTTCTCCCCCGCGAACCGTCACAGTGGTCGCATCCTCTACAGGACGCAGCCTGTCCCCGTGCAGGGCCACACCCCGGGATTCCATCTCGGCACCCCATTCTTCAATGTTGTCCTCATCGGCCACATACTTCGGCGCTGTGGGATCAGTACAGATGAAAAGCATGTATTCCACGATGACTCCTTCTGGCTGGCTCCGGTCGGATACCCGCAACATACCCCATCCGGAAGTCCGACGGCGGTGCCCGCCGTCGTTTTCCACGTCCAGGAAACAGCCACCCCACTGAGGAAGCGTGTGTGGCCAAGCGGCAATACGTGAGGACGCGTTGGGGAAAACTCGACGAAAGGTGAGGAAGCGTTGGCAAGAAACCGGTAACAGGTGAGGGAGCGTCGGGGACGCGGAAGGGCCCGGCTGCGCTCTCGCGCGGCCGGGCCCTTCGCTAACTATTTCGGACTGGCACTGACTGGACTGGCACTTACTGAACTACGGAATCGGTACGCATCACGCCCGGTGATTGCCGGCGTCGGACTTCTCCTGCTCGCCACCGTGGACTGCATGGTGGTGGCCGGGGTGGTGCTCCTCGTACTCGATCTCCAGCTCGTCCGCCGTGGTGAGTCCGGCGGGCAGGTCCACGGTGTGGCGGGGGCCGGTGTAGGTGTTCTTGACCCGGAGCTCCCAGGCGAGCCACAGCACCAGCAGGGTTCCGCCGACAACCAGCGGCGTGTAGTTGAAGTACTTCCACTCGAAGTCAGGGTTCCACGGAGCCCCGAGCGGGGAGGTCGGCATGAGGGCGATCACGGTGGTCAGTGCAATCTCCACGCATGCGATGGTGCCCAGCCACTTGTAGTTGCGGCCCAGATGCCAGGACCCGCGCTGGAAATCGGAACCCCTGCGGAGGCGCTGGTAGATCGGGATGGCGAAGGCCAGGTACAGGCCGACGACGCCGATGGAGACCACCGCGTTGAAGGCCACCGGCACGGGGGCGCCGTTGATGTCCACCTCGACGAGGGCGGGCAGGGCCAGGATGATTGCCAGGCCGGCGACCAGGGCCACGCTGTACAGCGGCACGCCGCTCTTGTTCAGGCGGGTCCAGAGGCGGGCGCCGGGAACGGCGCCGTCGCGGCTGAAGGCGAACAGCATGCGGGTGGTGGAGGTCATGCAGGCCATGGCGCAGAAGCACTGCCCCACGGTGGAGATCACCAGCACGGTGCTGACCCAGGGACCGCTGAGTGCCTGGTTGAGCACGGTGACCACGCTGCCGCCGCTGGCGGTGACGGCGTCGGCGTCCTGCACGGCGAAGAGGATGCCCAGCAGCAGGATCCAGCCGCCGATCGCGGAATAGAGGATGGCCTGCCAGATGCCGTTGGCGGCGGAGTTGGAGGCGCCCTTGGTCTCTTCGGACATGTGGCAGGAGGCGTCGTAGCCGGTAACGGTGAACTGCGGCAGGATCACAGCCAGCGGCAGCACCAGGAAGACGAACCCCATCCCGGTGGTGGCGCCGTCGAACCAGCCGGTGTTGTTGACCCGCTGGGTGAACACGTCAGCCATGCTGGCGTGGCGTTCCGGCACGAAGATGATGATCGCGATGATGGCCACGGTGCCGATGACATGCCACCACACCGAGATGTTGTTGAAGATCGCCAGCAGGTGGCTGGAGAAGATCGAGAGCAGGGTGACCACCACCAGGACGCCGATGAAGATCAGGAACACCCGCGTCAGCGAGTACCCGTCAGCCCAAGCTGAGCTGAACGAGGAGAGGGTGATGTCGATGAAGGTGGCGCAGCCGTAGGAGACGGCGGCGACGATGGCGAGCAGGCCCAGGAAGTCCAGCCAGCCGGTGAAGTAGCTGGAGCGGAGGCTGCCGAGCTTGGCCGCCCAGTAGTACATGCCGCCGGAGGTGGGCATCGCCGAGACGAGTTCGCCCATGCACAGGCCCACCACGAGGATGAGCGCGCACACGATTGGCCAGCCCCAGCTGATGGCGGCGGGGCCGCCGTTGTTCCAGCCGATGAAGAAGCTGATGAACGGGCCGCTGAGGATCGAGATGACGGAGAACGAAATGGCGAAGTTGGAAAAGCCGGACCACGAGCGCTTCAGTTCGGGCTTGTAGCCCAGATTGGCGAGGAGTTCGTCGTCGGACCGTTGTGGTTTGCTGACAGACATGGCAGTAAGTCCTTGGGTCTTGAGCCGGTGGTGGGGACGGGAGGGGTGGCGTCTACATTGACGTCAGTCCGCCGTCGATGGGAAGGAGCTGCCCGGTGATGTACCGGGCCCAGTCCGACGCGAGGAACACAACGGAGGGCGCGATGTCCTCCGCTGTCCCCTGGCGCCCCAGTGGCACTTGCGTTCCGACGAGATGGTCGAGCTCCTCGGTGCCCAGGTGGCCGAGAACGGGGTCGTTGAAGCCTGTTTCAATCCATCCCGGGCAGACGCCGTTGACGCGGATTCCGTGCTTGGCGTACTCGACGGCGAGCTGCCGGGTGAGGTTCACCAGTGCACCCTTGGAGGCGTTGTAGGCAACGAGGTCGGGCTCGCCGATCAGGCCGGAGACGGACGCCGTGATGATGATCGCGCCTGCTTTCTGCTTGATCATCTGCGGGAGTACGGCGCGCACCGTGAGGAACGTGCCGCGCACATTGACCGTGAAGGTCTTGTCCCACTCGTCAAGGGTCTGGGTCAGGGCGGTTCCGGCCATGAGCACACCGGCGTTGGCGTGAACAACGTCCAGCCGGCCGTGCGTGCGGACAATGTCATCGACGACGGCGGCCATCGCCTTTTCGTCGGTGACGTCGGCAACCGCTGCAACACCCTTGTTGCCTGCGTCTTTGATGAGCTGCTCGGTCTCGGCGGCGCGTGCGAAGTCGACGTCGGAGGCCACCACCAGGGCGCCGGCCTCGGCCAGCGCCAGGGCGCTGGCACGGCCGATTCCGTGGCCGGCTCCGGTCACCAGGGCCACTTGGCCGTTGAGGGTCAGGGCGTTCATTTTGTACTACCTCCGTGGGAGTTCTGCGTGGGGGGGAATGCGTCGGCGTGATGCTGGTCACGCCCCGCGGTTGCCTCTACTGTAAGGTGGACCACGTCGCTGAGCAATAGATTTTAGTTTTAAAGGTTTAAGCTCCCTAGGCTCAGCGACTTCGCGTGGCGGAGCATAAAACATATATCTCTAAAGTATTGCTCTAATACTCGTTTGTGTGATCTACTTCATGCATCTCGAGCGCGGCGTGGCTGAAGAAGTCAGGCCGAAGGTTCCGCTCTGAGGCGAAGACCAGACCGCCCTGCAGAGCACGGCACCCGCAACCGACCCACCCCAGGGACAAGGAAGTCCCGCTATCCAAAGGAAATGAAATGAGCTTCAGTTTTGGCACTAAGGCTCCCCAGATCGCGCTTTCGGGGGAGGTGGTGGTTTCCGGGCTCGGCAAGAGTTATGGAGCAGCCCGTGTGTTGTCGGATGTGAATCTGGCGATGAACGAGGGTGAGGTGGTCTCGATTATCGGGCCGTCCGGGGCAGGCAAGAGCACGTTCCTGCGGTGCCTGAACTACCTGGAAACACCGACCGAGGGCACGATCGCGATCGGTGGTGCCCGCGTCGTGGCCGGCGGGAAACTGCCGGACAAGCCAAGCCTGGACCACCTCCGGCGCGTGACCGGAATGGTCTTCCAAAGCTTCAACCTGTTCCCGCACCTGACCGTGATGGAGAACATCACCCTTCCCCAGCGAAAAGTCCTGGGCGTGAACAGGGAGCAGGCGCAGGACACCGCGGAAAAGCTGCTCCAGCGCGTTGGCCTGCCGGACAAAGCCAAGGCGTACCCGGCCAGGCTGTCGGGCGGGCAGCAGCAGCGCATCGCCATCGCCCGGGCCCTGGCCCTCTCCCCGAAGGTCATGCTCTTCGACGAACCGACCTCGGCCCTGGACCCGGAGATCGGCCTCGAGGTTCTCGCCGTCATGCGCGACCTCGCCGACGAGGGCATGACCATGCTCGTGGTCACGCACGAGATGCACTTCGCCCGTGACGTCTCGGACCGGATCATGGTGATGGGCAACGGCGGCGTGCTGGAGATCGGCCCGAGCGAGCAGGTCATGTCGGACCCCGAGAACGAACGCACCCGGCAGTTCCTCAAAGCCGTCCTGGACCGGTGACGGCCATGATTGCAGAACTCCTGCCCGCGATCGCCCGCGGCGTCGGACTCACCCTGTACGTCACCGGCGCCTCGCTCCTGATCGGCGGGCTCATCGGCCTGGTCCTCGTCGGCGCCGCCCGCTCCCCGTTCGGACTGGTCCGGGCCGCGGCGACCCTGTACATCAACGTGGTCCGGGTCATCCCGCCGATCACCTGGCTGTTCCTGATCTACTTCGGCCTGCCCCAGTACTCGCTGCGCCTGACCACCATCCAGGCCGCGATCATCGGCTTCTCCATCATCGCCTCAGCGTTCATGGCCGAAATCTACCGCTCCGGGCTGCTGAGCATCCCGGACGGCCAACGCGAAGCCGCCCACGCCCTGGGCCTGTCCACCATCACCACGGTCGGGCACATCATCACCCCGCAGGCATTCCGGGTCGCGCTGCCCGCGATCGCCACCTACGGCATCGGGCTCCTGAAAGACTCCGCCCTGGCCTCCACCATCGGCGTCCGCGAAATCACCTACTACGCCCAGCAGGCCGCCAAACAAACCCACGAGGGCCTCCTCTCGTTCGTCGTCGCCGGAGCGCTCTACATCGTGATCAGCCTCGTCGTCGCCCTCATCTCACGCCGGGTCGACCTCACCCTGCGCCGGAAGATCGGAGTCGCGTGATGGACATGCTCACCCAATGGCTGAACTGGCTGCCCAACCTCACCCCCGGACTCATTGTCAGCCTCCAGCTGACCGGACTCTCCCTGCTCTTCGGATTCCCGCTCGGGCTGCTGTTCGCCGTGATGGCAGCCTCCAAACTCGCACCCCTGCAGTGGATCTCATTCCTGTTCGTGGAGATCGGCCGCGGCCTGCCGGCCCTGGTGCTGCTCTACCTGCTCTACTTCAGCCTCCCCGACGCCGGCATCACCCTGACCTCCCTCACCACAGCGGTCATCGCGCTGACCTGGAACACCGGCGCCTACGCCTCCGAATACTTCCGCGCCGGGATCGCCTCCGTACCACTGGGGCAGAAAGAAGCAGCACTCACCTCAGGGCTGCGCGGCTGGACCGGGTTCCGGCTCATCATCCTGCCCCAGGCACTAAGGATCTCCACCCCGCCCCTGGCCGGACTCGCCGTCCTCGTCTTCCAAGGCAGCGCACTCGCGTTCGTGATCGCCGTGCCCGAACTGATGTCCAAAGCCTTCGAAATCGGATCCATCACCTTCGAATACCTCAGCGTCTACCTCCTCACCGCAGTCATCTACGGCTCCCTGACCCTCGTCTTCCTCGGCCTCGTCCGGATCCTCGAACAGCGCCTCGGCCGCCACCTGCAACGCAACTAAAACCCGCTCCGCTTATCCAGGGCATCCGCCCACACATCAACAAAGAAAGAATGACCATGTCACGAACTCCCCGTACCCTCGTGCGCGCACTTTCCGCCGGCAGCGCCGCCGGCCTGCTCGCCATCTCCCTCAGCGCCTGCGGCGGCAGCGAGACCAGCAGCGTCGCGTCCGACTGCAAGCCGGCACACAGTGACCTCAAAACCATCACGCAAGGCGAGCTCACCGTCGCCAGCTACGACTACGCACCCGCCACGATCCTTAACGGCGACGGCGTTACCGGCATGGAGGGCGACCTCATCGGCGAGATCGCCAAACTCGAGTGCCTCAAGGTCACCGTCAGCACCTCAGGCGGCGCGGGAGCCGTCATCCCCTCCGTGCAGTCCAAGCGCGTCGACATCGGTTCGGGCAACTGGCTGCGCACCAAGGAACGCTTGAAGATTGTCCACCTCAGCACGCCGCTGTGGAACGATCCCCAGGCGATTGTCTCCACCAAGGGCCTCACCAGCGACGACCTTGAGGGCAAAAAGGTCGGCTCCGTCGCCGGCAACCTTTGGAACGACAGCATGCAGAAGTGGCTTGGCGACAACTTCAAGATCTACCAGGACGACGAGTCCGTCTACGCAGACCTCAAAGCCGGCCGCATCGATGCCCTCGTGGCATCCGCCGCGTCCGCCAACTACCGGTTCAAGGACGCCCCCATCGAGGGCGCCAAGGTGATCGACGTCAAGCCCAACCCGAAGGTCCCCCAGTTCGCCGGGGTAGGCCAGGTCATGCTGCCGTCGAGCCTGGACAACGAAGCGCTCGGCAAGGCACTCGACGAGGACATCAAAACGCTCCGCGACAACGGCACCATCAAAAAGATCCTCGAGAAGTACGGAGTCGATCCCGTCGTCGGCGAGCCCGGCGCTCCCACCGAGCTCTGACCGCGGCGTTGTCTGGACCAGTGAGGCGTCGGATTTGTTGTCCGGCGCCTCCTGGTGCTTCACAGGCGTCGAAGGGGCGTCAAAATTTTCGGGATGCAAAGCACGCAAGGGAGCATGCACATGAGCGGAATAGTAGTTGTAGGGGTCGATGGCAGTGACACGGCCAGAAAGGCTGCGGAGGCCGCAAGAGACCTGGCCACAGCGCTTGGCGCGACCCTCCACGTGGTCTCAGCCTTTGACAGCGACCGATCTGACGTCTTCGGCACGGGCAGCAGCAAGTGGCTCGTGTCTGACGCCGACAAGGCCGAACACGTAGCCAGGGCCGTAGCTGACACCCTGGGCGGGGACATCAAGATCACCTACGCTGCGGCCTCCGGCCGGCCGGCGGATGCCCTTATCAGGGAAGCGCTCAGCAAAGAGGCGCGTCTTATTGTGGTGGGCAACCGCAGGATGCGGGGCATTGGACGCGTTCTGGGCAGCGTCGCCAACAGCGTGGCTCACAGCGCGCCCTGCGACGTCTACATCGCCAACACCTACGACGACTAAACGCCGTCCACGTAACGACAATCATTTTTCACTAGGAGCCCATATTGCATGACGTAGTAATTGTTGGTGGCGGTGCGGCGGGACTCGGCACTGCGTACTACCTCAGGGACTCAGGGCTGGATGTCCTGATTTTGGAGTCCGGCCATGACATAGGCGGCCGGTCGCACACGGTGCAGCTTGCGGGAACGTCGGCCAACTCCGGCGCGATGTTCGTTTACAAGGGAACAAAGTCGGAGGAGCTCGTCAACGAGCTGGGCATCCGGACCGTCCCTTTCCTCCCGGAGACGTACGGCATCCATGTCAACGGCAAGACCGTGGTGGCCGAAGCCAACGAGGACGTTGTGGCCGGCCTCAATCTTACGGAGTCGGAGAAAACGGAGCTCATCAAGTTCATTGACACCTCCCTCACGGAGTACCGGGACTACGTCAATGACAGGACCACAGCCGGCGAACTCAGCAAGCTTTCGGGTGAGACTGTGGCCGACCGGATCGCTGACCTGCAGCCGGCGGTCCGGGACATCATTGCCACCGCCATCCGCGGCGGTGCCGTAGGCGACCCGGCCAATCTCTCAGCGAAGTACGCGCTCCGCTATTTCGCCAGCTACCTCGCACGCGAAAAGAACAACCGCCTGTTCGCGCTTGAGGGGATGCAGGCCATCCCGCGGGCCATCCTGAAGCGCCTGCCTGAGCACACCGTCCGCTACAACACCCGGGTAACCGACGTGGCCCTGCTCAAAGAGGAAGGCGTCTACGAGGTGGCGGTGGCGGGCGAGGCCGGCGAAGAGAAGCTGACGGCCAGGCACGTAGTGCTAGCCGTTCCCGCCCCGGTGGTTCCCGACGTCGTCAAGGACCTGCCCGGCTGGAAGATGACGGCGCTCAACAGGGTCGCCTCCCCCGGCAGCACCACGCTGAACATCGTCGCGGACATCGAAGGGCTCCCGGAGTTCAAGGACTGGGCGTTCATCGTGACCGTCGGCATGCCCTTCGATGCCATCATCAACCCTGTCCCCGGCGGAACCGAGGACACGTCCCGGGCGAGCATCCTCCAGCTCACCTGCTACGGGAACTCCTCGGGCTACCTTCCGGGATTTGCCGACGACGAGCAAAGGGTCGCGCAGTGGATGGAGGACGTGTACACGGTGGCACCCCAGCTTCGGGGCCGGGTCCTCGGCGTGCATGCCCAGACCTGGCAGCACTGCTTCGCGCTGCTCAGCCCGGAACGGGCAGAGGCCCTTCCTGAGCTTCAGCGTTCGGTCGGGTCGCTGCACTTCGCCGGGGACTACACCTCGGAGACCGCCGGTACCCACGGCGCGTACACCGAAGCCGAACGCGTTGCGTCCCTGATTCGGGCTTCCCTGCAGCCCTCAAGTTAGCGGCGGCACAGCGGCATGGGCCCTCACCAGGGGGCCCATGCCCGGCCGGGTTCCATGGAAAACTTCGAAACGATCGTTCGAAAAGTTCTCTTGATCAGAACCGCCGTGTAGCGTCAAGGCAACACCAAGCCTGAGGGGGCAGCGCTATGAATCGTTACTCAGTTCCGCTGATTGCAGCCGTTCTGGGCGGGTTACTGCTCACCGGCTGCTCGGCCCCATCAGAACTCAAGGCACTCGACCGTCCGGCTGCGGCGGAAGACCGGCTCCCGGACGGGGTCCACGTCAGCGACGTCGATAATCCGGAAAATGTCCGCCTGCTCGCGGTTGATGACGGGGTCAAGTACTTCGCCGTCACCAAGAAGGAATCCCATGCGGCATGCCTGATTGTTGTTCCGACCGCCACTCCCCCGATGTGGGGATCGAGCTGCTCGAGCCCGGTGACCGACGGCGAGATCGTCAAGGTCGATGTCCGCGGCGCCGGGTCCACAATGCTCCTGACCGACGGCTACGACACGACCCAATTGCAGTCAGAGGGCTGGAGGAAGGTTCACGACAATCTGCTCGTCGCCCGCGGCTAGCCCGCCCGACCCTTCCTCACATCCCGCCGCTTCCGGCCTAACGCGTCCGCACGTCCTGCCGCTTCCAGCCCAACGCGTCCGCCCGTCCTGCCGCTCCCAGCCCAACGCGTCCGCACGTCCTGCCGCTATGGGCTGACGGTGGCTCTCACTACTGAGAAGAGCCTGAAGTAGTTCGGGCACACGCTCAATTTCTCGTCAGCCGGGACACGCGCACCGTCCAAGGCCACGTTATCCCCCGCGGACAGGGATGAACCGTCCGGCAATGCCAGTGACTCGCCGTTGAAAGCAGTGCCTTCGGGGAAGACCAGGGTTGTTGTTTCCCCGTCGCTAGCCCGCACCACAATGCATCCGGCACCATCCGCGGCAAGATTGCCGACGAGCTGGCCGCTTTCCTCGGGGGCGGTCGACACTCCGGCGTGCACCACGGCCTTCTTGCCTCCCGCACTCTGTACCACCGCCGTCGGCATTTCCTGCTGAACCGACGGCACAGCCGACACGGAAGCGGGCTCGCCCTGCGGTGCCGAACATGCCGAAAGAAAAAGCGCGATGGCACCGGCAATAACGAAGGCGGCGCGGTGAGCCACCTTAGGTTGCTTTCGGGCGATGAACCGCCATATCCGCCAGACCTACCAGCGTCATGGGTCTTTCCGGTTTATCTTCAAGTTTCAAGGTCACGAGGCCGGCGTCGCGGCGAGTCGAGAGAACACGCAGAGGGATCCCGCCGAACTTCACGAATTCGCCGGCCTGCACGGCCTTCAGCCGGACCTTGTGGTCCATTGTCTTTTTGATGATTGCAGCCCCGCCCATCATTCCTGGCGTGGTTCCCCACGGCAGCTTTAACGTAAAGCCGGGCAACGGGCTGCATCATTGCACGTCCACACAGTTCATCCGCCCGGCTTCGGCATGTCAAACCGCCGCGGCGCGACTGCTTCAAACCTTCCCACGCCAGCTGCGGCCGAATACGGTATTGCCTGACGACCCGATTTTGGAGGAAGCGATGCGCAAAGTGACCGCCGGACTGTTCCACTCCGTGGACGGCGTGGTGCAGGACCCGTTCAAGTTCCAGTTCGACAGCTTCGATGAAGACCTGGGCAAGGGACTGACCAAGATGATCAACACCGTGGACACGGTCGTCCTCGGGCGGGTCAGCTATCAGGAATGGGCGGGCTACTGGCCGAACGCCTCCCGGGACGAGGACTTCGCCGCCTTCATCAACCCGGTGGAAAAGTTCGTCGTATCGCGCACCCTGTCCGAGCCGCTGGAGTGGGAAAACTCGCACCTGATCGAGGCGCCGCTGGAGGAATTCGTATCAGATCTTAAAAAGCGCGACGGCGGCGAGATCGCCGTATGCGGCAGCATTTCAGTCACGCGGCAATTGCTGTTCGCCGGTCTCCTCGATGAGTTGACCCTGATGACTCACCCCGTGGTGGCCGGCAGCGGGCGGCGGCTGTTCGAGGACGGTGACCCGCTCACCAGGCTGGAACTCAAGGACCAGTACAGGACCAGCAAGGGCAACGTCGTCAGCACCTACAGCGTGCGCAACGACTGAACCAGTCAACGCTTCGGCTGTCAGAAGTTTCGCAGATGTATGGTTGTGCTGACGAAAAGTTACCGCACGTCCAACACGGGGAAGTCAGGTGCATGTGTGAACGAGTACGAGGCTTCACTGGTCATCAAGTCCGGAGCGGAACTGCTGTCTTCGGCTTCTTCCGACCCCCGCTCGGAAGAAGGCTACGCGGCGGTCAAGGCCAACATCTCGGAAGCACTGGAGCGGATAGCGGAAGCTCTTGCCAACTTTGAAGCCAGTTCGGGAGCGCCCAGCCGTTCTACCGGCTGGGTCCAGGACCTTCGCCGCGTAGCGGACGACCTGGGGGAACGATAGCGCTGAAACGCCGATGACAGCGAGTCGCCCGAAGGGGGGGCACCGGCGCGGGGCCGGACTCCGTGTACACGGGGCTTCTCGGGAGGACATGCTCCACACCAACCCCCAGGCTGGCTCAAGAGCCGGGACTACTGACCGGAGGTGCTGCAGGATCGAAAACCACGAATCCATTGATGTCTTTTATCCCACGGCAGTACATCTAATCCGTCCCTCGTGCAGGAGCGTTGCTGATTGACGCTGCCCGAACCGGCAGGCAGACGCGATGACTGGTTCGAGTTCGTCGATCACGGTACGGTCCACGGGAGAACCACATGGGCGAGAAATTCCGATTGGAGCGTAGCAACCCCGGCTGCCACGGCTGCGAGTTGGGCATGCGCCCTGGCGCCCTTCGGCTGCTTCAGCGTTTCGGCGGGGCGAATAAAGCTACAGGAACGATCTTCATGGAGAACTTCAGGTGCAATGGGGTCCGCCGGGCCTAGTGTTGGGTGTGTCGGCACATGCCGCGCAACTACCCTCAGGGAGGGTGCATGAACTTCAACCAGTCCAGCTCCGAACAATTCATGCTGTACCTGAAAAGTCTTGGTGGTTCAGAAGCTGATGTTATCGGGCCTGCCTGCGTGGTCAGCGATGAGGACACCGTGGAGACCGTAGTCTCGCGAATGAGGATGGAGCAGTACGCACACGGTTACAACCTGGTGAACCCTTCACTTCTTCAGGCCTCCGCGCAAGTCCTAATCAGTAGGCGCGACGAGAACAAACCCCTCCGCTTGCCCCGACATCCGCAAGAAGGGGACTATCAGCTGGATATCCACCTCACTGATTCCGACCCAACCAGGGAAACCATTCCCATGAAGAGCCTGAAAGAGGCCAAGGTGTGGGCAAGGGAACGACTCGACACGGTGGGCGCCCAAGCCGGTGTTATCTACCTCTCCACCCTTGGTAGCACTGGACCGGGAACGGGGACACTCGCTTCCAACTTTGAACGCTCCGTCGGCTGGCTGGTACCGATCAACACAACGCCCGCCACAACAGAATGAAGGACATCCTCGACTGGATCGGCCGATAAGGAAAGCAATCTCCACATCCCGCGTTGCCATCTGGCCTGTCAACCAGCGGCAAGTAACTCCAGCCAGTGCTTGTAAAGGACGTCCAGTTCGCTATTAAGCGTTAGTGCGCCCATGCTGGAGCAGAGCAGAGCGATGAATCGGTCACGCCAAGGGCCTTGGAATTGTGAACCTCAGGCGCTGATTAACGACGAGTTCACAGTTCCCTATCAGATCCGTTACGCAGTCAGCGGTTCTGACGGACTGCGTCGCAGCCAGCGGCAACGGCCTGTCGAGGATCAACGTATCCAGTGCCCCAGCCCAAAAGTCCTCCTAGCACGCTGTGATGCTCATCCAGGATTCGACGCCTAGAGGAGCAGGCGCTCGTGGCCGCCCGCGTCCTTAAGAAGCTTGGCAACCCGGCGAACGGTGAGGACGCGTCAGGGGAAACCCGACCAAAGGTGAGGACGCGTCAGGGGCGGATTCCAGCGGTCGTTGCAACACGCGTCCTAAGCTGCTGATTCTTCCAGAATTTGCTCGAGGGCTTGTGCGGGGGTTTTCCAGCCGAGTGTTTTGCGTAGGCGGCCGTTGAGCCCGGCGGCGGCGTAGTCGAGGTCCTCACGCGTGACGGTGGTCAGGTCCATCCCTTTGGGGAAGTACTGGCGCAAGAGCCCGTTGGTGTTCTCGTTCGTGCCGCGCTGCCAGGGCGAGTGAGGGTCGCAAAAGTACACATCCGCTCCGGTGGCGACCTTGACGCGGTCATGGATTCCGACCATCTCCGCGCCCTGGTCCCAGGTCAGGGACCGGCGCAAGTGGGCGGGCAGCATGGGCAGGGTTTCCTGGATGGCGGCCAGAACCTGCTCGCCGGTGTGGCCGTTGGGCAGGTGCAGGAGCATCACGAAGCGGCTGCTGCGTTCCACTAGCGTTCCGATCGCCCCGGTGCCGGGGGTGCCGATGACCAGGTCGCCCTCCCAGTGTCCGGGAACGGCCCGATCATCGGCCTCCGCCGGGCGCTCACTGATCAGCAGCTCCTTCGGGACCCGTGGCTTCCGCATCCCGGCCCGCCGGTTTGGTTGGCGCACCGCACGCCCGGTCCGCAGGGCCGCGGAGAGCTCGGCTCTCAGCCCTCCGCGGCCCTGGATGTAAATGCACTGATAGATCGTCTCCGGGCTGATGCGCATGCTCTCATCATCAGGGAAATCGATCCGCAGCCGGACACTGATCTGCTCCGGAGACAACCGCTCACGGGCCGTCAGCATCCCGGCAACGTAGAGCGCCAGGGCCTCGTTGGATGCCAGCTTCCGGGCCTTGGGCCGCCGTGCCAGCTTCTGGGCCCGGTTCTGGGCCGCGGACGCCAGGTAGGGGCGGTGGCCCCCGTTGCGGACGTTCCGGGCCAGCTCCCGGCTAATGGTGGACGGGCTCCGGCCCAGACGACGGCCGATCTCGCGCGCACTGCACCCTTCCGCGCGCCACACAGCGATCAACTCACGCTCATCAAAGGACAGGTACCGCCCACACGGGGGCGCAATCGAAGGATCCACCCCACCATGCTGACGGACGATCCCTCGCGCCGCCGTAGCGGAAAGCCCGGCAACCTCCGCGGCCACCTCATCGGACAACCCGGAAGACCTCGCCTCCCAGAACACCCGCACAACCTCACGCAACACCTCAGGCCGACCAAAACGTCCCACAACACCACCAATCACTCAGGTGTTGCAACGACACCTAGAACCTGCCAGGGAGAACGCGACGAGAAGTGAGGACGCGTTCCAGCTCGGCGTGCCTGCATCGCAGCCTCGCTCACAACTTAGTTGCGTTCAAAGCAACTACGACGCCCCGCTAAGAATGGCCATTCAGCAACCTCCCGAACGGGATGACTCCCCGATGGCAGCAAAAATACCCATTGACGAGTGAGGCGTGTCACGCCTACGCTGATGCAACAGTGTTGCAACAGAAGCAACCCCAAGTTTATTGGTGGACACATGGAACACCCGATAACCCAACCGGCCGGAGCAGCAGAGCCGCTGACCGGCCAGCAGCCCAACAGCACCACACCCCACACCGGCGATGACGTCAGCAAGGACACCCGGCGCCGGGTCATCACCGCGAGCTTCATCGGCAACTTCGTCGAATGGTTCGACTACGCCGTCTACGGCTACCTGGCCGGCATCATCTCCACGGTCTTCTTCCCGGAGGCCGACCGCCAGACAGCACTCCTGGCAACCTTCGGCGTCTTCGCCGTCTCCTTCTTCGTCCGCCCGCTGGGCGGCTTCTTCTGGGGCCACATCGGCGACCGGCTCGGCCGGCGGAAAGCCCTGTCGCTTTCGATCGTCATCATGTCCGTGGCCACCTTCTGCATCGCCCTGATCCCCGGCTACGGCACCATCGGCCTCCTGGCGCCGGTCCTGCTCCTGCTGGTCCGCGTCGTCCAGGAGTTCTCCGCCTCCGGCGAGTACGCCGGCGCCTCCGCCTTCCTGGTGGAGTACGCACCGGCACATCGCCGCGGACTCTATGCCGCCGTCGTACCCGCAAGCACCGCGGCGGGCCTGCTCCTCGGGAGCCTGCTGGCCGCACTGCTCACGTCAGTCCTCAGCGAATCCCAGCTGCACGAGTGGGGATGGCGCCTGCCGTTCCTGCTCGCGGCGCCGATGGGCCTGATCGGCCGGTACATCCGCACCAAGCTCGAGGACACCCCCGCCTTCCGCGCCCTGGCCGAGGACGAAAACAAAACCAAGAATCCTGCCCGGGACATGTTCCGGAACAACCGGAGGCAGCTCATCATCGCCACCGGCGCGGTGCTCCTGAACGCCGTCGGCTTCTACGTGATCCTCAGCTACATGCCCACCTACCTCTCCGAGGAACTGGGCTTCGGTGCCGGCGAATCGTTCCTGGCCACCACCATCGCCCTGGCCAGCTACATCGGCTTCATCTTCCTCACGGGCATCGCCTCGGACAGGTTCGGCCGCAAGCGGATGCTGATCACCGCGTCCGTGCTGTTCATGCTGCTGACGGTGCCGGCATTCATGCTCCTGGATACGGGCAACTTCCTGGTGATCGTCCTGGTCCAGATCCTCCTGGGCGGCATGCTCACGCTCAACGACGGAACCCTCCCCAGCTTCCTGGCCGAACTATTCCCCACGAAGACCCGGTACAGCGGCTTCGCGGTCAGCTTCAACCTCTCCAACGCCCTGTTCGGCGGCACCGCCCCGTTCATGGCCACCCTCCTGATCGGCCTCACACACAACAAGCTGGCCCCCGGCTGGTACCTCGTGGCCGCCTCCCTGGTTTCCCTCATCGCAGTCCTGTTCGCCGTGGAGACTTCCAAGAAGCCCCTGCAGCAGCACTGACAAACACCCACCCAAGAAAGAAAAGGAAACAGCATGACCATCACCGAGAACCTCACCCGTCACGGCAACGCTGTCAACGACGTCGCCAAGCTCGAGCGCCTCAAGGTCCTCAACAACGGCGAAAAGGTCGCCCTGACTTTCTCGAATGAAGAGTTCGAGCGCCGCCTCGCGGGCCTGCGCAGCATCATGGCCGAGAAGGACCTGGACGCCGTCGTCCTGACCAGCTACCACTCGATCAAGTACTACTCCGACTTCCTGTTCACCTACTTCGGCCGCTCCTACGCCATGGTGGTCACCAAGGAGGACACGGTCACCGTCACCGCAAATATCGACGCCGGGATGCCCTGGCGCCGCAGCTACGGCGAAAACCTCGTGTACACGGACTGGCGCCGGGACAACTACATCCACGCCATCCAGGAAATCCTGCGCACCCGCGGCATCAGCGTCCGCCGGCTCGGCGTCGAGGACGACTCCCTGCCGCTGGACAACCGGAACAAGATCCAGGCCGCCTTCGCTTCGGCCACCCTGGTGGACGTGGCCCAGGCCGCCATGCGCCAGCGCATGATCAAGTCCGCCGAGGAAATCGAGGTGATCAAGCACGGCGCCCGGATCGGCGACCTGGGCGGCGAGGCCATCCGCAATGCCATCACCGCCGGCATCACCGAGTACGAGGTGGCCCTCATTGGCACCGAGGCCATGGTGCACGAGATAGCCCGCACCTTCCCCGACTCGGAGATCCGCGACACCTGGGTCTGGTTCCAGTCCGGCATCAACACCGACGGTGCGCACAACTGGGCCACCACCCGGAAGATCCAGGAACACGACATCCTGTCCCTGAACTGCTTCCCCATGACCTCCGGCTACTACACCGCCCTGGAGCGGACGCTGTTCTTCGGCGAACCCGATGCCCGTTGCCTCGAGCTGTGGAACATCAACGTCGAGGTCCACCGGCGCGGCCTGGAACTCATCAAGCCCGGCGCCGTCTGCAAGGACATCGCCGCCGAGCTCAACGAGATCTACGTGTCCCACGGCCTGCTCGCCAACCGCACCTTCGGCTACGGCCACTCCTTCGGCGTCCTCAGCCACTACTACGGCCGCGAGGCCGGCCTCGAGCTGCGCGAGGACATCGACACCGTGCTCGAGCCGGGCATGGTGGTCTCCATGGAACCGATGATCACGGTCCTCGACGGCCAGCCCGGCGCCGGCGGCTACCGCGAGCACGACATCCTGGTGGTGGGCGAGGACGGCGCCGAAAACATCACCAAGTTCCCCTTCGGCCCTGAGCACAACATCATCAGCGCCTGACACCTGGGTAACTGGGGCATGCCCTCCCCGGCCGTCCGCTGTCAGCAAGGCTTTAGTTTTAGCAGCCTTGGGTTAAGTACGACGACGGCGGGCGGCCGGGAGGGCATGCCCACCCCCGCTTCCGCGGCCAATGGGCCGGAAGCACAACAGCGAAGAAATATAGTGAACACCATGACTCCCCCGGCAACACCAGCGAACCCCGCCCCCGCAAGCGGCGGCCCCGAAGGCAAAGACGCAGGCAACGGGGATGCCCGCGGCGCCTCGGTGATCGTCAACGCCATCGCCGTGCTGCGCAGCTTCACCGCGGACGAGCCCATGCTCGGCGTCACCGAGATCGCCAGCCGCGTGGGCCTGCACAAGAGCACGGTGTCCCGGATCCTCGCCACGTTCGAGCAGGAACACCTGGTGGAGCGGGACCCGGACACCCGGCGCTTCCGGCTGGGCATGGGGCTCATCGCGGTGGCCGGGCCCCTGCTGGCCGAGCTCGAGGAGCGCCGGGTGGCCTATCCGGTGCTGCGCGAACTGACCGAGCGCACCGGCGAGACCAGCGCGCTCATGGTGTGGAACGGCACCGAGTCCCTGTGCGTGGAACAGATCGCCAGCCGGCAGCAGGTCAAGCACACGGCCCCGCTCGGCGCCCGCTACAACAGTGCGCTCAGCGCCTCCGTCCAGATCTTCCTGGCCACGGAACAGCCCGAACGCGTCCGCACCCTGCTCCGCGGCGGCACCATTACGCTCCCCGGCCTCGACGACCAGTCCATTGAGGCGTACGTGCGGCGGCTCGAGGAAGTCAGCACGCGCGGCTGGGCCATCAACTATGGCGAGACGTCCATTGAGGAAGTGGGGATCGCAGCCCCCGTGCACGACCACCGCGGCGACATCGTGGCCTCCGTCCTCATCCCCGCACCGAAGTTCCGGGTCTCCCCCGACACCCTGCAAAGCCTCGGCGAAGCCTGCGCCGCAGCGGCCCGGCAGGTCACGCAGCGCTTGGGCGGCGTGGCCCCGAAGCAGCGCCGCAGCGCGTAAAGGGCCACAGCGCATAAGAAGTACAGTCATGACGTCGGCGGGATGGCGCCGAGGCGGAGGCAGCACCTGGTCGAGTGCTGCAACGGACTTGCAAGATTGCAGGTCTACGAGGCCAATCGCTCGCCTTCGTTGCCTCCAGCGCCAGCCGGCTCAACACCGGGTTCGGGCTGGTTCATCGCGGCCCACACGGCGTCGAGTGAAAGGCCCAGGACATCCGCGATCGCAGCGATCGTCGGGAAGGCAGGGGTTGCTACCCTGCCGGACTCGATCTTGCGGAGGGTCTCCGGTGAGACACGGGCATCGAGCGCGGTCTCCAGCATCGAGCGCCCTCCCCTGGCGCGGCGCAGCAGGGCACCGAGACGCTGTCCGCGTTCGACTTCTTCAGATGTGAGCGGCAACCTGACCATGGCTCCAATACTAATACCGGGATAATATGGCCGGTATAGTTATTGGTAGACGAGAAGGGCCGCCGCATGATCGAGATCCTGAACCCCGCCGAACTGGCCCGAGCAAAAGAGTCCGGCGCCTTGGTCGCTGACATTCTGCACACGCTGAAGAGCCGCAGCGCGGTGGGCACGAACCTCCTGGAGATCGACCGCTGGACCCAGGAAATGATCCGCGAGGCCGGGGCGGAGTCCTGCTACGTCGACTACGCGCCGTCCTTCGGACGCGGGCCGTTTGGCCACTACATCTGCACGGGCGTCAACGACGCCGTGCTCCACGGGCTGCCACGCGACTACACGCTTGCTGACGGCGACCTGCTGACGCTCGACCTCGCCGTCTCCAAAGACGGAGTCGCCGCAGACGCCGCCATCAGCTTCATCGTGGGGGAATCAAAGCCCGCGGAGAGCGTCGCGATGATCGACGCGACCGAACGCGCACTGACTGCGGGGATAGCGGCTGCCGGCCCCGGGGCCCGCATTGGCGACATCTCCTATGCCATCGGTTCGGTCCTCAGTGCGGCGGGGTATCCGATCAACACCGAGTTCGGAGGTCATGGCATCGGATCAACGATGCACCAGGACCCCCACGTTCCTAACACGGGACGGCCCGGCCGCGGGTACAAACTGCGGCCGGGCCTTCTGCTCGCGCTGGAGCCGTGGGTCATGGCGGACACGGCCCAGCTCGTCACTGATGCCGACGGGTGGACGCTCCGAAGTGCGACAGGCTGCCGGACAGCTCATAGCGAGCACACGATCGCCATCACCAACGACGGAGCCGAAATCCTCACCTTGCCGAACCACAGCTAGAAACTGTGAGGAGCAGGCCACAGGAGCCTTCATACTGTCGTCTAGTCCTACTCGGCGATGTCCTCTGCCCACAGGTCCGGGTTGTTGTCTTGAAAGGTGCGCATCATGTCCACGCAGCGCTGATCATCCAGGACCAAGACCTCAACACCACGTGACCGCAGCAGGTCGAATTCGCCGTCGAACGTGCTGGCCTCACCCACGATCACGCGCGGAATTTTGAACTGAATAATGGTTCCGGTGCACATGGCACACGGGGCGAGGGTGGTGTAGAGCGTGGTGTCCCGGTAGCTGGTCTGCCGGCCGGCTGCGCGAAGTGCTGACATTTCGCCGTGCGCGATCGGATCTCCGTTTTGGACGCGTTCGTTGTGGCCGCTCGCGATGACCACGCCGTCACGGGCGAGCGCTGCTCCGATGGGGATGCCGCCTTCTCGGAGGCTTTTTTGGGCGGCTTGGTAGGCGGCTTCGAAAGCGGTGCGGTGCTGTTCGTGGGTCATGCGGTCATTGTCGCAGGCGCAAGACCGGCGCCAAGTGTCCGACCCACTGATAGCTCGGCTTCAACAGGTCACTTCTTGGCGCGGTCTTGCCACCCGCTCGGAACTGCTTTGGTTTATGGTGCCGGAGCCGCCACAGGAGCAGGAGCATCAGCCGGAGCCGGCACAACCACCGGAGCCGGAGACGGAGCTGCCGGTTCCGGCACAACAATCGGAGCCGGCTCAACCACAGGAGCCGGCACAACCACAGGAGCCGGCACAACAACCGGAGCCGGGGCCGGCTCAACCGCAGGAGCCGGCGTAACAACCGGGGCGGGAGCCGGCGTAACCACAGGAGCCGGAGCCGGAGTAACCACAGGAGCGGGCGTTGCCGGCTTGGGCGCGACAACCGGTGCCGGGACCGGCTTGGCGGGCTTGGGCTTCGGTGCGGTAACCGGCTTTGCCGGCTTGGGCTTGGGCTTCGGCGAGGCCACCTTCGGTGCCGGGACAGGCTTTGCCAGCTTCGGCTTAGTCGCGGCCACCTTCGGTGCCGGCACCGGCGTTACCGGCCTAGGCGAGGCCACCCACTGCGCCGGAACCGCGGCCCACGAGTACGAAGGCTGCGCTGCTGAAACAGACGCGGCGGCAGCGGAGGAAGACCTGGCCGCCGAAACGACAACGGCGGGCGACTCATGCCCTTCGCCTGACGCTGCATGGCGGGCGGCGCTGGCCTCCACTGGAACGGCCCAGGAGGCGGTCTCCGTAGCGGTGCCGGGCTTTTGGTAGTCGGTCATCTTGATGTTGGCAACGGGTCCCGAGTGACGCAGCCGCAGCAGGGTCCAGTTGTCCGGGTCGGTGTGTTTGCCGTTCAGAATGGTTTCAAAGTGGAGGTGGCATCCGGTTGATGACCCGGTGGTCCCGACCTTCGCGATGAGTTGCCCCACCTGGACCGACTGGCCCTTCTTCACACCGATGCCCTCAAGGTGGTTGTAGGTGGTGATCAGGCCGTTGCCGTGGTCGATTTCCACCCTGTTGCCGCCGCCCCACGGATGCCATCCCACGGTCCGCACCACGCCGGAATCCGCTGCGTACACGCGGGTTCCGCAGGCGGCGGAGAAGTCCTGGCCCCAGTGAAACTCACCGGCCGAGCCGGTGATGGGACTCGTCCGCAGCCCAAAGTGCGAGGTGGGGGTAAGGACATCCAACGGTGCCATCAGGGTTCCTGCCGCGGGACGCCGCACCTTGCTTGAAGCCGCATGGAGTTTTTGGCTCACGGGCTTTGCCGCGGCGAAGACCACCGTACGGCTGTAGGAAACGTACGCGTCTGGCGAGGCCGAGACGGCACCGGCGGATGAAACGAAGGCACCTGAAACGGAGCCCTCCGCAACCGAGGCAATAGTGGCCGATCCGAGGGGCACGTTGACCGAGGCGTCACCGCGAGTGCCGGCCGTGACCTGCCCGGACGCCAGACCGGATGAAAGAACCGGGCCAGCGCCCTGGAATCCAAAAGCGTAGACCGCCAGGAATGCCGCTCCCGCGCCGATCCGAACGGCACGGCTCAGAACGGGACGGCCCGGAACGGCATGACGTAGGTCCTGAGTTTTCGTGATGCGAGGCGTGCGCCGGTCAACGGCAGGTGCCAGGTGCTTTGACAAGTAGATCTCCCCCATGAAGTTCGCCAGGTGCGAGTGAATCGCGGTCGTTCCTACCATGGGAGCATGCCGGTCAGGCCAGCGAAACCGATTCGCCCGCATATGTGGATAAGCTCAGAAAATCTTGACCGGGCCTTTGCTGAACTGCGCAAATCTTCAGCTGACGTTGAGGAATCCGGGCTGTCCTCAGCGACCAAAACCGGCCCCCAGGCCGCATAGGCGGCCGCGGCCCGGGCCGGTCATGAGGGGCAGGGCCGGTCTCACGTCTAAGCAGTGCGTAGCCGGGGCCCGGGCAGGTCTATGGAGCGAAAAACCCGCCCAAACCGCGGAAGAAAATACCCGTAGTCCCCGGCATCCAACGGGAGTATCCTAGGTCCAGCCCGGCCCGTGACGCCCGGCCCATCCCGTCAAAACAGTGGCAAGCACCGGCGCCCCTCCCGGCAACAGGAACCAACAAAACTAGTGCACAAGTGTCAATGCAGACCGCCTAGGAGGGCACCATGCCTGCGCCCGGCAACCCCAGCAACCCCACCCACAGCGCCCAAAGCAACAGCAGTAACCGCACCCCGATTCCCCAGCCGCCGCCAAAGCCTCTGGTAGGTAACCTGCCAGATATCGACGCCAGCCAGGGAGTCATGGGCCTGATGGAAGTCGCCGAGGAGTACGGCCCCATCGTCCGCATCCAGGTTTTCAACCGCAGCATGATCGCCGTGTCCTCCCAGGAGCTCGTCAACGAGATTTGCGACGAAAGCCGCTTCGGCAAGGTGCTCGGCATCTCCCTGCGCCAGGTCCGCGACTTCATCGGCGACGGACTGTTCACTGCCGAAACCGAGGAACCCAACTGGCAAAAGGCGCACCGCATCCTGATGCCCGCCTTCGGGCCGAAAGCCCTGACCAAGATGTTCTCCGGCATGGACGACATCCTGGAGCAGCTCCTGCTCAAGTGGGAGCGGCTCGGCCCGACGGCGCGGATCGACGTCGCGGACAATGCCACCCGGTTGACCCTCGACACCATTGCCCTGTGCTCGTTCAGCTACCGCTTCAACAGCCTCTACCGCGATGAGATGCATCCCTTCATCGGGGCCATGGTCCGTGCCCTGAGTGAGTCCCGGGACAGGTCCACCCGGCTTCCGGTGCAGAACAAGCTCATGATCCGCAAGCGGCACCAGCTAGAAGAGGACAACGCGCTGATGCTGGAGGTGGCCGAGCAGCTCATCAGCGACCGGCGGCGCAACCCGAACCCGCCGGGCAGCGAGGACATCCTGGACACCATGCTGAATGCGGCGGACCCGGTGACCGGCGAGCGCCTGCCCGAGGACAATGTCCGCAACCAGATGGTCACCTTCCTGGTGGCCGGGCACGAGACCACCAGCGGCCTGATCACCTTCATGATGTACGAGCTGCTGCGGCATCCCGAGGTGCTGAGAAAGGCCCGCGCGGTGGTGGACGAGGTACTGGGCACCGAAGCCGCCAGGTTCGAGCACCTGCCCAGGCTGGGGTACCTGGACCAGATCCTCAAGGAAACGCTCCGGCTGTGGCCCACCGCCCCGGCGTTCAACGTGGCGCCCTACGAGGACACCGTGATCGGCGGCCAGTACGAGATCCCCAAGGGCCAGACCCTCATGGTGCTGATCCCGCAGCTGCACCGGGACAAGACTGCGTGGGGCGAGGACGCCGAGCTCTTCAATCCGGACCGGTTCTCCCCCGAGCGGGTCGAGTCCATTCCGGCCAACGCGTGGAAGCCGTTCGGCAACGGCCAGCGCTCGTGCATCGGGCGCGGGTTTGCCCTGCAGGAGGCCCAGCTGTTCCTGGCCAAAGCCCTGCAGCGCTTCGACATCACCGCCGCGGATCCGAACTATGAGCTGCACATCAAGCACACCCTCACCATGAAGCCGGAAGGGCTGTTCATCCACGTCCGACGGCGGAACGTACGGATCGACGCAGCGGCAAGTCCCGCCGTCGGAAAGGCCGCCGGAGGACAGGAGAGCGGCAGCCAGCCAAGGACGGCGGAAGCGCTGGCGGTTGCCGCCGCCAACGGCGTTCCGGTGCGCGTGCTGTACGGGTCCAACGCGGGCACGTCCCAGGACTTTGCGCAGCGGATAGCGAACGACGCCGGGCGGCGGGGCTACAGCCCCACCATCGCCCCGCTGGACGAGGCGGCCGGCGGGCTGCCGACGGTGGGGCTGGTCGCCGTCGTCGCCTCCTCCTATGAGGGGATGCCGCCGGACAACGCCAAGAAGTTCATGACCTGGACCGAAAGCCTGCAGCCGGGCAGCCTCGCCCGGGTGCGGTACACGG
Source organism: Arthrobacter sp. FW305-BF8 (assembly GCF_021789315.1). Taxonomy (NCBI): domain Bacteria; kingdom Bacillati; phylum Actinomycetota; class Actinomycetes; order Micrococcales; family Micrococcaceae; genus Arthrobacter; species Arthrobacter sp. FW305-BF8. Next base: position 3,770,298 of record NZ_CP084561.1, read on the forward strand.
TGTTCGGCAACGGCAACCGGGACTGGGCGCGGACGTACCAGGAGGTGCCCAAGGCCATCGACGCCCGGCTCGAGGCGGCCGGCGCACAGCGGATCTACGAACGCGGCGAGGCGAACGCGCGCGGCGACTTCTTCGGCGATTTCGAGGAGTGGTACGCCGGGTTCTGGCCGGCGGTGGACGCCGCCCTCGGCCAGCGGACCAGTGCGCCCACCGGCAAGCCGCAGCTGGCGGTCCAGTTCGTGGGCAACGTCCGGGACACGTTCCTGCGGCAAAACGACCTGGCCGTTGGCACCGTCGTCGTCAACCGGGAACTCGTGGACCTGACCAAGCCGGATGCACGGTCCAAACGGCATGTGGAGATCGCGCTGCCGGAGGGCATGAGCTACCGGGCCGGCGACTACCTGGCCGTGCTGCCGCTGAACCCCAGCGACCTGGTGCAGCGGGCGCTGACGCGCTTCAGCCTGGACTACGATTCCCACGTGGTGCTGGCCATGGAGCACGGGGACACGTTCCTGCCCACCGGCACGCCCGTGGCCGTGGGCGAGCTGCTGAGCAGCTACCTGGAACTCGCGGTTCCGGCCACGCGGCCGCTGCTGGAGCAGCTGGCCGAGGTGGCAGCGGACCCGGACCAGCGCGCGGAGCTTGAGGCCCTGGCGCAGGACCGGGAGCGCCATGCGGCGGAGATCGTGGACAAGCGCGTCTCACTGCTGGACCTGCTGGAGATGTACCCGTCGTGCCAGCTTCCGTTCACGTCGTTCCTGCAGCTGCTCACCCAGCTGACCCCGCGGCGGTACTCCATCTCGTCGTCGCCGCTCTGGAGCCCTGACCACGCGACGCTGACCTTCGCCGTCATCCAGGCCCCGGCATGGTCCGGACGCGGCATCTTCGAAGGGGCCGCTTCCACGTACCTGGCCCAGGCGCGGCCGGGGTCGCGGGTGGCGGTGACGGTGCGGCCGTCGAACGCGGCCTTCCACCCGCCGGAGTCCCTGGCGATGCCGGTCATCATGGTGTGCGCCGGGACCGGGCTCGCCCCCTTCCGCGGCTTCGTGCAGGACCGGGCGCTGCGGGCCCAGGCCGAAGACATCAAGCCGGCGAAGTCCCTGCTGTTCTTCGGGTGCCGGGCGCCTGACACCGATTTCCTCTACCAGGCGGAACTGGAGTCCTGGGCGGAGCAGGCCAACCTGGACCTGCGGCCGGTCTTCTCCAAGGCGCCGACCGACGGCCAGAAGTACGTGCAGCACCGGCTCTGGGCGGACCGGGCCGACGTCAAGGAACTGGTGCAGCAAGGGGCCACAGTCTTCGTCTGCGGCGACGGGAAGAACATGGCGCCGGAGGTCCGCGAGACCTGCGAGCGCATCTACCAGGAGGCCACCGGCGCTTCCGAAGCGGATGCCGATGCCTGGATGGACGAGGTGGAGCGCACGCACGGCAGGTACGTGGCGGACATCTTCACGTAGGAGGTGTCACCTGATCGAAGCAACCGTGGCCCCGGGTGCCTGGGCATGCATGCCTCTAGCCGACGCTCTCCGGTTGAAAGGTTCCGTCACTAAAGAGCACGAGCCCACCGGAGGTTGCTATTGGGCGCACTTCCCATCCGTGGATGAGCGCCTTGCCGGTAGTTGCGTCCAAGACGAGGCTCTCCGTGGAGTTCTTAGCGTAGAGCTTCCCGTCGAAGAATCCGGAAACCTCTAGTTCCAAGGCTGCTGCCTGGGCTGCGGGCACGGAAAAACCGCGTCGGCCAGTATGCGGATCGAATACGTAGGCCGGATCTGAGTCGTATGCTGTTGCGAATGCTTTTCCGCTCACTGGATCGGCCAGGACCGTGGTCCTTCTAGCATCCGGCCAGAACATCTTTTTGCCGGTAACCCCGTCAATAACGATGTTGGTGCCGGAACCGTCAATCCCGACGTACCTGTCCGGCCAGAACAGATTGCTAGGAGTAGCGTATCCGCAGGGGTTATCTGGCTCCAGGGCGGTACCATCTAGGGCCCACGCGTTGACGCCATTTCCCAATTTGATCCCATGGAAGTAGTAGCACTGTTGATCCTCTTTTGAGGTTACTTGGTAGCTGATGGCCACGTCGTGAACGGTTCTCTGAACAGTGCCGGGACGGGTCCATAGCTTGTTCCCGGTACGACTGTCGTACGCGCTACTCGTGGCTTCCAGATTCACTCCGGTTCCCAATCCGTCCGTGATCACTACAACATTCGTGCTGGAACCTATCAGCGTGAAGTTTGGACCAGAGTAGGAAGTTCCGGGGTTGGATGCCACCTTCGCTGTTGAAGTCACCCGGTTGAGATCCTCAGAGTAGAAGTTGAGCCGCAACTCGACGGTCGCGGGCTTCAGGTCGACCGCCTCAGTCTGATACTCAACCAGGGCCGCAAGGCGTTGGACCTTGCCTTCCATAAAGATCGCGCTTTGACCCGCGGACTGAGCACCAGGGCCGGATGCGGCTAGGAGGGCTGTAGTGTCCACGGTGCCCACGGGAATGAGAAACGGGGAACTACCAGAATAAATGGCACCGTTTGCGAATTCTCCGGTCCCGCTCATCACCAGCGTTGAAGTTGGGGTGGGACTTGGAATGTTCAGGCTGGTTGGGCTTGGCGGCTGGCTCCCGGTGCTGTCTGTGGGGCTAACCGACGGAGCCGACGTCGGCTGGACCTCGTTTTCTACTGCAGGCCGTGCGCTGGTGGCTGATCGCGAGCCGGTAGCGCTGACAGATGATGCTATGACAATGGCGAGGACAACGACGATGCCCGAGGCTATAGCGGTGAAGCGGTTCTTCCCCAGCCAGGCTTTCATGGCTGCCACGGGAGATGTAGGAGCGGTGTCTCGTGGATTGGATCGAGGGCCATCAGGAACAGGGACCCTACGGTCCGCGTCAGGCATCGATGGGGCCGGAGCGGCTACAGGGTGGAGGCTGCGGTCATATGCGGCCCTCCTAGCCGGTTCCAGTAGCTCCGACTCAGCATCTGCGATTTCGCGCATCCGGGTCTCTGCCTCTTGCCGGCGCTCGAGACTGGGGTGTCCTTGAAGTTGCGTCCATCGCCGGCGCTCTTCCCGTACGGCTCTCTTGATCTCATCGGATGTCGCATTTTCGGGAATGTCGAGGGTTTCGTAGTGGGTTGTTCCAGGCATGGTGTTTCCTATTCTTCTGAGACTGTAACTGCCCGTCTCAGACGTTGGGCGGGAAATCAGCCGGATCGGTTCTGCGGCCGCTCTTGAAGGCCTCGAGGTGAACGTCCCAGGTCACAGACGAGTTCGCGTACAGGACTGACCCGTCGCGCGAAACTATGAGCGACCCGCCTCCCCTCACGGGCTGCCAAAAGTGAATCGCATCGACTTCAGGCAAGCTCCGGCTGTTCGCTATTGCTTCACTTTCCGACATGCCGAGTAGCCGGGCTGCGATCGTGACTTGCTCCGAGTGCTGTTGGTTCATGAAACTTCCTCCGTTAGATTCCGGCGTCCCAAGTGGTAACCGGGCAATCCGGGGACCCGTAGTCGAGGGGCCAGCCCGAAACAGTGCCCGACTGTCCGTCGATGGCAACGACCTGTTGCCCGTCGTAGTAAGCATTGAACCAGTGACCTGGCCCCTGCTGCCTGTCAATTCCCACCACTGCGTGCGCTCCAGGGCCTTGCTGAATGAGGGCATCAGCAATTTCGCCCGGCGTCATTGGCACCTGCTTCTTGCCCGTGAGTGCCTCCATTTCCGAAATTGAAAACGTTGTCGTCCCGGCGGGACCCATGTCTCGGCCGGAAAGTTTCTCGAATACGGCAAGTGCGCAGGCCCCACAGTTAGTAGACCTCGGACTAAAGGAGTTGCTGTCATAACCTGGGTTGATGTCCCCGATCCACCCCGAAATCCCCTGCAATGTCGCGATTGCAGGTGAGCCTTGACTGGGCGCGCTGGCTCCGCCTCCGACTGAATCGCTGCTTCTGCCCGGCGAGGCCGATGCTGCAACTGTGCGGGCAACAAAAGCTTCTCCAGCTTCGGCGGCTTTATGAAGCAGGGCAGCCGCGTCTATTGCTGAGCGCGCGGCACTTTGCAGTCCATGGACTGTTTGGGCACCCAGCGGGTTTCGGGTGTCCGTACCGGCCACCGCCGCCGATTGGAGGGCCGCTGCGGACATGTTCTGGGCCCTCTCGTGAAGTCCTGCCGCCATGCGTGCCGCCTCCCTGCTAATGGCCGTGAGCGTCTCGCAAAGTTGTTGCAGTTCGCTCATTGAGGACAGCCAGAACTCGACCGCAGCCCAGTGAAGCTGAGCTCCAGGCAGATGGATGCGGGTTCTACCTTTATGTTCGTCGGCAACGGCATACCGGTCACAGCGATGATGCGAACCGCGTCGCTGCCTGTGACGCCTGCTGGAGAGCGCTGATGGCCGCGTTTACCTGTTTCTCCGCTTCCTGGAGAGTCTGGATCATGTCTTTGTCGACGCCTTGCGCCGATCCCCCGATGGTCGCCTGGACCTGATTGACGGCTTCCGAGAATTTGGTTTTGAAGCCGGCCAACCCCCCGGCTGTGGTCTTGGCATCGTTCCCGATCGAGGCGAGCTGCTGCTTGACTGCTGAAAGTTGTGACATGGTTTTCCTTTGTTTAGGCGTTTGTAATGAAGAGCAGCACGATGCTGACTATCAGTGTCGCTAGCAGGGCGGCGATGCGAACGTACTTTCGTTGCCTCGCCTGCTTCGCTGCGGCTTCTCGCTCGCGTTCAATCCTTGCCGTCAACGCTTCGGCTTTTTGCCAGTTGACGAGCTCATTTCGGCGCCTCAGCGCGGCGGCGGCCTCAGCCGCTTGAGTTTTTTGCCGGGCAGCCGCTTGCAGTTCGGCACGGATGCGGGCTTCAGCCGCGGTTTGGGCCTGAACGGACGCCTCCAGCGCAGTTGCTGATCCGTCCCTACCGAAGGCGGGTCGGACTGCCAGAGGGAGACGGCCCCCTTCACGTTGAAGAAGTGTGGCGGCGTTCTCGTAGCTGACGGCTAGGGCTTGACCGATGCCATCCAGGCGGGCTGTATCACTCCGTGCAACTGATACAGCCGTTTTCAGGTTGTCGTCCCGATGACGCTGCGCCTTTGCGGTCTCCCCTTCCAGCCCACCTGGAACAGCTGCTAAGGACTCCAAGGCGCTGTTGTACGACGCGTAGAGTTCAGTTGACCTCGCAGAAGGAGGTTTGCCCGTCTTCATGCGTTCCAGTCCATCGTGAGGAAGGCCTTGGAATCTCCAGGAGTAAGTGGTGCGAAAGGAACCACCACCGTCGGTTCGGCAAGGTGCGCCCTGTCCATGAGGAGCCCGCGGTTGTCCCGCACGGACCAACGAACGAATGGGCCGAGGAGACCTTGGGCAGCGGCTTGGTCCATCCTCAGCAGTAGGAGAGCATCGAAATATCCGTCCCCGCCGAACCCGATGTGGGACTTGTAGGTAGCGCCACTCGACCACCAGCCCAGAAAGTGCGTGGACTGAGCAGGACCGTCTCGAAGGATGGTCTGCAGATCCTCAACGGGCCGGCGGGAAAAGGAATCCGGGGTCTCCAGACCGACGGCTCGGTCAAAGGCAAACGCCATCAAATAACGGCGTCTACCACTGACCTCCCCGTCTACGAGCTCCGCGCTCAGTGTCTTTAGCTCGTCTGCAATGGATTCCCGTCCAATCCGCCGGACAGGAAAACCCAGTCTCTCCATCGTCGAATACCAGCGTTCCTGGCCGTTGTGCTCCGCCGTCACGGGATCGAGAAGATCGAAGCTCCAAAAGTCGGCATCCCCAGCCGGGTGCTGCAATGCCAATGACAGCGCCGCCGTTTGCAGCGTCCCGACTGCCACGTTGCTGGGGATATCGCCTGCCTCCGGCGTTGACGCTTTCTGCCCGCCGCCTACGATTGCTAGATGGCGTCCCGGTTCGTCTCCCAGTGGGATGTTGAGCGGGGTGCTTGTGACATCGATCGGGTAACCGAGCACGGCTGAGGGGACAGCCGCTTTTTCAGTGACCAGACGCCTCAGCGTCAGCGTCGAGTCGAGAGCCGCGCCCGGTCTAATCTCAACGCTGCCATCGAAGACGATGGGCTCAGGCACGCAGCCCCTCGTCCTTTCCCACCAGCCGGCCCTGATCTGGTTAAGCTCGGCGTCGTCGGCTGCGGCAATCACTATTTGTTTGTTGGCCCGGACAGCGCCGTAGTCGAGGTTCAACACTGCCTGCCCGCGCCCGCGCAGCATCGACGCGGCGTCATTGCCCAAAACCATGGTCGCCTGTGATTCCGCTGACGAGTTTTTCAGTGCCAGCCGAATGGGAAATTGGGCGTAGATCCCGTCGCCCGTGGTCATGAGGGCGGCAATGCCTGAGATCGACTGCGACGACAGGATAGTGTGCACGCCATAGGCACGGCCAAGCTTGGCAAGCTTCTGGAGGAGAACGGCGGCCTCCGAGGCAACCGCGTCGTTGTCTTCGAACATCACGTGGAACTCATCGATGATGACGACAATTCGGGGCATAAGTGCGTCCGGAACCGCGGCCCGGTACTTGGCGATGTTGTCGCCGAACGGCTTAAAAATGCCAGCACGGCGCGTCAACTCCTGCACGAGGTGCCGGAGCACGGCCACTCCGAACTCCCTGTCGCTCTGCAGCCCCAGCACACGCGCATGCGGCAGAAAATCAGGGGATCCAGGAGTAGGCGCGAGCGGATAAAGTGTCACACCCTCCTTGAAATCCAGCAGATAGAGCTCGAGCTCTGTCGGTGCGTAGCGTTCACAAAGACTGTGGATTATCACTTTGAGAAGGTTGGATTTTCCCTGGCCGACGGCGCCCGTGACGAGCGCGTTGTGGCGCTGATCCTTTTCGTCCCCGAAGGTGATCTCCACTGTCTCGGACCCGGAGATGCCGACGTTGAAGGTAATGCCGTCCGCCGATGAATGGTGCCACTCTCCTCTAATTGGCTGGATTGCAGTGAAGGGAACTGTGATCGCCGAGGCGTTAGCCGCCGACCTGGCGAGATGATCGACCTCTTGAGCCAGCGTCGATGAATTGTTTTCTTGCATGGTCAGTTCAAACGCTGGGTGCCTCAGCCACCTGAGCCTGCCGTTCTCTCTGACGATCACTTCTCCGACGGACCGGAGATTGTCACGTGCCATCCACTCGGGTTGTTTCTTGCCTTCGGTCAGAATCAGAAAACTGATCCCCGCTGCAGGCCCTGCAGCGGCCAGAGCCATGATTTTGCGGTGACGTTCTTCGTCAATGTCCTGCGGATAATCCAGCAGCACGACAAGGCGGAGTCGTTCTATCGGCCTGCCCGTGTGTTCCCGAAAATCGAGGAGAGTCGGATGCATGCCCCGCATGGTGTTGTTAATTCCGTGGACGGACTCGGTGAGTCGGCCCAGCGCCCTCTCCAGGTCGGTGCTGGAACTCATGATCTCGAACAACCCCCCGGAAGGTGCATTCATGGGAGCGAAGGGAGAGAGGGCTCCGGTGAGCAGCGGATCGAATACTTCCACATCCAGTTCGGCCGGGGCGGTGTTCTTGAGGGCTTCCAGAACGATAGTTCGTGTTATTTCGGCCGCAGCTCCGCGCTCGGCTTCTATGATGAGGTTCGACCTTCCGATAAGGGGAAGCACGCAGGGCGCCGATAACACTTCATTGACCCCTGCGGATTGTCCCGGCATCGAGAGGCGGCCCAGCGTTACGTATTCTGCGGCCCGGAGTGCTGACGGGCCCGCGGAATTCAGGTTCTCTCCCAGATTCCTGGCGGCAATGGAATGCTCAGCCACTTGCTGTGCCGCACGGTTTCGGGCCACCGTAAGCAGTTTCTGGTACGCGGACTGCGCAGATCGCTCGGCTGCCTGTCGACGGGACAGGGTGTCAGCCTTAGCAGATTCGACGCTTCCAAGTGCGGCGGCGTGAGCGCTGGTTAGGGCACGGGCCGCAGCTTCCAGAGAACTGGACATCAGGCTCCCACCCCCGTGTCAGCTACTGCCACTGTTACCTGGGTGGGCCGGAGGAGCCGGTCGTCGAGGATGTAGCCCGTCCGGTGGACCGCCGCTATCGTACCGGCCGGCAAATGGACGTTGGCCGGAATTGATGCGATTGCCTCGTGGAAGCGCGGGTCAAACGGGCCCCCGTCGTCAACAGCATGAAGGCTACGTCGCGAGAACACCTCCAGCAATTCGTCGACGGCAGAGCTGACGAGTTCTGGGCTGGCTGGTTCTGATCTGAGTCTGTCAATGGCGAGCAGAGCCTCGCGGAAGAGAGACTCGAAGGTGCGATGCCTTATCTGGTCCTGAGCTGCCCGTGCCTGTTCCTGCAGCGCCTCGTATAGCCCATTGCGTGCCTTATCGTCCATGAGCCTCCTGGCGAACAAGTCGCGCAGTTGCCCAACCTCAATGCGTAGAGCGTCGATTGCGGCCGCGACGTCGGTATCATCGGATGACTGTGCCAACTTATTGACCGCCGATCGGCTGCAAACCGCTGTTCCGGACCATGGCTGGAGCTTGCTTTTGCTCCCACCTCCAAGTGGGCATTCGGTGCCGCTTTACGAAAGCGATGGGAATCAGCCCCAGTGCCAGCAGGAACAAGAACCCGAAAAATCCAGCCGCTCCCCCCGACGGGCCGGACGCGATGCCGAACGAAACCAGCATTGCCACGAAGGCGCCCAGCATTCCCAAGACGTAGCCCAGCAGGTTGTCGGACCCAAACCACCTCACCCGTTCGGCGCGATCAGCCAAGCGCGCGACTTCATCAACGTCTGCCCGCAATTCGGGGTCTTGAACACCCACCGCACTGATCCGTTCCAGCGCCTCCCGCGTAGCAGCCAGTTGCACTTCGTTGAGGATGGTACTGGATTCGTCGGGAAACTGGGACCATTTCCCGGTGGCCGAGTCTAAAAGAGCCGCAGCATAGTGGAACTTGAAAAGGTCATTGTCGGGATCGGTTTCGACTGCCTTTTTGAGCGCTGGCAGGGCCTCATCCGGCCGCTCCTGCGCGGTCAGGGAGTAAGCGACGCCAACCTGGAAAAAGACGTTCTGTGGATCAAGCTCGCTGGCACGCCGGTAGGCCTGCTCGGCTCTTCTTGGTTGCCCGGCCGCTCCGTACAGATCCCCTAGCTCGCAGTGGAAGGATGCTTCCTTGGGATTAAGCCTGATAGCTTCACCTAGCTCGAATTCCGCGTCTGCGAGGTTGTTAAGAGCACGGGAGGACACGCCGCGGATGTACCAGGCCTCGGAATTTTCTGGCTGCTGACCCGTCGCTTCACGCCCGGCGTAATTTGCCTGACTTGCATGGCCCGCTGCCATATATTCGCGGGCAACCTGCACCCAGTTCCGGCCTTGCGCCTCCGGAACGGGCCCATCCGCTAGAGGGACGTGTTCGGCGAGCTGCCGGTCGTACTGTGAACGCTTGGCTGGATCCAGGAGCGTATCTTCGGCATCGGATATGTGCTGGGTCATCGCCTCAGCCATTGCCCTGGTCTCAGCCTTGGGATGGGCCTGACGGTTCCGCCATTCACGACGCTGCTTCCGTACCGCTTTGCGTACAGCGTCCGCATCGGATTCTTTGTCGATTTCGAGAATGCTGTAGAAATTGACGATTGTCACGTACGTTCCTTTTCTCGCAGGCATGATCTACCCTGGGCTAGAGCACCGAGAGTGCGGAGATCTTCTCGCCGGCAGCTTTCAGCTGTTCTTCGTTTAGATTGGCGAGACGGTCAATTTCGAAGGTCCCCATTGACGTTCCCGCCGTGCAATCGATCACCTCGACGAAGATGGTCTGGTCAATGTCGTAGGCATAAACGACTTCGATTGCGGCGCCCTTGGGGTACGGGGGTAGGGAAAGTTCCTTCTCACCGACTTCCACGACGAACCGGGGGTCGGTATCGTCGCCCTGGGTGACTCGAACAAGGACCGATGTTTGGTTATCGACCACAGTGTTGAAGCGACTTCCGGACTTTGCGGGAATCTTGCTGTTTCTGGGAATGATGATCGAGTTGACCTCTGTCACCAAATCACTTTCGACCGTTAAGACTCCGAGCGCCTGGGACGTTACGTCGGTAACGACCAAGGGCGCACCGTCGTAAAGCTCGAGGGAAACCCCGGATGCCGAGGAATTCTCAACGGCGGCCTGTATGGAAGCACCAAGGGCGACAGCTTCATCCGGGTGCACGGTACGGTCCGCCGCCTTTCCCGCCAACCCTTCGACCAGCGCACGCACCATGGGCATCCGCGTTGAACCGCCAACAAGGAGTACGTGGTCAATCTTGTCCCAGGTATAGCCGCCCTCTTCGAGGACGAGTTCGGTCAGGTCTTCGGTACGTCTGAGCAGGTCAGCGGTCAATTTTTCAAAGTGGCTTCGCTCTACCCGAACGCGGTAGGGCTTGCCTTCCACTGAGATGTGAACGGTGGTGGAGGCCACAGTGGTCAGGCTTCGTTTTGCCATTTCCGCTTTTTCACGGAGGCTCGCCACCTGAAAGGGGTCACTGAGAAGGTCGGGACCACCCTGCTCCTTGACCTGGCTCGCGAGATACTCCATCAGGCGGTTGTCGAAGTCGAAGCCCCCGAGATTGCGGTCCCCGTCCGTGCCGAGCACGTCGAATTCTCCGTTGCGGAGCCGCATGAGCGTCACATCGAACGTACCGCCGCCCAGGTCATAAACCAGGACCGTCCCTTCAACCGAAGTGTCCAGGCCGAATGACAGAGCCGCTGCTGTGGGCTCGTTCAGTACCCGGAGGACGTTTAAGCCGGCTATGGTGCCGGCATGCTTGGTGGCCGTGCGTCGGGCATCGTCGAAGTAAGCCGGAACGGTAATGACCGCATCATTCACCGGTTCTCCCAGGGCCAGTTCAGCGTCTTCCTTGAGCCGTTTGAGGATGACAGCAGAAATCTCCTCTGCGGTGTACGCCGCGCCCGAGGACGAGTCGAAGCGCCAGGCGGGGTCCCCCATGTGACGCTTCACGAACTGGACTACGTCGTGCGGTGAACTGGCCGCAGAATGCTTCGCCATGGTGCCCACGAGTGGCTCGTCCGAACCGGCAAATTCCTGAAACAGGACAACTGATGGTGTGATGTCCTCACCATCTCGGTTCGGCAGTATCTCCGGCTGGCCAGTCTCCCTAAGGACGGCGACGGCACAGTACGTCGTGCCGAGATCGATGCCAATTGATTTCGCCATGCTCCGGCCCTCAAGCCTGCTGCTCGAGAAGACGGAAGATCTTCCTCTTGCGGCCAATCATTTGGTCGGACCCAAGAATCACAAGGCCCTTTTTGGTCCAAGCAGACTGTCAACGGCCATTAGGAATTGCCCGTAGGCGGCCAGCATTTCTGCCCGCTGGTGGCCAGTAGAACTGCCCAGTGGTGGCCAGCTGGTTTGCCCGCTTGGGGATGGGGTTTGCTGGCCACCAGTTTGGGGTTTAGTTCAGTGGCATGACGCCCTTTCCGGCCAGGGCCTGGGTGAGGCGGATGGAGTCGCCGGTGGTTTGGCAGACGTGGGCGTGGTGCAGGAGCCGGTCCACAGTCGCGGTGGCCAGGGTTTTGGGCATGAGCTCGTCGAAGCCTGCGGGGTGAAGGTTCGAGGAGACCGCGACGGCCCGTTTTTCATAGGCTGCGTCGACGACCCGGTAGAGGCCTTCGGCGGCGTCGGTGGCCACGGCGAGGAGGCCGATGTCATCCACGACCACGAGATCTGCGCGCAGGATCCTAGCCACGGCCCGGGTGACGGTGTCGTCGGCCCGGTGCGAACGGATCAGGGCGCCGAGGTCCTCAAGGGTGAACCAGGCGACGCGCATCCCTTCTTCGACGGCCTGCTGGCCGAGGGCTTCGAGGAAGAATGTCTTTCCGGTCCCGGAGGGGCCGCAGACGACGAGGTTTTCTTTCCGGTGGATCCATTCCAGGGTGCGCAGGGCCTGTTGGGTCGGTGCCGGGATCGAGGACGCGGCTTCGTCCCAGAGGGCGAACGTCTTGCCGGTCGGGAACCCTGCAGCCTTGCGGCGGGTGGCGAGCATCGACCGGGCCCGGCCCTTGGTCTCCTCCGCGAGCAGTGCTTTGATGACCTCGGCCGGTTCCCAGCGCTGAGCGCGGGCGGTGGCCAACACGTCCGGGGCGATGGCGCGGGCGTGGGGCATTTTCAGTTGCCGCATGAGTGCCTCGAGGTCGGCGGGCAGAGCCGGTGCGGTGCTGTTCGCGGTCGTGATGCTCATCGGGCGCCCTCCCCGGCGCCGGTGGTGCCGAGGCCGGCCCACCCGGCGGTGCCCTGGGTGAGGGACTTGTCCTCCGCGGCGGTGCGCAGCCCGGTGTGGTTTCCGCCCGCGTTCAACAGCGACGCGAGGTCGCCGTGCGCGAAGCGGTGGTGGATCGCGGCAACGCCCAGGGCCTTATCGACCTCGGCAGTCCCCGCGATCTTGGCCAGCGCGACAGCCTCGGCCATCTTCACGTTGATCCGCTGCGCTCCGGCCGCGGCGGCCTCCAGCAGCCAGGTCCTCGCGCCGGCGCCAATGCCCAGGAATTCTGCTTCCGCCGTGGACCGCGGCACGGGTTTGTAGTCGCCGGGCACCTTCTGCTGATGGTCCGGGAAATGTGCGTCCAGGATCGCCGGGGACCCGGGCCGGGCAAGTCGGTGCCGGGCGACCTCGACCGGCCCGCCGGCACCAACATGCACGATCACGACCTGAGCATCCGGGCCGGTCCCGTGGAAGCGGGCGAACACCTCGGCGCCGAGCAGATGGGCAGGCACGGAGTATTGGGCGTTTTCGACCGAGACCATCGGCGTGTTTTCCGGCACCCGGCGCCCGACCCCGTAGGCGAGGGTATGCGCTGTGTCCGGGACGCGGTGCAGGGACGCGGCCTCCTCGGCGAGCATGTCGACCGGGCGGCGGCGGGTGGTCCGGTGCTCGCGCGTGTTGATCTGGTCCATGAACGCGGTGCAGGCCGTCTCGAGCGCGGCGAACGAGGCGTATTCGTCTCGCAGGTTGGTGTCCTTGGGCACCAGGTCTGCCTTGGCGATCTTCACAGACGATTCGACCCCGCCCTTGGATGCCGGGTCCGCCGGCTGGCAGGTGAGCACCTCGACGGAGTAGTGCCTGGCGAACGCCAGCGTCTGCTGGTTACGGACCGGCACGCCGGCCACATGCATGGTGGTGACGGTCTTCTCGTTATCGGTCAGCACATACGTTGGCGCGCCGCCGAGCAGCCGGAATGACCGGTCCAGGGCGGAGAACACGCTCGGCGCCGTCCGGTCACGCAGCGGGATCACGATGCGGAACCGGGACCAGGCCAGCCAGGCGACGAACAGTACGGTCTTGACCCCGTCGATGACGGGCCCGTCGCCGAAATCGTACTGAAGCCAGGCGCCTGGCTCGGTGATCCAGGGACGGTGGACCCTTTTGTTCCCGCGCCGGTAGGCCTCTTTGACCTGGGAAACGGCGCGGCGGGTGGAGCGGTCCGAACCTCGGTAGCCCATCGCGGCGAGCTTGTCATGGATGACATCGGCGCGGATCCGGCCCTTGGACTTTTCGACCCATTCCTCGATCTTTGGAAGCCACTCGTCGGTGACCCGGGGCCGGTCCGTCACACCGCCCGGTGCACGCCCGGCATCACGGGCCTGGACCAGCCGGTCAACAGTGTGGTGGGAACAACCCGACAGCTCCGCTGCACCGCGCAGCGACTTGGTCAGATCATAGGCAGCAAGAATTTTCACGGTTTCTAGGGCATCCTTCATTCAGGGCCTCTTCCTGTCAGCGGATTCGATTCGACACCGACATCCAAACGGGAAGAGGCCCCCGCCGTCTTACGACACGGCGGGACAAGCGAACAATGCGGGCAAACCAAGCGGCCATGGCTGGGCAGAACTCATGGCCACAGGCGGGCAGTCCCGGTGGCCATCAGCGGGCAATTCCGTGGCCATCTACGGGCAGTTTTTCATGGCCGCTAACACAGACATCCAAACGGTGACGTGGGAACCTCCGTTGGGCAAAGGTTCCACGTCTACGGAAACCACGGGCCCTGTCTCATTGAAAGTTCGACGACGTTTGTTGATCAGGCCGGGTCCGGGCACGTCCTTCCAGAGGAAAGATCCAAAGGAATCAGCCGCTATATCAGCGGCCTTCGCCGGTGAAATCGGCACCTGGGTCTCGTACTGCCGTTGCGCCAGGCCGTTCAACCAAAACGTCAGAGCAAGCACAACGATTAAGAGGGCGAATATGCCAAAAATAAATCCACTTCCTGCGTCCACCACACACTCCATTCCCCATAATTCGACGCTACCTACGAGCGCCGCTGGATAGAATTTACTTTCACGGAAGAATGCAGAGCGACGCCCTTGCTCTGCAGATAAACATGTGTTATCCGACCTCTTGATGTACATCGAAGGCCGACCGAACCACAGACCTCACCGACGGCCAAGACGGCATAGTCGGTGCGCTGCGCAACGCCGAGGAGTAGGTCGTGAAATGAGGCGCCGGAATTCCCGCAGTTTCAAGGGCCAAACGCCGCAGCACCTGCACTTGCGCACGTGAGATACCCAGATGCTGCAGCGCCGTGGCACCAGTCCATGCCTTCGGCGGGAGCTCCTTGGCCGCGCGAAGTAACGGCTCAAGCGCGCCCTCCAGGCTCAGCGAAAGTTCCTGCCGGAGCGCAAGCGGCGTGGGAAGGTGATAACTGATCGGGATATCACCACGCCGAAGACAATCCACCATGGACTCCAGATCCTCGACGCACCAGGATTGCGGTGCTAGGTATCTAACGCCAGCCTCCGCCAAACGCAGCCTGACCATCGGACTGACTGGCACGGGGTTCACGGCCACCAGAGGGACGGCGGCCGCGACAGCCGGTGGTATCTGCGTCAGGGTGTCTATGGCGGCGTATCTGTCGGGGCTTCCGTTCCGGCTCAGCCAGATCAGTACGTAGTCCCAAGAGGAAAGAGTCGCGGTGTCCAAGTGGGATATACAGTCGGCCCAAGTCAGGACCCCTTTTTGGTCGAGGACCGCACTCAGCCCAGCCCTCACTATTGGATCGTCGGCCAAGATCAGGACGCCGAGCGGTGAGGATTTTCCGCTGGCGGTGTCCTCCGTCGCCGTCAGACCAGTTCGCCGGAGCAGACGCGTCCGAATATTCATACCCGACATTTTGAGTTCCGCGGCAAAGGAACTTAGCCGTCGCTTCACTGTCGCCGGAGAACGGCCGATGCGGAACTGGTCTACTACGTACGCTAAAAGTCGTGGCTCGTTGAGGCATGACGCTGCAGGGCCCAGGCCACGCTGGGCGCACCAGGACTCGATATCTCGGAGGTCGCTTTCATAGGCTCTGACCGTCGCCCGCGCCCGCGCTGCTGTAGGCACCGTGTCTTCACCCCCACCTATGTTGATGGACGTGGCTCACATTTCTCTCATGCGCGCGGCCCACGGATGATCAACTGCATCCGCTGTAATTGCCCAGCGGCAGCAAAGCATGGTGAGCTTTCGAACACGAGGAACACGTGCACCCCTCCGTTCAGGGCTGCTGCGACGATCCCCCAAATAGCCGTCGCAGCAGACCCTGCCCAAACGCTATCGATATTCAGGGTGGAGCTGCTGTCCTGAGACGCCGTATTCGAGGAATTGTCACCACAACTGGTGACGGATGGCGCCACAAGGTCTCCCGGCGACTGAATTCGGCCTGTCGTGGCAGAATCAGGCACCCTACGGTTGAGTTACCGCTCCCTGATCTCCACGTAGACCTCATCCCGAACCGCCAGCTCATCGTAGGCGAGGATAGTCACCGCCGTCTCCGACCCGGAGGGGAGCGCCCGTCCCCTTACGAATCCCCCGTCAGCATTCTCCAGGGAGGTGCTGAGCAGCGCAGATGCTTCACTCAGTACAGCGGCTGAAAGCTCCGTCTCCCGGTCGTCCAGGATGTCCACCTTGACCCCACGCGCCCGTGCATCACGGGCAGCTCGAAGCACGTCCGGTGTTGCCAGGGCGCGGCCCCTGATCTGGTCGCGGAGCTGGGCTTCCAAAAGGGCACAGTTCTGGCGATCCTGCTCCGACAGTGAACCACTTGCGATGAGTTCCAGTGAGGGACGGGCGAGACGGTCAAGCTCGTGGATCCAGTCGGTCTGCGCCAGCCGCCGCGCTTCTTCCCGGGCCAAGCGGACGGCCGCCTCAGTCTCCTGGCTGGTGTATGTCCGGGCCTGGTCAACGCAGCGACGCAATACCTTGCTCACCGCGGTGGCAATGCCGATCCACATCAGCGGGGTGACCACCAAGGCGAGCCCGTCCACAACGCTCAGCCGGTGAAGCATCGAGCCACTGAAGTCCAAAATGGCGAACAAGCTGATGCCCAGCCAGGCCAGGGCCACCCTGTTCCTCATGGCGACGGTCACCATCAGCATCTCGATGGCTCCGCAGTGCCATGCAGCGTAACCGGGATGAACATCTGACGGGAGCGCGGTCATCACCAGCAGGTCCATCAGAACAACGCCGAAAACGGCCATCCCCGCATGAAGCCGTGGCAGGGTCCTGCCCTTGCCTGGCCAGGTAACGACGGCCATCAGCACGAGGCAGATTGCCATGGCGGCCAGCGCATTCCACATGGACGTCACCGTGCCGAGGTTGGCCAGGCCGAGCAGGATGTGGGCTGCCGGGAAGGGCAGGCCGAGGGCCAGAATGAGCGGCCGTGTAATGGCGTTATCCATGATCCGCGGGCATCCTCCACGTGAGGTGGACATGGGTGCCGCCGGTGGGGCTCGACGTGATCCGGGCTTCGCCGCCTGCCTCGCGCATCCTTTGGAGGATGGACACCCGGACGCCCAGCCGCTCCTGTGGGAGCGCGCCTGTGTCGAATCCTGGTCCACGGTCGGTAATATCAATAGCCACTTCCGGCCCCGCGGCAGCCGATCCCGGCCGGCATGCGATGGTCAGTTCTGCCGGCGCAGCCGGCGCGTGGAGGAAGCTGTTTCTTACGGCTTCTGTGGCTGCCTGGATGAGTGCACGCGCCGCGCCCAGCGGAATGGCCCACTGGGTTTCGGTTTCCGCCAGACCTGTATGAGAGCTGATGCTGGGCCCGTACCGGGCTGTGGCTGCGCGGAGCCGGCTAACCAGTTCGTCCTCACCGACGAATGCACTGTCCACGTTCGGTTCCCCGGCCAGGGTTGGCAGGTTGGAAAGGGCGTCCACGGCGGCTTTCTGCGCGGCGTCCACCACTTCGGGAGAACGGGCCTGCCCCGCCACGATGAGGGTTGCCATCACCGTATCGTGGGTCAGCGCGTCCAGCCTGGATCTTTCAACTCGGATGGCCTCTGCGCGGGCAGCGGCAGCGAAACTGGAAACGGCGGCAATCGCTGCCCGGTCTGAAGCTGAAGCTGCTCGGCGCAAGGCCGTGATCGGCGCGATTATCACTACCGCCAAAGCAGCGGTCAGGAGCGCGTCCTGAACGGCACCGGTCCCCACCTGAGTGTTACCAGCCGCCGCCAGCGGCACCAACACAATCAGGACGCAAAACACGGTTCCATACACTGCTGCCGCCCCGACGCTCGAAGCAATGGCGGCCAAGGCGATGCCAACACCGGCTACGCCCCATGGCCAGGGCCTTGACCCAATCTGGCTGCCGTCGCCTAGAAGCCCCAGAAACCACAAGAGATAGCTTGAGATCATCAGAGTAGCGGCAACGCCGGCAGCGATCCGAAGCCACACGAGCGATTTCCGAACGAGCATCATCCACAGTATTGCGGCCGGGATTCCCGCCATGAAGAGCAGATCCCACCACAAATTGTGCAACGGTATTTGGGCCAGGACAACGGGCAGCGACAGGCAGTAGAGCACGAGCGCGAAGATGCCGGTGGAGCGGCCAAGGACGAAGTCGATGCTGGCCCGGGAAATGGGCCCTGCCTTGCTCACAACCGCTCGGAGGGAACGACGCCGTCCTCCACAGCCCGGTGGTAGAGCTCCAGCTTGGTGGCGGCAGGCCTGTCGGCAGCGGCGTATTTCTCGCGGATACGCTTGATATTTGTTCCTACCGTATTGGAAGAAACGTTCATTCTTGACGCGATCTGCGTCCGCGTGAATCCAGCGGCGTACAACCCCAAGGTCTCGCGTTCCCTGTCGCTCAACGCCACGACGAATTCGGCATCTCCGTCAATGGCTGCCGCCAAGTCCTGGTTGTCGATGGTCGCCCCGTCCGCCACCTGGCGCACGAGGTTCAGCGTGTCACGGATGTCATCGGACTTCCTTGATACGCCGGAGGCACCGGCCGCGAGCGCCTCCCTAAGAGCGTCCGGCCTGTCACCGACGCTGAAGACCAAAACGGGGTACCCGGCCTGCACAATCCTGCGCACGTTGTCCCCTGGACGGGATCCGTCGGCCAGGGACATGTCCAGAGCCACCACATCGAACATCCCGTTGGAGCCAGCCAACAGTGAGCCAACTGTGTCCGCGAGCCTCACCGCAACAACCGGGACCTCCGCAGTCTTGGCCTCCACCGACGCTGCGGCCGCGAACCCAATGCGGACGGCTTCGTGATCGTCAACAACCCCGACCCTGACAACACGACGATCCATCCACTCCCCCAAGGTCAAGCTCGGAACCACCATCGCGACGGCGAGTAGGCGGCTTTCAGATCAACCTATATGCATTCAACGGATCATTCCTGATGATGTCGCGAACGGAATTGCAGATGACGCCAGTCAGGTATCACGGTGGCAATACGGAAGCAGCAGGGTGGAGGGAACACGCATGTACAGTTGTGCTGGCGGGCAGATTCCACAGCGTCAAATACCGAGAAAATCCGGGGTACGAGTGTGAACGAGTACGAGGCTTCACTGATCATCAGGGCCGGAGCGGAGCTGCTGCGGGTGGCGTCGTCTGATCCCCGCTCCGAGGAAGGCTACGAGGCCGTCAAGGCCAATATTTCAGAGGCATTGGAAGGCATGGCGGAAGCCCTCTCGAACTTCGAGGCAAGTTCGGGAGCACCCGGCCGTTCAACGGGCTGGGTTCAAGACCTGCACCGCGTGGCGGACGACATCGTGCAGAGGTAGTAGGCCACCGCCGGCAGGTCAGCGTTCAACGACGGCGGCCTGGTTCAGTTCCCACTCACTCCGGGAGATCGCGTACTCGACGTCGCCGTGTTCATCGCCGGGAATGGACACCGGCCAGTCAGCGACGAAGTTACGCACGAGGCGCATCCCCGATTTCTCCATCACCCGCCGCGAGGCGGTGTTCACTGCCATGGTCTGGGCAACGACCCGCTGCACGCCGAACTCTGCAAACCCCTTGGCGATCAGCGCACGGGAGCCCTCGGTGGCGTATCCCTTGCCCCACGCCTCGCAGCGCAGCCGGTAGCCCAGTTCCGGCTGGTCGGGCGGATCGCCGGGGGCGGGCCGGTAGTGGAACCAGCCGAGGAACTCTCCCGTCGATTTCTCCACCGCGGCCCAGAAGCCGTAGCCAGGAAATCGCTTGTAGTAGCCCAGGAACGCCGGAAGGTAGTCGCCTTCAATCTCTTCCCGGGGTGTCGGAGCGCCGCCGGTGATGTACCGCATCACGCGCGGATCGCCGTCGAGCTCCACGAGCAGGTCCGCGTCGCGGGCAGTGAACTGACGCAGCGCGAGCCGCTGTGTCTCCAGGAATATCTGCATGCGGGCATTCTCGCACCGGGCGGCAGGCCTGTCAGGGACTTTGCTCTGGCGGCCTGCAGTTTTTTCTCGAAGGATGACGACCATCGGTGGGCCCATAGCCCATGCCTTCCGCCTACTTGGAGAAAGATGAGCTCGGTCACGAGCTTGCCAAACGCGGGTAGAGTAGATTCACAAGATTCACCAGATTCACCAACATTCACAGGAGTTCATGTGAAGAACCCTTTCCGCCCTACTGCAGGCGCAACTCCTCCCGACCTCGTCGATCGTGGTGGAGTGCTAGACGAGTTCGCCTATGGTCTGACGATCGGCTCTGGGGCGCCGGGGCTTCTCACAATCTTCACCGGGGCCCGCGGCATCGGCAAGACCGTCATGCTGGGCGCGGCCGAGGACCTCGCGCTGAACAGCGGCTGGGCAGTGGTATCCGAAACGGCAACCGGGGGATTTGTAGGCCGTATCGGAGAATCCATGCGCCGACTCACGAATGAACTCGGGGAAGGACCGACGGGCCGGCGCGTTACGGCCGTTTCGGTGGCCGGCATCTCGGTCACAACCCAATTGGCGCCCGAGGAACAGGTCGACTGGCGGGCGCGCGGCGTCGCCCTCTTGCAACTGCTAACACAACGGGGGGCAGGGCTAATCATCACAGTGGATGAAATCCACGCAGCAGATCGGGCGGAACTCTCTCAGTTGGCGGCCGACGTCCAGCATTTTATTCGTGAGGGCCTCCCCATTGGCCTCATTTTCGCCGGGTTGCCTGCAGCGGTCTCCGATCTGCTCAACGAGGGAGTGGCCACCTTCCTTCGGCGTGCCGACCGCATCGATCTGCATGCTGCATCGATCACCGAAGTGGAACGGTCCTTCACAGAAACCTTTGCCAGCGCCGGCATGACGCTCAACCCTGAACTGGCAAAGGACGCCGCAGAGGCGACCGGCGGTTACCCGTTCCTGATCCAACTGATCGGCTACTACCTGTGGCAGGAAGCCGAAAAGGCGCCGGGCGGCGTGGACGCTGACGCTGTCGGCCGTGCGGTGCTGGCTGGTCGTCGCCGAAACGAACGGGTAGTCATAGAAGCAGCACTTTCCACCACGTCAGCACGAGACCAGGATTTCCTGCGGGCGATGGCGAAAGACCCGGGAGCGTCCTCCGCTACCGACATCGGCAGGCGCACCGGAATGCGGCCGAATGCCGTCGGCAACTACAGGACGCGCCTAATGGACGCCGGCCTCATCGAACCAGCCGGATACGGCCTCGTGGACTTCGCCATCCCAGGGCTGCGCGAGTACATGACATCGCATCCGTCACGGAACTAGGACCAGGCGGACTTCCGCGTAGCCTGCTCTCCTGTCAGGGGTGTCAGCTACTTGGCCGTCAGTTCCTTCCGGCGGAACGTCCCCGCGATGGAAAGCTTGCGGCCGTATTCGATGGAGCCGTAGCGGAACAGGTGCACGGCGAGGCGCAGGATGAGGATCCCGATGATGAACACCTCGGCGATCACGATGGCTGCTTCCACGGCCCCGAGGGTTCCGAAGCCGTTGCGGAGCAGCGCGGTGACTGGGGCGGTGAGCGGGAAGTAGGTGAAGACCTGCACGATCAGGGCCTCGGGGTCGCTGATGATGAGGCTGACGGCGTAGAAGGGCACGAAGATCAGGGCCATCAGCGGGCCGAAGATGGTGCCGGCTTCCTTGGCCGTGGGCATGATCGCGCCGATAGCCACGAGCACGCCGGTGAACAGGGTGAACCCGCCCAGCAGCAGCAGCGCCCCGGTGATCATCGGCACGGGCTCGAACACCAGGGAGGACAGGTCTAGATCGGGCAGCGCCACTGAGTCGCGGAAGAGCAAGTATGCGGCGGCGATCGGGGCGAGGAACACCGTTATCTGGAGGAGCCCGACGGCGAACAGCGAGATGATCTTGCCGGTCACCAGGGTGGTGGGGTTCAGCGTGGTCAGGATCATCTCCGTGACCCGGTTTTCCTTCTCCTCCAGCGTGCTGTTGAGCATCTGGTTGGACAGCAGAATCATGCTGACGTAGAAAATGACCAGGAACACCAGCGGCGGAATCACTGAGCCGATGCCTCCGGAGACCCGGCCGTCCCGGTACGTTTCGGCGTCGAACTTCACTCCCCCGCTCAGTGCCGCGGTGACTTCCGGTGCATTGACCCGGGACTGGGCAGCGGTGACCAGCAGGTGCTTGGCCACGGCCTCGTACTTGCCGTTCTCAAACATGCCCTTGTCTGCGCCATAGACCTTGACCGGCTCGGCGGCGGGATTTGCCGGGTAGGCGAAGTAGGCCTCGCTGCTGCCGTTCTTCACCGACTCGAGCGCGGCACCGGGGTTGGTTGTCAGGCTCCCGCCGGCGGCCTGGGCCAGCGGTGCGGGGATGAGGCCCGAGGCGTCCGTGTAGGTAAAGGTCAGAGCCGAGTTCTTCTGCGCATCGGCGTTAGCGGAGGTGCTGGAGTTGCTGGCGTACACGAGGGCGAAGATGATTGCGAAGACCACCGGGATGGCCAAGGTGGCGATCCCGAACCCGCGCTTCTTGATGGTCCGCATGAATTCGAACCCGACGACGGTGCCCAGGTTGTGCTGTTTGAGTGCTGTGCGTGCCACAGTCCTAGACCTCCGCCATTTCGTGCTGTTCCCCGTACACCTGGATGAAGATCTCCTCCAGCGACGCCCGTGCCGTGGAGAAGCTGCGCACCGCGACGCCGGATCCGATCAATTCCCGCAGGACGGCCGTTTCATCAGCCCCGACGGCGGGGGCCAGCTCCGCGTGCCCGTCACCGTCGCGCACCACGTCATACAGGTCCGAGGCGGGAAGGATGCCCTCGTAGCCCAGCCGGTAGACGGTGCCGCCGAACTGGTCCTGGACTTCGGCGACAGTCCCGTATGCCCGGGCCGTGCCGTCCTTGAGGAGGATCACCCGGTCGCAGAGCCGTTCCACTTCCTCCATCTGGTGGGTGACCATGATGACCGTGGCGCCGGCGAGCTTCTGTTCCTCGATGATGTCCATCAGCAGCCGCCGGTTGACAGGGTCGAATCCCTTCGTGGGCTCGTCGAGGATGAGCAGGTCGGGGTCGTTCATGATGGTGACGCCGAGCTGGACCTTCTGCTGCTGGCCGCCGGAGAGCTTGTCCAGCCGGACTGCGGCCTTGTCCGCGAGGCCGACGCGCTCCAGGTAGGTCTGCGACCAGGCGCGGGCGCTGTGTTTGCTCAGGCCCTTGAGCCGGCCGAAGTAGACCATCACGTCCAGGACGGCTTCCTTCTTGTACAGGCCCCGCTCCTCCGGCAGGTACCCCAGCCGCGCCCCGTCCCGCGGCTCGAAGACCTTCCCGCCGATGTGCAGGGTGCCGGCGGTGGGCTGGTAGATGCCCAGCAGCGCCCGCAGCGTGGTAGTCTTCCCGGACCCGTTGCTGCCCAGGAACCCGAAGGTTTCACCGGCCCGGACATCGAAGGACAGGTCTTTGACCACCGTCGTCTCCCCGAAATCCATGCGGAAGTTTTGAATTTGCACAAGCGGCTCTGCCGCGCCCCCCAACGTCATGACGCCAGCCTAGCGGAAACGATTCAGTCGTCCCGGTTACGGCCATAATTTCGCCCCCGGCGAGGTCTCGTCAGCGCCCCCGTCCACGAGTACCTTTGTGCCATGACGGAGGACTTTGACCTTTATGCGGAAGAGTCGCAGGAAATCGCCGATGATCCGCGCCGGATCGGGTATTGGTTCTTCAGGGCGCTGCATGACAGGGCAAGGAACCTGGACGACCTGCACCTGATCGTCACCCCGGAGTCCCGTCCGTTGTGGGGAGCCTTCGAGATCGCGGCAGCCCTGCTGGACTCCATCGAGGACCCCGGCATGCTCCAGGAGGCCGTCTACGCCCACGGGGACCTCGAGGTCTGCTACATGCGAGTCATCCGGGAGGCCAGGGAACATACGTTCATCACACCGGCCACCATCCTGGACGACCCCCTGCTGATCACGCTTGTGTGGCGGCCCGACCACGGCCGGTGGATGGTCCACGGCTTCGGTGACATGGTGCACCCGGACAGGGTGCCCCGCGCGGCCTAGTCCCTCAAGTCACCGGCAGCACCGTCGCCGGCAGCATCGTCGTCGACCCACTCGAGCAGGTCGCCGGCCTGGCAGCCCAGGACCCGGCACATCGCGTCCAGCGTACTGAAGCGGACCGCCTTGGCCCGGCCGTTCTTCAGCACCGCCACGTTGGCCGGGGTGATCCCCACCCGCTCGGCGAACTCCCCCACGCTCATCTTGCGCTTGGCCAGTTCGACGTCGATGCGCACCACAATGGCCATCAGATCACCCCTTCCATGTCCGTCCGCAATGACGTCGCCTGCCGCAGCAGGTCCCGCATCACCACGATCAGCAGGACCAGCACCGCACCGATCAACGTAACGCCAATCAGCACCGCAGGCAGCCCGGGATCGCGCAGCTCGGGGGTGAAATAGATGTACGCCACGAGGGAACCGGCCATGGCCGCCAGCACCAGCCACGCCGCGACGAACGCCCACATGATCACGTCCACCCACCGCAGCGACGCGGCGGTGAAGATCCGGTCACGCTGGACCAGGGTCAGCAGCCGCCAGATGCACACGATCACAACCTGCAGGCAGACGGCTTCCAGTTCCCAGAACAGCAGCATCGGCCAGCGCCAGGGGTCCGCCCCGGGGCCCTCGTCGGCTGTGGAAAGAAACTGGCCGGGGAACGACATGACCTGGGCCACCAGCAGCCCGAGGAACACCATTAACAGCAGGACCCTAAGTGGGAGAACCAATCGACTAACGATAGACATAGGGCCATGCTCTGATTATTTCTATCGAAAGTCAATATGAACGCCTCGGTGAAAGTTGCCCGACGACTGGACCGCACATGAGAAAGGCAAGGAGAACTAGGCTCCTTGCCACTTTCAGGATATAGCCCGCCCGGGGGCTTGCCGCAAGGCCCCTACCCTCGGCCAGAATGGTTGGCCGCGCCTACTTATTGGATTGGGGTTTCACATGTTTGACGTGATCATTAGCGGTGGCGGGCCGACGGGGATGATGCTGGCCAGCGAGTTGCGGCTGCACGGCGTGGACGTGCTCGTGCTGGAGAAGGACGCGGAGCCGAGCGTTGCGGTCCGCTCGCTCGGCCTGCACCCGCGCAGCATCGAGATCATGGACCAGCGCGGGCTGCTGGACCGGTTCCTCGCACAAGGGCAGCAGTACCCGGGGGTCGGCCGCTTCGCCGGGATCGACAAACCCTTGCCGGCGGACCTGGACACCGCACACGGCTACATTCTCGGCATCCAGCAGCCGGTCACCGACCGCCTGCTGGCGGAGCGCGCCGTCGAACTCGGTGCACAGGTCCGGCGCGGCTGCGAGGTGACGGGCTTCGAGCAGGACGACGACGGGGTGACCGTCGCGCTGGCCGACGGCACACAGGAACGCTCACGCTGGCTGGTCGGCTGCGACGGCGGACGCAGCCTGGTGCGCAGGCAGCTCGGCATCGGCTTCCCCGGCGACCCGGCCACCAACGAATGGATCCACAGCGAGATGGAGGTGACCACGCCGCCGGACGAACTAACCAAGATTGTGGAAGAGGTCCGCAAGACGCACCGGGGGTTCGGCGTCGGCCCGGCCGGGAACGGGCTGTTCCGCGCTGTGGTGCCGGCGGCCACGGTGGCCGAGGACCGCTCGGTGCCGCCCACGCTGGAGGAGCTAAAGACCCAGCTGCGGGCCCATGCCGGCACCGACTTCGGCGTCCATTCACCGCGCTGGATCACGCGTTTCAGCGACGCCACCCGGCTGGCCGAGCAGTACCGCGCGGGCCGGGTGTTCCTCGCCGGAGACGCGGCGCACGTCCACCCGCCGCTCGGAGGGCAGGGTCTGAACCTGGGCATCCAGGACTCGTTCAACCTCGGCTGGAAGCTCGCCGCCGAAATCAACGGCTGGGCGCCGCCAGGGCTGCTGGACACCTACTTCACGGAGCGCCATCCGGTCGCCGAAGGCGTGCTCACCATCACCCGCGCCCAGAGCGAACTGATCTCCCCCGAGCCCGGCCCCCAGGCCGTGCGCCGCCTGCTGGCCGAGCTGATGGAGTTCGACGACGTCAGCCGGTTCCTGGCCGAAAGGATCGCCTCGATCGGGGTCCGGTATGACTTCGGCGAAGGACCGGGGCTGCTCGGCAGACGGCTGCGCGACATCCCCCTCTCGCGGGGCCGGCTCTACGAGCTCACCCGCGAAGGCCGCGGGCTGCTGCTCGACCAGACCGGCAGACTAACCGTGACGGGCTGGACGGACCGGGTCAGCCACGTCGCGGACACCAGCGCGGAACTGGACGCGCCCGCGGTCCTGCTCAGGCCGGACGGTCACGTCGCCTGGATCGGCGAAGACCAGGACGAGCTGCTCCCCCAGCTGGAGAGATGGTTCGGGGCCGCTTCCGAGGGCAGCGAAGTCGGTTAAGCCCGACGACGGCGGCTGGCTTTAGGCCGACGCCGGGCGGTAGCGCAACAGGGCGTTGCCGGATCCCGGGAACGCCCGAACGTCCAACAGGGAAAGGTTCGCCGGCTGGAGGAACAGGGGCAGGCCTTTGGTGAGGGCCCCCGGACTAATAGTCAGATGCAGTTCGTCGATGAGCCCCTGGGCCAGCAGGCCGTTCCACATGATGCGACTGGCGAAGATCAGGATGTCTCCGGTCCCGTTAACCTTTTCCTGTTCCAGCCACTTGCCCACCTCTTCCCGCCGGACAACGGTGGTGGTGGCCGCCCAGGGGTGGTCCGCCGGGACGTTCAGGGAGTCGGACACCACCACTTTGGCGACGCGGTTGTAGAGGCGGCTGATTTCCCGGTTGTCCGCACTCAACGCGCGGTTGTTGGGGTCCTCGTCGGCGTCAGCGATGGATGGCCAGTAGGCGCCGAATCCTTCAAAGGATGTCCGGCCCAGCAGCACCGTTCCGGCCGACTGCAGCCGTTCAAGGTTGTAGGCGTCGAAAGTCTGGTCCATGTTCAGCACCGTCGGGTTTCCGCTTTCGTCAGCGTAGAAACCGTCCAGGGAGACGATGTTGTTCACAACTGTCCGGCGCATACACGAATCCTAGACGACTCCGGGGTCCATTTGGCGGCCAACAGCGGACAGTTTAGGCGGCTCTGTCCGCTGCCGGCCGGTTCAAGTCTTTGCCACCGTCCTTGGAAGAAAGATGGAGTTCCTTGGAAGAGGTGCTAGGAGGCCGCGCCTAGTGTGATGTCCGCGGTCTGCTCCTGGCCGTCGCGCTGGAAGGTGATCTTCACCGTGGCTCCGGCGGCCTGCTCGCGCGCGGCGGCCGTCAGCTCGGAAGCGTCGGTCACGGTCCGGCCGGCCAGGCCGGTCACCACGTCGCCGCCCTGCAGTCCGGCCTTGTCCGCCGCAGATCCGGAGGTCACCGAGGCCACTTGGGCCCCTGCAGTGAAGTCCGACGACGACCCTGACGTTTTGTCCTGAACGGACAGTCCCAGCTGGCCGTGGGTCGCCTTACCCGTGGAGATGATCTCCTCCGCCACCCGCTTCGCCTGGTTGATCGGGATGGAGAAGCCCACGCCGATGTTGCCGCTCGAGCTCGACGAAGACGACGATCCCGCCGACGCGATGGCCACGTTGACGCCGATGATCGCGCCCTGCGCGTTGACCAGGGCACCGCCCGAGTTGCCGGGGTTGATGGCTGCGTCCGTCTGGATGACATTGATGCTGATGGAGTCCTGCGCGGACGCGGAGATGCCTGACTGGGAACCGAACGGGTTCTGCAACGAGCTTTGGCCCTGGGACGAGGATCCGTCGGAGGTGGCGGAGGACTCCGTCTCGATGGTGCGGTTCACGGCGGAGACGATGCCGTCCGTGACGGTGCCGCTAAGTCCCAGGGGAGCGCCGATGGCGATGGCGGTGTCGCCCACGTTAACAGCAGAAGAGTCACCGAGGGTTGCCGGGGTCAGCCCCTGGGCATCGATCTTGATGACGGCCAGGTCGGAAAGCGGGTCCGTGCCCACGATGGTCGCTTTGTAGACCTGACCGTCGCTGGTGCGGACCTCGACGGCGGCATCCGCTGCCGCCCCGTCCAGGGTCACCACATGCGTGTTGGTCAGGATGTGGCCGTCGGTGTCCAGGATGATGCCCGATCCGGTGCCCCCTGAACTGCCGGAGCTGACGCTGATGGTTACCACGCTGGGAGAGGCCTTCCGCGCGGCGGACGTGACGGCGTTGACGCTCTCCGTGTTGTTGACGATGACCGGGCTGATCGCGGTCATCGCCGTGGTCGTGGTCTGCGCCGGCGCGGCGGGCCACAGTGCGGAAACACCGGAAGTTACCCCGCCCCCCAGGAGTCCCGCCGCCACCAGGCAGGTGACGAAGACGGCCGGGCCAACCCGGCGCCTGTTCCGCGGGCGGGCTGTCGGGGCCGGGGGCACAGGGCCAAAGGCCGAATCAGCCGGAGGGACGGAGGGTACGGATGCAGTCCCCTGCGGAGCATCGGTGTGAGGGACGGGGTTGTGGCTGGTCTCCGTGTACATGGTGGGCTCCTCGAGGTTCCGCTCCGACCGTTTCCCGGAGCTTTCCCCCAATCCTGTCCATGGGGCTTTGGCCCTTCTGTCCCGGTGCTGTGCGGAGCCTGTGAAGGCGTGACGAGGCCCGCGAAGGCGCCTACCCCCAGCCGCCGCCCATCCGGACGCGGCCACCGGAGGCGTCTGCGCCGTACAGCCAGAGGACCCCGTCGGCGTCGATGGCGAGGAGGTCGTTCCTGCCGTCGCCGCTGAAGTCGCCGCGTCCGGCCAGGGCGGACATGGTGCTCCAGCCAGCGCCCATCTGGATCCGCGGGAGCCAGCCGCTGCGGCCGTTGCCCCGGTAGAGCCACAGGTTTCCGCTGCTGTCACGGGCCACCAGGTCTGACTTCCCGTCGCCGCTCATGTCGCCGGGCCCAACGAGGGCGGTCATCACGTTCCAGCCGCCGCCCACCCGGACGCGGGTCAGCCAGCCGCCGTGCCCCTTCCCCGGGTACAGCCAAAGGGTTCCGCTGCTGTCCCGCGCCAGCAGGTCGGCCTTCCGGTCACTGTTCATGTC
Organism: Arthrobacter sp. FW305-BF8; assembly: GCF_021789315.1. NCBI lineage: Bacteria > Bacillati > Actinomycetota > Actinomycetes > Micrococcales > Micrococcaceae > Arthrobacter > Arthrobacter sp. FW305-BF8. The sequence continues at coordinate 3,798,933 of NZ_CP084561.1, forward strand.
GCCGGATCCGACGACGGCCGTCATCACGTTCCAGCCACCGCCCATGCGGACGCGGGTCAGCCAGCCGCCGCGCCCGTTGCCCGGGTAGAGCCACAGCGTTCCGGCGGTATCCCTGGCCAGCACATCCGCCTTGCCGTCGCTGTTCATGTCGCCTGCTCCCGTCAGGGCCGTCATCACGTTCCAGCCGCCGCCCATGCGGACACGGGGCAGCCAGCCGCTCCGGCCGTTGCCGGGGTACAGCCACAGCGTGCCGCTGCTGTCCCTGGCCACGGCGTCGGCCTTCCGGTCGCCGTTCAAGTCGCCGGTTGCCACGAGCAGGGTGATGCGGACGCGGTTCGGCAGCAGTGCGGCGGCGGCGTCCACCAGTCCGGCACCGCATCCCTGCGGGCAGCCTCCGGTGATGGGCCTGGCGGTGGCCTTCAGGCGGGCTTCGACGGCGGCCGGTGTCGCCGTCGGGCCCATCTGCGCCGCGAGCAGTGCGGCCACGCCGGCAACGTGCGGTGCCGCGAAGGAGGTGCCTTCAACCCAGTAGTAGTTGGTACCGGGCAGCGCTTCTGCCTGCTTGTCGCCGTCGTTTCCGGTGGAGAGGACGCCGTTGGGGAGACCGCTGTCGGGATCCTCGGCGGAGGTGGGCGTCATGTCGCCGCCGGGGGCGGTGATGTCCACGCCGGCGCCGAAGTTCGAGTAGGGCGCCAGTCCGCCGCCGTGTCCGCTGGCGGCAACGCTGATGACGTTCCGGCAGTTAGCGGGGGTGGACGTGGAGGCCTCCGCCATTTCGTTGCCTGCCGCCGCGACCACCACTGCTCCCCTGGCGGTGGCAATGTCGATGGCGTCCTGGAACGTCTGCGGGCACGCTTCCGTGCCGCCAAGGCTCAGGTTGATCACGCGCGCCGGATGAAGGTTGGCCGGCGCGTCAGTGACGGGGGCTCCGGATGCCCAGAGGATCGCGTCGGCGATGTCCGAGACCTGCCCGCCGCAGGGGCCGAGGACGCGCAGCGGAAGGATCTTTGCCTGGGGGGCGACGCCGGCGATGCCGGACGCATTTCCGGTTACCGCCGCGATGATCCCGGCCACGTGCGTGCCGTGCCACGAGGAAATCATTTCCGCCGAGCCCTCGCTGCACTGGCCGTTGTCTGACCAGTCGCCCATGTCGGTGGCGTCCGCATCCCGGGCATCGCCGTCGCGGGCGTCTTCGGGGCTGCTGATCATGTCGTAGCCCGGCAGGACGTTCGCGTCCAGGTCAGTATGGCTGGTGATGCCGGTGTCGAGGACGGCCACCACCTGGCCCGCGCCTTTGGTGACATCCCATGCCCCGGTGACCCTGATGCCGCCAATGTTCTGGGAGAGGTTCCACTGGTCAACGAAGGCTGGATCGTTAGGGTTGGAAGCCAGCGCGTGCAGCTTCACGTCCGGCTCGGCGTATGCCACCGCGGGATCGGCGCGCAGCGAGGCAAGCAGCTTCTCGGCGTCGCCGTCGCCCAGTTCCTTGCTGGTGCGCACCACGCGTGCTCCCCCGGCGGTGCCGCGGACGTCCTTGGCGGTTGCGCCGAGCTTGCCGGCGGCGCGGCTGAAAGACTGCGCGCGGAGCGCGGAGCCGGACCGGGCAGGGTCCTTGAACTTCACGATGAACTGGTCCGTGGGCGCGGTGGCCACTGACGGCCGGCGCGGGACGGACGGGAACGTGGTGTCGTCGGACGCCGAGGCGGCCGGGGCGATGAGGGCGGCCGCCACCAGGCTGGCGATGCCAGCGGACATGACAGCAGCAGAGAAACGTGTTCGGCGCGTAAGAGACATCGAGACCATCCTGTGCGGCGCCGCTCGGCCGCTGGTGCCGGGACGCAGTTATGTGGCGCGGCCCCCGCCGCGTTCAGGACGAGTCTAGCGGGGGGCGGGCTTGGTGGGCATCACGTGACCGCGCCCCGCGCCGCCACCAGTCGTGATGGCGGCGCGTCAGTGGAAGGCGAGTCAGTGCAAGAGGCAGATCAGTGACTGGTGCAGGTCAGTGGCTGCCGATGAGGTACGCTCCCCAGCCGGTACCGAGCGTCCGCGGGGCAGCCCAGGCGGACGTGTTCGCCTGGTAGTACACCAACGTTCCGGCCTTGGTGCGCGCCAAAAGGCCCTGGGTCCCGGCCCCTCCTAGCCCGCGCGCCACCGTGAGGGAGGTGAAGCCCTGCCAGCTGGCTCCGATGACCGGGCGGTTCTCCGCGAGAAACGAACCTCGGCCGTTGGTGCGGTAGAGCAGCAGCTGGCTGGCCGCGTTCCGCGCCACGATGTCCGTGGCACCGTCCCGGTTCCAGTCGAGCAGGCTGATGTCCAGCTTCTGCCAGCCCGCGCTGATCTGGACGCCCGCGCTGGGCGCTTTCCCGGACGTGTTGGCGTAGTGGTAGAGCCTGCCGGTGGCCACGTGCTTGGCCACGATCGAGGGGTACTTGTCGGCAACCCGCCAAGGGCCGACGTCGATGGTGTAGTTCTGCCAGCCGCCCCCGCCGATCGCCTCCCTGGCGAAGCCGCCGCCGCGGAGGGCCCTATACAGGTGAAGTTGCCCGGCTTTGGTCTTGCCGAGGATGTCGAAGTAGCCGTCGCGGTTCCAGTCCGTCACGTGAATGTCGCTGAAGATGCCCCAGCCGGTGCCGATTCTGGTCCGGGCTGCCTTCAGGTTCCCGTAGTTCCACAGGGTGCCTGCTGAATCAATGGCGAGCACGCTGTCCTGCGACTTGATCGTGGGGGTTGCGGGCGGGGCCGCCGGCGGCGGTGTGGGGACCGCCGGAGCCGGAGTGGGGTCCGGGGTGCTCGGGCCGGCTACGGTGGCGTCGACCAGCTTCACCGTGTACGTGTGCTCGAGGGGCTTTCCGTCCCGCACCATGCCGGTGACCTTGACCGTGTAGTTCGTTTCATTGGCGCCGCTGGGCACCTGCACCTGCGGGACGTCGAAGACCACGGTGTTCGGGCCGTAGCCGTTCGCGGCGTGGTACGTGGTGGCCAACAGGTCCGTCCCGGCAGCATTCCTGACCGTGACAGCGGCTTTGGAAAAATCGACGCCGCGGGCGGAGGACAGCGACCAGCGACCCGGCGGCAGCAGCTGGGCCGGGAAGTAGCCGGCATTCGGGAAGGCGATGAAGTCTGGGTTGGCCCGCGCCGTGCTGGTTCCGCCGCCGATGACGTTGACGGCGTTGAACATGCTGGTGGTCCCGATGCCCATGGTGGTGGTGGCCGGGTTCAGGAGCCAGCGGCGGTGCCCCACGTCCGCGTTGCCGGAACCCTCGTCGTCCATGTATCCGCTGAGGACCGTGGCCATGGAGGGGATCCTGGGGTAGCTGTAGTGCAGGTTCGACGTGTTGGCACCGGCCTGGCCCTGCGCCGTGAAGCACTTCCAGTCGCTGGTGGGATAGTGGCTCAGCGTGCCTTGGGCATGCATCATCAGTGCCGCGGCCTGCGCCTTGGCGTTCTGCGCAGCGGTGAGTACGATGCTGTCCAGTCCCGCCAGGCCCCGGAAGAAGTTGATCGCCGCCGTTCCGCTGGCCAGCGAGTTCGGCGACTGGGTCCCCGCATTGCAGCCGGCCACCGACCCCGTCCAGTTGATGTCCTCCGCTTGGGAGGGCAGGTAGCGCGACTTGTATGCAGCCACCACGGCATCGCGCGACTGCGTGTTGATGGCGTTGCGCGTCTCCGCCGCCTGGGACGGTGCGGCCATTCCGCCAGAAATAATGCCCGCCGCAATCAGCACCGAGGCGAGCCGAGGCATAACCAAGTTATTCATTTGTTCCCCCCACGGGTCCCCCAACAGCAAAGTGAATTCAAACGTAACAGCGGATTTCACCCGGGCCGGAGGACTTGCGTCAATCCTTCGGCAACACTGTGGTGGCAGGTGCCGTCGCCGGGCCAGCCACCCCAAGCTGACGCTACTTGGCCATCAGCTCCCGCTCGGGCTCGCGTGTATCCGCCACGGCGCCGCCGCGCGCTCGGCCAGGCCCGCCGCGCGCTCGGCCAGGCCCTCCGGTTCGAGTTCCCGGGCTGTCCGCAGCACCAGCTCGTGGACCAGGTAGAGCGCGAATGACCAGTCGCCCAGTTTCACCATGGCAGGTGAACTGGCGAAGGTGGCGCGGCCCCCGCAGCGGTCACGGTCAGCGTAGGCCGCAATCAGGAGGGCGAAACCCGGGATGCAGAGCGGCGCCCGCCAACGGCCCAGCCGTATGCCGTGGCGCGACGCCGTCGACCACCTTGTACAGCGCTGGGTTAGGCCAGAGGTGAGATGCAGGTGACTTTGTTGCTGTTGTTGCCTTGTTCGAGTTGCACGACTGCGGTGGCGGTGGTCTCAGTCTGGTCTGAGTAGGTGGCAGTTACCCTGATAGTGAGCTGCGAAGTGGACCTGTTGGCGACGATCATCGGTGAGGTCATGGTCAACGCCACGCTGCTAACGGTGCCCAGGGTCACCGAGTCGGTATACGAGGGGCCGTAGGTTCCGTTGGTCTGGAGCGCAGAATAAGTCAGGGAGGCTGGGGCCCTCGTGCCGGTGGCGCGCAGGGTCGCAGTAGTTTTGTTGCTGTCATTGCTACAGACAAACCCCGAGAAGGCGGGTGCCGGCCACGTCGCCGCCGCGGTCACGGTCATCGTGGCTTTCGCGCTTTGTTGCCACAGGGCAGACGCAGCCGTGCCTCCGAGCCCCAGCATGACGGTGAGGACGAATACGCAGACAGCCACTGCTGCCCCTGGCAGATTCCGGAAGCGAAGCATCTATTCCACCTCGGCTGGAGTCGCACGGTTCCGTGACCGGCGGAGGGATTTAAAGACCGTGAAGGCCCCGTACCCGATCAGACCGACGGCGGCCACGATGGTCCAGGTGCCCCGGTCCGAGTTGCCCAGGGCGTTGGCCACGTAGCCCACGTACGGGACAGCGTAGAAGAGCTTGCCCTTGACTTGGATGGCACGGACTGACTCCGGATCGTTGGCGCCGTTGTTGTCGCCCTTGGTGATCAGGGTCTTTTCACCCTGCTGGGTGGCACCGAATCCAACAATGCGGTGGGTCTCCACGTCCGGACGGCCGGAGTACAGCTGAAAGGTAATGACATCGCCGTATTTCAGCTCGTCGAATGGCGCCGGCTTCATCACCATGAACGTCCCCGGCGGGAACTTCTGCACCATGGACTTGGTGAGGATAGTGTAGGTCTGCGATCCGGTTGCCACCGGGATCACAATCAGCACCACCGCTGCAAACGAGGCAATGAGCATCGCGGACATGCTGGCAATGCGTCCGACGGCGGACCACGGACCACCGCCCTTGCCCTTGCTATCCGTAGGTTCCGAAAGTTCCGGACGCGCGGTCAGGTCAGCAATCACCGGGCACCCCGCACTGACGGGCGGTGAGCGTCAGGGAGATGTTCACAGCTTGTCCTTTCACAGATGCCGGGGGGTTCGAATTAAGTGTGACCTGGAAACAGAGGACCGTGGACCCGCCCTTTGGAACGGTGGGAGATACAAGTCCGGAAACTCCCAGGACCGTGTAGCCGGTGGTGGTGCTGCAGTCTGCCGCAGAGGTGCCGCGTTTGGCGTTGACGGTGACATTGAGTGCCAGGCTTCCGTCTCCCGTACTGGTCACTGTTTCCTTAGTTGCGGTGATTACCGTATTAAAAGACCCGCCGGCGTTGGTGTTGTTGGTGACCACCACTCCCCCGTACGCCGAGTCGCCTGGCAGAAATGTGCCGGTGGGGGTGATGGCCAGGTTGGCGGAGGTACCGTTGGCCAGCGTCATGTTCGTGGTGGTCTGGCTGTTCGGCGTTGCGGTCATCTTTACATCGAACGATGCCGAGGAGACAGTTCCGGGGGTCGTTGAGGTGGTCGCGTTCCAGAGGGCGTAACTCCCCTGCACGGTCAGGAGGCCCAGGACCACTGCTGCGGCGATCAGTGCCGCGGCCTGCAGTGAGCGCCTGATGCGCATGCGTTTCCTCCTGGTCCTGGTTCCGATCGTCAGCGGGCGGGTGGCCGTTCAGCGACCCGCCGGCGCCGGACTAGGACAGCCCGTCGTTGGCGGAGTTCACCTGCGTGAGGGTGAAGCCGACCGTGTTGAACTTGTAGGTCGCCCCCACGTCAATCCGGTCAGCGGTGTTGGCGCTGAATTCAAACGTTACGGTAGCGGTGACCGTTTGGGTATTAGTCGAGGCGACGAGAGGGTTCACCACAGCCGCGGTGCCGACCTTCAGGCTCACGGGGGACACAGTGACGTTCGTGCCGGTGAAGCCGTTGTTCGGGTTGTTCACCCCGCTGGTCTCGATCTTCGCTGCCATCTTGTTGCCGTGAAGCGTCACCTTCAAATCCTGTGTGAAGGTCAGCTTGTCGCCAGGCACCACTGTGTAGTTGGCGATGTTGGCGATGGTCACGCCGTTACGGTCCGTCCACGTCCCTGCGGCGACGTTTTCGACGTTCAGGTCACCGGCAACGATCGTGCCCGGAGTGGTGGATGCCGAAGCATTCCAGTTGGCCAGGGTTCCGCCGCCGCCCAGCAACAGTGCTGCGCCAACGGCGATAGCTGCGGTTCCCTTGATCAGAGTGCTGTTCTTCATGATGTGTCCCCTCAGACTTTGGTGTGGCTTGGAAGTTGTCTTGCTGGAACAACAATGCGATGCGAGTCTCAGGAACAAAGGGTGTAAAGAATCAAGGATTGCTCAACTTATTTGAACTTCAACTGTTGGCTTGGGCGCCCCTAGACAAAGCGTTGGCGCCTTGCCCGATGCACCAGGCTGGTCAGTCAGCCGCGCCGTGACGCGGCCTTCCCATACCCCCGACTGAAACTGAGGTTTCTAGAAACCTACTTGGGTCTGGTGTCTCGGCGGCGCTACTTGGCCACCAGGCTCTTCTCTGGCTCGGGGGTATCCGCCGCTGGGCCGCGACTCGCGCCCCGGCTCCGCAGCCGGGCCTCAATGGGACGCTCGACGAACGTGTAGGCGGCGCCGGCCAACGGGATGGACAAGGCAATTCCGACGGCGGCGAGCGCGGCCCGCTGGGCGAGGTTCTCCGGGCCCAGTTCGAGTGCTGTCCGCAGCACGAGTTCGTGGACCAGGTAGAGCGCGAACGACCACTCCCCCAGTTTCACCAGGGCCGGGGCACTGACAAAGGTGGGGCGGCCCCCGCAGCGGTCCCGGTCCGCAAAGGCCGCGATCAGGAGGGCGAAGCCCGGAATGCTGAGCGCTCCCGCCAGCGGCCCGGCGGTATGCCACGGCGCGATGCCGTCCACCGCTTCGAGCAGAAGGAAGGAACCAAGGGCCGCGGCAGTTCCGACGCCCACGCCGACCCGGGGCTTCCAGCCCTTCCCCATGGCGATGGCCAGGCACACACCCACGGTGAACTCCGCAATCCTGAACGCCGGGAACGTGTAGAACAGGGCACCCCAGTCGAAGCCGGGGGCGAACGCCAGCAGGACGGACACAAGAGCAACAGCGGCCGCGAAAACCGTGGCGCCGGCGCGGAAGAGCTTCCCCGGCTCGAGGCGTGCCAGCCGCACCGCCAGGAACGGGAACACCGCATAGAAGAACGCCTCGCAGGACAGCGACCAGGACACCCCGTTGTAGGCGTAGACCCAGTGCTGCTCGCCGAGCCAGCCCTGCACCAGAAGCAGCGAGGACAGCAGCTGGGGAACTGACTGGTCACCCTGGGTGACCAAAACGAGGACGACGGCGGCCGCCGTCGTAAGCGCGTGGAGCGGCCAGATCCTGGCGAACCTGCGCCAGTAGAACTGGCGCCTGGACGTGCTTGGATTCATGGACCAGGCGAGCACAAACCCGGACAGCATGAAGAAGAACGTCACGCCGGTCTGCCCCATGGACACCAGCGGATACGCCTCCGGCACCAGCGTCACTGCCGCGTGGTACAAAACCACCAGCATGGCGGCGATGAACCGCAGTCCTGTCAGTGAATCCAGCCGGGTGCGTGAAATGCTTTCTCTCCGATGTGCGACGGCAATAAACGGACCAGTTTACCGGCCGGCCACATGTTGCCTCCAATCGGGTCCGCTAGTCCTTGCCGATCTTGGCCACGATCATGGGCCAGAACAGTTCGCTGAACTCCCGGTTCAAATGCATGGGGTCGTAGTAGACGGCCACGCCGCCGATCACGTTGTAGCACTTCTCCGCGTCACAGAAGTAGTCGGTCAGATCGACAAGAGTGACTTTGCTGTTGCCGGCGGATTGGGCCGCCAGGACGAGGGGATCCAGCGGCTGGGCCTTCCCACGCTCGACGGCGCACTTGGCCGGGGCAGCAACGTTGAGGACGCTGCAGTCAGCCGCCCGGACGCCCTCGCTGAGCGGCGGATCGGCCAGGACATCCACCTTCGCGCCCGCATCCGTCCATCGCTGCCACGTCCGGTGCAGCCCGGCAACAATCTGCTCGGTCCCGGAGGTGCCGGAACCGTCGTCGACGGCGACCTTCCGGGCAAAGGCGGAGGTGAAGACCCGCTGCGGGCGGTCCTCGGCAACGGCTGTGGTGACCCGGCGGGCCCAGTCCCTGCACTTCTGGGCAGGCTCGGCTTCGGTGTGCCCGTTGAAGCCAATGAAGTGGACGTCCGCTACAGGGCATCCCCCGGCCATCGCGGTTTTGACGATCCACCGGCGCTGCTTGGCGGCCGCGAAGACTGCTGCCTGCCAGTGCTGGGCGTGGGAGTCTCCCACCAGCCACACGACGTCGGCGTCAGTTGTCCCTTTCGAAAAATCACAGAGCAGCCCGATCCTGGCCTCCTCAGTGGACCGCTCACATTCCGGTGGAGTCTTCCAGTACTTCCTTGCTTCCGGACTTCCCGCCGCCGTGATGGGGCCGAACCTGTCCCCGCAGTCGGCGCCCGGTGCCATGGCGGCCGGGCCGCGGCACGGCTGGAGCGCAGCGGCCGCGGCGGCACGTTCGTCCTGCTCGCCCCTGAATTCTGCCGCCTGGACCTGCGTGAAGCACAGGGCTGCCAGCAGGGCCATGGCCGCAGCCATGGCACCAAAGGTGTTCCGCGTGGACGCGGTGAGGAAGACGGACTTCTGCCCGCGGTCTTCCACCAGTGCCTTCGTCACGGCAGCCAGCAGGATGGCGAGAACCAGAATGAGCACCTTGTCGAGCGGGGAAAGGGTCCGGCCCAGGGCGAACGGTGCCACCACAATGATGGGCCAGTGCCACAGGTACAGGGAGTACGAAACGTCGCCGAGGTACTGGACCGGCGTCCAGCCAAGCACTTTCCCCAAAGCAGGCCGCCGGCCAAAGCTGCCGGCGAGGATCACGAAGGCAGTACCCAGAACGGGAACCAGGGCGAGCCAGCCCGGGAAGGGGGTTTCGTGGTTATACGTCACGGCGGAGAAGGCGACCAGGGCCCATCCGGCAATACCGATTGCCTGGGCCCGCCGCGGTCCGAGCGTGCGACAGCCCAGGCCGAGAGCCACCAGGGCGCCGGCACCGAATTCCCAGACGCGTGCCGGGGTCACGAAATAGGCCTCGCTGGGCGACAGCGAGGTGATCACCACGGAGAAGACGAGGCTGGCCACCAGGGCGGCCGCAATCCCGATGAGCATCACCCGGGCGTTTGCCTTCCGGGACCGCACGGCGACCCAGAACAGCGCCAGGAGCAGCAACGGCCACGCCAGGTAGAACTGCTCCTCCACCGAGAGCGACCAGTAATGCTGGGCGAAGGTGGCCGATTCCGAGGAGGCCGAATAGTCGACGGCCTTCGCCGCCAGCGCCCAGTTCTCCGCATAGAAGGTGCTGGCCAGCATCTCGGCCGCGGAAGCCGCCCACCGGTCGTAGGGTTGCCACATCATGGCTGCGGCAGTTCCCACGGCCAGGACGGTGAAAGCCGCGGGGAGGAGCCTGCGGACACGGCGGGCATAGAAGGACCCGAGCCGGATCCTTCCCGTCGCGGTGAGTTCCTTGAGCAGGTGGGAGGTGATGAGGAATCCGGAGATCACGAAGAAAATGTCGACGCCGACGTAGCCGCCCGGCACCCAGCCCAGGTGATCGAGCACCACCAGCATCACGGCAACAGCGCGGAGGGCCTGGATATCGGCACGGAATGACCTGCGGGGCCGCAAGCCTGTTGCCGGCCGCCGCGACTCCGCCGGTGCCGAACGCACAGTGTCCGTGGTGCTCATGGTGTCCTTAGTGTCATCGCCATCGGGCTGTGGGACAGCAGCCGTTTTTGCAGAGCGTAACGCAGGTAGCACGCGGGTTGCCCGCCTGTTCAGCGAGTTGCCGCCCCCCACACGCGCTCTCATTTTGGCATGCCTAAAACCAATTTTTCGAACAGGGCAGGGAACCTCGACGTGCCCTCTAGGGCCGGCAGAAAGTACAACGGCCGCCGCACGAGGATTCGTGCGGCGGCCGTTCAGCTCAGCAAGGCGGAGGTGTCAGTTCCAGCCGGCGCCCATGGAGGTCCGGCCCAGCCAGTTTCCAGCACCGTTGCCCCTGTACAGCCAGAGCACGCCGGCAGCATCTATGGCCAGGGCATCTGTCCTGCCGTCGCCGTTGAAGTCGCCGCGGCCCGCGATGCTGCCCATCGCATTCCAGCCCGCACCGGTGCTGGTCCGGGAGGCGAAACCGCCCCGCCCGTTGCCACGGTAGACCCACAGGATTCCGCTCGCGTCGCGGGCCAGGATGTCAGCCTTGCGGTCACCGGTCAGGTCGCCGGGACCGACGACGGCGGTCATCGCGTTCCAGCCTCCGCCCACCCGGATCCTGGCCAGCCAGCCGCCACGCCCGTTCCCCGGGTAAGCCCACAACGTGCCAGCCGTGTCCCGGGCCAGCACATCGGACTTCCCGTCACCGTTCACATCACCCGGCCCGATGATGGAGTTCATGACGTTCCAGCCAGCGCCCACGCGGATGCGGGCCAGCCAGCCGCCGCGCCCGTTGCCCGGGTACACCCACAGCGTCCCGGCAGAGTCGCGGGCCAGCACATCGGCCCTGCGGTCCCCGTTCAGGTCGCCTGCTCCGACGAGCGAGTTCATGACGTTCCAGCCGCCGCCGACCTTTGTGCGTGCGAGCCATCCCCCGCGCCCATTACCCGGATACAGCCACAAAGTTCCCCCACTGTCGCGGGCGAGCAGGTCAGCCTTCCCGTCACTGTTCAGGTCACCAGCAGGAACCACCAAGGACATACGGAACACGGCCTTGAACGTCGCGGACCAGGATGCAACCGCCCCGGCCTTGAGCACGTAATCCGCCCTGGCCTTCGCAGTGATACTGACCGTTCCTGCCCCGGCATAGGTCCCGGCAGCAACCGCCTTACCACCGACCAAATACTCAACACCCTCACTCGCAGGGATCGTGTAGGTGTCCTGCGGGGTGCCGTCCTTGTCCGTGAATATTACGGCAGCCGGTGTCACTTCGAACGGGCCCGCCTTGAACGTCGCCGTCCACTCAGTGACCGCACCCGCCTTCAGGACGTAATCCGCTTTCGCCCGCGCCGTCACCGTCACCGAACCCGTACCTGGACGGGTCCCCGCCTCGACGACCTTGTCCCCGAGCAGGTACTCCACGCCCTCAGTCTCGGGAACGGTGTAAGTGTCCTCCGCGGCGCCGTCCTTGTCCGTGAATATAACGGCAGCCGGTGTCACTTCGAACGGGGTTGCCTTGAACGTCGCCGTCCACTCAGTGACCGCACCGGCCTTCAGCACGTAGTCCGTCTTCGCCCGCGCAACCACGGTCACCGTCCCGCTACCCGGGTGGGCGCCGGCCTCGACGACCTTGTCCCCGACCAGGTACTCCACACCCTCAGACACCGGAACCGTGTACGTGTCCTCCGCGGTGCCGTCCTTATCCGTGAACACCACCCCAGCTGGAACCACCTCAAACGGGGTCGCCTTGAACGTCGCAGACCACTCCGTCACAGCACCGGCCTTCAGGACATAATCGGCCTTCGCCCGGGCAGTCACCGTTACAGTGCCGACGCCCGGGTACGTGCCCGCCTCGACAACCTTGCCCCCGACCAGATACTCCACACCATCAACCGCAGGGACCGCGTACGTGTCCGCGGCGGTACCGTCCTTATCCGTGAACACCACCGCAGCCGGGACCACCTCAAACGGGGTCACCTTGAACGTGACGGTCCACTCCGTCACAGCACCGGCCTTCAGGACATAATCGGCCTTCGCCCGGGCAGTCACCGTTACAGTACCGACGCCCGGGTACGTGCCCGCCTCGACAACCTTGCCCCCGACCAGATACTCCACACCATCAACCGCAGGGACCGCGTACGTGTCCGCGGCGGTACCGTCCTTATCCGTGAACACCACCGCAGCCGGGACCACCTCAAACGGGGTCACCTTGAACGTGACGGTCCACTCCGTCACAGCACCGGCCTTCAGGACATAATCCGTCTTCGCCCGCGCCGTCACGGTCACCGTCCCGGAACCCGGATAGGTCCCGGCCTCGACAACCTTGCCCCCGACCAGATACTCCACACCATCAACCGCAGGGACCGCGTACGTGTCCGCGGCGGTACCGTCCTTATCCGTGAACACCACCGCAGCCGGGACCACCTCAAACGGGGTCACCTTGAACGTGACGGTCCACTCCGTCACAGCACCGGCCTTCAGGACATAATCCGTCTTCGCCCGCGCCGTCACGGTCACCGTCCCGGAACCCGGATAGGTCCCGGCCTCGACAACCTTGCCCCCGACCAGATACTCCACACCATCAACCGCAGGGACCGCGTACGTGTCCGCGGCGGTACCGTCCTTATCCGTGAACACCACCGCAGCCGGGACCACCTCAAACGGGGTCGCCTTGAACGTCGCGGACCACTCCGTCACAGCACCGGCCTTCAGGACATAATCCGTCTTCGCCCGTGCCGTCACGGTCACCGTCCCGGAACCCGGATAGGTCCCGGCCTCGACAACCTTGCCCCCGACCAGATACTCCACACCATCAACCGCAGGGACCACGTACGTGTCCGCGGCGGTACCGTCCTTATCCGTGAACACCACCGCAGCCGGGACCACCTCAAACGGGGTCGCCTTGAACGTCGCGGACCACTCCGTCACAGCACCGGCCTTCAGGACATAATCCGTCTTCGCCCGCGCCGTCACGGTCACCGTCCCGCTACCCGGGTGGGCGCCGGCCTCGACGACCTTGTCCCCGACCAGGTACTCCACACCCTCAGACACCGGAACCGTGTACGTGTCCTCCGCGGTGCCGTCCTTATCCGTGAACACCACCGCAGCCGGCGTTACCTCAAACGGGGTCGCCTTGAACGTCGCGGACCACTCAGTGACCGCACCGACCTTCAGGACATAATCCGTCTTCGCCCGCACCGTCACCGTGACCGTCCCGGAGCCCGGATACGTCCCGGCCTCGACGACCTTGTCCCCGACGAGATACTCCACACCATCCGTGGACGGAACCGTGTACGTGTCCTCCGCAGTGCCATCCTCGTCGACAAATTCCGCCGAAGCCGGCGTTACTTGGAAAGGGACTAGTGGAGATAGGTGGCTGGTGATTTGTTGGTAGTCGAACTCAGCAGCCACCGGCGAAGAGATTCCGTAGGGCCATGTATCAGCATGACCGTCCACGCCGTAGCTCGAACTGGCGTAACCGTTGCCCGCACCAAAAGTCCTCAGAACCAAATCCCCGGCCGCCAACCGCGTCTCATCCACCGCAAGCGTGGCAGTGCCGGAATAGGCGCTGGTGCCGCTGGCAGCATCCCAACGGACCTGATCAGAGGCGCCATAACGATCCACAACGTTGAAGATCACATTCGTCGCCGGACTACCCGTGACCTCCCAGTCAATCCGCACCTGATCCCCGTGCCGCACAACATCCGGCGACGAACGATGAATGCTCACCAACGACGGCGGAACAGAAATATCACGTTCACTTTCCAGGGCACTCGTGATTTGTTGGTAGTCGAACTCAGCAGCCACCGGCGAAGAGATTCCGTAGGGCCATGTATCAGCATGACCGTCCACGCCGTAGCTCGAACTGGCGTAACCGTTGCCCGCACCAAAAGTCCTCAGAACCAAATCCCCGGCCGCCAACCGCGTCTCATCCACCGCAAGCGTGGCAGTGCCGGAATAGGCGCTGGTGCCGCTGGCAGCATCCCAACGGACCTGATCAGAGGCGCCATAACGATCCACAACGTTGAAGATCACATTCGTCGCCGGACTACCCGTGACCTCCCAGTCAATCCGCACCTGATCCCCGTGCCGCACAACATCCGGCGACGAACGATGAATGCTCACCAACGACGGCGGAACAGAAATATCACGTTCACTTTCCAGGGCACTCGTGATTTGTTGGTAGTCGAACTCAGCAGCCACCGGCGAAGAGATTCCGTAGGGCCATGTATCAGCATGACCGTCCACGCCGTAGCTCGAACTGGCGTAACCGTTGCCCGCACCAAAAGTCCTCAGAACCAAATCCCCGGCCGCCAACCGCGTCTCATCCACCGCAAGCGTGGCAGTGCCGGAATAGGCGCTGGTGCCGCTGGCAGCATCCCAACGGACCTGATCAGAGGCGCCATAACGATCCACAACGTTGAAGATCACATTCGTCGCCGGACTACCCGTGACCTCCCAGTCAATCCGCACCTGATCCCCGTGCCGCACAACATCCGGCGACGAACGATGAATGCTCACCAACGACGGCGGAACAGAAATATCACGTTCGGCTGCCTGTGACGGGAGCGCGCCGCTGGTCGCAAAGAAAAGCGTGATAGCAACAAATGCTAGCCACCGAGCGGCAGATTGCAGCAGCGCCATATGGTCCTCAAGTATCAAGATTTCATTCACGCAAACGCGTGTCAGGGAGTGAGCTTACGGCATTCTCGGAAGCCCCTATTGCGCTAGCTGACCGAACGACACACCACTCGCTGTGGCAGCTCGGTTGAAACAGATCGTGAAGGCACAACTCGCTACCAGTGCAGCCTAGCCAGGTACAAAGCCAGGCGGTTACTGGGCCTGACCGGCCAACAGCAATTTCTGCCCCGTAGGCGGCCAGCGGCTGGACGCCTACGGCAACTGCACGAACCGCACGCTGAAAGCCACTAGCCCTTCACGTTGATCCATCATTAGCATCCCGTTCAGCTTCTGACCAGGTGGCCCGGGGCGTGGCAGCTATCGGATGAGTATGCTGACTACTCGGACACGGCTGCAAGGAGCCCAACGGCCCCCATATAGCCCGTTGGAATCCTTGCGCCTACTGAGAGGCTACCCAGTCCGCCCCGGCGCGGTCAGCACAGTAAACGGCCGACGGCGGAATTTGCGAGCGGAAGTGGGGACACGGGGTGCTTTGTGACAGCCGCCGGCAAATGATTGAACGCCCGCGACGGAAAGCGTTGCTCAGCCAAACAGGTGGCACAATTGCGGCAGAATTGGCGCGTCAAGCTGCGCCGCATCGCCGCCGGGGAAACCATTGACAGCCAGGAGCTCGCCTTCGCCATTGAGGTGGACACGGAGTTCATCGTAGCGAACCTGTTCGAGCGCGAATTCGTGGCGCTCTACGCCGACGGCCCGGACAGTACCAGGTGGCCCGCCGCATGGGGGTGGCCGAAAGAACCGTCAAGAAGAACATCGACAGAGTCCGGGAGAAGTACGAGGCCGCGGGCCGCCTCGCCGCTACGAAAATCGACCGTTACCACAGAGCGGTCGTAGACGGCATCCTGCCCCCTTACATTTATTCGGTCCCCGAAGGCCGAGGATTTGGTCGCTGGACCTGGTATGACTTTCTTGCCCCTGTCACTGATGATCCGGGGAGTGTTGTCGCCAGGTTCGGAGACACGCGTTGACTGCTGATAGGGACACGGCCGGCTCCTTTCGTGGGGCGAGGTCTCTTTGTAACGTGGGTGCCAGCATCGGGTGTCGTGACTGCGGCCATTAGTGGTGCAAAGGAGCGCCGGATGGACGAAGGGTACGAGGTCTACTGCGGTCTTGATGTCGGCAAGTCTGAGCACCACGCCGCGGCGTTGAACGCGGCCGGCGAACGGGTCTTCGACAAGCCGTCGCCGCAGGACGAAGTGCGGCTGCGCGAGCTTTTCACCGGCCTGCAGCGGCACGGCCGGGTGCTGGTGATCGTGGACCAGCCCAACACCATCGGCGCTCTTCCGATAGCGGTGGCCCGGGACTGCGGCTGCACCGTTGCCTACCTGCCCGGCCTGGCGATGCGCGCTGACCTGTACCCGGGAAAGTCCAAGACGGACGCGCGGGATGCGTTCATCATCGCCGAGACGGCACGGGCAATGCCTCACACGTTACGGCCGTCAACCGGGGCAGCGAGGTGCTCGCGGCACTGAAGGTGCTCTCCGGATTCGACGCGGACCTGACCCATGAATGCACCAGGGCGATCAACCGAGTGCGGTCCCTGCTGCTGCAGATTTTCCCCGCCCTGGAGCGCGTCTTCCCCGGAACAGTGCTGACCCGGCCCCTGGTCCTGGAGCTGTTCATCAAATACGCCGGACCGACCGGCCTGCGGGCCGCAAGGCGATCCAATGTGTGGCGCTGGGCCCGGAACCACACCCGGAAAGACCCGGTGAACCTGGTCGACGCGTTCTTCACGGCACTGGGCGAGCAGACCGTCACCGTGATCGGCACCGAAGCCGTCGAAGTGGTCATCCCCCGCGTCGCCGCCCAGATCAAGGAACTCAAACACCAGCGAGCCATCGTGGCCGCAGAAGTCGAAAAGCTCCTCGATGACTTCCCTCTTTCCCAGGTCTTGATGTCCATGCCGGGAGTCGGCATCAAGACTGCAGCGACTATACTCCTGACCATCGGCGATGCTGGCACCTTCACCTCTCCCGGGCACCTCGCCGCCTACGCAGGCATCGCCCCTGTCACACGCCGCTCCGGGACCTCGATACGCGCTGAATTCCCCGTACGATCAGGGAACAAACAGCTCAAGAACGCCCTCTTCAGATCCGCCTGGATCGCCTGCTGCCACCACCCCGCCTCGAAGGCCTACTACCAAAAGAAACGGGCACAGGGAAAGAAGCACAACGCCGCCGTCATCTGCCTGGCCCGGCGCAGCTGCGACGTCATCCACTCCATGCTCAAACACGGCACCTTCTACGAGGAAAGCCCGCCATGGCCGCTTGACCCACAGCGTAGGGACGCCCCCCGAGTTCCCAAAGTGTGTGGCTGATATTCTGGCCCTACGGTCACGCACTCTTGGGGGAACAAATCAATGCTCGAAATCGTCTGCGCCTTGGTTGTGTGCACAGTAACCGTCGGCATTGCCCGTAGATGCGGCATCTGGACGCTGCCCTCGTTCGCAGCGATCCTGTTCGCTGTCGGGTACTCCGTGCGGCTCGTGCTGCTTGAACAGTCCGGACAAGACGTCATCTTCGACGCTTTCACGGTTCAGGACTCCGAGTTCACAGAGATGGCAGGATACGGGATGCTTGCGTTCTTCGCGATGTGCACAGGGATGGTTATCGTTTCCCTTGCTTGGAAGAAATACGCAGCTTCGCGGCCAGCCGCGGTGCAGCCAGGCACGTACCGTCCTGGCGGGCTGCTGGCCGCGTACCTTGCGGGCGCCACGGTGCAGGCATACCTGCTCAGCTCATCCTTCGGCGGCTTAGGGGCTGCAATCACTGCCCTGTCTAAGCGCGTCTTCGTCGGAGAGTCCTTCGCGTTGGCCGCGAACCTCACCCCCATACTTTTCCCGTTGTTGCTCATGGGCATCATCCAGGCGAAACGCCAAGGCTCCCAGAAGCTGCACGCGCTCGCTCTCGCTGTGTTCGTCATTTCATTGCCGTGGATGGCAATCGTGAACGGCCGCGCCACCGTCATTGTCGCCATCTGGGCATTGGCACTCGCCTACTTCCTCGCCTTCCGAAAGAAGACCAAGGCATTCGCATTGCTCGTGGTCGCCGGGGCCGCCCTCGCCACTTCCGTCCTCGGGCTGGCTTGGCGCGCAAGTAGCCAGACCGGACGTCCGTTCGTGGCTGAAATTAGCCGTTACATGGGCAACTCGATCTACATCTCTAGTGAGTCCATCCCCCTTTTCGACCACGCACGAGTGGGCATGGAGTACGCCAGCGTCTACGGGAGCAGCGCCGAAACGTCCGTCCTCAACGCCTTCTCCGTCCTCATCCCTCGCAGCATATGGGCTGACAAGCCCGAGTTCCTACCGCAGATTCTGGGCGAACGCCTTAAGTACACGGAGCTGTCAGGACTGCCGGCTGGGTTGCTCGGAGAGGGCTTCATTACTGGTGGCTGGCTAGGCGCGGTGGCGTTCGCGCTGATCTTTGGACTATTCATCGGCTTAACCAACCGCTACCTCATCCGCTCCATGGTGCTAACGCCGCTGGCGGCGTGGGGCGTGTTCATGGCCGTCAACACGGCGCTTGTGGGGCTCCGTACCGGGGCACAGGGAGGCCTGACAACGCTTCAGATTTCGCTCGTGGCGCTGCCGCTTGTCATGGCGATTGGCTGGGCCACGAAAGTGCATGAGAAGAAGGCTTCGGTCCAGCGGGCGCCCGGCAGTGCTCTCGCCCGACCGAGGCGAGTTACTTCTTGATATACCGGAAGTAAGCGAGCCCCCTATGCCCAAGACCGACCACCAGTTGCGAGACGGCGACGTGCTTATCCGTGACAGACCATCCATGTCACGGTTCATGACCAGCCCCGGACAGAAACTAGACCCGCGATGAAAAGCTCGGCGGCCTTGCCGTAGCGGCTTCGATTGTTCTCGGCGTCACCGCGCTGACCGGTGTTCGGACGGATCCCACGCCCCAGTTGTAGGGGTCGGATAAATCCAGGTATGGGCGTACGACCGCCGGACAACGAGCCGCGGGATTCGACTTTTCGACGCTGATCGGTCAAGGTCCAGTTAGATGCCCGTTGGTAGCTACGATGGACTCGGCCCTACCGATACCCGTCCACGATCGCAGCAGCGATTTCCTTGTACGCCCGCCGGGTCTCCGGCTTCAGATGGTCCAGGGTCACCAAGTCACCGTCGGCCACTCCCCTGTCGTGCGGCACCGCGATGAGCTCGCGGCACATCCCGGCCAGGTGCTCCTCAATGGCGTCCTTGTCCACACGGTTGGAGACCTCGTCTTTGTCCGTGATCACCACGATGGCGTTGCGGGCCAGATCCTGGTAGCCGTGACCGGCGAGCCACTGCAGTGTGCTGCGTGCGCGCTTGGCGCCGCTCACTGCGTAACCGGCGGCGATGATCAGGTTGTCCGCGGATTGCAGAATCCCACTCATCGCGTTGTGCGTCACTCCGGTGCCGCAGTCGGTCAGCGCCACGGAGTAGTAGCTGGAGATGAGCTTGCGGATGCGCAGGTATTCCTCGGCGGTGAGTGAATCGGACACCTCGGGGTCCTGCTCCCCGGCGATGAGGTGCAGCCGGCCGGAGTGGTGCATGTAGCGGGAGAGCTCAGTGAGCGAGTCGACGGAGTCGATGTTCCGGAGTAGATCTGTAATCGTCCGCGGGGTGGCCTTCTGGTAGATGCCTTCCCCCAACGCGCGCTCCACGAGGTCGCCGGAGTCGGGGTTCGCGTCGATGGCGCATGGCGGGTCGCCACGGAACTCTGCAAGGGTGAGGCCGACCCCAACGGTGGTGGACGTCTTGCCGATCCCGCCCTTCAGACTGAGCACTGCGGTGTTATAGCTGCCCTGCAGCTGGCGCGAGATCCGGCGGGCCACCTCATCTTCCTCGCGTTCCAGAGCGCTAGGGCCCAGGTTCCAGGCGCCGCCGGTCGCCCGGTACAGGAAGCCCCGGAAGCCCTTCTTCGGGCGCGGCTTCTGCTCGCGGACAAACGACGTCGGCAATGCGGTGGCGTCCGCAACCGGCACCTCAGGCTCCGGAAGGCTTTCCGGTACCTTCGGCGGCGCTCCCGCAGGCTGGCGGGCCGGCGTCGGCGGAGCCGTCGGGGCGGGAGGGGTGTCGGAGAGGGCGTCGGCTGCCGCGGCAGCTTCCGCCCATGAGGAACTGCGGACAGGACGGGGTGGTGCGGTGGGCTCAGGTGTCACGGCGGGAAAGGTTCCTGTCCAGGCGTCGGAGCCGTCGTCATTGCGGCGGCGGAAGCGGCGGCGGAGCTCGGGCTGCTCGTCGGGGCTGGCCTCGGCTAATCGGTTGTCCGCTGGCTTGGGCATGGTCGTTCCCCCCGGGCTCGCAGCGGCGTCCCGCTGCAGTGGTCGATTGGTCTCGTTCAAATAGCCATTCTAGGCGCTGGCAAAGTACCTATTGATCAGCGACCTAGCTAGGGCGTTCGTCGCGGCGCCAAAAGACACGGTTTCTCAGCTGTGAATGAGGGCTGCCACAACAACAGCGGCAGTGATCGTTAGCAGAATGCCCAGCGCCACGTAGCCCCACCATTTGGGTCGACTGCGGTGCGGGTTGATGTCGACGTACGGCACAGCTATTTCAGCCCACCCGGAACGGAAGAGGCTGCCGCCGGGGCAACGGCAACGGCCCTGCGCTTGAGCCGGAGCATCCAGTAGAGCCCGGCGAACGGAATCAACAGGCTGCCGAGCAAGCCGGACAGCGCGAGAACGAAATCGGTGACAGCCACGGTTGAGACCTCCGTAAGCGGCAGCTCCTTCGACACAACCAGAGCGACCATGCTCAGGGTGCGACAAAGGGGCTGGGAATGGACCCCCCATTTTTGGGTCGTTCGCCAGCCTACTTAGCACTTAAGGGCGCTGTCCAATTGGACACGCCCATTGGTGCAACCACTGTTCATCTATTGCGCTTCATGCCTCTGCCCCTAGCGCCGGAGGGCCAGCGTCACCACCACCGCAGTCGCCACTGCCAGAACCGCCGGCCCGACGAATGACAGTGCGCGAAGCTGACGGCGGCGTACTTCGCGCCGCGATTCCCGACCGTATCGGCCTCCCCCACGGAATCCCATGGCGGAGACGCTACGGACGGAAACTCAAGGAAAGCGCAAGCAAACATCAAGGTTTGATCAAGATGTAGCGCTTCCCACCTAGATGGGCCTAGATGCCGTCGCCGTGACCAGTGGCGGCGCCGTGGCGGTGCACCGTCCGCCGCAGCCGCTGCGGGTACCCGCCATGCCTTGCGTGTCGGCCGGGAAGCGGCGACAGCGGCTCCACGGGCAAACCCCCAACGGCAGCCCTGGCACGCTCTTCCACGCCCGGCATGTCCTGCCGGTCGAGCCAGGAACGCTCGGGGAACGGGTCATCAGCCACGATGTGTGTATCAATGAAGCGGCGGATGACCGCCCTGATTCCAGTATTCATGACCCAAACCTAGAGTGGCACAGGTCACACCCACAGCGTAGTCAATACCTGTGTTTCCCTGCGTCCGATACCCGGACTGCGGCGAGTACTTGGTTCAGTGCTGTGAGCGGGTCTCCTGCAGACGCTTAATGAACCAGCGCGACTGCTCGGGCCCGTACGGCAGCACCGGGATGGCTTTGGTGGCATCAGCCGGCGTGTCGCGGATGGACTGCCGGGCCTGACGCACAGCGGTGGTCATCGTGTCGGCCATCGTCTTGACGAACCGGTCGCTGCAGGGATCGCCGTGCCCCGGGATTAGGAATTCGTAGCGGTGCCGGAGAGCCGAGAGGTGCCGGAGCGCGTCGGCCCACTCCTCCGGGTACGAATCTTCGAAGGACGGATGGGAGCCCTGCTCCACGAGATCACCGGCAAACAGCGTGGTGGTGGTTCCAACCAAGAGGTCACCGTCGGTATGCCCGCGGCCCAAATAGAACAGCGTGACAGTCTGCCCCCCGAGGTCCACGAGCACGGGCTGGTCACGGACGATTGCGTTGGGGACCACGATCTCCACGTTATCGCCGTCGCCGGCAGCCATTTCAGGTTCGGTCTCCGTGACCTCACTGCGCTGTGCGTCGCCCTCCTCACGGATTTCCTCGGCGCAGTTCTCGTGCGCCCAGAACTCTTCGACGCCGGCCTCCGTGAAGACCGCGTTGCCGAAGAAGTGGTCGTAGTGTGCGTGGGTGTTCACCACCACAAGCGGCAGCGGGGTCTTCTCCCGCACGGCGTCCAGGATTTCCTTGCCTTGCCTCGGTCCGCATCCAGTGTCGATCACCATGGCCCGTTCGGTTCCTACGATCAGACCGGTGTTGAGCTTTGAACCTTCAGTCACCAGCACATAGTTGTCCGCGCCGACGTCGAGCCATCGTGACATTGTTTCTCCATAAACCTGGGGAGTATCTGCGATCTTCTGGCCTCGATTGTACTCATCTAGCTTGGGATTATCAGGGGAGCACTATAGCGCCAGACCAGCGGGAACCCAGCGCCTAGCCGCAATTCACTCATTCGAAACACCGCGCTAGGTATGATCTGGCCATGGGGACTAAACAACAGAAGCACTTCTGCGAGACCTGCAACACGATCACCAACCACATCACGTCATACAAGGATGACGGAAGGGGCCTCGAGGCCCTCGTAAGGTGCAGCGACCACTCAGACACAACGCTGTAAGACCTGTAGTCCTTCGCCGCTGAGGAAAGGCGGCGAAGGACCGAGCACCTGAATGCCAATACTTACGTTCTACAAATCGGCCAAAAGCGAGGTCGGGGCCTCGATGGCATCCGCGACATAACGCAGGAATCCGGCGGCCGTACCGCCATCGCAGACCCGGTGGTCAAAGGTCAGCGTCAGCTCAGTGACTTTGCGCACGGCAAGTTCGTCTTCGACGACCCACGGCTTGTCGATAATCCTGCCTATACCGAGGATAGCCACCTCCGGATAATTAATGATTGCCGCGGAACCATCCACGCCAAACACGCCGTAGTTATTAACCGTGAAGGTTCCGCTGCCCAGTTCCTTGGGGGTCGCCTTGCCATTGCGCACGACGGCGGTCAGCCGCTTAATTTCTCCGTCGAGTTCGCTGGCACTCAGTTTCTCAGCGCTGCGGATAGAAGGGACAACCAACCCCCGGTCAGTTTGAGCGGCGAACCCTAGGTTCACCCCATCAAACTCCAGGATCTCCTGGGACTCCGCGCCGGAGGCGTCCTCCCTGCTCACGAAGCGCGTGTTCAGCTCCGGATACTTCTTCAATGCTGCTGTAACAAAGCGGGCTAAGAAGGCGAGCAGCCCTGGGGTGTGGTGCGGGTGGGCCTTCTTGAGTCCGGCCCGCAGGTCAACCAGTGCCGTGGCGTCGACGTCCACCCATACGGTGGCTTCTGGTATCTCTGAGCGACTGCGGGACATGTTCGCCGCCACCGCTTTGCGGACACCCCGGACGGGCGTCCGGCTGATGATCCGCAGTCCAGTGCGGGTATCGACGTTCCCGCTGATCGAGTTTGTCGAGACCGTTTCGACGGGCTCAATCAGCGCACGCAGTTTGGTTTCGGCAGGCTGGGTCTCGAAAGGCTCAACCACCGGGGACTTTATGGCCGCTTCGACGTCCCGACGCATGATCAGGCCGCTCTCTCCAGATCCCTGCATGTGGCCGAGGTCCACACCATGCTCCTTGGCCATCCGGCGGACGAGGGGAGAAACAACAGCACCGAGCTTGCCGGGGACGCGAGTGCGCAGAAGTAAGGCATCGTCTGCGGGTGTTGTCAGCTTTGTATCGTCTTGGGGCTCAGTTCCGACGGGCGCGGTTTCAACAGGCTCAGCCACCGAATTGGTGCGCCGGGGGCGGGTTCGGCGGACAGTGGTTGTGCCGCCAGGGGTTCCGTAACCGATAAGGACGTTGCCTGAGCCCGCCCTTTCTTCTGTTCGGTATGCTTCGGCTGCGGTCTCTTGGGTTTCGAGGGGCTCAACCAGCGTGGTTTCGGTTTCGACGGGCTCAAACTGTGATTCCGTTGGGGTCACTGACATAAGCGGTTTGCCCACATCCAAAGTCTCGCCCGGTTCGCCATGCAACTCGGCTACAGTGCCGGCGTACGGTGACGGTACCTCCACGACTGACTTCGCGGTTTCCACCTCAGCAATGGGCTGGTCCACGCGGATTTCGTCGCCGACCGCCACGAGCCAGTTCAAGAGCTCGGCTTCTGTCAGCCCTTCGCCGAGGTCGGGCAGGAGGAACACTTTCCGTTCGGTCATCTGATCAGTCTTCCCACTGGAGGTCGTCAACGGCGTCGAGGATGCGGTCCACGCCGGGCAAATAGTAGTGCTCGAGCTTCGGCGCCGGGTACGGCACATCGAAGCCGGTGACGCGGCGGATCGGTGCAGCGAGGTGGTGGAAGCACCGCTCCTGAATCCGGGCCACGATCTCGGAGGACACAGAAGCAAAGCCGTGAGCCTCCGCGATCACCACCGCCCGGCCGGTCTTCCGGACGGAAGCGGCCACCGTCGTGTCGTCGAACGGCACGATGGTGCGAATGTCGATGACCTCGAGTGATCGCCCTTCTTCTGCGGCTGCGGCGGCCGCGGCAAGTGCCGTCGGGACAGAGGGACCATATGCGATGAGCGTCGCATCGGTGCCGGAGCGGGCGACAGCGGCGCGGCCCTCGGTGGCCTCGCGGCCGTCGGCCTGCCGCTCGTACTCCGCCCGGAGCGCAGCCAGGTCCACCAGATCTTTGGACCAGTAGAGTTTTTTCGGCTCCATGAACATCACCGGGTCGTCAGAGTCGATCGCTTCCCGGAGCATGCGGTAGGCGTCGGTAACCGTGGCCGGTGTGTAGACCTTCAGTCCGGCGGTATGTGCGTAATAGGACTCAGAGGAGTCACAATGGTGCTCCACTCCACCGATGCCGCCGGCGTAGGGAACGCGGATGACCATGGGCAGCTTGACCCGGCCCTTGGTGCGATTGTGCATCTTGGCCACGTGGCTGATGATCTGCTCGAAAGCCGGGTAGGCGAAGGCGTCGAACTGCATTTCGATGACCGGCCGCATGCCGTTAATGGCCATGCCCACGGCCATGCCCACGATCCCTGACTCAGCCAAGGGCGTATCGAAGCAGCGCTGTTCGCCGAAGGTTTTCATGAGTCCGTCGGTGATGCGAAAGACACCACCCAGAATGCCGACATCCTCGCCGAAGACCAGAACAGAATCATCCGCATGCATGGCATCCGCCATCGCGGTGTTCAGCGCCTTGGCCATGGTGACGGGCTGCGGTCCGGCCTCCTGGGCGCTTGCCGCAGCGGAGGCAGCAGCGCGGGCGGTGGCCGAGCTGACGTTGCCGTTGGCTTCGGCGGAAGTGGTGACAGTGGGGCTCATTTGTAGGCCTCCTCTTCGGAAATTGCGCCGACCGTATCACGGGCGAGCTCGTCGGCGAGCAGAGCCGACTGCTGGTCGAGCTGCGGTGTCCGCGTTGCGAAGACGTATTTGAACAGGTCCTGGGGATCGACCGGCACGTCCTCACCGAGTCCGGTGCGGAGCTGGGTGGCTACCGCTTCTGCCTTCTCCGCGATCCGCGCGTCGCCGCCGTCGTCCAGCAAGCCTCTCTCCGTGAGGTAAGTCCTCATCCGAGTGAGCGGATCTCGCGCGACCCACTGGGCCACTTCGCTGTCCTGACGGTAGCGGGTGGCGTCGTCGGCGTTGGTGTGGGCCTGCATGCGGTAGGTGTGCGCCTCCACCAGCAGCGGGCCGGAACCTTCGCGGGCGAGCTTGACGGCACGGTCCAGCACCGCGAGGAGCGCGACGACGTCATTTCCGTCCACGCGTTCGCCGGCCATGCCGTAGCCCACGGCCTTATGCGCAAGCGACGGGGCGACCGACTGGTGGGCCAGGGGCACGGAGATGGCGTACTGGTTGTTTTGCACAAAGAAGATGACGGGCAGGTGGAATACGGCGGCGAAGTTGAGGGCCTCGTGGAAGTCACCCTCGCTGGTCGCGCCATCACCGCACATGGCCAGGACCACCGTGTCCTCGCCGCGCAGCTTGGCAGCGTGCGCGACGCCGACGGCGTGAAGCAACTGCGTAGTGAGCGGTGTGCACTGGATGCCGACTTTGTGCTTGAGGGGGTCGTAGCCCCCGTGCCAGTCCCCGCGGAAGATGGTCATGGCCTCGATCGGGTCCACGCCGCGGGCCATGACGGCGACAGCGTCGCGGTAGGTGGGGAACATCCAGTCGCCATCGGCGAGACAGAGGGCGGCAGCGACCTGGCAGGCCTCCTGGCCGTGGCTGGAGGGATAGACTGCCATGCGGCCTTGACGGACCAGGGCGGAATTCTGGTCGTTGACCCGCCGGCCAACGACGAGCTGCTCATACGCGGCGAGGAGTTCGTCGTCGCCAGGCAACGGGTACTCGTGGCCGGGTTGGGCACCCTGTTCGGAGTGGTGCCTCAGGCTACCGTCCTGATCCACCATCTGAATCTGGTGGCGCGCTGGCAGCATGTAGTCCTCAGTAGTGATGCCGAACTTGCGCACAGCTTCCGCGGTGGCACCGGGCAAGTGGGTATCCTCGTGTTGCATCGGAGCAGGCTGGCTCTGCTCTGTCGTGCCGGGTGCAGTGTGGTCTGCGGAGATCGTCATTGGTCCGTCCTTCTATAGCCACTATTCGCTTTAAGTATGGTCCCGGACGTTGTTTCGTATCCAGCTCCATCGCGAATTGTGGAGAAGCACGCCAAACTCCTCTACCTTGATAGACAAATTGCAAATGCGAGCTGCATAACGGCTAGGAGTTGTAGACGAATGGCTCTAGATGACGAGGATCAGGCTACAGTCCCTCTGGACGATGTCGACCGCAAGATCATTGCCGAGCTAACACGGGACGGCCGGATGTCCGTCACGCAAGTTGCCGAGAACGTCCACATTTCCCGAGCCCACGCCTACACGCGTATTGCGCGGCTGACAGGTCAGGGTGTGCTAACGAGGTTCACAGTACTAGTCGACCCCATCAAGGCTGGCCTCAAGTCCTCGGCCTACGTGACGCTCAAGGTTCAACAGCACTCGTGGCGGGAACTGCGGGAGCAGTTGCGCACCATTCCCGAGGTGCACCACATCGCCCTCGTAGGAGGGGACTTTGATGTCATCTTGCTGGTACGGGCCGTGGACAACGTCCACCTCCGCCGGGTGATTTTTGATCAGTTGCAATCCGTGGCAGGTGTGCTGGATACGCAGACGTTCCTGGTGTTTGAGGATCTGGATTCGCGATCCGGATGATTACCGTAGTTGGCCCAATTCGGTACACCCGCCTTTAGCGCGCAGGCCTTCTCCTCGTCGGCATGCGATGTCGCGGACCGGCCCCCCGGTGCAGCAGGAATACAGCAATGGCCTCCACGAAAATCGTCAGTCCCAGTCCGACAAGTACACCTATTAGCGCGCCTACAGCTGCCATAACAGGAAGAAGGACAAGCGATAACGCAATGCCCATGATGCTTCCTAGTGTCGTCGCGTACACCAGTTGCCTAGAACCCCCAAGTGGGATTAGACAGGCCCGACTGACCAGCCGTTCCAAGAGGATTGCTGCGCACAACGCAGCCAACACGATGCCAACCGTCGGATCAAACTCAATCTGGCTGGATCCAAGCAGGCCCCAGAGCCACGGTCCCGTAACAAAGATTCCAGCAAAAGCCACCAAGGCCAAGACAACGGAGACGAGCATCGCCTGGCGGCTGCGCTTCAATATCCGACGCCGCGTCCCGCCATTAGGCACCCACCCCTGAGCTACGCTTACTATCGGCGCGATGAGTGACATAAATTGCTTTTGAATTTTATCCGCCAGTGCGAACACTGGCAAAGCTCCAGGCGCTATGAGCCCTACGATAAATAGCGGCACTGTGATATAGACCACCGAAATAAGACTAGTAGTCATGCCATGCCCCTGAGTTCTCAGGGCAGAAATAATAACACCGAATCTTAATTTCGGTATTTCATATCCGACAGTCGCAGACACTGCCGACGCCGCACCCGACAGTTTTTTTATGCGCAAGCTGACAATACCGACTGCAGTAAGCATTCCGCATAACTGCACAGAAAGAGCTGCTTCGATGTTGGTCCCTGAATAAAGCAGAATTATGGCAACTGCAGTTGCTAATGACCGGGGGACTGTCTCTGTCCACAGAAGAGCAAACGGTTTAGAGATGCCTACGAAGACCCAATTACTACTAAGACCCGCGGCCGCCGTCCCTACTAACGAGAGCCCCGATAGACCCTTGTCGTCTGGAAACATCCACCAGAGGAGCGATAGGCTCACGACAGTTGAAGGCAGTCCTATGAGCAACCGACCAAGCAGTGATTTTCTGAACTCGGCCACTTGTTCCGAGCCATTCATCGCCGCGATCATCGCCGGGCCTGTGAGAGCCCACCCATATCCGACGAACACCGCCGTAATTATTCCAAAGGCCTGACCTAGCGCAACAGTCGCCCAGGCGTCTGGTCCTCCAGCAAAGACAATCGCGGGAACCATCAACAAGCCGCCGGCTCCGAGCAGAAGAGTCGTCAGGGCATATCCAATGACAAGGGATATGCTCCTCGGCCTGGGCCGTTCCGCAGTTGCTTCAGTGAGCTCGGCTGTGAGCGTCGTGGCCGACGTTGACCTCATGGCCGTGTTCGACGTCTCGGCGTGCAGCCGGATTCAGCTTGTGGGAAGAAACCGCTCACAGATCGCTTCTGTCTCCCCGCGAAAGCAACGCTGCCCGCCGCGCCGAGCGACTGGTCTCCATTTCGGGGCCAGGGGTGGTCATGTGGGGCGCGCCTTCTGGTCGCGACGCCGCCCCGTTGTTCAAGCTGTCAAAATAGCCAGAGTCTGGTCTCGGCTCAGTCCGACTTTCATATGAGTACGCCGAACCACCATATGCATCCGGTCCCTTGGCTGGTGTTCTGTTGAGGACCACTCCGAGTGTCTTGGAACCTACCATGTCCAACGAAGCCAGCGACCTTTCAAGCTCGTTCAGCTTTGTGCGCTTGGCTCCAACCACCAAGAGAACAGAGTCCACGGCTTGCGCAAGAACAGCGGCGTCAGTCACGGGCAGCAACGGAGGCGTGTCAATGATCACTACATCGAAAGAATTCTCCAAACGAAGCAGTATGTGTTTCATTTCGTCGGACCCCAGCAGCTCACTCGGGTTAGGGGGTATACGACCTGACGTGAGTACGACGAGGTCATCCTCGCCCCAAGGCTGCAACAGGTCCGAGACATCAGCGGTACGGATAAGGGCGGTGCTCAGACCCGCTGTCCGCTCCAATCCGAGGTAATCGCCGATCATGGGGCGGCGAAGATCTGCATCCACTAGGCATACAGAACGACCGGACTGGGCGTATGCCAGCGCCAGATTTATTGCAGTCGTGCTCTTGCCTTCACCGGGGTTGGAGGAGGTGACCAATATCGTGTTTGACGACGACGAAACTGTGGCGAATTGGAGGTTTGTTCGCAGTTGCCTAAATGACTCTGCCCGCGGACTCTGGCCTCCCGCCTGCGTAAGCAGTGGAGACTTCACTGCATCCGCATCGAAGGCTATTCCCGCAAGTATCGGCGTCTCAGTGACTTTACGAAGATCGGCCTCGCCGCGAATTTTGTTGTCCGTCGCCTTCCTAATGTAGGCCGCGCCGATTCCCATGGCCAGCCCAAGGACGGCACCAAGCAACAGGTCCAGTTTCGTGTTTGGCGCCGAAGGAACTTGGGGGGCGACGGCAGGAGCAATTACTGACAACCGTACTGGCGACGTCCCACCGTTCGCAGGAGTTTCCAACTTCTCGACAGCCTTGATCAGGCTGTCAGCGGCAGCCTGAGCAATGGACGCCGCTTGCACCGGCGACGTGTCAGATGCCGTAATACTGATCAGCACTGTGTTCAGGTCAGCGCTCGCCTTCACTCGTTGTGCAAGATCAGCGGGCTGCACTCCAAGCCCCAAAGCGTCAATTGCGGGTTGGAGGACGACCGGCGTCGTGGCAGCCTTGACGTAGGACTGGACTCGCGCCTGGCTAAAAGTATTGCCCTGCTGCAGCTCTTGGACGCTGCCGGAATTCTGGATGGCAACAAAGAGCTGTGTCTCCGCCGTATATGTTGGTTTACTGAGCAGCGACACCGCCGCCGCAACAACCAGCCCGGCCAAAGTAAACGCGACTATACCCATCCAGCTACGACGGACAAGCGCTACTAAGTCACGTATCTCCAAAGTTCCCCCTGTAATTTTCCTTGACGAGTTGGGTGCAGCGTGCACCAGAGCGGCAGTCGTCGAAGAATCGTCCTAAGTGTACCCGCCGACGGGCAAGCACCGGTCCGCAGACAAATCACCGAACGGCCCGTGGCGGCTCGATCTAGCACGGCTACAACAGGTCGTTGCGGCTGGCGCTAGACGTCGCATGCAAGTACCGGCGCCACGGTCAGAAATGCAAGATCATCCCACCGACAACGGCAAGGTGAATCACTGGCCGACGCGCATCCGGCACTACCCGTGCTCAGGGGTTGTCCGCAACCCGCCTGCCAGGCAAATGGTCTTTTGGTGGCCTAACGACGCCCTTGACGCGAGAAAAGTACTGCCCACTAAGGTCCCTCTTGACGACATCACCCCTGGGGGACACGACGAGACCGCCCGCTTCGTCCAACTTCTTGTCTACCGTTACGCCCATGCCAACTACTGACCGATCAGGAACCTTGGTCCCAGGTGTAAGGGCAACATTCGATGAAACTATGCAGTATGAACCAACCGTGATTTCAGCTACAGACTGCTCCGACTCTTTCCAGGCGATCCCGTGGGTTATAAAGGTTGACCGCACGCCGGCAATTGTCGTGTGCGTTCCAATGTGAACGCCTCCGCTGCAGTCAATGTAGTGCCGATTGGTAATTGCAGAGTGATCTCCTAGCAGCAGCTGGCCCGAAGTCGTAGTCATCCAGAGGTCGGGAGCGCTGGAGATCCAATTAAGTTGCCCGATCCGCGCTTCGACACCCAGTTGGACTTGCCTCATTCCACGAATGACGGTGAGCGCTCCGATCCGTGAGCCCTTCCCAAGCGACATCTCGTTGATATTTAGGAGCAAACACGGCGCGACGTCGGCTGTGGGATGTATATCGAACCCCTGTGCTCGTAGGAGGCCATTTTTTAACCTACTGCTGGGCAGGAGGCCCGTCAGCGCTAGTGATAGATTCATGACTCCCCATTTAGTAAACATAGTCGGACGGTGCTATCGGCTAGAAAACGTCCAACGGCGACCCCAGATAGAACAACTGGGCATTGACCTAGCTTCAGTTCCACTGTAAATCCCCAGACTTCACGCTTAGAAATTGCGCGCGCATGACCATGCGCTACGCGACGCATGAGAGCCACGCGCCCCCAGGTACAGGCACGCCCGTAAATGTTTGAGATCACCTATCAGGGCTGCCTCTGTCCATCGACCGAACTGTCCCATGAGCGGCCGCACGGACCACTCGGGCGCGACTACGACGCCTAATACTACCCATGCCCGAGCTTCCTGCTTTGCGTTGATGCTGCTGGCGTCCTCCTGATTCGCTTGGTCACTCACCCATCGCCGGAAGTCGGGGCATCCTGAAATCACGGCAGAGGGGCAGGGCCCCGTAGCAAGTCCAGTTGACCACCGACCCATGTGGCAAATGGTTATGATGAGATCCGCAGATGTTGGTAGGACAGCTGCCTTCTAGACTCTTTGGCGCAAAACAACGGAAGCGTTCGGGGAACATACGGTCGCTCAGCAAATCGAGATGCATGCCCCCTGCACGCCTCACCGGGGCATGTGAAGCCTTGGGATTTGATCGCGTTGCTTGTCCTGCATCCAGGCAATTACTTCAGCAATTTTGCGACTATAAAGGAATGCATGAGCCACGAGCAGCAACAAGCCAAGGTCAGCGCTGTAATCTTGACCCTTAATGAAGAAATCACCATTGCCTCGGCCATAAACAGCCTTCAGTGGTGTGATGAAATTTTCGTCGTTGATAGCGGCAGCCGCGACGATACCAGAAATGTCGCCGAGCAGTTAGGGGCGACCGTTGTTCAGCACAGACAGCAAGGGATCTTCCTGATTAGTGAGCAGCGAAACTGGTCGATACAGAATCTTCCCATTCGTAACGACTGGATACTTTTCCTGGATGCCGACGAGGAGTCGACGCCTGAGTTTCAGACGGCCGTGAAGTCCTTTTTATCTACCCACGAAAATAGCCCAGCTTTTTATACGGCACCGGCTTTCATGTACTATAATAGCTGGCTTAAAAATTTAAGTGGCTTCCCTAACTGGCACCCCAGAATAGTCCGACGAAGCTCGGACGTGCGATTCACTGGTGGCGTCTGGGAAGACTTTGATTCCCCCGACTTAGCCGCGAAGATCCCCGTGCCTTACATTCACAGAACCAATGCAAAGGGACTTGAAGATTGGATCGGCAAGCACATACGGTATGCGCGCTGGGAAGCATCACGGATAACTGCAGGCCGTGACGCCAGCGGCACTAAGGAAAGACGAGCAATTGGCCGGCGCATCCGTTACGCCCTAGGACCCCTGCGTAAGTACGCATCCATTTTGCATCTGGCCCTATTCCGGCGCGGCATCCTGGATGGCCCCGAGGCCATGTCTTACCTTCGCAGAATGTTTATGTACGAGCTCCTAATCGATGAATTTAT
Source organism: Arthrobacter sp. FW305-BF8 (assembly GCF_021789315.1). Classification (NCBI taxonomy): domain Bacteria; kingdom Bacillati; phylum Actinomycetota; class Actinomycetes; order Micrococcales; family Micrococcaceae; genus Arthrobacter; species Arthrobacter sp. FW305-BF8. The sequence goes on from NZ_CP084561.1 coordinate 3,831,280, forward strand.
AGTTGAAGAAAAGAAAAAGCGCTCCGGGGGGCAGCTGTGATGACTAACAGAGACTCAAAGCCGGCTGGGACAGATTACACGCTGGTCTTGGGAAGAGTGCACGATAAGATTGGCGGCCCAACTCGAACAATCTGGGGTTACGTCCAGGGACTTTCTCGCCTCGGAAAGACAAGTACAGTAGCTGGGCTAGGAAGCCATAACGATCTAGAAGCAAATTTCGCGGAATCGCAGGCTACCGCCCTGTTGGCATTCAACGGTCCGACTGCCGCGAGGGCGCTTCAACTGATTCGTCTTTACTGCCGTTCAAAAGGTTCGACGCTCGTTATCGTCGGCGTTTGGCACCTATCATTTTTCATTCTTGGGCTTTGTAATCTGGCCCACTGCATCGTACCGGGTGTCTCCCGCCCGCAAGTTCTGCTCGTTCCGACCATGTCGCTAACAACTTACGACTGGGCGAAACATCGATTGTTGAAGCAAGCATTACGACCGGTGGTTGCAATGATCCTCCGGGGATTGCACGGAGTTGTCTTCGCGTCTACGGGTGAATTGGAGTTGAGCCAACCAGCAGTCTGGCGAAAGGCTGCGGTGGTTCTTCATCCCTCGATCTCGATAAGTGACAATGAGCCTGCCTCAATTGAAAGTCGAGATATCGATGTATTATTCGTTGGCCGACTTGATCACCAAAAAGATCTCCCTCTTCTTATAAGAAGCTTCGCACTCCTCGAGGAGGTACGCGATTTGCATATTATCGGGTCCGGCGATGCCGCATATGTATCAGAGTTAGTCAAGCTTGCAAGTGATCTCAATATTGGTGACAGAATCCAATGGCACGGATGGAAATCGCACGAGGAAACGCTAGCGTTCCTTCGCCGCTCAAAAGTAGTTGCCGTTACGTCGATTATTGAGAATTTTTGTCATGTAGCCGTCGAGGCGCTCGTCAGCCAGAGCAACCTGGTGCTGGTCGACAGAGTTATGTCTGCGAAGGACTTTGCCAAGTACGCCGACATCGATGTGACTGAGCCGAACGAACATGAATTGGCTACCAGCTTGGGCTCGCGGCTCGCCTCCTGGGCCGATGGAGAAGCTGAGAGGATCGCGTCCGCCGCCGCCATCCGCCGAGCATGTAGTCCTGAATTCGCAGCGTCTGAGCTAGACAAGTTTTTGGCCTTGGGGAAAGAATCATCCTGAGGGGTTGTCGGTACTGAAAGTAAGCACTGTCCCGGCGAACAAGTTTCCGCATTTGTTATTCACAATTGGCCTAGGAGCCTTCCATTTCTCGTATCACTATAATTGGCCTGCACTTTACGCCAGAGCGATCTGGTAATGCACCGTACACGAGCAGCCTCGCGAGAGGATTGCAGCGGGAGGGGCATTCGGTCACGGTCATAACTGGCTATCCACACTATCCTGAATGGCGGCGACACGCCGGGTATAAGGGACGATCAATGCACGAGATGATAGATGGCGTCCGAGTGAAGCGCCTCAATCATTACGTGCCATCCAATCCGACTGGCCTCCGCCGAATCCTGATGGAGGTAAGTTTCGGCCTTCATGCAATTTTGTCGAAATGGCAGAAGCCAGATCTGGTCATTCTCGTGAGTCCCGCTCTACTTTCGACCGGACTGGCAAGCCTTCGCGCGAGCGTTGGCAAGGGGTTGCCTACGCTAGTTTGGGTCCAAGATCTTTATAGCCGAGGCATGGTCGAAACTGGCTCAACGGGTGTTGGCGGAAAAGTGGCTGCTTATATTGAGTCTTCCATTTTGCGCTCGGCTGACACCGTGGTAGCGATTCATGATCGTTTCCGAACACACATCACTCAGTCGCTTGGCGTGGATTCTCAAAGTGTCAAAGTTATCCGCAACTGGACCCATCTCGGCCACGTTGCCGCCTATGACGTCAGAGCAACTCGTAAAGCTAGAGGATGGGCTGACTCGGACGTGATTGTCCTTCACGCTGGAAACATGGGCATGAAGCAAGGTCTGGAAAATGTTGTCGAGTCTGCTCGGCTGGCGCACCAGCGTCGGAGCCTCGTCAAGTTCGTCCTCATGGGCGATGGGAACCAGCGCCAGAAGCTGGAAAGGATCGCGTCCGGCATAGACAACATCGAATTCATCGATGCCTTGCCAGATGATGAATTCCAGCAGACCCTTGGTGCCGCCAACGTCCTTCTGGTCAACGAGCTGCCGGCAGTAAGAGACATGTCAGTGCCCAGCAAGTTGACTTCTTACTTCAATGCGGGGGTCGTTGTAGTGGCGGCCACAGACGCCGAAAGCGTGACGGCAGCCGAGCTTCAAGCTTCGGGTGGGGGGATGCGCGTCAACCCTGACGATCCTGCTGCTCTCCTAGCGACTGTCGAACTGCTTGGCCAGGATGCCGTGCTTGCCCGTGATCTCGGCGCGCAGGGTCGAAAGTTCAGAGACGAAACACTGTCCGAAGCTCCGGCCATCGCCCACTACAATGAATACATCATCAGCCTGGCAACGTCGCGCGGCCGCTAGGCCGTAGGACTCTTAATTTCGCACCATGGGGGGCATTTTGAATAAGCGCGCGCTTATTACCGGAATCACCGGACAAGACGGATCGTACCTGGCAGAGCTTCTTTTGAAGAAGGGTTACGAAGTCCACGGTTTGATCCGCAGGGCGTCGACGTTTAACACTGCGAGAGTCGACCACCTCTATATTGATCCCCACGATCCCAAGGCAAAGTTGTTTTTGCACTACGGAGATCTTAGTGACGGCGCAAGATTGGTCACCCTCCTGGCAAGTATCAAGCCCGACGAGGTGTACAACTTGGCCGCGCAGTCCCATGTCCGCGTTTCCTTCGATGAACCCGAGCACACGGCCGACACCACCGGTGTGGGATCCATCAGGCTGCTGGAAGCTGTCCGCATGTCGGGGATTGAAACCAAGTTCTATCAGGCTTCTTCTTCAGAAATGTTTGGGGCCACGCCTCCCCCTCAAGATGAGGAGACTCCTTTTTATCCCCGGTCTCCGTATGGGGCAGCAAAGGTCTACAGCTACTGGGTGACAAAGAATTACCGCGAGGCCTACGGCATGTTCGCAGTTAATGGCATCCTGTTCAATCACGAATCGCCTCGACGTGGCGAAACCTTCGTCACGCGAAAAATTACGCGTGCGGTAGCCGCAATCAAGGCCGGAAAGCAAGATCTCTTGTATATGGGAAATCTCGATGCGGTCCGAGACTGGGGCTATGCAGCTGAGTATGTCGAAGGCATGTGGCGAATGCTGCAGGCAGCTGAGCCGGAGGACTTTGTCCTAGCAACCGGTGGAAACTATACCGTCCGTGACTTTCTCCAAATCTCCTTCGAGCATGCTGGACTGAATTGGGAGGAGCATGTGAGATTCGACGAAAGGTACCTCCGGCCTACGGAAGTTGACGCCTTGGTTGGGGACGCTTCTAAAGCCCAGGAAAAGCTGGGCTGGAAGGCGTCAGTGCACACCCCGGAGCTTGCACGAATTATGGTCGACGCCGACATCGAAGCACTCAAGCATGCTGGCAATCATTGGATTGACACGGTTCACCTCGACAGCTGGAACAACTGATGGGAGAAATTGACTTCGTCCCCGGGCCGTTGGACCGGGAAGCGACCTTCTACGTGGCCGGCCACCGCGGCTTGGTGGGTTCTGCGATTTGGCGGAACTTGCAGACTGCAGGCTTCGCTAAGGTAGTCGGGAGGACGTCCGCGGAGCTTGACTTGAAAAACCGTGCGGATGTTTTCTCCTTCTTTGCCGAAACCAGACCGCGGTACGTTGTCTTGGCGGCCGCGAAAGTCGGCGGAATCTTGGCAAATAACACATTCCCTGTCGATTTTCTGAGCGAAAATATCCGCATTCAGGTGAACGTTATGGACGCCGCACGAGAATTCGGTGTGGATCGACTCCTGTTCCTAGGCTCATCTTGTATATACCCCAAGTTAGCCGAGCAGCCAATACGTGAGGATGCTCTCCTTACAGGCCATCTCGAGCCTACCAACGACGCTTACGCCATTGCCAAAATTGCTGGCATATTGCAGGTCCAGGCAGTTCGCCGGCAATACGGATTGCCGTGGATTTCTGCAATGCCGACGAACCTGTACGGACCGGGCGATAATTTCTCTGCCGAGGGTTCACATGTCTTGCCTGCAATGATCCGCAGATATGACGAGGCGGCAAGATTGGGTAAGGACAGTGTCACCAACTGGGGCACTGGGAGACCGCGCCGGGAGTTCCTTCACGTAGATGACATGGCAGCAGCGTGCCTCCATCTCATGGAAAATTACGATGGCCCTGACCAGGTGAACGTTGGCACGGGATCCGATGTGACCATCCAGGAGTTGGCATCAATTGTGGCCGATGCCGTGGGGTACACAGGCGAAATCCACTGGGACACCACGAAACCGGACGGCACCCCGCAGAAGCTCTTGGACGTGTCCAAGCTTGCCACTGCCGGCTGGTCGTCAAAAATTCGCCTGGACGACGGCATCAGGGGCACGGTCGAGTGGTTCCGTGCAAATGCTGATGTCATCAGATCCTAGAGGAACAATGACTGGGGGAATGGCGGCATGAACCATCAAGCCTTGCTTGAGGGTGGCACCGAGAGTAAACGGATAGATTGGCGCAGCAAGTACTCAGCGCGCCTGCGGATCATCGATGCAGGTGTCATAGTTTGGGCCGTCATGGGTGCTTTCGGCGTACGGTTCGGTTTTGCGGACCTCAAAGGTGACAGTATTCGTGACAATGACTACATTGTGCTATCGGTGCTGCTCGCCATCTGCTGGTGGCTGATGCTTGGCTTTTGGGGATCAAGAGAATCGAAAGTGCTCGGTTCAGGCTCCGAAGAATACAAACGCGTGATTGCTGCTTCATCTTGGCTATTTGGATTCGTTGCGATTGTGTCCTACGCCGTGAAATTCGACACCGCCAGGGGATTCGTCGGCCTTGCCTTTCCGGCAGGTGCGATCGGGTTGCTTGTGGCTAGGTGGCTGGTGCGTCAACATCTGAGCCTAGAGCGGAAACATGGTAAGAGCACGGCAAGGGTACTAATCCTTGGTGGCCCGTATTCCGCGGCCCACCTTGTCCGCTCCCTGCATAGTGCGCCCGCAGCCGGCTACCTGCCCGTTGCCGCCCATTTACCCGGAGCACCGGTCGTTGGCAGTTCATTAGCTGATCTCGGCGTACCAGTAACCGGCGCGGAGACTGACTTCGAGTCGATCTTGGAAGTCATTGTCGACACACGGGTCGATGCTGTTGCCATTTCCGCGGGCGTCAATATGCACCCGAGCGATCTCCGAAGATTGGGTTGGGAACTGGCTGCCCGGGACATCGGCATGATTCTGGCTCCAGCATTAACGGACGTGGCAGGTCCCCGAATCCACACACAGCCCGTGGCAGGGTTGCCTCTCATTCACGTTTCCACGCCCAAGTTAACTGGCGGCAAGAAAGTTGCGAAAAGGACATTCGACGTTGTCTTAGCCGGCCTCTTGGTCACCTTTTTGTCTCCAGTATTCCTCGTTCTCACACTGCTGGTCGCGCTCACGAGTCCCGGACCGGTTTTTTACAAGCAGGAAAGAATCGGGCTACGTGGTACGACCTTTAATATGCTGAAGTTCAGGTCGATGCGGGCAAATGCGGACGACGAACTTCGAGCCCTCCTCGAGGCGCAGGGAACCAACACCAAACCCCTATTCAAAGTCGATAATGATCCTCGCATTACTCCAGTAGGACGAGTACTCCGGAAGTATTCGCTGGACGAGCTGCCCCAGCTATTGAACGTCCTGGGGGGCAGCATGAGCCTCGTGGGGCCTCGCCCGCAACGCGAGGGCGAGGTCGCCTTGTACGACGATGCTGCTCACCGCAGGCTCTACGTCAGTCCAGGAATGAGCGGCCTGTGGCAGGTGAGTGGGCGATCCAACCTGAGTTGGGAAGAAAGCATCAGATTGGATCTCTACTATGTGGAGAACTGGTCCCTAATGGGCGACGTAGTCATCCTTTTGAAGACGTTCAAGGCAGTATTTGCAAGCACTGGCGCTGTCTAAAAAGCGCGCATGATCTAACGGTCAGAGAACGAGCAGTTTTTAGCTGCAGGAAAGGCAACAAATGCGTATTTCCGTGATTGGCTGCGGCTACCTGGGCGCAGTCCACGCAGCCTGCATGGCAAAACTTGGCCACGAAGTCGTCGGCATAGACGTCGATGAGCGCAAGATAGCCGACTTGTCGGCTGCCACCGCCCCCTTTTTTGAGCCCGGCCTGGAGGCTCTGCTTAAGGAAGTCCAGGAAACAGGACGCTTGTCCTTCAGTACGGATATGTCGGCGGCCGCTGATAGTGACGTTCATTTCATTTGTGTCGGCACTCCGCAGAAGAAGGGCGAAAATGCGGCAGATCTAACTTATGTTGATGCTGCCCTTACCTCGCTGTTGCCGTACCTCGACGAGGATGACGTGGTCGTTGGAAAATCCACGGTTCCTGTTGGGACGGCCGGCAGGCTCGCCCAGATCGTGAAAGCCCATGAAGAAACTGCACATCTGATTTGGAACCCCGAATTCCTCCGTGAGGGGCATGCCGTCGCCGACACCCTTCAGCCGGACCGCTTTGTTTATGGCGTCCCGGACGGTTCGGAGGACCATCCGGCTGTTGCGATCTTGGATGAAGTTTATGCAGCACCGCTATCTTCGGGGACGCCTAGGATCGTCACCGACCATCCAACGGCCGAGCTGGTGAAGGCTGCGGCGAATTCCTTCCTCGCAACGAAAATTTCGTTCATAAACGCAATGGCAGAAGTCTGTGAAGCGTCCGGTGCTGACGTCACGCGCCTAGCCGACGCCATCGGTATGGACGAACGAATAGGAAGGAAGTTCCTAAACGCGGGCATCGGGTTCGGTGGTGGCTGCTTACCTAAAGATATTCGTGCGTTTATGGCGCGTGCGGGCGAGCTGGGAGCGGACCAAGCTCTCACATTTTTACGTGAGGTCGACGCTATCAACATGAGGCGTCGTACCAGGGTGGTGGAGCTCTCACGGGAACTCTGTGACGGGACTCTGCTGGGCAAGAGAATTACTGTGCTTGGCGCCGCCTTCAAGCCAGAAAGTGATGACGTAAGAGATTCCCCCGCCCTCAGCATAGCTGCGCAACTCCAACTTCAAGGTGCAGTTGTTACGGTGACAGACCCCAAAGCTCTTCAGAATGCTGCTAAACGATTTCCGGAACTGCACTTCGAGCCAGATATGGACGCTGCCATATCAGGCGCTGACGCATTGCTGCTCCTCACAGAGTGGAAGCAATACCAAAGGTTGGACCCACATGCGCTACACAGCAGCGTTGGATCCCCTCGAATCCTTGACGGGCGCAACGTTTTGGATCCAGGAAAGTGGCGGGCAGCTGGGTGGGTGTACCGCGGGCTCGGACGCGCTTGACGATGGCACGTTCGCGTTCAAACAGCAAAATCGAGTCGTCTGCCCATACCGGGGACCGCACCAATAAAGGTTCCAAGCGTCGACGGATCTTACTCTTAGCAGTTGGGTTATCTGCTGTTGCGATCATCCTCATGCTGCTGAGCGCCGTTTGGCTTTCATCTAAGGCCTCAACCATCAATACCGAGCTGACTGCCGCAAAGCAGCTTGTGCCGGCCCTCAGGGCGAATATTGTGCAAGACGACGCAGCAGCGGCAACCGCCATAGTCAAAGATCTTCATACGCATACGATTTTAGCCCGTGAGGCAGCCACAGATCCGTTGTGGACGTTGGCGGGAGAATTGCCTTGGTTGGGAGCGAACTTCAGCGCGACAAGAGAAATCGCTACGTCGGCGGATGACGTGGTCAGCTTAGGCGCCGCACCTCTGGTACGTGTCGCCAATACTCTTGACTGGAAGCTCTTGGCGACGGGCAGCCAAAAGGCGGACCTACGCCCTCTCGCTGAGGCAGAGCCAACACTAACCTCCGCTGCCAACGCTGTTCGACAGTCCTCAGAACGTCTAAACGGGATTGATGCCGGCGAGCTGGTACCTCAAATTGCAACCCCCCTTCTTACTGCCCGTGAGGAGCTAAGTGCTCTAGGCGAGCAACTTGATACGGCAGCAGATGCTGCAAAAATCATGCCGTCGATGATGGGTGGAAAAGAGCCGCGCCGATATCTCCTGCTCATCCAGAACAACGCAGAGCTGCGCGCTACTGGTGGCATTCCAGGAGCACTGGCAGTCCTTACCGTCGAGGACGGACGACTTTCCCTAGGTTCCCAGACCAGCGCGAGCGCGCTGGGTCCCTTTAGCCCGGTCGAAGATGTAGATGCCGAGCAGAGCCTTATCTATTCCACGAGACTCGGCAAGTTTATGCAGGACGTCAACCTCACTCCTGATTTTCCGACGGCGGCCGAAACGGCCCGGGCGATGTGGAAGACAAGAACCGGTCAGCAATTGGACGGAGTTCTCTCCGTAGACCCCGTTGCCTTGGCGTACATGCTTGATGCAACAGGTCCGGTCCGATTGAACACTGAGATGCAGCAGGAAATCGGAGTCAGCGGTTTACCTTCAGAGCTGACTGGGAAAAACGTGGTGAGTACGCTTCTTTCCGACGTCTACTCAAGAATCATGGAGCCGGCAAAGCAGGATGCCTACTTTGCCGGTGTGGCCCAGGAAGTATTCGCAAAGGTATCCGGCGGGACCGGCAACACCGCGCAGTTGTTAGGCGGGATAAGTCGTGCAGCCTCCGAACACAGGTTGCAATTGTGGTCGTCCGATGACCGTGAGCAGTCAGTTATCGCTCAATACCCTCTGGGTGGATCTGTTACTGGCACCAGTATCTCACCAGCCCAGTTCGGGGTGTACTTCAATGACGGCACAGGGGCAAAAATGGACTTCCACGTCAAGAGGACCGTGCAATTGATCAGAGAGTGTCCTGCTGAGGGTTATTCCCAAGTCCGAGTGAAGGTGACGAGTACGAACGTGGCCCCCAAGGACGCCGGCATTTCTTTGCCCGAGTATGTGACCGGCGGAGGATCTTTCGGTGTTCCTGCTGGCAGTGTCCAAACCAATATAGTTGCCTACGGACCGGTGCAATCGAACGTTGAAAATGCCCTGTTGGACACGAAAAAGACAGGCTTCGCCTCCAACCGCCACGCTGGGCGGCCTGTCGGGACCGTTACGGTCCGTCTTGCACCCGGCCAGAGCAGGACTGTCGAGTTCACCTTTGGCAAGATCGTTCAACACACTGATCCGGTGGTGGCCGTAACGCCCACTGTCCAGTCCCTGAAGGATGTAATTCTGGAAACAGGGAGCGCGGCTTGCACTCCGGCTCCGTAGCCGACGCATTAACAGTATGTAAAGTGTTTGGATTCACTTTGGAGGGACTCCCTTGGGAGTGCTAATCTTTCCTTGGGTAAAACCACGAGATTCGCCCCACGGTCACATGGGGATGGGGAATCTCCACAATTATGTGACATCCGTGTTGAAAAGGTCTCAGGGGGGACAAATGAAGAAGTCTATTGCTGCGCTCGCGCTTGCAGGAACCATCGTACTGACCGGCACCGCGCCGGCCTTTGCCACTACCAACAACTACCCGGCGCCCGGAACCGGAACCGGAACTGTCTCAGATGGCACAGTCGCTCCGGGCGAAGTGTTTACCTTCTCGGGGACAGGCTTCCTGGCTGGCGAGCTCATCACCATCACCGTAACTCTCACCAGCACCCCGCAGGCGCTGGGTGGTGGCCTCACAGGCGGTGCTGCAATGTCGGTTCCGTCCAAGATCACTGTGCTGGCTGCTCCGCAGACCTTCACCACGACTGCAGCTGCTGACGGATCGTTCGCGTTCCCGCTCAGCCTCAGCGAACCGGGTACCTACACCCTGACTGCAACTAGCGCCACGCACTCCGTCACCCAGAGCGTAACCGTGGCCGAAGCTGCTGGAACGGGCGCAGGCCTTTCCAACACTGGCGGTAACGGTGCCGGTCAGGCCAACACCGGCACCGGTCTCGCTAACACCGGTGCTGACTCCACCCTCGTGCTGTGGTCGCTGGTCGGTGCCGGTGCACTCGCCGCTGGCGCCGCGTCAGTGGTCGTCGTTCGCCGCCGCGCTAATGCTGATGCATCTGCCTAAGCACTGAGCTCCACGTAAAAGAAGTGGGCCGTTACGGATTACCGAACGGCCCACTTCTTGTTTGCGAACAGCCAGGCAGCGCAGCTAAAAATGGAAGCCCCGACAATCGTCGCGGCTTCCATTTTTAATGGCGTGTAAGTTTTCCTATCCGTTGAATTCCTTCATCCATGCCCTTAGGTCTTCGCCGAACTCGGCCCGCTCGGACGCCAGAGTAATGACGGCCTTCAGGTAGCTCAGCTTGTCACCAGTGTCGTACCGGCCACCGCGGAAAACTACCCCATATACGCCAGAACCTTCCCCCTCGCCTGCGGCGAGGGTCTGAAGCGCATCCGTCAATTGGATCTCGCCGCCGCGGCCAGGTTCAGTTTTTTCGAGAACATCGAACACCGCCGGATGAAGAACGTATCGACCGATGACGGCCAGGTTGGACGGCGCCTCATCCACCGACGGCTTCTCCACCAAGCTGTTCACGCGAACGTAGTCCTCGCCTTCCACCACTGAGATGTCTGCGCAGCCGTAGGCGCTGATTTGCGAAGGCTCCACCTCGATGAGGGCAATCACTGATCCACCGGTCTTCGCCTGGACCTCGATCATCGCTGTCAAGAGCTCGTCCCGCTCGTCGATGAGGTCGTCACCCAGCAGAACCGCGAACGGCTCGTCTCCCACGTGCTGGCGGCCGCACAATACGGCATGCCCCAACCCCTTGGGTTCACCCTGCCGGACATAATGGATGGGCCCAAGACCTGACGCATGCTGAACCGCGTCGAGGCGCGCCTGGTCCCCCTTGAGTTCCAGGGTGCGCTCCAGAGCAGGGGCCCGGTCAAAGTGATCCTCCAGCGCCCGCTTGTTGCGGCCGGTGATCATTAATACGTCGTTCAGACCGGCGCTGATTGCCTCTTCCACGACGTACTGGATGGCCGGCGCATCCACTACCGGCAGCATCTCCTTCGGCATCGCCTTGGTGGCAGGCAGGAAGCGCGTGCCCAAACCGGCTGCCGGAATAACTGCTTTACGAACTGATTTCCCCATAGTCATGATCGAACTCTACAAATTGACTTGGGCAAAGTGAAATTTCGCAGGCCAGATTTCGGCCCTTGCCATGGCTCCCGTAGCGTTTTCCATATGGGGAAGTGGAGCCGAGCCGACGCGGCAGGACCTGCACGCGTGCTGTTGGCACTTTACGTGGGGGCTCTTGCCTTCGTAGCCTTCTGGCCGACGCCCGTTGACCGTCCTGTGGCCGGGCGCCTGCAGACCGTGCTGTTTGCCCTCCACCACTCGGGGCTTCCCGAGCTGATCAACTACAGCTTCGTGGAATTGGCTTCCAACATTCTGATGTTCGCACCTATTGGCATGCTTGCAGCACTTGCCTTCCCGGAGTTTCACCGGGGACGGATCGTGCTGAGCGCGTTCCTGGCGTCGTGTTGCATAGAGCTGGGGCAGAAGCTGTTTTTGCACGACCGGTTTCCGAGCGCCATGGACATCGTGGCGAATTCCGCTGGGGCGATGCTGGGGATTTGGGTCTTGGGGGTTGCGGAGGAGTGGGCGCGGCGAGGCGGTTTCGATAGGCTCAACCAGCGGCGTCCTTGATTTCGACAGGTCGATCAGCGGACCATGCTCGCTCAGCCCTTGAACTGCGGCTCGCGCTTCTCTTGGAAGGCCCGGAAGCCCTCGGCATAGTCCTCGCTCTTGCAGAGGCGGGCTTGCTCGGCGTTCTCCTCCTGCATCGACGTCCAGAGGCCAAGGCGCTGGTCGCGGATGTGCGCCACCAACTCCTTGCTGGCCTTGAAAGCGCCAGTTGCCCCGATAGCCACCTTCGCCACGATGGCGCGCGTTGAATCGAGCAGTTCCTCCGCTGGCAGGGCCCTGCTGAACATTCCGTGCGCCACAGCATCCGCACCGGAGATCAGCTCCGCCGTGTAGATCAGGTCCAGCGTCCGGTGCATGCCCAACCGCTCCGTGAAGTACCAATGCCCGCCGGAATCCAGCGTGGCGCCCAGCTTGGCGAACGGCGACCCGAACTTCGCATTCTCCGCCACATACACCACGTCCGTGGCCAGCAGCAGCCCCAGCCCGACACCCAGGCACGCTCCCTGGGCCGCGGCGAACGTCGGTGCCGGGAACGCGCTCATCTTCTGCAGCAGCGGCTGCACCAGACCGCCCAGGTACGCCTCGGCGTCGTCGTTCTCCGGGGTGACGCCGGCGATGTCCCGGCCCGCGCAGAAGGCGCGGCCCTCCCCCCGGAGCAGCAGCGCCCGCACCTCACCGCGCGAGGCTGCGGCAGCGGCGTCGTCATACGCCTGTGACAGATCCGCCAGCGCCTGCTCATCCAATGAGTTCAGCTTCTGCGGGGCGTTGAGGACCACTTCGGCGACGCCGTCGGCAATGGAAAGGGAAATCATGGCTGCTCCTTTGAGACCGGGAAGGGCGGGACGGAAAACTACACGTCGAAGTCGACTGAGACTTCCTTGCTGGTGGGGTGCGACTGGCATGTCAGGACGTAGCCCTTGTCCAGCTCATCCTGCTCCAGGGCGTAGTTTTCGTCCATGGTCACGGTGCCGGTGACCACCTTGGCGCGGCAGGTGCCGCACACTCCCCCGGCGCAGGCGAACGGCACGTCCGGGCGGACCCGCAGCGCGGCGTTGAGGATGGACTCGCGGGCGTGCGTGGGGCTGGTGACGTCGCCCTGCAGGCCGTCCAGCTTGAACGTGATCTTGTACGTCTCCTTGGACTCGTCCTCGACGACAGGCCGGCCGGCGTTGCCCTCGGGGCGGTCCGGCTTGCCGGAGGTGAACAGCTCGAACCGGACATGCTCCGGCTTCACGCCGCGCTCGGCCAGGGTGTCCCGGCACAGCTGCACCAGCTCGAACGGCCCGCACAGGAACCACTCGTCCACGTCGTCCGCGTGGATGGCGGTGCCCAGCAGCTGCTGCAGCTTCTCCGCGTCGATCCGGCCGCTCAGCAGCGGCGCGATCCGCTGCTCGCGTGACAGCACGTGGTGCAGCGCCAGCCGCTGGGGGTACTTGTCCTTCAGGTCCGCGAGCTCCTCCAGGAACATCACGTCCATGGCGGCCTTGTTGGCGTAAATCAGGTCGAACCGGGTCTCCGGATTGGCGGCCAGCAGCGTCCGGGCGATCGCGATCACCGGCGTGATGCCGCTGCCCGCGGCGATCGCCACGAAGCTCCCCGGCTCCCCCGCCAGCTCCTCCGGGTGATTCATGGAGTTCATGACATTCTGCTCCACGGCCCGCCCGTCCCGGCCGTGCTTGGAGACGAACGCGCCCATGGGGCTCATCACGTCCAGCGCATCCCCGGCCTTCAGCTCGGCGTTGGCCCACGTGGAGAACAGCCCGCCCAGGTCCTTCTTGATGGCCACCCGGATCTCGCTGCTGCCGTCCGCGAAGCTGCGCGGCTCGGCGCAGATGGAGTAGCTGCGGCGGATCTCCTTCGGCTCGCCGGACTCGTCCGGGAGCGTGGTGCGCAGGGCCACGTACTGGCCCGGCAGGTAGTCGAACTGCCCGGCCAGCCCGGCCGGCACCGTGAAGGTCACCTCGATGGCATCCTCCGTCAGCCGGCGCACCTCCGCGACGGTGAGGGAATGGAAGGACGGACGACGGCGGCCGGTGGCCTCTGCCGATTCGGCTGCGGTCTGGCGGACAACGGGCATGGGTTCTTCCTTACAGGACTTTGAAGTAGTCGAACGGTTCCTGGCAGTCCCGGCACACGTACAGCGCCTTGCAGGAGGTGGAACCGAATCGGGTGAGTTCCTTGGTGTTCAGCGACGAGCACTGCGGGCACTTCACGGCCATGCTCAGCCGGACCGGTCCGTTGTGGCCCAGGGCTGCGCGGCCCGACGGCGGGGCGATGCCGTACTCCTGCAGCTTGGCCTTGCCGGCGTCCGTCATCCAGTCCGTGGTCCACGCCGGGGCGAGCACCAGCTCCACGTGCACGCTGGGGTAGCCCTCCTTGTGGAAGGCGGCCTTCAGGTCATCGCGGATGGCGTCCATCGCCGGGCAGCCGGAGTACGTGGGCGTGATGGTGACCTGGACCGCGGGCACCGGCCCGCCGTCGTCGAACAGGTTCACGCTCCGCAGGATGCCGAGGTCCTCGATGGTGAGCACCGGGATCTCCGGATCGCACACCGTGGCCGCAACGGCCCAGGCCTTCTGGTCCGCGGTGGTGTCCCCGGTCCGGGTCTCGAAGTCCGATATGTACACGGCAGTCACCAGTTTGCTCCGGGATGCTCGCGGGCCAGCACCTGCATCTCGGCGAGGATGTAGCCCAGGTGTTCGGAGTGCTGGCCGCGGCGGCCGCCTCCCGGCGCTGCCGGGACGTCCGGGACCTCCAGCTCCGCTTCCTGGAAGACTTCGCCGGTGAGGCGGTCAAAGTCAGCCTTCAGGCTGGAAGGTTCGACGGCGGCGCCGGCCTCAGCCAGGCGGGTCACCAGCTCGTCGTCCACGAAGAGCTCCCCAACGTACGGCCAGATGAGCTTGAAGCCGTTGATCATGCGGCTGCGGGACTCGCCCGTGCCGCCGGCCAGGCGGAGGACCCACTGGGTGCTGTGGTCGCGGTGGTAGTCCACTTCCTTCACGGCCTTGGCGGCGATGGCGGCCAGCGTGGCGTCCGTGGATCCGGTGAGCCGGCGGTAGAGCTCGAACTGGTAGTAGCTCACCACGAACTGCCGGGCGATGGTGACGGCGAAGTCCCCGTTGGGCTGCTCAAACAGGTGCGCGGAGCGGAACTCGTGCTCGCGGCGGAAGTAGGCGAGATCATCCTCGGACTTCTCCCAGGCTCCCCCGGCGTAGCTGAGGAAGGACCGCGCGTGGCCCAGCTGGTCCAGGGCGATGTTGCCCAGGGCCACGTCCTCCTCCAGCTCCGGGGCGCGGGAGATCCAGTGGCCCAGGCGCTGGGCGAGGATCAGGGCGTCGTCGCCCAGGCGCAGCGCGTACTCGGCCACGTCCTCGGTGGGCCTGGCCAGGCCGGTGCGGACCTCGAGCGCGATGTCCTCCGGGCGGAGCGCGTTGCCCGGCGTGATGCGGGTGGCGCTGGCCGAGCCGTCGCCGCTGGCACCTGCGCCGGCGACGCCGACGGAGATGTCGCCGTGGCCTGTGGTCTCTTGTGTCTCGGGAGTGCTCACAGGTGCTTCACGCCTTCGCTCTTGGTGTAGTACGTGGCGTGCCGGTAGTCCTTGCCCTGCGGCGACTCGAAGAACGATCCCTTGGCGTCCGGGTCGCTGGAGGCGATGGCGTCCGCCGGGACCACCCAGATGGACACGCCCTCGTTGCGGCGGGTGTACAGGTCGCGGGCGTTGCGCAGTGCCATGGCGGCGTCCGGCGCGTGCAGACTGCCCGCGTGCACGTGCGACAGCCCGCGGCTGGACCGGACGAAGACCTCCCAGAGGCCCCAGGCGTTCCTGTCATGGTGCTCTTCGGGTGCAGCCGCCGGGCTGGCCTTGGGCGCTTCGCGCTTGATTTCTGCGGCCGCGCTTGCCGGCTCTTCCGGGTTGCCGTGGGGGCTCATGCTGCGTATTCCTTCTGCTTGTTAACCTGCTTGGCTGCGTAAGCGGCGGCTGCCTCGCGGACCCAGGCGCCGTCGTCGTGCGCCTGCCGGCGGCGCTCAAGCCGCTGCGAGTTGCAGGGGCCGCGTCCGGCCAGGACTTCCTTGAATTCGTTCCAGTCCAGCGGACCGTGCTCCCACTTCCTGGTGTCCTCGTTGAAGCGGACCTCGCTGTCCGGGAGGGTGAGGCCGAGGACGCGGACCTGCTCCACCATCATGCCGACGAAGCGGCTACGCAGCTCGTCGTTGCTGAAGCGCTTGATGTTCCAGTCCATGGACTGCTTGGAGTTGGGGGAATCGTCGTCCGGCGGGCCGAACATCATCAGGGCCGGGGCGTACCAGCGGTTCACGGCGTCCTGGGCCATCTGCTTCTGCGCGGGCGTTCCGTTGGAGAGTTCCAGCAGGATCTCGAAGCCCTGGCGCTGGTGGAAGGATTCTTCCTTGCAGATGCGCACCATGGCCCGGCCGTAGGGACCGTACGAGGCGCGGCACAGCGGGACCTGGTTGCAGATGGCGGCGCCGTCCACGAGCCAGCCGATGGCTCCCATGTCCGCCCAGGTGAGGGCCGGGTAGTTGAAGATCGAGGAGTAGCGGGCCCTGCCAGCGATGAGGTCGTCCATCATCTGGTCGCGGGACTGGCCCAGCGTCTCGGCGGCTGAGTAGAGGTAGAGCCCGTGGCCGGCCTCGTCCTGGACCTTGGCCATGAGGATGGCCTTGCGCTTCAGGCTGGGTGCGCGGGAGATCCAGTTGGCCTCCGGCTGCATGCCAATGATCTCCGAGTGCGCGTGCTGCGAGATCTGGCGCAGGAGGGTCTTGCGGTAGGCGGCAGGCATCCAGTCCTTGGGCTCAATCCGTGAGTCGTCGGCCATGACGCGGTCAAAATACGCCTGGCCGTCGGCCTCCAGCTGGTCCTGTCCCTGACCGGCGTTGGCTTCCTGGGGGGCTGCCGGCTGGTCAGGCACTGACTGCAGATTCTGCGCTGCCATGGTTGCTCCTATGCATTCACGTCCGTACTCGGATTATTTACCGACCGTTCGTTCAGGATATGCGGAAGCGGCGAAGGGCGTCAAGCAAGTGGAGCGCTCCGCCATGGACATCCACGTGCGTCTGGTGAGGGGGCATGGCCAGCTTCCGCCGCGGTAGACTCACGACCCACGTGACAGCACGTGCGGTGCCGTGGGCTCCGCCACTCAGGCGTCTGGTGCTAATGATGCCGGGGTGCTTGTGTCAACTGGTGAGCCGGGACAAGGAGCTAGTCAGAGGCGCCGATCACCGATGCAGCACTAGTCCCAAGCTGCATTTCCGGGCCCACAGAATCGATCCGCATCTTTTTCCCACCCGGGAGACGCCGGCAAGAACTTCTTGCATACGTTGCCCCCGACATAAACATGCGAATACTGTCTTTCCACTTCGGGCCGTTCGACGTCCATGATCGGCACTTGCTGCGAGTTCGGTAGTAGCTGCTGTTCATGCTCGGTATCCCGACCGACAACTGTCATTTGCAGCTGTGCACGGCACACTTTTTCAGCTGAGGGGTATAGGTCGATGTTAAGTACGAGCTCTTCGTTTTTTGTAAGGGTTATTGTCTTGTCCGGAAAATAGGGGCGGGCTATCTCTTTCTTGTCGTCCCACCACCAGGCGCTTTTGTCTGGTTCACCGACGTTGACTCCGATCCTGACAGAATCCACAGAGGCTCCCCTTCCAAAGGCCAACCGCATCAGCGTGCCCCGTTCCGGCGAAGCGCATTCCGAGGCATCTCGGATGTTCGTGATCCGAACCGGGTCTGTCCGATTCCCCCTGACCGTGACCATCAATGACCTTTTTCCAGCAACTATTCCGCCGCGCTGTTCCAACCAAGCGGCTTGCTTCGGAACGGGTATGCCTTCGAGCTGATTCAGGTCTTCTTGAGATAAGGGCACATCAGGTGCCAATGACACATCTTCAGCAGCCTTTTGAACTACAACCTTGACAGCAACTGGATCGCCGGTCTCCGTAACCTTGTTGATTTGCTCGGTGAAAATCGGTTTGATCCAATCGGTCAGTGACGCTCCGAGCGCGGCCAAGAGGAGCGTCACAATCCAGACCACAGGCTTCTGCCAAAAGGGCCTCACACGGGGACCCGCCTCCGCAGGATTAACTTTCTTTTTCCGCGCTTTTGATGAGGACACAAGGACTCCAAATGGTGGCAGGCCCAAGAAATTTTGCTTAAGAATAGGAGCGCGCCCTCCCTCGGTCAAGAAGCAATATAGGTGGGCACCTGGAGATGATTCCTTTGGTAACTAACCCCGGTACTGAAACTACGCTCGGAGCGGCCCCTGCGTTGCGCGCTGGAACTGCCAGCGGCGTCACGTGTGGCGCGGTGGGCCGCCTTCAAGGCAGCAGCAGCACCAACCATCGCCAGGCTCGAAAAGGACCCGGCCCCGAAGGCCCTCATCGCCAAAATCCGCTCCCTTAGCGCCGCCACCCGGCCCGAGCCCCGCTAACCCCCTGCAACCCGGACCAATAGGTGCCCAGCAGAGGCGTCATTTGGCCGCGTCACGCGTGGCGCGGCCAATCGCCGTCGTATATTCTCTGCTGAGAAATGTGGTGCTCTTCAGCCCCACGCTGACTTGGGGGAACCACACATGACTACTTTTGCTGCCCTGCCCGGACGTCCGCGGCGGGCGCTCGCAGGTGCCTGCGTCCTGGCAATGCTCGCCTTCGCGTTCCCCGCGTCGCCGGCAGCGGCAGAGGGCGTTGCCATCACTGCGACCGAGGCGCCCACTGCCGAGGCGCCCACTCCGGAGGCGTCCGCGACGGCCGACTGGAGCGTTTCGCTGGAAGGCAGCCCAACTGTCAGCCTAAATCTCACTCCCGCATTTTCACCCGCCCCGCCGGCCGGAACGCTGACCTACCAGTACCTGCGCGACGGCATGCCGCACGTGGCTCCCAGCCCCCACCCGGGTTACAGGATCACCGAAGAAGACCTCGGCAAACGCATTTCGGTTCGCATTACGGCCGCCCGCCCCGACTCCGCGGGTGAGGTGGTCACCTCCGCCGAGACCGAGCCTGTGCTTGGCTACATCAGTGGGTCCGCTGGCGCCAGCGGCGAAAACCTACTCGGCGCCACACTCTATTTGGGCGGATCCGTGTCATGGGCGCGGCCCGCGCTGAACGTGCCTACGGCAACCGGCCGTTCCTGGTTCCGTGACGGAACCCCGATCCCCGGGGCTACGGGTGACGCCTACACGGTGACCGAAGCCGACCTCGGGGCCAGGATCACCGGGCGGGCAGAAATCACTGCGCCCGGCTACCGTACCTGGACGGGCACCACGGACTTTGGCACGGCCATCCGAGGGCACTTGCGGCTGGTCGCTGACCCGGTCATCACCTGGAACAGCGGAACCCCCTATGTGGCGTTCCCCGGGACAGTGCTCACAGCGTCCGCTCCCGCCGTGCAGGCGCCGGCCCCCGCCGGGGTCACCTACAGCTACCAGTGGATTCAGCTCGACGCTCCATCAGGTACGCCCATCGCCGGGGCAACGGCGCCCACATATACCGTCCGCACGCAGGACATCGGCAAGGACATCCGGGTGACCGTCACGCCGGTGGCCGCAAACTATCTGGGACACCCCCAGCAGAGTGCAGCCATCGACAGCCTGAATATTCTGGGCCGGTTCACCGCGACGGCGGCACCGTCCATCAGGGGCACTGTCCAGGCAGGCCAGCTGCTCACCGCGGTCCCGGGCACCGCACCGTCGCCGGCAGCCGACAGCGTGCAGTACGTCTGGTACCGCGACGGGATGCGCCTGACGGAGATCTCCACAGACCCGACATACCGCCTCACCGCCGCCGACGGCGGACACAAGGTCACCGTCAAGGCGTTCTACGACCGCGCCCGTTATGTCCAGGCGGCGAGCCCCGCCTCGGCTGCGGTCACCCCGCCGGGCTACTTCGCCCTGGGCCTCACCCCCTGGATCACCGGCACCGCGGCCACCGGCTACACGGTGGCCGCCCGGACGGAGTTCACCGCGCCTGTTCCGGCCTCCTCAACCTTCCAGTGGTTCCGTGACGGCAGGGCGATCACGGGCGCAACAGGATCCTCCTACCGGCTGACCGCATCGGACCAGTTGCGCCTGATCACCTTCAAGGTGACCTTCAGGCGGCCCGGCACAGTCACGGCCACGCAGACCTCCCGTGCTATCAGGCCGCAGGCTGTGTTCACGAAGCTTCCCACGCCGGTGGTGAAGGGCACCTTTGCAGCCGGCCAGGTCCTGAAGGCCACCTCGGCCCTCCCCTACCCCGCCCCCTCCGCCGTCAACTGGCAGTGGCAGCGCGACGGGAAGAACATCCCCGGCGCCACGGCGTCCAGCTACCGGCTGACCACGAGCGACCGGGACAAGTTCATCCGGGTCCTGGTGGGCTTCAAGAAGCCCAACTACCTGAACGCCGTCCGCGCTTCGGCGCAGCGGTGGGTCCCGGGCCCCACCACGGTCCGCTGAGGGAGCACCCGGGCTGCGCACCGGCGTCGTACTTAAAAGGCCAGCGGCCTATAGGGTTCGGTGCGGCCAAACGGCGGTGATTACCAGCCTGTCCCGGCCTTCAGCTTCTTTTCCAGCTCATCGGCCATGCTTGCGGCGTACGACGCGCTGAGGTGGTTGTTGTCCAGGTAAACGAACATATTGCCGATCTTGCCCGGGCACGCGGTTGGAGTGCAGATGCTGTCAGACATATCCAGCAGCGTGAGCCCTGGAATCCGCCCCACCAGGTGGCTGAAGGGCGACTGAGCCGGCATGGCACTTTGCCTGGGAGGGTTGCAGGCGGGATCCTGGGGGCCCTTCGTCACGACGCAGTTCGACATGCTGTACGAAAACCGCGGGTTGTCGCGAATGCCTATGACGTCGATCCCCCGGGCCGTGACTGCCCGCGCCATTTCCTCATAACCGGGATTCAGCTTTTCCTCAGGCGATGAGGGACTGGCTGCCGTGGCTACCGTGAAGATGGCGTCCGGTTTGCGGTTGTCGAGGTATTGGTCCACTTCCCGGTTGAATGCGGCGCATTCCGGCTTGACGTCAGCCCCGGCAGGAGCATAAACACAGCCACCCCTGAGCAGTGAATACAGCTGCCAATTGTTCCGCTGGGCGATGGGTTTCAGCGCCCCCATCCACTGTTGGGCATGGGAATTGCCGATGACCAGCACCTTCTTGGCCGGCCGGTCAATCTCCTTAGATTGGCTGCATTTGTTTTCAAGCGCTCCCGGTCCGGGCGCCATGTCGCCCGTGCAGCGGATACCAAGGTTCGCCCAGTCCTTGGAAAGTTTCGCCGCGGACGGGAGGATTCCGGCGTCGGGATCCGCCCTGTCAACATAGCCGGGAAGAAGGGCTTTGGACCCCGGGTTGTTCCTCAGCGCTTCCCTGGCCAGGACCCGATCCTCTTCGTCCAGGACATACCGCCATCCGGCCAGCGGGACAGCCGCCACTGCTGCTATGGCCACGATGGCGATGGCACCCCGGCGGCGCCTTTTGTCCGGCCATTTCCATTGGCGCCAGGGCGCCTCCACAAACCGCGTGGTCAGGAAGGCAAGAACCAGGGAAGTAGCAACCACCACGCTGCCTGACAGCCAGCCTGCGTGGTCCTTTCCGGACGCGATGAGGTAAATGACAAGAACAGGCCAGTGCCAGAGATACAGAGCGAAGGAATTGTCACCCAGCCGCATGAGGAGCCGCGAGCTGAGGATGCGATCCACCCCGAAGCGGCTTCCGCTTTGGCCCGCCACGATGACGGCCGCGGCGGCCAGTGTGGGCCACAGCGCGATGAATCCGGGAAAGGCAGTCTGGACCTGAAGGATCAGACCGCAGGCGAGCATCGCCAGCACACCTACCCAGCCGAGCACCACGCGAACCGGCCGGGACAAGAAGTCCAGGCCGGGCAGAACCAACGCCACCAGTGAACCGAGCGCGAACTCCCAGAGCCGGGCCCCCGTGTCAAAGTAGGCCTGCGCCTGATCGGAGTAGGTGTAGAAGACGGAGTAGGTCAAGGAGGCAACAAAGATGCCGCTGAACAGGTAGGTGAGGAGAACCCGGTACCGCAGCCCGAAACCCTTTGCCGCAAGCGCCGCAGCGGCAAAGATCAGGGGCCACAGAACGAAGATCTGCCCCTGGATGGAGAGCGACCAGAAGTGCTGGAAAGGGCTGGCCAGGCTGTGGTCCTCAGCGTAGTAGTCCACCGCCTCGGCCTTCAGCAGCCAGTTCTGGAAGTACAGCAGCGACGCCCACCCCTGCTCCAGGATGCCAAGCCAGCGGGTCTTTGGCACGAAGATGAGCGTGGCCAGCAGGGTTGCCGCAATGACCACCGCAGAAGCCGGCAGCAGGCGCCTGAAGAGATGCAGCCAGTGGCGGATGAGGTCCATCGACCGTTCCCGGTAGAACTTGTTCGTGAACTGCAGTGTCATCAGGAACGCCGACACCATCAGGAACACGTCCACACCGCCCGAAACGCGGCCCAGCCACACGTGGTAGGCCACCACCATAAGAACCGCCAGCGCACGGAGGCCCTGGATCTCGGGCCTGAACGACGTTTTTGCCGGTAACCGGGCAGCCTTGGCGGCACGGCGGGGTGATGCGGAGATTGTTTCGACTGACACTAGTTACCTCTCGGGGGCGCGCGCCCCTGGATCGGGCAAACCCTCCTATGATACTTCCAATCCGCCGGGCCCGAGGAAGAAGCCAGGAGTGCTACACGCCAGAAGGGACCACCCGGGAGGGTGGCCCCTTCTTGGCAGAGAGGTTATGCTCGCCGGCGTTCCCGACGCCGCGGGCGCGCTGCCCCGACCAGCACAGTGCCCGCCAGCAGCAGGGCCGCGGACGGCCAGATGAGGTTGGTGGACTGCGCGCCGGTCTCCGGCAGCTCGTTGATCTCGGCTACCGGCTGTTCGGGCACCTCGACGACGGCTTCAGGTGTTTCCGGCTGTTCCGGGATGTCGACGACGGGCAGTTCCGGACCGGCTCCGCCGGAACCTTCGTCGCTATGCTTCTTCTGGTTCAAGAAGGTGCAAGTGACCAGATCGCCCGGACCCAGGTCCAGAGTGGCAGCGCCCCCGCTGATGTCGGCGCCTTTGAAGTCCTCGCCGCCCTGGGTGCAGGTGAGGTCATCGAGGTTCCATCCGGAGCGCTCCGGCTCCGAGATCCGCCATTTCCGGTGGGGTGACAGTCCGTCGAAAACCTCCGGTTCCTGCCTGTCGGTGAGCGTGAATTCCTGGACCACGCGGCCGTCACGGGACCACAGGAAGTCGAACTTTGTGGGGTCCTTTGCCGGATCAGTGACCTTGTCGATGATGACCGTGGCGGTCTGGGTATTTTCAAACGTGCAAGTTACGGTTTCTCCGCGGTCCAGGTCGATGACAACCCCGTGCTCCGACGTCCCCTTCCAGGCCTTGCCCTTCTCGGAGCTGGTGCAGGAGGGAGTGCCGGCAACGTAGTCCGGGTAGGAGTCCTTCTCGGCCACGGTGTACTTTCCCGGTTCGACGTCATTGAAGATTTTCCGGCCCTTGCCGTGGTGAGTCTCAATCTCGAAGTCCCTGCCCTTTTCCGAAGAGCCGCTGCCCTGCCGGCCGCTGCTCCTTGTACGGGTGAAGTGGAATACGTGGTCGTCCCCGTGCACGTTCTTGACGATCACGATCCGTCCGTTCCGTTCCTTCTTCACGGTGTTGGTCACAGCGCACTTGATGTCATCGCCGGCGTCCGGCATGAAGCGGGCACCGGACCTGCCGTCGGATGCCATTTCATAGCCGTGACTGCCGTGCCCGCTGCCCCGAACCCGGCACTGAACCTTTCCGGCCGTCCAGCCGTCCGGCGTCTTCTCAGTGATGGTGTAGCGCTGCCCGGGGACCAGCCCGTCCCAGTGGATTCGATGATCGCTGTTGGTGGCGTACTTGGTTGCCTTCTCGCCGCGGGGTGACGGTTCGATGGTGAAGGGGAACGACCATTTTTGGTCCGCCCCGGCTCCGGCAACCTTCTTGGTGAGCGTCACTTCTGCGGACCGGGCGGTGTTGGTTACCGTGCAGTAGATTTTCTCACTGTGCTTGGGAAAGGTGAGCCGGATACCGGACCTGTGCCTGTCCGTGTCAGCACCCCCGCACTCCAGATCTCCCCTGGACCAGCCGCCCTGTTTCCGGTCTTCCTTCAGCGTGTACGTGCTTCCGGTGTCCAGCCCGTCAAAGGTCACGGTATTCTTCCCCGGCCCGGTGCCCGACGCCGTCTTGGACATGCGCAGCCCCCCATGGTCCGGGGTCAGGGCGAAGTCGAAGGACCATTTGTAGTGCGCTGCGACACCCTTAACCGTTTTGGTGATGACGATTGTCCCCGTCTCCGCCGAGCGCCCATCCCCATGTGTTTTGCCCTCCGAGGCACTGCCGGTCCCGCCTGCGGCACCGGCATCCACATCGGCAGCATCTGCAGCGGCGCCCGGCGCTGCAGCGTCGCCCGGCGCTGCAGCGTCCGTTCCCGGGAAGTCGTCCACGACTAAGGGGCCGCCGTCTTCCGGCGACTCGGGGGAGGCGGCCGCCTGATCGCCTGCCGGAGCCGCTGCCGGGGCGGGCGGGGCCGCCGGCTCAGATTCCGTCACGTCTGGAACTTCCGTCGCCGTCGGCACCGTGGCGGCAACAGCCGGTGTAGCGGGGCCCGGCTCCCGCGCGAAGGCCGGCGAGAAGACGGCGCATGATCCACCCAGGGACAAGGCGAAGGCGGTGAGCAGAACTATGGTGTGATGCCGGACGGTTCTTCGTGGGTGTGCTGGCTGGTTCATCGCTTCTCCCCGATTGGCGGTTACCGGAAGCGCCGACGGCCACGCGGGCCCAGCGCTGAACGGGTTGCCGCGGCAGCAACCGGCGCACCTGGCAACCAGACGGAAGGAAACACCCAGCCGAGAGTCCTTACAGGACTGAGCCTACAAATTGATGGTTTCCCCGGGCAAGCAAAGAGATACTCTTTCTGCGCATTCGGAGACAATCGGGTACTCGGACAGCTTTACCAAGTAGGGCCTGGGTGCAAGACAGGTACATCAGGCCTAAAACGCGAGGTCTGCGCAGCCCCGCACCAGCCTGCCACCACCCTGCACCGCACCGGAAAATGCACTCCAAGGGGCCGGGTCCCGCCACCCCCAGTTTTGGTGGCCTGGAGCAACTTAAACGGTGTCGTCGCAGTCTTTTTCCAAGCTGTACTTGAAACGGTGGCTGTATTCCAAAGTCGCAGGCCGCTCGCCGGTTTCGATTTTGGGCTGGACGGACCACGGGACATGACCCCATGATGCTCCGTCCGTCCGGTGCAGAACGGGGCCGGCGACGAGGTGCCTCCTGAGACCGGGCACCGGCCTAGACGTCGCCGGCCCTCTGCCAGTGGCAGGAGCTCGCGGCGGTGCCCGAGGACTGGTTCAGTTGCCTGTCCACACCGGGGCCGTGGCCCCCGGCAGGATCCAGACGAGGCACAACGCGAGGATCAGAATCACTGGCAGTACGCCGCGGACGATCCGTCGCCATCGTTTGCCGCTGGGCTCGAAGGAGACCGGAGCAGAGGGAAGGGGGGATTTTGAAGCCGGCTTTAACATGTGCGTCCACAATCCAACTCGAGAGTTCCTATTGGGCTGCCCAGCCTCACCCGCGGTGACGGCTCCCCCGGCCGCTAGTTCATGCATCAAGTTTACGAATTCGGCAGCCTGGGGTGCACGAGTGGTGAGTACCCGAATCCTGTGCCACGTGGCTACTTGGTTTCAGAGATACCACTGCCCGTTTCCGCAGGTCACGCGCCAAAAAGCAGGTAGTGAGGGAGGCGTCTGAGGGAGGCCTGATTCCGGGCTGCGAATTGCCTGTAAGTTGAGCCGGAGCTCTTGGTGGCGGCCACGCCGGGGCGTATCTTTCGAAGGAGAGGCGTTCCTCTTGATTGACCACGTGAAGCGGACCGCCTCGTAAGTCGGAAGAGGCCGAAATGTCCTATTGGCGTGGTGCTGCGCTCGCCGCAGCGATAGCCGCCCTTCTTGGGGCTTCCGGATGCCAAGCAGCCAGGCAGGTGCAGGGTGAGCGGCAGGAACAGAACGAGGCGACTGTCCTGACCATGGCCACCGCGGCAGGACCGGAAAGCCGTGCCGCCCGCCAGATCCAGGAGTTCGCCCTGCAGGTGACCACGCTATCCGCCGGCGCCATCCACATCGAGCCCGTGGTGCAGGCTGCCGCTGAGGAAGCAAGCGCCTGGAACCAGGCTGTCGCCCAGTCGACCGAGGGCGGCGACTTCGACATTGCCCTGATTCCCACGCCGACGTGGGAGTCCGAGGGCGTTACGTCATTCAATGCGCTGTCCGCCCCTTTCCTCATCACATCAGATGAAGTGGTCAGCCAGGTTGTCGCACCGGACACGGCCGACGGAATGCTGGACGGCCTCAGGCAAATCGGGCTCACGGGGCTCGCGCTCCTTCCTGACGCACAGCGGAGGCTGTTTTCCTTCGCCGGACCGGTTCTCACACCGGCCGATCTCGCAGGGAAGGTGGTGCGTGCCCCGAGGTCGGCGACCAGATACGCAGCACTGAGCTCATTGGGAGCCACTCCGCGGGCATTGACAGGAGATTTGTTTGCCGAAGCACTGGCAGGTGGCGCCGTCCAGGCAGCGGAATCCTCCTTCGCCCGGGCAGCGTCTTTCCCGCCAGGAACCATTACCACCGGCAACCTGCCCCTGTACCCGAAAATCAATACCCTCGTCATCAATACCGCAACGTTCGGCCGCCTCTCCGCAAACGAGCGGCGCATCGTGCAGGAAGCGGCTTCGCGGATCCGGGAGGCCGCCACAAAAGCCATGAATACCGCTGACGAAGCCATGGCCTACTGCCAAAAAGGCGGAACGATCGTAAACGCCACGGAACAGCAGGTGGCGGCATTCCTGGCCGCCGTCGGCCCCGTTTACGCCCGCCTGTCCAATGACGCCCGAGCGATGGCGGTAATCAAGAAAATCCGCACGTTCAGCGGAGCTTTCGCGCCGAAACCCCTGGCCGCATGTGGCCCCGAACGCGTTGCCAGCCACTAGGATGAGGCCAAAGTCTATGACGGAGCATGTTTTGCGTCGGGTGAGCGGACTCAAAGTTCTTGCAGTAGGGGCAACCGCTGCGGCCCTGGTAGTCCTTGCGTTCGTACTGTCCGGAGTCACCGGGAAGCAAGTCACCGGGAGGCAAGAGGAAGCGAACAAGCCGAGTCCCGGCACCGGCGATGCCAGCGATCACGCGTGGTTCGGACCGTACTTTGATCTCACCCTTGATCCTGCCCACCGGTTCGCCGAGCGGCCCCTGCATGGCCAGGCCACCACCGTTCTGTCCTTTATCGTGGCCGATCCTGCGAACCCCTGCGAACCATCCTGGGGCGGCCTCTACGACCTGGAGCAGGCGAACGGGAAGCTGGACCTGGACGGCCAGATCGAGCGCTACCGAAAGGACGGCAATGACGTCGCGGTCTCATTCGGGGGCCAGCTCGGGACTGAGCTGGCCAACGCCTGTACTGACACCGAAGCCCTGACGCGGGCTTACGCAGCTGTCATTACCCGCTATGGGCTGGACGTCGTCGATCTGGACGTCGAAGGCGGGGCGCTGCCCGACTCCGCGGCTGCTGAAAGGCGCGCCACCGCTCTCGCCCGGCTGCAGGCAGGCCGGGGGCAAGGCACGCCCCTGAAAGTCTGGCTGACCCTCCCCGTGTCCGCTGACGGGCTCACCGCGGAGGCGGAGGCGACGGTTGCCACCATGCTTCGCGCCGGAGTGGACCTTGCCGGCGTCAATATCATGACGATGAATTTCGGGCCGCTTCTAGTTGGACAAAGCATGCTGGACGCGTCCATCAGCGCTGCCAACGCGACTCACCGCCAAATGACCGCATTGTATGAGCGGGCAGGCCGGCCCATTGCCCCCTCCCTGCTCTGGAAAAAGATCGGACTCACCCCCATGGTGGGTGAGAACGATGTCAGCGGCCAGGTCCTGGGTGTCGAGGACGCACGGGGACTCAACGGCTTTGCCTTGGAGCGGGGCGTTGGGCGCATGTCCATGTGGTCACTCAGCCGGGACAAGGCCTGCACTTCCTCCGACAGCAGGGAAGTGCCCTCCGGTCCGTCACCCTTCTGCAGCGGCGTGAAGCAGGAAAACGGGATGTTCGCCAAAGTCCTGGGCAACGGATACGCCGCCTAGGGTGTGCTGCTAAACCTAGTGATGATGCCTGCACATTCGGGCGCGACGCTCAGTCAGGCGGCGGTCAGTCACGCGGCAGCTGAACAGTGACGCAGGTTCCGGTTTCCGGACTCGACTGCACGTCCATGTGGCCCCCCGCCGCACTGACCACGCGGTGCAGTTTCCGCAGTCCGCCTTCCGCCGGTTCCCCTGAGAGCGTGCCTCTGCCGTGGAAGCCTATCCCGTCATCCTGTATGCAGATCTGAACGGCGCCGGGGGCTGCCCGCAGACGGATTCTGACTTCGCGGGCCACGGCGTGGGTCAGGATGTTGCGGAACAACTCGTCCGTGGCCCTGTACAGCAGGATGGCAGTTCGTCTGTCAATCTCGGCGTCGGCAGGCCCCACGTCCAGCGCAACCATGAGCCCCACCGACCGCATTCGGGCTGCCAGCCGATCGATCACTCCTGCAAGGCCAAGGGCATGGAAGTCGAGTGGATGCGCGTCCGGAAACCCGTTGGAGGCAACGAGCACTTTCACCGGGTTGGAATCAATCATGGCAACCACCAACTAATTGAGACATTCAGAACTCAGGGAATCATCATGACCGGTTTCCCTTGGAATTTCCGTGGAATTCCGTGAAGGTTCCACGGGACGGTGGGCCGGCCCCACCCGTTTGGGTGGAGCGGGAGCCATTACGCCACGCGCGGCGCCCGCCCGACCTGCCGGCTATTGCCTGACGAGGGTGTCCCCGTACCCGGCGTCGCACATTCCGTCGTGGATTACACCCTCGCCGGGCGCCACCACATAATTGCTCGCCGGGTTGAAAACGGCCGTATGAACGGCGGTCACGCGACTGGCGCAGCGATCTGCGCCCCCGGCATCCGTGCTCTGGCCGCCGATCCACATGTCGATCCAGATGGTGGAGTTGGTGCCTTGGGCATTGGTGCCCTGGTGGCAGGGGCCGTTCTCGGGATCGTTTCCGTCACCGCATGTGTCCTCAACAATGAAGTAGCGGCGCACGTCCGGCAGGTAGATCCGGGTACCGGCAGGGACGTCGAGGACATCCTCGCCGGTGGCCAGTGAGTGCCCTACCGCAATAGTGACCGGGTCAGCATATGTGCCGGTTCCGCCGGCGGTCCCATGCAGCACCGGATGGCTAATCGTCGCCGATCCTGCCGGAGTGTTGTCGTACCACGTGTAGGCCGTCGTGAAGGCAGTGCTGACAATCTTTTCCGAGGACGCCTGCGTAATGGGCGCCGGCGCCGCCTTGGGGACAGCAGGGGCCGGCACGGCGCGCTTCGGGGACCCTGCCGGTGCTGCTGCGCGGGCCTGTGCCGCTGCACGCTTCGCTGCCTTCCTGGCTGCAGCCACTTTCTGGGCTGCCGCCGTCTCTGCTGCTGCCACCTTGGCTTTGGCGGCCGCGACTCTCGTCGCTTTGGCGGCTGCCACCGCCTTGGTTTTGGCCGCGGCGACCTTCTTTGCCTTGGCGGCCGCGACCTTCGTCGCTTTGGCGGCCCTGGCCTTCGCGGCCGCGACTATCTGTGATGTGCCGACTTCCGGCCCGCTGCTGTAGCGGTCCTCGACGCCGGCATTTGCCAGCCGTGCCGGTGCCGGGGATGAGCTGGGGGCGGGGGTTCCGGCTCCGCACGCCGACGTGGCAAACAGAACCGAGAGCATGGCGGCGGACAGCAGATATTTCCTGCGCATGGGAACTAAATCCTCTTTGGGGGATGCGAAACGGGCAGGCCGATGCGAAACAAGTCCTGCCCGAAAGGTGGGTCCGGTATGAGGCGAAGCCAAGCGAGGAACCTCGCGGCCTACCACACGAAGTGGCATTCGGGATGTTCCGAAGGTCGTGTGCGCCAACCGGTGACCCAAACGTTACATCACGGCGCAAAAAGCGGCCAAATCCCGGCGCGTCGTGACGGGACCCGGCTTACTTGGTGGCCAGTTGGTCGCCGTACCCTGCGTCGCACTTGCCGTTGTGTATCACGCCTTTTCCCGAGGCCACCGCATAGTCGGCCCGCGGGTTGAAGACGGCGGTGCGGACACCCGTTACCAGCCCGGTACAGCGCCGGGCTAGTGAGCTGCTTTCCCCCTCGCCGCCGATCCACATGTCGATCCAGACCGAGCCCCCGTACTTCTCCGCTCCCGAGTGGCAGGGACCATTCTCCGGAGTGGGCCCGTCACCGCACGTGTCTTCCACGATGAAGTATCGCCGCACATTAGGGATATATATTCGCGTGCCGGATGGAATGTCCAGGACATCCTTCCCCGTCTCCAAAGAATGCCCGACGGCGAGGGTCACAGGATCCTCGTAGGTTCCGGTTCCGCCGGCTTCGCGATGCAGTACGGGGTGACTGATGTCGGGTGAGGCTGCGGGTGTGTTGTCGAACCACGTGTAGGCCGTCATGTACACATCAGGCACGATGTTCTCATCCGAGGGCCGCCCCGGAATACTGGTGCAGGCGGAGACCGGCAAGGCCAGGCAAAGCAACACCGCCTTGAGTACAGCTGATTTCAGCATTTCGGCATCTGCCTCGTCCAGGGTTCTGTGATTCGAGGTGAACGTTACAGTTGGACGGCGCGGCCGCGCTACAGACGGCCAGGAATTAACAGGCTATTCAAAGGAAGAGATCGAAATTCCCAAACTTCAGAGCCCCGGGAGCTGTTCGGTTCGTCCTTGCCCACAAGTACTTAGGTAGCCGCAGGTACATAAATTCGAGTAGTCGGTACGGATGATTTCACGCAAGGGCAGTCCTAGCGTGGTTCCAGTGGTTTCCATACTGCTTCACGGTACGAGATGCAGTTGTGGCCCGGCATGCTGGGTGTTGCAGGGCGCATGATTCTCGCCCGGCCTTCTCCCAAATCCGGCCTAATTCGCTCCGACCGTAAGGAGTGGCAGTGCTAACAAGTACGTCCCCGCAAGAGGGAACGGTGGAAAAGGCATCGCTCGGCGCCGAATCGCGCCCGGCTTCTACCACCCCGCCACGTGCTTCCTCTAGGGACCGATATCTGGATCTGCTGCGCGCCATCGCCTTGGTCCGAGTTGTCGCCTATCACTCGTTCGCCGGCGCGGCCTGGTTGAGTGTGGCTTTCCCATCGATGGGCGTGATGTTCGCACTCGCGGGTTCCCTGATGGCACGCTCACTGGAGCGCCCTGCGTTTGGAGTCCTCAAAAGTCGTAGCCGGCGCCTGTTGCTGCCGCTGTGGGTATACAGCGCAACAGTTTTGGTCTTACTGCTCTGGCAGGGGTGGAGCCCAGTTGTTCGCGCCGGCGGCTCCTGGTTCGAACCGCTCCTATGGTTTATACCCCTCGGGGACCCGCCCTTCCCACCAAACATCGGTACGGATGCGGGCCTCGTCGAATCCTCCTGGGCGTTACAGGCAGAAGAGGGCATGTGGTACATCAGGGCGTATTTCTGGTTCATGCTGCTGTCTCCGCTGCTACTCAAAGCCTTCCATCGGCTGCCCTGGACAACACTGCTGGCACCTCTGGGCCTAATAGCAGTCCTCAGCACCGAAGTCATCCCGCTCCCGGACTGGGCGAACAGCGGCATCACCGACTTCGCCACCTACGGTTCCTGTTGGATCCTAGGTTTCGCCCAGTACAACGGCCTCTTACTCAAGATGCCCCGACGAGTGGTCTTTCCTGCTGGCTTGGTGCTCATGGTGCTTGGTCTGTTCTGGGCTGCCAACCATCTAGAGGACAAAGGATGGGACCTCAACAACATCCCGTTTGCCCAAGCCCTGTGGTCCCTGGGCTTCTGTGCGATGCTGCTCCGGATCTCGCCGTCGTGGCAGGCACTACCCCGACGGATTCGGTTTCTGGACAAGCCAATCGCCCTCGTTAACAACCGGGCAATCACGATCTATCTATGGCACAACCTGCTGCTGGTGATCACGGTGGTGGTGATCGACCGGCTTTATGAAGTCGACGCACTCGCCACAGCCATACCTGGGATTCTCGACAGCGAATGGACCCAGTTCATCGCGGTCTGGCTACTCCTGGCGATCATGTTCCTAACCATCGGCTGGGTCGAAGACGTCGCCGCCCGACGCTCTCCACAATTATGGCCAGCCGGCTCCCTGCACAGGCCGCCGGCCCATACCCGAAGCGTGGACAGTACCCAGGAATATCCGAACAGCCACGGCCCGGGTGCCGAGGGGATCAGGACATCAGAGGTAGAACATGTTGAAGCAACACGCAACCCTCCTGGCCATCGCGGCCCTACTCCTGTCCGGCTGCGCATCCCCTCCTCCGCAAGCGAAACCGACTCACCAACCGGTGGACCGACAGATGGTGAAACCAACCCCTCCGCACTCCCCGCGTTTGGCAGCCTCGGCCGATCAGTTGGCGGGCATCATTAGTGAAAACGAAAAAGCCTGGCGCGGCCACGCAGCGAACATCGACTCATGTAACAAAGCCGCGGAAGGTCTCACACCTGACAACCACATACAGGCCAGAGGGTGCATTATGAATGCCCAGGACGCTGCAAATCGGGCTAGGAGTGCCATCAGCGCGATGGTTGCGCTTGGGTCACCGCCGCCAGAGCTCACGGTGCTTGTTACCGAGACACTCAACGCCCTCGCACCACTAAGCGAGTCCAACGCCGCAGCCTCCTGTCAGGACGCGACTAGCGACCCATGCGCCGAGGCCGTGGATCAAATTGACGAGGCAGCGTCCACACTGGTTGAAGTACTGGACAAGTGGGCGCCCTATATACGGCCCGAGTCGGCGTCACCGGCCGCCGCCCGCCTGTAGGCACTCGGGGTGAAGCCGAGGTACTTCTGAAAGTCATTCGTCAGGTGTGCGTGGTCGGCGTACCCAAGCTCGGCAGCTATCGCTGCAAGATCCGCTGACGGATCCTGCCGCGTCCGCTCGGCAGCGTCCTGAAGCCGCCGACGGCGGATCAGCGCGGCAGGGCTGAGGCCGATGTACTTCCTGGCCACCCGCTGCAGAGTCCGCTGCGAAACCGCCAGCGCAGACGCCGCGTCCTCCACCCGGACCACAGAGGCGTCCGACCCAATGACGTCCATCAGCCGGTTGGCCAGCAGCGCTTCCTCCGACACCCCAGTCCCTGCCAAGCTAGCCAGCCACAGCACCAAGGCGTCCACTGCCCGCTCCCGGCGGGCATCGCCGTCGTGCGTGTCCATGGCCTCCGCAACGGAAAGATGCAGTCCTTCCGCAGCCACGGCCAGCTCGGTGTCCCGCAGGCTGGCGGGATCATCGGTGAACAGCGGCACGGCCGCTGGCCGCAGCAGCGCACCAACCGCCCAGCCGCGACCAGCCAAATCCCGGTAGCTGGCCCGGGTGGTTGGGCCGGAGTAGACCACGCCGTCAGGCTGCACCACGAGGTTGGAGCCCGGGTACGCGATCAGCTGCTGGCGGGAGGTGCGGCCGGGCCCGATGTTCCACTCGGGAATCCAGAACCACTGGACGAGGTCCGCCACGGGGGCCGGGGCCGGACGGCGGTGGAAAGTGGGAAGCCGGGCCGGGTAAAGGATCCCCTTGAACGAACTCTCCATAGGTCCCTTCAGACTGTCGCGAATCTCCAAGCGCCGCCGCTGGCCGGGCACGTAGCGTCATTGACATGACAGATACTACAAGCACCGAATCCGCCACGGCCGCCCACGGAGAGCACACCACGCAGGGGATCCCGAACGGCCTGACCAGCCTCACGCCGTTCCTTGCCGTGACCAACGCCAGGGAGGCGATCGCCTTCTACCAGGACGTGTTCGGCGCCCGCGTGGTGGGCGCTACGGAGATGGGCGGAGTGGTGGTCCACGCCGAACTCGACTTCGGGAACGGCCACCTCCAGCTCGGCGAACCCAACCCCGAATACCACCTGGTTCCGGCGCCGGAGGGTGAAAATGACTGCTACTCCCTTGGCCTTTACTGCCCGGACGCCGACGCCCTGGTGCAGCGCGCAGCACAGGCCGGAGCCACGATCCGCGAGCCGGTGGCCACGTTTGTCTCCGGCGACCGCTACGCCAGCATCCGGGACCCCTTCGGCGTCCGCTGGTCCATCATGACCCGCGTGGAAGACCTCTCCGAAGAGGAAAGCAACCGCCGGGTCGAGGAATGGGCGGCGCAGCAGGGCTAACGCCGGGGACCCGCATCCGAGGTGCGGATGCGGGTCCGGCAGTTTGATCCTCTCGATTAGGCCGCGTTGACCGTGACGGTACGGGTGGCGAGCACCTCCGACGTGAGCCAGTGCAGGAACTTGATGCTGATGGTGTATTTCCCTGCAGCCGGCGGGCGCAGCAGGAAGTCGAACTTCTCCGCGGCGCCGGACCTGATGACGTTGGTCAGGAGCGGCTGGCCCGCCATTGACGGCTGTACCGCAGGACCTGTGGGGTTGGGGGTGGTCCAGAAGGGCCGGCCGTCGTGGGCGATCAGTTCGGCAATTTTGGCCGGCCTGCCCGCCGCATCCGTGATGGTGGTCAGCGTGGGGAAGTAATCCACGTTCAGCATGCGCACCAAGGTGGGATACTTGCCGCCCCGGACCACGTTGGCCCGCATCTGGGAGATGGCCCAGACTACGTCGTCGCCTTTGGGCCGGTTGGGGATGTTGCCGCCGATGAGGAAGAAATTTTTTGGCTCGAAGCGGTTGAGCCCCGCATCCTCTCCGTTAAGCCCCGCGGCATGGTTCAGTTCGTGCCACCGCGGATCAATGGAATAGGGCGCGATCAGGGTTTCCGTGGCGATGTCATACAGCGGGCCCTCAAACGAGTGGCGCCGGGTCCCGGCGGGCGCCGGCATGGCCGGGTTGAGCGGGGGATCGACGACGATGGGGCCGAACATCCCCATCTGGACGTGCAGCGCGGTATTGACGTGGCAGTGGTAGAAGTAGGTGCCCGCCGCGCCGCGGTTGGGATTGCCCCGTACAGCTACGTCGGTTCTCCATTGGTAGGTGTAGTGGCCCGACACCTCGAAGGACGTGTGGCCCACGCCGTCGTTGCGGGGGTCCGGCTCGATGCCGTGCCAGTGGATGGTGTGCACCCTTTTGTTGGGCTTGAGGGTGGCCTGGAACAGGTCCCCCTCCTGCATCCGCACAGTGGTTCCGGGGATCTGGCGGCCGAACTTATTGCCCTCGAAGCTCCACATCTCGTGTTCCGAGCCGTCAGGGAACTCGAACTTCCTGTTGAAGAAGTCCATCTCGAGGAAGACCTCGGGCTTCAGCGGAAACTCGGTTTCCGGGCTGCCCTCGTGCGGCTGGTCCGACGAGAAGCCCACCTGGCTACGGAATGTGTGGTGCGGGTCTGCCGCCGTCGGCGGACTGCCTTCACTGGGGGCGGGCTGGCCGGCCAGCACCCAGTCCGCCACCAGCCCGCCGGGGTACAAGCCGCCGCGGGCTGTCTGGGACGGTTCGGCGTGGCAGTGCATGGGGTAGGTCCAGTCCTCGTTCCTGGCGTTCCACACCTGATCCACAGTGTCCGGCGGCCGCCTGACCGGCAGGATCGATTCCTTGCGTTCCAGCGGCTGCAGCTGGACGGTGTCCTCCCACTGCTGGAGATGCACGTCGCCCTGGGCCGACACCCGGCCGCGTGAGCGTGGGAAATCGATGCCGTTGGACCGCACGGTCCACACGTGGTTGCCGTGGTAGTGCAGCTGGTGATCCACAATGCCGGCGTTGAGCATCCGCATGAGGTGCCCGGTGCGGATGGCCCCGGCCGACGGGGAGGCGCTGAAGTTGCGAACGTCGGTCTCGCGCGGATGGCCCGAGGGCAGCGTGTCCTCGTGCCGCCGGACATTGAACGCCAGGTCATCGGTGACTGCCAGCGACTGGAAGCCCGAGAACCCGTTGATGGTGAAGTAGTCGGGGACCGCCGGGGTGGCCACCGGATCGACTCGCTGGCCCCTCGAGGCGATGCGCGCCCAGTTTGAGTCCACGTCATGGCACAGCCAGAGCCACTGGCGCTCGAACTCCGCAGCGCCCGGGGCAAGCCGCCAGGCGTTGCGCGGATCGATCACCACCAGGGCACCGTAGAGGCCGAGGGTCCGTTCCACCGGCTGGTTGCCCGGATCGGTGTACAGGTAGGTCCCGGGCAAAGGCGCCGGAAACCGCAGCAGCTTCGATGCACCCGCCGAGACCGGACCGGATCCGACGTCGGCGCCGCCCCGCCCCGCGCGGTGGAACCGCATCTCATGCGGCTGCGCGAGGTTGTTGTGGACCATGATTTCGATGGTGCTGCCCGTTTCGGCGATCAGCGTGCGGGGCGGGAAGAAGCTGGCCCAGTATCCGCGGCGGGCAAGAAACTGCCGGGTGAACGCCGCGTCCGGCCGCAGCGGCGTGGGCCTTCCCTCCGGCGGCACGGGAGCGCCGAGCGGGTAGGTCCGGCTGGCCACCACCCGTCCGTTCGCCGTAATGACCCGCGGGCCCATCGCCAGCGCCGGGGCCGGGTCATTGACCGCCGTGCGGCGGTCCCCGAAACCGCGGTGGTAGACCAGCGATCCGTCCACCATGGGAACGAAGCCGTCGTTTATGTGGACATCTAGGACTGCCATTGCCGACCTCCTGTGTATTGGAGACCGGGATTCAGTGAGGAACACAGGTCCACGTCGCCCCCATTTGCGAACAGACAGGGCTTCATGTTGCTCGGGGCAACCTAGGGAAAACTTGGGGCGCCCTCGAGCCCGGGCATGTCCTGACATACTTCAGCTGTTACGCGTGCGGGACCAGGTTCAGGGGCGACTTAGCGGCAATGGCTAGACTGTGACCGTGCCGTCCACCCCGCCATCGCCGTCCGGCCCCGACCCTCGCAGAGGCCGGTTCGCCGAAAAACTCCTGCCCGGCGGCACCGAGCCTGACCCGCGTTTCACCCTGGCCAATGAGCGGACGTTCCTGGCGTGGATCCGCACGTCCCTGGCCCTTCTCGCCGGAGGCATCGCGGTGGAGGCCTTCACCACCGACGTCTTCCCGGAGCCCGTCCGACGTGGCCTGTCGGTCCTGCTCCTCCTGCTGGGCATGCTGCTGAGCGCCGGGTCCGCCATTCGCTGGCTCCGGGTGGAGAGCAGCCTGCGCTCGAACCGGCCGTTGCCCCTGCCGCTGATCGGTCCGCTGCTTGCCGCCGGCTGCGCCGTCGCAGCGGCGGTGGTGATCGCCGTCGTCGTTCTTGCCTGAACCATGAACGAAGACCCGGCCACCGCTCCCCCGCCCGACGACGGTCCCCTCCACGGTGATCCGGGACTGCAGCCTGAGCGCACCGCGCTCGCCTGGGGCCGGACCGTCCTGACGCTGATTGCCGCGAGCGCGATCTGCCTCCGCTGGCTTCCGGACCAGGGGCCGTTCGTGCTGGCGATGTTCGGGCTTACCATCGTGGCCGGGAGCGGCATCTACCTGACGCAGCGGCGGCGCTACCGGCGCAGCGTCGAAGGGATCAGGGCGGGGCGCCTGGCGCCTGATGCCGCAGCCGTCTTCTGGACCGCGGGCGCGTGCGTCACGCTTGGAGCGCTCGGCATCTGGCTGGTGCTGTCCTGACCGGGTGAGCCACGTCACGAAAAGCGCATTTTCGAATCCGACAAAATTAATGCTGAAAAAAGACTCGTACGCTTGTACCGTGTGGTGTGGGCGAACTTAGAGCTGGTGCTGGGCCGGTTCAAGGATTCGCCAGACCTGGAGTTGACCATGACCAGCTTGGGAGTGGCAGTCGTTGTCGAGGACGACGCGGATATGCGAAATCTTCTGCGGGCAGTCCTGGAGCAGACGGGATTTACCGTCTACACCGCAGCCAGCGGGCTTGAGGGGGTCGACCTGGTGCGGCGCCGTCAGCCCCGCGTTGTTACTGTCGACGTCGGCCTTCCGGATATCGATGGCTTCGAAGTCCTGCGGCGCATCCGGCAGTTCAGCTCAGCCCGGGTGGTGATGCTGACGGGCCGCGCCGACGAATCGGATGTCGAGGAAGCGCTGCACCGCGGGGCCGACGAGTACGTCACGAAGCCGTTCCGGCCCAGGGAACTGCGGACCCGCATCGAGGCGCTGGTTGCCGCCGGGACCGCGGGCCCGGTCCACTACGCCGTATAGCTCAACGCGGTATAGCTCACCGGATCGCCTCCTGCCAGAACTCGTCTACGCGCGCATTCCAAACGTCAGGGATCTCCTGGAAGGGCTGGTGGGATTCCTCCGGCATCACCTCGAAGCGCGCACCCTGTATGCGCTGGGCTACGGCCTCGCCCAGTTCCGGCCGGCTCATCGGATCCACCCGCCGGCCAGGAACTTCAGGAAATCCCCGGTGGACTG
Source organism: Arthrobacter sp. FW305-BF8 (assembly GCF_021789315.1). Classification (NCBI taxonomy): domain Bacteria; kingdom Bacillati; phylum Actinomycetota; class Actinomycetes; order Micrococcales; family Micrococcaceae; genus Arthrobacter; species Arthrobacter sp. FW305-BF8. Next base: position 3,869,323 of record NZ_CP084561.1, read on the forward strand.
CTGAGCACCAGGCTGCGGACCAGCTCCGGGTACCGCAGGGCAAGCTCCTGGGCGATGATGCTGCCGCCGGAGAACCCTGCAACATGCGCTGCGGAGATGCCGAGGCCCCGCAGCACCGCAGCCGCGTCGTCCGCCATCGCCTCGACGGTGGGCTGCCCCTCCGGCATGGCGGTGCGTCCCGCGAGCCCGTCCAGCTGGAACTGCCAGGACTCCACCGTATCCCCCAGCCCGCCGATCAGCAGGACATCCGGGCCCTCGCCCACCTGCTCGGTCCAGATCTCGAGCTCCCCGGCTTTCACGTACCGCCCCATTGCGGCCCTCCTGTCTCGGGCAATCCACCCGTAATCTACTCTCCTGCGGGTGGGGCGCCTAGGTTATTTCCGTTGTCCGGTGCTGCGGGCGAATCTATACTGTGGACACCGCGAGACTGTGGACACCGCGAGCGGTTCCAGTGCCCTGGCGGCGGGACTTTATCCCCGGACGGTGAGACCGATGAACACGATGCACCAGGCGGAGCAGGACGGCGAAACGGACGGCGCCCTGCGGGAGCTGCGCAGGCACCTGGCGGGGCAGGTGATCGAACCGCAGGATCCGTTGTTCGACGAGGCGCGGGCGGTCTGGAACGGCATGATCGACGTTCGTCCGCGGGCCGTCATCCGGGCGGGGGCCATCGGAGACATCGATCCCGTCCTGCACACGGCCCGCAGCACCGGCCTGCCGCTTGCCGTCCGCGGAGGCGGGCACAACATTGCCGGGCACGGGACGGTCGACGGCGGCTTGGTGCTGGATCTGGGCCAGTTACGCAACGTGGAGGTCGACGTCGAACGCCGGCTCGTGACCGTGGAGCCCGGGGCGACCCTGGCAGACGTGGACCGTGCTACCGCCGCGCACGGACTGGCCGTGCCGCTCGGGGTGGTCAGCGCCACCGGCGTTTCGGGACTGACACTTGGCGGAGGGGTGGGCTGGCTGACCCGGTCCAACGGGCTGAGCCTGGACAACCTGGACAGCGCCGACGTCGTCACCGCCACCGGGGAGCACCTGCACGCCAGCGAACAGCAGAACCCCGAGCTGTTCTGGGGATTGCGCGGCGGGGGCGGCAACTTCGGGGTGGTCTCATCCTTCACCTTCCGCGCCCGGCCGCTGCCGGCTGCCGTGCTGGGTGGAAACCTCTTTTACCGCCCCACCCGCTGGAAGAGCGCGCTGAGCGCCTTCGACCGGTGGACGCAGGACCTGCCGGAGGAGATGAACCCGATCATCTCCTTCCTGGTGCTCCCGCCCGACTTCGAAATGGGCGAGGAGCCGTGGATGATCATCGGCCTCGCCTGGACTTCGGAGAACCACCAGCCCGGTCTCGAGCTGATTGCGCAGCTCCGGGAGGCCGCGCCCCCGGACGCGGAGGAAGTGGGGCCGGCCCCCTGGGTGAAGTGGCAGGCTGCCATGGACAGCCTCTTTCCCAAGGGCTCCCGCGGGTACTGGAAGAACGTGTCGTTCTCCCGGATGGATGATGTGGCCATCGACGTTCTGGCCGGTTTCGCTTCTGAGGTGACATGGTCCGGAACCGGGATCGACATCCACCACATGCAAGGGGCCTTCGGGCGCGTGCCGGAGGACGCTACAGCGTTTCCGAACCGCTCGGCGAAGTACTGGCTGAACATCTACGGCTTCTGGCAGGACGCCGCGGAGGACGCGCGGCTGAGCGCGTTCGCCCGGAAGGCCCACGCCCTCATGCAGCCGTTCGGCGAGCACGGCCAGTACGTCAACTTCCTCGGGGCAGAAATCGGGCAGGACCCCATCGAGGCCGCCCGCCAGGCCTACGGGCCGGACACCTATGACCGGCTGGTGGAGCTGAAGAACCGCTTCGACCCCGACAACCTTTTCCGCCTCAACCACAACATCGTGCCGACTTCCGCGCAGGAGGCCTGAGCCGGGGCGTTCGACACCTGGTTCATGACCCCCCAAATGGGTGGAGTTCCACGTAGTTGGGCAGCAGGGCCTAGGAAAATCCCAATGTCCCTTTAGCAAAGTGAGCGCGGGGGCTCAATTGCACATGTTTTTCCACTGCCCCCGCCAGCACATATGCCAACAGGGGGGCACAACATGAGAGTTGAGCATCAAGACAAAAGCATGCGGTCTAAAAACCGCGTGGCACGACGCCGCCGCGCACTGGGGGCGGCAGTTGTAGGCGCCGTCATGCTGTCAGGGCTGAGCGCCCTGCCGCCGGCCGTCGCGGCACTGCCGGCCGGCGGTTCGGGACTGTCGCAGGCGGCGATGGCGGGAATTCTGCCGGCGGCCCTACCCGCGGGTCCCGCTGGCGTGGGCCCGCTCGACCCGGCCAACGGCTATCCGTACTGGTACGCAGACGGCGGAGATGAAGCCAAGGGGCTGGACCCCGTTCGGCTGGAACTGTGTATTGATGCCCAGGACTGCCCGGTTATCGGCATCGACTACGATCCAACCCAGCCGCTGGCAATTCCCGGGAACTTTCCGGAAGAATCCTTCTGGTGGTCGGGCGAAACATCGCTGACAATGCCAGGCGGGGAATCCGCGCGGCTGATTATGGCCCAGGAAGCGGCATTCTCCGGCGTCGGGGAAGTGGCCCAAGGACAGCAGAACGGATTTGCCCGGCTGCGGCTGCGGCTGGACGACGGCGTACCGGGCAAGCAGTACACCTTCACCCACCCGTACGGGGTCGAGGTCCTGACCGCTGATGATAGAGGCCGGATCCGCTACACCGAGGACATCGGATGCATGCAGCAACCATGTACCTGGGACGAGCCCTCGAACGGACGCCTCGGCCCCTTCCTGCGCTGGGACCCGGCCGTGGCACCGGCGGCACCAGAAGGGTTCATCGGTGATCCGAACGTCGAGCACAAGGTCGTGGGAAGCCCTAACAACACGGACTACTTCCAGGTCTCGGTCCCGGCTGACGCGGCCGGCAGCGCCGGGAGTGCGCGGACGGATCTTTTCGCCGTGCAGGGCAAAATCGCCACGCTGAAAGCCGGGGTGGACAAGCCCGGGGGCGTCTATAACTCCAAGCAGACGGTCAGGATCCAGGCGTCCCTGCCGGACAAGGCGAAGATCATCTACACGACGGACGGCACCAATCCAGGCTTCAACGAAGACGGCACCGTCAACGGCACGGAGTTCGTTCCTGCCGCGGGCGACCTGGCCGCGGCAGCCGCCGTCGAGCTGGCCACACCGGGCCTGACAACCCTGAAGTACATGGCAGTGGACCCCGAGAACAACGAGAAGGCCACCGCCGTCTACACCGAAGAATACGAACTCGACGCTACCCGGCCCTGGCTCGAGGCCAGTCCGGACGCGGCCGCAGGTCCCCTTGCCGGGCCGCAGACGGTAACCTTCACGGGGACCACGAACGACCCGTCCGTCGCGCCGGACATCTACTACACGACGGACGGTACGGCCCCGGGCCTGACGGAGGAAGGCGAACCTGCTGGCTCCACCCGTGAGTACACCGGTCCGATGCCTCTGGCCATGTCCACCACCGTCCGGGCAGTCGCCATCGACCCGGCCACCGGCACCGCGGGCGAGGTACGTTCGTTCCCGTTCAAGGTCCGCAACCTCTCGGAGGTCGGCCCGCTTGGCGAGCACGGTTTCCCCCTGTGGCTGAAGGACAACGGCTGGGAAGGCCAGGACCCGGTCCAGTTGGACCTGTGCCTGGATGACCCGCTTTGCCCGGTGGTGGATGTCCTGCCCGACCCGGCGCAGCCGTCATCCTTTCCGGACAACTTCCCCGGCGAGGCGTTCTGGTTCTCGTCCGACGCGGAAATAACGGTGGGCGCCGAGGACATCCGGCTGACTCTGGCCTCGGAGGCGGCCTTCGGTGCGGACGCCGTACAGGACAAGGCGCAGATCGGCTTCGGCCGGGTCCGCGTCACCGGTGACGCCGTCTTCGAACCCGGCGCCACCTACCGGTTCACGCACCCGTACGGCGTCGTGGAGCTGACCGCGGACATCGACGGCAACATCAGCTACACCGAAGACCTGGGCGCCCTGAACGCCACCGGCGACTTCTCCGGGATGCTGGAGACCAAGATCGGGCCGTTCCTTCGCTGGACCGAAGGTGCGCCTGAAGGCTACCTCGGCGACGGCGCCACGCCGCACGCCGTGACCGGCAGCCCGTACGACACCAATTTCTTCAAGATCGAGAAGATTGTTTCAGCCGGGGGTGACGTCCTGGACGACCCGGAGGTCCTCGGCGAGACCGACCAGTTCGTGGTCCAGGGCCGGAAGACGGGTGCGACCGCACCCGTGACGCCCGCCCCCACGGCAACCACGGCCGGCGGCGTGTTCGCCACCGACCAGCTCGTGGCGCTGACGGCCACTCCGGGGAACGCGCAAATCTTCTTCACCACCGACGGCACGGACCCGACGACGGCCAGCACGCTGTACACGGGACCGATTCCCATCACCACTGAGGGCGCTACCACTCTGAAGTTCATCGCGGTGGCCTTTGGAATCGCCTCCGAAGTGACGACGGAGACGTTCACCGTGGACAAGACGGCACCGGTTCTCACCGCCAACGTTGAGGGTAGCGAGGTCCCGGCGGATACGGCAGTAACACTGTCGGCCAATGAGACCGCGTCGATCTTCTTCACCACGGATGGCACGGAGCCCACGGCCGACAGCACCCGCTACTCGGCACCGGTGCAACTCGCAGCTGGCCAGACCCTGCGGGCCCTCGCGATCGATGCCGCCGGCAATGCCAGCGGCGTCGGCAGCTGGACCGCTGCCGAAGGAACCGGTGGCGGCGAAACCCCCGGCGGCGAGACGCCAGGTGGTGAGACGCCAGGTGGTGAGACGCCAGGTGGTGAGACGCCAGGCACCTCAAACGGGGACTCCATCCGCCGCGACTTTACGGGCGATTCAAAGGCCGACTTCCTCGCAACTGACGCCTCCGGCAAGATGTGGCTGTCCGTAGGCGACGGCAAGGGGGGCTTCGCACCCCGGAAGCACGTCGCGTCCGGCTGGAACATCATGACCAGCGTGGCCAGCGCCGGTGACAACGACGGCGACGGCAAGACGGACCTGGTGGCCCGCGACAAGGCCGGCAAGCTATGGCACTACGTGGGCAACGGCACCGGCCGGTTCGCTGTCAGGAAACTCATCGGATCGGGCTGGAACATCATGACCAGCATCGTGGCTGCCGGAGACTTTAGCGGCGACGGAAAGGCGGATGTGGTGGCCCGCGACAAGGCCGGCACCCTGTGGCTCTACCCCGGCAACGGCAAGGGCAACTACCCGACGAGGAAGAAGATCGGCGGCGGCTGGAACATCATGAACGCCATCGCCGGTGCCGGTGACGCCAACGGCGACGGCAAGGCGGACCTGGTGGCCCGCGACAAGGCCGGCACCCTGTGGTTCTACCCCGGAGACGGCAATGGCCGCCACGCGGCGAGGACGAGGATCGGCGGAGGCTGGAACATCATGAACGCCATCGCCGGTGCCGGCGACGCCAACGGCGACGGCAAGGCCGACGTGATCGCCCGGGACACGGCCGGCACCTTGTGGCTCTACCCGGGCAGGGGCGACGGACAACTCCAGCTCAGGAAGAAGATCGGCGGAGGCTGGAACATTATGAAGAACATCTTCTGATCCCTTACTAACCACCCAGATCCGAACAAGCACAGCGGCCCCCTGCCGGTTATCCGGCAGGGGGCCGCTGTGCGCCGCGATGCGTGGGCCGTCCGACTGCTTTGCGCGACCGCGGGCGGTCAGCCACGCGGTCCCGGGCTGGTGGCATGGCCGAGGATGTGCGCCACGGGCGGGGTCAGAGACTGGACGGCGAAGCCGAACCGCTGGTTGTCCCGGATGGTGAACCCGGCCGCGGTGATGGCGCCAAGGGTGTCCCGGTTGGGGTGGCACCCTCCGGCCAGGCGCTGCCATGCCGGCGTCAGCAGATCCTCGACGGCGGCCAGGACAAGGCGGTCAGAGCGGACGTGTTCGTAGTAGGCCAGGGTGCCGCCGGGGCGCAGGACGCGTCGGATTTCGGCGAGGACGGCCGCCGGGTCCGCAACGCTGCACAGCACAAGGCTGGCGACGACGGCATCCGCACTGCCGTCGTCGGCCGGGATCCGCTCGGCTGCCGCCGGTACCACCGTCACTTTGACGGGGGCGGTCTCGGCACGGTTCAGGGCGAGGCTTCTGAGGTAGTCGTCGGGCTCCAGCGCTAAAACGTGTGTGACTGCCGGCGGGTAGAGCGCAAAGGCGGATCCGTCCCCCGCGCCGATCTCGATTACCGTCCCGTGCAGGCCGGCCAGCATCCGGCGGCGGTGTTCCGTGGCCCCGCGGCGGTTCATTTCCTCGACGGCGCGCGCATAGGCGCGGGCGAACCGCGGGTGCTGCAGGTGCTTCAGTCCGCCGGCGCCGGTCAGGTCCGCGTTGTCCATTGCGTTGACTCCTCGCGCTGTCTCTGGGCTTCGAGCTTTTCGGCGTCATACGACCTGAGGCCGTGCTTCACCCCTAGGCGGATGATCCAGTACAGCATCGTGGCGATGAGTATCGCCGGCACCGCGAACATAAGCACGGCTGCCACAATTCCAAGCATGTTTCCCCCTGTGAGCATCTGATGCTTCGCACAGCTTCTCACGGGAAGCGGTCGCTCCGCGTCCGGACGGGAGCCGGGCGGCCTGGATTTGCCGCCGGTTCCTACTGCAGCCGGACAGCCAACGTGAGAGCGTATGAAGAACAAGGCACAGGTTGCGGACTTGCATCGCGAAGGGGCACAGGTGACGGACAACGACGGCCGCGAACAGATCATCAGCGACTACAGACGCGCCTGCGCAACACTGGGCGACACGTTGGCGGTCGCCCGCGATGAGGATCTGCGACGGCGGAGCTCGGGAACCCGCTGGACCAACGAAGAACTCCTCTTCCACATGGTCTTCGGCTACATGGTGGTCCTGGCCCTCCTCCCCCTGGTGAGAATCTTGGGCCACCTGCCTCCCCCGCCCGGGAAAGCGTTCGCCCGTCTCCTGAACGCCAGCACACGGCTCTCCACTTCGACTTCCATGCCAAACAACTGAGCCTGCCTCTTGTCGAGGAGCAGCCGCCCCAGAACAACAGCCAAACCGACCCTTGACGCATATACCCCCTGGGGGTATATTTGGCGTGTTGTCAGTGAAGTGGTATGTCCAGGGGCCTCCCTCCCCGTCACAGCCGTTCAACCCCAGCGCACCCATCCGTCTTCATGGAATTGAACTGACATGCGTGAACCGAATAAGCCCCTTGGCCTGCCGTTGACCCCCTTAGCTCCGAAGGCAACGGCTGAACACGCGGAACACGGCGCACCGGACGTTCCGGTACCAGCCGCAACAGGAGCAAGCGTGGGTCACGACACCCACGACGACCACATGGTCCATACCCAGGGCCAGCATGCCGGGCACAGCACGGCGATGTTCAAGAACCGGTTCTGGCTGACACTGGCGCTGGCGGTTCCGGTGGTGTACTTCAGCCCGATGTTCGCCCACCTCCTCGGCTACATGCCGCCCGAATTCCCCGGGACGGCGTGGATCCCGCCCGTTCTGGGCACGGCCATCTTCGTCTACGGCGGGATGCCCTTCCTGATGGGCGGGCTGAAGGAGATGAAGGCCCGGCAGCCCGGGATGATGCTGCTGATCGGGATGGCCATCAGCGTTGCCTTCGTTGCCTCCTGGGTGACGAGCCTGGGCATCGGGGGCTTCGATCTGGACTTCTGGTGGGAGCTGGCCCTGCTGGTGGCCATCATGCTGCTGGGCCATTGGATCGAAATGCGCGCCCTGGGCTCGGCGCAGGGCGCCCTGGATGCCTTGGCGGCACTGCTTCCCGACGTGGCCGAACGCATTACCGATGTGGGCACCGAAACCGTCAGCGTCGCCGAGCTCCGCGCCGGTGACCTGGTCCTGGTCCGCTCCGGCGCCAGGATGCCCGCCGACGGCACCGTGACCGACGGTACCGCCGAATTCGACGAATCAATGATCACCGGCGAGTCGAAGACCTTAACCCGTTCCGCCGGTGACCCTGTTGTCGCCGGGACGGTCGCAACGGACAACACAGTACGGGTCCGGGTCACCGCCGTCGGGGACGATACCGCACTGGCCGGTATTCAGCGCCTGGTCGCCGAGGCCCAGGCCTCCTCGTCCCGGGCACAGGCCCTGGCCGACCGCGCCGCGGCCTTCCTGTTCTTCTTCGCCGCCGCCGCCGGAATCATCACCTTCATCACTTGGACACTCCTGGGCAGCGTTCCCGATGCCGTGACCCGCACCGTCACCGTGCTGGTGATCGCCTGCCCCCATGCCCTGGGCCTGGCCATTCCCGTGGTCATCGCCATCTCCACCGAGCAGGCCGCCCGCGCCGGGGTGCTGATCAAGAACCGAATGGCCCTGGAGCGGATGCGGACCATCGACGTCGTCCTGTTCGACAAGACCGGTACCCTGACCAAAGGCGAACCCGAGCTCAAGGACGCAAGCGCGGTGGAAGGTACGAGCCGGGACGAACTCCTGGCACTGGCGGCAGCTGTCGAGTCCGACAGCGAACACCCCGTTGCCCAGGCGATCGTCCGCGCAGCACAGCATCAGGGACTCCGGATTCCCCGTGCCACCGGCTTCACGTCCATGACGGGCCGAGGTGTCCGCGCAACCGTTGAGGGCAGGACGCTGGCGGTGGGCGGACCGGCACTGCTTCGGGAATCCGGAACCACCGAGCCGGCGAAGCTGGCAGTCTCCACGCGGGGCTGGATGGACCGCGGCGCCTCCGTGCTGCACGTCATCGACGGCGACCGGATTCTCGGTGCGGTGAGCGTGGAGGACGCCGTCCGTGACGAATCGCGCCAGGCCGTGGCCGCCCTGCAGAGCCGTGGCATCAGGGTGGCCATGGTCACCGGCGACGCCCGGCAGGTCGCCCAGTCCGTGGCCGCCGAGCTGGACATTGACGAGGTCTTCGCCGAAGTCCTGCCCGCCGACAAGGATAAGAAGGTCGCCGAGCTCCAGGCCCGCGGGCTGAAGGTCGCCATGGTGGGGGACGGCGTGAACGACTCACCGGCACTGGCCCGCGCCGAGGTCGGCATCGCAATCGGTGCCGGCACCGACGTCGCAATGGAATCCGCAGGGGTGGTGCTGGCCGGCAACGATCCGCGGGCGGTCCTGTCCATGGTGGACCTGTCCCGGGCCAGCTACCGGAAGATGTGGCAGAACCTGGTCTGGGCCACCGGCTACAACGTGCTCGCCGTGCCGCTGGCCGCCGGGGTCCTGGCCTTCGCCGGTGTCGTCTTGTCCCCCGCCGCCGGAGCCGTGCTGATGTCAGCCTCCACGATTGTCGTCGCCCTGAACGCCCAGCTGCTGCGACGGGTGAAACTGAATCCGTCCCGAGTTCGTTGAACCCAGGAACATTGTGCGTCAGCAAGGGGCTCCCGCAGGACAGGGCCGCTAGTCTTAAAAATGACCCCGGAATCCGCCGCGGAAGGAGGAACGACGTCATGCCCGCACCCCTAAAGCGCCTCATGAGGGCGTTCCTTTGGGCCGGCGAACTGACCGCGGTCCTGGCGGTTGTCGCCGGCATTCTGGGCATGCATGTGATCACCGGCAACCATTCGATACACTCCATGACGGCCATGAGCGCGCGGACACCTGGAGGACTGCTGGCACTCCATACGGAGGGGCCAGCTGAAAGCCACCCCCACCCGGCGTCCGGCTTGCACGCAGTTCAGGAAGCCGCTGACCACGGCATGGGTTCCGTGGACCGGTGCTGCGGCAGCTGCTGTACCGGCATCCAGACCATGACCGTATCCTGCACGCCGTCAGCGAAGAGCGGTTCCCTGGCCGCCCCGCTGCCAGGAACCAGCGTGTTCGGCGCCGTCCCCGGCACGACCGCGCCCGGATCCGCGGCCGGCAGCTATTCCTATCTTCCCGGAGGTCCTTCACCGGGGGCTCTCTGCATCAGCCGGACGTAAAAAGCAGGCGGCAAAAGGAACCCCGCCGGAGCCTCTCTTCGGCACCAGCCGCGGGCCTGCCCACAGAGGCCCTTCGGCCTATCCATGCGCACGCGCCTCCCTTCTGGAGACGCACCCAGACGATTTTTTTGAAGGACCTGATTTTCATGACCAAGAAGTTTCTGACCCTCTCCGCCACTGCCCTCGCCGCGACCTTTGCCCTGACCGGATGCTCCACCGGAACAGGGCCCGGCTCCACCGGCGCCTCAACAACCGGCACCGAAAGCGGCTCTAGCTCTGCGCCGGCCAGCAGCTCCGCCGCTGCCACCGCTGGGCACAACGCCGCCGACGTCATGTTCGCCCAGATGATGATCCCCCACCACGCCCAGGCGGTGAAGATGAGCGACATGATGCTGGCCAAGCAGGACATCCCCGCAGAAGTGGCCGCCCTGGCCACCAAGATCAAGGCCGCCCAAGGACCGGAAATCGAAACGATGACCGGGTGGCTCACCGGCTGGAACGAACCCACAAAAGCGCCCACCGGGCACGACATGTCCACTCACGGCACCGGCGGCATGGCCGGGATGATGAGCGACTCGGACATGAAGAAACTCGACGCCGCCCAAGGTAACGAGGCGGCAAAGCTCTTCCTGACACAGATGATCGGTCACCACCAGGGCGCCGTCATGATGGCCAAAACCGAAACTGCCGGCGGGAAGAACCCCGACGCCGTAAGCCTCAGCAAGGCCATCGTCACCGCGCAGGAGGCCGAAATCCAGGAAATGCAGGCGCTGCTGGCCAAGCTCTGAACTGTCCCTGTCTGGCTCTTGGCCGGCATCGGAACGTCCGGTGCTGGCCAACGTCAGGCTGCTTGCGGGTCTGCGCGGTCACTCAGGCGGTCCCGGGCTGGTGACGTGGCCTTGCGTTGACTCCTCGCGCTGTCTCTGAGCTTCGAGCTTTTCCTCAGTCTCTCACGGGCTTCAGAGCATCGAGGTGAGCACGCCTCCATCGGCACGCACGGCAGTCCCGTTTGTCGCGGATGACAGTGGACTTGCAAGGAAGACGGCCAGGTTCGCGATTTCTTCAGGCTCTATGAACCGCTCAAGGAGCGAAGTCTGATTTCCGCCGATGATGGCCGCTTTGAGCTCACTTGCCGTGAGCTGCTGCGTCTCGGCGATTTGCTCGATTGTTTCGGCCACACCGTCTGAATAGGTAGGTCCGCCGAGGATCGTGTTTACCGTAACGCCAGTACCACGGGTGAGTTTGGCAAGACCGTTGCTCAAGGCGAGCAGTCCCGCCTTGGTGACGCCGTAGTGCGTCATGTCGGCAGGGATGTTCACTCCAGACTCGCTGCCGATGAAAATGATCCGGCCCCATCCAGCGTCGATCATCTTGGGAAGGATTGCACGCGACAGCCGCACACCACTCATGACGTTGACGTCGAAGTAGCGCCCCCAGTCATCATCAGAAATTTCCCCGAAGGGTTTCACTTCGAAGAGTCCGACATTGTTCACGAGGATGTCGATGCCATCGAGCGAACCCACCAGATGCTGTACCTCGGCGGGCTCGCGGAAGTCAGCAGCAATGCCTGCGACGATCGCGCCGGGCACCTCTGACCTCAGTTTCCGCACCGCACTCTCGACCCGACTCTCAACGCGCCCGTTGATAATGACAGACACTCCCTCTCGGAGAAGCGCCTTCGCAATGGAGTAGCCAATGCCCTTGGTGGAGCCACTGACGAAGGCCCGCTTGGTCGCTAACTGCATTTCCATGATCTGCATACCTCACCTATTACTTGCTTGGGAAACAAAACACTAGGGGCAAATGCTTGCCCAAGCAACTGAATGAGCGGCGAAACCCGTCTGGATCTCGTACTCTGGTCGTATGACTAATACCCGCCCTCCGGACGTTCTTGATGGGGATGACCTTGAGACCTGGGCGGGACTGGCTACGGTTCTGGAGTGGTTGCCGCCCGCGCTCGATGCGCCGTTGGTGCACGGTTTTGACCTCACGCACTTCGAGTACGGCATCTTGTTCGCATTGGCTGGCACACCTGACCGGACACTTCGCATGAGTGATCTGGCCGGCTTCGCCAACAGCTCGCTCTCACGACTGTCCCGCGCGGTGTCACGGCTGCAGAGCCGAGGCTGGGTTCAGCGCTCCCAGGACCCCAAAGACGGCAGATCCACCCGGGCAAGTCTGACCGACGCCGGCCTCGAGGTGCTCGATGAGGCAACTCCGGGTCATGTCGACACCGTCAGAAGGTTGGTCCTCGACCCGCTAACAGCTGCCCAAAGACGCCAGCTGCGTGACATCACCTTGCGCATCCAACAGGCAATCAGAACACAGGAGGGATGGCGACCACCGCGAAGTGTCCGCTCTTCCGAAGCATCGGACTAGGGCTGCGGCATCGCCTGGCGAGACTTACCGTGCCACAACACGGCGGACAACTCAGGACGACAATACTTCGCTAGCGGAATCTGCGAACTTTTGGCGTAGTTCGACAATCTTCGGCCGTCCGAGACGGTCTACGCGCTCATAGAGCGCCTGGAGCTGAGCACTCGATTGGTCGTAGCTTCTTAACATCAGATACCTCTCGTACAGCTCTTGCGTAAGCGCACTGGCAGCCTCTTTAAGTTTCTTCGGGGAGAAGAACTCCATGCCCCACGCCGAATTAACGAACTGCCTATTTGTCGTTTCCAAGCTGTTCAGGTAGGTATTTACGTCGTAGACCGTCGGTTGCGACAGCGCGTTGAGGTAATCCAGTTGTGCGTCCTCAAACAACCTGGAATCCGTCAGGTATTGCTTGTAAGCGACTACGCGCTGATCCCTTGTAAATTGATCCCGAGCTCGTTTGTTTTCTTCCTCAATGCTTCGCTCGCTTGACTGTTGGGCCCTGTTCGCTGAATTTTCGCTGGCTTGGAAAGCCATCTGGGCGGTCACTAGAGAGAAACCTCCGCTGACCACAGACCCAGCCAGAACCCCGGCCAAACCCCATACGGCGGGGTTACGCACTCCCCTCGACTTCGTGCCCCCCGGCGCCCCTGAGTCGAGCGATTGTTCGCTTGAACTCATAGGAAAAAGGATAATGCCGAGAGGAACTGACCGGAACAGGGTAATCGCCTATTTACGCCCGCCTGCCCGCTAGCAGCCCGCGAACCACACGGGTTGTCTAGGCGTCTGGCTGGCGCTGTTCCGGCTCGCCCACCCGCAGCATCGCTTCCATCTGGTCGATCAGCCCGTCCACGCCGGGGGAAGCCGCAATCGCCGCCCCGATCCGCTGGCTTCCGGCCCGGTACCGGCCGTCCCCCAGAACCTTCCGCACGGCGTCGCGGATGGCCTCCGGCTTCGGCCGGCCCGTCTTGAGGTTAATTCCGACGCCGGCCCAGGCCACCCGGGCGGCACCCTCGGGTTTGTCCTCCGTGTCCCCCGCCACCACGATGGGCACCCCGTTTTCCATCGCGTAGTGGAGGCCGCCGTAGCCGCCGTTCGTGACGTAGACGTCCACCTTAGGCAGGAGCTCAGCGTCCGGGAGGAACTCGGCGGCGCAGGCATTGGCTGGGAGCGGCGGCAGCGCGTCGAGCGGGCGGCGGCCAGTGCTGACGACGACGGTCACGTCCTCCCCGGCAAGCCCCTCCAGCGTGGGACCGGCCAGGGCCGTGAAGTCCTCGTTGGAGACGGTCCCCTGCGTCACGTAAACCACGGGCCGGGAGCCATCGAGCTCGCCCCACCAGTCCGGCTTCGGCGTCACGGAGGCGGAGGCGGCATGCCGGGACATCGGGCCGAAAAAGCGCAGGTTGCCCGGCGCATCCGAGCGCGGATACTCGAATTCCTCCACCGTGAACTGGGCGACGAGTTCGGTCCGGCGGGCCCAGTCCAGAATGAACAGCCCGTCCAGCCCCACGCCCACCAGCTCGCGGGTCAGGGCGTCCACCCGCCGCTGGCTGTCCTTCAGCACCACATTGGAGACCAGCCAGTTCATTGCCTGGTTCCTCAGGCGGGCACCCGGCCCCTTGCCCGGCGCCAGCCCGGAGCCGTAGGGGGCGCAGTCCCGGCTGGACAGCGTCAAGGGCAGGATGCCGCAGGCGATGATAGGTGGCCGCTTGTTCCGCGGAAGCCTGGACAGCGTGGCGGCGCCCACGAAGGTGACCTCCGCCAGGACCGCGTCCGTCGGCTCGGCCGCGACCGCCGCTGCCAGCGGCAGGTACTGGCCGCGGGCAGGCTCAATCACCAGCCCCTGGATGCCCTCGCGGATCGCCTGGACGCCGGTGGCCGCGCTGGATTCGGTCGCGTATTCGGCGCCCGGTCCCAGCGGGAGAAACTCAGCCCCGATGGCCTTTACTGCATCCTCATACGCGGGGCCGGTGAGAAACCGCACCCGGTGGCCGCGGTCAATCAGGCGGCGTGCCACTCCGAGCATGGGCGAAACGTGGCCGTCGTGGGGGCCGCTGCAAACGATGACTGATGACATGGCTGGAGCCTATGGCCTGCGGCGCCCGGAAAATAGCCCTAGCCGAGTTCGCCGGCGCCGGTCCTGCACGCGCCGCGGTACCCGCCCCCGGGTGGTACCTTAAGTCACCGCCACATTCGGCGGTGACTACACTGTTTGGCGCCTGCCGCGTGCTCCGACGTGCGCTGCCGGCTGTCCGTGCATGAGGAAGCTGGGGCTTGTATGCGCATTTGGAAGAAACTACGCGCCCGCGGCGGTGCCGCCGTCGTGCTGGCCGCTGCTACGGTGCTGGCCCTGACCACGGCCGTCCCGGCCGGCGCGGTCACCGGTGACTACGCCAAGGACACCGAGCACCCCTTCGTGGGGCTGGTTGTCTTCTACGGTCCCAACGGCGAGTTCCACCACAGGTGTTCGGGCTCCCTGCTGACGCCCACCGTGTTCCTAACAGCAGGCCACTGCACCGCCGGTGTTTCCGCGGCACGGGTCTACTTCCAGCAGGACGCCGGCGTGGACTGGAGCCCTGAGACGGGAACGGATCCGGACACCGGCTACCCGGGCCTCTGCGCCGAGGGAACGCGGGGAAGCCAGTGCGCTGAGTCGGAGGAACTGCACAACTACGGCTACACCAGCATGGCCGAGGTACCGGAAACCAAGGACGTCGGCCTGGTGATCCTGGAGCAGCCCATCGCGCTCGAAGAATACGCGCACCTCGCGGCACCGGAGACCCTGGACACGCTGGCCACCAGGCGCGGGCAGCAGGAAACAACCTTCACCGTGAGCGGCTACGGAATCTCGGAGGTCAACCCGGTTTCCGACACCTCATTCCGCGAACGGCTCATGGCCACGTCCAAGCTGACGAACCTCACCAGCGCGAGCGCCGACGGCTACAACGTCCAGACCAACGGCAACGGGAAGGGCCTCGGCGCCACCTGCACCGCCGACTCTGGCGGGCCGCTGTTCTACGGCACGGCGGCGTCCAACACCATCGCCGGCATCACCTCGTTCAACCACAGCCGCTACTGCAAGGGAACGAACTTTTCCTACCGCACGGACCGGCGGGACGTGATCGACTGGATCACCGCCACAGCGGGCGACGCGGGCGCGGATATCGTCGTCGGGACGCCGTAGGCCGGGCCGTCGGACGGGCACGACGGCGGCCGGCCAGCCGCCGCCGTCTTACGCTCACCCATGCCGTCGCCCGGTTTCCGGGCGCTACGCCAGGAACTCAGCCACGGCCTTCACCGCAACGGTCCGCACAGCATAAACCGGGGCGAACACCGGCCGCTTCGGCAGCAGGGGCGCGGGCGCCGGATGGTCGTGGACACCCGGCAGGGGAATGCGCGGCGGCGTGATGCGCTGCCAAGCCCACGGCAGGAAGTAGGTGCGGGCCCAGGCCAGGTCCCCGGCCCTGGCATCGCGCCAATTGCTGTGCGGCAGGGCCTTTGGCTCCAGCGGCTGCAGCGAATGCTGCACCTGCAGGGTGTCCAGCACATGCATGGCGATGGTGTGGTGGCCCAGCGGCGAGAAGTGCAGCCGGTCCGGGTCCCACATCCGCGGATCCCTGAGACCGGGCAGCGTCCACAGGTCCACCAGCAGACAGTCATGCGCGGCAGCGACGATCCGGATGTTCTCGTTGAAGATGGCTATCCGGGAGCGGCTGCGCCCCAGGATGGGCGTGCGCCGCCAGTCCGGCCCGGCGAACAGCATAATGGTGGCACCGGTGTCACTCAGCCGTTCAACTCCGGCTTCCAGCTTGGCCGCCAGCTTGTCCGGGTCGGTGCGGTGGAACACCATGTCGTTCCCGCCGGCCGACAGCGTGATCAGATCAGGCTTCAGCTCCATTGCCGGTTCCGTCTGCTGGTCAAGAATCTGGTCCAAAAGCAGGCCGCGGATGGCCAGATTGGCGTAGGCAAAGTCTTTCCGCTCCGCACTGAGCTCCTCTGCCACCCGGTCCGCCCAACCCCGGAGCCCTCCGGCGCAGCGTTCCTCGGGATCGCCGACGCCCTCGGTAAACGAATCTCCGATTGCCACATACCGGCTCCAGGGGTGTGGGGCCGTTGCGTCCGCAGCGACGTTCCGGGGTCCAAAGTTGCCGATGTTTTTCATCGCCTCGTCCTCTCCCTTACGCCCCTGGCGCGGTACGCCTGTGGCGTTATCCAAGGAACGCTTGAACCCTCCGGGAAATTCCGAAAAACATCACCCGTTTGTGAACTTTTTCCAGAAGATAACTTAATCCATTCGGTGTACTATCTAGCTGCCCGCTCTGTTTGCGTGCGCCCCCCGACCACCCATGCACGCAAGGAGCCGCAGTGAGTCTGCCCGATGAACTGACCGACCATGGACTTCCCCCTCACCAGGCGAAGCGGACTCCGGCCAAGGACGCCGCACTGGGGTCGCTGCTCGGAATCCTGGCTGGACTGCTGGGTTTGGCACCCTGGCTGATCACCGGGGCACGGCTCCCGCTCCAGAACTTGTGGGGCGCCGAGGTCCTTCCGGATCAGATGCCGGTCTCGCTGCTGCCGCTGAGCCAATACAAACTCACTACCCTGGTGGCCCTCCTCACCGCGGGCGGTGCGGTGGCCGGACTCGCCCTGCGCATCTGGCAGCCCGCCCAGCGGCGTCTGGTGGCGTGGTGCGCCGCATCCGGCGTCCTTGCGGTACAGATCACGGCGGCCGCACAGTCATTCATGGTGCTCGACGGCGGCCTGACGGGCGGGACGCTGGCGAGGATTTACTTCGCCGGCCTGCTGGCGGGCACTGTCGCGTCGATCACTGCGGGCCTCGTGGCGTTCCTGCTCTTCCGTTCGAATCCACGTGCCCTGGCTGCGCTCGGCGCCGGGCTGGTGGCGGTGCCGTTCACGTCATGGGCTGTGCTGTGGCTTGTCGGCTTTGTTGGGCAGACCAACCTCCCCGCCGCGGTGCCGTCGGCGGCGCGCTGGGTCCCGGCGCTCATCGTCGGCTGCGCCCTGGCGTGGTGCGGCCTTCGTCCTGCGCGGCGGGGTGTCGTCTGGCTCGCAGACCTGGCGCTGTTGTGGGTGGTTCCAGCCCTGTTCACCTCTGTCAGCTACGTCCTCGGCACGCGCGTCGCGGCGGGCGACCTGCAGGAGATGCTGCTGATGAGCAGGCAGATTCTGGCCGCCACACTTGGACCCGCAGGCGGGGCACTTCCCACAGTCCTGCTGGCCCTGGCCATCGCAACGGCGGGGCTGGGCATCCGGTCTGTTGCCGCCCGCCGTGCCGGTGATCCGGTTGGCTCCGCCCCATAGGCCATCGGCTCCCCCGATGCTAGATTCAAGGCACCTGCGCCCCTCTGACGTGCAAGGAGCTTCCAATATGCTGATCGGCGGCCTTCCGGCCCACATTCTCCTGGTCCACGGCGTCGTCGTCTTCGGGCCGCTCGCCGGCCTAGGCGCCGTCATCTACGGTCTGGCTGGCCGGACCCGCCGATATCTCGCGTGGCCGCTGGGCGTGCTGGCACTGATCCTTGCCCCGATGGCGCTCATCACCGCGCAGGCCGGTGAGCAGCTGGAGGAGACCCGGGGCGCCACCGACGCCATCCAGGCCCATGCCCAGCAGGGCGACATCCTGAAGATCGCCGCCGTCGTCTTCTTCTTTGTAGTGGTGCTGATGCTCGCCGTCACCTTCGCGCCCTTGGCCGAGCGGGTCCCGGCGCTGGCCGGGCTCCAGCGCTCCCGTCCCGCCCGCATCGCGGCCCTTACGCTGGGCGTGCTCGCCGGGCTCTTTGTCATCTACCAGAGCGTGATCGCCGGGCACTCCGGCTCATTCTCGGTGTGGGGCGGGTAGTTCCCGGCTTACCTGGCCCCTGTGCTGGCCGCCCCTGGGCTGGCCATGCCGGGAGAAGCGTCACGTTCGGCGACCGTCCAAGCGGGTCCCCAAGGTAGCCCCAGCTTTCCCCAAGGGAGGCGGGACAGAGTTGTCTCACTAGCAGAGGCCGGCTATCGCGGGGCAAATGATGGCAGGTTTAGGCGCCGGGCCCGCAATGTCCCCCATGCATTCCGGGCCCGGCGGAAAGGCTCCTTCGTCCGCGCCATTGCTGCAGGCATTCCTTGGGTTTCAGGCGCCTGCCCAGCGGCGGACAGTGCTGTTGGTCAGGCTGATTAGCACGGCCGCCTACCAGCAGGCCTTCCAGATGCTTGCCTTTTCCGCTTGCCACGGCTCCGTACCCGGACGGGCGCTAGCGTTCTGGTGCCCGTTTACAAGAGAGTCGGGGACGACCGCTTGCACAATACGTTAGCGATGACTAACGTATTTATTGTGCCTGATCTTCTGGAAGTTGCCGCGGAGCCAAACAGGCGGGCACTCCTTCGGCTCCTTGCGGAGGGAGAGCGGACGGTGACGGAGCTGTCCGGACATTTCTCGGTCAGCCGGTCGGCTATTTCCCAGCATCTGTTGCTGCTGTCCGAAGTGGGGCTGGTATCGGCCCGGAAGGACGGCAGGAACAGGTACTACAGCCTGGACGCAGCAGGAATGGTCCGGCTGCGCGAAGAATTTGACGCTTTCTGGACCAATGAACTGGATCTGCTGGTGGCTGACGCCAGCCGGCTCCGCCCACCAACATCGCAAGGGAAAATCTGATGTCATTTAACAAAACTGTCTTCCTTCCGGTCGATCCGGATGCGGCCTTCGCACTCATCACAGAGCCCGAGAGGCTCCGCCGCTGGAAAACCGTGGCGGCCAGGGTCGACCTCCGCGTCGGTGGAGACTACCGCTGGACCATCACTCCGGGCCATGCCGCAAGAGGCACCTTCACGGAAATCGAGCCCGGAAAACGCATCGTCTACACGTGGGGCTGGGAAGGTGACGACCAGTTGCCGCCGGGCGCCTCTACCGTGACCGTGAACCTGGAAGCAGTCGACGGCGGAACGACCGTCCAACTGATCCACGAAGGGCTGACAGCGGAGCAGGAAACTGGCCATGCTGAGGGCTGGAACCACTTCCTGGGGCGCCTGGTACTTTTGGCCACGAGCGGCGATGCCGGCCCCGACGAGTGGTCGGCAGCCCCGGACCCCATCGACGAACTCGCCAGCGCCGAAGCCTCCCTCGCCGTGGCCCAACGCGTCCTGCAGGGACTCAAGGACTCGGACATGGACGCCCGCACACCCTGCGAGGACTTCACCGTTGACGGTCTGCTGGGCCATCTCTTCGGCTCGATTGCATCGATCGGCAAGGCTCTTGGCACTACCGTTCCTGCCCGGCCGACGGCGTCGCCAGAAGTCCGGATCGCCGAGGCCTCGCAGATCACTCTGGAAGCGTTCCGTGTCCGCGGCCTGGAAGGAAGCCTGGACATGGGCTTCGCGGAGCTCCCCGCGACGCTGGTCGCAAGCATCCTGAACCTGGAACTGCTGGTGCACGCCTGGGACTTTGCCAAGGCCACCGGGCAAGAACTCGCGGTCTCGCCGGTCCTCTCGGACTACGTGCTGGGCCTCGCCCGGAACACCATCAGTCCCCAGATGCGGGGGGCCAGCTTCGCCGAAGAGACGCTGGTCGATGAGTCGGCGGCGAGCATGGAGCGTCTCGTCGCATTCACCGGCCGCGAGGTGGCCGGCATCTGATGCTCCGCTGGCAGAAGGAAAAGACAATGGTTGACGTACTGACAGAGATTGTCATCCACCGGCCGCGCGAGGTTGTCGCCAGCTATGCTTCGGACCCTGAGAACGCTCCCGAGTGGTATACCAACATCAAGGCGGTCAATTGGGAATCCGCGCCGCCACTGAGGGTCGGATCCCGGCTGGCTTTCCGGGCTCACTTCCTGGGCCGGAACCTGGACTACGTGTACGAATTCACCGAGCTGGACCCGGGCAAGAGGCTGGTCATGCAGACAGCGCAGGGCCCGTTCCCCATGCAGACCACCTACACCTGGGCGGACGCTGACCACTCCTCTACCCGCATGGCACTGCGCAACACCGGCAAGCCCGCTGGATTCTCCGCGGTAATGAAGCTCGTCATGGCACCGACGATGCGCCGCGCGATGCAGAAAGACCTCGCCAAGCTGAAACAGATCCTGGAGGCTGCCTGACCACCGTGCGTACGCGCACGACACGGCCGGCCTCGAGGAATCCCTGCCCGGTTTGATTCACACCGGCGGGGAAGGCGGAAGCCGGTGCGCCACGCCTTATGAATCGGCTACTCGATCGTGAAAGCAGAAAGCCTCGCGGGGGCCAAGGCACTGGCCGACGGCCATCCATTCCTGTCCGACGGCAACGGAAAGTTCACCCTGGAGATCTTCGAGCTCGGCGAAATGTAGTCTCACGCCGAACTACCCCGCCGTCCGGGTCGACCTATGCCCTGCCATGACAGCGGTGATTTCCAGAACGTGACCGTCCTGGGCGACGGAGAATACGGCGCTGCCCTGGCGCAGTTCTGTCCGGGAAGGCGGCAGACTTGCACTGGAGACGTACACGCGACCACAAGGAGAATCAATGAGCACCGCCATCTCTGTCATTGTCTTTGATGTGAACGAAACCCTGTCGGATATGTCGCCCATGGGGGAACGCTTCAGGGAAATCGGAGCGCCAGCTGACCTGGCCAAACTCTGGTTCGCTACGCTGCTGCGTGACGGCTTCGCACTGACGGCCAGCGGAGACAACGGATCCTTCGCCGCCATCGGAGCCGACGCGCTCCGGGGACTTCTGACCGGGGTGGAGCTTAACCGCCCTCTCGACGGGGCGGTCGAGCATGTCATGGGCGGCATGAACGGCCTCGGGGTACATCCGGATGTTCCCGAGGGGATCAGCGCCCTGGGGGCTGCAGGGTTCCGGCTGATTACACTCACCAACGGCTCAACCCAGATCGCAGAGAAGCTGTTCAAGGCCGCAGGGATCCGGGAGGTGTTTGAGTCGCTGCTTTCGGTCGAAGACGCGCCCGCCTGGAAGCCTGCCCGGGCCTCCTACGAATACGCCGCCGCCGCCTCCGGGGCTGATCCGGCCGGCATGCTGCTGGTCGCCGTGCATCCGTGGGACATCCACGGCGCCACCCGTGCCGGGCTCCGGACAGCGTGGCTGAACAGGACCGGGGGTAGCTACCCGGACTACTTTGAAGCTCCTGAATTCATAGTCACAGCCCTGACCGAGCTTCCCGCGGCCCTGGCAGCAGCGCACTGACGAGGACCGGGCCCCCGCCCGACGGAAGCAGGAAGTACGGTACCCGTCCGACGCCGTGGCCGACGTCGGTCCCGTAAAGCACCAGCCGCACAGCGAGCAGCACCTGTCCAAGCGTTCGGTATCACGGAGTGAGGTCGCGGCGCCGGAACAGGTAGGCAGCGATCCCTGCTCCGGCGAGGGCAATGGTGGTCAGGGTCAGGGCAGCTTCGGGGTCGAACGGCTCGACAGGCATCGCCGCGGAGTGCCGGAACGGGCTAACATCCTGCAGCCAGGCAGGCAGGCGCAGCAGCTCACCGAACTGACCCAGGACCAGGCCGCCGGCCAACATGGCCCACCCCAACGGAATACTCACCCTGGGCACCGCGGCGAAGGCCACCGCCGTTGCCGCGACGAAGACGGCGGCGGCCGGGACGTGCGCCAACGCGGAGCCGATCAGCAGGCCGGGCGGGCCGTTGCCCACGCCGGAGAGGGTGAGGCCGGCGGTGGCCGCGGTCCCGGCGACGGCGGCCACGACCGTGGCAGAGGCCGCGGCGAGGATCAGGTTCGCGCCAAGCCACCGGGCCCGGGAGCGGGGCGTGGCCAGGAGGAGTTCGGCCCTGCCCTCGGCTTCCTCTGTGCGGAGCCGCAGCATGGCCTGGATGCCGGCGGCAGCGGCCAGGACACCGGCGATGCCCAGCAGGGCAGCGGTGAACACATCGATGATCTCTGCCCGGGTCCCCGGGACGAGGCGAAGGATCAGCTCCCGGAGTGAGTCATTGCCGCCGATCACGTCACTGACCACGGGCCCGAGGCTCCCGGCGATGCCATCGAGCAGGGCTGCGAAGAGGCACCAGCCGATCAGGGTGGGCTGCTGTTGGCGCCACGCCAGGCCCAGGAAGGAGGCACCACCCGCGCCGGCTCGCTCCGGGCCTGCACGTTCGGGCAGCAGGCTGGCGCCCAGATCCCTGCGATTTCGGAGCACCATGACGGCAACGGCCAGGGCGGTGGCCGCTGCGGCCAGGACCAGCAGCGGCGCGGGGTCAGCGGCAGAGAAGGGCCTGGAGCGTTGGCCCCACCCGATGGGCGAGAACAGCGAAACCCATCCGCTGGTGACCCTGGTCAGATCGGCGGTCGGCGTGCCGAAAGTCTTCACGAGCCGTGTGGCGTCAATGACCGGATCTGCTGCTGAAGTCATGGCGGAGCCCGTTCCCTCGGTCCAGCAACAACGACCGAGGCGGCTGCCAGGGCGTCGGCCCGCGGGCACGACGCCCCGCGGGCCGACCAGGCTTCCCGGCTCTCCAATCCACAGCCTACGTCCGGGGCAACCCGCCAGGGAAGAGCCGCAATACCCACGGCTCTGGCGACTCAGAGGGCAGGTGCGTTTTGCCGGTGCGGTCTCCTGGTTTGGTCCTGGAACGGCGAACGGCTAAGCGCGCTTTTTAGCTCAAATCGTCGTCTAGCCTTCGCATTCCTGACAGTATTGGTGCCCGTCGTGTTCCCGCGCCAATTGGGAGCGGTGACGGACCAGGAAGCAGGAGTGGCAGGTAAACTCGTCCGCGGCCTGGGGGACGATCTGAACGCTGAGTTCCTCAGCGACTATTTCGCCGCCGGGAACGCCGAGAGCGTCAGCATCGTCGGGTGCGTCGAGTTCCCGAACCACACTGAGTGCATCAGGGGCGTTGGCGGACTTTAGTGCTTCAAGGGACTTATCCTGCGTTTCCTTGACGTCGGTGCGCAGTTCATCGTAATCAGCGGTCATGATCCATTCCTCGTTTCCCAGGGTGTCCCGTATTCAACGAATCCGCGGTGGCGCTTGTTCCCGATGTGCTTCCGAATCCGGCAGGCACCCCCGGCCTTCTGCTTTGGTAGACGGCAGTGTCAGTCCTGCCTCTGATCGAAACTGAATCCGCAGGCGCACCGGTAGGTGAGCAGGGCGCCGTCGTTCTTCCGGTCCTGCGATCCACCAGGTAGCGCCTGGTCTGCGATGACCAACTGCATCGCCTCTCCGCAGTGAACGTGTGTGGCCAGCATCCTCCGCAGCTGCGGATCGACTAAAAGCCTCTGGCGTGCTGCTCCCCCTAGCTGTTGTGCCATTACCGGCTCACTTCAGCCAGTGAGGCAAGGAGGTCGGCGCAGGCCTGCTCACAGCGCCGGCAGACGTCAGCGCACACCTCGCAGTGGCGGTGCATCGAGGCGTGCTGTCCGCATTCATCAGCGCAGGCCTTGCATGCGGTGCGGCAGGCCTCCAACACTGCACGGGTGACGTTGGCGTCGTAACCGGTGCGGCGGGACAGAATCTTTCCGGTGGCCGCGCAAATGTCGACGCAGTCAAGGTTGGTGCGAATGCACTTAGTGAGCTCTGCAACCATGTCCTCACTGAGGCAGGCGTCGGCGCAAGCGGTGCAGGTCTGCGCGCAGTCAAAGCACGCCTCGATGCATTCCGCGAGTTTGGCCTTATCGATACTTCCAAGGTCCTGAGGGTAGGTATCCAGCATGGATTGTGCGTGTGTCATTGGATTCTCTTTTCCAGGTCAAAACAGCAGGCGGAGGTGTCTAAGAACGCCGAGCCGTTTTTATGTCCTGCTGATGGAAAGCTGAAGCACGGTGAGGGCGGGAAGATCCGGCCCCTGCGGTACACCGCGGGAAAGACCCGCGTCGCCGGGCAGCCACTGGAGCAGGGAGGGCGGGTCCACCGCCCGTGTCCTGAGCGGGGCCGGTTCGCCGCGAGGAGCGTGCCGGCGTCCGCAGCAGTCCCGCTCCACCGACTCGGGGTCAACGACCTGGCCCGCCTGCTGGACAGCGCGGACAGCCTGGGAAGCCGACGCCGGCGCGCCACCCGGGAGGGGCAAGTCAGCCGCCGGGCGCGCCACAGTCTCAACCCATCCCGTGCCGGCTGACTGGGCGGCCACGGTTTGAAAGGGGCTTTGTCCAACGATGGCGTAGCGGCTGCCGTGGGTGTAAGAGGCGGCCCCGGCGAGGAGAAGCACCAAGAGTACCCACACGAAAGCGCTTCGCAGCGCAACGAGGCAGCGAAGCAGCCCAATCACAGACCAACCCAGCGCGGCCATCACCACTTTCTGCTAGACAGCTTCTTATCAGCCTAGCTTCGGCTTTCCCACCAGGCGATCACACATGTATCACTTTTAGGCATCGACTTGCCTTCGTACAGAGTCAGTTCGCTTCCAGCCGCCAAAGCGCACGTGGCGGCGGTAAAGGCAACGGCACGAGGGAAACGGAACGGGCACTCGTGCGGATGTCGGTCGGGGCTTACTTTGCGATCCTGCCCACGATCTGGCGGGCCACCAGCCGGTCGATTCCAGGCAGATGGGTGGCCCGAATGATCCACCGGCGCAGGAGCCGCTGTGACCGGTTTCGGGGAGGAACGATGATGCAGTGCGCCTCCCGGCGGCCTTCGCTTCCTCCACCACGGGTCTCCAGCGCCGTTCGAATTCAGCGAGGGCTGAACTGATCCCTTCAGGTGAGGCCACGGGTGCCAGGACGTCCCCCAGCAGCGCAGCACCTGCGATGGCGAGTGAGCCGCCCTGGCCCGCGAGGAGGGACACGGCCCCGCAGGCGTCCCCCACAAGAACCGTCCGCCCCTTCTGCCAGCCTGGCATGATAATCTGCGCGACGACATCGTCGTACGGGTGCTCGGGGCACAGTTCCAGGACACGGTCGATCCCCTCGCCAAGTCCGGCGAACTCGCCGCGCAGCCGCTCCCGCGGACTCCCGGACGGAAAATACCCTGTCGCGCCTGCGGCATCCCGGTAGACCATGAAGGCCGCTACCTTGTCCGAGCGGAGACTGTAGAGCCCGGCTGCCCGGTCGATGCTGTCGGTAAGAACGAACCGGTTCCGGAAGCGGGCATTCAGGAGCGGTTCGGTCACGATAAAGGCCGCAGCACGCATGCCCAGACGGCGAAGGAACTCCTCCTCGGGACCGAACACCCGGGCACGCACCGCGGAATGGATGCCGTCGGCGCCGACGAGCACGTCCGCGTCGAGCGTGCCGCCCGGCGGATCTCCGACGGCGACCCTCACGCCGTCGCCATCCGTCCATACCCGGGAAACCTGCGCCCCGTAGCGGACCAGCACCCGGCCCGGAGCCACATCGTCGAGGGCGGCGAGGGCTGCTCGCTCCATATCAGGGCGCAGCAGGCTCAGGACCTTCCCGCCGGCAAGCCGGGCGAACCGGTCGTAGTCGAGGCTGGATGTGGGGCGTCCCGTTGCATCGACATACTCGGCTGCCTCGACGTGGTATGCCACCGCTGCGAGCCGCGGGTAGAGTCCGATCCTTTCCGACGCCTCCACTCCCGGACCAAAGAAGTCCATCATGTAGCCATCGGGGCGCGAACCGGACGATTTCTCGAGAAGCTCGACGTCCCAGCCGGCCAAACCGAGCTGGCGGGCCGCAACGAGACCCGCAATGCCAGCCCCGACAACCACAGCCTTCCTGTCCTGCCTCCAACGAACCGGATCAGCCGGCGGGACAGACCCGGCCGGGAGCGCAGGGATCGGCATCCGCTGGCTCATTCTTTACGCTCTTCCCGCGCACTGTCCGGGTTTTGCAGCTCGTCGATTTGCCACAAAGGGCCGCTAAGGAGGCTTCGAAGCGGCCCTTTTCGGTAAAGGTACGGCACTGACGACCCCGTCAGCGGCCCTAACTGCTGGTCAGTGGGGCAGCGGTGTGTGGAAGAATCGAGTAGCCCTTTGAAAGGAGCCCTCCACCCATGCGGCAGCCGGACCAGGGACGACGTGTGCCCTCCGGCCACCGGACCCCAGCGGGGTGGACCCGGGCGCTGCGCGGCTCCCCCGCCACCCTCATTTTCGTTCTCCTCTTCTGGGCCCCAGGTGTTTTATCCGCCAGCATCCGCTCCGGTCCGCCGCCGTTCCTGCTGCCGCACGTTGCTGTCACGTCGCGCTCGATCCCGGATCACTGGTGGGCTCTGCTTCTCGCCGCGTTCTGGGAGCGGGACCTGGCCGGGTACGTCGTGGGCACACTCCTGGTGCTTCTTGCCGGGCTGGCGCTGGAACGCCGCCTCGGCACGTTGCCCTTCACTTTGGCCGCGCTGGGCGGGCACGTGCTGGGAATCGTCGCGACGCTCGGGTTCCTCGCCGCCGCCCGCGGCCTGATGGGGAGCTGGATCCGCGACCTGAGCGGGCACTTCTTCATGGGCCCAAGCGCACTGGCCTGCGCGGCCGCGATGGCTGCGACGGCTTCTCTGTCCACCCTGTGGCGGCGCCGGATCCGCGTGGTTCTCCTCGCCGTGCTGCTGCTGTTCGCGATGTATGCGGGCGGCTTCGAGGACCTGGTCCGGCTCGGGGCAGCCGCGGCAGGAGGGCTGCTGGGCCCGGTGCTGCTGGGCCGCCGGCCGCGCTTCGGCAAGCCCGCCGTCTCCCGCCACGAGGCCCGGATCCTGGTGGCACTGCTCCTGACGGTAGCGGCAGTCGGACCGGTGGTGGCAGGACTGGCGCCGCACGCAGTCGGACCTCTTTCTGTGCTCAGGTTCCTGTTCACCAACATCCAGCCAGTGGATCCCGCCGCGCTCCAGGCCTCCTGTTCCCGCCCGGCCGGCGTTAGGGACTGCGCCGCCGCCCAGCTGCAGCTGCGGGCGGGGGCCGGCGGAATCTTCATGGCCATCCTGCCGTCGTTCCTGCTGCTCCTGTTCGCGGACGGACTGCGGCGCGGGCGCCGGTTCGCCTGGGCGGGCGCGTTCCTAATCCAGGCAACGCTTTCGCTGCTGGCCGCCGTCACCATTGCCGGTGTGCTCCTGCCGCCGCCTCCGGGTTCACCCACCCGCGAGGGAGTGGGCGGGATCGAGCTCTCGGGCTATTCCCACCCGCTCAGCCTGGTGCTGCCGATGCTCCTGCCCGTCTCCCTGATGGTGCTTCTGCTGGCCGGCCGGAACCTGTTCCCGGTGCAGGCTCCGCGCGGAACGTACCTGCGGCTGGCGCGCCGTGTGCTGGTTGCCCTGGTTCTGCTGAGCCTCGCCTATGTGGGCCTGGGCCTGGCTTTGGCGGACGGTTTCACGCCCGCGCCCGGCCTGCCCCAGCTTCTCGCCGACGTCCCGGACAGGTTCCTTCCCCTCGGCTTCCTGGTGGACCGCTCACCGGCGTTCTTCCCTGAAAGCACCGCCGCCGTCGTCCTTTACGAAAGCATCGGCGTCGTATTCTGGGCGTGGACCGGGGCACTGCTGCTCCGGACGTTCCTGCGTCCGGCGCACGGGCGGCACAGCGCGGACGAGGAGCGGGCCCGGCGCATCCTCAAGTCGCACGGCGGCGGCTCGCTCTCCTGGATGACCACGTGGAGCGGGAACAGCTACTGGTTCACCGGTTCGAGCTTCATCGCGTACCGCGTGCTCAGCGGGGTGGCCGTGGCGCTCGGACCGCCCGTGGGTCCGCCGGCCGACCGCGAAGCCGCGTTCGCGGAGTTCGCCCGTCACTGCCAATTCAGCGGGTGGACGCCGTGCTTTTACTTCGTGTCCGACGAGCTCCGCGGCATGGCCGGATCGCTGGGCTGGGGCTCGGTGCAGGTGGCGCAGGAAACTGTGCTGCGGCTGGACGAGGTGTCCTTCCGGGGCAAGAAGTTCCAGGACATCCGCACGGCGCTGAACCGGGCGGCGAAGGCAGGCATCCGCGCGGAGTGGACGTCGTTTGCCCAGGCGCCTCTTGCTGTCCAGGCGCAGATTGAGGCGATTTCCGAGGAGTGGGTGGCGGACAAGAAGGTCCCGGAGATGGGTTTCACGCTGGGCAGCCTGGACGAATTGGATGACCCCGAGGTCCGCTGCCTGCTGGCGATCGATGCCGACCGCACCGTGCACGCGGTGGCGTCGTGGCTGCCGGTGTACCGCAATGGATACGTGGTGGGCTGGACACTGGACTTCATGCGGAGGCGCGGTGACGGCTTCCGGGCGAGCATCGACTTCCTCATCGCGTCGGCCGCGCTGGGCCTGCAGGACGAGGGCTGCGAATTCATGAGCCTGTCCGGGGCGCCGCTGGCACGGGTGCCTGCTTCGTCCGTTGGAGGCGGGACCGACGCGAACGGAGCCCTGGACCGGATGCTCGACTGGCTCGGCGCCGCACTGGAACCGGTGTACGGGTTCAGGTCCCTGCTGGCGTTCAAGGCGAAGTTCAAGCCGGACTACGAGCCCATGTACCTGCTGTTTCCGGACGCGGCTGCCCTGCCCGCGATCGCCAACGCCATCACCCGGGCGTACCTGCCGTCGATCAACCTGGGCCAGGGCCTCACCCTGGTGCGCGGCCTCCTCACCCGCCGCTGACCCAACTCACCCAACTGGGTAGCAGCTGAGGGCGTTCCCAGCGCTGAGAACGCCCTCAGCTGCGGCTTACTTGGGCTGACGGGCCTACTTGAGCGCGAAGCCAGTGTGCCGTTCCAGCGCGTCCAGCAGCTCAGTCTGGAAACCCACGTCATTCACGGCCGGATGGGGCTGCCTGCGCTGCTGGTGGAACCAGTAGCCGCCTGACACGTGGTCTTCAGACGACTCCCGGGTGGCCAGCCATACCTGCGTGACGTGCCCCAGCTCCAGGTCGTCGGGCGCGCCGCGTCCGCCCATCCGGGTGGGTACCCAGCCTGGATCGACGGCGTTGCTTTCGACGTCGGGCCACCGGTTGGCCGCCGCGGCCGAGAGCGCCGTGACGTACAGCTTGCTGTCCGAGTAGGCCGCCGGCCGCGTGGCCGCGTTGGTCCAGTCGATGCCCTGAAGGTCAGGAGTGCCGGACCGGTGCATGCCGCTGCTGATGCACACAATGCGCCGCGGCCGGGCCATGAGCGCCGTCAGGATATAGGGCGCGACGGTGTTTACCGCAAAGATCTGGTTGCCGCTGTACACGCCGGCGTTATGGATGACGGCATCAAACGGGCCAAACTGGTCCGCCTGTTCCGCCACACGTGACGTCTCGGTGAGGTCGGCCAGATCTCCGACGACGGTCCCCAAAGCCTGGTCCCTGGCCGCGCCGGCACTTGCCAAGCGCGACTCGTCCCTGGCGTGCAGCACCACTTCGTGGCCCTGCTGAAGCAGCGCCCGGGCAGCATTCAGACCGAGTCCGCCGGCAGAGCCGGTGATGAATATCCTTGCCACTGTTTCACAGTAGCCGGGGCGGCCCGGCGTCTAACAGGCACTGACAGGGCCTCCCTCTGCAGCCACAGTCGCAGTAGGGTGGATATGAACCAATCCCGTGCTGTCCGCCACAGTCGGGAAGAGACTTGGGGGTCCCTGTGGTTACCCCTTACAGCAGGGTCTGCCTCACGCCACGCCGATGGGGTTTAGTAGATGGAAGAAACGGCCGATCCCTTTCATCTGCGGCCCGTTCCACAACACTGACAAACAGGAGAACTATGCCTACCGTCAACGCCTACGCCGCTCCGTCCGCTACCGAGGACCTTGTGGCCACCACCATCGAGCGCCGGAACGTCGGACCCCATGACGTCCTCATCGAAATCAAGTACGCCGGCATCTGCCACTCGGACATCCACACCGTCCGCGGCGACTGGGGCCCGCAGCAGTACCCGCTCGCACCCGGCCACGAAATCGCCGGCATCGTCACCGAGGTGGGTTCCGAGGTGACCCGCCACAAGGTTGGCGACCGCGTGGGCGTCGGCTGCATGGTCAACTCCTGCAGGGAGTGCGCCAACTGCCTGGCCGGCGAGGAACAGTACTGCCTCAAGGGAAATGTCGGCACGTACGGGGCCGTTGACCGCGACGGCACCATCACCCAGGGCGGCTACTCCACCCACGTTGTGGTCACCGAGGACTTCGTTGTCACCATCCCTGAGGGCATCGAGCTCGACGCCGCCGCTCCCCTTTTGTGCGCCGGCATCACCACCTTCTCCCCCTTGCGCCACTGGGGCGCCGGCCCCGGCAAGAAGGTCGCCGTCGTCGGCCTCGGCGGACTTGGCCACATGGCCGTCAAGCTGGCGCACGCCATGGGCGCCGAGGTCACCGTGCTGTCCCAGTCGCTCAAGAAGCAGGAAGACGGCCTGCGCCTGGGCGCGGACCACTACTACGCCACGAGCGACGCCGGCACCTTCGAGACCCTCGCCGGCAGCTTCGACCTGATCATCAACACGGTCAGCGCCTCGATTGACATCAGCTCCTACCTGCAGCTGCTGTCCCTCGACGGCACGCTGGTCAACGTCGGCGCCCCGGCCGAGCCGCTCCCGGTCAACGCGTTTGCGCTGATCGGCGGACGCCGCGCCTTCGCCGGTTCCATGATCGGCGGAATCCGCGAAACCCAGGAGATGCTCGACTTCTGCGCCGAACACGGCATCGGCGCCGAGATCGAGGTCATCCCGGCCAGCAAGATCAACGAAGCCTACGAGCGCGTCCTCGCCTCGGACGTGCGCTACCGCTTCGTGATTGACACCGCCACCTTCTAAGGCGGTAAACGCCCGACGGCGGGCCGGTCCCTTAAGGGGGCCGGCCCGCCGTCGTCCGTTCCACCCGGGGCAGCGTACAGACGACACCAATTACGAAACTTTCAGGAACATACGTGACCCAAGAACTCTCCGGCTCCGAAACACCCACTCAGAACCCGCGCGGTAGCTCAGCCGCCCGCTCCGGCGCAACCAGTGCGCCGGTCCCCACCGCAAGGATCCCGCGGGCAGGCCTGCTCATCCTGGCCATGGCCGGGTTCACCGCCGTCACCACCGAACTCCTGCCGTCCGGGCTGCTTCCCCAGATCAGCCGTGACCTGGGCGTGGAGGAATCGGCCGTCGGCTCGCTAACCGCCGCCTACGCCGCCGTCATCGTCATCACCGCGCTGCCCCTGTCGCGGTTCCTCGGTGCGCGGATGCCACGTAAGACGCTGCTGATCGTGACCGTGCTGGCCTTCGCGCTGAGCAACGTGCTGCTGGCCGCCAGCCCCAACCTGGGCCTGGCCATTGCCGCCAGGCTCCTCGGCGGCGTGGCCCACGGCTTGCTCTGGTCCAGCATGGCCCCTTATGTTGCACGGATCGTGCCGGCGCATTCTGTTGGCAAGGCCATGGCGATCGTGTTCAGCGGCAACAGCTTCGCCCTCGCCGTCGGCGCTCCGCTCGGGACCATGATGGGGTCAGTGCTCTCGTGGCGTGCCTCTTTCCTTGTGCTGGCCGGCGTGGCGGCGCTTCTCGCCTTGCTGGCCATTAAGCTGCTGCCCCCGGCATCCGACGCCGACCGGGACTCGGCCCCGTCAATGCGCGCAGCCATGGCGCTGCCCGGGGTCATCGCCGTCGCGACCGCCTGGCCGCTGCTGCTCCTGGGCCACTTCGCCCTGTTCACCTACATCGCCCCGTTCCTGCTGGCCGCGGGCCTGCCCAGCAGTGCCACCGGCATCTCGCTATCCGTCATCGGCGTCGCCAGCCTGGTGGGGATCTGGATCGCCGGCCTCACGGCGGATGCCCGTCCCCGGTGCTCCGTCCTGGCCGCGGTGGCGTTGCTCCTGGCCAGCTTCGCCCTCCTGCCCGCGCTCGGCGGCACGTGGACAGGGGCACTCGCGCTCCTGACCCTGTGGGGCATCGCCTTCGGAGCCGCCGGAATCTACAACCAGGCGGCGATCCTCCGCGCTGGCGGGGAGCACAAGGATGCGGCCAACGGGCTCGCCGTGGTGACCATCCAGCTGGGCATCGCCGTCGGCGCGGCGTACGGTGCCCTGGCCCTGAACACCGTCGGCGCGCTGCTGGTGCCACTCGCGGCGGCCGTTCCGGTGGCGGTGGCCCTGGTGATCATCTTCGCCAGCCGCCGCCGCGGGTACCCGGCCGGTCCCCGCGAGGTGCGTATGCCCCGTTCCCCCAAGTAACTCGCAGTTGTTGTCGTTTTGGGGGCTGAAAACGACAACAACTGCCAGCCAGCTGGGGCTTGCGTCAAACTCTTGCGCAGATCTTGTGGCTACAGTGCCCGCTTCTTGAGTCTGGTGCTACACGATCCGTAAACAGCGTCGTGTGGCGTCAACGAGGAGGTCCCATGGATTCGATGCAGCGGAGCAGCCGGGCTGAGACGTTGGCCGTTAGCGCGTTCTGGCGGTGGTGGTCCGTAGCGGGAGCTGGCCTGATTACGGCAGCCGTCATGAGCGGCGTTTACGGCGACCTCCCGGAAATCATCGGCGCCATGGTGACGGCGATCCACCCCGGGCTCAACTGGGAAACCGGCCCGGGCGCCCGTTCGCGGCACCGGCTTTGTGTCTCCGGCGGCGGGGATCCGCGGCTGCGCGTCCTGGCCGAGCGGTGGCGGCGGGCGGCTCCTGCGCCCACTGGGAACTGGGAATTCGCCGCAGCCAGGGAGCCTCAACCCGGCATGGCCACCGGCACCCTCGAAGGCCTGTCGCAACCGGTGGATCTGGCGCTGGCCCGCATTGCGTTGGACTGGGACGAGCGGAGCGCACTGGCCGAACTGACGGTTTACCACCCGGCTTTCACGAGTATGAGCACCAACGACTGCCGCCAGGCGGGCCGCCTGCTGGTGGACTGGCTGATCGGCGAGGACGAGGTCCAGCGCTGGGTCCGGGCCGTCAACGTGGCCCGGACCGATCCCCGCGACAGCCAGCCAGCCGCCGTCGTGCCTGAATTTTTTCAGGTGGCGGCCTCCCGGAACTCGGATCCCCGCTGGACGATGCGGGAGGCCAAAACGTCCTCGGGGCATCGTGTGGTTGTCTGCGCTCAGAGGCCCTTGAGATGGATCGATCACCCGCTGCTGGACCTGCACACGGCTGTCCGGATCAGCTTCCGGCGGACCGGGAATGACGGACTGCCGGACGATGGCCTGCCGGACGGAAAGGCACTGCTCGGACTGCTCCATCTCGAGAAGGACCTGGACGCGATGCTGGGCTCGCGTGGCGAGCTGGTGGCCTCAGAGACGGGCAACGGCCTTCGGATCCTGCACTACTACAGCGACTCGGAGGACCAGAACGGACGTGACAGCTTCGACCGCTTCACCCGCGACCGAAAAGAAGTCCAAGTGGCCCACACGGCCGATCCGGGGTGGGCCAATGTACGGAAATTTATCTAGCGCATTTCAGCGGCAGCCGGATCCGGCTTCTGGGGGGAATGCTCGCGGTCCGGCTGCCCTGCCCCGAGGCCTTCAACCTGGCGCGCTTTGCCTTGGGGACACGTTGATTTTGAGCGCGGGGACTTGGAAAAAGCATGGACGATGCACCGGTCGTCACGCCTCGGGCCACCAGATCTAGGGGTAGCATTCAAGCGCCAACTCCCACTTCTCTTTTGGCCGGGGCAGGACGATAATTAAGTCGATCACCGGAGCTGGGCCGGCGGCGGTGTCGCCTGTCTGAGACCGAGGCGACCCCCCCAGCCGCCGCCGTCCCTTAATTTCAGCCGCCGCCCTTCACAGTCCGCCGTCCTTTAGAATCCCCCGTCCTCGACAGGCGCGATGCCGCGTCCTATGGTGAGGAAATGAGCGATGTTCCAGCCGACGATGCTCCGGCGCCGGATAAGGACAAAAGCACCAGGGACGGCCTCGCCGACGCACTTTCCCCCGTGGTAGCGCCCGAGAATACGGACGAGGAACGCCTCAAGGAGCCCGGGGAAACCCGCTCCGCAGCCGAGGGCGAAGCAGCGGACTGATGAGCGGGGTTGTAGACCGCCTGGCGGCGGCGCTGGATGCCCACGACCTCGAGGCGGCCGCCGCGCTGTTCCATCACGACTACCGCAGCAGTCAACCTGCCCACCCAGGCAGGGCCTTCGTTGGCCGGGCGCAGATGCATGCGAACTGGCAGGCGATATTCGCCGGGATTCCCGACATCCACACGGAGCTGGTTGGTTCAGTCGATGACGGCAACACCACGTGGAGCGAATGGGACTGGACCGGAAACCGCGCGGACGGGCAGCGGTTCCGGGCCCGCGGAGTCATCCTCTTTGAAATCACCGGTGGCCTGATCACGGCCGGCCGGCTCTACATGGAAGAGCTCGAAAACGACGAGGAAGGCATCGAGGAAGCCGTGCACTTCATGTCCGGGCGGACGCCGGACAAACCACAGGACTGATCCGGCCGGGTTTCGACAGGCTCAACCAGCGGAGACCAGGCTCAGGCGTGGGTGGGCTCCTCCACCAGCGCTGTGGCAATGCTGTCCGCATCCTCCAGCGCGGCCAGGTAGCGCTCGGCGTCGAGGGCGGCGGCGCAACCGGTTCCGGCGGCGGTGATGGCCTGGCGGTAGCGGTGGTCCACGGCGTCCCCGCAGGCGAACACGCCGCTCAGGTTGGTGCACGTGGTGGGCGAATCCACCTTGATGTACCCCTCGCCGTCGAGCTCCACCTGCCCGGCCACCAGATCGGTGCGCGGCACATGCCCGATCGCCACGAAGAGCCCGGTGGCGGGCTGCTGCCGGGTTTCGCCGCTGCGGGTGTCCGTCAGCGTGACGCCGCTGACCTTGCCGTCGCCGTGGATTGCCGTGACGGCCGAGTTCCAGGCGAACGTGATCTTGGGGTTGTCCTTGGCGCGCTGCGCCATGATCCGGGAGGCGCGCAGCTCGCCCTTGCGGACGACGACGGTCACGGACTTCCCGAAGCGGGTCAGGAAGGTGGCCTCCTCCATCGCGGAATCGCCGCCGCCCACCACCATGATGTCCTGGTCCCGGAAGAAGAAACCGTCGCAGGTGGCACACCAGGAGACACCGTGGCCGCTGAATTTCTTCTCCTCGGCCAGTCCGAGTTCCTTGTACGCGGAGCCGGTGGCCAGGATGACTGCAGGGGCCTGGTACGTCTCACCGCCCCCGGTGACCACGCGCTTAAGGTGGCCTTTAAGCTGAACCTGCGTGGCGTCGTCGAACACCACCTGCGCGCCGAACTTTTCGGCCTGCTGCTGCAGGCCGTCCATCAGCTCCGGGCCCTGGACTCCGCCGGGGAAACCGGGGAAGTTCTCCACCTCGGTGGTGTTCATCAGCGCGCCGCCGGCCGTGACCGAGCCCGCCAGAACCAGCGGTTTCAGTCCAGCCCGTGCCGCGTAGATGGCCGCGGTGTAGCCGGCCGGGCCGGACCCGATGATGATGAGCTGTTCGGTGGTGACTTTGTCGGCGCTGACCTTGTCAGCGTTGACCTTCTCGGTGCTAGGGTCCTCGGTGCTGGGGTCCTCGGGTTTGGCGTTCTTGCTCACTGCTGGCTCCTTTTCTTCGGGCTCATTCACGGGAAGCTGTTACTGGGCGTCGACGTGGCGGGCGGGCAGCAGCTCGGTGACCAGGGCTTCGATGCGGGTGTGGATCTCGTCGCGGATGGGGCGCACGGAATCGACACCCTTGCCGGCAGGGTCCTCCAGCACCCAGTCCTCGTAGCGCTTGCCCGGGAAGTACGGGCACTCGTCGCCGCAGCCCATGGTGATCACGACGTCGGACTCCTTGACCGCCTCGGTGGTGAGGATCTTGGGGACCTCGGCGGACATGTCGATCCCGAGCTCGGCCATGGCTTCGACGGCGGCGGGGTTGATCCTCTCTGCCGGCTGCGAGCCGGCGGAACGCACCTCGATCGCGCCCTTGGACAGGCTGGTGAGAAACGCCGCCGCCATCTGGGACCGGCCGGCGTTGTGCACGCAGACGAAGAGGACGGAGGGCTTCTTGGCGGGGTCGGCGGTCATGGTGTTCTCCTAAATTGGTGGTCTGAAGGGCGGGATGGCGGAAAGGAACGCCTGCCTGCCCACAGCACCGCTTACACAAGTGCAACAAGAGCAGGCAATTGAAGCAAGGGCAGTTCAGTCAGGGGCGGTGCGCCCGTGGCGGAGTCCGGTGCCGAAACCGACGGGTTCCGGTTGGGGCACGCCGCAGGAGTCCCCGGAGTCAGCGGCCGTGGCCGGGATGCTGGTGGAGCAGACGCCTGTTTCGGGCAGTTCAAGTTCGACGGCGCCCGCGGCCTCGCTGTCCCCGGCGAGGGCAGCGGCGATGGAGCGGACCTGTTCATAGCCGGTGGCCATCAGGAAGGTGGGTGCCCGGCCGTAGGACTTCATGCCGGCAAGATAGAAATCCTTCTCCGGCTGGGCCAGAAGACTCGCTCCGTGCGGCGGAACTGTGCCGCAGCTGTGGAAGTCCGGGTCGATGAGCGGGCCCAGGGCGCGGGGCGCGTCAACCGCCGGATCGAGGTCCAGTCTCAGTTCGGAAAGCATGGACAGGTCCGGGCGGAAGCCGGTGGCGGGAATGACCCTGTCGGCCTCCACGGTGCGGCCGTCCGCGGCATGCACCCGCAGCGAGGTCCCACTTATGATGTCGACGCGGTCCGTGAGGAAACCGGTGAGGAGCTGGACGGACCCGGTGTCGACGGCGGTGCGGAGCCGGGCTCCGAGCTGTCCCCTGGCGGGTAGCTGGTCGGCGTCGCCGCCGCCGTAGGCGCGGGAAGGACTGGCCGCGCGGATGGCCCACAGCACGTCGGTTCCGGGGTTGGTTCGGGCTAGGCGGGCAAGGTCCAGGACCAGGTTCGCCGCCGAGTGGCCGGACCCGACGACGAGCGTCCGCCGGCCCGCGAATCCGTCACGTTCGACGTTAGGCAAGGGCCCCGTGATCAGGCCCGCGGCGCGGGCCTCCGGTTCGCCCGCGGCCGGCAGGCCGGAGGTGCCCAGCGGCGCCGGGGTGGTCCAGGTTCCGGAGGTGTCGACGACGGCCCGCGCCAGGAGCTGCTCGATGCCGCCGTCCGCGGTGGCGACGCGGAGCACGAAGGGCGTTTGTTCGCGGCCGACGCTGCGGCCCTTGTCCAGGTGTCGTCTGGTGATGGCGATGACCCTCGTTCCGGTGCGGATGCGTCCGGAGAGTTCCGGAGTTGCGGCCAGGGGTTCGAGATAGTCGGAGACGATCTGCGCACCGTACGGAAGGGCGGTGGCCCGGGGCGCTTCCCAGCCGTGGCGCTCCAGCAACCGCACCGCGGCGGCGTCGAGGTTGTATCGCCACGTAGAAAAGACACGGACATGGCCCCATTCCCGGATAGCAGCACCCACCGCTTGGCCGGCCTCGAGCACGAGCGGTTCCAAGCCGCGCTCGAGCAGGTGCACGGCGGCGGCCAGGCCCACAGGCCCGCCTCCGACCACGGCGACCGGGAGGGAATCCAGTGCTGTCATGCTGTCCTCGTTTCGTGTTTTTCGTCGGGCGGTTGCGCGGCGCCTGTCCGACGTGTTGGCGGGCAGGCGCGCGGATGTTCTGTTCTGTTCTGCGGGAGCGGTCAGCAACAGTCCTGGCCGTCCTCGCAGCACTCGTCGTCGCAGCAGCCGGTGCTCATCACTTCACCCCCTCCCCTTTGCTAGCGGGATTGGTCCTTGGCCAGCGGGTACTCGTTGCCCGCCTTAAGGTTGCCCGCCTCAAGCGCCGCCGGGGCCGGGTACAGGGCACGCACCAGCACCAGTCCCGCGGCGCCTCCGAGCAGCTGGGTCAGGATGAAGGCGGACGCCGACGCCGGGGCGATGCCCGCGAAGGTGTCCGTGATGGTCCGGGCAACCGTTACGGCCGGGTTGGCGAAGCTGGTGGAGCTGGTGAACCAGTAGGCGGCGGTGATGTAGCCGCCGACGGCGAAGGCCACCCGGTCCGTCCGGCCCGAGCGGAGAGTACCGAGCACGATGACCAGCAGCCCCGCCGTGGCGATGACTTCGCCCAGCCAGAGCCCGGCGCCTGCCCGTTCATGCGTCGAGAAGGAGACTGCGTTCAGGCCGAACATCAGGTTGGCCAGGACGGAGCCGGCAACGCCGCCCGCGAACTGGGTGGCGATCAGTCCCGCCGCGGTTCGGGTGTCCAACACACCCAGCACCCGTTCGGCCAGGGTCACAACCGGATTGAACGACGCCGAGACCGGCTGGAGCGCCACGATCAGCGCGACCAGTGCCGCGCCCGTGGCGAGGCTGTTCTGCAAAAGCTGCAGCCCGACGTCGTCCGGTGACAGCCGTGACGCCATCACGCCGGAGCCGACGACGGCCATGACCAGAAACGCTGTCCCCGTAAACTCGGCAGCCGCGCGCCGCGCCAGCATGCTCATTTGCTGTGGCCCCCGATCAGGGTGGCCAGGTTCGCCAGGGCATCGGTCCGCGCCCGGTAGTACACCCACACCCCGCGCTTTTCCCGCTCGAGGAGGCCGGCGGCGTGGAGGACCTTCAGGTGGTGGCTGATGGTGGGCTGCGAAAGATCGAAGGCGCCATTCAGGTCGCAGACGCAGGCCTCGCCGCCCTCGTGCGAGGCCACCAGCGACATCAGCCGCAGCCGCACGGGATCCGCCAGCGCCTTGAGCAGCGGCGCGATGCCGTCCGCCTCGGACGCAGACAAGGGTTCCCTGGACAGTGGCGAACAGCAGGCGACCGTCTGCACCGGGGTGAGTTCCAAATTCATAGACACACGTAAATATTTACATTCATCTATGTCTGAAGCAAGGGCGCCTTTCGGGGGCTACCAGGCCCGGGCGCTGGATGGGTTGTTGGTCGCGGCCCAGTGGGCGAGACCGGTACATCCCGCCTGCTCATCGGGCTGGGCACAGCGGCGGCTGAGAAGGGCTTCAGGGTTATGTACACCCTCGCCAGCCATCTCGTTATACGAATCCTTCTCCGGCTGGGCGAAAACCTTCACCGACCCGCGCCTCTGCGCGGCCATCGTGGACCGGCTCACCTCCAACGGAACCATTATTGAAACCGGGACCGACTCCTACCGCCTCGCCCACACACTGGCCGGACGGCCGGCTAAGCCGCCACCAGGAAGTTCAATGTGTGCTCATGGCGCTGGCATGCCGGTGAAGCTGTTGACAGCCAAGAAGTAACGCGGGTAACCTAGCTCACATCGCCCCAGGTAACTCGCGTTACTCCACCGCAAGCGCGGGACACCCAGGCCCAACCCCTGGCACTCACCCAGGGTCCACGAAGACCACCGGAGCATTCAATGGCGAAGACCACGAACCTCAACAATGCCGCGGCTGTGCGGCAGCGGGGTGTCACCATGAGTGATGTCGCCAAGCATGCCGGTGTCTCCCGGACTGCGGTCTCGTTCGTGCTGAGCAACCGCGAAAACGCCAGTATTTCTGAGGAAACGCGGACCCGCATCAACGACGCCGTGCAGGCATTGGGTTACCGCCCGAATGCCGGAGCACGCGCACTGGCTTCCCAGCGCAGCGATTGGTATGGACTCGTCACCGAGATCGTGACGGCCCCGTTTGCGGTGGACATCATCAAGGGCGCCCAGGACCAAGCCTGGCTTGACCGCCGGTTCCTGCTTATCGCGCCTTCCGACCAGGCCGATGCCGTAGGACCCAACCAAGGCCTGGAAGATGCAGCAATTGAAAAGCTGCTGGAACAACGAGTGGAAGGACTTTTGTATGCGGCAACATTCCACCGCGGCGTACATGTTCCGGAAAGCGCCCACGAGCTGCCCACGGTCCTGATCAACTGTTTCGACGCGGACGGGAAGCTGCCCTCGATCGTCCCGGACGAGCGCGCCGGCGGCCGGGTTGCCGTCGAGCGCTTACTCCAAGCCGGCCACAGCAGGATCGGAGTCATCAATCTCGACCCGCGAATCCCCGCGGCCGTCGGGCGGTTGAAGGGTGCACGCGAAGCACTCGCCGGCGCCGGGCTGGAACTGGATCCGGATTTGGTGGTGTCCGGGTATGCGACGGCGGATGGGGGCTACGAGGCAGCCTGCCAAATCCTGGACCGCTATCCGAAAGATCAAAGGCCAACTGCCCTGTTCTGCCTCAACGACCGCATGGCGATGGGCGCTTACGACGCCATCAAGGAACGGGGACTGACCATCCCCGGAGACATCGCCGTGATCGGCTTCGACAACCAGGAACTCATTGCGGCCTACCTCAGGCCAAAGCTGACCACGGTTGCGTTGCCATTCGAAAAAATGGGCGCTCTGGGAGTCCAGACGCTCGCCGCTCTTACAGCAGGACAGCCGATCACTGCCGACCAGCAAGTGGTCGACTGTCCGCTGCTAGAACGCTCTTCGGTCTGACCGCGAAATCAAGTTTCGAAGAGCAAACCCTTACCCACCCCTTCACCTTGCTGATGAAGATAGGAAAGAGATACCCATCATGACACAAACCCGATACCTGAGGTCCGCCCGCATTGCAGCGGCCGGACTGGCGGTAGGCGCAATGCTGCTGACCGGCTGCGCTGCCACCGGCAACAAGTCAGGCACAAGTTCCTCGACTTCGGACAACACGAACGCCATGCTCACCATCCCACGGGAAGACATGAGCACCTTCGACCGCAACTTCAATCCCTTTGCGCCCGCGGTGAATCCCATGGTCAACCAGGCGATCTACGAACCCCTGTTGGTTTTCAACCCGGCCAAGGGAGACACGACGCCGTGGCTCGCCACCGAATGGAAGACTGCTGCTGACGGCAAATCCATCACCTTCACCCTGCGCGACGGCGTGAAGTGGTCCGATGGCAAGCCACTCGTGGCCGACGACGTCGCCTACACCTTCGAACTCCAGAAGAAGCTCAAGGGCGGCTACGAGTACCTCGTCGGCGCCACCGCCGAGGGAACCAACAAGGTGACCTTCACCTTCAACAAGCCATGGTCTCCGGCGCTCTACGAAGTGGGCCAGCTACCCATTCTGCCCAAGCACGTCTGGTCTGCGATCGCCGACCCGGCGAAGGACGCCAACGCCACGCCCGTGGGAACAGGACCTTACACGGAGGTCGATTCCTTCCAGACTCAGTCCTACGCACTCAAGAAAAACCCCAACTACTGGCAGCCGGAAAAACAGAAGATTGCTGGCATCAAGATGCTTGCAATGTCCGGCAACGACGCAGCCAATCTGGCCAGCGTCAACGGGGATGTCGACTGGTCCACCCAGTACATCCCAAACATCGAGAAGACCTTCATCTCCAAAGATAAGGAGCACCGCCACTACTGGTTCCCGCCCACGGGTGCCATGATCAATTGGCAGCTCAACACCACCAAGGCTCCGTTTAACGACCCAAAGGTGCGCAAGGCGCTCAGCATGGCTGTGGACCGCGACCAAGTGACCAAGATCGGGATGAGCGGCTACGCGCAGCCCGCCGACTGCACCGGCCTTTCCGGCAGCTACGAGAAGTGGAAGAACCCGGCCGTCAAGGACAACTGCGGCTGGACCAAGCTCAACCTGGACGAAGCCAACAAAGTCTTGGACGAAGCCGGCTACCCCAAGGGGGCCGACGGCAAGCGCACCTTGAAGGATGGAGCGCCTTTCGAGTTCAAGATCTCCGTGGGCGCCAGCTCCTCCGACTGGCTGTCCGTAGCCAACGTGATCTCACAGAACCTCCAAGCAGTGGGAGTCACGGCCAAGGTGGACTCTCCGGACTGGGCCTCCGTGGTGGCCGGATACGAACAGGGCACGTTTGACTCCGGCATTGTCTGGAGCGCCAACGATCCCAGCCCGTTCAAGTACTTCAACAATGCCATGGGCAGCGCCACAGTGAAGCCGGTCGGCACCAAGACGTTCGACAACTACCACCGCTTTGGTGACCCCAAAGCCGATGCGCTCCTGCAGGATTTCGTTGCCGCCGGCGATGAAGCCAAGCAGAAGGACGTCGCGTACAAGCTCCAGGAAGAATACAACGACGCCGCCCCGCTGGTGCCGCTGTTCTCAGGACCTGAATGGGGCGACTACACGGACGTCCACTTCACGGGATGGCCGTCGCAGGACAACCCTTATGCCACACTTTCCGATCGTTCTCCTACCACGGTGCTGATTCTCACCACTTTGGAACCGCGC
Organism: Arthrobacter sp. FW305-BF8; assembly: GCF_021789315.1. NCBI lineage: Bacteria > Bacillati > Actinomycetota > Actinomycetes > Micrococcales > Micrococcaceae > Arthrobacter > Arthrobacter sp. FW305-BF8. The sequence continues at coordinate 3,911,447 of NZ_CP084561.1, forward strand.
AAGTAACAGCTGGGCCCCGCAGGCCCAGCAGCCCGGCATGCCCGGCGCCGGATCACCGCGCCGGGCATGCCGCCCCCTCCCCATTACCGCAATACCTGAATGGAGGAAACCGTGCGCTTTATCCTGCGCCGCCTGGGTTTCTACCTGATCGCCTTCTGGGCGTCCATCACCTTGAACTTCCTGCTGCCGCGCTTCATGCCCGGGGACCCAGTCTCCCGCATGTTCGCCCGTACCCAGGGCAAGATGCAGCCCGAACAGATCGACGCACTGCGTAAGCTGCTCGGTGTGGACGACCGTCCCATCTGGGAGCAGTACATCGACTACCTGCACAACATCTTCACCGGGCAAATGGGCGTCTCCATCTCACGTTTCCCCACACCGGTCACGGAGGTCATCGCCGCCCAGATCGGCTGGACCCTCCTGCTCGGCGGCACCGCACTGGTGATTGCCGCCGTCGTAGGTAACTTGCTCGGCATCCTGGCCGCCTGGCGACGCGGCGGAGCGATCGACTCCGCACTGCCGCCAGTGTTGATCTTCATCGGCTCCTTCCCATACTTCTGGCTAGCTATGGGCGCGCTGTACCTGTTCGGAATGATCCTAGGCTGGTCGCCGCTGCGCCACGCGTTCAGTGACGGTGTGGAGCCCGCGTTTACCTGGGAGTTCATCGGCGATGTCGGTGCGCACCTTGTGTTGCCAGCGTTGACGATCGTGCTGGTCTCCATCGGCGGGTGGATGCTGGGCATGCGGAACACGATGATCGCCACGAACTCCGAGGACTACATCACCATGGCTGAAGCCAAGGGGCTCCGGCCGGGCCGCATCATGTTCCGCTATGCAGCGCGGAACGCCATGCTCCCCTCGGTCACGAGCTTTGGCATGGGGCTGGGCTTCGTGGTGGGTGGTGCGCTGCTCACCGAGGTGGTGTTCGCGTATCCCGGCGTCGGCTACCAACTCCTCAACGCCGTCCAAGGCCTCGACTACCCGCTTATGCAGGGCCTGTTCCTGACCATCACCGCCGCCGTGCTGCTGGCGAACTTCCTGGTGGACATCCTCTACGTCCGCCTCGACCCGCGCGTGCGCAGCAACTGAGGGACCCATCATGACAACCGCAATTCTGAAGCAGCCCACTGAGCCCACTGAGCGCACAGCTGCCCGCAAGCCCAACCGCAGTTTCGTCCACGGACTAATCACCAACAAGAAGGCCCTGGTGGGCATGATCGTGATGCTCGTGTTCATCGCGCTTGCGTTGCTGGCCCCCGTGCTGTTCCCCGGAGATCCGTCGCGGATCACCGCGATGGCCTCGCTGGAACCGTCTCCGGAGCACTGGCTCGGCACCACGGCCAAAGGTCAGGACGTGCTTGCCCTGACTGTCCACGGCTCCCGCAGTTCCCTGTTCGTCGGGTTGACTGTGGGCACCGCATCCACCTTTATCGGCATTTTGGTGGGCCTGGCCTCGGCGTACTTTGGCAAGTTCATTGACGAAGCACTGTCCCTGGTGACCAACGTCTTCCTGCTCCTGCCCGGACTGCCGCTCCTTGTCATCCTGGCCGCGTTCCTGCCGCCGGGCCTGGGCACCGTGATCCTGGTCCTCGTGGTCACCGGCTGGGCTGGGTCGGCACGTGTATTGCGCTCTCAGGCGCTGTCCATCCGCTCAAAGGACTTTGTGTCCGCGGCCGTGGTGTCCGGCGAACGGGCGGGCCGGATCATGTTCCGCGAGATCCTGCCGAACATGGCCTCGATCGTCATGGGTACCCTGCTGGCCTGCGTAATCTACGGCATCGGCGCCCAGGCAGGCCTGGAGTTCCTTGGCCTGGGTGACGTCAGCACCGTCTCCTGGGGCAACAACCTCTTCTGGGCCGGCAACGAGGGCGCCCTGCTGACCGGCAGCTGGTGGGTCTTTGTTCCCTCGGGTGTCTGCATCGCGCTGGTCGCGTTCGCACTGGCCCTCATCAACTACGCCGTGGACGAGGTCACTAATCCGCGGTTGCGGAAGATCAAAACCCCAAAAATTACCGAAAGGAGCGCCGCCAAGTGACGGTCTCCCAAGTTTCCTTCGGCTCCCACGAGCCCGTCCTGGAGGTCAAGAACCTCACCGTCAAGTACATCGGCGACACCCGCTCCACCACCGCCGTCGACCGTGTTTCCTTCAGCATCGGCACCGGTGAGGTGTTCGGGCTGGCGGGCGAGTCCGGCTGTGGGAAGTCCACGATCGCCAACTCGATCATGCGGCTCCTGAAGGATCCCGCGAAGATCGCCGGCGGCAGCATCTCCTTCGGCGGCAAGGAGGTCCTGGCCATGAGCCCGGAGGAGCTGCGGCGCTTCCGCTGGCAGGACGTGGCCATGGTGTTCCAGTCGGCCATGAACTCGCTCAACCCGGTGCTGACCATCGGCGAGCAGATCGTGGATATTTTCACCACTCATGCGGGCTACTCGCGCAAGGAATCGCTGCGGCGTGCCGGTGAGTTGCTCGAATTGGTGAGGATCGACCCCGCACGCCTCAAGTCCTACCCGCACCAGCTCTCGGGCGGCATGCGGCAGCGCGCTGTGATCGCCATGGCCGTGGCGCTCAAGCCGTCCCTGTTGATCCTCGACGAACCCACCACCGCGCTGGACGTGGTGGTGCAGCAGGAAATCATGGCCCAAATCAAGGAACTCCAACGCGAACTGGGGTTTTCCGTCCTCTTCATCACCCACGACATGTCCCTCATGGTGGAGCTCTCGCACCGCATGGCCGTGATGTACGGCGGCCGGATCGTGGAGACCGCAAAAGCCCAGGACGTCTACGCCAACCCCCGCCACCCCTACACTCAGGCGCTGATGGGTGCCTTCCCGCCGCTCACCGGTCCACGGGTTCCGCTGACCGGACTGCCCGACGGCGTGAAGTTCCGGAACATCCCGGACCTCACCGAAGCAGCACCCGGCCATTTCGTGGCACCTGTCAGTGCCGACGCTTCAGCGGCTGACACCGCCATCATGGAAGGAGCCGCACGATGAGCCACGCTGTACTGTCATCCCAGCGCCCCTCCGTTGACACCGAAGCTCCAGCCCTCGAGGTCCGCGGACTAGGAAAGTCTTTCCCTATAGGTGGTTTGTTCGCCCGGGACTCCGTCCGGGCCCTGCACGGCGTGGACCTGACCATTGGACGCGGCGAAATCGTGGCCCTCGTGGGAGAGTCTGGGTCGGGTAAGAGCACTCTGGCCCGCTGCGTAGCCCGGCTGGAAAAGCCGAGCTCCGGCGAGATCCTGATCGACGGCGTCGACGTCCTCAAGCGCGACCGCTTCCAAGCATCGCGAGCCTTCCGCTCCCAACTGCAGATGGTCTTCCAAGATCCTTTCGGCTCGCTGAATCCTGCCCACAGAGTGGAGCACTTCCTGCGGAGGTCGCTAGCGATCCACCGGAAGGGCGGCAGCTCCGAGACAGAGACGCAGCAGCGACTCGAGGAGCTCATGACCACCGTGGGCCTGCAGGCCGACATGCTGAACTCCTACCCGCACGAGCTCTCCGGCGGGCAGCGCCAGCGAGTCGCGATTGCCCGGGCCCTTGCCGTGGAACCACGGGTCATCCTCGCCGACGAACCCACCTCCATGCTCGATGTTTCGGTCCGGATCGGCGTGCTGAACCTGATGCGCAAACTCCGCGATGAGCAGGGAATCTCCATGCTCTACATCACACACGACCTCGCCTCGGCCCGATACCTGGCGGACCGGACGGCGGTCATGTTCGCGGGAGAGCTCGTTGAAGAGGGCGAGTCCTTGGATCTCCTGGCCAACCCGGCCCACCCGTACACGCAGCTGCTGGTCTCGGCCGTCCCGGATCCGGCCCGGGCGGGCTCCTACGATCCCGTCCGCCGGGCCGAGCTGCGCCAGGCTGTGATGGCTTCGACCAGCTGCGCTTTCGACTGCGACCCAAACCAGACCTGTTCGGCCGCGGAACCCGTTCGCCACCGCGTGGGCGACCCCGAAAACTTCCACTGGGTGCGCTGCCACCTCTACCGCCCACAGGCTGGAGCCGGCGGCCACGCGCTGGCAACTGAACCTACGGACAGCAAGGCCTCCGCATGACTGAATCGACGCACCCGCTCGGCACCGTTCCCCAGGACGAACTGATTGCCCGCGCCGATGCGGACCCCCTTCGGCCGCGCTTCCATTTCGTCTCCCCGGCCGGTTGGCTGAACGACCCCAACGGCGTGAGCCAATGGAACGGCACGTACCACCTCTTCTACCAGTACAACCCCGAAGGCGCCTTCCACCACCGCATTCAGTGGGGCCACGCGACCAGCACCGACCTCGTCCAATGGAGGGACCAGCCGGTGGCGCTGGAACCTTCCGCAGGTCCGGACGCCGACGGCTGCTGGTCGGGGGTGTTGGTGAACGACGGCGGCACGCCCACCTTGGTGTACTCGGGACGGCTAGGCGAGCAGGAGTTGCCCTGCGTTGCCGTGGGATCCGCAGACCTGCTGAGCTGGAGCAAATTTGCTCAGAACCCGGTTATCGCAGCCCCGCCGGCCGGGGTGGACGTCACGGCGTATCGCGATCACTGCGTGTGGCGCGAGGGTTCCATCTGGCGGCAGTTGGTAGGTTCGGGCATTCGTGGGCGCGGCGGCACGGCGTTCCTGTACGAGTCGGAGGATCTGCGCGCCTGGGAATACGTCGGGCCCCTGTTCATCGGCGACGCCTCGCAGGGCGATCCCGCCGATTCCGATTGGACCGGGACCATGTGGGAATGCGTGGACCTGTTCCGGGCAGGCGAAGGCTCGCTGGGTTCGGTTCCTACTTCTGGTGACACGCCCGACGTGCTGGTCTTTTCCGCATGGGACAACGGCGACACCCGCCACCCGCTGTACTGGACCGGCCGCTACGCGGAAAACTCCTTCGAGCCCACCGGGCTGCATCGGCTCGACTACGGTGGACGGTTCTTCTATGCGCCGCAGTCATTCCAGGATGAGTCCGGCCGACGCGTCATGTTTGGTTGGCTTCAGGAGGGCCGCAGCGACGCCGCGATGATCGAGGCCGGGTGGTCGGGCGTCATGAGTTTGCCGCGCGTCACAACCGTGGCCGACGACGGATCCCTGCTGTTCGCGCCCGTGCCTGAAATCGAGAAGCTGCGCCGGGACCATGTGGGCCTGCCCGGACAGGAGCTGGTGGGTACCGGGGCACCTGTGGCTACCGGGGTGTCCGGCAGCCAGCTGGACCTCGAACTGGATGTGCAGCTCGAGCCTGGTGCTGTGCTGCGACTGGGCTTGCTGGGATCGGCCGACGGTGGCGTCTTCGGCAAAGCCAAGGAGGAAACAGTGATCGAGCTGTGCCGGACCACTGAAGGCGACGGCCAAGGCACACTCCGCCTCGACCGGACTCAGAGCAGCCTTGATCCAACCGTTGATGTCGACGACAAGTCCGGACCGCTCCCGATGCCCGACGGCCGGGTGCACCTGCGCGTCCTCGTGGACCGGTCCGCCGTCGAAATTTTTGCCAACGGTAAGCCGCTCACCGCCCGCGTTTACCCGACCCTGGCCGGTGAGCAAGTGAGCCTGACCGCCGAGGGTACCGTGAGGCTGCTCTCCTTCGATGCCTGGACCATGGCTGAGATCTTTGGAGGAGTTCGGAACCTCTTCCCCTGACTCAGGATCCGAACTCTCCCGCCTTTGGAGTCATTTCCCCATCGCGCAACTGCTAACAAAAGCATCCGTCCAGCCGCCGAACAGCGCGCGCGCCGGTCGCCGGCTGGATGGCCGCCCCCACCCTTCCCCAGGAAGACGAAATGAAACGAGACTTTGATTCATGACCGCGGTAACGGCGCCCACACGTGAGGCTTTCCGGCCGGCGATGCACTACGCCAGCAAGGACACCTGGCTCAATGACCCCAACGGTCTGATCTTCCACGAAGGCGCCTACCACCTCTACTGCCAGAACAACCCCTTTGGGAATGTTTGGGGAAACATGTCCTGGGGGCACGCCACCTCCACGAACCTCATCACGTGGACAGAACAACCCGTCGCTATTGCCTGCGACGAATACGAGGACATCTTCTCCGGCAGCGTCGTTTACGACCAGCACAACACCAGCGGACTCGGCGACGGAACTGCTGCACCCCTGGTCGCAATCTACACAAGTGCCTACAAGGAGAACTCACAGCACGCCGGGATCCAGGCCCAGTCACTCGCGTGGAGCACGGACGGCGGCTACACCTGGTCCAGGTACCACGGAAACCCCGTCTTGAGCAGGGACTCGGCCGAGTTCCGGGACCCGAAGGTGTTCCGCTACAACGGCCCGGCCGGAACCTATTGGGTAATGGTCGCTGTCGAGGCAACGGATTTCACGGTCGTGATGTACCGTTCCGATGACCTGAAGAGCTGGGACTACCTCAGCAGTTTTGGGCCGGCCAACGCTACCGGCGGAGTCTGGGAATGTCCTGACCTGTTTCCGCTGCCACTTGACGGAAACGAGGACCTGATCAGATGGGTGCTGACCGTTAACCTCAATCCCGGCGGGCCGAACGGAGGCTCCGCGGGACAGTACTTCGTGGGAGACTTCGACGGCGTGACGTTCAGGTCCGAAACCACGGTCACTGAAGGCGACCAGGATCCGGCGCGCATGGCCGAGTATCTTTGGCTCGACTGGGGCCGGGACTACTACGCGGCTGTGTCCTTCAGCAACGTGCCGGACGGTCGCCGGCTCATGATGGCCTGGATGAACAACTGGCAGTACGGCAACGAAATTCCAACCTCCCCGTGGCGAAGCCCGATGTCGCTTGTACGCGAGGTCTCACTCATCACATCTGATGGAAAACCGCGCCTCACCCAGCAGGCAGTGACTGACCCCGCAGCGCTTAGCCGAACAGTTGCCTACACAGAGCTCGACGTCGACGGCATCCGTTCCCTGGCAGGAGGGGCCGCCGTGCAACTCATCGAGGCAACGTTTGTGCCCGGTTCCGCTGAAGAGTTTGGCCTCGTGATCCGCAGCAAGGGCAGCGAAGGTACAAGGATCGGCATCCTTCCGGGTGAAGGCAAACTTCTCGTGGACCGAACGGCCTCAGGAAACACGGCGTTCCACGAGGCCTTTGCATCGATTGATACCGCGCCCCTCGGTCCCGTGGATGGAGCGTACTCCTTACGCATCTTCGTTGATCAGTGCTCTGTGGAGATCTTCGCCCAGAACGGAGAAGTCACCCTCACCGAACTGATCTTCCCGGACCCCTCCAGCACGGGGGTGTCGCTGTACACCACCAAAGGAACAGCAAAGGTCGCTTCGCTCAGGCTCACCACCCTCGCCTGACCATGGCTACCCAACCGCCGGATGGTTTCAGCCCGACCCAGTCAACGCGACGGGTGGACGACGGCGGCCCAGCTTGCCCGCCAGGGGACTCGCCTGAAATAGAGAGTCCCCTGGCGCGCGCGACGTGAAGGACGTGCCCACACACCGATAGCTGCTGTTCCAGACAGATGTCGCAGTATAGAAATGCGACGTGCGCGACAGCTCTTTTGAGCCCAACAGAACCGGCGCTTCTCACCACTTCGAAGAAAGGGCTGGCGGCGCTGGCGGCGGCGCGTCCGGCGTCGTTGGCCGCCGGCTGGGAGCAGCCGTTGAGCCTCTCCCGGGCCACCAGCGACCGGGAGCAGGCCAAGCATGGTTCGAAAAGATGACAGCTGCCGGCGTCGAGGGACTGGTGGTCAAGGGTGCCGCCCAGACTTACCAGGGCGGGCACGGGCAGAAGATCAACATCAGTGCAGAGGAGGGCCAGGCGTTCTGGACTTGGGCGGCCGTCGAGGTGCTCCGTCTCACCGGGATTCGGCACGAGGAACTGCTTGAGCTCAGCCACCTCTCCATCCGGCAGTACCGGCAGCCGAACGCCGAGGTCGTTGGTCTTCTCGTAGTTGCCCCGTCCAAGTCCGACCGGGAGAGGGTGATCCCGATGTCCCCGGAGTTGCTGCACGTCATCGCTGAGCCGGTCCGGCGACATACGGCCAATCTCGGGAGCATCCCGCTGGTTCGGCGGTGGGACACGCACGAGCGGGAGCACAGCGATCCACTTCCCCACCTTTTCCAATACACGACCGGTCCCCTGCGCGGAGTGTTCAGCACGTCCCGGGTCGCCAAACTCCTTCACGTGGCCTGCGCGGCCGCCGCGAAAGACCGTCCCGAATTTGAAGGGCTCAGCTTCACTCCGCACGACTTCCGTCGGATTTTCGCAACTGATCTGGTCAACAACGGCCTACCCATCCATATCGGGGCGGCACTGCTGGGACATGCCTACCTGCAGACCACCAGGGGCTATGTCGCGGTGTTCGATGAGGACGTTGTCCGTCATTACCAGATGCATATGGCCAGCAGGAGGGCGCTACGGCCTGAGCATGAATACTCGCCGGTGACCGACGCCGAATGGGATGATTCGAAGAACACTTCGATAAACGCAAAGTCGAACTCGGCGCCTGCGGTCGGCCTTACGGCACACCCTGCGCCCACGAGCACGCCTGCGTCCGTTGCCCCATGCCGCACGTGGACCCGCGAATGATCCTCCGGCTGGACGAACTCGAGGCCGACCTGATCGCCCGGCGGGAGCGAGCCGAGAAGGAGGGATGGAAGGGCGAAGTGGATGGACTGGAACTCACTCTGGGGCATCTTCGGGATAAACGCGGCCGAGCACTGAGGCTACAAAGAAGTGTTGGAATGCACAGCGACCACTGACATGTGTGCCGGTCAGGCGACAAAACGATGGGGTCGATATGCGTCCCCAAAGCCTGTGGCTCAGCGGACGCTTGAATGCCCGATAGGGGATCTTCTACCGGTATACGGTGATTCGAAACAGGATGCCTGCGCTTTCAGCTCCCGTCGGCGTCCTTGGCCTCGTGTCGGTACTCCCCCAGAAGTTTCCTCAGCGCTTTTATGGCCAAGACTAATCCTGCACCCCGGCCACCCTTGGTTCATGGCAGACTTTGCGCCCGGGCCCTGGTTCTGTAGCTCCTCGATGCGCCTGCTAGTCAGTCTCACCGCATAAATGCATTCATGATCACCAAGGCCAGCCCACCCACGCTGAGCACGCCGCAGAAGAACAGCCCCAGCATCTCCAGCCCGCGGACCTGTTCGGCGCGAAGCGGTCCGTTGAGCATGAGCATGCGCTGCAAAATCACTGCCTGATACATGGCGATCGGCTTGCGGACGAAGAACCACACCGCGGCGATTAACAAGAACACCAGCCCTAACGGCATACCGTTCCTTTAGCAGTCGTCCAAGACCGTCAGGCCAAAATGTGTCATCGGGGCAAATTCATCAATAGGACGATGCCGATGGCGATGCCCAGCACAGCAACCCCAGCCCCCACGATCCGGTAGACCCCGGTATCAGGCGCCCGCCCGTTCAGATACAGGGAGGCGTTGTTTTGGGCGGTCTGCCCCAGCCAGCGTGCTGAGCCGCGAACGTCGGTCAAAACGCAGATCCCCAGCAGCACTGCGGCCCCGGCAGCCACCCCGCCGGCGGAGATAAAGTATCCGCGGCCCATTTGGCCGAGCAAAACCATGGCCACCACAGCGAGAAAGAGCAGCCCGCCACAAAGGGCCAACGGCCACGGCAGCTTCGGCTTCGGCTTCGGCTTCGGCTTCGGCTTCGGCTCCAAAGGGTCCCCCAATTCGCGTTCCTTCAACTCCTGCTGCCTTGAGCATAGAAGGTAACGGCCAACGGGTCCGGGTGTTCAGGTCCGCGCAGTGAAATATCCAGTGAACTCCTCGACGAACAAGCCGTCACCGAGAAGTTCCCGCTCCTGCAGCAGGTCGTAGACAACATTCCAGGCGAGGTCCATCAGCTCATGAATGACCCTCAACCGTCGGAGCCGCCAGGACTTCATGGTTCCGACAAGACGGCATCCTGGATCTTTTGCAACGTGGCCGGCACGGCGGCGACGTCGAGGACCCCTTGGTCCGATTCAAGGGTGACCATATGGAATCCGGCTGGCACGCCCTGCTTGATGTCGTCCCGGTCCACGATCCGAGGCGACGACATGGCGCTTAGCCCGGTAAGTGCCTTGCTGCGGCCGGTAGGCACCAGGTCCTCGTACACTGAGGGCTGGAAGTCGATCCTTCCGGGGCCAGCGCCGGCGATGCCCATTTGCCAGATGGTGCTCAAGGATCTTGGCCGGGCGTTCGGGTACCGCAAAAACACTAGCGATTTGCCCTGTTCGTCGAGTCTGGCGTCGGTCTTCCGAAACCGCTTCTGGGCGAAGTACGTCATCGCACCAAGCGCCAGCCCATAAAAGACGCCGTTGGCGGCGGCCATGCCGATCGTGCCTCCGACGATGAGGCTCACGCCCGACCACAGGATGCCCCCTGCAACGCCAACCAGGACGGCGTTCAAGACGGGATGTTCGGCGGCCCACTCCCTCATGAGCACATCCTAGGTGTCCAACTATCTGTTGGCGATCGCGCTCAGCGTGACCACCTAACTTTTGCTCAACACATCGTTGGCTATGACGGCCTGATTCAGGGCCACTCTTGCTGCTGCCGATGGCCTTGTCACCTTCGCGTGCCCTTGTAGGTTGGCTGTGTTGTGGGTGACGTTCCTGGCGCGGGGCTAATCGTCAGCAGGTGGAGTCTTCACAGCTCGGCGGTAGGCCCAGAAGGCGACCCCATAGCAAACAAGACAAAGTGCAATGACAACCCAAGAGATGACCACGTTGCGAACGTCACCTTGAAACAACCTCCAAACGGCGTCCACCAGCAGAAATGATGCAAGCCCTCCCAGCAAAAGAGCCCCGCCCTTGCTCATCTGCCTCCTATTCCTACTGCCCATGCCTGAGCCTAACGCTGTAGTCAATCGGAAGGGGTGGACGCTCAGATCCGAAACGCAAAGTCGGGGAAAGCCCATAGAGAAGAGTCCATCCGAGGCCGAGAAGGACGAGTGAGAGGTGTGCGGTGAAGGATCCTTTATGGTGCGCCAAGCGACGTCGGGACGGGACGCTCTGAAGCCGTACGTGCTTTCGCAGGAGTGAAGGCTACTTCCTCTATCCCTCGTCTGAGAGCTCCTTCGCGGTTCGCCGCAACCTGATAACTGCTAGCCCAATGACGCTTCCGGCCGCAGCCAGGAAGAAGAACAACACAAGCAGCGGACCTGACAGCCCGTTAAAAATCGGGCTCCGGCCTGTAAACGATACCGAAGCCAAAAGACCCACCATGGAAACGTAGAAGGCCGGCCCAAGTACTTTCTTGCTGCGGTCATAATTCGTCATCGAAGATCTGTGTGAACTAGCCATGAATATATTTTATCGTTTTTAGCGATCCTAAATTTGCAGGTCTGCAAATAGCGGGGAAACCGTATGAAGACTCGACAGGTTGCTTGAGCCCCTCCGCAGGCCTTCTAGTTGCAGGCGGTGACGTGGGCGCCTCATGCGGCGGCGGAAACGGCTGAAGCCTCCGGCGGGTCCGCTCAAGGATCATTCACGGGAACGATGGACCTGGACCCTAAGCGTCGTGGTTACCGGCTCTGGATGCATGAAAGACTCACAACGTGAACGATGACTCCAAAGGCGCCCTGCACCATATTGAACTGTGGGTACCGAACCTGAGACGAGCCAAAGATGAATGGGGATGGATCCTGTCCCGCTTGGGATACGAGACTTATCAGAATTGGGGAAGCGGAATCAGCTGGCGGCTGGGTCCAACTTACATAGTTGTCGAAGAGTCACCGGACTTAAGCAGCCGAGAACATCAGCGCACCGCGCCTGGCCTGAATCACTTGGCGTTCAAGGCCGGGAGCAGAGAATGTCTAGACGCTCTGACCGAAGAGAGCGCGCATCACGGCTGGAGCCCTCTGTTCATGGACAAGTACCCGCATGCTGGCGGACCCGATCACTACGCCGCTTATCTCGTAAACTCCGATGGCTTCGAACTAGAACTGGTGGCCACAGCATAGGGCTTAGGAACGCTCCGCTCGGGGTTCCCTTTGCCGGGGGCCTTAGCGTTGCACGAACCGGGCAAGATAACCTGACGGCGACAGCACGGCACCCGCTGGATGCTACTTTTGTGTTCTCCGAGGACTCGATGAAGTTTGCCTGTTGGCGTACGCCAGGACTAAAAGCGCGGAAATGACGGCCGCGCTGGTCCTCAAGACGTCTCCGATAACTTCTCCGGCCGGCAGTAGCCAAATCGCGAGTAATGACAATCCAAATGCTGCGGCAAAGATGAGAACGCAAACCAAAATCAGGCTTCGAATTGAGTCAATGCGCTTCATGAGTGTGCCGACATCGTCAGCACGGGTCGGGCTGAAGGCAGCGGCTCGTTGTGAGAGCAGGGGCTGCCCCGCTCCGGTTCGGACTTCATTCAGCAGGTCGGTCAGCCTGGCATTGAGGTCTCGTTCTCCCCAGAAGAGCTTCTTGGTCAAGTACCACCCCAGGCGGTCGTAGGCGGAAGACATGACTCTGACTCCTTCTGCGTCCGACCTGACGATCACTTCGAGCCCGACAGGAAAACGTTTGAAACTCAAAAAGGCTCCGAACAGACGGAATAGAGTGTCTGATCCCGCCCGGACTTCAATGCCGGTCTGAGTGCGATGAGGCCGCAGTCCAACGGAACCCGAGTGATCGACGATGCGGCCAGACAGAAGAGTGGCGTCTTCAGCGACCGTGAAGCTGTCTTCCATTGTGTAGCTCTTCATATGACCGCCCCACATAGATTCAATTGAGGAATGTCCTGTTGGCGCAATTCAATATCAGTATGGTCGGTGGAGTTGGAGTTGCACACTGATTAGTGCGTTGAAACTGCACTCGCTCACGATTCCATTCGGCATCCACGCAGCAACGGTCCCGCTACGGGTTCCTTTGCCGTGCGTCCCCGTGGGCTACGGGATCCGAAATGCGCGATCCGGGCCCTCAACGGGATGTGCCCTTAGCGCCCGGCAATGAGGCCGTAAATAGCGAATCCGGTTCCAATGAGAATCCAAGAAACTGCGATCAAACGTACTCTTGGGGTCTCGCGTTGCGTCCACCAAGCTATGTCCGCGCTTGAGGAGAACCATGTCCGTATGATCGCAGCCCTCCTTGCTAGAGGCCGCGATATTGCCACGACGAACATACCGGCGCCAACGAGAATCAAGCCGAACAACGTTGCTGGTGCCACCCTGCATCTCCTGACTTTTCAGGCTGCTCTCGTGGGCACCAGCGTAGCCGTCGAACAGACGTTCGTGGGCATTCCCCCCACGCGGTCAGCTCGTCCCGTCCACTTCCCCGTTCACCCTTCCTCTTCCCCGGGGCGCATTCCGAGTACCACTTCGCCCGTCCACAGGAAAACGCCTTGTTGCTCTCAGCTGGGCGACGAAATCCATATCTCTCCACTGGTGAGAGTCCGGGTGAGGCATTCGGCGATGCGCACCGCGTCCTTTTCCCCCGAACCCGGCAAGAGTCTGATGCCAAGTTGTGAGGCCGGCAGGTCGTTGGAGACGACTGCTTTTTCGACGCTGGGGTCTTTGTCGCAGGGGCTCAGCGTGTCATATCTGGGGTGACTTGCACCGACGTTCCAGGAGCTGTCGCTGCTGAAGGTCCGACGAAACGAGTCGGACGGCGCTCCACTACATCCCGCCAGGATCAGGACTAGGACTGGTGAGCTTATTTTCAGAAGCGTGCACACGACTAGTGCATTGAGGCCGGGGGGTTCTCCACGGGCTCAGCTGCTTGAGTGGTCCTGGTGTCGAGATAGCGCATGACCAGTGCCGCGCCGATAAGGGCAGCAGAAAACGGCATACACGCCACGGTGGCGAGCAAGTACAGCTGCGTAAGGATCACAAAGAACAAGTTGGCACCGTTGAATGACACCACCCCAAAGTTCTGCAGGAAGAGGTTAGAGAAAATCATGACAAGAGCGCCAATCACCCCCACGGCAATTCCAGCGCGGAGCGTACGGGCGTACAGCGATGGTTTACGTCTCTGCTCCATTTATCCCCCATATGCCATTCGATAGTGCACGTAGGTTTAGCTAAGCACTAGGTCAGCGGAGTCACAACAGCCACGGCGTGGACTCGTTCTACACCGTGGAGTTTGCGCTAACGGGTCAGTGCATACCGCCTTCCGGGTGCTCGTTCGTGGTTCCCGTCGCGGAGGGATCAACGCTGGTCGATCCTTTCATTGATTTGCACGTTCCGTTAGTGGATCGTTTGCTCCATGAGCCGGGGGAAGCCAATCGCGCTGTCAGTGATATGTGCCTCGTTGGTGTTGGCTGGGGTTGTCGCCGCCATGAGGTTATGGAACGTGCATCAGCAGACGTCGGACTGGGTCCTTTCACCCAAGGAAGTGCCTTCCAAAGTGCAATTTGCCGACCGCGAATACAACTGCGGTCCAGATGCGAAGCCCGCCGAGCACGATATGTCCGGCCTGAAGTCCCAAGGTACGACAGCGGGAGGAGCTGAGATTTTTGCGCAGCCACCTTCTTCTTCTGCCCGAGTCTTTATCATTGTTCGAACGGATCAGGGCACTTTCGGGTGCGATCTAATGGGCGGACCCTAGCCGACCTGATTAGATGTCGTTGTGGGTTCCTGAGGCGGGGCGGTCGGCTTTGTTGCATGCAGTTGCTGATCCCGGCGCCGGCATCAGCAACCATCGCAGTGCCTGCTGCTGTGACAATAGTTGGCGTTAGCTCGAGTGGGGACGGGCCTGTGGAAGCCGGCCTCTGGCGAAGGCGTCAACAAGCTGATCCACATCGTGCAGGCACTCGCGTGGCGCGGTCGCGTCACCTGTCTCCCAGATCCATTCCTGGTACTCGACGTCGCCTGATACGGATACGTCATGATCGGGGTTGTCGTACCAAACCTCCATCACCTTCCCGGTATCCGCTGCTTGGGAAATCTCGGTGCGCCATCCATTAACGGTTGCGTGGCCGCCTTCCCATCCCTCATAGGAATGGGCCACAAAGATGCTGCCCTCATTCCGGGCCGCGGCGGAATGAATAGTCGCACGGAGATCGAGTAAAAATTCCGGCATGACAGGTTCGGCAAGCGCACGGCTCTTCCTAGGACGCCTGCTCATCCTTAAGACTCGGCTCGTTTATTCATGAATTCAGTTTGCCAGCAGTCCGCCCGCCCCCAAATAGCCCCTCGAATGCCGCGACAAGGGCCCGGGAACTCTTAGCGGGCCAAATAACTGAGAGCTTCAGCAGTGTCCCTTCTAGGGTTCCAGTGGACTAGACCTAGCGGACTGTGCCGCGAAAGTTTTCCCAAAAAGCGGAGGAGGCGACCTTCACTCCGGACGGATGTCAGCCCAGACGTCCCCGAGGAGCGGGCCGCCAGGCGGCTGTAGCTTGTAGTAGCGCTTCATCAGTTCCCGGATTTCTTCGTCTCTGGCCTCGACCTGATCCACAAAGCTTTCAATGGATGATGCGATGTGTTCAGCCAGCGGCGCTGTTTTGCGGGCGCCGACTCACCCGTCCGGACCGCAGCGCCGTCGCAACTTCCAGGCGCAAGGATCCGCGGCCCTGGACGTAGAGGGTCTGGTAGATCGTTTCGTGTGACACCTGCATCTCCGGATTCTCTGGATGCTCCACCTTCAGTCGGCCAGCGACCTGTTCCGGGCTGAACCGGCCGGTGAGCATCGTGGTGACCTGTTCCCGTAACGCTAACCCGTCCAACTTCCGCGGCTTCGGCCTGCGGGCACGAGCCCACGTCTGCTCCTGCGCGAGCGATGGCGAATACCTGTCGCCGACCCGATTCCTTGCGACCTCCCGGCTGATCGTCGACGGAGCCCGGCCCAGAACGGCGGCGATACGACGCACTCAATGGCCCTGGGCGAGCTGGAAGCCGATCTCTTCCCGCTCAAGCAACGACAAAAGCCCTGCACGGGGCACACTGAAATCCGGAACCGGCGATGGCAACACCTTCTGATGGTCGCTCAACCACCGGTACGCGGTCGGACGCGACACCCCGGCGGCCTGTGCCGCTACGGCTACCGACAGCCCGGCATCCAGCCCTTCCCAGAACGCTAAACGAACACTCAACGGCGACCACGGTCTGCCCATCGACGACACCCGACAGAATTCAGGGTGTTGCACTCACCACCTGAACTCGCCACCCTAGGGTTTTGCGACATTCTGGAAGGACGATGGCTTAAGGGCGACTCCCGTTTTGATTGCCACTTTCTACTTTCGTCGTAACGACGCCCTAACGCACCGGGCTTGGTGCAGATAAGGCTGAAGGTGAAGCACCGGGACGTCCTCGACGTAGTCTGCGCCGCTGTCACCGGACCCGTCAACCAGCCCTGGCATGAGGAAATCATCGAATCAGCCCTCAACAGATTCAGCAAGGACAAGGCGCCGTGCGGCTCACCCCCGTCGAACCGGTCGTCGTCGAGGTGTCGGCCGACGTCGCGCCGTCCGGGCACTCCTTCCGCCACCCCCTGCGCTTCCGCAGGGTTCGCCCGGAACTGGAGCCGGACGCCGTCGAGCTCCCCGCGCGCCTGCCCGTGTAGCGGCCCGTCCCAGCCCTCGCCACGGGCCGCGTTTCGTGCAACGATGCGGCATGACCACCAGCACCGGCCACATCGTCCTGCTCGGGGACTCGATCTTCGACAACAAGGCCTATGTCAACGGCGGGCCCGACGTCGTCGAGCAGTTGTGCGGCGAGCTCCCGCCCGGCTGGCACGCAACGCTGCTGGCAGTGGACGGCGACGTGATAGCGGGCGTTCGCCGGCAGCTGCTTACCCTTCCCGACGACGCCACCCACCTCGTGGTCAGCGTCGGCGGCAATGATGCTCTCGGCTTCGCCCACCTGCTTGAAGCACCCGCCCGCTCTGTGGCGGAGGCGCTGGACATGTTCGCCGACGCCCAAGAGCGCTTCGCCGCTGACTATGAGCTAATGGCCGAAGCGGTCTCAGCGACGGGGCTGCCTGCAGCGGTGTGCACCATTTACGACACTCCCGCCTCCGGGCCCTTCTACCGGCTGATCAGGACCGCCCTCACGGTCTTCAACGACTCCATCACCAGGGCAGCGTTCTCCCGGGGCCTCAGCCTGCTGGACCTCCGGCTGGTCTGCAACGACGACGGCGACTACGCGAACCCGATCGAGCCCTCCGCCCAAGGAGGTTCCAAGATCGCAAAAGCCGTCACCGCCCTGACAGATCCAACCCGCGAGGTGCCGCGGTCAGCCGTCATCGGCGGCAGCTGAGCTCGCGCCTCCACTCGCGACAGCTGGACAAAAACTCCAGCTCCGCGAGCTTGGGAAACAAGCATCGCCGGCTGTCCCGCATCCATTGCTGGCTCCGGGCGCGGGGTCCACTATAGAGAAGAGCGGCAAGGCTCGCACCGGCCGGCAGCGCCCATGGCCTGACGGATCTAGGGGGCACCCATGGACAAGATCGGTTCTGTTTTTCCAGACCGTCGTGCTGTGCTGAAGGCAGCCGGGATCGGGGCGGCCGGTGTTGCCGCCGCACCCCTTCTGGCCGCTTGCACCGGCGTACCCACAGTGGCTACGCCATCGGGTTCGGCCTCTCTGCTCCCGTCCCCGCCGGCACAGATCGCACCGTTGCTGGACAAGCCAAAAGTCACCAATGCCCTCGCCCAACTGGACGGATTGATCCGGAATGCCATGGAACAGACCGGGCTGCCGGGAATGGCGGTGGCCGTGGTCTATCAGGACGAGGTGGTGTACTCCAAAGGCTTTGGGGTGCGGGAGGTCGGCAAACCGGAGGAGATAAGCCCCGACACGGTGTTCCAGCTGGCATCCGTGTCCAAGCCCATGGCGTCCACTGTGGTGGCAGGGGTGGTGGGGCGGCGGGTGATCGACTGGACCGACCGCGTCATTGAACACAACAAGAACTTCGCGCTCAAGGATGACTATGTCACGCGGAATGCGACCTTTGCCGATCTGCTGTCACACCGCAGCGGACTGAAAACAGGGTCGGGTGATCTGCTGGAAGACCTCGGGTTCGATCGTGCCTACATCCTCGGGCACCTCAACCAGGAGCCCCTCGACACGTTCCGGTCCAGTTACAACTACAGCAATTTCGGCTACACGGAAGGCGGCCAGGCAGCAGCCGATGCCATGAAAATGTCGTGGGAGGATCTGGCCGACGAGATTCTGTTCCGGCCGCTGGGCATGTCCGCCAGCAGCTACCGCCACTCCGCCTATGAGGAAGCGTCAAACAGGGCAACCATTCATGTCCCGCTCGGGAACAAGGTGTGGGCAGCGAAACACCGCCGCGATGCCGATTCCGAGGCCCCGGCGGGAGGCGCGAGTTCATCGGTGCAGGACCTGGCCAAATGGCTCCGGCTGCAACTCGGCAACGGCAGTTACGAAGGCAAGCCCGTCATTGATGCAGCCGCCCTCCAAACAACCCACGTTCCCCATGCGGTTTCCGGACCGGCGTCGACACCGGCCGCCCGCTCGCGTTTCTATGGGCTGGGCTGGAACGTCTCCTACGATGATCAGGCACGCGTCCAGGTCGGACACTCCGGGGCATTCAACCTCGGCGCAGCCACCGCCGTCTCCATGCTGCCTGGTGAGCAACTGGCCATCGTGGCCCTGACCAACGGAAGACCGCAGGGAATACCTGAAGCAATCACAGCCGGCTTCCTGGATACCGCGCAGCATGGATCCCCCACGGTTGACTGGCTCGCATTCACCGCGGGTGTCTTCAAACAGATTGATGAGTCCGAGAAACCCAAGGTGGATTACACCACAGCTCCGTCTGATGCTTCTCCTGCCAAGGCAAACAATGCCTACGCCGGCACTTACGGGAACTCCTACTTCGGCCCGCTTGTGGTGCTTGAGCAGGGCGGCAAACTGGCCATGAGAATGGGACCGTCCGGCCGTCCCACGACATTCCCGCTTACCCACTTTGACGGCGACACCTTCAGCTTCGAATCCATCGGCGAGAACGCCAACGGCCTGGCCGGTGCGCTGTTTGCAGCGCCAGTCCGCGGCACCTCGCCACGCGTCGTCCTGGACTTCTACGACAGGACCGGGCTCGGAACGTTCACGAGGGCGGCGAAGGGCTAGGGGCTTGGAGCGGAAAACTCCATAGGAACTAGCGAAGGGGAGCCGTCGAGTTGCGGACCACCAGCCGGGGCGTGCTGGTCACATCGGCGATGGGCGCACCGGGATCCTTGAGCCGCTCGAGGGCCACACGTCCGGCAGTTGTTCCCAGCTCCACTGCATGCAGGTCCACCGAGGTCAGGTCGATCCCGCGCAGCCGGGCCGTCCGTGAATCGTCGTAGCCCACGAGCGACAGGTCCCCGGGGATCGCCAGCCCCATCGCATACGCGGCCTCGCGGACACCCAGCGCGAACTGGTCGTTGTGCGTGAACACTGCCGTTGGCCGGTCCGGGCCGGCCAGCAGCTCCGCCGCTGCACGCTCCGCAGCCTCCTGCGTGAAGTCATCGGCCGCCACGGTCTGCGGGGCCAGGCCGGCGTCCCGCATCATCTGCTCGTAGGTTTCCCGGCGGACGGTATGGCCGTCAAAGGGCGGCCCGGCCATGTGCGCGATCCGCGTGTGCCCCAGCCCG
This sequence comes from Arthrobacter sp. FW305-BF8, assembly GCF_021789315.1. Taxonomy (NCBI): domain Bacteria; kingdom Bacillati; phylum Actinomycetota; class Actinomycetes; order Micrococcales; family Micrococcaceae; genus Arthrobacter; species Arthrobacter sp. FW305-BF8. Next base: position 3,930,909 of record NZ_CP084561.1, read on the forward strand.
AGGAGGTGTTCGACGGCGGCCCTCGCCCCGGCGCGGTCGTCAGGGTACACGCTGTCCACGCCCTCCACGCGGCGGGTGACACTCACCACCGGGATGATCTGCGCCAGTTCCCGGACCCGCTCGTCGGGATCCAGCAGCGCCGCGGCGATGATGATCCCCACCCGCGCCTCGATGAGTGAGTCCATCGCCCCCTGGTCCACGCCGCCGATGGAGCGGGAGACGCTGAGGATGAGCCGGTTGCCTGCCTGCGGCAGCGCCAGCCGCACGCCGTTGAGGACGTCGGAGTACACCTCGTTCCGGAGGTCAAGGAGGTAAAGCCCGACGGCGGTCCGGGACTTGCTGGCCAGTGCGGCGGCTGCCGCATTGTGCCGGTATCCCAGCCGCTTGGCGGCGTCGAAGATCGCCTGCCTGGTGTCCGGGCTGACGCCGGCAGCGTCGCGGAAGGCGAAGGAGACCAGCGTGCGGGAGACTCCGACTTCCCGCGCGACATCAGCCTGCGTGGCTGGCCGGTGCTGCCGCTGGATGCTCATACGGCCATCCTCCCACGGCGGGAAATACCTAAATTTCAGCAATTTGTAAGTTTGACCTTACATTTAAGCCTTTCGCGCGTTAGTCTGGGATGTGACAGCGGGCACATGTCCCGCGCAAACTTGAGACAAGGGAGTCCTTATGTCTGCAACCCAAGCCCAGCGCGACGGCGCGCATACGCCCTCGCTGCCGCCGCTCACCAACGGCCCGCACCGCAAGCGCCTCGGCATGGTCGCCACGGTGGCGACCTTCGGCGGCCTGCTGTTCGGCTACGACACGGGTGTCATCAACGGCGCACTCCGGCCCATGACCGCCGATCTCGGCCTCACCCCGATCACCGAGGGCATCGTGACCAGCTCCCTGCTGTTCGGCGCCGCCGCCGGCGCCATCGGCGGCGGCCGGCTCTCCGACAGCTGGGGCCGCCGGAAGACCATCATCCTGCTGGCCATCCTGTTCCTCGTCGGCGCCCTGTCCTGCGTGTTCGCGCCGAACTTCGAGGTCATGGTCATCGGCCGCGTCATCCTCGGCCTCGCCGTCGGCGGCGCCTCCTCAGTGGTTCCGGTGTATCTGGCGGAACTGGCCCCGTATGAGATCCGCGGCTCGCTTGCCGGCCGCAACGAACTCATGATCGTCATCGGCCAGCTCGCCGCATTCGTCGTCAACGCCATCATCGGCAACCTCTGGAGCGAATTCGGCGGTGTCTGGCGCATCATGCTCGCCGTGGCCGCGGTGCCGGCAGTTGCCCTGTTCCTCGGCATGCTCCGGATGCCCGAATCCCCCCGCTGGCTCATCTCCCAGGGCCGTAACCAGGACGCCCTGGCCGTGCTCAAGACCATCCGCTCGTCCGACCGCGCCGAAGCAGAGATGGCCGACGTCAAGCACCTCGCCGACGAGGAAAAGGAAATGAACCTCTCCGGCTGGAGCGCACTGAAGAACAAGTGGATCCTGCGCATCCTGCTTGTCGGCATCGGCCTCGGCGTGGCCCAGCAGCTGACCGGCATCAACTCGATCATGTACTACGGCCAGTCCGTGCTGGTTGAAGCCGGCTTCGACTCCGGCGCCGCCCTCATTGCCAACATCGCTCCCGGCGTCATTGCCGTCGTCGGTGGCGTCATCGCCCTGACCATGATGCAGCGGGTCAACCGCCGCACCACCCTGCTCCTCGGCTTCACGCTGACCACCATCTGCCACTTCCTCATCGGCATCGCCTCCATCGCGCTGCCCGTTGGCAACCCGGCCCGGCCCTTCGTGATCCTCTTCCTGGTGGTTGCCTTCGTCGGCTCCATGCAGACGTTCCTCAACATCGCCGTCTGGGTGATGCTCTCGGAGATCTTCCCGCTGCACATCCGCGGCTTCGCGATCGGCGTCTCCATCTTCTGCCTGTGGATCGCCAACGCGTTGCTGGGCCTGTTTTTCCCCACTCTGGTGGCATCAGTCGGCATCACCGGAACGTTCTTCATGTTCGGCGTGGTGGGCATCCTGGCCTTGATCTTTATCTACACCCAGGTGCCCGAAACCCGCGGCCGCACCCTCGAAGCACTCGAGGAGGACGTCACCACCGGCGCCATCTACCTGGTGCACAAGACCCCGGCGACGGCGGCGCACTAACAGCCCTCGTGCTGCGTCGTCCGGCGCGCTAGCCGCCCCTCAACTGACTCGCAGTTATTGTCGTTTTGAGCCCCCAAAACGACAACAACTGCGAGTCAGTTGGGCGTTTACGTGGCGGCTGGCTGGAACAGCTCGACGACATTGCCGGCCGGATCCTCCAGCAGGATCTGCTGGCCGCCCGGTCCCCTGACAATGTCGTTCCGGAACGGAACGCCCGCGGCCCGCAGCCTGTCCACCTCGGCGGCAATATCGCTCACGACCAGGTGGATCCGGTTCCATCCGCCCGGTGCCGGGACCGCACCGTCGGGCATTGGCCGGCCCGCCGAGCTGGTGGGCCCGCTCAGCAGCAGACGCAGCTGGCCGCGGGCGACGTCGGCAAAAGCCGGTGCCGCGTTCATTCGAACGGTGAATCCGAGGTGCTTCGTGTAGAAGCCGACGGCGGCGTCGACGTCGTCCACCATGTACCGGACGCTGACAAAGTCCTTAGTGCTGTTGAAGTCCTCAGGGTTGCTGGACATTTCCCTTCTCCTTTGCGAATGGACGCCCGGATCAGACGTGCTGATCCACGATGACCGGGTTCCCGTCGGGGTCCACCACGATGAAGCTGCCCGGCCCGGTTCCGTCGCCGGCCTCGGCAACGAAGGGAATGCCCTGATCCTTCAGCTGGCGTTGAAGATCCCGCACGTCGGTGAATGAGTCGAGCTGCTGCGCGTCCTGGCTCCAGCCCGGATTGAAGGTCAGGGAGTTCTTCTCGAACATGCCCTGGAAGAGTCCGAGGACGGTCTGCCCGTTCCGCAGGATCAGCCAGTTCTGGTCAATTTCGCCCCCGGACCTGGTGAATCCCAGCTTCTCGTAGAACGCCGCGGAGGCCGCGATGTCCTTGACGGCCAAGCTGAGTGAGAAAGCGCCGAGTTGCATGTGCTGCTCCAGTCTCCGGAACCCTCCGGCCCGTGAAATTCCACCGATAGTAGCTGCGGGCGGGCGTACCCTGCCCCCCAAACAGCACTATTCCAGAGCTCACCCACAAATACCCGCCCCCGTCGCAAATTCAAGGGCACGGCCTTGGGCGGCGCCGTGGAGCGCCGTGCTCTGTGAATGCCGGGCTAAAAAGCCTCGGTGTGTTCCAGCTCCGGCAGGACGACCAGCGGATCTCCTGCGAAGTGCACCCGTCGTGAAGACTGCCCGTCAATCCAGGCGAACACGACTGAACCGTCAAGGGGCGGGCGGCCGGCAGCGCCGGCACGGGCAGCGTTGCGGATCTCCGTCTCGGCCCCCGGAGTCAGCGTCCCCCAGGCTGCCGGGAGGTCGGCGTCGTGATCATTGCCAGCGTTCGCGTCCATGCACCAATAGAACCAGCTGCTCATGAGCAGTCCATGAACGTGGCCCACGTGACACGCCCCTGAACCCGCCGGCAGCCCAGCTGTGGTGCGCGGCCCGCACGCGTGGGACCATGCCTCATGGCCAACGGCAACGCTGTCCGCGAGGCAATTGAGAAGGCGCGCGAGGAGATGCTTTTCATCGGTCCGGACCACCCCTACTATCCGCTCCTGGCAGAATTGGTCACTGCCGTCGAGGAGGCTTGGCGGCAGGGGTACGATGCGCACCGAGCCGGCAGGTCCAACAGCAATCCCTACAGCTGGCGGCCATGAAGTTCAGGTTGTGCCGGGCCCGGTTCGCGAGGGGGGTGCGTCCGGACCCGGCAGTTCTGACGGTTCGGGGCTGGGTTTCCGTTCCTTCAGGACACAGCCAGTATTGCCCGCTGACATGGCGAAATAGCTGGGGCACCTTGGAAGATTCCGCGGCAGATGGCCCGGTCCCCCGTACCGCTCCAAGGAACTCCAAAGTTCTTCCAAGGACGAAGCCGCATCCTTTATGCAGGGCCGGCGGCGGTGGCCCCTGGTCCACCCTCCGGGACCTGGCTGCCTCCCCAGCCCGCCGCCGGCCCCACAACGAGATGGAGGCCCAGGTGCTGTACCTATGGGCAATGGGGCTTGCAGGATCGAAGACGCGCAGTACGCTGGCTAATTCCTATATACAAACCAGCTACTGCAGGGTAGCTTCGATAGAGGAACCCTGCGAACTCTCCGCAGGAACCCCCTCCGGCGTTGTGCACCGCCCGGAGGTGACGCCGCTATAGCCTCATGGCGGCCATCCCGCACCTGAGGAAAGAGCCTGTCATGGCCACCTCGCATTTCCAGCAGTTTCTTCAAGACGCCACCTCCCCTGCTCCCGACACCGACAGCCCGCTGGACGCGGACTGCCTTTACGGGCTCTACACAAGCTGGTGCCTGATTCAAGGAATAACACCCAAGACCGACTCGTCCTTCCGTGCAGGCATGCGGCGGTGCCGTGTCAACCTCCGAGGCACCAGGCGGAAGATGAAGGGGCGGGCCGCCGCCGACTACATCCTCGCCAGCTACCCGTACGCAGGCTGAGCATGTCGCTCAGATCGCCCGGCTTCCGCTCCGACGGCGCCGGACGGGCCCGCGTCCTGCCCGTGATGTGCGCATTCTGCGGCACCGACCGCCATCTCACCATTAGATCGGTGACGGATCTCCCGAACTGTCCCAGCGACGTCGTCATGGTGGCCTACACCTGCGGCCGGTGCCGCCGCTTCAGTGAACATCCCGCCAACGTTGCCGACTTGTCAGCGGTCCTGGGCCGGCGGGAACAGAAGGGCGACGTGCTGATCTTCGGCGGACACTACATGCACTGCGGACAGCCGATGGACAGGGCAGGGTCCGAGCTCCGCAGGCTGTCAGCTCCGCTGTCCACCGAAGACGCAGCCGACGACACCCTGGATGTCTACCTGTCCACCCGTGTGCTCAGATGTACCTGCGGTTTTCAGATGGAACTGCCCGAGTAAGCGGGATCGTACATTTGAAGGACAAACCTACCCCTGGGTAACTTTGGGTGGGGCCCCATCCTATTCCCCCATGCGGATGGTAGTCCCCGGAAAGCCCCGCACCGCCTTCACAACTGGTGCGGGGCTTTTTCGTGCCTGGGCCGTTCCTTCTTGAGGTTTCCGCCCTACACTATGCACACCTACTACAGGCCGGGGGGCACGTTGGGTTCACGGGGGCTTTGCCTGGTCATCGAGGATGACCGGGATATTCGCGATCTTGTTGCGCTGATAGTGGCGCGGCTCGGTTTTGACGTTCATGCAGTCAGCAACGGCGTTGATGGGGTCGCCGCGGCATGGGAACACCATCCCGTCCTGGTTACGGTCGATCTGAATCTCCCGGACATCGACGGCCTGGAGGTGGCGCAGCACATCCGGGCGCGCTCCGAGGCGCCCCTGCTGTTCATCACGGCACGGGCGGAGTTCGACGACGAGATGGCCGGCATGGCGTCGGGAGCCGCGGCCTACCTGGTCAAACCGTTCCGCCCCCGGCAGCTCACGGAGATGGTCAACCGGCTTTGTCCCGTGGGTCCGCTGACGGCGCACGGCCTGTAGCCGCGCGACTGACCGTAGGCTCACGGCCTGACCGGACCCGCTCCTGACCGCCACACGACAGCGGCAGCCGTCCGGCCGGCGTCGTGCTTTCCTGTCTCCGCGGCCTATATCCGCAGGTGGCACTTCGGCCCCATAATGTCCCCATACACTTCGGGGACCGAAGCGCCCGGCGATGCCGGCGAGGCGCCGCAGAGCCCCGGGTGGCCGCCCCGGCTGTCGGCGAAAGGGGCGGCGACGCGGCCCGGGGACGGACGGCCAGTCCATTCTCGGCACCGAGCAGGAGAAACCATCGCCGTCAGTGCAATGAGGAGAGAACTGTCATGCTCAAGGATTTGGATATAGCCGCTGTCCTTCCGGCGAAGGATGTGAGCCGTGCGAAAGAGTTCTACCGCGACAAGTTAGGGCTTGAGCCCATTGACGCGGCGGGCGACGACGACGTCATGTACCGCTGCGGCAACGGGACCAGGTTCCTGATTTACAAAACTGAGAACGCCGGCAGCGCCAAGAACACGCAGATGGGCTGGGTAACGGACGACGTCGAGCGGGACGTTCAGGAGTTGCGGAGCCGCGGCGTCGTTTTCGAAGAGTACGACATGCCCGGGGTGAAGACGGAAAACGGCATTGCCACGTCGGACTCTGGTAAGGCCGCATGGTTCCTGGACAGCGAAGGCAATATATTGAGCCTCTTCGAACTCCCCTAGTTTGCCTGCCGCGAGCATAGCCCGGCGGGAACCGGAAGGGGGACGGAACTGCGCTGTTCCGACCCCTTCCGTCTATTCCGCGGCCCCCTGGCGGTGGGTCCATGTGCACCTGCCCCGCGACGCTCCGGTCCCTCTGCGCCTTGGCGGAGCAGAGGGCCCCCAATGGAGAGGTTGAGGAAACTATGAATTCATCAATTCCTCAACAACGAGTCTCGTCCAGCCGGGGGGCCTGCGTCAAGGACGCAAACCTTTTGTGCGCAAACTCCCCTACGCGGCGCTTGCCGGCTCGACCGACCACCCCGAGTAAGTACGGAGGCCTCGGTCACCCTTTTCCGCGCTCCGCAACGGCTTCGCTGGAAACCTCGGCGAGCGTGAGGCTGCGTTCACGGGCCTGGGCCAGGAGTCCGAGCAGGGCCTGTTCGGAACTGCGACCGGTTCGCGCACTTACGGACCGGACCGCATCGGTGATCAGGGCGCGCCTTTCGAGAGACTCTTCCAGGACCGCCGCCGACTCGTCCGTCAGGACAGCTTCTGTAAGCCCGGGGCCCAAGCCGGAGGCGCCGCTGCCGGCGAAACCATTGACAGCGGCGACCGCCCGGGCATTCAGCACTGCATCGGCAGCGGAAATCAGCTCAGCGATTTCGGGAACGGACAGGGCGTACTGCAGCTTTCCGTCGTCCCGGCGTCCAGCCACGAGGTGTTGCGCGCGCAACTGCGCGAGTTGACCGGCCAGATGCGATGGTCTAAGCCCTGTGGCAGAACACAGGTCAGCCACGCTGGCAGGACCCGAGGCCAGCACGCTTAGCACCCTGACGCGGGCGGGATGCCCCAGCAGCTTGAACAGTTCCGCTTCAGCGGCCGCGGCCCGCTCCCCAAATTCTGCACGTTCCGTCACTGCTGCCCCAATCCGACAGAAACACACCTTTTATTAACCGATTATCCCCTCAAAGAAACCTTGCTGACGTTATCAAGTCGGCATTTTCCGGCCCGTCTCTTCTCTGCAGGAATTCGTTAACCATTCAGGGGCCGCTACCACACGCGGCGGGCGCGTATCGTGAAATAATTGTCCTAGAGAATTTTCTGACGCGGCAGTCCGCCTCACCTTGGGACGGCGCTCCGCGAATCCATCAGCAAAGGAACCGATGCCCGTGCCTGTTGCGGCAGCCACTCTTGCCAGGCCCTGATGCAGGCCAACCTGCCTCTCGCCGACGAACTGGCGGCACTCACCGCCAGGATCGCGGACCTGCTGCTGACCCACGAAACCGTCGACGAAGCGGTCTCGGCGCTGGCGCAGGCCCTGAAGGAAGCGATCCCCGGAGCCCTCGGGGCGGGTGTCAGCCTGATGGACACCCGCGGGCGCCGCACCAGCACGGCCTCCACCGATCCCGCCATTGTGCAGGCTGACCAGCTGCAGTACGACCTCAGGCAGGGGCCCTGCCTGACGGCATGGGCCCAGCAGGCGACCGTCACAGTCGGGGACGCCCGGACTGACCACCGCTGGCCCGCCTGGAGCCGCGCCATCGCCGGCCTGCCGTTGCGCTCCGTGATCAGCACCCCGCTGTCCACCCCGGAAGGCGCGATCGGGGCGCTGAAGGTGTACTCCCCTGTTCCCGACGGGCTCGACTCCAGGGCCATCCGCCTGCTCGAACTCCTGGCCCGTCCGGCTGCGCTGATGCTTGCCAACACCCAGGCCCGTGACGCCGCGCAGCGCCTGAGCGACGGGCTCATCGGCGCCCTTGGCGCCCGCGATGCCGTCGGAGTGGCCAGCGGCATCGTCATGGAGCGGCACCACATCAACCGCGACCAGGCCCTGGCCACCCTCATTAGCGCGTCCCGCCGGCGGAACGAACCACTGCACCAGCTCGCCCGGGACATCATCGACGGCGCCGAGCTGTAACCGGCCGTCACCTATGTGCCTTCTAATCGGCTGCCCGCCGGCGCAACGGCCCGCGAATGGAGTGCCGCCGTCGGCCATTACCCCAGTTCCGGAGGTTCGGCGCCGCCCCGGCCTGCTGCGGCTACAGCATTTTTCTCCCCTGCGCAATTTTGGCGCGCAGGGCAATTCCAAGGAAAATAGCCAGTCAGCACACAATGCACGTCCCGCTTACTTCAGGAGACAGAGAACCATGACTAACAACATCGCCCCGGGCACCGGGTTGAACGCCGCCCCGATCGCAGCCATGGCCGCTTTGGAAGACCTGGACCTCACGCCGCAGGGCCTGTCCGACGCCCCGGCCAACCAGCTGGACCCGGACACCCTCGTCCACCCCGGCGCCAGCTAGCCCCTCAGGTTCCGCAGAAGGTCCGGTAAGGGCCGAAGCTTTCCGGCGCTGCCAGTGCGTAACGTTCGACGCCGGGACGTTCCCGATAGGGGTCCGTCACCGCTTCCAGCAACATCCGGAGCGGCCCGAGGTCGCCATCGGTTGCAGCGTCAAGTGCCTCCTCAACGAGGTGGTTGCGGGGCACATACACCGGGTTGACCCGGTCCATCATGTCCGCGTCCGGGTTCAGTGCCCGCCAGCGTCGGATCCAGGCAGCGAAAGCTTCCGATTCACCCAACGGTTCCGGGAACACGGTCCGCACCGGCTCGCCCCCGCTGCGGGCTGCCTTTCCAAGACGCCGGAAGAACGAGGTGTAGTCGGCGCTTTCCTTTTGGAGCAGTGCGAGCAGTTCGTCAATCAGGGGCGATGCCACGTCGTCGCCGGTACCTTCTTCCAGCCCGAGCTTGGCCTTCATGCCTGCGAGCCAGGCCGCGCTGTACTGTGGCCGGAAGGCGCCCAGCGACTCGGTGGCCAGCGCGACGGCACGGTCCTCGTCGTCGTCAAACAGCGGAAGCAACGCCTCGGCCAGGCGCGTCAGGTTCCATTCCGCTATCAGCGGCTGGTTAGCGTAGGCGTAACGCCCGTTCTCGTCGATCGAACTGTAGACGGTGGCGGGGTCGAACGCGTCCATGAAGGCGCATGGACCGTAGTCGATGGTCTCACCCGAGATGGCCATGTTGTCCGTGTTCATGACGCCGTGGATGAAGCCCACCAGCATCCATTGGGCCACCAGCGAAGCCTGGGCGCCGATCACCGCGTCGAACAGGGCAAGATAGGTGTTCTCCGCTTCGGCCGCACCGGGATAGTGGCGGGCGATCGCATGGTCGGCAAGGCGGCGCAGGAGCCCCTCGTCGCCGGCGACCCTGGCGTACTGGAAACTGCCCACGCGCAGATGGCTGCTGGCCACTCGCGTGAGCACGGCCCCCGGCAACTCAGTCTCCCGCTGGACGGAACGCGCGGTGGCTACGACGGCGAGGGAGCGGGTGGTGGGGATGCCCAGGGCGTGCATCGCCTCGCTGACGATGTATTCACGCAGCATTGGCCCCACGACAGCAAAGCCGTCACCGCCGCGCGCGAACGGCGTACGGCCAGAGCCTTTCAGGTGGATGTCGCGGAGGCGGCCTGCGGCGTCGGAAACCTCACCGAGCAGGAGGGCGCGGCCGTCACCCAGCCTCGGCGCAAACCAGCCGAACTGGTGGCCGGAGTAGGCCTGCGCAACTGGAGTGGCGCCGTCGGGCACTGCATTGCCGATCAGCAGCGGAAGGCCTTCCGGGCTCCTCAGGAAGGCCGGATCAAAGCCCAACTCGGCGGCCAGCGGCTCGTTCAGCACCAGCAACTGCGGGGCAGGGACCTCCTCCGCCTTCCAAGGAATGGCCATTTCGGCGAGCTCCGTGGCGAAGCGGCTTTCAAAGGTGACGGTTGATGGGGCTGCTTTCATTCATTCCTCAAAGTGGGTGGATACGGTGGCATGCCCAGAGACGGAGGCGGTGATGGACGCGGCGATATCCCGCAGTTTAATGTTCCTTAGACTTGAGGCTGTCTTCAGAATCCGCAGGGCCGCTTCCTGACTGCATCTGTTCTGGGCCATAACCACACCCGTGGCGATGTCAATGGTGGTGCGTGACTGCATCGCGGCCGTGAGATCGTTCCGGGCATCGGTTAGGCGCGCTATGCGAAGGGCAAGCTTGAGAGTCGTGGAAGCCTGGCGGGCGAAGTCCTCCGCGCCGTCGATGTCCGGCCCGGAGAATCCGTGCGGCCGCGTCGAAAAGAGGTTCAACGCCGCGCGAGTTTCGCCTTCCAGTTCCAACGGGACGGCGAGGATGGATCCCACGCCGTGCCGCGCGACTGCCGCAATGTAGTCAGTCCAGCGGGATTCGTCAGCCGCGTCCGGGACATGCATTGTCAGCAGCGCCTGCATGGCCGCCAGACAGGGCCCCTCCCCGAACTGGAGCTGGATCTCGTCCAGCATCCGCGCGCGGGCATCACTGCTGGCGACCGTGGCCGACTTCTTCTTTCGCATCAGCGTGAACGCGCATACCACGTCATTACCGGAAGCAGAGAAGTAGGCTCCGGAGAAACGGGCCAGCTCGTTCAGGAACTCTCCGACGTCAACACTTTCCAGAACCAGTTCCTGAAGCCGTCCGGCAACGTCCGCCCGGTCCTGCCTGGGTGCCTCGGTGACCACAATAGCCTCCATTCGACAAGCTCCCGGAACTCCTCCCCTGCCTGGAAACCCTGTTTCTAAGAAGGGCGATTCTTCCGGCTTCCATTGCCAGATTACATCCGATCAGGACCCGCGGGGTCTGGACAGTCCGCTCAGAACCGGCGCGTCGGCGTCCGACGACGGCGCCCCGTCATGGACTCTGCCACACCGATCAAAGCGACGGCGGCGATGACGGCGACGATGAACCCGAGGACATTCAGTTCGAAGATGTCGCCGGTACCGAGCAGGCTGGCAACGGCCCCGCCAATGACGGAACCGGCCAGACCCAGGAGCAGCGTTGCAACAATGCCCAGGTTCTGCCTGCCGGGCTTGATGAGTCGGGCAAGGGCTCCGATAACGAGCCCGGCGATGATGAATCCAATCATGGTCAACAGCCTTTCTGCTGGTATCCAACAATTTTGGACTGATGTAGGAAGTCTACTTACTATTCGATGGTAACCATGCTTACTATTACGGAGTGCTGGTTCATCAGCAGCAGCTAACCCTCAAAGGAAAGAGAGCAATGATGACCGAGAACCCATACGGCACCGGCCCGGGCGCAACAGGCTACCCGGACACCACCGGCGCGGAAACCACTGGATTCGGCACCGGAGCGGGCACTACCGGATACCCAGAGACCACTGAGTACCCGGGTACGGCCGGAACAGGCACCACCGGCTACCAGGACGACACTTCGAAGAAGGACGTGGCGAAGGAAGAGGCCGCCAATGTGGCAGGCCAGGCCGCCGGCGCTGCCCAGAACGTCGCCGAGACGGCCAAGACCGAGGCGAAGAACGTCGCGTACGAAGCCAAGAACAGCGCCAAGGACCTGCTGCACCAGGCGAAGTCGGACCTGACCAGCCAGGCCGGCACCCAGCAGACGAAGGCCGCCGAAGGTATCCGCACCATCTCCTCGCAGCTGCGCACCATGGCCGACGCGCCTGACCAGCAGGGCGTGGCCTCGGACCTGATCCGGCAGGCCGCGGACCGCTCCGAGTCGGTCGCGTCCTGGCTGGACAACCGCGACCCGGGCTCACTGCTGGACGAAGTGAAGTCCTTCGCCCGCCAGCGCCCCGGCACCTTCCTGCTCCTCGCGGCAGGCGCGGGCATGCTCGCCGGACGCCTGGGCCGCAGCCTGCAGGCAGGCGCCCCCGAGACGGGAACCGCAGCTGGCGCCGGATACACAGCCACAGTTCCGCAGTACCCCGCCCAGCCGCCGGTCACCGAAAGCACCCTGAGCGCTGTTCCCGGTGCGCCCCTCTACGACGCACCGCAGGCAACCCCCACCACCTACGCAGAGACCGTATACGGCGAACCCGCCCGCCCCGGCTTTGACGCACCCGGTTCGGCAGGGGTTCCGCTGCGCGATCCCGAGGACCCGTATACCGAGGGTGGGGGGCGTCCCCTGTGAGCAGCCAGATACCCGATACCCCGCAGACGGCTGCGCACGCGAAGGCCGATACCACCTCCCTTGGTGACCTCCTGGGCGATGTCACCCGGGACCTGTCCACCCTTATGCGGCAGGAAATCGAACTCGCCAAAGCCGAACTGAAACAGTCCGGCACCCGCGCCGGCAAGGGCGGCGGCATGCTCGCCGGCGCCGGCGTCGCCGGGCACTTCGTGCTCCTGTTCCTCTCCATCGCCCTCTGGTACGCCCTCGGCGAACTCATGGGCCTGGGCTGGTCCGCCGTCGTCGTCGCCGTGCTCTGGGGCATCATCGCCGCGATACTCGCCAGCGTCGGACGCAAGGAACTCAAACACATCAAAGGCATGCCCCAGACCATGGAGACAGCCAAGGAAATCCCGCCCACCCTCAAACCGAACGGAGACCACCGATGAGTGAGAACCCGGACGCCATCCGCGCCGACATCGAAGCCACCCGCGCCCGCCTCGGCACCAACGTGGACGCCGTCGCCGACAAAGTCACCCCCTCCAACATCGTCCACCGCCAAACCAACAAGGTGAAGGACGCCGTCTTCGGAGTAAAGGACAAAGTCATGGGCACCGCAGAACACGCCACCCACAACGCCTCCGGCAGCCTCCACCACGCCGCGCACGGCACCAGCGGCGGGGTCCACCAGGCCACCGACGCCGCCGGGAACGCGATCAGCAGCGCCGGTGAAGCGATCGCCGACGCACCCCAGAAAGTCGCCGCCAAAACCCAGGGCAACCCCCTCGCCGCCGGTCTGATCGCCTTCGGCGCCGGGCTGCTCGTCTCCTCGCTGATCCCGCCGAGCGAGAAGGAACGCGAAGCCGCCGACGCCCTCAAGACCGCGGCCGAACCGATGACCAGCCAGGTCACCGAGGCCGCCAAGGACATGGCCCAGGGCTGGAAGGAACCCGCCCAGGAAGCCATGGAAAACGTCAAGGCCACCGCCACCGACGCCGCCCAGCACGTCAAAGACGAAGGCCAAACCGCCGCCTCCGACGTCAAAGCCACCGCCACGGACGCCAAGGACCACGTCCAAAACCCGTGAACCGGCATGAGCCTGGCTCATTCAACAGGACCGGAACGCTGGCCAACGCACCGGCTCCTCAGCATCGCGGCCCGTCTGGATGAGCTGCGAATCAACCGCAACCTCACGCACCTGGGCCTGACCAAAGGATCGCTGGACGTGCTGGAATCGGTGGCGGAGCTCGAGCCGGTCACCGTTTCCGATCTGGCCGCCTTGCTCTGTGTAAGCAAGCAAAGCATGGGCAGGGTGGTCCATCGCCTTCAGGGGCTTGGCTTCCTAAGCATGGAACGCAGCGACGACCGGCGCTACACCGACATCCGGCTCACGCACCACGGCCGGAAGGCACTGGCCACTGCCGCAGCCTTGGTCCAGCGCCTCACGGAGAGCAGGCCGGATACAGAGTCCGCCCTCCGCCTCGATCTGGAACGCTACATCCGCGACCTGCGGATGTAGCGTTCCGCCCGTCTGGCCCTGACCGCGCTATGGGGGCATGGGGGGAGTGGATGACGTCAGTGGGCGCAGGACCGGACAGGGAGTACGTCCTGCCCCCGCCCTGGGCAGAGGATTCGGGGATTGAAGAGCTGGCGGAACACATTGGCGGAAGTGTTGCTGCAGCTCGTCCGCCATCCAGCCAAGTGGATGAGGACAATTGATGTAGTTCCAACGGATAGGGAGTAGGCTCAAAAGTGAAGGCGAAACGATCATCCAATTGCAGCACGCTGCTGGTGCCAAGGTCGTGATCCTCCTGTTCGTCACGTCATTGGCCGTGGAGGCAACCAGTCCACGATCGTTCCCGGACCTTAAATCCGGCCGTAGAAACGGACCGGGCAACCGGCTCCACGTGGATCGGGGCACTTCATGGCCACTGAGTCTGGCCGGCCGCCGAAATCCGGACAAGATCGCACACCAACGCTCGAGCAGTTGCAGGACCTGCTGCTGGAAAGCCCTGGTTTTGACGAGTTCCTCCTTGAGTTGACGGTTTTCTCGGCGTCGAAGCTCGCAGCGTCCGAACCGCTGCTGTGCGCGATTTCGTTGGAGCGCGACGGCGGGCCGATCACCGTAGCCAGCAGCAGCGAAGCCGCCAAGCAAATGGATGAGAAGCAGTACGGGTTCGACGACGGCCCCTGCCTGACCGCTTTGAGGGAAGACCGCACCGTACTGGTCGAAGACCTCAGAACGTCGGAGAGATGGCAGCGGTACTCAGAAGCGGTCACAGGTGAAGGCGTCGTATCGGTCCTCGCAGTTCCCATTGATGCAGGAGCCAACGCAGCGGCAGCTCTTAACTGTTATGCCCGGAGTACTTCCACTTTCGACACGTCGACCATAGCCGCCGTGGAATCCTACAGCGTGTCCCTGTCCCGCATTCTCCGCCTGGCACTTCGGGTACATCGCTCCCCGGTGCATCCCGAAGGCTTGCACCGCGCCCTGCAATCAAGGGCAGCAGTCGACGCCGCACTAAGCCTCGTCATGGCCCAGACCCGGGGCAGCCGTGAGGAAGCCGCCAAGCTTCTCCATGGCATGGCACGGTCCGGCAAACAACAACTCAGGCAGATCGCGACCGATATCCTCAATGGTTCTGAGCTCCCGGAGCAGCAATACCGTGATGGCGAGGCGGACCAATAGCCACGGCCTTGGCCGAAGGACCGGGACTAGTATGGAGAGCACCTGTTGTATATTTCCCCCAAAGGGATATTCACAACCCTGAGGACATGCGAGGCCAGCCAGTGACGCGGAAGCACCAAATGGCAGGTGAGCTGCCCGAGATCTTTGCTCGGGTGGCGGGTCTGCTGCTCACAGAATCTGTGGTTGACGGAGCCGTGGCCAACATTGCCCAGGCTGCTCATGAAACCCTTGCCGGCAGTGTCGGTGCCGGCGGGACGCTTATCGACGTCCAGGGCCGGCCAACCAGCACGGCCTCGACGAACAGCCTCGTGGAAGAGGCCGACCGCCTGCAGTACGACCTCGGGGAGGGACCCTGCCTGTCAGCCTGGGCCAGCGGCCGTGCTGTCCGCGTAGACGACCTCCGACAGGAGGACCGCTGGCCGGAGTGGAGCGCCGCAAGTGCCCGTCTGGGTCTGATGTCGTGCATCAGCGTCCCGATGCTGGTACCCGATGTGAACGGGGCCAGTGAACCTGAACCCATTGGAGCCCTGAAAGTCTACGCGGACCAGCCGCATGCCTTCGACGAGCATAGCGAGCAGGTCCTGTCCCTTCTGGCTGGCCCAGCTGCGCTTTTTCTGTCGAACCTCCAGGCGAGGGAACGCGCGGCCCACGTCAGCGAGGTTCTGAAAGATGCCTTGCACAGCCGGAGCCTTGTTGACATGGCCAAGGGCGTGCTCATGGAGCGGCTGCGGGTGAGCGAACGTGGTGCCCTGCAGGTCATGATCACCCGGTCACGCGCCGAGGAAACCCTCCTCAGCGCCGTGGCCCGTGACATCATCGAACCCGCAACGGACCCCCGCCAGATGTCATGAGCGTTGACGGGGAGGGAGAGGCGCAGCGGGAGCTGACTGCCAAGGCATTCCGGGAGGCAGACCTCGAAGTCGACGAACTCTGGATGCACTACTTCAGTATCGGCGGCGACGCGGGCGCACTGGAGATCGAGGCTTACCTTCACGGTTCGTACATGCTGCGGCCCATACAGCGGGACCTGCTGGACCACGCCATGTACGAACTGGGCAACTCGCATGGGGACTGAGGCGGGACTTGGAGGAGCCGGGCCGCGGCTCCCACGTTAGTCCCGCCGTCGTCAGTTAACGGCGTCGACGCCTCAGCCCGCCGTCGGCAGCCAGCTCCAGCCCGTCAGCTCCGTGCGCGTCAGCGGGGCTGCTGCGACGGATTGTTGGGGACGCCGTGCGACGGCGGATTGATGGGCGGTCCCGATGTCGCCGGGCTGACCTTGGAGCCCGTCTGGGTCTGGCCCACTTCCGGGGTGTCCGGCGCGGAGGAGCCGCTGGGCTGCGCGCCTCCCTTTAGGGCCTCCAGGCGGTGCTCCAGGATCTGCACCACCGGGAGCCTGTTGCCATGGGCCCGCTCGTACTCCAGCAGCTGGCCCACGCCGCCCTCGTCAAGCCCCGAGATCCGGGACGGCAGGGTTCCGCTGGGGATGTGGTCATAATCCGCGAGGGGCAATTCATCGTGTTCAGGAACATCGTTCATTGAAGCAACCTCCTAAAACAACAGCCTGCGTTGCCAGCAAGGACGGCAGGCACCGGTCAGTCTTGCCAAAATAGCAGTGATCGTGCCGGAGCATAAGTCAGGTGCTCCTGACCGCGAGCGCAGCCAAACCCCGCCTATGGAGCAACCAGCCGCCAGCGATGAGTAGCAGGCTGATGGCCAGGAACCCGAGGTCCCACGCCAGCGGGCCTCCCAGGTCGTCCCGGACGTGGTGGATCTGAAGCAGCTGATGATCCACGAGGCCTTCCACGACGTTGAAGATCCCCCAGCCGGCGAGCACCAGGCCGAAATGAAAGCTCCAGTTGGGTGCCAGCCTCCCCCGGCGCCAGGCGCTAATCGTGACAACGGACGCCGCGAGGACCAGGAGCCACATCGCGAGGTGGAAAAACCCGTCCACGAGCGTGTTCACTTCCAGTCCCGGCACCGTGTCCACCGGGTGATCGTGCGTGTTGCTCACCATATGGTGCCACTGCAGGATCTGGTGGAGAACGATGCCGTCCACAAAACCGCCCAGACCCAGGCCGAAGAGAATTCCCCCCGCCTTGGACGGGGGAATTCCGGCTGCTCCGCGAAGGTCTTCCTGTCTTGCCATAGGCGTACGCTACCGCGGCCTCCCCCTGGTTACAGCCCCTGAGCCTTCCCACGTGAGGAGATGGTGGGTAATCTGGGAAAATCATCGGCCTTCACGTCTGCGGGATCAGGCGGCGGCTGAGGCTCTTGCAGGAGGGCCGCTGGTGCTGATAGTTCAGCAGCCACCACAGCCTGGGGCGTTGACCGGCCCTTTCCCATCTAGGATCTCCATGAGCCGAGTTGGACCAACTATGCATAGGGAGAAAGCCCGCACGTTCGGCGTGGAAGAAGAGTTCCTGCTCGTCGACGGCCAGACGGGGCAGCCCATGCCAGTCGCCGAACAGGCACTTTCCCGCCGCCATCATCCTGCGGGAGCAGTCCCGGGCCCGGCACTGACACTGGAGGTCAAGCAGGAGCAACTCGAGGCGGTTGGCCCAGTCTGTTCTACCCTGCAGGAGGTGGCTTCAGCTATCCGCGCAGGCCGCACCATGGCCGACGAGGCTGCCATGTCGGTGGGAGCCCGGGCAGTGGCGCTCGGCACGAGCCCCCTGCCAACGACTCCGACGGTGGTACCCCAGCCGCGGTACCTGAACATGGCTGCCCGGTTCGGACTGACCTTCCAAGAGCAACTCACGTGCGGCTTCCATGTTCACGTCCGGATCAGGTCGGCCGAGGAAGGTGTCGCGATTCTGGACCGGATCCGCATTTGGTTGCCGGTTGTGCTTGCGTTGAGCGGGAATTCCCCGTTCTGGCGGGGAACCGACAGCGGTTACGCGAGCTTCCGGTACCAGGCCTGGTGCCGCTGGCAGACCGCCGGCCCCTGCGAGCGCTTTGGCTCTGCGCGCGAATACCGGCGCCATATCCGATCCCTGCTGGCTACAGGCGTACTTCTGGATGAAGGCATGGTGTATTTCGACGCCCGCCTGTCGCGGAGCCATCCCACGGTAGAAGTTCGCATCGCCGACGTGTGCCTTGAGGCCGGCCATGCCACGGTCATTGCAGCCCTCGTGCGGGCACTGGTCGGGCAGGCGGCCCGGGAAGTGGCAGCCGGCAGGCCAGCTCCCCGCGTCTCCGCCGCGGAACTCCGTCTCGCCTCGTGGAAGGCGAGTTCGGCGGGCGTGGACGGAAACCTGGTACACCCGTTGCTTAACGCCCCGCGCCCGGCAACTGAAGTGGTGCAGGCCCTCTTGACCCATGTACACCCCTCCCTGGCAGAAACAGGCGACGAGGAACAGGTAACCACCGGGCTCGCTCGCATTCTTGCGGCCGGCACGGGTGCACGGCGGCAGCGGGAAGTGATGCTCAACAGCCAAAGCCTGACGGCCGTAGTGATGGAGGCCGTGGAACTCACACATGGAACAAGGCAGGGGCTGCCTGCTGTGCCGGGACGACTTCAATCAGCCTGACTACCCGACGGGAGCACCACCATATGGATGTGGACGATAAGGTCCGAAGCTACCTGGACGCCAACCTGCCTGCGCTGCTGGAGCGGCTGACCGAGTGGGTCCGCATACCCTCGGTGGCCGGCGTTCCCGAACGGAAACACAATCTGACCCGGTCAGCAAACTGGCTGGCCGGGGAACTGCGCGACGTCGGGTTCCCCACAACGGAGATCTGGGAGGGGGCCGATGGCCCTGCTGTCTTTGCCGAATGGTCCGGCGCCCCGGACGCCCCCACGGTTCTTATCTACAGCCACCATGATGTCCGCGCCGTCAAGGAGGAAAACTGGGACCAGACCTCCCCGTTCGACCCCGTGCCGCGGGACGGCCGCCTCTACGGCCGGGGAAGTTCGGATGCCAAGGGCCAGGTCATGGCCCACATGTGGGGCCTTCGCGCGCACCTTCACGCCACGGGACGCACGGCACCGGCCGTAAACCTCAAGGTGATCGTGGAAGGCGAGGAAGAGGCTGGCTCCCCGGGACTGGCAGACATTCTTCGGGAGCACCGGTCCCGACTGGACGTGGACGCAGTGATTTTCTCCGACACCCTGCTGTGGCGCGCCGACCATCCGGCACTCTGCACCAGCATCCGCGGCATGCTCGGGGCCAGGCTCGAGGTCTATGGTCCGCTGACGGACATTCATAGCGGCGCCGTGTCCGGCACCGCGCCCAACCCTGCCTTCGCGCTCAGCAACGTGCTTGCGCAGCTGCATGACCAAAAAGGCAGGATCACGCTCCCGGGCTTCTACGACGACGTCGAGGAGATCTCTCCCCGCCGCCGTGCCGAACTGGCCGCACTCCCATTCGACGCGGAGGACTGGCTGGAGCGTTCGCATACCCGCAGCATCGGCGGCGAGGAAGGCTACACGGTTCCGGAGCGGCTCTGGGAGCGTCCCGCCGTCGAGGTCATTGCGGTGGCGGCTGGGGACCCCATCGGCGTTGCCCGGGCAGCGGTTCCCTCGATGGCGTCGGCGGACCTCAGCATCCGCACCGTCTCCGGGCAGAAAGTGAAAGAAGTCGCTGACCAGCTCCGGCGCTGGGTTGCCGCGACCATCAGTGACCGCTACGCCTACGAGCTGTCGATCGAAACCGAGACCGCCCAGGAAGCCTACCGAACGCCGGACTGCGTATTTGTAGAGGCCCTCTCGGTGGCAATGGCAAAGGGCTTCGGGGCTGGCGACGTGGGGCGGATGGGAAACGCGGGCGGCGGACCCGCCGACCTTCTCTCCTCCGCGCTGGATGTTCCGGTGGTCTTTTTCGGGACGGGGCTGGTGGAGGACAACTGGCACGACAGCGACGAAAGCGTAAACATCGACATCCTGAAAGCGGGCGCAGCGACGCTGGCATTTCTCTGGGATGTACTGGGGCGGAAACAGGACGCCCTCTTGACCTCCTCGCTGCCGGGTGGAAGAAAAAGACATTCCAAAGGTTGAACATCCTAACGACGCCATTGCGCGCGTCTCCCTGGCAGCGACCTGCGGCTCGGACCTGCATCTTTATCACGGCATGATGCCTGACACCCGGGTGGGGATGACGTTCGGGCACGAATTTGTCGGCACGGTCCACGAGGTCGGATCCTCTGGGCAGAACCTGAAGCCCGGGGACCGTGTGATGGTGCCGTTCAACATCTTCTGCGGGTCGTGCTACTTCTGCGCCCGGGGGCTTTATTCCAACTGCCACAACGTGAACGCGAACGCCACGGCGGTGGGCGGCATTTACGGGTACTCCCACACCTGCGGGGGTTACGACGGCGGGCAGTCCGAGTATGTACGCGTGCCCTTTGCGGACGTGGGACCTTCCCTGATTCCCGAGTGGATGGACGAGGAGGATGCGGTACTGCTCACGGACGCCGTCGCCACGGGTTACTTCGGCGCCCAGCTCGGTGACATCAGTGAAGGCGACACCGTGGTGGTCTTCGGTGCCGGACCGGTGGGACTATTCGCTGCCAAGTCCTCGTGGCTGATGGGGGCCGGGCGGGTGGTGATCGACGCCGTGGGCGCAGAAGCGGACGGCAACCTCACCCAGCATGTGACGTCCTCCCAGCTGAAGTTGCAGGGCGGGTCGCCTGTGGCCCTCAATTGGGCCATTGATTCTGTCCGCAAGGGCGGGACAGTGTCCGTGATGGGGGCCTACGGTCCCATGTTCAGCGCCGTTAAATTCGGCGACGCCGTGAACAAGGGCCTGACGCTGCGGATGAACCAGTGCCCGGTCAAGCGGCAGTGGCCGCGGCTCTTCGAGCACGTCCGCAACGGCTACCTCAAACCCAGCGACATTGTCACGCACCGCATCCCGCTGGAACACATCGCGGAGGGGTATCACATGTTCTCCGCCAAGCTTGATGGGATCATCAAGCCGCTCATCGTCCCGAGTGCCAGCTGAAAGGAGCGGATGCCATGCCCTACACAGCAGATAAGCCCCAGCCGAAGGAAACCAGCGAGCAACTGCGGGCCCGCATCCCGGGGTGGGGCGTAGACCTGGACCCGAAGGACCGGCCGTCCGTGCCGCGGGAACGCAGGGACCGCCCCACCGGGGCCCACTGGGAGTTCCCTGAGCGGCAGGAAGAGAAGGTACCGCGGGAGCGGTCCATCGAGCACAAGTTCCTTACCCCCGTCTTCGGCACGTCCACCCCGCCCGCCGGCGTCTCCGGAACCCTGCGCAGGTTCGCCTACCGGTACAGCGAAGGCCGGGCGGCCCACTGGCTGATCCTGCTCGCCGCCGACCGCGTGAACGCCTGGGAGGCCCATCTGGGGTCCTTCGTTTCGCTGCATCCGGACAACCCGATCACCGAAACCGGCGTCCTCAGTGAGTTCTCCGGGCACGGCGTCCGGTCACGATTCGGCAAGAAACGTGCCGACCTCGCGCACCAGTGGATCGACCCTGCCCTGGTCGCGGGCCCATGGATCCTCGCCGGTGCGGCCGTAGTGGCCATTGCCCGAAACTTGCGCCGGCACAAGGCCTGACATCCCAGAGTCGAAAACGCACTTCTCCTGTTCAGAGGGATGGGACAGCTTGACGGCGCGCACCGCACGGACTAGACAATAAGTAGCCTTAGTAATTGTTGACGTCCTGCACGAGGAGGAATTGCCATGAGCGACAAGCCAGGTAACCAGACGCCGAACACGCCCGATGTCAGCGAGACGGAGCTGCGCGAGATGAAGGTGGATGCACTGCGCCAGGAGGCGAAGGACGAAAACGTCAGCGGGACTTCCGGGATGCGCAAAGAGGAACTGGTGCAGGAAGTCGCCAAAGCCCGTTCCGAAGGCGGGGGCAACGACGACGGCGGCGCTGACGCTGGTGATCTGGGCGCCGGCCCCGAAGGCGGCAAGATCCGCCACGGCAACGCCTCGTCCAGCTCCTTGAAGTATTCGCAGGAGGTCACCTCCACTGAGGATGAGCCCGAACGGGAGGGCCGCAGCCTGGCCACGACCCACCACGAGGTCATCAGGCAGTGGGCCGAGGAACGCGGTGGGGTGCCGGCCACGGTTGAAGGCACCGAACACGGCGACCATCTTGGCGTGCTGCGCATAGATTTCGGCGGCAACGACACCAACCTGCGCCGCGTCAGCTGGGAGGAATGGTTCAAGACGTTTGACGGCCGAGGCCTGAATTTCATCTACCAGGAACAGCGTACGGATGGAACGCAGTCCAACTTTTTCCGTCTTGAAAACCCGGAACGTGAAGACGCATAGGGCACGGCGAGGCCTCCAGCCTGCATTTCTCGCCCTGCTCACGGTTGCAGGGGGCGCACTTTCCGGTTGCGCACCGGAGGGAACTGCGGCGTCCCTCGCAGCCGAAGAATTCCACCGGGATGTGGCCAATTCCGACATGACCGCGGCATGCTCGCTGCTCCAGTCCAAGACGCGGGAGGACACAGCCCGGGCGAGTGACGCCGGGACGTGCGAAAGCCAGCTGGAAAAGGCAAAAATTCCGGACGCCGGGAAGCTGCTGAGCACCGAGCAGTTCGGCCGCGACGCCTTCGTGGAGTTCGAGAACGACGTTGTCTTCCTGGCCGCCTCCGATGCGGGCTGGAAAATAACGGGCGCCGGTTGCAAACCCAACGGAGAAGAAGCGCCGTTCACCTGCGAAGTGGGAGGCAAATAGAATGCGCTGGAGCTTTGCCCTTTATCTCATCCTGATCTTCGGCGGACTGGCCTACATGGCCATCGTCGGGCTCGTTCGGGGATAGGCGGACGGTGAAAAAAGCACTCAGAAATAACGGCCTTAGCCTCTTCTTCGGCGTGATCTTCCTTCTGGCCCTGCTGGGCCAGGCGCTCACCGGCCACGCACTTTTCAACGAGGAGCAGGTCGCCTCCGGGCTGGAGGAGATCAGCTTCACGCAGTACCTGGTGTCGTCGAACTTTGCCGTGGACGTCTCCGAAAACTGGCAATCCGAGTACCTGCAGTTCCTGCTATACATCTTCGCCACCATCTGGCTGGTCCAGAAGGGATCCCCCGAGTCGAAGGAACTTGACGAGCCCGGCATCGAGTCGGATGAGGAACAACTCGTGGGCGAGTACAGCAATGCGAAATCCCCCAAGTGGGCGCGCGTTTCCGGCTGGCGCCGCACCCTGTACTCCAACTCGCTGTGCCTCACCATGGGGCTGATCTTCCTCCTGTCCTGGCTGGTCCAGTCGATTGCCGGCAACAGTAACTACAACCAGGAGCAGATCCAGAATTTCCAGCAGCCGGTCAGCTGGCCTGAGTACATCGCCTCGCCGGAGTTTTGGAACCGCACCCTGCAGAACTGGCAGTCGGAGTTCCTCGCGGTCGGTTCCATGGTTGTGCTGTCGATCTACCTTCGCCAGCGCGGCTCACCGGAGTCCAAGCCCGTCGGCTCGGCGCACGACGACACCGGCGCCACCGGCTAGTGCCGCCTCACAGCCCGTCAACGGTCCAGCCTTCCTGGTAGTCCGGGTGGTCCTTGTAAACCGCGGCGAGGGACATCAGGACGTACTCGCTCGTGGTGCCAATCGCGGAGGGGACATCGGTGACCAGCGGGACATTGCCCAGAATCACTCGTTTGGCCGCGCATTCCGAAAGCACGCGCCCGGGATTGAACCAGCCGACAACGGGTCCCGCCGATCCCTCCATCTCCAGTCCCCGCCGGGCATCCGCCTCGTCCTCGGCGATCCGCGCTTCCAGAAAATCGATCAGGTCGGCCATGTGAAGTCCCTCGCATTCAGCTTGTCTGGGTGATGGTGTTTGTGTGTGGACCGTCAGGCTAGTCCGAACAGCGTCAGGCGTCCTCCTTCGGGCGGTGCCGTCTCTGCGGAGCGAGCGGAACAACCACTACCGGCCGGGTCTGCCAGTGCGTCAGGTGGCCGGCCACCGAGCCGAGCAGCAACTGCTCCAGCCGCGCGCCCACCCCGCCTTCGCGCGTGCCCACCACAATGACCGAGGCATCCGCCGAATCGGCCAGCCGCGCCAGCGCCCGCGCGGGTTCCCCGACAAGGGTCAGGAGCGACCAGCGGATCCCCGCCTTGCCGAGGACAGCCTGCAGGTGCTCCCTCAGGTGGGCGCTCGTTTGCTCGGCGTCGTCGACGGTTCCGTCCTGCCCCGCCGTTTGCAGCAGGTCCTGGTCGTCCCGCTCGTTGCTGAGGTAGGAGGTGATGTCCACGTAGGCACAGATGAGCTTGACGTTCAGGGAGTACGCCAACCGGGCGGCGCTGTGCACGACGGCGGCCGGCTGCCCGGGCACGATGCCGGCCACCACCGGGCCGGCAATCCGCTGGGGGACGAATTCGTCCTCCCCGCCCGGAGAACCGGCCTTCCTTGCTGGCTCATTCATGAGTGATGCCATTCCACACTGTCCTCACGGCAGATCCGGGTGACTCTCATTGCCAGCCTACTAGGACCCACTGGCATCGGCGGGCAACCAGGTGGAGGATGGGCGCATGGCGGAACGTGATGGTCGCACACAGTTTGCTGTTGCCGGCTGGCTCTTCGGGTCCGCCAGTGTTGTCCTGGGCTTGGTCATTCACGCTGCGGCCGGCCATACCGTGCCTGCGGCGCCGATCGTCGTCGCCACCGCCGCGCTGCTGAGCCTGGCCGGCGCAGCCGTCACCCGCCTTGGTGTTCCGAACTGGGCCCTGCTGGTGCTGGCCGGGGTGGGACAGCAGGTCATTCACTGGGCGTTCGCATTCTTCTCCAACCCGTTGGCCACCACCACCCTGGCCGGCCACGGACATGCAGCCGCAGCCCAGTTCACCGGCCCCGGCCTGCTGCTGGCCGGCGTGCCAACCCAGCCCCTGCACGTGCTGCTCTATGCGCACGTTGCGGCGGCGCTGCTGACATTTCTGCTGGTCCAGCGGCTGAAAAAATCGGCCCCGAAGCGGTTCAGCCCGGGGGCGGCAGCGTACCCCAGATAGGGCAGGCCGAAGGCGTCCCCGATGCTGGGCCAGCAGACATGAGTCCCGGGCCATGCTGGCACCGCTGTCCCGGTAGCAGCATGAAAGAAAGCTGGGAGTTGTTTGGGAGGGCGCACCCCGATCCTCCGGAAGACGGGTTGGCTCACGTGTTAAGTTGAAGTGGTGGGACAGGCCTGTCCTGCGCGCCAGACTGAGAGAGCCAATACGTGGAATCGCCTTCGCCAGTCCGAATCCTGACCGTCTGCACGGGCAACATCTGCCGTTCCCCCGTGGCGGAACGCCTGCTCCAGGCAGGCCTTGACCAGGTGCTCCCCGGCGGCTTCGAGGTGCGCAGCGCGGGAACCCGCGCCCTGGTGGGTGACCCCGTCCAGCCGCTCTCCGCGGACATCATCCACACCTTCGGCGGCACGGCCGAGGGCTTCGCGGCACGCCAACTGTCGGGCAAGATTCTTCGGAACGTGGACCTGGTCCTCACCATGACGTCGGGGCACCGGGGCGAGGTGCTGCAGCTGGACGCGTCGCTGCTGAAGCGCACCTTTACCATCCGCGAGTTTGCCAGGATGCTCGACGTACTGGAGGAGCGCGAGGACCAGCCACCCCGGAGCGGCGGCCTCAACGGTGAACGGCTCGCGGCCAACACCAAGCTGTGGCGCAAGCTTCCCGCCAAGGCAGCATCCGTGCGGCACCTCGCGCTGGCCCCAGACGCCGCGGACAACGACGTCGTCGACCCCTACCGCCGCAGCGACGAGTACTACCGGCAGATGGAAGACGAACTGGCCCCGGCGATCATCTCCATCCTGCGTTTCGCCCGGCTGAACGCGCCCTCTTAAACCCGGCCGGCCGCCGTCGTTCTCATGAGCGACTTTTGATGGTAGCGTCCGATCATGAAATCCCGGAACAGTCCGGGAGCAGGGGGCAACGGCGACCCCGCTCCAGGTGCCAATGGCGGCGCCAAACCCAAGCGGACCATACGCAACGTGGTTTTAATAGGGCTGCTCGGGATTGCCCTGGTGGCCTCCGGCTTCCTGTTCAATGTGGCACAGATATGGAATACCCAGACCGCCAAGACAGAGATCAGCGCGGCCCCGGAAAACCCTCCGCAAACAGCCACCGCCAAACCTTCGCCCGCCAAACCGGTGAAGCCCCCACCCCCGCCCACGCTGCCGATGAACATCCTGCTCATCGGCAGCGATCACCGTAAAGGCGACGCCCCCACGCCCAAGGGCCTGCCGAACCAGCGCTCGGACGTCCTGATTCTGGTGCACCTCGCGGCCGACGGCAAACACGCCTACGGCATCTCGCTCATGCGCGACCTGTGGGTTTCGATCCCTGGATACGGCGAAGCAAAGATCAACGCCTCGCTCGAGCAGGGCGGCATGCCGCTCGCCGTGAAAACAGTGGAATCGCTGTTCGGGCAGAAGATCCAGCACTCGGTCATGATCGATTTTGAAGGCTTCAGGGGAATCACCGAGGCGCTCGGCGGCGTGGACGTGAACGTTCGGGAGGCCTTCACCTCGACGCACGACACGCACCAACATTTTCCCGCCGGAGTGAACCGGCTCAAGGGCCAGCGCGCGCTCGAATTCGTCCGCGAGCGCTACGCATTTGCAGACGGTGACTTCCAGCGCGTCGCGAACCAGCAGCTTTTCCTCCGCTCCACGCTGGGCAAGCTGCTCTCGGCCCGCACCCTGGCGAACCCGGTCACGCTCTACAAGCTGGTCAGCACAGCGTCCAAGTACATTACGGTGGACAAGGGCCTCAATGCTGCGACGCTGGCCAGCCTCGCCTACAGCCTGCGGAATGTCCGGGTGGAGGACGCGGTCTCGTTCACGCTTCCGACGGCGGGATTTGGGACCAGCACCGACGGGCAGTCGATCATCCTGCCGGACTACGGCGCCGTGGCCCAGGTTGGCGCAGCGCTGGGGAAGGACCGGTTGGGGCAGTACGCCGCCACGCTGGGGAAGTGAGACGCTCTCAAATAAGGGGAAATTATTCGATGAGAAAACTCTTATGGATCATCGTTGCCGTCGCGGTGGCGTTTTTCATCGTGGGCGCCGTCATCAAGGCGGTGGCCTTCCTGCTGTGGGTGGCGCCGGTCCTCCTGCTGGCAGCCGTGCTGGTGTTCTTCATCAACCGCTCGGGCGGCCAACGCATCCCCTGACCCTTCCAACGCTTCCTCAGATCCTGCACGTTTCGGCCCATCGCTTCCTCACGTCTTACCTGAGGAAGCGTGCCGGAAAAGGCGACGAGATGTGAGGAAGCGTGCCGAAAAGGGCGACGAGACCTGAGGAAGCGTGTGGGGTTGCGCGGCGGGTGGTTACTCTGCTGACATTCCGGGTACGGCACTAGTAACGTGGAAAATTCGCAGGCCTAGGCTGAACGGGAGTGCAATCGTGGGACAGAACGGAATCTCCGCTGACGGAACGCACAAGGATGCCCCGGTACCGGCTGCCTGGACCGCCGGTGCCGTGGAACTCATCCTGATCCGGCACGGCGAGAGCCAGGGCAACGTGGCCGCCACCGACGCAACGGTTTCGGGCGCCGAGGTGATCGCGGTCCCGGCCCGTGATGCCGACGTCGAGCTTTCCTCCACTGGGCGGGAACAGGTGACGGCCCTGGGCCGCGCACTGGCGGCGGTTCCCGAGGACCGCCGGCCCGACGTCGTCATCTCCTCCCCGTACATGCGTGCCTACCAGACGGCGGAGATCGCCGTGGAGACGGCGGGCTGGCCCGTCCCCGTCCGCTCGGACGAGCGCCTCCGCGACCGCGAACTGGGCATCCTGGACATGCTCACTGCCTTTGGCGTGGAAACCCGGCTTCCGCAGGAGGCAGAACGACGGCGGTGGCTGGGCAAGTTCTACTACCGCCCGCCGGGCGGGGAATCCTGGGCGGACGTGGCACTCCGGCTTCGTTCCGTGATCGGGGAACTGAACGCGCTGGGCAGCGGCCACCGGGTGATGCTGGTCTGCCACGACGCCATCGTCATGCTGTTCCGCTACATCCTCGAAGGCATGTCCGAACGGGAGCTCCTGGACGTGGCGGCCAGCAATCCGGTCCTGAACGCCTCGATGACCCGTTATGTGCGGCCGGACGGCGTGGGCCCGTGGACGCTGGACAGTTTCAACGTGGCCGACCACCTGATGGAGCAGGGCGTTGAAGTGACGGAACACGCCGGGGACGCCAGTGTCCACCCGCGCTGAACCTGCCAGGGCGCCTGCCGCCGACAGTGCCGCCGGCGCGGCCGCCACCCTGATCACGCCGACGCTGCTGCGGAGCTGGCCGCTGCCCTCGGCCGGTTCCGACAAATACTCCCGCGGCGCGGTGCTGGTCATCGGCGGCGGCCGGCGCACTCCGGGTGCCGCACTGCTCGCCGGCACCGCCGCACTGCGCGCCGGAGCCGGCCGGGTGACCCTGGCCGTAGCGGAGTCAGTGGCCGTTCAGCTGGGGGTGACGCTGCCGGAGGCAGGGGTGATCGGGCTGCCCCAGTCCGCAGGCGGTTCCGTGGCCGATGCCGGGCTGGAAAACCTGCTCGCGGACTTCGATGCGGCCGATGCCGTCCTGATCGGCCCGGGACTGGACGACATCGAGCAGACCGAAGCCCTCCTCCGCGGCCTGCTGCGGCATGAGTCCTCCCGGGATCCGGGTGATGCTCCGACAGTTGTGCTTGACGCCTACGCCCTGGGCGCCCTCCCCCGGCTGCTCGACGAACTGGGCCCCTGGGCGGGGCGGCTGATCCTCACGCCGAACCCCACCGAGGCCGGGATCCTGCTGGGCCGGGACGCTGCGGACTTGGCGGCCGACGTCGTCGAGCTCGCCCGGAAGTACCGGGCGGTGGTGAGCTGCCAGGGCGTCATTGCCGGGCCTCCCGGCGTGGGAAACCCCGACGGCGGCGCACCCGGCACCGGCCCCCCCGGCGTCGACTTCCCGGACACCGGAGACCACTGGGAAATCACTACCGGATACGGCGGCCTGGGGACGTCCGGCAGCGGCGACATTCTGGCGGGTGCGATTGCCGGGCTCCGCGCGCGGGGCACCAGCGACGCCCAGGCCGCCTGCTGGGGCACGCACCTTCACGCCGCAGCAGGCGACAGGCTCGCCAGCCGGGTGGGCAGCCTGGGCTATCTGGCTCGGGAACTTGCCGAGGAACTGCCCCCGCTCATGATGGAGTTGTCCACCTAGCAGCGGCCAGCGCAACCGGCGGCTCACTTCATTGACTTCAGGATGGAGCGGAGGGACGCGGCGGCCTTGGCGGCTGCGGCCTGCGGCCCGGCCCGGCCCGCTGCAACGTCGCTGACGGCATTCGCTATGGGCAGTTCGTTCGTAGCAGCAGCGGCAAGGTCACCGTGGCCCGGGACAATCCCCCAGTGTTCCAGGTCCCCGGAGCCCTGCAGCACGGTGGAGAGAAGGTCTTTTCCGTAGACGCTGCCGAAACGCTCAGCCTTTCCCGCTGCCACGGGAATGGACATCCAGGCCTCCGCGTACTCGCCCGGATTTGCGGCGCTGCCGGAGCGCACGGGAACCCGCTCCTCCGGGGCGATTGCCAGCCAGTCGGCATAGCCGTCGGTCAGGAAGTACTCCACGAACCGGCGGGCAGGTTCGGTGTCCGAATCAGCTGTCACGGTCCACGAGATGACCTCGCCGAAGTGTGCCGGACGCTGCCCGTTGGGACCCTGGAGGCCGGCAACTACCCCCGTGTTCCGCGCCAGGAACAGCGGGTCTTTGCTGCATTCGGGGCAACTGGGCCGTGCGTCAACGCGGGTGCCGGCCAGTTCATCCAACATGTGCGTGGGCCAGATCGCCATGGCGGCCTTGCCGGCGAAGTACGCGGTCCGCACCGTATCAACATCCTGGACGCCGGGCCTGGAGTAGTCCCTGAGCAGGTCTCGGTAGAAGGCGAGCGCCGCCACGCACTGCGGGCTGCCGAACGTGATACGACCCTTGGCATCGACCATCTCGCAGCCGTTGCCCTGCGCAATGTGCTCAAAGGACTGCTGCGTGAACGCCTGGCCGGTCTTGTTGGCCGCGACAATGCCCGCCAGCTCCGGGGAATTCAGCTTCCTGGCCGCGGCAACAATGTCCGCGTACGTCCGCGGCGCCTTCAATCCAGCCTCGGCGAAGAGGTCCTTGCGGTAATAGATCAGCTGCTGCCAGGCGGAGCCGGGAACGGCCAGCTGCTGGCCGTTTTCGCGGGTCAGTTCGAGTGCGCGGGCCGTCCAGGTTTGTTCGCCGAGGCTCTGCACTATGTCCGCATTTGTCTTGTAGTTGATGTGGCCGGCCGCCGCCATGGTCCGGACCTGCCCCAGCGACAGGGAAGCCATCACGTCGGGAAGGTCTCCGGAGGCGGCCGAGGAGGTCAGCACCTGGTTGAAGCGGTGCGGGGGCACCCCCACAAGGTCAGCCTTGATGCCTGTGGCCGCGGTGAAATCCTCGATGACCACCCGAAGCTTGGCCATGCGGTCCGGAAGCGTCTCGGTGGTCCAGACCGTGATGTTGTGGTGGTCGGCGTCCAGGTTGGGTGCGGGTGGCTGCCCGTTGCCGGACGTGCACGACACCAGGAAGGCCGCCGCCAAGGACACCGCCGCTAGAACGCCCGCCCTGACGTGGCCTCTGGTCCTATTCACCTGGCGCTCCTGCCAAACGGTGCCGCAGTATGGGTGCACGGCGGGCAACGAACCCCCGCGCACAACTAGGAGACCTGTATTAAGAGCGTATCCAATTGCTGCCCGACTGTCAGCAGGGCGGGGCTTCCGCACCGCTCGGGGCGCAAATGAAGGGACGGCCCCCGCTCATTCCGCCGGAGGCCGTCCGCGAGAGGATCCGGATGCTGCTGCCGTGCGCTATCAGGGATTGAAGGCGTACGACGGCGGCCGGCCGGCTGTTTCGGCGGAGCCCGGCCGGCTGGGGCTCCTATTGCTTGCTCCGGGAGGGCGGGAGTATTTTAAGCGTGGGATTGAGCTCAAGCAGCAGGGCACCGATGCCCCCTTACCAGGAGCACGTCAATGACGACTATCTCCAACGCCCAACTGCCCGGCGAAGCGCAGCGTCCCTCCGGCGACCCCTTGTGGTGTTCCGAGTGCCAGACGGATGAGCACCTGATCGTCGAGTCGATCGAGGCCCTTCATCCCCCGCAGGACGGCTTAGTGGACGTGTCCTACACCTGCGTCGAGTGCGACCACTTCTATGCCCACCCGGCCGGCGTCCACGATGTCGCCGGTGTGCTGAACCGTCACGGCCAGGTGATGGGGGTGCTGCAATTCGGCGGCGAATACTTCCACTGCGGCGCGCCGATGACATCGGCCAGTTCGGGAACCAGCAGCATCTTCGGCTCGGAGCTCGGCCGGCACCGCACCATCCACGACGTGCATCTGCCCACCCGGCTGCTGCACTGCGTCTGCGGGTTCCAAATGGAGGTGCCGGACTGACAAGGACCGCAGGGAGCGGCGGCAGCCCGCCGTCGTACGGGCAACGAAGGTGAGGAGAACGGCAATGTCCATCTTGGCACGCGACATCATGACCGGTGGGGCAGAGTGCATCGGCGCCAACGAAACCCTGGAACAGGCGGCCAGGAAGATGAAAGACCTCGACGTTGGTTCCCTCCCGATCTGCGGTGAAGACAACCGGCTCAAGGGCATGCTGACCGACCGGGACATCGTGGTCCGCTGCCTGGCGGAAGGCGGCGACCCCAAGAGCACCAAGGCAGGCGATCTCGCCGAAGGCAAGCCCGTGACCATCGGCGCCGACGACACAGTCGAGGAAGCCATCAGGACCATGCAGCAGCACCAGGTGCGCAGGCTGCCGGTCATCGACGGCCACGACCTGATCGGAATGCTCAGCCAGGCCGACATTGCCAGGAACTATCCGGAGGACCGGGTGGGCGAACTAGTGGAGTTCATCTCCTACTGAGCGCCAGAGCGGGTGCCGGGCTGCCCATCGCCGGAACCGGGCTGCCCGTCGCCGCTGTCGGCAGGCTCGGTGTCGGCAGGCTCGGTGGGCGAGATCTGGGCGTCCGGGTACACCTGCTCGGGGCGGTCGCCGTAATAACGGGCGAGCCAGCGGCACAGCCCGTCGAGGCCGGGAAACAGCACACGTTCGGTGACGTTTGCCTGGTCCAGGTGGTTCCGGATGGCCCATTTCAACTCAGCCGGAAACACCACCTTGCGGTACAGCTCCGGATGCTCCGCCAGCCAGTCCGCCAGCGAAGCCTCCGGATCCGTCATGATCGAGAACACGGCGGACTGGTTGACGATCCGGTCATCCAGTGACGGAGGTTCAAAGAACAGCGGGACGCCGCCGCCGTCGTCGGACCTGTATTCATCGAAGCCTTCCAGCGACTCAGCCGCAGCGGAGAGGATTTCTGTGGTGAACAGGCCGTGGCCCAGCGGCTCCACATGGGTCCGCAGGCCCGACGGCAGCAGCTCGTGCGCCGCCACGTAGTCCACGCACCAAACCACACCGGGCCGCCCGTAGCCCCGGAGGTTCGAGGTGGCGAAGTGGAGTGCGACGTAC
Source organism: Arthrobacter sp. FW305-BF8 (assembly GCF_021789315.1). Taxonomy (NCBI): domain Bacteria; kingdom Bacillati; phylum Actinomycetota; class Actinomycetes; order Micrococcales; family Micrococcaceae; genus Arthrobacter; species Arthrobacter sp. FW305-BF8. The sequence goes on from NZ_CP084561.1 coordinate 3,963,243, forward strand.
GGGGAGAACGTCCAGTCGAGCAGGCGGGTTGGAAGTCCGTGGTGCTGCGCGACGCTCAGCCAGTTCCAGAGCGAATCGCCAGGCGTGGCATTCCGGTGGGCGTACTTCTTGAAGTTGCGCAGCAGGTGCTGCTCCAGGCCACCGGCGGCTTCAGCCTGCAGCCTGGCGAGGCCGGTCTCCAGCGGGTATTCGTCCGAGGAGAGGCCGCGGTAGGCGATGTTGATGCGGTACTTGGCCTCCGACGGCTGCCACTGGTCCTGGGTCAGGGCAAAGACCAGCTCCTGAAGATCTCCAACTTGGACTTCCTGTCCGTTTCCCACAGAACCGCCTTTTGGACTGGCGCCAACACAAGTTGCGCCGGGTACTTATCTTCAGATACTAATCATGCTTACTATATTCATGCCAGCATTGGACAACCGCAGGAGAATCTATGCGCAGAGTGTTTGCCACTTTCACCGCCGTACTTGCCCTTGCCGGTGCCGGACTTTTGCTCGCTGCACCGTCGTATGCAGGGCCATCCGTTACGAGCGCAACGGCGGCTGTCCACGCCGGGACAGTCCAAGCTGTCGCGGTCCAGACGGGCACGTCCGATGCGGCCGGAACGCCCGCGCCCACCGGAACGTCGTCCCCGTCCGCAACCCCGTCGGAGCCTCCGGCCAACCCAGGCACCGGAGAACCGGCCGAATCGGAAGCCAACCGCCTCAACTACGCCCCGTACGTCATCGCGGCGGTATTGATTGTCACCCTGATCGTCATCTTTGTCTGGCGACGCCGCCGCGGGAACAAAACCGTGGTCTAAGTGCCGCCGAGAACGGGCTTCCATAACAGGGCCACATCAGAGTAGCCGCTTCACCAGTTCCAATTGAGTAGCCGTTTCACCACTTCCAATTAAGGAGTAGGCGCCATGACCACCATGGACAGCGCGGCCGGTGCAAGGTCCCGGCTGCAAAGGGCCGCCCAGGCCGTCGGAGCAGTATTCCTGCTCGTCGGCATCCTCGGCTTCATTCCCGGCATCACCTCGAATTACCCGTCGCTGGGAATGGCCGGACCCGCCTCCGAAGCCATGCTTCTGGGCGTCTTCCAGGTATCCATCCTGCACAACATCGTCCACCTGCTCTTCGGCGTGGCCGGACTGCTCATGGCCCGGACGCCGGGACAGGCCAAGAGCTACCTGCTGTACGGCGGGGTCATATACCTGGTCCTCTGGCTGTATGGCCTGCTCATCGGCCACGACACCGCAGCAAACTTCGTTCCGGTCAATACAGCTGACAACTGGCTGCACTTCCTGCTGGGCGTCGGCATGATCGGACTGGCCCTGTTGCTCTCCCGCAACACCAGGAGGGTCCACGGTCCAGCCACGGGCCATTAATCTGTAAACCTTTTGCGGGGGTGCCGCAGGCGCTATCCTGATGCCGTCGGTTCTGTGAACCGCTCACGGTGTTGCCGGCACCCCCGCACCAAACGGGGCGTTGAAGCGCGATGCCGGGGAGTGGCAGAAAATGACCGCATATCAGCAACCAGCCAGCACCACCGCCACCGAGGCTCCTCGTGTGGTGCCCCGCCGAAAAGGCAACATGGTGGTCAAGTGGATCACCTCCACAGACCACAAGACCATCGGGTACATGTACCTGATCGCGTCCTTCGTTTTCTTCTGCCTCGGCGGCGTGATGGCTTTGATCATCCGCGCAGAGCTCTTCGAACCCGGCATGCAGATTCTGGTGACGAAGGAACAGTACAACCAGATGTTCACCATGCACGGCACGGTCATGCTGCTCATGTTCGCCACCCCGCTGTTCGCCGGCTTCACCAACGTGATCATGCCCCTGCAGATCGGTGCACCTGACGTCGCGTTCCCCCGGCTGAACGCGCTGGCCTTCTGGTTCTTCCTGTTCGGCTCCACCATCGCCGTGTCCGGCTTCATCACCCCGCAGGGATCGGCGTCCTTCGGCTGGACGGCGTACGCGCCGCTTAACAACACCACGTTTACACCGGGCATTGGCGGTGACCTCTGGGTCTTCGGCCTGGCACTGTCCGGCTTCGGCACGATCCTAGGCGCGGTCAACTTCATCACCACCATCATCTGCATGCGCGCCCCCGGCATGACCATGTGGCGCATGCCGATCTTCACCTGGAATACCTTCATCACCTCGGTGCTGGTGATCATGGCCTTCCCGCCACTGGCCGCCGCGCTGTTCGGTGTCGGCGCGGACCGCCGCTTCGGCGCCCACATCTACGACCCCGAGAATGGCGGGGCGTTGTTGTGGCAGCACCTGTTCTGGTTCTTCGGGCACCCCGAGGTGTACATCATCGCGCTGCCGTTCTTCGGCATCGTGTCCGAGATCTTCCCGGTCTTCAGCCGCAAGCCGATCTTCGGCTACAAGGGCCTGGTCTACGCGACCATCGCCATCGCCGCCCTGTCGGCCACGGTCTGGGCGCACCACATGTACGTCACCGGCTCCGTGCTGCTCCCGTTCTTTGCGCTCATGACCATGTTCATCGCGGTCCCCACCGGCGTGAAGTTCTTCAACTGGATCGGGACCCTGTGGGGCGGTTCGCTGACATTCGAGACCCCCATGCTGTGGAGCATCGGCTTCCTCATCACGTTCCTCTTCGGCGGCCTGACCGGCATCATCCTGGCCTCCCCGCCGCTGGACTTCCACGTCTCCGACTCCTACTTCGTGGTGGCACACTTCCACTACGTGGTCTTCGGCACCGTGGTGTTCGCGATGTTCGCCGGCTTCTACTTCTGGTGGCCGAAGTGGACGGGCAAGATGCTCAACGAGCGCCTCGGCAAGATCCACTTCTGGATGCTGCTCGTGGGCTTCCACGCCACGTTCCTGATCCAGCACTGGCTAGGCGTTGAAGGCATGCCCCGCCGCTACGCGGACTACATGCCGCAGGACAACTTCGAGGCCATGAACCAGTTCTCCACCATTGGCTCGTTCCTGCTGGGGGCCTCGCTGATTCCGTTCTTCTGGAACGTTTTCATCACCGCCCGGAGCCGGGAAAAGGTGGAAGTCGACGATCCCTGGGGCTTCGGTGCCTCGCTGGAATGGGCCACGTCCTGCCCGCCGCCGCGGCACAACTTCACGTCCCTGCCGCGCATCCGCTCCGAACGCCCCGCCCTGGACCTGCACCATCCCGAGCTGCGCGTTCGCGAACACGACGCCGTGCACTCCCCGGTGGCTGACGCTCTGGGTGCTGCAGACATCGGCGAGCGCGACGTGAAGAACCCGAATCCGGACGTCTGATCCGGCGGCTCCTGGCACTCAGGCCCGGCCGCTGCCGCAGGCACCTTCCGGCACAGACTGAGGCCCCGGACTCCTTGGGGAATCCGGGGCCTCGCTGTGTTCAGTTCAAGTAGCTGTGCAGTTCAGCAAGGTGTGCAGTCCAGCTAACTTATGAACCGCTCAAGCAGCCGCAGCGACCGGGAAGCGGCGCGCTCGGGCGCCCGTACCGCCGTCGGCCGGGGCCAGGACGCGGACGTTGCATTCGGACTGCTGCGGATCAATGGAACGCGGCAGGTGGTGCGTTTTGGAGCATTCCCGCAACTGTTCCAGCGCGACGGGTTCGACACGGGCGTGGCTGACATCGACGACGAGCTGCAGGCCCTGACGGAGGTGGTTGGCGCGCTTCATAACGACGTAAAGAGCTTGGATGCTTTGGGCGGTTACATGTCCCTGGGCGGCGACCTGAGCCTCACCGCAGTCAAGGTCCACGCGGACCAGTACCTTGAGCTTCTGGTTCAAAACTTCTCCCCTCATGCTTGGCCGCGACGCTGCGACCGGATCTAACCCTAGCCTGCATGTGACTCAGGTAACAGGAAAATCCCGAATGTTGCGGAATTGGGACATTTCCCTGCTGCTCGGCATGCGGTTGGCGACGCGCATTTGGGCCCGGGACACGAAAATGGCCCGGCGATGCGGGAATCCCCGCATCGCCGGACCATGTGCGCGTCCTCAGGTATTTTGTGCGTCCCCAGCTAGTTTCCGCGTCCCCAGGTATTTTGCGTGTCCTCACCGCCATCCTCACGCGTTCGACGACGACGGCGGACGGCCGGCGGGCAGCCTAACTGCGGGTCGGGTCGGGGCGCAGTGGCTCGGGCCCGGGGTCCGGCACCGGAAGCGGGCCGGGCGGCTCGGGCGTGGGAACAGGGTTCGGCGGTGCGGGACGGGACGGGTCCGGCCGCATCGGATCCGGTCCGGGCTCCGGCGGAAACGGCTCCGGTTCATGCACTGGCGGGATGGTCATGCTTCCCCCTCGAAGGCTCGTGTGGGTTCATATTGCTGACGCGAGTTCAGGATACGCCCGGCGCCTGAACGGGGACAGGGCCTTGGCTTGCGGGCGGAGAGCGTCAAAAAGCCAACCTCTCCCCCGGTAGCGAACGGCAGCCCAAATGTCGGAGCGGCTCTATATATTGAGGAAATGACCCACACTCCGCTGCAGCAACCCGCAAGCTCCTCCGCCGCTGCCCCGCCCCGGCCGCCCGTCGCCAAGAGGGTGCCGGCCGAGCGAACGCATCACGGGGATACCTTCCTGGACCAGTATGAGTGGCTGCGGGACAAGGAGTCCGAGGAAGTCGTGGCGCACCTGAAGGCAGAGAACGCCTACCAGGAAGCCCTGACGGCCCACCAGGAACCGCTGCGCGAGGCCATCTTCCAGGAGATCAAAAGCAGGACCAAAGAGACAGACCTGTCCGTTCCCAACCGCAAGGACAGCTGGTGGTACTTCAGCCGGTCTGTCGAGGGCAAGGAGTACGGCATCCAGTGCCGGGTCCGCGCCCGAAACACAGGCAATCCCGTGGCGGAGTGGACGCCGCCGGCTGTGGAGGCCGGCGTCGAGATCCCCGGTGAGGAAGTCCTGCTGGACGGCAACGTCGAGGCCGAAGGCAAGCCGTTCTTCTCCGTGGGCGGCACCGCAGTCACCATCGACGGAAACCTTTACGCCTACGCCGTGGACAACTCCGGCGACGAACGGTTCACCCTGCGGATCAAGGACCTGCGAACCGGCGAACTGCTGCCGGACATCATCGAGAACGTCTTCTACGGGGTTTCCTTCTCCCCGGACGGCACCCGCATCTTCTACACCGTGGTGGATGATTCCTGGCGGCCGTACCAGGTCAAGTCCCACGTCCTGGGAACCCCCGTCACCGACGATGAGGTGATTTACCAGGAGGATGACGCCGCCATGTGGCTGGGCTTTGAGCTCTCCTCGGACCGGCGTCACCTCGTGCTCGGCATCGGCTGCTCCGAGTACAGCGAAACGCGCCTGCTGCGCTTTGACGACCCCGCGGGCGGCCTGTCCACCGTCATCTCCCGCAACGAGCGCGTGCTTTACGAGGCCGAACCCTTCCTGCTTGAGGGCCCGGACGGGCAGAAAACCGAACGCATCCTGATCACCCACAACCGCAACGCCGTGAACTCGATGGTCTCGCTGGTGGACCCGGCCGAGCTGTCCAAGCCGCTGGCCGAACAGCACTGGAGCACCGTCGTCGAGCATTCCGACGACGTCAGGGTCAACGGGGCGGGGGTCACCGCCACCCACCTGGTGGTGTCGATCCGGAAGGACACCATCGAGCGGGTCCAGGTGATGCCCCTGTCCGGGCTGGGCACCGCCGCCCAGCAGGCTCCGGTGGAGCCCGCATTCGATGAGGAGCTGTACACCTCGGGGGTGGGCGGCTCCGACTACGAGGCCCCCGTCATCCGGCTGGGCTACACGTCCTACTTCACCCCGTCGCGGGTGTACGACTTCGTCCTGCCCACGCCGGAGCGGCCGGCCGGCGAACTGCTGCTGCGCAAGGAAAGCCCGGTGCTCGGCGGCTACGACGGCTCCGACTACGTGGCCACCCGGGAGTGGGCCGAGGCCGCCGACGGCACCCGGATCCCCCTGTCGGTGCTGCGGCACAAAGCCGTCAAGCAGGACTCGACGGCGGCCGGGCTGGTTTATGGCTACGGCTCGTATGAGCTGAGCATGGACCCGGGCTTCGGCATCGCCCGGCTTTCCCTGCTGGACCGCGGAGTTGTGTTCGTCATCGCCCACATCCGCGGAGGCGGCGAACTCGGCCGGCACTGGTACGAGGACGGCAAGAAGCTCAGCAAGAAAAACACGTTCACAGACTTCATTGCGGCCACAGACTGGCTGGCGCAGTCCGGCTGGGTGGCACCGGACCGGATCGCCGCACTGGGCGGATCCGCGGGCGGCCTGCTTATGGGCGCGGTGGCCAACCTCGCCCCGGAGAAGTACACCGCCATCGTGGCGCAGGTTCCGTTCGTTGATCCCCTCACCAGCATCCTGGACCCCGAGCTGCCGTTGTCGGCCCTCGAGTGGGAGGAATGGGGCAACCCGATCACCGATCCCGCGGTGTATGAGTACATGAAGTCGTACACGCCGTACGAGAATGTCCGCGAGGTTGCCTACCCGAAGATCGCGGCGGTGACGTCCTTCAACGACACCCGCGTGCTCTACGTGGAGCCGGCCAAGTGGGTGCAGGAACTGCGGAACAAGACCACGGGCAGCGAGCCGATCGTCATGAAGATTGAGATGGACGGTGGCCACGGCGGGGCTTCGGGCCGCTATGTGCAGTGGCGCGAGCGGGCCTGGGATTACGGCTTCATTGCGGACTCGCTAGGGGCCACGGAGCTGCTGCCCGGCGCCGGGCTCAAATAGCCCATCCGTTGCTCCGGAAGTGCCCTTTTGAACCCTGAGAAGGGCATCTTCGGAGCAATGAAGGGGTTTTGTGGGGTTCCCGCCTGCGCTGAGGTGTTTTCAGGAAATAGTAATCCTGCTTACTATTGACGGGCATACGGGCTCGGTGCACCTGTCCGCTGGGGGCGGGGAATCCGACGCCGGAACTGGAGCCTAGCGTGAGCAATGAACAGGGATTGACCCCGCTTTCCGACGACGAACTCAATGCGCAGGCGGGCACCGCCCTGCCGGACAAGGAAGTCGCGTCCGTACTCGACCTCAACGCGGACCTCGACTTGGGCATCAGCGCCGCCGCGCCGATCGACCTCGCCGTGGCGGCCAATGCCAACGTCGCAGCGCCGATTGACGCGGCGGCCTCCGCCAACATCCTGTCCTTTGGGTCGGAGTCGCAGGCCCTCGCCGACCAGGGCGTCATCATCGACCAGGGAATTACGGCGGATGCCACGGCGGACTCCGCGCAGGACAGCACCATCACCCAGGGGTCCGGTGTTGACGGCGGTAATGCTGACGGCGGAAATGTCGACGGCGCGACGCCGGACAGCACCTCGGATGGCGTCATCGACGGCGGCACTCCCGACAGCACCTCGGATGACGTCATCGACGGCGGCACGCTGCCCGATGGCACGGTTCCCGACGGCACCCTTCCGGACGGAACCCTTCCCGACGGCACGGGTGTCGGTGCCCTACCCGTCGATCCGGCCGATGCCCTCGGCGGAGACCTGCTCAACGTCAACGTAGATCTCGCGGCCGACGCCGACATCGCCGCACCCATCAACGGCGCCGTGGCTGCGAACGCCAACGTTGCCGCGCCCATCGACGCGGCAGTTGCAGCCAACATCGGCTCGATCGACAGCGATGCCTTCGCCGTGGCCCAGCAGGACGCCATCATCACGCAGGACATCGACGGCGAGGCAACCGCATCGGCAGATCAGCAGTCCGATCTGCAGCAGTAGTTCCTGAATGAGCGCCAAACACAGCGGGCCGTCCGGAGTGGACGGCCTGCCGGTTTCCCCTACGCCCCCAGCCGGCCCGGTTCCCTCACCGGATCCGGTTCCCTCACCGGGTCCGACGACGGCGGGCGGGTCCCCCACGCGAGGTACCCGCGCCGCCGTCGTACTCAGCCCTGGCACAAGCGGCGACGTGCCGGTGCGGGCGGCGGGGATCCAGCTCATCGGTGAGGCGAAGGGGTCCGGGTACCGGGAGGCCCCTTCGCTGGTCCGCCGAGCCGACGGCCAGACCATCCAGCTCACCCGGCTGCTTTTTCACGTCCTCGAAGCCATCGACGGTGTTCGGGACGTGGATGAGATCGCCGAGGTGGCCAGCCCGCGGTCAGGCCGGCTCATCACCGGAGACAATGTCAGGACGCTGATCGAGGGGCAGCTGCTGCCACTTGGCCTGCTGCAGCTGGCGGACGGGTCGCAGCCGGAAGTCCGCCGAACGGATCCGCTGCTGGGCATGCGATTCCGGTACACCGTCACGGACCCGGAACGCACCCGGAGGCTGACGGCCCCGTTCGCGGTGCTGTTCAATCCCCTGATCGTGGCAGTTGTCGCCGTGGGATTCCTGGCATCGTGCTGGTGGGTCCTGATGGTAAAAGGCCTGGCCTCCGCCACGCACGACGCCTTCGCCAACCCTTGGCTGCTCCTGCTGATTTTCGCCGTCACGGTACTGTCGGCCGGCTTCCACGAATTCGGCCACGCCGCTGCAGCACGCCGCGGCGGTGCTACTCCCGGCGCGATGGGTGCCGGGCTCTACCTCGTCTGGCCAGCCTTCTACACGGATGTCACCGACTCCTACCGGCTGGGGCGTGGTGGCAGGCTGCGGACGGATATGGGCGGCCTGTACTTCAACGCCATCGTCGCGATCGCCACCATGGGTGTCTGGTGGGCGACAGGTTTCGATGCGCTGCTCCTGGTGGTGCTCACGCAGATCCTGCAAATGGTGCGCCAACTCCTTCCTCTGGTCCGCTTCGACGGGTACCACATCCTGGCCGACGCCACAGGCGTGCCCGACCTCTTCCAGCGGATCCGGCCAACTCTGCACGGGCTCCTGCCCTGGCGCTGGGGCAAGCCTGAACCCGAGGCGCAGGCCCTTAAGCCGTGGGCGCGGGCCATCATCACGGTCTGGGTCCTGGTCACCGTCCCCCTGCTGCTGCTCAGCCTGGTGCTCATGGTTGTCTCCTTCCCGCGGCTCCTGGGCACGGCGTGGGCGAGCCTGCAGCATCAGCAAGCCCTTCTGTCCGGAAGCCTTGCGAGTGGAAATGTTGGTGACGGTGCCGTGCGCGTGCTGGCGATTGCCGCCGTCGTCCTTCCCGTGCTGGGCGTGGTGTACATGCTGCTGCGGCTGGCGCGGCAACTCCTCACGGGACTCTGGACCAAAACCCGGGGCAGGCCCCTGCAGCGCGCCACCGCCTTGGCAACGGCGGGCGCCGTCGCCGCCGGGCTGGCGTGGGCGTGGTGGCCAGGGCCCGACAACTACCGCCCGGTGCAGCCCTACGAACGCGGGACCCTCGCCGATGCCACGGCCGCCGTCTATCCGGCCATGGCTGGTCCCGACGGCGCCCTTCACGAGGGCCGGACGGGGCAGACCGTGGCGCTCTGGCCGGACGGAACGGCGCTGCCCACGCGGGAGGAGCCGCAACTCAGCATGGTGCTCGTGCCGAGGCAAGGAGCAGCAACCGCATCCGCTCCGGGCCAAACGGAACGCAACCAGCCCGGCCCGGCCCGAGACCAAAGCCCGGGTACGGCAACCGGTGACGCCGCGCCGCCGTCGTGGGTTTTTCCCTTCGACAAGCCCCCGGCCCCGGAAGAAGACGGCAACCAGGCACTCGCCGTGAACACGACCGACGGCTCCGTTACTTACGACGTCGCGTTCGCGCTGGTGTGGGCCGAGGACGGGCCGGTGGACACCCGCAACGAGGCGTACGCCTTCGCCAGTTGCACGGACTGCGCGGCGGTGGCCGTCGGGTTCCAGGTGGTGCTGATCGTTGGCCAGGCGGATGTGGTGGTCCCCGAGAACCTGTCCGCCGCCGCGAACTACAACTGCCTCCGCTGCCTGACGTACGCCCTGGCCAGCCAGCTGGTACTCACCCTGGACGGGCCGCTCAGCACGGACGGCGTGGCCCGGCTCAATGCGCTGTGGCAGGAGATCGCCGAGTTCGGACGCACCCTGCAGGGCGTTCCCCTGTCCGAGATCGAGGGACGGTTGGGCGCCTACAAGGAACAGCTCATGGAGATCATCCGAACCGATCCAAGCGCCACGCCCCAAACCGGCACGGGCGCGCCGTCGCCGGGATCATCGCCGTCGCCCGGAGCCACTGGCGGGTCTGACCCGGGCTCGGGATCCCAGCCGGGTGCACCGACGCCGGGCCAGCCGGCCGTCCCGTCGCAAGGTGCGCAGTCGGGCGCAGCATCTCCGGGTGCCCCGCCGCCAGAAACGACGGCGGGCCCTGCGGTTCCCGCGCCAGCCTCCACAGGTGCGGCCCCGGACCCCGCAGTTCCCGCACCAGCCCCCACAGGTGCGGCCCCGGACCCGGCGGCTACGGGTCCTGCCAGCGCGGCGCCCGGGTCACCGACGCAGGACGCGGCCGGCCCGTAGACCCCCGGGCGGCGAAATAACGAGCGCGGGCCACGGGGTGCCCGCTGAACGGCGATGTGTCCCAGGCAACATATATTTGAATGATGCTCTCGGCGCTCAAGAAATACCTGCTGCTCCCCAAACTGGTGAAGTTGTCCTCGAACGCGCCAAAGGATCCCGGTGTGGCCTGGGACCAGTACTGGGGGCGGGTGGGAGCCACTGGCGCCCGAGGCGACGTCCTGTGGGATTCCGGCAGTGACCACGAGCTGCAGGCGTATCTGGAGCACCTGACGCGGCAGCTGGACCCCAACATTCCCCTCGTCGATGTCGGGTGCGGCAGCGGCGTCTTCAGCCGCGCGCTTGCCACCTACTTTCCGTACGTTCTGGGGGTGGACGTCTCAGCCAACGCCGTCGCCCGTGCGGCCACCGAATCAGAAGGGCTGGCGCGGGTCTCCTTCGTCGCGGCCGACATGACAAGCGCCGCGGGCACCCGTGCCGTGGCCGACGCCCTGGCCGCAGCCGGATTCTCCGGTGAAGCCAACATCTTCATCCGGGGCGTCTTCCACGTGCTGAAACGGCCTGCCCAGGCAGCGTTGGCCGGGCAGCTGCATACGCTCGTGGGCAAACGCGGCCGCGTGTTCCTGGCCGAGACTAACTTCCGCGGGAATCCCATCGAGTACGTCAGTCATCTTGGTGCGACACCGCACTCCATCCCCGGACCCCTCGAAAAGGCCATCCGCGCCCTGCCCATCCCCGGCCGCTTCGGCGCCGAGCAGCGCCGGCGGGCCTTTCCGGAGGCGCAGTGGGATGTGGTGGAAGACGGTCCGGTCACCATTGAAACCCGGCCCCTCAGGTCCGTTGACCGGCCGGAACAGATTCCGGGCTATTTCGCGGTGCTCCAGGCACGCTGAGGGCGCGAAGGAGCCCGCCGGAGAGCCGGCGGGCAAGACCTGGGGCTACCTGAGCTTCAGCCAGGCGAGGGCGTCGGCCTCGGACGTGAAAAACCTTGTGGGGCACGGGAGCTTGTTGATGCCCAGGAAGAAGTTGGCCATTACCCGGTCTACCGGAGACGAACCGAGCAGCGCGATCCTTGAGGCCTGGCACGGACGGCCGAAGACGGCACGCGCGCCGCGGCTCACATCGGCAGTCGTGGCCATGTCCACGAGCATGGGATGCCGGTTCTGACCGCAAAGGAGGTTCACCCTCTCCATGGCAGCCTCGGCATCGGCCTCGGTGATGCTGGCGTCCCGCGCCCAGGTCAGCCGAAGGAGGTATTCGGGATCCAATTCCAAGTCGAACAGTGTGTGACGGCCCGTGCTGTGGGAATCCAAATCAAACCTCCGCGGTGGCTAAGGGGACAAGTATCAAGGTACAGCCATTCCGTACGCGGCCAACGCTCCGCGGACTGATAATGTGAGTCCAAAGTCACGGTAGCCTCAAAAGGCACTCGCAACACAGGGGGCACATGGTCCAGGCACCGGCGGAGTCTGCCTCCGCACCTCGCGAGGCGGTGGTCGCCCTAACCGACGCCGCCCGCCTGGACGCCGTGGCGTCGGTTCTCACCGATGCGGGTTTTACCGTCCGTAAAGCGCCCGACGCCGGATCACTTGCCGATGCGCTGGAAGGCAACACCGCCGCCGTCGTACTTCTTGATACCGAACTGACGGACGGGTACGCGTGGGAGGGCACCCCCGTGCTGCTGCTGGTGGACCTCGCCGGTGACTTCGACCTGGCCCAGCTCGAACCGTGGGGCATCGCCGACTACATCTCCTATGACGCAGCTGCCCGGGAGCTGACCCACCGGGTGGAAACGCTGATTGGCCGGGCCCGGGAACGCCGCCGCATCCGGGCTGAAGCCGAGTTCCTGCGCGAAAGCCTCCGGAACGTCTCGGCCGCCATCCGCGGCACCAACAGCCCCCAGCAGATGGCGGGGCACCTGGTCCGCGGCTTCGGGGAATCCCTGGGGGTGGACCACGTCTGGTTCACCACGTTCCAGGATTCGCGCGTGCCAAGGATCAGCGCCCAGTGGTGCCTGCCCGGCCACTCCAAGCTGCCGGACACGCTCGGCTCCTTCGAGGATGCTGCCCGGGAGCAGACGACGTCGCTGTGGTCGGCCGCCGAGGCCCTCGCGGTTCCGGACCACCAGAGGGAACAATCCGCAGCACTGGCCGAGGGATTGCGGGAGTGGTCCGGCCTGGGCCCGGTCCGCGCGTCGGTTGCCCTGCCCGTGGGGGAAGGCGAGACGGCCCTGGGGATCGTTTGGATAGCGCAGGTGTCGGCTCCTCGCGACTGGACCAGGGCCGAGATCGCCCTAATCCAGCACGTCGCTGGCAACCTCGCCCACAGCCTCATCCAGGGCCACCTGATCAGCGCCCAGTTGCAGGTGCTGCAGCAGCTCCGCGAACTGGACAAGGCCAAGACAGACTTCCTCGCCACGGTCAACCACGAGCTCCGCACGCCGCTCACGTCCATCACGGCCTACCTCGACATGATCCGCGACGGAGCCGGTGGCCCCGTTCCCGCGGGCATCGAATCCATGATGGACGTCATCTCGCGGAACTCCGACCGCCTCCGACGGCTGATCGAGGACATGCTCACGGTCTCCCAGCAAGACACCCCCGGCAACCTGAACCTCAAGCAGGTGGAGCTCGGCCAGGTCCTGCGGATCGTCGTGGCCGCATTGCGCCCGCTCGCCGAGTCGCGGAACGTCACCATCGCCGGCGCCGACTCGCACGAGGACGTCAAGGTCCAGGCCGACGAGGCCCAGCTGGAGCAGGTCTTCACCAACATCGTGGCGAACGCCATCAAGTTCACGCCCCATGGCGGCCGGATCAGCATCACCTTCATGTCCCTTGACTCCGCGGGCGGGAGGTCCTGCGCCGCCGTGAGCATCACAGACACAGGGGTGGGGATTCCCGATCAGGAAATCGCCCAGGTGTTTACGCGTTTCTACCGGGCATCCAATGCTTCCTCAGCCGCCATCCCGGGCAGCGGCCTGGGACTCGCCATCGCACAGGACATCGTCCGCCGCCATGGCGGCTCACTGGACCTTTCGTCCGTTCTGGGCAAGGGAACCACCGTATCCGTGACCCTTCCGGTCGACGGACCCCAGGCCGAGGAGAACGCCGAGGACGACCACGACGCAGGGTCCGGCGGCCCCACGCCCGACGCCTAAACAACCGGCTTAGCCCAAACGAAAGCCGCCCCGGCCATTATGGTCCGGGGCGGCTTTTCACAATTTTGCTTGGCCAGGGGCCAATCCTAGTGGGGCCACCAGCCGACGCTGGCGTAATTGACCTCGGAGCTCGAAGTGGAGGTCGTGGAGATGTCCTTGTCCTTCGAGGCCGCGTTGGCAGGAGCAGCGAAGCCTGCAACTGCAAGGATGCCGGTCATAACAAGTGTTGCGGCAAGTTTCTTCATCCGCTGTCCCTTTCGTTGTTTGTAGCTGTAAACCGAATTGCACATTACGGCGACAGTATACGGTCATCAGATCAAGGTTTGGTCAAGTCAAATCCTGTCAATTCCGAAGGATTCGCCATGTTTTTTTCGCCCGTTCTTGCAATTGCCGTAACAACCGTGGTTCTGCCCCTTACCCGGTCCTCCCACGGACGGGATTGTGGATAATTGGGAGCATGCCTATGCAGCGTGACCTGTCCCCCTTCGTGATTGCAGAGCTGGCTGCGCGCGAAAGCTGGAAGCGGCGGGACTACACCGCCGGACACGACCAGGCCGGGCACGCGGCGGAACTGGCCCGGGAGGCCGGTGACGAGCTGCGCTGGTGGAAGATGGTCCTGCTACAGGCCGAATGCCTGCGGGACCAGGGCGCCATGCAGGAGTGCCAGAAGCTCGCCGCGGAACTCGCAGCCCATCCGGTTGCGGGTTCGGCCCCCGATCTGGGTGCCCGCGCCGCCATGCTGCTGGCACATTCGTTGCAGGGCCTTGGCCGGCTCCACGAGGCGGTGGATGCTGCTTCCACCGCAGCCGCTCTGGTGGCCGGCGACTTCGAAAACGTTTACCTGCACATCCACGCCCAGCAGGCACTGATCGCCGCCCTCGGGGAAAGTGGCCGGCTCGAGGACGCCTGGGAGGAGTGCATGGACCTGGAGTCGCTGCTCACCGAGCACGTGGACGAAGATACAGCCGGCAAGGCCTATTGGGTTATTGGCAACGTCGCGTTCCTCAGCAACCGGGTCAGCGAAGGCGGCCACTACCACGACCTGGCCGCGGGCAAACTTTCCCCCTCGCAGGACGTCGACCTGTGGGCCAGGTTCAACCGCGCCTCCGCCGAAATGCGCCTGCAGGCTAAGCTGGCTGACGCGGCAACGCTGCGCTGCATCGAACGCGCGGAACTTGCCACCGAAGTGGTGGGCGGCAGCGAACGGGACATCCTGGAGATGTCACTGGTGCGTGCCCACTGGTGCTTCCTCACCGGGGACATGGAAGCGGCAATCAGCCTCCTGACTCCGCTTCGCAGCAAGTTCCCCATCCTTGCCACCCAGACCGCGGCGGAAGCCACCTTCATCCTGGGCAAGGCACTGATGGCGCAGGGACACGAACCGGAATCGCTGCGAATGCTTGACGATGCCGCTACGCTGTTCGATACAGCTGCTGCACCGGAGCGTAGCGCCACCGTCCGTGGCTTCATCGCCTCAGCGGAGCCTTCGGACCGGCGCCAACAGCAATTTCTCCAGGGGGGGTAAATGCCAGAAGCCAGAGTGTTTCCCGGTGCCGCGCCGCTGCAGCCCACGGCGCCTCCCGCCGCTGCCGTCTTTACCGTGCTGCCCGACCTTGCCGTCAAAGCGGTCCTCCCGCCCGGCGCGCACCTTAACGAGACCGCGGCCGCCCACCTGCACCGCCGCCTCGGCGAGCTGGCGGGAGAACGGAGGGTCGCCGTCGTACTTGAACTCACGGGAGTGGCCTCCGTGACCCGCGCGGCACGTGCTGCCTACGCAGCGATCCCGTCGGTGTCCGCCTGGGCGATCCTGGGCGAATCGCCGGTGGACAGGCTGCTGGGGCACTTTCTGCTGGGCGGCGAATTCAGCTCCGTGCCGGCCCGCTATTTCACCGACGAAAACGACGCCCTCGACTGGTTGAGCCGCCTTGACGACGTTCTCTAACGACGATCCCCGGCTGGGGAAGCTTCTCGACGGAATCGTCCGCCTGGCAGCCGGGGAACTCCACTCGCGCATTGAGATTTCCGAGGCCAGGGACGAGCTGGACGCGGTGATCATGGGCACCAACCTGCTCGCCGAGGATTTGCAGATCATCTACCAGGAGCTCGAGCAGCGCGTGGAACTGCGCACGCGCATGCTCAACGCGGCGCACGAAGAGCTGCAGCAGATGGCGCTCACCGATTCCCTGACCGGACTCTACAACCGGTCGGCGCTGGTCAGCGCCGTCAACGCGGCCCAGGCAGAGGTGGCCGACGGCGGGCCTCCGCCGGCGCTGCTGCTGCTGGACCTGGACGCCTTCAAGAGCATCAATGATTCGTACGGCCACTCGATGGGCGACCAGGTGCTGGCAACGGTCGGCGCACGGATCCGTTCGTGCGTGGGCGACGGCGGCATGGTGGCCCGGCTGGGCGGCGACGAGTTCGCCGTCCTGCTTCCTCCCACCACGCCGGCCAAGGCGGCCGCCGTCGGAAACCGGATCCTGGATTCGCTCAACGAAACCCTGCAAGTGGACGGCAAGACCATCCGCTGCGGCGCGAGCCTGGGGCTTCGGATTGCGGATCCCGGCGAGACGTCGGAGGAGCTGCTGATGGAGGCGGACATCGCGATGTACGCCTCCAAGGCCGATGGCCGCAACAAGCTGCGGGTGTTCGAACCGGCCATGCTGCATGCCCGGCAGCTCCGCAACCAGCTGGTGGGGGAACTGCGCGAGGCTATCGCTAATGACCAGCTGGTGCTGTACTACCAGCCGGTCATCGAACTTGCCTCGGGCAAAATCGAAGGCGTGGAGGCCCTGGTCCGTTGGAAACACCCCAAGCGCGGCCTGATTATGCCGGACGAATTCATCCCCATCGCCGAGGAAACCGGCCTCATCTCGGAGCTGGGCAACTGGGTACTGAAGAATGCGGTGGAGCAGCTCCGGCTCTGGCGATCGTCTTCCGCAACCGGCCGGCACAATTTCGACATGCGCATCAACATTACGGCGGCGGACCTTCAGCGGCTCCAATTCATTGAGGACGTCCGGGAAGCGCTCACCGCCGCCGACCTCGAGCCGGGCCTGCTGGTCCTGGAGCTCACGGAAGGCGCGATCATCCAGGGCAACGAGCTCGACAGGTACACGCTCGCCAGCCTCCGGAAGCTAGGCGTGGGCCTGGAGATCGACGACTTCGGCACCGGATACTCGTCCATCAGCTACCTCCGGCGCCTGCCCGTGGACCGGGTCAAGGTGGACCGGACACTGCTCACCGCCCTCGGCAGCGACCCCGCGCAGCCGGCCCTGATCGCCGCCATCCACCAGCTCATCCGGGCCTGCGGGCTCGAGGCCGTGTGGGAGGGCGTTGAGAACGCGGAGCAGGCCGAGCACCTGCGCAGCACGGGCTGCATCAGCGGGCAGGGCTACTACTTCAGCCGCCCCCTCCCCGCCGCGGAGTTCACCGACCGCCTCGCCACGCAGGACGTCTGGCCCGGCTGAGGACCGCTGATTGGCTCGCGGGTTTCGACAAGCTCAACCAGCGGGGCGCAATGGACGAGCGCCTAGCCTCCGACGACGGCGGCTGTTGCCTCGGCGATGGCGCGCTCCTCGTCCGTGGGCACCACCAGCACGGGGATGGCGGAGGCCTCGGTGGAAATCAAGCGGGGTTCCCTGGACCGCTCACTGTTCAGCCCGGCGTCGAGCTCGATGCCCAACGCCCCCAGCTTCTCCCCCACCAGGGCACGGAACTGGTGCGAGTTCTCGCCTATCCCGGCCGTGAAAACCAGCGCCTTCGCCCCGCCGACCGCCACGTGGTAGCCCCCGATGTACTTGGCCAGCCGGTAGGAGGTGACAGCCAGGGCAGTGGCCGCGCGCGCATTGCCGGACTCGGCCGCCTCCACCACCGAGCGCATGTCGTTGCTGCCGGCCAGCCCCTTGAGCCCCGACTCGCGGTTCAGCATCGAATCGAGGTCCTCGGCGTTCCAGCCGGTGCGGGCCAGGAACACCAGGATGGACGGATCCAGATCGCCGGAGCGGGTGCCCATGACCAGGCCCTCCAGCGGCGTGAAACCCATCGAGGTGTCCACGGATTTGCCGCCCCGGATCGCCGTGACGGAGGCGCCGTTGCCGAGGTGGGCGATCACGCCGTCGAACTCCTCCACGGGGATGTCCAGCAGCGCGGCGGCACGGTTGGTGACGTATTCGTGAGACGTGCCGTGGAAGCCGTAGCGGCGGATCCCGTGGTTGGTGTAGAGCTCGTCGGGAACGGCGTAGCGCCAGGCGTGCTCGGGCAGACTGCGGTGGAAGGCGGTGTCGAACACGGCCACCTGCGGCATGTCCGGCCACTTCTTGGTGATGGCGCGGATGCCCAGCACGTTGGCAGGGTTATGCAGCGGCGCGAGCGGGTTGAGCCGCTCGATGGCACGGGTGATCTCGTTGTCGATCAGCACGGGCTCGCCGAACCGCTCGCCGCCGTGCACCACCCGGTGCCCGACCGCGTCCAACTGCCTCTCGCCCAGCACCTCATGGATGGCCGCGTCCACCTGTTCGAGGGCTTCGGCATGGTCCGCCGGGCCGACCACTTCGCCGTCGCCCTGGCCGCCGTTGGACACCCCGATCCGCTCGATCAGTCCCTCGGTGAGCACGCTGCCTTCGGCGACGTCGCGGACCTGGTACTTGAGCGAGGACGAGCCGGAGTTGATGACGAGCACGAGCATGGGGCCTCCTAAGCCTGGGCTGCTGAAACGGCGGACGGTTCTGTACTGGGTTCTGGGGCGGGTTCCGCGGTCTGCGCTTGGATGGCGGTGATGGCCACCGTGTTCACGATGTCCTCCACGGTGCAGCCGCGGGAGAGGTCATTGACGGGCTTGCGCAGCCCCTGCAGGACCGGCCCGACGGCGACTGCTCCGGAGCTCTGCTGCACCGCCTTGTACGTGTTGTTGCCGGTGTTGAGGTCCGGGAAGATGAACACGGTCGCCTGCCCGGCCACGGACGAGCCAGGCATCTTGGATTCGGCGATGGAAGCATCCACGGCGGCGTCGTACTGGATGGGGCCTTCGACGGCGAGGTCCGGGCGGCGCTCACGCACCAGGTCGGTGGCCTGCCGGACTTCCTCCACGGCCTCGCCGGAGCCCGAACCGCCGGTGGAGTAGGACAGCATGGCCACCCTCGGCTCCACGCCGAACTGGCCCGCGGTCTCCGCCGAGGCCAGTGCGATGTCCGCGAGCTGCTCCACGTTCGGATCCGGGTTCACCGCACAGTCGCCATAGACCAGCACCCGGTCCGGCATGAGCATGAGGAACACCGAGGAGACGATCTTCACGCCCTCCCGGGTCTTCACGAACTCCAGCGCCGGGCGGATGGTGTGGGCCGTGGTGTGCGCTGCGCCGGAGACCATACCGTCCACGACGCCGAGCTGGACCATCATGGTGCCGAAGTAGCTTTCGTCCTGCATGACCTCCAGCGCCCGGGCCAGGTCCACGCCCTTGTGCGCCCGCAGCTCGGCGTACCTGGCGGCGAAGTCCTGGCGCAGCTCGGACGTTGCGGGGTCCACGATGTTGATGCCGGCGAGGTCGATGCCCCGGCTGGCCGCGAGCTCCCGGACGTCGGCTTCCCGGCCCAGCAGCGTCAGGTCGCAGACGTCCCGGCGGTGCAGGATCTCGGCGGCCTTCAGGATCCGGATGTCCTTGCCCTCCGGCAGCACGATGTGACGGCGCTGCGAGCGGGCCCGTTCAATGAGGTCGTGCAGGAACCGCAGCGGGGTCATTCGCTCGGCGCGGGGCAGGTGCAGGCGCTCGAGCATCTCGGCCTCGTCCACCTGCCGGGACCACAGCCCCAGCGCGGACGCCACCTTCCGCCGGTGGCCACTCCAGATCTCACTGCGGACCTCGGAGACGCGCCGGGCCGTGGTGTAGGTGTCGTCCTCCGTGGCGAACACCGGGAACGGGGCGGAGGCCAGAAGCGGATAGATGTTGGCGTCCGGGGCCAAGCCGCCGGTGAGGATCAGCCCCGACGGCACCGGGAACTCAGGCGAGAACGACGACGCCAGGCAGGCCACCATCACGTCCGCCCGGTCGCCGGGCGCAATCACCAGCGCGCCGTCGTCGAGCACGTTCAAAAAGTTGCCCACGTTCATGGCGGCCACCTTGACGTCACGGACGTCCCGCTCCATGTCCGCGCGGCCGGCAATCTGCTGCAGGCCGAGGACGGCGCCCACCTCCCCGGTGGTGGGCCGGGCGATGTCCTCCAGTTCAGGGAAAACGTACACCGGCCGGCCGGAGGCGCCCGGCTTCACCGCGGCGACGATTGCGTCCACGTCCTCCGGGTCCGCCCGGTTAACCATCATGGCCAGCAGCGAGCACTTCTCGGCGGCCAGCTCCTTGCGGGCAACGTCGACGGCGGCCGCAGCCTCCGCCACGCTGCGACCCTTGGCGCCCACCACCGCCACGACGGGCGCGGCCAGGTTGTTGGCGAGACGCGCGTTGAGGTCGAACTCGACGGCGGCGTCGTGGCCGGTGAGGTCCGTGCCCTCCACGATGATCACGTCGCAGTGCCGGCCCATCTCCGCGAAGATCTCCACACAGCGGGAGTCGATGTCTTCGCGCCTGCCCTCCGCGAGCAGGCCTCGGACTTCGGTGAATGTCAGCCCTCCGCGGCAGCGATCGTCCCCGAGATCAAAGCGGGACTTCATCAGCGCCACCATCGGATCCGCGCCGGCGTCCTCCCCATGGACCACCGGCTTGAAGAATCCGATCCGGTCCGCGTGCCGGTGGAGCGTGTCCGCCAGGCCCAGCGCTATGAGCGACTTCCCCGATCCCGGAGTGGTCGCACTGACATATATCCCTTTGGCCATGTTCTGTCCCCTGGTTGGAAGCTCCTGCATGGAACGTACTGCATTGGACGTGCCGGTGTGCTGACTTGCACGCGCCGGGGCGCGCACTCCCCCATACTTTCACTTGTTGCCTCGCTTCCGGGAGCAGACAATGGTGTTGATTGCCACGTCGGCGCACATTCGCCGTCCGGACCCGGAGTGGGCCAGCGCCCCGGGACCGGCCCATCCGCAGCAGCCTCCCGAGCTGCAACGTTCCTGAACGATGGTGGTCCCGATGAACCCCGCTGGCCGCGCTTCCGATCCATCCGCAGCATCGTCCGCCCGTCCCCTGCGCCGGCTCATCGCTGGGCTCCCGGTGGCAGCGTTCCTGATCGTAGCGGCCACCGTTTTGCTGGTGGTCCTGGCGCTGCTCCGGAACTTCCGCACACTGACGGCGGAGGCGGGTCATGGCGCAGCCGTCGCCGGCTGAGCAGCCCATGCCCGCCGGACGGGCAGTGCCCGCTGACGGCGGGGACCGCCGTCGGACCCGAAAGGACGGGCCGCGGCGCCGGGCCCCGGCCTGGCCGGCGGGCCACCGGCTCCCGCTGTTCTTTGCTCTGGCCTTCGCCATTTCCTGGATGCTTTGGCCGCTGACCCTCCTCAACCCGGACAGCTCGCCCCTGGTACCGTTCGGACCCGCTTTGGCCGCGGCCATCACCGCCTACCTCGCAGGCGGCAAGGCCGAGCTGCTGCGACTGCTCCGGCAGCTCGCCCGCTGGCGCGTGGCCGGCCGCTGGTACGCTGGCGCCGTGGGACTGCCATGCCTGCTGGTGGCGGTCTCTGCCGGTCTCACCGTCTCCGGCGGCGCACCCGAGCCTTCGCTTGGCCCGAACCCCGGCTGGTTCATGCTGCTGGGCACCTTCGCCTTCACACTGGTGGCCGTGGGCCTCTTCGAGGAGCTGGGCTGGCGCGGCTACGCCCTGCCGCTCCTGCAGCGGGACCGCCCCGCCCTGTCCGCGGCGCTGCTCCTCGGGCTGGTGTGGGCGGCATGGCACCTGCCCGAGCTGCTGTCAGATCCCACCGGGCAGCGGCCGCCGCTTCCGTTCCTGCTGATGGTCCTGGCGCAGTCCGTGCTGCTGGCCTGGCTCTACAACAGCAGCGGAAGTGTGCCCATCTGCATGGTCTTCCACGCGGCATTCAACACCTCCGGCGCCCTGGTCTTCCCCGCCATGCTGGGGCCCGACTACCTCACGCTCTGGTGGACCGTGGCGCTCCTCCATGTCCTGGCAGCACTGGTGGTCATTGCCGTCGCCGGCCCCCTCCGCCTGGCCCGCACCCTTGACACGCACCCCTCCAATGGGATTACCTAATGAACATTCGGTAAATAAAGCTGGAGGCAACGACGCATGGCTGAAACGGCAATCCCCGGTGTGGCCCACCACATCCTTGAGAACGACTACGCCTCGGAATGGATGGGCATAGAAGTCCTCGCCGTGAGCGACGGCCACGCAACCATCCGGATGACCCTCCGGCAGGAAATGCTCAACGGCTTCGGCATGGCCCACGGCGGAATGATCTTCGCCTTCGCAGACACCGCTTTCGCCCTCGCCTGCAACCCCGCCTCGCCCGCCGACCCCGACAGCATCACCGTTGCTGCCGGCGTCGACATCAACTTCCTCAAGCCGGCCTACCAGGGCCAGGTGATCACCGCCGTCGCCGACCGCCGCTCCAGCGCTGGCCGCAGCGGCCTTTACGACATCCAGATCTTCGCTGCCGATCCCGGTGCTGGGGCCAGCGCCGGCCAGCCGGGGGAACTCATTGCCGAGTTCCGCGGACGCAGCCGTACCATCCCCAAGAAGTAGGAAGCAGACCATGACCCTCCACGCCCCTGAACCCACCGTCGCTGCGCGCACTGTGGCCGTCCCCGCCGCCACCGACGCCATCCTGGACCCCGAGGAGACCATGTCCCGGGACGAGCTTGAGGCGCTGCAGCTCAGCCGGCTCCAGCACACCGTCGCGTACGCCTACGACCGGGTCCCGCTGTACAAGCGCAAGTTCGACGACGCCGGCATCCACCCCTCGGACCTGCGCGAACTCGCTGACCTCGGCAACTTCCCCTTCACCACCAAGGAGGACCTGCGCCAGGAGTACCCGTTCGGCATGTTCGCGGTGCCGCAGAGCGAGGTGGCCCGCGTGCACGCGAGCTCCGGCACCACGGGCCGCCCCACCGTCGTCGGATACACCAAGCAGGACCTGGCCGACTGGGCCAAACTGGTGGCCCGCTGCCTCCGCGCCTCCGGCGTCCGTCCGGGCATGAAGGTCCACAACGCCTACGGCTACGGCCTGTTCACCGGCGGACTGGGTGCCCACGCCGGCGCCGAGGCCCTCGGCTGCACGGTGATTCCGATGTCCGGCGGGCAGACCGAGCGCCAGATCCAGATGATCCAGGACTTCGAGCCGGACGTCATACTGGCCACGCCCACCTACCTGCTCACCATCGCCGATGCCATGGCGCACATGGGGATCGACCCGACCTCCACCTCGCTGAAGTACGCGGTCCTGGGTGCGGAGCCATGGACGCAGGAGATGCGGCACGAGCTTGAGGTCACCATGAACATCAAGGCATGCGACATTTACGGGCTCTCCGAGGTCATGGGCCCCGGCGTCGCGGGCGAATGTGTGGAGACCCAGGACGGCAGCCACATCTGGGAGGACCACTTCCGGCCGGAGATCATCGACCCCTTCAACCCTGCCCCGGGCAAGGAGAACGTGCTGGGCGACGGCGAGCACGGCGAGCTGGTGTTCACCTCGCTCACCAAGGAAGCCCTGCCGATCATCCGGTACCGCACCAAGGACCTCACGCGCCTGCTCCCCGGCACCGCCCGCCCGGCACATCGCCGGATGGGCCGCATCACCGGCCGCAGCGACGACATGATCATCCTCCGCGGCGTGAACCTCTTCCCGTCCCAGATCGAGGAAATCGCCCTGCGCATCCCCGAGCTCAGCCCCCACTTCCAGCTCGAACTGACCCGGCCGGAAGGCCAGCGCATGGACCAGCTGACCGTGAAGATCGAGCGCCGTGACAATGTCACGTCCGAGGACAGCACGACGGCGGCCCGCACCCTGCGCGAGCAGATCAAGATCCACGTGGGTTCTTCGTGCACCGTGAATGTGGTGGAGCCAGGCTCGCTCGAACGCTCCAACGGCAAGCTGCGCCGGATCTACGACCTGCGCCCGAAGGGGTAAGTCCATCCGCACGCCGGGACCCGCCAGCCGGCGGGTCCCGGCGCCAGGTTCAACGGACGGTCATGGCGTGATCGACCAGCCGAACATCATGGCGTGGTCCTCGTGTGCCAGGTTGTGGCAGTGCGCCACGTACGGGCCCACGAAGTCGCGGAAGCCCCGGTAGAGGATCGTCGACTCGCCGGGATCGAGGGCCACCAGGTCTTCCTTGGACACGTCATCGGGATGCGACTTGTCGCCACCCCGGGTAACGTCCTTGCCGTTGCGCATGACCGTCCGGTGTTCCTCCATGTGCAGGTGGAACGGGTGGACCCAGCCGCCGCCCCCGTTGCGGACCTCCCACAGATTAAAGCTGCCCTTCCTTTGCTGGGCCAGGGGTGCGCGGCCGGCGGGATTTCTCAGGCTCGCCGCCACCGCTGCCGGGTCAAAGGGCTTGCCGTTGATGAGCCACTCGGTCTCCCCTCCCAGGCTGCCGCGCTTCACCTCGAAGACCATCCTGTTGTCCAGCATGGTCTGCCAGTTGCTTGGCAGCGGCGGAAGGGGCCGGAGGGCCGTGGGGATCAGGCTGTCATCCGGGGCGCTGTCGCCGATCACGAACTTAAGCACCGGCACCTTGTACTTCGGGTCCGGCGAGAAGCGGGACGAGTTGGACCACATGCGTCCGTTGGGCATCTTCATCACGTTGGTGAGGTAGATGACGTCGCCCTTCGTGGTGGGCGTACCGTCCTGGTACCGGGTGAAATCGATGATGACCTCGCGGCGCTTGGCCGGCCACAGCTCAAAGGAGTCGCGCTTGAGCGGCACTGGCAGCAGCCCGCCGTCGGACGCGATCTGGGTGAACTGCATGCACTGCTGCGCGTCGGGGATGCGGTACTGGCCGTCGAGTTCGTCGTCCTGGTAGCCCAGGGACGCCGACGATTTTGGTCCCTGGGTAGAGCTCATCAGCTTGAACTCGTAGATCCTCGCGACGGAAGCATCCAGGAAGCGGAAGCGGTATTTGCGTCGCTTTACCTCCAGTACCGGCGACGCGGTGCCGTTGACCGTGAAGATGTCGCCCACGAAGCCGTGATTGGGGAAGTGCTTGTAGAAGGTCTTGCCCCACCACTCCGGATGCTCGGCCGGGTTCTTCGCGGCCGGGAACTCGTTCTGCACGTCGTGGATGTCCTTGTGCACAGTTTCGCCGTCGTCCAGCCGGCAGTCGTAGAAGGCCAGCGGGATGTCGTACTTGACGTCGAAGGACCCGTCCGGGTTGTTGGTTCGCACGCCGGGCAGCCGCAGTCCCTGGCGCTCGTCGCCCATGTCCGTGCCGTATTTCGGGTCATAGATCGGGTACAGGCCCACCATGCCCTTGTAGACGTTGGAGCCGGTGTGGTCCATCCGGTGGTCGTGGAACCAGAAGAAGCTCTGCTTCTCGCGGTCGTCGCCGCCGGCCGGCCAGTTCAGGTAGAGGTTGTCCACGAACATCTTTGGCAGGTAGCCCGGGTGCTTCGGCCCGCTCACCATGGAGTAGTGCGGGTTGCCGTCGCTCTCCGGGGCAGTGTGGCCGTTATGCAGGTGGGTCAGAAAGGACCAGTCCGGTGACCCGAAGTCCTGGCGGTCCAGGTTCAGCGGGTTCTCGTCCAGATGGTTTTCGAACCGCACCAGCACTGGCCTGCCGTATTCGGCGTTGATCATCGGGCCGGGAAAGGTCCCGTTGAAACCGTAGATCGTGCTCGGGGGCAACGTCCGCTTGATGCCGGCATCGACCCTTCTGCCGAGTGAGTCGTATGACCGCGTCGGATTGCCGTCCGAGTCGATCGGAAGCACCTGCGACGTCGTGAACCTGTGGGTCCGCAGCAACACGTCGATCTTGTAGACAATGGGGTCCGGATAGCCGATCCGACTCGGCCACAACTGATGCTGCTCGTTGCGCAGCGAGTTCTGCTGGCCCGGCCCCGGCCCCGGCGGATTCCGCCAGGAGCTATAGACCGACCGCGGCACCGGGGCCAGCGCCTTGGGGATGGGCAGCGCGTCACGGAACGGCGTGAGGATCAGCGGACTCGTTGGGTATTTTTCGATGTAGAACAACTCGTCACTCAGGGCTGTCGATGTGGCGGCGAATGCGCCGTCGGGTGACAGGAGCCCTCGCTGAGCCAGCATCGGACCGGCCCAGGTTTGTGCGGCCGCGAGCGCCGCTCCGGCTCCTCCGGCCGCACCCAGGCGCAGCAGCGCGCGGCGTCCCAGCCCGTTTGACGTTGCAGATTTTTCAGACATGCTCAGTGCCTCCTTGGCCCGGGCACATGCCAAACGCATCGCCCCGGCGGTCATCCCAATATGTGGTTCTGAGACCGAACGCCGTCCACCGGGACCTCCTTGTCCCGCGGGTCAGCTTTGCCGCACTGATTCCCCTGGCGGAAGAAAACTGTGGGATCCGGACCTTGGGAAAACGCTGACGGCCCGCCGCGCAGACCCTCCGAATTGGCGGTCTGCCGGGATTACCGAACGTTCATGAGAAAATAGCCCGTATGCCCAGTACAGCAGCAAACACAGCAGCCCCCACCAAGCGCGGCCGTCCCGGCTACGACCAGCAGTCCGTGCTGCTGATCGCCGTCGACGTCTTCAACCGCCACGGCTACGACGCCACATCCATGGGCATCCTCGCCGAAAATCTGGGCATCTCCAAGTCGGCGATCTACCATCATGTGCCGTCAAAGGGCGACCTACTGAAGCTGGCCCTGGACCACGCGCTCGGCGGGCTGGAAGCCATCCTGGAGCAGCCGGGGGCAACCTCCGGGGCAGCCGACGCGCGGCTGGAGTTCGTGCTGCGCCAGACCATCGCCGTGCTGGTGGAGCGGCTGCCCTTCGTCACGCTGCTGCTGCGGCTGCGCGGGAACACGGATATCGAACGGGACGCCATGGAACGCCGCCGTGCCTTCGACCACCGGGTAGCCGAGCTGATCTCCGCGGCCCGCGATGAGGGGTCACTGCGCCAGGACATAGATCCCCGCACCGTGACCCGCCTCCTGTTCGGAACCATCAACTCGATCGTCGAGTGGTACAAGCCGGGCGGTTCGCTCTCGCCGGAAAAGCTGGCCGACGACGTCATCACCATGGCGTTCGACGGCCTGCATGCCAAGCCCTGACAGGCTAGCGAACAGGCGTTGGCGAATTAGCCGTTGACGCCGGGCGCCCTGATGCCCACATTGTATGCATGGCCACGAAACTGTCGGATCTTCTGTTCGGCGCATTTCCTGATCTCCGGTACCAGCCCACCTCCAAGAGGATCCGTGCGGGCATCGACGGAAGCCCCGTCGTCGACACTGTGGAAGCCCTCCTGGTCTGGGAACCGAAACGCGTCACCCCGGTTTACGCCGTGCCCGAAAAGGATCTGCTGGCGCGGCTCGAGCCGCCTGGAGCTGATGCGGACGCCGGTCCGGACGAGTATCCGGTCCGCCTGATGGCAGAGGCTCCGTCGGCCCTGGACCCGCGGACCGGGTTCAGGCGGCACACTGCGGCGGGCGAGGAGCTCGACGTCGTGGCATCCGCGTTCAGTGTGCCCCGGGCAGCGTTCCGGCCCTCGGATCCGGATCTGGAAGGCTACGTCATCCTGGATTTCGGCGCCTTCCACTGGTTCGAGGACCACGAGGAGATCATCGGCCACCCGCGGGACCCGTTCCACCGCGTGGACATCCGTGCCACGCTGCGGCGCATCGAGGTGAAGCTCGACGGCGTGATGCTGGCGGACACGGTCGGAGCCCATCTGCTCTACGAAACGCTGCTTCCCGTGCGGTACTACATCCCGCCCGAGGACGTCCGGCTGGACCTGCTCGAGGCCAGCCCGCACCGCACCGTCTGCCCCTATAAGGGCGAGGCCAAGTACTGGAGCTTTCCGGAGTCGGCCCGGGGCAAGAACATCGCCTGGGCCTACGACTCGCGGTTCATCGACGCCCGCCAGATCCACGGCCTGGTCTGCTTCTTCAACGAGCGGGCTGACGTGTCCGTGGACGGCGAACCGCAGGGCCACCCGGTCACCCCGTGGTCCTGAAACGCCAAAACCAACCCTCTCCCACCCCCTGTACTGCTCCCCGGAAGTTGGACTGAGATATTCAGTTCCGACTTGTGGGGAGCAGTTTTATGCGTGCGTCTAGTTCGTTGTCTGAGGTCCAGCGCAAGGCCGCTGTAGCGTGGTTCGAGAAGGGCATCGCAGCTAGAGCGACGGCCGGAGTGCTGGGTGTGCCCTTGCCGCCGGTTCGGGGTCTCTACCTGCGGTGGAGGATT
Organism: Arthrobacter sp. FW305-BF8; assembly: GCF_021789315.1. Taxonomy (NCBI): domain Bacteria; kingdom Bacillati; phylum Actinomycetota; class Actinomycetes; order Micrococcales; family Micrococcaceae; genus Arthrobacter; species Arthrobacter sp. FW305-BF8. The sequence continues at coordinate 3,990,976 of NZ_CP084561.1, forward strand.
CATGGTCGAGGAGTTTTGATGCCGCAGCCGCCAACGTCGTACTCATTCGAGTTCAAACTCGCCTTGGTGGAACGGTTCCTAGCGGGCGAGACCGCCCCGGACCTGGCAGTGGAAGCCGGCCTGTCCTCACCTCGCGTGCTGCAAAAGTGGGTACGGGGCTACCGGGAGGAGGGTGCTGATGCATTGCGGCCGAAGCCCAAAGGCAGGCCCCGTAAGTCCGACGCCCCGCCGCCGCCGGATACACCGGAGATGGAACGGTTACGCCGGGAGAACGAGCGGTTGCGGGCGGAGGTGGCCTATCTGGGAAAACTGCGGGCCTTGAGGGAACAGGGACGACGGTGAAGGTCCAGGCCGTCATCTCCCTCAAGGCTGATTATCCGCTGGGCGTCCTGCTGGACGTCGCCGGGCTTGCCCGGTCCACGTTCTTCTATCACCAGGCCCGCCTCCAGGCCCCCGATCCGCGGGCGTCGCTCAAGACCACGATCACCGAGATTTTCAACGACAGCCAGGCCCGGTACGGGCACCGGCGCATTCACACAGAGCTGCTCAAGAAAGGGTGGACGGTCGCGAAGAAGACCGTTCTGAAGCTGATGCGTGTCCTGGGGCTGGTCTGCAAGGTCCGGCGGAGGAAGCGCTACAACTCCTACCAGGGCGAGCAGGGCAGGATCGCCCCGAACCTGCTGAACCGGGAGTTCGACGCCACCGCCCCGAACCAGAAGTGGGTTACCGACGTGACAGAGTTCAGCGTCGGAGGCCGAAAGCTTTACTTCTCCCCGATCATGGACCTCTTCGACCGGCAGATCATCTCCTACGCCATCGGCTCGTCCCCGAACCTGGAGCTGACCAACGCGTCGCTGCGCGACGCCTTGGCCACGCTCGAGGACGGGCAGAAACCGCTGGTGCACTCGGACCAGGGCGTCCAGTACCAGCACATCTCCTGGCGCACTCTCCTCAAGGAAGCCGGCGCGGTCCAATCAATGTCCCGCAAGGGCAACTGCTACGACAACGCCGTGATGGAGAACTTCTTCGGCCACCTCAAGGAAGAACTCTTCCACCACGTCCGGTTCCTCAGCCCCGGCGCCCTGGCAACAGCACTGCACGAGTACATCCGCTGGTACAACACCGACAGAATCTCAACGAAGCTCAACGGCCTGAGCCCGATACAATACCGAAGCCAGGCCCTTGCAGCCTAGGCCTTACTAACCAGGTCCAACTATCGGGGACCAGTTCACCCTGCCGCCTAAAACCAAACCCCTCCTCACCTAGGTGAGGAAGGGTTTGGGAATCTGCAACGGTGGGCGGATCAGAGCTGATATTCAGCCTGGGTTCCGAGCCTTTCGTGGACGCAGAGGATGTTGTTTTCGGTGTCCATGAACCAGGCGCATTTCTCGGCGTCGGTCGAACAGATGTGGTGATCGGTCTTCAAATCGGGGAGGTCGTAGTCCTGGAACCGAACGCCCTTGGACTCCATGTCCTGGACGGTCCGTTCGATGTCCGTGACCTCGAAACTCAACGCAGTGTGCTCCGAGTGCTTTCCGTCAGTTACAGGCATCAGCTGCAGCATGGGGCCGTCAGCGTTGCCGAATAAATCGCTTCCATCCTCAGCCTTGCCACGGTGTGGGAGGCCCAACGTTTCCGCGTAAAATCCGCGGGCGCGGTCCGGATCATCGACAGGCAGGATGGTTGTGGCTGTTCTCAGTGCTAGGGTCATTTCGCCACCTCCTACGCGGGTCATTTTACGCCCGGAGAACCCCGAAAGAGCAGGGCAAATTCCGCCCGGCCGCCCAGTGAGGAAGCGTCCGGGAAAACCCTGCAGGATCTGATGGAGCGTCGGGGGAAACCCTGCAGGATCTGATAGCGCGTCGGGGTTACTTCTCCACGAGGGTGAGGACGTCGTAGGTGGCCACGATTTCGTCGTTCTGGTTGGTCAGGACGGCATCCCAGGCCACCTCGCCGTACTCATCGGTCTCGCGCGGGGTGATCTTCTTGGCGGTCAGGGTCACCCGGATGGAGTCGCCCGCAGCCACAGGAGTGATGAACCGCAGGTTCTCCAGGCCGTAGTTGGCCAGGACCGGACCCGGAGCCGGCTCGACGAACAGCCCGGCAGCCCAGGCCAGCAGCAGGTAGCCGTGCGCCACGATGCCCGGGAAGAACGGGTTGGCTTCCGCGGCCTCCTGGTTGGTGTGGGCGTAGAACGTGTCACCGGTCGAGTTCGCGAAGGCCGAGATGTCCTCGAGCGACACCTCACGCAGTTCCGAACGGACAGCGTCGCCGATGTGCAGGGTCTCGAGGGACTTGCGGAACGGGTGCGTGCCCTCGGTGTCCACGGTGAAGTTGCGGTCGGCGCCGGTGTGCCAGATCCCGGTCACGGCGGTGAGCATGTTGGGCGAGCCCTGGATGGCGGTGCGCTGCATGTGGTGCATCACCGAACGGATGCCGCCCAGTTCCTCGCCGCCGCCGGCACGTCCCGGTCCGCCGTGGACCAGGTGCGGGACGGGCGATCCGTGGCCGGTTGACGACCGCGCGTCCTCGCGGTTCAGCATCAGCACGCGGCCGTGGTGGGCGGCGATGCCCGTGACCAGTTCCTGCGCAACGGACGGATCGTTGGTGCAGACCGAGGCGACCAGCGAACCGCCGCCGCGGGCGGCGAGCCGGACGGCGTCGGGAATGTCCTTGTACCCGATCACGGACGACACCGGGCCGAAGGCTTCCAGGGAGTGCACCGGCTCGGCGTCGGCGTCAGCCCAGCTGAGCACCACGGGAGACATGAAGGCACCGCCTTCCACAACGCCGGTTGCGCCATCCGCGCTGGTGACCGACGGCGAATCGAGCGTTCCGTACGCCAGCTCACCGCCGGCGTCGAGCATGGACTGCACGGCGGCGCGGACATCGGCGAGCTGCTCCACCGAGGCGAGCGCGCCCATGGTGACCCCCTCGGCCCGGGGATCGCCGAGCACCACGCGCTGCTCCACGCGGGCTCCGATGGCGGAAACCACGGCGGGCACCAGTTCCTGCGGCACGATGGCGCGGCGGATTGCGGTGCACTTCTGCCCGGCCTTAACCGTCATTTCGGTGACCACGGACTTGATGAAGGCATCGAATTCCGGGGTGCCTTCCACGGCGTCCGGGCCGAGGATGGCGGCGTTGAGCGAGTCGGTCTCCGACGTGAACCGCACGCCGCCCAGCACAACGTTCGGGTGGGACCTGAGGGACTGCGAGGTGGACGCCGAGCCGGTGAAGGCCACGAGGTCGCGGTAGTCCAGCACGTCCAGCAGCCCGCGGACCGAGCCGGAAATCAGCTGCAGCGATCCCTTGGGCAGGATGTTGGATTCGATGATGGCCTTCACCACGGCCGCGGCGACGTAGCCGGTGGGTGTGGCGGGCTTGACGATGGTGGGGACGCCGGCGATGAACGCGGGCGCGAGCTTCTCGAGCATGCCCCAGACCGGGAAGTTGAAGGCGTTGATCTGCACCGCGACCCCGGGGATGCGGGTATAGATGTGCTCGCCGGCGAACGAGCCGTCCTTGGACAGCACTTCCATGGGCCCGTCCACCACCACCTGGGCGTTGGGCAGCTCACGCCGGCCCTTGGACCCGAACGTGAACAGCACGCCGATTCCGCCGTCGATGTCGATCATCGAATCGATCTTGGTGGCGCCGGTCTGCGCGGAGAACGCGTAGAAGTGCTCGCGCCGCGCATTCAGGTACTGCGCCAGCTCCTTGAGCTTGAGGGCACGCTGGTGGAAGGTCAGCTTGCCGAGTTCCGTTTGGCCGGTGGTGCGGCCGTAATCCACGACGGCGGCAAGGTCCAGTCCGTCGGTGCTCACCTTGGCCAGGATCTCCCCCGTGCTGGCGTCCCGGACGGGAACAGCGGAAGCTGCCGAGCCGGCGTCGGGAGTCCACCAGGAGTCCTGCACGAAACTGGGGACGGTTTGCACGGTGTCCAGGGTGGCCTCGGGGGCAGTGGCGGTGGTGGTCATCGTTGACGGGTCCTTCCAACGGGGACAAATCTGATCCGGCCAGAACATTACTGACCGTCCGTTCGGTAATATGTCTACAGTACATGAATGAGCCCCGCTGCACACTAGTGGCACCCCACACGACCCAAGGAGAGCACATGACGCCGGAAGCCCGTGACGCAGAACTGGCGGCCACTAAAGCACCCGAAGGCCCAACGCCCGGAGAGCTGTGGAAGATCACCCTCGGCGAGCTGGACGAGAAGATGGGCGTGAGAATCGTGGAGGAGTCCGTCGAGCGCGTCGTGGCGACCATGCCGGTGGAGGGAAACCGGCAGTCATTCGGCCTGCTGCACGGCGGCGCCTCGCTGGCCGTGGGCGAAGCCGTGGGATCGTGGGCTGCGGTGATCCACGCCAGCACGCTGGGTAAGACCGCCGTGGGCGTGGACGTCTCCGCAACGCACCACCGCTCGGCCCGGACCGGCGTCATCACCATCACGGCCACTCCCATCCACCTTGGCGGCACGCTGACCACGCACGAAGTACTGATCACCAACGACGCCGGGCAGCGGCTCTGCAGCATGCGGATCACCAACCTGCTGCTTGCCCCGAGGGCCTGACGTCCTACGCGGGGGCACCCCGGCTAGGCTGATCTGGTGACCGAGCTTGGCAGCCTGACCCCCACCCTAATCGCGGTGGGTCTCCTGATGGTCCTGACGGCTGCCGTCCTCAAGGGTTTCCGGGTTCCGCATGCTTTCGCGCCGGCCCTCGCCATCCTCCGCGGCGCCGCGCAGCTCGCCGCGGTCAGCCTGATCCTCGGCGCCGTGATCGCCAGCGCCGAATGGGTGGCCGTGGCGCTGGCCGTCATGTTCACGGTCGCCACCCTTACCGCCGCACGCCGCCTCGCCTGGTCCTGGCGCCACCTTGCCGTCGTGGCCGGTTCGATGGCCGCCGGCATCCTCGCATCCCTGGCCATCGTGTTCGGTACCGGCGCCATCGAGCTCACCTCCCGCTACGCGCTGGCGATCGGCGGGATCGTGGTGGGCAATTCCATGGCGATCGCGGCGCTTGCGGGCCGCAGGTTCAACGAGGCGGTGATCGACCGCTGGGACCAGGTGGAGGGCTGGCTCGCCCTGGGCGCTTCTCCCGGGCAGGCAACCCGCGAGATGGCACGCAGCGCCGTGTACTCCGCCCTCATTCCGTCGGTGGACCAGACCAAGACGACGGGCCTGGTCACGCTGCCGGGCGCCTTCGTCGGCGCAATCTTCGGCGGGCTTTCACCGCTGGAGGCGGGCCGGTTCCAGATCGTCGTGCTGGCCTCGATCATCGCCGCCGGGTCGGTCACCGCCATCATGCTCATCACCTTGCTGGCCCCGGTCCGCGTGCGGCCGGCACCGCTGAAATAGGAACCCAGCCGAAGTAGGGGTCCGGCTGTGGCGTAAGCCAGCAGCGTCTTCCCTGTGCTGCGGTGCGGGACGATAATCAGGTATCCGCTCTGCACACCAATGGAGGTGGTGGATGTGTCTGTCTACACATTGGGTATCTGGCTCGTGAAGCCGGGCCACGAGGACGACTTCGTAAAGGCCTGGAAGGACATGGCCGACAGGACCCACAAGGACTATCCGGGCGGCCGGGGCCTGCTGATGCGTGACCGGGATGTGCCCAATCGCTTCATCAGCACCGGGCCCTGGGCCTCACTCGAGCAGGTCGAGCAGTGGCGGGCGTCGCCAGCGTTCACCGAGGGCCTCGCATCGATCCGCGACATCATTGAGCACTTCGAACCGCACACGCTGGACGAAGCCGCCACAATCGGCTGAGCCGGCACGGCTTCCTCCGCCCCAGCTCCGCTGTCGCCGTGAGGCTAGCGCCTGCCGCGGCGCCGCACGACTACCAGCACCAAGCCGCCGAGCAGCAGGGCCGCGCCAGCTACAGCAGCGGCGAGCGTCAGACCGGATGCCCCCGTGTCGGCGAGCAACATCGGCCGTGAATCCGGGTCCGGAACTGCAGCAGGAAGCACGGCCACCACCGTCGGCTGCGGCGCGGGCACAAGGCCGGCCGGTTTGGGGTCCTGGGCCGCCACCGACGGGGGCGCGGACGGTGACCCGCCGGGGCTGGGCGCAACGGCACCGGCACCGCCTGGTGCTGGTGATTCAGGCGCCGCCGGTTCGGGCGCTGCGCTGAAGGTGCTCAGCCCAGAGCGGCTGAAGCCGTTTACTGTCTGGGCCGTGAACTCCCCGGCCGGAGCGGGTGCAGGGAAGGCCCAGTTTCCTTGGTCGTCCACGTCCACGTCGAACGGTTCGCTGCCGGGGAACGTCACCCGGACCTGCGTTCGTGCCGGCACGTCGGTGGCCGGAGATGCGGCGAGCCGGCCGGCGACGCGCTGGCCGGTTTTGATGGGCCCCGGAGGCAGGACGCCGGCAAGGACTGGCCTGTTCAGAAACAGCCTCAGCTCCACGCCGGGAAGGACCGCCATGGACTCCTCAAGTGTTGCCGCCACGGCGAAGTTCTCGGTGGAGAAGCTGCTGTTACCCGCGGAGTGTGTGCCCACGGCGTAGTTTCCGCTGATCCAGGGGCCGCCGGAATCGCCGCCGCTGGATTCCACGGATCTGGAGAACAGTCCGCGGAAGGAACGCAGGTCTGCAGGGTCCCCCGAGCCCCCGCCCACGATGTAAATCCCCACTTCGTCGACAGTTCCGCACGACCAGCCAACCGTCCGTCCGGAACGGCAGACGGGTTGCCCCTGGAACGGCGCCGCCGTGCCCACGATGGGTACTGAGCCGGTTGCGAGATTGGCGGCATCCGCCCAGGTGGCGGCAGCCGGGCGCGCATCCAGATCCGCTCGGATGGACTCGATGACGGCGATGTCGTTCCCGGGGGTGCCGGGATTCTTCGGATCGGTGACCCTCGAGTTCCCGGGGCCGCCAAACTGGCTGAACCCGAACGTTCCAAGTTTTCCGGTGACGGCGGGGTCGGTCACGGATCCGCCCGCGGGATCCCCGGCGGGCAGGGTCACCTCGGCGAGCCGCGCGGCGCCGTCGTCAGCGCAGTGGCCGGCAGTGAGGACCAGGGGCTGGCCCTCAGCGTTGAAGGCACTGAACCCGGCGGAGCAGGCCACCCAGCCGTCGATCCTGTAGCCTTGTCCGCCGAAGAAGTCCTCCTCCCGGACCAGAGGTTCGCCGCTCTCCAGGACCACGTTGACGTACTGCTCCACAAATTCCGACGGCGACAGGTGTGACCCGCCGGGCGTGCCGGCAGTCGCGGCCGCAGGACCGTCGCTGTCAGCAACACGCCGGGCCTGCGGCTTCGACTCGGGCTGGTTCACACCACCCGTGCGGATGACGAACTTGCCGTTCGCCTCGGCCACGGCCTGGAGGCCTGCCGGTCCCACTTCCCGGAGGTAGGCCTGGTAAAGCTGGTCGATGCCTGTCGCACGGAGATCTGCCGCCGCGCTGTCCGGCTCGGCGGCAGGCGGGGTGGGTGAAGAATCGGGGGCCGCCGGGAGCGGGGAGGATTGCGAGGAAGGGGTCTCCGGGGCGGGCGCCTCGGAGCGTACCAGCACGAACTCCTGCCGGGACGCGGCATCGGCCCGGTTGAGTGCGCGCACGGCGTCGGCGAGCTCCGCGCCGGTGCCTTCGACCAGGATCCTGCCCCCGTCCAGCCTGATCGATTCGAATCCTGCCGCCTTCCGGAGCCTTGGCAGGGCGGCGGCCGCTCGTTTGCCTTGCTCTCCTGCGGCGTTGAATTCCGCCATTGTCATGCCCAGGTCCCGCAGAACGGCGCCGGCAAGGCCTTCTCCCGACAGTTCGGCTGTTGCCGCCCCGGCCGCCGGGGCTGTTGGGAATGCGGCGGTGCCCGGCGCTCCGGAACCCGCGGCAGGATCCGCGGCAGGGGACGGCGACGCCGGCGACGCGCCGGCGCCGGCCGCAACCGCCGCCGTCGTGGTTTCCGGGGCAGCGTAAGCCGGCACGGACGCGACCGGGGCACCGAGCGCCACCGCAGCCGCGGCCCCAAGGGCGAGTGCGCGCCGGAGCAAAGGGCCGGAAGTGGAAGAGGTCACAGGGCAACCCTAGCGCCGAGGACGGCCAGCACCTGCTCCAGCTCAGGCTCGGTGACGCCGTTCCGCAGCAGGAATTCCCGGGTATTGAGCTGCCGCACGAAGCCCAGAACCCGGGCACCGCGGGTTTCCAGGAGCGGGGCGAGGGTGTCCTCGTCAAGGTAGCGCTCGTGCGGATGTGGGGGCCACATGGTCCGATGGCGTTCGTTGATGCCGCGCATGGCGGCCTGGTAGCTGGCGACGATCTCGGAGTCGCCTGCACCGGCGAGGTCCTGCAGCATGGCCGCGATCATGCCGCTCCGGTCGCGGCCGGCGGAACAGTGAATCACCACGCCCCCGGAGGAAGCGGCCACCGCCTTGAAGACGGCGGCCAGCCGGTCCGGGAACAGACGGGCATTGGCGGCATAGTGCGCGGGATCGTTGAGGTACGGATCGCAGAGGGCCTTGAACTCAAGGTTGTCCGGGTCCTCCGTGGGCGTGTGGACGACGTCGAACGCGGCGAGCGCCCCGCCCACGTCAGGGTCGCTGGGCCTGGGCTGGCGTTCCGCGGCATTGCGGAGGTCAACGATGGTGCGGATGCCGTCCCCGTAGGCCTTCCTCCAGCCAGCCTCGGTAACCCATTCCCGCCGCCCCATCCGGTACACGGAGCCGGCCACGAGCCAGGCGTTCACTGCCCCGTCCCAGCCGACCTGTCCGCTCGCATTCACGCAGCCAGCTAACCACATCTTCCGGTCCGGGTGCAGGGGCTTAAAGCAAGTAGTGCCGGAGCGCGCGGCGGAAAAACGAGTACCGCGTGCCGGGGTTCAGACCCTTCCGCGGGCATACCCTAGGGCGATGAGCGCCGTTTTGCGCCATCAGTTTCCAGGCCTGCCGCCCACGGCAGGCCTGGCTCATCGCTTGCCGATTCTCCGCAGCCTTCCCTGCATCCGTTTCCGTGGTTTTCCCTGAATGAGGGGGTTTCATCGTGTTGACCAACGAACCGATCCGACGCCGCACAGCCCGACTGGCCGGCGCCCTGGCCGCTTTGGCGCTCACCGCCAGCCTTACCGCCGCACCCGCCACAGCCGCCGATCCGCCGCCCATCTACCTCGGGTTTGGCGACTCCTATGCAGCAGGAATCGGCGGCGGGGCATATGAGGCTGGGCCCGCATGGATTCCGGCCCTGCCCTGCGTTCAGACAGCGGCGGCGTATTCGCGCATGCTGGGCGGCGAAAACCTGGCCTGTTCGGGGGCGACCACGGCAGACGTGTCCGCCGTCGTGACGGCTGCTGCCTACAACCGCACCGCGGCGCCGTACCTGGCGAACGCCTCAGTCATCACCGTCACGGTGGGCGGAAACGACATCGAGGCTGGAACTGCGGCTGCGCAATGCGCGGCCTCCACCGCCACAGGATTCTGCAAGGCCGCCCTGGTGAATTCGCTGGCGGTTAAACTCCCCCAGCTGCCCGGCAAGATCAAGGCCATGGTGGCAGTGATAAAGAAATACGCTCCCCGGGCCAGGATTGTGCTGACCGGATACCCCCGGCTGTTCACCGCGAACGCCTCGATGCCCGAGGAGCAGAAAACCACCATCCGCACCTTGAACTCCGCCGCGGACCTCCTCAACGGCACCATCGCACTCTCCGCGCTGGCCAACCGGGTGAAGTACGTCAGCGTCACGAACCAGTTCACCAATCATGGCATCGGATCCGCCGATCCCTGGATCGTCGGCCCCCCCGAGCCACTCTGCCTGCCCACCATCAACTGCGCGCTGAAGGGGCAGCCCGGGGACGTGTTCCACCCGACCGCTACAGGCTACCGCTACGGGTACGTGCCTGCCCTCGCCGGGCTGGTGCCCTGACGGCCGGCCGGAACGGGCCACATGCGGGCCGGGGGTGTGCCCTCCGGCCCGTGTGGCTAGGCTGGGATCATGATCACAGTCTCGGGCACTGTCAGTTCTTCCCTGCCGGCGCGGACTGCGTTCGCTTACTTGTCCGCCTTCGAACACACCAGTGAGTGGGACCCGGGCACGGCGGTGATGGACAAGCTGACCGAGGGGCCCGTTGCCGTCGGCCACCGCTACCATGCCGAGGCGCTGTTCCGGGACAAGCGCCAGCCCATCGAGTATGAGGTCATCGAGCTCTTCGACAACCACATCAAGCTCCGGGGCGAGCACCGGAATCTCGTGGCCTTTGACTCAATCGACGTGCGGTCGCTCAGTTCCGGTTCCGAGATCCTGTACACGGCCCAGTTCAGCATCAACTGGCCCTACAAGCTGCTGCAGCCGTTCCTCAAGCCGCAGTTCATGAAGCTGCGCGATCCGGCCCTGAACGGGCTTCGGCAGAAACTCGAGTCGCTGTAACCGTCCCAGCCGCACTTCAGCACAGGAGGACCCCATGAGCAGCCAGAACCCCGACCCCCTTGAAGACCACCTGACCGGGTTGGAACCGGGCGGCGGAGTACCGCCCGGGGAAACGCCGCCTGCTGAAGCTTCAACCGGCGGACCGCAGGGGCACGACGAGGGCGGACCGCCGCGGGGAACCCAGGTGGCGGTGCTGATTGTCATCGGAATTGTGGTGCTGCTGTGCCTGCTGTTCTTCGTCGGCTACTTCGTGGGACTGCTCTAGGCCCACGCTCCTGTAGGGGGTCGCGGCCGACGGCGGCAGGGGCAGGCTGACCGGATCAGGTTCAGTCGCTCAGTCAGCCCAGTCGAAGAACCCCTTGCCGGTCTTGCGGCCCAGTTCGCCTCGGGCCACCTTATCCCGAAGGATCTGCGGCGGGGCGAAACGCTCCCCCAGCGTTGAGTGCAGGTACTCGGCGATGCCCAGGCGGACGTCCAGGCCCACAATATCGGTGGTCTTCAACGGGCCGGTGGGGTGCTTGTAGCCAAGCACCATGGCGGCATCGATGTCCTCCGCCGACGCCACGCCCTCTTCCACCATGCGCATCGCTTCCAACGCAATGGCCACGCCCAGCCGCGAGGACGCGAACCCCGGGGCATCATTGACGACGACGGCGGTCTTGCCCAGCGCTTCCGTCCAGCCTTTCGCTTGGTCCGCCAGCCCGGGTGACGTCTCCTTGGCCACCACCACCTCGATCAGGGTGGATGCGGGCACGGGATTGAAGAAGTGCAGCCCCACGAAGCTAGCCGGCCGCTGCAGCTGGGCCGCGAGGTCGGTGACCGAGAGCGACGAGGTGTTCGAGGCCAGGAACGCCTCGGGGGCAAGCTGTTCCTCGACGGCCTTCAGGGCGCTGACCTTGAGCTCGAAGTCCTCCGGCACCGCCTCCACCACGAGGCCGCAGCCAGCGAAGGCCGAGTAGTCGGTGGCCGTGCTGAAACGGGCCAGGACATCCTCCGGGGCTCCGTCCAAAGCGCCGCGGGCTGCGGACTTGGCCACGGCGTCGGCGACCCGCGTGCGGGCGCCGGCGGCAGCATCGCCGTCGCGCTCCACCACCACCACAGTGGCGCCCTTGATCAGGAAGGCGTGGGCGATTCCTGCGCCCATCCGGCCGCCGCCGAGGACTCCGACGTGCTGGGGAATGGCGGTCATGACTTGGTCCCGTCTGTGGTGTTCTTGTCGTTTTTCTTGTCTGTGTTCTTCCTGTCTGTGCTTTTCCTGTCCAGGAAGTTCTGCATCCGGTCGAATTTGGCCTGCGATTCGAACAGGATTCCCTGCGCCAGCTGGTCGATCAGCGGATGTGCCTCGGCCGGGGCGTGGAACACCGACTTGGTGATCCGGACGGCCAGCGGGTCCTGGCGCGCAATGCGGTCGGCCAGCCGGTGGGCGGCGTCCATGAGCTCGGCAGCCTCGTGGAGTTCGGTGACCAGGTTGACGGCGAGGGCCTCCTCCGCCTTCAGCACCCGTCCGGCCAGCAGGATTTCCTTGGCCAAGGGCTCCCCCACCAGCTCCTTCAGCCGCCAGCTGGCGCCGGCAGCGGCCAGGATGCCCAGGCCGGTTTCCGGGTTGCCGATCCGCACCGCCGGGGTGCCGATCCGGAAGTCGGCAGCGTAGGCCAGTTCGGCGCCGCCGCCCAGGCAGTAGCCGTCCAGCGCGGCGATCACCGGCATGGGCAGTTTGGCGATCCGCACAAAGATGGTGGAGTTGATGCCCTGCAGTGCGTCGTCGCGGCGCCGCTCCCGCAGCTGGGCGATGTCCGCGCCGGAGGCAAACACGCCCTCGGTGCCGGCGATGATGAGGACCTTGGGCTCCTTCTCGAGCGCGGCGCACACGGCATGGAGCTCGTCCACCATCTGCTGGTCGATGGCGTTGCGGACGTCCGGCCGGTTGAGGAGCACCACCACCCGGTCGGCGCGCTCTTCGACCAGGATGGTGCTGAATTGCAGGGTGCCCAAGTGTCCGTCCGCGCTGTCCTGGCTTTCGCTGTTCTGGCCCGGCACTACACGCGCTCCAGCAGCATGGCTGTTCCCTGGCCCACGCCGATGCACATGGTGGCCAGGCCGATCCGCGCGTCTTCGCGCTCCATCCGGCCCAGCAGGGTGATGGCGATCCGGGACCCGCTGGAACCCAGCGGGTGCCCCAAAGCGATCGCACCGCCGTCGTTGTTCACAATGTCCGGGTCCAGCCCAAGGCGCCGCACGCTCGCAAGGGACTGGGTGGCAAACGCCTCGTTAAGTTCGACGGCGCCAAGGTCGCCGACGCTGAGCCCGCTCCGTTTAAGCACCTTCTGGGTTGCCGGAACCGGGCCGATGCCCATGATTTCCGGCTCGCAGCCGGCGGACGCGCCGTCGATGATGCGGGCGCGCGGCGTCAGGCCCAGCCGCTGGATTGCGGCCTCGGAGGCGACGATGATCGCGGAGGCGCCGTCGTTGAGGGAGGACGAGTTGCCGGCGGTGACCACCGAGCCGCCCGGAACCACCGGACGGAGGCCGGACAACACGTCCATGCTGGTGCCGGCGCGGGGTCCCTCATCGGTGTCCACCACCGTCTCGGCCTTGCGGCTCTTGACCGTCACCGGGACGATTTCGTCCTTGAAACGGCCAGCGTCAATGGCCGCGAGCGCCCTTTCGTGCGAGCGGACCGCGAAGGCGTCGGCGTCCTCGCGGGAAATGTTGTCCACGCGGCCCACCTCCTCCGCGGTTTCCGGCATGGAGAACGTCATCTTGCCGTCGCGCGACAGCTCGCCCTTCTTGAACAGGGGGTTCACGAAGCGCCAGCCGATGGAGGTGTCGAAGATGTCGCCAGGCTTGGCGAACGCCGCCTGCGGCTTCTCCTGGACCCACGGCGCGCGGCTCATGGACTCCACGCCGCCGGCCACCACGATGTCCGCAGCGCCTGACTTGATCATTTGGCTGGCCATGATGATGGCGCTCAGGCCCGAGGCGCAGAGCCGGTTCACGGTGATGCCGGGGATGTGCAGCGGGAGGCCGGCGAGGATGGTGGCCATGCGCGCCACGTTTCGGTTCTCCTCGCCGGCGCCGTTGGCGTTGCCGAGGATGACCTCGTCGATCGCGTCCGGATCAACTCCCGCCCTGGCCACGGCCTCGCGGACCACCAGCGCGGCGAGATCATCGGGCCGGACCGCCGAGAGCGCCCCGCCGTATCGTCCTACCGGGGTGCGGGCACCGCCGACCAGAAAAGCCTCGACCATGAGAACATCCTTTTCGCAGAAGCTGGGCCGGCAGCGAATAAATTACCGACCGTTCGTTCTATAAAGATTACACGGTGCGGGCAACCGGTCAACGGAACCGGAGTTTTTGTCCACTTGTCGCGACTTGACGTGCCGCGAAGTCGTGACAAGTGGACAAAAACTCCTCTGCTTCCGCGGGCACGACTTCGTCAGGCGACGACCACGCCCAGGTGGGCCGCCAGGAGTGGAGCCAGGAGTCCCAGCTGGTACTCGTCAATCACGACGCCGGCCAGGCTGCCCAGACCGCTGATGCTCCGGAAGTCCGTGCTGCGCAGGTCGAAGTCCTTCAGCTTGGCGCCCGCCAGGTCCAGGGTTCCGATGGTGCAGTTCTTCAGTGCCACCCGGGCGGCGGTTGCGGAACCCAGGTCCAGCTCGCTGATGATGCAGTCGCTGATCTGCACGTCCGCCAGCCGTGAGCCGCGCAGGTTCAGGTAGTCCAGCTTGCCGCCGTCAATCCGCACCGACTGCCAGCCGCTCTCGTAGAGCTCTGCCGAGCCCCATCTCGGGTTGCTGATGACGACGTCGTGCATGGTGGACCGGGCCAGGTTCAGGACGGGGGCAAAGGCCTCCTCGATGACGCAGTCCCGGAAGCTGGCACCGCGCAGCTGGGCTTCATTGAAGGAGACACCGGCGAATTCGCACTCGGCGAAGGTGACACCGCTGAGCTCCAGCCCGTCGGCGGCCGCCCGGGTATAGCGCATGCCGTCGTACCGCTCGGCGCGCCGAAAGTCCGGCTCATCGTCCTCCCGGAGGCCCTCCAGCCGGACCGGTACCAGCCTTGGCGGCGTGATCTTCGAGGCGGCGCCCTGCCGGGGTTTCCCCGCGGACCGTCCCGCCACTACAGCTGCTCCGCTTTCGCGGCAATCTCGGCGAGGTCCTTCGCCAGGGCCTTTCGCGTCATGCTCATGCCCAGCCGCCCGAAGAGGGCCAGCATCAGCCGGCTGAACACGGTGGGCCTGAGGAGCTCCGCGCCAAAGGTCAGGGTCAGGTCGGTCCCGCTGCCACGTTCTTCCAGCGTGAACCTGGACGTGTAGTCTGCTCCACCCTGCAGCGCCTTGACTGTTGTGCTGCGTGGCGGATCTGCCTGCGACACCCACATTTCCACGGTTTCGCGCCGGCCCATCATGGATCTCGTCTCCTTCCAGCGGGTCCCTTCACCGTACGGCCCCTCGCTGACCATCTGGATGGATTCGACGCCGGAAAGCGTGGCGGCCGACCCCGGAATATCCGAGATCACCCGCCAGACTTTCTCCGGGGTGGCGTTCACGTGCTGACTCAGGCTGATGCTGTGATCCATCCTTCGAGCCTAGCCGCGGCGGCAGACGTTTTGGTCCGGTACTTGAAATAGTAAGCATGCTTCGTGTTAGGCTGAAACGGCTTTGTCAGTTCAACCGGCAACGGAAGGTGGTTCCCCACCATGGGTATCGGAGACAAGATCCAGAACGCTGCAGAGGACTTCGGCGGTAAGGCGAAGGAAGCAGCAGGCAACGCGACGGACAATGACCGCCTGAAGGCAGAGGGCCAGAAGGACCAGGTGGTCGCCGACGCCAAGAAGGTCGGCGAAGACGTCAAGGACGAACTTAAGCGGGATTAGTACCCCCGCTCAACGGCGACGCCGGACTCCCTTGGGGGGAGCCCGGCGTCGCCGTTTTTGCATGCCGGCCGTGTTGAAGCCCAGAGTCGGCCGATGCAAGACTGCGGCGCCACACTGCGGTCCGTGCAACACTGGGCCCATGACGCACGTAGACCTGAGCGGGACTGCCACTGCCGCCGGATCCAAGAACCTTCGCGGCTACCTCGCCACCCCTACCGGCACCGGTCCCTTTCCCGGCGTTGTGATGATCCACGAGGCGTTCGGCCTCACCGACCAGATCCGCCGCCATGCCGACCGGCTGGCCGCTGCCGGCTACCTCACGCTCGCCGTGGACCTCTACAGCGACGGCGGCCCGCGCCGCTGCCTGATCGGCACCATGAAATCCATGATGACGGGCGAAGGACGGGTCTTTGCCGACATCGCCGCGGCGCGGAGTTGGCTGCAGGCATCGCAGCTCTCGAACGGCCGGACGGGCGTCATCGGCTTCTGCATGGGCGGCGGGTTCGCGCTGCTGGCGGCCAATGACGGCTTCGACGCCGCTTCAGTGAATTACGGCCGCCTCCCCCGCGACCTCCAGCCGGCCCTCCGGGGCGCGTGCCCGCTCGTGGCGAACTACGGCACACAAGACCGCACCCTGCGGGGCGCGGCGGCCAGGCTGGAATCCGCCCTGGCCGTGGGGGGCATTGAACACGACGTCAAGGAATTCCCGACGGCGGGGCACTCCTTCCTGAACGACCAGGAGGAAGGCCCCCGGGCACTGCGCCCGCTGGCGCGCGTAATGGGAATTGGCCCGGATCCGGCCGCCGCCCCGGAGGCATGGCGCCGGATCGAGGAGCACTTCGCCCGGCACCTGCGGGACTAAACCTCCAGCGCGAACGACGACGGCGAGCGCCTCCGAAAAGGAGGGCCCGCCGTCGTAATCAAAACGGAAGGCTAGCTGAAGAGTTCGCTCTTCGGCTCGTTGTTCTTGACCTTCTGCCAGCCGAGCCACAGAACCACGGCGAAGAACGGAACGGTGGCAAGGGTCCACAGGCCGAGGTGGAAGACCTCGCCGGTCTTGCTGGTCATGGTGTCGAAGCCGATCAGCACCGTGATGGCGAGCAGGCCCACGAGCCCGGCCCAGCTGGTCCAGGGCGAACCCGGCATCGGCAGGCTCGAAACCTGGCCCTTGCGGTGCCGCAGCGCGATCTGGCTCGCGAAGATGGCGCCCCACGTGAAGATGACGCCGATGGAGGCGGTGTTGAGCGCGAGGTCGAAGGCGTGCGAGCCGCCCAGCCAGATGTTGAGCAGGATGCCCACCAGGTAGAACGCGGCGATGGCCAGGATCGCGGCGTACGGTATGTGGCGCTTGGACATCCGGGTGAGCCACTGCGGGGCGTGCCCGTTGTTGGCCATGGTGCGGAACACGCGGCCGATCGAGTAGAGCCCCGAGTTGCAGGAGGACAGGGCGGCGGTGATGACCACCATGTTCATCACGTCGCCCACCCAGCCCAGGCCCATCTGGCCGAACACGGTGACGAACGGGGAAGTGCCGGCCTTGTACTGGTCGGACGGGAGAAGCATGGCCAACAGGGTGACGGAACCGACGTAGAACACCACAATGCGGAGCACGACGGCGCGGATCGCCTTGGGCACTTCGCGTTCCGGATTCTGCATCTCACCGGCGGTGATGCCGACGAGCTCGATGCCGTTGTACGCGAAGATGACCGCGTTCAGGACCAGGACCATCACCAGGGCGCCCTTGGGGAACAGCCCGCCGTCGGCCGCGAAGAGGTTGGCGACCGAGGCATGGCCGTCGCCGACCCTGGCGTTGGTGACCACCATGAAGGTGCCCACGGCCAGGAAGATCAGGATGGCGCCCACCTTCAGGCAGGACGCCCAAAACTCAAATTCGCCGAACGCCTTGACGCTGAGCAGGTTGACCGCCACCAGCAGGGCCAGCGCGGCGATGGCGGAGGCTTCCACCGGTACGTTCGGGAAGAAGAACTGGAAGTAGAGGCCGATCGCGATGAGTTCCGCGATCCCGGTCATGCCCCAGTTGATGAAGTACATCCAGCCGGAGAGGTAGGCGCCCTTCTTGCCGAACATTTCACCGGAGTAGCTGACGAAGGAGCCGGAGGTCTGGCGGTACATGACGAGTTCACCGAGGGCGCGCATCAGCAGGTAGGCGATGACGCCGGCGATGGCGTAGGAGAAAATCAGCGCGGGGCCGGTGGAGGCCAGGCGGCCGCCCGCGCCCATGAAGAGGCCGACGCCGATGGCGCCGCCCATGGCGATCATGGTGACGTGGCGCCGGCCCAGGGTCTTCTTGTAGCCCTCGGCGCTGAGGGTCGAGTCGACGGCGGCGGATGGAGCCGTCGGGCTCATAAGTTCTGTTGGGGTACTTTGAGGCACAACTGTTCCTTGTAGGTCGGGGGTTGCCTTGGATAGGGCACTGCCGGTTCCGGAACCTGGAGAATTTGTACAGATAATTCGACTTCATGCCCCTCTTGAGGACCGTATGTGTACAAAAACTCGTGGAGCATCGAAGGTTCGCACGGCCTATCCATCGTACAAGATTCCCCGGGGTGGTGCGTGACGGGGACAACATTCCCCGCCGGAACGGGTGCCGGGCATGGTGCGAGCGGCTCTGTCGGGACGTCGTCAGATCAGGGCTCAAGCCGCCTGCGCAGGAGGCAGAACTCATGGCCCTCGGGGTCGGCCAGGACGTGCCACTGCTCGTCGCCGGTCTGCCCGACGTCGGCGGGACGGGCACCGAGGGCGAGCAGCCGTTCCAGTTCGGAGTCCTGGTCCCGGTCGACCGGGTTGACGTCGATGTGCAGCGGGAGTTTTCCGCTCCGCGGGTTGCTGCTGGGGCTCAGGATGATGGTGGGCTGCAGGCCGCCGAAGCCGGCACCGGGCGGGCCGATCTCGATCGCACCGTCCTCCCGGCCGAGTTCGACGTAGCCGAGCACCTCACTCCAGAACCGCGCGAGCAGTTCGGGGTCGGCACAGTTGAGGACAAGTTCGCTGATTCGGCAAGCCATGGACTTCAGTGTACGGAGACGCCTTGCGGTAAGGCAGCACATTCGGAACCCGCGGGATGCCGTCTCTCACCCGCGAGACCCCGGCTCTAATTCGAATGGAGAAAAGGCTCCCGGCGGGGCTCTGTTGCGGCTACTGTGAGCACCATGGCCGGGGATCCGTTTCCGGCCATGGCACCGCACCGTCTCATGCGGCGCCGGCACTTGCGCCATTTGTTCAGGGGGAACTATGAGAAAGAGAGCTCTACTGCTGCCGGCTGCCTTGCTGCTGGCAGCCTCGGGGTGTTCCGGCGGGGGCACTGGCCCTTCCGGACCCAGCCCTAGCGCATCACCAGCCAGTACGACGCCGGCGTCCCAGCCGCCGCCGGAATCCTCACCACCCACTACGGCCCCTGTCCTTCCCACCGATGTGTCCACATCGCTGAACGCGATCGATGCCCTGCAGGAGCACACCTGCGCGGCCGGCGCGGACGGCCAGTGGACGTTCAAGGGAACCCTGGTCAACTCCTCGGACAAAGCCAAGACCTACACCGTGGCCATCGCGGTCACCGTTGGCGCGGCAGTCCAGGGCCACACCCTGATCACGGAAACCGTCCCGGCAGGGAAATCGGCTGAGGTTTCTGCTGAGAACTTCGCCAAAACCACGGGCCAGGGCGGCACGTGCGAACCCGTTGTCTCGGTGGAGGACGCTTCGTGAAAAAACCAATATTTGCGGCTGCCCTGCTCCTGAGCCTGGTGGCCGGGTCCCTTGCGTCCTCGCCCGCCCTCGCGGTTGATTCCACCCCTTCGCCGCCGGCCCAGGCAACGGAAACTGCGGATGCTTCCACGTCAGGCGCGGAAACAACTGGCACCGCCACGATGACGCCAAGTCCCGGCGCGATTACGTCGGAATCGCCGGGGGCTACGACAGCAACCAAACCAGCCACGGGCGCCACGACAGATCCGGCGACGGACGCCGCCACAGGCGCCGCGGCTGACCCGGTCACTGAACCAGCAACGACCGACCCGGCGGCACCGTCGCCGCCGGCGGACCCGCCCGTAACGGAGCCAGAACCCGAACCAAAATTCGTGACCCATGGCGCCATCGGCGGAAAGTGGACGCGAATGGGAGGCGCAACCGGGGTCCTCGGCGAGCCAATCTCCAATGAGCGGTGCTCGGCTGGCATGTGCGTCCAGAACTTCAAAGCCGGCTCCGTCTACTGGACGCCCGCCAGCGGCGCCCACCCGGTCCTGCACGTCTCCGGCAGGACCGGACCACACTGGTACGGCAACGGCCGGCTGGCGGCGTTTGGCTACCCCGTTACCGACGAAGTGGCCGTAGCCGGCGGAACCACCCAGAAATTCTCAAGCGGGCGGCTCCTCACCTCGTCCAGCAACGGCGTACTGCCGGTCTGGACGAGGGGCGCCATAGGTGCCCGGTGGACCGCGCTGGGAGGTGTGAACGGCCTGGGCCTGCCTGCCACCAAGGAAGCCTGCGGACTGAAGAACCGGGGGTGCTCCCAAACATTCGCCAAGGGATCGGTCTACTGGTCACCGGCAACAGGAGCCCAGCTTGTCCGTGGCGCAGTCCGCACCAGATGGACTGCCAGCGGTGCGCAGAACAGCAGCATGGGATACCCGGTAACCGGCGAGATCTGCGGCCAGCCGGGCAAGGGTTGCGTGCAGCGCTTCCAGGGCGGCCGCATCTATTGGTCGCCAAGCTCCGGGGCATGGATCATCAGAGGGGCAATCGGCGGCAAGTTCGCAGCCACCGGCGCCACCCGCGGTTCACTCGGGTACCCGGTCAGCAACGAGAAGTGCACTTCGGGGCAGTGTGTGCAGTCGTTCCAGCGCGGCTTCATCAGCTGGATTTCCAGGGCAGGTACCCGCAGCTACGGCATAACCGAATGCCAGAAACTGAACAACGGACGGTCCAGGTACTCGGCGTACGGTGCCAACCGAGTGCTCCTCACGTTCACCCAGGGTTACAAGCAGTCGCGCGCAACCAACGTCTACTGCGTTCGGATCGCCGGCATGTACCTCCCGGACTGGAAGACGGACGGCTATGTGGGCGCCTCGGGCTTCAAGGCGCCGGGAGTGCCGTCCGGCCCCACCCGCAACCTGTACTCACCCACGGGGTCGTACTCGGTAACGGAGGCATTCGGCCTGGGCAACCCGGGAACGCAGCTCCCCTACCGCACGCTGAACCCCCGCTCCCGCTGGGGCGGCAACCCGTGGACCGCGACGTACAACAAGTACTTCGAGTCCTCGTCCTGGGTGGGCTGGGACGAGAACATGTGGTACTTCGCCACACGCGCCTCGCATGACTACCGTCAAGGCGTGGTCATCAACTACAACCGTCCCAACATTGTGCAGGACGCCGGCTTCGCCATCTTCCTGCACATGAACAAGGTCCCGACGGCAGGCTGCATCTCGCTCGACGACTGGGCCGTAGTGGATTACATCAAGAAGTCGAAGCCTGGCGACCGGATCATCATGGGAACCTACGGCGCCCTGTTCCGGTAGCCACTCTTCCGAGAGGCAGGAACCCAGGTTCGAAAACCCAGGCAGTCAATAACCCAGGCCCCGCGGCACACCCGCGTGGCCTGGGTTTTTTCTGCCAGCATTCGGAGGGTCAGGCGGGCAGCGCCACCTCTTCCAGCGTGCCCGCCGCCATCGTGTACCTGAGCCACGTTCCCGGCGTCCCTTCGCCGGCCCGGCGGCGGGACCTGCCCGCGCAGCCGTCAAACCATTCGCCCAGGGCCCGGTCATGGCTGACCATCACAACAGTTCCGCTGAAGTCCGCGAGCGCCGATTCCAGTTCCTCCACGAGCACGGGAGCCAGGTGGTTGGTGGGCTCGTCGAGGAGCATAACCTCGTTGTGACCGAGCAGGAGCCGGGCGAGCGACAGCCGGCGCTGCTGTCCGGCGGAAAGGGAGCCCACCGGAACATGGAACTCGCTGGTGCGGAAGAGGCCCAGCCGCAGCAGCGCCTCGGCGTGGTCGTCGATGTTCCCGCCCAGCCCTGCAGCAAAGGCCGGCAGCAGCCGCAGGGATGGCTGCTCGGGCAGCTCCAGCTCCTGCTGCAGATAACCGATCCGGCCGTGCCGCACCACCTGCCCCGCGGCCGGCTCGAGGGTGCCAGCCAGAACGGAGAGCAGCGTGGACTTGCCGGCGCCGTTGGGACCGGTGATGAGGATTTTCTGCCCCCGGTCCACACGGAACTCGGGCACGTCCAGCCGGCCGGGCACCCGGGCGTTGCGGGCGTGCAGGACCCGGCTGGCCGTGTCCGGGGATTCACCGCCCAGGTCCGGCCCGGCGCCGTCCGGCCCTGCGCCGTTCAGCCCGGCGTCGAGCTTCAGGCGTTCCGGCGGGCGCTCCACCGGGTTGTCCTCCAGGCGGCGCAGTCGCTCCTGGGCATTACGGACCTTGCTGGCGGCGGCGCGCTCCCACGTTCCCGTCTTGAAGTCGAAGCCCGCCTTGTCGTTGTCCCGTCGGCGGGCATAGCCCATCCGGTCCGCGACGGTGTCCGCCTGCCGCCGTTCCGAGGCCATGGCGTCCAGCCAGCCGTGGTACTGCTGCACCCAACGCTGGCGTTCGGCCCGTTTCTCCTTCAGGTAGCCGTCATAGCCGTTGCCGTAGCGGTTCACGGTGTGGCGCTCGGCGTCTACCTCGATGACAGCGGCAGCGATTTTCCGCAGGAGCACGCGGTCGTGGGAGACCACCACCACGGCTCCGCGGTGCGCGGCGAGTCGGGCTTCCAGCCAGGCAGTGCCGCCGGCGTCCAGGTGGTTGGTGGGCTCATCCAGGAGCAGGATGTCCGCGGGGTCGGCCAGCAAGCAGGCCAGGGCGACGCGCTCCTGCTCCCCGCCCGACAGCGACCCCAGTGCCCGGCCTCGGTCCACCCCGCCCAGGCCCAGCTTGTCCAATGCCGCGTCCACACGGGATTCCGCCGCGTAGCCCTCGCGCAGCTGGTACTGGGTCTGCAGGTTCCCGTACGCCTCGAGTTCGTTCGGTCCGGCCGCCGCAAGACCGTCCTCCAGCCGTTCCAGCTCGGATTCCATTTCCCGGAGCGCGAGTAGTGCATTGTCGATCGCGTCGGCCACGGTCAGCCGGGCGGGCAGCCCCGACGTCTGCGCCAGGTATCCCACCCGCCCGTGCCGCCGGACCGTGCCGTCTGCCGGCGCCTCGATTCCGGCCAGGATCCGCAGCAGGGTGGATTTGCCGGCACCGTTCTCGCCCACGACGGCGGCGTGCTCCCCCTCGGCGATCACCAGGTCGACGCCGGTGAAGAGTTCGCGGTCACCGTAGCCGTGGGAGACGCCGGACAGGTGCAGCTGTTCGGTGCGGAAATTCGGTTCAGTCATGGGAAGTCCTCGCAGTCCAAAGGGCGGCCCCGGAGCTCGATGCTCTGCGGGGCCTGGTCTAGGGCCAAGTGGACGCCGGTGGATGCCGGCGTCGGGGTCTAGGACTTCATGGGTCCAGCCTGCCCGGCTGCGGGCGGCCCCGTCAAGGTTTCCACGGGCTGGCGCACTACGCTGGAAGCATGGTGAATACCAGACGCATGCTCCCGACCCCGCGGCCGGATCTCTACCGGTTTTCGCCGCTGGACCTCACCGCCGTGGGGCTTTATGTCGCCGTTGCGGCCTTCTTCGCGCTGGCCGGGGAACTGATCCTGCCGCTGCTGCGCGAACTGGCCCCGACGCCGGCCGTCGCGTCCTATGGCGTGAACCTCCTCTTCTACGGAGGCATCGGCGCCCTGGCCCTGTTTGCCGCCCGCGGAGTGGTGTCCCGGGACCTCAAAGTGCTTGCCACCCGGCCCTGGTTCACGCTCGCCATGGTGCCGCTGGCCGTCGTTGCCATGATGATTGTCACCGCGATCCTGGTGGCCGTGGGCGGGACCACCGAGACGTCCGCCAACCAGGCCGGGCTGCAGGCGCTCATGCGGCAGGTGCCGGCCTGGCTCATGGTGCCGCTGATCGTTGTGGTGGGCCCGTTCGTCGAGGAGTACGTGTTCCGGCACCTGCTGATCGGGAAACTGAGCCGTCGGGTCAACATCTGGCTCTGCTGCGGGCTGTCCGTGGTCCTCTTTGCCGCCCTGCACATCGTGGGCCAGGAAGCGATCACCCTCCCCGCGCTCATGCCGTACCTGGCGATGGGCGCCACGCTGGTGTTCGTCTATGTGTGGACAGGGAGGAACCTGATGTTTTCCTACTTCGTCCATGCCGCCAAGAACCTGCTCGCTGTGGTCTTTTTGTACACCATCCCGCCGGAGCTCCTGGACCAGCTGCAGCGGGCCCAGGGCTAGAATCGCCCGCACCCGTCGGAAGACCCGCCCCTATCCGGAGGCGGCGCCGTCGTCGTAGTTTGGTGCCATGGGACTCAACATTCAGATCGCCATCGATTGCAAGCACCCGCATGACCTCGCCGACTGGTGGGCCGAAACGCTGGACTGGTCAGTGGAGCCGCAGGATGAGGGATTCATCCGGTCCATGATCAGCCAGGGCTTCGCGACGGACGACCAGACCACGACGCACAACGGCAGGCTGGTGTGGAAGGACGGCGCGGCGATCAGGCCCACCGAGGAACTCGACGCCAAGGCACCCGCCCGGCGGCTGCTGTTCCAGACCGTGCCGGAGCAGAAGACGATCAAGAACCGGGTGCACTGGGACGTCAGGCTCGACGGCCGGGACAAGGACGACGTCCGCGCCGAGCTTGAGGCCCGCGGCGCCACCTTCCTCTGGACTGCCAGCCAGGGGCCCCACGAATGGCACACCATGGCGGACCCCGAGGGCAACGAGTTCTGCATCAGCTGAGCCGATTACTAGACTTGGACGGTGAGCAACGAATTCCCCGCCAAGGTATCGGACGTCTTTGACCCGTCCCGCTGGCGCACCGTGTCCGGCTT
This sequence comes from Arthrobacter sp. FW305-BF8, assembly GCF_021789315.1. Lineage (NCBI taxonomy): Bacteria > Bacillati > Actinomycetota > Actinomycetes > Micrococcales > Micrococcaceae > Arthrobacter > Arthrobacter sp. FW305-BF8. The sequence goes on from NZ_CP084561.1 coordinate 4,015,117, forward strand.
CGACGACTTCCAGGACCTGACCTACCACCGGCAGGTGGAGCGGTCCGACGACGGCACTGTGGCACGGGACCTGCCCACGGTCCGCATCGCGTTCAACCGGCCGGAGGTGCGCAACGCCTTCCGTCCGGGGACCGTGGACGAGCTCTACCGCGCCATGGACCATGCCAGGATGACGCCGGACGTGGCCACCGTGCTGCTCACCGGCAACGGCCCCTCCCCCAAGGACGGCGGGCACTCGTTCTGCTCGGGCGGGGACCAGCGGATCCGGGGACGGGACGGCTATCGGTACGTAGTACAGAACACAGCCGACGGCGAGACGCAGGAAACCATCGACCCGGCCCGCGCCGGGCGGCTCCACATCCTGGAAGTCCAGCGGCTCATGCGGACCATGCCCAAGGTGGTCATCGCCGTCGTCAACGGCTGGGCGGCCGGCGGCGGGCACTCACTCCACGTGGTCTCGGACCTGACCATCGCTTCGCGCCAGTTCGGAAAGTTCAAGCAGACGGACGCCACGGTGGGCAGCTTCGACGCCGGCTACGGCTCGGCGCTGCTGGCCCGGCAGATCGGCCAGAAGGCCGCCCGGGAGATCTTCTTCCTTGCCCGTGAGTACTCCGCCGAGGACATGGTCCGGATGGGGGCAGTGAACGAGGCCGTCGACCACGAGCGCCTCGAGGAGGTGGCCCTGGAGTACGCCGCGGACATCGCCCGGCAGTCCCCGCAGGCCATCCGGATGCTCAAGTTCGCCTTCAACCTCGCCGACGACGGCCTGGCCGGCCAGCAGGTGTTCGCCGGCGAAGCCACCCGGCTGGCGTACATGACGGACGAGGCCGTGGAGGGCAAGGAGGCCTTCCTGCAAAAGCGCGACCCCGACTGGTCCCGGTTCCCGTACTACTTCTAAAGCCCGCACCCGTCGGAAGGCACCCCATGCTCCCCAGGCCCGCGCATCCAAGGCGCACGCAGTGAATATCGAGCCGGCCCTCAAGGCGCTGGCGGCCGCCCTCCACGGTGAGGGCCCCGCCGTCGAACTCTCAGTGAGCCCCGACGGCGAGCCTGTGGTGACGCCCGTTCCGACCCCCGGGTTCGAGGACGCCGTCGCCGTGGTCCGCACCTCCGGGTCCACCGGGACGCCCAAGGCGACGGTCCTGACCGTGGATGCGCTGGCGGCGTCGTCGATGGCCACCGCTTTCGCGCTCAAGGGCGAGGGTCAGTGGCTGCTGGCCCTGCCGCTGCAGTACGTGGCCGGTGTGCAGGTGCTGGTCCGGTCGCTGTTCGCCGGCACCCGGCCATGGGCCATGGACCTGTCCGGGGGCTTCACGGCCGAGGGCTTCACCGCGGCCGCGCTGGAGCTGACGGACAACATCCGCTTCACGTCGCTGGTGCCCACGCAGCTGCAGCGCCTGCTCGCCGACCCGTCGCCTGACACGCTCGCTGTGTTGCGCCGCTTCAACGGCATCCTGCTCGGCGGCGCCCCGGCCTCTGCCGAGCTCCTGGAGTCGGCGCGCAACGCCGGCCTCCGGGTGGTCACCACCTATGGGGCGGCGGAAACCTGCGGCGGCTGCGTGTACGACGGCTATCCGCTCGAGGGCGTGGCTCTGCGGCTCGCCGAAGACGGCCGGATCCACCTCGGCGGGGCCACGCTCGCGGCCGGCTACCTGGGCCCGCCGCGGCAGACCGCCGAGGCCTTCGTCGAGGAGGACGGCACCCGCTGGTACCGCACCAACGACCTCGGCACCCTCGATCCCGATGGCCGGCTCACCGTGCTGGGCCGCGCCGACGACGTCATCATCACCGGCGGCGTCAAGGTGTCCGCCGCGCACGTGCAGGCGGAGCTGGAAAAGTCCGACGGCGTGTCCGCGGCTTTTGTTGCCGGCGTCGAGTCCGCAAAATGGGGCCAGGCCGTGGCGGCCTATGTGGCCGTCGCCGGAACCGCGTCCGGGGACGGCGCCGGTGGCGCTGCACGCGACGGGGCCGCGTGGGCCGAGGAATGGCACCGGACGCTGGGGCTGCTGGCCCCCAAGACTGTTCTTCCGGCCGGTGAACTGATCATGCTGCCCAACGGCAAGCCGGACCGGCTGGCCATGATTGAACGGCTCAACGCGCTCCATCAGGGAAAATAGAGTAGTCCTGCCGCGCCGCTGCGGCTTCCGTGTGCCCAGCGCACGCCCATGCTTTTTTGAACGCATCACCGACCCAACGCGAGGTACTTACCGTGGCAACAGCCGCACAATGGATCCAAGGCGCCCGGCTCCGCACGCTGCCGGCCGCGATCGCCCCTATCCTGATCGGCTCGGCGGCAGCCTACGAGATGGCTTCCTTCCGTCCGCTCAATGCGGTTCTGGCGGCCCTCGTGGCGCTGCTGCTGCAGATCGGCGTCAACTACGCGAACGATTACTCGGACGGGATCCGCGGGACGGACGAGAACCGGGTGGGGCCGCTGCGTCTTGTCGGTTCCGGTGCCGCCCGCCCCGAGCACGTGAAATATGCCGCGTTCGGCGCCTTCGGCCTGGCGATGCTCGTGGGGCTGGTGCTGGTCATCATCACCCAGACCTGGTGGCTGCTGCTGGTGGGCGCGGGCTGTGTGATGGCGGCATGGGGCTACACCGGCGGAAAGAACCCGTACGGCTACATGGGCCTGGGCGATGTTTTCGTGTTTGTCTTCTTCGGCCTCGTGGCCACCCTCGGCACCACGTACACCCAGGCCGGGCAGATCGGCCTGCCTGCCGTGATTGGCGCCATCGGCACGGGACTCATCGCGTGCGCCCTGCTCATGGCCAACAACGTGCGGGACATCTCGTCGGACATCGAGGCCGGGAAGAAAACCCTGGCGGTGCGGCTGGGCGACAAGCACGCGCGCGAGAGCTACGTGCTGATGCTGGCCGTGGCCATCCTGCTGGTGGTGATCCTGGCGCCCACGCGGCCGTGGATGCTGATCGTGCTGCTCCTGATCCCGGCCTGCCTGATGCCGGCCTGGCTGATGATCAACGGGCGGAAGCGCAAGAGCCTCATCCCGGTCCTGAAGCAGACGGGCCTCATCAACCTCGGCTACGCCGTGTTGTTCTCGCTGGGACTCGTGCTGAGCAGCGGGCTATAAGCCTAGGCGCGTCGCTGGAGGCTAGGCGCCTTCGCCGCGGGGTTCGCGGTTCTTGGCGTCGTTGCGGATGGTGACGTCCGGGTGCGTGTCGACGAGGCGGTCCTCGGCCTGGGCATCGTCCACCTCGCCGGCGGTGCGGATGGGCTTGGCACGGCCGGAGAAACGGGCATGCAGGGACGCCGTTGCCGCATCGCGCTGCTTCTGGAAGAAGAGGTAGCTGATGGCGAAGGAAATCAGCCCTGCACAGATGACGGCAAGAAACCACCCCAGCTGCAGGAAGACGAACAGCACAAACAGGGGCAGGAAGATTGCGAACCGGATCAGGGAGTATTTCAGAAAAGCCACGATCCAAGTTTAGCCGTCCTGCCTGAACGTATCCTGCCGGTGGTAAAGGCGCCCTGTTCGCCTTGCTCCGGCCGTCTCGGGGCACGTGGCCCGGCCCAGGTCCGATGTCACCTGGGACTGCCGTTCGGCGTTTTACTGGCGCATTACTGTGGGCATACTGTAATCTCCGCCGGGGCACGCGGCGGCTAGACTGATTGCATGCCTCGTGTCGCCATCGCAGTCGCCGTTCTCGCCATCTACGTCTATGGACTGGTGGACGTTATCCGGACCGATGGCCGTTTCACGCGCGGGTTCTCAAAAACAACCTGGATCATCATGGTTGCACTCCTGCCGCTCATCGGCGCGGCGCTGTGGTTCCTGATCGGCCGCCCCCGCGCATCGGCCGTGGCCCAGCCCGTCTACCAGCACCACCCCACCGCCCCCGACGACGACCCCGACTTCCTGCGGAACCTCGAGCAGCGTCGCCGCCAGGCCGAGGCGGAACGCCTCCGCAAGCTGAGGGACGACGCCGCGCGGAAGACCCAGGCCGACGGCGGCCCCCACCGCTCGGGCAGCACAGGCACGGGAGCTGCAGGCACGGGAACTACGGGCACTGCCGCTCCGGGAGCCACCAGCGGCAGTTCGGATGCCGGCGGCCCAGCCGGTGGTGAGCCGGGTCCACGCAAGCCGGGCGCCGCCGGCGAGGCCAACGCCGAAGGTAACCCCGAGGCGAAGTAGCACCCTCGAAGCCCATCACGATGTTGAGGGTACAGGCGCTTGGATCCTGCCTATTCATGCCTGCCACGTATACTCCGAACATGCCAATCACGCGCCTTAGTCGAGCCCTCCACGCCCAGCCGTCCGCCGTCGAACCGTGCGGGAGCGACCTGTGAGCGGCGGTCTCGTCGCACTGTTGGATGACGTCGCCGCATTGGCCCGGATAGCCGCCGCGTCGGCGGACGAAGTCGCTGCCGGTGCTGCCAAGGCTGGGGCCAAGGCCGCCGGCGTGGTCATCGACGACGCTGCCGTCACCCCGCAGTACGTGTCCGGGGCGGATCCGTCCCGCGAACTGCCGATGATCAAGAAAATCTTCTGGGGCTCGCTCCGGAATAAGCTGTTGATCATCCTGCCGGCGCTGCTGCTCGTCAGCGCCTTCGTCCCCGGGATCATTCCGTTCATCCTCATGCTGGGCGGCACGTACCTCTGCTACGAGGGTGCCGAGAAGGTTTGGCACAAGCTCCGCGGCCACCACTCAGCGGAGGAAGACGCGCCGGCGGTCGATCGGGGGCCGGGGGCGGAGGCCAAAGTCGTCAAGGGCGCCATCACCACGGACTTCATTCTGTCCTGCGAGATCATGGTCATCGCCATGAACGAGGTGGCCACTGAGTCCTTGTGGGTCCGCGCGCTCATCCTGGTGGTCGTGGCGTTTGTGATCACCATCGCCGTGTACGGTGCGGTGGCGCTCATCGTCAAAATGGACGACGTCGGCCTGCACCTGACCACCAAGGACTCAGCGGGCTCCCAGCGCTTCGGCGAGCTGCTCGTCAAGGGGATGCCCGCGGTGCTGGGCGCTATAACCCTCGTCGGGACGATCGCCATGCTTTGGGTTGGCGGCCACATCATGCTGCAGGGGGCACACGACCTCGGCTGGCACGCGCCGTATGACCTGGTCCATGCCCTCGAGACACCTTTCGCCGGGATCCCGGTGGTGGGCGGCTTCCTGGCCTGGCTCGTGAACACCCTGTGCTCGGCCGTCCTCGGAATCGCGTGGGGCCTCGTCATCGTGGCTGTCATGCACCCGCTGATGAAAGTGCTGCCCTTCGGCAAGGAGAAGGGCGGGCACGGGGACGGAGACGTCCGCGCCACAGCCGCCGGACCTCAGCCAACGAAACGCGACGTCGATCCCGCCCCCTAGCTCGTACCCGCACGGGCGGGAAACAGCAGTTCGAGCGTTTCGCCAAAGGGCCGCCCAGCAGCAAGCTGAGCGGCCCTTCTTGGTGAATCGGAGAGCCAAGCGGCCCGTCTTGATGGTTCGGCAGCGCCTAAAGCCCGGAGTACGAGTGCAGGCCGTTGAAGAACTGGTTCACGATGGTGAAGTTGAAGACCACGCACAGGTAGCCCACGATCGACAGCCAGGCCGCGCGGGTCCCCGTCCAGCCGCGCGTGGCACGGGCGTGCAGGTAGCCGGCGTAAACCACCCAGATCACGAAGGTCCACACTTCCTTGGTGTCCCAGCCCCAGAACCGGCCCCAGGCCTTCTCTGCCCAGATCGCACCGAACATGAGGGTGAAGGTCCAGCCGATGAAGGCGATCGCGTTGATGCGGTAGGACAGGTTCTCGAGGCTCAGCGCGGACGGCACCAGGCGCATGAAGCCCAGCTTGTCCGCACCACCGGCCGCAATGGTCCTCTGCCGGTGCGACTGCACCAGCTGCAGCGCGGACATGGCGAAGGTCAGCGTGAACAGCGCCGAGGACAGCACCGCGATGGAGACGTGGATGATCAGCCAGTAGCTCTGCAGCGCGGGCACCAGGTGGCCGACGGGCGTCCAGAACGCAACGGAGGCGGCCACCAGCATGATGACCACCAGGCCCACCACGAACGTGCCGAGAAAGCGCAGGTCGCGGCGGATCAGCACGACGAGGAACACGGCGGCAGCCACGAACGCGCCGGTGGTGAGGAACTCGTACATGTTGCCCCACGGCACGCGGCCGGCGCCGACAGCGCGGGTCAGCACGGCTGCGGCGTGGATCGCGGCGCCCAGGACGGTCAAGGCCACGGCAACGCGTGCGGGCGCCCGGCGTTCGCCGTAGCGCATGCTGTCGTCGGCGGTCTGCCCGGCGGCGCCGTCCGCGGAGGAGGCGTACGACGACGGCCGCTCGGCACGGTCTGCCGGTCCGGACAGGCGGCCCTCACCGCTGCCCGCGGCCCGCGGCGTGGCTGCTCCTGCGGACGCGCCCGCCGCCACCGGAACCTTGGCGGACGTAGCCGCCGACGCATCTGCAGCTGCGGCCTTGAGGTCAATCGCCTTCAGGGACTTGCTACTCCTGGCCAGGTCCCACGCGAACGCGATGAAGGCGACGGTGTAGGTGCCGGCCGCCAGCAGCATGAAGAGCTCGCTGTACTGGCCCATGGTCTCGTTGATGGGAAACATTACTGGTCCTTCTTCGGCTCAGGCGAGCCGGCTGGTGAGGAGTTGGAAGGTGCTGTTTCGGGGTCGGGGTCGATGTTCCACTGGCGCGACAGCAGGCTGCGCAGCGTTGCGGCTTCGCCGGCTAGCCGGTGGTCCTCGCCGCGGGCCAGGAGACCGTATTCCACCATGGTCCGGCCGTCTTCGTGGGTGCCGGTGCGGACCCAGACGCGGCGCCGGTTGACGTAGAGCGAGACGATCAGGCCGGCCACGGCAAGGAGCGCGAAGATCAGTGCCGAAAGCTGCCCGGGGTTGTGGTGGATGTCCAGGCCCACGTACTTCTTCACACCGTCGAACGTGATGGACCCCTTGCCTTCGGGCAGCGTGTAGGTGTTGCCCGGTGCGAGCGTGATGCCACCTGCCTCAGCCTTGCGGCTGTTGAGCTCCTTGAGGCCCTTGACGTCAAGCTCAAACACGTTCTGCGGCGCACCCTTGTCCAGGCCGAGGTCGCCGTAGTACGAGTTCAGGCTCAGCTGCGGGTTAATGAGGTCCGGGTCCCCACTGAAGGAGATGCCCTGCTCGGTCACGAACGCCGTCGGCAGGAAGAAGCCGGCGAAGCCCAGCTGGTCGGGCTTCGCGTCGGGAACCTTGATCACCACGGAGGAGTAGTAATTCTCACCCTGCAGCTTGGCCACCACGGGACCCTGCATGGCCACGTTGCCCTTGCCGTCGCGGACCGTGACCACTGGGGCGTAGCCGTTGCCCGTCAGGTAGATGCTGGTGCCGCCGAGTGTGACGGGGTCGTTGACCTTGAGGACTTCCTTCTTGGCCGGCGCCCCGGGGTTTTCCTTGGTGGTGACGTCCGCCGTGAAGTCGATGGGCTGGCCGAACTTGCCCTGCGATTCGCGGTCGAATGTGGCCTGGAACTTGTCCAGCTGAATGGAGTAGGGCTGGAGCTGGCTGCTCTGGAAGTTGGTGCCGGGGTTGAACTGGTCGTAGCCCACCAGGGTGTTCACGAAGGTGTCGCCCTCCACGAGGATCCGCTGGCCGCTGTAGCCGAACAGTCCGCCGGCGGCCACGGACACCAACACGCCGATCAGCGAGGTGTGGAAGACCAGGTTTCCCACTTCCTTCAGGAAGCCGCGCTCGGCGCCCAAAGACGGCCGCGCACCGTCGTCGTGCCTTACTTCAACGCGGTACCCGCGTTTCTTCAGCAGCGCCGCTGCCTCGTCAATGGCGTCCGACGCCGGGATCCCGGCGTCCGCGGGCACCACCAGGGTGCCGTACTCGGGCAGGCGGGACAGCCGCTTCGGGGTGCGCGGCGGCTGCGAACGCATGGCCTTGTAGTGGGCGATGGCGCGGGGCACCACGCAGCCGATCAGCGAGATGAACAGCAGGATGTAGATGGCCGAGAACCAGGCCGAGGAGTAAACGTCGTACAGCTGCACCGAATCCAGCAGCTTGCCGTAGTCGGGGTGGTCCTTGATGTACTGCGTCACCACGGAGGGGTTGGCAGGCCGCTGCGGGAACAGCGATCCGGGCACCGCGGCCACCGCCAGCAGCAGCAGGAGGAACAGCGCGGTGCGCATGCTTGTCAGCTGGGTCCAGGCCCAGCGGAGCATGCCCACGATGCCCAGGGACGGGAGGGCGGCCCCGGCCTTGGCGGCCTTCACGGCGTCTTTGGGCGCGCCGTCCTTATGGGCAGGCCCGGGCTGGCCAGCGTCCTCGGCCGGGGATTTCTCGGTTGACTTCACACGCTCGCTCATCAGATCGGCAACTTCACGTCGGTTTGGAACCAGTACTGCAATTCGGTGACCCAGGCTCCCCACAGACCCGTGGCCATCAGGATGCCCAGAACAATCAGGACTCCCCCGCCGGTGCGCTGGATGGCCAGCCGGTGCTTGCGGAAGAAGGACATCACGCCCGCGCCGCGGCGCACCGCCAGGGCGATCAGCAGGAACGGGATGCCCAGCCCAAGGCTGTAGACGAAGGCCAGGAACGCGCCCTTCGCGGCGGAGGAGCCGCCGGAGAGGCTCAGGAGCTGGACGGCGGAGTAGGTGGGGCCGATGCAGGGTGCCCAGCCGAGGCCGAACGTGATTCCCAGCAGCGGAGCGCCCCAGAGGCCCGCAGGCGGTTTCGCGTGGATCTTGGCGTCGCGCTGGAACCAGGAGAAGCCGCCCATGAACACCACGCCCATGAGAATCACCAGGACCCCGAGGATCTGGGTGACCCAGGCGTTCTGCCCGCCCGAGATCAGCGAGCCCAACTGTCCGAACGCGCCGCCGAGCAGCACGAAAATCACCGAGAAGCCGAGAACGAACAGGCCGATGCCAGCGAGCATGCGGCCACGCTTCTGCTTCTGCAGGTCCACGCCCGTGAGCCCCGTGACGTAGCCCAGGTATCCGGGCACCAGCGGGAGCACGCACGGCGAGAGGAAGGACACGAGTCCGGCCAGCAACGCCACGGGGATGGCGAGCAGCAGCGAACCGTTCAGGATGGCTTCGGCGAAGGGGCTGTTCACGGGAGGTTACTCTGCCACGGCGGACTGGATGAGAGCTTTGAGTGTGCCCTTCTCGATCTCCCCCAGAACGCGCGACGCCACCCGGCCCTGCTTATCCACCACGAGCGTTGTGGGAACGGCGCCCGGGGGCACCAGGCCGGACACGGCCAGCAGCACGCTGCCGTCCTTGTCGTCGAAGCTCGGGTAGGTGAGGCCGAAGGTCTTGTCGAAGGCGTCGGCTGTGGCCTTCTCATCGCGCAGGTTCACGCCGAAGAACTGGACGCCCTTGGTCTTGAACTCCTGGTGGAGGGCCTCCAGGGATGGCGCTTCCACCCGGCAGGGCGCGCAACCGGCGAACCAGAAGTTCAGCACGGTGACCTTGCCCAGGAAATCCTCGGGGGCAACGGCGGTGCCGTTGAACAGGGTTCCCTGGATCTGGATGCCGGACTTGCGCTCGGCTGCGGCGAACTCAGTCACCGAACCGTCGCCTGCCACGTAGTTCTTGTTGTCCCCGGCCTTGGCCTGCTTGGCCAGGGCGTCCTCCTGGGCGCAGGCGGACAGGCCCAGCGTGATCGCGGTGAGGGCCAGGCCGCCGGCGGCAAGGACGCTGCGGCGGGAACTTTTGGGTGTTTCAGTCATAACTTAGGCTCCGGGGGTGCTCGAGGCACCGGGAAGAAGGGCGGCGGCGGGTTCGCTGTACTCCACGCGCAGCAGGGCGCCGTCGTCGCCGAAAACCAGGGAGGTGAGGGAGGTCAGCGTGCATTCGCGTTTCCGCGGATCGTGCCACAGCGGCTTGCCCTCGGCGCTGAGCCGCGTGGCCCAGATTGGAAGCTGGTGGCAGACCAGGATGGCCTCGGCACCGTCGCCGCCCAGTTCGACCGCCTTCGCGCGCGCTTCCTGGACGGCCTCCGTCACGCGGGCTGCCTGCTGTTTGTAGGGCTCGCCCCACGAGGGCCGGAAAGGGTTGATCAGGTGCGGCCAGTGCTTGGGTTTGCGCAGCTCGGCCTTGGTGACTTTGAGCCCTTCGAAGTAGTTTTCCGCCTCGATGATGCGAGCGTCGGTGTGGATGTCCAGCCCGAGAGCTTCCGAGGTGGGCTGGGCAGTTTCCTGGGCGCGGGTGAGCGGCGACGCCACCAGGTACACGATGCTGGCGCCCTGGGAAACGCGTTCGCGGAAGTGCTCGGCGAGCGTCTGCGCCATCTGCCGGCCAAGTTCGGAGAGGTGGAATTCAGGCAGCCTGCCGTACAGGACACCTGTGGGGTTATGGACCTCGCCGTGGCGGAGCAAATGGACAGTGGCTTGGGGCATGTCTACCAGTTTCTCAAAGGGCAGGGGTAATGACGAAATCTTCTACATCAAGTAGAACTCAGAAATTTTTCAAAAAGTTCCCCGGCGGTGGAATAAAAGATGCAAATGCATGTTTATACTGGATGCAGCAGTTAGTTGAGGCTTCAACGAAAGCTTCAATGATCACCCGATTGACCTACTGATACAAGGAGAACCACCATGGCACTTTCCACCGAACTCACCCGCGGCACCTGGACCCTCGACAACTCCCACAGTGAGATCGCCTTCACTGTCCGCCACGCCGGCATCAGCAAGGTCCGGGGCCAGTTCAAGGACGCCGCCGCAACCCTGGACCTCGCCGAGGACGTAACGGCCACCAAGGTCGAGGCCACCATCAAGACCGCCAGCTTCGACTCCGGCGACGCCAACCGCGACGCCCACGTCCGCGGCGAAGACTTCTTCGACGTCGAGAAGTTCCCGGAAATGTCCTTCGTCTCCAACGGCCTCGTTGCCAACGGCGACAGCTACGAGCTCCAGGGCGACCTGACCATCAAGGGTGTCACCCGCCCCGTCTCCCTCGAGACCGAATTCAACGGCGTTGCCGTTGACCCCTTCGGCAACACCCGCGCCGGTGTTTCCGCCGAGACCACCATCAGCCGCAAGGACTTCGGCCTGACCTGGAACGCCGTGCTGGAAGCCGGCGGCGTCCTGGTCAGCGACAAGGTTGCCATCAACCTGGAACTGGCCTTCATCGCACCTGCAGCGTAGGTCTCCCGGGCCCGTCCCGCAGCCACGGCTACTCGCCCCGAAACGCCCCGTCCGCGGATTTTCCGCAGGCGGGGCGTTCGGCGTTGGCCACGACGCTGATGTGGGTCCCCAGCTCGCAGAACTGCTCGCCGCGGCACGGGGCCGACCCTGATCGACACCCGCCAACTCTCGACGGCAACGCTTCCCGGCGACGCCGCCGATATTCACAGCGGAGAATCCCCTGTTGGCAGCGTTTCCGCATGTTGGCCCGCCTTTTGGAATACCTCTCCGGAATGATCCGCCGCGGACCTGCTGAGGGGTACGGTGGGAAGTGAACCATGCTGGGGAGGGCAGGCGTCTGAACCGGTAGCCGATTCAGAACGTCACTACGCAAAGGACCGCTCATGAGCAATCCTCCAGTCCCCCACTCCAATGACCCCGGCTCCAACGAGCCCAACGACGGATCCCAGCCGGGCAGCGGGCAGCCCCGCTACGGTCAGGGCGCGCCCCAGTACGGGCAGAACGCACCGCAGTACGGCCAGGGCGAGCAGGGCACCCCACAGTACGGCCAGAACGCACCACAGTACGGCCAGAATTCGCCCCAGTACGGACAGGGTGCTCCACAATACGGACAGCCCCAGTATGGCCAGAACCCGCCGCAGTATGGACAGCCGCAGTCCGGCCAGTCGCCCTACGGCCAGAGCCCTTATGGCCAGTCCCCCTACGGGCAGTACCCGTCGGAACAGGCCCAGGCAGCCACCGGCGACGGCGTCCCGAAGCTGGTGAATTATTCCTTCTGGATGATCATCGCTGCGGGCGTCCTGTGGATCCTGTCCATCCTGATCACGATTCCCACCCTGGATGACCCGGCCATGCGGAGCACGTTCGAAGAGCAGCTGCGCGGCAGCGGCCAGGACATCGCCTTCGAGGACGTCAAGGGCTTCATCATCGGAACCATGGTGGTCTTTGCCCTGATCGGCGCCGGCCTCTACGCGCTGGTGGCGTTCAACGTCCGGAAGGGCAAGAACTGGGCCCGCATTCTGGGCACCGTCTTTGCCGCTCTGTCCGTGTTCACCCTCTTCCCGGCGGGCCTGAACACCTTGGTGGGCCTTCTCGGCATCGCCGCGATCATCATGCTGTACCTGCCGGGAGCGGCACCGTACTTCCAAAAGCCGCAGCCGTTCGCCAACCCCTACTCGCAGCCGGGCGGTCCGTACGGCCGCTAGGCAAAGCGCACAGTGCCAGCTACGGGCAAGCCGCCAGGCACCTGCAAAGCACTAAGTCTCTTGCCGCCAACGGGCGCGGATTCCTGAAAGGCCGGAGTTACTCCGGCTGGCCGGGCGTCTGCGCCCGTTGCGCATGGTAGGCCAGGATCTGCAGCTCGGTGGCCATGTCCACCTTCCTCAGCGTCACGCCGTCGGGCACCTGGAGCATCACGGGAGCAAAACTGAGGATGCTGCGCACGCCGGCGCCCACCACCCGGTCACAGATACTCTGGGCCACTGCGGCAGGCAGCGCCAGCACCACCATGTTGGTGCCGGTCCGCTCCAGGACAGCTTCCAGGTCCGCAACGTCACTGACCCGCAGCCAGCCCACCTCGTTGCCCACCACCATCTGGTCAGCGTCGAAGATGGCAACCACGTCGAAGCCCCTGGATTCGAAGCCGCCGTAGCGGGCCAGCGCCTTGCCCAGGTTGCCGGCGCCGACAATCGCGACCTTCCAGTCATGCGTCAGGCCCAGTGCGGCGGCGATGTGGCGGCTCAGGTACTGCACCTCGTAACCCACGCCGCGGGTGCCGTAGGAGCCCACGTGGGACAGGTCCTTGCGGAGCGTTGAGGAGCTGACCCCGGAAAGCTCAGCCAGTGATTCGGAGGAGACCCGCTCGGTGCCTTCGGCCAGCAGGGAGTTCAGGGCGCGCAGGTAGATCGTCAGCCGGGCCACGGCCGCCGGCGGAATCTGCTTACCGGCAGCCCCCGTAGGCGCAGTTGGGCCGGCTGGCCCGGGCACGGCCTGGGGTGGTGAATCGAGCGAAGTCACTATCTGCTCCGTTGCGTCGCGTTGTGAGTCCACTCTAGATCCCCATCAGTTAAGTCAACAAAGCAAGCGCCATTGTTCGAAATCGGCTAATCCCCTGCGATGGCGCGGCGCAGGACACGCTCCAGGCGGGCCTCGTCGATCTTCCAGAAGTCGCGCTGGATCCCGTCAACCAGCACCACTGGAATCTCCTCGGCATAGCGGTCGCGCAGTTCGTCGTCCGAGTCCAACTGCCGCTCCGACCACGAAAGTCCCAGCCGGGCAGTCACCCGCCCGACGGCGTCGCGCGCCGCTGCGCACAGGTGGCAGTCAGCTTTGGTGAGGAGAACGACGTCGGGGTTTGCCATGCTTCAACCGTATCGCCGTTCCCGGCGGTGAGCGACGCGGCGGCAGTCAGCCGCGGGGTACTGCATTGACTAGACTCAGTGGCATGCCCGAGGAGAAGTACGTCGCTGTGGCCCACCGTCCGGTTGCAAAGCAGCAACACGGCGAGGCAGCCTTCTTCGACGTCGACAACACCCTCATGCGCGGGGCGAGCCTGTTCCACGTGGCCAGGAAAATGCACCAGCGCGGAGCCTTCACGCTGGCGCAGGCTGCGGGGATGGCGTGGAAGCAGCTCAAGTTCGTACTCCGGGGCGAGAACCTCAATGACGTCCACGCGGTGCGGGATTCAGCGCTGAGGCTCGCCGCCGGCATCACGGAGGAGGACATCCGGGCGCTGGGCGAGGAAGTCTACGACGAGATGATCGCCTCCCGGATCTGGCCGGGGGCGAAAGCCCTGGCCGAGCAGCACCTGCGGGTGGGCCGGAAGGTATGGCTCGTCACTGCGACGCCGATCGAGGTGGCCACGGTGATTTCCACCAGGCTGGGGCTCACCGGCGCCCTCGGGACCGTGGGCGAAACCAAGGACGGCTTCTACACCGGCAGGCTCGTCGGGGACATTCTGCACGGCGCAGCCAAGGCCGTGGCGGTACAGGGCATCGCGGATGCGCACGGCCTGGACCTGAAGCGCTGCTGGGCCTACAGCGACTCCTACAATGACATCCCGCTGCTGACGATGGTGGGGCACCCGGTGGCGATCAACCCGGATGGCCGCCTGCGCAAGCACTCCCGCGAGCACAACTGGCCGGTCTACGACTTCCGCTCGGGCCGCCGGGCCGCCACCCTGGGCCTCAAGGCAGCCACGGCAGGCGGAGCCGTCTACGGCCTGTGGCGGGGCTACACGCGCTTCCGCGGCCCCCGCGCCTGACGCGCTTCTTTCCCCGCGACGCGCAAATTTCCCCACGACGCGGGAATTCCCCCTGCGCCAGGCATTTTGTGCGTCGCTGGGCGGCACGCGCGTCGTCAGCCAGGAACGTCGCCGGACGCAAAAATGCCCGCACCCTCGAAAGGGAACGGGCATTGACGCGTAGAGCGGACTCTACTTCTTATTGCGGCGCTGGTGGCGGGTCTTGCGAAGCAACTTGCGGTGCTTCTTCTTGGCCATACGCTTGCGACGCTTCTTAATAACTGAACCCACGAAAGTTCCTTACAAACTAGATGCAGTACCTGTCTGATGGAGAAGGTCCGTGGACTGAGCAACAGACTGAACAACTGACAGATTCTTACAATGACGTAAAACGTTCCTTAACAGGGTACCGCTTATCCGGAGCATCCCCTGACCAGCACACTCCGTGGCGTGCAGCGGCCCCCAAGGCGGCTGCAGCAACCACGGGATCGGTGCGGTCAGTCGGTCCGGTTAGGCGGTGCCCGTATGACCGTCCACGACAGCACCCTTGAGGTACTGTTCGACGGCGGTCTCCGGGACGCGGTAGGAGCGGCCGAACCTGACGGCGGGCATCTCCCCCGAATGGACAAGGCGGTACACGGTCATTTTGGAGACACGCATTACCTCAGCCACCTCGGCCACGGTCAAGAACTTGGCGTTCGAGAAGTTCGACTCTGCGGACATTACCCATATTCCTTTGCTCTCAGCAACGACGCCGGTCTATCTGCGGTGTGCGCCGATGCTGAGCCATCGAACAACCGTGTGCTAGTTACTCTAGATGCTCACGTGGCCATTGTGAAAGCCCGGCGTTTCCGCGAGGATGCCGCCAGCTGTTCAAGCACGGACGCCGTCACATCCCACTCCATGCAGGCATCCGTGACGCTCTGGCCGTAGACCAGGTCCGAGCGGCCGGCGGCGTGATCGGCCACGTCTAGGGTCTGTGCGCCGCCCACCAGGAAGCTCTCCAGCATGACGCCGGCAATGGCCCCGGCAGCCGTTCCAGCGTCCTCCAGCTGGGCGCCGATCTCGAGCGCCACCTCGGCCTGGCGGTGGTGGCTCTTGCCGCTGTTGGCGTGGCTGGCGTCCACAATCAGCCGCGGATTGAGGTTCTTGGCGGCGAGCTTGGCGGAGGCCGCTTCGACGTCGGCGGCGGAGTAGTTGGGCCCCTTGCGGCCGCCGCGGAGGATCACGTGGGTGTCGGGGTTGCCCGCGGTGGACACCAGCGCGGCCCGGCCGTCGCCGTCGATCCCGAGGAAAGCCTGGGCTGCGGCCGCGGCGCTGCACGCGTCCACCGCGACCTGGAGGTCGCCGTCGGTCCCGTTCTTGAACCCGATGGGCATGGAGAGGCCGGAGGCGAGCTGCCGGTGGATCTGGCTTTCCGTGGTCCGCGCACCGATGGCACCCCAGGAGATGAGGTCGGCCATGTACTGCGGGCTGATGGGCTCGAGGAACTCGGTGGCGGTGGGGAGTTCCAGGGCGGTGACCTGCTGCAAGAAGCTGCGGGCCGCTCGCAGGCCGGTGACCATGTCGTGGCTGCCGTCCAGCCGGGGATCGTTGATCAGGCCCTTCCACCCCACGGTGGTGCGGGGCTTCTCGAAGTAGGTCCGCATGACGATCAGCAGGTCTTCCCGGTGCTTCTCGGCCTGGCTCACCAGCCGGCGGGCGTATTCCAGGCCGGCCTTGGGGTCGTGGATGGAGCAGGGGCCCACGATCACCAGCAGGCGGTCGTCAACGCCGTCCATGATGGCCCGGACTTCATCCCGGCCGCGTTCGACGACGTCGGCCGCCTTCGCGTCCAGCGGCAGTTCCGCGATCATCTCCTGGGGCGTGGGCAGGGCGGTGAACTCGCTGACCCTCAGGTTCGACGTGGACTGGCGTTTCGACGACGGCTGCTGGGTTTCGGTGGCTGTTGCGCTCATTTTCGGGGGTCCTGTTCCGGGTGGGAGCGGGCCCCTGATCAGAACCCGCCGTAGAAATGGCGAAGGGCAGAGAATGATCTCTGCCCTGTTGGCTCTGAAGGAAAGTTGGATGCGTGTCAGTTAGACGCGGGCCCCTCCAGAGCCAACGAAAAATACGCATACCAACGGTTAGTCATGGAAACGACCATAAGCCCGCACTGACGGATCACCAAATCAACTGCGTCACATTCGGACCATGCAGCACCGCAGACCGGCGAGGAGCGCGGACGTACAGTTGTGGCCCCTAGGAAGCGTTTCCCAGGAGCCACAAGTGTACGTTCGCGCTGGACTGACCGTGTTTACGCTGTGGTTTGTTCCACCCGCTGCTTGGCGGGCTCTCCGTAGCGTTCCTCCTCGATCTGCTCAAGGCTCTTGCCGCGGGTGTCCGGAGCCCAGATGACCCCGATGAGCAGGGCCGCCACCAAGGCCCCAATCATGATGGCGCCGACAAAGGGCACGCCGCGCTCGGCGAGCAGCGTCGGGAACCAGTAGCTCAGCAGGCCCACAACGATCCGGGCCACGAAAAAGAGGACACCCTGCGCGCTGGCCCGGTAGCGCGTCGCGAACATCTCTGCCGCCCACAGCGCATAGAAGGCCTGCGCGCCGATGCCGGCCGAGATGCCCCACAGCGCCGCGAAGAGAATCAGTACCGGCGTTGTGACGTGGACAAAGACCAGCAGGACCCAGGCGGCAAGGCCCAGCACGGCGCCGATCCCGTACAGCAGGCGGCGGTCGACGCGGTCGCCGTACTTCATGAAGCCGAAGTACGTGGCCGCGACGGTAAGCGTCCACAGCAGCACCTGCAGCAGGTTCTGCTCAGCGGACGATTCGACCCCGGACGACTCGTAGACCCGCGGCATGAAGATGCCCATCTGCCCGGCAACCAGGTTCCAGAGGGCGTAGACGCCCACGAGGAAAAGGATGGCCTTCAGGTTGGTGGCGTTGGTCAGCAGCTCGCGGTAGTTTCGCCGCTTAATGCCGGAGGCTTCCTCCAGCAGGCGCGCTTCGTTCGACTTCTTCCAGGTGTGGGACTCGGACAGCCGGCGGCGGATCCACCAGGTGATGAAGGCGATGACGAACAGGTGGGCGAAGACCAGGCGGCTTCCCAGCAGCCCCAGCGGAACGACGACGGTGGCAAGGAGGAAGACCAGGGCCGGAGCGAGCGACCACGCAAACTGCGCGGTGCCCACGTGCCGGGCCCGCTGTTCGGAGGGCGCCTCTTCCGCGATATAGGTCCAGGCAACGGGCACTCCGGCTCCGACGGCGATCCCTGTGAGGATCACGCCGACGACGAGCATCCACGGTGCCACGGCAAAAATCACCAGGGCCGTGCCGATCATGTAGAGGATGAGGTCGTAGGTATAGATGAACTTGCGGCCGTAGCGGTCGCCCAGCGGGCCGCCGACCATCGCCCCGACTGCGGCACCGAAGGCGTTGGCGCTGAGGGCGGCAATAAGGCCGACGACGAGGTTGCTGAACCCGAAATATTCCTGCCACAGCGTCAGGCTCGTGGCCAGGGCGATGATGGATCCGGCTTCGATGTAGTTGGACATGGACACAGCGACAGTGGCCTTCCAGCCGCCGATCTCTGGGGTTTTGGTCATTCTGGATCTTTCTCTGGCGACGCCGTTGGCGCCGGGCAGCCGCGTTGGGCGTGCCCTGTCTTGATACGTTTCAAGAATGGCGCGACGACGTCAGATCGCCGCATCGAGTGTCAGGGGTTGGTAGCGGCGCAGGGCCGTTCCGGCACCGGCTATTTTGCGGAGTTGCGGCAACCCGCCGGCGGCCGCACCTGCGGCGCGGGCCTGGATAAGCACGTTGCCGAGGGCCGTGGCCTCGACCGGGCCGGCGATGACCGGTTTGCCGGTGGCTTGGGCCGTGAGCTGGCACAGCAGCGTGTTCTGCGAGCCGCCGCCGACGATGTGCACCACGTCGACGGCAACACCGGCGAGGCGTTCGGCGTCGGCGATGGTGCGTGCGTAGCCGGCGGCCAGGCTGTCCAGGATGCAGCGGACAATTGCTGCAGGCTCGTCGGGAAGGACGGCGCCGGTGTTGCGGACTGCTGCGCGGATGCGGTCCGGCATGTTGTCCGGGGCGATGAAGGCGGGGTCGTCGGGGTTGATCCGTGGCCCGCCGGGCGGCAGGGCCGCGGCTGCGTCGAGGAGGTCCCCGATCGCCGGCCGGTAACCGGCGCCGGCCCAGGTGCGCTGGCATTCGCTGAGCAGCCAGAGGCCGCCGACGTTGCGCAGGTACCGGGTGGTGCCGTCCACGCCGCGCTCGTTGGTGAAGTTCGCCGCCCGGCTGGCTTCGGTCAGCACCGGGTGCTGCAGCTCTAGCCCGACGAGGGACCAGGTGCCGGAGGAGATGTACGCGAAGTTTTCCTCGTTGCTGTCCGCTGTCGCGGGGACGGCGGCGACGGCCGAGGCGGTGTCGTGCGAGCCGACGGCCACCACCTTCGTTGCCTCAGGCAGCCCGGTCCGCTCGGCGATTCCGGGCAGCAGGGTGCCGAGGGTTTCGCCGGGCTGGATCAGCGGCGGGAACAGATCCTGGGGCAGGCCCAGGGGTCCGAACAGCTCGCTGGCCCACTCCCCCGCGACGGCATCGAACAGCCCTGTGGTGGAGGCGTTGGTGGCCTCGGCGCGGCGGACCCCGGTGAGCAGGAACGCGATCAGGTCCGGGATCAGCAGGGCCTGCAGCCCGCCCAAATCCGGTTCGGTGGCGAGCTGATAGAGCGTGTTGAACTGCAGGAACTGCAGCCCCGTGGTGGCGTAGAGCCGTGCCGGGTCCAGCTTCTGGTGCACGCGGGCGACGGCGGCGCGGCTGCGCTCGTCCCGGTAGCTGTAGGGCTGTGCGGTGAGTTCGCCGGCCTTATTGACCAGGCCGTAGTCCACCGCCCAGGTGTCGATGCCGATGCTGATGATGGTTTCCCCACGCTCGCCCGCAATGCGGGCCGCGGCAGCGAGGCCGGTGAGCACCTCGGCGAAGAGGGCGTCGAAGTCCCAGCGCAGGCCGCCGTCGGACTCCACCACACCGTTGGGGAAACGGTGCACGACGTCGAGCGCCGCCCGCCGGCCGCCGTCGGCCTCTCCTCCAGTGCTGATGCGTCCCAGGATGACGCGTCCCGAGGAGGCGCCAATATCGACAGCGGCGAACACACTGCCGGCGAACAGGCCGCCGTCGACATCTCCCCCTACAGGGGATGCAGGTACGGTGTTCACCGCAGGAACGCTGCCGCGACGCCGGCGTCGACAGGGATGTGGAGGCCGGTGGTGTGCGAAAGTTCGTTGCTGGTGAGCACGGCCGCGGCGTTGGCGACGTGTTCGGGCAGGACCTCGCGCTTGAGCAGGGTGCGCTGGGCGTAGTACTCGCCCAGTTTCTCCTCGTCCACGCCGTAGACGGCGGCGCGCTTGGCGCCCCAGCCGCCGGCGAAGATCCCGGAGCCGCGGACCACGCCGTCGGGGTTGATGCCGTTGACGCGGATGCCGTACTCGCCCAGTTCCGCGGCGAGCAGGCGGACCTGGTGGGCCTGGTCGGCCTTGGTGGCGGAGTAGGCGATGTTGTTCGGGCCGGCGAACACGGAGTTCTTGGAGGAGATGTAGATGATGTCCCCGCCCAGGCCCTGGTCGATCATGACCTTCGCGGCGGCTTTGGCCACGAGGAAGGAGCCCTTGGCCATGACGTTGTGCTGGAGGTCCCAGTCCTTCTCGGTGGTTTCCAGCAGCGGCTTGGAGATGGACAGGCCGGCGTTGTTGACCACCAGGTCCACGCCGCCGAAGGCCAGCACGGCCTCGTCGATCGCGGCGGCCACCTGGGCCTCGTTGGTCACGTCGGCCTGGACGCCGACGGCGACGTCCGGGCCGCCGAGTTCGGCGGCGACGGCCTGGGCGTTCTCGAGGTTCAGGTCCGCGATGACCACGCAGGCGCCCTCCGCGGCGAGGCGGGTGGCGATGGCCTTGCCGATGCCCGACGCCGCCCCGGTCACCAGGGCGATGCGGGTGGCATGGGACTTGGGCTTGGGCATCCGGGCCAGCTTGGCTTCCTCCAGGGCCCAGTACTCGATGCGGAACTTCTCGGCCTCCTCGATCGGGGCGTAGGTGGAGATCGCTTCGGCGCCGCGCATCACGTTGATCGCGTTCAGGTAGAACTCCCCGGCCACCCGGGCGGTCTGTTTGTCCTTGCCGAAGGAGAACATGCCCACCCCGGGGACCAGGACGATGGCGGGGTCGGCGCCGCGCAACGCTGGGCTGTTCGCATCCGCGTGGCGGTCGTAGTACGCCTGGTAGTCCTCGCGGTAGGCGGCGTGCAGTTCCTTCAGCCGGGCCACGGAGTCCTCGATGGAGGCGTCCGCGGGCAGGTCCAGGACGAGCGGCTTGACCTTGGTGCGCAGGAAGTGGTCCGGGCAGGAGGTACCCAGCGCGCCCAGGCGGGGGTGCTCGGCGGCTTCAAGGAACTCAAGCGCCGCGGCCTCGTCGCTGAAGTGGCCCACCTGCGGCTTGTCCGCCGAGGCCAGGCCGCGGATCACCGGGGCCAGCGCGGCAGCTTTGGCGCGCCGCTCAGCCTCGGGCAGCGGGGCGTAGCCGGGCAGCTTCGGGCCGAAGGGCTCGGCCTTGCCGTTGGCGGCGATGTACTGCTCGGCCTGTTCGATGATCCAGAGCGAGTTGGCTTCGGCTTCCTCGCTGGTCTCGCCCCAGGCGGTGATGCCGTGCCCGCCCAGGATGGTGCCGATGGCCTGCGGGTTGGCGTCCTTGATCGCAGCGATGTCCAGGCCCAGCTGGAACCCTGGCCGGCGCCACGGCACCCAGACCACCTTGTCGCCGAAGATCTTGGCGGTCAATGCTTCACCGTCGGCGGCCGTGGCGACGGCGATGCCCGAGTCGGGGTGCAGGTGGTCCACGTGGGCGGCGTCCACGAGGCCGTGCATGGCGGTGTCGATCGACGGGGCGGCGCCGCCCTTGCCGTGCAGGCAGTAATCGAACGCGGCCACCATCTCGTCCTCACGCTCCACGCCCGGGTAGACGTTCTTCAGCGCCTGCAGCCGGTCCAGCCGCAGCACCGCAAGGTTCCCCGGTTTCAACGTGCCGAGGTCACCGCCGGAGCCCTTCACCCACAGAAGCTGGACGTCCTCGTCAGTGACCGGGTCCTTTTCGGCGCCCTTCGCGGAGGTGTTGCCGCCGGCGAAGTTCGTGTTCCGCTTGTCCGCGCCAAGGCGGTTGGAACGGGCGATCAGGTCTTCAACAGTCTTGTTTGTTGTGTTCTGCATGTTCATGCCCCTTACGCGCCCCATCCGGATTGCTGGCCGCCCACGCGG
The DNA here is from genome assembly GCF_021789315.1 of Arthrobacter sp. FW305-BF8. NCBI lineage: Bacteria > Bacillati > Actinomycetota > Actinomycetes > Micrococcales > Micrococcaceae > Arthrobacter > Arthrobacter sp. FW305-BF8. The sequence goes on from NZ_CP084561.1 coordinate 4,036,761, forward strand.
TCCTCGTTGATCTTCTTCTGGTAGCCGCTGGCCTTGTACGCCGCCAGCGGGTCCGCGGGCAGGCCGCGGGCTTCACGCCACTCGGCCAGGAGCGGCCGGACGTCGGTGTAGAAAGCGTCGTTGAACACCGCATTTGCGGCCAGCACATCCCCGGCTCGCTGAGCCTCGGCCAGCGCGGCCGTGTCCACCAGCAGGGCGCGGGCGGTCATTTCCTGCACATTCAGCACTGAGCGGATCTGGCCCGGGATCTTCTCCTCCAGGTTGTGGCACTGGTCCAGCATGAGCGCAACGCCGGACTCTTTGCCGAAGCCGCCGCCGCGGATCACCTCGTGCATGATGCGGAACAGCTGGAACGGGTCCGCGGCACCCACGATCAGGTCATCGTCCGCGTAGAAGCGGGAGTTGAAGTCGAACGAGCCCAGCTTGCCCAGGCGCAGCAGCTGCATGACGATGAACTCGATGTTGGTGCCGGGGGCGTGGTGGCCGGTGTCCAAACAGACAAAGGCCTTCTCACCCAGCGCCAGAGTCTGCGCGTAGGAGGTGCCCCAGTCCGGAACATCCGTGTGGTAGAAAGCCGGCTCGAAGAACTTGTACTCCAGCACCAGGCGCTGGTCCTCGCCCAAGCGTCCATAGATCTCCTGCAGGGACTCGGCCAGCCTGTCCTGGCGGCCGCGCATGTCATCCTGGCCCGGGTAGTTGGTGCCATCCGCGAGCCAGATCTTCAGGTCCCGGGAGCCGGTGGCGTGCATGATGTCGATGCACTCAAAGTGGTGGTCGATCGCGCGGCGCCGGACGGCGTCGTCCGAGGACGTCAGCGAGCCGAACTTGTACTCGTCATCCTGGAAGGTGTTGGAGTTGATCGTGCCCAGCCCCACGCCCAGGCCGGCCGCGTAGTCATTCAGGGCCGCGTAGTCGTCCACCTTGTCCCACGGGATGTGCAGCGCCACGGTGGGCGCCAGTCCGGTGAGCTCATGGACCTTGGCGGCGTCCGCCAGTTTCTCCTGGACGGTGCGCGGCGTACCTGGCGTGCCGAACACCTTGAACCTGGTGCCCGAGTTGCCATAAGCCCACGACGGAACCTCAATAGCAAGCTCCGAAAGCCGGCCCAGTGCCGATGCTGTGTTGTTCATGATCAGTCTTTCGTCAGTGTGTCGCGGTGAAGGTGCTTGGAGATTTAGTGCTTGAAAGCTTTAGTGTTCGACGACGACGGCGGCGTCGGCGCTGCTGCCGGCGGCGGCCAGCTGCCCGTCCAGGTTGAACACCTCGTCGAGGACGCGGAAGCCCTCGTCGGGCGGAACATCGCTGTCCCGGAAAAGTGTGGCCATTTCCGCCTGCCAGCGGGCATTGACGTCCGTGAGGGCCATCCGGGCCCGGACCGCGTCAAAGTCGTCGCATTCGAGGTAGCCGATCAGCAGCCCGTCGTCGTCAAGAAACAGCGAATAGTTGTTCCAGCCCGCGTCCTTGAGCGCGGCCAGCATCTCCGGCCAGACGGCAGCGTGGCGCCGGCGGTACTCCCCCAGCAGCCCCGGCTGGACGGAGGATCGGAAGCAAACCCTCATGTTGTACTCCTGTGGACGTTTCGGTTGCTGCGAAGGGAGAGGTAGCGAATTCGTTCGGCTTTGAATGTCTACCGAAGTTGAATCGTTTCATTGTTACGATTCAAAGTACTCTGGACGGAAGAAGGGTGTCAAGCGTTTTCACCCGGACGGGCAAATCGATCTTCGGAGGATCAGCAGAATGTCGCGGGCAGCAAGCATCAAGGACGTCGCCAACCACGCGCAGGTTGCGGTGGGGACGGTCTCCAACGTCCTCAACAATCCGGACCGCGTCTCCAAGCGCACCAAGGACAAGGTGCTCCAGGCGATCGACGAGCTGGGCTTCGTCCGCAACGACGCCGCACGGCAGCTGCGCGCAGGGCACAGCCGGACCATCGGCGTCGTGGTCCTGGACGTTGGCAACCCCTTCTTCACGTCGCTGGTCCGCGCCGCGGAGGACGCTGCCGCTGTGAACGGCAGCGCCGTGCTGCTGGGCGACAGCGGCCACGACGCGAACCGGGAATCGCACTACATCGACCTCTTCCAGGAACAGCGGGTCCAGGGCCTGCTGATCTCCCCGGTGGGCGACGTCGCCGACCGGCTGGAGGCCCTCCGGCAGCGGGGTGTTCCCACGGTCCTGGTGGACCGGCTGGCCGATGAGGACCGCTTCAGCTCCGTCTCCGTGGATGACGACGCCGGCGGTTACCTCGCCGCCCGTCACCTCCTCGACCTGGGGCGTCGGAAGCTGGCCTTCGTGGGCGGCCCACTGTCCATCCGCCAGGTATCCGACCGCCTTCTGGGCGCCCGCCGCGCCGTGGCCGAGGTGGACGGCGCAGCACTGGAGGTGCTCGACTCCGACGGCCAGTCCGTTCTCGCCGGACGGGAGGTGGGCAACAGCCTCATGGAGCGAGGCGCAACCAACATGCCGGACGGCATCTTCTGCGCCAACGACCTGCTGGCGCTCGGAGTGATGCAGTCCCTGACCATGATGAACAACGTCAGCATTCCCGACGACGTGGCCCTGATCGGCTACGACGACATCGACTTCGCCGTGTCCGCCGTCGTGCCGCTTTCCTCCATCCGCCAGCCCACCGACGCGATCGGCAGGACTGCCATCGAGCTCCTGACGGAGGAACTGGACGCCCAGCACCCGCGGCACCGTGCCGTCGTGTTCACGCCCGAACTGGTGGTCAGGCAAAGTACCGCCGGCGCCGCCGCGCCCCACTAAGCCGGCCTGCGCTCGGCACGACTCCCACCGGACCGGCACTTCCGGTCAGGGAGTACACTTGGTGGCAGACCGCCCGGGAAAGCGCTTGCCAAGGACGCATGCACGCTCCCGTGTAACGGTTGACGATGGCGTCGCGCAGCACCGCAGCGCCGGACAGGAGCACCATGGATATCCCTCTGACGCAGCCCGGCCCGTCAGGCCCGTCAGGCCTGCCAGCCGCCAAAGCCGCTTCCCCGCACCGCACCGGCCCGGCACGTGTGGCCCTGATCGGCGTCCATGGCTTCGGCGCCCACCACCTGAAGAACCTCGAACGGCTGACCCAGGCCGGCGCAGTGGAACTTGTGGCCGTGGCCGACCCGAAACCGCCGGCCCCCGACGCATTGCCCCGCACCACGGCGGTCCACCCCGACCTGGAATCCCTCCTCGCGGGCAACCACCGGCCCGACGTGGTCATCGTCGCCACGCCCATCCAGACCCACGCGCCGCTTGCCCTGGCCACCCTGGCCTCCGGCGCCGACCTCTATTTGGAGAAACCCCCGGTGGCATCGCTGGCCGACTTCCGGCAACTGCAGGAGGCCGCTGAAGCGTCCGGGCGCAGCGTGCAGATCGGATTCCAGAGCCTCGGATCGCAGGCGCTGGTGGCCATTGACGGGCTCCTCAAGGACGGGACCATCGGCACGCTGCAGGGGATCGGCGCAACCGGGCGCTGGGTGCGGGACCGCGCCTACTGCAAGCGCTCCCGGTGGGCCGGCAAGCGGAGCATGGATGGCGTGGACGTGGTGGATGGCGTGGCTACCAATCCCCTGGCACACGCCATCGCCACCGCCCTGCGGATCGCCGGCGCCCGGACCGTGGAGCATGTGGCCTCCGTGGAGACGGACCTGTACCGCGCGAATGACATCGAGGCCGACGACACCTCGGTCATTCGGATCCGGACCTCCGCCGGCCTGCCGATTACATGCGCCCTGACGCTCTGCGCCTCGGAGTCCGTGGAGCCGTACATCACCCTGCAGGGCTCTGAGGGAACGGCCGTTTTCCACTACACGAAAGACCGGCTGCACATCAGCAACGCGGACGGAGAGCACTCGCTGCAGTTCGGCCGCGACGACCTCACCGAAAACCTGCTGGAATACCTCGCTGGGGACACAGAACTCACCAGCGCCCTCAACGACTCCGGCGCGTTCATGCTGGTGCTTGAGGCCGTCCGCACCGCCGAGCCGCCCGCGCCGGTCACTCCTGGCTACGTGCGCTGGGAGGGCGACGGCGATGCCGCCCGTGCGGTGATTCCCGGCATCGAGGACGCCCTAGAGCGGGCCATCGGCGCCCACGCCACCTTCCGCGAACTCGCCCTGCCGTGGGCGCGAGCCACTGAGCCTGGCGCCGCCACTGTGCTGTTCGACGACGGCGGCCGTCCGCTGGCAGTCCGGCGCACCGGCGCGCGGCTCAACGCGCGGTTATCGCCGCGGCCCTACCTGCACCCGGTGGCCACGCTCGGCGGGACCGTTGTGACGGACCATCTCCCCGCCGACCACCCGTGGCATCTGGGCGCCGGCTTCGCGCTCCAGGACGTCAATGGCACCAACTTCTGGGGCGGCAAAACGTACAGGCGCGACGCCGGCGCGTACGTCTCCCGGCAGGACCACGGCCGGATCGAACTGCTCCCCGCCGCTGCGGGTGATCCGGACGGATTCGACACCCGGGAGCTCCGGTGGCTCGGCACGGACGGACAGCCCCTGCTCACCGAACAGCGGACCGCCAGCCGCGAGGTCCTGGGAGGGAGCGTGTGGCGCCTGGACCTGGGCACGGAACTGACCGCCGTCGTCGACGTTTCACTGGGCAGCCCCGGTTCCAACGGCGCAGCCGGCAGCGGCTACGGCGGTTTCTTCTGGCGCCTTCCGGCCTGCAGCGGTGCCCGCATCTTCACGTCCGACGCCGAGGGCGAATCCGCCGTCCACGGCTCCGTGGCGCCGTGGCTGGCATGGACCGCCTCCTTCGGCGAGGTGCCCGGCATCCGTTCCGGGCAGGCTGCGACCCTCGTGTTCGGGGCCCCGGCCGAGGCAGCCGATCCGTGGTTCGTCCGCTGCTCCGGGTACCCCGGCGTCGGGTCGGCCCTGGCCTGGGACCGGCCAGTGACGCTGGCCGCAGGGGAATCGCTTCGGCGGAGCCTGAGTGTGTGGGTGTGCGACGGCGAACTGTCGCCGGCCGCCGTCGCATCCCTCCTGGCGCGGCGCTAGCCTAAGACAGGGTCAGCACCGTCCCGGCAAAGGAGCCCCATGCCCGAGCAAGAAGCCTCTCCTCAAGCTCCCCTCTGGAACAGCGGCCCGGGTCTGGCCTACGGAGGCGACTACAACCCCGAGCAGTGGCCGGCCGAGGTCCGGCTGGAGGACATCGGCCTCATGAAGGAGGCCGGGGTGACCCTGCTCAGCGTGGCCATCTTTTCCTGGGCGCTCCTGGAGCCGCGCGAAGGGGAGTACGACTTTGCCTGGCTGGACGAGGTGCTGGACAGCCTGGCCGGTGCAGGCATCCGGGTTGCCCTCGCCACGGCCACAGCCGCTCCCCCGGCCTGGCTGGTGCGGAAGCATCCGGAAGTCCTGCCGGTGACAGCAGAGGGCACCGTCCTGGAACGCGGCTCCCGGCGGCACTACACGCCGTCGTCCGCCGTTTACCGCCGGTATGCCACGGGCATCACCCGGAAGCTCGCCGAACGGTACAAGGACCACCCGGCGCTGGCACTGTGGCACGTGGACAACGAGCTGGGCTGCCACGTTTCCGAGTTTTACGGCGTGGAGGACGCCGCGGCGTTCCGGCGCTGGCTGGAACGGCGCTACGGCGGCATCGAGGCGCTGAACGAGGCGTGGGGCACGGCCTTCTGGTCCCAGCACTACGCCTCGTTCGAGGAGGTCATCCCGCCTCGGGCCGCCCCCACCACCCTCAACCCGACGCAGCGGCTGGACTTCCAGCGGTTCAGCTCGTGGGCGCTGATGGACTACTACCGGAGTCTGCTGGCGGTGATCCGCGAGGTGACGCCCAACGTTCCGGCCACCACCAACCTCATGGTGTCCAGCGCCACCAAGTCCCTGGACTACTTCGACTGGGCGAAGGACCTGGACGTGGTGGCCAACGACCACTACCTGGTGGCCGCGGATCCGGAGCGCGAAATCGAGCTGGCGTTCAGCGCGGACCTCACACGCGGCGTCGCGGGCAACAGGCCTTGTATCCTGATGGAGCACTCGACGTCGGCGGTGAACTGGCAGGCCCGTAACCAGCCGAAGATGCCCGGTGAAATGCTCCGCAACTCGCTGGCCCACGTGGCCCGCGGCGCCGATGCCGTCATGTTCTTCCAGTGGCGGCAGAGTGTTGCCGGCGCCGAGAAGTTCCATTCGGCGATGGTGCCGCACGGCGACCGCGACACCCGGGTGTGGCGGGAGGTGGTGGCCCTCGGCGAAGCCCTCAAGCGGCTTGGGCCGGTCAAAGGCTCCACCGTGGAATCCCGGGTGGCCATCGTGTTCGACTACGAGGCCTGGTGGGCCAGCGAACTGGACTCGCACCCGAGCGAGGACGTGAAGTATTTGGACCTGATCAGGGCGTTCCACCGCTCGCTGTTCCTGCGCGGCGTGGGCGTGGACTTCGTCCCCCCGGCCGCGGACCTCTCCGGCTACCGCCTGGTCCTGGTGTGCACGCTGTACTGCGTCAACGATGACGCAGCGGCCAATGTTGCCGCCGCTGCCGAGGCCGGAGCCACGGTGCTGGTCAGCTACTTCAGCGGCATCGTCGACGAGCGCGACCACATCAGGCTGGGCGGCTACCCTGGAGCCTTCCGGGAGCTGCTGGGCATCAGGACCGAGGAGTTCCACCCGCTGCTCGAGGGCGGCCGGGTGACTTTGAGCGACGGCACCATTGGCCGGGTGTGGAGCGAGCACGTCCACCTTGCCGGGGCGGAGGCGGTGGCCACCTTCACCGGCTACCCGCTCTCCGGCGTGCCCGCACTGACCCGGAGGAGCGCCGGCCCGGGCGCCGCCTGGTACCTGGCCACCCTCCTCGATCGCGACGGCATCGAACGCCTCTTGGACCGGCTCCTGGCCGAAGCGGGAGTGGCGGCCTCCGCGGAAGCCGCCGCCGGCGTCGAACTGACCCGGCGGGTCACGGCGGACGGGCGCCGCTTCCTCTTCGCCATCAATCACGGCCGGGAGGACGCGGAAGTGAAGGCCGACGGCGAGGAACTGCTGGGCGGCGGGCGTTTCGGCGGCATTGTCCCCGGCGGAGCTGTGGCCGTGATCGCCGAGGACTGACCGGTTCTCTGGAGTTTTTGACCCCACGCGCGGAAAACCCCGGGCAATCTCTGGTGGGAGACGGCCCAGGGATTTCCTTTCCGTGGTGGAGCTAGCTGCTGATGGCTGACGTCATCTCATCCACCGCTTTCTTACCGGCTTCATCTGCGGAAAGCCTGTTGAACAGCACCTCGGAGGTGTAACGTTTGATGATTTCCTGGATGGCACCCGCGCCCTTCGGCGGCGGGGCAGGAGCCTCACCGAGTTCGTTCTTGATCTGGTCGATGAACTTCACAACCTTGACGTCCGCAGGGGTCAGCTTGGCGGAGATCGCCGCGCGCACATCGGTGTTCGGGTAGACACCACGGTCGGCCAGGAGTGCCTCGCCGGCCTTGGCGTCGTTCGCCAGGAAGTTGATGAATTTGGCGACTTCCTCAGGGTGCTTGGTTCTGGAGGATGCCGACCAGAACTGCGAGGCCTTGTACCAGAGCTTGGCATCAGCAGCGGAGCCGGTCTTGGTGGGGAACCTCAGAACCTTCAGTTCCGAGCCTGCGGCCTTTTCCAGGGCGGGAAGCTGGTTGGACCACCAGAAGGCGAGTCCATTCTTGCCCGTTGCGAGGCCGCTCTGGTCCAGGGGTGCTGCTTCGGCCTCAACAACCTCCGACGCCGAGGGAACTGCCTTGCCCTCACTCATCTGTTTCAGGAAGGCCCACCAGGCGGCGATGTCCGCCGGCTCAAAGCCGAGCTTGCCGTCTTCGGTGTAGAGGGACTTTCCGTTCTGCCTCAGCCATACGCCCAGGGATGCCTCATCGGTCCCGTAGGCGGCCGCCCCGTAAGTGCCCTTCGGGGATTTAGCCGTCACCTCGGCGGAGATCCGTTCGAAGTCTTCCCAGGTCCAGGTCGCGTCGTCGGGCAATGCCACACCTGCTGCCTTGAACACGGCCGGGTTCGCAAGGATGGTGGCTGCATTGATGCCGGCGGGGATACCCGTCAGGCCGTCCTCGCTCTGCCCCGCCTTCAGCGTGGCCTCGTCGAGCTTGGATGTGTCGATGCCGTACTTCGAGAGGTCAAGCAGGGCTCCGCGGCTGGAGTACTCGGTGATGTACTTTTCGTCCATCTGGATGATGTCGGGAGCGTCGTTCGCAGCCACCTGCGTGGCCAGCTTGTCCCAGTAACCGCTCCAGTCGCCGTACTCCGGCTTGATCTTGATCTTCGGGTTTTCGGCTTCGAAGGCCTTGATGGCTTCCTGGGTGACCTGCGCCCTCTTGTCGCTGCCCCACCAGGAGAAACGGAGTTCAACCGTTCCGTCGGCGCTCTGGGCGGCAGATCCGCCGCCACAGGCGCTGAGCGCAAGGACGACGGCGGCTGCGGCAGCAACCACTCCCGCCTTCCGGAGCCGTCGCGGGGTCTTGGATACCTGGGGCCGGCGGGCCTCGGCATCAGGGCCAGGTTTGGGGAACAGTTGCACAGTTCACTCCGATCTTCGTTGATCTTGAAGGAGATGGAAAACGCTTTCCAGCTAATGGAATAAGTACTTATCTTGTATTACAAGCATTTGTGCCCGATTGCGCCGGGAGCCGGTGGCCCCGGTGTTCGTTCGCGGCCTACTTGATGCCGGTCGTGGCTATTCCCTTGATGAGGAACCTTTGCCCAAAGAGGAAAACCAGGAACACGGGCAGGAGCGAAACGATGGACATGGCGAAGAGTGAGCCCCAGCTTGTGGCGGACTGCGAATCCACGAACGCCCGGAGCGCAACGGGAACGGTGAACATGTCAGGGTCCGTCAGGTAGATGAGGGCACCAAAGAAGTCGTTCCAGGTCCAGATGAAGGTGAAGATGGTGGTGGTGGCCAGCGCGGGGACCATCAGCGGCAGAATTACGCGCAGGAAGATCCGCGGGTGGCCGGCGCCGTCGATCCTTGCGGCCTCATCAAGTTCCTTTGGGATGCCCCGGATGAACTGGACCATCAGGAACACGAAGAACGCGTCGGTGGCCAGGAGCTTCGGAACGATGAGCGGCCAGAAGGTGTTCACCCAGCCGATCTGCGAGAACAGGATGTACTGCGGGACAATCACCACGTGGAACGGCAGCATGATGGTGAGCAGCATAATGCCGAAGAAGATCTTCTGCCCCGTGAACTGGAGCCTGGCGAAGGCGTAAGCGGCCATGGAGCAGGAGATCAGGTTGCCGAGGATTGATCCCAGCACAACCACCGCGGAATTGAGCATGTAGTGGCCGAACGGGTGGGTCAGCGCCGACCATCCGTCCGTGTAGTTGCCCATCTCGAGGCTGTTCAGCCACAGACCGGGTTCGCGGAAGATGAGTTCGTTGGCGCGCAGCGAGGAAACAACCATCCACAGCAGCGGGTAGATCATGACTCCGCCGGTGACGATCAGGATCGCATGCTTGATCAGTGCCTTGGAACGTGCGCTGCGGCTAAAGGCAAGGCTGCCGCGTGGTTCGCGGCTCTTGCGTGGCCCTCGGGGGTTCGTTGGCTTGCCGGCCGGAGCTTTCTTACTCGGGGCGGGCAGCGTCTCCAGCTTAGTCGTCATAGAAAACCCAATACTTTGCAGCGATAAAGTTGATGGCGGTGAAGGCGCCGATGATGACCAGCAGGAACCAGGCCATGGCGGAGGCGTATCCCATATCGAACTGGCCGAAGCCCTTTTGGTAGAGGTAAAGCGTGAAGAACATTGTCGAATCCGAAGGGCCGCCGTTGCCGCCGGAGACGATGAACGCCTGCGTGAACGACTGGAATGATCCGATGATCTGCAGCACCAGGTTGAAGAAGATGATGGGGCTCAGGAGCGGCAGGGTGATGCGCCAGAACTGCTGGAGCTTGGTGGCTCCGTCCACCTCGGCGGCTTCGTAGTACATGTTGGGTATCTGGCGCAGGCCGGCCAGGAAGATGATCATCGGAGCGCCGAAAGTCCAGACGTGGAGCAGGATGATGGACCCCAGCGCCGTACTCGGGTCAGAAATCCACCCCGGACCCTCGATGCCGGCAAGGGCAAGTACCTGATTCACGAGGCCGGTGGTGCCGAAGATCTGCTTCCACAGGATCGCGATGGCCACCGAGCCGCCCAGCAGCGACGGCAAGTAGAAGACAGAACGGTAGAACGGGAGGCCACGAAGGCCTTTGTCCAGTACCAGCGCGATCAGCAGGGCAACCGCCAGCTGCAGCGGAACGCCGACGAGTACATACGTGAACGTCACCCCGAGCGAATTGTGCAGTCTCGCGTCGGTGAACATCCGCTGGAAGTTCTCCAGGCCCACCCACTCCGGGGCCTGAATCAGGTTGTAGTCGGTGAAAGAGAGGTACAGCGACATCACCATGGGACCGACGGTGATGGCCACCAGTCCCACCAGCCACGGAAGCAGGAAGATGTAGGCGGCCTTGTTGTCCCGCCCGCCGGCCTTCTTCTCTTCGGCAGTCTTCGGACCCTTGCGGCGCGAGAGGGACGTGAGTTCGGTAATGGCACTCACGGCGCGCACCTCGCTCGCTGCGGCTTAGGTATGTGTTGAGCGGCCATGCGGTCTCCTTTGGTCATCGTGGCCATTCCCGCGCGGGCGTTCCGTCCCAGATACTCAGGAACGCCTCTGCCGCGGATTAATGCTTCATTCGGCAGGAGTGCTTTGTGCCCTCCGTCACTCTCGTGAAGCCGTCGCTACAACGGTAAACGCTTTCCAAGGCGATGTATAGATTATTTCGTAAATTTAGGAAAACGCTTTCCACGTCCGGCCAAGCCATGGGAGGCCACCAGCAGGCAGGTGTCAGAAAACGCTTTCTCAGGTACGGTGTTACTGCCTGCGTTTCCCTCCCTGTCCAGCAGTACTTCCCACGCAAGGATCAACCCGCATGTCGCTACCTTCCGCTTACGCTCCCTCTCCCGCCCCCCACAGGGCACAGAACCCTGTCCCCCGGATCGCCCTCGTCGGCGTACACGGTTTCGGCGCGCGGCACCTGGCCAACCTGGCCCGGCTGGAGGCGTCCGGAGTGCTCGAATTCGTGGCAATAGCGGACCCCCGCCCTCCCGCAGACGGAGTCCTGGAAGACTCCGTAGCCGTCTTCGAGACTCTCGATCACCTCCTTCAGGCGGGGACCGCTCCGGATGTCGTCATCCTGGCTACCCCCATCCAGACACACGTTCCCCTCGCCATGGCTGCCCTGTCCGCTGGCGCGGACGTTTACGTGGAGAAGCCCCCCGCAGCGTCCCTGCAGCAGTTCCAGGAACTGCTGGCGGCCGCAGAGTCAGCAAGCCGGCTCGTGCAGGTTGGCTTCCAGAGCTTGGGATCCGACGCGTTGCCCGCGATCCGGCGGCTTATCGCGGACGGGGAGATCGGGGACGTGCTCGGACTGGGCGCCGCGGGAACCTGGCTACGGACTCGCGGCTACTTCAAGCGCTCGCGCTGGGCCGGCAAGCGGGCCATCAACGGAACCGATGTGGTTGACGGCGTCGCCACCAACGCGCTGGCACACGCCGTGGTGACGGGTCTCAGCATCGCCGCTGCCCGCACCCTTGATGATGTGGCCTGCGTGGACACCGATCTCTATCGCGCACACCCTACTGAAAGCGACGACACGTCGGTGATCCGGGTCCGCACCTCCGCGGGACAGGTCCTCACCTGCGCACTGACCCTTTGCGCCGCCCGGCAGACACCTCCTTCCATCACTGTTTTCGGCACGGCAGGCAAGGCAGAGCTCTTTTACACGGAGGATGAACTGGTGGTGAGCACTGACCACGGCGAACGCCGGGAACTATTCCCCCGCACGGATCTGCTGGAGAATCTGCTGGAGGTACGCGCCTCGGGCGGAGAGCTGCTCAGCCCGCTGTCCGGCTCGGGAGCCTTTATGGCTGTGCTCGAAGCAATCCGCACGGCACCCGCACCGCAACAGATTGACGACAGGTACATCAAGTGGGAAGGCAGCGGCGATGATTCCCACCCCGTCGTAGAGGGAATCGCTGAACTGATCCAACGCGCCACCCTCGCGCAGGCAACCTTCTCGGAACTGGGCGCACCGTGGGCCAGACCGCTGGAGCCAGCCGCCACTTGCACGGTCGGCGGACGCGAAGTAGCCAGTTATCAGGACGGCAGCCGCATCCGCCCCGCCTCATCCCCGCGGCCTTACCTGCATCCGGTTCGTACGCTGGCAGGCACCGTGGTGACTGACCACCAGCCCACCGATCACGTGTGGCACCTTGGCGTCGGAGTGGCAGTACAGGACGTCAACGGCATCAACTTCTGGGGCGGGCGGACGTGCACGCGCGACGCCGGCCGTTACGTCTGGCGCCCGGATCACGGCAGGATTGTGCGCACCTCAACGGGCAGTGACTCATCCGGCAGTGCGCTCTCTGAGGTACTGTCCTGGAACGGACCCGACGGCGCCCCGGTTCTGCGGGAGCAGCGCAACTGGACATGGGCCGCCGTCGACCTTCAGACCTGGCGCCTGACGCTGGACTTCACCCTGACGCCGGCGGGTGACGCTGCCGTCAGCCTGGGCAGTCCCGGTTCCAACGGGCGGCGGCTAGGCGGCTACGGCGGGTTCTTCTGGCGCCTGGCTTCCTGCGACGACGCCCGAGTTTGGTCCCCGGCGGGATCAGGGGAGGCCGTGGTGCATGGATCCGTGAGCCAGTGGCTCGCGTGGAGCGGAACCTTCGGCGGGAATCCGGCCACGCTGGTCTTCACATCCCCGGCGGATTGCGACGATCCGTGGTTCGTGCGGGTGGGAAGTTATCCGGGTGTCGGACAATCACTCGCCTGGGAGGAGCCGGCCCTCCTGCAGCCCGGAGAATCGGTCACCAGGAGTGTCACCGTGTTCGTGTCCGATGCGCGGCTCGGAACCGCTGACATTGACGCACTGGTGACGGGCATGGAGGGCAGCTCATGAACGCCGGGCAGGTTGGCCAAGCGCTGGCGGCACGGCCCGACTGGGAGTCGCCTGCAGGCAGCACCGCCCCCGGGACGCCGGCGGACCGTGCGATAAAGCGGCGGCGGGTGCTGGACATTCTCGAGGCCGCGGAACGCGACTCGCTCCTCCTCACCAGCAACACCGCCCTCACGTGGTACCTGGACGGCAGCCGGATGCACATCAGCCTGGCGGGCGACCCGATCGCGGCGCTCCTCGTGGACCGGACCGGCGACCGCCTCATCACCTTCAACAATGAGGCGGAACGGCTCGCCGCCGAAGAGCTGCCACCCGGCGTCGAACTTCACACGGTTCCCTGGCACGGACAGCTCGCGGACGCCGCCGGTGCACTGGCCGGACCCGGAGAGCCGCTGGCAGAGAATGCCGTGGCCGCGGAATTGCGGGCAGCCCGGCAGCCCATGCTGCCCGGCGAGAGTGCCCGCTACGCGCAGCTGTGCGCGGATGCCGCAGGCGCCATGACCGACGTCCTGTCCCGGGCAAGGCCGAACACTACCGAGTTCGAGGTCGCCTCCGCGCTTGCCGCGCAGATCGTCGCGGCGGGCGCGGAGCCCCTGGTCCTGCTCTGCAACGGCAGCTCGCGCAGCGCGTTCCGGCACCCGCTGGCCACCCACTCGCCCCTGGGCCGCCGCGCCATGGCCGTGGTCTGCGCCCGGCGGCACGGCCTGGTGGCCAACGTGACCAGGTGGGTGAGGTTCGACGCCGGCACCCCCGACGAGCTGGACGCCGAGAAACGCATCGCGGCGGTTGAGGCGGACATCTTCGCTGCCACGGTTCCGGGCGCCCGGCTCGGCGGCATCTTCGCCGAGATCCAGGCCGCCTACGCCCGGCACGGCTTCGGCACCGACCAGTGGATGCTGCACCACCAGGGCGGACCCGCCGGCTACTCAGGCCGCGATCCGCGCGCCACCGCCGCCACGGACGACGTTGTGGTGCCCAACCAGGCCTTCACCTGGAATCCGTCCGGCCCGGGCGTCAAGATCGAGGACACGGTCCAGCTGACGGCAGCGGGAACCCGCGTCCTGACGCTCGACCCGCGGTGGCCGGCGTCGGACATCAACGGACTCCCCCGCCCGCTGACGCTCCAGCTGTAGCCCGGGCCTACCCAAGTAGGTAGCAGCACAGGGCGTTCCCAGACCTGGGAACGCCCTGTGCTGCTACCTACTTGGGGTGCGCGTACCCACTTGGGCTGACCGCGGGACCTACGAGAGCCGGAACGCCGGGTCAGCCGGCAGGTCGAAGCTGCGGTCCCGCGGCTCGGGCAGGAGCGCCGCGGTGAAGCTGAACCCCAGTCCCGGGAGGCCCGTGCCGTAAAGGCGGCTGTTCCGGATCCGGACCGGCGACTGGCCGGCCAGAATGCCCAGCTGTTCGAAGGAGGCGTCCTCCACGTCCTCCACGCTTACGGACTCGGCGAGGGTCAGGGCCAGCTGGCCGGACAGCTCGGGCAGCAGGTGCGGTGCCACCCGGATGCTGTTGGCCCGGGCCAGCTCGACGATGCGCCGGAAGGGCGTAATACCGCCCACGCGGATGATGTTGGGCTGGATGATGTCGACGGCCTCGGCCTCGATGAAGTCCCGGAAGCGGTAGATGGTGTGGACGTTCTCGCCCAGGGCGATGGGCACCGGCGACTGCTTCCGCAGGCGGCGGTAGGCCGAGAGGTCGTCGGCGCGCAGTGGTTCCTCCAGCCAGTCCAGGCCGAACTGGCCCAGTACGTCCAGGGCACGGAGGGCGGCGGGCAGGTCCCAGCGCTGGTTCGCGTCGATCATGAGCCGGCGGTCCGGGCCAAGCACCGAGCGGACGGCTGCCACGCGTTCGGCGTCCTCGGCCAGGTCCGGTTTGCCCACCTTGATCTTCACGGCCTGGTGGCCGGCGGCCACCCACCGTTCGGTCTGCGCCACGAGTTCCTCAAGCGAGTAATGCAGGTTGACGCCCGAGCCGTAGACCTCCACCGATTCCTGCCGCTGGCCCAGCAGCCCGGCCACTGGCACACCCGCGGTGCTCGCCGCCAGATCCCAGAGGGCAAGGTCGACGCCGGCCATGGCAATGGTGGTGAGCCCGCCGCCGCCGGCCTCGTGCAGCCGTTTCCAAAGCGGGTCCCAGACAACCTCCGGGTTGGCGTCGAGCCCGGTGATGAACGGCGCGATGTCGTGGTCAAGGAGGGCCTTGACGGCCTGCGGCCCAATGGTGGGCGTCCAGGAAAAACCGTGCCCCGCACCGCCGTCGTCCGTAAAAAGGCTGGTGGCGATGATGTGGTTCTCCGGCGCATCAGCACCCCAGCTGCGCCGCAGCGGCACCGTGATCAGGCGCGTGTGGAGTCCCGTGATCTTGGCCGCCATCAGCGGCCGGCCAGTTCGTGGCCCTTGGCCAGGATTGCCTTGAGCTCCACGAGCTGGTCCTCGGTGGGGTCCACCAGCGGGGGCCGGACCGGTCCCACCGCCAGGCCGCTGAGGCGCAGCCCCGCCTTGATCAGGGAGACGCCAAAGCCCGGAGTCTGGTCCCGCAGGCGCACGAGGGGCGCGTAGAAGCCTTCGATCAGGGCCTCGCGGCGGGCCTCGTCGCCGCTGGCGTAGGCGTCGTAGTAGGCAGTGGCTATTTCCGGTGCCATGGCGAAGGCCGCCGAGGAGTACAGCGGGATGCCGAGTCCGCGGTAGGCGCCTTGCGTCAGTTCGGCGGTCAGCAGGCCGTTGAAGAGCAGGAAATCCTTCCGGCCGCTGGCCTTGACGGCGGAGACGATCTCCTGGGCCAGGCCGACGTCGCCGATCCCGTCCTTGAAGCCGATCACCTTGGGGTTGGCGGCCAGCTGTGCAATGGCCTTTGCCGTGAACTTTGCCGTGCCGCGGTGGTACACGATCACCGGGAGGCTGCTCGCGCCCGCCACCGCCTCAATGTAGGCCACCACGCCGTCGGTGGGACCGGACACCAGGTACGGCGGCAGAACCAGCAGCGCGTCCGCGCCCGCCTCCTCGGCCGCGCGGGCTGCGGCGAGCGCGTGGCCCAGGGGACCGCCGGCGCCGGCGATGACCGGCACCTGGCCGTTGACGGTTTCGACGGCGGCCGCCACCACGGTGCGCACCTCGTCAATGCTCAGGGCATGGAATTCGCCGGTGCCGCAGGCCGGGAACACCCCGCCAGGACGGTGCGCCAGGCGCGAGGCGATGTGTTCCTTCAGGACCGCAACGTCCACTGCGCCGTCGGCGCCGAAGGGGGTGACGGGAAAGAAAAGCACGCCGTCGAGGTTCATTTGGTCTCCTGTGGTCCGGGTGTGGCTGATCCTGGGCTGGCTGGTCCTGGGCTGGCTGGTCCTGCGGCGGCGCCGACCAAGGTTTCCCCGGTCCGGGTTTCCCCGGTCCGGGCGAGTTCAGTGCGCCACGTGCGCCGGGGCTCCCAGCCGAGCAGCCGCTTGGCTTTGGCGATGGAAAAGGCGGGACTGGTGCCGGTGAGTCCGGCGGCGTGGCCGGCACTGCCGGGCAGGAACCGGGGCAGAAGCGCGGCCAGCGGTTCGGTGGCCAGTGCGTCGGCGGCCCCGACGAAGAAGGTCTCGCCATTGGGGATGGACTCCATGTTCCGCAGGAGCACATCCAGGAAGTCGGCCACATCCCGGGCATCCACGTAGTTGAAGAGGGCCGGCGCGGACAGGGCGGGGTCGGTGAGGCGTTCGCGGACGGTGTGCCCTTGCTGGGTGGGGGCGCCCTCCCATTCCTCCGGCGAGATGACGTAGCAGGGACGGAAGGCCGCATAGCGGATGCGGTCCCCCTGGGCAGCTGCGAACATCTGCACGGTCTGTTCGGCAATCAGCTTCGACAGCGCGTAGGCGTTCCAGGGGCGGGGCCTCGTGGCCTCGTCCACCGGGAAGGTGTCCGGCAGCCAGCCGGCGGGCGAGCCGTAGCCCAGGACCGTGGGGCTGCTGGCCGTGATGATCTTCCCGATGCCGAGTTCGGTGGCCGCGCTGACCACCGTGAACGCGAGGCGCGTATTCGTGCTGAAAATGACCTCCTCGGGTGCACTGAAAGGCACGGCGATAGCAGCGAGGTGGATGACGGCGTCGGGCGCTGTGCGTTCCAGGAGGCGGAACGCCTCGCCGGGGACCAGCAGGTCCGCCGTTTCCTGTGCGACGCCGGCCGGGAATGTGCCGTCCGGGACAGCGTCCCGGTCCGCCGAGATGACCTCGTGGCCCGCTCCGGCGAGGCCAGCGACGACGCTGCGTCCCAGCCGCCCGGCGCCGCCGGTGACAAGAATTCTGCTCATGGTGTATTCCTGTTCCTGCTGCGTTCAGGCCCGGCCGCGGCGCAGTTCCACGCCCAGGCCAAGCTCACTGATGCGGACGGGAAGTTCGGATTCCAGCGAGGCGTTGCCTGCGATGCCGACAGATACCGAGCGCAAGCCGTCCAGGTAACCGGACGGGCGCCCCAGCGGATCCTCGCCCGGGCCGTTGAAAAGGTCGGAAAGCAGCAGGTTGTCGCCGCCGCCGTGGCCGCCCTCGCCTTTGACGATGGGCACTTCATAGGCGGGCTCCCAGTGGCGCTGGACCACGAGCCGTTCGCCGTTGCGGCGTACGGCGTCGTCCTCCTCAACGGGCGTGGCGGAGGGGTCCACCACCGTCTTCTTGTCGGTGCTGTGGACGACGGCGGCACGCTCCACCACCTCCAGCTCGGCCCTGCCTTCGGTTCCGTTAACGGCAACCCGGTAGCCCTCCCACGGGCTGTGGGCGTTCAGGGAGTAGTTGAGCGTTGCCCCGCCGTCGTAGTCCACCGTGAGCGCCAGGTTGTCCTCAATGGTGATGCCCTCGGTGAAGACGTCCTGGTCCCGGCGGTAGCCGTCGAACTTCTCGTTGTCGAAGTACAGCTCACGCAGCCGCTCGTCCTCGCGGAGGTCCAGTGCGAAGGGGTCCCTGCCCTGGGAGCCGTTCTCCAAGGTGCCATCATCTGTGGTGCCGCGCTCGGGCCGGGCGCCGAGGCCGCGCTCCGCGGCATTTTTGGCGCCATAGAACCGCAGGCCGCCGGAGGCGTAGACCCGCTCGGGAACGTCGTCGATCCACCAGTTGACCAGGTCGAAGTGGTGGGAGGCCTTGTGGATGAGCAGCCCGCCGGAGTTCTGCTTGTCGCGGTGCCAGCGGCGGAAGTAGTCGGCTCCGTGGACCGTGTCCAGGACCCAGCTGAAGTCTACGGACGTGACCTTGCCGATCACGCCGTCCCGGATGACCTGCTTCAGCGCGCTGTTCCGCGGCGAGTAGCGGTAGTTGAAGGTGACCACCACGTTGCGGCCGGTGGCTGCAACGGCTGAGGTGATGCGGCGGCAGCCCTCGGCGTCGATGGTCAGCGGCTTTTCGACGACTACATCGGCACCCGCCTCCAGCGCCTCGACGATGTAGTCCGCGTGGGTGTAGTCGGGGGTGGTGACGATGACGCGGTCGATCGCGTTTGCCCTGATGTATTCGGTCAGGTTGCCGGGGTCGAAGGAGTCGGCCGGCGCCTCGGCGCCGAGTTCCCGGATGAGCCGCTGGTAGTACTCCACGCGGCCCGGATTGGCGTCCGAGAGGGCCACCAGTTCGGCCACATCGGCGTGCTGGCCGAGGATGGCCCGGATGTACATTTCCGAGCGGCCGCCGGTGCCGATCAGGGCGATGCGGGACCGCGTCACCGGTGTTTCCGTTTCAGGCTGTGGCTGCCGGGCGGTGTCGACATTGACCATGGGTGGGCCCCTTTCCAAAGGCGGTAGGCGGGCGGCTTGACGCCCTGCCCACATGAAGGAAGAATCCTGAGAAAGCGTTTTCTCGAAACGTTATAAGCTTTGTATCAAGACTCCGGTGAGCGCGTCAACCATCCTTCGAAAGCCGGGCGTGCAGCAGCAGCGGACCGTGTTAGCGTTCCGTGGCAGCGGACTGACGGAGGAGGACAGGAAGGAAACATATGGGCAGGAGAACCGGCACCCGGCGTGTCGGCATCGCGGACGTCGCTCTCAAGGCCGGCGTCTCGCACGCCACCGTTTCCCGCGTGATGAACGGCAACTTCACCGTGGATCCCGCCATTGCCCAGCGCGTGCGGGATGCCGCGGCGGAACTGAACTACCAGCCGAATCCCGTGGGCCGCAGCCTTGCCCTGGGCAAGACCGACACCATCGGCATCGTGGTGCCCGACCTCGCCAACCCCACATTCCAGGCCATCCTGCGCGGGCTGAGCATGGCCGCGGCCCAGGACGGCTACCGCGTGCTCATCGCGGACTCCTCGGAAGTCTCCAGCGAGGAGGCGATTCTGGCCGGGGAAGCGCGGCGCCGCTGCGACGGGCTCGTGCTGTGTGCGCCGCGTATGGGCGACTCCGAACTCGAGGAATTAGCCCCCTCGCTTCACCCTTTGGTCCTGATCAACCGCAGCACCACGGAAACCCGCGTGCCAAGCCTTGAGGTGGACTACAGCCAGGGCGTCCAGGAGCTCGCGGATCACTTGGTGGACCTGGGGCACACCAGCATCGCCTTCCTGGCCGGCCCCGCCCGAAGCGCCTCCAACCGGGCACGCATGGCAGGGCTGGACAAGTTCCGGGCCGCACATCCCGGCGTCGAACTCCGGATGCTCGAGGGCGGCTCCAGCTTCGAAACCGGCCACGAAGCGGTGGACGAGGTGCTGGCCAGCGGGGCCACCGGAGTCCTCGCATTCAACGACCTCGTGGCCATGGGGCTCCTGAGCGGATTGCACGAGCGCGGCGTCCGCGTTCCTGGGGACATCTCCATCACGGGCTTCGACGACATCCCTTTTGCCCGGTACACCACCCCGCCGCTCACCACCGCCGCAGTGCCGATCACGGAGCTCGGCGAACACGCCTGGCACAGCCTGCGGGCCCTGATCCGCAACGCCGAGGCACCCGAAGAGGAGAGTACCTTCCAACCCCGCCTTGAAATCCGGGGAAGCACCGGCCCCGCGGCAAAGTAACCCCCGGGTCCGGAGTTTTTGTCCAGATAATGGCCGCTAAAGGCCCCCGAGGTCGTGACAAATGGTCAAAAACTCCTTGCCTCGGGCGCTTTAGGGGCGCCGGGGGGTTAGGACTTGGCCGGGACCAGGAGCACGTCGACGAGCTCCGTCAGGCCGCCGGCCATGTCCACCTTCTTGTCGTACAGCCACTGCAGCTGGAGGCCGTCGAAGGCTGCGATGACCAGCCGCGCGAGTGACTCCGCTGCGACGTCGGACCGGACCTCCCCCGCGTCCTGGCGCCGGACGATGTCGAGCGCCAGCTCCTCGACCAATTGGGAGTACCTGTCCTGGAAGTAGCCGTGCGAAGCGTGCCCGGGATCATTGGCCGTAGCCGATGCCACGGCGTAAAGCGTGGTCAGCCCGGGCTCTTTCTCGTTCCGTTCCGCGACCGAGGCCAGCATGGACAGTCCAAACTCGGCCAATCCCCCGATGTCCCTGCTGCGCCGGTCGCGCTCGGCAAGCACCGCCGTCAGCAGCTCCTGCTTGCCGCTGAAGTAGTGGAAGAGCGTTGCTTCCTTGACCCCCACAAGCTCGGCCACGCGCTTGAGGGCAGCGCCCTCGAAGCCTTCGCTGGCAAATACATCTGTGGCGGTCTGGATGATCTGCTCGCGGCGTTCGGCGCCTTTGGCGTACTGCCCGCGGGGCTTGGAGGGAGACATTTCGCCAGTTTATTTCACGGCTCCGGCCGCCGGCGGACAAGTCAAAATTTAGCAAAACCTAGTCACACTCGGTTTTCGGCGCTAGGCTTACTCTGCGGCCCAACGGTGGGTCACTTTTTCGTCAGGAGGCAATGTGGCCATCGAATCCCTCTCCGAGGAGACCGCGGCACCGCCCGCACTCTCTTCAACCGCAGGACCGTCCGTCAAGGCACCCCGGGCCTACGTCATCGGCATGCCCATCGCCAGCGCCGGCCTGTGGATGGCCCTGCTCGCGCCGGCCCTCGTCGTCCTCGCCATCAAGGTCTCCGAGATCACCACTCCGGAAACCAGGGCCGGAGCACTGAGCCTGGTGGCCGGCGTCGGGGCCGTCATCGCCCTGCTGGCAAACCCGTTCTTCGGGCGCCTGAGCGACCGCACTACCTCCCGGTTCGGCATGCGCAAGCCGTGGATTGTTGGCGGTTCGCTGATCGGACTCGCCGCACTCTTCTTCCTGGGCCTCGCCGGCGATGTAGCCGGCGTCCTAGGTGCCTGGGTGGTGGCGCAGCTGGGATTCAACGCCGCGCTGGCCGCCCTTGCTGCGACGCTCCCGGACCAGGCCGGCCCGGCCGAGCGCGGCCGACTCTCCGGCCTCATCGGCATGACCCTGCCGATTGGCCTCGTGGCCGCGGCCTACTTCGCGCAGCTCTTCGACAATGCCTTCCAGATGGCGGTGGTTCCCGGAATTGTGGGCACCGCGCTGGCCATCGGCTTCGCCTTCACCTTCAAGGACCGGCTCCTCACCGAGCGGCCGGCGCCCCTTGACCTGAAGGAGATCCTGGGCTCGTTCTACTTCGATCCGCGCCTCCACCCCGGCCTCGGCTGGGCCTGGCTGACCAAGTTCATGGTCTACATCGGCTACTGCGCGGGCCTGCTCTACCTGCCGTACTTCTTCGCCGACCAGCTCCATGTGGCCGAGGAAAGCATCCCCTCGCTGGTCTTCCAGGCCACCCTGGTCAGCTCCGCGGGCACCGTGGTCACCAGCATCGCGGGCGGCTGGATCAGCGACCGGATCGGCAAGCGCAAGACCCTGGTGATTGCCTCCAGCCTCATCATCATGGCGGGCCTGATCGTCATCGCCATGAGCCCCGGCACGGGCCAGGTCCTCGTGGGCCAGGCGATCGTCGGCCTCGGCCTGGGCTGCTTCGGCGCCGTCGATGTGGCCCTCATCGCCGACCTGCTGCCCAGCGGCCAGACGGAAAATGCCAAGACCTTCGGTGTCTTCAACATTGCCCAGGCGCTCCCCCAGTCCATCGTGCCCGCCGTCGCCTTCCCCGTCATCGCGCTCGGCGGCTACCCCGCACTCTTCCTAGGCGGGGCCGCCGTCGGAATCATCGGCGCCGTCCTCGTCACCCGCATCAAAGGAGTCAAGTAAGTGAACCCCACCCTGTCCGCACAAAAGTCCTTCCGCGCCGCAAACGCGGAACTGCCGGCGGAAGCCGAAGCGCGCCTGCGCGAGTTGGCCGGAAGCCTGAGCCTGGAGCAGCAGGTCAAGCTGCTCACCGGCGCCGATGTCTGGTCCACGCACGCACTGCCGGAAATCGGGTTGAGCCGGATCGTGCTGTCCGACGGGCCCGCAGGCGTCCGCGGCGAAGACTTCGACGAGCGGCACGACTCAGTCTCCCTGCCGTCGTCGTCCGCCCTCTCCGCCACCTGGAGTGTGGACATCGCCCGCCGCTACGGCCAGGTGCTGGGCCAGGAGGCCCGCCGCAAGGGCGTCCACGCCGTCCTGGGACCCACCATCAACCTGCACCGTTCCCCGCTGGGCGGCCGCCACTTCGAATGCATGAGTGAGGATCCGCGCCTCACCGCCACCCTGGCCGCCGGTTACGTTTCCGGCGTGCAGTCCATGGGCGTGGGCGCCACCCCCAAGCACTACCTCGCCAACGAGGCCGAGACTGACCGCTTCACCGCCGATTCCGTCGTCGATGAGCGGCCCCTGCGGGAGCTCTATCTGGCCGCGTTCGAGGATGCCGTCACCGAGGCGCGCGCCTGGCTGGTCATGAGCTCCTACAACTCCATCAACGGCACCACGGCCAGCGAGAACAAGCTCCTGGAAACCCCGCTGTCCACCGAGTGGGGCTTCGACGGCGTCGTAGTCTCGGACTGGACGGGCGTCCGTTCGGTGGATGCCGCCAACGCCCGCCAGGACCTGGAGATGCCCGGCCCGGTGGGCCACTGGGGCGCCAAGCTGCTTGCCGCCGTCGAGGACGGCCGCGTCAGCGGGGACGCGATCCTGGAAAAGGTCACCCGCATTCTGCGCCTGGCCGCCAGGGTCGGTTCGCTCGAAGGTTTCGATGCCGCAGCCACCGCCTTCCCCATGGAACTCGACGGCGCCCAGGTGGCCCGCGAGGTGGCAGTCCGCGGAGCCGTGCTGGTCCGCAACGAGGGCGGCCTCCTCCCGCTCGACGCCAATTCGCTCAGCAGCGTTGCCGTCATCGGCCACAACGCCGAGGAGGCCCGCACGCAGGGCGGCGGCAGCGCCACCGTCATGCCGCGGTACACGGTCTCGCCGCTGGAGGGCCTGCGCAAGGCACTGCCCGACGACGTCACGGTCACCTACGCCCGCGGCGCCAAGGTGGCCGAGGGGCTGCAGCCGTTCGCCCGCAAGGCCCTGCACAACCCGGTCAGCGGCGTGCCGGGCATGCGCGTCACCTTCCTGGCGGCCGACGGCACGGAGATCTCGGGCGAAGACCGGCTGGCGTCGCACCTGATCTGGTTCGGCGTCGGCATTCCGGAGGGCGCGGCTGCCATCCGCATGCAGACCGAATGGACAGCCGAAACCGCCGGCGTCCACCACCTCGGCGTGGGCACGGTGGGCCCCATCGCCCTCTCCATCGGCGGCACCGAGGTCTTCAACGGCGAACTTGAGGACGACACCGACGTCCTGGGCGCCGCCCTGTTCGATCCGCCCCAGACCATCCACGCCTTCGAGGCCGCCGCCGGCCAGCGGTTCGTCATCGACGCGCTGTACCAGCTGCCGCAGCAGCAGGAGATCCCGCTGACCGCCATCCTGCTCGGCGAGGAGGCCATGGTCACCGACCCCCAGGCCGAGATCCGGGCGGCCGTCGAGGCGGCACGGACGGCCGATGTCGCCGTCGTGGTGGTGGGCACCAACGCCGCCATCGAATCCGAGGGCTTTGACCGCAAGGACCTGGACCTCCCGGGCCACCAGAACGAGCTTGTCGAGGCCGTGGCCGCGGTCAACCCGCGCACCGTCGTGGTGGTCAACGCCGGTTCGCCGGTGCTGATGCCGTGGCTGGACCGGGTCAGTTCGGTGCTGCTGGGCTGGTTCGGCGGCCAGGAGTTCGGCACCGCCGTGGCGGATATCCTGCTCGGCAAGGAGGAGCCCGGCGGCCGGCTTCCCACCACCTGGCCGGCTGCGCTCGAGGACGTTCCCGTGCTGAGCACCACGCCCGTTGACGGCAAGGTGGTCTACAGCGAGGGCATTCACGTCGGCTACCGCGCCTGGCTCAGGCAGCAGGCCGCCGGCGGGGCCGCTCCGCTGCTGCCGTTCGGTTTCGGCCTCGGCTACACGACGTTCGAACTCGGCTCCGCGCACGCGCCGCAGTCCGTTCCGGCGGGCCAGGACCTCGTGGTGCACGTCCCCGTCCGGAACACCGGCACCCGCACCGGCCGCGAAGTGGTCCAGGTCTACCTGTCCCGTGAGGATTCGGCGGTGGAGCGGCCCGTCCGCTGGCTGGCGGGGTACGCGGGGACTCACCTGGCGGCAGGCGGCACGGACACCGTTGAGGTGCGGATCCCGGCCCGCGCCTTTGGCCATTACGACGGCGGCTGGCAGGTTGAGCACGGCACCTTCCGCCTGCTGGTGGGCAGGCACGCGGCCGACGACTTCCAGGCGCTGGAGGTCGAGGTCCGCTGACCCGTCAACCCAACTGACTCGCAGTTAATGTCGTTTTGACCGCTCATAACGGCATCAACTGCGAGCCAGTTGGGAAAGTCAGCTACGGCCGGGCCGGGTCCGAATCCTTCGGGCCCAGCCCGGCTTCTTTGTAGTACCCCCGGATGTGGGCGGCAACAAGCTCCGCCGCCCTTCCGCCGTCGTCCTTCCAGATAGCCGCGAGGATCTCACGGTGCTCGGCCCGCAGCCGCGAGGCGGTGGCGTCCCAGTCCGGCAGGTTCGCGGTCAGCTGCCCCGCGTAGCCCTGGATGGCCTCCCGCAGCGACCCCATCATGGCGCTCACGACGGCGTTGCCCGCGGCGTCGGCCAGGGCCAGGTGGAAGCGGACATCCATGGCAAGGAAGTCGTCGATGCCGTGGTCCTCGTCCATGTCGTCGAGCAGGGCCCCGGCGAGGTCGAGTTCGGGGGCATCCCGCCTTGCCCGGGCGGCCGCCCAGGACTCGAGCAGAACGCGGGTCTCCACGACGTCCTCCACCGGCAGGTGCTGCGTGGCCACGTGCAGCCGCAGCGCTGAGCCGAGGGCCGCCGTCGGATCCGAGATCACGACCGTTCCCGCTTCGGGGCCGGAACCCACGCCGGCCCGGACCACACCCATGGCCTCGAGGACTCGGATGGCCTCGCGGACGGAGGTGCGGGAGACCCCGAGCTGTTCGGCCAGCGTCCTCTCGGCCGGAAGGCGGCCGCCGACGGCGAGCTGGCCGCCGGAGAGCTGGTCCTCGATCCACCGCAGGACAAGTTGGTGCGTGCGCATGAGCCCATGGTACTTGATGTGGTTGGACCACATGCTTTAGAGTGTGGTTAGACCACAGCGGGGAGTCTCCTGTTCAGCATCTCCCGGCATGCCCACGGAGGAAAGCCATGACCCACACCATCCAGCCGAGCAACCCCGAGACCACCCCGGCCCCGGACGCGACGGACATTCCTGCCACGCGGCCCGCCACCGGCGTCGCCGCAGCAGCCGTTCCGGCCGCCCTGAAGCGCCGCATCCCAAAGTACTCTGACCTCGCCCCGCTGATGCAGTTCAAGAAGCCCGAGTTCAGCAAGGAAGCACGGCTCAAGCGCGCCAGCACCGTCTGGGAACTGCGCGACATCGCCAAGCGCCGCACCCCGCAAGCCCCGTTTGACTACACCGACGGCGCGGCAGAGGAAGAGATCACCCTGCGGCGCGCCCGCGAAGCGTTCCTGGACATCGAGTTCCGCCCGGGCATCCTGCGGAATGTGTCCAGCATCGACCTGAGCACCGACATCCTTGGCCAGTCCTCCCGGCTTCCCGTGGGCATCGCGCCCACCGGCTTCACCCGGATGATGCAGTCCGAGGGTGAATACGCGGGCTCGCAGGCCGCCGAGGCCGCCGGCATCCCCTACACGCTCTCCACCATGGGCACGGCCTCCATCGAGGACGTGGCCGCGGCGGCACCCAACGGCCGGAACTGGTTCCAGCTGTACCTCTGGACGGACCGGGACCGCTCCCTCGAACTGATCGAGCGGGCAGCCAAGGCCGGGAACGACACCCTCATGGTCACGGTGGACACCGCCGTCGCCGGCGCACGCCTGCGCGATGTCCGCAACGGCATGACCATCCCGCCGGCACTGACGCTGAAGACGGTCCTGGACGCATCCTACCGGCCGGCCTGGTGGTTCAACTTCCTCACCCACGAGCCCCTCACCTTCGCCTCGCTTTCCCGGTACACGGGCACGGTGGCCGACCTCATCAACTCGATGTTCGACCCCACCCTCACCTTCGAGGACCTGGACTGGCTGCGCGAGACCTGGAAGGGCAAGCTCGTGGTCAAGGGCATCCAGACCGTGGACGACGCCCGCAAGGTGGTGGACCACGGCGCCGACGGCATCGTGCTGTCCAACCACGGCGGCCGCCAGCTGGACCGCGCGCCCATTCCCTTCCACCTGCTCCCGGAAGTTTCCCAGGCGCTCAAGGCGGACAACAGCAAGGCCGCGGTCATGCTGGACACGGGCATCATGAGCGGTGCAGACATCATCGCCGCGCTGGCCCTCGGCGCCGACTTCACGCTCATCGGCCGCGCCTACCTGTACGGGCTCATGGCCGGCGGCCGGGCCGGCGTCGACCGCGTCCTGCAGATCCTCGAAAAGGACATGGCACGCACCATGGCGCTCCTCGGCGTCAGCAGCATTTCCGAGCTGACCCCGGACCACGTGCGGATCCTGCGCAAGTAGCCTGCTCTACTCACTGACTCGCAGTTGTTGTCGTTTTGGGGCTTCAAAACGACAACAACTGCGAGTTAGTTGGGTGCCGGGCTACTTCTTGCGGCCGAACTTGGGCAGGTTGGCCAGCAGGTCGGCGGCCTTCGTCGCGGCGCGGCCCACGGTGCGGCCGATCTGCTGCGGGACGGTGTCGTCCTGGCCGGCGGTGCCTGGGATCTGACCGCTTGGCACCTGTCCGCCGGGAACCACGACGGCGGGACTCAGCTGGCCGCTCGCCGGCCGCCCGGGTGCGTGGGTCGCGTCGTCCGCCGTGCCAGCATGTGCCGCGGCGGCTGCAGCGAAGGCGTCCGGGACGTCCGCGGAAGGGCTGCCCGCGGCGGGCGTGAGACTTCCGGTCGATGTTCCGGCTGAGGCCGCACGTGCAGTACCCGCCTGGGCATCCGCGGCCTCCTGAGGTGCGGCGTCCCTTGTCGCTGCGGCGGAAGCCGCGCGTCCGATGTCGAACGTCTCCAGCCAGCTGGCCACGCCCGCCAGCGGTTTCCGATTGAGCGCGTAGTAGCGCTTCTGGCCCTGCGCGCGCATGCTCACCAGATCGGCTTCGCGGAGCACCTTTAGGTGTTTTGAGATGGTGGGCTGGCTGGCGGCGAGCTCCTCGACCAGCTCCCCCACTGCTTTGTCCCCCGCTTGGAGGGACACGAGAATGTCGCGCCGCGTTGCCTCCGCAATGACGGCAAATACGTCGTCTGTCACCATGAGACCCACCCTAGCGACATATACGCCGAATGGCATCTACTATTTCGCCCGAGGCTGGTCCGTGAAGAAACTGAGCCAACCAAACCAAGGAACCGGTCGAACCAGGGACTAGTCGAACCAGGGGTCCAGGCCATACAGCGGGAAGACTTCCTTGCGCGTGGCCATCACGGTGCGGTCGATGTCGTCGTTGGGATCGAAGCCCACCTCCCACGACCGCCACCAGACGTCGGCGTCGTCGCCCATGCTCTCCGGCGTGTCAACGCCGTAGCGCTCCTGCACGTACGTCCGCCACGCCTCGGGCACGGGCGTGCGCAGCGGCACCGGACGGTTCGCAGCGATGCCTATCAGGTGGCTCCACGTCCGCGGCACCACGCCCGTGATGTGGTACCCGCCGCCGCCGGTGGCGATCCAGCGGTTCCCGCAGTACCGGGCGGCCAAGCTTGCGACGGCGGTGGCGGCCTCGCGCTGCCCGTCCACACTCACGTTCAAATGGGTGAGGGGATCTAGCCGGTGCGAGTCGCAGCCGTGCTGGCTGACGATGACTTCGGGCGCGAAAGCGCCCACCAGCTGCGGGACCACGGCGTGGAACGCCCGCAGCCAGCCGGCGTCACCCGTTCCCGCAGGCAGTGCCACATTCACCGCGCTGCCCAGGGCCTCGGGGCCGCCGATCTCGTTGGCGAAGCCGGTGCCGGGGAACAGGGACATGCCGGTTTCGTGCAGCGAGATGGTGAGGACACGGGGGTCGTCCCAGAAGATGCTCTGCGTCCCGTCCCCGTGGTGGGCGTCGACGTCGATATATGCCACCCGCTGCACGCCGCCGTCGAGCAGTTTCCGGACGGCCAAAGCGGCATCGTTGTAGACGCAGAAGCCACTGGCCCGGTCCCGGGACGCGTGGTGGAGGCCGCCGCCGAAGTTCACGGCCCGGACGGCGGATCCGTCCAGGATGGAGCTCGCCGCGAGGAGGGAGCCGCCAGCCAGGCGCGCCGCAGCCTCGTGCATCCCGGCGAACGCGGGGTCGTCCTCGGTGCCCAGCCCGTAGGACTCGTCCGCGGCGGCGGGGTTGTCGCTGGCCTGGCGCACCGCGGCCACAAAGTCGGGGCTGTGCACGGTGGTGAGCTCGCCGTCGTTGGCCAGGTCCGGGGCAGCCAGGGTGACGTGCTTTAGGTCGAGCAGGCCCAGGCTCCCGGCCAGCCGCGCGGTCAGGTCCAGGCGCTCGGGCGCCATGGGGTGGCCCAGGCCAAAGTTGTACGCCGTCATGGCGGCGTCCCACACCACCGTCGTTGGCAGTGCGGGGAGGCTGAGTCCGGGCTGGAGTGTCATCACTCACAGGCTACCGGAGCCCCGTCTGTTCCCAAGCCCGGCCACGGCAAGGTGTTTAGTGGTTTACTACTGGAGGAAGCAGAGCCAATCGAGGAACAGCCGCACATGACCCAAAGCCAGTCGAGGTCCAAGAGCCCGGCCAGCTGGCAACCCGCAGCGCCGGAGCGTGAGGGCCTGTGGATATTCACGGGCATCCGTGACTTCATCGATGACATTGCCAACACATCGCCGGCCCGCCTTGCCCTGAGCGCCTTCGTGGTGGTCATCGTCCTCTTCACCGCTCTCCTGTCGCTGCCGGCCTCCTCAGCAACCGGTGACTTCACGCCACTCCACCAGGCCCTCTTCACCGCCGTCTCGGCCGTCTGTGTCACGGGCCTGACCGTGGTGTCCACCGCCGTGCACTGGTCCTTCTTCGGCCAACTGATCATCCTGGTCGGCATTTTCGTCGGCGGCCTCGGCACGCTGACGCTGGCCTCGCTGCTGGCCCTCATGGTGAGCAAGAAGCTGGGGGTCAGGGGCAAGCTCATCGCCCAGGAGGCCATGAACAACGCCGGCCGCCTGGGTGAGGTGGGTACGCTGCTGCGGATCGTCATCACCACCTCGGTGGTCATCGAGGCCGCCCTCGCCATCGCCCTGATCCCGCGCTTCATGGTGCTCGGCGAGCCTTTCTGGCAGTCCGTCTGGCACGGCGTCTTCTATTCGATCTCGTCCTTCAACAACGCCGGATTCACCCCGCATTCGGACGGCATCGTCCCCTACGAAACAGACCTCTGGATCCTCATCCCGCTCATGCTCGGCGTGTTCCTGGGCAGCCTCGGCTTCCCGGTCGTCATGGTGCTGCAGCAAAACGGGCTGAACTGGAAAAAGTGGAACCTCCACACGAAGCTCACCATTCAGGTCTCGTTCATCCTGCTCGCGGCCGGAACCGTGCTGTGGGCGCTCATGGAGTGGGACAACGCCCGGACCATCGGCGGCATGGATCTCGGCGACAAGATCACGCACTCGCTCTTCGCCTCCGTCATGACGCGCTCCGGCGGCTTCAACCTGGTGGACCAGAACCAGATGGAATCCACCACCATGCTGCTCACGGACGCCCTCATGTTCGCCGGCGGCGGCTCCGCTTCAACGGCCGGCGGCATCAAGGTCACCACCATCGCCGTCATGTTCCTGGCCATCATCGCCGAAGCCCGCGGCGACGCCGACGTCAAGGTCTACGGCCGGACCATCCCGGAGGGCACCATGCGCGTGGCCATCTCCGTGATCGTGGCCGGCGCAACGCTGGTGTCCGCGTCCGCCTTCCTGCTCCTGCACATCAGCGGCGCATCCCTGGACCGGGTGCTGTTCGAAACGATTTCAGCCTTCGCCACAGTCGGCCTCAGTACAAACCTCAGCGCCGAACTGCCGCCGGAGGGCGTGTATGTGCTGTCGGCCCTGATGTTCGCAGGCCGCGTCGGCACCGTCACGCTTGCCGCTGCCCTGGCCCTGCGCCAGCGCAGCCAGCTGTACCACTACCCGGAAGAGAGGCCAATCATTGGCTAATTCGTCAGGCGCTCCCAACCGCCCCGCCCACAACGCGCCGGTACTGGTGATCGGGCTGGGCCGCTTCGGTTCCTCCACGGCCGAGCAACTGGTCAAGCAGGGCCGTGAGGTGCTGGCCATCGAACGCGACAGGTCCCTGGTCCAGAAATGGTCACCCGTTCTGACCCATGTGGTGGAGGCGGACGCCACCAACATCGACGCGCTGCGCCAGCTGGGCGCGCAGGAGTTCAGCTCGGCCGTGGTGGGTGTGGGGACGTCCATCGAGTCCTCGGTGCTCATCACCGTGAACCTGGTGGACCTGGGCATCGAGCACTTGTGGGTCAAGGCCATCACGCCCTCGCACGGCAAGATCCTCACCCGCATCGGCGCCAACCACGTCATCTACCCGGAGGCCGACGCCGGCGTCCGCGCGGCGCACCTGGTCTCCGGGCGCATGCTGGACTTCATCGAGTTCGACGACGACTTTGCGATCGTGAAGATGTATCCCCCGCGTGAAACGGTCGGTTTCACGCTGGACGAGTCCAAGGTCCGGTCCAAGTACGGCGTGACCATCGTGGGCGTGAAGTCCCCGGGCGAAGACTTTACGTACGCCCGCCCCGAGACCAAGGTGTCCGCCCGCGACATGCTGATCGTGTCCGGCCATGTGGACCTGCTGGAGCGGTTCGCCGCCCGGCCGTAGCGGCGGCGAGGCTAGTAACACGCCCGACGACGGCGCGGCCCACCGTCGTGCCCAACGTACCGCCCGCCGTCGTGCCCAACGTACCGCCCGCCGTCGGGAGTTTTTGTCCAGATATTGGGCCCAAAAGGGCCTTTAACTCGCGGTATCTGGACAAAAACTCCAATGCAAGAGGTGCGGGCGGTGGGCCCACGCCCGCAGGGACTAGCCGAGCTTGCGAGGCAAGGGGGCGGGCGGTGGGCCCACGCCCGCAGGGTTCCCTGGCCGAGCTTGCGAGGCAAGGGGGCGGGTGGTGGGCCCACGCCCGCAGGGTTCCCTGGCCGAGCTTGCGAGGCAAGGGGGCGGGTGGTGGGCCCACGCCCGCAGGGTTCCCTGGCCGAGCTTGCGAGGCAAGGGGGCGGGCGGGGACTAGCCGAGCTGCTTGGTGATCTCGGCGGAGCGGTCCGCTGCGGCGCGGGCGCCCGCGGCGATGATGGCCGGCAGGCCGCGGTCATCGAACGTGGCGATGGCCCGCTCGGTGGTGCCGTTCGGACTCGTCACGGCTTTGCGCAGGGCCGCCGGTTCGGCGCCGGGTTCCGCCAGCATGAGGCCGGCTCCCGCCACGGTTTCGCGGGCCAGCAGCAGCGCCAGCTCCCCGTCAAGGCCCAGTTCAACGCCGGCGGCGGCCATGGCCTCGGCCAGGTAGAACGCGTAAGCCGGACCGGAACCGCTGATGGCGCCGAGAGCGTCCACCTGCTCCTCCGGGATTTCGACGACGGTTCCCACCGCGCCGAGTATGTCTTTCGCCCGCTGGAGCTGCTCCGGCGAGCAGTGGGTGCCCGCAGACACCGAGACCACGCCGCGGCCAAGCTTCGCCGGAGTGTTGGGCATCGTCCTGATCACCGGCTGGCCCGCGGGCAGGGCAGCTTCGAGCTGGGCGATGGAAACGGCCGCAGCAACGCTGATGACGATCGTGTCCGGGGAAAGTGAGCCACTGACTTCGCGGGCCAGTTCGGCGATCCCCACGGGCTTCACGCCGAGAATCACGATGCCAGCCCCCTTTGCCGCCTGCTTGTTGTTGTCGGGTTCTTCGCTGCCGGCGATGGCCGTGATGCCGGAGTGCCGTTCGGCCAGCTCGGCAGCCCGTTCCGCGCGCCGGACGGTGGCCACGATCTCCATGGGATCCATGCCGCTCTCCAGCAGGCCGCCCAGGATGGCCTCGTTCATTGATCCACAGCCAAGAAATGCGATTCGGTTGCTCATTGCTCCATCATTGCAGTTCATCGTGCCGGATGCAGGCCGGGGGCTATTCACAGGAAGCTCACATGTTGGTTGAAGCATTCACACACCTTCGGCCCCTAACTTGGGTAATACCTCATTGAGGGTGCGAGTGATGAAGCAAGCATGGGGATGCTTGTCAGGCACCGACGGACTGCAGCGGTTTTGCCCATTTTTCTGCAGCAGGCCGTCGGTGTCTTTGCTTTTAAACCCGTGCGCTTTGCAATCCCGCCCGGCGGCTGGCGGATTCCCAGCCTGCTTTCAGGTAAATCCCCCAGAACACCCATACTCCCCCGTTAGAGTAGAAAACGCCTCACAGGTGCGAGTGATGGAGCCGGTTCCTTCGGGACCGGCGCGGCGCCGGTCGGTTGCAGAAGAGTTCCCCCCAGCTTCTTCTGCGTAACCGGCCGGCGCTTACTCGTTTAAAGCGGCCGGCGAAGGCGGCGGCGGCGAGGCGAACCCTAGAGCGCAGGCAGCGCGGAGGCCTGCTGGACGCCCACGTGCGGTGCAGGTTCAAGCGGGCCGTCGACGACCAGCTGGTCGAGCCGGCGGAGGATGAGGCCCTCGCGCAGCGCCCAAGGGCAGATCTTGATCTTCTTGTACTCAAAGAGCTCCATGGCCGCTTCGGCCACCAGCGCACCGGCGAGCAGCTGGTTGGCGCGGGCCTCGGAGACGCCCGGCAGGTGCAGCCGGTCTTCGGTCTTCATGGCAGAAATGCGCTGCGCCCAGATGCCGAGGTCCGTGCGGTTGAGGTCGCGCTTCACATACGGGCCGGCGTCGCTGGGTGCGGCCCCGGCAATCCGCGCCAGGGAGCGGAAGGTCTTCGAGGTGCCGGCCAGGACGTTCGCCCTCCCCACCTCGTTGAAGTTGCGCACCACCGGTTTGAGGGTGGCCCTGATGTAGCGGCGCAGTTCCTTGACACTCTTCGCGGAGGGCGGATCCTCGTGCAGCCAGTCCCGGGTCAGCCGGCTCGCGCCGAGGGGCACGGAGGTTGCCAGTTCCGGCAATTCATCCTGGCCCAGGGCCATTTCGAAGGAACCGCCGCCGATGTCGAAGTTCAGGACGGTGCCGGCTCCCCAGCCATACCAGCGGCGGACGGCGAAGAACGTCATGGACGCCTCCTCGCTGCCCGTGAGTTCCTGCAGCGTCACCGTGGTTTCGTGCTTCACCCGCGCCAGCACCGCGGGTCCGTTGGTGGCCTCGCGAATGGCTGACGTACAGAAAGCCAGCAGGTCATCGGCCTTGTGGCGCGCCGCGAACTCCCAGGCCTCGAGCACGAACTCCGTGAGCTCATGCTGGCCGGCGTCGGTGATGTTGCCGTCCCCGTCGAGGTACTGCACCAGCGAGAGGGGTCGCTTGTGCGAGGCGAAAGGCACAGGCCGCGCGCCGGGGTGGGCATCCACCAGCAGGAGGTGGACAGTGTTTGAACCGATATCGAGGACGCCTAGCCGCATCCTGCCATTATTCCTCCCGCCGGCGCAGCGGACGCAACCTGGCGCTTACATTGCGGGCTTTGGTGCGCGGACGGCCGCGCGGGGTTACTCGCCCTCGAGGCCCGCCGGGTTGGGGTCCACTTCATCGGCGCGCTTGAAGTCGCGCTTGATGTTGGCAATGCCCTCGGGATTGATCTCGAAGCCGTAGGCCGCACCCGGGTTGATGACCATTCCTAGCTCATCGCCGATGTTGGCGATGATGGCCGCGCCCTGCGTGCCCAGCACGTTCGGAGCGGCCTCCAGGTACTGGGAATCAACCCGGCTGGGGTGCGAGAACACCGCAAGGACAGGCTGGCCGTCGGCATTGCCCAGCACCAGCGGCTCCACCTGGGAATCCTCGCCCTCGAGAGCGTCGGAACTGATGATGTAGACCTCGTTGTTGAGGAAAGACAGGATGACGTCCACCGGATCGGCGTCCGGCTGGCCGCCCAGGGCCAGCTTCTCCTCAAGGTCGTTCAGCGGCGTGGTGTCTGCGGGTTCCGGCTGTTCAGTCATGCATCTACTCGACCACGTTGCACGGCACGGCGCAATTCCCGCAGGTCCGACTACTTCTTCGCTGTGGCCTTCTTCGCCGGGGCCTTGCGCGTGGTGGTGCGCTTGACCGGGCCCTTGGCCCGCTTTTCGGCGAGGAGTTCGACGGCGCGTTCCCGGGTCAGTTCCTCCAGCGACGTGTCGCGGGGCACGGTGATGTTGGTGATGCCGTCGGTGATGTACGGACCGAAGCGGCCCTCCTTCACCACGATGTTCTTCTCCGACACCGGGTCCGGACCGAACTCGGCCAGCGGCGGCACGGCCGCGCGGGCACCGCGCTGCTTGGGCTGGGAGTAGATCTCCAGTGCCTGCTCCAGCGTGATGGTGAAGATCTCCTCTTCCGAGCCGATGGACCGGGAGTCCGTGCCCTTCTTCAGGTACGGGCCGAAGCGGCCGTTCTGCACCGTGATCGGATTGCCCTCGGCGTCCTCGCCGAGCACCCGGGGAAGGCTCATGAGCTGCAGCGCCTCGTCCAGGGTGACAGCGTCCACGGTCATGGACTTGAACAGCGAGCCGGTGCGCGGTTTGGCCTTGACGGGCTTCTTCGGCGGCTTCGGCTTGCCGTTCTTGTAGTACTCCACGGGCTGGTTGGCCAGCTGTTCCTCGGTCATCTCCGGGATGATCTCGGTGACGTAGGCGCCGTACCTGCCGTTCTTGGCAACAACCGTGTGGCCGGTGTGGGGATCGGCGCCCAGGACCCGTTCCTCAGGGGCGGCCGTTTCCATGAGCTCCACTGCCTTCTGCGCAGTGAGCTCATCCGGAGCGAGGTCTTCCGGCACGTTGGCGCGGGCGGACTCCACCACTTCGCCGGTCTTGGGGTCGACCGTGGGCAGCGAGCTCTCCAGGTACGGACCGAACTTGCCGACGCGCAGCGTGATGCCGTCCGCGATGGGCACGGAGTTGATCTCGCGGGCGTCGATCTCGCCCAGGTTGTTCACGATGCTCAGCAGGCCGGGGTCGGCGTCTTCACCGTAGTAGAAGTGCTTGAGCCAGGCAGCACCGGCGGCCTGGCCGTTGGCGATCTTGTCCAGGTCGCCTTCCATGTCGGCCGTGAACTCGTAGTCCACATAGTCCGTGAAGTGCTGCTCAAGGAGCCGCACCACGGAGAACGCGATCCAGCTCGGCACCAGCGCCGAGCCCTGCTTCCGCACGTAGCCGCGGTCCTGGATGGTGGAGATGGTGGAGGCATACGTGGACGGGCGCCCGATGCCCTTCTTTTCCAGCTCGGCGGTCAGGGAAGCTTCCGTGTAGCGCGGCGGCGGCGAGGTCTCGTGGCCGACGGCGATGATCTCCGAGGCGGTCAGGCCGTCACCCTTGGCGACGTTCGGAAGGCGGCGGGCCTCGTCGGAGTCGTCGTCGCCGCGGCTTTCGTCCTTGCCCTCTTCATAGGCGGCCAGGAAGCCGGGGAACGTGATCACCGTACCGGAGGCGGAGAACTCGGCGTCGCGGCCGTCGGCGGCCACTGCGCCCAGCCGGATGGTGGCGGTGGATCCCTTGGCGTCACCCATCTGGGAGGCGACGGTGCGCTTCCAGATCAGCTCATACAGGCGGAATTCGTCGCCGCTGAGCTGCTTGGCCACCTGGGCCGGAGTGCGGAACGAGTCGCCGGCGGGACGGATGGCCTCGTGGGCCTCCTGCGCGTTGGCGGCCTTGCTGGTGTAAACGCGGGGCGACTGCGGAACGTACTCGGGACCGTACAGCTCGGCAGCCTGCCGGCGCGCGGCCGTGACGGCCTCGTCGCTCAGCGCCGAGGAGTCCGTACGCATATAGGTGATGTAGCCGTTCTCATACAGCCGCTGGGCGATCTGCATGGTGCTCTTGGACGAGAACCGCAGCTTGCGGCCGGCCTCCTGCTGCAGCGTCGAGGTGGTGAAAGGCGCGGCGGGGCGGCGCGTGTACGGCTTGGTGTCCACCGAGCGGACCCGGAAGTCGGCGTCCTGCAGGGCGGCGGCCAGCGAGGTGGCGAGTTCCTCGTTGAGGTGCGCAACATTGCGCGAGGTGAGTTCGCCGTCGTCGTTGAAGTCCCGGCCGGTGGCCACCTTGGCACCGTCAACGGCGGCGAGTTTCGCTTTGAAGGAGCCGGCGTCGGCACCGAACTGCCCGGTCAGGTCCCAGTAGGACGCGGACCTGAAGGCCATGCGCTCGCGTTCGCGGTCCACCACCATGCGCGTGACCACGGACTGCACGCGGCCGGCGGACAGTCCGCGCGCCACCTTGCGCCACAGCACCGGGGAGATCTCGTAGCCGTAGAGGCGGTCAAGGATGCGGCGGGTTTCCTGCGCATCAACCAATGCGGCGTCGACGTCGCGGAGGTTGTCCATGGCGCGGTGGATGGCTTCCTTGGTGATTTCACCGAAGGTCATCCGGTACACGGGAACCTTGGGCTTCAGGACCTCCAGGAGGTGCCACGCGATGGCTTCGCCCTCGCGGTCCCCATCGGTTGCGAGATAGAGCGCGTCGGCGTCTTTGAGCTGGGCCTTGAGCTCGGCCACCTTTTTCTTCTTGTCCGGGGACACCACGTAGTAGGGCTTGAAGTCGTTTTCGACGTCGACGGCGAACTTGCCCAAGGAGGTTTTCTTCAGGTCCGCGGGGAGCTCGGACGGCTGCGGCAGGTCGCGGATGTGACCGATGGAGGCCTCAACGATGAAGCCCTCGCCCAGGTACTTGGCGATGGTCTTGCTCTTGGCCGGAGACTCCACGATCACGAGTTTCTTGCCGGTTTTGGCCTTGCTTGGCACAGTGCTCCTACAGAAAAAGGTTGCTCGGGCAGATCAGCCCATACTGGCCTAGTTCACCATATTTTGCAGAATTCTGCGCTGTCACGTGGAAAACGGTGGCCCCCGTCACGGCCGCCGCAGCCTGCCGCCCGGTCGGGTCCCCGCGGGCCGGCACACGCCCGTCCGCCGCGCCCGTCAGGTGCTGCCCTGGCCGCCGGAGGCACCCGGCAGGGGACGGTCGTCCGGAATCATCGACCACATGGTGGCGATCCGCTCGGCGCCCGGCGGAATGCAGTTAGGATCCTCCAGCTCGTAGTCCCGGAGCAGCTCAAAGACCCTTTCCGTCAGTTCACTGCACTGCTCGGCGGTCAGATAGAGAAGGTTGTTGGCGAGCAGCACGGCCGACGCCGGCTCGGCGGACTCGCCGCGTTTGCGCTGTTCGTCACGGGCCCGGGCATAGGAACTGGCGCGGCGCCGGAATGCGTCCAGTTCGAGGTCGATCACCGCGAAGTCCGGACCGGCCACCGCCCCGCCGGAGTTGATCGCAAAGTCCGTGCCCGCCGCCTTCCACCGGCGTTCGCGGGCGTCCGCAGACGCCTCGGCCGGGACCACGATGCCCCACTTCTGCAGTGCCCGCAGGTGGTAGCTCATCGCGCTGGGGGTGAGCCCGGTCTGCTGGGCAAGTTCCGTGGCGGTGCGGCTGGACTGGGTGGAGTACAGCTCGGAGATGACCTCCAGGCGGGCGGCATGGGCCAAGGCGCGGATCGCCTTGGGGTCGGTGATTTCCACCTTCTTTTCCGGCCGGTTCCTGCGGCGCGGCGCGGCTTCCGGCGCCGGTCCCGGGGACGGCGTGTCAGTACTCACTTCATCAGTTTACGCAGCACCAGGAAGTTCTGAAAGAAATGCTTGATATCCACGGTCCATGGCCGGCCCGGCTTGCCCCGGAAATACTAAGCATGCTTTGCTTACATGCGTAAACAGACCTCCCGGAAGCAGTTCGCGGCGGGGCCGCCGACGTTGGCAGCCCCGTGAGAAGCCCAAAGGATGACAATGATTACCCTCAACGAAGACGCTTTGCTGGCTGCAGCCCGGCCCGCCGGAGAACCGACAGGCGCCAGCCTGGACGCGGGCGCGGCCACCGACAGCCTGCCGGCGGCAACCGGCATCCCGCGGCACTGCCGGCGGTCCATGAAGCGTCTGGATCAGGAATTCTCCCTGGAAATGGCGATCAGGGTGGAAGGCCAGCGCCTCATCCGCTCCATGAAGGCCGTGGGCACCGCCGACGCCGTGACCTACCGGTGCATGTGCGGCTTCACCATTGACGTCCCTGCTCCCGGGATGGGCCGCGCCCTGATTAACTGACAGCGCCTCCACGCTCCCAGCGCGAAGAGTCCAGCGCGAACGGACAGTTGCGGCCCCGGATCCGGTGGGATCCGGGGCCGTAGCTGTCCGTTCGCGCTATGGGGGCCGGCGTCAGTCCGGAGGTGCGGGCAGCAGGAATCCGTCCCCAACCAGATTGGCCACTTCGGCGAGCAGACCAGCCCGGAAGGTCTCGCCGTCGAACCCTTCCGCTCCGCCCAGCAGCGCTTCAAGGGCGCCGATAATCTGCCCGGCGGTCAGGTCGCCGTCGCACGCGGAGACAAAGCCCGCCAGCTCCGTGCTCAGCAGGTTGGTGCGGCGCAGGCCGGCTCCCTGGCGCAGCAGGATGACGCCAGGGTGTTCCGCGCCGGGGCGCTGGTGGCGCTCCTCGGTGACGTCCTCGGCCACAAGAAGGTGGGCCGCGGACACGTCGTGCTCCGCCAGCCAGTCGGCCCGTTCCACCGCTGCCGCCAGGTGGGGGCCGACGGGCTGTTCAATCGGATAGGTGATCTCCTCGAACCGGCGGATCCGCCGTTCACCGGCCGGCCGGCGCAGGAAGACCATGCCGAAGCCGATCCCGCCGACATTCCGCGACGCGAAGTCCGCCAGGTACGCGGCGTAGGCCTCCTGGTAGTGCCGGCGGTCCCGGGTTTCGGAGGCGTCCTGCAGCCAGGTCTCGGCGTACTGCTCCGGCCCCACCTGTTCGCGCTGGATGAACCAGGCGTCCGTGTCCGGACCGGCCCAGCTTTGCGGCCGCTCATCCCATGCCGAGCCGTCCGGGATTTCCCAGTTACCCAAAAGCTGGGCCGTTCCGCCCGGGGCGAGCACCTCGGGCAGGGAGCGGACGAGCGACGCGACGATGTCGTCCCCCGGCAGGCCGCCGTCGCGGTAGGTGAACTGGTCCGCCGCGGCCTCCCCCGCAGTGCGCGGCGTGATGACGAAGGGCGGATTGGACACCACGAGGTCAAAGACCTCGCCGGCAACAGGCTCGAGGAGCGATCCGATCCGCAGGCTCACCCGCTCCTCCGGCCGTGCCGGATCAATGGCCAGGGCTTCTGCGTTGAGCAGGAGGTTGAAGCGCGTGAATGCGAGGGCGCGCTCCGAGATGTCAGTGGTCGTGACGTGGCCGCTGTGCTGCAGGAGATGGAAGGTCTGGATGCCGCAGCCGGTGCCCAGGTCCAGTGCTCTATCGGCAGGGCGGCGGATGGTGGTCTGGACAAGGGTGGTGGATGCCTGCCCGATGCCCAGGACGTGGTCGTGCCGGAGGACGCCGGGCCGCTGGTGCGCGGCGAGGTCGCTGGCCACCCAGATTTCGACGCCGCCGTTCCCGCCTGACTCCCAGCCGTACGGCCGCAGGTCCGCTTCGGCGGCCACCTCGGTCCCGGTGGTTTTCGCCAGGCCAAGAGCCACCAGGCCTTCGGCGCGCGTCCGCGGCAGCGCGGCGTCGAGCACCTCCGCTTCCTGCGGAACGGCCAGAAGCCAGAAACGCACGACGGCGGCCAGCGCCGCGGTGGCCGGCTCGCCGTCGGCTGCTGCTTCAGTCGCGATCAGTGCCGGGATGAGCTGGTCCCGGTTCAGGGCCGCGTACGCCGAGTCCCCCAGCAGATCCGCCACACCCTCGAGGGTGTAGCCCACTGCGCGGAGGTCCGAGGCCAGCGCCTGCAGGAGATCGGGCAGGTCGCTTCGCGGTGCGTCGGGGGTGTTGCCGGTGGTGAAGTGCATTGGTTCGGTCACCGGCCAAGTCTATTTCCCGGCCATGGCTGTGTGCCGGTCATGCCCTTCCGGCTCCGCCGGGCGCAGCGGTCCGAGGACCCTGGCACGGCGCGTGGTGCCGCGTATTGTCCCCGCCTGACTATTGTCGGCGCCTGAAGCTACAGTTGGGCCATGCTCGGAACCCAGGCAGTGGCGGCCGATCCCGATTGGCTGCGATACGCGGCGGCATTCGCACCACTGCTGGCCGCCGTCATTGCCGGCTGGATCGCCTGGCGCACGCTCGCCCAGCGCCGCGAGGCGGACCGGCGGGACCAGTGGTGGAAGCGCACCCAGTGGGCCATCGGCCTTGCGATGGACCGGGATTTCAGCAGGGCCATCGTGGGCCTCGTCGCACTGAAGCACCTAGCGGCCAGCGATCTGTGCACCGACGAGGACTACGAGATGCTGGACAAGATCGGCGGCGCCAAGATCGATGCCCTAACCCTGTCCGGCGAGAGCGCCAGGCGCGAGGCCGCGAAACCCCCACCCGCGGAACCGCAGCGGCCCGAACCGCCCCCGCACCACGAGACTGCAGTGCCGACC
The DNA here is from genome assembly GCF_021789315.1 of Arthrobacter sp. FW305-BF8. NCBI lineage: Bacteria > Bacillati > Actinomycetota > Actinomycetes > Micrococcales > Micrococcaceae > Arthrobacter > Arthrobacter sp. FW305-BF8. The sequence continues at coordinate 4,077,415 of NZ_CP084561.1, forward strand.
GGCTCGGGGCATCGCACGGTCATCCCCGTGACCCTGGAGTCCCGGGGCGAACGGGTAATGGTGACCTCTGGGGGCATGGCCAAAGTCCTGACCGAGGCAGACAGACTTGTCTCTTTTGTGGCCTTGCAGCGGAGCGGGAGGAGAGGACCGGAATCCGGCGGCACCGCAAACCGGTAAGTTTGAAGTCATGCCTGACCGTTCTCCTCTGATTTCCAGTGCCCTGGGCGGGGCGGCCGCCTCCGCCGTCATACTGCTGGCAACTGTTGCCTGCTCCCCCGTGGTGTCGATCGAAAATGCCGATGTTCCGCAGTGGCGGGCCACCGCCCTGCCCTCCGACGGCGAGGCAGTGCTGGAGGACTCCGGCAAGATCCTCAACCGGGACCGGATCATCCAGACGGCGGCCAGCGTCCCGGCGGGCGAGTACACACTGACCATTACCTGCGACGGCGGCGGGAAGGCGTTCTTCGCGGTGACGCTCGCGGGCAAGGAGCTGGCGGAAGCCGGAGCGGCCTGCAACGGCAGCAGAGAAACCGCGGATATCAGGGTACCGAAGGCCGGGCGGATGGAAATCAGCGCCTCCAGCGTGGACGCCCCGCTCCTGTACGCCTACCATCTGGTTCCAGCGCGCTAATCCGGGCCGCAATCGGCAGCGGGCCGCACGGACCCGCCGCTCCGGGACAGCCCGGCATAATTTGCTCCGCCGAGGATTGCCATCTGTACCGGCGCCTCCGGCAGGCCTAAAGTCGGGGTATGCCCACGGTGCGGATGGCCCCCGCGCATCGTTTCCCGGGGCGGGCGCAACGCACGCTTTGGCTGCGGGCGCCGGCAGCCGCCGTCGTGCTTTTCTTTGTGCTGGTTGCCACCGTCCTGGGCGGCTGTGAATACAGCTATGATGACGGCCGCGGCGAACTTCCAGAGGCCCCTGTGGTGACCGATCCCGTGTTGCCCCGGGATCCGCTGGAGAACGTGCCGGTGTCGGGCGAGGAGCTCAGCGAGTGGGCGAAGGAAGTCATGCCTGACGCCGAGGGACAGGTTTTCAAGACGAACTACGGCAGCGTTGAGAGGGGACACAGCAAGACGGAATCCACCGGCCAGCTGCCGAGCGGCACGTACTCCCTCACCCTCGCCTGCCGGAGCAAGCGGCGGGTCTCATTCACTGTCCGCGACTCCGAGTTCGCCCTGGTTGACCTGAGCCTCCGTTGCGGCTCGTCCCGCGTCAATGTGGTGCACCTGTCCAAGGACTCCGTGCTTCGGGTGACGGTGGAGGTGCGATCGGACGCCAATTTCGCCTACCGGATCAGCCGGATCTGATGCAACGGCTTTAGCCGTCCCGGCAGTTCAGGCGGCGCAGCCGTCCGGGCAGCGCAGCGTCTCGGGGTTGGCCGCGCACGCGGCGCAGTAAAGGGTGAGCGTGCGGCAGCTCGGGTTCGAGCAGTTCTCGAACTTGCTCGTGGGCGTCTGGCACCGGACGCACTCGCCGATGGTCTTGGCATCCTCACTGAATTCGAGGTGCATGCGTTTGTCGAAGACGTACAAGGAGCCTTCCCAGAGGCCCTGGTCCTTGAACTTTTCACCGTAGCGCACGATGCCGCCGTCCAGCTGGTACACCTCTTTAAAGCCGCGGTTCACCATGAGGCTGGACAGCACCTCGCAGCGGATGCCTCCGGTGCAGTACGTGACGACGGGCTGGTCCTTGAGATGGTCGTACTTGCCGGAGTCGAGCTCGGTGATGAAGTCGTGGGTGGTGGCGACGTCAGGGACAACGGCGTCCTTGAACTTGCCGATCTGTGCTTCAAAGGCGTTGCGGCCGTCAAAGAACACGACGTCCTGGCCGCTGGCCTTCCTCGCGTCGACGAGTTCGTGGAGTTCCTCGGGCAGCAGATGCGTCCCGCCTCCCACGACGCCGTTATCGTCCACCTTCAGTTCGCCGGGCGCACCGAACGAGACGATTTCATCGCGGACCTTGACGCTCAGGCGGGGGAAGTCCTCCGCACCGCCGTCGGACCACTTGACGTCGATACCGTGGAAGCCCCGGTATTCACGGGTGGTTTTCACGTACTGCTTGACGGCCCCGATCTCCCCGCCGACGGTGGCGTTGATGCCGTCCTTGGAGATGAGGATCCGTCCGGTCAGGCCGAGCTTTTCGCACAGGGCACGCTGCCAGAGCCGAACAGCGTCCGGGTCTGCGAGGGGAGTAAAGCCGTAAAAGAGTACGATTCGGTTCAAAGCCACGTATTTAAGGGTACTTGGTGGCCGCCGGGGACGGATTCGGACCGGGGAAGAGCGTCCTATCACAATTGCATAAGCAAGCGCCCAAGCCCTGTTGCTTATGACAGCGCTGGAATACTCTCATCACATGACGCCAGAAGCCATGGTTGGAGACATCACTCATCTGCTTGAAGTCTGGGTAGCCGGTTGGGCTGGTTGCCGGGGCTATGAGACGCGCACCGAGGGACGGTTCCCCGCCGCCCTGCGTGCGGACACGACCGGGGACTGGGAGTACTTCGCTTCTGACCCGACGGACGCCGAGTTCGCGGACCTGGCGGCGAAGACTGCCGAGGCCCCTCAGCGGGTCCTGACCATCCTGACCAATGATGTGGGGCGCTACAAGCTCCTGGCTGAACGACACAACCTCAACGCCACGTCAGCGTCCCAGACCATGATGGTAGTGGACATGGAAACGCAGGATTCCGAGGACCCGTGGCTCTCGGACGACGACCTGTCCCTGAAGACGTGGGAGTCCGATGGCGTCCACTTTGCCGAAGTACGGTCCGGCGACACGCTGGCCGTGAGCGGCCGCGTGGTGGTCATCAACGGCACCGCGGTGTTCGACAAGATCGTCACCGAACCCTCCTTCCAGCGCCGGGGCCTGGGCAGCTTCATCATGAAGGCGCTGGCGGCGCAGGCGTTTTCGCACGATGTGGAGGACGGTCTTCTGCTGGCATCCCTGGACGGGCAGAAGCTGTATTCACATCTGGGCTGGTCCTCGGTGTGCCACGTCCTGATGCTCTCCGCCTCCGATGAGGGCTCCGACCTCTCCGTGGTCTGACCCTCCCCGGCGTATGCCCCTGCCGGGTTCCGTCCGGGCCAGCAGGCGTACGCCGGTTCACTGTTCTGTGCCGGTTCGGTGTTCTGTGCCGGCGATTTTTGCCCGGATGAAACAATGTTGGGGTGAACCCCCATGACTCGCTGATTCCGTTGCTGGGCCGCGGCCCGGACCCGGAGCAGCTACGGCACGTGCGGACCATCCCGGCCCGCAACGCCGTGCATGAACCGTGGCCGGCCTGGGCACACCCGGACCTTGTCGCGGCCTACGGCAAACTCGGCATCCACCAGCCCTACCGGCATCAGATCCGGGCGGCGGACATTGCCCACGCCGGCGGACACGTGGTGATTGCAACCGGGACGGCGTCCGGGAAATCCCTGGCCTACCAGCTGCCGGCGCTGGATGCGATCCACCGGTCCGAACTACGCGTCCTGTCGGACCCCGGAAAAATCCACGACGATGGCGCAGTGACGCTCTACCTATCCCCCACCAAGGCGCTGGCTGCTGACCAGCTCGCGGCCATCCGGTCCCTGAATCTGCCCACCGTCCGGGCTGAAACCTACGACGGCGACACCGATCAGGCCTCCCGCCGCTGGATCCGCGACCACGCCAACTTCATTCTGGCCAACCCCGACATGCTGCACTTCGGCATCCTGCCGAACCATGCCTGGTGGGCGGGGTTCTTCCGCCGCCTGCGCTACGTGATCGTAGACGAGGCGCACAGCTATCGTGGTGTCTTCGGCTCCCATGTGGCCAACCTGATGCGCCGGCTGCGGCGTATCTGCGCTTACTACGCGGCCGATGGCAGCTCCGCCGGACCGGTGTTCATTGCGGCGTCCGCCACCGCTTCCGAACCGGAAAAGTCCTTTGGCCGGCTCATTGGCGCCGGCGTCCAGGCAGTATCGGAAGACTCATCGCCGCACGGGTCCACGACGGTGGCGTTCTGGGAACCCGCGCTCAGCGAGGTGCGCGGCGAAAACGGGGCGAAGGAACGCCGGACGGCAGTGGCCGAGACCGCCGACCTTCTCGCCAACCTTGTCTCGTCCCGGATCCGGACCATCGCTTTCATCAAATCCCGGCGCGGCGCCGAAACCATCTCTTCCATCACCAAGCGGCTCCTGGACGAAGTCGACCCAAGCCTGCCGCAACGCGTGGCGGCCTACCGTTCCGGATACCTCCCGGAGGAACGCCGCGCCTTGGAAAGGGCGCTGCGGACCGGGCAGTTGCTGGGCATTTCGAGTACTTCCGCCCTCGAACTGGGCATCGACATCTCAGGGCTCGACGCAGTGCTCGTGGCCGGTTGGCCCGGCACCAGGGCGTCCCTTTTCCAGCAGATCGGCCGGGCGGGCCGTGCCGGACAGGACGCCATCGCCGCCTTCGTGGCCAGCGATGATCCGCTGGACACCTACCTTGTCAACCATCCGGAAGCCATCTTCGATGTGTCCGTTGAGGCGACTGTCTTTGATCCGTCCAACCCCTATGTCCTGGGGCCGCACCTCTGTGCCGCCGCCGCTGAGCTCCCGCTCGGCGTGGCCGAGCTGCCGCTGTTCGGCGCCACAGCAGAGAAACTCCTTGGGCAGCTGGTGGCCCAGGGGTATCTGCGGCGGCGCCCGGCCGGCTGGTTCTGGACCCACCCGCAGAGCGCGGCCGCCATGGTGAACCTGCGGGCCGACGGCGGCGGGCCGGTGAGCATCGTGGATGCCGACACGGGTTCGCTGCTGGGAACCATGGATTCGCCGCAGACGCACTACCAGGCGCACACGGGGGCCGTGTACGTCCATCAGGGCGCCAGCTACGTGGTGGAGGACCTGAACGAGGACGATCACTGCGTGGTTGTACGCCGGGCCAACCCCGACTACTACACGACCGCCCGGGACATCACGCAGATCGAGGTGCTCGAGACCCACCGGACGGAGCAGTGGGGCGATGTCGCCGTGCACTTCGGGGACGTCAAGGTCACAACGCAAGTAGTCTCCTTTCAGCGGAAGGCCCTGATTTCCAATGAAGTCCTGGGCGAGGAACCCCTCGAACTGGGAGCCAGGGACCTGTTTACGAAGGCCGTGTGGTTTGTGGTGGAGAACCGGTCACTCACAGGCGCCGGCCTTATCGAAGCGCAGTTCCCCGGAGCCCTCCACGCGGCCGAGCACGCCGCCATCGGCCTGCTGCCACTGGTTGCCTCGAGCGACCGCTGGGACATCGGCGGGGTTTCGACCGCAATCCATGCCGACACCGGTGTGCCGACGATTTTCGTGTACGACGGGCACCCCGGCGGCGCTGGCTTTGCCGAGCGGGGCTTCGAGAAAGCCAAAGTGTGGCTCTCGGCCACGCGGGACGCGATCGAGGCCTGCGAGTGCGAATCAGGTTGCCCTTCCTGCGTGCAGTCTCCCAAATGCGGGAACAAGAACAACCCGTTGGACAAGGACGCCGCCGTCACGCTGATCGATGTCCTGCTGAAAGACGCGCGTGACGCGGCAGCTCCAGAGGATTCCTGGGCGGACGCGGCGGCGCCCAACGCGGTCTAGGGAACGAACGGTCCAGGCAACAAACACTGTCCGGGCGACGAACGGCGGCTAAGTTAGGGCGGCGGTCCCGCCCTGGCGCGGCCGGTGGCGACGCCCAGGACGGGCCCGGCAGGCAGCTCGGTGCTGACTTCGACGGACTGGTCGCCTCCCGCGGTGCAGCTGGTGAGCGTTGCCTTGTAGCGGGCAGCCACCGCGGCCGCCACGAGGCAGGGCTCCCCGGCTGAAACACCCCGGAGCGCGTCAGCCGCGGCCAACGCGGCGAGGTCGGCCGCCGCGGCTGCCTTGGATGCCGCTGCCGACGCCTGCGCCAGCAGGAGGAGCAGGGACATGACCATGACAAGCACCATGCCGAGCCCCGCGGCCAGCACAGTGCCCGATCCGCGTTCGGACCCGACTCCCGGCACCGGATTCCTATGCTGGTCGAGGGGCTGTTTGCGCCGCCGGTTCATAGGGGCCGCCCGGCAGGAAGGCCGTACCCAAGCTCGGCCGGTGCCGCCCGCACCGCCTGCACCGTTTTCGGAGCCGGAGCCGATGATGCCGCTTCGCTGCGCGCCTCGGCCCTGGCGGTCAGCGTCCACGGCACCATGCGGCCCACGGGCCCCGCCGCCCGGTCGGACACTGTGACGCTCATCCATTCGCCGCCGGGCACCACGGCGGCCGACGCCGAAGGGCCGGCCAGCTTCCGGACAATACCGTCGACGGCGGCGGGGTCCTCCCCTCTGGCGAGTGCCCTGGCAGCGGCCCGGGCCGCATCCTCCAGCCGCAGCTGGGTGATCCCCGCCGCAGACCCCGCCAGCAGCATCGCCAGAAGCAGCAGGACCGCCGGAAGAGCCACCGCAAACTCAGCGGTCACCGCGCCGCGGCTGTTCCCGTGATCGCTCTCGGCGCCGCGGGCCTTCCCCTGTCCGCGGCTGCCGGCCTCATCTCCGGTTGCGTTCCTGTGTTGCCGGCAGGACACAAGTCCGGCCGCCTGCGGGGTCTGCGGAGCGGGTGTCACGGCAGGGCCAGCGCCGTACGGATCAGGTTGAGCAGGAAGCCACGGACTTCGTCGCTTCGCAGGATAAACACGAGGATCCCGGCGAAGCCTACCGCCGCCAGCGTGGCGATGGCATATTCGGCAGTCGCCATGCCGGCCTCCGAGCCCAAGAAACGCCCGCGTGGCCGTGGCTTCACCCGCGGCGCCATGCTGGCTCCCGGGTAGATCTCCAGCACATCGGCTTCTTCGGAGTCCTGGCGCAAGGGCCGGGCGGCTTCACCCGTGCTGTGGTGGTTGAGGGACATGAAATTTCCTTTCTGGAGTCCCGGCAGGTTGCCGGTGCATTCGACTCTCCCGTCCGCCGCCGGGACCGGTAAGGGTTGACCTTTCCTAAGTGGAAAAGCGACCGGATCGGCCGCATGTGGAGGGAGAGTACCGGTGGATCCGCGGTGGCCGCACGGGCAGTCTGCACGCGCGGCAACGTCGACATACGAGAGGGCGGTAATGCATGGCAGCGCTACGCACGTGGCAGTGCAAAAAGGCTTGTGGCGTCAGTTCCGACTGCGGAAGAATGTGCCAGTCCCGCGGGACGATGTGGCGCGAAGCAATATGCGAGCGCCCGCGGGACGCGCGGGCGCAGGCGACAGCGGCGCGGTCTCACGCACCAACCGGGCTTCGCTGCGTGAAAAGCCTCAGCTTCCTGAGTGGACTCAGCCGCCCGATGGGATCAGTGCGAGCAGCACTGGAACGACTCCGAGGCATATGAACGCCGGCAGCGAACAAAGCCCCAGCGGCACCACCAGCTTGACTCCAAGGGAGGCCGCGCGCTTCTCCGCGGCCCGGAAGCGTTCCCGCCTCATTCTGGCCGCCTGGGCATAAAGGATGGACGACGACGGCGCACCAGTCAGCGCGGCGAAGCCCAAGGCGTCGCGCAGGGCCAGTATCTCCGGCGAGCGCACGTCTGTACTCCGCCATGCCGTCTCCCAGTCGGCACCAATGGCCATGGCCCCCACGACCGGCCGCAGGGTGCGGCCGAACTCAGGTGCCGCCGCGGCGGCCACCAGTTCCAAGGCTCGTCCGATACCCGCACCTGCATGGAGCATGGCGGCAATCAGCTCGAGCATCATGGCAATATCCCGCAATCCCGGGGACTGCCCTGCGCGCTCTTGGGGATCCTCCTCCCCATCTGCAATACCGTTGCCCGCCGCAGCGCCGCGTTGGCGGAGCAGCCCTGATCTACCGTGAACGGTTCGGCTGAAAGCGAGGCCCGCGGCGGCAGCCAGTGCCAGGGAGACAAGGGCAGCAGCCAGAACAGATCCGCTCATTGCACTGCTCCGGTCATGCAGCGGATGCCCGGCTGTCGGGTGATCATGACGCAGCCTCGCCGGCCGCTGCCCGGACGAGCCTCGCGGACCAAATGCGGCCAGCAGCGGTCAGTCCTATCCCCGCAACCAGCGCAGCCATCCCGAACGGCGTGCCCAGCAACATCGCCAGCGGGTCCACGCCCAGGCAGACACCCAGTCCCAGTCCCAGCAGAGGGAGCCAGGTGAGCAGTGCCACCGTCGCCTTCGGTCCGGCGAGCGCCGTCTGCCGGGCTGCTTCAGCGTCGTCTTCCACCTCCAGCTGGGCCGCAAAGCGCGTCAGGACGTCAGCCAGTGGACAGCCGCTGGCGGCCGCTATGTCGAAGCACGCTGCCAACTCAGCCCATATCCGCGACTCTCGGCCTCCGGCTCCAGGCCGCGAGGGCGAACTTGCTGACCGTATTGCGTCCGCCACCGGCGCTCCCCGCAGGGCCGCTCCGCGGGCGGCTGACAGTGCGGCTGCCGAGCCGGGGCTGAGCCGTGGCTGGCGGGCGTCGTCACCTGCAGACCCCTGCTCCACGTAAAGCCGCCACAGTTCGTCCCACAGGCGAGAAGGAGACCGGCCGCCCTTCAGCAGGGCAGCCAGCTGCTGAACCACAACCGTCAGGGACACGGTTGACTCCCTGCGGCGGCCCCGGGCGAGGCCGAAACCGCCCCGGCCCGTCGTGACGGGCCTACCGCCGCGGCGAACACCGCCGCCGGTTGCGCCACCCAGGCCGAAGGCGCTGCGTGCCCGCCGAAGTGGCCCACGCGCAGGGCTCAGGATCAGCCACGCGGCAAGCGCAAGGACACCCACAAAGACCCCGGTCATGCTGCACCGGGGACGGAGTCGCGGGCCAGGCCGGCAACGGGGACGGCGCCTGCCTCAGGGGCCAGAGCCGGATCCAGGGCTAAGCCTGGATCGAGGGCCAGGCGCTGGGCAAGGACCTCCCACGCAGGCCCGGGAACTGGCCTGCCGGCTGAAACGTCCAAGGCCACGGCGACGTCGAGGCCACCCGGCCGCTCGGCCAGGACGCCGATGCACGCTACGTAGCGTCCGCGCCTCGACCGGGCCACATGCACCACCACGTCAAGGGCGCTGGCAACCTGCAGCCGGACCGCATCCTGCCCAAGCCCGGCCAGGGCTCCGAGAGCCGTGAGCCGGGCCGGAACCGCACCTGCGGCGTTGGCGTGGATGGTGCCGCCACCTCCTGTGTGGCCCGTGTTCATGGCCGTCAGTAGTTCGCGCACCTCGGCACCCCGGCACTCTCCCACGATCAGGCGGTCCGGCCGCATCCTCAGGGCCTGGCGAACCAGTTCCCCGAGGTCCACGGCGCCGCCTCCCTCGAGGTTGCCGTGCCGCGACTCCAGGGAAACCACGTGCGGGTGTACCGGATTCAGCTCCGAGGCGTCCTCAATCAGGACCAGCCGCTCCCCGGGATGGCAGAGCCCCAGCAAGGTGGACAGGAGGGTCGTTTTTCCGGAGCCGGTGGCTCCGCTGACCAAGAAGCTCAGCCGCTGCTCCACCATCTGTTCCAGTACGCATTGAACCAGGGGCCCAAACATGCCCCCGTCCCGGAGCTCGTCCACGGTGAAGACCTGTTCCCGCCGGATCCTGATGCTGAGCAGCGTCCCCGCCGCCGAGATGGGCGGCAGGACGGCATGGACCCGGTAGCCGCCTTCAAGCCGCACATCCACGCACGGCGATCCGTCGTCGAGCCGCCTGCCGCCCGATGCCACCAGCCTGGCGGCAAGAGCCCTGAGCTGGGCCTCCCCTGCGAAGGTCACGGTTGTCCGTTCGATGCCGCGGCCCCTGTCCAGCCAGACGGAGTCCGGGGCGTTCACGAAGATGTCCGTGACCGTCGGGTCCCGGACCAGGTGCTGCAGCGGCCCGAGGCCATTGAGCTCAGCGCTGATGCGTTCAGCGGCGGCGAGGGAGCCGGCTGTGCCGAGCAGTTTCCCGGTGGCCTGCACCGCGGCCGCCACCCGTGACGGAGTCACTGGCCCGGCGTCGGCCATGACCGACTCGCGGACCGTCTCGAGAAGCCCTGCATCCAAGACCCGGGTGGCACGACGGCGCCCGGCTGCCTCCGCGGCACGGGAAGCCGATGCACCACGAAGCCCGGGGGCGGCACGCCCGCCATCGGCGCCGGCCAGGGGCACACCCAGATGGGCACTCACCTGAGGTCCTCTGCCTGCAGGTCGCCGGCGAGGAGGCCCAGCACCGACGACGCGAAACGCCGAACAGACTTCCGCCTGCCCTGGTCGAGCAGGCGGCCCAGCTCCGTGGCCGAGGCCGTCCCCCGCACTTCCGGCATCACTCCGTGCAGGGGGAGCCCCACGGATTCGGCAACCAGCGTGGCGTCAAGGGCAACCCCGGCCTTTCCCCTGATGACCAGGGCCGATTCGACCGGCGGAAGCTCCTCCAGCAGTCTGGCGGCGGCGACTGCAGCCTTCAGCTGGGCCGGTACGACGACGAGGAGGCGGTCGCAATCCCAGGCGAACGTGCGCAGCGGCTCAGCGTTGCGGCCGATATCGACAATCACCACCTCGTAGCCCCGCCGCGCGGCGTCGAGGACGTTTCCCACGGTAGCCGGGTCCACGAGCGGAGGCCGTTCCCTGCTTCCGGGCCAGGACAGAAATGAGAACCCGCCGGCGACGGGTAAGGCGTCCGCAAGCTGCTGCGGATCAATGCTGCCACTGGCATCGGCCAGGTCCGGCCAGCGCAGACCCGGGGACTCCTCCGCGGCCAGGGCCAGTTCGAGTCCGCCGCCCCAGGGATCGGCGTCGACGAGCAGGACCCTGGCACCCAGTTCAGCTGCGGCCTGCGCGAGCCACGCCGCCGCGGTGGTGGCGCCTGCCCCTCCGCAGCCCCCGGTGATGCCCAGCACCAGGCCTCCGGCCTCCGGTGAACGAGACCGGCTGAGGTACTCGGCCAGCCAGGCGGCAGCGTCGGGAAGAACGGCGACGCGTTGTGCCCCCAGCGCAGCGCCCAGATGCCAGAGAGTATCCCCTTCCCCGCTCAGCCCGACGAGGACGGCAGGGGCACGTCGCCGGGGCGGCAATTCACGGACGTCGCTGCCTACCAGGACGTCGGCGGCGGAATCCCAGAATGGCGCGGCCTCCGCCACGTCGTCCACCACCCGCAGCCGCCCTCCGGCAGCTGCAACAATCCGTTCCACTTCACCCCGCAGGAACTCAGATACCGTGACCAGCAGGACGTCGCCGCCGTCAGCGGGGAGCCAGGTTCGGGGTTCAGTGCCGGTCAGTGACTTCGCCGGCGCGGGCCTGGACCGGGCCGCTGGCCGCCGGCTGCTACGAAGCGCCGGTGAGGGTTCGTCCGGGAAACCGCGCGCCGGCCCTGCCCCGGCACCGTCGGCACCGGGCGCCGCAGCACCGGGCGTCGCAGCACCGGGCGGCCTGACTTCCGGGGGCGCAGCATCCGGCAGCGCGCTATGCCCCAGCGCGGTATCCGGGTCTGATGGGAGTCGCCGGTTACGGGCGTGGTGCCTGCTCATGCAGTAACTGTGCCCAAAAGACCGGCCGCCCGTCAGAGACGGATGGGTGTATGTGGAAAACCGGCTCCCTCATCGAGCGAGGAAGGCCCGGCCCCTGTGGAGGACAAGAGGCAGAGGACTTACGGCAGAGGACAGTGCGGGGACCATGCGGACAATCCGGTGGCGCACGAGACGCCGTGCGCGACGCCAAACAGCGTGGCGGCAGGGCAGAATTGGACCTATGTATCTGTTGCTCGCCGCCCACCCTGACGGCGCAGCCATACAGGAACTCACGGCAGCAGGCCGCCCCCACCCCGCCAATCCGGAGCCACGGATCGTCAGCCTGACCCCGCCGGGAGCCCGCGAGGAAGCCCCGCCACCGGTGGCGTCCCAAACGGCGCCCGAGACCGGAGCGCCAACCGCGCCCGGCAGCGGAACCGGGCTGGCCGCCGTCGTCCGCGAGCTCGAGAAGCGGCGCCCGCGCTGGATCTGGCACCGCACCCAGGACTGGTACCCGTCGCTGCTGGCGGCGGGCGTCGACGTGGAACGCTGCTACGACCTCTCCCTGTGCGGCGCCATCCTGGCCCATTCCGAGTTCACGGCCCACACCCGGTACGCCAAAAACGCCGAGAAACTCACGCAGGACGACGAGCTGCAGCCGCCCCGGATGCTCCAGCCGCCCCCTCCGCCCGCGGACCAGGGCGCCCTCTTCGACGACCCGGGCACGGCAACCCAACCGCGGCAGACCCTGGCCGAGCTGCGCGCCGAATACGCTGCCCAGCAGGAGGCCCTCGCAGCCGCCGCGGGACCGGTTGCCGCAGGACCAACCGGCGCAGGTGACGGCAACCGGCGGCAGCGGCTCCAGCTCCTCCTCGCCGCCGAGTCGGCCAGCGCCCTGGTTGCGGCCGAGATGCAGCATGCCGGCGTGCCCTGGCGGGAGGAACTGCACGAGCACATCCTGGCCGAGCACCTGGGCCCGCGGCCGCCGCTTGGCCACCGCCCCGCCAAGCTCGAGGCCCTGAACACCGAACTTCGGGGCCTGCTGAACGCTCCGAGCCTCAATCCGGACTCGCCGCAGGAGCTGATGCGTGCCCTGCACCGCAACGGCATCGAGGTGAAGTCCACCCGGCAATGGGAGCTGAAGGGATCCAGCCATCCGGCCATCGCGCCCCTGCTGGCCTACAAGAAACTGTCACGGCTGCACACCGCCAACGGCTGGGCGTGGCTGGACGCCTGGGTGCGGAACGGGAGGTTCCGGCCCGAATACGTGGTGGGTGGGGTGGTGTCCGGCCGCTGGGCGTCACGCGGCGGCGGAGCACTGCAGATCCCCCGCCAGGTCCGCGGCGCCGTGCACGCAGACCCGGGACACAAGCTCATCGTGGCCGACGCGTCCCAGCTGGAACCCCGTGTTCTCGCCGCGCTCGCGCAGGATTCGTCCATGGCAGAGGCCGCCCGGGACCAGGATCTGTACGCGGGGATCGCCGCCAAGGGGTTCGGCGGCGACCGGGGCAAGGCAAAAATGGCTCTACTGGGCGCCATGTACGGGGCTACCTCAGGCGAGGCAGGCCGCCTGATGCCGCAGCTGGCCAAGACCTACCCGCGCGCGGTGGGCTTCGTCGAGCGCGCCGCCCGCGACGGCGAAGCCGGCAAGACCGTCACCTCGCGCCTTGGACGCAGCAGCCCGCCGCCGTCGGAACGGTGGTTCTTCAGCCAGCGCTCCACCTCGGCAGAGGAACAGCGCCGTGCCGACTCAATCGCGCGTTCCCGCGGACGGTTCACCCGGAACTTCGTTGTCCAGGGGTCCGCGGCGGACTGGGCGGCCTGTTGGCTGGCTGAACTACGACGGCGGCTGCGCACCATGCGTGCCGACGGTTCAGCCACGGGGGAACTCGTGTTTTTCCTGCACGACGAGGTGATGGTCCACGCCCCCGACTCCGCCGTGGACGCCTGCATCCGGGCCATCGAGGACGCCGCCAACGCCGCCAAGGAGCTGCTCTTTGGCCCCATTCCGGTCGAATTCCCGGTGAGCGTGGCCATCGTCGATTCCTACGACAACGCGAAGTAGCCGCAGACACCCGCCCGGAGAAGCCAGCCGAAGCGAAACGGGGGCGCTTTGACACGGGACAGGCCGCCCGCCGTCGTAATAGACGACGGCGGGACCGCCAAAGTGCCCCACGGCGGCACCGCCGGCCCGCCTGACGGCAGGACAATAGCTCCTTCCCAGGGGAAACAGAAGTCACATCCGTCACAGATGGAACGTGCGGTTGTACTGAGTAATGTACCGGCGAGTAGTTCGCTTCGTGTGGTGTGGGCCACTAAGCTCTATGGTGGCCGGGCAGTGGCAATAAGTTGGCCCGGCACGTGCGACGAAGCATCAGCAGGGGGTTTCCACGCCAATGGCGGGCAAGTTTGAAGTTCACCAGGACAGCGATCAGTCTTACAAATTCCGTCTCATCGATGGGGACGGAAACATCGTGGCAGAGTCGCCGCGGTTCAAGAGCGTTTCCGGAGTAGTGGCAGGCATCAACGCATTGCGCGAAAACGCCGCCACCGGCCTGGTGGTGGATCTGCGGAAATCGCAGCACTGACAGCGGCGGAGTAGCCGGCGGAAGCACCGGCCCGGAACGGCCAAAGTCGGCAGTACCGCCTACAGATCCAGCGGGTGAAGCCTGGTCCTGTCCCAGGGCACGGCCCAGCCGAGCTGGTCGAACAGCTCGTTCAGGATCATTCCCGTGAAGCCCCAGACCACCAAGCTGTTCACGTTGAATGCCGGGCTCTGGAACGTCTGGTTCATGCGCGTCACGGCAGCCATGGTGCGGTTTTCGGGATCGAGCAGGTCGCGGACCGGCACCCGGAAGACCTGGGCGGACTCGGCGTAGTCCACCACCCGGACCGGCGACGGTGAGGCCCACCAGGCCAGGACCGGGGTCACCAGAAAGTTTCCGCGCGGAAGGGCCAGTTCCGGCAGGGCACCCAGCACTTCGACGCCTGAGGGGTCCACCCCGGTTTCCTCCTCCGCTTCCCGCAGGGCGGCCTCCACCGGAGTCTCCCCCACATGGATGCCGCCGCCGGGAAAGGCCACTTGGCCTGGATGGTCATCGAGGGTATGGGCGCGTTCCAGGAGCAGGACGTCCAAGTCGGCAGCCACGAGGGGCTTGCCGGAGGCCGCGGGCACATCGTCCAAGGCGCCGAAAAGGATCAGGACGGCCGCCTTACGGGCAGCGGACTCGTCAACGGTCAGCTTGCGCCAGTAGGGATTGCGGGCAGGACCGGTCCCCGCCCTGATCGAATCGACGAGGTCCACCAGGTCCTCGCGCGCTGTCATGGCGTCCTCCGCTGTGATTCCATCCGGATCTCGGCGGCGCGGTGGGTCTCGGCCAGCAGCCTCGCCAGAAGCTCCTCGCTTCCGGGCGCCAGCTCGTATTTCAGCAGTTTCGCGGCCTTGGCGGGGTTCGTCTCGCCCGACCCAAAGCTGGGGCACCAGTTGGCCACGGCACAGGCCCCGCAGGCCGGCTTGCGGGCATGGCACACCCGCCGGCCGTGAAAGACCACCCGGTGGGACAGCATGGTCCAGTCCCTGGGCTCGAACAGTTCCGCCACGTCGGACTCGATCCGGACCGGGTCGTCCGATTCCGTCCAGCCGAAGCGCCGCGCCAGTCGCCCGAAGTGGGTGTCCACCGTAATCCCCGGAACGCCGAACGCATTGCCCAGCACCACGTTCGCCGTTTTCCTTCCGACGCCCGGGAGCGTCACCAGGTCTTCCAGCCGTCCGGGCACCACGCCGTCGAACTCGTCCACCACGCGGTTGGCCAGCGCGAGGAGGTTCCGTGTTTTGGCGCGGAAAAACCCCGTCGGCTTGATGATGGCTTCCAGCTCGGCGGTGTCCGCTTCCGCCATGGCGCGGGCGTCCGGAAAGCGGGAAAAGAGCAGCGGCGTGATCAGGTTGACCGTCACGTCCGTGGTCTGCGCGGACAGCACCGTGGCCACGAGGAGCTCGAAGGGGTTCCGGAAGTCGAGCTCGGCGTGGGCGTACGGGTATTGCTCGGCGAGGGCCCGGTTGATCCTGCGCGCCCGGCGCTTCAGGGCCAGGGCCGACTCGCCGGAGCGGGCCCGCGGGCTCGCCGCGGGCCCGCTTTCGGCGGCGATGATTTCCGTGGGGGCCTCCCCGGAGACGCCCGCGGGGGTCTCCGCAGAGACGTCCGCGGGAGCGTCCCCGGAAGCAGGTGCCACCGGGATGCCCGGCGTGCCGCGCCGGCGCGAAGCGGAATCGGCCACGGCGGCAGGCTAGCCGCGCTCGATGTTGCTGAGGTCGCGCAGGACGCCCACCCGGCCGTCCGTGTGCTGGACCAGGAATTCATCCCCGCGGTCCTCCAGTGCCAGGACCCAGCCACCCGGCTCGATGCCGAACAGCGGTGCGCCGGTGCGCTCATCAACGGCCGTGCGGTGCTGGGCGACGGCGAACCAGAAGGCCTCGTGGACCTGCTCCTGTTCGGATTCCTCCGGCCGGCTTGCCGGGTCGACGGTGGCGCCGATCGGCTCCTGCGACCGCACCTGCTGCTGCACATCCACCCTCGGGTGGACGGCGGTGGCTGGCGTGGCAGAGGCAGCCCGCGCCGCCTCTGCTTCACGTGCCGCCTCCGCTGCACGTGCCGCCTCTGCTTGCCGCGCGGCAGCGTCGGGCTTGGCCTCGGCCACGGGAGCATCCGCTGCAGGAGCTTTTTGGCTGGCCGCTCCTGCGCCAGCCGCCGGGGGCACCGTGGCTGCGTCCGGCCGGGTCTGCTCGGCCTCCGGGGTGGCCGGTTGGACGTCCGCGCCGGCTGCCTTGGCGGACGGCACTGCCGCGGTTTGCGCGGCGACGCCCCCGGTCTGCGCGGAGGGCTCTGCGCCTGCCTGCACGACGGCGGCCTGTCCCGTTTCCGGGGACGCCGCGGCACTGCTGGCCGCGTTGGCCGCGGGCCATGTTCCGGCCGCCGGCGCTACACCAGCTGCTCCGGCTGCTCCGGCTGCTCCGGCAATGGGAGCTGTAGCACCGGGAATTACCGCGCCGGCAGTTCCCGCCTGGGCCGCACCCTGCCCCTGCTGGCCGACCGCCGTCGCACCGTGAGACACATGGCCGCGGGATTCTGGCCCCGCGCTTGCGCCAGTAACGCTGCCGGGGAAGACAGCGGCCGAAGCGGCTCCAGCGGAAGCGCCGGCGGAAGAAGTACCCGGCTTGGCAGCGGCCGGCGTAGAAGCGGCTGCTTTCGGTTCCTTGGGGGCTTTCGGCTTCCGCACGGGAACGGCCGAGTCACGCGCCATGACGTGGGCCGGGACGTCGGAGCGGTCCAGGAAGTCACCGGCGAAGAACGGGATGAACCTGGCCAGCACTGTGGCGGCCAGCAGCACGAGCGAGCCGATCAGGCCCACGAGCAGGCTGGGCGTGTAGGCGCCGGCAACGGACAGGAAGAAGAAGGCTACCGCAAACGAGGCCACTACAGAACCGAACTGGTCCACCGAAAGCGATCCGATGCGGACCTTCGTGTCGGGGGCGAGCCGGCGGGCCACAAACAATGCCGCAACAATGAGCGGCAGCACCACACCGAGCCCCAGGAAGAACAGGCTTCCGAGGTTCCACAGGTTGTAGCGCACAGCGAACATCGGAATCAGGGATGCGATAAAGAGGACAAGGGCGGCCGCGAAGACGGTCAGGTCCCGGACGGTGAAAGGTCCGGCAACGGCCTCGTTCCGCACGCCCTGCTGCTTCATGAAAGTCGGCGCCGCGTTGTGCGCTTCCGGCCGCCCGGACGGTCCCGCCCCAAGCGGTGCCTGACCCTGCCCCGGCTGGGCTGGGTCCTGCCGGGCCGGGCCCGGCTGGCCCTGGCTTTGCTGATTCATTCTGTTCTCCTTAGCGTGGCGGCGCCCGGACGGGTGTCCGCTGCGTGGTTCCGCCCTACGGCCGGAGCCTGACCGACAAGCGGTCTGGCTGCTTCCGGCCCCTGTCACGAGTCCATCTCAGCCTAGCCAAGTAGAGGGTGCTTCACTAGCTGACTGGCCGCGGTGCGGCGTGCTCACAGAAGCGGCACAGGCCTCCCACAGAACCATTCACCGCTAAATGGGCACCGCTCGCGGCTCCTAATGTGACGGGGCCCACGCGCAGATGCCTGACGCGCTAGTCTGGTCTCGGAACAGCTCTTTGCGGTGTATCCGTGACGGGCCGTTGCCCGGCGCCGTGCAGCGGCGGGGCAGTGGCCGGGACCGGCGCACCGCGCAGGAAAGATCGATGAATGATGAGGTTCACCATGTCCCAGGACACCCCCGGCTCGACGGCCACCGCTGCCACCACCAGCCAGCAGGGCGATGCTCTTGAAAACCTGCTGCATGAGAACCGCAAGTTTGCCCCTTCCGAGGAGTTCGCGGCGAACGCGGTCGTGGGCGCCGGCGTTTACGCAGAGGCAGCAGCCGACCGGCCCGCCTTTTGGGCCAAGCAGGCCCGCGAACTGCTGAACTGGAACAAGGACTTCACCGAGGCCCTCGACTGGTCCAACCCGCCGTTCGCCAAGTGGTTCGTCGGCGGCGAGGTCAACGCCGCATACAACGCCCTGGACCGGCACGTGGAGAACGGCCTGGGCGACCGGGTAGCCATCCACTTCGAGGGTGAGCCGGGCGATTCCCGCTCCTACACCTACGCGGAACTCACCGACGAGGTGAAGAAGGCCGCGAACGCGTTCGAGTCCCTCGGCGTGGCCAAGGGCGACCGCGTGGCCGTCTACCTGCCCATGATCCCCGAGGCCGTCATCACGCTGCTCGCCTGCGCCCGGATCGGCGCGGTGCACTCGGTGGTGTTCGGCGGGTTCTCCGCTGACGCGCTCCGGTCCCGGATCGAGGACGCCGAGGCCAAGCTCGTGGTCACCGCGGACGGCACCTACCGGCGCGGCAAGCCCAGCGCCCTGAAAACAGCAGTCGACGCCGCCCTCGAGCAGGCGGGCCACACCGTGCAGAACGTCGTGGTGGTCAAGCGCAACGGCCAGGACGTGGACTGGCACGAGGGCCGGGACCACTGGTGGGCGGACACCGTCGGGGCAGCCTCCGCCGAGCACTCCGCGGTCGGGCACGACTCCGAACACCCTTTGTTCATCCTCTACACCTCCGGCACCACCGGTAAGCCCAAGGGCATCCTGCACACCACCGGCGGGTACCTCACCCAGACCGCCTACACCCACAAGGCCGTCTTCGACCTGCACCCCGAAACGGACGTGTACTGGTGCACGGCCGACGTCGGATGGGTCACCGGCCACTCCTACGTCGCCTACGCGCCGCTCATCAACGGCGCCACCCAGGTCATGTACGAGGGCACCCCGGACTCCCCGCACCAGGGCCGCTGGTGGGAGATCGTGGAGAAGTACAAGGTCTCCATCCTTTACACCGCCCCCACCGCGATCCGCACGTTCATGAAGTGGGGCCGGGACATCCCGGACAAGTACGACCTCTCCTCCATCCGGGTCCTGGGCTCGGTGGGCGAACCCATCAACCCCGAAGCCTGGATGTGGTACCGGGACGTGATCGGGGGCAACAAGGCCCCGATCGTGGACACCTGGTGGCAGACCGAAACCGGCGCTCAGATGATCGCCCCGCTGCCCGGCGTCACGGAGACCAAGCCCGGGTCCGCGCAGGTGCCGCTGCCCGGCATCGCCGTGGACGTCGTGGACGAGAACGGTGCCTCCGTCCCTGACGGGCACGGCGGCTTCCTGGTGATTCGCGAACCCTGGCCGGCCATGCTCCGCGGCATCTGGGGCGACCCGGAACGGTTCAAGGACACCTACTGGTCCCGCTTCGAGACCATGTACTTCGCCGGCGACGGCGCCAAGAAGGACGAGGACGGCGACATCTGGCTCCTGGGCCGCGTGGACGACGTCATGAACGTCTCCGGGCACCGGCTCTCCACCACCGAAATCGAGTCCGCCCTGGTGAGCCACCCGGCCGTGGCGGAGGCCGCCGTCGTGGGCGCCACCGACGAAACCACCGGCCAGGCCGTCGTCGCGTTCGTCATCCTCCGCGGAGATGCGGTGGATTCCGGCGACGAAATCGTCCAGGACCTCCGCAACCACGTGGGCAAGGAAATCGGCCCGATCGCCAAACCGAAGACCATCCTGGTGGTGCCCGAACTGCCCAAGACCCGCTCCGGCAAGATCATGCGCCGCCTCCTCAAGGACGTCGCCGAGGGCCGTGACGTGGGAGACGCCACCACGCTGGCCGACAACACCGTCATGCAGCAGATCGCCGCGTCCCTGAAGAAGTAGCGGAGCCAACTGAGGGCCCGTCCGGAACACCGGACGGGCCCTTCCTTTTTGCGCCCCTGGCAGGTCCCGCCGTCGTCGTTCAGTGTTATTTATCGATCTTTCCTGTTCCCTTTTGCGAGGTTATAGTCAGTGATACATGACAGATGTCACAGGTCTCCATTCCCCGGGAGAGATCATGGCAGCACATCCGGAAGCGTCCATCAGCGCCAGGCCAGCCCGGCGGACGTTCCTCGCAACTATCGGCGTGAGTGCCGCCGGCCTGGCGGGCGTGCCACTGTTGGCCGCATGCACCGGAGGCAGCGGACCGTCCGCCGGAGGCTCGGAGTCCTCCGGCCTGTCGTTCGGCTCAGGTTCCTCGGACGAAGTTCCCAAGAAGGCGTACCAGGCAGTCACCGATGCCTTCACGCAGAAGACGGGCAAGACGGTCCGCACCAATGTGGTGCCGCACAACGACTTCCAGAACAAGATCAACTCGTACCTGCAGGGCTCGCCGGACGACGCCTTTACCTGGTTCGCGGGCTACAGGATGCAGTTCTATGCCAGCAAGGGACTTCTGGCACCGGTTGACGACGTCTGGGCCAAGATCGGGGGCAACTTCTCGGACGCCCTGAAGAAGGCGTCCACCGGCCCGGACGGAAAGATGTATTTCGTCCCCAACTACAACTATCCGTGGGGTTTCTTCTACCGGAAGAGCGTGTGGGCCGGCAAGGGTTACGAGGTGCCGGAAACCTTCGATGCCCTCAAGGCCCTGGCGGCCAGGATGAAGGCCGACGGCATCATCCCGATCGGTTTTGCGGACAAGGACGGCTGGCCCGCCATGGGCACGTTCGACTACATCAACATGCGCCTCAACGGCTACCAGTTCCACGTGGACCTGTGTTCCCACAAGGAGTCCTGGGACCAGAACAAGGTGACAGACGTCTTCGACACGTGGTCCGCCCTGCTGCCCTTCCAGGATCCTGCGGCGCTGGGCCAGACCTGGCAGGACGCCGCAAGGGCGCTGGCTGCCAAGAAGACAGGCATGTACCTGCTCGGCTCGTTCGTCACGCAGCAGTTCACCGATCCGGCGGTGTTGAAGGACATCGATTTCTTCGCGTTCCCGGAGATCGCCACCGAGGGGCGGGACGCGGTGGAGGCACCGATCGACGGGCTGTTGCTGTCCACCAAAGGCGGCGGGAACGCGGCCGCGCACCAGTTCATGGAATTCATCGGCACCCCCGAGGGCCAGGACACCTACGCCTCCGTGGACGCCTCCAACATCGTCACGGCCAAGGGCGCGGACACTTCCAAATTCACGCCGCTGAACAAGAAATGCGCAGACACCATCGCGCAGGCGAAGTCCATCAGCCAGTTCTTTGACCGCGACGCCCTGCCCGCCATGGCCAACAACGTCATGATTCCGGCCCTGCAGACCTTCCTCAAGAACGGCAAGATGGACGTCAAGAACCTTGAGGCGCAGGCCAAGTCACTGTACGCCGCCCAGTAGCAGCCGGGGACTCCCATGAGCGCAACAGCAAGAGACCTCGTCCCGCCGGAGTCCCGGGCCCCGTCCGGGGCGCCGGCAAAGCGGGTCCGCAGCGGAAAGGTCCGCCGGCTCTCCAGACGGGACAAGATGGTTCTGTCCCTCATGGTGGGCATTCCCAGCCTGATCCAGTTGATTTTTATCTGGCTGCCCACGGTGATGTCCGTCGCGCTGAGCTTCACGCGCTGGAACGGGCTGGCACTGAGCGACATCAGGCCGGCAGGCGGCGACAATTATCAGTACATCTCGCAGGACTACCCGCCGTTCTGGCCCGCCATCCAGCACAACATGCTGTGGCTGGCGTTCCTGGCCCTGGTGGCAACCCCGCTGGGCCTGCTGCTGGCAGTGCTGCTGGACCAGCAGATCCGCGGCAGCAGGATCTACCAGAGCATTTTCTTCACGCCGGTGATGCTGTCGCTGGCACTGATCGGTATCATCTGGCAGCTGTTCTACCAGCGTGACAACGGCCTGCTGAACTTCCTGCTCGGAACCTCGGGAACGCCGCAGGCCGTTGACTGGTTCGGGGATTCCTCGATCAACATCTGGGCAGCCATGACCGCGGCCACGTGGCGCCACGCGGGCTATGTCATGCTCCTGTACCTGGCGGGCCTGAAGGGCGTGGACCCCAGCCTGAAGGAAGCAGCAGCGATCGACGGGGCCAACGCGGTGCAGACCTTTTTCCGCGTGGTGTTCCCGGCCATGCGGCCCATCAACATCGTCATCGTCGTCATCACCATCATCGAGTCGCTGCGGGCGTTCGACGTTGTCTACGTCATCAACCGCGGCACCAACGGCCTGGAGCTCCTCAGCGCCCTGGTGATCCAGAACCTCGTGGGCGAAGGCCAGGTGATCGGCGTCGGATCCGCCCTTGCCGTGGTCCTGCTGGTCATCTCCCTCGTGCCCATCGTGTTCTACCTCAGCCGCACCTTCGGCAGGGAAAACAGGGCATGAGCGCCGCGGTCTCCCCCGGCATGGCCACGAGTCGGCCGGCAACCCGCTCCGGCAGCAGGCCGAAGCGGCACTACGGCACGCATATCTTCCTGACGGCCATGGCGGTCATGTGGCTGATCCCCCTGCTCTGGGCCGTGTTCACCGCCCTGCGGCCGATCGCCTCCACCAACGAGCACGGCTACTTCAGCCTGGCCGGCGACTTCAACTTGGATAACTTCATCCAGGCCTGGTCCCAGGGCGGCTTTGCCAAGTACCTCTGGAACTCGGTGATCATCTGCGTCCCGGCGGTACTGCTGGTGCTCTTTTTCGCTTCCATGATGGCCTTCGCAGTCAGCCGGGTGAGCTGGAAGTTCAACGTCACCCTGCTCATCATGTTCACGGCGGGGAACCTGCTGCCGCCCCAGGTGCTGGCGGCGCCGCTGTTCGAGATGGCCAAGCACTTCCAGGTGCCTTACTCCTTCAGCGACTCGGGCAACATGCTGAACACGTACATCATCGTCATTGCGGTGAACATGGCGTTTCAGATGGGATTCTGCACGTTCGTGCTGTCCAACTACATGAAGGCGCTCTCCGCGGACCTGACCGAGGCCGCGCTCGTGGACGGTGCCGGGATCTGGCGCCAGTACCGGGAGATCATCATGCCGCTGTGCCGCCCGGCCTTTGCCGCCCTTGCGACCCTGGAAGTCATCTTCATCTACAACGATTTCTTCTGGCCCCTGCTGTTCATCCAGAGCGGTGACCGGCTGCCCGTCACCACCGCGATCAACAATCTCCAGGGCGAGTTCCTGAACAACTACAACCTGCTGGCGGCCGGCGCCGTCATCACGGTAATTCCCACCCTGATTGTTTACCTGCTCCTGCAGCGGCAGTTTGTTGCGGGCCTGACTCTTGGTTCCAGCAAGGGCTAGGCGATGATGGGCAGTACCAGGTTTCACCTACTGAAAGGATCCCAATGCTTCCCGCGGCCCGCCACCAGTCCATAGTGGACGCCGTCCGGCGCGAGCGGGTGGTCCGCGTGTCGGACCTCGCGCAGCAGCTGGGCGTGTCCCTGATGACGGTGCGCCGTGACATCGAGATGCTGGAGGAAAGCGGCCAGGTCGAGCGGATCCACGGCGGCGCCAAGCTGCCCGGGGATGCCAGCACGCACGAGCCCGGGTTCGAGCTGAAGTCCACCCAGCTGACCGCGCAGAAACGCGCCATTGCCATGGAGGCCGCCGCACTGGTCCATGAGGGCATGGCCGTGGCCCTGAGCGCGGGCACCACCACCTGGGCGCTGGCCAAGGAACTCGCCAACGGCCCACGGATCACCGCCGTGACCAACTCGGTGAAGATCGCCGACCTCTTCCACCATGCCTCCGCGGCGGGATCCGGGCGCCACGCCTCCACCGTGATCCTCATCGGCGGCGAGCGCACGCCGTCGGACGCCCTCGTGGGTCCCATCGCGACGGCGGCGCTCCGCCAGCTCCATCTGGACCTGCTGTTCCTCGGGGTGCACGGCATGGACGCGGAGGCCGGCTACACCACGCCGAACCTGCTGGAGGCGGAAACCAACCGTGCCTTTATCGCCGCGTCCCGCAAGGTGGTGGTCCTGGCGGACCACACCAAGTGGGGCACGCAGGGAATCAGCACCATCGCCAAGCTCGAGGAAGCCGACGAGGTGATCTGCGATTCGGGCCTGTCCCCCGACGCCCAGCGGATCCTCCGCGACCGGGTGGGCCGGCTGAGACTGGTTTAGGCGCCGGCTGGTCTAAGCCAGCACCGGTGGTGTGGTTCGGCCAGCCTTACGGGCAGCCGCAAGACTGCCTGACCAGAATCTTCGTCGGGAAGACGCGGTGCTGGGCCGGCTCGCCCCGGTCCGCTCCAACCGGTGCCCCGACGCTGGTGTTGAAAGTCACGGCCCTCTGAGCTGAGCCGACTGCTGGCCCTGCCGCCCGCCGTCGTTCTCCATCCTGCACCACGTCCGTCCCGCACCGCCGGCCCTCCAGCCGGCGGTGCGGGACGCCGCGTTTTCCGTAACGAAAGCCCCGCCCTCGGAGCCCGGCAACCCGACGCGATAGATTTGCAGGCATGACTGAAGCCCCCTCCGCCACCGAAGCCGGCCGCGGCACCATCCTCGTCCTCAACGGCCCCAACCTGAACCTCCTCGGCACCCGCGAGCCGGAAAAGTACGGCACGGCCACGCTGGCCGACGTCGAGCAGCTCGCCAAGGACACCGCCGCCGCCCACGGGCTCGACGTCGAGTGCTTCCAGTCCAACCATGAGGGCGCGCTGGTGGACGCCATCCACGCCGCCCGCGGCAAGGCCATCGGCATCGTTCTGAACGCCGGGGCCTACACCCACACCTCGGTGGCCATCCGGGACGCGATCTCCGCGGTCCAGGTCCCCGCAGTGGAAGTCCACATCACCAACGTGCACGCCCGCGAGGAGTTCCGCCACCACTCGTACCTCTCCGACATCAGCAAGGCCGTGATCGCCGGTGCCGGGGTTCTGGGCTACCGGTTCGCCGTGGAGTATCTCGCCGACCTGAATGCCGGCAAGGCCTGACCATGGCGGCGGCGGCCCTCGGCACCGCAGAGTGGTACCGTCACTTCGGCACGGTTGATGCCCCCGGTTCCTCGCCCTGCTACGCCGACTGGTCGCTGCGCATCGCAGAGGATCCCGGGCTGATCGCCCGGATCGACCGCTGGCCGTACAACAAACGCCAGCCCCTGCTGATGCTCGCCGCCGCCCGTTACCTCGGCGCCCAGGTCTCCCCGTACCCGGAGTTCCGCGCCTTCCTGGACGAGCACTGGGCCGAGGTCTCGCGCACCGTCATGTCCCGCGCCACCCAGACGAACGAAGTGGGCCGCTGCGCCACCCTGCTGCCGTCGCTCGCGGCCATCGCGGCCGCTGAAGGCCGGCCGCTTGCGCTGATCGAGGTGGGCGCCTCCGCGGGCCTCGCACTGTTCCCGGACCGCTACAGCTACGAGTTCGACGACGGCGCGGCAGTCACGCGGCTGGACCCCGGCGCGTCCGGCGAACTGCAGGCCGGGTCCGGCGCTCGGTCCGGGCCTCCCGCCCATCGGCCGGAGCCTCCCGTCCTGCGCTGCAGGACAGCAGGCCCGGTTCCCCTACCGGACAGCTTGCCTCCTGTGGTGTGGCGGGCCGGGACCGACCTCAATCCCTTGGACGTACGGAATCCCGACGACGTCGCCTGGCTTGAGGCGCTGATCTGGCCGGAGCAGGAGTTCCGCCGTGAGCGCCTGCGCCGGGCCATCACCGTTGCGCGCCAGGATCCGCCTTTTCTCGTGGCCGGCGACCTCAACGAACAGCTGCTGTCGCTTGCCGGCCAGGCCCCTCCCGATGCCGCGCTGGTGGTGTTCCACAGTGCCGTCATGGGTTATGTCAGCGCCGACGGTCGCGCCAGGTTCCGGTCCAGCATGCAGAGCCTGGCGAGGGACCGGAGTTGCCACTGGCTGTCCAACGAGGGCGAGACCGTGATCATCCAGCAGGACGGCTCGGTGGTTGTCCCGGAGATGGATCCCGGCCGGCTCCGCGGCAACTTCCTGCTGCTGCACAACGGCCAGCCGGTGGCCATCACCGGCCCGCACGGCCAGAGCCTAGATTGGCTGTAACCGGCTGATCCTCTCGCGGGAGGCCTGGTTGCCGGATGCCGCTATTGCTGTATGCCGCTATTGCTGGATGCATTGCCCGGACGACACGGGGCTGGACAGGCCCGGTGCCTCTGCGGCCACCGGACGGAGATCGATCATCGGAATCGCGAACCCCAGGGCCGCGCTGGAAGTTGTCTTTGCGAAGATGACGCCTGCCACCTCTCCGTTGGTGGTGAGAAGCGGCCCGCCGGAGTTGCCGGGCTGGACGTCGCCGGCAAGCTTGTACACCTCGTCCGGAACAGGGTTGTTGCCGTAGATGTCCGGCACCAGCACTGTCGAAATGCCCTGCACAGTGGCCGGCTTGGACTGGTAGGGGCCGCCGTGCGGGTAGCCGGCAAATGCGGCGGCGGTTCCCGCGGGCAGGTCAGAGCTCAGCGGCAGCGCCGCGGTGGGCAGTCCGTCCACGGCCAGGACTGCGAGGTCGCGCTTGCTGTCAAAGTAGACCACCCGGCCCGGCATGGCACCCCCGCCGGGAATCTCCACAACAGGCTGCGACACCCCCGCAATGACGTGCGCGTTGGTCACCACGCGTCCTGATGACACCACGAAGCCGGTTCCGGTCTGGTTCTGCCCGCACTGGAACGCGGTCCCCGCGATCCTCAGGACCGAACCGGCTGCCCTGTTCAGGGCCGGCGTGTCCGTGCTGGCGTCCGGAACCGGGAGCTGCTGCTGGTCCTGGCCGATGCCCTCAATGAGCGTGGGGATGCCGTCACCCATAACCGCCGAGCGCAGCTGCGCCATCGCGGATTTGACCGGGTTGGGCGTCAGCCCGTCTATGAAACGGATCACCTTGGACTCGGCCAGTTGCTGCGAGACGAAGGGCACGCCAAGTGCGCTGATACTGAACGCCAGCATGGACATGACCAGAGCGGACACGACCAGATTGACGGCCCCGCCAATGAGTCTGTCCACAGCCCGGAGCGGCCGCATGCGAACGGCGCTGCGGATACTGCGCCCGATCATGGTTCCGAGCGCGTTGCCGAGGACCACCAGGAGGACTGCGGTGCCGATGATGGCGGTCAGGCGCCACCCGCTGTCCTCAACGAAGTCGCTGACCAGCGGGACGGAGAGGAAAGCGGCCACGGCGCCCGCCGTGAAGCCGGCCAGGCCGCCGACGGTCACCAGGAAGCCGTTGCGCAGGCCGTAGATCAGATAGGACAAAAGCGTCAGTATCAACGCAAGGTCCAGAACGGTCAGGCCAAACACCGGGTCTCCTCACAAGCAGCTAAGCCCCGATTCTACTGGCGAAGTCTGACAAATTGCCGTGGATGCGTTGAGCCTGCGCTGGTCTCGCGGCGTCTTTTAGGGCGTTTCGGCTGCCAAGTACGTCACAGAACGTTGAAAATTCTGAAACAATGGCACAAGCGCCCCCAGACGACACTTTTACTCAGGAGAATTCATGGACATCGAGGTATTGCGACGCGCACCCCTTTTCGCCACGCTGGACGACGACGCGTTCCGCCTGCTGACGGACGAACTGACCGAGGTCGACCTGTCCCGCGGTGCATCAGTCTTCCGCGAGGGCGACCAGGGTGACCAGCTCTACTTCATCGTCTCCGGCAAGGTGAAGCTCGGCCGCACCTCCCCCGACGGCCGCGAATCGCTGCTGGCCATCCTCGGCCCGGGTGAGCTCTTCGGCGAGATGGCCCTGTTCGACCCGAGTCCGCGCACCGCCACGGCCACCGCCGTCTCGGAGACCCGCCTGGCCGGCCTCAAGAACGAGAGCCTGAACTCCCTGCTGCGGACCCGTCCCGAGGTCTCGGCGCAGCTGCTGCAGGCGCTGGCCCGCCGCCTCCGCCGCACCAACGACTCTCTCTCCGACCTGGTCTTCTCGGACGTGCCCGGCCGCGTGGCCAAGGCCCTCCTCGACCTCGCCGACCGCTTCGGCCGCCCCGCCACCGACGGCGTTCTCGTGGCACACGAACTCACCCAGGAAGAGCTGGCCCAGCTCGTCGGCGCATCCCGCGAAACCGTCAACAAGGCACTGGCCGAGTTCGTTCAGCGCGGTTGGCTGCGCCTGGAAGCCCGCGCCGTCGTGATTTTGGACATGCAGCGCCTCCGCCAGCGCTCCCGCTAAGCACCCACGAAAGGCCGCCCTGCGCACATATCAGGGCGGCCTTTTCGTTTAACGCACCACCGGCGGAAGGCGGCCCTTCGGCGTCGCTTAGACACAACGCATAGGGACCCCTCCGGTCGCTGAGCGACCTCCAGGGTCCGATGCGTCGCGATGCGCTCCTTTCCGAAGAACCGCAATCCGCCTCGGCCGGTGGTCGGGAAAGGTCGTTGGTTGAGCTGTCGAAACCACAGGTCGCCCGGATTTCGACAAGACCTGAGGAAGGGTCGCCCAAACCTCGACAGGACCTGAGGAAGCGTTGGGGAACAGTCGACAAGACGTGAGGACGCGTTAGCGAAAAGGCGACGGGATCTGCGAGAGGGTTGCAGGAAAACCGGTAGAAACTGCGAGAGGGTTGGTGAGTTAACCGCGAGCGGGGCTGCGGGCCTTCGGGTAGGAGCGCATCGCGGCGCATCGGGGTCCGGAGGTCGCTCAGCGACCGCAGGGGCCCCTATGCGTCGTGTCTAAGCGACGGCGAAGGGCCGGCCGCCCGGCGGAGGTGACCAGAGCAGACGGAACCACAGGCAAAGGCTTAGCGCTCGCGCTGGGGCTCTCCGGCTACTGTCTTGGCTGCCTCGACTTCGAGCATGAGTGTCCCGTTTTCGTCGACGAGCCGGGGCTGATAGACGTGCGGGGTTCGCTTGTAGCTGAGGTAGGCAATGCAGCCGTTGGCTTTGGCCATCTTCTCCAGCATGATCTCCGAGCCGGGGACCATGAGCTGGCCGAGGGTGAGGCCGACGGTGTTCTCCTGGCCCACCTCGTCGCCCAGGACGGTCGTGTCGCGCTCGGCGATGACTTTGGTGGCGCACACCCACCGGCCCCAGACGCCTTTGCTCTCCAGGATGGAGGGCTGCTGGTTCATGGGGACGGTGGCGGCGAAATACCGGGTGTTGAAGCGCCGGTGTGCGAAGTCCGGGCTCAGCCAGTTCACGAGCGGCTTGAGCAGGTCGGTGCGCAGGGACAGGCCCCGCTTGGCCAGCTCCGCGGTGAACGACTTTTCCTGCGACGCAACCGCTTCGCGGGCCTTCATCCACTCCACCGTGGACGTTGCCTCCACGGTGGAGGACAGGTCCGGGCCTGCCAGCAGCACGCCGGTCTCCTCGAACAATTCCCGGACTGCACCCACCACGTGGCGGCGGGCCAGGCCGACGTCGTCCGTCCCCATCTGCTCGGCCCAGTGCTGGGGCGAAGGCCCCAGCCAGCCGACGGCGTCGTCGTCGGACGCGTCCAAGGAGCCACCCGGGAAGGCGAGGACGCCCAGCGGGGACGAGCCGGGACGGTACCCGAGCCAGGTTTCCAGGCCGGTGGGCGAATCCCGCAGGAGTACCACGGAGGACGCGAAACGGGGCTTGCGCGGAGTCCGTTCGCCGTGTTCGAGCCAGCTTTGTGCTGCCCCTTCAAGATCGGGAGGAAGAACAAAGAGCCGGCGTGCTAGGTGGGGCAAAGGAACCTACTGCTCCTTAGCTGAATTCCGCGATCAGTTCGACTTCCACGGGAGAGTCGAGCGGCAGGACTGAGACGCCGACGGCGGAACGGGCGTGCTGGCCCGCGTCACCGAAGACGCGGCCCAGGAGCTCGGAGGCGCCGTTGATGACGCCGGGCTGGCCGGTGAAGGACGGGTCGGAAGAGACGAAGCCCACAACCTTGACGATGCGCGTGATGCGGTCGAGGTCGCCGATGACGCTCTTCACGGCGGCCAGTGCGTTCACGGCACAGACGGCGGCGTAGGCCTTGGCGTCTTCCGGGGACACCGTCGGTTCGTCCGACCCGCCCTCGGTGCCTGCGGACACCTTGCCCGTAGCTTCGAGTTTGCCGTTAATAAACGGCAGCTGTCCCGAGGTGTAAACGTGGTTGCCGGTGACGACCGCCGGCACGTAAGCGGCGACGGGGGCGGCAACTTCCGGGAGGGTCAGTCCGAGCTCGGAAAGACGCTGTTCGACGGCGGACGACGGCGTCAGATCAGTGCTGGAAGCGGTTTCGTGGGGGCTGGTCATGCTAGTGCTTCTCCCTCTTGAGGTAGGCGACAAGTCCGTTGCCGTCGGGTCCGGGGACTACCTGAACAAGCTCCCAGCCGTCGTCTCCCCACTGGTCCAGAATCTGCTTCGTGGCGTGGATGATGAGCGGAATTGTGGCGTACTCCCATTTGGTCATGAAATAAAGCCTAATCGTTGCCGGTAAACTGGAGAACATGGCGACTCGTAAGAACCCCATATTCGACACGGCCACCACCCTCGGAAAGATTTTTGGCTTCCTTGGCGTGAGCGCTATTTGTGGCGTCCTCGTGGCCGGCCTGCTGGTTCCCGCAGCCGCCGTTTCGGGCAGCACAGCCAGCGGCTCGATCGAATTCTTTGACACCCTGCCCGCTGAGCTCCAGGTGGACCCGCCGAGCCAGTCCACCAAGGTCCTGGCCGCCGACGGGAGCGTGATCGCCAACCTGTACGCGGAAAACCGTACCCGCGTTCCGCTGGACCAGATCTCCCCGTACATGAAGGACGCGGTGATCGCCATTGAGGACAGCCGGTTCTACGAGCACGGCGGTGTGGACACCACCGGCATCCTCCGCGCCCTGGTCAGCACGGCGCGGGGCAACAAACAGGGTGCCTCCACCATCACGCAGCAGTACGTCAATAACGTCCTCAACGCCAACCTTGAAGCCGAAGGCAACTCCGACGAGATCAAGCTCAACGGCGTTAACAAGGGCGTTGGCGACAAGCTCCGCGAAATGAAGCTCGCGATCGCCCTGGAGAAGAAATTCACCAAGGAGCAGATCCTTGAGGGCTACCTGAACATCGTCTTCTTCAACCGTGACGCGTACGGTATTGAGGCCGCCTCCAAGTTCTTCTTCAGCACCACCGCTAAGAACCTCACCCTCCCCCAGGCCGCACTGCTTGCCGGCCTGGTGAACAGCCCTTCAGCCTTTGACCCGATCACCAACCCGGACAACGCCAAGAAGCGCAGGGACCTGGTGCTGAGTGCAATGCTCACGCACAACAAGATCACCAAGGCCCAGTACACCGCCGCCGTTGCCACCCCCGTCGCGCCCAAGGTGACGCCGGCACGTCAGGGCTGCGCGTACTCGCCCACTGCCCCGTACTTCTGCGACTACGTCCTGCACCTCCTGCTGAACAACCCGGCCTACGGAGCGGACGCCACCGAACGCGAGAAGAAGGTGTTCCGCGGCGGCCTGACCATCAAGACCACCCTGGACCCGAAGGCGCAGAAGGCCGCGCAGGACCAGGTGAACGGCGCTGCGGGCTCGAACCCGGACAAGTGGGGCGCCGCGCTGGTTTCCCTGGAGCCGGGCACGGGCAAGATCACCAACATGGCCCAGAACACCTCCTGGTTTGCGGGCAAGGGCAAGTTCGACTCCCAGATCAACTTCAGCGTGGATCAGTATGACGAGCAGGGCAACGACCTGAACGGCCTGGGCGGTGCACAGCCCGGCTCCACCATGAAGCCGTTCACGTTCGCCGAATGGCTGAACGAGGGCAAGTCGATGAACACCATCGTCGACGCCTCCCAGCGCCGCTACCCGCAGAATTTCCCGTGGCAGAACACCTGCGACACGCCCACAGTGGGCTGGTATGACAGCACCAACGGCACCGAGGACCTGCAGAACGCCGAGGAAAACTATTACCGTCCCATGAGCGTGCTCGACGGCCTGAAGAACTCGATCAACACGGCGACGTTCGCCTCGGCCTCGCAGGTAGACCTGTGCGGCATCCAGAAGGTTGTGGACGCCGTCGGACTGCACGAAGGCCTGCCCACCCGCGACAAGGAAACCAACGCAGTGGTGGATCCGAACCCGAAGATCACCATGACCACCATCGGTAACCTGCTGGGCTCCCGGCAGACGGCTCCGCTGACCATGGCCGCGGCCTTCGCCACCTTTGCGAACGACGGCAAGTACTGCGCGCCGATCGCCATTACGTCGGTGACCGACCAGACCGGAGCCCAGCTGCCCGCCCAGTCCCCTGCCTGCAGGGACGCCCTCAAGCCCGAGGTGGCGCGCGGCGTGAACTACGCCCTGCAGAAGGTACTCAACGAGGGATCCGGTTCACTCATCCAGCCCAGGATCTCCACCGAGACCAACTTCCCAATCGCTGCCAAGACCGGTACGTCCAACAACAACGGCTCCACCTGGGTTGTTGGCCACACCATGGGCCTCGCGACGGCGGCCTGGTTTGGTGATCCGCTTGGCTCGCAGCAGCGTGCGGGCCAGAACGTGACGGTCAACGGCAAGTTCTACACCGGGATCGACGGCTACATGATCGCCGGGCCGATGTTCTCCAACTTCATGTCCCAGATTGCGCCGGGCTACGGCACGGAGCCCTTCCCGGAACCGCCGTCGAACCTGCTGTACGGCACACCGCAGTTCGAGCCCACAGTCCCGAACGTTCCGAACATCCCGTCCCAGGGCGGAAACACCGGCGGAAACACGGACACCGGCAACAGCGGTG
Source organism: Arthrobacter sp. FW305-BF8 (assembly GCF_021789315.1). Taxonomy (NCBI): domain Bacteria; kingdom Bacillati; phylum Actinomycetota; class Actinomycetes; order Micrococcales; family Micrococcaceae; genus Arthrobacter; species Arthrobacter sp. FW305-BF8. The sequence continues at coordinate 4,109,771 of NZ_CP084561.1, forward strand.
GAAACACCGGGGGCACAGGCAACAATGACAACAAGAGCAATGGAAACGGCAACAGCACCAAGGAGAATGGCTGACCGTGACTGACCTTTCACAGGTGGCGAGCCGCGTCCGTAGCATCGGGCGCGGCTTTGCCGTCACCGCCGGTGCCGGAACCGCGGCCGCCTTGGCCGCCTTGGCATACGGGCTCTGGGAAAAGAACCAGTTCGTCCTCCGCGAGGAGACCGTCCCGATCCTTCCGGCCGGCAGGGCCCCATTCCGGATCCTGCACCTGAGCGACATCCACTTCGTGCCGGGCCAGAAGGCCAAGGCGGAGTGGCTGCAGTCGCTCGCCGCGCTTAGGCCGGACCTGGTGGTCAACACGGGTGACAACCTGAGCCACCCCAAGGCCGTGGACGCGCTGCTCAACGCTCTGGCACCGCTCATGGACTTCCCGGGCGTGTTTGTTCCAGGCTCCAATGACTACTACGCGCCCAAGCTGAAAAACCCCGCCCGCTACCTGCTGGGCCCCTCCAAAGCAGCATCGGACCGGGAGGAACTTGACTGGCCCCGCCTGCGGTCCGGCTTCGGCATGGGTGGCTGGATCGACCTGACCAACCGGCACCAGTCCATCGTCCTCAACGGCATGCGGTTCGACTTCTCGGGCGTGGATGATCCGCACCTCAACCGTGAACGGTACGCCGGCTGGCCGCGCGGCACCCGGGGCCAGAACGCAAAGGACCACCTGCGCGTCGCCGTCATCCACGCCCCCTACCAGCGGGTCCTGGACCACTTCACCGATGACGGCGCGGACCTGCTCCTGGCCGGCCACACGCACGGCGGACAACTGTGCATCCCGGGGTACGGCGCCGTCGTCGCGAACTGCGACATCCCCACCTGGCGGGCCAAGGGCCTCAACGACTGGAGCAGCAACGGGCGTACGACGCCGGTCAACGTCTCGGGCGGAATCGGCACCTCGCGCTTTGCGCCGGTCCGCATCGCCTGCAAGCCCGAGGCCGTCCTGCTGACGCTCACCCCGCGCGCCTGATCAGTCACCTGTGAAGGGTGCCACCCATGGCATAGGGTAGTTGCTACGGGAAACTACACCAGAGCCTTCACACAGTTGAGTTCAAGAAGCGGGCATGGCCAAGCAGAGTTCATTTTTTCGATCCGTCAGCCGTCTCTATCCGCACGTGAAGCCGGTCCTGCCGCGCCTGCTTATGGGCCTGCTCTCGGCTCTCCTGGCCAGTGTGGTTGCCCTTGCCATCCCGCAGGTGCTGCGCGTGCTCATCAACGATTCCCTCCGGCCCGGGGCCACCGTGGACGCCGTCTGGGGCTCGGCCGGCCTCATCCTGGCCCTGGGCGTCGCCGAAGCCGTGCTGGTTGCCCTCCGCCGCACCTTCGTGATCAACCCCGCCACCACCGTGGAGACCCGGATGAGGGTCTCGCTCTACGGCCACCTGCAGAACCTTCCCGTCTCCTTCCATGACCGCTGGGGCTCAGGCCAGCTCCTTTCCCGCGCCATGACGGACCTCAACTTCATTCGGCGCTGGATGGCATTCGGGGCCATCATGCTGGTGGTGACCACCCTGACGGTGGTGATAGGCGTCGTCGTCATGTTCACCATGAGCTGGCAGCTGGCCCTGATCTTCCTGGCCGCAGCAGGGCCCGTGATGGTCTACGGTTTCCGGTTCCGGACCCGCTTCAGCAAGGTTGCCCGGCGCAGCCAGGACCAGGCCGGCGACCTTGCCACCACGGTTGAGGAGTCCGTCCACGGCATCCGCGTCCTGAAGGCCTTCGGCCGCAGCCGAGAAGCCCTGGAAACCTTCAACGGCCAGGCCGAGGAACTGCGCCAGACGGAGATTGCCAAGGCCCGGCACCAGGCCGTCTTCAGCATGGTGGTGACGCTCCTGCCGGAGCTGGCGCTGGGCGCCGGCCTGGTCACTGGAATCATGCTCGCAGCCAGTGGCCAGCTCAGCATCGGCTCCCTGGTGGCCTTCTTCGCCACTGCCGCCGTCATCGCCGCGCCCGTCGAGTTCTCCGGCATGCTGCTGGCCATGGCCCTGACGGCGAAAACCGCCCTGGACCGGCACTTCGAGGTCATGGATTCCGAAAACACCATCACCGGCGCGGCCGAACCCCGCCGCCCTGCCGACGTCAAAGGCGCGCTGAGCTTCAACAACGTAACGTTCGCCTTCGACGACGCCCCGGACAAACCGGTGCTGAAGGACGTCCGGCTGGACATCTGTCCGGGCGAAACGATGGCGCTGGTAGGCATCACCGGCAGCGGCAAGAGTGCCCTGCTGCAGCTGGTGCCACGGCTCTACGATGTCACGGCGGGTTCCATTGAGCTCGACGGCGTGGACCTTCGGGACTTCAGCGTCGAGGAACTCCGCACCCTGGTGGCCGTTGCCTTCGAGGACACCACCCTGTTCTCCAGCTCAGTACGGGACAACGTGCTGCTCGGCGTGCAGTCCGAAGACACCGACACCCGAGAAAAAATCCTTGCCGAGGCCCTGGACACGGCGCAGGCACACTTCGCTTACTCACTGCCCGAGGGGCTGGACACCCTCATCGGCGAGGAGGGCCTCAGCCTGTCCGGCGGCCAGCGCCAGCGCCTCGCCCTGGCCCGGGCCATCGCAGCGGCGCCCGCCGTGCTGGTCCTGGACGATCCCCTCTCCGCCCTGGACGTGAACACGGAGGAGCTCGTGGAAAACCGCCTGCGGGAGGTGTTGGCAGGCACCACGACGCTTATCGTCGCCCACCGCCCGTCCACCGTGGCTCTGGCCGACCGGGTGGCGCTGCTGGAGGACGGCCGCATCGCCGCCGTCGGAACCCACGCCGAACTGCTGGCCGGCAACAGCCACTACCGCCACGTGATCGCGAGCCTGGAAACGGAGCCCCGCGACCTGGACTCCGAATTGTCGGCCCTCGACGACGCCGAGGAGGTCAGCCGGTGAGCAGCACAGCCTTCGGTACCGCCAATGAGGACAACGCCAACCTAAGCAAGAGCGACAGCAAGGCGGTACGGCGCCGGTCGCTCGCCCTGCTGGGGTCGCTGATCCGGCCCGTGCGGCTGCGGTTCTGGCTCACGATCGCCACGGTGGTCCTGTCACAGGCGGCCCGGGTGGCCGGCCCCGCGCTGATCGCCTTCGGCATCGACCACGCCCTGCCCGCCCTCCGCGCGGGCAACAGCCTCCCGCTGGTGCTGGCCGGCGTCGCCTACCTGATCACGGCGCTGGCAGCGGCAGGGCTCACCGCCCTGTACGTAACGTCGACGGCGGCACTCAGCCAGGCCATGCTGCTCGACCTCCGGCTGTGGGTGTTCCGCCATACCCAGCGGCTCAGCCTCGAGTTCCACGAGAAGTACACCTCGGGGCGGATCATCGCGAGGCAGACCTCCGACCTGGAGGCCCTGCGTGAACTACTGGACTCGGGAGTCAGCTCGCTCGCCTCCGGCCTGCTGTTCATGCTGTTCACCGCGGCCACCGTCTTTGCCCTCGACTGGCGCAGCGGACTGGTAGTGCTGGCCGCGGCCGTCCCCATGTTCTTCCTGGCCCGCTGGTACCAGAAGCACTCACAGCAAGCGTTCCGCCAGTCCCGGGTGGTCTCGGCCCGGCTCATCGTGCACTTCATCGAGACCATGACCGGCATCCGTGCCGTCAAGGCCTTCCGCAAGGAACGCGAAAACGCCGGCCGCTACGGCGAACTTGCCGAGGACTACCGGCGGGCGACCGTCCGCTCCATCAACCTGAACGGCGTCTTCCAGCCCGGCCTGGTGCTGATCGGCAACGTGTGTGTGGCCGCCGTGCTGCTGTTCGGCGGCTTCCGGGTGCTGACCGGTGACCTGGCCGTGGGCGTGCTGCTGGCCCTGATGCTCTCGACGAAGCGCTTCTTCCAGCCGGTGGACCAGATGGCAATGTTCTACAACTCCTTCCAAAGCGCGCAGGCCGCGCTGGAGAAGGTCTCGGGCCTGCTCGAGGAGGTGCCCACGGTCCGACCGCCGCGGAAGGCGGTGGAACTCCGCGACGCCCGCGGCGCCGTCGAATTCCGGAACGTGGAGTTCCGCTACGGCAGCGGGCCACTCATCATTCCCACGCTGAACCTCACCATTCCGGCGGGCCAGACCGTGGCGCTGGTGGGGCAGACCGGGGCGGGCAAGTCCACGCTGGCCAAGCTGATTGCCCGCTTCTACGACGTGTCCGCCGGTTCCGTGATGCTCGACGGCGTGGACCTGCGGCAACTGGCCACCGCGGACCTGCGGCGGAACATTGTGATGGTGACCCAGGAGGCCTTCCTGTTCAGCGGGTCGGTGGCGGACAACATCGCCCTGGGCCGGCCGGAGGCACCGCGCGAGGAGATCGAGGCGGCTGCGAAGGCCGTGGGTGCGCACGACTTCATCATGGAGCTCCCTGAGGGATACGACACCGACGTCAACAAGCGCGGCGGCCGGGTCTCCGCGGGTCAGCGCCAGTTGATCAGCTTCGCGCGCGCGTTCCTCGCCCGGCCGGCGGTCCTGATCCTGGACGAGGCCACGTCCTCGCTGGACATCCCCTCCGAACGGCTTGTGCAGAGCGGCCTCGCCGGGCTGCTGCGAGGAATGGACGGAACCGGCCCGGCAGACGCGAGCCCGGCCGCCGACGGAACGTCCCCCGGAACCGCGCGCACGGCGCTGATCATCGCGCACCGGCTGTCGACCGTGGAGACGGCGGACAGGGTGCTCGTGGTCCATGACGGACAGGTGGTGGAAGACGGAAGCCCGGACGAACTGATCGGTGGCAACGGCCGCTTCGCCCGCCTGCACAGCGCCTGGAAGGACTCGCTGGTCTGAGCCACAGCGGCTCGCCGGATGCCGATTTCGCATGTGGCCCAGTATCGGATATCCTTGTTCAGTTGCTTTCGCAGCAACGGATCGGGATGTAGCGCAGCTTGGTAGCGCGCTTCGTTCGGGACGAAGAGGTCGCAGGTTCAAATCCTGTCATCCCGACCAAAAAAGAGGGTCTCCCCAGGGAGGCCCTCTTTTTCGTTTCTTCGGCGACCCACCCCAACTGGGTAGCAGCACAGGGCGTTCCCAGCGCTGGGAACGCCCTGAAGTGCTACCTAGTTGGGTCAGTTTCCGCCGAGGCTCTGGTTGTGGATGTTCTGGGTCGCCTGCCCGTCGCCCAGGAGAGGAATTCTCGGCCGGCGGGACCCGTCGTCGGCCAGGTAGTCGCCCCGGCTGTCGTAGCTTTGGACCTGGTTCAGGTAGCGGTGCCGCAGACGCAGGCCGACGGCGAAAAGCACCAGTGACTCCAGCAGCGCCGCAATGCCGATCATCCCCCACACGAAAGTCCCGGCGTCGGCCGTTCCCCTGAACACCTCAACCACGGCTGCTCCGGCAGCGGCTGCCACAATCAGTGACGTGCCGGCGATGGTCCAGAGGAAAAAGGCCCGCTGCAGGCCGTCGGCTGCTCTCCGTGTCATGGTCCCCACTCCTTTGTTACGGCTGCTGTTCCTGGCAGAAAAACGTTCTGGGAAGAAAAACGGCCCCGGAACATGATGTGCGCATGTTCCGGAGCCGCTTTCCTCATGGAAGCTGTTTACATGGGATCGGGCCAGTTGCCAATGGTGGTCTTTGACACCATGGGATCAGGCCAATTGCCGATAGTGGTCGTGTTCACGTCCTTGACGCGCATCGGATCCGGCCAGTTGCCAATGGCAACCGAGGTGCCCGCGTTGTCCGCGATCGAGCCTGCAGACAGAACGGCGGGAGCCGCAGCAGAAAATGCGAGGGCCCCCGCCAAAACGGCGGCGGCTGCTATCTTCTTCAACATTAAGAGTTCCTCAATACGAGTCGGATTCGTTACCAAGTCAGCACAGTCCTTGTTGACATACATTGTAAAATGTTTTCCACAGAGGGTGTCAAGCATTCTGTACAAAGGCTGTCCGGAATAGGAGGAACCCCAGTGGGTAACGGATTCGGGGAGAAGCTCCGCGCTGAGCGGCTGGAGCGCGGACTGACTCAGGCCGAACTGGGCAGGGACCTGTACTCCCCCAGCTACATTTCCCTGCTGGAGACCGGCCGCCGGGAACCCACAGCCGACGTCATCGAAGAGCTCGCCCGGAGGCTGGAACTCGCGCCCAAGGCGCTCGAAGCGTGGAGCCAGCCCATCTCGGTCAGCGACGCCGAATACGTGCTGGCCGGCCTCTATGCCCGGCAGGCCTGGGACCTGCGCGACTATGCCCTCGCGGCCGAACACGCCGCCAACGCCGCCCGGATCGCCCTCGACGGCAAGAACACCAGCGCCTGGTGGAACATGACCTACATGCAGGCCGAATGCCTCATGAAGCAGGGTCAGCTCAAGGAATGCCAGAAGATCATGGAGCATCTGTCCGAGCATCCCATGGCCACGGAATCGGCAGGCCTGGGTGTCCGGGCGCGCCAGATGCTCGCCGCCCTGTGTCACGGGCAGGGCCAGCTGGGCGCCGCCGTCGAACACGCCGAGAAGGCCGTGGAGCTGTGCGCCCAGCTGCCCAAGGGTTCAACGCTCATCATCGGGGCGCTCCGCGCGCTGATCGGAGCACTTGCCGAGAGCGGCCGGCTCGACGAGGCGTGGAAGTACTGCGAGGACATGAATGAGCAGATGGACGAGCATTCGATGTCCCAGCTCGCGGGCGAGGTGGCATGGGTGATCGGCAATGTCGCGTTCATGCGGCATGACTACCCGGAGGGCATCAAGCACCACGAGCGGGCGGCGAAGCTGCTCTCCCCCGCCAACGACATCGAGCTGTGGGCCCGCTTCAACAAGGCGTCGGCCGCCGTCCGCCTCTCCTCCGGGATCGTTGAGCCGGAGACCCTGTCCGCCATCGAACGCGCCGAACTCGCGCTGTCCATCGTCGGCGGAAACAAGACGGACCAGCTGGAAGTCGCGTTCATCCGCGCCCGCTGGCTCTACCTCACCGGGGACATCGTGGCCGCGGTCCAGAAGCTTCGCGACATCCACGCCGAACGCAAGGACCTGGCCAAGCACACGGCCGGCGAGGTTTCGCTGCTTCTCGGAAAATCGCTGAAGGCTGCGGGCGAAGGGGATGAGGCGCTGGTGCATCTGGAGGAGGCGCAGAAGGAATTCAGTGCCGCGGGCGCGCAGGACCGGGTCCAGCAGGCCCTCGATGCCGTGCTGGAGATCCGGCTCGCCCAGCGCCGTGCGGCAGCGGCCGAAGCCAGCTAGCAGGCACCGAGCGAATGCCTCAGGCGCCCCCGGGAACAGTCCCGGGGGCGCCTGACGTTTCTTGAAAGCGCTAGCTGAACGTGCGGCCGGTCAGCTTCTCGTAGGCCTCGACGTAGCGGGCCCGGGTACGGTCCACGATGTCCGCGGGCAGGGCCGGCGGCGGCGTGTCGGAGGCCTTGTCCCAGCCGGATTCGGCGGACGCCAGCCAGTCCCGGACAAACTGCTTGTCGTAGGAGGGCTGCGCCTTGCCGGGCTCGTAGGTGGCGGCGTCCCAGAACCGGGACGAGTCCGGCGTCAGGACCTCGTCGCCGAGGGTGATGGCGCCGTTCACGACGTCGTAGCCGAACTCCACCTTGGTGTCGGCCAGGATGATGCCGCGTTCGCGGGCAATCCCCTCGGCCTTGGTGTAGATGCTCAGCGTCAGTTCGCTCAGGCGCGCGGCAATGTCGTCGCCCACGATGGACACGACGGCGTCGTAGGAGATGTTTTCGTCATGCTCCCCCACCTCGGCCTTGGCCGACGGGGTGAAGATCGCGTGCTCCAGGCGGGAGCCGTCCACCAGGCCTTCCGGCAGCGGGATCTCGCAGACGGTGCCGGACTGCCGGTATTCCAGGAGGCCCGAGCCCGTGAGGTAGCCGCGGGCGATGCATTCCACCGGGAACATCTCCAGCTTCTTGCAGATCATGGCGCGGCCCTCGACCGCTGCCGGCACGCCGTCCTCAACCGTGGACGCCAGGACGTGGTGTTCCACATCCAGCTGGTCGAACCACCAAAGGCTCAGCTGGGTCAGGATCCGTCCCTTGTCCGGGATTTCGCTGCTGAGCACGTGGTCGTAGGCGCTGAGGCGGTCACTCGCTACCACCAGCACGCATTCCTGCCCGAACTGCTCGTTGATGGAGTCGCTGGCCGGGACGTACAGGTCGCGGACCTTGCCCGAGTAGACGTGCTTCCAGCCGGGCAGCTCCGCGTGGGCCGTGTCCAGACCGCGGGTGTTTTCCTGTTCAGCCACCGTTACGCCTTTTCTTCCGAAGCGGAGCCGGCCTGCGCAGCCGACGGGGCCGCGACGGCGGCCGACACCTTGATTTCGCCGCGTGCGGCCTTGCCTGCGATGTCCGTGCGGAACTGGGCGCCTTCCAGCTGAACCAGCTCCACACCGTCGTACGCCCTTTCCCGGGCCTCCACGAGGTCGGATCCCAGCGCCACCACGGCCAGCACGCGGCCGCCGGCGGAGACCACCTTGCCCTCGCCGTCGAGCTTGGTTCCGGCGTGGATCACGTGGACACCCTCCAGCTCGTCAACCTTCTTGAGACCACGGATGCGGTCTCCCGTGCGCGGGGTGTCGGGGTAGTTTTCAGAGGCAACGACGACGGCGACTGCCGTGTCCTTGGACCAGCGCAGCTCTTCTGCCTGGTCCAGTTCGCCCTTGGCGGCTGACAGGAGCAGGGAACCCAGGGGCGTCTTGAGCCGTGCGAGCACGGCCTGGGTTTCGGGGTCGCCGAAGCGGACGTTGAATTCGATGACGCGCGTGCCGCGCTTGGTCAGCGCGAGGCCGACGAACAGCACGCCGACGAACGGGGTGCCGCGGCGGGCCATCTCGTCCACTGTGGGCTGGGCGATGCGGTCGATAACCTCCTGCACAAGGCCGCCAGGAGCCCAGTCAAGCGGGGTGTACGCCCCCATGCCGCCGGTGTTGGGGCCTTCGTCGTTGTCGTAGATGCGCTTGAAGTCCTGCGCCGGGGACAGTGCCACCGTGTTGCGGCCGTCGCACAGTACGAACACGGAGACTTCGGGGCCGTCCAGGAACTCCTCGATGACCACTGTTCCGCCGGCGTCGAAGCAGCTCTGGGCGTGGGCCAGGGCGTCGTCCCGGTTGTTGGTGACCACCACGCCCTTGCCTGCGGCGAGACCGTCGTCCTTGACGACGTAGGGTGCGCCGAAGGTGTCCAGCGCCGCGGCTGCCTCATCCGCATTCGCGGCCACCAGGGCCATCGCGGTCGGAACGCCGGCTTCGGCCATGACCTGCTTCGCGAAAGCCTTGGAAGCCTCGAGCTGGGCGGCGTCCTTGCTGGGCCCGAACACCGGGATGCCGGCGTCGCGCACGGCGTCGGACACACCGGCCGCAAGGGGAGCTTCGGGGCCAACCACCACGAGGTCGACGTCGAGCCGGGTGGCGAGCGCCGCCACCGCGTCCGGATCGTTCCCGTCGATTGCGTGCGTGGGGACGAGCTTGCTGATGCCCGCGTTGCCCGGAGCCGCGTGGACTTCGGAAACGTTGGGGTCTGCAAGGAGGGAGCGGACAATGGCGTGTTCGCGGCCGCCGGGGCCAATGACGAGTACCTTCACAGTCTCCAAGGGTACTTTGTGCATCGTGCTGGCTCCTAAGCTGTGACCGGCGCCCAGTTGAGGCCGGCAGTTGAGGCCGGCGGACAATCCGTGCAGCCCGCCGCTACGAACCCATGCCATGAAGAAGCTCATGAGGTGGTTCACGGGACCGGCCGCGCTGGCGGCGCTGGCAGGGGTGGCTGCCGCCGCCGTCGTACTTTCCGTTGCGGAACTGGCGGGGGCGTTCTTCACCGCCCGCGCCACTCCCCTGTTTGCCCTGGGTTCGACGTTCATCGATTTCACGCCGCCCTGGCTGAAGGACTTCGCGATTGCGACGTTCGGCACCAATGACAAGGCCGCGCTTTTCGTGGGGATGGGCCTGACAATTTTCGTGCTGGCGTGCGTGCTGGGCGTGGTGGCGTACCGGAGATGGGCGCTGGGAGCGGCCGGCGTGCTGTTCATGGGCGCGGTGATCGTGGCCAGCGTGGTGACCCGCGCGGGCGTCAGGCCGCTGGACGCCGTGCCCTCGCTCGTCGGAACCGTCGCCGGGCTGATCGTGCTGCGGCTGCTGGTGTCGCGGCTGTGGCGCCTGCACGCTTTTCCCGTTTCTCCGGCCGACGTTGCGGCCAAGGAGCCGGAGCGCCCGGCCACCTCCCGGCGGGCCTTCTTCGCGGCGACCGGCTTCACGGCGGCCGCCGCGGGCATCGCCGCCGCCGGGGGCCGGCTGCTCAGCGCCGCGCGCAGCAATGTGGCGCAGGCACGGGAGTCCCTCCGGCTGCCGGCGCCTGTCCGGCCCGCAGCCGCGGTGCCCGCCGGCGTGCAGTCGGCCACGCCCGGCGTGACACCGTGGCTCACGCCGGCCAGGGACTTCTACCGGATCGACACCGCCCTGAGCGTCCCGGAGATCAAGGCGGAGGAGTGGGAACTGCGCGTGCACGGGCTCGTGGAGGAGGAGGTCCGGCTCACCTTCCAGGACCTGCTCGACGCCGACCTGATCGAGTCCCATGTGACCCTCACCTGCGTCTCGAATCCGGTGGGCGGCAACCTCGCCGGCAATGCCAGGTGGCTGGGACTCCCCATCCGCGAGGTGCTCAAACGGGCCAGGCCCACTGCCGGCGCCGACATGGTGCTCTCCACCTCGATTGACGGGTTCAGCGCCTCCACGCCGCTGGAGGTCCTGCAGGACGGCCGCGACGCCATGCTTGCCGTCGGCATGAACGGCGAGCCGCTGCCGCTGGAGCACGGCTATCCCGTGCGCATGGTGGTGCCCGGACTGTACGGGTTCGTGTCCGCCACGAAGTGGGTGGTGGACCTCGAGGTGACGCGCTTCGCCGACAGCAAGGCCTACTGGACCCAGCGCGGCTGGTCGGACCGCGGCCCCATCAAGACGATGGCCCGGGTGGAGGTGCCCAAGTCATTCGCCGTGGTGAAGGCCGGGAAGGTGCCCATCGGGGGCACCGCCTGGGCGCAGACCAGGGGCATCACCAAGGTCGAGGTGCAGATCGACGGCGGTGACTGGACGGCGGCAGTGCTTTCGGAGGAGGCCTCCGTGGATACGTGGCGGCAGTGGTCCTTCGCCTGGGATGCGACGCCCGGTTCCCACTACATCAAGGTGCGGGCAACGGACGGGACCGGCGAGGTGCAGACGGAGAAGCGCGCCGATCCGGTGCCGGACGGCGCCTCGGGCTGGCAGTCGGTCATGGTCACCGTTGAGTAGGCTGCGGCACCATAGACTGGGCCCATGGCCCTAACTTCGCACGCAACGTTCACTGTGGATTCCGCCGTCGAACTCGCCGTGGTTGAACGAAGCGGATTCGTGGAGTCCCGCCATATCGGGGCGGCCGTGGTGCTCGCCGCGGACGGCCACGTTGTCACCCAGCTGGGCGACATCTCCACCCCCATCCTGGCCAGGTCCACGCTCAAGCCCCTGCAGGCGCTGGCGGCCATGCAGTCCGGGGTTCCGCTCCGCGGCGCCCAAGTGGCCCTCGCCTGCGCCAGCCACACAGGATCGCTCGACCACATGGACGTCGTCGAAGGCATGCTCAAGGCCGCGGGTGTCAAGGAGGACCAGTTGCAGTGCCCTGCCGCCTGGCCGCAGGACGAGACGGCACGCACCTGGCTGACCCAGTCTGAGCGGGGCAAGTCCCGGCTGGCCTTCAACTGCTCGGGGAAGCACGCGGCCTTCCTGTGGGCCTGCACCGAAAACGGCTGGGACACGCACAGCTACCTGGAACCCAACCATCCGCTGCAGCAGCGCATCCGCACGGTGATCGAGGAGTATTCCGGCGAACAGATCGCGCACCTGGGCATCGACGGCTGCGGCGCGCCGGTGGCGGCCATCTCGCTGACCGGCCTGGCCCGCGCCTACTCCCTGCTTGCCAAGGCCCCATCCGACAAATCCGCCAACGCCCGCGCGGCCACCATTGCCACCTCCATGCTGGATTACCCGTGGGCGGTCCAGGGCAGGGGCGAGGCCAACACGATCGTGATGGAGGAGCTGGACGTCATCGCCAAGATCGGGGCCGAGGGCGTCCTGGTCATGGCCACGTCCCAAGGGGTCGCCGTGGCCCTCAAGATGCTCGACGGCAACCTGCGGGCCACCTCGCTGGTGGGGCTGACGCTGCTGGCCGCCTGCGGAGCCGTCGACATCCCTGGCGTGTCCAGCGTGCTCGAGAAGGTGGTGGAGCCGGTCCTCGGCGGGGGCCGTCCCGTGGGCAAGATCCGCCTCGGCCACGCCGTCTCGGCCCTGCTGGACTAACGTACTTTTAGCTTTCAAGGAGGCACCGGTGGCCGTTGCGCGCCGCAGAATCGACCCGGCCGACGGCAAAGCGGCCCTGAACGAATGGGCGGCAGGCGCCGTCCCGCCGTCGGACGCTGTCCCAACGCCTACGGCTGCTCCGGCGGTGCCCCGTTCGGTGATCGCGACGGCGGTCCGGTACTCGCTCGAGGAGGTCACCGCCCGCGCGCCCGGGAATTCCGTGGAGGTGCGGGTGCCGCCGTTCGGCGTCACCCAGTGCGTTGAAGGCCCGCGGCACACGCGCGGTACTCCCCCGAACGTCATCGAGTGCGACGCCGCCACCTGGCTGGCGATGGTGACCGGACGGCTGAGCTGGGCCGACGCCGTCAGCGCCGGACGCGTGGCCGCCTCCGGCCTGCGCGCGGACCTGTCAGCCCTGCTCCCCCTCTGACGCAGCAGGACCCCGCCCCAGACCGAACTGCTCAGCCGGGGGCGGGATCCTGCCTTCAATCCTCTGGAGTTTTTGTCCAGATATCGCGACTTCAGGGGCCTTCAGCGGACGATATCTGCACAAAACCTCCTTACGTTATTCGTGGTTGATGGCGGCGGACGGCCTGCTCATCTGAAACTCCGGCATCTCACCGGGGTTCGGGCCGCCGCGGAACTTGGGCGAAGCCTGCCCGCCCCCGCTGATCCGCTCGAGTTCCTGCTCCTGGAAGTCCTCCTCCACGCCGAGCATGACCGCCGAATCGTGGTTGGTGATCTCGCCGCGGAATGCCCGCACCATGACGCTGCGGTCGAACTGGCCCTCCCACTTGGAGACCACGAAGGTTGCCACGCAGTTGCCCAGCAGGTTGACCACCACGCGCATGGAGTCCATGAGCCGGTCGGCCCCGAGGAGCAGGGCGACGCCGGCCACCGGGAAGATTCCGAGCGCCGCCGCCGTGGCGGACAGTGCCAGGAAGGACGAGCCGGGAACGCCGGCCATGCCCTTGGAGGTCAGCAGCAGGACGCCGAGGGCCGCGAGCTGCTGGCCGAGGTCCAGGTGGTGGCCGAAGGCCTGGGCGAGAAACAGCAGGGAGATGGACAGGTAAATCGCTGCACCGTCCAGATTGAACGAGTAGCCCGTCGGAACCACAAGACCGGTGGTGGCCCGGGAGCACCCGGCATTCGTCAGCTTGGTCATGATGCGCGGCATCACAGCTTCCGTGGAGGCGGTGCCCAATGCCAGCAGGAATTCCTCGCGGGTGTACTTGAGGAACTGCCACAGCGGAACCCGGGCGAAGCTCCAGGCCACGACGAACAGGAGCCCGATGAAGATAACAGCCGCGCCGTAGCAGGCGGCAATCAGCATGGCGTAGGTGCCGAGGGTGTCCAGCCCGTACTGGCCGATGATGAAGGCCATCGCACCGAAAGCACCAATTGGCGCGACCTTCATGATCCAGGACATGATCTTGAAAACGAGTTCCAGGACCGTCTCCATGAGGCTGACCACCGGCAGGCAACGCTCGCGGCCGATGACGACGATGGCGGCGCCGAAGAACACGGAGAAGAACAGGACCTGCAGCAGGCTGTTGTTCGCGAAGGCGCCGATGACGCTGGTGGGGATGACGTCCAGGATGAACGCCGCCGCGTCCTTCGGCACGGCGTGGCCGGTCTTGGCGTCGAGGGCCTCCTGCGACAGGGTGCTCGGATCGATGTTCAGGCCCGCTCCGGGCTGGACGATGTTGCCGACAACCAGGCCGAAGACCAGGGCGAAAAGCGTGGCCGCTGTGAAGTAGAGAAGAGCCTTGACTCCTACCCTTCCGACCGCCTTGACGTCGCCGACGGCTGAAATTCCCGTAACGATCACGAGGAAGATCAGCGGCGCGATGATCATCTTGATGAGCTGGATGAAGCCGTCACCGAGCGGCCTCAGTTGAGCGCCTAGGTCCGGCCAGAAATGCCCTATGAGAACACCTGCCACGACGGCGATCAGAATTTGGAAGAAGAGCGACCTATACAGGGGCTTCTTCTTCGACGGCACCGAACTCGCCTTCAGCGCCGAGGAATCTGGGATCTTCATTGATCTGTACCTATCAATTGGGAACTGCCCCGGATCGGGGTCTGTCTCCAACGTAACCCCGGTCACACTATTCCGCAAGAGGAAATTCAGTTTTCACGATGCGGAACTCGTAGGACCGGTGACAATCGGGTTTTTGTCCACTTGTTGGGGCTTGGAGCCCCTTCAGCGGGCGTTATCTGGAAAAAACTCTCACCTTTTCGGGGGCCAGGTGGTGGAGCCCCTCATATTCGATGCACGTCCGGAACCGCCGGCAACCCAGATCCGTCCAGACCGGCCTGTGCTTGCTTTCAGGCGGCGAATCGACGCCCACGCGCAACAGATCGAGCGCGAACCGCGCCTTCTGCACCCCGTGGATGCCGTTGGCGCGGTCCACAAACGCCCGTAGTTCGGCCAGCGGCACCATGGCGACTTTGGGCGGACCGAAGTGCCTCGCGTGTTTACTGACGATTGCGTCGCCGGCCACCACAAGGTCGTCGAGGGGCAGGACCGAGCCGAGGTCCACCCAGGTCCGGGCCACGGACGTAAGCCTCAGTCCGTCAATCTCAACCAGATCACCCTCGCGGATCTTGAGCCGGTGCCCGGCGATCCCGCGCCGTCGCGGGAGTGACGCGCCGCTTTGCCGGGAGAGGTGCAAAACCGTCCCGGCTCCCGGAAATGGGGTCCGCTTTTCTTGCCCCAGGGCACCGGTTCGACGACGGCGGTCACCGGCCCGCCGCCGTCGGGCCTGAACTCCGCCCACGGCGGCAGCGGAACGCCGTGGAGTTCCGCTGCCGTGATCAGGGCTGCGAAGTCGTCCGGATCGAGGGCAGTGTGCGACCGGACGAGCGCCGGAAGGTCCGGACCACACGACCTGGGCACCCGAATACCCCGGCTTGGACGGTGCATGTCGCGGGCGAAGAGCCGTCCGGCGGGGACGCCGGTGACCATCTGGTCATGCTCCATTGAGGCATCTCGAGGAGGCCTGCTGGACGTTATCCACAGGCGGACCTTCCAGCGGAGGAGTTTTTGTACAGATATTCGCCGCTGAGGGGCCTCTAAGTCGCGATATCTGGACAAAAACTCGGGAGTCGGGAGGGAAGGGTCAGCCGCGGCCTATGAAGGGCATTCCGGCGGCCGTGATCACCACCGAGCCCACACTGGCCGACGGCGGCATCCCCGCCATCATCAGCACCGCCCGGGCAGCGTCCTCCACCGGGAACATCGGTTCCACCCTGCGGCTGCCGTCGGCCTGGAGCGCGCCCGAGCCGACACCGATGGTGTCCATGATTTCCGTGGCGGTGTTGCCGATGTCGATCTGCCCGCAGGTGATGCCGAACTCCCGGCCGTCCAGCTCGATGCTCTTGGTCAGGCCCGTCATGGCGTGCTTGGTTACGGCGTAGGCCACAGTGCGCGGACGAGGTGAATGCGCGGAGATCGAGCCGTTGTTGATGATCCGCCCGCCCTGCGGCGACTGCGCCTTCATCGCCCGGACGGCCGCCCCGGCGCACAGCACCGAACCGGTCAGGTTCACGGCGACGGTGGCCTCCCAGTCCGCAAGGCTGATCTCATCCACGGAAGCCGCCGGCCCGAAGACGCCGGCGTTGTTGAACAGGACATCCACCCGGCCCCAGCGCCGGAGGACAGCAGCGAACAGGCGTTCGACGTCGTCGGGCACGGTGACATCGCACGGCACCGCAAGCGCCTCCGGATTCCCGTCTGCTGTTTCCAGGAGCTGCTGCTCACGGCGGCCGGCCAGCGCCACTCGGTAACCCTCCCCAAGCATCTGCCGGGCAACCGCCCGGCCGATTCCGGAACCGGCGCCGGTGACGACGGCGACCCGCCCGGAAGTGGGTTGAACGGCCATGCTGATTCTCCTGGAGTAGTTGGAACTTTAGGTGGCCATTGGCATCTAGGTGCCGGCCCGAACGGCATCCACCGCCAGCGGCCAGCCTATGACGGTCTTGGGCCGCGGCGTGGCGTACGTCCGCACCTTGGACGTGGAGAGCTGCATCCGGACCAGGGACTCCGCGATGGTCACCGCGGCGGCAACGCCGTCCACCACGGGCACTCCGGCGCGCTGCCGGATCTGTTCGTCGAGGCCCGCCATGCCGCCGCAGCCCAGCACGATCACCTCGGCCTTGTCCTCCCGGACGGCGAGCAACGCCTGGCTGATGATGGCCTCCACTGCCCGCTCCTGCTCCTCCTCGAGCTCCAGCACGGCCATCCCGCTGGCCCGCACGGAAGCACAGCGGGCGTCGAGGCCGGCCAGCTTCAGTCGGTCCTCGATGAGTGGCACGGCACGGTCCAGGGTGGTGACCACGGAATACTTGTGCCCGAGGAACATAGCGGTGCTGGCCGCGGCCTCGGTGATGTCGACGACGGGCACGTCCAGCAGCTCCTGCAGCCCCTCCCTGCCGTGCTCGCCGTAGCCTGCCTGGATGACGGCGTCGAAGGGTTCGGGGTAGTTGACCACCCGGTCCATCACGGCGATCGCGGCCAGGTAGCTCTCAAAATTGCCCTCGCAGGAGTCGGCCCCTAAGCGCGGCGTGATCCCGACGATCTCGGTGCCGGGCGCCGCGATGCTTCGCGCCTGGGCGGCGATGGAGTCTGTCATGGACTGGGTGGTGTTGACGTTCGCGACGAGTATGCGCATAGTGTCCTCCTGGGTGGGGTGGCTCTTAGTGGGTGCTGGCGACGGCAATGGCCTCGCCGTCGACGTCCTCGAAGCGCTGCCTGCGGTCTGCGATCACGTAGTAGCTGAGTGCTCCGACACCGGCGCCGAAGAACCAGGCAAATGGTGCGGCCGGCTCGAAGGCGGGGATGAATGCGATCAGAAGCGCCAGGACGGACGCCGGGATGAATGCGATGACCGCCCGCGGGTTGACGCCCTTCTTGTAGAAGTAGGCTCCCTCCGGGTCCTCGGTGTAGAGCTCCGGGACGTTGACCTTGCCGCGGCGGAGCAGCCAGTAGTCGGCCATGACCACGCCGAACAGGGGTCCGAGCAGGGCACCGAGCCCGCCCAGGAAGTACACGATGACCAGGGGGTTGTTGTAGAGGTTCCACGGCAGGATTACCAGGCCGATAGAGCCGCTCACCCACGCTGCCCGGCGGAAATTGAGCCGCTTGGGGAAGAGGTTGGTGAGGGCATACACGGGGGCGACGAAGTTTGCCATGAGGTTGACCGCGATGGTCAGAATGAGGATCGCGAGGCAGGCCAGCACCAGGAACAGGGTGTTGGGGATGCTTTGGACGATGTCGGACGGTGTTTCGATGATGGTGCCGTTGATCTTGTACTGCCCGCCAGCGAGGACCACCACGATGGCGCCGAACAGGAGCATATTGATCGGGATGCCCCAGAAGTTGCCGCGCACGATGGACTTCTTGGATACGGCGGAGCGGGTGAAGTCGCAGAAGTTCAGGACGAACGTTCCGTAGATGGAGACCCAGAGGGCGCCGCCAGCAAAAATGGTCCGCCACATCTCGACGCCCTCAAGGCCGCGTATACCGGTCCACTGGACGGAGCCGCGCGCCTCGATGAAGACCCAAACGGCCAGCAGGACCATCGTCAGCAGGATGACGGGACCGGCGAAGGCCTCGTACTTGCGGATCATCTCCATGCCGAAACTGACGATCACGAGCTGCACGATCCACAGCCCCGCAAAGGAGATCCAGCCCAGAGTGGACAGGCCGAGGATGGAGTTGGTGTCCAGGTCATGGATGGACGGAACCATGGCCACGAGCATCACCCGGAGCACCACCGAGGCAAGGAACGTCTGGATCCCGAACCACGCCACCGCCACCGCGCCGCGCAGCAGGCTGGCGAGCTGGGCACCCCGGATGCCGAAACTGATCCGGCTCATGACCGGAAAGGGAACACCCGTCTTCTGCCCCATGAAACCCGAGAAGCTGAGGAGCACAAAGAGGAGGGCCGCTCCGATGGCCAGGGCTGTCAGGATCTGCCAGCCGCCGAGGCCCAGGGAAAAGAGTCCGACGGCGAACGCGTAGTTCCCGAGGCTGTGCACGTCGTTCGCCCACAGGGTGAAGATGCTGTATCCGGTCCAGCGGCGCCCTTGCCGCTTGGTGGGTGCGAGGTCGGTGTTGTAAAGGCTGGGGCTGATGTTGCGGGCGGCGGCCGTGCTGGCCGCCTCGCACAGGGCGTCGGCGGCCGCGGCCTGGTGAACTGGCTGGCCCGACGACGCTGTCGGGGTGGGAGCCGGTTCGACGCCGACTGATGGGGTCGTCTGCATCTGGTTCTCCAGTTTCTGGGATTTTCGCGGTGGTGAGCCCTCGATCGGCCTTCCTGGCTCTGCCGATTGCTGCTGTTATTCCACCTGGCGAAATAAGTTTGTTGAATAGTGAAACAAGAGTATGACCCACATCACCTGCCGGTCAAGATTCCCCACCGACTCCCCGCTGTCACAATCCGCCCGTCTCGCCCCAGGCCAGTCAGTTCCGCCAAGAGTATTCAGCAACGTTTGACCCAGATCCTTCGCGGCGGATAATCTCGAATAGCAAGAATGTTTTCTCACAATACGAAAACATGAGCCCAACATTCAAAGATGAAACGAGGCTGCCGTGGCTGCAGGAGAAGATACCTCCCATATCCTCAGCGGGTTGACTAACCAGCTGCCTGATCGTGATCCGGAAGAGACCGCCGAGTGGGTTGAGTCCCTGGATGCGCTGATCAGGGAACAGGGCACGGAGCGTGCCCAATACATCATGCGCAGTCTCCTGCAGCGTGCCGGCGCGCAGAGCGTCGGGGTTCCGATGGTGACCACCACGGACTATGTGAACACGATCCCGGTGGACCAGGAAGCGCAGTTCCCGGGCAACGAGGAGTACGAGCGCCGCTACCGGGCGTACATGCGCTGGAACGCCGCGGTGATGGTGCACCGGGCGCAGCGGCCCGAGATCGGGGTCGGCGGGCACATCTCCACCTACGCCGGCGCCGCGACCCTGTACGAGGTCGGGTTCAACCACTTCTTCCGCGGCAAGGACCATCCCGGCGGCGGGGACCAGGTGTTCTTCCAGGGCCACGCGTCCCCGGGCATGTACGCCCGGGCATTCATGGAAGGCCGCCTCTCCGAGGAGGACCTGGACGGGTTCCGGCAGGAAAAGTCCAAGGAAGGCCACGCCCTGTCCTCCTACCCGCACCCGCGGCTGATGCCGCACTTCTGGGAATTCCCGACCGTGTCGATGGGCATCGGCCCGATGAACGCGATCTACCAGGCCCAGTCCAACCGGTACCTGCACAACCGGGGCCTGAAAGACACCGCGGACCAGCAGATCTGGGCGTTCCTGGGCGACGGCGAAATGGACGAGCCCGAGTCCCGCGGCCTGCTCCAGCTCGCCGCGAACGAGAACCTGGACAACCTGAACTTCGTGATCAACTGCAACCTCCAGCGCCTGGACGGCCCGGTGCGCGGCAACGGCAAGATCATGCAGGAACTCGAGGCGTTCTTCCGCGGCGCGGGCTGGAACGTGATCAAGGTCGTCTGGGGCCGGGAATGGGATGACCTGCTCACCCGCGACGCCGACGGGTCGCTGGTGAAGATCATGAACGAAACCCCCGACGGGGACTACCAGACCTACAAGGCCGAATCCGGCGGGTTCGTCCGCGAACACTTCTTCGGCAAAACCCCGCAGACCAAGGACCTCGTCGCCGACCTCTCCGACGACGAGATCTGGAACCTCAAACGCGGCGGGCACGACTACCGCAAGGTCTACGCCGCGTACAAGGCCGCGACCGAATTCAAGGGCAAACCCACCGTGATCCTGGCCAAAACGGTCAAGGGCTACGGCCTGGGCCCGCACTTCGAAGGCCGCAACGCCACCCACCAGATGAAAAAACTCACCCTGGACGACCTGAAGGAATTCAGGGATTACTTGAGAATCCCAATTTCCGACGCCCGGCTCGAAGAGGATCCCTACCGGCCGCCGTATTTCCACCCCGGTCCGGACGCGCCTGAGATTGCCTACCTCCTGGAGCAGCGCAAGGCTTTGGGCGGCTCGGTGCCCGAACGGCGCCCCGGCCCCGGGGCGGTGGAAATGCCGGATCCCAAAACGTTCGACGTCGCCAAGCGGGGTTCGGGCAAGCAGCAGGCCGCCACCACCATGGCGTTCGTCCGCCTGCTCAAGGACCTGCTCCGCGACAAGAAGTTCGGGCACCGGGTTGTCCCGATCGTGCCGGACGAATCCCGGACGTTCGGCATGGACGCGTTCTTCCCGACCGCGAAAATCTACAACCCCAAGGGCCAGAACTACCTGTCCGTGGACCGGGACCTCGTCCTGGCCTACAAGGAATCCGCCCAGGGCCAACTGATCCACCCCGGCATCAACGAAGCCGGCGCCGTGGCAGCCTTCACCGCCGCCGGCACCGCCTACGCCACCCACGGCGTGCCCCTGGTCCCGGTCTACGTGTTCTACTCCATGTTCGGCTTCCAGCGCACCGGCGACGCCTTCTGGGCCGCCGCCGACCAGATGACCCGCGGGTTCATCATCGGCGCCACCGCCGGACGGACCACCCTCACCGGCGAAGGCCTCCAGCACGCCGACGGACACTCCCCGCTGCTGGCCTCCACCAACCCCGCCGTGGTCACCTACGACCCAGCCTACGGCTACGAAATGGGCCACATCGTCCGCGGCGGCCTCGAACGCATGTACGGGCACGACTCGACCGACCGTAACCTGATGTACTACCTCACGGTCTACAACGAACCGATCGTCCAGCCCGCGGAACCGGAGAACCTCGACGTCGAAGGTGTCCTCAAGGGCATTTACAAGCTCACGGCCTCCACCACCGAAGGCCCCAAGAGCCAGATCCTCGCCTCCGGCGTCTCCGTCCCCTGGGCCCTCGAAGCCCAGCGGATCCTCGCCGAAGACTGGGGCGTCTCCGCCGACGTCTGGTCCGTCACCTCCTGGAATGAACTGCGCCGCGACGGCCTCGCCGCCGAAGAGGAAGCCTTCCTCAACCCCGGCAAGGAAGCCCGCCAGCCCTTCGTCACCAAACAGCTCGAAGGCGCCCAGGGCCCCGTCGTCGCCGTCTCGGACTACATGAAGGCCGTCCCGGACCAGATCCGCCAGTTCATCCCGAACGAGTTCGCCACCCTCGGCGCCGACGGCTTCGGCTTCTCGGACACCCGCGCCGCCGCCCGCCGCTTCTTCAAAAACGACACCCACTCCATCGTCGTCAAAACCCTCCAGCTACTGGCGGCGAGGGCCGAGGTGCAGGAGGGCGCGCCGTCGTACGCCATGGACCGCTACAAACTCCTGGACGTCACTGCGGGAACAACAGGAGGAGCCGGCGGCGACGCCTGACGCACCACACAAAAACGACGGCGGCCCTCACCTGATGGTGGGGGCCGCCGTCGTGCTTCTTTGGGTCAGTCAGGGACGCCTGCGGTCGACAACGAAGCCGGTTGCTGCGCTCTCGCGGACCGCCGTGATTCCGGCAGTGACGGCCTTGATGTTGGAAAAGCTGGGCGAAACTGCCACCACGGTTCCGTCATCGGCCGTCAGCCTGAACCGGTATTGCCCTGCGCCTGCTGTCTCGATTACGAATGTGCCTGCCATAGATGCTCCTTCCGACAACTGCA
The DNA here is from genome assembly GCF_021789315.1 of Arthrobacter sp. FW305-BF8. Taxonomy (NCBI): domain Bacteria; kingdom Bacillati; phylum Actinomycetota; class Actinomycetes; order Micrococcales; family Micrococcaceae; genus Arthrobacter; species Arthrobacter sp. FW305-BF8. The sequence continues at coordinate 4,131,653 of NZ_CP084561.1, forward strand.
CCGTTGCAGCCGCCATTACGACCCCCAATTGCCAACACGACATATCCGACGTTAGCCGCCATTCACTGGACAAACCACCCCTACTACCGGGTAGTCTTTGCGCCTTAAGGTAGTAAGCATGGTTTCCATCCTTCCGTCCACCACCGGAGTGCTGCTATCAGCGGGGGCCGGCACCCGCTTGGGCCGCGGCCCGAAAGCCCTGCTTCCGTTCCGGGGCCGCACCCTCGTGGAGGTCCTGGCCGACGTGCTGCTCGACGGCGGCTGCCGCGAGGTTGTGGTGGTGCTGGGCGCTGGCGCCGCGGACGTCGCCGGGAGGACGGACCTGGCCCGGCACATCGTGGTGGAAAACCCGGAGTGGGCCAGCGGAATGGGCAGTTCGTTCCAGGCAGGAATCAATCGCGCGCGGCACGAAGACCACGTTCTGGTGGCGCTCGTGGACCAGCCGGGGCTTACGGCGGACACTGTCGCCAGACTCCTCCGGGCGCACCAGCCGGGCAGGGTGACGGCCGCCGCGTACGCCGATGCTGGAGGGAAGCTCCGGCGCGGACACCCGCTGCTGCTCGATACAACGCTGCGGGACCGCGCCGCCGAATCTGCAAAGGGCGACGCCGGTGCCCGGCTCTTCCTGCAGACCCACCCGGAGCTGCTCGACCTGGTGGACTGCACTCTGCCACCGGGTTCAGGCCAGTCCGGCGGCGAAGACCTCGATACCCCGGACCAGCTGCACCTGCTGGGCTAGTTCGCGCCTAGCTGGTCCTACTGGACCATCCCCGCCGCGAGAAGTTCCTGCAGTCCCTGTTTGAAGCGGGCTCTTCCGCCGTGGGCCGGGTGCCTGATTTTCGGCACGTCCAGGCCGCTGCGGCGGAGGCTGGTGTGCGCCACGTTGCCCACGGCCACCACGGTTTCGACGGGAAAGATCCCTGTCAGGGCCTGCCAGAACGTGGTGCCGAGCGCCGCTTCCGCGGGTGTTGGAGTGCGGTTAGACAGCGGCCGTCCCGGCACATGCGTGTGCCAGGGGCAGGCACTCCACAGCAGAGGGAGGAAGTCGAGCTCGGCCAGGACCTCCCACATCACCGTGGCGGTGGGCTCGGCGGCGACGCCGGCAGCCTCCGGCGGCAGCACGTACCCCGTGCCGGAACCGAACATGCCGAAGGAATTGGCCGGCCCCTGGAACATGGTGCGGTTGGTGAAGGGAACACCGGTAATCCGCATGCCCCGGAAGCCCGGCGCCTCCCCCACCAGGAGCACCTTCGGTGCCCGGTCCAGCATGTCCCCCAGATAGGCCGCCAGGTTCTGCCGGCGCACAGCGTTAGCGGGAACCGAGTGGTCGAAGAAGTTGTTGCAGCCCGGCGGCGTTTTGACGGCCGCGAGCCGGTCTATGAAGTCCTCGATCGACGATGAGGTCATTCGCCCGCCTCCCTTCAGCCCCTGGATCAAAGCAACGCGGGGTCAGATATCGCCCAATGAAGGGCCCTCATTGGGCGCTAAGTGACCCCGCGTTGCATTTACCAGCGGGGGTGGACGGCCTCGCGGAAGTAGTGGTCGTAGATCCAGCGCACGCCTTCGTCGAATTCCGGGCTGAGTACAGTTGCGGCCGCAGTGGCGTTGGCACGGGCCTGCTCCACCGAACGGGCGCCGGGAATGACCGATGTAACGCCGTCCTGCGCGGCGACCCACGCGATCGCGGCCTGCGCCGTTCCCGCTCCGGAAGGTACCAGCTGCTGGAATTCGGCCACTGCCTTGAGCCCCAGCTCGTAGTCCACTCCGGAGAAGGTCTCGCCGACGTCGAAGGCGTTCCCGGCGCGGTTGTAGTTGCGGTGGTCGTCCTCGGCGAAGACAGTGTCCTTGGTGTACTTCCCGGACAGCAGGCCGGAGGCGAGCGGAACGCGGGCGATGATGCCCACACCGGCGGCCTTCGCGGCCGGGAGCACCTCCTCCAGCGGCTTGAGCCGGAAGGCATTCAGGATGATCTGCACGGATGCGGTGCCCTCGTGGCGCAGGGCTTCGAGGGCTTCATCGGTCCGCTCCACGCTGACGCCGTAGTTCTTGATGGCGCCCTCGGCAACGAGGGTGTCCAGGGCGTCGTACACTTCGGCCCGGCTGTACACCGCGGTGGGCGGGCAGTGCAGCTGGACCAGGTCCAGGGCGTCGGTCCGAAGATTGCGGCGCGAACGGTCCGCCCACTCGCGGAAGTTGGCGAGGTTGTAGTTCTCCGGGCGCTGCTCCAGCCGGCGGCCCATCTTCGTGGCCACCGTGATGCCTGTGCCCGGGTTGTCGGCGAGGAAGGCTCCGATGGCCTGCTCGCTGCGGCCGTCCCCGTAGACGTCCGCCGTGTCGAAGAAGGTCACGCCGGCCTCGGCAGACGCCGCGAGGATGGCCTGCGCCTGTGCCGGGTCAACGTTGCCCCAGTCCGCGCCGAGCTGCCATGTTCCCAGTCCAACGACTGAAACGTTCCGTCCGGTCTTGCCTAAGATGCGCTGTTCCATCCCCCGACTATATGTTGCCGGGCCCACGCGGACTCACTTCGCGCGCCTTGACGCGGTTCATGGGGCGCAAAGTGACTCCGCGTTGCCTGGACCAGCAGGAACGCTGGAAGGAACGAGTCCCGCCTCCTTCAGCCCCAGGTAGATCTTGTCCCGGGCGATGGGCAACTCGGCGAACCGCACGCCGGTGGCGTTCCGGATGGCATTGGCGAGCGCCGGTGCCACGGGGTTGAAGGGGCTTTCGCTCATGGACTTGGCCCCGAGTGGTCCCAGGGAATCGTTGGTGTCGGCGAAGTACACCTCGCTGCGCGGCACGTCCGCGAAGGAGGGGATGTGGTACTGCCGGAGGATGTCCGTGGTGACCCTGCCGACGTCGTCCACGCGGACCTCCTCGTACAGGGCGGCACCCAGCGCCTGGGCGATTCCGCCCTCGATCTGGCCCCGACACTGCCGCGGGTTCACCACGACGCCGGCGTCCGCCGCCTGCACGCTCTGCAGGATCCGCAGCTCACCCGTCCCGGTGTTCACGGCCACGCGGAAGCCGTGGACGTTGAAGGCCACCGAGCGCGGCGTTCCGCCCCAGCGCCCCTCCGCCTCGAGTTCGACGCCGGCCTGCCGGGCGGCGGCGAACAGTTCAGTGAGCGGCACCCTGGTTCCCTCGCAGACGACGGCGTCCCCGTCGAGCACGCAGCCGGAGGACTGGATCTGCCGGACGCCGGCGGCGAAGGCCCGGATCCGGACGGCCAGTTCCTCGGCCGCGGCGAGTGTTGCCTTGCCGGCCACCACCGTCCCGGCCGAACCGAAGGCGCCGGTGTCGTGCTCGATCAGGTCGGTGTCGGACTGCCGGACGGCGACCCGCGCGGCCACCGTGGACAGCGCCGTCGCCGCCAGCTGCGCGTGCACCGTGGTGGTGCCGTTGCCGAATTCGGCGGTTCCGACGTCGGCGGCGTACGTTCCGTCGGCCAGGAGCCGGAGCCTGGAATGGGCGAAGTGGCCCCGCGGCGGAACGGTGTCGATCATGGACAGCGCCGTGCCCTCCCCCGTCACCCAGTCCGGCCCCGGGTCATCCAGCCCGGCGGCCCGGTATCGCTCCCGGCCGCGTTCCAGTGCGTCCTGCACCAGGCGCGTGCACTGGTCCAGCCCGTAGCTGCCGTAGTGGACGTCCTCCTCCGGTTCAGAGTGCGTGGAGAGCATGTCGTCGCCCTCGCGGACCATGTTGCGGCGGCGGAACTCCAGCGGATCCATGCCGATGCCCGCGGCGAGTTCGTCCACGGCCGATTCGATGGCGAAGATCATCTGGCTAAGTCCGTAGCCGCGGAAGGCACCGGAGGGCACGGTGTTGGTGTAGACGGCGAGCGCGTCCACCTTCTTGTTGGCGCACTTGTAGACGGCCAGGGATTCGCCGCAACCGTGGAACATGACCCCTGGGGCGTGGTTGCCGTAAGCCCCAGTATTGGTGAGGACATCCAGTTGCAGCGCCGTGAGCCTGCCGTCACTGCTGGCGCCGGCCCTGAGCTTGATGGTGAACGGGTGCCGCGTGGTGCTTGCGATGAACTGCTCGGTCCGGGTGAACTCCAGCTGCACGGGCCGGCGCAGTTTCAGGGCCGCGAGCGCGGCGATGTCCTCGGTCAGGACCTCCTGCTTTCCGCCGAAGCCGCCGCCCACCCGGCCGGCCACCACGTGGACCTGGTCCTCCGGCAGCCCGAACACGCGGCAGAGCGTCCGGCGCACCAGGAACGGCACTTGGCTGGACGTGCGCACCTGCAGCCGGCCGTCGTCGTCAACGGAGGCGATCGCAGCGTGGGTTTCCAGCGCCACGTGCTGGACCCGCTGGGTGCGGTAGGTCTGCTCATGGATGAAGTCAGCCGCCGCGAAGCCGCCGCTGACGCTGCCGAGTTCGGAGTGCAGCTCGGCAACGATGTTCCGCTCCGGCTGGGAGATCCGCGCCGTACCGGCATCCTTGTCCCCGTGCACTGCGGGAGCGCCGGGCCGGATGGCGTCCTGCGGCGTGAACACTGCTGCGAGCTCCTCGTATTCAACCCGGACAGCGCGGACGCCCGCTTCCGCCGCCCCCACCGATTCGGCGACGACGGCCGCCACCCGCTGGCCGCGGAACCTCACCACGGTGTCCAGCAGCCGGGTGTCATCGGGATCGTCGGTGTAGAGCTCGTGCTGGGCGCTGGAATACAGCTGGTCCGGGGCGTCCTCGGCGGTGAGGACGGCAACGACTCCCGGCACCTCCATGGCAGCCGAGGGGTCTATGGACAGGACCCGGGCGTGCGCATGCGGCGAGCGCACGAGTTTCATGTGCAGCAGGCCGGGCAGCGCCTCGGCCGGGACGTCCAGCGTGTAGCGCGCCTGCCCCGTGACCACCGCGCGGCTGGCCGGGGCCGGAACGTCGTCGCCCAGCCGGCCGGGCTCCGGGGCGGGCTGCCCCTCACCGGCGATTCCCGAACCAGGGCCTTCCGGGGCCGGGTGGCCCTCGTGCCCGCGGACGGCGTCCGCGATGGCCCGGTACCCGGTGCAGCGGCACAGGTTTCCCTTCAGGCTGCGCGGCAGGTTGTCCTTCTGGGCGTCGTCGAAGGTGGCGGCCGTCATCACCATGCCCGCGGTGCAGAAGCCGCATTGGAAGCCCTGGCGGTCCAGGAACTGCTGCTGCACCGGGTGCAGGTCAGCGCCCTCGCTCGTGCCTGCCAGGCCTTCGATGGTGGTGACGGCATGGCCTTCCGCGCGCACGGCCGGGTAGATGCAGCTGTGCACCGGGGTGCCGTCTACGTGCACGGTGCAGGCGCCGCAGTCGCCGCCGTCGCAGCCCTTCTTCACGCCGAAGTTGCCCTGCTCCCGGAGGAACGTGCGCAGGCACTGGCCGGGCCGCGGCCGCGCCTCTACGGGCGCGCCATTGATTTCCATGGCCATGCTCAGGCCCCTCTCTTCGTCTGCCTGGTTGGCTGCGTCTGCGCCGGCTGCGGTGGCCAGAAGTCGCCGGACACTGCTGCCGGCGCTCCTGCCGGCATGCCCAGTTCTGCCCGGATTTCCTCGGCCAGGCGGTGCGTCATGTCGCGGCGCCACGCGGGCAGCCCGTGGATGTCGTCGTGGTACAGGGCCACCGGGATGGCGGCCTCGAGTTCGTCCGCCAGCTCCGGTGCGTCCGGCAGGGCGCCGAACCGCAGCTGCACGGGCCGTTTGGTGGCGGCGGTGACGGTGAGCGTGAAGCGGCCCCCGCCGTCGAGCCTTCCGATCAGCAGCACCCCCGACCTGCCGAGGTTGCTCAGCGAGAGCCGGCGGAACGCCACCCGGGAGGACAGGGCCGACGCCGGCAGGCTGACGCTGCGGAGCAGCTCGCCGGGTGCCAGGGCGTTTTGCCCGTCCCCGGTGACGAAGTCAGCCGCCGGCAGTTCCCGGCGGGAGCCTCCCGGGCCGAGGACCGTGGCCGTGCCGTCCAGCCCGGCGCACAGCGAGATCATGGGCCCGGCGGGCAGGGATGTGCACAGGTTGCCGCCCACGGTGGACATGTTCCAGACCTTGAAGGACGCCACGAAGGAGTCGCAGCAGGGCCGGATCAGGTCCAGGCCGGGCCAGTCGTTCGTTGCGGTGCCTTCTTCGTCCCCCTCTCCGGACATCTTGTCCGGGAGCGCGTACAGTTCTGCGACCGTGCAGGTGGCAGCGAGCTTGATGCCGTCGGCCGTCACCGTGACCGGTTGCCAGCCAGCGGAGCCGAGGTCCAGCAGGCGCCGCAAGGGCTCGGGGCCGAATGCGGTGCTGCCGTAGGAAAAGAGGACGGTGCCGCCCGCGAGCCAGGCGTCGCCCTCGCGCCAGTCGGCGGGGTCGGTGGTGCGGACCACCGCCTCGATGGTGTTCATGTCCATGCGATCTCCTCGGATGCGGGAAGGGAATGGATGGGACCGCTGCCGTCCCGCAATGGAGGGCAAATGGCGGAACCGGTGCGCGCCGCGATCAGCTCGGCGGTGATGGAGACCGCCACTTCCGCCGGTGTGACGGCGCCGAGATCCAGGCCGATGGGCGAATGCAGCCGGGCCAGCCGCTCCGGTGCGACGCCTGCCTCAAGCAGCCCGTCGATGCGCTGCCGGTGACTGCGGCGCGAACCCAGCGCGCCGACGAAGGCAACGTCCAGTTCCAGCGCTTCCTGCAGCAGCGGGATGTCGAACTTGGGGTCGTGGGTCAGGACGCAGATGACGGTGCGGGAGTCGATGCGCCCCGCGGCGGCTTCCGCGGCGAGATACCGGTGCGGCCACTCGGTGGCCACCTCGTCTGCTGCGGCGAAGCGCTCCTGCGCTGCGAACGCCGGCCGGGCGTCGCACAGCGTGACGCGGTAGCCGAGCAGCTTGGCGGCCGGCACGAGGGCGGCCCCGAAGTCGTTGGCGCCAAACACCAGCAGCCGTGCCTGCGGCAGCCGGCTTTCCACCAGCAGGGTCACGGGCTCCGTCGACGTCGCCCCACCCTCTGTACCGTGGGCGCCCCGGCCAGAAAGGCCGCAGCCCTCCGGCGGCGCCAGCCGGACCAGCCCCGTCCGGCCGCCGCGCAGCAGCGGTTCGAGCTGGGCCGCGGCAGCATGGAGTGCTTCCCGCCTGGCCTCTGGGCTCAGGTTCAGAGCGTCCAGCCCAAGCAGTGCGGCGAGCTCCGCCGATTCCGCAATCCCAAAAGTGCCCGGATCAGGGATCACGAGGGCGGCGGGCAGTTCAGTCCCGGCGTCGACGCGTCGTATCAGCGCCAGCGGCCGGTTGAGGTCCCCGCCCGCGAACTTCCGCAGGGTCCCGAGCCCGGCGGCGCTGCCGTCCAGGGGCTGAATATGGACCTCCAGCTCACCGCCGCAGGTGAGCCCGACGGCGAACGCGTCCTCGCGGCTGAAGCCAAATGCTTCAAGGCGGGTGCCGCCGTCGGCCATCACTTCCAGCGCAGAGGCAACAACTGCACCCTCAACACAGCCGCCGGAGAGGCTGCCGAGGATCTCGCCCGACTCGGACACCAGCATGGAGGTCCCGGGCGGGCGCGGCACCGAGCCGCTGGCCGTGATGATGGTGGCGACGGCGCAGCGCTCGCCGGACTCCGCCGGGCGCCAGCCGGCCAGGGAAGGCATCAGATCCAGCATGGCAGCACTCCTTCTTCCCGTGCGATGGTGCCCATTCTCGTTCCTATCCTTGGTAGTGGAAAGCATTCGACGCCGGTCCGGCCCAGCGACGCGCAAACGGTCCGGGGATGCGCGGATTCCCGTGTCCTCCGGCCATTTGCGCGTCGCGGGGCGTTTTCCGCGTCGCCAGTCGTCCGGGGTCCTACGCTCCGAGCAGCGCGCTGACGGGACCCCGCGCGAAGTAGACCACGAAGCCCACGGTCACCACCCACATCAGGGGGTGGATCTTCTTCGCCTTGCCGGAGGCTGCGCCGATCACGGCCCAGCTCACGAAGCCCACGCCGATCCCGTTGGCGATCGAGTAGCTCAGCGGCATGGTGACGATCGTCAGGAACGCCGGCAGCGCCACCGCGAACTTGGTGAACTTGATTTCGCGGATCTGCGCCATCATCATCGCGCCCACCACCACCAGGGCTGCGGCTGCCACCTCAAGCGGCACCACGCTGGTGAGCGGGGTGAGGAACATGGAGCCCAGGAACAGCGCGCCCGTGACCACCGAGGCGAGCCCGGTGCGCGCCCCCTCGCCGATCCCCGCAGCGGAATCGATGTACACCGTGTTGGAGGAACCCGACGTGGCGCCGCCGACGACTGCGCCCACGCCTTCGACGATGAAGGCCGACTTGAGCCGGGGGAATGTGCCGTCCTTGTGCGCCACGCCTGCGCTCTTCGCGAGCCCGGTCATGGTCCCCATCGCGTCGAAGAAGTTGGTGAACACGAGTGTGAACACCAGCATCGTCGCGGCGAGTCCGCCGATCCGGCCGAAGGCACCGAACAGGTCGAACTGCCCCACGAGGCCAAGGTCCGGCGCGGAGACCAGATGGCCGGACAGCACCGGCGTGTTCAGGTGCCAGCCGCCGGGGTTGGTTTCGCTTGCGGGACCGATGTGCAGAACGGCCTCGACGACGGCGGCCAGCACGGTGGTAGCCACGATGCCGATGAGCAGGCCGCCCTGGACCTTCCGTGCCACCAGAATGCCCATGACCAGCAGGCCTACGATGAACACCATGGTGGGGATGGAGGTGATGGAGCCGTTGTCGCCGAGCTGAACCGGGGGCCCGCCCGCGGTGGCCTTGACGAAGCCCGAGTCGACGAAGCCGATGAAGGCGATGAACAGGCCGATGCCCACCGTGATGGCGGCCTTCAGCTCCTTGGGCACGGCCCGGAAGATCGCGGTCCGCGCGCCGGTGACACCGAACAGGACGATCAGGATGCCGTTGATGACCACCAGGCCCATGGCCTCGGCCCAGGTGACCTCCTGGATCACCGCCACCGCGAGGAAGGAGTTGATGCCCAGTCCCGCGGCCAGGCCGAACGGAAGGTTGGCGATCAGGCCGAACGCGATGGTCATGACGCCGGCTGTCAGCCCGGTGACCGCGCCCACCTGCGCCGCCGAAAGCCAGCCGCCGGCAACGTCCGTCGGGGCGTTGTCCGCGCTGAAGCCGCCAAGGATCAGCGGATTCAGGATGACGATGTAGGCCATCGTGAAGAAGGTGACCAGCCCGCCCCGCACCTCGCGGGCCACGGTGGAACCGCGCCGGGTGATATGGAAGAAGCGGTCGAGGAACGAGTTCGACGCCGGGGGCCTGGGGCTGCTGCCCCGCTGCGTTTTGCCGGTTGCCGGGTTCTTTTCCAGTGCCGCTGTCTGCCCTGCACCTTGAAGTGCAGCCTGCTGTTCAGCGGTATTGTCCAGGATTGTCATGTCAGCCACCGGGCCCTAGTAGTCAATCCTGGAGTCGAGCGTGTTCCAGGTGTTGAACGGTTCCAGGATGGCCGGGGCTGCGGGGTGGCCGAGCTCGAGCTTGGAGACCGGCATCAGGGTGTGGCGGTCCTCGTTGTCGAAGTACTCGTAGAAGACGGCGTCGTCGAAGCCCACGGAGGCGGCATCATGCCGGTCCGCGGCGAAGACCACGCGGTCGATGCGGGCCCACAGCGCGGAGGCGAGGCACATGGGGCATGGCTCGCAGCTGCTGTAGAGGGTGGCTCCGCGGAGGTCGAAGGTGCCAAGGCCGCTGCACGCGCGGCGGATGGCCGTGACCTCGGCGTGGGCGGTGGGATCGTTGTCGGCGGTGACCCGGTTGACGCCGTCGAACGCCTGACCGTCGGCGGTGACGATCACGGCGCCGAACGGGCCGCCGCTGTTCAGGACGTTGGCGGTTGCCAACCGGATGGACCTGGCCAGGTATGCCTCGGCCGTGACGGTGGTACTCATGATGCGACTCCCTTTGCTGTGGAAGCCGGTACCCCGCGACGGAACGGAAAGGACCAAGTGCGACGGTTACCAGGCTTCAGCATGTGCTTTTGAAGGTTAAGTTGCGCCTGGTAGATAGCTTCCCCGGAGACCGGGTGCCCGCCTTTGGCAACTCGAGATTAGCACCGGAATTTGGCCCGCGCCATAGTTTTCTGGAAACTTAATTTCGTAATGTGAAATCTGTGTTTCCGACGGCTCACGGCTGGCTGCTTCGGACCACCGATTCATGGCCGGTCACAAACCGCGCCCATTGACCGCCCTCCCGAGCCCGCCCTACGCTGGTGCCGACTCGCCGCCCACGCGTCACGTTACAGGGCAGCATGTCCCCTGGATCAGCAGACAGGACCACTGAGCTGGAAAGTATCAGCACGCTCAGACAAGGACCCCTCATGCCCCAGCCCTTCAGCCTTCCGTCAACGCACCCCGCCGCCGAATCCCGGCTCTGGATCAAGAACCCCCTGGCAGCCTTCACCGCCAACGGCCTCGACGCGTCGGGCGGCCTTGTGGTCAGCGGCGGCAGGATTGTGGAGGTCCTTGGCGCGGGACAGGCGCCCTCCGCTCCCTGCCAGCAAACCTTCGACGCCGGGAGCCACGTCGTGCTGCCCGGCCTGATCAACACCCATCACCACTTCTACCAAACGCTCACGCGCGCCTGGGGCCCGGTGGCCAACGCACCCCTGTTCCCCTGGCTGCAGAACCTGTACCCGGTCTGGGCCAGGCTGACCCCGCGGGACCTTGAACTCGCAGCCACCGTGGCCCTCGCCGAACTGCTGCTCTCCGGCTGCACCACCGCCGCCGACCACCACTACCTTTTCCCCGCAGGCATGGAGGACGCCGTCGACGTCGAAGTCGGCGCCGTCCGGCGCCTGGGCATGCGGGCCACGCTGACCCGGGGCTCCATGACGTTGGGAGAGGACGACGGCGGGCTGCCGCCGCAGTCGACGGTGCAGGCGCCGGAGACCGTGCTGTCCGACAGCGAACGGCTCATCCGCGAGTACCATGAGCGCGGCGACGGCGCCGTCATCCAGATTGCTCTGGCACCCTGCTCGCCGTTTTCCGTCACCAAGGAGATCATGGCCGAGAGCGCCGCAATGGCGGAGCGGCATGACGTCCGGCTGCACACACATCTCGCGGAGACCCTCGACGAGGAGCAGTTCTGCCTCGAGACGTTCGGGCTGCGCACCGTGGACTATCTGAACAGTGTGGGCTGGCTGACTGACAGGACGTGGCTGGGCCACGGCATCCACTTCAGCGACGCCGAAATCGCCCGGCTGGGTGCGGCGGGAACCGCCGTCGCCCACTGCCCGACGTCGAACATGCGCCTCGCGTCCGGCACCGCCCGGGTGCTCGAACTGGAGGAAGCGGGAGTGCCCGTGGGGCTGGGAGTGGACGGATCGGCGTCGAACGATGCGTCCAACATGATTCTCGAGGCGCGGCAGGCACTGTACCTGCAGCGGCTGCGCTACGGCGCGCACGTGCCGGTGGAGCGGGCACTGGGCTGGGCGACGCGGGGATCCGCGGCCGTTCTGGGCCGGCCTGACCTGGGCCAGCTGGCGCCCGGGATGCAGGCGGACCTGGCCCTGTTCCGGCTGGACGGCCTGCGGTTCTCCGGTAGCCATGATCCCCTCGCCGCCCTGCTGCTGTGCGCCGCCGACCGCGCGGACCGGGTAATGGTGGGCGGGCAATGGCGCGTGATCGACGGGCAAATTCCGGGAATGGACGTGGCCGGCCTGGTTGCCGAGCATTCGGCGGCGGCGCGGCGGCTGGTGAACGGCTGACACCCCACCGATCCCTAGCCGGTTCGACGGTTCCCTGCCCACACGACGCTGCGAATCGTCGAGTGGGCAGGGAACCATCGAAACGGGGCCGGTCAACTGCTAGCGTGGCGGCATGACTCCGTCGAAGACGCCGGCCGAGATCCTGGACATTGCCGGCACCGAGGTCCCCATCTCGAGTCCGGACAAGGTGGTGTTTCCGGAGCCAGGGCTGACGAAGCTCGATCTGGTGCGCTATTACCTGACGGTCGCGGATGGCGCGCTGCGGGGTGCCGGCGGAAGGCCGATGGTGCTCAAGCGCTTCCCGAAGGGCATTGACGCGGAGCCGTTCTTCCAAAAGCGCGTGCCCGATAACCACCCGGACTTCATTGACACCACGACGCTGCACTACGCGTCGGGAACCTCGGCGGAGGAGGCCGTCATCCGGGACGCGGCGGGCCTGGCGTGGGTGGTGAACCTCGGCTGCCTCGACCTCAACCCGCATCCGGTGCGCGCCGAGGACCTCGAGCACCCCGACGAGCTGCGGGTGGACCTGGATCCCATGCCGGGGGTCGACTGGTCACAGATCGTGGATGTCGCGTACGTGGCGCGGGAGGTGCTCGACGACGTCGGGCTCGTGGGCTGGCCGAAAACGAGCGGGTCGCGGGGACTCCACATTCTGGTGCGCATCGCGCCGCAGTGGTCTTACCGGGACGTTCGGCTCGCTGCCGAGACCCTGGCCCGTGAGGTCGAAAACCGCGCCCCCGGTCTGGCCACAGCGCGGTGGTGGAAGGAGGAGCGCGGCGAGAGTGTGTTCGTCGACTTCAACCAGAACGCCAAGGACCGCACCGTGGCATCGGCGTACTCAATCCGGCCGCTGCCCGACGCCCGGGTCTCGACGCCGCTCACCTGGGACGAGGTCCGCTCCGCCAGGCCGGAACAGTTCACGGTTCTCACAGTGCCGGAGCGCTTCGCCGCGGTGGGCGACCCCCACGCCGGCATCGACTACGCCATCGGCAGGCTCGATGGGCTCCTCGCTCTGGCTGCCGAGCTCGGCCCCGCCGAGAAGGCGCCGCGCGGGGGCAACGGCTCAGGCCGCCGGCAGTCGGTGATGCCGCTCATTGAGGTGGCCCGTACAAGGACCAAGCCGGAGGCACTTCAGGCGCTCGACGAATGGAAGTCCCGGCATGCGGACGTGGTCCCTGCGCTGCATCCCGCTGATGTACTGGTGGACGGAATGCGCGGGTCGAGTTCGCTCTGGTACAGGGTGCGGGTGAACCTGCAGCATGTCCCCGAAGCGGAGCGCCCCTCCCAGGAGGAGCTCATCGCCGACTACGACCCGTGGGCCGGCAAGGACTGGCCGGGCCGCCCGGAGTCCTGACGGCCCTGCTACCGCCGGCCGAAGACCGGAAGCGCCCGCAGCCAGCGCGACAGGCCGCCGGAACGCCGGTCGCAGTCGGCCGGGATGTAGAAGTCGGGATCTGTGGCGCCGAACGGCAGGTACAGCTCCTGGCCGGGCGCCGGGAATTCCGCGACGTTGTTCTGATCCTGCGAGTCCATCTGTTCCTCCTCGTTTCTTGCGCTTATCCGTTCGACTATTTTTCGTAGAGCGGAAATATATTTCTGATATGTGAAATCTTAGAAGTATCCAAGGACGCCGTCAAGACCCTCCTACGCCGGCCACCCACCGTCGTCGGTCACAATCTGTTTTTTAAACTTGTGATGTACACCACCGGCATGCTGCGCTACGCTTTAAGTCAATTCGTGGCGCACGTCACGTAACCTGGGAGCAGCAGGCAGGGTCGTAATGAGCTGGCATCACAACTGATGTCGGCTCATTTTTTGTTTGGGTCGACGCCACACGAAATGCGTGGGAAACACGCACTTAATTTCTATGTGGGACTTTCGTTCCACCTACGGGAAGTTGGGAACAGACCATGAGCAACAAGATCGTCCTCGGCCACAACCAGTACGGCAAGGCCGAAGTCCGCGTCGTCAAAATCACCCGCGACACCGACCGCCACGAGATCGAGGACCTGAACGTCACCTCGCAGCTCCGCGGTGACTTTGAGGCCGCCCACCTCGAGGGCGACAACGCCCATGTGGTGGCCACCGACACCCAGAAGAACACCATCTACGCCTTTGCCCGCGAAGGTGTCGGCTCCCCCGAGGCATTCCTGCTGCGCCTCGGCGAGCACTTCACCTCCAGCTTCGACTGGGTCACCGGCGGCCGCTGGGAAGCGGAGTCCTACGCCTGGGAACGCATCCAGGCGCACGGCAGCGGGCACGACCACTCCTTCGTCCGCAAGGGCCAGGAAGTCCGCACCGCCGTCCTGGTCCGGGACGGGGCTGCCACCCATCTGATCTCCGGGCTTAAGGACCTGACCGTCCTGAAGTCCACGCAGTCCGGCTTCGTCGGGTACCCGAAGGACAAGTACACCACCCTGCCGGAGACCACCGACCGCATCCTGGCCACCGACGTCTCGGCCCGCTGGCGCTTCAAGGCCGGCACGGATTTCAGCTCGCTGGACTTCAACAAGAGCTACGACGACGTCAAGAGCCTCCTGCTTGAGGGTTTCACCGAGAAGTACTCTCACGCCCTACAGCAGACCCTGTTCGACATGGGGGCCAAGGTCCTGGAAGCCCACAGCGAGATCGAGGAAATCAAGTTCTCGATGCCCAACAAGCACCACTTCCTCGTGGACCTGTCGCCATTCGGGCTCGACAACCCCAACGAGGTCTTCTTCGCGGCCGATCGCCCGTACGGACTCATCGAGGCAACCGTCCTGCGCGACGACGCCGAAGCAGCAGACGCCGCCTGGTCAGGCATCGCCGGCTTCTGCTAAACGGAACCCCGGTGCTTGAGCCTGTCGAAATCCTCCGGTCTCGACAGGCTCGACCACCGGGCTCGGCCGGCCCCGCCTCACCACAAAGGTCCCGAGTTTTTGTCCAGATATCGCGACTTAAACACCGCTAAGCCCCCAATAAGTGGACAAAAACTCCAAGCCACCGAGACTCCAGGCCCCACCACAAGTCTCAAATTGTTAGCCAGACATTGTTAGCCAGACGAAGGCGTCTGCCATGAACCAAGAAAGTCTGCCATGAACATCACCAAGAAAAGCCGCCCAGCGGCAACCCGCCCGGAAGATCAGCGCCTCTCGATCGGCAGCACTTTCGCCTACGGGTTCCAGCACGTCCTCACCATGTACGGCGGTATCATCGCCCCGCCCCTCATCATCGGTGCCGCGGCCGGCATGTCGTCCCAGGACATCGGCCTGCTGATTGCCGCCTGCCTCTTCGTCGGCGGACTGGCCACCATCCTGCAGACCGTCGGCATCCGCTTCTTCGGCTCCCAGCTCCCGCTGGTCCAAGGCGTCTCCTTCGCCGGCGTCTCCACGATGGTGGCGATTGTCCACGGCGGCGGCGGAATCCAGTCGGTCTTCGGTTCCGTGATCGCGGCCTCGCTGATCGGGCTGCTCATCACCCCGCTGTTCTCCCGGATCATCAAGTTCTTCCCGCCGGTTGTCACCGGCACGGTGATCACCACCATCGGCCTCACGCTGATGCCGGTGGCCGCCAACTGGGCCATGGGCGGCAACAAGGCGGCCCCGAACTACGGCAGCATGGCCAACATCGGCCTGGCCGCAGCCACCATGGCGATCGTCCTGCTGCTCAGCAAGGTGGGCAACGCCGCCATCTCAAGGCTGTCCATCCTGCTCGCGATGGTTCTGGGGACCCTGATCGCCTTCGCCTTTGGCATGGCCGACTTTTCCAAGGTGGGCACGGGCGAGATTGTCGCGTTCCCCACCCCGTTCGCCTTCGGTCCGCCAACGTTCGAAATCGCAGCGATCATCTCCATGCTGATCGTCATCCTGGTGACGCTCACCGAGACCTCCGCGGACATCATCGCGGTGGGCGAGATCGTGGGCACCAAGGTCGATTCCAAGCGGATCGGGAACGGCCTGCGGGCTGACATGCTCTCCAGCGCCATCTCCCCGTTGTTCAACTCCTTCACCCAGAGCGCCTTTGCCCAGAACGTCGGCCTGGTAGCCATCACCGGCGTCAAGAGCCGGTTCGTCGTCAGCGCCGGCGGCCTCATCCTCGTCATTCTCGGCCTCCTCCCTGTCCTTGGCCGGGTGGTCGCGGCGGTGCCGACGCCCGTCCTGGGCGGTGCCGGCGTCGTACTCTTTGGAACTGTTGCCGCCAGCGGCATCCGGACGCTCTCCAAGGTGGAGTACCGCAACAACATGAACCTGATCATCGTGGCCGCATCCATCGGCTTCGGCATGATCCCGATCGCGGCACCGTCGTTCTACGACCAGTTCCCGTCCTGGTTCAGCACCATCTTCCACTCCGGCATCAGCTCGGCCGCGGTCATGGCCATCCTGCTGAACCTGCTCTTCAACCACCTCAAGGCGGGCAATTCGGAGAACCAGTCAGTGTTCGTGGCGGGCACCGGACGTGTCGTCCAGGAAGACGACCTCAAGTGCCTCGCCGACGGCGACCGGTTCGAAGGCGGGAAACTGATCGACTGCGACGGCAAGGAAGTCCCCATCCAGACGTCATCCAAGTCCGAGCACTAGCTGTAATTCCCACTGAGGTTGTGAACGCGGCTGATGGGGGTCTTGCCTCCGATGCCGGTATAGGTTCTGTGGTGATTGTAGTGGTGGAGCCATGCCTCATAGGTGGCGGCACGCTCGGTTTCTGAGGTGTATGGCCTGGCGTAGGCCCATTCACTGGCGAGTGTCCGGTTGAAGCGTTCTACCTTGCCGTTGGTTTGCGGCCGGTAGGGGCGGGTCCGCCGGTGCTTGACGTGCGGACCCAAGGCAGCTGCGAAGGCTCTGGAGCGGTAGCAGGATCCGTTATCGGTGAGCACGGCCTTGACGACGATTCCGTGCGCGGCGAAGAACGCGACGGCGCGGATCCAGAAGGCGGATGCGGTTTCCTTCGTCTCGTCACCGAGGATTTCCGAGTACGCCAAACGCGAGTGGTCATCGACGGCGTGGTGCAGATAGGCGTACCCGGTCCCGGCGTGGCGGTTCCGCCGACCCTTGGCACGTCCCAGGGCGCGGTGTCCGCCGCCGTCAGGGATTCGTCCGAGCTTCTTGATGTCCACGTGGACCAGATCCCCGGCGTTCTCGTGTTCGTAGCGTTGCGGTGCGGGCTTGCGGACGGGCAGCCCGGTGCCCTGGTCCAGGCAGGACAGCGCCGGCATCCGGTACCTTTCCAGAATCTTGGCTACGGTCGAGCGGGCCAGGTGCAGGTGGGCCGCGATCCGGTGCGGTCCCCAGCGGCGATTAAAACGCAACGCCACAATCCGCCGTTCTCTGCGCATGGGCGTCCGGTTGGGACTGCGTAGCGGTCGGGACGACGCATCAGCCATGCCGTCCTCGCCGAGGGTCCGGTACCGGTCCACCCACTTCTTGGCCGTTGCCGGCGAGCACTGGAACCGCTCCGCGGCCCGGCGCAGCGTCCAGCCTTGCTCGATGACCAAGCGGGCGAGCTTCCCCCTGGCCTTGGGTGTCAGGTCGGCATTGGCATGGGTAACGTAGGACACGAGGGCCTCCTGGCGTCGAGATGAGTGTGGTAACCCAAATCGATACCGGAGGCCCTCGCCTTTTACATCAAGCCACGCTGTTCACAACGTCCGTGGGAACTACAACTAGCCAACGCGAACAAGCAGGTAATGCCCTCAAATCCGGGATTTGAGGGCATCACCTGCACGTTCGCGCTGTATTGCAGAACGACGGCGGGACGTCGGTGCGGGAAAGGGCGTCAGTTTTGGTTGAGCTCGTCCGAGATGGCCTGGGCTGCTTCGCGGAGGAGCGGCACGGCGCGGTCGGCGAAGGACTGGTCCACGCGGGAGACTGGCCCGGAGACGGAGATGGCGGTGGGCGTGGGGGCGTTGGGCACGGCCATGGCGAAGCAGCGCACGCCGAGCTCCTGCTCCTCCTCGTCGATCGAGTAGCCGCGTTCCCGGATCCGGTTGAGGTCGGCGATCAGGGAATCGAAGTCGCCGATGCTCTTGGCCGTGGGAGTGGGCATGCCGGTGCGGGTCACGATGCCGCGGACCACCTCGTCGTCCAGCTGCGCCAGGATGGCCTTGCCGACGCCGGTGTCGTGGGTATGGGCGCGGCGGCCCACCTCGGTGAACATGCGCATCGAGTGCAGCGACGGCACCTGGGCCACGTAGATCACCATGTCCGAGTCCAGCACGGCCATGTTCGAGGTCTCCCCCAGCCGGTCCACAAGGGACTTCAGCTGCGGCCGCGCCAGGGCACCGAGCTGCTTGTTGGCGCCTTCGCCGAGCCGGATCAGCCGCGGGCCGAGGGCGTAGCGGCGGTTGGGCAGCTGGCGGATGTACCCCAGCGCCACGAGCGTGCGCAGCAGCCGGTGGATCGTCGGCAGGGGCAAATCGGTGGAGGAGGAGAGCTCGCTGAGCGTGACGTCGCCGCCGGCGTCGGTGATCAGTTCCAAAAGTTCAAAGACGCGCTCAACGGACTGCACGCCTCCGGAGGCCTTCTCAGCCATGTAGCACTCTCCTGTTGTCTTGAATACGACAACTCTTATCCGCATCGTGAAAAAAGTTGCTTAGACAGCCAAAGATACAGCACGCCCGCGGGGTGCGTCGATGAAACCACCAAGGGCTTGTATTTCCATAAAGTAGATAATAATATCCATAATACGAAAACATTCACGAGAGCAGCCCACCTCAGCGATGGGCCCAATCAGGAGGACATTCAATGGCGAACCCGAGCCCCGGAAACTCAATCACCCTGCGCGTGGAGGCACCGTCGAGCTTCACAGCCACCAGCGAGCTCGCGGCAGCCGTCGGCGCGGCCGGAGCGGCGATCACCGCGCTGGACGTCACCGAGTCCCACCATGAGACGCTGGTTGTTGACGTCACCTGCAACACCACCGACCAGGACCACGCGGACCGCGTGAAGGATGCGCTCAACGCGCTCGACGGCGTCACCGTGCGCAACGTCTCGGACCGCACCTTCCTGATGCACCTCGGCGGCAAGCTCGAGGTGGTGCCGAAGGTGGCGCTGCGCAACCGCGACGACCTCTCCCGCGCCTACACCCCCGGCGTCGCCCGCGTCTGCCTTGCCATCGCCGAAAACCCCGACGCCGCCCGGAACCTGACGGTCAAGCGGAACACGATCGCCGTGGTCACCGACGGCTCGGCCGTCCTGGGCCTCGGCAACATCGGCCCCGCAGCCGCGCTTCCCGTCATGGAGGGCAAGGCCGCACTGTTCAAGCAGTTCGCCAACGTCGATGCCTGGCCCGTCTGCCTGGACACCCAGGACACCGAGGAGATCATCAAGATCGTCAAGGCCCTGGCGCCCGTCTACGGCGGCGTCAACCTCGAGGACATCGCGGCCCCGCGCTGCTTCGAGATCGAAAACCGGCTCCGCGAGGAACTCGACATCCCGGTCTTCCACGACGACCAGCACGGCACCGCCATCGTCACGCTCGCCGCCCTGGTCAACGCCCTGCGCGTCGTGGGCAAGAAACTCTCCGAGGTGAAGATCGTGGTCTCCGGCGTCGGCGCCGCCGGCTCCGCGATCATCCAGCTCCTCAAGGCGCAGGGCGCACAGCACATCATCGCCGCCGGCCGCTCCGGCGCCATCCACTCGGGTGAGAAGTACGACGACGAGCACCGCACCTGGATTGCCGCGAACACCAACGCGGAAGGCTTCGACGGCACGCTGCACGAGGCCCTCAAGGGTGCCGACGTCTTCATCGGCGTGAGCGCCCCGCATGTGATCGGCGAGGAGCAGGTTGCCTCGATGGCGGACAAAGCCATCGTCTTCGCCATGGCCAACCCGACGCCGGAAATCGACCCGACAGTGGCCTCCAGGCACGCAGCCGTCGTCGCCACCGGCCGCAGCGACTTCCCGAACCAGATCAACAATGTCCTGGCCTTCCCGGGCTTCTTCCGGGGGCTGCTGGACGCCGGGGCATCGGACATCACGCCGGAGATGCTGGTGGCTGCCGCCGAGGCGATAGCCAACCGGGTTGCTGACGACGAGCTCAACGCCAGCTACATCATCCCCAGCGTCTTCGACCCCCACGTGGCCGCCGACGTCGCTTCTGCGGTAGCAAACGCAGCCGCCGCGGCGGCCCACGCCGCAGCAGGTACTGGCATCGCGAAGGCAACAGCGGAAGACTCAACAGAAGAAGCAGCCTCTGCTGCGGCAGACACAGCAGCTCTCGCCAACGCCTGAATCAGCCCTGGAAAGGACCCACAATGGCTATCACAGTCACAGACCCCCGGCCGATCGAGCGTGCGGAGGAGATTCTCACCCCGAAGGCCCTGGCGTTCGTTGAGGAGCTCCACAAGCGCTTCGCCGGCCGGCGCGGCGAGCTGCTCACGGCCCGCAAGGCCAAGCGCGAGCAGGTGGCCAGGACCGGCAGCCTGGATTTCCTGCCGGAAACCAAGAACGTGCGCGACGGCGACTGGAAGGTTGCGCCGGCACCGGCGGCCCTGCAGGACCGCCGGGTCGAGATGACCGGGCCGGCGTCGCCGGCGAAGATGGCCATCAACGCGCTGAACTCCGGTGCGAAGGTGTGGCTCGCCGACCTTGAGGACGCCAGCACCCCCACGTGGGACAACGTCATCGACGCCATCCTCAACCTCCGCGATGCCGCCACCGGGACGCTGAGCTACACCTCCCCCGAGGGCAAGGAGTACCGGCTCCGCACCGACGCCCCGCTGGCCGTCATCGTGGCCCGCCCCCGCGGCTGGCACATGGAGGAGCGGCACCTGCTGCTCGACGGCGAACCCGCCGTCGGCGCGCTGGTGGACTTCGGCCTGCACTTTTTCCACATCGCCAAGCAGCTGGTGCTCAACGGCCAGGGCCCGTACTACTACCTGCCGAAGATGGAGAGCCACCTCGAGGCCCGGCTGTGGAACGACGTGTTCGTGTTCGCCCAGGACTACCTCGGCCTCGGCCAGGGCACCATCCGCGCCACTGTCCTGATCGAAACCATCCCGGCGGCGTTCGAGATGGACGAGATCCTCTACGAGCTGCGGGACCACGCCTCGGGCCTGAACGCCGGCCGCTGGGACTACCTGTTCAGCATCATCAAGTACTTCCGCGACGCCGGCGCCAGCTTCGTGCTGCCGGACCGCGCCACCGTGGCCATGACGGCGCCGTTCATGCGGGCCTACACGGAGCTGCTGGTCAAGACCTGCCACCACCGCGGTGCCTTCGCGATGGGCGGCATGGCCGCGGTCATCCCCAACCGGCGCGAACCCGAGGTCACCGCCCAGGCCTTCGAGAAGGTCCGCGCGGACAAAACCCGCGAGGCGAACGACGGCTTCGACGGCTCGTGGGTGGCCCACCCGGACCTCGTGCCCGTCTGCCAGGAGGTCTTCGATTCAGTGCTCGGTGACCGCCCCAACCAGCTGGACAAGCAGCGCCCCGAAGTCTCGGTCACGGCCGGCCAGCTCCTGGACATCGCCTCTGCCGAGGGCCAGGTCACCGAAGCCGGCCTCCGCCTGAACCTCTACGTCGCGGTGGCCTACACCGCCGTCTGGATCTCCGGCAACGGCGCGGTGGCCATCCACAACCTGATGGAGGACGCCGCGACGGCGGAAATCTCCCGTTCACAGGTCTGGCAGCAGATCCGTAACGAGGTGGTCCTGGCGGACACAGGCAACAAGGTCACCCGAGAGCTGGTCACCCGGATCCTCGCCGAGGAAACCGAAAAGCTGCGCGGCGAGGTGGGCGAGGAAGCGTTCGTCCGCTACTACCAGCCCGCCAGCGCCCTGATCGGCGACATCTGCCTCTCCGAGGACTACACCGACTTCCTCACCACCCCCGCCTACGAACTGGTGGGCTGAGGCATGGCGGTACCCGAAACATCGCTGACCGCGGCGGACCTGGCCCGGATCGATGGGCAGCTGGCGGACACCGACCGGCTGCTCGAGCAGAACTACCCGGGCGACGACGGCTCCCGCCAGCCCGTCCACACCGTGTACGTCCCCGCTGACCGTTTCACGCCGTCGCTCGCCGCCGACTGGGGAACCCAGGCGCTGGCGACGGCGGCCGCCCACGGCGGGCTGGCCCGGCTCGGTGCGCTGCTGGGCCAGGACGCCGAGCTCGCCGAGGCCGTCGCTTCCCGGGTGGAGGCGAAGCTGGGCGCCGAACCGATCGAAGACCTCCGGCTCGACTTCGAGGACGGGTTCGGGGACCGGGGCGACGACGCCGAGGACGCCGGCGCGGTTGCCGCGGCGTCCGCCGTGGCGGCCGCTGTGTCGGCCGGCTCCGCGCCGCCGTTCATCGGGATCAGGTTCAAGTGCTTCGAGGCCCCCACCCGCGTCCGCGGGCTGCGAACCCTCGACCTGTTCGTCTCCGGCCTGGCCGCAGCGGGCGAACTGCCCGAGGGCCTGGTCCTGACGCTGCCCAAGGTCACCACCGTGGCGCAGGTGCAGGCCATGGATTACACGGTCTCCCGGCTGGAGGAAATCCATTCGCTCCCCGCCGGCCGGCTCCGGTTCGAGGTGCAGGTGGAGACGCCGCAGCTCATCCTCGGACCGGAGGGAACCTCCCCTGTGGCACAGTTGCCGCATGCCGTCCCCGGCCGGATCAGCGGCCTGCACTACGGCACGTACGACTACTCCGCCTCCCTGCAGATCTCCGCCGAATACCAGTCCATGGAACACCCGGTGGCCGACTTCGCCAAGGAAGTCATGCAGCTGGCCGTGGCAGGCACCGGCATCCGGCTCTCCGACGGATCCACCAACATCATTCCCGTGGGCGACAACGTGGAAAACGCCTGGCAGCTGCACGGCCGCCTGGTGCGCCGTTCCCTGGAGCGCGGCTTCTACCAGGGCTGGGACCTGCACCCGGCCCAGCTCCCCAGCCGCTTCGCGGCAACGTATGCCTTCTACCGCCAGGGCCTGCCGGCCGCGGCGGCCCGGCTGCGGAACTATGTGGAGCAGACGGAAGGCGGCGTCATGGACGAGCCGGCCACGGCGCGTGCGCTCGCCGCGTTCGTGCTGCGCGGTGTGCAGTGTGGCGCCGTCGGGGCCGAAGAGGTCCAGGCACTCGCCGCCGTCGGGATCCCCCAGCTGACTGCACTGGCCCACCCGCGGTTGGCCACCACTTCCAACTCCTAAGTAAGGAATCTCCCCATGGGAAAGTACTACTCCCCCGAAGGCGGACTGCCGCCGCAGACGCACCTGACCACTGAGCGGGCCATCGTCACCGAGGCCTACACGGTCATTCCCAAGGGCGTCATGACCGACATCGTGACCAGCAACCTGCCGGGATTCAGCAACACCCGTTCCTGGATTATCGCCCGCCCCATTTCCGGTTTCGCCACCACGTTTTCCCAGCTGATTGTTGAGATCGGCGCGGGCGGCGGCGCGCCCAAGGCCGAGTTCGAGGCCGGCGTCGAAGGCGTCATCTTCGTGACCCGCGGCAAGGTCAGCCTCACCCTCGACGGCGAACTGCACCAGCTTGAGGAGGGCGGCTACGCCTACCTGGCCGCCGGTTCGGAGTGGGGCCTGGAGAATGTCTCCGACGACGTCGTGTCCTTCCACTGGATCCGCAAGGCCTACGAGCGGCTTGAGGGTTATGAAGCCAAGTCCTTCGTGACCAACGAGAAGGACGTGGAGCCGACGTCGATGCCGGACACCAACGACGTCTGGAAGACCACCCGCTTCACGGACTCCAGCGATTTGGCCCACGATATGCAGGTGAACATCGTGACGTTCCAGCCGGGCGGCGTGATCCCCTTCCCGGAAACCCATGTCATGGAACACGGCCTGTACGTCCTCGAGGGCAAGGCCATGTACCTGCTGAACAACGACTGGGTGGAGGTGGAGGCCGGCGACTTCATGTGGCTGCGCGCCTTCTGCCCGCAGGCCTGCTACGCCGGCGGCCCGGGCGAGTTCCGCTACCTGCTCTACAAGGACATGAACCGCCAGGTCCGCTTGACCTAGTCCAATCCCACGCCGCCCCAATCCCACATCGCCGAAACCGCCGGAAGACTGCCAGCACGCTGGAAGCTTCCGGCGGTTTCGCGTGTCTCCGGCGATTTCGATTCCCGCGTGCACGTCAGCCCGCCCGAAACCCCTTGCGTCACAACTGCACGCACGGAAGCATGGGGGCATGCTGACGATCGGAACGACTGTCCTCGGCGTCGACGACGTCGCCCGCGCCACCGCTTTCTGGTGCGACGCCCTCGGCTACATCCCCCGGGAGGACGGCGATGAAACGTGGGTGGTGCTCGTCCCGCAAAAGGGCGACGGCGCCCGGCTCGCCCTCATGCTCAGCGAGACTCCTGTGCAGTCCCATCCGCGCCTTCACCTGGACCTCTACGCCGACGACCAGGCAGCGGAGGTGGAACGGCTCGTCGAGCTCGGGGCAGCCAGGGTGGCCTGGGACTCGTATCCGGATGACCCGGACTTCATCGTGCTCGAAGACCCGGACGGAAACCGCTTCTGCGTCGTCGATGCGGCGGCCTGACCCCTCGAAAGGGACCACACGGAAGGACGCACCATGAATTTCTCGCCCGACTTCTCGCCCCGCACGGCCATCGTCACCGGCAGCGACTCCGGGATCGGCCGCGCCACCGCGGTGGCCCTGGCCGAGGCGGGACTGGACGTCGGTGTCACCTGGCACTCGGACCGGGACGGTGCCGAGCGGACGGCGGAGGAGGTCCGTGCAGCGGGCCGGAACGCGGTGGTCCGGCAGCTCGACACCACCGACCTCCTGGCGTGCGCCGGCGTCATCGAGGCCTTGGCAGAGGACCTGGGCGGCGTCGACGTGTTTGTCAACAACTCCGGCACGGGTGACGGCACCAAGTTCCTCGAGCTGAACTATGACACCTGGGCGAAGACCCTGGACACTAACCTCAACGGCGCCTTCCTCTGCATCCAGGCGGCAGCCCGCCGGATGGTCGACGCCGGGCGGGGCGGCCGCATCATCGCCGTCACGAGCGTCCACGAGACGCAGCCGCGGGTGGGCTCGTCGGCCTACGACGCGTCCAAGCATGGGCTGGGCGGGCTGATCAAGACCATTGCGCTGGAACTGGCCAGCCACGGCATCACCGCCAACTCGGTGGCCCCCGGCGAAATCGCGACGCCGATGACGGGCCAAGCCGATGAAGACCCCCGCACCAAGGACCGGCCCGGCGTTCCCCTCGGGCGGCCCGGCGATGCCCGGGAGGTGGCCGCGGTCATCGCGTTCCTTGCCTCTCCGGCGTCGAGCTACGTCACCGGGGCGTCATGGGCGGTCGACGGCGGGATGCTCCAGATGGGGCCGCAGGCCGGCTCGCACATCACCGGCCACGAGTGGCGCGAGCAGTAGGAGAAACGGAAAGCGGCTGGCGGGTGAGTCACCCGCCAGCCGCCGTCCCGGACCTCGCTGCTAAAGCCCGGTGTCTATATCCCGGTGCCGCACTTGCCGGTCAGGGCTTGAGGACCACCTTGATGCAGCCGTCCTCTTTCTTCTGGAACTTCTCATACAGCTCTGGCGCGTCGGCCAGCCCCGCGGTGTGGGTGACCAGATCCATCACGCCCAGCGGATCGGCGTCGTCCTCCACCAGCGGGAGCAGCTCGTCCGTCCACCGGCGGACGTTGCACTGGCCCATGCGGAGCTGGATCTGCTTGTCGAACATGGTCAGCAAGGGCATGGGGCTGGCCGTGCCGCCGTACACGCCGCTCAGGGACAGCGTGCCGCCGCGGCGGACCGCGTCAATGGCCGTGTGCAGCACCGCGAGACGGTCCACTCCGGCAGTTTCCATGGCCTTCTGCGCCACCTTGTCGGGCAGGAGCCCCAGCGCCTGGTGCGCGAAGGCTGCCACCGGCGAGCCGTGCGCCTCCATGCCGACGGCGTCCACCACCGCGTCCGGTCCCCTGCCGCCGGTCATCTCGCGCAGTTCGTCAGCCACGCCCTTCGCATAGTCCAGGACCTCGACGCCGTGTCGCGCCGCCATCTCGCGGCGTTCCGGTACCGGATCCACGCCGATCACGCGCTGGCCCAGGTAGGTGCCGATGCGGGAGGCGAACTGCCCCACTGGGCCCAGCCCGAAGACCGCCAGGGTGCCGCCGGCCGGAGCATCGGCGTATTTCACGCCCTGCCAGGCGGTGGGAAGGATGTCCGAGAGGAACAGGTACCGTTCGTCCGGCAGTTCCTGCCCCACCTTGACGGGGCCGTAGTCCGCGAATGGCACGCGCAGGTACTCCGCCTGCCCGCCGGGGACTGAGCCGTACAGTTCCGAGAACCCGAACAGCGCGGCCCCGGAGTTCTTTTCCCGGACCTGGCTGGTTTCGCACTGCGACTGCAGGCCCTGCGAGCACATGTAACAGTGGCCGCAGGAGATGTTGAAGGGTATGACCACGCGGTCGCCCTTTTTCAGGTTGGTGACGGCGCTCCCCACTTCCTCCACGATGCCCATGGGTTCGTGGCCCAGCACATCGTCCTTGTGCATGTAGGGGCCAAGCACCTCGTACAGGTGGAGATCCGAGCCGCAGATCGCGGACGACGTGATTCTCACGATCGCATCCGTGGGCTCCTTGATGACCGGGTCCGGTACCTCCTTCACGCTCACCGAGCGCTTGCCTTGCCAAGTCAGTGCCTTCAATGAAATGCCTTCCTGTAGCTGCACGTCGCGTCCTTTCGACCGTAACGTGCCCGGGTCCGAATGTGAAGGTCAGTATGCTTACCAATTTTATTGAGGCCGCGGAGGCGGAAGGACGCATCCTTGCCTCTTCTCTTGTTTCGGCCAGAGAAGGCTCCTAGCGTAGGAACTGTTCTTGCCCCCAAGGAAAGGCGCCCGTCATGTCGCTGTACCAGCCCGAACCGGTGGAAATCTCTACGCGCATGCGCCCAGGCGAATGGACAGAGGCGAGCCTCGAGGAACTGGTGAGCACCTACCAAGCAAAGATCCTCGCCATGGGGGCGGCGGTCTCGGACGTGCTCACCGAGGTGGTCCGGAACGACGACGGCTCCGTGGCAGTCGCGGTGTCGTGGAACAAGGGGACCTACGCCGACGAGCCCGAGGGGGGCGCGTTCACGATCACCGAGTCCACGAACACCCAGTCTACGAACACCCAGTCCGGGGCGGACACGGCCGGGGCCTGACCGCATCTGGGCCTCCAAGCCGGGACCCTCAAGCCCGGCCCCTTCAAACCGCGAAGCCCTATCCGGCCAGCAGCCTGCCGATCGCGCTGCCGCCCAGGTTGTCGAGGAGCTGCCGCGGACCGTCATAGACCTCAACGGCCCCCGCTTCCCGCAGCTCAGCTTCGCTGGTGCCCCCGCAGGTGAGGGCTATGGTGGGGATGCCGAGTTTGCTGGCCGCCATGACATCCCAAACCGCGTCCCCCACATAGACGGCCCCGGAGGCGTCAAGCCCCACGGCCTCCAGCGCCGCCACAAGGATGTCCGGCTCGGGCTTGCTGTTCTCCGCATCATTGGAGCTCGTCGCTGCGTCGATATAGTCATCCGCCGACAGGGCCGAGCGAAGCGCTTCGAGATCCTGTTCCCTCGCAGAAGAGGCCAGAGCCACCGCCAGTCCATTTTCATTGCACTTGGCCAGCAGGTCGCGGGCCCCATCCAAGGGGCGGAGTGATGGCCAGTAGGTGCCGAAAACCCCGGAATGGGCGGACAGAATAGTCTCGTCCACGTCCTTGTTCCGGGAGTCCGGCAGCAGACTGTCAACCAGGCGCGCCCCGCCCATCCCCACGCAGCGGTGGATCCGGGCCATGGGCACATCGAAGCCCGACTGGCGGAACGCCTGCCACCAGGCAAGGGTGTGGATATAGGCGGAGTCGATCAGGGTCCCGTCAACATCGAACAGGACCCCCTTCTCTCTGCGCTTCCCCGGTGACAACTGATTCTGCGACTCTTTACTTTCCGACACTCCAGCCGACCTCAGTGCTCGGCCAGCATCGGCGCGGGGACGCGGTCAGACCCGGGCACCCGGTGCGACGCGGCCCTCGGCGACCCATAACCGATGCCCACCGTCGACTTCATCGCCTGCCTTGCCGGCTTTCCATGACGCTTAGGGGCCGGGCGCTTCACTGCGTCCTTGCAGCGGTCACGAATCAGCCCCGTACCGGCAATCTCCCTGGCCTGGGCAACCCCGGCAACTGCTGCTCGTTTCGTCGGGAAGGTGACGGATACCGCCATCAGCGCCCCCGTTCCATCCAGCAGCCGGATCCTGTAACCGCCGTCGGGAGCGTCCACCAACTCGAAATATCCAGCCATTTGGCTCTCCTCCTTCTTCACCCTTCGGTGACGTGTTTAGTAAGTATACTTACCTAACGCCAAAGATGAGAGCTGTCATCCGGTACCGGCCTTGGACGGGAGCGGCCTGTCGCTGCGGCGGGGCCGGCGCTGGTTCAGTTCCAGCGCACTGGTCACCAGCGCGAAGTGGCTGAACGCCTGGGGGGTGTTCCCCAAGTGCCGACCGCTCTGGACACCCCATTCCTCGCTCAGCAGGCCGACGTCGTTGCGCAGCGACAGCAGCCGCTCGAACAATTCCGTGGCCTCCCTGCGCCGGCCTGCACCAAGCAGCGCCTCCACAAGCCAGAAGGAACAGGCCAGGAACACCCCCTCGGCCCCCGGCAGTCCGTCGTCGCTCGCTTCCGGCCGGTACCGGAGCACGAACCCGTCCTCCGTCAGTTCACGCTGGATCGCGTCAATGGTGCCGAGCACCCGCGGATCGTCGGGCGGAAGGAAACCCACGCGGGGAATCAGGAGCAGGCTGGCATCGAGTTCGGGCCGGCCATAGCTCTGCGTAAAGGTGTTCCGGCCGGGGTCGAAACCGTTCGCCATGACCTCGGCATGGATGGTGTCGCGGAGTGCCTCCCAGCGGTCCGCCGGACCGGGAAGCCGGGAATCCCGGACCCCCTTGACCATCCGGTCTGCCGCCACCCATGCCATCACCTTGGAGTGGGTGAAATGGCGCCGCGGACCGCGCATCTCCCACAGCCCGTTGTCCGGCTGGTCCCAGGCGCCTTCGAGGTATTCCATCAGCGCCACCTGGACGTCCCAAGCTTCGTCAGTGTGCTTCAACAGCGAGTTGCGGGTCAGGGCAAGGCAGTCCAGCACTTCACCCCACACATCCAGCTGCAACTGGCCGGCCGCGGCGTTGCCCACCCTCACCGGCGCCGAATTCTCATAGCCCGCCAGCCAAGGCAGTTCCATTTCCGGCAGCCTGCGTTCGCCGTGGATCCCGTACATGATCTGCAGGTCGGCCGGGTCGCCTGCCACGGCCCGCAGCAGCCAGTCGCGCCAGGCCGCGGCCTCGGAGGTGTAGCCTGCGGCCAGCAGCGCCTGCAGCGTCAGAGTGGCATCGCGGAGCCAGCAGTACCGGTAGTCCCAGTTCCGCGGCCCGCCCAACTGCTCCGGCAGCGACGTGGTCACGGCCGCAACGATCCCTCCGGTGGGTGCGTAGGTTAGGGCCTTGAGGGTAATCAGCGAGCGCTGGACCGCATCTTTGTACGGCCCGGCCACCTTGCATTTGTCTGCCCACTCCTGCCAGAAACGCTCGGTTGAGTCCAACACTTCTTCCGGATCCACGGAACGGGGCCGGCGCACATGGCTGGGCGCCCACGTCAGCACGAACGGCACCCGTTCGCCGGCCTTCACGGTGAAGTCGCTGACGGTGTGCATGCGTTCGCCCCGCAGCGGGGCAGTGGTCACCAGGTAGGCAGAATCAGGACCGGCGATGGCATGGAGACCGTGGCTGTCCCGGCGCACCCAGGGCATGATGTGGCCGTAGTCGAAGCGCAGGGCCAGCTCGCTTCTCATCCGGACATGACCGTGCAGCCCCACCACAATCCGCACGATGTCCGCGACCTCGTCACGGGGCGGCATGAAGTCAATAACCCGGACCGCGCCGTCGTCGGTTTCCCACTCGGTTTCCAGGATGAGGGTGTGCCGGCGGTAGCGGCGCCGCGTGCAGCCGCCCCCGGCTGCCGGGGCGAGGAGCCAGCGGCCGGCTTCGGAGGTGTCCAGGAGCGCATTGAAGCAAGCGGGGGAATCGAACCGAGGAAGGCACAGCCAGTCAATGGAACCTTCAGTGCTGACCAGGGCCGCGGTGTGCAGGTCCCCGACCACCGCATAATCCTCGATGCGTACCATGCCCTTACAGTGCCACAGCCGGACCCGCCGCACGAGGGGTGGCCGGGTGTAGCCTGAGGTTAGGCGGAGCGGCCGCCGGAGCCTGCCAGTCAACCTTGCCTCGTCTTCCCGGCGCTGCCGGGTTGCGGGGCGGAATTGGAGCCCTGAGTGGATAGTCGCGTGAATGAAGCCGACGTGGTGGGGCACGTCCAGGACATGTTGCTGGACACCCAGGATGTCCAGGATTTCCTCGACGAGCTGGCCCGGTTCTCTGCGGAGAGCATGTCGGGGCCGCGCGGCCAGGTCTATTGCGGCATCACCCTCCTGCGGCACCGTTCGGCGGCCACCGTGGCCAGCAGCAGCGAGCACGCCCAGGCGGTGGACGAGATCCAGTACCAGTTTGGCGACGGCCCCTGCCTGCGCTCCTGCCGGGAGGGCGTCCTGGTCCACGTACCGGACTTCGAGCTCGATTCAGAGTTTCCGGATTACAACGACACCGTGCTGAAGAACGGCATCCGTTCGGTTTTGGCGGTCCCCTTCGAGCTGCCCGGGGCCGATGCGCGCGCGGGCCTCAACCTGTACTCCGAGAAGCCGAACGCCTTTGACGCCTCCGCCGTGGAGAGGGCAGTCAACTACGTGCGGCAGGCCTCCAAGGGCCTCAGGCTCGCGGTCCTGCTCGCCCAGCGCACCGACAACGCGGCCAACCTGAGGAAGGCGATGGAATCGCGGACCATGATTGACACGGCCGTCGGCATCATCATTGCGCAGAACCGCTGCAGCCAGGAGGACGCCATCAACCTCATCAAGTCGGCGTCCAGCACGCGCAACCTGAAGCTGCGCGACGTCGCTGCTGCCATCGTGGAGTCCGCCGGCGGCGGCCCCCTAGCCACCCACTTCGACTGAGTTCCCACGGATGAACATCCACATCGGAACGTCCGGCTGGAGCTACGACCACTGGGAGAATGTGCTGTACCCGCCGGGGCTTCCCACCCGGGACCGGCTGCAGCATTATGTGGCACGGTTCAGCACAGTGGAGCTGAACGCCAGCTTCTACCGCTGGCCGCGGGACACCACGTTCGCCGGCTGGCGGACCAGGTTGCCGGACGGGTTTTCCCTGTCCGTCAAAGCCCCGCGCGGCCTCACCCACGGCAAGAAGCTGTACGGTCCCGAAGTCTGGATCGAACGGATCTCGCGGTGCTGGCACGAACTCGGCGACAAGCGCGCCGTGCTGCTGGTCCAACTGCCTCCGGGCATGGCGAGGGATGACGCCCGCCTGGACTATTTCCTCGGCGCGGTGCCCGAGTGGATCCGGGTGGCCGTGGAATTCCGCCATCCGAGCTGGGAGCAGCCGGAGGTGTACGGGCTGCTGGAACGCCACGGGGCGGCGTACACCATCATGAGCGGCGCCAACCTGCCCTGCAACCTGCAGGCGACCGCCCCGTTCGTCTACGTCAGGCTGCACGGGCCCGACCACCAGCACCTGTACGGCGGCTCCTACTCGGACGAGGAACTGGGCTGGTGGGCTGACAGGATCCGGGAGTGGCGCGGCTCCGGACGGGACGTCTTCGCGTATTTCAACAACGACGGCGGCGGCAACGCCGTGCGCAACGCCGCCACCCTGCGCGGCATGTTGGGAGACGGCTGGGAGTAACAGAGAACGGGACGGCAACCCATGGGCCCCTGCCCTGTGGCAGAGTGAAGGCATGGACATGGCGTCACAGGAATCACCGTTGGCAGGGACGAGTTTGTCAGGAACGCGCGTCTTCCGCCTGGCCCATTGGCTCTCGGATGCGATCAATACGGCGCGCCTGAAGACCGCCCGGCGCTGGAAGTTCGAACCCAAGACCGTCGCGTATCAGGGCTATGGTTCCACCGAGTGGGTCCGGGTCCTGGGCAGGGTGGTGCTGGCCAGCAAGCCCGTGCCCGGCAGCCGCGCCGACCATGCCGCCCGGAACGGCACCGAGAATGTGCGCGGCTGGCGAGCGTTCACCAGCGTTCCCATTCCCGGCTCGGACGTGGAGATTGAGATCGGCGGAACAGTCACAAAGGTCAAGGCGGACCGCGGCGGCCTGGTGGACATCGATATTCCGGTGTCCCTGGCGCCCGGCTGGCACACCGCCGTACTGCGTTCCGCGGGTGCCGAGCCGGCGGAAGCAAGCATCTTTGTCATTGCCCCCGGTACCCAGTTCGGCATTGTGTCCGACATCGACGACACCGTCATGGTCACGGCACTCCCCCGGCCCTTCCTGGCGCTCTGGAACACCTTCGTCCTGAGCGAGCGGGCCAGGATGGCCACCCCCGGCATGGCCGTGCTGCTGGACCGGCTCACCGTTGAGCATCCGGACGCGCCGGTCATCTATCTCTCAACGGGGCCATGGAACGCGGCGCCCACGCTCGCACGGTTCCTGACCCGGAACATGTATCCCGCCGGCCCGCTGCTGCTGACAGACTGGGGACTGACCCAGGACCGCTGGTTCCGCAGCGGCCAGGAGCACAAGCGCCGCAACCTTGAGCGGCTGGCGGCGGAGTTCCCGCACATGCGCTGGCTGCTCATTGGCGACAACGGCCAGCATGACGAGCAGATCTACTCGCAGTTCACGCAACACAACGCGGACAAGGTGGCAGCCATCGCCATCCGGCAACTGTCCGTGAGCGAGGCCGTCTTCGCCGGCGGGCACTCTGAAGACGGGGACCACAGCGCCTCGACAGTGCCGTGGATCTACTCCCCGGACGGCGCGGGCATAGCCCGCCAGCTACGGAACCTCGAACTGCTCTAGGTGCCCGGCCTGCTTAGGTGACCGGCCCGCCGTCGGGCGTTCCGCCGTCGGACATCCCTGCATCGGTCAGCATTCCATCAGCCATGGCTCCGTCCGGTTCTGCAGCCGCAGCCGCGACGGCAGCATCCGCGGACGCGGCCAGCTTCCGTTCCTCCTGGAGCTCCTGGAACCAGTAGAACGAGGCCTTCGGCGTGCGCACCTGCGTCTCGAAATCCACGTGCACCAGGCCGAACGGCTGCTTGTAGCCGCCCGACCATTCGAAGTTGTCCATGAAGGACCAGACGTAATAGCCGCGCAGGTCGATCGCCTCGGCCTCGCCGCCGGCGGCCGTGGCCCGGAGGGCGGTGCCGAGGTGGTCGGAGAGGTAACGGACCCGCCGCTCGTCGGGGATGAAGGTCCGGTTGGTGGACTTGTCGAGGACTCTGATGTCCTCAAAGCTTGCCCCGCCCTCCGTGATGATGACGGGCGGAAGGTTTGGGTACCGTTCAGCCATTTCCTTGAGCGCCACGGCCATGTACTCGGGCTTCACCGGCCAGCCGTAGGCAGTGGTTTCGGTGTCCGGCCACGGTTCGATGTGGAGCGGGGCACCGGGCGTGGCGTCCTTGAGGTCATCCCCCATCGCCTCCGCCATCGCCGCCGGAACGGGGCTGTCGCCCCCGCCCGCCGCCACCCGGGTGGGCATGTAGTAGTTCATGCCGTAGAAATCCAGCGGCTGGGAAATGACGGCCATGTCCTCGTCCGGATGGTCGAAGGACGAGAAGAACTTCCCGAGGCGGATGAGGTCCGGATACTTCCCGGTAAGCACGGGGTCCGCATAGAGCCGGTTCTGCGCCATGTCCATCGCTCCGGCACTCATCCAGTCAAGGGGGTTGCCGGAGTTGGGCACCACGGGTGAGTACACGTTGGTCATGCCGATTTCTCCGGGCACCCTGGCGGCCCGAAGGGCCTGCAGGGCCAGGCCGTGGCCCAGCAGCTGATGGTGCACGGTGGGCAGGCCGTTGGCGAAGTCGGCCTTTCCCGGGGAGTGCAGGCCCAGGGCATAACCGTTGGTGGTCACGGTGGCGGGTTCATTGATGGTCACCCAGCGCGCCACCCGGTCCCCGTAGGCGGCCGCGGCGATGGCGGCAAACTCCCCCAGCCGGTAGGCGGTGTCCCGGTTGAGCCAGCCGCCGTCCTCATCGAGAGCCAGCGGAGTGTCCCAGTGGTAGAGCGTGACCATCGGCGAAATTCCGTTGGCCAGCAGCTCGTCCAGCAGCCGGTCGTAGAAGTCCAGGCCGGCCCGGTTCACCGCTCCACGCCCGTCCGGCTGGATCCGCGGCCATGCCAGGGAGAACCGGTAGGAGTCGACGCCCAGCTCCTTCATCAGGGCCACGTCCTGCGGCATGCGGTGGTAGTGGTCGCACGCCACGGCGGGGCTGTGCCCGTCCACGATGTTCCCGGGTTTGGCGGCAAAGACGTCCCAGCCCGCGGGTCCGCGGCCGTCCTCATCGAGCGCCCCTTCAATCTGGAAGGCGGCTGTCGCCACCCCCAGGGTGAAATCGGCCGGAACCATGGCTGCCAGTTCTTTGGCGGAAGGATGCATCGCTGGACCTCTGTGACGTTGTGAAAGGCCGGTGGGCCAAAACTTCAGATTGCCGGAGTCTACCGCTCAGGGCGCCGCGCTGCCCGGATTGATCACGGAAATCACGTTCCCGGCCGGGTCCTTGAACCATGCGATATCCGGGCCCATCCCCCGGGCTATTCCCTTTTCGTCCGTGGGGAGGCCGGGATCGTCGTAAATCTTGGTCTGGACGCCGGCCGCGTTGAGCTCGTCAACCGCCGCTTCGACGTCGTCCACCACCAGGTTGAGGACGGTGAAGGTGGCCGGTTCATGGTTGTCCTTGGGGTAGACAAAAATCCTGTGGCCTTCCGGCATGGACAGCTCCAGCGTCCCCATCGCGCCGTCGGACACGGCCAGGCCCAGCGTCTGCCCATAGAAGTCCCGGGCGCGGGCCACGTCGTTGACGCTAAAGCTGGAAAACGAACCCTTGGGCGCAAACATGGCCTTCTCCTTCGACGGCTCCGGTCCTTCAACAGCTCCGGTCCTTCACCAGCTCAAGACAGCGGCACCTCTGGACTGCGGTACCTCCCAGAATGGCACAGGGCGGGGCCGCTGACGAGGGGACCTTGACCTGCGCTGGTAGGGTCTGCGGCATGGATGAAAAATTGGGGAAGTTCATCGATGATTTCGCGCAGCTCGTGCAGATCGCCCAGTCCGGGCAGCACCGCGTGAAGGCCGGAACGCAGCTGCTGACAACAATCACCGAGCATCTGGCGGTGCCGGCCGAGTCACTTGCGGTGGTGGTGGAGGAGGTGCCGGCGCACCGGTTCGTGGACGCGGACATCCTGATGGCCGAGCTCGCCGCCGAGGACGCGGAGTTCCGGCTGGTGGGCATCGGCGGCGGTGACCAGCGCCACCACCAGTCCCTGAGCGACATGCTGCAGCAGTCGCAGTTCTTCCCGCAGTTTCCGTTGTCGCAGCCCGATTACATCAATCTGGCTGTGGGGCCTGATGAACAGCGGCAGGCCGTGGCGCTGGGCCTGTGGCTGTTCAGGCATGCCGGCAGCCCGGTTGCTGTCCTGCAGCGGGACGCGGCTCCGCGGTACGGGCGGCAGACTGCGTGCCTCGAGGTTCTGGCTGCCGACGCCAAGAACGCCGCGGACTTCCTGGCCGAGTTCCGCCGGCGCATGCAGCGCGGCAGCGTCCTGAAGGGCCAGGTCATTTCCCTGGTCATGGGAGAGTACGGGCCCAGCACCGGAGGCGTGACGTTCCACGCCCGGCCGGAACTCACCGCCTCCGACGTCATCCTGCCCCAGGGGCTGCTCCAGAAAGTGGCTGATCACGCCCTCGGCATCGCCGCGCACCGGGAGTCGCTGAACGAGTACGGCCAGCACCTCAAGCGGGGCATCCTGCTGTACGGGAAACCGGGGACCGGCAAGACCCACACGGTGCGGTACCTGCTGAGCCAGAGTGCCGGCATCACCGCGATCCTGCTGTCCGGAGGATCCCTGGCCAGGATCTCCGAGGCGGCCGCTATGGCCCGGGCCCTCCAGCCTTCAATCGTTGTGCTTGAGGACTGCGACCTGATCGCCGAGGACCGGAGCTTCGGGCACGGGCCGCAGCCGCTGCTGTTCGAGGTGCTGGACGCCATGGACGGCCTGGACCACGACGCCGACGTCGCATTCGTCCTCACCACCAACCGCGTGGACATGCTCGAACGCGCCCTTGCCCAGCGCCCCGGCCGCGTGGACCTCGCCGTGGATATTCCGCTGCCGGCAGCGGACGAGCGCGTCGGGCTGGTGACGCTGTACGCGCGCGGCATTCCGTTCAGTCCGGAGGCTGTCCGGGACGCTGCCGCCCGCACCGAAGGAACAACGGCCTCGTTCGCGCGCGAGCTGGTCCGCCGTGCCGTCGTGCGTGCCGCACTGCACGCCGCACCCGTGTCGGACAACCACCTGCTCGGGGCGGTGGAAGAACTGATGGCCGACGGCGAGACTCTCACCAGGAGCCTGCTGGGCAGCGGCCCCGCCGGCGGCGGGGACGGGCAGGGCGGCTTCGCTGTTCCCGGCTTCCCTGGCCCGGGAATTGGCGGGCCGGGTTCACCCCGGCCGGGCTTCTTCCCAGGGCCTGATTTTCCAGGGCCTGATTTTGGCAGCGTTGGTTTCGCCGGGCCGGGTTAGTCCAGTTGCGGATCAGTCCACCAGCGGCGGCGGCCCAAAGAGGAATTCGTTGGCGTGGGACACGGCCTTGCGGAAGGCGTCATTCCGCAAGCCCACCAGGTTCTCGGAGCCGGCCTCGCCAGGCTCAAGGAACTGTGTGAGGCCAGGGCGAAGCACCCAAATGTCCCCGGCCGGCGGCAGGTAGAACACTCCGAACGTACGGTGCTGGCGGTCGTCGTCGGACCAGATGGGCACCACGGCCAGTGCGGCACCGGTTGTGGGATTGATCCACTGTGCGCGGGGAAGTGGCTCCTCATGGGCCTCGGGATCCAGGAACGGCGCTGTGCCCTTGCCCCAGCGCTGCTCGAAGCGCTCATGGAAGGCCGGGATCAGGTGGGAGTCGTAGCGGCGCCAATCGCTCATGGCTGTGGTTCTCCTCTGACGCTCGGGTCGGATTCAGGCCCAGGGTCCGCTCTCCCATCTGACGCGGGTGACGCGCAGCGGCGGTTCACGGTGCCGGACTACGTGGACCGGAATACTGTGTGGCTGGCTGGCTGATCGGTCGGGAGCCCCGGCACGAAGGATCTGGCGGTCGTAGGCCGCCCGGCGCTTCGGGTCCCGAAGCACGGAGAAGGCCTGCATGACGAGCTGCAGCTCGGCTGGTACCGCGTCGCCGTTGGCGAGATCCGGATGGTGGCGGCGCAGCAGCGCGCGGTAGGCACGGGCGACTTCCTGCTGCGACGCGCGGTGCGGAATCTGCAGCACCGCATAGTAGTCCGGTGCGGGTGTGGTCATCACTGAAGCCTGTTGAGGTGGTTGTTCCTGTAGCCGTGGCCGGGGCGGCC
Source organism: Arthrobacter sp. FW305-BF8 (assembly GCF_021789315.1). Lineage (NCBI taxonomy): Bacteria > Bacillati > Actinomycetota > Actinomycetes > Micrococcales > Micrococcaceae > Arthrobacter > Arthrobacter sp. FW305-BF8. The sequence goes on from NZ_CP084561.1 coordinate 4,168,694, forward strand.
TTCGGGTAGGCGAAGGCCGCCCCGCCAGCGTGGCGGCCGGCTACGTCTCGATCTGCTGCAGCTGGCCCTTGCTTTCGATCTCGATCTTCCGTGGCTTTGCCTGCTCGGCGACCGGGATCCGGAGAGTCAGCACTCCGTAGTCGTAGCTGGCCTTGATGTTGTCCGCGTCCAGCGTGTCGCCGAGAATGAGCTGCCGGCTGAAGACGCCGCGTGGCCGCTCGGAAACCACCAGTTCGACGTTTGGCTGGGTGGCATCCCGGCGCTCCGCCCGGACAGTGAGGACGTTCCTTTCAACGTTCAGGTCCACGGCGTCCGGCGAAATCCCTGGCAGGTCAAAGGCCACCACAAATTCCCCGTCTTCCTGCCAGGCATCCATCGGCATGGCCGCCGGACGGGCTGCTGTTCCGAAGACCTGCTGGGTGAGACGGTCCAGCTCACGGAACGGGTCGGTACGGATTAGCATCATTTCCCACTCCCTTCAGCATGTAGGTTCTATGGCTACCCATCACCGTTATCTATGGTGGTGGATATAGATTTTTTATAGCACTGGTGACAAACTTGGGCAAGGGGAAAATCAGGAAAATTTGGACGGGGAATCACATGGCCAACCGGGACAGCACTGGGCGCGGGCTGTACGCCATTTCGGTGGTGGCGGAGCTCGTGGGAACAGGCCAGCAAAACATCCGGCTCTATGAGCGCCGCGGCCTGCTGACCCCGGAAAGGACCGACGGCGGCACCCGCCAATACAGCGAATCGGACCTGGCCGTCCTGCGCCGCATCGGAGAACTCCTGGACGAAGGGCTCAACCTGGCGGGCGTGGCGAAGGTGCTGGAACTGGAAATGGACAACGCCCGTCTCCGGCGGCAGCTGAAGCTTGCCCGGGCCCGAAGCGCCCGCCCGGACGAGGGCGATTGATCCCTGCAGGCTACAGCCGGCCGCCGGCGAGCAGGAAGGAATCCTCAAGCAGCTCGGCGAGCAGGCCGCCGTCAACCCTTGAAAGCCGGACGAGGACCAGCTGCGGTGAACGCTCATGGTGCGGCGTCCAGAAATATGTCTCCGGATCCGTGCCGGCCAGAGCCTCGCGCTCCTCGGTTTTGACCGTGAGCACGTCCCTTTCCCAGACGCGGGCCATCAGGGTTTTAGCGAACCAGGCTGGCTGGTTCCAGCTGACGCGCTCGGTCACGCCCGGCAGTGCAAGGCAGATCCTGCGGACATCCGCTTCAGTGGCCATGCTTTCAGTCCGGGGCGTCGGCCTTGGAAAGCTCGCCCGTAACTTCCTCGCCCGGCACCCGGGCGGTGCGCCAGGTGTCGACGGCTATCACGGCACCGAGCACCACCAGCGAGAGTGCCACGGAAGCGACGGCGTCGCTCACCCAGTGATAGCCCAGGTACAGCCGGCTGACGGACGCCAGGATTACTCCGATGATGGCACAGACAAAACCGACCACTGTTGTCTTTGGTTTCCGGTGGCGGGAAAAGACCAGGAATGCCGTAATCAGCAGGAAGTCAGAGGCCCCCAAAACGTGGCCCGACGGGAAAGAAAAGGTGTGGTCTGCGCCGAACAGCATCTGGTCCACGGGAGGGCGTTGTCTGTCGACCGACCGGCCGATGAGCTGCGCCAGCCCCACGCCGGTGAGCATTGCCGCCGCCAGCAGAATCGGCCGCCACGCATGCTTCGCCAGGATGCCCCATGCCACCGTGACAACGAGGACGATGATGGGCAGCGCCACGGGCCCGAAGATGACAGCCAGGACAATCATCACCACGGTCAGGACCTGCGAGCGCGTCGTCAGGAGCCACCTCCAGGACTCGTCATCAGCGCTGGCCAGCCCGTCATGATCCTGGACGCCTGCGAGAGCGAAGAAGAAGACGACTGCCCCCACAACCGCAAGGACGACCGCCGTCACGTAGAGCGCCTTCCGCGCACCAGGTTCCATGTAGCGTTCTTCAACCACAAACTTGTCGTGGAAGACGCGCCACCACCCCTGCTTGTCCGCTGATTCTTCTGCCACCTGAAAGACCGCCTGTGTGCGCCGGGGAAAACTGCCTTAGAAGTGAAATCCTAAGCCCCCTTACGGATGTCCTTCCCCGCTGTTACGGTAAAACTTCCAGCCCCACGAGGTCTCAGGAGACGACATGAGCACTGAAGGAAACGGCCAGGAAGACCAGAACAGCGGAACTTCACCGCAGACCCAGGGGGATGGCGTCCCGGACTCCGGTAGCGGCGTCGCGGTGGGCGCCGGCGAGCCGAATACCTTTGAGCCGGAAGAAGGCACGGACAGCACGCGGACCGGAGCGCCCGGCAGCGACCAGATTGCCACGGCGGAGGACACGCCGGACGTCGAGGAAACACCGGTGGACACCACCGAACCCAGCTGACCCGGCTGCGCCCCCGAGCCGCACGCAGAACCGCGAGGCCAGTTCCGGTAGCCCTGTCGTGAATGACAGGCGCGGTGGATAATTAGTTCCACATTCAAGTGGCAACGGGGCTACGGAGGCTGCCGTGAGGATCATCGGACTACTTGTGGTCATCTGGCTCATCATCGGCGTATTTGCCGCGTTTCAGCGGGGCTACTTTGGCGGCTCCCCGAACTCGTGCACGGAGGCCGGAACCGTGGCGATCACCATAGCCGCGGGGCCGCTGAACTACATGGGCGCCAACCCCAAGCTGACCTGCGAAGTGCCGCAGCCTTCCAAGTAGGCAGCCTTCCAAGTAGGCAGCCTTCCTAGTAAGGGCGCCTTCCAACTGGCAGCGGCCTTCCGGGTGCAGCAGCCGGCCGCTTACCCGGACGGCGCGTTTCCGTTCACTCGCGATTCACGCGCGCGTCCTCGCCCGTCCAAGCGGCCCCGTTAGGTTCGGGGCCATGGACATCACTCGCAGAACACTCATCACCAGCAGCCTCGGTGCAGGCCTCGTCATCGCCCTGCCCGGCACCGCCGTCGCCGATCCCCGGAACGCAGAAGCGAGCCTCCCCACAGATCCCTTCACCCTGGGCGTCGCGTCCGGCGACCCCTGGCCCGATGGCTTCGTGCTCTGGACCCGGCTCGCGCTCAACCCGCTCGCAGAAGACGGACTGGGCGGCATGCCCTCCCGCGTTGTCGCCGTGGCCTGGGAGGTTGCCGAGGACCCTGCGATGCGGAAGGTCGTCCAGCGCGGCGTGGAGCAGGCCCTGCCGGAAAGCGCCCACTCGGTCCACGCGGAAGTGCGCGGCCTGCAGCCCGGGCGCGAGTACTTCTACCGGTTCCGCGCCGGCCGCCACATCAGTCCTATTGGCCGCACACTGACCAGCCCGGCCTGGTACGAAACGCCGGCGGCCCTGTCCATGTCCTTCGCCAGCTGCGCCCAGTACGAGCACGGTTTCTTCACGGCCTACCGCCGCCTCGCCGAGGACCAGCCGGATCTGGTGCTGCACCTCGGCGACTACCAGTACGAGTACAAGAAGGGCTCCTACGTGACCCGCGGCGGGAACGTCCGCGACCACGAGGGCCCGGAGACGGTGACGCTGGAGAACTACCGCCAGCGCCACGCCCAGTACAAGGCCGACGCCGACCTCCAGGCTGCGCATGCCGCGGCGCCGTGGCTGGTGGTCTGGGATGACCACGAGGTGGATAACAACTGGGCGGACGAGGTCCCGGAAAACGCGGACCCGGCCCAGCTGAACAACACTGCGGCCAACTTCAGGAAGCGCCGGGCCGCCGCGTTCCAGGCGTACTACGAGAACATGCCGCTGCGCGCACCGTCCATGCCCGCCGGCGCAGACATGAAGATCTACCGCACGGTTCAGTGGGGCCAGCTTGCCAACTTCCACATGATGGACACCCGCCAGTACCGCGACGACCAGTTGGCGGGGGACGGCTGGCGCAAGAACGTCCAGGAGCGCCTGGCGGAGAACCGGACCATCACCGGGGCCGATCAGGAGCAGTGGCTGCTGGACGGTTTCCGGAAGTCCAAGGCGCGCTGGGACCTGCTGGGCCAGCAGGTGTTCTTCGCCGAGCGGGACCGCAACCAGGCCGCCGACATCGACGACGTGTCCATGGATGGCTGGGACGGCTACGCATCCTCCCGCCGCCGCATCACCCAGGGCTGGGTGGACGCCAAGGTGCGCAACGCCGTCGTCCTCACAGGCGACGTCCACCGCAACTGGGCCAACGACGTCAAGGTCGACTACAAGGATCCGGACACGCCGGTGGTGGGCTCGGAACTGGTCTGCACGTCCGTCACGTCCACAGGCAACGGCACGGGCTCCGTCTCGGACCCCACCATGGCCTGGAACGACCACCTGAAGTTCTTCAACGACCAGCGCGGCTATGTCCGGACTACCATCGCGAAGGATTCCCTGACGGCAGATTTCCGGGTGCTGGACTACGTCAACACCCCGGGCGCAGCGGTCAGCACCAAGGCGTCCTTCCGGATCGACGACGGCGTGCCCGGCCTCCAGCCCCGCGCCTAGTTCCCCGCTTCCCGGCAACGCGGGGTCACTTAGCGCCTGATGAGTGCCTCGAACGGGCGCTAAGTGACCCCGCGTTGCTTGGACCAGCGTCACCAGTCATGAACGGTTCCGTCGACGAGGCGGTTGTAGGGCAGGTAGGCCTGCTGGTACGGGTAGGCGGCCGCGGCTTCGGCGTTGAATTCGACGCCGATGCCGGGCTTGTCGCCCGGGTGCAGGTAGCCGTCGGTGAAGGTCATGAACTGCTCGAAGACCTCATTGGTCGCCGCGGAGTGCTGCATGTATTCCTGGATGCCGTAGTTGTGGATCGCCAGGCCCACGTGCAGCTGCGCGGCGAACCCGACCGGGGAAATGTCCGTAGGGCCGTGGAAACCGGACTTGATCTGGTACTGCGCAGCGAAGTCCATGACCTTCTTCAACGGCGAGATGCCGCCGAAGTGCGTGGACGCTGCCCGGACGTAGTCGATCAGCTGTTCCTTGATGATGCTCTGGTAGTCGTACACGGTGTTGAAGATCTCACCGATCGCCAGCGGCGTCGTGGTGTGCTGACGGACCAGGCGCAGCGCCTCCTGATTCTCCGCCGGAGTGCAGTCCTCCAGCCAGAACAGGTCATACGGCTCCAGCGCCTTGCCCAGCTTCGCGGCCTGGATCGGCGTCATCCGGTGGTGCCCGTCGTGCAGCAGCGGCAGTTCCGGGCCGAACTCGTTCCGGACCGCCTCGAACACCGTGGGCAGGTGGCGCAGGTAGGCCCGGGTGTCCCAGTCCTCCTCCACCGGGAACGCACCCCGGCCGGCCGGTTCATAGTCGTACCGCTCCCCCGACGCCTGCGCCTGCGCCGCCACCCCGTACACCGCCTTGATCCCGGGCACCGCGGTCTGGATCCGCACCGACTTGTACCCCAGTTCCAGGTGCTCCCGGACCGAATCAAACAGCGACGGGATATCCGAACCCGAGGCGTGGCCATAGGCGCGCAGCCCGTTCCGGGACGCCCCGCCCAGCAGCTGGTACACCGGCATGCCCGCCAGCTTGCCCTTGATATCCCACAACGCCATGTCCACCGCAGCAATCGCCGCCATCGTCACCGGCCCGCGCCGCCAGTACGAAGACCGATACAGGAACTGCCACGTGTCCTCAATCCGGTGCGGATCCTTCCCGATCAGCAGCTGCGCCACATGCTCCTTCAGGTACGCCGCCACCGCGAGCTCACGCCCGTTCAGCGTGGCGTCACCGATGCCGGTCACGCCGTCCTCGGTAGTGATCCGCAGTGTCACGAAGTTACGGGAGGGGCTGGTCACGAAGACTTCCGCAGCAATGATTTTCACAGGTCCAGGCCTTCCTTCACATCAGCAAAATTTCAACATTCCGGGCCGGGCGGCCCGGTGGGCGTTGCAGTCGTCAGCGCTGGGTACTGCCGGCAACATGGTTGCCCAGCAGTGCGAGTTCGCCGGTCCGGGGCAGGCCTTCCCAGTCCCCCGCCGTGCTCACGGCGAAGGCGCCCGCAAGCGCGCCGCGGCTGAGGCGTCCGGCCACGTTCTCGCCGTCGAGCAGGGCCGACAGGTATCCGGCGGTGAAGGCATCTCCGGCACCGACGGTGTCGATGCTCGTCACCGGCACAGCCGGCGCCTCATGGCGTCCGGCGGCGGTGTGGACACCGGCGCCGGCGGCGCCGCGTTTCACCACCACTTCCTGCACGCCCAGGGCAAGGAGCTGCTTCGCCGCGAGGACCTCGGCGGCCTCCGAAGAATCCGGCTCCGCTTCAGGAGCTGCGCGTTCCAGGTCCGGCTCCACCAGTCCGAGCTCGTCGTCGGACGCGATCAGGATGCTGGCATACGGCACGACCCGGGCCAACGCAGCCCTGGCCTCGTCACGGGACCAGAGCTTGCCGCGGTAGTTGACGTCCAGCGAGACGAGGATCCCCGCGCTTTTGGCCCGGCTGGCGGCATATTCAACTGCCTCCTGCGCCTGCGGGCTGAGGGCGGCGGTGATTCCGGTCAGGTGCAGCACCCGGGCGCCCCCGGCGAGAGCCACGTCGACGTCGTCGCAGTTGAGCGTGGAGCCGGCTGACCCGGAGCGGTAGTAGTAGGCGCGGGTGATATCGGCTGTGCGCTGTTCCAGAAACATCACGCCCGTGCTGCGGTCGGGATCCTGCCGGTGGAGCACGTCGATGCCTTCCCCGCGCAACTGGCGCAGGATGAACTCGCCGTGCGGGTCGCTGCCGACGACGCCGGCCCAGCGCACCCGGTGCCCCAGCCGGGCCGCACCCACGGCGACGTTCGATTCGGCCCCGGCCACATGCATCGACAGGCAACCACCGGCAGAGATCGGCCCGCCGGTCCTGAGCGAGACCATGGATTCGCCCAGCGTCAGCAGGTCGACGGCGGGGGTCACCGCGGGTTCTCCACGGCAGTGCGCCCGAAACCGGCGGCCAGGTCCACGAAGCTGCGTGCCCGCGACCGTACCGGCGCCAGGTCCCCGCCGGAGCCGGCGTCCCCGAAAAGCGGCCCGCCGAGGCCCACCGCAATGGCGCCCGCATCCCAATACGCTGTGGCCTGTTCGAGGCCGACGCCTCCCACCGCGATGAAAGGAATGTCCGGGAACGGGTCACGCAATGCCTTGAGGTACGGCGGTCCGCCGACCGAGGCCGGGAAAAGCTTGACGGCAGTTGCCCCGCGGTTCATGGCCTCGTAGGCCTCGCTGGGAGTCATCGCACCGGCCAGCACGGGTATCCCCTGCCGGGCGGACTCGTCCACAGATTCCGCCAGCGCCGGGGTCACGGTGAACTGCCCGCCGGCCTCACGGACGTTGTCCACGTCCCGCACGGTCAGGACGGTTCCCGCCCCGACGAAACAGCCGGCCGGAGCGGCCGCGCGCACTTCGCTGATCGCCTGCAGCGCGCCAGGGGTGGTGAGCGCGATTTCGACGTAGCGGAATCCCTCCTCCATGGCAACGAGTGCTGCCTTCGCGGCGGCCTGTCCGTCCGTGCCGCGCACGATGGCTACCAGCCGGCTGTCCCTGATGCCAGTGAGCAGCAGTTCCGGAGTCATAGTCCCTGTGTTTCCCATTCTGGCCGTCACCATTCCGCAAAGGAGCCGTCGGGATGCCGCCAGACAGGTCCGCGCCAGGCGTGGCCCTGCTTATCGGCGGCGCGGACCACGGCTTCGTCGATATCGATGCCCAGGCCCGGCCCGGTCAGCCGCTCGATGTGCCCGTCCACGAACTTGAGCGGAGTCTTGTCCACCACGTAGTCCAGCACCTCGGCCCCCTTGTTGTAATGGATGCCGATGCTTTGTTCCTGGATGAGGAAGTTGGGTGTCGCGAAGCCAACCTGCAGGCATGCCGCGAGTGCGAGCGGGCCCAGCGGGCAGTGTGGGGCGAGCTGCACTTCGTAGATCTCGGCCAGCGAAGCGATCTTGCGTGTCTCTGTGATGCCGCCCGCATGGGAGAGGTCGGGCTGGGCCACGGCGATTCCGGCCTGCAGCGCGGGCAGGAACTCCTGCCTGCTGTAAAGCCGCTCGCCGGTGGACACCGGCGTGGTGGTTGAGGAGGTGAATTCCCGGAGCAGGTGGGTGTTCTCGGGAACCACCGGTTCCTCAAGGAAGAACGGCCGGAACGGTTCCAGCAGCGGTGCCACGCGCCTGGCGTTGGCAAGGCTGAAGCGGCCATGGAAGTCGACGGCGACGTCCCGTTGGTCCCCCAGGACTTCCCGCGCGGCCGCAACCCGGCGGACCACGCCGTCGAGCTCGGCGACGGAGGCCACCGGACTCATCCTGCCGCTGGCGTTCATCTTGACGGCGGTAAGCCCGACTTCCAGCTGCGCGCTGATCTGGTCGGCCACCTCGTTGGGTTCGTCGCCGCCCACCCAGCCGTACATGCGGATCCGGTCACGGACGGGGCCGCCCAGCAGCTGGTGCACCGGCGCGCTGAAGTGCTTGCCGGCGATGTCCCACAGTGCCTGGTCAAGCCCGGACACGGCGCTTGCCAGGATGGGGCCGCCCCGGTAGAACGAACCCTTGGTCATGACCTGCCAGTGGTCTTCGATCCGGAGGGCGTCCTGGCCGATGAGCAGCTCGGCGAGCTGGTCGACGGCGGTGCGCACCGTCTCGCTGCGGCCTTCGCAGCTCGCCTCGCCCCAGCCCACAATCCCGCTGTCGGTCTCGATGCGGACAAACAGCCAGCGCGGCGGCACCAGGAAGGTTTCTATCCTGCTGATTTGTGTCATTTCCGAGCCCCTAGCCCTTGGTGGCGCCGGCGGTCAGACCGGAGACGATGTACTTCTGCGTGAACAACGCGATGATCATGATCGGGATGGTCACCACGGTGGCGGCCGCCATCAGCCCGCCCCAGTCGATGCTGGCGTAGGAGACGAAGTCGAAGATGGCCACGGGCAGCGTCTTCGTCTTCGAGCCGGACAGGACCAGGGCGAACATGAAGTTGTTCCACGAGAAGATAAAGGCCAGGATGCCCGCAGTGGCCATGCCGGCCACGGACAGCGGGAGGGTGATGTGGCGGAAGGCGCCGATCGGGGTGAGCCCGTCCACCTGCGCTGACTCCTCCAGTTCGACCGGCAGCGAGTCGAAGTAGCTCATCATGATGTACACGATCAGCGGCAGGGCGACGAACATGTGGCTGAGGATCAGGACTTCGAAGCCGCCCACCATTTTCAGGTTGGAAAAGACGTAGTACCACGGCACCAGCAGGGAAACGCCCGGGATGACGCGGGCCATGAGCACCACAAGCGCCGAACGGTGCATGGTGAACCGGCTCATGGCGTAGGCGGCCGGGACGCCCAGGACCAGTGACAGCGCGGTGGAGACGAAAGCCACCCAGAAGCTGTTGAAGATGAAGACGAAGTAGTTGTTCCGCTGCAGGACGTTGGCGTAGTTCTCGGCGGTCGGAGTGAACAGGAACGACTTCCCCGCATCGTAGATGTCAACGTTGGTCTTGAAGGAAGCGAGCAGCATCCAGAACAGCGGCGCGATCAGGAACAGCACCACCGCCACCAGTGCGGCGAAACGGAACACCTTGTACCCGCTGCTGCGCAACGGCTTCCTGCGGCGGGCCGTTCCTCGCCGCTGGCTTGCCGGCGTCTGGGATTCGGTGTTTTCGTGCAGGACGGTCATTTGCTTCCCGCTTTCTTGCGCATGGTCAGCAGCCACATGGAGCCAATGATGATCATGAAGAACAGGATCAACACGGCGGAGGAGAGCCCGTACTGGTTGTAGTCAAAGCTGAGCCCGTAGGCATACACGTTCAGCGTTTCCACCTCATGGAATGAACCGCCACCCTTGCCCTTTGTGGCGTAGAGGATATCGAACGTCTTGAGCGCGTCGATGCCGCGCAGCAGGATGGCCACGATCACGGTGGGCATCATGAGGGGCAGGGTGACGAAGAAGAAACGCTGGAAGGCGTTGGCGCCGTCCATGCGCGCGGCTTCATCCGGCTCCTCGGACAGCGAGGTCAGGCCCGCGAGGAGGATGAGCACCACCATGGGGGTCCACTGCCAAACGTCCATGAAGATGGTGGTGGGCAGGGCCGAGTCCTGGCCGGAGAGCCATGGCTGGGGTGGAATGCCAACGAGTCCCAGCAGCTGGTTGGCGAAGCCGATGTTCGGGTCAAAGATCAGGCGCCACATCATGCCTACTGCCACGGGGGTGGCAACGAGCGGCAGCAGAATGGCCACGCGGACCCATTTCTCGCCGCGGAACGGACGCCACAGGAGCAGTGCGATGCACATGCCGAGGACAACTTCGCAAACCAGGGCCACCAGCGTGAAGGACACCGTGCGGCCTACGGCGGGCCAGAACCTTTCGGTGTCCGTCAGCACGGTGAGGTAGTTTTCGAACCCCACGAAATCGGAGGCCGCGCGGACCGATCCCTGGGAGTCGGTCAGGCTCAGGTAGAGAGTCCAGGCAAGCGGAAAAACGATCAGGAGGCCCACGAAGATCATCGCGGGCGCTGCAAACAGCCATTTCCGGTGCCGGTTCGCCCAAGCGGAGAAATTAGCCCGGGTGCGCGCCGATTGTCCAGAGCTCCGGGCAGGGGTCAGTACAGACATGGTTCACCTAAGAGTCGGGGGTGACGGCGTTTCAAGTGCGACGGCGGAACAACAGCGGGGCTGTTGTGCCGCCGTCGCACATTACTTACTTGTTTTCGTCGTCCAGGAACTTCTGGAAGGCGGTGTTGGCCTGGTCGGCCGCGGCGGAAGCGTCAGCGCCCGTGATGGAAGCGACGATGGGCTCGCCCACGATTTCGCGGGCCTTGCCGACGGTGATGACCAGCGGACGGTCGTGGCCTACGCCCTTTTCAGCGCTGACTGCGATGGCGGCCGCAAGGTCCTTGGGGTAAGTGGAAGTACCGGCCGGGTCAGACCAGACAGAGGCCCGGGGCCCGGGGACGCCGGCCTTCTGTGCTTCGAGCGTCCGATCCTTGCTGGTGGCCCACTTGATGAACTTCCAGGCGTTGTCTTGGTTGCCCGAAGACTGGTTGATCGCGAGGCCCCACGACGGGATGTTGTACGGCTTGGAGCCCGCCGGTCCGGCCGGGAGCGGCGCGAAGCCAACGGTTTCGGCCACCTTGGACTTGGCGGGGTCCGTGGCGTTCTTGTAGAGGGAGTCCGCCTCCGTGTAGAAGGCGGCCTTGCCCTGGGTGAAGATTGCCATGGCTTCGGGCCAGCTCATGTCGGTGCTGACGTTCTTGGGACCGTAGTTCTTGATGAGCCCGCCGTAGAAGGCGTAGGCCTTCTTAGCTTCCTCGCTGCCGACGGCGGACTTGCCGCTTTCGTCGGTGAAGTCGCCGCCGAAGCTGTACAGGAAGCTGGAGAACTGGGTGACCGCGGTGGACTTGCCAGTGCGGGCAACGAAGCCGGCGGTGTCCGTGGAGGCGATCTTCTTGGCTGCCGCCTCGAGTTCCTCCATGGTCTTGGGGACCTCAAGGCCGGCGGCCTTCAGCAGGTCCTTGCGGTAGTAGAGCACCTCGCGTTCGGTGATGATCGGAACGCCCATGACCTTGTCTTCATACGTCGAAGCCTTGACGGGGCCGTCCTGGTAGTCCTTCCAGTTCCAGTCCGCGTCTTCGGCGACCTTGCTGGTCAGGTCCGCCAGATAGCCGTTCTTGCCGAAGGCCTTGCCCTCCTGAAGCGGCCGGTACATCATGACGTCGATTTCGTCGCTGCCCGCGTTAAGCTTGACGTTGTACTGGTCGGACAGCTGGTCTTCACCGAGCTGGGTCAGTTCCACTTTGAGGCCGGTGGACTTTTCGAATTCGGGGATCGCAGCCTTGATGCCTTCTGTCCAGACATGGTTGGCGAGGGTGACCCGGACCGTGTCCGACCCCTTCGAGTCGCCGCCTCCGCCCCCGCCGCAGGCGGTCAGCCCCATCGAGAGGGCCGCGGCAACGGCCGCGTACTTCACTACTGAACGTCGCTTCATTACGACTCCTTGACTCAGGACCAGAAATCCTCCGGCCACTCCAAACGCATCATTGCACTTGCTCAGGGTGCGATCATGGCAAATAAGGCGGACTTAAACAACCCTTGGCCTGGTTCCCGTATGCTTTATTTATGCAAACTCCACAGGCGGAGCCCTCCAGAGATTCGCCCGGGTCGTTTCTGGAACGGCTTGGCCTGGCGATTGCCGACGGCACGCTCCCGCCGCGCACGGTCCTCCGGATCGATGAGCTGGAAGCCGAGCACAAGGTGGCCCGGTCAGTGGTCCGGGAAGCAACGAAAGTGCTTTGTTCCATGGGCATGCTGGAGTCCAGGCGGCGGCTCGGAACTGTTGTCCAGGAAGAAGAGTGCTGGAATCTCTACGATCCCCAGGTCATCCGGTGGCGCCTGGCCTCCCCGGGACGGCTTGACCAGCTGCGCGCGCTGAACGAACTCCGCGGCGCGATAGAACCGCAAGCGGCACGGCTCGCGGCGGGCCGCATCTCGCTGGAGGACGGCAGCGAACTCGTATCGCTTGCAGCCCGGCTGTGGGCGGCCGGGCAGGGCGACAAACAGGAGCAGTTCCTCACCCTGGACATAGAGTTTCACGCTGCGGTGCTCAGGACATCGGGCAATCCCATGTTCTCCCAGCTGCACAACCTGGTGCGGGAAGTTCTCTCCGGCCGCACCGAACACGGCCTGGTGCCGCACCTTCCGCACCACGAGGCCCTGCAGCTGCATGTGGACGTGGCCAGCGCCATCCAGCGCGGTGAAGCCGAGGCTGCACACGCGGCCATGAGCAGGATCGTTGAGCAGTCCACCCAGGAAATGGGCGACATCTGGTCCCGGCATCAGGGGGATCCCGCTTAACCGCGCCGCTCAGTCCTCGGTGGGCGTGGTGCGGGTCGAGTGGTAGTTCCGCCAGCTGTGCTCGGGCGCGTAGCCGAGGAGCCGCTTGGCCTTGTCGATGGACAGCAGGGTTTCATGCTCGCCGAGCTCCTTCGTCACCTTCACCCGAGGGAACACCTCCGCCGCCAGGCTGGCGCTGGAGCGGCTCATGACGGTGTCCTCGTTGGCAATGATGAACGCCTCGAACCCCGGTGTGCGGTATTCCAGCGCGCGTGCCACCGCCTGCGCGCCGTCGCGCGCATCGATGTAGCCCCAGAGGTTCCACTTGCGCAGGGCCGCGTCCCGGTCAAAGGACGGAAACTCCTCGTAGTCCTCCGGATCCATGACGTTGGAGAACCGGAGGCCAACGATGCTCAGCGCCGGGTCCCACCGCGTCATCTGGACGGCCATCTGCTCCTCCAGGTGCTTCACCAGCGAGTAGGTGCTTTCCGGCCGGGCCGGATACTCCTCGTCCACGGGGATGTAGGGAGGGTCGACGTCGAACGGCAGTCCCAGCACCGTCTCACTGGACGCGTACACGATTTTCCTGATGCCGGCCCTGCGCGCGGCCTGGAACACGTTGTAGGTGGACAGCATGTTGTTTTCGAAGGTGGCGGCGTCCGGCACCAGGCCCGGAGCCGGAATGGCACCCAGATGGACTATCGCATCGAAGCCCTGGTGCCGGTCATCCAGGCCCATGATGACGTCAACGACCTGCCCGTAGTTGCGCAGATCCACGGCGGCGAACTGTGGACTCCGGCTCCCCGTCCGGTCCAGGTTGAGGACGGAATGGCCGTCCTCCACAAGCCTGCGGACCACGTTCCGTCCAAGTTTTCCGCTGCCTCCCGTTACGGCAATTCTCACCGCGGCCTCCTCCTGTTCGCTGGCAGGCCCTGGTCCGGGCCGCCGTGCTCCGATGGCCGCAGCGGCTATCGCCGCCCGGCGCCTTCCCCCAGCCTAGGGCCCGCAGCTGTAACCGCTGCCATGGCTCATGAAGAACTGGTGTATATTTTCTCGGTACGGTTTAGCAGAAGGCCGTTGGATTGTTGTTCGATCCGGCACCTTGCTTGCTGCTACCGCCCCGGCCACGGGGTCCCCTGCACTGCGCGCCCGCCGGTTCGTCTTGACCTGAGCGAAACGGTACCGAAAAATCGTGGCCAGCGAGTCGACCGCAAAACCTGAAACCTCAATCACGGAGCACCTCAACGAGCTTGTGCTCAGCAGCTCCGACGTGGGCGAATTCCTCCATGAACTTGCCCGGATCTCCGCCCGCAGCCTCTCCGAACCCGGCGACGAGGTCCTCTGCGGCGTGACCCTGCTGCGGCACCGCAAGGCAGCAACCGTAGCAAGCAGCAGCCCCGAGGCGCAGGCCATGGACGAGATCCAGTACGACTTCGGCGACGGCCCCTGCATGACGGCGTCGCGCGAGCAGGTCACGATCCATATCACGGACCTGGAAAACCACGATCGCTGGAAGAGCTACGCCGAGAAGGTCGTGGGGTACGGCGTGCGCTCCATCCTCGCCATCCCGTTTGTGCTCGAGGGCGAGACCCGGGCCGCCCTGAACCTTTACTCGCACCGAAAGGGCCGCTTCGAGGGCCGGGTCCTGGAACTGGCGCAGGACTTCGTCAGCCAGACCTCAATGGCCCTCCGGCTGGCCGTCCGCTTCGCCCATTACAGCGACGCCGCGGCCAACCTCAAGGCCACGCTGGAAACCAGGACGGTAATCGACGTCGCCGTTGGCGTGATCATGGCGCAGAACAGGTGCAGCCAGGAGGAAGCCTTCGAGCTGCTCAAAGCAGCGTCGAGCACCCGCAACATCAAGTTGCACAGCGTTGCGACGTCGATCGTTGACTCGCTGGGCCAAGGCCCGGCGAAGACCCACTATCAAGGCTAAGCCAGCCTAGGGGCCACCGAAACTCTGCCCTTCGGGTTCCTGACCCATGTCCCGTGAACCCCCGGTTCCGGTACCGCCAGTTCCCGCACCCCTGGAGACTCGGACCTTCCTGGCTCCGGCAGCGGGCTCCTCGGACAGCGGAACGCGAACTTCCAGAACGCCGTCGGTGTACGAGGCGCGGATGTCCTCCTGGTTCACCGGGCCGGGAAGGCTTACCGTTCGCGAAAACGTGCCGAAGCGAAATTCCGATCGGTACCCTTCCTTGTCCTTGTGCTCCGATTTTTCTTCACGGCGGACTGTGATCTGCAGCTGGCTGCCGGCGAGGGTGATGTCGACGTCATTGTCAGGATCGATGCCCGGTGCTTCGGCCTTTACCACCAAGGAACCGGCTTCCCGGTATTCCTCCACCCGGAGCCACGCGTCCATATCCCCCTCCAGGAAACGGCGGAAGGGTTCCGGGATATCCACGCCGGCCCGCCTGAATATGTTGGTCATCGCTCTTACCTCCTGTCAGCTTCCGGCCCCAATGCAGGATGCGGAGGACCGGAACGGGTCCCAACACCACAAAGCTACGCTCCTGCGGAGCGCTTGTTAAGGCGCAGTAGGGGCGCGTGCCAACCGCTGCCCATGCAGCCTCCGGCCCCGCCAGCAGGACACCGATCTGGCACCGATCCTGAGATTTCCTTGGGAAAACCCGGGAAGTTTCCGGCTGCAGCTCCAGGCCGTGCGCCAATGCGCACGTTTTCGCCGCCCGGACCCCCCAGAATCCGCACGGAACCTGCTATCGAGGGGTGCGGGCACCGAGCTTTTCACAGGAGGCATGCCGCACATTGGCACCATGCAAGGGATCAGGCAGCCAAAGGAGGAGCCCCCGGTGAAGACGCTGTTACTGCTGTGCATTCCGGTGGTCGCTTTCGCAGCACTCAACGTCTGGAACCAGGCGGTTGCGGAGCCCACGCCTCTTAAGGAACCAGGCGTAGTGGTGGCGGAGGCCTCCACATCAGCCAGTGCAGAATTCACGGCGGGAAACGAGACCATTCACGGAGGTCCTGATGGACGCTAACACTGCCACCCCTGGCGAGCCCAATCGGCTCACCGTCCCCTCCGAACGTGGGAGCTACCCCGAGGATGCAGCGAATGAGTTGGAGGAGTTCTGCAGCGAATCGCTGAGGTCGATCGACAAGACGGTGATGCGCGCCCAGGTCATCGAACTCATCCTGGACATCCTCGCCACCACGGATGTGGAATCGGAAGCCAGGCACCGACTGCTGCAGCACCTGGCCCTGCATCCGGGGTCCCCCGAGCAGGCGCTGCTGTGCCACCTGAGCGAGAACGCCTGCCTTCCGCCGGCCGCGGGCGGCGACAGCCTGGCGGCGGACGGAGACAGTCTTCCGGCGGGCGGCTTCCTCCCGGCGGGCGCAGACTACTTCGCGGCTGGTGCGGCGGACCGGCCCACGCAAGGCAGCGGGGACTCAGGTGAAGGATCGAAGTCGAGGTGGCTCCCGGCCCCGCTGCGGAACCTGCTGCGGCGCGAAGGATGTTGACCGGCCGCTGAAGAGGGCGGGCCGCAGGACGGGCCTGGCGGCGGCCGGCCTCCGGCAGTGTCAGCTCCGGTGGTGCCCGATCAGCCAGCCTGCCATCTGCTGCGCCCGCTTGGAAGCGAGGAAGTCGCCTTCCGTTGCGGAGATGATGGAGCCCTTCATCAGGATGTGCCAGGAGCGCGCGAATTCGTCAGGGCGTTCGAGTCCCGCCTCCTCGGCGAGCGCCTGGATGTGCCCGCGGATTCTGGCGAGGTAACCGATGCTGGCCTCGCCAAGCGGATGATCCGGGCCCATCTCCAGGAGGACGTTGATGAAGGTGCACGCCTCAAAATCGTCACGCTGGAACCAGTCACCGAAGACGTCAAAGATGGCCAGCAGGCGCCCTTCGGGGGTGGTCCCCCTGCGCCTCGCCTCGGAGACAATCAGGTCCACGGTCCAAACCTGGTCACGGAGTGCGAGAAAAGCCAGAACCAGTGCGTCCTTGGAGGGAAAGTGGCGGTAGAACGTGGACTTGGCCACGCCCGACCGTTCAATCAGCTCATTGATTCCGACGTCGCGGACACCACGGTGGGAAAAAAGTTCGTAGGCGGTGGCCAGGATCCGGTCCACTGGTTCACTATGGCCGGTACGCACTCCTAGAGGAAGCAAGGCATCCCCGGTTGCATCAGGAGCACTCATCAGAGAATCAGTGTACCTTGGTACTAGTAGAGACAGACCTGTCTGTCTTATTGTTTTAGGAACATGACCCTTCGTCTTGGAAACCGCGTCCTGGCAACAGCGCCGGATCCCGAGCCGCGGGCGTCACTGCAATGGGGCAGGAACAGGAGGGTACCGATGGACGAAGACATGCGCGCGGTGGAAGAGGCCGTGGCGACGCTGGAATCCGCAATAGTAGAGCACGACCCCGCGGCTGCAACCCTGCAGCACGCAGTGGCGGCGGCCGTAACCCACGGCAAGCCGATCCGCGAAGTAGCCGCGGCGGCACACATGACTGCCCTGGAGGTCCTGGACGCGGCCGACGCCGTCACGTATCCGCAGCAGGCGATGCAGCCATGGATGGCCTAGTAGCTGCGCGCAAGACCTCGCGGAAACTTGATTGCATCCCGGGGTAAACCTGCGGCGAGCCTGATCTGCCCGCGCCACCCTTAAGCATCAGCCCTGGAGGAGTGATTTTCCAGGGACAGCATGCAACAAGGACCGCCAGGAAGCGGGGGGCGTCATGAACCAATCAGCAACTCTCGAGGAAGTCGTCGAAGTCGGCGGTGTCATCACCGATCGCCAGCCGCTGGACTTTTACCGGCTGGGGCTCGCCGGCTGCATCGACAGGCTCACAGTCCCCCTGCGCCGCGAGGGTACCTGCGTGCACTGGGAGACTCCCCACCACGGCGTGGAGATCTCGTCCGGCTGCGCGTCGGTGCTTTACCAGTCCGCACAGGAGGCGCTGAGCAACACGTTCAGGCATGCGCACGCCACCGATGTCACTGTCCGGCTTACCGCCGTATTCCACGGCATCCGCCTCATGGTCGCCGACAACGGCACGGGCTTCGAATCGGTTTCGCCTGCAGCGGGACACGTCAACGGCCACGGACTCAGGACCATCTCGCAGGCGGTCGATGAAGTGGGCGGGACCGTGGACATCACCTCGGCTCCGGGCACCGGCACGGCCATCACCATCACCATTCCGCTCGACTGAACCGCAGCGCATCGCGGCACGCCTGCGTCCCGGGCCTCGCTTAGGATGCTGTACATGACCCTGCCGAACGCCGAGCCCCGCGCCGTCCGGGCTTTCGAATCCGTGGAAATCCAGCAGGCTCTGGCCGGACTACGCAGCCGGCTGAGCACTGGAAGGCGGATTCTCCTCGGTGTGGCTGGTTCCCCGGGGTCCGGAAAATCCACCTTCTCGGCCTGCCTGGCCGACGCACTCGGCCCCGAGTCCGCCCTTGTGGTGCCCATGGACGGTTTTCACCTGGGCAACGCCATTATTGACGGCACTCCCCTACGGCAGCGCAAAGGCGCGCCGGACACGTTCGACGTCGGGGGCTACCTTTCGCTCCTGCAGCGGCTTGCGCGCCGGGACGAGGACGTGGTGTATGCGCCCGACTTCCGGCGGACAATCGATGAGCCCGTGGCCGCATCGCTGGCCATCCCGGCCGCCCTCCCCGTCATCATCACCGAGGGCAACTACCTGCTCAGCTCCGATCCCCGCTGGCAGCAGGTGCGGGCACAGTTGGATGAGGTGTGGTTCATCGACACGCCGCATGAACTGCGCCTTGCCCGGCTGGTTAAACGGCACATGTTCTATGGCATGGACCGCGCTGCGGCCGAGGCCTGGGCAAACGGGCCGGACGCGGCCAATGCGCGCCTGATCGAAGCCACACGCTCCCGCGCCGACAGGATCATCCCCTGGTTTTAGCTACGTGTCCTCGGCGTCCCACATGCCGGATTCGTTCGCGGCCTCTTCCGGCTTATGCTCGCTCTCCGGCGCTCCACTGCCCACGTAGCTGGCGGGCACTGTTCCGCCCGGCTGTGTCATCTGTTCCTCACGGATGTTGCGTGCCGTACCCGCCTCGGGATGGGGCTGCTGCTGTTCGACGGCGTCCGGGTCGCCGGGGCCCCGGAGGTCGCTTGGTTCTCCCGCGTTGCGCTTGCTGTCGGTCATACCACTGCCTCTCACTGGGAAATGCCGGTCGCGTCCCAGTCTAGGCACCGGGCCTAGGATCTGCGCAGCGAGCTTGCCAGGAGCCAGAGCGTCCAGACCAGGATGAGCGCCACTCGAGCCAGCGCATGTCCTCCGCAGCCGCAAAGCGAACGGCTTTCTCGGCTCCTTGGGCGGCAGCCCAGGCGTCCACGGAGTGCTTCAATGCCACACCGTCCACTGCCTGAAGGGCACCATAGAGGGCAAGCGCGGCGGCCGCGGCCCAGTTGCCGAGCCGTGCCGGCCAGCATGAACGCACGGGTCTGCCGCCGGCTACGGACCCCAGCACCAGCAGTCCCGCAATCAAGGCTGCCATTCCCGCAAACTGCCGCAGGTGCACGACGATCCACAGATTGCTGCGGGCGTACTCGGCGAACGCTGCAGCGTGGTCGTTCGCATTCGCCCCTTCCGGATGCAGGGGGGCGGCGAAGGACACCACGACGCCGGCCGCGAGCAGGACCGCGGCCAGCCGCCGGGCGCTCTGGCCGCCGTCGTGATTCTGGCCGTAGTGGAGATTTTGGCCTGCAGGAGCGTGATCCGCGTCCATGGCAGCCGCCCTTCGGGAGGAACCGTCCGATCCCTGTAGATTACGCCCGCACGGGTGCCCATCCCAGCGCCGGGGCCACGTGCCGGGCGATGGTCCCCAGGAGTTTGGCGTTGTACTCCACGCCGAGCTGGTTGGGGACGGTGAGCAGGAGCGTGTCCGCGGCCTGCACCGCGGTGTCGGCGGCGAGTTCCCGGGCGATGACGTCCGGCTCCCCGATATAGCTTTTGCCGAAGCGGGAAAGGGTGCCGTCGAGGGCACCCACCTGGTCCCTGCCTTCGCGGAGGGCACTCAGGCCGAAGTACTGCCGGTCCTCGTCGTCGACCAGCGGCAGGACGCTGCGGCTGACTGAAACCCGCGGCTCATGGCCATGCCCGGCCGCCGCCCACGCTCCGCGGAACATCGCGATCTGCTCGGCCTGGAGCTCGTGGAACGGCACCCCGGTATCCTCGGTCAGCAGGGTGGAACTCATCAGGTTCATCCCCTGCTCGGCCGCCCAGACCGCCGTTTTCCGGGTCCCGGCGCCCCACCAGATCCGTTCGGGCAGCCCCTCGGACCGGGGCTGGACCGGCAGCAGCCCGGTGGCGCCGCCGGCGTACCGCGGGTCAGCCTCCACCACTCCTGCGCCGGCTATGGCCCGGCGGAACTCCTCCGCATGCCGGCGTGCCATGTCGGCGTCCGTCTCGCCGTTTCGCGGCACATGGCCGAATGCCCCCGCACCGTTCCGTGCGGGCTCGGGTGAACCCCTGCTGATGCCGAGCTGGAGCCGGCCGCCGCTGATGAGGTCCGTTGCCGCGGCCTCCTCCGCCATGTACAGCGGATTCTCGTACCGCATGTCGATGACCGCAGTGCCGAGCTCAATGCGGCTGGTGCGGGCTGCGGCCGCCGCAAGCAGCGGGAACGGTGACGCCTGCTGGCGCGCAAAATGGTGCACACGGAAAAACGCGCCATCGATGCCAAGCTCCTCCGCGGCCACGGCCAGCTCAATCCCCTGCAGCAGCGCATCCCGAGCAGTCCTTGTGCGGGAACCCTGCACCGGTCCCCAGTGGCCGAAGGACAGGAAGCCAATTCGTTTCATGCCGTTCTCAACATCCGGGCCGCCGCTGCCATTCCTGCAGGCTACGCCCTGTGACAGACCCTGCGCACCGGGGTGCGATCCCGATAGGTTGGTAACACCGCTTGAGGACGTCCGTTCTCGCGAGACCGAAGGGATTTTAGACATGGCTTTCATCACCGTTGGACAGGAAAACAGCACCGATATCGAGCTCTACTACGAAGACCACGGAACCGGACAGGCTGTTGTCCTCATCCACGGCTATCCCCTGGACGGATCCTCCTGGGAGAAGCAGACCGCCGCCTTGCTCGACGCCGGCTACCGCGTCATCACGTACGACCGCCGCGGCTTCGGCAAGTCCAGCAAGCCCACCGCCGGCTACGATTACGACACCTTCGCGGGCGACCTCAACACCGTTCTGACCACCCTGGACCTCAACGACGCGGTGCTGGTGGGCTTCTCCATGGGAACAGGCGAGGTGGCCCGGTACCTCTCTACGTTCGGGTCGGCCCGCGTGTCCAAGGCTGCCTTCCTGGGATCGCTGGAGCCCTACCTCCTGCAGGCCGACGACAACCCCACCGGGGTGCCGCAGTCGGTCTTCGATGGCCTTGCCGAGGCAGTCAAAGCGGACCGTTACGCCTTCTTCACCGAGTTCTTCAAGAACTTCTACAACAGCGACACCTTCCTGGGCACGCCCCGCCTGAGCGAGGAGTCCGTCAAGGCCAGCTGGAACCTCGCCGCCAGCTCCGGTGCATTCGCCTCGGTGGCCGCCCAGCCCACCTGGATCACCGACTTCCGCGCCGATATCCCGAAGATCGATGTCCCGGCCCTGATCGTGCACGGCACGGCGGACAACATCCTGCCGATTGACGCCACCGGCCGGGAGTTCACCAAGGCCCTGCCGGAGGCCGACTACGTGGAGATCGACGGCGCCCCGCACGGCCTCCTCTGGACCCACGCAGCAGAGGTCAACGAGACCCTGCTCGGCTTCCTGCGCAAGTAGCCCGCCGCAAAAGGAGGGGCAGCCGATGGCGGCACCCGGGTGCCGCCGTCGGCCTCGACAGGTGGCCAAAACCGTGTGAAACAACCGTTACTGGTTGACAGTTCCGGTAAATAAGGGTTGACACCCACTTCCGGGGGTAAAATTTGAACACCGGACCAGCAATAGTCTTGCGGGTCCGGTTACCAGGCCCACCCGGCTGCCCGGGTGGACGATCATAAAGCGGACAGAAGTGGTTGATAGGTCTCCACGCGTCACGTGATCGGCCAGCGATGCCCGAACACACACCTCGCAGGAGAAACAATGACAACCACCATGCCATCACGGCAGCGGCGCCCCATGGCAACCCGGCTCGCCTTGGTATCAGCGGCATCCCTGAGCCTTATCGGGGGTTCCCTTGCGGTCGCAGGTCCGGCATCGGCTGCCGGCTACGACGCCAAACCAGACAAAAAGATCGAGTGCTGGGTTAAGGCCAAGGACGTGCATGAGAAAGCGGACTACGGCAAGTACTCCAAGAAAAACTCGGCGGACGTAAAGTTCGAGTTCAAAGTCTGGTGCGACAAAAAGACCGACGTGAAGTTTGACCACTGGATCTTCCAGAAGAAACACGGCAAGTGGGTGCTGATCAAGGACCGCTCCGGCAAGATTGACAACGTTAAGGACAAGGTCACAAAGCACACCAAAGCCGAGGTCAAGGACACCGGCCGCAAGGGTGGCGAGGAGAAGGTCTACCACGTCGTCAAGATCAGCTACAAGGAAAAGGGCGGCAAGTACTCCCACACCGTAACCAAGAAAGACAGCGCCTATGGGACGGTCGACTTCGGCCGCTACTGACACGGCCAGGAGTTTCAGGCTGACCCTGTTTCCCAACTAACCGAAAAGTCCGACGGCGGCACCCGGGTGCCGCCGTCGGCCTCTGCGTGCTTTCTCAGAGAGAACCGGTGGTGAAGGTCCAGCCAGCCGATTTCAGCGGGTTGCCCGCCAGGTCACGGACGGCCGTGGAGCCCCCGGTCACGGTCACCGCGTATTTGGTCCGCGCGGCCAGGGTAGCCGAGGGGTCCAGAATCCACTGGTTCGTGCTGCCGTTGCGGGAAACGGTGGCCGTCACCGTGGCACCGGTGGCGGCGTTCTTGAGCGTGACGGTGGTGGTGCTTGCGCCCTGGATGGCCTCACTGAAGGTCACCGCGATGTTGCTGGGCCGTCGCACCAGCGTGGCGCCCGGACGCGGCGTCATGGCCGTGATGACCGGGGCGGGGCCGGTGGTGAACGTCCAGCTGGTAGTTGTCAGCGGGGTGCCTGCGGTGTCGCGGATGGCGGCGGCTCCCCCGCTGAGCGTCACCGTGTACTTGGCATCGTTGGCGAGGATGGCTGCGGGGTTCAGGGTCGCAGTCCGGGTGGTGGCGCTGTAGGTAACGGCAGCCGGCACCACGGTCCCGGCCGCGTTCTTCACGAGGAAGCTGTTGCCGGTAACGCCCTGGACAGCCGTGCTGAAGGTGGCCGTGATGTTGCTTCCGGCGGCAACGGCGGTGCCGTTCGCACCGGGCGTGCGCGCCGTGACCGTCGGGGCTGCGGCGGTGATGAAGGACCAGCTGCCCGTCACGAACGGGGTGCCTGCGGCGTCGCGGACGGCCGAGGGTCCGCCGGTCATTGTTGCCGTGTATTTCTGCGACGCGTCGAGCAGCCCCCCGGGGTTCAGCGTTGCGGTACGCGTGGCGGCGTCGTAGCTGACGGCAGCGGCCACCGCTGCGCCGGCGGCGTTCCGAAGGACGAAGGTGGAACCGTTTACGCCCTGGACGGCGGTACGGAAGGTGGCGGTAACGTTTGCTGCCACGGCGGCGCCTGAGGAGTTGGCCGCCGGGGTGAGCGCGGACACGGACGGTGCGGTGAGGACGGCAGCGGAAGAGTCGGTGAACAGCAACCGGTTAGGTGTTCCCGCGGTGGCTGCGGAGACCGCGCCGGAGGTGGCTTCGGAAAGCAGCTTCGCCGCCACGTCCGCCGGCGCCAGGCCCGGCGACCGGGACAGCACCACCGCTGCGGCGCCAGCAACGTGCGGGGATGCCATCGAGGTGCCGCTCATCAGGGCCGTCGCCGTGGTCGAGCTGGAGGAGGCGGACTTAATGCTGACGCCCGGCGCGAACAGGTCAACGCAGCTGCCGTAGTTGGAGAACGCCGCCTGCTTGTCCGCGGAGTCGCTCGCGGCAACGGTCAGCGCGCCGGCAACGCGGGCCGGGGAGCTGTTGCACGCATCGGTTGCGGAATTTCCGGCGGCTACCATTGCGGTGACGCCGTCGCTGATGATGCCCTGCACCGCAGCGTCCACCATGGCGCTGGTGCTGCTGCCGAGGCTCAGGTTAGCCACCGCCGGGGTTCCGGCCTGGTGGTGCGAGGCCACCCACTCCAGCCCGGCAATCACATCCGAGTTGAAGCCTGAGCCATTGCAGTCCAGCACGCGGACGGGAACCACGGTGGCCGCCTTGGCCACGCCGTAGGTCTTTCCCGCGATGGTGCCGGCAACGTGCGTGCCGTGGCCGTTGCAGTCCCCTGTGCCCAGTCCGTCGGAAATCGCCGACCACCCCGGAGCAACGCGGCCGCCGAACTCCGCGTGCGCAGACAGCACGCCGGAGTCGACCACGTACGCGCTCACGCCGGCGCCGGTGGACGCCGAGGTGTAGGTCCCGGACAGCGGCAGGGTGCGCTGATCAATACGGTCCAGGCCCCACGTTGCGGACTGCTGGGTGTCGGCGGCCGTCACAGGGGCATCCAGTTCGACGGCGGCAACGCCCGCCGAGCGTAACAGGCCTGCCGCCTGCCCGGGCGTTGCCGTCACCACGGCGCCCTTGATGGCTTTGGCGAACGTGCGTCCCACGGCGATGTTCCTCGAGCCCAGGTTCCGCACGGCCGAGGAAACGTCGGTCCCGGCGGAGTAGCGCACGATGTAGCGGGCAGCCGGTGCTCCCGCCCCGGTTTCGGAGGCGGCAGCACCGGCTGACACTCCGGCGATAGGGGCAGCCAGGGCCGTCAGCAGCAGCGCAGCCAGGGCAGGACGGAGAACAGACGAAGCGCTAATTGTGGGTTCCTTCGAACGAACTGAGGGCCGGCGGGGAAAGCCAGAGGAAGCTGATTCCAGTGTATTTTCCGCCGCCCGCCGCAACCCCGTTGCTGGCCCGAACCTTCGGCGAAGCTTTGAGGGCTGCGCTAAACCCGGCAAAATCCTGCGTTTGCCTGAGGAAAAAGGCAGACCTGCGGCCGGAGCCGCAGGTCTGCTGTTCCCACCCACATGGGGTGTCCGACGGGTGCGCCGTCGGTTCTAGATCCAGTTGTTGTGCTTGAACGTGGCGTACAGGACCAGTCCCATGCCGATCATCAGCCCCAGCGCCATGGGATAGCCGAAGATCCAGTCCAGTTCAGGCATCGTATGGAAGTTCATCCCGTAGATGGTGCCGATGAGCGTGGGGGCGAAGAGGATGGCCGCCCAGGAAGAGATCCTCTTGACCTGCTCGCTCTGCGCGAAGCTGGACTCGGTGAGGCGGCGCATCTCGTCGTTCTGGCGCTGGGCAACGAGGGCCGCATTGACCGCGAGCGCGTTCTGCAGCAGGGCCCGGAAGGATGCGATCCGGTCATTGAGCCGCAGGACGTGGTCCAGCACATCGCGGAGGTGGTCCTGGAGTTCGGGGCCGGGGTGGTGGTCCGGCGTTCCGGTGACCAGTGCCTGCAGGATTCCGGCGAGCGGCCCGGTGGCCCGCTGCACCGTGATGACCTGGCGGGACAGTTCGTAGATTCGGCGGGACACCTCAGGGTCCGCGCCGAACAGTTCGTCCTCGATCTCGTCGATGTCGTTTTCCAGGCCTGCCGCAACCGGCTCGTACTCGTCAACCACCTGGTCCAGGATGGCGTACAGCACGGCATCGGGACCCAGGGCAAGGAACTCCGGCTGCGATTCCATGCGGCGGCGGACCCGTGCCAGGTCCGGGGACTCCGCACGGCGGACAGTAACCACGAAGTCCGGGCCGGCAAAAACGTGGATCTCGCCGAACTCCACCTTTTCGACGTCGTCGAGGTACCGCGCCGGGCGCAGGACCAGGAAGAGCGTTTCACCGTAATGCTCCAGCTTGGCGCGCTGGTGCCCGGTCAGCGCATCTTCAACCGCAAGCGGGCTCAGGTCGAATTCGTCCGCCACTGACCGCAGTTCGCGCGGGTCCGGCCGGTAGAGCCCGATCCAGGCCATGCCCTCGCGTTGCCGCAGCAGGAAGTATGTCTCCTCCAGTCCTTCGGGATCCGCCGTCCGGTGCCCATCCACGTACACCGCGTTGTCGATGATGGCCACAGCGGCGCCTCCTCAGCTGGAACGGCATCCCATGGCAGTGACGTTATCCCTTCCCGGACGCCGTGCCAATAAGGTACGTGCCCGCGCCACAAGGACCGCCGGCTCAGCTGCCGGCGGCCAAGTGCTGGGGTTCAGGGTGGCAGGGTTCAGAGTGGCAGGGTTCAGGGTGGCAGGGTCAGATGCGGGCGTGCAGGCCGCGGCTGACCGGCCGCCCGAACGATGCCGCGCCGAGGAACTCAACGGCCACGAACGGCTCGGAACCCACCACCCACTCATCGTGTCCCGGAGGAATCGCATAGGTGTCATTGGCGCGGATCGAGGAGCGGGCCCCCTCAGGTGTCTCCACCTCCATGACACCGGAGATGCAGAACCCGAGGTGGTTGTGCTGGCAGAAGGGCGTTTGTTCGGTGGGCTTGGTGCATTCGGACCAGCGCCAGCCGGGGGCGAGGATCAGCCGGGCAACGGAGAAGTCGTTGACGCTGACCAGGTCCACCTCGGCTTTGTCCGGGCACCTCTTCTTGTCCGGTTCATTGAAGGATTTGACGGCAAGGGCGGTAACGAAATTGGCGGTCATGAACGGTACCTGCAGATTTGGTTGAGACCTGAAATTTGAAGGCGGCTTCCGGGAGAGGCCCACGCTGGCGAGGTGCGGGCTGCCGCCGAACGTGACAGCACAACAGCCGCATCTTTTTGGTGTGGCTTCCCCCTCGCCGCACGCGCACGCACTCAACAGATCACATGTTGAGGTAGTTCAACCGTAGACCTCTGCAGGATGAAGTCAATGGGAATTCGCCGGCGTCCGGCTGGTCCTATTGGTAGTCGGCCAGCCAGGGATCCGGACCGAAGACTTCGTACTGGATATCCTTTGCCGGGACGCCGGCGGCAATGAGCGCTGTGCGGACGGACTGCATGAAGACCACCGGTCCGCACAGGTAATATTCGGCGTCCTCCGGCAGGTTCGCGGCCCGGATATCCATGAATCCGGTGTGCACCTCCCCCTCCGCGCCGTCCGCCCCTTCCGGATTCAGGAGCCACGTTGACATGGAAGCATAAGGCATCTTCTTGAGGTCCGCCGCCACCTGGTTGCGGAGCGCGAACGATGCCATCGAGTCGCCCGCATGGAGGAACAACACTTTCCGTTGCGAGCCGGACATGGCAGCGACGGTTTGACCTCGCGCTCATCGGTGCGCTCGACCACGAAGGTGATGACGTCGTCGGTCTCCTGGATTTTTTCGGTGACCCGCCAGGTTGTCATGGACTATGTCGTACTGGTCGGGGCTCAGCCCCAGTGACACGTGTTTGTGGGCAATGCGGGACAGCAGATGGTCCGGCAGGTGGGTGGGGTCGTTGACGAGGAAGCCGGCAAACGCAGCCACAGAGCCGGCGAGCGCCTGCTGCTGCTTCCCGTCAGCCTGGTTGCCGCGGTTCCAGCGACAGGGCCCGCCCCGAGCCCGGGCCGGAGGTTACCGGCCGTAGAGCTTTACGAAGTTCCGCAGGATCTTCATGGGTTCGGTGGCCGTGTACGTCCGGGCTTCCGCCATCAGCTCCTCGGCGGATTCGGGCGGGAAGTATCCGGCGTGGCGGTAGATATCAATCCTGGTCACCAGGCCTTCGGCGTCGAGCTCCGGGTGGAACTGCGTGGCGTACAGGTTCTGCTTGATCCGGAACATGTGCACGGGGCAGGCGGCGGAGCTGGCCAGCAGCACCGCGTGCGCGGGCAGGACCGTGCACCCTTCCTTGTGGCCCGTGAACGCGGTGAACTGTGCGGGAAGGCCGGCCAGCAGCGGATCCTGCAGGCCCTCCGGACTCAGGCTGACGGTCACGCCGCCCAGCTGCTCGCCGTAGGTCCGGTCGATCACGGCGCCCTGGTGCAGGCCGAGGGTGCCGACGCCGTAGCAGGCGCCCAGGAACGGGAAGTCCTCCGCCACGATGCGGTCCAGCAGCCCGGACAGTTCGCGCTCCACCCGATGCTGGGCTTCGGTCTTCTTTTCGGGCGGGTCGCTCGAGGTGAACGGGCTGCCGCCCACGATGACGCCCGAATAGTCATCCAGATCCAGTTCCGGCAGGGGCGCGCGCTCCATCCGGATCCGCTTCAGCTGGTGCGGTTCCAGCCCGCAAAAGCGCAGGTACGACTCGTATTCATCGTCCGCGGCGACGTCCTCGGCCCGCGAGGCGAGCAGCAGAAACGGCTTCACGGGCTTATTTCAGCAGGGCGACGTCGGACACGAGGATGATGTGGTCCAGCATCGCCGCCGCGGCGGCCTCCGGGTCCTGGACCCGGATGGCGTCCGCGATTTTGCGGTGGGATGCAAGTGACTGCTCCGGCCGGCCGGGCTGTCCCAGCGATTCGAGCCGCGTTTCGAGGATCATCTCGGCGATGAAGGTCATGAGCTGGGCAAGCACGCCGGAGTGCGCGGCGGCGGTGATGGCCTGGTGGAACAGCTCGTCGCCGTGGGCCCCCTTCGCACCCGAGGCCACCTCTTCCGCCATGACGTCCAGGGCCTTGTCGATCGCCTGCATGTCCTCCTCGGTGCGGCGCTCGGCGGCAAGCTCGGCCAGCTTGACCTCGAGCGTGCTGCGGGCCTCGACAATCTCGGGAAGGCGGCTGCGGTGCTCCCGAAGTCCCTTGAGTACCGAGGGAACGTTGGGCCGGTAGACAAGCACCGCGCCGGTGCCGTGCTGGACATCGATCACGCCCAGGACTTCCAGGGCCACCAACGCCTGGGCAAGTGTGGCCCGCGAGACTCCCAGCCGCTCGGCCAGGTCCCGCTCGGCGGGAAGGGTGTCCCCGGGCCCCAGCTGCGCGGACTCGATGAAATCCATGAGCTGCTCCACGAGCTGTTCGTAGAGCCGGGGCCGGGCGACACGGGAAATCTGTTGCGTTGCTGTCTTCCTTGGCATGCGCGTCCTTCCGGCGTTTGGGTCCAGCTTAGCGGAGGAGTATTGACAAAGTCACCTAGTGTCTAGGAGGCTAGGCCAGTGGGCTTGTAAGCCACATCACATCATTTCTCACCCCGGAGGCACAACGATGTCCGCTCCCGTCCTCTCCATCATCATCCTGGCGGTGATGTTCCTGCTGGCCACTGTGCTGCCCCTCAACATGGGCGCCCTGGCTTTTGTAGGCGCGTTCCTGCTGGGCTCGGTGGTGCTCGGAATGTCCACCAGCGACATTCTCGCCAACTTCCCCGGCGGCCTGTTCCTGACGATCGTCGGGGTCACCTATCTCTTCGCGATCGCCCAGAACAACGGCACCATCGACCTGCTGGTCCGCGGCGCGGTCCGAATGGTGGGCAGCAAGGTGGCGCTCATCCCGTGGGTCATGTTCGCCATCACGGCTGTCATCACCGGCGTCGGCGCCCTGTCCCCCGCCGCCGTCGCGATCATCGCCCCGATCGCCCTGAGCTTCGCGGCGAAGCACAAGATCAATCCGCTGATGATGGGCATGATGGTCATCCACGGCGCGCAGGCCGGCGGCTTCTCCCCGATCGCCGTCTACGGCGTCACGGTCAACGGCATCATCGCCAAGACGGACCTGGAAGCCAGTCCGATGGCGATCTTCCTCGCCAGCTTCATCTTCAACCTCGCCATCGCTGTAGTGCTCTTCATCGTCCTGGGCGGCAGCAAACTGCTCTCCACGAAGACCGGCCGGCTCGTTGAACAGGCCGCCGAGTCCAGGATGGCCGTCAGCGTCGGCGCCCGCGCCGCCGGTGCCACCCTGAGGGGCTCCGGCACCGACATCTCCTCCTCCGGCGTGGCAGCCAAGGGAACCTCCGGCGCCTCTTCTGCCGCCAAGTCCGCCGATGCCGGCGGTGCCCGCGCCACTGTTCCGCAGCTGGTCACCATCGCCGGCCTGATCGCCCTGGCCGTCATCTCGCTGGGCTTCAAGGTGGACGTCGGCTTCGTCTCCATCACCATCGCCATGGTCCTGGCACTCGTCTCACCGGCCGCCCAGAAGGGCGCCATCAACAAGATCAGCTGGTCCACCGTCCTCCTCATCTGCGGCATGCTCACCTTCGTGGGCGTCCTCGAGGAAGCCGGTACCATCAAGTTCGTCTCCGACGGCGTCGCCCACCTCGGGATGCCCCTGCTCGCGGCCCTGCTGATCTGCTACATCGGCGCCATTGTCTCGGCCTTCGCCTCCTCCACGGCCATCCTTGCCGCGCTCATCCCGCTGGCCGTCCCGTTCCTGTCCAGCGGCGAAATCGGTGCCGTCGGCGTGATCGCCGCCCTGGCCGTCGCTGCCACCATCGTGGACGTCTCGCCGTTCTCCACCAACGGAGCCCTGGTACTGGCCAACGCCCCGGAGGACGTGGACAAGGACAAGTTCTACAAGCAGATCCTGGCGTACAGCGGCATCGTCGTCGTCGCCGGCCCCGCCATCGCCTGGCTGGTCATGGTCCTCCCCGGCTGGATGTAGCCGGCCCGAACAGCACCACCAGCCCCTCAAGCAAGAGAAGGAACACCCAGCATGAGCCATGAATCCACGCCCCAGCCCGAAGGGCCCCTCGCCGGCTACCTTGTGGTGGACCTGAGCCGCGCACTGGCCGGACCCCACGCCGGCATGATGCTCGCGGACCTCGGCGCACGGGTTATCAAGGTTGAGAACCCCGGCACCGGGGATGATACGCGCGGCTGGGGGCCGCCCTTCGTCGGCCCCGAGGATGATCCCCAGGCCACGTACTTCCTCTCCTGCAACCGCAACAAGGAATCCATCGCCCTGGACCTGAAGAGCGACGACGGGCGGACGGTGCTGCGTGAACTGCTGGAACGCGCCGACGTCGTCATCGAAAACTTCCGCCCCGGCGTGCTGGACCGGCTCGGCTTCTCCGCCGCGGAGATGCACGCGCTGAACCCTGCCCTGGTGGTCCTGTCCATCACCGGTTTCGGCCACGACGGCCCCGAGTCACGCCGCAGCGGCTACGACCAGATCCTGCAGGGTGAGGCCGGGCTGATGTCCCTGACCGGTTCCGGTCCGGACGATCCGCAGCGGGTGGGCGTTCCCATCGCGGACCTGCTCTCCGGCATGTACGGGGCGTTCGGCACGCTGGCGGCACTGCTGCAGCGCGAGCGCACCGGCCAGGGGCAGATCGTGCGGACGTCCCTGCTCGCCGCGCTGATCGGTGTCCACGCGTTCCAGGGCACGCGCGCCACCGTTGCGGGTGAGGTGCCCAAGGCGCAGGGCAACCACCATCCGTCCATCGCCCCATACGGCCTGTTCCACTGCCGGCAGGGCCGCGTGCAGATCAGCGTGGGCAGCGAGAAGCTGTGGCGCACGTTCGCTGCGGCGTTCGGTATCGACGCCGACCGTCCGGAGTTTGCGTCCAACGCAGAGCGCGTCCGGAACCGGGAAAAGGTCATCGAGGAGGTGGAGCGCGCGTTCGCCGATTACGAGGCGGAACCGCTGCTCGCGAAGCTGAACGACGCCGGGATCCCGGCCGGAAAGGTGCGGACCCTGGACGAGGTCTATGAGTGGGAACAGGTCCACTCCCAGGGACTGGTGATCGACGTCGCCCACAAGATCCTCGGCAACGTCACCCTGCCGGGTCCGCCGCTGCGCTTCTTCAGCGCCGCGGACACCGCGGAAACCACGCTCAAGGCCCACACGGCTCCGCCGCTGCTGGACCAGGACGGCGATCAGATCCGTCAGTGGCTGGGGCTTGTCCCGGCCGACGCCGCCGCTGCCGCCGCCTCCGGGGAAGGCCGCTGAGCATGGCGGCTGATCAGAGTATGGGCACAGGCCAGAAGGTTCGGCACCTTGATGCTGCCGAACTCATCGCCACCGTGCTCGATCCCGGCTCCTACCAATCCTGGGACTCGCCCGTGGTGGACCCGGATCCCAGCCCGGAATACCGGAAGGAGCTGGCGGCGGCCCGGGAGAAGACCGGCGTCGACGAATCCGTCCTCACCGGTGAGGGCCTCATCCGCGGCCGCCGGGTGGCCGTCATTGTCAGCGAGTTCCGGTTCCTGGCCGGCTCCATCGGCCTCGCCGCAGCGGAACGGATCGTGAACGCCGTCGAGCGCGCCACCCGGGAAGGGCTCCCGCTCCTGGCCGGTCCGGCGTCGGGCGGCACCCGCATGCAGGAGGGCACCATCGCGTTCCTCTCCATGGTGAAAATCAGCGCGGCGGTCCGGGCACACCGGCAGGCGGGCCTGCCGTACCTGGTCTATCTCCGGCACCCCACCACCGGGGGCGTCATGGCCTCGTGGGGCTCCCTCGGGCACATCACCGTGGCCGAACCCGGCTCCCTCCTCGGGTTCCTGGGGCCACGGGTCTACGAGGCGCTCTACGGCGCACCGTTTCCGGAGAACGTCCAGGTGGCCGAGAACCTCTTCGACAAGGGGCTCGTGGACGCTGTGGTCCCGCCGTGGCAGCTGTCCGACGTCGTCGACCGCGCCCTGAGCATCCTCGTCGCCGGCCCTCCCGCGCAGATCCGGCCGCCGCGGACACTGTCCGTAAAACCGTCCGACGCCGGAGCCTGGGAATCGATTGAAATCTCCCGGAACCCGCGCCGCCCGGACCTGCGGCAACTACTCGCCTACGGCGCCCGCGACGTGCTTCCACTCAACGGCACCGGCCAGGGCGAAAAGGACCCGGGGCTGCTGCTGGCTCTGGCCCGCTTCGGGCAGAAGTCCTGCGTGGTGATCGGGCACACCCGTCCCCGGCCCTCCCAGCAGACCGCCATGGGTCCGGCGTCGCTGCGCGAAGCCCGCCGCGGCATGCGGCTGGCCGAGGAGCTCGGGCTGCCCCTGGTGACGGTGATCGACACCGGCGGCGCGGCACTGTCCAAGGAAGCGGAAGAAGGCGGGCTCGCCGGCGAAATCGCGCGGTCCCTGCAGGATCTCATCGGCCTGAACTCCCCCACGGTGTCCGTCCTGATGGGCCAGGGCACCGGCGGCGGGGCGCTGGCGCTGTTTCCTGCCGACCGCACCATCGCGGCCCAGCATGCCTGGCTGTCCCCGCTGCCGCCCGAGGGCGCGAGCGCCATCGTGCACCGCAGCACCGAGTTTGCCCCGGCCATGTCCGAGGCGCAGGGCGTCAACGTCGCCTCACTCCACGCCCACGGCATGGTGGAGCACATCGTGGACGAACGCCCCGACGCCGCCCACGAGGGCAGGGCCTTCTGCCAGCGCCTGGGGCAGGCGATCGAGTACGAGCTGGCCGCGCTCTCGGCGGCCGGGGTGGACGAACTCCTCCCGCAGCGGCTCGAAAAGTACCGCAACCTCGGCGGCCTGGTCCCCCTCCCCCTCTAGAAACCGCCTCCGCAAGGAGTTTTTGTCCAGATAATGGGGCTTCGGAGCCTCCGAGCGGCCATTATCTGGACAAAAACTCGGGACTCAGCGGGAAAGCTTCTGGGTGTCGGGTTCCGGATCGCCGATGTGGCCCGGTGCATTGGCCGCCAGGACACGCTGGACGAAGGCGCAGTACTCCTCCATGTAGTGGCGCAGGAAGGCCGCAGTGGATTCGTCCTTGACCTCGCCGTCGCTGCCGAACACGTCCGGGTTGAACTTCACGTACGCCTCTGGGGCATTGAGCTGCGGGGCGTCCAGGAAGCTCAGCACGGCCCGCATGGAAGACTGCATCACCGCTGTGCCGATGCTCCCGGGCGAGGCGCCGATGATGCCGGTGGGCTTGCGGGCGAACGAGTTGGTGCCCCAGGGACGGGAGCCCCAGTCGATGGCGTTCTTCAGCGCCCCCGGAATGGAGCGGTTGTATTCGGGCGAGACAAAAAGGATGCCGTCGGAGCCTTCGACGGCCTCCTTGAGGGCACGTCCTTCGGGCGGGAAATCGGCGTCGTAGTCGTAGCTGTACAGCGGCAGGTCCTTGATGGGGATCTCGGTGAACTCGAGGTCCTCGGGGGCAAGCTTGATGAGTGCCTGGGAGAGCGTGCGGTTGATGGAGCCGCTGGCCAGGCTCCCTACGAAATAGCCGATCTTGTGCGTTGCCATAGTGGTGTTCCTTCCCAACAGCCGGCGCGGACCGGCTGGGTAAACGGTGCAAAGGGCAGTGCTGCGGCTGGCAGCCGCGGGGGCATTTCGGGTGCAACCCCGGCAGTTCAACCAGGGCGACCCCCACAGTTCAGCACAGAACACCAGCCCCGGCCAGAGCGCAGGCGCCGGTCCTTGACAGTGTGACTGGCGCGGTAGCTAGATGAACGTAAGCGATGGCCACACCACCCACCCGCAACAGAGGAGCGGCAGTCATGAGCGAGATCCCGGAGTCGCTGCAGCGCATCCACAGCGAGGCCCCAGCCGAAGGGGATGAAACGGCAGACCCCACCGACATCCGCATGCATTCGCAGGATCCGGCGGAAGGTGCTGACGACGTCGCAGAACCTGCGCCCAAGCCTGCGGGGACATCCTGACGGAAGTCCCCGCCCGCCGTCGGGCAGCTGCGTCCGTGCAGAGAATCGGTTGAGAGAATAGCCGCATGGAAGTCGCCCTGGGGTTGCTGGCGCTCGCCGCGGTGGTCTGCGCGGTCAGTGCGCTGGGCCGCAAGCTTGACGTGTCGGTCCCGCTGCTACTGGTGCTCGCCGGGGTGGCCGGCTCCTTCCTCCCGTTCGTGCCCCGGGTCGACCTCAACCCTGAGCTTGTCCTCGTGGGACTGCTGCCGCCCCTCCTTTACGCCGCCGCCCTGCGGACCTCGCTGTTCGACTTCCGCTCCAACCGGCGGGCCATCGGGCTGCTCTCGGTGGGCTACGTCATCTTCGGCACCATCGTCGTCGGGCTGGTGGTCTGGTGGCTGTTCC
The DNA here is from genome assembly GCF_021789315.1 of Arthrobacter sp. FW305-BF8. Classification (NCBI taxonomy): domain Bacteria; kingdom Bacillati; phylum Actinomycetota; class Actinomycetes; order Micrococcales; family Micrococcaceae; genus Arthrobacter; species Arthrobacter sp. FW305-BF8. Next base: position 4,203,255 of record NZ_CP084561.1, read on the forward strand.
CGGAGATACCGCTGGCTGCTGCCATCGCACTCGCCGCCGTGGTGGCGCCGCCGGATGCGGTGGCTGCCACGGCCATTGCGCGCAAGGTGGGGATGCCGCGCAGGATCGTCAGCATCCTGGAAGGCGAATCGCTGGTCAACGACGCCACCGCCCTGGTGTGCCTGCGCGCAGCCGTCGCCGCCCTTGCCGGAGCCGTGTCCGTGGTGGAGATCGGCGCCGACTTCCTGCTGGCCGCCGGCGGCGGGCTGGTGGTGGGACTGGCCGCAGCCTACGTCCTCACCCAGTTGCGCCTGCGGATCCGCAACGTTGCCATCAATACCTCAACGTCCCTGATGGCGCCCTTTGTGGCGTACCTGCCCGCGGAGGCAATCCACGCGTCGGGCGTCCTGGCCGTGGTGGTCACCGGCCTGATCATGGGCACCAAGGCGCCTTCCATGCCCAACGGTGCCGCCCGGCAGAGCCAGCGGAGCAACTGGGAGACGGTGCAGTTCCTGCTGGAAAACTCGGTGTTCCTCCTCATCGGCCTGCAGGTGCGCACCATCATCGAGGGTGTCCAGGACGACTCCCTGGGCGCTGCCAGAATCTGGGCGGGCTGCGCTGTGATCCTGCTGGCCGTGCTGCTGCTGCGGCCGGTCTGGGTGTTTCCGGCCACCTACCTGCCCAGGCTTATTCCCGCTGTGGCCCGGAAGGACCCTTCGCCGCCCTGGCAGTACCCGGCCATCATCTCCTGGGCCGGCATGCGTGGCGTGGTGACGCTCGCCGCAGCCCTCACGCTGCCCAAGGACCTGGAGCACCGCACCGTGCTGATCCTCGCGGCGATGGTGGTGGTGGCCGGCACCCTGGCGCTGCAGGGGTTCACGCTGCCGGCCCTGGTGCGGCTGCTCCGCGTGCAGGGGCCAGATGCGGGCGAGGACGCGCTGGCCCAGGCCTCGCTGACGCAGCAGGCCACGGCGGCCGGAGTGGAGCGGCTGCACGAATTGCGGACCGACGATGACCCTCCGGAGGTGGTGGCCATGCTCAAGCGGCGGACGCTGGAGCGCGGGCTGGCAGCGTGGGAACGCCTGGGCAGGCCGACGGCGGAGGCCGCCACTCCCAGCCAGCGCTATGCCCAGCTGCGGCTCGCCATGCTCGAGGCGGAGCGGGCGAAGGTCCTCGAACTCAGGAGCGGCGGAAACTACGCGCACGACGTTCTGAGCAACGTCCTGGAGAGGCTCGACGTCGAAGAGTCGATGCTTGACGCCGTCATCGAGGAGGCCGATGTTTCCGGCTCCCGCGCCGTCGCCAGACCGGGAGGCGACTGCACGCATCTGGAGGCCGCACCCGATCCCGAGGTTCCCCGCGACGCACGCTGTGACGCGTGTGTCCGCGAAGGCACCGTCACGGTCCATCTGCGCATGTGCCTGGAGTGCGGGAATGTGGCCTGCTGTGACTCCTCGCCCGCCACCCACGCGTCCCGGCACTTCAAGGCGACCGGACACCCGGTCATGCGCAGCATCGAACCGGGCGAGGACTGGCGGTGGTGCTACGAGGACGATCTGCTCGGATAGTGACGTTCCTGCCCGCCCAGCGCAAGGCTGGCCTGCCCTCCCCTCCTCCATGCCGCGGACCTAAGATTGTCGTATCCGGCATCTTGGAAAGGGTGTGAGACCGATGGCAGAGCATTACGCCTCGGGGGTCTGGCAGGTCAAACAGGGCAAGGATGACGAATTCGTGGAGCGGTGGCGGGAGTTTCTGCAGTGGTCGCGGGAAAACCATCCAGGCATGGTAGAAGCGAAACTGCTCCGGGACAGGGGCACCGCCGGTCATTACGTCTCGTTTTCCGAGTGGACCGATGAGGCGTCGCGGGACGCCTGGAAGCAAGCACCTGAGTTCAAGAACCGCATGGGTGCGTGCGTGGCCCTGTGCGAGAACATGCACGGCGCCGATTTCGACCTCGCGGTATCCGTCTAGGTGCTGGCCGCCATCGGCGCGGCCGGCACAGACACGCCTGCAATGTCCGACGCCGGGGTGAGGATCCAGCGTTCCCCGTGCTCTTCGTAACTGATCACCATGGCCGCGGCGGCAGTGCTTGCGGCGTCTATGGCGAGCAGCAGTGCCGCCTGCATGCGGCTGGCATGACCGAACCTTGAGCTCACCGTGCCCTCGAAGTCGCTGTTGTCGACGAGGATATAGGCCTTGCCCTCGGCCACCGCTTTGATCGAGTACCCGCGCTCCTCATGAACCGAACCGCGGGACGAGGCGATCTCCGTTACCTTATCGGCCCGCACCAAGCTATGGCTGATCGTGCGGATCCACACGTCACCCATCGGGTCTCCTTTGCTGCCGGAGGCTTGAATTTGCCTCTACTTGCAAACGGTAGTCCGTGAAAGCCCGGATGTAAGCCCCCCAATCCGTGCGGCCGCCGTCGGGATCCAAACTGCCAGCAGGTTTTCCCCAAGCTCCGGCAGGTTTTCCCAAGGCTCCTCAGGCAATAGTGGGCCGGACCAGGGATCAACCCTGGCCGGTCTCAGAGCACAGCCAACGCAAGCGTTCGGTTATGCTCCTGGCCGCCGGTTTTGAGGGGGAGAGATGTTGCAAACCTTTTGGCGGTTCCGCGGGGCGATAGCCCCGCATATCTGGGCGTTGGCAGGAGGCGCGCTGCTGGTGGTGTTCGTCGCCGCCATGGAAGTGGCCCTGCCCTGGCCCATGAAGGTCATCGTCGACGACGTGCTGCAGCCGACAGGCAGCTCCAAGGTCCACGAGATGCCCGCGTTCCTCGGCCTGGCTGGCCTAAGCCAGCTCCAACTGCTCCTGCTCGCGGCGTCGGCACTCCTTGCCATGACAGTGCTCAACGCGGGAGCGGATTACCTCGGCACCCGCCTGCTCAACGGCGTTGGTGAGAAGGCCATGGCCACCATCCGGGCCGAAGTCTTCACCCATCTGCAGCGGCTGTCCCTGGCTTTCCACGACAAGCAGCGGCTGGGCGACCTCGTGACCCGCACCACGACGGACGTCGACTACGTGCGGGCGCTCATGGTGTCGATCCTGGCCGTGCTGCTGCCCAACATCTTCATTCTGGGGTTTGTCATCACGATCTGCGTGCTGATCGATCCGACCTTCGCACTGATCGGCCTGGCGGTGGCACCGCTGCTGTTCACCACGGTCCTCTTCTACCGGCGGCGCATCAAGGGCGCGTCGAAGGAGGCCCGCAAGAGGGACAGCGATATCGCGGCCACAATGTCGGAGACGTTCGCCTCGGTCCGGGTGATGCAGACCTACACCAGCGAGGCGCGCCACGAGGAGGACTTCCGCACCCGGAACAACGGACGGCGGGACGCCGGCCTGAGGGTCATCCGGCTGCAGTCCATGTTCTCGCCTTTGGTTGATGTCATCGCGACCCTGGGCACGGTGCTGGTCCTCTGGATCGGTGCCCAGCGGGTAATGGACGGGACCCTGACGCTGGGCCTGCTCCTCGTCTTCATCGCCTATCTGAAGGCCATGTATTCCCCCATGAAGGCCCTGGCCAAGCTCACCACCGTCATCAGCCGCGGCCAGGCCAGCGCCGAGCGCATTCTGGAAATCCTGGACACCGCACCGGCCATCTCGGACCTGCCCGGCGCGCGGCCGGCCCCGCCGCTGGCCGGTTCAGTGGAACTGCGCTCCGTGAGCTTCGGCTACCAGGGGGCCCGGCATGTGCTGCACGGGATTGACCTCAAGGCCGAACCAGGCAGCGTCGTGGCGATCACGGGCCCGACGGGCGCCGGCAAGTCCTCCGTCGTCAGCCTGATTCCGCGGCTCTACGATGCGGACGAGGGGGAAGTTCTCCTTGACGGCATCGATGTGCGGGACCTGCAGGTGGCAACCGTGCGCAGGCAGATATCCATCGTGCTGCAGGAATCGATCCTGTTCCGCGGGACCATCTACGACAACATCGCCTACGGCTCGGAAGGCGCCAGCAGGGAGCAGGTTCTGGCCGCAGCCGAGGCAGCCCACGTGGATGAGTTCGTCCGCAACCTGCCCCTCGGATACGACACCCCCGTGGCCGAACGGGGCGTCACGCTTTCGGGCGGGCAGCGCCAGCGAATCGCCATTGCCCGGGCGCTGGTCCGGGACACCCCCATCGTCATCCTCGACGAACCGACGTCCGGCCTGGACGCGATCTCGGAGCAGTACGTCATGCGTGGCCTGGAGAGGCTGATGGCAGGGCGCACCGTGATCGTCATTGCGCACCGGCTCTCGACGCTCAAACGGGCCGACTGCATCTACGTGCTGGACCAGGGGCGGATCGTGGAAAGCGGCAGGCACGCGGAACTCGCCGCGTCCGGGGGCCTGTACAGCCGGTTGGACAGTCTGCAGCACGCCAAAGTCGCCCCGGCCCTCACCCTCGTTCCTGCCGAGAGCGGCAGCCTTCAGACGGAGACAAGCGCATGAGCAAGACGAAGGCACCCACGTACGGTGCACTGCCCTGGCGGATCGGAAGAAAGGGAGCCCTTGAGGTGCTCCTGATCCACCGGCCGGCGCACGGCGACTGGTCCATCCCCAAAGGCAAGGCGGATCCCGGGGAAACCGGCCGCGAATGCGCGGAACGTGAGGTGCGGGAGGAAACGGGGCTGCGTTGCCGCCTGGGCACGGAACTGCCCAGCATCCGCTACGAGGACAGCAAGCACCGGATAAAGACCATCCGTTACTGGGCTGCCGCGGCGGAGTCAGGCCGCTTCACCGCTAATGAGGAGGTCGACGCCGTCCGGTGGCTTTCGCTGCCGGAGGCCTTGCGCACGGTGACCGAGCCGCGGGACCGGCCCGCCATTATTGCCCTGGGCAGCCTGCTCCAGCTTGAGCTGGGCGTCCATCCGGCGGTCAGGCGGGAAAAAATGCTGCTGCTGGTCCGCGGGGCCGAAATGACGAAGCGGGACCAGTGGGATCCGGCAGCAGGCAGCCGGCCGCTGGCGCCGGCCGGCGAGCAGGCCGCCACGTCGCTGGCTTCGCTGGGAGCCATGTTTGCCATCGAACGCATCCTCGCCGCGCCTTCGGACCGCTGTGTCGAAACCGTGGCGGAACTTGCGCGGCGGGAATCTCTCGAAGTGGAGCGTTCAAACCACCTGGCCGGCGGCGGGCTGGCGGCAACGCTGGATCTCGTGGCCCAGGCCCGCGGGACAGGAACGGTCCTGTGCACACACGAGGATGTCATGGCAGATGTCCTGACCCACCTCGTCCATCACGACCGGACGCTCCTGACCAAGCGCTTTCGCGTCCGCAAGGGATCGGCCTGGGTGGTGACCGGCGACCGCACCCGCTACCGTTCCGCCTACTACCTGCCATTGTCCCCGGCGGACCTCAGCACGGCATTGGACCTCAGCCCCGCTGCGGATCTTCGCCCCGCTGTCTAGCTTCGTGTGCCGGCATTGCGGCGGGCGTACGCTCAAACAGTGGACATTGTGGAGTTCCTGTCCGCGCGCATTGCCGAAGACGAGGCCGTGGCGCGCAAGCTGCTCGGCGACCGCACCACGTCGGAATCGGGTAAGTGGTACGAACGCCGGCTGCTGCTGGAGTGCGAAGCCAAGCGGCGCCTGATCGGCATCGTCGAGGCGGCCAGGCAGACCGCTCTGGCCACGCTCGTGAGCGATCCCTTCGGCGACGAGACCGAGTGGATTCCGCAGGCGCTGGAGTGGACCACCCTGTCCCTGAATGCGCTGGCAGTCCCCTACAGTGACCATCCCGACTTCAACCGGGACTGGCTCTGGTCCCCGTAGGCAGAACGCCGTAGGCAGAACCCAGACAGGCGGAACGCAGTCAGGAGGAACGCAGTGGGCGCGGTTTAGGTGGTGCCCAGGATGCGGCGGGCATCGGCCTGGGCGTCCAGCTCCTGCTGGGACACGACCGACCCGCTGATGTACCCCGCGCGGGCCCTCATGGCGCGGAGTTCCGCCACGGTATAGGGGATCCGGCGCCGGTGCGCCATGGCGTGGCAGTTGGGGCACAGCGGCACCAGGTCCCCCACAGGATCCAGCTCGTAGCCGGGGCCCAACTGGGCAGCCGGGACCAGATGATGGACATGGATGAAGCCCTCGCCCTCCGGGCCGTACGCGGCCTCGAAGGAAAACCCGCAAACGGCGCAAGAGGTTCCGTGGTGCGCCAGGCAGATACGCCGCGCGTGCGGGTTGCGCTCGTAGCGGTTCACCCATACCCGGGCCAGTGCGCCCTGCGGCAGCGTGCCGGGCACCGGCAGGACAGGATCGATCTCGTCGGCCGGCCGGCACTCTGCCCAGAGTTCCCGGACGGCGCGTGCCTGCTCCTCCGGAACCGGTTGGCACGCGCCCGTCGCAACAGCAGCCCAGTCCGTCAGCGGCGCACGGGCGGCCAGGATGTCCACCGGAATCTGGTCTCCGAGCGGCAGCAGCACGTCAAAGTCCACGTCAACGCACGGTTCGGCCCCAGCAAGATATGGCGCGGAGGCCACAACGCCGTGGCCAATGAGCCCGCTTCCTGTCTTTCCATGCAAAAGGAGCCACGCGTCCGCTCCCGGCTCCGGCTGGACGCCGGTTCCGGTGGGCCACACGCGGCGGTGCACGCCGGCAGCGCCCAGCTCATCCACCACCCGCGAATAGCCCGGCCAGGTATCGCCTACACCCGGGTTCCAGCCCAGCAAAACAGCCACCATTCCCTTATCGTGCCACCTGATATGGCTTTTAGGAGGAGCGGTTGCCCAGGCGCCGCCACCACTTCGGTTTGGCTTCCGTGGCAGGTTCCGGTTCGGCCGCGGCCGCCGCTGCCCGGCGCTCGCGCCACCGCTGCACCTCGGCGTCGGCGTCACGGGTGTTCGTGACCACGGGCGGTCCTCCCTGCAGCTGCCGGCGGGCGTTGATGACGCGGGCATTGAAGTCCTCAACCATGCCGCGCACCTGCTTTTCCGTGAACTGGGCGTCCAGGCTGGCGTCCAGCTCCGCGTCCTCGGTGCGCAGCAGGATCGCAGCTGGTCCCAGGCCGCTAAGGTGCTCACGCTCAATGAGGCCCTTGACCCACCAGTCGGGGTCGTAGCCCTCCCCCAGCCCGGGAATCGGTTTGCCGGAGTATTTCAGGTTGTCGAATTTTCCCTGCGCCATCGCGTCCCGGATCAGGTAATCAGCCCGGGCCGCATTGCCGACCTTCCGGCGCTTGTCCCGCAATTCCGCCTCCGCGGCGGACAGCTCCGCGTCATCCTCCGCTGTCCCGCCGGAGTACCGGAGGGCGCGGAGTTCGGCCGCGCGCTCCACCTTCCGCCTGAAGTTGCCGCCTGCTGCTGAACCCGTCACGTTTTCACCGCCCCTGCCGCCGGACACTGTCCCGTTTCCAGTATTCCGGCGCGTGCCGGAGTCTTCAACGGAGCGTTGCGTCCAGGGAGTGCTTTTCTGCACTGGCAGCAGTAGTGGCAGGTACGGGCTATAACAACGACGGCGGGACTTCCCGTCGTCGTGCGCGTGCAGTGTGGACCCGGCTCACATGGGATCGGGCCAGTTGCCGATGTTCGCACGCGCCGGAACGGCGGCGACCTCGTCGCCTTGGGCCCGCGCGCCCGCACCGCTGGGGGCGGCGGCAGCCGAACCGTGACCGGGCGGGGCCTGAGTTGTCGCAGTTTTGCGGGGCCCGGCTGCTGCGGCCGGGCCGGATGGTTGGTCGGGGATCACCTTCACAGGTGCCGTTTTCACAGCCGCCGTGATGGCGGGAAGTTCAGACCTCGGAATCTTCATGGGGGCCCTCGCAGGTGGGGCGGCAACTTTAGGCCGGATCGGGTACTCAACAATGATCGCCGGCCCTCAGCCGGGGCCTTCCGGGCCCTTCGGCTAGATTCTCAGCGATCACCGACGTGCCGAATCAGCCGGGGGGACCGGCCGGTCCGGCAACAACCGTGGCGGCCGTCCCAGCCCAGAGCGTGCCGGCATTTGCTTCCACCGTCACTCTTTCCGCCACCCAGTAGGTCAACCCTAGGGGCTGAGACGCGAAACGGCACCGGAAGCAGGTACTCGAATTTACGCGGCGGCCGCTACTTGGGCACTCGTTGGGGCGGAGCGAGCCGGCCAGGCTGGCCCGGCCGGCGGACCTAGGCCGGGTCCGCCAGCTCGGCCGGCCAGACCACCCGAAACCGTTCGAAAACAATCTCGTCGGATTCCGTCCATTCCAGGCCACGGCGGGCGCGGGTCCGGGTCCAATACTTACGGTGCTCCGCCTGCCAGCTGGTTAGCGACCCGTCATCCTCGCCCTCATCCCGCGCGAAGCCTTCGTCGGCGCTGGTAAACGGGCCGAGGCGCAGCTCGACGGTCCGCAGCACGACGCGCGGGATGCCGGCACCGTCACAGGCTATCCAATGCGACCCGATGCGGGGCAGGCTGTCCCCGGCCGCAAGGAATTCGTCGGCGAGTTCAGAGGTGGCGCGCTTGGGCCCCTCCGTCACTGCCCGCAGCAGCTCGTCGGCCAGGGCCGCGGAATCCCCGAAGCGCTCCACCGTGTAGTCAGGGCAAAGGCGGACGGCTCCGGGGCAGGCGGCGGCATATTCGGACCAGAAAAGCTTGGCCGCCGCTGTGTCCACGCCGGAAAAATCTGTGCCACTCACGCGAGCGCCTCCTTCAGCCAGCGGTCAGGAACAGGCGCCGGCACGCGGTCAATTCCCACGGCCATTGTGGCAAAGAAAAATAGTGCCAAGGCGAGAGGACGACGCCGGGTGCGTCCCGCCGTCGTTCTCCCGCCCAGTACTAAAAGGGCCCCACTGGGTCCGTCCGGCCGGGCGGGCGGAGGTCGATGATCGGAAGGTGCCCGTCCGTGCGGATGCTGTCCCCACCACCGTTGCGGTGGTGGTATCCGGAGGAGAAATGCCTAATCACGTGCACGGATTCCACGGCCTTTGCCGCTTGCAGCGTGCCGATGATGAAGTCGCGCTCTTCATCGGTCCCGTCGGCGATCTTGTGTGTAATTTGGAACGTGAAGAGCGAGAGGCCAACGCTTTTGTCGTAGGTACCGGCGCCCACCCAGTCGACGGCGAACCCGCCGGGAAGCATCCAGCCGTCCGGGCATTTCCAGAACCGCACATGGTGCCGCTTGCGCGGGTTGCCATCGATCTCCCGCTGGAACACCATGTCCTGCTTGTTGCCGAAGACATACAGGGCGCTGACGGGCGACTGCGCATAGCTCCGGCCGAGAAGGGTCGCGGTGAGCGTGCGCCAGGCGGTGGCCGGGGTGACGGGGTCGGCCTCAATCCATCCTGCCGTGAGCATCGCGGTGCGGAGCTCGTCCGCGGGTCCGATGACAGCGAGGTTGACCGGATCGCCCAGCACGCCGTCGCCGGTGCGGGCACGCCCGATGAAGTAATTCGGCAGGTACAGGCTGCTGAAGATCTTGTGGACGCGGGGCAGGAAGGCATAGGCCGCAATGAGCCAGACGGGCAGAAACACCCACACCTGCTCCGGTCCCCTGGCCAGCCGGGCGAGCAGGAAGAAATAGACCGCCCAGCCCATGGCTCCGGTGATGGCCACGTACAGCAGCCGCTGGAGGACGGCGACGACCGTGGCCCAGCGGGTGCCCCAGCGCGCCTTCCGGCTGTCCGGCCGGGAGTGCTCCGGCTCCTGAATCGTTTGGCTGGCCACCTACTTGGGCAGGTGCTCCAGCAGGTGCCCCGTGACAGCGCCGTATGCGGCGTGGGGCACGATGTCGCTGACCCAGTCCGCGGCACTCCAGGTCCGCGGATCAGTCACGCCAAGGGCGGTCATGGGCACGTTGGAGACGAGCAGGGCGGCCACGGAGGCCACCGCCACCGACCGGACTGGCCCGGTGCGCACGCCCAGTGATCCGGCCGCCCCCAGCACAGCGCCGAGGCCCATGCCCGTGGCGATCCCGAGCAGCGGGCCAAGGGCTTCCACCCGGTTCCCTCGCTGGGCTTCGGTTCCCGGAATGGTCACACCTGCCCGTTCCGCCAGCCGCTCCACTGAGTCGGAGGGCGTCGTGCTGGCCGCCCGGCCCCGCCACACCATGTCCAGGTAGCTGACGGCATTGAGCGCCGTGGTTCCTGCCGCGCCGGCGAGCGCTCCGTTCACGAGTCCTTTGAACAGGGACATCCTCAACTCTCCTTCTGGCCGTGTGCTGGGCACTCCTACGCTGAAACTTACGTGTTGTCCCGTGATGGCGGCAACGCCAGCTTCAGGGCTTCACGTTGTCCGGAGCGGCGCGGCTGTGAAAACATGCCTCATGCGCGCCATGCAGAATTCCAGCCGATTGCAAGATGTCCGGTACGACCTCAGGGGTCCGGTGCAGCACGCGGCGAAGAAGATGGAGGCGGAAGGCCACAGCATTCTGCGCATGAACCTCGGGGATCCGGCGCCGTTCGGCCTGCATGCGCCGGAGTCCATCGTGGTGGACATGATCCACCACCTGCGCGAGGCGCAGGGCTACAGCGATTCGAAGGGCATTTTCTCCGCCCGGACCGCCATCTCGCAGTACTACCAGACCAAGGGCCTGATGGAGATCGGCGTCGAGGACATCTTCATCGGCAACGGCGTCAGCGAGCTCATTTCCATGACGCTGCAGGCCTTCCTGGAGGACGGCGACGAGGTCCTCATCCCGTCCCCGGACTATCCGCTGTGGACTGCCGCCACGGTGCTCTGCGGCGGCAGCGCCGTGCACTACATGTGCGATGAGGAGAACAACTGGTGGCCGGACATGGCGGACGTCGAGGCGAAGATCACTGACCGCACGCGTGCCATCGTGCTCATCAACCCCAATAACCCGACCGGGGCCGTCTATCCCCGGCACGTCCTCGAGGGGTTCGCCGATCTGGCCCGCCGCCATGACCTGGTGCTGTTTTCCGATGAGATCTACGAGAAGATCCTGTTCGAGGACAAAGTCCATATCCACACGGCTTCCGTGGCCCGGGACATTCCGGTACTGACGTTTTCCGGCCTGTCCAAGGCGTACCGGATGCCCGGGTACCGGGCCGGCTGGGTGGCCGTGAGCGGGCCGCGCTGGGCAACCGCCGCGTACCGGGAGTCGCTGGAGCTGCTGGCCTCGCTCCGGCTCTGCCCCAATGTTCCCGCGCAGCACGCCATCCAGACGTCGCTGGGCGGCTACCAAAGCATCACGGACCTGATCCGGCCCGGCGGGCGCCTGCGCGAACAGCGCGACCTTGCCTGCCGGCTACTCAACGAGATCCCCGGCGTGAGCTGCGTGCCGGCGGCCGGTGCGATGTACCTGTTCCCGAAGCTGGATCCGGAGATGTACCCGTTCGTGGACGACGAGCAGTTCGTCCTTGATCTGCTTCAGGACCAGAAAATCCTGGTCTCGCACGGGACGGCGTTCAACTGGCACGCGACTGACCACTTCAGGTTCGTCATCCTGCCCGCCGTTGACGACATCCGCGAGGCGGTCCGCCGTATCTCCACCTTCCTGTCCTCGTACCGGGCCAAAGCGGGCCGCGCCCGCGCCATGTCCGGCAACGCCCACCACGGTACGGACGAACTGAGCGCCTGAACACTGCCGCCCCAGCGGCCCAGGAAAGCGGACGACGGCGGGAGGCTCCCGCCGTCGTCCGCTTTTGTGTTCGGCGTGCCCCCTGTTCCCTGGGCGGCTGGTCGCGTGGACGGCCCGGCAAGCAACCAGTAAGGTTGCTTACTAATTGGCCTGGTGCGTGTGCGCTGCCACCGACGAGAGACAGGAACCCCCCGTTGCCTGACGAACCGCTGACTGACAAGCCGTTGACGGACAAGCTCCTGACGGGAAGCCCCTTGACCGATCAACAGGGAACACCGCAGACAGGCGTGCGCGGCGAACTCCGCCAGGACACAACCGTCGGAGGCAAGGACCTCACCCGCTGGCAGAGCCGCTTCGGCCGCCTTCTGGTCGGGGCCGTCCAGCGCATCAGCCAGTTCCTGGGCCCGCACGGTGCCCTGGTCCTGACCCTGATGCTGGGGGGGTCATCGCCGCCGCCCTCACCGCAGCCTTTGCCGAGGTGTACGAGTCAGTAGTTGAAGCGGACGGGGTTGCCGGCCTGGATCACCCTGTCCTGGCGGCCGGCAAGAGCATGCGCTCCCCCGGACTGGATGCCGCCATCACCGCCTTCACCGATGTGGGCGGTACCATCGGCATGCCCGTCCTGGCCTTGGCGGTCATGGGTGTCCTTGCCTACCGGCGGCGGTCCTGGACTCCAGTCATTCTCATTGTCACCGCGGGCCTGGGCTCCCTTCTGATGACCATCGCGGGCAAGCGGCTGATCGGCCGCACCCGCCCCGACCTCAGCGACGCAGTTCCGCCCTACGAACACTCGGCGTCATTTCCCAGCGGCCACTCCCTGAATGCAATAGTGGTCGCGGGAATTGTGGCCTACTTGGTCATCCTGCGGCTGAAGACCGCGCGCAGCCGCATTCTCGCCGGCGCGGCCGCCGCCGTCTTCGCCGCAGCCATGGGCTTGAGCAGGGTCTACCTCGGCCACCACTGGCTCACCGACGTCCTCGCCGCGTGGGCACTCGGTGCGGCCTGGCTGGCCCTCGTGATCACGGCCCACCGGCTCTACCTGACAGTGCGGAAGCGGCGGGCACGCGGTGAGGTCCCGGCGGGAACGGCGCCCGGGGCAGTTGCCCCTAAGGCAGGACGCGCCTAAGCACCCGAATCCAGGCAGGCGGACGACGGCGGGAGGCTCCCGCCGTCGTCCGCCTGCCTTTGCTGCGAGCGCTAGCCGATCGGTTCAGCCATCTGTTCCACGACGTACTGGACGTCGACGGAATTTCCGGCCACGGGATCGGACATTTCCACCTTCCAGCTCCGGGCGAACTGGTCCACTCCGCTGGTCATGGCCACGGTGCCGGAGATGAGGACGGTCCCGGGTGCATTCAGGCCGCGTTCGGTGAGGACGTCCAGCCAGTAGTCCGGGGTCAGCAGGGCCTCGAGGGAACTGTCCTGGATAAGGGTGTCAGGGGTATCCCCTTCCCCCACCCAGGCCTTGAGCGTGATCTGGTCCAGGTGCCCCCGAACGTCGTCCAGCTTCCAGGCCTTGCGCCCCAGCACATCCGGGCTGGCGTTCTTGCTCCAGGCCACGCCGTGCACCTCCAGCGCCCGGTCCGTGTGGTCGCAGGCGACCGTGAGCAGCACACCGGCCTCGGTAATGACCAGGGCCCATTCAGCCTCGCCGGAAGTCCGTCCATGCTGAACCCGAACTTCCGATACCTGCTGGGCCAGATAGGGGGACACTGGATACAGGGCGGGAGTGGTGGTGGGACCCGGAACGCCGAGTTCAGCGAGCTCAGCAATGTGGGCCTGGACCTCATCCTGCTCACGCCCTGCGTAGCCGGCATTCAGGAGGTGCTTGACCTCCACGTCCTGCGTCCGGCCATCGGGTAGTTCAAAGCTCAGAGTCGTCATCGTGGATCCATCCTTTGCATGTGCTGCTGCGGAAATTTACAGATCGGAAACCGGAAACGGTCGCCAATGTACATCCAGTATGCGTAATGTATACATTTAACGCCAGCGTGACAGGCGTCACTATAAGAACCTCGTGGAGGACAACACCATGGCCAACGCTCCAGTTCCGGATCCGGGCACAACGCCGCATCCACACGCCACCCCTCACCCTGCGGTGCACCCGAAGGGCCTCTACAAGGCCTTCGCCGCCAGCCTCACCGGCACAGCACTCGAGTGGTACGACTTCGCCGTTTACTCGGCGGCGGCCGCCGTCGTATTTCCCGTCGTTTTCTTCCCCGCGACCGATCCCCTGACCGGAACCATCCTCGCCTTCTCCACCTACGCCGTGGGCTACGTGTCCCGCCCGGTCGGCGGCATCATCTTCGGCCGGCTCGGGGACCGCATCGGCCGCAAGAAGGTCCTGGTGACCACCCTGATGATCATCGGCGTGGCCACGGTGCTGATCGGCGTGCTGCCCGGCTACGCAAACATCGGTGCCACGGCAGGAATTCTCCTGGTCCTGCTGCGGTTCGCGCAGGGCGTGGGCGTGGGCGGCGAATGGGGCGGCGCCGTCCTGCTCTCCAGTGAATACGGCGACCCGCACCGCCGCGGGTTCTGGGCTTCCGCTGCGCAGGTGGGACCGCCCGCCGGCAACCTGCTGGCGAACGGCGCGCTCGCCGTCCTGACCGTTTCCCTCACCGAGGAGCAGTTCCTGAGTTTCGGCTGGCGCATCGCGTTCCTGGTCTCCGCAGTGCTGGTTGGCTTTGGCCTCTGGATCCGGCTGCGGCTTGAGGACACCCCCATCTTCAAGGCCATTGAGGCCCACGGCGAGCAGCCGCATGCCCCCGTCCGCGAGGTCTTCAGCAAGGAACTGCGCCCGCTGATCGCGGCCATCCTGTGCCGCGTGGGCCCGGACGTCCTGTACGCCCTGTTTACCGTCTTCACGCTCACCTACGGCATCCAGGTCCTCGGCTACGAACGCAACCAGGTACTGACCGCCGTCCTGATCGGCTCAGCCTTCCAGCTGTTCATGATCCCGCTGGCCGGCGCCGTCTCCGACCGCTTCAACCGCCGCCTGGTCTACGGCGTCGGCGCTGTGGTGGGAGCAGTGTGGACGTTCATCTTCTTCGGCGTCCTCGGCGGCAACAACCAGCCGATGCTCATCGTGGGCATCGTCCTCGGCCTCATGGCGCACTCCTTCATGTACGGCCCGCAGGCCGCCTTCATTGTGGAGCAGTTCTCGCCGCGGCTCCGGTCCACCGGCAGCTCGCTGGCGTACACCTTCGCCGGCGTCATTGGCGGCGCGATCGCGCCCCTGCTGTTCACCGTGCTGCTGGCCGAATTCGGAACCTGGATTCCGGTGGCCATCTACGTGGCGGTGGCAGCAGCCGTGACGCTGGTGGGACTGGCACTTGGCCGGGACAACGACACCATCGAGGACCTGGACTACCGGCTGCTCCTGGAAGGCTCGGCCTCGGCGCGCCAGCAGTCCGGCGCGGTCTAAAACTCCATCAGGTGCGGAGGAGGATGTCGCGAGTGACGGCCAGGTGGTGGTCGATGGCCTCCTGCGCCTTCGCGGCATCTCCGGACACCAGGGCATCGAGGATGCCCTGGTGTTCGGAGCACACCTGCTCGCGCCGGCCGCCGGTCCGGAACAGGGCGGAAACCCCGACGACGATCTGCCGGACGTGCAGCTTGCTGTAGGTTCGGGAAATCAGCTCGTTGCCCGCCGCATCAATCAGCTGCTGGTGGAAGAGCGTGTCGAGGCGGATGAACTCCTGCGCAGCCTCGGCCCCCTGGCCTTCGGGCAGTTGGGCCTGCTGGTCGAGGGTGTCCCGCATCTTGGCTGCCGGCACGCTCCGGTGCTCAATGACCAGACGGGCGGCGTGGCTTTCCAGCACTCCGCGCAGCTCCATCAGTTCCGCGATTTCGCGGCCGGTCACCGGCGGAACATAAGCGCCGCGCTGCGGAATCAGCTCCACCAGCCCGTCGGAGACCAGCAGGAGGAGGGCCTCCCGGACCGGGGTGCGCGAAACACCGATTTGGGCGGCCAGCTCCTGTTCATTGAGGAAGCGCCCCTGCATTTCCGGGTCGGTCAGGATGTTCTCGCGCAGGTACTCGTAGGCCTTCTCCCGGCCGGACGCGGCCGTCCCCGAACTTTTTCGCATACATCAGGTATACAACAGAGAAGAGCATATTCATGCGTTTAGCAGTCGCCCAGATCGTCAGCAGCGCCGACCTCACCGCCAATCTGGAACTGGTCCGAGATTACGCCACCCGGGCAAAAGCGGCAGGCGCCGAACTCGTGGTGTTCCCCGAGGCCGCCATGCGCGCCTTCGGTAATCCGCTGGCGGAAATCGCTGAACCGCTGGACGGGCCGTGGGCCACAACGGTACGGGCCATTGCCGCGGAACTGGGCATCGCCGTCGTCGTTGGCATGTTCACGCCCGGGGCGGGAGGACGGGTGCGGAACACCCTGCTGGTGACCGGCCTCGGCATAGACACGTCCTACGACAAGATCCACCTCTTTGACGCGTTCGGCTTTGCCGAGTCGGATTCGGTGGATGCGGGAACATCGCCCGTCACCTTCGAAGTCAACGGCACGGTGATCGGCCTGGCTACCTGCTACGACGTGCGCTTCCCTGCGCTGTTCACGGCCAACGCGAGGGCCGGCGCCGCCGTCAACATTGTCTGCGCGTCCTGGGGTGCGGGCGAAGGAAAGGCCGAGCAGTGGGACCTGCTGGTCCGCGCCCGGGCCGTGGACAGCACCACGTTTGTGGTGGCCTGCGGGCAGGGCGATCCGGCCAGCATCGGGCTACCGTCCGCCGGCACCGCGCCCACCGGGATCGGCCACAGCGCCGTGATTTCCCCGCTGGGTTCTCCACTGGTGGCGCTGGGCGGCGAACCCGAACTTGCCGTGGTGGACATTGATCCGGCCATCATCCCGGAGGTCCGCGGAAAGCTGCCCGTGCTGGCGAACACCCGGAGTTTCTAGTCCGGACCGTTTCCGGGAATCACGACGGCGGGGCGTGGCCACCATGGGTGTCCACGCCCCGCTTCTTCCTCTAACTAGTGCCCTGCCGGCACGCGGTACGTGCTTTCCGGGATGTCCGTGATGAACATGTGCCCCGGGGCGTGGCTGATCGCGAAGGCCGGCCGGGACGCCATCACGGCGCTCTGGGGCGTGACGCCGCAGGCCCAGAAGACCGGTACTTCTCCGGGCCGGATGTCCACGGCATCGCCGAAGTCAGGGCGGGAAATGTCCGCAATGCCCAGGTCCTCTGGTGATCCGACGTGGACTGGCGCGCCGTGGACCTTCGGCACCTCCGCGGTGACGCTGATGGCGGTTTCCACCATCTCGGCCGGCATCGGACGCATCGAGACCACCATGGGGCCGTGGATCCGCCCTGCCGGGGTGCACTCGATGCTGGTCCGGTACATCGGCACATTGCGGCCCATTTCAGTGTGGCGCAGGGGGATGCCCGCGCTGGCCAAGGCGGCTTCGAAGGTGAAGCTGCAGCCGATCAGCACACCCACCATGTCATCCCGCCAGAGCGGGGTGGCGTCCGGGACCTCGGCGGAAAGGACGCCGTCCTCCCACACCCGATAGGCGGGGATGTCGGTGCGGATGTCCGAACCCGCGGCGAGGGAACTTTCGAACTTCCCGGCAGGAATGACGTCGATGACAGGGCAGGCCTTGGGGTTGAGCCGGCAGAACTCGAGGAATTCCTCGGCGTAGTCGGCCGTCACCGCTATCAGGTTCGCCTGCGTGTAGCCATCGCTCCAGCCGGAGGTGGGGGTGACCAGACCGCTGCGGAACTGCCGGCGGGCTTCGGCCGGCGCCACGAGTCCGTTCGACTGGCTGATGGCATACTCCTGGCTCATGGCGTTCTCCTGGCTCATCGGGTGCCGCTCTCTACTACGTCGGTGGATCCGTTCAGGTACTCCTCGTCCTCCGCCACATTGGAGTCCCGGCCGATGGCCAGGCCCACGATGGTCAGCAGGCAGGCGACGCTGAGGTAGACGGCCACCGGGACCCAGCTGTGGAAGGTGCTCTGCAGCAGGGTGAACATGAACGGTGCAATGGCTCCGCCGATGATGCCCGCGAAGGTGTAAGCCAGCGAGCTTCCCGTGGAGCGCAGCCGCGGCGTGAACTGCTCGACGACGAACGCGGCCTGCGGGCCGTACATGAAGGAGTGGCAGAGCAGGCCGAGCACGGTTCCCACCACGAGCATCACCGGCGAGCGGCCGTCGAGCACGATGAAGAACAGGTAGGCCCAGACAGCGGCAGCAACTGCCGCGATGCCGTAAACGAGACGCCGGTTGATCCGGTCGGAGATGGCGCCCGCGAGCGGCATGGTGAATAGCTGGAGGCCTGAACCGACCAGCACCGCCACCAGCACCTGGCCACGGTCGAAGCCAAGTTCCTGGATGCCGTACGTCAGGGTGAAGACGGTGCACAATGCGTAGGTGACGTCCGGGCCGATGCGGCTGAGCATCGCGGCAAGGAGCGGACGGCGCTGCGTGGTGAGGACTTCCCTGATCGGGGCCTTGGGCTGGTCGCCCCGGGCTTCCATGGCCTTGAAGATGGGGGTGTCCTCGAGCTTGAGGCGGATCCACAGCCCGAACGCCACCAGAAGGGCCGAGATCAGGAACGCAATGCGCCAGCCGTAGTCCAGGAAGGCCTGCTCGGACAGGGTCAGCGTGAGGACGGCGAGTGCGCCGTTGGCCAGCAGGTTGCCTGCGGGCGGGCCGATCTGCGCCGCGGAAGCCCAGAAGCCGCGACGGCTGGGTTCACCAAATTCGCTGGACAGCAGGACAGCGCCGCCCCATTCGCCGCCCACGCCCACGCCCTGCGCGAACCGCAGGAAGACGAGGATGGCCGGGGCCAGGATGCCGATGTTGCCATAGGTGGGCAGCAGGCCGATGAGGAAGGTGGCGACGCCGATCAGCATCAGCGTGATGACCAGAATCTTCTTGCGGCCGATCTCGTCGCCGAGCCGGCCGAAAATAATGCCGCCGACGGGCCTGGAAATGTAGCCCACCGCGTAGGTGGAGAATGCCAGGAGAGTACCCGTCACCGGGTCCGACGCCGGGAAGAAGATCAGCGGGAAAACAATTGCGGCCGCGGCGGAGTAGACCGCGAAGTCGTAGAACTCCAGCGCGGTACCGGTGAGGCTGGCCGCGAACGCTTTGTACATGTCCTTGCGCCCGACAGCGGGCCTCGAACCTGCGGAGGCCATTGCGGATTGATTGGCCATTTGTTCCTCCAGAAAGAGTGTGGATGCCATCCGTCGTGCTGCGGATGCGCTGGTGTACAGCCCGCCCGGGCCTGCGACGTTGACAAGGCGCGGGCACTGAGGCTGGTTGGCGGCTTCCCCGGGAGAGCCACCGAATGCGGAGCGTTCTGTTGGATTGTGGAAATGTAGAACAATCCAAACTTGTTGAACAATGTACGCGACCTGCGTCACACCGTCAAGGGGCACCAAGGCTGCGCTGGTTAAGCGCGAACGGACACTTGTGGCCCCTGGGAAGCGTTTCCCAGGGGCCACAAGTGTCCGCTCGCGCTGTATGGGCGGCTGCGGAGAGGATCAGCTAGGACGTGTGGACTGCGGCCTGATGCTCTTCGGACCTGGCGAGGTAAGACAGGAGGCGCTCGGCCGCGAGGTCATTGTCCCCCGCTTCGAGGGCGCTGCAGATCCGGTCGTTGTCAGCCAGGTAGTCCTGATAGAAGCCACCGTCTATGGAGGCCTTATGGAAGAACAGCCGCATTTCAGCCAGCACCTGCGACATGATGACATTCAGGCGTTCGCTGCCGGCCATCGCCACGAGGGCGCCGTGGAAATGCGCGTTCGCACTGCCCAGCCCCTCGCTGTCGCCGGCCGCGGCAGCGCGCTTCCCCTCCTCCACGGCTGCGCGCACGGCGGCGATGCTATCGGCACTCCCGCCGCCGCGGACGGCGCTGACTTCGATGGCGCGCCGGACGGCGTAGACGTCATGGATGTCGCTGACCTCGAGGCTGGCGACGAAGACGCCGCGGTTCGGCTGGCGGACCACCAGGCGCTCGCTGGCGAGCTCGGCGAACGCCTCGCGGACGGTGTTGCGTGAAACCCCGAGCTCCTCGGAGAGCGCCTCTTCCTTCAGCTTCGTCCCGGGAAGAAGCGCACCTTCGGCAATTTGGAGCCGCAGCTCACTCGCAACGCGGGTGGCCACCGCGGGCACGGCGACGCGTAGCCGGGCTACGCCTGAACTCGGATTGACTGTGGCCATACCCCGAATTTACACGAACCAACCACAATTGGATTGTTGAATTGTTGAACATTTTCCCCGGAGGGTGCATCCTTGTGTAAGGACGAGTTGAGATGAGGGTCACAATGCACGCAATTGATTTGAACAGTGACGTCGGTGAATCCTTCGGGCGATGGAGCCTGGGCGACGATGCGGCCATGATGGCTTCCGTGTCCAGCGCCAACGTGGCCTGCGGATTCCACGCCGGGGACCCCAGCGTCATCCGGGCAACCTGTGAGGCCGCCGCCAAGTCCGGCGTGGTGGTCGGGGCGCATGTCGGCTACCGCGATCTGGCCGGATTCGGCCGCCGGTACATGGACGTCGACCCGCGCGAACTGGCCGACGACGTGGTGTACCAGATCGGCGCGCTGCAGGCACTGGCCGCAACGGCCGGCACCCGGGTCCGCTACGTCAAGCCGCACGGCGGCCTGTACAACGCGATAGTCCACAACACGGCGCAGGCACGCGCCGTGGTGGACGCAGTGAAGTCGGTGGATCCCGGCCTCCCTATCCTTGGCCTGCCCGGATCCGAGGTGCTGCGGCTCGCGGAGGAAGCCGGGCTCCGCGCAGTCTCCGAGGCGTTCGCTGACCGTGCCTACAACCCGGACGGCACGCTGACGTCGCGCTCCCAGCCCGGTTCCGTCCTGGAGGACCCCGAGGCGGTTGCCGCCCGGGTCCTGCAGATGACCACCGGGGAGGCCATCACGGCGATCGACGGCTCCGGGCTGACGATCAATGCGGAATCGGTCTGCGTCCACGGGGATTCACCCGGCGCGGTGGCCATGGCTGTCGCCGTGAAGAGGGCGCTCGACGCCGCCGGCATCACCATCAAGGCCTTCGTTTAGCATGAAGCGACGGATTCAGGACCCGATGGCAACCCCCAACATTGACGTGCCCTCCGCGTCAGGCCAGCCCGCGCCGGAGGCAATCCCAAACACTCTGCCCCCAAACACTCCGCCTTCGAGCGTCGCCCGCCCGGGCCGGGTGCGGGCGGTGCGGCCAGTGGGAACACGCACGATCCTCGCCGTGGTCTCCGGAACGCAGGATGTCCTCGCCCTGCAGGCCGCCCTCCTTGAGGCCCCGTTTCCGGGCCAACAGGATGTCCTGGCCGCCGCGGAGACCGTCATGGTCAGGGCCGAATCCCCCGCAGCTGCACGGCGGATCGGGCAGGCACTCCTGGAGCTGGACCTCATGGCACCGGCGGAGCAGGCCGGCGGCTTGGTGGTCATCGACACCGTGTACGACGGCGAAGATCTCGCCGAAGTGGGGCAACTGACGGGCCTCGGTGCCGACGGCGTGGTCGCAGCCCACACGGGTCAGGTCTGGACTGTTGCCTTCGCGGGCTTCGCACCCGGCTTCGGGTACATGGTGGGCGAGAACCAGGCGCTGGAGGTTCCGCGCCGGAGTTCCCCGCGCACTGCCGTCCCGGCGGGATCGGTGGCGCTGGCCGGCAACTATTCCGCGGTCTACCCGCGCAAGTCGCCGGGTGGCTGGCAGCTTATCGGCCGCACGGGAGCCAAAATGTGGGACCTCGACCGTTCTGAACCCGCGCTGGCCAGCCCCGGGCACCGGGTGCAGTTCCGCGCCGTCCGTGACGTGGTCCGGCTGGCAGGCCAGGACAGCCAGCAGGATGACAGCACCCCAGCCGCCAGCCGGCAGACAGTCCCTGAAACCACCTCCGGACTCCGTGTCCTGTCGGCCGGGATCCACAGCCTCATCCAGGACCTTGGCCGGCAGGGGCATTCGGCCCTTGGCGTCTCCGCCGCCGGTGCGCTGGACCGCGCGTCGCTCCGCCGGGCCAACCGCCTCGTCGGGAATGCGCCGTCGGCCGCCGCCATCGAGACGGTATCCGGCGGGCTGAGGCTCCAGGCCGTCGGTGACCAGGTCCTGGCCGTTGCGGGGGCGCCGTCGGCGCTCACCGTTGTGACGCCGTCGGCCTCCCCCAGCGAAACGGACACCGACGCGACGGAACCCGGCGATGCAGAGGCGCGGCAGCGCACCGTTCCGGCGGCCGCGCCGTTCGCCCTGCTCGACGGCGAAATCCTCACCATCGGTGTTCCGGACGCCGGCTTCCGCAGCTACGTCGCTGTCCGGGGCGGCGTGGACGCACCGCCGGTCCTGGGCAGCCGCTCCACGGACACGATGTCCGGAATCGGTCCCGAGCCGCTGGCAGCGAACCAGTTGCTGCCAGCAGGCGGCGCCGCCGAATCCGGCGTCGTGGGCAGCCCGGAAATCCAGCCTGACTATCCCGGCGAGGACGTCACCCTGCTGGACATCATCCTCGGACCGCGCGCGGACTGGTTCGACCAGGCCGCGATCGACTCCCTCTGTGCCCAGGACTGGACAATCAAGCCGGAGTCCAACCGCGTAGGCATGAGGCTGCAGGGAACACCCCTGGAGCGGAGCCGCACCGGTGAGCTTCCCAGCGAAGGAACGGTGGCCGGAGCCATCCAGATGCCGCCCGAAGGCCTGCCCGTGCTCTTCCTCGCCGACCATCCCATCACGGGCGGGTATCCGGTGATCGGCGTGGTGGTGGACCACCAGCTCGACCTGGCCGCCCAGGTCCCGATCGGCGGCAGCATCCGCTTCCGCATCGCGCCCGAACCTGCCGCCCCCGCCGGCTCCTCCGAAGAGACTTCACACGAACAGACTCCAGAAAGAAAAGCGAGCAACTGATGCACAAGGTCCTCATTGCCAACCGCGGCGAAATCGCCGTCCGCATCGCCCGGGCCTGCGACGACGCGCAGCTGGCCTCCGTGGCTGTGTATGCAGACATCGACGCGGACGCCATGCACGTCATCGCCGCGGACGAGGCCTTCAGCCTCGGCGGCAACTCCCCGGCGGACACCTACCTGAACATCGACAAGCTCCTCGGTGCGGCGGCCGCATCCGGAGCCGACGCGGTCCACCCCGGGTACGGTTTCCTGTCCGAGAACGCGGACTTTGCGCAGGCCGTGCTGGATGCCGGACTCGCGTGGATCGGGCCGACTCCGGAGGCCATCCGCCAGCTCGGCAACAAGATCACCGCCCGCGAGATCGCCGTCCGCGCCGGCGCCCCGCTCGTGGCGGGCAGCGACGGGCCGGTGGAATCCGCCGCCGAGGCCCGCACCTTCGCGGAGGAGCACGGGCTCCCCATCGCCATCAAGGCAGCCTTCGGCGGCGGCGGCCGCGGCCTCAAGGTGGTGCGGAACATGGAGGAGGTCGAGGAGGCCTTCGACTCCGCCGTGCGCGAGGCGGTGGCTGCGTTCGGCCGCGGCGAATGCTTCGTGGAACGCTACCTGGACCGGCCACGCCACGTCGAAGCGCAGGTGCTGGCCGATACTCACGGCAACGTCTTCGTCGTCGGAACCCGGGACTGCTCCCTCCAGCGCCGCCATCAGAAGCTGGTGGAGGAGGCCCCGGCGCCGTTCCTCAGCCACGGGCAGCGGACACAGATCTACGACGCCGCCAAGGCCGTCTGCCGAGAAGCCGGCTACTCGGGTGCCGGGACAGTGGAGTTCCTGGTCGCCGCCGACGGGACCGTCGCGTTCCTCGAGGTAAACACGCGGCTGCAGGTGGAACACCCCATCACCGAGGAAACCACCGGGATCGACCTGGTCCAGGAACAGTTCCGGATCGCCGCCGGTGAGCGCCTGTCCCTTACGGAAGACCCGGCTCCGCGCGGCCATGCCTTTGAATTCAGGATCAACGCCGAGGACGTGGGGCGCGGCTTCCTGCCCTCCCCCGGCACCATCAGCGAGTTCACCGCACCCACCGGTCCCGGCATCCGGCTGGACACCGGGGTCCGCTCCGGCTCCTTTGTGGCACCGCAGTTCGACTCGCTGCTGGCGAAGCTGGTCGTCACCGGCGCCGACCGCCAGCAGGCCCTGCGCCGCGCCCGCCGGGCACTGGCCGAGATCAGCATCGGCGGCGTGGCCACCGTCCTGCCCTTCCACCGGGCCGTGGTGGAGGCAGCGGACTTCACGTCCGAGACCGGCCTGGACGTCCACACCCGCTGGATCGAGACCGACTTCGCCGACAGCATTCCGGCCGATCCGGACTTCAGCGCCGCCGGTCCCGCAGGCCGCCGGCGCACCATCACGGTGGACGTGGACGGCCGCCGGCTCGCCGTCGGGCTTCCGGCCGACCTGCTGGACGGATGGGCCCGTTCGGGGCAGGCGCTTCCGGGCGGACTGGGTGCCTCGCCGGCCGCTGGCTCTCCCGACGGCGGGTCCGGCACCTCCGACCCGGCCGAACTGCGCGCCGCCATGAGCGGCACCATCGTGAAGTGGCTCGTGGAGCCGGGCGCCGAGGTGGCTGCCGGTGATCCCGTGGTGGTTCTGGAAGCGATGAAAATGGAGACCAGCGTCCCCGCCCACCGGGGCGGCGTCCTCTCCGGCGTCGCCGCCGGCCGCGGTGACGTGATCGCCGCCGGCTCGGTTCTGGCACTCATCGGCTAGGGCCGGTCAACGGGAAAGGCAACGAGAGGACGACGGCGCGACCACCCGCAGTCGTCCTCTGTCGTGGTGCGGTTCCCACGTCAGACCCATCCCCCGGACTTCATAGCTTATAATCTATAACCAAAGAATATTCTCAATGAGGAGGCTTTGGTGCCAGAGAAAATCAATGTGGCCGGACCCGTGGTGGAGATGGATGGCGACGAGATGGCGCACGTCATCTGGGAGTTCATCCGGGAGCGCCTGATCCAGCCCTATCTGAACATCGACCTGCGCCGCTACGACCTCTCCCTGCAAAACCGCGACGCTACCGGCGACCAGGTCACGCTGGACGCTGCGCATGCGGTCCGGGAGCACCGGGTGGGCATCAAGTGCGCCACCATCACTCCCGACGAGGCCCGCGTGGCGGAGTTCGGACTCAAGAAGATGTGGTCCTCCCCCAACGGAACGGTCCGGAATGTGCTGGGCGGCGTGCTGTTCCGCGAGCCGATCATCATCTCCAGCATTCCACGCCTGGTCCCGGGCTGGAACAAGCCGATCGTCATCGGCCGCCACGCCTTCGGGGACCAGTACCGCGCCAGCAACTTCCGGGTCCCCGGGCCCGGGACGCTCACCCTGACCTTCACACCGGCCGACGGCGGCGAGGAGATCCGGCAGGAGATCGTCACCTACCCCGAGGGCGGCGGCGTGGCGTTGGGCATGTACAACTTCAACGACTCCATCCGCGACTTCGCCCGCGCGTCCTTCGCCTACGGCCTGCAGCGGAGCTACCCGGTGTACCTCTCCACCAAGAACACGGTCCTGAAGGCCTACGACGGGCAGTTCAAGGACCTGTTCCAGGAGGTGTTCGACGCCGAATTCAAGGACAGCTTCGACGCCGCGGGCCTGACCTACGAGCACCGCCTGATCGACGACATGGTGGCGTCTGCCCTCAAATGGGAGGGCGGCTACGTCTGGGCCTGCAAGAACTACGACGGCGACGTGCAGTCTGACATCGTGGCCCAGGGCTTCGGCTCTCCGGGGCTGATGACCTCGGTACTGATGACGCCGGACGGCAGCACGGTGGTGTCCGAGGCCGCCCATGGCACTGTGGCGCGCCACTTCCGCCTTCACCAGCAGGGCAAAGCCACGTCCACCAACCCGATCGCCCTGGTCTTCGCCTGGACCAGGGGGCTTCTGCACCGCGGGAAACTGGACGGCACGCCCGAGGTTGTCCGTTTCGCCGAAACGCTTGAGGACGTGGTCATCAGGGCGGTCGAAGCCGGCAGCATGACCAAGGACCTGGCGCTGCTCATCGGCCCGGACCAGCCCTTCCTGACAACCGAGGACTTCCTCGCCGCCGTGGACGCCACCCTGCAGCAGCGGTTGAACTAAGCCAAAAAGGGCGGCCCCGCCTTCTACGGAAGGCGGGGCCGCCGTCGTCGTTTATTGAATCCGGCTAGACGCGCCCGACGGCGCTAGACGAGTTCAACGGCGGCAATCCGGGCGGCGACGGCGTTGGCGAAGTCGCTGGTGCCGGCGGTGCCGCCCATGTCCTTGGTCGTGGTGCCGTCCAGGACGGTGGCCTCGATGGCTTTTTCGACGAGGTCGGCGGCCTGGAGGACCAACTCGTCCCCGAATTTCGCCCCGAGCCAGCGCAGCAGCATCGCGGAGGAGAGGATCATCGCGATGGGGTTGGCGATGTTCTTTCCGGCGATGTCCGGCGCGGAGCCGTGGGAGGCCTGGGCCATGGCGTGGGTGTCGGAGGAGTTGATCGACGGGGCGATGCCCAGGGATCCGGCGACTTCACCGGCGAGGTCCGAAAGGATGTCGCCGAACATGTTCTCGGTGACGATGACGTCAAACTTGTTGGCGCGGCGGACCAGGTGCACGGTCATCGCGTCGATGTGGAAGTCGTTGACGGCCACGTCCGGGTACTGGGCCGCAACCTCTTTGCAGACGTCGCGGAACAGGCCGGTGGTCAGTTTCAAAACGTTGGCCTTGTGCACGATGGTCAGCCGCCCTGAGCGGGACTGGGCCAACTGGAACGCGGCGTGGGCAATGCGTTCGGTGGCGGCGCGGGTGATGATGCCGTGCATGATGGCCACGTCCGGGGTGGGCATGAACTCGCCGGTCCCGGCGAAGGTGTTCCGGTCGGCGTAGAAGCCTTCGGTGTTTTCACGCACGATGACCAGGTCGGTGCCTTCGACGATGGCGTTCCCGCCGGGGAAGGCCTTCGAGGGGCGGATGTTGGCGAACAAACCGAAGTGCTTGCGGATGGTGCCCGAGGGGTTCAGCGCGGACCTGTGCGGTTCCGGGTAGGAGGCGGAATCGTGCGGGCCGAGCAGCCAGCCGTCCACGGTGTTCAGTGCTTCGAGGGTTTCGTCCGGGACGGCGGTGCCGTGGGTGTCGATCGCCGAACGGCCCAGCGGCAGTCCGGTCCATTCGATCGTTGGGGCGCCGGCGGCTTCCATGGCGGCGTCGAGGATCGTCACCGCGGCCGGGACAATTTCCGGGCCGATGCCGTCGTCGTGCAGAACTGCCAGCCGGTACTGCTTTGATGCGCTCATCTGTAACTCCTTCGTCAGTTGGTGGTTGGGGCGCCGGTCTCTGCCAGCGTCCGCCGCAGGATCATGGGGATGACGCCGCCGACGGCGAGGAGGTCGCATTCCAGCCCCGTTTCCACGGCAGCGGTGGCCGTGAAAGGCTCCCTCGTGCCGTCCGCGCGAACAATCGCCGCGGCGATCCCGGCGCGGGGATGGATGCGCTCCGCGGGGGCGTCGAGCGCAATTGTGTCGCCGGGTGCGAGGCTGAGGAGCTTCTCCCTCATGTCCGCCGGCATGACCAGCGGCAGGATGCCCATGCCAATCAGGTTGGATCGGTGGATCCGTTCAAAGCTGACGGCGATGACCGCCCGGACACCAAGCAGCCGCTGGGCCTTCGCGGCCCAGTCCCGGGACGAACCCATACCGTAGCGCTCGCCAGCCACCATGACCACGGATTCGCCGGCTTCCCGGTACCGTTGGGCGGCATCCCAGATGGGCAGGGTTTCGTTCGACGGCGAGTGGATGGTGTGTGCCACCGGCGCCTCGGGCTGCAGAAGGTTCCTGACGGATTTGTTGTGGAAGGCGCCGCGGACCATGACCTCCCAGTTGCCACGGCGGGAGGCGAAGACGTTGAGGTCACCCCGGTCCTCGCCCCTGTCCACCAGGAAGTCTGCTACGCCGCAGGCGGGCGGGATGGCACTGGCCGGTGAAATGTGGTCGGTGGTGATGTCGTCGCCGAGCACCAGGAGCGGATGCGCGGTGAACTCCCCGAGGAGGCTGCCCTCGGTCAGGGCGGCGAAGGGGGGACGGCGGAGGATGGTGGAGCCGTCATCCCACGGGTACTGCGCCCCGTCCGGTGCTTCCACCCGCTTCCACTGGGGATCGCGGCTGGCGATAGCGAAGTCCCGGCGGAAATCGGCGGGGTCGTTGGCCTTGACCACGAAGGCATCGATCTCGTCGCGCGACGGCCAGAGCTCGCTGAGGTAAACGGGCGTGCCGTCTGCGGCGTCCTGGACCGGCTCCTCGCTGAGGTCCCGCTTGGCGTCACCGGCAAGCGCGAAGGCCACCACCAGCGGGGGCGACATGATGAAACTGAGTTCGACGTCGGGGTGCACCCGGCCGGGGAAATTGCGGTTGCCGGACAGGATCGCCACCGGTTCGCTCACGCCGTCGGCCTGGGCCCTGGCAATCACCGGCGTCAGCGGGCCTGGGTTGCCGATGCAGGTGGTGCAGCCGAACCCGACGATGTCGAACCCCACGGAGGCCAGGTCGTCCGTGAGCCCGGCACGCTTGAGGTAGCTGGCCGCCGCTGGTGAGCCCGGCGCCAGCGAGGTTTTGACCCAGTCCGGCACGGTCAGCCCGCGGCGGCGGGCATTGCGGGCGAGCAGCCCGGCCGCAATGAGCAGGCGCGGGTCCGAGGTGTTGGTGCAGCTGGTGATGGCGGCCAGGGAAACAGGGAAGGCGGGCAGGGCGCCGGTGTGCGCGGCCCCGTCACCGGCACCCGCCGGGACGGCCTCCTTCTCCAGCGCCTTGCGGATGCCGCCATAGGGCAGGAGGTCCTGGGGACGCCGCGGACCGGCGGCGTGCATGGCGACGGCGGACAGGTCGACGTCGACGATTCTCGTGTAGACCGGCGTTGCGTCGGGTTCGAACCACAGGCCCGTCTGCCGGGTGTACGCCTCGACCAGCCGCGTCTGTTCCGCACTGCGGCCGGTGCTGGCCAGGTAGTCGAGGACGTGCGCGTCGATCGGGAAGTAACCGGTGGTGGCGCCATATTCAGGCGCCATATTGGCGACGACGGCGCGTTCGCCGACGGTCAGTGTCGAAACGCCGGGGCCGAAGAACTCGACGAACTCCCCCGTGACGCCCACCTGGCGCAGCCGCTGGGTGACGGCCAGCGCCAAGTCAGTGGCCAGGGTCCCCGCCGCCAGTTCACCGGTCAGGCGGACGCCGACGACGTCGGGGATGCGCAGCGTGGCGGGCATCCCGAACATCACGGTCTGTGCTTCCAGCCCGCCGACGCCCCAGCCCAGGACGCCGAGGCCGTTGATCATCGGGGTGTGGCTGTCGGTGCCGACCATCATGTCCGGCACCGCCCACCGGACGCCGTCCCGCTCGATTGTGGTGACCACGGTGGCCAGCTGCTCGAGGTTGATCGTGTGCATGATGCCGGTGCCCGGCGGGTTGATGTGCACGCCGTTCATGGCTTTGGACGCCCATTTGAGGAACTGGTACCGCTCCCGGTTCCGGCGGATCTCGTGCTTGATGTTCCGGGCGGCCGCGTCGGCGCGCCCGTATTCCTCCACCGCCAGGGAATGGTCGATGGACACGTCCACGCGCAGCAGCGGGTTCAGCACCATGGGATCTGCTCCGGACTCGGCGAGGGTGTCCCGCATGGCCGCAATGTCCACCAGCGCAGGCGTGCTGGTGGTGTCGTGCATCAGCACCCGAGTGGGCAGGAACTCGATTTCTGCGGTGCTGGTGCCCGTGGCCAGCCAGTTCCGCAGCGCGTCCATGGCCTGTTCGCGTTCGCGGCCCACCATGTTCCGCTGCACGTTCTCCGCCAGCAGCCGCAGCACCACCGGCAGCCGGGAATACCCGGTGCCGACGGCACTTGCGATGTCCACCGTCTGCAGGACATCGCCGTTGACGGCAAGGCTGGCGATGCAGGGGTCGGAGCCGGCGGCGGTGACGATATTCATGGTGCACACTTTCTAGAACAAGAGTCAGGCGTGGGACAGATTATAAGATATAACCGGTCAGGTGGTCACGGCCATCATCTCCGCCGCGTCGGCCGAAACCACGTTGGCACGTGGGTAGAGGCGCAGGGCTTCAACCGGCACCACCAATATCAGGTCGCCACGGAAGACGTTGCTCTTACTGTCCACGGCCAGGGTCCGCGTTCCGTAGCGGAGCTCGTATTCGTAGCGGGAACCCACGTAGGAGGTAGTGAGGATTTCCACGGGCAGGCCCACGTGCCCGGACGGGATGGAGTCCCCCACAGGTGCCAGGGATGCTTTTTCCGGGCGGAAAGCAACGGTGACGGGGTCACCGTCGCGCATCTGGCCGGTGAGTACGGCGGTGACGGTTTCGCCCGTGTCTTCGAGCCGGACGGTTGCCGTACCGCCGTTGGTGGACACAATCACGCCGTCGAGGAAGTTGGAGCGGCCGATGAAGGCAGCGACTTCTGCGGTGGCGGGGCGTTCGTAGATTTCCTCGGGCGGTGCGACCTGGAGCATGTTGCCGTTGGACATGACGGCGATGCGGTCACTCATGGCCAGGGCTTCTTCCTGGTCATGGGTGACGTAGACGGTGGTGATGCCGAGTTCGGACTGCAGGCGCTTGAGCCAGACGCGGGCCTGCTCGCGGAGCTTTGCGTCCAGGTTGGAGAGCGGCTCGTCCAGGAGCAGGACCTTGGGTGAGTAGACCAGGGCGCGGGCCAAGGCGACGCGCTGCTGCTGGCCGCCGGAGAGCTGGTGCGGGAAGCGGTGGGCCAGATGGGCCAGGCCCACCTTGTCCAGGGCGTCGTGGATGAGGGTTTTCTGTTCGGCCTTGGGGACTTTGCGGATGTTCAGCGGCATGGCCAGGTTGTCTGCCAGGGTCATGTGCGGCCAGAGGGCGTAGGACTGGAAGACCATGCCGAGGTTACGCTCTTCCGGGGGCACGAACCTGTTGGATGTGTCATCGACCAGCACGGTGTCGCCGACGGCGATGGAGCCGGAGGTGGGCTGTTCCAGGCCGGCGAGGCAGGACAGGGTGGTGGACTTGCCGCAGCCGGAGGGGCCTAGGAGGGTGAAAAACTCGCCGTCCTTGATGGTGAAGCTGACCTCGTGGAGGACGGTGTTCCCGCCGAAGTCCTTGCGGAGGTTCTTGATGATGACGTCAGGCATCTTTCTTACCTTTCATGAGCAGGCCGGCGATGCCGACGAAGGCTGCGGTGATTCCGATTTGAATGGTGGCCAAGGCTGCCACGGAGCCGGTGTTGCCCTGGACCCAGAGTTCGAGCATGGTGGTGCCGATGATGTTGGTGTCCGCCGAGCCGAGGAAGATGGCCGGGGAGTATTCCTTCATCATCACCACGAAGGTCAGCACCATCGCGGCGACGAACGCGGGGGTAAGGAGTTTGGCCAGGACGGTCAGGAACATCCGCATCCAGTCCGCGCCGTTGACCCGGGCGGCGTTGTCCAGTTCCTCGCCGATCTGCATCACGGCCGGCGAGATGGACCCGAAGGCGCTGGGCAGGGCGCGGAGGCCGAAGCCAATGATGATGGCCCAGATGGTGCCCTGGACGAACGAGCCCAGGTTGAACGGCAGGAAGGCGAAGGCCCAGAACAGGCCGATGCCGATGATCAAACCTGGCATGGCCTGCGGGGCCAGGGCCAGGTATTCGATGACTTTCCGGTAGCGGAAGGTGGAGCGTTTGGCGACGACGACGGCCACCACGGCCAGCACGCTGACCAGAACCGCGCCGGCGCCGGCAACGATGAGGCTGTTGCGGATCGAGGCGACGTAGGCCGGGAATTCGAAGATGCGCTGGTAGTTGGCCAGAGTCACCGAGGCCAGCGGGTTCTGCAGCGGCGTGAAGATTTTGGTGAAGGAGCGCATCACCAGGCCGGCGATCGGAACCAAAGCGCCGACCACCACGTAGATGGAGATGAATGCCACCGAGACCCATTTGATCCAGCCCAGGTCCAGCAGCCGCGGCCGGGTGGCCTTGCCGCGGACCGAGACGAACCGCTTGGCGTCCTTGAGCAGCTTGGCCTGCACGGCCACCAGCAGAACCGTAACGAGGAGGATGATCGTGGACGCCGCCCCGAGGATGCCGTAGTCGGGGTCGATGGACTGCAGCCCGTTTTTATACAGGAAGGTCGCGAAGACGGTGATGTTCACCGGCTGGCCGTACAGCAGCGGGATGGACAGGGTCTCGATGGACATGCTGAACACCAGTACGGAGCTGTAGACCATGGGCGGGCGCAGCATCGGGATGATGACCGACCAGAGGATCCGAAAGGGGCCGGCGCCGACGGTCTGCGCTGCACCTTCGAGGGAGGCATCGGAGTTCCGCAGCGCGTTGGCACAGAACATGTACGCGATCGGCGCCAGCGCCACGGCTTCGGTGAGCGCCATTCCCGGAATGCTGTACAGGTCCCAGGGCAGGAAGCCCAGAACTCGCCTGACCTCTACGCTGGCGAACCCGGCCGGGCCGTACATGGTGATCCAGCCGAAACCGAGGATCAGGGAGGAGATGAAGAACGGCCACTGCATCGCGGCACCGAAGAACTTCCGGCCCGGGATGTTGGTCCTGACCACCACGATGGCCATCGGGACCGCGATCAGCAGCGTCATCACTGTGGTCAGCACGGCAAACATGAGCGTATTCAGCGCGACCGTGCCGAAGCCTGCCTCGGTAAACAGCCGGGTGTAGTTCTCCGCGGTGAACAGACCGCCCTCCTCATACAGAGGACGGTCCATCACCGACTGGTAGAGCGTGGGCACCACGGGTGCAAGGACCAGGAGCGCCAGGATGATAATCGTCGCCCAGTACAGCAGCTGGCTGCGGTCGGCACCGAGGACCCGGCGGTACTTCGGTGCGGGATACTCCGGCCGCGCGGCCGCCACGGTGGCGGGCGGCCTGGTCTCAGGAATTGTAGTCATGGAAATCGTTCCGGTCCTTGCTTTTCGGGGGCACGGCTGTTGGTCAGTTCTTCAGTAACGCGGAATGGAGCGCTTACTTCTTGAGGCTGTTCCAGCGCTCCGTGAACGTGGCGGTTTCAGCTGCGGAGACCTTCTCGTAGGGAACGAGGATGACGTCTTCCTTGCCAACTTCCTTAACGATGTCGTCATAGGTGTAGCTGAACTCGACCGGCTTCACGCCTTCGCGGTAGGAGGAGAGGCCGCCTTCCTGGATGGCCTGCTGGCCTTCGGCCGAGAGCGTGAAATCGGTGAACAGCTTCGCGGTGGCAGCGTGCGGCGCCTTTGCAGCGACGCCGAGGCCGCGCGGCAGAACTACCGTTCCGTCGTCGGGCAGGGCGATCTTGAACAGCCCGCCCGAGTCCTTCACCACGGGAAAGGCCGGAGCCGCGCTGACCAGTGCGCTGGCGACATACTCGCCGGCGAGTACCTTCTCGGTGGCCGAGGAGCTCTCGGGACGCGAGAGCGGAAGGATGGTGGCGAGGGAATCCCAGGCTTCCGGGTGGCTCTTGGTCAGGCTGTGGAAGACGGTGAAACCGAAGGCGCCCTCGATGTCACGGAGGCCGATCTTGTCCTTGAATAGCTCCGGCTTTTCCTTGGCCTGCTGAGCGAGCGAGGCCAGGCCCGTGGGCGCGGTGGGCAGCAGCGAGGTGTTGTACGTGATGGTCATGGCGTCTGCGGACATGGCCGTAACGCCGGGCAGCAACTGGGCGAACTCGGGCAGTTTTGCCAGCTCCGGCGAGGTGTATTTGGCCAGGAGGTCGCCGCGGGCGGCGAAGTCGGCCCAGGCGCCGGCGGCGTTGGTCACCAGGACGTCGGCCGGGGAGGTTCCGGTGGCGTTCTCGCTTAGCACGCGCTGGAACACTTCATCGGATCCAAGGTTGTTGGCCGAGATTTCCTTGACGAACGGGTACTTTTTCCTGAAGTCCCGGAACACCGGAGCCCAGTTCTCCTGGTCGGTGTTCGAGTAGATCGTGAGTTCGCCGCCCTCCTTCTCGGCGGCGGCCACCAAGTCCTTGTAGTCGGCCGGGTAGTAGTCCGGGTACTGGCCGGTGGCGATGGAGTTGACCGGCGCAGGCGCAGCAGCCGGGGAAGAGCCTCCGCAGGCGGTGAGTGCCAGGAGCAGAGCCGAGGCCACCCCTGCCGCGGCGTACCTGCTGAGCGAACGGGGAACGGGCTTATCCGACGCGGTGGTTTTTGACGCCATCATGGCTGTCTCTCCTTTGAGCAAAAACGATGGTGGTATTCACGGCCGGCACTGGATGTGATCCGGTTCACGAAACTATAGCTTATAACCTATAGTAAAAATCAAGCCGGGCTAAGGACTTGTCAGATAGGCCTTGGGCCCGGGGATTGAAGTGGCGCGGACGGCGTCGCCCGTGTGTATTTGTTTTCGCCGACGCGTGACGGCGGGAGCAACGCCGCCGGCCGAGGGCGGAAAGCTACTATAGGACATAGCCTATTTCGGCGCGCCTGGGCATTCCCGGACCGCCGCCGGAAGCAACGTAATAAGGAGCACACGGTGGCATATCCGACCGTAGCACTGACCAAGAGCGCCTACGCCTACGAGGAAATGCGGCGCCGAATCCTGACCGGGGAGATCTCCCACGGGTCGGTGCTCAGCCAGGCCCAGCTCGCCCACGAAATCGGCGTGAGCACCACGCCCCTGCGCGAGGCGCTGCGCCGGCTTGCCGCCGAGGGGCTGGTCCAGCTGGAGTCCCACCGGGATGCCCGGGTCGCCGCACTCACGGCGGATGAAGCAAAGGACCTGTACATCCTCCGTGAGAATCTGGACCCGCTGGCCGCCGGGCTCGCGGCGGAAAGCCGGACACCCGGGGACATCGAGAACATCCAAGCCGCGCTGAAGCAGCTGACACCGCTGCACGACGCCGCGGACCTGGACGCCATGACGGCGCACCGCGAATTCCACCGCGCTGTCTACATGGCCTCGCATAACCCCCTGCTCATCGGGATCCTGGAGGGCCTGTGGGACAAGGCGGACCGGTACCGCCAGATAGGCCTGCAGGGCCAGAAGGACTCCCAGAAGGACCAGAAGCGCGTCCGCGAAGAACACATCGAGATCGCCGACGCCGTGGTGTCCGGTGACGCCGTCCGCGCCCGCGAGATCATGCAGCGCCACGTCGTGGGCAGCCTGGGTCGCCGCGCCATCGCCGTCCTCGCCGAGGAGTAGCACTGTAACCCTGTATGTGGCAAACCTCACCCGCCATTTGGGGCCAAATCGTTTGAAAAGCCCCATCGCGCCTGTGCATCATGGAAAGGAACCACAGAAGAATACGCTTTTCTGCAAGTGGTTCAGAAGTTCAAACACAACAAAATCCTGGTGGACGCAATGAGGCCAAACCGGTGAGCTCGTCGAGCTGCCTAAGGCCTCCGAGCGTTCCTGGGCTGACCTGTTCCGCGGCATCGCATTGGCGCCATGCCCAGACACGAAAGCACTGAAAAATGACCTTTGAGACCGCCGAATCAATGACGATCAAGATCTGGGACCGTTCTGCAGTGAACCACACGCTGGAGACGCTGGTGCACGATTTCTCGAGCCGGGCCAACGCAAAGAAGAGCGACGTCGCCGTCACCCTTAGCGGCCCGAACACCTTCACGCTCAGCCTGAACACCGCTGCCCTTTAGTCAGCACCCAAGCACAACGCAAGAGGACGATGGCGGGACTTCCCGCCGTCGTCCTCTTGCGTTTTTGCCTGAATAGCGGAGCAGCGCGCTAGGAGTGCTCGGCCAGCAGTGCGTCGATCTGTCCGGCGGCCTCCTTCATGCCGTCCTCCATGCCCATCTCGATCATCGTCTTCATCTGCTCTTCGGACTCGAAGACGGACTGAACCGTCATCCGGGTGCGGCCGCCGATGTCCTCAAGGGTGACGGTGGCGTGCGAGGTGCCCATGGCCTCGACAGGAGCGCCGTCGTCGTCGGCGAACCCGTCGTCGAACTCGAGGCGGTTCGGCGACTGGATGTCGGTGATGCGCCACCAGCCGCCGGCCTTCTCACCCTCCGGGCCGGTCATGTAGTAGGAGGCCTCGCCGCCGGGAGTGAACTCGTACTGGCTGAACGTTGCCGGCCAGGTGGGCGGGCCCCACCAGCGCTCGAGCTGCCGCGGGTCTTCCCAGATCTGCCAGACGCGCTTCACGTCGGCGTCGAATTCTGCCACGAGGGTGAAGCTGAGCGCCTCGGGGTTCTTGGTGGAACTGATAACCGTCATTGCCGGACCCTTCCTATTCTTCAGCCAGTCCTACTCTTCAGCGAGGATGTCTGCGATCCGGGCGACGCGCTGCCGCCAGATCGCCTCGTACTCATCAAGCAGCCAGCGGGCTTTCTCCAGGCCATCATGGTTGCCCCGCACAATCTGCTCCCTTCCGCGCTTCTCCTTGGTGACCAGGGAGGCGCGCTCCAACACCGCCACGTGCTTCTGGACGGCAGCAAAGCTCATGGCGTAGAGCGCTGCCAGGCCGCTCACCGAATACTCGCCGACTGTCACCCGGCGCATAATGTCCCGCCGGGTGGTGTCCGCGAACGCCTGGAAGAGGCGGTCGAGTTCGGCATCGCTAAGCTGATCTACAACCATTTGGTTGTAGGATATGACCACCGGGGAAGGGTGTCAATGGGCTGCAGCGTTGGCCACGTCGGTGGCCACGTCAGTGGGCACGGTTTTTGCGGGCACGGTCCCGTCGTCCTCGTACTCCACGGCCCCAGCCAGATCGCGGCCGGCAACGTATCCGAACGCCAGAGCCGGGCCGAGGTTGATGCCCCCGGCCGGGTAGTGCCCGCCCATCACACTGGCCTGGTCGTTGCCGGCGACGTACAGGCCCGGGATGGGCCGGCCGCCGTCGTCAAGGGCGCGGGAGCGGCCGTCCACATCCAGCCCGGCGAACGTGCCGAAGCTCCCCGGCACCACCCGCACGGCGTAGAACGGGCCCTTCTCGATGGGGCCCAGCGACGGGTTCGGCTTCACCGAGGCGTCGCCGCCATAGCGGTTGAAGGACGTGGAGCCGCGGCCGAAGTCCGGGTCCGTGCCGCCGGCCGCATGGCGGTTGAACCGCTCCACCGTCTCCTTCAGCCCGGCGGGATCGATGCCGCAGCGGGCCGCGAGTTCCTCGAGCGTGCGGCCCTTCTTCAGGTAGCCCGAGCGCACGTAGGGGAAGAGCGGCACGGGCAGCGGTTTGGCCATGCCCAACGGAAAGCGCCGCACAAAGCGGGAATCGGCGACCTGCCAGGCCTCCGCCTGTTCCCCCGCCGGCGTGGCCGCCAGCATTGCCGCCACGTAGTCGTAATACCCGTTAGCTTCGTTAACGAACCGCTTCCCGCTGCGCAGGACGCCGATGCTGCCGGGCTTGGCACGGTCCATGATGTGCGGGAACGTGCCGGTCCGGCCGCTGCGGTACGGAACCAGCGACACCGGACACCACGCGGCCGCGGATTTCACGTCGGTCCTGAAACGGGCGCCCACCGACTGGCCCAGGCTGATGCCGTCGCCGCCGGCCTCCGCAGGCGCCAGCGTCCAGTGTTCGTGCCCGGTTGGGGTGTGCGGGAACAGTTCCTTCCGGCGCTCCACGTCCTGCGGGAAGCCGCCGGCCGCCAGGACCACTCCGCGTACGGCGTTGATCCGCAGTTCCCCTTCGGGGGTTCCGACGACGGCGCCCGTCGCCTTGCCTGCCGCGTCGGTCAGCAACCGGCGGGCCGGTGTGGAGACGCGGATGTCCACGCCAAAGCGGTCTGCCGACTGCAGCAGCCGGCCGGTCAGGGCCGTGCCGTTGACCAGCTGCATGTTGCGCCGATGCGTCAGCAGATCCAGGAGGTGCAAGCCGAAGCGCCAGCCTGCATGGAAGAGCCCGCGCGGATTGCCCCGGGACGCGGACAGGAAGTTGGCCAGATCCGGTCCGGCCATGATGCCCATTCCCAGGAACGAGGTTTCATACAGCTGGTGCCGCAGCTTGGCGCGCAGCTCCGGACGGATCCGCCGGGCGTTCATGGGCTTGGGCCCAACTGAGCGGTGGCCGGTCCCGGCACCGGGAAGCCCGCCATAAACGTCGTTGATCCTTGCACCCGGGACGAACTGCAGTGACGTCTTCTGATGGAAGAAGCCCACCATGTGGGGCACGGCCTCCAGGAACGCGTCCACCCTGTCCGCTTGGTAGTCCGCCCCCAGGACTCCGCGCAGGTAGGTTCGGAAGGTCTCCTTGTCCTCGCTGACGCCGGCGGCCCGGGCCAGCGGATTGCCCGGCGCCCAGGCCCAGCCGCCGGACCAGGCCGTGGCACCGCCGCAGACGTCCGCCTTTTCCACCACCACAACGTTCAGCCCGTGGTACGCGGCCGTCACGGCTGCGGCCAGGCCGCCCGCGCCGGAGCCCACCACCAGGACGTCGCAGTTCAGCGCGCGCATGTTGACTCCGGCAGCGGAGGGGGTTGTTGCATCAGTCGGGAAAGTCATCTCTTGCTCCAGTTGTTCTTTCAGTGTCCGAATTCGTTTGAGTCCAGCCGCGGCGGCGCGCCCGTGTCCAGGGCATCAATGCCGGCCATTTCCGCCTCGGTGAGGGCAAAACCGAAGACATCAAGGTTTTCGCGCTGCCGCCGGTCGTCGGCGGACTTGGGGATGGCCACCCGGCCGGACTGGACCTGCCAGCGGAGTACCACCTGCGCCGGCGTCTTGGCGTATGCCTCGGCGGGACCGGTGACGGCAGGGGCCGCGAGGAAGCCGCCGTTGCGGCCCAGCGGGCTGTAGGCCGCGGTGGCGATGTTGTGTTCACGGTGGAAGGCCAGCTGGTCGAGCTGCTGGTGTTCGGGGTCGATTTGAACCTGGTTGACCGGGACGTCGAGGCCTGCCGCCTGCAGCTCGCGCAGGTGGGCCGGCTTGAAGTTGGAAACGCCCCAGCACCTGATCAGCCCCTCCTCGGCCAGCCGGGCGAGCCCTTCCGCTGCGTCAACAAACCGGCCCTGGGCAGGGTTCGGCCAGTGGATCAGGAAGAGGTCCAGGTACTCGGTGCCGAGCCGCCGGGTTGCCGCGCCGAAGGCCTCGCGCACACCCGTCCTGCCGTGCCACTGCTTATTGAATTTGGTAGTAAGGAACAGGTCCCTGCGGGCAATGCCGCTGCGGCGGATCCCCTCCCCCACGGCCTCCTCGTTGCGGTAATTTTCCGCCGTATCGATATGCCGGTACCCGTTGGCTATCGCCCGGGCCACGGCATCGGCGGCCTCCTCGCCGGTCATCGGCCAGGTGCCCAGGCCGATGAGGGGAATTACGACGCCGGGCGCCAGTTCCGCCGTCGTGTTTTCCTCTGTTTTTTGGCTCATTTGGTTCCTGCATTCTGGAGGTTGCCTGCCGCCTGCAGCACCGTGTCGGCTGCCTCCTTGAGCTTCCGTGCCCAGCCCAGCTCCCCCAGCCGGGCCACCGTGCTGTCCGAGGGCACCTCCACGCTCACGGCAAGATCAGCGGGGAA
The DNA here is from genome assembly GCF_021789315.1 of Arthrobacter sp. FW305-BF8. Taxonomy (NCBI): domain Bacteria; kingdom Bacillati; phylum Actinomycetota; class Actinomycetes; order Micrococcales; family Micrococcaceae; genus Arthrobacter; species Arthrobacter sp. FW305-BF8. Next base: position 4,242,042 of record NZ_CP084561.1, read on the forward strand.
GGCGTTGACCAGGGCGGCCAGGTTGAAGCCGCCCTCGCCCGGAACACCGCGTTCCGAGCGGGACTCCGTCACCAGCGCCTCCTGGGCGGCCGGACGCTGCGCCGGCCCGTCGCACAGCTGCAGCAGCGGCACCAGGTCGAGGTTCGCCTGGAGGTCCTCCCACTGCGCGCACCCCGGAACGGCCCCGAAGCGGTTCAGATGGAGTGCGTCCACCACGAGGTTGCAGCCCGAGGACCGGGCCAGAGCCACCGCGGCGGGAATGGAGTTCACCGCCTGGTAGGAGATGGGCTCCAGGGTGGGGACGATGCCGTAGCTGCGGCCGTCCTCGGCCATGCGCGCCAGGGTGTCGGCAAGGCGTGCAGTGTCGGGGTCGGACCCGGCCACCGTCAGGGATACGGCGCCGAGGGCCTGCCCGGCCTCCATCATGGCAAGCCAGGCATCGCGCTGGTCAGTGCCGTCCAGCAGCAGGAACTCGATGTCGCGGACCGTGACGCCGGTGTCGGCCATCCGGGCCAGGGTCTCCTTCAGCATCGGCGACCCGGGCTGCAGGTCATAGGGCCGCTCAGTGGGAGTGACCGGGCGGACGCGGGCGCCGATGAAGTCGAAGCCGGCTTCGGCGGCGATGGCCACCAGCTGCGGCGGTGCGGTGTTGAGGAGGGACAGCTGGGCCAGGCCCAGCGGGCGGCGCGGTGCGCTCATGATGCTGCTCCGTTCATGCTGAGTTCTACGGGACGGGCTGATTCACTGGCTGGCGCTGCCGATTCGGCGGCTGGCGCGAACGGCTCGGCGGCAAGCGCAGCGGCGATGCGCTGCGCGGCGTCATAACCGCCCTTCACCGCGTTTGAGGCGATGGCGGGGGTCCGGTCCACCACCGTTCCCGCCAACGCCAGCGGCACACCGGCCGCTCCGGCCAAGTGGGCCTCACGGTCCGCCGCGGGAACGGAACCGTCCAGCGGCAGCACCGAACGGGATACCAGCAACGGACCAGGCGCGTCCAGCCATTCCGGGCCGGACCCGTCTCGAGCCCCATCCGGGGAGGTGCCGGCGATCCGGATCCGGCCGCCGTCGTACTCCTCGATCGTGGCACCGAGCCGGACCCGCACCCGCGGATTCTGTTCGAGCCGGGGCACGGCAAGGATCTTCGCCCGCCGCCCGGATTCCGGCGCGAGGACCTCCTGCGGCCCCACCAGCAGCACGGCGGTGCCGCGGCCCGCGAGGGTGTCGGCCACGCTCATCGCCACGGAGTCCGCACCCCAGATGGTCACGGCGTCCGGAATGCTCCCACCTTGCCCATCCGGGCGCAGCACCTCGGGGTGGGCGGCGAGCCAGTCCCGCACGTCCGTCACACCGGGCAAATCGGCTCCGGGGAAGCCTGCCCCGGGGCGGGTCCCGCCGGTGGCGAGCACGACGGCGTCGGCCCCGGTTTCCCGGATCAGCGCCGCAACGTCGCCCGGATCGGAAAGATCCACCTGCCCGCCCAGCCGGACGTCAATGCCCAGCCTGTCGTTCTCGGCGGCGGACCAGTCGGTGAAGCGGTGGAAATCAGGAGTGGATTTCATCTGTTCGGCGAGGGCGAACTGCCCGCCCAGCCGGACGCCGCCGTCGAGCACGGTGACCTGCGCACCTGCCACGGCGAGTTCCCGGGCGGCGGTGAGGCCGGCCGGGCCGGCCCCCACGACGGTGACCCGGGCACCCGGCCGCACGGCCGGCGTCGGAACGGGAACCCGCGAGCGTCCGACGGCGGGGTTAACGGTGCACGTGACCTGCCCCTGGCCGAGGGTGTCGATGCAGACGTTGCAGGCGATGCAGGGGCGGTACGCCTCGCCGTGCAGGACCGCGCCCACAAACGCTGGGTCGGCATGGATGGCGCGCGCCAGGCTGACGAAGTCGCAGACTCCGGCGCCGAGAACCTCTTCGATGACCGCCGGCGAGTTCAGCCGCCCGGCCATGCCCAGCGGAAGGCCGAACTGCCGGTATTCCGTGGCGTAGTCCCGGAGCAGGCCGGGCTTCCATTCGCCAGGCTGGACGATCCATTCACCGGCGTCGTAGCTGCCGGCGGACAGGTCGAGAAAGTCCAGCTGGTCCAGGTGTGCCTTGGCCATGACGGCCACCTGGTCTTCGGCGCTGATGCCGTCCGCCGGGCCTTCGACGACGGACACCCGCACGCCGACGAGGGCGTCCGGCGCCGCCTCCCGGACGGCGTCGATGACCAGGTTCAGGAAGTGCTCCGGCGCGGCGAACTCGTCCGTGCGGTGGTTGGAGATGGGGGACATGAACTGGTGGATCAGGTAGCCGTGGGCGCCGTGGATGTTGATCACGTCGAAGCCCGCGGCCACGGCCCGGCGGGCGGCTGCGGCGTAGGACTGCACGAGGTCGTGGCATTCTCCGGCCGTCAGTTCCCGCGGAACCTCCCCGCCGGCCACCGCACACGGCACCGGCGACGGCGCCACGTTCTTGTGCCCGGACACCGCTGTCTGCGCGGTCCGGCCGCCGTGGTTAAGTTCGACGGCGGCCAGCGCACCTTCAGCGTGCAGCGCGTCGGTGAGCCGACGTAGCCCGGGAACCATGGCGTCCGTGTGCAGGCCCAGCTGGTGAGTGCGGCCCTTGCCGTCTGCCCGGACGTACGTGGCTTCGGTGGTGACCAGTCCCAGGCCGGCCCGGGCGCGGGTGACAAGGTAGTCGATGTACTGCTCGGTGATGTGCCCGTCGGTGGTGCCGTAGTTGCGTTCCATCGGAGCGGAGACGAGCCGGTTGCGGAGGGTCCGTGGAGTGCGGCCGTTCCGGCCCAGGGTGAGCGGGCGGGCGGCGTGGCGGGTTTCGTGTTCGGTCATGGCTAGCCTGCCGCTTCCGCAGGAACACGGGTTCCGGCTGAAACCTCGGCCGGAACCCGGACGCGGCCCGGAACCTCAACGTCAGCGAAGCGCACCGGGCGCCCGGTGCGCGCGGATTCGTAGACCGCCAGCAGGATGCGGAGCGATTTCAGGGCGTCCTTGCCGGTGATGGCGGGCTCGGTGCCGGCGTCCAGGGCCTGCACGAAATCGCGGACCTGGCTGGTGTGGTGCGGAATCAGCTGGCCGTTGATGGTGGAAAGGTCGATATTCGGTTCCACGCCCTCGGGATGGACGGGCTCCACGGTGATCTTCTCCCCCACGGCCCACAGGTCCAGCCGGCCGTCGCTGCCCTCGGGGAACTCCGTCAGCGATGCCGAGGCACCCGTTTCCCCCGTGATTCGGAGCTGGATGCCCAGGTTGGGGGACACCGCCGTCGACGCCTCGAGCGTTGCCATGGCGCCGGAGGTGAAGGTGATGACCGCCGTGGCGGAGTCCTCCACCTCGATGTAGTCGCCGTGCCGGTAGGTGTTGACCTTGCCGTAGACCTCCGCCACGTCGCCGAGGTACCACTGCAGCAGGTCGATCTGATGGATGGCCTGCGTCATGAGCACGCCGCCGCCGTCGTTCTCCCAGGTGCCGCGCCACGCGTCCCGGTTGTAGTATTCCGGCGCGCGGTGCAGCATCACGGAACACTGGGCCATGAGCGGCCGGCCCAGCGTTCCGTCGTCGATCGCCTTCCGGATTTTCTGGGCTGCAGGCCAGAAGCGGCGCTGGAACAGTGCCCCGAACTGCACACCGGCCTCCTCGCACGCCTCAACCATCCGCTCGGCCGAGTCCAGCCGGGTGGCAATCGGCTTTTCGCACAGCACATGCACCCCGGCCGCCGCTGCTTTGAGCACCACCTGCTCATGGGTCGGGTGTGGCGTGCAGACCGAAACGATGTCCACGCCCAGCGCCAGGAGCTCGTCCACGGTGTTCACCGCGTTTGGCACGTCCCAGTTCCCGGCGGTGGCGCGTGCCCGGTCCAGGTCGATGTCGCACACCCCCACCACCTGCACATTGTCCAGGGCGCCGAAGGCCTCGAGGTGGTTGCGGGAGATGGCGCCGCAGCCCACGATTCCGGCTCGGTACGTGCGGGGGGCGGTTGCTGGCGGGGTCATGGTTCCAACTTTCTTTCTGAATGGCGGGGGGCGCTGGTGACTGGCGAGGGCGCGGCCGGGCTAGGCGTCGGCGGAAACGGAGCTGCAGACCGGCCTCTGCTCCCGCGGCAGGCCAAGCTCCTCGAGCGGGGTCTTGTGGGTTTCGCGGGCCGTGGCGATGGCGATCGCGGAGACCGCCAGGCAGGCCACGGTGAAGACCGCTACCGGGATCCAGCCGCCGGGTCCCGGCTGGGCCAGGACCGTGGCGATCGCAGGAGCGAAGCCGGTGAGGATCAGGCCCACCTGGCTGCCGATGGCCATTCCGGAGTAGCGGACGGGTGCCGGAAACATCTCGGGGAAGAAGACAGTCCAGACACCGTTCCAGCACGAGTAGAAGACGGACATGTTCAGGAACCCGAAGACGAAGATCATGGCGATGTTGTGCTCGCTAATGGCCCAGAAGTAGCCGAACGAGGTGACGGCGCAGCCGAGGGAGCCCACCAGGAGCACCTTCTTGCGGCCGAACCGGTCCGAGATGATCCCGGCCAGTGGGATGGTGAACATGGACAGGCCGATGGTGACTGCGTTGACCGTGAGCATGAGGGTGCGGTCCAGGCCGATCCCCTTGCCGGTGGCATAGGCCAGGGCGTACACGGTGAAGGTGGTCTGCATGACGGAGAACAGCATCACGAGGGCCACGCGCAGGACGTCGCGCCATTGCGTCTTCAGCACCTCGGCCGCCGGAATGCCCTTGGGCTTCGTCGTTTCCACGGTCTCTTCGAACACTGGCGGCTCGTCCAGCCGGGTGCGGATCCAGTAGGCGACCAGCAGCACCACGGCGGACAGCCAGAACGGGACTCGCCAGCCCCAGCCCAGCAGCTGTTCCTCGGGGAGGGCGGCGAGCGGAATGAACACCACGGTGGAGAGGACCATTCCGGATGCGTAGCCAGTCATCACGAAGCTGGTGAAGAAGCCGCGGCGTCCCTCCGGGGAGTGTTCCATGGTCAGGGTGGACGCACCCGCGGCCTCGGCGCCGGCGGAGAATCCCTGCGCCAGCCGGCCCGCCAGCAGCAGCGCCGTGGCCCAGTAGCCGATCTGGTCATAGGTGGGCAGGAAGCCGATGCCGATGGAGGCAACGCCCATGATCACCAGCGTGATCATCAGCGCCTGCTTGCGGCCGATCTTGTCCCCGAAGTGGCTCATGATGACGCCGCCCAGCGGCCGTGCCAGGTAGCCGACGCCAAACGTGGCCATCGCGCCGAGCAGGGCAACTACAGGGTCTCCGCCGGGGAAGAAGATCTTCGGGAACACCAGCGCTGCTGCGGTGCCATAGATGAAGAAGTCGTAGTACTCCAGCGTGGAGCCAAGGAAAGAAGCCAATGCTGCCTTCTTTGGGGTCTTCGCCGGGAGGCTGTCCGCGCGTTGCAGGACGGCAGGTTCCGCGACGGGGGCGGGGGGCTGGACGTGTCCCATAGGTTCTCCTCGTTGAGTTTCCAGGGCGGCCGCCACCAGATGGCGGGGGCCGAAGAGTTGAGCGTGCACCCTGTCCGGGTGGCTGTTGCTCTGGGGAAAAACACTAGGAGCAGGGAGAAGCTGCGCGATGGAACTTCCCGTTCAACGGGACGCTGGTTGAGAAGAGAAAGCCCCGGTTCAGGAACCCTGAAGCCAGGGCCTCGTGCCGTACGGGCGGCGCTCTGCGCCCATGGTCCGGGACAGGCCGCGCCCTGCAGCCACCAGGACGGGAAGAACCACCTTGGGGTCCTCGTCCGCCGTCGGAATAACGACGGCGATCGCGCCGATCACGCTGTTGCCCTCACCAAAGACGGGGACCGCATAGGCGGTGTTTTCCTGCACCAGGACACCGGCCATGCGGACGTAGCCGCGTTCCCGGGTCAGGGCGAGCTGGGCGCGCAGCCGCGCCGGGTCGGTCTCCGTGGCGGCAGTGGTTTTCTCCAGCGGCCCGGCCAGGAACCGCTCCTGCACGTCGCGCGGCATGTGCGCCATCATGGCCATCCCGGACGAGGTGTTGTGGATCAGGAGCCGGCCGGCCACGGCAGCAAGATTGGTGGCGGTGCCGTGCCGGTCCAGCTGCTCCAGGTACAGCACGGTGCCGGAACCGACGTCGGGAATGGAAAGTGAGACCTGCTCACGCACAGCGGCGTGGACGCCTTCGAGGAACGGAAGGCCCCGGCGTCGGAATTCCTCCAGCGGATTGCTGCGGGACGCCAGCTCCCACATCTTCATGCCAACGCCGTAGTCGCCGGAATCGCTGCGGTTCAGCAGCCCGCTGTCCACGAGGTCGTTGGCCAGCCGGTGCGCGGTGCTGCTGGACATGCCCGTGGCCCGGGCTAGCTCGCTCAACGACATCCGCGGGCGGCCCTTCGAAAAGGCGTCCAGGATTTTCACCACGCGCTGGATGACTGATTCGCCGGAGGGCGAGTTGGCCATCAGGCCCGCCGCAGCCCGGACGCGTCCCCGCCGTAGTCCAGGCCGATCTGCCGGGCAGCCTCCTGCAGGCGCGGCACCACGGACTTTTCGATGTCCTCGGCAGGGGAACGGTGCGTCTGCAGGGAAACGTTGACGGCCGCCACTATGTCCTGGCCTCGCCACACCGGCACCGCCACGCCACGCAGCCCCTCTTCCAGTTCCTGCGACACCATTGCCCACCCCCTTGATCTGGCACGGTCAATCTCCACCCGCAGCTGCTCGGCGCTGGCAATGGAGTGTTCGGTCAGCTTCTGCAGCCGGACGGTTTCGAAGTAGGACTGCAGATCCGCCTCGGTCAGTGCTCCCAGCAGCACCCGGCCCATGGAGGTCGCCCAGGCGGGGAACCTCGTGCCCACGGTGATGGTGACGCTGAGCAGCCGCGGCGAGGGCACGCACGCGACATACACGACGTCGACGCCGTCAAGAATGCATAAGGAGGTGGTCTCGTTCAGCTCGGCTGCGAGGGATTTCAGATGCCGGTCCGCAATGGCCGGAAGCTCGAGGTTGGCCAGGAAGGACCGCCCGATCTCCAGTGAGCGGGCAGTCAGCTCGAAGTGTGCCCCGTCCGTTCGCAGGTAGCCGAGGTCTGCCAGGGTGAGCAGGAACCGCCGGGCGGAAGCCCTGGTGGTATCTGCGGCCGCGGCCACTTGGGACACCGTCAGCCGTGGCTGGTTCGGGGTGAAGGCCCGGAGCACGTCGAACGCTTTCTCGACCGATTTCACGAAGTAGGCCGGCTGTTCGTCCATGGGCTCCCTGCACCTCAAGCTGCGCGCTTTTCCTGACCTACCAAGAATACGGGCCGGGGTCGGGCGGGGAGCAGGACGGCAAACAACGGATTGTGAGTCACTTCACTCTGCGCTATCCTTTTTCTAGTCGCATATCGTACGCCTGTTCGCGATACGCACAAATCCAAAAATCCGGACCCGTCTTTCAGTGCGGAAGGACCCCCTGCAATGACCGATCTCGCCCCCACTGCCACCGCTGAGGCGAAGCAGTACCAGTTGAAGCGCGCCAAGAAGGCCGCCCTCGCCGCTTTCCTGGGCGGCGCGCTGGAGTACTACGACTTCTTTATCTACGCCACAGCGGCGTCACTGGTTTTCTCCAAGATCTTCTTCCCCTCCGGCGACCCCACCGTCGCCCTCATCGCCTCCTTTGCCACCTTTGGCGTGGCCTACGTGGCACGGCCCTTCGGCGCCGTCGTCTTCGGCCACCTGGGGGACAAGATCGGCCGCAAGAACACCCTCGTCCTGACCCTGGTGCTGATGGGGTCGGCCACGTTCCTGATCGGCGCACTGCCCGACTTCAACGCCGCCGGCTACTGGGCACCGGCACTGCTGGTGGTGCTGCGCCTCATGCAGGGGTTGTCCGCCGGCGCGGAAACGGCCGGCGCTTCCGCCCTGTCCACCGAGGAAGCACCTGAAGGGCACCGCGGCTTCTTTGCCAGCTTCGCGATGAGTGGCATCTCCGCCGGCATCGTCCTGGCCTCCCTCGCCTTCCTTCCCGTGGCCGCCATGAACGAGGCCGACCGCCTCGCCTGGGGCTGGCGCATCCCGTTCTGGCTGTCCCTCGTGGTGCTGGTGGTCGCCTACCTGGTCCGGCGCTCCCTCGAAGAACCCGAGGTCTTCGAGGAAAAGCACGACCACGGCGAACTGGTCAAGCTTCCGTTTGCCAAGATGTTCAAGACGCACCCGGCGCAGTTCTTCCAGGTTGCCCTGATGTCCTTCGAAACCGTGACCAACACGTTCATGCAGTCCTTCGGTCTGGCCTACGCCGTGTCCGTGGGCGTCCCGGCGTCGACCATGCTGTGGGTGAGCATCGTGGGCAACGTCATCGCCATGTTCAGCCAGCCGCTGCTGGCCCGGCTCTCGGACCGCTTCGGCCGTCGACCGGTATTCATCGCCGGCGTCCTGGGGTCCGGGCTGATGATCTTCGTCTACTTCTCCGTCATCTCCACCGGCAACATCCCCATGATCTTCCTCGCCAGCACGGTGATCACCGCCGGCACGTACTCTATGTCCAACGCGATCTACCCGGCGTGGTTCTCCGAGTTGTTCAACGTCAAGGTCCGCTACTCGGGCATGGCCATCGGCCTGCAGGTCGGCATCCTCTGCGCCGGATTCACGCCGCTGCTGGGCACCGCGCTGGTCGGCGCCGACAAGGCCAACTGGGGCCCGGCCGCCTGGATTGTCGCCGCATCATCCCTGCTGGCGGTGGCCGGCGCGTACTGGGCCCGCGAAACCCACAAGACCCCGCTGCGGCAGCTGGGCAACCCGGTCAAGTAGCTACCCCCCGAAGCACGAACGAGCAGATAATGCCCTCAGATTGCTACTTTGAGGGCATTATCTGCGAGTTCGGCGTCAGCCGCTTCGGGGGCACAGGAGGAACTGCATGGAGCTTCGGCAGATCGAGGCTTTCCTTGCCCTGGCCGAGGAACTGCACTTCGGCCGGGCAGCGCACCGCCTCCGTATGGCCCAGTCCCCGCTGAGCCAGACCATCAGGAAGCTCGAGAAGGAGCTTGGCTCGGACCTGTTTGAGCGCAACACCCGCTCGGTGGCCATGACGACGGCGGGCGTCGCCTTTCTCCCCCACGCCCGCCGGATCATCGACGAACTTGATCTCGCCCGCCGTTCCGCCGTCACCGAACCCGGCACGTTCTACGGCCGGCTCAGCATCGGCTTCTCCGGGGCGCTGAACCACCGGACCCTTCCCCCGCTGACCCGGGCCCTCCGCCACCGCTACCCCTCCCTGGACCTGACCCTTACCGGAGGACTGCTGACCCAGGACGCGCTGCAGCAGCTCCGGAACGGTTCGCTGGACCTCGCCTTCGTGGGGCTGCCGCTGGACGCGGGCACGCTGTCCACCCGCACCATCGCCCTCGAAGCGCTGGGTGCCACCGTGCCGGTGGACCACCCGCTGGCCGAGCGGCCGGCAATCGGGCTCGCTGAGTTGTCCGACGACGGGTTCGTCACCATGCGCGCCGCCCAGGGATCCACCCTCCGCGAGGCCACTTTCGCGGCCTGCGCCGCAGCCGGGTTCCGGCCCAAAGTGGCCCAAGAGGTCACCGACCCCTACACCGCCCTGTCACTGGTGGCCGGCGGCGTGGGTGTGAGCCTGATGCCCGCCTCCGTCGCCAGCATCATGCCCGGCGGGACGGTGTTCATCCCGGTTACCGGCAGCGCGCCCCTGCTGGAATCGGGCCTTGCGTGGAACCCGGCCGGCATCTCCCCCGCACTGGCGCTGGCCCTGGCCGTCGCCGAGGAAGTCCTCCCGACGCCGGCAAGCTGAGGCACCCAAACCCGGCCTCCCGCCGTCGTGCATTATGTGTTTTCCGCACATACTCATTGACCAAATAAGTGTTGGACGCGGCACAATCCCGGTGGCCACGATGGAGGGGAACATCCACCCGCTCAACGATGAGGACACACCCCATGGGAACATTCGCTGTCACCTACGACTATTCCGCCGCCTCCACCGCGGGACGGGACGAACACCGCCCGCGCCACGTCGAATTCCTGCAGAAGCAGTTCGACGACGGCCGGCTGGTAAAGAGCGGTCCGTTCGGGCCGGAGGAGGACCCGGGCGCGCTGCTGATCATCGAGGCGGACTCGAAAGCCGCCGTCGAAGCGCTTATGGACCAGGACCCGTTCTACCTCAACGGCCTCGTGGCGCAGCGCCGCATCCGGCAGTGGAACGTGTTTTTTGACGCCACCACCGCTGCCAACGCCGGCGCCGACGCCGCCCGGAGGTAGGGCTCCTGATGCTGATTGCGCGCACAGTCTCCAAGGAGACCATCCAGTACGAGGACGTTCCGGAGCCGGCCCTCGAACCCGGTCACGCCCTAATCCGCGTCCATAACATCACCCTGTGCGGCACTGACCTGCACATCTGGGAGGACGACTATCCGGCCGGGCTGCCCGTCATCCAGGGCCATGAATTCGCGGGAGTCGTCGAGTCCATCGGCCAGAACGACGCCGGCATCCGCGCCGGTGACCGGGTTGCTGTGAGCCCGATGGTCTACTGCGGGGAGTGCCGGCCGTGCCGCCTTGGCCGGTTCAACGTCTGCGAGAACATCGGCTGCATCGGCTGCTATTCGGACGGCGCGCTCGTGGAGCTGATCAGCGTGCCGGTCGAGAAGCTATGCCCCGTGCCGGAGGGCCTGGAACTGGATCTGGCCGCCATGGCGGAGCCCGCGTCCATCGCCATTCAGGCGGTGAACCGGGGCAGGCCGTCGCCCGGCGAGACCGCCCTGGTGCTGGGCAGCGGTCCGATCGGGCTGCTCGCCACGCTGCATCTGACAGACCTCGGCGTGCGGGTCGTCTGCGCCGACACGGAACCGGACCGGCTGGAGCTGGCCACAGCGTTTGGCGCTGTGGACACGCTGCTCGTCGATCCCCGGGCAGGCTTCCCCGGCGCCGACCAGGCAGTCCGGCTGGATGCGCTGACGGATTCGTCCGGGCCGGAGCTGGTCATCGAGGCCACGGGTGTTCCGTCCTCGCTGGAGAACGCCATCCGCCTGGTGGCGAGCGCCGGACGGATCGTGCAGGTAGGGATTTCGGCGCGGACCGCGTCCGTTCCGATGAACACCATTCCTTTCAAGGAGATCGACCTGCTGGGCAGCAGGAACAGCCTGAACCTCATCCCGGCAGGACTGGAGCTGCTGGCCGGGCACCGGGACCAGGCCCGAGCGCTGATGACGCACCGTTTCCGCTTCGAGGTCCTGCAGCAAGCCTTCGAACTCATGCGCAGCCGCACCGAGCCTGTTGGCAAGATCGTGGTGGACATGCCGGCCGGGCAGCCCACTCCCCCGGCCGGAACTGCCGCGCTTACGGAGGTCCAGCCGTGAGCGCGGGCGACGGCGTGAGCGGTGCAGCAGGCCCCCTCCTTACCCCCGCCGGGAACATCTCGGGCACCTACGACGTGGTGGTCGCGGGCAGTGGAGCAGCCGGCCTGGTCGCCGCGATCCGGGCGGCCGACGCCGGCCTGAGGGTGTTGGTGGCCGAGAAGGCGGCGCTGCTGGGTGGCACCACAGCGGCCGGAGGCGGAGTGATGTGGGCACCGAACAACCACCTCGCCCTCCAGGCCGGATACCGGGACAGCCATGAGGACGGGGTCGCGTACCTCACCGAGGCCGCCGGGCACGTGCTGACCGCAGCGGAAGTGGAGTGGTACGTCAGCACGGCACCGCGCGCCGTCGCGTATCTCGACGGCGAAACCCGGCTGTCCCTGATACCGATCGCACGCCCGGATTACCACATGGAATGGCGCGGTGCGGCCGACGGCGGACGCGGCCTGGACAACGGCGCCTTCGACCCGTCCGGGTACCCGGGCCTCTCGGAGGCGATTCGGCCGTCGTCGTATTTTCCGCTGCTGACCATGACCGAACGCGACCAATTGAACGGCCGGGCGGCGGATCCGGAGCTGCTGGCCCGGCGTGCTGCCACGGGCATGCGGACCATGGGCGGCGCCCTGGTGGGGTCGCTGCTGGCCAGCGCGCTGGACCGCGGCGTGGAGATTGCGGTCTCCGCGCCGATGGAAGACTTGGCCCGCGGCGGGGACATATGGACCGTGACCCTCGGCGGCACCGCAGCCGGCAAGACTACTTCAGCGGCCGCCGTCGTACTCGCTTCCGGCGGTTTCGAATGGAACCCGCGGCTCCGCCAGGCGTTCCTGCCGTTTCCGGTGACACCCATCAGCGCGCCGTCCAACGAGGGCGACGGCCTGGAGCTGGGGCTGAAGGCGGGCGCCGCGGTGGCGGACATGACCGCCATCTGGGGAGTGCCGGTGATTTCCGAGGCCGCCCACCAGTACGACGGCGTTCGGTCCGGCCGGATGGGAAACGTGGAAATGACCCTCCCGGGCTCGATCACGGTGAATGCGGCCGGTAAGCGGTTCGTCAATGAAGCGCTGAACTACCACGACGCATGCCGCGTGTTCGCCTCCGTCGACCCGCTGACCGGCCGGCAGCAGAACAATCCGGCCTGGCTCGTGTTCGATGCGTCGTACCTGGCGAAATACCCGGTGGCTGGTTCGGCGGCTGGCATTCCGGCCGACTGGATGACGGCCGCGGGATCGCTGGAAGAGCTGGCCGGCAAGGTGGGAATCGACCCCTCCGGGCTGGCCGCCACGGTGAGCCGCTTTAACGCCGACGCCGGGAAGGGCGTGGATACGGAGTTCCATCGCGGCGCGACGGCGCAGGACCGCTTCCTGGGCGACGCCGCCAACACGCCCAACCCGTGCCTCGCCCCTTTGGCGACGGCCCCGTTTTACGCGGTCCGGATTTCCGCCGGCGTGCTGGGAACCTCCGGCGGCCTGGACACCGACTTCAGCGGCCGCGTCCTGGACCGCCACCGGCAGCCGATCCCCGGGCTCTATGCCGCGGGCAACGTCTCCGCCGGGGTTTTCCGCAACAACTACCCCGGCGGCGGAGCAACCCTTGGCTCGGCCATCACGCGGGCCTTCGCAGTAGGTGAGCACCTCGCGGCAACCCTCTGACGCGCCCCACGACTAGGCCGCCCCCTCGAGGGAGTTTTTGTCCAGTTGTCGCGACTTTAGGGCCTTCAGCGGCCATTATCTGCACAAAAAATCCAACCGAAGAGGACGACGGCGGAACCTCCCGCCGTCGTCCTTCTTGCGTTAATGCCGTCCCGACCTGCCGCACCGCCCGCCTGTGATGCAACTCATGGAAATCCCTTGACAAGTTTGTACAAGTTTTTCCATACTTGGACGGAAGGGTTTCAACGAAGCAACTGGAGGACCGATGGCGGCAAAACTCACGGACGTCGCAAAGCTCGCGGGCGTCTCGCTCGCCACCGCTTCACGGGCGTTCGGCGACCCCGGTCGCTTGGCCGCTGAAACCCGGCAGAAGGTCATGGACGCGGCCGCCCAGCTGGGGTACGACGTCCCCGGGCTGAACGGCAGCCGCACGTTCGGCGTCGTCGTCCCGGACATCTCAAACGCCGTGTTCGCGGCACTCATCAAGGCCATCCAGGACCAGGCCTGGCACGGCCGGCACCGCATGGTCCTAGCCGACACCGGCGAATCCTCCGCCCGCGAGCGCGACCACCTCGCGGCATTCGCCACCGGAGTGGACGGCATCATCCTCTGTTCCCCGCGCCTCCCGTCGGAACAGATCCATAACCTGGCCGGCAACGCACCGCTCGTCGTGATCAACGGCGAGGCTGACCAGGCCGCCCGCGTGCTGATGGAGGCCGGCGAAGGGATCCGGCAGGCCGTCGAGCACCTTTACGCCCTCGGCCACCGCAAGCTTGCCTACATTCCCGGCCCGGCCTCCTCCTGGGCCAACGGCCAGCGGCTCGCGGCCATCACCCGCCTCTGCGGGGAATGGGGCATCGAACTGGTCACCGTGGGCAACCAGAACGCCACGGTCGACGGCGGCCTGGCCGCCGCCGCTTCGGTCGTCGCCAGCGGCGCCACCGCCGTCATCGCCTACAACGACCTCGTCGCCATCGGCATGCTCGCCGGCGCCCGGACGCTCGGCTACCACTGCCCCGAGGACATCAGCGTGGTGGGCATCGACGACCTCGACATCGCCGCGGCCGCCGAACCCGGACTCACCTCCGTCCGCGTCCCCATCAATCGCAGCGGCGCCCTCGCCCTCGAACTCCTCCTGGAACAGATCGCCGGCAAGCCCACCGCCACCGAGGCGGTCCACCTCAACTCGCAGCTCATCGTGCGCGGCTCCACGTTCGCCGCACGCACCGCCGACCAAACCCTCCAGGGAAAGTAACCATGAGAATCGTCATCGCAGACTCCAACTTGATGCCCCAGCGCGCCACCTTCGAGGCGGCACTGCCGGAAGGCACCGTCACCTCCTGGCACGACAGCTGGAACGAACACTCCGTCCTGACGGACCTCAAGGACGCCGACGTCTATGTGGGACCCAAGTTCACCGCCGCCATGGGCGCCGAAGCACGGAACCTCCGGCTGGTGCACGTGGCCGGCGCCGGCTACGACGGCATCGACGCTGATGCCCTCCCCGCCGGATCCGTCTGCGCCAACACCTTCCACCACGAAGGCTCCATCGCCGAGCACATCGCTACCGTGCTCGTCGCCCTCCGCCGCAACCTGCTGGGGCAGGACGCCGCCCTGCGCACCGGCGTCTGGTCCTCCTCGGTCTACTCCCCCGACATCCGCCAGCCGGAAACGCTGCGCGGCGCCGTGGTGACCTTCCTCGGCTTCGGCCACATCGGCAGCGCCGCCTGGAAACTGCTGCAGGCGTTCGGCGCGGAAGGCATTGCCATCACCCGCAGCGGATCCGTCGACGCGGAGGAAAACTCGCTGCGCTGGACCGGCGCTACGGACCGCCTGGGCGAGGCCCTCAGCGAATCCGATGTGCTGGTGGTCAGCATCCCGCTCGACGCCGGAACCACCTCCCTGATCGGCGCGGCCGAACTGGACGACCTGGGCCCCGACGGGCAGATCGTCAACGTCGCCCGCGGGCCCGTCGTCGACGAAACCGCGCTGTACGAGGCCCTGAAGGACCGCCGGATCGCCGGCGCCGCCATCGACGTCTGGTACCAGTACCCGGCCACCGACGGCCGCGGCGAACCCTCCGCCCTGCCGTTCGGCCGGCTCGACAACGTCATCATGACCCCGCACTCCTCCGGTGTCACCGCCGAAACCTTCCGCGGCCGCGCCCGCGAGATCGCCGAAAACATCACCCGCCTGTCCGAGAACCAGCCACTCAAGAATGTAGTGATTTCCCGATGACCCGAAAAATCGTCGACGTCGACGTCCTCGTCACCAGCCCCAGCCGCAACTTCGTCACCCTGAAGATCACCACCGACGACGGGCTGATCGGCTGGGGCGACGCCACCCTCAACGGCCGCGAACTGTCCGTCGCCAGCTACCTCCGTGACCACCTCGCCCCCGCCCTGCTCGGCCGGGACGCCGACCGCATCGAAGACAGCTGGCAGTACTTCTACCGTGGCGCCTACTGGCGTCGCGGACCGGTGACCATGGCCGCCATCGGCGCCATTGACCTGGCACTGTGGGACATCAAGGGCAAGGCTCTGGACGTCCCGGTCTACCAGCTGCTGGGCGGCGCCGCCCGGGACAAAATCCTCACCTACACCCACGCCACCGGCTGGGACGTGCCCGAGCTCCTCGACTCCGTGGAGCGCCGCCGGGAACAGGGCTTCCGCGCCGTCCGCGCCCAGTCCGGCGTCCCCGGGCTGGACAAGGTCTACGGCGTAACGAAGGGCGCTGCCAGCTACGAGCCCGCCGGCCGCGGCGCCGGACCCGTCGAAGAGGACTGGGATACCTCGGCCTACCTCCGCCATGCCCCGAAGGTCCTGGCAGCGGTCCGCGAGCATGTCGGCCCGGACCTCAAGCTCCTGCACGACGTCCACCACCGGCTCAACCCCACCGAAGCCGCCCGGCTGGCCAGGTCCTTGGAAGACGTGGACCTGTTCTGGCTCGAGGACGTCACGCCAGCGGAAAACCAGCGGCTCCTCCGCACGCTGCGCCAGCAGACCACCATCCCGCTGGCCATCGGCGAAGTCTTCAACACCATCTGGGACTGCGAGCACCTCATCACCGAACGCCTCATCGACTTCATCCGCACCGCGGTCGTCCATGCCGGAGGCATCTCGCACGTCCGCAAGATCCTCGCCCTGGCCGAGGTCTACCAGATCAAGGGCGCGCCGCATGGCCCCTCCGACGTCTCGCCGATCAACCTCTCCGCCTCGCTGCACCTTGGCCTTGCCACCAGCAACTTCGCCATCCAGGAATACATGGGCTACGACCCCCTGGTGTCCGAGGTATTCCAGTCCAGCTTCCGCTTCGAGGACGGCTACCTCCACCCCGGCGATGAGCCAGGCCTGGGCGTGCACGTGGATGAGGACGCGGCCGCACGCTTCCCCTACAAGCAGGCCTACCTGCCCATCGCCCGTGAGCTCGACGGCTCCATGAAGGACTGGTAACCATGACCTCCACTCCCCCGCTGTCCGCAGCCACCCCCGGTATTCTGCGGCGCCCGGCGGCACCGGCCGCCGGGATCGTGCACCTGGGCCTGGGCAACTTCCACCGCGCCCACCAGGCCGTCTACACCGACGCCGCCGTCACCGCACACGGCGGCGACTGGGGCATCATCGGCGTCGCCAGCCGTTCCAACGCCATCCCGGATGCCATGCACGCCCAGGACATGCTCTACACCGTGGTGGAAATTTCACCCCAAGGCTCCAAGTTCTCCGTTCCGCGGGTTCACACAGACGCCTTCACTGCTGCCGCCGACCCGGACCGGGTGGTCAAGGCCATCGGGAACGCCGGCACCCGGATTGTGTCCCTCACCGTCACCGAGAACGGCTACAACTACACCCCCGCCACCGGCTCCCTGAACCTGCAGGACCCGGCCATCCGGCACGACCTCGCCCACCCCGATTCACCGAAGACGCCAATCGGACAAATCGTGCGCGGCCTGCAGCACCGGTCCCGGACCCACGCCGAACCGGTGACCATCCTCAGCTGCGACAACCTCGCCGACAACGGCCACCACACGCAGCGGCTGGTCCGCGAATTCGCGTCCCTGCTCCCGCCCGCCGAAGCGGCCGACGCTTTGGCCTTCATCGACACCCGCACCAGCTTCCCGTCCTCAATGGTGGACCGGATCGTGCCCGCCACCACGGACCACTACGGCAGCCTTGTTGCATCCCACCGCGGGTACACCGACCGGATTCCGGTCCCCGCCGAGCCGTTCACCATGTGGATCGTCGAGGACAACTTCGTTGCGGGACGCCCCACGTGGGAAGCGGGCGGCGCCGTGTTCTCCGACGAAGTGGCCGGCTACGAGCAGTTGAAAGTCCGCCTGCTCAACGGCACGCACTCCCTGATTGCCTACCTCGGAGCCCTTACCGGCGCAGTCACCATCCCCGAATCCGTCTCGCACCCGAACATCGAACTGGCCGCCCGCTCCGTACTGCGCAACGAATACCTGCCCAGCGTCTCGGTGCCGTCCGGCGTGGACGTGGACGCCTACGAGGAACAGCTTTTCTCCCGCTGGCGCAACACGGCCCTGGGCCACCGCACCAGCCAGGTGGGCTCCGACGGAGCCGTCAAACTCCGGCAGCGGATCCCGCTGCCGGCGCTGCAGATGCTCGACGACGGCCGGATGCCGCAGCTGCTGGCCCTCACCACCGCCGCGTATCTCGCCTGCATCGCCCCGCTGCCCGGGTTCGATCCCGGGCCCCAGGCGCACGCGATGGAGGATCCGGCCCGCAGGCTGCTGGCAGGACTGGCGTCAGGGTCCCGCTCGGGCAGGGACCTCGCAAGCAAGGTCCTCGGCGAGCACCACCTCCTCGGCGAAGAGCTGGCCGAGCGGGACGAGTTTATCCACCGCACCGGCGAGTTCATCGACATCATCCACTCGGCGGGCCCGCTGGCCGGCATCGCCGAAGCGAACACCGATCTGGCTCCCGCCGCCTCCCTTCAAGCCACCCGGAGCACGCCATGACCACGCAAGCCATCCCGTCAACCGAGACAACGGGGCTACCCACCGGCACCCAGGCCGCGGTGCTGCACGGCGCCCGCGACCTGCGCATCGAGCACAGGCCGCTGCCCGCACTCGGCCCTCAGGACCTGCTGGTCGAGATGCGCTCCGGCGGGATCTGCGGCTCGGACATGCACTACTTCGCCGACGGCCGCAACGGCACCAACGTGCTGCGCCAGCCCACCGTCCTGGGCCACGAGGGCGCCGGCGTCGTCATCGCCGCCGGACCGCAGGCCACCGTCGCCACGGGCACCGCCGTCGCCATTGAACCGGCCCTGCCCTGCCGGGAATGCCCCACCTGCCTGTCCGGGCGCTACAACCTCTGCCCGGCCGGAACCTGCTTCGGCTCCCCGCCCACGGACGGGCTGTTCGCCCGCCACGTCGTGGTGCCAGACGCCGCTGTCCACCGGCTGCCGGACGCCATCCCGGCGGAAGTCGGAGCGGCGATCGAACCGCTCGCCGTCGCCGTCTGGGCCGTCGAACGGGCCCAGGTCGAGAAAGGCCACCGCGTGCTGATCACCGGTGCCGGGCCCATCGGCCTGCTGGTGGCCCAGGTAGCCGCCGCCCGGGGCGCTGCCGAAGTAATGGTGACGGACGTGAACGACGACCGCCTCGCCGTCGCCGCAAAGTTCGGCGCCACCCGCACCATCAACACCGCAACCACGGCACTGGACCTGACGGACATGGACCGCCTGATCGAATGCTCCGGCAACACCAGGGCCCTGGCGGACGCCATCCAGACCCTGGCGCCGGCAACCCGAGCCACCGTCGTCGGCCAGGCCAAGCCCACGGTGGACGGCATCCCGCTGGGGTTCCTCCAGCGCTACGAGATCGACCTGGTCACCGCGTTCCGCTACGCCAATGCGTTCCCGGCCGCAATAGACCTCGCTTCCTCGGGCGTCGTGGACCTGCAATCCATCATCACCAGCACGTTCCCGCTCGAAGACGCCGCGGCCGCCCTCACTGCTCCGGTAACCGACCCCACAAACCTCAAAGTACTCATCACCTACTGATCCCCAACCGCTCCCTAGCCTCGCACGCTCGGCCAGGGAACCTGGCGGTCGTGGCCCCAGTTCAGCCACCGCAGGACATCCATTCAAAGGAGTTTGGCAATGACCACAGCAGCGCACGTTCCCCCAGGGGAAGTCGATCAAAGCAAAGTCCGGAAGGCCGCCGTCGCCGGCCTCATCGGCACCACCCTCGAACTGTATGACTTCGTCATCTACGGCACCGCCTCGGCGCTCGTCTTCAGCAAACTGTTCTTCCCCAACGTTTCCCCCGCTGCCGCGCTGATCGCCAGCTTCACCACCTTCGCCGTCGGCTTCCTCTTCCGTCCGCTGGGCGGCATCTTCTTCTCTCACTTCGGCGACCGCCTCGGCCGGAAGTGGATCCTCGTGGTCACGCTGCTCCTGATGGGCGGCGCCACGCTGGCCATCGGCCTGCTGCCGACTTTCGACCAGATCGGCCTGTTCGCCCCGATCCTGCTGTGCGTGTGCCGCGCGGCCCAGGGATTCGGCGCCGGCGCCGAACAATCCGGCGGCGCCACGCTGCTCACCGAATCCGCCTCTCCCGGCACCCGCG
Organism: Arthrobacter sp. FW305-BF8; assembly: GCF_021789315.1. Taxonomy (NCBI): domain Bacteria; kingdom Bacillati; phylum Actinomycetota; class Actinomycetes; order Micrococcales; family Micrococcaceae; genus Arthrobacter; species Arthrobacter sp. FW305-BF8. The sequence continues at coordinate 4,261,586 of NZ_CP084561.1, forward strand.
GCAAGCTCGCCTCGCTGATCATGGTGGGCGCGGCCGCCGGTACCGCCCTCGGCGCGCTGGTGTGGATCGCCGCGCAGTCGCTGGCTCCGAACGACATGCTGACCTGGGGCTGGCGGCTGGTCTTCCTCTCCAGCATCTTCGTCACCATCGCTGCCCTCGTCATCCGGCGCAAGCTCGACGAGTCCCCCGTGTTTGAAGAGATCAAGCAGGCCCGCACCGAGCCTCCCGCGCCTCTCAGGGAAGTCGCGAAGTTCGGCAAGGCCAACGTCCTGCGCGTCATCCTGATGAACTTCGGCGTCAGCACCCAGTCCTACACCATCCAGGTCTTCATGGCCTCCTACCTGATCACCGTCGTGGGCACCGACCCCAAGTTCATCCCGCCGGTGCTCCTCATCGGTGCGCTCTGCGGCGGCGTCGCGGCCGTGTCCTTCGGAATCCTGTCCGACAAGATCGGCCGCCGCCGCGTCGTCTCCGTCATCACCGGGGCGTTGATCCTCTTCCCCGCGCCGGCCTTCATGCTCCTGACCACCGGCTCCCCCATGGCCATCGTGCTGGTGATCATCGTGGGCTTCATGCTCGCCTGCCAGGGTGTAGTAGGCGTGCACATGAGCTACTTCCCGGAGATCTTCGGCAGCCGTTACCGCTACGCCGGCGTCACCCTCGGCCGCGAATTCTCCTCCATCATCGGCGGCGGCATCGCCCCGATGGTCTGCGCCGGACTGCTGGGCCTCTTCAGCAACTCCTGGATCCCGGTGGCCATCTACATGTCAGTGACCATGCTCATCAGCTTCATCGCCACGAGACTCTCCCCGGAGACCGTCAACCGCGACCTGACCGACCCCGAGGACGCCCGCCGCGACGGAGGCGTGGTCGCCACCCCTACGGTGGCGGCTGAACTAGCCGCCGCCCAGACCGTCAAGTAACGCCCGGTGCACGACGGCGGCACGCGCCGCCGTCGTGCACTGTCAGTTCCGCTTTACAGCACTTCCATCGCAGGCCCCGCCAACCCCAAAGGAATCCCATGCTCCGCCTCGAAAACCCCGGCACGGTGGCCCGGCCGGCGCCCTCCGCAACCCTCCGCGACACCCGGGCTGTAGCGGTCCTCCGGGCCAGGCACGCCTCGGACTACGCGCCGGTCATCGAGGCCCTGCAGCGCGGCGGCGTGCTCAGCATCGAGCTCACGCTCAGCACGCCCGGCGTCTGGGAGGAGCTTCCCCTCCTCCGGGAGCGGTTCGGGCACTCCCTGGAGATCGGCGTCGGGACGGTCACCGCAGCAGCGGAAGCGGAGACGGCCCTCGACCTGGGGGCTGCCTACATCGTTACCCCTGTCACGGATCCCGGCGTCATCGACGCATGCGTTCGCCGCGGCGTCCCGGTTTTTCCGGGCGGCCTGACGCCCACCGAACTGCACACCGGCTGGAAACTGGGCGCCACTGCCGTCAAGATCTTCCCCGCGTCCACGGTCGGCGCCGGCTACGTTTCACAGCTGCGCGGCCCGTTCCCGGACATCGAGGTGATGCCCTCCGGCGGCGTCAACATCGAGGACGTGCCTGCCTGGATCAGTGCCGGCGCCCTTGCAGTCAGTCTGGGCGGCCCGCTGTTGGGCGACGCCTTTAAGGGCGGCGACCTGCAGGACCTCACGGCAAGGGCACGGCGGGTCCGCGAGCTGATCGACGAGACCGCCGAGCAGCTGGAGGCCGGCAAGTGAGCACCGCACCGTACGTGCTCACGTTCGGCGAGACCATGGCGCTGATGCGCGCCGACCAGGTAGGCCCGCTCGCGCACGCCTCCACCATGAGCCTGGGCATCGGCGGTTCCGAGTCCAACGTCGCCATTGGCCTCAGCCGCCTCGGCGTGCAGGCCGTCTGGTGCGGCCGGATCGGAGCGGACTCCCTCGGCCAGCTCGTCGAGCGCGAAATCCGCGCCGAGGGCGTGGACGTCCGCATCACCGTCGACCCTTCCGCCCCCACCGGCCTCATGATCAAGGAACGCCGGACACCCGAGGCGCAGCGCGTCAGCTACTACCGTGCCGGAAGCGCCGGCTCCCGGATTGCGCCCGAGGACATTTCCCAGGAGCTTATTGCCGGCGCCGGGCTGCTGCACGTCAGCGGCATCACCCCTGCACTCTCCGCACAGGCGGAGGGCACGCTCCGGCATGCCATCGGAGTGGCCAGGGATGCCGTCGTCCCCGTGTCCTTCGACCTGAACTTCCGCGGCAACCTCTGGTCAGCCGAAGGTGCCGGCAGCGTGTACCGCGACATCATTCCACTGGCCGACATCGTGTTCGCGGGCGAAGACGAGGCAGCAATCGCCGTCGGCCCCGGTGACCCGGAGCAGCTGGCGCAAAGAGTTGCCGCTTTGGGGCCCAGCCAGGCCGTGATCAAGCTCGGTGCCGACGGAGCCCTCGCGCTGATTGACGGCGAGGTGTTCCGGCAGGCGGCTGTTCCCGTTTCAGTGGTGGACACGGTCGGCGCCGGCGACGCCTTCGTAGCCGGTTACCTGGCCGAACTCATGGAAGGCCGCAGCCCCGAGGAACGCCTCCGCACCGCCGCGGCAACCGGAGCCTTTGCCTGCCTGGTCACCGGCGACTGGGAAGGCTTCCCCCGCCGCCACGAACTCTCGCTTTTGGAATCAAAGGAGCCGGTGTCCCGCTAGCGGGTCCCTCCCCTTTCCCTTGGAGGTTTTTTGTCCATTTGTCACGACTTCAGGGGCGCTTAGCGCCCATTATTTGGACAAAAACTCCAACCAAACTAAGGACCACGGCGGGACCACCCGCCGTCGTCCTTTTGCGTCTGTTGGCAGTTCGGCACCCGCCGCGACCCATGTGAGGAGTGTTTGTACACGTATCGCGACTTCAGGGGTGTCTAGCGGCCATGATCTGGACAAAAACTCCAAACGCGCGGCAGTGCTGGTTCACTGCGTGAGCTGGGCTGCTCCGAAGGAAACACTGAACTGGACGCACCACAGATCCACCGACTTGAACCTGGCCAGGTCAAGCTCGTCGGGGAGCGCGTAGACCTGATTGCCTTGGTTTCCCTTGATCATGCCCAAGTCGAAGTATTCGGCAGAACCGGCCGTGAACCATCCGGCTGTTCCCTCGACCACATCGGCAGCGCTGAGCCAGACGTGCACATCCGGGCCGTTGGACGTATCGAGGTTCTCCAAAGTCAACACGCGCTTCCCGCCGGGCTGCTGAATTATCCGGACTGTTCCTGTGGTGGCGTGTTCGTGGCTGATGAACGTGCCTTCGGCAAGTTGCACCGGCCCCGCAGGTTCCGCGGTTGGAGTTCCGGAGGACGGCTCCCCGGTGGCGGAAGGGGCAGCCGGTGAAGTCACAACGGTGGGCAGCTGCTCATCCACCAGCACGTCGACAAACAGAAGCCACGGCTTGAAAAACGCCAGTCCCACTGCCAGCACTACGGCACCAGCAGCGGCGGCGATCAACCAGCGGCGCTGGCGAGTGCGGGCCTCCATGCTGCAAATCTACACCCGGCGCCGGACGCGAGTTTTTGTTCACTTGTCGCGACTTCAAGGGCGTTTAGAGGCCAATATCTGGACAAAAACTCGGAACCGAAAGTGAGGCTAGCCGACGCGGGGCATCGGTTCCCCCGCAGACATCCCCGACGGCATCGGAGCGGAAGTCGCCGCAGGACGCGTGGCCGGATGGGACTGCAGCCAGGCCGGGATCCGCTCGGCCGGCAACGGCTTGCTCCACAGGTAGCCCTGAGCGAGGCGCACGCCCAGCCGGCGGAGTTCGGCCAGCTGAACGGCGGTCTCCACGCCTTCGGCCACCACATCCAGCCGCAGGCTCTCCGCCATGCCGAGCACCAGTTCGATGATCGTGGCCCCGTGCGGATCGGTGCCCAGCTCCTCGACGAAGGTGCGGTCGATCTTAAGGGTGCGGGCCGAGAGCCACTTGAGGTAGCTCAGTGAGGAGTAGCCCGTGCCGAAGTCATCGATGGACAGGCCCACGCCAAGGCGGGACAGCCGCTGCAGGGTTTCCTTGGGCAGGTCCGGCTGGTCCATGAGGACGGTCTCGGTGATCTCCAGGTGGACGGCGGCCGGGTCGATGCCGGTGTCGCGGATGGCCGCTTCCACGATATCGGGAAAGTCGCAGGCCACGAGCTGGCGGCCGGAGATGTTCACTGCCGCCGTGAAGTTTTCCGCCCCCGGAACCTGCGTCCGCCACTGCTGCACCTGGCGCAGCGCCTCGCGGAGCACCCAGGCGCCGATTGGCAGGATCAGGCCTGTCTCCTCGGCAATGGGGATGAAGGCATCCGGCATGATGGGGCCGTGCTCGTGGTGGTGCCAGCGCAGCAATGCCTCAAACCCAACAGCCTCCTCGGTGGAAACGTCAATGATCGGCTGGTAGTTCAGTGAGAGCTCATTGCGTTCCAGCGCGAGCCGCAGGTCGGACTCGAGGTCCAAACGCCCGGTGGCCCGTCCGGTCATGCGGACGTCGTAGATCGCTGACGAATCCCCGCCGGCGGATTTGGCCCGGTACATGGCCGCATCGGCCCCCTGCAGCATCGATTCTGCGGTGTCCTCTTCGTCCGCCAAGGCGATGCCCACGCTGACATTAAGGTAAATCTGCCGGCCATCCACGTCGAACGGCTGCCGGGTTGCATCCCGGATCCTTTCAGCCACGGCCTGGGCCCCGGCCATCTGCAGGTTGTCGCAAATCACCACGAATTCGTCCCCGCCAAACCGGCCCACCGTATCGCCGCCCCGGACGGCGGCCTTCAGCCTCTCCCCCAGCTGCACCAAGATCGTATCGCCGGCACCGTGGCCGATGCCGTCATTGATCAGCTTGAACCGGTCGACGTCGACGAACATCACCACGGGGCGGGCGGTTCGGTCGAGGAACCCCTGCAGGACCTCGGTGACCATGTACCTGTTCGGCAGGCCGGTCAGGGCGTCATGGCGCGCCTGCCACTCCAGGATCTGTTCCGCGTTCTTCCGGTCTGTAATGTCCAGGACGGTGTCGAGGAAGCGGATCGGCTTTCCGTCGGCGCTCTTCATGCTCTTGATGCGTGAGTGCAGCCACCGCTGTTCGCCGGTGGGCCGAATGATGCGGTACTCGAAGTCGGCGAAGCCAAGTCCGTGGTCCAGGCGTGCCCACACCTCGCGGACCCGGTCGCGGTCCTCGGGGTGCGTCCGAGCCAGGATGGTTTCCCTGTCCTTCGGGCAATCTGCCGGCATTCCCAAGATCCGGTCGAACTCCTCCGAATGCCACGTCTCGCCGGTGGCCACCGTGTGCTCGACGCTTCCAACGTGGGCCATCTCCTGGGCAGCCAGCAACCGCTCGCGTTCGGCTTCGGCCGCGGCTTTCAGGCGCTGGATCTCGGTGATGTCCCTGGCAATGGCGGACGCTCCCACCCGGATGCCGTCCTGGTCGTAGACGGGGGACACTGTCAGTTCCACGTCGATCACGGACCCGTCCTTGCAGCGCCAGCGGGCTTCCACACCGGTGACAAACGCCCCGTTCCCCGAACGGGAGGTGACTTCCGTGCCGAAGTAGGCGCCGGCGTCGGCGGTCACCAGCCCATGAGTTTGCCCCACGGCCTCCCAGGAGCTCCAGCCGAGCATCCTCGCCGCCCCCGCATTCCAACTGGTGATCTTGCCGGTGAGGTCGGCGCCGATGATGGCATCGCCGGAGGATTCGACCATGGCGGAGAGCCTGCGAAGGATGGCCTCCGTGTGCTTGCGGTCCGTGATGTCCTTCGAAATCGCCACGACCGCAACGGGTACGGTATGCCTGCCCCTGATTCGGCTGACGGTCGCGTGGACCGGAAACTCCCGGCCCGTGCTGTGGCGGACCCACAGTTCACCGGCCCAGTCCCCGCCGCGGGCCACCCGGTGCGCGATTTCCCTGTCGGTGGCACCGCCTGCCCGTCCCTCGGCACCGCCGATGATGCGCAGGTCCGTGATCTTCAGCCCCAGCGCCTGGTCCGGGCCCAAACCGTACAACCGCTCCGACGCACGGTTCCAGTACGTAATGCGCCAGTCACCGTCCATGCCGATCACCGACTGGCCGATCTCGTCCAGCAGCAGCGATTGCATCACTAGGTCGTCACGATGTTCCCCGGCCATAAACCCCTCCGACAGGTGCTCCCCCAATGGCAGCGCGCTAAGACACGCTAAGAGGCGGGTCCGTTTGCTTAGGAACCGTGCTGGAAGTAAATCAGTAGGCTGTCTTTCCCGCAAGGGTATCGGCTACGTGGCGGCCTCCGCCTCCGCGAGCCGGATCATGCGAAGCTCATCCCGCACCGCACGGGAAGGCCAGTGGTCACCGGTCAATTCCCTGAGCCGAGCGGGACCGGCGCCGGGGAAAAGCTTGTCCATGAGCCCTGCCGCGTGCAGCACTCCAATCAGTGCAACGGTTCTGGCGTCCGACGCCGATCCGTTGAGTATGCTTTCAATCCTCGCCAGAAGTGCCGCCTCGGGAGCGTGGTCCTTCTCCGGGTAGCGGGTGGTCCTGAAGACGCCAAGATGCTTTTCGCCCACATGGCTCACGACGCCGAGAGCCGCCATTCCCTCATAGACACGGTGCAGTTCGGCGCGGCTTTCCAGCATGGCGATCCACCGCCGCGGACTGTGCGGCCGTGACTTGTCGTGGATCAGCTCCCACTGGTGCCGGAAGTCAGATTGCGGCGGAGCGCCGGTAGCCCTTACGTGTTTTCCCTGCAGCTGTATCGCGCCCAGCAGATCCAGCTCGGCCAGGATTGCGCCGGCCAGGCCTGCTTTGAGCACGCTCTGCGGCACTTCCGGCTCGCCGTCCTTGTCATTTGTCGCCAGAAGAAGGAACGCCTGCGGGAGGTTCAGCTCCCCGGCGCCCGGATTTTCCGAGGTCATACCTTCATGGTGGCGCGGTCACACCACCGCTGCAATGGGCGGCTGGGTCCTGATTTTCAGGGCGGAAACCGGAAACCCTTTTCGCAAACGAGATTGCAGAGTACATTTAATGCAATCGCCCTTGCATAGTGATCTGCGTTACAGATCCCGCACGCGTCACAGATCCTGCGCAGAGAAAGAGGCCTGACTTGAACCCCCATACCGCCCGGCTGGAAGCCAGCGCGGAAACCGGGTCCGCCCCCGCTTCCCACGCGTGGCTCGGCGACGCGCTTCCGGACGTACCGCTCTCCAAGGCACAGAGCCGGGTGGTGGATGTGATTGCGCGAAACCCGCAGCTGTCCTCGTATGCGGACATCGCCGAGATCGCCCAGCGGGCCGACGTCAACAATTCGACCGTGGTCCGCGCGGCCCAGCACCTTGGCTACCGGGGCTGGCCGGACCTACAGCGGGAACTGCGGTCCCGCTACCTGGTGATGATCTCCACGGAGGACACCCTGACCGAGCACGGGGAGCACCGCAGTCCCCTCCATGACGCACTCAGCCACGACATCGAGAACCTGCGGCTGACCCTGGACTCCAACACGGGAGACGACGCCGAGGCAGCCATCGCCACCATGGCAGCGGCCAAGTCCATCATCGTCTTGGGACTGGGTTCGTTCGCCGGCCCTGCCAGCGTGATGGCGCACTTGGGCTCAACCATGGGGTATCCGATCACCCTCGAGAACCGCGGCGCGGTCCACCTCGCATCCAGCGCCAACGCCCTGGGACCGGGCGACGTCCTGGTGGTCATCAACATGTGGCGGTCCATGCGGCAGATCATCGTCACTGCCGAAGCCGCGAAACAGGCCGGCGCCACGGTCATCGCCATCAGCGACATGCGCCGCGGCCGCCTGGCAGCGGTCGCGGACCACCTCCTGGTGGTGGCCTCGGAAGGGATCTCCTTCTTCCAGTCCGTCACCGCCGCAAACTCACTGGTCTACGGCCTGCTCGCAGGCATGGAGGCCGCGCACCCCGAGCGCAGCCGCGCAGCCATCCGCCGCACGCAGCAGCTGTGGAAAGACCTCGACATCTACCTGGACTGACCGCCCACGCCCTACTTGAACCCCACGTACCTTCTTCCAGGAGCAACTTTATGAACACCAGCACCGAACGCCGCGTCGCCGTCATCGGCCTCGGCTCCATGGGCGGGGCGATGGCAGCCACCCTCTACAAGGCCGGCTGGGAGGTCACCGGCTTCGACCCCTCCGAGGCAGCGCGGACCGCGGCGTCCGACGCCGGCATCGCCACCACCGCCAGCGTGGAAGATCTCGCCGGCACCCCCTACGCGGTGCTCTCGCTGCCCGCGGCCAGCGTGGTGGAATCCACCGTCCCGCAGCTCCTGGCCTCACCGGGAACCGTCGCAATCATCGACACCACCACCTCCGAACCGGCAACGAGCAAGCAAATGGATGAACTCGCCGAAGCGCAGGGCGCAGCATTCGTCGATGCACCGGTCTCCGGCGGCCGCGACGGCGCATCAACCGGAACGCTGAGCGCCTTCGTCGGGGCAACGGATGCGGCCCTTGCCGCCGCCGAACCTGTTCTGCTGGCACTCACCGGCGGCAAGTACAACCACATCGGCGGACCCGGCAGCGGCAACGTCGTCAAGCTCCTCAACAACGTCCTGGCGGCGGCCAACCTGGTCTCGGTGGGCGAGGCCCTCGGAGTCGCCAAGGCCTACGGCATCGACCCGGCCAAGGCGGCAGCAAGCATCAGCGAAGCCTCAGGCGGCAGCAAGGTCTCCGCGAACATGTACCCCAACTGGGTGCTCTCCGGAACCCACGACTCCGGTTTCGCACTGGGGCTGATGGCACGCGACGCCGCCCTCGCCGTCGACGTCGCCGCCCAGATCGGCGAAAACCCGGCGCTGCTGGCCGCCGTCGCCGGCCAGTGGCAGGACGCCCTGGCCGCCCTCGGGCCGCGCGCGGATTTCACCGAGATCGCGCGGACCGTCGCCCCGGCTATCACCCCCGCCGGAGCACCCGGCGCCCCCGGCACCGCAAACGACACCACCGCCGTCGCCTGACGGCTCCCCCACACGGACAAACCGGAGCAAAAACGACTCCCCAACAAAGAGGACCACCACATTGAGCACCACCACAGCACCCACCTCCTCCTCGGCGGCCACCGCACGGGCCGTCCTGGACGCAGCCTTCCCCGCCGGCCTCGGGGCATTCCTTGACGGCCGGACAGTCCCCGGCAGCGGCGAGAACATCACCCTCACCGCAGCCGCCACCGGGGAACCGTTCGCCACCTATGCCGACCCCGGCACCGAGGGCGCCAACGCCATCCTGGAGAGCTCGGCGGCGGGCGCCACAGCCTGGGGCGAAATGAACGGGTTCGAACGCGCCGCCATCCTCCGCAACGTCAGCCGCGCCGTCGAAGCGCACGCGGAGGAGCTGGCCATCCTCGAATCGGCCACCACCGGAAAGCCCATCCGCGATGCCCGGGTGGAGGCCGCCAAGGTTGCCGAAATGTTCGGCTACTACGCCGGCTGGGCAGACAAGCTGACCGGCCAGACCATCCCCGTTCCCGGCCCCTGGCACACCTACACCGAACGCGTGCCCTGGGGCGTCGTCGTCGCCATCACCCCGTGGAACGCGCCCCTGTTCACCGCCGGCTGGAACTCCGCCGCGCCCCTGGCCGCGGGCAACGCCGTGATCATCAAGCCCAGCGAATTCACGCCAGCCTCCACCATCCGCCTCGCCCAACTGGCGCACGGGGCCGGGCTGCCGGCCGGCGTGTTCAACGTGGCCGCGGGGCTGGGCCAGACCGTGGGCGCGGCCCTCACCAGCGACCGGCGGGTCGGCAAGGTCAGCTTCATCGGCTCCGTCCCCACCGGGCGCCGGGTCGCCGTCGCCGCCGCGCAGGCCGGCATTCCCGCCCTGCTGGAGCTTGGCGGCAAGAGCGCCAACATCGTCTTCGCGGACGCGGACCTGGAACGGGCCGCCGACGGCGCCATCGCGGCGATCTTCTCCGGAGCCGGGCAGTCATGCGTAGCCGGATCGCGGCTCCTGGTGGAGCGCAGCGTGCACGCCCAGTTCGTGGAGCTGGTCGCCGCCCGCGCAGCGAGGCTGCGCGTCGGCGACCCGCTGAGCGCGGACACCGAGGTGGGTCCCATCATCACGGCCCAGCAGTTCGCCACCGTCACCTCACTGATCGAGGCGGGAATGAACGACGGCGGACGCCGGGTCACGGGCGGAACGCTTCCCGACACCCTGGCGGGGTCGCCGCTGGCCGGTGGCCATTGGGTCATGCCCACCCTGCTCGACGGCGTGACGCCGCAGAACAGGCTGGAAACCACGGAGGTCTTCGGGCCCGTCGTCGGGGCCGATGCCTTCGACACGGAGGCCGAGGCGATTGCCCGGGCCAACAACACCAACTTCGGCCTGGCCGGCGCGGTGTGGACCTCGGATGTTTCCCGTGCCCACCACGTGGCGCGCCAGGTGAAGGCCGGCACGTTCTGGATCAACTCCTACAAAACCATCCACGTCGCTGTTCCGTTCGGCGGCTTCGGGGACTCCGGCCACGGCCGCTCCTCCGGCCCGGGCGTCCTGGACGAGTACACGCAAACCAAGGCCATCTGGGTGCCGACCCGTGCAGCGGGCGCCCCCTTCCCGTCCCTCTCCTATTAGGGCAGGCACGCTCATGGAACTGACAGAACCGATGCCGTCCATGCAGACCCTGCGCACCGCCCTTGCCGAGGAGGCCAGCAGGTGGAAACCGCGCGTGCAGGAAATGGCGCACCAAGTCCATGCATTCAAGGAGGTGTCCTTCGAGGAGGTCCGCTCGGCCGAAGCGGTTGCAGACCTGCTGGCCGAGGGCGGCTTCGAGGTGGAGCGCGGCACGGGCGGCCTTCCGACAGCCTTCACCGCCACCGCCGGCAGCGGCGACCTGACGGTGGCCCTGTGCGTGGAATACGACGCACTCCCGGACATCGGACACGCGTGCGGGCACAACCTGATAGCCGGCACCTCCGTGGGTGCCGCCCTGGCTCTGCAGCCCTTCGTGGATGAGCTGGGCATCACCCTGAAGGCCATCGGCACGCCGGCAGAAGAACACGGCGGCGGCAAAGCGCTGCTGCTGGAACGCGGCGCGTTCGACGGTGTCAGCCTGGCCCTGATGGTCCATCCGGTCCAGGACGGGGTGACCTACAACCCCGCGGGCACCAGCGCCCAGGCCGTCGGCCGGTACCGGGCAACGTTCACCGGACAGGCAGCCCACGCGGCGGCAGCCCCGCACCAGGGCGTGAACGCCGCGGACGCCGCCGTGCTGAGCCAGGTGGCCGTCGGGCTGCTGCGCCAGCAGATCCCCGGCGACCACCGCATCGCCATGTATGTCGCAGAGGCCGGTCACGTCACCAACATCATTCCGGAACGCGCGGTGGTGGAGTTCGAATGCCGGGCCTTCACCCTGAAGGAATACGAGGCACTGCTGGAGCGGGTCCGCCGCTGCTTCGAGGGGGCCGCCCTGGCCACCGGCACCACACTGGCCGTCGAGAACACGGAACCGCTCTACGAACCTCTGATCCAGGACGACGCCCTGGCAGCGCACTGGACCGAGGCCATGGTGATGTTTGGCAAGGACACCTCCCCCTCGCCCGGCATCAGCGGCGGCTCCACGGACATGGGCAACATCTCCCAGGTCATCCCCAGCCTGCATCCCTGGCTCAGCATTCCCGGTGCGGACGTGCCCATCCACTCACACAGCTTCGCAGCACTTGCAGACTCCCCGGCGGCCTACGCCGTGATGCACGAGGCCGCCGTCGCGCTGGCCTGGACAGTCGCCGCCGCGGCCACCACCCCCACCGAACGGGCACGCCTGATCAAAGCGGCTTACCGCCGTCAGACTGTCACACAGGAAGGCACATCATGAGCACCAGCACAACACCCGTGCGGACAGACAGGGCTGGTACCCGGCTGACGCTTCCCATCGCCGCACTGGCCTTTGTCATTGCCCTCGCGGTCCAGCTGATCGGCCAGGCCAAGATCGACGTCGGCATCGGCGCGATCGTCATCTTCCCCATGGTCTGGGGCCTCATCCTCGGGCTGCTCGTTTCAGTCCAGAAGTTCAAGCCGCTGGGCCTGGACCTGCAGCGGGTCGCCGCGGCCCTGGTGGGCGTTGCCGTGCTGCTGCTGGTGGCCAGGCTGGCGTTCAACATCGGGCCCAGCCTTCCCACGCTGCTCAAGGCCGGGCCGGCGCTGCTCCTGCAGGAGGTGGGCCACCTGCTGGGCACCATTGCCCTCGCCCTCCCGCTGGCCGTGCTGCTCCGGATGGGCAAGGCTACGGTCGGGGCCACGTTCTCCCTTGACCGGGAACCGTCGTTCGCCATGGTCTCCGAAAAGTACGGCCCCGACTCCGACCAGTACCGCGGCGTCCTGGCCATGTACGTTTTCGGAACCCTCTTCGGCGCCGTGTACATCACGCTGCTGACATCCCTCGTGTCCAACTGGAAGATCTTCGACCCCCTGGCCCTGGCCATGGGTGCCGGCGTGGGGTCCGGATCCATGATGGCAGCGTCCTCCGCCAGCATCATCGCCGCCTACCCCGGCGACCAGGAGGCCATCCTCGGCATGGCGGCCATCTCCAACCTGATCACCACCATCCTCGGCGTCTACGTCGGCATCTACCTCGCCCTTCCGCTGGCGGACCGTTTCTACCGGTTCCTCACCCGCAGGCAGACCAGGGAAGAGGCCGCGGTCACGGCCGGCGCCCCGCCGCAGCATGCGGACACCCAGCGCAGCGCTGCCGCCACGCACCGGGTTGCTGATGCAGAGCTCGGCGGCTCAGGCACCGCACGGGAAGCAGCCCAGGCGGAGGAAAACCGGCGGTTCCGCGAGCGTGTGGCCGAATCGTCAGCGGCCATGCACCTGCCACTGTGGCTCTCCCTCTCGGTCCTCACCGTCCTCGGCATCGGCACCGCTTCCGTGGCGGCCAAGGGATTCAGCCTGACCATCGTCGCAGGGTACGCGATCATGCTCGCCCTCGTTCTGGTCAGCATTGCCCTGGCCAAGCTCACCAAGAAGATCTCGGCGATCGTCTACATCACCACCATCGGCGCCTACATCTCCAGCCCGTGGTTCTTCGGCGCCGCAGCACTCGCCGGGCCCATCAAGTCGGTCGACTTCCTGTCCATCGCCACGGTCATGCTGACCCTCGCCGGCCTGTCCCTGGGCAAGGACATTCCGCTGCTGAAAAACATCGGCTGGAAGATCATCCCGGTGGGTCTGGTGGCCGTCACCGCATCGTTCCTGCTGTCCACCGTCATCGCGGAGTTCGCCCTCGGCCTGTGGCACTAATGGCCTAACGCACAAACAGAAGCGGACGACGGCGGGCCCTCCCGCCGTCGTCCGCTTCCTTTGTTTTTGGCTCTTGTCAGCGCAACCGGTACGTGAGTATGGTGCGGCCAGCCGGACTTTCGGCCGCGCCGGAGGATCGGCGGTCCCGGAAGTTTGGCAGTACAGCGCGGTGCCCCAAAACGGCGCCGCCGTCAGGGGCCACGACGCGCACAATCATGGTCCCGTAAATCCAGGCGCCCGCTCACCGCGGTGGCACGGCCACGGGCGACGCAGGACGCCACGCTTCCGATTTAAGGGAGAACCTGATGTTAGGCACCACAAGCCGCCTCGCCGCCGTCGCTCTCGCCGCCGGTCTCATGGGCATCGCCGCCCCTGCCCACGCGGCCCCCGCGACGCTAGTCAGTGCGGGACCCGGAATCCTCGTCGCCGACGGCGCCGCCGTCGATATTCCGGTGACCTTCGTCTGCGACACCGATCCCACCCTGCTCATCGCGATACCCGTCATCCAGCTCACCCAAAGAGTCAGTGACGGACGGATAGCCGCCGGCTTCGGCAACGAACAGCTCAGCTGCACCAGGCAGGCCCAGACCATCACGCTCCGGGTGGTTCCCAACGCGATGGCGTTCAACGAAGGCACGGCCGCGGCCACCATCGTTCTGCAAAGCTGCAACGCGCAGTTTCAGTGCTCCGTAGAGATCATCAACACCGAGATGAAACTCGCCAAGGCCACGGCCTCCGGGATCCTGCCCCAGAGGTAGGGCTAGGAAAGTTCCAGTTCGCGGACGACGCCGTCCACCAGCGATGCCGGATCACCGACGATATCGACGGGAATATGCGCCTCATCAGTTCCCAGCGGCTCCAGCGTGGCAAGCTGCGAAGCCAGGAGGCTGCTGGGCATGTATTCGTGCGCCCGGCCGCTGATTCTGCCGCAAATGGTGGCGGCCTCGCCGGAAAGGTGGACGAACACCAGGTCAGGTGCGTAGCTGCGCAGCAGGTCCCGATAGCTCCGCTTAAGCGCCGAGCAGGCGATGATGCGCGTGCCCGCTCCGTCGCCGGGCGTTGCCAGGGCGGCGCCGATCTTCGCGAGCCACGGTGCCCTGTCCTCGTCATTTAAAGGCGTGCCGCTTGCCATCTTGGCCTTGTTGGCCGGCGGATGAAAGTCATCGCCGTCGAAGAAGGGCACGCCCAGGCGCTCGCCGAGCAGCGCACCCACGGTCGACTTCCCGCAACCGGAGACGCCCATGACAACCAGGGGCGGCAGGTTCGTGATCATTGTTGTTCTTTCCGTCTATGGCCCTGTTCAGCTGCGCCTCGGTTTAGCTGGCGAAGTTGAGGAGGACTTTGCCGGATTGGGCGGAGTTGCGGGCGGTGTCGAAGGCTTCGAGGGCGTCGGTGACGGGGTAGTCGTGGGTGATGACCGGGTCGATGGTGAGGGTGCCGTCGGCGAGGGCGGTGATGACCTCGTCGATTTCGTCGTTGAACCGGAACGAGCCTTTGAGGTCCAGTTCGCGGGTGATGGCCAGGGAGATCAGGACCGGCTGCGGGCCGGTGGGCAGCAGCCCGACCATGACCACGGTCCCGCCCCGGGCCGCGCCCTGGATCGCTGAGGCCAGGCCGTGGTGGTTCCCGGAGGATTCAATCACGACGTCGGCCTGCACCCTGGCGATCGCCTCACCATCGGCGGCGTTCAGGACCTCGTCCGCGCCCACCGCCATGGCGATCTCCACCGGTTTCTCATGCATGTCGACCGCGACGATCCGGGCCGCCCCGGCGCGTTTGAGCACCGCGACCACCAACGCCCCGATCGGTCCGGACCCGATCACGAGCGCGGTCTTGCCGGCCACGTCCCCGGCCCGGGCCACCGCGTGCCAGGCCACCGACGCCGGTTCGATCAACGCCGCGGTGCGCAGGTCCAGGTCCGCCGGGAGGGTCCGGAGCATCCGGACCGGCACGTTCACGTACCGGCTGAACGCACCGTCCGTGTGCGGGAACCTCGCCGCGGAACCCAGATACGTGCACCCCGGGGACAGGTTCGGCCGGTCCGCCGGATACCGCGGCGCGTCCGGGCCCGTCCCAGGGCCCGGGGTGGCCGGATGCACCGCCACCGGCGTCCCCGCCCCCGGGCCGGAACCGTCCGCGGCGGCCCTGACCACCCGGCCGCTGATCTCATGGCCCAGCACCAGGGGCGCCTTCAGGATCGACTCGCCCGCCGCGCCGTGCAGCCAGTAATGCAGGTCCGACCCGCAAATCCCGCCATACAGCACCTCGACCACGGCCTCCCCCGGCCCCGGGGCCGTCAGCGGGACGTCCTCGACCCGCAGGTCACCCTTGGCGTGCGCGACCACCGCCGGACCCGAAACCGGAAGCGCGGTTTCCGCCGCTGCCGTTGCTGCCGCTGCTGCGTCTGTTGTTGTTTCTGTTGTGTGGGTCATCAGACCACCACCGTCATTCCGCCGTCGATAAAGATCGTCTGCCCGTTCACGAAATCAGACCCGGACGAGGCCAGCCACACCGCCGGGCCGGCCAGATCCTGCACCGTGCCCCACCGCGCCGCCGGGGTCCGGCCCAGGATCCAGGCATTGAACTGCTCATCATCCACCAGGTTCTGCGTCATCTCGGTATGGATGTACCCCGGCGCGATCCCGTTGATCTGCAACCCGGCACCAGCCCATTCCGCGGTCATCGCCCGGGTCAGGTTCCGCAGCCCGCCCTTCGCCGCCACATACGGGGCGATCGTGGGCCGGGCCAGGTCCGTCTGCACCGAACAGATGTTAATGATCTTCCCGTGACCCCTGGGAATCATGTGCCGGGCCGCCTCCCTCCCCACCAGGAACGCGCTGGTCAGGTCCGTGGAGATCACCCGCTCCCAGTCCTTCACATCCAGCTCCAGCATCGGCACCCGGTGCTGGATCCCGGCATTGTTCACCAGGACCTCCAACGGGCCCACATGCTCCTCCACCCACGCCACCCCGGCCGCGGCCGCAGCATCGTCCGTGACATCAAACACCACACTGTGCACCCGCCCCGGCGCGTACTCCGCGGCCATCGCCGCCTCCGCAGCCTTCAACCGCTCAGGATTCACACCGTTCAACACCACCGTCGCCC
This sequence comes from Arthrobacter sp. FW305-BF8, assembly GCF_021789315.1. Taxonomy (NCBI): domain Bacteria; kingdom Bacillati; phylum Actinomycetota; class Actinomycetes; order Micrococcales; family Micrococcaceae; genus Arthrobacter; species Arthrobacter sp. FW305-BF8. Next base: position 4,277,884 of record NZ_CP084561.1, read on the forward strand.
CCGCATCAGCCAAAGCCCGAGCCAACGCATTACCAATCCCCCGGCTCGAACCAGTCACCAAGGCAACCCGCCCGGTCAAATCAAAAAGTGAAGTCATGAAGAGCAGCTCCTTCGCCGCGGTCTGCGCAGTGCGCAATGGTTGTTCGTTGTCGTGGGCCCTGAGGCGCGGGAAGCTGCTGCCTTAGAAGGGGCCGCGCTGCACGAGGTTGGCGGGGGCCTGTCCCGCGGCCAGCGCTTCGAGCTGCTGCCGCAGGAGCTTCAGGATCCGCGGCTGGAAGGCGGACGCGTTGCCGCCCACATGGGGCGTGATGAGGACGTTGGGAGTGGACCACAGCGGGTGGTCCTGCGGAAGCGGTTCCGGATCGACGACGTCGAGGGCGCACTGCAGGCGGCCGGAGAGGACTTCCTTGGTGAGGGCCGCCGTGTCCACCACCGGCCCGCGTCCCACGTTCACCACGAGGGCGCCGTCGGGCAGCGCAGCGAGGACTTCCCCGCCGATCAGGTGGTGGGTGTGGTCGTTCAGCGGCAGAACCGAGACCAGGATGTCGTGCGTTCCGGCGAGCGTGGCCAGGTCCGCGGAGGCGTGGACGTCGCCGTGCTCGTCGGTCCGCGCCGCGCTTCCCACGCGGGTGACCGTGACCTCGAAGGGCTCCAGGCGGCGGGCAATTTCGTGCCCGATCCCGCCGACGCCCACCAGGAGCACGCGGCGGTCCGCGAGGGACTGGCGCCGCTCCGGCCGCCAGAGGCCGTACTGCTGGTCACGGACTGCCTGGTCGATGCCGCGCAGTTTGGCGAGGATCAAACCCACCGCCAGTTCCGCCGTCGCCGCCGCGTGCACGCCTGAGGCGTTTGCGACGCCGGCCGCCGGACCAGCGGCCTCGACGACGCCGTCGTATCCGGTGGACTGTGTCTGGACGAACTTCAGTTCGTCCACCTGTGCGAGCGATCCCAGAACCGCGCCGGCGTTGATGTAAGGGAGGATGACGCCGTCGATCTCACCCAGCGTCCCGCCGTCGGGATCCGACTTCATGTCCCAAACAATTCCCTTGAGCCCTTCGGGGAGGGGCGAGAGATCGGCGAGCAGTTGCCGGTCGGGAAAGCTGACGGTGCGTACTGGTTGCATCGGAAACCTATCCATTCTGGGAGCGGGTGGTGAATTGGGTGGGGCGGCCCTGGCCGGCCCCACCCTTGGCAACTCTAGGCCTGGCGCCGGTCGAACGTGAGTCCGCCGGGGACCTGGAAGGTGGGCATGAGTTCCATCATGCCGACGTTCACGTGGCGCGGTGTTTCGATGGCGTAGTCCATGGCGTTGACGATGTCGTCGGTGGTCAAGGATTCGTAGCCCTCGTAGTACGTCTTCCAGGCCTCTTCCATGGCCTCGGGCGAGCCGCCCATGTTGCGTCCGAAGATCTCGGTCTCGACGCGTCCGGGGCAGATCTCGGTGACGCGGATGCGCTTGCCGACGGTGTCGTTGCGCAGCTGGCGCGAGATCTGGTGCACGGCAGCCTTGGTGGCGTGGTAGACGGTGTGGCCGTAGAAGTTGTACAGGCCGGCGATGGAGCTGACGTTGATGACGTGGCCGCGGTCGCGTTCCACCATGCCGGGCAGAACCAGGCGGGTGAGCTGGAGCAGGCCGCGGAGGTTGACGTCAACGAGTTCGTCGATGTCGCTCTCCGAGGAGTCCAGAATGTTGCCTGGCCGGGATACGCCGGCGCAGTTCACCAGAACGTCGATCTCGAGATGTCCGACGGCGGCCGTCAGGGCCGCGGTGTCGGTCAGGTCAACGACGTGGGGAATGGCGCCGGTCTTGTCGGCAAGGTCGTTCAGGCGTTCCTCGTTGCGGGCAACGGCGTGGACGGTGAGTCCGCGCTTGGCGAGGCGCTCGGCGATCGCGGCACCCATCCCGGTTGAGGCACCGGTGACGAGGGCTGTTGAGTAGTCTGAAAACGGCATTTAAGTCTCCTGTTATTGCAGTATGAGTGTTAGGCGTCGCGCAGCGGCAGGTGCGCGCGGTCCTTGACGGTGCTGACGGCCGCCAGTGTGCCCAGCGCGGTGATGACGGCGTAGAAGGCGGGCATGTAGACGTTGCCGGTGGACGAGATCAGCCAGGTCATCAGCAGCGGGGCGGTTCCGCCGAAGAGTGCCGAGGAGATGTTGTAGCCCAGGCCGTAGGCCGAGTACCGGACGCGGGTGGGGAACAGTTCCACGATCAGGATGTGGATCACGGCGGTGTGCCCGGCGAACACAATGGCCATGATGCAGGCGCCCAGGATGGCGAGGGCCATGTTGCCGGTGGCGATGAGTGCATAGGAGGGGATGCCGAGGACGGCCATGGCGATTGCGGAGCCGGCGATGACCTTCTTGCGTCCAATGCGGTCAGACAGGGCACCCATGAACGGGATGGCGATGCAGATGACCACGAGGCTGCAGGCGGTGACGAGGAGTGCCTCACCGATGGTGAAGTTGAGCTGCTTGCCCTTGAGGAACGTCGGCATATAGGAGAACAGGACGTAGTAGCCGGAGCCGTTCATGAGCGGGATGAACAGGGCCAGGAGCATGGCGCGGCGGTGTTCGGCGGAGGCGAAGGCCTCCTTGAGGGGGTTCTTGGACAGGCCGCCCTCTTCCTTCAGCTTCACGAAGTTGGGGGTGTCCGCGATGGCCTTCCGGATGTACCAGCCGATGACGCCCATGGGGATGGCGACGAGGAACGGGATGCGCCATGCGAACGAGCCGAAGCCGCCGCCGTCGATCGCTGCCTGCGTGAGCCAGGGGGACATGGAGAAGGCGACCAGGGTGCCGGTAAGCAGGGCGGCGAAGGATGCGATCTGGGCGTAGGAGGTGATGATGCCGCGCTTGCCTTCGGGGGCGTGCTCGGCGAGGAAGGTCATGGCGCCGGCAGCCTCGCCGCCGACGGAGAAGCCCTGGAGGAGCCGGAGCAGCACAAGCAGCACGGGGGCTGCGATGCCGATGGCCGAGTAGGCAGGCAGGATCCCGATGCCGGCGGTGGCGATGCTGATCAGCAGGATGACGAAGACCAGTAGTTTTTGGCGTCCGATCTTGTCGCCCAGGATGCCGCAGACGACGGCGCCGAGGGGGCGGACGAAGAAGGACACGGCGTAGCCGGCGAAGACAAAGAGCAGGGCGTTGTCCGGGTTGCCGGGTGCCAGGAACACGAGCGCAAGCGTTCCGGCCATGAAGGCGAAAATGCCGTTGTCGTAGAGCTCAACAAAAATTCCGACGCACCCGGCGGTGACGACTTTCCGGGTCTGCCTCGCATCGAGGCGGTCGTGCTGCGGTGCAGTCGCACGCGTTGGTGTAGACATTTTCATTCCTAACTTGGACTTAGTTCGAGGGGAGGTCATCGGTGATCCTTAGCTGCCAGCTGCCGGTATAAGTTCCGGCCAGCCGGGCTCTTTTCCGATGCCAAGGAGGGCGAAGATTGTGCTGATGCGGGACCGTAGGTTTTCCAGTTCCCTTATTGCGGCCCGATGCTTTGCTGTGGCTTCGGGGACGGTGGTTTTGCGGAAAGTGATGGTGTGCCCGGGGCGGGCCTGGGCAAGGGTGTCGAGCGAGCGGCTGGTGACCACTGCCAGTACGGGGTACCCGGCGGTGACGCCGCGCCCCCGGTGCAGCACCAGCAGCTCTTCCCTGGAGGGAACCTCGATGGCTCCCACCGGAACGCCGCGGGACAGCACCTCGGCTGACGACTGGCGTTCGGGAAGCGCCCCGCCGAGGCGCAACCCGATGTGGTTGCTCCGGCCGCTGACGGTGTATTCGGTGTTGTACAGCAGCTCTGCTGTGTCGCCGAATTCGTCAACGTCCGGTCCGTCCGTGACGTCGATGACCGCCCGGCTGCTGAACTCGGGCCGGGTCAGCCCCAGCCGGAACAGCGGAAGGTCAAAGTATGGCTGCCGGATGGGTCCGACGCTCCTGGAGGTCGTCAGCTCGGTGCCCTCGGAGAGCCGGAGGCCGAAGCCGACGACCGTGTCCGGGGCGCAGCTTCCCAGCAGTTCCGGAGCCTCGACCGAACCGTGGACCGCAAGGTAGGCGCGGAGGCCGCCGGTGATCCGGCGCGCCGCCACGGTTTCCCCGGCACGGACGGACACCGGTTCCCACTGCGGGCATTCGCGCCCGCCGACGGTGAGGGTCAGCGGTGCGCCGGTGACGGCGATGAGTAGGTCGGTGGTGGCCTGCATCCGGAAGTCGAGGGCTGTTATTTCCAGCAGCGGCGCGTTGTCGGCGTTGGCGGCGAGGATGTTCGCCGCCCGTGCCGAGAACTGGTCGAGTGCCCCGTTGACGGGGAGCCCGAACCGGGGTCCGCGGAAGCGGCCCAGGTCCGTGACCACCGAATTTCCGGGCTGCTGGATGATCAGTGACCCGGTCATCGCGCTGCCTCCAGTTTCCGGCCCGTGTACTCTGCGAACTCTTCCGGCTGGATCTGGCGGAACGTCAGGCGGTCGCCGGGAAGGTAGGGAACCAGCGGCTCACTGCCGGCGTCAAGGACGGTCAGCGGGGTTTGGCCGATGACGCACCATCCGCCCGGCGCCACCGCGGGAGCGATGACTGCCTGCCGGCCGGCGACGGCCACGGCACCCGCCGGAACGGACAGCCGGGGGTCCTTCAGCCGCGGAACGGGGAGGGGGAAATCGGGGCCGTCCATCATGGGCGAACCCGCGGGGGCGCCCAGGCAACGGATGACGTAGGACTTGGCCGTGTGGAGCGCGATGATCTCCTCCACGGAGAGCTGCTCGTGCTCAGCAACGCGCTCGAGGTCCGGACCGTATTCGCCGCCGTACACCACGGGAACACTGAACTCGCGGGGCGTGCGGGCGGGTGCACCCACGTGCTCCAGCTGGCGCAGGCCAAGGAGGACAAAGGCCCGTACCTGGCGCGCGGAGGTGACCCCGGGGTCAAATTCCACGAGCAGCGAGTCGTACGTCGGCACTGCGCCGTGTACGCCGTCGGCCCCGGCGGTCTCAAGCCACTGCGCGAGGGAATGGACGGTGCTCCAGTTGGCCTCCGTGTCAGCGGAGGAGGCCACGACCCGCAGGGCTGAATCCCCGGACTCGAAGATCTCCACCGGAGTCAGGTTTGGGGTGGCGGTCATGTCAGGCGACCTTCTCTTTGGCGGCCAGCACCTGGGCGAGCGGGGCAATGGTCACGCCGGCGTTCTCCAGTTCGGCGCGGACCCGGCGGGCCAGCTGCACCGCGCCAGGGGTGTCCCCGTGCAGGAGAACGGTGTCCGCAACAATCGGCAGGTCTGTGCCGGCGACGGTTTCAATGAGTCCCTCGCAGACCATCCGCACGGTGCGTTCGACGATGACGGCAGGATCGTGGATCACGGCGCCGGGGCGGCCGCGGGGCACCAGGGTGCCATCGGCTTCATAGGCGCGGTCGGCGATGCCGACGATGCCGACGGGGAGCTGCCGTTCCGCGGCAGCGGAGGCCAGTTCGCCGTCCTGGGCAAGGACGATGAGACCGGGGTTCAGGCGGGCGGCGGCATCGGCCACGGCCACTGCGTAATCGGCCCGGGTGGCAACCAGGTTGCCCAGCCGGCCGTGCGGTGCAATGTGGGCCACGGTGGTGCCGTGGTAGGCGGCGAAGGCGCTCAGGGCGCCGAACTGGTACAGGACGTCGTTGCGGACCTCGTCCGCCGTCAGGTCCATGGCGCGCCGGCCAAAACCACGCAGGTCCGGGAAGCTCGGGTGCGCCCCGATGCTGACGCCGCGGCGGACGCATTCGGCCACGGTGGCGTGCATGATGTCCGGGTCACCGGCGTGGAAGCCGCAGGCGATGTTGGCACTGGAAACCACCTCGAGCAGGGCAGCGTCGTCGCCCATCGAGTAGGCGCCGAAGCCTTCTCCGAGATCTGCGACGAGATCAACTGTGAGTCCCATTATCTGCCTTCCTGGGGTGGTTAGCAGCGGCCCTGCCCGCCGGGGCAAAGGGATCAGCTGCGCTGGTGATGAGGTGTGTCCGAACTGGCCCTGCGAGGGGTTCCCGGTTCGGTGCTGCCGGGCTGCCGGCTTCTGCAAAAAGTCTGACACCGGGATTTGGCTCACACAAAGACGTAATCGGTGTCACGGGATAGGTGCCGGTTATGACCAGTGCCGCTATGGAGTCCATGACCGTTCCCTTCCCAGTAAGGAGGATTCGGCCCTTGCCGGACCGCCCTCATTGCATTGAACATATGGACCGTTTATTTCGGGAATGTAAAACGGGTCATCTATTTCGATAAAACCTATTTCCATGCACAATGCATCTGACCCCATAGGGAAATTGCATGTCCCCCGAGGGGATAGAATGTAGCCTTAATGAAATAGCGTTCTGGGTTCAACCTAGTGTCAGCGATGTGGATCACACAAAGACCTATTGCGTGTCCCTCCATAGCATCCCGTTATGACCTTTCGGGTTCAGGACGCCGCAAAGAGAGAGGGCGGCCGTGGATACCAGGAAACTGGCGTACTTCGTACAGATCGTGGACTCGGGGAGCATCACCAAGGCCGCGGCTGCGCTGCACGTGGCCCAGCCGGCCCTGAGCCAGCAGGTTTCGGCGCTTGAGACAGAACTGAAGCAGCGACTGCTGATCCGCAGCAAGCAGGGCGTGCAGCCCACGGCCGCCGGGCACACGCTGTACCGCCATGCCCAGTCCATCCTGCGGCTCGTCGCGCAGGCCCGAGTGGACGTTGCCAAGTCGGGGGCGGCGCCGTCCGGCCGTGTGTCGATTGCCATTGCGCCCTACAGCATGGCATCGAGCCTGACCCCGCAGATCATCAGCGAGGTGGCCCGCCGGTACCCCGACATCGTCCTGCACGTCACGGAGATTTACGGCGGCGTCCTGAGTGAAGCCATCAAGAACGGCCGGCTGGACATGGCGCTCATCTACGAGCCCGGCCCCATCCGCGGCGTCCTGTTCACCACCATGATCGTCGAGGACCTGCACCTGGTGGTCAACGCCGCCAGACCGGACGTTAACTCGGAGAACGGCGAGATCACGCTGGAGGAGGTGGCCCGGCTGGGGCTCTTCCTTCCCGAGAAGATTCACACGCTGCGCCAGGCTGTGGAGGCGGGTTTCGACAGCAAGGGGCTCAAACTCCAGCTCGTGGGCGAGGTGGAGTCGGTGCCCTCGCTGACCCGGCTGCTGCGGGCCGACCTTGGGGCCACCATCCTGCCCAAGTCGGCGGCGGACGCACTGTTCCACGAGGAGGACTTCCATGTCCTGCGGATTGTGGACCCGGCGCTGCAGTGCAAGATCGCGCTGTGCACACCCGATCACGACCCCCTCTCGGAGGCGGCATCGGCAGTGCTCCTGGTACTGAAGGAAATGCTCCAGGAAATGCTTAACGACAAGTACGGCCGATCATAGCTTTGACTTATTAGGGCACTCATCATTTGTCTTAGTAACCGAGTGCGCGGGATTCTAGTATTGGTGGCAAGCCAAGAAATTGCGGTGAATGATATTCCGCAGACAATTCAACGGGGAGCCAGCCATGAAAAAGATCAGCACCGCCAGGAGAACTTCCGACCCGAGCCTGGGGCTTATGGCCAAAACGGGGTCGCACTGCCCGACCAACGGTTTCTGGCGGCCAGCGGACCGGTCCGCAGCGCCCATCTTCGTTTTCGAGGGCAGCATCATGCCGGTCAGCGGAGGCGGGTCGACGGTCTGGCACCTGGAGGACGCTGTCTTCGGCGCCCCCGCCTACCCAGTCCCCCACCGCGTCTAGATTCAGTACGACGGCGGCGCTGCCGCAGCTTGGGCTGTCTGCTCACCACGGCACCCAACTGGGTAGCACTTCAGGGCGTTCTCAGCGCTGGGAACGCCCTGTGCTGCTACCTACTTTTCGGTCTCATGTGGATCCGAAAAAACTATTTCGATCCCGCCCGCATCCGGCGCCCTATCGGCCCTTTATTGTCGGTCCCCCTTGGCAGACTGTGTCCATGGAAGGCTTCGGGAATTCAGCACTGACAGCAGCGGCGCCGCGCTTGGTTCTGCACGCTGCCGCGGTTCCCGACGCCTTTATTGCAGACGCCGTTTTTCCTCTTGCCGCGTTTCCGGAAGATGCGTTCACGAACGACGGGCTTCCCTATGACGATGATGTCGACGCCGCGTATCCGGCATCGTTGCCGGAGGATCCGTTTCCTGAGGCCCTGTTTGCCGACCGTCCTTTCGACGAGGACCTCTTTGACGACCGCTTTTTGGACGACGGCGTTTTTAGGCACAGCGTTCCCTCGAGCGCTGCTGCATCCTCGGGCCGGTTTTTCCCGGCAGCTAACCTCACCGCCGACAATGCCGGGCTGATCGACCAAGTCCGAGCCTACGAGAACATCAAGTGCTGGGCCGCCGGGCAACAGGCACGGCTTTCTGTGACCTTCGAGGCCCGGCTCCGCCAGGAATCCACCGGCCGGCCGCCACTGGCCGCCGAGGACCTGGGCAAGGGCCGCGGCAAAGACCAGGGCCTGGGCGCGGCCGAGCAGATCGCACTGGCCCGGGGCGAATCCCCAAACCGCGGGCGCCGGCTCCTCGGCACAGCCAAGGCCCTGACACAGATGCCACACGCCCTGGCCGCACTGGACACCAGGGCAGCTGAACGAAGAGCGGGTCATGCACGTCGCGAAAGAGACCGCCTGTTTGAGTGTCGAAGACCGGGCTGCCGTTGACGAAGAACTCGCCGCCGACACCGGAACCTTCGTTGGTGCCGGAACCCGGACCGTCATCGCAGCCGTGAGGGCCGCCGCCATCCGCAGAGACCACCGCTCCGTGGCCCAACGGGCAAGCCATGCCGCCTCGGAGCGCAGGGTCAGCCTGCGCCCGGCCCCGGACTGCATGACGTATCTGACGGCGCTGCTGCCGGTCCACGAGGGCGTCGCGGTCCTCGCGGCGCTGACCCGGAACGCCGACTCGCTCCGGGCCGGCGGAGATCCGCGCTCCCGCGACCAGGCCATGACCGACACCCTGGTCGAATGGACCACCGGCACGCCCGGCGGCATCATCGGCATCGAGCTTAACGTCGTCATGACCGACCGCACCCTCTTGCAGGGCGATTCCGAACCCGCCCGGATCCCCGGCTACGGCACCGTCCCCGGAGACTGGGCCCGGAACCTGGTGACCACCGAACAGGCCAAGGGAGTTGAGGAGCTCAAGACCTGGGTCCGGCGGCTCTACACCGCACCCGGGACCGGCGACCTGGTGGCCATGGACTCGCGGCGGCGTCTGTTCCCGGCACCACTGCGCCGCTTCATCCAACTCCGCGACGACACCTGCCGCACCCCCTTCTGCGACGCCCCGATCCGCCACCACACCACATCATCCCCTGGCACGACGACGGCCCCACCACCCTGGCCAACGGCGCGGGCCTGTGCGAAGCCTGCAACCACACCAAAGAACTCCCCGGCTGGAAAGCCCAACCCAGGCCAGGACCGAGACAGACCATCGAAATAACGACGCCAACCGGCCACGTCTACCAGTCCACGGCACCGCCACTGCCCGGCACTCGGCTGCCCGGAATCCCGTTGAGTGACACCAGAGTGCTCGGAACTTGGGCGCGCGAGTCCCACGAGTCGGACCAGCCCGGCCCAGCCCCGTAATGGGCAGCCTAGATACGCGTTAGATACGCCTGAGGCGGGACAGAAGACTGTCCCGCCTCAGGTCATACCGCTAAGCGACTACGCGTGCTCGACCAGCAGGCCCTTGGCCTTGAGCACCTCGGTGAGGTTGCACAGGTCGATGGTGGTTCCGCCGGCCTTGTAGAGCCCGATCAGCTCGCGCTCGGCGTCGTCGCGTTCCTGCGAGAGGCGGATGACTTCCTCGATCTCGTCTTTGCGGACAACCACCACGCCGTCGGCATCGCCGCGGAGGACGTCGCCCGGGTAAATGATCTCGTCACCGAAAACCACCGGGTGGTTGATCGGGCCGATGGTTTCCTTAACGGTGCCCTTAATGGACACGCTTCCGGAGAAGACGGGCAGGCCCAGCTCGATGAGGTCCTGGGTGTCGCGGACACCGGAGTCCGTCACCAGGCCCGCGAGGCCCTTGGCCTTCATGGCGTTGCCCAGGACGTCGCCGAACGTGCCCGCTTCCTCGTACTCCCCCGCCGCGGCCAGGATAACGTCGCCGGCCTCGGCGTAGTGGATGGCCACCTGCAGCATGAGGTTGTCCCGCGGTGCGCAGCGGACCGTAGTGGCGGGGCCGCAGAAGGACATGCTGCGGTCGATCGGCTTGATCCTGGAGCTGAGCGCGCCCTTGCGGCCCTGTGCCTCGTGGATCGTGGCCGAGGAGAACTGCGCCAGGCGGCGGACGGCGTCGGCGTCGGGTCGTTCGATGTTGGTCTTTACGTGGATCACGGGGTTTTCCTTCATTTGGTGGGGTTAGGTGAGGGCCCGGCTACTGGGGTTAGCTGAGGGCCCGGACGGCCTTGTCGATGGCTGCGATGGACTCTTCAATGACGTCGAGGCTGGTGGCGTAGGAGATGCGGAAGTATGGACCCAGTCCATAGGCCGAGCCCTGGATGACGGCGACGGAGGCTGCCTCCAGAAGATAGAGCGTGAAGTCCTCGTCGTTGGCGATGACCTTTCCCTCCGGGGTGGTCTTGCCGATGGCACCGCCGCAATTGACGTACGCGTAAAAGGCACCTTCCGGCGTCGCGCATGAAAGGCCGTCGACGGCGTTCAGCGCGGCTACCGCTGCATCGCGCCGGCTGCGGTAAACCTCGACGCTCTCCCGCACGAAGGACTGGTCGCCGGTGAGCGCGGCAGCGCTGGCGGCCTGGCTCACCGAGGACGGGCAGGAGGAGATCTGGGACTGGAGCTTATTGATGGCCGCGATCAGCGGCGCCGGTCCGGAAGCGTAACCCAGCCGCCAGCCGGTCATGGCGTAGGCCTTCGAAACACCGTTGACAGCAAGGATGCGGTCCTTGAGTTCCGGAGCAACCTCCACCAGGCTCAGAATCCGGCCGGAGCCGAAGTAGATCTGGTCGTAGATCTCATCCGTCAGGACGTTCACGTGCGGGAAGTCCGCCAGAACATCGGCCAAGGCCCGCAGTTCCGACTTGGAGTACACGGCGCCCGTGGGGTTTGACGGGGTGTTCAGGATGACCCACTTGGTCCGCTTGTTGAGGGCACCGGCCAATGCTTTGGGGGTGAGCTTGAAGCCCGACTCCTCGCCGCAGGTGACAACCACGGGCGTGCCCTCGTTCGCGAGCACCATGTCCGGGTAGGAGACCCAGTACGGTGCGGGAACCACAACCTCGTCGCCCGCGTCCAGGGAGGCCATGAACGCCGTGAAGATCACCTGCTTGGCGCCACCGCCGATCGTGATCTCGGCCGGGGTGTAGTGGACGCCGCTGCGCAGCTCGATGGTCTGGAGGATCGCCTTCTGCAGCGCCGGCGTGCCGGTGACCGAGGTGTACTTCGTCTCCCCCTTGCTGATGGCTTCAACCGCTGCCGCCTTGATGTGCTCAGGGGTATCGAAGTCCGGCTCGCCGACCGTCAGGTCCAGGATCCGGCGCCCTTCTGCCTTCAGCTCACGCACGCGGGCCGCTGCGGCCACGCTGGCAGATTGCTTGATGCGGGACACTCGCGATGCAGGTTCAAATTCAGACATGGTCTCTTCCTAGGGAGTCAGGACGAAGCGATATTCGTTCCTTCGACACTAGGGAATCCCGGCCGGTCTGGATAAGACCTAATCTGCGTGGACGGATAAGCGTCTCTTATGGACCGCCGTCGTCATTCTGCCTAAGCACCCGACCCAAACTTTTTGGTTATGGCTCCACTCACTATAGGTATTTCCGCCCCTCCCTCCGTTCTGCCTAGCCTTCTAGGTAAGTCGTGAACCCGATCCGAGGAGTGCTGTTGGTTATTCTGCACCGTGATGACCGCAGCGCCGGCTACTACCGCTACCGGGGCACCGCGAAACCCGACAAGGCGGCTGTCCAGGCGGAAAAGACGCGCAAGCTGCTCCGGGACAGCCGGCAGCGGATTTCCTTCAATGCCACCAGCATGCGCGCCCTCTCGGTCCGGCTGAACCAGCAGATCGCGCAGGCGCTGTGCGACGGCATGAAAGTGACCCGCCTCGCCGAGGCCGCGGAACTCGCCCGCTGGGCAGTGCGCACCGTGGGGCTGTCGTCCGACGACCTGCTCCCGTCCGGGATGCCGGCGGAGCAGCATCTTGCCCTGATCCGCCAGCTCAAGTCGGAGCTGGTTGAACTTGAAGAGTCCAAAGCCGTGCTGGAACACCGCCGCCTGAACCTTTTGGCAGTAGCACGACGGCGGGGAGTTTTGGATGACTACGAGCTGGCCGCCCTCAGCGGTTTGCAGCGCGAAACCATCCGGAAGATGACCTGGGGCGTCCAGCCCGAATCCGGCGCCATCCCGGCGTAAGTCTGCGCCCGGCGTCGTGCAAGTCAAGCCCTAGCGAGGCGGAGCGCGCAAGCGTAGCGTCGAACTGCACGCTGTTGCTGGTTGCTCGGAGGTGGCGCAATGGCTGGATGGAATGCTGATACGGCGGCGGGTCCATTGGGGGCCGGGACGGTCACCTTGGTCGAGGGATCGTCCTTCTGCATCTCCCTACCGAACGGGGACATCAGCACAGAGCATCCGCATGGCCTCTTTGTGCAGGACGCCCGCATCCTCTCGGGCTGGAGCCTGACGGTTGACGGCCTGGCGCTGGAGCCGCTGGCAGCTGAGACGAAGGAGCCGTACCGGGCGCTGTTTGTGGGTCGGGTTCCCCGCTCGGACGGCTACGCCGACAGTCCCCTGATCGTGGAGCGGCTGCGGGAGGTGGGGGCCGGCATCCAGGAGCAGGTCACCGTCCGTAATTTCTCCCTCGAGCCTGTCGACTGCGTCGTCGCTGTCAAGATCGGGGCGGACTTCGCGGACCTCTTCGAGGTGAAAGAGGCTCGCATCCTGCGGCGCTGGGACGAAAAACGGCAGGCCGACGGCGGTTCGCTCACCATTCGGGCGGCGTGGCAGGACGTCCGGAAGGGCGTGGTGGTCCAGGCTCCGGGTGCGGACGTTACGGCGGACGCCGTGACGTACCGGGCCACGGTTCCGGCGCACGGACACTGGAGCACGGTCCTGACAGTGCTGCCCAGTACCGAGGGATCCAATGCGCCGGTGGCTTTCGTGCATTCCGGGGGTGATGGCCTGTCTCCCCGGGACGTACGCCGGCGGGAGTGGGTGGCGAAAATTCCGGTCCTGCAGATGGGCAACCGGTCGGTGGAACGCACCCTGCGCCGCAGCTATGACGACCTGGGCGCCCTGCGGATCGAGGACCCCGACCATCCTGAGCGCGTCGTGGTGGCCGCCGGGGCGCCCTGGTTCATGACCCTGTTCGGCAGGGACTCGCTTTGGGCTTCGGTCATGGCGATGCCGGTGGATCCATCCCTGGCCCTGGGCACGCTGCAGACCCTGGCCGACCGGCAGGGATCCGTCGTGGACCCGATGACCGAGGAGGAACCGGGCAAGATCCTCCATGAGGTCCGGCTCGACGTTTCCAGCGGGCTGTCCCTGGGCGGCAAGTCGGCCTACTACGGCAGCGTCGACGCGACACCCCTGTTCCTGATGGTGCTCGGTGCGGTCAGCCGCTGGGGCTTCGGTGCGGACACGATCGCTGCTTTGCTGCCCCACGCGGACCGCGCACTCGAGTGGATCATGAAATACGGGGACAGGGACGGCGACGGCTTCGTCGAGTACGAGCGCCTCAACGACCAGGGCCTGATCAACCAGGGCTGGAAGGATTCCTGGGACGGAATCAACTTCGCTAACGGCAGGCTTGCCGAGCCGCCGATCGCACTCTGCGAGGTCCAGGCCTACGTTTACGTCGCTTACCTTTCGCGCGCATGGCTGGCGTACGACGCCGGGGACACGGCTTTTGGTAATGAGCTCGCCGACCGCGCGGCCCAGCTGAAGAAACAATTCAACGAACAGTTCTGGATCCCTGAACGCGGGTACTACGCCATTGCCCTGGACGGGAAGAAAAGACAGGTGGATGCCTGCGCTTCGAATATGGGTCACTGCATGTTGCAGGGCCTCATTGACGAGGACAAGGCCCCTCAGGTGGCCGAACGGCTGATGTCCCCGGAGATGTTCAGCGGCTGGGGCGTGCGTACCCTGGCCAGCGACATGGGCGCCTACAACCCCGCCAGCTACCACAACGGATCGGTGTGGCCGCACGACAACGCCATCGTCGCGGCCGGGCTCCTCCGCTATGGCTTCGTCGAGGAGGCACAGCGGATCGCCACCGGCATGATGGATGCTGCCGAATACTCCGACGGCCGGCTCCCGGAGCTGTTCTGCGGTTTCAGCCGGGAACAGCTCGCCGCTCCCGTCCCGTATCCGACGGCGTGCTCGCCGCAGGCCTGGGCAGCTACCGCGCCCATCCAGCTGGTGACGAGCCTGATGCGGTACGACCCCGTCGTTTCCGCGGGCGGCGTCTGGATGGACCCGGTCCTTCCTCCGTCCTTTGGGGACCTGCACATCACCAACGCTCCGCTGGGCGGCGGCCGCATCACCATCGACATCGCCAATTCCGTCCCGTCGGTCCAAGGGCTGTCTCAGGGGATGACGCTCCACCAGGGGCACCGGCCGTGGATGGTCGAACTGGTCCAGCAGGCCGATCACCGCCGGAGGGAGCGGTTGGAAAACTGGGGCAGGTAGGCACCCGTTTTCGTTGCGGAAAATGTCGCAGTTTTGCGCAGTGCTAATCAGGGTGACCGACGGTGTCGGGCCGCTTCAGCAGGGGAGCAGAAGGAACCTATGGTGATGAAAACGTCCCCATTCGCACCTCGCGTTCCCGGCCCGTCAGGGAAGCGCAGGCCCGTTCTCCCTGAAAGAAGGATCCCCCGTGGCTCTACCCAAACCTGTCCGGAGTCTCGCTGCCGGCGTCGCTGCCCTGGCCCTGGCCACCGCGCTGGCCGGCTGCAGCACCAGTTCGGGCGCGGCACAGGTCGATGCCGGCAAGCCCGTCAGCGGAGGCACGCTGACCTATCTGGAACAGCAGGCCCACACCAACCTGTATCCCCCGGCCGGCGGTTTCTACCCCAACGGCGGCATCCTTAACCAGATCACCGACAAGCTGACCTACCAGAACCCGGAGACCCTCAAGATCGAGCCGTGGCTCGCCGAATCCTGGACCAGCAACCCGGCGCTGACGGAGTACACCTTCAAGCTGCGCAGCGGCGTCACCTTCTCAGACGGCACACCGGTGGATGCTGCCGCCGTCGCCCGGAACTTCGACACCTACGGCCTGGGCAACAAGGCCCTCAACCAGCCGGTGTCCGAGGTGATCAACAATTACGACCACAGCGAGGTCATCGACCCCCATACCGTGAAGTTCCACTTCAAGAAGTCCTCCCCGGGCTTCCTGCAGGGCACCGCCACCATCGGCTCGGGCATCGTGTCCATCAGCACCCTGGACCGGAACTTTGACGACCTCGGCAGCGCCAAGAACATCATCGGCAGCGGCCCGTTCACCGTCGCCAACGAAGTTCTGGGCAAGGAAGTCGACCTCAGTGCCAGGCCCGACTACAACTGGGGACCCAAGACGGCCGACCACCAGGGCCGTGCGTACATGGACGCGGTGAAGATCGTAGTGACCCCGGAGGACAGCGTGCGCACCGGCTCACTGATCGCCGGGCAGGGCGACCTGATCCGCCAGGTCCAGGCCTACGACGAGAAGCAGGTGGAGTCCAAGGGCTTCAAGATCTTCGCGCCCGGCACCCGCGGCGTCAACGACAGCATCGTCTTCCGCCCCGACAACGCCCTCGTTGCCGACGTCCGCGTTCGCCAGGCGCTCCTCAAGGCCACCGACAGGGACGAGATCGTGGAGACCATCTTCTCCGACAACTACCCGGTGGCCACCTCGGTGCTGTCCAAGGAAGCCATCGGCTACGTGGACCTCTCCGCCAAGCTCGGTCACGACCCGGAGAAGGCCAAGGAACTGCTGGACGACGCCGGGTGGAAGCCGGGTGCCGACGGCATCCGCAGCAAGGACGGCAAGCAGCTGTCCCTGACGATTTATGAATCGCTGCCGCAGCCGCAGAACAAGGCCGTGCTGCAGCTGGTCGCCCAGCAGTGGGAGAAGGTTGGCGTCAAGCTCAACATCCTCGCCGGTGACTCGGGCAGCAAGACCGTCGACAGCCTTGACCCGGAGAAGACCCCGGTGTCCGTGGCGATGGTGGGACGCGCCGATCCGGATGTCATCAAGAGCCAGTTCTACCCCAAGAACCGCGATGCCCTGCTCCAGAAGGGCGGCAGCAGCCAGAAGGTGAAGAGCTTTGTGGACCAGAAGCTGAACGCGCTCCTGGAAGCCGAAACGTCCCGCACCGATCCGGCACAGCGCCTCAAGGATGTCGCGGAGGTCCAGAACCACCTGATCGACCAGGCCCTCGTGATTCCGATCTTCGAGGAGCCGCAGGTCTTCGCCGCAGCACCGTACTTGCAGGGCCTCGGCTTCGAAGCTGTCGGACGCCCCAGCCTGTACGGCGTTTGGCTCGCCAAGCACTGACATGCGCCGCCACCTTCTGAGCCGCCATCTTCTGAGCCGTGCAGGGCAGGCCACGCTGGTGCTGTGGGCCGCCTTCACTGTCGCGTTCATCCTGCTTCAGGCGCTGCCCGGTGATGCCCTCCTGATCAAGTACCAGAACCCCGACATGGGGCTGAGCCCGCAGGAGATCGAGGACATCCGCACCTCCTACGGCGCGGACACCCCGCTATTCCTGCAATACCTGCATTCCCTGGCGGGCTTCCTCACGGGAAACCTGGGCTATTCGGTTCAGGCCGGCGTTCCGGTGGTGGACCAGCTGGCGGCCAACGTGCCGTCAACCCTGGCCCTGGCCGGACTCGGCTTCCTGGCCGCGGTGGTCCTGGCCGCTGCGATAGCGTTCCTCTCCAGCCTGGCGCCGTTCAGCTGGCTGCGGAACGCGGTCCAGTCACTGCCGTCACTGTTCATCTCGGTGCCGGTGTTCTGGCTCGGGATCGTGCTGATCCAGATCTTCTCCTTCCAACTGAAGCTCATTCCCGTGATCAACCCGCCCGAGGCGCTGGGCCTAGTACTGCCGGTGGCAACGCTGGCGATCCCGATTTCGGCGCCACTGGCACAGGTGCTGATCCGCAGCATCGACGACGTCGGGACACAGCCTTTCGTGGCCGTCGCACGGTCACGGGGCGGCAGCAACGTGTGGGTGCTGGGCCACCACGTGGTACGGAACGCCGTGCTGCCCGCGCTCACGATCGCCGGTGTCCTGCTGGGCGAACTCATTGGCGGGGCGGTGGTCACGGAGACCGTCTTCGGCCGCAACGGCATAGGCCAGCTGACCCAGGAGGCCGTGAACAGCCAGGACGCCGCCGTACTGCAGGCCGTCGTGGTCCTGGCCGCCGCGGCGTTCGTGCTGGTCAACTTGGCCGTCGACCTCCTATATCCCGTCCTGGACCCCCGACTGAAGCGAAAGGCAGGTGCCCTCACGTGAGCCACGTCAGCCTGGCCGGCACACCGGTAACGGCCACCCCGGACACGGACAGCCCGGAAGAAGTCCCCAGTCGCCCCCGCCTCCGCATCCAGCCCGGACTGGTGCTGTCCTGGCTGGTCCTGGGCCTCGTGGCGCTCTGGACCATCGCCCCGGGGCTTTTCACCGCCCACAGCGCCACCTCGGGAACCGCCCGGGACAAGCTGCTGCCACCCGGCGGCGGGCACCTGCTCGGCACCGACGAGCTGGGACGTGATCTCTACTCGAGGATCGTGCATGGCTCCATCAACTCCGTGACCGGCGCCTTGGTGGCCGTCGCGGTGGGGCTGGTGGTCGGAACCCTCCTGGGTCTCCTCGCCGGTTCCATCGGCGGGATCACCGACGCCGTCGTGATGCGGATTGTGGACGTCCTGCTGTCCATTCCCGGCCTCCTGCTGTCGCTGAGCATCATCATCATCCTCGGCTTCGGCACCGTGAACGCGGCCATCGCCGTCGGCGTCGGCTCGGTGGCCAGCTTCGCCCGGCTCTCGCGTGCCGAGGTCCTGCGAGTCCGGCGCAGCGACTTCGTCGAGGCCGCGTTCGGCAGCGGCGGGACCTTCGCCGCCGTCCTCCGCCGGCACATCCTGCCCAATTCCGCCGGTCCCGTCCTTGCACTGGTCGCGCTTCAGTTCGGAGCCGCGATCCTGGCGATCTCCACCCTTGGATTCCTTGGCTACGGTGCCCCGCCACCCACGCCCGAATGGGGGCTGCTGATAGCCGAGGGACGGAACTACGTGGCCACGTCCTGGTGGCTCACCACCTATCCCGGGCTGGTGGTGGTGGCCGTCGTCCTGTCAGCCAACCGCATCAGCCACTCGATCCGAAAGGTTCAGCCGTGACCGGAATCCTCACAGCAGGGGCCACAGCCGCCGGCCCAGGGGCCCACACCGGTCCCGTCCTGGAACTCGAAAACCTCTCAGTGTCCTACGCGGACCGCCACGGATCGCACCGCCGCGTGGTCCACAACGTGTCGCTGAACCTCGCGCCCGGCGAAGTGGTCGCCCTGGTAGGCGAATCCGGTTCAGGGAAGTCGACGACCGCCCAGGCCGTGATCGGGCTGCTCGCCGGAAACGGCAGAATCGACGGCGGCAGTATCCGGCTCAACGGCACGGACATTGCGGGCTGGTCGCAGAAGCGCCTGGAAGCGATCCGCGGGGCCAAGATCAGCCTCATCCCGCAGGACCCGACGAGCTCCCTGAACCCGGTGACCACGGTGGGCATGCAGGTGGAGGAGGTGCTGCGCCTGCATACCAGGCTGCCGAAGGCGGAGCGCAGGCAGCGCGTCCTGGAACTGCTGGGGCGCGTGGGCATACCTGACCCCGAGCGCCGCGCCAGGCAGTACGCCCACGAACTTTCCGGTGGCATGAAGCAACGGGTGCTGATCGCCGCGGCCATCGCGCTGCAGCCTCAACTGATCATTGCCGACGAGGCCACGTCTGCCCTGGACGTCACCGTACAGCGGCGAATCCTGGACCTGCTCGATGACCTGCGCGCCGAATCCGGCACAGCCGTTCTGTTCGTCACGCACGACCTCGGCGTCGCCGCCGACCGCGCCGACCGGACCGTGGTCCTCAAGGGCGGGCGGGTCCAGGAACAAGGCCCTACAGCCGAGGTACTCGCGCACCCCACCAGTTCCTACACCCGGCAGCTGATCGCTGACGCGCCGTCGATCTCTGACGGCAAGGCTCGGCTCCTGCCCGCCGCCGGTGAACGCGCCGCCAGCCGGGACACCGCCGTCGCGGTCCGCAACCTCATCCAGGAATTCGCAACGGGGCGGAACCAACCCGCTTTCCGGGCCGTGGACGGCGTCAGCTTCAGCGTTCCGCGCGGCACGACGCACGCCATCGTGGGTGAATCGGGATCCGGAAAGACGACGACGGCGCGGGCCCTCGCCGGTTTCCAGCGCCCCACGGCCGGCCACATCGTCATCGGCGGCCAAGACCTCTCCGAACTGGACGCGAAAGGGCTGCGGCTGTTCCGCAAGCACGTGCAGCTGGTCTACCAGAACCCCTTCACCTCCTTGGACCCACGGCAGACCATTGCCAGAATCATCGAGGAACCGCTGCTGAACTTCAACGCCGGGCCCAAACCCGGGCGGGACGCCACAGTGCGGGAACTGCTGAACCGCGTCAGCCTGCCGGAGTCGCTCCTCGCCAAGCATCCCCGGGAACTCTCCGGTGGCCAGCGCCAGCGGGTGGCGATTGCCCGCGCGCTGGTGCTCGACCCGGAGGTGCTGATCCTGGATGAGGCCGTGTCCGCCCTGGACGTCACTGTCCAGTCCCAGATCCTGGCCCTCCTCGGGGAACTGCAGTGCGAACTTGACCTGAGCTATGTCTTCATCACCCATGACCTCGCCGTCGTCCGCCAGATCGCGGACACGGTCTCCGTCATGAGCAACGGCCGCCAGGTGGAACAGGGCACGGTGGATGACGTCTTCCTGAACCCGCAGCACTCCTACACCCGGGAACTGATCGACGCGATCCCCGGAAACCGAAAGGCACAACCATGACCCGCCCCGCCGCACTGGCCAAGCAAGGCACGGCCAAGAGGATCGGCTTCTTCACCCGGCTGCTGGACGACGCCGGACCCGCCGAACGCTACCGGCTCGCCCTGGAGCAGATCCTCAGGGCCGAGGAGCTGGGATTTGATTCCGCGTGGGTGGCACAGCACCACTTCAACGAGTCGGAGGGCGGGCTTCCCTCGCCCCTGGTGTTCCTGTCGCACGTTGCGGCAAGGACCTCCCGCATCCGGCTGGGAACCGGGATCATCACTCTTCCCCTCGAGGACCCGCTGCGCGCGGCCGAGGATGCCGCCGTGCTGGACCTGCTCTCCGGCGGCCGGCTCGAGGTTGGCGTCGGGACGGGAGGTACGCCGTCCGCCTTCACAGCGTTCGGGTTGGACTCCGACGAACGCCGTGGGATCTTCGCGGACAAGCTGCAGCTGCTCGCCGAGGCCTGGGGCGGCAAGGAGCTCGGAACCTCAACGAACCGGCTCTACCCGGCTGCCCCGCAACTGCTGGAGCGGATATGGCAGGCCACCTTCTCGGTGGCTGGCGGCGAGCGCGCCGGCCGGGCAGGTGACGGTGTGATGCTCTCCCGCACCCAGCCACGGTCCCCCGAAAAGCCGTCGGCGCCGCTGGACGAGCTTCAGAATCCGATCATCGATGCCTACCTGGCGGCGCTGCCGCACGGAGCAACGCCAAGGGTCCTCGCTTCCCGCACACTCTTTGTTGCCGACAGCCGGGCCGAGGCGCTCCGCTTCGCCGAGGCCGGACTGCGCCGGATCGTCCCGCACTTCGAGCGCCAGGGCCACGTCTTTGAAAGCCACGGCGTCGAGGGCCTGATAACTGCGACCGACTCGCACGTCGGAACCGTGGACGACGTCGTCGAATCCCTGGCCCGCGACAGCTCCCTGCAGCGGGCAACGGACATTTCCTTCCAGGTCCATTCCATCGATCCCCCGCACGAGCACATCCTGCGCTCCATCGAGCTCGCCGCCACCGAAGTGGTTCCGCGGCTCGGCTGGAAAGCAGCCCCCGCATCTGTCCCCGCCCAGCAATCTCACCCGTCCAGCAAGGAGCGAAATGAGCAACACAGCACAAGACGCCGTCGACACCATTTTGGGGGTCTCCCCCGGGTCGCCCTTAGATGAACTGCGGCGGCGCCGTCCCGTCACCCGGGAGAACACCCAAGCCAGTTACCTGGCCCTCTTCGAGCCCGACGTGCTCACGGCAGCCAGCCTGCCAGAACGGTTCGCCGTCGCCGTGTTCGTGGCGGCGCTGCACGGGAACGCTGAGGCGACGGCGTTCTATGAGCAGGGATTCAAGGCGGCCGGAGCCGGCGATTCGCTCCACGCCGCCGTCCTCGAGGCAGCGGAATCGGGCGTGGCGCTCGGGCCCTACGGCGAGTACCGCGAGCCCGGTCTGCAGGCCGAAAGCCGTCCGGGGCTGCGATGGGCTGCCCCTGCCGCAGTCAGGGGCATCTTGGGCGACAGGCTGAGCTCGGCCCTGGACCACGCGCACCTGCTGGTCTTCCGGCCGCGGGAAGCTTCCCCGGCAGCCCTCGGCACCCTCGTGGCGGCGGGGTGGTCCACCACGGGCATCGTCACGCTCTCGCAGCTCGTTGCGTTCCTCGCCTACCAGCTCCGGGTGGTCAGCGGGCTGCGGATTCTGGCCGCCGCCCTGCCGGAACCCGCCCTGACAGAAATTGCCGCGAACCCGGCTGACGCCCAGACCGTAAGGATCGGATCATGACCGATGAAGTGACCACCTACCCCACCCTGAACCGACCGGAGGCCTTCACCCAGGACGAACTAGGATGGCGGCCCTGGCTGCAGGCGCCCGACGCCGCGGCCCTGACCGAGCGGCAGCTGGCCGGGCTGGTGGACCGCGGGCGCGCCGGAAGCGACTACTTCCGGCTATTGGCCCGCGACCCGGACATCCTGGGCGCTCGGACGCGCACCGATAAGGACATCTTCTACAACACGAAGGAAGGCCTCCCCCGCGGCGAGCGGGAACTCGCGGCAGCTGCGACGTCCCGCGCCAACGGCTGCGTCTTCTGCGCGTCCGTCCACGCCCGGTTCGCCTCACACCACTCAGACCGGCACGACGACGTCCAGCAGCTTCTCGACGACGGCACCTCCGCTGACCTCGGGTCGCGCTGGAACGCCGTCGTTGCGGCAGCGGCGGCGCTGGCGCAGACACCGCCGCGGCTGAACGAGGCCCACGTCCGGGCCCTGCAGGACGAGGGCCTCGACGTGCTGGACCTGGCCGACGTGATCCACGGCAGCGCGTTTTTCAACTGGGCCAACCGGCTGATGCTGTCGCTCGGGGAACCGGAACAGCCAACGCAGCCTAAGCCGCAGGCGTAAAGCCAACACAAGCGAAAAAGGAGGGTGGGCATCCAGCGGATGCCCACCCTCCTTGCTGTTCAGGTCTGCTGCAGATTTCCCGGGCGCAGGGCCTCTGCGCCCGCGGCAGAAAAGGTGCGCGGCCGCCAGGAAACCGCGGGGAACCAGAAGGACGCTCACGCGCGTGGGCCTCACACCGGGAGGAGGCGCACTCCGTCGCGGTTGCCGTACATCTGGCGTCCCTGCCCGGCCGAACTGATGATCCACACCAGGTCCGAGTCCGGCGTCTTGGAGTCAACGCGGCCGGTGTACGAGTGCCCCGAGGGAAGCGTGACCTCGACACTGGCCCCGACCTTGATGGCTGCCCAGTCCTCCGCGGGCAGCCACACCTCGTCGGTGATGTCCGGCTGCGCGAGCCGGCGGCCACGCCGACGGGACGTGGCCTTGACCTTGGCCACGCCACCCCGTGTCATGCGACGCCCTCCAGGATTTTGACCCGTGGCTGCACGGAGACGTACTCGCCCTTGAAGAAAAGGAGGGGATCGACGTCGGAGCGGGCGCCCAGGGCGTGGATCGCGGCCACCACTATGGTGTGGTCGCCGCCGTCGTACTCCTGGTGCAGCTCGCAGTCCACCCAGGCCAGGGCGCCGTCGAGGACAGGGTTGCCGAGGGGCGACGGCGAGTGCTCGACTCCGGCGAACTTGTCCGCACCGGACCGCGCGAACTGGGCCGCGAGATGCTGGTGGTCCGCGGGAAGGATGTTGACGGTGAAGCGGCCTGCCTGGCGCAGCAGCGGCCAGGTACTGGAGGTCCGTGCCGGGCTGAAGGTCACCAGCGCCGGTTCCAGCGAGAGGGACGCAAAGGACTGGCAGGTGAACCCGGCAGGGCCGTTCTCGGTTGCCGCGGTGATCACGGTCAGGCCCGTCGCGAAGTGGCCCAGCACGTTGCGGATCCGGCGCGGGCTGAGGTCTGAGAGTTCCGTCATGGCGAGTCCTTTCGAAGCGTGTAGACCCAATCAAGCACCTTGCTGGCGGCTTCCCAAGCCCGGCTGCAACGAACTGACGCGCACGGAAACGCAGCTTCACCGGCCGAAGCGGGGCGTAACAAAACCGGCCAACTCCCAAGCCCCAGCAAATCGGGACCAGTTCCGAATTTGCGGACAGAACGTCGCGAAATTGCCGCATATGGGCCAATATGGTGTCATGCCGAAAATACGCATCTCCGAAGCCGCGCGCTTCCTGGGCGTCAGCGATGACACCGTCCGCCGCTGGACCGAAAGCGGGACCCTGACCCCCGTCAAGGACGCCTCCGGCAGACTCGCCGTCGACGGACTGGAACTGGCACAGCTCGCCCGCAACCAGGCGCAGCTGCCCGAGGACCCCACCCGGGTAGGCAGCTCGGCGCGCAACCGGTTCGTTGGCCTGGTCACCGGCATCACCGCGGACAAGGTCATGGCCCAGGTGGAGCTGCAGTGCGGCCCGTTCCGCGTTGTCTCCCTGATGAGCAGCGAAGCCGTCCGTGACCTCGGCCTTGAACTCGGGTCCGTGGCCACGGCCGTCGTCAAGGCCACCACCGTCATCATCGAAACGCCTCAGGGAAAGAGCATCATATGAGCACCATCCACGTGCGCATTGGCGCCGTGCTGGCCGCCGGAGTCGTTATCGCCGGGCTGGCCGGCTGCGCCGCCTCCAATATGGCGGCCGGCACAACCCAGAGCGGCAGTTCGACGGCGGCCGGCACCGGCACCGTGACCGTGTTCGCCGCCGCGTCCCTCAAGCCGACGTTCACCAGGATCGCCTCCGAGTTCGAGGCCGCAAACCCGGGCACCAAGGTCACTCTCAACTTCGCCGGGTCCTCGGACCTGGCCACGCAGATCAGCCAGGGCGCCCCGGCCGATGTGTTCGCCTCCGCCGACACCAGGAACATGGCCAAGCTCTCCGACGCCGGGCTCATCGGCGGAACGGCAAGCAACTTCGCCACGAACGTCCTGGAGATCGCCGTCCCGCCGGGCAATCCGGCGTCGGTCAGTTCCTTCGCCGACCTGGCGAAGCCGGGCGTCAAGGTGGTTGTCTGCGCACCCCAGGTCCCCTGCGGCTCCGCCACCGAGACCGTGGAGCAGGCCGCCGGAACCACCCTGAAGCCCGTCAGCGAGGAATCCTCCGTGACTGACGTGCTCGGCAAGGTCACCTCCGGGGAAGCCGACGCCGGGCTGGTCTACGTCACCGACGTCAAAAACGCGGGCGACAAGGTCAAGGGCATCCCGTTCAGCGAGTCGGACAAGGCAGTAAACACCTACCCGATCGCCACCGTGGGCAGCAGCAGGAACAAGGAACTGGCCAAGGCCTTCATCGCCACGGTCACCGGCAGCGAAGGCAGGAAGGTCCTCAGTGACGCCGGATTCGGCACCCCGTAGCAACGCTTGGACAGCAGGCAAGACTAGGCGCTGGGATGCCGGCTACACCGGCGCCCCGCCGTGGGTCTTCGCCCTCGCGGCAGCGGGAGCGCTGTTTGTCCTGCTGCCGTTGGCCGCCATGGTGGCCAAGGTCAACTGGGGCCAGTTCATCCCGCTCATCACCTCGGAATCCTCCCTCACCGCTCTGGGCCTGAGCCTGCGGACCTCGGCCGCCAGCACGGTGCTGTGCATCGTGCTCGGCGTGCCGCTGGCCCTCGTCCTGGCCCGTGCCAGTTTCCCGGGCCAGCGCCTGCTGCGGGCCTTCGTGCTGCTCCCGCTCGTGTTGCCCCCGGTCGTCGGCGGCATCGCCCTGCTCTACACGTTCGGCCGCCAGGGCATGCTCGGGCGCAGCATCGAACTGGCCGGAATCCAGATCGCTTTCTCCACCACCGCCGTCGTCCTCGCCCAGACGTTCGTGGCGCTGCCTTTCCTGGTGGTCAGCCTCGAGGGCGCCCTCCGCACGGCGGGCACCAAATACGAGGCGGTCGCTGCAACCCTGGGCGCCCGTCCCACCACGGTGCTGCGCCGCGTCAGCATCCCGCTGGTACTGCCCGGCCTGGCTTCCGGTGCCGTACTGTCCTTCGCGCGCTGCCTGGGTGAGTTCGGCGCCACCCTGACATTCGCCGGCAGCCTGCAGGGCGTCACCCGAACCCTGCCCCTGGAGATCTACCTGCAGCGGGAAACCGACGCCGATGCCGCCGTCGCCCTTTCCCTGGTGCTGGTGGCCGTGGCCGTCGCCGTCGTCGGGCTTTCCTACCGGCGCCCCCGGGCGCTGGCGGCAGAGGCAGGAGCAAAGTGACTTTCACGCTTAACGCCGCGCTGACGGCACGCAACTTCGACGTCTCCCTCACGCTCGGAGCCGCCGAAACCGTCGCCGTGCTGGGCCCCAACGGCGCCGGTAAGTCGACACTGCTGGGGATCATCGCCGGGCTCCTCCGCCCCGACAGCGGGCACGCCGTGCTCGGACAGAAATCGCTGTTCAACCTCGACGGCGGGAACAGCCGTTTCCTGCCGCCGCACACGCGGGGAACAGCCTTGCTCGCACAGGAACCGCTCCTGTTTCCGCACATGAGCGTGCTGGAGAATGTCGCCTTCGGGCCCCGGGCAGCCGGCGCCAACCGGGCAGGTGCGCTGGAGACGGCGCGGCACTGGCTGGCCGAGGTGGAGGCCGCGGAGTTCGCGGACCGGCGGCCCGGCCAGCTCTCGGGCGGTCAGGCGCAGCGGGTCGCCATCGCCCGCGCCCTGGCCACAGACCCCGAACTGCTTCTGCTCGACGAACCCATGGCTGCCCTCGACATCCATGCCGCCCCCATGCTCCGCCGGCTCCTCAAACGGGTCCTCGCCAACCGCCGGGCCATCATCATCACGCACGATGTCCTGGACGCGCTCATGCTCGCGGACCGGGCCATCGTCGTCGAAGGCGGACGCATCACGGAGGAGGGGCCCACCCGCGCGGTCCTGGAGAAACCGCGCAGCAAGTTCGCCGCCGGTTTGGCGGGCATGAACCTTCTGGCCGGCATCATCACCGGCCACGGGCTCACGTCCGACGGCGGGCTGGACATCACCGCCCACCCCGAGGACGGTGCCGTCCCCGGCCAGGACGGCGTCGCCGTCTTCTCGCCGACGGCGGTTTCGGTCTTTCTTACCGCTGAGCACGGCAGCCCGCGGAACTCGTTCGCCGTCACCATCACGGACCTGGAACCCCACGGCGACCAGATCCGCGTCCACGCCGGCGGCCTGTCCGCGGACATCACCCCAGCAGCCTCGGCAGACCTGGGACTCACCCCGGGAATGACCGTCTACTTCGTCATCAAGGCCACCGCCATCGCGGTTTATCCGGCGTGACTGTGCAGCTGCAGCCGCGCAAAAAAGTCCGCGATGATCAGTCTCGAGTCCACACTCGTGTAGGTCCTTCTGGATGGCGAACTGCCCGTTTCCTCGAACCTGGATGTGACGTCGTCGAGCCCGGTGACGACGAGCGGCGCACTGTCTCCCAGGCACCACAGCGGCCCGAATTTGACGAAGTCCGGAACCTTTAGGCTGTTGAACCGCTCCCACAGCCACGCGCCGCCCGCACCCGCGTTCCTGAGCGAGTAGTCGAGCTGGGCAACGGATATGACGACTTGCCGGTACGTCTCCATGGGAAACTGCCACACGGCGAGTTGTTGGTTGTCCAGCACAAACCGGGCGGCGGCAGGATCGGTGTGATAGTTGTATTCGTCCTCGTTCGCGGCGGCCCCGCCGACCCAAGCAAGGGTGAACGAGGCGGCGATATCCGGTTCCAGAAGGAGCGCGTCTGCGACGTTCGTCAGCGGGCCGGCGCATACGAGGACCGTTGGCATGTCTGCAATAGCTCCTGCACGGACAGCGTCAACGATGGCCTGTGCGGCGGCTGTGTTCCGAGGCTGCCCGGTGAACGGCGCGTCGGAGCCGGCGTGAACGGGGGCCAGATCCGGGAGCTTCAGCACGCGGAGCAAGTCCTCGGCCAGGTCCGCCCCTTCCCGTGCCATGCCGTCGGGCGGCCCGAACATCGGGTTGGTCAGCGAGCTCGTGACCGCGATGATCCGGTTGGCAGGAGACAACGCATGATGGGCTAGCCCGATAAGCCCATCCGGATCACCTGCCCAGTCATTGTCCAGGATGATCCGGCAGCGCGGCCCTACATTGATCATGTTCACCTGACTAAGCGTCCCCCGGTCAGGCCTGCCCTGCCTTCGACGATTTCAATGGGTGAAACCCGGTTTCAGCCGCTTGGCCAGCACCGCCGACAGCGCCAGCACCAGGAGTCCGGCCAGCGGCACCACGAAGAGGCCGGCGCGCAGGCTGGCGGCATCCGCGATGGCGCCGACAACCGGCGGCGAAACCAGGAAGCCCACGCGCATCAGCCAGCTGACCATGGTGAGCCCGGTCCCGGGCCGCAGCCCGGGTAGTTCGTCCGCGGCGTGCATGGCCGCGGGAACGAGCGTGGCCACGCCGAGGCCAGCGGCCGCGAAGCCGAGAATCGTGCCGGGGATGCTGGGGACGGCCAGGGCCGTACCCATGCCGACGGCGGCAATCAGTCCCCCGGCCCGCGCCACCGTCCGCTGGCCGAAGCGGTCTACGAGCCGGTCGCCCAGCAGGCGGCCGATGAACTGCGCCCCGGTCAGGGCCACGAAGCCGAACCCAGCGGGTGTGGTGGCCGCGCCGAGGGTGTCGCTGAGGTAGATGGCCGACCACGAGCTGCCGGCATCCTCCACCAAAGCCCCCGCCGTTGCGATGAGCACCAGGGCGGCCAGGACGCCGTACTTGGCGACTGTTCCCCGGGCGGCCGACGAAGGCTCGGAGCCTGGCGCCGCTGTCCCGTTCGCCGCATCAGCGGCGGCGAGCTCGCCGTCGTCGTCCGTTTCCGGCCCGGGCAGGAGGAAGCGGTAGCAGCACAGCGTCAACGCCGCGAACAGTGCGGCTGAGATGCTGAGGTGGATTCCGGGTGCAAGATCCAGGCCCGCCGCCGCGGCCCCCATCAGGCCGCCCAGCACGGCTCCGATGCTCCACACCGCGTGCAGCGAGTTGATGATGGAGCGCTGGTACAGCCGCTGGACACGCAGCCCGTGGGCGTTCTGGGCCACGTCGGTCACGGCGTCCATCGCTCCGGCGAAGAACAGTGCAGCGGCCAGCATCGCCCAGGACGGTGCCATGCCCGCGCAGAGGATCCCGAGGCTGGTCAGGATGGTGCCCGCCACCGCGACCCGCGAGGACCGAAAGCGGCGGATCAGCACTCCGGCGGCGAGCCCGGCCAGAAGGGCGCCGAGCGGGAATGCCGCCACTGCAAGCCCGAATTGGGCGTTGCTCAGACCCAGCTCCGCCATGATGGCCGGGTAGCGGGGCAGCAGGTTGGCGAAGAGCGCGCCGTTGGTGAGGAAGAGGATGGCGACGGCGGCGCGCGCCTTGCCGGGCACGGCCTGGGCGGCGATCGCAGTGGACGGCGCCGTTGTTGAAGGGTTGTTCACTGCGGAGTCACTATTCTGTTCACGGCGTCGCGAACGGTCTCAACGGACATGGGTTCCAGGGCCAGCGCCCGGTGGATGGAGAGGCCCTCAATCAGGGCATCCAGCATCACCGTTGTGGCCGGATCAAAGTGGCGTTCCAGGGCGGCGCGGCTCCTGGCCATCCAGTTGTCGGTCACCCGGCGCAGGTCCGGGCGGCGCGCGGCCAGGGCGTAGAGCTCGTAGGTAAGCAGGATGTTCCGGCGTTCCCCGAGCAGCTCCCCCGTGATGAGGCCCACCACGGCTTCCCGCGCCGCGTCCGGTCCGTCGGCGTTAGCCAGGGCTGCCTCGAAACCGTCCGCTGTTTCGTCAGCGAGCTTCGTGAAGGCGGCCGCGAACAGATCGTCGAGGCCCTTGAAATGGTAGGTCAGCGAACCGAGGGGCACGTCCGCTGCCTGGGCGACCTTCCGGTGGGTGGTGGCGGCAACGCCGTGTTCGGCGATGACGTCCAGGGCCACCTCGATAAGCCGCTGCCGGCGGTTGGGGTCGTGGCGGCGCACGCTCATATGCTGCGGATGACGCGGGCCGGGTTGCCGACGGCGACGACGTTGGCCGGCACGTCCTTCGTCACCACGGCCCCGGCGCCGATCACCGAGTTCTCCCCCACGGTCACGCCGGGGAGGATGATCGCGCCTCCGCCGATCCAGACGTTGTTCCCGATGGTGATGGGCTGTGCGGCCTCAAGCTTGTCCCGGCGCGGCCCGGGCTCCACGGGATGGGTGGGCGTCAGCAGCTGGACATTGGGGCCGATCTGTACGTCGTCGCCGATGGTGATGGGGGCAACGTCCAGCGCCGTGAAGTTGAAGTTGATGAAGGTCCGGGCGCCGATCCGAATGTACTTGCCGTAGTCGACGAAGAACGGCGGCCGGATGTCCGTACCCTCGCCGACCGCGCCGAGGAGGTCGGCCAGGATCCGCTTCGCCTCATCCCGGTCCCCGGCCCACGTCCTGCCGTAGCGGTCGGCGAGCTCCATGCCGCGGGCGTTGTCGGCGGCGAGGTTCGGATCGTCGGCGATGTACAGGTCCCCGGCCATCATCCGTTCCTGCATCGTCCTGCTGTCGCCGGCAAAATACTGCTCCACAATAAATCCCTCCAAAAGGCGTTATGTACAAACGTACACTGGTTGTGTACGGATGTACATAACGCCTTGGGAAGGTCCTGGACGGGAAGGGGATCAGTTCTTCGCCACGTCCAGCTCGACGACGGCCCAGGACAGCGCCGGCAGGCTCAGCCTAAGTTCGGAGCCGCTTGCCTTGGCCCCTTCGAGCGGCTTCAGGCCCACGCGGTCCGGGCTGCCCTGGGCGTTGATCGTGAAGCGGTCCCCGCCCTCTGGAATTTCCAGGACCTCGGCGCGGAGCACCTGCCGGGCGTCGAAGCCACGCAGGGCCACCTCGACGTCGGCCGCCTCCTCCAGGCCGCGGTTGGCGAAGAACAGCGCCACCCGGCCCGTCTCCTCGTTCCACGTCGCGCTGACGTCCACCAGGTCGGTGTCCCCGAAGCGGGCGTTCCCGTACTTGTCCGAGTCGACGGACAGGCGCAGGATCTGGCCCTTGGCCAGTTCGGCCATCCGGGCGAAGGGGTGGAAGATGGTCTGCCGCCAGGCCGGGCCGTTCTCCTCACTGAAGATCGGCGCGATCACGTTCACCAGCTGTGCTTGGTTGGCGATCTTGACCCTGTCGCCGTGCCGGAGCAGCGAGTTGAGCAGGGTGCCGACCACCACGGCGTCCGTCACGTTGTACTTATCCTCGATGACCCGCGGGTGCTCGCGCCAGCCCGCCTTGGTGACGTTGTGCGGCTGGTCCTCGGTGTCGAGGCCGCGCTGGTACCAGACGTTCCACTCGTCGAAGGACAGGTTGATGTGCTTCTTGTGCTTGCCCTTCGCACGGACGGCATCGGCCGTGGCGATCACCGACTCGATGAAGTAGTCGGTGTCGACAGCGCTGGCCAGGAAGCTGCCGACGTCGCCGTCGTGCTCCTGGTAGTAGGCGTGCAGCGAGACGTAGTCCACTTCCTCGTAGGCGTGGGTCAGCACGGTCTGTTCCCAGGCGCCAAAGGTCGGCATGCCGGAGTTGGAGCTGCCGCAGGCCACCAGTTCGATGTCCGGGTCCACGAACCGCATCGCCTTGGCGGCCTCCTGGGCCAGCCGGCCGTATTCCTCGGCCGTCTTGTGGCCGATCTGCCATGGCCCGTCCATCTCGTTGCCGAGGCACCACAGCTTGATGTTGAACGGGTCCTTGTGGCCATTCTTGGCGCGCAGGTCGGACAGGTAGGTGCCGCCGGGGTGGTTGGCGTACTCCACGATCTCGCGGGCCGCGTCCACTCCCCTGGTGCCGAGGTTGATGGCTTCCATGATTTCCGTGCCGGCCTGCCGGGACCAGTCCACGAACTCGTGCAGGCCGAAGGCGTTGGTCTCCAAGGTGTGCCAGGCGCCGTCGAGCCGGCGGGGGCGGTTTTCCCGCGGGCCGATGCCGTCCTCCCAGTTGTAGCCGGAGACGAAGTTGCCGCCGGGGTAGCGGATGACGGTGGCGCCGAGCTCCTTGACGAGCTTGAGCACGTCCTGCCGGAAGCCGTTCTCGTCGGCCTCCGGGTGGCCGGGCTCGTAGATGCCGGTGTAGACGCAGCGGCCCATGTGCTCAACAAAGGAGCCGAAAAGGCGGCGGGGTACTTCCCCGATGGTGAAGTCGCGGTCGAGGGTGATCCTTGCGCGGGACATGTGGGGTTCTCCTTGGTGGTGGAACTGGATCGTCAGAAATCAGGTGAAAAGCGAAGGTGCCGGATCAGGTGCCGGCGAGTCCCGTCGTCGCAACGCCCTTGATGATCTGGCGCTGGAAGAACAGGAAGACGAGGATGAGCGGCAGTGCCGCGAGCAGCGCGGACGCCATGTTCTGCGCGTACTGGATGCCGTAGGCGCTCTTGATGGTCTGCAGCCCCACCGGCAGGGTCAGGATGGAGCCGTCGTTGGTGGAGATGAAGGGCCAGAGGAAGTTGTTCCAGGCGCTGATGAACACGAAGATCGCGACGGCGGCCAGGATGGGGCGTGAGAGCGGCAGGATGATCTGGGTGAAGATCCGCATCCGGCTGGCACCGTCCATCACAGCGGCCTCCTCAAGCTCACGCGGGATCTGGTCGAAGAACTTCTTGAGCACGAACACCATGGCGGGGTGGATGACCTGCGGCAGGATGATGGCCCACGACGTGTCAATCATGTGCAGCGCCACCATCTGGTAGAACAGCGGGATGATCAGCACCGGCGGAGGGATGATGATGGAGGCGATGATCACCGTCATCAGCACTTTCTTGCCGCGGAAGTCGATCCGGGACAGGGCATAGGCCACCAGCGCGGAGATGGCCAGCGTGATCACGGTGATGGCCGCGGAGGTGTAGAGGGAGTTCCACGTCCACAGCGGGATGTTGCCGTCCTGGAATACCTTGACGAACGCATCGGCAGTGAAGCCCGACGGCGGGATCCAGCTTACTTTCGGCGCTGTGGCATCCGTTTCGCTCTTGAAAGCGGTGACCGTAGCCCAGGCGAAGGGGATCAGCCACAGGACGGCGAGGATCGCGGCGACCGCCAGGACGGCGGCCCTGCCGGCGGTCATCTTCTTGCGGGGCTGGCGGAGTTGCGTGGCGGACGTGCCGCGAAAGGCGGGACGGGTGAGGGTCTGGGTTGCCATGGTTATGCACTCCTGCGGCGAGTGATGAAGAACTGCATGACCGAAACGGTCACGATCAGCCCGAAGAAGATGTAGGAGATGGCTGCGGAGTAGCCCAGCCGGTAGCCGGTGAACCCGGTTTCGAAGATGTACTGCACCACGGGCCGGGTGGAACCCGCGGGGCCACCGGCGGTCATCTGGTAGACCTGATCGAAGATTTTCAGCGAGGCCAGGATCTGCAGGAGCACGATCATCACGGTGGTCGGAGTCAGCTGCGGCAGGGTGATGGAGAAGAACTGCCGCCAGGCGCCGGCCCCGTCCAGCGACGCGGCCTCGTAGTGCTGGGCGGGGATGTTCTGCATGGCGGCCAGGTAGAGCAGGAAGTTGAAGCCCACCGTCCACCACAGCGTGGCGATGACGATGGCCCACATGGCTACGTTCGGGTCGTTCAGCCAGGCCACCTTGGGAAGCCCGATCTTGGCCAGCGAGTCATTGATCAGGCCCAGCTGCGGGTTGTACATCCAGGAGAAGAAGAGGGAGACCACCGTGGATGCGAGCAGGTACGGGGCGAAGTAGGAGAGCCGCCACAGCCACTGGGCCGGCAGCCCGACGTTGACCAGTGCCGCCATAACGAGGGCGACGAGTACCAGCGGAACCGTGCTGATCACCGTGAAGTAGAGCGTGTTGCCGAGCGAGTGCCACATGTCGGCGTCGGCCAGGGCTTCGGCGTAGTTGGCCAGGCCGATCAGGCTGTCGTTGGCTCCCGTAAGGGATTTGCCGGTGAGGCTCATGTACAGGCCGTACAGCAGCGGCCAGACGAGGAACACCAGGAAGAACGCCAGGAACGGGGCGGCGAAGCCCCAGCCGTTGAGGTTGTCCCGGGTCCGGCGGGGACTGGACTGCGATGCGTTGGACCGGCCGGGTCCGGACGGTCTTTTGCGGGACGGGTTGCTGCGGAACTGGCCGGGCAGCGACGGCGCCTGCTCAGCACTTTCGGATGTTGCTAAGGAACTCATTGGGGACTCCTTTGTCGCTCAGTGGCCTCAGATACTCAGTGGCCTCAGACCGGGTTGGGCCGGGAAAGAAGGGTGTTGGTGCGCCGGACAAAGGCGTCCCAGCCGTCGGCTGCCTTGTCGCGGCCGAGGAGTACGTTCTGCACGTTTTCCGCAAAGTAGGTCTGCCAGTCCGAACCCGAGCCGCTGAACCAGGACTCGGGGTCGTAGGTGATGATGTCCGCGGCATTGGCGTAGTGGATCTGGGGCGTGAGGTCCCTGTAAGCCTGGGACTGCACAATAGGCTGGTAGGCCGGGATGTGGCCGGCTTCGGCCCAGGACAGCGACCCCTTGAGGATGTCGCTCACAAACTTGTACACGTCGCGGCGCTTCCCGTCGTCGACGTTCAGTTGCCGCGGCAGGACGAAGGAATGCGAGTCCGCGTACGACGCAGGGGTCCCGTAGAGCGTGGGAATGGTGGCGGCGTCGACTGGCAGCTCGGCCTTCTTGAAGGTGGGGAGTTCCCAGACGCCGCTGAACAGCATCCCAGAACCGCCGCGGGCGAATTCGGCGATCCCGGTGCCGATGTCCCCGCTCTTTGCGGCGACGGTGTCATCCAATAGTGAGGCCATGAATTCCAGGGATTCGACGGCGGCGTCCCGGTCGGCCTTCATCGGCTGGCCCGGCGTGAGTTCCATGTCCGCCCCGTGCTGCTTGTAGAGCGTGTAGAAGAGACGCCACATCTGCGAACCGCTGCCCAGGTAACCGAAGGACAGGCCGTGCGCCTGCGTCACCTTCTGCATCTCACGGGCCATGGCGAGGAAGTCCTGCGGGGAGCTAACTTCCTGCAGCTGGCCGTTGGCGGCGAGCACTCCCGCCTTGCCGGCAACCTCAGTGTTGTAGAACATGACGAAGGGGTGGGAATCCAGTGCGATGGAGAACACCTGGCCGTCGTGCTGGCTCTTGTCCCAGATCCTCGGGGCGAAGCTTTCGGCCGTTACGCCGTGTTCAGCCAGCAGGGACATGTCCCACGGGTCGATGAGCCCGCCCGGCGCGTACCCGGGAACCCGGCTGGCGTGCATGATGGCCAGTTCCGGAGGCCTGCCGCCCGCCGATGCCATGGCCAGCTTGGTGTAATACGGCGGCCCCCACGCCAGGACGGTCGGATGGACCTGGAAGCCGAGGTTGGCCCCGTTCGCCGCGCTGATCATGGCCTGCATCTTGATGCCGTCGCCGCCGGACAGCAGATGCCAAAACGCAATGTCCCGAACAGCCGCCGCGGAGGCGGTTCCGCCGCAGCCCGTGAGTCCGGCGGCGGCAAAGACGCTGCCTAGGGCCGCGGTTCCTGCCAGTAGCTGTCGCCTGGACACCTGTCTGCCAGGCAACTGATTCCTCGCGAAAAAATCAAAGTGCTTCACCCGTCACTCCTTTGGATGGGTCCGCTGAAAGTAATCCTTGTGGCACCGCGCCAGCCGTTCCGGTTCGCTGTACCCCGTGATCGGTAGCGGCTGGCGTGTGATGCAGACCTCACATTACATCGTTGTAAAACAGGGCACAAGGAAAATTGTTAGCGCCAACAATGTGATGGGGCGGTCTCGCTTAGCCCGGATCCTGGTTCAGGATGCGGTGCTCTCCCGTTCCACAATCCTGTAGTCCACGGTGACTACCTGCTGCTCACTGGCACGGTCCGCCATCCGCGCGGTGAGGAGGCGCAGGGCCTCGCTGGCCACCAGTCGCTTGTCGAAGGAAACGGTGGTCAGCGATGGCACGGCATATTGCCCATCGGCGATGTCGTCGAAACCGGCCACGGCGACGTCCTCCGGAACCTTGATTCCGCGCTTCCACAGCACGCTGAGCGCGCCGATGGCCATGGAGTCAGTGAAGCAGAACAGCGCGTCGGGGAGCGGGTGCGCGTCCAGATAGGAGGCGAGCGCGTCCGCAGCCGTCTGGGGCGTCCACTTCTCGCAGGGGATCAGCAGCGAGTCATCAGGATCAATGCCGAGTTCATCCAGCGCGGCCTGGTAGCCGCGGGTCCGCAGAACTGCCGCTGCCGAGTGCCGGCCCTCTGCAGTTCCCAGCACGGCGATGCGGCGGCGGCCCGTCCGGGCGAGCGCGAGGGTCATGTCGCGGGCGGCGGCAACGCTGTCAACCCACACGCGGTCGGCCAGCTGCTGGGAGACCTCCCCCAGCAGGACCACCGGCGGCAGGGAGACGCCCACTTTGACGGCACTTTCATCGAGCACCACGGGGTTGAGGATCAGGCCGTCGATGAGGTTGGAACGCGCCCGGGACATCAGTTCGTATTCGCGCCTGGGGTCGGAGCCGGTTTCCTCGATCTGTATGCTCCAGCCCTGCTCGTGGGCGACCTCCACCACGTGGTGCGCGATCTCCGCGGAGTAGGGGGTGGCCAGGTCCGGCAGCGCCAGGGCGATGACGCCTGACCTGCCGTTGCGCAGGCCCCGGGCGGAGAGGTTGGGCACGTAGTCGAGTTCGAGGATAGCCTGCTCCACCTTGAGCCGGGTGGATCCGCTGACCGGCACCACGCCGTTCATCACGTTCGACACAGTCTTAGGTGAAACCCCGGCATGGCGCGCGACGTCCTTGACGGTTGCGCGCACTGCTCCCCTTTCAACTACGGATGTGAACGATGTTACAGCCCGCTACCCCGCTTGGCTGGCGCCGGCAGCCAGCCCGGCTTTCCGGCGTCGGCCGTTCACCAGAATCAAAGCAACGACGGCGACGACGGCGGCCGTCGCTCCGCCGGCAACAACTGCGGGGAGAGCATTCCAGGAGCCGGGGGATGGTTGGGCCGCGGCTTCATTCGCCTGAGCTGCCGCGGTCGGCGCCCCGGACTCCGCCGGAGTTGCCGCCGTCGAATCGTGTGACGCCGCTGCCAGGGCTGCCGCGCTGAACCTGGACACCGCACCCCCGCCGGGGGAGGAACCCGGGCTGATCACGATGACCGAACCGTCGGGGGCCACCGCGAGGTGAGCGGGGCCGCCCTCGGTGGGGAGGGAGCCCGACACGTCCGAGGCCTCCGGACGGATGACGGACAGCTTCTGGGTCAGCAGGCTCGTCACGTACAGCGTGCCGTCCGGTGCGATGGCCACGTCCTGCGGGCCGCCCTCGACGTAGATCCGATCGGCCACGTCGCTTGCGCCAGGCTTGATGACGGCAATGTCACTGGACTTGATGACGGCCACGTAGACGGTCCCGTCAGGGCCGGCGGCGATGCCGTGCGGCGCCTGTGAGGTCCCGGTGTCTGAGACGAATTCGACGGTTTTCGAGACGGTGTCCGCCCCGGCCGGGATCACGGAGACCGTGCCGGCGATCTGGTTGGACACGAACGCGGTTCCGTCCTTCGTTACCGTTACCTCTGCCGGACCCGCCCCGACTTTGACAGTCCGGTCCACGGCTGTCCCGTTCGGCGCGATGACGGAGACGGTGTTCCCCTCGGGGTTGGCGACATATAACGTGCCGTCGGGTCCGGCGGCGAGCGAGTGGCGGCCTGCGGGTACCGGAATGGTCCGTGCCATGCCCATGCCTCCAGCCGGGACAACCCCGACGACGTTCTGGCCGGCGTCGTCCGATGTGGCCACGTAGAGCGTACTGTCCGGGCCGAGCGCGAGCCCGGTGGCCGGGTGGCCTCCCGTGCTGATGGTGCGGGACGCCCTGGCGGCTCCGGCGGGAACCACGAAGACACCGCCGCCTTGGCCGTAATTGCCGAGATAGGCCGTGCCGTCGGCGGCAATCGCTACCCGCACCGGGGTGCCCCCGACGGAGATTGCCTCCTCAGGCGCTGCCATGGCCGGTGCGGCGGCCAGGCCCAGGAGTGCGCCGAAAACGACAGTGAATGTGGCCCAGCGGTACTTCATGAAATTTTCCCCCAAGATTTCCCAATGATGCGTCGGCGTAAAGCCAACCGGAAGAAGCCTACTAGTTACCGGGACCGGCCCATTGACCGCCGGCTCCGGAGTCCGAATAGTGGGGGCATGGCCACGCAGATTTCCGATGCAGACTTCTCATCCGCCGAGGGCGTCGCGGAGTGGCGCGTGCTCTTCTGGGGCGCAAAAACGCTCTACGAAACTGGCGACTTCGCCACCGGCGCGAAGTTTGTTGCCGCGATCGCGGAGGCAGCCGAAGCGCTCGGCCACGCCCCGCTGGTGGACCTGCGGCCGGACACCGTCACAGTCCAGGTCGTCACGCCCGGTGTTGGGCTCAGCGACCGCGACCTCCAGCTTGCCCGCAGCATCTCCGGCATTGCCGCCCGGTTTGGGCTGAAGCCGGACCCGTCGGCTGTGCAGCACGTCCAACTCGCGTTCGACGCCGAGGACCGGCCGGCCGTCATGGAGTTCTGGCGGGCGGCGCTGGGTTACGTCGCCGTCGGGGACGAGGACCTGATCGAACCCAACCTCATCGGCCCGCCCGCATGGTTCCAGGACAAGAAGTTCGTCCCGCCGCGCAACCGCATCCACATGGACGTCTCGGTTCCGCATGAATCGACGCAATCGTGGCCGCCGGCGGCCGCGTCCTCGGCGACCGCTTCGCGCCCGCGTGGGTGTCCCTCATAGACCCGGAGGGCAACGTGGTGGACATCTGCACGTGGCAAGGACGGGACTGACGTTCATCAAACAGTGAGGAGACACAATGAGCAACGAAGGTCCAGTGCTGGTCGTGGGCGGCACCGGCATGCTGGGCGGCAAGGTGGTCTCCGCCCTGCAGGCCAACGGCAAGAAGGTACGGGCTTTGGTCCGTCCCGGTTCAGACGCCGCCGGGCTGCAAAGAGCTGACGTGGAGGTTGTCCGCGGGGACATGCTGGACCCGGAATCCCTGCTCCGCGGCATGGAGGGGGCTGACGCGGTCATCACCACGGCGGCCGGATACACCCGGCACAGCAAGGGTGACACCGCCGACATTGACATCACCGGCAACGCCAACCTGGCCGATGCCGCCGCCCGCGCCGGTGTCCGCAGGTTCGTGCTCACCAGCATCCTCACGTGCGACCAGACGCCCGGCGTGCCGCACTTTTGGCACAAGAGGCTGGCCGAGGACCGGTTGGAGGACCAGCACGTGCCGTTCGTCGCGCTCCGGCCGGGCGCCTTCCTGGACCAGGTCGCCCGGTTCGGCGGTGACCCGTTCGTCAAGCGGCGGCTGACCTGGTTCGGCTCGGACCAGGTTCCGATGACCTTCGTTCTGACGTCCGATCTCGCCGGCTATCTCGCAGCCGCCGTCGACGCGGATGTGGCGCCCGGGACGCGGATCGATATCGGCTGGGACCGCCCGGTGTCCATGCACGAAATCGCGGACATTTCCGGTCGCCTCCTCGGCGAGCGGATCAGCGTCCGCTCCATTCCGGCCGGCCTCCTGCGCGCTGCCGGCAAGGTCCTCGGACCTGCGGTTCCCCTGACCCGGGACATGAGCGCCATGATCGACTGGTTCCAGACCGGCAAGTACGTCGCCGACACCACCCGCCAGCAGGAGGTCTTCGGCCCTCCTCCTACAGCGGAGGACGCCGTGGCCAGGTTCCTGACCGGCCTCGGGCACACTCTCCGGAAGTAGGCAGCTGGCCGAATCTCAAACGGAACGGACGACGGCGGAGGCTCCCGCCGTCGTCGTCCCGTCTTAAGCGTCCAGGAAGCGCAGGAGGTGCGGCAGGGTCGCGTGCATGTCCTGCAGGTCGCCGTCGCTGGCGGCGAGTTCGCCGAGGTAGTCGCCGTGGCCCCCGGGCACGATGAGCAGTCGGGCATCCGGGATGGCACGGGACATCCGCACGGCATGCTCCGGGCTCATTACGTCCTGGTCGGCGCAGACCACGAGCGTGGGTGCGGTGATCCTGGCGAGGTCCTGCTCGGACCAGCCGGGGAAGCCGACGATGCGCTGCCGGTCCAGCTCGAACAGCCGCTCGAGGTGCCCGGGCTCGGGATTGAGGCTGCGGTCCGCGTCCTGGTAGGCGGCTGGCATGTTGTCGAGAGTTGCTGACTCCATGCCTTCCCAGAATTCATCGGGCACGGCGTCCCGGCTGAAGAACGTGGAGGCTGTGTTGAGGCGGCGCACCCTGGTTGGGTTCTGCATGGCCAGAGCGAGGGCGGTGTGGCCACCGGCGCTGAAACCGAGCACGTCGACCCCGTCCAGCTGCAGCTGATCGAGGACCGCCAGGACGTCCCCGGCAGAATTATCGGCCGTGAGGGGGCGGTCGGTGGCGGCCGTGCGGCCGTGGCCCTCCTCGTCGACGGCGATCACCTGCCGCTGGGTAGCGAGGAGCGGGATGAGGTTGGCGAAGTTCGTTTGGATGGTGGAGCCTCCGCCGGGGATGAGGAGTAGCGGGCTCGTGTCTTGTGCTGGTTGGCCGTGGACCTCGTAGTACATGCGCAGGTCGCCGTTGGCCGCGTATCCATGGGTGAAAGTCACACGGCATCCTAACGCCGCGTGGTTTCGGGTGGGTAGGGTTCCCGTCCGGTCCTCCCCCTGCTCCGAATACCTTCCAGAGACCCAGGAGCAGCAGATGACCATCAGTATTCAGCAGGCAACCGCCCGCACCGGAGCCACCGCGCTACAGGCGTGCATTGTTTTAACAGAGTTGGGTCCTGTCTCCGTGCGTGTTCAGAGGGGCACCGGATATGTTCACGTGGCGGC
This sequence comes from Arthrobacter sp. FW305-BF8, assembly GCF_021789315.1. Lineage (NCBI taxonomy): Bacteria > Bacillati > Actinomycetota > Actinomycetes > Micrococcales > Micrococcaceae > Arthrobacter > Arthrobacter sp. FW305-BF8. Next base: position 4,317,982 of record NZ_CP084561.1, read on the forward strand.
ACGGACACCAACCGTCTACTTACACGGCGCCGCGGGATCTTGGACCACGTTCCAGCCGCTGCTGTCCACGGCGCCGGACATTGACCGCGTGCTCATCGATCTGCCCGGTTGGGGTGAGTCCACGGCGGGCGTCCGGGTGGAAGAGCTTAGCGTCGAAGCGATGGGGCGTGCCGTCGTCGAGATACTGGATTCACTCAGCTACCGGCGCTGGAACCTGGTGGGCCATTCGATGGGAGGCTTCCTGGCTTGACATCTGGCCGCGAGATGGCCGGAGCGCGCTGCCAGCGTTGCAGCGATTTCGGCCACAACCTTCGCCATGTCCGATGCACGCGTTCGTCCCGCACGTCCGGCTGGAGTCGATCCGCGTTGCGGCCGCTTCGCCAACGCCGAACAGCCGGAGCATCTGCAGCGGCTGCTCGATACCATTCGGCCTGCGTGAGGTTCTTTGTTACCAGAGCAGTTCGAGGTTATGGATCTCTATGCCGGGCCTGCTGTCCAGCCACGCCGCCATCATCTCGCCAAGAAGACTTTCGTGGCCGGCAAGTCCCAGCCGCGTAGCCTCTGCGTTTGCAGGTGCATGGTCATGTCCCTCCCGCGGTGCACCGTGTGAACAGCCGGAGCACATCAACCGGATCCCGGACCAGTCGTCGACGCCGAGTCCGCGCGGTCCGAGAAGGTCAGATAGTGCTTCGAGATCGTCGGAGCCCGCTCCGCTGACCTGCGCTTGCCATGTGGGAAGCCCGGACTCATCCAGCCGTTCTAGCTCGTCGAAGACGGAGACTTCTTGATCGCCTAACAGCCGGGATCCTTTGGGTTCGCCGTCATGAAGGATGACATCCCTAAACCTGTGCCCGGACTCGGGCAGGGGAACGCTCGAAATGACGGCATGGGCAGGACTCCTGCGCCAGCACCAGACCACCTCGGCAGTGCCGGAGGTAGGCGGCTCTTGGTGGGGAAGGCTGGGCTGGTCGGGATTGAGCCGGAGTGGAGCCAGCCCGCAATCCACATCGATAATGCCGGTTTCGGCCCCGAAGCTGTCCAGTCCATAGGCCACCCATGCACGTCTGGCGGTGGCCCAGTCACCCAGCGCTGTTGCTGCAATACCCAGGTTCCAGGCGGCGGGATTGGCACCGTAGAATGCCTCTGCGTCCTGGGGCGTGAAGTGTTCCAACGCCCGGGCATTGCGCTCCGCACTTTCGGGCCAATCGCGGCGGGCCTTGGACAGGAGACCTGCCTGGAACCAGCTGAAATACGACTGCGGGGTCAGCTGCAACAGCTCGGCGGCAAGCGCCGCCGCTTTGCCCGGGTCTCCTGCCTCATCCGCGGCCTGCCAGTCGGACCACACTTCCTGTGGCTTTCGTTTTTTCCCGAACCCAGCCCATCCATGTCCCCTCATGGGTACAGTATGCAGCGCACGCGAAGCAGCTACGATGCGGCGGGATCCAGGTGCGCGCTCTTGACCTCCGGAGGCGTTGCACCCTGGATGACCCAGCGGTTGCCGTCGGGGTCGCTGAGGAAGGCAAACTGGACCCCGCCCATGTCCTGGACCTCGCTGATGCCGGCGCCGCGGTCCAGCAGTTCGGCGCGGACGGCGCCGATGTCGGGCACGACGAGCTGCAGCCCTTCCAGGCTCCCCGGCGGCATGCTGGTCATCCCCGTGCCGATGACGATCGAGGCAGCGGATCCGGGGGGCGTCAGCTGCACCACCCTCATGCCGGGGATGTGTTCCACATCGTGGTCCAGGACAAAGCCCAGCTTGTCCACGTAGAACGACTTGGCCGTGTCCACATCAGCGACCGGCACTTGCACAACTTCAAGGCGCATCTCCATGCGCCCCACCCTACCGCCGCCCGAGCAGCGGATACGTTTATTTTCGAGCCTGACCGCTCAGTTGGCGGACGGGAGCGCCGGCGGTTTCGACTCAGAACGACGCCTGGCGGCCTTGAGCCCTCGCTTCCGTGCCAGGACAGCCCGCTTTGGGACGTGGCTCCTGTGGCTTTCGCGCTCCTTCATGCGCAGCGCCTTCCTCTGCTGCCGCCAGGCCCGCCGCGCATCCCGGTTGATCCTTGAGAACAGCACCACCGGAACGGCGAGCCACAGCAGCGCCACCGCGAACACCAATAAGATCGACACCAGCGGTTCCATGCAACAAGTGTAGGGTCGCCCACAATGGGTGGTAAGTAAACTTATCAATTCGTTATAAGGCGGCCGGCTACGGCGGCTCACCGCCCCAGGACCTGCCGGAGTCCGAACTCCCCCACGGAGAACATCGGCGGGTTGTCGTCGGAGTTGCTGAGCATGGCGGTGGACAGGATGAGGGCCCAGCCGCGGGCCCGCGCCCAGGTGTCCCGGTCCACCGAGGAGCCAAAGGCACGGATGAAGCGCTGGCGGGTGCCGGCGTCGAACATCAACCATCCCACCGCAAGGTCGACGGCGGGATCCCCGGCCCCCACATCGCCGAAGTCGATCACACCGGCCAGCGACCCTTCGGCCGCCAGCAGGATGTTGGCCGGATGCAGGTCCCCGTGGAGCATCATCGCCGGGCCGTCCCACGCCGGAGCCGCGCAGGCCTGCGCCCATAGCGCTTCCAACTCCGCGGCCTGCCGGTAGCGCTTCCCGTCTGCGAGCCGTGCCATTACCGTGGCATCGCGGTCCGGCAGCGGCACCCCGCGGAGAGGATTCACAGGAACTCCTGCGGCGGCGGGCACGTGAAGCGCCTTGAGGAAGGCGGCCAGGCCATCAACGGCCGGCGCGCGGTCCGCCGGCCTGCGATCCAGGGCGGCAGTGCCGGGCACCCAGCGGACAATGCTCCACGGCCAGGGAAAGTCCGGCGCCGGCCGGCCGGCATGGACCGGCACAGGAATCGGCACCGGGGACCGGCGGGCGATGCCGGGAAGGCACAGCTGCTCGTGCACGATCAGCGGTACTGCCTCGTTCCGGCGGGGCAGCCGGACTGCCAGATCGTCACCGAGCCGGAAGGTCGCGTTGTCCCAGCCGTTTGCCACCCGCACCAGGGAGCGGTCTGCGAGGTCCGGCCGCTGGTCCCGGATGAGGGCATGGACGACGGCGGCACCCACCTCCACGGTGGCCGGCGGCATTCGCGCCATGAAACCCGCCTTTCTGTCCGTTAGTAGACGCTGCCCTCCAGCAGTTCAGCGAGCCGGGCCGCAGCGCGGCGAAGTTCCGGCACCCCAGCCCTGAGCCCCTCCTCGGTGGCCGCTTCCACCGGGCTGGTCAGGGCGACGGATTCACTGGGCAGCCCGGACCTGTTGATCGCAATTGCCACAGAGAGCACTCCTGTGGCGCGCTCATCGGCCGAGTAGGCATAGTCCGTTCCCGGTTCGGGCAGGCGGGCCTTGAGCTCGGCCAGGCTGAAGCTCGGCTCTTCGTGCCCGCCTGCCACCGCCCCCTTCACCACTTCCTGGAGATGCTCATCCGACGCACCGGCCAGCAGGATTTTTCCGGCAGCGCCGACGGTCAGGGGTAGCCGCTTGCCCAGCGGCATGTCGTACCGCAGCGGGGCATCACCGTCGACGCGGACCACCAGAATGCGCTCGAAACCCAGCCTGGTGTACAGGGACGCGGTCATTCCAGTCTGTGCCGCCACCTGCTGAAGCACCGGACGGGATGCGGTCACCAGGGGGTCGTTCTCGATGTAGCTGCGCGCCGCCGGCAGCACGGCCGGGCCGATCCGGTATGTCTTGTCGGTCTGGCTGACCATGCCGAAATCCTGCAGCACGCGCAGGATGCGCAGCGTGGTGGGCAGGCTCATGCCGCAGTTCCGCGCCAGATCGCTGAGCCGCTGGGGCCGGTCGGCCCGCTGGAGTTCCGCGAACACCTCCATGGCCCGCGACAGCGAGCGCATGTTGGAGGGCTTGCCGCCGTCGTCCGCTGCGGTGCCGGGCTGCGTGTTGGTGACCGTCATTCTTTCATTCTATGTAACTTCCGCTGTGCACCACCTCGCTTGACAGCACCTGTGGGCCGTGTCACTATTTCTTCTGATGTAAGACACTTTCATTCTATGAAAGCAATTGGAAGGCATTTAGATGACAACGGAGTCGACCATGACCCAGTCCCCCACCCGGGCGAGGCCTGCGCGCAGCGTCCTGGCCGGGATCGCCGCCTTCGGGGCACTGGGCGCCTACGTACTAGTCAGCTCGGTGGGCCTCGGTCTCTGGACCTCGCTGGGACCCGGCCCCGGGCTGTTCCCGTTCGCGATGGGCGTGGTGCTCGCCGCAATGTCGGTTCTGTGGCTGCTTCAGGAGCTCAAGCGCCCCAGCACCACTGGTGAAGGGGCCGACGGCGGACTGGTGCTCGCCGTCGTCGTCAGCCTTCTGCTGCTGGCAGCGCTGCTGGACCTCCTCGGCTTCCAGCTGAGCATGTTCCTCTTCCTGATGTACCACCTGAAGATCCGGGGGAAGCGGAGCTGGCTGTCCTCCCTCCTGACCGCCCTGGCCGGAAGCGTCGGCGCCTTCTACGCCTTCAACTACGGACTGAACGTGGCCCTGCCTGTCTCATCTATTCCCGTCCTGAACCTGATCGGACTCTAGACATGGACACCCTCAACGAACTGCTGAACGGCTTCGCCGCCGCCCTGACCTGGCAGAACCTCATCTTCGCGTTCCTGGGCTGCCTGCTGGGCACCGTGATCGGCGTGCTGCCGGGCATCGGCCCGGTGGCCGGCGTCGCCCTGCTCATCCCGCTCACGCTGAACATGGACCCTACCGGCTCGATCATCATGCTCTGTGCCATCTTCTACGGCACCGCGTACGGGGGCACCATCACCAGCGTGCTGCTGAACACCCCGGGTGAGGCGGCATCGGCCATCACCACCATCGACGGCCACGCGATGACAAAGATGGGCAAGGCCGGCGCGGCCCTGACCATCGCCGCCATCGGCTCCTTCGTCGGCGGCACCATAGCCACCCTCGGCCTCGTCGCCGCCGCCAAGCCCCTGGGCGAACTCGGTCTGCTCGTCGGTCCCCCGGAGTTCTTCGCCCTGATGGTTGTCGGCATCTCGCTGCTGGTCGCACTGGCCGGCAAATCGATGGTCAAGGCCCTGATCTCCGGAGCCCTGGGCCTGCTGATCTCCATGGTCGGCATCGATCCTGTTGCCGGCGCACCCCGCTTCACGTTCGGCATGGACCGGCTCCTTGACGGAGTGAGCTTCGTGGCCGTCATCGTCGGCGTCTTCGGCTTGTCCGAGATCCTCTCCTACCGCAAGGGTGAGTCGACCGTAGTGCACGCCCCCGGTTTCCGTTCGCTGCTGCCCACCCGGAACGAATGGCGCCGCAGCGCACCTTCCATGGCCCGCGGAACCGGCATCGGCTTCGGCCTCGGCCTGATCCCCGGCATGACCGGATCGGTCGCATCCCTGCTCTCCTACGGCGCCGAGAAGAAGTTCTCCAAGCACCGCAACGAACTGGGCAAGGGCGCCGTCGAAGGCGTAGCCGGACCGGAAACGGCCAACAACGCGCACGCCAACGCCGCGCTCATCCCGCTGTTCACCCTCGGCATCCCCGCCTCCCCCACCATCGCCGTCCTCATGGGCGCCTTCCTCCAGCAGGGCCTCACACCCGGACCGACGCTGTTCACCGAGCACTCCGAAATTGCCTGGGCCATCATCGCCAGCCTCTTCATCGGCAACCTCCTGCTGGTGCTGCTCAACGTCCCCCTGGTGGGCCTCTGGACCTCGATCCTGCGGGTCCCGGCTCCGATCCTGACCGCGCTGATCCTGCTGTTCATGGTCATCGGCGCGTACACCATCAACTTCAGCGTCTTCGACGTCTTCGTGATGATCGGCTTCGGCCTGCTGGGCTTGGCCCTTCGGCACCTGGAGATTCCGCTGGCCCCCATGGTCCTCACCCTGGTCCTGGGCCCGCTGATGGAGCGGTCGCTGCGCGAATCACTGGAAATCTCCCAGGGTGACTTCAGCATCTTCCTCAACCGCCCCATCTCGGCCGTGCTCATCGGAGTCGGTGTCCTGATCATCTGCAGCCCGCTGCTGAAGCTCCGTAAGCCCAAAGCCCTGATGGACGACCCCGAAACCTAGACCCAGCCCGCACTCCCCCTCAACCAACAAAGCAACCTCTTCGAAGGAGAAGACACATGTCCCGCAAGAAAGTAACCGCAGCCATCGCTGCAGCCGCCCTGCTCGCCCTCACCGGATGCGGTGCCAACGCCGGGGCACCCTCCGCAGCCGGCGACGACTTCCCCAAGAAGGGCAAGTCCATTGACCTCGTCGTCGCCTTCTCCTCGGGCGGGGCCGTGGACACCGCAGCCCGCCTGGTCCAGCCCGTCCTGGAGAAGGAACTCGGCACCAACGTCGAGGTCATCAACAAGCCCGGCGCCGGCGGCCAGATCGGCTACACCCAGCTGACCAGCGCCAAGCCCGACGGCTACACCATCGGCGCCACCGGGTCCCCGTCCGTCGTCGTGTCCCCGCTGGACCCGGCCCGCGGTGCAAAGTACACGCGCAGCAGCTTCCAGCCGCTGGGCCGCCAGGTCATTGACCCGGCCGTCATCGCCGTCCAGCCGGACAGCCCGTACAAGACGCTGAAGGAACTGCTGGACGCGGCCAAGGCCAAGCCCAAGTCCATGACCGCCAGCACCACCGGGCTGCAGACCGGCGAGCACTTCGCGCTTGCGCAGATCCAGGAGACCACCGGCGCCGAGTTCGCACCGGTCCACTTCTCCGAAGGAGCCTCGCAGGCCACCACGGCATTCCTCGGCAAGCACGTCGACATCCTCGTGGCCAACGTCAGCGACGTTACCGACCTGACCAAGCAGAACAAGGCCCGTGTCCTGGGCATCATGACCGCCGAGCGGTCCCCGTCGCTCCCGGACGTTCCCACGTTCAAGGAAAGCGGATACGAGGTTGAAGCCGGCACCGCCCGCGGTTACTCCGCCCCCGCAGGCCTGCCGGACGCCGTCGCCAAGAAGCTCGAGGCCGCGCTGCAGAAGGCCATCGAGGATCCGGAGGTCGTCAAGAAGATGAACGACCTCGGCCTGCAGACCAGCTACCTCTCCGGCAAGGACTACGAGACGTTCTGGGCCGGTCAGGAGTCGGACTTCAAGAAGGTCCTGCCCATGGTTCAAAAGAAGGACTAGTGCAGAAAAAGGACTAGTGCAGAAGAAGGACTAGCCCACGCGCACACCGCCCGTTCCAGCCCACCAACACCACCAGGGAAGACACAGCCATGACCACCCCCGCCCTTCAGGACACCTCCTTCACCCGCCCGGACCAGGAACTGGTCGACCGGCTGGCCAAGCTGCCCGCCGCCAACATCGGTGACGCCATGGACCGGCTGGGAGTTGCCGACTCCGCGATCCAGGCGATCTGGCCCGGGGCGAAAATCGCCGGTCCCGCCTTCACCGTCTGGACCCGCCCGGGGGACAACCAGGGCATCCACCAGGCCCTGGGGCTGGCCAAGCCGGGGGACGTCATCGTGGTCTCCGGCGGCGGCGACGAGTCCCGCGCCCTCCTGGGCGAACTGATCGGCGAGCGCGCCATCAACCTCGGCATCGCAGGCTTCGCCCTTGACGGCGCGGCACGCGATGCCGAGGCCCTCGGCGAGATCGGCATGCCGGTCTTCGCCCGGGCGGTCACCCCCGCAGGCCCGTACAAGAACGGGCCGCACCGCATCGGGGGCCCCGTCGCCTTCGGCGGCGTTCCCGTCCTGCCCGGCGACATCATCATCGGTGACTCCGACGGCGTCGTGGTCATCCCCCTGGAGCAGGCCGAGGCAGTGGCGGAAGCCGCCGAAGCCGTCTTCGCGGACGAAACCAACCGCCGGGCGTCGATCGTCGCCGCCCGCGGTAAGTAATGTACGCCAGTAAGTAAGGAAACACATCCCATGACTAAGTGCACCATCATCGGCCTGGGCGAAGCAGGTGCGGCCTATGCGGAAGCACTTGCCGCAGCGGGCCACCAGGTCACCGGGTTTGACCCCGTTGCCACCGCCACCCCGCACGGAACGTCCCGGGCCGCCACCGCCGCCGAGGCCTGCGAGGGCGCGGACATCGTCCTGGTGCTCACCGGCGCGGCCGCTGCCCGCAGCGTCGCCACTGAGTGCCTGCCGGTACTCGCGGCAGGCAGCACCTATGCCGACTTCACGTCGTCGTCCCCCGCCGTGATGCAGGAGCTCGGCCAGCTGCCCACCCAGGCGAGCTTTGCCGACGTCGCAATCCTTGGGCCCGTCGCCGCCCTGGGCGCCAAAACGCCGCTCATGGTCAGCGGCCCCGGATCCGCCGCGGTGGCGCAGCTGCTGGCACCGCTGGGCGTCGACGTCGAAATCGCCGACGGCGGGCCGGGGGCGGCCATGTCTCACAAGCTGCTGCGCAGCGTCCTGATGAAGGGCCTGGCATCGGTGGTGGTGGAAGCGGTCACCGCCGGCCAGGCAGCCGGACTTGAAAGCTGGATCCGGGAGCAGATCGCCCGCCAGCTCGCCGGCGACGGCCAGGCCGTCATCGACAGGTTCCTGGCGGGAACGTCCAAGCACGCCGTGCGCAGGTCCCGGGAAATGCAGGACACCGCCAACTACCTTGCCGATCTCGGCGTCCCCGCAGAGATGACTGCCGCTTCGGCTGCTGCGCTGACACGCATCGCTGCGGCACCGGCACCGGAGGCCGCCCTGCGCTGAACGCGCATGAGGCAGAATCAATGAACAGGGAGTCAACGATGAATCCGGAAGCAAACGAACACCGCGAAGGAGCAGCCCGATGATCGGCATCTGGGCACTGGGAGCCTACCTGGCTGTCATCCTGCTCTGGACGACTGTCATCAAACGCAGTGTGGGCGAAGCGATGCTCCTCGGGTTCCTCGTTGTCCTTCCGTTTACCGGGGCCGCCGGCCAGGTCGGCTGGGACGCGTTCCACGACGCCATCACCGATGAAATCGTCTATGCCACCATGGCGTTCGTGTTCATGGGTTACCTGCTGGAGCGGACCGGCGTGCTCGACCGGCTCATCGACCTGCTGAACTCCCTGATCGGCGGGGTCAAGGGCGGCCCGGCCTGGGTCTCCACGGTCGCGTCGGCCGGTCTGGGCGGCGTGGTGCACAACCAGGCCGCAATCGCCGCCACCGTGGGCTCGGTGACCATCCCGTGGATGGAGAAGTCCCGTCTCGACAAACCGTCCGCGGCAACGCTGGTGGCAGGGAACGCGGGCATGGGCATCACGTTCCCGTTCAGCGCGTCCATGTTCGTCCTCGTGGGATCCTCCACGGTCGGGCCGCTGCTAAAGGTCAACGACCTCATCCTTCCCCTTCTGCTCGGCGGGCTCTGGTGCTTCCTGCACCGCCTGATCGTCACCTACGTGCTGATCCGCAAGAGCGACATGGCACCGCTCGACGCGGCGCACCGGACACCCGTCCGCCGGGCCTTCGCCCAGGGCTGGGCCACCATGATCCTGTTCGTGGTGGTGGCCGTCCCGCTGATCCTCACCTCCGGCGCAATCGCCAACGCCCTCTCGGACTGGACGGGCTCGGACGTGGCCAAGACCGTCAGCGTCATCGTCTGGATCCCGGTAGTCCTGATCCTCACGGGCATCATCCTGGGCAGGAAGCGGCTGCCGCGCAGCAGGAAAGCGTACTGGGACTTCCTGCAGCAGTCCGCGCCACGTTTCGGCGTCGTCGGCGTTACCGTGGTGTTCGCCTTCGCCGGCGCCAACGCCCTGGCCGCCACCGGGCTGCCCAAGCAGATGACGGCGCTGCTGAACCAGTTCAACCTGCCGCTGTGGCTGCTGGCCATCCTGATCGGACTGATCGTCATCGCCGTGGCCGCTCCCCTGTCCGCGACGGCGACCATGGCCGCCGTCGGAACGGTGGGTGTGGCCACGCTGGTGGCCGCCGGCGTTCCGGCCACCACGGCGGCAGTCGCCGTGCTGGTCTTCTCCTCCTGCGAGGCGGCCGTGCCGCCCGGCGGCGCTCCCCTTTATGTCGCGTGCGGCATCGCCGACGTAGACCCTTACAAGACCTTTGCCCGCCTGTTCGTCCTCTACGCCCTGCCGCTGCTGGCCATCGGCGTGCTGATCGCCGTCGGCGTCCTGCCTATCGGTGTCCTGCCTACCTAGGGAAGCGTGGAAATGCAGAAGCTACAACACACCATCAACGCCGTCTTCGTGATCAGCCTGGCGCTACTCCTCATCGCCGGAATAGTTTTCGTGGCCGGGCAGGCCCTCGCCCTGATCACCGGGCACGGCGACTGGCTGGCAGTCCTCAACGAGGCCGTTAAGGGCCCGGCGTGCATCGCCGCCTCCGTTTGTGCCATCGCCGGGTTCCTGCTCAGCTACAAGAAACCCGCGAAACAGAACAGCCCGCAGCAGGAAGCCCGCACCCAATGACCGCCACGGAATCCGGCACCACCTATCCCCAGTACAAGGCTTTGCTGGAACGGGAAGGGCACCTCTCGGGCACCTCGTGGGGGCTGTTTTCCGACGCCGAGCGCGGCACCCCGTCCTTCATCCGGCCCGATTCCGTCCGGGAAGCCGCGGGCTGCGTCCGGACCGGCACGGCCTTTGGCCTCGACTACCCCGCCGACGCGTTCGACCCCGGCATGTCCCTGAAACGCAGGGCTCCGCGGCACACAATCTACTCGGCACACCCGGCGCATCGCGACGATTTCCTTGACGGGTACTACCTGCAGGGCTCCAGCCAGATCGACGGGCTCCGGCACCGCCGGGCGGACGACGTCGGCTTCTACAACGGGACCCCGGACGACGAGATCCGGGAGGGAACCGCTGCCCTCGGAATCCAGGCCTGGGCCGAGCAGCCCATCGTCGGCCGGGGCGTGCTGGTGGATCTCGGCGGATATAGCCGGGGCCAGGGCACGCCGATCGACCACGCGGCCGGGCAGCCTCTTGGGCTTGGCCTGATTCAGGCCGCGGCCGAGGCCCAGTCCGTTGCCCTCCGGCCCGGCGATATCCTCATGCTGCACACGGGGTGGTGCGAGTGGTTCCTCGCGCTCCCCGCCGAGGAGAAGGAGAGCCTCCGGGACAGCCGCCGGGCCAGCGGCATCGAACAGTCGGCCGAGTTCGTCGCCTGGGCCTGGGACAACCGGCTCGCGGTCATCGCCGCGGACAACTTCGCCGTCGAGTGCCTGCCGCCGGTCCCCTCCAGCCCGTTCCGGGAGACAGCCCCCAACGACCACGGCATGATGCACCAGCAGTTGCTTGCCAAGCTCGGCCTGCCGCTCGGGGAACTCTGGCAGCTCGGCCCGCTCAGCCGGCACATGAAGGCCACCGGCAACTGGGACGCGCTGGTTACCGTGAAACCGCTTAACATCACCGGTGCCACAGGCTCGCCGGCGAACGCGACAGCGGTAACGTAACTATCCTTCGCTACGTCACCATGTTCGATGCGACGGTGCGGGCTATACACTCACGCCTGTTTCCGTCGCCGTGCCTGGGCGGTGAGTTCGTGCGCGCCGTAGCTGTTGTCGTCGGGGTTGACCGTCACGCCGGGTGCGACGATCTTGTCGATGCGGTCCAGCACGTCGGTGGACAGGGTGATGCCCGCCGCCGGGAGGTAGGACGCGAGCTGGTCCATGGTGCGGGGTCCGACGATGGCCGAAGTGACGCCGGGGTGGTTGATGACGAACGCGATCGCCAGTTCGATGAGGCTCATCCCTGCCTGTTCGGCGAGCTGGGCGAGTTCCTCCACGATGTCGAGCTTGCGCTGGTTGGCCGGGCTGGTCATGTCGAAGCGCGCGCCCGGGCGGGCACTCGAGGTGGGTGCCGATGCTGCGTCCTTCCGCCACCGTCCTGACAGCCAGCCGCCGGCGAGCGGGCTGTAGGTGAGGGTGCCCATGCCGTGGCGCTGCACGGTAGGGAGGACGTCCTCCTCGATGCCGCGCACCAGGATCGAGTACGGCGGCTGCTCGGTGACGAACCGCTCCAGGTTGCGTTCCCGGGACGCCCACTGGGCTTCCACGATCTGCGCTCCGGAGTACGACGACGAGCCTATGTACCGTACCTTGCCTTGACGGACGAGGTCGGTGAGCGCACCGAGGGTTTCCTCCACGTCGGTGTCGGGGCTGGGCCGGTGGACCTGGTAGAGGTCGATGTAGTCCGTGTTCAGCCGGCGGAGAGAGTTTTCCACCTCGCGGATGATCCAGCGGCGGGATCCGCCGCGCTGGTTCGGTTCCTCGCTCATGGGCATGAAAAACTTCGTGGCGAGGAAGACGTCGTCGCGCCGGCCCTCCAGCGCCCGCCCGACGATCTCCTCCGACGCCCCGCCCGAGTAGACGTCGGCGGTGTCGATGAAGTTGATGCCGGCGTCGAGGGCGCGGTGGATGATGTGGGTGCTGTCGGCGCGGTCGTCGTTGCCCCAGGGGCCGAACATCATCGCGCCGAGGCACAAGGGGCTGACCTGAACGCCGGTGCGGCCAAGCGGGCGGTACTCCATAGTGACTCCTTTTCTCTGTTTCAGGCCTCGGGGATGACCATGGCGAAGCGCTCCTCGCGGGCTTCGTCCGGGTCGGGTCCGTTGCGCACGCCGGCGTCGAGCGCGTCGATCGATGCGAGTTCCTCGGCACTGAGCTCGAAGTCGAAGACGTCGAAGTTCTCCGCGATGCGTGCCGGGTTGGTTGATTTCGGGATGGCTGAACGGCCCTGCTGCAGGTGCCAGCGCAGCATGACCTGGGCGGAGCTCTTGCCGTGCGTTTGCCCAATGGCGGCGATCGCAGGGTCCTCCATCACGTTCCGGCGGTCCTCGCCCCAGCCAGGGTAGAAAGTGATGCCGCCGATGGGTGACCAGGCCTGGGTGAGGATGCCGTTTTCGGCGTCTGCTGCCTGGACATCCGCCTGGGTGAAATAGGGGTGCAGCTCGATCTGGTTCACCGCCGGGACGATGTGGGTCGCGGCGAGCAGCTGTTCCAGGTGGTGCGGCATGAAGTTGCTGACGCCGATCGCCCGGACGCGCCCGTCTGCGAGCAGGGTCTCCAGCGCCTTGTATGCGCCGATGGTTTTCTCGAACCGGTCGGGTGCCGGCTGGTGCAGGATGAGCAGGTCGAGGTAGTCGACGCCGAGCTTGCCCGCCGCTTTCTCCCAGGCATGCAGGGTCTCGTCGTAGCCGTAGTCGCTCACCCAGACCTTGGTCTCGATGAACACGTCCGCCCGGCGGACGCCGGAACAGCGGATGCCTTCGCCGACTTCCCGTTCGTTGCCGTACGCGGCGGCGGTGTCGATGTGCCGGTAGCCGGCCGCCAGCGCGGCCCCGACCGCCGCCGTCGTCTGCTCCGGCGGGCTTTGGAAAACGCCCAGGCCGAGGGCGGGCATCGTGATGCCGTTGTTGAGTGTGAGTTCGGGTTTCATGCCTTCAATGCAACCGTGATTTCCCAGCGGCCGGGAGTTCCTGCCGTTCCGGGTAATGCCAGTGCCTCCCTCGGGCACCAGCCCCCGCGTAGCGTTGATGCCATGACACATAGCGACGACGTGCGGAAATTCCTGACCTCCCGGCGGGCCAGGATCACGCCCGAGGAAGCGGGGCTACCGGTCTACGGTGGGAACCGGCGCGTGGCCGGGCTGCGCCGCGAGGAAGTCGCCCTGCTCGCCGGAATGAGCATCGATTACTACATCCGCCTGGAGCGCGGAAACCTCTCCGGCGCCTCGGACAGCGTCATCGAGTCACTCGCCCGGGCCCTGAAGCTCGACGACGCCGAAACGGCCCACCTCTTCGACCTCGCCCGTGCGGCCACGGCCTCCCCCCGCGCGCGGCGCAAACGCAGCCCGCAGACAGTACGGCCAAGCGTGCAGCGGGTCATTGACGCGATTACGACGGCGCCGGCCTGGGTCCGCAACGACCGCGGGGATGTCCTCGCCGCCAATGAACTCGGCCGGGCGCTGTACCTGGACCTGATGGCCGAGCAGGTCACCCCGCCTAACAGCGCACGGTTCACCTTCCTGAACCCGAAGGCGCGGGAGTTCTTTGCCGACTGGGAGCGCGCCGCGGACGACATCGTCGCGGTCCTGCGCTCCACCGCGGGGAAAAACCCCTACGACAAGGACCTTACGGATCTGATCGGTGAGCTCTCGACCCGCAGCGAGGAGTTCCGCATCCGGTGGGCCAGGCACGACGTGAAGTACCACCGCACCGGCCGCAAACGGCTCCGCCACCCGATCGTCGGGGACCTGGACCTGAGCTTCGAAGCGCTCGAGCTCCCCGCTGACCCCGGCCTGCGGATCAACGTCTACACGGCCGAGCCCGGCACCCCGTCCGAGGATGCTCTGAAAGTCCTTGCGAGCTGGGCCGCCACCCAACGGGCAGCGGCAGAAATCTCCGTCGAGGAGAAGAAATAACCGGCCGGCTCCAGCCCGGCGCCCCGCCGACTTGTTAGCCACGTCACATTCGTCTATCGTAGTCGGGGGCCACAGCGTGGTGGCCCTTTCTAAATTGGGGAGAAAATAAGTGAACGAGAAGCTGCGGGTGCTGGTCAGCGTTGACCTCGACGGCGCCAAGGCCCAGGTCAAGACCCAGGGTCACGTGACTATCCAAAGCATTCAGGGCCTGTACAGCGTGATGAAGCGCGCCGACGCGTTGGTCCCGGGACTGGCACTGGAACTCGATATGACCCTGGCCGAGGTGGAACCCCAGGCCATGGAGGAGCTCCGCGGCTGCGCCCGCTCCCATCACCTTCCGCTGCAGGTCGATCCGCTGCAGCGCGACTACCGGTTCAGCATCCTGGCACCGAAACTCCCAGCGCCGAAACTTACAGCGCCGAAGATCGCAGCGCCGAAACTGGTGACCCTCCCGGTCGCCGCACCTGTACTGGCAGCCGCCTGAGCTAAATCCCGGCGGCCCAGTCGTCGTCGTAATACCGGCCGCGGAAGTGGGCCCGGAGGTACTCCCCCACAACCGCGGCGCCGAGGTCCCCGGTGTCCGGTGCGACCACCCGTCCGTCGATCCGGCGGGCCAGCCGCCGGACGAACCGTTCAAGGCCCGGGTCGTCGCCGAGCCGGAAGAACGTGGCCTGCGTGCCCGCACGCCCTAGCCGGTCCAGTTCGGCGACCGTGACACGGATGGTCTCCGGGTCCGGCGGCCAGCAAAACCACGACTCGCCGTCGCCCAGCAGGTGTGCGGTGGGCTCGCCGTCGGTCACCACGAGGAGGACGGGCTGCATCGACGGGTGCTGCCGGAAGAACCGGCCGGCCAGCAGCAGGCCGTGGTGCAGGTTGGTTCCCTGCTCGCGAAACGCCGGCAGAGCCGTGAGCTCGCCGATGTCCATCGACTGCGCGTAGCGGCCGAATGTGATCAGCTGCAGCCGGTCTCCGCGGAACCGGGTGGACACGAGGTGGTGCAGGGCGAGCGCCGTGCGTTTCATCGGCACCCACCGCCCCTCGGCCGCCATCGAGAAGGACACGTCCGCCAAGAGGACGACGGCGGCCTGCGTGCGCGCCTCCGTCTCCGTCACCTCAATGTCCCCCACCGCCAGACGCAGTCCGCGGCCCGGATCACCGCCGTCGGCCATGGTGCGCCGGATGGCATTGTTGATGGTGCGGGTGACGTCCCACGGTTCGGCATCGCCGAATTCCCACTGCCGGCTCGAGCCGGTCTGCTCGCCTGCGGCCCCGGCGACGCGCGTGTCCCGGCCGCCCTGCCGGCCGGACAGCTGCTTGGCGGTGTCCCGCAGCAGCGACTTCCCAAGCCGCCGCATGGCCTGGGGCGACAGCCGGAGGTCGCCGTCGGCCCCGCGGCGCAGGTAGCCGCCGTCCTGCATCGCCCGCTCGATCTCGGCGAGGGTCCGGGCCGTCACGGCGGCGTCCTGCCCGAGCTGGCGGGCCAGGGCGTCCAGGTCCAGGTCGTCGAGGGTGGATCCGTTGTAGTGCTGGGAGAGCTGTTCGGACAGCTCGTCGAGTTCGGCGATGTCCTGCAGCACGCCGGTGCCGTCACCTAGCCCAAGTCCCTCCTGGCCCCCGAACCGCTCGGAGCCGCTCCAGTCCTCACCGGGCCGCAAGGCCCGCAGGCTGTCGTCGAGCTGATTGAGCTGGGCCATGAGGTCGGCCGACCCGAACGCCTGGGCGGACAGCCGCATCAGCTCCTCGCGCTGCTCCGGCGACATTGATTGCAGCATCCGCTGGGCCGCCGCGGCGCGCTTAGCGAGGGCGTCCACGAGCTCCTCGACGGACTGCGGATTCTCCGGGAAGTAGTCACCGTGTTTGGCCATGAACTCCCGGAAATCAGCGTCCGTATCCTCGCCGCGGCGGTGCTTGCCGAGCAGTTCGTTGAGGTCGCGCAGCATCTCGCTCACGGCCTCGCGGTCCTCGTCGGTGGCGTTCTCGAGCGCCTGCTTCATGCCGGCAAACCGCTGGTCAAGGACTTCGCGGCCGAGCAGATCCTTGATCCGCTCGTAGGCTTCCCGGGCGCTGCTCGACTGCCAGTCATAGGATGCGAGCTCGTTCACCGCCGCCGCCGTGGACTGCGGGAGATTCTGCAACTGCATCTCGCGGAAGGCGCGGTCGTTGTTGTCCATCATGGCGTCGCGGGCCAGCTGCTTGCGCTCCTCCAGCACGGCAGTGTCCAGCAGCTTCCTGACCTCGTTGAGGGTGCCGTCCAGCCGGTGCCGGCCCAGCAGTTCACTCCGCCGCTGCTGGACGCGGCGGGCCAGCTTGTCGAGCCCGTCGCGGTTACGGCCGCCGCGCCGCAGGAACTCCTGCAGGGCATGCCGCGGCGAGTAGCCTTCCATGACGTCCTCGGCAATGGCCTCCAGTGCCTCCGCCAGGTCCACCGGCGGGGCAAGCGGATCCGGACCTCCGGCGTACCGGCCGTACCTGGACCGGTTGTGCAGGGTCATGGTGCCTCCTGTACTCGCAAATCTGTACCGGCCCTAATCTGTACCGGGCAGAAACTGGACTTAGCCGTAGACCGTTGCCTCGTCGTCGGACTCCTTGGAAATCCGGCGGGCGAGGTAGAGGCCTTCCAGCGCAAGTTCGACGGCCGCAGCGCGCTGCCCGTCGTTTTTCGCGCCCAGGCGCTCACTGATTTTGTCGTAGAGACTCGATCCGTGTCCGGTGCCGTTGAGGGACGGGAGGTTCTGGAGGAACTCCCGTGCCGTGACCTGGTCCCCGGTGGTCACGGTGGTGTGGCCGTCGAGCGCGGCCACGAGCGGCCCCATCTCAATACCCTTGAAATGCGCGCGCACGGCTTCGGCCGTGGCAGTGCGCAGCAGGTGGTCGAGGATGCCCTGTTCACGCCCTTCCTCGCCCGACTCAAACTCGATCTTGCCCGTGAGGACTTCCACGGCGGTCTCCAGGTCGATGATCCGGGCAACAGCTTGGTCCTCCCCTCGCACGCTGGCCCGGCGCAGGGCCGCCGCCGCCACAGTTTCGGCGCCCGCGATGCCAAAGCGGGCGGAAACGCCGGAGGTCTGGTTGATGGCCGGGGACTGCCGCAGCGCCCGGGTGTAGCGGGCCAGGATCTCCAGGATGACGGGCGGGACGTCGGCCACCAGTTTCCCCTCCTGGCGGATGACGGAGACCTCGTCGTCCAGCTCGATCGGGTAGTGGGTGCGGATCTCGGCGCCGAAGCGGTCCTTCAGGGGCGTGATGATCCGGCCGCGATTGGTGTAGTCCTCGGGGTTGGCGGACGCGACCACCAGCACGTCCAGCGGAAGCCGCAGCACGTAACCGCGGATCTGGATGTCACGTTCCTCCATCACGTTGAGCATCGACACCTGGATCCGCTCGGCGAGGTCGGGCAGCTCGTTGATGGCGATGATGCCGCGGTTGGAGCGCGGGACCAGGCCGTAGTGGATGGTCTCGGGATCGCCGAGCCGGCGGCCCTCGGCCACGCGCATCGGGTCGACGTCGCCGATGAGGTCGGCGACGGAGGTGTCCGGCGTCGCAAGTTTTTCGACGTAGCGCTCCGAGCGGTGGCGCCAGGCCACCCGCATCCGGTCCCCTTCGGTGAGGGCACGGGCGCGGGACTGCTCGGTGATCGGTTCGTAGGGGTGCTCGTTGAGTTCCGAGTCCTCGATCACCGGCGACCACTCGTCCAGCAACCCGGCCAGGGTGCGGAGCAGCCGGGTCTTGCCCTGCCCGCGTTCGCCGAGGAGGACTACGTCGTGGCCGGCAATCAGGGCGCGCTCAAGCTGCGGCAACACGGTCCGGCTGAACCCGTACAGCCCGGGCCATGGATCGCGCCCGGCGGCGAGCGCCGCGATCAGGTTGTCGCGGATTTCGTGGCGCAGGTCCTTGTGGACGTGGCCGGATGCACGCAGTTCGCCAACGGTGAAGATATCTGGACGATCACTCACCCCTCTACGTTAGTCCTCGACTGTGCGGGGAATCGAGAGATTCCCTCCGATTCCTACCCGTCAGAACGCTAGCGCTCCGCGGCCCCCCACCCTCGCAAGCTCGGGCGGGGTCCCCTGCCGCTACGCTTAGATCACGATGACTGCAGAAACGCCGTCGGCACCATCACCGCCGTCGAAACCGGAAAACACGCTCCTCCTCCTGGTGCGCCACGGGGAGACGCCCACCACCGGCATGGTGCTGCCCGGGCGGGCGCCGGGACTGCATCTTTCGGAGCGTGGCCGGGCGCAGGCCGAACGGGTTGCGGAACGGCTCGCGGGCCTTAAGGTCGACGCCGTGTACTCCTCACCGCTGGAGCGCACCTGCGAGACGGCGGAGCCAACGGCGGCCGCTGTTGGGCTGGCGGTGCACGAGGAGCCCGGCCTGCTCGAATGCGACTTCGGTGAGTGGACCGGCGTCGCACTCGCCGAACTGTCCGGTCTGCCGGAATGGCAGACGGTGCAGCACAACCCCTCGGCCTTCCGCTTCCCCAGCGGGGAAAGCCTCACGGAGATGCAGGCGCGGATCGTCGGGGCGCTCGAGGGGCTGGGGACAGCGCACGCCGGGGGCGTCGTCGTCTGTTTTTCCCACGCCGACCCGATCAAGGCGGCAGTGGCCCACGCCCTGGGCACGGATCTTGACCACTTCCAGCGGATAGTCATCAGCCCGGGGTCGGTTTCTGCCATTTCATACTCGGACGGTCAGGCGCCTGCCGTACACATGGTGAATTCGACGTCGGAACCGTTGACCGGGCTGCGGGCGTGAAGGTCATGGTGCCGTGATATGGCTGGCTGTGGACGCGAGCTGACACTTCTTTCGGAAGGGCAGGTCGAGCTGATCGGACGCATCCCGCGCAGCAGCAACGAGACGTTCCTCGTGGAGATTTCCGGCGGGAACGAGACCGGCTTTGCGGTCTACAAGCCGGAGGCAGGAGAACGGCCGCTATCCGATTTTGAGCCCGGACTGTACCGGCGGGAACGCGCCGCGTACCTGCTCAGCGAGTCCCTGGGCTGGGGATTCGTGCCGGCGACGGTGATCCGCGAGGAGGCACCCTTGGGAGTCGGGTCGCTGCAGTGGTTCATCGACTGCGACTTCGGGGAACATTACTTCACGCTGTACGCCGACGTCCCGGAAACGCACCCCGACCTGTCACGGATCGCCCTGTTCGACTACGTCGCGAATAACACGGACCGCAAAAGCGGGCACGTGCTGCGCGGCGACGACGGCCGGGTGTGGGGCATCGACCACGGGTTGTGCTTCTCGGCAACCTTCAAACTGCGCACCGTGATCTGGGACTTCGCGGGCGACCCCGTCCCGGAGGCCCTGCTCGAGGACATCGCCCCGCTCGCCGAGTCCGTGCCCGAGGAGGTGGCCGAACTCCTCGATGGCTCGGAGGTCACCGCCCTGCAGCGGCGGGTCCGGCGGCTGCTGCACGAACCGGTGCTTCCGGTGGACCGAACCGGCATGCGGTACCCGTGGCCGTTGGTGTAGGGGGCACCGGGTTCAGCGCGGGCCCCCACCACCCAGTACGCATCAGCGAGTTGTAGGGTGGGGCAGATGCAAGCATGTTCGCTGCGCGAGCCTGCACTGCCAGCCCCTCCCATTCAGGCGCTTCTCGAGAATCTCAGGCATGCCGCGGGGCCCTTCTCGCGGAGACGTTGAGGGAAATTCCAAGGTTTATCCAAGATTCGTACCGTATACGTCACCATCCGTTCCGAGGGTGCTGCCCAGCTCATAGTCTGACATCGGTTGACGGGACGGAAACTCAATGACTGAGTGCTGCGATGCCGGCCAGCAAGGAGGATCTGATGAGTGCTTTGGGGCGGCAACCAAGGTGGAAATTCCGGTCAGCGGCAGCGGCCGTCGCACTGGCGGCATCCGCGGCCGGCTTCGCGGGTCTCGCCGGACCGGCGCAGGCAGCATCGTCGAAAGGGTGCGTCGGCGGCGGGTTCCGGGTCCTCGGGCAGGCCGGAGAATTTGACGGAACCGTTGCGGCCCCCGGTAGCCGGTTCGTGGTCCAGGGCACGTTCGTCCGGTTCGAGGTGGACCCGGCGAACTTCGCGATCCACAACTACGCCTTCACGGGCGCGCCCAACGAACTCGATATCACCGGCGGCCGGTATACCCCGGTCTTCGCCAGCAAGGTCCCCGACCACCGCGGCCTCGCACTGACCAGCAGCATCGCCCTCGAGGTCAAAGACGAAGAAGTGACGCTCGCCCGGACGGGCACCGGCGGGCTGTCCATGAGCATCCAGGCCAAGGACTGCGCCACCGGCGGACTGTTCCAGATGGAGCCCGAGCGCGGCGACGGGAACCGGACCCGCATCGTGCACCGCCTCGCCAACGAGGCCTTCTACTTCGACAACGCCAACTTCCGGGCCCGCCTCGGTGACTTCGTCGGCTCCGCCTGCACCAGCGTGCAGACCGGGCCGCCGAGCCAGTTCTGCGTCCAGGTCAGGCCGCGGGTGAACATCGGCAACAGCGTTTCGGCCAAGTTCGCCGTCCGCGACAGCGCCCAGGTCGCCGACCGGGTCCCACAACCGGCCTGCGGCCCGGACTTCACCAACACGCTGGGCCTGAACGAGACCGGCAACCACTGCGGTGCGATGTCCATCTGGGACGTCGCCAGCGGCGGCCGGATGGGCATGGTCACCGGTGAGGACGCCGTCGAAGTGGCCAACTCCCCCAGCGACTGCATCCAGGACTGCCAGGCCCAAAACCAGGTCCGCGGCCGCCTCGCAGTCCTCGGCTTCCCGTTCCCGGTGCCCGACGGAAGCCGGCTCGCGCCCAGGACCTCAACAGACGGGCTTACCGCGCCGCTGATGCCCTGACCGTCAGCAAACTAGGATGACGCGAATGCCAATCACAAACAACGTCGCGTGGGACGCGGACCTTGAGGCCTTCAAGGGACGGGATACGACGTCTTACGTGGCCGTCACCGCGGCCACAGCCACCGCCTGTGCGGCCTGCCGGTTGGCCTTAGCTCCAGCCACCCAATACTTCACCTTCGACGCGGAGATCTGCCACCGGAGCTGCCGGGAACCGGGCCTGACGTGCTGTCCTCCCGGGAGCCTGGCGGTGAGCTGACCTCCGCGCTGGTCGCCGCACTGCTGTCCCAAGGGTTTCAGCTGTGCATGAGCGGCGATTACGGCGAAATGCTCCAGCAGTCCTCGCCGGCCGGGACTGTTTTCGCCATCACGACGACGCCGCAGGGGCTGATCTCCCTGCGGGCCGGCGAAGCGACGATGTACCGCGAACAGCTCGACATCGCCAATCCCGACGACGCCACTTGGCTGGACGCCGCAATGAACGCCGCTGTGCTGGTGATCGGCGGCGACAACCTCACTCTCGCTGGCAGCGGCCTGAATACGGACACGGCCGCCCGCTTGGGCACGCTGGTCACGGGCCTTGTCCCCGTCCTGGCCTCAGGCGTGATCCCGCATCACGGGACGTCGGCCATGCCGCGCAGAGCAGGCGACCGGCCGGGCACCAACTAACAAAACGCTAGCGGACGACGCGGTGATGCCGGCCTTTCAGGAGCAGCCCATAGCGGCGGCTCGCTGATTTCGGCTGGCGACTGAGCCTCTTCTCTGCCGTTTAGATGGTGAGCACTACCTTGCCGGACACCTGGCCGTTTTCCAGGAAGCGGATCGCGTCCTTGGCCTCAGCCAGCGGAAAGGTCCGGTCGAGGGCTGGCGCGACTTTGCCGGCCTCGATGAGCGGGGCAAGATCCTGAAGTTCGGCGGCACGGACCAGGCCGAGGAACGTGGTCAGCCGTTGGCCGATGAAGGGGGACAGCGCCAGGGCGCCGAGTTGGCGGTGCAGGCCTCCGGTCAGTTTGCCGCCGCCCTCACCGCCGGTGATGACGGCCGTTCCTGTGGGTGTCAGAGCGCGGCGCAGGCGGGAGATCGGGGGGTTTCCGGCGATATCCAGGATGAGGTCGTACGGGCCGGCGTCTGCGAAGTCTTCACGGGTGTAGTCGATGACGTGGTCGGCGCCGAGGGCACGGACAAACCCGGCCTTGCCGGTACTGCAGACTCCCGTGACCTGCGCACCGAAGGCTTTGGCCAGCTGGACCGCGTAGCTGCCGACGCCGCCGGACGCTCCGGTGACCAGCACCTTCTGCCCCTCGCTGATTTTCCCGGCGCGCAGGCCCAGGAGGGCAGTGACCGCGGAGACCGGCACCGCCGCGGACTGCTCGAAGGAGAGGCCCTGGGGCTTCGCGGCCAGTTGAGCCTCCGGTGCAACGGCGTATTCAGCGTAGGAGCCACGGCCGCTGCCGTAGACCGCGTCGCCGACTGCGAACCGCGTGACGTCGGGACCTACGGCTTCTACGGTTCCTGCGAGATCAAGGCCCAGAACCGGGTTCCTCGGTTTGCGGATTCCGAATGCGAGACGGCCGAGGTAAGGCAGGCCTGTCATCAGGTGCCAGACTCCGCGGTCGACGCCGGCCGCCCTGACACGGATGAGCACGTCGTCGCCTTTGACAACAGGGCGAGGCACCTCGTCCAGACGCAGCACCTCCGGCCCTCCGTAGGTATCCCGGACAATAGCGCGCATGCCGTCCCCGTTCCTGGTGCCCTGTTGTTGAGAGCGCTCCTGCATTTTCATAGCGTTCCTTTCTTCATTTGCAGGTGATTGTCGTACGCTGTACGAGAACAATATCGTACACTGTACGTAAACGGAAGGGCTAGGAGGATCCCATAATGAAGGACGCAGTAGCGGGCGGCAGGGACCGGCCGGTGCTCAGCCGGGAGAAGGTAATGCGGAAGGCTCTGGAGTTGGCAGACCGGGACGGTATCGCTGCCCTATCGATACGCTCCCTCGCACAGAGCCTGGGCACCAAGCCGATGACGCTCTACTACTACGTGGCCAACAAGGACCAGATCCTTGACGGCCTCGTGGACCTCGTCTTCACGGAAATTGAAACACCGGACGCTGGCGGTGAGTGGAAGGAACAGATGCGCCGCCGGGCCCACTCGGCGCGCGAAGCGCTGCGCCGACATCCGTGGGCGGTGGGGCTGCTGGAATCCCGCAAAGCGCCAGGCCCGGCGACCCTAAAGCACCACGAGGCAACCCTGGGGACACTGCGCGCCGCGGGCTTTACCGTCCAACAGACCGCCCGGGCCTACTCCCTGCTGGACAGCTACATCTACGGGTTCGCCCTCCAGGAAGCCGCACTGCCCATAGCAAAGCATGAGCCGATGGCTGAGGTGGCCGGTCCCATCATGGAACGGTTCGCAACCGGTGACTACCCGCATATGGTCGAGATCGCCATGCAGGTGGTCATGCAGCCCGGCTACGACTACGGCAACGAATTCGCCTACGGGCTGGAGTTGATCCTCGGCGCGTTGGAGCCGGCACCGGCTGGGTAGCGTGCTTCGACGGAACCGTAGTGCTCGGCCAGCCTCGCGAGGCCCTCATCAAGCGAGACGGCGGGCGTCCAGTTGAGAAGTTCGCGGGTCTCGCGCTGGTCGAACCAGTGGGCGGTGGAGAGCTGCTCAGCAAGGAACCTGGTCATCGGCGGCTCCTCTTTCCGCCCGGCCCAGGTCCACAGCTTCTCCACCACCGCTCCCGCCGCCCGCGCCACCCCGCCCGGCACAGACCACGACGGCGCGGGGACGCCCCCCGCGGCACAGATGCCCGCCAGCAGCTCGCCGACCGGGCGGGGTTCGCCGTTGCTGACGACGAGGGACCGGCCGTGGATGTGCTCCATGCGGTGCAGCGCGGCGACGATGGCCGAGGCGGCGTTGTCCACGTAAGTGGTGTCGATCAGGGCCGCCCCGGCGTCGAGCAGCGGCAGGCGGCCGCGGCCTGCACGTTCCAGGACCCGTTCCACGAGCTGGGTATCGCCGGGGCCCCAGACGATGTGCGGGCGCACTGCCGTGACCCGGAAATCCGGAGCGTCCGCTGCCAGTGCCAGCAGCTCCGCCTCGGCCTTGGTGCGGGAGTAGTCGCCATGCGCATGCTCCGGATCAGCGGGCTCCGCGCCCAGCCCGGCGATGGCGGCGCCGGAGTTGGCCACGGACGGGGAGGACACGAACACCATGTCCCGCACGCCTGCATCGCGGGCAGCACCGAGCAGACGGCGTGTGCCTTCGACGTTCACCTCGTCGAACTCCGCGGTGCGGCCCGTAAAGGAGACCTTCGCGGCCAGGTGGATGACGCCCTCGGCGCCGGCAACCGCGCGATGGACAGCGTCATCGTCCGTGACGGACCCGCAGAAGTCTGCAGCGCCGTCCACCCCTGACGGACGGCGCTGGAATGTAACGACGGCGTGGCCTTGCCGGACCAGCAGCCGGGCCACTTCCCGCCCGAGCAGCCCGCTTGTGCCGGTGACGAGGACCCTCACGGCGTGCCCGGACGGCCGCCGGCCAGCACCCGCGAAGCCCAGCGGGACAGACGGGTCCTGTCGATCTTGGCGTTGTGCCGGATGTCGGTGGGCTGTGCCGGGACTGCGAGCACTGCGGCGACACTGACGCCCGCGGCGAGTGCCGCCGCGCGGACACGCCCGGCAAGCTGCGGCGCAGCGGGGCCGGGTTTGCGGGCGGGAGGCACGGTCTCGACGACGGCGACGACGGCCTGCGTTCCGGACGGACCCACCCCGACGACGGCGGCCAGCCCGACGTCGTCGAGGCGTTCGATGGCCTGTTCGGCGCCCACGGGCGTGACCACGGAACCGGCCGCCGTCACCACGTGCGCGAGACGTCCTTCCACCCAGAGCCGGCCGGCGGCGTCGAAGTGCCCCACGTCGCCGGTGCGGTGCCATCCGGACAGACTGCTGCTCTCCCGCTGGGTCAGCCAAAGCCTGTCGTACGCTTCCTTGACGTGCGGTGAACTCACGAGGATCTCGCCAGTCACGCCGGCTTCAGTCACCAAATCGGTGCCGGGTGCGGTGCCATCCGCCGCCAGTGCGACGACGGCCACGCGCGCGCCATGCACGGGCCGCCCCACGCACACGCCATTGCCTGCTCCCGCCACGGTGCCGGCGGCAGCTTCGGCATCGGCGGCCTGGATTTGGTCGAGGCTGATGTCGGTGACCGGCAGCGCCTCGGTCATCCCGTACGGGGTATGCAGCGAGGCCCGGGGCAGCAGCCGCTGCACCTCCACCAGGAGCGGTTCGGGAATGGGCGCGCCGGCAGACAGCAGCAACTCGACACCCTCCAAGGCTTGACGCCCTCCACCACTCACGCCAGCCCGCGTGGCAAGGACGTTACGCAGGGCCGCCGGCGAGGCGAAAACCACGGTAGCGTCTATGGCCGCGGCGGCGTCGGCCAGCGCGCGGGCCGTCAGGGTCCGGGGCGCAGTGACGTCCATGGCCGGCGTCACCGAAACCGCTCCGAGCGCGGGCCCCAGCAGGGCGAACGGCGCGAAGCCCGCCACCAGTCTGGCACCGGGCCGGATCCCGAACGTTTCGGCCACCGTATCCCGCATCGCGGCCAGCTGCCGGTGCGTGTAGAGCACACCCTTGGCGGGACCGGTGGAGCCGGACGTGAAGAGCACGGCGGCGTCGGCATCCGGACCAGGAGCCAGGGCCGGCGGTTTCGGGCTGACGCTCGCTCCCCGCCGGGCGAGGGCGGTGAGGGAGGTTTCGACGCCGAGAAGGCGGCGGCGGGCGGCCGGCAGGTCCTGGACACTGATGCGGCGTCCCGGCCAGCCGAGCACCGCGGCAGCCGCCAGCGCCCTGTCGATGCCGATCAGGAAATCCGGGGTGGCGCCCTTCACGGCGCGGCTCAGCCCGCGGCGGCCAAGCCCCGCGTCGGCCACGACCACCACGGCCCCAAGCCGCAGGCACGCGTAGAGGGCCACGGTCAGGTCCACGCCGGGCGGGACCATCAGGCTCACCCGGCAGCCATGCCCTACGCCGGCTTCCGTCAGGCCCGCCGCGAGCGCGGCGATGCCCTGTTCCAGCTCCCGCCAGCTGAGCGAGCGGGCAACGCTGCCGTCCGGCGCCATTTCCGCGACGGCGGTGTCCCCGCCGGCGGCTCCTGCCGCCAGCTCGGCGAGCGGCGCCCAAAGCGGCGGGACGGCGTCGGCCGGGGCCTTTGTCCGTTGCCGATCAGGTCCGCCGTCCCGGCCCAGCTCGGCAAGCCACTCGACGACGGGAGCGGCGATGTCCCGGTCTTCCGCGACCAGGTGGCCGGCACCCTCGAAGCGGTGCACCTTGGCATGCGGCAGACGGCCGATGAGGTCCTTCAGGTACCGGTCGGAAAAGATCGGGTCCCGCGGGCCCCACAGCATGAGGGCCGGAACCCTCAAGTCGCGCAGCCCTTCGGCGACGCCGGTGAGCGCCGGATGGCTGGGATGGGACGTGTCGGCGGGAATGTCCGCGACAAAGTTCCCCACGCCGGTGCGGCGGCCGGCACCACGGTAGGGGGCCATGAAGGCATTGCGGACATCAGCGGCGAGCGGCGGGCGGGCCAGGGCATGCGTCACCCGCAGGAAGGTGTCCGACGTCGTGGTTCCCCAGCGGTGCACGGCCGGGTGCAGGGCAAGCCGCAGCGCCGGCGGGATGCCGGAGCCGGCGGGCTGGTGGACGGCGGTGTTGGTCAGCACCACCCCGGCCAGCTGCTGCGGATGGGCCAGGGCCCAGCCGAGGCTGATCACGCCGCCCCAGTCGTGGCCCACCGTAACCACCGGCCCGTCCAGGCCGAGTGCGTCGGTGAGGTCGCCCAGGTCATTGATCCGGTCGGCCAGGCGCCGGAAGGTGCCGGTGCGCTCCGAGTAGCCCATGTCCAGCTGGTCCACCGCCACCACACGCCACGGATGCGCGGGGTCGGTTCCGGCGGCCAGCAGGGTCCGCCACAGGTAGGACCACGTCGGGTTGCCGTGCACGCACAGCAGGGTGCCGGCGGGAGCCAGGCCGCGGCGGGAAAGCTGGGCGCCATTGTCGAGCAGATGCCAGCGGCGCACGGTTCCCGGGTCATCCGCGGCGGAGGTGGACGCCACCGCAATTTCGCGCGACCATTCGGGGTCGACGCCGGGCCAGCCCGCGCCGGGCCAGTCAACGCCGGGCCAGCCCGCGGCTACCAAACGATTTCCATCATGGCGGTGTTCAGGCCGGACCCGACCCCCATGCACAGCACGCGGTTCCCCGTTTCGAGGCTTTGGGCTTCCGCGGCCAGGGTCATGGGGAGGGACGCCGGCCCCACGTTGCCCCAGTGCGGGAACGTGATGGGCACCCTGTCCGGGTCAAGGTCGATGGCGTCAATGATGGCCTTCGTATAGGCATTGCTCACCTGGTGGGTGACGTAGCGGTCCATCGAGCCCCAGTCCCACTCGGGCTGGGCCTCGTGCCAGGCGTCCACCACGAGCTGCAGGCCGCCATCGAGCAGGCCCTTGGTGTCGGTGGCCATGCCGTCGATGCCGCCCACGCACAGTTCATGGTGCTCAGTGCCGGCCCGCACCACGCCGCCGACGATCCGGTGCGCGCCGGGGTGCTGGTCCGCGGGGCCCAACACCGCTGCGGCGGCGCCGGAGCCCAGGGTGAGGGTGGCGAACTCGCGGTTGAAGTCCTCGCGGGTGGTCTCGGGGCGCTGCAGCCGGGCCAAAGTGGCCTCCTGCGTGGCCTGGGCGTCCTCACCGTTGACGATCATCGCGTACTTGATCTGCCCGGAGTCAATCATGTTGGCCGCCAGGGTCATGCCGTTGACGAATCCAAGGCAGGCGTTGGCCAGGTCAAAGTTCATGGCCGACGACGGCAGGCTTAGTCCGTGGTGGATCTTCACCGCGACAGACGGTTCGAGGTTGCGCCGCGTGACCGAGGTGTTGATCAGCAGGCCGATTTCGGACGCCTCGACGCCGGCCTCGGCCAGGGCCTTCGCGCCAGCTTCGACCGCAGCATCGTCGAACGACGTCCCGGCGGCCCACCAGCGGCGGTGCGTTATGCCGGCAACGCGCTCAAGCAGCCGCGGCGGGAACTTCAGCCGCTGCAGGGTCGAAGCCAGCCTCCGGTCGAAATCCGTGGAACTCACGATCTTCGGAGCCTCGACACTGCTCACCGAAAGCAGCGCGGTGTTGCTGTGCCGGAAGGTTGCATTCCCTGCCAATTCAAGCCCCTGTTCGTTTCTGTCCTGCATTCATGCGGTGACTGTACCCATAACTGCAAGCTCAAGAACTTAACTATGCTGGTGCAAACCCGGATCCTCCACATTTGCCGCCCGTGGCACCCTTTTACTTAAGGCAGGCCGACGACGGCGGGACGTCCCGCCGTCGTCCGCTTAAGGGCCGTATCCGTGCCCGTCAGCTGTCAGTACACTGGGACGCATGACCGAGCAGGAACCCGCCCCGGTCCAGGATGCTGACACTGACGCCGAGGCTCCGACGCTGACCGATCCCGGCGCCGTCGATACTTCCTTGCGCAGTCCGGCACAGCGGTCCCTCACCTTTACCGGGATCCTGGTGAATACCGCGCTTGCCAACGTCACCACCAGCTACCTCTGGTTCGCGCTGACGTTCTGGGTGTACCTGGGGACGCGCAATGTGATCGCCACGGGGGTGGTCGGCGGGGCGTACATGCTGTTGATCGCCCTTTCCAGCATCAGCTTCGGCACCTTCGTGGACCGCTACCGCAAGCTGGCGGTGATGCGCTTCGCCGCCGCCTTCACCCTGGTGATGTTCACGCTTTCCGGGGTCATGTTCCTCCTGGCGCCCGCCGAACTGATCCTGGACCTGTCCCAGCCCTGGTTCTGGGCCTTTACGCTGATCATCCTGGTCGGGGCGGTAGTGGAAAACATGCGCAACATCGCGCTGTCCACCACGGTCACCATCCTCATCGAGCCCGACCGGAGGGCCAACGCCAACGGGCTGGTGGGCATGGTGCAGGGGCTGATGTTCATCGTCACTTCCCTGCTCTCCGGGCTGTCCGTCGGGCTGCTGGGCATGGGGTGGACCATCGTCGTCGCCCTGGTGCTTACCGCCCTGGCGTTCGCGCACCTGCTCACCCTGCGGATGCCCGAGGAACTGCGCGCCGCCGCCACCGATGCACAGGGCGGATTCGATCTGCGCGGTTCACTCGCTGCCGTGCTTGCCATCGCCGGACTGTTCGCGCTCATCCTGTTTTCCACCTTCAACAACTTCATCGGCGGCGTCTACATGGCGCTGATGGATCCGTACGGCCTCGAGATGTTCTCCGTGGAGATGTGGGGCGCCGTCTTCGCGCTCGGCTCAACGGGGTTCATCATAGGCGGGGCGCTGATCGGCAAATTCGGGCTCGGCGCCAACCCGTTGCGCACCCTGCTCATCGCTGTGGCCGTGATGGGGCTCCTCGGTGCGGTGTTCACGCTGCGGGAGTGGGCCTGGCTGTACGTCGCGGGCATCTGGCTGTACCTGGTCCTGATACCGTTCGTGGAGGCCGCCGAGCAGACTGTCATCCAGCAGGTGGTGCCCCTGCCCCGCCAGGGCCGGGTGTTCGGATTCGCGATGGCCTTCGAGTCGGCCGCGGCGCCGGTCACCGCGTTCCTCATTGCCCCTATCGCGCAGTTCTGGATCATCCCGTACGCGCGGTCCGCCGAGGGCGCAGCCCAGCTGGCCCCGCTCCTGGGCGAGGGCACCTCGCGGGGCATCGCTCTGGTGTTCCTGGTGGCTGGAATCATCATGATCGCGGCCGCATTGGCGGCCTTTCTGACGCCGGTCTACCGCCGGGTTTCGGCATCATATGCTCAGGCGGCCGCGGACGCCCCGGAGGCCTCTGCGTGAGTAGACGGTGCTTTAAGGGGTTGCCCTAACGGGGTCCGCCCATTTTCTGAATCGCGGCGGCGGTCCGGCTGATGGCGACTATCCGGACGGCGACGCCCGCCAAGACCAGGACGACGCCGAGCGCAATCAGGATCCAGGTGGGAACCGCTGCCACCTCGATGCTGCGGTAGCAATCCGCCGCTGATTTGGCTCCCCGGTGGAGCGCGTCGAACGTTTCAGCGGGACGACTGTCCGGTAGCAGCGGGCTGCCACAAAGCGGGCCGGTCTGCTGCAGTCCGAAGACGATCCCGGCAAGGAGCACAGCGAATCCGGCTCCGATCAGCCAGAGCCAGACCTGCCATACGGCGGAATTCCGCCGGACCGTTGTATCTCGCACATCACTCCCTAGATAGCGGCAGTACCGAAATCATAAGGGGAATTGTCCTGAAGCGGACGACGGCGGGAGGTCCCGCCGTCGTCGTTCGCTTAGGCGCAGCGCGCCTGGGGGGCTTCGATGATGGCCATCTGGCCGGTTTCGGGGACACCGGGAAATTGCACGTGCTGGGGCTCAGCAGCGGCAACCGTGGGCTCCTGCTGGGAGCGCATGCGAACAAGCGCTACCGCGGAGATAAGGAACCAGGCGACATTCGTGACCACGGACGGCCAGGCTTCGTGGAACGCGCCGTTGACAATGAAGGCACACGAACCGAGGAGATTCGCGGTCTGGAAGCCCTTGCCGGCCTTCAGCCAACCCATGGACACAGCCAGGTACGCACTCAGAATCGCAACAGCGCCTGCCCAACCGGAGATTTCCCACAGCAGTTCCATGATGTCCTTTCAGGGTTGATGCCCGGCTGCCATCCGCTGGGCGGAGTGCAGATGACGGGCCATATGTTTTGTTCGTAAGGGGCGCCATTGCCGACGGGATCAGGCATCGCTGAACAGTTTGTGCTCAGCCGTCCGGGCGGGACGTCGTCCGCCGGACCGCCCGGGCTGTCTCTTACCCCTAGTTTTAACAGCAATTATGAGTAAGAAGGGTCTTTAGATCAATTGCATTCCGCTGAAGACATGGTTTAGAACTACTTAACATGGATATTGATCCGCGCCGGCTGCGAGTTCTTCTTGCGGTTGCCCGCACAGGCGGGGTGCTCGCCGCCGCTGACGAACTGGGAATTTCGCCCTCGGCCGTGTCCCAGCAGCTCAATAAGTTGGAGGACGAGACGGGGCACGCCCTGGTGGTACGCACACCCAAGGGCTCGGTTTTGACACCCGCCGGCCTGGCCGTAGCCGAAGCCGGCGAGGAGATCGAACGCGCACTCAGCGTCGCCCGCGCGCGGATGGAAGGCGGGGCCAAGATCGCGGGGGTTGTGCGAGTGGGCGGCTTCACCAGCTTTGTCCGCACGGTGGTGATCCCGCGCCTGCCCGAGTGGCGCATCCAGTACCCGCAATTACAGATCCGGATGATTGAGGACGACTTCCCCGCCTTGATGCGGCTGCTTCGGCAGCGCGCCCTCGACGCCGTCGTGATTGAGCTCGATTCGACGACGACGGCCGGGCAGCGTTCACTGGGCGCCGGAATGATCGAGGAACCCCTCCTGGACGAGCCCTGGAAACTGGTGGTTCCCGCGGGTGCGCTCCTCACCACCGAGAACATCGACCTTGGCCGTCTGCCCCTTCCCTGGCTCGGCGTCGAGTCCTCAGCAGCCAACGCTTCGGTCCTCGGCCGGCTCCGTGAGTCAACGGGCGCCCAGTTGGAGACGGTGCATCAGTACCAGGACACGCTGACCGCTCTCGCACTCGTCGCGGCCGGCGAAGGGGTTGCCATCGTGCCCACCTTGGCGTTGACCGGTCTCGTCCAGGACGGGGTGGACGTCCTGGACGTTCCCGGGCTGGGCACGCGGCGCATTGTTCTGCGGCGGTTCGACCGGCGACGGTCAGCCAGCCTGCCTGTGGACACCGTGGCGCGCCTCCTGCGGGAATCGGCTGCGGCCTTCGACACGCGCTCGACGTCGTGATTGGTCCCGCCCTATTTCCGGCGAGCTGATCCAGGCATAGGCTGATAAGCACCACAGTAGATGCGGAGTCGGGCCCATGAGAGCGAGGGTTACGGGGATGATCCTTGCCGGCAGCGTCCCTCTGGCAGTCAGGTCATTACTGCCAGCCGCTTATCTACGCAGAGTGGCCGGGACGCAGAACTAGCGTTTCCATCCGCGTACAAACAAGGGAGACTCTCATGTTGCTTTGGATAGCCATCATTATCGCGGTTCTCTGGCTTCTCGGCCTGCTCGGCAACATCGGCGGCGGCTTAATTCACCTGCTTTTGGTTATAGCGGTGGTGGTCCTGATCTTCCACTTCGTCCGTGGCAGGTCCTCCCGGGTGTAGTGCAATTTATGACCCGGCGTGATTGACCTCCGCGGGTAACAGGGAAGCCGGGCGCAGTTCTCACCCGGCTTCCCTGGTTCCCGATCAATTTTCCCGATCACTGCGTGGGGTAGCCCCGCGGCAGCATGATTACGGCGTGCCGGCGCTTCGTTCGTCCTCGAGGTCTTTGGGTGCTGCGAGATCCATCTCGAGCAGCGGCACCACTTTGGACTTGGTCATGAAGCGGTGAGCCAGCCATAGGGCAATGAAGACCGGCAACCCGATGTAGGAGGAAAGCACCTCCATCACCCTCCCGGCAAGGACAGCCTCGTAGTTCTGTCCCGCGATCACAAGGACCAGCAG
Organism: Arthrobacter sp. FW305-BF8; assembly: GCF_021789315.1. Classification (NCBI taxonomy): domain Bacteria; kingdom Bacillati; phylum Actinomycetota; class Actinomycetes; order Micrococcales; family Micrococcaceae; genus Arthrobacter; species Arthrobacter sp. FW305-BF8. The sequence goes on from NZ_CP084561.1 coordinate 4,350,668, forward strand.
GGCGAAGGCCAGCAGCGGGCCAATGGGGAAAAGGGAGGCTTTGTACGGCAGGTCGCTGAGCTTGTTCCCCTGGGCCAGGAAGCCCCGCCTGAAACGGTAGTGGGAGACCGCGATCCCCGCCCAGACGATGAAGCCGCACAGGCCTGACATGTTCAGCAGCCAGGAGTAAGCCGCGCCCTGACCGACGATCGCGGAGAGGAACCCGAAGAGTCCCACAGCCGCGGTCGCCAGCAGCGCCGGGATCGGCACGCCACGTGCGTTGGTCCGGCCGAAGATCTTCGGCGCCATGCCGTCGTGTGCCATGGCGTAAAGCATCCGGGTGGAGGCATAGAGTCCGGAGTTGCCCGCGGACAGGATGGCGGTCAGGATCACCGCGTTCATCAAGGCCGCCGCGAAGGCGATGCCGGCGCGCGAGAAGACCAGGGTGAAGGGCGATGCTGCAACATCGGCCTCGCCGGAGGCCAGCAGGCTCGGATCGGTGAAAGGGATCAGGCAGCCGATGATAAAGATGGCACCAATGTAGAAAAGCATGATTCGCCAGAAGACAGTGCGGATAGCTTTCGGCACTTCGCGTCGCGGGTTTTTGGCTTCGCCTGCGGCCACGCCCACCAGCTCGGTGCCCTGGAATGAGAACCCGGCAATCATGAAGACCGAGATGATCGAGACCCATCCCCCGTGGAACACTTCATCGCGGTTTTCCCAGTTACTCAGTCCCGGGGAGTTGCCCCCGAGGATGCCGGAGATCATCAGCACGCCGGCGATCAGGAAGAGCACCACTGCGGTGACCTTGATGAGGGAGAGCCAGAACTCCGACTCACCGAAGGACTTCGCCGAGAGGGCGTTGAGCCCCGCCAACATCAGCAGAAAGATTCCGGCCCAGACCCATCCGGGGACCCCCGGGAACCAGAAGTCCATGATGATTCCGGCTGCGACCAGCTCGGCGGCCACCGTAATGGCCCAGTTGAACCAATAGTTCCAGCCGATCGCGAACCCGAAGGACGGGGAGACAAAACGGGTGGCAAAGGACTGGAAGGAACCGGCCACCGGGATTTTGGCCGACATTTCGCCCAGTGACTGCATCAACAGGAATACCATCAGCCCCACCAGCGCGTAGGCGGCCAACGCACCGCCGGGGCCCGCCTGGGAGATGGTGCCGCCCGAGGCCACGAACAGCCCGGTACCGATCGCGCCGCCTATGGCGATCATCTGCAGGTGGCGGCTGCTTAGCCCGCGCTTGAGTTCGTTGGGGGTTTCGACGGAGGTGCGAGCTGCCCCTGTGGCTGGGGCGTATCCGGCTTGTGCCACTTCATCGTCTTTGATTTCTGTGGAAGTTGTTTGCGTGAGGGAGCTGAGTCCCATGATGCCTCCGGGAAGGTAGCTGCGGTGGATGTGCTTTCCGGCGGGCCCGGCCGGGAAGGACGGTGATCAAGCTAACACAAAGAAAGAAAGAGCCCGCTGGCGAAGCGAATGTTGCCCGCCGAATGGTCGAAGTCTTGTTCTCAGGCCGGAGCAGCCCCGGCCTGAGAACAAGAGTTTCTTAGGCTTCGTCAAAAAACGCATCAATCATGCTTACCCATTGCTACGGTCTTCGGGACCCCTCAACGGAAGGAAGACATGTCTGTCATCGCAAGTCCCGAAGTGTCGACCACGCGGGCAGAAGACCTCAAGGCGCTCCCGGCATGGCAGGCTCTCAAGGCAGCCGTCATTGGACTGCAACAGGTTCAAGCGCAGGACGGTTCCGTTCCGGAGCCCGCTAACCACCACCAGGCCCGCCAGAATCTCAGCATCATTACCGGCTCAATCGACGACCTGCGTCCGCATCTTCCCCACGACTCGGAATACCTCGAACTGCTCGTGCAGGACTTCCAGCGGTGGGAGTCCGAGGGCTTCGCCGTACCTGATTTCCTCGACTCATTGGTGGCCTTTCACCCCGAGCAGTGGCGCATCGATGGGCTGCCGCATCTGGTTGTGTTCCCCATGTACACGCAGAACGGCAGCGCCAACCGATACTTTGAGGCCGTCCTCATCGAGGTTATTTGGCCATCCTTCGTCGCTGACCTGGAGGCAGGAAACTACTCCAACAAGCTATTCGTCCCCATCAGCTTCGCCGATTTCACGCCCGGCTATGACACGAACTCCGCAGTACTCTTCCCCGAGAGCGTAGCCGTCCGGAGCACCCCCTCGTTCACCTGGGGAGGCATCTTCGCCGACCGCGAAGCTGCCCGTTTCCGTCGCGTCCTGAAAGCTGCTGCCGACATTACTTCGCTGGACCTGCCGGATGACGCCGCGGAATTGCTCGAGGACCAACACCTCACGGAGAAGACCTTCGTGATGTGGGATCTGATCCACGACCGGACCCACATGCGCGGTGACCTGCCCTTTGATCCGTTCATGATCAAGCAGCGGATGCCGTACTTCCTGTACTCCCTCGAGGAGCTCCGCTGTGACCTGACCGCCTTCCGCGAATCAGTAATCATCGAGCGGGACGAAACGGCTTCCGATGACGCCCGCAAGCACGCCAAGCTGGTCCAGTACGCAGTGATCTTCGATCGCATTTTCCGCTTCGCGATCACCGGGAACAGGGTCCGCAACTACGACGCCGTGGGCGGCCAATTGCTGTTCGCCTGGATGCACCAGCACCGGGTCCTGCACTGGACCGATGGAAAGCTGAGCATCGACTGGAAGGACGTCGCCGGCGTCGTCGTCGAACTGGGCGTACGCATCGAGGAACTCTACTGGCGTTCGATTGACCGGCCGAAGCCGGCACACTGGCTGGCCGCCTATGAGCTCGTCTCGGAAACCCTCACGCCCAACCCGTCCTCCGTATGGGCCAAGGGGCCGGACGCCCTTCCGCTCGACGGCCCTCCCCGCGGACTGACCGACCAGGTCCTCGATGACGAATTTCCCCTGTCAATGTTCTATGAGGCACTGGAGAAGAAGATGCGCGCGGTCATTGAGTCAACTGCCGGGATCACCGGTACGAGCCCCGTGAAGTCCGAGGGTGAGGCACGCGCATGAGCCAGGATCTGTCGGGTCGCACGGTCGTCGTCGCCGGTTCCACAAGCGCTGCCGGCGTCGCGGCGGTCCGCACCCTCTCGCAGGCAGGGGCACGCGTAGCCGCCGTGGACATTCTTGAGGACCGGGTGCAGGAGCTCTCGGGCGCCTACGAGAACGTCACAGGTTATGTCTGCAACCTCGCAGATCTGCAAGCCGTCGAAGGCTTGGCGAAGTCTGTTCGGCAGGATCTGGGTCCCGTGGATGGCCTCATCCATCTTGTGGGAGGGTGGCGCGGTGGCGCAGGCATTAAAGGCCAGACGGACGAAGACTGGGACTTCCTGCACACCAGCGTCCTCACCACCCTGAGGAACACCAGCCGGGCGTTTTACGATGACCTGGCTGCCTCCCCTGCGGGTCGCCTGGCCATCGTTTCAGCACAGTCAGCTTCCTCGCCGACAGCGGATGGTGCCGCCTATGCTGCCGTTAAGTCTGCCGCCGAGGCATGGACCCTGGCTGTGGCCGACGGATTCCGGCAACTGCGGGGAGAAAAAGACAGCCCCGCCTCCGCTCAGCACTCAGCCGCCGTGGTCTTCGTGGTCAAGGCACTGGTCGATGACCGGATGCGCGCAGCCCAGCCGGAACGCAAATTTCCGGGATTCACCGATGTCAGCGTCCTTGCCGACGCCGTAGCGCGGATCTTCGACCTGGAGGCAGAACAGATCAACGGGCAGCGCTTGCCGCTCACCACCGGTCACCTTGTGGGTGCACAGACATAAGCAACGTCGATTCCACAGCAGGCGGCCCGCACGTACTGGCGGGCCGCCTGCACGACCCGAACCGGCCAACGCTGCAGCACATCTTGGGCTTCCTTTGCGCGCATTCACCACCGACGTCGGCGTTGACGTCCTGTCCTTCGGCGGCACCAAGACGGGCCGCTGTTCGGCGAGGCCGTTGTCTTGCCGGGGCGGCTGGACCGCTTGGATCCGGTCAACTTACTGACGGGTAAGGCTTATGTTCGCCGGACGCAGGGACTAACATTTTCGATGGTGGCCAGAGGCAACGATCTCGGGCGGGGAATCTTCGAAGGATCGGATTTATGGCAAAGGCGGTGTCATTCTCCGTGACGGCCATGCCCAAAAGCGGCGCACAGGGCAGCTTCCGCGACACCGTCATGAGCCTGCGGATTAGTGACCTCCAGGATTGCATTCTGTCCGTGTTTCACATCAGCGACTCATATGCCCTGTTCAGCGGCGAAGCCCTTCCTGCCCCGCACACGACCAGCAATGGCGCACTCCGGGCATATCTGCTGCACAGGCTCGCCGGAGGTGACGCCGGCTTAGACTTCGAGGTAAAGATCGCCCGCGTTTCAGAACCCGCCCGCTCCGGTTCGTGATCGAAACCACCGGCCGTTGCCTCGAAAGTTTGGGGCGCCTAGGCCGGAGCTGCGACCCAGTGAAAGTCAGCTGGCTGATCATGCCGACGCACAAAAGGGTGCACTGACGGGGTGCACCCTTTCGCTTGCGTTCGGGTCAGTCCTTCTTGAAGGCGTCCTTGACTTTCTCGCCGGCCTGCTTCAAATCGCCCTTGGCCTGATCGGCCTGGCCTTCGGTGCGCAGGCTTTCATCGCCGGATGCGGCGCCTGCTGCTTCCTTGCCCTTGCCGCCGGCCTTCTCAGCAGCGTTCTCGATCTTGTCGCCTAGTCCCATGGTGTTTCCTCCTCTGGTTGGCGGCCGTTCGATTCGGCCATAGGAACAACATAAGCATGCTTAGCATTCTGTTTCAAACTTTGGAGCGTACTGGTGACAGGAAATATGGAACCAGACGTTGCCTGCACCATCGCTGAAGGGCGCGGCCAGCGATAGGTTCCACGCGCTCTGAACCTTGTAGCTGTGTGGGTTTGTTGCCGGGTCCGGTGAGCTGGGGGATGCGCCGGACCCGGCAGTGCTGAAAGAGAGACCGGCGCTTATTTCCGGCTCCTTTAGGACGCTGTCAGTATTTGCCCGCCACCTCGGGAAAATGTTGGGCAACCTTGGGGCTGAGCTCGGCACCGCACTCCCCCAGAGTCCGTTCGCAAGGAACCACAGCATTCCTTCATGTGGAGGAAACCGGTGCGCGTTCAGACACCTTCTTCAGCGCCCGGGCCATTGTTTTCAGCTGAGCACGCACTGACGAACTCGCCGGATTTCGACGTCGTAGTCTGGGAGCGGCACCAACTCGCTCCAGGCGCTATCCCTAGCCGGGTGATTGCCGGCTACTGCCGGCCCCACTTGGTCGAGAACTCGACGAAGCGGGACTATTGCCTCAGGGTCGTGTCTAGAAAATTGCTTCCCATATCTCGCCTATGACAGGGATAGCTGTAGTGACGATAAAGTAAATGAGTGCGGCCACCATAACCGCCGCGACCGGGATCATCACGATCCAAAGCAGGACGCTGGATGGATGTCGCTCTGGGTTTTCAACCATGGCTATTCCCTCAACTTTCCGTCTTGGGCTACTCCGGGTCAGTAGTCGATGTAGCACCCATGGTGCTGGGCGAATCTGGGAATTTCGTGGAGATAACCCCTGTAAACACCCGTTGTTTAGGTCGGGCCCGACAGGAAGGAGCGGCACCAAGGAGGCTTTGGCCTTTCCGAGTGGCTCCAAGTTTGAGCCATCGGCCAATTCGGATCCCTGCACGCCATCGGCAACACCCCCTCAGCCCATCCCTTCAGGCACCCGCAACCATTCGGAATCCCAGATGCCGGGGCTGCGGGCGGCCCCGGTCCCTGTTCAGGCTGACGAAAGGCCCGCTATCGGCGTTCGGACTTGAGCTGGGGAGTGCATTCAAAAGGGGCTGTTCCTCGCATGCTGCAGACTGGCAAGGGGGGCATTGCCTGCCGCCTCCACCCGCTCCACCTGTCAAGGGTTGTTTGGCATGCGTGGGCAAGCGGACCATGTTCCCATGAACGCACACAACTTCGGACCCGCCAACGCCGGCCCGTTGGTCCGTTTCGGTGACGCCATGACTGCCCGGACGATACTCGCAGCAGGAGCAACGTCAGGAGGCTTCGCCGTGGTCGAACATTTGCTCGCACCGAAGGAGCTCGCAGCACCGCTCCATATGCACAGCCGCGAAGACGAGTTCACCGTGGTCATGAAGGGTCGTATTGGGTTCCTCCTGGGCGAGGAAGTCTTTCACGCAGGCCCAGGCCAACTCGTCCGAAAGCCCAGGGGCCAGTGGCATACCTTCTGGAACGCCGGTGACGAACCGGCCCAGGTTCTGGAGGTAATTTCACCTGCTGGTTTCGAAGAATACTTCCAAGAGATTGGACCGTTCTTCCCCGACGACGCTGCACCGGATCTCGAAGGCATGGCAGCAGCCAACGCAAAGTACGGGCTGCGCATGGACTTCGAATCCCTGCCCAAGCTCATCAATCGCTTCGGTTTGATCCGGCCCTTGGAAATGGACGGCGAAGCACCCACGTAGAAAGGGGCTTGGCCGTCCAGACCGCCGACGCACGCCTGAATCGGCAGCGACGCAGAAACCACCTGCCCCCCCTTGCTTGGAGCGAGTGGCTATGCCTAAAGGTGGGGAAAGTTTCACCTACTTTCACCCGGCGGTACCGTGCAGAACCGTTCAAGCCCACAGCGGGAGCCACACCGCCAACACTGGTCGGTCGCGCAGGGGCACCGGGGCTTTTGACCATCATCACTGGGTTCAGGGGTATCGGCAAGACGGTGATGTTGAGCGCAGCCAAAGGGGATCGCCCGGGCACACGGGGGGCTGTCATCTCCCGAAGGGCCACGCCCGGATTCCTAGCCGGAATCGGCGATGACATGTTTGGCCTCCCCGATGAGCTCGGCGAAGGACCTCCCGCCGGCAAAATCACAGCCTTCTCTGCAGCCGGGTTCGGGTTGACGACTGGGCATCCGTGGCGACAACCACCAACCTCCAGCGCGCCGCAGCCGGACTGGGCCTGGACGGCGCCAACTTTGTTGGAGTCGGTCCCGGCAAAGTGGACCCGGCCGTTGGCGCCGACACTGGGGACAATGCAGACATCAATGAAGGTCACAGGCTCGTACTCCAGAGCAAACTGGTTCGTTTTCACCAGCCGAGTGGGCCCTATCTGCTTTATTTAGCATTTCATCTCCACCCTCTTCGGCTTGTGAAAGAACCTGGTTGACCACTGCAATGAGAGACTCCAAGGAAAGAGACAACGCGACAGGGTTCGCAAGTAGTTGCTCGACCATTCTTGGCGCGAAACGGAACAGCTCCAATCCGGCAACCACAACAGCCAGTTCATAGCCTTCATCGCACTCCACCGGCTGCATGCTGATCGGCGTGCCAGCAGCCGCAAAGTCTCCTTGGAGAAGTGATAGGTCAACAAGGCGGATTACGATGAGTTGCTGCTCTAGGAGGGCAGCGTGAACCTCGGCAGATACTGGATAGCTCACTGGTCCCATAAAGCCTGCTATGGGGTCCTGAATCATCTGAGTCAGAGTGTAAATGAGAGGGGTCGTCATGGACTGTAATTCTTGTAGTCTGGTTGACAAATTTCGTGGCTGCGTTCGACGAGTGTCGAATGCGAGGAGAAGATCATGTTCCCCTAATTCGTGTACTGCATATCCTGAGCACCCTTCCCGAGCCTCTAACAAAAACTCACCAATGCTATTCCACTCGGGCTGATGCATGCTGATATGGACGGCAATGCGAGTGATTTCACCTGGTTCCTCTACAATGCTTTCGGTTTGAAGAATCACGGTTATCTCCCTTCAACCCTCGGCTGTTATTAGACGGAATCACGCAGCAGCCAGCTGGAGGTATGCAAGTGTTGGACACTCTGGAGCGAGCAGCCACTGGGGTTTGTCGTGCCCGAACCGACTGTCCATCCCGCTGGTCGATGCTGGCAGGTTCATCCAGCGGAGAGTTACTCGATCATCCCCGATATACCTGAGGAGAATCTGAGGCCTTCCATGGAAATTGCCTTAGAAGTTCCACGTCCGGGAGGACGAGACATATAGGCCGATGCGGAATGGTCAGGGTGCTGCAGCGACCAGGCACGAGAGCGCCTCGGCCATGTGCCTTTGATTGAAACCGCTGTCGGGACAAACAGGTAGACGGAACGCCGGTTATCGACGTTCAGAGTACGCGTCATTAGACGAGGGAATCGCGCATCTATTAATAGCCTTGGCTCGGTCCCGAAGCGAATGCGCGGTAGCACAGGGCTAGCCGAGATTGGTCCTTCGGCTTCCCAGCAGCTGCTGTAACGTAGCCATTCGAGGAGCTGGGGCCCGGCAATTTGCGGTAAGCGGCCGCCCTCGATGTGGCCAGTTACGGCGCCGCTGCTGCGCAGCGCGCTGTTATCAGCAGGCAGTCGGTTCTCCGAAGGGCAGTGACGTACCGGCTATGAGCCAAGCGCTTCCGTTCCAATGCATGGCGTAGCGGATTTTCCAGCTTGAGCACGTTTGGCCGTTTCTGCCGTGCGCAGCATCCTGGCTGGTTTGTAGGTTTACATCTGCGGAAAGGGTATCGCCGCTTCCGGTGACGTCAACGATTTCGGCCTTTCGCCAGTACGAGGATCCGAGCTCGGCACTCCACGCAACTGAGTCACCGAAACTTGCTTGGAGTTCGGGGGTGAATTGCTTGAATGCAGCGGGGTAGGCCCCTTGGTTGATGCCCTGGCCATGAAGTAAGAGGCTCTGTCCGATGTTGCGCGCTTGATCGTGGCTGGCCAAGACCGTCAGCGGGAAGAATCCTGACCCTGGTGCCGGGGCGTTACCGCATTCTTTGAGCCTTACCGGCACCGATCGTGCCTCCCATTCCTGAACGGCCGCAGCAGCTCGCGGTGCAGTCACCGCGTAGGCGATCCCTTCGGCCCGGACATCTTGGTCGAATTCGATAGTGACAACAACACCTGAAACCTCACCATCTTGGGTAATTAGCGGTCCACCGCTGTTCCCGTGGTTGATAGCGGCGTCAGTTTGAATCAGGTTACTGAGGATTCGATTTCCAATTTTCTGTTCCGCGTTCAAAGCACTCACTGTCCCTCGCGTCAAGGTGAATGGCCGCCCTAAGGGAAATCCTAGGGCCGCGACATCCGTCCCTATTGGCGGTGCAGTCGTTCTGAACTGAAACTGATGGCCTTGAACAGGAGTCTCGGTTCTCACAAGCGCTAAATCAGCTAGTTCATTCACGCCGAGAGTCGTGGCATTGACGGAGGTTCGACCAAACGAAATGCTTATGGCGGAAGCGTCCCGTACCATGTGTGCGGCGGTAACGACCAGATCAGGACCAACGAGAAATCCCGTGCCCGTGAAACTGTTCTCACATGTTGTGACGCTGAACTGCCCCACGCCCGATTGCACCTGGGTAACCACCTCGGGCCAGCTCTTGGGAACAGCTTCCGTGCTTGCAGTCGGGCTCTGGGCGGGGCTCTCACTGGGGGTAGTGCTCTGGCTTGGAACGGGCGTAGGCGCCGGCGCTGGTGTAGACAGACTGGGCGATGAATCAGGTGGGGGCGGGGGGCCAGGCAGATTTGTGCAGCCCGTGGTCGAAATACAAAGGCTCATAACTGCCGCAATCGCACAACGCCCGATAGGACTCCGCTTAGTGCTCATCAATTGCCTCCCGGTCCTGAAGGAACGGGGCACCCTTGTCAGTCGTGATTGTGGGTCACGCCTGCCTGCTGCCCCGCAAGGTTATTCTTAAGTTGTGAAAGCGGCACGAAGTGCTGTTTCTAGCAAGGAGCTAAATTGCGGGACCTTTCCATTGTTCGAATCGGCTGCCACTTATCCTGACTCAAGTACCCCAGCGATGACAGCGTAACACCGGGAAAACCAGGTTCTGCGTTCCGGAGCTTGAATTTTGTAGGTGTCTGTTGGCGTGAGGTGATTTTGTCCTGACATCACTAATGGGTTTTCCGACGCAAGATCGCCGTCTCGGTCGCACAGCGCGGCAACATTGGAGAGGCAGCGACCAGCGTAGCCATCAAGTAAGTTCTATTGTCTGCGAGGGGCACGGCGTTTCGCCGGGCTTCAATAGAGGAGAGGACCCGGCATTTGCCGGCGCCCGTCGAAATGGTGCCTATTTTTGGGGGATTCCAATGGCTAATTCAGCACGTGAACCTGGCACGTCTGCCTCATGGACCGGCGCGGATGCCCGGCACGGCTTTGCAGATCCGAGCCAGCACTCGTCGGCTGGCGCCGATACCAGGGAACGCATCCTGAGCACCGCATACGAGCTTTTCTCCCGGCGGAGTATCCGGGATGTCGGCGTCAACGAACTGATCGAGTCATCCGAAGTTGCCAAGTCGACGTTCTACCGGCACTTCCCCTCAAAGGACGATCTTGTCCTGGCAGTTCTGGCCCTTCGGGACCAGATCTGGTTCAGCGAAATCGTTGCCGAAGCTCAGCGCCGCAGCGCTACCCCGGAAGAGGAGTTGCTTGTCATCTTCGACGTTTTCGCCGACCGGCTCGGGGACGGCGGCTATAAAACCAACATGCTGATCAAGGTCCTCATGGAAATGGGCCCCGACCATCCGCTGGGCCAGGCGAGCGTCACATATCTGGCCAGGATCCGCGGGCACGTCCAGGCCGTGGCCGATGACGCCGGCCTGGAGCACTCTGAGCTGTTCGCCCGGGCATGGCACCTCCTGTTGAAGGGCTCCATCATTTCGGCCATGGAAGGGGACCAGCAGGCGGCCAGCCTGGCCAAGGACATGGCGGGGATCATCATCGCGCGCCACCGCCGCAGCTTGCCCTGACAGGCCCGCAGTCCCGACTTACCTGTGCATGCGGGCTAGGATGAGCCTCATGAGTTCCGATGATGAGAAGGAACCTCCTGTACCCGGAGATCTCGTCGGTACCCCGAAGCGCATCCACCGCGAACAGGGTTCCCAAAAATGACTTACTTCAAGGCGGGCCTAAAACTCATCCAGACGGGAGTGAGGGTATGGTCAAGGCATCAAGTGAGGCAGCTGCGGCGGTTATCCGTCGGAACAATGTCACCCTCTCTGGCCGGGATGATGGGCAGGTAGTGATGTTTGCCCACGGTTTTGGCTGCGATCAGGGTATGTGGCGGAAGCTGGTGCCCTATTTCGTTGATGATTACCGGTTGGTGCTGTTTGATCGTGTGGGTGCCGGACACTCCGACATCAGCGCCTATGACTGGGAGACGTACAGGTCCCTAGATGGGTACGCGGCCGACATGTTGGAGATTTGCGCCGCCCTTGAACTCGAGGACGTCATCCTCGTGGGCCACAGTGTCAGCACGATGATCGCGGTGATCGCCGCCGTGCAGGACCCCAACCGTTTCTCCCATCTGGTCCTGCTTGCTCCTTCACCCCGGCATACGGATGACCCGTACGACGGCTACGTGGGCGGGTTTTCACGGGAAGACATCGAGGCCCTGCTGGCATCTCTGGACAGCGACTATTTTGCCTGGGCCGCGGCCTTGGCGCCCGTGGTTATGGGCAACCTGCAGGAGCCGGACTTAGCGGAGGACCTGCGCGTCAGCTTTTGCCGGACAGATCCGTCAATCGCACGGCACTTCGCTGGGGTAACTTTCTTTTCTGACACCCGCCCTGAACTGAAAAGATGCGCACCAGCTGCCTCATTCTGCAGTGCTCCGACGATCGGCTTGCCCCGCCGGAAGTGGGCACCTACCTGCACAAGAATCTGGAACACAGCACCCTGGTGCAGCTTCAGGCCACCGGGCACTGCCCCCACGTCAGCGCGCCGGAGGAAACGGCCCGGGCGATTCTGCACTACCTCGGTACCCGCTCCTGACGGGCGCCACGGGCCCAGCACGTTCAACTTGCAGCCTTCTTCCCACCTGGCCACCCAGTGTGTATGCCACGCCGAGCTGCCTCGCCTGGCCACCCCTATGGCATGCACTAAATCTCCCTACGGGATACTGTGCCGGTTTAGTTAACGGAATCTCGATTATCGGCGTTCCAAAAAACTGCCAGGCGAGGCCCCCGCGGGTCGGGAATTCCCTTTGAGGATTCGCCGCGGGAGCCTGCTTGGGTGTCGTCCTGCTGTTTCCAGCGCATGCTGCAGCAGGCGGCGGTTCCGGGTTTGCGCGTTCCGGAGCCTGGCGAGGGCTATCCCTCGCTGGAGTGCCGGTTGTAGATTACGCGGCAGTCGTTGCCACCTCCATACTTCTGGCAGTAGTAAAGCGCCCACTGGCCGGCGTAGGTTGCCGAAGTGTTGGCATTAGAACCCCAAGCTCCGTACGGCTTTGAAACCGCGACTGCGAGGTACGCGTTATGGGCGTAACCGGTGGAGATACAGTTGTATTTGCCCTCCGATTGATTGCGGTTGCATTGGTCCAGTGCGATGTTGCGTGCTTCCTCACCCGAAGATGCAAAGGCCTGCCACCCCGCGAAGTTGCCGGGGTAGAAAGCGAAGGAGACGTAGCGGTCTGCGGCGGCGGCCTTAGCCTGCACAGTGGACTGAGCGAGCGTTGCCAGGGGCGAAGCCGCGGCCGTCAGACCGCTGCCGGAGAACAGAAAGGCCATGAGGAGGATTACGATGGCGAGTGGACGACGGCGTCCGGGACTTGTTTTCATGGTGAATCCTTTACCCCTGCACTTGGTGGCGGGGGTCTTCATGAAGGTGTGGCTGGGTGAAGTGAGCCAGGTCTGGTGACCCGGGAACGGCCAGTGTCAGGCGAGCCTTCCCTTCGGGACCGATAACTTTTTCGAGCACATTCAATGGCTGGACCGGATTGCGGGCCGACTGGGCATGAAGGTCGCTGCGTCTGGTCTGCCGCTTCGGCGTCTCTTCCGGCGGCATTTTCCCCAAGGTCCAGCGACCTGCTGCGTCATTTGCCACCCACAACAGGGCGCGTTCTTTTCCGAAACCACCTTTTAGATGTGAATCCGGAGGAGAATAAGACGCCGCTATTGTTTGCCTTTTCTCAAAACCAAGGGCAACCACGCCCTGGTACAGGTTCACAGAACGATGTTTGTGACGCGGCACCAGCCCCGCCAATGTCATTATAGGGAATTGGATTTCCCTGTAATCTCGGTGTGGGCTTTCCATGAATACGTCCGTTGCGGCACAGGATGGAAAGCGCGCTGAACCCGCGGATACTTGGGGTTCTGCTGCGTATCATGGACCTGCCGACCATAGAAATCAAGACCTACTTAATGCGTTTACGGGAAGTCAATGTTTGTTGGTAGGTGGTAACCTGCTTTTTCCAATCAATTCCAGCCAAGGGCCGCGGAGTACGCTGCCGACCGGACATCAGGGTGTCTCTCTCACGTTCCGGCGGTAGTTGAGGTATTGCTCTCCGTAGGTGCTGGTAAGGGTTGATTCCCCGTAGCCCTTCACGAACGCGGCGACGGCAATGAGGACGATCACGGCGTAGAGCGCGAGCGGCCAGCTGCCGAACAGGAGTGTCTGGCCCAGGATGATGGTGAGCACCGCCAGGTACTGGGGTTGCGTACGAACCGGTAGGGCCCTGCCTCGACCAGCGTCTCGGTGGGAGCTACCGGGGCCGAGGTTCCGGGGTGCGTGGCGAACAGCGCAAAGGCGTGCAGGAGGAAGCCGCGCCTGCAATGATCGCAGTCCAGCCGTTCTCGAGGGCCAGGCCCTGGAGATCGTGCTGGACGATGCCGGCGGTTAGGCCTACTTTCTGCAGGCCTACGGGCGAACCCCCTTGGGAGACAGCGTCCGAGAAGGTGATCACGGTCGGTGATGCCCGGCTTGCCGTAGAGCCCGGAACAGCCGACTGGACCACGGGTTCGTCGCACGCTGGCAACGGGCCACACTTGCCGAGCGGCACTGTCTGCGCGCGATGAGCCAGGACGATGAAGGCCCCTCGGCTACGGCAGACCTGAGCGGGGGCGCCTCGGGAAGGACCACAGCTCCCTCACCAGCCAGCGCCCCCGCCTCATCGAAAAGGGGATCATTTTCGCCCCCGAAGATGGGCTCGTACAGTACACCGTCCCTGGAACGGGCGCCTTCATTGCCCGCAAAAGACTAATTCGGCATTACCATAAGCAGCGCCCCGCAATCACCCGACCCCGCCAGTATGCGGGGCCCGACATCGTCGAGATCGCGGCAACAGCCACTCGTAGTTAGACCCTCCGCCGCGAGTGCGGAGGACAAGGAAAACGCGGGCCCAGGGTAAGCGATTGGCCGGGATCGGCCCGGTGCAGACCCGGCAGGTGGGGATAAAATCGCTCATAGGCCGGGATGGAAACGCAATCGGTCCGGCCTCTGATCCTCACCCCGCCCCTGATGGCGATTACCTGACCCATCCGGTGGCAATCTGGCAGCACCGCTGGCGTTTCTGTCCGACCGCTCCTTGCAGTGGACTTTCCGTGCCCTTTGGTGTGCCCACAACTGCATCTTTCCAAGTGAGCCGTGCCGGCCGCGCCCTTCCGGAAGAGGGGCTCCGATCTCATCCATGCGGACGGTATGTGCAGCAGGGGGTTGCGCCCAATTAGGAGCCAGCACGCGGGTGGTGCGGTTGTCCTTCGGGTGAGCGTCCGGTCCCGAGGACCGAAGTCAAAGTCGACGGTTCCGCACACCTTCGGTGCGGCCTGGCTTTGCCGCGCCCAAAAGCCAATGCCTGGCGGGCAGCAGCCACCACCTGTGAGAAGAAAACCCATGAATAACGCCCCCCGGCGCATCCGCGCCACTCTGACCGCGGGAGCAGTCTCCGCGGCCGTCCTTTCCACCCTGTTCAGCGGCCCAGCCGCGCAACCAGCCACCCCATCGCAAATCCAGGCACCGATCCAAGTCCAGGCGCCGCTAAGGGCAGCGGCAGCCGGCGTCTATGTCGTCAGACGAGGTGACACCCTCAGCGGAATCGCCGCCCGCCACGGCGTCAGCTTGAGGACCATCCTCGCCATCAATCGAATGAACATGCGCACTATCATCTATCCGGGCCAGAGGATCCGGATCCGGATCGGCACCGCGGCTCGATCCGCAATTCACATTGTGAGGCGCGGAGAAACCCTCAGCGGAATCGCGGCGAGGTATGGGATCAGCCTCAGGACAATCCTTGCGGTCAACCGGATGAACATTCGCACCGTCATTTACCCGGGTCAGCGGATCATCATCAGCCGGTCGGGTCGGGGATGGGCCCCGGCAACGAACCCGAGTGTTGCGCAGCTGAAGTCCATGGTTGCAAACACGGCCCGCCGGATGGGTGTCAGGCCGTCCCTGGCCTTGGCCATCGCCCTGCAGGAGTCCAGCTTCCGGCAGAACGTCACCTCCTGGGCAGGTGCAATTGGCACCATGCAGATCATGCCGAGCTCGGGTGTCTGGGCGTCCCAGCTCGTCGGCCGGCCCCTGAACCTGCGCAACGCCCAGGACAATATCACCGCCGGGGTGGCCATCATCCGGGTTTTGATTTGGACCAGCCCGAACCTGCGAATCGCGATCGCTTCCTATTACCAGGGACAGCGGTCCGTCATGACCCGCGGCATGTACAGGGACACCCGTGCCTACGTCGCCTCGGTACTGAATCACGAGAGGAGATTCCGCTGACCCGATAATCGAATGACCCAGACACCGGCGCCGTACGTCCTGGTGAAGCCCGGGATACCCCCGCCCGGCAGATCACGTTTGGCCGCAGTTCTACCGGCCCTTCGACGGCGGCGGTGATCTGGCTGGGGGTACCCTCGCTCGCTCTCCGACTGTCCCGCGACAAGACGCTTTACCGCAGCTCTCGTAAATCTCAGGTGTTGCCGGCCTTTCCGCATAGCGCTGCGCCAGCTTGTCCCTTGGGCCGACCCGGCGCCGCCCGTTCAGGGTGACGGAACATCGATTATCGGCGTTGCAGAATGGCGAGGGGAGTGCCCTGCCCCGCTAAGGGCCACGTAAAATCTGGGTCAGGAGATTGGCTTCCCTCGTAGTGTCTGAACAAGGAATGACGGTTCATCTCTGATGGGGGCCGCAGCCCAGCGATGATTGCCGTCGACGAGCACAGTTCTGCCGTCACCTAGCTCGACAGCGAGTGGTCCTTGAGTGCCCCAGGATGAGGCTTCGTCATCAAAGTTCGCTTTGGCTGCGCCAGGTAGAACTCCAAGACATCCTTCCTCAAGATCCCCTGATGGCTCGCACCAATGCTTGACAGCCGAACGTCTTCTGGGGCATCAAGGGCAAGCCGCCCGCGCTGCCCCATGCCCGGTGGAAAGCTGAAGACGCCGCAAACTGTTTCTTGCTCACCGGCTCCAGCCGCTTGTACCCCTCTCTTGCAGCGCGTAAAGAAAGAGGCGGCCAATGCGGCAGGCCCGCCGGTTTTGAAGTCAACCCATATTTTCAGCCGCTTTGATTCTGGAATGTTGGGGCGATCGCGCGACAGGCAACTGACGCGGTGCATTTGGTTCTGGTCCGCTTTGGTTGTGCCCGTGCTGCCGGGGCGGTCGACGGCGCTGCCGCCCAGCGTCGGCACCGGAGGATTGACTGCCTCCGCCAGTTTCACCGCACTCCGCTGGGAGCGGCCTTAGCCTTCGCACTCAATGCAGTATGAATGGCCGTTGCTCTCGCGCACGAGTTGGGACCGGTGCCGGACCAGGAAGCAGGAATAGCAGGTGAATTCATCCGCGGCCTCTGGAATGACCTGGACGATGAGTTCCTCGGAGACGATCTCTCCACCGGGGGTCAGTCCTTCATCGAATGCATCGGCTTCGTCCAGTTCCTTGACGACACTGCGGGCATCCGGAGCGTTCGCAGACTGCAACGCCTCCAGCGACCGGTCCTGGGATTCCTTGACGTCGGAACGGACTTCGTCGTAATCGGTTGCCACTTGGGTGATTCTCATTTCTGATGTTTTCGTTGATGTTCTTTTCTGACGAGACTGCAACGCCTACCAATGCGTCGTTGTTCCCGTATCCAGGACCGTGAGGCCGTGCCGGCCCAGGCAGGCAGCGCCGGTGGAACCTCCGCCTCGTGTCCAAAGCAGGACACCGCGCCGGGCGCCCATAGGTCATCCGGTCAGGTTCAAGTCCCGCATCGGATCATGACTCGCCGAATAGTATTGAATCGAATGATGCGCGTCTGCGGCCAGCACGGCGTCGACCTGGGCCGTCTGGTGCGCCCGAAAGGCCTTATCGGCGTTGGCGTTCGTGCTGGCGAGGGACGGTATGTCGAGGCCGGCATTGCATCCTCTGCAGCGAATCTCATCGGTGCCCACCCAGCTGTATGCCGGGTGCAGTTTACGCACCTGCTGCATTGCTGCGGTGACAGCTTCGGTCTGGGCTGCAAAGTGCACTTCGTCCTCATGACTGAGGATGAGCCCGATGTCGATGGTCATGGTGCCTCTAACTTCGTCCCGATGGTCCATTGACAGTAATGGGTGCAGCGCCGCCGAGGAACGCCCCGAGGGTCACGGTTGCCTAACCCTTTCTGGGCTCCTCGGAGGAGCGGCGTCCGCAGGAAGCTAGCTATGAAGCAAATGGTCAGCGCCGAGGATTCGGCGGACGTTCGCGGACGCGTCCTCCTGATCGGTGATGAATGACGCGTGGGTGTCCCCGTCGTTGACGCGATGCAGGCTGATGGGACAGGGAGGGATGGGCTTCCTGCGAAGCACCACCCGAGCAGACTCCCCCGTGCCAACTGTCAGGACGACCAGCGGCCTACCGTGAAATTCGTCAGGGCCGCAGCCTGCGTAGAGGCCGCAGAATGAATGTCCTGCACGTACATAAGTGCGTGGAGGTTGGAGGCGACCGGCGCGCCATCCTGTATGACGTTCGCGGTGTCGCACCACCCGACGCCTGCCGGCCGTATCTCTGGCTCAGGCCTGCCCCACCTTCATGTCGCTCATTGGTCCGGCGGCGACCCCGGCAATTCGTCGGATGCCTTCGTCTGAGGTTGCGCCTTTAGTGGCAGCCGCAGGAGTTCCGGACGCGCAGGTGCGTGGGAAAGGTCCGGTGCTCCGGTTTTTCCCCGCGTCGGGCTCCGATAAGTGCTCGTACGGCCGCTTCGGCCATGGCATGTGCGGGCTGTTCTACCGTGGTCAGCGACGGCCAGCTGTATTCAGCCTCCGCGGAGCCGTCGTATGCGGCCAGGGCTATGTCCTCGGGCACCGATAGGCCGGCTTCGTGAAGCGCCCGGAGAATGCCAATGGCCTGCATGTCCGAGCTAGCGAAAATCGCGGTCGGCCTGTTTGCGGCGGCCAGCAGGCGTTGGCCTGCGGTGTAGCCGCCGTCGCGCGTGAAAAAGCTGCGGACGATGGGGCCTTCGGGCAGCCCGGCCTCGGTAAGGGCCTGCAGCCAGCCCTGTTCACGTCCGTCGGAAAAGTTGCCGGCGTTGATGCCCATTGCCAGGGCGATGTTCGTATGCCCGTGGCTTATGAGGTGCTCCACTGCGGATTTTGCAGCTGCGACCCGGTCTACGCCCACGCTGTTGAAACCGGGTATGTCGGCATCGTGGTCCAGGAGCACGGCTGGGATTTCTGCCGCTTCAAGTTCGGTGAGGTCTGGCTCGAACAGGACGCTGGACAGAATCACGCCGTCTACCTGCCGGGCGGCGAGGTTGCGGACGTTCCTGCGTTCCTTGGTGAGATTTCCGTCGGAGTTGGTCAGCAGGAGGGCGTAGCCGAGGTTGGCTGCCGCGTCCTCCACGGCACGGGCCAGCAGGGAGAAGAAGGGGTTGCCGTTGTCCGGGACGATGAGGCCGATCGTCTCGGTTGAGCCGAGCTTAAGCGCACGGGCGGCGGCGTTGGGCCGGTAGCCCAGGAGGCGGATGGCCTCCTGCACTTTGGCTTCTGTGGCGGGGGCGACCTTTTTGGGACCTTTATTGACGACGTAGCTGACAACAGCGGTGCTCACCCCGGCGAACCTGGCGACATCCTTGCGGGTCACTTGGGTACGCGGGGCGGGCACTGCTGATGTTGTCATGAGGTCCATGCTAGCTAGAGTGAGGCCGGGGCATCGCCAAAGTCCCGGACGGGCAGGCGTTCGCCGTTGCGCCGGGCGGACTCGTGGGCCACGATGCCCGGCAGGGTGAACCGCGCCGCGGTCCATGCGTTGACCGGCGGAAGTGTACGGTTATTGACCGCCGTGACGAAGTCATCAACGAGGAAGTGGTGGCTGCCTTCGTGTCCGTTGGGCGCTCCGCGGAATTCCTCAGGAAGGCGACTGCTGTCGTGGACCGGCGCCAGGCCGGAGACAAAGGCATCGCGGAGTTCGGGTGCCACATTGGCCAGTGATGGGTCGTCCAGGGCCATGCTGGGCCTGGACTCCACCTGCTCCGAAATGTCGTGGATATTGGTCTTGTCCTGCCAGACCGTGACCTTGGCCAGCTGTTCAAAGCTGGCCTCTGTGCCAAAGAACCTGAACCGGGACTCCCGAAGGTGGGATGGGTAACCCACCCGCCGCATTTCGTTGGTACGCATCACGCCGCCGTCGTTGAGTTCAAACAGCGCCGTTGCGTTCGAAAAATCGTTCCCGAACATGCTGATGTCCTTATCGAACACGCCGTCCTGCCGGTCATCCTTCACGCCCACACAGCTGACGCTGACAGCGTGGGCGGGAATCGCGCCCAAGACTCCACCGATAGCATGCGTCGGATAGAGCATTGGCGGATAGCTGGCGGTTTCCTTCCAGCGCTCACCGCCGCTGTACTGGTAGGCGTCATAAAAGCCGAGGTCCATGTCGTGGACGTAGTCGCCCTCGGTGTAGAAAACCCTGCCGAACTTTCCGGCCGCGTGCTGCTCGCGGGCGTAGACGGTGGCTGGGTTGTAATAGCTAGTTTCCCCCATCATGTAGACGTTGCCGGTCTCCCGGACCGCTTCGATGATGCGGGCAATTTCATCCTCGGAGACCGCCATGGGAACTGCCGAGTAGACGTGCTTGCCGGCCCGGAGGGCCCGCTCCACCAGTGGGCCGTGGGTCCACCGCTGGGTGAAGATGGCCACAGCGTCGACGGCTGACTCCAGAAGCTCCTCGAAGCTGCCTACGGTACCTGACAGGCCGTAGCGTTCCACCGCTTCGGCTGCCCGCTCCGGCCGCTCGTCCACGACGAATACTTCGCTTACACCCGGGTGCAAATGGAACAGGTGCGCGAACTGGCCACCGAACTGCCCGGCGCCCACCACTCCAATGGAAAACGTCATTGTTTCTCTCCTCTAACTCGATCCAGCTGTTTGCCTCATCTTCCACGATGCTATCTACACGCGTCAACGTATTTTTCTAAGGCTGGAAAAAAGCCTGTGTTTCTTCGGGAGACTCTTGCCCTTCCACTTCTACCCGTGTAGATTCGCTGGCAATTGTTAGTCACATCACACACTCAGGAAGGGTCGATGATGACCACCCTTACCAAGCACCCACCCACCGCAGCGCATAAGGCGCCGCAGCGTCCCACCCGCCCCCGGGGCGTCGCGAAACTGCGTGACCTCAGGATCGCGCTGCTGTTCATCCTTCCGGCGATGATCGGCCTCGTTGCTTTTTGTCTCGTCCCGACCATCCGGGGTGTCTACTTGAGCTTCACCGAGTACAGCCTGCTGGGCGAACCGGAGTGGATTGGAATCAAGAACTACACCGCGATTTTCGCGGACGAACTGTTCTGGAATGCCATGGCGGTGACCATCCAGTACGTCGCAATCAACATCGTGTTCCAGACCGTCATCGCCCTGGGCCTGGCGCTGCTGATGCACCGGGTCGCGAAGTCCACGTTCATCCGGGGAGCCCTGCTGCTGCCGTTCCTCGTGGCCAACGTCATCGTTGCCCTGTTGTGGTTCTGGATGCTCGACTACCAGCTCGGCATCGTGAACGAGTTCATCAGCTGGATGGGACTCCCTCGCATCGCCTTCTTCGGCAGTGAACAGTGGGCCATCCCCACCATCGCCTTCGTCAACGTCTGGCGCCACATGGGCTACACCGCCCTGCTCATCTTCGCCGGCCTCCAGGCTATCCCCCATCATGTCTACGAAGTGGCCTCCCTGGACGGCGCCTCGCCCACCAGGACTTTCTGGTCCATCACCGTGCCGCTCCTGCGTCCGGTCCTGGCACTGGTCCTGGTGGTCACCGTCATCGGCTCCTTCCAGGTCTTCGACACCGTCGCGGTCACCACCGGCGGCGGCCCCGTCAACGCCACCCGCGTCATCCAGATGTACATCTACCAAAAAGCCTTCGGCGAATCGGACTTCGGGTACGCCTCAGCCCTGTCCGTCATTCTCTTCGTGATCCTCGCACTCGTGGCCTTCATCCAAATGAAGTTCCTCAAGGGCAACGAAACGGATCTGGACTAAGGAACCCCCGCCATGACCACTCAGACACTCACCACCCGCAAACCCCTCAACTGGCACCGAATCGGCGCGTGGGCCATCATCGCCATCGCACTGGCCGTCACCATCCTCCCGTTCCTCTGGATGCTCCGGACAGCCCTCTCCAGCAACCACTCACTGGCCTCCAACTCAACGAATCTCCTACCGGCAGACTTCTCCTGGGGTGCCTTCAAACGCGTCTTCGGAATGCAGACCACAGACGAGGCGATCGCCGAAGGCGGCTCCGGTGCCGCCATCGACTTCTGGCTGTACCTGCGCAACTCCATACTCTTTTCCACCGTGACCACCGCAGCCCAGGTCTTTTTCAGCGCACTTGCCGCCTACGCGTTCGCGCGGCTCCGCTGGCCCGGACGGGACAAGGTCTTCTCCGTGTTCCTGGCAACCATGATGATTCCGGGGATCTTCACCGCCCTGCCCAACTTCCTGCTCATAAAGAACCTGGGTCTGCTGAATACGTTCGCCGGGCTAACACTGCCCTTCCTGTTCATGTCCGCGTTCGGCATCTTCTTCCTGCGCCAGTTCTTCCTGAGCATGTCCCGCGAAGTGGAAGAGGCAGCCATGCTCGACGGGGCCAAGCACCTGCGCATCTTCTTCCAGATCGTCCTGCCCAACGCCGCCGCACCTCTGGCAACCCTCGCTCTGCTGACGTTCATCGGCCAATGGAACGAATACTTCTGGCCACTGCTGGTCGGCAACGACGAAAACGTCCGCGTTCTCACCGTGGGCCTGAGCGTTTTCAAGTCCCAGTCCCCACAGGGTGCTCCCGACTGGTCCGGACTGATGGCGGCCACCATCGTTGCGGCGGTGCCCATCCTCATCCTGTTCCTCGCCTTCGGTAAGAAAGTGGTCAACTCCATCGGATTCTCCGGCATCAAGTAGACCGCCAAACCCCAAGCACTTCCCTGTACATACTCCGTTCCGGGCAACCCCATGCCCTCTTCGAAAGGTCAATCATGAAAAAAACCCTGGGCGCCGTCGCCGCCGCCGCAGCCATCGCCATCTCCCTCTCCGCCTGCGGGGGCGGATCCCCTTCCGCCACCGCCGGTGAGGCCAAGGGCGACATCAACTACTGGATGTGGGACGCCAACCAGCTCCCGGCCTACAAACAGTGCGCCGCCGATTTCACCAAGGCCAATCCCGACATCAAGGTCAAGATCACCCAGCGCGGCTGGGGCGACTACTGGACCACCCTGACCAACGGCTTTGTCGCCGGAAACGCCCCGGACGTCTTCGCCGACCACCTGTCCAAGTACCCGGAATTCGCCGCCAAGAAGCAGCTCCTGGCCCTCGACGACGCCGTCAACAAGGACGGGGTCAAACTGGACATCTACAACAAGGGCCTCGCTGATCTTTGGGTGGGTCAGGACGGCAAGCGCTACGGACTGCCCAAGGACTGGGACACCGTCGCCATGTTCTACAACAAGAAACTCGTCAAGGACGCCGGGTACACCGAGGAACAGCTCGGCAACCTTGACTGGAACCCGCAAGACGGCGGCAGCTACGAAAAGGCCATCGCCCACCTGACCGTGGACAAGAACGGCAAGCGCGGCGACGAGGCTGGCTTCGACAAGAACAAGGTTGCCGTCTACGGGCTCGGCCTGGAAAATTCCGGCACCGGCATGGGACAGACCCAGTGGAGCTTCCTGACAGCGACCACCGGCTGGACCCACACCGACAAGAACCCGTGGGGCACCAAGTTCAATTACGACGATCCCAGGTTCCAGGAAACCATCAAGTGGTGGAAGGGGCTGGCCGACAAAGGCTACATGCCCAAGCTGGAAACCACCGTGGGCGCCAGCGTGGCAGACGCCTTCGGCGCCGGCAAGGCCGCCATCAACACCAACGGATCCTGGATGATCGGCCAGTACACCAGCTACAAGGGCATTGAAACGGGCATTGCCCCCACCCCCAAGGGGCCCAATGGCAAGCGCGCCAGCATGTTCAACGGCCTGGGCGACTCCATCTACGCCGGCACCAAATACCCTGTGGCATCGATGAAATGGGTCGAGTACCTCGCCTCCCCGGCCTGCCAGGATGTTGTCGCCTCCAAGGCTGTGGTCTTCCCTGCGATCACATCCTCTTCCGAGAAGGCCGCCGCAGCGTTCAAGGCCAAGGGCATCGACGTTACGGCGTTCACCACCCACGTCACGGACGGCACCACAGTCCTCCTCCCCATCACCGAAAACTCGGCAAAGGTCGATGGACTCATGGGACCGGCCATGGACGCTGTTCTGTCCGGCAAGAAGGACGCCAGCAGCCTGAGCGAGGCCAACGAGAAGGTCAACGCCCTCTTCAAGTAGGCAACCCGCCACACAGCTTGCGCGCCGCGGGCGCCTCTCCTTCCCCGCGGCGCGCAGCCCACCCCTTACTTCCAAGCAAAGGACAGCATTCATGGAACCCCTCCACCTCCGTACCGCCGGCACCAGCCTGCTAATCGGCTTCAGCAGCGGGGAGGCCGAGGTCATCCACTGGGGCGCCAAACTTGATAGCCGGCTGCCGGACCTCGCCATCCTCACCGAAGCCGTCCCGCCCTCCGCGATCGACGCCACGGTCCCCACCGGCCTGCTGCCCCAGGCATCGTCCAGCTGGCGCGGGCGTCCGGCCCTGCGCGGCCACCGGATTGCCGACGGCGTTTCGGGCCTGGACTTCTCCGTCCGCCTGCGCGCCCTGCACACGGCGGTGAACGGCAACTCCGCTGTCATCGTCCAAGAGGACGCGGACGCCGGTATCACCGTTGAGTCCACGCTCACGCTGCACGACGGCGGGCTGCTGGAACTGCGGCACACCGTCACCAACACCGGAACGTCGCCGTTCCAGGTCGACGAGCTGGCCGCTGTCCTGCCGGTGGCTCCGGACGCCGTCGAGCTTCTGGACCTCACCGGACGCTGGTGCCGGGAACGGCACCCGCAGCGCCGCCCCGTCCAGCAGGGAACCTGGGTCCGCACCGGCCGCCACGGACGCACCGGCCACGACTCCTCGCTCCTCCTTGCCGCCGGAACCGCCGGCTTCGGCAACCGCCACGGCAGGGTATGGGCAACACATCTCGCCTGGAGCGGCAACCACGAAGAGTTCGCGGATACCCTGGCCGACGGCCGCACCATGATCGGCGGCTCGGAGCTGCTGGGCCCCGCTGAAGTCATCCTCGGTCCCCGTGAGAGCTACACCACCCCTGCGCTCTTTGCAGCCTACTCGGACCGCGGCCTGGACGGGATTAGCGAGGCCTTCTACTGCTGGTTCCGTTCCCGACCGCACCATGTCCTGCCAGCCCCGTCGGCCAATGCCGGGGCCGGAAAACCACGTCCGGTGGTCCTCAACACCTGGGAAGCCGTCTACTTCAACCACGACCTTGACGCCCTCATCAAGCTTGCCGAGTCCGCTGCCGACCTCGGCGTGGAGCGCTTCGTCCTGGACGACGGCTGGTTCCGGGGACGCCGCGATGACCACGCTGGCCTGGGCGACTGGTACGTGGACGAGACGCTCTGGCCCAACGGGCTCACGCCGCTGATCGAGGCGGTGATATCGAGCGGGATGGAATTCGGCCTCTGGGTGGAACCAGAGATGATCAACCTGGACTCCGACATTGTCCGGGCTCACCCGGAATGGATCGTGGGACCTTCGGTCCAAAGCTACAAGGACGGCGGGCGCCTGCCCCTCGAATGGCGACACCAGCACACCATTGATCTGGCCAACCCCGCAGCCTGGCAGTACATTTACGAGCGCATTGACGCCCTCCTGCGCGAGAACAACATCAGCTACCTCAAATGGGACCAGAACCGGGACCAGTTGGAGCACGGCCATACCGGGCGCTCCTCGGTCCACGAGCAGACCCTGGCCGCCTACCGGCTCTTCGACGAACTCCGCAAAGCCCATCCCGGCGTCGAAATTGAAAGCTGCTCCTCCGGCGGCGCCCGCGTGGACCTGGGAATCCTGGAGCGCACGGACCGGATCTGGGCGTCGGACTGCAACGACCCCCTGGAACGCCAGATCATCCAGCGCTGGACCGGCCTGGTAGTCCCGCCGGAGCTCGTCGGGAGCCACATCGGCCCCACCACATCCCACACCACCGCCCGCACCCACGACCTGTCCTTCCGCGCCATCACGGCCCTTTTTGGCCACTTCGGCATGGAATGGGACGTCCGGCAGGTGCAGGGAGCAGAACGTGAGGAGCTCAGGCGCTTCATCGGCCTTTACAAGGAACACCGGGGGCTCATCCACAGCGGCCGGATGGTGCGCGCTGATGTCCCCGACGAGTCGCTGATGCTGCACGGCGTTGTCGCAGACACCCCATCGGGAGGCAGTGTTTCAGCCGGCGCGGCCGGCACCGTTGCCGCCGGTACGACAGCGGCGCTGTTTGCTCTCGTGAGCACACGGACATCGTTCGCCGAACAGCCCGGACGGATCACCGTTCCAGGTCTGGAGGGCGGCCGTACCTACCGGGTGGAAGCAATTTACCCGGCGCCCGGTGACGCCGACTACGCCCACACGTTCACGCAGGCCCAGCCGCCGGCATGGCTGGCCTCGGCCGCCGAAGCCAGCGGCAGTTTCCTCGCCGAGATCGGCCTCCCCATGCCGGTCCTGAATCCGGAACACGCCCTGGTGCTGAAGTTCACGGCGCTCTAGCAGTCACAAAACCCATCCGAAGACTGCCCCGTCGTGCCCCGGCCCCCCCAAGGGTGGCCCGGGACGTCGGGGCAGTCTTCGCCAGTCAAAATGGAAGGCGCATGAAAGTACTTGTCACAGGTGGCACCGGATACATCGGCTCCCACACAGTTCTGTCCCTGCAGGAAGCCGGCCACGACGTGGTGGTCATCGACAATCTGGTGAACTCCGGCGAGGAGTCCGTGCGCCGCGTCGCCGAGCTCAGCGGTAGGACGCCCGAATTCCACAACGTGGATCTCGTCGACGAAGCAGCCCTGGAAGACGTCTTTGCCGCCGCCGACTTCGATGCCGTCATTCATTTCGCCGGGCTCAAAGCCGTGGCCGAATCGGTCCGCGAACCCCTGAAGTACTATTACAACAACCTCGTGGGCACCCTCAACCTCATTCGTGCCATGGACCGCCATGACGTTCGCTCCCTCGTGTTCAGCTCATCGGCCACTGTGTACGGGGAACATAACCCCGTCCCCTATGTCGAAAAAATGGAAATCGGCGCCAACAACCCCTACGGCAGAACAAAGGAACAGATAGAGGACATCCTTTCGGACCTCGGCGGCGCGGATCAGCGCTGGCGCATCGCCCTGCTGCGCTACTTCAACCCGGTGGGCGCCCACCCGTCCGGCCGGATCGGCGAGGACCCCCAAGGCATTCCCAATAACCTCGTGCCCTTCATCGCCCAGGTGGCCGTGGGGCGCCGTGAGAAACTGATGGTCTTCGGAGGCGACTACAACACGCCGGACGGCACGTGCCTGCGCGACTACATCCATGTCGTAGACCTCGCTGAGGGGCACGTTGCCGCCCTTAACCACGTGGCCGAACCCGCCGGCATTTTCCGCTGGAACCTGGGCTCAGGCCAAGGATCCTCGGTGCTGGAGGTCATCAGGTCCTTCGAGAAGGCGGCGGGCCAGCCGATTCCGTACGAGGTCACCGCACGGCGGCCCGGTGACCTGCCGGCGTTCTGGGCTGACGCCACCTCGGCACTTGCGGATCTGGGCTGGGCTACCACCAAGACCCTGGACCAGATGTGCGAGGACCACTGGCGCTGGCAGAAGAACAATCCCAATGGCTATGGCACCTGAAACCGAGATTCCCGCGGCCAACCCCGGCAGCCCTGCGGCCAGGGCAGCGGACGTGCATGTCCACGCCCAACAGTCCACAGGCATCCGGGAGGTTGCGGCGGCCGCCGGGGTTTCCACCGCCACCGTCTCCCGTGCCCTCCGGGGACTCCCCCGAGTCTCACAATCCACCCGCCAAAGAATCGAGGCTGCCGCAGCCAACCTCGGCTACGTCGCTTCTTCCGCGGCATCGGAGCTTGCGCGGCGCCGGGGTGACCGCAGGGCCACGCTCCCGGAGCAGCTGATGCGGGTACAACCTCCTGCGTCGGGCACCGCAGAATTCTCCCGGACCGGCTCCGTGGCCGCTCCCGGGCACCCTGCGTCACCCGGCCGGGGCACCATCGTCGTTGTCAACGGGCCCTTGACCGATCCGGGCATACCGGACGAACGCGGCGTGCCAACGCCAGCCGGTATCGAGCAACTTGTCCAGTCAATCGCGTCGGCACACGGCTTCACTGTGTGCGTCAAGTCCTGCCAGTACGCACGCATGCCCGATGCTGTCCGGAGCGCCGCTGCCTCTGCCGTCGGAATTATCATCAACACGGGCAGCCTCAGCCCCGTATCAACCGAGCTGCACGCTGCGCTGGCCTCCGTGTCCGTTCCTACTGTCGAAATCCGCACCAACAACCTCCACCCCGGGAAAATTGGCAGCGGCCCTCCGTCCTTCGCCTGCACGGTCCTGATTTCCGGCGCGGGCATCTACGGCTACAAACTGGCCATCGACTACCTGGACTCAGCCGTCCAATCCATACGGGTTCAACCGGACACAGAGCGCTGGATGGCGACGGCAGCAGCGCCGCGTGCCCACTGATTGAACCCAAGGGATTCCAACCGGATATCGACTGGCCGGGCCTCAGGATCCCGGTCGGCGGCCATGGCTTCGTGCAGGGGCCCGTCAATCAGCTCCAGGATGCCTATTCCTTCTCCGGCCAGGACGACCGTATTCACCATGGCGAGATTCGCGACCGCGGCTATCATCCTGCCCAATGCGCGTCCTGCCGAGTTCACTACGTAGGCAGCAGCAGGATGGCCTTCCGCGGCCAGGCTGAGCACATCCTGGTATTCCACTGGCCGCCCCAGCGCGGAAGCCGTTTGCGAGCAGATGCTGTGGGTCGAAAGCAAAGCGGTGGAACAACCCCGGTGCCCGGCAACGCACAGGGGCCCGGCCGGATCGAGCGGAAAGTGCCCTCCAAGTCCCAGACCGGTGTCAGGGACGCTGATAACCCGGTTGTTGATGACCAAGCCGTAGCCAACTCCGGCACCGATGGTGATCAGGGCAAAGCTCTCGACCCCGCGGCCCACACCGAACCACTGTTCAGCAACGGTCAGGGCGACAACGTCGTTTTCGATGACTACCGGCAGCGCGAGCTCCTTCTCCAAGGCCGGCCGCAGTGGTACGTGGCGCCAGTCCAGAAATGGAGCGCGGAGCACAGTTCCGGCACCGTCGACATGTCCGCCGATGCTGATGCCGATCCCGGATACTGCAATCTCCCCCGATCCTGTCAGGGTGCGGACGCCCTCCGCCAGGGCATGGACCACGCCGTGCAGACTGCGGTCAGTGAGCTGAAGTTCCGAACTTTCCAGCTGTTCGGCCCTCATGTCGGTGAGCACCAAGGCGATTTTGTCGCCGGTGATTTTCGCGCCGATGAAGTGGTGGGACTCCTGCCGGATATCGAGGAGCCGGACGGGGCGTCCCACGGTGCCGTCGTTCACGAGCGGGCCCTCAACGAGGAGGCCTGCGTCTATCAGAGGTTTCCCTAACCTGGTGAGACTGGCCATCGACAAGCCGAGCCGTTCGGCCAGTTGCCCACGGGACATCGGGCCGTTAACGAGGACGGCACGGGTGAGTTCCCGTACGGATTCTTCAAGTTCCACACCAGCTCCTTAGCTGAGCACACCTGCTAGTTTATTTCATTCTGAAGCTAACCAGCTCAAAAAGCAGGACTTCCGACGCCACTCGACCCCTAAAGTATATGACCTTTGACACAGGATTTGTTTTGCCGTAAAAATAAACCATGTCTTCTCCCCTCTATCACCTCCAAGCAGGCGGAACTTCGGTAATCGTCGATGCCTCCGTTGCCGGAATGCCTGCAATTCTTCACTGGGGCCCCGAGCTGGGTCCGCTCGGCCGGGATGAGCTGGACGCAATGAGCGCGGCCGCTAAACCCCAAAGGGTTTCAGGGGGAATTGACCACCCGGCCCGGCTCACGCTGCTGCCTCAGGAAGCCCAGGGCTGGCAGTTGGCCCCCGGGCTCTCGGGCCACCGCTCCGGTACCGGCTTCTCGCCTGACTTTCAGATCAGCGACATTTCCGGAACCGGCTTCTCACCGGACTTCAAGGTCACGGAAACCGCAGGGTCAGGCCGAAGCCTCACCATCACGGCAACGGATCCCCACGCGGCGTTGAGCCTGACCAGCCGGCTCGAAGTGACGGCATCTGGACTTTTCAAACAGCAGCAAACGGTGACCAACACCGGAGACGGCAGCTATGACCTTGGCTCACTCGCCCTGTTCTTTCCGTTGCCGCCCGCCGCTGCGGAAATCCTGGACACCACTGGGCGGCACCTGAAGGAACGTTCCCCGCAACGGCGGGATCTCACTGTCGGCGCACATGTGCGCGAAAGCCGGCGCGGGCGCCCCGGCGCCGACGCATCACTGCTCATGGCAGCCGGAACCAAAGGCTTCGGCTTCCGCAGCGGCCTGGTCCACGCCGTGCATCTGGCATGGAGCGGAAACCACCGCCTCAGCGCTGAGCGAAGCATCAACGCGCAGAACTTCCTCACAGCCTCCGAGCTCCTGCTGCCGGGGGAAGTGCGCCTGCAGCCAGGCGAGAGCTACAGCACCCCGTGGGCCATCGGTTCATGGGGCAACGGACTGGACGAACTTGCCGCACGCTTCCATGAGGACCTCCGGGCACGCCAACACCACCCCAGCTCTCCGCGTCCTGTCACGATGAACAGCTGGGAGGCCGTCTACTTCGACCATGACCTCCCCCGGCTGAAGGCAATAGCCACCGCCGCGGCTGCGGCAGGAGTGGAACGCTTCGTTCTCGACGACGGCTGGTTCCTGGGGCGCCGCGACGACACCGCGGGTCTTGGCGACTGGATTGTGGACAAATCGGTCTGGCCCGAGGGTTTCAGCCCGATCATTGATCACGTCCGCGGCCTCGGAATGCAGTTCGGGCTCTGGTTTGAGCCCGAGATGGTTAATCCGGACAGCGAACTGGCCCGGAGCCACCCCGAATGGATGCTGCAGGTCAACGGGCGGATGCCCGTTTCAGCCCGCCAGCAACAGGTCCTGAACCTGGCCCTTCCGGCGGCCTGGGAGTACATTTTCCAGGCGATGCACAGCATTCTGGATGAGTACCCGATCGACTACATCAAGTGGGATCACAACCGTGACCTGCTTGACCCCGCCAGCGCGGCATCGGGCCAGGCAGCGGTGCACGCCAACACGCATGCCGTGTACCGGCTGATGGAAGCACTCAAGGAACATCACCCCGGCCTGGAAATCGAGTCCTGCGCCTCCGGCGGGGCACGGGTCGACCTGGGCGTGCTGGACAGGACGGACAGGATCTGGACAAGCGACTGCATTGATCCGCTAGAACGGCTGGACAACCAGGCCTACACAGGGCTCCTTGTCCCCTACGAACTAATGGGAGCCCACATCGGCGGACCTGCCTCCCATTCCACGCGCCGCCGCCACAGCCTCGACTTTCGCGCCGCCACCGCCCTCTTCGGCCACTACGGCATCGAATGGGACATTTCCGGCCTCCCACCGGAGGAACTGGCTGCGTTGCGCGGCTGGGTGGACTTCCACAAGGCGAACCGGTCCCTCTTCCACACCGGCCGAAGCGTGCATTCGGATCATCCGGACCAGTCCGCCGACCTCAGGGGTGTGGTGGCCAAAGACCAGCAGCGGGCCGTCTTCATCTACACGCAGCGCAGTGCCAGCGTCACCTACCCGTCCGGGGCGTTCACGCTGCCGGGCCTGGATCCGGACACCCTCTACTCGGTTGCCCTCAGCGCACCGCTGACCGACGCAGCCAGCCCGGGACAGTCGGCGCTGGAATGGGCCCAGAAACCCGTGCTCCTCAGTGGCCGCGTCCTCGAGACCGTCGGGCTGCAGGCACCTGTGCTCTTCCCCGAAACCGCCGCCATCATCACCGTTGAATCCGCGGGCGGCCCGGCAACGCCGCTCACCCCGGCCTCCATCAGGACCAAGGACTAACACATGTTCCAGCTCAAGCAAGGGCGGGCTAAAGCCCTCACCGCCGCACTTGCCGCAGCATTGCTGGCCGGCTGCGCCCCGCCACCGGCGGGAAACGAGGTCACGCTCAATTTCTTTCAGTTCAAACCCGAAGCAATACAGGAATTCGCCGGTCTCATCGACGAGTTCGAGGCAGCGAATCCCGGTATCCGGGTGCTGCAGAATAACGTCCCCGACCCGGATACGGCCATTCGAACCCTCCTTGTGAAAGACAAGACACCGGATGTGCTGACCCTTAACGGAAACGCCAGCTTTGGCCTCCTCGCGAAAGCCTGCGTGTTCGCCGACCTCAGCAAGGAACCCTCAGCAAAAGAGGTCCTTCCCGCTGTGCAGGACATCCTCAACGCCAACGGTCGCTGCAATGACTCGGAGATCAACGGTCTTCCCATGGCGAACAATGCCAGCGGCATCCTGTACAACCCCGAACTCTTCGCCAAGTACGGGGTTTCCGTTCCCCGGACCTGGGACGAGCTCATTGCGGCGGCCGAAACGTTCAAGGCCCATGGGGTCGCACCGTTTTACATGACCCTCAAAGACGCCTGGACCACCTCCCCGGCTCTGGTAAATCTTGCTGCCCAACTGCAGCCCGAAGGATTCTTTGACCGGCTGAACGCGGCCGGCGCCGACCGGGCCAACAGCCCCGTATCCTTCAGCAAGGATTACCAGGAAGTTGCCGACAAGCTGCTCCAGCTCTTCAAGTACGCCCAGCCGGGCGCGATCGGAGTGGACTACGCGTCAGGCAACAAGGCCTTCGCCGACGGCAAGGCCGCGATGTACCTCAATGGCAGCTTCGCCGTGCCAGCCATCAGAGCCGCTAACCGGGACGCAAAAATCGCTTCCTTTCCCTACCCCGTGACGAACGATGCCGCCCACACCACCGTGGTGTCCGGCGTCGACGTCGCACTGGCCATGGGCAGGGAGACACCGCACCGGGCTGAAGCGCAAAAATTCATCAACTTCCTCATGTCCAAGGAAGTGATTGACAAGTACGCCAAAAACCAGAGCGCCTTCGCCCCCATCAAGTCAGCTGCGCCACAACAGGACCCGGCCCTGAAGGGCCTGGCCAGCTACTTCACTGCCGGGAAGGTCGCCGGCTACATGGACCACCGGCTGCCGCCCAGCATTCCGCTGGTCAACATCACCCAGCAGTTCGTCCTGGACGCCGATAAATCCCGCTACCTGAACACCTTGGACAACGAATGGTTCAAGATCGCCGCCCGCACGCCCAAACGAGGTGACCAGCAATGACGCATTCCACCAAGGCCTTCTACTGGATGGCCGTTCCCGCGCTGGTTCTTTTCGTTACCCTGCACACCGTCCCGGTGGTCACCGGCATGTTCTTCAGCCTCACGGACTACGCCGGCTACGGAAAATGGAACTTCGTGGGCCTGCAGAACTACCTCAGCCTTTTCAAGGATGACCGGGTCCTGGCCTCCTACGGATTCACTTTCCTGTTCGCCATCACGGCGACGGTAATCGTCAACGTGCTGGCACTGGGTGTCGCCATGCTGCTGAACGCCAAGATCAAGTTCCAGACGGCATTCCGGGGCCTGTTCTTCATTCCCAACGTCCTGGCGATCCTCGTCATCGGTTACGTCTTCAACTTCATCTTCTCCAATTCGCTCCCCCTGCTGGGCCAATCGCTGGGGATCGACTGGCTTTCGACGTCCATCCTGGCCAACAAGGACCTCGCGTGGCTGGGCATCGTGGCAGTTTCGGCCTGGCAGTCGATCGCGTTCAGCGTCATCCTGTACCTCGCCGGGCTGCAGACCATCCCGGCGGAGCTGTACGAGGCGGCGGGCCTGGACGGAGCCAGCTATTGGCGGCAGTTCAGCTCCATCACCTTTCCGATGATCGGGGCGTTCTTCACCATCAACATGGTGTTGGCGCTCAAGGGCTTCATGCAGGCTTTCGACCAGATTGTCGCACTGACCGGCGGCGGCCCCGGCACTTCCACCGAATCCGTCTCCATGGTCATCTTCCGCGGAGGCTTCCAAGGCGGGGAATTCGGCTACCAGATGGCCAACTCAGTTGTTTACCTGCTGGTGATCGTGGCGGTGTCCCTGATCCAGCTCCGGACACTCCAGCGCAAAGAGGCGGACTTCTAATGACTACAACCGAGACCGCAGCATCAGCCCGAACCGTACCGGATACCCGCGGCCTGCGGCGCCGAGGCCGGCTGAGCGACGGCGTGAACTGGCCGCTGACGGCCCTGGCAGCGGTCCTCGCGCTGACCGTGCTCATCCCGCTGTACCTCACGGTCGTCACCGCACTCAAGACCCCGGACCAACTAGGCGGCTCCGGCTTCGAGTTGCCCACCCGCGTCCGGCTGCAGAACTTCTCCGATGCCTGGAACCTGACCAACTTCCCCCGCGCCCTGCTCAACTCAGCTATCGTCACCGTGGGTGCAGTGGTTCTGACCATCCTGTCCAACTCCTTGGTGGCCTACGCCATTGCACGGAACCTGCACAAGCGCTTCTTCAAGTTCCTCTACTACTTCTTTGTCGCGGCACTCTTCGTGCCGTTTCCTATCATCATGCTGCCGGCCACCAAGGAAACCGCACTCCTCGGCCTGGACAACCCCGTGGGACTGTTCCTGCTCTACACGGTCTACGGGCTCAGCTTCAACGTCTTCGTCTACACCGCTTTCATCCGCTCCATCCCCCGCGAGCTCGAGGAAGCGGCAACCATGGACGGGGCATCCACCTGGGGCATCTTCCGCCGCATCATCTTCCCGCTGCTCACGCCGATGAACGCGACCGTAGGAATCCTCACTTGCCTCTGGGCGTGGAACGACTTCCTGCTGCCCCTCGTCATCCTCTCGGACCCCGCAACGCGCACGCTCCCCTTGGCGCAATACGTGTTCCAAAGCCAGTTCAACACCAACTACACAGTGGCCTTTGCTTCCTACCTGATGGCCCTGGCGCCCCTGCTGCTGGTCTACCTCTTCGCGCAACGCTGGG
This sequence comes from Arthrobacter sp. FW305-BF8, assembly GCF_021789315.1. Classification (NCBI taxonomy): domain Bacteria; kingdom Bacillati; phylum Actinomycetota; class Actinomycetes; order Micrococcales; family Micrococcaceae; genus Arthrobacter; species Arthrobacter sp. FW305-BF8. The sequence goes on from NZ_CP084561.1 coordinate 4,384,893, forward strand.
TGATTTCCGGCGTCATGCGAGGCTCCATCAAATGACACCAGCCGCTACCCAAACAGCCGGTCTCAAACTGCCCTGCGCGGGCAGCACCACACTCCTTGCTTCTCCGGCACAACCAGGACCCGCTCCAAAGCCACTACTGCAAGTGCCCCTTTTGTAAATATCGCCGACCAACCAATCACCTGTTCACAGCGGCAGGCAACGAATAGGCCCTCGAGGAAGGACACAACCGACATGGGACCCCAACTCGCGCACCGGGAAGTTCGAATTCCCTGCCCCAGCCAGCTCGAAGAGCTATTGAACGCCGCAGAGAACGACTTGCGAACGCGTGCCATTTGCCGTGGAACACATGGCATTTTGGTGACTAGGCGCCGGCGCGACCTCTACCTGCTCGAACTCAGTGATCAAGTTCCTTACGGCCTCACCTACGAAAAGGACTCAGCGCTCTAGGGCTCACGAGACGGTGCAGAGAAACACCCGAACGGCTACAACCGACAGACAAAGGAACGTAAATGAGACGCGCCAAAATCGTGGCTACGTTCGGCCCGGCAATCGCCAGCTATGAAAACACCCTCGCGGTGCTGGAAGCCGGCGTTGATGTAGCCCGGATGAACATGAGCCACGGCGACTACACCGTGCACGACAACGCGTACGAGAACGTCCGAAAGGCAGCCGCGGAACTGGGTAAGCCGGTTGCGGTCATGGCGGACCTCCAAGGTCCCAAGATCCGCCTGGGCCGGTTCATCGACGGCCCCCACGCTCTGGGGGTCGGTGACACGTTCACCATCACCACCGAGGATGTTCCCGGAACCAAAGTCATCTGCTCCACCACCCTGAAGAGCCTCACCGAGGATGTCAACGTGGGCGACGCCCTCCTGATCGATGACGGGAAGGTAGCGCTCCGCGCTGTTGAGGTCGACGCCGTCAAGGTCGTCGCCGAGGTGACCGTCGGCGGTATGGTGTCCAACAACAAGGGCATCAACCTTCCGGGGGTGGCCGTCAACGTTCCCGCCCTGAGCGAGAAGGATGAGGACGACCTTCGCTGGGCCATGCGCCGCGGTGTCGACCTGGTGGCCCTGTCCTTCGTACGCGATGCCGCTGACATCATTCGCGTCCACGAGATCATGGATGAAGAAGGCCGCCGCGTGCCAGTCATCGCCAAGATCGAAAAGCCGCAGGCGGTCGAGCAGCTTTCCGAAATCATCGACGCGTTTGACGCAATCATGGTGGCCCGCGGTGACCTTGGCGTCGAGCTGCCGCTGGAGGAAGTGCCCATCGTTCAGAAGCGGGCCGTCGAACTGGCCCGCCGCTGGGCCAAACCGGTCATCGTGGCAACCCAGGTCCTGGAGTCCATGATCGACAACCCGCGCCCGACCCGCGCCGAGGCCTCGGACTGCGCCAACGCAGTGCTCGACGGTGCCGACGCGGTTATGCTCTCCGGCGAGACCAGCGTGGGCAAGTACCCCATCGAAACCGTCAAGACCATGGCCCGGATCATCGAGTCCACCGAGGTCCATGGCCTCGAGCGCGTTCCTCCACTGGGCACCAAGCCCAAGACCCGAGGCGGTGCCATCACACGTGCCGCCGTCCAAATAGCTGACCAGCTGGACGCCAAGTACATTTGTGCGTTCACGCAGTCCGGTGACTCCGCCCGCCGTCTCTCACGACTGCGCCCGATCAAAACGGTCTTCGCCTTCACTCCGGTGGAGCAGGTCTGGAACCAGCTGGCGCTGACCTGGGGCATCCAGCCGGTGCTGGTGAAGATGGTGGACCACACCGATGAGATGACCGCTCAGGTTGATCGCAGCCTGCTGGAAATGGACCTCATTGAGGACGGCGACCTGGTAGTTATTGCCGCCGGTTCGCCTCCCGGAAAGGCTGGTTCCACCAACTCGCTGAAGGTGCACAAGGTGGGCGACCTCGCCGATTCAACCCGTACTGGCAGAGCCACCAACAACAAAGAAAAGCTCGGCCCCTGGCCGGAAAAGAAGAAAAGGCCCTAGCCTTCAAAGAACGAGAGGAGGATCCGGTTAGCCGCATCCTCCTTTCGCCTTTGCCAGGAAAGCAAAAGCAAACCTGCAGCGGCGGAGGGCGTGTACCTATCCTGAACCATCGGTGCCGCTCTCCCGTCGGAGTCGGAGGAAGGCCGAAGGCATTGCCTGTCAGCGGCTTCCATCGAGACGCTTCAAGCGCCGGCGTTAGATCCCGGAAGCGCATATCGTTGGCGGCCGTCAGACTGGAGTACACCCCAACCTGATGTCAGGCCACCGCCTAAAAAGCGTCAGAATAGGGTCTGATAATGCATCTCCTGACGCACCCATTCGAAGGTCTCAGACCCCAACCTGACACTTTCGCAACTGGAGGCTCCCCGGATGAGTAGCGGCAGCCCGCAGGCGACTCTAAACTTCCGCCGCCGGCGCCGCGAACTGCGCCTCGTACAGCCGCGCATATGCCCCACCCGCAGCGAGCAGTGAAGCGTGCGTCCCCTGCTCCACGATCTGGCCGGCCTCCATCACCAGGATGAGGTCGGCGTCACGGATGGTGGACAGGCGGTGCGCAATAACGAACGAAGTCCTATCCGAACGCAAAGCGCTCATCGCCTTCTGCACCAGCAGCTCCGTGCGGGTGTCAACGGAGGAAGTCGCCTCGTCGAGAATCAATACGGAAGGCCGGGACAGGAACGCCCGGGCAATCGTCAGCAGCTGCTTCTCCCCTGCCGACACGTTGGAGCCCTCGTCCTCGAGCACCGTGTCGTACCCTTCCGGCAGGGCACGCACGAACCGGTCCACGTACGTCGCCTGCGCCGCCTCCACGATCTCGGCCTCCGACGCCGACGGCCGGCCGTACGCGATGTTGTCGCGGATCGTCCCCCCGAACAGCCACGTATCCTGCAGCACCATGCCCATCCGGGAGCGCAGCTCGCGCCGCGGGACAGAGGTGACGTCCACGCCGTCGAGCGTTATCCGCCCCGCATCCAGCTCGTAGAACCGCATCATCAGGTTCACCAGGGTGGTCTTGCCCGCCCCGGTGGGGCCCACGATCGCCACCGTCTGCCCCGGCTCGGCCACCAAAGAAAGGGAGGAAATCAGCGGCTTGTCCGGTGAATAGGAGAACGAGACGTTCTCAAACACGAGCCGGCCCCGCCCGCCGTCGAACGAACGGCCGCCGTCGGGCCCAAGCGAAACCGACTGCTCCTCCTCATCCAGCAGCTCGAACACCCGCTCCGCCGACGCCACCCCGGACTGCAGCAGGTTGGCCATCGAGCCCAGCTGGGCCAGCGGCTGGGTGAACTGCCGCGAGTACTGGATGAACGCCTGCACGTCGCCCAGCTGCATCGCACCGGACGCCACCTGCAGCGCACCCACCACCGCGACCCCCACGTACACGAGGTTCCCGATGAACGTCAGCGCCGGCATGATCAGGCCGGAAATGAACTGCGCGCCGAAGCTCGCCTCGAACAGCTCCGCGTTCTTCTGCCGGAACCGCTCCTCCACCTCCCGCTGCCGGCCGAACACCTTCACCAGCGCGTGCCCCGTGTACGTCTCCTCGATCTGCCCGTTCAGCTCCCCCGTGTGCTTCCACTGCGCCACGAACAGCTTCTGCGAGCGCTTGGCGATCAGCGCGGTCGTCACCAGCGTCAGCGGCACCGTCACCAGCGCAATCACCGCCAGCACCGGCGAGAGCAGGAACATCATCACCAGCACGCCCGCCACCGTGAGCAGCGACGTGACCGCCTGGGAGATGGACTGCTGCAGACTCTGCGAGATGTTGTCCACGTCGTTCGTCACCCGGCTGAGCAGCTCGCCGCGCTGGATCGAGTCGAAATACCGCAGCGGCAGCCGGTGAATTTTCGCCTCGATCCGCTCCCGCAGCCGGTACACGGTCCGCTGCACCACGCCGTTGAGCACGTACGCCTGGATCCAGCCGAACGCCGACGCCAACACATACAGCGCCAGCGCCCACAGCAGCACGTTCGCGAGCGCCGCGAAGTCGATCCCCGCCCCCGGCGTCAGCGTCATCGCCCCGATCATGTCCGCCTGCGCGTCCTGCCCGGACGCCCGCAGCCCGGCAATCACCTGCTCCTTGCTCACCCCGGCCGGCAGGTTCCTGGACACCACGCCGGCGAAGATCAGGTTGGTGCCTTCGCCCAGCAGCCGCGGCCCGGTCACCGAGAAGGCCACGCTGACGACGGCGAGCGCCAGTACCAGCGCCAGCCAGGCCCGCTCGGGGCGCAGCTCCCCCAGCAGCCGCCGGGCCGAGGCTCCGAAGTTCAGCGCCTTCTCCGCCGGGACATTCATTCCAGCGAACGGTCCGCCGCGCCCCGGCCCTCCCGTTGGCCGGGGAATGCGTACGACGTCGGCCTGCCGGGTTCCGGCGGCGGCGCCCGTCCGCGTGGGGGTGCTTCGCGTGCTCATGCCGCCTCCTCCGCCGCCAGCTGGGAGGACACGATCTCGCGGTACGTCTCCGAGGTCTCCAAAAGCTCACTGTGCGTTCCGCGCCCGACGATCCTGCCGCCGTCGAGCACCAGAATCTGGTCCGCGTCCACGATGCTGGAGACGCGCTGGGCGATGATCACCAGCGTGGCCCCGGCCGTGTCCCGGCGCAGCGCCTGCCGGAGCCGGGCATCGGTGGCGGTGTCCAGCGAGGAAAACGAGTCGTCAAAGATGTACAACTCGGGCCGCTTCACCAGGGCCCGGGCGATCGCCAGGCGCTGCCGCTGGCCGCCGGAGACGTTCGTGCCGCCCTGCGAGACGGGGGCATCCAGCCCGCCTTCCATCTGCCGCACGAAGTCCTCCGCCTGGGCCGTGGCCAGTGCATGCCACAGCTCGTCCTCGGTGGCGTCCGGCTTGCCGTAGAGCAGGTTGCTCCGCACGGTCCCGGAGAAGAGGTACGGCCGCTGCGGCACCAGGCCGATGTGCCCCCACAGCAGATCGGGGTGCAGTTCCCGCACGTCCACGCCGCCCATCAGCACGGCCCCGGAGGTTGCGTCAAAGAGCCGCGGCATGAGGTTCACCAGGGTGGTTTTCCCGGAGCCGGTGCTGCCGATGATTGCCGTGGTCCTGCCCGCGGCGGCGGTGAAGCTGACCCCGCTGAGTACCGGCCGCTCGGCACCCGGGTAGGCGAATCCGACGTCGCGCATTTCCAGCTCGCCGCGGGCGGTGCTCCCGGACGCCTCGACCGCAAAATGCACCGGCCGGGCCGGCGGCCGCACGGACGACTCCGTCTCCAGCACCTCCCCGATCCGGTCCGCCGAGACTGCAGCGCGAGGGATCATCACGGCCATAAACGTGGCCATCATGACGGACATCAGGATCTGCAGCAGGTAGCTGAGGAACGCCACCAGCGTGCCCACCTGCATGGAGCCGTCCTCGATCCGGAACGATCCGAACCAGATCACCGCCACGCTCGAGACGTTGAGCACCAGCATCACCACGGGAAAGGCGAGCGCCATCAGCCGCCCGGCCCGCAGCGCCGTGTCCGTGACGTCCGCGTTGGCGCCCGCGAACCGCTCCGTTTCCAGGTCCTCGCGCACGAACGCCCGCACCACCCGGATGCCCGCCAGCTGCTCGCGGAGCACCCTGTTGACGGCGTCGATCCGCAGCTGCATCAGGCGGAACAGCGGCACCATCCGGCTGATGATCACCCCGACTCCGAGCAGCAGCGCCGGCACGCTCACGGCAATCAGCCAGGACAGCTGGGCATCCTGCCGTACGGCCATCACCACGCCGCCGATGCTGAGCATGGGCGCGGCCACCATCAGCGTCGCGGACATCAGCACCAGCTGCTGCACCTGCTGGACGTCGTTGGTGGACCGGGTGATGAGGCTGGCCGGGCCGAACCTGGTGACCTCCTGCTCGGAGAACCCGCCGACCCGGGTGAAGATCGCCCCGCGTAGGTCCCGCCCCATGCCCATCGCCGCTTTGGCCCCGAAGTACACCGCCGTCACCGCGCACGCGATCTGCAGCAGGGTAATGAACAGCATGAGGCTGCCGACGCGCAGGATGTAGCCGGTGTCCCCCGTGGCCACGCCAAGGTCGATGATGTCCGCGTTCAGGGTGGGGAGATAAAGGGAGGCAATGGACTGAGCCAGCTGGAAAACGACGACGGCGATCAGCAGCCGCCGTTGCGGCTGCAGGTACCGGACAAGAAGCTTCCACAGCATGCAGGCCCTCGCAGCAGGTCCTCGAAGTGATCGGAAGGCCAGTTTACGTCCGGCGGCTTGGGGCAGCCTGTAGGCTGGGGCCATCGGCGGAATTCCGGAAACGCGGCAGTTGAACACCGCGAATGAACACCGCAAATTGAAGAATGGGGACTTCTTTGAGCGATCAGCAGCTGGGCTTTCACGAGCCCGGAACAATTGGGCCGGCAAACGTACCGCAGGCTGTCCGGCTCGCGGCCGCCTGCTGGGTGGCCAGCGCCGTGGTGGCGGGCATGATGCCTGTCATCTTGGAGGTGGCCGGTATCGACTTCGGCCAGTCGATACCGGACTGGGCCGTGCCCTATCTCGTGGCGTTCGCCGTTCCGCTGACGGCCCTGCAGGTGTTGGCGGCCCAGCATTTGCTGCACGGCGCGCGCTGGGCCCGCATCCTCCTGACCGTCGCGGCCGCCCTGTCGGCGCTCGGCGCACCGGTCGACCTCACCGCTTTGATCCTTGCCGGCCTGGTGCTGACGCTGGCGGGTGCCACGCTGATGTGGCTGCCCGCGTCCAACCGGTACTTCCTGCTGCGCCGTATTCCTGCCTATCCGGTACCTGCTGTCGCTGGTCCGGACCCCGCCCTCAAGGGAGAACTCCTGTGACTGACGCCCTTCTGCTCCCCGCCGTGGCCAAGGCCCTGGCCGCCCACGGCGTGGCCCACGAGGTCCTCGAGTGTTCGCCGGATCTGGCGGACACGGCGGAGTTCTGCGCCCACTACGGCTTCAGCCTGGAGCAGGCGGCCAACACCATCCTGGTCGGCTCCAAGAAGGTGGAGCCGCCGCGGTACGCGGTATGCGTGGTGCTGGGCATCACCCGGCTGGACGTGAACCGTTCGGTGCGGGCCCTGCTCGACGTCAAGCGGGCCTCCTTTGCCGACGCCGATACCACCACCTCGCTGACCGGCATGTTGGTGGGCGGCGTCACCGTGCCCGGCATCGAGGGGTTGCCCGTCTACGTGGACCGCGCCGTGCTGGACGTGCCCCGGGTGGTCATGGGCGGGGGCAACAGGTCCAGCAAGATCGTCCTCGACCCCGCCGAGCTCCTCAAACTGCCGGGGGTCGAGGTGGTGGACGGGCTCGCCACGCCTCGTGAACCGGCGTCGGCGCGGGCTGACTCCGGCTCCTGACTGTCGCCGGCCCCGCTGTAGCGGCACCGCTGCCGCGGCACTCGTCAGGGCCACTTTCCTGAATTGGCTCTGGCGCGCGGTCCGGCAGGCTGCCTACCGTGGTTGGGGACTCCACGTGAGTTCCAGCCGACGTTGAATCTCCACAGAAAGACCAGCATGCCCGCCACCGTGAACGAGTACCCCTTCTCGCAGGTCGACGTCTTTGCCCCCGGGCCCAGGCCCGGCAACCCGGTGGCCGTCGTCCATGGCGCCGACGGCCTGTCCGACGAGCAGATGCAAAGTTTCGCCAACTGGACCAACCTCTCGGAAACCACCTTCCTGCTGAAGCCGACGCAACCGGAGGCGGACTACCGGCTCCGGATCTTCACCCCGGCATCCGAGCTTCCCTTCGCCGGCCACCCCACGCTCGGCTCCGCGCACGCGTGGCTGGAGAACGGCGGCCAGCCGCAGCGCCCCGGCGAACTCGTGCAGGAATGCGGGGTGGGCCTCGTCAGGATCAGCCAGACGGCCGGCGAACAGTTCTTCGAGGCCCCTCCGCTGCGCCGTTCCGGTCCCGTGAAACCCGAGGTGCTGGAGCAGGCCATCGCCAGCCTGGGCATCACGCCTGAGCAGGTCCTGGACAGCAACTGGGTGGACAACGGCCCGGGCTGGCTCGGCATTCGGCTCGCCTCGGCCCGGCAGGTGCTGGACCTGACGCCGGACTTCGTGGCCATGGGCAAGCTGAACGTCGGCGTCATCGGCGCTTACGGGGACGGCGGCCCAACGGACTTTGAGGTGCGCGGGTTCGTTCCCGGCCTGGCCGTCCCCGAAGATCCGGTCACCGGCAGCCTGAACGCCGGCCTTGCGCAGTGGCTCATCGGGTCAGGTGTGGCGGAGGGCGGCTACACCGTCAGCCAGGGCACCGTCCTGGGCCGCGACGGCCGGCTGACCATCACCACCGAAGGCAGCAGCATCTGGGTGGGCGGCACCAGCCGCACCGTCATCAGGGGCAGCGTCTCCCTGTAATTTCATACTCGGCTGGAATAAGACTGGAATAAGAACTGCCGGGGACGGGCGGTGCCCCATTGAACCTGCCCGCCCCAGTCTGTGGTGTCTCTTTGCTGATCTTCGTAGAGGTCTCTTGCGGGGCCGCGGCGCTTCTGCACGGCCCCTGGGAATACTGTCGCGCCGCAGGCTCAAGCCTGGCGCAACATTGCGGCAGGATCGCCGCAAGATCCGGCGGGCGCCGCCGTCGGCCGTTCATGACGGCGGGCCCTATGCCGGTTGCGCACCTGTGCGCCGCCTGTGAATCCGGCCCATCAACGTGAGGTGGGACTCAAAGCCGCAACGTTGCCCGGGCGCTGGCCGTTGGACTGGGAGACGGAAGGAGGCACATGCTCATTGTTCTGACAGGAATCGACGGTTCGGGAAAGACGACGGCGGCCCGTTCCCTGGTGGCGGCGGCCCGCGCGGAAGGCAGCAGGGCACTGCTGCTGAGCAACTATGCAGGCCGGCGGCGCATGTCCTTGCTCAGCGCCAGGCTCGGCATCCAATTGCCTGCCGGGCTTGCCGACGCGGCGGAAACCACCATGCGCGTCTTCAACGTGCTGGTGTCCACGGGCCGGGCAGCCCGCTTCGAGGGGCTGGTTGTTATGGACCGGCACCTCCACTGCCAGCTGGCGCTGCGCGAGGCAAGGGGCCTGCGCCGCGGGCGGTTTCTCCCCTGGCTGCTCCGCACCCTCCCGGCCCCGGAAATAGTCCTCCATCTCGACGTGAGCCCCGACGAGGCGCACCGGCGGATTCTGGCACGCGGCACGGACGAGGAATCCCTGGCCGACCTGACAGCCCTGCGGAACGCCTACCGCGCGCTGCCCGAGTACGCGGACATGGTTAAGATCGACGCCGGCGGCCCGCCTGCGGATGTGCTCGTCGGGCTGATCGATGCCGTGGATTTCCAAGATCAACTCAAGGTTTAGTCAAGAATTCCCGAAACGGCCGAACACGCCTTTCCGGAAGCCCATCCGGCTGTACATTAGTGCCAGCTCTCCTCTTTCCCCCCAAATCGGAGCGCTGGAAGCCTCCGCGCTGGAGTCCTTTGATTCGCGCGGAGGCTTCCCCTTTTCACCCACGCAACCACGGTCCGGGCACCGCCGGCTCTGGCCACGCTCCGCCGTCGACGATATAGTAAGCAAGCTGATGACTTCGGATTCCGGACCATCATCTGTTCACTTCGACGAAGGAGACACTATGAGCACGAGGGTTGAGAAGCGCATTCTGGTGAACGTGCCGGTCAGCACGGCATACAACCAGTGGACCCAGTTCGAAGACTTCCCGCACTTCATGGGCGGCGTCAAAAAAGTGACCCAACTCAGCGACGACCGCCTCGAATGGGTCGCTGAGATCGCGGGCGTGAAGCGCAAGTGGGAGGCGAGAATCCTCGAGCAGCAGCCGGACCGGAAGGTTGCCTGGGCTGCCACTGAGGGTGCCACCAACGCGGGCTCCGTGGAGTTTGAAGACGTGGGCGGCGGCCAGACCTCCATCAAGCTGTTCATCGACTACGAACCCGAAGGGATCGTAGAGAAGATCGGCGACAAGCTGCACGTCGTGGAACACCAGGCGGAGTCCGACCTCAAGAGGTTCAAGGCATTCATCGAGGACGAAGGCTACGCCAGCGGCGCCTGGCGGGGTTCCGTCAACGAAGGCGGCTCGGTGGGCACCCCGGGCGTTGAGCACGCTGCCGGATCGCTCGGCGACAGCGGCAAGGCCGGCGTCTCCGGCAAGATGGCTGCCGCAGCCGGCGTGGCCGCTGCAGCAGGCGCAGCCGCGGCAGTTGCCGCGGGCGGGAAGGACAAGGACGCCGACACCGTGTATGTCGTCGACGAAACCGTCACCCCTGTGGTGCCGGAGTACACCGAAACCACGGTGGTCACAGACACGACGGGTACCCCGGGCTTCGCCGGAGGAACGGCGGCGGACACTGTTTCGGGCACGTCTGCGGCCGGCGCCGGTTCGGCACTGACGGACGAGACCGTCGCCCATCCCTTCGACCAGACCAACGGCCTGATTGACGACGAAGGCGACTCGGACGAAACCGCGGCAAGCGACACGCGAAGCGCGGCAGACCGGGCCGAACGCGAAGACGGCGGCCCCGGCACCCTCCCGCCCCTTGGCGGTACGTCCGGCCAGCACTAGGCAGCACCAGGACAGAAACACCCAAAAACGACGGCGGGCTCTCCCCGCCGTCGTTTTTCCATTCACCGCCCTAAATGCCCTGCCTGAACGCTTTATTTTGAGCATTGACCTCCGCGGGGTGCAGTGGCAACGTGGGATTTACCTTTCATGCCCCATGGCGGGGGCTCCGCACAGGCCATTGCTTGCCCCGCTTGCGCCCGGCAAGCACCACTCGATATTTCAATAGTCGCGGCATAGATGCCGCAGCGCCCGGACACTATGGGAGTTCTTCAGCCGTTCTCCCGTATCCGAGCAAGTCGTCTCATTGAGGCCTGCCGAAACAAAAGTTGTCATTCGATTCGGCAGGCAGTGGGGGACCACATGGACCGCTTAAGGATTGTTCTTTATTCACACGACTCGGTGGGCCTCGGCCACGTGCGGCGCAACCTCGCGCTGGCCCATGCCCTGAGTAACCAGCTTCCCGTCCTGACCGGCCGCGATGTGACGGGCATCCTCGTTTCCGGCACGGCGCTGGCTCCCGGGTTCGACGTTCCTGCAGGCTGGGACTGGATCATCCTGCCTGCGGTGGAAAAGGGGCCAGCCGGCTACCAGCCCCGCAACCTTAGCGTCCCGATGCAGGACCTGGTCTCGCTTCGCGCAGGCCTGCTCGACTCTGTGCTGGGCGGGTTCCTCCCCGACCTCGTGGTGGTTGACCGCCACGCGACGGGCATCCACCGTGAACTGGAATCAGCCCTGCGCCGCGCGCGCGCAGCCGGGTCCGTCCGCACGGTGCTGGGGCTGCGGGAGATCCTGGATGCCCCTGAAGCGGCCATCGCTGAGTGGGAGAGGGTGGGCGGCGCGCCCGTGGTCAACGACCTGTTTGACGCCATCTGGGTCTACGGCGATCCCGCCGTGCATAACCCCGTTGCCACGGGCGAGATCCCGCCGTCCGTGCAACAACTGATCCACTTCACGGGCTACCTCGCGGCCGGCAGACCGGCGGCTCCGGGAAACCTAACAATGCCGGGTCCCTACTTCATGACGACGGTGGGCGGCGGTTCCGACGGACACGCGCTGGCCGCCTTGGCGGCGGAGGCGGAACTGCCGGAGGGCGTCGGGCACCTGATCGTCGCGGGACCCCAGATGCCGGCAGAGCAGCTCGCAGACCTGCGCCGGCGGGCCGGAGCAGGCGTCAGGATCATCGAGAGGCTTGATGGCATGGTGCCCCACCTGCGCGGTGCCCAGGCCATTGTGTCCATGGGCGGTTACAACACCGTCTGCGAAATCATGAGCACCGACGTTCCCGCCCTGATTGTGCCGCGCATCCACTCGCGGTCCGAGCAGCGGATCAGGGCCGCTTCCCTGGCTTCCGCGGGCTACATGGAATATCGCGAGATCGGCACGCTCACGCCGGGCGCCCTCTCCCGGTGGCTGGCTCGCCGGCTGGGCACGAAGGTGGACCGCGGACGGGCGCTGCTCAACGGGCTGGTCCGCGTGCCGCATCTGGCGGCCGAACTCCTGCAGCCCGAGCTGATCCCCGCCGTCGGCAGCGTCAACAGTGCCAGCAGCGTCAGCAGCGTCAGGGAAGGTGCAGCACATGCTGCAGTCTGAACCGGCCACTGCCTACATCCTCAAGATGTACCCGCGGTTCTCCGAGACGTTCATCGTCTCGGAGATTCTGGCACGCGAGGCAGCCGGGGACAGGATCGAGATCTTCTCCCTGCGCCCGCCCGACGATCCGCGGTTCCATCCCGAACTCGCCCGCGTCAAAGCTCCCGTGACATATATCGGCCGGCCGAAAAGTGCCATCGGCGTGTGGAATGTATTCCGCGCGGCCGAGGCCGCCGGTCTGGCCCCCGCCGTCGCCCGGCTTTTCTCGGAACTGGCCACCACCGAATCGAATGATGCCATCCAGGCCATCAGCCTCGCCGTCGCCCTGAAGGACCGCAACGTCCGGCACCTGCACGTCCACTTTGCGTCCACCCCCACCAGCGTGGCCAGGCTGGCCTCGGCCATCACCGGCATCCCCTATTCCTTCACGGCGCATGCTGTGGACATCTTCCTGGACTCCGTCAGCCAGGACGATCTGCGGATCAAGTTCGCCCAGGCCCACCATTCCGTGACGATCAGCGAGTACAACCTGCGCTTTCTGCGCCGCCTCTTCCCGGACGCCACCTCCCGCCTCCACCTGGTGCGGAACGGCCTGGAGCTGGACCGGTTCCCCTACCGGGATCCTCGCCCGCCAGGGGCGACTGTCCGGGTGGCCGCCGTCGGCCGGCTGGTGGAAAAGAAAGGGTTCCAGTACTTGCTGCCAGCCGCAGCGGAGCTGGTGGCCCAGGGATTTCCGTTGGACCTGCGGATCGCCGGCACGGGGGTGCTGGCCGAACAGCTGCAGTCCACGGTGGAACAGCTCGGGCTGGTGCGGAGTGTGCGGTTGCTGGGCCCGCAGACGCAGGACCAGGTCCACGAATTGCTGGATTCGGCCGATGCCTTCATCGCACCCTGCGTGGTGGCGTCCGACGGCAACGCGGACGGCATGCCCACAGTCCTGCTCGAGGCCATGGCCGCCGGTGTTCCGTGCATCTCCACGGCCGTCACCGGCATCCCCGAGGCGGTACGCAACGGGCGCACCGGGATACTGACCCGGCCCGGACAGCCCCATCTGCTGGCCCAGGCGATCCGCCGCATCAGCTCGCCCGCCACCGACCGGGTTGCGATGGCCCGCAACGCCCGGGCGCTGATCGAAAAGGACTACGACGTGCGGCGGCAGGCGGTTGCGCTCCGGGCCCTGTCGCTGGACGCAAGGAAGGTGGCCTGATGCGCGTCGCCTACGTCTGCGCCGACCCCGGAGTTCCCGTTTTCGGCACCAAGGGATCCTCCGTCCATCTGCAGGAGATCGCGCGGGCCTGGCGCCGGGCCGGAGCCGAGGTCACGGTCTACTGCACCCGCGCTGGAGCCGGCCGGCCTCCCGATCTGGCCGATCTCGCCGTCGTTGAACTTCCTCCCCGCCCTGCCGACGGGGAAGAGCGCGAGCGTGCCATCGATGAGGCCGCGGCGGGTCTGGCCGATGCCGTGATCCGCGACGGCTGCGACGTGGTCTATGAGCGCTACTCGCTGTTCAGCGTAGCCCTGGCCTCGGTGGCGGACGCGCTTGGTGCCCCCGCGGTCCTCGAAGCCAACGCGCCGCTGATCGAGGAGCAGCAGCGGTACCGGCAACTCTTCGACGTCCGCCTCGCTGATGCCGCGCTGCGCCGCAACGCGCTGGCCGCTGACGTGGTGGCCTGCGTCTCGGAGCCCGTGGCGCAGTGGGTGGAGCGCAGGGTTCCCAGCGCCAGGACGCTGCTGGCACCCAATGGCGTGAACACCGAACGGGTACGGGCCCGGCCGCGCGGCCGCCGGCATCCCGGCCACCTCACCGTGGGATTTGTGGGAACGCTGAAGCCGTGGCACGGAGTCCCGGGCTTGCTCACAGCGGTGGCGATGGCAAACGAGGATTCCGCCAACGGAGCCCTGGCGGGCGCCGGCTGCAGATGGACTGTAAAAATCATTGGCGACGGACCCGGCAGGCAGGACCTGCAACGGGCGGCAGCTGGACTGGGCGTGGAGGCCGAGTTCACGGGAGCGGTGCCCCCGGATGACGTGCCCGGGCTGCTGCACCAGTGTGATGCCGCGGCCGCACCGTACCCGCGGCCCGTCCCCGGCCGGGACGACTACTTTTCGCCGCTGAAGGTCTACGAGTACCTCGCCGCCGGCATGCCGGTCGTGGCCACGGCAGTGGGCCAGATACCGTCCATTGTGGAGGACGGACGCACCGGACTGCTCGTCCCGCCCGGTGACGCGTCGGCTTTCGCCGCGGCGCTGCGGCGCCTGGCTGCGGACGCCGCGCTCCGCGAGCGCCTGGGCACCCAGGCGAGGGCCGCCGCCGTCGGGCTCTACAGCTGGGACGGCGTGCTGTCCCGGATTACCGCTGCGCTGCCCATCACCCAAGAGGTGGCATGATGAGCGCGACCCCCTCCCGGGCAAGCCCCGCCCGCTCCTCGCGCCGGGCCAGGCGTGCTCGCCCCGCCAGGCCGGAATCCGGGCTCCGCCGCACGCTGCGCTGTGTGCGCCCGCACTTGCAGGGCCACCGGTGGCTGATGGCGGGCGGCTTCTCCGCCCTGGCGTTCGACGTCATCTTCCGCTTAGTGGAGCCATGGCCGGTGAAGATGGTGGTGGACGCCGTCTCCCGCGCCCTGGGCGCCACCCTGCACAAGCCCGGGCCTTCCATGGACGCCAACGTGCAGACACTCATCCTGTGTGGGGCGGCGGTGGTGGCCATCAGCATTGGACGCGCCATTGCCAACTACTGGTCGGCCATCTGCTTCGCACTGGTCGGGTCCAGGGTGGCATCCGATCTGCGGGCGAGGGCCTTCCGCCATGTGCAAAGCCTCTCCATGCGCCACCACACGCGCGCCTCCACCGGCGACACGGTCCAGCGGCTCGTCGGGGACGTGTCCCGGCTGCAGGAGGTCGCGGTCACCGCCGGCCTGCCTCTGCTGGGCAACACCATCACCCTGGTTCTGATGACCGGCATCCTGCTGTGGCTCGACCCGCTGCTCTCCCTGGTGGTGTTCCTGGCCGGCGGGGTGTTCGCGCTGCTTTCCCGCGCCAGCTCGGGCCCCATCACCGCGGCCGCCGGCAGCTCCCGCAAAGGCGAAGGACACCTCGCCACCACGGCGGCGCAAACTCTCGGCGCGATCCGTGAAGTCCAGGCCTATGGGCTGGAGGACACCATCAGCTCCGGCTTCCGCAAGAGCAACCAGGCCACCCTCGGAACCGGCGTCGCCGCGCTGCGGCTGGCGGCCGGTTTGGAGCGGCGCACCGACGTGCTGATCGGGATTGCGACGGCGGTGGTCCTGGCCGGTGGCGGCTGGCGCGTCCTAGAGCACGCGATCACCCCCGGCGACCTCGTGGTGTTCCTGATGTACCTCAAAACCGGAATGAAGCCGCTGAAGGACCTGGCCAAACAGACCGGCCGGATCGCGCGCGCCACCGCCTCCGGCGAGCGCGTCGCGGACCTCCTCGAGGCCCAGACGGACCTGCCTGAGGCCCCCCACGCCCGCCCCCTGCGCAGCGCCGCCCCGGACATCGTCCTGGACAACGTCTTCGCCGGGCACGGCGACGGGACGGTGCTGCACGGCATCACCCTGACCATCCCGGCCGGCGAACACCTCGCCATCCTGGGCCCCTCCGGCGCCGGCAAGTCCACGCTGGCCAGCCTGATCCTGCGCATGATCGACCCCAGCACCGGATGCGTCCGGATCGGCGGCGAAGACCTGCGCGATCTCAGGATCGCCTCCGTCCGCTCGCACGTGTCCATCCTGCTGCAGGACTCGGTGCTCTTCGGTACCTCCGTGCGGGACAACATCCGCTTCGGCCGGCTCGACGCCACAGACCAGGACATCGAGAAGGCCGCCGCCCTGGCCCAGGCAGACGGATTCGTGCGCGCCCTGCCCAACGGCTACGACACCGTCCTGGGCGAGGCGGCAAAGGACCTCTCCGGCGGCCAGCGGCAACGGATTGCCATCGCCCGCGCCATCCTCCGCGAAGCGCCCATCGTCATTCTGGACGAGGCCACGGCAGGCCTCGATCCCGTGTCGCGGAACTCCGTCCTGCAGGCCCTCGCCGCCCTCACCCGGGGGCGCACCTCCATCACCATCACCCACGATGCGCACTCCGCGCGGTCCTGCGACCGCGTCGTCTGGCTAGAACACGGCCGCATCGTCGAAGCCGGGCGGCCCGAAGACCTGGTTCGGGATTCCGGCACCCGGTTCGCCCACTGGATGGCGGACCAGGACCCCGGCGTGCACCACCCGCCTCGCGAAGCCGGCATGGCGGCCGGCCCTAACCCCGGCGAACTCAGGCAGGAGGTGCCGTGACCGCCTCATCATCCGGTTTCAGCGGCCCGGACCGTTCCCTGGCCAGCCGCGACGCGGCGCTGCCTGCCCTTTCCTGGCTGCTGGACAACAGCCGCTTGTCCGAACTGCTCGGCGAGACCGTCCGTGTCACGCGCGTCCGCTACAAGCCCGGCACTTCCCTGCTGGTGGCTTTCCGCAGGATCCGCAACGGCAGCTTCGACTACGGCTGGGCGTATACGCTGGCCGCGCCCACCGCCAAGCTGCTCCGGCGCGAAAGCACGTCACGGTCCCGCGGCGGGAACATGCGCGTCCTCCGGCCGGACCCCGGGCAACAGGACACGCTGGTGGCGGTAGGCGGAGTGGAGGACGACTGGGCCCTGTACAAGAACCTCCTGTGGCTGCGCAAGCACGGCGCCGAACGGCTGGGCATCTCCAACAGACCGGGCGGGACTCTGCTCGCGGGCAGCAGCGTGCTGCGGTACAAGCCGGAACGGCGGCTGGTGCTGTCCGCGCGCCAGGGGAGCACCGCCGTCGTAATTAAGGCCGCGGCGAAACCTGCCACCGCCGGACAGCAGACCCACTTCCTGGATCGCCTCCGTCTGCACGGGGTCCCGCTCCTCCCCCAGCTGGGCGACGCGGAGTGCCTGGACCACGGAATCAGCGCGTGCGTCGCCTGGGGCGGCGGTGACCTCGCGGGGCTCGACGACGACGCCAGCGCCTTCGCTGCCGGGGAAGCCCTGGCCACGCTGCACGGCGTTGCTGATGCGCGCCTCCAGGACGGTGCGGGGAGTTGGCCGGCGGGGATCAGCACGCAGCTGCAGGCCACCCGCAACATGGTTTCCTCCCTCCTGCCTGCACTGGAGGAACCGGCAAGGCGCATCGAAGCCGAACTTAGTGCATTGCTGCTTAACGGCCAGCCCGGCCACGTGCTGGTGCACGGCGACTTCTCGCCCGATCAGGTGCTGGTGGGGGGTTCGGAGGTGCGCCTTATTGACTTCGACCGGGCGCACGCCGGGACGGCCGAGGCCGACCTGGGATCGTTCGCCGCGGCGGAAGAGACGGTTCTGCCTGCGGCCGGCGGCGCTCCTGGTGGAAATAGACCTGCCCGCGGTGCATCTGCCGGCGGCCCCAAAACCGCCGGTCTTGTGGACGGCTACCTCCAGGCGGGCGGGCGCTTCACTCAATCCGGGGTGGATGCCTGGGCGGCCTTCCGGCTCTTCAACAGCAGCGTTGACCCCTTCCGCGACCGGTCCCCGGAATGGGCAGCAGACATGTCATGGCATCTCAGCAGGGCAAGGGCGCTGATCCCATGAACTGGCATCCTCCTGTCCCCCGCCGCGTGACCGACGCCGCAGGCGGCGTCTGGTCCGTCCAGCGTGCATGGCCCGAAATGGCGGCAGGCCGCTATGTCCTTGAGGTCCGCAAACCGGGCTGGCCGGGTGTCCTGGCGGGACGCTTCGCCGAGGGCCGGTTCGACCCGGTCACGGTGACTGACCGCCGCCTGCCCGCCCTCGCCGCAGAGTCAGCCAAAGGCGAAGTCGTGGTTCACCGTGCCCACAGGCGCGCCGTGCTGCGCACCCCAGCCGGCTACGTCAAGGTGCTTCCGCCGGGGTGGGCGCCAACTGCGGCTGCCAGTCACACTATTGCCGCCGCTCCCTTGGCCGCGGCCGGGTTTAACACGCCCCGACTCATTACCGCAGGGCGGGACGTCCTGGTCTTCAGTGCCGTCCCCGGCCGCTCCTTCTACGAGCTCGGCCAAGACAGGACCGGAATCACGGACGCGTTCTATGCCGCCAAGTGGGCCGAGTGGCAGCGGGCGTGGACTGAGACCGTGGCCAGCGCGAGCAGTCCGGCATTCCGGACGGACTTGGAGCGGCTTCCGCTGCACGATGCGGAGGAAGAAGCCGTCAGCATGCGGCGGTGGATCGACCACTGGCTGCACCACAGCGAGGGCATTGCCGAAGCCGCCAAGGCACGCGCTGCCCTGATGGTGCAGGCGGATGCAGTCACAGCGGGCCTCCTCGCCCAACCCCGGGACCCCCTGGGTTGGGCTCATGGAGACCTGCACGAGAAGCAAATGCTCGGCACAGACCACCCGGGCGCCCCGGGCCTGCTGGATTTCGACGAGTCCTGCCGGGCCGAGGCTGCCCTGGACCTGGCCAACTTGGACGTGCACGTGGAACTCAGGTGGCGGCAACACCTGCTCAGCACCGGCCGGTACATCATCGCCCACGCCAGCATCATGTCCGCGGCCGAACGCCTAGATGTCAGCCCCGGCAGGCTTGACGCCTATTGCGCGTCAGCACGCCTACGGCTGGCCTGCCTGTACTCGTTCCGCCCGATATGGGGACCGCGGCCAGCTTCGTATCCGACGTCCCTGGTTGCGGCTCATCCGGAACAGACACGGTTTGGAACCTGACATGATCAATTTCCCAACACGGGGCCCGGGCGGACTTTCCCTTTCCGTCCTGGGGACGGGCTATCTTGGCGCAACGCATGCCGTCTGCATGGCCTTGCTGGGGCGCCGGGTGGTAGGGATCGACGTCGACAGCGACAAGATCCGTCTACTGTCGGCCGGAGAGCTGCCGTTCTACGAGCCGGGACTGAAAAAACTGCTGCGCCGGATGCTGGAGACCGGCAGGCTGAGCTTCACCACGGACTTCGCGGCAGCGAGGGGCGCTGATATCCATTTCCTCTGCGTCGGCACGCCGCAGGAGCCCGATTCGCCGGCCGCTGATCTCCATTTTGTATATGCCGCCGTTGCCGGGCTCGCACCGTACCTCGACCGGGAGTGCCTCGTCGCCGGCAAGTCCACGGTCCCGATCGGCACTGCGGAACGCCTCACCTCGTTCCTGCAGCAAAACGCTCCGGCCGGCGCGGGTGTTGAACTCGCCTGGAACCCGGAGTTCCTGCGGGAGGGGCACGCGGTAGAGGACACGCTGCATCCGGACCGGCTGGTTTTCGGCGTGGCCTCCGAGCAGGCCCGCGCGCTCCTCGCCGCCTGCTACGCGCCGGTCATCCGGGGCGGCACTCCGGTGGTGGTGACGGATCTAGCCACCGCCGAACTGGTGAAGGCCGCGGCGAATTCCTTCCTGGCCACCAAGATCTCCTACATTAACGCGATGGCCGAGATCTGCGAAGCCACCGGTGCCGACGTCAGCCAGCTCGCTACAGCCCTCTCCTATGACAGCCGCATTGGCGGCCGGTTCCTCAAACCCGGCCTCGGCTTTGGCGGGGGCTGCCTGCCCAAAGACATCCGGGCGTTCACGCACCGGGCCAGGGAACTCGGCGTCGGGCAGGCTGTGGGGTTCCTCCAGGAAGTGGACGCCATTAACCAACGGCGCCGCCAGCGCACCGTGGATCTCATCACCGAAATGGCGTGCGGGGACCTGTCCGGGGTCCGCGTCACCGTCCTGGGCGCCGCGTTCAAACCGGATTCGGACGACGTACGGGATGCCCCGGCGCTGGACGTTGCCCGCATGCTGCACCAAGCCGGGGCGAAGGTCACCGTGTTTGACCCCAAGGCCATGGACAACGCGCGGCGCAGCTACCCGGACCTGGCCTATGCCGAGACCCTCGAGGCCGCCGTGACCGGGGCGGAGATCGTGGCGCTCCTGACCGAATGGGACCTGTTCCGCCGCGCCGATCCGGCCGCGCTCGGCGCTCTGGTGCAGCTGCGGAACATCGTGGACGGCCGGCACGCGCTGGACGCCGAAGCGTACCGCGCCGCCGGCTGGGACTACCGCGCACTCGGCGCCCCCAGCCGGCTGCCGGTGCGTGGTTCACAGGGGCAGGTACTGGTTGGGCAGGTGGCGCAAGAGGCGTAGCGGGCGTCCGGTACGTCCCCCGCTCTTGGGTGATGCCTTATTGGGTGATGCTCTAGAGTGCCGGGTCCGGCGTTCCTGCTGACTTGCTGCGGGTGTCCATCAGGCGCAGCTGCAGTTTCGCTTCTGCTTCCCGGCGCCGTTTGGCCCGCTCGCGCATCTGCCGTGTGGCCTCGGAGCCTTCGGAGTGGATCAGTCCGGCCGTTCTATTGCGGGGAGCGCCACCGCCGGAGGGTGCCGCCGCCATAAGTTCTTCGCTCATGCCCAATGGTCACATGAGCGTGATCTGGCGGGAAGATCCGTGACCGGATCGAAACCTGGCGGCGTTCATAAGGGCCGGCGGCGTTTTGGGAAGGCGCCCCGGGCTCGTAAGGATCGCTCTCCGGGGCTCGTGCCGTCGGCCCCACCTTTATTTTACGAGCGCGGAGCTCCGTGAAACAGGGGTTTTTTCGGTTTCCCGGCTGCGATATTTCCACCCAGCATCCGAAAGCGGCCGGGGACCCGGCAAGTCTGCACTGCTTTGATCGGGAGCCACAGGGGCCGCCCCCGGAAATCCGCCGGGACTCCCCGGCCAAGCGCATCAGGACGCGGCCAGCACTTTCATTTCGGAAATTTCCGACATATTCTACAACCGTGCCTACCGACATCTTCGGCGCCCTGGCCAACCCGGCACGGCGCACCATTCTGGACGAGCTCCGCAACGGGCCGCGGACGGCGGGCGACCTCACGGGGCTGCTCGAGCAGAGCCGCTCCGCAGCATCGGAGCACCTCGCCGTGCTCCGCGAGGCCGGGCTCATCCGGGAAGAGCGGCGAGGACGGCACCGGGTGTATCACCTTCAGGCCGCCGGCCTGGCCGAGGTGGGCGGTTGGCTGAAGCGTTACGAGCACTACTGGAACCAGCGCTTCGATGCGCTGGGCAACCTACTGGACGAACTATCGGAAGAAGAGAACCCATGACCGACAACACGATCCGCCTCACCCGCCACTTCCCGCACGCGCCGGAGGCAGTCTGGAAGGCACTCACCACGCCGGAACTGCTCGCGCGCTGGTGGGCGAGTGGCGACATTGCTCCCGTCGCCGGGCACCGGTTCACCTTGGACATGGGCGCCTGGGGCGCCCAGCAGTGCGAAGTCCTCAGCGTCGACCCCGACACCTCCATCAGCTTCCTCTTCGCCGAAGGCGGCCTGGACACCACCGTCACCTGGACTCTTGAGGCCGTGGAAGACGGAACCGTACTGCATCTCGAGCACGCAGGCTTCCAACTGGATACCCCGATGGGCCAGCAGGCCTTCGAGGGCATGGGCAACGGCTGGCCCGGCGTACTGTCCCGGATCGACGGCGTCCTCATCGACGCAGCGCGGGCGTAACACCCGACGGCAAAAATACAGACCACACACATCAGAAAGGGCCGGCACGTCGAGTGCCGGCCCTTTCTGCGCTTCCGTGCTGGCTCCAGAACTGCGCCATCGCCTGCGCTGTCCTTCCACGCTGACCGCTCCCCTTGACTACCCCACCACTCCTTCCCTACACTTTTCATAAAGCAGAATCTAAATTCCACAAAGCGGAAACGGTAAAGAAGCCGAGAAGCAGGGAAGATAGATCAAAGCCCCTCCCCGGAAGGACCTACGATGACGTACACAGTGAACTGCTCCATCCTCCTGACGGAGCTGCCCCTGCTCGAGCGCCCCGCGGCCGCGAAGGCGGCCGGATTTGACGCCGTCGAATTCTGGTGGCCCTTTGAGAGCTCTGTCCCTTCCGACGCCGAGACCACGGCTTTCGAGCGCGCCATCACCGACGCCGGCGTCCAGCTCTCCGGCCTGAACTTCAACGCCGGCAACATGCCCGGCGGCGACCGTGGCCTGGTCTCCTGGAAGGGCCGCTGCTCCGAGTTCAAGGACAACATCGACGTCGTCGCCGGCATCGGCGAGCGCCTCGGCTGCACCGCCTTCAATGCCCTCTACGGCAACCGCCAGGAGGAATTCAGCCCGGAGGAGCAGGACGAACTCGCAGCCAAGAACCTGGCCGCGGCAGCCGAGGGCGTGGCCCGCATCGGCGGCACCGTCCTCCTCGAACCCGTCAGCGGAGCCCCGCGTTACCCGCTCCTCAAGGCCCAGGATGCGCTCGACGTGATCGCCAGGGTCAAGGCGGAATCCGGCGCCCAGAACATCAAACTACTCGCGGACTTCTACCACCTGGCCGTCAACGGGGACGACGTCGCCGCGGTCATCGAGAACCACGCCAAGGACTTCGGCCACATCCAGATTGCCGACAACCCCGGCCGCGGGGCTCCCGGAACCGGTGA
Source organism: Arthrobacter sp. FW305-BF8 (assembly GCF_021789315.1). NCBI lineage: Bacteria > Bacillati > Actinomycetota > Actinomycetes > Micrococcales > Micrococcaceae > Arthrobacter > Arthrobacter sp. FW305-BF8. Next base: position 4,407,385 of record NZ_CP084561.1, read on the forward strand.
GCTTCCCCTCGGCGAGTGGATCGCCCGCAGCCGAGAACTAGGCTACGACGGCTACATCGGCCTCGAATACAAGGAACCGCAGGAATCCGCCTTCAGCTGGGCGATCCGCGAACACGCCGCATCCTAGTCCCCACCCGCACAACAAAGACTTCAGAAAGAGAACCATCATGAGCAACGTTGCAGTCATCGGACTCGGAATCATGGGCCTGCCCATGGCCATCAACCTCGTCAAGGCCGGCCACACCGTCACCGGCTTCAACCGCAGCCAGGACAAGATCGACAAGCTCGTCTCCGAAGGCGGCAAGGGCGCCTCCAGCATCGCCGACGCCGTCAAGGACGCCGACGTCGTCATCACCATGGTGCCGGACTCCCCCGACGTCGAAGGCGTCGTCAGCGGCGCGGACGGTGTCTTCGCCAACGCCAAGCAGGGCACCCTCTGGATTGACGCGTCCAGCATCCGCCCCGACGTCGCCAAGCGCCTGTCAGACGATGCAACCGCAGCGGGCATCCGTCCCCTCGATGCCCCGGTTTCCGGCGGCGAACAGGGTGCCATCGACGCCATCCTCTCCATCATGGTCGGCGGCGAGAAGGCCGACTTCGAGGCAGCGCAGGACGTCCTGAACGCCGTCGGCAAGACCATCGTCTACGTCGGCCCCTCCGGCTCCGGCCAGACCGTCAAGGCAGCCAACCAGCTGATCGTCGCGGTCAACATCGAGGTCCTCGGCGAAGCCATCGCGTTCCTTGAGGCCTATGGCGTGGACACCGACGCCGCCCTCAAGGTCCTCGGCGGCGGCCTGGCCGGCTCCAAGGTCCTGGACCAGAAGGGCCAGAAGATGCTGGACCGCAACTTCGACCCCGGCTTCCGCCTCGCCCTGCACCACAAGGACCTCGGCATCGTCACCTCCGCCGCCCGCGAAGCCAACGTCTCCATCCCGCTCGGCGCCGTCGTCGCCCAGCTCGTCGCCGCCACCGTCAACCAGGGCGACGGCGGCCTGGACCACTCGGGACTTTTCAAGCAGGTCCTGCAGCTCTCCGGCCGGGAGTAAAGAGTTTTTGTCCAGATAATCGGCCCTTAAGGCCCTTTAGCGGCCATTATCTGGACAAAAACTCCCACCAACAGCAGGACTCGAGAACCGCCGTCGTACTTCAACGACGGCGGCTCCCCCAGCACACCCAAAATCCGCCCCGAACCGGGCAAAACACAGACTTTTTAGGAGCACACCATGACCAAGATGCGCACCGTAGACGCTGCCATCGCCATCCTGGAAAAGGAGGGCGCCACCGAGGCGTTCGGCCTGCCGGGTGCGGCGATCAACCCGTTCTACTCCGCCATGCGGGCCCACGGCGGCATCCGCCACACGCTGGCCCGGCACGTTGAAGGCGCCAGCCACATGGCCGACGGCTACTCCCGCGCAGCAGACGGCAACATCGGCATCTGCATCGGCACCTCCGGCCCCGCCGGCACCGACATGATCACCGGCCTCTACGCCGCATGGGCAGACTCCATCCCCATGCTCTGCATCACCGGCCAGGCCCCCGTTGCCAAGCTGCACAAGGAAGACTTCCAGGCCGTGGACATCGAGTCCATCGCCAAGCCCGTCACCAAGATGGCCATGACCATCCTGGAGCCCGGCCAGGTTCCCGGCGCGTTCCAGAAGGCCTTCCAGCTGATGCGTTCCGGCCGCCCCGGCCCGGTCCTGCTGGACCTGCCGATCGACGTGCAGATGGCCGAGATCGAATTCGACATCGACACCTACGAGCCGCTTCCCGTTGAAAAGCCCAAGGCCTCCCGCAAGCAGCTGGAAAAGGCACTGGACATGCTGACCGCGGGTGCGCGCCCGCTGATCGTGGCCGGCGGCGGCATCATCAACGCCGGCGCCTCCGCGCAGCTGGTGGAACTGGCCGAGCTGCTGAATGTTCCCGTCATCCCCACACTGATGGGCTGGGGCGCCATCCCGGACGACCACGAGCTGATGGCCGGCATGGTGGGCCTGCAGACCTCCCACCGCTATGGCAACGAGAACTTCCTGCGCAGCGACTTCGTGATCGGCATCGGCAACCGCTGGGCCAACCGCCACACCGGCGGGCTGGACACGTACACCGCCGGCCGCACGTTCGTGCACATCGACATCGAGCCCACCCAGATCGGCCGCGTGTTCTCCCCGGACTTCGGCATCGCCTCGGACGCGGGCGCAGCCGTGGACGGCTTGCTGGAACTGGCCCGCGAACGCCAAGCCGCCGGAACCCTCCCGGACTACAAGGGCTGGGTTGCCGAGTGCGCCGGGCGCAAGGCCACCCTGCACCGCAAGACCCACTTCGACAACGTGCCGATCAAGCCGCAGCGCGTGTACGAGGAGATGAACAAGGCGTTCGGCAAGGACACCACCTACGTGTCCACCATCGGCCTGTCCCAGATCGCCGGCGCCCAGATGCTGCACGTGTTCGGCGCCCGCAGGTGGATCAACGCCGGCCAGGCAGGCCCGCTGGGCTGGACCGCCCCGGCCGCCCTCGGCGTGGTTCGCGGCAAGCCGGGCGAGACCGTGGTGGCGCTGTCCGGCGACTACGACTTCCAGTTCATGATCGAGGAACTGGCCGTGGGCGCGCAGTTCAACCTGCCGTACATCCACGTGGTGGTGAACAACTCCTACCTGGGCCTGATCCGCCAGTCCCAGCGCGGGTTCAACATGGAGCAGAACGTGTCCCTGGGCTTCGACAACATCAACTCCCCCGAGACCGAGGGCTACGGCGTGGACCACATCAAGGTGGCCGAGGGCCTGGGCTGCAAGGCCATCCGGGTGACCAGCCCGGAGGACATGCCGGCCGCGTTCGACAAGGCCAAGGCCCTCATGGGCGAATTCCAGGTTCCGGTGGTGGTTGAAGTGATCCTGGAAAAGGTCACCAACATCTCCATGGGCCTGGAGATCAACGCCGTGAACGAGTTCGAGGAGCTGGCCGCCACCGCCGCCGACGCCCCCACCGCCATCCTGGCCCTGCAGGACTAACAACCTGCAGGACTGGCAGGCACCGTACCGAAGATAGGCAAGCAATGCGCATCGTGATCGCGCCGGACAAGTTCAAGGGCTCACTCTCCGCCCCGGACGTCGCCCGGCACCTTGAAACCGGGCTGCGTTCCGCCACAGCGGACCGCCCCGGCACCCTTGGACAAGAGGGCACCCTTGAGGTACTGCGGATTCCCGTGGCCGACGGCGGCGAGGGCACCCTCGACGCCGCCGTCGGCTCCGGCTTCATCCGCCGGAGCGCCGTGGTCAGCGGCCCCACCGGGCAGCCGTTGACGGCGGAGTTCGCGGTCCGCGGCCGGGAGGCCGTGATCGAAATGGCCGCGGCGTCCGGCCTCGCGGTTTTGCCGAATTACGACGGCGGGCGGCCCGGTTCCGCAACCGCCCGCACCGCCAGCAGCGTGGGAACCGGTGAACTGATCCGCGCGGCGCTCGACGCCGGCTGCCGGCACATCATCCTGGGCGTTGGCGGCAGCGCCAACACCGACGGCGGCGCGGGCGTCCTGCAGGGACTCGGCGCCCGGATGCTCGACGCCAACGGCAACGAACTGCCCGTCGGCGGCGCCGCCCTGGCGCACCTCGCCTCCATCGACTTCTCCGGCTTCGACACCCGGCTGGAGGAGTCCCGCTTCATCCTGGCGAGCGACGTGGACAACCCGCTGCTCGGGCCGGAAGGCGCGGCGGCCATCTTCGGGCCGCAGAAGGGCGCCACCGCCGCCGACGTCGGCGAGCTGGACGCTGCACTGGCCAACTTTGTCCAGGTACTCGCCGCGGAGATCGGGCCGCGCGCGGTCAAGGCCGCCAACGCACCGGGTGCCGGAGCGGCCGGCGGCGTCGGCTATGCCGCCATCGCGGCACTGGCGGCATCACGCCGCCCGGGCATCGACGTCGTGCTTGAATTCACCCGGCTGGCAGAGCGGCTGGCCGGAGCGGACCTGGTGATCACCGGCGAAGGCAGCCTCGACGAACAGAGCCTGCTCGGCAAGACGCCCATGGGCGTGGCCCGGGCAGCCGCCGAAGCCGGCGTGCCGGTTCTCGCCGTCTGCGGCCGGACCACCCTTTCGCAGGAACAGCAGGAGAGTTCAGGTTTCCGGAAGGTCTACCCTCTGACGGCGCTGGAAAGCAATGTAGAGATATGTATAGCTGAAGCAGGCCGACTGCTTGAAGAATTGGGTCAGCACATCGGCGCGGACCTGACCCACAGTGCTTACACGAAGGAGCCCCTGAATGTCTGAAGAACGCTTTGACCTGGTCATCCGGGGCCGGCGCATCCTCACCACCGCCGGGATCGCAGCCCGTGAAGTGGGCGTGCGCGGCGGCAAGATCGTTGCCTTGGAACCGCTCGGCAACGGGCTCGCCGGCGCCGAGGTCATCGAACTCGCCGACGACGAAACCCTGATCCCGGGCCTCGTGGACACCCACGTCCACGTCAACGAGCCCGGCCGTACCGAGTGGGAGGGCTTCGCCTCCGCCACCCGCGCCGCCGCGGCCGGCGGCGTCACCACCATCATCGACATGCCACTGAACTCCATCCCGCCCACCACCAACGTGGACGGCCTCAAGCTCAAGCGCGAGGTGGCCGAGGACCAGGCCTTCGTGGACGTCGGATTCTGGGGCGGCGCCATCCCCGGCAACAAGGCCGACCTGCGCCCGCTGCACGACGAGGGCGTCTTCGGCTTCAAGTGCTTCCTGCTGCACTCCGGCGTGGACGAGTTCCCGCACCTGGAGGCGGACGAGATGGAGGAGGACATGCGCGAGCTGAAGTCCTTCGACTCCCTCATGATCGTCCACGCCGAGGACTCGCATGCGATCGACCACGCACCGCACCCCGGCGGCGCCCACTACTCCACCTTCCTGGCCTCCCGCCCCCGCGGCGCCGAGAACAAGGCCATCGCCGAGGTGATCGAGCGCGCCCGCTGGACCGGCGCCCGCGCCCACATCCTGCACCTCTCGTCGTCGGACGCGCTGCCCATGATCGCGTCGGCAAAGCGCGACGGCGTGCACCTCACCGTGGAAACCTGCCCGCACTACCTCACGCTGATGGCCGAGGAAATCCCCGACGGCGCCACCGCGTACAAGTGCTGCCCGCCCATCCGGGAGGCCTCCAACCGCGAGCTCCTCTGGCAGGGCCTGCAGGACGGCACCATCGACTGCATCGTCTCCGACCACTCGCCGTCCACACTGGATCTGAAGGACCTGGAAAACGGTGACTTCGCCGTGGCCTGGGGCGGCGTCTCCTCGCTGCAGCTGGGCCTGTCCCTGATCTGGACCGAGGCTCGGCACCGCGGCATCCCGCTGGAGCAGGTGGTGTCGTGGATGGCCGAGAAGCCTGCGTCCTTGGCCCGTCTGTCCAACAAGGGCCAGCTGGCCCTGGGGTACGACGCCGACTTCTCCGTCTTCGCACAGGACGAGGCCTTCGTGGTGGACGTGTCCAAGCTCAAGCACAAGAACCCCATCACCCCGTACGACGGCAAGGCACTCTCCGGCGTGGTCCGCCGCACGTACCTGCGCGGCAACGTAGTGGACGGCCAGACCCCCGGCGGCAAGCTGATCCGCCGCGGCGGCATCTGAGGACCGTGCGGTGGCTGTGCATGCCCATTCACCGCGCGGCACAGGTGCGCAGACGGGCCCCGCGCTCAAGGCCCACGGGCTTGCCGTCTGGGTAACCCCGGATGACGAGGACATCGATGTAACGGTCCTGGCGCGTGCGGCGGAACTGCTGCTGGCACGCGCCCTGAAGTTTGCTCCGGAGGCGGAAGTCCATGTCTGGCCCGCCGCCGGAGCTGCAACCTCCGCTGCCGGCGCCCCAGGGGAGGGTGCGGCTGGCAGCGGAACCCGGGAGCCGTCGTCGTCCGTTCCGGAGGACTCCCCGGAAACGGACGACGACGGCGCACCGCACCTCCCGCCGTCGGCCGGGCACGTCAGCCGGGTGGCCGTGGACCTTTCCCGGTCCGAAGTGCTGCTCGACGGCGAGCGGGTGCCGCTGACCGGCGTCGAGTTCAAGCTGCTGCGCTACCTCGTGGAGCACTGCTCGCGGACCGTCGACAGGGAGGAGCTGCGGCTGTTCCTGGAGTCGTTCGACAGCCCCGGCGCCGCGACCCGCTCCATCGACGTCTACGTGGGGCGGGTGCGGCGGAAGCTGCGCGGCGGCCGGCACGCGATCGCCACGGTCCGCGGCGGCGGCTACCGCTTCATCTGCGGACCCGCAGCAACCGTGCGCGGCCCGGCGGAATACAGTATCTAGGGCTGCTGTTATCCATATCAGTCCGATCAGTCAATGTGCTTGACCAGATTTTTCGCTCGACCCAGATCCATCAGAAGGAATGCCATGAGCCCCAAACTGACCACCAAGCTCCAGCCCGGAACCCAGGCGCCCGACTTCACCCTGCAGGACGCGGAAGGCAAGCAGACCGCGCTGGCCGACTACCGCGGCAAGAACGTCATCGTGTACTTCTACCCGGAAGCGGCCACCCCCGGCTGCACTACCGAGGCCTGCGACTTCCGCGACAACCTGGCCTCGTTCCAGGGCTCCGGCTACGCGGTGCTGGGCATCTCCCCCGACGCCCCGGAGAAGCTGGCCAACTTCACGGGCGACTTCGATCTCACCTTCCCGCTGCTGGCCGACGAGGACCATGCCGTGGCCCTGGCCTACGGTGCCTGGGGCGAGAAACTCATCGACGGCGAAGTCCACGAGGGCATCGTCCGCTCCACCGTGGTCCTGGATCCCGAAGGCAAGGTCACCCTGGCCCAGTACCAGGTCAAGGCGCAGGGCCACGTCCAGGCGCTCCGCGAACAGCTCGGCGTCTAGCCCCAGACGCGTCCTCACCTTTCGTCGCTTCACCCCAAACGCGTCCTCACCTTTGGTCGCCTAATCCCAGACGCGTCCTCAACTTTGGTCGCTTAAAACGAAACGCTCCTGCATCAACTGCAGGAGCGTTTCGGGTTAAGCGGCAAGATTTGAGGAAGGGTCCTGTCTGAAGCGACGGGATGTGAGGAAGGGTCCTAGTTCAGGACCAGGATCATTTCAGGACCACGGTGCGGTTGCCGTTCAGGATGATTCGGCCTTCGCAGTGCCAGCGGACGGCGTTGCTGAGCGCCTTGCACTCGGTGTCGCGCCCGGCGGCGACCAGGTCCTCGGGACCGAAGGTGTGGTCCACCTCCACCACCTGCTGCGCGATGATCGGGCCCTCATCGAGCTCCGCGTTGACGTAGTGCGCGGTGGCGCCCACGGTCTTCACGCCGCGGGCATAGGCCTGGTGGTACGGCTTGGCGCCCTTGAACGACGGCAGGAACGAATGGTGGATGTTGATTGCCTTGCCGTCCAGCTTCCGTGCGAGGTCGTCGCTGAGGACCTGCATGTAGCGGGCCAGCACCACCAGCTCGACGTCGAGCTCGTCCACGATTTCCAGCAGCCGCGCCTCCGCCTGCGGCTTGGTGGCCGCCGTGACAGGGACGTGGAAGAAGGGGATGTCGTGCCACTCCACAAGGGTCTGGTGGTCGGTGTGGTTGGACACCACGCCCACAACCTCGATGGGGAGCTCCCCCACCCGGGCCCTGAAGAGCAGGTCGTTGAGGCAGTGGCCGAACTTCGAGACCATGATCAGGACCTTGCGGCGGGACCCGTTCCGCTCCAGCCGCCACTTCATGTTGTACTTCTCGGCCACCGGGGCAAAGCCGGCGCGCAGCTGCTCCAGCGTGGCTTCGTTGCCGTCGGACGCGAAGTGCACTCGCATGAAGAAGTGGCCTTCGGACCGGTCGCCGAACTGCTTGTTGTCGATGATGTCGCAGCCGTACTCCAGCAGGAAGCCGGAAACGGCGTGCACGATGCCCGGGCCTTCGGGGCAGTCGAGGGTCAGGACGTGCTCGACGCCGCTGTTCGCCTGTTCGGAGGCGCGGTTCTCAGTCTGGATAGCAGTCATGGTTTCAGCACTCAATCACATTCACGGCGAGGCCTCCTCGAGAGGTTTCCTTGTACTTGGTTTTCATGTCGGCGCCGGTTTCGCGCATGGTCTTGATGGCCTTGTCCAGCGACACCTTGTGGCTGCCGTCCCCGTGCAGGGAAAGGCGCGCCGCGTTGATGGCCTTGACGCTGGCGATGGCGTTCCGCTCGATGCACGGGATCTGCACCAGGCCGCCCACGGGGTCGCAGGTAAGCCCGAGGTTGTGTTCGATCCCCACCTCTGCGGCGTTCTCCACCTGCTCAGGCGTGCCGCCCAGCACCTCGCAGAGCCCGGCGGCTGCCATGGAGCAGGCCGAGCCCACCTCGCCCTGGCAGCCCACCTCGGCACCGGAGATGGAGGCGTTGATCTTGAAAAGAATCCCGACGGCGGCTGCCGCCAGCAGGAAGCGGACCACACCGTCGTCGTCGGCCCCCGGAACAAACTTCACGTAGTAGTGCAGGACCGCCGGCACGATTCCCGCCGCCCCGTTGGTGGGGGCGGTGACGATGCGGCCGCCGGCCGCGTTCTCCTCGTTGACCGCCAGCGCGAAGAGGTTCACCCACTCCATGGCCCGGAGCGGATCCGTCACACCAGTGTCCGCCGTCAGCGTCTGGTACAGCTGCGGCGCCCGCCGCCTCACGTTCAGCCCGCCGGGCAGGATGCCTTCCGCGGCGCAGCCGTTGTCCACGCATTCTTGCATGACGGCCCACAGCTTCAGCAGCTCCTCCCGGAGCTCCGCCTCGCTGCGCCACACCAGTTCATTGGCGAGCATCACGTCCGAGATCGACATGTTTTCGCGGCTGCAGATCTCCAGGAGCTCATTGGCCGTGGTGAAGGGGTACGGCAGCGGGGTCTCGTCCGCCACCACCTTGGCGCCGGCGTCGGCATCACCGTCAACGACGAAGCCGCCGCCGATCGAGTAGAAACTGCGCTCGCTCAGCACCGAGCCGGCGTGATCCAGGGCGCGGAACGTCATGCCGTTGGGGTGGGCCGGCAGCGACTTGCGCCGGTGCAGCACCACGTCCTCGTCCCAGTTGAAGTCCACCCGGTGGTCCCCGCCGATCCGCAGTTCGGCGTCCAGCGCGGCGGCTGCCACCTGGTCGTCGGCGGTTGAGGTGTCCACTGTTTCCGGATCAAGGCCCTGCAGGCCCAGCACCACGGCCTTGTCGGAGCCGTGGCCCCGCCCGGTGGCACCGAGCGACCCGAACAGCTCCGCCTGGACCCGGGTGGTGGCGCTCAGCAGCCCGCCGCCCTTGAGCCCGTCGGCGAACTGCTTCGCCGCCCGCATCGGGCCGACCGTGTGTGAAGACGACGGCCCGATGCCAACGGAAAACAGGTCCAGGGCGCTAAGCGCCATTAGGGCACCTCGGGGGAAGCGAACTCCCTCATGGCGTCCAGCAGCCAGCGGCCCAGGTAGTCAGCGAACGAGGCGCGGGGGAACAGCCGGTAGCTTTCCTCCCCGGTCTTGAACAGGACCACCGGGATGTTGCCGACCTCGGTGTTCAGGGCGGTGCCCGGCTTGAGGACGCGCGGGTGCAGGTCCAGGGCGCAGCCCTTTTCCAGCACTGCCCGGGCCTGCGGTCCGGACAGCTCGAACGTGGTGCGGTTGGCGGACAGGTCCACCACCTGCCCGGCGCCGTCGCCCAGGGCGGACGTGAGGGAGCCGATCAGGTCCCCGCCCAGGGAGTCGTGGGCGTCTTCCGGCGCCACGACCAGGAACTCCTGCGGGCCGAGCCACAGAACGCTGAGCCGGTCCGTGCCGCGGACTTCGCCGCAGCGCACCGGCAGGCCGCCGGTGACGGAGCCGATCCGGGTGCCGGCCTCGGAGTTGGGGTCCACGCGGACACCGGCCATGGTCTGGAACGGGCCCTCGTTGAGGGTGAGTGTTCCCTGCACGGACCCGGCGTCGAATGCTTCGGCCAGGTGGGAGGCCGGGCTGCGGCGGATTTCCCGGAGTCCATTGATGCCTGTGAAGGCTGCGGTGTTAGCCATCTTTGCGGGTCCCTTCGGGGTCAAACAGTACGGTTTCTGCCACGACTACGTCGACGAGCTGGTTGCCGGCCGCGGCCACCAGTGTCTCGCCGATCCGGTTGCGGCCGTTCTTGATCAGGGCCAGGCCGAACGAGCGGCCGAGGGCGGCACTGTGGTAGCTGGAGGTCACGAAGCCCTGCATCGGGACCGGGCCGTAGGCGGGGTTCGCCGGGATGCCCTTCTCGATCAGCTGGGTTCCTTCCGGCAGCCTCAGCGAGCCGTCCACCGGCAGGACGCTGACCAGGTGCTTGCGGTCATCGCGGTGCTGGTCGATGCGGGAGTAGGAGCGCTTGCCGATGAAGTCCTTGGCCTTGGAGACGATCCATTCCATGCCGGCGTCCTGCGGGGTGACGGTGCCGTCGGTGTCCTGCCCGACGATCGGGTAGCCCTTCTCGGCGCGCAGCACGTGCATGGTTTCGGTGCCGTATGGGGTGATGTTGAATTCGGCACCGGCCGCGGCCACGGATTCCCAGGTGTTCAGCCCGTACCAGGACGGCACGTTGATTTCGTAGGCCAGTTCACCGGAGAACGAGATCCGGCAGATGCGCGCCTTCACGCCGGACGCGAGGGTGGTTTCGCGGAAGGTCATGAACGGGAACACCTCGGCGTCCAGTCCGCCGTTGGCGGCCAGTTCCGGGGCAACCTTGGCGATGACGTCGCGGGATTTGGGCCCGACGACGGCGATCGTGCTCCACTGTTCGGTCACCGAGGTGCAGTGCACGTCGAGTTCCGGCCATTCGGTCTGCAGCCATTCCTCCAGCCAGTCCAGCACCTTGGCGGCGCCGCCGGTGGTGGTGGTCATGAAGAAGGTTTCCTCGTCCAGGCGCAGGGTCACGCCGTCGTCGAAGATCATGCCGTCCGAGAGGCACATGACGCCGTAGCGGGCGGAACCCGGCTTGAGCTTCTTGAACGCGTTGGTGTAGATCCGGTTCAGGAACTCACCGGCGTCCTTGCCGCGGATCTCGATCTTGCCGAGGGTGGTGGCGTCCATGAAGCCCACGGAATCACGGACGGCGGCGCACTCGCGAAGCACTGCCTCGTCCATGTCCTCGCCGTTCTGCGGGTAGTACCAGGGACGCTTCCACTGCCCGACGTCCTCGAACAGGGCGCCCTGGGCAACGTGCCACGGGTGGATAGAGGTGACGCGGGCGGGGTCGAACAGCTCGCCGCGCTGGCGTCCGGCCAGTGCCGCGAAGGCCACCGGCGTGAACGGTGCACGGTAGGTGGTGGTGCCGATGTCGCCGATGCCCCGGGAGGCCTCGCCGGCCTGGCGGAGCGCCGCGGCGATGACGCCGATGGCGTTCACGCCGGACGTCTTGCCCTGGTCGTTGGCGGTGCTGATGGAGGTGTAGCGCTTGACGTGCTCGACGGACCGCATGCCTGCGCCGGTGGAGCGCAGGACGTCGGCCACGGACTGGTCACGCTGGAAGTCCACGAAGTGGTGGTGCCAGTCGTCCGGGGTTCCGGTCTGGCCGGGGACCAGCCAGAGCTGGCGGGTCGGGGCGGATGCCTTCGGCTCCGCCAGGGTGGACGGCTCGACGGCGGACTCGAAGCCGGCGGCAATCGCGGCGGCCGCACCGGCCGAGATGCCCTCGGCCAGGCAGTCAGCCAGTTCGAAGCTGCCGCGGCCGGAGCCGATGGTCTGCTGGTTCGGGACCACGGTGGCCGGCACGAAGGCTGCCAGGTCCTCGTCCCAGCGCAGCTTGCCCTGGCGCTGTGAGTGCAGGTGCACCAGCGGGCTCCAGCCGCCGGAGACAGCCAGCAGGTCGGCGGCGATCTCTTCGATGCCCGAGGTGAGTTCGCCGTCGTCGTTGATGCTGCGGACGGTGACGCTGTTCAGCCGGCCGTCTGCTGCGTCCTCCGAGGAGGAGGTGTTGGCAACCGCGCTGCCGATCAGCACCCGGGTGCCGGCTTCGGCGGCGGCGGCAGCCACCGGCGTGAGGGCGGGACGGGCGTCGACGACGGCGGCGACCTTGACGCCGGCGGCGACCAGGTCCGAGGCCAGGGCGTAGGCGCTGTCGTTGGTGGTGCTGATGACCACGCGCTGCCCGGCGGCCACGGCGTAGCGGTTCAGGTAGCTGCGGACGGCCGAGGCGAGCATGATGCCCGGGCGGTCGTTGTTCTCGAACACCAGCGGACGCTCGTGGGCGCCGGGGGCCAGGACAACCTGGCTGGCGCGGATGTGCCAAATACGCTGGCGGGAGACGCCTGCTGCGGCCGGGCTGGTGAGGTGGTCGGTGCGGTTCTGGACCGCGATGACGTAGTTGGCGTCGTAGGCACCGAAGGCGGTGGTGCGGTTCAGCACGGTGCTTTCGGCGCCGGAAACCAGCTCGGCCTCGACGTCGGCGACCCATTCGAGGGCGGGCTTGCCCTCGATGGTTTCCGCCAGGTCGGGGGCGGTCGACCCGGACAGCAGCGACCCGCCGAGTTCGGGCTGGTCGTCCATGAGGATGACGCGGGCGCCGCTGCGGACAGCTTCGCGGGCAGCGGCCAGGCCGGCGGGGCCGCCGCCGATCACCAGGATGTCGGCGTGGACGTACTTCTTGTCGTACTCGGCGCGGTCGTCCGCCGGGTCCAGCTTGCCCAGGCCGTTCAGGAAGCCGGCCTTCAGGCCGTCCACCAGGGAAACGGTGGTGGCGGGGAGCATGGACTCGGCAACGTCGCCGGGGAACCGGGCCTCGATGCGGACCAGGGCGTTGGGTTCTTCCACGCCGGCGGCCAGGATGCCGCGGGCGCGGTCCTCGTACAGGGAGTTGCCGGCGGCGACGCGGCCGTTGGCCAGCAGTGCGGAGGCCAGGGTGTCGCCCGGGTGTCCGGTGAATTCCTCGCCGTCCACGGTGAAGCGCCAGGAGATGCTGCGGTCGATGCGGCCGCCGCTGCTGAGGCGCGCGTTCTGGGAGGTCACTTGGTCGCTCCTTCCGGGGCGGTGCTGGGGCTGAGGGGGGTGGTGCTGGCGGCGCCGGTGCTTGCGGTGCCGGTGTCAGCTGCCGGGGGGAAGGGCGCGGCGGGCCGCGGCACCCCCATCGGGTAGACGGCCTGGATGTCATACGTGACCGTGTCGCGGAGCATGTTGAACCACTGCCGGCAGCCGGTGCTGTGCACCCACCGCTCGGCGAAGGTGCCCTTGGTGTTCTCGCGGTAGAACAGGTACTCGGCCCATTCCCGGTCGGTGAGGTCGTTGGGGTTCTCGGGGTACGGCACGTGGGCCTGGCCGCCGTAGTGGAACTCGGTTTCGTCCCGCGAGCCGCAGTTGGGGCAGGAGATAAGCAGCATGTGCGTCTTCTTTCTTGTGGACCGTGGCTAGTGGGCGACGGCGGCAGCGCCGTGTTCGTCGATCAGGGCACCGGTTTCGAAGCGTTCCAAGGCGAAAGGCTTGTTCAGCTTGTGCGGTGCGCCGGTGGCGATGGTGTGCGCGAAGGTCAGGCCGGCGGCCGGCGTGCCCTTGAAGCCGCCGGTTCCCCAGCCGCAGTTGACGAACATGTTGTCCACCGGGGTGGTGCCCACGATCGGCGAGGCATCCAGCGTGGTGTCCACGATGCCGCCCCAGGTCCGGAGAACGTGTGCCCGGGCAAAGATCGGGAACAGCTCGACGGCGGCCGCCATCTGGTGCTCGATCACGTGGAAGGAGCCGCGCTGGCCGTAGCCGTTGTACGAGTCGACGCCGGCGCCCATGACCAGTTCGCCCTTGTGTGCCTGGGAGACGTACACGTGGACGTGGTTGGACATGACCACCGTCGGGTGGACGGGCTCGTGCAGCTCGGAGACCAGTGCCTGCAGCGGGTGGGACTGGATGGGGAGCCGGAAGCCGGCCATCTCGGCCAGGACCGAGCTGTGCCCGGCGGCGCAGAGGCCCACCTTCTCAGTGTTGATGGTGCCGCGGTTGGTCTTGACGCCCACCACGCGGTTGCCGTCCTTGACGAAGCCGGTGACTTCGCAGTTCTGGATGATGTCCACGCCCAGCTCGTCGCACTTGCGGGCGAAGGCCCAGGCTACGTGGTCGTGCTTGGCGATGCCGGCGCGCGGCTGGTAGGTGGCGCCCATGACCGGGTAGCGGATGTCGTCCCGGATGTTCAGGATGGGGCAGAGTTCCTTGACCTGCTGCGGGTCCAGCCATTCCGCGTCCACGCCGTTGAGCTTGTTGGCGCCCACGCGGCGGATGCTCTCACGCACGTCGCCCAGGGTGTGGGCCAGGTTCATCACGCCGCGCTGGCTGAAGAGGAAGTCGTATTCCAGCTCCTCGGGCAGGATCTCCCACAGCTTCAGGGCGTGCTCGTAGATGGCGGCGCTCTCGTCCCAGAGGTAGTTGGAACGGATGATGGTGGTGTTGCGCGCCATGTTGCCGCCGGCCAGCCAGCCCTTTTCCAGGACGGCGATGTTGGTCATGCCGTGGTTCTTGGCCAGGAAGTACGCGGTGGCCAGGCCGTGCCCGCCGCCGCCGACGATCACGGCATCATAGGAGGACTTGGGCTCCGGGTTGTGCCACAGGAAGTCCGGGTGCTCCGGGAGCTGCTGGGTGCTCACTGGGCTGCTCCAATCATGTCGTTTTCAAAGGCGGCAATCTCGTTGGCGCCGCTGAGCTGGGGGTACAGGGGGAACTGCTCGGCGAGCGCAGTGACGCGGGCGCGGAGCTCGGCGGCGGTGCCGTCGTCGAGCGTTCCGGTGCCCGCCGCACTGGTGAGGGCGTTGGCGATGATGTCCGCGACCTCGGTGAATGCGGCGGCGCCGAAGCCGCGGGTGGCCAGCGCGGGGGTGCCGATCCGGAGGCCGGAGGAGACCATCGGCGGGCGGGGGTCGAACGGGACCGCGTTGCGGTTGACGGTGATGCCGATGCGGTGCAGCACGTCCTCTGCCTGCTGTCCGTCCAGTTCGGAGTTCCGCAGGTCAACGAGGACCAGGTGGACGTCCGTACCGCCGTTGACCACCGTGATGCCGGCGGCTTCGACGTCGGGCTGCAGGAAGCGTTCGGCGAGCAGCTTGGCGCCCTCCAGGACGCGTTCCTGGCGTTCCTTGAAGCCCTCGGTTGCGGCGAGCTTGAAGGCCACGGCCTTGGCGGCGATGACGTGCTCGAGCGGGCCGCCCTGCTGGCCGGGGAAGACGGCGCTGTTGATCTTCTTGGCGTACTGCTCCTTGGCGAGGATGACGCCGCCGCGGGGGCCGCCCAGGGTCTTGTGCGTGGTGGTGGTGACGACGTCGGCGTACGGCACCGGGTTGGGGTGGAGGCCTGCGGCGACGAGGCCGGCGAAGTGGGCCATGTCCACCATCAGGTAGGCACCGACCAGGTCGGCGATCCGGCGGAACTCGGCGAAGTCGAGCTGGCGGGAGTAGGCGGACCAGCCGGCCACGATGAGCTTGGGCTTGTGCTCGAGCGCCAAGGCCTCGACCTCTGCCATGTCCACCCGGAGGTCGGATTCGCGCACGTGGTACGGGACCACGTTGTAGAGCTTGCCGGAGAAGTTGATCTTCATGCCGTGGGTGAGGTGGCCGCCGTGGGCCAGGGAAAGGCCGAGGATGGTGTCGCCCGGGTTCAGCAGTGCGAACATGGCGGCGGCGTTGGCCTGGGCGCCGGAGTGCGGCTGGACGTTGGCGAACTCGGCGCCGAACAGTGCCTTCACGCGGTCGATGGCCAGCTGTTCAACGACGTCGACGTGCTCGCAGCCGCCGTAGTAGCGCTTGCCCGGGTAGCCCTCGGCGTACTTGTTGGTGAGGACCGAACCCTGCGCCTCCATGACGGCCGCGGGAGCAAAGTTCTCCGAGGCGATCATTTCCAGCGTGGACTGCTGGCGGTCCAGCTCGCGGGCGACGGCTTGCTGGATCTCGGGATCGACTGCGGAAAGTCGGTCGTTCAACTGCTCAACCACGAATGCTCCTTATGAAATACCACTTAGCTTGGGACTGATATATCAGTGTGAGGTCAATGGTATGATTGAGCTCACAACAGAGTCAATAGCAGGGAGCAAAATGACAACCAGCTTCCGCTTGGAGCCCACGAACGGAGTCCCGCTGTGAATGCTCTTCCCGCCATGCCGCCCGCCGAGGACGAAACACTGTCCCAGGCCGAGGCTGCGTACCGGCAGCTGCGCGACAAACTGATCATGCTGGACATCCGGCCGGGCGAGCCCATCAACGACGGCCAGCTGGCGGCTGAGCTGGGGTTCGGGCGCACGCCGGTGCGTGAGGCCATCAAGCGGCTGGAGGTGGACCACCTCGTGGTGTCCTACCCGCGCCGTGGAACATTCGCCACCACCGTGGACTTCACGGAACTGGCCGACGTCTCCGAAATCCGGGAACTGCTGGAGCCCCTCGCGGCGCGCCGGGCGGCCAAGCGGGCGAACACCGCCATGCGCGAGGAGCTCCTGGACGTCGCGAAGGCCATCTCGGAGCTGGCGCCCACCCCCGCGCAGTCGCGGGAGCTCATGCGCTACGACCTGACGGTGCACCGCCTGATCTACCGTGCCGCCGCCAACCCGCACCTCGAGGACACCCTGATCCGTTATGACAACCTGGCCACGCGCATCTGGTGCCTGGTCCTGGACAAGGTCCCCTCGGTGAGCGGCCACATCAACGAGCACGTGGACCTGCTGAAGGCTGTGGCGGAGGGGGACGCGGACAAGGCAGGCGAGCTCGCGCTGCATCACGTGACGAGCTTCGAGGAGACCATCCGCAAGGTGCTGTAGAACAGGACGCCGCGCCGTTACGCCGCCTGGACCAGTCGCATCAGTGCGGAAGCGTCGCACCTCACGCGACAGGACCTGAGGCCGCGTCCCACCTCAAGCGACAGGACCTGAGGACGCGTTCGGCATCAAGCGACAGGACCTGAGGCCGCGTCCCACCTCACGCTTCTTAACCCCCAAACGCTTCCTCAGGTTTCGGGGGAATCCCCCGGGGTGTTCCCCGGGGGATTCCCGCCTCATCGGGTGTTCAAAGGAAGTTAGTGGCCACCGCCCCCGATCACGCCCTTCTCGACGGCCTTCGTGACCGCGTCAGCTTCGGCCTGGGTCAGGGTGCCGTCCTTGACGGCCGCGTCCAGCCTGGTCTTCAAGGCTGCGGCTCGCTCCGCCTGGCCGGCGGCGCGGATTTCCGTCAGCGCCGCTGTGACCTTGGATTCGTCGACGCCGAGGGCCGTCGCCAGGGACTTCGCCATTGCCGCGTCCTGGGCGGTGTGGTCAGGCTTGGTGCCCTCAGTCGGCGCCGTCGTTGGCTTGTTGGCCTCGCGGAACGCCTGGATCGCCTCGGTCACCTTCGCTTCGTCAACACCCAGCTTGGTGGCAAGGTCCGCCGCGATCTGGCCGCGGTCCCCGCCCTTGTGGCCGCCGCGCATGCCGTGGCCGTCAGTCGATGCGCTGCTGTCCGCCGTCGTACTGGACGTTGCGCTGGGGCTCGGAGTGGTGGCGGCTGAGGCCATTCCCGTGACCCCCAGGCCGGCGCCCAGCGCCAGGGCGCCGGCGGTGATGCCGAGGGTGATTCTCTTGGTTCGTGACATGGTGTCTCCTTAATCGGCCGTGCGGTACGGCT
Source organism: Arthrobacter sp. FW305-BF8 (assembly GCF_021789315.1). Taxonomy (NCBI): domain Bacteria; kingdom Bacillati; phylum Actinomycetota; class Actinomycetes; order Micrococcales; family Micrococcaceae; genus Arthrobacter; species Arthrobacter sp. FW305-BF8. The sequence goes on from NZ_CP084561.1 coordinate 4,424,885, forward strand.
TTGAACGGAAGGGCATCTGTCCTAGCCCTTCATCAAAGATCCGGCAGCAGCTTAGGGCGCCGCTGTTCGGAAACTGTCAGGAGGCTGTGAACCCTGGCGGCAGCAAAACCGACCCTTGGTACGACTGACGGAAATTTTCAACCAATGAAATCCGGGCATACTTTGGCCCCCCTGGTCCGCCAAGCTTGTCCGGAAAGACGTCCCCGCGGCCATGCCGAAGAAAGAAGGAAGCAATGACCCTCAGCGTCGAGGAAATGAACAAGCAGCTGCCGGTTGCCAATGCGTTGCCCGGCGAAGCCGTGCCCTACTACATGGCCTCCGGCGAGGGTGCCCGCTACGAAATCGACGGGCAGCTGGTGACCGTGATCGCCCGCGCCGCGGACACCGGCGGCATCTTCAGCGCCGCCTACATTTCCGGTGGCATGGGAGCCGAATCCCCCTTCATCAGCCACCGGATCGAGCACAAGACCCTGTACGTGTTTGACGGCATCCTCCATGTCTGGCTTCCCGGCGAAAGCCGTATCCTGACCCCGGGTGATTCTGTGGTGATTCCGCCGGGAACACCGCACGCGTACCGGATGGCCAGCCACTACACGCGCTTCCTGAACTGGATGACGCCCGGCGGTGCCGAGGCCTACTACGAGCGGGTCGGCACGCCCATCGATTCGCACGTTCCGCCGGTCCACGCCGGCCACCGGCTGAGCTCCCGGGAAGCTGCGGAAGTCGGCGCCGAATTCGGTATCACCTTCCCGGACGTGGAGCGGGTGGCACCGTCCCTGCAGCAGAATGCCGGGCTGCCTGCCACGCTGAGCCCCTACTTCCTCAGTGCCGGCGAAGGCGAGCGCTTGGTCAGCTACCAGACCATGTTCAGCTACCTTTCCCGGCCGGAGAACACGGGCTCGAACTACTTCGCCGTCCACACGAAGGGCGCCAAGTCCCCATACATCCCGCTGCACTTCCACTCGGAGCACACCGAGAACTTCCTTTGCACCGAAGGCCGCATGTGGCTCTACGCCAATGGCCGTGAGGTCCTGCTCACCAAGGGCGACTTCCTGCACGCCCCGGCGGGCACCGTCCACTCCTTCGCGTTCGACTCCCACAACACGCAGATGGTCGGCTTCCTGACGCCGTCGGTCTTCAACGGCTTCTTCGAGTACTTCAACAAGCCCACGGACGACTACATGTACACGGAAGGCGGCGAGCCCTACATGGACATGGAAGGGTTCGGCCGGGCCCAGGCGGAAATGGACCTCACCGTCGTCGGCCCGCCGCCCCAGCGCCGCGCGGCCCTGGACATCTCCTAACCGCAAAAAGCAACGCGGGGTCACTTTCCGCCCAATAACAAGGGTTTTTTGGGCGGAAAGTGACCCCGCGTTGCGGTATTTAAAGGGGTTACCGTTCCTGCGCCTGCCGGACCAGTGCACGGCCGTAGTCGTTGCCGTTGGGCGTGCGGAGAACGGTGTGCATGTGGAACGGTGCCGGCTTGTGGTTGCTGAGGAACACGCCGGTGTGGTGGTCCAGCTCCATGACTGCCACGGGGCTCTGGATCCGGAAGTAGAACGCGTCCTCGCCCTGCCAGCCGCCGATCCAGGAGAACCGGGTTTCGCCGTAGTGCTCCCGGATTTCCCGCATTCGCGCGGCACGGGGCCCTGCGGGAAGGGCGGCGACAAAGTCCTCCACCAGCCCGTCCAGCAGCGCCAGCGATTCCGGCGGCATGGACTCAGCCAGGATGCCCTCGTAGGGGATCACCCGGTTGTCCTGGAAGCAGCCTGCCAGGTGGCGTTCGTCCCCGGGATGCAGCCGGCCCTCGGGCATGGCCGGATCCACCATCTCCGCGAAGGAAACGGCATCACCCCGCAAAGAATCGGGCAGTGACGCCATCAGTTCACGGGCCAGGCTGATCCGTTCCTTGAACACCTTTACGCCCTTGTGCGGCCCGGCGTCGATGACGTCCGGCTCGGCGCCCAGGAACATCGGCGACAAAACGAGCTGGGTCCCGGCCACGAGGCAGTTGAGCGCCACGTGATGGCCGAACAGCTGCCAGCCCCACGGCTCCGATTCCGACGGCTCCCCGTAGAGGGCGAAGTTGTAGCTGTACTCGTTCATCAGCTCCGGCAGTTCCACCAGCTCGCCGAGAAAGCCGTTGATGCGCATCAGGTTCCGTGCCAGCGCGTACCCCTCCGGGCTGAGGCTCGCTTCCATCACGCCGAGCGCAGCATCGCGCACGGCCGGGTCCAGGTCCTCGAGGCGCAGCCCTGTGTCGTGCTGCATGAATTCCGGGTTCGCCCAGCTCTGCCATTCGTGCGCGTCCACGGGATAGCTCAGACGGTCGAGCTGTTCCGGCGAGGCAGCGGCGAGTAGCTTGCCCGCGGCGGCCACCATCTCCGCCGTCGGCGCCTCTTCCCCTGCCCTTGCCTCGGCGAGGCTGAACAGCCCGGGCCGGATGACGCCGTCGTTGGTTATGCCCGTGAAAGGCTCCGGGTAAAGCTTCTGCCAGCCCTCGATCATCGGGCCGGCAAAGGAGTCCGACTTGGCCTCCTCGGCATAGGAGCGCGCGTCCAGTCCGCGCAGGTGCGCCACGCGCGGATGGCTGGGCGGGTACAGGAAATCACGAAACGACGGCGCCGGCATTGGTGCCCTCCTTCAGTTGCTCGAATGGTTCGACGGCGGTTCCCCAGCCGGCCGCCACAGCCAGGGCAGCGGCGGCCGCCTCAGCGGAGGAACCGCGCCAGGCGACGTGCTGGTCCGGCCGGACGAGGACGGCCTCTGCCGCCCACAGTTCCGCCATCGGCGTCCCGTCGTCGGAAGGCCCGACGGCGGTGGCGGTCACCGGGATGCCGTGGCAGGCACCCGCCGCGAGGACCGGCGCGAAGGCCTCCTCCGGTGCGATGCCCGCCGTGCTGCCGGCCTCCACAAGCAGCGAGAATCCCGGCCCGAGAACGTCGTAGAGGGATGTGTTTCCGTCCAGCCAGGCATGGGGCAGCAGGGCCCCAGGGCTGGCCGAGGGCACGTAGCGGATCGGGTCCTCGGCCGGCACCGGGGCGCCGTCGGGGACCACGAGCGGCGAGGCGGAGTAGCTGTACCCGAGCACCAGGCCCAGGGAATCGAACTCGCTTTGCTTGACGGCCAGGGCGTCGTGCGCGGTGGCGCGGGCGGCCTCCCCCTCCACCCCGGCAGCCGCCAGGGCGGAATCGGCGAAGTGGTAGGCGAGGGCTTTTCCATTGGCCGCGGCGTCGCGGATGGTCCTCGCGGCAACGGGCCGGCGCTCCAGGCCGTAACTCTCCAGCAGTCCCGGCCCCGCCCACCCCTCGAAGGCGGCGGCGATTTTCCAGGCGAGGTTGGCGGCGTCGCCGATGCAGGTGTTGAAGCCGTGGCCGCCCCAGGGCGGATTCTGGTGCGCGGCGTCCCCCACCAGGAAGACGCCGCCCGTGCCGGAGGAACCTGTGCCGTAGGACGGGGCAAGCAGCATGCGGGCGGTCCAGGGATCGGTGGCGATCACGTCGACGTCGACGTCGGCTCCCACGAGCGACCGCACCAGGGCGGCCGGATCAGGCCCGGGCGCGTCGCCATCGATGCCGTCGCCGTCGGTGCCAACGCCCTGGGTGCCAACGCCCTGGATGATCGCCCACCAGGTCTGGTCCAGGTCCATCCGTCCCACCATGCCGGCCGCGCCGGGTCCCAGCACCCAGTACTGGACGGCGGGGTCAAGCGTGATGGTGGTGGCCAGGTCGCGGGAGCGGAAGAGGACGCTGATGTTGGACAGGGCGGCGGACTCCCCCTCGAGCCGGAGGCCCAGGCCGCGGCGGACCGTGGAGGAGCCGCCATCGGCCCCTGCCAGGAAGGCGCAGTCGACGGCGGTGCGGTACCCGGAAGCGTCGGCCACCGTCACGCGCTGCCCGCCGCCGGGAAGGGCAGCGAAGCTGTCCACCCGCAGTCCGGTGAGGAGCGTGGCGCGGGCGGACGCCGCCACGGCTTCCCGCAACACCGCCTCCAGCACAGGCTGCGGCACCTGCTGGCCACACTCGGGCTGGGGCTGGTAGCGGCCGGTTTCGAGCTGGAAGGCGTTGGGAAACCGCCGGATTTCGCGGCCGGTCAGGGCGGAACAGAAGATGACGTCCTGGGCGAAACCCACGGGCAGCGGCGCGGCCTCCCGGAGCGCGTCGGCCAGGCCGAGCCTGCGCAGGTGCGTCATGGTGCGCGCGTTGGTGGTCTTGGCGCGCGGCCGGTCCGGATCGATCAGCGTCCGGGGTTCGATGACCGTGCTGCGGATGCCTCGGCTGGCCAGGTCCAGGGCCAGGAACAGCCCGCTGGGCCCTCCCCCGGAAATGAGGACCGGTGTCTCGGCCGGGACGTCCTGCAGTTCGGCGTAGTTGACGGCGGTCATCAGGCCCTCGCCCGGAGGAACGGTTCGCCGACGGGAGTGACCAGGGTGCCGAGGCGTTCAATCTCGACCTCAACGGTGTCCCCGGGCTGCAGCAGCCACTGCGGTGTTCGCGCGTACCCGACGCCCTCGGGGGTGCCGGTGGCGATCACATCGCCCGGGTGGAGGGTGAACGTCTGGCTGACCAGCGAGATGATCGCGGGCACGGAAAAGATCATGTCCCGGGTGTTTCCGTGCTGGACTTCGGTGCCATTGACGCGGGTCCGGACCTCGAGCCCCTCGCGCAGGTCGCCCACCTCGTCGCGGCTGACCAGCGGTCCCAGCGGACCGGTGAAGTCGCCGTTCTTGCCGAGGGTCCACTGCGTCGTGAGCTTCTGGGCGCGCCGGGCGGTGATGTCGTTGAAGGTGGAGTAGCCGAAGATGGCCTCGGCGGCCTCGTCTTCGGTCACGGACTCCGCGCGCTTGCCGATGTACGCGGCCACCTCGCCTTCCCAGTCCAGGCCTGCCTCACCGCCGGGCACCGGGACCGGGACGTTCCCGACGGACAGCGAAGCCGTCCAGCGCCCAAAGAGCGTGGGGTATGGAGGCAATTCCTGGTCCTTGTAGCTGCCTTCCGCGGCGTGCGCCTTGTAGTTGAGGCCGACGCAGATGACGCGGGCCGAGGCCGGAACCAGGGGCACCTCAGCGACGCTGCCGCGCTGGAGCGAGCCATCCGCGAGCGACCCTGCAGTGAGGGACAGTGACTTTTCCTGCCACCCCTCGGCGTCCGCCCAGAAGTCCGTCACGGGAGCCAGCGGAAACACCCTGGCGTTGTCGGGACCGGTGCCGTTCAGGGCGGCTGCCCAGGTGTCGCCGTCGTGATTGATGCCTATGTACTGCATGGAGGGCCTTTCAGGTTCGCCCGGGGGCGGTGTTGGTCGGAGGGCACGGCAAGTAGAGCCTCCCTTGAGGCAGTTGCCGAAGCGGGGGTGTTACCGAAAAATCAGGGGGCTGCGTCAAACTACGGAACGGCGGCTTGCCGGCGGAAGAAGCTGACCGTGGCGGCCAGTGCCTTCTCCGCCGCGGCGGGGCTGCCGTCCGGAAGGGACCACATGTGGTCCGCCCCGTCGAGGAGGAGAAGTTCGACGGCGGCGCCCGCCTTTTCGAGTTCGGCCGCCAGGGTTTCGGACTGGGCGGCCGGGACAAAGCGGTCGGCTGTGCCATGGACCAGGAGGAAGGGCGGAGCGCCGGGACCGACATAACTGATGGGACTGGCCGCTGCTGCCTTCTGCGGCTCGTCTGCCAGCACGGCGCCGATGAGCTGTTCCTCGCGGGAGGCCGGGTCGTTGGCTCGCGCGACGGCGTTGGGCAGGGCCTGCTCCCCCATGCGGTTCAGGTCTGTGGGCGGGTACCAGGCCGCCACCGCCGCGACCGGGCTGTCGCCGGCAAGCAGGCCCACCAGGCTCGCCAGGTGTCCGCCGGCGGAGTCACCCCAGGCGTAGATCCGGTTGGGGTCAACGCCGTAGTCGGCGGCGTGGTCCCGCAGCCAGCGGACCGCGGCCTGGGCGTCGTGCAGTTGGGCCGGGTAGTGGGCCTCAGCGCTCAGCCGGTAGTCGGCCGAGGCGACGACGAAGCCGGCTTCAGCAAGGACCTCGAAGGGTGACAGCCCGAAGCCGTCCGCGACGGGACCCAACGATGACCGAGCCCCGACCCGCCAGCCGCCCCCGTGGAAGTGGACGATGGCCGGCCGGAGCGCGGCGCCGTTCCCGGCATCGTTGTGGGCCGGTTCCGGAAGGTACAGGTCCATCAGGAGCGGGCGGGCGGCGGGGCCATCAGCGGTGGCGAACTCCACGCCTTTGAGCACACGGCCTTCCGTCATCTTCGACTCCTTTGCTGCCTCTGCCGGTTCCTCGTTGGCCCGGCCTGTCCTTCTAAGACTGTCGGATCAGGAACGGGGCCAGTAGCAGCCATTTCAATCATTGAAAGGGCTTTGGCCTCGTCTGCCTGGGCGCCGGTCCGTCAGTCAAAGTCCTCGGTGCGCCAGCTGGTCAGCCAGGAACTGCAGGCCGCGCTGGACCACCCCCAGCGCCGCGGAGTGGTTGAGGTAGCCGTGGGTGGCTCCGCGCTCGACTCTGTAATCAACCGGGATGCCTGCCGCGCGCAGCCCCTCGACGAAGGCCTCTGCAGAGAAGCGGAGGTCGTCATGGCCGCAGGCGAGCACGGCGGCTGGCGGCAGCCCGGCCGGGTCGGCGTGCCCGGGCATGGCGTACGACGACGCCATGGCCAGCGGCCCGCCGATGTAGTTCTCCACCATGTCCCGGCAGTCCTCGTCTGTGAACCGGAGGGACGGCGGCAACTCATCCATGGCGGGCGCCTCCCGTTCCTGGCTGGCCGGACGTATAGACGGCAGTCCGGCCGGCAGTTCACCGTGCAGGAACGGGTACGCGAGCACGAGTTTGGCCGGCAGCTGCAGACCCGCGTCCATGAGGAACAGGGCCGCGCCGACGGCCAGGTTCCCGCCGACGCTCGCCCCGCCCAGGCAGATCCGGGACGGGTCAACGCCGAGTTCCCGGGCGTGCTTCCTGGTCCAGAACCAGGCTGCCAGCACGTCCTCATGCGGAACAGGAAAATGGACGCCGTCCAGGGCCAGCCGATAGCCCACGCAGACCACAACGCCGCCGCTTCTGGCAGCGACCTCCCGTCCCAGCTGGTCGGATTCCCGCATGTCCAGGCTGCCGACGGCGAAATTCCCGCCGTGCATCCAGACCAGGGCGGGCGAACCGCCGTCGGGTGAACCGCCGCCGGTACCTGCGCCATAGATCCGGACCGGCACCGGGCCGTTGGGGCCCGGCACCTCCAGGTCGTGGACCGGGACGTCCGGCGGGCTGTACGGCAGCAGGCCGCCGCAGAACGCGTCCAGCCGTTCCGGCCCGCCGGGCTCGGTCAGAAGCGCGGGGACGGACTCCACTCCGGCCAGGTGGTGCAGAAGACCGGCCAGCTCCGGATCCAGGGCCGTGCCCGCCTCCGTCATGGCGATACCGACAGTTGCGGAGCTCCCTCAGCCGAAGCCACGTCGCAGCTGAAGGAGTGCGTCCCGGACCCAACCTCCACTGCCGCCGAGCCGCCCGGCAGGTGCACCGAGGCCGTGCAGCCGGCAGGGACCGTGAGGGACAGGGCGAAGGTGCGGCCGTCGTGCTCCCAGCGCACCGCCGCCTCGCCGTACGGCGTCTCGTGCCGGGCGGCTGCCCAGGTCAGACCGCTGCCGGGCAGAGGCCGGACCAGCAGTTTCCGGCCGGCGAGATCAGCGGGGGCGAGGCCGGCGACAGTGCGGTGCATCCAGTCGGCCACAGCGCCGAGCGCGTAGTGGTTGAAGGAGGTCATGTCGCCGGAGTTGATGGTGCCGTCCGGGAGCATGGAGTCCCAGCGTTCCCAGATGGTGGTGGCGCCCATCGTGACGGGGTACAACCAGGACGGGCACTCGGTCTGCAGCAGCAGGCGGTAGGCCGCCTCCACCTGGCCCTCGTCGCTCAGCGCGTCGGTGACCAGCGGTGTCCCGACGAAGCCGGTGGCGATCCGGTAGCCGTCGGCGGCCACGGTTTCGGCCAGCCGTTCGCCGGCTGCGGAGTGCTCCTCCGGCTCGAGCAGCCCGAAGCGCAGGGCCAGCGCGTAGGAGGTCTGCGTGGCGGGCCGGAGGCTGCCGTCGTCGGCAATGTACTGCTTGCGGAAAACGGCCCGCGCCTGGCGGGCCACCTCGGCGAGGCGGACGGCTTCGCCGTCCTCGCCCAGCAGGTCCGCCGCCTGCGACGCGATCGACGCCGAGTAGGCCAGGTAGGCCTGGGCCACCAGCTGCCAGGGGGTCCTGGCGGCGCCGGGATTGTTCGGCGGCGCCGCCGGATCCAGCCAGTCGCCGAACTGGAAGCCCTGCTCGAAGCGCAGCTCCGGGCCGGCGGCGTCTGCCGCTGCGGCGAGCCACGCCACCATGCCGGGCAGCTGCCGGCTCAGGAACTCAAGGTCTCCCGTCTGGCGGTACATCACCCAGGGAACCAGCACCGCGGCGTCACCCCAGGCGGCCATCACGGGACGGGTGGGGAACGGTGGCATGTCGTTGACCACCTCGGGGACCACCAGCGGCGGCGGCCCGTCCGTTCCCTGTTCAGCGGCCAGGTCCTTGAGCCAGGACGTGGTGAAGCCGGGAATCCGGTAGAGGAAGGAGGCGGTGGGCGCGAACACCTGGAAGTCGCCCGTCCAGCCCAGCCGTTCGTTGCGCTGCGGGCAGTCGGTGGGCACATCCACGAAGTTCCCGCGCATGCCCCACACCACGTTGCTGTGCAGCTGGTTCAGCATCGGCTCGGAGCACTCAAAGAAGCCGGTGCGCTTAAGGTCTGAATGGACCACGACGGCGGTGAAGGCTTCCGGGTCCAGCTCACCGGGCCAGCCGCTCACCTCGGCGTAGCGGAAGCCGTGAATGGTGAATTCGGGCGCCCAGACTTCTTCTTCCGTTCCGGAGCCGCGGAGGATATAGGTATCCGTCTGGATGGCTGTCCGCAGCGGCCGCATGCCGAGTTCGCCGTGCTCCAGCACCTCGGCGTGCCGCAGCACCACTTCCGTGCCGGCCTCGCCGCGTACGCTGAACCGGACATGGCCAACGAGGTTCTGGCCGAAGTCCAGGATGGTCTTTCCGGACGGCGTGGTCAGCATTTCGCGTACGGGCAGCTCCTCGGTGGCGCGGACCGCGGGCCCGTCGGGTGCCACCAGGAGCGCTGTGTCGAAGTGGCCGACGACGGCGGGCTCCAGCCGGGCGCCGCCCTCACCGGCCGCCGAGGCTCCAGCTCCGGCTCCGGCTCCCGCTCCGGCCCACCCGGCGTCGGCCAGCCGCGCGTCGTACGTTTCCCCCTCGTAGAGGCCGGCGGCCACAACGGGGCCGCGGCCGGCCAGCCACGAGTCATCGGTACCCAGCACGGTGAGCTGCCCGTCGGCGTCGCGCAGTTCCAGCTGGCCGATCACGCCGGTTCGGTTTCCATACGTATTGCGCTTCTCCTGGAAGCCGAGCTGGCCGCGCCACCAGCCGTCGGCCACCTCGAAGCCGATCACGTTGGTGCCCTGCCGGAGGTATTCGGCGACGTCGTAGGCCTGGTACCGGAGGCGGTGGTGGTAGCTGGTCCAGCCGGGGGCGAGGAGGTCCCGGCCCACGCGCCGGCCGTTGATGGACGCGACGTAGATGCCGTGCGCACTGGCGTACAGGCGTGCGGAGGCCACCGGGCCGGTGACTTCGAAGGTGCGGCTGAGGCGGGCCGCCGGTTCGGGTGCCACGCTGTCGTCTTCCCAGCCGGGGCGGATCATCGCTGCCTGCCAGTCTGCTCCGTCCAGCAATCCGGCCTCCACCCAGGCGACCGGGCTCCAGGCGGAGGGCCCGGCGTCGTCATTGCCCCAGACCCGGACCCGGGCCGCGACGCGCTCACGGCTGGCCAGCGGCGCCGCCGGCCAGGGCTGCAGGAGCTGCTCGGCGGAGTCAATGCGCCCGTAGCTGACCAGGGTGCCCTCGGCCGGGCCCAGCTCCAGTTCGTAGGCCGTCTGCACCCAGCCCGGCGCGTCGGTGCGGACCTGCCAGGACAGCCGCGGCCGGTCCTCACCAATGCCGAAGGGCTCCTCATGGTGCTCGAAGCGGAGGGCGGAAGGGGTGGTCATCGGGGTGGCTCCTGTAGAGGTTGTCATGGCTAAGTGAGTTCCTTCGTGAAGAAGGACACTGCGGTTTCGAGGAGGCCGCCCACCTTGTCCTCGGCGAAGAAGAAGGCGTGGTCACCGCCCTCGACGGTGATGAGTTCCTGCCGGGCGCCCGCCTGGGCCAGCGCATCGGCGAGAAGTTCGCTCTGGGACAGCGGAACCAGACCGTCGCTGTCGCCGTGGATGAGCAGGAAGGGCGGCGCATCCGGAGTGACGTAGGCCAGCGGGCTGGCAGCGTCCAGCAGGGCCGGGTCGTGGGAGTTGCCCACCAGCATGGGACCGGGCTCCAGCGAGACGCCCTCCGGTACGGCCGCCAGCAGCGGCCCGGTCATGAAGTCGCCAATATCCTCCAGCCGGGGCATGTGGGTCAGCGAGGAGACGCCGTAGAAGTCGACGACGGCACCCACCGAGCTGGGCTTCCCCTGTACGCCCAGGCCTCCCTCGAGGTCCGCGCGGTTGTCCGTCAGGCCGAGCAGCGCGGCGAGGTGGCCGCCCGCGGACTCGCCCCAGGCGCCGATGCGTCCGGGATCGATGCCCAGCACGTCGGCGTGGTGCCGGAGGTACCGGACGGCGGCCTTGATGTCGTGGAGCTGGGCGGGGAACGGCGCCTCCAGGGCATGCCGGTAATCCACCGTGGCGCACGCGATGCCGGCCTCGTTCAGGAGGCGGAACACTGAATCGGGTTCGTACGTCGGCGGCAGTTCGCGGCGGTCGCCGAGCTGGAAGGCTCCGCCGTGGATCCACACCACCACCGGGACCGGGCCGCCGCCGGTGTTGCGCGGGAGCCAGATGTCCATGGAGAGGCGGCGGAAGCCGACGGCGATCGCGTAGTTGAGCTCACGGTGCACCAGCGAGTGCCCGGAGACTTCCTCGGGCGTCCCGGGCGTCTGGAAGGCGGGGAACGGCGGCGGGGCGGGCATGCGGCGGGTAGTTGCTTCTTCAGCCGTCACGGTTTCCGGGGTCACTCGGCACTCCTTGAAGTCTTGTGGTTGGTGGTCAAAGCGGTTCAGGCGTAGTGGCAGGCGACGTCGGACTGGCCCACCGTGCGCAGGGCAGGGCGTTCGGCGGTGCACAGGTCGGTGGCGAGCGGGCAGCGCTGGCTGAAGGGGCAGCCGCCTGCCGAGGCGGCCACGGCGGCGGCCGTCCGGACGCCGAGCGACTCGCGTACCTTCCGCCGTTTGGCCTGCTCCGCGGGACGTGGCACCGGGGACGCCGCAACCAGGGCCTGGGTGAACGGGTGCCTCGGGTTTTCGGTGACAGCGGCGGCCGGCCCTGCCTCCATGACCTGGCCGCGGTAGAGCACCACCACGCGCTGCGCCAGGAACTGCACCACCGCGATGTCGTGCGCGATGAACAGGTAGCTCAGGCCGCGCTCATCCCGCAGGTCGGCGAGGAGGTTCAGCACCTGGGCCTGGGTGGAGAGGTCCAGGGCGCTCACCGCCTCGTCGCAGACCACGAGCTGCGGTTCGCAGATCAGGGCACGCGCCACAGAGATGCGCTGGCGCTGGCCGCCGGAGAACTGGCTGGGGTACCGGTCCACGGCGTCGCGGGGAAGCCCCACCCGTTCCAGCATGTCCCCGGCCCGGGTCCGTGCCTCTGCGGCCGCGACGCCGCGGACCCGCAGCGGTTCGGCCAGCGAGGCCCCGATGGTCTTCCGCGGGTTGAGTGACGAGTTAGGATCCTGGAAGACGGCCCGCAAATCGCCGCCGAGTTCCTGCCGGCGGGTGGAGCTGGCATGGGTGATGTCGCTGCCTTGGAAGCTGATGGAGCCGCCGAACACGTTCTGCAGGCCCAGGATTGCCTTGCCGATGGTGGACTTCCCGGAACCGGACTCCCCCACCAGGCCGACGGTTTCGCCGGGGCGGATGGTGAAGCTCACGCCGTCCACCGCGGCCGGGGCCGAGGCTGCCTTGCGGCCGCGGCCGTAGCGGACCGTTAGGTTCTTGACCTCCAGCATGGCGGGGGCGGGCAGCAGAGCTTCGGCGTCCTGGCGTTCTACGGTGCTGATGCTCATGCCATGTCCTTTTCAACGATCTCGAGTACGCGGTGCGTGGGCACTTCGGTGGCAACCCATTCAAGGCCCTCCACGGCCAGCTCGTCCGCCTTGACGCAGCGGACCTCGCCGTCCTCCGAGCCGGAGGGCAGCAGCGGCACCGGGGTTGTGCAGGCGGAGCCGGCGAACTGACAGCGGGCGGCGAAGCGGCAGCCGGTGGGCCAGTCCTTGGGCTGCGGGACCTGACCCTTGATGGTGGCCAGCCGTTCCGGCATGTCGGAGGCGGTGTTGGCGTGCGGGTCGGCCGCCAGCAGCGCGAGGGTGTACGGGTGGCGCGGGTTGTCCAGGATGCCGGCGGTCCGGCCGCTCTCCACCACCTGGCCCGCGTACATGACGGCGACGTTGTCGCAGATGTCCGCGACCACTCCGAGGTCGTGGGTCACCATCACCACGGACATGCCGGTGTCCTTCACCAGCGAGCGCAGCAGCGAGAGGATCTCGGCCTGCACCGTGACGTCGAGGGCGGTGGTGGGTTCGTCGGCCACCAGCAGCCGCGGCTTGCCGGAGAGGGCCAGCGCGATGGCCACACGCTGGGCCATGCCGCCGGAGATCTGGTGCGGGTACGCCTTGAGGATGCGCCCGGCGTCGACGATGCCCACCTTTTCCAAGAGGCCCAGCGCCTGGGCCCGGGCTTCGGCCTTTCCGGCCTTCCCCAGCCGGCGGATGGCGGCGGTCAGCTGGTAACCCACGGTGAACATGGGGTCCAGGGCCCGCATCGGCTCCTGCGAGATGAGAGCGATGTCGCGGCCCCGGATGTCCTCCAGGTCCTTCTCGGTGGCCGACGCGAGGTTCCTGCCGTTCCAGAGGATCTGGCCGCCGGTGACCGAAACGCCGGATGGCAGCAGCCCGAGCAGGGACAGCGCGGTCATCGTCTTGCCGCAGCCGGATTCGCCGACGAGCCCCAGCACAGTGCCCGGTGCCACGTCGAAGGTGACGTCCGTGACCAGCGGGGTGCCTCCGTCGACCCCTACGGAGAGGCCGCGGACGCTGAGCCAGCCGGCAGCGGGCAGGCTTTCGACGGCGGGTGCGGCGGCCGCGGCAGCTGCCGCATCGGCGGCGCGCTTGCGCCGGATGGCCGCCGAGGGCAGGTGTGATGCGGCGGCGTTCGGGGACTTGCCCAGGGCGTTGCCGATCGCGTTGGCGGAAAGGACAGTCAGGGCCAGCACCGCGCCGCTGGGAACCATGAGCCAGGGCGCGTCGTAGACGTGCTGGGAGGCGCTCTGGATCATGCCGCCCCAGCTCGGCTCGGGAATGGGTGGGCCGAAGCCGATGAACGCCAGGCCCGCCTGGATCAGTATGCCGACGGCGAAGATCAGGGCCGACTGCACCACGATGGTGTTGGTCAGTCCAGGGAGCACGTGGCGGACGCTGATGCCCAGCGTGCCGACGCCGTCGACCTTCGCCGCGTCCACGTAGAGCTGGGACTGCAGCGACTTGGCCTGGCCCAGCATCACCCGGTAGATGCCGGCCGACATGAGGACGCCGAGGATGGCCATAATCAGCGGGATGTTCGTCCCCACGGCTCCGATGACGGCCAGGATGATGACGGTGCCGGGCAGCGACATCATGATTTCGGTGACCCTGCTGATGACCCCTTCGGCGCGGTCGCCGGCGGCAGCGGCGGCCATGGCCAGGATGGTCCCAAGCCCGACGCCGACAAGCACCGTGATGAACGACGTCCCCAGGGTTCCGGCGGCTGAGGCGAAAATACGGCTGAGCAGGTCACGGCCGAGTTCGTCCGCGCCCAGCCAGTGGGCGGCGGTGGGGCCGGAGAGGACGGCTGTGAAGTCCTGGTCCTCGGTCTTGTACGGCAGCCACCAGGATGCGGTGAGGGAAGCGGCCACCAAGGCGGCGAGCCAGACTGTGCCGGCCAGGCCACCGGGGGAGGCGAGGAGCCGGTGCCCGGAGAACTTAGCCAGGGCGGTCTTCCGCGGGGCTGCAGTGGGTGCAATGGGTGCAATGGAGGGGATCATGAGGCACGCAACTTCGGGTCAAGGAATTTGGTGGCGAGTTCGAGGACCAGGTTCACGGCAACCACCACAACCGTGGCGATGACCACCACGCCCTGGACTGCCGGGGCGTCATGGGTGTTGACCGAGGACTGGACTGCCTGGCCGAGGCCCGGCATCGCGAACAGCTGCTCCGCGATAACGGAGCCGCCGAACAGGCCGATGAACTGCAGCGCAATGCCGGCAACGATGGGCAGGCTGGCGTAGCGCAGCGCGTGGACGTAGAGGATCTTCCACGTGGGGGTGGCCGTGGCCCGCAGGGTACGGATGTGTTCCTGCTGGAGGGCCTCAAGCATGGAGGCCCTGGTCTGCCGGGCGATGAAGGCCGCCCCGCCGGCGGCGAGGGTGATGACGGGCAAAGCCAGGGACAGCGCCCAGTCCTGCGGCGAGACCTCGAAGGGAACGTAGCCGGTGGCGGGAAACACCGACGACTGGACGGCGAACAGGTAGACGAAGATGATGCCGATCCAGAAGGCGGGGAGTGCCACCAGGAGACCGACCACGCCGCCCACAATGCGGTCTGCCAGGCCGCCGCGTACGGCTGCGGTGACGCCCAGTCCGATCCCGAGGACGGCGCTGAGCACCGAGGCGCCCGCGGCAAGTGATGCCGTGACCGGAAGGCGGCTGGCGAGGTCGGCGCTCACCGACCTTCCGTCAATCAGGGAGGTCCCGAGGTTGCCCTGGACGGCGTCGCCGAGCCAGCGGAAGAACTGGACCGCGAGGGGATCATTCCAGCCGAGCCGCTGGTTGACCTCGTCGATGGCTTCCTGCGCCGCGCCTGCGCCGAGCGACACGGCGCCCGGGCTGCCGGGCATGGCGTGGACCAGCAGGAATGCCAGCACCGCGACCACCAGCACGGTGGCGAACGCCATCAGCAGGCGCTTGGCGATGAACATTGCCATGGGAAGACCTCCATTGGTCAGGTGTCCGGCCGGACGTCTTCCGTGCGGGGAAGACGTCCGGCCGGTGGATGGATCAGTTGGTGGGGGCGTAAGAGGAGAGCAGCGGGTAGGCGTTGGTACCGGCGAACTTCACCTGCTGGACCTTCTTGGTGTTGTAGCCCTGGTTGGTGAGGGACTCGTAGAGCGGGATCATCCAGCCGGATTCCACCAGGCGCGTGTTCAGCTTGGTCAGCGCGGTCTTCTTTGCGGCGTCGTCCTTCGCGGCTGCTGCCTCGCCGGTGGCGGCGCTCAACTGCTCGTCAGTGGCCTTCTGCACGTTGGTGAATCCGTTCAGGACCACGCCGTACATCAGGCCCACCGGGTTGTCCCAGCCGAGTGCGGCGTAACCGAGTGGTGTGGTGGCCACTGCGGCGAAGGCTTCGTCCGTAGAGCTGGCCATCTTGATGTTCATCTTGATTCCGACGGCGGACAGGTCCTTCTGGACGGCCTGCAGGTCGGTCTGGGTTTCGGCGCTGCCCACAATGGTGAACTCGAAGCCGTTGGCGTAGCCGGCCTCAGCCAGGAGGCTCGTGGCCTTGGCCGGGTCGTAGGCGAACCGGGTGTTCAGTTCCTCGGTGTACCCGGCCGAATCCTTTGGCAGGGCGTTCCACGCCGCAATGTCCCCCTTGTGCAGGGCATCCACGAGGGCCTGGCGGTTGATGGCGTACTGGAATGCCTGGCGGACCTTCTCCTTGGCAAAGGCCGGGGAGGTCTTGCCGATCTTGTCGAAGGAGACCATGGTGTGCAGGGTTCCACCGATCTGGGACACACCGAGACCCTTGGACTTGGCGAAGTCAACCGTCGGCGAGGTGAGCGCCGCGACGTCGGCCTGGCCGGAAACCAGCGCGTTGGCGCGGGCCTGGGGGTCCTGGATGACGGTGAAGGTGATCTTCTTGTAGGGGTACTTGGCGGCATCCGAGTACTTCTCATTCTTGGTGAACACGTACTTGTTGCCCTTCACCGTCCCGGTGGCGTCAAGGGTGTAGGGGCCCGAGCCGTCCGGGGTGGCGGCGAGGCTGGCGCTCTTGGCGGTGGCCGTCTTGCCGACGATCATGCCCATGGTGCCGGTGAGGTTCTTTTCGAATCCTGGCTGCGGCTTAGCGAACTTGATGGCCACCTTCATGGGGGTGACCGCGGTCACCGAGGTCATTTCCTGCGCGGCGCCCTTGGTAATCGCCGAGTAGGCACTGAGCGCCGGGTCGCTGCGGCGGTCGAGGTTCGCCTTGACCAGTGCCGCGTCCATGGTGGAGCCGTCCGTGAAGGTGACGCCCTCCTTGAGGGTCAGCGTCAGGAGCGTGTTGTCCGCGCTGTAGCTGAACTCCTTGGCCAGGCCCGGTGCCACGGAACCGTCCGGCTGCAGGGTCATGAGGTTCTCGTAAAGGCCTTCGAAGAACTGGCGCTGCGCGTCGGCAACTCGCAGCGGATCGAACCCGAAGGAGGCCGAGTCGCTGTCCACCGCGATGGTCAGGGCGTCCTTGTTCACGGTGGATGCCGCCTGGGTCCCGCCGCCGCAGGCGGTGAGCGAGCTCATGAGGAGCACACCGGCCAGGACGGCCGCGCTCCGGCGGGCAGGGGTGGAAAGAAGTTTCATGTGGTGCGCCTTTGCATTCTCGATGACGAACGGGAATCAACATCTGGGGGCCGGGGCCCGCCGCGGTCGGCATCGACCACATCACGGGCCGTTCGGTCGGCGCCCTCTCGTCAGATGGCTTCCGGTGACCGGCTTCTTCAAGAATCCTTTGGACCGCCTCACTGGCCACACGGGAATTTCATTGGTTGAAACGATATTGTGGTGCTGGTCACTCGGCAGCTGAACGGGTCGATAACAAAATGAAGGGATGGCAGTGGCGGAAGAACCAGGACCGCAAGCGGAGGCCCCCCAGCGCGGCAAGCGCCCCAAGCAGGGCGAGCCGGTGATTGACCGGGCCCTGAGCCTGCTCGCCGTCTTCACCGACCGCCGTCGCGCTTTGACGCTGTCCGAAATGGCCCGCCACGCGGGCATGCCGGCGCCGACGGCGCTGCGCCTCATCGCCCGGCTGGTGGCGTGGGGCGCGCTGGAGCGGCTCGAGGACGGGCGTTACGTGGTGGGCGTGCGGCTGTGGGAGGTGGCGTCCCTGTCGCCGCGCGGGCACGGCGTCCGGGAGATCGCCCTGCCGTACCTCGAGGACCTTTTCGCCGTCACCCGGCACCACGTGCTGCTGGCCGTCCGGGACAAAAGCGAGGCCGTGCTGATCGAACGGCTGTCCTCCAAGGAGGCCACCGAGGTGGCGTACCGGGTGGGCGGCCGTGCGCCGCTGAGGTCGACGGCGGTCGGCCTGGTGCTGCTGGCGGGAGCCGATGCGGCATTCCAGGAAACGGTCATCCGGCAGCCGCCGGACGCCGAGGCCGGGGTGGACGCCATGCCGGAGGGGCAGCTGAGGCGGACGCTGTCCGACGTCCGGCGGACCGGCGTCGCGATGATCAGGAGGTCCGCGCCGTCCCTCACGGTGTCCGTCGCCTCGCCCATTTTTGACGCTGAGGGCTCCGTGGCCGCGGCACTTTCCATCGTGGTTCCCGACGGCGCCACTCCCCCCAACGTCCTGGCACCGGCCGTCCAGGCTACGGCCAGGGCCGTCTCGCGAAACCTGGGCTACAACGCGCAGCCCACCTTGGGGATCCCGGCAAGGCCTTAACCACGGCCGACGGCGGCCCGCACTTTCTGTGCGGACCGCCGTCGTGCCTTTGTTGGGGCTGTTTCAGCCCACCGTGGTGAGCCGCTCCTGGGCGGCGCGGGCCACGCCGCCGAGCCAGTGCGCGCTGGGCTTCGGCGTGCGCTCCTGGGTAGTGCGGTCGACGGCGATGAGGCCGAACTTGGGTGCGTAGCCGAAGATCCACTCGAAGTTGTCGAACGCGGTCCATGCGATGTAGCCGCGGACGTCGATGCCGTCGGCGAGGCACGCCGAGACGCCGGCGACGGCCGTGCGGAGGTACTCGACCCGCTGCGTGTCGTCGTCGGTGGCCAGCCCGTTCTCGGTGACCATGACGGGGATGTTGGCGATCCGGTGGGCCTCGCGGATGGTCACCTCGAGGGCCTGCGGGTAGATCTCCTCCCCCATCGCGTTGACGGGAGCACCTTCGGGTGCCGGGGCCACACCGTCCGGACCGAACACAGTCCGGCCGTAGGTCTGGATGCCCACGAAGTCATCGCCGCGGGAGGCTGCGAGGAAGCGTTCGTTGACGTCCCGGCGGACCTGGTCCGCCATCTGCCGGCCGCCCTCGGCCGCCTGGATGTCGGAGTTGGCGAGGGTCCAGCCGACCGGCAGCTCCGGCCGCAGGGCCTTGATGGCGTCGCGGCCGGCTTGGTGGGCAGCGAGCTTGATGTCGAAGCCGGCGTCGGACACGGTGAACTGGAAGGGCGCAACCCTGGCCGCCTCGATGCCCAGGCGCCCGGCGGCCGCCGCCCAGAGCGGCACGTCCGCACGGCGGTCGGCCGGCTCGCCGCCGATGCCGAGGGCCTTGAGCAGCCACGGCAGGTTGGGTTCGTTGAGGGTGCAGGCCACGCCGATGAGGTCGCCGAGGTGCTCGGTGACGCGGCTGCAGTGGCGCGCGAAGCGTTCCGGCGTGGCTTCGTCCTCCCAGCCGCCCGCAGCGAGAAGCCAGCGCGGCGAGGTGAAGTGGTGGAAGGTGACCACCGGCGTCAGCCCGTGCTCATGGCAGGTTTCCAGCACCCGCCGGTAGTGGTCCAGTTCGGCCACGGAGAAGTGCCCTTCCTCGGGTTCGATGCGCGCCCATTCCAGCGAGAAACGGTAGGTGGTGAACCCGAGCGAGGCGATCAGCGCGATGTCCTCGCGGTAGCGGTGGTAATGGTCGATCGCGTCACCTGAGGGCTCGGCGAAGATCGTGCCGGGGAGGTGTTCGAGGAGCCATGTGTCGCTGTTGGTGTTGTTCCCCTCCACCTGGTGGGCCGCGGTGGCCACACCCCAGAGGAAGGTGTCGGGGAAGTGCTGGAGGTCGGTCATGGTGTTCCTTTCCGTGGTTGACCTTCACTGTAGGCAAACATTTTCCAAGTTGGAATACTTTGAAGAAAATTTCTTGACCAAAGTGGAAAAGAAACTTGGTAATCTCATGGAAGGCAAGACTTTGGCCACGGCGGCCACGGGAGGAGGCGGAGCGTGACGGAGACGACGGAGACGACGGAGACGACGGCGGCGCGGCAGCCGGCGCGCAGCGGCCGGCGGGCGCCCTACGCCAACGGCGAGCGCAAGCGGGCCGAGCTGGTGGATTCGGCCTTTGCGGTGTTCGCCGAGAAGGGCTTCCAGCGCCTGTCGATCCGCCAGATCGCAGAGGAAATCGGAACCAGCCACACAGCCCTGCTGCACCACTTCGGGAGCAAGGATGCACTGCTGGAGGCCGTCCTGGTCCGGCGCGAGGAGCAGGACGGCCCCTGGCGGCGCACCCTGCTGGCGGAGCAGGGCCTGCTCGGAACGGTGCCGGAGGTCATGCGCCGCAACGCAGGCATTCGCGGAGTAATCCAGCTGGATGCCACCCTGCGCGCCGAGGCCGTCCGACCGGACCACCCGGCCCACGGCTTCATCCGGCGCCGCGACGAGGAAATCATCCGCTCACTGCATGCCGAGATCGAGCGGGAGGTTGCCGCGGGCCGCATTGCCTCCGGCCTCGACCCCGCGGTACTGGCCCGGCAGGTCGCCGCGCTCATCGAAGGCGTCCAGCTGGCGTGGCTGTACGACGAGTCCGTGGACATGGCCGCGCACCTGGAAGGGTTCATGCAGCTGGTTAAGGCGCCCTGAGACTAGGGCGCCCGGCGCTTGATTCCGGACCCTCAGAGGTTTGGTTCGCCGTCGTCCCCGTTTGCCAGAACCGAGCGGGCCAGCCGGCGGGCGTAGTCCCGGATCCCCTCGACCAGATCCAGCCTGCCTCCGGAGAGAACCCATTGCAGCTGCAGCCCGTCGCTGACGGCAATAATTTCCCGCGCGATGGCCTGTGCATCGGTATCCGGCCGGAAGAAGCCGCGCTCCACCCCGCGGGCGAGGAGCACCGCGGTCTCGCTCACTGCCTGCTCATACCACTTGCCGTACAGCTGGTGGGCCGGGGTGGACGGGTCAGCGGCTTCGGCCGAAACCAGCACGAAGAGCTCGATCAGCCCCGGCTCGGCCACCAGCCTGCGCGTGGATTCCACCATGGACCGGAACAGTTCATGCGGATCGTCGCCGCCGTCCGCCTGGACGGAGCTCCACCACAGCGCCGTCTGCTCCAGCCGCCGCTCGGCGACAGCCAGCAGGAGGTGCTTCTTGGAGCGGAAGTGGTGGAGCAGGCCGCTTTCGCTGAGTCCGACGTCGGCAGCTACCTGCGACAACGGCACCCGGTGGTAACCCGAAGCGGCAAAGAGCCGCGTGGCGGCATCCAGAATCTCCGCGCGCTTGGCCCTGCCTACCTCGTAGCTGCCTGTTTTTCGCCTCGTCCGCACCGCTTCAGGGTAACGGCCCGCAGTGCGTCAACGTAAAGGACGGCCGCAAGGGCCACACCCCTCGATCGCGGCATCAACTACCGAGGAGTAGTGTGAAGGCCATGGACGAGTCGCCTCCGGACGGTGAACATACACCGGAACTGTTCCGCAACGTGGACGGGGAAACGCTCCGGCGCCAGGTGCTGGAGATCATCAGCGATGTCCTGGCAGACTCCGATCCGCAGAAGGCCTGGGCCAGGGAGCAACTGCTCCACCTGCTGGCGGCCCACATGGACGACCCCGAACAGGCGCTGCTGCACCACCTGATCAGCACCAGGAACGTCCCCGCTTCCTCACACGAGGATTCAGCCGAGGATCCTCCCGGGAACACCCCGGCCGCACCGGCAAAGAGAATGCTACTGACGGCCTTCCAGCCCATCAGGCAACTGCCGGGCGGAGACGTGATCGGCGTTGAAGCGCTGGCACGGTTCGTCAGCCACGAAGGGACCAGCCCAGACGTCTGGTTCCGGGGAGCCGCGGCCATGGGGCTGGGGCCCGACCTGGAAATCGCAGCCCTGCACCTCGCTCTTTCCGCGGCAGGAGAAATTCCGCCCCACCTTTTCGCGTCAGTCAACCTCAGCCCCACCGCCTGCGCCGATCCCCGCGTTCAGGCACTGATACTGGGAGGGACCGTCGACCCGGAGCGGATGGTCATCGAAATCATGGGCGACATATCGGACCGCGACCTGACGGCCCTCACCACGGTCCTGAGCCCGCTGCGCCAGGACGGTGTGCGTCTTGCCGTGGACGGCTCCGGTCCGGCGGCCACCTCGGCGAAGCAAATCCTCCATCTGCTACCCGACATCATCAAAGTCGACTGCGACTTCCTCGCCGGTGCCGCCGCTTCAGGACACCAGCCTGCTGCACCCCCCTTCGTTTTTGCCTTGGCCGAGCAGACCGGCGCGACGCTGTCCGCAGAGGGAATCGAAAGCGCAGAGGAGCTCGCCGCCGTTGTGGAACTGGGAATCACCAGAGGCCAGGGCTATCTGCTCGGCAGGCCATCGGTTGATCCCCGCGACTGGGCGGCGTGGACCGGCAAAACTGACCCGGTGGAGGACCGCGGATAAAAACAGTGCGTACTCGGTTTTAATCGGATACTCTTTGAGCACACTTTTCAAGGAGAAACCGTGACTGCCGCTGCTTCGCACACCTCCGTCCAGAATTCGCTGCGTGATGCCGCCTGGATTTCCCCTGCTGAGACGGGCTGCACGGAAGCCGGCAGCCGGCCCGCGTACTGGCTCCGTGGCACCTTCGACCGGACTGCCGCCAACCAGAACCCGGACGCCCCGAACGCTGCCGACGAACGCGTTGTTGTGCATGCCACCGCCCACGGCATCTACGAGCTCTTCGTCAACGGAACGCGAGTTGGCGAGGACGAACTAACCCCCGGCTTCACGTCCTACCGGAAGCGGCTCCAGGTGCAGCGGTGGGACATCACCGAACTGCTGGTCAGCGGCCCAAACGTCGTTGCCGCCCTGCTCTCGGACGGGTGGTTCCGGGGCCGGCACGGCTTCGAGCGCCGGCCGGACGGCTTCGGAACCGAGACCGCCTTCCTGGCGTCGGTCACCAACGCCCCCGGCACGCAGACCTTCCTCAGCACCGGCGACAGCTGGCTCTGCCGCGAAAGCCACATCAACCGCGCCGACCTGATGGACGGGCAGACCACCGATTTCCGCCGCAAGGAGCCCGCCTGGCTCAGCCCGTCCGGCGATGCCGGCCCTGGCTCTGCCGGGACAGCGGGAACGACGGCGGAGGGCTGGGTTCCGGTGGTCCGGCCAGCCGGTCCGCTTTATGAGGACCGCTCCCGGTTGGTCCTGCCGGTCTCGCCGCCGGCGCGGCGCATCGAGGAGCTGAGGCCCGTCTCGGTGGCAACCCCGGAACCGGGCATCACCGTCGTCGATTTCGGGCAGAACATCAACGGCTGGGTCCGGCTGGGCAGCCTGGGGCCGGAAGGGACACGGACTGTCCTCCGGCACGGTGAAGTCCTGGACAAGGACGGCCTGGTTGCCACGGCGAACATCCGCGCCTTCAACTTCGCCTCCAAGACGCCACTGCCCGCCGGACAGGTCGACGAGGCTGTCTCTGCCGGCCGGCCCGGGGACGTCTTCGAACCCCGGCACACCACACACGGCTTCCGCTACGTCCAGGTCGAGGGCCAGCCCGGGACCCTCGCCGCGGAGGACATCACCGCCGTGGTGGTGCATACACCCCTCGACCGCTCGGGCTGGTTTGAATGCAGCGATCCGCGGCTGAACGCCCTGCATGGCGCCATCTCCTGGAGCTTCCGCGGCAATGCCTGCGACGTCCCCACCGACTGTCCGCAACGGGAGAGGTCGGGCTTCACGGGCGACTGGCAGGTTTTTGTGGACACGGCGGCCCTGATGTTCGATGTGGCCGCGTTCAGCGAAAAGTGGCTGAGGGATCTCGCTGCCGACCAGTGGCCGGGCGGGCGGGTGCCCACCGTCGTGCCCAATCCCGCCGGCGACGGCCCCTCCGGCAACGCCTTCGAAGACATGGCCGCGGGCTCTGCGGGCTGGGGGGATGCCGCCGTGCTCGTCCCGTGGTCCCTCTGGCGGGCTTACGGGGACAAGCCGGCGCTGGCCCGGGCGTTCCCCACCATGCGCGGATGGGTCGACTACGCAGCCGCGGCGGCAGCCGGCGCCCGCCATCCGGAACGCTCCGGCCGGCGTCCCGTGCCGCTGGCGCATGAGGGGTTCCTGTGGGACACCGGCTTCCATTTCGGGGAGTGGCTCGAGCCGGACAGCCCGCCCAACCCGGACCCGTCGCGGGACCACGGGATCGTCGCCACGGCCTACCTGTTCCGCTCCGCCAGTGTCCTGGCCCGTACCGCCAAGGTGCTGGGGGACGCGGCCGCGGCCGCACACTATGAAGTCCTGGCGGAGCAGGTGCAGGCCGCCTGGCGGACCGAATATTTGGACGAAAACGGCATCCTGGGCGAGGAGTCCCAGGGGCACTATGTTCGTGGCCTGGCCTTCGGGCTGGTGCCGGAAGCTCTTACGCACCGGACGGCGGCCCGGCTGGTGGAGCTAATCCGCGGCAACGGGAACCGGCTCGGCACCGGATTCCTGGCCACTGGGCTGCTGCTGCCCGTCCTTGCGGACCACGGCTACCTGGATGTCGCCTACGAGCTGCTGCTCTCCACCGGGACACCTTCCTGGCTGGGAATGCTGGAGGCCGGTGCCACCACCATGTGGGAGTGGTGGGACGGGGTGACGGAGCAGGGAGCCCGCGGTTCCCTGAACCATTACAGCAAGGGTGCGGTGGGGGCGTTCCTGTACACCCACCTGGCCGGCATCCGCCTGCCGGAGGATCCGGCAGCGGAGGAGACCGCCTACCGGAGGGTGACCATCGCCCCGCAGCCCGGCGGCGGAATCACGTCGGCGAGCGCCGCCGTCGTCACTCCCCAGGGCCGCATCAGCGTTTCCTGGACGCTTGAGCACAGCCAGTTCACGCTCGAAGTGGACCTGCCCGACGGCGTTCGGGC
This sequence comes from Arthrobacter sp. FW305-BF8, assembly GCF_021789315.1. NCBI lineage: Bacteria > Bacillati > Actinomycetota > Actinomycetes > Micrococcales > Micrococcaceae > Arthrobacter > Arthrobacter sp. FW305-BF8. The sequence continues at coordinate 4,448,977 of NZ_CP084561.1, forward strand.
CGCCGTCGAACTTCCGGACGGCAGCAGCAGGCTGGTGGCAGGAGGCTCACATCACTGCAGCTGTGAGTTCCGTGTTAATCCGGCTCAGGGCGTCTAGGTGATCGTGCGGCGGGGCTATCGTTCGCGTAAGGGCCGTCCGGCTCTGGAACGTCGGTCGTCAGGTCCGGAAGTATGACGTTGCAATCCTGATACGGGCGACAGCCGCAGATTCCCATAGCCGTTGAGAACGGACATCTCGGGATTGGGGGCGGACGCAACTGCTGGAGAAGCAAGCAGAGGGCGTCAGGCCGTCGTCCAGTCTCCCGTGCGCGCTGGCTTCGATGTGGTATTGAGACACCTGCCTGGGGTCGAGACCGGTCAGGGGTTGTGTTCCTAGCTGCGATCCACGCCCAGGGCTGCGCTGGCCGTTTCGCTGTTTGTGGCCCCTGTCGACACGCGCGCTTTGCAAAACGGGTCATCGCCGCGGCTGCGCGGCAACCCACAGGCACTCAGGTGGACAACCACCGCACAGTGGGGAGGTGCCTCCCCATCTGCGCAGCAGCTTCTAGAAGTAGGTATCCCGCACTGCGTCGATTAGCGGCGCAACGTATACAACCATCACGTCCCAAATCGCAGCGACGACCGCTGCCAGAACTAAGAGGCACACCACCCAAAAGAGCAGGGATGAGGAGGCCCGCCGACGGGTAGCGTCCATGACAATCACCACTTACAGGTTTGTTAGAGTCTGCCTTCCAAAAGTGGAATGGCAGTATTTCCGACGGTCCTCACGTGAGTCCTGTCGGCCGCGTTGCGAGCCACCCATCGGACCCCCGGTCTAGCTGCACGGGGCGCCTACCAGCCGCTCCGTGGTGCTGGACCCAACGAGGTAGTCTCACTCTTTGAACTTAAGTCCTGCGTCTGGGGATTCCATGAGAAGCAGCCGTGCATTCACCCACTCTTCGGGAAAACCGAGCCTCCAGGGGAAGGTTCGATCGTTACAGGCGAAGGCGCCCCTTCCTGAAAACGCCGATGGCGGCCCCCACCCCTCGGTGAGGACCGCCCGCGCGGTAAGTACCGCCGTTGGCCTTGAATGCGGAAAGACCTAGATGATCGCGGCGCGCAGTTCCTTGGCGGCCAGCTCCGGGTCAGCGGCGCTGTAGATCGCGCCTCCGGCGACGGCCACGTCGGCGCCAGCCCGCTGGACGGCTTCGATCGTGGAGAGGTTCACGCCACCGGCGACGGAGAACGGAACGCGGGCTTCCTCGCCGGCGCTCAGCAGCACGTTCAGGTCGAAACCGGGCTTGGCCTGCTCATCCAGGCCGGCGTGCATCTCGACGAACTTCGCGCCCAGGGCCCGGACTTCCTTGGCACGGGTCACCTTGTCCTCGACACCGATCAGGTCCACAACGACGCCCTTGCTGTGGGCCTTGGCTGCCTTGACGGCACCGGCGATGGTGGAGTCGTCGGCGGCACCCAGCACGGTGATCAGGTCGGCGCCGGCCTTGAAGGCGATGTCAGCTTCGAGTTCGCCGGCGTCCATCGTCTTGAGGTCCGCGAAAACGATCTTGTCCGGGTGGGCGTTCTTGATGGCGGTAATGGCGGAAAGCCCTTCGCTCTTCACCAGCGGCGTGCCGAGCTCGATGATGTCCACGTGCTCGGCGACCTTGCCGGCAAGTTCGAGGGCGGCTTCGGTGGTGAGGAGGTCGATTGCGACTTGCAGTTTCATGTGTTTCTTCCTTGGTTTGCGAGGGTTTTTGGTGGATTGGTGGCGTGATGGGCTAGCCGGGTTCGGAACCCGCAGGGCTACTCGAGGTTTGCGTGGCGCAGCCAGAGGTCTTCCGCAGCAGCAGCATCCTCTTCCCAAAGGCTTTGGAATACTGCCTCGGTAGTGGTGAACAGCACCTGTTCGAACAGGCTCCCTGAGTACTGGCGCGAGGCGCCCGACCCGTGGTCCGTCTTCTGCACGCCCGGGATAACGACGACGGCGGACGCCGCCTCTGCGAGCGGGGAACCGGGGTTGGTGGTGTACACAGCTACCCGAGCGCGCTGCGCGGCGGCGGTCTGCGCTGCCTTCACGACGCTCGACGTCGTGCCGGAACCGGAGGCAGCGAGCAGGACATCCCCCGTGCGGATGGCGGGCGCGGTGGTCTCGCCCACCACGTGCACCGTCAGCCCCAGGTGCATGAGCCTCATGGCGGCCATCTTCAGGACGAGGCCGCTGCGGCCTGCGCCGGTGACGAAGATCCGTTCTGCATCCTTGATTTCCGAAGCCAGGGCGGCAACCTGCTCCGGATCCACCCGGGCGGCGGTCCGCTGGATCTCATCCAGGACCAGGAGCTGGTTCCTGGTGACCGATGCTGCCGGAACTGCGGTGGACGTTCCTGCCGGCGTGGCGGGAACGGTGTCCGTGATGACACTCAAGGGTTACCTCCTTCGGGACGATGTTGCCCTTCCATCTTCGAACGCCAATCGGGTGGGCACCACGGCATGATCGGACGGTTTGACCCACCCAAAGGGATAGGCATCGCCACAGATTCCCCTACAATGGACGGGTGTCCGCCATCACCGAATCCACCGTTACGCCCGCCGCGCCCGAGACCGCCGAAGGCCTGAAGCCCCTGCTTGGGGCGATCACGCGGCTGTCGGCCGCTCCGCTGTCCCAGATTGCCCAGCGCTTGCACCAGGCCACGCTCCCCTACCTGCGGAGCAGCGCCCTGGTGATCTTTACCGAAGACTGCACAGGCCGGCCGCAGAAGAAGTCCGGCGACGAGGCCGTCATCAGCCAGGTGTCCATCGCCGAACTGGACGCCATCAGGGCGGCACTTTCAGGAAGCGAAACGTGGCATGGCCGGACACCGATCGGCGGGCAGGAGCGCCCGGTCCTCGCCCTCCCCTCGCCCACAAATGCTCTTCTGGTTCTGGTCGATCCCGAGCCGGCGGCGGGCGAAGCCGGAGGGGGACCTTCCGGGCAGGAAGTTCCGGTGCCGTGGCTGGTCCGCTACCTGTGGACCCTCGCGGCCGAGCGGATCCGCGAAAAGGTGGCGGATGCACCGCCGTCGTACCTCATCGAGTCCCGGGCGGCGTCCGCCGAACGGGTCAGGGTGACGGCGGAGCTGGTGGACCGGCATTCGACGACGCTGGAGACCCTGCTCGCCGCGCTGCGCTCCCCCTCCTTGGCTGACGAGGTGGCACGGAAGTCCGCCACGGACGTCGCCGCCAAGGCCCTCGTGGAACTGCGGACGTTGAACGACCGCACCACCGAACTCGTCGAAGAACCTGTTGCCACGGCGTTCCAGCGCCTCCGTGAGGATCTTCGCCCGCTCATGCACTTCAGCGGCATCGACGTCCAGTTCATCGAGCCGCCGGTCAATGGCCGGGCACTTCCCGGGGAAGTTGCGCATGCTGCCAGGGCAATCGTCCGGGGCCTCGTGCTGGCAATGGTTGAACAGCCGGACGTGCGGCGCATCCGCACCCAGTGGGACTGTGACGGCGAGAACCTCCTCATCAACGTGCGCGATGACGGCCTGGGCAGCCTTTCGGCCGAGGCCCCCAGCATCGCCCGCCTGGCGCAACGCGTGGAGGTCCTGGACGGCCGGATGACGATTGACCTGATGCAGGGCTGGGGTGCCGACGTCGCAGTCGCCCTGCCGCTGGACCCGCCCGGGCGCAAGCTGCCCGACGTCGCCGCCTGGAACCTGGGCGATCGCGAACTCGAGGTGCTGCAGCTGCTCGCGGCCGGGCAGCGCAACCGGGCGATCGCGGCAAAGCTGCACGTCAGCGAGAACACGGTGAAGTTTCATCTCCGCAACATCTATCGCAAGCTCGGCGCCACGTCGCGCACCGAAGCGATCGCCCTGGCGCACAGCAACGGCCTGCGCTAGGGAAACTGCAGCTTGTCCCCTCCGTAAACCGGTGACAGGGTGGCGGCATGGCGATCGAAATTCGTCCGGCGACGCAGTTTGAGGACGTGAAAGCGGTGCTCGGGCCCAAGCGGCCGGACGCAACGGTGTGCTGGTGCCTCAGCTACCGCATCCCGTCAAAGCAGAACGTGGAGCTTCGGGCCACCGCCCGCGGGGAGCTGGTCCAGGAACTGCTCACACAGGATCCGCCGCCCGGGGTGCTGGCATACGACGGCGGCGAGGCAGTTGGGTGGGCGGGTGTCCATCCCCGCGCCGATACCAGCTTCGCCCGCAACCGCCGGATCCCCCACGTGGACGATCTGGACGTCTGGTCGGTGTGGTGCATCCGGGTCCGGCCTGGGCATCGGGGAAAGGGACTCTCCCATCGGCTGCTGCAGGGCGCCGTCGACTTTGCGCGCTCCTACGGCGCGCCCGCCATTGAGGGTTATCCGGTGGACAACGGGGGCAAGAAGGTGGACCTGACCATGGCCTACGTGGGCACCCGCAAACTATTTGAGGAGGCCGGTTTCACCAAGGCCGCGGAGACGGACTCCGTCCTCAACGGCTTCCCGCGGGTACTCATGCGCCTTGAGCTGGGCTGATTGGGCATGGCGCCCGACGCCGTTACCCGGCTTGACGCGATGTCGGCTCCGTCACACTTCCCAGCATAGGATCAGGTCATGGCTTCGAATAATGTCCTTGATTCCGATGCCGAGGGTGAGGGCGGCCAGGGCGGCGTCCAGTCCGTCGACAGGGCTCTCGCTGTGCTGGAGATACTGGCCCGCGACGGCCATGCAGGCGTGAGCGAAATCGCCGGGGAAATGGGCATTCACAAGTCCACCGTTTCGAGGCTGCTCGGTTCGCTCGTAGTCAGGGAGATGGTTCACCAGAACAGCGAACGGGGCAAGTATCAGCTGGGATTCGGCATCCTTCGCCTGGCCAGTTCCATTCCCGGCCGGCTTAGCCTGGTCCGCGAGGCGCGCCCGGTACTCGAAAACCTGGCCGAGGAATTCAAGGAAACCGTCAACCTCGCCGTCCTGCGCTCCAATTATGCCGTCAACGTAGACCAGGCCATGGGGCCGTCAACCCTGGCCACCTTCGACTGGGTGGGAAGCCTGACGCCCTTGCACGCGACGTCGAGCGGGAAGGTCCTGCTGGCAGCGCTGACCGCAGACGAACGTGAGCGCATCCTGAAAGAGACAGGACTGCCGGCCCGGACACCGCGGACCATCACCAAGCGGGACAAGCTCGAAAAGCAGCTGATCGACGTCGTCCACAACGGCTACGCGGTGACCCTCGAAGAGTTCGAAATAGGGCTGAACTCCATGGCGGTGCCCGTCTACAACCACCTGGGAACGGCGATCGGGGCGGTCAGCATCTCCGGCCCGGCCTTCCGCTTCGACCCCAAAAAGACACCCGGCCTCATCGAGGGCCTGGGCCAGGCTGGCCAGCGGATCAGCGCCAACATGGGCTACACGCGGCGTTAGGCTGGGGCGCTCAGGTACTGCTCCATGGCGTCGGCGGCTGCCGCTGCCCCGCCAGAGCTGCCGACGCGTTGGCTCATCGCCGCAACGGCGCTCCGGATCCCTTGGTCCCGGCTGACGTCCGTCACGACGTCGTGGATCAGCTGTGGCGTGACGGCGTCCGTGGGAAGGCGGCGTCCCAGCCCCAGGTCCTCGACGCGGCGCGCATTGGCCTCCTGTTCCGGCTGCAGCGGAAACGCCACGATGGGGACGGCCAGATACAGCGCCTCCATGGTCGAGTTCATCCCCGTGTGGGAGAGGAACACATCGGCATGCCGCAGAACATCCAGCTGTGGGAAGAAAGGCCGGACCTCCACGCTCTCCGGGATCTCCCCCAGTTCAGCCCCATCCATTCGGTCGCCGATGGCCATGGCCACCTGCCATTTGGTGCCCGCGAAGGCTTCCAGGCACATACGGAAGAAATCCGGCCGGTCGTTCAGCGGCGTCGTTCCCAGCGAAATGAACAGCAGTGGCCCTTCCTTCACGCGGGGCTCCCATTCCTCCCCGTCCACCCTCCGGCCAAGGCTGGGTCCCACGAAGTGGAAGCGGTCATCGAAGGTGTCTCCTGCGGGCTGGAATTCCCGCGGGATGAAACAGATGTTCAAGGAAGCCGGCGGTCCTTCCATGAAGTTAAATCCTGCCAGACCCTGCTCCGCGGCGAAATCCCCGATGAGCTGGCGTGCCTGTTTCCAGGCCCGCAGCATTTCTGCCGGCGGACGGGTGGGCATCAGCTCCCGCATGGAGAAATGTTCGTTGGTGGCATAGGTCGGCAGTAACGCGATGTCGGGCAGGGAAAGCTTCATGGCGGCCATCTTCCCGGCGAGGGTCATGGCGTCGTAGCAGACGGCGTCCGGCTGATCGGCAGCGAGCTTGGCCAGCAAGGCGGGAAAATCTTCGCGCGCCCTCTCCAGCAGCCGGTCGAGCAGTCCAGACATCATCCCCGCCCCCAGCCCCGCGAGCATGCCCACCCGAGGCGACCGGCCGGCGTCGTCCCCGGGACTGCCCGGCGCCGTATTGCCGAACCGGGGGAACTGCGCGGACAGGTCCTCGCCGTTCTCGAAGAAGCTGGCCCCGGCAGATTCGACGGCGGCTGCGTACTTGGCCGAGGTGACATACGTGACGCGGTGGCCCCGCCTAACCAGCTCTGCGACCAAAGGCAGCGTTGGGTTCACATGGCCCGTGGCTGGCAGGCAAACGAAGGCGAAATGCATGACAGATACTCCTCCGCCCGGCAGTGACAGGATCATCGTACGCGCCTCGCACGGCCTTTCCCGCAATTGCTTTATGCGCAACGCAGGCCACTTCAAGCAACAGGCTTGTTCATGACAGTCGCACTGTCAAAAGGTGACGTCAGCAATAAAAAATCCTTGACAACGCGTATGAGCTGGCGCACTCTGTTGCTGAAGGCGAAGTGTGTTGATTACTGCGGAACTCGTCGGACAGACGCTCTGGTGAGCTGCCCATCCGCATTCACGAGGTCATGATCGTCGACGGCGACCGTCATGACCATCGACTCCGAGGACGAGCCGAACCGAACGCCGGGCGTAACCGCCTACGGCCACGGCTGGGCCGTCCCTCATATTCAGTGAAGGAAACCCCTCATGACAATCAATAGTGACGTCACTATCGATGAAAGCAGTGAAGACGACCGGGCCTCGGGGGCGGAACCGGCGTTGGAACGAGAGCCTGTTCCTCCCCAGGAAGACCTGCAAATCCTGCAGGCCCTGCGGGAAACCGAATCAGAACATGAAGAAGCGCGGCGCAGCAGCCAACTGTTCCGGAAGGGAGGCATCGACAAGGTAGTCTTCGGCGTCGCCGGACTGCTCACGCTGGCATTCGTTATCTGGGGATTTGCCGGCAGGGAGAACCTGGCCACCACCTCCCAGGTGGTCCTTGATTGGGTCATGAAGAACACGGGCTGGCTCTTCGTTGCGCTCTCCTCCCTGTTCGTGGTCTACGTTCTCTGGCTGGCGGTCAGCCGCTTCGGGAACATCCCGCTGGGGAAAGACGCGGAAAAGCCCGAGTACTCCATGGTCTCGTGGGTCTCGATGATGTTCGCGGCCGGCATGGGCATCGGCCTGATGTTCTACGGCGTGGCCGAGCCGCTCTATCACTACATCTCCCCGCCGCCGGGCACGGTGGACGGCCAGACTCCCGCGGCGGTCCAGACGGCGATGGCAACCTCGATCTTCCACTGGACCCTGCACCCATGGGCCATGTACGCGGTGGTGGGCGTTGCCATGGCCTACGGAACGTACCGCCTTGGCCGCAAACAGCTCATTTCCAGCGTCTTCACGTCGCTGTTCGGCATCCGCAGGGTGGAAGGTCCCATCGGCAAGGTCATCAACATGCTGGCCATCTTCGCCACACTTTTCGGCACCGCCGCGTCGCTGGGTCTTGGTGCGCTGCAGATCGGCAGCGGAATGGCGTCCAACGGCTGGATCAACGGCCAGCTTGCCACTCCTGTGCTGGTGGTCATCGTTGCCGTGCTCACAGCCTGCTTCGTGGCCTCGGCGGTTTCCGGCATCAGCCGCGGCATCCAGTGGCTGTCCAACATCAATATGGTCCTGGCTGCAGTCCTGGCCGTCATCGTGTTCGTGGCGGGGCCGACGCTCTTCATCCTTAACCTGATCCCGGCCGCAGTCGGCGACTATGCACGGGACCTGGCCGAGATGGCCTCCCGGACTGAGGCTGTCGGCGATGACGCCCTGCGCACGTGGATGTCCGGCTGGACCATTTTCTACTGGGCCTGGTGGGTCTCCTGGACGCCCTTCGTTGGCCTGTTCATCGCCCGCATCAGCCGCGGCCGCACCATCCGCCAGTTCGTCACCGGCGTCCTGCTGGTCCCCAGCATCGTCAGCGTCATCTGGTTCGGCATCTTCGGCGGGGCCGCCATCAACATCCAGGCCACCGCAGACGCCACCCCGGACACCGGCGATGGCCTGGCCAAGATCGTCGACGGGGCTCCCTCGATTTCCTTCGACGGTGCCCTGTTCGACCTGCTCCACCACCTCCCCCTGCCCAATGCCATTGCCGGCGCGGTCGCCGTCCTGGCGATGGTCCTGGTGGCCATCTTCTTCGTCACCGGCGCCGATGCGGCCTCCATCGTGATGGGGTCACTCAGCTCCGACGGCGCAGAAGAACCACGCCGCGGAGTCGTCATCTTCTGGGGTGCCCTTACGGGAGCCGTTGCCGCAGTGATGCTCCTCGCCGGCGGCGACAAGCCTGCCGAGGCGCTCGCCGGACTGCAGCGGATCACCATCGTGTCAGCCCTGCCCTTCGTGGTGGTGATGTTCCTGATGTGCTTTGCCCTCACGAGGGACCTGCGCCGGGACCCGCTGTCGCTGCGCGCGCGGTTGGTGACGTCCGTCGTCGAGCGCTCCATTCGCAGTGGGGTGGAACAGCACGGCGGCGTCCAGTTCGATCTGGTGACCAAACACGAATGTGATGAACGGTGCGCCAAGAATGAGCTTGAGCCCGGAGGGGACAAGCAGCACTGAGTACAGAGGGCGGCCTGCTCCCGAAACGACCGGGGGCAGGCCGCCCTACCGCTTGTCCTCTAATAGAAACGCACTCGCTGCCCTAGGAAAGGCATCCCGTATGGCATCGACGTCCACAATCACACACGCTGAAACGGAAGCGGACAAAGAACGCACCGTTGATGACTGCGACTATCACGGCTGCTTCTTCTGTTCCGGCCCCGAGACCGACTGACTGCCGGCTCGCTGCTCGCACAGCCCGAACGCGATGCCTGCGGCCCGGACGGTCGCCGCCCTGGACGCCTCAGAACCAGCGTTTCCCGTTCCGGCTTCCTGTCCGGCCACGTAGCCCACCATGAAGGCTGTCACCGGTGCTGCAGCATGAATTACTGAATCGGCAGATTTCCTTGCCAGATCCAGCAGCAGCTCTTGATCGACGTCGAGATCCGGGATCTGCAACGCCCTCGCTAACTGCTCGCACCACTCGCCCAGGATCTGCATCTCATCATCGACAGCCATGATCTCTCCTTGTACAGGACACTTCCGCTTTTGGAGCTGGTTCCCTGACCCTACAAGGCATGGCCACGGTAAGTCACCGGGCTTTTACTTGCCAACGACGTAACACTCTGCCGCAGGTCTGCGCCGCTCCCCAGATACGTTGACGGAGCCAAGGTCCGGGGCATACGATCACTTATATATCAGTTATCTAGCTCACACATACCAATGGCATATCAGCCGCTTGCGGCGCCGCTGACGCCGCACCCAGAGACCTCCGGCAACCGCCAGCTCCCCTCGTAGGGCAGCGCGTAAGCGCTGCTGATAGCGACGGGTCGATTGTGGCGGGCCGCAAACCCGAAAGGAACACTTACTCATGGTTCATAAAGTCAAGGCTGTTGTTGTCAGGGCGAAGGACGCTCCGGTGTCGGTGGAGACGATCCTGGTGCCGGATCCGGGCCCGGGCGAGGCCCTGGTGGACATCCTGACCTGCGGGGTGTGTCATACGGACCTGCATTACAAGCTGGGCGGGATCGGTGATGAGTTCCCGTATCTGTTGGGCCATGAGGCTACCGGTGTGGTTTCGGCGGTGGGTGAGGGTGTGACCGAGGTTGTCCCGGGTGACCGGGTGATCCTGAACTGGCGTGCGGTGTGCGGGCAGTGCCGGGCGTGTGCGAAGGGCCAGCCGCAGTACTGCTTCAACACGGCCAACGCCACGCAGAAGATGACTTTGGAGGACGGCACGGAGCTGTCCCCGGCGTTGGGGATCGGGGCGTTCGCGGAGAAGACCCTCGTTGCCGCGGGGCAGTGCACGAAGGTTGATGAGGACGCGGACCCGGCCGCCGTGGGCCTGCTGGGCTGTGGTGTGATGGCCGGCATCGGCGCGGCGATCAACACCGGCGAGGTCAAGCGCGGGGAGTCGGTGGCCGTGATCGGCTGCGGCGGGGTGGGGATCGCCGCGATCGCCGGGGCGAAGCTGGCCGGGGCGACGACGATCATCGCCGTGGACATTGACGAGAACAAGATCGCGATGGCCAAGTCCCTGGGCGCGACGCACGGGGTGAACTCCCGCACCTCCGACCCGGTCGAGGCGATCCGGGCACTGACGGGCGGGAACGGCGCGGATGTGGTGATCGAGGCCGTCGGCCGGCCCGAAACCTACAAGCAGGCCTTCTACGCCCGCGACCTCGCCGGCCGGGTGGTCCTGGTCGGCGTCCCGACCCCGGAGATGCAGTTGGAGCTGCCGCTGCTGGATGTCTTCGGCCGGGGCGGGTCGCTGAAGTCCTCCTGGTACGGGGACTGCCTGCCGTCCCGGGACTTCCCGATGCTCGTGGCCCACTACAAGGCCGGCAACCTGGACCTGGACGCGTTCGTCTCCGAACGGATCACCATCGACCAGGTCGAGGAAGCCTTCGACAAAATGCACGAAGGCAAGGTCCTCCGATCAGTTGTTGAAATCCAGCCCGCGGCAGCCTCCACGGCCGCTGCTGCCGAGCCGGCGGTGGCTTCGGCATGAGCGTCACGATCGAAAACCTCGTCACCTCCGGCACGTTCTCGCTCGACGGCGGGACCTGGGATGTGGACAACAACGTCTGGATCGTGGGCAACGAGACCGAGTGCGTGATCATTGATTCCCCGCACGACGCCGCCGCGATCATCAACCAGGTCCGCGGCCGCAAGGTCCTGGCGATCCTGCTGACCCACGCGCACAACGACCACATCGGTGCCGCCCGCGACGTCGCCGACACCGTCGGGGCGCCTGTCTACCTGAACCCGGAGGACCAGGTCCTCTGGGAACAGGTCTACCCCGGCACCACCCCCGATGCGGCCATCGCGGACGGGGACGAGTTCCAGGTCGGCGGGGCCACCCTGAAGGCGATCCACACCCCCGGCCACTCACCCGGGTCCACCTGCTTCCACCTCGCAGCAGAAAACACCGTGTTCACCGGGGACACCCTGTTCAACGGCGGACCCGGCGCCACCGGACGCTCCTACAGCGACTACCCCACCATCCTGGCCTCCATCCGCGAACGGCTCCTCACCCTCCCGCCGGAAACAACCGTCAGGACCGGACACGGGGACAACACCACCATCGCCGCCGAACGCGAAACCCTCGCCAACGTGACCCACTAAGACACAGTTGAAGCTGAACGGCCCCCGTCCTGGAGACGGGGGCCGTTCGTGTACCCCTTTAGCAGACGTAACAGACCAGAAGGAATGGGCCGTGACCCCACTCAAGCGCGTGGCTTTCCTGTCGCTGCACACCTCCCCCATGGAACAGCCCGGTTCCGGCGACGCCGGCGGCATGAACGTCTACATCCGCGGTCTCGCCGCCGCCCTCGCGGACTCCGGCGTGGAGGTTGATATTTTCACCCGCGCCACTTCTGCCGGCCAGCCCGCCGTCGAACATCCCCGTCCGGGAGTCCGTGTTCACAACGTCACCGCCGGGCCGCCGCGCCGGCTGTCGAAGGAGGAACTGCCGGACCTGCTGCACTGCATGGTGGCCGAGATCGAGCGGATCCACGCCCGGCAGCGCCACGGCCGCTACGACGTCATCCACTCCCACTACTGGTTGTCCGGCATGGCCGGGCTGGAGCTCTCCTGGCTGTGGGACGTTCCCCTGGTTCACACGATGCACACCATGGCCAAGGTCAAGAATTTGGTGCTGCAGTCCGGCGAAGAGCCCGAGCCGTGGCGCCGCGAGGAAGGCGAACACCGCATTGTCGACGGCGCCACCCGCCTGATTGCCAACACCGGCGCCGAGGCCGCCGAGCTGGTTTCGCATTACGATGCCGGCGCCGAACGGATCGATGTCGCTCCCCCGGGCGTTGACCTTTCGGTCTTCACGCCCGCGTTCCGCAGCCGGTCCCGCGCCGATCACGGCATTGCGCCGGGCACGTTCCATCTCCTGTTCGCCGGGCGCATCCAGCGGCTCAAGGGCCCGCAGGTCCTGATCAGGGCCGCCGCTATCCTCCGCCGGCGGCGCCCCGACATCGACCTCAAACTGACCGTTCTCGGCGCGCTGAGTGGCGCGCGGGACTTCGACCTGAACGCGATTGTCACCGCTGAAGGAATGGCCGACGCCGTCACCCACCATCCGCCGGTCGGCGCACCGCAGCTGGCCTCGTGGTACCGCTCGGCCGACGTCGTCGTCATGCCCTCCTACAGCGAATCGTTCGGGCTTGTGGCCCTGGAGGCGCAAGCCTGCGGCACCCCCGTGGCGGCCACACGGGTGGGCGGCCTGCCCCGCACCGTCATTGACGGCCACACCGGGCTTTTGGTGGACGGCCACGACGCCGCCGACTGGGCCGACGCCCTCGAAGCCCTCCACGACGACCCCGCCACCCGCTGCGACATGGGCACTGCCGCCGCTATTCACGCGGCAAACTCCGGCTGGCAACGCACCGCCGCCCTTACCCTCGACAGCTACCACGCCGCCGCGGCACAGCGACTCGGCCGTCTCACAGTCCTGGCCGGGTAGCCCCCGCATCCCTTAAGCAGCGCTGCTCCCCCACCCAAAGGTGAGGGAGCATCGCATGAAAACCTGCAGAAGGTGAGGACGCGTCCGGTCAAAACCTGCAGGAGGTGAGGACGCGTCCGGTCAAAACCTGCAGGACCTGAGGAAGCGTCGGGGCGGGGTTTAGCGGTCGAGGTCGCCGCGGATGAAGGCCTCGACCTTTTCGCGGGCGAGGTCGTCGTTGAACTGCTCCGGCGGGGACTTCATGAAGTAGCTCGAGGCCGAGACCAACGGGCCGCCGACGCCGCGGTCCAGGCCGATCTTCGCCGCACGAATCGCATCGATGATCACACCCGCGGAGTTCGGCGAATCCCAGACCTCCAGCTTGTACTCCAAAGACACCGGCGCGTCACCGAAGTTCCGGCCCTCCAGCCGTACGAACGCCCACTTCCGGTCATCGAGCCACTGCACGTAATCGGACGGGCCGATGTGGACATCCTTCGCGGCCAACTCGGCCTCGACGTTGGACGTCACGGCCTGGGTCTTGGAAATCTTCTTCGACTCCAGCCGGTCCCGCTCGAGCATGTTCTTGAAGTCCATGTTGCCGCCCACGTTCAGCTGGTACGTGCGGTCCAGCGTCACACCGCGGTCCTCGAACAGCTTCGCCATCACACGGTGCGTGATGGTCGCACCGATCTGGCTCTTGATGTCATCACCCACGATCGGCACACCCGCAGCGGTGAACTTATCAGCCCACTGCTTCGTCCCGGCGATGAACACCGGCAGCGCATTCACGAACGCCACCCCCGCGTCGATCGCGGCCTGCGCATAAAACTCCGCGGCCTCCTGCGACCCGACCGGCAGGTAGCAGACCATGACATCGGCCCGGGCGTCCTTCAGGGCCTGGACAACATCAACCGGCTCCTCCGTGGACTGCTCAATGGTCTCCAGGTAATACCGGCCCAGCCCATCCAAGGTGTGCCCGCGCTGCACCGTCACACCGGTCGGCGGGACCTCGGCCAGCTTAATAGTGTTGTTCTCGCTCGCCAGGATCGCATCAGCCAGGTCATGTCCGACCTTCTTGCCATCCACATCGAACGCGGCCACAAACTGCACATCATTGACGTGGTACTTGCCGAACTCCACGTGCATCAGACCCGGAATCGTGGCCTGGGGGTCGGCATCCCGGTAGTAATGGACACCCTGGACCAGCGAAGCGGCACAGTTACCCACGCCGACGATAGCTACACGAATCGGATTTGAAGACACGGAACTCCTTTGGGGGAAAAGCTGTTGCCGGGAGCAGCCGGGATGACCGGGATGGCCGGCAGGGATATAAGCTGTCTCGGACATTCGAAGCGCCGCCCCCGCGGTGCCGATCTCATCCGAATATGCTGCCCTCCATCATCTCCCGAAGGCGTGCCCGCCTGCTATTCCATGATCGGACGGTTGCACCTACCCGAACGGGCAGGTGTGCCCCAGCAGGGACGCCAGGGAAGCGGAACGGCCCAAGTCATGTTCTTGACATTAGGTTGTGAGCTAACGCACTCTGTTGCATAAGCCGAAGCCTGTTGATTACTGCGGAACACCAGAGGGACCCACACGCTTGGGTACCCCCCGCCAAAAATTCAGTAAGGAACCTGTATGACGATCAAAGGTGATGTCACTACCGATCACAACAGCAAAGACAGACAGTACTCCCGCCGGCTCACGACCTCAGACATTAACGTCGTGGACCAGCGGATGCTGAAGAAGGCTCTCGGCGGCACAGTCGTGGGCAACACCATGGAGTGGTACGACGTCGGCGTGTTCGGCTACCTGATCACCACCATGGGGCCGGTGTTCCTGCCGGAAGCGGACAGGACCGTGCAGACGCTGTTCCTCCTGGGCACGTTCGCTGCCACCTTCATTGCCCGCCCGATCGGCGGCGTCGTCTTCGGGTGGCTTGGCGACAAAGTGGGGCGGCAGAAGGTGCTCGCCGCCACCCTCATGCTGATGGCGGCCAGCACGTTCGCCGTCGGCCTCCTGCCCGGCTACGCACAGATAGGCATCTGGGCCGCAGCGCTGCTGGTGCTTCTGAAGCTCGTGCAGGGCTTCTCCACGGGCGGCGAGTACGCCGGCGCCACCACGTTCGTGTGTGAGTATGCCCCCGACAAGCGGCGCGGCTTCTTCGCCAGTTTCCTCGACATGGGCTCCTACATCGGGTTTGCCCTGGGTGCTGCCACCGTCTCCGTCCTGCAGGTCACCCTCGGGGAGGCCGCGATGGAGGAATGGGGCTGGAGGCTGCCGTTTCTGGTGGCCGGGCCGCTGGGCCTGATCGCCATCTACTTCCGGAACAAGATCGAGGAGTCCCCCCAGTTCCAGGCAGCCCTGGACGCGCAGGAGTCCGCCGCCGTCAAAGCCGCCGCTGGCGACTCGGCTGTCGCCAAGGGCCCGCTCGGCCTCATAACAACGTACTGGCGTCCGATCGTACTCGCCATGATCCTCGCCGGCGCTGCCAACACCGTTGGTTACGCGCTGACGTCCTACATGCCGACGTACCTGACCGAATCCAAGGGCTATGACCCCGTTCACGGGACATTGCTGACCATTCCGGTGCTGGTGGTGATGGCCCTGTGCATCCCGCTCACCGGCAAGCTTTCGGACCGCATCGGGAGGCGTCCCGTGCTGTGGATCGGCGCCGGAAGCACCGTCCTGTTTGCCGTCCCTGCATTCACCCTGATCGGCATTGGCGAGCTCTGGTCCACGTTGGCGGGCCTGTCACTGGTTGCCTTCCCCGTGACGTTTTATGTGGCTAACCTCGCCTCGGCGCTGCCTGCACTGTTCCCCACCTCAAGCCGCTACAGCGGCATGGGCATCGCCTACAACTTCTCGGTGGCGATCTTCGGCGGGACAACGCCGTTCGTGATCCAAGGCCTGATCGCGGCCACGGGCGACGACATGGCCCCCGCCTACTACCTGGTGGGCACCTCGGTCATCGGTGCGATTGCCATCTATTTCCTTCGCGAATCCGCCGGCCGCCCGCTGCCCGGCTCCATGCCCAGCGTGGACACGGAAGCCGAGGCGCAGGAGCTCATCGCCGCCCAGGACACCAGTCCAGTGCTGCGTTAGCCGCGCTTTCCACACAGAAGGTGCCCCCGTCGTATGAACGACGGGGGCACCTTCTTTTATGCCACCTTTTTATTAGACCAACGCCAACAGCGGCGCATCCTCCCAGTCCCGCACCAAATCAAGCGCTCCCAGCACGAGGCCGAAGGTGTCGTCGGGGTCGAGGCGGCGGAGTTCTTCTGCGAGGCAGTCGCGGAGGCTGCGGCGTGGGAGGGAGATGCGTTGTGCGGGTTGGCCGGGTTGGGTGAGTTCGGCGATGGAGAGGCCGGGGCGGAAGAGTTGGACGTCGCCGCTGGTGCGGGTGAGCCGGACGCGGCGGATGCCGGTGCCGGCGGGGTCCGCGACGATGGTGACGGGGGCGTCCAGGGACAGGGTCAGCCAGGCTGCGAGCAGGATGGTGCTGGGTGAGTCCGAGGCGCCTTCGACCGCGACGGCGGTGACGGGTGAGGTGTCGGCCTGGTCCAGGACGGCGGCGAGTTGGATGCGCCAGTTCGTCAGCCGGGTCCAGGCGAGGTCGGTGTCGCCGGCTTTGTAGGTGTTCCGGATGTTTTCCAGTGCGACCTGGGGTTCGGCCTCGTTCGCGGAGTCGGTGATCCGGCGGTGCGCGATCCTCCCGATCGAGGTTTCAGACGCGTTTTTGGGGGCGCCGTGCGGCCACCAGGCCACGATCGGGGCGTCGGGCAGCAGCAGCGCGGCGACGAGGGATTCGGATTCCTCGGCGAGTTCCCCGAAGCCGCGCAGCACGATGACTTCCGAGGCGCCGGCGTCCCCGCCGACGCGGATCTGCGCGTCGAGCCGGTTCGGCGCGGACGAGCCGGCGTCGGCGAGCACGATGATCCGGCAGGGGTGTTCGCGGCTGGCCTCGTTCGCGGCCTCGATCGCTTCCTCTTCGAGCCCGGACTTGGTGACCACCACGAGGGTCAGGACCCGGCCGAGCGCGATCACCCCGCCCTGCTCGCGCAGGGACTGGATCTTCTTGGACACCTTCGAGGTGGTGGTGTTGGGCAGGTCTACGATCATGGCCTTCTCCAGGTGCGTCCGTCGCGGGCTAGCAGCTCATCGGCCGAGGCCGGGCCCCAGCTGCCGGGCGCGTAGGGCTCGGGCTGTTCACCCAAACCGGCCCAGTATTCTTCGAAGGGGTCCAGGATCTTCCAGGACAGCTCCACTTCCTCGTGCCGCGGGAACAGCGGCGGCTCGCCCAGGAGCACGTCCAGGATCAGCCGCTCATACGCTTCCGGCGAGGACTCGGTGAACGAGTGCCCGTAGCCGAAGTCCATGGTCACATCCCGCACTTCCATCTGCGTGCCCGGGACCTTGGACCCGAACCGGATCGTGGCGCCCTCGTCGGGCTGGACCCGGATCACGACCGCGTTCTGCCCGAAATCATCATCCCCGTGGCCGGCGCCCCCGTGAGTGCCGAAGAGCAGGTTCGGTGCGCGCTTGAACACCACCGCGATCTCCGTGACCCGGCGTCCGAGCCGTTTGCCGGCGCGCAGGTAGAACGGCACCCCGGCCCAGCGCCGGGTGTTGATGTCCACCCGGATCGCGGCGTAGGTTTCGGTTTTGGAGTCGGCCGGGATGCCCTCCTCCTCCAGGTAGCCCTGGACCTGCTCCCCGCCCTGCCAGCCGCCGGCGAACTGGCCGCGGGCCGAATGGGTGGACAGGTCCTCGGGCAACCGCACCGCGGCGAGGACCTTTTCCTTCTCCGCGCGGAGGTCGTCGGCGTTGAAGGAGATCGGTTCCTCCATCGCGGTCAGGGCGAGCAGCTGCAGCAGGTGGTTCTGGATCACGTCACGGGCCGCGCCCACGCCGTCGTAATACCCGGCCCGGCCGCCGGTACCGATGTCCTCGGCCATCGTGATCTGCACATGGTCCACGTAGTTCGCGTTCCACAACGGCTCGAACAGCTGGTTCGCGAAACGCAGCGCCAGGATGTTCTGCACCGTCTCCTTGCCCAGGTAATGATCGATCCGGAACACCGCGTCGGCCGGGAACACCGACTCCACAATGTCGTTCAGCTGCCGGGCCGAGTCCAGGTCATGCCCGAACGGCTTCTCGATCACCACCCGGCGCCACTTCCCGCCCTCGGCCTGCGCCAAACCATGCCTGGACAGCTGCCGGCAGACCTGCTCAAAGGCCTTCGGCGGGATCGAGAGGTAAAACGCGTGGTTGCCGCGGGTGCCCCGGACCTCGTCGAGTTCATTGATCGTCTCCCCGAGCCGCTCAAACGCCGCATCGTCATCGAACGCGCCCTGCACGAACCGGATACCCTCCGAGAGCTGGTTCCAGACCGCCTCATCAAAAGGCGTCCGGGCATACGCCTTCACCGCGTCCTTCACCTCCGCGGCGAAATCCTCGTTGTCCCAGTCCCGCCGGCCGAAACCCACCAAAGCGAAACTCGGCGGCAACAAACCACGGTTGGCAAGGTCATACACGGCAGGCATGAGCTTCTTACGGGCAAGGTCCCCGGTCACTCCGAAGAGCACAAGCGAGGACGGCCCGGCAATCCGGTTCAACCGCCGGTCCCGAGGATCCCGCAAAGGATTCCCGGACCGGCCCGCTGACCTTCTGCCGTTCAAAGTATCTGGCATGGTTAATTCAGGGCCTTAGCTCTCAGTGGCGGACGGGCGTCAGTTGCCGATGCGGCAGGGCGCAGCTGGCCACAGGGTATTTGCTCTAAGGCTGTCACCTGCCCGGGTAGCGCTGAACCACCAAACCGGGCGGCGCCACCCACCCTTTAGGATGGGCGTGCTTCGCGACGGCGAGCCAACGTCCCGGCGTCGTCGTTGCCAGGCAACAACAAGCGTTAGGCTGCGAACAACGCCGTCCGCACGGCCTTCTCAAAGCCGTCGACGTGAACGCGGGCCAGTTCCTCGGCCTGGGCCTCGTCCCCTTTGATCACCGCTTCAAGCAGGTCGACGTGCTCGTGCACGTGCCGGGAAAGGTTTGGCAAGCGGTCCAGCACCATGCACCAAATGCGCGTCGCGAGATTGTCGTAGCGGATCAGGACGTCTTCCAGGTGCGGATTCGCTGCTGCGGCATAGATTCCCTGGTGCACCCTGGCGTCCAGCCGCAACGTCTCCACCACAGATGCGCTGTCCACATCGAAGGACTCGACCTCCTCCACGATGAGGCGGAGACGCTCACGCGCTGCCGCTGTGGCCACCCGGGCGGCACGGGCGGCAGCCAGGGGCTCCAGCTGGGCCCTGATTTCCGAGATGAATGCGAGGTCCGTGACCTCCACCCGTGTTGCGAAGGTACCCCGTCTTGGATAAGTCACAACGAGCCGGTCCACTTCAAGCCGCTTAAGCGCTTCCCTGACCGGGGTGCGCCCGATGCCGAGTTCCTTGGCAATCCCCTCGTCGTACAGCGGATCGCCAGGCCGGATCTCCAGGGTCAGCAGGCCGTCACGGATACGTTCATAGGCCACATCGGCCAGGGACCTCGAACCTCCGGCCTCCGACACCGCCAAAGCTTCAAACGCCACCGCTCCGCCTCTCCTATGGGCCAACATCTATTGACCTCATCCGCACACCAGTATACGCTGACAACCAGCCCTGATATATCAATAAGGTGATCAGCCATATATCTAAAGGATGCGACATGACCGTTGTGGACACAGCCACAAAAACCAGGCCGGCTGCGCAGACAGAAGCCTTCAAAGAAACCAACACCGGCAAGTTCGTGCTCACACTGTCGTGTGTCGAACGTGCCGGCATCGTCCAGGCAGTAACCACATTCCTGTTCGAGCGCGGATTTAACATCGAACAGCACCAGCAGTTCGACGACGGCCTCCGCCAGACCCTGCACCTGCGCACGGCCTTCTCGGGAGCCACGGATTTCGATCTGCAGACGCTCGAAGCGGAGTTCCGCCCCATTGCCGAACGCTTTGACATGAAGTTCAATGTCCACGACGAGACCAAGCACCGCGTTCTGGTCATGGTGTCGAAGTTCGGTCACTGCCTGAATGACCTGATTTTCCGCTGGCGTGGCGGCAGCCTCGGCGGGGAGCTGGCCCTGGTGGTTTCCAACCACGAAACGCACCGGGCAATGGCCGAGGCTGCCGGCCTTCCGTTCGTGCACATCCCCGTGACTCCGGAAACCAAGCAGGATGCCGAGCGGCGACTGCTGGAGCTCGTGGACGAATACGACATCGACCTCGTCGTCCTGGCCCGGTACATGCAGGTGCTTTCGGACGACTTGTGCCGGTCCCTCGAGGGCAGGGCCATCAACATCCACCACTCGTTCCTGCCGGGATTCAAGGGCGCGCGCCCCTACCACCAGGCCTACGACCGCGGCGTGAAGCTGGTGGGCGCAACGGCCCACTACGTAACCGCCGACCTTGATGAGGGCCCAATCATCGAGCAGGAAGTCATCCGCGTGGACCACAGCTTCGGTCCGACCACCCTGTCCACCATCGGTCAGGACGCGGAGGCACTGGCCCTGTCGCGAGCCGTCCGCTGGCACTGCGAGCACCGTGTGCTGATCGACCAGGCCAGCACCATCGTCTTCCGCTAGACGAGCCAACGTACAGGCCGCGGAAGCCCACTACTTAAATCAGCAGGAGAACCACATGGCATCAACGCCTCGAATCGTCATTATCGGAGCTGGCATCGTCGGCACGAACCTGGCCGACGAACTGGTCGCCCGGGGATGGAACAACATCACAGTGCTGGACCAGGGGCCTTTGAACATGCCCGGAGGATCCACCTCCCACGCTCCGGGCCTGGTCTTCCAGACCAACCCGTCCAAGACCATGGCAGCTTTCGCCAAGTACACGGTGGAAAAGCTGCTCTCCCTGACAGAGGACGGCGTCAGCTGCTTCAACCAGGTGGGCGGCCTGGAAGTGGCCACCACCGAAACCAGGCTCGCTGACCTCAAGCGCAAGCTCGGCTATGCAGCCTCCTGGGGGATCGAAGGACGGATCCTCTCCTCCACCGAGTGCAAGGAGCTCTACCCGCTGCTCAATGATGAAAACATCCTGGGCGGACTCCACGTGCCAAGCGATGGCCTCGCAAGCGCTGCCCGTGCCGTCCAGCTGCTGATCAAGCGCACCGAAGCCGCAGGCGTCAAATACCGCGGCTCCACCTCCGTGACGGGCATCGAGCAGTCCGGGGGGCGCGTCACCGGCGTCGAGACCTCCGAAGGCGTCATTCCTGCCGACATCGTCATCTCCTGTGCCGGCTTCTGGGGCGCGAAGATCGGTGCCATGATCGGCATGGCGGTTCCCTTGCTTCCGCTGGCCCACCAGTACGTGAAGACCACCGCGGTGCCCCAGCTGAGCGGCCGCAATGAACTGCCGAACGGGGCCACGCTGCCCATCCTGCGCCACCAGGACCAGGACCTCTACTACCGCGAACACGGCGAACGCTACGGCATCGGCTCCTACGCCCACCGGCCCATGCCCGTCGACGTCGACACCTTGGGCACCTATGCCCCCGAGACCGTCAGCGAACACAACATGCCTTCCCGCCTGGACTTCACGCTGGAGGACTTCCTGCCTGCCTGGGAGGCCTCGAAGCAGATTCTTCCCGGACTGGCAGAAAGCGAAATCGAGGATGGCTTCAACGGCATCTTCTCCTTCACCCCCGACGGCGGACCGCTCCTTGGCGAGTCCAAGGAACTCGACGGTTTCTATGTCGCAGAGGCCGTCTGGGTGACGCACTCCGCAGGCGTTGCCAAGGCGATGGCCGAGCTCCTGACCACGGGCAAGTCCGAAACCGACCTGGGCGAATGCGACATCACCCGCTTCGAGGACGTGCAGCTCACCCCCGAGTACGTCAGCGAGACCTCGCAGCAGAACTTCGTGGAGATCTACGATGTCCTCCACCCGCTCCAGCCCAAGCTCTCCCCTCGCAACCTGCGAGTCAGCCCGTTCCACGCCCGGCACAAGGAACTCGGAGCCTTCTTCCTGGAGTCCGGCGGGTGGGAGCGGCCATACTGGTTCGAATCAAACGCTGCCCTCCTCAAGGAGATGCCGGCCGAATGGCTGCCGCCGGCACGGGACGCCTGGTCCAACATGTTCAGCTCCCCCATTGCGGCCGCCGAAGCGTGGAAGACCCGCACGGCGGTGGCCATGTATGACATGACGCCACTGAAGCGGCTGGAAGTGTCCGGGCCCGGAGCCCTGAAACTGCTCCAGGAGCTGACGACGGCGGACCTGGACAAGAAGCCCGGCGCGGTCACCTACACGCTTCTGCTCGACCACGCCGGCGGCGTGCGGAGCGACATCACCGTCGCCCGCCTGAGCGAGGACACCTTCCAGCTCGGAGCCAACGGCAACATCGACACCGCCTACTTCACGCGGGCTGCCCGGCACCAGACGCAAAGCGGGTCCGCTACTGACTGGGTCCAGGTCCGCGACACCACCGGCGGCACCTGCTGCATCGGACTCTGGGGCCCCCTGGCCCGCGACCTGGTCGGCAAGGTCAGCGACGATGATTTCACCAACGACGGCCTGAAGTACTTCCGGGCAAAGAGCGTCGTCATCGGCGGGGTCCCGGTCACGGCAATGCGGCTGTCCTATGTGGGCGAGCTCGGCTGGGAGCTTTACACCAGCGCGGACAACGGACAGCGGCTGTGGGATGCGCTGTGGCAGGCAGGACAGCCCTTCGGCGTCATCGCGGCCGGACGGGCGGCGTTCAGCTCCCTGCGCCTCGAAAAGGGCTACCGCTCCTGGGGATCGGACATGACCACGGAGCACGACCCCTTCGAAGCAGGCCTCGGATTCGCCGTCAAGATGGCCAAGGAGAGCTTCATCGGCAAGGGCGCGCTCGAAGGCCGGACCGAGGAGGGCTCCGCGCGCCGGCTGCGGTGCCTGACCATCGACGACGGCCGGTCCATTGTCCTGGGCAAGGAGCCCGTGTTCTACAAGGATCAGGCAGTCGGGTACGTGACCAGCGCAGCCTACGCGTACACGGTGGCCAAACCGATTGCCTACGCCTACCTCCCGGCCACCGTATCGGTGGGCGATTCGGTCGAGATTGAATACTTCGGGCGGCGGATCACGGCCTCTGTATCGGAAGAGCCGCTGTACGACCCGAAAATGACCAGGCTCCGCGGCTAACCAGCCCGCAGAGCCCTCTGGGGGCACGCAGCCCGGCTCATCCTCGCAACGGGAGCCGGGCTGCGTGCACCCCCCTTTTCCGCTCCAGCTTCTACCAGCCCAGGAATGAACAAATGATCGGTTCAGAAACAATTAACGACTACCTCGGCAGGCTTGCCGCCCGGCAGCCCACCCCCGGTGGCGGCGCGGCCGCCGCGCTCCACGCGGCGCAGGGAGCGGCCCTGGTGGCGATGGTGGCAAGATTCAGCACCGGCGGCAAATATGAACAGCACGCAGAGACAACGTCCAGGATCATTGCCGCCGTCGACGAACTCATCGGCGAAACGCTGGGGCTGGCAGACGCCGACGAAACTGCCTTCAAAGCCGTGATCACCTCTTACAAGCTGCCCGCCACCAGCGACCCCGAGCGTGCAGCGCGCGCAGCCGCGATCGACGACGCGCTTGGCCAGGCCGCGCAGCCGCCTGCCCGGTTGATCAGGCTCTCAGGTGCCGTCGTGGAACTCGCGACCGAACTTTTGGATATTGCAAACCCGAACGTCATCAGCGACATTGCAGCAGCAGCCGACGCCGCCAGGGCAGCGGCCACCACCGCCCGCGTCAACATCGACATCAACGTCGTAGCCATCAAGGACGCCCAGGCGCGCGCCGCACTGGCGGAACAAACAGATGGCATTGAAGAAAAAGTCGTTCTGGCAGCAGACTCGCTCTCACGCCAGGTACGGGAAAGGATCCTCCGATGACGGCATCCGTGCTTTCCGGCAAGCCCCTCGCCAAACTCATCCAGCAGCAGGCAACTGCCCAGGCCGCGGCACTGGCCGAAGAAGGCTCACGCCCCACCCTCGCCGTCGTGGTTGCCACCGAGGACAGCTCCACGCACTGGTACGTTCGCTCCATAGAGCGCGCCGCGGAAAACGCCGGCATCGGCTGCAGGATCATCGACGTCGGCCATGACGCAACCGAACAGGTGCTGATCGCTGTGCTGAAGGACCTCAGCGCAGAAGCTTCCGTCAATGGCATCATCCTGCAGACTCCCCTGCCCCCCGGCGTCAAAACCCAGGAGCTGGTCAAGTACATCGCCCCGGAAAAGGACATCGACGGCGCCAACCCGGTGAGCCTCGGTCTTCTGGCCGTAGGGGAACGTGCGTTCGCGCCGGCCACGGCACGCTCCGTGGTGGAAATCCTGGACCACTTCGAGATCCCGGTGGCCGGGCGCAACGTGGTGGTGGTGGGCCGTTCCACCGTGGTGGGCAAGCCGTTGTCCCTGCTGCTGCTGCAGAAGGACGCCACCACCACCGTCTGCCACTCGAAGTCCGGCCCGCTCGGGAAGTACACCAAGGATGCCGACGTCGTGGTTGTTGCCGCGGGCCGCACCGGGTTGCTCACCGGGACCGATGTTTCGGAGCATTCAGTGGTCATTGATGTGGGAACCAACGTGCTTTCCGACGGCTCACTCGCCGGCGACGTCGACGAAGCCAGTGTTCGGCCTGTCGCTGCCGCGCTGACGCCCGTCCCCGGCGGTGTCGGCTCAGTCACCACGGCACTGCTGCTACTGCACACCTCCGAAGCGGCGCGCGAACAGTTCCGTGCAGCCCGGACGCCGGTCCTGGCGCGGTGACCGAGGCAGTCATGGCGCGCAGCACCGCGCCTCAGCCCACCAGCACCAAGGTCGTGGCGGACTGGACTGCGCTCATGCCCGGCGATTTCGTCACCGTACTGGAGCAGTACACGGTTCCCTACAGCGGCTGGATCGATGACCTGACCGAGGACGGCCGCATCGTGTGGCTGGTCCGCGCCTTCGGGGGTGGCCGCCGCATGTTCTTCCGTGAGGACGGCTGCATCGTCACGGTTGACGTTCCCTAGTCATTGCACCCGCTACTGCCCGGCATAGATTTTTTAAGGAAAGCCAATGGCCTCTAAAGCCCCCCGCGAAAACATCGACGAGTCCAAGCTGACCGTCAGCAAACCCAAAACCAAGGCCGTGGGCATCCCCGCGGTGGCCAACGCCCTGAAAATCTCGTTGGAGCAGATGGGGCCGCTGCGCAGCGTCCAGACGCTCATGGCCGTCAACCAGATCGACGGCTTCGACTGCATGGGCTGCGCCTGGCCGGAACATGAGAAGCGCAATGCAGCGGAATTCTGCGAGAACGGCGCAAAGGCGGTGGCGGAGGAGGCTACCCGGCGGCGGGTCAGCCCGGAGTTCTTCGCCAGGCACTCCATTGCGGACCTCAAGACCCGCGATGACTACTGGCTGGGGCAGCAGGGCAGGCTGACCCACCCGATGGTCCTGGATGAGGGCGCAACACACTACCGGCCCATTGACTGGGACGCCGCCCTGGAGCTGATCGCCCAGGAACTCAGGGACATGGACCACCCCGACCAGAGCGTCTTCTACACGTCCGGAAGGACGTCCAACGAGGCGGCGTTTGTGTACCAGCTGCTGGTCCGCGGCGTGGGCACGAACAACCTTCCGGACTGTTCGAACATGTGCCACGAGTCCTCCGGGTCGGCGCTGGTGGAGACCATCGGCATCGGCAAGGGTTCGGTCAGCCTGAAGGACCTGGAAACGGCGTCCCTCATCTTCGTGGCGGGCCAGAACCCGGGAACAAACCATCCGCGCATGCTCAGTGCCCTGGAGAAGGCCAAGAAAAACGGCGCAGCCATCGTCTCGGTCAATCCGCTCCCCGAAGCCGGCCTCCTGCACTTCGAGAACCCGCAGACCATCTCGGGAACGCTGGTAGGCACGGAGCTGACTGATGACTTCCTGCAGATCAGGGCCGGCGGCGACCAGGCACTGTTCCAGGGCCTCGGGAAGTACCTGCTGGACGCGGAACGCGCTGGCAGGAACACCCCCGGCCTGTCCACCGTTTTTGACCACGACTTCATCAGGAACCATACGGTGGGCCTCGAGTCCTACCTTTCACAGCTGGAACAGGTGCAGTGGGACGACATCGTCGAGGCAACCGGCCTGACCATGGAGCAGATCAACGCCACCGGTGAACGGCTCCTGGCGTCAGGCTCCACCATCGTCTGCTGGGCGATGGGCCTGACACAGCACAAGCACTCTGTCCCCACCCTCCGCGACGTCGTCAACGTCCTGCTGCTGCAGGGCAACATCGGCAAGCCCGGAGCCGGAGTGTGCCCCGTTCGCGGCCACTCCAATGTCCAGGGCGACCGGACCATGGGCATCTTCGAACGGATGCCCGATAGCTTCCACGACCGGCTCGACCAGGAGTTCCAGTTCCAGTCACCCCGGGCGCACGGCTATGACACCGTCGCCGCAATCCGGGCGATGCGTGACGGCAAGGTCAGGCTGTTCGTGGGCATGGGCGGTAATTTCGTCCGGGCGGCTCCGGACTCTGATGCCACCGAGAAGGCCCTGGCCAACACCCGGCTGACCGTGCAGATCTCGACGAAACTGAACCATTCGCACCTGTCGACGGGAAAGCGCGCCCTGATCCTCCCAACGCTGGGCCGCACGGAGCGGGATAGCCAGCGCTCCGGCGACCAGAGGGTCACTGTGGAGGATTCAATGAGTGCTGTCCATGCCTCGCGCGGCCGGCTCAAGCCCGCCAGCGAGCACCTGATGTCCGAGGTGGCCATCGTCTGCAATATCGCGCACAAGGTGTTCACGGACGCCAACGGCGCGCCCCTTCCCAACGCGCCGGCGGCCGACTGGCTCTCGCTCCGGGACGACTACGCGCTGGTCAGGAAGCACATCGAGGCTGTCATCGATGGCTTCGAGAACTTCGAAGAGAGGATCCAGCACCCCGGCGGCTTCGTTCTACCCCACCCGCCACGGGACAACAGGGAATTCAAGACCCTGTCGGGCAAGGCCCACTTCACGTCCAATGCCCTGGAGTACCTCCGTGTGCCGGCCGGCAGGCTGATCCTGCAGACCCTGCGTTCACACGACCAGTACAACACCACGATCTACGGCAAGGATGACCGCTACCGCGGAATCCACGGCGGCCGGCGCGTGGTGCTGGTCAACGAGGCGGACATCGCCGAGCTGGGCTACGCCGACGGGGACATGGTGGACCTGGTTTCAGAGTTCCGCGGAACAGAACGCAGGGCGGAGAACTTCCGCATCGTCGGCTACTCGACGCCGAAGGGCTGCGCGGCCGCCTACTACCCGGAAACCAACGTGCTGGTCCCGCTGGACTCGGTGGCTGACACCAGCGGAACTCCCACGTCCAAGTCCGTGGTTGTGCGGCTGGAACCGGCGGCGGTGAAGGCGAAGGAAAATCAGATGTCTGCAGCCCTTCCCCACTGATATATCTTTACGATATATTTGTAATATCAGTTCGCGGCGCCCGGCTCAGGCCCGCGCCGCCGGGAGAACACCCTAGTTTCGTTTCCCGTAAACGGTGTTTCGGAGGCCTGAAATACCTGGGGAGGTAAGCGCCGGAGCACCGCTTTCGGGAAACGACCAGGAGCGGCAGGAATCCCTGCAAGGCGCCGCCACGAATGTGGCGGCGCCTCCCGTCTATCAAGCGATTTCACCAACGAGGGAACGACCAGTGGTAGCTCTAGCCCTTCAAGCCGTCGACAGGCCCGGCGAAAGTGGCGGGCCTGTCACTCACGGGGAGCACTCGTGGGCTGAAGCCCGCCGTCTGGCTTTCGACTGCGCCAGCCCCCTCGGACCGGAGCGCATCCCGCTTGCGGAGGCGAACGGCAGAGCCTTGGCCGCCGACGTCGTCGCGCTGCAGGAGATGCCCCACTACGCCTCGTCCGCCATGGACGGCTGGACGGTTAGCGGTGACGGCCCTTGGACACTGACGGAACCGGGAAAGGCCCTCCGCAACGGAGAGGCCAGCCCGGTGGTCACCGGTGGCGTAATCCCCCCGGGCACGCAGGCGGTGCTCCGCGTGGAGAGCGGACGGCTTGCAACTGACGCCGGCGGCCGGGCTACATTGCTGCTTGGAAACGGGGCCTCCCCGGGCGAACCCCGCCCGGGCCAGCACATCCGCAGGTCGGGCGAGGAAGCGGCAGCGGGCGAGGTGCTGATCCCCGCCGGGACGCCTTTGAACCCTGCGCATATCGCCCTGGCCGCCGTCGCCGGCTTCGACCAGCTGACAGTGCGCGGCAAGCCACTGGTCAAGATGCTGGTCACCGGCTCAGAGGTGGTCACGGCCAGCATCCCGGCCCCGGGACAGGTCAGGGACGCCTTCGGGCCACAGCTCAGCGCAGTCATCCAGATGCTTGGGGGTGTCCCGGGCCCGCTGGTCCGGATCGGGGACTCCTACGAGGAATGGCTCACGGCACTGGGGGCAGCCGAAGCGCCGATGGGGCAGTGGCCCGACGTCGTGGTGACCACCGGGGGGACAGGGCGCTCGGGCGCTGACCACTTCCGGAATGCCGTGGCAGCGCTCGGCGGGCGACTCCTCATCGACGGCATCGCCATGCGGCCCGGCCACCCTGCTGCCCTGGGCAAACTGCCCAACGGACGGTTCGTCGTCGGGCTTCCCGGCAACCCGCTCGCCGCCCTCATGGCGCTCTTCACCGTCGGCGGTCCGCTGTTGGCCGCCCTCGGCCACCAGCCGCTGCCGGGCACCAGCCGGGTGCCGTGCGGCACCGCCATCGACGCCCACCGTGCGTCCACACGGCTCATGCCGTTCCACTGGGTCAAGGACCTTGCTACCCCCGCCCACTACACCGGCCCCGGAATGATGCGCGGACTGGCCACCGCCGACGGCGTCATGGTGGTTCCGTCCGGCGGCGTTCAGCTGGGTGAGCCGGTTCCGGCATTTGCGCTCCCGTGGCGTCCGGAGCTGCGGCCTCCACTTACCGGCAAGTTGATCTGGGAGAACTAGGCAATGGCACGCATGACCCAGCGACGGAAGGTCCACCGCTACCTGCTGGACGGCTCCGAGGCCGCCAGGGAATACCCTGTGCGGTTGCGCGAAGACGTGCTGGCGGCGGAGGAGCCGCTGGAAATCCGCTTCAGTAACCTGTCCTTTGCCGTGACGATGCGGACCCCCGGCGATGACTTCGACCTCGTTGCGGGTTTTCTCGTCTCGGAGGGCATCATCGCCAGTCAGGCGGATCTGGTTTCGCTGCGCTTCTGCGCCGGCGAGGACGAAACCGGCAAGCAGACGTTCAATGTGGTCGAAGCGCAGTTCCGTCCGGGCCTGGCACTGCCGGACGCCGGGAGGCACGTTTTTACGTCAAGCTCCTGCGGCATCTGCGGCAGCACTTCCATCGAGGCCGTCCGCAAGACCCTCACGTATGACGTTCACGGGGACCAGCTGCGCGTGCCGGTCGAGGTCATAGCGCGTCTGCCCGAACAGCTGCGCGAAGCCCAGGCGCTGTTCGACAAGACCGGCGGCGTCCACGCAGCAGGACTGTTCAAGATCGGTGACGGGGGCGAAGCGGAACTGCTTTGCCTCCGCGAGGACGTGGGCCGGCACAATGCCGTAGACAAGGTGATCGGGTGGGCTCTGCGCGACGGGCTGCTGCCGTTGCGCGGAACCGTCCTGCAGGTCTCGGGCAGGGCATCATTCGAGCTCGTTCAGAAGGCTGCCCTCGCCGGCATTCCGGTTCTGGCTGCCGTCAGCGCACCCTCGAGCCTGGCAGCGGACCTCGCCGCCGACACCGGTGTAACCCTTGTGGGCTTCAGCCGGGGCAAGAGCCTCAACGCGTATGTGGGCCAGGAACGGCTGGTGCTTGCCTCCGGAACGTAGGCGTTGTGTTCAGGAAATGACGGTCGGAGTTCGTCGCAGTCTAGGATCAGAGTTGTGAAGCAGGCGGAATAGCGCAGAGCTAACCGCTGGTCACGGCGACGACATGGGAGCACCTCTGATGGCTGCAAGAGACGAACCAGCGAACGACAGGGACCCGGACGCCGCAGGCGGAGGCGGCGTCCAGTCCGTTGACCGCGCCCTCCAGATCCTGGAAATCATCGCCAGGGACGGGCACGCGGGCGTCAGTGAGATCGCCGACGAAATGGGGGTCCACAAGTCCACCGTTTCGCGGCTGCTCGGGTCACTGGTGTCCAGGGAGATCGTGCGGCAGAACCATGACCGCGGCAAGTACCAGCTGGGATTCGGCATCCTTCGCCTGGCCAGCTCCATTCCCGGCCGGCTGAGCCTGGTCCACGAGGCGCGTCCCACCCTGGAGAGCCTCGCAGACCAGTACAAGGAAACCGTCAACCTCGCCGTCCTGCGTTCCAGCTATGCGGTGAACGTCGACCAGGCCATGGGCCCGTCAACGCTGGCAACGTCCGACTGGGTGGGCAGCCTCACGCCCCTCCATGCCACGTCCAGCGGCAAAGTACTGCTGGCGGCCCTGCCGGTTGAAGAACGGTCCCGGCTCCTTCAGGAGGCGGGCCTTCCGGCCCGCACCCCGCGGACCATCACGGACCGGGATACCTTGGAGAACGAGCTCCTGGACGTTGCCCGCGACGGCTACGCCGTTGTTCATGAGGAATTCGAAATCGGCCTGAACGCTGTTGCCGTGCCCGTTTACAACCACTTCGGGACGGTCATCGGGGCCGTCAGCATCTCCGGGCCCGCCTTCCGCTTCGACCCGGAAAATACCCCCGGCCTGATCCAGGGGCTCCAGGAGGCGGGCCTGAGCATCAGCGGAAAGATGGGCTACACGCACCGATGACCCCGGACGGGGGTCCGGGGTCATCGAAATGATTGCTCAGGTGGCCGGGGTAGCGGTCTCTTTGCGCTGCAGGGTTTCGGCACGTTCCTCCAGCGGCGGGGTGTCCGCGGTGAGGCCCAGCAGTGCCTCGCCGGACAGCACCACGTCGCCAACCTTTTCCTGGACCCAGTCGTGGAAAGCACCAATGTGGTGTTCGCTGGGAACGAGCACGCCGCCCTTTGCGTAGGACTTGGAGGCCATGCCCGGCTGGCACCGCTCGCAGGCGTCGAAGTCCTGCATGTTCACGCGGTGGAACAGCTCAACGGAGGCGGTGACGTCCTTGCCGGACTCCACCACTGAGGGCAGGTACAGCCAGTCGCATTCGACGATCGTGTGGTCTGCGGACATCGGGAACATGCGGTGGATGATCACGTGGTCCGGGACCAGGTTCACGAACACGGTCGGCTTGATCGTGATCGCGTAGTAGCGGCGGTCCTGGTCCTCGGCCACGCCGGGGATCAGGTCCAGGCCCTCGGAACCGTCGACCGTGAAGCCCTTGATGTCCTCACCGAACTCCGCACCGTGGCCCACGAAGTACTGCGCGGCCAAACCGTCGGCGAACTCGGGCAGGACCTCGGTCAGCTCCGGGTGGATGGTGGCGCAGTGGTAGCACTCCATGAAGTTCTCAATGATGAGCTTCCAGTTCGCCTTCACGTCATAGCGGATGCGGCGCCCCACAGACAGGTTTGCGACGTCGTACCCGTCGATAGCGTGCACGTTGCCCAGGCGCTCCTCGATCGCGCCCATCACTTCTTCTTCGAAGGACGGCGGCTCCTCAGCCAGGCAAACCCACACGTAGCCCAGGTATTCACGGATGTGGACCTTGGACAGGCCGTACTCGTCACGGTCGATGTCCGGCATCTTGGTCAGGTTCGGGGCCGCGATCAGCTTGCCCTCGAAGTCGTAGGTCCAGGCGTGGTACGGGCACTGGAAGTTGCGGGCAGCTTCGCCCTTTTCCTCCATGCACAGCTTCACGCCGCGGTGCCGGCAGACATTGTAGAAGGCCCGGATCTCGCCCTTGCGGGTGCGCGAGATCAGCACGCTTTCCCGGCCAATCTGCACCGTCTGCCACGCCCCGGGCTTGTCCAGGTCCGCGGACCGGATCGCGCAGAACCACATCTGCTCGAAAATACGCTCCTGCTCGGCCCGGAAGATAGCCGGATCCGTGTACAGGTGACCGCCCAGCGTCGGGATCAGGCTCGGGGTGGATACCTCAACAGACAATTTGTTCTCCTAACAAAACAACACGAACAACACGACTTACAAGAAGAGTTGGGCTAAAGCCCCATGGCGGCACCGGCAAGGGCGGGTTCGCCCACCGGCGCCAAAACTGTAGGCACGACGGCTGCCGCCGGCTTGGGTGCAGACGCCGCGAGGCTCCTGCGCCACTTGGTGAACAGCCGCGGCTGGTTCATGCCCAAAACCGCGACGGGAACGTCTTCCCGGTAATACACGGCCAGCAGGCTGTGCTCGGCAGCATCGCCCGCTTCGACCTCAAGGCGGTCGTAGCCGGCTGAGTGGCCGGCGAACTGGATTTTCACGCCGTGCTGGTCCGACCAGAAGTACGGCGGCTTCAGCGGCTGCGCCGGGGCTTCGTCATCGAGCAGCCCCTGCACCGCCAGCGCTGCCCGTTCCAGGGCACCCGTCCAGTGCTCCACGCGGCGGTGCCTGTCCACCGCAGCATCGAACCACGCGGCACAGTCCCCCACGGCCACAATGCCCGGAACACTGGTGCGCCCCATTGCATCACACAGCACACCGCCGTCGACCTCCACCCCGGAACCGGCGAGCCATTCAACATTCGGCTCCGCGCCGATCCCTACCACCACAACATCCGCAGCCACGAAAGACCCGTCGCCCAGCCGAAGACCGGTCACGTTTCCTTCGCCTGCGTAAAAGTCCTCAATAACGGCCGACGAGATGAGCCGGACACCTTTCCCGGTGTGCAGGCCGGCAACCACCGAGCCCATCTCCGTTCCCAGCTGGGCTGCAAACGGTACCGGCTTGGTGTCGACGAGGGTGACGTCCATGCCGCGCGAGGCGGCGGAAGAGGCCACCTCGGCACCCACGAAGCCCGCTCCGATGACGGCCATCTTGCTTCCCGGTACCAGTTCCGGTGCCAGGCTTTGAGCGTCGGCGAGGGTGCGCAGGGAGAAGACGTTGCTCAGGCCGGCCAGGGCCGGCAGCTGGCGGGCCCGTGCGCCGGTGGCGATGACGATGCCATCGGCCTGGACAACGCGGCCGTCAGCCAAGCCGATGGTTTTCGTTGACGCGTCCAGGGAGACTGCACGTGCACCCAGCAGCCATTCAGCGTCGAGGCCGTCAGTTTCGGTCTCCAGATACAGGTCCTCGGCTGTGATGGATCCCAGCAGGAAGTCCTTGGAGAGCGGCGGCCTGTCATACGGACGATGCTCTTCATCGCCGATGATGACGAGACGTCCGGTGAAGCCTTGGGCGCGGGCTGCCCGCGCGGCGGAAAGACCGGCCAGCGAGGCTCCCACGATCGCAAGCGTCTGCATATTTACACCCCTCCTTCTATTGCTATTAGCGCAACAACAATCGCTATATGCAACAGCGTGATCCATGCCACGGCGACTGTCAAGGGTTCGTTGACTCATTAATACGGGCACGCGTAATCGGGCCGCCAACCCTTGACAAAACAGTGTGAGCGAAAGCACGCTGTTGCATATTACGACTGCGGTTGATCCATTCGGAACAAGGCGCCAGCAACTCCCATATACCTCCCCACAACGAGAAAGAGGCCACCATGCACAAGGCATGCCCGCTCAGCGAACTGGCACCAGGGGAAGCCCTTCGCCTGAACACCGCGCCGCCCATCGCTGTCTTCCACACCGAGGAAGGCGAGCTCTTCGCCATCGATGACACATGCACCCACCAGGACGCCTCGCTGACCGACGGCTGGGTGGAAGGCTGCGAGGTCGAGTGCCCCCTGCACGCCTCAAAGTTCAATCTCCGGACCGGGCAGGTTGATGCACCGCCGGCCAAACTTCCCGTCCGCACGCACGAAGTCACCGTCGTGGACGGCGACATCATGGTCATCGAGTCCGAGGAAGCGCCCAACCTTCCCCCCGGGCTGACAGTTAACGGCCACATCTAAGCCGCCCCGCTCTGCCACTACATTTCGGAGAAAATCTTGTCCACAGTTCTTGAAGGCGCGCCCGCGGCCGGTGCCAGCGCCAAAGCCCGTAACGCCGAGTTTGTCCTCACCCTGGCCTGCCCCGAACGGCCGGGCATCGTCCGGGCCATCACGACGTTCCTGGCCGACCGCGTCTTCGACATCGTGGAGCACCAGCAGTTTGACGACCACGTCAGCGGCAAGCTCTACCTGCGGACCGCGTTCACCCAGAGCGGCGACGACGCCGATCAGGGTCCCTTTGGCCGGCTCAACCAGCGTGACGGTCTCGACAAGCTCGACCAGCAGGGCCAGCAGACGGCGGAAGGCCTCAGCTCCGAGTTCGCGGCCATCGCCGGCGAGTTCGGCATGGAGTTCAGCATCCACGACGGCCGCCCGCAGCGGTTGCTGGTCATGGTCTCGAAGTTCGGCCACTGCCTGAACGACCTCATCTTCCGATGGCGGGCGGGAAGCCTGGGTGCGGAGATCGCCGTCGTGGTTTCCAACCATGAGGACCTGCGGCCCATGGCCGAGGCGGCCGGGCTGCCCTTCATCCACGTGCCGGTGACGGCCGGCACCAAGCCCGAGGCGGAAGCACGCCTGCTGGAGCTGGTGGCCGAATATGACGCCGACCTCGTGGTGCTGGCCCGCTATATGCAGGTGCTGTCCAATGACCTGTGCGGCAAGCTCCGCGGACGGGCCATCAACATCCACCACTCGTTCCTCCCCGGATTCAAGGGTGCGAAGCCGTACCACCAGGCCTACGACCGCGGGGTGAAAATGGTCGGCGCGACGGCCCATTACGTCACTGCGGACCTCGATGAAGGTCCCATCATCGAGCAGGAAGTCCTCCGGGTGGACCACGCCCTTGACCCGGACGCGCTGGTGACGGTGGGCCGGGATGCGGAGACCCAGGCGCTCTCCCGCGCGGTGAAGTGGCACTGCCAGCACCGCGTCCTGCTTAACAAGACCCGCACCGTCGTCTTCCGCTAATTTTCCGCTAACGCGAACCAGGAGAACCACACACCATGAGCGCATCACCACGCGTC
Organism: Arthrobacter sp. FW305-BF8; assembly: GCF_021789315.1. NCBI lineage: Bacteria > Bacillati > Actinomycetota > Actinomycetes > Micrococcales > Micrococcaceae > Arthrobacter > Arthrobacter sp. FW305-BF8. Next base: position 4,483,815 of record NZ_CP084561.1, read on the forward strand.
GTCATCATCGGTGCCGGCATCGTCGGCACCAACCTCGCGGACGAGTTGTCCAGCCGCGGCTGGAACAACATCACCGTCGTCGAGCAGGGCCCGCTGGAACTGGCCGGGGGCTCCACGTCGCACGCCCCCGGCCTGGTGTTCCAGAACAACTCGTCCAAGACCATGACGGAATTCGCCACCTACACCGTCAACAAATTGCTCGCGCTGAGCAAGGACGGCGAGTCCTGCTTCAACCAGGTGGGCGGCCTGGAACTGGCAACCACTCCCGAGCGCCTGGCTGACCTCAAGCGCAAGATGGGTGTGATGACCTCCTGGGGCGTCGAAAGCCGGATCATCGACGCCGATGAATGCGAAAAGATCTACCCGCTGCTCAACACCGGCAAGCTCACCGGCGGCCGCGAGGTGCTGGGCGGCCTGCTCATCCCCACCGACGGCCTGGCCCTGGCCGCCCGCGCCGTTCAGCTGCTGATCGAGCGTTCGCGCGAGCGCGGCGTGACCTACCTCGGCTCCACCAGCGTCACCGGCATCTCCCAGTGGGGCGGCAAGGTCACCGGCGTGGAGACCTCCTCCGGCGTGATTCCTGCCGACATCGTGGTGTCCTGCGCAGGTTTCTGGGGCCGTGAGCTCGGCAAGATGGTGGGCCTGGAGGTGCCGCTGCTGCCTCTGGCCCACCAGTACGTCGTCAGCACCCCCCTTGCCGAACTCGAGGGCGTCAACGAGCTTCCCAAGGGCGCCAGCAAGCCCATCCTCCGCTATCAGGACAAGGACCTGTACTACCGCGAATGGGGCAACCGCATCGGCATCGGCAGCTACGCGCACCGCCCGATGCCCGTGGACATGTCCGCCCTGCCCAAGGTGTCGGCCGAGGAAATGTCCGACCACCGCATGCCTTCCCGCCTCGACTTCACCCTGGAAGACTTCGTGCCCGCGTGGGAAGACAGCCAGGACCTGCTGCCGGCTCTGCGCAGCGCCGCAATCGAGGACGGCTTCAACGGTATCTTCTCCTTCACGCCCGACGGCGGCCCGCTGATCGGTGAAGCCCCGGAACTCTCCGGCTTCTTCGTCGCCGAGGCCGTGTGGGTGACGCACTCCGCAGGCGTCGCCAAGGCCGTGGCCGAGCTGCTCACCGAGGGCCGCTCCCGCACTGACCTGCACGGCACCGAGCTCTCCCGCTTCGAGAAGGTGCAGACCAGCGACGAGTACGTCAGCGAGACCTCACAGCAGAACTTCGTGGAGATCTACGATGTCATGCACCCGCTGCAGCCCAAGGAATCGCCGCGGGACCTGCGCGTCAGCCCGTTCAACGTCCGGCAGAAGGAGCTCGGCGCGTTCTTCCTCGAGTCGGCCGCGTGGGAACGCCCGCACTGGTTCGAGGCCAACCGTCCCCTGCTGGACGAACTGCCGGCCGAGTGGCAAGCGCCGGAACGCGAGCCGTGGGCGGCCATGTTCTCCTCCCCCATCTCCGCTGCCGAAGCGTGGAAGACGCGTACCGCCGTCGCGCTTTACGACATGACGCCGCTGAAGCGGCTGGCCGTCAACGGCCCGGGCGCCCAGGCGCTGCTGAACCGGCTGAGCACCGGAAACATCGCCAAGAAGCCCGGGGCTGTCACCTACTGCCTCCTGCTGGAGCACGACGGCGGCATCCGCAGTGACGTGACCGTCGCCCGGCTCGGGGAAGAAGACTTCCAGCTCGGAGTGAACAGCAACGTGGACTTCGACTACCTGCGCGTCGAGGCCCGCAAGCAGTCCGCCGCCGATCCGGCCAAGTGGGTGCACGTCACCGACATCACCGGCAGCACCTGCTGCATCGGCCTGTGGGGCCCGCTGGCCCGCGAAGTCATCGGCAAGGTCAGCACCGACGACCTCACCAACGACGGCCTGAAGTACTTCCGCACCAAAGAAATCAACATCGGCGGTATCCCCGTCACGGCCATGCGCCTGTCCTATGTGGGCGAACTCGGCTGGGAGCTGTACACCACCGCCGAATACGGCCTCAAGCTCTGGGACCTGCTGTTCGAAGCCGGACAGGAACACGGCATCATCGCCGCCGGCCGCGGAGCCTTCAACAGCATGCGCCTGGAGAAGGGTTACCGCCTCTGGGGCACGGACGTGACCACCGAGCACCACCCCTACCAGTCCGGCCTCGGCTTCTCTGTGGCGAAGGACAAGGAAGGCTACGTGGGCGCCGAAGCCCTGGCGGCCCTCAAGGAGCAGCCCGCGGAGAAGGTGCTGCGCTGCCTGACGGTCGACGACGGCACCTCCATTGTGATCGGCAAGGAACCCGTGTACGTGAACGGCGCTGCGTCCGGTTACGTCACCAGCGCGGCGTACGGCTACTCGATCCGCAAGCCGATCGCCTACGCCTGGCTGCCGTCCACTGTCTCCGAGGGCGACGCCGTGGAGATCGAGTACTTCGGCCGCCGCGTCGCCGCCACGGTCAGCGCCGAGCCGCTGTTCGACCCCGGCATGGAGCGCCTCCGCGGCTGACGCTGGCCCTTCCACCCGGTGGTTGAGCTTGGCGAAACCCCGTCCTGACCCTAATTGAAGAAAGAACGACGGCGACACCCCGGATTTCCGGTGTGTCGCCGTCGTTCTTGGTTAAGAAAAGGTCAGGACGGAGGAGCGCGACCCTAGACTGTGGCCGCCTCGAGCGCGCCCGCCTCGGCGGCCGCTTCGACGCCGGCGTGCGGCTCGAAGCGGACGAACATGGCCTTGAAGCCGGGGGTGTTGGACACCCGGGCCACGTTTTCCTTGTGGACCAGGGCATTGGCTTCAGGGAAGTACGCCGCCGCGCAGCCCTTGGCCGTCGGGTAGGCCACCAGCCGGAACTTCTCCGCGCGCCGGTCATTGCCCTGGAAGGTGCTCACCACGTCCACGAGGTCGCGGTCCTTGAAACCCTGCTCGGCGAGGTCCTCCGGGTGCACCAGGATCACGCGGCGGCCGTCGGAGATTCCGCGGTAGCGGTCGTCCAGGCCGTAGAACGTGGTGTTGTACTGGTCGTGGCTGCGGATGGTCTGCAGCACCAGGTGGCCGGCCGGCGGCGTGAGGTACTCCAGCGGGCTGACCGTGAACCTGCCCCGGCCGATGTCCGTCTTGAAGGAGCGGGTGTCGCGCGGCGGGTTGGGCAGCACGAAGCCGTTCTTCGTCCGGACCCTGGCGTTGAAGTCCTCGAACCCCGGCAGGACCCGGGAGATGTGGTCGCGGACCACGTCGTAGTCCTCGGCCATGGCCTTCCAGTCCACCGCGTGGCCGGGGCCGAACGTTGCCTCGGCCATCCGTGCCACGATCACCGGCTCGGCGAGCAGGTGCTCGGACACCGGCTGCAGCCTGCCCTGGGTGGAGTGCACCACGGACATGGAGTCCTCCACGGACAGGAACTGGGCGCCCTTGGGGTGCTTGTCATCCTTGTCCGTCCGGCCCAGCGTGGGAAGGATGAGCGAGGTGCGGCCGTGCACCACGTGTGAGCGGTTCGGCTTGGTGGAGATGTGCACGGTCAGGCCGATCCGCTGCATCCCGGCTTCGAGGGTCTCGGTGTCCGAGCAGGCGAGGGAGAAGTTGCCGCCCATGGACACGAACACGTCCACCTCGTCGCGCTCGAAGGCCTCCATGGACTCCACGGCGTCGTGGCCGTGGTGCCGTGGGGACTCGATGCCGAACTCCTTGTCGAGGGCCTCCAACAGCCATTCCTTGGGCTTTTCCCAGATGCCCATGGTCCGGTCGCCCTGCACGTTGGAGTGGCCGCGCACCGGGCACGCACCGGCACCGGGCTTGCCGAAGTTGCCCTGCAGCAGCAGGACGTTGACCATTTCCTTGATGGTATCCACCGAGTGCGGCTGCTGCGTCACGCCCAGCGCCCAGCAGAAGATGCTGGCCTTGGACGCCACCAGCATCGCGGCCACGTCCTCGACCTGCTTCCGGGACAGGCCCGTGGCCCGCTCCGTCTCTTCCCAGTCCAGGTCCTGGCGGGCCTCGCGGTACGCGTCAAAGCCGTCGGTCTGCGCCTCGATGAAGGAACGGTCGACGACGGTGCCCGGGTTTTCTTCCTCGGCCTGCAGCAGCAGGTGGCCAAGTGCCTGGAACAGTGCCAGGTCCCCGCCGACCTTGATCTGCAGGTATTCGTCGGCCAGCGGCGTGCCGCCGCCCACCACGCCGGAGATGGTCTGGGGATCCTTGAAGTTGAACAGGCCGGCCTCGGGCAGCGGGTTCACCGCCACCACCTTGCCGCCCTTGTCCTTGCATTCCTTCAGCGCGGACAGCATGCGCGGGTGGTTGGTGCCGGGGTTCTGCCCCACGACGAAGATCAGCTCAGAATCATGGATGTCCTCCAGGGACACCGTGCCCTTGCCGATGCCGATGGTCGGGTTCAGCGCGGACCCCGAGGACTCGTGGCACATGTTGGAGCAGTCCGGCAGGTTGTTGGTGCCCAAGGCCCGGGCGAACAGCTGGTACATGAACGCGGTCTCGTTGGCCGTACGGCCCGAGGTGTAGAACACGCAGCGGTCCGGCGTGCTGGCCCGGATGTGCTCGCCGACCAGCTCGAAGGCATCCGCCCAGGAGATCGGCGAGTAGTGCGTCTCCCCCTCCCGGATGACCATCGGCTCGCTCAGCCGGCCCTGGTTGCCCAGCCAGTACTCCGTCTTCTCGGACAGCTCGGCGATGGAATGCTTCGCCCAGAACTCCGCCCCCACGGTCCGCAGGGTGTTCTCCTCGGCCACGGCCTTGGCGCCGTTCTCGCAGAACTCGGCCGCCTTGCGCTTCTTGTCCGACTCCGGCCAGGCGCAGCCCGGGCAGTCAAAGCCGCCGCGCTGGTTGAGCCGCAGCAGCGACTGCGCCGTGCGGGTCACGCCGGCCTGCGCCACGGCGCGTTCCAGCGCCACCATCACGGCCTTGACGCCGGCGGCTTCGGTCTTCGGCTTGTGGACCTCGAGCTTGTCTTCGTTAATGTCCGCGACGGGGGCGGGCTGCTTCCCGAACTTCATTGTTCCAACTTCCTAACCGGCTGCTTTCGTCCCTGTCTTGATCGCTACGAAGGCGCGCCAGGCATTCCTGGCGCGCCTTACGTGTGGCGATCTTGTCTTTCTTCTTACTCTTTCACCTGTTACTGGCCGCCTGTTACTGGGCCACGTTGGCGAGGGTTTCGCGTTCGGCGGCGATGGTGGTGTTCTCGCCGTGTCCGGTCCTGACGGTTGTTTCCGGCGGGAGGGTCAGGAGCCGTTCGCGGATGGAGGTCAGGATGGTGGGGTAGTCGCTGTAGGAGCGGCCGGTGGCGCCGGGTCCGCCGTTGAACAGGGTGTCCCCGGTGAACACGGTGTTCTCTGCTGCGAGGTGGAAGCAGGTGGACCCGGGTGAGTGGCCGGGGGTGTGGATCGCCTTCAGGGTAGCCCCGCCGACCTGGAACTCGTCCCCGTCGGTAATCTGCCGGTCGGGGGTGGTGCCGGGGTAGACCTGTTCCCAGAGGACCTGGTCCTCCGGGTTCAGGTAGACAGGCGCCCCGACGGCGTCGGCGACGTCGCGGGCGGCGCCGATGTGGTCGTTGTGCGCGTGGGTCAGCAGGATCGCCAGGACCTTCCGGCCGCGGACGCCGTTGATGATCGCGGCGGCGTCGTGCGGGGAATCAATGATCACGCACTCGGTCTCGTTGCCCACGATCCAGACGTTGTTGTCCACATCCCAGGTCCCGCCGTCGAGCGAGAACGTGCCGGAGGTGACGAGGTTTTCGATCGTGACGCTCATGCCGGTACTCCCTGGATTTCAACAACTGAGCGGAGGACTTTGCCTTCGTGCATTTTGTCGAAGGCTTCCTCGACCTGGTCGATGGTGATCCGTTCGGAGACGAACGCGTCCAGGTCCAGGTTGCCGGCCTTGTAGTGGGCCACGAGCATCGGGAAGTCCCGGGAGGGCAGGCAGTCCCCGTACCAGGAGGACTTCAGCGACCCGCCCCGCCCGAACACATCCAGCAGCGGCAGTTCCAGCTGCATTTCCGGGGTCGGGACGCCGACCAGGACCACCCGGCCGGCCAGGTCGCGGGCGTAGAACGCCTGCTTGTACGTCTCGGGCCGGCCGACGGCCTCGATCACCACGTCCGCGCCGTTCCCGTTCGTCAGTGCCCGGATCGCCTCGACCGGGTCGGACGTGCGGGAGTTCACCCCGTGCGTCGCGCCCAGGGACTTGGCCATCGCGATCTTGTTCTCGTCAATGTCCACGGCGATGATCGTCGTCGCCCCGGCGAGCTTCGCCCCGGCGATCGCGGCGATCCCCACCCCGCCGCAACCGATCACGGCCACCGACTCCCCGCGCTTGACCTCACCGGTGTTGATCGCCGCGCCGATACCGGCCATCACACCACAGCCCAGCAGGCCCACGGCGGCCGGGTCCGCGTCCTCATCAACCTTGGTGCACTGCCCGGCGGCGACGAGGGTCTTCTCCGCGAACGCCCCGATCCCCAACGCCGGGGACAGCTCCGTGCCGTCCTCCAAAGTCATCTTCTGCGTGGCGTTGGCCGTGTTGAAACAGTACTGCGGCTGGCCCTTCGCACACGCCCGGCACTGCCCGCACACCGCACGCCAGTTCAGGATCACCCGGTCACCCGGGACAACCTCGGTCACACCCTCACCCACCGCCGAAACCACACCGGTGGCCTCATGGCCCAACAGATACGGGAACTCATCACCGATCCCGCCCAGCTTGTAATGCAGGTCCGTATGACACACCCCGCAGGTCAGGATGTCCACCAGGGCCTCGCCCGGGCCCGGATCCGGCACCAGGATCGTCTCCACCGACACCGGAGCGTCCTTCGCCCTGACAACAACAGCCTTGACTTTATGAACCATGAGTAAGTGTTCCTTTCCTGAGTCCTGGGGACTCGTTGGCAACGGCACCCGTTGCCAATCTAGCTGACTCGTTGCGGTTCAAGATCATCGTCCACCGGATCGAAGCCATCCTCCACGCCTCCGCCTGCCCGGACCGGTTGCGGCTCCGGCTGCGGCGGCGTAACCGGACCCGACGACGGGTGGGCCGCCACTGCTGCCGCATGCTCGGCCAGGACACCGGTCTGGTGCCTGATCTTCAGGCGGTAGAGCAGGGTGCCCCCGATGGTGACGGCGGCGACGAAGAGGACGCCGCCCCACTGGAAGTACCACTCAAACGGCGGCACCGAGTTGTAGATCTCCGGCCGCGGCCAGATCAGGTTGAGCGTCATCGCCCCGCCCCAGAGCACGGCAAGGATGTTCACCGGGAGTCCCCATTTGCCCATGCTGAAGCCCACTTCGCCGTGTCCTTCATCGCGCAGGGGCCACTTCTTCAGGAACCGCCTGCGCAGCATGGGAACCGTGACCAGCAGGTAGGACAGGTAAATCAGGACGATGCTGATGCTGGACAGAATCGTGAAAATCGCGGGCTGCATGACATTGACCAGCAGCGGGATGACGGCCAGGACGCCGATCACGATGGCCGCAACCGTCGGGGTCTTGCGGACCGGGTCCACCTTGCTCAGTTGCCGGCTGAACGGCAGGTTGTTGTCCCGGGCCATGGCGAACATCATGCGGATGGCAGCGGCGTGGACCGCCAGCGTGCAGACCACCACGGCCACCACGATGCACACCAGGAAGGCCTTGCCGAAGGGTCCGCCGAGGACGGAGAGGACGATGTGCTGCAGGCCGCCGTCGGCCGCGCCGATCTTCGGATCGGTGAGGTCCGGCGCGGCAAGGATGCCGAAGAGCAGGATCAGCCCGCCCAGCAGGAAGGAGGCGGTGACGGCGCGCAGGATGGCTTTGGGTGCCGTACGCTTCGGGTCCTTCGTTTCCTCACCGAGGGAGCTGGCGGTGTCGAAGCCGTACATGACGTAGCCGGAGGCCATCGCGCCGATGAGGAACACTCCGAAGAAGCCGAGGTCGTGGCCTTCGCCGAACCCGGCGGTGTCGAAGAAAACCTCGGGACCGCGCACCACGTGCCAGCCCAGGGCGAGGATCAGCAGCACCGCTGCGACGAGCTCCACGAACACGCCGATGCTGTTGATCATGGTCATGAGCTTCACGCCGAAGGCGTTGATGAGGGTGGAAATGGTGATCATGATGGTGGCCAGCACGACGCCGTTCATCGCGAAATCAAAGGGGCCGGTGCCGTCGCCGACGATCTGGAATCCTGACCACAGCTGGGGCAGCGTGATCTGCAGGGCCAGCGCCACGGATCCCAGCGCCATGATGGAGGACAGCAGCAGCAGCCAGCCGGCGAGCCAGGCCGAGGTCCCCGAGGCGAGTCGCTTGGCCCAGTTGTAGACGGAGCCGGCCACAGGGTAGCGGCCTGCCAGTTCGGCAAAGCACAGCGCCACCATCAGCTGGCCGACGAAAACGATGGGCCAGGACCACGCATACGCCGGGCCGGCCATGGAGAAACCAAAGTAGAACAGTTGAAAAACACCCGTGAGGATGGAGATGTAGCTGACGCCTGCGGCGAAGCTGGCGAACTTGCCGATGCTCCGGTCCAGGGTCTGGGCATAGCCGAACTCGTCCATGCCGCTTGAATCAGTACTCTTGCTGGGTTCCAACATCTGAACTCCTAAGTAAGAAAAGCACGATGGTGATGACCCGCGCCCTCCTTTGGACGCGGGTAACACTACACGCACGTGAAATCGCACGCAGCTGAAATCACGCAGGTGTATCGACGGCCGGGCGCGGGCTGCAGCGCCCGGCCGTCTCCCCCAAGCTGATGCCTAGCCGGCTGCGGCCGCCCCCGTCTCCAGCGAAGTTTCCGCGGGAGCTACCCCGGCAGCTGAGCCGAACCATCCGCTCGGGGCGGGGGCGATGTTCTGCCAGATGTGCTTGGCTTCGCGGTATTCGGCCAGGCCTGCCTGGCCGAGCTCACGGCCGATCCCGGACTTCCCGAAACCGCCCCACTCCGCCTGCGGGACGTACGGGTGGTAGTCGTTGATCCACACCGTTCCGTGCCGGAGGGCGCCGGCGACGCGCTGTGCCTTGGACGCGTCTGACGTCCACACCGCGCCGGCCAAGCCGTACTCGGTGTCGTTGGCGATCGCAATCGCCTCGGCTTCGGTCCGGAACGTCTCCACGGTCAGTACCGGGCCGAACGATTCCTCCCGCAGCACGCTCATGCCGGAGCGGCAGTTGCCGAGCACTGTGGGCGGGTAGAAGAAGCCGTCCGCGAGCGGCCCGTCGTCGGGAATGTAGCCGCCGCACAGGAGCTCAGCCCCCTCCGCGATCCCGGATTGGACGTAGGCGTGGACCTGCTCCCGGTGCTTGGCAGAGATGAGCGGGCCGGTCTCGGCGTCGGGGTCGAACGGTCCGCCCATCCGGATCTTCTTCGCCCGCTGGACCACCTCGGCCACAAAACGCTCGGCGATCGTCTCCTCGACGACCAGCCGCGCCCCCGCCGAGCAGACCTGGCCGGAGTGCAGGAACACCGCCGTCAGGGCGTTGTCGACGGCGGCGTCCCAGTCCGCGTCCGCGAAGACGACGTTGGGGTTCTTCCCGCCGAGCTCGAAGGCCACGCGCTTCACGGTCTCCGCGGCGGCGGCCATGATGGTCTGCCCGGTGGACAGGCCGCCGGTAAGGGAGACGAGGTCGACGCGCGGATCGGAGGTGAGCGGGCCGCCCACCTTAGACCCGGTGCCCGTCACCAGGTTCGCGACGCCGGCCGGGACGCCAGCCTCGGCGAGGGTTTCCATGAGCAGGATCGAAGTGGACGGCGTGAGCTCGCTGGGCTTGAGCACGAACGAGTTCCCCGCGACGAGTGCCGGCGCGACCTTCCACGCCGCCTGGAGGAGCGGGTAGTTCCACGGCGCAATGAGCGCGCAGACCCCGAGCGGCTCGTACACCACACGGCTGATGGCATCCGCCCGGCCGGTGTCGATGACCCGGCCGGCGTCGAGCCCGGCGACCTTGCCGTAGTACCGGAAGCAGGCGGCGATGTCGTCCATGTCGTACTCGGCTTCCACGAGCCGCTTGCCGGTATCGAGCGCCTCGGCCAGCGCATAGGCGGCCTTGTCCCGCTCAAGGAGGTCCGCGACGCGGAGCATGACCGCGCCGCGCTCGATGTCCGTGAGCCGGCGCCACGGGCCGGCGTCGAACGCGGCCCGTGCACTGGCGATCGCCCGCTCCGCGTCCTCCACCGTCGACGAGGCGACGACCGCCACCTCGCGCCCGTCCGCCGGACAGCGCACGGTGGTGGTCCCGCCGTCGGACGCCTGCTGCCAGGCGCCGTCGACGTACAGGCCCCGGGCGAGCTTCACTTCAGTATCGATCGTCACGCTGATCCCCTAGCCCTTCGCCGCAACCGCAGCTGCTGCTACTGGCATTGATCCGCCGCGTTCCAGCGGGCTCACGCCGTGCCGGTAGAACTCGGCGTGCTGGGGCGCGAGCGGCGCCTTGCCGGCGATCAGGTCGGCAGCCTTTTCGGCGAGCATCATCACCGGGGCGTAGATGTTGCCATTGGTCACGTAGGGCATGGCCGACGCGTCCACCACGCGGAGGCCGCGGGTGCCGTGCACGCTCATGTCCAGCGGGTTCACCACGGCCATGGGATCGGAGTCCGGACCCATCTTTGCGGTACAGGACGGGTGCAGCGCCGTCTCGGCGTCGCGGGCAACCCAGTCAAGGATCTCCGCGTCGGTCTGCACGCTCCGGCCGGGAGAAAGCTCGCCGCCGCTGAAGGGGCCCATGGCGGACTGGCCGAGGATGTCGCGGGCAACGTGGATCGCCTCGACCCACTCGCGGCGGTCCTGGTCGGTGGAAAGGTAGTTGAACAGCATGGACGGGTGCACCGTGGGATCGGTGGACTTGATCTTGAGGCTGCCGCGGGCGTCGGAGTACATGGGTCCGATGTGCACCTGGTAGCCGTGCTTGGCGTCCGCCTTCTGGCCGTCGTAGCGGACGGCAACGGGGAGGAAGTGGAACATCAGGTTGGGGTAGGCCACGTCGTCGTTGGAGCGGACGAATCCGCCGCCTTCGAAGTGGTTGGTGGCGGCCGGACCCTTGCGGCCGAGCATCCACTGCATGCCGATCCACGGCATGCGCCAGACGTCCAGGGCCGGCTGCATGGAGACCGGCTGGGTGCAGGCGTGCTGGATGTAGACCTCGAGGTGGTCCTGGAGGTTTTCGCCGACGCCGGGCAGGTTGACCACGGAATTGATGCCCAGCGAGTTCAGGTGGGCTGCATTGCCGACGCCGGACAGCTGCAGCAGCTGCGGGGTGTTGATGGCGCCGCCGGCCAGGATCACTTCACCCGCGGTCACCTGGTGGGTCTTGCCGTTGCGGCGGTAGGTGACGCCGGTGGCCACGTTGCCCTTGAAGTTGACCTTGGTGACGAGCGCACGTGTCAGGACGGTCAGGTTCTTCCGGCCGAATTCGGGCCGGAGGTAGGCGCGGGACGCGGACAGCCGCTGGCCCTTGTGGACGTTGCGGTCAAATGCGGCGAAGCCCTCCTGGCGGTAGCCGTTGACGTCGTCGGTCAGCGGGTAGCCTGCCTCCTGGGCCGCGGCGAAGAAGGCCTGGAACAGCGGATTGGTGGCGGGGCCGCGCTCCAGCACCAGCGGCCCGGAGTGCCCGCGCAGTTCATCGTCGGGATCGGCGGCGAGCGCGTTTTCCATCCGATTAAAGTACGGGAGGCAGTGCGCGAAGTCCCACGTTTCCATGCCGGCGTCGGCACCCCAGCGCTCGTAGTCGAGCGGGTTTCCACGCTGGAAGATCATGCCGTTGATGGAGCTGGAGCCGCCCAGGACCTTGCCGCGGGCATGTGCCACCCGCCGGCCGCCCATGTGGGGTTCGGGATCAGATTCGTAGCGCCAGTCATAGAGCGGGTTGCCGCTGGGGAAGGTCAGCGCGGCGGGCATCTGGATGAAAAGGTCCCAGGGGTAGTCGCTCCGTCCGGCTTCGAGGACCAGGACGCTGCTCTGGCCTCCGTCGCTCAGGCGGTTGGCGAGCACGGAACCCGCGCTTCCGCCGCCGACGATGACGTAGTCGTAGTTGGTCTGTGTCATGCAAAATCTCCTTCTACCTGGTGCAGATCAGCGTTCACGAAGGTGTGAGTCCTTGGTTTGGCCCAGGTCCTGTGACCGGCGGTCCATAACGCGATGTGGGGGTTGACGGGTTGGTCAGAGGCTGCGGCGAGTGACGTTGTGCCTGGGCCGGAAACCGGAAGTCGCCGATGAAACGCCTTTATTTCCGCGGGACCCCGTTTGTGTGGTGTAGGTCATACACATGCAGAGTAGTCCAGCTTGAACAAGTGTTCAAGGTTAAAACTGAACCGATGTTCAAGAAATTTTGGGCAGGGGTTTTGGTCAGGGGGTGCCGAGGCACGAGCGCTGGCGTTTTAGTTAGGGCTTGTTTCCGCTAGCCCGCGAAGGCGATCTGCTCCGTGCGGGCGAGGCTCCGCCTGATGGAGGCGTCGTCTACGCCAAGGAGCGCCGTCAGCCACATGCCGTTCTGCACGACGACGATGTCGGCTGCCCGCTCTCTGCATTCATCGCTGGAGAGCTCGGGTTTGGCATTCCCTATCAGCGCCGCCAGCCCATCGAGATACCGCTCAAACGCGGCCGCGTTGATCAGCCCAAAGTCTTCATCGGCTTGCGCGAGCGCCCAAAGATGGAGTCGCAGGGACAGATACTGAGTGGTAAGGAGTTCCGGGCCGGCAACGCGCCGGAGGGCCGTGCGGAGCTGTTCGTCGGGGGGCGACTCGGGGTCGGCCGCGACCAGCATGAGGTCGTGCTCGTCGATCCGGTGCAAGGCCGCACGGATCAGGCTGGATTTGTCTTCGTAGTAGTAATTCACTAGCCCCAGTGCGACGCCGGCTTCACGGGCCACAGCCCGCATATTCACACCCGAGATGCCGTGGCGTGACAGCAGGCCCAGCGCCGCTTCAAGAATGCGCGCCTGCCTGTCAAGCTGTTCGCCGGAGTTCACGGTGCTTGTTTCCACTTGGCCAGAATATGGCGAAACCTGTCATGGTGCATCCGTCAGGGGCGCGCGGCGGCCTTGAATGTGACGCGGGCGTCCAGGCCCGGGGCGCCCGGCCTGGCGTCGAGGGAGGCCGCGGCACCGCTGGCTTCGGCGAGCTGCTGGACGATGGCCAGGCCCAGGCCGCTGCCCTCGGACGTCGACTGGCCGCGCCAAAAGCGGTTAAAGGCCTTCTGCCGGTCCTCCTCGGAAAGCCCGGGGCCGTCGTCGAGCACGTGAAGCTCATAGCCTCCCGACGAAGCGTCGGGGCGCACCACCAGGCGGATCTCGGAGTCTGGCGGCGCCACGGCCAGGGCGTTATCGATGAGGTTGTCGATGATCTGTTCTGCCGCGCCGGGCATGGCCACCACCCTGGCTTCCGGAACCGCGTCCAGTACCGTCCGCACCCGGCTTTCCTCGGCCAGCGCTTCCCACTGCTCCACGCGGTTTCGGGCGATCTCGCTGAGGTCCACATCCTCCCGGTCCACATGGCGGCTGTCCGCCCGGCTCAGGAGGAGCAGGCCCTCAATGATGCGCTGTAGCCGGTAGGTCTCCTCCAGGGAGTCGGCCACCATGACGCGCGCGCCGTCCGGATCGTTGCCGACGGCATCCACGGCGTTCTCCAGCCGCAGCCGCAGCCCCGTCAGCGGGGTGCGCAGCTGGTGGGACGCATCGCTGGCGAACCCCCGCTGCTGCTGCAGCAGGTGCTGCAGGCGGTCCGCCATCTGGTTGAAGGACCGGGCCAGGGTGCGCAGCTCCGGCGGCCCCTGTTCCTCCTCGGTGCGGGTGTCGAGGTTGCCTTCCGCGAGCAGTTCGGTGGCCTTCTGCAGCCGCTTGATCCGCCGGGTCACGGCCCCGGCCATCAGGTAGGCCAACAGTCCCGCGAGCAGCACGGTGATGCCCGCAACCGACCACATCACCCGCAGCTGGCCGGAGACGCGGTCGTCCACCACGGACGCCGGGTAGGTCAGGCGCACCGCACCGGTGATGTTCTCGCCGCTGAGGACGGGAACCGTGACGTAGACCAGGTCGAACCCCAAGGTGTCCGAGTGCCGCTGGCCCGAGGTGATCTGGCCGGCGAGCGCGGCGGAAATTTCGGGGCGCGAAAGGTAGGAGGCCCCGGTAGCAGATTGGTCGTCGTCGGACGTTGCAACGGCGGTACCGGAACGGTCCACCACCACGACGCGGGTCCCGCTGGCGTGGCCGTAGTCGCGGACGGCGGCGGCCACGGTGCCGGGTTTTGAACCGCCCGTTTCGAGCAGCTGCCGTGCCCGGCCGCTGAGCAGGAAGGCGTCGCGTTCAAGGGAGGTGGCCAGCCGGTCGCGTTCCACCCGGACCAGGTAGCTGCCCAGCGGTATGTCCTGCACCAGCACCACCAGAAGCGTGATGGCCATGAACACGGAAATCAGCCGCCACCTCATCCGGGCACGTCCAGCCTGAACCCTACGCCGCGCACCGCCTCGATCCAGCGGGGGTCACCGAGCTTCTTGCGGATGGCTGCCACGTGCGCGTCCAGGGTCTTGGTGGTTCCGTACCAGGTGCCGTCCCACACGGCGCGCAGAATGTCGCTGCGCTGGCACACGGCGCCGGGGTCCTCCGCGAGGTAGTAGAGGAGCTCGAACTCCTTGGCGGTGAGATGGATTTCGGTTCCGTCCACCTGCACCCGCCGGGAGCGCTGGTCGATGCTCAGGGTGCCGATGACGCGTGTGCCATCAACGGGCGGGGTGGTCTCGGACTGCGGGTCGGCCGTACGCCGGGCCACCGCCCGGATCCTGGCGACGAGCTCGCGCATCCCGAACGGCTTGACCAGGTAGTCGTCCGCCCCCAGCTCCAGGGCCAGCACCCGGTCGATCTCCTCGTCGCGGGCACTGACAACGATGATCGGCGTCTTGGTCAGGGACCGGATGGACCGGCAGACGTCCGTGCCGTCCATGTCCGGCAAGCCCAGGTCAAGGAGCACGAAATCAGGGCTGGAGGAGCGGACCTCGGCGAGCGCCCCTGCCCCGTCGGCGACGTGCCGGGCCTGGAAGCCGGCCCTGGTCAGGCCCTCCAGCACGCCGGCGGCCACCGATTCGTCGTCTTCAACCACCAGGATCTGCATATCCGATTATCTTCCGGCCGGAGCGTTGCCGCGGCGGATAGCCACGGCCTGAACAGGCTACTTCTTCGAGCTTTGACAATTCTTGGCCCCTCAAGGGCCCCCAACCACCCCTCCATCCCCAGACCCTTCCTCAGATCCTGCAGAAAAAACCCAATCCCTTCCTCACCCATCGCGGAAGGGATTGCCAAAAGCCTGCAAAAGCTGAGGGAGCGTGGGGAGAAACACGGCGAAAAGTGGACGAGCGTCGACACGGAGGTTTACGCAGGCAGGGGCCAGGCGGACATGTTGCGGGTGTGGCGTGACAAGTCTGTAGCGGCAGGAGTTAATAGAGTCATGTCTTCAACCCCTGAGCCGCGCCGCGCCGTCGTGATCGAAGATGATCCGGACATTCGGGGGCTGCTGGTCCGGGTCCTGGCCAAGCAGGGCTTCGAAGTCACCGAGGCCGGCGCCGGCCTGCCGGGCATCGAGGCGGTGCGGAACACCAAGGCGGACCTGGTCACGCTGGACCTGAACCTTCCGGATCTGGACGGCCTGGAGGTCTGCAAGCGGCTGCGTGAGTTCTCGGACGCGTTCATCATCATGCTCACGGCGAGGGTGGACGAACTGGACAAGCTCACAGGCCTGGACAACGGGGCGGACGACTACATCAACAAGCCCTTCAGCCCGCGGGAATTCCAGTCCCGGATCAACGCACTGTTCCGCCGGTCCCGCACCCCCGCAACGGACGAGGCCGCCCAGAACGACCTCTGCCGCGCCGCCGAGGTGCAGCAAAGCCTGCTCCCCCGCGAAAAGGTCCGACTGGACGGCTACGAGGTGGCAGGCGTGTTCCGCCCCTCGCGCAGCGTGGGCGGGGACTTCTACGACTGGTACCAGACACCCGACGGGCTGCACCTGACGTTCGCCGACGCCATGGGCAAGGGCATGGGCGCCGCCCTCATCGCGGCCACTGCCCGGGCCGTGATGCGCTCGGTCCGCCACGAGCCGGACCTGGGCAGCGCCTTCAGCCTGGCCAGCCGCTCCATCGCATCGGACCTGGACATCTCGGGATCCTTCGTGACGCTCTTCCACGCCCGGCTGGACGCCGGTTCCGGAAAGGTCAGCTACGTCGACGCCGGCCACGGCCTGGCGATTCATCTGCACGCCGACGGCGGTGCGCAGCGGCTTCCGTCTGCCGGCCCGCCCGTCGGCGCCTGGGCCGACGCCAGCTGGACCGAAGCGGACCTGGACCTTGCCCCCGGCGACTCGCTCGCCGTCGTGAGCGACGGCGTCCTTGACGTCTTCGGCTCTGTTGAGGAGTTCACCGACGCCGTCCGCCGGTCGACGCACGGACAGCCCACGGCCGAGGCGGCCTGCGCCGCCCTGCTCCAGCTGGCCCCGGCCGACACCGCCGAGGATGATGTCACCGCGGTTGTGGTGCGGCGCCTGGCCGGGACGGCCGGAACGGCTGCTCCGTGACGCGTTTCTGGACCCGGGTGGTAGTGCTCCTGACGGTCATTCTGGGGATCAACTACATCGCCTGGCGCTGGCTGGCCTCGCTAAACTGGGAGGCTTGGTGGATCGCCGTGCCGCTCGTGGCCGCCGAGACCTACAGCCTCATCGACGTCATGCTGTTCGGCATGACCGTGTGGCGCCTGAAGATCCGCAAGGCCGCGCCCCAAGCTCCGGCCGACGCCACCGTGGACGTCTTCATCACCACCTACAACGAGCCGCTGGACCTGGTGATGACCACGGCCCTCGCCGCCAAGCGCATCCGGCATCCGCACAGCACCTGGATCCTCGACGACGGCGCCCGCCCCGAGATGCGCCGGCTCGCCGAGGAGCACGGGCTGGGGTACGTCACCCGGAGCGCGGACTGGAAGAACATGCCCCGCCATGCAAAGGCGGGCAACCTCAACAACGCCCTGATGGTCACCGAGGGTGAGTTCCTGCTGATCCTCGACGCCGACCAGATCCCCGAGCCGGACATCCTCGACAAAACGCTGGGCTACTTCACCAACCCCAAGGTTGCGCTGGTGCAGACGCCCCAGTACTTCAGCAACGTCCCCGCCAGCGATCCCCTGGGCAGCCAGGCGCCGCTGTTCTACGGCCCAATCCAGCAGGGCAAGGACGGCTGGAACGCGGCCTTCTTCTGCGGCTCCAACGCCATCCTCCGCCGCGAGGCGCTGATGCAGCTGGGCCTGGTGGGGTACGTGAAGGAGACGGAAAAGAGCATCCGGCGGGCTCTGGCGGCATCGCAGTCGGCCATCCGCAAGGCCCGGAAATCGGCTGACTCGGACAACCTGCTCGTGGCGCAGATGCTGGACGAGGTGGAGGCCGCCACCACCGAAGCCCGGCGCCGGCTCGACGACGGCGAGTCCCTGAGCGAGATCACCTACCGCGTCCGCCGTAAGGTGGACCAGGCTGTCCAGGCGCTCGTCCAGGCCGATGTGTCCGCGCTGCAGGCAGACCTTGAGGAAATCGCCGCCATGGAACTGGCGCACGTGGGCGATTCCGGCGTCCCCGTAGTGGCCGACGACGCAGTGCAGCGCATGTCCGCCCGGGACTGGTCCCCGCTCGGCGCCATCGAATCGGTGCAGGCCGTGCTGGACGCCCTATCCGTGGAACGTACCGGCGAAGCCCAGCCCGTCATGCCGCTGGCCACCATCTCCGTGACCGAGGACATGGCCACGGCCATGCGCATCCACGGCATGGGATGGGAAAGCGTCTACCACCATGAGGTCCTCGCCTACGGCCTCGCCCCGGAGGACCTCGCCACCATGCTGACGCAGCGGCTGCGATGGGCCCAGGGCACCATCCAGGTGATGCTCCGCGAAAACCCGCTGGTGCAGCGCGGCCTCAAACTAGGCCAGCGGCTCATGTACTTCGCCACCATGTGGACCTACCTGAGCGGCTTCGCCGCGGTGATCTACTTTGCCGCCCCCATCATCTACCTGCTGCTCGGGATCCTGCCGGTGAGCAGCCTCAGCGCTGACTTCTTCATCCGGTTCATTCCGTTCATGGTGGTCAACCAGCTGCTGTTTGCCATCGCCGGCCGCGGCATCCCCACCTGGCGCGGGCAGCAGTACAGCCTGGCGCTGTTTCCTACCTGGATCAAGGCATGTACGACGGCGGCCCGGAACGTCTGGTTCGGACGTCCCCTGGGGTTCGCCGTCACGCCCAAGGACCGCCAGACCGGCGGCCCCAGCTGGAGCCTGATCCGGCCGCAGATTGTAGTTTCCGTGCTGCTGGCCATTTCCTCGGTGGTGGGCATCGTACGGCTGGCCGCCGGGATGTCTGAACCGATCGGTACGTTGGTCAACGTGGCCTGGGTGGTGTTCGACCTCGTGGTCATGAGCATCCTGGTCCGGGCGGTGCTGTACAAGGGTTTTGAACAGCACGGTTTTGAAGTAGAGGGTTTTGAAGTAGAGGGTTCGGCGCCGGAGCCCCTTCCGGCAGCGGGTTTGATCGAAGAGAGGAAGACGGATGGATCTTAGTTACGAGGTCAAGGACTCATACGCCGAAATCAAGGCCGCCGGCCGCCTGAACATGGTGTCCGCGCCCAAGCTCAGGGAGTTCGTGGCGGACGTTGTTGCCTCGGGATCCAGCCGGATCGTGGTGAACCTGGAAGATACCGCGTTCATGGATTCTTCGGGCTTGGGAGCCCTCATCGGCTGCCTGAAGGCGGCCCGTCAGGCTGGCGGTGACCTCCGCATCGCAGCCGTCCAGCCCCAGGTGAAGATGGTTCTGGAACTCACCAGCATGGACCGCGTGCTGACGTCCTACGCCACAGCTGCCGAGGCGTTCGGCAATGACTGACGTCCTGGCCCGCCGGAACTTCCGGAGCCTGGCCACACCCGAAGCCGTCGATGCCGTGCACGGCCAGCTGGACGACCTCTGGGAGGACGCCCCGTTCGTTCCCGACATGGACCGGATGACCTTCGCCACCGCCGTGATTGAGGCCGCCGCCAACGTGGTCCAGCACGCGGAGCCGGAATCGTCGGACCCGGTGGAACTCGGCGTGGACATCTGCATCCGCCAGTCGAGCCTGCGGGCCAAGGTCAGCGCCTTCGGCGCCGCCAGCCCCTCCATCGACGACGGCAACCCCGCCATGCCAGGCGAGGACGCCGAGTCGGGACGCGGGCTGGCACTGATCCGCGCCCTGGTCACCACCGTGACGTTCACCCGCCTGGACGCGACGAATACCTGGATCCTGTCCCGGGACCCCATCGGCTCCTGACACCTGCTGTACCGGCAGAAGCAGGAAGGTGGGCAGTCAGGTGGACGCCGTCAGGTGGGGATGACGCGGAAGAGGAACCGGGTCCGGACCATGACCCAGAGCAGCGCCAGGATCACTGCGTAGGCCGCCGTGTTGAACAGCACCCGGCCCTCCTGCAGGGCCGGGATATTCGCGATGACGGCGATCAGGGCCACGTGGATGATGAAGACGTACAGCGTGGCCCGGCCCAGCGGGATCAGGAACCAGCCCAGCGCCCGATGGGCCGGCTTCCAGTACGCAGTCAGCAGCGCGTACGCGGCCACCACCAGCACCAGCACGTTCAGCAGCCGCCCCACCCCGAGGTAGGTCCGGCCGAAGTAGGCGTCGTACAGTGCACGGTAGGCCGTGTCCGGCAGGATGGCCACGCGGACGTCGAAGCTGTTGGCCAGGTAGGGGTTGCCCCAGGCCAGGAAGGCGAGGGCCGCCGCGGCCACGGTGCAGGCCACCACCACCCAGGAATGAGCGGCCAGCCAGTCGATGATCCGCTGCCGGTGGTAGCCGGCCACCATGCCGACGATGAACAGCACCTGCCACACCAGCAGCGGGAAGGAGTCCTCGAATTCGGACGGCAGGAGCCGGATCCGGAAGATGGTCCCGGCCGCGTACAGCGCCGTGGTGGCAGCCAGCACCCACAGCGCCTTTCCCCGCGACAGTGCCCAGAGGACCAGCGGGCTGGCCAGGAGCAGGACCACGTACAGGCCCATGACGTTGAACTGCCAGGGGCCGAACTGCAGGAGCAGGATGCCAGGAACGACTTCCGGCGCTACCGGGAAGTGCAGCAGCGAATCCATTCCGGCGTACAGGTCGTAGGAGCGGCCCGCTCCCCCGTGACCGGCCGCGCCGGTGCCCTGGTCCACGAACGACGTCAGGGTGTCCGCGTTGATGGCGGGAACGAGGGAGATCAGGAATACCCCGATCAGCACTGTGAGCGCGGTGGCATAGAGCTTGCCGGCGCGTTTGGTGGTGTGGTCAACCACGTCACCAAAGTTGTCCTTGACCCGGGGGCCGAACACCATGCCCAGCACCAGCCCCGAGAAGAGCACAAAGAGCTCCGCGCCGGAGACAAAACCCACCGCTTCCTGGGTGAACAGCTGAAACAGCGACGTCATGCCCACGTGGTTGACCACCACGAACACAATGGCCAGGCCGCGAAGGAAGTCCACCCGGGAATCACGGGAGGAGGGATCGCCGTACGCCCAGCCCGCCACCCGTGGCAGGAAGCGGGGAAGCAGCCAGAGGAGGCCGACGACGGCAGCCAGGCCACCCGCCGTCGTCCACGCGCCGATTCCACCGAGAACTTTCCCTGCGCCGCCTGATTCACCGCCGGCAAGGTTCCCGCGGGACGTCACCGGCCCCGTGACCAGCGCTGATTCGGCGAGCTTTGCGCCGGCTGCCGCGGCGATGCCGGGCTGCCCCGCCAGCCGCCAGTCAATCGCCGCCACGCCGGTGTCCCGGGTGCTGGTCCGCTCGTCCCAGATAACGGCGCCGATGTGTCCGAACCCTTCGGACGAAGCGACGGCGAGCACCTGGTTCCACCAGGCCAGCTTGATCTCCGACTCTGCCCGGGCCGCCCGTGGTGGAGCTGAAGAATGCGGCCGTCTGCAGCATCAACGGCTTGCCGCGGCCCTGCGCGTAGTCCACGTAGAAGTCGCCGTAGCCGTCGCTGCCGTCGCTGCCGGTCAGCATGCCCGTCAGCTCGCCCTCAGCCGGAAGAGTATTGACGGCGGACGCCCCGCCGGTGTCGTCGTGATAGGCGCCCAGGCCGGACCACTCAACGGCGTCGTCACCGGGGTAGTACGGCGAGTAGGCGTCGTCGGCGCCGTCCCAGCGTCCGTCGCTGTTGGTGTCCAGCAGCTTGAAGCCGCCAGACCCCTGGGCCGGAGCGTTGCGGTTCCTCGCGAAGGGGTAGTCGCGCCCCAGGAAGGGCTGCCACACCATGACGGTGCCCGCATCGTCATGGGATTTGAAGGCTGCCGCCACGGCGCGGAATGCCTTCTGATACGCCTCCGGCTGCTGGCCCCAGGAAACCCAACTGGTGTTCATGTCCGGTGCAAACTTGACGTACAGCCTGCCTTGGAAGCCGGCGCTGAGCTGCCCGATTGTCCGGGCAAACGCTGCCGCGTCCTCGGCGGATACCTGGTCCAGGGGCCGTGCGGGCTTGACGGTCAGCAGGGCGTGGGCTCCCTGTGAATCGCTCTGCCGCAGGAATTCGCGGATGTGGACCTTCTCGGATTCCTGCAGCGGGAAGCCGACGTCGTGTCCGAAGATGGCCGGCACCGCACCCAGGCGTTCCGCGAAACCCGCGGCGCTGTCCTCGCCCCACTCCAGTGCGGCGCCGAAGAGCGGCCCGTCCCCCGCGCCGCTAGTTTCCCCCGGGGCCGCGGCGGCTTGCGCCGGAGCGGCTGGCAGCAGCACGAGCAGGAGCACCAGCAGGAACGCTCGGACCACGGCGCTGCTCACGACGCTGTTCACAGGGAAGCCGGAAAGGTCAGCACTACGGTGGTGCCGCCGCCGAGGGTCTCCGTCAGGGTCAGGTCACCCCCGTGTGCCTGGGCGATCCGCCTGCAGGTGGCCAGGCCCAGCCCGGAGCCCGGGCCGTCCCCTTCCCGGTGCAGGCGGACCAGCGGCTCCAGCACGCGCTGCCTGTCCTCCGGGCTGATTCCCTTGCCGTTGTCCGCCACGAGGACCGCGGTCCCGTGATAGTTCGAGACCGCGGTGACCCGGATTTCCAGGGGCCGCTCCGGACTGCGGTAGTTCAGGGCGTTGGAGAGCAGGTTCTGCAGCAGGGCGCGCAGCTGGAGCGGATCCGCGTGCAGCCGCGCGTCATCGGAGTCCAGCATGGCCCCGCTCCCGAACGGGATGCCGAGGTCGCGCGCGGCGTCCGAGACGGCGTCGCGCAGCGAGACGGGCTGCTGGTGCAGCGCACCGCCCACCTTCGAGTAGTCCAGCACGTCCTCGAGCATGGCGAGCATGCGCCGGCCGCTGGAACCGATGAGCTGCAGGTACTCGGCGGCCGGGTGCTCCGGCGGCATGTCCGGATCATCCTCGCCCAGTTCGACGTAGCCAAGGATCGTGGTCAGCGGAATGCGCAGGTCGTGGCTCACGCGGCCGGCGAACTCGCCGAGCTTGGCGTTGCTCCGCCGCACCTCGTCCAGCGCCACGTTCAGCTGCAGGGTCCGGTGCTGGAGCTCCAGCAGCTCCACGGCCTGCTGGGCGAGGAGCTCCAGCATGGCGATCTGCTCCGGGTCGGGGTCCGCCGGCCTGTCGGAGAAGACACACAGCGAACCCAGCACGAAGCCGGAGGCGGTTACCAGCGGCACCGAGGCGTAATAGCGGACGCGGGCGATCTCACCGGTCACAAACGGATTGTTGGCAAAGCGCGGGTCCCCGGATGCATCGCGGACCACCGTGGTTTCCCGGGCCAGGAAGACCCTGGCGCACATCGAATCCTCCCGGGAGCAGATGCCCGGTTCCACCCCCGACGCCGCGATCTGGCGCTGCTGGTCCGCGGTGATCACGTTCACCACGCTGTAGGGCACCTGGCACAGCTTCGCGGCCAGGTCCACGAGGTTGTCCAGGGCAGGGCGGGCAGTATCGGCGCGGGCAGTGCCGCCGACAGGCGGAGAGGCGACGCCCTCCTGGCCAGGCAACAACCCGTACGCCTTCAGCACGGCCTCCCGATCGTTGTCCCGCTCCGGGCGCGTCCGAGCGCTGGCCCCTTTCATCCGTCCCCTATCGCCGCGCGGGACTCCGACCCAGCGTCAAGTCCCCCCGGCGCCGATACTATCCGCCCGACCTCAACGCCTGCGGTAGTCTCTTGACACCGGCAGACATGCTCGGCTTCACTATTACGTATGCTGAAATAACAGTTCCATGATGCGGAACTCGACGCCTCGAAGGGTTGTCGATCGCCGGGAGAGGACCCGGCCTCCGCATAGCCGTCACCATGGATGCCAGCATCTGCTTGAGGATCACAACGTGAAGCTTGCCGAATTCAATGCCGCGGACAGGGACGCTGCCAACGCGGTCCTGCGCCCCTGCATCGACGTCCCCCGCTGGGTGGACCAGATTGCCGCCGCGCGGCCCTTCGCCTCCCGTGAGGAGCTCCTCGATGGAGCCCGGGCCGCCGCCGCGCCGTTCACGCCGGACGAGGTGGCAGGCGCCATGGCCCATCATCCGAGGATCGGCGAACGTCCCGCCGCGCAGACCACCGAGGCGGCCATGTCCCGGTCCGAGCAGGCAGGCGTGGACCCGGCCGACACCGGGGTGGCGGACGCCCTGGCGCGCGGCAACCGCGCCTACGAGGAAAAGTTCGGCCGAGTCTTCCTGATCCGCGCCGCCGGACGGACGGCCCCCGAAATCCTGGCAGCGCTGAACGAGCGCCTGGCCAATACCCCGGCGCAGGAAGACGCCATCGTCGCGCAGCAGCTGCGGGAAATCGCCCTGCTGCGCCTGGAAGGAGTGATCAGCGAATGAGCGTTTCCCACGTAACAACCCACGTCCTGGACACCGGCGCCGGGCGCCCGGCGGCGGGTATCGCCGTCGTGCTTTACGCGAACGACGGCGGCAGCTGGACTCAGCTGGGCAGCGGCACCACCGATGCGGACGGCCGCGCGAAGGGCCTGGGACCGGAGGTTCTGGCCCCCGGAAACTACCGGCTCAACTTCGCCACCGGCGACTACTACGCCCGGCAGGGCGGCACCACATTCTTCCCGGAGGTGGACCTGGTCTTCGAAGTCACCGGCACCGAGCACTACCATGTGCCGTTGCTGCTGAGCCCGTTCGCCTACTCCACCTACCGCGGCAGCTGAAAGGAAACAGAATGCGGCTGATGCGCATTGGCCCGGCGAGCAACGAGGTTCCGGTGGTCATCGACGATGACGGCCAGGCCTATGACCTGCGGCCGGTCACCCAGGACATCGACGGTGACTTCCTCCAGACCTGGGCCGGCCAGCTCACTGACCTGGACCTGTCCGGCCTCCCGCGGGTGACCCTCGACGGCAAACGGATCGGCGCGCCGATCGCCCGGCCCGGGGCCGTGATCGGCGTGGGGCTGAACTACGCCGCGCACGCTGCAGAATCCGGCTTGCCTGTGCCGGAGCGGCCCATCATCTTCTTCAAGCATCCCAACACCGTGGTTGGTCCGGACGACGACGTCGTCATCCCGCCGGGGGCGCAGCGGGTGGACTGGGAGGTGGAGCTGGGCGTGGTCATCGGCCGGCGCGCCAGCTACCTGGCATCCGACACCGAGGCAGCGGACTGCATCGCGGGCTACGTCCTGTCCAATGACGTCTCCGAGCGCGAGTACCAGCTGGAGCACTCCGGGCCGCAGTGGTCGCTGGGCAAATCCTGCCCCACCTTCAACCCGGTAGGGCCCTGGCTGGTGCCCGCCGCGGGAGTGGATGCGGACGGCATCCGCCTCGCATCCTGGGTCAATGACGAGGTCCGGCAGGACAGCTCGACGGCGGACATGGTCTTCGGACCGGCCGAACTGGTCCGCCGGCTCTCGCAGTACATGGTGCTCGAACCCGGCGACCTCATCACCACCGGCACCCCGGAGGGCGTGGCACTGTCCGGCCGCTTCCCGTTCCTGAAAGACGGCGATGTCATGCGGATGTCCGGCGGGGACCTGCTGGGCGAGCAGCGGCAGCGGCTGGTCCCGGCGGGGCCGCAGGCCTGAGCAGGCTGAACCCGCCGGAGCAGGCTGGGGGCCGGGATGACAGTAGGCTAGATGGCATGTCTTCCGACCAGCCCACCCCTGAACGGCGCGAATTTCCCGAACGGCGCGAGATTACCGTCCGGCGCGCCCCCAAGTACGTTCCCTTCCTGATCCTGGGCGGGCTCGTGGGCTTCGCCGCGGCGGCTGTCATTGCGTACGCGCTGCCCGGCGATGCCAGCTACGACCGCGGCGCCGTGTACGGCTTCTTCATGGTGCCGTGCGCCGCGGCCGGTGTGATTCTCGGCGCAATTGCCGCCCTGGTGCTGGACCGCACCAGCGTGCGGCGTGCCCGCCGCGGCGTCGTCGAAGCGGTGCCGGAAGCCGAGCATTCCGCGCCGGGTACGGCACCGGCCACGCAGCCAGCCGAGGAACCGGGCACGGCGCCGGGCACGGCACTGGGCACCGAAACAGGCCCCGCACCGGAGCGGACCACGGACGACGGCGGGCCCGGCCAGCGGTCATAATCCGGCGGCCGGAATTTCCATACCCCATGACGTGAGATAATCGACCAGTGGCACGCGGCGATGGAAAACTTTCTCATGATCTTCTCCCTGGCGAAAAGGGCCCACAGGACGCTTGCGGCGTCTTCGGGGTCTGGGCACCAGGTGAAGAAGTAGCAAAACTCACCTACTACGGGCTGTACGCGTTGCAGCACCGCGGTCAGGAGTCGGCTGGCATAGCAACCAGCGACGGCAAGCGGATCAACGTCTACAAGGACATGGGCCTCGTATCCCAGGTCTTCGACGAGACCACGCTTAACACCCTGACCGGGCACCTGGCCGTCGGCCACTGCCGCTACTCCACCACCGGAGCCAGCCACTGGGCCAACGCCCAGCCCACCCTCGGTGCGACCAGCACCGGCACGGTGGCCCTGGCGCATAACGGCAACCTGACCAACACCGCCGAGCTCAACGCCATGATCCTGGAACGCAACGGCGGCCAGCTCAGCGGCGAAATGAAGCAGGGCAACACCTCGGACACCGCATTGGTGACGGCGCTGCTGGAGGGTGAAGAGGGCAAGTCCCTCGAACAGACCGCCATCGAGCTGCTGCCCAAGATCAAGGGCGGCTTCTGCTTCGTCTTCATGGACGAGGGCACCCTGTACGCCGCGCGGGACACCTACGGCATCCGCCCCCTTTGCCTGGGCCGGCTGGAACGCGGCTGGGTGGTGGCGTCCGAACAGTCCGCCCTGGCCACCGTGGGTGCCAGCTTCATCCGCGAAATCGAACCCGGCGAATTCATCGCCATCGATGAGCAGGGCGTGCGGTCCCAGCGCTTTGCGGAGCCGACGCCGGCCGGATGCGTATTCGAGTACGTCTACCTCGCGCGCCCCGACGCCGCGATCGCCGGGCGGTCCGTGTACGAATCCCGCGTGGAGATGGGCCGCCAGCTGGCCCGCGAGAACACGCAGGAAGCGGACATCGTCATCCCGGTCCCGGAATCCGGTACCCCCGCAGCCGTGGGCTACGCCGAAGAATCCGGCATCCCGTTCGCGCACGGCTTCGTCAAGAACTCCTACGTGGGCCGCACGTTCATCCAGCCCTCGCAGACGCTGCGCCAGCTGGGCATCCGGCTGAAGCTCAACGCCCTGGAGTCCGTGATCCGCGGCAAGCGCGTGGTGGTGGTGGATGACTCGATCGTCCGCGGCAACACGCAGCGCGCCATCGTCCGGATGCTCCGCGAAGCCGGCGCCGCCGCCGTGCACGTCAAGATTTCCTCCCCGCCGGTCCAGTGGCCGTGCTTCTACGGCATCGACTTCGCCTCCCGCGCCGAGCTGATCGCCAACGGCGCCACGATCGAAGAGATCTCCCAGGCCATCGGCGCCGACTCGCTGGCCTACATTTCCGAAGACGGCATGATCGGCGCCACCCAGCAGCCCCGCGAACGGCTCTGCACCGCCTGCTTCACCGGCAAGTACCCCATCGAGCTCCCGGGCTCGGACAAACTGGGCAAGAACCTGCTGGAGCGCACGGACCTGGGCGGCCTGCCGGCATCCTCACGGAGCGGCGCTCCGGCCACCACGGGCGACGCCGCCGCGGAAGCCGCCATCGAACCGGCCACCGCCACGCCAGGCAATCCGGACAGCATCCCGGTGACCGAGGATCCTGCCGAGAAGCCGGGCGCCACCGGCTGTGATCCGGGGCCGGATGCCGAGTTCGAGAACCTGCTTACCGACGCCGACCGCGTGCCCGATCTCCACCACGACGCTGCGACCGTCGGCGCTGACAAGAAAGAGTCCTGATGACCTCCGCTTCCTCCACTGCTGACATGAATGCTGCCCAGAACAACGCCGGCATCACCTACGCGGCCGCCGGTGTGGACGTCGAGGCCGGCGACCGCGCAGTCGAACTCATGAAGGATGCCGTCAAGGCGACCCACAACGCATCGGTGATTGGCGGCGTCGGCGGTTTCGCAGGCCTGTACGACGTCTCGAAGCTCCTGACCTACAGGAAGCCCCTGCTCGCCACGTCCACGGACGGCGTCGGCACCAAGGTGGCCATCGCCCAGGCCATGGACATCCACGACACCATCGGCTACGACCTCGTGGGAATGGTGGTTGACGACATCGTGGTGGTGGGCGCCGAGCCGCTGTACATGACCGACTACATCGCCTGCGGCAAGGTGGTTCCCGAGCGCATCGCGGACATCGTCCGCGGCATCGCGGCCGCCTGCTCGGTTGCCGGCACCGCGCTGGTGGGCGGCGAAACCGCCGAGCACCCTGGCCTGCTGGGAGAACACGAGTACGACGTCGCCGGCGCTGCCACCGGCGTTGTTGAGGCAGACGCCCTGCTGGGGCCGGACCGCGTTCGCGAAGGCGACGTGGTGATCGGCATGGCTTCCTCGGGCCTGCACTCAAATGGCTACTCCCTGGTCCGCCGCGTCATCAACCACGCCGGCTGGGCCCTGGACCGCCAGGTCTCCGAGCTTGGCCGCACGCTGGGCGAGGAACTGCTGGAACCCACCCGCGTCTACGCCGCGGACTGCCTGGACCTGGCGCGGGCGTTCCCGGTCACAGCAGAGAAGGCCGTGCACGGCTTCAGCCACGTCACCGGTGGCGGCCTCGCCGCCAACCTGGCGCGCGTGCTGCCGCAGGGCCTCGTGGCCACCGTTGACCGCTCCACCTGGGAGCTGCCCGCCATCTTCAAGCTCGTCTCCGAGCTGGGCCGCGTCCCGCTACCCGACCTGGAGCGCACGCTGAACCTCGGCGTCGGCATGGTGGCCGTGGTCTCCGCAGAAGCCGCAGACGCCGCCGTGGCCCGCCTCAACGAGCGCGGCCTGCCGTCCTGGATCATGGGCTCCGTCAGCGCCGATTCCGACGCCGTGGTCAAGACCGGACCGGACTACGTGCAGGGCGCCAAGGGCGTGGACGGCGGCGCTGTCCAGCTGGTCAACGCCTACGCCTAGTCCCCACCAGCCCCCTCATCGAGTGCTCCGTAACCGCCCTTTTGAACCTTCATAAGGGCATCTGCGGAGCACTCGACGCTTAAATCCGAGGCTGCTAAACCTCCAGGACGCTGAACACGCCGCCCTGCGGGTCCTTCAGGGTGGCGATGGTGCCGCCGTCGTCGTCGAACTCCGGCTCCACCAGCACCTCGGCTCCGGCTGCCACGGCCGACAGCACGGCTTCCTTGACACTGGAGACGCCGAAGTAGACCTGCCAGCCGCGGCTGCCGGGCTCGCCGTCCCCGTCCTCGTCGTCCACGTCCTCCTGCGGGGCAGGCGCAATGCCCGCCACCTCCGCGCCGTTCACCATCAGCGTGGTGTAAGTTCCGCCGTCGTCCTGGGGGTATTCCGTCACCTCATGGCCGAACAGCTGCTGAAAAAACCCGACGGCGGCCTGCGGCTCGGGCGTGAGCAGTTCGGCCCAGGCGAATGCGCCGGGCTCGTTGTGCCGCCCGCTGCCGGGGTGGGTTCCGGCCTGCCAGACGCCGGTGGCACCGCCTCCCGGCGGCTCTACAAACACCATGGTTCCGGTGTCCCCGATGTCCTCCGGTCCGAACTGCACCGCGCCGCCGGCATGGTCGGCTTCCTCCGCAGTGGATCCGGCGTCGTCAGTGGCAAAGTAGATGTTCCACTGCGCGGGCCGTTGCGTGTCACCCTGCTGCGGCTGCGGTGCCACCGTCGCCACGACGTCGTCGTCCAGGAAGGCCTTCGCGTAGCTGCGGCCGTCCGGGGTGGGCAGGTCCTCGTACCGCCACCCGAACACGGCGGCGTAGAAGGCCTTGGCAGCAGCCACGTCCGGCGTCTGAATGTCCGTCCAGCAGAGCTCTCCAAGGCTGTACCCGCTGCGCTGAACCATGCGTCCGTACCTTTCGTAGGCTGAATTCTTTCCAGCCTAGTTCCTGAAGGGCAAGGTTCCTACGGGCGCGTACGTGACGGGGGGAGGCCCAGGGGCGCATGCGCGGCAACGCCAAAGGCCCGTTGGCCACGCCGAAGACCGGCGTGCCCAACGGGCCTGATAACTATGGTGTACGACGGCGGCTCGCAGCCAACTGCCTTAAGGCAGTTCAGCGGGAACGACTAACCGATACGACGGCTGTCTACCTCGTCGTCGTCTTCATCCAAATCGTCCGCGTACTTATCCACGTAGGCTGAATAGTCCGGCTCGACCGGTTCATTCGCGAAATGGCTCGTGGCACGACTTCCCGGACCCGTGAGCTCTCGCTGTAGGGCCGAATAATCGGTGTTCGGGGAGTAGTACTTGATGTCCCGAGCCTGCTTGGTAGCTTTTGCCTTTTGACGGCCGCGCCCCATGGCGTGACCCCCTTTTGTACTTGGACCGGAGGTGGTCACCTTTGGCGATCGGTGAGGCCCCGGAATGTTTGGTCAATTTGTCGTACCCCTAGATTACATGCTTTCGGCGGCATCTGCTTGCCACGGAGGCGTCCAGCGACCGCCGCGACCCCCTTCTCCGCGGCAATCCGGGGCTTGCAGGGATTTTTTGTTCGATAGAGTCTCCTGAACGACTGAATTAAGCGGGCATGGGAATCCGGCAATCGGCCGCCCGGGCCACACCGCGGAAACGCATATGGCCGGAGACCCAGCGCTCGAGCGAACGCCAGGAAGGGGTGCCGCCCCACATGAATGACAACGATCCCAGCCACGACGGGGAACGCGGGCCGGCCCGCGCCGTCGCCGTGCAACCCGAACCGGCCGTGCAACCCCAACCGGCCGAGCGCAAACCGGCAGAGCGCAAACCGGCAGAGCGCAATGCGGCAGAGCCGGAATCAGCCGCACCGGGGCAAGCTCAGCCCGGTGCGGTCCAGCCCGGAGGCCTCGTCGGCGCGGTCCGCTCCTGGCTCGCACAGCCAGAGGTCCGGCAAACCCTGCTCAAGTCCGGCTTTGTCCTTGCGCTGCTGGTGGTGGGTGGCCTGCTCGTGTGGCTCCTGACGTCACTCCTCGCCGGCGCCACCATGCAGGCGGCGAACCGGCCGGGCGCCGCGGCGGCAGACCCCTCCCCCGCCCCGCCGGCGGTGTCACCCCGGCCCAGCCTGCCCGTGGCCAGCGTGAGCCCGCTGGATTTCCGGGTGGGCGACTGCCTCAAGGACTTTGACCCCGAGGCATCCAAGTCCACTGTGGTTGCGTGCAGCACCGGCCATTCCGCCCAGCTGGTGGCGGTCACGCACTACGCCGACGGTGACGCATACCCGGGCCGTGAGGCCATGAAGACCAGGGCCAGGGAAACGTGCCAGGACGCGCGGCTGACGGCGAAATCCAACGACTACAACCTGATCTACCGCCTCGCGTATCCGAGCACGGCCAGCTGGGCCAAGGGTGACCGCCGCGTGGACTGCTACATCACCGCGTCCGGCAACATCATCAAGGCAAGCCTGCTCCCCTAGCTCCCTGAGGAACCAAGGGAGCGGGCTTGCGCGCTGCTAGTCCCGGCGGCGGACGGTGAGCCCGCTACCCAGGGGACTGCCGCCGTCGGGCCCCGACAGTGCTTCCAGGCCCTCGACGGTGAGCTCCCCGAGGTCGGCGGCGGTGTCCACCAGGACGGTGTCGCCGTCGGAGATTTCACCGGCCAGGATGGCCTTGGCCAGCCGGTCGCCGATTTCGCGCTGCACGAGGCGCCGCAGCGGCCGGGCGCCGTAGGCAGGGTCGAAGCCGGACATCGCCAGCCAGGAGCGGGCCCCTTCGGTGACCTCGAGCGAAAGCCGCCGCTCCTGCAGGCGCTTGGTCAGCTCCGCCACCTGCAGCTCGACGATCCGGGCGAGCTCGTCCACGGACAGCGGATCAAACAGCACCACCTCATCCAGCCGGTTCAGGAACTCCGGCTTGAAGGAAGCGTTCACGGTGGCCATCACCGCGTTGCGCTTGGCGTTCGCATCCAGCGTTGGGTCCACGAGGAACTGGCTGCCCAGGTTTGAGGTGAGCACCAGGATCACGTTGCGGAAGTCCACGGTGCGGCCCTGGCCGTCGGTGAGGCGGCCGTCGTCGAGCACCTGCAGCAGGATGTCGAACACCTCGGGGTGAGCCTTCTCCACCTCGTCCAGCAGCACCACGGAGTACGGCCGGCGGCGAACGGCCTCGGTAAGCTGGCCGCCCTCCTCGTAGCCGACGTAGCCGGGAGGCGCACCGACGAGGCGGGCCACGGAGTGCTTTTCGCTGTACTCCGACATGTCGATCCGCACCATGGCGCGTTCGTCGTCGAAAAGGAAGTCCGCGAGCGCCTTGGCGAGTTCGGTTTTGCCGACGCCGGTAGGGCCGAGGAACAGGAACGAACCTGTGGGCCGGTTGGGGTCGCTGATGCCGGCCCGTGCGCGGCGCACGGCGTCGGACACGGCGGTGACGGCCTTGGACTGCCCGATCAGCCTCCTGCCGAGCTCCCCCTCCATGTGCAGCAGCTTCTGGCTTTCGCCCTGGAGCATGCGGCCGGCCGGAATTCCGGTCCATGCCGCGATGACCTCGGCGATGTCGTTGGCCGTGACCTCCTCCGCCACCATCAGGGCAGATTTGTCGGCGACGGCGGCCTCAGCTTCTGCGGCGTCGTTCAGTTCGCGTTCCAGTGCAGGAATTTCGCCGTAGAGGACCCGGGACGCGGTCTCAAGGTCTCCCTCGCGCTGCGCCTTGTCCGCAGTGGACCGCAGCTCGTCCAGCTTTGCCTTCAGGTCGCCAACGCGGTTCAGGCCTGCTTTCTCGGCCTCCCAGCGGGCGTTCAAGCCGGCCAGTTGCTCCTTCTTGTCCGCCATGTCCGCCCGCAGCGCAGCGAGGCGCTCCACGGACGCGGCGTCCGTCTCACCCTGCAGGGCGAGCTCCTCCATGGTGAGCCGGTCGACGGCGCGGCGCAGCTGGTCGATCTCCTCCGGGGCGGAGTCGATCTCCATGCGCAGCCGGGAGGCGGCCTCGTCCACGAGGTCGATCGCCTTGTCCGGCAGTTGCCGGCCGGAAATGTAGCGGTTGGAGAGCGTCGCGGCAGCCACCAGCGCGGAGTCTGCGATGGCGACCTTGTGGTGGGCCTCGTACCGCTCCTTCAGGCCCCGCAGGATTCCGATGGTGTCGTCCACGCTGGGCTCCCCGACGTACACCTGCTGGAAGCGCCGCTCCAGGGCGGGGTCCTTCTCGATGTTCTCGCGGTACTCGTCGAGGGTGGTGGCGCCGATCAGCCGCAGCTCACCCCGGGCCAGCATCGGCTTGAGCATATTGCCGGCGTCCATGGCGCTTTCGCCGCTGGCCCCGGCTCCCACCACTGTGTGCAGCTCATCGATGAACGTGACAATCCGGCCGTCAGAGTTCTTGATCTCTTCAAGGACGGCCTTCAGTCGCTCCTCAAACTCGCCCCGGTATTTGGCGCCGGCCACCATGGAGGCCAGGTCAAGGGCGATCAGAGTCTTGCCCCGAAGACTCTCCGGCACGTCACCGGCGACGATGCGCTGGGCGAGGCCCTCGACGACGGCCGTCTTGCCGACGCCCGGCTCACCGATGATCACCGGGTTGTTCTTCGTGCGGCGGCTGAGCACCTGGATGATGCGGCGGATTTCGGCATCCCGCCCAATCACGGGGTCCAGCTTGCCGGAGCGGGCGGTCGCGGTCAGATCGGTGCCGAACTTTTCCAGGGCCTGAAAAGTGTTCTCCGGGTCAGGCGAGTTGACCTTGCGGTCGCCGCGGACACCCGGCAGGGCCGCTGCCAAGGCCTCATGCGACGCGCCGGCGTCGCGCAACAGCCTGCCAACGCCGTCGCTTCCCGCCGAGAGGCCGAGCAGCAGGTGCTCGGTGGAGACGAAGGAGTCGCCCAGCTTGTCGGCTTCGTTCTGGGCGTTCTGGATCGCCTGCAGGGAAGGCCGGGACAGCTGGGCCTGCTGGACCGAGCTTCCGGACGTGGCAGGCAGCGCCTTGATGGCGGTACTGGCCTGGACGCTGACCGTATCCGGATCCGCTCCGGTGGCGCGAAGGAGAGCGACGGCGACGCCCTCCCGCTGATCCATCAGCGCCTTGAGCAGGTGGGCGGGTTCCACCTGCGGATTCCCGGCCGTGGAGGCGTTCATCGCGGCAGCTGAAAGAGCCTCCTGGCTCTTGGTGGTGAATTTGGCGTCCAAAGAGAGCTCCTTTCGAAGACGTTTTAGCTACGTTGAGTCTACTACGCTCAACTTTGCTTTTTACGTCATCACTGCCAAGTTTTCCCACAGCGAAATGCCCTCTCAGGGGCGGGCGGATATTCCGTGAACAGTGGCCCTTGAACTGTATCGCCAGCGGCCGAATCCCCCTAGGATCGACCTGTGGCTGCGAGGGCCAAGCCCTCGAGGCGGCAGCCGCCAAGAGCGTCAGTCCACAATCCCCAAAGACCACTACCCCAGAGACAGGACCGGCAATGAAGAAGTTTGTAGTTCTTTACAACGCACCGCAGTCGGCACAATCCCAGATGGCGGAGAGTTCCCCCGAGGCCGCGCAGGAGGGCATGAAGGCCTGGATGGAGTGGGCGTCCCGGGCCGGCAGCGGCATCGTGGACATGGGCCAGCCCCTGGGCGCCGGCAAGGAGGTCAGCCAGTCCGGCACCTCGGACACGAACGCCAGCGTTGGCGGATACGGAATCCTGCAGGCCGAGGACATGGACGGCGCCCTGGCCCTCCTCGAGGGACACCCGCACCTCATGATGCCCGGCGCGAGCATCCAGGTATACGAGACCCTCGACCTGCCCGGGATGTAACCGCTAGGAGCCCCGAACCCCGGAGACGCTGGTGATCCAGGCCAGGTTGCGGACCACGGAGGCGTGGTCATTGAAGTAGCCGGTGTAATTCGAAGGGTTCGGGGCCGGCAAGATGTCCGACGAGGACAGGACCCCTGCAAGTTTGCCGTTCACGATCAGCGGGCCGCCCGAGTCGCCGCTCAGCGTGTGACCGCTCTTCGACCGCGTCCGGATAGACGGACCGCCGTAGTTGTCCACGCCCTGCCACACCACCGAGACGTCCGCCGCCTTGAGGTAGTAGGACATGGCGCCGGACCCCTCGGACTGATCGCCCCAGCCATAAACCCTCGCGGGAGTTCCGGTGGCAGGAAAGGAACTGGACAGGCCCACGTAGGAGCCGTAGTACGGCGCGGACAGTCTCAGCAACAGGACGTCCCCGGCAGGGGCGGGGTAGCGCGCGGCCACCGAACGGACGGCACCTCCGGTTCCGAGGTAGCTGGTGCCGAGCCGGACCGACCTA
Organism: Arthrobacter sp. FW305-BF8; assembly: GCF_021789315.1. Taxonomy (NCBI): domain Bacteria; kingdom Bacillati; phylum Actinomycetota; class Actinomycetes; order Micrococcales; family Micrococcaceae; genus Arthrobacter; species Arthrobacter sp. FW305-BF8. The sequence continues at coordinate 4,518,478 of NZ_CP084561.1, forward strand.
AGGCTCGTGGAGTTGCAGTGCTTGGCCGTAATGACCCAGCCCGCAGCGATCTGACTGCCGGCACAGCCCACGTTGATGCCTGCGGAGTCGAAGGAAACTTGCGCCGCGAAGGGGGCTGCTGAAACCGTAGTGATGCCGCCGCCCGCGATGTCCCGGCTCAACGTACCGTCGCCGTCGGGGGCCGGCACGTCCTTGACCCGCGCTTCCCGGGCCGCGGCGGCCTGCGCTGGCGGACCGCCGAGTACGGGAGCCAGCAGGGCCGCGCTGGCCGTGGCAGCGGCCAGGATTTTGGCGATCTTCAACGTGAGGCTCCTTGGCGTCGGGGGCGAGGGGTCCGACCGCGAGCGTACGTGTCATGACAACAAATGTCATATCCATTACAGAAAAAGTCACTGCAGTCCGCGCCGGCGCCGGCGCATGGCCCCGAAGCGCCGGGGGGATTACCCTGAGGGCCAAGCAGGAATCACTTTTTTCGCCAGCCGACGGCGGCATCAGGCTCAGTTCCGCGGTGTGAGGGATCATGACTGGACTGTCGAAACAACGGAGATGGCCCGGCGTTGCTCCGGCCGTACTTTCGATGGCGCTGCTGGTTACAGCGTGCCAGCCCGCTCCACCCCTGCCGCCGCCCTCGTCGTCCGGGACGCCGGTTTCGCCTGCTGGGACCGGACCGGCAACCCCGTCATCCAGCCCCGGGCAATCCTCCTCCCCTGCAGGGCCTTCCCCAGACGCGGAGTCCTCCTCCACCACAGCGCCAGCCGCCGTCCACTTCACGGCCCAGGGCGACATCGGGCTGGGCGCGGGGGCCAGGAAGGTGCTTGACACAATCGGCGGCCTGCGGCCTGAGCTGAACCTGGCCCTCGGGGACTTCCCCTACGAGGCAGGGCGCGAGCAGGATTTCTGTGACATGGTCACCGGCAAGCTGGGCGGCCACTTTCCCTACCAGGTGGTCAGCGGAAACCACGAGAGCGACGGCCATGACGGCGACATCGCCAACATCGTCAACTGCCTGCCCAACAAGTTGGCGGGGCTGCAGGGCGAGTACGGAGTGCAGTGGTACGCCGACTACCCGGAACGGAACCCGCTGGTGCGTTTCATCATGGTGTCCCCGGGGATCGAATTCCATGACGGAAACATCCTGGACTACTCGCGGGGCAGTGAGCGGTGGCGCTGGACAGCAGCAGCGTTGGACGGTGCCAAGTCCAAGAACATCCCGTGGACCGTGGTGGGCATGCACACTCCTTGTCTCAGCGTGGGCAAATATGATTGCCAGGCGGGAGCCGACTTCACGGACATGCTCATCGACAAGAAGGCAGATCTTGTTCTGAGCGCCCACGACCACATCTACCAACGGAGCCACCAACTGGGTGGGGGCCGGGGCTGCCCTGCACTGGTGCCGGACACATTCTCCCAAGGCTGCCTCGCCGATTCGGACGCCACCATGGTCCAGGGTGCCGGAACGGTCTTCGCCACGGTCGGAACGGGCGGCAGGGGGCTGTATGACGTCAACGATCAGGATTCGGAATCCGGCTACTTTGCCGCCTGGTCCGGGAGCAACTGCGACGCCGCCCTCGGCACGCTGGACGTGACGGCCACCGCTGACCGGCTCGCAGCAAAGTTCGTCCCTGCGGAGAGGTATACCTTTACGGACAACTTCGAGATTGGACGAAAGTAGCCGGGCCGCAGCTGCACTGACGCGGATGGCGGGCACGGCACCGGACTAGACTCTCTCCCATGGCCGTCTACATCGATCCGCCGCTTTGGCCTGCCCATGAAACACTTTTTTCGCATCTGATTTCAGACACTTCCCTGGCGGAGCTGCACGCCTTCGCCGCTGCGGCGGGCATCCCTGAGCGGGCATTCGACGGCGACCACTACGACGTGCCGCAGCGCCGCTATGACGGTCTGGTGGCTGCCGGTGCCATTCCGGTTGAGGCGCGGGTCCTCGTGCGGAAACTCATTGCCAGCGGGCTCCGGATCCCCGCGCGCAGCCGCACGAAGTCCCTCAAGACTCCCCTGCTCCACCGCTGGAACATGGTGCTGCCCGGCCATGACGCCCTGTTCCTGGACCTGCTGGACCGCTGGAGCGAGAGCCACCGCAGGTACCACGGCTGCACGCACCTGCTCGCCGTGCTGGAGGCCCTGGACCTGCTCACCGCACCCGCGCGGCCGCCGCGCACCGTGCTGCTGGCGGCCTGGTTCCACGACGCCGTCTACCGGGGAGTGGCGGGCCAGGACGAGGAGGAGTCCGCCCGGCTCGCCGAACTCAGGCTCAGCCAGGCCGGACTGCCGGAAGCCGAGGTCGATGAGGTAGCGCGGCTGGTCCGGCTCACCTCGGACCACCGGCCGGAGGACGGGGACGACGACGGCGCCCTCCTCTGCGACGCGGACCTGTCAGTTCTGGGCGGGGAACCGGAGCGCTACGCCCGGTATGCGGCGGCCGTCCGGGAAGACTACGCGCACATCGGCGACGCCGACTTTGCGGCCGGGAGGGCCGCCGTCGTCCGCCAGTTGCTGGCACTGGACCCGCTCTTCCACACCGAGCGGGCCCGCAGCCTGTGGCTGGAGGCCGCCCGGCGGAACCTGAAGGCTGAGCTGGCCTGACCGGTGCCGGCCGGACGCCGCCCGGGTGTCAGCGGTAGGCCGTGATGAACGGCCTGTCCGTGGGCACGATCTGCTTGCCCAGTGGCATGAGGGAAACCGGGATCAGCTTCAGGTTGGCGATGGCCAGCGGGATGCCGATGATGGTGATGGCCATGGCGAACGCCGTGACCACGTGCCCAATGGCAATCCAGATGCCGGCCACCAACAGCCAAATCACGTTGCCGAGGAGCGAGAACACGCCGTTTCCGCCCGGCTTGTCCACCACCATCCGGCCAAAGGGCCACAGGGTGTAGGACGCGATCCGGAAGGAGGCGATGCCCCAGGGGATGGTCACGATGAGCAGGCAGCAGATGATGCCGGCGGCGAAGTAGCCCAGCGCCAGCCAGAAGCCGCCGAATACCAGCCAGATGATGTTCAGGAGTGTCTTCATCCGTCCATTCTGCCGGGCCGGAAGGCTGCAGCGCCTCGGGATCTGCCCTGAATTAACCCTTAACCTTCAGCCTGCGAACTTTCGGCCTTGGGCACCTTCACCCTTAGGCTGAGGCGCGGGACCCCGGCGGCCGCGACCAGCAGCGCGAGAAGCCCCAGGCCCAGCGGGAGCGAGGCGGCGGTGGCGACGGCTCCCACCAGGAGCGGGCCGCCGGCGTCGCCGAGTTCGCGTCCAAGCTCGGCCGAGCCCATGGTGCGCCCCATCCGGTCCTTCGGTGTGCTGTCGGCCAAATGCGCAAAGCCCAGCGGCGTGGCCGCGCCGACGCCGCCCCCGATGAGGGCCGCGGCGATAAAGATCGTCGCCGGCCCCGGGACGGCGGCCACCAGGGCCACCCCGGCGGCGGTGAGCAACAGGCCGGTCCGCATTCCGCCTGCGTCTCCGATGCGGTGCATGTCGCGCATCGCTCCGATCCGCGGCTGGACCAGCAGGGAGGCGACGGCCAGCACACTGACGGCGGCGGTGCCGGCCACCGGATCAAGGCCGTGCTGCACTGCCAGGGCCGGAAGGAAACCGATAGCCGCTCCCATGGCCGCCATCGATGCCGCCAGCACCAGCGTGGGCACCAGGAACCTGCGCTCCGCAACCTGCCGGGCCAGGTCCAGCACCGTGTACCGCTGGCGCGGGAGCGGCGGCAGGTGAGGGACGGCGAGAAGGATCCACACGGCGGTGGCTGCGGCAAGCGCGGAAAGAGCCCCGAAAAGCAGCGCAAAGCCGCCGCCCGCGATCAGCCCGGCGCCGAGCAGAGGGCCAATCACATAACCGAGGCTCTTCCAGGACCCGTACCTGCCGAAGAAGGTCCCGGCATTCTTCCCGGCCGAGAGCCGGGCCACCATCGCCGAGGACGCCGGGGAGAACGCCGATGCGGCGGCCCCTTGGCCCAGGCGGGCAAGGCCCAGCAGCAGCGGATCCGCGGCCCCCAGTCCGATCAGGGACAGCGCGGCGAAGCCGATCAGTCCGCCGACAATGACCGGCTTGGCGCCGATCCGGTCGCTCAGCGCGCCAAAGACCGGCTTGAGGAACACCTCGGAGATGTCGTAGACGGCCAGCAGGATTCCCAGGTTAAGCAGGGTCAGGCCGATGTTGCCACTCTGGGCGCCCATGCCGGCTGCAATGCTGTGCGCGCCGAACGCGGTCACGAATCCGGCAGCGTAGAGGGGAGCCGCGGGCGTCCGGGCGCGCGCCGCCTGGGTCACGGGGCGGTCAGCCTTTGGCTGCCGTGACGAAAGACCTGATCTTAGTCAGGTCCTTCACTCCCCTGCTTTGTTCGACGCCGGAGGAGACGTCCACGCCCCATGCCCCGGCATCACGGGCGGCTTCGGACACGTTGGCGGGGTCGAGACCGCCGGCCAGGAGCCACTGCCGTCCCGCCAGGCCTTTGGCGCGCACGGAACCGTAGTCCCAGGCCTCGCCGGAACCGGGAACCGCGGCGTCGATCAGCAGCAGTTCCTCGCCCCAGTTGCCAAACGCCTCCGGTGCGGCACCCATGGTGACGGCGCGGATGACCTTCATCCCGGCGTCGTGCGCTGTTTTGACGTCATCCGGTGTGCGGTCACCGTGAAGCTGGATCCAGCCCAGTCCCGCGGCGCGGGCGATGGCCACCGCGTCGGCGGCCGATTCGGAGCGGAAGACGCCGACGGCGGCTACACCCTCCGGTACAGCCTTCACCAGCTGGGTGGCCAGATGCGGTGACACCACCCGGGGGCTGGCCGTCAGGACAAAGCCGACGGCGTCCGCTCCGGCTTCCACGGCCTCCCGGACAGATTCAGGCGTGCTCAGGCCGCAGACTTTGACGAACATTCACCGGCTCCTCGTTGTTGAAAGCGTCGACCACTTTCTGCAGCGATCCGTCGCCGACTTTACGCGGGGAAAGAGCGTGCGGGCAACGCGCGGATAGGCTGGGCTGATGCAGATCATCCGCTTCGCCCACCTCAAACCCCAGCCCTGGCGCAACGGCGGCGGTGTCACCCGCGAGCTGGCCAGCCATCGCGGCGGCACTTCAGCTGGGGCCACGTCATCGGACGGCGGCGCGTGGGACTGGAGGGTCAGCATCGCCGACGTCACCAGTGCCGGGGAGTATTCCCCCTTTCCGGGGATGGAACGAGTGCTGACCGTGGTCGAGGGCGAGCTGCTGTTGCTGGCCGTGGATGGGACCGAGCACCCGCTCGAAAAGTACCGGCCCTTCCGGTTTTCCGGCGGTGCGGCCTCCTCCTCGGCCCTGCCCACCGGGGATGTCCGCAACCTCAACGTCATCGCCCGGGAGGGCGCCTTCAAGGCGTACACCTCCATCGTGGAGCTGTCCAAGAAGCGAGCCCATCCCGTGTTCGAGGGCCAGCTGGGCATCCTGCTGCAGGGCCAGGCAGCGGTCAGTCCTGGGAATGCCGGGCAGGACAGTGGCGGCGGGCAGGACAGCGGCGGAGGGCAGGACGGCGCGCCCGTGGCACTGAACCGCTACGACTCAGTGGTGGGCTCGGACAGCCAAACACCGGAAATCCTGGGCCGCGGATTTCTGGCCGTGGCGTCCATTGATCCCCTGACCAGCTAACAGCTCTGGTCCGCAGGAGGTGCCGGACCCTAGACTCGGTGCCATGACCAAGTCAAAATTCAGCGACCTCCTGCTGCTGCAGATAGGCAACGAATTCGCAGCCTCGCAGCAGTACATTGCCGTGGCCGTCTGGTTCGCCAACCAGGATCTCCCCCAACTCGCCAGGTACTTCTACCGGCAGTCGGTGGAGGAACGCAACCACGCCATGATGATGGTGCAGTACATGGTGGACCGCGGCGTTTCCGTCAGCATCCCCGGCGTACCCGCCGTCCGCAATGACTTCGCCTCCGTCACCGACCCGCTGGCACTCGCGCTGCAGCAGGAGAAGGAAGTCACCCGCAGCATCGAAAGCCTCTTCCGCGCAGCCCGCGCCGAGGACGATGCCCTCGGCGAGCAGTTCATGCTCTGGTTCCTCAAAGAGCAGGTGGAGGAAGTCGCCTCGATGACCACCCTCCTGAACATCGCCGAACGGGCGGACAACACCTTCGACATCGAGAACTTTGTCGCCCGGGAAACCATCGGCGACGGCGGCCGCGATGCCGCAGCGCCGGAGGCGGCCGGCGGCGCCCTCTGATCGGGGGCCGCTGGCGGTGAGCTTTGCCACCAACGGTGGCCGCCGCCGTCGGGCGTTGCTAGGGTGAAAACCAAGGTCCCCTTCCGCGGACCTCCGGACGACGGTTCAGTACCCGGTGCGCGACAAGACTGGCCAAAGGATCTGTCATGTCGTGGTTCATCCTCATTTTTTCAGGTGCCCTCGAGGCGGTGTGGGCGGCAGCGCTGCACCGGGCGTCCCAGTCCTCCGGCCGGCGCCGGATGGCGGCCGGAGCCCTTTTCCTGGTCGCGGTCGTGGCCAGCACCGCAGGCCTCGGCATCGCCATGCAGTCCATTCCCACCGGCACCGCCTACGCAGTGTGGGTGGGCGTGGGCGTGGTGTTGACCTCCGCCTACGCGATCGTCGCCAAAGTAGAACGGCCGACGGCGGCGCGGCTCCTGCTGCTGGCCGGTATCGCCGCGTGCGTGGTTGGCCTGAAGGTGGTGGCCTGATGCTCGCGAAGCCTGCCACGGCGTGGATTATCCTCCTCGCCTCTGCCGTCCTGGAAGCCGTCTGGGCGACGGCACTGGGCCTGTCCGACGGCCTGACCCGGCCACTACCCACCGTTGTTTTCGTGGTGACGGCCGCGCTCAGCATGCAGGGCCTGGGCATGGCGGTGAAGCACATCCCGCTCGGCACCGCCTACGCCGTCTGGGTGGGGATCGGCGCGGCGCTAACGGTCGGCTGGGCCATGGCCACCGGCGTCGAGCCCTTCAGCCTGCTCAAGGTGCTGTTCATCGCGGGGATTGTGGGATGCGCGGCCGGACTCAAGATGCTGCCGGCCGGTTCTGCCCGCCAGCGCGGGACTCAGCGCGGGGCCGGTTCGCCTCCCTAGGCTGGGTCTCATCCCTAGACTGGCCTCATGGACACGCTCATTCACTCACTTCGGGACATCACCATCCGCCGGATCTCGGTCAGCGAGATGGACAACAACGTGTATCTGCTGACGGCAAAGGGGTCCGGAGCGCAGCTGCTGATTGACGCCGCTGATGACCTGCCGGCCATCCAGAGTCTGCTGGCGGATGCCACGGCGGACACTTCAGGCGAGCCCAAGCTGGCGCTCATCGCCACCACGCACCAGCACTGGGACCACGTGCGCGCACTGCCGGGCCTCGTTGAAGCCACCGGAGCCAAGACCGCCGCGGGCACGGAAGACGCCCCGGAACTGCCTGTAACGGTGGACGTGCTGCTGGACCACGGCGACGTCGGGAACTTCGACGGGTTCGACGTCACCGCCGTCCACCTGCGCGGCCACACCCCCGGCTCGGTGGCGCTCGTCTACCAGGACCCGGAGGGACCGGCCCACATCTTCTCCGGCGACTCCCTCTTCCCTGGCGGCGTGGGCAACACGCAGAAGGACCCCGAGCGGTTCAACCAACTGCTCACGGACGTCACCGAGCGGATCTTCGGCATCTACCCGGACAGCGCCGTGGTGCACCCGGGCCACGGCAAGCCCACCACGCTCGGCGCCGAGCGGCCGCACCTTGAGGAGTGGCGCGCCCGCGGCTGGTAGCTGGCGCTGCGCCCAGTGACCTGCGCTGCGCCCAGTGAGCTGCGCTGCGCTCAGTGATCTGCGCTACGCAAAATGCCGGTCGCTACGGGAATTCCCGTAGCGACCGGCATTTTGCGTGTCGCCAGTTACCTGGCGTGTCGTCGGCCGGGTATCAGCGGCCGCGGCGCTCGTTCGACGCCGGGGCCGACGCGCGGCGCGGGGCCTTCCGGGCCGGACGTCCGTCACCGGAGCGGCCGCTGCCGCCCGACGAGGAACCGCCTGCGTATGACCCACCCGATGTGCCACCGGTGGTGGAGGACCAGACCGGAGCGTTGCCGCCGGCCTTGCTGCCGGCCGCTGCGCGCTGGCCGGTGGCGGGACGTCCGCTGCGCTGGCCGCCGCTGGCCGGACGGCCGGTGCCGCCACGGGGGGATTCGCTGCGGGTGAAGCGGGACTCGGACCGTCCGTCCGAACCGCGTCCGGCCGATGAACGGCCACCAGCCGCAGGCACATCGTTGCGGTGCGTGGACGCAGTGCCACGGCCACGTGCGTTGCGGCGGGCAGCAGCTGCCGCAGTGGCGCGGTCCTCGTTCTGCTCAGCGACGCGGTCGGCAGCCGCACGAGCTTCGGTGCGGCCCTCGTAGGCCGCGGCCCGGCGCTCGGCGCGGGGCAGGTCCGTGCGCGGAGCCTCAGCGGAAACCCGCCCGCGCCCGCCACGGCCGCCACGGCCGCCGGCCGTGGGTGATGCCTGGCGGCGTGCGCGCTTGCGCTCCGCGTTGGCGCCGGTGGACTTGCCGGCACCCTGCTGCGGAGCTTTCGCCGCGAGGAGAGCCGCACGGGTCCGAGGATCAACCTTGTCGGCGATCGCGCCCACCAGCTCGGCAACGATCGGCGAGCTTGCGGTGACCCGCTCGAAGCTGACCTCGACGCCGGCAGCCTTCATGAGCTTCTTGACGTCCGTCTGCTGCTCGGGCAGGGTCAGCGTGACCACGGTGCCGTCGGAGCCGGCACGGGCGGTGCGGCCGGAGCGGTGCAGGTACGCCTTGTGCTCGGTGGGCGGGTCGACGTGGATGACCAGCTCGACGTCGTCCACGTGCACGCCGCGGGCGGCGACGTCGGTGGCCACCAGGACGCGGACGTCACCGGAGGAGAACTCGGCAAGGTTGCGGTCGCGGGCGTTCTGCGACAGGTTGCCGTGCAGGTCGACGGCGGGAATCCCGGCGTCGGTCAGGGTCTTGGCCAGCTTGCGGGCGTGGTGCTTGGTGCGCATGAACAGCACACGGCGGCCGGCGCCGGACGCCAGTTCAACGATCAGCTGCTTCTTGACGGTCTGGTCGTTGACCACCAGCACGTGGTGCTCCATGGTGGTCACGGCGGCCTGCGGATCGTCCACGGAGTGGGTCAGCGGGTTGGACAGGTAGCGCTGGACGATCTTGTCCACGCCGTTGTCCAGCGTGGCGGAGAACAGCAGGCGCTGGCCCTGGCTCGGGGTCATGTCCATGAGCTTCTTGACCACGGGCAGGAAGCCGAGGTCGGCCATGTGGTCGGCCTCGTCCAGCACCGTCACCTCGACGGCCTCGAGGGTCAGGATGCGCTGGCGGATCAGGTCCTCCAGCCGGCCCGGGCAGGCGATGACAATGTCGACGCCGGCGCGCAGCGCCTTCTCCTGACGGGCCTGGGAGATGCCGCCGTAGATCACGGTGGTGTTCAGGCCCATGGCCTTGGCCAGCGGCTCGATCGTTGCGTTGATCTGGGTGGCCAGTTCACGGGTGGGCGCCAGGACCAGGCCCATGGGGCGCCCGGGCTTGCGGAAGTAGGCGGCTTCGCGCTCCGCGAGGCGGGCCACCAGCGGGATGGCGAAGGCGATGGTCTTACCGGAGCCGGTGCGGCCACGGCCCAGGACGTCGCGGCCGGCCAGGGTGTCCGGCAGGGTCTTGACCTGGATGGGGAACGGGGATTCGATGCCCTGGGCGGCCAGGATTTCGGTGAGTGCCTTGGGCGTGCCGAGGGCAGCAAAAGTAGTCATATGCGTTTATCAGGGTCTTTCAGGCGGTATCCAGCGGATATCGGCCCCCGACGCCGGTTGGCTCAGGGGGTCGCCGAAGAAAAGTCAGGTGATCAACCGGGCTGCTGCCAGAGTTCAAACAGCGGCCGCCGGGACCAATAGCGTTCATCGACGCAGGATGTGCCTCTCACATGAAAAAAGCCCACTCTCCAAGTTTCAGAGCAAAGCGGGCATCACTGCACATCAAGTCCCACCAGTCTACCATCAGGGCCCCGCGAGCCATTCCCGCCCCGCTTGCTGCCGCCTATGCCGGAACTTTCGCTGCCCCCTTTGCGGCCTCAACCCGTCGCCGGCCGCGGCTCTTGCCCCTCTCGGCACCGCCCGGCAAGGCGTGATGCAGCTCACGGACAACAATGGGCGACATTTGGGACTGGCATGCTGGACATATGTCGAAGACTATTGCGGCGCTTCGCCCTCAGTGCGAATTTCCTGCCAGCGCGGCTAACCACCGGCTGGACTGCAGGAATGCGCTTTTCTGGCGGACCACTCCGCCCGGTACGGGGACACCCAGCCCGTCCGCTGCCGAGCAGCGCGGGCGGCGGTTGCACCCCCTGCCGCGCCCCGCCGCTCATAGTCTTAACACCATCCCAACTGTTAGTTCCGTCACATCCATGGCGGACCGACGCGGCCGGCACGGCAACTTCCCGGACGTGCCGGCACCTGTGACAAGGAAGAAGACTTGATGTCTGAACGCACCACCAGCATTTCCGATCAGCCGTCCGCAGAGCGTGCTGAATCCGGCCAAAGCAGGGAGCCGCACCTCGCCCGCGGACTCGGCAACCGCCACATCCAGCTCCTGGCCATCGGCGGCGCCATCGGCACCGGCCTGTTCATGGGCTCCGGCAAGACCATCTCCCTCGCCGGCCCGTCCGTCATCTTCGTGTACATGATCATCGGCTTCATGCTGTTCTTCGTCATGCGGGCCATGGGCGAAATCCTGCTCTCCAACCTGAACTACAAGTCCTTCAGCGACTTCGCCGGCGACATCCTTGGCCCGTGGGCAGGGTTCTTCACCGGCTGGTCCTACTGGTTCTTCTGGGTAGTGACGGGCGTGGCCGACATCGTTGCCATCGCCGGCTACGTGGACAAGCTGGCCCCTGGCACTCCCCTCTGGATCCCGGCACTCATCACACCCGTGGTCCTCATCCTGCTGAACCTTCCCACGGTCAAGGCCTTCGGCGAGGCCGAGTTCTGGTTCGCCATCATCAAGGTGGTGGCCATCCTCGCCCTGATCGCCACCGGCGTGGTCATGATCGCCACCAACTTCACCTCGCCGAGCGGCGCGGTCGCCAACCTGGCGAACATGTGGAACGACGGCGGCATGTTCCCGCACGGCATGTTCGGTTTCATCCTCGGCTTCCAGATCGCCATCTTCGCCTTTGCCGGCATCGAACTCGTGGGCACGGCAGCCGCCGAAACCAAGGACCCGGAAAAGAACCTTCCCCGGGCGATCAACTCGATCCCGATCCGTGTCCTGCTCTTCTACGTGGGCGCCCTGGTGGTCATCATGGCCGTCAACCCGTGGCGCAGCATCGACGCCGCCAGCAGCCCGTTCATCGGCATGTTCACCCTCGCCGGCCTGGGCATCGCCGCCGTTGTGATCAACCTCGTCGTCCTCACCTCGGCCGCCTCCAGCGCCAATTCCGGCATCTACTCCACCTCGCGCATGGTCTACGGGCTCGCGCAGGACGGCAACGCCCCGAAGGCCTTCGGCAAGCTCAGCGTCCGCAAGGTTCCGCAGAACGCGCTCCTGTTCTCCTGCGTCTTCCTGCTGGCCGGCCTGGTCCTGCTGTACGCGGGCGACTCCGTGATCGGCGCCTTCACCATCGTCACCTCCGTGGCCTCGGTGCTGACCATGTTCGTCTGGTCGATGATCCTCATCAGCTACATCATGTTCCGCCGCCGCCGGCCGGAACTCCACGCGGCGTCCGCCTTCAAGATGCCGGGTTCGGCCTTCATGCCCTACGTGGTCCTGGCCTTCTTCGTGTTCATGCTCGTAGCCCTGGCCCAGGCCGAGGACACCCGCCTCGCGCTGGTGGTTGCCCCGGTGTGGTTCCTGCTGCTGGGCGCTGCCTGGTACTTCAACCGCCAGACGCCGCTGCAGCAGGCCCGGATCGAGGAGTGGAAGGCCGAGGGCGCCAGCGTCCCCGCGGTGACCTCCGGCAAGGCCTAATTCCGCACGATAAACGCCGCGCCGCGGGGCACCCAAGTGACCCGCGGCGCGGCTTTTCCATGCCTGGCCGACGGACGGTGAGGAAGGTGTTAAGCGGAAATTACACAGGCAGCCGGGCGATGTAACACGTGCGGCGAAGGATGGACTCATGCCGGGCTGATGCCAGCGGCCGCAGCGTTCCTCCGCCGAAAGGATCTGACCGTGATCTTGAAGAACATCTTCCTTCAGGGCATCTTCCCGTTCGACGGTGCGGGGCTCGAAAAGGCCGTGCCCATCCACAGCCAGCTCTCCCATTTCGTCCCGGACGGCGTGATCAACCAGACCCTCTATTTCCGGGGCGGCAATTCCTCCGGGGAGCTGATCACGGTGGTCCTGATGCGCGACGGCGTGCCCATGCGGTACTTCCCGATTGCGGCCAGGGGCGACGTCCACGTCCCGCTCCGCGTTGTGGAAGACATCGACGGCGGCTCGCTGATCGAGCTGAGGCTGCTGGCGGACACGGGGGTCAGCGGATCCGTCGTTGTCGACATGGGCATGGTGGAACACTGATGACCGCCCTCGCCAGCCGCGGGCGGAGCACGCCCGCTGATACGCGGCGCAGGCTCGTGGTGATCGGCAACGGGATGGCCGGTGCGCGCGCCGTCGAGGAAATCCTGGCCCGCGGCGGCGCGGTCCAGCACAGAATCACCATGTTCGGCGACGAGCCCTATGGCAACTACAACCGGATCATGCTCAGCCATGTCCTCTCCGGCGAGGAGGACGCGGGTGGCATTTTCCTGAATTCGCTGGACTGGTACCGGGAGAACGGCATCACGCTGCACGCGGGGGTCCGGGTCGAAAAAATCGACCGTTTCGCCAAGCTGGTGTTCTCCGACGACGGCCGGGCCACGCCGTACGACGTCCTGATCATTGCCACCGGCAGCCGCTCGTCCATGCCCGCCGTCGAGGGCCTGTACACGCCGGGCGGACGGCTGCTGCAAGGCGTGTTCGCTTTCCGGACCATCGATGACACCCAGGGCATGGTGTCGTACGCCCAGCAGGACCACCACCGCCGCGCCGTCGTGATCGGCGGCGGACTGCTGGGGCTGGAAGCCGCGCGGGGCCTGCAAAGCCACGGTGTCGGCGTCGACGTCGTCCATTCCGGCGGGCACCTGATGAACGCGCAAATGGGCCCCGACGGCGGCGCGGTCCTGCGCCGCAGCGTGGAGGCACTCGGCATCAGGGTGCACACGAGCAGCCGGACCACTGCCATCCTGGGCGGCGACAAGGTGCGCGGCGTCCAGCTGCGGGACCAGCCGAACATCGAATGCGACCTGGTGGTGGTGGCTGCCGGAATTCGCCCCAATGTGGAGGTGGCGGTGACCAGCGGCCTGCCGGTGGAGCGGGCCATCGTGGTGGACGACCACATGCGCGTCCCCGACGAGGACGAAATCTACGCCGTCGGAGAGTGCGTCCAGCACCGCGGAGAGGTATACGGGCTGGTGGCGCCGCTGTGGGAGCAGGCCGCCGTGCTGGCCGACCACGTCACCGGGGCAGATCCCTCCTCTGTCTACCTGGGATCCCGCACCGCCACGAAGCTCAAGGTGGCCGGCGTCGACGTCGCCTCCATGGGGCTGCAGGCCCCGGAACGCGACACCGACGAGCACTTGGTGTTTTCCGAGCCCAGCAGGGGCGTGTTCAAGTCCATCGTGATCCGCGACAGCAAGATCGTGGGCGCAACGCTGCTCGGGGACAGCCGCAAGGTGGCCTACCTGACGCAGGCATTCGACCGCGGGCTGCCGCTGCCGGAGGAACGGGTGTCCCTGCTCTTCGATCTCGGCGGACCCGGCGAGGAAGCCGGGGTGGCCGAACTCGGCGGCGATGCCCAGGTCTGCAACTGCAACGGCGTCAGCAAGCGAGCGATCACGGACACCGTGAGGGGCGGCTGCACCACGCTGTCCGGCGTCATGGACGTCACCCGCGCCGGCAAGGGCTGCGGATCCTGCAAGCTGCTGGTCCGGCAGGTGGTGGAATGGGCCGCTGATGGCACCGTGGATGAGGACCCTGCGGCCGAATACTACGTTCCCGGTGTGCCGCTGGAGAAGGCCGCGCTGATGTCGGCGATCCGGGACCGGGGCCTGCGGTCCGTGTCTGCCGTGTTCGCGGCGCTGGCACCGGCCGGCGCCGAGGACGCAAAGTCCAAGATGGGGCTGGCATCCCTGCTGAAAATGATGTGGGCCGGTGAGTACATCGACGAGCGCGACGCGAGGTTCGTCAACGACCGCGTCCACGCCAACATCCAGCGTGACGGCACCTTCTCGGTGGTGCCGCAGATGAAGGGCGGGGTGACCTCCCCGGAGCAGCTCCGCCGGATCGCCGACGTCGCGGACAAATACAACATCCCGATGGTCAAGCTGACGGGTGGGCAGCGGATCGACCTGCTGGGTGTCCCCAAGGAGGACCTGCCGAAGGTGTGGGCAGACCTGGGCATGCCGTCGGGCTACGCGTACGGCAAGAGCTTCCGCACCGTCAAGACCTGTGTGGGCCAGGAGTTCTGCCGCTTCGGCACGGGGGATTCCACGAAGCTGGGCATCGAGATCGAGTCGCGGTTCCAGGGCATCGAGTCTCCCGCGAAACTGAAACTCGCGGTGTCCGGCTGCCCCCGGAACTGCGCGGAATCCCTGGTCAAGGACGTTGGGGTTGTGGCGGTCGACGGCGGACGCTGGGAGATCTACATCGGGGGCGCGGCGGGTGCCCACATCCGGAAGGGGGACCTGCTGGCCACCGTGGACGATCCCGGGACCGTGACGCTGCTGGCCGGTCGGTTCATGCAGTACTACCGGGAACACGCCAACTGGCTTGAACGCACATATTCCTTCGTGCCGCGCGTCGGGATTGAGCACCTCCGCGCCGTGATCGTGGACGACGCCGAGGGGATCGCCGCCGGGCTGGACGAGGCGATGCAGCGGTCCGTCGACAGCTATACCGACCCCTGGGCCGAGCGCAACGACCCCTTCACCCCTGGCCAGTTCCGCACGTCGCTCCCGCTCGAGGTGCTCCCCCGGGTGCCGATCCGATGAGCGCCGGACTGTCCGGCGGCGGGCTGCACGTCCTCGGTCCGGTGGACCAGATCCCGGTAGGCGAGGGGCGCGCGTACGGTGTGGCCGGCGAACAGATCGCCGTGTTCCGCCTCCGGGACGGTTCCCTGCGCGCGGTGTCCGCCTTGTGCCCGCACAAAGGCGGCCCCATCGCCGACGGCACCATCGACCGGAACGTGGTGATGTGCCCGCTGCACCAGCACGCGTTTGACCTGGAGACAGGCTGCTCCACCACCGGCGCCGGCCCCCTGCGGAGCTACCCGGTGTTCGCCGACGGCTCGCAAAACGTGGTGGTCCGGCTCCCCTGACTTGCCCTAGGTGCGCCCCCGATTCTGTGGCAGGGTGATCCCCATGGACCACGAAGGGCACGACGGCGCCGCGCGCCATTGGGACGAAATGTACCGCAGCAGGCCGCGCGTGTGGAGCGGCCGGCCCAACCCGCAGCTGGTGGCCGAAGCAACCGGGCTGGAGCCCGGCACTGCCCTTGACCTGGGCTGCGGAGAGGGCGCCGACGCCCTGTGGCTCGCCGAGCAGGGCTGGACGGTGACAGCGGTGGACGTCTCCGCCGTCGCACTTAAACGGGCCGAGCAGCACGCCGCGGATTCGGCGGCCGGGAGCCGCATCACGTGGCTGCAGCGCGACCTTGACGCGTGGGCGCCGGAGGAGCAGTTCGACCTCGTGTCGGCCCAGTTCCTGCACTCCACCGAGGCCCCATGGCAGCGGCCGCACCGTGTGGCAGCGGATGCGGTGCGACCGGGCGGGACACTGCTGATCGTCGGCCACCATCCCGACGGCCCGCCGCCCTGGCGGAGCACTTCGGATGAGGACAGCCACGCCGAGGGACACAGCCACTCGCACGGGGGCGGCGGCCACGCGGGTTCAGAGATGTTCTTCACTGCGGAGCAGGCCGCGGCCGAACTCGGCATCGCCCCGCCTGGGTGGCACGTGGACGTCGCGACCAGCCGGGAACGGGCGGCCACGGGCCCGGACGGGCAGTCGGCCACGCTCGCCGACGCCGTCCTGCGCGCCACCCGCCTGCAGACCCTGGACGGCTAGCACCCCATCGTCGTGCTCCAGGGCGACGCCGTGTCCCACCTCTGCTACAAGGTCCTCCCCCGCATCTGACCTATTCCATTGGAGTGCAAGCTAGTGGGCGACGCGGGGCGCTATGGCGACCGCGGCGGCGGCGATCACCGCGGTCAGCACGAAGACGCCGGCGAAGGAGGCCGCCGTCGTCGTAAATGCCGTGAACACGATTCCCGTGGCGGCGAGCGCGAGGGCACCGCCCAGGGAATCGGAAATGGACATCGCGGAGCTGTTGAAGCCTTCCGTGTCCGGCGTGGAAAGGGCCAGCGTCATCACGCTCAGCCTTGGATACGCCAGCCCCATCCCGCCGCCGGCAAGCACCCAGCCGGCAATGGCGACGGCGGCGGGCCAGCCAAGCGCCGTCGTCACCAACGCCAGGGCAATCGCCAGCAGCACCATCACGGAGCCGATCCGCACGGCGGCCGGGCTGGCCAGCCGCCCGCCCAGACGGCTCTGGACGCCCGACGCCGCGGCCCAGGCGAGGGCTCCGCCGGTCAAGGTCAGACCGGCGAACGTTGGCGAGAAGGCGTAACGCTCCACAAGCAGGTACGGCAGGTACACCTCGGCACCGAAGAAACCGGCCGCCACCAGCCCGCGGATCAGGATCACGCTGGGCAGGCCCCGCCGGGCGGTGAGGGTTCCGCGCGGCACCAGCGGCCTGACGGCCAGCAGGGCAATCACGACGGCGGCCCCCGCCGCGAGCGGTCCGGCCACCGGAAGCCCGGCGGACAGGTTCAGGCCCAACACCGCCAGCGCGGCCAGGGCCGCCCAGGCAAGCCGCCCCAGCGCCCAGGGCACCTGCCCGCCCACTGCATCTGAACCGTTCCCGTTCGCTGAACTGTTCCCGTTCGCGTTGCCGGACCGGACGCCGCGCAGCGCGGGAAGGAGCATCGCCACGGCGGGGAGTACCAGCACGACGACTCCGAGGAACACCCAGTGCCAGCTCGCCAGCTGGGCCACAAGCCCGGCGGCGAACGGCCCCACAAGGGACGGGATAACCCACGCGGCGGAGAAGGCGGCGAAGATCTTGGGATGCAGGACCGGCGGATAGACCCTGGCCACCACCACGTACAGGGCCACCGTCATGGCGCCGCCGCCCAGCCCCTGCACCAGCCTGCCGGCCACCACCGCCCACATGGTGCCGGCTGTCCCCGCCACGAGCAGTCCCAGCGCGAAGACCGCCACGGAGGCGAGCAGCGGGCCGACGGGCCCGCGCCTGTCGGACCAGTTCCCGGCGCCCACCATGCCGATCACACCGGTGGCCAGCGGGCCGGCGAAGGCGAGCGCGTACAGGCCGGCCCCGCCAAGCTCCCGGCTCACCACGGGCATGACCGTGGTGACGGCGAGGGACTCGAACGCGGCGAGAAACACGAGGGCGCAGGCCCCCACGGTCACCAGCACGTAGGGCCGCTGGAGGATTCCGGCGCCGGGTGGAGCGGACACGGCAGATTCGTGCACGGTCAGCCCACCAGCTCGGGGGCGCCCGTGGTCACGGCGACAACGTCACCGCTGGCCGTCGAATCGGGGTTGAGCATCCAGCCCACCCGCTTGACCGTCCTCAGCATGACCACGCTCTCCACCAGCTCGATGCCCGGGATGCGCTGCTGAAGGGCCAGCTCCGCGGTCATGACATCCGCGAGCGACTGCAGCCACATAATGATGACGAAGTTGGTGCGCCCGGTGGTGGAGGCGCTCAGCCGCACGTTCCGGAAACTGCGGAGCTCCTCGGCTGCCGCCTCATGCTGGCCCGGCGGGACGTTGGCGAACCAGTGGCAGGTCACCGGGAAGCCCGAATACCGCTGCGCAATCTCGCAGCGGAAGGAGAGTACGCCGCTGGCAAGCACCCTGTTCAGCTGGCGCTGCACCGTGGCCGGATGCCGGTCCAGAGCCCGGGCGATTTCCGCCGCCGTCGCCCGGCCGTCCGTCGACAGGAAAGGCAGGATCGCCAGGTGGCTGGCGGGCAGCGGCTCCCCCACCGCCGCCGAGGGGGCCGACCCTGCGGCCTCGGGACCGGCGAGCGCCCGGAGCGCCTGGAGCTGGCTCCGGTTGAGGACGTTGATGCGCCAGGCGTAGGCGCCAGTGTGCAGCCGTGTGGCCAGTGAGGTCTGGTATTTGACCAGCCCCTCGATGGCGTGCAGCTTCGACGCCACAGCGGTGAAGTGCTGCAGGGAGCCGGTGATGACCGTCAACATCAGGTCCCGGTTGCTCGCTGCCTCCTCCACGGTGACGATCTCGGGCACCGCCGCCAGCGCCCGGGTGACCTCTGCGCGGCGGTGGAGCTCGCACTCGACATCAACGAAGGCGAGGCACATCTTCTGCGGATCCCCCATCGGATGAGCCGTGACCCAGGCGGCACCGGCGGCGGTGAGGCGCTCCCACCGCGCGGCCAGGGTGGTGGCGTGCACGCCCAGGACCTCCGCGGCGTCGGCCCAGCTCAGCCGTGGTGCGATCTGCAGGGCGTTGATCAGCGCGAGGTCTTCCTCCGTGACGTCCAGCGGTCCTCCCTTCGGTCGGGCCCTGCATGAATCCTGCATATCGCCCAGTGCTTTTGCATCTTTCCAGCAGTTCGGACGGATGTGAAGCAGGCCACTCCAGAATAGACCCACAGCACCGGACCACCAACGAGGAGAACACGTGCCGATTGCCGCAGACGCCTGCCACATGCAGGAAGACCTTGCCAGGTTCCGCCACAGCCTGCACCGGGAACCCGAAATCGGACTGAAGCTGCCGCGGACGCAGGAGAAGGTGCTGAAGGCCCTGGAGGGCCTGCCCTACGAAATCACTCTGGGCAAAGAGACGACGTCGGTCACCGCAGTTCTCCGCGGCGGGGCTTACGACGGCGGCGCTTCCGCTGGCGCCGCAGGCACCGCGCCCGCTGTGCTCCCGCCTGCCGTGCTCCCGCCTGCTGTGCTCCTCAGAGCGGATATGGACGGGCTTCCCGTGCAGGAGAAGACCGGCGTCGGCTACACCTCCACCATCGACGGCGCGATGCACGCCTGCGGCCATGACCTCCACACTGCCATGCTCACCGGCGCAGCCACCCTCCTAGCCGAGCGGCAACACCGGCTGGCGGGCGACGTCGTCCTGATGTTCCAGCCCGGCGAGGAAGGCTTCGACGGCGCGAGCTACATGATCCGCGAAGGCGTCCTGGACGCACCAGGCCGGCGCGTCGACGCGGCTTATGGCATGCACGTCTTCTCCTCCCTCGAGCCGCACGGGACGTTCTGCACCAAGCCCGGCGTGATGCTCAGTGCCTCCGACGGCCTGGTGGTTACCGTGCTCGGCGCCGGCGGCCACGGCTCCGCCCCGCATTCGGCCAAGGATCCGGTGACGGCCGCAGCCGAGATGGTCACGGCCCTGCAGGTCATGGTCACGCGCCAGTTCAACATGTTCGATCCCGTGGTCCTCTCCGTCGGCGTCCTCCATGCGGGCACCAAGCGAAACGTCATCCCGGAATCGGCGCGCATCGAGGCCACCATCCGCACGTTCTCCGAGGAGAACCGGCAGCGGATGATGGATGCCGTCCCGCGGCTGCTCAAAGGCATCGCGGCGGCACACGGCCTCGAAGTCGACGTGGACTACCAGCAGGAATACCCCCTCACCATCACTGACCAGGACGAGACACACACCGCGGAAAACGTCATCACCGAACTGTTCGGCGACTCGAGGCTCTCGCGGTGGGCCACGCCGCTCAGCGGCTCCGAGGACTTCTCCCGGGTCCTCGCCGAGGTGCCCGGCACGTTTGTCGGGCTGAGCGCCGTCCCCCGGGACGCGGACCACGCCACTTCCCCGTTCAACCACTCGCCGTACGCAACGTTCGACGACGGCGTTCTGGCTGACGGGGCCGCGCTCTACGCCGAACTCGCCATCAACCGCCTGGATGCTCTGGCCGCCGCCGGCGCCCGGGTCCCCGCTTCCGTTCCGGCTCTTTAGCCCGCCCATTCCAGGGAGACAACCATGACCGCCATCATCAACGCCCAAGAGGGCAGGATCACGACCCGTAAGACCATCATCGGCACCGGCATCGGAAACGCCGTCGAATGGTACGACTGGGCCATCTACGCCACCTTCACCCCGTTCATCGCCAGCCAGCTGTTCAGCAAGTCGGACCCCGCCTCGGCTGTGCTGTCCACGCTGGCGATCTTCGCCGTCGGGTTTGTTGCCCGTCCTTTCGGCGGTTTCCTGTTCGGCTGGATCGGTGACCGGGTGGGCCGCAAGGCGTCCATGACGCTCGCCGTCGGCCTGGCGTCGCTGGGCAGCCTCATGATCGGCATTGCCCCCACCTTTGCCAGTGTCGGGGCGTTCGCGTCGCTGATGCTCCTGGTGGCCCGGCTGGTCCAGGGCCTGGCCCACGGTGGCGAGCTGCCGTCGTCGCAAACGTATCTCTCCGAGATGGCGCCCCGGGAACACCGCGGCTTCTGGGCGACGCTGATTTACACCTCCGGCACGGTGGGGATCCTGTTCGGCACCCTGCTGGGCGCCGTCCTGAACATGGCACTGACCACGGAGGTCATGAACGCCTGGGGCTGGCGCATCCCGTTCCTGATCGGAGCCGCGATGGGCCTGTACGCGTTGATCATGCGGTCCCGGCTGCACGAGACGGATGTCTTCGAGGGCGAGACCGCCACGGAGAAGCGCGCCCCGCTCTGGCCGCAGATTGTCCGGTACCGCAAGCAGGCGCTGCAGGTGATCGGCCTGACCGTGGGCCTGACGGTCATCTACTACATCTGGGGTGTGGTGGCTCCCAGCTACGCCACGACTGCGCTGAAGATCGACCGCGGCGAGGCTCTCTGGGCCGGCGTCATCGGCAACATCGTGTTCATTGCCGCGCTTCCGGTCTGGGGCAAGCTGTCCGACCGGATCGGCCGCAAGAAGGTGCTGTGGGCCGGCGCAATCGGTTCCGCCGTCATGCATTTCCCGATGACGTGGCTGTTGAAGGATTCCGCCTGGCAGCTGGCCGTGGGCATGTCCGTGATGCTCATCTTCATCGCCGCGAGCGCCGCCATCGTTCCGGCCGTGTACGCCGAGCTGTTCCCCACGAGCATCCGCACGGTGGGCGTGGGTGTACCGTACTCCATCTGCGTGGCGGTGTTCGGCGGCACTGCGCCGTACCTGCAGCAGTGGCTGGGCACCACCATCCACATGCCGGACCTGTTCAACGTCTACGCGGTGGTGCTGCTGGCCATCAGCGTCGCGTTCATCTTCACCATCCCCGAAACCAAGGGCAAGGACCTGGCGCACTGACCCAACTAGGTAGCAGCAGAGGGCGTTCCCACGGCTGGGAACGCCCTCTGCTGCTACCTACATGGGGGTCTCAGTCGCCGATGAACTTGTCCCGCCCCGCACGGTAGCCGAACACCGCCGCGAGCATTCCCACCGCCAGGAAGAGGAGCCCCGCTGCAGCGAAGGACCCGGTGCCCTGGTGCAGCTGGCCCACCAGCAGCGTGCCGGTGGAACCAAGCCCGTAGCCCACCCCCTGCATCATGCCGGAGAGGTGGGCTGCGGTGTGTCCGTCGCGGGTGCGGAGCATGATCATCGTCAGGGCGACGGCGGTGAGGCTTCCCTGGCCCAGCCCCAGCAGGCCCGTCCACACCCAGATCAGCTCAAGCGGGCCGAAGATGCTCAGGGCAAAGCCGCCGCCGCTCATGAGCGCCACCACGGTATTGATCACCCGCTGGTCGCGGAACCGCGCGGCGAGCGCCGGAGCGAACAGCGAACCCAGCGTCTGCAGCACGATGGACACGGACACAATCAGCCCGGCTGTTCCCCCGTCCACCCCGCGCTCGCGCAGGATAGGCGCGAGCCAGGCGAAGACGCTGAAAGACATCATCGCCTGCAGCACCATGAAGATGGTGACCTGCCAGGCCACCGCCGAGCGCCACACGTTCACGCCGTCCCGCACCGCTTTGTGCTGTCCGTGCCGCTGTCGTACGGCCACCGGCAGGAAGAGCAGAAGTACGACGGCGGCCGGTGCCGCCCAGAACCACAGCGCCGACGTCCACTGGCCGGTAACGTTGAAAACGGGGTAGGTGAAGCCGGCACCCAGGGCGGCGGAGGCGCAGATGGCCGTAGTGTAGAGCCCGCCCATCAGGCCGAGCCGGTGCGGAAAGTCCCGTTTCACCAGACCGGGCAGCAGCACGTTGCACAGCGCAATCGCGGCACCGCACGCCGCCGTTCCGGCGAACAGCGCCGGCAGGTGCCCGGCGCCCGGGACCTCGGCCGGCCGCAGGAGCAGACCGGCCGTCAGGACAGCCATGGCGCCCAGCAGAACCCGTTCGGCGCCGAACCGGCGGGCCAGGACCGGGGCCAGCGGCGCGAAAACGCCGAGCAGGGTGACCGGCACCGTGGTCAGCACCACCACCGCCCAGCCTGGCAGGCCGGCGTCGGACGTCACCTCGGGAAGCACCGCCGAAAAACTGGAGAACACAGTCCTGAGGTTCAGTCCGATCAGCACCAGGCATAGGCCCAGGTAAGCCAACTCCCGGCGGCCGGCCACACGGGTGGGTTCGGCGGCGGGAACGTCGTCGGCCTCTGCATCCACGAGCGTGTCCGGGCTAACGGCTGGGCGCTGCGGCAGGCTGCCGTGGCTGCGGGAATTCTGGGCATCGATCACCCGCCCATTCTTGCAGTCGCGCTGTGCTGTGCTGACCGGTCGAGGGCCCGGACGGCCCCCCTCCGCGGTTATCCACATACGGGCGCTGCATGGTGTCCCGGGTCACCGGGGCGCCCATACTCTGGCTGCACATGCACTTCACAGGCCAGTCGCCCCAGTCAAGGAGGACACCATGAGCGATCAGCGGGCACCGGAGTACCTTGAGCCGCCACCGGGGTACGGCCCGCCGGGCAAAGGCCCCGGCAGCCAAAGGCAGCGCGGGACCGGCCCGGGCGTGGCCAGCATCATCTGTGCCGTGCTGGTGATGCCCAGCATGCTGGTCACCATCGTGCCGACCATGTTTGTCGCGCTGTTCACCCGCCCGGATACCGGCAGCAACGGCAAGGAATGGATGGCAAACTTCGTCTTCCTGAGCCTGCCTGTGTTGCTCGGACTGCTCGCCCTGACGTTTGGACTCTTCGCCCTCAGGCGGTCGCCGCGCGGTTCCATCGGGTGGAGCGCTGCTGTTGCCGGCCTTATAGTTGTGCCGGTGGAGGCCGTCATCTTATTTCTACCGTCAATTCAGCGCGGCCAGTTTGATGTCTTCTATTGAGCAGGCAGCCCTCGCCCCGGTCAGCGCGCCCAGAGCGGCCACAGGCGCTCGGCGCGGCGGCGGACCTGGGAGTAGGGCACATCCGCACTTTTGGCCTGCTCGAAGATGCTCAGGCCCAGCATCGACGTGGCAAGCGCACGGACCGTGTGGAACCGGTTTTCGAAGAGGCTTCGTTCACTGATCCAGGACACCGCGTCGGCTTCCGGCTTCCACCGTTCCGTGTACATTTGGGCCGCGTGCGGCAACCTGTCCGGCGAACTGCCGGTGTCCCGGATGCACTGGTCCAAGACCATGGCCGATTCCATGGCCCCGTTCACTCCCTGTCCGATCGGCGGGTAAGGCGCGGCTGCATCCCCGATCAGGACTGCTTTGCCGCCATGGAACTGGGAACAGGTCAGGCTGCGTCCGATGTGGTAGCACGTCCGGCTGGCGAAGGCCGATACCTGCTCGTCGCCAGCGAATTCAAGAACCCGGGGACACCGCGTCTGCAGAAATTTGCGCGCCTCCTCCGTTCCAGAGAACCGAATCTTTTCCTTGGTTCCGATGGCACAGAACCACCGGGCAGACTCATGCCCTGCATCACCCTTTATGGCGCCTGCCACGCAGAAGGGCCGGGTCGACAGTCCGTGGAGATAGTTCTTGTCCAGCCGGTCCCCGACGTTATCGAGCTCAATCATTGTGCAGTAGTTGGGAAAGGACTTGGAAGTGACCGTAAACCCGGGAATTCGGGCCTGCAGCGCCGACCGAACTGTGGATCCGGCCCCGTCGGCCCCAACAAGCAGGCCGAAGGTCCTGATGTTCGATTCCCCGGATCGTTGCCGGGATGTCAGTGAACCTGTGACTGGGTCGACGCCTTCCACGTTTGTTTCGAACTCGAGTGCCACCCTGTCCTGATATCGGTCGAGGACCGCCATAAGCGCCCGGAGGATGTCGCCCCGCGATCCGGTCCACCCGGGCAATGTCCACTCCTCCGTTCCACGACCCGGGATTTTGAGGCCCTTAAAACGGAACATGCGGCGGTCGAACTCGGCCACGGCCTCGATGTGGCGGAGTGCCTTGAGCCCGTGGCCCGAGATGTCGATGGTGTAGGAACGGTCAGGATTGAAGCGCGGTGCAATGTCTGGAGGGACGTCGCGTTCGATGACGGTGGCAGATAGCCCGCGCCGGGCAAGGGAGATTGCGAGTACCAGCCCTGCCGGTCCCGCACCGAGGATGGCTATGGTGCCCGGTGAATTCGCGGGTTCAGCGAGGAATGCAGATGGTTCCATGGCGTTTCCTGAAGCTGCGTTGTTTTGCATTCATCCGCCGGCACGGCGGGAAAACGTCCCCGGGGACGGGCGGCGGCTGATGACCGTTCCGCTTGGGCAGCCGGCGGAATAGCAACACTGTACGCCGCCCTGCTGCACGGCGTAACTGGCATACGCCGCCAAAAACCGCCGGTATTCTGGAAGGGATGAGCGAATCTCCCGAATCCCCCCAGCCGTCGGCCGACCCGAACCAGCCCCGGCCGGTCACGCCGGGAAGCCAGGCATCCTACGGAACCTACGGCGGACGGCCGGTCAGCTTCGTCCGCCGCGGGACCCGGCTGCAGGGGCGCCGCCAGGCGGCCTGGGAGGAGCACTCGGGCCGATGGGCCATCGACGTGCCCCGCCATGTTGCCAACACTTCGGTCCACCCCGACTACACGTTTGATGCCGAAGCCGAGTTCGGGCGCAAGGCACCGCTGATTGTGGAGATCGGCTCAGGCCTGGGCGATGCCGTCTGCCATGCCGCGGAGGAAAACCCGGACACGGACTTCCTCGCCGTGGAGGTCTATACCCCCGGCCTGGCGAACACCATGATCAAGATCAACAGCCGTGGCTTGACCAACGTGCGGGTCGTCGAGGCGAACGCTCCCGAGGTCCTGGCCACCATGCTCCCGGCCGGCTCGGTCAGCGAGCTGTGGGTTTTCTTCCCGGACCCCTGGCACAAGTCCCGGCACCACAAGCGCCGCCTGATCCAGCCCGAATTCGCCGAGCTCGCCGCGAAGGCGCTGAAGCCGGGCGGCCTCTGGCGCATCGCCACAGACTGGTCCAACTATGCCGTGCATGTGCGGGACGTCCTCGCCGGATCGGAGGCGTTCGAAAACCTTCACAACGGCGAGCGCAGCGGTCCCGAAAGCCCCCTCACCCACGTGTGGCAGACCGGCGTCGAGTCGCTGGTGGGCGGCGCGCCGGTCAAGGAAGGACGGGCGCCCGTGAGCACGGAACACACGGGACCCAACGAGGGCATCGACGAAAGGGGCGGGTGGGCGCCCCGCTTCGAGGGCCGTATCCGTACCAGCTTCGAGAGCAAGGCGCACGAAGCCGGGCGCATGATTTTCGACCTCTGCTACCGGCGGGTTTAACCCCGTCCGGAGCCTCTGTTCCCCGGCGCCACGCCGTGGCACGATAAGCGTGTGGCGCAGTGCCACAGCAGCTGCCGGCGCGAAGGAACGATCATCAAACGAGAACTGAGAAGCGCAGCCGGCAG
Organism: Arthrobacter sp. FW305-BF8; assembly: GCF_021789315.1. NCBI lineage: Bacteria > Bacillati > Actinomycetota > Actinomycetes > Micrococcales > Micrococcaceae > Arthrobacter > Arthrobacter sp. FW305-BF8. Next base: position 4,544,312 of record NZ_CP084561.1, read on the forward strand.
GGCCGAGGACGTCACGAACTCGAAGCCCCTCGAAATGCTGGCGCGCGGCGGATTTGCCGTGAGCGGCGTGCTCCATATCCTGGTCGGCCTCATTACCTTCGGGCTCGCCCGGGGCCGTGGCGGCCGCGCTGATGTGAGCGGCGCCGTCGCCGAACTTGCCAGCCAGCCGGCCGGCCCGGTGCTTCTGTGGTGCAGCTTTGCCGGATGTGTGGCGCTGGCCCTGTGGCAGGCCGGCGATGCGATTTTCGATTTCGAGCGGTTGCCCACCAAGCACAAGGCCGGCAAGAAACTGCAGGCCTCAGCGCAGGCTGTCGTGTATGCCGGGCTGGCATTCACGCTGGCCGCTTTCGCGCGTGGCGCCGGCAAGGACAACCGGGAATCAACCAGTGACTTCACGGTCAATCTGATGAAGGCACCGGGCGGCGTCCTGCTCCTGGTGCTGATCGGTGCGGGGGTGGCCGTCGTGGGGATCATCTACGCGGTCCGCGGGTTCAAAAAGTCCTTTGAGAAGCACATCAATCCGCCGTCAGGGCCGGGCGCGCGCAAAGCGGTCACTGCCCTCGGGATGGTGGGCTATGTGGCCAAGGGCGTGGCCCTCTTTGTGACGGGCCTGCTGGTGGTCATCGCCACCGTCACCGTCCACCCCGAGCAGTCGACAGGTCTTGACGGCGGGCTCCGCGCACTGCGGGAACAGCCTTACGGTGTGTACGTGCTGGCCGCAGTGGGCGCCGGACTTATTTGCTACGGGGCCTACACGGTGGTGCGGGCGCGGCTCGCCAAAATGTGAGCTCGCCACCAATGTGAGTCAGGCGGGTCCGCTCGGGCTGGACGGCTCAGGTTCCGGGTACGGCAATGACGGCAATGGTCTGCTGCCGGTCGTTCCGCAGTTCGACGCTGGCGATGCTTGTGTACTGCAGCGGCGTCGCGCTGGTGACACGAACCCTTCCGCTGGGCGTCGCCATCCACGCGCAGGCCCGGTCCGCAACCCCGGCACGGTCCTTCACCCACAGTGAAAGCCGGCCGTTCTGGGGCAGACTCCGTCCGTCGACGGCCAGCTCGGTGCCCCAGGTTTTCTTGACCATTCCCACCGTGACCTGCATGCCGGTATCGGCTTTGACCGAATAGCTGGCGTCGGGCTTGTCGGCGGGGTCAAAGAGGGGCGCCGCCGCAAATCCCAGGGCGAGGCAGGCCGCGGCCACCACCCCAACGAGGGCCGTCAGCCGCCGTCGGGAATTACGACGGCGTGCCGCCAGCTGGTCCAGTATCGGCTGGGGGACGGGGGACGGGGCAGGTGACGCGGCTTCGGAGCCGGGCCGGCCTGCCACCGGAACGGCGAGCGCCACGGCGTCCGGGACCGGCACGGCATCCAGCAGTCCCGGCAGGGATTCCAGGTCTGACAGTTCGCTGCGGCAGGTGCCGCACTGCTTGAGGTGGTCTTCGAAGCGGAGCCTCTCTGCGTCGTCGAGCCCTCCCAGCAGGTATGCCCCCAGCAGCTCATGGACTTCCTTGCCGTTCACCGTTCCACACCCATTTCATCGAGTATTGTCCGCAGGGCCTTCACCGCGTAGAAAGCCCTGGATTTCACCGTTCCGCTCGGAATGTTCAACTGGACCGCAGCCTCGCCCACCGTGAACCGCCGGTAGTGCAGGGCCACCAGAACATCACGGTGCTCTGCGCTCAGCCGGAGCAGCGCTTCCTCCATCAGCACCTTGTTCAGCAGGTCGTCAACCCGCCCCGTGGCTTCCTCCGGATCCGCAACGTCACGGTCCTCGGCTTCCACCGGTCGTCGCTGGGCCTTCCGGTAGTTGTCGATCATGATGTTCCGGGCAGTCCGGAAAAGGTAACTGCGCATGCTGCCCGTAACCGTGGGCGCCTGTTGCCAGACGCGAAGCACTGTTTCCTGCACGATGTCGTCGGCAAGATGCGGGTCGCGGGAGGCGCTGAGCACAAACCGGCGCAGCGCCGTTCCGTGCTCGCGGTATATCGCTGCAACCAAATCCTCATCCAGCGGCACCTTCGGCCTCCCTGCAATGACCTATAAAGCCGGCTCCGAGGGCCGGCCTTTCTGGCAAATACGACGCCGGCAGGCGGCGAAAAGTTCAATTCCAGCCAGCGTCAGATTTTCTTTGAACCATTCTTCACCTTTGTGCGTCATTCCAGATAGCGCCGGTCTCTCAGTCTGCCGGCCCGAGCCAAGGAGCAGCACATGAAGAAGCAACTGAGCGTTGGCCTTGCAGTTATGGCCCTTGCCGCCTCACTGACGGCCTGTGGCGGCGGATCCGGCACAACCACCACCACCTCGGCGGCCGCCCCGGCCAGCGAGTCGCCGGCGACCACCGCAAGCGCGTCGGCCACCAGCGACAGCGCCACGGTCGAATTGAAGACCGCGTCGTCCAGCAAGGGTGACATCCTGGTGGACGGCAAAGGCATGAGCGTCTACTACTTCACGAAGGACGTGAAGGACTCCGGCAAGAGCAACTGCACCGGCGACTGCCTCGTGAAGTGGCCTCCGGTGTTTGCTGCCACGGACACCCCCAAGGTCGAGGGTGTAACGGGGACGGTTGGCACCATTGATACGCCGGACGGCAAGAAGCAGGTGACGGTCAATGGCATGCCCGTCTACCTGTGGGAGAAGGACAAGGCCCCCGGCGACATCACCGGCCAGGGCGTCGGCAACGTCTGGTACCTCGTGGCACCCGACGGGACGATGATCAAGTAAAGCCCGCAGGTCTGGGGCCGGCACCTCTGACGGAGGTGCCGGCACTACCATCGGAGCATGGCGGATCCACACAATTTGAAAACAGCGGCAAGAACCTGGAAGTCCATGGTGGACAGCAACCAGGCACTGCTGCTGCGGAAGTCAGGACACGACGTCCTTTGGTGGGCGGAGCGGGGACACTCGGCCGGAGTGAAGAGCGATATCGAGCTGCGCGAATGGATGCGCACCGAGCACGGAATCACCGGCTACGCCCAATACGCCGTGTCCTGGGAGATGTTCGGCTATCCCGAGTTCATGCTGCGGGACGCCGACGAACTCCTTGATGGCCAGTACACGGACCATCCGAACCTGCGGCCCATCGCCAACACCCTCCTGGCATGGGCCGCAGCCCATCCGGGCGTGGAGATCCAGATGCGCAAAGGCTACATATCGCTGCACACCAGCCGCCGGAAGTTCGCGCAGGTGACGCGGGCGAACCGCACATCAGTGGACGTTACTCTCCGCATTGAGGCGCCAATTGGGGAGCGCCTCAAGGCGGTCAAGGTCCGTGCGGGCGACTTCTTCGACCGCAAGGTCCGGCTCATGTCGGAAATGGATGTGGACCAGGAATTCCTGGACATCCTCGAGACGGCACTTGGGCAGAACAGCTGACACCAACGCGAGGTCACTTAGGGCCCATTCCGGAGCGGTTATTGGGCTGTAAGTGACCCCGCGTTGCTTTAGTTTAAGGAACTAGCCGGTGATGCTGAGGCTTACCAGGGTGGCGCCGTCACCTTCGGCCAGCAGCCCGACGGCGGTGCTGGACTCCGCGGGGAAGATCTGGTCCGTAATGGTCACCAGTCCGTCCTGGGCGAAGACCTCCACAGAGCAGCGGTCCAGGAACACCGTGAGCCGCAGCAGGCCGCTGCTGTCCAGCGAAACGGGCACGCACTCCACGGACGGGAAGTCGGCATGGAACCCGACGTTCCCCGACGCCGTCCGGTCCAGGGTGAGCTCGCCCGGCGAAGAGTAGGTCAGCACCGTCCGCTCGTGGAGCCCGTCCGCCTCGCCGGCACGCAGCACCAGCCCCACCTTGCCTGCCGGACCGGGACGGATTTCGGCGTCGATGCGCAGCACATCCCCGGATGCCTCCACGGGCAGCCACTGCACGCCGTCCGCAAGCGGCGCCGGCCCGGCGCCGAACACCTCCGTCCCCGAAGCCGCGAACGGGTCCACCGCAGCCTGCACCAGCGCAGGGCGCCCCGCGCGGGTCTCCAGCCGGACCTCGCGGACCAGCGACATGGCGCTGCGCCAGCCCTGCGACGGTGTCGAAGCCGCGTACTGCCAGTTGTTCATCCAGCCGATCATGAGACGGCGCCCGCCGGGGGCGTTGCTGAACGAGACGGCGGCGTAGTAGTCCCGTCCCCAGTCGAGCCACCCGTAGTCGGGCATCCGGGTGTCGTCGGTCTGCATGCCCTCGGTGACGGTGGTTTCAGAACTGAACGTCACGCCGTCGAACGTTCCCAGGAAGTACTGGCCCGCCGAGCCGCCGGCGATCCCGCCGGGGTTCAGGTTCACCACGAGGACCCACCGGGTGTTCCCGGGATCGCCGTCCACGGGCAGCTCGAACAGGTCCGGGCATTCCCAGACCCCGCCCGTAGCGTTGGCAGGACCGAACGAGCTCAGGAATTCCCAAGTGAGCAGGTCGGCGGACTTGTAGAGCACCACCTCACGCCGGACGGCCTCGACGGCGGCCATCACCCAGTAGCTGCCGGCATCGCCGTCGTACCAGAAGACCTTCGGGTCACGGAAGTCAGCGGACGCCCGGTCCAGCACCGGGTTCCCCGCGTACTTGGTCCAGGTGGCGCCGTCGTCGGTGCTGTACGCGAGCGACTGCGCCTGCCGCCCGGCGAGCGGCGACGCCGGGGAGTAGGCGCTGGTGTAGACCGCCACCAGCGGCGGCACTCCCCCGACGCCGAAGCCGCTGGTGTTCAGCGTGTCCACCACGGCTGATCCGGAGAAGATGGCCTCCTGCTCGTCGCACGGGATGGCCACGGGCTGCTCGTCCCAGGTCAGCAGGTCCGCCGAGGTGGCGTGGCCCCAGGACATGTTGCCCCACACGTCGCCGAGCGGGTTGTGCTGGTAGAAGAGGTGGTACACCCCGTTGGAGTACACCAGCCCGTTCGGGTCGTTGAGCCAGTTGCGCTCGGCCGCGTAGTGCCATTTGGGGCGGTAGCGGCAGTCGAGGGCTGGCGTTGCATTCAGGGAAGTCATGGTTCGCTTTCGAACTAGGAAGAGGGCTGATCAGCCTTTGACACCGCTGGAGGCGATGCTGTTGATGAAGGAGCGCTGGAACGCGATGAAGAGGACCACCACGGGAACCGTGATGAGGGAGGCGTAGGCCATCACCTCGCCCCAGGAGACGTTCAGCTGGAAGAAGTACTGGATGCCGATCATCACCGGGCGGAGCTCCTCGGACTGGACCACCATGAGCGGCCACAGGTAGGAGTTCCAGGCGGGCAGGAAGGTCAGGATGGCCACCGTGGCCGTGGCGGGACCGGCAAGCGGCATCACCACCTGGCGGTAGATCTTGAACCACCCGGCGCCGTCGATCCGGGCTGCCTCGTCCAGTTCCTTGGGGATGGACTCGAAGTACTGGTGGTACAGGTAAATGGAAAACGCGTTGGCGATGAACGGGATGATCTGCACCTGGTACGTGTCCAGCCAGCCCTTCGAGATCTCCAGGCTGAAACCGTTGAGTTCGAAGTAGGGCAGCTGGTTCACCCACCACACCAGCGGCAGGGCGAGCGTCTGGAACGGCACGATAAGGGTTGCCAGGATCGCCGTGAACACCACGCGCTTGCCGCGCACCTGCATGCGGGACAGCGCGAAGGCGCACAGGCTGTTGATGAAGATTCCCAGCACCACTGTCACGGCGGAGATACCGACGGAGTTGATAAGGAAGCGGGCGGCCGGAACCCGGTCAAAGACGGCGGTGTAGTTGTCCAGCGAGATGTTGCCGATGGGCAGGAAGGCCGCCACCGAGGACATGTCGCCGAAGATCTGCTGGTCCGGCTTGAGCGAGGACACGAGCATGAACACGATGGGAAAGGCGGCGACGGCGGCGAACAGGATGCGCACGGCCATGGCGCCGATCGAATTGAGGCGGAGCACGTTTTTCACGTCAGTCCTTCTCTCGGGTCAGATAGCGCTGCACTGCGGAGATCAGCAGCACGAGCACGAAGAATACGAGGGAGATGGCCGAAGCGTAGGAGGTCTCCTGCTGCTTGAAGCCGGAGCGGACCGCCTCGTAGATGATGGTGGTGGTGGAGTCGAGCGGGCCGCCCTGCGTCATGACACTCACCTGGTCGAAGAGGCCGAGGGCCTGGATGGTGATGGTCACCAGGACAAGGCTGCGGGTGTGCTTGAGGCCCGGCCAGGTCACGTACCGGAACTGGTGCCAGCGGCTGGCACCGTCCAGCTGGGCGGCCTCGTACAGTTCCCCGGAGATGCTCTGCAGTCCGGCGAGCCAGATGATCATGTGGAAGCCCGCGGCCTGCCAGATGGACAGCGCGATGATGGCCGGCATGGCGGTGGCGGGGTCGTTCAGCCAGTCGGCGCCCTGGATGAGGCCGAAGCTGAACGTGGACAGCAGCTCGTTGATCAGGCCGTCCTTGCGGTACATGAAGAGCCAGAGCAGCGACACCACCACCATGGACGTGACCACGGGCAGGAAGTACACGGTACGGAAGAAGTTCACGCCGCGGAACTTCTTGTTGATCAGCAGGGCCATGGCCAGGGCGAGGCCGGACTGCACCGGCACCACCACCACGGCGAAGTAGCTGACGTTCAGGAGCGCGCGCCAGAAGGTGGGGTCGGTGAAGAGCCGGGCGAAGTTGTCCATTCCGACGAACTCCACCGGCCGCGGGGAGATGAGGCGGGCGTTCGTGAAGGCCAGGCCGAAGCCGAGGATCGCCGGCAGGAACACGAAGGCGAGCAGGAGGACCGCGGCCGGCGCGATCATCCCCCAGCCGCTGAGCTGTTCGCGCAGGTGGCCCGGGCGCTTTCGGCGGCCTGCCGCCGGGGTGGTTCCGCCCGGCGCCGGTGTGGCGGAGGGACGGGAGCGAAGCTGGGTGGTTGTCATGGGAGTCTCCGTTGACAGTCAGTGCCGGTTGGAGGACGACGGCGGCAGGTGCCGCCCGCCGTCGTCCTCCGTCCGGCGGCTGGCTAGTTCTTGTAGCCGCCGTTGGACTTGATGTTGGCGTCGATCGCCTTGACCGCCTTGTCCAGGACAGTCTTGGGCTCGGCGCCGGCCAGGATGTCCTGGACGGCCTTGCCGTACTCCGTCGCGATGAACGGGTAGGCAGGCGTTTCCGGACGCATCACGGCCTGCTGGCGGGAGAGTTCCATGAAGATCCGGTTTTCTCCGCCCTCCGCGAAGGCGGGGATCAGGGCCGCGGCTTCATCGGTGGCCGGGATGGTTCCGGTGGCCTTGGCCACGGCGGCGATGTTTTCCGGCTTCAGCGAGTAGGAGAGGTAGTCCATCGCGGCCTCGGAGTTCTTGCAGCCACTGGTCACGCCCCACTGCCAGGAGGCGCCGCCGATCTTCGGCCCGTTGCCGAGGTCCACGGAGGGCATGACCGCCAGGTCCTTGCCGAGCGCCTTGCGCGCCTTGTCCGCGGCCCACGAGCCGGTGTAGACGAGGCCGCTCTTGTTGTTCAGGAAGTCCTGGGTGGAGTCCTTGCCGCTCTTCTTGGCCATGAATCCCTGGTCGGCGAGTCCGCGGAACCACTCGGCCCACGCCACGGCCTTGTCGCCGTTCAGGGCGCCGTCCGCTGACTGGAAGCCGTCGCGGTTGACGAGGTCCCCGCCGAAGGACTGCAGCAGCGGCGAGTACGCGTAGGGCAGCCACTCACCGGTGCCGGCCGTCCCCATGTCGAGGGGGTACTGCCACTTGCCGAGAGCCTTGAGCTTGGTCAGCGCGTCCTGGAACTCCTCTTTGGTCCACGGCTTCTCCACTGTGGCGGCGCGGACACCGGCCGCCTTGAGGTCCGAGGCGCGGGCGAGCATGGCGAGGGCGACGTCGTAGTAGCCCACCGCGTACGTTTCACCCTCCCACTTGGCGACGGTGCTGGGGAGGTTCTTGGACAGGTCGGCCGTGAGCTTGAGCGGGGTCAGGTACTTGGCCCAGGCCCAGTTGGGCACGTTGGGCCCGTCGATGTCCACGATGCACGGGAGCTTCCCGGCAGCGGCGGCTGAGACCACCGAGTCGTTGTAGGAGTCCTGCGGGAATGCCTGCACCTTGATCTGGGCCTTGGCGGCGCCGCTCTTGTTGTAGGAATCGACCACGGACTTGATGGCCGCGAGCTCGTCAGGGTTTCCCGCGTTGTGGGTCCACATGGTGATCTCGTTGCCGTCCTCGGAGGTGGCGGACGCGCTTCCCTTGCCGCAGGCGGCGAGGCCGCCCATCAGTGCCGCCGCGGTTATGCTGGTGGCCAGGATCCGTGTGAATCGCTTGTTCATGAAGGTCCAGTCTTTCTGCTGATTTTGCGCGTGGATGATTGGCCCGGGGTCCGGAAGGGGCGCGGCCGCTGCAACGGCTGCGTCCCTTTTTCAGGGGGCACCGGGTAGTTTGTTTCGAGAAATGCCGTCAGGTCCTGGGCGGTCCTACGGATCCCCGTTCGATCAGGGGACAGGCGAGCCGCACCTGTTGTGGCGGCACCCCCGGGTTCTCAATGTCGTCAAGAACGCGGTTGACCGCCCATCGCCCCATGTCGTAGTGCGGCAGGGCCACCGTGGTGAGCCCCGGCCACAGCGAGTCCGCAATGAGCTCCAGATTGTCGATGCCGACGATCGAAACGTCCTCCGGGACGGTCAGTCCCAGAGCTGCGGCCGCCTGGTAGGCGCCCATGGCCACCCGGTCGCTGAAGCAGAACAGGGCCGTTGGCCTGTCCGGCTGGCTCAGGAGACCCAGTGCCGCTTCACGGCCACCGGAAGTTATCGGTTGCGCGATGACGAGGTGCCGCGGATCGTGCCCGATGCCGTGGCGGCGCAGCGCGTTGTGGAAGCCCTCCAGCCTGCCGTGCGTAGCGGGAATGTCGTCCACGTTGTTGATCATTCCGATCCGCGTGTGGCCCGCCTTGATGAGGGCTCCGACGGCGGTTTCGGCGGCAGCGATCTCGTCCGGCACGATGGAGGAGACCGCCGGATCGCCGGTGACGGCGTCCAGCAGCACGGTGGGTATCCCCGAGAGCGCCGGCGGCAGGTCGACTCCCTGGTGGTACAGCCTGGCGTACACCACGCCGTCCACCTGGTGCTGCTGAAGCATGGTGATTTCGCGGTGTTCGAGCTCGCTGTCCAGGCCCGAGTTCACCACCATGACCACGTAGCCCCGCTCGTAGGCCGCATCCTGCGCTCCGCGGATCATTGCCCCGGCGAATGGCGTGGTGGTGATCTCGTCGCTGACCAGGCCCAGGATTTGCGAGCGCTGGTTGCGCAATCCGCTGGCGAGCCGGTTTGGAGCGTAGCCAAGGTTTCTGGCCACGTCCCGGACGTGCTGTTGGGTTTCCGCTTTGACCCGGGAGCTGGTGGCGTCGTTAAGGGCGTGGGACACAGTGGTCACTGAGACTCCTGCGGCCCTGGCCACTTCGCGTATCCCTACTCGCGTCGTCATCGACTTCCTTTGCAAAACGTTTTGGTTCGGTGTGCACGAGCGTACACAAAACGTTTTGCATGTGTCAAGCGTCACGCCTGTAGTTGAAGGTGCGGGTTCCGGTGGCTCAACACCGCAACCAGGCACCGGGGTCTAACTGCCGGTTGAGCCTGCACTCAGCAGGCCCAACCAGCAGCCCGCTTTGCGCTACGCCTCCACGAGGTCCTCGTCCAGCTCTTCGAACTCGACGGCGGCCACGATTTCCCTGGTGTCCGGGTTGAGCATGAAGGCCTCGTCGTCGTCCTCGATCATAAGGAAGTCGCCGTGATCGGTGCTGAAGTGCCACGCCAGCACGGCCGCGCCGTTGTGGTTGTAGTTCGGGTCGCCCATGGTGATTTTCTGCAGCTCGTACCCTGCAATGTCGCACAGTTCGCGGATGATGACCTCGAATTCGGGGGCATTCTCCAAGGCTTCTTCCTCGGCCTCGGCGCGCCGCTCTTCGAGGTCCGGCAGCGCCGCCACGCGCTGGGCGATGTGTGCGGTGAGCTCGTCGTCGCTCAAGACCAGCAGGCCTTCCTGCACACGCAGCCACGCCGCATTGAGGGCCACGATGTCCTCCGTTTCGAGGAGCGATTCGAATTCGGCGTCGAGGTCCTCCATGGCCTGTACGCGTTGCGGGAGCTCGCCGTCCTGCTCGGCGTCGGCCTCGCCGTCGAGGTAGATGTCGGCTTCCTCCTCGGACAGGGAGTCGAATGCCTCCGCGGTGCGGTCAAAGAGCGCAACATGCCCGGCGGCGCCCATGCCTTCGAGGCCCTCGCGGATGTAGGCGTCAAGCTCCTCACGGTCCGGGGCGGTGAAGACATACTGGGCAAAGCCGCCGCCCAGGGACTGCGTGAGGTAGAAGTCCACGAAGTAGCTGCGCAGGGCGTTGGGTGCGATCTCCCCCGGGCCGAGCAGCTCCTGGTACATGCTGTTCACCACGGCGACGTTGGAATCAACAATCTCCGCGTCACTGGCAATGCCGCCGCCCGGGGTGGCTTCGACGGTCAGGACAACGGGGTACTCGCTGGAAGTCATGGGAAATCCTCACTGCAGAAAGCCGGTGGTGCTCAGGACTCTCTCAACGTACGCGCCGCCTGCACCCGCAGGTTGAGGACGAAGTGAACGTCAGGCGAAGTTTGCGCAATTTGAGGGCCCCTTCCGCCCGACTAAGATGGATCAGATAACCTGCAGATTTTCGACTTGCCGAAAGTAGCGCGCACCCATGCCTTCCCAACCGGACGACAGTGCGGCACTGGCAATCCAGACCCCCGCGATCAACGACCGCTCCCTCGCGGCCGGGCTCGCTTATGCCATGGGCGGCCGCGTCTCCGGGATCTCGTTCGATTCCGCCACCGGCCTGATGCTCGGCAAGGTCCGCGGCGGCTCCGACCTGCCGTACTCCACCACAGCCAAGCTGGTCCGGAAGGGCGGCGGCTGGAGCTGCACGGTAGGCGTCTGCAGCTGCCCGGTCCGCAAGGACTGCAAGCACGTGGCCGCGCTGCTGTTCGCTGCCGAGGACAACCCTGCCGTGCGGGTGCAGCTCCTGTCCCCCGCCGACGTCTCGAGGGTGTCGCGCGAAAAATCCGTGCCGGCGCTCTCGGATTGGGAGCAGGCGCTCAGCCCCCTGATTTCACAGGCCGGTTCCGCCCAGCAAAGCGGTGGCACTCCCCTGGCCCTGCAGTTCGAGGTGGAGGAACCGGCCCCGCACTTCTCCTACACCGGCCGCCGGGATCCGCTCCGCAGCGTCCGCCAGCTCAAGGCCCGCCCGGTGATCATGGGGGCCAAGGGCAAATGGATCCGCGGCGACATCTCGTGGAACACCCTCAGCTACCTGAACTTCAAGCGCGAGTGCAACCAGGTTCATGTGGAGTGGCTGCAGGCCTTCCTCGCCGCGCACACCGCCGGCGCCAACCGCTCTTACTCGTCGTCGTCCCTCTGGCTGGGGCTGAACACTTTCGCCGGAAAGAACCTGTGGGGCCTGCTGGAGGAAGCCCGGCAGATCGGCGTCGCGCTGGTGCACAGCCGCGGCTCGGAGCCGGTGAAGGTGGCGGCGGAGCCGGCGGCGGTCGGCCTTAACCTGGGCCGCTACGGAAGCGACGGGCAGGAAGGCGGCCTGGAGCTCGCGTCCACCATAACAGTTGACGGCACCGAGGTTGATCCGGCGTCGGTGGGTACCATCGGACGCCCGGCGCACGGCATCTTCCTCACCTCCAGCGGAGACGCGCTGCCGGGGGTCGCCGCGGACGAGACCATCACCCTCGCCCCGCTGGAGAGCGGACTGAGCGAGGAGCTGCTGGCCTTCGTCACGGCGGGCAGCACGCTGCACATTCCGGCACGCGATGAGGGACGCTTCCTCACGGGCTTCTACCCCAAGCTGAAGCAGACCGCACGCGTGACGGCGGCGGACGAGTCCGTCGAGCTGCCCGAACTCGCCCTCCCGACGCTCTCGCTGCTGGCCAATTACGGCGCCGACCACCGTGTGCGCCTGCACTGGGAATGGCACTACAAGTCCGGCTCCATCGTCACCGCACAGCCGCTCTGGCGCCATCCCGGTGACCACGGATACCGTGACGATCCTGCTGAGGCCCGGATCCTGGAGGCTGTGGGCCAGCCGTGGGACCTGGTGCCCAAGCTGGGCGAGTCAGCCACCGGCGGCTGGGGCACGCCGCGCCTCGCCGCCACTGCGGAGCTGAGCGGGCTGGACACTCTGGCCTTCACGGAGGAGGTGCTCCCCCGGCTGCGGAACACGCCCGGCGTCGACGTGGACACCTCGGGCGACATCGCCGACTACCGGGAGGCGGAAGAGGCGCCGGTGGTGGCGATTTCCACCAAGGCCACTGACCAGCGCGACTGGTTCGACCTTGGCATTGTGATCACCCTCGAGGGTCAGCCGGTGTCTTTCGCGGCGCTCTTCTCCGCCCTCGCTGCGGGACAGACACGGATGCTGCTGCCGAGCGGCGCCTACTTCTCTCTGGACCTTCCGGAGTTGCACCAGCTCCGGGCCCTGATCGACGAGGCACGCGCGCTGCAGGATAACTCGGGCGACAAGGACGCGCCGCTGCAGATCAGCCGGTTCCAGGCCGGCTTGTGGGATGAACTTGCCCAGCTGGGGATCGTGGACGAGCAGGCGTCCGCCTGGCGCGCAGCCGTGGGCGGGCTTCTGGAGGACGGCGTCCAGGGCCTGCCGCTGCCGGCCACCCTCAATGCCGAGCTGCGCCCGTACCAGCTGGAGGGCTACAACTGGCTGAGCTTCCTGTACCGCCACAGCCTCGGCGGCGTGCTCGCCGACGACATGGGCCTGGGAAAGACCGTGCAGGCGCTGGCCCTGATGTGTGCGGCCAAGGAACACGCCGCGTTTGCCGCGGGCGTTAGGGAAGCGGACACCGCAACAGCCGATGCCGCAACAGCCGACGGCGGCGCGCCTTTTTTGGTGGTGGCGCCCACCAGCGTCGTGGGCAACTGGGAGGCCGAGGCCGCCCGCTTCGCACCCGGCCTTACGGTCCGGGCCGTCGGCGAGACGTTCGCCAAGAGCGGCGCCGACCCCGCCGAGGCCTTGGCCGGCGCGGACATCGTCATCACGTCCTACGCGCTGTTCCGGATCGACTACGAGTCCTACGCTGGACGGCGTTGGGCCGGGCTGGTGCTGGACGAGGCGCAGTTCGTCAAAAACCACCAGTCCAAGGCCTACCAGTGCGCCCGCAAACTTCCGGCGGCGTTCAAGCTGGCCATCACCGGCACGCCGCTGGAGAACAACCTCATGGAGTTCTGGGCCCTGACCTCCATCGTGGCGCCGGGGCTGTTCGCGAGCCCGTCGAGGTTCGCCGAGTACTACCAGAAGCCGGTGGAGAAGAACGGCGACAAGGGGCAGCTGGACAAGCTCCGCCGTCGGGTCCGTCCGCTAATGATGCGGCGGACCAAGGAGCAGGTCATCAAGGATCTGCCGCCCAAGCAGGAGCAGATCCTTGAGGTGGTGCTCAACCCGCGGCACCAGAAGGTTTACCAGACACACCTGCAGCGCGAGCGGCAGAAGATCCTGGGCCTCATCGAGGACGTGAACAAGAACCGCTTCACCATCTTCCAGTCGCTGACGCTGCTGCGCCAGCTCAGCCTGGACGCCACACTGGTGGACGAGTCGCTGTCCGGCGTGCGGTCAAGCAAGCTGGACGTGCTGTTCGAGCAGCTGGAGGACCTCGTGGCCGAAGGCCACCGCGCCCTGATTTTCAGTCAGTTCACCGGCTTCCTGGGCAAGGTCCGCGAGCGCCTCACCGAGGAGAACATCGAGTTCTGCTATCTCGACGGCGGCACCCGGAACCGTACCGACGTCGTCAATGAGTTCAAGAACGGCACGGCGCCGGTGTTCCTGATCAGCCTCAAGGCCGGCGGGTTCGGCCTCAACCTGACCGAGGCCGACTACGTCTTCCTGCTCGATCCGTGGTGGAATCCTGCGTCAGAGGCGCAGGCGGTGGACCGCACGCACCGCATTGGCCAGGCCAGGAACGTCATGGTCTACCGACTGGTGGCCAAGGACACCATCGAGGAGAAGGTCATGGCGCTCAAGGCCAAGAAGTCGCAGTTGTTCGCCGACGTGATGGAGGGCGATGCGCTCTCCGGCGGTGCGCTCACCGCGGAGGACCTGGCGGGGCTCTTCAACGACTGACCGGTCCCCCAAACGCCGTCAGGCCGGCGCCGGCAGGATCCGTGGCGCAGTCTGCTTCCGCAGCCAGCGCCCCAGCGCCTTGCCCTTTCCCTTCCACCAGTTCTCCTCGTCCGTGTCCGTCCGCCACCGGTACGTCACCACCACCAGCACAAACATCCCGAGCGTAACGTCCCCCCAGACGCCGGAGGCCGCATCAATCAGGACGGTAATTGCCATGACCAGAATCGCTGGCGGCGCCAGCGTCCTGAAGACGGTGTTGGCCACGTAGCGCCCGCGGGAGCGCGGCACGGAGAGCAGCCGGAGCATGTCGGCACAGGCGCAGACGAGGACCAGGGCCTGCCCCAGCGTCAGCAGGATCGACCCCGGCAGGGACCCGGCGAACTGTACCGCTGAGGCCAGTCCGGCGCTCATGGCCCGTACCCGGGCGCGGCCGGCTTCCTGAAAAGTGCATGCTGTCTCCTCCGTCGCTCTGGGCGGTTCACGTGTCCGACCATTCAAGTGCCCCGTACGGCCCCTGTCACGGGCACCCGCTACCCGTCTTTCGTGGTTGAAGTACCCGGATTCGGACAGCGGTACGCAGCCACCGGCGTAAAGGCAGTTGGAAGTGACGCTTGACACAGTCTCGATGGCATGTCATCGTGGTTGCAACATCAGATGGTCAGACCAACTAACCACCGCGACAATCGTTACGAGGAAGCAGTCCATGAACCTTCATTCGCTCCTGCAAAAGCGAACAGCCACCCAGGGCCCCATCCGCGTGGGCGTCATAGGCGCAGGCAAGTTCGCCTCCATGTTCTTGACCCAGGCCCTCAATTCAGAAGGCATCCACGTCGTCGGCGTGGCCGACATCGATGTCCCCAAGGCCAAGGGCGCCCTGCAGCGGACCGGCTGGCCCGCGGAGCGCTACGCCGCCGGCAGCTTTGCCGAGGCGCTGCGCAACGGCACCACGTTTGTTACCGACAGCTCAGCCGATTTGATCCAGCAACCGCAGATCGAGGTCATCCTCGAGGTGACTGGCAACCCGATCGTCGGCACCGCCCACGCGGTGCAGAGCATCGACAACGGCAAGCACATCATCATGGTCAACGTCGAGGCAGACTGCATGGTGGGCCCGCTCCTGCAGCGGCGCGCCGAGGCAGCCGGGGTGGTCTACTCCATGGCCTACGGAGACCAGCCGGCCCTGATCTGCGAAATGGTCGACTGGTGCCGCACGGTGGGCTTCGACGTCGTGGCCGCCGGCAAGGGCACCAAGTACCTGCCCGAATACAACTACTCCACTCCGGACACCGTCTGGAACTACTACGGTTTCACTGACGAACAGCTCGCCAGCGGCGACTTCAACCCGAAGATGTTCAACTCGTTCCTGGACGGCACAAAGTCCGCCATCGAGATGGCCGCCGTTGCCAACGGCACCGGCCTCACCCCACAGGATGAGGGACTCTTCTTCCCGCCTGCCGGCGTCGACGACC
The DNA here is from genome assembly GCF_021789315.1 of Arthrobacter sp. FW305-BF8. Lineage (NCBI taxonomy): Bacteria > Bacillati > Actinomycetota > Actinomycetes > Micrococcales > Micrococcaceae > Arthrobacter > Arthrobacter sp. FW305-BF8. Next base: position 4,559,830 of record NZ_CP084561.1, read on the forward strand.
TTCCGCACGTGTACCGCGAGCAGTCGGTCGGCGGCGCTCTGACCCGCCGGGGCACCGTGGAAATCGCCTCGAGCCTGAACCGTGACGGCACAGAAGTGGACCGCGACCTCCGCTGGGGCGTCTACGTAACCTTCGAGGCCAAGACCGACTACGCTGCGCAGTGCTTCGCTGAATACGGCGTGAAGACAGACTCCACCGGCCGCTACGGCTCGCTGTACAGGCCGTACCACATGATCGGGCTGGAGCTCGGAGTCAGCATCGCGTCCGCGGTGCTCCGCGGGGAAGCCACCGGCGCCCCCACCGGGTTCCGCGGCGACGTCGTCACCACCGCCAAGAAGGACCTCAAGGCCGGCGAAATCCTCGACGGTGAGGGCGGCTACACCGCGTTCGGCAAGCTCGCCCCCGCGCGGATCTCGCTGGAACGCAACGCCCTCCCCCTTGGCCTCGCCCACGGAATGAAGCTCAAGCGGGACGTGCCCAAGGACCGCACCGTCTCTTGGGACGACGTCGACGCCGACGAGAGCCTGCTTGCCGTCCAGATCCGGCGCCAGCTCGAGAACGAAGCCCGGGCCGAACTGTTCCAAGCACAGCGGTAAGACGGTCAGGCCGAGCAACTACCATGAAATAGCCGCGGCCGTCTGCCGCAGGCAAAAACTCAGAGGGGTGATCGGCGTGACAGCAGAAGCATGGGAACCGGTACAGCGGGTCCGGACCTACGAACAGGTCATGGCCCAGATAGAAGATCGCATCCTGGACGGCAGGCTCAAGGCCGGGGACAAGCTCCCCAGCGAACGTGACCTGTCCGCCCTCCTGAACGTTTCCCGCCCATCCCTGCGGGAATCGCTCAGGGTCCTTGAGGCGCTGGGCATCGTCGACATCCGCCCTGGCGGAGGAGCCGACGGCGGCGCGGTCCTGGTTGAGGAGCCCGGGTCAGGGTTCATCAACCTCCTCAAACTCCAGCTCGCGCTCGGCCAGTTCGACCACACAGAGGTACTCGAAACCAGGATCGCACTCGAAACCTGGTGCTGTGAGGAGGCTGCCCAGCGGGCAACTGAAGAGGACCTGGCGGAACTGGAACAGATCCTGGACCAGATGGACGACCCGGAGATCTCCACCCCAGAGTTCAACCGGCTGGATGCGGCGTTCCATGTGCGGATCGCCGAGTCCACCGGCAACTCGCTCACGGCACACCTGATGGGTTCCCTCCGGACCGCCATCAACCGCCAGATGATCGAGGCCTACGCCCGGCTGGAGAACTGGCGGGAAACGGCCAAGGTGGTCCGCAGCGAACACCGCGAGATCCTTGCGGCGGTCCGCCGGAAGGAAGCCGATGGGGCCCGGCGGGCCGTGGGCAACCACATCCGCAGCTTTTACAACATTGACAACGCCAAGGCCTTGAACCAGCCCAGGTGACGCCGGGGCCGGTGTCCATGGGGACAGCGCCTGCGGCAACCGCAGGGGCAGGAAGCAACCTGTCCCATATCGAAGGAGATATGAACGCGATGAGCACCCTCACGCAAACGCACGCCCAGCAGGCAGAGCACGGATCACCGGACAAACTGAAGGTGGCCATCGGCAGCGCCGTCGGCACGACTATTGAAAACTACGACTTCCTCGCTTACGGAACGGCGGCAGCGCTGTACTTCGGCAGCGCCTTCTTCCCCGGACAGGATCCGCTCGCCGCCACACTGCTCGCATTTGCCACCCTGGCCGTGGGCTTCGCCATGCGGCCGCTGGGCGGCCTGATCGGCGGCTACCTTGGCGACAAGTACGGCCGGAAGCCGGTCCTGGTGGGCGCGCTGCTGGTGATGGGCGCCGCGACGTTCCTTATCGGCGTCCTGCCCACCTACCAGCAGGTGGGCGTCCTGGCACCGATCCTGCTCGTGGCCATCCGCATCATCCAGGGGCTGGCGTTTGGCGCCGAGTGGGGTGGGGCCATCATGATGACCTTCGAGCACGCCCCGTGGCGCAAACGTGGGCAGTACACGGGCATCCCGCAGGCCGGCGTTCCGCTCGGCCTGCTCCTGGCAAACCTCGTGTTCCTCGGCACCACGGGCTGGAACAACGAGTGGTCCTGGCGCGTGCCGTTCCTGGCCAGCTCCATCCTGATCATCGCCGGCATCATCATCCGGATGAAGGTCAGCGAATCCCCCGAGTTCGAAGAGACAAAGGCACGCGGCGAACTCGTCAAGAACCCGCTGCTGACAGTCGTCAGGGAGGACTGGCGGAACATCCTCCGTGTCATCGGGCTGCGCCTGGCCGAGTCGGGCGGCTTCTACGTCATCGTTACCTACCTGCTCTCCTACATCAGCACGAACAAGATCGTTGACCGGCAGGTGGGCCTGACCGGCCTGGTGCTCGCAGCCGCAATCGGCGTCGCCGCCACCATCCTGTGGGGCCGGGTAACGGACCGAATCGGCCGCCGCAAGCTCTACCTCGCCGGCTGCGCCGGGATCATCCTGTTCGGGTTCCCCATGTTCCTCATGGTGAACACCGCCGTCCCGTTCCTGATCGTGCTCGTGTACGTCGTGGGCCTGCCGGTGCTCCACGACATGCTGGCCGGCGCCCAGGGCGCCTGGTTCTCCGAACTGTTCAACGCCAATACCCGCACCTCCGGGGCATCCATTGGCTACCAGTTCTCAGCCGCCATCTCCGGTTTCATCCCGCTGATCGCCGCAGCCACGGCGGCTGCCTGGGGCTGGAGCGGAGTGTCCATCGTCTACATCGCCTGCGGAGTCATCGGCCTCATCGCGGCACTGTCAACCAGGGAAACCTGGAGCAGCCGCGAACAGAAGGAAGTCGAAACCCTGATCGCAAGCGGCAAGTAGAACAAGACAACGTAAACGCAGATGGTCCCAGGCAGGAATTCCTGCCCGGGACCATCTGCCTTACCGCCCTTCTCCTGATCGGAGGGGCCGTTCCATTTCCATTCGAGCAACTGGCGGCAGACACTACCATTGGCCTATGGGTGCCCAAGACAGTCCGCCAGCCCGTGCGGGCGCCGCTCCCCCGCAGGAAGCGATGACGCTGGGGCGGCTTCTGGCTCTTCTGGGCGAAGGCATCTCTGCCGAAGCTCTTGAGACACAACTGGCTGCTATGCAGGCGGAGCACCTCCTCGACCCTTCGACGGCAGCGGCGGCCCGCAGCCTCAATGCACGGCTTCGGGAGGCGAGCCGGAGGGAGGGCCTGCTCCGCGTCCTGTACGACACCGCCACGGACCTCACCGGCATCCGCGACGTCGAGGCCGTCCTGAAGGCCATCGTCCGCAGAACCCGCTCGCTCATCGGCAGCGACATCGCCTACCTGAGCCTGAACGACTACAACTCCGGGGAATCGTACATCCGGGTGACTGACGGCGCCGCCACAGCCCTGTTCCGGAACATCCGCATGCCCCTGGGCGAGGGCGTCCTCGGTGCTGTGGCCACCGGCGAAGCCCCTTCGCAATCCGCGGACTACCTTGTGGACCAGACCAAGTCGCACCTTGAGTCGAGTGACGTGGCGGTGGCGGCAGAAGGCGTACGGGCCATCATGGGAGTTCCCTTGCGGGCCGAGGGCAAGGTCATCGGCGCGCTCCTCGTGGCGGACCGGCACGCGCACACGTTCAGCAGCGACGACGTCGCACTCATGGAATCCATCGGCACCCACGCTGCTGTGGCCCTTGAGAACGCGCGTCACTTCACTGAAATGGCTGATGCCCTGGCCCGTCTGGATCAGGCACAGCGGCAGAATCTTGCCCATTTGAAGGCCTTGGAAGAGCTCTCCTCCCTTGACCAGAGGCTGATGGAGACCCTCGCGTCCGCCAACAGCCTGCCCAACCTCATGATGCTTCTCGCCGAATCCATGGACAGCGAGGTGTCCGTCGTTTCACCCATGGGCGAGACCCTGGCAGGACTCGGTGCCAACACCGACTTTGGCAGTCCCGCGGCCTTAAGCGCCGCGGAACTCTCCGCCGCGCGGACGCTGCCTATGCCTTTTACAGTCAGGGGCCGGCACTACACCGTGATGTCTGCGGTGGCCGGCGACCAGCATCTGGGTTCGCTGATCGTTGCCGGCCACGTCAGCCAGGACCGGCTTGCAGTGCTGGAACGAAGCGCCCTGGTCCTCAGTGCGGCGTTGCTCTCTGAAAGAACCTTCCAGGACGCGCAGTACCGGCTGCAACTCGAGCTCGTAGACGAACTCCTGAATCCGCGGTCCGAGGATACCGAAGCGCTGAAACGGCGGGCCGGCAGATTCGGCTTGGCGGACAACATCCCGCTGGTGGTCCGGGTGGTGGGCGTCCGGGAGGACCAGCGGCAGAGGGCTCTGGCAGTACTGAAGCGGCATTCGCAGGACCGTCCCGGCATCACTGCCCTTCACGAGTCCCATCTGTGCGTCATCGAGCCGCCCGCGCGCCGAGGCGGCACTTCCGGTGTTGACGTGGGCGAGGACAACGGACAGTCACTCGTTGATGCCCTGAAGCACCAGCGCATCGAGGCCAGCGTTGGATCGTCCCAGCCGGTGGCGGGTTTCTCCCGGCTGGCGGACGCTCACGCCGAGGCTGGTGCCGTGCTGCGTGCGCTGCAGGCGCTGGCACGAAACGGTGAGGCAGCCGACCGGGCTGCCCTCGGCACAGCCGGCATGCTGCTGGGCGCCATGGACAGCCCCTTTGCCGCCAGCTGCTGGCGGCTCAGCTCGGACCCCTGCTGGACTATGACGGCCGCCGGGGAACACAGCTGGTTCTGACCGCCTGGACCTTCCTTGAGAACGACGCCTCCGGCACCGCTGCGGCGGAGGCCCTGCACATTCATCCCAACACGCTTCGCCAACGGCTAGAACGCATCGACAGTGTCCTCGGGGCCAGCTGGCGCAGGGGCGGCCGGTCCCTGGACATCCACGTGGCACTGCGGCTCTGGCGTCTGCAGTCCGCAGGAAGCCGGGGCCACTAGCACTGGCCCGGCGCACCCTGCATGTGGTTTCCAAGCACATGCTTCCGCCGCCAATGTGGCAAAAACTTCCATAGGCCACGTCACACCGCTCTGGAACGATGAGATCTGCGGCACCTGTCAGGTAGCCGGCGATCCCCATCCTTAGGAGTCAGTAACAATGTCGTGTGCGCATGCAGCGGGCATCCGTCCCGCAACCTTCGGCGTCCTGCGCTTGCCGCGGAACATCGTCGTCGGCGCCCAGCAGCGTTTTGCCATCGCCGATATCGCAGCAGAGCTCGGTGACAGCGTCCTCATCTGCACGGACCCCCGGCTCGCGGCTTCGGACGAACTGCAGAGCCTCGTTACAAGCCTTGAGAGCCGGCAGCTGTCCGTCCGGGTCTACGGAGAAACCCAGGCCGAACTGCCCACCCCAGGCATCATGGCCTGCATCGAAGAGCTCAAGGGCCAGGACGTCGACGTCGTCATCGGCTTCGGCGGCGGCAGCTGCATGGACATGGCAAAAGTGGTCTCGGTGCTGCTGACGCACGGCGGCCAGCCCAGCGACTACTACGGCGAATTCGCCGTTCCCGGTCCCGTCAAGCCCGTCATCGCCTTGCCCACCACGGCGGGCACCGGGTCCGAAGCGACTGCCATTGCCGTGGTCTCCGACCCCGGACTCGGCATGAAGATGGGCATCTCAAGCCCCCACATCATCCCCTTCGCCTCGGTGTGCGACCCCGAACTGACTTACACCTGCCCGCCGTCCCTGACGGCAGCCACCGGCGCGGACACCTTCGTCCACTTGGTCGAATCGTTCACCGCCATCACCCGGGAACCAACCCGCACGCTCGCCAGCGAGCGCGTGTTCGTGGGCAAGAATGTCCTGACCGACTCCCTGGCACTGGACGGGATCCGGCTCCTCGGCAGAAGTCTGGCCACCGCCTACAAGGACCCGGGCAACACCGATGCCCGAGCCGGCATGATGCTCGCCGCACTCTACGGCGGCATAGTCCTCAGCAACGCCGGAACGGCGGCGGCGCACGCCATCCAGTACCCCGTTGGCGCGCTGACACACACTCCACACGGCGTGGGCGTCGGCCTGCTGCTCCCCTACGTTGTCCGCCACAACTTCAGCGCCATCGAACCGCAGCTGGGGCAGATTGCCGAGGCGCTCGGACGCGACATCAAAGGCCTGGACTCCCGGAGCGCGGCGGTTGCCGGAGTGGAGGCCATCGACGAAATCATCGCCACCATTGAACTGCCTGCAACGCTTCAGGACCTCGGCGTCCAGGAGGCCGACCTTGGCCAGATCGCCAGGCTGTCCCTGAACTCGAAGCGGCTCATCGACAACAACCCGGTGCCGCTCGACCTCGAGTCAGTTATGTCCATCGTGCAGGCCGCTTACGACGGCGACCGTACCATCCGCTAAAACGCTTCGCTGTCCTATCAGCACCTGATCAAAACCCGAGGATCCCCCATGACAATTCTTTCCGCCCAGGAACCGCTCGACGTCGATGAGCTTGCGGTCCCCCGCCAGCTGCTCATCGCCGGAGGCTGGCAGGACGCCACCGCCGGCCACACCGTCGACGTCGTTAATCCTTCCGATGGGACCATAATCACCACCATCGCGGACGCCGACGTCGAGGACGGCCTCGCCGCCGTCGATGCCGCCGCCGCGGCATTCCCCGAGTGGGCGGCGACGCCGCCCCGGCGCCGCGCCGAAGTCCTCAGCCGCTGCTTCGAACTGATGACGGAGCGCAGCGAACAACTGGCCCGCCTCATCTCTCTCGAGAACGGCAAGGCCCTTCCCGATGCCCGGGGAGAGGTGGCCTACGCCGCAGAGTTCTTCCGCTGGTACGCCGAGGAGGCCGTCCGGATCATCGGCGAGGTGTCCACCTCGCCGTCAGGGGCGAACCGCATCCTGGTTCAGCACCAGCCCATCGGTGTCTGCGTCCTGATCACGCCCTGGAACTTCCCCGCCGCCATGGCCACGCGCAAACTCGCACCCGCGCTTGCCGCGGGCTGCACCGCGGTGCTCAAGCCAGCGACGCTGACCCCCTTGACCTCACTGGCCATCGCCCAGCTGATGGTCGACGCGGGCGTCCCGGCCGGCGTCGTCAACGTGATCACCACGAGCAAGACGGGCGACGTCATGACGCCGATCCTGGCTGACCCCCGCGTTCGTAAGCTGTCGTTCACCGGTTCCACCGGAGTCGGGCGCCACCTGTTGCGGCAGGCGGCGGACAACGTCCTCAAGTGCTCCATGGAACTGGGCGGCAACGCCCCTTTCCTGGTGTTCGAGGACGCCGACCTGGACAAGGCTATCGACGGCGTCATGATTGCCAAGATGCGCAACGGCGGCCAGGCCTGCACCGCAGCCAACAGGATCTACGTACAGCGCGGAATCCAGTCGGAGTTCGCAAGTCGCCTGGCCGCCCGCATGGCCGCCCTGACGGTCGGGCCGGGCACGGATCCGTCCACCGACGTGGGTCCGCTGGTGGATCAGGCAAGTGTCCTGAAGGTGGACGCCCTGGTCCGCGATGCCCTCGACCAGGGTGCGCGCCTGCTCACCGGCGGGCAGATGCCGCAAGGGGAAGGCTACTACTACCCGCCCACGGTGGTAACCAACGTGCCGCTCCATGCACGCATGGTCAGTGAGGAAATCTTCGGGCCCGTGGCATCGGTTATCGGTTTCGACACCGAAGACGAAGTCATCGCGGCTGCCAACGACTCCGAGTACGGCCTCGCGGCGTATGTGTTCACCGAGGACCTGCGCCGGGGGCTGCGGGTATCCGAGCGCATCGAAAGCGGAATGGTGGCCCTCAACCGGGGGCTCGTCTCTGACCCGGCCGCACCGTTCGGCGGCGTCAAGCAAAGCGGCCTGGGACGCGAAGGCGCCCATCAGGGCCTGTTGGACTTCACTGAAACCAAATACATCGCCGTCGACTGGTGAACCGGGTTCACTCCCCCTAATCATTCCCCACGTCCCTATTTGACCTTCGAAAGAGAAGACCAATGACGCTCTCTGCAGCAACTGCCGGCAACGCACGCCGAGTGCCCTGGCGGGTATCCCTCGCCAGCTTCGCCGGAACCACCATCGAGTGGTATGACTACTACATCTTCGGCCTCCTTGCGGCCACCGGCGTTTTCAGCAGGCTCTACTTCCCCGAGCAGGACCCCGCTACCGGTCTCCTGCTGGCCTTCCTCACGTACGCGGTCGGCTTCGTTGCCCGGCCCTTCGGCGGCATGTTCGCCGGCCACTACGGCGACAAGATCGGCCGCAAGCCGATGCTGGTGCTGTCGCTCCTCCTGATGGGGTTCGCCACCCTGGCGATGGGCCTGTTGCCCGCCTACGCACAGATCGGCGTTTGGGCTCCGATCCTGCTGACCGTCCTGCGGCTCGTGCAGGGGTTCGGTGCGGGCGCCGAATGGGCCGGGGCCGCCATCATCTCCACCGAACACGCCCCGGAAGGCCGCCGCGGATTCTTCGGCAGCTTCACCCAGATGGGCGTCCCGGCCGGGATGCTGCTTGCCAACTCGTCCGTCCTGGCCGTGAAGGCCAGCGTCCCTGCGGATGTCTTTGATGCCTGGGCCTGGCGCATTCCGTTCCTGCTGAGCGTACTGCTGATCGTCGTGGGCCTGGTGGTCCGGGCAAAGCTCGAGGACTCCGAGGACTTCAAGGAGCTCGTGGCCAAGAAGCAGACCGCTCACAACCCGCTTGGTGAGGCCCTCAAGAAGGAAACCAAGGGCGTCTGGCTGGTGGTCGGCATGCGCCTCGCCGAGAACTCGGCCTTCTACCTGTACACCACCTTCTCGGTTGTCTACATCATGCGGACGTTCGGCCCCGAACGCGCCAACCAGGGATCCATGTCCGTTCTGATCGCTTCCGCCATCGGCGTCATCGCCGTGCCGCTCTGGGCGGCGCTGTCCGACCGGATCGGCCGGAAGCCGCTTTACCTGTTCGGCTCCATCGGCGGACTGCTGTTCTTCCCGCTCTACTTCGTCATGACGGACACCGGCAGCGCCCTGCTGGCAACCCTGGCCATCATCATCGGCCTCGCGGTCTTCCACAACTCCATGTACGGCCCGCAGGCCGCCTTCTTCGCCGAACTCTTCTCCACAAAGCTCCGCTACAGCGGCGCCTCCATGGGCTACCAGTTCGGCTCGGTCCTGGCCGGAGGCATCGCGCCGCTGGTCGCGGTGGCCCTGCTCAACGCAGGCAACGGCGAACCGGGCTGGGTGATCCTGTACTTCAGCATCATCGGCGTCATTACCGTAGGCTCCGCAATCCTGGCGCCGGAAACGGTGAAGCGCGTGCGCGGCAGCCTTGAGGCGGCGCAGCAGCAGGATTCGCAGGTCTCGGAGGATGCAACTTCCCGGGCCGGCGTCCGCTAGGAAACATTTAGCACACCCAGGCTAGAAAAAACCGGCGGCATTGGCAGTGTGGACTGCCAATGCCGCCGGTTTTTCTCCCCCGTCAGGCCGGGGCCAGCTCTTCGGCCCGCGGCAGCGGGTCCAGGTGGCTGATGCCCGTGGGCGTGATCTGCAGGACCCGTGCCGTGGCAATGTCATAGAACAGGCCCGTCACATGGACGTCACCGCTCCGGACGGTGTCCTGCAGGCTGGCGTGCTGCTGCAGCCGCTCGAGCTGGACGGCAACATTGACCATGGCCAGCTGGTCCACCGCGCCGTACCCGGCTTGCTCGGCTGCAACCTGGACGGGGTGGCCCGCATGGAACGACTCAAGGCTCGGCCGTCCGTGGTCCAGCCAGGACTCGACGGGGCAACGCTCCTCCTGCCCTTCCGTACCCTGGCCGGAGCCCTGCTGGACCGAGGCCTGCTGGACCGAGGCCTGCTGGCCTGAGGCCTGCTGGTGCGGGCCAGGTCCGGCGAGCAGGGCCGTCATGGCGCCGCAGCCGGAGTGGCCGCAGACCACCACCGACGTGACCGACAGCTCGTCGAGGGCGAACTTCAGCGACGCCTCAACGGACGGTTCGAGGCGGTCACTACCCACCACGTTGCCCACGTTCCGGACCGTGAACAGGTCCCCCGGGCCGCTGCTGGTAATCAGGTTGGGCACCAGCCGGGAATCGGCGCAGGTGATGAACAGCGTGTCGGGGTCCTGGAACGTGGAGAGCTCCTGGACGTGCGGACGCAGCAGGTGGGCGTGGCGGCGGTGGTAGCTGTCCACCCCGTTAAGCACCGACCGTACCGGGGCCGGGACGTGCCCGGCTGCCTCCGCAGCCAGCGGCGCAGCGTCCCGCTGCCAGCTCCGCCACGGCGCGAAGCCGCCGCGCAGTGCGGAGCGCGACGAGCCGCGTGCGGGAGTTCCCGCCACGGCGGCGCGGAGCGTGGCGGTGCCGGTTTCCTCGATCTCTACGCTGCCGCCATTCTTCACGTGCCGCACGCGCCAGGCCTCCAGGGTGTCGTGCACCGGGTGGTCGAGGTAGTCGACGTCGAGTTCCACCGTGACATGCGCCGCCGACGGCACCGCGGCCAGCACCTTGCTCAGGCGGGGAAGCGACAGGAACGTGCAGGAGCCGTCGATGACCACACGCCAGCGGCCTTCGGCGGTTCCGCCGAGGGGCTCCGCGTGGATGCTGGCCCGGACCACACGCCACAGGACCAGCAGCACTGCCAGCGCGAGCCCAATCAGCACCCCTGCCAGCAGGTTGACGAACACCACCGTGAGCAGAGTGGCGGCGTAGACGGCCAGGTCACCCGTGACGCGGGCCGTCTGGAAATCGGCCACCTTCACGAGGCGGATGCCGATCATGATGAGCAGCCCGGCCAGCACGGCCTGGGGCACCAGCTGGATGACTCCCGCCAGCAGCAGGGAAAAGACCAGAACCCAGATGCCGTGGAGGACGGCGGACTTGCGGGTGTGTGCCCCGGCCTCGACGTTGGTGGCACTGCGGACGATCACACCGGTGACCGGCAGGCCGCCCAGCATGCCTGACGTCACGTTGGCAGCGCCCTGGCCGAGCAGTTCACGGTTGAAATTCGTACGCTCGCCGTGGTGCATCTTGTCGACGGCGACGGCGGACAACAGCGACTCCACGCTCGCCACCAGGGCGATGGTAACGACGCCGACGGCAATGGCGGTCCATTCCCCCTGCGGCAGGTGCGGGAGGGCAAGGGCGTCCAGCAGGGAACCATCGAAGGTGATCCGGTCGACGTCGGAATTGAACGGGAGGGACAGCAGCGTCGCGGCCACCACGGCGACCAGCGGGCCGGGCACGCGGCGGATGGCGGCCGGCATGTGCTTCCATGCGACGAGCAGTGCGATCACCACAGCCCCCAGGAATGCAGCCTGCGGATCCACGGCGGCCAGGCTGTCCGGCAGAGCCACAATATTGTGCAGCGCCGCTTCGCCGGCTTCGCTGCCGAGCATCACATGCAGCTGCTGCAGGACGATGATGATGCCGATCCCGGCAAGCATCGCGTGCACCACCACCGGCGCAATGGCAAGCGCCACCCGCCCCACCTTGGCCATGCCAAGCAGCACCTGGAGGACACCGGCGGCCACGGTAATGGCGCACGTGACGGGCCAGCCGAACTGCTCAATGAGGCCGGCGACAATAACGGTCAGGCCTGCTGCCGGTCCGCTGACCTGCAGCGGGGAGCCGCCCAAGCTGCCTGCAACGATGCCTCCCACCGCTGCCGCGATCAGTCCGGCCATGACCGGCGCGCCGGACGCCGCGGCGATGCCGAGCGACAGCGGAACGGCAACGAGGAACACCACGAGGGACGCGGGCAGGTCCCAGCGGAGGCCCGATGTGAGGCGAGCCAGGACTGGTATCCGGCTCCTGCCGGGATGGATGGGTTGTGGATCCGTGGCGGCTGGCGAGGGCATATAAGTCCTTAGCTCGTTCGAAGGGTCCTTATCCACGCTATTGACGCCCCGCCAGAGGCCGCAAGGAGAGGGCCCGTGAGAAGAAACACGAGGTCAGGGCGGACATAATGCGAAAACTAGTGCACTAATCCATTCGTTTGCATAAAGCGGCGCTACTTCGGCCTGGGCAGTTCCCCATGGCGCAAGGAGTCCCGGCTGGGAAGGAAAACCGGCGGCCGTTCAAGTCACATTGAGGCCGGAGACGTCCGACGCCGGATCAGCCGGCCAAGATTTAACCTGCCGGAAATCTTTGGCAGCGCGCTTAAACGGCAATGGATCCATCCGGGGATGGATCCATTGCCTGCAACCGGTTTGCCGGCGGGCGTTTTAGCGCTTGACGGCGTCCAGCTTCAGCATCTTGGCGATGACGTGGTCCAGCTGAGAGTCGTCGAAGATCTTCTTCCAATCGTCCTTGATGATGGTGTCCTTGCCGTACTGGATGGCGATTTCGCAGGCCTCGGAGAACGGGTTGGAGCCGCGCAGGGCGTTGGTGAGGGCGATCTGCACGTGGCCGAACAGCATGGCCTTGGCTGCTTCCTCGGGCACTCCGCAGGTGTTCACGGTCTCGTGCAGCGCCTCGTTGAGCAGGGTGCCGATCATGCAGGCCACGGTCTCCACGAGGGTGGGCTCGAGGATGGCGAGCTGCTTCACGGTGACCCAGTGGACGTCGATCACGGGGGCGTAGATGACCTTGATGGTCGCCTCGGCGGCAGCCCGGGTGGCCTCGGATGCGTCCTCGTCGATGGCTGCGACGACGTTCTGCGGGGCGCCCTCGCCGCCGAAGGTGTCGGCCCATTCCTCCTTGGTGGTGCGCTCCAGGAATACGGACGGGTGGCAGGGGTGGGCCACGGCCTGGACGACGTCCTCGCGCTGGGCGAGCAGGCCGGCGTAGGCGGCGGCCGGGTCCAGGGTGAGCAGGATCGCGCCGGACTTCATCTGCGGGACGACGCCTTCGGACACGACGCCCAGGACGGTGTCCGGAACGGCGAGGATCACGACGTCGGCACCCTTGACGGCCTCGTCGGTGGCGGTGATTTCACGGCCTTCGGCGCGGACGCGGTCCTGGCCGGCGGGTGAGTTCTCGGAGTAGAACACGGTGTGGCTGGACTTCTGGAGGTTGCGGGAAACGCGCATCCCCATCTTGCCTCCGGCTCCGATAACGGCGACGGTCAACTGTTCTGCAGACATTTCATTTGCTCCTTAGGAAATCGAGGCTTTGCTGGGTCCACTGGTTTTCGAGGCGGATGGTTTCGTCCTCGGAGTCCTGCCACGGCAGCCAGTGTTCGACGATCTGGTTGATGTTTCTTTCTTTGGGCTGAAGCTTCCGGACCATGTAGTCGTAGTCCAGGAGGCCTTCGCCGAGCGGTGCGCCGGAGTATGTGAATCCGACCCACCCCTCCTTGCGGCTGAACGCAAAGTCTTTGATGTGCATGTTCAGCACGTGGGGTGCGACGGCGTCAATCACCTCACGCGGGGACTCCAGGGCCGCCACGGTGTTGGCGGGGTCGCTGCACACGCCCAGGTACAGGCTTCCGACGCGCTCCACGACCTCCAGGATCCGGGAGGTGGGGACCTGCTCATACGTTTCGATGGCGATCCTCACTCCGGCGGCCTTGAACTCTGGCAGGACCCCGGTGAAGATCTCCACGGCCTCGTCCGCCGTCGGGGTGTGGCCCGGGACGTTGAACATGGTCCGCAGCAGCGGCGCGCCCAGGATCCTGGCGATGTGCAGGAACTTCCGGAGGTGCGCCGGCCGGATGCCCTTGGTTCCCAGCTCGAGGCTGATCCCGAGCGAGTCCGCGGTGGCCCGCACGGCCTGCAGGTCGTCGTCGGTCATGGTTTCCAGCGGTGCGTAGTCGCAGATCTGGAACAGGTCCACGCCCAGCGCGGCGGTCCGCTCCAGCGCTTCATGGATGCTGAGCGGCTTGCTGACCTGGTCCGAGAGCTGCCAGAAGAACGCGTAGCTGCTCAGGCCGATTTTTGAGCCCTGGCCAATACGGCTCATGCTGCCACCTCCAGGAGCCCGAGGCGGGCTGCGGCTTCGTCCAGGATGTCGCGGACGGCTGCCGGGTTGTGGGCGAAGCGGCCCAGGAACAGTCCGGCGACGGCGGGGCCGAGCTGGCTGATGAGGCCGGGGCCGGCGCTGCCGCCGTAGATGACCCGGCTGTCTTCCTGGCCTGCGCGGCTGCGCAGGTGGGCGTCCAGCCCGGTGATGACTTCGCTGATGAACTCCGGCGAGGCCGGTTCGGGTGCTCCGATGGCCCACTGCGGCTCGTAGGCCACGATGGTGCGCCCCGTGCTGCCCAGGCTGCCGGCCCGGTTCAGGACGCCGTCGATTTCGCGGATGCAGTGCTTGATGGCGTCCGCAGCGGTGCCGGTGCCGGCTTCGCCCACGCACAGGACGGGGGTGAGGCCATTGCGGTAGGCCGCAGCGGTCTTCAGCCCGATCACGTCGTCGTCCTCGCCGAAGATGCGGCGCCGTTCGGCGTGGCCCACCTCGGCGTACCGGCCGCCGGTTTCGGCCACCATCTTGCCGCTGACCTCGCCGGTGAAGGCGCCCTCGTCCTCCCAGAAAATGTCCTGGGCACCGGCTGCCGCACCGGCGTCGGAGAGGATCCGCGCGCATTCGGGCAGGACCGGGTGGGCCGGCAGGGCGAACAGTTCAATGTCGCCGCGGCGGACGGCAGGGTGGGCCGAGGCGATCGCGGCCACTTCCCGGCACCAGTCCAGGGTGCGCTCGTAGCCGAAATACATCTTCAGGCTGACGCCGATGATCGCCTTCGGGTGCCCGGAGCGGGATGGACCGGCGGCGGAGGGGTTAGCAGGAAGTGACACCTTCGTAGTCCTTAATCAGGGTGACCTTCTCGGCGGAGGCCGAGGATTCATCAAAGGTGTACGTCAGCCATTCCTTGGCCAGGCGCCGGGCGAGTTCCAGGCCGACGACGCGCTGGCCGAAGGTGAGGACCTGGGCGTTGTTGGACAGGACGGAGCGCTCAACGGAGAAGCTGTCGTGCGCGGTGACGGCGCGGACGCCGGGAACCTTGTTCGCGGCGATCGCCACGCCCAGGCCCGTGCCACAGACCAGCAGGGCGCGGTCGGCCTTGCCGGCGGCGATGAGTTCGGCGGCGGCGATGGCCACGGACGGGTACGGGGTGTGGCTGGTGGCGTCCACTCCGACGTCGGTCACGGACTCGACCAGTTCACTGGCTACCAGGTCCGCCTTCAGGGCTTCCTTGTACTCGAATCCGGCTTCGTCGGAACCGACGATCAGGCGCAGTTTGGCGCTCATGCGTTCTCCTTAGTGGTGGTTGCTGTAGCTTTCGCCTCGGCGAGGGTGTTGTGGATGGCGCGGACGATCAGCGCCATGGATACGGCGCCGGCGTCCGGGGTGCCGAGGCTCTTCTCGGCGTGCGGCCGGGCCCGGCCCATCAGGGGCAGCAGGTTGGCGGTTTCCTCGGCGGCCTGCTGGGCCACTGTGGCGGCGCCGCCCCAGGCGTCGGTGAGGGACTGCCCCGAGCCGACGGCGGCGGACAGGGCGTCGCGGAACGGAACCAGCACGTCCACGAGGGTCTTGTCGCCCACCTTGGCCTTGCCAAAGCCCATGATCGAGGCGGCGGCCCCGGCCACTCCGGTGGCGACAGCACCGCCGTCGGGCGTGTTGCTGTTCCCGATCGCGTCCCCGACTGCCCGCAGGGCCATGCCCCAGAGCGCACCGGAGGTGCCGCCGGCCCGGTCGGCCCAGGCGTCGGCTGCCAGGTGCAGGGTGGTGGCCGCGCCGGCACCGCGTTCGACGGCGTCCGTTGCGGCCTCGACCGCTGCCCGGACACCGCGCTCCATGCCGATGCCGTGGTCGCCGTCGCCGGCGACCGCGTCGATGCGTCCCAGTTCCTCGACGTTGGCGTCGACGACGTTTTTGGCGGCGGCGAGGGCGGCCAGGACACGGACCGCAGCCGCACGCGACTCGTCCGTGGTTTCCGGGATCACCACGGCATCTGCCGCTTGCACGGAGAGTTCGTCGGCGTTCAGGGCAGCAGTGTCGAGGGCAGCGGCCGTGACGGCTCCGCGGCGGAAGGCAGGCGCGTCGGCGGGCGCGTTCCAGAGGGTTTCCAGTTCCTCGTCGAGCCAGAAGAGGGTCAGGGAGGTCCCGGCCATGTCGAAGCTGGTGACCAGCTCGCCGACCTGCGGGTCCACGGCCTCCACACCCGCTTCGGTGAGGAGCTGGGCGACGCGGCGGTACACCACGAACAGTTCCTCATACTTCACGCTGCCCAAACCGTTCAGGATCGGCACCACCCGCGCTCCCTTGGTTTCAAGGTTTTCCGGGACTTCGGTGAGGAGCTTGGCCACGAGCAGCTCGGCGAGCTGATCCGCCGTCGGGACGTCGGTTTCATCGATGCCGGGTTCACCGTGAATGCCCATGCCCACGGCCATCCGGCCCTCGGGGACGGTGAACAGCGGGGTCTCGGCCCCGGGAAGGGTGCAGCCGGTGAACGCGACGCCGAAGGACCGGGTGCGGTCGTTGGCGCGTTCGGCGATTTCCACCGTGGCGTCCATGCCGTAGCCGGCCTCGGCGGCGGCGGCCGCGACCTTGAAGACCGTCAGGTCCCCCGCGATGCCGCGCCGCTTCGCCCGCTCGGCCAGCGGGGCGGAGGAGACGTCGTCGGTGACGGCGATGCTGCGGCAGTCAATGCCCTCACGGCGCAGGCGCTCCTGTGCCTGGGTGAAGTGCAGGACGTCGCCGGCGTAGTTGCCGTAGCCCAGCAGCACGCCGGCACCGTTGTTCGCGGCCTTGGCCACGCTGTAAACCTGCTGCGCCGACGGGGACGCGAAGAGGTTGCCCATCGCCGCGCCGTGCGCCAAGCCCTGGCCCACCAGCCCGGCGAACGCCGGATAGTGCCCCGAGCCGCCGCCGATCACCAAGGCCACTGTGTCCGGGGTGCTTTTCGTGCTGCGGGCCACCCCGCCATTCACGCGACGGACCCAGCGGCCGTGGGAGGCGACAAAGCCCTCGATCATCTCATCAGCGAACGCTGCGGGTTCATTGAACAAGCGGGTCATTGCGGTTTCTCCTGGGCCTATCAGTGGAAGTCTTGGGAAGCTGCGGTTGAAGCCGCCTCGGGGTTGTGGTGACCCAACTGACTGGCAGTTGTTGTCGTTATGGCCGTCCAAAACGACAACAACTGCAAGTTAGTTGGGTGGGCCGCGCTTAGGGCTCGGAGTGGTGTCCGGCGCCCGTGGGGTCCAGCGCCTCGGCGGCGATGCCCTCACTGACCTTGCCGGAGCGGCTCAGCGCCACCATCAGGACGCAGGACAGGAGCATGAACCCGCCGACGACGAACATCGGGACGGTGTAGTTTCCGGTCAGGTCCTTGAGCCAGCCGGTGATGTAGCCGGCGCTGAAGCCAGCCAGGTTGCCGACCGTGTTGATCAGGGCGATGCCTGCCGCGGCGGCTGCGCCGGTGAGGAACTGCGTGGGAACGGTCCAGAAGTTGGGCAGCGCGGCGAAGATGGCCATGGCCGTGATGGTGATGACGGCGATGGTGGCTGCCGGGGAACCGGCGAACAGGGCCAGCGGGATGCTGAGTCCGCCGACCAGGGCAGGAACGGCGATGTGCCAGGTCTTGACGCCCCGCTTGGTGGCGTCCTTGGACCAGAAGTACAGGGCGATTGCTGCCGGCAGGTACGGGATCGCGGTGATCAGGCCCTTCTGGAGAACATCAAACTTGGCGCCGTAGATGCCTTCGAAGCCGGCGATGATGGTGGGGAGGAAGAAGCCCAGTGCGTAGAGGCCGTAGATGAAGCCGAAGTAAATTGCGGCGAGCATCCAGACGCGGCCGTTGCCGAAGACGGTGCGGACGCTGACGTGCTTGTTGCTGGCAGCGGTTTCCTTCTTTTCCTTCTCCAGCGCACCGGTCAGCCAGGTCTTTTCTTCAGCCGTGAGCCACTTGGCCTTCGCCGGGGAATCCGCCAGGTAGAACCAGGCAATGACGCCGATGATGATCGCGGGGACGGCAACGCCGAAGAACATGACCCGCCAGCCTGCGAGACCGAAGAGGCCGTGCTGCTGGATGAGGAGGCCGGCGAGCGGGGCACCGATGACGGTGGTCAGCGGCTGGGCCAGGTAGAAGAGAGCAAGGATCTTGCTGCGGTGCCGGGCCGGAACCCAGAGGCTCAGGAAGAGGATGGCGCCCGGGAAGAAGCCGGCCTCGGCCACACCGAGGATGAAGCGCAGGATGTAGAGCTGCTCAACGTTTCCGACCCAGGTAAACAGGAGCGAAACGATGCCCCAGCTCACCATGATGCGGGCCAGCCAGCGCCGGGCGCCGAACTTGTGCAGGGCCAGGTTGCTGGGGACCTCGAGCAGGATGTAGCCGATGAAGAAGACGCCGGAAGCGAAGCCAAACTGAGCCGCGGAGAGTGCGAGGTCGGTGTTCATGCCGTTGGGGCCGGCGAAGGAGATGGCCGTGCGGTCCAGGTAGTTGATGAAGAACATCAAAGCGACGAACGGCACCAGCCGGATAGCCACTTTCCTGATTGCAGATCTCTCGACCACCGATTGTGTGGTGTCCACATTGACTCCTAGATATTGGTTACCCCGGCCGCGTCCTGCTCTGGATGCCTGGGGGCTGTCTCAATGCCGTCCGCCGGAGGAGACCGGCATTGGCTACGCGTTGTGACATCAACCATACGACCGTCGAGGTGAATTGGTCAACCGGTTGACGGATTCTCCTGCGCTTCACCGCCGGCCCCGGAAATTGGTCAGCCGGTTGCTACCCTTTGAAGATGTCCGATAACTCCGCAGCCGCCACGGCCAAGATCAGCGCCGCCCTTGGCCCCATGGAACAGGGGTCGGTGGTATCCGAGGTCGCGGAACGCCTGCTGGCCTACTTCACCAGCGGAGACATAGCGGCTGGCACCAGGCT
The DNA here is from genome assembly GCF_021789315.1 of Arthrobacter sp. FW305-BF8. Lineage (NCBI taxonomy): Bacteria > Bacillati > Actinomycetota > Actinomycetes > Micrococcales > Micrococcaceae > Arthrobacter > Arthrobacter sp. FW305-BF8. Next base: position 4,578,552 of record NZ_CP084561.1, read on the forward strand.
TCCTGCCGAACGGACGCTTGCCGCATCCCTCGGCGTCGGCCGGTCCGCAGTCCGCGAAGCGTTGGCAGCCCTGGAGATCCTGGGCATCGTGATCGTGCGGCCAGGCTCCGGCACGTATCTGCGGGACGGCGTCTCCGAACTGCTGCCCCGGACCCTGAGCTGGGGGCTCATGCTGGGCGCCCCCCGCACCCGCGAGCTGGTGGAGCTGAGGAGCGGGCTCGAGGTGCAGGCGGCGCAGCTGGCGGCTGAACGCATCGACAATGCGGCGCTGGACCGCATGCGCGCCAACCTGCAGACCATGGAAGACAACCTCGAGGACCTGGCCGCGTTCGTCGAGGCGGACGCCGCGTTCCACCGGGAGATCGCCACCAGTTCGGGTAACCAGGTGCTCCGCGAGCTGCTGCAAAGCATCCGCTCGCTGCTCCGCATCTGGGTGGACCGGGCGCTTACGGACGAAGGCCACGCGGCCGCGGCGCTGAAGGAACACCGCGACATCTTCACCGCCCTCGAAGCCCATGATCCCGGTGCCGTCACGGCTACCATGCGTTCACACATGCAGACTGCCACCCGGCGGCTGCTCGCGGGGTTTGACGCCGCCCAGTAGGGCGCGCGATGCTGCCCAACTGTGGGGGTGCGTCCCTAGGAATTCTCGAAGGCCGCGACGCGAGTCTGATCTCATGCTCAATGACCACGGAATCCGGGAAGCCCTGACGAAGCTTGAGAGCGAGCAGCGGGACGTCCTGGTGGCACTTCACTACTGCCGGCTCACGGTGGCCGAAGCGGCCGTGCAGCTGGGTATTCCCGCCGACTCGGTGAACCACCGGGCGCTTGCCGCGCTGCGGGCCCTGCGCCGGCTCCTTGACCAACGCAGCGCTGCCCAGAGCCTTCCATAGCGCCGCGCGGCCATCGGTCGCGGCGTTTAAGGGCCGGGCGCAGGAGGTGCGGCCAGCTGCGCACTGACCTCGCCGGCCCAGGCGTCGATGGCGTCCCAGTCACGGAGGTCGCCGAACCTCCCGCCGGTAAGACGGAACAAGCCCCGGAGCATGGCAGGCATCTGGGCAGCCTGGTAGACGCCGGAGAACAGTTTGTGGTCTCGAAGCGGGACCTGTGGCCGCAGATACTGTGCCAGGCGTTCCTGCTGCAGCGCTGCCCCGCGCGCGCGAAGAAACTGGGGCAGCCCATCGGACATCCCCACGCTGAAACACCACACCGGCATCCCCTCCAGCTCAGCGGAGAATCGGCTGACAAAGGACACGGCCGCGGGCAGCCATTCCTGGTTATGAATGGCGCTGCCCAGGATGACGGCGTCGTACCCGGAAGCGGCCTCGACGTCGTCCACCGGCCGGCACTCAACATCGTTCACGGCATCCCGCACACGCGAGGCAATGCGCTCCGCGATCTCGGCCGTGGACCCGAACGCGCTTGCATAGGCAACCAGGACGGACATGGGGAAACTCCCTTCCGATCTCAAGCGTGGCAGAAATTCCGGCGAGCGGAAGAGGCGTATGTACCCGGTCCTTGACATGCCGTCCGGGCAGGCCTACAACGTGGCTTAACAAGCAGCAGCAACTGCAATTCAAGCCTTCACCCCGGAACAGAAATACCCACAACAGGAGGTCCAGATGCCAGGTTTAGTCCGGAAGAATTTTGACTCCCCCGAGGAGACCCGGCCGTTTGAGGACGGCAAGGGTCAACTCCAACTGGTCAACATGGAGGGCGGCGGCGTCGGCCGTGCCACGTTCGAGCCGGGATGGCGGTGGTCCGAGCACGTCAAACCGATCGCAGGGACCGACAGCTGCCAAGCTGCCCACATGGGCTACTTCATCTCCGGCCGGATGAAGGTGGTCATGGATGACGGCGAGGAAATGGAATTCGGGCCGGGCGATTTCGGCATCATCCAGCCCGGACATGATGCCTGGACCGTTGGCGATGAAGCCTGCGTGGTAATCGACTGGCAGGGGTTCTCGGACTACGCGAAGAGGTGAGCAGCACGCCGGTGCCGCGCCAACCCCCGTTTGGGTGAGGCGGCGCCGGGCGTGACATCATACGGAGCATGGCCCAGAAAATTGCGTTCCAGGGTGAGCCCGGCGCCAACTCAGACATAGCCTGCAAGCAGATGTACCCCGGCCTGGAGAGCGTTCCCTGCGCCAGCTTCGAGGACGCGTTCGAGCTGGTGTCCAGCGGCGAGACGGATCTGGCCATGATCCCGATCGAGAACTCCATCGCTGGCCGGGTGGCCGACATCCACCTGTTGCTGCCACACTCGGGCCTGCAGATCGTGGGGGAGTTCTTCCTGCCCATCCACTTCGACCTGCTCGGCATCCCGGGCAGCACCATCGAGGGGGCCACCGAGGTCCACAGCCACATTCACGCCCTGGGCCAGTGCCGGAAGCTGATCCGCGAGGCCGGGCTCAAACCCGTGATCGCCGGCGATACCGCCGGGTCAGCCCGCGAGGTGCGCGAGTGGAACGATCCCACCAAGCTGTCCCTCGCGCCGCCGCTCGCCGCCGAACTCTACGGGCTGGAGGTCCTGGCCTCAGCGGTCGAGGACGACCCCTCCAACACCACCCGCTTTGTAGTCCTTGCCCGGGAGACGGAACTGCCGGCCCGGGAAGCCTTGCCCGGACCGGCAGTCACCAGCTTCGTGTTCCGTGTCCGGAACGTCCCCTCCGCGCTCTACAAGGCCCTGGGCGGCTTCGCCACGAACGGCGTGAACATGACCCGGCTTGAAAGCTACATGGTGGGCAACGAGTTTGCCGCGACCATGTTCATGGCGGATGTCGAAGGCCACCCCGAGGACCTGCCGCTCAGCCTGGCCTTGGAGGAACTGGGCTTCTTCACCACCGAGCTGTGGATCCTCGGGGTCTACCCGGCCGCAGACCACAGAACAGAGCGGGCGGCCAGCAACTAACCCGCAGTCTTGCCCTGCGGCCGGTTCCGGACCTTGAGGACCTCTCGAACCAGGAGCCCCGCCAGCAGTGCCCAGAACGCCGCCCCGATTCCCAGGAAGCTCAGCCCTGAGGCGGCGACGAGGAAGGTCACCACGGCGCCTGTCCGCTCGCCCGGCTCAGCCAGCGCTGACGCGATTGAGCCGGCGAGTGTGCCCAGCAGGGCCAGTCCGGCGACGGCTTCCAGCACCCCCGGAGGAGCCGACGCCACCAGGGCGGCGAGCCCCGCGGAGAAGGTTCCCAGGACCAGGTAGGCCAGACCCGACACGAAACCTGCCACCCAGCGCCGGCCGCGGTCGGCGCCTGCTTCCTCCCCGGCGGCCAGGGCGGTGCTGAGCGCGGCAAGGTTGATGGCGTGGCCGCCGAACGGCGCGGCCAGCAGCGTGCCGGTACCGGTGACCAGCATGGAGACCCGCCACGGCGCCTGGTAACCGAAGGACCCCAGCACCGCCACCCCGGGCACATTCTGGGACGCCATGGTGACGATGTACAGCGGCAGTGCGATGCCCGCCACCGCACCGAGCGACCAGGAAGGCAATGTCCACACCATCGCCGGCAGCAGGCCCGCCGTCGACACGTCCCGACCTTCAACAACCAGCTGAATCAGAATGCCGGCGAGCGCGACGGCCAGCGCGCCCGGGACCGACCAGCGGGGCGCGAACTTTGACAGCAGCAACCAGCACAGCAGGATCGGAACCACCAGCAGCGGAGCGCTCTGCAGGCCCTCCACCGGGGCGAGGCACAACGGCAGGAGAACCCCGGCCAGCATGGCTTGCGCCAAGGGTGTCGGGATGCTGCTGACCAGCCGCCCTAGAGGGCGGACGAGTCCGGTCACAGCGATCAGAACCCCGGTCACCAGAAAGGCGCCGACGGCGGCCGGCCACCCGCCGTCGGGGACTCCCGCGACGGCCAGCAGGGCGGCCCCCGGCGTTGACCAGGCGAGGGTCACCGGGATCCGGCTCCGCCAAGCGAGGAGCACCACCCCGGCGCCGACCATCAGGCAGAGGGCCAGGAGGCCGCTCGACGCCTGCTGCGGGTTTGCCCCCACGGCACGGAGGCCGGAGAGGACCACGGCGAAGGTCGAGGTAAAGCCCACAAGCGCCGTCACTATGCCCGCCATGACCGGCCTTACCAGCCCCTCGGAATCAGGGGTTACGGGGTCGCGGGATAGTTGGGGCGATGACAGCGGCATGTGAAAGTACGTTACCGGAGACTGTCGGCCGGCATCTTGTCATCGTGCCCCCGGCGATGCAGACTGGGGCACCACCTGTCCTGACTGCCAGGCCGAAGGAGTCCACCATGAACCCGCTGCACGCGCTAGTTGATGCCATCGAACACTTCGACCGGCTGGACGGGGTGGCGTCCGCCATCTCCAAGGCCGTTGGAAAAGCCGTCCAGCCGCGGCCTGTCCGTAATACGCTCAGCGGCACGTCGCTGGGCCATCCGCTGCATCCCGTCCTGACCGATTTCCCCATCGGGGCCTGGACCATGGCCACCGTCCTGGACACCGTGGGCGGGCCCGCTTCCGAGCCGGCCGCCGACATCCTGGTCGCCGTCGGAATTGCAACGGCCGTTCCAACCGCAGCCGCCGGCCTCAACGACTGGTCCGACACGCAGGGAAAGTCACGGCGGGTGGGGCTGGTCCATGCCGTAGCCAACGGATCGGCGCTTTGCCTGTTCTCGTCCTCGGCGGTGGCCCGGGCCTCCGGCAGCCGGACCATGGGAAAAGCCCTCGGCCTGGCCGGCTTCGGGGTACTGATGTTTGGCGGCTTCCTCGGCGGCCACCTCGTTTTCGGCAACGCAGTCAACGTCAACAAGACGGCAGCCAGGACCGGCCCCAGGGACTGGAAGCCCGTTCTGGCGGAGTCCGAACTTGCAGACGGCGAGCACCGGAAGGTGGACGCGGGCAAGGTCTCGGTTCTGCTGTACCGCTCCGGGTCCCGGATCCTGGCCCTGGACAGCGTGTGCAGCCACATGGGAGGTCCGCTCGAGGAGGGAACAGTCGCAGACGGCTGCGTCACCTGCCCCTGGCACGGCAGCATGTTCCGGCTTGAGGACGGCCATATAGTCCGCGGACCGGCAACCACGCCCCAGCCGAGCTATGACGCCAGGGTGAACGACGGCCAGATTGAGGTCCGCAGGCGCGGCTAGCCGAGACCGTCCGGGAACGCGCAGTTCCCCCTAGCTTCCGCACCCCGCTGCTGATAGATTGCCCACCTCAGACCGGCAGGAGTCCTGGGGAGGGCACCATGGGAATAACGGATCCGCACGCCATGCAGATGGCCTGGGCGGCCCGCTTCAACGCCAGGGACGTCGACGGGATGCTGGAAATGTTCGAGCCGGATTCGGTCTTTGTCCCCCAACCGGGCATGCCCACCACGGGCGAAGACAGCGTTAACGCCATGATGGGATTCCTCCAGGTAGGGCTGCCTATCAGTCTGACCACGCGCCATGTCTACGTCATCGGTGACCTTGCCTTGGCCATCGCCGACTGGGCCATCAAAGGCACAGCGGCCGACGGCAGCGAGGTCGACCTCCACGGCACTACGGCCGACGTCCTGCGCAGAGGACACGAGGGTTGGAAGATCGTTCTCGACAACCCGTTCGGCACCGCCTGAATCGCACCCCGCGTCAAGGCCAGGGTCCGGTCTGCAATCCGGCGAACCGGATCCGCAAAAATTTTTCCGGCCTCCTGTCGATTTCCGCCGGGCCCGTTCGACGGGATAGTAGACGGACGCACACGGCGTCCGCGTCAACGCAAGGAGAGAACCATGAAGTACATGTTCATCATGCGCGCCACGGACGAAGCCATCGAAGCGTCGAAGCAGGTGCCGTTCGAGGAGATCCTCAACCAGATGGGCGCCTACAACGAGCAACTCATCAAGGCCGGCGTCATGCTCGCTGGTGAGGGCCTGACCGACCTGTCCGAAGGCTCGGCCTTCGTGGTCAATTTCGACGAGGAACCGCCGGTGGTGACGGACGGCCCCTACGGCGAAACACATGAACTGTTCAACGGCTTCTGGATTGTCCAGGTGGCATCCAAGGAAGAGGCCAAGGAGTGGGCCAGCCGCTGCCCGCTTGGTCCCGGTTCGAAGCTTGAGGTCCGCCGGATAGCTGAAGCCGACGACTTCGCTGACTTCAAGGACAACGAGTACATCCAGAAGGAAGCCGTATGGCGCCAGGAGCTGAACCAGCCCTGAGCCGGCTGACGGTGGGTGAAGACCCCGTGAACGAACAGGCGGGAGCCGCGGTACGGCGCCGGATTGATGCCCTGTGGCGCATCGAGGGGGCACGCATCGTCGCGGCCCTCGCCCGCGCCACCCGCGACGTCGGTTTCGCCGAGGACCTGGCCCGGGAAGCCCTGGCCGAAGCCCTGGTCAAATGGCCGGAGTCCGGGACACCCGACAACCCTGCCGCATGGCTCACCGCCGTCGCCAAGCGCAAGGCCATCGACGCGTGGCGCCGCTCCGAGCGGCTCGATGAGCGGTACCGGGCCATAGCCCGGGACCTGGAAGACGATGACGGCGTGGCCTGGGTTCCGCTGGAGGACGACGTGCTCAGGCTCGTGTTCACCGCGTGCCACCCGGTCCTCTCCCGGGAGGCCCAGATGGCCCTGACGCTGCGGGTGGTGGGCGGCCTCACCACCGAGGAGATCGCACGGCTGTTCCTCGTTCCCGTCGCGACCGTGCAGCAGCGCATCGTGCGGGCCAAGAAAACGCTCGCGGCGGCCCGGGTGCCGTTCGAAGTTCCCGAGCCCAACGAGTGGGGCGCCAGGCTGGGAGCTGTCCTCGGCGTAATCTATCTGATGTTCACGGAAGGGTACGCCGCCACCACGGGGGATGCCTGGATCAGGCCCGATCTGGCCCGCGAGGCCCTGCGGATCGGGCGCATCCTGGCCGGGCTGGTCCCCCGCGAACCCGAGGCCCACGGGCTGGTGGCCCTGATGGAGTTCCAGGCGTCCCGCTTCCCTGCCCGCACCACTCCCGACGGGTCTCCAGTCTTGCTGGCGGACCAGGACCGGGCCCGGTGGGATCGGGCGCAGATCAGCCGGGGCCGTGCCGCCCTGCGCCGCTGCGACGCCCTGGGCCGGGGCCGCGGCAACTACGCGCTGCAGGCCGCGATCGCCGAATGCCACTCGGTAGCGCCCAGCGTGGACGACACTGACTGGCAGCGCATCGTGCTGCTCTACGAGGCCCTGGGCCGGATCGCGCCGAGCCCGGTGGTGGAACTGAACAGGGCCGTGGCGGTATCCATGGCCACTGGACCGGCGGCCGCGCTGGCCATCGTGGACGGCCTCGCCTCCGGGGGCGCCCTGCGCGGAACGCACCTGCTGCCCAGCGTCCGCGGGGAACTGCTGGTCCGGCTCGGAAGGGCCGCGGAGGCACGCTCCGAGTTCATGACGGCGGCCGGACTGGCCGGGAACCAGCGCACGCGGGAGCTTCTGGAGGAGCGCGCCGCCGGCATCTAACCGGTTCAGCCGCTGAAGGTGACGTCCCTGGTCTCCTCCACGGCCGCGGTCCGCCCCGGCCCTTGGTGGCATTTCCAGTAGAGGTTCGTGAAGGCAATGACCTGCTCCGGCGGCGGGGCGCCCCATTCGGTCAGGTCCTCCGTCGTGTGGGCGTCGCTGACCAGCGTCACGTCGTAGCCGCGGACGAACGCCCCGTGGATGGTGGACCTGATGCATTCGTCCGTCTGCGCTCCGGCGACCATCAGCCGGCCCACCGACGCGGCAGCCAGCACCTGCTCCAGATCGGTGCCGTCGAAGGCGTCGCTGAACGACTTGTGCACCACAGCTTCCGGCTCGCGGCGGTCCAGCTCGGGCACGTACTCCCAGGCCTCGCTGCCCTTCTCCAGCCGGTCGTCGGAATGCTGCACCCAGACCACCGCGACCCCCGCTTCGCGCGCCCTGTCTACCAGCGCGGCGATATTGGCCACCACGGCGTCCCTCCGGTGCGCTTCGGCCACCACCCCCTTCTGCATGTCAAGCACCATCAGCGCGGTGTTGGGCCGGTCCGCCAGCATGGTCATAAGGGTCTCCTCCCGGTGACTGGTGGGTACCAGCCTAGGAGCCGCCACCCCAGTTGGGAACATCCGGGACATTGGGAACATCCCGGACGCTGGAACACCCGGCAGTAAGCGCCCACCCATTGCAGGCGGAGCGGGCTGGCGGAAGAATGGCCCTACCGTGCTTTCTCGGCAGATCGGACCAAAAGCATGACCCGCATCCTGCTCATCGGCCCGCCCGGCTCCGGCAAGGGCACCCAGGCGCACCGGCTCAGCGGACAGCTGCACATCCCGGAGATCTCCACCGGAGACATGTTCCGCAACCACCTCGCCGACGGGTCGCCCCTAGGCCGGGAAATCAAGGAATTCCTCGACGCCGGCAACCTCGTCCCCGACAATCTCACCACCGGGATGCTGCGGGACCGGCTGCAGGAACGCGACGCGAGGAACGGCTTCCTCCTGGACGGCTACCCCCGCACCGTGAGCCAGATGGACGACCTCGACGGCATCCTGGACGCCACCGGGAACAGGCTCGACGCCGTGGTGGAAATTACCGCGGGCGACGACGAAATCGTCCGACGGCTGCTGCTCCGCTCCGAGGCCGAGGGGCGGAGCGATGACACCGAAGACGTCATCCGCCACCGGCTGGAGCTGTACCGGCAGGAAACGGAACCCGTCATCGCCCGCTACGGCCGTCGCAGCCTGCTGGTCAGCGTCGACGGCACGGCGGACATCGACGCGGTCACGGTGAGCGCACTGCAGGGCATCGAAGCCGTCAGGGCGCAGCCCTGAAAGCCACAGCCCTGAACACCCCAGCCATCCTGATCGCCGCGCCGGTCACCCCGCCTTCCACACATACCTCCGCTCGGGGCGTCCGACGCCGTACTTGAGTGTCACGTCCACCAGCCCCTCGTCGTTGAGGTACTCCAGGTAGCGGCGAGCGCTGACGCGCGACGTCCCCACCTGCACAGCCAGTTCGGCGGCCGACACGTCGCCGGCACCGGCGCGCAGTGCCTTCTCGACCACTTGGAGGGTCTCGGCGCTGCAGCCCTTCGGCAACGGCCGGTCCGCACGTTCCAGCCCAAACACGCGGTTGACGTCAGACTGCTCCGCCACGTCCTTCGACGAATCGAGGCTCTGGTACGTGGTGCGGTAGTGCTGCAGCCGCTCCTGCAGGTCGGTTTGGGAAAACGGCTTGATCAGGTAATGCACGATCCCGCCGCGGAGCGCCTTCCGCACCGTCTCCACCTCGCGCGCGGCACTGATCACCAGCACGTCCAGCTCGGGCGCAACTTCACGCAGCTGGTGCATCAGGTCCAGGCCGTTGACGTCGGGCAGGTGGATGTCCAGCAGCACCAGGTCCGGCTGCAGCCGGTCGGTCTCCAGCACCGCTTGCGCTCCCGTATGTGCCACCCCGACGACGGCGAACCCCGGCGTGCGCTGGATAAAGCCCGCGTGGACTTTGGCCACCATGAAGTCATCGTCGACGATAAGTACCTTGATCAAGGCCGCTCCTCCCTAAGCATCGGCAGTTTTGCGCATCAGCAGTGCCGTAAACACCGCACCCTGGTCGTTCCGCACCGCGAGCCGGCCGCCGCGCCGCTGGCAGACCACCCTGGCGAGCGCCAGGCCGTAGCCGCGGCCGCCGTCGGGTGAATTTTTGGTACTGAACCCCTGCCGGAAAATGTCGTCCATGACCTCCACCGGGACCCCCGGTCCCGAGTCCCGCACCTCAACCCGCACGCCGCCGTCGTTCTCATCAATATGTACCTCGACCTTCGCTTCGGAGGTGTTGGTGACGGCGTCGAGCGCGTTGTCCACCAGGTTGCCCACCACGGTGGTCAGGTCACGGGACAACTCCTCGTCCACCTTGCCCAGCCGGGATTCCTCGGCGAGCTGCAGGGAAACCCCGCGCTCCGTGGCGAGGCTGGACTTGGCAATCAGCAGCGCGGCGAGGGCGGGGTCCTCGACCCTGCTGGTCACGTCATCATTCAGCCGCGTCCGGTTCGACGTCGTGCCGTTGACGAACTGGACGACGGCATCATACTCGCCGATCTGGATCAGGCCCGAGATCGTGTGCAGCTGGTTGGCGAACTCGTGCGCCTGGGCCCGGAGGGTGTCGGTGGCCGTCCGCGTGGTGCCCAGCTCGCGTTCCAGCGAAGCCAGCTCCGTCCGGTCCCGGAGGGTGGTGACGGAGCCGATTACGCGCCCGTGCGAGCGCATCGGCATACGGTTCAGCACCACCAGCTTCTCCCCTACGAGGACCAGCCGGTCAGGGCCGGGCTGGTCCTGGGTGAGGACCTCGCGCAGCGCAGCCGGCACCTCCAGGGCGGCCAGGTTCTTCCCGACGCAGTCGTGCGGCAGGCCCAGCAGGCTCCGCGCACTGTCGTTGACCACTGTGATCCGCTGCTGGGGGTCCAGCGCCACCACGCCTTCCTTGAGCCCGTGCAGCATCGCTTCCCGGTTCTCCACGAGGCCGGTGATCTCGTCCGGTTCCATGCCCAGCGTCTGGCGTTTGACGCGGCGCGCCAGCAGGAACGAGCCCGCCACGCCCAGGACACTGGCCACGCCCAGATACGTCAGCAGGTTCGGGACAACGTCGCCCAGCCGCTCGAGCACCGAGGGGTAGCTCCTGCCGACGACGGCGATCCCCACCATCTTGCCGGCGTCGTCCAGCACCGGAACGTGGGCCACTACGGCCTCCTCCGCCCCGGTTCCGACCACCCCGGTCCATGCCCGCCCGGACATCACCGCGCTATCGCCGAGTTCCAGCTGGCGGCCCACCAGCGACGGATCCGACGACGTCACCATCGTCCGGTCGGACCGTGCCAACGCAACCTGGGAGGACCCCGAAATCGTCCGCACCGCCTCGGACACTGAGGGAAGCACCGATCCGCTTTGCGGCTGGGCATCCGGCAGGAGGCTTCGCACCGCGGGGGTGGCAGCCAGCGTCTCCGCAGCCGAGAGCGCACGCCGGCCCTCGACCCGTTCAAAAGCTGCCGCCGACTGGGCCAGCGAAATCGCCACCACGGCCACCAGCACGGCCAGCACAATCAGGAGCTGCAGCCGAAGATACTGTCCGGCCAGGGACATTCCTCGCCGTCGAGTCATGTGCTGCTGTTCTTCCTGTGGGTTTGCGGGTGGGGGTGAGCTATACGGGACACGCTACCGGACTTTGGGCGGTGTGTTCCGCGGAGTCCACCGCGCCTGAACCCCGTACAGGACGCCTCGGCAGGCAACCTCGTTGGGAGCCGGAAACGTGAACGAAATGAACTTAACTTTCTCTGCTTACACAAGCGTGAGCCCCGTCACGTTCGGGCCTAGCATCGGAAGCACCCGATCAAATGGATCAAAACGAGAAGAGGAACAACATGCGCGGAATGAGCGCACTGCGCGTGGCCGCAGTAGCCGCAGGCATCGCCCTGATGGCATCCGGCTGCGGAGCTACCGGCAAGACTGCCGCCGGCCCCTCCACGAGCGGAGCAAGCACCGCACCCCTTGCCGGGCTTCGCATCATGGTGCCGAACACTCCCGGCGGCGGCTACGACACCACGGCGCGCGCCGCGGCGAAGGTTCTCGAGGACGAGAAGCTCGCCACCAACCCCGAGGTCTTCAACCTGGCCGGCGCCGGCGGCACCGTTGGCCTGGCCCGCATCGTCAACGAAAAGGGCAACGGCGACCTCGCCATGCTTATGGGCCTTGGCGTCGTCGGCGCCAGCTACACCAACAAGTCCCAGTCGAAGCTGACCGACACCACCCCGCTGGCCCGGCTCATCGAAGAGCCCGGTGCCATCATGGTGTCCAAGGACTCGCCGTACAAGACCATCGACGATCTGGTGACGGCGTGGAAGAAGGACCCGTCCAAGGTCAGCGTCGGCGGCGGTTCCTCGGCCGGCGGCCCGGACCACCTCCTGCCAATGCAGCTCGCCGGTGCCGTCGGCATCGACGCCAAGAAGGTTAACTTCGTTTCCTACGATGGCGGCGGCGACCTGCTTCCGGCAATCATCGGCAACAAGCTGGGCTTCGCAGCTTCCGGCGCCGGTGAATACATCCAGCAGATCAAGGCCGGCGATATCCGGGTCCTGGCAACCAGCGGCGAGAACCGGCTTGAGGGAGTGGACGCCCCCACGCTCAAGGAATCCAAGATCGACCTGGTCTTCAGCAACTGGCGCGGCATCGTGGCCCCTCCCGGCATCAGCGACGCCGACCGCGACGCCCTGATCGCAACCCTGGAGAAGATGCATGAATCGGCATCCTGGAAGGAGACGCTGAAGACGCGCGGCTGGACCGACGCCTTCATCACGGGCGACGAATTCAAGTCCTTCCTCACCGACCAGGACAAGCGCGTTGCCGACGTCCTGACGAAGCTCGGCCTGGCGTGACCTCCTTGGCCTCCCGCCTCAAAGGCCGCTCCGAGCTGGGCGTCGCAGCCCTGCTCGGGGCGGTCGGCGCCCTGGTCCTCATTGACGCAGCGCGCCTGGTTGTGCCGTACTCCCAGTCGGATCCGGTGGGCCCCAAGGCCCTGCCGATGATCGTGGGAGGACTCCTGCTCATCTGCGCCGTGCTGCTGGCAGTAAACGTTCTCCGGGGCGGACGCGGCGAGGCCGAGGCCGGCGAGGACGTCGACCTGACCCACCCGGCCGACTGGAAGACCGTCCTGCCTCTGGCCGGCGCCTTCATCGCCAACATCCTGCTGATCGACTGGGCCGGCTGGGTCATCTCCGGAACGGTGCTCTTCTGGGGCAGCGTTTGGGCGCTCGGAAGCCGCCACTATGTCCGCGACGGACTGATCTCCCTGGCTCTGGCGCTCCTGACCTTCTACGGCTTCTACCTCGGCCTGGGCATTGCCCTTCCCGCCGGGCTCCTTGAAGGGATTCTCTAGATGGACGTCCTGTCCTCACTCATGGACGGGTTCGCGACCGCGCTGACCCCCATGAACCTCCTGTACGCCCTGATCGGCGTCATCCTGGGCACCGCCGTCGGTGTCCTGCCCGGCATCGGCCCGGCCATGACCGTGGCACTGCTGCTCCCGGTGGCCACCGTCCTTGAACCGACCAGCGCGTTCATCATGTTTGCCGGCATCTACTACGGCGGCATGTTCGGCGGTTCCACCACCTCGATCCTGCTCAACACCCCCGGCGAATCGTCCTCGGTGATCACCGCCATCGAGGGCAACCTGATGGCCAAGGCCGGCAAGGCCGCCCAGGCATTGGCGACGGCGGCCATCGGCTCGTTCGTCGCCGGCGCCATCGGAACCTCGCTCCTTGTGGTCTTCGCGCCGATCGTCGTGCAGTTCGCGGTGAGCCTTGGCGCCCCAAGCTACTTCGCCATCATGGTCCTGTCGCTGCTCGCCGTCACCGCCGTCCTGGGCTCGTCCAAGCTGCGCGGCTTCGCGTCCCTCGGACTCGGTCTGGCAATCGGCCTCGTCGGCCTCGACTTCGTCTCCGGCCAGGCCCGCCTCACCTTCGGCCTGCCGCTGCTCTCCGACGGCCTCGACGTCGTCGTGATCGCCGTGGCGATCTTCGCCGTCGGCGAAGCCCTGTGGGTGGCGGCGCACCTACGCCGCACCCCGCTGCAGATCATCCCGGTCGGCAGGCCGTGGATGGGCAAGCAGGACTGGAAGCGGTCCTGGAAGCCGTGGCTGCGCGGCACTGCCCTCGGTTTCCCCTTCGGCGCGCTGCCGGCCGGCGGCGCCGAGATCCCCACCTTCCTCTCCTACGTGACCGAGAAGCGGCTCTCCAAGCACCCCGAGGAGTTCGGCAAGGGCGCCATCGAAGGCGTCGCCGGGCCCGAGGCGGCCAACAACGCGGCCGCAGCCGGCACCCTGACCCCGATGCTGGCCCTTGGCCTGCCGACCAACGCCACAGCAGCCGTCATGCTGGCCGCGTTCACCCAGTTCGGCATCCAGCCGGGACCGCTGCTGTTCCAAAATGAAGGCCCGCTGGTATGGGCGCTGATCGCCAGCCTGTTCATCGGCAACTTCCTGCTGCTGCTGGTCAACCTCCCCCTGGCCCCGGTTTGGGCGAAGCTGCTTCGGCTGCCGCGCCCCTACCTGTACGCAGGCATCCTCTTCTTCGCCACGCTGGGCGCCTACTCGGTGAACCTGCAGGCGTTCGACCTGATGCTCCTGCTGGTCCTGGGCGCCCTCGGCTTCATGATGCGCCGCTACGGGCTGCCCGTCCTGCCGCTCATCCTCGGCGTAATCCTGGGGCCTCGCCTCGAAAAGCAGCTCCGCCAAGCGCTGCAGCTGAGCGCGGGCGACGTGTCCGGCCTCTGGAACGAACCGATCGCCGTCGTGGTCTACATCATCGTGGCACTGGTACTCCTGTGGCCGCTGGCGGCGAAGCTCTGGCGCGCCCGGCGTCCCCGGACGGGCGGGCTCGTGATGGCCGGCGGACCTGCTGTTGATGGACCCGCCGCCGGACCCGCTGGCGCACCCTCCGTCGAGGCGCCTGCTGTTGAGGGACGCCCTGTTGAGGGATCCGCTGCTGAGGCACCCGCTGATCGGGGGCCTGATGCAGGGCGCCACCGCTCGGACGCCACCCATGCCAACCACGGACAGGAGAAATCGTGAGCATCATTGTCGGCTATATCCCCACGGCCGAGGGCACCGCAGCCCTGGACCGGGCCATCACCGAGGCGCAGAAGAGCCAGAGCCGGCTGGTCATCATCAACTCCTCCCGGGGAGACGCCATCGTTGACAAGCGCTACGCCCAGGCGGAGGACATCTCCGCATTGACGGAGCGGCTGGACCGGGAAGGGATTGAGCATTTGGTCCTGCAGCCGGTGCGCGGCCACGATGCGGCCAACGAGGTGCTGGAGGCTGCGGAGAAGTACCGGGCCGAACTCATTGTGATCGGCCTCCGGCGCCGCACTCCCGTGGGCAAGCTGATCATGGGCAGTGCTGCGCAGCAGATCCTGCTGGAGGCATCCTGCCCGGTGCTGGCCGTCAAGGCCAGCTGATCCCATAACCAGGCACCACTCGACTAGCCTCAAGAGGTAGGGGCCCGCGTTCGGCGGGTTCCTGCCTCTTTTGGTCTTAAGGCAGAAGGACAGCATGCACCAGCTCGCGATTCTCGACGACTACCAGCGCGTGGCCCACAGCTATGGGGACTGGAGCTCCCTCGAACAGCGTGGCGTGGACGTCACCGTGTTCAACCGGCACCTCGCCACTGAAGCTGAGGCTGTGGAGACGCTGCAGGAGGCCAGCATCATCATTGCCATGCGGGAGCGGACGCCCTTTCCGGGCCGGGTCCTCGAAAAGCTGCCCCGGCTGAAACTGCTGGTCACCACCGGCGCCGCCAATGCCTCGATCGATGTGGAGGCAGCCTCACGGCTGGGGATCACCGTCTGCGGAACGGGCGGCTCCCCCACAGCCGCGCCCGAACTGACGTGGGCGCTGCTGCTGGCGTTCGCCCGGAACCTGACCCAGGAGGAGGCCTGCCTGCGCAGCGGGCGTTGGCAGACCGGCGTCGGCTTCGAACTGTCCGGCAAGACCCTCGGAATTGTGGGACTGGGCAAAATCGGGAAGCGCATCGCCGGCTACGGCCGCGCCTTCGGGATGGAGGTGCTGGCCTGGAGCCAGAACCTGACCGAGGAAGCCGCCGCGGCGGCAGGCGCCAGGCAGGTCGGCAAAGATGAGCTTTTCCGGGAGTCCGACGTCGTGTCCCTGCATCTGCGGCTGTCGCCGCGTTCTGAGGGAATAGTCGGTGAACGTGAACTGCGGCTGCTCGGCCCGGAAGGCGTGCTCGTGAATACTGCCCGCGGCCCCCTTGTGGACCAGCAGGCGCTCGTCACGGCACTGCATGAGGGGTGGATTCGCGGCGCGGCGCTTGACGTATTCGACCAGGAACCGCTGCCCGCCGGCCATCCCCTCCTCGGGGCGCCACGGACCCTGCTGGCCCCGCACCTGGGATACGTGACCGACGCTAGCTACCGGGCATTCTTCGGCGGCGCACTCGAGGACGTCGCGGCGTGGCTGGACGGCTCGCCGATCCGGGTGCTCCCCCCAACTAAGTAGCAGCTGATGGCGTTCCCAGCTCTGAGAACGCCCTGTGCTGCTACCCAGTTGGGGTCAGTTGCCGGAACCGTCGAGCGTGACGGTGCCGGCGTCGCCGTCGACCTTTACCTGCTGTCCACTGGTCACGCGCTGGGTGGCCACGCCCGTTCCCAGGACGGCGGGGATGCCGTACTCCCGGGCGACGATCGAGCTGTGGCTCAGCGGGCCGCCAACGTCCGTGACAACGCCGGACGCCATCGCAAACAGCGGCGTCCAGGCTGGGGTGGTCATGCGTGCCACCAGTACCTCGCCCGGCTGCATGCTGGCGAAGTCGTCGGGGCCGTGCAGCAGCCGTGCCGGTGCGCTTACGTGTCCGGAGCTGGCGCCGACACCGGTGATGACGTCGCCCGCCTGTTGCTGGGTCCGCGCGGGCATCATGCTGCCAAACGCGCGTTCCATCCAGCGGCTTTCGGGCAGCAGCTGCGGGGCCGCGGCTTTCCGCTGGCCCCGCCACAGCATCTTGCGCTGCTCAACGGCCTCTGCCCGCACGGGCCCGTCCGTGCCGGTGATCGCCGCGCCGGGCGTAGCCAGGCCGAAGTCGACGGCGTTGCGGAGTTCGTCGAGGCGTAGCCAGAAGATGTCGGACGGTGCGGCGATGAAGCCCGAGGCGGTAAGCCGCTCCCCCAGCTCCAGCAGCATCCGGCGCATCAGCGGCCAGGCCAGTCCGACGTCGGCCAGTGCGTCCTCACGGACGGGCGCCGCCTTCTGCGCCCAGCGCAGTAGCCTGCGGAAGACGGCGCGGCGGCGCGGCCCCAGCCTGGCGCTGATCAACCGGCCGTGCTCCTCCCGCCGGTCGGCAGACCGCTGCTGGCGCTCATGCGGATCCTTCCCCTGCCCCCGCACGAAGTACCTCAGGGTCTCGAGCAGGGCGGAGGGGTCGTCGGCCGGCACAGGGTTCACGAAGTCAAGGTTGTAGACGGCGTGCCCGTAGCGGTCCAAGTGCCGCTGGAGGCGGGAACGCCATTCGTCCCACTGGCCCTGATCCACCCCCGCAACCCCGTCCACACCCGCCGGGGGCGTACCGCTGCGGAGAGCTTCGGCAATGCCGGCCGCCGGTCCCTCCGTGATGGCCGAGGCAAGCTGCGGCCTTTCGCGGGTCCACACCGCCAGGTCATACAGTGATTTCTCCGCGCGGATGGGTTCGCTGTCATAACCGATCAGGAAGACCTCCGCGGACGGGTCGCCGGGCCGCCGGACGAGCTTGTCGTAGTAGCTCCGGAACATGATCTCGCTGGTTGCGGCGATCGGGATGATGGACTGCACGGCGGTGTAATAGGCAGCTCCGGCGTCCAGCAGCGCGGAAATGCCTTCCAGCAGTTCGGAAGGAGAACGGTCCGACGGCGGTTTGGCCGCCCAATACTTCACGAGCCCGCGGTACTTCGGGTGCGAGTGGTCGCGCCATCCCTTGATGCCCATGTTGGCCTTGCCCTGGGCCAGCGCCCACATCGCCGTGAGCGATTTGCCCATGACCCGCCGCATCCCGGCATTGTTGTAGTAGTAGTACGCGTAACCGTTGACCGTGGGCAGCGAGACGTCCCCGGGCCGCACCACGCTCTTGCCGAATGCCTCGTTGAGCAGGGCGTTCAGGGACCGCACCACAGCGCCGTCGATGAGGTCGGCGAACAGGGGCGACAACGGGTCCGGCAGCTGCTCTACGATGCTGGCCCGGAAGTACATCCCGTTCGGATAGGGCAGCGGCCACTCCGTCGGGGCATCGGCCGAGGGCTCCGGAAGCGCGGTGATGGGACGGGCCTGCAGGATGAAAAAGTCCCCTGCCGCCTGCGCCCATTCGATGTCCTGGGGCACTCCGAAGTGCTGCGCAATGGCCGTTCCCTGCCGGGCCAGCGCGGCCGCCGCGTCGTCGTCGAGCACGGGCGCCCGGCGTTTATCTTCGGGCACCGGCTGCTCCCTGGTGCCTGTTCCGTCGTAGACCGTCATGACAGTCTTGTCCGCCGTCCGGCGCCGCCCTACCCGGCCCGTCGCGGCATCCACTATGACGTCGTCCGTGGTGACGGCCCCGCTGACCACGGACTCACCCAGTCCCCAGGCGGCACTGATCACTATCTCGTCGCGGCGGCCGGTGGCGGGGTTGGCGGTGAACAGCACGCCGGCGGCCCCGGCGTCGACCATCTCCTGGATCACCACCGCGAGGCGCACCGCGGACGGATCAAAGCCGTTCCGTGCGCGGTAGGCCATGGCGCGGGCGTTCCACAGCGACGCCCAGCAGTTGATGACGGCGGCGGCGACGGCGTCCGGCCCGGCGACGTTCAGGTACGTGTCCTGCTGGCCGGCGAAGCTGGCCGAGGCGAGGTCCTCCGCGGTGGCCGAGGAGCGCACCGCCACCCGCGCGGCGTAGTCGCCGCTGGACTGTGCACCGTCCTCTTCGCCCAGGTCCAACGCCTGGTGGCTCAGCCGGGCGTATGCAGCGCGGAGTTCGGCGCCGATCTCCTCGGGCATGGTGCTCTCGGCGAACAGGGAGCGGATCTGCCGCGCGGCGGCCTCGTGGTCGTCGTTCGAAGCTCCGGCGGGAAGCGCGGCGAGCTCGAGAATGCGGCCGGCTATCCCGTTGGCGTTGACGAAGTCCTGGTAGGCCGGCGTGGTGAGCACAAAACCCGGCGGCACCGGAAAACCGGCCCGGGCCAGCTCGCCGAGGTTGGCGCCCTTGCCGCCTGCCTCGTCCACATCGCTGCGTCCCAGCTGGTCAAAGTCCTTGATGTAGGTCATGACCCTGCGTCCCTTCTGCCCGGGAGCCGGGACCGCGGCATTGCGGCTGGGGAGCCCGTTCTAGCGCTGCACCCTATTTTGGCACTGCACGTGATTCTGGCAATGGGGCGGGCCACCGGGAATGGCTGCCGGGGGAGCCGGCTAGACGTCGCCCCGCGGGCGCCACACCACCACGGCCTGGGAACGGGGCCGGGGGCGCTGGCCGCGCGCCAGGCTCACCACGTCGCCGGCGGTGCCGGCGGCGAAGATCCGGGATTCCAGCGGCTGACGACGGCGGGCCAGTTCGTTGGTCAGTTCGGCCACCCGGTGCTGCAGGGCGGCAACCTGGTTTTCGAGTTCCAGGATGCGTTTGATCCCCTCGAGCGAGACGCCCTCGTGGGACAGCCGCTGCACTTCACGGAGCCGGTTCACGTCCCGCTGGGAGTAGCGGCGGGACTTGCCCGGCGCCCGGCTGGGCGAGACGATGCCCAGCCGGTCGTACTGGCGGAGTGTCTGCGGGTGCATCTCGGCGAGCTCGGCGGCCACCGAGATGACGAAGATCGGCTGATCGAAGTTGATGTCCACGGCCGGCACCCGTCGCTAAAGCCGGGCTTTGGCTGCCAGGCCCTGGCGGACGTCCGCGCCGGTAGTGGCTGCCGCAAATGCTTTCACGGCCTCCTCCGCTTCCTTGCTTAGGTTTTGCGGTACGGCGACGTCGATGGTCACCAGCAGGTCACCGGTAGCCTTCGACGTCTTTACGCCGCGGCCCTTCACCCGGAGCGTGCGCCCCGACGGAGTACCGGCGGGAACGCGGACCCGGACATGTTCGCCGTCGATCGTGGGAACCTCGATGTCGGCACCCAAAGCAGCCTCGGGGAAGCTGACGGGCACGTGGATCCGGAGGTTGTCGCCGTCGCGGGTGTAAAAGTCATGGGCCTTGACGTTGACCGTGACCAGCAGGTCACCGTTGCCCGCAGGGCCGTACTGGCCCTTGCCGCGGACGCGCACCTTCTGGCCGTCCTTGATGCCCGCGGGCACCCGGACGTCAATGACCTCGCCGTCCGGTTCACGCAGCCCGATGGTGGTGCCGCGGATGGACCCGGCGAAGGAGATGCTGGTGCTGGCCGTCCGGTCGGCGCCCTTCTGCGGGGCGCGCTGGTAGCCGGCCGGGCCGCCCCCGAAGCCGCCGCCAAACAGGTCGGCGAACTCGGGCGGGACGCCGCCAGCGGTGCTGAACCCGCCGGGCTGGCGGCCGCCGCCGGTGAACAGGCCGCCGAAAAGGTCCTCGAAGCCGCCGTTCGCCGTGCTGCCCGCACCGTGCGGGGCAAAGCGCGCACCGCCGCCCATGGCCCGGATGGCGTCATACTGCTGCCGCTCATCAGGATCCGACAGCACGGAGTACGCCTCGGAGATGTCCTTGAACTTCTTCTCCGCAGCACTATCCCCGGAGTTCGTATCAGGGTGGTACTGCCGAGCGAGCTTCCGGTAAGCCTTCTTAATGTCAGCGTCGGAAGCGTCCTTGGCAACACCAAGGATCTTGTAGAAGTCCTTGTCCACCCAGTCCTGGCTAGCCAATGGCGTTTCCTTTCAAAAATCTGTGTCGAAATGGCAGTTCACAGCAATGTGGTTGCCCAACACTGCTGCGAACTGCCATCTCGATGGGGGTAATGCTACGCGGGAACTGCGACGATGACCTGGGCTGCCCGGAGGACCCGCTCGCCTGACTTGTAGCCGGAGCGGAGCACCTGGCTGACGGTGTCAACCTCGATGTCATCGCCGGGCTGCTGGATGAGGGCCTCGTGGATGGTCGGATCGAACTCCACGCCGGTCTCATCGATGCGGGTCAGGCCGTACGTCTTCAGCGCGTTCTCCAGCTTGGTGGCGATCGCGGCGAACGGGCCGTCCGCGAGGTCACCGTGCTGGCGGGCAGCGTCGACGTCGTCCAGCACCGGCAGCAGGGAGTTCAGGACGCCGACGACGGCCATCTCCCCTGCCACGGCACGGTCGCGTTCAACCCGCTTGCGGTAGTTGACGTACTCGGCCTGCAGGCGGAGCAGGTCGTTCTTCAGCTCCGCCGCCTCGGCGCCGGTGGTTGAGCCCGTCGAAACCCCCTGCGCCACGGACTCCTCGGCGGGAACCTCGACCTGGTTGAGGATTTCCTCAGCCTGGGCGAGGGCGTCGCCGTCGGAATCCGCCGGGCTGGTGTCCGAGGACTGCCCGCCCTCCGGGTGCCGGGCCTCCCCGGTCACCGGGTCCACCTTGCGGTGGTCCCGGATGACCGGCTCGTCGCGGTTGCTGCTGCTCTGGTCTCGGGAAGAGTTGTGCTCTTCTTCGTTACCGTGATGCGGCATGGTTACTTCTTCTCTTCTTCGTCGACGATCTCGGCGTCGACGATATCCTCGTCAGCCTTGCCGTCGCCGCCTGCGGCACCACCAGCGGCACCTTCGGCACCGGCAGCACCGGTGGCGCCGTCCGGGGAACCTGCCTGGGCGTAGATGGCCTCGCCAAGCTTGGTCTGGGAAGCCTGCAGCTTCTCAAACGCGGTCTTGACGGCGGCGTCATCGGTCCCCTCGAGGGCCTTCTTGAGGGCGTCGACGTCGGCCTGGACCTCGGTCTTGACCTCTTCCGGCAGCTTGTCGCTGTTGTCGGCGATCAGCTTGTCCACGGAGTAGGCGAGCTGCTCTGCGGTGTTGCGGGTGTCGGTGGCCTCGCGGCGGGCCTTGTCCTCGGCTGCGTGCTCCTCGGCGTCCTTGACCATGCGGTCAATGTCTTCCTTGGAGAGCGCCGTGCCGCCGGTGATGGTCATGGACTGTTCCTTGCCGGTGCCCTTGTCCTTCGCCGAAACGTGAACGATGCCGTTGGCGTCGATATCGAAGGTGACCTCGACCTGAGGGACGCCGCGCGGAGCCGGTGCGATGCCGGTCAGCTCGAACGTGCCCAGCGGCTTGTTGTCGCGGGTGAACTCACGCTCACCCTGGAAGACCTGGATGGCCACGGACGGCTGGTTGTCGTCAGCCGTGGTGAAGGTCTCGGACCGCTTGGTGGGGATGGCCGTGTTGCGCTCGATCAGGTGCGTCATGACGCCGCCCTTGGTTTCGATGCCGAGGGACAGCGGGGTGACGTCGATCAGGAGGACGTCCTTGCGCTCGCCCTTCAGCACGCCGGCCTGCAGTGCGGCGCCCACGGCGACGACCTCATCCGGGTTGACGCCCTTGTTGGGCTCCTTGCCGCCGGCCAGTTCCTTGACCAGCTCGGAAACGGCGGGCATGCGGGTGGAACCGCCGACGAGCACGATGTGGTCGATCTCGGACAGCTTGATGCCGGCTTCCTTGATGACGTCGTGGAACGGCTTCTTGGTGCGCTCGAGCAGGTCCTTGGTGAGGTCCTGGAACTTGGCGCGGGTCAGCTGCTCGTCCAGGTGGACCGGGCCGTCCGGGGTGACGGAGAGGTACTGCAGCGAGACGTTGGTGCTGGAGGAGGAGGAAAGTTCCTTCTTCGCCTGCTCGGCGGCTTCGCGGAGGCGCTGCAGGGCGATCTTGTCCTTGGAGAGGTCGATGCCCTTGACCTTCAGCTGGTTCAGCAGGTAATCGACGACGCGGTTGTCCCAGTCGTCGCCGCCGAGGCGGTTGTCACCGGCGGTGGCGCGCACCTGGATGGTGGAGAAGTCGTCCTCGTCCTTGCCGACTTCGAGCAGGGAGACGTCGAACGTTCCGCCACCGAGGTCGAAGACCAGGATGAGTTCGTCTTCCTTGCCCTTGTCCAGGCCGTAGGCCAGTGCGGCCGCGGTGGGCTCGTTGACAATGCGGAGGACGTTCAGGCCGGCGATCTCGCCGGCTTCCTTGGTGGCCTGGCGCTCGGCGTCGTTGAAGTAGGCGGGAACGGTGATCACAGCGTCGGTGACCTTTTCGCCAAGGTAGGACTCGGCGTCGTTCTTCAGCTTCATGAGGACACGGGCGGAGATTTCCTGGGCCGTGTACTTCTTGTCGTCGATGGCGACGGACCAGTCGGTGCCCATGTGGCGCTTGACGGAGGCGATGGTGCGGTCGATGTTGTTGACCGCCTGGCGCTTGGCGATTTCACCAACCAGGACTTCGCCGGACTTGGAGAACGCAACGACCGACGGCGTGGTGCGGCCACCCTCGGCGTTGGCAATAACGGTGGGCTCGCCACCTTCGAGAACGGAGACGACGGAGTTGGTGGTTCCGAGGTCGATACCTACTGCACGTGACATGTGTTGCTTCCTTCTTTCCGTGGAAACTGGGCTCGCCCACTTCCTTGAGCGATCTGCACTCAACTTTACCCAGCACGGAATTTAAGTCAATCCAAACTTGAGTCAGGTTCGCTCAACTTCGCTCCGGCGCAACACTCTCCGGACGCGCGAAACCCCCGGTACCCGGCGGAATTCCGCGGATAACCGGGGGCTCGTCGAGCTGGGAGTGGTTGATTTCGCCCAGCGTGAACGTGTGCCTAGCCTTCGGAGGAGGTGCCGCCGTCGCCCTTCTTCAGTTCTTCCGCAGCCCCCTTTTCCGGGGCGGCTCCGGCAGCACCGTAGTCGCCCTCCGGGTACTCGCCCTCCTCATCCCCGGGCAGCTCCTGGCCCACAGCTCCGGCCCGGCCGTAATCACCCTCCGGGTACTCGCCTTCGTCCCGCTCAGCGGGGGCTCCGACCGCACCCGCATCACCGTAATCACCCACCGGATATTCGCCCTGGGGTTCGGTGGCTGCTTTCTCCCCCGCAATGCCGGCATCACCGTAGTCACCCTCAACGTACTGGCCGCTGTCCCCCTCGAGCGCCGGATTCTTGGAACCGGTGTGGGCCTTTCCCGCGGCGCCGGTCTCACTGTTTTCGGTCATCGGTTGATCACTCCTTCGAAAGGACTGGGCGCGCCTGGTCCGGGCGCAGTGGCAGTCTACTCAGCTGGCGCAGGCAGCAACAGGGGCCGGAGCGGCCGCGCCCTGCGCGTCGTGCCGGCAGCGACAACGCGGCCTGGCTACAGCCCGGCGAGATCCGCCAGTACGGCTATGTGGTGCTCGAACAAGTCATCGGGCGCGGAAAAGGTGCCGGCGCCATACTGCCCGAACACTTCAAAACTGACAGCTCCAAAGAGTGACGTCCAAGCGAGGGTGCCCCGGGCCAGCAGGGCATCCGGAACCTCCACGCCCAGCTCGCGCCTGATCGCCTCGAGGTCAGCGGCCAGGGGTGCGGGCACCGCAACATTCCCGCGCCCGGCAAGCCGGCCGGCGCGGTGCGCCCCATCCAGGATGCGCACCAGGCCGATCACCACCCGCATGCCGGGTGCCGTGGTCCGTTCCGCGGGAGCCTGATAGCCCGGGACCGGACTGCCGAACAGGAGTCCGTAGCGCGCCGGCTCACGGAGCGCCCATGCGCGGACAGCGCGGGCCAGCGCAGCGAAGCGTGCCTTGAAATCTTCCGGGGGGACGGACCCGACGGCGGCGTCCACCGCTTCCCCGAGGTCGTTGTAGGCATCTACGAGCAGGAGGGTCAGCAACTCGTCGCGGCTCCCGACGTACCGGTAGACGGCAGAGGAGACCACGCCGAGGTCGCGGGCGACGGCCCGGAGCGAGAGGGCGGCGGCCCCGTGTTCCGCCAGGTGCTGGCGGCCCAGCCGGATGATGTCGGAGATGGTCTGCGCCCGGGCCCGTTCACGGGGCGTGCGGAGTCCCCCGCTGGCAGTCTGAGAAGTGGCTGACATCAGCCCAGCATGGCATGAATCAGAGCGGTGTCAACAATTGAGAGCACTGCTCTTGACTTTGACTGCCGGCAAGCGCATCCTTACTTCGAGAGCAGTGCTCTCACACGGACACTTTGGCCCACCGGGTCCGCCCGCAGCAGCTAGAAGGAGAACTTTCAATGTCCGATCTTTATGTGGTCACCGGCGCCGGCCCCGTGGGCTGGACGGTGGCAGAGCAGTTGGCGGGGCAGGGCAAGCGGGTCCGGGTCCTCACCCGCTCAGGCAGCGGCCCCAACCACCCGCTGGTCGAGAAACTGCAGGCTGACGTGTCCAACCCGGACCTGCTCGGGGAAGCGTTCGCGGGCGCGGCGGCGGTTTTCCACTGTATCCACGGTTCGTCCTACAGCGCCGCCGCCTGGCAGCGGGAGCTGCCTGCCGCCGAGCAGGCGGTCCTGGCGGCGGCAGGCGAGGCGGGCGCCGTCGTCGTATTTCCCGAAAGCCTTTACTCCTACAGCAATCCGCAGGAGGTGATGACGGAACACAGCCCCCGGGAGGCGACGGGCGGCAAGCGCGGCGTCCGCACGGCGCTGCTGCGGGCGCGGGAGGCGAGCGCCACGGGCACTGTGTCGGTGGTGGCGGGGGACTTCTTCGGCCCGCGCGTCCGGATGGCCCATGCCGGCGAGCGCATGGTGGCCGCCGTGCTGGCCCGGCGGCTGCTGCAGGTGGTGGGCAGCGCCGACCAGCCGCACTCCTTCACGTACGTTCCCGACCTGGCAGCGGCGATGATCGGTGCCGCGGCCAAGCCTGGGCTGTGGAACCGGGTGCTGCACGCGCCCACCAATCCCCCGCTCACGCAGCGCCGGATTGCCGAGGCCTTCGCCGCGGCTGCCGGGACACCCCTGCCGAAGATCCGGGCCGTGCCGGGCTGGGTCCTGCGCACAGCGGGGCTGTTCTCGCCTGACATGCGGGAACTCGGCGACATGCTCTACCAGTTCCAGCGGCCGTTCGTGATGGATTCAAGGGCCAGCGAGGAGGAACTGGGCTTGCGCCCGACTCCCCTGCACGAGGCAGCTAAGGCGACCGTGGAATGGTGGCGTTCCGAACTCACCGCCGGCACGGGACGGGCCCCGGCGGGGAGGGCGGCGGGAAGCTAGCGGACGGCAACTTCAGCCGGGCCTTCCACCGTGCTTGTTTCCTGCGCATCCTGCCGGGCGAGTCTGCCCGGCCACCAGATGCGCGGACCCAGGTCGTAGGCCAGGGCCGGAACCAGGAGCGAGCGCACAAGAACGGTGTCCAGCAGTACCCCGAAGGCCACGATGAAGGCCAGCTGCACGAGGAACATGATGGGAATGACGCCCAGGGCGGCAAACGTGGCGGCCAGGACCACACCGGCCGACGTGATCACGCCGCCCGTCACGCCGAGGCCCCGCAGGATCCCGGGGCGGGTCGTGTGTTTCAGCGATTCCTCCCGCACCCGGCTCATCAGGAAGATGTTGTAGTCCACGCCCAGTGCCACCAGGAACACGAAGCCGAACAGCGGCACCGTGGCGTCGGCTCCGGGAAAGCCCAGGATGTTGTTGAACACGAGGGCGGAAACGCCCATGGCGGCAGCGTAGGAGAGGACCACCGAGGCGACGAGGAGGACGGGCGCGAGAATGGACCGCAGCAGCACCATGAGGATGAGCAGAATGACGGCCAGTGCCACGGGGATGATGGTGGCCAGGTCCCGCTGGGCTGTGGTGTTGGTGTCCAGGGCGGTGGCGGTCACTCCGCCGACCAGGGCATCGGCGTCCACGCTTTTTACACTGGCCCGCATCGCTGCCACGGCGCTCTCCGCAGCGTCAGAATCGGCGGCGAAGTCCAGGGTGGCGTTGAGGAGCACCCTGCCGTCGCGCACGGCCGGGTTGGCGGGCGCTCCCGGGGCTCCCGTGATGGGCACACTGCCTTCGGCCAGCGGGTAGGCGGCCCCCACGCCGTCGGTGGCCTTGACCTTTTCCAGGACTTCGCCAGCGTTCGCCTGGCCGGTCACGATGACCACCGGGCTGCCGCTGCCGGCGTCGAAATGGCGCGCCAGCGCGTCCTGCCCGTCGACGGCATTGGAGGCGCTGAGGATGACGGCAGTCTGCGGCACGCCGTTGGCCTTGAGCTGCAGGACCCCAGCCGAGGCCGCGACCAGCAGGAGCACAGAGGCCACCCACACGGTGCGCGGACGCCGGCGCACCAGCGTGCCGGTGCCCCGCCAGAGCCCCCTCTGCCCTTCCAGCCCGGTGGTCAGTTCGGGCTCACGCGCCTCTTCGGGCAGCAGCCTGGGCCGGAACGGCCAGAACGCGACGCGACCAAGGAGTGCGGCAAAGGCCGGGAGCAGGGTGAGCGCCGCGACAAGGGAGCAGACGATGCCCGCGGCGGCCACCGGGCCGAGCGCCTTGTTGGAGTTGAGGTCGGAAAAGAGCAGGCACAGCAGGGCGATGGCTACCGTGGCCCCGGATGCCAGGATCGGCGCGAAGGAGGCCCGCCAGGCAGTGAGCGCGGCGGCGGTGCGGTTGGCCGTGTGCTCGAGTGCCTCACGGAACCGGGCCACATAGAGCAGGGCGTAGTCAGTGGCTGCGCCGATCACCAGGATGGAGAGGATGCCCTGGCTCTGGCCGTTGAGCTGGATCCAGCCCGCCTTCGCCATGCCGAACACGAGCAGGATGGCGGCACACAGCGCGAACACCGAGGTCAGCAGCACGGCGAACGGCAGGAGCAGGGACCGGTAGACAACCAGCAGGATGACAAACACCGCGGCCAGCGCCACGAGCAGCAGGATGCCGTCGATGCCGGCGAAGGCCCCCGTGAGGTCGGCCGCGAGCCCGGCAGGACCGGTGACGAACGTCTGCGTCCCGTCCGGAGCGTCCGCACGGATCACGCTGCGCAACTCTTCGACGGCGTCCGCCGGCTCCGCGGCCGCAACGGACACGATGTACTGCACGGCCTTCTGGTCCTGAGACGGCACCGGGCCCACCACCGTGCTGCCCACCCGAAGGTCCTCCAGCCTGGTTTTCAGGCCGGCGGCCGCTGCCAGCTGGGCAGGGGTAAGGGCCCTGCCGCTTTCAATCACGACGACGGCGGGCACCTCGCCGGAGTCCTGGAACTTTTGCTGCCACTCGCGGGCCTCGGTGGCCTCCGCTCCGGAAGGCAGGAAGGATGCCTGGTCATTGGACGAGACCTCATCGAGCCTGCCGAACGTGGGTCCGCCGACCCCGGCAATGGCAACCCAGCCGACGACGAGGACTAGGGGGATGAGCCACCGAAGCCAGAACGGGATGCTCGGCGTGCGGGCTGGCTGGTTCATGGGGAAGACCTCCTGGCGGTGACAGCCATCCGGGCCGTCGTCGATATTGGTTCCAGCATAAACTATCTCCACCATGGAGATATGTAGCAACTTTCCCCTGGCGGCCAGACTCGTGGCCGGGCTCGCGGGCGGTAAACTCCGGAAGGCAACATCGAGCAGAGGAGGTGGACATGGCCGAGAAGCCTGGCACGCGGCAGCCCGACGGGCCGGCCCCCTCCGGCCCGGGCGCGCAGCACCCGCTGGTGCGGCTGCTTCAGGAGTTCACCCTGGAAGCCAACCGCTACATCGACTCCGCGGGCGGCCGGAACGACATGCACAGGACGGACCTCAACGCCCTCGCCGCCATCATGCGGCACGCAGCGAATGGTGACGTCGCAACTCCGGGAACCCTGCGGAAGGAGCTGAACCTCAGCTCCCCGGCCACAACGGCGCTGATTGACCGGCTGTGCGGCTCCGGACACCTGGTCCGCGTCCGCGAAGGCCAGGACCGGCGGCAGGTACAGCTCCGGATGACGGAGAAGGCGTACCGCGACGGCTCCGCCATGTTCCTGCCCCTTGCCCGCCACATGGGCCAGGCCATGGCCGGGTTCAATGCGCAGGAACTGGAGACGGCCACCCGGTTCATGGACGCCATGATCGCGGCCACGGCCCAAGCCAGCCGAGAGGCCTCCGGCACGCCATAACGCACTCTCCTGCTACCTGCCCGGGGTGCGGAGAAGGAGTAGCGTTTCCCTATGAGCACGCAGCCGGAAGATGTCTACACTCACGGCCACCACGAGTCCGTGGTCCGGGCCCACGCCTCGCGGACGGCGGAGAATTCGGCCGCATTCGTCATCCCGCACCTCACCCGGGGCGTATCAGCACTCGATGTCGGGTGCGGGCCCGGCAGCATCACGTGCGACTTCGCGGTTCTGGTGGCGCCCGGAAACGTGACGGGGCTGGACCGCTCCCCCGACGTGATCACCCACGCGCGCGAACTGGCGGCCAGCCGCGGCGTTGGGAACGTGGAGTTTGTAGCGGGCAACGTCTACGACCTTGACTTCGAGGACGACACCTTCGATGTGGTCCACGCCCACCAGGTCCTGCAGCACCTGACGGATCCGGTGGAGGCGCTGCGGGAAATGCGGCGGGTGGCGAGGCCCGGGGGCGTCGTCGCGGTCCGCGACGCGGATTTCCACGGCATGAGCTGGTATCCCGCCATTCCCGAGCTCGACGAGTGGATGGAGCTCTACCAGCGGATCGCGCGGAGAAACGGCGCCGAGCCCGACGCCGGCCGCCGGCTGGTCTCGTGGGCACAGGCCGCCGGCTTCACGGACGTGGCGCCCAGCAGCAGCAACTGGCTCTACGCCACCGGGCAGCAGCGCCGCTGGCAGGCACGGGTGTGGGGTGAACGCGTGCTGCATTCGGCCTTCGCGGAGCAGGCGCTCGAGTACGGCTTCGCGCAGGAGGCAGACCTCACGCGCATCTCGGCGGGCTGGCACCGCTGGGGCTCCACCGACGACGGCTGGTTCCTCATTCCCAATGGAGAGGTGATCGCCCGGGCGTGAGCCCACTTCGGCGTAAATCCCGGCGCGGCACAGCCGCCCCCGCAGACCGACTAAACTTGATGGGTGCAATTCTCCCTGTGGCTGGCCCTTGCGGGCGCCGGCGCCCTTATCAGCTTCACTCCGGGCGCAGGCGCCATCAACACCATGAGCAACTCGCTGACCGCGGGGTTCAAGCGCTCCATCTGGGGCATCCTCGGGCAGCAGGCCGCCCTGATTCTGCACGTTGTCGTCGTGGCCCTGGGCGTCGGCGTCCTGGTTGCAGGCTCCCCCGTGGCCTTCAACGCCATCCGCTACGCCGGGGCCGCGTACCTGGTGTACCTCGGCATCCGGCAGTTCCTGCGCAAGCCGGACCTGGACCAGGAGAAGGTCGCCGCGCTCCGGAACGAGCCCGCCTGGTCCATGTTCCGCCGGGGCCTGTGGGTCAACCTGCTCAACCCCAAGGCCATCGTGTTCTTCCTGGCCTTCATGCCGCAGTTCATCCAGCCTGCCAGCCCGCTCCTGCCCCAATACACCGTGCTTGCAGCAACCGTGGTCCTCATCGACGTCCTCGTCATGTGGTTCTTCTTCGCAGCGGCGGCAAAATCCTTCCAGCGCTTTACCCACAACACTCGCGGCCAAACCCTGCTGAACAGGATTTTCGGCGTCCTGTTCGTCGCGGTGGGCGTGCTGCTGGCGCTCATCCACTAAGCCTCGGCCGGCTCCATGGCAATTTTGTGACAGCAAAACCGACAAACTTTACGCGGCTTGTCGATAATAAGCTCACTTACTAGCCAAGCGGGGCCGGCATCGTCCATGCTTAGCCCATGAACTCAACGACGAGCCCATACCGCGTCATCGCCGTCTGTACCGGCAACATCTGCCGCTCGCCCATGGCCGAGCTGATGCTGAGCGCCGCCTTTGCAGAAGCCGGGCTCGGCGACCTCGTGATCGTCGATTCCGCAGGCACCACCGCCTACGAGGCCGGACGTCCGATCGACCCACGGGCGGCACGGAAACTCACCACCCACAACCTTTTGTCGGACCGGCACGTTGCACGGGAATGGCGCCCCGAATGGTACACCGAGCGGCACCTGATACTGGCGCTGGACGTGGACCACTACGGTTGGCTCCGGGCCTCCGCCCCGGATGACCAGGCGCTCTCCCGGATCCGCATGCTCCGCAGCTTCGACCCCGCCCTGGCGGACGGCGATCCCCTGGAGCAGGGCATCGAGGACCCCTGGTACGGCGGCCACGCTGACTTCGAGGCCGTGTGGGACCAGGTCCAGGCGGCGGTCCCCGGCATCGTCCGCTACGTGCAGGATGCAATCGGACCGGAGGCACTGGCAGCCGGCGATAACGATGAGGCGGCCCCGGTCCGGATAGATGAGCACCGGGCACGCAACGGCAAGCGTCACGGCTACCCTGCCGGCAGCAGTCCGCTTCACAACGTCCAGGTTCAGGACAGCCAGCAGGTACGCTCTATTTCATGACCCCCGCACCTGTGATCATCGCCATTGACGGGCGGTCCGGCGCAGGTAAAACCACATTGGCCATCGAGCTCGCGGCCACGCTGCGGAACCACCACAAGGTCTCGCTGTTCCACCTGGAGGACATCTATCCCGGCTGGGACGGACTGTCCGCCGGCATCGAACGCTACATCACCACGGTGCTGGCGCCCCTAAGCCGCGGCGAAGCGGCGTCGTGGGTCAGGTGGGACTGGAAAAACCATAACGACGGCGACCCGCGGGTCACGCTGCCCGCCGAGATTGTGATTGTCGAGGGCGTCGGCGCGGCCGCTGCCGCCGCCCGGCCGCTTTTGGATGCCGTCATCTGGGCAGACTCCCCCGACAGCGAGCGCCGCACCCGTGCACTGGAACGCGACGGCGACACGTACGAGCCGTTCTGGGACCAGTGGGCCGGCCAGGAGGAGGAGCTCCTGGCCGCGGACGACATCCCGCAGCACGCCCACGTCCGGGTCCTCAACCGCGCGGACGGCACCGCCCCCGCGGACGCCCTGCAGGCGCTCACTTACCTCCCGGCACTCACCACAGCCCTGGTTCCAGAGCTCTCGTCGCGGCGCGGCCTGCGCCTGCTGTCCGAGCGCATCGAGGCCAGCCCTGATCCGGCCGCGCTCTTCCGCGCGCTGTACGGAACGTCCGGCAACGCGGTCTGGCTGGACTCCTCCCTGCGCACGGCCAGCAGGCCGGACGCGGCCGCTCCGGGCAGGGAAACTCCCGCGGCGGAACGCAGCCGCTTCAGCATTCTGGCGGACGACGGCGGCACGTTCGGCCAGTCTGTCCTGCACAGTTCCGGCGTCACCCAGGTCACCGCCGGGTGCGCCACGGCCAACGTCTCCGGCCCGTTCTTCCGCTGGCTGGAGACGGTGTGGGGACGGAAGGCCGTGCGCGGCCCGGAAGACTACCCGTGCGACTTCGCGCTGGGCTGGCTGGGTTACCTCGGCTATGAGCTGAAGCGTGAGACCGGCGGCCAGGACGTCCCCGCGGAGACGCCGGATGCTGGGCTGATCTTCGCCGGCCGGGGTGTGGTGCTGGACCACACGGACAACACGGTGTGGCTGCTCGCCCTCGACGCGCCGGACGCCGCCGGCTGGCTCGCCCAAGCCCGCGAGGCGGTGACGGATGCTGTGGCTAGCGCCCTTGTTGCCGGCGGCAGCAACGGCGTCGTACTTCCCGGCGCAGATGCCGCTGGTGCTGCCGCTGTGCCGGCCCATGGCACGGCCCCGGCATTTGCCGGCCGGGACAGTGAGGCGGGCTACAAGCGGAAGATCGCCGAAGCACAGCACCAGATTGCCGAGGGCAACACCTACGAGGTCTGCCTCACCACCACCCTCGCAGCGGAGGTGCATGCGCTCGACGCGTGGGCGGCCTACCTTGCCCTGCGCCGGCGGAACCCGGCGCCGTTCGCAAGCTACCTGCGCTTTGGCGGGGTCACGGTGGCCAGCACCTCGCCGGAGCGCTTCCTGCGGATAGCGTCCGACGGCGGCATGCGCGCCGAGCCGATCAAGGGCACCCGCCGCCGGGCTGCTGACCCGGACACCGACGCCGCCCTCCGCCGCGATTTGGCCACGTCCCTCAAGGACCGGGCGGAGAACATCATGATCGTCGACCTGCTCCGGAACGACCTCAGCCACTTCGCCCAGCCGGGGTCGGTCACAGTCAGCCGGCTGTGCGAGATCGAAAGCTACGCCACGGTCCACCAGCTGGTGAGCACCATCGACGCCGTTCTCCTGCCGGGGTCACCGCGGGCGGAGGCGGTGGCCGCCTGCTTCCCGGCCGGTTCCATGACCGGTGCACCGAAGGTCAGCACCATGGCCATCCTGGACCGGTTGGAGGAGGGTCCGCGCGGGGTCTATTCGGGCGCCATCGGGTACTTTTCGCTGAACGGGGCCACGGATCTGGCCGTGGCCATCCGCACCCTGGTGGTGCAGGAGGACGCCGCGGGGGAAAAGGTCCGCCTCAGCCTCGGCGTCGGCGGGGCCATCACGGCCGATTCTGTGGCACAGGACGAGTACGAGGAAATCCGCACCAAGGCCTACGGCGTACTCTCCACCCTCGGTTCCACCTTCCCGGAATGAGACCTACTGGACCGTGGCCGTGAGGCGGGCGACGTTGTCCACGTACCTCGCCGCAAGGGGCCGGCGCATCCAGTCCTCGAGCCGGAGCTCGTGTGAGATGTCGCGATAGGTGTCCTCCACCGCGCGCATGCTGTTGACGGCGGCTGCCCCCAGCAGCATCACGGAAACCTCCAGGTTGAGCGAGAAGGAGCGCATGTCCATGTTGCTTGAGCCCAGGACCGCCACCTCGTCGTCGATGGTGAAGTGCTTGGCGTGGAGCACGAACGGCGCCTTGTAGAGGTAGATCCGAACGCCGGCCCGCAGCAGCGCCTCGTAGTAGGACTGCTGGGCGTGGTGGACCAGGAACTGGTCGCCCTTCTCGGAGACGAACAATTCAACGTCCACGCCGCGCTGGGCCGCGGTGGTGATGGCATAGAGCAGGGAATCGTCCGGCACGAAGTAGGGGCTGCACACGGAAACCCGGTGCTGCGCCGAGTAGATCAGCGTGTTGAAAAGCCGGAGGTTATTCTCGGTGGTGAAGCCGGGGCCGCTGGGCACCACCTGGGCCGTGACGCCGCCCGGCAACGGCTCGGCAGTCACCTGCAGCTGGTCCTCGAGCGACTCGTCGGTCTCGCTGAGCCAGTCAGTGGCGAAGACAACATTGAGCGTGGGAACGATCGGGCCCCGCAGGCAGGCCATCAGCTCGATCCACTCCCGGCCGGCCTTGCGGTGCCTGGGGTTGTTGTAGGAGGGCTCGATCAGGTTCTGCGATCCCGTAAACGCGACTTCGCCGTCGATCACCATGATCTTGCGGTGGTTGCGCAGGTCCGGCCGGCGCCACTGGCCGTGGATGGGCAGCAGCGGCAGCATCCGCCGCCACTGGATGCGGCTCGCTTTGAGCCGTTTCAGAAGCTTGTTGTACCCCTTCACACGCAGGGTTCCGATGTGGTCGAACAGCACTCGCACCTGCACGCCGCGGTCCGCCGCCTCTTCAAGGGCTGTGAGGAGGTCGTCCGTGACGTGGTCGGTGCTCATGATGTAGAACTCGGCGTTGACGAAGCGTTTGGCTTTCCGCACCGCCTCGGTCATGGCGCGGATGGAGTCCGGGTAGCCGGGTATCAGCTCCACGTGGTTGCCGTCCACCAGCGGGATGGACCCGAGGCGGCGGTTGAGTTCGGCCGCGGACCGGACCCATTCGGGGCCGGAATACTCACTGGCGACGTCGGAAAGCGCCGCGCTGCCGGCACGAACCCGCTCGTTGACCAGCTGCTGCTGTTCGGTGCGGCGGCGCGACAGCTTGAAGTTGCCGAAGAGCAGGAAAAGGATCAGTCCCAGGGCCGGCACGAAGAAGATGCCCAGCAACCAGGCCATGGCCGTAGTGGGCCGCCGGTTGCCCGGAATAATGCCCACAGCCAGGACCCTGATGACCAGATCCACGCCGCCGAGCAGCAGGATCAGCCATGCCGGCAGTGTTTCCGCCAGCGGAAATGGCCACAACACAGTTGAAACCCCCGTTATTTCTTACCCTCGCAGCCATTCCGTATGGAGCGGTGATGCCAGCCTATCGGGCACCGGCCGCACTAAGCTTGAGGCATGACGTCGCGTACCTCCCACACCGTGCTGGTGTTCCTGGATCCGGACTATGAGAACGGGCGGATTGCCGATCCCGAAAAGCCGCAGCTGATGGCCACTGATTTGGGTGCCACCCGCGGTGACGGCGTGTTCGAGTCCATGCTCGCCGTTGCCGGCCACACACGGAAGATCCAGGCCCACCTGGACCGGTTGGTCCGCTCGGCACAGGCATTGGACCTTGAGATTCCGGGGCCGGACGGCTGGCGCCGGGCAGTTGAGACGGGCGTCGCGGCGTTCCGCTCCGACAACCCGGCGCCCTCCCCGGAGCTGGACGAGGCCGTGGTTAAGCTCATTGTTACCCGCGGCGTCGAGGGCGCGTCCGCCCCCACCTGCTGGGTTCAGGTCTCCCCTGTGGCCGCGGCCGGACGCCGCCAGCGCGAGACGGGAATCGACGTGATCCTCCTTGACCGCGGCTATGACAGTGACGCGGCCGAGCGCGCCCCGTGGCTGCTGCTCGGCGCCAAGACCCTGTCATACGCGGTGAACATGGCTGCGCTGCGCCATGCCCATAAGCAAGGGGCGGATGATGTCATCTTCACGTCATCGGACGGCCGCGTGCTGGAGGGCCCCACGTCCACCGTGCTGCTGGCGAACGTGGAGAAGAACGACGCCGGAACAACAGTCAAGCGCCTCGTCACACCGCAGCTGGACAGCGGCATTCTCCCCGGAACGTCACAGGGCGCCCTCTTCGCCGCCGCCAAGGCCGCCGGCTGGGAACTGGGCTACGGCCCATTGAAGCCCCAGGACCTGGCCAACGCCGATGCCGTCTGGCTGATTTCCAGCATCCGCCTCCTGGCACCGGTCAATCACATCGATGGCCGCGAAATCGGCACGCCCGCACTCCGCAAGCAACTGACCGCGGAACTGAACGAACTGTTCGCGGGAATCGAGTAACCCGGGCGTCCCATATAACGAAAAGGCACCGTTCGAAAAAAGGCGGGACAAGCCGGTGCCCTGCGTTGTAGTCTTCTTCCACGGCCACTGCCTACGCCCCGCGGCGGTGATAGCACGTGGCCTGGTTCCGGGCTCAGCCGGAATGAGTACGTATAAAGGAATAGCCGATGTCATGGGATGACAACTCCCTGCACGCATTGACAAACTCACTACCCACGGGCTGGGGGGCCCAGGCAGCGCTGCCGGGGGACATGGGGGAAATCAGTGTGCGCTGGCAAGCCCAGCAGATCATTACCGAACTGCTCGCCGAAACAGATCCGGCCAGCGCATGGCCCCGCGCCCAGTTGCGGGCCCTGTTCGAAGCCTATCCGGATAATCCCGAACACGTGCTGCTCGAGCACCTCACCGCCACCACAGAGCTGGCCAACGCCGAAAACAGTGCCATCCCGGTGGGCGTCTCCACCCAGAACCTGGCGGCTCCCGAGCCGGTGCCCTTCACCCGGCGCAGCAGGAACCGGATTGAAGCCATCCTTGCCGACAAGATGCTGATGACCGCGTTCCAGCCGATCCGCCGGCTTCCCGCGGGGCACGTGATCGGCGTCGAGGCCCTGACCCGGTTCGTCACCGACGATGGTGCCAGCGCGGACCACTGGTTCAACGAGGCCCAATCCGTGGGGCTGGGCACCGACCTTGAATTTGCGGCACTGCACCGGGCCCTTGCTGCGGCGCAGGCCGTGCCGGATCACATGTTCATCGCACTGAACCTGACACCGGCAACATGCGCGGACCCAAGGATCCCGGGGTTGCTTGAACATTCCCAGCTGGCCATGGACCGGATCGTCATCGACCTTAATGGCCCTGTTCTTCCGCAGCAGTACGCGCCGCTGACGGCCGCCATCGCTCCCCTGCGGCGCCTTGGGCTGCGGATCGCAGTGAACGGCGCAGAGGTCGGCTTCACGTCGATGGACCAGGTCATTGAACTGCACCCGGACATCATCAAGCTGGACCGGACCTTCATCGCCGGCATCGAGGACTCCCCGGGCCAGCGCCTGAGGGCCGCCGCCATGGGTGAACTCGCCCGCCACGTTGACGCCGTCATCGGCGCCCAGGGCGTCGAGACTCCCGAGGAACTTGAGGCCGTGACCGAACTTGGCATGACGGCTGCGCAGGGCTACCTGCTGGGCCGGCCCTCCGTCCACCCGCTGGACTGGAATGCCTGGATCCGTTCGGAGAGCGAGACGGCCGCCAGCGGCCCTGCCTCCTGAGCTAGTCCTCCGCCAGGTCGGCGGCCAGGCGGATGTGGTTGTCCGCCAGCCACACCGGGTTGAAGGCCTTGCTCTGGTAGTTGCTGCCGGTGTCCGGGGCGATGGCCACCACCACTGACCCGTGCGGTGCCGCCCTGGCCACCCGGACTGCTGCCGCCACCGTCAGTCCCGACGACGGCCCGAGGGACAGGCCTTCGTCGTTGAGCAGGCGGTGCAGCGTGGTGTACACCTCGTCATTCGGAATTCGCAGGAACCGGTCCAGCAGGCCGCGGTCGAAGACCTTCGGCCAGTCGGGCTTGGGCCAGGAGTTGCCCACACCGTCCACCAGAATCGGGCCCGGATGCCCGCCGCTGTATACCGAACCGTAGGGGTCGGCGCCGATCACCTCCACGTGCCCGCCGGACTTCTCCTTGAGGTACCGTCCGTTCCCGGTGATGGTGCCGCCGGTGCCCACACCGGCGACGAAGTGCGTAACCCGGCCGGCCGTCTGCTCCCAGATTTCCGGCGCCGTCCCCTCGTAGTGCGCCCGCGGGTTGGCCGGGTTGTCGAACTGCAGCGGACGCCATGCGCCGGGAATTTCGGCCGTGATCCGGGCCGCGACCGCCCGCGCATTGTCCGGCGAGTCCGAGGGCGCGCTCCAGTCCGTAAACACCACCCGCGCCTCGTACCTGTTGAGGGCGTCCAGCTTTTCGGAGGAGATGGAATCACCGGTGACCACCACCACCGGATGTCCCGTCAGCGCCCCGATCAGGGCGAGCCCGATTCCCGTGTTTCCGGAGGTGCTCTCCACGATGGTGCCGCCGGGCTGCAGCTCGCCGCTCCGCTCGGCCGCCCGGACCATGCTCAGAGCTGTCCGGTCCTTGATGGAACCGCCGGGGTTCTCCGATTCAAGCTTGACGAACACGGTGCTCCCCAGCCCGCGGCTCAGCACGTTCAGCGGCACCAGCGGGGTGTTCCCCACCCGGGCCAGCACAACGTCGGCGTCTGCGCCCGAATCCACGATCGGCGCCACATGCCTCGGCTGGTGGCCGCTTCCCGTCACGGTGGTCATGATTCTCCTCCCCCATCGCCCGGGCGGCCATCCGGAACACCGGCACCGGGGCCCGCGTCGTCCGGAGCGTCCGGATCCGGTGTCCCAAGTTCCGGCAGTCCGGCCAGCAAATCCCCCAGCGCCGTACGCGCACTGTCAACCAGTACCGCCGCCGGCAGTTGACCGGCCAGCAGTTCCGACAGCCGCGCCACGACGGCGCCGGTTCCTGCCCCGAGCTCCCGGATTTCCGTCTCCCGCAGGTCGGTGCCCTGCGCCTCCGCCAACAGGTAGGAAGCCGTCAACGCCTCGATGGTGAGGAGTTTGGCGGCAGCCTCCACAGAGCGCTGCAGCTGCTGGAGTGCCAGCGGGGCCAGCGTGGAGTGGTCTTCCACGTCCGCGGACAGGGTAGGGGCTCCGAGCGTGGCAGGTGCCGCAAGGAATTTCAGCTCCGCCAGCAGGCCGGCGGCCGAGTACCAGAGCAGTCCCGGCAGGTCCTCGGACGCGAGTGGCGTGCCGGCCCGGGCCGCATCGAGGTTGAGCTGCCGGATCAGGCGCTGCGGCGGATAGAGCTTGGCGATCCGCCGCTCGCTGCTGATTCCGACATGGGCGAGTCCCAGCCGCAGCGCCTCGAACGCCAGGGCGAGCTGCATGGGCTGAAAGTTTCCACCGGACACCATCCGGCCCGAAGCCACATCCGTCAGCGGGTTGTCGCCCCGGCCGTTCAGCTCCACTTCGAGCGCCACGGCCAAGGCGGCCACCTGGGCCCGGAACGCACCGTGCGTTTGCGGCGCCGCGCGGAAGGACAGGGCGTCCTGGACCGACACCTGCCGCCGCGGGTCCTCCAGCCAGCCGCCGCGCACCAGGCGCCGGACATTGGCCGCCGAGACGCGCTGGCCGTCAACCGCCTTGGCCGACTGCACGGCCGGCGAAAAGGGGCTGAGGTTCCCGCCGCCGTCGTACCTTGCGGTGGCCTCAAGCGAGAGCGCCAGCGCGGTGTCCGCCAAATCGGCGAGCCACCGGATGCGGCGGAGTTCCAGCACGCCGGCACCGATCGAGTACGAGTTGGCGCTGACCAGTGCCAGGGCCTCGCCCGGCGCAAGGACCAGCGGGTCCAGCCCGGCAGCGGCGAGCGCCGCCGCGCCGTCCAGCAGGCCGCCGTCGGGAGCTAGCGCCTGCCCCTCGCCGATGGCGACGGCGGCAACCGCCGCCAGCTGGGTGAGGTCGGACGAGCCGACGGACCCGTCGCGCGGAACGGCCGGCACCACGCCCCTGTTGAGCAGATCGGAATAAAAGCGCGCAGTTTCCGGGCGCACCCCCGAGCCGCCCCGCGTGAATCCGATGAGCCTGGCCAGGATCAGGGCCCGGACTTGATCCCGGTCCAGCAGCGCGCCGACGCCGCTGTGGTGGTAGCGCACCACCTGCAGCTGAAAGTCGAGAATGGATTCCTGCTCCACGGCGGTATCCCGGCCGGAGCCGAGCAGGGTGTTCAGGCCGTAGACCCGGTGCCCGGAATCGATGGCCGCCTGCACCACCTCGCGGGACAGGCCCACGAGATCGAGGGCGTCGGCGCTGAGGACCACCTCCACTGCGGGATCGGCCGCCGCGGCAGCCACGTCGTCGGCACGGATGTGTGCCGTTCCGATCAGGAAGGTGCCGAGCCGGACGCCGGACACCAGTCCGCCGCGCCCATCCATAGAACCCGGCCCTACCACTGCACCAGCCCCGGCCATGGCGTTAGAAGTCCAGCAGGTTCCGGCGGAAGCCGCCATCGCCGTAGCTTGTCCGCAACAGACCCCGACGGCGAAGCACCGGCGCCAGCCTGTCCAGCACGCCGTGAACGGTGGCCGGATCCACGAAGCCGGAGAAGAGGAACCCGTCGCCGCCGACTGCAGCCCCGGTTTCCTCGAGGTGGTCGGCGATTTCCTCGGCGGTGCCGATGATGCTGTCGCCGGCGCCGCCGCTCCGTGCCTGCAGGATCTGCCGCAGCGTGGAACCCGGGGGCGCGGCCTTGGAGAAGTGCTCCAGGGTGCCCTGGTTGCTGTTGGTGCTGAGCTCGGGGAGGGGCGCGTCGAGGTCGAACTGCTTGAAGTCGATAACGGACAGGTAGGAGATCGAGTTGAGCTGACTGTCGATGTCCCGCTGCGTGAGCTCCCGGCGCGCGGCCCGCAGCTCCTCCGCTTCAGCCTTGGAGCCAGTCACGGTGGGTTTGAGGACGAACAGCACCTTGACGTCGTCAGGATTACGGCCGGCCGCGGCTGCCTCGGCGCGGATGGAGTCCCGGTACGCCTTCATGCCGTCGGCGCCGCGGGCCAGGGCGATCGCAACGTCGGCGTTCGCACCGGCGAAGGCCTTGCCCCGCGGGGATGCCCCGGCCTGAACGAGCACCGGCTCCTCCGGCAGCGGGGCCGTGTTTAGCGGTCCCCGAACCTTGAAGAACTCCCCCTCGTGGTGGATCGGCCGGACCTTGGTGTGGTCCGCAAAGATTCCTGCCCGGGTGTCCTCCCGGATGGCATCCGGTTCCCAGCTGCGCCAGAGCTTGCGCACGACGTCCACGAACTCCTCGGCCTTCTCGTAGCGGAGGTCATGCTCGATCTGCTGGTCCAGTCCGTAGTTCTGCGCGGCAAGGTCGCTGCCGGAGGTCACCACGTTCCAGCCCAGCTGCCCGTTGGAGAAGTGCTGCAGCGTGGCCAGCAGCCGGGCGGCGGTGAACGGCGGATAGAAGGAGGCGCTGATGGTGGGCACAATGCCGAGGTGTTCCGTGGCGGAGAGCAGATACGGCACCAGGGCCAGCGGATCGTGCTTCGGCGCGAAAGACGCCTGAGCCAGCGAGACCTCCGCACTGCCGCCGTAAGTGTCCGGAACGGTGAGGGAGTCCTCGATGATGAACAGGTCCAGCCCCGCCCGCTCAAACTCGCGGACTGCATGCTGGTAGGGGGCGGGCTTCCTCCAGTCGTAGCCGATTCCGTAGCCGGGCGTCCCCCAGCCCTGGACCCCGAAGCCATGGCCCACAAACCATCCAAAGTGCAGCATGGGAGTCACTGTATTCGGAGTCGAATCATTCACTGCGGCCTGGTTTCATCCGGCGTTACGGCGGTTCATCTCCCGTCATTATCCTCCCGTTGCGGTTTGATGCGTTACGGAAGATGACGGCGGCGGCGGTGCGCCCCGCCGTCGTCAGTGTTACGTTTTTGGGGAGTAATGAGTACCGGTATTAAGCCCTGACTGGCCGGTCGGCAACCCTCCTTCTCCGGCGGGGTGCCTCAGGTGAATACTCGGCATATCGACCACTTCGAGCTGCAAGCGTGAGAAAAGGAGATCCGTCGTGTCAGACGCCCCCGCCGTTGCAACACTGCCATCCCAGCAGGATAAACCCGAGGAGAAGCTGTCCTACCGCCTGATCACGGGACCGGACGACCGTGCGTTCTGTGAGCGCATCTCGGCTGCCCTGGCCGAGGGCTACGTGCTGCACGGCAGCCCTGCCGCCACCTTCAACGGCACCGGCGTCATCGTGGCCCAGGCCCTCGTCCTGCCAGCCGCCATCGCCAGTGCAGATGCCGCCGTCGCCACCGCCGTTGACCGGCTGGACTCTGACGAGGACTTCGCCGAAGAAGCCTACGAGGGCCACGCATGAGCTACGCCGGAGACCTCACCCCGCAGGACGCCTGGGCCAAGCTCGAAGAGGGCGCCATCCTGGTGGATGTGCGCACCGAGGGTGAATGGGCGCACATCGGCGTCCCGGAAACTGTATCCGCGAACAGCCAGCGCAACGATCCCCTGTTTATCCAATGGACTTTTCCCGGCGGCATTCCCAACTCCGACTTCGTCGAACAGCTGAAGCAGCAGGCGCCGGAGGACAAGAGCGTGGAGCTGCTTTTCCTGTGCCGCTCCGGCCAGCGCTCCATCGGCGCGGCAATCGCTGCCACCCAGGCGGGTTTCACCTCCTACAACGTGCTCGAAGGCTTCGAGGGCGAACCTGACCGCTACGGTGAGCGCACCGTGAACGGCTGGAAGAACCGCGGCCTGCCGACGAACCTGGGAAAGAACTAAATTGACCTTTAATCACGACGCCGCCGGCTGGAGCCCCGACACCCAGGCCGTGCGCGGCGGGCTTGACCGCACCAATTTCCAAGAGACCACCGAACCCGTTTTCCTCAACTCCGGGTTCGTCTACGAGTCCGCCGCAGCCGCGGAGCGCGCCTTCACCGGCGAGGACGAACGCTTCGTCTACTCGCGCTACGGCAACCCGTCCGTGGCCACCTTCCAGGAACGGCTCCGCCTGCTCGAAGGCACCGAGGCGTGCTTTGCGACGGCGTCCGGAATGTCCGCCGTGTTCACCGCCTTGGGCGCCCTGCTCGGGGCCGGGGACCGCGTGGTCGCCAGCCGGTCCCTGTTCGGCTCCTGCTTCGTGATCCTCAACGAAATCCTGCCGCGCTGGGGCGTGGAGACGGTCTTCGTGGACGGTCCGGACCTCGAGCAGTGGCGGGCTGCCCTGTCGGTGCCCACCACAGCCGTCTTCTTCGAATCCCCGTCCAATCCCATGCAGGAAATCGTGGACATCGCGGCCGTCAGCGAACTCGCCCACGCCGCCGGCGCCAAGGTTGTGGCGGACAACGTCTTCGCCACCCCGCTGCTGCAGCGTTGCGGAGACCTCGGCGCGGACGTGGTGGTCTACTCCGGCACGAAGCACATCGACGGCCAGGGCCGGGTGATGGGCGGAGCCATCCTGGGCACCAAGGAATTCATCGACGGCCCGGTCAAGCAGCTCATGCGCCACACCGGCCCGGCCCTCTCCTCATTCAACGCCTGGGTCCTCACCAAGGGCCTGGAGACCATGGCGCTGCGCGTGAACCACTCGTCCGCCACGGCGCTGCGCCTGGCCGAATGGCTCGAGGCCCAGCCCGCCGTCAATTGGGTGAAGTACCCGCTGCTCAAGTCGCACCCGCAGTACGAACTGGCGGCCAAGCAGATGAAGGCCGGCGGCACCGTCCTCACGCTGGAGCTTGCGACGACGGCCGGCCAGTCGGGCAAGGAGGCCGCCTTCGCGCTGCTGGACGCCCTGAAGATCATCGACATCTCCAACAACTTGGGCGACGCCAAGTCGCTGATCACCCACCCCGCCACCACGACGCACCGGGCCATGGGACCGGAAGGACGTGCCGCGATCGGGCTCAGCGATGGAGTGGTGCGGCTGTCCGTCGGCCTGGAGGACGCGGATGACCTTGTCGCGGACCTGGAGCAGGCTCTCAAGCAGATCTGACCTCTTTAAACCCTGCTCTTCCGGGCCGACTGTTTCTTACTTCCCATGGCCGGCTGTGAACCTCGGTTGCGCTGCACGTCCCTTCATTTCCGGCGTCCTTGAGAACGCGGGTGCGGCACGGTTTAGTGGGTGGACCAGCAGGGTTTACCCAGGGTTTACACAGATGGTCTTGTTAGGCTCCGTGTGCACTGGGCAGACTCTAATAACACCGATGAACCGATCAATCCCTGTCGGTTCAGCACCCCACCCAAGGACAGACGCAGTGATGCGTTCGGGGCCGCGGCCGCGAAGACGCTGCGTGCAGCCTCCCTGACCGGAAGGACCGCCATGGCCGGAGTATTCGAAGTTTTTGTTGACGCAGAGTCCCAGTTCCGGTTCCGGCTGAAGGCCCCCGATGGATCGGTACTGGCTATCTCCGCACCCTTCCAGGACAAGCGCGCGGCCGCGGCCGGCATCGCCGACGTACGCGAATGCGCCGGGACGGGGCTCATCACGGACCTCTCGGCCGCGGCAGCTCCGGCGACCAAGTCTGCCCCGGTGACAGAGTCCGCTCCGGTTCAGCCGGCCGTATCGGCCCCAGCGCCTTCGCCTGCGCCTACCCAGGTTCTCCCGGCACGGTCCGACCACCGCAGGCAGGGATTCGGCAAGAAGCGTACGTCCTCGGAGGCTCCCGGTTCGCCGCTGTGCAGGCCGGCGGCAGCTGCCGAGCCGGCCCGGTGGACCGGGGCGGCCTGACCGCCGCAACTGCTCCTCAGTAACTGGCGGACGTAATGAAGTGCCATGCAGACTCTCCCGGATAGAGCCATAAGGCCGCCCTGAACTCGTACGACGCCGTCACGGCTCGAGTATCGCACGACGTAACAGGCAGCTGATCGGTTTACTTAGGTAAGCCTTAACTCATATCCTCTTCCGGTGACCACGCAGCTTGATTTCGCGCGGGTGCCCTTCGCCGCCGATCTGGCGGGTTACGGGGACAGGCCCGCCGTTCTTACCGACAATTCCACTCTCACCTACCGGGACCTGGCCCGCAGGGTTGATGCCCTCGCCCTCCGGCTGGGAACGCAGCGGCGCCTCGTGGCGCTGGCCGCAGCGAACGACGTCGACTCGCTGGTGGCGTATCTCGCCGCCCTGGTCGGCGGCCACCCGCTGATCCTGCTGCCGGAGGACAAGCCGGCGGCACTCGAGTCCCTGGTGGCCGCCTATGACCCCGACGTCGTGCTGCGCTCAGCTGGCGGAGAGACCGTGTTTGAGGAGCGCAGGCCCGGAACCAGGCACGAACTCCATCCGGACCTCGCGCTGCTGCTCAGCACGTCCGGTTCCACGGGTTCGCCGAAGCTGGTGCGCCTGTCCGCCGCCAATCTGCAGGCCAATGCCGAGTCGATTGCCGAGTACCTGAGCATCGGCCCGGCAGACCGCGCCGCGACCACCCTGCCGATGTCCTACTGCTACGGGCTGTCCGTAATCAACAGCCACCTGCTTCGCGGTGCGGGCCTGGTGCTCACAAACCTTTCCGTTGTTGACCCGTGCTTCTGGGAGCTTTTCCGAACCGGCGGGGCAACGTCGTTCGCGGCGGTGCCGTACACCTTCGAGCTGCTGGAGCGGGTGGGCTTTGCCGAGATGACCTTGCCCGGCCTGCGGTATGTCACGCAGGCCGGAGGCCGGCTCGCCCCCGAGCGCGTGCAGGGCTATGCCGAGCTCGGCCGCCGGAAGGGGTGGGAACTGTTCGTCATGTACGGCCAGACCGAAGCGACCGCGCGGATGGCCTACCTTCCGCCCGCGCTGGCCGCCGAGCACCCAGGCGCCATCGGCATCCCGGTTCCCGGCGGTGCCTTCCGCATTGAGCCGGTTCCCGGCCTCGAGCACGGCGAGCTCGTCTACACCGGACCCAACGTTATGC
Source organism: Arthrobacter sp. FW305-BF8 (assembly GCF_021789315.1). NCBI lineage: Bacteria > Bacillati > Actinomycetota > Actinomycetes > Micrococcales > Micrococcaceae > Arthrobacter > Arthrobacter sp. FW305-BF8. The sequence goes on from NZ_CP084561.1 coordinate 4,623,365, forward strand.
TCGGCTACGCGGAGACACCGGAGGATCTCGGCACCGGCCGCACGGTCCACGAACTCCGCACCGGCGATCTGGCCCGGAGGCACCCCGCCGGCGTCTACGAAGTGGTGGGGCGGCGCAGCCGGTTCGTCAAGATCGTTGGCCTCCGGGTCGATCTCGGCCAGGTGGAGCGCATCCTGGCCGACCTCGGGGTACAGTCCGCGAGCGCCGGCACCGACCAGGGACTTGTGGTCGCCGTCGAGGGCAGCCACGACACCCGGCTGCTGTCCAAGGTCCTCGCCCAGGGCATCGGGCTGCCCCGTACGGCCCTCGAGCTGCACGCCGTCGAGCATCTCCCGCGTCTGGCAACCGGAAAAGTGGACTACCCGGCGGTCCTGGCGCTCTCAACACCAGCGCCCTCTGATTTACCGCCGTCCGGGGCCGGGCCGGACGGCCCAGGAACGGACGGCTCCGGAACAGACAGTGTGCGGCGGATCTTCCGGGACACCCTGGAGCGCACGGACATCGGCGACGGCGACACGTTCGTCTCGCTCGGCGGCGACTCGCTGTCCTATGTCGCCACGTCCGTCCGCCTGGAACAGCTGCTGGGGCACCTCCCGCCGGACTGGCACGTGAGGCCGGTCCGCGACCTGGAACAGCGCCCGGGGACAAAGCCCGCCGGCGCGATGCGGCGGTTCTTTGCTCCGATCGAGACCAGCATCGTGCTGCGGGCCGTGGCCATTGTGCTCATCGTCGGAACCCACGCGGGGCTGGTGAAGTGGCCGGGTATGGCCCATGTCCTTATGGCGGTGGCCGGCTACAACTTCGCCCGGTTCCAGCTCAGCGGGGAACGGCTTCCCCGGTTCAAGCGCCAGCTCACCAGCGTCGCCAGGGTGGCGCTGCCCAGCATGACGTTCATCGGAGCGGCCTGCCTGATCACCGACCGGTATACGCTGGCCAATGTCCTGCTCCTGAACTCCGTGGTCGGCCCCGAAGCTGTGACCACACAGTGGCACTTCTGGTTCATCGAGGTGCTGGTCTACATCCTCCTGGGCATGACGGCCCTGCTCGCCATACCCTGGGCGGACCGGGCGGAGCGGCGGTTCCCGCTGCTCTTTCCGCTTGCCCTTACTGGCCTCGCGCTGCTCTCGCGCTACGACATCGTGGATCCCGGTATACCCCACCCGTCGCCGACCCTGTGGCTGTTCGTCCTGGGTTGGGCCATTGCCCGGACCCGGACGGTGGTTCAGCGGTGTGCGGTGTCAGTCCTCGCGATCCTCACGGTCCCCGGGTGCTTCTTCGGGGATACTAACCGTGAGCTGACGCTTGTTGCCGGAATCCTGCTGCTCACCTGGCTGCCCACCCTCTCCGTGCCAGGGGGGCTGCAGCGCCTGACGGTGCTTCTGGCCAGCGCTTCCCTCTACGCGTACCTCGTGCACTGGCTGGTCTACCCGCTGCTGGCCGCGACCAGCCCCGGCCTTGCCGTGGCGGCGTCCCTGGCGGCCGGGATTGCGTACTGGGCGCTGTGCACGCGCGCCATGGGTTTGTTGAGCCGGGGCCACCGGCGGTCGTTCCGGGGAAGGCTCAGGCGGGCCAAGGCGCACAGCTCCTGACGCGTCCCACGAGCGCGGGCTGCGCGGGTCAGTGCGCGGAGTCAGAGCTGCCGGACGCGCAACAGTTCCGGGGCGTCCGCGGCGTCCGGGCCGACGTACTCCTCGGTTCCCTTATGGGTGGCGCGCACGGCGTGCGCGACGACGGCGCCCAGCCCGCCGTCGTCGGGCTCTGCTTTGTCCAGCACCACCTGGCGGATGCCGCGCTGTTCAGCAGCGCCGGTGCCGCGTGCGAAGATTGCCTCGACACCCTGCCTGGCCAGTTCGATTTCGCCGTTCTCGGCCAGCACCGGCTCCAGGAAATCGACCAGCGAGTTCACTACGTCCCGGGCAGGCACGGGCCGGAAGCTGCCGAAGTCCAGCAGCTCCCCGCGCAGCCCAAAGTTGCTGGCCTGCCATGCGGCCATCCGCAGCAGCACCGTGGGCACGGGTGCCGGCTCCACACCCTCACGCCATTCCCGGCACGCCGATTCCACGAGCGCACGGACCAGGACGGCGATCAGAGCGGCGTCCTCGGCGCGGAGGCAGACGTCCGCCACCCGGACCTCCACGGTGGGATGGTTCCGGGAGAGGCGTGCGTCGAAATAGATCATGCCCTCGTCCAGCACCACTCCGGTATCCAACAGCCGGTTCACCACGCGGCGGTAGGCGGACACGTTGCCGTAGATGGCAGACGGGCCCGACGACGGCCAGCGGTTCCATGCCTGCGTCCGGTAACTCTCGAACCCGGTTGCAACGCCGTTCCAATATGGGGAGTTGGCGCTGAGTGCGATCAGGACGGCCAGCTTGTCCCGGATCCTGTCCAGCACTGCCACGCCTTCGTCGGGGGAATGGATATAGGTGTGCACATGGAAGCCGCAGGTGAGCTGTTCCTGGGCGGTCAGGCCGAAGCGTTCCAGCATCCGGGCGTAGCGCGGATCCGGGGTGGTGTGGCTGGACAGGGCCAGCGGCGACGTGGCCAGGGCGGCGATCCGGGCGCTGTGGCCCTGGGCGGCTTCGTCGGCCAGTGCCCTGCCGGCGCGGATCTGGCGCAGCAGTTCCGCGTGGTCCAGGCACGGACGTGTCTGCGTCTCGATCTGCTCGAGCTTGAGTTCTGCACTCAGGCCCATTTCGTCATCATCGCACTTGGTTTCGGCCTTTTTCTTCAGCAGCCGGGGTCTGCCCGGGGCATCGTCGGCAGCAAGTTTGCGGCCTGCCAGCAGCGCATCGGCGAGCGCCAGCGGTTCCCCGCTGCCCGGATCAACGATCAGGAGCTCTTCCTCCACACCAAAAGTGCGCATGCCTACATTGTGCGCCAGACCAGCGGAAACGTCCCCGACATGACGAAGCGCGAACTGGCAGGTAACACCCTCAAATTGGCTCGGAAGGGTCGTTATCTGCCAGTTCGCGCGGTGGTTATGTCAGCCGCGGTTAGACGGCGTCAGTCCTGGAAGTACTCGATCTTGGCGCCAATGGTGTTGAGCCGCTCCGCGAGGTCCTCGTAGCCGCGCTCGATGACGTAGATGTTGCGCAGCTCGGAAACTCCGCGGGCCGCCAGCATCGCCAGGAGGAGGCAGGCAGCGGGACGCAGCGCGGGCGGGCAGCCCACCTCCGCGGCACGCCAGCGCGTGGGCCCGTTGACGTAGATGCGGTGCGGATCCAGGAGCTGGATCCGGGCACCCAGCTTGTTCAGCTCCGTCAAGTAGATCGCGCGGTTCTCGTAGACCCAGTCGTGGATCATGGTCTGGCCTTCGGCGTTGCCCGCGATCACCGCGAAGAACGGCAGGTTGTCGATGTTCAGCCCGGGGAACGGCATCGGGTGGATCTTGTCCTCCGGCGCGCGCAGCTCCGAGGGCTTCGTGGTCACGTCCACCAGCCGGGTGCGCCCGTTGCGGGCCATATACTCGCCGGAGATCTCCAGCTGCTGGCCCATCTGCTCCAGGGTGGCCAGTTCGATCTCCATGAATTCGATGGGCACGCGGCGGATGGTCACCTCTGAGTTGGTGACAATGCCGGCGGTGATGAGGCTCATCGCCTCGATGGGGTCTTCCGAGGGGAAGTACTCGATGTCGACGTCGATGGCCGGTTTGCCGGTGATCTTCAGCGTGGTGGTTCCGACGCCGTCGATCTCCACGCCCAGCCGCTGCAGGTAGAAGCAGAGGTCCTGAACCATATAGTTGGGGCTGGCGTTGCGGATGACCGTGGTGCCGCAACGGTGGGCGGCGGCCATGATGGCATTCTCCGTAACGGTGTCGCCGCGCTCGGTCAGCACGAAGGACCTGTCCAGTTCGTCGGTGGGAGGTGCCTGCACGCTGTAGAAGCCCGAACTGGCCTCCACGGACAGGCCGAACTGCCGCAGTGCCTGCATGTGCGGCTCCACGGTCCGGATGCCCAGGTCGCAGCCGCCGGCGTAAGGCAATCGGTATTCATCGGTGACATCAAGCAGCGGGCCCAGCAGCATGATGACACTGCGGGTCCGGCGCGCTGCCTCGGCGTCCATGGACGCCAGGTCGAGAGTGGCGGGCCGGCGGAGGCGGAGGTCGTTGTCGTTGAGCCAGGTGCATTCGACGCCGATGCTGCTCAGGACCTCGACGATGCGGTTGACTTCCTCGATGCGGGCCAGCCGCCGCAGCGTGGTGGTGCCGCGATTGATGAGGCTGGCGCACAGGAGGGCGACCCCGGCGTTCTTGCTGCTGTTGACGTCGACGGAGCCCGACAGCGTCCTGCCGCCCTCTACGCGAAGATGGGTCATCTGCGATTTGCCGAGCTGGACGAAGCTGCGGCCGAAGATGGCCTCCAGGCGCTGGATCATTTTCAGGCTCATGTTCTGCCTGCCCTGTTCCATGCGGGCCACGGCACTTTGGCTGGTGCCCAGTTCCGCGGCCAACTGGCCCTGGGTCCACCCCTTCTGGCCGCGGGCGTCGCGGAGCAGAAGACCAACATGTTCAACAGTCTGTTGTGTCATGAGAAAAAATATATCAGATATGAGTTATTTCGTCGCATCCGACACCCCTTGCCGGGTCGGCAACCCGAGATATACCCGTTACGCGCATAAGGATTCAATAACGGGCTACGGTAGCGGGACAGTGCCTGTGGCGGCCTCCGCGGCCCGGTCAGGGACGGGAACCGGCCTTGACCCGGCCCCGCATCCGGGAGCAAGCTAGCGGTACCTGTTGCGGCCATAAGGGGATGGGAGGCCGCCATGTCCATTTTCAGCTTCGCCGTGCTGGGCAGGAGGCGCCCCCTCGGGCCTCCGGCTTCAGCGCTGCTGTCCTTTGTGGTGGCCACAGCCGTGGGCTTCATCCCGGGACCGAGGCTCGACGACGGCGCGCCGCCGGCACCCGAATCAACCGTCGCCCAGGCGTCGCCCAGGGCTTCCGCCACGTCCAGCGCCGCCGCGCAGGCGCAGCCGCCCGCCCGCCCGCAACCCCCGCGGCCGGCGGCCCGTCCGTCCGCAGAGCCGCCTGAGTCCGGCAGTGCCCCCTTGGGCAACGATGTCTCCTGGCCGCAGTGCGGCGGCGAGCTGCCCGAGGACCCTGCGTTCGCGATTGTCGGAGTCAACAACGGGCGCGCCAACACCACCAACACCTGCCTGCACCAGCAGCTTGACTGGGGGGAGGACGCAACTGGCGGGACCGGCCAGCCCCGCCTTGCGCTCTATGTGAACACCGCCAACCCCGGGCTGCGCGGCTCCTGGTGGCCGGTGGGCAACGAGTACGGCGGCAAGGCCGTGGCCAACCCCTACGGCACTTGCCAGGGCAAGGAGGACGCGGCGTGCGCTTACATGTACGGGTACGCAAAAGCCTTCGACGACGCCTACCTTCGCACCATCTCCGACCCCGAGACGTACCTCTGGTGGCTGGATGTCGAGACGGGCAACAGCTGGTCAGGAGACAGGAATGCCAACCGGGCGGACCTCGAGGGCATGACTGATTTTTTCCACAGCATCGGGGCCAGGGTGGGCATCTACTCCTCGGCGCGGCAGTGGGGACAGATCGTGGGCGAGGTGGGTTCGGCCAGCAACCTCTACTCCCTGCCGAGCTGGCTGGCCGGGGCCCGCACGGCCGCCGACGCCAGGAGCATGTGTTACGCGCCGCCCCTTACGGCGGGCGGCCAAGTAGTCCTTACCCAGTTCGTGGCGGACGGCTTCGACTACAACCACTCCTGCGCTTGACCCCCGCCGCGAACATTAGACTCGGCCCCATGGAGCACACCTGCAGCGTCCGCCAGGCCGCCTTGGAGGACGCCGAGGTCCTGGCCCGGCTCCATTTGGAATGCTGGCGCGAAACCTACACCCACCTGCTGTCACCCGGCTTCATGGCCAGGCAAGGCGTGGAAGAGCGGCTGGCCATGTGGCGGCGCCTTCTGGCCGGCCCGCATGCCGGCCGGCAGTTCGTAGCGGACGACGCCGGGAAGCTGGTGGGGTTTGCCGGTTCGCTTCCGCCCGCGGAGGGGCTGAGGGAGCAGACCGAGCTCTGGGGCATCTATCTCCTCGCCTCGCACCATCACAGGGGGCTCGGCCAGGCCCTGCTCGAGGCTGCGATCGGGAACGAAGCGGCTGCGCTGTGGGTCGCCGAGGACAACCCCCGCGCCCAGGCCTTCTACCAGCGCAACGGCTTCGCCTTCACCGGCGCCAGGGACACGATCGAAGACTGGGAGGGGCTGGCCGAGGTCCGGATGGCCCGGCCTGCGGGGCTGGCGCGGCCTGCGGGGCTGGCGCGCCCGGCGGGTTAAGAGCCCTGCAGCCACACCATGTTCCAGGTGCCGGCCCACAGCGCGGCAGCCACGGCGCCGGCAGCGATCAGCACTCCGCCGAGCACCACCCAAGCGTCCAGCACGCTGTAAGTGGACGCGCGCGCCCAGGTCCGGCTGGCCCCGCCGAATCCGCGGGCTTCCATGGTCACGGCGAGGCGGGTGGCGCGGCGGATGGCCTGGACCAGGAGGCCGAAGCTCTGGCCCAGGGTGGCCCGCACCCGTTGCCACGGGTTGCCGCGCGATCCGACGCCGCGGGCGCGCCTGGCCATGCCGATGGTCTGCCATTCCTCGGCCATCAGTCCGACCAGCCGCATGGCAGCCAGGGTACCCAGCACAAAGCGGTGCGGCAGCCGTGCCTTTTGCGCCAGGGCGTCCGCGAGGTCGGTGGGATCAGTGCAGCTCATCAGCAGCACGGCGGGCAGGGCAATGGCCAGGCCCCGCAGCAGAAAACCCAGCCCCAGCTGAAGGGAACCTTCACTCATGGACCAGAGTCCGACGTCGAGCAGTATCCTTCCGCTGTCCGGCGACAGGATGGAGGTGCTCCAGCCGCCGACGGCCGCCGCGGCGATCAGGGGCCAGCCGCGCTGCCACAGCAGCGAGAACGTCAGCCCTGCCAGCGGGAAGGCCAGCAGTTCGCACACGAGAGCCACCGACGCCGACATCCAGTCGATGGACAGCGCCAAGACCAGGGTGATCAGGAAGACTGCCGCGAATTTGGCCAGCGGATTGGCGCGCGTCAGCACCGCCCGGTTTCCGGCAAGTGTCAGTGCGTCCCTCATGTTGCAGCCTGTTCTGATGCTGGCTCGGCGGGTTTGGGTTCAGCGGATCTTGGGTTGGCGGATCTGGGGTTGGCGCGCCGTCCCGCGGAGCCCAGCCGCAGCTCGGTGCCGCCGAGCACCTGGGTGAACTCCTCGTCGTGGGTCACGGACACCACGGCCGTGCCGGCATCGAGCAGTTCCGAAAGGAATGAGGCAAGCTCCGCCCAGGTGTTCGCGTCCTGGCCGAAGGTGGGCTCATCCAGGACCAGCACCTGCGGGTGCGCCGCCAGGACGGTGGCCACGGACAGCCTGCGTTTCTCCCCGCCGGAGAGCGTGTACGGGTTGGCGTCCACGAGATGCGAAAGGCGCAGCCGCTCCAGCAGCTCGTCGACGCGCTCTTCGCCGTGGCCCAGATGGCGGGGGCCGAACTGCAGCTCGTCCAAGACGCGGCCGGTGACGAACTGGTGTTCAGGTTCCTGGAACACCGTGCCGATCCGCGCGATCAGCTGCTCGGCTCTCCACTTGTACGGGTCAATACCCGCTCCGCCGCTCAGTTCAACCGTCGCGGAGACCTTGCCGCCCACCGGCGGCAATAGCCCGGCGAGGGTCAGCGCGAAGGTGGACTTGCCGGCGCCGTTGGGACCTGTGACGGTCAGCGCCTCGCCCGATCGGACCTGCGCTGTGACGTCACGCAGAACGGGCTCGGGGGGTACGGAGCGGAAGCCGCTGCGGCGTGGACGTTCCCGCGACACGGCAAGCCTCTCGGCCGCCAGCAGCAGCTGGCCGGCGCCATGTCCGGAGGACGGAAGAGCGCCGGCAGCCGAACGGCGCCGCGTCTCTGGAACGTAGCCGGGGACCCAGACGCCGGCGGCAGTGAGCATCCCGCGCGCCTGCTCGAGAACTTCGTCCGGGGTCCCGTCGATCAGCACCGCTCCGTCCGAGGCGGACCCCGGCTGCAGGACCACGATCCGGTCCACCAGGTCTTTCCAGGCAGCTACCCGGTGCTCCACCACCACCAGGGTGGCCCCGGTCTTGTCGAGGCAGCGGCCCACAGCGTCCCGGACTTCCAGGACGCCGTCCGGGTCGAGATTCGCGGTGGGCTCGTCCAGCAGGAGGAGTCCAGGCCGCATCGCCAGGATGCCGGCGAGCGCCAGGCGCTGCTTCTGGCCGCCGGACAGGGCCGACGTCGGGTGGTCCAGGGGAAGGTGCGAAAGTCCGACGTCGTCCAGCGCCTCGTGCACGCGGCGCCAGATCTCCTCGCGGGGCACCGACAGGTTCTCGGCGCCGAAGGCGACGTCGTCGCCGAGGCGCGAGAGCACCACCTGCGTTTCCGGGTCCTGCTGCATGAGCCCGGCGCGGCCGCGCCGGGAACGGGGCGGCGCGCCGTCGATCAGCAGCTCGCCGCTCTCGTCCGTGTCCTCACGGTCGGGAGTCCCGGCGTCGTCCGCGTCACTGTCCCCCAGCACGCCGGCCAGGGCGTGAAGCAGCGTGGACTTGCCGGCTCCGGAAGGGCCCAGCAGCATGACCCGCTCGCCGGGGCGGATGTCCAGGTCGAGGGCATGGACGGCCGGTTTGGTGCGGCCTGCGTGGCGCCAGCCCCAGCCGCGGGCGGTGACCGCGGCGGGGCGGACGCCGGCGTCGTCTGGTCCGGGCATCAGGAGAAGACGGGCTCCGTGGCTGCCTTCCGGGACGCGAAGGAACTCAGCACGCCCGTCTTGGCCAGGCCGCGGGCGGCGATCCAGGACAGGGCGCCGGCGATGACCGCGCCGGAAATGGCGCAGAACACGATGTATGCCAGCTTGTCGCCGGCGGCGTAGGCGATGTTCCAGCCCCAGGGGGCGAAGGAGTCGTTGAGCCCGCAGAACAGTCCTGCGCCTGCCCCTGCAAGCAGCGAGGCGGGCAGGTTGAACTTCTTGTAAGCGAAGGCGGCGAACACCAGCTCCGCCCCCAGGCCCTGCAGAACGCCGGAAATGAGCACCGTGGTGCCGTACTGCGAGCCCATGAGCAGCTCGCCGGTGGCAGCCACACCCTCACAGAACAGGGCCGCGCCGGGCTTGCGGATGATGAGCATCCCCAGGACCGCCGGAATCATCCAGCCGCCGGCGTAGAGGCCGGTCAGCGGAGGGTAGACGGCGTTGACCGGGGTGGAGATGAGGTTGGCGCCCTGGGACCAGGCCCAGAAGATGACGCCGCCGGCAACGGCGATGAGCGCCGCCACAACGATGTCCGCCACGCGCCAGCTGTAGCTGGTCTTCTTGATTGCTGCAGTTGTCATGATGGTCCTCCTGAGGAACAGGAGGGGAAAGCGTTCCCCCGGCTGCGGGTGGCTGGGCCTCGCGCTGCCGGGCACTCTGAGAACTCGACTCCCTTGCGCCGGTACTAGCCGGATCAGGTTCGAGGGTCTGCGGCTGTCCGCACTCTCAGCGCCCTTCCGCGGTTGCTCTGGCAGTTGCCTTTGCATCCCGACGGCGGCGCTCCCCTGTCGTGATAAATCTGCCCTTGTGGGCTGATCCAGTTTACACCTCGTCCGGCCATGAAATCGGGGGTCGCTGTCACAATGCCGGAGTTTACATGCGGCGTCGCGACGGCGGCCCGGAGTAGATTGGGGCCATGACGCAACAGGACTCGGGCACCGCCGCCTTGCCCGCCTTTGACCCCGATTCCTCCGCCGAACAGCCGGCGGGAGCCCTGGAAGCCATGATTGGGCAGATCGAAGGGGAGATTGCTGAACTCCAGTTCCCGAGGTTCAGTAAGGACGATGCCCTGGCGCTGGGCCTGGAACTGGTCGAACGGGGCAAGGAGGACAACCTGCCCATCGCCATCGACATCACCAAGGGGGAGCAGGTGCTCTTCCATGTGGCGCTCGAGGGCGCCACACCGGACAACGAAGGCTGGGTGCGGGCCAAACAGCGGACTGCCGTGCGCTACGAGGAACCGTCGCTGTTGGTGGGCCTGCGCGGCAGGGCCGGCGGCGGACGGATCGAGGACAACGCCTGGTTTGACCAGTCGACCTACGCTGCGCACGGCGGAGCCTTCCCCGTCTATGTGCGGGGTGTGGGGGCGGTGGCTGTGGTCACCGTGTCCGGGCTGCCGCAGAAGGCGGACCACGACCTCGTGGTGCAGGCGTTGCGGGAGATCCACCGCTCCATGCGGCTAGGCTAAGGAAAGACCAGTGTTCATCACGCGAGGAGTTCCGCAATGAGTTTCTTCATCAAACTGCTTGGCACAGGCATCAGCCTGCTGGCGGGGTTCGCCGGCACCAAGGCCGTCGACACCATCTGGGAAAAAATCACGGGCCGGAAGCCGCCCAAGGGCGACAAGGACGACGTCCCCACCACACTGCGCACGGCCCTCACGTTCGCCCTCGTGTCCGCCTCCGTGAGCGCGGTCATCCAGGTGCTGGCCAACCGAGGCACCCAGCGGGCCATTACCCGCTTCGCCAAGACACAGGACATTGTCTAGGCCTCCCTGCCGGGTCGCAGCTGTCAGGACCCACCACGCCGAGGCCCCCCACACGGGGTGGCTTGCCCGGCCGCCCCTTCTGGGCCGCGACCAGGTTTCCCAAAGCACGGCAGGCCATACTGCTTCTGTTCTGAATCTGGCAGTGCTGATGACCTCGGCCGGGCTCACAACAGCCGGACCCGGCACCGCAACCTGCGGCGCCGGGTCCTTTCGCATCCTGCCTCGGCGGCCCACCGCATGCCGCCTGGAGGCCTTGAGCACGGTCTCTACAAGAGCAGCGCGGGTCCCCCCACGGCACCGTAAGAAGCCTCGAATGCCAAGGTTTTTCCAACCCCGAACCCGAACGTTTTTCCAACCACCACGATTTTTAGTGGATGCCATCAGCGTCTTTACGAGGAGACAAAAATGGTATCTACACCACATTTCCTGTCAGCCCAGCGCCTGGCCCCCCGACATCGCGGCCCCAGCCCTGCGTCCCGCCGCCGCGGCATTGCTGCCGCAACTGCCGTCCTGCTTGCGGCAACAGGAGCAGGAGCCTCCCTAGCGGCAACCCAGGTAACCCAGACGAACACGAACAAGCTGACCGCCGTCGGACCTGTCAACACCGAGTACGGCTTCCCGTCCTGGTACGAAGACAGCAACAAGACCCGCGTCGAGCTTTGCCTGGACGCGGAGAACCCGCTCTGCGGTTTCCTGCCCGGGGACATCCCGGACGAGACCGCACCCATATCGTTCCCGGGCAACTTCCCGGAAGAGGCGTTCTACATGCTCTCCGGCTCCGAACTGACTCTTCCCGGCGGGGGCAAGGCCGTCCTGGTCCTCGGCCTGGAGGCGGCCTTCGCCAACACGGTCACCGAGGGGGACCAGGTCGTGTTCGGCCGCCAGCGCATCGTCGTCAAGGGCGCCCCGGCCAACACCACCCTGACCTTCCAGCACCCCTACGGCACCATCACCATCGATACCGACGGCTCCGGCGACGGCAAGCTCGTCGAAGACATCTCACCCGCAGCAGGCAACTTCAGCACAGCGCTGAAGAGCAACATCGGACCATTCCTGAAATGGGATCCCGCCACCGCCCCGGCAGCGCCCGAGGGGTACCTGGGAGACCCGGCCCAGGACCACACCGTCACCGGAAGCCCCACCGGCTACAACAAGTTCTCCGTAAACGGCGGCGGCCTGGCCCTGGAAACCGACCAGTTCACCGTGCAGGGCAAGATCTCCACCAACCAGGGCGTCAACACTGACAGCGCCGTCCTGAACGGCAACATGATCGACGTGTTCGCCAGCAGCGGCAACGGCGCCCAACTCCAGATCGACGGACAAGCCGGCACCTTCGAAACCACCCCCATGCTCAGCGACCCCGACACCGGACGCTACTACGCCCGCGTCCAGTTCACCGGCACCGCACCGACGTCGGTCAAGGTCACCAACATCGGCGACAAGCCCGCCAGCAGCAGCCAGATCAACGTCACCAAACCCAGCGGCCTCATGATCACCAAGGCCATCTACGACGGCACCAACCTGACCGTGGGTGCCACCTCCACCGCCGGCTACCCGCTCACCGTCACCGGGCTCGGCACCATGGAAGCATCAGCCACCGGAACCGGTGCCGAGAAATCCTGGCCGGTCAAAGCCCCGCCGGCCACCGTCACCGTGAAGACCCCCGAGGGCGGCACCGCTACCCTGCCGGTCACCATCTCCGGCGGCGCTGCAACGCCCGTCGGGCTGGATCCGGTCGCGCCCGCCCCGGACCCCGGACCCGTCGTCGACACCGGTACCGGGCCCGTAGCCGGCGAAACCCAGCCCGCCGCCGCGGTGGCGGCCGCCGCTTCCACCGCCATCACCCCCGGCGGAACCGTCCAGCTGGACGGCAGCACCTCCACCGGCGCCGCCAGCTACAAGTGGCTCCAAACCGGCGGCCCCAAAGTCGCCGTCTCCGGCGACACCACCGCCAAGCCAACCATCACCCTGCCGTTCTATGCCAAGAACACCGACACCGCTCCTTTGGCGGCCAGCACCAACGGCCCGGTTGTCATGCAGTTGATCGTCACGGACACGAACGGCATCGGCAGCGCCCCGGCAACAGTCAACCTCACGGTCCAGCCGGACACCGTAGCCGTCGCCGGCTCCCGGCACCGGCTCGGCACCGAACTTCGGGTCACGGGAACCTCGACACTGGCCGGCAACACCGCCGTCCTGGCCCCGGCCACCACCGTGGTCATCTACGACACCACACCCGGCCGGGCCGCCACCAAGATCGGCACAGCACAGGTGGACACCCTCGGCGCCTGGTCCTACCGGGCCAAGCCGGGACCGAACCGGCAGATCACCAGCGTCCTGGTCCAGTCCAGCCGCGGCGGCACCGCAACCGGGGTGCTCGCCACCCGGTAGATCCAGCGATCCGCCACTACAGGTCAGGCCCCGTCTGCACAGCAGACGGGGCCTGACCCGTTAAGGACGCGGTTCAGTCGTCGGCCTCTGATGCCCGGGCCGCCTTGGCGGCCTTCTGCACCACGGCCTCCAGCTCGTCTTTGCTGAGCAGCTCCTTGTGGAGGTGCTTGGTACGGTAGCCTGCGCGGCCTACCATATGGGCCGAAACGGGGACGGTGAGCAGCTGAAAAATCCAGGCCACCAGCAGCACCGGCCACACCCACCACGTCCGCAGCTGCAGGCCCACGGCCGCGAGCAGGAGGAACAGCCCGAGCACCTGGGGCTTCGTGGCGGCGTGCATGCGGCTCATCAGGTCGGGGAAGCGCAGCAGGCCGATGGCCGCGGCGAGGGACATCAGCGCGCCCACCACCATGAACACGGCCGAAACCGCGTCGATCACAGCGTCCACGATATTGGGTTCAGGGTTCACTGGGCTGCTCCCGCCTGTCGGCCACGAACCGGGCCACCGTCACCGAGCCGATGAAGCCGATAACGGAGATGGCAACCACGAGCATCAGGTTGTTCAGGTGCCGGTTCACGGCCATGTCGATGCACAGTGCCGCGCCGAGGATGGCCAGCAGCACGTCCGCTGCGAGGACCCGGTCCAGCAGCGACGGGCCGCGGCCGATGCGGATGATCGCACCCGCGGCGGCGAGGGCCAGCGCCACAGCCGTGACGGTGAGGACAAGCCCCATCATGCTCCAGCCTCCTGGTTCAGGGCGGCAAGCTCGTCCTTCGTTCCCATAATCCGGATGAGCCCCGCCTCGGTGTCCCTGACTTCTTTACGCAGTTTGAGGACGTCCTCCCCGTTCCTCACGTTCAGCCCGTGGATGTAGAGCGTGGAGGTGGACCTGTCCACCTCCACCACCAGTGATCCCGGAATCAGGGAGATCACGTGGCCGGTGGCCGTCACCATCAGGTCCGAATGGCTCCGCAACGGAACGGCGACGACGGCGTTGGTCACTTTGGGTCCTTGGGCCACCGCCAGGTAGAACACCTGGCAGCTGGCGGCTACCACCCGGCCGAGGAACGCCACTGCGAACGGAACGGCCCGCAGGACGTTGAAGCGTCCGCTCAGCTCCACCGGCGGCAGGTAGAACAGGCGCGCCACGGCAACGGCCAGGAGGGCGCCGAAGAGCAGGTTGCCCGGGCTGAAGTCCTGCCAGAGTGCTCCCCAGACGATGACCAGCCAGACCAGCAGCGGCAGTTCCTGCCGCAGGGACACCCTCCGCCGGCTCACTTTCCGCCTCCGCTCAGCGCCGCAGCCGGGACGGGCGCGGCGTCACCGAGCACCGCCTGGATGTAGGCGGACCTGTCCAGCATGGCCGCCGCGGACTGGTCCGCCACTTGGAAGAGCGGCCCGGCGAAGACGGTGAGCGCCACGCCCAGCACCACGAGGCCCAGCGTGGACCCCACCATGGTCCGCGGCAGCAGGCGCACCGCCGTCGCGCCGCTCTCGGGGGCTGGCACCGCCAGGAGCACCGGGTCGGGGTGCTCCGCGTCCTCGGCCTTGCGCCAGAACGCGCGGTTCCACACCCTGGCGACGGCCAGGAGGGTCAGGAGGCTCGTCAGCACGCCGCCGATCACCAGGGTGTAGGCCAGCGGGGTGCCCAGTCCGATGCCGGCCTGCATCAGGCCGAGCTTGCCCAGGAAGCCCGAGAACGGCGGGATGCCGGCAAGGTTCATGGCGGGAACGAAGAACAGCAGCGCCAGCAGCGGGGACAGTTTGGCCAGCCCGGCCAGCCGGTCCACCGAGGAGCTGCCGCCGCGGCGCTCAATGAGCCCGGTGACCAGGAAGAGGCTCGTCTGAATGGTGATGTGGTGCGCCACGTAGAACACGGCCGCCGCCAGTCCGGCCACGGAGGACATCGCCAGGCCGAACACCATGTAGCCGATATGGCTGACCAGGGTGAAGGACAGCAGACGCTTGATGTCACTCTGGGCGAGGGCGCCCAGGATGCCGACGATCATCGTCAGCAGCGCCACCACCATCAGCGGCGTGTTGAGGCTGTCCCCGGGGAACAGCAGGGTTTCCGTGCGGACCATGGCGTACACGCCCACCTTGGTCAGCAGGCCGGCAAACACCGCCGTGACCGGAGCCGGTGCGGTGGGGTAAGAGTCCGGCAGCCAAAAGGACAGGGGGAACACGGCGGCCTTAATGCCGAAGGCCACCAGCAGCATGACGTGCAGGAGCGTCCTGGTGCCCTGGTCCAGCTCCGAGAGCTTGATGGCCAGGTCCGCCATGTTGATGGTGCCCGTTGCGCCGTAGACCATCGCGATGGCTATCAGGAACAGCACCGACGACACCACCGAGACCACCACGTACGTGACGCCTGCGCGGATGCGCGGGCCCGTGCCGCCGAGGGTCATCAGCACGTAGCTGGCCGTCAGCAGGATCTCGAAGCCAACGTACAGGTTGAACAGGTCCCCGGAGAGGAACGCGTTGGAGACGCCGGCCACGAGGATCAGGTACGTGGGGTGGAAGATCGAGACGGGGGCGTCCTGGTCGCCGTCGGCCATGCCCTGCCCGGTGGCATACACCAGGACGGCGAGGCTCACAGCCGAGGACACCACGAGCATGAGCGAGGAGAACTGGTCCACCACCAGGACAATCCCCCATGGCGGCACCCAGCCGCCGATGTTCACCGCTGCGGTGCCGCCGTTCCAGACGGACGCCAGGAGCAGGCACTCCAGCAGAAGGGTGAGCGAGAGCAGGGCAATACTCACCGCGCGTTGCGCGCGGGAATGCCGGATCAGCACGAACGTCAGCGCCGCCCCCAGGATGGGAAGTACGACGGCGAGCGGGGCAAGGCTTGCCAGGTTCACTTCGTGCCACCTTCCGTGTCCGTGTCCGTGTCCGTGGTGAAGTTTGCGGAGCCGGGTTTCTCCTCCAGCGCCGCGTGCTCCGCCAGGAGCGTCCGCCCGCCTGCCTCGACGGTCGCCGCCGATTCGGCTGCGGCGGAACCGTCCGAGGCGAGCATGGGCAACGGGAACTCGGAGGTTTCCACGGGGATGACGGCGTCGTCCTCCGCGTCGAAGCTGGGGGTTTCGGCCACGCGGCGGTCCTCGATGTCGTCTTGGATGTCGTCCTGCCGGGCAAGCAGCCAGGTCCGGTAGATGATGCCCAGCATGAAGGCCGTGACTGCGAAGGAAATGACGATGGACGTCAGAATCAGTGCCTGCGGCAGGGGGTCGTTGTAGGACGCGGGGTCCGTGTCCTTGCTGAAGAAGGGAGCCAAGCCTGCGTAGCCGCCGGTGGCGAGGATCAGCAGGTTGGTGGCGTTGGCCAGCAGCATCAGCCCCAGCAGCACGCGCGTGAGGCTGCGTTCCAGGATCAGGTAGATGCCGCAGGCGTAGAGGGCGCCCATGACGGTCAGCAGGGTCAGGTTAACGGTCATGGCTTGCCGCCTTGGGTTGATCCGGCCGGAACGCCGGCGGGCACCTGGTTGCTGCCCTCGAAGCCTTCCTGCCCGGTACCCTCCTGCGCGTCCATCTGCAGGGGACGTTCCTCAAAGTGTTCGTCGATCTCGGCGCCAAGGCTGCGCAGCACATCCAGCACCAGGCCGACCACGACGATGTAGACCCCGGTGTCGAAAATCGTGGAGGTGACGAATTTGATGTCGCCAAAGACTGGAAGCCAGAACTCAATAATGGCGCTCTGGAACACCTGGCCGCCCAGCAGCACCGGCGCGGCACCGGACAACGCGGCGGTGGCCAGGCCGATTCCCAGGAGTGTGCCGGCGCTGATGGGGGTGGCTTCGTGCAGTTCGAAGCGGCCGCCCGCCAGGTAGCGCAGTGTGAGGGCCAGTCCGGCCATGAGTCCGCCCGCGAAGCCGCCGCCGGGGAGGTTGTGCCCGGCCAGCAGCAGGTAGAGCGAGAAGATGATCATAGAGTGGAAGACCAGCCGGGTGACCACTTCGAAGATGATGGAGCGGCGCTCCGGTGCCAGCGTGCGCCCGGCAACGAGCCACGGGTCCCGCGCGGCGGCCGCAAACTTGCGGGTCAGCGCCAGGGCGGCGCCGTCCCGCGATGATTTGTCCACGCCGTGGCGCCGGCCGACGGTCCCCTCAGCCACGGCGGACGCCGTGCGCAGCCGGTCCCCGCGGCCCCGGACGAAGATGAGGCTCGCCACGCCGGTCGCGGCGAGCGCCAGCACGGAGATTTCGCCGAAGGTGTCCCATGCTCGGATGTCCACCAGGGTGACGTTGACGATGTTGAGCCCGCCGCCGCCCTCGTAGGCCAGCTTCGGGAACTCGAGGGAGACGGGCGTGGCGATCCGGGCACCCATGGCGTGAATGGCGGCGAAGACCATGGTGGCGCCGAAGGACAGGCCGATGATCACGCGGACCACCCGGTACTTGCCGCCGGTGCGGTCGCGCAGCTCCGCAGGGAGGCTGCGCATGGCCAGCACGAACGCCACCAGGATGATTGTTTCCACGAGCATCTGCGTCAGGGCCAGGTCCGGGGCTCCCTGCAGCGCGAACATCAGGGCGATGCCGTAGCCGGTGACCGAAACCATGAGCACGGCAAGGAACCGCTTGTTGGCCCGAACGGCGGCGAGCGCCCCGATCACGATCCCGGCACCTGCCACCAGCTGCAGTGGCGAGTTGGGGTCGACGAAATACAGCCCTTCGGGAAGCGGCTTGTTCGCGGCGATCAGGGCGGACAGGGGCAGGACGAAGGCGACGCTGAGGATCACGGCCAGGTAGAAGTACAGCGAACCGCGCTGCGTGCGTCCGGTGATCCACACGGCGACGTCGTCCAGGGCACCGATGGTCAGCTGATAGCCGCGGTCGGCGTCGAACCAGGGCGGGATGGCACTCTGGATCCGGTCCACCAGCCCGCGTCCGTAGAACATCGCCGCGCCGGCGGCGAACGTGATGGCGGTCAGCCCTAAGGCTGGGGTCAGACCGTGCCACAGCGCCAGGTGCCCGGCGGCACCTGCCGCGGAGCCGGCGTCGGACGTTCCTTCCGTAAGCTGCGTTCCCCCGGTAAAAAGGGCCGCGTACGGCTGGATCCAGGCGTCCACGGGCGCCGGCCACAGGCCGTACACGATGGTGAGGACGCTCAGGGCTGCCGGTGCTGCCAGGAAGGAGGGGCGAATGGCCTTGAACGGGGTGCGCTCTACGCCCGGCTTCACCGCGAAGGCTCCCCACATGAAGCGCGCGCTGTAGGCGAAGGTCAGCACGGAGCCGAGCACCACGCCCGTCAGGACCACTGCGCCCCAGGGGCCGTGACCGGCCGCTGCAGTGAAGTGCACGAACGCCTCGAGCACCGACTCCTTGGCGACGAAGCCGCCCAGCAGCGGGATGCCGGCCATGGATGCGGCGCCGATGCCGGCAACGATGCCGAGGGCACGGGAGGAGCGGAAAACGCCCGAGAGCTTGCGGATGTCGCGTGTGCCCGACTGGTGGTCGATGATGCCCACCACGAGGAAGAGGGTTGCCTTGAAGAGCCCGTGCGCGAGCAGCATGGCCAGGCCGGCGAGGGCGGCGTCGGGCTTTCCGAGACCCACCACCATGGTGATGAATCCCAGCTGGCTCACGGTGCCGTAGGCCAGGATGAGCTTGATGTCCGTCTGGCGCAGGGCCCGGTAGCCGCCCACCAGCATCGTGGCCAGGCCGAGCCCGAGGACCATCGGCAGCCAGTAGGCAGTGTCGGTGAAGCCCGGGGCTAGGCGGGCCACGATGTACACGCCGGCCTTCACCATGGCGGCGGCGTGCAGGTACGCACTCACGGGAGTTGGTGCTGCCATGGCGCCCGGAAGCCAGAAGTGGAACGGGACCAGCGCGGACTTGGTCACCGCGCCGACCAGGATGAGGACGACGGCGGCGCCCACGGCTCCCGCTGCCGGCCCCGAAACCAGCTGCGGTGCCTGTTCGAGAACGGCGGAGATCCGGTACGTGCCGGCGCTGGCACCGAGCATGATCAGGCCAACGAGCATGGCCAGGCCGCCGGCGGTGGTGACCATGAGGGCCTGCAGCGCGGAGCGGCGGGCCGCCAGCCTTGTCCGTGCATAGCCGATCAGGAGGTAGGACAGGACGGTGGTGAGTTCCCAGAAGATGAACATCATGAGCAGGTCGTCCGCGGTGACCAGGCCGAACATCGCCCCGGCGAACGCCAGCAGCTGCGCGCCGAACCCGCCGAGGTAGCTGTCCTTGTCCTTGAAATACCGCGCGCAGTACACCAGCACCAGGGCGCCCACGCCGAGGACCAGCAGGGACATGACCCACGCCAGGGCGTCCATGCGGAAGGCGAATTCGATGCCGAGGCCCGGGATCCACGGGACAGTTTCTGCGGGCGAGCCGTTTTCTGCTGCGCCGGTTTTCCCGGGAGACCCGGTGCCGTAGACGGCGGCGTGCTGGAACAGGAGCCAGACGAATGAACCGGCCGGGACCGCGGCGAGCGCATAAAACGAGTTACGGCCGAACTTCCGGAAGACGAACGGCGCCACAGCGGCCACCGCGAAGTGCACGGCAAGGACTGTGATCACTGGTATCTCCGCAAAGTCAGAATTCGGTTATCAAAAGTTGGAGCTGGCGGTCATTCGTTGGGTTCGGTTCCGACAGTTTATCAAGGGGGTACTGACAGTTTTCCCCGCGACGGCCGGGCGCAGGGTAAGTTTCGCGAGTTCGCGGGAGGGTTGCGGGTCCCTGTTCGCCACGGGCGGATAGCATCGGCCTATGAACTCCGCAGCCGCATCCGAGGCAACGCAGCCGCCGTCGGAACTTGAAGCAGGGCCGCAGGCGTCCAGCAAGGGCCGCGTTCTGGCCTGGGCAGCCTGGGACTGGGGGTCCGCGGCGTTCAACGCCGTCATGACGACGTTCGTCTTCACCGTCTACCTGACCTCCCAGGCGTTCGGCGGCGAAGACCAGGCGTCGGCGGTGCTCGGCGGGGCCCTGGCCGTAGCAGGTGCGGCCATCGCCCTGCTCGCGCCCGTCACGGGTCAGCGGTCCGATACCGGGGGCCGCCGCAAGTTCTGGCTGGGACTCAACACGGCCGCCGTCGCGATCCTGACAGCACTGTGCTTCTTCGTCTTTCCCCGGCCCGAGTTCCTCCTGCTGGGAGTGTCCCTGATCGCCCTGGCCAACGTGTTCTTCGAGTTCGCCGGCGTGAACTACAACGCCATGCTGGCGCAGATTTCGACGCCGGGGAACATCGGCAAGGTCAGCGGGTTCGGCTGGGGCATGGGCTACCTGGGCGGCATCGTGGCCCTGCTCATCGTGCTCCAGCTTTTCGTGCAGCCGCGCTTCGAGTGGTTCGGTGCCTCCACGCAGGACAGCCTCAACATCCGGCTGGTGGCCGTATTCTCAGCCCTGTGGTTCGTCATCTTCGCGCTGCCGGTCATGTTCGCCGTTCCGGAGCTGCCCAAGCCGAAGCGGGCCGCAAGCCTCGGGTTCCTTGCCTCGTACGGGCTGCTGGCCCGCAGGATCAAGGCGATCTACCGGACCAGCCCGCACACCATCTTCTTCCTGCTCGCCAGCGCCATCTTCCGGGACGGGCTGGCGGCGGTCTTCACCTTCGGCGGGATCATCGCGGCCGGGACCTTCGGCTTCGAACTGCCGCAGGTCATCTTCTTCGCTATATTCGGCAACATTGTGGCGGCCGCAGGCGCGATCATCGGTGGTTTCCTGGACGACAGGGTGGGGCCCAAGGCCGTGATCATCGGCTCCCTCACCGGCCTGCTGGTCGCCGGAACAGTCATCCTGGTGCTGGGCAACGGCAACCACACGCTCTTCGGGGTGCCGTGGTCAGGGGCCACGACGTTCTGGGTTTTCGGCCTGTTCCTTTGCCTGTTTGTTGGGCCGGCGCAGTCCTCGTCCCGCGCATATCTGGCCCGGCTGGCGCCGCAGGGCGAATCCGGTGAGCTCTTTGGCCTGTACGCGACCACCGGCCGTGCCGTCAGCTTCCTCGCCCCGGCCCTGTTCACGCTGTGCATCACCGTCGCCACTCCCCTGGTGTCTCAGGGGGACGCGCAGCGCTGGGGCATCTTGGGCATCATGGTGGTGCTGTTCGCCGGGCTGCTGGTCCTCCTGCCGGTCAAGGCCCCGAGCGACGCCGAGATCGCCGTCGTCCCGCAGTCCTAGCCCGCCCGGCATCGAGCGCGCGCACGGGCCTTTAAGCCTTCCGCAGGGCGCACAGTTTCAGCCGAAATCGCGGGTTCGCAGACTAGGCTGATGTTATGAACGTGGAAGAGACGGACCTCCCGGGTTTGGGCCGGCGCAAGGACTTCATGACAGCATCCGGCCGGCGTATCGGGGTGGTGGAACTCCGCGAAGGCCAGACCGAACTTTTCGTCTCCACGTGGGATGACCCGGACACCTGCCAGGCCTCGATACCGCTAACCGGCGACGAGGCGGCAACGCTGGGGAATCTGCTCGGCGGCCAGCACCTCGCGATGAAGCTGACGGAGGCGCACAGGGAAGTGCCGGGGATCACCACGAGGCAGTTCTCCATCGCCGCGGATTCCCCGTTCCAGAACCAGCCCATGGGCAAGGCCTGCATCCGCACCCGGTGCGGTGTTTCGATTGTGGCGATCATGCGTGAAGGTGAGGTGGTCCCGTCGCCGGGTCCCGACGTCCTCCTTCACCCCGGTGACCTGCTGGTCGCTGTCGGCACGCAAGAAGGCCTGGACGCTGCGGCCGACATCCTGCGCAACGGCTGACCGTCATGGACCGCGTGGCCCTGACGCTCATCGAACTGGGGGCAGTCGTGTTCTGCCTCGGCCTGCTGGCGAGGCTGGCGGGCCGGATCGGGATGTCCCCCATTCCGCTGTACCTGGTGGGTGGATTGTGCTTCGGCGCGGGCGGCGTGGTGGAACTGAGCGGGATGAAGGAGTTTTCCCACCTGGCGGGTGAGATCGGGGTCATCCTGCTCCTGCTTATGCTCGGTCTGGAATATACGGCCACCGAACTTGTGACCGGCCTTCGCCGATCGTGGAAAGCCGGGATCCTCGACTTCGTCCTGAATTTCGTCCCCGGGGCTGCCCTCGCTGCCCTGCTCGGCTGGGGAGTGGTCGGCGCCATGGTTATGGGCGGGGTTACGTATATATCGTCATCGGGCATTGCGGCCAAGGTCATCACGGACCTTGGCCGTATCGGTAACAGGGAAACTCCGGTTGTGCTCTCGATCCTGGTTTTCGAGGACCTGGCGATGGCGGTTTACCTGCCAATCCTCACCGCCACGCTCGCCGGGGTCAGCTTCCTGGGCGGCATGCAGACCGTGGGCGTCTCGCTGGCTGTTGTCACCGTGGTGCTGCTGGTGGCCCTGCGGCACGGACACCACGTCTCCAAGGCCGTGCACAGCGAGAATTCGGAAGTCTTCCTGCTCAACCTGCTCGGCGCCGCACTGCTCGTGTCTGGCGTGGCGGCGGCCCTCCAGGTGTCCGCCGCGGTGGGCGCCTTCATGCTCGGCATCGCCATCTCCGGCGCCACGGCCCACAGCGCTACGCGGATCCTCGAGCCGCTGCGTGACCTCTTCGCCGCCATCTTCTTCGTGGCGTTCGGGCTCAACACCGACCCCTCTTCCATCCCGCCGGTGCTGGCGTGGGCGCTTGTCCTTGCAGTCCTCACCGCCGCCACCAAGATCATCACCGGAGCATGGGCCGCCAAGCACGCAGGGATCGCACGTCCGGGCCGCTTCCGCGCCGGAGCCGCGCTGATAGCACGCGGCGAGTTCTCCATCGTCATCGCAGGCCTAGCCGTGACCTCCGGGGTGGTGTCGGACGAGCTCGCCGCCCTGGCCACAGCCTACGTCCTGATCATGGCGGTCCTCGGCCCGTTGGCCGCCCGCTACATCGAGCCGGTCGTCAAGAAGTTCTCCCGCCCGGCGCGGCCGGAGCCGGTCCCGGCTTAGGTTTTGTTCGAGCGGGACCGCTTCGAGTTCGTCCGCGGCGTTCGTCGAGACGTGAGATCTCGACGCTTCCGAGGCCGCTAAGCGACGAGATCTCACCTCTCGGCGCGCCACCCGCACCGCACCAACGCGTCCAGCACACGCTGAGCGCACCCGTCGAAGCCCCATGTCCTGACCTGCGACGCCGTGATGGTCACCGAAGTCCAGCCGGTCGCCGCGATGGATTCGTCCCGGCGGATGTCTGATTCACGCTGGCGGGGTTCAAGATGGTGTCTGCCGTCGTAATTCACTGCCACTTTGAATTCGGGAAAGGCCTGGTCCGGCCACGCCAATTCCCAGCCAGTTTCATCCGTGACCACGTAACCCAGCTTCGGTTCGGGGAGGCCCAGCCTGCCCAGTGCCAGCCGAAGCCGGGTTTCGGGCGCCGAGTCCGAGCCCACCCTGGCCAGTCCCAGCGCTCTCTTGGCCTTGCGGATTCCCCGCGCACCGCTACGGCCCTCCACCTGCTGCCGCAGATCGGCCAAGGAACACAGGGCGAATTTCCGTGGGCCAAAGCTTCGGGACTGGCTGCAGATGAAGAAATCAGCTGCAACCACCAGATCCTCGAGCTCAAGGATGGCGGCGAGATCCAGCCATGTCCGCGCCGGGCTCGTGACCGGAACGCCGTCGAGCTCCGTGACGTCGGCACCGAGCAAATCTAGCCGGTGGCCGGCCACACCCTTCCGCACGGGCCGGTTTCCGCCGTCGAACCTCGCCAAATGCACCCGAAAGTCAGTCTGGACGCTCCACGGAAGCGGGCATCGCCACAAGCGGCCGGCGGTACCGAGGCAGCAGGCGGATGACGGACACAGCCTGGAAAGCAGCCGGCAGGTGTGCGCAAAGTCCTGTTCGATGCCCCACGGCACGCGCACCCCACGGCTCGCCACCCGAAGGTCGCTGCGCCAGGCGCGCTGCGCGGCAACACCCGCAGAACGTTGCTCGTCGAGGGTGAAGGACCGGCCCGCGAGCTGGCCAGGCAATGGCGACGGCTTTCTCATGGGCCATTGTGTGCACGTCCGGGCCGGGCCCCTGCGGTTATCCCCAGTGTGGAGGAGAGGTGACCAGAGCGCCCCTGCCGTCGAGACGTGAGATCTCGACGCTTTCCAGGCCGCTAAGCGACGAGATCTCACCTCTCGGCGCGCAGCGCCCCGGGCGCTAAATGTCCGTGCGGTGGAAGTTCAGGTGGCTCCGGCTCGCGGTGGGCCCGCGCTGGCCCTGGTAGCGGTTGCCGTACTCGCCGGAGCCGTAGGGATACTCGGCAGCGGAGGTCAGCCGGAAGAAGCAGAGCTGGCCGATTTTCATGCCGGGCCAGAGCTTGATGGGCAGCGTGGCCATGTTGGACAGTTCCAGCGTGACGTGTCCGGAAAAGCCGGGGTCGATGAAGCCGGCCGTGGAGTGCGTCAGCAGGCCGAGGCGGCCCAGTGAGGACTTGCCCTCAAGGCGGGCGGCGATGTCATCCGGCAGCGAGACGGTCTCGTACGTGGAGCCGAGCACAAACTCGCCGGGGTGCAGGATGAACGCCTCGCCCTCCTCCACCTCCACCAGCCGGGTCAGGTCGGGCTGATCCTCGGCGGGGTCGATGTGGGCGTATTTGTGGTTGTCGAAGAGCCGGAAGAAGCGGTCGATCCGGACATCCACCGAGGACGGCTGGACCATCGCGGCGTCGAACGGATCGAGGACGATCCGTTCGGAATCAATTTCGGCACGAATGTCGCGGTCAGAGATCAGCACACCCTCAAAAATACCATTGCAGAAATACCGTCGCCGCTCCCCTGCCCGGCCACACTGGCAACGCCCACGGTCAATGCCTGGACCAGTAAGCGCGCCCCGGAGCGATCACCTGGAGTTTTTGTGCAGATATTGGCCGCAAAAGGCCCTTCAACTCGCGATATCTGGACAAAAACTCAAGGGGAAGAGCGGGGTCTCAGTCCGCCGTCGTCCGTCCTTCGATGACGCCCGGCAGCTTCTCGAGCTGCCGCACCGCCGCCCTGAGCCGGCCCCGATATGCCGGGCGGACAAAGCTCCAGAAACTCTTGGAGGGGGCCTCCAGTGCGAACCGCACCCGGGTTCCGGCGCTCTCGGTGCTGAGGTAGAAACCGCCGCGCAGGAGCGACGGGCCGGACACCACCTGGAACTGGATTTCGGCGCCGGGCCGCGCCTGGGTGATTTGGTAATCGCGAGCCACGGGGCGGCCCCTCGGACCATCCATGGTCACCTGGTACCCGGCCCCCACGCTGCCTGCGCTTCCCGAACTGAGCCCTACGCTCCGGACATCGGTCTGCCACCTCGGTAGATTGGCACCGTCCAGGAGGAACGCGTAGACCGTCATGGCGTCGCGCGCAACGAGGACCTCGTGTTCTGCACCTGCCATGGGGATCCTTATCCGACGTCGGGCTCTGCCTTGCGTAGCCCGTTCCCCTGTACTGCAACTACCGAGATTCAGGATAGTCACATGCGCCGGCCCGCGGCCGCGCACCGCCCGGGCCTTTACCGAACAGTTACGGGAGCCTCCCTGGCTGGGTTTGCCGACGCGCCCCGAGCCGGATCCCAGATGGCCGGCGACGCCGCACAACTGCGCTAAGCTAGGTTCTGCCCCGGGCAGTTTCCGGTGCGACTGCGGCTGTAGCTCAATGGTAGAGCGCTAGCTTCCCAAGCTTGATACGCGGGTTCGATTCCCGTCAGCCGCTCCAAGCCTCCCTTGAATGCACCGCCTCTGGCGTCACGCCGCCCGGCGCACCACCCGCAGCAGTCCCCGCCGGTTACGCAGGTCCACCTCCAGGGTCAGCTTACCTTTGCGGGCAAGCACGACGGCGACAGTCGCCGCCGCGAGCGCCGGCACCCCTCCCGCCACCAGCAGGCCGGCGTGCGGATCCACATGCTCGGCGATGAACCCGATCATGGGTCCGCCGAGGGCCTGGCCGCCGATCAGCACCATGATGTACAGGCTCATTACGCGGCCGCGGATGCCCATGTTGGAGCTGGTCTGCACCAGCTGGTTGGACGCAGTGAGGAACATCAGGCACCAGAACCCGGACAGCACCAGGGCGGCGCCGAAGAGTGGCAGGGTGGGCACGGAGGCGGAAAGGCACAGCATCAGCCCGTACATGCCGGCGGCCAGGACAACGGACCGCAGCCGCAGCTGCCTCCGCCTGGTGGAGGCAACCGCACCGGTCAGCGCACCGAGTGCCACAAGCGCATTCAGCATCCCGTAGCCGCCCGCGCCGATTCCGTACACGCGGTCCGCGAACGCGGCGAGCAGCACCGGCAGGCTCATGGCGAACACTGAAATGAAGCCCACCATGAGCCACGGCCAGTAGATGGTGGGCTTGCTCAGCGCGTACCGCAGCCCCTCCCGCAGCATGCCTTTGGACTTGGGCGCCGGCTTGCTAACGAACAGCTCGTCGCGCCGCAGCAGCAGGAGCATGGCCACGGTGGAGCAGCAGGCCACGGCGTTGGCGGCGAAGGCCCACCCGGCGCCGACGGCGGTCAGCAGCACCCCGGCGATTGCCGGACCGATCAGGCCGCCCAGCTGGAACGTCGTCGAGTTCACGCTGATGGCGTTGCGCAGATACCGGGGCCCCACCAGTTCATGGACGAACACCTGCCGGGCCGGCTGGTCCAGCACTGTGACGAGGCCAAGTACCAGCGCGATGACGTAGACATGCCAGACCTGGATCATCCCGCTGAGCGCCAGGGCGGCGAGCGCTGCGGCGAGGACAGCCGCAGCCGACTGACACAGAATGAGGATTTTGCGCTTGGAGAACCGGTCCACGATCATCCCGCCCCACGGTCCCAGCAGAAGCGATGGCAGGAACTGCAGCGCCACGGTGAACCCGACGGCGGTGACGGAGCCGGAGAGCTGGAGCACCAGCCAGTCCTGGGCGATCCGCTGCATCCAGATGGCTATGACGGCAATGAAGTGGCCCATGGCGAAGAGACGGAAGTTGGGAACCCGGAGTGAGATGAAGGTGTGACGCCACGGAAGGCGTTCACTGACGACGGCGACGGGCTGGGTGACGGTGGCCAGTGGCGGCGGTGGGGGTGTCACAGGAGTTCCTCAGGTCAGCGGGCCGGCGGGGATGCCCTCAACGCTATGGCGCACACCTTCAATTGTGGAAGACTATTGCTCCTATAACTATCATTGCCCAACGTAATGACTGCCCGGCGGAAGGAGGACGCATGTTCGAACCGGCCCAGCTCAGGTCCTTCCTGGCCGTTGCCGAAACGTTGAGCTTCACCAAGGCAGCAGAACGCCTGGGCCTGGCCCAGCCGACGGTTAGCCAGCACGTCCGCAAGCTCGAGGTCGCGGCCAAGCGGAGGCTCATCAGCCGGGACACGAGGGACGTCAGGCTGACGGACAACGGCGATGCCATGGCCGGCTTCGCCCGCAGCATCCTCGCGGCCCACGATGCCGCGGCCCGCTACTTTTCCGGCTCCGCCATGCGCGGGCGGCTGCGCTTCGGAACCGCGGACGACCTCGCGATCACCGGCCTGCCGCGCATCCTGCGCGAGTTCCGGCAGATCTACCCGCAAATCAACCTTGAGCTCACCGTCGGCCAGAGCGACCAGCTGTACAAGCGCCTTAATTCCGGCCAGCTGGACCTCGTGTTCGTGAAGTGGGTTGCCGGCGCGAAGGACGGCACTGTGGTCCAGCACGACACCTTTTCCTGGGTAGGACTCGAACAGACCGCACTCGAGCCGGGCCATCCGGTGCCGCTGATCGCCTATCCCGCACCCAGCCTGAGCCGCAAGCTTGCCATCGACGCGCTCGAATCCGTGGGCCGGACCTGGCGCATCACGTGCACCACCAAGCAGATCAGCGGCGTTCTGGCGGCAGTCCGCGCCGGCATCGGGGTGGCCGTGATGCCGTCCTCACTGGTGCCCGAGGACCTGAAAATCATCACCCGCCGCTTCGAACTGCCGCCGGTGGGCGACGTCGATTTCACGCTGATCAGGAACCCGCTGGCGAACGCCGCAGTCATCGACGCCCTGACCCAGGCCATCATGGGAAGAACCCTCAAGAAGCCTGTTTGAGCCAGCCGGGACCGGGGTACGGAAGCAAAATGATTGATAACGGTTCGCAGCTGGCCTATGCTGTGACTGTTGCGGTCATGCAGCGGCCGATAACACGCACAGGTTTCGATAACGAACATGCTTGGTAATGACGCCCGCGTGTTCGGGATAGGTACGCCGTGACCACAGCCGCAAACCCCCGCTATACCCGCCACTCCATGCCCCTGGACGCCGAATATGTCGGCCAGCCCAACTGCGAAAAATGCGGAACAGACGAGTTCATCTACCTTGAGTCTTTCGTGCCGCCCAAGCACCGCCAGGACGGCAGCGTCCGGAAACTGGGCGAAGTCGCGTACACCTGCACGCGCTGCGAGGACTTTTCCGCACACAGCGTTCCCGCGTCGTGGGCTCCACCCGGCTGGTATCTGGGCTAAGCAGCAAACACAACAGAACGGGCGGGCGCCTTATGGGTGCCCGCCCGTTCTGCTGCCTGCCCCGCTGGATCAGCGAGACTCTAGGTCAGCAAGACTCTAGATCAGCAAGACTCTAGATCAGTGCATCGGAGAGGTGGTTCGGCGTGCCGAACCGGTGCGCCGTGATGCTGACAGCCTGCTCGTGCAGGAACGGCAGCAGCTCAATACGGCCGGCTTCCGTCACCTCGTGGGCGTAGATGGCGAGGTCCGGACGGCCGCCGGTCGCCTCGGCCAGGTCAGCTGCGGAGCCGCCGATCAGGCGGATGCGTCCGCCGGACAGCTTGCCCGCCGCGGCGAGACGTCCCGCGGATGCCAGCCACTCGGCGTCGTTCTCCACCGTCACGGCGATGTCCAGCCCGGTGAGCACGGAACGCAGCTGGGCCGGAAGCTCGACGCCGGAGGAGACAGTGAGCGGGGCAGCGGCCAGCACGCCGGCGCCTACTGTCCGGACGAGGGCCCGGAGGGACCCGCCGTCGGACAGCCGGACGGTGACCGGCAGCGCACGGTAGCGGAAAATGTTCCGCTCTGCGCTCAGGCCCGAGACGTCCTTGGCGGTGCCGAATTCGTCCGCCCAGGCAAGGGCGTCGGAACCGAGCGCCCGCTGGAGGGCCTCAACGTCAGCAGTGCTGAGTTCGCCCTTCACGGCGTCCACGAGCCGCTGCACCCGGCGGTTGGCGATGCCCGCCGAAGCGCCCTGGGTGCTCTCGGTGCTGGTCCAGTCACCAAGGCCGGCGAGGTAATTGGGGCCGCCCGCCTTGGTGCCGGCGCCAACTGCCGACTTCTTCCAGCCGCCGAACGGCTGGCGCTGCACGATGGCACCGGTGATGCCGCGGTTGATGTAGAGGTTGCCGGCCTGGATGGTGTCCAGCCACAGCCCCAGCTCATCCGTATTAAGGGAATGCAGACCGGCGGTCAAGCCGTACTCGATCTGGTCCTGGATGGCGATGGCCTCTTCCAGGGTGTCCGCGGTCATGACGCCGAGGACGGGACCGAAGAACTCGGTCAGGTGGAAGTAGGATCCGCGCTTGACGCCGTAACGCACGCCCGGGCTCCAGAGCCGGCCGGTCTCGTCCAGCTTCTTGGGCTCAACGGCCCAGTTCTCGCCCTCGCCGAGGGTGGTCAGCGCGTTGAGCAGCTTACCCTTCGCCGGCTCAATGATCGGGCCCATCTGGCTGGTGGGGTCCTCCGGGTAACCAACCTTCAGGGAGGTGACGGCGTCGATCAGCTGGTTGTGGAACCGCTTGGACTTGGCAACCGAGCCCACCAGGATCACCAGGGAGGCGGCGGAGCACTTCTGTCCGGCGTGGCCGAAGGCCGAGTAGGCAACGTCCTTCGCGGCCAGGTCCAGGTCCGCGCTCGGGGTGACGATGATGGCGTTCTTGCCGCTGGTCTCCGCGAGCAGCGGCAGGTCCTTGCGGAAGGAGCGGAACAGCTCGGCGGTCTCGTAGCCGCCGGTCAGGATCACGCGGTCCACGGCCGGGTGGGAGATCAGCTGCTGGCCGAGCTCGCGTTCGCCCAGCTGGACCATGGTGAGCACGTCGCGGGGCACGCCGGCTTCCCACAGCGCCTCAATCATCACGGCACCGCTGCGGCGGGCCTGCTTGGCAGGCTTGATCACGACGGCGGAGCCGGCGGCGAGTGCCGCGAGCGTGGAACCGGCGGGGATGGCCACCGGGAAGTTCCACGGCGGGGTGACCACGGTGAGCTTCGCCGGAACGAAGGTGGCGCCGTCAACCTGGTCCAGCTTGCGGGCGGACTCGGCGTAGTAGTGGGCGAAGTCCACGGCCTCGCTGACCTCGGGGTCGCCCTGGTCGATGGTCTTGCCGGTCTCGCTGGCCATGACCTCAAGCAGGTCGGCGCGGCGGGCCTCGAGGGCGTCGCCGGCGCGGTGCAGGATCTCGGCACGCTCGGCGCCGGACAGCGCACCCCATGCCTTGCCCTTTTCGACGGCCGTGGCAATCACGGTGTTGAGGGTGTCCGCGTCGGTGATGGTGGCGGCTTCAACGGAGGCGTTGCCCAGGGTCGACGCCGCGACGCGGTCCAGGATGGCCCGGCCCCAGTCGCGGTTGGCCGGCAGGGACGGGTCCGTGTCCGGAGTGTTGTGGAAGCCGGTGCGGGGCATCAGCTCTGCCGGCTGGCTGCGGTTCTGCAGGCGATTGGGCGGCGGCACCTCGTCGTCGAGCTCTTCCAGGGAGGACAGGAAGCGCTGCTTTTCGCGTTCGAAGAGCCCCTCGTTTTCGCTGAGTTCGAAGACGGCCGACATGAAGTTTTCCTGGCTGGCACCCTCTTCGAGGCGGCGGATCAGGTAGGCGATGGCGACGTCGAATTCGGCCGGGTGCACCACAGGCGTGTAGAGCAGCAGGGAGCCGACGTCCTTCTTAACCGCCTCAGCCTGGCCCTGTGCCATGCCGAGCAGCATCTCGAATTCGATACTCTGCTGTGCGGTATCCGCGATGCCGCGCTGCTTGGCCAGCAGCCAGGCGAAGGCAATGTCGAACAGGTTGTGCCCGGCGACGCCGATGCGGATGTTGCCGATCCGGTCCGGGTGCAGCGCGTAGTTGATGACGCGCTTGTAGTTGATGTCCGAGTCCAGCTTGGTGCCCCACGTGGCCAGCGGCCAGTCGTGCAGCGAGGCTTCTACCTGCTCCATGGGAAGGTTGGCGCCCTTGACCACGCGGACCTTGATGGCCGCGCCGCCGTCAGCGCGGCGCGCGGCAGCCCATTCCTGCAGCCGGATCATGGCGGCGAGGGCGTCCGGGAGGTAGGCCTGGAGCACGATGCCGGCTTCCAGGTTCTTGAACTCGGGCTTGTCCAGGATCCGGGTGAAGACCGCGATGGTCATGTCCAGGTCCTTGTACTCCTCCATATCCAGGTTGATGAACTTGTTCTTTTGCCCGGCGGCGGAGTAGGAAGCGGCGCGGGCGAACAGTGGCGTGAGCTTCTCGACGACGTGCTCCACGGCCTCGTCGAAGGCCCAGGCCGAGTGCGGGGCCACAGTGGAGGACACCTTGATGGAAACGTAATCCACGTCCGGGCGGGCCAGCAGGGTGTGCGTTCCCTCGAGCCGGCGTGAGGCCTCGTGCTCACCGAGCACGGCCTCGCCGAGCAGGTTCACGTTGAGCTTGATGCCGTCCTTGCGGATCTTGGCGATGGCCGGGCCCAGCTTGGAGTCGGTGGCGTCAACGATGAGGTGGCCCACCATTTCGCGGAGGACCTTGCGGGCCACAGGGATGACAACCTGCGGCAGGACCGGTGCCATGCGACCGCCCAGCTGGACAGCGCTGCGCATGT
Source organism: Arthrobacter sp. FW305-BF8 (assembly GCF_021789315.1). Lineage (NCBI taxonomy): Bacteria > Bacillati > Actinomycetota > Actinomycetes > Micrococcales > Micrococcaceae > Arthrobacter > Arthrobacter sp. FW305-BF8. Next base: position 4,655,003 of record NZ_CP084561.1, read on the forward strand.
ACCAGGGCAGGAAGGCGGGAACCTTCGGGGCGAGGGCGGCGAGGTTGCGGGCGGCGACGTTCAGGTCCTCGGGACGGACCACGCCGTCGACGAAGCCCACGGTGAAGTCCAGCCCGTTCGGGTCCTTCAGGACGCCGGCGAGCTGCTCTGCGGAAGCGTCCACGGGCATCTTGGCGGCTTCGGTCAGCCAGCGGCGAACGAGGGCAATTGCGTCAGTGGCCAGGGCGGTCGCTTCGGCGACGTCGGACCCTGCCGAGGGGGTGGCGACGGCGCCGGCTGCAGCGGCGTCCTTGCCTGCCTGCACGCGGTGATCCGTGGCGGTGTTGGTCATGGCTTTCCTCGTTCTTTCAGTGCGATGTGATCGTCTTATTCATCAGTATGAGCCTCGCGTCGCTTAAGATAAAGCGATCTTTCCTTAGCAATACGCGTTAGGAATACCGATCGTTCTGGAATCCCGCCAGCCACCCGCGAGTAGAGCCGCCCGGCCCCGCCTTGGAGGTGCGCACGCGTCGTCGAAATCCCCGCAGGACGTGAGGACGCGTCGAGGGAAACACCGCAGGACGTGAGGACGCGTTGAAGGCCTCGAACCCTCCCTCAGCTTTCGCCGCCAAAACCCCAACGCGTCCTCAGCTCTCGCCGCTTAAACCAAAACCCTCCCGTACCTTGGGGCGCGGGAGGGCTCGTCGGTGACGCGACAGAGGTGAACGGGCTACACCTGCGTGTGCATCTCCACTGCTTCGTCGTGCCGCGGGCTGTTCGGGTTCATCAGCGAGTGCCGCTTGCCGTAGCCGAAGTAAATCACCAGGCCGATCACGAGCCAGATGCCGAAGCGCAGCCAGGTCTCCCAGTGCAGCTGGAACATGAGGAAGGCGGAAGCCAGGACACCAAAGGCGGGGACCACCGGCATCAGCGGCAGGCGGAAGGTCCGGGGCGCCTCCGGCTTGGTGTAGCGGAAGATGATGACGGAAACGCAGACCACGACGAACGCGGCGAGGATGCCGATGTTGGTGAGGTCGGCGACGGCCTTGATGGGGAACACGCCGGCCAGCAGCGCCGAGGCGATGCCGCCGATCCAGGTCACGCGCTGCGGCGTACCGTGCCGGTCCGTCTTCGAGAACCAGCCGGGGAGAAGGCCGTCGCGGCTCATGGAGAACCACACGCGGGTGACGCCGAGAAGGAACGTGAGCATCACGGTGAGGATGGACAGCACGGCGAAAACGGAGATGATGGTGGCGATGACGGGAAGGCCGACACCCTGGAACGCCGACGCGAAGCCAGCGGCGGGATCGATGTCCTTGTAGTTCTGCATGCCGGTGAGCACGAGGGTTGCGGCAACGTAGAGCAGCATGGCGATGATGAGGGACAGGATGATCGCCTTGGGCATGTGCTTCTTGCCATCGGTCGCCTCTTCGGCCGCAGTGCTCATGGCGTCGTACCCGAACACGGCGAAGAACACGGTGGCCGAGCCCGCCAGGACCGGTCCGAAGCCGCTGGGCATGAACGGGTTGAAGTTTTGGGTGTTGATGTAGAAGACGCCCAGCCCGATGATGAACAGGATCAGGACAACCTTGATGGCAACGGCAATCAGTTCGAAGCGGCCGAAAGTCTTGGTGCCGCGCGAGAGGATCCAGGTGACCAGCAGGCAGACAAGGATGGCGGGAATGTTGATGATGCCGCCCTTGCCCTCATCCATGGTGGAGGTCATCCAATCGGGCATGTGGATACCGATGCCGGACAGGAAGGCGTCGAAGTAGCCGGAGATGCCGATGGCCACCACGGCCACGATGGCGATGTACTCCAGCAGCAGGTCCCAACCGATGAACCAGCCGATGATTTCGCCCAGTGCCACGTAGCCGTAGGTGTACGCCGAGCCTGCACGCGGGATCATGCCCGCAAACTCTGCGTAGGAGAGCGCCGCGGCAGCCGAGGCCAGTCCGGCGATCAGGAAGGAAATGAGCACCGCAGGCCCGACGCCGGGCGTATCGGCACTGCCGTGCGCCACAAGGCCGGCCAGCGAAAAGATGCCCACGCCGATGATGCCGCCGACGCCGATGGCGGTCAGCTGCCACAGCCCGAGGGACTTGAACAAGCCGCTGTGCTTGTTCTCTACTTCGATGTCGTCAATGGGCTTGCGCCTCAAAATTGACTGCGATGGATCTGTTGTACTCATCGGGACTCCTGCGTAGGTGCGGCCCCACCATTTCGCCCTGTGATGGGGGTAACTCAATCTGTTTAGTATGCAAGCAGTGTTGCATTAGATAAAGTGCATACTTCTAACCAGTATTCATTAGTCCAACTATTCAGTTGTGCAACCCAAGGAACAGCCCATGCTTGATGTCCGCCGGTTGAGGCTGCTCCGCGAGCTGAAGATCCGGGGCACGCTCGCCGAGGTGGCAGCAGCCCTGCAGTACAGTCCTTCCTCAGTGTCCCAACAACTGGCCCTGCTTGAGAAGGAAGTAGGGGTGGAACTGCTCAGGAAAACCGGCCGCCGCGTGCAGCTGACCCCGCAGGCCGAGGTTCTGGTGGCGCATACAGCACACTTGCTGGAAACCCTGGAGCAGGCCGAGGCAGACCTGGCCGCCTCCCTGACCACCGTCTCGGGAACCGTGCGGATCGCCGTCTTCCAGTCCGCGGCACTGGCGCTTATGCCGGACGCGCTGACGCGCCTCTCCGCGACCTACCCCGAGGTCCGGATCGAAATGACACAGCGCGAGCCCGAGACGGCGCTGCATGAGACGTGGGCCCGTGACTTCGACCTGGTCATCGCCGAGCAGTACCCCGGCCACGCAGCGCCCCGCTACCCCGAGCTGGACCGTGTCCGCCTCACGAGTGACGCCATCCGCCTCGCGGTGCCGCCGGCCGCTGAGGGCAGGGCGAAAGTCGACTCGCTAGCGGACACAGCCGAGATGCCCTGGGTGATGGAACCTCGTGGTGCGGCTTCACGCCACTGGGCGGAACAGGCCTGCCGGAGTGCAGGCTTCGAGCCCGACGTCCGCTTCGAAACAGCTGACCTCCAGGCCCAGATCCGCCTGATCGAGTCGGGGAACGCCGTCGCCCTGATGCCGGATCTGGTGTGGACCGGCCGGGGCACAACGGCCCAACTGCTGGATCTTCCCGGCAAGCCCCGGCGTACGGTCTTCACCTCCGTGCGGCGCTCCGGCGCGCAGCGGCCCGCCATCCTCGCGGCCCGCGAAATCCTTGCCTCCACCGCCGCTACCATTGCGGCTGCCCAGGAAATCGATACCGGAGCCGACGCCTCCGGCGCCCCGGCGGGAGCAGGAACCGCCGCGGCAGAGGCAACAGCAGAAGGACCAGCAGCCGCCAGAGAAGGCGGAGAAGCGGTCTAGCAGATGTTCCCTGGCTCACAGCCAAGCGTTGACGCCGGCGTTAGACTGTTGACGTTATGAATCGCACAATGTTTAAGTCCAAAATCCACCGGGCCACTGTCACGCACGCGGACCTGCACTACGTGGGTTCAGTCACCGTTGACCTGGACCTGCTCGACGCTGCCGACATTTTGCCCGGCGAGCTCGTGGCCATTGTGGACGTCACCAACGGTGCCCGCCTCGAGACCTACACCATCGCCGGCGAGCGTGGTTCCGGCGTCATCGGGATCAACGGCCCCGCAGCCCATCTGGTGCACGAGAACGACACCGTCATTCTGATCACGTATGCGCAGATGACCACCGACGAAGCGAAGGCCTACGAACCCAAGGTTGTCCACGTGGACAAGGACAACCGCATCGTCCAGTTGGGCAACGACCCCGCCGAAGGCCTCACCCCCGGGCTGCTGCGGCCGCCGTTCGCACTCAACAACGCCGCGCTGAGCTAGGACCATCGCGCGCGTCCGGCCAGAACGGGCCCGGCACAACGGCGAGATCCATGCCACAAGGCCACCCGCGGCTGAATAAATCTGATTAGGCTGGGATGGTGGATGCCACCCTCTGCCCTAGCCTGCCCCTGGCGGCAACCCCGTCGGCAAGCCCGTGCTAGGCGTCCTCGCAGGCTTTTTCGTGGTCTGGTCCATCATTCTGGTGGGCATGTTCGTCGGCAGGCGCAAGATCCTGGGCGAGAATGCCCGCCAGGTCCTGAGCGGACTGACCTTCTTCGTCGCCAGCCCCGCACTGCTCTTCGAGACGCTGAGCAGGGCAAGCCTCCGTGACGTTTTCGCCGCCCCGCTGCTCGTTGCAGCAGTTGGCGCCGCCGCCACCGCCGCACTGTTCTTTGTCATCGTCAGGTTCCTGCTCAAGCGCACCGTCCCGGAAGCGCTGATGTCGTCCATGAGCGCCTCACTGGCGAACTCCGCCAATCTGGGCATCCCGATAGCCGTGTATGTCCTCGGTGACGCCAGCCACGTCGCTCCCCTGCTGATCTTCCAGCTGGCGTTTTTCACCCCGATGTTCCTCATGGCCCTTGACGCCACCACCAGCTCACACCGCACCACGCCGCTTCGGTTCATCATGCTGATCCTGAAAAACCCCATGATCGTGGGCTCGGCCCTCGGGCTGCTGGTCGCCGGAACGGGATGGCAGCTCCCGCCGCTGCTTCTGGAGCCGATCCACCTGATTGGCGGCGCCGCAATTCCGGCCATGCTGATGGCCTTCGGCATGAGCCTGAACGGGTCAAAGCCGCTGCAGGCAGCCGCAGGCCGGAGAACCGACGCCCTGCTGGCCAGCGGCTTCAAGCTCTTCGTGCACCCGGCCATCGCCTATCTGTTTGCACGCTTCGCCCTCGGACTGGACGGCCCGGCGCTGTTCGCCGTCGTGGTCACGTCCGCCCTGCCCACCGCGCAGAATGTTTTCGTCGCCGCCAGCCGGTACAAGGCCGGGCTCACGGTCGCGAAGGACACCGTCCTGATCACCACGATCGTGGCCGTGCCTGCGATGATCGGTGTGGCCCTGCTTCTGGCATAACTGCCGCCCCGTCCCCAACCGCTCCGCGGCTGCCGCCCGAACTGGAGGAAACCTTGAACACCACCCTGGACACCGTGATCATCGGAGGCGGAGCCATGGGTTCCGCTGCCGCCTGGGCGCTGGCCGACCGCGGGCGTGACGTGACCCTGCTCGAGCAGTTCACGCCCGGCCACCTCAAAGGTGCCTCGCACGGCGCCACCCGGAACCTGAGCCTCGCCTACGCCGAGCCTGAGTACGTGGCCATGCTGGCCGAGGCGCTGAAGCTGTGGGCCGAGCTCGAGGACGCGAGCGGCGAGCGCCTGCTGGCGCGCACCGGCGTCGTCAACCACGGCCCAGACCCGCGCCTCGGCGAGATCCACGCAGCACTGAACAGCGCCGGCCTCCGCGCGGACTTCGTTCCGCTCGCTGAAGCCGGCGAGCGCTGGAGCGGCATCCGCTTCGACCAGCAGGTTCTGCACATGCCCGACGGCGGCCAGCTCAACCCCGAGGCCGCCCTTCCGGCGTTCCAGAGGCTCGCGGCCGGGAACGGCGCAGCAATCCGGCACGGCGTGAAAGTTGTGCGGCTGGAAATACTCGACGACGGCGTCCGGCTTACCGTAGAAGACGGCGGCCGGACGGAGGTGCTCACCGCCCGGCAGGCGGTGGTCACCGCGGGCGGCTGGACCTCCAAGCTGCTGGCAGGTGCAGTCGCCACGCCGCGCCTGACCGTCACGCAGGAGCAGCCGGCCCACTTCCGCATCACCGACGACGGCGCCATTTGGCCCGGGTTCAACCACTTCCCCGGCGAGGGCGGGGACTACGCCGGCTGGTACTCCCCCGTGTACGGCATGCTGACACCCGGAGAGGGCGTCAAGGCGGGCTGGCACGGCGTGGGACCAGTAGTGGACCCGGACCGGAGATCCTACCTGCCCGAACCGCGCCAGCGCGCAGCCCTGCAGCAGTACGCGAGGGACTGGCTGCCCGGCGTGGACGCCGACGCGATGACCGACATCAGCTGCACGTACACCACCGCCCCGGACCACAACTTCGTGCTGGACCGGATCGGGCCCGTGGTCATCGGGGCGGGCTTCGCCGGCCACGGCTTCAAGTTCACGCCCGTGGTGGGCCGGATCCTGGCCGACCTCGCCACCGGAGAGGGCCCCGCACCGGCCATCTTCGCCGCCGCCCGGGCCTAGGACCGCGCACCCCTCAGGCCTTTGCCCCAGGGGTGGCTACCCGCAGGCGTCAGACGCGGACCAGTCCGGCTGCCTCCGCAAGGAGCTCCACCGAACGCAGCCGCTCCGCGGTTCCGTTGCTCTGGTGCGCCACGATGAGCTCGTCGGCGTCGGCGTGCCGGGCGAAGCCCTCCAAGTAGTCCAGCACGACGTCCGGGGTGCCCACAGCCGAGTACTTCATCATCTGCGAGACGTGCTGTCCCTGCGGCGAGTCCAGGATCATGTCCGCCTCGTCGTCGGTGAATTGCCGCCCGCCGCCGAAGAACAGCGAGACGCGGGCCCGCATCGTGGCGCGCAGCATCTCCTGGGCGTCCGAGGCAGCATCCGCAGCCACCACATTGACGCCGGCGATGACGTGCGGGGCGGACAGCTGCTCCGACGGTTTGAACTCCCGCCGGTACACGGCGACGGCGTCCTGCAGCGCATTCGGGGCGAAGTGGGACGCGAAGGCGTACGGCAGTCCCAGCTGGGCCGCCAGCCGCGCTCCGAAGAGGGAGGAGCCCAAAATGTAGAGGGGCACGTTGGTTCCCCTGCCCGGCGTAGCCTCCACTCCCTGCACGCGGGTGGGCCCGGTGAGGTAGCCCTGCAGTTCCAGGACGTCCTGCGGGAAGGTATCGGCCGAATGCGGGTCACGGCGCAGTGCCCGCATGGTGTTCTGGTCGCTGCCGGGCGCACGTCCCAGGCCCAAGTCGATCCGGCCGGGGTGCAGGGTCTCCAGGGTGCCGAACTGCTCGGCGATTGTGAGCGGGGAATGGTTGGGCAGCATCACGCCGCCTGCTCCCAGCCTGATGCTCTCGGTGTGAGCGGCCACGTGGGCGATCAGCACGGACGTGGCCGACGACGCGATGGAAGACATGTTGTGGTGTTCGGCGTACCAGACGCGCCGGTATCCGAGCCTTTCGGCCAGCTGCGCCATGGCGACGCTCCCGGCAAGGCTCTCCGCCGCCGTCTGGCCCTTGCCGATGGTTGCCAGGTCGAGGATGGAGAGGGGAACAGTCACGGCGGGACGGCCTTTCTTAGGGGGTTGCGCGGCTGCCGGCCCAGCGGTGGTCCGGCACATTGGGAACAACGACGGCGGCGCCCGGGTTATTTCTGTCCGGCCCGGTGACGCTGTCCACATATCCCGCCCATCCGGTGGCCGCTATGCTGGCGGCATGGCCAACAAGTCCACTGCAGATAAAGTAGCCACCATCCAAAAGGGCTACGCCCTGGAGGGTGCCACCATCGAGCTGGGCGCCGCCATCGTCGACGGCGAACTGCACAAGGACGCTCCGGTCCGGTTGCCGCTGTCCATGATGAACCGGCACGGGCTCGTGGCCGGCGCCACCGGCACGGGCAAGACCGTCACCCTGCACATGATGGCGGAACAGCTCTCGACCGCCGGGGTGCCCGTGTTCCTGGCGGATATCAAGGGCGACCTTTCCGGGCTTGCGACGGCGGCCGCCGGAAGCGACAAGCTGGCCAAGCGGACCGAAAGCATCGGGCAGGCGTGGTCCGGGAAGACGTTTCCGGTGGAGTTCCTGGCCCTCGGCGGGGACGGCGACGGCATCCCGGTCCGCGCCACGATCACGTCGTTCGGGCCCATCCTGCTCTCCCGCGTACTGGAGCTCAATGACACCCAGGAATCCAGCCTCCAGCTCGTGTTCCACTTTGCGGACAAGAACAACCTCGAGCTGGTGGACCTGAAGGACCTGCGCGCCGTCATCCAGTTCCTCATCTCCGACGAGGGCAAGGAACCGCTTAAGGAATTGGGCGGCCTGTCCAAGGCCACTGCCGGCGTCATCCTCCGGGAACTCGTGGGTCTCGAGGCGCAGGGCATGGAGCGGTTCTTCGGGGAGCCGGAGTTCGACACCGCCGAACTGCTCCGGACGGCGCCTGACGGCCGCGGCGTCATCAGCTGCCTGGAGCTGCCAACCTTGCAGACCAAGCCGATGGTTTTTTCCACGTTCCTCATGTGGCTTCTCGCGGATCTGTTCGAGGACCTGCCCGAAGCCGGCGACCTCGACAAACCCAAGCTTGTCTTTTTCCTCGACGAGGCGCACCTGCTCTTCAGTGACGCTTCGAAGGCCTTCCTGGAAGCCATCACCACCACCGTCCGCCTGATCCGCTCCAAGGGAGTCGGCATCTTCTTCGTCACGCAGACCCCGAAGGACGTCCCGGCGGATGTCCTCGGGCAGCTGGCCAACCGGGTCCAGCACGCCCTCAGGGCATTCACGCCGGAGGATGCGAAGGCGCTCAAGGCCACCGTCTCCACGTTCCCCATCAGTGACTATGACCTCGAGGAGACCCTGACGTCGGCGGGCATCGGCGAAGCCGTCATCACGGTCATGAACGAGCGAGGCGCCCCGACGCCGGTTGCCCTCACCCGCCTCCGGGCGCCGGAATCCGTCATGGGCCCCAGCGCCGCCGAACTGGTCAGGAGCACCGTGGCGGGGTCGGCGCTGCTTGCGAAGTACGGCACTGCGGTGGACAACGTCTCCGCGTACGAGAAGCTGACCGGCAAGGCCGGGGCCCCCACCGGCGCCGCGGCCGCCGGGCAGCCGCCGGTGCCTTCGCCCGAGGTGTTCGTCCCGGGCAATCCTGATCCAACGGCGATCGACGACGAAGCGCGCCGGATCGAGGAGGAGAACCTGGGCCGTCCCAGCAGCAGGCAGCCCGGCAGCGGGCGGGCCGAAAACGGACGGCCGGACGGCGGGCCGGTCTCGGCGCCCCCGGCCAGACGCCAGGCTCCCCCGTCCGGCGGGATGATGGAGGACATCACCGGCGCCCTCGGCGGGGCCCTTGGCAGCGGCCTGAAAAGCATGGCTCGGTCCATGGGAACGCAGCTCGGCCGGGAACTCCTGCGGGGCGTTTTCGGCACCTCTTCCCGGCGGCGCCGCTAGCGGAAACGCAGCGCCGACAGCGGCGGCTGCGTCCCGCCGTCGGGCTTTCCTGCACGGTGGGCGGGCGTCATGGGGACCACCCCTACTCCAGAGTTGCCTGACGTTGCAGGTAACGTGGGGTGCGTGCAAATGAGTCAAGCGTTGGTGAAGACGGCGGCCGGATGGCTGCTGGGCCTCATGCTTGCCATCGTTGGCGCCATCGTTTCAGTCAATCTGGTCAACTCCTCCGTGGCCAGTCCGCAACAGCCCGTGCGCGAATATCTGGAGGCCCTGCAGCACGGCGAAGGTGAACGGGCGCTGGGCCTGCTCCGCGCGTCGGTGCCGGACGCCGACGCCGCCATGCTCGACGGCACCGCGCTGCAGACCTCTGCGGCGCGGATCACGAACGTCAAACTCGGAGCCGCGGTGGGGCGTGGCGGCAACCGCGTGATGGTGCCGATGGACTACACCATCGACGGCAGCCAGCTGCACACCGAGTTCCTGCTGGAGAGCACCGGCACAGAATGGCTGTTCTTCCACAAGTGGTCCTTCGTGCCTGCCACGCTGCCCACCGTTGACGTGACAGTGGTGAACTCCAGTGAGGCAACGTTAAACGGCGTGCCGGTGAACATGCCCGGCGGCCACAACAGCTTCGCGGTGTTCTATCCGGGCGAGTACGAGGCGTCCCTCAACGGCCAGTACTTCGCCGCTCCGCCCACGCGGGCCACGGTCTCCGGAAGGGAGGCTCCCGCCGCGCCCCTGAACCTGCTCACGCACGCCACCGACGAACTGAACCAGGCGGTCTCCGCACGGGTCAAGGAATTCCTCGACAAGTGCGCGGCCGAAGCCGGCCGGCAGCAGCAGCTCCAGCCGGACTGCCCGTTCTACCACGTCACCAACAACCGCGTGGTGCCCGGGACCATCAAGTGGAGCATCACCGACTACCCGAAGGTCACCATCGAGCCATTTGACGGCAGGTGGGTGGTGGCGCCGCTGGACGGCAAGGCAAAGCTCACTGCGGAGCAGATCGACCTGTTCAACGGCGCCGTCTCGCCCCTGGGCGTGGAGCACGATTTCAGCTTCACGACGCGTCTGGACATTACTGGCGACACCATCAAGGTCACGCCGCTCCTCACCTTCTGAGGCCCCGCCTCCAACTGACCCGGCCGGGCTGTTTGGTTGGACTGGCCCACCTTCAACGGCCTGTCCCCATTTTCACGGGCCCAGCAACCGCCGGTAAGGCCCAAAGCTGGGCTGGTCCGGCTGCGGCCAGCGCGATGAACCACGGGCCAGAACCTCCCGCACTTGGGCCAGCATGGCTTCCGGGGAGTGAACAACGTCGTCATAGAAGAAGCGAAGGACCGGCAGCCCCCGCACGGCGGCGGCATTGTCCCGCCGCCGGTCCTTCTTGAACTGCCGCGATTCGAGGTGGAAGGCGATTCCGTCGATTTCCACGATGAGGAAGCCTTCCAGCAGGAAGTCCACGCTTCCGATCCCCTCGATCCAAACCTGCGTTTCGGTGGCGATCCCCGCTTCACGGAACAGAACCCGGGCCAGAGTCTCCAGGAGCGAATCGGCGCCCCGTTCTACTCTTGCCAGAACGTCCCGCGCTTTTCCGCACCGGTTGCCAGTCAGGTATCCGCGTAGGAAAGCGAGGTCAATATCTCCGCGGTTGTAGGCGCACTCCACCATCACCAGGGATTCCAGGGGCGGCAGGCAGAGCAGGGCCTGGAGCAAAACATCCGGGAGCGCGGCGATGGTCCCGTGGCGTCTCCGTTGCGTCAGGGCAAGCCGGTGGTTGACACAACCGTCTCCTGCCCGGCCGTTGCTGTGCCAGTAATGAGGCTGCGTTGCGGGACGGAGTTGCCACAGTTTGTACCCCGGAGCAGCGGACACGCAGGTCAGGAGCCCACGAGAACGTCCAGCCGCCACCAACTCGGGATCGGCGCCGGGAACGGCGAGCAGCCCGCGCTCCACCCGCCAAACCGCGCCGCTTCGCACGGCGAGACGAATGCCGGCCTCCGTGCCGCCCCGGGCCACCACGTCCCGCGTCAGCAATACCCCACCGGCTGCTTTGATGATGCGTGAGGGGTCCACACGCCCAACCCTGCCTGCCGCCGGCATCCCCTGGCAGGCAGAATCTCGGCCATGTGGATAACCGGCCCGCTTGCGCCGCTGCCGGGCTGGCCCAGCTTTGAACCCGCCGACAAAAAGGCAGTGGCCCGGTTCCGCGCCGCGGGGCGGGAAACCGGGCCACTTCAGTCAGTTCCGCGACGGACCTTAGTCCATGCCGCGCAGGTCCAGCACCAGGTCGGTGTCACCGTCGGCCTGGAGCACCACGGGGATGCCCCAGTCCTGCTGGTAGAGGTGGCACGCGGCGTGGTCCGGGATCTCGCCGTCCTCGGTTTCCGGGCCGTCGCAGGCGGCAGCGCGGGCCGTGATGTGCAGGACGCCCTCCGGAACATCGGAGGCCAGCTCGAGCGTGCGGAGCAGGCCCACGGAGGTCCCGCCGCCGGACACGAGCAGCTCCGGCGGGGTGGAGGAGATCTTCAGCTGGGTGGGGTCGCCCCAGCGGTCATCGAGCTTCTGGCCGGTGGGCGCCGTGAAGCGGACCGTGAGCTCCAGCAGACCGGGCGCCACAGGGCTCTTGGGCCGGTGCGTCTGGACGGCGCCCTCGTCCACCTGCTGCGCTTCCTTAGGGATGGGCACGTACACGAGCTGGTGCTTGTTCGCCTCGACCACCACGAGCAGCGGCTCGGAGCCCGCCACCTGGGTGTGGTCGACGATCACGTCGGACGGCTCGGCCAGCCCCCGCGCCAGCGTGGACACGGTGCCTGCGGCCGGGTCGTAGCGGCGCACCGCACCGTTGTAGGTGTCGGCGATCGCCACGGAGCCGTCCGGCAGCACCGTGACGCCCAGCGGGTGCTGCAGGCGCGCCTCGGAAGCCTGGCCGTCGCGGAAGCCGAAGTCGAAAAGACCTTTGCCCACGGCGGATTCAACGGTGACGGTGGCGTCGTCGTCGATCACCAGCTTGCGCAGGGCGGAGGTCTCAGAGTCGGCCACCCAGATGTTTCCGTCGGCATCCTCAGCCAGACCGGACGGCTGCGCGAACCAGGCCTCGTGGGCGGGCCCGTCCAGCAGGCCTTCCAGTCCGTTGCCGGCGACGATCGAGACGTCCCCGGTGAGAGGCTCGTAGCTGAAGATCTGGTGCACACCGGCCATGGCGATCACCACGGCGTTCAGCTTGCTGGACCAGACGACGTCCCACGGCGAGCTGAGGGCCACGTCCAGGGGGTGGTCTCCCAGGCGTCCGGTGAAGCCGGCCGCGTCCTCGTCCACGCGGGCGGGCCCGGTCTCCAGGAGCCGCTGCACGCCGCTTCCAGCGAGGGTGGTGACGGTCCCGTCAGCGAGCGACAGTCCCCGCAGGCGGTGGTTGACGGAGTCGGCAATCACGACGTCGTAGCCCGTCTTCGCTGCCACGTCTTCCGGCAGCAGGACAAGACCCTGCGGTTCGTTGAACCGGGCGGTGCCGGCGTCGCCGTCGGCGTGGCCCTTCTCCCCGGAACCGTAAGTGCTCAGCACGGTGTGGAAGTCGGTGCCGAGCTCCAGGACGCGGTGGTGGCCGGTGTCGGTGACCAGCCAGGTCCCGCGGTCAGCGGTGCCGTTGGCACCCGTGCCGGCGGCAGCACCGGCGTCGGCCGCTGAACTGGCGGAGGCTGAACTAGCGGGCTCTGAACCGCGGCCGGCCGGAAGGTAGAGGGCCTTGCCGGGGAACCGCAGGGTTCCCGACGTCGGCTCCGGAGCCACGTAGGGGCCGTTGCCGCGGTGCAGGGTGCCGCGAGCCTCGTGCTCGGCGATCAGCTCGGGAATGAGCACGCCCAGGCCGTCCGCGTGGCCTTCGCCCGACAGGTGCGCCACGATGTAGCCCTCCGGGTCAATGACCACCAGTGTGGGCCAGGCGCGGGCCGTGTAGGCCTTCCAGGTTTCCAGCTCGGGGTCGTCCAGGACCGGGTGGTGGATCTCGTAACGCTCCACGGCGGCGGCCAGCGCCACAGGATCGGCCTCGTGCTCGAACTTCGGGGAGTGCACGCCCACGGTGACCAGGACGTCGGAGTACTTTTCCTCCAGCGGCCGGAGTTCGTCCAGCACGTGAAGGCAGTTGATGCAGCAGAAGGTCCAGAAGTCCAGGAGCACAATCTTGCCGCGCAGGGCTTCAAGGTCCAGGGACTTGCCGCCGGTGTTCAGCCAGTTGCGGCCCACCAGTTCGGAGGCGCGGACCCGGAGGTGGGTGCGTACGGTTTCGCTCATCAGCGTCCTTCCAGCTTTGAGTTGCGTTCAGCCAGCTTGGCGTCGCGTTCAGCCAATTTGGCAAACATATCGTTGTAAGCGGTGAGATCGGCGTCGTTATTCCTGTCCGCGGCCCGGTCGGTGCGCCGGGTTTCGCGTTCATCGGATCTGGACCACATGATGGCGACGCCGATCGCCACCAGCAGTGTGGGCACTTCGCCGATGCCCCAGGCCACTGCACCGCCCATTTGCTGGTCCAGGAGTGCCGAGGGCCCCCAGCTGCGGCCGAGGTTGCCGAAGTAGTCTGCGGCCAGCAGGTTGGTGCCGCCCATGATGGCCACTCCGAAGAAGGCGTGGAAGCCCATGGTGGCCAGCAGGAGCAGGAGCCGCAGCGGGTACGGCGCGCGGCGCGGCAGCGGGTCGGTGCCGATCATGCTGAGCACGAAGATGTAGCCCGTCAGCGCAAAGTGCAGGTTCATCAGCTCGTGGCCCACGTGTTCCCGCATCGCCAGGCTGAACGCGTCCGAATAGTAGAACAGCACGATGGAGCCGGCGAAGTTGGCGGCCGCGAACAGCGGGTGGGTGACCACCTGCGAGAACTTCGAGTGGACGAACAGCAGGAGCCATTCCCGGAGGCCGCGGGACCCGTCCCTCCGTGCCGGCAGGGCCCGGAGCGCAAGCGTCACGGGGGCGCCGAGCACCAGGAAGATCGGGGCAACCATGGTGAGGGCCATGTGGTCCACCATGTGCGCCGAGAACAGTACGCGGCCGTATACCGACGGCGGTCCCGACGTGATGTAGGTCAGCACCAGCAGGCCGATGATCCAGTTTGTGCTGCGGAACCAGGACCATTTGTCCCCGCGTGCGCGGACCTTGGCCACGCCCAGGAAGTAGGACACCAGGCCAAAAATCGCCACGGCAATCCAGAGCCAGTCCAGGCGCCACTCGGTCAGCCAGCGTTCGGGCGTCAGTTCAGGGGGCAGCTCGTAGCCGGAGAGGATGAATGCGGGCGAGGCGTCCGGGGCGTAGGAAGTAGGCTCCGGCGGCGCTGAACGGCCCAGGGCGACGGCGATGCCTGACGTGGCTCCCATGATCAGCAGTTCGATGAGAATCAGCTGCCAGAGCACTCGCCGCGCGGACATGGCCGCTCCTGCACGCGCCAGCTGCGGGATGACCCACTGCCGGTGCATGAAGCCGATTCCGCCCAGTACGAGTGTGGCCGCGGACTTCGCAAGGATCAGCTGGCCGTACGCCGAGCCGAAGAGGTCACCCCAGCTGGTCACCCGGATGCTGGCATTGACGACGCCCGATGCGAAGACCAGCGCAAATGCGAAACCTGCGAGCGAGGAGAACCGGCGGAGGACCGGTTCGGTGATGTCGTGGTCGCCCGGCAGGGACGCCTGGCCGCTGCGCGCCTGGGTGCTGCGGGCCTGGTTGCGCGGGGCGAGCATGCCGGAGAGCAGCGCCAGCAGGATGATGCCGCCCACCCAGACGCTGACCCCCACCAGGTGCAGGCCCAGCGAGTTGATGGCACCCTCGTGGTCGTTGGAGCTGGCGGAGTGGCCGATCAGGGCAGTGGGAACCAGGCCGATCAATGCCAGCAGCAACGTAAACGCCAGGCCGGTCAGCGACCGCACCCCGAAGAGCGCCGTTGTCACGACGGCGGCGATGATCGTCACGGCCAGCCAGGCGCGCCCGGTTTCGATGTCCGTCATGAAGTACACGAGAGCACGGGTGAACTCGGCATCCCCCGAGATGCCCTGCCCTGCCACGTCGGAGTACGTCAGCACCAGCACGGCGATGGCGGACAGCGTCCACGCCACGCCCGCCGCAGCCGCGATGGCAAGGGCGCGGGCAAAGGCCGGGTGCTCGGGTGCGTCATTGTCCTTCGACCGCGCACCACCGAGCTTGTGCGGCAGGATACCTGCGGCAAAGATGAGCCCGCCGATTACAGCGGCAAGGGAAACGTTGTGGACGGCCTTGCTGACCGGAAGCCCCCAACGTACCAGCGCGCCGGGGTCGGAGACCTCACGTGCGGCTGCGGCACCGGAGAACAGCAGCGCGGCCACCAGCCCCAGGAAGAGGGCACCGAGTCCGGCCAGCTGCCAGGCCCGCTGAATGCCGAAGGCACTGTCAGCGGCCCGGGTTCCCGAATCGGGCGCGGGTTGCGGAGTAAGGGGTTTTGCTGCTGAAGGCACCTATCCATTGTCCGCTACCGTCGCCACGGCGGCGAATCGGGGGTTCGGGAAACGAGGGTTAAAAGCAAGAGGAGCGGCAACCTAGTGGGTTGCCGCTCCTCTGAGCTGCGAAAGACTACTTCTTGGAGACAGCGGCCTTCAGCTTGGAACCAGCGGTCAGCTTGACGCTGTGGCCGGCTGCAATCTGGATGGTCTCGCCGGTCTGCGGGTTGCGGCCAGTGCGGGCTGCACGGTCGGTGCGCTCAACTGCGAGCCAGCCCGGGATGGTGATCTTCTCGCCGGCGGCGACAGAAGATTCGAAAACCTCGAACAGTGCATCGAGCACGGAGTTGACGGCCGCCTGGCTGGTGCCGGCCTTGCCTGCTACCTCGGAAACAAGTTCACTACGGTTCTTAGCCATGTATGTCCTCCTGGACGCTCTTGATTCTGGAGCCTGCACGCGGCGTGCGTGCAAGCCACTGTTCGAAAACTTACCAGCTTGCACCCATGAGGGGGATAAATTCCGCGTGTTTCCGCGACTTTTTGACCTAAATCACCGGTATTTCAAGGATTTTCAGCCCTATGGGCCCTTCCAACCGGGCCCGCCCACAGGTTCGGACGGCTCCCAGCCGGACGCTTCCTCACATCCCGTCGCCTCAACCCCGATGCTTCCTCACCTTGGCCGGGGGACTGCGGACGGGTTGGGGAAAGGGCTGCGGGAGGTGAGGGAGGGTTTGGGGAGGTCCGTTGGGTGGGCCTGTCGAAACCAGGACCCTGTCAGGGATCACCTGCTGGGTTAAATGCGGGAGAGCCCCGACCAGGGTGTCTGGTTGGGGCTCTCGACCGTTTTAATGGTTGTCCGGCGGTGACCTACTCTCCCACACCCTCCCGGGTGCAGTACCATCGGCGCTGTGGGTCTTAGCTTCCGGGTTCGGAATGGGACCGGGCGTTTCCCCCACGCTATGACCGCCGTAACCCTGTGTCCCGTCCCCCGGTGTTCCTGGGGGTGGGAAATCTTGTGGTGTTACAACTGTGGTGTTGTATTCAGTTATTGGTTGGTTCCTGAACCAAAGCCCGGTGGCGGGTTTGTTGGTTGGGAACCACATAGTGGACGCAAGCAGTCTTGTTTCTTTGTACCGCCCCCATGGGTGCAAACGCTTTTGAATCCGTTTGCGGGGGTGGTGTGTGGTGTAAGTTATCGGCCTATTAGTACCGGTCAGCTTCACGAGTCGTTAGTCCTCGCTTCCACATCCGGCCTATCAACCCAGTGGTCTGGCTGGGGGCCTCTCACACACAAGGTGTATGGAAATCTCATCTCGAAGCGAGCTTCCCGCTTAGATGCTTTCAGCGGTTATCCCATCCGAACGTAGCTAATCAGCGGTGCACTTGGCAGTACAACTGACACACCAGAGGTTCGTCCGTCCCGGTCCTCTCGTACTAAGGACAGCCCTTCTCAAATTTCCTGCGCGCGCAGCGGATAGGGACCGAACTGTCTCACGACGTTCTAAACCCAGCTCGCGTACCGCTTTAATGGGCGAACAGCCCAACCCTTGGGACCTACTCCAGCCCCAGGATGCGACGAGCCGACATCGAGGTGCCAAACCATGCCGTCGATATGGACTCTTGGGCAAGATCAGCCTGTTATCCCCGAGGTACCTTTTATCCGTTGAGCGACGGCCATTCCACAATGTACCGCCGGATCACTAGTCCCGACTTTCGTCCCTGCTCGAGATGTCTCTCTCACAGTCAAGCTCCCTTGTGCACTTACACTCGACACCTGATTGCCAACCAGGCTGAGGGAACCTTTGGGCGCCTCCGTTACTTTTTAGGAGGCAACCGCCCCAGTTAAACTACCCATCAGGCACTGTCCCTGACCCGGATTACGGGCCGAAGTTAGATGTCCAAAGTGACCAGAGTGGTATTTCAACGATGACTCCACCCGAACTGGCGTCCGGGCTTCAACGTCTCCCACCTATCCTACACAAGCCACTCCGAACACCAATACCAAACTATAGTAAAGGTCTCGGGGTCTTTCCGTCCTGCTGCGCGTAACGAGCATCTTTACTCGTACTGCAATTTCGCCGAGTTTATGGTTGAGACAGCGGGGAAGTCGTTACTCCATTCGTGCAGGTCGGAACTTACCCGACAAGGAATTTCGCTACCTTAGGATGGTTATAGTTACCACCGCCGTTTACTGGGGCTTAAATTCTCAGCTTCGCCTTGCGGCTAACCGGTCCTCTTAACCTTCCAGCACCGGGCAGGAGTCAGTCCGTATACATCGTCTTGCGACTTCGCACGGACCTGTGTTTTTAGTAAACAGTCGCTTCCCCCTGGTCTCTGCGGCCCCGATCCCCTCCCGGTCGCTAGTACCGTTCAAGGTTGGGGCCCCCTTCTCCCGAAGTTACGGGGGCATTTTGCCGAGTTCCTTAACCATAATTCTCTCGATCGCCTTAGTATTCTCTACCTGATCACCTGTGTCGGTTTGGGGTACGGGCGGCTAAAACCTCGCGCCGATGCTTTTCTAGGCAGCATAGGATCACCGAATCCCCCCTTTACGGGAGTCCCGTCAGATCTCAGGCACATGAACAGCGGATTTGCCTACCGTTCGCCCTACATCCTTGGACCGGGACAACCATCGCCCGGCTCGGCTACCTTCCTGCGTCACACCTGTTAATACGCTTGCCTCCCAGGATCAGGTCCCGCGCTCCACCAAAACCCTTCACCCACAAGGGGTGTCGGGCAGGTCTCGGGCGGTTAGTATCCCCTGTTCAACATGGGCGGTTTTTCGCCGGTACGGGAATATCAACCCGTTGTCCATCGACTACGCCTGTCGGCCTCGCCTTAGGTCCCGACTTACCCAGGGCAGATTAGCTTGACCCTGGAACCCTTGATCATCCGGCGGACGGGTTTCTCACCCGTCTTTCGCTACTCATGCCTGCATTCTCACTCGTGTAGGCTCCACCGCTGGTTTACACCGCGACTTCACCGCCCACACGACGCTCCCCTACCCATCCACACTCCTGAACCACGAAGGCTTGGAAAATATGTGAATGCCACAACTTCGGCGGTGTACTTGAGCCCCGCTACATTGTCGGCGCGGAATCACTTGACCAGTGAGCTATTACGCACTCTTTTAAGGATGGCTGCTTCTAAGCCAACCTCCTGGTTGTCTTCGCAACTCCACATCCTTTCCCACTTAGCACACGCTTAGGGGCCTTAGTTGGTGGTCTGGGCTGTTTCCCTCTCGACTATGAAGCTTATCCCCCACAGTCTCACTGCTGCGCTCTCACTTACCGGCATTCGGAGTTTGGCTGACGTCAGTAACCTTGTAGGGCCCATTAGCCATCCAGTAGCTCTACCTCCGGTAAGAAACACGCAACGCTGCACCTAAATGCATTTCGGGGAGAACCAGCTATCACGAAGTTTGATTGGCCTTTCACCCCTACCCACAGCTCATCCCCTCCATTTTCAACTGAAGTGGGTTCGGTCCTCCACGACGTCTTACCGTCGCTTCAACCTGGCCATGGGTAGATCACTTCGCTTCGGGTCTAGATCACGCCACTGCAACGCCCTGTTCAGACTCGCTTTCGCTACGGCTTCCCCACACGGGTTAACCTCGCGACGTAACACTAACTCGCAGGCTCATTCTTCAAAGGCACGCCGTCACAGCTACAAGGCTGCTCCGACGGATTGTAAGCACACGGTTTCAGGTACTGTTTCACTCCCCTCCCGGGGTACTTTTCACCTTTCCCTCACGGTACTGGTCCGCTATCGGTCATTAGGGAGTATTTAGGCTTATCAGGTGGTCCTGACAGATTCACACGGGATTTCTCGGGCCCCGTGCTACTTGGGATACTCATCAAAGGCGGCGCTCAGCATTACGGTTACGGGGCTCACACCCTCTACGGCCGGCCTTTCAAGACCGTTCACCTATACCAGCACTCACACCTCCCCGGTCCGGCAGAACCAGGACAACAAGTCCCACAACCCCGCCCATGCAACGCCCGCCGGCTATCACACATGGGTCGGTTTAGCCTGATCCGCGTTCGCTCGCCACTACTAACGGAATCACTGTTGTTTTCTCTTCCTGCGGGTACTGAGATGTTTCACTTCCCCGCGTTCCCTCCACGCACCCTATGTGTTCAGATGCGGGTCACCAGATCACTCGCGCGTCTGGCGGGGTTTCCCCATTCGGACACCCTGGGATCACAGTCCGGTTATCGACTCCCCAGGCTTATCGCAGATTCCTACGTCCTTCTTCGGCTCCTAATGCCAAGGCATCCACCGTGTGCTCTTAAAAACTTGACCACAAAAGATCAAGGAGTAATTTACGAGAGAACCATGAAAACCAACCACACCCAACAACCACACCCCGTAAGGGTGCCATCATCACGCGCAGCCAGATCCAGGTTCATATTCTTGGAAATTGCTTCTTATAAAAGATGCTCGCGTCCACTATGTAGTTCTCAAACAACAACCCCGTACCACACACCCCACACACACCCGCGCCAACAGACGCAGCAACCGTGTGATCGGTGCAGCCAGGAAACCAGAAACAAACAACCCGGACAAAGCCACGGCCAAAAGCCGCACCCTCCCCGGTCCTGTTGCCTCAGGACCCAACAGTGTGCCAAACACTAAACCGCATGAACCCCGCCCCGCACCGTTCCAGGACAGCCACCCCCGAAAGGGAACCCGTCCGTACTAGACACAGGACAAAACCACGCGGCCGCTATTTATTGATATTCCACCCATGAGCACCCGCCGCAGAACGATCGCCTGCGCAGCGGGCCTTTACTCCTGACAAACCACACACACCCCGCATACACGCGGCCGTGGGCCTGTAGGTGCTCCTTAGAAAGGAGGTGATCCAGCCGCACCTTCCGGTACGGCTACCTTGTTACGACTTAGTCCCAATCGCCAGTCCCACCTTCGACGGCTCCCTCCCACAAGGGGTTAGGCCACCGGCTTCGGGTGTTACCAACTTTCGTGACTTGACGGGCGGTGTGTACAAGGCCCGGGAACGTATTCACCGCAGCGTTGCTGATCTGCGATTACTAGCGACTCCGACTTCATGGGGTCGAGTTGCAGACCCCAATCCGAACTGAGACCGGCTTTTTGGGATTAGCTCCACCTCACAGTATCGCAACCCTTTGTACCGGCCATTGTAGCATGCGTGAAGCCCAAGACATAAGGGGCATGATGATTTGACGTCGTCCCCACCTTCCTCCGAGTTGACCCCGGCAGTCTCCCATGAGTCCCCACCACTACGTGCTGGCAACATGGAACGAGGGTTGCGCTCGTTGCGGGACTTAACCAACATCTCACGACACGAGCTGACGACAACCATGCACCACCTGTGAACCGGCCCCAAAGGAGAAACCACATTTCTGCGGCGATCCGGTCCATGTCAAGCCTTGGTAAGGTTCTTCGCGTTGCATCGAATTAATCCGCATGCTCCGCCGCTTGTGCGGGCCCCCGTCAATTCCTTTGAGTTTTAGCCTTGCGGCCGTACTCCCCAGGCGGGGCACTTAATGCGTTAGCTACGGCGCGGAAAACGTGGAATGTCCCCCACACCTAGTGCCCAACGTTTACGGCATGGACTACCAGGGTATCTAATCCTGTTCGCTCCCCATGCTTTCGCTCCTCAGCGTCAGTTAATGCCCAGAGACCTGCCTTCGCCATCGGTGTTCCTCCTGATATCTGCGCATTTCACCGCTACACCAGGAATTCCAGTCTCCCCTACATCACTCTAGTCTGCCCGTACCCACCGCAGATCCGGAGTTGAGCCCCGGACTTTCACGGCAGACGCGACAAACCGCCTACGAGCTCTTTACGCCCAATAATTCCGGATAACGCTTGCGCCCTACGTATTACCGCGGCTGCTGGCACGTAGTTAGCCGGCGCTTCTTCTGCAGGTACCGTCACTTTCGCTTCTTCCCTACTGAAAGAGGTTTACAACCCGAAGGCCGTCATCCCTCACGCGGCGTCGCTGCATCAGGCTTTCGCCCATTGTGCAATATTCCCCACTGCTGCCTCCCGTAGGAGTCTGGGCCGTGTCTCAGTCCCAGTGTGGCCGGTCACCCTCTCAGGCCGGCTACCCGTCGTCGCCTTGGTGAGCCATTACCTCACCAACAAGCTGATAGGCCGCGAGTCCATCCAAAACCGCAAAAGCTTTCCACCCCCCACCATGCGATGAGGAGTCATATCCGGTATTAGACCCAGTTTCCCAGGCTTATCCCAGAGTCAAGGGCAGGTTACTCACGTGTTACTCACCCGTTCGCCACTAATCCCCGGTGCAAGCACCGGATCATCGTTCGACTTGCATGTGTTAAGCACGCCGCCAGCGTTCATCCTGAGCCAGGATCAAACTCTCCGTTGAAGTAAAACAGACACAACCAGGAACCACGGAAATAACGCGGAAACCAGGCTGCACAAAATTTGAAACCAGCTAAAAACACCAGACCACACCACGGGGGTGGCACAGTCCGGCACAATCAACCAATTCATAAAAAATCGGTATCAACAAACTTGGCACACTATTGAGTTCTCAAACAACAGACACACCCGGCACCACCCAAACCAACGTTCAGGATCGCTCCGGAGCAACTTTTCAAACTTACCCGGTTCCACTCCCCGACGCAAATCCGTGTTTCAGGATCCTCATCGGCAGGAAAACCAGCCCCACCACACCCAAGCAACCTAAAAGTCACCAGATCATGGTCTTGATTTCGGGGATTTGGCCGCCCGCGGTTACCAGCTCTTCGCTGTCTCCCTCGCGGCGACTTGGAATACATTACACCCACCCCACCCCCAAAGCAACCCGGCCAAGAGAGGCGCCGATCCGTCCCGAAACCCTTGAATTGCCGCGGGTTTTGGGCCCGGCAACGCGGTCAACGGAGCCACCCAGGGTCCGGACCGGTTTTATGGACCGCGTCACAGTCGGGCATAACGGTCTGTGCCGGCAGCTGTTGTCCCCCCGCACCGGGATGAGTCCTCCCCGACCCAACCCGGCTGCCAGGCTGCGGGCCCGGCGCCGGCCGGCACCTTGCCACCACCAACCACACCCTCCACAAACCACAGCCTCCACAAACCACAGCCTTCACGAACCACAACCCCGAAAACGTGCGGGGCGTTGCTGTGGTGAAGTTCCCCACCGAAGCGCCTCCGGTCATCGCCGGGGACAGTCGGCACCGGCACCCCGTCCCCTTCCCCGGGTAGGCCTCTGGGCCTGGACGAAGGACCTCCCGGACCGGGTCCGCGACGCGCAGCCGCAGCTGCCGGCGACGCCGGTTGCCGGCCGGTTGCCGGCGCCCTGGCCGGTAGCCGCCGGCGAGGCCGGCACGCCCGAGAGGCGGCGGCTTTGAACGGCTCAGGCCCCGACATGGACGTCGGGGCCTGGGCCCGGTGTGGCTGCTGGGTTAAATGCGGGAGAGCCCCGACCAGGGTGTCTGGTTGGGGCTCTCGACCGTTTTAATGGTTGTCCGGCGGTGACCTACTCTCCCACACCCTCCCGGGTGCAGTACCATCGGCGCTGTGGGTCTTAGCTTCCGGGTTCGGAATGGGACCGGGCGTTTCCCCCACGCTATGACCGCCGTAACCCTGTGTCCCGTCCCCCGGTGTTCCTGGGGGTGGGAAATCTTGTGGTGTTACAACTGTGGTGTTGTATTCAGTTATTGGTTGGTTCCTGAACCAAAGCCCGGTGGCGGGTTTGTTGGTTGGGAACCACATAGTGGACGCAAGCAGTCTTGTTTCTTTGTACCGCCCCCATGGGTGCAAACGCTTTTGAATCCGTTTGCGGGGGTGGTGTGTGGTGTAAGTTATCGGCCTATTAGTACCGGTCAGCTTCACGAGTCGTTAGTCCTCGCTTCCACATCCGGCCTATCAACCCAGTGGTCTGGCTGGGGGCCTCTCACACACAAGGTGTATGGAAATCTCATCTCGAAGCGAGCTTCCCGCTTAGATGCTTTCAGCGGTTATCCCATCCGAACGTAGCTAATCAGCGGTGCACTTGGCAGTACAACTGACACACCAGAGGTTCGTCCGTCCCGGTCCTCTCGTACTAAGGACAGCCCTTCTCAAATTTCCTGCGCGCGCAGCGGATAGGGACCGAACTGTCTCACGACGTTCTAAACCCAGCTCGCGTACCGCTTTAATGGGCGAACAGCCCAACCCTTGGGACCTACTCCAGCCCCAGGATGCGACGAGCCGACATCGAGGTGCCAAACCATGCCGTCGATATGGACTCTTGGGCAAGATCAGCCTGTTATCCCCGAGGTACCTTTTATCCGTTGAGCGACGGCCATTCCACAATGTACCGCCGGATCACTAGTCCCGACTTTCGTCCCTGCTCGAGATGTCTCTCTCACAGTCAAGCTCCCTTGTGCACTTACACTCGACACCTGATTGCCAACCAGGCTGAGGGAACCTTTGGGCGCCTCCGTTACTTTTTAGGAGGCAACCGCCCCAGTTAAACTACCCATCAGGCACTGTCCCTGACCCGGATTACGGGCCGAAGTTAGATGTCCAAAGTGACCAGAGTGGTATTTCAACGATGACTCCACCCGAACTGGCGTCCGGGCTTCAACGTCTCCCACCTATCCTACACAAGCCACTCCGAACACCAATACCAAACTATAGTAAAGGTCTCGGGGTCTTTCCGTCCTGCTGCGCGTAACGAGCATCTTTACTCGTACTGCAATTTCGCCGAGTTTATGGTTGAGACAGCGGGGAAGTCGTTACTCCATTCGTGCAGGTCGGAACTTACCCGACAAGGAATTTCGCTACCTTAGGATGGTTATAGTTACCACCGCCGTTTACTGGGGCTTAAATTCTCAGCTTCGCCTTGCGGCTAACCGGTCCTCTTAACCTTCCAGCACCGGGCAGGAGTCAGTCCGTATACATCGTCTTGCGACTTCGCACGGACCTGTGTTTTTAGTAAACAGTCGCTTCCCCTGGTCTCTGCGGCCCCGATCCCTCCCGGTCGCTAGTACCGTTCAAGGTTGGGGCCCCCCTTCTCCCGAAGTTACGGGGGCATTTTGCCGAGTTCCTTAACCATAATTCTCTCGATCGCCTTAGTATTCTCTACCTGATCACCTGTGTCGGTTTGGGGTACGGGCGGCTAAAACCTCGCGCCGATGCTTTTCTAGGCAGCATAGGATCACCGAATCCCCCCTTTACGGGAGTCCCGTCAGATCTCAGGCACATGAACAGCGGATTTGCCTACCGTTCGCCCTACATCCTTGGACCGGGACAACCATCGCCCGGCTCGGCTACCTTCCTGCGTCACACCTGTTAATACGCTTGCCTCCCAGGATCAGGTCCCGCGCTCCACCAAAACCCTTCACCCACAAGGGGTGTCGGGCAGGTCTCGGGCGGTTAGTATCCCCTGTTCAACATGGGCGGTTTTTCGCCGGTACGGGAATATCAACCCGTTGTCCATCGACTACGCCTGTCGGCCTCGCCTTAGGTCCCGACTTACCCAGGGCAGATTAGCTTGACCCTGGAACCCTTGATCATCCGGCGGACGGGTTTCTCACCCGTCTTTCGCTACTCATGCCTGCATTCTCACTCGTGTAGGCTCCACCGCTGGTTTACACCGCGACTTCACCGCCCACACGACGCTCCCCTACCCATCCACACTCCTGAACCACGAAGGCTTGGAAAATATGTGAATGCCACAACTTCGGCGGTGTACTTGAGCCCCGCTACATTGTCGGCGCGGAATCACTTGACCAGTGAGCTATTACGCACTCTTTTAAGGATGGCTGCTTCTAAGCCAACCTCCTGGTTGTCTTCGCAACTCCACATCCTTTCCCACTTAGCACACGCTTAGGGGCCTTAGTTGGTGGTCTGGGCTGTTTCCCTCTCGACTATGAAGCTTATCCCCCACAGTCTCACTGCTGCGCTCTCACTTACCGGCATTCGGAGTTTGGCTGACGTCAGTAACCTTGTAGGGCCCATTAGCCATCCAGTAGCTCTACCTCCGGTAAGAAACACGCAACGCTGCACCTAAATGCATTTCGGGGAGAACCAGCTATCACGAAGTTTGATTGGCCTTTCACCCCTACCCACAGCTCATCCCCTCCATTTTCAACTGAAGTGGGTTCGGTCCTCCACGACGTCTTACCGTCGCTTCAACCTGGCCATGGGTAGATCACTTCGCTTCGGGTCTAGATCACGCCACTGCAACGCCCTGTTCAGACTCGCTTTCGCTACGGCTTCCCCACACGGGTTAACCTCGCGACGTAACACTAACTCGCAGGCTCATTCTTCAAAAGGCACGCCGTCACAGCTACAAGGCTGCTCCGACGGATTGTAAGCACACGGTTTCAGGTACTGTTTCACTCCCCTCCCGGGGTACTTTTCACCTTTCCCTCACGGTACTGGTCCGCTATCGGTCATTAGGGAGTATTTAGGCTTATCAGGTGGTCCTGACAGATTCACACGGGATTTCTCGGGCCCCGTGCTACTTGGGATACTCATCAAAGGCGGCGCTCAGCATTACGGTTACGGGGCTCACACCCTCTACGGCCGGCCTTTCAAGACCGTTCACCTATACCAGCACTCACACCTCCCCGGTCCGGCAGAACCAGGACAACAAGTCCCACAACCCCGCCCATGCAACGCCCGCCGGCTATCACACATGGGTCGGTTTAGCCTGATCCGCGTTCGCTCGCCACTACTAACGGAATCACTGTTGTTTTCTCTTCCTGCGGGTACTGAGATGTTTCACTTCCCCGCGTTCCCTCCACGCACCCTATGTGTTCAGATGCGGGTCACCAGATCACTCGCGCGTCTGGCGGGGTTTCCCCATTCGGACACCCTGGGATCACAGTCCGGTTATCGACTCCCCAGGCTTATCGCAGATTCCTACGTCCTTCTTCGGCTCCTAATGCCAAGGCATCCACCGTGTGCTCTTAAAAACTTGACCACAAAAGATCAAGGAGTAATTTACGAGAGAACCATGAAAACCAACCACACCCAACAACCACACCCCGAAAGGGTGCCATCATCACGCGCAGCCAGATCCAGGTTCATATTCTTGGAAATTGCTTCTTATAAAAGATGCTCGCGTCCACTATGTAGTTCTCAAACAACAACCCCGTACCACACACCCCACACACACCCCGCAGGGCAAAACGCATGTGATCGATGCAGCCAGGAAACCAGAAACAAACAACCCGGACAAAGCCACGGCCAAAAGCCGCACCCTCCCCGGTCCTGTTGCCTCAGGACCCAACAGTGTGCCAAACACTAAACCGCATGAACCCCGCCCCGCACCGTTCCAGGACAGCCACCCCCGAAAGGGAACCCGTCCGTACTAGACACAGGACAAAACCACGCGGCCGCTATTTGTTGATATTCCACCCATGAGCACCCGCCGCAGAACGATCGCCTGCGCAGCGGGCCTTTACTCCTGACAAACCACACACACCCCGCATACACGCGGCCGTGGGCCTGTAGGTGCTCCTTAGAAAGGAGGTGATCCAGCCGCACCTTCCGGTACGGCTACCTTGTTACGACTTAGTCCCAATCGCCAGTCCCACCTTCGACGGCTCCCTCCCACAAGGGGTTAGGCCACCGGCTTCGGGTGTTACCAACTTTCGTGACTTGACGGGCGGTGTGTACAAGGCCCGGGAACGTATTCACCGCAGCGTTGCTGATCTGCGATTACTAGCGACTCCGACTTCATGGGGTCGAGTTGCAGACCCCAATCCGAACTGAGACCGGCTTTTGGGATTAGCTCCACCTCACAGTATCGCAACCCTTTGTACCGGCCATTGTAGCATGCGTGAAGCCCAAGACATAAGGGGCATGATGATTTGACGTCGTCCCCACCTTCCTCCGAGTTGACCCCGGCAGTCTCCCATGAGTCCCCACCACTACGTGCTGGCAACATGGAACGAGGGTTGCGCTCGTTGCGGGACTTAACCAACATCTCACGACACGAGCTGACGACAACCATGCACCACCTGTGAACCGGCCCCAAAGGAGAAACCACATTTCTGCGGCGATCCGGTCCATGTCAAGCCTTGGTAAGGTTCTTCGCGTTGCATCGAATTAATCCGCATGCTCCGCCGCTTGTGCGGGCCCCCGTCAATTCCTTTGAGTTTTAGCCTTGCGGCCGTACTCCCCAGGCGGGGCACTTAATGCGTTAGCTACGGCGCGGAAAACGTGGAATGTCCCCCACACCTAGTGCCCAACGTTTACGGCATGGACTACCAGGGTATCTAATCCTGTTCGCTCCCCATGCTTTCGCTCCTCAGCGTCAGTTAATGCCCAGAGACCTGCCTTCGCCATCGGTGTTCCTCCTGATATCTGCGCATTTCACCGCTACACCAGGAATTCCAGTCTCCCCTACATCACTCTAGTCTGCCCGTACCCACCGCAGATCCGGAGTTGAGCCCCGGACTTTCACGGCAGACGCGACAAACCGCCTACGAGCTCTTTACGCCCAATAATTCCGGATAACGCTTGCGCCCTACGTATTACCGCGGCTGCTGGCACGTAGTTAGCCGGCGCTTCTTCTGCAGGTACCGTCACTTTCGCTTCTTCCCTACTGAAAGAGGTTTACAACCCGAAGGCCGTCATCCCTCACGCGGCGTCGCTGCATCAGGCTTTCGCCCATTGTGCAATATTCCCCACTGCTGCCTCCCGTAGGAGTCTGGGCCGTGTCTCAGTCCCAGTGTGGCCGGTCACCCTCTCAGGCCGGCTACCCGTCGTCGCCTTGGTGAGCCATTACCTCACCAACAAGCTGATAGGCCGCGAGTCCATCCAAAACCGCAAAAGCTTTCCACCCCCACCATGCGATGAGGAGTCATATCCGGTATTAGACCCAGTTTCCCAGGCTTATCCCAGAGTCAAGGGCAGGTTACTCACGTGTTACTCACCCGTTCGCCACTAATCCCCGGTGCAAGCACCGGATCATCGTTCGACTTGCATGTGTTAAGCACGCCGCCAGCGTTCATCCTGAGCCAGGATCAAACTCTCCGTTGAAGTAAAACAGACACAACCAGGAACCACGGAAATAACGCGGAAACCAGGCTGCACAAAATTTGAAACCAGCTAAAAACACCAGACCACACCACGGGGGTGGCACAGTCCGGCACAATCAACCAATTCATAAAAAATCGGTATCAACAAACTTGGCACACTATTGAGTTCTCAAACAACAGACACACCCGGCACCACCCAAACCAACGTTCAGGATCGCTCCGGAGCAACTTTTCAAACTTACCCGGTTCCACTCCCCGACGCAAATCCGTGTTTCAGGATCCTCATCGGCAGGAAAACCAGCCCCACCACACCCAAGCAACCTAAAAGTCACCAGATCATGGTCTTGATTTCGGGATTTGGCCGCCCGCGGTTACCAGCTCTTCGCTGTCTCCCTCGCGGCGACTTGGAATACATTACACCCACCCCACCCCCAAAGCAACCCGGCCAAGAGAGGCGCCGATCCGTCCCGAAACCCTTGAATTGCCGCGGGTTTTGGGCCCGGCAACGCGGTCAACGGAGCCACCCAGGGTCCGGACCGGTTTTATGGACCGCGTCACAGTCGGGCATAACGGTCTGTGCCGGCAGCTGTTGTCCCCCCGCACCGGGATGAGTCCTCCCCGACCCAACCCGGCTGCCAGGCTGCGGGCCCGGCGCCGGCCGGCACCTTGCCACCACCAACCACACCCTCCACAAACCACAGCCTCCACAAACCACAGCCTTCACGAACCACAACCCCGAAAACGTGCGGGGCGTTGCTGTGGTGAAGTTCCCCACCGAAGCGCCTCCGGTCATCGCCGGGGACAGTCGGCACCGGCACCCCGTCCCCTTCCCCGGGTAGGCCTCTGGGCCTGGACGAAGGACCTCCCGGACCGGGTCCGCGACGCGCAGCCGCAGCTGCCGGCGACGCCGGTTGCCGGCCGGTTGCCGGCGCCCTGGCCGGTAGCCGCCGGCGAGGCCGGCACGCCCGAGAGGCGGCGGCTTTGAACGGCTCAGGCCCCGACATGGACGTCGGGGCCTGGGCCCGGTGTGGCTGCTGGGTTAAATGCGGGAGAGCCCCGACCAGGGTGTCTGGTTGGGGCTCTCGACCGTTTTAATGGTTGTCCGGCGGTGACCTACTCTCCCACACCCTCCCGGGTGCAGTACCATCGGCGCTGTGGGTCTTAGCTTCCGGGTTCGGAATGGGACCGGGCGTTTCCCCCACGCTATGACCGCCGTAACCCTGTGTCCCGTCCCCCGGTGTTCCTGGGGGTGGGAAATCTTGTGGTGTTACAACTGTGGTGTTGTATTCAGTTATTGGTTGGTTCCTGAACCAAAGCCCGGTGGCGGGTTTGTTGGTTGGGAACCACATAGTGGACGCAAGCAGTCTTGTTTCTTTGTACCGCCCCCATGGGTGCAAACGCTTTTGAATCCGTTTGCGGGGGTGGTGTGTGGTGTAAGTTATCGGCCTATTAGTACCGGTCAGCTTCACGAGTCGTTAGTCCTCGCTTCCACATCCGGCCTATCAACCCAGTGGTCTGGCTGGGGGCCTCTCACACACAAGGTGTATGGAAATCTCATCTCGAAGCGAGCTTCCCGCTTAGATGCTTTCAGCGGTTATCCCATCCGAACGTAGCTAATCAGCGGTGCACTTGGCAGTACAACTGACACACCAGAGGTTCGTCCGTCCCGGTCCTCTCGTACTAAGGACAGCCCTTCTCAAATTTCCTGCGCGCGCAGCGGATAGGGACCGAACTGTCTCACGACGTTCTAAACCCAGCTCGCGTACCGCTTTAATGGGCGAACAGCCCAACCCTTGGGACCTACTCCAGCCCCAGGATGCGACGAGCCGACATCGAGGTGCCAAACCATGCCGTCGATATGGACTCTTGGGCAAGATCAGCCTGTTATCCCCGAGGTACCTTTTATCCGTTGAGCGACGGCCATTCCACAATGTACCGCCGGATCACTAGTCCCGACTTTCGTCCCTGCTCGAGATGTCTCTCTCACAGTCAAGCTCCCTTGTGCACTTACACTCGACACCTGATTGCCAACCAGGCTGAGGGAACCTTTGGGCGCCTCCGTTACTTTTAGGAGGCAACCGCCCCAGTTAAACTACCCATCAGGCACTGTCCCTGACCCGGATTACGGGCCGAAGTTAGATGTCCAAAGTGACCAGAGTGGTATTTCAACGATGACTCCACCCGAACTGGCGTCCGGGCTTCAACGTCTCCCACCTATCCTACACAAGCCACTCCGAACACCAATACCAAACTATAGTAAAGGTCTCGGGGTCTTTCCGTCCTGCTGCGCGTAACGAGCATCTTTACTCGTACTGCAATTTCGCCGAGTTTATGGTTGAGACAGCGGGGAAGTCGTTACTCCATTCGTGCAGGTCGGAACTTACCCGACAAGGAATTTCGCTACCTTAGGATGGTTATAGTTACCACCGCCGTTTACTGGGGCTTAAATTCTCAGCTTCGCCTTGCGGCTAACCGGTCCTCTTAACCTTCCAGCACCGGGCAGGAGTCAGTCCGTATACATCGTCTTGCGACTTCGCACGGACCTGTGTTTTTAGTAAACAGTCGCTTCCCCCTGGTCTCTGCGGCCCCGATCCCCTCCCGGTCGCTAGTACCGTTCAAGGTTGGGGCCCCCTTCTCCCGAAGTTACGGGGGCATTTTGCCGAGTTCCTTAACCATAATTCTCTCGATCGCCTTAGTATTCTCTACCTGATCACCTGTGTCGGTTTGGGGTACGGGCGGCTAAAACCTCGCGCCGATGCTTTTCTAGGCAGCATAGGATCACCGAATCCCCCTTTACGGGAGTCCCGTCAGATCTCAGGCACATGAACAGCGGATTTGCCTACCGTTCGCCCTACATCCTTGGACCGGGACAACCATCGCCCGGCTCGGCTACCTTCCTGCGTCACACCTGTTAATACGCTTGCCTCCCAGGATCAGGTCCCGCGCTCCACCAAAACCCTTCACCCACAAGGGGTGTCGGGCAGGTCTCGGGCGGTTAGTATCCCCTGTTCAACATGGGCGGTTTTTCGCCGGTACGGGAATATCAACCCGTTGTCCATCGACTACGCCTGTCGGCCTCGCCTTAGGTCCCGACTTACCCAGGGCAGATTAGCTTGACCCTGGAACCCTTGATCATCCGGCGGACGGGTTTCTCACCCGTCTTTCGCTACTCATGCCTGCATTCTCACTCGTGTAGGCTCCACCGCTGGTTTACACCGCGACTTCACCGCCCACACGACGCTCCCCTACCCATCCACACTCCTGAACCACGAAGGCTTGGAAAATATGTGAATGCCACAACTTCGGCGGTGTACTTGAGCCCCGCTACATTGTCGGCGCGGAATCACTTGACCAGTGAGCTATTACGCACTCTTTTAAGGATGGCTGCTTCTAAGCCAACCTCCTGGTTGTCTTCGCAACTCCACATCCTTTCCCACTTAGCACACGCTTAGGGGCCTTAGTTGGTGGTCTGGGCTGTTTCCCTCTCGACTATGAAGCTTATCCCCCACAGTCTCACTGCTGCGCTCTCACTTACCGGCATTCGGAGTTTGGCTGACGTCAGTAACCTTGTAGGGCCCATTAGCCATCCAGTAGCTCTACCTCCGGTAAGAAACACGCAACGCTGCACCTAAATGCATTTCGGGGAGAACCAGCTATCACGAAGTTTGATTGGCCTTTCACCCCTACCCACAGCTCATCCCCTCCATTTTCAACTGAAGTGGGTTCGGTCCTCCACGACGTCTTACCGTCGCTTCAACCTGGCCATGGGTAGATCACTTCGCTTCGGGTCTAGATCACGCCACTGCAACGCCCTGTTCAGACTCGCTTTCGCTACGGCTTCCCCACACGGGTTAACCTCGCGACGTAACACTAACTCGCAGGCTCATTCTTCAAAAGGCACGCCGTCACAGCTACAAGGCTGCTCCGACGGATTGTAAGCACACGGTTTCAGGTACTGTTTCACTCCCTCCCGGGGTACTTTTCACCTTTCCCTCACGGTACTGGTCCGCTATCGGTCATTAGGGAGTATTTAGGCTTATCAGGTGGTCCTGACAGATTCACACGGGATTTCTCGGGCCCCGTGCTACTTGGGATACTCATCAAAGGCGGCGCTCAGCATTACGGTTACGGGGCTCACACCCTCTACGGCCGGCCTTTCAAGACCGTTCACCTATACCAGCACTCACACCTCCCCGGTCCGGCAGAACCAGGACAACAAGTCCCACAACCCCGCCCATGCAACGCCCGCCGGCTATCACACATGGGTCGGTTTAGCCTGATCCGCGTTCGCTCGCCACTACTAACGGAATCACTGTTGTTTTCTCTTCCTGCGGGTACTGAGATGTTTCACTTCCCCGCGTTCCCTCCACGCACCCTATGTGTTCAGATGCGGGTCACCAGATCACTCGCGCGTCTGGCGGGGTTTCCCCATTCGGACACCCTGGGATCACAGTCCGGTTATCGACTCCCCCAGGCTTATCGCAGATTCCTACGTCCTTCTTCGGCTCCTAATGCCAAGGCATCCACCGTGTGCTCTTAAAACTTGACCACAAAAGATCAAGGAGTAATTTACGAGAGAACCATGAAAACCAACCACACCCAACAACCACACCCCGTAAGGGTGCCATCATCACGCGCAGCCAGATCCAGGTTCATATTCTTGGAAATTGCTTCTTATAAAAGATGCTCGCGTCCACTATGTAGTTCTCAAACAACAACCCCGTACCACACACCCCACACACACCCGCGCCAACAGACGCAGCAACCGTGTGATCGGTGCAGCCAGGAAACCAGAAACAAACAACCCGGACAAAGCCACGGCCAAAAGCCGCACCCTCCCCGGTCCTGTTGCCTCAGGACCCAACAGTGTGCCAAACACTAAACCGCATGAACCCCGCCCCGCACCGTTCCAGGACAGCCACCCCCGAAAGGGAACCCGTCCGTACTAGACACAGGACAAAACCACGCGGCCGCTATTTGTTGATATTCCACCCATGAGCACCCGCCGCAGAACGATCGCCTGCGCAGCGGGCCTTTACTCCTGACAAACCACACACACCCGCATACACGCGGCCGTGGGCCTGTAGGTGCTCCTTAGAAAGGAGGTGATCCAGCCGCACCTTCCGGTACGGCTACCTTGTTACGACTTAGTCCCAATCGCCAGTCCCACCTTCGACGGCTCCCTCCCACAAGGGGTTAGGCCACCGGCTTCGGGTGTTACCAACTTTCGTGACTTGACGGGCGGTGTGTACAAGGCCCGGGAACGTATTCACCGCAGCGTTGCTGATCTGCGATTACTAGCGACTCCGACTTCATGGGGTCGAGTTGCAGACCCCAATCCGAACTGAGACCGGCTTTTGGGATTAGCTCCACCTCACAGTATCGCAACCCTTTGTACCGGCCATTGTAGCATGCGTGAAGCCCAAGACATAAGGGGCATGATGATTTGACGTCGTCCCCACCTTCCTCCGAGTTGACCCCGGCAGTCTCCCATGAGTCCCCACCACTACGTGCTGGCAACATGGAACGAGGGTTGCGCTCGTTGCGGGACTTAACCAACATCTCACGACACGAGCTGACGACAACCATGCACCACCTGTGAACCGGCCCCAAAGGAGAAACCACATTTCTGCGGCGATCCGGTCCATGTCAAGCCTTGGTAAGGTTCTTCGCGTTGCATCGAATTAATCCGCATGCTCCGCCGCTTGTGCGGGCCCCCGTCAATTCCTTTGAGTTTTAGCCTTGCGGCCGTACTCCCCAGGCGGGGCACTTAATGCGTTAGCTACGGCGCGGAAAACGTGGAATGTCCCCCACACCTAGTGCCCAACGTTTACGGCATGGACTACCAGGGTATCTAATCCTGTTCGCTCCCCATGCTTTCGCTCCTCAGCGTCAGTTAATGCCCAGAGACCTGCCTTCGCCATCGGTGTTCCTCCTGATATCTGCGCATTTCACCGCTACACCAGGAATTCCAGTCTCCCCTACATCACTCTAGTCTGCCCGTACCCACCGCAGATCCGGAGTTGAGCCCCGGACTTTCACGGCAGACGCGACAAACCGCCTACGAGCTCTTTACGCCCAATAATTCCGGATAACGCTTGCGCCCTACGTATTACCGCGGCTGCTGGCACGTAGTTAGCCGGCGCTTCTTCTGCAGGTACCGTCACTTTCGCTTCTTCCCTACTGAAAGAGGTTTACAACCCGAAGGCCGTCATCCCTCACGCGGCGTCGCTGCATCAGGCTTTCGCCCATTGTGCAATATTCCCCACTGCTGCCTCCCGTAGGAGTCTGGGCCGTGTCTCAGTCCCAGTGTGGCCGGTCACCCTCTCAGGCCGGCTACCCGTCGTCGCCTTGGTGAGCCATTACCTCACCAACAAGCTGATAGGCCGCGAGTCCATCCAAAACCGCAAAGCTTTCCACCCCCACCATGCGATGAGGAGTCATATCCGGTATTAGACCCAGTTTCCAGGCTTATCCCAGAGTCAAGGGCAGGTTACTCACGTGTTACTCACCCGTTCGCCACTAATCCCCGGTGCAAGCACCGGATCATCGTTCGACTTGCATGTGTTAAGCACGCCGCCAGCGTTCATCCTGAGCCAGGATCAAACTCTCCGTTGAAGTAAAACAGACACAACCAGGAACCACGGAAATAACGCGGAAACCAGGCTGCACAAAATTTGAAACCAGCTAAAAACACCAGACCACACCACGGGGGTGGCACAGTCCGGCACAATCAACCAATTCATAAAAAATCGGTATCAACAAACTTGGCACACTATTGAGTTCTCAAACAACAGACACACCCGGCACCACCCAAACCAACGTTCAGGATCGCTCCGGAGCAACTTTTCAAACTTACCCGGTTCCACTCCCCGACGCAAATCCGTGTTTCAGGATCCTCATCGGCAGGAAAACCAGCCCCACCACACCCAAGCAACCTAAAAGTCACCAGATCATGGTCTTGATTTCGGGGATTTGGCCGCCCGCGGTTACCAGCTCTTCGCTGTCTCCCTCGCGGCGACTTAGAAAACAATACACCCGCTGCCGCGGCACCGCAAACCGGCCTCCCAAGAACCTGGGATCCCCGCGTTTCCGCCGCGGAACGGTGCGCGAGGGCACTCTGGTGAGCCTCCGCCGTCGTAATTCCGTTCTATGGGGTGCGTCACCCACCAACCCGACCCCGCAAACGAGTGCGGTTAACGCAAAGGAGGGCCGGCAACCATGTGGTTGCCGGCCCTCCTCAAGCAGCTGGAATCAGCAGTGCTGAATTACCAGGAAGACTTGGTGATGCCCGGGAGCTCACCGCGGTGAGCCATGTCGCGGAAGCGGACACGGGAGATACCGAACTTCTGGAAGGTTCCGCGCGGACGGCCGTCGATGATGTCGCGGTTACGCAGACGGATCGGGGAGGCGTTGCGGGGCAGCTTCTGCAGGCCGAGGCGTGCAGCTTCGCGTGCTTCGTCAGTCGCGTTCGGGTCAACCAGGGTCTTCTTCAGCTCGAGGCGCTTTGCAGCGTAACGCTCAACGATGACCTTGCGCTGCTCGTTGCGAGCAATCTTGGACTTCTTAGCCATGTGTTTAGCGCTCCTCTCGGAATTCGACGTGCTGGCGGATCTTGGGGTCGTACTTCTTCAGGACCAGACGGTCCGGATCGTTACGACGGTTCTTACGGGTTACGTAGGTGTAACCCGTGCCCGCGGTCGACTTGAGCTTGATGATCGGACGTACGTCCTTGTCCTTTGCCACTAGAGCTTCACTCCTCGCGCCAGGATGTCGGCGACGACAACGTCGATGCCGCGTACGTCGATGGTCTTGATGCCCTTTGCAGAGACCTGCAGAGTGACATTACGGCGCAGGGACGGAACCCAGTAGCGCTTCTTCTGAATGTTCGGGTCGAACCGACGCTTGTTGCGGCGGTGCGAGTGCGAAATGCTGTGTCCAAAGCCCGGCTCGGCTCCGGTCACCTGGCAGTGTGCTGCCATGACGACTCTCCTCTGAAAATGAATGAAACGGCTGGCAGAGTTCTGCTTCACCGTGCGGCAGGCGGCGTCCGCGTCCAGCCTCACGCGTCCGAACGTTTCAACACCGGAGAACCGGGCTTACTGCGGCGGAATACGATGAGCCACGAACACCTGGCAGAGGAAGCCACTGCGAAGTGCCGGGATACTGGGCGAATACAGGAATGCACGCAACTTGAGCCCCTAACTACCGGCCTCCAGGACTGTGAATACTGCCAACAGCCACCGCAAACCGGAGCAATTGCACACGCTCCGCGCCACCTAGCGCCAACCAAGTCTACGAGACACCCGAATTAAAGACCAATCCGGGGGTGAACGGGTGTATAAAGCGGCCCGTCGGCAGGACCTTCTCCAAGACATATCCGGAAAGAAGGCTCTTCACAGCAAAGCCAAAGGATCGGGGCGGAATCTTGAGCCATGAACACACAGCTCCTGCCCTCCCCCGGGACCGGCGCGCAGATGCGCCCCGCCCAGGGGCCTGCTCCGGTTCCGGAGGCTGGCCGTTTCGCCGGCCAGCACCGGCGCAGGCTCCTCCGCGCCGATGTCCTGACGGTGACGGCCTGGTCCTCGTTGGCCGCTTCGGTTGCACTCTGGCTTGCCGACGGCGGCCTGACGGCTGTTTCCTCGCCGGCGGGCATGGCCACGGCGCTGGGCATTGCTGCCGGCCTTGCCGGAATGGACCTGGTGCTGCTCATGCTGCTGCTGGCCGCAAGGATTCCCTTCATTGACGGAGCGGTGGGGCACGACCGGGCGCTGGAGTTTCACCGGAAGCTGGGCAAACCCTCGCTGTACCTGCTGCTGGCCCACGGCCTCCTCATCGCGGTGGGCTACGGCATGGCCGAAGGTCTCGACCCGGTCAGCGAAGCCGTGGCGCTCTGGGTGCTGGTGCCCGACATGTGGCTCGCCTTCATCTCCCTGGCCCTCTTCATCGCGGTTGTTGTCACGTCCCTGGTGGCGGTCCGCCGGCGGTTTCCCTACGAATTCTGGTACGTCGTGCACCTGCTCACCTATGCTGCCGTGCTCACCTCGCTGCCGCACCAGTTCAGCGTGGGCGGCCTGTTTGCCGTCGGCACCTGGCAGCGCTGGTACTGGCTGGCCATCTGCATCGCCACCGGGGCCGCCCTGCTGTACTGCCGGATCATCCAGCCTGTACGGGCAACCTTCAGGCACCAGCTCACGGTTGAGCGCGTCACCTCCGTGGCCCCCGGGGTGGTCAACATCGAAATGAGCGGCCTGCAGCTCAACTCGCTGTCCGGCAACGGCGGCCGGTTCTTCATCTGGCGCTTCCTCGCCCCGGGGCTGTGGTGGCATCCGCATCCGTTCAGCCTGTCTGCGGAGCCGGTGCGGACAGGACCTGATGGGCATGGGCGGCTGCGGATCACGGTTCGTGATCTGGGCCGGGGCTCCGCGCAACTGCTGAGGCTGCGGCGCGGAACGAAGGTCGCGGTCGAAGGGCCCTACGGACTCTTCAGCTCCGCCGCACGCAGCAAGGACCATGTGGTCATGATCGGCGCAGGCATCGGTATTACGCCGCTGCGGGCCCTCCTGGAGACCACCCCTTTCACCCCCGGCCAGGCCACGGTCCTGCTCCGCGGGCACAGCAACCAGGAGCTCTACCTGGGCGAGGAAATCCTCGAACTGTGCCGGCAGCGCGGCGCCACCCTGTTCCACCTGACCGGCGGACGGGACCCCGGCTCACCTGACAGCTGGCTTCCGGCGGCCGAACACCGGGCCGGGTATGCCATGGCGGACTATGTCCCCGATATCGCCCACGCCGACGTCTATGTATGCGGGCCCTCGCGGTGGGCAGGCAACGTCCTGGACGCCGCCCGCGCGGCCGGCGTCCATGAAGATCAGCTCCATCACGAAAGGTTCGACTGGTGAGAATCAGAGCAGCAGTTTCAGCAGCCTTGGCTTCGGCCGGCATCCTCCTGGCCGGCTGGCAGTCAGGCGTCCACGTGGCCGACACGCGCACGACGCTTGCTGCCGCAGCGACGGGAGGTCAGGCGGCGGGAACGGCGGGCGCATCCGGCGCGTCCGGCGCCGCCGGCGCGGCGGCCAAGGCCGGCGGCACGTACGACGGCGATGTGGTCCAGACCCGCTTCGGTACCGTGCAGGTGCAGGTTACCGTGAAGTCCGGGCAGATCACCGACGTCGCGGCCCTGAAACTCACCGACGCCGAGGGCCGGTCCGTGCAGATCAGCAATTATGCCGCCCCGATTCTTCGCAGCGAAGTGCTGCAGGCACAGTCCGCCGACGTGCAGACCGTGGGCGGCGCCACCGTGACCAGCGACGCTTACCTCACGTCCCTCCAGGCGGCCCTCGATGCAGCAAACCTCTGAGGCTGCGCACCGACTCCGGGCCCGAACCTTCACCTGCATGGGAACTGTCATCAGCCTGACCGTCCCCTCGTACACGCACAAAGCACCCCAGGCTGCGGCGGGTGAGCTGGAAGCGGCGACCGCCGTCGTCGAACGCCTTTTCACTGAACTGGACGGTATCTTCAGCCTCTACCGCACCGATTCGGAGGCGAGCCGGCTGGTGCGCGGCGAACTCGCTCTGCCGGAGGCGTCAGGAGACATGCGGGCGCGGTACGAGGAGGCGGCCGAGTGGAGGATCCTCACCGAGGGGGCGTTCACGCCGGAACGTCCGGACGGGGCGCTGGACCTCTCCGGCATCGTCAAGGGGCACGCCATCAGGGAAGCCGGCATGTCCCTGATGGCGCTCGGAATGGCCGACTGGTGCCTGAACGCCGGCGGGGACGTGCTGGTCAGCGGCTCTCCCAATCCTGGTACCGACGTGCCTTGGCGGGCGGGGATCGTTGACCCTGCGGACCGGAGGACCCTGCTGGCCGGTTTCCCGCTGGGCGGGGCCGCGCTGGGTTCGCTTCCGCCGGGTGAAAAGACGGCCGACGGCGGGACCTGGGCGGCGCTGGCCACCTCCGGTTCCGCTGAGCGCGGGGACCACATCTGGGGTGCCACGGCCGGGGTCGCGGAATTCCGGCAGGTTTCGGTCGCCGCAGCGGACGTGGTCACGGCCGATGTGCTGGCAACCGCGATCGTGGCGGGCGGGGTCCCCATGCTCAACCGCGCCACCGCCATGTGGGACATCGAGGCGCTGGCCGTCCGCGCAAATGGCGAGCTGCTGGCGACGGGCGGGTTCCGGCGGTAGTTTCGGCTCGAACCCGGACCGAACCGGGTGCGGGCGGCGGCAGGCCGCCGGTTCAGAACTGGCCTAGAGCCGGGTGAGCTGGGCGTACCTGGGCTGCAGGTTGTCACCAGAGGACTTACCCGTGACCCGCCGGACCACCCACGGTGCGGCGAATTCCCGGACCCAGCGGGCGTTAGCCCTCAGCGCCTCCGCCTGGCTGAGCGCCGGGACCGGAGTCATCGGCGGAATCTCAATGGAGTGCTCGTGTTCGAGGACCGTCAGGACACGCTTGGCCATGTTTGCGTGGCCGGCGGCGGACATGTGCATCCGGTCCTTGGCCCACATGCCCCAGTCGTAGTACTCGTTGAAGCGCCAGTAGTCCACCAGCAGGGCGCCGTGGTCCCCGGCGATGCCGCGCACGAGTTCGTTGTAGATGGCTGTACGCCCCCGCATGGTGCCGAAAACTTTCGAGCCCCGCGCGTCGAAGCCCGTGAACAGCACCACGGTGGCGCCGGTGGCTGCGAGCTTCCCGACGGCTTTCTCGTAGTCCACGAGCAGGTCGTCAATGTCGATCTTGGGCCGGAGAATGTCGTTGGCACCTGCGTAGAGCGTCACTAGGGTGGGATTGAGCGCGACGGCGGCGTCCACCTGCTCGGCCAGGATCTGCCGCAGCTTGCGGCCGCGGATGGCGAGGTTGGCGTAGCCGAAGCCGGGGTCGGCCGCGGCCAGTTGCTCCGCCACCCGGTCAGCCCAGCCGCGGACCCCGTTGGGCCGCGCCGGGTCGTCATCGCCGACGCCCTCCGTGAAGGAGTCTCCGAGGGCAACGTAGCGGGCCGTGAAATCCATGGGAGCAAGTCTGCCACCCGTTGCCGGGAGCAACCAAGGCGGGTCCGTGCTGTCCTGCTCGCAGGGAGCTGCCGCCGGCGACTGGCCGGGTGCTGCTACTGCTCCCGCTCGCGGAGGATCCAGTGATTGCTGTCCAGCCGGGCCACAATCTTTTCGCCGATGCGGGCGAGGTCCGCAACATCACGTTCAGTCAGGGCGTCGAGGAACAGCGAGCGCACTGATTCGACGTGGCCCGGCGCCAGTTCCACGATGGTGGACATGCCCTCGTCCGTGAGGTGTGCCGTGGTGACGCGGGCATCGCCGGGATGCGGCCGGCGTTCCACCCAGCCGCGGTTCTGGAGTTTGGTGACCACATGGGAGAGCCGGGACAGGGATGCGCTGGTCCGCGCCGCCAGCTCGCTCATCGGCAGGAAGTGCCCGTCGGCCTCGGAGAGCATCGCCAGCACGTTGTAGTCAAATAGCGACACCTTGCCTGCGGCGTGCAGCTGGGTATCGAGCGACGCGGGCAGCATGGTGTTGATGCTCAGCAGAGCTAGCCATGCCCGGCGTTCATTGGCGTTGAGCCAGCGCGGTTCGGTCATTACTCCATCCTAGGAGAACTGACGCTTGACGGTTCAAGGCCGGTTCCGGGGGCGGCTCCCCGGGCGGCCAAGGCTCTGGCGGTAGGCTGGCCGTCATGTACGTAGTTTCCCTGACCTACAAAGTTGCCCAAGAGATTGTGGACCAGCACCTGGATGCCCACGTGGACTGGCTGAAGGATGCCTTCGATGAAGGCGTCTTCATCGCCGCCGGCCGCAAGGTTCCGCGCACGGGCGGCGTGCTGCTCTCCCGGTCGGACCGGCTGACACTCGACGAGTCCCTGGCCAAGGATCCGTTCAGCGTGCACGGCGTTGCCGACTTCGACGTCATTGAGTTCGCCGCAAACCGCACTGCGCCGGGGTTCGAGAACCTGCTGGACTAGCCTGCCCGTCCGCGGCCGTCCGCCTCCATCAGCTTTTTCAGGCCGCCCTTCCGCGGAACCTTCACCGGCTGCGGCCACCGGGGGCTGAGGCTGTCGCCCAGTGTGACGCCCCGGAGCTTGCGGCCAAACAGCGGCAGCACCCAGTCATTAACCCAGCGCCGCTGCCGCCGCTCCCAATCGCGGAGGCTCATCCTGGCCGGCGGTCCCCACTCCTTGAGGCTGATCTTGTGCGGAACCCCCAGGTGGTCCAGGACCTGGGCCGCGAGGTACTTGTGCCCGGCCTTGGACATGTGCAGCCGGTCGGTGTCCCACATCCTGGGGTCGTGGAAGGCTTCGAAGCACCAGTAGTCCACGAGGACAGCCCCGTGCTTGGCGGCGATCTCCCGGACCCGCCGGTTGTACAAGGTGTTGCGCTTCTTCAGCGGTTCGAGCAACGGGGACACCTTGACGTCGAACCCCGTGAACAGGACCAGGGTGGCGCCGGTGGCCGCCAGCCGGGCCACCAGTTCCTCGTACTGCGCGAGGAGGTGGTCCATGTCGGTGCCGATGTCCATAATGTCGTTGCCGCCGGCGTAGAGAGTGATGAGCGTGGGCTCCATGGCCAGTGCCTGCTCCAGCTGCTCATCCACGATGTGGCGCAGCCGCTTGCTCCTGATGGCCAGGTTGGCGTAATGCCAGCCGGGTTCTGCCTTGGCCAGCTTCTCCGCCACACGGTCAGCCCAGCCACGCACCCCGTTCGGCAGCCTGGAACTCCGGTCGCCCACACCCTCGGTGAACGAGTCCCCCAAGGCAACGAACAACCGCGGCCTGCCCCGGTCCGGAAGCAAAGGAGAGACAGCCACCCGGACAAGGTACACACCAGGAGCAACACCCAGGGAAACCGCAGATGAACGACGACGACTCCTAACCCGGGTGCTTAACCTGAGGACGCGTCGGGGGTTAAGCGACGAAACCTGAGGAAGCGTCGAGGAGGGCGGGCGGCAGGCATCCTGCAGCGTGCGTCTAAGCGAGGAACGAGCGAGCACGCAGAGGACGGCTGACGTCCGGCCCGCCAGTTGGCAAGGGCCTAGAGTTCGGCCTTGCCCTGCCGCCAGTACCCCATGAACGCCACCTGCTTCCGGTCGATCCCGACGTCGCGGACCAGGTAGCGCCGCATGTCCTTGATGACCCCCGCCTCCCCTGCGATCCACGCGTAGAACGGCAGGGCGCCGGCGGGCTTGTCGGGGTTCTTCGTGGTGCTGACCGCGGCGGCATCCAGCCGGGCCGGGGTTTCCCACAAGATCTCCTGGTCCACGTTCACGTCGTCGGGCTCCGGGCCAGCGGCGTCCGCGGACTTGATGCCCACCCAGCCCGGCACGGGGACCGCCGCCCGCACCGCTTCCTGAAGGAGCTCGCCGTGCGGCCGGGACCTGCCGATCGCGGCGCCGCGTGCCAGCCAGGTGATTTCGACGTCGGCCGCTGTCTCCAGGTCGAGGAAGTCGCCCGCCTCCGGCACTTCCAGGAAGGCATGCCCGGTCATGTACTCGGGCAGGCTTTCGAGAATGGCGCTGATCGCGGGGACAGCCGTCTCGTCACCGGCCAGGAGCACCCGACCGGCCAGGCCGGGCCGCCATTCGATGCCCGAGTACGTTTCCGCGGTAACGCAGTGCGCCGCCCGATTGTTCGGACCGATCAGGGTGATGGCGTCGCCCGGCGCGGCCGTCAGCGCCCAGTTCGCCGCGGGACCGCCGTGCCCGTCGGCATCGAAATGCATCACGAAGTCGACGTCGATCTCCGGGTAGACGGCGTCCAGCCGGGCCTGCCGGACGGTGTAGGTACGCATGGAGCCACGGGTGGCGGGATCCATGGCCAGCCACTCCTGGTACCAGCCGCTCTCCTCCATCCGGAACTTCGGCAGCGGAAGCCGGCCGCCGGCCGGCGCCAGGGACGGGATCATAAGCTTAACGCGCAGGTCCAGGCTGTCGCCGTGGACGCCGAAGTCGCGCAGGGAATAGCCACCGAACGTCACGCGCCGGAAATTCGGGCTGAGCTCCTGCACTGCCGAGACGGTGACATCGAACGCCAGGGTCATCGGCTCGGTGGCGAAGCCGGGACGGTCCGTGATGGAGGTGCGGGCAGTGCTGTTTTGTACTGCACCGGA
The DNA here is from genome assembly GCF_021789315.1 of Arthrobacter sp. FW305-BF8. Classification (NCBI taxonomy): domain Bacteria; kingdom Bacillati; phylum Actinomycetota; class Actinomycetes; order Micrococcales; family Micrococcaceae; genus Arthrobacter; species Arthrobacter sp. FW305-BF8. Next base: position 4,698,568 of record NZ_CP084561.1, read on the forward strand.
CTGTACTGCGCTCATGAGGCCATCTCCAGGGTCGTGGTTGAAACTTTTGGGTCAGCGTGGTGCCTGCCGAGCGGGATGATCAGCGGCGTGCCGGACACCGGATCCGGCACCACCCGGGACTCCAGCCCGAAGACGCTTCGGACCAGGTCCTCGGTAATTACGGTGGACGATGCGCCCTCAGCCACGATCCGGCCGGCTTTCAGGGCGATGACATGGTCGGCGTACCGCGCGGCGAGATTGAGGTCATGCAGGACGATCGCCACCGTGGTGCCGCGCTGCCGGTTCAGGTCGGTGACCAGATCCAGCACTTCAACCTGGTGTGCCAGGTCCAGGTAGGTGGTGGGCTCGTCGAGCAGCAGCACGTCCGTTTCCTGGGCGAGCGCCATCGCGATCCACACCCGCTGGCGCTGACCGCCGGAGAGTTCGTCGACGTTCCGCCCGGCGAGCTCCAGCGTTTCGGTGGCTTCCAGCGCACGCTGCACGGCGGCGTCGTCCTTCTCCGACCAGCTGCGGAAGAAGCCCTGGTGCGGATACCGCCCGCGGCCCACCAGGTCACGGACGGTAATGCCGTCCGGCGCCGTCGGGTGCTGGGGCAGCAGGCCGAGGGTGCGGGCCAGCTCGCGCGCCGGGCGGGAGTGGATGTCCCTGCCGTCGAGGGTGACCGTGCCGCCGGCAGGCTTCAGGAGCCGGGACAGGCCGCGCAGCAGCGTGGATTTTCCGCAGGCGTTGGCGCCCACGATCATGGTCACCCTGCCCTCGGGGATCTCCGCCGTGAGGTTTTCCACGACCCGGCGCTGGTCGTACTGCAGCGTGAGGTCCCGGGCTTGCAGAACAGCCATCAGGCATCCTTTCGGTTGGATGTGACCAGGAGCCACAGCAGGAATGGGGCGCCGAGTGCGCCGGTGACGACGCCGACCGGCAGGACGGTGCCGTCCAGCAGCAGCGGCGCGACATTGGCGGCGAAGTAGTCCGCCGCGAGGACGATCAGGGCGCCCACCAGGGCCGACGCCGGGAGGCTGGAGCGGCCGGTGAAGCGGCGCGCAATGGGGCCGGCCAGAAAGGCGACGAACGCCACCGGTCCGGCTGCCGCCGTCGCCGCTGCGGCCAGCGCGACGGCGGTGAACACCAGACCCAGCCGGGTGGCGGCCACGCGCACACCGAGTCCCGCGGCGGCGTCGTCCCCCAGTTCGAGGATGCGCAGCGGTCCGGCCAGCAGTGCGGCGACGGGGACCAGGACCATCAGCGTCAGGGCCAGCACTCCCGCACGGTCCCAGCTGGCGGAGTTGAGCGAGCCGTTGATCCAGATCAGGGCCTCCGCGGCGGTGCGGATGTCGGCCCGGGTCATGAGGAAGCTGACCATTGCGTGCAGCGCGGCAGCGATGCCGACGCCGGCAAGGACGAGGCGGTTGCCGGCGGCGTTCCCGCGGGTGCCGCCGCCGAGCCCCAGGGACCCGCTGCGGGAAATGCCGTAGATCAGGGCTGCCACCGCCATGGCGCCGCCGAGGGCAGCACCGGACACGGCCGCACCGGAGGCGCCGAACACCACGATGGCCAGCACCGCTGCCGCGCTGGCACCGTAGCTGATCCCGATCACGTCGGGGCTGGCCAGCGGGTTGCGGAGCATGGTCTGGAACAGCGCGCCCGAGAGCCCGAAGGCCACCCCGATCAGCGTGCCGATGACCGCCCGCGGCAGCTTGGCCTCCATCACGATGAAGCTGGCGCCGGGGATCTTCTCGCCGCCGGTGAAGTGGGCGGCGAGGATCTTGAAGAAATCCGGGATGGTCACGGTATAGCTGCCCAGCAGGATGCTTGCGGCCAGGAGAAGCACGACGCTGGCGGCCAGTACCGCCGTTCGGTTCAGGAAGAGCGCCCTGGTCGACGCGCGAACGGGCAGATAATGCCCTGTTTCGGGGGTTTTGAGGGCGTTAGCTGCCCGTTCGCGCAGCTGGTGCGGAGTCACAGGCCTGCCCCCTTGCCGCGGCGGACCAGCCAGACGAAGACCGGCGCCCCGATCAGCGCGGTCATGATGCCGGCCGGGACCTCGCCGGGTAGCAGGACTACGCGGCCCACGATGTCTGACACCAGCAGCAGCACGGGTGCGAGCACGGCGGAGAACGGCAGGATCCAGCGGTAGTCGGGGCCGGTCAGGGAGCGGACGGCGTGCGGGACAACGAGGCCCACGAACCCGATGGGGCCGGCGAGCGCCGTGGCCGACCCGCACAGCAGGACGATGCCCAGCGCGGTGATGGCCCGGGCCAGGCCGACGTTCTGGCCCAGGCCGCGGGCGACGTCGTCGCCCAGCGCGAGACTGTTGAGGACCCGTCCTGTCAGCAGCACGATCAGTGCCCCTGCGATGAGGAACGGCAGCCCGGGCAGCACCACGGACCAGTCGCGGCCGGCAATGCCGCCCACCTGCCAGAACCGGAAGCGGTCAAGGGTGTCCTGGCTGGAGACCAGGATGACGTTCATCAGTGAGAACAACCCCGCGCTCAGGGCGGCGCCCGCCAGGGCGAGCTTGACCGGCGTCGCGCCGTCCCGGCCCATGGAGGCGATGAGGTAAACGACGACGGCGGCAGCAGCAGCGCCGATGAATGCGAACCAGATGTAGCCGGTCAGTGAGGAGATGCCGAAGACGTAGATTCCGGTGACCACGGCCAGCGCGGCGCCGGCGTTGACGCCGATGATGCCCGGGTCCGCCAGCGGGTTCCGGGCCACGCCCTGCATGGCCGCGCCCGCCAGGCCTAGCGCCGCACCGGCGAGCAGGCCCAAGACGGTCCGCGGGATCCGGGCATGCACCACGGCATGGTCGCCGTCTGCCGGGTTGAACCGGGTCAGTGCCTGCCACACGGTTTCGAGGGCCAGCCCACGGGCGCCCACGGCAAGTGAGGCGCCGCAGACAACAACGAGCACGACGACGGCGGCCAGCAGCCAGGCGGCGCGCGGCCCGGAGACCCTGCGCGCCGGCTGGGCGCGAACGTACACTTGTGGCCCCTCAGCCGCGGCCACAGGGGCCACAAGTGTACGTTCGCGCTGGGCGGCGGGGCCCGTCGTCGTGCTCGGTGTCATGGGAGTTGCCTGCTAACCCGCGGCTCAGACCGCGGCAGTAGCTTTGTCGGCGGCCTTGGCCAGCTGCGGCAGGAACTTGTCCAGCGACCACGGCAGGCTCAGCGGCGAGGAGGCCGAGATGGACAGGGTGAGCGTGTTGTCCGAGTCCGCGACCATGGCGCCGTTCTTGATGGCCGGGATCTGGCCCAGCAGCGGGTCAGCCTTGATGGACTCCGTGGTCTTGGCGTCCGGGACCCAGGTCACGAAGATGTCGGAATCGAGCTCGTTGGCCTTCTCTGCGGACCACGGGATGAAGAATTCCTTGGAGTCCTTCGAATTCTCCTCCACCACGGGGGCGAGCTTCATGCCGATCTCGCTGAGGAAGCGCGGGCGGTTGTCGTTGGCGGTGTACACGTTCACGCCGTCGCTTTTGGCCGGCTCGAGGTTTCCGTAGATGAAGCTCTTGCCAGCGAGCTGCGGGTAGGCGGAGACCTTGTCCTTGACGGTGGCCTCGGTGTCGGCGATCAGCTTCGTGGCTTCGGCCTCCTTGCCCAGCGCCTTGCCGATGATGCTCGTGGAGTCCTGCCAGGACGTGCCGTAGGCCAGCTCGGGATGCGCAACAACGGGCGCAATTTCCGTGAGCTTCTTGTAGTCCTCCTCCGTCAGGCCGGAGTAGGCACCCAAAATGACGTCAGGGTTGAGCTTGGCGATCTCAGTGAAGTTGATGCCGTCAGCCTCGGAGAACTGGACCGGCGCCTTGTCCGAACCGAAGCCCGCGCCGAGCTTCTCCAGCGCGGCGTCCTTCCACGGCGTCGAGCCCTTGTCATTGCCGCCCCATTCGTTCTTGGGCACGCCCACCGGAACCACGCCCAGCGCAATGGCAACGTCGTCGTTGACCCAGGAGACCGTGACGACCCGCTTGGGCTGCTCCTTGATGGTGGTTTGGCCGAAGACGTGCTTGATGGTCACGGGGAACTGCGCACCGGCGGATGAAGTGGCGCTGGCTTCCGAAGCGGAGGAAGAGGCGGGCCCGGTGGAACATGCGGTGAGGGAAAGTGCCGCGGCGGCGAGGACGGCGGTGGCCTTGCCGGCGGTCTTGAGCAGTGAGCGGCGCGTGGTGCCAGCGGCAGCCGAGCGGCCGCGGAAGAGGGGGGAAGTCACGGAACTCCTTAGGTGAATGAAGCGAACCTAAGTAAGGGTAGCCTATCCTTGCGAAGATTACGAAAGGTTTGCGTCACCTAATTGCCCGAGTGCCCAGAGTAACCGCAAACAGCCTTGCCAGCCAAGGGTGAACGATGGTTCACTCGAAGGAGTAAACGCCCGTTCACCCATTAGTCGGGCACCCCTCCCCCTCAAAGGCCCGCCGCACATGACAGCACCCCCTGCCACAGCACACTCTGCCCCGAAAGCAACCCGCAGCGCCTCCGCCATCACCACGGTCCTGGCGCTCAGCGGCACGCTGGTCGCACTCATGCAGACCCTCGTGGTGCCCCTGCTGCCCGACTTTCCACGGATCCTGTCCGTCACGCCCGACGACGCATCCTGGCTGGTCACGGCCACACTCCTCGCCAGCGCCGTCGCCACCCCGATCGTGTCCCGCAGCGCCGACATGTACGGCAAGCGGAAGATGATGGTCATCTGCCTGGCCATCATGGTGGCCGGTTCGGTCATGGCCGCCCTGGGCGGGACCTTCCTGTGGCTGATCATCGGCCGCGCCCTGCAAGGGTTTTCCGCGTCGCTGATCCCGGTGGGCATCAGCATCATGCGCGATGAGCTGCCGAAGGAAAAGATGGGCTCCGCGGTGGCACTCATGAGCGCCACCCTGGGCATCGGCAGCGCCATGGGCCTGCCGCTCGCCGGACTCCTCTATGAAAGCCTCGGCTGGACGTCGATCTTCTGGGTTTCCGCCGGGGCCGGCGTGCTGCTGCTGCTGGCAGTGGTCCTTGTGGTTCCGGAATCCAAGGTCCGCACTCCCGGCCGCTTCGACTACGCGGGCGCACTGGTGCTGTCCGCCGCACTCGGATCACTGCTGCTGGCCATTTCCAAGGGCGGCGCCTGGGGCTGGGGCTCGGAACCAGTGCTGCTGCTGTTCCTCGCAGCGGCACTGCTGCTGGCCGTTTGGATTCCCTACGAGCTCAGGGTGGGCCAGCCCATGGTGGATCTTCGCACCACGGCGCGGAGGCCTGTCCTGATGACAAACCTCGCGTCGCTGCTGATCGGCTTCGCGATGTTCGCCAACATGCTCCTCACCACGCAGCAGCTCCAGCTCCCCGCTGCCACCGGTTACGGCTTTGAACTGAACGTCATCACGGCCGGCCTCTGCATGGTGCCGTCCGGACTGGCCATGGTGGTGTTCGCACCGGTGTCCGGAGGGATCATCCGGCGCTTCGGCGGCAGGTCCGCCCTCTTGGCCGGCGCCGCAGTGATGATCGTGGGGTACGTGGGCCGGGTCTTCTTTTACGACTCCATCACCTGGGTGATCATTGGTTCCACCGTGGTGAGCGTCGGCACGGCCATCGCGTATGCCGCCATGCCAACACTGATCATGGGTGCCGTCCCGATCACGGAGACCGCTTCCGCCAACGGACTCAACAGCCTGGTCCGCTCCATTGGCACGTCGACCTCCAGCGCCGCCGTCGCCGCAGTTCTGACCTCGGTCACCATCCCGCTCGGCGCCGCCCGGCTGCCCTCGTTCGATGCGTTCCGGGATGTGTTCTGGATGGCCGCGCTGGCCTCCGCCGCCTCCGTCCTCGCCACCGTCTTCATCCCGTGCACCACCACCCACCGCCCCGCAGCACCGGCGGCAGCGGAACTGGTGGTGCAGGGGCGCGTCCTGGCACCCGACCACCGCCCGCTTACTCCCGCCGTCGTCACCGTCCTCCAGATGGAGGGCGAACCGGTGGACTGGAGCCGCGTGGACACCGAGGGCAATTATTCGGTGGCGCTGCCTGGCGCCGGGAAGTACCTCGTGGTGGCCAACGCCGCGGGCTGGGCGCCGATGGCGGAGGTCTTCGATTTCGACGGGCGCACGCTGAAGCAGAACTTCCTCCTGCAGGAGCGGCTGGAAATCAGGGGCCGGGCGGCCATCGGCCGCGAGCCCGTGACCGGCGCCGTGGTCACACTGCTGCACGCCACCGGGGAGCATGTGGACACCGCAAGGACGGACGACGACGGCGTGTACACACTTCCGCTTCCCGCCGCCGGACGCTACATAGTGGCTATGCTTCATCCCGTGACTCATCAAGCCGTGGCGCGGAAGCTCGCCGTCGACAACCGGTCCGAGATCGTGGACCTAGCCGCTGAACGCGCCCCTGAAGTGAACAGCGCAGAAGGGATCGGCGGGGAGCCGGTGCGCGCATGAGCAGCCCCAGCCAGGAGTCCATCCTCACCGCGGCGGACCGGCTGTTCGGCGAACGCGGCTACCGGGCCGTGACGGTCAGGGACATCGCCGCTGAGGCCGGGGTTTCCGCGGCCCTGGTGATGAAACTGTTTATCTCCAAGGCCAAGCTCTTCGCAGCGGTGCAGCCGGACGAGTCGCTGCTCACCGAGCTGTCCGTCCCGGCCTCCGAGCTCGGTGGCGCCCTGGTCTTCCGCGTGCTGATGCGGCGGGAACGCGGCATGCACGAGCCGTGGGCCATTATTCCGATCAATGTTCACGATGCCCCGGATCCCGAAGCGGCGCGGAACGAGTTGCGCGAACGCTACGTCGGCAGCATCGCACAGCTGATCGGGGATGCGACGCCGGACCGCCGCTACGCGTCGACTGTCACCGCGCTGATGACCGGCTTCGGCGAAACCGTGCGAACCCTGGGACTCTTCGACAGCTGGGACTTTGACGAGCTGGTGGCCTACTACGGAGGGATCGTGCAGGCGCCGATCGACGCCTGCACGGCCGCACATGCCTAAGGCAAAAACGCCGGTTGAACCTGGGGCCCGCCGAAACCCCGCTGGTTGAACCAGCGGATAGCTCAACCAGCGGGGCTCGGGTTACTTGTACGAGATGCTCAGCAGCAGCGCTTTTAGGGCCTGCCCTTCAGCGCCTGCCAGCCAGGACTTGGCCGCGGCGTCATTGGCGAAGGGGTTCTCGATGAACTTCACGTCAGCCAGGATGACGCCGTCCCCGGCGCGGATGATGCCGTCGAGGGCGGATCCCTGCCCCGATTTGGGCGCGCCTGCCGCCAGGTGCATCCGGTAGGTCGCGTTGCCGTCCATCCGGTCCACGTAGAACGCATAGTGGGCAGCCGGCGCGGGCTGCGCCGCGAGTCCCGGAACCGGCACGGACTCGTAGACGGTGCGGGTCACAGGGTGGGAGACGCCGTCGGCGGCCCGTCCGGAGTACACCGTTGCCTGCTCGGTGCCGCTAGCGTCGACAACTGTGGCCGTGGCCGATTCCGACGGCGACCCGCCGCCGGTGAAGAGCTCAACCTTCCAGCCGGTCGGGTACTTGAAGGACACGTGGCCGTTCGGGAACGTGTACGTCTTCAGCTCGGCGGGCGCCGGAGAGGACGACGGCGTGGTCCCCGGTGTAGCCGCACCGCCGGCGCCGGCGCCGCCAGCGGCGGAAGCTGAAGGGTTCGGTGACGCCGGTGCCGGTGCGGAAGCTGCCGCGGACGACGTCGACGGGGCCGCCGAGACCACGGCCCCGCAGCCGGCCAGGGCGAAGGCGGCGGCAGCAGCAGCAAGGACAGAGGCGAGGGGGGCGCGGAACGCAGGGCGCATGATGGTGCCTTTCATGATGACGCCGTCAAGCTCACGGGGGCTGCTCTGCCCGCCGCATGGGAGTGTCCATGACCCCGTGGAGCGTTTGGCGAAGACTGGTGGAGTCACCACAGTGGCACGCCAAAATCCCCCGCCACTAGGGCCGGCGCAATAAATCCATCGATTTGTTATAAACCGCGCGAAAGCGTTATGGACTAGCGCAGCACGATATCGACGGGATTGGCCTCGGAGCGCCATCGGCCTTCTGTGCCCGGTTTCGGGGTGATAACGGGCGCGGTGAGCACGCCGGAGCGATTGGTGCGCCTGTCCCGCAGGATCTCTGTGACTGAGCCCAGGTGACGGGACAGGTCGATGACGTTCTCCGGCGCCGCCAGGAGCAGCTGGAACCCAAACTCGTGCAGCGCCTTGATGCCTGCGCCGGCGAATTCCTCGGAGGCCAGCACGAACGCCTCGTCCATCATCACCGTGCCGTACGTGGTGAAGCCCTGCTCGGCGATGCCCAGCTGGTAACTCAGCGCCGCGGCCATGATGAACGCGGTGAACCGCTGGCGTTCACCGCCGGACATGGAGCCGGTGTCGGCGTGCATGAAGACGTCCGTCCGCTTGCCGCCCTTCTTCCCGGGGGCGTCCACCTCGCGGTGCTCCTTGCACTGGATGAACAGGTGGCCGCGCACGTCCAGCACCTCAGCCCGCCAGCGCCGGTCCTCGGGAGTCTGCGACCCCAGCCGCTTCACCAGCGTCTCCAGGGACTTGTAGCGGGCGGTCAGCTCGGCGTCGTCGTTCTGGCCCGTGTGGCCGGCGTCCGCCTTGGCTGCCTCTGCCTTGGCCGGCCGGATGTGACGGGTCTTCAGCGCGTTCTGGATGGCGTCCTTGAACTGCTTGGCCGTGGCCGGCAGGGTCTGCTTGATGTCGAGTTCCAGGTAGCTGCCCTCGTGGAAATTCACCTCGGACAGGATCCCGTTCAGCGGCAGGATCCTGCTGGTGATGGACCGGCGTTCCTCGTCAAGCAGGTGGAGCAGCGTGCTGAACGACTCGTGCGTGCGCTGGTTGAAGAACTGCCGGAACTCGGCCTCCTGTGCCGGCAATCCGTCATTGATGATCGCGTGGTAGCGGGCCTCGAACTCACCGACGGCGCCGATGGAAGTGCCATGGTCAGCCGAAATTGCGGTGCCCCAGTCGCGGACGAAGCCTTCGAAGATCCGGGTGAGCCGCTCCGACGTGGCCTGGGCCCGGGACTCTGCACCGTGCAGGTCGCCGAGCAGCTGGGCGCGCACCCGGCCGGCCAGGTTGTCCAGCTCATGCATCTCGGTGACGTCGCCGAATTCGGCGAAGTACGGCGCCAGCGCGGCGGAGGTGGAGTCCGACGGCGGCGCCTGGTTCAGGCGGAGGCGCGCGGCTTCCAGCAGCGAGTCGGAGGCGGTTAGCTGCTGGTCCAGCGCCTTGTATTCGCTCTGCAGCACCGCGGCAGCCTCGGTGCTGGACTGGTGCTTCTGGCGCGCCGCCTCGATGTTGGCGCGGAGCGGTTCAAGGTCCGCCTGGGCCGCAAGGGCGTCCTTGAGCCGCTGCTCGATCCTGGCAAGCTCGTCTGCCGCCACTGCGGCCGACACCTGCTCCCACGGGCGGTTGTCCTCGGCCACTTTGCGCAGCGCCTCGAGCTGCCGGGACAGGCCCTGGTGCGATTCCTCGCGGCTTTGCGCCAGCTGTGCCGCCTTGGCCAGTTCCTGGCGCAGGTCCTCCACCTGTCCGGCCACGAGCTCCAGCTTGGAGGCATTGTCGAACCCGAGGACGTAGTCCTGCCGGCTGGTGAACCGGTCGTCCTTCTCCACGGTGTGCCGGTTGCGTTTGACCACGCCGCCGAGGCTCAGGCCCTTGTCCAGGGCCGCCAGTTCGTCGGGGTTCTCCACGCACGGGTATGCGAAGTCGAGGGCGATCCGCTCACGGATCCACACACTAGCTTGTGCGGCGGACCCGCCCTTTGTCCCCGGGGTGAGGATATCCAGCTTAGTCAGCAGGTCGCCGTCGGCCACGTCCTCCACGGCCAGCGCCGCTCCGGCGAGCGGCTTGGACACGTCCACCGCGCGCAGGGCGCCTCGGACGGCGTGGTCGTTCAGGTAGCGGGTGACGGCGGCAAAGTGCTCGCCGGGAACAAGCAGCGTGGTGGCCAGGTTCCGCAGGGCACGTTCAGCGGCGGGGCGCCAATGATCCTGGCCCTCGGCAAGGTCTATCAGCTCGCCACCGAACGGCATCTGTTCCTCGGGAATGCCCGTGGCCGCGGCAATGGCGGCCCGGTTTTCAATGCTCGACGGCGGCAGCAGGGACTTGCGCGTTTTCAGCGACACAAGCTCCTGCTCGGCCGCGGCAAGCTCACGTTTCTTTGTCGCGTGGGCGTCGAAAGCCTCAAAGCGGAGCTCCTGCAGGGCCGCGGAGTCATCCTTCAGCTCGGCGGAGCGGGTGGCCGCCTGTGCGTGGGCCTGCTCCCAACCGTCTGCCGTCCATTCCAGATCCAGGCCGGCATCCGTCAGCGCCTGCCGGGCCGCCTCCTCCATCTGCTGGCGGAGCTTCAGCCCCACCCGGGCGTTCTCCAGGGACTGCTCGATCGAGGAGATGGCGTTGCCGCCCTGGTTGTTGTACTCCGCCTCCAGCTGCCGGAGCTCCTTGGCGAGTCCGTCCCGCACGCCGCGTTCCGCTGCGAGCTCCTTGGCCTTCGCCTGGGCGAGGGCCTTGAAGCGGGCGAGCGTTTTCTCGTGCACGGTAACAGCAAGTTGCTGACGGTAGGACTCGAACTCCTCGCCTGCGAGTTCACGCAGCCTGTTCGCGTCCAGCAGCGACTGCGCGTACTCCCTGTTCAGTCCCGGGACGGGGGCCAGCTGGTCGCGCTGCTGCCGGACGTCCTCCAGCCGCTGCCGGATGGACATGAGGTTGCTGAATTCCTCGACGACGTCGTCCGCAGCCGCCAGGGTGGCCGGCGCGTCCAGCACCTGGTCGCGGAAGAACGTGTTCACGCTGCCGCCCAGGCCCTTGCCGGCCTGGATGACCCGGAGCAGCGGAAGCGCCTGGTCCGAGTTAATGCCCAGGAGCCGGCGGAACCGCTCCGCGAAGGCCTTGTGCACGTCAAAGACCTGGGCGTCCGGGAAGATGCTTTCCAGCGCAGCCCTGGTGAAGCGCTTCTCCGCGATGTCCTCGATGGCGGCGAGGTCCAGCGGCCTGTTGTCGATCAGGTAGTACCGGCCAACGCTCGACTCTGTGCCGTTCTTGGGCAGGTCAAACAGCGCCGACACCGTCACCTTGGTGCCTGCCGCGTTGTCGAACGTCAGGGCGACGGCGGACCAGGTGGCACCGGGGCGCTGGAACGCACTGGCCGAGCCCTCGCCGACGGCCTTGTCCCCCACTTTGCCGCGCATATACGTGAACGTGGTCCGCTTGTCCTCCACGGCGCCCGACCGCTGGGCTGCTGCCTCGTTGGAGCGCGGCCGGGCGTCGAACACCCGCAGCATGGCGTCGAACAGCGTCGACTTGCCCACGCCGGAGTTGCCGGTGAGCAGGGTGCCGTTGCGGTCCACGTGCATCGTATGGGCGCCATGGAACGTACCCCAGTTGACCACCTGCACCAGGGCGAGGCGCATCTGGCCCGGGTTAACGACGTCGCCCAGCGGAAGCATGCTCGCAATACTCACTTGGCTGCCTCCTCAGCAGGTGCCGGCTTGGGGGACGTCGACGGCAATGCCGCCCCCGCCCCTTCGCCGGACGGCTCTGCTGCACGCAGCAGAGCGTCCGGCTCCGACAGCGGCCCCGGACTACCCAACACTCGCAAGCTCGCGTCGGGGCCCTCGTCCGGTTCCTTAGATGCCACTCCCTGGGCGGCATAGGCTGCTCCGTCTTTCCCTAGGTCACCTTGAGCGGCGGCATCAGAGTCGTTCGTATCGGCGTCGTCGTTATCGTCTGAGGGCTGGTCGGCGTCGAGTTCCAGCATTGCTTCGGTGCCTGTGGGGTCTGCCGTTGCGGCTATCAGGGCTTCGATCTGGGCGGGGATGTCACCTATGTTGTCGAAAGGGAGGGCCAGTGGCAGGGCGTTGGAGATGGTGTAGACGTCATCCAGGCCGGTGGCGAGCAGGAGCTGCCGGGCCAGGAGTTTGGTGATGGCCCGGTTCACTACGTCGGAGTCGCGCAGCGCGTCCTGCTGGCCTGCCGGCTGGTAGTGGGCCACGAGCTCGGCGATTTCTTCCCGCGTGATGGTGGGGTCCGTCTGCGCCGTGACGTGGCGGTCCAGCAGGAGCCGCAGGCGCAGCAGCACGATAGTCTCCACCCGGCTCAGCGCCCGCTGCTGGCGCAGGATGCTCGAGCGGGCGCTGCCGCCGATCGCTTCGGGGTCGACGGGGCGCAGCACAGCGATCTTTTTCTCGTGGTCCAGCTGCAGCGTGAGGAACAGCTCGGAGAGCCGGCTGCGCAGGACCAGTTGGTTGTCCAGCAGCGTTGTCCAGAGTTTCTCGTCCCGGCCGCCGTCAACGTACGGACCCTTGAGCAGCTTCACGAGAGCCTGGCGGACCTTCATCGGAAGCACGCCAGTATCGCCCGGAAAGAGTGCGGCGCCGTCCACAAACGTGTCGCGGGGGCTGACAGAGCCGTTGATTGAGCTTGTCGAAATCCCGGGGGTTTCGACAGGCTCAACCAGCGGGGTTTCGGTGGGCTCGGCCACCTGGGCCGCCGCGTCCGCCGTCGTAATCTCTTCAGTCATCGCTAATCCTTCTTGAGCGTTACCACCGGCAGGTACGCCTTGCGGGTGGTGCCGTCTATCTGTTCGAAGTCGAGGGCCTCCCACGCCAGCTGGTCAAAGCCGGCACCGGTGTGGAGTGCGTGCGAGAGGAGCGCCCGGATGGAGTTGATGTGCTGTTCCTCCGGCGCCAGCTGCTCCCACGCCTCGGCGAGGGTGGAGGCCCCGGCTGCCGCGGCGCGGATCGCCTCCGGCCTGGCCTTGGCGGTCCGGGGCGAGCGGACCCGGTCCGAGTCGCTGAACGCGATGGGGTCGGCGAGCCTGGGCGGGGCAGCAAACTCATCGGGGTCGAAAAGCTTGACCATGGCGAGGGATTCGAAACCTGCGTTGAACAGCACCGGACCCCGGACCAGGCCAGGCCGTTCGCGCTCGTAGGGCATGGACCGGATGGCCTGTTCGGCCTCCCGCAGCACCTTGCGGAGCCGCACCGACTGACGGAAATCGTCACTCTGGACGTAGGTGTTCAGGCTCTCGCTGAGCTTGCCGTAGATGCGCTGGATCTGGCTGTGCTGCTGCCGGAGCTCAGCCACCAAATTTTTCAGGGTCTCGCGGTCCTCCGGCGACAGGTCGTCCGCGAACTGCCGGCTGAGCACTTCGCCGATCGCGGAACGGAAGCGCAGCTGCTGCTGCGGGTCCTCGAGGAAGGCCGTGAAGGAACGGAAGGTCCTGCCTTCCGGGCTTTGGCGCAGCCGCTTGTCCGCCTCAAGTACCTGGGCCATCGTGGCGCCCTTGGTCAGGGATTCCTCGATGATCTGGTTGCGGAGCTCGCCCACGAGCTCCTCGATCCGGTCACGCATCTTCTTGTAGTCCGCGGGCAGGCTGGCCGCGAGGTCCAGGATGTTGCCGGCCGCTTCGACGGCCTGGTCGTCGTCGAGGAGGCCGTCGAAGTCACCGGAGCTGATGTCCTCGATCAGCTGCTGCCGCTCCCCGATCTCCTCCTCGAGCGCTTCGAGCCGGGCGCTCTGGTCCGGGTTGGTCTCGTTGGCGAGCTTCTCAACGTCGCCCAGCAGCGTGCCCAGGCGGGACCCGTTGAGCGTGGACCTTTCGCTGGAGAGGCTGTCCAGGAACGCCAGCACGCGGGCGGCCGGCTCGGTGACCTCGTACACGATCTGCCCCGACTGGTTCCGTCGCGTCAGGAACTGCTTGCGGGTCCACTCATCGCCGAAGGACTTCCCATTGGCATGGCCGCCCAGCCCCGGGTCATGGCGGCGCAACTGCTCAAGGAAGGAGTCGACGTCGGCATGGAATTCTTCCAGCGGAAGCTGCGGCCGGGTGCGGGTGAAGGATGCCTGCAGGACAGCGATCACCCACGGGGCGGAACGGGTGAGGGCCCATGCCGGCCCCTTGGTGAGGAGCTCAAGGTCCCTGAGCCTGGCGCTGATCGCGTCAGCGGAGGACGTAGCGGACCGGGGCACACACTCTCCTTCGGCAGCTTGGGGGATGGTCTGGGCAGCGGAAACCCGAAAACTGCCAACTACAAGGTTAACGCAGAGCCCCGGGCGGCCCGCGCCGCGGTTCCCCGACACCCCGGAGCCGGCTCCGCGTGCCCGCCACGCAACGTTACTGGTGTGACACATGAGGTTTTCGCAATCACTCCGTGACCTACGGCGCAGTATTGTCTCGATCCCGTATCAACGCGGCCACAGCATGGCCGAGGCGCTAGAGGAAGCTCCGCCCATGGCCCTAGTCTCGAGCTACTGGTCTGATCCATCCGCAGCAACGGCGCAGGGGGAAGCATGCAGTTCGACTTGAGTGCAGTGGAGACAGGCACCTTGGTGTTCATCGGAACGCTGATGGTTGCCTTGGCACTTGTCCTCTTCGTGGCGGTGGCGGCATTCGCCGCCCTCGTCCTGGTAGGCGTGGGGAGGCTGGCCTGGGCGGTCATTGCCGCGGCCCTGCTCAGGACCGTCCACGGGATCAACCACGCCTGGGACAGCCTGGTGCACCACGCCTCTGGAGTCGAGTTTCCCGCGGAATTTCAGGGGCAGCCATCCCCTAGCACCGGAACCTACCCGCGGGTAGCATTGAGGGACAGCTGAAGGGTTCTCCACCCGCGGCGGACCCAGGGCTTTGAGCCGGTCATCCGGTCAGAGGAGATGCCCCGTGAGCTCCGCCACCGACAGCCAGGCAACTGAACGCCAGGCCCCCGACAGCAGGGCTGGTCACAGCACAGCCACCGCGAGCACGGCTGCGGACGGCACTGGCGCCGTCCCGCCCGTGGACAGTCCCGCGTCCGAAACACCCGTTGCTCCGGAGAAGATCGGCGCGGGGGCGTCCGCAGAGGATGCCCGCGCCATCGCCGAGGCAGCACGCGAAACCGAGTGGGCCAGGCCCAGCTTCGCCAAGGGCCTGTACCTCGGCAGCTTCGACCTGGCCCTCATCCATCCCTGGCCCGCCGCCAAGCCCGATGACGTGGAACGCGGCGAGGCCTTCATGGCACGGCTGACGGAATTCTGCCGCACCATGTCCGGACGGATCATCGAGCGCGACGCGAAAATTCCCGACGAGTACCTCCGCGGCCTGGCAGAGCTGGGCGTGTTCGGCATGAAAATACCGCAAGAGTACGGCGGCCTTGGCCTGTCCCTGGTCTACTACGGCCGGGCGCTGGCGCTGCTGGGATCGGTGCACCCAAGCCTGGGCGCCCTGCTCTCGGCCCACCAGTCCATCGGCGTACCGGAACCGGTGAAGGTATTCGGCACCCCCGAACAGAAACGCGAGTACCTGCCACGCTGCGCGGAGGGGGCCGTCACCGCATTCCTGCTGACCGAGCCCGACGTCGGCAGCGACCCCGCGCGGATGGGCAGCACCGCTGTCCCCAGCGCGGACGGCGGGTCTTACGTTCTGGACGGTGTCAAACTCTGGACCACCAACGGGGTGATCGCCGAACTCGTGGTGGTGATGGCAGTGGTGCCGCAGCATACCGACGCGGACGGCGCGGTCCACAAGGGCGGCATTACCGCCTTTGTGGTGGACATGGACTCCCCGGGGATCACGGTGGAGAACCGGAACACCTTCATGGGCCTGCGTGGCATCGAGAACGGGGTGACCCGGTTCCACCAGGTCCGGGTGCCGGCCGCCAACAGGCTCGGCCGTGAAGGCCAGGGTCTGAAAATTGCGCTCACCACGCTGAACACCGGCAGACTCTCGCTGCCCGCGCTGTGCGTGGCGACGGGCCGCTGGAGCCTCAAGATCGCGCGGGAATGGTCCAATGCCCGCACCCAGTGGGGCCGCCCGGTGGGCAAGCATGAGGCAGTCAGCAAGAAAATCGCGTTCATCGCAGCCACGGCGTTCGCCCTTGACGCCGTATTCGAGCTGTCCGCGGAAATGGCCGACGCCGGGCAGAAGGACGTCCGCATTGAGGCGGCGCTGGCCAAGCTGTGGTCCACCGAGATCAGCTACCGGATCGCGGACGAACTCGTGCAGATCCGCGGCGGCCGCGGCTTCGAGACGGCGGAGTCACTCGAGGCCCGCGGCGAGCGGGCCGTCCCCGCCGAGCAGCAGCTGCGCGACCTGCGGATTAACCGCATCTTCGAGGGCTCGTCCGAGATCATGCGTTTGCTCATAGCCCGCGAGGCCGTGGACGCGCACCTCGCCGCGGCCGGGGACCTGGCCACCGCGGAGGCGAGCCTTTCGGACAAGGCGCGGGCCGCCGTCGGAGCCTCCGGCTTCTACGCAAAATGGCTGCCCAAACTGGTGGCCGGCGCCGGCATGGATCCGCGGTCCTACGGCGACTTCGGGCGGCTGGCCAAGCACCTCCGCTTCGTGGAGCGGTCCTCGCGGCGGCTGGCCCGGCAGACCTTCTATGGCATGGGCCGCTGGCAGGCCAGACTGGAACACAAGCAGGCCTTCCTCGGCCGGATCGTCGATATTGGAGCCGAGCTGTTCGCCATGGCGGCCTGCTGCTCGCGCGCCGAGATGCTGCTCCGGACCGCACCTGAACGAGGCGCCACCGCGTTTGAACTGGCCGACGCCTTCTGCGAGCAGGCACGCGTCCGGGTGGACGAATATTTCGACCAGCTGTGGCGCAACACCGACGACGGCGACCGCGACCTCGCGCGCAAGGTGCTCGCCGGTGACTACACGTGGCTGGAGGCCGGCGTGCTGGACCAGTCCGAAGGGACCGGCCCGTGGATCGCCGATGCCTCCGCCCGCGAGTCGGCTAAGGAGAACCTGCACCGCGCCTACCGCTGACCGCACCAACCAGCAGTCACCGGACGCCTGACGCGGGGGCCACCCGAACACCAGCTCTGACCGCCCACACCGCCCACACCGCTTCTAACAAGGGGAGACGCGCCAAAACCAAAATACTAAGCATCCTTGCTAATGCCCATTGAACGGAGTTAGCTAGAAACTGAGGCCAGTGCCTTGGCCTCAGGCATTGTGTTGCCCGGCTTAGGCCCTGAGTCCGGGTCCGTTCAATGAAAGCGAGTCGCTGATGAGCAGCCCAATCGGCTCTGAGGACAAGCGCCCCCGGCGCACTTCCCCTGAATCAGGCACGTC
Organism: Arthrobacter sp. FW305-BF8; assembly: GCF_021789315.1. Taxonomy (NCBI): domain Bacteria; kingdom Bacillati; phylum Actinomycetota; class Actinomycetes; order Micrococcales; family Micrococcaceae; genus Arthrobacter; species Arthrobacter sp. FW305-BF8. Next base: position 4,715,600 of record NZ_CP084561.1, read on the forward strand.
CGAACCCAACAGGCCAGAACGCAGCAGGCCTGAACACAGCGCGGCAGAGCCCTACCCTGCCAGCTACAGCACCCCGGAGCGCAGTTCCGCCGACGCTCCCACGGAGGCAACTCCGGTCTACGATGCCACCCAGACCCGGAGTTCCGCCGCCCGCTCCAGTGCCACAAGCACGGGCGCCACCAGCACCGGCGCCTCGACGGACACGCACACCCGGGCCCTCAACACCACGGACGCTCCGTACGCCGAGCGCGACTACACGCCCGACACTGAAGAGGACGGCCGCCCGGACACGGCACGCTCCGACGACCCGGCCTTTGCCACCCGGGAAATGGCCGCGGCCCGCCAGAAGGAGGCGTTCGGCGGCATCAAGATTGGCTCGGCGTTCTTTGGCTGGCTGGCCGCCACGGGCATGGCCGTGCTGCTGACCGCCCTGGTCGCCGCGGCAGGCACCGCCGTGGGACTTGCCACGAACACTGACGTGAACGCCGCCGTGGGCCGGGCAGCCTCAAACCAGACAGTGGGAATCGTGGGCATCATCGTCCTGCTGGTCATCCTCTTCGCCTCCTACTACAGCGGTGGCTACGTCGCCGGCAGAATGGCCCGGTTCAATGGCGCGAAGCAGGGGTTCGCCGTGTGGATCTGGGCCCTGATCGTGGCTGTGCTGGTGGCCGTGCTCGGCATGATCGCGGGCGAGCAGTTCAATATCCTGGCCCAGCTGAACAGCTTCCCGCGGATTCCAGTCAACGAAGGCCAGGTGACCACCACCGGCATCATTGCCGCCGTCGTGGTCGCCCTGGTGGCGCTGGTGGGCGCTGTCCTGGGCGGCATGGCCGGCATGCACTTCCACCGCAAGGTGGACCGCGCCGGTTTCACTCCCACGGCCGATTACGAGGAACACTGAATCAGAAGTACAAGTGACCTGCGGCCGGGCGCGGCCGCAGGTTCCGCTACCGGTAGAGCGCGACGGCGTCCACATAGAACCAGCGCCGGTCCGCCCTGAGGAAGCGGCTGGTTTCGTGGTGGACGCCCCGCTCGCCGTCCTGACGGAAGTGCGCCTTGAACTCCACGGTGCCTTCGGTGTCGAGCGGGCCGCCCCGCTCGACGGACAGGATGTCCAGCCGCCGCCATTCCAGGCCCGGATCGAAGTCCAGCTCCGCAGGCCGGGTGCTGGGGTGCCATGTTTTCAGGAGGTAATCGGCATGGTGCAGGACGAAGGCCGAGTAACGGGAACGCATCAGCTGCTCGGCGGTGGCTGCGTCTGCCGAGCCGGAGTGGAACCGGCCACAGCAGTCCGTGTACTGCTCGCCCGAAAGGCACGGGCAGTTGCCGGAGAAGGGTTCTGGTTCGGTCATGGCATCCCTGGGAACGTGGCGGTCGCTTGCTGGATCAGCCTATCGGCGCCTGCGGAAGGCCGCGTCCTATAACAGCTTTGAAACAACAGTTGCCGCTACTTGCCATGCGGGCATGTCGGCAGTAAATAGTCCGTATGGTGGTTAGGGGCTGTTTTCCGGCGTAATCGCCGGCTCGATCCTTGGGGGACGGGCCGGGCGCCGAGGGTAAGGAGGGTGAAGTGGAAGATCCGACAACGATTGCACTGAACCTGACATTTTTTGGCACCCTGGGTGTTGCCTTCCTCATGTTCATCGGACTGTGCATCAGTGTCATGCTCACGCTGGTGATTGCAGGGCTGGGACGCCTTGTCGCGCTGATCGTGATGGCGCTGTTCGGCCGCCTCCCCAAAAACGAAACCATCGAGATCGTGCGGCTCACCGCGGACGGCCGCCCGTTGCCCGCCAAGGCGGAAACGGCGCCGGCAAAAGCCAAGGCGAAAAAGGCCCCCAAGGCCCCCCGCCCGGTCCGCGAGCCCCGCGCACCGATCGACTGGAACAAGCTCCGGACCCGCGCCGGCCTCCAGGAGGCGCTCCGCAGCGCCGTCGTCCACCACCCCCTGGTGACCGCCGCCCGCCCGGTACCGCCGGTGCTCTCGAAAGGCTGGGCCGACGCCGTGGCTGCCGCCGACGCCCGTGCTGTGGCGCGCGCGCGCGCCGCCGCGCCGGATATAAAAGTCACCGTCCGGGACCTGCCGCCGCCCGACGTGGCTGCGGCCAGCGTGACGCAGGTGGCGCCGCTCGTAAAATCGGCACTGCGCCACGATGCCGTGCCGGCCGAACCGTCCGGAACGGGCGCAACCGGCACGGGCGCGACCGGCACGGGCGCGACCGGCACGGGCGCGACCGGCACGGGCGCGACCGGCACGGGCGCGACCGGCACGGGCGCGACCAGCAAGGGTGCCTCCAGCAAGGGGGCAACGGTCCGGTCCGCCTTGGCGCTGTCGGCGCAGCCGCCGCAGCCTGCGCGGAAACCGACGGTTGCCGGACATGCCGCTGTCCTGGACACCGGCTCCATGACGTCCCTCGCACAGCACCCGGACGCCCGCGCCCGCGCCTGACCGCGCTGGTTCTCCATGCCGTCAGGCTCCTGGCGCCTTCCGTTCGGCGGTGAGCGCCGGCTGTGAGAAGGCGGCGAGATAAGCCGCCGGCATCCCTTACCCTGAGCAACCATCTCCGCTAGCGTGAAACCCATGGAATTCAGATACCTCGGAAACAGCGGCTTCAAGATCTCGGAAATCACGTTCGGCAACTGGCTCACGCATGGCTCCCAGGTGGAGAACGACGTCGCCACGCAGTGCGTGCGGGCGGCGCTGGACGCCGGCATCAGCACCTTCGACACCGCGGACGTCTACGCCAACACCGCCGCGGAAACCGTTCTGGGCGAAGCGCTCAAGGGTGAACGCCGGCAGTCCATAGAGATCTTCACGAAGGTGTTCGGCCCCACCGGGCCCAAGGGAAAGAACGACGTCGGCCTGTCCCGCAAGCACATCATGGAATCCATCGACGGGTCCCTTAGCAGGCTGCAGACGGACTATGTGGACCTGTACCAGGCGCACCGCTACGACTTTGAAACGCCGCTCGAGGAGACGATGCAGGCGTTCGCGGACATCGTCCGGCAAGGAAAGGCCCTGTACATCGGAGTCAGCGAGTGGACCGCTGAGCAGCTTCGCAACGGCCACGCCCTGGCCAAGGAGCTGGGCTTCCAGCTGATTTCCAACCAGCCGCAGTACTCCATGCTGTGGCGGGTCATCGAGGAGGAAGTGGTTCCGGCGTCGGAGGAGCTGGGCGTCTCCCAGATCGTCTGGTCGCCCATGGCGCAGGGCGTGTTGAGCGGCAAGTACCTGCCAGGCCAGCCGCTGCCGGAGGGCAGCCGCGCCACCGACGACAAGGGCGGTGCCAAGATGATCGAGCGCTGGATGCGGGATGACGTCCTGGCCGCGGTGCAGGAGTTGCGGCCCATCGCCGAGGAAACCGGGCTGACCATGCCCCAGCTGGCGGTGGCCTGGGTGCTGCAGAACCCGAACGTGGCCTCGGCCATCATCGGCGCATCCCGGCCCGAACAGGTCGCCGACAGCGCCGCGGCTGCCGGAGTGCGCCTTGAACCGGACGTCCTGAAGAAGATCGACGCCGCCGTCGGCTCCCTCGCTGAGCGGGACCCGGCCAAAACAAAGTCCCCTGCAACCCGCGAGGCCTAGGAGTCCAAATGACTGACCTTCCAGACCTTGCCGTCACCGGCGCCACGGGGGTCCTGGGCGGCATGGTGGCCCGGCAGCTGTCCGACGCCGGGTTTTCCCAGCGCCTGCTGGTGCGCGACCCCCGGCGGGCGCCCGACTTGGAGGACGCCCCGGCGGTAGCGGTCAGTTACGGTGACCCAGTACTGTCGCGGCCGGCCCTGGAAGGGGTCAAGGTCCTGTTCATGGTGTCGGCGGCGGAGGCCGAGGACCGGTTGCAGCAGCATTACGCGTTCGTGGATGCCGCCGCGGAGGCCGGCGTGCAGCACATTGTGTACACGTCCTTCTTCGGGGCCGCGCCGGACTGCACCTTCACGCTGGGCCGCGACCACTACGCCACTGAGGAGCGGATCAGGACCTCAGGCATGGGGTTCACTTTCCTGCGGGACAACTTCTACCTGGATTTCCTGCCCATGCTGGCCGGGGAGGACGGCGTCATCCGGGGTCCGGCGGGCGACGGCGTGATGGCCGCCGTCGCCCGGGAGGACATTGCCCGGTCCGCGGTGGCCGTGCTCCGTGACCCGGCCGTTCACGCCGGGGCAACCTACGACCTGACCGGCCCGGAGGACATCTCGCTGGCGCGCGCCGCCGAGGTGCTTTCGCGTTCCACGGGCAGGACCGTCACGTACGACCACGAAACTGTGGAGGAGGCATTCGCCTCCCGCGCCTCCTACGGCGCCCCGGCGTGGCAGGTCGAGGCCTGGGTCAGCACGTACACGGCGATCGCCGCCGGGGAGCTGGCAGGGGCGACGACGGACGTGCACGGCCTCACCGGCCAGGACCCGATGGCACTCGAGGAACTGGTGAAGCTGCCGCAGCTCTAGGGGCGACGCGGCCGGGCTGTTGACGGTCATTTGCGCGCGGCGTAAACCTGTGAGGAGGAGTACGCCTATTCGCGGCTGCACCCCGCAGCCCCGAGGAACCGCAGCACCCAGCAGAATCGCAAGGCCATGTCCAAGCTGATCTACCGACGCCGACCGTCCGCCCGCCCCGCAGCACATTCCGGTGTAACAGCACACTCCGGTGAACCGACGCATGGCCCGCTCACCAGCGAAGAGCTGCAGCTCGCCGTGCGGAACCACTCCATGCCGCTTGAGGCCCTGCGCGAGGACGTGACTCCTCCCGGGCTGCATTACGTGCTGACCCACTTCGACATTCCGCAGGTCAGCGGCGCGTGGCACCTGCGGATCGGCGGCGCCGTGGAGCGGGCAATGGAATTGAGCCTTGCGGCGCTGAAGCGGGATCCGGCTATCAGCGTCCAGGTGACCCTGGAATGCGCCGGCAACGGGCGTTCGCTGCTGAGGCCGCGGCCGCTCAGCCAACCTTGGACGCTGGAAGGCGTGGGAACGGCCGTGTGGACCGGCGTTCCGCTCGCATACCTGCTGGCCCAGGCCGGCGTCGAGCCCGAAGCCGTCGAGGTGGTTTTCACCGGTCTGGATGCCGGAATCCAGGGCGGCGTCCGGCAGCAATACGCCCGGAGCCTGCCGATTGCGGAAGCCTCGCGGGCCGACGTCGTCCTTGCCTACAAGATGAACGGCAGCGAACTGCCGCCCCAGCACGGCTATCCGCTGCGGCTCGTCGTCCCGGGCTGGTATGGCATGGCCAGCGTCAAGTGGCTGCAGTCGATCCAGGTGGTCACGACGCCGTTTACCGGCTTCCAGCAGTCGGTCGCCTACCGTTACCAGCACAACGCGGACGACGCCGGCACACCGGTTTCGCGGATCAGGGTGCGGTCCCTGATGGTTCCGCCGGGCATTCCTGACTTCTACACCCGCCGCAGGTACCTGCCCCGCGGGCCCGTCATGCTCCACGGCCGGGCGTGGTCCGGTGAGGGCGCCATAACGAAAGTGGAGGTCGGGATCGACGGCAAGTGGGTTCCGGCGCAGCTGGACAAGCCTGCCGGTGCCTTTGCCTGGCGCGGCTGGAACCTGCCATGGGTGGCCGATCCCGGCCACCACGAACTGGCGTGCCGGGCCACCGACGCGACCGGGTCTACCCAGCCCTTGGAGCAGCACTGGAATTACCAGGGCATGGGAAACAACACGGTGCAACGGGTGCGGGTCATCGTCGAGTAGCCCGCTGAGCTTGCCTTGGCCGGCGTCCTCTTAGTGCATGTGGCTTCCGCCGTTGATGTCGATGGTGGTGCCGGTCAGGTAGGCGGAATCGTCGGAGGACAGGAAGGTGATGACGGCGGCGACTTCCTCGGTGGTGGCGTTGCGGCCCAAGGGGATGCCGGCGTTGATGGCAGCTTCCTGCTCATCGGTGCTGCCGACGCGGATGTTGGTGTCCACGGCGCCCGGGGTAATGGCGTTGACGGTCACGCCGGAGTCACCGAGCTCACGGGCGAGGGCCTTGGTGAAGCCGAGGATGGCGGCCTTGGCAGCGGAGTAGGGGACCTTGCCGAAGACGCCGCCGCCGCGCTGGGCGGAAACGGAGGACATGTTGACGATACGGCCCCAGCCGTTGTCGATCATGTCCGGCAGGAAGGCCTTCGTGACGAGGTAGGTGCCGGTGGAGTTCACGGCCATGACCTTGTTCCAGAGGTCAAGCGTGGTTTCCAGGAAGGGCACCGGTGAGGTGATGCCGGCGATGTTGGCCAGGGCGCCGACGGCCGGAAGGGCGCCGCTCTTGACCTCGGCCGAAACTGCCTTGTACGCGGCGTTGACGGAGTCCTCGTTGGCGACGTCGATTTCGTAGCCGAACGCCGGGACGTTGAATTCGTTGCCGATTTCGGTGGCGACCTTCGCGGACTTCTCGCCGTCGAGGTCCAGGATCACCACGGCCCAGCCCTGGCTGGCGTAGCGGCGGGCGGTGGTCATGCCGATGCCCCGTTCCGAGGTGGCTCCGGTGAGGACGGCGGTGCGCTGAATGGCGGTCATGATGCTCCTTGGTTTTTGTGGGGTTGGTCGATCAGATCAGGTCTGTGATGAAGCTGGCTGCCTTGGCGGCAGCCGCCGGGCGTTCGTCGTGGGTGATGTCCCGGGTTTCGAGTTCCAGGCTGAAGTGCCCGGTGTAGCCCTGCTCGGCGAGGACCCGCAGCCCGGCGGCGAAATCGGCCTGGCCGTTGCCGATGCTGAGGTTGATGTTCCCGGGCAGGGCATCGCGCAGGTGCACGTGGGCTATGCGGCCCTCGTGGCGTGCCAAGTACTCCAGCGGGTCCTCGCCAGCGGCGACGATATGGCTGAAGTCCATGACAATCCCGACGCCGGAGCCCGCCAGCCGCTGCGCCAGCAGTTCCGCGCGTTCCAGGTTCCAGCAGAACCTCAGGAAGTGCAGCGATTCGGTCCAGAGTTCGACGCCGAATCCAGCCGCACGACGCTGGGCCTTGATGAGCTGCGCTGCGACGGTGTCCAGGTCCTCTTCGAGGCTGTTCACCGGTTCGTGGCTGAGCGCACCGCAGGGCAGGACCAGCGCCTTGGCTCCGGTTTTCGCCGTGAGGGTGAGCAAGGCATCAAGGTGCCTGTCCCGCTTAGCCTGCCGGCCGGCGTCGAGCACTGCATTGAGGTCCCCGATATCCCCGTTGACGGAACGTACCCGCAGTCCCGATGCGGCCACGTCAGCGGCGACCGCTGAAACGGCGTCCGCGTCGAGCTCATAAGGAACGTGATCGCAGACGCCGGGAAGGGCGCCCAGGTCGATCTCGCCGAAACCCAGCCCGGCGATGCTTCGCAGGGCGGCCGGCAGGTCCTGGTGGCGGAAGCTGATGGATGAGCACCCGAGTCGGGAATGGAACATCGTTGTTGATCCTCTAGTCGTGCCCGGCGGGCCGTAGTGATGGGCACCACACTATCGCTGGCGACTGTTAACAGTCAACTCCTGACGGCGACTGTTGACAGTCGGCATGACGTCGGTCACACTGGGACACATCTTGTTAACAGTCGACAGCGCTGGAGCTTCTTCAGCCGCTCTTCGAAAGGGAACCACCATGAGCAACGAAGCTCTGAACATGCGGGGGCCGGTCCACGGCACCAAAGATGCCCGTCGGGTCGCCATCGGCTCGGGCGTCGGCGCCGTGATCGAGACGTACGACTTCATCGGCTTCGGTACTGCGGCCGCCCTCTACTTCGGAACTGCGTTCTTCCCCACCGGTGACCCGGTCACCGGAACGCTGGCCGCCTTCGCCACGCTCGGCGTCGGCTTCGCCGCCCGGCCGCTGGGCGGCATCATCGGTGGCCACCTGGGCGACAAGGTGGGACGCAAGCCCGTCCTGGTCACCTCCCTGATCCTGATGGGCATCGCCACCTTCTTTATCGGCCTGCTGCCCACGTACAGCCAGGTGGGCCTGCTCGCTCCGGCGCTGCTGGTCTTCGTCCGCATCGTCCAGGGCCTGGCCTTCGGTGCGGAATGGGGCGGAGCCATCCTGATGAGCTACGAGCACGCACCATGGAAGTCCAAGGGCAAGTACACCGGCATCGTCCAGGCCGGCTTCCCGGTGGGACTGTTGCTGGCCAACCTGGTGTTCCTGGTCAGCGTCAACCTCGGCGGCGAGCTCGCCTGGCGCATCCCCTTCCTCGCCAGCATTGTGCTGGTGGTGGTCGGCCTGATCATCCGTTCCAAGGTCCCCGAGTCCCCGGTCTTCGACGAGGTCAAGGACCACGGAGACATCGTCAAGTCCCCCATCGTTGAGGTCATCAAGACCGACTGGCGCAACATCGTGAAGGGCATCGGCCTCCGCATCGCCGAGACCGCCGGCTACGCCGTGTCCATCACCTACATGATTTCCTACCTGCACACCGAACAGCTGGCCGACAAGACCCAGACCCTGGTGGCCCTCTGCATCGCGTCCGCCATCGGCATCATCGCCACCATGGCCTGGGGCCGCCTGACCGACAGGATCGGCCGCCGCCCCCTCTACATCTGGTCCACCGCGTTTGCCGCACTGTTCGCCATCCCGATGTTCCTGCTGGTCAACACTGGCATGTTCGTCTTCATCATCGCCACGATCGTGATCTCCTACGCGGTCTGCCAGAACTCCCTCGCCGGAGCCCAGGGAGCCTGGTTCCCCGAGCTGTTCCAGGCCAAGACCCGCGCTTCGGGCGCCTCACTGGCCTACCAGATCTCCGCCATGGTCTCGGGCTTCACCCCGTTCATCACCACCCTGCTGTTCGTCAGTTTCGGCTGGATTGGCCCGGCCCTTCTGTTCGGCCTGTACGCCCTGATCGGCCTCTGGGCAGCCTTCGCCACCCGGGAAACCTGGGGCAAGCAGGAGCGCCAGCTCGCTGATGAAATCACCAAAAGCACCCCCCAGTCGGTGAACGCGTGATGACCGCCGTCAACGAAGCCAGCCTGCAGGAACTGCAGGCCACAACACCTCCCAAGAAGGAACGAATGACCCAGGAAACTGCCGCAGAACGACTCGAACGGGTCAGTGCCGCCGCCTACCGCATCCGGCACCACGCCCTGAACATGGGCGAGGTCCAGGGCCAGGGCTACGTGGGCCAGGCGCTCGGAGCCGCGGACATGCTCGCCGTCGTCTACGCCGACCAGCTCCGGTTCCGTGCCGATGATCCGCACTGGGAGCAGCGTGACCGCTTCCTGCTCTCCACCGGGCACTACGCCATCGGCCACTACGCAGCCCTGGCCGAAGCGGGCATCGTCCCCGTCGAGGAGCTCGAAACCTATGGCTCGGACGACTCCCGGCTCCCCATGTCCGGAATGTCCACCTACACCCCCGGCATGGAAATCTCCGGCGGTTCCCTCGGCCACGGACTGACCATCGCCGTCGGCATGGCCCTTGGCCTGCGCTACCAGGGCTCGGACGCCAGGATCTACAACTTCCTCTCCGACGGGGAACTGGACGAGGGCTCCACCTGGGAGGCTGCCATGGGCGCCCACCACCACCAGCTCGGCAACCTCACCGCCATGGTGGACATCAACGCCCTGCAGGCCGACGGCAAGACCGATACCGTGCTCCGCACCGAACCCATTACCGAAAAGTGGGAAGCCGCCGGCTGGTATGCCCAGCGGGTGGACGGCAACGACGTCGCCGCGTTGCTCGCCGCGTTCGACAACGCCGCAGAGCAGGCCGCCACCAGCGGACGTCCCTCCGTGGTCCTCTGCGACACCAAGGTGGGCCGTGGTGTGACACTGCTGGAGGAACGGGAAAAGGCGCACTTCATGCGCATCGAGGAACACGAATGGCAGCTCTGCCGCGAGCAGTTGACCGCACGATACGAAGGAAAGGCTGCCCGATGAGCACCACAGCAGTGAAGTCCACCGCCGGGGCAAGCACCGCCCCCAAGCTCAAAACCTCGGCCATGATCGCGTCCTTCGCCGATCCGGGACAGAAAACCGCTTCCGCCCCGTTCGGCCACGCACTGGTCAAGGCCGCGCAGGAAAACGACAGGATCGTTGGCCTCACTGCGGACCTGGGCAAGTACACGGACATGCACATCTTCGCCCAGGCTTTCCCGGAACGGTTCTTCCAGATGGGCATGGCCGAGCAGCTGCTCTTCGGCGCTGCAGCAGGCCTCGCCGAAACCGGACTGGTGCCGTTCGCCTCCACCTACTCCGTGTTCGCCGCCCGCCGCGCCTACGACTTCCTCTGCCTGGACGCGGCCGAGCCGAACCTGAACGTCAACATCGTGGGCGGCCTGCCCGGCCTCACCACCGGCTACGGCCCCAGCCACCAGGCCACCGAGGACATGGCGATCTTCCGCGGCATGCCCAACCTGACCATCGTGGACCCCTGTGATTCCATCGACATCGAACAGGCCGTCCCGCAGCTCGCCGCCAGCGAAGGACCCACCTACCTGCGCCTGCTCCGCGGCAACGTGCCCACCGTCCTGGACGAGTACGACTACACGTTCGAGCTCGGCAAGGCCAAGGTCCTGCGCGGGGGCAACGACGTCGTCTTCGTTTCCAGCGGCCTGATGACCATGCGTGCCCTGCAGGCAGCCAAGGCGCTGGCGGAACACAACGTGGACGTCGCCGTCGTCCATACGCCCACCATCAAACCGTTCGACGCCGCAACCGTCCTGGCCGAAATCAACACCGACCGGCTGGCCGTGACCCTGGAAAACCACTCCGTGGTGGGCGGGCTGTTCGAAACAGTCGCCTCATCCGTAGTCAGCGCAGGCCTCGGCAAGCGGGTGGTGCCGGTGGCACTGCCGGACGAATTCCTCGACGCCGGCGCCCTGCCCACGCTCCACGAACGCTACGGCTTGACCGTCCAGCGCATCGTGGCGAAGGTGCTCGCCGAGCTCGGCTAGTCCCGGCTTCGGCTCCGTCTGGAGCGCAGCCACGGCAGGAGGGCGGGACAGCACGTGGCCCCGCACTCCTGCCGTGGCATCATTGTTAACACGGCGACTGTAAACAGTCGACCTCTGACCTTGGGAGAATCCGATGGCCGCGACAGCAACCCTGCTGGGACTGGAAAAGAAAAGCCTCCGCGAGCAGGCGCTGGCCGCGCTGCGCACCGCCATCACCAGCGGAGCACTCGAGCCGGGCCGCCACCTCGTGGAAACCGAGCTGTCCGAGATGCTGCAGATCAGCCGCGGAACGCTCCGGGAGGCCCTGCGGCAGCTCCAGCAGGAAGGCCTGGTGTCCGCGGGCACCCGCGGCAGGCTCTCTGTCCGGCACCTGGATGCCAAGGAAATCCGCGACATCTACTCCGTCCGGGCGGCCCTGGAATCCCTGGCTGCCCGCACACTGTGCGAACTGCCGGACCGCCAGCACGTCATCGGGTCGCTCCGCGCAGCGATCCAGGCCATGGAAGCGTCCACCCACGGCACACTGGAGGAGCGGGTGGAATCCGATCTCGACTTCCACCGCACCATGTGCCGCCTCACCGGCAACGAGACCCTGCTCCACTCGTGGGAATCCCTGGAAGGGTCCATCCGGATGTCCATCATGTTCGCCGGGCTCGAAAAGGGCGTGCGGAACATGAGCGTGGACCGGCACAACGACATCGTCGCAGCCATCGAAACCGGCGACGCCACCTTGGCCCGCGACACCATCCGCGAGCACATGGACTCCGCTGCGGCCGTCCTGGTCGCGTAGCCTCTCTGCCCCGCCGCCCCCTGACGTGTGGTCCTGAAATCGGCTGTCGGCGAGTCCGGCCCGACACGCCCGTGCGGCGTTTAGGCGGCAAAAGCCCTGGGTACCTGAACCAGTGCACCGTACACCTCGTCGGTCCCGACCGACCACTGGTCTCTGAAAGGCGGTGATCATGGATCGCCACACATCCGCCAACTGGGCCTCCGGCCAGATTTCCGAGGACGCCGTCGTGGACGTCCTCATTCCCACCTGCAACCGGCCCGCCGAGCTGGCCGTCACCCTCGCCGGGCTTGCAGCACAGCAGGGTCCGGCCTTTCGGCTGGTGGTCAGCGACCAGTCGGACGGGCTGCCGGCCTGGGAGCATCCTCCGGCGGCCGCCCTGCTCCGCGTGCTCCGTGCGCAGGGCACCCAGGTCGATCTGCACCGCCACCTGCCGCGCCGCGGCCTCGCCGAACACCGCCAGTTCGCACTCGAGCAGGCCCGGACGGACAAAGTGCTCTTCCTCGATGACGATGTCTGGCTCGAACCGGGTGCGCTGAACAGGATGAGTGAAGCCCTCGATACCCTGGGCTGCGGCTTTGTGGGAATGGCACCGCAGGGGCTCTCCTTCCTGAACGACCGCCGCCCGGAACAGACCCGCACGTTTGAACCATGGCAGGGAAGGGTGACACCCGAGCGGATCCGCCCCGGCGACGAGGCCTTCCAGCGCTGGCCGCTGCACAATGCGGCGAACCTGAGCCATCTGAGCGCCGAACTGGGACTGGAATCCGGGCAATGGGTGCCGTACAAGGTGGCTTGGCTGGGCGGGTGCACCATGTTCCGCCGCGAGGCCCTGGAGGAGACTGGCGGGTTCCGGTTCTGGACTCAGTTGCCGCCCGAGCACTGCGGTGAGGACGTCGTGGCCCAGTGGCGGGTGATGGAAAGGTTCGGCGGCGCGGGAATCCTTCCCACGGGCGCCGTCCACCTGGAATCCCCCACCACGGTCACGGACCGCCGGGTGGAAGCCTTTGACATCGTGCTGGCGGACAGCCCGGAGGATGCAACCCACCAACTAGCCGAAAGGTACTGACATGGCCGAGACACCGAACCCCATCCAGATCCAGAAGTTCCTGAGCGGGATCGACTACCCCGCGAGCCGCCAAACCCTCATCTCCCGGGCCAAGGAGTCCGGCGCAGACAGCAACGTCCTGGACGCGCTGCAGAGTATTCCGGACAGGGAATATGGCAGCCCGACGGCGGTGAGTTCCGCCGTCTCGGACGTCTAGGTCAGTTCCGTCCCGGCTATACTCGGCTGCAATTATGAGCAGCCTTTCCTCGTCCCCCGCCACTGTCCGCGTCGACGCCTGGCTATGGGCGATCCGCGCCTACAAGACCAGGTCCGCCGCCACCGCCGCGTGCCGTGCCGGGCATGTGCGCATCAACGGCAACCCGGCCAAGGCCTCGCAGTCGCTCGTCCCCGGCGATACCGTGCGCGTCCGGCAACCCGGTTATGAGCGCATCCTCGAGGTGCGCCAGCTTATCGCCAAGCGGGTGGGTGCAGAGGCAGCGTCGCACTGTTTCACGGACCACACGCCACCCCGGCCCGTGGCGCCGGCGCTCGGGCTGCCGCAGCGGGACCGCGGGACCGGCCGGCCCACCAAGAAGGACCGCCGCGAAATGGAACGCCTGCGCGGACCGGGCTGACAGCGGCTTGGGCTGACAGCGGCTTGGGCTGCCAGCGGACTCGGCTGACAGCGCCTCAGTCCTTAACCTGCTCCCGGCCTTCCCGCACCTCGAACTCCCCTACCTCCAGGTCGGCGGCGCCAAAGGCGGCGGGCAGGAGGGTCAGGTGGACGGCACCTGACGACGTCGCTTTACTCCCGGCCAGGGTGAAGGCCGACGGCGTGACGCCGGGTTCGAAAAGCCGCTTGCCCTGGCCCAAGACCACAGGGAAGATGATCAGCCGGTACTCGTCCACCAGGCCGGCGTCGTGCAGGGCCCGGACCAGCCGGTAGCTGCCGTGAACCTGGAGCTCCCGGCCCGGGCCCGCTTTGAGGTCATCCACGGCTTCGAGGAAGTTCGCGGGAAGGATGGAGGTGTTGTTCCAGGTCGCTTCGGTCAGCGTTGAGGACACCACGTACTTGGGGAGGCTGTTGAGCGCCGTGGCTACGGCGTCGCCCGGGTCCGTGACCTGCTCCCAGTAGGGCTGGAACATCTGGTAGGTGGTGCGGCCGAGCAGAATCGCATCCGCTTCGGCGAACCACCCGTTCACGATCCTGCCCATGTCCTCGTCGAACAGCGGCACCAGCCAGCCGCCGAATTCGAAGCCGCCGCTGGTGTCCTCGTCCCGGCCGCCCGGGCCCTGCATGACGCCGTCGAGGCTCACGAAGGTGTGAACGGTGAGTTTCATGACGGCCCTCTTGGCGGAGTGGTTTGCGGACTCGCCACCGGGCGTTCCCCGGGATCGGCAGGGCCCATGTCGAGCCGGAACGGAGGATACTCGTCCCGCATCAGGGCCACGTAAGCCGCAACGCGGTAAACCCAGCGGTTGAGGCCGATCAGCAGGTCGAACAGGGTCCGGAGGTACCTGCCGGTGAACAGCAGAATGACGCCGGCGATGAAGGCCAGGAGCGTGAGCAGGGAGACCGCGCTGCCTGCCGTGTAGCGGCCGGCGCCGCCGGCAAAGTCGTCATCCGACGACGCCACCCAGGTACGCGTGGATCCCGCCAGCACACCCACAATCAGGAGGTGCGGAATGGCGAGCAGCCAGGACTTCACCAGCACCAGGCCGCGCGAGAGGTGGTCCGGATAGTCGACGTCAAAGTCGGCCGGGTAGTCGGTGCGGGCTAGGGTGAAGGGCGGGTAGCGGTCCGTTCCGATCGCCGTGAAGGCGTAGAAGGACACCCGCCAGCTCCAGCGCAGCACGCCCACGTTGAAATTGAACAGCGAATGCGGGTAGCGGGCGGTAAACAGGATCGCGAACCACGCCACGATGCTGGTGATGATCAGTGCGAACCAGAGGAAGAACAGGACGATCAGGTGCGGGATGGCCAGGAACCATTTGACCAGCCACATCCACCGGGACAGGGCCGGGTCGATGTGTCCGGTCAGGCGGGCCGGGTACCTCGGGTTCTCAAACTGGTCGACGACGGCGGGCGGCGGCGGTGCGCCCGCCCCGCCAGCTGGGGCGGGATAACCGGGTGCCGGGTAGCCGGCGGCCGGGTAAGCAGCTGCCGGGTACGGTCCCGGCTGCATGCCGGGAGGACCAGCGCTGCCACCTGCACTTCCGTCCGGCACGGCAGAACTGGCGAGCGGCCCGGTGGCACCGGCAGCGGCGGGAGGCCCCGCCGTCGGGTTTTCCACCGGTGGAGTATGCCCCGCCAGGGGATGGCCGGCGGGATACTGGCCGGGCGGATACTGGCCGGGGGGAAGATGCGGTGGCGGCCCGTGCCGTCCGAGTCCCATCGCCCCTGCAACGATCAGCGGCACTCCGATGGCCAGCAGCACGATCCCGGCAATGAGCAGCCACAGGAACAGAGGCCACAGCAGGTCGGAGCGGACGCCGGCCTGCAGATCCACGGAAACCGGGGCGGTGGCGTCGGCGTTCATGACCACCACGGTCCAGCTGCCGGGAAGGATGTTCCACTTGAGTTCCTGCGTGCCGGTGCCCTCGGCGGATGTGACCCAGAAATTTTGGGCACCGGGGCGGGCAGGGGTCCGCGTTCCCGGCACTTCGGTGTAATCGACCCTAAAGGGCCGTAGATTCAGCTCGCGGATCTCGGAACGCTTGACTCCCTCGAGATAACGCGCCGCGTCCTGCTGCGGTGCGATGCCAATGAAGATCCCCTGGCCCGGGCTGGCCGCCGATCCGCGGAGCAGGACGCTGCCGGCCGTTTGAGACGGAATGACGTCCGGGAGCCTGCCCCTGACCATGACGTCCAGCCCCGCCGTGGTGATGGCGGAGGACGCGGCGTCGAACCGGTGCGATTGAGTGGTGAAGTATCCTTCGTCGCGCTGCTGGAAGTTGAGCCAGCCCACCCCGGCTGCGCCTGCCAGCAGCCCCAGTCCGAGGAGCGCGGCGAGTGTACCGAGGACGAGCATCACCATGCGGCCAGGTTTCACGCCGGTTCCTTATCTCGCGCCCGGCGGCGAAGTGCCACCCGTGGTTGGTCAGGGCTGGGTTGGACAGTACCCGCTTCCACGGCAGTTGCTTGGACCTCGTTTGCCCGGGCGGTGCGTGATCGGGCGGTGGATGGTTCGACTTTGCGTTCCTGGGTTCTGCCCGCCTTGTCTTTGTGCTTACCGTCCGGGTGCTTGTGGTCACCGTGTTGATGGTCGGGGTGCTTGCCGTCAGGGTGCTTGCCGTCAGGGTGCTTGTGGTCGCCGCGCCCGTGAGTGAACGAAGGGTGCGCGTGGATGCCCGGCCGGGGGTCCAGAATGCTGAGCCGGCACGGTTTCTCGGAGGTGCCTTCGCCGCTGAGTTGGGTGAGATGCGCTGGATCATGAAGCGCGGTGATGGTGTCCAGGGCGGCACGTGCCATCGACAGGTCCAATACGATTTCCTTGCCCGGCATCAGGGTCCTGGCACGCCGCGCAACAACATAAAGCGCCCGTATGTTGGCTGGCGTCAGGGTTCCGCGGACCTCGATGCAGGCGCGCTCCATGTTCGCATCGATGCGGACCATGACCTTGAGGCGGTGATGACTTGCAGCGATGTCCACGCCGCTCACGTCCCTTTGGCCGGCAGTCGCTGCCCAAGTTGGCCCGGCCGGAACGCATCAAGGGACCGGATATTAAAGTTCATGTGGCCTACGCCTCCCCGACTTCGTTGTCGGAACTGTGTAACGTCCAGAATGCACCCTGTTGCCAGCACAGGGAAGAGGCGTTCACTGGAGCCCTGCCTGTGCAGGTCACCGAAACAGCGGTGCGGCGCAGATTGGTGCTGACGCGCTACCCGCCTAGCCTGTTCCTATGCCTTCCAGCCAGGACCGCCCAGCAGGATACGACCCAGCGGCCCAAGGCACCACGTCACAGGACCTGCTGCTCGCGTCCGTGAGGCTGCCCGGTGACAAGGAGTGCTCCGACCTCCATATCCGCAACGGCCGGGTGTCCGCAATCACCGCAGCGGGGGTACGCCCCGGAGGTTTCAGCGGAGCGGATGCCCAGGTGCTGGATCTCGAGGGACGCTTCGTCATCCCCGGACTGTGGGACGAGCACATCCACATGACGCAGTGGGCCCTGGCCGCCAACCGGGTCGACCTGTCCGGTGCCGCTTCGGCGAGCGCCGCCGTCGAGCTTGTCCGGAAGCAGATTACCGCGGCGGACCCCGGAGCCGAACCGGCCAGTACTCTGGTGGGCGCCGGCTTCCGCGACGCCATTTGGGATGACGCCCCGAGCGCCCAAATGCTCGACGACGCCACCCGGGGAGTGCCCACCGCCCTGGTCAGCCATGACCTGCACTGTGTCTGGCTGAATTCGGTGGCCGCGCGGCGGTTCGGAGTTCAGCTCCCGCCAGACGGCCTGCTCCGTGAGGAACCGGCGTTCGCCCTCACGCGCGAACTCGGAAGGCTGCCCGACGACGTTGTGGACGGCTGGGTCGGCACGGCAGGCCGGGAAGCCGCCGGCCGCGGTGTTGTGGGCGTGGTGGACCTGGAGATGACGTGGAACCGCGACGTCTGGCTGCGCCGGATCGGCGGCGGATTCCACTCGTTGCGCATTGACGCGGGGGTGTACCCGGAGGATCTGGAGCGGGCCGCTGCTGCCGGGATGCGGACGGGACAAATGGCCGACGGCGGTGCTGGCCTTCTGCGGGTAGGTCCGCTGAAGGTGCTCATCGACGGCTCCCTTAACACGCGTACCGCCTTTTGTGTTGCCCCGTACCCGCACGGCGGGCACGGGATCCTGACGGTGAGCGAACCCGAACTGGTTACCCTGCTCGCCAGGGCCCGGGAGACGGGCTTCGTTCCGGCAGTCCATGCCATTGGTGACGGCGCCAACAAGGTTGCGCTGGATGCTTTCGCCGAAGTTGGGATCGGCGGCCGGATCGAGCACGCCCAGTTTGTACGGCAGGAGGACTTCGCCCGGTTCGGCGAGCTTGGCTTGACGGCCAGCGTCCAGCCCGCCCACGCGCTCGATGACCGCGACGCCGCTGACACCAACTGGGCCGGCCGCACGGACCGGGCCTTCCCGCTGCGCTCGCTGCTGGACGGCGGGGCGCGGCTGGCACTCGGTTCCGATGCACCGGTGGCGGCCCTGGACCCGTGGCTGGCGATGTCCGCCGCGACCGTGCGCGCACGTGCAGACGGACGCGGCCCATGGCACCCGGAGCAGGCCCTGACCCGCGAGGAAGCGCTGCTCGCCTCAACGCGTGGGCGCGGCCGGATCCGGGCCGGGGATATGGCAGATGTTGCCGTGCTGGAGGCTGATCCCCTTGCCGTATCCGATGCCTTGTTCGCCGCAATGCCCGTCGCCGCAACGCTCGTGGCCGGCCGGTTCACGTTCCGGGGCCCAGGGGTTTAGGAGTCCTGCCGGGCCGGCGGAAACTCCCCCACCCACCCTTACCGTCAAAAGCGTAGAGTGGCCTAAGACGCCTGATTCTTGGACGCCATGCAGCTAAGGGAGAAA
This sequence comes from Arthrobacter sp. FW305-BF8, assembly GCF_021789315.1. Taxonomy (NCBI): domain Bacteria; kingdom Bacillati; phylum Actinomycetota; class Actinomycetes; order Micrococcales; family Micrococcaceae; genus Arthrobacter; species Arthrobacter sp. FW305-BF8. Next base: position 4,733,823 of record NZ_CP084561.1, read on the forward strand.
TCGTGACGATTGACTGGGACGAAAAGAAAGCCCTGCTACAGGAACCGAACATCGCAGCAGTGACGCAACTGTGCGATGAACTTATGGAGAAGAAGCCGGGATCGACCGTTCCTTATATCGACCCCGTCCATGACGAGGACGAATGCCGGATTGTCAGCCTCCAGGTCAGCCCGGGCAAGGGAACCGAATCCGGTTTCGTGTCCCATTTCAACGACGACGAGGCCGCCCGGCGGGCCACCCAGATCTACGAGCTCGCCGAACTGGATCCGCGCTACGTCATGCCGTGGAACGCCTACCCCTGGGTGCGCGACCCGGACATGCCCTCGGCCCTCAGCATCCAGGAGAAGACCGACGGCCTGCGCCCCTTCCGGCAGTTCATGAAGATCAACAGGCGCGTCTCGGCCATCATTGCCCACGGGACCGACGCCGCCACCTTCCTGACGCTCTTCGAGAAGACCTACCATTCCTCACTTAAGAACAACGGCATCAAAATCTACAAGGCCAGCGCGCTCGGCGGGCGGGCCTTTGCTGTTTCCGAGGCCAAGCAGGAAGAACTCCTGACCAAGAGCGTGGACGTCTACAAGGACGCCATGCAGCGCGCGGGCATCCAGCACCTTTAGCTCCCGGTGTCCGGCTCGGTCAGACACGTGCTCGACTGGCTGCTCGATTCCGACCCCTCGATCCGCTGGCAGGTCCTGCGCGACCTGACGGAGGCGCCTGCCGACGAGGTCCGCGCCGAACGTGTCCGGGTGGCCGTGGAGGGCTGGGGCGCGCGCCTGCTCGCCCTGCAGGGCGACGACGGCCAGTGGGACGGCGGCACCTTTTTCCCGGTGCCGTATGACGGCTCCGAGGCTGGCCAGCCGTGGACCGCCACCACCTACAGCCTGCTGCTCCTGCGCGACCTCGGCCTCGATCCGGGCAGCGAAGAGGCCCGCGCGGCGGTGCGGAAAGTCCGGGAGAACAGCCGCTGGGAGGAAGGCGGCCAGCCGTTCTTCGACGGCGAGGTGGAGCCCTGCATCAACGGCAAGGCCGTGGCGCTCGGAGCCTACTTCGGTGAGAACGTCGACGGGATCGTCCGGCGGCTCCTCGGCGAACAGCTCGACGACGGCGGCTGGAACTGCGAGGCGGAGCGGGGGTCGGTGCGCTCGTCTTTCGCCACCACCATCAACGTGCTGGAGGGGCTGCTGGAACACGAGCGGGCCACCGGCGGAACCGCGGAATCGGTTGCTGCGCGGAAGCGGGGCGAGGAGTACCTGCTGGAACGCGCGCTGCTCCGGCGCAAGAGCACCGGGGAGCTGGTGGACCCGCACTGGCTGCAGTTTTCCTACCCGACCCGCTGGTTCTACGACGCGCTCCGCGGCCTTGACTATTTCCGGGACTCGTACTCCCGGGGCACGGGCGAAGCGCCGGACAGCCGCCTTGCCGAGGCCGCCGGCCTGCTCCGCTCAAAACGGCAGCCCGACGGGACCTGGCTGCTAGAGAACACGCACCCCGGCCGCATCCACTTCGCCATGGAGGACGGCGACGGGCGGCCCAGCCGCTGGAACACGCTTCGGGCCCTGCGCGTGCTGAGCTGGTACGACGGCTTTACCCCTCCAGCAGCCTCCGCCGGTGCTTGAGCTCCTTGACCCACGCCCTGGTGACCATGTCCGGAAAAGGCGAGACGCCGCCGTCGTCCGTTCGAGCGGCGGCCGTTGCTGCGGTGGCCGTTGCTGTGACCGCCGTTGAAGCGAAGGCCGTCCCGGCCTCCAGATCAGCCAGCAGCGGGCCGGCCGCCTTCAGCGCCAGATCCACCGCCTGCACCGCCGTGCGCTCGGGCAGGCCCAGTCCCGTGGCCCAGGCGAGGAAGTGCTTCCGCGAGATGCCGCTGCGCTTGCCGCCGAGCGTCAGGGCGAGCGTCTTGTCGCCGTAGACCACTGTGGAGGGGATGTCGTAGACGGGCGCAATGGACCATTCCCCGTGCGGCTGCTGAACCATGGACACGTTCTTCGCATGCAGGTCGCCGTTGCCGCTGAGCAGGGCGAAGGCGGCCTGGATGGCGAGGTTCCGGAGCGCCGGCAGCGGTGCCGAGCAGTAATCGGCGAGTGCATGGCACACCGTTCCGAACCCCACGTTGTACTTGTCCGCCGGGTACAGCTTCAGTACCTGCGCGCCGTCCTCGACGGCGAGTCGCTGCACCGGGTCCGGGCCGCCGGGCGCGCCCGCCGCCGTACCGGCTTCCAGGGGCACCCGGTCGAACCGCTCCACCAGCAGCCCCGGCCTGCCGGCGACGTCACGCATGAGCTGCACCCGGCTCAGCGGAATCCGCAGCTTCGCCGCGTAACGGAACATGATGAACTCGTTCTGCACCACGTGCGGGAATTCCGGGGCGTTGAGCTTGAGGATAAACCGGCGTCCCGCGCTGGCCACAGGCGTAGAGATCATTCCGGCGGAGAGCTTGTCCTGCACACCGGCGAGCGCCACGGGGTCGATCAGTCCTGAGTCGCCCAACAGTTCGTCGAAGTCTACGGGCCTGCGCGGGTCCACCTCGACGGCGTGCTCCTCCGGGTCCAGCGGCTCGCCGTGGCCCACGATCTGCACGTCACCCACCGGGTTGCCGCCGGCGGCGATGAGCAGCGAGAGGTCATCGTCCGCGCTGGTCTTGATGGATCGGCGCAGAGCGTTCAGCCGCCGGCCCTCCGGGAGCAGCCCGGTGAAGTACGGCGGCGCGGCCCCGGCTCCGGAGAGCACAGGTGCCGGTGACAGCGGAAGGGAACTGGCGACGGCGGGGCGGCCGCTTTGCAGGTATGCGGGCAGATAGCTGAACCTGGTTCCGCCGTCGTGCCGTTCCAGCCGGGCGGCCAGAACGCCCTGCTTGTAGATGTCAGCGATGCGGTGCCTCACGGCCGGTCCTCCCGTGCGCTGGGCTCGCTGCCTTCCAGCGGGGCCGCCGACGGCGGTCCGTGCGGGGGCGGTTGTGTCACCGGCAGCTCCGACGGCTGGGTCACCAGCGCGTGGGCGGCGGCGCTGGTCCGGGTGCCGAGCTCCAGCTCAAGCCCGAGCGTTTCCAGCAAGGCCAGCAGGGTGTCCAGCCGGAGGCTCGGCTTGCCCTGCTCGACGAAGCGGACGAAGCGTTCGGAGACTCCTGCCATATCGGCGAGGTCCTGCTGGCTCAGGCGGAGGTCAGCGCGCCGGGCGCGGACGGCCGCGGCGAGCTGCGTGGTAAAGCGGTGAGCCACCGCGCCTCCTTTTTGGTTAGGAACGATCGTGCCGGTTTGTAGGTTGCTCCTACGCTACGCCTGACCGCCGCGGGGGCACAACGACCGGATCGGAACGATCGTCCCGATCAGGTACCGCACCCTCTCCGGGCACCCCGACTTTCATGTCCGGCCCCCTTCAAGGACCCGGTTGACACCCGCCTGTGACCCGTGCCATATTCTTAACCGTGAACCTGTCAGACAGCCGGACAGCCGGACCACAAAGCGGAGCGCCCACCTTTCCGTTGGCGCGCCTCAGCGCAGCCGAAGCTGTCTTCAACGCCATCCGCAGCGACATCCGGAGCGGCGCGCTGGCCGTCGGCGCCAAGCTCAGTTCCGAAGCATCTTTGGCCTCGCAGTACGGCGTCAGCCGCTCGGTGATCCGCGAGGCCCTGCGTTCCTGCACTGCCCTCGGCCTGACCGTCACCAAGACCGGCCGCGGCACGTTCGTCGTCGCCGACCACGTGGCCAACGACCTCGTCCTGGGCCAGTTCTCGGCACGGGACCTCACGGAGGCCCGGCCACACATCGAAGTCCCCGCCGCCGGCCTCGCCGCCGAGCGCCGCACCACCGAGGACCTGGAAATCCTCCGCGGCATGATGGCGTCCATGGCTGCGGAGACCGATCCAGAAGCCTGGGTGGCCCTCGATTCCAGCTTCCATGCAGCCATCGCCCGCGCCAGTGGCAACAAGGTGTTCGAAAGCGTGGTGGCTGATATCCGGGACGCCCTCGCCCACCAGTCCGAAACCCTCAACATGGTGGCCGACCGCCAGCACGCCTCCGACGTCGAGCACCACGTCATCCTGGACGCCATCGAAGCCGGGTCCGCTGCAGACGCCAGCGCCGCCATGGCTGAGCACCTGCGCGCCGTCGGTGCGGCGCTCGACTCCATCCTTAATCAATAAAACCCCGGCCAGTAACGGCCCCAGCCTTCCCCGGCACCAGCCACACCCGACTCAACACATCAACACATCAACACCCACAGCAGAGGACACCATGCCTTCCCCCGCCATGCCGGCAAGCCACTCCCTTTCCGCGCCTCCCGCACCAGCAGCGATCCTGCCGCGTCATGAGCCTCTCGCCTTCCAAACCCGCGACGGGCTGGTCGAAAGCGTCCACTACGGCTCCCTGATCGCCACCGCCGCCGACGGCCGCACCCTGCTCTCCGCGGGCGAACCCGAGGCCGCCTTCTACCCCCGGTCCTCGCTCAAGCCCCTGCAGTCCGTGGCCATGGTCCGGGCGGGACTTGACCTGCCTGCCGACCTGCTGGCCCTCACTGCCGCCAGCCACTCCGGCGCAGCCCGCCACCTCGACGGCGCCAGCCGCATCCTGGAACTCCACGGGCTCACGCCCGCAGCTCTCGAAAACAGCACCGACCTTCCCTACGGCGTCCGCGAGCGCGAGCAGTGGCTGCGCGACGGCGGCCGGCCCACGCAGCTGGCCCAGAACTGCTCCGGCAAGCATGCTGCCATGGCCGCCACCTGCGTCATCAACGGCTGGCCCGTGCAGGGCTACCTCGGCCCCTCCCACCCGCTGCAGAAGCTTGTGGCCGAAACTGTCACCGACCTGACCGGTGAGGAACCCGCCGGCATCAGCACCGACGGCTGCGGCACCCCGCTGTTCGCCCTCACCCTCGCCGGCATGGTCCGCGCCTTCGGCCGCCTCGCCTCGGCCGAACTTGCCGACGGTGCGTCCGCCCCCGAAAGCCCGGAAGCCGCCGTCGCACATGCCATGCGCCGCCACCCGGACATGGTGGCGGGCGAGGGCCGCGACGTCACGGAGCTCATGCGCCTCCTGCCCGGCGCCCTGGCGAAGGACGGCTTCGAAGGCGTCCAGCTGGTGGGGCTGCCGGACGGACGCGCCATCGCCGTCAAGATTTCCGACGGCGGTGACCGGGCCCGGATGCCAGTCACCGTCCGCGCGCTGGAAGCGCTCGACGTCGACACCTCCGCTCTTGGGGGCATCGCCACCGGCGCGGTCCTCGGCGGCGGCCGCCAAGTGGGCCTGCTGCAGGCCGCAGACTTTTCCTCCCTGTCCCCGACCGACGACGTTCTTTAAGGACTGCACATGACCGAAACCCAAACCCTGCCGGACGCCCAACCCCTGTCCGATGTCCGCTCCGAGCACGACCTGCTCGGCGACCGCGACATCCCCGCGGTCGCGTACTGGGGTGTCCACACACTCCGTGCTGTGGAGAACTTCCCTATCACCGGGCAGCCGCTCTCCAGCAACATGCACCTGGTCCGCGGCCTCGCCGCCGTGAAAATGGCCGCGGCACGCACCAACCTTGAACTTGGGCTGCTGGACCCCGAACGCGCCGCGGCCATCGAACAGGCCTGTGCCGACGTAATGGACGGCGAACTCAGCGAGCAGTTCGTCGTCGATGTGATCCAGGGCGGCGCGGGAACGTCGTCGAACATGAACGCCAACGAGGTCATCGCCAACCGGGCCCTGGAAATCCTTGGCCATCCCAAGGGCGACTACGCGCGGCTGCACCCCAACGACCACGTCAACCTCAGCCAGTCCACGAACGATGTGTACCCCACCGCGGTGAAGCTCGGCACGATCTTCGCTGCCCGTGAGCTGCTCTCCGCGCTGGCGGAGCTGGAGGAATCGTTCGCGGAAAAGGCCATGGAGTTCCGCACCGTGGTGAAAATGGGCCGCACCCAGCTCCAGGACGCCGTGCCCATGACCCTGGGCCAGGAATTCGGCACCTACGCCGTGACCATCGGCGAGGACCGGCAGCGGCTGGCCGAGGCTGACCTTCTCATCCACGAGATCAACCTCGGCGCCACCGCGATCGGCACCGGGCTGAACGCCCCCGCCGGCTACGCCGAGGCCGCCTGCCGGCACCTGGCCGAGATCACCGGTCTGCCCCTGGTCACCGCCGTCGACCTCATCGAGGCCACCCAGGACGTGGGCGCGTTCGTCCACCTCTCCGGCGTGCTCAAGCGCGTGGCCGTCAAACTGTCCAAGATCTGCAACGACCTCCGCCTGCTCTCCTCCGGACCGCGCGCCGGCCTCGGCGAGATCAACCTCCCTGCCGTCCAGTCCGGATCCTCCATCATGCCCGGCAAGATCAACCCGGTGATCCCGGAAGTGGTCAGCCAGGTGGCCTACGAGGTCATCGGCAACGACGTCACCATCACCATGGCCGCCGAAGCCGGGCAGCTCCAGCTCAACGCCTTCGAACCCATCATTGTGCACAGCCTGCACAAGAGCATCTCGCACCTCGAAGCAGCCTGCCGCACGCTCACGGCCCGCTGCGTCCGCGGCATCACCGCAAACACCGAACGGCTGCGCCTCACCGTGGAACAGTCCATCGGCCTGGTCACCGCCCTCAACCCCCACCTCGGCTACGCCACCGCCACGGCCATTGCCCAGGAAGCACTGGCCACCGGCAAGGGGGTGGCCGAACTGGTCCTCGAACACGGCCTGCTCACCGAAGCCCAGCTGCAGGAGCTCCTCAGCCCCGAACGCCTGGCGAACCTCAGCAAGTAACAAGATTCCTTCCCCCAACAGGAAATCAAAGGACTCCCCAATGAGTAACCAACCCATCACAGACCACACGGTTCCGGCCCAGGCCCATGCCACCGAGAACCTTCTCCACGCGGAGGACAAGGGCTACCACAAGAGCCTCAAACCGCGGCAGATCCAGATGATCGCCATCGGCGGCGCGATCGGCACCGGCCTGTTCCTCGGCGCCGGCGGCCGGCTCAACGCTGCCGGGCCATCCCTGGTCATCGCCTACGCCGTCTGCGGCTTCTTCGCCTTCCTGATCCTGCGTGCCCTCGGTGAACTGGTGCTGCACCGGCCCTCCTCGGGCTCGTTCGTCTCCTACGCCCGTGAATTCTTCGGCGAGAAGGCAGCCTTCGTCTCGGGCTGGTTCTACTGGATCAACTGGGCCACCACCACCATTGTGGACATCACCGCAGCCGCCCTCTACATGAACTTCTTCGGCAACTACATCCCCTGGATGGCCGACGTCCCCCAGTGGGTCTGGGCACTGACCGCCCTCGTCGTCGTCCTCTGTCTGAACCTCGTTTCCGTCAAGGTGTTCGGCGAAATGGAATTCTGGTTCGCCATCATCAAGGTCGCCGCCCTCGTGGCGTTCCTCCTCATCGGCACCTACTTCGTCATCTTCGGCACCCCCGTCCCCGGCCAGGAAACCGGCTTCAGCCTCATCACCGACAACGGCGGCATCTTCCCCAACGGCCTGCTGCCCATGATCATCCTCATGCAGGGCGTCCTGTTCGCCTACGCCTCCATCGAACTCGTCGGCACCGCAGCCGGCGAAACCGAAAACCCCGAAAAGATCATGCCCAAGGCCATCAACTCCGTGGTGTTCCGCATTGCGGTGTTCTACGTCGGCTCGGTCATCCTGCTGGCCCTGCTGCTGCCCTTCACCTCCTACCAGAAGGGCGTCAGCCCCTTCGTGACGTTCTTCGGCTCGATCGGCATCCAGGGCGTGGACGTCATCATGAACCTCGTGGTCCTCACCGCAGCCCTGTCCTCCCTCAACGCCGGCCTCTACTCCACCGGCCGGATCCTGCGCTCCATGTCCGTAGCGGGCTCCGCCCCCAAGTTCGCCCAGCGCATGAACAAAGCCGGTGTCCCCTACGGCGGCATCGCCATCACCGCCGGCGTCTCCCTGCTCGGCGTCCCGCTGAACTACCTCGTCCCGTCGCAGGCCTTCGAGATCGTCCTGAACATCGCCTCCGTAGGCATCATCGTCACCTGGGCCACCATCGTCCTGTGCCAGATCCAGCTCAAGCGCTGGGCGGACAAGGGCTGGCTCAAACGCCCCTCGTTCCGGATGTTCGGCGCGCCCTACACCGGCTACCTGTCCCTGCTGTTCCTCGTCGGCGTACTGGTCATGGTCTTCATCGACTCACCCCTCACGCTCCTGGTCACCCTCATCGCCATCGCCCTCATGGTCGCCGGCTGGTACGCCTGCCGCAAACGGATCCACGAGATCGCCGAAGCCCGCGAAGGCTTCACCGGCATGTCCCCCGTCATCGCCAACCGCCCCGGCCCGGGCGGCGCGGACCGGATCTAACCCGGCAACTTCTTTCCCGGCAAGACAGCGCCACTGAGCGCGAACGGACACATGTGGCCCCACTCCAGGGGCCACATGTGTCCGTTCGCGCTTAAGCGGTTTCGGTCATTGACGGCCGTTGGGTGCCGGAGTAATTTACGACTAGCTGTGCTGAAAGCGCTGGGCCACAGGCCCTAAACCGTCGAGACGGGGACGAACCTCGTGTCTGAATCACGCCAAGGCAAACCGCGCGACGCTGCCGCCCTGCCAAGGTGCATCCGGTCTCCGCCGCTGTGGACGTCCTGCCCGGACTACTGCGCCTCCAAGAGCAAGAGGTTGGGCCCGCACCGGCTGCAAAGACAATCACCCGGCGCGGCCATGCGGCCGCCCCCAGATACCGGGGTGTGTGCCCCCGGATGAATCGGGAGTAAACCGTGGACAACAGTTCCTTCCAGGCCCTCCAGGAGAAAGTACGGGGCCAAGTCATCACGAGCGACCAGGCGGACTACGACGATGCACGGGCCGTCTTCAACGGAATGATCGACAAACGCCCCGCGGCCGTCCTGCGCGTGTCGCAGGTCGCGGACGTCATCGCCGGCGTGAATTTCGCCCGTGACACAGGCCTGGACCTGGCGCTGCGCGGCGGCGGCCACAGCGCGCCCGGGTTCGGGACCTGCGACGGCGGCCTCGTCATCGACTTCACAGGCTGCCGGGGGGTGCGCGTGGACCCTGCCAATGGCACGGCACGAGCCGAAGCCGGAACGACATGGGCGGACTTCAATCACGCCACGGGCGCATTCGGCCTCGCCACCACCGGAGGCATCATTGGATCAACGGGCGTTGCGGGACTAACGCTCGGCGGAGGCATCGGCTACCTCGCCCGGAAGTACGGACTGTCGTGCGACAACCTCAAGTCCGCTGACGTGGTGACTGCGGACGGGAAGTTTTTGGTCGCCAGCACCACTGAAAATGACGACCTCTTTTGGGCGCTTCGCGGCGGGACCGGCAACTTCGGCGTCGTGACTTCCTTTGAGTTCAACCTGCACCCCGTGGATGTTCTCTACGGGGGAGTGATCATTTACCTTCTGGAGCACGCCGACGCTGTGGCACGGCTCTACAGGGATTACATCGCCACGGCACCGGAGGAAATGGGCGTCTTCCTGGGCTTCCACCAAGGCCCGCCGGTCCCGTTCCTGCCAGAGGAGTACCACGGGAAGCCCGTGGTGGTGCTGGTGGGCGGCTGGGCGGGCCCCCACAATGAGGGCGAGCGTCAATGGCAGCCGTTCCTTGACGTTGCGCCTGTCGCCGGCTCCTTCCTTGGCCCCCTGCCCTACACAGTTCTCAACACGCTCTTCGACCCGTTCTACCCGAAAGGCCTGCAGGCATATTGGAAGTCAGAGTTCCTGCCCGTTCTGAGCGATGACGTCGTCCATGTGGCTGAGAAGTTCGGCGAAGGCATTCCCAGCGTCCAGACGGCCAACCACTTCTACCCGATTGACGGGGCCGTCCAGCGGGTCGGGCGGGACGAGACCGCATTTCCGTACCGCGACGTCAACTTCGCCGTCGACATTGCCTGCCACTGGGAGGATCCGGCCCACAACGAAGCCAACAAGAAGTGGGTGCGCGATTACTACGCAGAGCTCCACCCCCTCGGATCCGGTGCGGGCTACGTGAACTTCCTCGACGCCGACGACCAGACACACATCAAGGACACCTACGCGGGGAACTACGCCCGCCTCGCCGAGGTCAAGGCCAAGTACGATCCCGGCAACCTGTTCCACGTCAACCAAAACATCAAGCCGGCCGGCTGATACCGCCTGCATCACGAGCATTTCTGCACCTCTTCAAGGGGGCCGTCCGCATCTCCGCCGCACCAGTCGGTGGGCGTGCGTGGGGACAGCCGCAGAAAGTGGTGCAGAAATGCCCTTCGCCCTCCGCCGGGAAGGTTCCTTCTGCCGCCATTCGGCCTACCATGGAGGCATCCGGGGTGAGGCCCGCGATGAGCGGTGCCTCCACGGTGCGTCGAAGGGCCGGACGAATGGACGTCGTTGTCATCGAAACCCCGCAGCTCGGGGACCGCAGCTACCTGGTCCATGACGGCCGCGTCGCGCTGGTGGTCGATGCCCAGCGGGACACCGACCGCATCGAGGAGGCCGCGAGGAGCGCCGGGGTGCGGATCACCCACGTGGCCGAGACCCACGTCCACAACGACTACCTCACCGGCGGCCTGATCCTCGCCCGCGCCCACGGAGCCAAGTACCTGGTGAACGCCGCGGACCAGGTTGCCTATGAGCGCGAGCCGGTTGAAGACGGCCAAACCCTGCAGATTGGCGCTCTCACGCTCCGAGCCGTGGCCACGCCCGGGCACACCCACACGCACCTGTCCTACATCGTCACGGACGGTCCGGGCAGGGCCGTATTTTCCGGCGGCAGCCTGCTCTTCGGCTCCGTTGGCCGCACCGATCTTCTCGGTCCCCGAGACACCGCCGGCCTGGCACGGGACCAGCACGCGTCGGTCCACCGGCTCGCGGACGAGGCCGGACCCGATGCTGCCCTCTATCCCACCCACGGGTTTGGCTCGTTCTGCTCGGTCGGACCGGCCACCCGCGCGGAGACGTCGACCATTGCCGAGCAGTGCGAAGGGAACCATGCACTGACGGATCCGGATCCCGAGCACTTCGCGGCCGAGCTCATGGCCAATCTCTCCGCGTACCCTTCCTATTACGCCCACATGGCCCCCATCAACATGACCGGCCCCGAGCCCGCGGACCTGAGCCTGCCGGAGTCACTCGGCGCCGCTGAGCTGACGGAGCGGCTGGCGAACGGCGAATGGGTGGTCGACCTGCGCCACCGCGTGCTGTTCGCCGGCAACCACCTGCGGGGCACCGTCAGCTTCGAATACGGCTCGGGACGAAGCTTCAGTTCCTACCTCGGCTGGGTTCTCCCCTGGGGCGAAAAGCTGACGCTCGTCGGCAGCAGTGAGGATCTGCAAGATGCCATCCGCGACCTTTCCCGCATCGGCATCGAGCGCCCCGATGCCGCGGTGGGAACAGAACCCGGCGAACTGGCCCCGGGAGCTCCCGTCGCCTCTTATCCCCGCGCCGGCTGGCCCGCCGTCGTTCATGAAAAGCCCGACGGCGACCCCGTGCTGGACGTACGCCGCAGCGACGAGTTTGCCGCCTCGCACGTGGCAGGCGCCATTAACGTGCCACTGCACGAACTGCTGGCCCGTCTGGCGGAACTGCCCGCCGGGTGCCTCTGGGTGCACTGCGCCACCGGCTACCGCGCCGGCGTCGCGGCCAGCCTGCTGCAGCGGGCAGGGCGGGACGTGGTCCAGATCGATGCCCGGTTCCGGGACGCCGCGGCCGCCGGGGTCGCCCTGCAGATGAAGCCGCTGCAGCGGGGGTGACCCGTCTGTCCGTGGCCGGTGACCCGGTCGAAAATGCAAAGTCTAGGTTGAAAGGAGAACAACAATGGATGCTGAACGCAAAGTGGTTGTCGGCGTGGATGGCTCCGATTCCTCGGTGGAAGCCCTCCGTCTGGCGGCGCGGCTGGCACCGGGCCTGGGTGCGCGCGTCCATGCCGTAGCCTGCTGGCATTTCCCGGAGATGTATGCCGGATACATCCCTCCGGATTTCGAGGCGTTCGAGACCTCGGCTGCCAAGATCCTGGCCCAGGGCATCGAAAAGGCATTCGGACCGGACGTTCCGGAGACCCTGACCAGTGAGCTGGTGCGGGGTCCGGCCCCGGCCACGCTGGTGGAGGCGGCGGCCGGAGCGGCGATGCTGGTGGTGGGGCGCAGGGGCCACGGCGGGTTCATGGGCCTGCACCTCGGCTCGGTGAGCACCGCCTGCGTGGCGCACGCCGAATGCCCGGTCCTGGTGGTGCACACCAAGGATGACCACGAGCGCACTCACCATTTCCGCAGGGGCGCCGCGTCCAGGGACGCACACAGGGATACACACAAGGACCCGGGCAGGGACGCACCCGTGGACACGGCCACGCGCTAAACCCTCCGCGTAACGCAACGCACCTGCAACCCCCTCCCGGCGCGCCATCGCCTATGCTCGGCTGAGCAGCTCACATCTGGCTCAACGTCGAACCACGGGAGACAACCTCATGACCAACTGGCGGATCCGGGACTTCCACTCCGCGGACCTGGACGGCATCCTGCACCTCTGGGAGTCGCTGAAGGCCACCAACGTCGAGCCGGTCTACGCGCTCTCCGAGGTGCTGGCATCGTGCGAGAAGGACCATGCCGTAGTGGCCGTCCTCGGCGACCAGGTGGTAGGCGCCGCGGTCGGCCGTGCAGCCCACGATCAGGGCTGGGTCGTTTTCCTGGCCACTCTGCCGGAATTCCGCGGCCGGGGCATCGGCACTTCCCTGCTTGCCGCCGTCGAAAACCGGATGGCGCCGCACGGACTGAACAAGCTATCGGCCCTGATGCCCGAGTCGGAGACTCGGGTGGAGGCCTTCCTGAGCCGCGGCTTCGTGCTCAAGAAGAACCTGCGCTACTTCGAGCGCACCATCCCCGTGCAGCGGCAGGAACTCGAACCCCTGAGCCTGCTGGGCGGACGCATCCTGGCGCGGGACCTGTGGGAGAACGTGGCCGGCATGCGCCGGGAAAAGGAACTCCTGGAGCGCCGCCTGGTCCTGCCGCTGGCGGAGGCGGACCTCGCCGACGAATTCGGTGTGGTGCCGCCGCGGGCAGTGGTGCTGTTCGGGCCCCCCGGTACCGGCAAGACCACCTTCGCCAAGGCGATCGCCTCCCGGCTGGAGTGGCCCTTTGTTGAAGTCTTTCCCTCCCGGCTGGCGTCCGACCCCAAGGGTCTGGCAGGCGCACTGCGGGAGACGTTCCTGGAGATCGCGGAACTCGAGCACGCCGTCGTGTTCATCGACGAGGTGGAGGAGATCGCCTCCCAGCGCGCCGGGGACCCGCCGTCTCCGCTGCAGGGCGTCACCAACGAACTGCTCAAGATCATCCCGGCCTTCCGCGAACAGCCCGGCCGCATCCTGGTCTGCGCCACCAACTTCATCCGCGCCCTCGACTCCGCCTTCCTGCGGCACGGCCGGTTCGACTACGTGATCCCCATCGGCCTCCCGGACCGGCAGGCTCGCGAAGCCATGTGGCAGCGCTTCATCCCCGCCGCCGTCGTGGACAACGTGGACGTGGAGCAGCTCGTGGACCGGACCAAGGGCTTCTCCCCCGCGGACATCGAGTTTGCCGCGCGTAGCGCCTCCCAGCGTGCGCTGGAAAAGGCAGTGTACGACGACGGCGGGCTGGCTTCCGGGGGCAGCGTGTCCGTCCGCGAGGCGGTCCGAAAAGGTCCGGCCACCCAGGACTACCTCGATGCCATCGCAGACACCCGCACCACCGTCAGCGACGAGGTGCACCAGGAGTTCCTGGAGGACATCGACGCCCTCGGCCGCGTGTAGCCTCTTCGCTGCAGCCAAAGCAACGCGGGGTCAGATAACGCCCATATGTGGGCCCGAATTGGGCGCTAAGTGACCCCGCGTTGCAGTCATTGCCGAGTCGAGGAGCAACGTGATCCTGTTTCTGACGATCGTCAGCGGAGTGGCCTGGACGGTTGTGTATGTCGAGGCGATCCGGCTGGGCGTCCGGGAACGCACCTACGCCATCCCGGCGGCGGCCTTGGCGCTCAACTTTGCCTGGGAGGCCATCTACGCCTCGCGGTCCCTGGCTACGGGCATATCGGCGCAGGGGATTTTCAACATCGTGTGGGGCCTGGCGGACGTCCTCATCGTCTACACCTTCCTGAGGTTCGGGCGGGCCGAGCTGCCGCCCTGGATCACGCGGCCGCTCTTCCTGGGCTGGGCCATACTGCTGGGCGTCACGTCATTCGCGGTGCAGCTTCTGTTCGTGGCTGAGTTCGGCTGGGACGACGCCACCAAGTACGCCGCCTTCCTGCAGAACCTGCTGATGTCCGGGCTCTTCATCGCCATGTTCGTCGCGCGCGGCGGCGGCCGCGGTCAGTCGCCCATCATCGCCGTGGCCAAGTGGATTGGCACGCTTGCACCCACCATTGTCTACGGCGGTTACGGAAACTCGGCCCTGATCCTTGGCTTGGGAGCGCTGTGCAGCGTGTTCGACGTGACATACATTGCCCTGCTCTGGCGGGCGCGCGGACGCGCTACTGTTTGATTCATGCCCTCTAATCCGCTTCGGCACGCCGTGGCCCGCATGGGCGGCCGGGATCCACACCAGCCGCACCGGACAGCCACCCCACTGGAACTCTTCTTCGACCTGACTTTCGTGATCGCCTTCGGGGTGACCGGCAGCCAGTTCGCCCACGAGATCGCGGAGGGACACTTCGGCGCCGGGCTGCTCGGCTTTTCCTTCGCGATGTTTGCCGTGATCTGGGCGTGGATCAATTTCACCTGGTTCGCCAGTGCCTACGACACCGACGACTGGGTGTTCCGGTTGGTCACCATGGTTCAGTTGCTCGGTGTCCTGATCCTGGCGATGGGCATCGAGCCCATGTTCCACTCCCTGGTGGAGGGGCGGCACGTGGAGAACACGGCCATCGTGGGCGGCTACGTCATGATGAGGCTTGCCCTGGTCTTCCAGTGGCTGCGCGCTGCCCGGCAGGATCCGGCCCGCAGGCAGACGTGCCTGCGCTACGCGGGATACTTGGCGGTGGTCCAGCTTGGGTGGATCGCTGTGCTGTTCATCCAGGCGGACGTCGCCACCACATTCCTGATGATTGCACCGCTCTATGTCCTGGAGTTGGCCACTCCGTACGCCGCCGAGCGGAACGCCACCACGCCCTGGCATGCCCACCACATCGCCGAACGCTACGGCCTGCTGGCCATCATCGCCCTCGGCGAATGCCTGATCGGCGCCGTAGAGACACTCCGGGCGATCGTGGCCAACCATGGCTGGTCGGTTGATGCAGCCCTGGTGGGTTTCGGCGGCACGGCACTGGCCTTCAGCATGTGGTGGATCTACTTCATCCTGCCCGCCGGCCGGGCGCTGCACCTGCAGCGGCACCGTTCCTACTTCTTCGGCTACGGCCACATCCCTGTCTTCGCCGCAATCGCCGCCACGGGCGCTGCCCTGCACGTCGCCGCGTACTACATCGACCATGCCGCCCACATCAGCGCCGCCGTCGCCGTCGCCAGCATCGCCGTTCCCGTGGCCCTGTTCAAGGTCTCGCTCACGGCACTCTTCAGCGTCATGACGTGCGTCGACCGCACGCTCATCGCCGTCACCACCGGAGTGGTGCTAGTGCTCGGGGGAAGCATGGCATTGGCGGCTGCGGGCGTCTCGGTTCCCGTCTGCCTGCTTGTCATTGTTGCGGCGCTCGGTGCGTCGATCGTCATCGATGAGCGCCGGAGCACGGATCTGCTTCACGCGGCGCTGGCGAAGCTGGAGCAGCGGTCCGAGACCGCCTGACGGGCTCCGCTACGCCCCGGGCCAGACCCAAGGGTCACGCGGCAGGCTGGCGGGCGAAAACTCTTTGAGGGCGTTCTCCAAGGAAGCGCCGGGGAGCCCCAGCGATTCCAAGATGATGCGCTGCACAGCTTCTGCGGGGATTCCGACGGCGGCCAGGTCGCCCAAGGTAACCGCGCCGTCCCGCTTTGCCAGACGGGCGCCGTCGGCGTTCACCACCAGCGGCACGTGGGCATATTCCGGAGCGGGCATATCTAGGAGAGATGCGAGATATGCCTGCCGGGGTGTGGACGGCAGAAGGTCATCGCCGCGGACCACCTGGTCTATGCCCTGCTCGGCATCATCCACGACGACGGCCAGGTTGTACGCGGTAACACCGTCGTTCCGGCGCAGGACAAAGTCGTCCACGACGCCCGTGAACGTCCCGTGCAGCACGTCCTCCACCGTCCACTCGGCCACAGAGGAACGCAACCGGATCGCGGCCGGACGGGTAGACCGCTTGAACTCGAGCTCCGCCGCTGACAACTGTCGGCATGTGCCGGGATAGGCTCCCTGAGGTGCGTGCGGCGCGGACGGTGCCTCCTGGATCTCACGGCGGGTACAGAAGCACTCATACGTCAGCCCGGCGGCGGCCAGCCGTCCGATGGCGGCCGTGTACAGCGGTTCGCGGTCCGTCTGGCGCACCACCGCGCCGTCCCACGTCATTCCGACGGCCGCCAGGTCCCGCAGCTGCACGGCCTCAGCCCCCGCCCGCGCGCGGTCGAGGTCCTCAACGCGCAGCAGAAACCGCCGTCCGGTGGAACGGGCAAAAAGCCAGGCAAGGATCGCCGTCCGGAGGTTTCCCACATGCAGCTCACCGGACGGGCTCGGTGCGAAGCGGCCAGCGCAAGTCATGCCATCCACCCTATGCCGAACACCACAAGAGCCCCTCAGCTACCGTGCTCCGGGGGTTGGCCGGGGATCGGTAACTCAGGGGCTCTTGCCGTGCCTGTCCTGAACGGAACTGCGTTCCGGAATTCGAGGCACTTCCTGCGGAAAGACGAATGCGTGAACAAGTGTCAATCAGCGGCTGCCTCCTTGCGGGAAGCGTGGTCCAGGGAGCCGGGTGGTATGCCGGGAGCCTGTAGCCTGCAGGCTGCGGGGGTAACCGTCGCCTGCGTTGCCACTATCTGAGCAGAACACTTACAGTAGGCGCAACGGGCACCGAGCCTACTGGTCAATCTGACCAGTTGCGCGGCCCGGAACAGGACAGGAAGTGATCAGATTGCAGGAGCTCGACGCCACCGACCGGAGAATCCTTTCGGCCCTGGACGAGGATCCGCGGCTGCCAATCATGGTCCTGTCCCAGCGGCTGGGCTTGGCCCGCGGAACAGTACAGTCGCGCCTGGAGCGGATGACGGCGTCGGGCGCTCTCCGGCCCAACAGCAGCCGTGTACTGCCCGCAGCGCTGGGCCGCGGCGTTGCCGCCGCGGTCAGCGCCGAACTGGACCAGAGCCACCTCAACGAGGCCATCGCTGCGCTGCGCGAAATCCCGGAAGTACTGGAGTGCCACGCCCCTGCCGGCGACACGGACCTGCTGATCCGGGTGGTGGCCACCAGCCCTGATGACCTTTACCGGGTTTCCGAGGAGATCCGGCTGTGCCCGGGAATCGTGCGGACGTCCACCAGCATGTTCCTGCGCGAGGTGATTCCCTACCGGACTACGGGCCTCCTAGAACACTGACAAAACTCCCTTGGATAGGCGCTCCGATACTGCGCAAATCATTGGGGAAAACTGCGGATTTTCCGGCGGCTGTCCTGCGGTGGCAGCTATAACCTGATTCAGCATCCGCCGCGGCGCTGGGCACGCAGCGGGTGCATTGTTCACTCAGGGTCTCCGCCGGGGGGTCGGTCTCAATAAGGAACTCAATGCGCTCTTTTTCACGTTCAATCGCGTCGGTCACCGGCTTGCTGGTTCTCGCCGCGGGCCTCGTCTCGCTTCCCGCCGCCGCTTCGGTGGCTGCCACAGATCCTGCCGCGGGCGGCACTACACTGCCGGTGGAGTCCCCGACGGAACAGGAGCACCACGGGTACGAATCCGCGCCCGGTGTGCCGATGGATGAGCCGCCTGCCGGACTGGCACTGCAGACCGAGGCGGGGGTGACTGCTCCCGTTCCAATCACGGTCAAACTTGTCGTGGCCACCCTGGTCGATAACAAGGCCCTCGTTCCGATGGCCCAGGCCGAGGCGGCCGTGACGGCCTCCAGCAACTACTGGAAGGCGATGTCCGGCGGCCGTATCTCCATGACCGTCACCGAACGGGCGACCTTGGCCTCCAAGACGGCGAGGTCGACGGACTCCTACTACGACATGATCAACAAGATCACGAGCGAGCTGAAGTGGACCTACAGCGCCAACAAGGCCCTGGTGATCTTTGTGCCAAGCGACACGCTCGCCGGCGGCGCCCTCGGCGCCGGTTACAGCAGCAACGGCAACAGCGGGCGCGTGCTGATGCCGAAAATCAGCGGCTTCACCAACAGCGTGATCGCTCACGAATTCGGGCACGTCCTGGGTTCCATGCACGCCGACGCCCTGCAGTGCGGCAGCGGCGTTTCGGACGTGGGCGTCACCAGCACCGGGCAGTTCACCGATTCCTCCTGCTATATCCGGGAATACGGCGACAGCACCGACCTGATGGGGCTGTCCAGCTACAACATGCCGGTGATCAGTTCGCCGTTTTGGGAAGCCAGGGGCCTGGGCAATGGCACTGACGTCCGCGACCTCGGTGTCGCTTCCGGCGTGAAGAGCTACACGCTGAAGCCGTGGGGTGACACCAAGCTGGCCTACCGCGCGGTGAAGTTCGCAGATCCGGCCAGCCGGGAGGTCTACTACCTGGAGCTCCGCCAGCCGGTCGGCTACGACACGTACCTGGCCAGCGGGTATGCGGGCAACCGGGGCGTCAAGGTGGTCCAGCGCGGCGGCGCCACCCCCTCGTCCTCGCTGGCACTGATGCCGTCCACCGTTCCATTCAGCGGCTACTACGCCACCAATCACACGTGGCAGGCCGGCAGCACGTTCACCACGAACGCGGGAACCCGGGTCACCATCAATTCCGTCACCGCCACCTCGGCCACCGTTACCATCGACGCCGACCCCGGACGCAAAGCCCGAATCCAGTTTTCGGCAGGCGACTTCGACGGAGACGGACGCCCGGACATGCTGTCGCGGGAGACCGACGGCTCCCTCATGCTGAACGCCGGCCAGCCCGGAAACAAGCTCGGCGCGCCGAAGCGCATCGCAGGCGGCTGGAACATCTTCAACACGGTCGTGGGGGATGCCGACTTCACCGGAGACGGACAGGCCGACCTCCTTGGACGTACTTCCGAAGGAGAGCTCTGGCTCTACCCAGGAAACGGCCAGGCCGGCTTCCTGCCCAGGATCCGCATCGGCGGGGGTTGGCAGATCTTCCAGCGCATCGTCACCCCGGGTGACCTGACGGGTGATGGCAAGCGCGACCTAGCCGGCATCAAGCCCGACGGCACGCTGTGGCTCTACCCCGGCGACGGCAGGAGCGGCTTCCTGGCCCCCACCCAGGCCGGAACCGGGTGGAACGGCTTCACCGCAGTTTCCCCGGCAAGCGGATTCGGCGGGCGCGTTGGCGGACTACTGGCCCGCAGCAGCGACGGCTCGCTCTCCTTCTACGCCGGAAACGGCGCCGGAGCGTTCCGCGAGCCGGTTCGGCTGGGAGCAGGCTGGGGCGCGTTCGAGACGATCATCGGCGGGCATGACTTCAGCGGGGACGGACAAACCGACGTTCTCGTGGGCACGTCCGCCGGCACCCTCGCGCTCTACCCGGGTACCGGTGGGAGCCGCCTGGCGCCGCGGGTATCACTCGCGACCGGATGGAACAAGTACAGCCAAGTGTGGGGTGCCGGCGACATGACGGGCGACGGACGCACCGACGTCCTGGCGCTCAGTCCGCAGGGCCAGCTGTTCCTGCACCCGGGCAACGGCTCGGGCGGGTTCACGGCCGCCCGCTTGCTCAATTCCGGCTGGCAGACCTATAGCCAGATCTTTTCCGCCGGAAACATCGACGGCAGCGGGGGTCCGGACATCGTGGCCCGGGCTGCGGACGGAAGGCTGTGGATCTATCCCTCTGACGGGAAGGGCACTCTCCTGGCCCGCAAGCTCATCGGTGCCGGTTGGCAGGGCTTCACGCGGATCCTGTCCCCGGGAGACTTCACCGGGGACGGCAAGAGCGACCTCATGGCCCAGACACCTGACAGCAGGCTGTGGGTGTACCCGGGCAACGGCAGGGGCGGCCTGCTCGCGCGGCGGGCGCTGGGTTCCAACTGGAACGTGTTCAGCCAGCTCATCCCTGCGGGCGACATCACCGCGGACGGCAAGCAGGACATCCTGGCCCGCACCGCAGCCGGGGACCTGTGGCTCTACCCGGGCAACGGAACCGGCGGCGCCCTGCCGCGCCGGCAGCTGTCCGGCGGCTGGGCCGCATACAAGCCGCTCGTAGCGGCCGGCCGGTTCACGGGCACCAACTCCACCAGCCTGCTGGCTCCGTCAGCAGACGGAACCCTGTGGCTGTATAGCCTGTCGAGCTGGGGCACGTTCCAGAACGTCGTGCTGAACCCCCGCTGAGCACGGGAGACAGTTAAGCGCGAGCGGACACTTGGGCCCCTGATCCACACGGATCGGGGGCCCCAAGTGCTCGTTCGCGCTTTTGGAATGCCCGGCGTTGGAAGGAAAGTCACACCGGCGGGCCTGCGTTGGACTTCAGGTTCTTCATCACCAGCGTCGAGGTCAGCCGTTCGACGCCCGGAAGTGCCGTCAGCTCACTGTCGTAGAAGCGCTGGTAGGAGGGCAGGTCCGCCGCGATCACCTTGAGCAGGTAGTCCGGGGAACCGAACAGCCGCTGCGCCTCCACGATGTTCGGGTTCTCCGCGACCCGGCTCTCGAAGATCTCCATGGTGGGGCGGTCCACCTGCCGGAGCGTCACGAACACAATCGCCTCAAATCCAAGCCCGACGGCGGCCGGGTCAATGTCCGCTTTATAGCCGCGGATCACGCCGGACTGCTCGAGGTCGCGGAGCCTGCGGTGGCAGGGGGCAACGGTGAGTCCCACCTTGGCGGCCAGCGCCGTGGCAGTTATTCTGCCGTCCTCTTTGAGGTGGCGCAAAATACTTCTGTCGATATGGTCAATCACGCAAGAATCTTACTCGCAAGGCCGCGATCCGGGCGAAATCGGAGAGCACTTCTGGCTGCGTTTTGCCTAGGCTTTTCTTACAGCCCAACACGCAGGAGCCCGCCCATGAATCCCCAGCTATTCCTCGCCTTTATTGTGGTCGCGGCCGCTCTCGCCTGCACCCCCGGGGTGGACTGGGCCTACTCCATCACCGCGGGCCTGGGCCGCCGCAGTTTCGTGCCCGCCGTGGCGGGGTTGTGCAGCGGTTACGTGCTGCACACCGTTCTCATGGTCGCCGGGCTTGCCGCAGTCCTGGCAAGCATGCCGGGCCTGCTGGGCTGGATCACGGTGGCCGGTGCCGTATACCTGCTGTGGCTGGGGACCGTCACTATCAGGTCATGGCGGGGTGCGAGCTTCACGGCCGCGTCCGCCGTCGGGAATCCGGGGCAGAACCAGCTCCGGTCCTTCCTCCAGGGCATGGGGACCAGCGGCATCAACCCCAAGGGCCTGCTGTTCTTCCTGGCCCTCGTGCCGCAGTTCGTCAGCGCCGACGCGCCGCTGCCCGTGCCGGTACAGTCCGGACTGCTGGGCCTGACGTTCGTGCTGCTCGCGGCCCTCGTGTACACCTGCGTGGCCCTGCTGTCGCGGAAACTCCTGCAGTCCCGGCCTAATGCGGCCCGCCGCGTGACGCTGACCAGCGGCATCATCATGGTGCTCCTGGGCGCCGCGCTGCTCTCGGAGCAGCTGCTGCCAGCCCTGGGCCGGTTGGCGTAGGAGCCGGTCCGCCCGGAAGCCGGCCCGGCGGCAGGCTCAGACCTTTTGCTCCATGAACCACTCGGTGAAGCCCGAGGCCCGCCCCTCGGGATCGAGCCGGATCACCCAGAGGTTCTCGTAGTTCGGGCGGTCATCAAGGTACGTGGTGCGGCCTTGGACGAACGCGAGGTCGCCGTCGGACCCCAGCAGCGACCATTCGAACGTCCAGTCCTCAGGCTGGTCCGCCGACCCGATCCAGCGCTCCACGATCTGTTCGCGCCCGCGCCACGGGTCAGGGTCGTAGGGCCGCGTGGCATAGACGGCATCCTCGGTGAAGAGGGCGGCGATGTCTTCGGGGTCGTTCGTGGTCCACGCCGCTACGTACTTGTCCATCCACTGCCTGATTGCGTCAGTCATGGGTCCGTTGTATCGCGGCCCTGCACTGCCCACAAGAGCCTGCCGCCCACAGGAGCCAGCCTCAGTCCCCGCCGAACTGCTTCCACTTCTGTTCCCACGCCCGGCGCGCTTCGATGTCCTTGCGTATGACCTCGAAGGTTTCGAGCTCCGCCTGCTTGCTTCGCTGCCAGTCCCGAGGGTTGAGGGATTTCCGGCCGTTGTCCAGCAGTATCAGGGCGCGGTCGGTCAGGGCGTCGTTGCGCAGGGACAGGCTGGTCTTCTGCCGCCGCAGGACTTCCTTGAGTGCCTGCTGGGCCTGACTGTGGGCGCCTAGCCGGCGGAGCGAACGGGCCCGGATCAGAAGCAGCGCCGCGGACAGATCATCCGCATTCATCAGGCCCTCAGTCCAGACCACCACCTCCTGGTCCCGGCCCAAGGCGGCGGCGAGGGCGCACCTCGCCAGCGCGGTGGGCAAGGACGGCGGCAGCCTGACCAGCGTTTCAAGGGCCGCCTCGGTCTGTCCCGCTTCCCGGAGCGAATGGGAGAGCGCAAGGAAAACCGACTCCTCACTGAACAGCACCGGCACCACGACGCGTTCGGCGACTTCCACCCGGGTGACCACGTGCGTGAGGTAACTGGCGGCGAACTGGTTCGCCTCGTCGTCGTTCCTGATGGACAGCCCGCGCTGCAGGAGCTCCGCGGCCCGCAGGTAACCGCCCTGCTTGTAGGCGAGCAGGCCAGCCATCACGCAGCAGAGTCCTGCCCAGCCGGGATAGGCGCGGCCAGCCGCAATGAGCCGGTTCGGGTCGGCGTTCGAGAAGATGGCGTCGTATACGGTCCTGGCAGCTTTTCCGGGCAGCAGCTTGAGCCGCGGAACACTGCCGTCCACGCTGATCCGGGAGTCCCCTCCCCCGAGGACGCCGTGGATCAGCCCACCCATGCCCTCGGCTATTTCGCGCACCGGCGTGCGGACCTTGCCGCCGCCGAAGGGTGTCAGGTCGCGAGTGTCGCGGTAGATCGGTCCTGGAAACTCCCCCGAGGTCATTCCACCATGCTAATAGCGGGACGGAACTAAGCCGAAGCGGCGCCCACCCAGACGCCCACCACCCAGGTGCTGGCCGCGAGGCAGGCCAGGCCGAACTCAGCGAGCATTCCCAGGCCCGTGGCTTTCAGGGCGGCCCAGCTGGAGGTCAGGGCAGCCCGGAAGTTGCGCGTGCGCAGGACTTCGCTGAGCAGCAGCCCGGCGGCAAAGCCCACGAACAGGCCCACCACGGGAATGACGAACATGCCGGCAATGCCCAGCACAACCCCGACGGCGACGCTCCGGTTGGGAATCCGGTGTTCCTTCAGCTTGCGGCCGGCGAGGACGGCGCTGGCCGCCATGCCTGCCAGCACAAAGACCATGCCCACGGCGAAAACCACCCAGCCGGTCACGCCCTCGCCGCCCCAGATTGCCCACGCCAACAGGCTCAGGCCGATCAGGAAACTGCCGGGGAGGACGGGGATGACGGTGCCGGCGACGCCAACCAGGATGGCCAGGCCGCACAGGACGGTCACGAGGGTTTGGGCGTTCATGCCCCCAGTCTAGGGCGGAGCAGCCGGGCGCTTGGTCCGCGGAGCGCGGACTTTGCCGGACTTGGCCGGGAACGACGACGGCGGCGCCTCCCCAGCACGGGAGGCACCGCCGTCGGGCTTCAGTCAGCCCTTTTCAGTCAGCTTTCGGTCTCAGACTGCGTCCGCTTCGACCGCGGCGGCAACAGCGGCTGTGACGGCCGGCGCAACCCGCGGGTCCAGCGGGCTGGGCACAATGTAGGACGCGGACAGCTTGTCATCGGCCAGTTCGGCGATAGCGCGGGCCGCGGCAACCTTCATCGCAGGCGTGATGCGGCGCGCGCCGGCGTCCAGGGCGCCGCGGAAAATGCCGGGGAACGCCAGGACGTTGTTGATCTGGTTCGGGAAGTCGCTGCGGCCGGTGGCCACCACTGCCGCGTACTTGGAAGCGACCTCGGGCAGGACCTCGGGGTCCGGGTTGGACAGTGCGAACACGATGGAGCTGTGGTTCATCAGCTTCAGGTGCTCCTCGTCCAGCTTGGAGGAGGAAACGCCCACGAAGACGTCAGCGCCCAGCAGGGCTTCCCCGGGGCCGCCTGAAATGCCGCGCGGGTTGCTGCGCTGCGCCATCTGGGCCTTCTTGCTGGCGGGATCGGCGGCGATGTCGGCACGCCCGGAGTTGATCACGCCGCGGGAGTCCAGCAGCACCACATCCTCGATGCCCGCGGTGAGCAGGATTTCGGCGATGGCGATGCCAGCAGCGCCTGCACCGGAGATCACCACGCGGAGTTCCTCGAGCCCGCGGCCGGTCACCTTGGCGGCGCCGGTCAGCGCGGCGAGGACCACGACGGCGGTGCCGTGCTGGTCATCGTGCATGACGGGGCAGTCCAGGGCTTCGATGAGCTTTTCTTCCAGCTCGAAGCAGCGCGGGGCGGCGATGTCCTCGAGGTTGACGGCACCGAAGCTGGGGCGCAGCCGGACAAGGGTTTCCACGATCTCGTCCACGTCGGTGGTGTTGAGGACCAGCGGGATGGAGTCCAGCTCGCCGAAGGCCTTGAACAGGGCCGACTTGCCTTCCATGACGGGCAGCGAGGCGCTGGGGCCGATGTTTCCCAGGCCGAGGACAGCCGTGCCGTCGCTGACGACGGCCACGAGGCGCTGGGCCCAGGTGTGGCTCTTGGCGAGTTCCGGGTCAGCGTGGATGGCGCGGCTGACCTGGGCGACGCCCGGCGTGTAGGCGATGGAAAGGTCCCGCTTGTTGCTGAGGGGAACGGTGCTGGCAATGGAAAGCTTGCCGCCCTCGTGGGCAGCGAAAATCTCCTGGTCAGTCAGCTCGGCGGCTGCGCTGGTGTCATTGGTAGCAATAGTTTCAGTGGACACGTCGTTGTCTCCTGTAGCTAGCCGTGGGCGCACGGCACAGTATGGCTCAAGCAATCGAGGCTCAAGATGGTCAGATACACGCTTTCGCTGACGGCCCAAAGGTGGCGGGTCCCGTCAGAAAGCCAGTGGAGCTGGTGGGTGCTGGCCACTCCGCTACTGACATGTTAGACAGGACAAAGGCCCACCCTTAGCCATTTCGGACCTGCTGGGCCGAACGCAAAGCATTTAAAGCTGATTTGTGGTCCATTTCACCGCTTTTCGGCCCTTTTATGACTCGCCGGTCTAGACCGGTTACGCGGTATTCCGCGCCAGCCGCGGCGCCGGCACCAGCAGGGTGCACGCCTTCTTCAGGTCTTCCTCCGCCTCAAACAGGGATAGCCTGCGGCAGCGCACCGACTGGACTAGACCGGTAATGGCTGGCAGCACGACCCGCGCGACGGCAGGGTCGCCGCTCACTGAGGCAACGGCGCGTTCGGCCAGGGAATCGATGTCGCGCAGCAGGCCGGTGGTGTCCCGGTCCTTGACGTACACGCCTTGGCTCAGGCACTGTTCGACGGCGGGCTGCATGACGCGCATGTGGAAGATTTCCATGGCTACACCGGAGAGCGCATGGATGCGGACGGCGCCCGGCCCTGCTCCCGTCTTGAGCTCGCCGAGCTGATGCCGGTACAGGGCCAGCATCAGGTGGGTGGCGGAGGGGAAGTAGCGGTACAGGGTGCCGAGGGGGACGTTGGCCTGGGCGGCAACCTCGGACAGGGTCACGGACTGGAGGCCCTTCCGCGAGAACCCGGCGGCCGTCTCGAGAATCCGGTTGTAGCGGCGCTGCTGCCGGGGAAGGGAGGGCGGGGCGGCCATGGGCGGAAGATCAGGCATAGCGTCAAGCATCATCAGTCCGGGGGTTGGGATTCCTGGTGCAGTCAGGGAGAGCCCCATTCCCTGTCCTGCCACGATTCGCGCTCCACTATACGGCACAGGCTTCAGGGTTCCCTGGGAGCCGGGCGTGTCCCGACGCTAGGCAACGCCCTTGATCTTGACCACGAAGACGGCCCCTAGCAGGCCGATGACGGCGGCGGCTATGTAAAGGGACACGTAGCCGCCCCACAGGGTGACGAACGGCCATGCAAGTGCCGGAGCGATGACCTGTGGCAGGGAGTTGGCGATGTTGATGACGCCAAGGTCCTTGCCCTTGTCGGCAGCGTTGGGCAGCACCTGGGTGATGAGCGCGAAGTCCACGGCGAGGTAGGCGCCGAACCCGATCCCCAGCACACTCGCACCGATGATGCCGCCCACCCAGGTGGGGGCGAAGGCCAGGATCAGCGATGCCAGCGCAATGATCACTGATGATGCGATCACCAGCGGCTTGCGCTTGCCCATCCTGTCACTGAGCCGGCCGCCGATCACGCTGGTGATGATCACGAATACGGCGTACAGCCCGGTCAGCACCAGCAGACCGAAAGCTGGTTCGAGTCCCGTGGTCTCCTTCAGGTGTACGGCGTCCGCCAGGAAGAACAGCAGGTACAGGGTCACCATGTGGTTGCCGATGTTGACCAGAAGCCGGGTGATCCAGGCCCAGGCAAAGTCGGGGTGCCGCAGGGGCCGGATGAACCCCAGCAGGAAGCCGCGCCAGTTCAGTGGTTGGCCAGCCGCGGCCGGGAGCGGGGCGTCGTCGCTCTTGACCATGTACATCACCACGCCTGCCACGAGGGCCGCCGCACAGACGATGTAGCCGAGCACGAAGTTTCCGCTGACGACGGCGCCAATCACCGCTCCGACCAGGATCCCGGCAGTTTGTCCCATCGCCGCCAGGCCGCCGACCGTCGCGCGCTGCGGGACGGGGACACGGTCGGGAACTGCGGCGGTGATTGCGGCATAGGCGCCGTTGCAGCCGGCCTGCACCAGGCACCAAAGCAGCGTCATCACCGCCACGTTCGGCGCCCCGGCCAGCCCCACGAGCCCGACTGCACCAAGGACGGCGCCGGCCAGCACCCATGGCACGCGCCGGCCGAACCGGGACGCCGTGCGGTCGCTGAACGCGCCGAAGAGCGGATTGGCCACCAGCGACACCGCCGCGCCGGCACCGGTGACGAGGGCGAGGATGGCTTCCTTCTGACCCGGATCGAAATGTTCCGCCTGCTGCGCGAGGAGCACCTGGATCGGGCCGAAAAATGCCGCGTTGATGCCGAGGTTGACCAGCACCACGCCCGTGACCCAGAGGGACCTGACCCGTGCCGTCGGTTCAGCGAGCGCGGCGGAGCGTCGGGTGCCCACCAGGCCGGGGTCGGGTACCGCACCGGGTATGTCGGACAGGCTCATGGCGGTCTCCCCCTGGAACATGGTGATGATGGAATCAGACTATCGTGGGCATCAACAGCAACGCGGGTGGGCCCACGACCGCAGGGTTCCCTGGCCGAGCTTGCGAGGCTAGGGTGCGGGCGGGGTCACTTACGGCCCAATCCGGGCATGACATTGGGCGCTAAGTGACCCCGCGTTGCTTTAGACCGGGACCAACAACCGTCTGAGGAGAACCAATGACCGCTTCGCCTGCCAATGCCGCCGTCAACACCGCCGATCTCTACGATGAGCGCGGCGACGAGCTGGACTCCATCTCCCTGCAGTTCCAGTCCCTGGGCAGCCACTCGCATTTCAGTGGCCCCGTCCGGACCGTGCGCTGCTTCGAGGACAACGCCCTCGTCAAGTCCGTCCTCGCCACACCCGGGAACGGCGCCGTGCTCGTCGTCGACGGCGCCGGTTCCCTGCGGACCGCGCTCATGGGGGACCTGATCGCGGCGAGCGCCGTGGCGAACGGCTGGGCCGGCGTCGTAATCAACGGCGCCATCCGGGACCGTGAGGCCATCGCGGAACTGCCACTCGGAGTCAAAGCCCTGGGAAGCAATCCGCGCAAGAGTGCCAAGGCAGGAGCGGGAGAGACGGACGTGGACCTGGTGATCGACGGCGTGACCATCCGAACCGGCGCCACCATCTGGTGCGATCCGGACGGCATCCTCATTGAGCGCTGAGGAATACACGGTGATAGGTGAGATCTCGACGCTTAGGAGCACCCCAAGCGTCGAGATCTCACCTCTCGGCGGGCGCTGACCGGCGGAGCCAACCGCCGAAGAAGAGCCCACGGGAAATTTCGGTTGCTCCGGGGAACAAAGCAGGAAGTAACATAGTTACTGAAAGCAACTATCAAATGCGATCCCCCTTTCTCTTGACCCTGGAGCAGCCATGTCCAAAACCACCGCCGGACCCGCGCCCGGAGAGGCCCTGACGCAGCGGCAGACCATCACCGTCATGGTGGGGCTGATGCTCGGCATGTTTCTGTCCTCGCTGGACCAGACCATCGTGTCCACCTCCATCTACACCATTGCCAACGACCTCGACGGGCTCTCCCTCCAGGCGTGGGCCACCACGGCATACCTGATCACCTCCACGGTCACCACACCGCTGTACGGCAAGCTCAGCGACATCTTCGGCCGCCGCCCGCTGTACCTCGCGGCGATCATCATCTTCCTGGCCGGCTCGCTGTATGCCGGCTCGGTGCACTCCATGACCGAACTGGCCATCGCCCGCGGCATCCAGGGCATGGGCGCCGGCGGCCTGCTGGCCCTGGCGCTGACCATCATCGGCGACATCGTCCCGCTCAAGGACCGGGCCAAGTTCCAGGGCTACTTCATGTCCGTGTTCGGCATCTCCTCGGTCCTCGGCCCCGTGGTGGGCGGCGCCTTCGCCGGATCCGAGAGCATCCTGGGCTTCGACGGCTGGCGCTGGGTCTTCTTCATCAACCTGCCCATCGGCCTGGCCGCGCTGGCCGTGGTGTTCCTCTACCTGCACCTGCCCGCGAAGCACGTCAAGCAGAAGATCGACTACTGGGGCGCCGCAGCCATCACGCTGGCCATCGTCCCGCTGCTCCTCGTCGCCGAACAGGGCCGCAGCTGGGGCTGGACCTCGGCCAACTCCTTCATCTGCTACGGCCTGGGCGTCTTGGGCATCGTTGCCTTCCTGCTGGCCGAGCGCCGCGCCGGCGACTATGCGCTCATCCCGCTGCGTCTCTTCCGGAACGTCACCTTCGGACTGTCCTCGCTGCTGAACTTCATCATCGGCATCGGCATGTTCGGCGCCATCGCGATGCTGCCCATGTACCTGCAGCTGGTCAAGGGCCTCACGCCCACCGAAGCCGGCCTAATGATGATCACCTTCACCATCGGCATCCTGACCGGCTCTATCACCGCCGGGCGTACCATCTCGGCCTCGGGCACCTTCCGGATCTTCCCCATCCTGGGCACCGCCATCCTGACCACCGCCGCCATCGTCATGGGGCTGTCCCTTGGCGCTGACACCGAGCTCTGGGTCCCCGGACTGATCGCCGTCTTCTTCGGCCTGGGCCTGGGCTTCTGCATGCAGCCGCTCACGCTCGCGATGCAGGTTTCGGTGCCCTCGAAGGACATGGGCGTTGGCACCTCCACCGCCGCGTTCTTCCGCTCCATGGGCGGTGCCGTCGGCACGGCCGTGTTCATCTCCATGCTCTTCAGCCTGGCCGCGGACAAGATCGCCAGCGGCATGAAGGACGCCGCGCAGAACGCCGACTACCTCAAGGTCCTGAAGGACCCCGCCGTCGCCGCCGACCCCGCGAACGCCAAGCTCTACGACTTCTTCAAGAACGGCGCCAGCAACGATTCCCTCAACGACACGAGCTGGCTGCACTCGGCAAACCCCGTGCTCACCCGGCCCATCACCGAGGGCTTTGCCCAGTCGATCGACACCGTCATGCTCACCGCCGCCGCCCTCACCGGCATTGCCTTCCTCATCAGTTTCGCGCTGCCGAAGAAGAAGCTCACGGATCCGAAAGCCGTGATGAAGGAACCCGCGGCCGCCCACTAGGCGCCGCTTACGCCAATTCCGCAGCTGCGTTATGGCAGGCGCCCTCCGGGGTGCCTGCCGTTTCATTTTTCCGCGGAAATCTGCCGGATGCGGCACCAAACGGACGACGACGGCGGGACCTCCCACCGTCGTCGTCATCCGTCCCGGAGTGGATCAGCGCCCGGTGACGTGGCACACTGTTAGGCGCGTGTGCGCCGGCCGACAGGGCCGGTTTCCGCAGCCGACGACGTTTGCACCGCAGCCACCCACCCCCGAACCAAGGGAGAACCATGTCCACCGACAAGCAGACAACCGCCAAGATCCCCAAGCGGGTGATTTGGCTGGCGCTTGCCGGCGCCGTGGGCGGCTTCCTGTTCGGCTTTGACTCCTCGGTGGTCAACGGCGCCGTGGACGCTATGAAGGACGAATTCGCCCTCGGCGAGGCAGTCACCGGTTTCGCCGTGGCCGTGGCACTGTTGGGCTGCGCGGCCGGCGCGTACATGGCCGGCAAGGTGGCGGACCGCTACGGCCGCATCCCTGCCATGAAGCTGGGGGCACTGCTGTTCCTCATCAGCGCCATCGGCACCGGCTTCTGCTTCAGCGTCTGGGACCTCATCTTCTGGCGCCTGGTGGGCGGGCTGGGCATCGGCCTGGCCTCGGTAATCGCACCGGCGTACATCTCCGAAATTTCGCCCCGGCACGTCCGCGGCCGGCTAGCGTCGCTGCAGCAGCTGGCCATCACCACGGGTATCTTCGCCGCCCTGCTGTCCGACGCCCTGTTCGCTACGTCCGCCGGAGGTGCGCACCAGGCATTCTGGCTGGGCATCGAGGCCTGGCGCTGGATGTTCCTGGCCGCCGCTGTTCCGGCCGTGCTCTACGGCGTGGTCGCGTACACGCTCCCCGAGTCCCCGCGCTTCCTCGTGGTCCAGGGCAAGGAGGACCTGGCCCGGAAGGTCTTCGACTCCATCGCCCCGGACGAAGACACCGACCGCCACCTGCGGGAAATCCGGGAGGCGATCGAAGAGGACCAGCTCGCGGGCAGGAAGGGCTCGCTGCGCGGCAAGGCGTTCGGCCTGCAGGCAGTGGTCTGGATCGGCATCACCCTGTCCGTCCTGCAGCAGTTCGTGGGCATCAACGTGATCTTCTACTACTCCACCACTCTCTGGAAGGCCGTCGGCTTCCAGGAGAAGGACTCGCTGACCATCTCGGTGGCCACGTCCATCACCAACATCCTGGTCACGCTCGTGGCCATCGCCCTCGTGGACAGGATCGGACGCCGCCCCATCCTGCTGGCCGGCTCCATCGGCATGGCCGTATCCCTCGGCGCCATGGCCCTGGCCTTCGCCTCGGCCACGGGCACAGGTTCCGACATCACGCTCCCCGGCGCCTGGGGTCCCGTTGCCCTGGTGGCCGCGAACGTGTTCGTGATCAGCTTCGGCGCATCCTGGGGACCGCTGGTCTGGGTGCTGCTGGGCGAGATCTTCCCCGCCCGGATCCGCGCCCGCGCCCTGGGCCTGGCCGCCGCCGCCCAGTGGATCGCCAACTTCGCCATCACGCTGAGCTTCCCCGTGATGGCCGCAGGCTCGCTGCCGCTGACGTACGCCATGTACGCACTCTTCGCGGCAGCTTCATTCTTCTTCGTCATGTACAAGGTGCCGGAGACGAACGGCATGTCGCTGGAACAGGCTGAGACCCTGTTTGTTCCGAAGGGGTCCGTCAAGGTCTAATACCCGCGACTGAGTACGGACGCTCTTTCACTTCCTGCATGAAAAACCCGAACGCACTATCACCCGCCGAACCGGGGTGAGAGGGCGTTCGGGTTTAACCGGCAGAAACAGAGAGGGCGTTGGTCCGGTCAGACCACGTGCGGTTCGTGGGCGGCGAGGTAACGCCGTCCGCCGGCCACCACGGCCATGGCAACAATCATTGCCACCGCGCCGGCGAAGAACGGCACCTGCGGCCCGAAGTGCTCGCCGAGTTGCGCCGCTGCAAAGGGCGCCAGGGCGCCCCCCAACCAGCGGACGAAGTTGTACCCCGCCGAGGCGACCGGACGCGGCGAGTCAGAGACGCCCATGGCCAGCTCGGTGTAGATGGTGTTGTTGACGCCCAGCAGCGCGCCGGAGACCACCACGAGCGCAACAACGGCCGGTACGGAGTGGCCCGCGGCCAGGCCAAGACCTGCCAGGTCCAGCATCAGCAGGAACAGCGTGCCGAGGAGCACCTTCGTGGCGCCGAAGCGGTTCTGCAGCGCCGGAGCCACAAAGACCGAAAAGACGGCGACCGCGACGCCCCAGCCAAAGAACACCCCGCCGATGCCGTAGGCGTCCATGCCCAGGATGAACGGGGTAAAGGCGAGCACAGTGAAAAAGCCGTAGTTGTAGAACAGGCCGCTGGCCGCCGTCGTACGCAGCCCCTTGTGGCCGAGGGCCCGCAGCGGATCGGCCAGGCTTATCTTGCGGGCTGGCAACGGGGTCTTCGGAAGTAACACGGTGAGCGCAATGAAGGCCGCCGCCATCAGACCTGCGGTGCCGAAGAACGGGGCGCGCCACTGCCATCCCCCGAGGAGGGCGCCGAGGAGCGGTCCCAGTGAGATGCCCAGGCCAAGGGCGGCCTCATAGAGGATGATCGCCGTGCCCGCGCCACCGCTGGCCACGCCAACAATGACGGCTAGCGCCGTGGCTACGAAGAGTGCGTTGCCGAGCCCCCATCCGGCCCGGAAACCGACCAGTTCGCCGACGCTGCCGGACATGCCGGAGAGCGAGGAGAACACCACGATCACTGCCAGGCCGACCAGCAGGGTGCGTTTTCCCCCGATGCGCGAGGAGATGAAACCGGTGAGGAGCATGGCCACCGCGGTGATCAGGAAGTAGCTGGTGAAGAGCAGCGAGACCTGGCTGGGGCTGGCGTCCAGGTTCTCGGCGATGGCCGGCAGGATGGGGTCCACCAGGCCGATGCCCATGAACGCGAAGACGGCTGCGAGCGCGGTTGCCCAGACCGCCTTGGGCTGCTTGAGGAATGAGGCCTTCTCAGCCTCGAGGGTGGATTGTGGTGCCGGCAGGGTGTCTGCGAGCTGGCCGTCCATGGAGGGAACTCCTAAGTGTCGCTGGATCAGTTCTGAGCTGCTTGTCAGTTTTGGAGAGTGCTGTTGATCTTTTCGATGATGGGAAGGGCAGCCGCGAGGGCGCGCCTGTCGTCATCGGTAAGGGTTTCGAGAATGTTTGCCATCACGGCATTCCGGCGCCGGTTTGCGGATTCGACGGCGTCGCGGCCTTCCGCAGTCAGCACAACGCGGACCGCGCGGGAGTCTTCCGGGTCCGCTTCCCGGCGGGCCAGTCCTGCCCGTTCGAGCTTGATGATCTGTTCGGTGGCGCTGGGCACTTTGACGCCGAGGTTCCTGGCGATCTCACCCACCCGGACGCCGTCGTCGAGCAGCATTTTGAGCGTGCTCAGCTGGGCCGCGCTCAGGTCACCGTCCGCATCGAGGCGGCGGACCAGGTACACGCTGTGCCGCAACGCCTCGCGGAAGTCCTGCGCGAGCTCCTGCAGTTCCGGGGCTTTCTCGGTTTCCATACTTAGGCATCCTAATAGTTAGGATGCCTAATATCAACCGATGCGGGCGGGACCAGTAGTTCTGCGGACGACGAGGCTCGGCGCCACGAGCCTCGTTACCGCCACCCGTCGGCCTTGGATGCGCTCCACCAGCAGCCTGGCCGCCAGCGAGCCCATTTCGACGCCGGACTGGTCCACGCTGGTGAGGGCAACCTGCGGAAGCGAGGCAGAGAAGACGTTGTCGTAGCCCACCACAGAGAACTCCTCGGGCACCTTCACACCCGCCTCATAAAGTCCGGCCAGGACTCCGAGGGCAGCCATGTCCGCCCCGGCATGCACGGCCGTCGGCGGGTGTGGCTGCTTCAGCATCAGCTCCGCGGCAGAGTGGCCTCCAGCCTGGTGCCACCGGCCTTCGATCACGTCGATCTCGTTTTCCAGTCCGTTGCGGACCATTGCATCTACGTATCCCTGGGCGCGGACCACCTGCGGCATGCCGTCCTGGTTGCTCTCGCGGCCGACGT
Organism: Arthrobacter sp. FW305-BF8; assembly: GCF_021789315.1. NCBI lineage: Bacteria > Bacillati > Actinomycetota > Actinomycetes > Micrococcales > Micrococcaceae > Arthrobacter > Arthrobacter sp. FW305-BF8. Next base: position 4,767,697 of record NZ_CP084561.1, read on the forward strand.
GCTTCAGGTGCGCAATGTGGCGGTGGCCGAGTGCAGCGAGATGATCCACGATCAGCGCGCTGCCCGCCATGTCATCACTGGCCACTGTGTCGTAGGACATCCCGGGACCATGCCGGCCGAGTACGACGGTGGGCGTCGTGCGGCCTATCTCTTCGAGATCCTCTGCCGTTCCGAAGGGTGCGATTAGCAGGAGGCCGTCCATTTTCCGGTCGAGCATGGCCTCGATCATCTGCCGCTGCTGGGCGAGGCCGCGGCTCGCCTCGCCAATGAACACCTGGTACCCGCTGATTTCAGCTTCGGCCCGTATGCCCTCGATGAGCACCGACATAAAGGTGTTCTGCAGATCCACAACGAAGACGCCCAGCGTGAAACTGCTGCCGCGCATGCCCCGGGCCAGCGCAGACGGCCGGTAGCCCAGGGCCGACATCGAAGCCTCCACCCGCACTTTCATGGTTTCACTGACACCGTATGCGCCACGCAGCACCTTCGAGACCGCCGCCCTGGAGACGCCGGCATGCAGGGCAACATCACTGATAGTGGCCCGCTTGACCTGCTCGGACATTCATCCCCCTCCGGTACGCACAAGGCGCCTTTAGGGGAAATTGTAGACTGATCTACGGAAATCTCTTGCCCCTTCCTGTGACATGACTTACAGTGGTTGGAACGTAGACCGATCTACACAAACCACCACCCCGCTGGCCGCGCCCACCGAGAACATTTCTTGAAACGTTCCACACCAGGCAGGCCGGGGGCTTTACGAGGAGGTAAAGATGACCACATCGAACAGGCGGCCCTGGGTGTCCCTGGCCGTAGGCGTGACGGCACTGGCAGTGGCACTGACAGGCTGCGCCGGGGGAAGCGCCAGTGGCGGCGGCGAATCCAAGACCATCACGTGGCTGGTCGACAACACCGAAAACACCGTCACCTACGCGGAGCAGCTCGCCAAGGACTTCAACGCTGCCAACCCGAACATCAAGGTCGAAGTCGAGACCCGCCCCCAGGGCGGAGAAGGCGACAACATCGTCAAGACTCGACTGTCCACCGGCGACATGGCCGACGTGTTCTCCTACAACTCGGGTTCGCTGTTCCACCAAATCAGCCCGGAACAGAACCTGGTGCCCGTGACCAGCGAGCCCTACATGGCCAACGTCTCCGACTCCTTCAAGCCTGTGGTGACCGCCGGCAAGGAGATCTACGGGGTACCGGTCGGGACCGGCAATGCCGGGGCCGTGCTGTACAACAAGAAGGTCTACGAGAAGCTTGGCCTGTCAGTGCCCAAGACCTGGTCCGAGTTCATGGCCAACAGCCGGAAGATCAAGGACGCCGGCGTCGCGCCGATCATCCAGACCTACCAGACCACCTGGACCTCCCAGCTGTTCGTCCTGGGTGACTTCGCCAACGTTGCCAAGGCCAACCCGAATTTCGCAGCGAACTACACGGCCAACAAAGCCAAGTACGCCACCGATGCCGCAGCCCTCAAGGGCTTCGAGCACCAGGAAGAGGCGGCGAAGGCCGGCCTGTTCAATGACGACTTCGCGTCCGCCACCTACGCCCAGGGCCTGGAAAAACTGGCCAACGGCGAGGGCGCGCAGTATCCGGTCCTGAGCTTCGCCCTGCCTGAGCTCAAGGTGACCTTCCCCGACAAGCTCAACGACATCGGCCTCTTCCCGCTTCCCGGTGACGACGCATCCAAGAATGCCCTCACCGTCTGGCTTCCGGGCGGCGTCTACATCCCGAAGTCCACGAAAAACCTTGAGGAGGCCAAGAAGTTCCAGGCCTTCATCGCAAGCAAGGCCGGCTGTGACTCCCAGACGAAGGCTGTCGGGGCCAACGGCCCGTACCTCGTCAAGGGCTGCGACCTGCCTGCGGACGTACCAGCCGCCGTGAAGGACATGCTTCCCTACTTCGAGGACGAGTCCAAGAACAGCCCGGCCTTGGAGTACCTCTCCCCGGTCAAGGGCCCTGCCCTTGAGCAGATCACCGTTGAAGTGGGGTCCGGCATCCGCTCCGCGAAGGACGCGGCCGCACTCTACGACGAGGACGTCAAGAAGCAGGCCAAGCAGCTCAACCTGCCCGGCTGGAACTAACCTCAAACCCACTCCGCCGTCCGGGCCGCCCCGGCCCGGACGGCACCGACGGAGACACCATGACAATCAAGACAGCAGCCCCTGCGCCTGCCGCCGTTGCGCGGCGGGCAGAGCACCAGCCCCGCCGCCGCAAGGCAAGGAGCCCGTACCCCTACTGGTTCTATCTGCCGGCCGCCGTGGTCTACACCGCCCTGTTCCTGGTCCCGACCTTCGCGTCCTTCTTCTTCAGCTTCACCCGCTGGACCCTCACCGACTTCACCTTCATCGGCCTGGACAACTTCGTTCAGTTCTTCCAGGAGCCAGCACTCCTGAAGGGCCTGACCAACACGTTCATCTACGGCGCGGTGACCTCCACCCTCAAAGTGGTCCTGGGCATGCTCCTGGCTGTACTGCTGACCTCGCAGATCATTGCCCGCGGCTACCTCAGGTCGGTCATCTTCTTCCCGGTCCTGCTGAGCAGCATCGGCGTGGGTATCGTCTTCACAGTGCTGATGGATCCCAGCAAGGGCATGATCAATGAAGCACTGGCCGCCGTCGGGATCGAGGGGCCGGCCTGGCTTGTTGACCCCGCCTGGGCGCTGCTGTCCGTAGCCCTGGTCGATGTCTGGAAGGGCGTGGGCCTGGCCACCGTCATCTATATCGCCGGCATCGTCTCCATCCCGCAGGAGTATTTCGAGGCCGCCAAGATGGACGGCGCCAGCTCCGCCAAGAGCTTTTTCAACATCACTCTTCCGCTGGCACGCCCGGCAACGGCAACCGTGATCATCCTCTCCCTGATCGGCGGGCTCCGGTCCTTCGACCTCATCTGGGCCATGACCAAGGGCGGGCCGGGCTTCACGTCCGACGTGATCGCCTCGGTCATCTTCAAGCAGTACCAGGCCGGCTTCTACGGTCTCTCCACAGCCGGCAACGTTGTGCTGTTCCTGATCGTCACCGCGATCATCCTGCCACTGTCCATGTTCCTGAACCGCAAGGAGGTCGAACAGTGACCACTGCACTCAAACGCTACGGCCTGGGCGTCCTGGCCATCGCCGTCACCGTCGTCCTCTTCATCGTTCCGCTGGCGTTCATGGCGCTCACCGCTGTGAAGGACCGCCGGGAGGCGGCCAAGCTGGACTTTTCCTGGCCCACCACCTTCAACTTCGTCGAGAACTTCCAGGACGTCCTGTCCGCGCGCAAGTTCATGCTGGTCACCGCCTTCATCAACAGCACCATCCTGACGGTGGCAAGCGTCACCATCCTGGTGATCCTGGCCGCCATGGTCGCCTGGATCCTGCAGCGCCGCCGGTCACGCTGGAACGGCGTTGCCAACTTCCTCATCCTTTCCGGCCTGATCATCCCGCCGGCCGTCGTCCCCACCATCTGGGTCCTGCAGAGCATGGGATTGTTCAAGACCCTCCCGGGCCTGATCCTGATCGAGGTGGCCTTCGGCCTCTCCTTCTGCGTGATGCTCTTCCGCGCCTTCATCGCCAGCATCCCGAAGGAACTGGACGAGGCCGCTGTCATCGACGGCTGCGGACCGGTCCGGCTGTTCTTCCGGGTCATCTTCCCGCTGCTGCGCTCCGTCATCGTCACGGTGATCGTGGTCCAGTCCGTCCACATCTTCAACGACTTCCAGAACCCGCTCTACTTCCTGCCCGGCGACGCCAATGCCACCGTGCAGCTGACGCTCTTCAACTTCCAGAGCCAGTTCACCACCAGCTACAACCTGCTGTTCATGAACATCCTCCTCATCACCATCCCGCCGTTCGTGATGTACCTGTTCTTCAACCGCCAGATCGTCGCCGGTATGACCGCCGGAGCGGTCAAGGGCTGACCGGCAGCCCGCCGCCTGAGGCGCCACCACCGGAACAAACACCAGCATTCGCCGTCAAAGGCATCAAAGGAGAGCATGCGCATGTCCACCACCGTCCGTCCGGTGACCTTCGAACACCTTCCAACAGCCCACGGGATCGGCACGGGCACCCCGCGCGTATCGTGGAAAACGAACGCAGCGCCCGGCTGGAGGCAGGCCGCATATCAGCTCGCTGTCACCACCGCCGAGGGCAGCTGGCTGAGCGAACGGCTGGACTCCGCAGAGTCGGTGCTGCTGCCATGGCCTGCCGCCCCGCTTGGCTCCGGCGAGCGCGCGGAGGTGAGTGTTCGGGTCTGGGGCGAAGCGGACCAGGAGCCCAGCGACTGGAGCCCGGCCGCCGCCGTCGAGCCCGGACTGCTGTCCGCCAAGGACTGGACCGCCCAGCCTGTCGCCGCGGCCTGGCCCGAGGATCCGGATTCGGACCGGCGGCCGCCGCTGCTGCGGAAGTCCTTCGCGCTGCACCGTCCGGTGGTTTCCGCACGGCTCTACGCCACAGCCCACGGACTGTATGAGATGGAGATCAACGGGGAGCGGGTGGGCACCGACGCGTTCGCGCCGGGCTGGACCGTCTACGGGCAGCGGCTGCGGTACTACACCTATGACGTGACGGACCATCTGCAGCAGGGCGACAACGCCCTGGGTGCCTGGCTGGCCGACGGCTGGTACCGCGGCCGGATCGGCTTCAACGGCGGTCACCGCAACCTGTACGGCGACAAGGTCGCCGTACTCGCCCAGCTCCACGTGACGCACGACGACGGTTCCGTCACCGTGCTGGGCACGGACAGTGAGTGGAAGGCCTCCTTTGGTCCCATTCAGTTCACTGGCCTCTATGAGGGTGAAGCGTACGACGCCCGCGAGCTGCCGGAAGGATGGAGCCGCCCTGCCTTCGACGACGCGGACTGGCAGCCCGTCGTCGTCGTTCCCCGAGACCCGGCCACCCTCGTGGCTCCGGAGGGACCTCCCGTGCGATGCACCGGCGAAATCCGCCCGGTAAGTGTCACCGAATCGCCGTCGGGGAAGCTGGTGCTGGACTTCGGGCAGAACCTCGTGGGCCGGCTCCGCATTACCGTGCGCGGTGAGGCCGGAACAACTGTCACGCTGCGGCACGCCGAGGTCCTTCAGGACGGCGAAATCTATACCCGCCCGCTGCGGCTCGCCGATGCCACTGACCGCTACACGCTGGCGGGAGGTGCCGAGGAGGCCTGGGAGCCGCGCTTCACCCTGCACGGCTTCCGCTACGCCGAGATCAGCGGCTGGACCGGCGGGAACGCCGCCGAGAACATTGTGGCCAGGGTGTATCACACGGACATGGAGCGGACCGGCTGGTTCGAGAGCTCGGACCCCGAGCTGAACCGGCTGCATGAAAACGTGCTGTGGAGCATGAAGGGCAACTTCGTGGACATCCCCACCGACTGCCCGCAGCGGGACGAGCGGCTGGGATGGACCGGGGACATCCAGGTCTTTACGCCCACCGCGGCCTTCCTCTACGACTGCTCCGGAATGCTGTCCTCCTGGCTGAAGGACGTGGCGGCCGAGCAGCTGCCCGACGGCACCGTCCCCTGGTATGTTCCAGTGATTCCGGGCGGCAATTACTGGACACCGATCCGGCCGGGCGCCGTATGGGGCGACGTCGCCGTCCTCACCCCCTGGAGCCTGTACGAACGGTTCAATGACCCGAAGATCCTCGCGGACCAGTATGCGAGCGCCAAGGCCTGGGTGGATCTCCTGGACAGCCTGGCCGGGGACAAGCACCTGTGGAACAACAGCTTCCAGCTCGGTGACTGGCTCGACCCGAGCGCGCCGCCGGAGGATCCCACGCAGGCGATGACGGATCCGAACATCGTGGCGACGGCCTACTTCGCGTGGTCCGCCTTGCACCTTGCCAAAGCAGCCGGAGTGCTGGGCAAGGCCGACGACGAACTGCGTTACCTCGAACTGTCGCGCGCCGTGGCCGACGCCTTCGCCAACGAGTACATCGGATCCGACGGCCGGATGACCAGCGACGCCCAGACGGCCTACGCGCTGGCCATCGTCTTCGGGCTGTTTCCCGACGACGAGCTGCAGCGGGCCGCCGGGCAGCGGCTGGCCGATCTGGTCCGGGAGGCGGGCAACCGCATCGCCACCGGCTTTGCCGGAACGCCCGTGATCACCGATGCACTCACCGTCTCCGGCGGGCTGGACGCGGCCTATGACCTGCTGCTGGAGAAGGAATGCCCGTCGTGGCTGTACGCCGTCACCCAGGGCGGCACCACCATCTGGGAGCGCTGGGATTCCATGCTCCCGGACGGCACGGTCAACCCCGGGGAGATGACGTCCTTCAACCACTACGCGCTGGGTGCGGTGGCGGACTGGATGCACCGCACGGTGGCGGGCCTAGCACCGCTGGAGCCGGGCTACCGCCGCATCCTGTTCCGCCCCCAGCCGGGCGGCGGCCTCACCTCCGCAACGGCCCGCCACGAGACGCCCTATGGGCGGGCGTCGATTGCATGGGAACGCAACGACGGCGGCTACAACGTGACGGTCGAAGTCCCCACCGGCTCCACCGCACGAGTTGAGCTGCCGGGCCAGGAACCGCACGACGTCGACTCCGGGAGGTTCGAATACACGGTGGCCCGCACCGTCTAAGGCCCCGGCTTTAAGGAGCCCGGCTTTAGGAGCTCACCGGACGGTTCACGATCGCTTCGGCGTGCTCGGCAACCCAGGCGACGAGGGGCAGCATCAGGGCACTCAGTTCCTCCCCGCGGCCGGTCAGGCTGTAGTCCACGCGGGGAGGAATGACGGGCTGGGCGTCGCGGCGGACGAACCCGTCGGCTTCGAGGGTCTTCAGTGTCTGGGCGAGCATTTTCTCACTGATGCCCTCGGCCCGGCGGCGGAGTTCGCTCCAGCGCTGGGGACCCTCGGACAGTGCAACCAGGAGCAGCACGCCCCACTTGCTGGTGACGTGGTCAAGCACGGTCCGGCTGGGGCATCCCGCCGGAAAGATCCCGTCCACGAAGGGAAGTGCAGCGGCCTTGGCTGGGGTACTTACCGTCATGCCAGTACCTTACCTGAAAGTGCGTACTCTCTTTTGGGAAGCATTCGGGAATGAACCGGGTTGGCACCACTGACAGTCACCTCAGAAAGGACCATCATGACCATCGTCATCACCGGAGCCACCGGCCAGCTCGGCCGCCTCGTCGTCGAAGCGCTGCTTGAAAGCGGCCTGCCCGCGGAGCAAATCGTTGCCGCAGGCCGGACCGTGGACAGGATCGCCGACCTCGGCGAGCGCGGCGTCCAGGTCCGCACCATCGACTACAGCCAGCCGGAGTCCCTTCGGCAGGCGTTTGCCGGCGCGGACAAGGTCCTGCTGGTTTCAGGCAGTGAGGTGGGCCAGCGCGTCGAGCAGCACCGGAACGCGATCCATGCGGCCAAGGAGGCCGGCGTCGGCCTGATTGGCTACACGAGCATTGCCAATGCGGACACCACCGCCATGCAGCTGGCCGCCGAACACATCGCTACTGAAGACATTCTCCGGGACTCGGGCGTGCCGTTCGTCCTGCTCCGCAACGGCTGGTACCTGGAAAACTACACGGGCCAGTTCCCGGTTCAGGTCCAGCACGGCGCCGTGTTCGGCAGCGCTGGCGACGGCCGCGTAAGCGCCGCGTCCCGGGCCGACTACGCGGCAGCGGCTGCGGCTGTGCTGCTGCGGGATGACCAGGGCGGCAAGGTTTACGAGCTGGGCGGCGACAATGCCTTCACCCTCAGTGAGCTGGCGGGGGAAGTCAGTGCGGCATCCGGAAAGCCTGTGGCGTACAGGGACCTGCCTGCAGAGCAGTACACCGAGGTCCTGGTGGGTGCCGGACTGCCGGAGCCATATGCGGCCATCCTGGCTGACAGCGATCTCGGCATCGCCCGCGGTGATCTCCTGGTCACCAGCGGGGATCTCAGCGCCCTACTCGGCCGCCCGACCACGCCGCTGCGCGAGGCCGTCCAGGCCGCCGCTGCAGTGAGCCCCCAGGCCAGCTAACCCCAAGCCAAACGCTCGATCACTTCCTGCAGGCTTTCACCGCACCCTTCCTCACGACCTGCAGGTTTCCGACGAACGCTTCCTCACTTGGGGTCAGGAGCTCTGGCCAGGCCCGGTCTCAAGTGAGGACGCGTCGGGAGAAAAGCCGCAGGACCTGAGGACGCGTCGGGAGAAAAGCCACAGGACCTGAGGACGCGTCGGGAGAAAAGTCGCAGGATCTGATAGAGCGTCCTTTGGGGCACGAATTAAACGCACGACGCCGGAACCCGCTTTGAGTTCCGGCGTCTTGAGTTCCGGCGTCGTGTTGTCGCGTTATTCAGCTCAGAGACAGAGCCTGCGGGCCAGGCTAGGCCGGGGCGGCGACGTCCTCTGCCTTGCGTTCCTCGACGAGGCCGCAGACCGCCGCGAAGAGCGGGTGGTCCTGCGCCAGTCCGGTGATGCGCTCCGTGGCCGCGGCCGGTTCGGACGAGGCCAGGATCTGCCCGAGCTCAACGGCCTCGGTGTCGGCGGGGTCGTTGAAGCGCAGGGCAGCAGCGATGGCCCCGAGCAGGGCCTCCGGGACGATCCCGCGTTCGGCCAGTTCCGCCGCCGGACCGATGAACCGCTCGTGCCGGCTGAGCTTCCGCAGCGGCGCGCGCCCCACGCGGTTCACGGTGTCCGGCAGGTGCGGGTTGGTAAAGCGGCCCAGGATCTTCTGGACGTAGGCTTCCTGCTCGTCGTAGCTGAAGCCGTGCTTGGACACGAGCAGCTGCTTGGTTTCGTCCAGCACGGCGCGCACGTCCGCAGCAACGTCCTCGTCCGCCATGGCGTCGGAAATCTTTTCCAGCCCGGCTTCAAACCCGAAGTAGGCCGCGGAGGCGTGGCCCGTGTTCACCGTGAACAGCTTGCGCTCGATGTAGGGCCCGAGCTCGTCCACGAAGGTGGCACCCGGAATCACAGGGGCGGCACCCCCGAACGGCGTGCGGTCGATGACCCATTCGTAGAACGTCTCCACCGTGACGTCCAGGCCCTGCCCGGGTTCCTGGTTGGGCACGATCCGGTCCACGGCCGTGTTGGCGAACACCGCCGAGTCCGCCAGGGATCCGGCGGCCTCGTCCCAGGACGAGACGATCGACTCGCGCAAAAGGTCCGTGGCGTTGATGGCGTTCTCACACGCCATCACCTGCAGCGGCGGCAGCCCAGCGGCCCGGGCGGCGATTCCCTTGGCGATCGCGGGGGCCACGAACTTCAGGATGTGCGGCCCCACAGCCGTGGTGACGATGTCCGCCGTCGCGATTTCCTCGATGAGCTGCGCCTCCTGGGTGCCGGAGTTCACCGCCCGGAAATTGTCCACCGTGCGCACGGCGGGGTTCTCCCCCACCTCGTGCACGCTGTAGCTGTCCGTCCCGGCGAGCTGGGAGATCAGGGCATCCGCAACGTCAGCGAACACCACCTCATACCCGGCTTCGTGCAGCAGCAGGCCAACAAACCCCCGGCCGATGTTGCCGGCCCCAAAATGTACAGCCTTCACTATGCGTTGACCTTTCCAAACAGTTCCAGGACTTCGTCCACGGATGTCGCCGCCTCAAGCTGCGCCACCTGCGCCTTGTTCGTGAAGACCTTGGCGATCGAGGACAGGATGTGCAGGTGCTCGTTGTTGACACCGGCCACGCCCACCACGAACTTGACCTGCTTGCCGTTCCAGTCGATGCCCTCGGGATAGCGGATCACCGAGACAGCCGACTTCCGGATGTGGTCCTTGGCGGCGTTGGTGCCGTGCGGAATGGCGAGAAAGCTACCCATGTACGTGGAGACTGACTCCTCGCGCTCGTGCATCGCGCGGATGTAGTCCTCATCCACGGCGCCGCGCGCCAGGAGCAGCTGGCCTGCCTCGTCGATCGCGGCGTCCCGGGTGGAGGCTGAGCCGGTCAGGACCACGCTCTCCGGTACCAGGATGTCCGACGGCGCCGCGACAGTTTCGGGGGAAGCGTCAGTTGCGGCGCCGGTTCCGGCCGCTGCACCGGCGGCCGCCGATGCGCTCGCTCCGGCACTGGTACCGGCTTCGCCCGGAGCCTCCGCCCCTTCCGCATTGCTGCGCTGGACCATTTCCACGATCTCGTCATAGCGCGGGCTGTTCATGAAGTTGTCCACGGAAACATGGACTGCGCTGGCCGTGGCCGGCTTGGCCCGTTCCGTGAGGTCCTGGTGCGTGACCACCACGTCGTAGGTGTCCCTGAGGTTGGCGATGGACGCATTGGTGACCTTGACGTCCGGGAACCCGGCCGCCTTGATCTTGTTGCGCAGCACGGAGGCGCCCATGGCGCTGGAGCCCATTCCGGCGTCGCACGCGAACACGATGTTGCTGATCGGACCGGTCAGAACGCCCACGCCGCCACCGGCGCCCGCGCCGGTGAGCACGGAGGAAACCGAGCTCTTCTTGCCCTTCATGGCTTCCATCTTCGCGGTGGCATCTCCGAGGTCAGCTTCGTCGCTGTGGCGGGTTGTGCGCAGGATCAGCGAGGCCACGAGGAAGGAAACCGTGGCGGCAAGGAGCACGGAGAGGATCACGCCGAGGTAGCTGTCGCGGGACGTCTGGGCGATGACGGCGATAATGGAGCCCGGGGCCGCCGGGGCCACGAGGCCGGAGTTGGTGACCGCCAGCGTGGCGATGCCGGTCATGCCGCCGGCAATCGCCGCCAGGATCAGCAGCGGGCGCATGAGGACGTACGGGAAGTAGATCTCGTGGATGCCGCCGAAGAAGTGGATGAGGGCCGCGCCGGGAGCAGAGGCCTTGGCGGCGCCACGGCCGAAGAACATGTAGGCGAGCAGGATGCCCAGGCCGGGGCCGGGGTTCGCCTCCAGCAGGAACAGGATGGACTTGCCCTGGTCCAGCGACTGCTGGATGCCCAGCGGGGTCAGTACTCCGTGGTTGATGGCGTTGTTGAGGAAGAGAACCTTGGCCGGTTCGATGAAGATGCTGGTCAGGGGCAGCAGGCCGTTGTTCACGAGGAACTGGACCACGTTGCCGGCGGCGGTGCTGAACGCCTGGACCAGCGGGGAGATGCCGTAGAAGCCGAGCATGGCGAGCAGGGCGCCCCAGATGCCGGCGGAGAAGTTGTTCACCAGCATCTCGAAGCCGGGACGGATCTTGCCGTCCCAAATGGCGTCGATCTTCTTCATGGTCCAGCCGCCGAGGGGGCCCATAATCATGGCGCCGATGAACATCGGGATGCCGGCACCGACGATCACGCCCATGGTGCCGATGGCACCAACGACGCCGCCACGGACGTCATAGACCATCTTGCCGCCGGTGTAGGCGATCAGGAGAGGCAGCAGGTAGGTGATCATGGGACCCACAAGGCCCGTGTTCGGAACTCCTTCGGCGTTCGTGCCGAATCCGCCGAGCTGCGGTACCGGGATCCATCCCTTTTCGATGAACAGTGCCGTGATGATGCCCCAGGCGATGAACGCACCGATGTTGGGCATGATCATGCCGGAAAGGAACGTCCCGAACCTCTGGACGTGCACCCGCGCACTGGTTTTGGGTTTTGCAACTGTCTCTGTTGCCATGTGATTTCCTAACGTGGTCCCTGCGGCACCGCAGGATGGTCCGATAGTTTCGTCTAGCTGGTGGAACTGGTGGAGATCCGGTGGAGCCATTCGAGAAAAAGCTTGAGTTCCGAACTGGTGAGCTGGTCCGAGTGGGATGCCTGCAGCGCCGCGTTCAGCGCGATGGCAGCCACCACCACTGATGACTTTCCGGAGTCCTCCGGTCCCGCATCCCGCCCCTGGTCCCTGGACACCGCAAAGATCATGGCGTCCCGGGTCATGGTGGACAGCTCCAGGTTCCGCTCGGCGGCCGGTTCTGCGATCAGCATGAGTGTCACGCCCACGTTGGCTGCCAGGATGCTCCTGGCCGCCTCCCGTGGCTGGACGTTCAGCTGGCCGGCCGCAGCAGCCTTGTTCAGCATTTCCTCCAGGAGTCCCTCCGCATCGGCAACGATGGCGGGGCGGCTCTCGGGGCGGATGTTACCGAACATGACCAGATAAAGTTCGGGCTGCTTGAGCCCGAACTGCACGTGGTTGTCCCACATCCGCCGGATATCCACCAGCGGCTGTCCGGACGGGGCGAAATCCCTCTCGCCCGCCACGTACTCTTCGAAACCCGCGGCGACAACTGCGTCAAACAGGCCCTCCTTGTCACCGAAGTGGTGATAGAGGGTGGGCGCCGTGACACCCGCCAGCTGCGTGATCTGGCGGGTGGAGACAGCGGCTCCCGCGGAGTTGGCCAGCAATTCGGCTGCCGCACGCAACAGCCTCATTTTGGGCGGAAGCTGGCCATCGAAACTCATAACCGCTACCCTAGCACCTATAGCAACGCTATATGAACTGAATCACATACAATTTTTTTCAGGCACCGCAACGCAGCATCGGACGTAGCCGTTCCGAGCTTCCGGGCTCCCGCCCGGGCAGATACCGGCGGGCCTGGCTACCGGCAGAGAACGAGGACCTTCAGTGCAGAACTTCCCAGGAGTAGGCGTCAGCCCCGGACGCATCATCGGCACGATCCGCCAGATGCCCAAGCCCATCAGCGAACCTCCGGCCGGCGAACAGCTGGCTGCCGGGACTACCCCCGAGGAGGCGACGGCAGCACTGAAGGCCGCAGCGGGTGCCGTCCATGATGAGCTGAAGGCCCGCGCGGACCACGCCACCGGTGATGGCAAGGCGGTCCTGGAAGCCACGGCCCTGATGGCCAAGGACACCATGCTGATCAAGGGCGCAGCTAAGCTGATCGCCCGCGGCACCTCGCCGCAGCGGGCCATCTGGGAATCGGGCTCCTCGGTTTCCGAAATGCTGCACAACCTCGGCGGCTACATGGCCGAGCGCGCCACCGACGTCCTGGATGTCCGCGCCCGCATCGTGGCCGAACTCCGTGGCGTATCCGCACCGGGCATCCCGTCGTCGAACGAACCGTTCATCCTGGTGGCCGAGGACCTGGCCCCTGCCGACACCGCCACCCTCGATCCCAACAAGGTCCTCGCCCTGGTCACCGCCGGCGGCGGTCCGCAGTCCCACACCGCGATCATCGCCCGCTCACTCGGCCTGCCGGCGGTTGTGGCCGCCGTCGGCGTGGACGAGCTTCCGGACGGCACCGAGGTTTACGTTGACGGCGCCGCCGGTTCCATCACGGCCAGCCCGGACGATTCGCTGCGCGCAGCGGCCGAGGCTTGGGCCGCCACGGCCTCCCTCCTTGCCGAGTTCAGCGGTACGGGTTCGACGGCGGACGGCCACCTCGTGCCCCTCCTCGCCAACGTGGGCGGGGCCAAGGACGCCCAGGCCGCGGCCAAGCTCGGCGCCCAGGGCGTTGGCCTGTTCCGCACGGAGTTCTGCTTCCTCGAACGTGACACCGAGCCCACCGTTGAGGAACAGGCCGCGGCATACAAGGGCGTGTTCGATGCCTTCCCGGGCAAGAAGGTGGTGCTCCGCACCCTGGACGCCGGCGCAGACAAGCCACTCCCCTTCCTCACCGACTCCACCGAACCCAACCCGGCCCTGGGCGTGCGCGGCTACCGCACCGATTTCACCACTCCGGGGGTCCTGGATCGGCAGCTGGAGGCAATCGCGCAGGCCGAAAAGGAGTCGGAGGCTGACGTCTGGGTCATGGCTCCGATGATTTCGACGGCGGAGGAAGCCGCCCGTTTCGCCACGATGTGCGCCGAAGCCGGCATTAAGACGCCGGGCGTGATGGTGGAGGTTCCGTCCGCCGCCCTCACCGCCGACACCATCCTGCGCGAAGTGGCCTTTGCCAGCCTGGGAACCAACGACCTCACCCAGTACGCCATGGCCGCCGACCGCCAGCTGGGCCCGCTCGCCGGGCTGAACACGCCGTGGCAGCCTGCCGTATTGCGCCTCGTGGGCCTGACCGTTGAGGGTTCACGGGCAGAAGGACACAACAAGCCGGTGGGCGTCTGCGGCGAGGCCGCCGCGGACCCGGCCCTCGCCGTCGTGCTGACCGGCCTGGGCGTGACCACCCTGTCCATGACGGCCCGCTCGCTCGCGGCGGTGGCCGCCGTGCTGAAGACCGTCACCTTGGCGGAGGCCCAGGAGCTGGCCAAGCTGGCCCTGTCCGCGCCGAGCGCCGTGGAAGCCCGCGCCTGGGTCCGGGAAAAGCTGCCCATCCTGGAAGAACTCGGACTGTAGTTCAGCTGCTCGGGGAAGGCAGGCGCTCGGAAATCCGGGCGCCTGCCTTCCTTGGCGTTCACGCCGTCAGAATGGGGGTCAGGCCGTGGAGCCTTCGGCTGCCGCTGTGCCCTCGGCCGCGGCGCCGGCCCAGCGCCGGATGGTCCGGGCAACATCTTCGGTTGCGGTGTCCTGAACGACGTGCCCGCGCCCGGGCACCTCGGCAAACGCACCGTCCGGCGCCTGCGCGGCGAGGAGTTCGCACCACGGCCTGCGGGCGATCGGATCCCTTCCGCCACGGAGGACGAGCACCGGCTGGGCCACGCCCCGGATCCGGGAGTCGAGCGGGTACTCCATCATCACGGGCAGTTCTGTCAGATACCACCGAAACCCGGTCCGGAAGTAGTCGGTAAACACCACGGCGTTGGTCAGCGGCGGCTCGCTGAAAAGCGAATCCCGTGTCAGTGCGAGCGCGTGCCACGCCGCGCTCCGCCGCGCAGAGTCCACCACCGGACCCATGAGCACTGTCCGGGTCACCAGCCCGGGCGCCTGGAGCGCCAGTTCCACTGCGAACTGGACCCCCATGGAATGGCCCACCACAATGCAGGACTCCACGCCATGCTCCGCCAGGACCGCCGCGACGAAAGCCGCGTACTCACCCACCGTGACCTGCCGCCCCGGACGCGGCGTGCCGCCGAAGCCCGGCAGGTCGAAGGAGTAGACGGCAGCGACGCGTTCGGCGCCCTCCGCCTGCAGGTTCTGTTCTTTCGGGCCCCGGGCCAGTTCGACGTGCAGCCGGGCGAGGTAACGGTGCGAAACGCCGATGCCGTGGAGCAGCACATAGGCCGGCTGCCCCGCGGCCGACGCCTCGTTCGAGGTGTACAGGCGCCCCGTCAGGCCGTTCGCCGTCACTGCTTTCCCGCCGCTCAGTCTCATCCGCCGAGCATATCCAACTCACCGTTCCGCAACGGTTAGGCTTCTGCCATGGCTCTGATTGCTCCCCGGGTGGCGCCCGCCCTTCCTGCCGACGATGCGCTGGCGCTGCAGCGCGCGCTCGACGGCGGCACTGACATCACCGTCTTCGTGGACGGTACTGTCCACCGCCTCCCGCCTCAGGCGAGGGACGCCGTCGTCGACCTCCTGGCACGGTTCAGCCGCGGCGAAGCGGTGACCGTCAGTAGCGTGGAGGAAATGCTCACCACCTCAAAGGCGGCAGAACTGGCCGGCATCTCCCACACCTACCTGCGCAACATGACGGACCGGGGCGAGATCCCCGTGGAATACCGCGGCACACACCGCCGCATCCGGCTGGCCGCCATCATGGCATGGCTGGAAGGGCAGAAAAAGAAGAAGCAGGCGGCAACGGCCGCCGCGGCCGGTGAAGCCTCCGACGCCGGGACTTCCAACGGCGGGAGCGCACAGTAGCGTCTCGCGCGGTTTGGCGGTGGCTGGAGACGTTTAACGTGCAAAGATTGAAGGTAATCGGAAAAGCGCCGGCGCCCGAAGGCTCGGGCATGGGCACCGGTGACATCGGAACCACGGACTGCAGGAGGCCTGGGAATGGAAAGTGCGGCAATTTCCACCTCCGCGCTTGACTTGCTGCTGCTCCTGCGGGGAAGTGAACCGGAGGGGCTGGGCCGCGCGGACCAGGTCTCCTACCAGATCGAGACGGCCATTCTGATGGGCATCCTCACCGAAGGCGACAGGCTGCCCACGGAGTCCGTGCTCGCCGGTGAACTCGGCATCTCCCCGATCACCCTGCGGCAGTCCCTGGCCGCCCTGCGGACCAAGGGGTTGATCGAAACCAGCCGTGGACGCAGCGGCGGCAGTGTGATTCGCCGGCAGATCGAATTCACGAATTCCCAGCTGCAGGACAAGCTTCGCGAAACGAGCACAGAGGCGCTCAGGGACCTTGGCGACCTCGGTGCGGCCATCGCTTCAATGTCGGCCCGGCTTGCGGCCGGGCGGGCGGATCCCAAGAACGTGGAGCACCTTGAGGATCTGGCGAGGCGCCACCGGGACTCGGCCGATGACCGGGCGCGGCGCCGCATGGACAGCCGGTTCCATGTTGCCGTCAGCATCGCCGCACAGTCCAGCAGGCTGACCTCGGCCGCCCTTCAGCTTGAAGCCGAGCTGATGACCCTGTGGTGGGGGCGCTCCGGCCAGGCCGGCAGTGACGGCAAGTCCGTGGAAGAACACGCCGCAATCGTTGATGCCATCAGGGCCCGGGACGCTGACGCTGCCGCCAGCGCGGCAGAACGGCACAGCCGCAACGAGACCGAATACTTGATAGAGCAGCATCTCAGATTGACGATGCGGCCCGAAGAAGGTGCGTGACGTGGAGACCGTAGAAGAAGCCCTTGAGCGGACGGCCGCCGCGCTCTCCTCGAGCATTAGCCGCGTTTTCGTTGATCTGGAGAAGATTGCAAGCACCGTTACGGCGGCGGCAGCAGCCGTGTCAGGCGTAGCGCGCCGCAGCGAATTCCTGTTCCTGAAGCAGGAACTCGCCAATTTCATCAAGCTGCACTCGGACATCATCGTCGGAGCCGGCATCGCCTACGCCCCGGGAAGTCTCCGGGAAGCAACGCACTGGCTGGAATGGTGGCGGACGCAGCGGACGGGCGAACCCCGTTTTGTCACCCATGACCTCAACCCGGACTCGCTGAACTACTACGACTACACAACCCGCGACTGGTTCACCATCCCGTCCGCCAGCGGGCAGCCCGTGGCGGTTGGACCCTACGTCGATTTCGGCGGCATCAACGTCAACATCATCACCCTCTGCGTTCCGGCGCCCACCGCCCAGGGGATTCAGATCCTGGGGTGCGACCTGACCCTGGCGAACCTTGAGGGTATCTTCCTGCGGGCCCTTCAGCTCCGCGAGCCCGTGGTGGTCCTCGTGGGCCCCAACGGCCGGGTCATCGCGTCCAACAACGCACGCATCGCCACGGGAACTCTGTTCCTGGAAGAGGACATGGCGCGGGCTGACATCTCGGTGGACGTTTCGCCGGCCAACCCCGCGCGGCTGCCCTGGAAGCTGATCACCCTCCGGGATTAGGCTCCTTCGCGGACTGTAGATGTCCCGGCCTGCAAGCAAAATGACGGGGTGATAAGGATCAAGCAACGATCCTCCCTATCCAGGGTTTCCGGCTGGCCCGCGGGGTTACTCTTTATTCGTGGTGAGATTCAGGGGGTTGCACATCGTGGCGGGCATCGTCGCCATGGGTGTGGCGGCTGCCTTGGGAACCATCATGGGCCTGAACAATACCGCCGTTTTTACTTCCAGCTGCGTGGTCTACGTGGCTGTATCGCTGTTCGTCCAGAGCCGCCTCGCAAAGTTCCGCACCCCGCTTCAGGGGCTTCCGCAGCATCTGCCCGACGGCGTTCCGCTGGAACGGACCGCAGAGCGGACTTCAGAATGTCCTGCCGAGCAGCTGCCCAGCGGCGAGGGCAACGCCGCCTAGATCCTTGGCCTTGAAGCCCAGCGCCGCGCCTTCAGGGCGGCGTGCAGCTCCAGCCGCACCATCCCCTTGAGCGGGTCCACGCCCAGCAGCTGACGGATGCGGCCCAGCCGGTTGTAGATGCTGCTGCGGTGCAGGTGCAGCTTCTCGGCGACATCCTGGACAGAACCGTCATTGTCGTAGAGCAGTTCCAGCACCGGCAGGAGCTCGCCGTTCCGGTCGTGGTCCTCCAGAGCCCGGAAGTTCACCGAACTTGCATCGCTCCAGACCCCGGCCCCGCCGCCGGCCGAGGCCAGGAGCTGGTAGACGCCCGAGGCCCGGCAATCCACCAGCTCGCCGAGTCGTGGATCAACCGCGGCCGCCAGGGCGGCAACCTTCGACTGCCGGTAAGCCTCGGCCAGGTCCTTGACACGGCCGAATCCCTCACTGGTTCCCAGGATGATCCGCTCCACGGACCTGCCGGAACGCTTGGCGAGCTCCAGCTGATAGTGCACCAGGACCTGAGCGTGGCTCGCGCGCCCCGTGGACTCCCGGAAAAGGACCACCGAATGTGTCTCGGCACCGGCGCTGAACAGGGCAGCGTCCACGCCGATGGTGGCCTGCAACGCGGCTGCGCGGTGAATCAGCGCCGAGGCGATCGGGTCTGGCCCGGCCATCCAGCCGTCGGCGTCGAGGACCGTCACCAGCTGCCACGGCCCGCGGTCCTGGACTTCCTTCCAGCCCGCCACGGCAGCAACCGCATTCGCTTCCCCGGCGCAGGCTGCCAGGAACTCCCGTTCGCGGCTGCGCCGGAATTCTGATTCGGCGGTGTTGGAGTCGAGCAGCATTCCGGACAGCAGGTCCAGCTCGTCCCGGACGCCGGGCAGTTCGGCGAGGATCGCCGTCGCACTTTGCTCCTCCAGATCCTGCTGCACCCACAGGTAACCCACGCGGAATCCCCGGACCAGCAGCGGGACGCAGACGCGCCCCAGCATTCCCAGGTCCTCGTTGGCGGGCACCACCACCGGCCGCACCGCGGTGGCGATGCCGTGCGAGAGCTGCCAGTTTTTGACGTCCAGCGGCACGCGCTTGCTGAGCAGGAAGTTAACCCGGACCCGGTCCGCGTGCGACTGGTTGGAGCTGTAGGCGAGCAGCAAACCGTCCAGGTCTTCCAGGGAAAGCCCGCGGCCAAGTTTCAGGGCTACCCGCTCCACGAGCTGCTCCACATCCTGCTGCATGGTGAAAGACTACGTCCCGGAGGGGGCCTCGGGCCAACGGACATCAGGCGACACCTGACGCCCCACCGGTCGACATTAGTCGAACACCGGACTTCGAAAACCGCGGAATCACGCGGTCCGGCTACGGGCGGGGCAGCCAATTCCTGTAGTGCGCCTCACAGCCGGATCTATTCTGGAATCACAACATTCCCCACACATTCCGGCCTTGCAGCCATCGAATCTGGAGCCCAAAAAATGATCATCGGTGTCCCCAAAGAGATCAAGAACAACGAATTCCGCGTCGCCATCACGGCTGCCGGCGTTCACGAATTCCGCACCCACGGCCACACGGTCCTGGTGGAGCGCGGTGCGGGCCTGGGTTCCGGCATCACCGATGAGGAGTACGCCATTGCTGGCGCGGAAATCGTCGCCGATGCCGACGAGGTCTGGTCCCGCGCGGACATGGTGATGAAGGTCAAGGAGCCCATCAAGGCCGAGTACCACCGCTTCCGCAAGGGCCTGATCCTCTTCACCTACCTGCATTTGGCCGCCGAGCCCGAGCTGACCCAGGAGCTCATCAACGCCGGCGTCACCGCCATCGCGTACGAGACCGTCCAGGAAGGCCGCACGCTGCCCCTGCTCGCGCCCATGTCCGAGGTGGCCGGCCGGCTCTCCGTCCAGGTGGGCGCGACCTCCCTGATGGCGCCCGCGGGCGGGAAGGGCGTGCTGCTCGGCGGCGTCCCGGGCGTCCGCCCGGCCAAGGTCGTGGTCCTGGGCGCTGGCGTCGCAGGCACCAACGCTGCCGCCATGGCCCTGGGCCTCGGCGCCGACGTCACCATCCTGGACATCAACATCAACCGGCTGCGCGAACTCGACGCCCAGTACCAGGGCCGGCTCAAGACCGTGGCGTCCAACAAGTACGAGATCGAGAAGTCCGTGGTGGACGCCGACCTCGTGATCGGCTCCGTGCTCATTCCCGGCGCGAAGGCCCCCAAGCTGGTGACCAACGAACTCGTGGCGCGCATGAAGCCCGGCTCGGTGCTCGTGGACATCGCCGTAGACCAGGGCGGCTGCTTCGAGGACACGCACCCCACGACGCACCAGGAACCCACGTACAAGGTCCACAACACGATCTTCTACTGCGTGGCCAACATGCCCGGTGCCGTCCCGAACACCTCCACCTACGCGCTGACCAACGTCACGCTCCGCTACGGCGTGGCCCTGGCAAACCTCGGCGTCAAGGCAGCCTTCGAGAAGGATCCCGCACTCGCGGCCGGCCTGAACATCGCCGCAGGCCACGTTGCGCACCACTCCGTCTCCGAGGCACACAACCTGCCCCTCGTTGCGGACTGGCACGAGCTGGTCTCCGCGTAAGTCTTTGTTCGTCCTGCTGCGCTGGACGACAGACATCCGCCGCGTGCTGCTCCTTCGTCGCTTTGACGCACGCTTCCGGATGCCTGTCGTCCAGCGTTGCCTGCGTTAAGCCTGCACCCTCGCCAGCTCACGTGCTTTTTCTATTAATTTGAGGACCTCAACGGGGCCGGCTGGGTCTACCGGCACCGGCAATGACGAGGCGGTGCCGCCGGCGGAGATCTTGGCAGCGAGGAGGCGGTAGAACTCCGGGTAGTTCCCGCGCTCGGTCGGCAGCCGGTCCAGGTGCCCGTCGCGCCCCAGCTGTCCGGCCCATTCGGCGGCCTCCACGCCGTACTCCGCATCCAGCGGGCTCCCGCCGGCGACGATGTACGGCTCCTGCGGGTCCACGCCGTGCTTGGTGTAGCCGCCATCGGTGCCGAGGACACGGTAGCGCGGGCCCTGCTGCGCGCAGAGCATGTTCATCCAGTGGTGGCTGAGCACGCCGCTCTCATGCCGCACGATCACGAAGCAGTCATCATCGGTCTTTTCGCCGGGGCGGCGGGCCTGGAGCTCGGCATGGACCACCTCGCCCGGGCCGAAGAGCTGCAGCGCCTGGTCCAGGAGGTGGGTGCCGAGGTCGAACAGGACACCGCCGCCGTCCGCCGCGGTGGCCTCCGCTTTCCAGGCCTTGGCAACCTCGGGCGACCACCGTTCAAACCGTGATTCAAACCGCGTGACCTCCCCCAGCACACCTCGCTCCAGCAGGGCTTTGACCGTTAGGTAGTCCCCGTCCCAGCGGCGGTTTTGGAACACCGTCAGCACCCGCCCCAGCCGCTCAGCGAGCGCAATCAGCTCCTGCCCCTGATCGCTCGTAACGGCGAACGGCTTGTCAACGACGACGTCGAGCCCGGCCTCGAGCGCGGCCTTCGCCAGCGGATAGTGGGTGGCCGGCGGAGTCCCCAGCACCACAAGGTCAAGGTCAGCGGCCACCGCAAGGACAGCATCGCCGTCGGGCACCGTTCTGACGTCGGGGTATTGCTCGACGGCGGCTGCCTGCCGGCCCGGGTCAGAGGTGGCGATGATATCCAGCGAGTAGCCGGGGTCCGCCGCGACCAGCGGCGCATGGAAGACCCGGCCGGACAGGCCAAAGCCCACCACGGCAGTGCGGATGGGAGCGGAGGGGATGGGGGAATCGGTGCTCATGGTGCCACGCTACTCCCTGGGCCGGTCCAGCTTCAGCCGCCGGCACCTCCGACGACGCGGGTGACCAGCTCACGCCAGGACTCCTCCAGCCGCTCCGGCGAAAGGTGCTGCTCGCGGACGGCGTGCAGCAGCCGTTCGGGTTCGAGGGTTGCGCTGAGGGACATGGCCATGAGCCACGGGTCCGCGTCGAAGCCCGCCGAGCGCAGCAGATGCTCGATGTGGCGGTGCCACAGCACCGCGGCGGGGGCCTCGAACCTGTTGTGCAGCGACGCTTCGGCGGCCCGCGCGAGCTCACCGTATTCCATGACATACCGGATGCGTTCGGCGCCGAAGGCGATCAGCCGTTCCAGCGCCGGCGCCCCGGGACCAAGCGGCGGCGGCCCGAACATAAAGCGGCCCTGGAACTCGGCCTCGGCGTCGCTGAGCAGGGTCATCATCAGGCCGGCCCGGCTGCCGAATCGGCGGAACACGGTTCCCTTGCCCACGCCCGCGCGCTCCGCCAGTTTGTCCATGGTCACGCCATCGGCGCCGCATTCCTCCACGAGCTGCCGGGCAGCGCACAGGAGCAGCTCCCGGTTCCGGGCAGCATCGCTGCGTTCCGCTCCGGCCCCGGACGTGGACGCGGCGCCGGACGACGATCCGGGAGCGGACCCGGATCGGATTGGGATGAGGCTCACACCAAGCATTCTAGACCCGGGAATAATATCCGGACCGCAGTCCGTTTAGTCTGGATGAAGGCACAAAACGCCTCCAAGAACCATTCGCCCCGGAGCGTTCCGGGCAAGACCTAAGGAGTTCACATGTCCAAGAGCACCGTACTCGCCCTGGTGGGAAGCCTGCGCGCCGACTCCCACAACCGCAAGCTCGCCGAAGCCATCCAGCTGAACGCCCCTGAGGGCCTCGAGATCGTGATCCACGAGAGCCTGGGCAACATCCCCTTCTACAACGAGGACATCGACGTCGAGGGCCAGGTCCCGGCCGCCGCCACCGCCCTGCGCGAGGCAGCCGGCCAGGCTGATGCCCTGCTGCTGGTCACCCCCGAGCACAACGGCACGATGCCCGCTTCGCTGAAGAACGCCATCGACTGGCTGTCCCGCCCCTACGGCGCCGGCGCCCTCACCGGAAAGCCCACCGCCGTCGTCGGCACCGCGTTCGGCCAGTTCGGCGGCGTCTGGGCCCAGGACGAGGCCCGCAAGGCCGTTGGCATCGCCGGCGCCCGCGTCCTGGAGGATGCCAAGCTCGCGGTCCCCGGCTCCATGGTCCGCTTCGCGGAAACCCACCCGAAGGACGACGCCGAGGTCGTTGAGCAGATCAAGGAACTCTTCGTCGCCCTGTCCGCCGTCGAGCCCGCCGGCGCAGCCGCCTAAGCGACTCCGCTCCCTCACACGCCCCCGGCCCTCCAGCGGCCGGGGGCGTGCGCGATTCCCGGCCTCGGCCCGCTGACCGGCGGCCCGGGCGGCTGCAATCAATCCGTGACTGAGCTGCCGCCAAACTGACACCCGGGCACCGTTCCCCGGCCCGCCGCCCCGCCGTAACGTTGATGTACGGGACGTGCCGGGGCAGGGAGTGCGGTGCAGTCATGAAGTCGAGCTGGGGAGTCAGACCGCTGACGACGGCGGTTGCCGCCTTCTGCCTGACGTTGCCCTTGTGGCTCGGCGCCTGCGTCCCGCTCGAACAAAATGCTTTCGACGCCGGGCCCTCCCCCGCCGTTGCACCCGAACCGCGCCCGGCTCCTCCGGTGAGCCCGCCAGAGGAAGCCGGGGCGCCCACCGCCACCGGATCCAGCGTGGAACCCGGGCGTGGAGCCTCGGGCCAGGGTGCCCCTGGTGCCGGCGCAACAGGTCAGGGAACAGCTGGCGGACTTTCCGAACCCGTTCCTTCAGCGGGTTCAGCTGCTCCGTCCGGAGACCCTAACCCTGGCGGATCAGGGCCTGCCGGGGTTCCGTCCGCCGGCGTGGCCGGCCCGGACGCCGGTCCTGACACCCAGACACAGCTGCCGGGCTCCGGACAGCAGCCCGCGCCTGCTTCGGGGGCCGCGGCCGGCCCGGCTGCCGCTGTCCCCACAACCGGTTCCACCCCAACAGCTTCCACGGCGCCCGGTTCGCCTGGAACTGGGACCGGTGAAGCCGGCGCCGGCACTGCGGTTTACTACGTCGCCCTCGACGACGGCGGCAGGTCCGGCGTGCGCTTCGGCTGCAACGACAGCCTGGTGGCCGTCCACCAGGCCGACTCATCCACCAGCGAGCCACTGCAGGCCGCCATGGGCAGGCTGCTGTCCGGCCCGGGCGCGCCGCCTGCGACCGGCCTGTACAACGCCCTGTCAGCCTCCTCGCTCCAGTACGTGTCCGGCTACCTGGACGGCACCACCGTGGTGGTGAACCTGACCGGTGCAGTGCAGCCGGGCGGCGTCTGCGATCTTCCGCGGATCGAAGCACAGCTCACCCATACTGCCGTCACGGCCGTGGGTGCCGTCCGGGCGGAAATCTATGTCAGCGGCGTGCCGCTGGCCGAAGTTCTCGGCCTCCGCTAGCCCTCATGGTCCCGTGAGAACAGGGCATCCATGTCAGCATGGGTCGGCGAGCCGGCGAGTTCGGACCAGTTGCCGTCGCCCAGGATTTCGGCGGCCACTCGGGAGACCGTTGCGTAAGCCGCCTTCGCAGCATTGCCGCCGATACTGACCCGCCGCACGCCGGCGTCGTGCAGTTCGCCCACCGACGCCGATCCGACGCCGGCAAGGGCATTCACAGGTGCCGAAATTCGCCTGCTGAGCTCATGCAGGATGTGAAGGTCTGTCACGCCGGGAACGAAGATTCCGTCGGCCCCTGCGGCAAGCCAGCGCTCGGCCCGCTCCAGCGTTTCCTCGAACGCCGAGTCCCCGAACTGCCCGGAAAGGTACGTGTCCGTCCGGGCATTGATGAAGAGGTTCACTCCGGACTCTGCCGCGATGCTGCGGACCAGACTGATCCGGTGGGCCTGCTCGTCGGCGTCAGTAAGACGTATCCCGCCCGAGTCTTCGATGTTCACGCCCACGGCGCCGGCCTCCAGCACCGCCGCGACGGTCTGCCGGAGCAGCCCGTCGTCGAAAGCGCCGTCCGCACCCGCATACCCTGCCTCGATATCCGCCGTGACCGGGAGACTCGTCGCCGCGGTGATCCTGCGGAGCGCGTCGAACGCCAGACCCGGCGGCACATGGCTGCCGTCGGGGTACCCCAAGCTCCAGGAAATGGCCGAACTCGAGGTGGCAATGGCCTGCGCCCCTGCCTTCTCCACGAGCCGGGCCGACGCCGCGTCCCACACGTTCACGAGCACCAGCGGAACAGCACCGCCCGCGTGCATCTGACGGAAGGCGTCAGCCTTGGCGGATTGGGAGAGTGCAGATCTGGACACTACGGATTGGGACCGTTCGTGCTGGGGCTCGAGTGACGTCATGGCTCCATTCCATGCCTTGGTCCGCCCGACGTAAAGGTGCCCGGCGGTCCTGGTTCCTAAGGTTCCAGAACATAAGTCAACAGCTGTTGCCTAACCAGCAACCTATGGCTGTACTCTGGGACTGTGACCCACGAGACACTCGACGCCGCCGCAGCCGTCCTCCCCGCCGAAGCCATCGACGCCATCGAGCGGGCCGCGACATCAGCCCACCGCCACGATGAACTCTTCTCCGAGCGAGCCGCGAACATCAAGCAGTCGGCGGTCCGGGATGTTTTCGACATTTCCATGCGGCCAGGCCTGGTCTCCCTGGCAGGGGGCAGCCCCTACCTACAGTCCCTGCCCCTCGAAAAACTTGCCCAGACGGCCGCGCGGATCATCGCCGAGGACGGCCTGACGGCGCTGCAATACGGCGGAGGCCAGGGCACTGAGGAACTGCGCACCCAGATCTGCGAAGTCATGGCCGCCGAAGGCATCCTGGACGCGCGGCCCGAGAACGTGGTGATCACCGCCGGCTCGCAATCCGCCCAGGACGTGGCCACCAAGGTGTTCTGCGATCCTGGCGACGTGGCCCTTGTGGAGGAACCTACCTATGTTGGGGCGCTCAACACGTTCGAGGCATACCAGGTCCAGGTGGAGGCCGTGCCCATGGACGACGACGGCCTGGTGCCTGATCTTCTCGAGGCCAGGATCGCGGCGCTCCAGACCGCCGGGAAAAACATCAAGTTCCTCTACACCATCCCCAACTTCAACAACCCGTCGGGCATCACGCTGGCGCAGGAGCGCCGGCAGCAAATCGTGGAAATCTGCCGCCGCGCCAACATTTTGGTGCTGGAGGACAACCCGTACGGGCTGCTGCGGTTCGACGGCGAGCCGCTGGCCCCGCTGCGCGCAGACAACCCTGACGACGTCATTTACATGGGATCGTTCTCGAAAATCTTTGCCCCGGGATTGCGCATCGGCTGGGCCCTGGTTCCGGCCCACCTGCAGCGCCGTTACTACCTGGCCTCCGAGGCAGTCACGCTCTGCCCACCTACACTAAACCAGATGCTGGTCTCGGCCTACCTTCGCGACTACGACTGGAAGGGCCAGATCGAGACGTACCGCGGGCTGTATGCCGAGCGGTGCCACGCGATGCTGGCGGCACTGGAGAAGCACATGCCTGAAGGGCTCAGCTGGACCCGGCCGCAGGGCGGATTCTTCGTCTGGGTGACGCTGCCGGAGGGCGTGGACACGTACCCCCTGCTCCACAAGGCAATCGATGCCGGCGTCGTCTTCATTCCCGGCGCAGCCTTCACGCACTCCGACGAACCGTCGAACAAGCTGCGCCTGGCTTTCAGTGCCGTTCCGCCGGAAGCCATCGCAGAAGGGGTGCGGCGCCTGGCTCCGGTGCTGCAGGAAGCCATAGACGCCCTGGCCTGAGCTGCGGGCGGCTAGGACATCAGATCATCCGGAACAAGCAAAGGAGATAAGGCCATGGCGGAAACCATTGTTGTGGGTGTGGACGGAAGCGGTACCGCGCGCAAGGCAGCGGAGGTGGCGCGGGACTTGGCCGGCGCGCTGGGCGCCCGGCTCCACGTCGTGTCCGCGTTCGATACCGACCGGACCGAGGTCTTCGGCAGCGGCAGTGACCGCTGGATCGTGTCCGACGCCGGTGAAGCTGAAAGGGTGGCCCGTGAGGTGGCGGCCGCCTTGGCGGGAGGCGAACTCAAGATCACCTATTCCGCCGCACGGGGCAAGCCCGCCGAGGCGCTGGTCAGGGAGGCGGACCGCCTTGAGGCGAAGATGATCGTGGTGGGAAACCGCCGCATGCAGGGCCTCGGGCGCGTGCTGGGCAGCGTGGCCAACAGTGTGGCCCACAGTGCGTCCTGCGACGTCTACATCGCGAATACCTACGGAGCGGACTAGCCCCGGCGCCGCCCTGACTCGGGCAGGCCTGCGCACTGCGGGCCTGCCCAGCGCAAGCCTCACTTGACGCGGATCACCCTGGCTGGTGGGCAGTCTCACCACGTTTTCCGGCAATCCGGCGAGGCCTGAAAGATAAAATTGGAGGTGCCCCGATGGTGCGGACAAACCCAAATCTACCTTTCAGGGGAACACTGTGCTTACACTCCAGCGTCGCCACCTCGTCGGCCACGACATCCTCCTCGCCCGCCACGGCAACCACATCAGCGCCATGCGCGTGGACCGCTCCGCGGACCGTGTGATCGCCCTCCTCGATGACGGCTCCGTGGACAGCGCCCCGAACCTCATCTCCCCCGACCTGCAGCTGCCTGACACGCTGAAGAGCGTACTGCGCGAGGACTGGAAGTTCCTCACGCTCGTGAGCGCCGGCATCGCCGCCGTATCCGGCGTCATGCTGGCCGCCGCGGTAAGCATGGCAGGCATGTCCGCCGATCCGGCCATGGCCCAGCTGCTGGCCAGCTCCTACACCGCCTACTAGACCGGTGCCCGGCGTCAGCCGATCCGCACCAGCACCTCTCGGAGTACCCACCACAATCCTGCGGTGACGCCGCCGCCCACCAGGGCGCCCGCAACAACCTGCGCCACTGTATGGGCGCGCAGCACCACCCGGGACCAGCCCACAGCGGGAATCAGCAGCAGCAGCGGAAGCCACGGGGCGCCCAGGATCAGCACCGCGATGACGGTGGTCAGGGCGATCGCCCCCGCATGGCCGCTGATTTTCCAGAACAGGCTGATGACGGCGAGCACCACCACGCCGCCCACTATGGCCAGCACCACCACAATGACGCTGTACGGCGCGTTAATGGCCAGGAGCACTGCCAGCCCCGCGAGCAGTGACACCACCGTCATGGCAAGCACCGGCGCCCGTTGCTCGCGGTTGCTGACGTGGTGGTCCGTCACCTTGCCCAGACGGACCAGAAGGACGACGGCGGCCAGGGGCAGCACGCACACAAACAGCACCGCCACGGCGCCGAACCACACGGTGCCCGGAAAGCCGGGTTCCAGGGCCGGGCTAAGGAGCAACAGCAAAGCCACGGTGATCGGCGGCTGAAGCGCCTCCGTAATGACCCGGGCCACGCGGTTTTTCACGCGGATGCTCATCCCGCGATCCTCACCCATGAAAACCCCGTCCCTGACTGTCCGTCCCCCCTTTCCCGGAGGGTACCGCTCCGCGGACCGCCAGTCGAGCAGCAGTGCCGGTCAGTCGAGCAGCAGTGCCGGCTCTTCCAGGATGGCGGCGACGTCGGCCATGAAGCGCGCTGAAAGGTCACCGTCCACCACGCGGTGGTCGAAGGATCCGCCAAGGGTGGTGATCCAGCGCGGAATGACCTCGCCGTCCAGGACCCACGGCTTTTGCTTGATGGTGCCAAACGCCACGATGGCCACTTCGCCGGGGTTGATGATGGGAGTTCCGGTGTCGATGCCGAGGGCGCCGATGTTGGTGACCGTCAGCGTGCCGCCCTGCATCTGCGCCGGCTGGGTCTTGCCGGCACGCGCGGTGGTGGCGAGCTCGTTGAGGGCCAGCGCCAGTTCCTTCAGGGACAGGTCCTGGGCGTTCTTGATGTTCGGGACCATGAGCCCCCGGGGCGTGGCCGCGGCAATGCCCAGGTTCATGAAGTGCTTGACGTGGATCTCCGCGGAGTCGCTGCCGTCCGCGTTGTCCACCCAAGTGGCGTTCACGCTCGGGTTCCGCGCTGCGGCCCAGATGACAGCCTTCGCGAGGATCAGCAGCGGGGAGACCTTGATGCCCTCGAAGTCGCGTGAAGCCTTGAGCCGCTTGACGAATTCCATGGTGCGGCTGGCATCCACGTCCACGAAGATGCTCACGTGCGGCGCGGAGAACGCCGATTCCACCATGGCCTTCGCGGTGGCCTTGCGGACGCCCTTGACCGGGACCCGTTCGATCCGCTGCTCCTGGGGACGGCCTGACGTGCCCCAGAAGCTGTCCGCCTTGTCCACTTCCGCGTCGCGCTGCGCCTGGTAGCTGACCAGGTCCTCGCGGGTCACCTCGCCGCGCGCGCCGGTGGCCACGACGTCGGCCAGGTCAATGCCGAGGTCGCGGGCGATCTTCCGCACCGGGGGCTTGGCCAGAACCCTGTTCATGAGCCCGGAAATAGCTCCGCCCAGCGTTGGCTTGTCAGTTTCAAGAGCGGGCGTCCATTCGGGCCGCCTCGTCACGGCAGGCGCGGCCACCGGACCGGCGCTGGGCGGACCGTCCAAGAGCGCATCCTTCGCGGACCGCGGCTGGACAGGCTCCACCTCCGGCGCGCCGTGGACTGCATCTGCCGGGATCGCCGGCCTGGTCTTGCGCGGGCGCCGCTTCACGGCGTCAGCCTTGGGGCCTGAACCCACCAGCGGACCGGCGGCCAGGCCGCCGTCGGCAGCTTCATCGTCGGCTGGCAGCTTTCCGTACATCAGCGCCGGCTCGGTGGCCTCGACGGCGGGCACCGGCGCGTCGGCCGGTGTGGGGTCGCCGTGCATGGTGTCAGAGACGCTGATGATGGCGGTCCCGACGTCCACCGTCTCTCCTTCCGGGACCAGCAGTTCGGTGACGGTGCCGGCGAACGGCGACGGGAGTTCGACGAGGGACTTGGCCGTCTCGATCTCGCACAGGACGTCGTTGATGGCCACTTCATCGCCGGGCTTGACCTTCCACGAAACGATTTCTGCCTCGGTCAGGCCCTCACCGACGTCGGGGAGGTTGAACTTGTTAAGCGTCATGGGATCCTCGGGTTCGAATGCTCGGCCGCTCCGGGAGGTGCGGAGCCGGTAGGCGAAGGGTCAGCAGGTGCTGGTGCGCGACGGCGTCAGTACGCGAAGGCGCGGTCCAGCGCCTCAAGGATGCGGTCGATGTCCGGAAGGTAGTCCTCTTCGACCTTGGCCACGGGGTACGGCATGTGGAAGCCGCCCACCCGGATGACCGGCGCCTCCAGCGAGTGGAAGGCCCGTTCGCTGATCCGCGCGGCGATTTCACCGCCGATGCCGCCGAAGGTGGGAGCCTCGTGCGCCACGACCAGCCGGCCCGTCTTCTTGACGGAGGCCTCGATGGCGTCGAAGTCGATCGGCGAGATGGAGCGCAGGTCGATCACCTCGATGCTGCGCCCGTCCTCCGCCGCGGCGTTGGCGGCAGCGAGGGCCACGGGGACGAGCGGGCCGTAGACCACCACCGTGGCGTCGGTCCCTTCCCGGACCACATGGGCCTTGAACGGATCCTCGGCCGGGCCGGCTGATTCCCTGTCGACCTCGCCCTTGAGCCAGTAGCGGCGCTTCGGTTCGAAGAAGATCACCGGGTCCTGGCAGTTCACGGCCTGCTGGATCATCCAGTAAGCGTCGTGGGGGTTTGACGGAGTGATGATGCGCAGCCCGGGGGTGTGCGCGAACAGCGCCTCCGGCGACTCGGAGTGGTGCTCGATGGAGCCGATGCCGCCGCCGTAGGGGATGCGGATGACCACGGGCACAGTGAGGTTGCCGTTGCTGCGCGAATGCATTTTGGCCAGCTGAGTGGTGATCTGGTTGAAGCCGGGGAAGACGAAGCCGTCGAATTGGATCTCGGCAACCGGAAGGTAGCCGCGCAGCGCCAGGCCGATCGCCGTGCCGATGATGCCGGATTCTGCGAGCGGGGTGTCCACCACCCGGTCCGCTCCGAATTCACCGATCAGACCGTCGGTGACGCGGTAGACGCCGCCGAGCGGGCCGATGTCCTCGCCCATGAGGAGGGACTTGGGGTTGTTGCTCAGCGTGGCACGCAGGCCTTCGTTGATGGCCTTGGCAATGGTCATGGTGGTCATCAGCGGCTTGCCCCTTCTCCCTCATCGCCGCCGGCAAAGCCCGCGCTGTACTCTTCGAACCACGCCAGTTCCTCTGCCACGAGCGGGTGAGCCTCGACGTAGGTGTTGGCAAAGGCGGTCCTGATGTCCGGTGCGTCCGACTCATACGTGGACTTGCGGATGTAGGCGGCGAGTTCGTCGCCGTCTGCGGCAACCTGCGCGAAGAAGGCGTCGTCGGCCATGCCCTCAGCGCGGAGGTACTTCTCCAGCCGGTCCAGCGGATCCTTCTCCCGCCAGAGGGCCTCTTCCGAGGACTCGCGGTATTTCGTGGGGTCATCGGCCGTGGTGTGGGCGCCCACGCGGTAGGTGAAGGCCTCAATGAGCACCGGGCCGTTGCCCTGGCGCGCGTGCTCGAGCGCCCATTCGGTGACGGCGTGTACCGCCACGACGTCGTTGCCGTCCACGCGGATGCCCGGGAAGCCGTAGCCCTTGGCGCGGTTGGAGAGCGGGATCCGGGTCTGCACAGCGGTAGGCACGGAGATGGCCCAGTGGTTGTTCTGGCAGAAGAAGACCACCGGGGCGTTGTACGAGGACGCGAACACCATGGACTCGTGGACGTCGCCCTCGGAGCTGGCACCGTCGCCGAAGTAGACCATGACGGCCGCCTTCGGCCCGGCCGGACCGTCGATGCCCTGGGCGCTCTCCACTCCTTGAGCCTCTGCCAGGCGCTGGTCGCGCTGGATGCCCATGGCGTACCCGACGGCGTGGGGCGTCTGCGCAGCCAGCACCAACGTGTACAGGTGGAAGTTGGTGTCCTTGGGGTTCCAGCCGCCGTTGGAGACGCCGCGGAACTGCTTCAGCAGTTCGGCCAGGTCCACGTTGCGGGTCAGGGCGACGCCGTGCTCCCGGTAGGTGGGGAAGATGTAGTCCTGCGGCTGGCTGGCACGCCCGGACCCGATCTGGGCTGCTTCCTGGCCCGTCAGCGGAACCCACAGCGCCAACTGGCCCTGGCGCTGCAATGCCGTGGCTTCCTGGTCGAACCGGCGAATGGCCGCCATGTCCGCGTAGAAACCCCGGAGTTTTTCGGCGTCGAGACGCGCGGCATACTCCGAGAACACTGAGTCGGTACCCAGCGTGCCATCGGGGCCCAGAAGCTGGACCATTTCACTCGAAGGCACACCCAGGGCCGCCTCGGCCTGCGCCTCGAGCAGGTCGTCCAGTTCCGTGCCATCGAACTCGGTGGAGGGCAGATGTGTTGCGCCCATACCGTCTCCTTGCCTGCCGCATCCGGATGCGTTGCAATGTCGCTGGGATATATGCCTTGCTGGGAATGCATTCCCGGTGAGGCATATATATTTGGCTTACTGTTCCTTACTTTATCCGGCGTAGGTAGTGCCGGCTGTTTGTTAAGCGCTAGGAACGGCGTGGCGGTTTTGTGTAAACCGCACAGAGTTCCAGGAATCGCGTGTTCGCTTCCACTTCGCCGATGCTGACCCGGACACCTTCATTTCCGAAGGCACGCACGGACAGCGCCCGTTCCCCGGCGAGCTGGGCGAACTCCGCACTGTTCTCGCCAAGATCGAGCCACACAAAGTTGCCCTGGGCGTCCGGAACGAACCAACCGAGGTCCCGGAGGCCTGCCGTTACCCGGTCCCGCTCAGCCACCAGGCTTTGTACCCTTTCTACAACCTGGCCAAAATTCTGCAACGACACGACGGCGGCCTGTTCGGCGATCTGCGAGACCGCGAACGGGGTGGCGGCTACGCGCAGATGCTGGGTGAGCTGGGGCTGGGAAACGCTGTAGCCGACCCGGAGGCCGGCGAGGCCGTGTGCCTTGGAGAACGTCCTGAGCACCGCCACATTGGGGTACTTGCGGTACATCCGGATGCCGTCCACCGCGTCTTCCGCCCTGACAAACTCCTGGTAAGCCTCATCGATGACCACTACAACGTCCGACGGCACCGCCCTGATGAAGCGCTCGGTTTCCTCGGCGGTCAGGATGGGGCCGGTGGGGTTGTTGGGAGTGCACAGCAGGATCACCCTGGTTCGCGCGGTCACGGCCGCGGCCATGGCGTCGAGGTCATGGCGGCCGTCAGCCGTCACGGGGATACGCACGCTCTCTGCCCCGGCCAGCCCCACGCAGATGGGATAGGCCTCGAACGACCGCCAGGCGTAGATCACTTCGTCGGGCTTGCCGTCGTCATTCTGGCCGGCGAACGTGGTCAGCAACTGGGTGAGGGCGCCGAGGCTGCCGGCACCGGTGACGATGTCCTCGGCCGGGACGTCGAGGAATCCGGCGAGCGCGGTACGCAGCTTGGTGCTGAGCGGATCCGGATATCGGTTGAAGTCGGTCTGGGCGGCAATGGCCTCCACCACGGCCGGGATGGGCGGCAGCGGGTTCTCGTTGGACGACAGTTTGTAGCTGGCAAGGCCGTCGACGGCGACGGGCGGCTTGCCGGCAGCGTAGCGGGGCAGCCGGTCAACCACCGGTCGCGGCCTCAGGCCCCCCGCCATAGTCTCTGATGAAGTCATGCCACCTAGCCTATGCCCCGGACTGCCTGCCCGACCTTGCGGTGTGACAGCATGGGCGCATGCGGTCTTTCATCATGCGCGTGATCATTAATGGACTGGCGCTGTGGATTGCCAGCTGGCTTCTGCCCGGCCTGGATATCTCCACCACAGCCACCACGGAAGCTGTAGCCAAGACCGGGGTGAACCAGGGAACTGACGCCGCCGGCATTGTCCTCGCGTACCTGTTCATCGGACTGATTTTCGGCCTGGTCAACGCCTTCGTGCGGCCGATCGTCAGCTTCCTCTCCCTGCCCATCACCATCCTGACGCTGGGCCTGTTCACTGTTGTGATCAACGCCGCGATGCTCTATCTCACCTCCTGGATCAGCGGCTACACGCCCGTGCACTTCACTATCGATTCGTTCTTCTGGACCGCCCTGCTGGCCGCCATCATCATCACCGTCATTTCGCTGGTGGCAGACCGGGTCCCCGGCGCCCGCCACCGCTGAAACCCCCGCCGGCGCCGGCACTTCCGCCACCACTGACACCCCCGCCGATGGATAGGATCGTCCTGCCCAGGGCGGGCAGTGGCGGCAGCCCCGCGGGCGTGGGCGGTTTTGGCGCACGGACCAGCTGGAACCGGGTGGCCCTAGCCGTCCCTCCCGCGCCCACCACCCCGGCAAGCGCGGCAGTGGACGCCGCCAGGGAAGGATCTGGGCTCGCCGAGACTGCCCGGGCCCCCGCCTCATAGTTGGTGAGCCTGTGCCCGGGACCGAGGCCGGCGTCCACACCGGGCGGCGTCCTGACGAGACCGTTGAGCGTGACTGTCACCCGTTCCTTGGTGTCCGGGTTGGGGAGGCCCTCACTGCCGGGAACCCAGTCCTGCCGGTGCTCCAGATGCAGGCTGCTGATGCCCGGCTCCGGGGTTATGGCGCCCACCGGCGATCCCGCGGTCAGCACGTACTTGAGGTTGTACTCGGTCAGGAAGGCCTTGTCCTGGCTGAGGTTCATGGCATGGATGCCGCCCTGGCTGTAGCCCACGGCCACCACCTGGTCCCCGGCCTCCGCACCGGCCTGGCGCAGGGCCGCCCGGATGCCTGCGGCCGTGTACTCGGACCCGTACCCCAGTGATTCGCCGACACCGGCCTCGTCGAAGGGGTTGGGGCCACCCATGTTGCCGGGCTGGGTTCCGGGGATGACGACGATGAACGCGCCCCGACCCCCGGTGGTTGTCCGGATGATCTCGATTCGGCCGGGGCCGGCGTCGTCCACCTCCCCTGCCCGGGCAAGAAGACCTGCCGGAGAGGCGTCCAGGGCAATCTCGCCGGAGCTTTCCTGCAGCGCCTTCACCGGCCGCGGCTTGAGGTCGGGCCTTACCCGGTCCAGCAGCATGCGGACAAGGGCCGGCGCACTGGAGCCCCCGCCGGAGGCAAGCGCCATTTCCGTGGCGGCATCCATCTCACCGGACCGCATTCCCAGAAGCGCGGCCAGGAAGCCAGCGGCCACCACCGGATCGCTCGAGGCGATCGCCTCGGTACTTGCCGTGTTGGGCCGCCAGTCCCGCCAGTCCCCAACCAGGGCGAGGTCAACTGCCTGCCGCCCCCACAACCATGGTGCGTCCCAATGGAGATGTGTGATGAGCAGGTTCGCCGTCTCGGCGGCGCTGTACTCGAGCTGGCAGGCGCGCACACCCCCTGCAAGGCGCTCCACCTCCTCCCGCACCGCCGCTACGGAACGCTGCCCTTCCCAGACGGCAGTGAGGGCCCCGGCACCGCTGGCCGGATCGTCCCGCTGGTAGCTTCCCAGCGATTCCCAGACCCTGTACATGCCCAGTTCGACAGCCGCCAGATCCCGGGCGAGCACATCCAGCTCACGCGCCCCCGAATCCAGTTCCTCCAGCTGGAAGGAGATTCCGCCTACTCCGCCGCGCACGGAAAGGACAGCGTTGGAGGCCGGTTCGAGGGGGCGCAGCTGCCCGCCGCCACCGCCCGGCGCGGCCTCGGCCATCAGTAGCCACCGGCGGTGGGAAGGGCGGCCCCGGCGACACGGACGGAGTGCCGCCGCAGGGCAAGGGCGGCGGCAAGCACTCCTTCCCGGGCCCGGCAAAGGGCAACGGCCTGTAAGCGGAGACTGGATCTGTACGCCAGCCCGGCAGGGGACTGCCAGTCCATCAGCTGGAGCTGCGTCAGCCTTGCCTGTACAGCATCGACCTGTTCCGCGCAGGCCTCCACCCGCCCGGCCAGCAGCTGGACCTCAAAACTCCGCGACGAACATGCCGCGGCGTCGGCCGCTGTCACGCTGGCGCTCATCACTGTTACGCTGGCGCTCATCCGGATACCCCCATCCACTGCGGGCCAACGCTCCGGCGTCAGCCCTTCTCTCGCTTCCTGCCCACGACGCTAAGGCGCCGTCCGCCGCCGACGGAACGGCCGGCGTCGTCCATGTGGAGAAGTGCGCGGGTCAGGGGCTGTGGAGGAGAAGTCACACGGAATCCGGTGCTTCAGCGGGCACAGAACTTCATGAAAGAATCAGGTCATGCCTGAAACTGCCGCCACAGCTGACACCCGTACGCCCTCCGGACGCCTCGCCCTCGCCGCGTCAGGGGAACAAATCGCGCTCGGCCCGCTGGACGGCCGCTACAAGTCCGCCGTCGGCCCCCTCGTTGACTACCTGTCCGAGGCAGCCCTCAACCGCGACCGGGTGGCCGTCGAGGTGGAGTGGCTTATCCACCTGACCGGGGACAACGTCCTCCCCGGCGCCGGCCCCCTGACCGGGGAGCAGCAGCAGAAGCTGCGTGCGATCGTCACCGAATTCGATGCCTCCTCCGTCGCCGAGCTGGCCGAAATCGAAGCCGTCACCGTCCACGACGTGAAGGCCGTGGAGTATTACATCGGCCGCCGCCTGCCCGCCATCGGCATCGAGAACTTGACCGCCATGGTGCACTTCGGCTGCACCTCCGAGGACATCAACAACCTGTCCTATGCCCTGGGCGTGAAGGGCGCTGTGGAGGACGTGTGGCTGCCCGCAGCCCGTGCCCTCGTGGCCCAGATCAGCAAGATGGCCGAAGATAACCGCGCCGTTCCCATGCTGTCCCGCACGCACGGCCAGCCCGCCACGCCCACCACCCTGGGCAAGGAGCTCGCCGTCATCGCGCACCGCCTGAACCGGCAGCTGGAGCGCGTCGCCAAAACGGAATACCTCGGCAAGATCAACGGCGCCACGGGCACGTACGCCGCCCACGTGGCATCCGTCCCCGGCGCGGACTGGCAGCAGGTCGCGAAGTCGTTCGTGGAGAAGCTGGGCCTGACCTGGAACCCGCTGACCACGCAGATCGAAAGCCACGACTGGCAGGCAGAGCTGTACGCCGATGTCGCCCGCTTCAACCGGATCCTGCACAACGTCTGCACGGACATCTGGAGCTACATCTCGATAGGCTACTTCGCGCAGATTCCCGTGGCAGGCGCCACCGGCTCCTCAACGATGCCGCACAAGGTCAACCCGATCCGCTTCGAAAACGCCGAGGCCAACCTGGAGATCTCCTCGGGGCTCCTGGACGTGCTGGGCTCCACGCTTGTCACGTCCCGCTGGCAGCGCGACCTCACGGACTCCTCCAGCCAGCGCAACATCGGCGTGGCCTTCGGCCACTCCCTGCTGGCCATTTCCAACGTGGCCAAGGGCCTGGAGCGTCTCGATGTCGCGGAGAGCGTGCTCGCCGGGGACCTCGACACCAACTGGGAAGTCCTGGGCGAAGCCATCCAGATGGTGATGCGCGCGGAGGCAATCGCCGGCGTCGAAGGCATGGAGAACCCGTACGAGCGGCTCAAGGACCTCACCCGCGGCCAGCGCGTGGACGCCGCCCGGATGCAGGAGTTCGTCCAGAGCCTGGGCCTCTCCGCAGAGGCAGAGGCGCGGCTGCTCGCCCTGACGCCGGGCAAGTACACCGGCATCGCGGACCAGCTGGTTGACCACCTTAAATAAGCACGACGGCGGTGCCGGACTATGTTGCCCGGCACCGCTTCCGTTTCCGACGGCTTCCGCAAGGCAGCTCCTGCATTAAGCGGCCGGTCCCGTTTTGCGGCGGTTGTCCCGCCTACCTTCCCGACGACGACAAGGAACGCGAAACCATGAGGCTGCTGCTCATCCGCCACGGCGAAACTCCCGGGAACGTGCTGGGGCAGCTGGACACCGCCCATCCCGGCCCCGGGCTGACCGAGCTGGGCGAGCGCCAGGCGGAGGCACTGCCGCGGGCGCTGGTGAATGAGCCGATCAGCGCGCTGTACGCCTCCACCCTGGTCCGTACCCAGATCACCGCCAAGCCGCTGAGCCGGGAGCTCGGCCTGGATGTGGAGATCCTGGACGGTATCCACGAGATCGAGGCCGGCGCCCTGGAAAAGCTGACGGACCACGAGTCCCACCGGCGGTACATGAGCACCGTGTTCGCCTGGACCGGCGGCGACTTCGACCGCCGGATGCCCGCCGGGCCCAACGGGCACGAGTTTTTCGAACGCTATGACGCCGCGATCGCCAAGGTGTCCGCGGAAGCCGCCGGCACCGGCGCAGTCGCCGTCGTCAGCCACGGCGCCGCGATCCGCGTCTGGGCGGGCCACCGGGCAGAGAACATCGACATGGAATTCGCCGCCCGTCACGTCCTCGCCAACACCGGCATCGTGGCCCTGGAAGGCGATCCCGAGGCCGGCTGGAACCTGATTCACTGGGATGCCAGCCCCGTCGGGGGCCTTGCCCTGGCCGACCCCACCGCCGAGGACCCGATGGGAAAGGCCACGGGCTAGGTCCGGCGCAAAGTGTTCCCACGGCGCTTACCGGCAGGAAACACCGCGGTAACGGTGCGGTTCTAACCTTAATTCGCATAACCCTTCGGCGAATCGAGGCACAGATGCAGACCAATCCCAGGCTCAACATCCGGAAAGTCAGCTGGTCGAATCCTGTGGGAGCTGATCTGCGCGCGGCACAGCAGGCGGAACTGGACGCCCGCTTCGGGTGCCCCGACCATGAGCCGGGACCCAAGCCCTCCGAAGTGGACACCGCCGTGTTCCTCGTGGCTTACGACAAGGGTTCGGGCCAGCCGGTGGGCTGCGGGGGTCTGCGGCTGCTCGACTCCGAGACGGCGGAAATCAAGCGCCTCTACGTTCTCCCGTACACCCGCGGTTCAGGCGTGGCCAGCTCCATCCTGGCCGCCCTCGAGGCCGAAGCCTTTGCCCAGGGCATCACCCGGATCACTGCGGAGGCGGGCTCGGCGCAGACTGACGGCCGCAATTTCTACGCGAGCTCCGGCTTCGATCCGGTTCCCAACTTCGGTCCCTACATCGGCGTCGAGCATTCGTACTGCTTCGAAAAGAGGATCGATTGCCACAGCGCGGCGCACACCGCCATGGCCTGAACCGCCCCACACAACCGGCGGCGGCCGTCACACTCCGGTGGGGCAGGCCGCCGTCCGCTAATCTCGCGCTATGGAAACCAAAGACATTACGTTCCGCACCCGCAAGTGGGTCCGGCCCGAGGACCTCAACGCCAACGGCACCCTGTTCGGTGGCAGCCTGCTGAAATGGATCGACGAGGAAGCCGCCATCTACGCCATCCTCCAGCTGGGCAACGGCCGCGCGGTCACCAAGTACATTTCCGAAATCAACTTCGTCAGCTCCGCAGTCCAGGGCGACCTCATTGAGATGGGCCTGACCGCCACGCGCTTCGGCCGGACGTCGATGACCATGCGCGCCGAAGTGCGCAACATGATCACCCGGCAGAGCATTCTCACCATTGAGGAGATCGTGTTCGTGAACCTCAGCTCCACCGGCAAACCGGAACCGCACGGCTACACGGAAATCACCTACGACCGCGACCGCATCCCCACGCACCACCTCACCGAAACGCTGCAACAGGACTGACGTCCCCGCCGTCGTCCGGCTGATACGGATGCACCGCCGGTGTTAACGGGTAGCCAGCCTGAGCAGCCCGTCGCGCAGCGGCTGTGCCCGTTCGGTCAGGGCCACACCCGCCATGGCGGAGGAAGCCAGCCGCAGCAGCTGGGTCTTCAGGGCGCGCTGCCGGTTGTAGGCCTTGAGCGCGTCTTCCATCCGATGGGCGTTGAGGAGTTCGGCCAGCGTGACGGCGTCTACGAGAGCCTCGCAGGCGCCGCGGCCCAGGTTGGGCGTCATGCCGTGGGCGGCGTCGCCGGCCAGGACGGCGCCCGGCCGCACGAAGCTGCCCAGGCTGGGCGTGGTCCAGATCCGCTGCGCCAGCGTGGCGTCCGCCGTGGCCTGCTCCAG
The DNA here is from genome assembly GCF_021789315.1 of Arthrobacter sp. FW305-BF8. Taxonomy (NCBI): domain Bacteria; kingdom Bacillati; phylum Actinomycetota; class Actinomycetes; order Micrococcales; family Micrococcaceae; genus Arthrobacter; species Arthrobacter sp. FW305-BF8. The sequence goes on from NZ_CP084561.1 coordinate 4,806,970, forward strand.
CGCTGTCCGGACGGTGGGCGCGCTTCCGGCGAAGCGCTCCATTGCCTGCTTCAGCGCTTCGGCTGCATCAACGCCCGCCGGCCCGAGGTCCGAGCGGAACGAGGCATACCAGTAGGTCCGGCCGGCGGACGCTGGCGTGATGCCGAACAGTTGCCCGCGGCCCCAGTATTCCCCTCCGGCGCCGGCCTGGACGGGACCGGGAAGGACGCCCCGCAGCGCCAGGTACGGCGTCAGCTTTGCCTGTGACCTGGCGCCCCAGAAGGAGCGTCGCACCACGCTGTGGACGCCGTCGGCCCCCACCAGCAGGCCCGACGACAGCGGGCCGGTGGCCGGAATGTCATCCACCCTGCCCTCGATGCGCTGCACGGAAGCCGGCAACGCGGCATCAAGGATCCTGATGAGGTCTGCGCGTGAGACGCCCCGGAGCCCGCGGACCTCGGGTGCCACCAGGGCTGTACCCGAGGCGTCGCGCAGGGCCATCCCGCCGAACGCCGTGCCCGCCTCCCGGATCTGCGGCAGCACCCCCAGGACCGCCAGCCCCGCCTGCGCCTCCGGCCACATGGCCAGCGACGTCTCCACCGCCGGAACTCCGGGCCGCTGCTCGTGGATGGCGACGTCGAAGCGTTTCGGGTCCAGGCCTGCCGCGAGCGCGAGGCCGGCGATGCCGCCGCCGATGATCGTTATGGCTTCCATGGACCCGATCTTAAGCCCGACGGCGGGACGCCGGGTTGAGCGGCCCTGACCCGCACAGGTGGCGGAACACCGGGCCCGTCATGAGGTCCGTGGCCTGTCGTGCGGAAGACTAGTGTGACGGCCAGCCAGTGTACGCCTCGGCAAGGTACGCCTGGCCGTGCCGTGAGGACACCACGGAGTGCAGCTCGCCCAGCTGGCGGGCCCGGGCGAAGTCGCCGGCATCGGCAGGGGTGTGCAGCATGGTGGTCATCCAGTAGGAGAACTGCTGGGCCTTCCAGACGCGGTCCAGGGCACGGTCACTGTACGAATCCAGGAGGGCGGTGGAGCCGCTGTTGTAGTAGCTGTCCAGCCCCTCAAACAGCACCTTGACGTCGTGAATCGCCAGGTTCAGGCCCTTGGCGCCGGTCGGCGGCACCGTGTGCGCAGCGTCGCCGGCCAGGAACAGCTTGCCGTGCCGCATCGGCGTGTGCACGAAGCTGCGGAACGGCAGGACCATCTTGTCGATGACCGGGCCTTCCTTCAGTTCGAAGCCGTTGCCGTTGACGCGGCTGCGGAACTCCGCCCAGATTCGCTCATCGGTCCAGTCGGCCACGTTTTCCTTGGGGTCGCACTGGAAGTACATGCGCTGCACGGTTTCGGTGCGCTGGCTGATGAGGGCAAAGCCGTTCTCCGAGTTGGCGTAGATCAGCTCGTCGGAACTGCGGGGTGCCTCGGCCAGGATGCCGAACCACGCGAACGGGTACTCGTGAAAGTACCACTTGCGGTGCACCTCGGGGATCTGGAAGCGGCAGTGGCTGCGTGAGCCGTCGGCGCCGGTGATGAAGTCGGCCTGGAGCTCGTACTCCACGCCGTCTGCGTCGGTGAACCAAACTTTGGGCTTGTCCTCGATGCCGTGGATGGTGGTGTCGGTGACGCTGTAGCGCACGTCACCGCCGTCGGCCTCCCGGCGGGCGGCGAGGTCCATGAAGACGTCCGTCTGTGGGTATAGCCAGACGGACTCCCCCACGAGTTCCTTGAAGTCGATGCGGTGGCTCTCGCCGTTGAACCGCAGCTCGATCCCGTCATGGCGGTCGCCCTCCCGCAGCACCCGGTCGGACACGCCGCTGTCGACGAGCATGTTCACCGTGCCGTGCTCCAGGATGCCGGCGCGGACCGTCTCCGAAATTTCCCGGCGGCTGCGGATTTCGATCACGGTGGATTCGATTCCGGCCTTGGCCAGCAGGTGGGACAGCATGAGTCCCGCAGGGCCCGCGCCCAGGATGGCTACCTGGGTGGTGATGATCTGTCGTGCCATGGTGTTCCTCGCTCCGTTGCGTGGCCCGGAGGTCCGGGCGGAAGGTGGTTGCTGGCTAACAGTGTGCGCCGGGCAGTGTGGCTGGCGTTACATCAATTCCGCTGAATGGAAGCAGCGCCGCCCCGCCGTCCTACCCGGCACCCTCGCTGAGCCGCCGCGCGATGCCTCGTGCCGCCGTCTGGAGCGCGGGTACCAGCGCCTGCATGCGCATCTCCCGCAGGGGAACCACGACGCCGATTGCCGCCACTGCGCGCTTCTGGCCGTTCAGCACGGGAACGGCAATGCCCCAAGTGTCGGGGTCGATCACGCCCGCAAGCTCGGCATAACCCTGGTTTGCTGCCTCAGCCAGCAAGGCGCGCACCTCGTCCCGGCTCGCCTTTCCGGCGGGATCGGCGAACTCGTCCAGGTACTCGGCCTGGAGATGCTTGGGCTGGTGCGACATCAGGGCCAGTCCGGCTGACGACACGTGGACCGCCATGCGGCCGGCGATCTGGGCCCGGTTTGCCACCGATCCGCGCCGGGACAGCCGCTCCACAAACAGCGCTTCCCAGCCGTCGAGCACCGCAAGGTTCACGTTCTGGTTGAGAACATGCTGGATGTCCTCCATGAAGGGCATGGCTGCCTGCCGCAAGGCCAGCGTGGGCGAATTGCGGTTGACCAGCTCCCATAGCCTCAGCCCCAGCCGCACCGAGCCCCCGGGGCTGGTCTCCAGCAGCCCGTGCGCTGCCAGCTGACGCACCAGGCGGTGGGCAGTGGTCAGGGGGAGGTCCGCGCGCTCTGCAAGCTCGGACAATTGCAGGACGGTGACGCCGGCCGGAAATGCCGCGATGACGCGCACCACGCGGTCAACCACCGAATCCCCGGAGACTGAGTTGGCCAAGGTCCTGCTTCCATTGAATGGTTTTTGTTGTCCCACATTACACCCGGCGGTGATACAACTCTCATGTCGAATCTGACGGCGGCACGCCGAAACGCTCCCTGCAGCGCCGCGGCATTCCGTCCTCCAGAAGGTCTTTCCGGCCATATGCAGCGGCAGCTCCACAAGCCGCCTTCGATCCCGTAACAAGCTTCTACCCGGACGATGAGGTTCCCATGTCAACGCTCCCTGCTGCCCGCCGCTCCCAGTGGCCCGTCTGGCTTTGCTGGCTGGCTATGGTGCTGGACGGATTCGACCTGGTGGTGCTGGGCACCGTCATCCCTACCCTGATCAAGACCCACGAGCTGGGCTTCGACGCCGTCGGGGCCACCTACGCAGCCACGATTTCACTGGTGGGCGTGGGCATTGGGGCGCTCTTCATCGCGCCGCTTTCCGACCGGCTGGGACGGCGCCGCCTCCTTGTGGCCTGCGTGGCGTGGTTTTCGCTCTTCACCATTGCGGTCGTTTTCGCGCCGAATGTGGCCGTCTTCGGCATCTTCCGCCTGCTCGCCGGACTGGGCCTGGGCGCCTGCCTGCCGGCCGCATTGGCCTACATGAACGACTACGCCCCAGCCGGCACGGCCGGTAAGTCCACTACCAGGACCATGACCGGCTATCACGTGGGCGCCGTCGCCACCGCATTCCTGGCCCTTCTGGTGGTGCCGGACTGGCGCATCATGTTCGTCATCGGCGGCGTGGCCGGCTTCGCCCTGGTCCCGCTCCTGTGGTTCCGGCTGCCGGAGACCCTGCCGCCTGCGCACGCAACGGAGCCCGCGCAAACAGAAGCCATAACAGCGGCAGCAGGGGCAGAGGCCCGGAGCCGCGAGGCCTCCCCCGCCACCACGCCCGCCACCCCCCGCCAGCAGGCCAGCTTCCGAGACCTCCTCCGCAAGCCCTACCCCTTCGTCGCCCTCGGCATCGCGGTGGCTTCCTTCATGGGACTCCTGCTGGTGTACGGCCTGAACACCTGGCTCCCGCAGCTCATGGCCTCCGCCGGGTACACCGTCAGCGCGGGCCTGGTGCTGCTGCTGGTCCTGAATGTGGGCGCCGTCGTGGGGCTCGTGGTGGCCGGCATCCTTGCGGACAAGCACGGCACCAAGAAGATCGTCCTGCTGTGGTTCGGGCTTTCCGCCGTCTTCCTTGCCGTCCTCAGCATCAAGGTGCAAAGCGAGCTGCTGCTCAACGCGGCAGTGTTCGTGACCGGCGTCTTCGTCTTCAGCTCCCAGGTCCTGGTCTACGCCTGGGTCAGCCAGCTGTTCCCGGCCCGGCTCCGCGGCACCGCCCTCGGTTCGCTGCCGGTGTGGGCAGGTTCGGCGCGATCACGGGCCCGGCCGTCACCGGAACGCTCGTGGCCGCCGGCATCGCCTACCCCTGGGGCTTCTACGTGTTCGCGGCCGCCGCCGTCCTTGCGGTCGTCGCTCTGGTGGCCGTCCCCCACGCCATCGCCGCGGCACCCGGCCGGGAGGCCGCCGTCGAACGCTCATGATTTAGCCCCTTCCGCGGACGACGGCGGCGGGTAACCTAAGGACAGTAAGCTCACTTACCATCCTTGGAGGCTGACCCCATGACGGACCGGATCGCAGACATCTGGGGCGAGCGGACGCCGCACGGAAGCGGGCAGGCGTGGCCCGAGCGCGTGGACCAGGTCCTGGCCGAAGGGATGACCGACGGCGACGTGGACCGCTGGATGCAGTCGGCCTGCGTCCTGTGCAGCAACGGGTGCGGCTGCGACATTGCCGTCAAGGACGGGAAAATGGTGGGCATCCGCGGCCGCGCGCAGGACCGGGTGAACCGCGGCCGGCTGGGGCCCAAAGGCCTCTACGGCAGCTGGCAGGGCGAGCAGCACCGGGACCGCCTGACCCGGCCGCTGATCCGGGTGGACGGCGAGCTGGTGGAGACCGACTGGGACACCGCCATGGGCCGCATAGTGGAGCGGAGCAAGGAGCTGCTGGCCAGCAAGGGCCCGCTCAGCCACGGCTTCTACACCAGCGGCCAGCTGTTCCTGGAGGAGTACTACGCCCTGGGCATGCTCGGCAAGGCCGGAATCGGCACTCCGCACATGGACGGCAACACGCGGCTCTGCACCGCCACGGCCGCCGCGGCGCTGAAGGAATCCTTCGGCGCCGACGGCCAGCCGGGCAGCTACACGGACATAGATGACTCCAGCGCCATCTTCCTGTACGGCCACAACATGGCTGAGACGCAGACGGTGCTGTGGGCGCGCGTGCTGGACCGGCTGGACGGGCCCAACCCGCCAAAGCTCGTGTGCGTCGATCCGCGCGACACCGAGGTTGCCCGCCGGGCCGACGTGCACCTGGCGGTCCACCCCGGCACCAACCTGGCGCTGATGAACGGCCTGATCCGCGAGGTCCTCGCCAACAACTGGATCGACGAGGACTACATCAGCCAGCACACCGCAAACCTGGAGCAGCTGCGCAGCGTGGTGGAGCCGTGGACCCCGGAGAAGGTGGCGGAAACCTGCGGCGTGGATGCGGTGGACGTGCGCCGCGCCGCCGAGATCTTCGGCACCGGGGAGAGGGTCCTCTCCACTGTCCTGCAGGGCTTCTACCAGTCGGCCCACGCGACGGCATCGTCCTGCCAGGTCAACAACCTGCATCTGCTCCGGGGCTTGCTGGGCAGGCCGGGCTGCGGGCTGCTGCAGATGAACGGCCAGCCCACCGCGCAGAACAACAGGGAATGCGGGGCCGACGGCGACCTGCCGGGCTTCCGTAACTGGGAGAACCCGCAGCACGTGCAGGACCTGGCCCGGCTGTGGAACGTGGACCCCGGCATCATCCCGGACTGGGCTCCGCCCACGCACGCCCTGCAGATCTTCCGCTACGTCGAGCAGGGCTCCATCGGACTGCTCTGGATCTCCGCCACTAACCCGGCCGTGTCCATGCCCCAGCTGGAACGGATCCGGCACATCCTGGACAAGGACAGCCTGTTCCTGGTGGTCCAGGACATCTACCTCACCGAGACGGCGCAGTATGCGGACGTCGTCCTCCCCTGCGCCGCCTGGGGCGAGAAGACCGGCACCTTCACCAACGTCGACCGGACCGTCCACCTGTCCGAGAAAGCCGTCGACCCGCCGGGCGAGGCACGGAGCGACCTCGAGGTCTTCCTCGACTATGCCCGCCGGATGGGCTTCACGGACCAGGACGGGCGGCCGCTGCTGGACTGGTCGGGCCCCGAGGACGGCTTCGAGGCGTGGAAGGAATGCTCGCGCGGCCGCCCATGCGACTACACGGGCCTCAGCTACCGCAAGCTCAGGGGCGGCAGCGGCATCCAGTGGCCGTGCACCGAGGGTCAGCCCGGCGGCACGGAGCGGCTGTACACCGACGGCGAGTTCCCCACCGCCCCGGAGTACTGCGAGTCCTTCGGGCATGATCTCCTCACCGGCGCCACGACGGGCGAAACGGAGTACAAGGCAACGGTGCAGCCCGGGAAGGCCTGGCTCAAGGCCCTCGACTACACGCCGCCGCACGAGGAACCCGACGCCGACTACCCGCTGCGCTACACCACCGGCCGGACGGCGTACCACTTCCACACCCGGACCAAGACCGGCCGCAGCCGCCGGCTCAACGCCGCCGCGCCGGAGCCGTGGATCGAGATGTCCGTCGAGGACGCTGCCCGCGCGGGGTGCCAGGAGGGGGACATCGTCCGGGTGACGTCACGCCGCGGCAGCCTCGAAGTCCCGGTCCGCGTGGGGGACATCCGGCCCGGCACCGTCTTTGCGCCGTTCCACTACGGGTACTGGGACGTGCCCGACGGCGGCCGGCACCGCGCCGCGAACGAACTCACCGTCACCGAATGGGACCCGGTGTCCAAGCAGCCGCTGTTCAAGAATGCCGCCGTCCGGGTGGAAAAACTGCGCAGCGGCGACGGCCCGTCGAAGGCCCCGGACACCACCGCTTCCCGCCGCGCAACAGGAGCCCAGCGATGAAACTTCCCGTCTACATCGGCCTGCTGGACGAGGCGGAGGCCACGCTCGCGTCGTCGTTCCGCGTGGTGGCGGAGGGCCACGGCGATGAGCCGGACGTGCACTTCATCCTGCAGACGTTCGCCAAGAAGTGCGATGCCCACCGGGAGGCGCTGAAACCGGTCATTCGCCGCTACGGCGAAGACACCGAGGGCGAGGAGGAACACCGGCTGACGGCCGATGGCATCAGGAAGGTCCGCTCCGGGCCGCTTGCGCTGATGCTTGACCTGCAGGACCTGTACGTCCTGGTCAACCACATCGACGTGACGTGGATGATGGTGGGGCAGGCCGCCAAGGGTGACCGGGACAAGGAACTCCAGGGCGTGGTGGAGCAGTGCGAGGGCGACTCGGAGCTGGAGATCCGCTGGCTGCAGACCAGGATGAAGCAGGCCGCGCCCCAGGCGCTGCTGGTGGCCGAGTGAACCGTGGCTAGATAAACCCGTGGCTGAATAGCGCCCTACCGCGCCGGCACGCCTGCAGAGGTCCGCCGCGACATCCGGGACCACACGGCGGGCGCCAGCACCACGGCGATTCCGACGGCGGCGCCGATCACCGTCTCGACGATCCGGTCCCGGAGCAGGATGCCCGGTGCGGCCGGGGAGACGAGCAGCGTAGAGGTCAGTGCCAGTGGCGTCACGAAGAGCTGGGCCAGCACGTAGTTGCGGGCAATGAAGAGCTCGGCGCCGAACTGGCAGATGGCGATCACCAGGACCGTCTGCCACGGCACTGGCTGCAGCAGCAGGACGCCGGCGAGGAGAATAAGGCCCAGTACGGTGCCGATGATCCTCTGCAGGCCCCGGGCGATGCGGTGCCGCGTGGTGCGTCCCACCAGCGGAACCACCGCCGCCACCATGGCCCAGTAGTTGTGCCCGAAGCCGAGCAGCTGGCCCACGAGGGTGGCCAGGGTGCCAGCGAGCCCCGCTGCCACCAGGTAGCCCAGCGCCTCGAGCCCCGCCGCCCGCTTCTCTTCCGCGGTAAGGCGGACGGGCGGCGGCATCTCCCACGGGGTCCGGTGGCTGCGCAGTACGCGGGAGGACAGCCCGACGGCCAGGCAGAAGAGCGTAGTCAGGACGGACACCAGCATGCACTGCCACAGCGGCGGCTGGCTGGGGATGGACGCGATCGCGGCGAAGGCGAAGATGTGGAACAGCGAGCCGGCCGGCCGGTGCCGCCACCGGGCAATCACCAGCGAGCAGCCGCCGGCCACGAGGGTGGTGGCCAGCACCTGCAGCCAGATGCTCGCCGTCTGGGACAGGCCGCCCGCGTGCACAAGCCGGGCAGTCAGCGTGGCCAGGAGGATCACCAGGAGCATGAGCGCGCCGGCCCGGACCTGGATGAAAAACCGCTTCCGGTGCAGCTCGCCGCGGCCGTAGATGCCGGTGAAGGCGCCGAAGGAGGCAAAGATCGCCAGGTCCAGGCGGCCCAGCAGCACCAGGGTGATCAGCGGCACGAAGACGCCCACGGCGCACCGCACGGCGACGTGATGATCCTTGTTTGCCGGGGCAAGGGTGAACATCTCGGCCAGCAGCTTCACGGGGGGTTCGCGCCTTTCGTTGCAGTTTGGAACTGACGACGGCGGCACTGGCGTCCGCTTACCAGCGTAACGGGGCCGGCGCCCGCCTTTCCCGTGGAGGCCGCCTGCTGTCCTGTTGCATTCGTCTCCCTCCGCACGGGCCTCCTCAGCCGGGCCTACCGGGCGGGGCTACTTAGTGGCGTGGGTACGTGCGTCCACAGTGACCACTTCGAAGGTCTTGGCGTTCGTCACCCCAAACTTGGCGTTGACCGCGGCGAGGGTGTCATCGAAGAGCGCCGCCGTCGTCGGGATGTTGAAGTGGGGGCTCTTGATGACCTCACGCAGCTCGGCCGTTGACTCGTGGAAGTTCACGCGGAGCCGGCTGATCTGGTTGGAGAAGTTCTGCACAGCCCAGACGGTGCCGCCCTTGACCAGGATGCCGTCGACGTTGGGCACCTTCACTCCGGTGATCTCGGTGCTGGCCCCGGTCCGAGGGCTGACCGTGTAGAGCGCCTGGTTGCCCGAATGGGCCACCACCAGCCGGCGGGCGTCGCGGGAGTAGGCGATGCCATTGAGGTTGAACTGCTTGCTGGTGTCCGCGGCAGGGCCCTTCAGTGCCAGCGTGCGCACGCTGCCGAGGCCGCCGTCGTCATCCACCGGGATGAAGTACAGCTCACCCTGCCGCGAGTTGGTGAACCAGGCGCCGTGGCGGGTGAGCGCCACGTCGTTGATGAAGACGTCCTTCTTCTTGGTCAGCTGGTAGGTCTTGACCGTCTTTCCCGTGTCGGTGTTGTACACGTAGGCCTGGCCGGTGGGGCCGCCGGCCACGAAGAGCAGATCGTTGTGCCGGTCTGCTTTCATGCCCACGGCCATCCTGCCCACCGGCACATCGATGAACCTGGTGGCCTTGTCCTTGCGGATGTCGCCGCGGTAGATGTCCCCCGTGACGAGGTCGCCGGCGAAGAATTTGGTGCTGCCTGCGGCCGCGATGCCCTCGGCGCCCTTGGCCCCGTCCAGCAGGATGACAGGGGCAACATCGTCCGAACGGGACTGCACTGCCCGGGCCTCTCCGGCGGAGGCAACGGGTGCGGGGACCAGGAGCGCGGCGAGGGCGAGGAACCCTGCGGCGGCAAGGCGGCTGGTACGGCCTGAACTGATGCTGACGGGCATGGCGGTGCTCTCCACGAGTGGACTTTTCCGTGCGAGCAGGCCGTTGTACGGGAGCTCCGCACGCTGGTCTTTCCAGTTTAAGGACCGGGCCGGAGGCTGGCCATAGGCCGGGAACGGGGACGCCGCCGCCCTGGCCCCGGCTGCGAGTTTTTGTCCAGATATCGCGCGCAAAAGCCCCGTCAGAGGCCATTATCTGGACAAAAACTCCAGGGGTTTGCGGGATGGTTCGCGGGATCGGAACGCGGGGGCAATGCCCCTGTAACAGCGGCCGGGCAGGCTGGGGGCATGAAGCCCAACGCGACCGCCCCATCCCCTGCCGAACTGAGCTGTGCCGAATTAAGCTGTGAGGTCTGCGGGCAGATGCCCGAGCCCACCAAGACGCGCCTCACGGCGGCCAATGTCGCCGTCATGCTCCCGATCGAACTCCTGGTGCACGCGCTGGTGGTGCAGACGCATCTGCCCTATGTCGCCAAGGTGCTCGTCCTGACCCTGACGGCCACCGTCCTGGTGATCTGGGTGGCCGAGCCGTCCGCCGCGCGGATCCTGCGGCGGTGGCTCCACGCGCCCGCGCTCCGTCACCGCCGGCACCTTGGCGCGGCTCCGGCTCTGTGGCGTGCCCGCACCGTGCTCCGCGACGAGCCCGGCTCCCTCAAGCGGATCACCCGGTCCCTGGCGCTGCTGGACACCAACATCCTGGGCATCCACGTGCACCCGGTCCGGGGCGGGGTGATGGATGAGTTCGTGCTGTCCGCCCCGGGAGAGGTCAGCGAGCGCCAGCTGCTGGAGGCACTGGCGGACGGCGGCGGACGGAGCCCGCAGGTCTGGCCCACCACCGCCCTGGCCATGGCCGACGGTCAGACCAAGGCCCTGAGCCTGGCCGCCCGCATCGCCGCCGCACCCGGGGAGCTGCCACTTGCCGTAGCGGAACTGCTGTCCGCCCGGATCCTCGACCCCGGCAGCGAGTCGGCCCGCCACGCCCTGACGAAGGGCGAGTCAACGAACGACGCCGGCACCATCCTGAAGATTCCCACCGCCTGGCACGGACCCATCACCTTCTTCCGTCCCGGCGAGCCGTTCACACCGGCCGAATCAGCCCGCGCCCACCGGCTCGCGGAGCTCGCCGAAATCCTGGCGCACCGGGAGCCGCTCGCCCACCACGGGGAGAGTCAGAACCCGGAGGGGTAGCGCGGCGTGTAGCTCTCTTCGAGGCGCCGGACTTCCGAGTCGGTCAAAGCAATCCCGACGGCGGCAGCGGCGTCGTCGATATGGCGTTCCTTCGTCGCCCCAATGATGGGGGCGGTGACGGCGGACTTGCCCGCGCTCCAGGCCAGAGCGATCTGCGCCATCGGCACGCCGCGATCGTCCGCCACGGCGGCGACGGCGTCGACGATGGCCCTGTTCGCGTCCTCGTCCTGCTTGTACAGCCCCTTGCCGAACTCGTCCGTGTCCTGCCGGGTCCCGGACCCGGCAGCACCCCACGGCCGCGTCAGGTTTCCGCGTGCCAGCGGGCTCCAGGGGATGACGCCCACACCCGTGGCCTGGCAGAACGGGTGCATTTCGCGTTCCTCCTCCCGCTCGAGGAGGTTGTACTGGTCCTGCATGGACACGAACCTGGTCCAGCCGTGCAGCTCCGCCACATGCTGCATGCGGGCGAACTGCCAGGCCCACATGCTGGACGCCCCGATGCACCGCGCCTTTCCGGCCTTCACGACGTCGTGCAGGGCCTCCATCGTCTCCTCGACCGGGGTCACCGGGTCATAGCGGTGGATCTGGTACAGGTCGACGTAGTCGGTACCAAGCCGGGTGAGGGACGCGTCGATCTCGTGCATGATCGCGGCCCGGCTGAGGCCGGCCCCGTTACGGGCCTGACGCATCCGGCCGTGGACCTTGGTGGCGATCTGGACCTCCTCACGGGGTGCCAGCTCCTTGAGCAGGGTGCCGGTGATCTCCTCGCTCGAGCCGGCCGAGTACACATTTGCTGTGTCGAAGGTGGTGATCCCCGCCTCGTAGGCGCGCCGCACGAACGGCCTGGCTTGATCGAGTCCCACACTCCACCCGTGCGACCCCTTCTCCGGATCGCCGTAGCTCATCATGCCCAGGACAACTGCGCTGATTTCCAGCCCGGAGTTTCCAAGTCGGACCGTCTTCATTCGGTACTTCCTTTCCCTGCCTGCCTCACCCTCAGTCCGGAGGGAGTAGCTACATCCGGACTTTGAGCGCCCCGGGATCCACCCAGATGGACAGGCTCTTGACGGTGCCCACGTGGTCACCGTCGAGCTGGAACTCCTCCTCGTGCTCCAGGGTGACCTCGATTTTCTTGCCCTGGAAGTACTCGGCGGATTCCTTCTGGTTCTTCCTGCGGCCGAAAATGCCCGCCGCGACGCCCAGCCAGCCGAAGTGCCCGCGGGGCGCCAAAATCAGCAGGTCAAGGACGCCGTCGTCGACCTTCGCCTCGGGGAAAATCTCGATGCCGCCCATGATCCGGCCGCAGTTGCCGGCCATGACACTGCGGATCCGCCGCTTGACCGGGTGCTTGCCGTCCACCTTGACTGTGGCCCTGACCGGCTTGCCCGGCAGCTTGCGGATGCCGGCTTCAACGTAAGCGAGCCAGCCCATGCGGTCCTTCAGTGCGTCCACCGTGTCCGCCATGATCGCGGCGTCGTAGCCCACGCCGGCCATCACCAGGAAGACGTTCTCGTCGTCGGACCCGTTAAAGCTGCTCCTGGCGACATCAATCGTGCGGACGGTACCGTTCAGGACGTCATACGCAGCGGAAACGGGATCGGAGATGTCCACGCCCATATTGCGGGCCAGCAGGTTGCCGGTCCCCAGCGGCACCATCCCCATCGGAGTATCGGTCCCGGCCAGCGCCTCAGCCACGCACCGCACCGTACCGTCGCCGCCGACGGCAATGACGACGTCGACCCCCGCCTCCAGCGCCTCGCGCGCCTGGCCCACCCCGGGGTCTTCAACCGTGGTTTCCAGCCACAGCGGCTCGGCCCAGCCCTGCGTTTCGCACAGCCGGACCAGCGAGGCGCGGAGGTCGGCGCCAACAGCCTTGGCGGGATTCACGACCACGGCGGCCCGTGGCAACGAGGAAGCATTCTGGGCGGTCATGGTGTCCTTCGGCTGCTGCGGGCGGGCCCGAAAGCCCCGGAACTCAAATCGTAGCCGCGTTCCGGGGATCTGGGCACGAAGCTATCGTTTCGGTTGATACTTGCTATCCCAATCAGCGGCCCAACTGCCGGCCCGCAACTGCCGCCTTCAGCGCGCGGCCTCCAGCGCGCCGGTGCTGCGGCGGTCCAGGACCGATGCCCCAGCAGCGGCCAGGATGAGTGCAGCGGCAAGGAACAGGGGAATCTGCGGCTCCCCTGTTATGACGACGCCGGCCGCAGCTGTTCCCGCCGACCCGGCGGCGATTTTGAGTGCACCAACCCAAACAAACACCTGCCCCCGGACCTGCGGCGGAGCAAACTCGCTGCGGGCGGCCAGTGTGGCCGCGAAGAAGTACGAGTTCATGACGCCCGCAGCTCCGTAGGCGGCGACGGCAGGCGCAAAGGACCCGGAGAAGGCGGCCGCTGCGAGCGCCGCTGCGACCAATCCCGCGAGCCGGGTCACCAGCCGGTCCGCGTCGCCCCGCAGCGGACGGCACATCACTCCGACCGAACCGGCCAGGCCGCCCAGCCCGTAGGCAGCTGTCAAAACACCGGCGGCGGCCGGGTGTACATGGAACACGGACGTGGAGGTGACTGCCGCGATGGGAAGCGCCGCAACCGAGAACGCCACGCTGATGGTCAGGTAAAGCATCCTCCGAAGGCGGCCCGTCACAGCCATCAGCTGAAGGGTCCGCACCGGCTTCGGAACGTCTGCTGCCCCGGATGAGGGAGGTGCGTACGGCAGCAGACGCACGACGGCGGCGGCAACGAAAGTGCCTGCCGCCAGGATGAGCGCGGCTGCAGTGGGACCGGCCCAGGCGGAGACAGCGGCCACGACGCTCGGTCCGATCGTCCCGCCGATTCCGTAGGTGGCCACATCCCAGCCCTGGGCCCGGCGCTGGCTGACCTGGTCAGGGCCGGCGATCGCGGGAAGGCGGCTGCTGATGCCGCCGGTCAGCAGAGGGCCGACCAGTCCCGACGCCACGAGCAGAACGCCCGTCAGCGCCGGCCACGTCACCGGATAGAGCAGCACTGCTGCCGCCAGGGTGGCGCCATGGACGATGCACGCCCACGCGATCAGGACGCGGCCGTCGCGGCAGGAGTCCAGGCTCCGGGCCACCAGCGGCCCCATCAGGTGCGGTGCGGTGATGCAGGCGCCGAGCACGCCGGCAAGCCAGCCCGGTGCCCCGCTGGTGGTGACCATGAGGACGATCGCCACGACGGCCCCGCCGTCCGCGGTGCGCGCCAGTGCCGCGGCCGCCACGTAGCGGGCCAATCCGCCGCGTCCCCGGGCCAGGTCCGGTGCCGGCTGACCCCTCGGTGATGTTTGCTCGTTCGGTGCTTTTTGCTCCGCAGTGCCGCGGTTCTGGCTACCCATGATGCAACTGCTCAGGCGCCCAGCCCGCTGAGGCGCAGGGCTTCCTCGACCTTGGTTCGGCCCTCGGCGTCCAGGCTTTGCAATGGGCGGGGCAGGCACGGCGCCTCAACGAAGCCAAGCACTTCGGCCATGGTGGCAGCGACCCGCAGGCTCCCGTACGTGCGGAAGAGCGCCCACACAAGCTCCAGCGCCGCAGATGCCTCCAGCGCCGGGGCGCCGTCACCGGTCTCGGCGGTCTCGCCGGTCTGGGCAAGGTCAACGATTTGCCTGGCGGTCTTGGGAAACAGGCCGGCGATGACTGAGTACCAAACGTCGCACCCGGCGAGCAGTGCCTCTGCCGCAGCCCAGTCGCCGCTGATGCCCAAGGAAATACCCCCGGGAACTGCAGCCCGGAGCCGCGCGACCCGGTCGGCGGCCTGGCCCGGCGCCGGGGGCGGGAACTTGATCGATGCAATGCCCGGAAGTTCGGCGATGCGGCCGTGGAGTTCATCGGAGAACGTAAACCCCGTGGTGGCCGGGTTGTCGTAGACGGCAATCGGCAGTTCGGAGGCCGACGAGACCTCGCGGTAGAGCCCGTAGACCTCTTCCTCGGTCAGCCGCTGGTACGACACCGGCGCCAGCAGCAGGCCGGAGGCGCCCGCACTCTGGGCATCCTCGACGCAGTCCAGCACATCACGGGTGCGCATGGCGCCGACACCTGCCACTACGGGAGTCCCCTGCGCAGCTTCGACGGCCGCCTCAACCACCTTGCGGCGTTCCTCGCGGAGCAGATAGGTGTAGATTCCCGTCGAACCCAGCACACCGATGGAGTCGGCGCCGGCATCGACGCACCGCCCGACCAGCCCAACCAGCGCGGCTTTGTCGACGTTGTCCCCGGCGAGCGGAGTCAGGGGAAATGCACAAAGGCCTTCAAACACGAGGGAGGTCCTCTCTTCAGATCAGCTTTGGTTTTGTTTCATGCTCACAGCCAGATTGGTCCTAGCATAGATCCAAGAATCCCTATATCAGGAGGACCAAGATCGAAGCCGAACTGCCGCTCGTTCTGGACCACCAGAGCCGCGTCCCGCTTGCCGCCCAGCTGGCCGGCCGGCTGCGGGAGGCCATCCTGAGCGGAACCCTGGGGCCGGAACACAGCCTGCCGGCATCGCGGCGCCTTGCCGCCGAGCTGGGCGTCTCCCGCGGCGTTGTGGTCCGCGCCTACGAACAGCTTGCCGGCGAGGGCTACCTGGAGAGCCGGGGCTCGGGCGGTACCCGGGTGGCAGTACGCGCCGACGGCCCGGGCATCGCGTTGGAAGGCATCCAGGAGGCAGCCGGAGCGGAGCAAACCGTAACGATCGACCTCACGCCGGGACGGCCGGCCGGTACCCCATTCGGTGACCGTGACTGGCGGGCCGCCTGGCGGAAGGCCGTTGCCGAGCCGGTGGAGGTTGGGCTTCCGGACGTCTTGGGCACCCCGGTCCTCCGCTCTGCCTTGGCAGGTCACCTCGCCGCATCCCGCGGACTTACGGTGAGTGCCGAGGACGTCATCATCACAGCGGGCACCAGTGACGCCCTGCAGCTGATCGTCGCAGCGCTCCGCGGCCAGGCGGAGCCGCCCCGCGTGCTGATGGAGGACCCCGGCTATCCCACGGCCAGGCGGGTGCTTTCCGCAGCGGGAGCCGCGGTGCAAACCCTACCGGTTGCCGACGACGGGCTGGAGGCAGCACAGCTTGCGGCCCTTGGCCCCCGTCCGGACGCCGTCCTGGTGACGCCCAGCCACCAGTACCCCCTGGGCGGACGGATGCCGGTTAAGGAACGGCTTGCCCTGCTGGCCTGGGCTGAGGCCAACCGCGCGCTCATCCTGGAAGATGACTATGACAGCGAGTTCCGGCACCGCAGGATGCCCCTGCCCGCCCTTGCCTCGCTGCCCTCCGCCGCCGAAGTCGTGTTGGTAGGCACCTTCTCAAAGTCGCTGAGCCCGTGGCTGCGCTGCGGCTATCTCGTGGTTCGCGGCGCCACCGGACAGCGCCTCAAGGACGCGCGGCATGACCTCGGCACACCCGTTCCCGGAGTGATGCAGTCTGCCCTGGCCAACTACATTGCCGGCGGAGGGCTCGCACGGCACATCGCCCGGGCGCGCCGCGAGTACGCCCATCGCCGCGCACTGCTGCTCGACCGCCTCGGTAAACGGGCCGACGTCGAATTGGCGGCTCTTGACGGCGGTCTGCACGCCGTCATCCGGCTACAGCCGAACGTTCCGGCCGAGCGTCTGGCCGAGGAAGCACTGCGGCTAGGGGTGCGGGTCGTGACCCTGGCCAGCTACTTTGCAGAGCGGACGCCGGAGAACGGCCTGGTCATCGGGTATGGCGCCCCCACAGATCTGCAACTTGCGCGCGCACTGGACATCATCGCCGGGGTACTCGACCGAATGGCCAGTGACTGCGGGTAACGGGGTTGCCGGCTGCATCCTCGTCGATCTCCGGCTGCGGGCGTCAGTGTCCGGTTGCGAGGACCGCGGCCAGCGTAAGCATCAACAGTGCGACACCGCCGTCGAGGATGCGCCATGACGCCGGCCGCGCGAAAAAGCCGCTGAGGCCGCGAGCGCCATAGCCGATCAGGGGAAACCAGAGTGCACTGCCGGCGGCAGCCCCTGCCCCGAAGAGCCACTTGCCGGAATCGCCGTGCGTATTGGCCAGCGAGCCCAGCAGCACCAGCGTGTCGAGATACACGTGCGGGTTGAGCCAGGTGAGCGCGGCGGCAGTGAGCACAGCAGACCAAGCCGTCCTTTTACCCATGGCACCGGCCGCCTTAAGCGCGCCGGGCCGCAGGGCCCGCCGCACAGCGAAAACCGCATAGGCAAGGAGAAAAGCGACGCCGACCCATCGCACCACCGCAAGCAGCACCGGAGCGTTTTGGATGAGCACCCCAATCCCCCCGACCCCCGCCAGGATCAGGACTGCATCGCTCACAAGGCACACCAGTACGACCGGAAGAACGGCCTCGCGCTTGAGGCCCTGGCGCAGGACGAACGCGTTCTGGGCACCGATGGCGATGATGAGGCCGAGCCCGGCGCCGAGCCCGGTCAGGAAGGGAAGCATTCTTCGAAGGTACGATCACATAATCTGAAATGCAATTCAGTTTTTCTGCAGATCCATTAGAATATCTTCATGGAACTCGATCAGCTCCGCGCGCTTGCCGCCGTCATCGACCACGAGACCTTCGACGCCGCAGCGAGCGAACTGCGGCTCACACCCTCAGCCGTGAGCCAGCGCATCAAGGCGCTTGAACGCTCCGTGGGCAGCGTGCTGGTGCGGCGCCTCAAGCCGGTCCGGCCGACGCCGGCGGGAGAACAGCTCCTCCGTTCCGCGCGCCAGCTCCTGCTCCTCGCGGACGAGGCGGTCCTTGCCCTGCGCGGGCCCGAATCTACGCAAAGGAACGACCGCGGGCGGCCGAGTGCCGAGCGGCTTCGGGTTCCCATCGTGGCCAACGCGGACTCGATCGCGACGTGGCTCCCCGCGGCCTACCGGGAAATTGCGCTTGGCGGCCGGGTGGCCCTCGAGCTGCTGCGCGACGACGAGCATTCCACCGCTGACCTCCTGCGGTCCGGCGACGCCGTAGGCGCGATCACCGCGGATCCCCGGCCGGTGCAGGGGTGCACGATCCGGCCGCTCGGCACCATGGTGTACCGGGCCAAGGCGTCGCGCGAGTTCGCGGCCCGTTGGTTCCCCGGCGGTCCCACTCCGGAGGCCCTCGCCGTCGCCCCCGTCATGCAGTACGACCGGAAGGACACCCACCAGCTCGCAATCCTCGCGCGCGTGGCCCCGGATGCGACGGCCCCACAGCACTTCATCCCCGATTCCGTGCAGTTCGTCGAATCAGTTCACGCCGGCCTGGGCTGGGGCATGGTGCCGGACCAGCAGGATCCCGAGGACTCGCTCGTTGAGCTCGATCCGGCCTGGAGTGAGGACCTGCGGCTCTACTGGCAGGTGTGGACGCTGGACTCGCCGGGCCTCACGGAGGTGACAAACGCCGTCGTCCGCGCCGCCCAAAGTCTGCCGCCGCACCGAAACTAGCGTCGGTGCGGCGGGTCCGCTATGACAGTACGGACTCAAGATCTTTCTTCTCGTCAACAATAGGGATGTTCTTCGCGGCTGCGGCCCTGACGAACCTTGGTCCGGCCGGGCCGTACGCGTCTGCAGGTTCCGGGCAGAGCCAAAGCACCGCGGGGTAAAGCACCGCAGCCAGGCCAATGGAAACGGGAATACTCAGGTCCACTCCCGCGGCGAGATTGCCGAGGGCACCGACGAACTGGTTCGGAACGTTCACGAACATGATTCCCATGACTGCAGAGAAGATCCAGACGCCCATGGCGCGCCAGTTCCATCCGTGGTTGAACCAGTACCGGCCACCAACCTGGCGTCGGTTGAAAACCTGGAGGGAGTCGGCGTCGTACCAACCCCGCCGCGTCACGTACCCGATCATCATCATGATCATCCAGGGGGCTGTACAGGTGATGATGAGCACCGCAAATGTGGAGATGCTCTGCACAATGTTGAAAGCGAAGCGGCCCACGAAGATGAAGACGATGGCGATGGACCCGATGAACAACGTGGCCTGCACACGGGAAAACTTGGGAAAGACGCTGGAGAAGTCGAGGCCCGTTCCGTAAAGCGCGGTGGTGCCGGTGGACATTCCGCCTACCAGGGCTATGAGGCACACCGGCAGGAAGTACCAGGCAGGGGAAACGGCCAGGAGTCCGCCCACATAGTCGGAGTTTTCAAAGAACGCCGGCGCCTCCGTGGCGATAATGGTAGCCGTGACCAGCCCGAAGCCAAACGGCACAAGGGTAGCCACCTGGGCTAGAAAGGCAGCAGCCATGACCTTTCGCTTTGGCGTCTCAGCCGGGATGTACCGGGACCAGTCGCCGAGGAACGCGCCAAAGGAGATGGGGTTGGACATCACGATCAGCGCCGATCCTATGAAGGACGGCCAGAACAGTGCGTTGGTAGCTGCATCGGATCCCGGCCCGAACGTCCCCGCGTAAGACGCGTCGAAGGTACCCGCGAATGCAACGATTCCGAGCAGGAAAAGCAGTGACGCCGCGACCACAGCGATCTTGTTGACCCAGAGCATGAAACGGAACCCGTAGATGCACACGGTCAGGATCAGAACAGCAAAGACGCCGTAGGCAAGGCTAAGCGTTACGGCGTTTTGAGGCAGCCCCACCAGGCGGTTCGCGCCCCCTACCAGTGCGTCCCCTGAGCTCCACACGGAGATGGAGAAGAAAGCGAAGGCCGTCAGCAGCGACAGGAAGGATCCCACCACGCGGCCGTGCACGCCCAGATGTCCGGACGACGAAACGGCATTGTTCATTCCGTTCGTGGGGCCGAAAACGGCCATTGGGCAAAGTATCAGGCCGCCAACCACGACACCCAGGACAGTGGCCATCAGCGCGTCCTTGAAAGACAGCCCAAAGAGTATGGGAAACGATCCCAGGACTACCGTGGCGAAGGTGTTTGCGCCGCCGAACACCAGGCGGAACAGGTCCAGCGGTTTGGCCGTCCTGTCGGCAGCGGGAATCGGTTCGATGCCGTGTTTTTCGACCTCTGTTACGGCTGGCGCTTTGAAATCCTGGCGTCATGAGATCGCCTTCGGACTAGCAGGCGCCGGAGAAAGGTGCTCATGAACGGCGAGCACGCTGCCAGACTCCGTCCTGGTGAAAATGATGGTCTCCCTCTCGCGAAGGGTCTCTTTGGTTCCGGAAACCTCGATGACGGTTTCGACATCGTGGCTGAACACGGCGCATGTTCCGGCGTTTTGGATGTGCGCATTGTAACTGGCGCACTCTGCGACCCGCCAACCATCCGAGAGCCAGTTCTGCCACAGGGCGCGGTATTCCCCGCGCGAACTAAGTCGGTCCGGTTCGGAATGGAAGATGAAGGTCGCATCAGGGGCGAAACAGTCGAAGTAGTCGTCTGTGTCGGTGGCCGCGAAGGCGGTCATCAGCCTCTTCGCCGCCTCTTCGACCTCGGCGGTGGTGATTAGGTCCACGGGTACTCACTCTCGGCGTTGCTTGTAAGGTTTCCGCCGTGACGTGTTCCAGCTCACATCCGGTCAGGGTGCCAGTAAACCGGATCAAGTATTCGGTAGTCAACAATTGTTGCTTGCCAGTCACTTTTATTGCGCAGTCGGCTGCCGCCTGCACCGAATCCGGCGGGCCTTCCCTGCCCGCCGGGTGTGCGGACCACAGCGGGCCGGAGGTATTCCGGGAGACAACAGCGGCGGGTGCTGATGCACCCGCCGCTGTTGTGTGAAACCCGCCCGTCAGGCGCTCACGCGCTGTTAGGCGTTCACCCGCACGTAGGTGGAGCCGGTGAGCCAGGAGGCCGGGTGCACGATGGTTTCGTTGACGCCATTCATGCCGCTGCTGATGGCCTGGCCGCCGCCGATGTAGACGCCGACGTGTCCGGCGCTAATCATCAGGTCACCGGGCTGCGGGGCGGAAACCGGAGTCCCGTACTGGTAGAACTGTGCGGGGGCCAGGTCGCCGACGGACTTACCGACAGAGCGCAGTGCCTGCTCCACCAGGATGGTGCAGTCCTGGGTGGCGCCGAGCTGCGCCCGGGCAGAGGCCACAATGGCTCCACCCACGCCACTGGCTGACTGGGTTGCAGCCGCCGGTGTAATCGAGGCGGAGGCGTTGTAGATTCCCATGCTGGCAGGCGCCGGGGCAGCCGGTGCTGGAGCCGCGGGAACTGCCGGAGCGGCAGGAACCTCAGGCACTGCCGGGGCCGCAGGTACAGCGGGAGCTGCAACGGCACCCGGTCCGGGGATGAGGATCTGGTCGCCGGGGTAAATGACGGACGCCAGGGACAGGCCGTTCTCCGCGAGGAGTGCATCAAGGCTGACACCGTGGCGTGCTGCGATGGCACCAAGGGTGTCGCCGGGCACCACGGTGTGCGATGCGCCGGCAACAGCGGATCCACCGCTTGCCGGCGCGGGAACTGCCGGGGCGGCCTGTGCCGGTGCGGGGACTGCCTGGCTGGGTACTGCCAGCGCCTGGCCAGCGGCGGACTGGACAGCAGCAGCGGCGTCCGGCGTCTCAGGCGCGTAGGCACCCGCGTGCGCGGGGGCTCCGGCGCCGAAGAGGAGTCCGGAAGCGACGGCGGCAGCGGCCGCCGGCTTGGCAACCGAGGCGGCGTTGGACCTGAGGGAATACTGCAGGCCCTGCAAAGCGATGGACGTCGTCGGGGTGGCGCGATGGCGCGCGGCGGTGAACTTACGTGACATGGTTGATGTGCCTCTCCCATGCCTGCGGGGTGAGCTGTCGGGTTCGGATGGGAGTCACCCGGTCCTGCCCGCCGCTAGGCGGAGCGTCTGGACTTAACCCCTAGGCCTTGGCTTGCAAGGCCGATACAAAGGTGGTTCCCCCGTCCCTGCCTGTTGGTCATAGCGAACGGATCCCGGTCAGCGGCAGGGCTCGGCATTCTGCCCGGGAATGCCCTGAGCGGAACCAGGGCACCGGCCGAGGCTATCGCACTCAGGCCCCAAAAGTCACATTTGAGTAACGAGGGTGTGTCGGAAAGGCCGGGGACAACCCCCGGATGCTGCCCCCTACAGGGCCTTCACCGCGCCCAGCACCTTCGTCAGGGACTCCTTGGCGTCGCCGAACAGCAGGGTGGTTTGCGGTTCGAACATGAGGTCGTTCTCGATTCCCGCGAACCCGGGCCGCATGGAGCGCTTGAGGAACACCACCTGCCGTGCGTCCGCCACCTCAAGGATGGGCATCCCATAGATCGGCGAGCCTGCGGTGGTCTTGGCGGCGGGGTTCACGACGTCATTCGCGCCCACCACCAGCGCCACGTCGGCGGTGCGGAACTCGGAGTTGATCTCACCCATTTCCTTGAGCGATTCGTAGGGCACATTGGCCTCGGCGAGCAGCACGTTCATGTGCCCCGGCATGCGCCCCGCCACGGGGTGGATGGCGAAGTCCACGCGGGTACCCCGGGATTCCAGGGCCTGCGCCAGCTCCGCCGCGGTGTGTTGTCCCTGCGCGACGGCCAGCCCGTAGCCGGGAACGATGATCACGCGCTGCGCGTAGCCCAGCAGCACCGCCACGTCCTCGGGGCTCGACGAACGGACCGGACGGTCGCTCACAGCGGTGGATCCCGCCGTCGAACCTCCCCGGAACGCGCCGAACAGGATGCCGGCCACGCTTCGGCCCATGGCCGCAGCCATCGCCCGGGTGAGGATGGTGCCGGACGCCCCCACCAGCGTGCCGGCCACCACCAGGAGCACGTTGCCCAGCACCAGGCCGGACGCCGCGACCGCCAGGCCAGTGAAGGCGTTGAGCAGCGAGATGACGATCGGCACGTCGGCGCCGCCCACCGGCAGCACCAGCAGCACGCCTGCCACCAGGCCCAGCAGCAGGAGCAGGAGGGCCAGGACCAGTGAACCCCCAAGCACGACGGCGGCCGCCGCACCGACGGCGGCGAGCAGCACTGCGGCCATGAGTACCGGCAGGCCGGGGAACACGACGGGGCGGGTGGTCATGAGCTCCTGTAACTTCGCGAACGTCACGGCGGAACCGGCGAAGGACACCGCCCCCACCAGCAGGGTGAAGACGACGGCGACGCGCACCCAGGCGTCCTCCGCATGGGGCAGTTCCAACAGCGCCACGAGGGCAGCGGCGCCGCCGCCCACGCCGTTGAAGAGGGCGACGAGCTGGGGCATCTGGGTCATCTTGACGCGCCTGGCCACGGGGGCTGCCACGCCGGAGCCCACGGCTATGGCGCCGAGGATCAGGGGGACGTTGTCCAGCCGGGTTGAGAAAAAGACCGTAACGACGGCGACCACCGCACCAAAGGCGCCGATGAGGTTGCCGCGGCGGGCGGTTCGCGGGGAATTCAGGCCCTTCAGCGCAAGGATGAAGAAGACGGCTGCCGCGAGGTAGAGCAGGGCGGTGACGTTGGGGTCGAGGAGGGTCACCGAGTGGCCTCCGTGTTCTCCTTGGTGTCAGCGAGTGTGGCGCCCGTAACTGGCGTGGACCCGGGCGCACCGGGCTTGGCCGGCTTATCCGGCTTGCGGCCGCGGAACATCTCCAGCATGCGGTCCGTCACCACAAAGCCGCCCACCAGGTTCGCCGTGGCAAGCACCACCGCCAGCAGCGCCACCGCGAGGACCCAGGGGTGCGTTGCCTGGCCGGCGACGATGATGGCACCCACCAGGATGATCCCGTGGATCGCGTTCGCGCCGGACATCAGGGGCGTATGCAGCGTGCTGGAAACCTTCGACACCACTTCGAAGCCGACAAACACCGCAAGCACGGTGATGGTCAGCAGGCTGATGCCGTCCATCAGACCACCCCTTCGTTTTCCGATGTCTTCACTGGCCCGTCCGCCAACTCATCGGCGAGTCCGTTGTCCGCCTCGCTCGCGACCACCGCGAGAGCCTCCGCCGTCGGCGGGTGCCGCACCACGCCGTCGTGCGTCAGGCACGCACCTGCTATCACGTCGTCGTCGAAATCCGGGTCCACCGTCCCGTCCCGCGTCATCAGCGCCAGCAGGTTGGCCACGTTCTTCGCATAGAGCCGGGAGGCGTCCGTGGGCATGGCCGACGCCGCGTCCTTGAGGCCGACGACGGCGACGGTCCCCTTTCCGTCGGCCGTGGGGACGTGGATGTCCCGGCCGGCCACGGACCCCTCCACATTGCCGCCCGACTCCGCGGCGAGGTCGACCACGACCGATCCGGGGCGCATGCCCTGCACCATCTCACGGGTCACCAGAAGCGGGGCGTGCCGGCCGGGGACAGCCGCCGTCGTGATCAATACGTCGGCATCGGCGACGTGGGGAGCCAGCAGCTGCCGCTGCAGGGCGCCGCGGTCGGCGGTGAGCTCGCGTGCGTACCCGCCAGCCGCCTCTGCGGTCTCCAGATCCAGCTTGATGAAGGTGCCACCCATGGACGTGACTTCTTCGGCGGAGGAGGGCCGGATGTCGTTGGCGGAGACGCGGGCGCCGAGCCGCTTCGCCGTCCCGATCGCCTGCAGCCCGGCCACGCCGACGCCGAGCACCAGCACCCGGGCGGGCGGGACGGTTCCGGCGGCGGTCATGTACAGCGGGAAGAAGCGGGGCAGGCGGATGGCGGCTTCGAGGACGCAGCGGTAGCCGGCCACGAGGGCCTGCGAGGACAGGGCGTCCATGGACTGGGCCCGGGAGATGCGCGGCACGAGTTCCAGTGCGAAGGACGTGACGCCGCCCTGGGCCAGCGCCCTGACGGTGGCGAGTTCGGACGACGGCGAGGCCAGGCCCACGGTGACGGCGCCGCGCTTCAGGGCCGTCGCCGTCGGAAGTTCCAGCGGACGTACATGGGCGAGGATGTCCAGCCCGGCGGGATCGAGGTCGTCAACGATGCGGGCACCTGCCTGGCGGTATTCGTCGTCGGCGTGCCCGGCGGAAACACCCGCCCGGGATTCGACCAGCACCTCCAGGCCCAGTCCGGCCAGCTGCTTTACGGTTTCCGGCGTCGCAGCGACCCGCCGTTCGCCTTCCCGGCGCTCCCGCGCTATCCCCAGCTTCACCCGCAACTTCCCTTCCAACGGTGCAGCGGCTCCTGCCCATTTCAGGCCCGAGGACCAGACCACGGAGCGGCACTGCTGCACGTAGTTGGCTAGAGTCTATGGCCCAAGGGACCGTGGCGGGAGGGCGGCGGCTAACCGCGTCCCTTACCGCCCGCTGGAGAAGTCCGACGAAATGCGCTCCGCCGTGGCCACGATTTCCTTCCGCACGGACTCCAGGTAGGCCTCACGGTCCAGCTTGGCGGCCACGGACTGTGCCTGCAGCGAGACGTTGACGGCGGCCACCACTTTCGGGCCGTGATAAACCGGAGCGGCCACGGACATCAGCCCCAGCTCCAGCTCCTGGTCCAGGAGGCACCAGCCCTGAGCCCGGACCTTGTCGAGGACGGCCAAAAGGTCCTTCACCGTGCCAACCGCGCGTGGGGTGAGCGGCCTGATCTCCGCCGCCGCCAGGTATTCCTTAAGCTGCTCCGGCGGGAGCCCGGCCAGCAGCACCCTACCCATCGACGTCGCATAGGCGGGGAACCTGGTGCCTACGGTGATGCCGATCGTCATGATCCGGCGGGTGGTGACTCTTGCGATGTAGGCGATGTCCGTCCCGTCCAGCACCGCTGCCGACGTCGACTCCCCCAGCTTCAGGGACAGCTCTTCCAGGTGCGGCTGGGCCAGCTGCGGCAAGGAAAGACCTGAAAGGTAGGCGTAACCGAGCTGCAGCACCTGGGCCGTAAGCGCGAAAGTCTTGCCGTCGGTCCGGACGTAGCCGAGTTCCACCAGCGTGTGCAGGAAACGCCGGGCCGTGGCGCGGGTGAGATCGGTGCGGGCAGCCACCTCGGTGAGCGTCATGTCGGCGTGCTCAGTGTCGAACGCACGGATGACCGCGAGCCCGCGCGCGAGCGACTGCACATACTGGTCGCTGGCCACCGGCGTCGCACCGTCCTTCGGCACTCGGCCCGCACGAGGCGTGGTCCCTGCTGCTGCGTCGGTCATGGTTACTAATCCTAATCGGCGCGAATGGACACTTCCGGCCCCGCCCCCGCACGCGCGAACTGGCAGCTGATGCCCTCAAAACCCGGGTTTGCGGTCATCTGCTGCCAGTTCGCGCTGGGATGTGGGGGAAGCGTTAGTGCTCGACGGCGGGGGCTGCGGTGAGGGGGACGGGGACCAGGGCTTGGAGTTCTTCGAGGGTGCAGCCGAAGGTCTCGCGAACGCGGACGCCGTCGGGGCCGGTGAGGAACACGGCCTTGTCGGTGTACACGCGGGTCACGCAGCCCACGCCGGTGAGCGGGTAGGTGCAGGCTTCCACGATCTTGGAGCCACCTTCGCGGGTCAGGAGCGTCATCATCACGAACACGTCCTTGGCTCCGGTGGCCAGGTCCATCGCGCCGCCGACGGCGGGGATGGCGTCCGGGGCGCCGGTGTGCCAGTTGGCGAGGTCACCGGTCGCGGAGACCTGGAACGCGCCGAGGACGCAGATGTCCAGGTGCCCGCCGCGCATGATCGCGAACGAGTCGGCGTGGTGGAAGTAGGACGCGCCCGGGAGCTCGGTGACGGGGATCTTCCCGGCGTTGATGAGGTCGCCGTCGATCTGGTCCCCAGTGGCCACCGGGCCCATGCCGAGCATGCCGTTCTCGGTGTGGAGCGTGATGTTCTGCTCCGGCTTGAGGTAGTTTGACACCAGGGTGGGCTGGCCGATCCCGAGGTTCACGAAGGATCCCGGCTTGATGTCGCGGGCCACCATGCGGGCGAGGTCGTCACGGCCCAGCGGCGTTTCGGACGTCTGGATGGACGTTTCTACAAGGCTCATCTCAGGCCACCTGTTCTGCGGTGCCGGCGGCGGCAGCACCGCTGGAATCAATACGGACGATGCTGTTGACGTAGATGCCGGGGGTCACGATGTTCTCCGGGTCCAGCGCACCGGTGGGGACGATCTCGGAAACCTGCACGATGGTGTGCTTCGCTGCCGCGGCCATGATCGGGCCGAAGTTCCGGGCCGTCTTGCGGTAGATGAGGTTTCCCACACCGTCGGCCTTCAGCGCCTTGATCAGCGCGACATCGGCGTGGATGGGCGTCTCGAACACCTGGCCGCGGCCGTCGATGATGCGGGTTTCCTTGCCCTCGGCCAGCATGGTGCCGTACCCGGTTGGCGTGAAGAACCCGCCGATCCCGGCCCCGGCGGCGCGGATGCGTTCGGCCAGGTTGCCCTGCGGCACCAGTTCCAGCTCAATCTGCCCGGCCTTGTATTTGGCGTCGAAGTGCCAGGAGTCGGACTGCCGCGGGAAGGAACAGATCATCTTGCGGACCCGGCCCTCCTTGATGAGCAGGGCCAGCCCCTGGTCGCCCTGGCCGGCGTTGTTGTTCACCACGGTCAGGTCCGTGGCGCCGGAGTCCAGCAGCGCGTCGATCAGTTCGAACGGCTGGCCGGCGTTGCCGAACCCGCCGATCATCACGGTGGAGCCGTCCTTGACGGCCGCGACGGCCTCGCCGACCGTGTCAATGAAATTCAGCATCTCTTAGCCCTTCACTCCAGCAGAAACATTTTCGAGCACCACGGCCAGGCCCTGGCCGACGCCGATGCAGATCGCCGCCACACCCCACCGCTCACCGGAGGCCTGCAGGGACCGGGCCAGGGTGCCGAGGATGCGGGTGCCGGAGGCGCCGAGCGGGTGGCCCATCGCGATCGCGCCGCCGTGGCGGTTCACGATAGTGGGGTCGATGCCCCAGGCGTTGATGCACGCCAGGGACTGCGCGGCGAACGCCTCGTTAAGCTCGACGGCGCCCACCTGGTCCCAGCCGATGCCCGCCTTTGCGAGGGCCTTGTTCGCCGCCTCCACCGGGGCGAAGCCGAAGAACTGGGGATCGTTGCCGTGCGCGCCGCGGCCCGCGATCCGGGCCAGCGGTTCCAGCCCCAGCAGCCCGGCGGCGTTCTCCGACCCGATCCACGCAGCGGACGCGCCATCGGACAGAGGTGACGCGTTTCCGGCGGTCACCGTGCCGCCTACTTCGGCGCCCTCCGGCTCGGAACGGAACACCGTCTTCAGCCCGGCCAGCTTCTCGGCCGTGGAGCCGGGCCGGATGCCCTCATCGCGGACCAGGTCCGTGCCGGGAACCGGTGCCACGAGGTTGTCGTAGAACCCCTCGTCCCAGGCAGCGGCGGACAGGTTGTGCGAGTCAGCGGCGAACTCATCCTGCTGCTGCCGGGTCACCCCGTACTTCTCGCGCAAACGCTCGGTGGCCTCGCCCAGGGAGATGGTCCACTCCTTAGGCATCGCCTTGTTCACCAGGCGCCAGCCCAGCGTGGTGGAGGCCAGTGTCATGTCCCCGGCCGGGTAGGGCTTCTCCGTCTTGGGCAGCACCCACGGCGCGCGGGACATTGACTCGGCACCGCCCACCAGCACCAGGTCGGCATCGCCGGCGTTGATCTGCCGGGACGCGATGATCGCCGCGTCCAAAGAGGACCCGCACAGACGGTTGACCGTGGTGCCCGGGATCGAGACCGGCAACCCGGCAAGGAGCGTGCCCATACGGGCGATGTTGCGGTTCTCCTCGCCCGCGCCGTTGGCGTTGCCGAAGACCACCTCGTCAATGCGCTCCACGTCCAAACCGGGCGCGCGGCGAACTGATTCACCGATCACATGCGCGGCAAGGTCATCGGGACGGACCCCGGCAAGGCCGGAGCCGAACTTACCGAACGGCGTGCGTACGGCGTCGTATACAAATGCCTGATTCATGAATTCCTCGAGTTGTCTGTTCTGGGCCCAACTGGGTAGCACTTCAGGGCGTTCTGAGGGCTCAGAACGCCATCTGCTGCTACCTAGTTGGGTGGGGTGGGGGTGTTGTCGAGCCCGGCGCTGTCCGTTGCGGCGCTGTCCGTTGCGGCGTTATCCATTGCTGTGTTGTCCATTGCATGGAAGACCTGCTGGGCTGTCTTGAAGGCGGTGTTGGCGGAGGGAACTCCGCAGTAGATGGCGGTCTGCAGCAGGATTTCCTTGATCTCGTCCCTGCTCAGCCCGTTCGTGATGGCCGCACGGATGTGCATGGCGAGTTCTTCCCAGTGCCCGTGCGCCACCATCGCGGTGATGGTGACGGCGGAGCGCATCTGGCGCGGCAGACCCGGACGGGTCCAGATACCGCCCCACGCGATGCGGGTGATCATGTCCTGGAAGTCCTCGGTGAAGGCGTCCTTCTTGGCGTTCGCCCGGTCGACGTGTGCGTCGCCGAGCACTTCGCGCCGAACTACCATCCCGCCGTCATAAATCTCCTGGCTGGTGGCGTCCGGCTGGACCACACCGTGGCGCCGGGTGCCGGTAACTTCAGCGCCGCTCACTTGCCTGCTCCGCGGGTTTCGGCCCAGGAAATGAGGCTCCGCATCAGCTCGGCCACGTGGGCCGGCGCCTCGGCGGGTGCCTGGTGCGCCACACCTTCCAGCGTGGCTGCGGAGGCGGTGCCTCCACCGGCGGTGATTCCGGCGGCCACCTCTTCAGCGAGCGACGGCGGGGCCACGCCATCCAGCGCACCCGCCACCACCTGCGTGGGTACGGTGATGCTGCCGAGCTGGTCGCGCACGTCGAAGCCTGCAAGGGCCTCGCAGCAGAAGGCGTAGCTGAAGCGGTCGGCGTCGCGCAGGGCATGCAGGAGCCGGCTGCTGAGTTCGGGTTCGCGGTCCATGAACCCGGGTGCGAACCAGCGTTCGGCCGAGCCCTGGATCATCACGGGGGTGCCCTGGGTGCGGACGGTTTCGGCACGTTCCAGCCAGCCCTCGGGGGTGCCGAGCTTGGCGCCCGAGCACTGCACGGAGAGGCTCTTCAGCCGGTCACCGTGCTTGATGCCCAGCTGCAGGCCGGTGGCCCCGCCCAGGGAAACGCCGGCGTAGTGGAACTTCTCGCCCGGGGCGATCGAGTCGACAAGTTCGACGACGGCGTCCGCCAGGTCCGGGACGCTGAAGGTTTCGGCGGCGGCGGCGGAGACACCGTGGCCGGGCAGGTCCCAGGCGACGACGTCGAGATCCTTGCCCAGGAGCGAGCCGACCTGCGCCCACAGCACCGAGGAGGTGCCGAGCGACGGCCCGACGATCAGGAGCGGTTTGTCCCCCAGCGTGCGCTGGGGGGAAAGCAGCACTGCCTTGACTGCTGGTTTAGCCACGGGAATCTCCGTTTCCGTCTGGTTCAGTTGAGGCTGGTTCGGTTTAACTAAGCGCAAAATCCGGGAAGGCGGCCAGGATCCGCCGCGAGATCTCGGCAGCCTGTCCGAGGTAGCTGGCAGGGTCGAGCAGCTCCTCCAGCTGCGCGTCGGAAAGCGTGTCCGCGGGGACGGCCTCGCGCAGCAGCCGGCGGTAGGTTGCGGCCTGTTCGGCCGGCGGTGCCTGCAGCGTCTTGTCGACGACGGCCTGCAGCTGCTGCTTCCCGTCACCGGATCCGTCGGTTCCGTTAACAGCAAGAAGCGGTGCCACCACGGCGGAGACGCCCTCGCTGAGGAGCAGCGGACCGGACAGGTCCAGGTTCCGCCGCATGCCGTCGGGGAAGACCTGCAGCCCCTCCGCGAGTTCCCGGATGTGGCCGGCGGCGCCGAGGGCCAGCGCGAGCAGCTGGCGCAGGGCCGGCCATTCGGTGTGCCATGCTCCGTCGGGGCGTTCGTCGTTGCAGGTTGCCGCGGCAAGGTGCACTTGCGCAGCTAGGCCGGGGGCCTGGAGGGCGGCGCTGCGGACCAGCACGGCCAGTACGGGGTTTTGCTTCTGCGGCATCGCCGAGGAAACTCCACGGCCCGGGGCGCGCGGTTCGGCCACTTCGGCCACCTCGGGACGGCTCAGGAACAGGACATCCGCGGCAATCTTGCCAAGCGCGTCCACCACGGAGGCGACGGCGCCGCCGAGCGACGTCACGGCCAGCCGGTTGGTGTGCCATGGTGCCGGTGCGGCGGCGAGGCCAAGCTGTGCGGCCAGCGCGTCGGACAGTGCAAAGGGATCCGTGGCGGAGCCGGACGTCAGTACGGTCCCGGCCGCGAGCGTTCCCGCCGCCCCGCCGAACTGCACCGGCAGTTCCAGCGCCTCTAGCCCGCGTGCCGCGGCCGCCAGCCCGTGGAACCATTGCGCCGCCCGAAGCCCGAAGGTGAACGGCAGAGAATGCTGGGTCAGGCTCCTGCCGACGCACAGCGTGTCCGCATGCTGTTCCGCCATGCGGGCGAGCGCCGTCGTCGTGCCTTTCACGTCGGCCAGCAGTGTCGCAACGGTGTTGCGGGCCACCAGCATGAGGGCGGTGTCAAGCACGTCCTGGCTGGTCAGCGAGGTGTGGACGGCTTTCGCAGCGCCCACGTTGGCCGTGTCCAGCGCCTTTACCTGTGCCCGGAGATCGGCCAGCAGCGGGATCACCGGGTTTCCCCCGCCCTGAGCGCGGCGGGAAATATCGCCGAGATCGTACCGGGAGGCGTCGGCAGCGTGGGCCACCACCGCAGCAGAGCCGTTGGGAGCAAGGTCGTGCTGCTCCAGCACAGCGGCCCAGCCGGCCTCGACGGCCAGAATCGCCCCGAGCACGGCCCGGTCACCGGTCAGTGCCGCCACCAGGGGCGACGCCAACACGGGGCTGAGCAGCCCATAGTCACCGTGAAGCCCGCCGCCTCCCGCTGCCTGGAACCCGGTCACTTTGCAGCGCCCCTGGTTCCGGTTCCTTCGAAGTCGAGGAAGACGGTTTCACCCTCACCCTGCAGGCGGATGTCCCAGGTGAGCCCGCCGTCGGCGTCGCGGCGTGCGATCAGGGTCCTGCGGCGCTCGGGATCCAGGGCGGACAGCAGCGGGTCCTTGGCCAGCGCGTCCTCGTTCTCCGGCAGGTAAACGCGGGTGAAGAGGCGGTTCATCAGGCCACGGGCAAAGACCGCGACGGAGATGAAGGCTGCCGCACCGGGTTCGGTGGGGCCCGGGTTCACTGTGGTGAAGGTGTAGACGCCGGTGTTGCCCACGGCGCTGCGGCCGAAGCCGGTGAAGGTGTAGCCGTCCCGGACCAGCGAGCCGGTTTTGTGCACGATGTTGCCCTCCGAATCCGGCTGCCAGATTTCGAGGATGGCGTCCGGAACAGTGTGTCCGGCGCCGTCGTAGACGGTGCCCTGGAGGCGGATGGAGCCCGGGGATCCGGGCGCCAGCAGCTCGCGGTCCTTGTCGTAGGGCAGGGCGTAGCCGTAGAACGGGCCCACGGTCTGGCCCGGGGTGGGAACAAGCTTGGTGGAGTTACTCATGGTCGTCACCTTCCGCGCCCAGCGCCTCATTCTCGGTCCAGGTCCGCTTGGAGCCCGTCAGGATGATGTCCCAGTTGTAGCCCAGCGCCCATTCCGGCTCGGTGAGGTCGTGGTCGTAGGTGGCCACGAGGCGGTCGCGGGCATCCTGGTCCACGATCGACTGGTAGATCGGGTCCAGCGGGAAGAGCTGGTCGCCCGGGAAGTACATCTGGGTGACGATCCGCTGCGTGAACTCCTGGCCGAACAGCGAGAAGTGGATGTGCGCGGGCCGCCAGGCGTTGAGGTGGTTCTTCCACGGGTAGGCGCCGGGCTTGATGGTGGTGAAGCGGTAGGAGCCGTCCGGGCCGGTAATGCAGCGGCCCACGCCGGTGAAGTTGGGGTCCAGCGGTGCGGGGTGCTGGTCGCGCTTGTGGATGTAACGGCCGGAGGAGTTGGCCTGCCAGATCTCCACGAGCTGCCCGGCGACCGGCCTGCCGTCGCCGTCGAGCACGCGGCCGGCGACGATGATGCGTTCGCCCTGCGGTTCGCCGTTGTGCTGGATGGTCAGGTCCGACTCCAGGGCGTGGACGTCCTGGTGGCCGAACGCCGGGGAGTACAGCTCGATGGTTTCCGGGTCCGTGTGGTGCAGGCTCTTGGTGGGGTGGCGCAGGAGGCTGCTGCGGTACGGCGCGAAGTCCAGGCGCGGCTGGGTTTCCGGCGCCGCACCGTCCTTCAGCGCGCGGGCGTAGGCGTCACCGATGGCCTTGATCTCCGCGGTGAGATCCTGCTGGGTTTCAACGCGCGGCGCTTCAGCGGGGACGTCTGCCGGGGCGGCCGGGGTTGCGGGTACTGCGTCCGACAGGTCCTCGGTCAGCGCGTCGGCGTTGTACGTTGCGAGATTCACGTCTTCAGGCACAGCAGCCTCCTTTCAATCTGTGGTTGGAATCAGTGGTTGGTTACTTGGTCAGTTGGTGCAGGTGGTCGTACTGGACGGCGTGGCGCACCGGCGCGTTGGGGGCTCCGTAGCCGTCATAGTTGCCGCGGCGTTCCACCATCTCGAAGAACACGCTGCCCACCGTGGCAGTGTAGAAGTGCAGGAACTCGCCGTCGGCGTCGCGGTCATACAGCAGGTTGAGGTCCCGGAGCGTGTCCAGGAATCCGGGCTCGAGGTCAAAGCGGGCGTCCAGGTCCTCGTAATAGTTCTCCGGGATCTGCAGGAAGGCCAGTCCCCGGTCGCGGGCGGCGCGGGCCGTTGCCACCAGGTCATCCACTGCGAAGGCGATGTGCTCCTGGTAGGTCTTCCGCGGGGCCGCCCCCGTGCCTGCGCCGTCCTGCTGGATCACCGGGGCCAGGTTCAGCACCAGGCGCACGTCCCGGTCTGAAGTCTGCATGACCTGCGACCGGACCAGACCGCTGGGGCTGGCGACCTCGGCGTACGGCTGCGGCTCCAGCGCCAGGGCACTCGTATAGAAGAGGACAGCCTCGTCGAAGTGCTGCCACGGCTGGGCCAGGTTCACGTGGTCGATCACCGCGGTCCGGGCACCGGACGGAACTTCCAACCCCTGCCCAAATTCAGCAGTCCAGGCGGCCGTACCGTCCGGGTTGCCCTGGCACAGGAAGATCTCGGTGGAGTCGGGGGCGGCGAAGCCCTGGAACACTTCCTCGTTGGCCTGGCTCTTCCGGGGAACGACGGGAGCCTTGAGCTGCTGGGCGCGGGCGGAGGCGATCACCGGGGAGTCGACGTCAAAGCCGAGGGCGGCGATGGCGGGTTCAGCCGCTGCGGGGGCCTGTTCGTTGATGATCACGCGGGCGTGCCCCATGGTCCAGAGCTGGACATCCTTGGTGCGGTGGCGGCCGTTGAACTCGAAGCCGAGCTGGCCGAGGACCTTTTCCAGCACCCCGGTGTCCGCGGCCTTGACTTCGGCGAAGTTGAAGCCGGCCGGCTCCGCCACCTGCGGGAGCGTGGCCAGTTCCATGGGATAACGGCGGCGGGCAGGGGCCGTGGGACCACCAGCGACAGTACCAGGGGCGCCTCCGCCGTTGGCCGCAGTGTCCAGCCACTTGGCGCTCTGCTCCTCCAGCCAGATCAGCGACCGCATGGCGTCGACGGCGGTGCGTTCGACGTCGGACTGCCGGAAGACGTCGTTGAAGACCTCCAGCGACACCGGCCCGGTGTAGCCGGCGCGGACCACGTGGCCCATGAACTTGGCGAGTTCGAGCTGGCCCTCGCCCGGGAAGACGCGGTAGTGGCGGCTCCAGGAGAGCACGTCCATGGAGAGCTTGGGGGCGTCGGCCACCTGCACAAAGAAGATCTTGTCCGCGTTAATGTCCTCGATGGGCGCGGTGTCCCAGTCCCGGGACAGGATGTGGAAGGAGTCCAGGCAGGTGCCGAGGTTGGGGTGGTCCACCTTCTCCACGAGTCGGTGGGCGTGCTCGTAGTCGTTGACATACTTGCCCCAGGCGAGGGCCTCGTAGGCGACCTTGACGCCGTGCTGGCCGGCG
Source organism: Arthrobacter sp. FW305-BF8 (assembly GCF_021789315.1). Classification (NCBI taxonomy): domain Bacteria; kingdom Bacillati; phylum Actinomycetota; class Actinomycetes; order Micrococcales; family Micrococcaceae; genus Arthrobacter; species Arthrobacter sp. FW305-BF8. The sequence continues at coordinate 4,841,322 of NZ_CP084561.1, forward strand.
AGGTCAGCCAGGGCGGCGAGCTGCGCGGCGCGGAGGTCGTCGTCGTCGATCGTGGCGGTGGCGACGTTGGTGCAGACCAGGATGGTGTCCATGCCCAGCCGGGACATGAGCCGGAACTTGGCCTCGGCCCGGCGGAGGTTGGCCGCGAGCAGGTCCTCGGTCACGCTGTCGAAATCGCGGAACGGCTGGTAGAGGTCCAGCGTGAGGCCCAGGTCGGCGGCCATTTTGCGGACGTCCTCGGGGCTGAGCGACGAGGTGACCAGGTCCTGCTCGAAGATTTCGATGCCGTCGAAGCCCGCGATGGCGCAGGCCTGCATCTTTTCCTTCAGCGTGCCGGAGAGGCAGACGGTGGCGATTCCGGTGCGCATCAGACGGCCACCTCTTCGGCCGCGATGAGCTCGAGGAAGTGGGCGCGCATCCGGTCGGCGTCGGGCTCGAGTCCGGTGAAGATGCGGAAGGCGTCGGCGGCCTGGCCCACGGCCATGCGTCCGCCGTCGAGCACCTGGCAGCCCTTGGCCCGCGATTCGCGGACGAGTTCGGTTTCGATGGGGCGGTAGACGATGTCCGCCACCCAGTGCCGGGGCTCGACAAGTGCCATGTCCAGCGGCGTGCCGGGGTGGGCGGCCATGCCAACGGGGGTGCAGTGCACCAGGCCGTCGGCGGCGGGCATCAGCTGCGGCAGCTCCGCCGTCGTGCGCGCGGTGACGGTGCGGTCCGGGAAGAAGCCGGCCAGTTCGGCGGCGCGTTCGGCGCAGCGCGCCGGATCCATGTCCACGAGCTCCAGCGTCTGCACGCCGGCGGTGAGCAGGGCGTAGGCGACGGCGGATCCGGCGCCGCCCGCTCCCAGCTGCACCACGCGATCCAGCCTGGCGTCGGGGAGGCCGGAGGCGAGGGCGGCGGCAAAGCCGGAGAAGTCTGTGTTGTGGCCGATGAACCGGCCGTCCTGGATGACCACGGTGTTGACGGCGCCGAGGCGTTCGGCGTCGGGGGCGATCTCGTCGAGGTGCCCGAGGACCAGCTGCTTGCAGGGGTGCGTGATGTTCAGCCCGTTGAAGCCCATCCGGTAGGCGCTTTGCAGCAGGTCGCCGACGGCGGCGGCGGGCAGGTCGAGCTCGTGCAGATCGATGGGCCGGTAGAGGTAGCGGACGCCCTGGACGTCGCCTTCGCGCTCGTGCATGTGGGGCGTGAGCGACGGCATCACGCCATCCCCCACAAGTCCTATCAGGTAGGACTCGGCTCGATTGCTCATGCGTGCGGCTCCTTTGACAACGGCACTCGGCCGGCTCGGGCGCCTGCTGCGCCCCGTGCTGGCCGGGTGATACGGATAACAGTACAGCAGAAGTTCATATGATGCACTCCTGTTCTAGATACGAACAACTCGGCTCCAAAGCACGTGCTGCGGCGCACCTTAGCGCTGCGGCAGCCGGGCGGAAAGCTCGACGGCGGCGGCCTGCAGCAGCGGAACCAGCGCCACCAGCGCCTCCATGCTGAGCCGGAACACCGGAACAGCAGTGGCCAGGGACGCAAACGCGGTGCCCTGGGAGTTGAAGACGGGCACCGCCACGGCCCGCATGCCCAGCTCGTTCTCCTCATCCATGACCGCGTACCCCTGCCGCCGGACCTTCTCGATCTCGGCGCGGAAGGCATCCCGGTCGGTAATGGACAGGGCCGTCAGCGGCTCCAGCGGGAGTTCCTCGAGCAGCCGTTCGCGGTCCTCGTCCTCAGCGAAGGCGACGAGTGCCTTGCCGACGGAGGTGGTGTGGAGCGCGCCGAGAAAGCCGGGGTCGCTGGTGACGCGGAAGGTCTGGGGGCCGTCCACCTTGTTTACGGTGAGGTGGTGCATGCCGTCCCGGACGGACAGGATGGTGGCCTCCCCCGTCTCCTCGGTGACCCGGCGCAGGATGGGCAGCGCCGTGCCGGCAAAGCCGTGGTGGTTGGAGACCCGCTGGCCAAGCTGGAAGATGCGCAAGCCCAGATGGTAGCGCCGGCCGTCCGGCTCGTAGTCCACAAAACCGTCGCGGGTGAGCGAGCCGAGGAGCCGGTAGGTGGTACTGAAGGGAAGGTCCGCGCGCCGGGAGATCTCGGCCGCGCTGGCGCCGCGGGGCTCATCCCCCAGCAGGACCAGCAGTCCCAGCGCCTTGCCCACCATGTCGGTGCGGGATTCCCCCTTCGCTGACTTTGTTTCTACGGGGACGCCTGCTTCGGCGGGGGTATCTGCGGCCGCGACGGGGGTCCCTGGGGAGGCGTCTTCGCCTGTGGCTTCCTTCACACTCATAGCTCGATGTTGCCACAATGTGAGAGCTATTTCTAGATCGTGAGCAAGTTTCTTGACAGGTGACTGCCCTCACAGCCATCATTGCTGTATCGCACAAGTAGCTCCCACCATGTGGCTACTGTGTCCGGGTCTTTCCAAGGACCTCCAGCCGCCCCTCTCCCAACCAGGACTGCGGCCGCGACCCCTGATCTGTCCCGCGACAACGTCGTCCCCCTGAAGGAACACCATGAGCCAGACCACCCAGTCCACTACGGCGGGCACTGCTGCCCCGGCCGGGACACCGAAGAAGGCAGCCCTTGCCAGCTTCCTCGGCAGCGCCGTCGAGTACTACGACTTCTTTATCTTCGGCTCCGCAGCCGCGCTGATCTTCCCGCACGTGTTCTTCCCGAACGCGGACGCCAATGCCGCCATCATGTCCTTCGCGACGTTCGGCTTTGCGTACATCGCGCGGCCCGTCGGCGCCGTCATCCTGGGCCACTTTGGCGACCGGGTGGGCCGCCGCAAGGTCCTGATGTTCACCCTGGTCCTCATGGGTGCCTCCACCTTCCTGATCGGCTGCCTGCCGGACTTCAACACCGTGGGCTGGTGGGCGCCGGCGCTGCTGGTGCTGGCCCGCCTCTGCCAGGGCCTCTCGGCTGCCGGTGAACAGGCCGGCGCATCCTCCATGACCCTGGAGCACGCTCCGGACAACCAGCGCTCCTTCTTCACCTCGTGGACCCTGACAGGCACCCAGGGCGGCCAGATCCTGGCGGCGCTTGTCTTCATTCCGGTCCTGGCCCTGCCTGACGAAATCAAGTACGGCATCGGCTGGCGGATCCCCTTCTGGCTCAGCGCCGTGGTTGTGATGGTCGCGTTCTTCATCCGCCGCACCCTGCACGAGCCGCCGGCCTTCGAAGCCGCCCAGAAGTCAGCCCAGATCGCCAAGCTACCCGTCGCGGACCTGCTCAAGACCCACTGGCGCGACGTCCTCCGCGTCATCTGCTGCGCCTTCATCTCTGCCGTCTCCACCGTGTTCGGCACGCTCGCCATCAGCTACGCCAAGACCGTTGCCGGCGTGGACGGCACCACCACTCTCTGGCTCGTGGTGGGCGCCAACCTCGTGGCCCTGGGCACCCAGCCGCTCTTCGGCAGGCTGGCGGACCGGATCGGCCGGAAGCCGGTCTACATCTACGGCGCCCTGTCCAGCGCGGCCCTTGCCCCGCTGTTCCTGCTGAGCCTCGAATCCGGCAACGTGCCGCTGATGTTCCTGGCCGCCATCGCCTTCTTCTCCTGTGGCTACGCCGCCGCCAACGCCGTCTGGCCGTCCTTCTACGCCGAGATGTTCAGCACGAAGGTGCGCTTCTCCGGCCTGGCCATCGGCACGCAGCTCGGCTTCCTGATGGCCGGCTTCGCCCCGGCCATTGTCGCGGCCATGGGCGGCATCAAGCCCGGGGGCTGGGTGCAGATCAGCATCTTCACCGCGGTCATCTGCGGCGTCGCCGCCGTCTCGGCCCTGACGGCGAAGGAGACCTTCAAGGTCCCCACCAAGGAGCTCGGGCTCAAGTAGCCCCGCCCGCCCAACGTGCGTTCCCGCCGTCGTGACCCCGTTTGCTCCCCAAACCGGGTCACGACCGGCGGGTCGCTGCATTTTGGGGCGATTTAGCTTTAAAGAAGGTCACGACGGCGGCCCGCCAGTTGCGGGGCGGCAGGAACCTCAGGTGGCCAGCACCTCGGCGAGGTCGAACTTCACCGGCTCCTCGAGCTGTTCATAAGTGCAGGACTCCGGGTCCCGGTCCGGCCGCCAGCGCACGAACTGCGCCGTGTGGCGGAACCGCTCCCCTTCCATGTGGTCGTATTTCACTTCCAGCACCCGCTCCGGCCGCAGCGGCGTGAAGGACAGGTCCTTGCCCGCGCTCCACCGGCTGCCCTCCGCGTTGCGGGGCGTCCGGGTGCCGTCCTCCTGCTTGGCCCAGGCCCACGGGTGCTCGTCGAAGCTGGTGACCAGGGGCTGGAGTTCCTCGAATAGCTCCTTGCGCCGCTTCATCGGAAAAGCGCCGACAACGCCGACGCTGGCGAGTTCACCGCCGGGTTTGTACAGGCCCAGCAGCAACGAGCCAATCGCGTCGGGGCCGCTCTTGTGCACGCGGTAGCCGGCCAGGACGCAGTCGGCAGTCCGTTCGTGCTTGATCTTGAACATCACGCGCTTGTCCGGCTGGTACGGACCGTCCAGCGGCTTGGCAATGATCCCGTCCAGGCCTGCGCCCTCGAACTCGTGGAACCACTTTCCGGCCAGCTCCGGATCCTGCGTGGCGGCGGTCAGGTGGACCGGGGCGCTGGCCGAGGCGAAGGCCTGCTCCAGGGCCGCGCGCCGCTCCGCGAAGGGACGTCCGCTGAAGTCCTCGTCGCCGAGGGCCAGCAAATCGAAGGCCACGAATCTCGCCGGCGTCTGCTCGGAGAGCATCTTGACCCTGCTGGCCGCGGGATGGATCCGCTGCTGCAGGGCGTCGAAGTCCAGCCGGTCCCCGGAGGAGCCCACCAGGACGATCTCGCCGTCGAGCACGCATTTGGGCGGCAGATTGGCCTTCAGCGCCTCCACGAGTTCGGGAAAGTAGCGCGTCATCGGTTTTTCGTTGCGGCTGCCGATCTCCACGTCGTCGCCGTCGCGGAAGATGATGGAGCGGAATCCATCCCACTTCGGCTCGTAGCTCAGGCGGCCTTCAGGGATGGCACCGACCGATTTGGCCAGCATCGGGGCGACGGGGGGCATGACCGGCAGTTGCATAGGCCCCATTCTTGCCCGGCACCCGTCCGGGCGCCACCCCTTGGCGGCACCACCCCGCCGCGCCCCACCGCGACTGTCCGCCACCCTCGACACGACCACCGCCTCGCCGGTAGACATTAACGATGGCAGCTATCGGTTTCCACGCATCGCATGAACAGATCAGCCCCGGCCAGCTCCTGCAGGACGTCCGGCTTGCCGAGGAGGCGGGCTTCGACGCCGCCATGTGCTCGGACCACATCGAACCGTGGTCTGCGCGGCAGGGGCACTCGGGCTTCGCGTGGTCCTGGCTCGGCGCTGCCCTGGCCAGCACCAGCCTGCGCTTCGGCGTGGTCACCGCGCCGGGACAGCGGTACCACCCGGCCATCATCGCCCACGCCTCGGCCACGCTGGCATCCATGTTCCCCGGCCGGTTCTGGATGGCCCCGGGCAGCGGCGAGAACATGAACGAGCACGTCACCGGCGACCCCTGGCCGCTCAAGGAAACCCGCCAGCAACGGCTGGAGGAGTGCGTGGACGTCATCCGCCGGCTGCACGCCGGCGAGGAAGTCACCCACCACGGCCTGGTCACCGTGGAGCAGGCGCGGATCTGGGACGTGCCGAATCCCCCGCCGCCGCTGATCGCCCCGGCCATCAGCGTGGAGACGGCTCGCCGGGCCGCCGGCTGGGCGGACGGCCTGGTGACGGTGAACCAGCCGGCCGAAAAACTCACGGAAATGCTGGCGGCGTACCGGTCCGAGGGCGGCCAGGGAAAGGCCGTGCTGCAGATCCACCTGTCCTGGGCTCCCCGGGAGGAGGACGCCGTCGCCACAGCCCTCGACCAGTGGCGTTCGAACGTCTTCGCCCCGCCCATCCCCTGGGACCTGCCGACGGCGGCGCACTTCGACGGCGTCAGCACCGACGTCGGGGAGGCCCAGGTCCGGAAATCGGTGAACATCTCCGCCAGCCTGGACCGCCACGTGGAGTGGCTAAGCGAGTACCTGGACCTCGGCTTCGACGAACTGTACCTCCACTTCGTGGGGCAGGACCAGGCGCCGTTCATCGATGCCTTCGCGGGCAGCGTCCTGCCGCAGCTGCGCAAGGTGCCGGTGGCATGAACATCGCGGAGACTTCGGATCTGTGGTGGAAGACCGCCGTCGTCTACTGCCTGGACGTGGAGACCTTCTTTGACCACGACGGCGACGGCACCGGTGATTTCAGCGGCCTGACCCAGCGGGTGGACTACCTGGCGGCACTGGGGGTGAACTGCATCTGGCTGATGCCGTTTTATCCGTCACCGGACCGGGACGACGGGTACGACGTCACGGACTTCTTCGACGTCGACCGCCGGCTGGGCACGCTCGGTGACTTTGTGGAGTTCATCCGCACTGCGAAGGACCGCGGCATCCGGGTGATCGCGGACTTCGTGGTCAACCACACCTCCAACCAGCACCCCTGGTTCGTGGAGGGCCGCAAATCCGTGGACAACCCGTACCGGGACTACTACGTCTGGCGGAGCGATCCGCCGCCGGACACGTCCTCCGAGGTGGTTTTCCCGGGTGAACAGACCTCCATCTGGACCCAGGACGACGCCACCGGTGAGTGGTACCTGCACATGTTCATGGAGCACCAGCCGGACCTCAACGTGACCAACCCCAAGGTCCGCAACGAGATCGCCAAGGCCATGGGCCTCTGGCTGGAGCTGGGACTGGACGGGTTCCGGCTGGATGCAGTGCCGTTTTTCCTGGAGACCCGCGGGGCGCCCAAGGACGAGGCGGCCACCATCGACCCGCACGACTACCTCAGGGCCCTGCGCAGCTTCGTCAACCGGCGCAACGGCGGGGCGGTGCTGCTGGGCGAGGTGAACCTGCCGTACAAGGACCAGCTGGAGTATTTCGGCGGCGCTGAGGGCAACGAGTTGAACATGCAGTTCGACTTCATGTCCATGCAGCACCTCTACCTGTCGCTCGCCAGGCAGGACGCGCGCCCGCTGGCCGAGACGCTGAAGACGCGCCCGCGGCTGCATCCGGACAACCACTGGGCGATGTTCGTGCGCAACCATGACGAGCTCACCCTGGACAAGCTCAGCGACGGCGAGCGGGAGGAGGTCTTCGCCGCCTTCGGACCTGACAAGAACATGCAGCTCTACGGCCGCGGGCTGCGGCGCAGGCTGCCGCCGATGCTGGACGGCGACGCCGACCGGATCCGGATGGCCTACTCCCTGATGTTCTCCCTGCCGGGCACGCCGGTCCTCTTCTACGGCGAGGAAATCGGCATGGGTGAGGACCTGCGGCAGAAGGGCCGCGCCGCCGTCCGCACGCCCATGCAGTGGAACGGCGAGAAGAACGGCGGCTTCTCCAGCGCGAAGGTGTCCGAGCTGGTGGTCCCGCTGGCCCGCGGGGAGTACGGCCCCGAAAAGGTGAACGCGGCCAGCGCCAAACGGGACCCCGAATCGCTGTGGAACTTCATGGCCACCCTCATCCAGCGGTACCGCGAGTCACCGGAACTGGGCTGGGGCGAGTTCGCTGTCCTCGAGCAGCCGGAGCCGGCCGTCTTTGCGCACCGCTGCAGCTCGGCAGAGGCAACGGTGGTGCTGCTTCACAACTTCGGCGAGGCGCCGGTCAAGGTCGCCGCGAACGTCGGATCCCGGGACAGCCCGCCGCGGGCTTTCAGGGACGCCATCCTGCTGGATCTGTTCGACGGCGGGAACGTACCGTTGGAGGCCGACGGCGGGTTCACCGTTGAGCTGGGGCGGTACGGCTACCGCTGGTTCCGGGTCCACCGGCCCGGCGACCGCCTGGCGCCCTGAGGGGCCCTGAGCCGGGCCCTTCGGGCCTAACGGTCCCGGCGGAACACTTTCACCTCCCACGGGCGCAGCTCCAACTGCTGCGGTCCTGCCGCCGGCGCCTCGCCGGCGTCCGGCGGATAGTTGCCCAGCACCAGCTCAGCCGTTCCTAGGCCGCCAAACCAGCCGCCGTCGTCAACCTCGGCTGTCCGGCCGGTCCCCGAAAAGTTGGCCAGCACCAAAAGTTCCGCCTCCGGAAGGGACCGCGTGAACGCGTAGACGTGTTGGTCGTCGGGCAGCAGCATGCTGAAATCCCCGTAGGCGATTACGGGATCCGAGTGCCGGAGGGCTATGACCTTGCGGTAGAAGTTGAAGACCGAGTCGGGATCGTCAACCTGGGCGGCGGCGTTGATGGTGTTGGCGTTGGGGTTCACGGCAATCCAGGGCGCCCCGGTGGTGAAGCCGCCATGCCGGCTGGCGTCCCACTGCACGGGTGTCCGGGCATTGTCCCGGTTCAGCGGTGCCAGGGCGGCGAGGACCTCGGCGTCGGTGTGGCCCAGGTGCGTGGTGGCCTCGCGGTGGTGGTTGAGGACTTCGATGTCGCGGTAGTCGCTGATGGCCCCGAATGCCATGTTGGTCATGCCCAGCTCTTCGCCCTGGTAGACGTACGGCGTACCGCGGTGCAGGTGCAGGACCGCGGCCAGCATTTTCGCCGACAGCTCGCGGTACTGGCCGTCGTCGCCGAACCGGGAGACGGCGCGGGCCTGGTCGTGGTTACCCCAGTAGAGGCTGTTCCAGCCGCGCTCCGCGAGCCCCTCCTGCCAGCGGCCCAGGGACTTCTTCAGGTCGGTGAGCAGCAGCTTCTTGGGCCGCCACTTATTGCCGCCCTCCTGGTCGAGGGCCACGTGCTCGAACTGGAACACCATGTCCACCTCCCCGCGGCCGGGATCGGTGAAGAGGGCGGCGTCCTCCACGGTGACGCCCGGCATCTCGCCCACGGTGAGCAGGTCCTTGTCCCGCCCCGCGAAGACCTCCTGGTGCATCTCCTGGAGGAACTCGTGGATGCGCGGTCCGCAGATGAAGTGCGGGCCGCCGTCGCCGTAGAGCATCCCTTCGGCCTGCGGGCCGTCCGGCAGCGACTGCTCCTTGGAAATGAAGTTGATGACATCCATCCGGAAGCCGTCCACACCGCGGTCCAGCCACCAGTTCATCATGTCGTACACGGCCGCCCGCACCTCCGGGTTTTCCCAGTTGAGATCCGGCTGCTTCCTGGAGAACAGGTGCAGGTAGTACTCCCCCGTCTTTGCGTCGTACTCCCAGGCCGGCCCCGAGAAGGCCGATCCCCAGTTGTTTGGCTCCGCACCGGGCATTCCGGGAGCAGGTTCACCAGGCCCGACGCCCTCGCGCGGCGGCCGCCACCAGTACCAGTTCCGCTTCGGGTTGTCCTTACTGGAGCGGGACTCCGCGAACCACGGGTGCTCGTCGGAGGTGTGGTTCACCACCAGGTCCATCACCAGCTTCATGTCACGCGAGTGCAGGCCGTCCAGCAGTTCGTCGAGGGTTTCCAGGTCGCCGAACACGGGATCGATGTCGCGGTAGTCGCTGATGTCGTAGCCGTTGTCATCCTGCGGCGAGCGGTACACCGGTGAAAGCCAGACGACGTCGACCCCCAGCTTTTGCAGGTAGTCCAGCTTGCCGATGATCCCGCGGAGGTCACCGATGCCGTCGCCGTCCGAGTCAGCGAAGCTGCGCGGATAGATCTGGTAGACCACCGCGCTCTTGAACCACTCCCTGCCGGCGCGGTAAGCCGTTTCTGCCTCGGTTTCCTGCGTGGTCATCGCTGGCTCCTCCTGGTCGACGGTGGCGGGCTGCTGGCCCACTGAAAGTCTTGTTCCAGAAGAATCGGCGGTCAATGGCTTGGCTAGAAGGCCTCAGCGGATACCGTCCGGAATGCAGGATGGGGTGGCGGAAACCGCCGCGGCGCCGGAAACTAACCGGACGCTAACGGGCAGGAAACGCGTGCGCAACAATGCCACGCCACACTTGGTTGTGCCGGCAATTGCAGGCACCAGCTCCAGCTCAGGAGGCCACGCCATGTTGAAGGAAGCCAAACCCCACATCACCCGGGTCCGTGCCCTGGACCAGCTGCACCGCGGCGACGAGATCGAGGCCCGCCTGTCGGTGGGCCCCAGCTATGACGATGTCATCGTCCGCCGCGGCAGCGTCCAGGAGACAGCCCCGGGCATCGGCGTCGTCTGGATCATGGACCATCACTCGGGCATGCGCAAGGCCATCAATACGGACGAATGCAGCGTCTGGCGCGTCGCCTGAGCGAGCTAACCGCCAGCCACGGACTGGATAATCAGCACTTCCTGGCCGGCAGAAACTTCCGTCTCCAGGCCGCGGAGACGCCGGACCTCCTCACCGTTCACGTAAATATTCACGTAACGGCGGAGCGCACCCGTCTCGTCCCGCAGCCGCCTGGCGAGCACCGGGTAGGTTCCGGTCACGGAATCCAGCAACCAACCCACAGTCACCGCCCCGTCGGCGGGTGTAGTCAGTATGGACTGCCCGCCGGCGAGCGGCTGGAGGACGCCGGGAAGGACCACGCTGATCTCAGCCACCGCACATCCTCACGCGGGGGTCGCCGCTGCAACGGGCGCTCCAGCCACCACGGCAGCGCGAACGCACAGCACATCCGGCAGGTGGGACGCCACCTCCGCAAAGGTTTCGCCCTCGTCCGCGCTGGCATACACCGCGCCGCCGCGCGTTCCGAAGTACACCCCGGCGGGTTCCGCGGAATCCACGGAAGCCGCGTCCCTGAGCACCGCATTGAATTCTGACTGCGGCAGCCCGGAGTCCAGGCGCTTCCACGTGGCGCCGGCGTCGTCGGTACGGTGCACGGCGAGCTTTCCGTCCGGCGGGATGCGTTCGCCGTCGGCCTTCAGGGGAACAACCCAGGCCGTGCCTGCACGCCGGGGGTGGGTCAGCATGACGAACCCGAAATCGGCCGGCAGGCCCTCCGCTATCGATTCCCAGTTCTCGGCATTGTCGTCGGTGCGGTACACGCCGTGGTGGTTCTGCGCGTAAAGGCGGCCGTCGACGGCGGCATCCGCGGCAATCTTGTGCACGCACTGGCCGAATTCCGGGTTGGGATCGGGCATGAAGTAGGCGGAGATCCCTTTGTTCCGCGGCTCCCAGGACGTCCCGCCGTCGAGCGAGCGGTAGACGCCTCCCGTGCTCATGGCGACGTGCACGTTGTCCCCGGAGGAGTTGACCACGATCGAGTGCGCGGCTGCGCCGCCATATCCTGCACCCCATTCGCTGCGGTGCGGGTGGTCCCACAGTCCGCGGTTCAACTCGAAGTGCTCGCCGCCGTCGGTCGATTTCCACACCGAAATCGGCTCCGCACCGGCCCAGACCACCCCCGGACGGGATTCGGCGTCGGGGTAGATCTGCCAGATGCGTTCCACGGCGGCGTCGGTGCCTTCGGGGAACTTGATGGCACCCTGCTCGGGCTCGGTCCAGCTGGCACCGAGGTCATCCGAGTGGGCAACGTAGGGGCCCCAGTGCTCGGACCGCACCCCCACCATGATGCGGGTGCGGCCGTCCCGCGTATCGATTCCGATGCTCGGTATCTCGCTCATCAGGAAGTGCGGGCCGGAATAGGACCATTGCTTCCGGTCCTGGCTGGTGGCCAGCCAGAGGCCTTTTTTGGTCCCGATCGCTAAGACGAAACTCTCTGAGGCATTCATGCTCCCCATGCAACCACTCCGCTGGAGGGGCTGCAATGGTTTGAGCCCCCGCGGGTTTCGTGGGTTTCGTTGCCCGGGCGGGACCTAGGACCCCGTCCTTGCACCGGCTTTGGCGCTGCCGGCTTTCCCGGCGCGGCGGTTCCGCCACCACCGGCGGAGCAGGTCGGCCGCTGCCAGGATTCCGGCCAGGGGCGTCAGAACGGCAGCGGCGTAGACAAACAGCAGCCATGTCAGCGTGGCGATCGGAGGCTGGCTCCGGCTCAGCAGAGACAGGCCACCAAAAAGGCCCGCCACCCAGAAGAGCACCACCAGCGTCAGCACGGCTGCCGCCGGAAAGTACTCGTTCCGCACCACCCTCTTCAAGGTTTCCACCACTGATCCTCCTGCGCCTTGCATCCCCATGAGACCAGTATGCGACGCAGACCCGCTGTCACCGAGACGGCACGGCGAACGTGTGATGAATCCAACCGCTGCCTGGCCTGGCTGCATTCTGTCAGTCGGGAGGACTACACTGCATTATCGAACATATATTCGAAACAAGGTGTGTTGTGGGTGTGATCATCGGACCGCGCGTGATAGAGGCGGGACTTTCCCTGCGGCTAGTGCTGATTTCGCCCGTGGCCGTGGCGGCGGGCTTCCCGTCCCCCGCCCAGGACTACTTTGACGGGCGGATCGACCTCAATGAGCACCTGATCAAGGACATCACCAGCACCTATATCGTGCGGGTATCCGGGGACTCGATGGAACAGGCCGGCATCAGCGACGGGGACGAACTGATCGTCAACCGGGCGCTGGAACCGCGCGACGGGTCCGTGGTCGTCGCGGTGCTGGACGGTGAGCTCACCGTCAAGCGCCTGAAGGTCACCGCGGCAGGCGTGGTGCTCCAGGCCGCCAACCCTTTGTATCCGGACATCAACGTCCCCGCCCTGGCCGATCTCACCATCTGGGGCGTGGCCACGAGGTGCCTGCACCATGTCTAGTTCGCGGCAGCAAATAGCGCTGGTGGACGTGAACTGCTTCTACGCCAGCGCGGAGCGCGCCTTCGACCCCTCCCTGGAAGGCAAGCCGCTCGTCGTGCTCTCCAACAACGACGGCTGCGCCGTGACCCGCAGTCCGGAGGCCAAGGCCCTGGGGATCAGCACGGGCGATCCGTGGTTTAAGCTCGCCCCTCGGGCCAAGGAATGGGGCCTCATTGCCCGGTCCAGCAACTATGAACTGTACGGCGACATCAGCTCCCGCGTCATGGAACTGCTGGGACGCTACTCGGCCTGGCTTGAGGTGTACAGCATCGACGAGGCGTTCCTGGGCATCAAGGGCAGCCCCGAGAAGGTGGTGGGTCTCGGCCGGACCATCAAGGCCGCGGTCCAGCGCAACGTCGGGGTGCCCGTGTGCGTCGGCATCGCCGCCACCAAGACGCTCGCCAAACTGGCCAACCGGTGGGCAAAGAACAACCCTGCGCTCGGCGGGGTGTGCCGCTGGGAGTCGATGGAGCCGGAGGTACGCGAACTGCTCATGGCCCGGCTGCCGGTCTCGGAGGTGTGGGGTGTGGCGGGCCGGCTCGAAAAGCGGTTGAACGCCCTTGGGATCTGCACCATCCTCGAGCTGAGCCGTGCCGATCCGGTGATGGTGCGCGACCGCTTTTCAGTGGTGCTGATGCGTACCGTGCTCGAACTGCGCGGGACGCCCTGCATACCGCTGGAGGAGGAGCGAATGGGTCGGGACCAGCTGATCTTCTCCCGCTCGTTTTCCACTCCCTTGGCGTCAGCTCCTGAATTTCGCCAGGTCCTGAGCGTCTACGCGCAACAGGCGAGTGCCCGGCTGGCCCGGCACCACCTCCAGGCCAAGGTCCTCACCGCGTTCGCCGGCACGTCCCATTACAATCCGAAGGACAAGTCGTTTCCCTCGGTATGCGTTCCGCTGCCCATGCCCACCTCAGACCCGGTACTGCTCACTAGGGCCGCCCATGCCCTGCTTCCCGCGATCCAGGACGGCGTCAAGTACGCCCGTGCCGGGATCATGGTCACCGACCTGCGCCCGTCCGGCAACCAGCAGCCACTTGAGCCCTTCGCCAACCCGCACGAGGAACGCGGGATCGGCCCGCTGGTTGAGCAGGTCAGCCGGAAGTGCGGCAGGGGCACCATCGGACTCGGGTTCGCAGGCCTAAGGACCGGGCTGGATTGGAGCATGAAGCGTGAAATGCGTTCGCCACGCTACACGACGCACTGGGACGAGTTGCCGGTGGTGCGTGCGGCCTGACCGGCCACGCGTCCGCGGACCGTTCAGTCCACAAATTCAGACTGCGTCTCGATGAAATCCCACTCGGCTTCGGTCAAGACTGCCTGCGGTGTATCCGGGTGCGGACCTCCCGCCTCGGCGATCCCCTGCATCACGAACAGCGGAACGTCACCGGCCCGCAGGTTTTCGCGAAGCCACTCCTTGCTTTTCAGGTCAAGATCAAGCCACCACATGTAAATCTGCATGGGACGCCGCCTTTCTACGTCTCCACGCTAGGCTCGCCACGGCCGGGATTCAAGGGAAAATCAGCACTCTTCTCCGCGGGACAGCACCCGTGCCGCAGGGCCAAAAACCGTCGCTGAGCTGGGCCGAAAGGGCTGTGGCTATGGTCTTTCCTGACGCCGCAGGCACACAATTGATTATGGATGCAGAGCATTTCAGCGGGCCGCCTCCCCTCCTCGTGGGCATGGTCCCCGGTCAGCATCCGGAGGTCCTCAAGACCGCGGTCACTCTGGCCCAAAAGCTGTCCGCCCCGCTGCTGTGCGCCTACGTGGACGAAGCAAGCTACCTGGTTGAGTGGGATCCCGCGCGCTCTGCGCACCGGCTTTCGCTGCATCCCGACAGGGACGACGACGACATCCGTTCCGTGACGACGGAACTGAAGTCGGCCATCGGCTCGGCCCTACAGGACGGAGGGCCGGCGTGGACCTTGCGCACGCTTGCCGGGGATCCCGCACGGGCCCTCGGCAGGCTGGCCTCCGAGGTCAATGCCCCCATGATCATTGTGGGCACGCCGGAGCGCGGCTTCGGGCACCGGATCACTGAACTCCTGAACGGCTCCGTGGCCGCATGGCTCACCCACCACCAAAGCCGCCCCGTGTTGGTGGTCCCGTTCCGGATGGCCGCACACCAGGACAGGGCCGAGTAGCCAGCAGCCGCCCAAGACAATGGTGGAAAAGTAAAGCGAAAGTAGTTATTCGAGGTGGTGGCCAACATGGCTACCGGCAAGTAAGCTGATCAGGCAGGCCGCCGCAGGCCCGCCCAAAGACTGCTCCGGAGTGCGTATCCCCCAATAACGCGCTCCGGAGCTTTTTTGTTGCCCAAAAACCTCCGAGGGCACAAGCGGTCTTGCCCGCGCGCTCACTTTCCGCATCCGCGTTGACCTGCCGCATCACCCTTGACTGATACCCCCTAGGGGTATAACTTTGGGGCATGGAAACTTCCGAAGGACAGACGCCGGCGGCGCCTAACGAAGAAGCGATTGCAGAGGCCCCGCAGCACGGCTACACGGCGGACAAGGATGCGTACCTGCGCCGGCTCCGGCGGATCGAGGGACAGGTCCGTGGCATTGCCCGGATGGTTGAGGAAGACAAATACTGCATCGACATCCTGACGCAGGTCGCGGCCGTGACCAAGGCCCTGCACGCCGTCAGCCTCGGCCTCGTGGAAGAACACATTGGCCACTGCGTTGTCGGGGCGGCCTCCGAGCCTGATCCTGACCTGCGGGCTGAAGCCATCGACCTCAAGGTCAAGGAGGCGGCGGGTGCCATCGGGCGCCTGCTGCGCTAGCGGCAAACCACCACCCACCAGCCGACCAACCCCGTTATCGCACCAACTAGGAGCCAGCAATGAGTACCATCTCCACCAAAGTCCACGTCTCCGGCATGACCTGCGGGCACTGCGTATCAGCCGTCAGCGAGGAGCTCGAGGCGCTGGCCGGCGTCGAGGAAATCGACGTCGACCTCAACGCCGGCGGCGTTTCGACCGTCACCATTACTTCCACGCAGAAGCTCTCCCCCTCCGAAATCGGCGAGGCAGTGGCCGAGGCGGGCTACCTGGTGGTGGCCAACGAGGCCTGACGCGCCTCCCATTCGTACCGAGCACGGCCAAGATCGAGCACCACCAGAGAAGGACCAGTCATGGGCACCGAACACCTTTCCGCAGGCTCCGCCAGCCGGGTGATCGAACTCGACGTCGAGGGCATGACCTGCGCGTCGTGCGTGAACCGGGTTGAAAAGAAGCTCGCCAAGCTTGACGGCGTCGAGGCCACCGTCAACCTCCCCCTGGAAACAGCGCACGTGACCGTCCCGGCCGGCATCACGGACCAACAGATCACAGACCAGGTAGCCTCCGCCGGCTACAAGGCGAGGATTAAAACGGTCATCGAGGAGGACCACGACCACACCGCGGCCGACGTCGCCCCGCATCACGAAGACCATATGGCGCACGGCGGCAGGGCATCAGAGCTGAAGCCGCGCCTGCTCGTCGCGGCGGTCCTGGCCGTGCCGGTGTTCCTCATCTCGATGTTCCCGGCTTTCCAGTTCCCCAACTGGGGCTGGGTGGCGGGCGCCCTGGCGCTGCCGGTGGTCAGCTGGGCTGCGTGGCCGTTCCACAAGGCGGCCGCCATCAACGCCCGCCACCTCGCCTCCACCATGGACACGCTGGTATCGCTCGGAGTCATCGCTGCCTACCTGTTTTCCGCCTGGCAACTCCTCGCCGATCCGCGCCTGACCGAACACCCCGGCATGGAGCAGATGGGTGGCGCGGGTTCCGGCGGCCTGTACTTCGAGGTGGCCAGCGTGGTCACCACGTTCCTTCTGCTGGGCCGGTTCCTGGAGGCGAACGCCAAGGCGAAGGCCGGTGACGCGCTCAGGGCCCTCTTGGACCTGGGAGCCAAGGACGCCACCGTCCTGCAGGACGGCGCCGAGGTGAAGATCCCGGCAAGCCGGCTGGCTGTCGGGGACCTGATCGTGGTCCGCCCGGGCGAAAAGATCGCCACCGACGGCGTGGTGGTGGACGGCGCCTCGGCGGTGGATGCCTCCCTGGTCACCGGCGAATCAGTGCCGGTGGACGTGGGTCCGGGCAGCCATGTCACAGGTGCCACCATCAACACGTCCGGCCGGGTCCTGGTCCGGGCCACCCGTGTCGGCGCGGAAACCACCCTGGCCCAGATGGGGCGGCTCGTTTCCCAGGCGCAGACCGGAAAGGCACCCATCGCCCGGCTTGCGGACCGCATCAGCGCAGTATTCGTGCCGGTGGTCCTGGCCATCGCCCTCCTCACATTCGCCGGCTGGCTGCTCGCCGCCGGACAGGACATCACCGGCCCGGAGCTCCGCGCCGCCTTCACAGCCGCGGTGGCCGTGCTGGTCATCGCCTGCCCCTGCGCCCTTGGCCTGGCCACCCCCGTGGGCCTCCTCACCGGCACCGGCCGCGGTGCGCAGCTGGGCATTCTCATCAAGGGTCCGCAGGTCCTGGAAGACACCCGCACGGTGGACACCATCCTCCTGGACAAGACCGGAACCGTCACCAGCGGCCAGCTCTCCGTCGAGGCCACCGTGGCATTCGCCCCGTTCAGCGAGGCGGAAGTCCTGCGGCTGGCCGGTGCGGTCGAGTCGGCGTCGGAGCATCCGATCGCCGCCGCGATCGCCGCCGCCGCACGGTCCGCCGTGCCCGCCATGGGGCAGCCGTCGCACACCAGCCACAGCGGCAGGGAAGCGGACGACGACGCCGGCCTGCCCGCCGTCGTCGGCTTCCGGTCCGCACCCGGCGGCGGAGTGGTGGGCACCGTGGAGGGCCGGCTCGTGGTCGCCGGCCGGAGCGGGTGGCTACGGGACAACGGCGTGGAGCCCACGCCGGCACAGGACCAGGCGCTCCGCGCCGCCGAACAGTCCGGCGCCACAGCCATCTGGCTGGCGGTGGACGGCGAGGCTGCCGGCATCGTCGAACTGCGGGATACGGTCAAGGCGGGATCGGCGGTGGCCGTCGCGCGGTTCAAGGCCCTGGGCCTGCGGCCCATGCTGCTCACCGGCGACAACACCGCCGTCGCAGCGCAGGTGGCCGCCGCCGTCGGAATCGCCGCGGACGATGTTTTCGCCGGCGTCCTGCCCGAAGGCAAGGTGGACGCAGTCCGCCGGCTGCAAGCCGGCGGCGCGACCGTGGCCATGGCGGGAGACGGCGTGAACGACGCCGCCGCCCTGGCGCAGGCCGATCTGGGCATCGCGATGGGCTCCGGCACAGACGTGGCGATCGAAGCCGCCGACCTGACCGTGATGGGCAACGACCTGGGGCAGGTGGCCACCGCGATCGAGCTGTCCCGCCGCACCCTGGCCACCATCAAGACCAACCTGTTCTGGGCCTTCTTTTACAACGCGATGGGCATTCCCCTGGCGGCCCTCGGCCTGCTCAATCCGATGATCGCAGGGGTGGCCATGGCAGCGAGTTCCGTGCTGGTGGTGGCCAACTCGCTCAGGCTTCGCCGCTTCGGCAGGTAGTGCCCCGGACCTAGGCGGTACCGAAGCGGATGGCCGAGCGGGCCTTCGCCTTGGCGGCCTCCTCGTCGCGGTCCTTCGCGGGAGCGTGGGTAACGAGGGCGTCGAGCAGGTGCTGGGTCACGTGGGCTATCTCGTGCACGGCGCGCTCGAACGCCTCCTCATTCGCCTTCGACGGCTTGGTACTGCCGCTCACCTTGCGCACGTACTGCAGCGCTGCGGCGTGGATCTCCTCGGACGTAGCGTGCGGTTCGTAGTTGTGGAGGGTACGGATATTCCGGCACATACCCCCATGCTAGGCTCTGGAGCGCCCAGGATCGACCCTTTCGCCCCGCTTCGGGCGGGGCAAGTGCCTATGGGGAGAACTCCATGGGGAGCGCTGCCCATCGACCCCGTTCTGGGCTAAGGATAGGTTTGAGGCAATGGATCTTCCGGACGAGCCGGAGGCCACGGGGGATGCCGAGTGGATCGGGTCCGTTGATTAAAGGAGATACGTCATGGCTTTGTTGGGTGCAGATGTTGAAGCGCTGCGGAACCTGGGCACCAGGCTCACGGCTGGTTCGAATGACATCCAGAACCAGAAGAACCAGCTGAACAATCAGCTCGACGGCGTCGACTGGAGGGGCCCGGACGCTGACCGGTTCCGTGACGACTGGAGGAGCAACCACCTTCCGGCCCTCGAGAGGGTGGCACGCGCCCTGGAAGAGGCGGGCCAGCAGGCAACCCGCAACGCCCAGCAGCAGACTGAAGCTTCCCAGGGCTAGACCGGTAACGCACGGGAGGGCCGGACGCAGCATGCGTCCGGCCCTCCGGCATTTAAGCGGTTAGCTACTGAACTTTTGAAGACTCAGGGGACGGGTTCGACGTCGTTCGCGTGGTCAAGCGGTCCGTTCACCTTTGCTTGGTCGCCCGCTTTGGCTCCCCGGAGCTCATCCAGCCGGACGAACAAGACCCCGCCGACAATCAGCACGCCGCCGAGGAGCTGGATGGGGCCGGGCAGTTCACCAAGCAACAGCCAGGCCCAGATCACGGCGAACAGGACCTCAGTGAGGGAAATGAACGAGGCCACTTTGGACCCGAGTGCGCGCGCCGCCACGATTCCTGAGACGTAGGCCAGCACGGTGGCCAGCAGCACGAGTCCGCCCAGCGGAACCCACCAGGGGGTTGTCCACGGACCGAGCTCAGTGTCGGCCGTGCTGATGGCCATGGGCAGGAGTCCCGTGGCTGCCGTCAGCCACATAACCGCTGCCCCCACCAGAAGCCCGCCCGACGCCAGAACGATGGGCGGCAGGGTGTCATTCTGCTTGGCCGTGATGAAGAAGTACATGGCCAGGCAGACGGCAGCGGCGAGGCCCCAGAACACACCGACGGCGTCGACCTTTACCGAGCCGGTGAGGTCCAGCACGAGGATAAGGCCGCCCAGGGACAGCAGCGTCCCCGCAATTGTCAGGGGGCGGGGCCGCTTCCGGCTGGCCACCCAGAGCCACAGGACGATCAACACCGGAGCGAGGTATTCGAGCAGGAGGGCCACACCAACGGACAGCCGGGCCACGGCGTTGAAGTAGAACAGCTGGCAGGCAGCCACACCGATCAGGCCAAACAGCACGATCGTGACCCAGTTGGACGGCAGCTGGCTCCAGCGCCCGCGAAGCGCCAGGACAGCAGGGATTGCAAGGATGAGTGCGGCCGCTGTCAGCCGGGCCGTGACGGCTGCCCCGGGTGTCCAGCCGGTTTCCAGGAGTGATTTGGCAAAGGAGCCGGAGAGCCCGAAGACGGCTGACGAAAAGAGGGCGATGCCCAGTCCTGACGCAAGGAAGCCGGAGGCCTCTGGCGAGGCCCCGGCCGCGGCGGGAGCCGTGGCCGTAGCCGTAGCCGGAGAAATCAGCGCTGTGTTGGCGCGGCGGATCGGTGCGGACACGGAGGTCTCCCGTCAGGAGTAAAGTGGGGTATTGGTCCTGACACTACGCCCCGCACCGTAAGGAGTCAAGGTGGTTTTTGCCCCTGACACAGAACTCTCACTGCGCTTCGTGGTGAACCTCATCAACTCTGCCGCCAACGGCGGGGAAAGCCTGGCCACGGTGGAGGACCTCGACGAGTTCCTCCGGCAGGAGGGCTTTATCGGCTCCCGCACCCACGACGCCGCCGAACTGGCCGCCGTCCACGCACTCCGCTCAGAACTGACAGCTTTATGGACCGCGGACGAGGATGCAGCCGTGGCCACTGTGAACCGGCTCCTGCGGGAAGCCCACGCACTCCCCCAACTCCTCAAGCACGACCAGTGGGACTGGCACCTGCATGCCACCACGCACGATGCCCCGCTGGCGGACAGGCTAGGCACCGAAGCCGCCATGGCGCTGGTGGACGTGATCCGCAGCAAGGAGATGGACCGCATGCTCGTGTGCGCGGCCGATGACTGCGACGCGGCGGTCCTTGACCTCAGCCGCAACCGGTCCAAGCGGTACTGCGACACCGGAAACTGCGCCAACCGCGCGCACGTCGCGGCCTACCGTGCGCGCCGCGCCACCGGGGAGTAAGGCCCGCCGGGGGGAAGGGCGCTAGGAGGCCCCGCCGTCGGGCCCGGGCTCACCGGTTCCGGCCGTACCGGCACCCGGGGCATCCGGACGGCGCTGGGTTCCCTCACTCTGGGCTCCCTGAGTCCCGTGGCCGCCATGTCCCGGGGAGGACCTCCGGGCCGAGCTCAGGTTCACGCCGGAGCCTTTACCCAGGTGCGCGGCGTTGTCCTTGTAGCTCATGGACAGCATCGCCGCGATGACGAGGGTGACAATGAAGGCGATGCCGGCGGCAATGAAGGCCAGGTCAAACCGCGGCGACCGGGCGCTGCCGCCGGAGGCAAAGATCAGCACCGCGAAGAACGCCACCACAGCCCAGAAGGCGGAGAACATCAGGGGTCCCTTGACCGAGGTCCGCAGATTGCGCGGTTCTCCTGGTTTCTGGTGTGCCAAGGTGATTCCTCCCGTGCGGGCGGCGCGATGCGGCCTGCCCGCTGTGCTGTGTGCTGGTCTTGAAGGTATTGGTAGCCAAAGGCTGTTCTACAAGGAGTAGAACCCTTGGTACTAGTTTACGGCCTTTGACGCGGCCGCCCGCGCATCATGCCGGAGCGAGAGGCCTGCCAGAATCCAGAGCACGCCCGAGATGATGGCGCCGCCGCCCGCAACGCCCAGCAGCGCGTGCGGACCAAGCCCCACAAAGAACGGAAGGGTGCCGGCCGTGCCCAGCCCGATGATTCCCGATGCCAGCCAGTCGCGGGCCAAGACATGCCGCCCACGGAACCTGATGCCCAGGTACAGTTCGGCCCCCGACGCCACGGCCAGCCCCACAGCGCCAACGACGGCGAACACCAGGCTGCCCTGCAGGAACAGCAGGGCCACGCCGGCGCCGGTCAGGGCAGCTCCCGCGGCGGAGAGAATGCGGCCGGCAGGCGCCTCGCGGCGGAACCCGGTCAGCGGAATGCCCCACAGCAGGATCAGGCCGGTGGCCAGCAGGTACGCCCCGCCCGCGAGCGACATCCCGGTCGCCGAAGGCGCAGCCCAGAACACGGTCACGGCACCAAACGCCAGTGCGGCGGCGGCCCGGAGCAGGGCGGGTTTCCACAGCTCCGCCGGAGGGGAAGGCACGTCGGATTCAGCAGGGGCAGCGGGGGAAGTCACCGCTCCAGTTTAGTGCGTCGGCCTGAACCGGCGAATCCGGGCCGCAGGCTACGAGCCGAGCACCATCCAGCGGTCTGTCCTGGCCCGCAGCCCCAGGGTCAGGCCGCGTGCGCACATGTAGCCCAGCGAAAAGGCCACCCACACCCAAACGAGCGCCGCCGCGCCGCCGGCCCCGGCGAGCGGCACCGCCAGCAGCAGCGGAAGGTACACAGCAAGATTTACGACGCCGGCAATCGCCAGATACTTCGCGTCGCCGGCCCCGATCAGCACCCCGTCGAGGACGAACACGTACCCTGCCAGGGGCTGGCCCGCGGCCAGTACCAACAGTGCCGCGGTCAGGACCGACTGGACGCCGGCGTCGGGCGTGAAGAGGGCCCCGGCGAAAGGCGCCGCCACGGCGAGCAGCACGCCGGTGGCCACACCAAAGCCGATACCCCAGCGGATCATGGTCCGGGTCATGATGCGCGCCTTGCCGGGGTTGGAGGCTCCCAACTCCTTGCCGATCAGCGCCTGTGCGGCGATGGCCAGGGCGTCCAGTGCGAAGGCGAGGAAGGTGAAGACTGTCATGGCGAGCTGATGGGCAGCCAGGTTCACTGCACCCTGGGCCGTGACCACGAGCACGGTGGCGAGGATGGCGATGCGGAGGCTCAGGGTGCGCAGCATGAGCCAGGAGCCCACCCTGGTCATGGCCCGGATCCCGTGCCAGTCGGGCAGCAGGCTGACACCGTGGTGACGGGCGTTGCGCTGCACCATCACCAGATACACCGCGGCCATGGCCCACTGCGCGATGCTGGTTCCCACCGCAGACCCGACGACGGACAGCCCGAGGCCGTAGACCAGCACCAAATTCAGCACGATGTTCAGCGTGAATCCCGCCGTGGCAACCACCAATGGTGTCCGGGTGTCCTGCAGCCCCCTTAGCACGCCCGTACCGGCGAAGATCAGCAGCATCGCGACCAGCCCGGGCATGGACCACCGCAGGTAGTCGACGGCGAAGGTGCGGATTTCCGGGCTCGGCCCCATGAGCCCGATCAGCGGCTCGGCGGCGAGGAAGCCGGCCAGCGCCAACGCAGTCCCGAGTAGCAAGGCCAGCCAGACGCCGTCGCGCCCGGCGGCAAGTGCCCTTCCGATCTGGCCATCCCCCACTGCCCGCGCCACGGCAGGGGTGGTGGAGTACGCCAAGAAGACCATCAGCCCTACCGCGGTATGCAGCACCGCCGAGGCCAGCCCCACGCCGGCCAGCTGGGCAACACCCAGGTGCCCCACAATGGCCGAGTCGGCCAGCAGAAAGAGCGGTTCGGCAATCAGCGCGCCGAAGGCAGGAACGGCAAGCCGGAGGATTTCCCGGCCGTGGCTGTCGGGCTTTGGGGTGGAAACGGCGGCGGAAGGCGATGGGGGCACCATCTCAGCCTAGCCGCCGAAAAAAAGATAAACGTGACACATTAGTTGACACTTCAACAAAACTTCGGGACAGTGGAAGGGAAGCATCGCCGGACGCGCTCCGGACCGCGTGCCCAAAAGAGACAACCCCCAATCGAACCGAACGGTGAGAATCTCCATGAACCAGTCCACCCAGACCACCACAGCCCTGACGATCCTGCGAGTCATCACGGGATTCCTCTTCGCCGCGCACGGCTGGCAGAAGTTCAGCGAGTTCACCATCGCCGGGACGCAGGCATCCTTCACCAAGATGGGGGTTCCGGCCGCTGAGGTCGCCGCCCCGGTCGTCGCCACCCTGGAGCTCGTGGGCGGCATCGCCCTCATCCTCGGCGTGCTGACACGCGTCTTCGCCGCCCTGCTCGCCCTGGACATGCTCGGCGCCCTCTTCCTGGTCCACGCCTCGGCCGGAGTCTTCGTCGCCGACGGCGGCTACGAGCTGGTTCTCCTGCTCGCAGCCGCGGCAGCGGCCATCGCCCTCGCAGGAGCTGGCCGCCTCTCGGCGGACGCAGCCCTGTTCGGCCGCAGCAACTCCAAGCTCAAGGTTCTCGCGTAACCTTCCCTGAACGAGTCACCGCTCCAGAGCGGTGACTGTTAGGAAGCGACGACGGCGGCCGCTCCCGGCACTTCGGTGCACGGTGGGCGGCCGCCGTCGTTTTGCTGTTAATTGCGCTTTCTTGTCGGGTTGTTCTTGGTTCAGCCGCTCAGTTGGTCAGCCGGTGACACCCGTCAGTTCATCCGGCGTGTGAGCCAGAGTGGCCGTGCGGGCGGTCTTGCCCGCCTTCAGGTCGACGGCGTGAAGTTGCCCCGTTGCCGGCTCGGTTACATAAGCTGTGGAGCCTTGGACGTACAGGGCTGGCCGGGGGTCCTGCCACGCCTCTGGCTCTTGCCACGCGGCAACCACGGGGATCGTGGACACGGTGGCGCCCGTCGCCGCGTTGAGGACGTGCAGCGCGCCGTCGGTGCCGAGCACCAGAGCCTCCCCGGCCGGCCCGCGCCCCAGTGACCGGAACGAATAGCTCGTGCCGAGCTCCACCAACTTCAGGGCCTTCGTGTCCGTATTCACCAGCGAAATCCTGGTGGGCCGCTCCAGGACCGCGTCTTTGTCCACCTTGTAGTCGCCGAGCACCACGGGCGACGCCGGTGAACCTGCCTGGTTGCCCATCCGGCCATAGGCGTCAGGACTGGAGATCTTGGAGAACCTGCCATCCTTGAAAACCAGCATCCCGTTCTCGCATCCGAAGACCACGTTGTTCTCGCCAGCCACTGCCTCGCCATGGACACCGGGGCAGCTCTGGCTGCGGAGAATCTCCCTGCGGTCCGGACCCGTCTCCTTGCGGCCCGAGCCCGCGGCCTGCCCGAGGAGGGCCACGGCGTTGCGGGCGTTCTCGTCGCCCACGGTTACCAGCAGCTTCCCGTCCTCCAGCTCCACCGCTACGCCGTGGTGGGCCGCGGGTGCCGTGTAGGTAACTGTCTCCGGAAGGCCGTGTTCCGGCAATTCTCCGAGGGCAGCGGACTCAAAGGACTCCACCTTGCCGGACCCGTCGCTGAACAGGACAGTTCTTCCGGCGTGCCGCACCACATGGCCGGGCTTGCTCGCCTCGAACGCGTAATCCGTCAGCGTGGGCTGGGCGGCATAGGAGTGGCCGTGGTCGCCGTGCCGCTCGGTCCAGACTCCGGCGTCGAGGACGCGGAACGAGTCATCCGCTGCCACCAGGACGTGGCGGCCGTCCCCGGCCGCGCTGATGCGGTTGTAGCCGTCCAGTTCGACGTCCGCCACGGGCTCGAGGGTCCCGGCGTCCAGCACTCCGATGCCGCCCTCGTAGCTGTACGCGAGGCGTGGTTTGGGGGCGCGAAGTTCCGCGGGTTCTGCGGTCTCGACGTTGGAAGTGCCGGCAGAACTTTCGGCCGCCTCCTGACCGGGGCTCCCCCCGCAGCCGGACAGGAGGAGGGCAGCCGCAGAGGCCGCCGCCAACCGGACTGCGTGCGGTCTTGTGAACGGCGGCGCGAAGGGCGTGGCGAATGACGGGATGGGGCGGCCGCGCCGGCGGGTGGTGGTTCGGGCAGGAAGAACAGGTCGCTTCGATAACATGACACTAATGATAATCATTATTAATAGCGCCCGGGCGATAAGTGCCCCTTCATGACGTCGGAGGGCAGGCTTCCCGGGCTTATGGCGCGCGGGAGCGCGTTTGTGAAGGCCGGGACCTGCCCCGAGGACTGCGGTCAGTAAACTGCGACCATGAGCGAGACTGCCGCCAACTCAGTAACCCTCCGCTTCCTTGCCGCCCCCATGGACGTGGGCCACAGCGGATCCGTTGACGCCGGAACGGTGCTCGAGTGGGTGGACAAGGCGGCCTATGCGGCCGCCGTCGGCTGGGCCAAGTCTTACTGTGTCACCGCTTACGTAGGGAACATCCACTTCGCCGACCCGGTGAACGTTGGCGACATGGTGGAGGTCACCGCCACCATCGTCTACACGGGCCGCTCCTCCATGCATATCCGGACGGTGGTCTCCTCCGGGGACCCGAAAGGCGGGCCGGCCACCATGCGGAGCCAGTGCATGGTGATTTTTGTGGCGGTTGGCGAGGACGGGAAACCCATCCCGGTACAGCAGTTCGAGCCCATAACGGCGGAAGAACTGGAACAGCGGGACCATGCCCTGGCGCGGATCGGTATCCGGGAACAGATCGTCGAAGCCATGAGCGCCCAGGAATATACCGATGCCGGCACCGCCGAGCGCGTCGTCTTGCGGTTTATGGCGGCGCCCACGGACGTGAACTGGGGCGGGAAAGTCCATGGCGGGATCGTCATGAAATGGATCGATGAGGCCGCATATGTGTGCGCCTCACGCTACTGCGGCCGGGACACGGTGGCGGTCTTCTCCGGCGGGGTCCGGTTCTACCGGCCGCTGCTGATTGGCCACGTGGTGGAGGTGGAGGCCCGGCTGGTCTACACGGGCACCAAGGGCATGCACATTGCCGTACACGTCCGTTCCGGGGACCCCAAGGGCCGTGAACTGAACCTGACCACGTACTGCCTCACCGTGATGGTTGCCCGCGACGCCGAGGGCACTTCGGTCCCCATCCCCGCATGGACGCCCGTGTCCGAGGAGGACAAGCGGCTCCACGCCCATGCCCGGGAGCTCCTGGAGATCAGGGCGGCGGCCCCGGGGAACAGGCTCCCCAACCACCTGCTGCAGTCACAGCCGCACTAGCAGCGGCAGCCTAGAAGCCGCCGCCGCCTCCGGCATCCCCCGCCATGTTGGCGAACCGCGAATAGTGGCCCTGGAAGGCCACAACAATGTCCTTGGTGGGGCCGTTGCGGTGCTTGGCGATGAGGATGTCCGCCTCGCCGGCACGCGGGGACTCTTTGTCGTAGACGTCTTCACGGTGCAGCAGGATCACCATGTCGGCGTCCTGCTCGATGGACCCCGATTCACGCAAGTCAGAGACCATTGGCCGCTTGTCCTGGCGCTGCTCAGAACCACGGTTCAGCTGCGACAGTGCAATGACGGGGACCTGAAGTTCCTTGGCCAGCAGCTTCAGCGCACGCGAGAACTCGGAGACTTCCTGCTGGCGGGACTCCACCTTCTTCCCGGAGCTCATCAGCTGAAGGTAGTCGAGGATCACAAGCTTAAGATCGTGCTGCTGCTTGAGGCGGCGGCACTTTGCGCGGATCTCCATAAGGGACATGTTGGGGCTGTCGTCAATAAACAGCGGGGCATCATTCATGCGCCCCATGGTGGTGGCGATCTTGGACCACTGCTCGTCCTTGATGGTGCCCTTGCGGAGGTCCTGCAGGCCGATCGTGGCCTCGGCCGAAAGGAGGCGCATGGCGATCTCGTTGCGGCCCATTTCGAGGGAGAACATCACCGTGGCGAGGTTGTTCTTGATGGCGGCCGAGCGGGCAAAGTCCAGGGCGAAGGTGGACTTACCCACGGCGGGCCGGGCGGCAATGACGATCATCTGGCCCGGATGCAGCCCGTGCGTCAACTCGTCCAGCTCGTAGAAGCCGGTGGGAACGCCCACCATTCCTTCGCCGCGGTGGCCGGATGCCTCGATCTCATCCACGGTGGACTCCATGACGTCCTTCAGCACGACGTAGTCTTCCGCGGTGCGCCGCTCGGCGACTGCGTAGACCTCCGCCTGGGCCTGGTTGACCAGGTCTTCGACTTCGCCGTCCTGGCCGTAGCCGAGCTGCACGATCTTGGTACCGGCATTGACCAGCCGCCGGAGCACGGCGCGCTCGGCCACGATCTCGGCGTAGTAGCCTGCATTCGCGGCCGTGGGTACCGTCTGAATGAGCTCATGGAGGTAGGCCGGTCCACCGATCCGGTTGATCTCGCCGCGCTTGGTCAGCTCATCGGACACCGTGACGGCATCTGCGGGTTCGCCGCGGCCGTAGAGGTCGATGACGGCCTCATAGATGGTTTCGTGGGCGGGGCGGTAGAAGTCCTGCCCGCGCAGGATCTCAACCACGTCCGCAATGGCGTCCTTGGAGAGCATCATGCCGCCCAGGACGGACTGCTCGGCGGGGATGTCCTGGGGAGGTTTGCGGCTGCCTTCGGATTCGCGGGTACCTTCGATTGAGTCCAGGTGCGTAACTGACAAAGCTGCCGTCCTCCATTGTGTCCGCAGTCCGTGCAGGAGGACTGCGGCGCGTGTGCCGTGTGCCGCGGGTGTGCCGCGCAGCAAAAACTGCTGCCCGGGCTAATGCAACTACACCAGCAGGTCCTGACATTTTTTAGGTCCGGGCTACTGAACCCCGGCGACGCCTCATCCACAGGTTTTCCACAGGGCAGCACTAATCACCCGGAGCCCGGCTGTCCGCTGGCCCCCGGTCTGCAGGCCGGAAGGGAAAACTCACCCGAATGGGGTGTCTCCGCTACGTTAGCGCCCGCCTGCCCACTCACAAAGCCCGCGGTTCCGCACCCCTGTGGATAACGTGTGCACAACGTACTGCTGCTTGTGCACAGCCTGTGGGGGAAGCTGTGGATAGAAATTTTCTTTTCGGCATATGTGCGGCTTGACCTGCGGAAACATTCAGATTTCCCTGTGGACGAATTAAAGTTTTGCATAAACCTTCATCCACAGCCGGAGGCGTCCGCTGGGGATACCGGCCGGTAGTTCCAGTGTCAGAAGGCCTTTTTCCCCTCCACATTCCCACTTTGTGATACGGATCACCGGCATATGTCCCCGTCCGTTCCCGGATGCATGCCGCCCGGAGGAATCTTGCCGTCCGGGGTCATCGCCAGCATCACGTGCGGAGTGCACCATGCGCAGCCGGGCATATGCTGTGGATAACGCGGATCTGGCGTTAAGCTCTAGGTATGGGCGACGTTCTGACAGTCTTGGTTCCTGCCCTTATCCTCGCCGCATCCCTCTGGGCTCTCGCAACGGCATTGAAGCCGCGAGATGGGGGCATGTCCGACGCGGACCGCTACCAGCTGGATCTGGCAAGGCGTTCCCAGGCCCACTATGCGGCCCAGGTTCAGGCAGCCATGACGGCCCGGGCACGCTTGGAGGCTGCGGCCCTGCCCAGCCAGAACCGGCAACAGCAGATCCAGCAGCATGACCATCGCCAGACACTTCCGCTTGGCCACCCCGCCCAGGATCCCGGCCATCATGCTGACTACCCGCACGGCTCCTACCCTGCGGCACTGGCGACCGGGGCCACGCTGAACCCGGAGCTGGCGCTGCAGCTGCAGGCATTGGTGCGCAACGGTCAGAAGCTCCAGGCCATAAGGCTTCTGCGCCAGGCCACCCACTCCAACCTTTTCACCGCCAAGCAATATGTAGATCGGCTGTAACCATGGAATCGCTCCTGATCCCCTTCCTGATCCTCGTGGCCGTTGCTGTGGCCGTGGCCCTCACAGCCCGTGCGCTGGGCCACCGCCGGCGCAGTGCCAGGGAGCCGGCCAAACCGCCTGTGGAGTCCGCAGAGCTGGCAAGGGAAGCGGCAGCCAAGCTGTCCGAGGATGAACACCGGCGGCTGTACGCGCTCATCGCCCAGGGCCAGGCCATGGCTGCGATCAAGCTGTACTACGAGGTATCAGGGCAGGGACTGCGCGCATCACGGGACGCAGTGGCGGCGCTGGCAGCCCACCCGCAGCCTTTCCAGTCACCGGCCCAGGAACCCAGCGAACCCGAGGACGACGACGAGCCACCGCAGCGGTTCCCGTACAGGTACCGGGCCATAGCCAGCAAAGGCGATGTCACCCGGGAGGTCAGCAGCAACATGCTCAATGACGAGATCTACGGCCGCATCCGCACACTCGCCAAGAGCGGCAATACCGAAGCAGCTGCCAATGCGCTGACCCGGCATTCCGACATCACGCTGAAACAGGCGCGCGAATTTATCGCCCTGCTGGACGACTAACTACCGCCGGCTGCCCGGCCGGGCGCTACTCAGAAGTCGAACAGGTCGCCCAGCCAGCCTTCCTTCTTCTTGTGCCGGCGGCGGTCATAGTCGCGGTCGTAGCCCTTGCCGTAGTTCCGGTCGTCGTACCGCGGCTGGTCCCGCAGCGGCTCGTCACGCCGCGGTTCAAAGTTGCGGTACAGCGGCGGAGGCGCCATGCCAGGCGCAGGTGACGCAGGTGCAGGGGGAACGGGCGCCGCTGGTGCCGCCGGCGCCCCGGTGTTGACGCGGTCGATGATTTTGTCCAGTTCGCCGCGGTCCAGCCACACACCCCGGCACTGCGGGCAGTAGTCGATTTCCACGCCGCTGCGTTCGCTCATGACCAGGTCTGAAGAATCAATGGGACATTTCATGCCCGGCACAACGAGCAGGTGCTGTGATTAGTTCGCGTTACTGGCCGGCTGAGATCCCGGCCAGCAGCTGTTCAAAGGGCAGCGACTCCAGCAGGGCCGGTTTGCGGCCCGGCTGGCCCCCCTCCAGGAGACGGCTGAACTCGGCCGCGGCCCGTTCGATCCGCACCGAAAGTGGAGTGCCGCCGTCATCCGTGTTTCCCCAGTCCTGGGGCCCGGCGAAGACGGCCGTGGCGGCCGTCCGCGTGCGGAGGTAGCTAAAGAGCGGGCGCATGGCGTGGTCGAGGACCATCTGGTGACGGTCCGTTCCGCCGGTGACCCCCAGGAGGGCCGCTTTGCCGTCCAGTGATTTGGGGTCCAGGACGTCGATGAACGACTTGAACAACCCGCTGTAGGACGCACTGAACACCGGTGAGACCGCAATGATGCCGTCAGAGGCCTCGACGCCGGCGATCACCTCTGCCAGCCGGGGCGGGGCAAAACCCGTGACGAAGTTGTTGGCAATGTCCACGGCCAGATCGCGGAGCTCCACGACGTCGATGACCACCTCGTAGCCGGCGGCAGCCAGCTCCCGTGTGGCGGCGGCAGCCAGCTGGTCGGCCAGCAGACGGCTCGACGACGGCACTCCCAGTCCGGCGGACAGAACAGTGATGCGGCGGGTCTCCATGGCGGTCTCCTCTGTTTGGCGCTATATATGCATTTGCATCTATCCGCTCAACCGGACAGGTCCGCCTTTTATTCCGCCACCCCGTCGGCCGCCCAGTACACTGCGTCCATGGCGGAAAACAAGACACAGGTGACCGGGGTTTCTGCGGACGAGTTCATCGCTGCTGTGGAGCACCCGGTGCGCCTGCAGGACGCCCTGCGGCTGCGTACCCTCATGGCAGAACTGACGGGCCAGGAACCTGAGATGTGGGGCCCCACCATCGTCGGATTCGGCAGGGTGCACTACAAGTACGCCACCGGGCGCGAAGGGGACACCGCAGCGGTGGGGTTCTCGCCCCGCAAGGCCAGCCTCTCGCTCTACGGCCTGACAAATGCGCCGGAGTCGTCCATGCTCCTCGAGCGTCTGGGCAAGCACAAGACCGGCGCCGGCTGCCTCTATATCAACAAGCTGGCCGACGTCGACGAAGCCGTGCTTGCCGAGCTGATCAGCCTCGGCTACCGCTACTGCACCACGGTCCTGCACCAGGAATAGGCAGCCGGCCCAAACCTGCCGGAAATGACGAAGCCCCCGCCGTCGGGTTCCCGGAGGAAACCGACGGCGGGGGCCGTCAGCAGTTCAGGACTGCGTAGTAGATCCGGCAAATGCCGGACCTGCTACTTGCCTGCGACTACGTCGAGTTCGATCACAGCGGCAACGTCGTCGTGCAGACGGACGTTGGCCTGGTAGGAACCGACCGACTTGATGTGAGCCGGCAGTTCAACCTTGCGCTTGTCGATGCGGCCAAGGCCTGCGGCCTCAACAGCGTCGGCGACGTCGGCCTGCTTGACCGTGCCGAACAGGCGGCCGCTTTCGCCGGCCTTGACAACCAGCTTGACCGGCTTGGCGGACAGAGCGGCGGCCTGCTTCTGAGCATCTTCCAGGGAAGCGTGCTCGCGGGCGACGCGGGCAGCCTTGATGGACTCAACCTGCTTCTCGCCACCCTTCGACCAGGTCAGGGCGAAACCGCGGGGCAGCAGGTAGTTACGTGCGTAACCGTCCTTGACCTCGACAACGTCGCCAGCAGCACCGAGACCGGTTACTTCGTGGGTCAGAATGAGCTTTGCCATGTTAGTTAATCCCTTTCCTTAGCCCCGGCCAGCGCCGGAGTAGGGCAGCAGGGCAACTTCGCGGGCGTTCTTGATTGCCTGGGCGATCTTGCGCTGCTCCTGCACCGTAACGCCAGTGACGCGACGGGCGCGGATCTTTCCGCGGTCGGAGATGAACTTGCGCAGCAATGCTACGTCCTTGTAGTCGATGACAGTGATGTCAGCGGCCTTCAAGGGGTTGGACTTTGGTTTGGGCTTACGGAGTTCAGCCTTAGCCATCGTGGAGCTCCTATTCTAGGGAGCCCGTGAATCGTGATCCACGGGATGGTGGTGGTCCGACCGCGGCGTGCACAGAACGTGCCATATGGAACGCTCTGGCGGATGCTGCGCCGGACCTTTGTTGTGTTGTTTAGAAGGGAGGTTCGGAATCCGGGCCGTTGCCCCAGCCGCCGCCCGCATTGCTGACTCCGGGCGTGGCCCAGGGGTCTTCCTGCGCTGCGGGCTGCTGGTTGCCGCCCCAGTTTCCTCCGGTGTTGCCGCCCTGGTTTCCACCCTGGCCGCCACCGAATCCACCGCCACCGAATCCGCCGCTGTTGCCGCCGCCGAAGCCGCCCTGGCCGCCGGAGCGCTGGGTGCGGTTGACCTTGGCATTGGCGTAACGCAGGCTCGGGCCGATTTCGTCGACTTCGAGCTCGATAACGGTGCGTTTCTCGCCTTCTTTTGTTTCGTAGGAACGGCTCTTCAGGCGGCCGGAAACAATCACGCGGGTGCCCTTGGTGAGGGACTCGGCGACGTTCTCCGCTGCCTCGCGCCAGACCGAAGCGCGGAGGAACAGGGTTTCCCCGTCCTTCCACTCATTGGACTGGCGGTCGAAGGTGCGAGGCGTGGACGCGATGGTGAAGTTCGCTACTGCCGAACCTGACGGTGTGAACCTCAGTTCGGGGTCATTGGTGAGATTACCGATGACCGTAATAGTGGTTTCGCCTGCCATCTACTGCCTCCTTGTTCGTTCCTGCGGTGTAAAGAATGAAAGTTGGTAGCTGAAATTACTCAGCAACAACCTTCTGCTCTTCGGGGCGGGTGATCTTGGTGCGCATGATGGTCTCGTTGAGACTCAGCTGGCGGTCAAGTTCCTTGGCGGTAGCCGGCGTCGAGGTGAAGTTCACCACGGCGTAGATACCCTCGGACTTCTTCTTGATGTCGTAAGCCAGACGGCGACGGCCCCAGATGTCAACCTTTTCGATGGTTCCACCATCGTTGGTGATGACGTTCAGGAACTTCTGAAGCGACGGCTCTACGGTACGCTCTTCGACCTCGGGGTCGATGATTACCATCAATTCGTAAGGACGCATATGTGAACCCACCTCCTTTGGGCTAAGCGGTTACGGTATTTCCGTAACAGGAGGTTCATTTGCGATGCCGTGCACGCCCGCGGCCGAAAAAGGACCAGGGCGCAGCACAGACTTCACTATCTTAGTGCACCCGGGAGGGTTTCCGCGATTCGGACAGTTCCAAGGCTATGGGCCCGGACGGCTGGCCCGGAACTGCCGGTCCGGCTATGTGGAAAACCGAGGCGTCGGAACGGGTCATACGGCCGGGGCGGTGGACAACACCCGGCCCGGAATACTGGAGCCATGACGATTCTGAAATCCGTGCTCCTTTTCACCCTGGCCGCCGTGGCGGAGATCGGCGGAGCCTGGCTGATCTGGCAGGCCGTGCGCGAGGACAAGGCGTGGTGGTGGGCCGGACTCGGAATCGTGGCGCTGGGGTTCTACGGCTTTGTGGCAGCCTTCCAGCCGGATGCCCATTTCGGCCGGGTCCTGGCGGCGTACGGCGGGGTCTTCATCGTCGGCTCCCTGGTGTGGGGCATGCTTCTGGACGGCTTCCGGCCCGACCGCTGGGACCTCATCGGGGCCACTGTCTGTCTCGTCGGCGTCGCCGTCATCATGTTCGCCCCCAGGCAGGGCTGACAAAACAAAGACATCCGCCCGGTCAGGCCATAATCGGCCAACCGGGCGGATGGTTCTGCAGAGTGCTCAGAGTGCGGGGGCGTGCTTACGACGCCGGGCCGGACCCCACGCCTGCGTTCGCGGTTTCGGCGGACGTCTCGGAGGCTGCGGGCACCCCGGCCCGGCCCGGACCGCCCTTGCGGTAGCGCCACACACCGATGCCGACCACCACGGCGGCCAAGGCCACGGAGAGCAGGAGCGACTCGCGGGTGGAATCAAGGATCACCATGCCGATGATGAGCGCCACGATGCTGCCGATCGCCAGCCAGGTGAGGTAGGGGAAGAACCACATCTTCAGCGACAGGTCCTTGGCTGCGGCCCCCATCCGGCGGCGCAGCACCAGCTGAGACGCGGCAATGACCAGCCAGACAAACAGCGCGATGGCACCGGAGGTGTTCACCAGGAACAGGAAGACCGTGTCCGGGGCGATGTAGTTCAATCCCACGGTGATGAAGCCGACCACGGTGGAGGCCAGCACCGCTGCGGCGGGCACGCCGCGCTTGGAGATGCGGGTCCAGGACTTCGGGGCGTCGCCGCGCTGCGAGAGCGAGAACAGCATGCGGCTGGCCGTGTAGAGGCCCGAGTTCAGGCAGGACAGCACCGAGGTCAGCACCACGACGTCCATGATGGTGCCCGCGCCGGGGATGCCGAACAGCTCGATGACCGCGACGTACGGGCTCTTGGCCACGTTGGCGGAGTTCCAGGGGAGCAGCGTGACAACAATCGCGATGGAGCCGATGTAGAAGACGAGGATGCGCCAGACCGTGGACTTCACGGCCTTCTTGACCGCTTCAACCGGGTTTTCGGATTCACCGGCTGCGATCGTGGCGATCTCAGCACCGAAGAACGCGAAGACCACCACGAGGATTCCGGCCAGGACGGCTCCCGGACCGTTGGGCAGGAAACCCCCGTTGCCCGTCAGGTTGCTCAGGCCGGGCGCCGGAACGCCCGGAACCAGGCCGAGGATCGCTGCCACGCCGAAAAGGAGGAACAGGATGATGGCGGTGACCTTGATGGAGGCAAACCAGAACTCGAACTCCCCGTAGGACTTCACCGAGCCCAGGTTGGTCAGCGTGAGCAGGACCATGAGCGCCAGGGCCCAGACCCACTGGTCGATGCCGGGCACCCAGCGGTGCATGATCGCGGCACCGGCCGTTGCTTCAATGCCCAGCACGATGATCCAGAACCACGCGTAGAGCCAGCCGATGCTGAAGCCGGCCCAGCGGCCCAGTGCCTTGTCCGCGTACGTGGAGAAGGATCCGGTTTCGGGGTTCGCCGCGGCCATCTCGCCAAGCATCCGCATGACGAGGATGACCACGATGCCTGCGGCCATATAGGCCAGCAGGATGCCGGGACCGGCCTGCTGGATGGCCGCGCCGGAGCCGACGAACAGGCCGGCGCCGATGACACCGGCAATGGCGATCATCGACAGGTGCCGGGGCTTTAGGGACTTGGACAGTTGTTGGTCAGCGTGCATGGCTGCGCCATCCTCGTTTTGATTGCAGGTTTTGGGGCGGTGGCCGGGCGGCAAAGGCTGAGGCTGTGCCGGGGACCACACTGTGCGTTTCACACTAAGGGAGCCGGAGGCCGATCCGGGCTGTGCAAAGTTACAGTTTACGGCACCCCAAAACAGGCACACTTCCAGCCATGCAGCTCAGAAGGCATCAAAGGTTGCCTGAACGGCACTTTTGTAACCGGGCTGAAATCTGCCACGTGTGCACTAGGCGTGCGCCGCGGCCCCAAAGAACAGCTCAGTCACCCGGGCAAGGCGTTGCGGATCTTCCACGCCGCAAAGCTCCCGGGCCGAGTGCATTGAGAGCAGGGGGACGCCCACGTCCACGGTCCTGATGCCCAGCCGGGTGGCTGTCAGCGGGCCGATGGTGGAACCGCACGGCATCACGTTGTTGGACACAAACTCCTGGTAGGGAATCCCCGCCTCGCCGCACAGCCGCGCCCAGAGCGCAGCCCCGGCAGCGTCGGTGGCGTACCGCTGGTTGGCGTTGATCTTCAGCAGTGGCCCGCCGTTGAGGACAGGGCGGTTGACGGGGTCATGCCGTTCGGCATAGTTGGGATGGACGGCGTGGCCAGCGTCGGCGGAAACACAGAACGACGCCGCGAACGCCTGCCGGCGCTGGCTCGCCGAAGCGCCCAGCCCGTCGGAGATCCGGACCAGAATGTCTTCGAGCACCGGCCCGCACGCCCCCGACCGGGACGCCGAACCGATTTCTTCGTGGTCGAAGGCCGCGAGCACCGCAATCGGCGCGGTTGCCGCGGAAGCCTGCGCGCCGCCGTCGGAAGCGTCAGCGTGCGCGATCAGCGCCGTGATCCCGGCGTGCGTTGCGGAGAGGTTGTCCAGGCGTCCGGAGGCAAAGAACTCACTCCTGACCCCGAAAACCGCGGGCGGCTGCGTGTCCGCAATGACGACGTCGTACCCTCCGATCCGCGCAGGATCAACCTCTTCAGTGCCCCCACCGGACACCCGCTCGGCCAGCACCGCCAGCAGGTCCTCCCCGCCAGGATCGCCGAGCCCGAACACCGGGTTCATGTGCTGCTGCTTGTCGAGGGTGAGGCCTTCATTCACCGCCCGGTCCAGGTGGATGGCCAGCTGCGGAAAGCGCAGCAGCGGGCCGGTGGCCGTCAGGTGCTGCGTGCCGTCGAGCATCACGAGCCGCCCGGCCAGCTGCAGTTCTCGGTCCAGCCACGAGTTCAGCAGCGGTCCGCCGTAAACCTCGACGCCGGCCTGGAGCCAGCCGAGGCGGCCAGTGGTCGGCTTGGGCTTGAGCTTGAACGACGGCGAATCCGTGTGGGCGCCCAGGATGTTGAAGCCGGTGGTGGGCCCGGCATCCCCGGGCGTGACCCAGGCGATGAGCGCACCGTCCCGGATGACGTAGAACTTTCCTGCCGTGGCGTCCCAGGGCTCCAGCTCGTCCAGGCCGGTGAAGCCCGCCTCCGCCAGGCGCCGGGCGCCTTCGTGGGCCGCATGGAAGCTCGACGGCGAGGCGGTGACGTAGTCGCCGAGGTCCCGGATGTGCTCTGCGGCGGAGGAATGGAGAGGCATGGCTCCGAGTCTAGCGCCGCCCTAGATGGTGACGTTGAGCCCTGCCGTGTACCCGCCGGAGACGGCACCGGACATGGTGGCCAGCTGGTAGATGCCGCCGTCCCCGCCGAACACGTTGTCCGACTGCAGTGTGGTGTTGGGGAAGTTCCGGGCGCTGGTTTCGTAGCCCGCGGAGGCGTAGACCTCCCGGCAGGCTGCGTCGGTCAGGGCGATCTGCGAAACGGCAAGCACCTGCCCGGCGGCCTTGGCGTTGTTCATGGACTCGAACACCTCGAAGTGGATGTGCGGCCAGCGGCCGTTATAGGCGCCCGGGTAAATGGTCTTGAACGTGACCTGGCCGCTGGAGTCCGCTTCCTGCACGCCGCGCAGGAAGTTCTCGTTCTCCACGCCCGAATCGTAGAGCGAGTACCTTCCCTCCCTGTCGCAGTGCCAGGCATAGACGGCCGCACCTGCCAGCGGGACGCAGCCGTTGGCGTTGTCGAGCAGGGTCAGCGTGACGGTCAGCGGCACACCGTCCGCTTTCGTGCCGGACGTGCCGAAGCTTGAGGTGATGTCCTGCCGGACCACACCGGAGGCTTCCAGGACGTTCGGTCCGTTGGATCCGTCGCCGGGGAAGGGGCCCGCCGTCTCCTGGGGGATCTCCACGCCGCACTCGGCGATCGCCCGCGTCACTGTGGGGGAAGCGGAAGCCGAGCCGGCAGCGGAAGCCGACGACGGCGGTCCAGACGATGCGGACGATGACCCGCCGGGCGTGCACGCCGCCAGCGCGGCCGCCGTGCCGGCGCCCACGAACATGCCCAGTGAGCGGCGCGACATGAGCGTGGAAAGATCGAATTCGAGCCCGCGGTCATGGTTGGGGTGCGGCTCGCGCCGGGGCTGCTGCCCTTCGGGAAGGCGGGGTGCGGTTGTCATGGCACCATCCAACTCCAGCGGGCTATGGCCTGCATAGAGCCTCCCTGTGCGGACGCTGTGCCTGTTTCGCCGAGGGGCCCGTTTCAGTAGTCGGGATTGCTCGGGGTCACCAGGCCCGTTTCGTACGCGTACACCACGGCCTGGACGCGGTCGCGGAGGTGCAGCTTGGTCAGGATCCGGCGCACGTGGGTCTTCACGGTGGCCTCGGACAGGAAATAGCGGTGTGCGATCTCCGCGTTGGACAGCCCCTCGGACATCGCCTCCAGCATCTCGGTTTCCCGGGGCGTCAGGTCCTCCAGCAACGGGTCGCGCGGAGCAGGAGCCGCTGCCTGCGGGGCCGCCGTGCCCGGACCATCCGATGCGGCGGCAGGTCCGGCCCCGCGGACATACGTTTCAAGTAGCCGCTGCGTGACCCGGGGCGCCACGACGGCGTCCCCGCTCGCCACCACCCGCACGGCCTGGACCAGCTCCGCGGGTGCCACGTCCTTGAGCAGAAAGGCCGAGGCGCCGGCCTGGAGACCGGCGAACGCGTACTCGTCCAGGTCGAAGGTGGTCAGGATGATGATTCTGGCGCGCGAGCCTGAACCTGTGATGGCCCGGGTCGCCTCGATCCCGTCGAGCGTGGGCATCCGGACGTCCATGAGCACGACGTCGGGATCGAGGCGGCCCACCTGGCGGACGGCGTCGGCCCCGTCCGAGGCCTCACCCACCACCTCGAGGCCGTCCTCACCCTCCAGGATGAGCCGGAAACCCATCCGCAGCAACGGCTGGTCGTCCGCCAGCAGGACCCGGAGGCGTCCGGACTCGTTCATTTGTTCCCCCATGTAGCCGTTCCCCATGTAGCCGTTCCCCATGTTGCCGTTTTCCAAGTTGCCGTCCCGCCTGCCAGTCAGCGTGCTGCCGGCGTTGTGCCGGTGTGCATGTTGGTGCCGGTCTGCATGTTGTTGCCGTTCAGCACGCCGCCGTTGAGTGCCAGGACAGCCCGCACGCGCCAGCCACCGCCGGCGGCCGGGCCTGCCTCCACCGTACCGCCGTAGATTCCGGCCCGTTCCTTCATCCCCGTCAGGCCCTGTCCTGTCCCGACCGGTGCGGCCGCAGGACCGCCGCCCGGGCTGCCCCCGCCGGGGGTGGCGGCGTCAACGGTGCCCCGGCCGTCGTCGAGCACTTCAATGGTGACAGTGGAATCCTCGCGCACCACGAGCACGTCCACCCGGCTCAGCGCCCGGCCGTATCGCAGCACGTTGGTCAGCGATTCCTGCACGATCCGGTACACGGTCAGCTGCAAGGCCACGTCCTCCGGGAGTGCCGGGCCGGTGTGCGAGTAATGCACCGGAAGCCCCGCGGCCCGGAAGCCGTCCAGCAGCTTCCCGAAGCTGGCGCCGTCGGCGAGCGGCTCACGGGGCGCGTGGCTGCCGGTCGCCTCATCCCGCAGGACCCCAAGCACCCGGCGCATGTCCGCCAGGGCGGTGCGGCCCGTCCGGGACAGTTCCGCCAGGACCTCCGCAGCGCGTTCCGGATCCCTTCGAACCACGACGGCGGCGCCGTCGGACAGGGCCACCATGACAGTCAGCGAGTGGGCCACGACGTCGTGCATCTCCCGGGCAATCCTGTTGCGCTCGTCGACAGAGCCCAGGCGGGCGGCCTGGGCGGCCCACGCTGCAGTTTCCTGCTCGTGCTCCCTCCGCTGCCGAACGGAGATGCCTATTCCGGTGGCGATGATGTTGGAGAATACGATGCTGGTGCCCGCCGCAATGCTGGTCACGAGGCGGAACTCCTCGGGCGAGGAGGGCGTTCTGGGCAGTTCCCGCTCGAGTGGCCCCACCGCGGCCAGGAAGTACAGCATTGCCAGCGGCGCAGAGGCTACGGCCATCGTGACCAGGGCAAAGCGGCGCGTGTGCACCACGGCCACGGCGTAGAGCGAGAACCACAGCCCTGCCGACACGTTGGATCCCCACGGATGAAGCAGGGTCACACCAACTTCGGCCAACGCGATGAACACCACCACGGCCACTGGGCGCCGGCGCCGCAGGAACAGGGACAGCGCAACGCTGCCGAGCAGCCCGATCGCTGCCCACCTGCCCGCATTTGCGGCGTCCATCACGGTGGGCACCACCAGCACCGCATCGCAGGCCACCACCACGGCATCCATGACGCGCGGACGCCGGTACAGGTAGCGCCGGACCCGGCCCCGCCGTCGGGCAGCAAGCTCGGCAAAGGACGCGTCAGCCGGGGTGGCTGGCGCGTCCTTCACCGGAACGGCATTCATCATGGGCAGAAACCTCGGTGCGGCTAGACGTCCCGTTTCTTCAGCAGGATCATGGCCAGGACCACGGGCACTACCACCCAGCCGCCCAGTACAAGGGCCGCCTGCCAGACTTCGAGCGTGTCCGGAACGTGCTCCACGGCCGTCAGCGGGTTGATCGTGTTGCCGGGAAGGTACTTGCGGGCCTCCTCGAAGAAGTCACCCGGAATGAGCTGGAACGCGATCGGTGCCACGAAGAACAGGCCCACGAGGGACATGATGCCGCCTGCTGAATTCCGGAGCAGAGTGCCGAGTGCCATGCCGATTGCGGCCACCGCGGCCACGTAGGCGCTGGTGACGAGAAGCAGCTTGACGGACTGCGAGCTGGCGAGGTCGAGCTTGAGGTCGAAGTTGCCCAGGATCGGCACCGCCACCAGGCCGGCAATGTAGGTGGACACCGCCGTCAGGACAAAGGCGCTGACGACCACCACCACGAGCTTGGCGACGAACGCCGGCAGCCTCTTGGGTACGGCAGCGAAGGTGGAGCGGGCCATGCCGGTGGTGAACTCCGAGCTCATCAGCAGGACGCCCAAGGAGCCCAGGATCAGCTGCGCGAAGGATACGCCGGAGGTGGGCACCGTGACGGCGAGGTCGCCGCCCTGTGCCGCGATCGCGGCAGCCGCTTCGGGGTCGGAGGCGGCCTGGTCCGCGAACTGGCCGGTTCCCCAGGCGGACAGGGCGCCAAAGCCAACCATGACGACGGCCGTCGAAGCGAGCAGGATGATGGTGGACAGGAGCGTGCGGAACTTGATGAACTCCGAATTCAGGACGCGGAAGAAGCTTGGACCGGGCCCCGGGCCAGCTGCGTTGCGAGTGGCGGCGCGGCCGGGGCCGGCGGCGGGCTGGGTGGAAATCGAGGTGCTCATGGCGTCAGTTGCCTCCGGACTGGGCGGGAACCGGGGCCCCCGTGGTGATCAGCGAGTGGTATTCGACCTCGTCCTTGGTCAGCTCCATGTAGGCCTCTTCGAGGCTCGCCTGGAGCGGGGTGAGTTCGTAGATCAGAACCTGGTTGTCCAGCGCGCTCTGGGCAATCTGACGCGGGTCCAGGCCCGTGACCTCAAGGAGCTCGTGGTCCTGCAGCTCCACCGAGACCCCGGTTCCGGCGAGGACCTGCATGAGCCTGTCGGGCTGGTCGGAGCGCACCCGTGTCCGGCTGTGGCCCTTGCCGGTGATGATGTCCTTGATGGGAGCGTCGGCGATAATCTTTCCGCGGCCGATCACGATCAGATGGTCGGCGGTCAGGGCCATCTCGCTCATCAGGTGGCTGGACAGGAACACCGTGCGCCCCTCGGAGGCCAGGTACTTGACCAGGTTGCGCACCCAGACCACGCCTTCCGGGTCGAGGCCGTTGACGGGTTCGTCCAGGATGATGGTCTGCGGGTCGCCCAGGAGTGCGGCGGCGATGCCCAGCCGCTGGCCCATGCCAAGGGAGAAGCCCTTGACCTTTTTCCGGGCCACGTCCGCGAGGCCCGTCATATCAATGACCTCGTGCACCCGCTTCCGCGGGATGCTGTGCGTGGCGGCCATGGCCAGCAGGTGGTTATACGCTGAGCGGCTGGTGTGGACGGCCTTGGCGTCGAGCAGCGCTCCGATTTCGCGCAGCGGTGCCGCGTGCCGGGCGAACGGGACACCGTTGACAGTGACGGTTCCCGCCGTCGGGGTGTCCAGGCCCATGATCATGCGCATGGTGGTGGACTTTCCGGCCCCATTGGGTCCCAGGAAGCCGGTGACCTGGCCGGCTTGGACGGTGAAACTGACGCCGCCGACGGCGGTTTTGTCGCCGTAGACCTTTGTCAGGCCTTCTGCCTCAATCATGGAAGCTTTCCTTTGCATAGCTGCTGGCGTGCTGTCTGGTGTGCACGTTCCACGCTACCTAGGCCGCCTGCCGAATTCGCCGGTCTCAGGGATGATTCAGGGGCCAATCAGGGTTTCCGGGCGTCATCCGGTGGGATGAGGCCCTCAGCGGTCTTCCCCGGGTGAGTAGTAGCGCAAGGCGGACCGCTTCAGGGTGAACTCGGCGGCGCGGACCCCGGGCATGGCTTCGCCGTCCACCGCAAGCACCATGGGGGCGGTGCCGCACTCCACGCGGACTCGGGTGGCCTCGGCAAGGTGGGTGATCCGGGAGGTCGCCACCGTACCGGTCAGCACGGACCACAGCATGCGCAGCCGGGCGAACGACTCGTCAGCAGTCATCATCCTGACGTCGAGCACGCCGTCGTCCAGCACCGGCCGGACGAGCGGGGCGTGGTCCCGCGGGTAGTAGCGGCCCCGGCCCAGGTACATGATCCAGAGCCTGTGCCGGACGCCGTTGACGATCAGTGTGATCGGCTTCTCCGCGGCGAAGGTCCGGAACATCGCAACGACGCCGGCGAGGGGCTTCCCCAGGGCGGGCTGCAGCTGTTCGCGGCGCCGCACCAAATTCGGGTACAGCCCGATGCTCGCGGTGTTGAGCATGATGAGCTCCACCTTTTCCGGATCGTCCGCCAGTCCGCGTTCCACGGCGACGGCGCCCACGTCAGCCAGCGCCGCTTCGCCGCTTTCCGCTGCGGCTACCGCCTCCACCAGGGAGGGCGTGCCGACGTCACGGGCGAAGTGGTTGAGGGTTCCACCGGCCAGCACCAGCAACGGAAGATCATGCTCGACGGCGGCTGCGGCGGCGGTGCCCACAGTTCCGTCCCCGCCCCACACCCCGAGCGCCCGGATGCCCGGAACGGTTGCTGCCTCCGCCATCCGCTGGGCAACGTCGTCCTCGGGCGCCATGAGAGTTATATGCGCAGACGGGAATACCTCTTTCAGCGCTGCTGCGGTTTCCTCGGTAAAGGACCCGCCGAGGGTGTTCACAGCGATGCTCAGCCCCTCCCCGTTCGGGAGTCTGGCCGCCTCAACCCGACGCCTCGAGGTGGCAGGCATGGGCGGCCGCACCGGCCACCATTTCCTCGTCACAAGCGCTGCGCCGGCTCCGATCGCGGAACCAAACAGCACATCCGATGGCCAGTGGGCGCCTGTATGCACTCTGGAGTATGCGACGCCTGCGGCCACGGGGGCCACGAGGGCTCCGAGCACCGGCTGCACCATTCCGGTGCCCAAGGCGAACGCCACCGCTGAAGCCGAGTGGCCTGACGGCATGGAGGAACTGGTGGGCTGGGGATGAACGAAGCGAAAGACCGGCAAATGCTCAGGCAGGGGCCGGGCGCGCGGAAGCAGTGTTTTGAAGACGAGGTTCGTCACGGCGGAGGCAACACCCTGTGCCAGCAAGCCGTGAACTGCGGCGCGCCTGGTGCGTCCCGGAATGGCAGCGGCCACGGCCGCTACGCCAAACCAGAGCTTTCCCTTGTTGGCCGAAGCCGAGAGCCGCCGGAAAAATGTGTCATGGTGCCCGCCGGGAAAGCCGGAGACGGCCCGCATCAGCGTGCGGTCGAGGGCAGCGACCCAGCCGGGCCCGCGGCGCAGCATTCGTCGCATTTCCCCACCCTACCGCCCGGTACAGCGGTGTGTTCGCGCCACCGGCGATTTCTTTCCGGACGATCATTCCCTGACCGGAAGGGGCTTGGCGGCGCCGGCGAGCAACAGGGCGAGCAGGATGGGAAC
Source organism: Arthrobacter sp. FW305-BF8 (assembly GCF_021789315.1). Lineage (NCBI taxonomy): Bacteria > Bacillati > Actinomycetota > Actinomycetes > Micrococcales > Micrococcaceae > Arthrobacter > Arthrobacter sp. FW305-BF8. Next base: position 4,884,873 of record NZ_CP084561.1, read on the forward strand.
ACCGATGGCCAGCAATGCCAGGCGGATTCCGGTCAGGTCCCCGAGGTAGCCCAGCAGCGGGGGGCCGGCCAGGAAGGCGACGTAGCCAATGGTGGAAACCACCGACACCCTGGCCGCCGCGTGCCGGGGATCGTCCGCGGCGGCCGACATCCCCATCGGAAACGCCAAGGCGGCCCCCACTCCCCACAGAGCAGCGCCAACAGCAGCCAGCCAGAGGTTTCCGGCGAACACGAACAGGCATAGGCCGGCCGCGGCGGCAGCCATGCTTCCCCGGAGCACTGCCACCCGGCCGTACTTGTCGATGACGGTGCCCCCGAAGAAGCGCATGGCGGTCATGGCCAGCACGAAGAGTGCGAAAAGCAGGGCGCCGGTGGACTCGGGGGTCTCCAGGCCGTCCACGGAGGCCTTTGCGATCCAGTCGTTGCCTGCCCCCTCGGTCAGGGTGGCACCGAGGACCACCACGCCTATCAGCAGGGTGCGGCCGTCCCGCCAAGCCGAGGGCCCGCGGGCCGCCTTGGCTTCGCCGTCGGCGGGCTGTTCAGGGGCGGTGTGGGGGAGGAAGTAACGGGGGACAACGAACGTCAGCACGGCTACCGAGACGGCGATGACCAGCAGGTGCTGCGGCAGGCCAACCCCCAGACCGGACAGGCCCGCGCCGATCAGGGCACCCAGGAAGGCTCCGCCGCTGAAGGCCGCGTGGAACTTGGGCATGACCGTCTTGCGGAGCCGGTGCTCGACGTCGGCCCCCTCAACGTTTTGGGACACGTCCCACAGCCCGATGCCGATGCCGAAGAAGAAGAGCGAGGCGGCGGTTCCGGGCACCGACTCAGCGAGCAGTGACGCGGCGATTCCAACGCCTGCCAGCGCCGCCAGGAAGCCGCTGGCCCGGACGGTATTGGCGGTGCCGATCCGGTTGATGACGTGCCCGGCGGTGGGAAGCGCGATCAGCGAACCGACGGCGGTGCACAGCAGAAGGGTCCCCATCTGGCCCGACGAGATGTGCAGGATCTCCGTGACGGCCGGGATGCGGGCTGCCCAGCTCGCAAAGACCAGGCCGTTGGCACCGAAGATGATGAACGTTGCCACGGCGGCGGCGGAGACCTGCCGGCCGGCGAGCTGCTGGGTTGAGGTCATTCGACAACTCTAGCCAACCACCAACGCTCTTAGCGGGCGCGCTCCACCCGCTTCTCGTCCCAGACGGGTTCGGCGGACTCGTACACCTTGCCGTCGGAGCCGAAGACCAGGAAACGGTCAAAGGTGCGCGCGAACCAGCGGTCGTGGGTGACGGCCAGGACCGTGCCCTCGAAGTGGTCGATGGCCCGCTCCAGCGCCTCGGCCGAGTGCAGGTCGAGGTTGTCGGTGGGCTCGTCCAGCAGGAGCAGCGTGGCACCGGAGAGCTGCAGCAGCAGGATCTGGAACCGCGCCTGCTGGCCGCCGGAGAGGGATTCGTATTTCTGCTCGGATTGCCCGGCGAGGCCGTAGCCATCCAGGGCACCGGCGGCGGCTTCGCGGCCCAGGCCGGAACGGTGCTCGTCGCCGCGGTGCAGGATTTCGAGCAACGTGCGGTTCATGAGGTCGGGCCGGACGTGGGTCTGCGCGAAGAACCCGGGACGGATACGGGCGCCAAGCTTCACGGTGCCCTCGTGGGGCACCTCGGCGATTTCGACGTCGGACACCGGAAGGTGTTCCCGCTCCGGATCCGTGCCGCCGGTGGCGAGCAGCCGCAGGAAGTGCGACTTGCCGGAGCCGTTGGAGCCCAGCACGCCCACCCGGTCCCCGAACCAGATCTCGGTGGAGAAGGGCCTCATGAGGCCGGTCAGCTCCAGCTTTTCGGCGACGATGGCGCGCTTGGCGGTGCGGCCGCCCTTGAGCCTCATCTGGACGTTCTGCTCGATGGGCAGGGCTTCGGGCGGGCCGACCTCAAGGAACTTGGCCAGGCGGGTCTGGGCTGCGTGGTAGCGGTTGGCCATGTCCGAGCGGAAGGCGGCCTTGTTCTTGTACATGTTGACGAGTTCCTTGAGCTTTGCGTGCTCCTCGTCCCAGCGCTTCCGCAGCTCCTCGAAGCGCGCGTTACGGTCCGCCCGTGCCTCGACGTAGGACCCGAAACCACCGCCGTGGATCCAGGCCCCGGCCCCGTTGATGCCGGGTTCAAGCGTGACGATGCGGCCGGCGGCGTTGTTCAGCAGCTCCCGGTCGTGGCTGATGAAGAAGACTGTCTTCTTCGATTCGTTGAGCTTGTCCTCGAGCCAGCGCTTTCCCGGGACGTCGAGGTAGTTGTCCGGTTCGTCGAGGAGCAGGAGTTCATCGGGGCCAGCAAAGAGGGCCTCCAGCACCAGGCGCTTCTGCTCGCCGCCGGACAGCGTGGACGCGCGGCGGTGCTGCGCGCGGTCAAAGGGCAGGCCCAGAGCGGCCATGCACACCTCGTCCCAGACGGTTTCGACGTCGTACCCGCCGGCATCTCCCCAGTCGACGATCGCCTGGGCGTACCGCATCTGGCTGGGCTCGTCGTCGTGCTCCATCATGGCCAGCTCCGCCTCATCCACGGCGCGGGCGGCGTCCGCCAGCGCCGGCGGTGCGGCAGATACGAGGAGGTCGCGGACCGTGGAGTCATCCCGGACCTGACCCACGAACTGACGCATGATGCCCATGTTTCCGGAGCGGCCGATCACGCCTTCGTCCGGGGTCAGGTCACCGGAGATGATGCGGAACAGGGTGGTTTTTCCCGTGCCGTTGGGACCGATGAGCGCCGTCTTGGTGCCATCCGGGACCTTGAAGGTCACCCCGTTGAGCAGCTGGGTGCCGTCGGAGAGGAAGTAGTCAATGCCGGAAACGTCAATATGGGCCACCGGCCAATTCTCCCACGCCCCGCCCGCCGGAGTTTTTGTCCAGATATCGTGCCCAAAAGGGCCTGAAGTCGCGACAAGTGGACAAAAACTCCGACTGGGGGTGGATGCGATGTCAGCCGGCGGCGGTCAGGAACTCCTTCAGCAACGGGCCGGAGGTGGTGGCGCCGAGGCCGCCGTCCTCAACGAAAACGGCAACCGCCAGGTCCCCGTGCACGGCGATGATCCAGGCGTGCGTCTTGGGCGGGTTGGCGTTGCCGAACTCAGCGGTTCCCGTTTTGGCGCCCACGGGTTCGCCGGGGACCTCGGCCAGGAACCCGGCGTGGCCGGAAGTCACCACCGCCCGCATCATGTCTGCGAGGGCCGCGGCCTCCGCTTTGGTGACGGGCGTCTGGGCGGTCTTGGCGGGGGCTTCAGCTGTGACGGTCGACGACGGGGCGGAACCTTCCGGGGTCGGCGCCGGGCTGGCCGACGACGTTGCCGGAGCCGTCTCCTCCACCAAGACCGGGGACACGGGCGAGCCCTTGGCCACCGAGCCTGCCATCACGGCTGCTGACAGCGGTGACATCAGCACCCGGCCCTGGCCGATCATTGCTGCCGCGTGTTCGGTACCCTCAGCCTCGCCGGGAACTGAGCCAAGGAACGCCTCGGCGCCCAGCTTCGGAGCCTCCACGGCTACCCCGAGTGAGGTGGCGGCCGACTCGAGCTGGGCCTGGGTGACCTTGTCCCGGGCGGCAATGAAGGCGGTGTTGCAGGAGTGTGCGAAGGCGTCACGCAGGGTCACGGATCCGAGGGAGTCCTTGGGATAGCCCTCGGCGTTCTTGAATTTCCTGCCGTCGACGGTGAGCGTGGGCGTGCATTCAACGGTGGAATCGGGGGTGAACCCGTTTCGCATCATTGCGAGGGAGTCCACCACCTTGAAGGTGGATCCCGGCGCGTACTGGCCGAGCATGGCGGTGTTGTAGCCGTTGCTTCCGGGTCCGGATGCGGCGGCCAGAACCGCTCCCGTGGACGGCCGGATCGCCACGATGGCGGACGCCGGCTTGATGTCGGCCAGGGTGTCCTCGGCGAGCTGCTGCAGCTTCGTGTCGAGGGTGGTCTGCAACGGCGTGCCGGGGACGCCCTGCACCTCAAAGACGGTGCGCCGGGGGTCCGTGGGTGCGGCCTGGATCTCCTCCCGGGTCAGATCGGCGCGCTGCACCCGGACGACGGTGCCGTCCGTGCCGCGGAGCTGGGCGTCGTACTGCTGCTGGAGTCCGCCGGTGCCGATCACGTCACCAGCGGTCAGGGTCCCGTTGGACTTTTCAATTTGCTCGGCGCTGGCTTCGCCTACCGTGCCGAGGACAGCCCGGGCGAAGTTCCGTGTCGGTGCGAGCGGCAGTTCGTCCGGGATGGCCCGGCCCCCCGGAATCGCTTCGATCTCGGCATCGGTCACGGCGCGGTCGCTGGTGTTGCGCAGGGTGATGGCCGGAACGAACGCTTCCGCGCCGGACGCCTCCACCTGCTGCACGTAGGCCGCGGGATCCACGCCCACCAGCTTGGCGAGCTTGGTGGCGGAATCCGCGGCATCGGCGCCGGCCAGCTGTGGCTTGTCAATGCCAACTTTGACCACCGGGCGCAACGTCACGAGCTTCTGGTTGCCGGCACCGAGAATGTCGGCGCGCGGAGACGACTGGGTGGCCTTGCTGAGAATCTCCCCTTCGGCCAGGTTGGGGACGAGTAGCCCGGGCGACCAGACGGTAAGCCACTTGTCCCCGGATTTCCGCAGGTCGGCTGAGACGGTGTACTTCCACTCGCCGGTGGAAATCTTCCAGCTGTAGTTCAGCGGGATGCGGGCGGTGTCCCCGTCGAGCGTCAGCTCGCCCGCTTCGACGGAAGGCTTGGCCGGCGCCAGCGCCTTGAAGACCTGGTTGAGCTGGTCGTTGGCCACCGCCGAGTCGCGGCCGTCGAAGGCCACCGGGCGGAGGTCCAGGCCGGCGACGGCGGAGGCCAGCTGCTTCGCAGCTGCTTCTGCGCCGCCGCGGCCGTCGTCGCAGGCCGCCAGTGAGCCGCTGAGTATGAGACCAGCAAGGACAAGTGAAAGTTTTTTAGTGTTCCCCACCGCGTTATTATCCCCCGGCGGCCGCCCGGCGCGAGCCACGCCACAGCAACACCGTTCTGGCTTGCGGGAGAAACACCGGCTAGAGGCCAAGGGCAGGGACGTCCAGCCCAAATATGTCGTTGAGCGCGTGTTTCGCCGCGTGGTATCCGGGCATGCCGGTGACGCCCGGTCCCGGCGGCGTCGAGGAGGAGCAGAGATATACGCCGCGCGCGGGAGTGCGCCATGGAACGGGCGAGACGACCGGACGCTGGATCAGGCCCCGGGGATCCAGGAGGCCGGCGCTGAAGTCGCCGCCGACGTAGTTCTCGTTGTAGGCAGCCAACTCGGCCGCCGTCGTCACCTTGTGCCGCACCACCAGGTCACGGAACCCGGGCGCGAAGCGTTCCAGCTGGTCCATGACGGCCTGGCCCATGTCCGCCGTGGACCCCGCAGGGACATGGCAGTAGGTCCAGAGGATATGTCTGCCCTGCGGCGCGCGGCCGGCATCGACGACTGATGGCTGCGAAACCAGGACGTAGGGACGCTCCGGATGCCGGCCCTGGGACACGGCGTTCTCCGCCTGGGCCATCTCCGCCCGTGTGCCCCCCACGTGCACCGTTCCGGCCCCTGCCAGTTCCGCAGCGGTCCACGGCACGGGCCCGGACAGGATGAAGTCCACTTTGCACGCACCGTTGCCGAACCGGAAGGACTCCAGCGTGCGGCGGTAGGAGGCGGGCAGGCGGCTGCCGGCGATGCGTGAGAGGGCGGGAGGCGCAACGTCCAGCAGCACCGCCTTCGCCGGCTCGAGCTCCGCCAGCGACGTTACGCGGAATCCCGTCTGCAGGACGCCGCCGTGGGCTTCGATGTCTGTGGCCATCGCTTCGGCGATCGCAGACGATCCGCCCACTGGAATGGGCCAGCCCCCGCTGTGCGCCAAAGCGTTGAGTAACAGGCCGGCCCCCGCCCCGGACAGTGACGGCAGGCGCCCCACGACGTGGGCTGCCACACCGCTGACAAGGGCGGGCGCCCGATCCTCCCGGAACCGTAAATTCCACGTCGGGGATCCCTGCTCAAGGGTCCGCAGACCCAGAACGGCGGCGGCCAGCGGGTGGCCGGGAACCCTCAGCAGCTGGTCCGACGTGGTCTGCACAATCCCGTCAATGTGCCGCACCAGCGGAGCGACGAGCCTGCGGTAGGCGCGGCCGTCCCGGCCCAACTCGTCGGCGGTGCGGTCGAGCGACCGGTACGCCAGGGCCGAGCGGCCACCGTGCAACGGGGAGCCGAACTGCACCGGCGGAAGCCGCAGGTCCACCCGCCGCGCCAGTTCGAAGGCCCGGAAAAAGGGCGAGGCGAGCGCCATGGGGTGAACGGCGGAGCAGACGTCGTGCCAATGCCCTTCCTCTATGACCTGGGACGTCCGGGATCCCCCGCCGAGCTGGTCCGCGGCCTCATGCACATGCACTTTGAGTCCCGCCCGCGCCATGACGACGGCGGCGGCGAGTCCGTTAGGTCCGGAACCAACGACGGCGACGTCAGGCATCACGGTCCACCGTCCGCCACGGAACGAGAGACGCGGAGGGACGGAGCAGATCGATCCGCAGCCTGTCCGGTGCGTTGTCGAAGGGACCGCCCTGTGGGTCGTCCATCGCGTGCCGCCGGATCGGATCGTAGCGGGGGTCCCAGATGTCCCAGGCGACCCGCAGCATGAGATATGCAGTTGCGAGCATATGGGCGACGACGGCCAGGACGTAGTAGGGCATGTCGATGTTGTGCTGTGATACGCCGCCGCTGGTCACTTGGCCAAGATACATCCAGATGGCGGCCCAGTGCAGCCCCTCGATGCCCTGCCAGACCAGGAAGTCACGCCACTTCGGCCGGGCGAGGGCGAGCAGCGGCACCAGCCACAGGACAAACTGGGGTGAGTAGACCTTGTTGGTGAGGATGAAGGCCGCCACGATCAGGAAGGTCAGCTGCGCAATCCGCGGCCGTTGCGGGGCGGTCAGGGCCAGGACCGCAATGAGGACGCACGCAAGCAGGAACACATTCAGGGCCAGCGTGTTGATGGCCTCCGGAGTAAGGAGCGCCCAGCGCACCCGCCCGGCCACCAGGTTGTATGCGAACCAGGGCGAGCTGTAGCCGGCGGGACGGTCCTGCGTGAACTCGAAGAAGTACTTCCAGCCGGCCGGGTCCCGCGCGGCAATGGGCAGGTTGACGGCGAGCCAGGCCGCAGCGGCGGACGCTGCCGGGACCAGGAAGGCCCGGATCTTCCCTGTGCGCAGGGCCAGCAGGAAGATGGCGCCGAAGACAAGGACGGGATAGAGCTTGGTGGCAGTCCCCAGGCCGATCAGGACGCCGGCCAGGACCAGCCGCTCCCGGGAGAGGAAGTACATGCCGAGGGCCAGCATTGCCACAGCCCACATGTCCCAGTTGATCACTCCGGCGAGGACGATGCCCGGAGCCAGGGCCACCATGGCCGCGTCCCAGGGCCGCCGGCGGACAACGCGGGCCGTGGCCAGCACGGTGACAATCCAGACGGCGGCGATCAGGGTGGCGTTGACATCGAAGTAGCCGAGGATGCGGGCGTCGGTGACTCCCTCGCCGGGCACGAGGCGGGCCGTGATGCCGGCAATCAGGCCCATCAGGACCGGATACTCGAAAAAGGCGTCCGGTGTGAAAAACGGAAAGGCTCCGTCGCCCAGGCCCCGGTTGCGGAACAGTTCCGGGAAGTCCGAATAGCAGGTCGCGTAGAACTGTGACGGCGTCTCCCAGCCGTTCACCCGGCAGTAATCCTTGACGGCGATCGCAGCGAGGGCGGCGAGCACGGTCAGGATGATCAGCACGCGTTCCACTGTGAAGAAGCCGGGCGCGACCACCCCAGGGGCAGACCGCTGGCCCAGGGGCCCTCCGATGAGCTCGGTGAAGTTGTGCAGGAGCCGGTCGCTGCGGCTCGGCACCACCAGGCGCGCGAGCTTTCGATCGGGCGGCGGCTGTGTCTCCTGCATGGTCTCGAGCTTACCGGTGGGTCCCTGGCCTGCGGTTCAGCGCATACTGCTCGTCTGCTGATGCATGAGCACGTAGACGTCCTCCCGGTTCTGGTCCAGCAGCCGGCCGTCGAACTGTGATTGCTGGACAGATGCTGCATCGGCGCCGGAAAGGCCGGCGTCACCGCTGGAACCACGGTCGGAGAGAACCTCCTGTAGTTTGCGGAGCATAGTTTTTCACCTCCCTTCAGAAAGTGATGAAAAGAATCCGGGCACGGCAATTAGAGCCATTCGGGATGCAAAGAAATGGCCGTAAAAAGGCAAAGAAATGCCCGGTAAGGAAATGGAATGCGAAAAAGCGGCATTGGCCCACGAAACGGCAGCGCGGCAAGCCCAACAGGAAGCAGGGTTCCGAATTATGGGGGAGCTGCGCAACCGCGTGGTTCCGCTACGGCAGACCGCCGGGGGTCAGAGTTTCTGGGAAAGCGGCAGATTTTCCTGCCACTGGCCCGCCTGCCCGCCCATCACATGTGGGAGGGCGGCAGGGCCGTCAGAATTATGCTCGGGCGAGTCCGTGACGAGGGCGCGGGTCAGCAATGAAGGCCGGGAACGCGGCAATGGTCATCTTCCATCCGCTAGTCAAAGTAATCATTTTCCCAACCTCCTTTTCTGCTCTGCCGGTGCCGGCTGCTTGGCCGGACAACGTGCGCCGTGACCCTGGCGGATCGCTCTGGGGTCTGGAATAAAAGTACACCAGGAATCATCTGGTTGACTACTTATTTTCCGAAAATTCGAAAAACAAATGCAAAAGGCGCTTTTTACAGGCCCCAGCGGACAATGGCGGGTGTTCTTTTGTCCCAGCCCAGGGTGCAAACTTTTGCTGTTCCCAGAATGAAGTGCCGTCCCTCTTCAGGTTCGAGTTCGAGCCAGCGGGCGGTGAGGATGCGGGAAAAGTGGCCATGGGCCACAATCAGGACATTGTCCAGCCCTGACTCCAGGACCCGGGCCACGATCTTGTCTGCCCGGGCAGCCACATCATGCAGCTTCTCGCCGTTGGGAACCCCGTGCGTCCAGATCAGGTAGTCAGGGTTGTCCTTGCGGATCAGGTCCGAGCTGATGCCCTCATAGTCGCCGTAGTCCCATTCCACGGCCAGCGGTTCGTGGACGGCATCCGGAAAACCGGCGAGTTCCGCGGTGCGCCGGGCGCGGCGCAGCGGAGAGGTCAGGACCAGATCAAAATCAACGCTGTCGAGGATCCTGCGCGCCTCGACCGCCTGCTGCTCGCCCTCCACCGTCAGGGGCAGGTCCGTCAGCCCGGTGTATTGGCCACTCTTGGACCATTCAGTTTCACCGTGCCGCAGGATCCAGAGCTGGGGTCGGGCGATGTTGGCGGCGTTCACTTGGACTCCTCGGTTAGGGAAGATTCGACGTCGGCGGGAGAGTCGGGGGACTCAGATGTCGCAAGGGCAACGGCTTCGGGCTGCTCAGCCCACCAGGCCCGGAGCCGGGACTCGGCGTCGGCAGGGTCCAGCGGGCCGTTTTCCATCCGTTCCTCCAGCAGGAACTTGTACGCCCTGCCCACGACGGGCCCGGGCTTGAGGTCCAGCAGGGCCATGATTTCGGCGCCGTTCAGGTCCGGACGGACCGCGTCCAGGGATTCCTGCTCGCGGAGGGCCGCAATCCGGGATTCGAGGTCATCGTAGGCAAAGGACAGCCGGTCAGCTTTGCGCTGGTTGCGGGTGGTGACGTCGGAGCGGGTGAGGCGGTGCAGGCGCTCCAGCAGGGGCCCGGCGTCAGTCACGTAACGGCGCACAGCCGAGTCGGTCCAGCCGGCATCGCCGTAGCCGTAGAAACGCATGTGCAGTTCCACGAGGCGGGCCACCGCCTTGATGGTGTCGTTGTCGAAGCGCAGGCTTTTCATCCGCTTCGTCGTCAGTTTGGACCCCACCATGTCGTGGTGGCGGAAGCTGACCGCACCGCCCGGTTCGAACCGGCGCGTAGCCGGCTTCCCGACGTCGTGCATCAGCGCCGCAAACCTGAGGACAAAGTCAGGGCCGGGGACGGCACCGTCGGAATCAGTCTCCAGCGCAGCTGCCTGCTCCAGGACCTGGAGGGAGTGCTGGTAGACGTCCTTGTGGCGGTGGTGTTCGTCTGCTTCGAGCCGGAGCGCGGACACCTCGGGGAGCACGAACTCGGCGAGGCCGGTGTCCACCAGCAGGTCGATGCCCACGCGGGGATGCTGCCCGCACACGAGTTTGACCAGTTCATCGCGGACGCGCTCGGCCGAGATAATGCTGATCCGCTCGGCCATCCGGGTCATGGCGACGCGGACGTCGTCCCGCACGGACACCCCCAGCTGGGATGCAAACCGCGCGGCCCGCATCATCCGCAGGGGATCGTCGGAGAAGGATGCCTCGGGAGCGCCCGGGGTGGCCAACACGGAGGCGTGCAGGTCGCGGACTCCGCCGAAAGGGTCCACCAGTTCCAGCGAAGGCAGCCGCAGGGCCATGGCGTTGATGGTGAAGTCGCGGCGCAGCAGGTCGTCCGTGAGGGAGGAACCAAAGGCCACCACGGGTTTCCGGGACTCGGGGTCGTAGGCTTCGGCACGGTAGGTGGTGATTTCGATCTGGAAGCCGGCCTTGCGCATGCCGATGGTTCCGAAGGCGCGGCCGATCTCCCAGAAGTTGTCCGCCCACTTCTTGATCAGCGCCACGGTCTGGTCCGGCGTCGCATCCGTCGTGAAATCGAGGTCGGGGGAGGCGCGGCCCAGGAAGAGGTCCCGGACCGGGCCGCCGACGAGCGACAGTTCATGACCGGCGTCCACGAACCGCTGCCCGAGCTCCAGCACCACCGGGTCCACCTGGAAGTCAACGGTGTGAAGATCAGTCTTTTGATGTGCGTGCGCCATAGTTACTTAAGCTTGTCAGAAAACCAACCCCCACCGCACCAAATCCCGTCATTGTGCGACGGCGCCGGCAAAGCCCGTCACATGCAGTCCACCCGGAAGCCATGTCCCGGTCATCACGGCGGGGCAAGAGTCGTTAGAGTGGACTGCATGGCCCATCCAGTACCGAGCGCTCCCGGCAGGAGGACGAACCCACCGTTGCCGTCGGCAATCGGTGCCCACGTCGCGCCTGCACCGCACTCGGCCCCGGCCTCGCTCCCCACCGTCGAGGAGGTCTCCGCCGGCGGCGTCGTGGTGGACACGTCTGACGACGAACTGAGGGTAGCGATTATTGCCCGCCTTAACAGGGGCGGACGGCTGGAGTGGTGCCTGCCCAAGGGCCACCCCGAGGGCCGGGAGAACAACGAGGAAGCCGCGGTCCGTGAGATTGCCGAGGAAACCGGCATCGACGGTGACATTCTGGCCCCGCTGGGCAGCATCGATTATTGGTTTACCGTCAGCGGGCACCGCGTCCACAAGACGGTGCACCACTACCTGCTGCGGGCCACCGGCGGTGAACTCACCATCGAAAACGATCCTGACAAGGAAGCGGTTGATGTTGCCTGGGTTCCCATCCACGAGCTCGCCCGCAAGCTTTCGTTCCCGAATGAACGCCGCATCGCCGACCTGGCACGCGAAGTACTTCCAGAGCACCTCTGACCGTCCGGCAATGCCTGCCGGATACCCCCTTGCGTGCCGCGATATCAGTGCCCAGGTGAGACGATGAAGACGATGTCAGCAGCCAATCCGTCCTCCGACCAGCCCGCGCAGCCGGGCGAAACACCGCCCGGTGTGACGCCCGCCAGCGATGCAGCCTCCAGTGCCGCGCAACCCGGTGAGGCCCGCTCCAGCGCCATCATGGCTGCCGGGACGCTGGTGTCGCGTGTGCTGGGATTCGGCAAGACCTGGATGCTCGGCGCGGCGCTGGGCCTGGGCTCGACCGTTAATGACACGTTCATCAACGCCAACAACCTGCCCAACCTGATCTTCCTGCTCGTGGCCGGCGGGGTGTTCAACGCCGTGCTGGTCCCCCAGATCATCAAAGCCAGCAAAGCTCCGGACAGGGGAGCGGACTACATCAGCAGGCTGCTCACGCTGGCAGTTCTCGTGCTTCTGTCCCTGACCCTGCTGGTCACGCTGCTCGCGCCGGCCGTCATCGAACTCACCACGCAGGGCTACTCGCCGCAGCAAAAGGCACTGGCTGTTACCTTCGCCTTCTGGTGCCTGCCGCAGATCTTCTTTTACGGCCTCTACGCGCTGCTAACGCAGGTCCTCAATGCCAACGGGGCCTTCGGCCCGGCCATGTGGGCACCAATCCTGAACAACATCGTGGCCATCGCCGGCCTCGGAATGTTCATCTGGATCTTCGGTGCCAACAATGTCAACCGGCATTCGCTGGATAACTGGGGTCCGTCCCAGACGTTCTTCGTCGCCGGGTTCTCAACCATCGGCGTCCTCTCGCAGACGGCCATCCTCCTGATCCCGGTATTCCGGCTGAAGTTGGGGCTGCGCCCGCGCTTTGGCTGGCGCGGGGTGGGCCTGGGCCATGCGGCGAGACTGAGCGTTTGGACGCTCCTGACCGCCGCTGCCGGGCAGCTCGCGTTCCTGTACGTGATGCGCATTGCCACCATCCCCGGCGCCGAGCGGCTCCGGCTGCAGGAGGCCGGCGATCCCGCCGGGGACATGCTTCCGGGCAACGCAGTCCTGGAAGTGGCCAGCCAGCTGTACCTGCTCCCGCACTCGATCATCGCGCTGTCCCTGGCCACCGTGCTGTTCAACCGGATGACCCGCGCCTCGCAGGACGGCAACCGTGCGGAGCTCCGCGAAGCCCTGTCGCAGGGGCTGCGGACCATGGCGGTGGCAACGGTGTTCGGTGCGCTGGCGCTGTTCGCCCTCGCCGGCCCGCTGGGCATGTTCTTCTCCGGCGGTGCCCGCACGGACGGCGTGATGCTGGCGCAGACGCTCACCATCCTGGCGCTGAGCACTCCGTTCATGAGCGCCAACTTCATGATGTCCCGGGTCTTCTATGCCAATGAGGACGCGCGCACGCCGTTCTACATCCAGCTGGTGCTGGCCCTGGTGAATGTGGTGGCCGCGTTCTTCATCCAGTTCCTGCCGTTCGACCAGATCATTTTCGCCATCGCCGTCCTTTACACCGCGGGGAACATCCTCTCGGTGGTCGTTTCCGCCTTCTTCCTGCGCCGCCTGCTGGGGCACCTGGACGGTCCGCGGATCATCAACTCATATATCCGGATGGGCTACGCCGCCCTCGGCTCGGCCGTTGCAGGTGTGGGTGCGCTGTGGCTGATGGGCAGCTACAGCCCGGTGGGCTTCGCCTGGAGCAGCCGGCCTGCAGCCCTAGCGACCATCATCGTCGTCGGGCCTGTGATGCTGGCGGTGTACCTGCTGCTGCTGAAGCTGTTCCGCGTCACCGAGCTGCGCGATCTGCTGCGGCCGCTGCTCGGGCGGCTGGGCCGCGGTTCCGGCGGGGATTCCGGTACACCGGCGGCTGCTCCCGCTGCCGCCACCACCGGCACTTCGGCCGCCGGAGCGTCCGCTGGCACTGCACAGCAGCGTCCGACGGCGGAACGAGCCACGGTTTCTTCGGACACCGGCCTGATTCCCCGGATTTCCGGCGAGTTCGATTCCGCCTCCTTCCGCGCCGGGCCCGCGCCGCAGCCGCAACCGGAAGATTACGACGACGCCGCTTACCTTCCTGAGGAGGACGTCCCCGGGACGGCCCGTGGGAACGCCCTGCGCGGAGAGATCCCGCTCCCGGGCCGCCGGACCTACCAGGGCACCCCCGGCCAGAACCCGCACTTCCCGTCACGGCGGAGGAAGAAAAAGTAGCCGGAGAGAGAGCCGGTCAGCCCCGTCTTCCGCGGCCGTTGCACAGCATCGGCTAGGATCGAAGGGAACAAAGGTAGTTGCAGACCACGGGTCCGCCGGTGCGCCGGAGGCCTTTCAGGGCGATGCATCGCCAGGGCCAGAAGCATTTCCCGGACAGGCTAGGAGGAACACGTGTCCCACCCGATCGATGTCGGATCAGTACTTGGCGGCCGCTACAAGGTCACGGCCACAGTGCTGAGCTCGCATGACCAGGATCTGGTGCTGGACGGTGTGGACCAGGTGCTGAACCGATCGGTCAGTATCCTGGTGGCCGGCCCGTACAACGCCGACCAAGTGGCCCAAAGTGCCCGGGAAGTGGCCACGGGGGAGCGCCCCGGGAACGTACAGATATTGGACCTTGGCGTCAGCGACGCCACGACCTACCTGATCACCAACCACACGTCCGCTGCTGACCTGTTGGACCTTGTGGTTGCTTCCAACCCACCCTACGTGGAGCCCTTCTTCACGGACACCCTGGGCAGCGAGATCTTCGGCCGGGCGCGCTCCCACGAACCCGAAACCTACGACGAAGACGACGAGGTCGAAGCCGGGTACATCAACTACAGCGAAGGCCAGTCCGGGCCGGGCGGGCAGTACCCCGCCACCTCCCCGGCCCCTGCCGGCGGCCCGTCCAGCCACGGGGCACCGGGTCCGCAGGGGCGCGGGCAGCAGGCGCCTGCGCAGGCACCCACAGCACCGGTGCGGAAGGCTCCCGTTGTGCCGCCGCTTCCGGCTGCCCACCCCGTCGCGGGGCCGGCCGCCGGTGCCGCTGGTGCGGCCGCCGGCGCGGCCGCTTCGCGGGGAACCCGGCAGGGGGTCCCGCAGACCACTGCGCCCCAGCCTGTTCAGCCGGACAGGGGCCACGAGCAGGACGCCGGCCACGAGGCCGTCCAGCACGACAACGTTGAGCAGGCGCTCCTGCAGCGCGAGAACAACCGCTCCGGCAAGGCCGCACGCGGAGCCGCCGATGCAGGTGCTGCGGCCGCAGCGTCCACGGGGGCTTCCGGCGACGGCCGCGGCTCATCCAAGGTGTCGCTGTGGTCCGAGAACGACTACGACTACGTCCCCGAAGACGGGCATGACGACGAGGGCAGCGACGCGCACGAGCCGGACCGCCGTGCAGGCAATTTCCCTCCCGTCGGCCGCACCGGCGCTGCTCCCGCAGCCGACTATTACGACGATGAAGACGACGAGCCCCAGAAGGAGCCGCGTTCCATGCGTTGGCTCGTGGGCGGCCTTCTCGCGGCCGTCCTGATCGTCGGACTCATCTTTGCCGTGACCAACCTCGGCAGCCTCTTCAAGAGTGCGCCGCAATCGGAAGCAACCCCCGGAGCCACCGCACCGCCGTCGGCCGCCACCAAACCTAGTACCGGTACCCCGACCCAAAGCACCGCCCCGGCGGCAGGGCCGCCGGCCATCGAGGGAATCACCCGGCAGGGCAACTTTGATTTCGCTTCGACGTACGACGGCGACCTGGGCAAGGCGTCTGATGGAAACGCGGCGAGCTACTGGTCAGACATGGAATTTGCCACCGAGGACTGGGGCGGTCTTGCTCCCGAGGGTGTCCCGCTGGTGGTCAAGCTCAAGAGCCCTTCCAAGGTCTCCTCGATCACGCTGAACCAGTTGGGCGCCTCGGGCGGAAACATCACGGTCTTCACCAACGACCGCCCGTCGCTGGACGGTGCAAAGCAGGTGGGAACCAACAGCTTCACTTCGCCTGACCTCACCATGCCGCTGGCCGAACCGGTGACTGCCCAGTACGTCATCGTCTCGATCAAGAACCTGCCAAAGCTCGCAGCCCCGAAGACCCGCTTTGGCTACGGCCTGCGGCTCGCGGAGATCAAGGTCCAGTAGAGGACACAGCCCAATACGAGGACACAGCCCAATAGTGGACACCCTGCAATAAGGGGCACTACCTCAGCGGTCATGTTCCTCCGAGGCGTAACCGGCATGGCCTGGGTGGCCGGAGACGGTACCCTTGTGGAAAGTCCCGTGGCGGTGTTCTCCTGCAGGCACGGGCGTTTCTGCCTGCCTGCAAACGCGTTTGGAATATTCCGCACTGCCAATCAGTTGTGCCATGTGGCCGGCCGGAAGGCTGGCGCATCGACAAAGGAAGAGGTTCACCGTTCAGTGAGCACCGCAGAAAACAGCGCGTCAGAAGTACGTGATGTCATCATCGTCGGCTCCGGCCCCGCAGGCTACACGGCTGCCGTGTACACGGCCCGTGCCAACCTGAAGCCGCTGCTTCTGGCTGGCTCCGTCACCGCGGGCGGTGAGCTCATGAACACCACCGACGTCGAGAATTACCCTGGCTTCCCAGAGGGCATCATGGGACCGGACCTCATGGAGAATTTCGAAAAACAGGCTGCGCGCTTCGGCACCGAAATCCAGTTTGAGGACGTCACCGCCCTCGATCTCGACGGCGACGTCAAGACCGTCACCATCGCAACGGGGGAGACCTTCCGCGCCCGCGCCATCATTCTGTCCACCGGCTCGGCGTACCGCGAGCTCGGCCTGGCCAACGAAAAGCGGCTCTCCGGCCACGGTGTCAGCTGGTGCGCAACCTGCGACGGTTTCTTCTTCAAGGACCAGGACATCGCCGTGATCGGCGGCGGCGACTCGGCCATGGAGGAAGCGCTCTTCCTCACCAAATTCGCCAGGTCCGTAACGGTGGTTCACCGCCGCGACACGCTCAAGGCCTCCAAGATCATGGGAGACCGCGCGCAGGCCCACGAGAAGATCAACTTCGTGTGGAACACCGCCGTCGAGGACGTCCTCGGCGAGGACAAAGTCACCGGCCTGAAGCTGAAGAACCTGGTCGACGGCACCGAGTCAGAGCTCGCCGTGACCGGAGTTTTCGTGGCTATCGGCAACGACCCGCGCACTGAGCTTGTCAAGGAGAGCCTGGAGATCACGGACGCCGGGACCATTGCCGTCGAGGGCCGCAGCTCCCGCACCAGCATCAAGGGCGTCTTCGCCGCCGGCGATGTTGTGGACCCGACCTACCGCCAGGCCATCACCGCGTCCGGCTCCGGCTGTGTCGCAGCGATCGATGTTGAGCACTACCTCGCAGACCTTCACGCCTGACCGGCGCTGAGAATCATTCCAAGAGAGAGACAAGGGTTATGAGCAACGCAAAAGACGTAACAGACGCAAGCTTCAGCAGCGACGTACTCGCCGCCGACAAGCCGGTAATCGTTGACTTCTGGGCGGAATGGTGCGGTCCGTGCCGCAAGCTGGGTCCCATCCTGGATGAGATCTCCGTCGAGTACGGCGAGAAGGTCAACGTGGTCAAGGTGAACGTTGATGACAACCCTGCCATCGCCGCCGAGTACGGCATCACCTCCATTCCTGCCGTGTACCTGTTCCAGGGCGGCGAAGTGAAAAGCACTGTCATCGGTGCCAAGCCGAAGCAGTTCTTCGAAAAGGAATTCGCGGACGTCCTGTCCTAGCCTCAACGCCGGACGGGATACCTGACAGGCAACGCCAGTCACGGTGCCGCTAAAAGGTGGCCATTGCTCCTAGGGGAGTGATGGCCACCTTTTTGTTCTTCAGGTGCTTCTCGGGGGCCCCGTGGGCGCTTCCTAGCGTGCTGCTGATCGGAGGAAACCTTTCGCGATCTCGTTCTACGGTGTTCCTCACTCAGAATCCGTCAGACATCCGCATTCGCGGCATCGGCGACTTGTGGCCAATACGCCACCAAACCGTGGCGTATCGTGCCGAGCTCGTTTCAGATTCGTGCCACTCGACGACGACGCCCTACCGCCCCTCGTGCCGAACAGCCCAAATGTCGGGCTTGGCTGGCTGCACAGAGGAAGACGTTTCACGTGAAACGGGGCAGCGTAAGCGAGAACCAACGCACGTGGAAAGCTCCGCGTGCGCGTCAGTGCAACCGGCCGCCTAGGCGTGTGACCAGCCACGGCAGGGATGGTTCCGTTTGGACGACGCCTGTGTTGTGCCCGCCTGTCTGTGTGCGCCCTCCAAGCCTGGGGCAAGACACGACGACGCCACGGACGTCCCATCTAGTGTTTACCCCTTTGAGCGGAGTGTCGCCGCCCGGTTACTGATAGCCTCCGGCGCAGCCCTAGGGCCGCAGTGCGGGCGAGAACGACGCTCGCGCCTCACCTGAGGCCGCAAACCCTGCCTGCCGCCAGCCGTACCGTCAGGTTCCAGCCAGGCACGGTGCACAAGGCGCCTCTGTTTCACGTGAAACATTGACCGTGCGCCAAGGGCTTTTGGCGCTTGTGAATGTCTGGGTTTGCGGCCTCACAGGGGAGTGGGCGATGGCCCCGGTATGCTGCGTCCATACAGCCGCGCAAGCCCGGAACACGCGGAATCGCAGCGCTCCCTCTTTTCCTCGCCGTCGGGATCTGCGAACGGCGGATTCGAAGCCGCACGGTGCACGAGAGCGTTTCGGACGTGTCTGTCTGCGGCAAGCGCAGCGCGGATGCCCTGAAGAATGCGCGCGGTTATCCTCATTCTCCAGCACTGTAACCACGCCAACCACGCCTCCATGAGCCGACGCCAAGGGTGCAGGTCACTGAACACGGTGCCATGTAACCGTTGAGCCGCACGGCGGTTGTACAAGGATGATCGTGCTGAACCGATCGGACTCGAGACAGGTGCATAGACGCGGAACCACCACGATTCGCCCCATAAGCGTGCGCGTCCGACATGATTTCTATACTCCCAACAGGGCGCAAAGCTTGCTCAGTGGAACCGCGATCCGCCTCGCCTCCTGACCCACCAAGCCGCTACTCATAGGTCTACGGCCTGAACTGGCATGCGTCCAGGCCGACGGTCGTCGTACGGTCACCAGTCGCACTGCCGCCGCGTAGTGCCGAACTGGGGCCAACGGGCAAACAAGTTGAGGTCTGGATTCCGCCGGTACCTTGAGGCCTGCTTGTCCTCGTGCCGGGACCTGTAGCAGCGCAGCACCGAAACCGGGAGCCGACCGAGTCTGTTCTCGGTGACTTGCGGTTCACGATTTCGGGCCCGCGGCCGGCGTAGCGGCCAAATGTACTGCGCCACCCGGGGTGGGCCTTGATGCTGTAGGCGCCAGGCCATAACCGACACCCGGATATCCGGCTCCTCGGTGCCGGCGGATCGTCTGCAGTGTTTCACGTGAAACGTTGAGCCGTACGGCATCGGTGCGCCGCATCCCGATGCCAATGCTTCAAGTGAAATGCCGCAACTCGCGTTACGCATCGTGGCACGACTACGCGCGAGCAGAACCGCACGAGGGTATCCGCAACCCATCCTGGACTGAGTTCTAGGGGTGGTCCCTCTCGAGCCCTGTGCATTGTTAGTGCCCAGAAGCAACCTAAAAGGGTCGTTAGAGTGACGCGTCACTGCATACCGAGACCAACCAATCCGCGCGCAGACTTTGATGTCCATTGTGGGCTATCAAATACAGATGGATACCGTCGCGTTCGATGCCGGTTGACATGCGCAGTCAGGCGAACGGTGCATCCCGGGAACACCCTGCACCACACCTTCCGGCATCCGCCCGATTCTGGTGCAGGGACAGGCTGGGGGGTTTCACGTGAAACCATGAGTAGGCGGCAGCTGGCCTCGGGTGCGTAGTACCACTAGGACCGCAGGAGGGATGGGAATCCAGTGCCCGCGCAGCCTGGCAACGATACTGCTCGTCTCCGCCCCTGTCCTACGGCACGGAACGGTGGTCCACAACGGGGAGTGCGATGGAATTCGCATTGCGCCATCCGCGGGACCCGACTTGGCTGGACTGCTCCAGGTTGAGGTTCGGGACGCCCGGTGCGGCCCCGCCCGGTTCTCCTCTTCGCACAGATGCGTATGCAGCTTGCTCACGTCAACGTTGATCTCTACGCACCACCTGGGTCATCACTGCCCGGTCCTCTACAGACTTCAGGGTCAATTGCCGACCTCCCTGACTGTGGAAGCCGAACCGCGCAGTATAGCCATGCTAGCTACTACTAGGCTCCCGGCGCGGGTTTAGTGCAGCGCGTGCCCTCGGACCCGGCCGGCACGGCGGCCGGCGAGCTGGATGAGAATCGAGTGTGAACGTGCGAAGGGCAGCCACGGGCTCGTTCTGAACTGCCTTTGTTCTGGTGTCGTGCGTACGAGCTCCAATGCACGAACGTACAGACAGCCGCTATCGAACCCAACAATAGACAACGGAGGACGTCCGATTGGAGCCCGGCCATTGCGCGGCCCAGGCTCCGGGTGTTTCGACTGCAGCCCAGAGTCATCCTTCGAGGACGAAGGAAGGGAAGACGATGGCGGTTTTGGTCCGACCACTCTAGCTGTCGGGGATGGAGTCCTTGGGCCCCTACTACAGCGCCTGTTGTACAGCCATCTAAAGGCAGTGAAATGCCAGGTGATTAGATCGACGCACCTAGCTTGGGCCCTCGCTCGACCAGGCCGCGGAGGGGAAAAGCGTCGGGCGCAAATTCTCCGCTGCCCCCGGTCCGAAATCGTCGCCACAAGCGCCGTCGGCGGCATTGAAGTGGCCCACTCGCGAGTGAGCAGTGGGATGTCATCCGCCGATGTACGAAGTCTCACAATGAGATTATTCACAGTCTTATCCACAGCGCTATCCACATGCTTATCCACAGCCATCTTTCCGGCGTTGGGACACATCGGCGCAGCCGGTGAAGGACCTCACACCAGCTGGGCCTCGAGCGACGTCCCGCCACCGGCCCGCCGATCAACTTTTCCGATAGGCGGTCATCCGGCGCGGCGGCCTGTTTGCGCACTAAGTCACTGGTCTAGGTAACCAATACCATTCGATGAATGGCCGCTAACCCACCAAGAAAGCGAAGTGGATGATGTGGGCCAACCGTCATCTTCCAGTTTCACGTGAAACACTAGGCGAGCGTGACCCGCCCTAGTATGCCCCTGGGGTCAGAGCCAGCTAGCGCACGCAGTACGCGGAAGAGTGCGCGGCCAGGATATCCGCCCGGATACCCACAGAGTTATCCACAGAGTTATCCACCGGCTCATCAACAGCTCCTGCGGGGCTGTGGGAACAAACGTGGGATCCTGTTTTTCACCCAGTCCGACAGCACTCATCGATCCTGTGACGGACATCGTCCCGCGCCAGCATCCGCCTCCGCCCAGCGGCTGGCCGCCTACTGCTCCAGCCAGGCCGACTCTCGTGGCAGCTCAGGAAACATAGTCCCGACCGGGTGGTTGCCACTGATGCATCAGCCACAAGCAGATCACCAGATCACCATCCGATTTCGTAAGCCGGGGGAGCACACAAGGGGTGGGCGAATGCGCAGGCCGATTCCTTGCAATTTCTGTCCGTCCCCTCACGACCCGGGGCCGTCAAACACCGTTGCATGATCCGCCATGGTCTCTTCCGTTGGTGCCGGTGACTGATGCGCGTCTGGACCTCTGCACATCCACGGGCCCGAACCCTCACCGCGAAGGGCTACGTAGCTCCCAATGCGAGCCCAAGCATCTACTTGAGGCAGCGGTTGCCCGGGCAGCCGGCGCTCATTCACACGACCCGCACCAGAACGTTTCACGTGAAACCACCCTTCCGCCCACGCTTCGCCATGGGGGCAGCGGAGGTACCGTAGAGGAGCATTTGTAGCTCCCCAGGGGACAGCAGAGAGGGGCGCACGTCTGCGGATGTCGCCAGGAGGCCGTATTGCCCCAACCGCCTTCGCCACATTGAAAGTGCGCCTACCTAGGACCGCCAGTCAGGCTAGCTTCGGACGGGAATCGCCTGCGGCACGCACTTCTCATGGGGGGCTACCACCCCGGGATCAGGAGAATTCCGGAACCTGCCGCACACGATCCTCTTATGGTCTAAGTTCTCGTAGTGGCCCTCGGTTCCACGATTACTAACGATGGCTCCGCTGCCTCCTCGGGCCTCTGGGCTGACGTGCCTGGCCGCAAGCGCCGAGGAGTCTGCCGCACCCGCTCACTGGCTTGCCAGCCGGCCGAAGGGCGGTGCTCTGCTACTGCGCAACACTCACCAAGACACGTCGGATATCGATTCTGGAGGCCGCTGCCGGGCAGAAGTGGGGCATGCGGCAGATCTTAGACCTCTTCCTGGTTCACAAATGTGTTGCTAGGAAGTTGTCCCGTTTCACGTGAAACATCTGCCGAGAAGTGTACGCTGCGTTGCGGTGCCGCCGACCACCTTATGGGTACAGGCGAGCGTTTCCCCACACGTGAGGTTTGCCGTTACAGGGGCCATCGCGCCTCCATCCTTGGCTCACGAAATTGATGAGCGCAGCGAGGTGATCGATGAGATGATTGCCGTGAACCGGACAGAGTAGCCCATTGGAACCGGGGGAGCACGTCTGCGCGCCCACCGCGTGCAGCTGTTGGGCAACACGGTAATAACCACATCTTAAGGACAGCTTTGCTTACCGCCGCAGTGCAATGAGATTGGATATAGATTGAACTCCAATCCTTCTGCGGTCTTCAATCAACTCGCCGGGTTCGGAGCGTGCGGACGGCACCTAATACAGCCGAAGCGAATGCAGTGTGGCACTTGTCGTGCCGGATGTTTCAGAAGGGGGACACCAAGGCCCCCAAGAAATGCTGGCTTGCGCGGAGGTTCGGCAACCCTGCTGGCCTGGTTCCGGTGTAGTTTCACGTGAAACAGCGCCCCGATGGCGGTGCCGGCTCAACGACTGATGCCACGCAGCAGAAAAGGACGACGACACCCTCCACCTTTCACTCCGCCAAGGACATGCAGGGCGCACGCCAAGGGACGGCAACATAGTAAACGGCAGAATGAGTGCAGGAACGATCAGAAGGTCCTGAAAGGACCGCAGGTGTCTCCCTGGCATCTAGCACCGCGCAAGCCTACGCTCTAGAGCAAAGTCCTTCTCGAAAAGCGCCGAGCAGCAGGCTATTACGGGACCGCCGGAACGCTTGACGTTCTCATGTACAAGCGAACCCATGCTCCATCACCGGACGAAGAGCGGCATCCAGGAGTCGCAGACAGTTACGGTTGGCCGAACGCCAGATGAAGCAGGAAAGAGCTCATTCCGGCCGAAGCCAACATGAGTTCCGCCGAGTGTCGCCTCAATACGCCCAACTCCTGAGCAAGGTTTCTCCTACACCTACATGGTTCTATTGGTCCAGCAAGGCGACAATCGGGTCCGTAGCTCACTAACCGGCAGCCATCTTGCTGCAGCTCAATTGACCTTGACTGCACGACCAAGACAGATGGCGCAAAGCCCAACCGCGGCATCTACCGCATTACCGTCGCTAGAAACCGCTAAGCAAACAGAGCGCGCGAATACAGAAAAGGGCCCGTTCACCTGAACGGGCCCTTGTCGACAGAGGTACTTTAGTTTTCCGCGCCCGGCGCGAGGACATCCATGATGCGGTTGAGGTCTTCAACGCTAGCGAATTCAATACTCACACGGCCTTTACGTGCTCCTAGCGAGATCTTCACGTTGGTGTCGAGCCTGTCCGAGAGCGAGGAGGCCAGATAATCCAGCCGTTCGTGACGTGCGCCCGGGCGGGGAATGTTGTTCTTCGCCGGCGTCGCGGGTTCGCGGTGAAGGGTGACCGCTTCTTCGGTGGCCCGGACCGACATGCCCTCAGCCACAATCTTCTGCGCAAGGCGTTCCATTGACGCTGCGTCGGGAAGCGAAAGCAGGGCCCTGGCGTGGCCGGCAGACAGCACATTGGCGGCGACGCGACGCTGCACCAGCGGCGGGAGCTTCAGCAGCCGCAGAGTATTGGATACCTGCGGACGTGAACGGCCAATGCGGTCAGCAAGCTGCTCGTGCGTTGTGCCAAAGTCCTCCAGCAGCTGCTGGTAGGCAGCGGCCTCTTCGAGCGGATTCAGCTGGCTGCGGTGCAGGTTTTCCAGAAGTGCATCACGGAGCAGGTCATCATCCGTCGTGTCGCGGACGATCGCGGGGATCGTGGAATGCCCGGCGGCTTGAACTGCCCGCCACCGGCGCTCACCCATCACCAGTTCGTACGGTTCTCCACCCTTTTCGGTTGAAGTACGTACCACAATTGGCTGGAGAACGCCTATCTCACGAACAGAGTGAACGAGCTCCGCCATGTCGTCCTCATCGAAGACAGAACGTGGCTGTTTACGGTTTGGGTGGATGTCCGTGACAGGAATTTCCGCAAAACGGACGCCCGGCACCTCGACGAGATCAACGCCGTTGTCCAAGGCAGTAGCGGAGTCTACGTTCTCCCCGGCAGCGGCAGCCTGGGCAGAAGCGGCAGCGTTCTTGGGCACATCCGCGGCAGACTTGTCCGAGCGAGCGGCCTCGGACGTCGCTGCACCCTTGTCGGCCATAGCCGCCCCGGCCTTTGCAGAACCCGCGCCAGCTTCGGAAGCACCGATCCTGGAAGCGGCGGTCTTCGCATTGGAGTTGGCAGGGGAAGACTTCACCGCATCCGAACCATCCTTGGCGCCGGCATCAGCATCTGCCTCGGCCGAAGCCTTCCGACCGGACCGGCGCGCAGGTGTTTCGTCGAGCTCCGGCTTGTCCGGCTCAACGGCCGGTACAGGCTCAGCTGTCTTGCGCGCCTCGGGGAAGAACAGATCCACAGGGCGCGACGGAGCTGCTCCGTTACCCGAAGCGCTTGCGGACGCGGAACTTGGGATGAGTGCGCCAAGACCGCGACCGAGCCCACGTCGCTTATCGCTCATGGATGATTCCCTCCATCGGAAGAGCCCGGCTATGCCGGGCTCCGGCTGTTGCTGTGTTTGGAAAATTCTAACGCTCAGCGATTTCCGCTGCGGCTTCCAGGTAGGACAACGCGCCGCTGGAGGATGGATCGTACGTCATGACGGTCTGCTGGTAACTCGGCGCTTCGGAGATCCGCACAGAGCGCGGAACGACGGCGCCGAGGACCTGCTCCGGGAAGTGCTGCCTGACTTCAGCCGCCACCTGGGCGGCCAGGTTGGTGCGTCCGTCGTACATGGTGAGCAGAATCGTGGAAACTTCCAGTTCTGCATTCAGGTGCTTCTGGATCATCTCGATGTTCTTCAGCAGCTGGCTCAGTCCTTCGAGTGCATAGTATTCGCACTGGATGGGGATGAGGACCTCGCCGGCCGCGCAGAAGGCATTGACCGTCAGCAGGCCCAGGCTGGGCGGGCAGTCGATGAAGATGTAGTCGAGACGCTGCTCGCCCTTCTTCTGCCGCGCCTTGGCATAGACATCGATGGCGCGGCGGAGGCGCTGCTCCCGTGCCACCAGGGAGACGAGCTCGATCTCGGCGCCGGCCAGATGGATGGTTGCCGGGGCGCAGATGAGGTTGCTGATGTCCGGGCACTGTGCCACGACGTCCTCGAGAGGCAGATCGTTGATCAATACGTCATAGATGCTGTCGACGTCGGCATGGTGCTCAATGCCCAGGGCCGTGGACGCGTTGCCCTGCGGGTCGATGTCGATGACCAGGACGTTCAAGCCGGCGGCCGCCAGCGCTGCGGCGATGTTGACGGTGGTTGTGGTCTTTCCCACTCCACCCTTTTGGTTTGAGACCGTGAAGATACGTGTCTTCTCCGGCTTCGGAAGGTTGCGGCCGAGGAGCCGTTCCCGCCTCCTGTTCTCATGCGCGAGTTCCCGGGCGATGGGGCTCGAGTCATCCAGGGTGTCTAGGACGTTGCCTCGGGTTGCCGTTTCACGTGAAACCTTGGGAGTACTCGTACTTGCAACCGGATTGGACTGATTTAGTGTCGTAGCGACCGGTGATACGCCAAAGGCACGCGCCGACCCCAGAGACACGAACGGGGGGATCCGCTGCGTGGAGGTTTCGCTACTGGTCACTGGGACACACTCACTCTCGTTCGGCCTTCACTGCCGTTCTCTAGCCTAACCGCTACACCCTAAGGACCCGCGGCACCTTGCGGGGCTAGGCCCTCTTTTGGGACTTCTTTACTACGATGCGCACCACCGTGGTGGGCTCCTCGAGCAGGTCTTGGCCTACAGTGACCACTGACGTCTCCACGCCACCAAGCTTGCGGATGGCCTTAGCCGCCTTGTCGATCTCATCGGCGGCGCTGCGGCCCTTGATCGCCACGACTTCACCCTCGCCGCCAAGCAGGGGAATGGTGAGGCCTGCAAGATTGCTCAGGGCGGACACTGCCCGGGCGGTCACGACGTCGGCCGTCACCATGCCTACGGCGAGCTCGGCGCGCGTGCGCATCACGGTGACGTTCCTCAAACCGAGATCGTCAACCACTTCCTGCAGCCAGATCACCCGGCGCTCCAGCGGTTCGATGAGGGTCAGTTCGAGGTCGGGGCGGGCGATAGCCAGGCAAAGGCCCGGCAGGCCGGCGCCGCTTCCGACGTCGGCCACGTGGCTGCCCTGGGGAATCTCACTTTCGATCACCGCGCAGTTCAGGACGTGGCGTCCCCAGAGCCTGGGGATTTCCCGCGGGCCGATAAGCCCGCGTTCGGTCCCGGACGTCGCCAGGTGTTCGACATACCGTTCAGCCAGGCCCAGGCGGTCACCGAAAATCTTCTCCGCCGCCTGGCGCTCGGCTGCCGTCATTTCAACCATCAGTAAGTCAGCCAACGGTTCAGTCGGCGGAAACGACGATGTGCCGGCCTGCACCCTCGCCCTCGGACTCGCTGACGAATCCAAGGTCGGCGACGGCGTCGTGGACGATCTTCCGCTCGTAGGCGCTCATGGGCTCCAGCGCGACAGCGTCGCCGCTTTCCTTGACGGAGGCGACGGCGTCTTCAGCGATCTTCTGCAGGTGGCCCGCGCGTTCCTTCCGGTAGCCGTTGATGTCGAGCACCAGGCGCGAGCGGTTTTCCGTCGCAGAAAGAACGGACAGCCGCGTCAGCTCCTGCAGGGCTTCCAGGACCTCGCCGTCCCGCCCGACGAGGCTATCCAGCCCGGCAGATTCTTCCTCGGCCACGATCGAGATGTAGGTGCGGCCGTTGCGGACCTCGATGTCAATGTCGCCATCGATGTCGGCGATGTCGAGCAGTTCCTCAAGGTAGTCGGCGGCTACATCGCCCTCTTCTTCCAGGCGGCTTGCCGTCGTGCCCTTGCCCGCATCTACGGTAGCGGCAACGGAGTCCTGGTCTTCGCCGGCTTCAGCGGAAAGTGCGTGCTCAGAGCTCTCAACAGACATTACTTCTTCTTCCTGTTCTTGCGTTGTGGCTGAATGCGCTGCGTCCGGGCCTCGGCAACCGCAGCGGCGGCAGCGGCCTCCGCCTCGGGATCAGCCTTCTTGCCGCCCAGGATGGGAAGGGCCGGAAGGCCCTTGGCGGCACGGCGCTCGGCGAGGGCCTTGGCGGCGGGGGATCCCGGCGTCGGCATGCGGCGGATGACAAAGAACTGCTGGCCCATGGTCCACAGGTTGGTGGTGGTCCAGTAGATGAGGACACCGATGGGGAAGTTGATGCCGCCCACACCGAATACGAGCGGCAGGATGTACAGCATCATCTTCTGCTGGCGCATGAACGGGCTGGCCATGGCCTCTTCAGACATGTTCTTGGCCATGATCTGCTTCTGCGTGATGAACTGTGACGCCGTCATGGCGATGATCATCAGGATGCTCAGTACGACGACGGCGACGTTCCCGACACCGCCGTGCAGCAGGGCAGCAGACAACGGAGCCCCAAAAATGCTCGACTCGTCGAACTGCACTACCTGTTCCTGGCTCATGGCTCCGATGCCCTGACCCTGGGTCTTGGCTGAGCTGATGCCGGACAACACCTGGAACAGAGCGAAGAAGAACGGCATCTGGATCAGCATGGGCAGGCAGGCCGAGAACGGGTTGGTCCCGTGCTTCTTGTACATGGCCATCTGCTCCTGCGCCATTGCCTGGCGGGAGAGCTGGTCGGTCTTGCCTTTGTACTTGTCCTGCAGCTTCTTCAGGTCCGGCTGCAGGAGCTGCATGCCGCGCTGAGCCTTGATCTGCTTGACGAAAACGGGAATGAGGGCGGCACGGATCACCAGCACCAGACCGATGATGGACAGCGTCCAGGTCCATCCGGATGCCTCAGGCAGGCCGATGGCGCTGAGGCCTTCGTGGAAGCCCACCATGATGATGGACACAAGCCATTTGAACGGAAACATGATTGTTTCAAAGAAGTCCATACGATATCCCTATTCGTCAGGCCGCAGCGCGGCCTTCTCCATCAGTCTGAGCAGCCAGGTACTTGTCCGGGTTGTTCAGCACAACAATTGTGGGTGTCTGGTGTTCGGGCCATTCGCGATGACCGGCGGGGACATGGTCCACGCCGCCGGCATTCCACGGGTGGCAGCGCACCAGGCGCTTGGCCGCCAGCCAGCTTCCCTTGACCGCCCCGTGCACGGTGATGGCTTCGAGCGCATAGGCCGAGCAGGAGGGAAAGAAGCGGCAAACCTGGCCGTACAAGGGAGAAATCACCTTGCGGTAGGCCAGGAGCAGAAGAATGAGGATATTGCGGGGCAGGTTCCAGATGAACTTGCCCGCAGCCGCTGCTGCGGACTTGGGGGAACGGACGACGGCGGCACTCGGGTCAAGCACGCTGTGTCCCCTCCTGTGTTGTTCCGTCCGGTCGCGTTCCGGCCGGCCTTGTTCCGGTTACCCCCGGGTGGCGGCCAGCCAGCCGCCTCATGGTGTTTGCCAAGGCAGCGTTGTAGTCCGCCAGGAGTTCATCCCAGCTGGCTGTTGCGGAGGCCGGCAAAGCACGCACCACAATAGCGAATCCGGTGCCGTACTCGCGCAGCGAGACAGCGCCGGCTTCTCTAAGTCTCCTCTTAACGAGGTTCCTGGCAACAGCGTTCCCGACAGCCTTGGAAACGATGAAGCCGATGCGGCTTGGTTCGTCGGCTCCAATAGTTGCCGTATATAACACTACGTTCCGGCGTCCATTGCGGACGCCGGAACGTACAGTTGTTGAAAAATCGGTTGAAGTCCTCAGGCGGTTCCGGGTGGCAAGCACCGCTAATCTCGCAGAAGGAAGAAGACCGACAAGTCAGTATTTATGCCGACAGTTCGGTGCGGCCCTTGCCACGGCGGGCGGCCAGAATGGCACGGCCGGCACGGGTGCGCATACGAAGGCGGAAGCCGTGCTTCTTGGCCCGACGGCGGTTATTCGGCTGAAAAGTCCGCTTGCTCACGTTAGTTACTCCAGTGGATCAAAGGTGCGCCCACCCGATCAGTAAAGGGGAAGAACTGGCCGACGCTAAGTTTTGTATGTGTCTGCTTCCCCTGGATTTTCCCGGAACACGTGAAGCGTCCGGAAGTCCAAAATGGGGTCAGAAAGCAGGCACAAAGGACTCCACAACGTTAGGGCAAAACGCCGCCGGGAGTCAAACCGGCAGGCCATCGGGCGTGTTTCCCCAGCTGTGGCTAACGGGGTGCCGAACCTGTGGATGAAGCGGCTCGCGATCGCCGTTTTCGAACCACAACCGTGTAATTATCCACAAGGCACTTCCCAGCTATCTTCTAGGCTTTTCATCCCCTAGAGTGTCTCAGTAGCCGATTATCCACGGACTGTGCATAACCCTGTGGATTAAGCCGGGCCAGCACCCTGGTTTCGGGCTTGCGGCTGCATGTAATGCAGGCAGCAAGCTTTGAGGAACCAAATTTG